>NZ_FOUX01000014.1 GCF_900114995.1 Chitinophaga sp. YR627
TGTCTTAGTACAGAAAAACCTTACAGTGGATGTATTGAATGCAGAATTGACTTTACAGATTGGAGATTGTTTCAGTGAGCGCTTTACAGTTCCAATTTACTCATTGTTTTGTTTTTAGGCTTCCACTTTTTGTCCAGAGGCCCTGTTCTTGTGTGTGCCTCGTTGGGTGTCAGGTAGTTACAGCTCATGTGAGGCCTGATACGATTATAATAGTCGATAGCTTTACAAACGGCATTAACAGCATCGTTGTAACTGTTGAATGTCCTTTTGAGCCGAAATTCATGCTTCAGTATGCCGTTAACCCGCTCTGCGATAGCGTTATCATATGGACTACCCGATTCAGTCATAGAAATACCGATTTTATGTTTTTGAAGCAGTTCTACATAGTCACTACACGCATATTGGACGCCTCTGTCAGAGTGATGGATCATATTCTGAGCTGTGGGAGACAATGAGTTTATCGCTTTCTTAAGCGCGATGATAGGCCCTTTGGCTTGAAGTCGCTGGCTCAAATGATGGCCTACGATCTTTCTCGAATAGGCATCTGTAATGAGAGAAAGATAATTAAAACCTTGTTCCGTACGCAAATACGTTATATCACTCACCCATAACTGGCCCGGACCGCTGATATTAAGCTCACCTGTAAGATTAGGCCATTTGTAAAACGCATGGTTTGAATCTGTTGTATGAACATAGCGACTTTTACGCTTAGGCAGCATTAACTGATGAGTATATAACAACTTAAAGAAACGCGGTCTTCCAACCGGAATATGGTGTTGTAGCAAAATAGGCTGAAGCAGCTTATGTAATTTTACTGCTCCTCCTTCCCACAATTCACGGTGCTGCTTCACCATATTGACAATAAAGGCTTCTTCCAGCTGCTGATTGGCTTTGTGCCAATTCTGCTCATAAAAAGCCTGTCTGGTTTTACCAAACAACCTACAAATAGGCTCCAATCCAATCTCCGGATGATTGGTTTTCATTTGCCTGGCTGTTTGGTACCAAGCTTTTTTATCAGATCAACTCCCAACTCCTTCCCGGCATTTGAGATAAGCAATTCAAGCGCTTCCACTTTTAAAAGAGCTTCTTTTAACTGTTTATCCTTTTCAGTATCAGCAACCTCTTTTGCTGGGGTCGACATGGCTACTGCCGCTTGTTTCACTGGCGGCAACTGCTCCTGATTATAATGCTTTTTGTACCAGGAGACCATTCCTCTAACGACATCAGCACCGCGGAGATCATACTTCTTGGCTAACTGGCCATAACCTTGATCTCCCGTTAAATATTCATGAGCTATCGTGATTTTTAAACTTTCCGAGTAGGTAGGAGGTGGTCCGGGTGATTTTCTTTTCATGTAGGTAATTTAATTAGTTCTTATTTATCTCCAACATGTAAAGTCAATTCTGAATCAATACA
>NZ_FOUX01000013.1 GCF_900114995.1 Chitinophaga sp. YR627
GCAGTAAATGCACCAGCGTTTGTAGCGGAACCACCTGTTATGGTCGCAATAACTGTTTCTGTAGCTTCAATGATCTGATCATCCTGTACCGGAACCGTCAGCGTTACGCTGTTCTGTCCTGCAAAGATGGTAGCAGATGTACCAATGGCTGTATAGTCAACGCCCGATGTGGCAGTACCAGCGACGGTGAAGTTTACAGTGACATCTTCATTGACAGTTACACCCGCTGGAAGGCTGATAGTAAATGCGGCATCCGTACCTGGTTCAGAACCATCATTCGCAGCAGTAATGCTGATGACTTTGTTAGTAGCGGTATTATCATCATCGTTGATGTTAACGGTAGCTACGTTGTTGGTACCGGCAGTAAATGCACCGGCAGTAGCGGCAGTACCACCTGTGATAGTAACAGTAACAGACTCCGTTCCTTCAATGATCTGGTCATCCAGTACAGGGACAGGTAATGTTATGCTGTTCTGACCAGCCGGGATAATCACTGAAGTACCCAACGCTGTGTAGTCAGTACCTGCGGTAGCGGTACCGGCAACCGTAAAGTTAACAGTGACATCTTCATTGACAGTAACGCCCGTTGGCAGACTGATGGTGAATGCGCCGTTATTGGAAGGCTCATCTCCGTTGTTAGCAGTAGTAATACTGATGACTTTATTAGCCGCAGTATTATCGTCATCGCTGATATTGACAGTAGCAGTAGCATTGGTTGCGTTGGCAGTAAATGTGCCTGCGTTGGTTGCGGAACCACCTGTTACGGTTACGATAACCGTTTCAGTAGCTTCAATGATCTGATCATCCAATACGGGAACAGTCAGTGTAGCACTGTTCTGACCAGCTGGGATGGTAACGGAAGTCCCCAGCGCTGTATAGTCAACACCTGATGTAGCCGTACCAGCAACTGAGAAGTTGACAGTAACATCTTCGTCTACTGTTATACCGGCCGGCAGGCTGATAGTAAACGCGGCATTTGCACCAGGCTCGGTACCATCATTGGCAGCAGCGATGCTGATGACTTTATTGGCAATAGTATTATCGTTGTCGTTGATGTTGACTGTAGCGGTAGCATTGATCAGGTTCGCAGTAAATGCACCAGCATTCGTAGCAGAACCACCAGTTACGGTTACAGTAACTGTTTCTGTTGCTTCAATGATCTGATCATCCTGTACCGGAACCGTCAGTGTTACGCTGTTCTGTCCTGCAAGGATGGTAGCAGATGTACCAATGGCGGTGTAATCAACGCCCGATGTGGCCGTACCCGCGACGGTAAAGTTTACAATGACATCTTCATTGACAGTTACACCCGCTGGAAGGCTGATAGTAAACGCCGCATTCGTACCAGGCTCAGTGCCATCATTTGCCGCAGTAATACTGATCACTTTATTAGTAGCGGTATTATCATCATCGTTGATGTTAACGGTAGCTACGTTGTTAGTGCCGGCAGTAAATGCACCGGCGTTTGTGGCAGTACCACCTGTGATGGTAACAGTAACAGCTTCCGTTTCTTCAATGATCTGGTCATCCAGTACCGGAAC
>NZ_FOUX01000002.1 GCF_900114995.1 Chitinophaga sp. YR627
CCAAATCAGGCACATGCAAAACAAGGAGAATTAGTGAGAAGATGGCGAAACACAAAGAAAAAGAGTCCTGAATCAGGATTAACAGTTGATACTGTCAACCAGATCCAGGACTAAAATCAGCAAAAAAAACTTCTCCAGGATTATATTTTAATATTGTAAAATTCAAACGGATTATCTCACCAAAACCGTAAACCTATATCAGGACAAGACAACCTGAACACGTTACAAGCAGGTATGTCGATGAAGTGCTTTCACGACTCTGGAACCGGCGGACTTCTTCACTTATACTTTTTTAACACTTTTGCCTTCTTAACCGGATTACGGTCTTTGTCTCAGGCATACTTTTGTCCTTATATCCGTCCTGTTAGGAATAATTCCTAA
The DNA here is from genome assembly GCF_900114995.1 of Chitinophaga sp. YR627. Taxonomy (GTDB): domain Bacteria; phylum Bacteroidota; class Bacteroidia; order Chitinophagales; family Chitinophagaceae; genus Chitinophaga. The sequence continues at coordinate 382 of NZ_FOUX01000002.1, forward strand.
TTATTAATTCCTCATTCCTAATTCCTTCCCACTGGCAGCCATACGCTCATGTCACTCTGCCCTCTGTTTGCCCAGGCGTAGTAAGGTATCAGGGTGATGGTGTGAGGGCGGGAATCGTTATTCAGGGGCTGATAGAGCGCCTTATTCCAGTTATTGGAAGGGATAAGGCGAGCAACTCCTTCGAGGGCTATAATACGCCCGTTTGCGATTTGCATGGGGCGAGGCCGGAAGTGGATGCTGGAAGGGATCAGGATGTTGGCCAGGGACTGGTCTTTTAAATCAGGGGATTCAAGACAGTATACGACCGGACCTCTTTTGATGGCGACCTGGTTGCGGGTCTCCTCTACGAGGGGATTGGCAGTGATCAGGGTGGCCGGCATGTCGAGGGTGAGGGTGATTTTGTCACCAGGCGTCCATTGGCGTTTTAGCTTGTAGTAGGAAGCGGGGGTGATAGATTGGGTGAGCGGCTGAGATGTTGATTGAGTTGACGAATGGGCTGATGATGGGACTTGAGATCTGTCGGCTGATTGTGTGCCTGCTTTATTGGATGAATGAGCGTTTGTCTGTGCGATTGCCTGGCTGACAGGTTGGCCGTTGATCTTAATGCCTGCCTGCTGACACCAGCCGGGTATGCGCAGGGCAATGTCAAAAGGGGTGGCAGGTGCTTCTTTGATGATAATATCAATTGTGCCGTCCCAGGGGTAGTCCGTTTGTTGTTCCAGACTGAGGGTACTGCCGTCTTTGAGGGTTGTTTTGAGCTGATTACCTCCATATAAATCGATATAGATACCGTTATCATCCAGACTATAGAAGTAATTGCTGACTTCAGCGATAGTGCGGACAGTATTCGGGGGACAACAATTGGATAAAGCGATGTAAGGTTGCCGGCCACCCATCCAGCGTAGCTGGTAAGGGAAGTCACGGGAAGCTGCCAGGGGATTGGTGTAGAAAAAGTCTTCTCCGTTCATGCTCACACCACTCAGGATACTGTTGTAAAGCGTGAGTTCTACTATATCAGCATACTTCGCGTCTCCGGTCAGCTCCAGCATACGGCGGTTCCATAACAGGTTACCGATATTGGCGCAGGTTTCGTTATGGGCAGATAGATTGGGCAACTGGTAATTTCTGCCGTAAGACTGATGTACCTTCTGTACCGTGTCAGGATTGTAGGAAATACCATCTACGGATACGCCGTCATAAAGAGCACCGCAACCACCAGTGACATACATCTTTTTGTTGATAACGTCGTCCCAGAGAAGGTTGAGAGTACCTAGTAAAGAAGTATCGCCGGTTTCGGCGTATACGTCTGCAACGCCTGCCAGCAGATAATTAGCCCTTACAGCATGTCCGGCTATTCTTTTCATGTCACGGAAAGGAACACGATCGGAGTTGTCGTCCGTGCCTGCTGTTAGTCCGCGGATATCAATCAGTTTACGGGCAAGTGCCAGGTATTTCTTGTCATTGGTCGTTCTGTAGAGTTCTATGATACCCATGTAGTGAGATGGACAGATGGCATTACGGGCCTGCTCAGGACTGATCGTATCGTAAAACCCTATCAGGAAATCAGTGGCTTTCTTGGCGACCTCCAGCAGACTGGTTTTGCCGGTTGCCCGGTAATGAACACAGGCAGCAGTCATTAAATGACCAAAGTTATAGGCTTCAAAACTGAGTTTATCGTCAAAGAGGTGTTGCTTACCGGTTTGTCGTTGTTCGATAATGGATTTGGTATATACGTAGCCATCTTTTCGTTGGGCTTTGGCAATGACGTCAATCGCTTCATCCATCATACGGTCCAGCGCAGGATCTTTGGTAACGGCGTATAAGCCCGCTACAGCCTCCAGTGTTTTGTAGAAATCACCGTCATGGAAAGAAGGACCGACAAAGGTACCGGTATCCAGTCCGGCGGCAATTTCAAAGTTCCTGAAGGAATGACATTTCTCTGCATCATGGTATGTTTTCCAAAGTGCAGGCACCATAGTGTTTTTACATACTTCGTAGCGCTCCGCCCAGAAGCCTTTTGTCCATTGTACACTGCCCATGTCAATACTATGCAGACGTGCATATGGGCTGCCGCTCGTGTTGATCAGTCCTTTCTGTGCGAATGACATATCGCACGTTATCATAAGGATCGTCAGCAACAGGAGAACTTTATTTGGTTTTTGCATATTGTTCCGGTTTTGGCACCTGATAGTTTACTAAATAACTGAATGGTGAGAAACAAGACGCTATTCAGTTTCTGCATGTAATTTCGATGCGGGCAACTGATAGTTTACTTCGTAGCTGAATAGTCAGCAGCGGAAGGCCCTCATTTAGCTTTTGTACCTTGTTCCGGTTTAGCTACCTGATAATTGACTACGTAACTGGTGGCGGGTTGCATCGTCATTTCATACCAGCCATCTCCCTTATTCACTACCGTGCCCGTTTTACATACTGGTTTTGTTTTACTGCGAAAACGCAATAAGCCGGTACCGGCAGCAGTCGTGATCTTCATTTCCTTTGTGCTGCAATAAAGTGCGATATCACCTTTAGGTGTAGGCACCTTTCCTTCCATCCATTGTAATCCACCCAATGCCGGTTGTATGGTGTAGGTATTGTATCCTGCAGAAGTAGGTTTTACACCGAGATAGTATTTACCTAACAGATACAGCGGACTCGCCCCCCATGCATGACAAAGACTTCTGCCAAATGCACGGCCATACATCGCATAATGCTGCACGCCAGTTTCTGCGGGATTGTAAACTTCCCAGAAACTGGTAGCGCCCAGTTTCAGCATACCACCCCAGTAATCTTTCATTTCCTTCAGCACATAATCCTGTTCGCCCATGGCGCAAAGTGCTTCCAGTTCGTAGAAGCGCATATAAGGCGTGGTGATCTTCTGTATGCTGTCGTTTAGTAAGACGGAGTGTTTTACGGCATTCTTTTGTTCAGCGCTGAAGTAGTCATAGAAGATGGCGAACATATTTGCATAACGGGTAACGTTGGCAGTCTGCTGACCATCTACCATGCTATGCACCAGGGCTTGTTTATCCTGATTCCAATACAGGTCAAAGAGTTGTTTTTTCAGGGTTGCGGCATATTGATGATACTTTACTGCATCAGATCTATCACCAACAAGATCAGCACAAAGTCCCATGGTTTCCAGACTACGGCATAGCAACAGTTGCTCAAAGCTGATGGCCCCTTTTTTACTAAGTCCGTCTGCCCAGTCAATGAATACCCAGTCACCGGACAAACCCTGCATCAGACCTTCTTTATTTCTTCTGCCCAAACAATATTCCATCATGCTCTGCATGCGTGGGTAGAACTGTTTAATAAAAGACTGGTCACCGGTATAGAGATAGTAATCATATATACTGAGGAACCAGTAAAAGGTATAATCCATAATGGTATTGATATGGCTGGTCACAGGATCTTTCCCCCGTAAGGCGAGAATAGTTCTTGATACCGTAGCATTATCAAAATACAGGTAGTAGTTCATCAGGTAACTCTGATAGGCATCACCACTCCAGACCCACCTGTCACGTTTGATACCATCGATAAAGAATTCGCGGGTATTCAGTTCGAAGGTATATTTTGAGATATCGTAGATACGATTAACTTCTTCATCAGAGCAACGGAATTGTCCTCTCTCCTTTAGCCCTGCATGTTCGTACATCATGGAAATACTATCTACTTTTACATCCCCACTCGTAACGATATTGACATAACGGAATGCCTTGGAAGATGGCATCAGGGAATCTGTTTTAGCCTGCTGTCTGAAAGAGCAAAGATCGTAGGTCTCCGCAGCTTTTGCATTCAACGCTTCCTCTTTACTCTCCCCATAGTATAAGGTTACGTTACCGGTGCCCTGCACACCATGCAGGCGAATAAAGCCAAAGGTTTCTTTTCCGAAATCTACAAGTGTACCACCGTTATTTCTATTTGTGCTGACAGCATATTGTGGCGTCACCGGTAGTTTGCAGGCAGAGGGTAGTTCCTGCGAATGGTCAAAGTTCCAGCTACCTGCGTTCAGCCATTTGGTCGCAGACACATCAGAGGCTTTACCTGTTTCGTCAATCCATTCTTTATCTTCAAAGGTGACCAGCCAGCTGCTGTCAGACACGATCGTTTTACCTGCTACATAGATAGCCGGTACGTTTGCCTGATTAAATACTTTGATATTGATGCGGTGATGACCGGATGGTACGGTGATCTGTTGCGGATTGCCTTCTAATCCGCGGCCATCAATCTTAACGTTATAAGCACCTTCTGTATAGATCTTCACTTCTTCAGGGGCAGTCAGGTCGAAATCCTTATGAAAATCTATCAGCGGATAATGACTGTCATATTTCCAGAATACAGGATAGAAGGTATTTCTCTCTGTACGACGGTTCTGCATGTTATTACTCAGCCAGATCTCGAAGTCACCGGGATACCAGATCCAGGTGGAGCGGGATTGTGCCAGCATATCCTGACAAAATACAAATAAGGTAATAAGCAGCGGGCAGGCTTTCAGCATGTTGTTTTTCATAATCCGTGTCCGTTATTGATGATGTTGATTGATCGCTTGTGTTGGATGTGGTGCTGCCTTTTCAGACAGCAGATATCGGTAAGCAGGTTCCAGTCCGGCAGTTTGTTTGGTACTATCGTTTACCTGCGGACCATTATCTTCCCATACATTATCAGGTCCGTTAGCGTTCTGCAGGAACTTCTCTGCCGGACACCAATTATGTGTTACCGTATAATAAGCAGTGCCTTCATCTGTATACAGATAAAACCAGTGTGTTGGAATGTGTGCGTATGGCGCTTTGTAGATACTGTCGATATAATTGTAACTGATCACAGATCCGGGTTGAGCGGATAAAGTGTAAATACCCGCCACATCGTACATATGCCGGGCATAGTGATGAATTTTATTGCTGACAATCCTGTTATTGTGCATGACGTTATCGGTCTTTGTCCATCCCCAGCCAACGCTGATACCGGTATAAGAAACTTCATTGATCTCATTATGTGCGATCGTCACATCGCTGACATAACCGGCGCTGATTCCCAGTGTACCCCAGTCTTCATTGGTGACGTTTGTGACCAGGTTGTTCATCACCTGTATATGACGACATACTGCCCTTCTGTCCTGCGGATTATAAGGGAGGTGTGTTTCCATGGCTTCATCTGAGTACATACCCAGCTGAATACCTGTTCCACCGATATCTTTAAACAGATTTGCGCTGATGGTATCATAATGGCAACCGATACGGTAATCCAGGCCTGTTGAAGCCAGGTGTTCGAAACGGCAATCGCTGAAGGTGAGATGATCACCATAAGACACATCCACCGCTGCCGGAGGACGACCTATCCATGCCTGATTTTCCAGTCCTTTTTTATCCGGCGTACCGGGTATTTCCAGTTTATAGGCATCCAGCAGATAGAGTCCTGCCTGTAAGGGTACATGTCCCTTTTGTGAAGGACGCAGCCAGGAAGTATGTTGAAATGCAATGCCTTTTAAGGTGATATGTGATACAGGATGATCGATGGTGCCCTGTATGATGAGCAGTGATTCTAATACAGGCGCGGTAACAACAGCACGGGACATATCTTCCTGCGGACGGGGCATATAATAGACCTGTTGCACTTTTGTATCGAGATACCATTCACCCGGTTCATCAAGGAAGGTAAAGGCGTTTGTCAGCCAGAATGCAGAGTTCCCTGATTCTTTGGAGATCCAGGGAGCAGGCCATGGATGTGCGGACTGTATTTTACTTTCCGGTTGATGGAAAGTCAGCAGTGTACTATCACTCTGTACAGTCATACTTTTAATACGAAGATTCGCAATAGCCCACCATTGATGAATAAACATTTCGAGTCCGGAAGCCTTGTTGAGTCCGCGGAGATGGGAAGAAGGTATCCAGCAGCTACCCGCCTGGTGATCCCAGGAAAGGATGCGGCGCATACTATCACCATTGGTATCTTTTGCGCGAACAGCTTTTATATTATTGACCCAGAGCTGGCGGAAACCGAGGGTTTCATTACCAACTGCACGAACATCCGCCACCCATATTTTACGGTTGCTGTTAAGCGGCCGCCAGTCGCCGATACGGATACCACCACTGAATACAGGATGTTCGCCGTCAGCAGCTTCAATGATAGTGGGGCATTCCGGCGTACCGGCATCTTCCGGACGGATAAACACCGGTTCATATAATGTGTAGGTTCCTCCTTTTATGATGATATGTATACCACCTTGTATGGAGGCGTCCTGTAGTCTTCTTAATTCTCTTGCCTGTTGTAAAGCTGCGCTTAAAGTTGCTTTTGGTTGTGCGCTGGTACCGGGGTACTGATCATTCCCGGTAATGGCAACATAGATATTCGCAGCATCTGCGGATAAGGCACACAGACAACAGCAAGTGATGATCCACCATTTCCTCATTGTGCCGTAGTTATTGCCTGATTCCAGACCTTTTCCAGTTGTGCGAAACCATGGATTGCACCTGCCGGCAGGCGTTCTCCTTTTTCTCCGAATACATACATGGCAACAGGCTGCTCAATAGTGATCTTTGATTCATCAGCAGCCGCGCGGTTCAGACCAAGGTACTTTGCCATGAAGTCGTAGACGGCGGTTCTTTTATTGATACCGAAGTCATGTCCTTCAGTGGGCAGGTGTACGTTGCTGACATTATCTGTCTTACCATAGTAGCCATAGATCTTTTGCAGATAAGGGAAATCGTGTTCAGGTGTTTTATCGGTCCAGTCACCACCATCACTCACCAGTAATTGCGGATGCGGCGCTGCCATGGCCGCGATTTCTACATTGTCGGTACGATTGCCACAACCATGGATCGGCATACCACTCTCACAGGGACAACCTCCATAGAAATAAGAACTGATGGCCACCACAGGAGCACTCACTTTAATACGATCATCCACTGCGGACATCAGTACGGTATGGCTACCAGCACCTGATCCACCGGTGATACCGACACGGGAAGTATCAGCATCTTTCAGTGAAAGCAGGTAGTCCAGTATACGTACGGAACTCAATGCCTGTATGGTCATGGAGAGACTTTTACGGTGATCCGCTTCTTCAAATTGCAGCTGGGATTCTCCCCAGGCAAAGAGATCATAGCTAAAAGCCATGGCGCCCATACGGGCGAGTGCGGCACAACGGTACTGACAGTCGGGACGATAACGTTGTTGTTGCCAGTGACCATCCGGATTTAGGATCACGGGTATTTTGCCTTTATATTTTGCCGGTTTGTATAAGGAGCCGTTGATATATACACCGGGTAAGATCTCGATAGCGATATTACGTACGGTATAGCCATCATACTTTCTTTCTGCTGTGATGATCGGAGCCGATGCAGGAGCAGCAGGCAGGTGTGCCAATTGCAGGGCTTCCAGCAGACAGGGTTTGAGCTGTGCTTTGCGTTGTTCCCATTCCTGTTGGTTGTTATACTGTGCAGCTATTCTATCCAGTTCGGCCCAACCATCGGATACCGCCCAGCGGTAGTATTCGTATTCACTCAGCTTATAGAGGCCCTTGTCTTTTTTCACTTTCAGGTCAAGCGGAGATAAGATATTTTCCAATGTGGCTTCTAATGTGGGCCGGTATCGCCAGTCGGCATAAGCGACATATTTATCGGCGACCAGTTTTTCATTGTAGCGGATCTGTACGCCAAACTTCTTTTCAACATCCGCCAGTACGGTTTTCAGTGGTCGTCTGTAAGCGCTGTCGGAAGTCTGCTGTGCATGCAGACGGGTATAAACAAAGAGGACGCAGCCCATGAAGAGCAGCAAAAATTGCATCGTTTTTTTCATAACATGGCATTATGCGAAATGGAATCTAAAGTAAAATCACAGCGCAATCATCCTATGCTGTCTACTTATCGGAGAAGTCGAAGTATAGTACGATCTGTAATGCGCGTTCCGGTTCTTTCTCATAATCATAGAATATGTTTTTCTGTCCCATAGGACCGGTGGTTTCATTTCGCTGGGTTTTAGTGCCTATACTACTGATGCCCTGCATAAATGAGATATCGCCACCGGGGAAGATGGGTTCATAGTTATGCCACTGGTCTGTTTTCCAGGCAGGTGTGAATAAGCGCAGGAACAGGCCTTCATTCTCTGTATAAACCCTGATATACTGCTGATATGTCTGAAAATCGCACCAATACATATTGGCATAATATCCTTTGAATTCCGGGTAGTTCCAGCTCTCTCCTGTTTCGGTATTGTTGTAGTCCTTGTGCCAGGTATCGAAACGGGTGCCTTTTAAACGGTTTTTCCAGACTCTGTAAGGCCCATCTCCCATATAATCAACACTGAGGATATCGGACTCAGGAAAAGAGAAATTAATGCCCACTAATGAGGTAAAATAAGCGCCGGGAAAATAACGCACGATCATTTTCACTATACCGGATGGATAGATGGTCCATTGGAGGGTGTTATAGCTTTGTTTGCGGTCAAAAGTGGAACTGATGACCAGGTTCTTTCCTTCATAGCGATGGGTGAAACCGGCAAAGTTGTTCTCCCCGTCCTGAATAATGGGACCGTTATTGAAAGGAAGTGTCCGGCCATTATTACGGACCTTCTTTAAGAGACCATTGTGTTTATTAAATGTCAATACGATGCTTTGAGAACTTACTGTCCAGAGGGTATCTGCTTCTTCGAATAAGACTTCGCCGCTACCGACCGTATCGATATATCTTTGAACGACCTGGGCAGGCGTCACAATAGGGAAACTCCAGGTAAACAGCTCATGCTTATCTTTATCCCTGGCGGTAACGTAAAGCACATCATAAGAAGACCAGTTGGCAGGCAGCTGTATTTGCAGCTGGCCTTTTTGCAGTGGCGCCACATCAGGCGCTGTGATGGCAATTGAATCCCTACGTTTTGTTGCAGGGCCGGCGAATGTAGCTGAGAAGGTGCACTGATTCAGATTCGTGAATGCGTAGCGGTTTTCAACGTGTAGCACGCCATCAAATGCAGGCGTGATCACTCTTCTTTCCACATAAACCGGGCACCAGACTTCCTTAATAGTAAAAAAGCTGCCTTCCTTTTCATGATGCGGACCGACGATACCATCTGCACCTCTGTGATGATCGGTATCCAGGGAGTCATGCAGGTCTTTTCTCACTACGCCCTGATCTGCAAAGTCCCAGAGGAAACCGCCCGCACTCAGTGGGTTATGCCACATCTTTTCCCAATAGTCTTCCAGACCTGCACCATGACCACCATCAAACTGTCCGTGGAGAAATTCAGTTGGCATGACGATCTCTTTGCCATTTTCATAGTTAGCGATGCCATAGTTGTATTCGCGGTAGTGTTGTGTTTCAATACCGTTAAATAATTGCCATGGATGCACGACGGGACGTTGTTGCGGGTCCTGCTCCGGAAACAGGTGATCCAGTGCTTTATTGTGTCCGCCTTCATTGCCATTCGCCCAGATAACGATAGATGGATGGTTCACATCGTGTGTGAGCATCTCTTTCACCAGACTCGTACCTGTTTCGGTATCATAGTTCCCGTGCCAGCCTGCCAGTTCGTCCATCACATATAATCCCAGGGAATCGCATACATCGAGGAAATGAGCATCCGGCGGATAGTGGGACATACGTACGGCGTTCATGTTCATCTCTTTGATGAGTAGCACATCTGCTATACTGATCGCCTTGCTGGTTGTACGGCCGCTTTCAGGACGAAAGGAATGGCGGTTCACGCCTTTAAATTTCATTTTGACACCATTGACATAAATACCATCGCGTTGTCTGAGGGTAACTGTCCGAAAACCGATCCGCTGGCGAATGGTATGGATGATTTTATTATTATCCAGCAGAGAAAATTCAGCGGTGTATAGTGTTGGCGATTCTGCAGACCACAACTGTATATGATCATAGGTTGCGTCGAGTTGCAGGGAAGTACCGTTGATGGATTTTGTCTGTAAGGGACCGACTTTCCGGTGTTCTTTATCATACAACTGCATCGTTACCTGTGTAGCTGTTGAAGCATGCAATTGCATATCCGCATGTAACACACCGGCTGCGGTGGCATTCACTTTCACCAGTTCAATATGTTGTGCCGGCAGGGCTTCCAGGAATACGGGCCGGAAGATGCCGCCGAAGATCCAGAAATCCGCCCTGCGCTCAGCTGCATTGACAGACTCATTCGCAGAATGCTTTGCTACGCTCACTTCCAGCAGGTTTTTAGCCTTGCCGTATTGCAGTAAGGAGGAGATATCATATTTAAAAGCATAGAATGCGCCCTGGTGTACCGGACCAGCAGCTACACCATTGACTTTTACCGTGGCATCTGTCATTACGCCTTCAAAAACGATATTCACCTTTTTACCTTTCCATGCAGCTGGTACCTGAAAGGTATATTTATATAAGCCACTCTCCTTTCCACGGAGACTGTCTTTTGCAAAACCGTAGTCATATTTACCAAAGCCCTGTAACTCCCAGCAGGAAGGCACGGGAATAGTCGTCCATTTACCCGCATTGCTGCCAGCGGTACAGAAAAACTGCCAGTTCACTGTATGATCACTCCCCGTACCGGAGAGGTATTGTATTTCAGTGGATTGCGCCATGGCTTGTAGTGCCATGACGAGAAAAGTCAGACATATCAGTGGAATTCGTTTCATCATCCGTGCTTGATTTAAAGATAGCAGGCGGAGAACAAGATAGTAAAAAATCCTTTGCAGAAATAGAAAGCATGTGCTTTAAATGTAAAAAAGACACCAATATGAAGAAATCAGTAATAAAGAATCTGTAATTAGTTATGCACAGCGTTTTAAATATCTGAAAATAGGTTGAAATTTGCCCCGCATCAGTACGATAGGTCCATGAAACTGTTATCTGAATCAGCGTTAATCACCTCTGCCATAGTCGCCAATAACCGTATGAACCGGGAGCGTAATGCCAGTGGCGTCAATAGTTATGAACAGGAGTTTAAGTTCAAACCGGAAGCCTTGCTGGCAGCTTACATTCAGCAATATGGCTATGTCAAATGGCTGGACATCTGCTGTGGTCAGGGGAAAGCGTTGATACAGGCGGCCAGTCAGCTGGCAAAGAACCAGTTACAGGATAAGGCGGCGTTAAGTGGTATGGATCTTATTGATGGGTTCTGGCCTGTACCTGACGGTGTTAACTGTTTATCTTTTGCTATACAATCGGCTGTCAGCTGGGAACCATCAACACCATACGATCTCATTACCTGTGTACACGGCCTGCACTATATGGGAGATAAACTGCTTGTATTATCAAAGATATTCGCAGCTATCAGCGAAAACGGTGTGTTCTATGGTAACTTCGATGTGAATAGTGTGATCATCACCGGTGCCGGCAAAGATTATCTGAAAAAGATCTTCCGGCAAAACGATATACAATACAATGCCAGAACGAAAGTGCTGCATTGTAGAGGGCCAAGAGCGGTCAGTTTTGAACGGGAATACATAGGAGCTGATGACCAGGCTGGACCTAACTATACTGGTCAGGAAGCTGTTACCTCTTATTATAAATGATTATTATAAATCAATACCCATGCCAACAGATACATTATATAAAACAAATGGTGCATCAGTAAAATGGAGAATAGCAGTAGCGGTTATCGTTGGTATATTGTCTTCCTTCGTATTAGGGCATTATTATGCAATGGCGTCTGCACATACCAGATTCAGGACACCGTTGACAGTATTCGTCATTATTATACTGGCGCTGGTGTTCCTGTTTAAATGGATACGGAGTTATACCAGGAATGCGAACCAGCAGGTCCTCTTTATTTTGGCCGGACTTTGTTGTTATATCTGCTGGGTAATAAGCTGGGACATACATGCCGCTGGCGGACTGCACGAATCTTCAGAACTGGAGATGCTTGTCAATCCGACCCTGCTGGTCAGAAAAATGAATGAACGTTTTATTTATCTGAGCAGCACAACAGGGAACAGTATATTTTACCGACCTGTGTTATTACGGCTGATTTATCTCGGGGAATTTGCTTCATTTGTATGGCTGGCGAAGTATATGTCATCCAGGAAAGCATAAACTTACTTTTCAAATATCCAGGTCCTGAACTCAAGTGGCGCAAGCAGTAATGCCTCTTTGAACTGTGCGGCACTTTTATACGCTAACGCAGGCAATAATCGCTTTTCATATTGCACCTGAAACTGATCTGGTTTGAAAGGCCAGGGGCGCACTGTTAATGTATGCGCATCTTTCTGGATAAGCTGATACTTCTTCTTATCAGGTCCCCGGCTGATATCCACCGCACGGTGCTCCGGCTGATTCTCACGTTGACACAACAACAATGAAAGGGCATCACACCATTCCAGCAGCGCATAGTCCCTATCGGCCTCAGCGGATGTCATTTTCAGCTGATGCCTCCACTTCACACGTTCCTTTTGTTGTTCTTTCAGAAAAGCTGTTACGCGTTTATCACAGTTCTTCCCGCATACAAATTCCAGGTGCATCGAGCAAAGTAAGGCTATGTAGCTGCTCTTGCTAAGCGCAAGATTAATAGTATTTATACAATGATCTATTGTTATCTCACGCATCTTAAAATCCACCGGACCACCTGAGGCAGTAAGCAGATCCGCTCCGTTGAGCTCTGTCTGTCCGTCATCATGTTCAGCTATCGCCATCAATGTTTCCAGCCAGCGATACGTTTTTATATTATCATTCCAGTTATATGCAATTGCTGCTGACAACATACCATGGGCACGTTGTGTAATAATCTCCCAGCCTTCACTTGTATAGTTCACTATCATCTGCAGACTACTTATATCTTATTCAATTGAAAATATCCCAAATGGATTTCATCGATGGCGCTATTGTCGGCAGGCGTCAGCCGGATCTGATAATGGGCCGTTTCTTCCGGGGCCAGCAGATCGTCAATACGGTGTACCTCATCTACATCTATCCCATATTTCTCATCAATGTGCGTATTCGCCCCTTTTATGGAAGCAATTGCATTCGTTTTAAAGAAATCTGTCCGTTTAGCAGCCTTCATTGCGCTTGTGCGGTCATCCTGTACTGTCAGCAGCGTATAATGTTGTTCTTCCAGTTTACCGGACTGATATCCACCCAGGTTAATAAAAAATAATTTCCTGGTGGAGGGCATCAGGGTCTCTGTTCTGGGAATGATCGTCACATCATATCCGTCTACACTGGTTACTTCGCGCCACCCATCAATATGCAGGCTATTACCTGCTTCCGGCCAGAAAGCCTTCATTCGGGGAACCAGGTCCCGCAGACTGGCGGCAATTCCAAAGAAATAATCGTGCTGTTCCACATTACGTCCCCTCGCTCTGGACCCTAATAACACCATAAATAGCTTTAGTGAATTGTCTGATGCCTGTTGCATGTCAAAAAAAATATAATTATAAGAGGATCAGTACAATTGTCAGACCATTCATCACATTAACTCCTTATACAGGCATATTTTTTATCTATGCCCTTGGATAAACCGGCATATGGTTTAATTTTGCCGCTGTGAGAAAAGTATGCCTTTACATACTGGTAATATTTATGACAGTGGAAACTACTTCCCTGGATCAGTTTCTGAAGCTGCCGGTGCTGTTTGAGCACTTTAAGGAGCATCAGGAGCGTGATCCGAAGGTGAGTCTGCTGGAATTTCTCGCTATGCACTACTGGGGACAGGACCTGGACGACAATGACAACGCCAGGGATAATCAGCTCCCATTCAAAAAAGTCAATATCAATATCCACCAGGTACTGATCGTACGTTTTACTGCTGTACCACAGATCATTGCGGCAGAACAGATCCTCCCACGGACATTTACAGCTTATAAGGACCAATATCACCCGGATCCTAACCTCACTTCTCCTTTCAGACCGCCCTGCGCCTGATTTGCCCACATTTTATTTATTCAATGCGTTGACCTGATACAGCGGGATTATCTCCGTTAGTGTCCTGCATTAACTTTCCAGCAATTTATTCAACAGCAAATCATGCTCGATAAGATCATTCAGTTCTCAGTTAAAAACAAACTGGTAATTGGGTTATTCATGCTGCTATGGATCATCTATGGCATCTTTGAAGTGACCCGTCTGCCAATTGACGCCGTACCTGATATCACCAACAACCAGGTACAGATTATTACAACCGCACCCGCTTTAGGTGCACAGGATGTGGAAAGACAGATCACCTTTCCCATTGAACAGGCTATCAGCAACATTCCGCATCTCAAGGAAAGCCGCAGTTTGTCCCGATTCGGATTGTCACTGATCAGTGTAGTATTTGAAGACGACGCGGACATTTACTGGGCCCGCCAGCAGGTAACAGAAAGACTGCAACAGGTCGAGATCACAGAGAATGCCCGAAAACCTGAACTGGCCCCAGTTTCTACTGGTCTGGGGGAAATCTACCAGTATGTGTTACGGCCGGAGCCCGGTTATGAAGGCAAATACAATCTTGCAGACCTGCGTACCATACAGGACTGGCTGGTGAGAAGACAGCTGCTGGGTACAAAAGGCGTGGCAGATGTATCCACCTTTGGCGGGGAGTTAAAACAATATGAGGTCGCTATCAATCCCTATCAGTTAAAATCACTGGGACTGACCATCAATGACGTCTTTACTGCATTACAGACCAATAACCAGAACACCGGCGGTGCCTATATAGAGAAAGGGCCGACCGTGATGTATATCCGTAGTGAGGGGCTGGCGGGCAGCATTTCAGATATCGAGAATATCGTCGTAAAAAATACTTCTGCCGGCGTACCTGTATTGATCCGGCACGTAGCCAGTGTCAGAATGGGCGCTGCTACCCGTTACGGGGCGCTTAATTATAATAATACCGGTGAAGTGACCGGGGCCATCGTGATGATGCTGAAAGGGGAAAACTCCTCTGAAGTGATCCGGAATGTGAAACAACGCATTGCTGAGATCCAGCAAACGTTACCGGAAGGACTGCGTATAGAGCCTTTCCTGGACCGTACCAAAATGGTGAACAATGCGATCGGCACCGTAGAGCATAATCTGCTGGAAGGTGCGCTGATCGTGATCTTTGTACTGGTGATCTTCCTGGGTAACCTGCGGGCAGGACTGATCGTAGCATCTGTTATCCCTTTATCCATGCTGTTCGCCATCATTATGATGAACACCTTTGGCGTGAGCGGTAACCTCATGAGCCTTGGAGCACTGGACTTCGGGCTGATCGTAGACGGTGCAGTGATCATTGTGGAAGCGATCCTCCATCACCTGCACTTCTCTAAAAAGTATCAGCATATAGACAAGTTATCGCAGGAGGAAATGAATGCGGAAGTAGCCGGTTCTTCTTCCCGTATGATGAATGCGGCGGTATTCGGACAGATCATCATCCTGATCGTTTATCTGCCTATTCTCTCCCTGCAGGGCATCGAGGGTAAAATGTTCAAACCAATGGCACAAACCGTCGCGTTTGCCATTATGGGGGCCTTTATCCTGTCCTTAACCTATGTGCCAATGGTGAGTTCTTTATTTATCAGTAAGAAACTCACACATCAACCAAACCTTTCAGACCGTGTAATGGATAAGCTGGAGCGGATCTATCAGAAAGCACTGGCCAGGGCCTTACGCATACGTAAGACGCTCGTGGCTTTTGCTTTCGGCTTATTTGCACTGGCGATAGTCATATTCAGCAGAATGGGAGGTGAATTCATTCCGCAACTGGAAGAAGGCGATTTCGCCGTAGAAACAAGGTTACTGATCGGTACGAACCTGAGTACGACGATTACCACTTTCCAGCAGATCTCTGGTTTGCTGAAATCTAAATTCCCGGAAGTAGAGAAGATCGTATCCCGCATCGGTAGTGCGGAAATACCGACAGATCCTATGCCGATCGAAGGTGGAGATATGATCATTGTATTGAAAGATAAATCTGAATGGACCAGTGCGAAAAGCTTCCAGGAGATGGCAGATAAAATGTCCGCGGTGGTGCAGAATGCGATCCCTGGTGTGACGATGGGCTTCCAGTTCCCCGTACAGATGCGTTTCAACGAACTGATGACGGGCGCCAAGCAGGATGTGGTGTGTAAGGTATTCGGAGAAGACCTGGATCAGCTGGCGAAATATGCGGAACAGATCGGCAATATCAGTAAGACCGTAAAAGGTACTGCGGACTGGTATGTGGAGAAAGTAACCGGTATGCCACAGGTGGTGATCCGTTATAACAGAAATGAGATCGCGAAATACGGGCTGAATATCGATGAAGTGAACCGTACGGTGAATGCAGCCTTTGCAGGCGCTGCTGCCGGACAGGTTTATGAAGGTGAAAAAAGATTCGACCTGGTAGTGAGAGTGGGCAATGAAGGCCGCCGTAACATTGAGGATGTACGTAACCTGATGGTCGCTACCTCCACCGGCAACCAGATCCCATTGTACCAGGTAGCGGCTATTGATGAAATAGAAGGACCGAATCAGATCCAGCGTGAGAATGCCAAACGCAGAATTACAATCGGCTTTAACGTGAGAGGAAGGGATGTACAGTCCATCGTAGAAGAATTACAGCATAAGATCAACAGTAAAATAAAACTCGAACCAGGTTATACCCTTACCTATGGCGGTGCTTTTGAGAATCTGCAACAGGCGAAAAAACGCCTGAGTATTGCGGTGCCTGTATCGCTGCTGCTCATTTTTGCGATGTTATACTTTGCCTTTTCTTCTGTGAAAGAAGGAGCACTGATCTACACAGCGATCCCCTTATCTGCTATCGGGGGTGTATTTGCACTGGCGATACGCGGCATGCCTTTCAGCATCTCTGCCGGTGTCGGATTTATTGCATTATTCGGCGTAGCCGTACTAAATGGTATTGTATTGATTTCTGAATTTAATCGTATCAAAAGCGAAGGACGTATCACTGATACATTGGAACTGGTGATGCAGGGTACCCGTAACCGTCTGCGGCCGGTACTGATGACCGCTGCGGTAGCCTCTTTAGGTTTCCTGCCAATGGCACTGAGCGATGGTGCAGGAGCAGAAGTACAGCGACCACTGGCAACTGTGGTCATCGGTGGATTACTGACGGCGACCCTGCTGACCTTATTTGTATTACCGGCGTTGTATCTCTTATTTGAAGGAAAGAAAAAAGTGACTGTGAATAAGACCGTGATCATCGCGGGTATCTTATTCCTGAGCATTCCTGCTGCAAAGGCACAGGAGCGTCCGGTAGGATTACAGGAAGCCATCAACATTGCGATGCAACATAACATGCAGGCTGCGAATGCCCGTTTGAATGAGAAAGCAGAAAGCATGCGGCAAAGGACCGGTGTAGATCTTCCTAAAACACAGTTAAATGCCGACTACGGAAAGATCAACAGTATCAACAATGATAACCGCTTTGGTATTACACAGGCGTTGAGTTTTCCAACAGTCTATGGTCATCAGAAAAAAGCCTTAAAAGAAAACTATCTGGCAGCACAGGCACAGACGCAATTAGCTGAGCAGGATATCCGTGCGAATGTCCGGAAGGTGTTTTATGACTGGGTATGGTTGTATGAAAAGCAACAGTTGTTGCAGTACGCGGACAGTATCTATCGTTTATTCGAAGAAAAAGCCACCCTGCGTTTTAAAACGGGCGAAACGAACATACTGGAACAGACGACAGCCGTATCTCACCGGCAGCAGATTGCGAACCAACTGGAGATGTTGTCTTCAGATATACAGATGACGACAAAACAATTCAATTTGCTGTTGGGTGATAGTATTACGTATCAGCCATCTCCGGACAGTATCCGGCTGGTGTATAATACGGTGGCGGATACCGCTTTCAGTCAGCTGCCACAGATCAAATCCCTGGAACATGCTTCAGCCGCTGCGCAATGGCGCTGGCGGACGGAGAAGTCAAAATTATTACCGGACTTCTTTGTGGGTTATAACAACCAGAGTATTAACGGGCTGCAAAACGTGAATGGGCAGGAGGTATTTTATGATAACAGCAAGCGTTTCAGTTATGTGAATGCGGGCATCAATATTCCGTTGTTCTTTGGCACACAGCGGTCCAGGGCAGCGGCTGCACAGGTAGACTGGCAACTGGCGCGTCAGCGGACAGACTATGCCCTTTTACAGACGCAAACGGAATGGCAGAATGCACAGATACAGCTGCGGAAGTATGCGGCGAGTCTGCAATACTACCAGACGAAAGGGCTGGAGAATGCGGCGGCCATCATTACAACAGCCGATAAACAATTTGTAGGCGGAGAGATCGATTATCTGCAATGGGTGATCCTGGTGGACCAGGCCATTGGCATCCGGAATGAATATCTCGATATGCTGAACAACTATAACCAGTCTGTCATACAGGTACTGAAACTACAAAATAGCTAATTCAACAAGACATGCACAAATATCTCTTTTTATATGTCCTTTTCCTGGCTGCGTGTAGCAGTCATGAAGCCTCCAAAGCACCAGCAGCTACCGGGGCTGCGCCAGCAACAGATGACAGCAGCGCTGTTAGTCTGACGCCGGACCAGATCAAAAACGCCGGCATCGAGATCGGTACGCCTTCCACAGCAGCTGTCAACGGTACACTGCGTTTACAGGGTACGATCGATGTACCCCCACAGAGTACTGTCAGCGTCAGCTTTCCATTGGGAGGTTACCTGAAAAGAACGGACCTGTTGCCAGGTACACATGTCCGCAAGGGGCAGGTACTGGGTGTACTGGAAGATATGCAGTTCATCCAGTTACAGCAGGATTATCTGCTGGCGAAGGAAAAATTCAGCTTTGCGGAGACAGAATATAAGCGTCAGCAGGAGCTGAATGCCAGTAAAGCCAGCAGTGATAAGGTATTCCAGCTGGCGAAGGCAGAGATGGAAAGTCAGCGTATTACCATGCAGGCGCTGGGCCGTAAACTGGAGCTGATCGGGATAGATCCGACCCATTTACATGCAGGGAATATCTCTAAAAGCGTCAATATCTACTCTCCTATCAATGGGTTTGTGGCAAAAGTGAATGTGAATATCGGGAAATACACCTCTCCTACGGATGTGTTGTTTGAGCTGGTGGATCCCAGCGATATCCATCTATCCCTCACAGTATTCGAAAAGGACGTCAATAAGCTCTCTATTGGCCAGCAGGTGATTGCATATACCAACGAGCACCCTGACAAGAAATATGAGGCGGAAATCCTGCTTATCAGCAAAAACCTGGATGCAGAACGTATGGCGACCATTCACTGTCATTTTAAGCAGTTTGACGCTTCTTTATTGCCCGGTATGTTCATGAATGCGGAAGTAGTGGTCAACAATGTGACGGCCCTGACGGTGAGTGAAGCGGCGATCGTACGCTGGGAGAATAAGTTCTATGTTTTTGAGGATAAAGGCAACAACCTGTTTAAAATGGTCGCTGTGACCCCGGGGAATGTATATGAGGGAAAGGAGCAGTTTTCAGCACCAGGTATTACAGAATCGACAAGACTTGTTACTAAAAATGCATATGCACTGTTGATGAAGATGAAAAACAGTGCAGAAGAAGAATAGTTGAACCTACACCAGTACACGTAAACAAAACACAAAGGCCCGCCATCCGGCGAGGCCTTTGTTGTTTTTATCTTATACCCGCAGACTATAAACGCCAGTCCACCGGTTCGATACCAGCTTTAGACAGCAGTTCATTAGCCTTTGAGAAGTGTTTACATCCAAAAAAGCCTTTATCTGCACTAAAAGGCGACGGGTGGGCTGCTTTCAGGATATGGTGTTTGGTAGCGTCGATCAAAACCTGTTTATCCTGTGCAAAACGTCCCCAAAGGATAAATACCACGTTTTCCTTCAAATCAGACACTTTCCGGATCACGGAGTCCGTAAAGCTCTCCCAACCTATTTTACTATGAGAAGCGGGCTCGTTTGCCCTTACAGTGAGCATAGCGTTGAGTAGCAGCACCCCATTATCGGCCCATTTGGTCAGGTTGCCTCCCTGCGGGATGGGCAGACCCAGATCTTCTTTCATCTCTTTATAGATATTTACGAGGGATGGCGGGGGCTTGATACCATCCTGTACAGAAAAACATAATCCGTGGGCCTGATTGGGACCATGATAGGGGTCCTGGCCCAGGAGAACGACCTTTACCTTGTCAAAGGGGGTATGCTCGAATGCATTGAAAATCAGGTTTCCAGGAGGATAAACAGTACTTCCTACGGCTTTTTCATGCTTGAGTGCCATGACAATTTGTTCGAAATAGGCTTTGTGAAATTCGTCTTTGAGGACCTCCTTCCAACTGGGTTCAATTTTGACCTCCATATTTTTTTTTAAAATTTATTTTGAATTAATGGATTTTTACATAGATTTGCACTCCCAAATGAAACGCTAATGTATGGCAAAAATTTGGAAAACGGACCGGTAGCTCAGTTGGATAGAGCAACTGCCTTCTAAGCAGTAGGTCAATGGTTCGAATCCATTCCGGTTCACAAAAATAAAAGAGGCTATCAAATTGGTAGCCTCTTTTTTTATCTCAACTTTATCGATCTCGTCATCTTTCGTCGGCTTGTATTTCCTTTCTGTTTTTTACAAGCAACCTGAAATTTTACTTTCGTACAATATGAATATTTATACCACCCCTGGGGCTGTTACCATCACCTGTCATAAGCGAAACGCACTTTATCTGGAACAGGAGATAAAGGATCTTGGCTTTGACCAGACAGAAACTTTTGTTACTGGTGTAAGGTTAAAAGCAACAGTAAATGAATGTATCAGGCTCAACCTGAATCTCCGTTGCGCCAGTCAGGTGTTATATAGTCTTCAATCTTTTGACGCAGGTAATGCGGATGATGTGTACAATAATATTCACCAGTATCCCTGGGAAGAGATCTTACCTGATGACGGTTACTTTTCTATTACCAGCAATGTCAGCAACGAAAGCATCAATAACAGCATGTATGCCAATCTACGCGTGAAGGATGCCATCATTGACAGGATGCGTGAAAAAACAGGAAAACGTCCCTCTACCGGCGCAGCCTTAACGGGCGCTGTGATCCATTTGTTCTGGAAAGATGAGCATGCCGAAATATTTATTGATACGTCGGGGGATTCACTGGCCCGTCATGGGTACCGTACAATATCCGGCCCTGCGCAGATGCTGGAATCACTGGCTGCTGCAACCATTTATGCTTCCCGCTGGGACAGGGTGAGCCCATTTGTGAATGTTATGTGTGGTTCCGGTACTGTTGCTATTGAAGCTGCAATGATCGCGACTAACCGCAGACCTGGTCTGTTCAGGACCAACTATGGTTTCATGCACCTGCGGGGTTATAATATACAGGTATACCAGCAAGAGGATGCCCGGCTTGAAGAGCAGATCAAAGAAGTACCGGGTCTTCGAATTATTGCTACTGATCACAGTACAAAAGCCATTGAGAGTGCCCGTAAGAATGCTGTGGCAGCCGGTGTGGGCAAGCTGATAGAATTTGCTGTCTGTGATTTTACTGCCACAAAGGTACCTCCTGGTGTGCCCGGTGTCTTTTATGTCAATCCTGAATACGACGAGCGATCAAATGAAATAATGGTATTGGAAGAAACATATAGTCGTATTGGTGACTTTATGAAACAAAAATGCGGTGGTTATTTTGGCTATGTATTTACCGGTAATCTTGAATTAGCCAAAAAGATCGGCCTGAAAGCTAAACGACGTATAGAGTTTTATAGCAGTACTATTGACTGCCGCCTGCTGGAATATGAATTGTACAGTGGTACCCGTACGGAACCAAAAGTAACAGAAGCTCCGCTTACTACAGCGTAAACCGGTATTTGTGTACATATTTTAAACATCCTGTTAAGTGATCTGCAGCATTTACAGGTTAATGCCTCGTCAGACATTTCTTCCTGAAAGTTGTAAGAAAGCGCCTCAGTTCGAGGCGCCTAATTGTTTTTTATATTCCAGTGGTGATAAATTAGTTTTTGCCCTGAACAGGCGGCTAAGAGATTGTGGATGCTCAAACCCCAGCACGTATGCGATTTCACTTACAGAGCGTTCAGTTGTTGACAACTGTTCTTTCACATGCTCAATGACCCTATCCTGGATGTAGTGCTGTGTACTCTTTCCTGTCAGTAGTTTCAGTAAGCTACTCAGATAACCCGGTGAGACATTGAGGGATGAAGCGATGTACTGCACAGTTGGAATACCCCTGGTTGAAAGATGTTCCTGATGGAAATACTCATCCAACAGATTTTCCAGGCGCTCAAGCATAAAATGACCTGACTTTTTGCGGGTAATGAACTGACGTTGATAAAACCTGTCGGCGTAGGTCAGCAGTAATTCAAGTTGCGCGAGGATGACCGCCTCACTGAATTTGTCAATGTTGTTTTTATATTCCTGCGCCATAATTTCCATAATGCCCTGAATGGATCTTTGTTCCTTATCAGAGAGGAATAATGCTTCATTGACTGAATAACCGAAATATTCGTATTGGCGGATTGATTTTGACAACGGCGTTTTCCAGAGAAAGTCCGGATGAATAAGTAATATCCAACCGGAGCGGTCGATCGGGTCCGCACTCAGCAGCTCTACTTCGAATACCTGTCCGGGGGCCATGAAAAACATGACGCCTTCTTCAAAGTCTCCGGACTGCTGCCCATACTTCATATTGCCTTTAAATTCCTTATCCAGCAGTATCGTGTAAAAATCAAAAATAAAGCTCATACTGGCTTTACAGGGCAGCGTGACAGACTCATAGTCTACCACGCTGATCAGTGGATGTTCAGGTTTGGGAAGTCCCATCACCTTGTGGTATTCACTGATTGTTTTTATACTATGGACCACCTTTTTTTCCATACCCTAAGTTACTAATTAATGCTCCGTGATTGCTTCCAGCTTTTTAACAAGGTTTTCCGGTTGTTCGCGCATGGCGTAGTGTCCGCCTTCGAGAGAATAAATTTTCCAATTTCTTTCCTTTGCTCTTAACAGACCCATTTTATCATGAGCGGGACTTCCTTTCCCGTCTTTGGTCATCTGGACAAATGCCGCAGGGATCTTCCGGGCAAGAGGATTGCTTAGTTTTACCGGCTCCGTAAAAGTATTAAGTGGCTGAGGAACATCTTTTGGAGTAGTTCCAAAGGGATAAAGTACCATGCCATCCCTGATATTTCCCTGGGTCATGGGCGCCCACAGATCACCACATACATCTTTAGCGCTTTCTCCGTCATTGGGTACCATAGCATCCAGATAAATGAGTTGTTTAATGCGGTCGGGCACCTGCTCTGCTACACCGGAAATCACCATTCCACCGTAACTGTGTCCTACGAGAATGACATTATGCAGGTCTTCAAATTGCATAAGGTTTTTGATGTCATTGATATAGGTGGTCAGGTTGATGCCTGGGTTTGCCAGATGGACCCTTTCTCCGAGTCCGGTAAGTGTAGGACGATAAACGACGTTTCCGTGTGCGCTTAAAATAGCGTCCACTTTTGCGTAGTCCCAGCCCCCATCCCAGGCGCCAGGAACGAAAAGGTACGTATTGTGCTGTTGTCCATGGCAGATGGATGAGATAGCGATGCTTAAGATGGAGATCAGTTTTTTCATGTATTCATGTTTTGTGGGTACAAAGTTGGCATGTCTTGTAGTGGGGGGCCTAACCGAATCGGCTTTTGTTGTAACAAAATGTGGGGTGTCATGGAATACTGCATATTTTGAGTATAACGGCTGAATACGCTAATTCAATGCGTAGTAAGCAGCTACTTTTGAAGAGTAATCACAACAAGTTTTTAGAAATACTGTCAATACATGTCATGGAAAGTGCATATATTCGCCTGCCGTATAAATTATGAAACAACATTCACTTCTTCGTAGAATATATTTCTGGTATAGAGAACGTTACTTCTGGAAACTCAAGAAACAATCCGTCAAAGAAATTTTTTCTGACATCTACAAAAATAATGACTGGGGCGGTGAACCAGGAGAGTTCTATTCTGGAGACGGTACCTATAGCCCCAATATTCCATTATATGTAAATCTTGTAGAATCCCTGATTAAGGAGAAAAACATCCAGTCTGTGTTAGATATCGGATGTGGTGATTTTCGTGTCATGTCTCAGGTGGTGGAGAAGGTGGATATCAACTACACCGGCGCTGATGTGGTGCCTGACCTGATTAAACGTAATCAGGAGAAATTCGCTAATGCCAGGATTCAGTTTATGGAGCTCAATGCGGTAGACGACGAACTACCAAAAGCAGATCTGGTAACGATAAGGCAGGTACTTCAGCATTTGAGTAATGACCAGATAACGAAAATACTTGGTAAATTAAAAGCCTTTAAATATGTTTTAATAACCGAACACGTGTTGATAGGCGATGATGTCGTACCTAATTATGACAAAATCCCCGGTCCACATATCAGATCCAGGTCATTTTCCGGTGTCTTTATTGACCAGCCACCATTCAATATCAAAAACTCGAAAGTAGTACTTGATATTCGTGAAGATGAGCCTATCAAAGGAAAATTACATCCTGCTATGATACGTAGTTATCTGGTTGAAAATAAGTAACACTCATTTAAAAAGTGCTTATATCCTATTCTAATTATATTGATCAAAAACATTGAAATACATTCCTGACCGTTGTATGAAATGACCCAATACCACTGTATATTTTAATAACACCACATCACAACTGAAAATAGCTATACCAATTGTACCCAAAGCAGTATGGATACTATTGCTCATGGTGATAGTTAGTTAACTCATATCCAACGGCTCCTCCAATAACATACTAATCATTAATATTCAATTTGTTAATCATTTTTTAAACATCCAAATCATGAAAAAAATCCGTCCCTATCTGCCTATAATGGTATTGGGCTTGTGTATGTTTTCCTGTCAAAAACAAGAAAAGCAATCCTCTAAATCAGACGTTCACCCAATTAACTACATTCCGGAGGTCGTTATTTCCAGTGATTCAGTTGTGTCTATTCCTGCCGACCAATACACGCGCATTGTCAACACACTGCGTGCCGGTGATACTGTAAACCAGCAATCAGGCAGAATTGCACCAAATGATGGCACCACTGCTAAAGATCCAATATTTTCGGGTGCAACATTGCAGGTTACTTCAATCAACAACACTAACTACAGTTTTCTTGCGACAGCTCAGTATCCAAATACAACTGTTAACTGGTATTTCTGGGAAGATAATGGAAGAAAAGTATACCTTGGAACAACCGGTGTAAGTAATGGTTCTGCATCCTTAACATTTACTCAGCCGATGTCCTGTGGTCATGTATACAATGTTGAGGCAGAAACTTATTCCTACGATCCTACGACAGGAACTACTGAACTGACGTCCTATGTTTCTACCAGCAACGCAGTTCCTATTAAAACATTTACTTCTGCGGGATTCGGCAACGAAGCTGATGGAGCAGATATAAAAATTACCGACATTAACGGAAACGGATTGCCAGATGTACTGCTGATGGCAAACGATGACCCTGCTGGTCCCAATACATTCTACTACAAATTCCTTATGGATCTGAACGCAAATGGACAGCCAGCATATGAAACGTCTGTTAAATCAAAACCTAATGGTATGAATGACGCAGAGGGTTCAGGTGCTGCCATCGGGGATATTGATAAAAACGGTGTGCCTGACCTGGTATTAATGGCTTATGATGCACCAAGTGGTCTTAACAACTTCCGTTATCTTATTGGCTGGAACCTGAATGCTAACGGAGACGTTGCATCATGGTCTAATGTCATCACTGTTCAAGGTGTAAATGATAATGCCAGCGGTGCAGGTATCGCATTAGGTGATATTGACAACAACGGAACGCTTGATATGGTGTTAATGGCGGTAGAAGGTGCTGTTAACAGCCCAAGCTATTACGGCCGTGTGAGAGTTGGATTCAACCTGAGTAATACGGGTATTGCTACATGGCGATCCGGTTATCAGACCATTGGTGGCAATGGTAGCCTTGCTCAGGGCGGTTCAATTGACCTCGGCGTGCTGAGAAGCAACGGCAATATGGAGCTTGTTGGTACATACATCGATCATCCGGGTTCTGGTATCAACAATAGCTTCTGGACTAAGATAACACAAATCACCGCTGTAGGGGATTTAAATGGCATAGCCCCTGGCCAGTATACTAAGATTCTCAGTCAACAAGCACAGGATGGTGGTGTTGCGATCGGTGATATCAATAAAGATGGTAAAAAAGACTTCATACATATGCTTTATGATAACCCTTCCGGAGTCAATTCATTCAGATATGTCATCAGTTTTGGTATTAACATCCCCAACGCTACATACTTTTACCCTGACGGCTACGGTTGTTATTAAATCATTCAATTTTGCTATACGGGAATCCGATTCATTTATGGCATAATAATGGTTATTTCAGTTCCTAAAAAACGGGATAACATTATTGACAAAAATGGTTTAAGACCTTATATAATGAAGTTTACAAGAAAGCGCGACTTACATCGCGCTTTCTTTTTTGTACTCGGGTCTCCCCTTCCCACGCAAGTCTATCTGGGCTCCTTTCACATTAAAGATTAAAAAACATCCATTATAATATAAAAATCCTCCATGTTCCAGGACTGAATACCAAAGCATCTTTGCATTGAAATAATCATTTACAGGCTGAAGCATACAAAGCGCGACCTGAGTGATACAGATGAGATTTTACAATATTCAAAATATGGAATTATGAAGATGCTTTATTTCACAGATCCGATGTGTTCCTGGTGCTATGGCTTCAGCACCACCATGAAGAAATTGAAAGAAGACCATCCTGCTATTGACCTGCAAATTATATCTGGTGGATTTGCACCGTTTAGTGATCAGGTGGTAACAGATGAGTATAGAAAGTTCCTGGAGTATCATTGGCGGAATGTAAACCTGCGAAGCGGACAACCGTTTGATCATGCGATGAAGTTTGTGTCTGAGAGCTTCCGGTATGATACAGAACCGTCCAGCCGGGCGTTGACAGTGGTACAAAGCTTATCACCGGAAAAAGACTTTGAATATCTGAGCCTTTTACAACAATCATTTTATGTGGAGGGTAAGGACATCACAAATGATGAAGTATTGGCTAAGCTGGCTGAAGCAATTGGCATAGATAAGCAAACTTTCCTGGCGCGTTTTCATTCAGATGAAATGAAGAGAAAGACATTGCAGGGTTTCGAGTTTAGCCGCCAGATGGGTGTCCAGGGCTTTCCCACACTCCTTACAATAGACAACGGAGCCGTTAAGGTGATCTCCCGTGGATACCAGCATTATGATGCGCTAAAACCATTAGTTGATCAGCAGCTAAGCGTATTAAGCATGGTGCAGTCAGGTGCTGGTCAATCGTGTTCAGGTGATTTCTGCGGATGCTAAGCACCAGGAATGAAAATTATTTATCAATAAACTTTAATTAAGCATGTCGGTTTCAGATCTTTTTAAACCGCTCCCGCTATTGCATGGTCCGGCTATGAGAAATCGTTTCATGATGGCGCCGCTTACCAACCAGCAAAGTGAACATGATGGCAGCGCATCGGAATTTGATCAACTATGGATCGAACAGCTTGCACAAAGCGGCTACGCATTGATCCAAACCTGTGCCGCTACAGTAGAAGCAGGAGGCATCGCATTTGAACGCCAGTTGGGTATTCACAGCGATGCGCACCTGCCAGGTCTTACCAGGATGGCTACCGCCATCCGTGCAGGAGGCGGATTATCTGCTGTACAGTTACATCACGCCGGACATCGTGCAGACCCGAAATTGGGAGGAATTCCCTCACCGGCATCAGGTGATACATTACCGGGCATTAACGCCATCACAACTGAAGAAGTGCAGCGCATCCGGGACAGTTTCATTACTGCGGCAAAGAGAGCGCAAATTGCAGGATTTGATGGCATTTCTGTACATGGTGCATTCGGCTGGATACTGTCGGAATTTATGTCTCCGGATTTGAATAACCGGAAGGACAAATATGGGGGTAGTCTGGAAAACCGCGCACGGTTCACGATAGAAGTCATCGAAGGCATTCGCCGGACCTGCGGGCCTGACTTTCAGATCGGCTGGCGACTGTCCATCGAGCGCTATGGATTGCGGATGGAGGAGTTGCGGGAAATTACCGCGGAGATCTTCGATCATGAGCTGATCGACTATCTGGATCTGGCTTTGTGGGACTCTGCACAGGTTGTCCGGGAGGGAAAATATAAAGGAAAGACCATGCTGAGCGTCTTTACCGAATTGCCCAGAAAGGGTGTGCGTCTGGGGGCAGCGGGAAAAATCTACAGCGCAAAACGTGCGGGAGAACTGCTGGATGAAGGTTGCGATTTTGTGCTGATTGCGCGGGCGGGTATTCTTCAGCGAGACTTTCCGCTTCAGGTGATGGCTAATCCAATGTATGATAGCCCGAAGCTACCAGTACCAGCCGGGTATCTGCGCAAGGGTGGACTGAGCGAACGATTTATCGATTCATTAAGGGGATGGCAGACTTTCGTGACGCCAGGTTCCCTCTGATCACTGTCAACAGCGCGTAGGACTGGCTTTATTTTTAACTGGCTTCGAGTAAACAGGACATACTAATATTATACGCGCTGTTGCGTGATAAAGGCTTGCAATGCTGATTGCAGGCCTTTTTTATTATTACCCCTATCGCAGCACTTTACAGCTCGCCTGGCGGCGGCTGGCAATAGTACAGGAATTGGTGGATATGCGTATACAAAGTTGTCCATTAAATAGTCGAAAACATCCATTCATCACGAACGTATACGCAGCGATCTTTGTGGTATAAATCAACAGATATGAACAAAACAGCAGTAATCATCCTCTCTGATCCCAAAGCTGGTTCAGAAGAAGCTCTTGGACGTGTATTCAATGCACTGGCATCCGCATATGAATTCAAACATGCAGGCGAAGATGTAAAGATCATTTTTCAGGGTGCTGGTATCAGATGGCCTGAACAACTGGAGAAAGCAGACCATCCGGTAAACGGACTTTACCTGCAGGTAAGAGATTATGTGCATGGTCTTTCTAAAGGTTGCGTTACCGTGTTCGGCACAGAAGTATCAGGTTATGACCTGTTGAACGATAACGAAGTGCCAGGCACTCCAGGTTTACCAAGTTTCCTGAATCTGAGAAACGAAGGTTACAATATTTTAGTTTTCTAATCAGGCTTGCCTACTGTCCTCTGGTTAAACCAGGGGACAGTTTTTCACTTCGTATCTTTAACAGGCAGACCAGGCTCAGAGTTCAATATATTATCCACGCAAAACGACGACAAACAGCAGCATTTAAGAACAGCTAATAAATCATCAATATCATGCTCTCCCAATCCGTATATACGCTTATCAATCAACAGAACGGAAATCTGGCGTTCAAGTTATTTGAGTTTGATAACAATAGCTATTTTGATCACATTCAGCGAAACAATTATTTCACACTTATATTCATTACCGGTGGAGAAGGCGTAGCTAAAGTTGATTTTTGTGATTACTCATTTAAAGAAGATACATTATTTGCTTTCTATCCTTATCAGCCATTTATGCTGATGTCAAAGGGATGTCTGAGGGGAATCGCTATTCAGTTTCATCATGACTTCTTTTGCATTTACCGGCATCATCAGGAGATCGCGAACAATGGTCTTCTCTTTAACAATGTGTATGAGCAACCATTTGTATGTGTCAATGAAAGCTGCAGAGCAACCATGTTCCACCTTATTCAGGGCATCGCGGATGAATTAAAAGCAGATTCGTTCAGGAAAGATGAGGCCCTTATCTCCTATCTGAAGCTACTGTTAGTGATGGCCACACGGATAAAACTTGATCAGCAATCCATTCAGGATACGGAGAAAATGAACGGCAAGCAGCTGTTAGTGGTACAGAATCTGAAAAATGCCATCGAAGATAATTTCAGGATCAAACACGCTGCAAGCGATTATGCCAGTCTGCTACATGTGACGCCCACTTCACTTGCACGAATCGCAAAGAACCACTTCAACAAAACGCTTTCTGACCTCATCACCGAGCGGATCATCATTGAAGCGAAGCGGGAGTTATATCTGACCGACAAAACCATCAAAGAGATCGCATATGAGCTTGGTTATGAAGACGAGTTCTACTTTAGCAGGGTGTTTAAAGGAAAGACGGATATATCGCCACAGCTGTACAGGGACACGGTTGGATTTAACAGGGGAACCATGTAGGAAGATCTGCGAGTTATATTGCTATTTGTGTGTCCGGACAATACATGTTAAATATTATAATGTATATTGCGCCCCAATAAATATCACACAATCAGCATTAACACCCTTTACTGAATGAAAAAAAGTTTACTGTTAGCATCCATTTTCCTGGCTGGGCTTAAGCCGATCTTTGCCCAGCATTTTTCCCATGGCATTGGCGTAGGCATATTTGTAGCGGATTCCAAAACCACCGATGCGCGTGGTTCTTTTGCGTTTACCTATTCTCCCCGTTATAATTTCGTGGAAATGGAAAATGCATCATTGTCTGTTGGTATTCCCTTAAGCGTTGGTTTTTCCGGCTCTTACAGCGCGACCTATAATTCCTATGATGGTTATTATGAAGATAATTCACTGGGATATATGATCAATGTACCGTTGATCGTTAATTTCAACTTTGGGGCTGGTTCTTTCAAAGGAAACAAGCAAAAGTTTGGTTTCTTTGCAGGTGGCGGTTACGCGCTCCATACAGGGACTACTGACTATATTGCCTTTGATGATTATGGTTCTTATACAGATTCAGAGACAAGAACTACCACCGGGCCGGTAGCTAACGCAGGTATGCGTATAGGACTGGGACGCAGAAAAACACACAACCTGGAAATTAAGACCTCCTATATGAAAGGAATCGGTGACTACAATCCGGATATCTTCGCAGTAGGTTGTCTGTTTAACTTCTAATAAAAGAAAAGAGGCTGTTCACCATCTGGTAAACAGCCTCTTTTCCGTTATACATCTGGTAAAATAATCACACCAGACTATTTTTTGGCATTTTTCTCAATGAATTTGCCCAATTCTTTACCTGCTTTTGCGTAAGCTTCACCTACTCTGCTGGCAGTATCAAACTGGCCTTTACCACCTTTTACATCTTCCATAGTGATTTTGCACAGTACTTTGTTCATATTGGAAGCATCATAAATGCTGATCTCCAGGTTGATCTTTGCAGCACCGGAGGAAACACCTACGTTGTAACCTGGCTCGATAAAAGTTGTATGAACGACCATAGTATATCTCTCTTTGGTCTCTTCAGACAGCTGCCATTCTGTGTACTTAGATAACAGTTTGATGAATCTTGGTTTGTAGCTCTTTTCTTTATCTGCATTCCAGTTTTCAACCCAGGTATCGCCAGACCCTGCTTCTTTGTTGTTTTTTTCGTCCCTTTTTCTTTTGAGGTAATTTTCTTCTTTACCTTCTTTACCGACTGTTACGTTATCATAGTTAAATACAACGTTTACGCCTGTTGCTCCTTTAAGGAAGGATAAGTTACCTTTTACGAGGTCCTGGGATTTTACCTGGCTGCTAACGAACAATGCACCTGCAAGCAGGAAATAGCCGAACAATTTCTTCATGGTATATAGGATTAAATTTAATGGCTCAAATATATAATAATAATCAATATTGTTCCAGGAAAAACAATTTTAATAATGTCTGGGAAGGAGTACTTATCATCCTGAAAGACAACAATATGGGCTATACGCGTTTGATTGAATGGCAATAACCGGCGGCTGGAAAACGGCCTGTGGTCAAAGATGGTAAGGGTGTATTCCGGATATGATTATCACGAAATTTAAGCATCCTTAAGTTCATTATAAAAAGAATACCTTCCAGGCTATCTGGAAGGTATTCTTTTACACGTTTATACATTGCTTATTAGTCGATCTGTATGCTCGCAAGACCTTTTTCCAGGGCGTGTTCTTTAACACCCGCCACTTTAACCCCTTCTACCCGGAAGACGGTGACGTCAGTCATACCTAAAAGTCCCAGGAAGCTTTTCAGATAAGGTGCGACAAAATCATTTGCTTTAGCAGGCCCCTCGGAATAGACACCACCTGATGACATCGCTATATATACCTTTTTGCCTTTGACCAGTCCTACAGGCCCATTTTCGCTATATCCGAAGGTAACACCTGCCCTTGTGATATGATCTCCCCAGACTTTTAAGGTGGAAGGAATCGTTAAATTATACAGCGGGGCTCCGATGACAAGAATGTCAGCTGCCATTAATTGTTTCACCGCCTCATCCGAATAGCGGATTGACGCCTTTGCTTCAGCGGTTAACTGATCAACTGGTGTAAACATTGACTGAAGGATCAATGGTGTCAGGTGGGGCATCTCCAGATCGTTCAGGTTGACATCTTCGACAGTACTGCCGGGGTACTTTTCGATGACCTTATTTACGATCGCCTTGCTAAGTTTATAGCTATAAGATTCATTACCCTGAATACTCGAAATCAGATGAAGAATACGTTTCATAAAACCTTGATTATTATTAATTAGCATTACATAGCGGGAGACCCGGCGCCGGCTTTACCCGCTCCTGCTATTACTGTCAGCAAAGGTACTTGCGGCAGGGGTTGAAAGGATCGTACTTACCTAAAGGAAAGCGCTCACTTTCAGGAAAGTGCGTAACTTTAGGTATGGCAATCATGGTCGATAACAGAGAGACGATTCCTAATAAGCAGGAATGCGATAGTTCGCTTAACTATGTGGTGGATGCATTGTATGTACTTGGGGGTAAGTGGAAATTACCGCTGATCCTGAGCCTGGTGCAATCCTCTAAGCGATTCAATGAAATTCAGCATGAACTGAACGGTATATCTCCCAAGATCCTGGCGAAAGAACTGAAAGACCTGGAGCTGAATGAATTTATTACGCGCAAGGTATATGCCGGCACACCCGCGACGATTATTTATGAGGCGACGACGCATAGTCTGACATTGAAAAATGTATTGCGTGAATTAAGTGCCTGGGGCAAGGAGCACCGGCAGAAAATAAAGATGAGTATGAGACGGGAATCTGAGGAACGTGCCTGATGATGGTTACCTGTTCAGCTGATGATTATAAATTCCGCTCTTTCATCGTAGACAATGCATTTTCCACTGCCGAAAAGAGTCTGAATTCGACGCTGATGGTTGTCCCTCCGTTACTGTCAATATTGAATTGACCTCTGAGTTGTCTGGCCAGTCCCTGCATCATCTCCATTCCCAACGAGCCTGATTGGCGGAAATCAAAATCAGCTGGTAAGCCTTTACCATTATCGCTAATCGACATAACAACAGTATCCGCGGCTGTATGACTACGGAAAGCAACGGTTATCTCTCCCCCGCTTTCATCAAATGCGTATTTAATGGCATTTGTGATGGCTTCGTTTAATATTAATCCGACAGGAACAGCCTGGGCCACGTCAATATTAATTCCTTCTATCCTTTGTATAAATCTGACCTTTCTTTCAGCAGTATCGAATCCATCCATCATATATCTTAGCAGATCCGCCACATATTCAGGCATGTTGATACTGGAGAGATTATCCCCGCTATAGAGCTTTTGATGGATCAATGCGATTGACCTTACCCGGTTGCCACTTACCATGATCGCTTCAATGGCGTCTGAGTTTCTCAGGTGTGCTGACTGAGAGTTCAGGAGACTCATGATGATCTGCAGGTTGTTTTTTACACGGTGATGGATCTCTTTGAGCAACCATTCTTTCTCTTTCAGGAACTGGTCTTTCTGGGACAGGAGTGTCTGGAGTGTTTTATTCTGCCTGTCGATCTCTTCTCCCTGTGATTGTAGTATGAGGTTACTGCGTTGCTTATTACGATAACCGTAGTAGGCCATGACAGCAAGTAATAACAGTACGAGTGCGCCGGCAATGATAAGATTCCTGATCGTATCTGCCCGCTGTAACGCTGCTATGCTCTTTGTTTCTTTGTTACGGAGTATCTCTATGTCTTTTAAGCGTTGTTCTGTCTGATATTTGAGGTTGAGGTCATTTATCTCTCTCGATTTATGTACGCTATTGATCGAATCGTACATATTTCTATGGCGCTCAAAGTTTTTGATGGCTGACAGATAATTGCCCAGTGCTGAATCTGTTTTAAACAGCAATTGATAAGTTTCCAGTTCCTGGCTTGCATCGAGGAACTGTGGATTCTGCAATGATTTATTCAGATATTGGTTAGCTTCACTATATTTTCCGCGTTCTGCGTAAAATTTACCCATCAGGAAATTTGCACCACTGCCTGTTATTCTGTAATGGCTTACATTGATCTCCCTTCCGTTTTCCTCTGCTGCCGCTTTATCCAAACTTAGCATTTCGAGATAAAACTTCTCGGCTTTTGCATAGTTGCCCATCATTGCATATATCTGTCCGTAGGTACCTGCGTTTTCCTGCCTGTCACTTACTGATGTCGATGGATGTGTTTTTATATAATCATCCAGGAAGGCCAATCCCTTTCGATGATCACCACTTGCAGCCATTACGTAGGCAATTTCATTTGCCACATGTAATTTCATGGTATTATTCCTAAATTCCGGACTTTCAAAACACATCTTATAATGTTTCAGGCTATTAGGATAGTCCTGAATTCTAAAATATAGCATTCCCAATACGAAGTTGATATTTGTCCGGGTTACGATATCATCTTCTTTAGTAACTTTCAAAGATTCGAGTATGTAATACAACGCTTTATCATACTGTCCCGTAAACCGATAAAAATCACCAATAGTATAGTATGTAGTTGGTGTAATCTTCTCTCCTATGGATTTCAGTATTGAAACAACTCTGAGCAATTGTTTTTCGGAGGAATCTACCCGGTTATGGTTGCCGTTTGCAATACCAAGATCCCGCAAGCTATAGGCGGCTTCTTTCAGATTATCTGCCAGATAATAACTATGCACAGCCATTTCGAAGCTGTGTATAATGTCTTCGAATGTGCTGTCATTCTCCGGCATGTTGTTACCTAGCCTGGACCATCCTTTTGCTTCCTGCTCATAGTTTTTTGCCAGATGGTGTTTATTGACAATCTTCATGAATGATTCCTTACCAGCCAGAAATTCTCCTTTTTTGAAGAAGTATTTTCCCTGAAGGATGAAACATTCGTCCCACCAACGGTCAGAATGATACTCTTCACAAATCTTTATTGCCTGGAGTAATAATGGGGGTGCTTCAAGAAATTCCGGGCTATTTCTTTCGAATTCGAATACATAATACTCGCCTACTGCCAGCATCAACCGAACGCGTTGTTCGCCGTAGGCTGTTTCAAACATTTTCTTAGCCCGTGGGATATCATGCTTCTCCGTATAAATTTTACAAAGCATATAACCGGCTTCATTCATCCCTTCAGTATATCTCAGTTGGGCGCTTAACTGGTAAGCGGTATTCGAGATCATAAAACAGCTATCCAGGCGCCCTTCCTTAGATCGCTGATGCCAGTAAATATGAGCTGCTTTTATTGCCAGTTTAATGTAATTGGTATCCCGCCTGCTGGCATTCATGGTCCTGAATACTGCTGCACCATCAGTCTCAGTCTCCCGCTTTACAGCCAATTCAGGAGGGGTATTCTGGGCGTATATTACAAACGGGGATAAAAGTATTAGTGTCAGATAAAATAAAAATCTGCGTATTCCCATTTTTCTGTTGAATTGTAAAGTAAAATTTCAGCGTAGAAGGCCGGTTGGTATATATGCCAATTTGAGGGTAAGATAATAAAAGAATTTTCGAATCTCAATATGAGTGTAAAGGAAACATTTAATATATTGTATATCTGAAAGTGTTGTTGACCGCTGTTGCTGGTATTAAGCGGTCTGGATATGCAAAAAAACTGTTGTTATTCAGATGCCCATAAGTTATGAAAACGGATCCACGTATGATCGGTTATCCCGAAAAGGCCCTTTATAGCATAGTGGCAAATGGTAATCGTCCGTCACGTATAAGAAAAACGCATGCTCGCCCACAGATATAAAAATATTGTATGAGATATTTGAAAAGTTCAGGTCACCAGGTATTCACGTTACTGATTTTGCTATTGATTTTACACGCCTGCCGGCAGGGTCATAAAGATGCCTATGCAGGTTGGACAGTCTATGGCGGCACAAAAGATGCGCGGCACTATTCATCACTTACGGCGATTGACACGGGGAATGTAAAGCAGTTACAGGTTGCCTGGACCTACCGTACCGGTGATGCAGATACCTCCCTCCATACGCAGATACAATGCAATCCGGTTGTTATAGACGGCATGCTGTATGGTACTACGCCTAAAATGAAATTATTCGCACTGCATGCCGCGACCGGGCAACAAGCCTGGACCTTCGATCCTGTTACCGGTATCCAGGCAGACACCAGTACGGGTACAGACCTGGCGGCATTGTTCTCAAATACCGGCCGTGGTCTTACTTACTGGAGCGACGGCAAGGATGATAAAAGAGTCTTTTATACTGCGGGGCCTTATCTTATTTGTCTGAATGCGGCTGATGGGAAGCCTGTTCCTGCCTTTGGCAACAAGGGCAGGGTTGATCTGCATGACGGATTGGGATTTGATGTGAAGGACCGATTTATCACATCCAATACACCTGGCATTATTTATAAAGATCTGTTGATCGTTGGCTCCCGCGTGGCAGAAGATGCCACAGCAGCACCCGGTCATATCAGGGCATACGATGTTCATACAGGAGCGATCAAATGGGTATTTCACACCATCCCCCAACCAGGAGAAGCCGGCTATGATACCTGGGAAGATAAAGACGCCTGGAAGCACCTGGGAGGGGCAAACTGCTGGGCGGGTATGAGTCTGGAAGAAGAGACAGGGACTGTATTTGTGCCTACCGGCTCGATTGCGGCCGACTTTTATGGTGGAAAGCGGCCGGGCCCGAATCTCTACGGGGATTGTATCCTGGCGCTTGATGCTGCCACCGGTAAACGCATCTGGCATTTCCAGACGGTGCATCATGATCTGTGGGACAGGGATCCTCCGGCGGCGCCTGTGTTGGTTAATATTACGAAGGACGGGCAACAAATCAAGGTACTGGCACAGACGACCAAAACAGGATTCATCTACTTACTGGACAGGGCTTCCGGCAAGCCGCTGTATCCTGTAGAAGAGCGGCCGGTACCCGCTACGTCCGAACTGGCAGGAGAAAAGCCGTTTCCTACGCAGCCCTTCCCTACCTTTCCAAAACCTTTTGTAAGACAGTCGCTGACAGTTGAAGATCTGAACGATCTGGTTCCGGATTCCTCCTATCAGGAGCTGAAACAACGGCTTGCAGGTTATAAGACAGGACACATTTTTAATCCGCCGTCCAAACAGGGGACTGTCATCTTCCCTGGCTTTGACGGAGGAGCAGAATGGGGCGGTCCTGCGTATGATCCGGGGACGGGAATACTATACGTCAATGCGAATGAAATGCCCTGGATTCTGACAATGATCGGAGTAAAGGAGGCATCAGGAAAAGAAGAAAACTATATAGCGGCAGGCAAGAGACTGTACAAATCTAATTGTATGGCATGCCATGGTACAGAAAGACAGGGCGGTGGCAACTACCCATCCCTGGTGGCAGCGCATAAAAAGTACAGCGAGGAAACATTCCATCAACTTATTTCTGCTGGCAGGGGAATGATGCCTGCCTTTAATAAGTTGACAGATCAGGAAAAAGGTGCTATTGCCTCTTTTATTCTCAATATAAAAAGCAAACAGGGGCAAAAGTTTATCTCTGAAGAAAAAGCAGCAGATGGCTATCTGCATCTTCCCTATACCAACACCGGTTATAACAAGTTTCTCACCAGAGAAGGCTATCCGGCGGTTAAACCACCATGGGGCACGTTGACGGCGATTAACCTGAATACCGGAGAATTTGTCTGGAAAAACACCTTAGGCGATTATCCCGAATTTAAAGCGAAGGGCATACATACCGGTACGGAAAATTATGGCGGACCAGTAGTTACAGCTGGAGGACTGCTATTTATTGCCGCGACCAGGGATAACAAGATAAGAGCCTTCAATAAAAGCAACGGACAATTGTTATGGGAAGCAGTGTTACCGGCGTCCGGTTTTGCGACACCGGCTGTTTATGCTGTCAATGGCAAACAATATGTTGTAATAGCCTGTGGAGGCGGCAAGCTAAAAACAACGTCAGGAGATGCGTATGTGGCTTTTGCACTTCCGTGATCACTTCAGGTTCTTGTGCTTGTCTCCCCATTTTTCAAGTTGCTGGATGATGGGTTTCAGCTCGTAGCCAATAGGCGTCAGTTCATATTCTACGCGGGGAGGTACGCCTGCGTAAACGGTGCGTGCGACGATCTTACTCTCTTCCAGTTTCCGAAGTTGTAGTGTCAGCATTCGTTCAGTAATGTTTGGCAATAATTTTCTCAGTTGGCCGAATCTGAGCTTCCCATTTATTAACCAGGAACAAATTACCAAAGCCCATTGTCCGCCGATAATATTTGCGGCATAGACCTCTGAGCACTCATCAGCCAGGGCCTGTTTATTGGCAAAGTTGGTGGACGTCTCTTTTATCTTCGACATTTACTTACATTTTTTATAGTACCCCACATTGGGTAGTTAAGGTACAAATTTCAGGCTAAGCACTTTAATATTGCTACAGAAAAATGAGCATCAGATGAAAACATTGGTAGTTGTCATACATCCAAATATCAAAAGTTCGGTTATTAACAAAAGATGGGTAAAAGCGCTCAATGAGCATCCTGATAAATATACTGTTCACCAGTTATATGCAGTGTATCCTGATGAAAAACTGGAAGTGCAGGCTGAACAATGGTTGATTGAGCAACATGACAAGATCGTATTCCAGTTCCCTTATTACTGGTTTAATTGTCCACCGTTATTTAAGAAATGGCTGGATGAGGTGTTGACTTACGGCTGGGCATATGGGAGTAAAAGCGGTTATAAAGTATCGGGGAAGAAAATCGCACTGGCAATATCAGTGGGTGTTGACGAACATGAGTACAATCAGTCGGAACGGTATAAGTATACACTGGCGGAATTAACGCGTCCGTTTGAGCTTAGTTTTGAGTATGTAAAAGCAGATTACCGGCCACTATTTGCCTACTACGGATTGGAGCTCAACACTTCGGAAGAATGGATCGAGCGAAGTGTACCGTTGTATCTGGCATTTCTGGATGCGTTGTAAATTACTGGCATAGGTTGTCTGGTATCATCTTTGAAAGATAAATGATATTGGCGGCGCGGCTAACGCTCTACAGTAATAGCTTGCGAAAGCCTGATCATTTAAATTCATTACTATGGCAACCTTTATCAAATCATCCACTGAACAGACATCCGGAAGAATTGTTAACCTTGATCTGGTAACGCATATCAATGCTGGTAACGGCGAAACCGGAGATTATCAGATACGGTTTTATTTCAGCAAAGAACATTATGAGATATGGTCTTATGAAGACCTTGCTACCCGTGACAGGGATTATGACAGTGTTCTTTCTAATGAGGTGAAAACATTAAGCAGCACATTAGATATTTAAGCTTTGTGTTGTTAGGTCTTAGGGCGTCCGCCATTGGCGGGACGCCTTTTTGTATTCCGGTTGTTCTCATCGTCTACATTCCTCAGCGATACCATATCAGTAAATCTTCTATCCTATCGATATGCAGGTTTTCCTTTGTATTAATATAACGGAGACGTTGCTCCAGGATAACAAGTTGTTTTTCTGCATTTTCCACCGCCTTTCCAAGCGGAACTCGCTCAATGGTCAATATCGTCTCTGGTGGTATTGGTTCAAAACGTTCATCAAACTCATCTACTGTAAAATCCAGGGATATCTTATCATTTTCAATGTGTACCCCAGGAGATGGATGTCCTTCGCAGGAAGAATTATTCCCAAGCGATAAGCGCTTCCAATACTGAATGTCACTAAGATCACCGCAACATTGCGGAAAATATTTATCCTGTCCATTTACCCGCAATATATACCCTCCGAAAAAGGGAGACGACTGTTCCCTTTCATATTCTCCTTTCCCAAAACCCTGTGTATGATCTACGACCAACCTGGTCAGATCTACGTCTGGTATATCAGCCAGCAGATAAAACGGTGCGCCTTCTAAATAAGGCGTTAACTGATCGGTAAAGCCTGCCTTTTTCAGACATTCTTTGCGGTAAGCACTCCACAGTGGAGCATTTTCCCAATATGGGTATTTATCGGGTACATTTACTCCCTCCTGATTTGAATATCCAATTTCAAGTACGGGTATGAGTTCTATAGTCATATCATTTTTTTCGGGGTTAAGAGCCTCGGCTGTTTGTCATATACTCATGTTATCTATCCACTTACCTGCTGTTCCCGCGCCTAGCAGATCATCGTGATCATTAAAACAAATGAGAAAATTCAGATCCCGGTTGGAGACATAAAAAACAAAACCTGCTGTATTTTCAAGCAGGGTATTTAAAGCCAGACCGTCAGGGAGTTCGATAACAAATTCAGCATCTGCTTTCTCAAGGAATAAGATGCATTTTTTTTCTGCTATAAAATCTCTGATAAGCCGCCACCCATCTTTATTGTAAACAGCGCTAAAATTATTCAAATTATCCCAGAGAGGATATTCGTCTTTTCCATTATGGTACTTTGCATATATCTCATCGTAGAACTTTTTAGTCCCGGTAAAGTCATAGGTACCGGTTGTTATTCCGTTTTCTATAATAACTGCATTTATTTCTTTCTGAATATCCATATTTACTTTGCTAACATTCGATTCATAAACACATTTGTGCGCCTGGACAAATTAATGAAAATTAGAATATATATTCAATTTTTGGTATTGTAATTTATGAGGGCGGAACAAGAAGAGGGGCTATACAGACTCAGTTCGTGACACGCGGCATAAATCAGGTTGCAGGCAAATCAATGCTTACATGCAACCTGGTTTAATATCAGAATTATCTTTGCATTTACTCATCAAATGGCGCACCATCCAGGAAATCTTCCGGAACAGGAATACTAAGCGTTCCCGAACGATGATGTTCTATACACGTACACATGTGAAAACGATGTGGATATGGCTGCTTGCTGTCCAGCTCATGCTGAAAAAATTCCAGAAAACCGCGCTTAAATCCTAATCTTGGGTAGTGTTGAAGTACGACTGCCAGATCTTTCGGATCGAGGCTTATTTCAGGCGGCAGGGCAGTCAGATCATAAAGAATGCCGAGCTGCATCAGTCTTGTTGTCTCATCCTTAAACAGATTGATATCACCGACATGCAATGCAATATTGTGCCATACCTTCCATGAACGTTCGTCTGATATACCGCGTTCGAGAAGAAAATTTCTGGCTGCGTGGGCTCCTTCTATTTCAAAACGGTTTGTTCCCCTGCCGGCATCAGTAAAACCCAGATCATGCAATATTGCAGAGAGAAATATCAACTCCCGATCTGCCTTTGAGTTCTCTTTTCGGGCAAGCAGTTCTGCAAAATAGTAGCAACGCATAAGATGATTAAAAAGCATTTCGCTGGAAACAGTGCGAGCAAATTCCTCTGCCTGACGAACAATAGCCGTATCAGGTATTTTAATATCCAGGATCATACATTTAAATTTTGGGTATGATGAATATGTCTGTCTATTCGTCAAACGGTGCGCCGTTCAGCCATGCTTTCGGATCAGGAATTTCGAGCGTATGTCCCTGCTCATGTGCAATGCAGGTACACATGTGGAAGCGATGCGGGTATGGCGTTTTGGAATTCAGTTCCTCTCTATGCATGTCATAAAATCCCCGCTTAAAGTCCAGACGCGGATAGCGCTTCACTATTTCTGCTACATCCTGTGGATCAAGTTTAAGTTCCGGTGGCAATGCGATAACATCGTAGAGTATGCCCAGTTGGGAAATCCGGGATTCATCCTCTTTAAACAAGTTAATATCCCAGGTGTGTGCGGCAATATTGGTCCACACTTTCCAGGTACGGTCGTCTGGTACACCCCATCCTTTCAGGTAACGACGTGCAGCGTGCGCCCCTTCAATTTCGAAACGATTCGGTCCGCGGCCAAGGTCCGTAAAGCCCAGGTCGTGCATAGTTGTTGACAGGAAGATAAGTTCGCGGTCAGCCTTTGAGTTCTCCTGACGGGCGAAGAGCTCAGCGAAATAATAACACCGCATCAGGTGGTTATATAACATATCATTTGACGCTGAGCGGACAAGATCGTGCGCCTGCCGGACGACCTGTGTATCCGGCAATTCAAAATTAAGCATCATAAGTTTTTACTTTTTATAGTGTTCCCTCAACACCTGATCAGGACAATATCAACTATCAAAGTTGTGCAATCAGCGGCAGGCAGATTGCACAACCTTATCAGGCCTTCTCCTGCACCGGGATATCTCTCAGTACTTCGGTCAGTGTACCTGAATTCATCTCATAAAAGAAGCCATAAAGCTTTATGTTCTTAGGTACAGCCGGACTATTACGCAGTATGTCAAGATCATGTTGCAGCGACTTCTCATAATCCATGATGGCCATACTATCATGATCTATGATGCTGGTCAGGTCAGCATGGTGATGCTCATGAAATTCATTCATCAGCTGGTCAGGGGTAAAAGCTGTAGCGCCGCAAAAAGAGTGATGTACTACTACGACATTCTGCACATGAAAGAGGTACTCCATCGTAGCGACCGACTGTAAAGCAGACAATGCACGTCCGCCTGCATTAGAGACTGTAAACAGCGTACGGGTATGACCTACTCGGGCGCCTTCTTCGTTGAAGATATTTTCTCCCGGATATACCTCGTCTCCAAAATATGCTGCGACAGCCTGTGGTATTTCGGCTGCACGCGGATCAAAGCAATATATCACGATGGTCTTCATCGGGATAGCCTGATTAAATCCCTGAAAATTCGATTGATCGAACCAGGGTTGTGTTCTGAACTGAAATTCTTCAAATTTTCCCATTTTATTTTCCTCCTTTGTTTTAATGATTCTTTTAACATTCAATCACTATATCAAAAGTACACAGGTCTGTCTACATCACCAAAAAAAAGTACACAGACCTGTCTACTTTTACATTCTTATGAAACAGTGCCTATCGTCAGTGTTAAAAAATAAAATCTTAAATTGCCGGTTTCAATTGGCAAGATGCCACATTGATTAACTGAGGATCATTATGACGAATACAACTTCGGATTTCAGGGATCTGCGCGTTGAAAAGATTGAGTCTCTTAAACCACGGGACCGGATTTTAAAAACGGCGATTACTCTTTTTAACGAGCATGGTGTACACACGATCGGGATTGACCGTATTATTGCCGAAAGTGGCGTATCAAAGCGATCCTTCTATAATTATTTCCCTTCTAAGTCTGATCTTATTGCCGAATATCTGGATTTCTGGGATGGCTTTCGGTTTGACAATCTGGAAAGACATCTTGCTGCTGCAAAAGGCGGTGCCAAAGCGGAGATCCTTGCCATCTTTGATGCGCTTGAAGACTGGATCTCTCAAACAGACTTCAATGGTTGCATGTTCACCCGCGGTTTAAATGACTTCAGTGATGAAGACACCAAACAACTCCGTGAGAAAGTAGATGCTCATTTTAAAAAGAGCACCGATTTTATAGGTGCCCGTCTGACTGAGCTGGTAAAACCTGCCAAAGCAAAAACAATGCTGCCACAACTTTTGAGTTTGATTTTGGGGACGATGGTTGTTGCACACATGACAGGAGACAGGAAAGTTGCACAGCTCAATAAGAAAATTGCCAGGACCTTATTAGAAGAGTAGCCAGCTTTTCTTATAATACAATACGTGTTGTTAACTGTCTTCTCAGGCCATGAATGCGTAACTTTTCCTGAACTCACTTGGTGTGATGCCGATATTCTTCTTGAAAAACTGCGTAAAATTAGGCTGTTCGGCGAAGCCGATAGATGTCCCTATATCATTCAATGTCCAATCTGTCTGCAATAGCAATGCTTTACTTTCCTCTAACAGGCGGTTTTTAATATGCGTACTGATATTCTGTCCCGTATGTTTCTTCAACATAGCATTCAGATAGTTAGGGGATAGCGCAAGGCGATCTGCAAATTCCTTTGCCGTCTTAATGCTGATCGGGGTCTGCTGATTTATATTTGAGGCTTCTATTTCCAGTAACTGAAAGAAATGGTGGATATGTCTGTAATCCTCAGAGACGCCATCCGGTTTGGGAAATTCTGCTGTTTTCACGCTTTCTACGATCAGTAGTTGCAGATATGCCTGTAATGCTTCTTCTGCCAGTGACCCTCCGACATTAACGTATTCATGCATCCGCAGAAACAGATCATTAATCGTTTCCGCCGGAGACTCCTGAAGACTGATCACACTTCTGCTTGTGTCAGCAAACAGTTTATGCTTTTCCATAGCGTATTTCAACATTGGATGTGCCTCTACATATCGTTTCTTAAAGAGGCAGTAATGACCTACCAGTGAAGAAGAGAGGCTGCGCCAGGAGATGATCTCATTCGGATGCAGAAAGAGGATTGTTAATCCATTGATACGATAATTATTCACGCCAAGGGAAAACAGTCCACTTCCTTCTTTAATGAATAAAATCTTGTAGAAATCCCGCCTGTTTGGAGATATATAATTCTCACAGGCGATCGACTCACTGT
The DNA here is from genome assembly GCF_900114995.1 of Chitinophaga sp. YR627. Classification (GTDB taxonomy): domain Bacteria; phylum Bacteroidota; class Bacteroidia; order Chitinophagales; family Chitinophagaceae; genus Chitinophaga. The sequence continues at coordinate 44,860 of NZ_FOUX01000002.1, forward strand.
TCACGACACGAATATTCCAATTCTGAAAATAGTCCCGTGTAACGGGAGTCCGCATAGGAAAGTCCTGCAACTGAGAAATAATAGCCATGTGTGTCTGCTTTATAAAATGAGCATTATTGCTTATTTCTCTATGTGTTGATCTGCCTCTATCATCTTTTGCAAGATGTACTTATTCACATAAAATGTTCCAAACGGAATGATACAGGCAATTACAATTTTCCATGTTGTTTCTCTGAATTTCCACCTCCGCTCTATCCCCAGGCTCAATGTGCTAAAAATGAACCATACAAATAATGCTCCATGAAATGGGCCTATCGCTCTCACAAACTCATCATTCCCACCCCAATATTTCAGAGGGACCGCAATACCTGTTAAGATGAGCAGGGAAATCCCTTCCAGATAACCGATCAACGTTAACCTTTCTAATGGTGTTCGAAATAATCTCATAGCCCTTATTCCTTTTTATATTGTTGTGTCTATATTGTTGTCGTTTTTCCTATCAGGTGCTGATCAGTATGGGTTATAACGATTTAATGAAGTGCGGAAAACACGCCGGTAATCAGACGGTGTTGTCATCAGATGTCTTAAGAACATCCTGCGCATAGACACCAGGCTGCCGAGTCCACAATGTTCTGCAATTCTCTCCAGGGAAATGTCAGTATCTTCCAGGTATTTACGGGCTTTTTCTACCCGCATCTTTTCGATAAACTTAGCCGGGGGCATACCCGTTTGTTTTTGCACGACCCGCGTCAGGTTACGGACACTCATATTAAAATGATCCGCGATTCTGCTTACATCTATTGGTTCATGCAGATGTTCCTCGAGCCAGTCCTGCAATTTTTTTCCTATGTTGGATACCTCATAAGCAGGCAACAGATTTCCAAATTGCACCTGAGAACCAGGCCTGTTCAGGTAAAATACGAGCTGTCGGGCAACCCTGTTGGCAACATCCCGTCCGAAATCTTCTTCAACAAGTGACAGCGCCAGATCGATTCCTGATGAAACACCGGCTGAACAATAAACATTTCTGTCCCGGGTAAAAAATGCGTCCGGATCGACTTGTATCTGCGGGTATTCTTTCTTTAACTGGTCACGCATTGACCAATGTGTAGTGGCTTTCCGACCATCCAGCAATCCAACTTTTGCCAGTGCGAATGCCCCGATACATACAGAAGCGATCCGACGCGTATTATGCTCATTCTTTCCTGCCAGCCATTGATAAAATGGCTCCAGATCGCTGGCTATAGGTTCCAGATGATCTTCCCCTGCTACGATCAATGTGTCTATCAGCGTATCAATATCCATCGCACAGGTCTGGAAGTGAATTTCCATGCCTGTAGTCGTGCGAATTTTCCGGTCGCGCGTCGGCGCAACAACTGAAATATCATATCCCTCTTTGTTTCCCAGCTCAAGCAGGTATTTATCCGCATTCGTAAATACGTCTGAGGGACCAGCAAAATCGATGAGCATTTGTCCGGTAAGGGCTACGATTACGACTTTCTTCTTTGTTCTGGTATGATTAGCGCTACTGTATTCATTAACCATTGTCCAAATTTAAAGGCCAGAAAATTTGCCCCAAAGGACATATTTTATACAATTTAGGACATCTGGCCTTTTCTCTGGTATTTTATCCATCTACTTCAGTAGAACTGAACTTTCCTACCCATGCCTCGACCTCCTCATTTGTTTTTGCTCTGCTGGACCTATATGTCTCCAGGGAGTCTTTGCCTACGGGCAGGTGAACCGGTGGATTGTCCACTCCGGCAAGTTCAACAACTACCTTTGCCAACTTAGCCGGATCTCCTGACTGGTTACCATGCAGGGAAGCCGGCAAACTTTTCATCTGTCCTACTACGGTTGACTCATAATCGGCAATGGAATTTGTTGCATAGACATGGGAACCGGCACTTAAGAACTGTGTACGGAACAATCCAGGCGCCAGCGAAGTCACCTTTATATTAAAAGGCGCCAACTCCAGTGCCAGGCCTTCGGAGATACCTTCTACTGCAAATTTAGTAGACCCATATAGCGCAAATCCCTGTATGGCGCCATATCCGAATAAAGATGAGAAGTTAATAATATGTCCGGAACCCTGTTTGCGCAGATGTGGCAATACAGCCCGTACCACATTCAGCAATCCGAATACATTTGTATCATATTGTTTTCTCGTTTCTTCGTCGGTAGCTTCTTCAATGGCAGCTACGATACCAAAGCCCGCATTATTTACCACCACATCTAATCTTCCAAACCGGGTTATTGCTTTATTAACAGCCTGTCGCACTTCTTGTTCATTTACCACATCCATATTCACAACCAGCAACTCAGGGACATTTCCCAATGCTGCTTCCAATTGTGCTGCATTACCGCGAACAGTAGCCACCACTTTATCTCCGGATGCCAATACCGCTTTTACGATCTCAAAGCCAAATCCTTTACTTGCTCCTGTTACAAACCAAATTTTCTGTTTCATAATTATATGTTTTCGGATATTATTTGTCTGATCATGTTGTTAAGTCAATACAACATTTTTCTTCATTTATCGTGATTGTAAAACGACTCCTGCAGAAGCGGAGTCGTTTTAACAATATTTACTATTGAAATGCAGGTTTTGTCCTGGAAAAAAATTCTGCCAGCGTTGTTGGCTTCCGGCCGGTTATTGCTGCTACATTATCGTTTGTGCCGGCAAAGATGCCATCCAGACAATCCTGAGCGACATGGGTAACATGCTGTGTAAAATGTGCGTGCGCACCTTTCTCTTCATCTGCTTTAATAAACTCCTGTATACTCACCGGGTCATAGGTAATTTTCCTGCCCAGCACCTCAGAAAGAATGTCACTCATCTGAAATACGTCATATTCTTCAGGGCCATAGAGATGAATAGTTTTACCTGCATACGCCTGTGGCGCTACCAGGATCTTTGCCACAACGCGTCCAAGGTCATCTGAGTCTACCGGCGCCCAGCGACCTTTACCGAATGGTAGCCTGATTGTGTTCTTCTCGCGGATATCGTTTCGGATATACAGGAACCAATCATCAAAGAAAGTCGGTCTCAGGTGCGTAACCGGTACACCCGACATGTCCAATATCCGCTCGCCAACCCAATGGTCCTGCGCGGCATTACTTTTAGCGTCACGTCTGGCCGATACCTGAGACATGTTAACGATTCCTTTAAGACCAGCTTCACGGGCAGCCTGTGCGAAGTAAGCCGTTGCCGGCAACACGCCCGGCGTTAATATCGGGAAACAGAAATAAGCGGTATCAATGCCTTTCATTGCGGTTGAGATATCGTCGAAATTCAATAAATCACCGACTACGATTTCCACTCCCCGGGCTGCAAGTCTCTCCGAACGTTCATCCTGACTATGTACCAATGCCCTTACCGGAAAGCCCAACTTCAGCAACTCTTCAACAGCACTTCCACCGCTTTTGCCTGTCGCTCCGGTCACCAAAACTTTAAATTGCTTATTCATATCTGAAATGTTTTATGCTTCCTGTCAAAGGTCATACTTCCCGTGAAGCCTTACTTTAGCGTTGTCAACTCAATATTTATGAATTTCAACTATGCCTCAAATAGTATCAGGAGATCGCATTACAGAAAAAAAACCAGATGGACGATGCCTATCTGGTTGTATGCTTTATACACGGAGTATCTCAGTATGGATGTGCTGATTTGCATAGACAGCTTACAACAGTCCAAATTTTGGCACTTAAAATGCGCCTATATTGAAACTAAAAAAGCTCCTGTAATTACAGGAGCTTTTCAAATACCTATTTTTCTAATTCGTTAAACCTCGCGCGCGTAGTTTGGCACCAGTTTATAAATAGTTTATTTGTTTATTAATTAAAGCAGTACAATATAGCACCCGTATGAAGTGCAGTATTTGCTAATTTCTTGGATCCTGTTTGCTTACCAGCTGGTATTCCTTTGGTGGTTCCTGCTGCAGCAGATTGCGGACAAAATAATCCCATCTGCGACGCATCATATAAGGCCCGTCTCCTGCGAAACCATGTCTGGCATGCGGAAATACGATCAGGTCATAGTCCTTATTAGCTTTTGTCAGTGCATCTATCACTAACAAAGTATTATAGGGAGGCACATTATCGTCCATCATACCATGTGCTAGCAGTAATTTCCCTTTCAGGTTACCCGCATAGAGTGCATTGGCCTGTTTAGCATAATCTGATTCAGCTGTTAATCCGTTATAACGCTCACCCCAATCATCTTCATAGCTACGATTTTCGTGGTTGCCGGATTCTGAAATCCCTACTTTGAAGAAATCAGGATAACGGAACAATGCGGCAGCAGTAGCGAAACCACCTCCCGAATGACCCCAGATCCCCACACGGCTGGTGTCGATATAGGCGTAACGGGATGCCAGTTGACGAATACCGGTAATCTGATCAGGCAGGGTATTCTCTGACATGTTACCATAGTTCATGTCATGGTAGCTTTTGCTACGCAGTGGATTACTGGTTCCTTCCAGCACCATTACAATGAAGCCCAATTCTGCAAGCGCCTGGTGATCGAGACGGGCGGGCAGGAATGACCAGTCACGTACACCACCTCCCTGCGGACCAGGATAGATATAATCAATAACAGGATATTTCTTTTTGCTATCGAAATTAGTAGGTCTGAACAGCACACCATATATATCCGTCTTACCATCGTGGGCCTTTACGGAGAAAGCTTCAGGCGCTTTCCAGCCGGTAGCTGTCAGGCGTGTGATATCGGTCTTTTCCAGGCTTACCAGTAATTTACCTTTCAGGTTGCGTAAAACGGTGGTTGGCGGAACATCTGGCTGAGAATAGCTATCAACGAAATACTGTTCATCCAAAGAGAAGCTCAGTTTGTGGTTACCTGTTTCAGGTGTCAGATCTGTGAAGCCACTACCGTCGAAATTCACTTTACAGAAATGGCTGAAATAAGGATTACGCGCATCCAGTCCGCAGGCGTTGAAGTAGATCATCCTGTTCTTTTCATCAACCCGCTGTACGCTGGTAACCAACCATTGTCCTTTGGTGATCTGGTTCTTTACACGTCCGGTCGTTGCGTCGTAGAGGTACAGGTGTCCCCAGTCATCACGTTCGCTATACCAGATGATTTCATTTGTTTTCTTCAGATAATGCCAGTTGATGGCATCCTGTCCGGATTCAAACTGGGTAGCTACGTTTTCCTCCATTACTTCACGCACAGCACCGGTAGTTGCGTTAGCAATACGCAGTTTTTCCTGTTTGTGATTGCGGGAGGTGGATACGAATGCCAGTTCGGTGTTATCATCACTCCAGTCAACATCGTCAAAAGTGCCGCTGGAAGAAATATCATCGCTGAGGGTACCACGGTGTGGATCAGCCGGTACCTGTATCGGAATTACTTTCGCCTGATCAACATCAATGATCACCCGGTGGATCATAGCGATCACCGGATCGCCTGCCAATGGGTATTTCCAGGCCTTCAGCACCGGTTTACCAATATTGGTCGTAACAAGGTACATATCGCTTACCTCGCGTTGGTCCTGTTTGAAGGTGGCAATTTTGCGGGAGTCGTGTGACCAGCGTAATACGGGTTTATCGCTGCTGTGCCAACCGGCATTGTCAGTGGCGTAACCAAAATCCTTTATGCCATCTGTGGTCAGTGCACGTTCAGCTCCACCGGAGACTTCGCGCACCCATAAGTTATTGTCTTTTATAAAGGCGGCCAGACGGCCGTCGGGAGAAGCAACTTCATTGGGGCCATAGGCAGCACCTGTTTCAGGTGTCTGCGCGGCTTTCTGGCATTGGTAAGACGGTAAGTCACAAGTCCAGGTTTCACCTGCTATATTGAACGCAATGCTTTTGTTACCGTTTGTAAAACGGAACGTACGGAAGGGCAAAGCGTAGGCCTGATATGTTCTGCCCGTTGCCCGGGATACAGCTGCTGCCAGTTTTTCCTGATCAAACGCAGCGGTGCGGGTTCCTTTAGCCGGATTTACCAGGATAAACTCGGCGCCACGGGCCGTCAGTGTGCGATACCAGCACCTGCCATCTTCCAGCCATTCCGGCGCGACCGGAAGGTTGTCTATCAGCTGGGAGGTATTATAAATAAGCCGGCTTTCAGCGAAGCGGTAGTTATCAACAGTCAGCGGTTGCTGTGCATACAGCTGACTGGCGGCAAGAACACAGGAAACGGTTAAAAGTAGTTTGTTCATATTCAATTCCAGATGCATGGGCTTGTTAGTTCGGGCTTAAAGGTAAGATTGTGAAGGTAAATTACCAGATATAAGTCCGCCACCCGCTTACCTGTTTGTCATATTTCTCTTATATACGAGTAAACGTAAGGCATTAAAGACCACCAGCAGGGTTGATCCTTCATGTGCGATGATAGCCGGACCAATATTGGCTACGCCGGAGATGGTGAGGGGTATGAGGATGGCTACTACTCCCAGACTGACTACCAGGTTCTGCCGGATCACGGCTTTGCTCTTCCTGCTCAGGCCTATCGCAAAAGGCAGGTTATCGATCTTATCGGCCATCAGCGCAATATCGGCCGTTTCCAGGGCCACGTCACTACCAGCAGCGCCCATGGCAATTCCGACAGTGCTTTTAGCCATTGCAGGGGCATCATTCACGCCGTCACCTACCATCGCCAGTTTATTCTCCTGTTTACGTAATTCATCGATGGCGGCGACCTTTTCTTCCGGCAACAGACTGCCCCTTGCTTCCGTGATGCCTATCTTTTTAGCCACTGCGTCGGCTACGAGTTGATTATCGCCCGTTAGCATAACCATCTTTTTGATGCCTAGTGCTTTCAATTCTTTTAGTACGGATGCGGCTTCCGGTCTTGGCAAATCCATTACGCCTAAGATACCCAGATAGGTGTCTCCTTTGCGGACCAGCATCGCGGTGTTCCCCTCCTGCTGTAAATTGGCTATTTTCTGCATAACATCGGCCGGTACATCCGGTCCTCCGATGGCTTTAAACAGTTCATCGTTGCCTATCCAGATCATCTCTCCTTTCACGTTAGCCTCTACGCCTTTCCCCATGACAGCTTTCACATTATCTGCATCTTCGATGGTGGTGTTGCCCAACCTCTCCAGACCTCCGTTTACGATGGCCGATGCCAGGGGATGATCGCTTTGCTTTTCTACGGCGATCGCTACGCTCAGGAGTTCTTCTTCGCTGGTTCCGTTCAGGGCAACGACGGTATTCAGCTTTGGTTTTCCTTCTGTCAGCGTGCCTGTTTTATCAAATGCCAGTGCCGTCAGCACCCCCAGGTCTTCCAGGGGACGTCCACCTTTGATCAATACTCCCTGTCTGGCAGCTCTTGCCACACCACTTAATACAGCGCTGGGTGTTGAAATAGCCAACGCACAGGGACTGGCTGCCACGAGTACAGCCATGGCGCGATAAAAGCTTTTGCTGAATGGCTCATCGATAACGACAAAAGCGAACAACAGTAAGGTAACTAATACCAATACGGCCGGTACATAAAACCGTTCTATCCTTTTGGTGAATTGTTGTGTAGGGGATTGTTGCTGCTCCGCTTCTTTTACCATCTGCACGACACGGGCCAGCGTGGAATCCTTTGCTTCTTTTAAGGTCTTAATCTCAATAGCGGCGGCGCCATTGATTGTTCCTGCAAATACTTTATGCTGTGCAGGGATCTTCTTTTCATCCGGATAATCCGTGTTAGGATCAGGGACCGGCATCTTTTCAACAGGAATACTTTCTCCGGTGATAGGCGCCTGGTTGACGGCACTGTTACCGGATACTACGATACCGTCTGCCGGTATTTTACTGTTAGGTTTTACCAGTACAATGTCCCCTTTCTTTAATTCTTCTACAGGAATCTCTATCTGGTCTCCATTACGACGTATCACAGCCGTTTTCGGGGCCAGGCCGGCCAGGGCTTCAATGGACTTCCGCGCTTTCTCCATGGCCATGTGTTCAAGCGAATGCCCCAGACTAAACAGGAATAACAGTAATGCGCCTTCTGCCCATTCGCCCAGAAGAGCGGCACCTGCGGCCGCCACCAGCATCAGGAAATCAATCTCAAACTGCCCTTTGCTGATGCTTTCCACGGCCTCCTTTATTGTAAAAAATGCACCAAAAAAGTAGGATATCACAAAGAGGGCAATCCCTATCCAGGACGGCTGGAGGTGAAACAGCTTTTCATCAAGAAACCCTGCGAGGAGGAACACACCACATAGTAATGAGAAGATCAGTTCTGTGCTTTCTCCGAAGAGACCTCCATGTTTATGTTCATGGCCATGCTTGTGCTCATGCGCATGTTCTTCGTGTGATCCTTTATGATTCGAATGCTGACTATTACTCATGATATTGTAAGGTTAATAACAGGTATAACAGACGATTTTGTGAGTCATATCTATTTATGGGAAAGAAGAAGGACATTAATGTCCTTCTTCCTCACTGTTCTTTAATTTGGACAACAGGTCATATGCGCCATTAATAACGATCTTACCATTAACATTTCTGTTTTGCGGTAGTTCTACCTGTACAAAACCTCCATCTGCATTACCAACAGCGATTTCGATCATTTCAAAATAGTGCATTTTTTCTGTACCTGCTAAAGGTGTGCCCATATCTCCACTGGCAGATGCTTTTTCTTTTGATGCGTGTTCACCGGCGGGCGCCACTGTTTCAAAAAATATGTATTTCTTTCCACTAAAATCTACAATTGCACTCTCTGGTAAAGCAAGCGCCTGTGTCTCTCCGGTTTCTATCAGGGCTTTCAGATAAGTTCCCGGCAGGAATGCTTTACTACCCCCATCAGCTATCGCATGGACAGTTACTGTTTTATCAGGTCTGATTTCCCTTCCTACCAGCTGCACAGTAGCTATCTGTTCTGCCGTTTCACCTGCCAGTGTAAAGCGTACACGCTGACCAGGTTTCACCATGACTGCATCCTTCTCAAATACGTTCAGTTCCACGTGCAGATCTGCTCCATCTACTATCTCAAACATCACATCATTGGGATTAACAAATTTCCCGCCATTAACGTTCACTTTTGTCACATATCCGCTTGCGGGAGAATAGACATTCACACGACTGCGTATGTTAGCAGGCGTTAGCGAAGATGCATCTATATTAATCAGCTGCAGGCGCTGACGGAGTGCACTTTCTTTTGCCTGGGCCACCTGGTATTGTGCCTTTGCCTGCTGTAACACCTTCTTAGAGTTTACATTCTCATTAGCGAGTGTCTGCTGGCGTTCATATTCTGCATCGGTCAGTTCCAGCTGGCTTTTACTTTCCAGATAGTCCTGCTGTAACTGTACATAATCCTGATTTTCCAGTACGGCAATAACCTCTCCTTTTTTTACCGTACTTCCCTGTAACAACGGTGTTGATTTGATGATCCCACCCATTTGCGTAGTGACGCTGGCCAGGTTTTGCGGAGGCACATCAATATAGCCGTTCACTTTCAGCAGGCCGCTGATCGCTTTCATTTCTGCAGCGCCCAGTTTCACACCGACTGCCTGGTATTGTGCCGGCGTCACCTCTACTATATTCTCATTTTCCGTATGCCCTTCTTCCGCTGTTGCATTTGTCTCTGCTGCCTTCTTTCCTCCGCAGGCGCTAAGAGTAGCTATCATCACACTTGCTATTGCTATTACGAGGATGGGTTTTATTTTATTGTTCATACTTATGCTCATTTATAGACCAGCCAGGTATTTGATCCGGTAAATTGATTGATTGTATTGATTGACTGTTTGCAGATAATTAAAACGCAGGTCTGATGCCGTTCTGAGTGCCTGCAGATATTCGACATATCCCACTTCTCCATTCTGAAAAGACAACTGCGCCTGTTTCAGGATGAGTGCTGCGTTAGGCAATGCACTTTTCTCGTAATATTCAATACTGCGCGCATTCTTTAGCATTTCCTGGTATGCCTGTTTGTATTCGCCCTGCAGATTATTCTGCAATAAGGTCAGCTGGCTTTCTGCTACCTGTTTTTCGATCTTCGCAGCTTTTACACGGGCAGCGAAGGGTTTGAAGAATATCGGGATGGCAATACCGGCCTGTAGTCCCTGGAAACGCTTTCCGCCACCGAAATACACATCCTGTCCGCTGACATTCTGCATACCTATAATAGACTGATTAAAATAACCCAGTGTAAAATCAGGCGCTGACAAAGCACGTTCAAGCTGTACGGCCCTACCGGCGATTTCAATCTGTTGCTTTTGCTGCGCCAGTAAGGGGCTTTGTTGTGTATTACTGTCGGGCGGCGTCAATAAATAGCCGTCAGGTTTATACTCCTGTTCAGCGAGCAGGATATCATCCGGCGTATTCAGGAGGCGTTGTAATTCTGCTTTGTAGGCACGAATATCCGCCTCGTTCTTTTCCATCTGATTGTGGATCTCATTGCGCTGGGTTTCGGCCGTAGCGGACTCCAGGAGTCTTGTTTCACCCGTCTGATAACGGAGGTTGGCTGCTTTCTGGAATCTTCCGTATATAGAATCCTGTTGTTTATATAGTGCTTCCAGTGCGTAGTAGTAAGATAATTGTCCATAGGCACTTCTTACTTCGTAGGTCAGTCCATTCTGATTTACTGCCAGTCCGGTCTTCGCCCCTTCGATACGCGCGTCCGCCAGTTTACTACGGCTCTTTAATACGCCCGGATAAGGAATAGACTGGGATATCGTGATGTTATTATCCCGGTTGTTGCTATTGAACTGTCCATACTGGAAATCCAGGTTTGTTTTCCCGATATCTCCTGCTGTTCCTTTCAATGCCTGCTGCCGATCGATTTCCAGATTAGCAGAGCGGATAGCAGGATTATTTTTGATAGCGGTTTGGATAGCGGCTTCCATTGTCAGACCATTATGCTGATCCTGGGCTTTGGTTGCCGACGGGAATGTAAGTAACGATCCCAGTAAGAGTATTGTGGCCACTGCCGGCAGCTTTGTCATTTTAGGTTTCCAGCCTTCGAAGTAGGTATATAACACCGGTAATACGACGAGCGTGAGGATAGTAGAAGTGATTAGTCCACCGATCACCACTGTGGCCAATGGCTTCTGTACTTCTGCGCCAGCCGCCGTTGAAATAGCCATCGGCAAAAAGCCAAGGGAGGCCACTGTTGCTGTCATTAATACCGGTCGCAGACGTACCTCTGTTCCTTTAAGCACTATTTCGTCGAGCTCATAGCGTTCATCTTCTTTTCGCAGGCGGTTAAACTCTGTAATGAGCACGATACCATTTAATACTGCCACGCCAAAGAGAGCAATGAAGCCAACACCTGCGGATATACTGAAGGGCATCCCCCTCAGCAGTAAGGCGAAGATCCCTCCGATAGCCGCCATCGGAATTGCTGTGAATATGAGGAGCGATTGTTTTACAGAGCCGAAAGTAAAGTAGAGCAGCAGCAGAATCAGGCCCAGCGCAACCGGTACTGCGAGAGAGAGTCTGGCGCTGGCAGCTTTCAGGTTTTCGAATTGCCCACCGTAGGTAATGTAATAACCAGTTGGCAGTTTGATCTGCTGATTGATCTTTCCTTCGATCTCATTTACTACGCTTTGTATGTCTCTGCCACGTACGTTGAGTCCGACGATGATCCTTCGCTTTGTATCCTCCCGCTGGATCTGGTTAGGGCCCAGTTTAAATGATACCTCTGCGAGTTGTTCCAGTGGTATCTGAATACCGGTAGAAGAAGTGATGTATATATTTTTCACGTCATCAATACCCTGGCGGTTTTGTTGTGATAGTCTGACTACCATGTCATACCGTTGTTCACCTTCATAGACAAGGCCAGCGGATTGTCCGGCGAAAGCGGCATTGACTGCTTCATTGACGCTTTCCACACTCAGACCATATTGTGCGATACGATCCCGGTTGATGTTCACTACGATCTGTGGCAAGCCTTCTGCCTGTTCCAGATAAAGATCTTTTGCACCATCCACTCTGGAAACGATTGTACCAATCTTCTTTGACAGTTGTGTAAGGACGTCCAGGTCGTCACCGAAGATCTTTATACCGATATCCTGTCTTACACCGGATATCAGTTCATTGGAACGCAACTGTATGGGCTGGGAGAAACCAAAGTTTACACCCGGCACCTGTTTCAGCGCTTCACTCATCTTTTCTGTCAGTTCGTCCCTGTTGCCGGCGGATGTCCATTCCTTTTTATCTTTCAGGATGATGGTCAGGTCACAGGCTTCCATAGGCATAGGATCAGTAGGTATTTCGGCAGCGCCGATCTTTCCGACCACTTCCTTTACTTCCGGGAATTGTTTGACCAGGATGGCAGAGGCCTGATTTACCTTGTCGATTGTCTGGGACAGGGAGCTACCCGTTAACAGACGCGTTTCCACGGCGAAATCCCCTTCTTCCAGACTGGGTATAAATTCACCCCCCATGCGGGAGAAGACGAATATACTTATCACGAGTAAGGTGGCGGCTGTAATGGTAACGAGCAGGCGTTTTCTGAGCGCACCTTTTATGATCGGGATATAACGTCTGTGCAGGAAATCCATCATACGGTCGGAGAAAGTCCGCTTATGGGTTGTATTCTTACTCAATATCAGTGCTGAGATCATCGGCACATAGGTCATAGACAGTATAAAGGCACCTAAGATGGCAAAAGAGACCGTTTCAGCCATGGGGCGGAACATCTTACCTTCGATACCGACCAGGGCCAGAATAGGCAGGTAAACGATCAGGATGATGATCTCTCCGAACGCAGCGGCAGAACGGATCTTTACGGCAGATTCCAATACCTCTTCATCCATTTCGTCCTGGGTCAGTCTACCCCGGTTTTTCAGGCCGAGATGATGCATGGTTGCCTCCACGATGATCACAGCGCCATCGACGATCAGGCCGAAGTCTATTGCACCGAGGCTCATGAGGTTACCAGATACGCCGAAGACATTCATCATACCGATGGCGAATAGCATGGCCAGTGGGATTACAGAGGCTACGACCAATCCGGCGCGCAGGTTACCCAGGAATATTACCAGTACAAAGATGACGATCAGGGCGCCTTCAATCAGGTTTTTCGCTACAGTACCGATTGCCCGGTCCACCAGGGCGCTACGATCGAGGAAAGGTTCTATAACAACACCTTCCGGCAGGGTTTTACTGATACGTTCAATACGGGACTTTACCTCCCCCACCACCTTCTTGGCGTTTGCACCTTTCAGCATCATCACGATCCCGCCTACTGCCTCTCCGCTGCTATTTGCGGAGGTGCGGGTCAGCGCTCCATAACGGATAGAGTTACCGATCTGCACTGTGGCAACGTCCCTGATCAGGACGGGAACACCGGCCTCCCTGTTCTGAACAACAATCTTATTAATATCGTCCAGGTTTTCCACCAGGCCTTCCGTACGGATGAAATAGGCATTCGGCTTTTTATCAATATAAGCGCCGCCAGCATTCCGGTTGTTGAGTTGCAACGCGTTGAAAATCTCTGTAATACTGAGATTATAGCTACGCAGTTTATCCGGATCGAGTGCTATTTCATACTGTTTCAGTAATCCACCGAAACTATTCACTTCTGCGACACCGGGTGTTCCCAGTAACTGCCGGCGTACTATCCAATCCTGAATGCTGCGTAGTTCGCGGGCATTATATTTCTCTTCAAAACCGGGTTTTGCATGAATCACATACTGGTATATCTCTCCCAATCCGGTTGATATAGGTGAAATCTCCGGATTGCCCAGGCCGGCGGGTATATTATTCTTTGCCTCGGCCAGTTTTTCATTGACCTGCTGGCGTGCCCAGTAAATATCCACATCATCGTTGAAGACGATGGTCACTACAGACAGACCGAATCTTGAGATAGAACGGACCTGTTCCAGTTCAGGGATGGTGGACATGACCTGTTCTACAGGGAAAGATATCAGGCGTTCTACCTCCTGCGCAGCAAGAGATGGAGACAGGGTGATCACCTGTACCTGGTTATTGGTGATATCGGGTACGGCATCAATGGGTAGTTTCTTCAGAGAGTAGATCCCCCAAATGATCAGGCCCAAAGTCATGAGGGCGATGATCAACTTATTCTTTATGGAAAATTGAATGATTCTATTGAGCATTTCCAACTATTTTATTCGCGGTTATAACCTTTCGGGTCATAATACCGCAACAGATCACATTATGCTACGGCGGCGTCCATAACAGACGTTACAGCATAAGGCTATTCATCTGGCAGATAACAGGCAGGTGTAACAGTCCCATTCTTTTGAACTGGCTGACATGCTTGTTTCAGATGAATAATGAATTACCTATACGGGATGGTCCCGTGCAGGTTGAAGTGATGAGTAACTGATAGATGGATTAAAACCGGGGAGGCTGCCAGATAGAGGCGGAGATCTTTATTACCGGGGATGACAAATAGGCGGCATACACCGGTTCAGGTAAGTTACTGATTGCGATCGTAACAGGATCTAAATGAACCTGGTAGTAAGGAACGGAACAACATGCGCAGGAGCATAAGGGGGTACATTCGTCATTATGCTGACTGTTGTGTTCATGGTTCTGCGTAATTATCTGCGTATTGCCTTCAGGCAAGCGGTTAGCGTCAGCGCAGGGCACGAAGCCGAGCACGAACATAACCATACTTAATATGAATGTAGCAATTCGCATGATGTAAAGTTAGAATGTTATCGGAATATCACCAACAACTAAAACAACAACTGCGTTGCAAAGCTGGCTTTAAGGTTGTAAATGTCAATTCCGCACAACTGAAGCAAAAAGAGATAACGCCAGAACGGGCTAAGACCTTACATGCGACGGCAAATATGATTATGCTGTTTGAGAATAGCCTGGTCAATTACCAGGAGATGATTATGGCGCAAAGTAATGTATTGAAGAGTGGCCGGGACTGACAACTAAAAAGAAGGCGCCCATAAAAAGAGCGTCTTCTTTGCTTTATTGCTTTCTGCTTCCCAAAATAAGTTTTACCGGCTTCCCCTCTTCAAGATGAAAGATCTGTTTCGCGATATCCGCATTATAGATGATGTATTCAGGGAACGCAGTATCAAAGAAATTATCAATAGTGAACGCTCCCTGGATCACAAACGGCTTTATCGGAACAATCCGGTTTTCGATGGGCAGTTCATACTTTTCGGTATACTGTTTTTGATAACTCCATCCTGAAAAATAATCCAGGTCAGCCGTGAATTCTACTAACCATTCAGCAAATGACTTTGCCACAGGCGTCCTGGAACCATCTTCAATATTGAAAACCGATATTTGATTATTTAGCTGATCAAATACAAATTGATTCCCGAATATATCCTGGCCAAAAGAGAAAAGACCACTGAATATTTCACCAAATGCCTCCACCAGTTTTGTATTTACCAGTAGTATATTATTACAATTTTTAGTATCTCCCAGATCATATAGCTGCAGCGCTCCATCAAAGAAAAAGCCGCCGTTCCCTGTAAAAGCAATAAAATCAAAATACACCAGATCCATCTGCCATTGTTGACAAATATCTTTCGTATCGATACTTATTTCAGGCGTCTGCCATTTTAAAACTTTGTAGCTGAGAAAATATTCAAATGGATTGGTCACTATTATTTATTTAAAATCCGGACTGTGTTCGCCTTACCATGTATCATGCATGTCCAAACCTTACCAGTATTCCTGGCTATTGCGTAGAATAACAGCTATTGTTGAAATATGTTCACTACCGGTAACGATAAAGCTGTTTTGTTTCCAGCATGCATTGTTTATTTTAGCATTCTACTAACGCACACTCATGGATATCCAGTTACTCCTTACGCATATGCGACAATTTGTCGAACCTAACCAGGAGGAAATTGCCTTCCTGGAGTCCGGTTTGATTGCCAGACCATTTAAACAGGGAGAAACCATCGTTCAAAGTGGTGATCCTGCCCGTTACCTGGCCTTTGTCAATCAGGGGTATACGCTTACCTATTATACGGATGGAGAAGGGATCGACCATGTGATCCGTTTTGCGGCAGCAGGCTGGTGGTCGGGGGATCTGTATAGTTTAAGCACAGAGCCGCTTACGCCCTTAACGACCAAAGGCTTAAGTGATGGTGAGCTGTTGTTATTACCAAGGCTGGTCCAGAACCAGATGCTGGACAGGTACCTGAAGTTTGAGCGGTATTTCCGGAACCTGTTTCAGACAGCCCTTATGCGACAACAGATGCGTTTTGTTGAAAGTCACTCGGTCCCTGCGGAGCAACGTTATTTAAAACTGAAGGAAACCTTTCCGGGGGTGGAGCAATACCTGCCTCAGAAGTATATTGCGTCTTATCTGGGCATTACGCCGGAGTTTTTAAGTAAGATCAGAAAGCAGCTTTCCCGAAAAACGTCTTAACCCAGATTAATTTCTTTCCTCTTTTTTGCTAACCTGCTTTATTCATGCGGGAGCAGTACCGGGATACCTTTGCTTCATCATCAAATGAAGCAGTATATGAACGATCAAAGTAAAACCAGCTGGAAAATTGATAACGGACACTCATCCGTAGGATTCAGAATAAGACATATGGCTATCGCTAATGTAAGCGGCGCATTCCTGGACTTTGAGGGTCAGGTATCCTGTGCAGCGCCTGAGAGTTTTGAAGGAGCGGCTGTTGATTTTGAGATCAGGGTGGATAGTCTTACGACCAATCATAGTGAACGGGATACGCACCTTCGGTCGGAGCTGTTCTTTGACACAGTACAATATCCTGTCATCCGTTTTAAGGGCATATTACGGGGCGATCAACTCAGTGGTGATCTGACAATCCGCGATGTTACAAGGGCAGTTGTATTGGACGCTAACCTGATGGGATCAGGGCAGGGACGATTTGGAGAGATGCGGGCAGGGTTTGAATTAAACGGAAAGATCAACAGGAAAGATTTTGGGCTGACGTGGAGCATGCTGACGGAAGCAGGTAGTCTGATCGTTGGTGAAGAAGTGAAACTGGATATGAATATTGAGTTGATCAGGTCTTAGCACAATAGATCGTCTCAGTTCCTAATCAGGCTATAGTCATCTTTCGTTGATCCATCGTTGAAAACGCAGCATCAGCGGAGGATGACTATAGTCATACTATTACCGGGACGATACAGATCAAATATAGCTCAGATCAGTGACAAACAGCCGCAGCATCATACTTTAAAAACAGGTAACAGTACTTCATCTACCATAGACTCAAGCCGCTTATTACTGATATTATCAGGGCGGACCAGATTTTCCATTCTGATCATATCAAAAGGAAGCATTAATGTCGCCTTGCTGACTTTCTTTACCTCCTCTCCTCTCGATTGCGCCTTTTCCAATATAGTTTCCATTGCCCGGATATATTTATCCAACGCAGCGGTGTGTACAACCGGCTCCTTATTGTTTTCCTTATCCTGCATCCGCAGATAAAAGTAGTTATTCAACACTTCGGCGCCGATCTCCTTATACATCTGCTGGTAAAAGTTGAGGAACTGAATAAAATCGCCCCTTAAGCTCCCCGTATCTTTCATCTCATCCAGAAAATCCCCGTCAAATAGCCGCTGGGCTTTGTAGGTGTAAATATCCTGTAAGAGGTCAAATGTGGTAGGCCAACGGCGGTATAAAACGGACCGGCTTGTTTTGGCCGCTTCTGCAATCTGTTGGAAGGTAATGTTGGTTGGTTTTATCTCCTCCATCAGCTTCATCGTTACCTCATACAGGCTTTCCAAGAGATCATCCCCCCGCCTTCTTACATTTTTTTGTTCCTCCATACTTTCTTTTTCTGGCTACAAAAATACAAAATAAGATACAATTTGTCTCTTTTTAAAAAAGAACCTTATATTTGCATTAGGATACAATTTGTATCTTATTAAACTTATTACTGAAACATCAAAATTCACACTAATGAACGGCGTAAACGAAATAAATGGCTTTTCCGTAGCAACACTGGCGGAGTTTTTCAACACGCATCATGATAAACTGCTCTGTACAGCGGACAAGAATGGTGCACCTAATATCGCATTGATGGGTACTCCAAGGATGACAGCAAATGGTATTATCGAACTGGAGCTAAGCGACGAACCATCCATAACGCTGCAAAATATGCGGGAAAACAAAGAAGTTGTTTTCATGCTTTATCTTTCTGGTCAAAGGGCCCGGGATTATAGCGGGGCAAGGATTTATGCAGAAGTAGCAGAGATCATTACATCGGGCGAAAAGCTGGACAAAATCAGAGAGGGTATAAGGCAACGTTTCGGGAATGAAAAAGCAGATGGGATAAAAGCTACCGTTAACTGCCGCATTAAAAAAGTGCGTCCGATCGTTGATCGTGGTCAGCAATGGAATGAGGCTGCATTTGAAAAAGGTTAGTTATGTACAGGATAAAAACGATAGCGCAGCTATTTTTATAACGAGCTTATCAGATTGTAATGAAAACCTTAGATAAATAAAAATCGGAGTCTTAACAACTCCGATTCTCCCAACTTATGGAAATATTGGCTTAATATTATTAGAGAAAAAGATCAATTGATTGGTTTTTCATGCTGTTCAATTTCCTCTTTAATTTTCTTTGCAAAATTGACAATATTATCTTTCGTAATTAAATCAACTTCTATTTGTCCATCCTTAAACTTCCCTAGTTTATCCCAAATAAATTGCTTCAGATCATTCTCTTCTTTAGGGAACACACTCAAAAGGTACAAATGCATCGGCTCTCTTGAAGTTTTCAACTCATCAATTTTACCTGCCCACTTATATACTTTATTTTTTATCGAATCAGTCTTAGATAAATCGAAAGACACGGGTTCAAAACAATTCCATTTCCCATTTTTCCAAGCCTTGTCAAACTCTAATTTGTCGCTATTTGTAACAATCGTATGATTATGTAAGTGAGAAGATATTCCAAAACTATCAAAATACTCCTTATATATTTTACTCCATACTTCTTTATCCTTTAAAGTATCATGTATTTCTTCACTCTCATGGTGTAGGATCATTCTATCATACAAATATGAAACAACTGCATCAATATTAACGTCTAGTAATTTTTGAGGTTCAGTGAAGAAAAGAGCGCTATCATCCTTTGCTATGATTGCTCCAGTTATCTTATCAACATTCTCAATATTTTCAAATTGGATTTCGGAAGTCATACCTTGCGAAATTCTATTTATTTCAGACTGAATAAACCTAAGTGTCCTGGTAAGATGCTTGGCATGCACAGATGGGAACAAAGCATTTATACGTGTTAATTTTGACAGAAATCTACCTTTAAGTATCTGGTTTTTAGGGTCAAAAATAATAATCCCAACGTTCATAAACTCACCGCTAACCCTATCCGGCAAAAAGCGCAAAATTTGATATTGATAGGTTGTCATGACATAATCTTTTTTATTTCTGTAAGAAATTCGTCTTTATTATTGATTATACGAACCAGATAGTCTTTAATTTTATCGAATTGGGCTTTATCTTGCCAGGCTTTAGGTATCAAATCCCATGATTTATTCCAAAAACAAGTATCTAAACAATCCAATTTATTACCAAAGCTATTATAGTCGAAACTCTTACTTTTTATAAGTGGTAAGAGACAATGATTACTTATCCAATAGTTATCACATTCCCGGAAAACACCAGGCCTATCGTTGGCTATTAGATCAAAAACGAATCCAAATGCAATTTCATGATCCAGAATGAAAATTTCATTCCCATTAGTTAACATATTTGGTTTAGTAACTGTTCTATCCATATTATGAATAAACAAGTCTAAAGCAAAGATAGTTTGAGCGACTGCCAACTGGTTCGCATTTAGTTTCTGGTTAAGCACTAATGTATAGAAGTCAACAATATACAATGAACCGTAATTATATCCAATACTTTTATCTGCAACCTGCCAACAAGGGTTGCCCTTCAAAATGTCAACAAAATCCGTACTAATATCAACAATGGCAGGCTTAACCACTGGAATTCCCATTTGTATTGCAATAAAAGATGCTAATAATTCGCGCATAAAGGCAACCTCACTCATTCTTTCGGCCGCCCTGAGTTTCACGACAAATTCATTCTTCTCCCCATTTGATTGATCTATACCAGTAACTATTATCGGTTTATTGGCGCTATTAATAAGCTGTTCGTGAAATACAACAGGTATAATAATGGGAAGATGAAAATCCGTATCAGTTATCTTACTCATTTACATTATTTTACAAATAAATTACACTGGTAATCATGTCATCGAAATCAAAATCATGATTTTCGGAATTCACAATTCTGTCTTAAGCTATCTAAACGATGTTAAATATGGTTGCGTTACGCCCATCATTTATAACATAAAAACATACTTGCGTCCAAATTATGGAAGTGTTTACACCTTCGCAGAACTTTGAGGATATCTACCCTTTACATACTCTTATAAATTTTTTAGATATGGTATAGTATAATATGGTACTATTTCACTTATTCAACTAGCAATAATCTGCAAATAAAATAGCCAAAATCGAATATTTTCTTAACTATAAAAAAAATTAATCTCCTATGTAATATTTTGAAATCGATAGAATCGTATATGCATTTGTGGACACAAAAATTAATCTGCCCAATTCAAAATTCTGAACAATTGAAATAGCTTTAATGAATAGGCATATACAATGTATTTATATAGGCCGATGCACGACAAAGAGTTTTATTATCGTGGTTAAATAAAATGATTTTGAACCAACAGTATCCAGGAGAACTTGTCAAAAGTAGAAGACAGGTCGTAACATGAGTATTAAAAATAGCAATCACTGTAAAGATGAGCAAAAACATATATTATCATATTGGCGCAAACCCGGAACCAACCAGTCAAGAACAAGCAAGCGCCTACAACTTTCCCCTCACCGACTGGTTACGGATCCGGCTCAGGGTTTCTTTTGTTATACCAATGTAAGATGCAATAATGTGTTGCGGAAAGCGCTGTGCGAATTCCGGATACCTGTTCATCAGATCTTCATAGCGGTGCTCTGCTGTATGATTGATGGACGAATGTAAACGGTACTGCGTTGCTATATGGTTATTATCATCCAGTCTGATCCTCATTTCCCTGAATGCCGGAATATTATTGACCCGTTCATAATATCTGTTTGCTTTGGGTAACAACAGTAGCTCGGTATCTTCCCAGGCATCTATATTATATATTGAAGGCGTTTGATTATGGAAGCTCTCCCTGTCGGCCGTCCACCAGTTTTCTATGCACAGATTCTGCATATGCTCATTCCCTTTTTTATCAACAGTGTATTGTCTTATAGCACCTTTGATAATAAAGCCGATATATCTACATACATCTCCTTCCTTTAAAAGAAACTCTTTTTTCCGGATGCATTTATACACAAATGCTTCTTTTATTAACGCTACATCTTCGTGTTCCAGTGGGGTGACAGACAGGTTTCTAATGTATTGCAACAGTGCCACATGCATTATCTACTAAGCTTTTAGTTATCGAACGAAGATAGGTATTTTAGCATGACACCTGTGCACGTTATATCCTTTTACTGTATCGCCCACACTTAAAAATTACCGTCTGCGTAAAAGGCCTCTCATGTTGATTTACATCAACCTTGAAATGATGCGGTATGGCTACTTTCATCGCGTAAAACTATTATAAAAGTGCTACCGGTGGAGAAATACTGCCGGTGGTGCTGACCATCCTGTGATGTGCTAAACGTGTATTATGGAATACAAGGACTATACGGTAGATAACTTTATGCAAGACCCGCTGTTTCGTCAATGGGTCTTCCACCCTGATGAGGAAACGGATGATTTCTGGGCAAACTGGTTAAATAAGAATACCCGCCATAGCTATACTTTATATCTGGCGAGGTATTTATTGTTATTAATAGAACAGGATGCAGCTGCTCCTACTGCACAGGATAAGGCGGATGTAAAGAATAGTATCCGTAATGCTATCAGGAAACGAAAGGAATAAACAACTGCTTTTAGATCATTTATATGGCATCTGTACGCTTGCTTACCTCCTGCTTTAGTTTCAGGTATAAGATCAATCCTATCACAAATCCGGAGACCAGTCCACCAATATGCGCCGCATTATCAATATCACCTGTCATACCCATGATCAGGTTATACCCAATAAAAACAAGGGTGCTCACCAGTGCGGTCTTTGCGATCTCCGGTGGATAAACTTTCGTAATCAGTAATGCCACAAATACGCCATACAATCCGAATACGGCACCGGAAGCACCTACGCTGACCACCTCATCATGCCACCACAGACTCGTGATAGCTGAGATAACAGCTGTTAGCAGGTACACGATCAGGTATCTTATGCGACCCAGTTTAGGCTCTAAAAAGACACCTATAAACAAAAGACCGATCATATTAGCAAACAGGTGCATGATACCGGCATGCAGGAAAGTACTGATCAGCAATCGCCACCACTCTCCATTTTTTGTCAATGGACCATAATTAGCGCCCCATTTCAGCAGATCCTCTGCAGTAAAATTCGCGAAGCCCAATCCTGATAACATCATGAGCAGGGAAACGCCTACATTAACATAGATAAGTATCGGCGTAACAAAATAACCGTCTCTGGGTTTCACGAAATAAAGCAGTTCTTTCATTTCTCTTTGTGCCGCTCTATCTGGTCTTCCTGCTATTACCCGGTCCCGTTGTCGTTCATCAAGTACCGATATTGCCAGGAGTCCAAACATCGATACTGCCCCGATTAATGCAGCGATGATTAGCCATAACAGTGTCTGCCCGTTTCTCTCTGCAAAAGGTTTGTTGACACCCCTTAAAACTACACCATTGGGTTTATAAACGGGATTGCTTTTAATCGCATTGATATATCCTTCTTCAAAATTGTCTGTGCCCATCCTTTCCAGATATACAAAAGCAGAAAGGTCTTTTTTCTCAAAATCCACCTCACTCTCACTTACAAACTCCTGGTATTTTGTCTCCTTTTCATTATTGTCCAATCTATTACTGATCGTCTTGTTATACCTGATCCCCAGCCAGGCTGCAGGCTCTTTTGATGATGTATCTTTTTCACTTTCCAATATAGGCACCACCACGAAGAGCTGCATACTATAGTTTACATCCTGTCTTCCGCTCACACTGAAGGCGGGATGAATGCCTACGACCTTCTTTCCGATATAAGATGTTTTTAAAGCATAGTACTTCGTAAGCGGTACTTTGTTGATCTCCCCGATAGTATTCAGCTGCGTCAATTTACCCGTGGCCGTCGAGATATAGTACTGTGCAATAATTACCGGCATCGCCAGAAATAGCCAGGTAAGCATACAATACAGATCCTTCAGGTTACTCCGGCCTGATGACGACAGACTTAAAATACTGAATTTACCCCGGAGGTAAATCCATGCCGCCACTGCGGTCAACCCTGCGGGAATCCCAAAATGCGTAACGCCTTCTTTTAACTGGAGTAGTCCGAGCCTGATGACGAGCAACCAATGTAAAAAGGTATAACCGATTGTCAGTCCGAGGAGTATTACCAAATACGGCTTGAAAATGATATTCAGTTTATCTTTCATCGTTTAGGGTACCAATCGGGTCATTGCTGCCTTTCGCTGGTATTATCAAAGTTAAAAGAAAGTAGCATATCATGCTACTTTCCCTCTTGGATCGTCGATGTGCTGTTTCGCGATGTCGTAACGGATGCCCTGACGGTCAATGATCCGTACCTGCTTCACAACTGTACTCAGGGCAGTCAGAAAAGTATCTGCCTGTTCATGACGTTCGTAGGCTGCTTTATCGGCCCAGCCTTCCAGCAGATGGAATGTATCAGGATCTGTCAGGTCCTGGGCAAAGGCGTAATAAACACACCCTTCCATTTTCGCGGCAGCTGTCATCTCCGGTATTACCGCGTCGATAAAAGTCTGCCGGTCTTCAGGATGTACCCTGTAATAAGCACTCACAGTGACCTTTGTAGGTAATGTTTTGTCATGACTGTTAGAGGTGCCATGTGCACCATTTTGATGATTATTTGCCATTTTCGATAGTTTTAGATGGTTAGCTGGCTGCCGAAGGCAACCTGGAATAGCGGAGTATTTTATTATGCGATAATTTTTATCAGTTCATCGTAAGGCTTACGTACCTTTTTTAATGGTAGATTCCAGTCATTGACCTCATCACGATACCCTAATGCCAGCAGCATTGAACTTTTCAGTCCTTTTGCCGGCAATTGAAGAAGATCATCCAGTGCAGCAGCATTAAATCCTTCCATGGGAGTCGCATCGATCCCGTTCAGTGCAGCAGCTGCTACTGCCAGTCCGAGGGCGATATGGGCCTGCTTGGCAGCATGATGAAAGTTCTCATCCAGACTGAGTTGGCCGAAATACTGTTTGGCAAAACGGCGTTGTTTCTCGGCGGCACCCGGTTCCAGTCCCCGTTCTTTTGTGAGGTGATCAAACACCCTGTCGATCCTTTCCGGGCAATACTCATCCCAGGCCGCAAATACGAGTAAGTGCGAAGACTCCACTACCTGTGGCTGGTTCATGGCGATGGGGAGGATCTGTTGTTTGAGTTGCGGGTTACTGATGACAATGATCTCGTAGGGTTGCAGTCCGATACCGGAAGGCGCCAGGTGAGCTGCTTTTAAGATCGTGCTGAGTTGTTCTTCCGGTACAACCGCTCCCGTCATCCGCTTAGTGGCGTATCTCCACTGTAAGGCATCTATCAGTGATTCGTTGAATATCTTGCTCATCGTTTGTTGTTTTAATTGTTTCGATGATGCAAAGATCGGTTGACGGGTGGCCGTCATCCATTGACAATTACCTGAAAAAAAAGCAAACAAATGTCAATGGATACCGGGCCGGTTATTTTTTAGCGGCGTTCTTACGGATACGCGTCAGGGTTTCAGGCGTAATGCCGATATAAGAAGCAATCATATGCTGAGGAACACGGTTGGCGATAGCAGGATGTTTCTCAAGGAACTCCTGATACTTTTCTTCTGCCGAAAGACTGATATTCGCAAGGATACGGTTCTGGGACACCAGAAAGCTCTTTTGCAGGATATTGTTCACCAGATTGTTCAACTGGGGGATCTGCTGACAAAGCAGGTCAAAATCGTCTTTTTTAATGAGCACGACCTCTGAATCTTCAATAGCATCGATATTCAGGCGGGAGGGCGTTCCATGCATCAGACTTTCCCGGTCGCCACACCAGTAGCTTTCCGGCGAAAAGTTGAGGATGTGTTCCATTCCATTATCATTGACAGAGAATGTTTTCAGGAAGCCACGGCATACAAAGGCGTTGTATTTCCAGACATCCCCTTCCTGCAGCAGATACTGCTTTTTACGGAGTTTCTTCACAGTTGCTACTTCGGCAATAGCAGCGATCTCTTCCTCCGACAATTCAATCTTATCCGTCAGGTATTTCTGAAAAGCAGCAAACATAATATTACGTTGTATTAATAGGCTGTAAAGATATTAAATGGGCGCAATAATTGATGATACAAAGGCCCGGGGTGCACGTTTTGCTGTAGAATCGGCAAGTATTACAGCGATTTGAACCAAAGAAAGCAGATTTATCTTCAAAATCAATACGGTGGCTGCTGACCGGCTTTATTTTAAAATTTCTTCTTATTTATTAAAATATTCTTTCCGGCTGTTCGTCATAGATTAAAACAGGATTTTTATTCATATGGTTAGAAGGTTTTTATTAATACTATTACTCTTCCTGGCAGGTGATCTCTATTTTTACCAGGCTGTTACTACGCTTTCACACAATCCGACACTCGACCTCAGCTATTGGCTGATTGATATACTATTGATTGCGGGGATTATAGCTGCTATCGTGCTGCTGAGATCAGGCAAACACGTACAGCGTTTTATGGCAGTGCTGATGTCTACCATGCTGCTGATCTTTATTCCAAAGTTATTCTCCTCATTGTTTCTGCTGGCGGAAGATATCATACGGGTATTCCGTGGTTTCCCGCCGAGAAGCATTTATGTAAGCGAGGCTACCCTGGCTTTTGCAACGATGCTTTTCCTTGCTATTCTGTTCGGTCTGACACGTGGCAAGCATTTTTACAAGGTAAAAAAGGAGACGCTTCATTTCCCGGACCTGCCGGAAGCATTTGACGGATTTACCATCACCCAGATATCTGACGTGCACTCCGGTAGCTTTAGCGATGCGGCAGGCGTACAGAAGGGACTTGACCTGGTCAATGCCCAGAACAGTGACCTGCTCTTATTTACGGGCGACCTGGTCAACAATATGGCGTCTGAAATGGATCCCTGGATACCGATGTTCACCAAACTGAAAGCGCCTTATGGCAAATACTCGGTACTGGGTAACCATGACTATGGTGATTATATCCGCTGGGAATCGCCTGCGGCAAAGGAGGATAACCTTGCGCGTGTCAAGGCCGTTCATGGAGAAATAGGCTTTAATCTGCTGCTGGATGAGGCAGTTAAGATCACGAAACAGGGGCAGAGTATTGCGCTGATCGGTGTGGAGAACTGGGGAAAAGGCGGTTTCCATAAATATGGCGATCTGAAAAGAGCCACTGCCCATGTGCCTGATAATGCCTTTAAAATACTCATGTCTCATGACCCGTCTCACTGGGACGAGGTGACGGTAGACCATGACCAGCATGTGCATCTTACACTTGCAGGACACACCCATGGCATGCAGTTCGGTATTGAACTGTTTGGCTTCAAATGGAGTCCGATCAAGTATTTCTATAAGCAATGGGCGGGTATGTACAGCCAGGATGGTAAATACCTGTATGTGAACAGAGGCTTTGGCTACCATGGCTTAAAAGGCCGGGTAGGTATATGGCCGGAGATCACCGTGCTGACCCTTAAACGGGGGAATGCCGCTTAAGCGATGTAAACCGTGCTGGTGTTCAACACGCCAGCACGGTTTTCTGTTACCCCCTGATACCTTTGTATACCAGTTTAGTAAAGAAGTCTGGTCCTATCACAAAATTACCCCACTGTGCATCGTAATCACGCGTAGGCTTTGCCGCAATCACCTCCTTCAGTGACATACCGCTTTTCTTTAGTTTACTTACCTTCTCGTTAATTGCCACCAGCATGTCCCTGTAGGCTGTCAGCTGTTGCTTATCACCTACCGGACCATGTCCGGGAACGATCAATGTTTTATCCGTAGCGATACGCACATTGTGATCTGCCGCTTTGATCATACCACCGATACATCCTCCGGTGTTGTAGTCAATAAAAGGATAAAAGCCATTCCACCAGGTATCTGCTACATGCAGCACATCACTATCAGGGAAATATACTGAGATGTCCGAGTCTGTATGTGCAGGTGCGTAATGCCAGAGCTGAAGGGTCTCTCCTTCGAATGGCAGAGTATATTCCTTTTCAAATACGATCGCGGGTAAAGCGCCTGCCGGTGCAGGTGGAAAGGTATAGTTCCAGTCCTCTACGCGGACCGTCTGCGAGAGCCGCTTCCGTGTGTTTGCATGTGCGATGATCTTTGCGCCTGCCTGGTGTACCCATTCATTGCCGCTGGCGTGATCAAAATGCCAGTGTGTATTGATCAGGTATTGAAGAGGGGCCTGGCTGATCGCGCTGATCTGTGCTTTCATTTTATCTTTCGACACATCAATACCGGCATCCACCAGCAGGTTGCCATTCTTTCCTGCTGCCAGGATGATATTACCACCGGAGCCATCCAGTAAGGTGAGATTACCGCGTAATGGTTTGGCTACTATCGGCGACTTTCTGGCTTCGCCTATGATCATGGTAACAGGACTTTCCGCCTGTGCAAATACTGATTTCGGGGAGAACATAAAGGCGCCGGCCAGCACGCCTACGGAGGATATAAAGTGCCTCCGGTCCATGGAATGTTGTTGTGATTTCATGTGTGTCTTTTTTGTCCTGGCAAAGGGAAATGCTTTGTCCCTGTGTGTTGACCAATTCGGATGCCAACAGAATAACTTATTAACTAACAACGACTTACAACACACACCTCGTGATATCAGAAACGATATTTCGTTAAATAACCAATGGCAACGATTTGATATGCCGAAAACAGCTATAGTGGTTCCTATATAAATCCCTACTTTTTTTATTAAATTTAAGCCAGGGGGAAATTTACATTCTTAGTGTTGAACGAGTACACACATAACGACACCGACCAGGAACTGCTCAGTCTTATCAAAACAGGGTCTGAAATAGCATTTCAGCAATTATTTCAACGACATTGGGAAAAGCTGTTCGTATCCGCCAGCAAGAAACTGGGTGACCAGGAGCTGGCACAGGAACTCGTGCATGATCTTTTCCTCGACCTTTGGCGACGCCGGGAAGAACTGGCTATTATAAACCTGCCGGCTTACCTGGGGAAGGCCCTTCAATACCGCATTATTAATAAGCTTATCTCCAAAAAGGATAAGTTCTTCTTCGAATTACTGGAAAACACAGAAGAATCGCTTTATAAAGCGGATCAGGCACTGCTGGAAAAAGACCTGACAGCACTGATCATTTCATGGGCGGAAATACTACCGGAAAGACGGCGCCAGATATTCATCCATTATTATCTCCACCACCTCAGTACCCAGGAAATTGCCGACAATCTGAACATATCACAGAAAACGGTACAAAACCAACTCAGTATCTCTATACAGGATTTAAAGGCACATTTCGGCCATCTGCTCATACTTTTGGTCCTGTTGGATGAAACTTTATAATTTTTTAAAAAAAAGTGGTAAAAGGACGGGAAGAAACTTCTTTTTTCCTGACTATATAGTTAAAGCCACCAGCTATGTACAATTCCGGTAAGGATCAACAATATTTTTTCAGACTGCTTGCCAGGTATAACGAAGGGAAAGTTACACCGGAAGAAGCTGCATTTGTTGAGCGTTACATGGAATTACTGGATTACCGGAACAAAGATGTCCTAAAGGATTTCGAGCTCCGGAAAGATCAGATAGCGGGAGATATGCAGGAACGATTACTACAAAGCATCCGGCAGGAACCGGTTGTAAGAACTATGTTCCCTATGCGTAAGTGGGTGACAGCGGCTGCCGTCATATTATTACTAATGGGCAGCGGATATTATTTATCTCAGCGGCTGCATACGCCCAAAGTACCACAGATAGCGCAACTGACTGATATCCCTCCCGGAAAGACAGGAGCCATACTTACTTTGGCGGATGGCAGTGAAGTGGTGCTGGATAGTTCTAAAAATGGCGTGATCGCCATACAGGGAAACACAACCGTTAAGTTGAAGAATGGCGAAGTGTATTATAATAATAATGGTCAGTCTGGCGAAAAGGTCGCCTATAACACCATCACCACACCTAATGGCCGTCAGTATCAGCTGGTATTACCTGATGGCACCAAAGTATGGCTGAATGCGGCCAGTAGTCTGACATATCCAATCGCATTTACAGAAAAAGAAAGAAAAGTAAGCGTACGCGGTGAGGCTTATTTTGAGGTCGCGGCCAACGCGCGCCAGCCATTTAAAGTGATTATAAATGATGTCACCAGCATTGATGTCCTGGGCACTAAATTCAATATCAACGCTTACAAAGACGAAACGGGTATCAGAACAACGTTATTACAGGGTGCTGTAAAGGTCAATTACCAACAGGCATCACAACTACTTCAGCCGGGTCAGGCGGCACAGATCGGGCAACAACTAAGTCTGGTGGAAGATGTTGACCTGAACAGTGCAGTAGCATGGAAGGAAGGCATATTTGCATTTGACAATGCGGATCTTCCGGCAGTACTGCGCCAACTGGCCCGCTGGTATGATATCGAAGTGAGTTACGAGGGTAAGATACCAAGCGCCACTTTTACAGGCGAAATTGATAAGACGCTTACCCTATCACAGGTATTGCAGGGATTATCAGCAACAAGAATCAACTATAAAATCGAGGGAAACAAGTTAATTATTCAGCATTAGAGATTAAGACAACCAAAATCAGCGTGAACTAAATGAAAATACCGGGTGCAAAGATTGGCGTCCTACCCCCGGTATTCGTTTAAGTCTGGCTTATTACTAAACTTTAAACATTGCAAATGTATGCAAATTAAGGGTTATTTCAATCCCGTCATCCCCCCTATGCGTATGGGGATCAGATCAACCAAAAAAGTGTATGTGATGAGATCCGCTTTCGTGATTTTTCTTATGGTCTTACTACACACGGGTGGAAGTGCCTCTGCCCAGACAGTAACATTATCCGGCAAATCAATGCCACTATTGAAGGCATTTGCCAGTATACGTCAGCAGACCGGCTATAAGTTCTTTTACCGTAATGAAGATCTTAAAAACACCAATCCTGTAACTGTTCAGTTTAAGGATGTACCATTGGTCAGGGCATTACAGAGTGTTTTGGGCAATCAGCCCTTAACTTTTAATATCCAGGGTAAGACCATCTTCATCAGCCGTAAGACACCAGCGGTAGCGGAACCTGCTGCTACTGAAGCAGCGAACCGTTATTATGTCACAGGGCTTGTGAAAGATGACCAGGGCCATCTGCTTTCCAATATTACGGTCGCCCTGCGTAACAGGTACAGATACGTTATTACCAACGAGAGAGGAGAGTTTACGCTGTATGGACTGGTACCCGATGATACGCTTCAGTTCAGCAGTATTAATCATGAAAGTGTAGTCCTGCCTTATTCCCATCTGTCAGATAATATGACCGTTATTATGCGTCCACGTATCAGCGCTTTATCAACAGTGGTCATTTATAACACAGGATATCAGCAGGTGAGTAAGGAAAGGGCCACCGGTTCCTTCGGCAAACCGGATATGGAAGTATTCAGAGAGCGTGTCAGCACGTTTGATGTAGTCGGTCGTCTGGAAGGACAGATACCTGGTCTTACAGTTGGTACCGGTACCACTACATCAGGCAGAACCGGTAATGGCTTTTCTACCAGATCAAGTGTGATCAGGGGCTATTCTACTGTGTATGGCGGACAACCAACCAATCCATTATACGTTGTGAATGGTGTGATCACAACAGATTTCAGTTCTGTGAATCCGGATGATATAGAGGACATCACTGTATTAAAAGATGCAGCTGCTGCCGCTATCTGGGGTGCAAGGGCAGCCAACGGTATTATCGTCATAAAAACCAAAGAAGGTAATAAAAATCAAAAACTAACCGTCAGCTACACAGGGTCTGTGAGTTTCCAGGGTAAGCCGGATTTTGACTATAATCAGCGCATGAACAGTCAGCAATACATACAGGCAGCCAGGGAAACTTTCGATCCTGTTACCTATCCCTGGAGCTCGCTGGCCACACAGGTAGTGTTACCACATGACGTGGTACTCTATAATCAGTATCGCGGTCTTATCAGTGCTGATCAGGCAAATAAAAGTCTGGACAGCCTGAGTCAGATTAACAATCAGTCACAGATAAAAGACCTGTTCTATCGTAATCCTGTCACCACCAACCATACGATATCTGTTTCGGCAGGTAACAATCTTTATGCGTTATATGCTTCACTGGGCTGGACAGGTGTACAGAGTAACGTTCCCGGAGAGAAGAACAATACCTATAAAGTCAATCTCACACAAAGTTTTAATATCAGCAAAAGGATCAGTTTTGCGCTGAACACGTCATTGATCAATAGTGTATCAAGCAGGAAGAATATGCCAACGGTAGATAATTCTTTTGTGCCGTATCAGTTGTTTATTGATGAACAGGGTCAGCAACAGAATCTTGCTTTTTTAAATGGCTGGTCAGATTCCACGCGTAATAATTATGCAGCAAGGAGCAGGGTAAATCTCGATTACTACCCTTTGCAGGAGATGAATTATGCGCATTCCAATACGAATACGATCAGTATTAATATGACGGCCAACATTGGCGTTAAGTTATGGAAAGGCTTCAGCTTTCAGGGTACCTACGGTTATCTGAAAGCACCAGGTACGCTGAGCACCTTCACAGACAGCCGTGCGCTCTCACAACGCAGACAGCTATTATCATTTACGGTAGCACCTACTATGGCATCTACGCCGGTCTACTATCTGCCGGTGAATAACAGCTTATATATTTCCAATAATAACGACCAGCGTAACTGGACCGTGCGTAATCAGCTGATATATACTGCTGCTCCCAGATCCGGAAAGGACGCACTGACATTACAGGCCGGTCAGGAAGCACAGGAAGCGAGTGCCTCCCGGACAACCACCAACATGGTCGGATATGATGAAGCATTGGGTACCTATGCTTTACTGGACTATGCCAGGTTAAGGCAGGGTGTCTTTGGCACCGTGACTGGTTATGGCTTCTTCAGCACACCGCCCTATCAGATATTCAAAGAGCTGACCCGTTTCACCTCCTGGTTTGCACTGGGCAGTTATACATTTGATCATAAATATAGCCTGGATGTCAGCTGGCGGCAGGACCACAGTAATCAGTTCGGCAGCGATATCTCTGTGCAGAATAAACCTGTATGGAGTGCAGGTGGTAAATGGCAGTTGGGCAATGAAGGCTTTATGCAGGGGGTGAAATGGATCGACGCACTGGCATTAAGAGCCACCTACGGTATTACAGGTAATTCTCCTTATGTGGGCGCGGCCTCGTTGTATGACATTTTAAGTGCGCAGCCGGCATCCCAAACTGGTGGCATAGCAGGCGATGCGCTGACACTGAACCAGCCGGCTAACAGAAAGCTATCCTGGGAAAGAACCCAGACCGTCAATGCGGGCGTTGATTTCTCCGTTTTCAAAAACCGCATTTCAGGTGCGATCGATGTCTATAGTAAAACGACTACAGACCTGTTGGGAAGTGTGCCTTTAAATCCATTTACCGGTTCTTCCAGTCAGACAGGAAATGTGGGTAAACTGGTGAATAAAGGAATAGAATTTTCGCTGCGCACAGTGAACATCCGGAAACAGGACTGGAGCTGGTCGAGCAGTCTGGTTTTCAGTTATAACTATAACAAGCTTGTTTCTTACGCCACGCTAAATCCTTCGCTGAACACTGCCAGCTACAAATTATTTGCGCCTTACTGGGTCGGATACAATTCCAGGCCTTTATTTGGCTATCAGTTTGCAGGACTGGATAATGCCGGTGATCCGCAGATCAGACTGGCTGATAAAACAGTGACTAAAACGCCTAATGTTACGAAGCCGGAAGACGTCGTATACCTGGGTACCACACAGTCGCCGGTTAATGGAGGATTCACCAACCGTTTCCAGTATAAAGCCCTCTCGCTTACTGTGAATATGATCTATAACACAGGCGCTGTTATGCGCCGGAACGTCAATATATTCTATAGCGGCAGAATGCCGACGTCCACCTCTATCGGAGGAAATAACCTGATGACATCCTTCCAGGACCGCTGGAAACAACCGGGAGATGAGCAGCGGACGGACATTCCTGCCTATGTATCGAACCCGGGTATCAGCTACTCACGCAGGGACGTTAACTACTACACATACGGAGACAATAATGTCATCAGTGCGTCCTACATCAAAGTTCGGGATATTACCCTGGGCTATGACCTGCAGGCAGCAGCGCTTCGTTTTCTGAAAATACAAAGGCTGAACATTTATGCACAGACGACCAATTTCCTGATCTGGACAGCCAATGACGAGCGGATCGATCCGGAAACAGGTTTTCCCGGCGCACTGTATAAGCATCAATACAATGTAGGCGTGAATGTTACACTTTAATTCAACTTTAAACAGAGAAGGATGAGAAAACTACTATATATCATCATCATGGTGTCTTTGGTTGCCTGTAAAGATAGCTTCCTTGAGGTAGTGCCACTGGGATCACAGACAGCAGTGACAACAGATGACTATGATAAACTCATGAATGATCCGGCGTATTATTTTCAATCTTTTGCCGGCGGATGGCAGGAACAGACCCTGATGGAAGATGACGTTGCCGCAGAAGAGGTGTATCTGATACAGGGTAGTCAGCAGATGCTGCGACTCTTTCAATGGCAGGATGTTATTTACCAGCAACAGGATCAGGCTCCCTGGGCAGTATCACTCTGGCTGGAGCAGTTATATTCACTGAACAAGATCATCAATGAAGTGATGGTTGCCAGCGGAGGCACTAACGACCAGAAAAGGTCCATCCGCGCAGAGGCCCTGGCAACACGTGCATGGACGTACTTTCAGTTTATCAATTTTTACGGCAAACCATATGTTCAGGGTACCGCAGGAAGTGATCCGGGGTTCCCTATTATAGAGCAGGCAGATGTGAGTATGACAAACTTCACACGCGCCTCTGTGCAGGCAGTGTATGATTTCATCATCAAAGATCTTAATGCTGCCATTGCAGACCTGCCGGTAAGACCACTGGTACGTACACGGATGTCTAAATCTGCTGCTGAAGGTCTGCTGGGAAAGGTGTATCTGTACATGGGCAAAAACAATGATGCCCTGGCGATGTTCAATGCAGCATTTACCGATCTGACCGGAAGCGATACCCGTTTGTACGATTACAACCAGACACTTGCCCCGGGCGGCGCCTTTCTGCCTTTGGATATGATGATCGGCCCCTCTCAGGGCCCCGGCAACAATCAGAATGACCTTACTGAAGCCCTCGTATCGAAAGTATTTTATAATGGATCTTATAGTGGAAATCAGCTTGGAAACAATGGCATCGTACTTGCGCCATGGGCAGCTGCACTATATGGCGCATCAGATCTTCGCCTCCAATTGTATACAAACACCAATCCCGATCTCTCTCCGAATACCGGCGGTCGTCTCCGAAAATATGGTGTACAATATTCAAGAATGGGATTGCAATTGCCAGACCTCTATCTGTTAAGCGCAGAATGTAAGGCCCGCCTGAATGATCTGCAGGGAGCAGTTGGTGATGTAGAAACCCTGCGTAAGAACCGTATGCCAGCTGCTGATGCGGCTGTTCCTGCTGCTATCGCAGGTAATCAGACAGCCCTGATCCGCTTCATTTTTGATGAGCGTATCCGGGAATTTGCAGCTGAAGGCCATCGCTGGTTTGATATGCGCAGACAGTCCGTAGATCCCATTTTTGCAGGCCAGGTTTTCACGCACACACTATATAAAGCAGATGGTACTATAGCCACCTATACATTGCAGCAACCTAAGCGGCTTGTATTACAGTTGCCACCCACATTAGTCAATGCTAATCCGGGTATGTCAAACAATCCTTAATCCAACACAAAAAAATAATCAATGAACAGTATTGTTAAGCTGGAGCGTTTATCACATCGCTACACCAGCTCATGGGCAATCCGTGACATCAATATGGAGATCAGCCAGACAGGAATAGTAGGTTTGCTGGGTTCTAACGGCGCAGGTAAATCTACCACCATGAACATTCTCTGCGGCGTGCTGAACCAGACAGAAGGGAATGTATTTATCAATGGCATCAATATGCGGGACAACCCGGAACTGGCTAAACAGGCGATCGGTTTTCTCCCGCAACACCCTCCTTTGTACATGGACCTGACCGTAGATGAATATCTAATTTACTGTGCCGGACTGCGTCTTATGCCCAAAGAAAAGATCCAACCCGCCCTGAAAGAAGCCAAAGAGCGTTGTGGTATTGCACATTACAGTCAACGCCTCATCCGCAATCTTTCAGGAGGATATCGTCAACGTGTTGGCATTGCGCAGGCTATTATACACCGGCCATCACTTGTGGTGCTGGATGAACCTACAAATGGACTGGACCCTAATCAGATCATTGAGGTAAGGTCGCTGATCAAAGAGATCGCAACAGACCGCGCCGTGATCTTTTCTTCGCATATCCTGTCTGAAATACAATTGTTGTGCAAAGAGATTAAAATGATAGAAAGCGGCAGAATTGTATTTGCAGATACGATGGATGCCTTCAACAACTACGTGGAACCTCATAGTGTACTGATGTATATGGAAAATCCTCCTGCTGCAGAAACATTGATGGCAACAGAGGGCGTCACTCAGGTAACGTTCCTGACCGAAAGGCAGGTACGTGTTCATTTCAACGGAGATCAGAGCATTTCTGAACGTCTTATCAACATGAGTGTACAACAGGGCTGGCGACTGAGAGAGATCAGTCTTGACAAGACCGCACTGGACGAAGTATTTAAACAATTATCCAATCAATCATCACAATAAAGCAGCATGAAGACGGTTCTCAGAATTGCGAAAACAGAACTACGTACTCTTTTTTATTCACCAATAGCCTGGTTCTTACTGATAGCATTCCTGGTGCAATGTGGTATGGCTTACATTTCCGGCCTGGACGGCAGTGCCAGGACACAGGAAATGGGCGGCATGGGACTGGAATATATGACCCGCCTGACTGACCGCATCTTTGCGAGTAAAGGCGGTGTATACAGTGTTGTAATGCAGACATTATATCTCTACATACCATTGCTTACCATGGGGCTGATCAGCCGTGAGATCAACAACGGTACCATCAAATTACTTTATTCCTCTCCTGTAAAGGTTAGTGAGATCGTGTTTGGAAAGTTCCTGGCGATGATGGTATACAACCTGCTGATGATACTGATACTGAGTATTTTCATCATTGATGCGCTCCTGCATGTCAATCATGCTGATGCCGGCATGCTGTTATCTGCCTCTCTGGGCTTTTATCTGCTGTTATGCGCTTATTCAGCTATCGGCCTGTTCATGTCCAGTCTCACGTCCTACCAGATCGTGGCAGCTGTCTGTACCTTTATCATGGTGGGCATACTGAGTTATGTTGGTACCCTATGGCAGGGAATTGCGTTCGTGAGAGATCTTACCTATTTCCTCTCTCTCAGCGGACGTACCGAAAAAATGCTGGGAGGATTGATCACGAGTAAAGACCTGATCTATTTTGTCACGATCATCTATATTTTCCTTGGCCTGAGCATTTATAAATTAAAGGCAGGAAGGGAATCGAAACCATTTGCGGTGGTAGCCGGCCGGTATGCATTCATCATCATATCAGCATTGACGGTCGGGTATATTACATCCCGTCCGGCATTAGTTGGCTATTATGATGCCACCGCCAATAAATCAAGGACGCTTACACCGAATGCGCAAAAGATCATTCAGGAACTGGGAGATAGTCCGCTGGAAGTGACCGCTTATAACAACATGCTGGGACAGTTCTACTATTTCGGTGCTGAGGAATACCGCAACATGGACGTGGCCCGCTGGGAACCTTATATGCGTTTTAAAGACAATATTGATCTGCAATATGTCCAGTATTATGATAGTGTACTGGATAACCCCGGCATGATGCGTTTCTATCCTGGCAAGGACCTTCAGGAAGTAGCCACTCAGCGGGCTAAAGGCATGAATCTGAAGATCTCTGCGTTTAAAACGCCGGCAGAAATGCGGAAAATCATGGACCTCCGACCTGAAAGTAACCGTTATGTGATGCAGTTGAAATATAAGGACCGTGTTACCTTGTTACGCGTATTTGATGACCAGGCACAGTGGCCGGGAGAAACTGAGGTAACAGCTGCCTTAAAACGTCTTCTGCAGGCGAAGATCCCCAGGATCGCATTCCTGACAGGCAATCTGGAAAGAAGTATTGAGAAATCGGGAGAACGGGAATATAATGCCCTGACAAAACGAAACAGTTTCCGTTATGCGCTTGTCAATCAGGGTTTTGATGTAGACACTTTATCACTTGAGCAACAGGATGTTCCCGCTAACATCTCCACCCTTGTAATTGCAGATCCTAAAACTGAGCTTAGTACTATTGCGTTACAAAGGATCAGGCAATATATAGACAATGGCGGTAATCTGCTTGTTGCCGGAGAGCCGGGTAAACAGGCCATATTAAACCCTGTATTGCAACAACTGGGTGTACAGTTCATGGAAGGTACCATCGCACAGCCTAATAAAGATTTAACACCTGACGTAGCACTGCCGTTAATGACTGCAACAGCTGCTGATCTTTCAAAAGCGCTGATAAAGAGCTTTAAAGATAGTGTGGTTATTTCAATGCCAGGTGCAACCGGACTTGTTTACAAAGACAGCATCTTCCATGCCCAGCCACTGCTGGTAACAGATGCGGGTAAAAGCTGGTTAAAGAAAGATAAACTGGTCGCAGATTCTGCAGATGTGTTATATAACCCGGCCAATGGAGATGAAAAAATAGCAGTTACTACGGCAGTAGCGCTTACCCGTAAAATAAACAACAGGGAACAGCGTATCGTGGTGGCAGGTGATGCCGATTTTCTGAGCAATGGAGAACTATCCCGATACGAAGTCAAAACGGCGAATTTCTCGTTTAACACAGCGATTTTCAGCTGGTTAAGTTATGGAGAATTTCCTATTGACACCTTCCGTCCGGAGGCAAAAGACACCCGTGTGTCTGTCAGCAGCGATACGGTAGGCTTACTGAAAATTCTCTATCTGTGGATATTACCGGGCTTACTTATCGCCTTTGCCACCATTCTGCTTATCAGGCGTAAAAGGAAATAAAACATATGTTATTTACTACAGACAAACAGACGCTGGAAGACCTGAACATCTTCGGGAAGTACGGGGGAGAATCGGTGTATAACATCTTTAACAGGACCATTTCCCGTGGAGGCGCTTCGTTAATGGAAGATATGTTCCGGCATCCATTATCAGACCATCTCGCTATTAACCGGCGAAGTGAGATCATCCGGGATTTCGCGCAGGCGGGTACGGTATATCCTTTTTCTGCTATGCTCTTTGATGCGGTGGAGCCTTATCTTAGTAATACAGATGAACGTACAAAACTATCTGCTGATGATCAGTCCATCAGCAAAAAGCTGGCAGATATGATCGCAGCAGATGGTAATATGCAGATGGTTTATAAAGGCGTACAATCACTGGTCGAAATATTGCAGGGTATACAGTCTTTTATCAGCGGTGGTGAGGGAGGTGCAGCTTATGAAGCGGATAGGAATGCTATCTCTACCCTACTCTCAGCACCGGCTTTCTCACCGGTGCTGGCACACCGGGGAAAGCTCTCACATGCTACGATCGCAGCCTATGACATCCTCTTCCGCTTCCGGTACCGGGAAGCCATCCAGCAGTTACTGCATTATCTGTATTATCTGGACGTATACCTGTCTGTCGCGAAGGTAGCGGCAGAACGTGGATTCATATTTCCTGCCGCACTAGCTCGTGATACATGCAAAGCCAATGTGGAAGGGGTATATCATCCGCTGTTAAAGAAAGCTGTACCTAATACCATCTGTATCACAGCAGAGAATAATGTACTCTTTCTTACCGGCGCAAATATGGCGGGTAAGTCGACATTCATGAAGTCGCTCAGTATTGCATTATTCCTTGGCCATATGGGATTCCCCGTAGCTGCTGCTAAAATGGAGTTTTCTGTACTGGATGGTATTTATACGACGATCAATCTGCCTGATAACCTTGGTATGGGCGCCAGTCATTTCTATGCGGAAGTACTACGGGTTAAGAAAATAGCCCAGGAGCTAAGTATGGGTAAACATCTTTTTATTGTATTCGATGAATTGTTCAGAGGTACGAATGTAAAAGATGCATATGAAGCCACCATTGCCATCACTAATGGATTCGCAGGTAAGCGCAACAGCATATTTGTCATTTCCACCCACATTATCGAAGCCGGTGAAGTATTAAAAGCGCAATGCGGGAACGTACATTTTGTCTACCTGCCTACGCGTATGGAAGGACTCAGACCGGTATATACATATATGCTGGAAAACGGTATTACAAATGACCGGCATGGTATGATCATCATTAACAATGAAGGCATTCTCGAAATGCTGGCAGGCGGACTGACCAAAATGAAATGAGCATGAGTTTTACAGCTGATAAACAAACGTTGGAGGACCTGAACCTGCTGGGGAGGTTCAAACCAAACTCTATCTACTACCTTTTTAGCAAAATCAAAACCACCGGAGGGGAACGACTGCTGGAACAAATGTTCCAGCAGCCCCTTATTGACCCGGATGCCATTAACAAACGTAGCGCTACTTTCCGCTATTTTCAGGAACGGCAGTTGTCTTTTCCTATTAGCGGGGAACAAATTAAACTGGCAGAAAACTATCTCACCATGGGTGGTGGGAGCGGCCTCTCATTTATTCTCCGGAAGAAACTGCATGCATTTCTAAACGACGATGGGTATGAAAAACTCTGTGCAGGGCTGGTGGCGACCATAGATGTATTACGCACCTTTCGCGACTTTTTACAGCTACTACCTGATTATGAGGAAGCAGTGGCTTTGCGCAAAACATTATCTGATATCAGCTGGCTGGATAATGCCAATGACTTTTCTATAATGACAGTGGCACAGTATGACCGTCAGCTGCGGCATCATCATCAGGCGGCAATGGAACAGGTACTGGAGGGTATTTACCAGCTGGATGTATATATTACCGTCAGTGATGTGGCCCGCCAGCGGGGTTTCCATTATGCCACTGCCTTACCGGCCTTTCCGGCAGTATTCCGCACCACCGCTTTACGCCATCCTGCGCTGCCTGCCGGGATCAGCAATCCGGTGTCTCTTGACGAAAATGCTAACGTAATTTTTCTGACAGGCGCTAATATGGCAGGTAAATCTACCCTGATGAAGTCAATCGGTGTCGCACTTTACCTGGCTCATATGGGCTTCCCGGTAGCCGCAGCAGATATGGAATTTTCTGTCCGGGACGGTCTCTATTCTTCTATTAATGTGCCTGATAACCTGAACATGGGATACAGTCATTTTTACGCAGAAGTACTCCGGGTAAAGCAGGTAGCGGCAGAAGTCAGTGCCGGTAAAAATCTGTTAGTGATCTTTGATGAACTTTTCAAAGGTACCAATGTAAAAGATGCATATGATGCCACCTTAGCTGTGACCGCCGCATTTGCCCGTTATCATAATTGTTTTTTTGTCATTTCGACGCACATCATTGAGGTAGGTGATGCCTTAAGACAAGATCCTGGTATTCAGTTCCGTTATCTGCCTACTATACTGGAAGGAGCCATTCCAAGGTATACCTACCTGCTCCGTGAAGGTATTACCAGTGACCGGCATGGCATGACTATTATTGAGAATGAGCAGATACTTGCGTTGCTGAAAGATTAATTTATATCAGCTGAAAAGCCTGCATGTTTCATAAAAACAAAAGTGTGGTCATACCAGGCCACACTTTTGTTTTTTTACTATAATAACATTACAAACACCAGCCCATGACTGGGCCGGTGTACTGCTTAAAACCTACAACTGTTACACTTAAAGTGCATCGTATACTAAACTGTTATTGCATGTGATCTCATGCGATATATCTTAATGGGCACATCGCCTTGTTATTATTAAAATGGCAGCAACGATACCGTTACATTCGCATACGGTATAGTGCTGATCTTATTGGAAAGGAAATACTTATCAGATCTCTCATTTCGTTCATACTGTCTTGAGGTCAGCGGAGTCAGTACGCCGCCGTTCACCCCTAGCATTAACAGCTTGCCTATACGGAATTCCAGTCCGGGGCCTGTTTTCAGATCCACGGAAGAGAAACTCGCATCTGCGGGCAGGACCGCATGTGACAGACGGAAGAAAGATACAGACCCGGCGATCGCACTACCGAAGGTGAACCAGCTTTTTTTGGATAAGGCGGTTCTGACTCCGATACGTTGCGGCAGACTGATATCCAGTTCCAGCTTATTGGGAAACATATGCCAGTAGACAAACAGCGGCAAGACCGGAATATTAACCGCCGGATCGATGTTCAATAAGAGTCCCAGACTGACATTGGTTGTCCTTGTCTGTTTCAGCTGGAAGATCATTCCACCTAAGAAACTGATCTTCTGTGCCAGCCGGTAATCATCCGAGAGGACCGTAAGGCTACCGGTATAGATCACCCTGCGGCCAAACAATGAATCTACCCGTTGGAAAGAGGCACTTACCCCTACCGTCACCTTATTCATTGCCGTATCCTGCACGTTAAAATCATCCGGCATGTACGCTTTATTGCTTACCAGGTTCAGGTACTGATGGAACAGGCTGAAAGAGGCTGTGACTTTATTCTTTCCCCAGGCAACTACCGGCACGTTCACCAGCGCAGATGTGCGTATCTGGGATATCTTCCCGTCAAACAGGTTATTGCCATAGAGCTTGCCGTTGATATCTGCATTAGATATGAAATCGGTAGAGACCATGACCTGCCGCAAAGACACACTCCTGATGGCCGCCTCCCTCATATACACCTTCTTTATTGAATCTACCATTCTCTTCTGCGCGGGTGGCATCTGCCCCTGCCCCATCAGTTCATTTGTAACAAAAACAGATAAAAGACCGAAGTAAAGGGAGGACTTCATCAGCTACGTATTTAAATTGTTGTGGTAAAAGAATCCCAGGCGGCAGCCGGAACAAGTCATTTGTTGCAGCTGCCGTTATCTGGTTATAAAGAATAGGATCAGGTCGTACTTAACCTGGTATCGGGTGTAGATTTCTTCTGGAAGCGGTTCTTCAGCCGTTCAATGATCAGGTACATGGCAGGCACCACAAACAGGGTCAGGATCATTGAACTGGTCAGTCCACCGATGATCACCCAGGCCATCCCGTTTTTGATCTCGGAGCCTGCGCCTGTTGCCAATGCGATAGGCAACATACCCAGGATCATTGCGAGGGTTGTCATCAGGATAGGCCGGAGACGTTCTTTTCCGGCTTCAATCAGGGCTTCATTCACACTACGTCCTTCTTCTTTCAGCTGATTCGTAAAGTCTACGATCAGGATCGCATTCTTAGACACCAACCCTAACAACATGATGACACCGATAATGGAGAAGATATTCAGGGTCTCCATAGCCAGCGCCAGTGCCAGTAAAGCACCGATCAGCGCTACCGGTATAGAGAACAATACCACAAACGGATAGATGACACTTTCATACAGGGCCACCATGATCAGGTATACCAGCAGGATGGCGGTGATCAGTGCCAGTCCCAGACTGGAGAATGCATCTCCCTGGTTTTTCACATCACCTAAATATTCAACAGATATACCTGGCGGCAATTTGATACCGGCTACCTTCTTTTTGATCTCCTCTGCCACGGTTCCCGTCGGACGTCCTGCTACATTGGAGTTTATGGTAATGGAGTTCAGGCGGTCGCTTCTTTCCAGGACACTTTCGCCCATAGTTTCTTTTACCTCGGCGAACTGACTCAACACAAAACGTTGTCCGTTCGTATTGGCGAACGTGAGGTTTCTCACATCGCTGATATTTGATCTGTCATAGCGGTCGAGGCTCACCAGGATGTCGTATTCGTTGCCGTTCTGTTTGAACTTACTATTGTCATTACCACTGAATGCATTCTGTAATGCACCACCTACCTGGGTGGCATTGATACCTAACAATGTCATCTTCTCACGATCCAGTTTTACCTCAATCTGTTGTTTAGGCGCTTTTACTGACAACTGTACAAACTGTGTACCCGCTACGCTGGTCACCTCTTTCATGTATTGCTCTGCAATGGAGCGAACTGCCTTCAGGTCCAGTCCCTTAATAGCGATCTGAATAGGCGCCTGACTACCGGAGCCGGTGATGGAGGTCGGAGAAGCAGTTACTTTTGCACCAGGAACGGCAGCGGTCAACTGTCTTTGTATCATGATACCAAACTGCTCCGCCGTCATGTCTCTTTCATCAGCCCCTTTGAGGGTGACGGTCAGTTCTGCACGGTTGGCATTATTACCACTTCCTGCTACACCACCACTGATAAAACCGATACTTGAAAACACCTTATCCACTTCCGGACGCTTCATAATGATCTTTTCCACTTCCTGGGTCAGCATGTTGGTCTGGTAGATACTGGAGGATGGATTCAGCTCCAGATTGATCATGAGTTCTCCCTGATCTCCCGAAGGGATAAATGAAGCACCAATAAAACCTTTTGCCAATAACATGATAGAACCGATGATCAGGACGATCACGCCGGACAATAACCAGCGTTTCTTTCTTAACATCAATACCAGTATGCGGGCATAACTCTCTTTTGTTCTA
Source organism: Chitinophaga sp. YR627 (assembly GCF_900114995.1). Taxonomy (GTDB): domain Bacteria; phylum Bacteroidota; class Bacteroidia; order Chitinophagales; family Chitinophagaceae; genus Chitinophaga. The sequence goes on from NZ_FOUX01000002.1 coordinate 88,625, forward strand.
TCGATCAGGCTTTCAAAGCCCAGGTTAGCTTTACCCCACCAGCTCTTGGGATTAAGGTGTTCCAGACGACCAAACCGGCTGGCCAGCATTGGTGTGACGGTAAAGGATACAAAGAGGCTCATTAGTGTAGATACCACTACTACCAGGGAGAATTCGCGCAGAATAGCCCCGATAATACCTCCAGACATTGCCAGTGGCAGGAATACTACTACGTCCACCAATGTGATCGCCATGGCCGTAAAACCAATCTCATTACGTCCTTCCAGGGCAGCCGTTCTTCTGTCTGATCCCATTTCCAGGTGTCTGTAGATATTCTCCAGCACCACAATAGAGTCATCCACCAGAATACCTACTACCAGTGAGAGTGCCATTAAGGTCATCAGGTTGAGGGAGAAACCCAGCAGGTACATGGCGATGAAGGTCGGGATCATGGAGGAAGGCAATGCCACCATCACAAACATGGAGCTCCGGAAGCTATGCAGGAAGGCCAGCATAACAATCCCTACGATGACAACCGCCAGCACCAGGTCTTCCATTACCGCATCGGCAGAACGGAGTGTATAGGTCGACTGATCCGTAGAAATAATAAATTTCAGCTGGTTGTTTTTATACTGTCCTTCGATACGTTCGAAAGCGGCCTTTACCTGCCGGCTTACATTCACCGCATTGGCATCTGATTGTTTGATGATCTGGATACCGATAGAGGGTACTCCGTTGATGTGGTTGATCGCAGTCGCTTTCGCAGTAGCATCCACCACCTCTGCCACATCCCGCAGATAGATACTTCCCTTGCCTGGTTGCTGACGTACGATCAGGTCACGCAGTTGCGCAACAGATGCTACGTTTGCGTCGTATTGAATTGTGAACTGTTGTTCTGTTGTTTCGATACTACCGGCAGGAAATGACTGGTTGGCATTATTGACCGCATTCGTCACATCAGAGATGCTCAGGCCATATGCCCACAGTTTGCTCTGATCGACATTGATCTGAATCTGTCTTTCATCTCCACCGATAATATTAACCTGTCCCACACCAGCTACGTTCTGCAGGATCGGGCGCAGCTGTTTATCTACGAATTCATACATTGCAGCAGGCGTCAGATTGGAAGTAACCCCGGCCCGTACGACAGGCGCTTCTTCCAGGTTGACCTTATTCACCAGCGGCCGGTCGGCATCATCCGGTAAATCATTGATGGCCTGATCCGCCTTCCGCTGTACGTTTGCTTCTGCTTCGTCGATATTGGTACCGCTTTTAAACTGTATGACGATCTGTGAGATACCCTCCTGAGAAGTGGAATTGATCTTGTCCAGACCTTCTATCGCCGCAAATACATCTTCCAGCTTTTTAGTAACAGATGTTTCCACCTCTGAGGCCGAAGCGCCTGGATAGATCGTACTGACCGTCACCGTTGGCACTTCTATTTTTGGAAGCAGGTTATAATTCAGTTTATTGTAGCTTATCAATCCGAAGAGGATAAGCACCGTAAATATCACGATGATCAGTAAAGGCCGTTTTACGGCAACTTCTGCTATTGACATGAGCGATAATATTTTTATTTGGAGACACTGACAACACTGCCATCCTTTAAGTTAATCTGACCAGAGGTCACCACCTGTTCTCCCGGTTTTAATCCGCCAAGCACCTGTACCATACCATTCACATCTGCACCTGTCTGTATTTTACGCTGATGTACAACGCTATCCTGTAATACATATACGGCAGCATCTTTCACACTTTCTGTCAGTGCTTCTCTTGGGATCACCAGTACCTGCTGTTCTGTTTTTCTGGAGAAATCGACATAGACAAATGTGCCTGATCTGAGCAGGGTTTCGTTGTCGTTGCCGATGAGGATCTCTACGAGATAGTTGTGTGTTTCATCGGCCTGCGGACTGATAAAGCTGATCGTACCACTGAATGTTTTGCCGGGATAGACGTCAGTACTGATCTTCACTGGTTGTCCTTCCTTCACTTTATATACTTCAGCTTCTGTGAGGTTGACCTGTACTTTTGCACGGGAAAGATTGACGATAGAAGCGATCTCCGTGCCTGCATTTACAAACATGCCCTGTTCTACCTTCTTGGCAGCGATCACGCCACCAGTCGGCGCCAGAATAGCGGCATCCGAGATATTCTTCTTTGCCTGTTGCACCTGGTTCACGGCATTTTCATAGTCCTGTCTGATACCGTTTACCTTCTCCTGCGTAGCTGCCTTACCTGCCAGGAGTTCGGTATATACATTCAGGTCATTTTTCAGTTTTGCAGCGTTTGTCTCTGCCTTCTGCAATTCCAGTTGTGCGAGACGGGTATCTGTCACCGCCAGTACCTGTCCCTGTTTCACGTTATCACCCAGATCAAAGTTTACCTTTAACAGGGTACCACCTGACATGGCCAGGGCTTTTGCTTCTTTAAACGGGGCAAGGTTACCCGTTTTGAGAATATTGATCTCCAATACCTGCTCTGCTACTGCTGTGACCTTTACAGGAATACGTACAGCGGCAACCGGGGCCGGATTATTCTTTTCATTCAGTTTACGCTTGTTAGCGGCCAGTTTAAACACGATCAGTGCAACGATCGCTATGATGGCAATAATGGTAATATATCTGGTTTTCATGTGCTGATTTATAAAGCCGTATAAAAAGTCTTCAGGGTGCCCGCAGTCTTCTCCAGTTCGAGTCTGGCAAGAATGAGGTTGTAAAGGGAGCTGAGATAATTATTCTGCGCTTCCTTTACCGAGTTCTGTGCATTGATCCAATCGGTCATATCGGTGGTACCCTTTTCATATTGCAGGTTGGTCACGTCAAATACTGACTGGGCGAGGTCTATGTTCCGGCGGTTGTTCTCCACATTGCTCTGTTCCTTCATCATCTTTGTCCGCGCGTTCTCATATTCCAGTTCATACTTCCCTTCATCCAGTTTCAGTTTCTCCACCGCGTTCAGGTGTTTATATTTCGCCTGGTTATACTGTGCATTGCGTTTAAAGAAATCCAGCAAAGGGAAACTGAGTTTTAATCCGATAGCGGAATAAGTGCTCATCGTAGAAAATGACTGATTCAGCTTATCCCCAAAACCAACGGCGCCATAACGGGCATAGGCCGTCAGACGGGGATAAATACCGGCTTTAATACGCCGCTGATCGATATCCAGTAATGAAGCATTTACCTGTGACAGCTGATAGTCTGTACGGTTGTAGGCAGAGAAGTTTTTGTCTTCTGCCAGTACCGGCGCTACGACGCGCAGGTTCCCTTCTGCCGCACTGCTATCTACCTGGATCGGGTCTTTGATCGGATAGCCCATTTCATACTTCAGCTGGTTCTCCGACAAAGTGATGTTGCTTTCTGCTACCACAATCTGAGACACGGCATTGTTATAGTCCACCGTGACTTTATCCAGCTCCTTTTGCAGCACAGTGCCTTTATTAACACGCTGTGCAGTCACATTCATCTGCTGCCGGTATTTCTCCTGGTTGCTCTTCAGCATGCCCAGTTGTTCCCGGTAGATGAAGATCTGGTAGTAGGCGTTTGTGATGTTGTAAATAATAGTTTCCTCGCTCTTCTTTTGATTGAGCGTTGCCTGTTGTACGTTATACTTATTGGCTTTCAGTCCGACGATCAGTGACTGGTCAAAGATCGTCTGGTCCAGCTGGGCTGATCCGTTAGAATTGAACTTTTTAGTGAAGGCCACACGGATGTCGTCGGGTCCGAAGATACCAGCCGGGATAACCGTTTCCTGTACTTTCAGGTTGTCATCCAGGGAGCCATTCAGACTAACGGAAGGCAGATAGGCGGCGAGCGCTTCTTTGGCCTGTGCATCGGCAGCTTTCTTTTCATTGTCGTAGATGACGTTGTTACGGTTATTCTTCATACCGTACTCAATGCAGCTACGTAATGTCCAGACCGACTGTGCGAAGAGTCCGGAGGGCAGTAATGCAAGTGTTGCTAATAATAGTCTTTTATTCATATATCAACTAAGAGATCCATAAAGTCCGTTCCGGCGGCCTCTTTACAGGCGCCGGTCAGTAATTGACAGCAAAGCTAGATGATACCCCGGTGCGCTTTTTTTATATTCTTATGAGCGACACAGATGGGGTTATGAAATGACCAAAATCACAAACGAAATGCCAGGCGGGAATTACTGTTCTACCCAGCGGAGGAAATCCTGGGCTTTGAGACGGCTGATGATGATCTTATCCGGCGTCTGGCAGGTGGTTTTTACGATGAGTCTGCGGTTGAAGTAATGCTCGATATCCTGGACAATATTCCTGTTGATGATGAACTGTCTGTTAGCCTTGAAAAAGACCTGTGGGTTCAGCATCTCTTCCAGTTGTTCTATAGTGTAGGGAACGGTATATTCCGGCCCTTCGGTGGTGTAGATCCTGACGATACCATTGGATGTGTATACGAAGCATATACTCCCGACCTTAACAGGAACGATCTTTTCCCGGTAGTAGATCAGAATGGACTGTTTGTAGTTGTTATCCAGCTGATTGACCGCCTTACTTAAATTGGTAGCATATGCGCCGGCGGAGAAGTGCTCCCGGATACGGTTATACTTTTGTAAGCTACGCTCCAGCATACTCTCCTCGATGGGCTTGAGCAGGTAATCAATACTGTTTGATTCGAAGGCATTGATTGCGTACTGGTCGAATGCGGTGGAGAAGATCACGGGGACATTGATCTGTACTTCTTTAAAGATATCAAAGCTCAGTCCGTCTCCCAGCTGGATATCCGAGAATATAAGATCGGGCGTCGGGTTCTCCCGAAACCATGCGATAGCAGTCGCCACAGAGGGTAAGATAGCCATTACATTGATCTCCTGATCGATGTTTTCCAGCATAGACTTCAACTCAATCGCTGTTCTACGTTCGTCTTCAATTATGATTACGTTCATTGCTGATTAAAGGTAAACTGACTGTAAAGGTTTCCGGGGTGTTGTTCACCCTGATATCTTTGTTAAAGAGTAGCTGGTACCTGTCTTTGATATTCTGCAATCCCAGACCGGTGCTTTCTGTTGTTACTTTTTTGGGACGACAGTTATTAGCGACCTCTAATTCTCCTTTACTGTTAACAGACAGGTGAATATGCAAAGGTGCTTCCGGCGATAATACGTTATGCTTGATGGCATTTTCCAGCAGCAATTGCAGTGATAGAGGCGGTATGAGGCAGTCCAGATAGCGGTCGGGCACCTCTATATTCACGTCCAGGGCTGTTTCAAAGCGCTGGTGCAGGATATAGAGATAGGAATGGATAAAAGAAAGCTCTTCCGACAGGGAGGTCACATGGTGCTCGTTATAATTGAGCAGGTAACGGTATACATGTGCCAGCTGTACCACGAATTTCTTGGTATCTGTGTCGGCTGCGATATTCTTTAAAGTACTGAGTGAGTTAAACAGAAAGTGAGGGCTGATCTGTTGTTGTAAGGATATCAGCTGTGCATGAAGATGTGCCTGCTTGAGGTGCTCATTCTCCAGCTGTGTCTTTTGCAGAATGTTGTTGGTGTAGACGATGTCGAAAACGATAAAACAGATCATGCTCAGGTAAAAGCCTGCCATCAGTCTTCTGAGGAAATCTGCAAAGGTATCTCCTGTCATGGCCTCACGTGGCGGCACGAGTCCCGGCGGCAGATACTGATCGTAATAGTATATGATCCCCAGAGCAATCACCATTGCTGTTGTAATACTGAAAATGATCCTTATTCTGTTGTGTATAGGTAATTTCAGGTTCCTGAAAAAGGCATGCACAAACCAACAGGAAGAAATCAGAAAAGTGATTGACAGGACATGTCCGATCACTTGTCCAATGCTCCATAGCCTGACTTCCCCCAGCCTTATAACAAATGTACTACCGGCGAGTATACCGATAAGGATAAAGCACCATTTAAAGTGGTATGACCTGAACATGCTGCAAATGTACGCATTAGGAGGGCCTGAGGGCCCTTAAATGACCCGAAATGGACAATTTAAGGCCTGAAATGGCAAGAATTCACATTCATACTGTCCATTTGCACATCAGGCCTGTGCCCTTCCCTGGTTGTCTTTTAGTTTTACATCCAATTCAATAACACCATGAAATTTATCAGCACATTATTCATCAGCATACAACTCCTGGCGGGATGGCACGTCCATGCACAGCAGAGGAATTTCCTTAACGCCCGTATCAGTAATATGACAAAGGAAACTAAGCCTGAAAAAAATGTAAAAGCCATGTCTGTCCTTATAAAAGATTTCAGGCTTGATACTGTTAAAGATGCGGAAGATATCGATATTATGAAAGGGATAACTGCATTGACCTTCCTTCATGCCAGGAACTTTACTCAATTTGAAAACTATATCAACCAGATAAAGAATCAATTCAACCAGACCTCTTATCTGAATATGGCTGCTAATGAACTCATCAGCCATAAAACGAGTCTGGCTTATGCGGAACTAATTGCCCGTAGGACAATTGATTTATACCATTCTTTTAAAGACGATCCTTCTGCGAGGCCAACAGATTTTCCCTTACAATCCTGGAGCCGGTTTATGTCTATGGCCCAATATCCTTATTATCTCTCTTATGCACAGATACTTCATATGACCGGGAAGGATACTATGGCCTTCAGTTATATAGAAAAAGCATTTAGTTATTTACCCCCGGACATGGCAGATCAGTCTTCTGCCGAGTTATATGCGATTCTGTCAGCAGCAAATGGACACGCCGACAAGTCGTATGATATATTGCTCAGAAGCGTATCAACGGGAAATGCGAGTCTGAATATGCAAGAACAACTCATGAGACTGTTGGTTATAAGAACGGGCAATGCAGATCAGGCATCTCATTTCATGGACTCCCTTCAGCAAAATATAGTACGTGCCTATAAACAGGAGCTGATGGCCAAAATGCTTACTGATATAACGGCACCAGCGTTCAGCCTCACCGATACTAAAGGTAATCGTATCTATCTTGCTAACATGAAGGGCAATATCGTCGTACTCGATTTCTGGGCCACCTGGTGCGCGCCCTGTCAAGCTGCGATGCCGGCAATGGAGCAATTGAAAAAAAAGCACCCCGAAGTGAACTGGTACTATATAGCAACCATGGAAAAAGGAGCAGCTGCGAGCAGCAGGATAAACCAATACATTAAAAAACATGCGCAACCAGCCAACACACTGATAGATATTCCTGTCCCGGACGATTCCGGTATGTTTGAAACAGCTGCTGCCTATCACGTGAAAGCCATCCCATTCAGAGCTGTCATTGACAAAAACGGCATGCTGCGGTTCATCTCTGAAGGATATACTTCGGACGCAGCGCTGATCAACGAAATGGAAGCCATGATCGATATCGCCAAAGAGCAATAAAACAACTCCCCAATAAATAATATTATATTGAGTAACCTGAATAGCATCATTCTATTATGATCAAGCCCATACACAAAGCAAGCATCTTTCTTATCCTGATATATCTGCTCTGTCTGCAATCGGCAGCGGCTCAGCCTTCAAAGACGCAGCATTTAACACACTTCCGTATCGTTAGTGCCGGGTTACTCTCCGGCCGGACAGAAAAATCGCCAGATCAGCGACAGGTACAGTTGTACACTGCCGGAGGGTTTATTAACATTCTGCCAGACAGCACGTTCAGCCCATCATCATCCCGGTATTACTTCCGTTTATACAATACGAAAAATAAAGCCGATTCAAGTGTAAAGATTTCAGGAGGCAAAAGCATACAGGTATATCTGAATATTGGCCAGGAATACGTTATTACCCTCTACGATCAGCAAACAGATTCCATGATCACCCGCTGTCGTATAAAAAGAATACAAGTGATACCGGAGCTCATGCTCTACAGCAGGCAGAAGGAACATGTACTTTCTACACGCATTGCTGCAAAGCCTGATAAACCGGCTGAAATCAAGGTCAGACCGGGAACAATGACCACTATCGGACCAGCAGGAATCCCTGCATTTGATAGTACAGAAATAGAGTATGTGCTGACAGACCTTAAAAGAAAAAAGTCATTAAACATCGTCAGCAGTAACGGGTTTGGACCTGCTCATCTTGAAAACAACAGATCCTATCAACTATCATTCAGGTATACGCTTCAGCGGGAAACCACCGCTATCTGTTATATCACCGTACAGCCATACTGGTATCAGTCTCCGTATCTGTATATGTTGTTTAGCATACTGATGGCAGCCGTTATTTTTATTGCTATACTAACAATTTATAAAAAGCAACTCCGCTCTTCAAAAGCAGCGCAGGACAAACTGGAAGACGCGGCTATCAAACTACAATCGTTATTAAATCCACACTTCACCTTTAATGCGCTGAGCACCATTCAGGGTCTGATGAATACAGGCCGTATCGATGAAGCAAATCTATATTTACAGGAGTTTAGTTCCTTACTGAGAAAGGCTTTATCCAAAAGTCAGCAGGTGCTCAATACACTGGACCAGGAACTGGATATGATGCGCCTGTATATCGGGTTAGAAGCTTTAAGATTTAACTTCAACTGGCAGATAGAAGTAGCTGACTCCTTACATCCTGCAGATATTGAGATACCCACACTCCTGCTCCAGCCATTGATAGAGAATGCCATCAAGCATGGTGTAGCTGGCACTGGTGATAAGGGGCAACTCCGTATTATCTGTAAAGCAGGAGATAAAAAGGATAGCCTCGTCATTATCATCAGCGATAATGGTACCTGGAAAGAAACAAGGTCTGAAACGGGTTATGGTCTGCGGTTAACAGAGGCCCGGATACACACTGCCAATAAACTATTCCATCGTACACAGTCAATAAGTCTTACTTTTAATAAGCAATCAGGTACAGCGGCTGTTTTAACCTTTTACAACTGGATAAATCAATGATCACTGCCATCATCGTAGATGACGAAATCATCAATATTAACAATCTGCAGGCTTTACTTAACAAACATTGTCAAAACATTACCGTGACCGGATCGGCTATGAATGCGGCAGCGGCAAGAAAAGCGATCATGCAGCTAAAGCCGGACGTCGTCTTTCTGGATATCGAGATGCCGGAGGAAAATGGTTTTGATCTGTTACGGTCTATTAAAGACATTAACTTTGAGGTTGTGTTTGTGACGGCTTACGACACCTATGGTATTATGGCGGTAAAGTTCTCTGCGCTGGACTACCTGTTGAAGCCTATCAATATTGAAGAACTAAAGATCACCGTTAGTAAAATAGAGCAATCTGTCAGTAACAAAAACCAACCACTGCGACTGGACAATCTGCTGCATTTACTGGAGCAGCAACAGCCGGATGCATACCAGAAAATTGCCCTGCCGACGCAAAAAGAGACGTTCTTTGTACCCGTAAAGGAGATCATCCGGTGTGAGTCATCCAACAACTATACGACCTTTTTTCTTTCCAATGGCAGTGAACATCTGATATCAAAACCCCTGTATGAATATGAAGAGTTATTAAGCCCATATGGGTTTATCCGCTGTCATCAGTCACACCTGGTGAACCGTATGCATGTAACAAGCCTACTGAATGAAGACGCAGGTTATCTGATCATGCAGCATACAGCAAAGAAGATCCCTATTGCGAAGCAAAGAAAGAATCTGGTAAAATCCTTACTTCGTATTTAGTTAAATGATTTCCTGAAGTCCAGCGGAGAGACAGTTGTTTGTTTCTTAAAAAATTTATTGAATGACTGTGGATATTCAAAACCCAGTTGATAGGCTATCTCAGCGATAGTGAGATCAGTCGTGCTTAATAACTCTTTTGCCTTATCTATCATTTTCAGCTGGATATATTGCTGTGTATTCACGCCTACCAGTGAGCGTAACATATCACTGAGGTAGCGTTGGGATACGTTGAGTTTTGCTGCTATTTCTTCCACAGCAGGAATACCTGCAAACAAGGCGTTATCACGATCGAAATAGTTACGCAGCATCTCATCCAAAGCGGATAACTGATCGCTGTGTACTGCCTTCCGGGTAATGAACTGACGATTATAGAAACGATTGCTGTAGTTGAGCAACTGTTCTATTTGTGAGATGATAATATCCTGACTAAAGTGATCTATGGCAGCATTTAGTTCCCGTTTGATGCTTTCAAAGATGCCTATGATGACCTGTTTTTCCTGTTCGGACAGACAAAGCGCTTCATGGACGGAGTAATCAAAGAAGCCATAGTCTTTAATGGTCTTAGCCAGGGGATAATTGCGCAGAAAATCAGGGTGGATAAGTAAGGTTAGTCCGCTGTAATCAGCTTCTTCTTCAGTTGCGGCGATCACCTGCATCGGAGCGGCAAAACTCAGTCCGCCTTCATCGAAATCATAGTACTGTTGCCCGTACTTAATCTTTCCCCTGAAGTTAAATTTAAGAGAGATCTTATACATATTCAGGACCATCCCTTTGGAGAGTTCAGTCACATCAGCAGTAATCTCTGCGTAGTTGGTAACGGTGAGTAAAGGGTGCTGCGGAGCAGGTAATCCCAATGCTCTGAGCAACTCAGATACAGAGTTAAATAAAGGCGGCGCTTTTTGCTGTCCCATGATGCAAATGTATTTAAAAGTGAAGAGAATACTATCCCTTCACGATGATATTAAAATGGTTATTCTCCGAAGAAAAGCGTTGTTCTTTCCTGATGAAAAGCTGCTGTGCCAATGCTGAGGCTACGGGCGTACAGTGTTTTTGCATCCTCGCCGGCCAGATAGCGGAGCTGTTGTTTGCCATCGGTAGCGGCCTCGTAAACGGTCTCTGCGATCTTCTCCGCTGTTGCAAACTGCTCCGGATCAAAGCCTGCGTATAATTGTCCTATCATCTTTTCATAGGCGGGATGTGCGGCGGTGTCGAGAGAACGGCCTGTAAATTCGGTTTTAATACCTCCTGGCGCCACTGTTTTGATGCCTATGCCCAGCTGTCCCAGTTCATAAGATAGCGCCTCTGTCCAGCCTTCAATGGCAAATTTGCTGGCACAGTAAACGGAACTCATAGGCAGCCCAAACACGCCGCCCATAGAAGTGGTGGTAATAAAGAGTCCCCTGCCCTTTTCCCTGAAATAAGGAATCAACGCTTTTGTCAGTCTGATCACACCCAAAACGTTTGTCTCAAACTGCCGGGCAATCTGCTGATCGCTCACCGCTTCCAGTGGCGCAATCAGGCCATAACCCGCGTTGTTAAATACTACGTCCAGGTCGTATTGCTGTATGATCTCCCCTGCTGTCTTTTCAATCTGTGCCGGATCGGTTACATCCAGTGATACTAATATCACATTCTCCAGCTGGCGGAGATCCGTTTCTTTTTCCGGGTTGCGCATAGACGCTATGACGCGCCAGCCTTCGGTCGCGAATAATCTGGCGGTAGCTTTACCTAATCCGGAGGAAGCGCCTGTAATAAAGATCGTTTTCATGTGTTGTGTTTATACCCCAAAATTGAAGAAATGGCCACTGGTTAGCATAGCCGGGTTGGTAAATGTTGTATCCGGGTTAGTATGGCATTTCTATCCTGTTATCAGATATTTTATTTTCATATAGGTTGACTTTTTCAACTTATTTATCTTACTTCGCATTATCAATTGGTTGAAAAAGTCAACCTTTTGCTTTTATTTTAATAAACACTAACAGGAACAATATGAGCACTATCAAATTGTCGGCTATTCAGATAAGAAATACGCTACAACCGGGTGACCTGGGTTATGTAGCCTATATACACGGCGACCTTTATGCAAAGGAATGCGGTTACGGAATCAGCTTTGAGGCGTATGTACTGGATGGGCTGAAAGACTTTGCGCGGGAATACGACCCTGCGCAGGACAAAGTATGGATCTGTGAGCATGCGGGAAAGATCATGGGTTGCCTCGTTGCACAGCACAGGGACACTCAGGTGCAGCTGCGCTATTTTATTTTCCAGCCGGAATACCGGGGGATCGGTCTTGGCAGAAAGCTTATGCAGGAATTTATAGGGTTCATGCGTGAGAAAGGCATCCGGGAGGCGTATTTACTAACGACAGAGGAACAACATGCCGCCATTGCCCTGTACACTAAATTCGGATTTACACTGACCGAAGAAAAATGTTCTGAAATCTTTGGCAAACCACTTACTGAACGTCGTTATGATCTGACATTGTCCTAATTTTGCCCCGTCATGATCAGCCCCTGTGTCCAGGGCTAACAACCTCATTTTTATGAAAGATAAAAAAATCATCGATAGCATAAGAGCATTTAACAGGTATTACACAGGGCTGATTGGCCTGCTGGACGACCATTTGCTGAATAGCGACTATTCTCTTGTGGAGGCACGTATACTATATGAGATACATACAAATCAGCCAGTGAGCGCTTCACAGATCATGACTGAAATTCAAATTGATAAGGGCTACCTAAGCAGAGTACTGAAGCAGTTTGAGAAAACGGGGCTTATTTTAAAGGAGGTATCCAGTGAGGATGCAAGGATAACGCTGGTTTCTCTCACAGACAAAGGAGACCAGCTTTTCAATGAACTGAATGATACTTCCAATCGGCAGATAGCCGGATTGATAAAAAAGCTGACAAAGGAACAACAGCAGCAGCTGGCAGGACATATGCAAGCCATCAGGGAAATCCTGAGTGAAGAGTGAGTAAAAGATAGTTTGACAGGACATACAAGTTATAGCTAACCATTTATATTGCTACACAATGCAGACAAACGACAAATTTATGACGCGTTGCTATCAGCTTGCTGATATAGCCGCAAAGGAAGGTGAAAGTCCGGTAGGAAGTGTTATCGTCAAAGATGGCGTCATTATCGGAGAAGGCTCAGAGAAAAGCAAACAACAGAAAGACATTACCCGTCATGCTGAAGTAGTGGCTATCCTGGACGCTTTGCGTAATACAGACAGTCTCGCCGGGTCCATCCTGTATACCAATGTGGAGCCCTGTTTGCTTTGTTCCTATGTTATCCGGCATTATAAGATTGCAGAAGTGGTGTTTGCTAAACATTCAGGAGAACTGGGTGGTACACATCAGCCATTTGATCTGCTGACCTCCCCTGACTTTACATCGTGGGCAAAGCCACCGGTGATCACCCTGTATAAAGAAGATTAAAAACGACCGCTATATAAAAAGAAGCGGGATAGTATGATACAATCCCGCTTCTTTTTTATTTCACCCTTGGTTTCTCTTTACCATACAATTCTCCCCACGTACAAAGGGCATCCATGATCGGAATCAGCTGTTTTCCCAATGGGGTGAGTTTATATTCTACTCTTGGCGGTACCTCAGGAAAAACTGCTCTTGTCAGAATGCCGTCCCTTTCCAGTTCGCGCAACTGCGCAGTGAGTGTTGTATGTGTAATGTGTTCCATTTCTCTGCGGAGCTCACCGAAACGCTTCGGGCATTCCCGGCGGATCGTATCCAGCAGTAACAGTTTCCATTTACCCCCGATCGCCTGCATTGCTTCCATCATCGGATTAGGCGATTCTTCTTCGGATATTGTCTGCGGTTGTTTGTCGTCCATCTTTTTTTCCATCACGCTACATTTTTTTTAAACACTAAGCCGCTGTTATTCATCAATAGTATCTTTTTTCATACCAGGTATGTTCTGTGACACTACTTGTCTGATAAGTATTGCCTGCTCAATTTTGCTGCAACAAAAATACATAAAACCATCCTTCGGGATACTTATACACATTATATGCGTACTTTATTGCGTCAGACAACTACCTATCAAACAGCTTCCTATACCAACATCTACCGCTGGATTGCATTACTGATCGTCTCAACAGCGGCGTTCCTTTCCGTCGTGGATCTTTTTATTGTAAATGTGGCGTTGCCATCCATCCGGGAAGGTATTCATGGTACGAACGGCGATAGCCAGATGGTCATTGCACTGTATTTGCTGGGGCATGCGATATTTCTGATCACCGGGGGAAGATTCGGGGATTACTATGGCCATAAAAAGGTCTTCATCTGGTCGATGTTGCTGTTTACCGCAGCTTCTGTGTGTTGTGCTGCGGCACAAAATGCCACGCAGCTGAATATTGCACGGTTGCTGCAAGGTGCGTTTGCAGCGTTTATGGTACCACAGAGCATTGCCTATATTCAGTTCCTGTTTCCTGCTCATCAGGAACGGGCGAAGGCATTAGGTATTTATGGCACTATTGCCGGTATTGCGTCGGTGATTGGTCAGTATCTGGGCGGCCTGCTACCGGAGATACAGAGCGCCATCAGTGGCTGGAGATGGCTTTTTCTGGTCAATCTGCCTGCTGGTCTGCTGGCTGCTGCCGCTGCGGCGTACTGGCTGAAAACGCCCGCTAAAAAGACCAGCGGCAGTCCGGACTATTCCGGCGTGTTACTCCTGAGCGCCGGCCTGATCGCCCTGATCTATCCGCTGATCAGGGGACGGGAAATGGGCTGGCCTTTGTGGAGTGTGCTTTTATTGCCACTTTCCCTTGTATTGCTGGCCTGGTTTATCAGGGACCAGTATCACAGGCAAAAGACGGGAAAACGCTTCCTGATCGACCTGCAACTATTCCGTAACCGTAGTTTTAATACGGGCCTGATAACAGCTACGGCTTACTTCATTGCCCAGGATTCCTATTTCCTGATCAATACGGTGTTATTGCAGACCGGTATTGGCTTATCATCTGCAGCTACCGGTAGTTACTTTGTGATACAGGGTGTAGGTTACGTGGTGGCGGCTATTTTTTCCAGCCGGCTGACAGCCCGTTATGGCAAAGTGATCATACAGGCGGGTGTATTGCTGATGCTGACCATGTTATTCTTACATGTCCTGATCATGGAAATAGCCCCTGCCGGTGCACTGTTATCGGCCACTGTCTACCGGCAGGCATTCCTGGGGGTGTTATTTCTATATGGCATGGGCTGTGGATCGGTCTTACCTTCTCTCCTGACTATTACATTAAAGAAAATCCCTACACATCTCGCAGCGACTGCGGCAGCTACGTATGTGACCTTCCAACAGGTATCTATTGCGTTGGGCGTGTGTATTACCGGTGGACTGTTCTTCCAGTTCCTGGGAGCGGATCCTTCCCTATCGGAATGGCTGATGGCCTATCGCTGGGCAACGGGTACTAATATGTTCTTTTTACTGGTAGTTGTGGGGACTTTGTCCGTTAAAAAGGACTGATTATTCCGATTACACCCATATTATCCCATAACTACGCCGTTAGTTCTTCGCTCCTAAGCGAAGCATTAACGGCGTAGTTATGGGATAATATGGGGATAATACGAAGCTGAAGAAGATATTTCAGGCTGGACGCTGACTGGTTGTTCATTCGACGTATACATGACGCATACATGCTTCATACACGGAGCATAGGTGGACTTGATCACCTTTAGTCAATGATTTACAATATCTTATACTACCTGATAGTGACAATGCAGGGAGTCCTGGTACCTTTACATCAGCTCTTTGACAATATGGATTTAAGCTCAATATAAACCATTGATAAACAAAGAATAAATAGCGAAAAATGGACTAAATAAGGACCGCTTTTCAGACAATATCCGGTAACTGGAAGGCGTTATATACCCGTAATAAAATACATTTTTCTAATGAAGTTCTTTGTTAGTCCCAACGACATTATCCTCGAATTCTGGATAAGAAAGCAGTATGAGCAAGCCCCCTATCAGGAAGTAAGAGGTTTTTTCTTTACGCCTGAAGAGGCAGCAGTCAACATGGATGCTGCAAATCTCTTTGATCATTATCTCACATTGGCCCAGCGGGATGGTTTCCTGACCTATTCAAGTCATGAGTATACCAATCCGGATGGTACACCAATGAAGATCTATTCTCTGACGGCGTATGGCAGAGAACTGGGTCAGCGACTGGTGCAGGCTGGTACGCTGTAAGTTCGTTAAGGTGTTATGAAACCGGGGCTGATGAGGTGTGTATACCACTTCATCAGCCCCGGTTAGTTTGTAGGTTAGTTTATGCGATTTTCGACGCCAGGATGATCAGGTGTGGTGCAAATAAAGAAGGGCGCTAAATGAACTTATTTAACAACAATTATTTCAGCCTGAATATCCATCCGAAAACGGTGCTCCCGAAAAAAAGCCTTGTTCTCCTCATTATCTATTGCCACAAAGCCGGCACGTTTCTTATTACAGGCGAATATCTTCTTATGTGTATAAGCATCAATGTTATGATGTGCTTTCAGAAATTCAATAGTAGATACCAACTGAGCCAGGGCCCCTGCCTGCCATGGAGGAAATGCATCTTTTAATTCAACCAAAAATAGTGACGATGTTGTAGTGAGCATAGCATCACATCTACCTCTGCCAACATGTTCATTGTCTTTTATTACACATTTATCAATAGCAGTAAAGGTGACAGCAAGTGCATTTTCGTTTTTTACAGTGGCAACCCATTTTGATTTATCGGTTACATCAGTATATGCAATTGTAGTGTTCTGATCATCGCAAAGTCCAAATTCAACATGACTCAGTGGTGGTTCCTGACAGGCAGCATCAAAAAAGTTCATTTCTATAATTCTTCTTCAATGGATAATAAGGTATCGAATATATTATTTCCTGCACGAAGCATATTGTTCAGGTAATTTTTATCGGAAGGTATACCTTCTGGCGCAGGCAGCTTTTTAACGCCTCCTCTTGTCTCATCCAGTTCATACACTACTACGTCATTGGCGGATACTAAGGCCGTCTGAGGTATTACTTTAAATAACTCAGGCAGTAAAATATCTTCTTTTTTTGCTTCTCTTATTTTCTGTAATAATTCGTCTCCCTGTATGGCGATGTTCAGATAATTAATTACATAAGGACTGTGAGAGGTAACAATCAATTTATTGTCTGCATTCATATTGTTACATTTAAGCAGACTTTGCAGCATTTCCCATTGAGACGAGGGAAACAGATTTTGCTCCGGCTCCTCTACTATATTGATAAATGCTGTTTTATTAAACCTTGTTGAAAGTGCCGAAACTGCGATACGTTTTTGTTCATTTGTAAGGGCTCTGTTATTCCATATTTCCTCAAAATCAATTTTAAATTGCTGCCGCTCTTCGTCGTTCATGGGTTCGTGTGATTCACTATCCCCTTTAACAGAACGGGAAAGATAATCTGCTACCAAATACAGCGGAACCAGCGATTGAAACCCACTGGAAGCCTCATTTAGTTTTATTATGTAATCGTTGTCCCTGAGATTTAATATATCATTCAGGCGATCATATTCAACTGATGCATTGTTGATAGGCAACTGTATTGGCCCTTTCATCTCTGCTTTCGCGTTTTCGAACTCGGTTAAGAATTCCTGTAGCGAAGCCGATGATAATCTGAGCTCTTTAGGCGTTTTTACATAGGCGATAAAATTCCGCTCTGCAGGCACATACATTATCTGAGGAAGATGATAGGTTGTACCTTCTTTCTGATGAACATGAAGAAAGCTATTGTTATACAGGATGGAATATGCTTCTCCATCGTATTCAATTACAGAGTGAACATTTAAGTAACTCTCAATATTATGATATCCCAGAAAGAAATCGTGTAGCCTGTTTTTCTCTTCGAACCACTTTTTATTATAATCGCCTACACCACGTACTAATGCCTTCTCCATCCAAACAAAGGTGGATATCAGTTTAGCAACAGTACTTTTTCCCGAACCCTGATTACCTATAAACATGGTCACTTTTTTGATGTCTATCCAGCCATCATTTTCCGTGTTTCCTTCTTTTATAGGGCCAAAGTTTTTAATTCTTATCCTACTCATTGATTATTGGTATTCTATGATAATAAGCCACTAACAGCCTAAATATAAAATTAAAGCTTATCGCAATATTGTGCTATTTACTTTTTCACGGGAACAAATATAACATTTTTAACAGGTGACTAAAAACACAAAAACTAAAACTAATATAAACATTATCAATATCTTATACACATAAAAAACGCTATCACTTTCGATTAACGACCTCCCTGTTTCTTCAGGGCAAGGATTAGAGCAAAGCACGACGTACCCCCGAAAAGCCTGATTGGTCTTTGGCGGGAACAGGCCTGACCGCATCACAGCGAACGGATATACTCATCCAGCTCCTCTTCTTTCGCCAGACTCAATTTCAGTTTAATACGATATCGCGCCATAATAATACTCTTAGGCGCAATTCCCAGTCGCTGGGCGACTTCCTTGTTAGTGAGGCCGAGATAAATATAGGAGCAGTGCTTCAGGTCCAGACGGGAGAGCATATTCGCAGAGCGTTCTTTCAGCTTTTCAAAGAATTCGGGGCTGATGTTATCAAAATCGGCTTTATTATCTGCAAAGGATTCATCCAGTTTTTTATCATGCTCAATGATATGATTGAGTTGCGCCAGTACAGATTTATCATTTCTGTTCCTGGCAATGGTCTGTTGCAGGGTTTGCAGCAAGACTGTTTTTTGCTCTACCTGCAGGGTGCCGGCCAGAAGATCTTTTTCTAATCGTTCCTGTCTTTCCTGTAAGAGCTCATGTTCTGCAATGAGGCGCATGGCTTCTTCTTCGCTGAGACGGGCCTGTAGTTCTGCTTCCTGTTTTTCCATGGCCAGTTGCCTGTTCTCATTCTGTTTCAGCTGTGCGAGTAAAGCCACATCTTCTTTTTCTTTCTGTACCAGGCGCAAACGGAAACGCAGGGATCTGAAAAGAAATACAGCAGCGGCCACAGAGGCCAGGCCCAGACCAATATACAGATAGCCCAGCCTTTTATGCAGCATGGCGGTCTGTTGCAATGTTTTGAGTGCCGTTGCATTTTTCTCCGCCTGATACTTTGCTTCCAGTTCTTTCGTCATATTCATCTTCTCTTCATTATAGAGATCCGTATACAACACCCCATATTTCTGCTGATATTCGTAGGCTTCCTTGTAGTGGCCCTGTTTTTCTGCAACAGTTGCCAGTGAGGACATAAACTGCACTTTGGAAGCCAGGTTGCTGGCACTGTCTGCATTCACGAAGTCCAGTCCTTTCAGTAACAGACCTTCTGCTTTTGCATAATTACCTGCAGCGGATTCATAGTCGCTTTTCATCCCATAACAGTTAGCGACCACTTCGAGGTGATGGGTCTCCTCCCCTATCTTCTGTGCAAAATCCAGGTAATAGAATACGCTGTCGCGATAGGAAGCCGGGAGGTTCTGTGCATAGAGATCGGCGGTATTCAGCGCAATAATGGCCATCGTACTATGAAAGATCATCCGGTCTTTCGCTGCCAGGAAGAGTTGCATCGCCGCTCTGTTATAGAAGAAGGCGGCATCCAGTGCTGAACGGTCATCCCGATGTTCCATGTGATAATATTGCCAGTAGGTGCCTAAAGTCTGATAGGCCATGAGGATATTGTCATAGTCCATGTCTTTAATAGCCGCCTGCAAACACAGCTGGGCGTATTTTTTATGCAGGGGACTATCATACAGGTTCGCATATATACTGGCGATAATATAATAGACGGAAGACTGATAGTTCTGATCTTTGCTTTCCTCCAGGTATTTTAATGACTGTTGTGCACTCAGTAATGCTTCCTGTGACTTGCCCTGCAGGTTTTCCATCCAGGCTTTTCTATACCAGGCGACTCCTTTTGCAAGTGGGCTTTTCGTTTTTGCCGCATAAAAAAGGGCACTATCCACCATCTGTGCAGAACGGGTGAGATCATTTTTCTGCAGATAAACAGGCGCCAATATGGCATACGCTATCGCGGTATGCTGTGCGTCGGAAAGTGAGCGGCTGAGTTGAACAGCCTGTAATCCGAGGTTGATCGCATGCTCAGTTGCAGTAATAGATGTTGCCCTTGCGAGCAGGCTTAAGGTCATCACCCGCTGTTCAGTTGTGATATTTTTTTTTAATAAGACGCGGCTTAAAGAGTCCGCCGGTATATTGGCCATACAAACAGCCGCTGAAAAAAACGTAGTTATAACGGATATGGCTATCTTCTTGATTATGTGCAACATATAAGCTCTTGTAAGGTTCTTGTAGATGGCATTCTCACACGCTTGTAGAGCATTTGTAGATACCAGATTTTCATTTTCGCTGCC
This sequence comes from Chitinophaga sp. YR627, assembly GCF_900114995.1. Classification (GTDB taxonomy): domain Bacteria; phylum Bacteroidota; class Bacteroidia; order Chitinophagales; family Chitinophagaceae; genus Chitinophaga. The sequence continues at coordinate 108,582 of NZ_FOUX01000002.1, forward strand.
CGCTCTAACTATTTTGGAGGACACATAAGCGGACGTAAATATAACTAAGAAGATAAAATCAGCGGGTAAATGATGGAATATTTTGAATACCAGGAAGAGAATGTGTTCTGTTTTTTCGAAATCACGTTAGAGCACAAAGTAGTCAGAACACGTTACGGACGAAAGGGGTCAAAAGGTGTGACGACTGAAAAAGTATTCGGGGATGTAAATATGGCAGAAAAGGAATACGAAAGATTATTACAGGAGAAGAAAGCAGATGACAGTTTTTATTTCAGATTAGGGGATACTTACCGGTTGTAAGGAAATCGGTTTTACAAACACCTGAAGGGCGCATAACTACGATAATGCCAGGAAAAAAAAGAATACATGCCGGTATCAGCAAATCCAATAGTGCTGATAACCGGCTTTACGAGCGCCTGCCCCAAAAATACCAACTAGTTGGTATTGCTTCTTAAACGGAAATGACGAAATTTTGTTATAACAGCAGCACTACAGATAGCGATGCTGTATTACCGTGTATATACCAGAAAGAGACATTTACTGCAATCCAGTAAATATATAGCGTTAACATCCCTTCATTAAAGCAATTACCATGTTTAATTCCGGCTCCATTGATGTAGTTATTGGTCTCGTATTTATATACCTGCTCTATAGTATGCTACTTACTACAGTACAGGAAATTCTCTCCAATCTGATCCGCTATCGTGCCAAATTCCTTGAAAAAGGGATTATGCGGATGTTGCAGGATGGTCCTACTCCGCAGCAGGAGAAACAAGCCACCCGGTTGGCAGGGCTTATTATTAACCCTTTTGAGCATCTAATTCAGGGCAACACATTCACAGGCGCTTTTTACAATCATCCGCTGATCAAGTTCCTCGGAGAGGATGCCGACAAAAAGAAGCCGGCTTATCTTAAAAATGAGACTTTCTCAAAAGTGATCATCGATCTGTTACGCGGACAAAATGTAAAACCCGGAGAAGGTATCAGAGATAAGATACAGGCCACCATCGACCGTAAAACAATTCAAATCGGCAATCTTGAAATTAAGATCGGCGAAGAAACGGCGACTTACCTCAATTCTATCTGGGTAGATGCCCAGGGGGATGTAGACAGATTCAGGATAGCACTGGAGCGCTGGTTTGATGAAACTATGGACAGGACGACGGGATGGTATAAAAAACATGCACAGTTGATTTCCATCGTAGTGGGTATGGTCATTGCCATTATCTTCAATATAGACACCATCCAGCTGGCCGGGAAACTGCAGAAAGACCCCACCTTAAGAGCACAGCTGGTACAACAGGCGGATGCTTTCGTAAAAGCACATCCCAATCTGGATAAGGAACTGCAGCAGGAAAAACAGGATCTCATCAACCAATCTCCCGACTCAACCATAACATCAGGGGATGCAAAAGATTTAAACAAAAAGTATGAGAATCTGAAAAAAGAGCGCGATACGCTGATTCACCGCGCGGATAGTCTGATCAATGCTGATATAAAGAAAACGCAACAGCTGCTCGGTGGGGGTATTAATAATTATAGTTTGGGGAAAGAATGTCCGTTTGGAACCTTACTATTATCCATTCTGGGCTGGTTCATCACAGCACTGGCGCTTTCCCTTGGCGCTCCATTCTGGTTTGACCTGCTGAACAAATTAATGAAGCTGAGAGCCTCTGTTCCGCCTCCGGAAGCAGACAAGAGCAAACAGAACTCCCTGAACCCGCCTGCGCAAGGTATAAAACGTGTAGGATAATGAAACTAACGGTCAATAAATTTCTGAATGTGCGAGCAGGTGAGGCTAGTCTGAACGCACCCTGTTACCAGTTTCTCGCACCCGGCAGTGAACTGGAAGTAGATGGATTGATCTATAAGGGCGATAGTTTTGACGGCATTGATACCTGGTACAAGGACCTTGCGGGTAACTATTACTGGAGTGGCGGTCTGCATACCAGCACGACTACACAGCATGTGGCAGGTGTTACAGCAGCAGACATCGAGATTTTCAGAAAGAATGCTGTCTTCCCTCCCATGCTTATCGACTGGAGTCAGCGATTGACTCGTATTCCTGCTGCTATCCGCCAAACAGCCGGTGCCGGCATCCGGGTCGCTGTATTGGATAGCGGCATGGAAATGGGACATCTCGATATGATCAATAGCGTGAGCGACTCTACTGACTTTACCAATAGTGCAAATGCAGACAGAGACGTACAGGGACATGGTACTGCGATGGCCTCATTAATTGCGGCGAAGTCTTTCTCCGGCGATCAGGGTATTACCGGCGTAGCACCATCCGCCAGCATCTATGCAGCTAAAGTCATGTTTGACCGGAATGATCCTGGTAATTTTCTGAGTGTGGGCAAAGGTCTTGATTATGCGCTACAACAGAAAGCCGACGTGATCAATATGTCTATCGGACGCGCCGATGCCGTGGCAGCAGTAGCAGAGAAAATTGCACAGATCACGAGCGCCGTTATGTTTGCCGCAGCCGGTGACTGGACTACATCTCCCCAACTGGTATTTCCCGCAAGCGCTCGTGAAGTGATTCCCGTTTGCGCGATCAGCAAGGCTTTCTTTGATCAGCATCAGCATGAACTACCCACGCCATTGATAATTATCCCTGACAGACAAGCCTGGTGTTGTAGTATTATTTTCAGGCACTACTACAGGGAAGAAAACGGTAGCAGCTTTGCAACCGCGATCATGTCCGGCATTGCGGCATTGCTATTAAGTGCAAGAAAAAATATGCCCAGGGATAAAAATGCGATGCTGGCCGCGTTAAGCGAATTTGGTTCTACAGTGGAGCAGGCATTCAATGCTCCGGAAACTGAGCTGCATTTTATCGTGAAATCTTAAACACATAACATACATGAGAAAACTTTTACTGCTTATCTGTTGTATCATTTCATATACGGTTGCGTACGGGCAGATTGCATTTTATGATGCCGTTACATTACGAGGGTTGATTGACGATAGTAGTCACTTCGTGAATGACGCCCCATCAAAAGACAAAATTGCCACTATTTTAAGCAAATACTTAAATAAGGATATCACCGTTGTGGCAGGTTTTAAAAATGCTGAGAAAAACCCTTTCATTGCAAGCTTTTTCGATGAAAATTTCACGTTAAGTGAGAATCCGGGTGATATTGGAAAAGATAGAACCATTGCATCCACTATCGGTGGCTTAGATGTTACAGGATTTGCCAATGCTATTGCCAGTCTCATGATAGACCGGGCGAAGCAGGAACTGACGGTTGCATTCTTTAACCGGTTCAAGAAATTTGCAAAGGAGCATCCCGAGTTCCAGGTACTCTTTCCTAAAACGACAGACAACCTGAGCAACCTCCTGGCCTATGCATATCCGCAGATGTTACCTGCACTGCGCAAGGGATTTTTTGAAGACCTCAATCAGATCACCTATCACCTGGATGATGTGATGGAGCTGCCAAAGTATAGTGCACTACTTAAAGATTTCCCTGAAGTACGTATTGCCATCAGATCAGTAAAGCTTGTCAGAGGACTTGAGACAGGCGCCTATCAGCCGGCAGAACTGATTACAAAATTCGCCTCCCTGGCTGAATGGGATGAAGGCGGAAGTAATACCTTTAAGAATACGGGCAGCGCTATTAAATTAGCCGCGGTCTTTTCTGAAAGCTTCCGTAACCAGAACACTGATTCAATCTGGGTTTCTGCTAAACAAGTGGAAGTATATGCGTCTGATGTTTCTTTTCTAAAATTGTATCTGGGTCTCATCTATCAGAAAGTCGTTGAAAAGGACATCAAATTATATCGGAATGATGGATCCAGTACATCTGTGGCTAAAATTATTGCTGACCGGTCCGACAATATATTCCTGTTTGAAAGTAAGCTATCCGAATTCACTGCACTGGCGGATAAAGTGGTGGCAAGTTATCTGGACATCAAAAAGAAAAAAGACTATAGTATCAAACTCACCAATGATGATATACATACCTATATCAGTACAGCCGTTGATATCTCAGACTATGCGTTCAGTATTGCAAAGTTAATAGACGACAAACTGGAAACAGACGGCTATTCAAACATTATCCACAGAACAAATGATCTCTACAAGGACATTTACAGCGCTCAATATACACAGGCCGTCAACGATGCAGTTGATGTGTTAAAAGAACTACACGATCTCACTAAGAAAAACAGCAACGCGGGCAGCCCAGCTGATAACAAAAAAAAGTCGCTCGACGAACTATTTACTTTTATCGAGAAGGTGAAACCATACGGTTTGTTTATGGCTAATATCGTAGAGTCAAATGATGAAGAAGGCATTAAAGCCGCGCTGGATAATGTGATACTACCGGTAGGCAGTTCTTCCATCAAAAAACACTCCCTGTCCAATTTTTCCATCCAGACTTACCTGGGCGCTTATTATTCTTTCTCACATGAAAAAGCAGATCTTAACCAGGGAGCATGGCATGATAAATTTGGGGTGACCGCTCCTATCGGCATTTCCTATACGCCGGGTTTCCTGAGTTGGGAGAAATATGGTGCTATCAGCTTATTTGCTTCATTAATAGATCTGGGTGCAATTGTCGATTACAAATTAAAACAGGACTCTATTCCTAATAATGCCGGTGGCAACACTGCTGCAATCAAGAAAGAATATGAAATTAAACTCGGCCAGATATTTTCACCCGGGTTCCACCTGGTGTATGGATTTGGTGGAAATCTGCCGCTTGCATTAGGTATAGGCGGGCAGTATGGCCCTGGACTCTCAAAGATAACGGCAGAAAACAGTACAATAGTTACCAATCCGTCCTGGAGATGGAATGCCTGGTTGACTGTGGATCTTCCGTTCTTTACTATATGGAACAAACCTAAGCGTCAATAGATCGCTTAGTTTGGGAATATAAAGAAGGGGCGTCTGTTATTGATGGGCGTCCCTTCTTTATTGATGCGTTATTGGGTCAGACTGTTAAGGTAGTTCTCCGGATTGGTATAGCCATTGGCGGCATATCCGTTTCTATCAGCCGCATCAGCGGGATTCAGTCCGTGGGTAGATTCATATTCGTCCGGCATACCATCATGGTCGCTGTCCGTCAGTGCGGGCTAAGTATCTTTCGCATCAGGAGATCCAGTTGATCATCTTCACCCAGGCGAAACATATGCGTACTAAAGGTGACAAAACCGTTCTTTTCATAGAAGCGTATGGCTTTATGATTGTTTTCCCATACACCTAACCAGATAGATGATTTATGTTGTAGCTGCGCAACTTCCAAAGCCTTTTCATACAGCAGCTGTCCAACCTTTTTTCCGTGATAAGCACCCAGTACATAGATACGTTCTATTTCCAGCGAATCTGTTTCTTTCAGATCAGTCTGTGCTTTTCCGGTGTTCAGTTTCAGATAGCCGATAGGGCTTGCTCCATCCCATACGATGAAGAAGGCTGATTCAGGGTTATGGAGCTCTGCCAGTATTTTCTCTTCATTAAAGGTAGCTTCCAGATATTGTTTCATATCTGATTCCGTATTGACTTGTGCAAAGGCTTCAAAAAACGTCTGCGTTCCTATCTGTTGTAACAGACCTACATCCTCCGGAGCGGCTTTACTGATCCTGATAGCTTCCATATTATACGCTATATTGTTCTTTTTCGATGACGTAAACAAAATTCAATTTAGGCTTTTCTCCGAAATAAGCGACTTCCTGTTCGCTGGCTTTCTGTGCGCCAAGGCGTGATATCGCTATCTGAGAGCGGATGTTTTGTGCGCCGATATGGAAGTGAACAGCGGATACATATTGGAAGAGATAGTCCAGCATCATCTTTTTCACTGACTGATTCAGTCCTTTCCCCCAGTATTTTCTCCCGTAGAAAGTATAACCGATCAGGATACTGTTATCTTCCGGATTGTAGTCATAGATACGTGTGCTACCCATGACCTCACCTGTCTCTTTGTGTACGATCTTAAATGCGCCTTTACTTTGCAGTGCGCCATCAAAGAAGGTTTGAAATACATCCCTTTTCCAGCGGTCTTTATTAGGGTGTTGTTCCCATACCAGCGGATCGGAAGCTACCTGGTACAATACTTCAAAATCTTCCTCCTTTAGTGGGTAGAGAATGACCTGTTCATTTTCCAGTGTCGGTTGAATATTGAACTGCATATATACTATCTGTTGATTTGTTTAGAGAGGTAGCGTAAATCTTACTTTATCTTTGCCAATACCACCGATGCGTTTGTAGAATTGAATCGCTCTTTCATTAAAATCAGGTGTCTGCCATTGCATATTGATACAGTTTTCGGCTTTACCGATGGTGGCAACTTTTTCCATCAGTACCTGACCGATGCCATAACTTCTGTAGGCTTCTTCCAGGTAGAGGCAATCCAGGTAGATAAACCTGGCTGCATCCCAGGTGGAAAAATCGAAGGTATAGGTGGCATAACCGATGATATCTCCGGCCACATCTGCCACCAGGCAGTTCAACTGCGGAGCAGCTGAAAAAAGAGCGGTCTTTAGTCTTTGCTTTTTGCCTTCCGGATTGTAGGCAGCCTTTTCGTAGTCAGCGTGTAACTGACAAAGGTCCAGTAGTTTATCCAGGTCATTTTCGTGGCATGGTCTGATGTTATATTCCATATTTCCTTGTTGCATGAGTGGTTATCGCTGCAAACTTATTCAAACATTGGATTACCTTCATAGTCCAATTTGAAGATAATGGATAGTCCAATTGTATTACAGGTCTTTGCGGATATAAAGCCTGATTTTTCGGCGGAAAGAGCGGTTTATCTGCAACTGGCGGATGCAATACTGGCATTGATCAGGCAGGGAAAGCTGCGCTCCGGACAGAAATTACCGGGCAGCAGGGACCTGGCGGCGCTATTACAGCTTAACAGAATCACGGTATCCAGGGCTTATGAGGAACTACAGTTACAGGGTTGGCTGGAGAGTGCGGTAGGTCGCGGGACTTTCGTATCCGGTCATCTGGGCGATCATACCCCTGAAAAGCTCGGCCGTAAAACGATAACCGGAGCAGCTGTTAAAGCGGGGTTCTCTATTGCTCCAAAAGACTATCCTGATAATATGCAGGATGTACCTGTGACGGCATATCACCTGGATGATGGTTTTCCGGATCCAAGACTGGCGCCCCTGAAAGAGTTTTACCGGGCATACCGGAGTCAGTTGAGCAGAGGCAGACTGTATTATCAATTCGGGAGTTATGGGAATGCTGCCGGTCCGAAACACTACCGGCAGGCCTTATCGGACTATCTTAATGAAACCCGTGGACTGAAAACCAGTTATAGAAACATATTGTCTGTCAGGGGTACCCTAATGGGGATTAACCTGGTGTGTAATGCGCTGATCAATCCCGGAGATGTGATCGTATCCGGCGTACCGGGATGGAAAAGGGCACAGCATAATTTTGTTCATAGCGGCGCTACACATATCGGTATACCTGTAGATGAACATGGCCTGGTGGTAGATGAATTACGGAAGATCTGTGCACAACAACCCGTCAGGATGGTATATGTAACACCACATCACCATTATCCGACAACTGTCGCTTTACGTATTGACAGAAGACTGGAATTGCTGCGTCTTGCTAATCAGTACGGCTTTATCATCTTTGAAGACGACTACGATTTTGATTTTCACTTTAAGCACCGGCCACTTTCGCCATTGGCCAGCGCGGATGAAAACGGGATGGTGATATACTGCGGCTCTTTTAGCAAGAGCTTCTCTCCTGCTTTCCGGATGGGCTATCTGGTGGCAGCGGAGAACGTGATTGAATTATTGTCCAGGGCACGTATTCTGCTGGATCGGCAGGGAGATCATATCCTCGACAATGCAATGGCGGATCTACTGAATGATGGGACGATACAACGTTATCTGAGAAGGACATTGCCTGTGTATGAAGAACGGCGGGATCATTTCTGTGGATTATTAGCAAAGGAGTTAAAGGGTGTGGTAAAGTTTGGTGTACCTGAAGGAGGGATGTCAGTCTGGACGGTCTTTGATCCTGCTATCGACCTTACCCTGCTGTCAGATAGGGCTTTCAACAAAGAACTGACCATTTCCAACGGCAAGGTGCATGTCTATCCACAGTTTAATTCCAATGCGCTGCGACTGGGATTTGCTTCTGCTTCTATGGAAGAACTGACGAAGAGTGTTGAGATATTGAAAGAGATCATGTTTCAATAAAAGCAAACAGCCGCTGTTCGTCTGAGCGATTACAGCGGCTGTTACAATATACGCTATTCCTCTTAGTGGAAGGTTACGCTTGATTTTACGCGCGCTGCCTGTGGCACAGGCATAGCAGCCTGTCTTTTGATCAGGACGACAGCAAAGAGCACACCACCCAGGGCCATTAAAGTACCCACCAGCACCGGAGAGTTATAGCCATAACCAGCGATGATTGGCAGACCGCCCAGGAATGCACCCAGCGAGTTACCGATATTAAAAGCGGCCTGTGTGACACCAGCCCCGAGCATTTCAGCCCCTTTAGCAGTTCCTATCATCAGGATCTGGATAGGCGCTGCCAGTGCGATCGACAATGCACCTGCGATAAAGGTCAATACCAGTGATACAGGCTGAATGGCAGAGAAGAAATAGATACAGGTCAGGGTGATAGCCATCGCCACCAATAAGCCAGCACAGGTCTTTGCAGGATCAAATTTATCTGCCATACGGCCACCAATAAAGTTCCCCACCACCATACCGAATCCTGCCAGTATCATGATCCCGGATACGCTATCAGCCGGGAAGCGGGAGATATTGGTCATCAGCGGCGCGATATAGCTGATCCAGGCGAATAATCCGCCAGTACCGATCGCAGTAATGAGAATGATGAGCCATGTTTCCGGATTCTTGAATATCTGGAACTGAGAACGGGTATCTCCTTCGTGTTGGGCAGGTAATGCCGGTAACCAGGCTTTCAGGAATACCAGCGTGATCACACCGATCAGGGCCACTATTCCGAAGGTATAACGCCATAAAAAGTGGTGACCGACCCATGTACCTACCGGTACGAGTAAGAGGTTGGCGATCGTAAGACCGGCAAACATCATAGAGATCGCCTGTGCCTGTTTGCCTTTATCTGCCAGACGGCTGGCCACTACTGAACCCACGCCAAAGAATGCACCATGCGGCAGTCCTGAAAAGAAACGTGCAAGCAGTAAAGTAAAAGGTGAAGGTGCAAAAGCAGATAAGCCATTAAAAGCAGTGAAAACGATCATGAGGCCGATCAGGATCTTTTTTGGCGGATAACTGCCACTCATCAGTACGAGTAAAGGCGCGCCGATCACTACGCCCAGGGCATAGGAAGAGATCATGTGACCTGCTTCCGGTATGGTGATCTTCATACCTGCTGCGATATCAGGCAGCAGTCCCATCATGACAAATTCTGTAGTTCCAATTCCCAGTCCGCCCAACATCAGGGGGAATAAGCTTTTCTTCATTCCGGTTTGTTGTTTTTAATTGTGCTGACGACAATTATCCCAGCAGTAAACTGTAAAATTAAGTATAATAGGGTACCTCGTTCAGCTATTTAACGAATGAGTTACTGTCCTATTGGTGACATAACGTAACCAGACCAGCAGGGTAAACTAACCTATAGTTGGAGGGAATTTATAAAGGAGATGGCGCAAAGTTAAGACTTTGGCAGCAGCATTTGCTGTTGTTGTTTCCGGTATTGCGCAGGACTGACGCCATTATACTTTTTAAACAGTCTGTTCAGATGGCTTTTATCTGTAAAGCCAAGTCCGTCGGCAATCTCATTCATGCGCATATTACTGTGGAGTAGTCTGCTTTCCACCATGCGCAGTTTATAATGGATGATATACTCCTGGAGAGTTTCATTGGTATGTTTCTTAAAATACCGGCCCAGGTAATGTTCGGAGATACCGAATTGCCGGCTGATCGCTTTAGCTCTTATCTTGTCAGGAGATGCGATATTGGTCTGTACGTACTGTAAGATCTCTAGGGCTTTTTCTTCTGTGTTCTCGTTTACCTTTTCCGGTAGCAGAGTCGTGATATTCCGCACGATCAGCATCAATACGGTATCAATAAACTGTAATAGTAGTTCCTGATGGTAGAAACCCCGCTCCTCGTGTTCTCTCATCACTGCTTCCATGATGGACCTGGCCACTACCTGGTCACCTGCATATCGCAACAGGCAGCCCGCTTGGTGATTGGCATTCTTAAGGATATAGGTAATGCGCTGGCGGGAGCGTTCCTGTACTTTGGAAGAGCCTACATAGGATTCGTTAAACCGAACAAAGAGCAGGGTCGTTTGTTCCTGTATATCGAAATGGTGCGTGTCATCGGGAGCGATCAGGAACAGGTTGCCCGGTGCATATTCCAGCCCCGATTCATTGACAAAGTGTTTACCTGTGCCGGAAACCACATATATCAGTTCGAAAAAGCTGTGGGAATGGATAGGCCGTGGACATTCGTCCATGGGTTCAGAAACAGCAATTTCGAAGGGTTCGTATAAATGCGACTTAACCATAGTACAAAAATACACTTTTATAGCAAACATATACCCCATACAAACCCAAAAAGAGGTACATATTTGCTATGCAATTCACACAAGGTCATCCCGGATGACCCGCATTATCAACAGATAAAATTCAAACAATGACGACTAATACACAACTTAACGATAGCATGAAGGCCCTCGTACTGGAAAACTATGGGGACACATTTAAGGTAAAAACACTGCCGGTTCCTGTTGCCGCAAAAGGACAGGTATTGGTAAAAATCATCGCCAGTGGGGTAAATCCACTGGATACGAAGATCAAAAGAGGCGAGGGCAAACATGCCCAACAGGCGGTACCAGCCGTACTGGGACTTGACCTGGCAGGTATTGTTGTGGCCACCGGAGAAGGCATTACGGACTTCAAACCAGGCGATGAGGTATATGGTATGGCTGGCGGTATTGGTGGTCGTCAGGGCACCCTGGCTGAATATGCGGCAGTAGATGCGGCGCTGCTTGCTCCTAAAGCGACCAATCTCAGTATGCGGGAGGCAGCTGCCCTGCCACTGGTCTTTATTACTGCCTGGGAAGGGCTGGTTGACCGTGCCCAGGTAAAAGAAGGACAGCGTGTACTGGTTCATGGCGGTGCAGGCGGTATCGGACATGTAGCCATTCAGCTGGCCCGTGCTTTTGGTGCGACGGTATTTGCTACCGGCAGCAGTCATTCCTTATCCGTGATCGAACAACTGGGCGCTACAGCGATCGATTATAAAAATATGAGCGTAAAGGAATATGTGGATAAATACACCGATGGAGAAGGATTTGATATCGTTTTTGATACTGTGGGCGGAGAAACACTGAGTCAGTCGTTTGAAGCGGTACGTACCTATACTGGCCATGTAGTCAGCGCACTGGGTTGGGGTAGTCATAGTCTGGCGCCATTGTCTTTCAGAGGAGCCACCTATTCCGGCGTATTTACCCTGTTACCTATGTTGACGGGAAAAGGCATGCAGCACCATGGCGATATCCTAAAGGAAGCCACCAGACTGGCAGAAAACGGACAATTAAAACCATTGCTGGACGCCAGGAGTCTGTCACTGGAAGATACAGGCGTAGCGTATGAGGCCATTGAAAGCGGCAGTGCAAGAGGAAAGCTGGTCATCAATATCTAAATAGCAGAAGGCGGCACTTTCTAAAGTGCCGCCTTTTTTATCAGATAGTCGGGATCGTTCCGCCATCAATTATATATTCTGTACCGGTCAGGTATCCTGCTCTGGGAGATACCAGGAAACCCACGAGTTCTGCCACTTCTTCCGGCATCGCCGCTCTGCCAAAAGGAATACCACCCAATGCGTCCATTACACTTTGCTTCGCCTGCTCCACTGTAATAGCGGCACTTTCGGCTATTCTCTCTGCCATCCTTTCTGAGGCTTCGGTCATGATCCAGCCGGGAGATACGGTAAGGACACGTACGCCTTTGGAAGAGACCTCTCTGGATAAACTCTTGCTATAATTGAGTAAACCTGCTTTTGCAGCCGCATAGGGCAAAGTGGAATCGTATAAAGGCAGTCTGGCCTGGATAGATGCGATATGGATAATCACCCCCGCTCCTCTTTCAATCATACCCGGCAGAAAGCCTCTGTCCAGACGTACAGGCGCGAGTAAATTGGTCCGCAAAGTAGTTTCCCAGTCTTCGTCTGTCAATACCGCGAATCCACCTCCACTTGTCTCAGAACCACCCAGGTTATTCACAAGGATATCTATTCTTCCTTCTTTACCCAGAATATCACTGGTCACTTTTGCAGCACCTGCTGCGGTACTCAGATCTGCTGCAATAAAACGTCTGTCGTTAGCGGCTGTCTCCGGTTGATTTCTTGCGGTAATAATCACACTTGCACCTGCCCGTACGAGTCTGTCTGCAATGGCTTTACCTGCGCCTTTTGTACCACCTGTTACCAGCGCGATCTTACCTGATAATTCGTTATTAAAATTGAATTGCTGTTCCATTTGATTCATTTTTCTATCACAAAATTGAGTCATCTGGTAATGGCAGACAAGTACGGATCAGGGATTCGCATAGGGACAAATTTATCCGTATTGCGATATTCACCCAATGGGGCTAAATTTACCTTATGTACGAAAAGAAAATTCCCATCAATCTGAACTGCGGGCTTGATCTCATTGGAGAAGTGTTGTATGGCAAATGGAAGATCCGTTTGTTATGGTTTATAAATGAGGGATTTCAACGCCCGAGTGAGTTACAGCGCAAGATACCGGATGCTTCCAGGCGTGTATTGAATGTACAGTTAAACGAACTGGAAGCAGCAGAACTGGTAACGAAAATAGTATATCCACAGGCGCCGCCGAAAGTGGAGTATAGTCTGACGGAATTTGGTCAAACGCTGATACCCGTGATCACTGCTTTAGGGCAATGGGGAGATGCACATGAAGAACGTTTGCGATCGGTGATTTTAAAACGGCATGTTCCGCAGGAATAACTGATGCTATCATCTCCTGCTAGCTTCGGCTGTCGTGGACCTTTTGATAAATGGTCTTTGCGATAGCTGCTTCCGTCTGACCGACACGTTCATGGATGATAGCTATTAAGTGGTCGATTTGCTGTGGGGATAACCCGACGTTCATACCCATATTCAGGTGCGCCTGTAACATAGGTTCAACACCTTTCAGGCTGATCAGGGCGGAGATCGTTGCCAGTTCGCGGTCTTTGTAATTCAGTACATCCCTTTCGAATATATCAGCGAAGAGGTGTTCTTTCAGAAAAGTATCAATGACAGGTGCAAAAGCGGCAGCGCCCATTTTAGGGCCTGTTTCAGGTCTCCCGGTCAGTTGTTCCAGTATTTTCCTCCCCCGTTCATATTTATCAGTAGTAGTTGTGACAGGCGTAGCATCCTTTCCCTCATGGTCTTTTATCCAGCTGTCCTTTCTTTTTTCAAGTACCTTCATGAAGGTGTTTATTCCCTGCAGACTTCCTGGAAAACCACAATAGGCATATAATTGCACTAATACTTCTTTGATCTCACTGATAGTAAGACCAGCATTCAACCCCTGATTCAGGGCAGTGTCAAGCGCTACCAGGTTTCCGTTTGCAGTGAATGCGGCAATAGTGACGATCTGCTGTTGTTTCACCGATAAGCCTTCCTGTATTGATATCTGATCATCCATATGATTGGTAAATGTTAGCATAAAATAAGCAGCTGATACTGTTGTGGCAGTCTGCCGGCAGTTAGTAACAGACTTTGTGTAGCTGCACAACTTAATCGTTGCTGTGAATGTTGTTTGTGATGCAAAGGTCCCGGGAATTTCCGGGGGATGGATTATACAGATTACATGATCTCTTACCAATATTACTGATCAGGCCTTGACGCGCATTTGCGGATAATTTCTTACTGTACTTTTGATATTGTTAAAGCAAGACCGATGGAAAAGATCATAAAAATTGAAAGTGTTACACAATTTAACACGGACAGAGGGCAGCGGACACTACATCCGCTCGTAAGCGTACTGGACCAGTCCAAATCCACACTGGTGCGGGAAGGCCGTTATGTATCTGATCTTTACATTGTCTTCCTGAAGGAACTGAAATGCGGTGAAATGAAGTATGGCCGTAATCATTACGATTATGAAGACGGCACCCTCCTGTTCATTGCACCGGGACAGGTATTCGGATTTGAAGATACCGGCAATATGATACAACCCACCGGCTGGGCGCTTGCTTTTCATCCGGACCTGATCAGAGGGACTCATCTCGGCAGACATATCAAAGACTATCATTTCTTTTCCTATGACGCCAATGAAGCACTACATCTGTCGGACAGGGAAAGAGACCTCATCACAGAGAGTTTCACGAGAATGCAATACGAACTGGAACATGCTATTGACAAACACAGCAAGACCTTAATCGTTAGCACCATTGAGTTATTACTGAATTACTGTGTGCGTTTCTACGACCGACAATTCATTACCCGTGATAATATGCATAAAGATGTACTGACCCGGTTTGAAAAGTTACTGGAGGATTACTTCCTATCAGGCAAGGCTCAGTCGGCAGGACTTCCTACTGTAAAATATTGTGCGGGACAGCTCCATCTCTCACCTAACTATTTCGGGGATCTGACAAAAAAGGAAACAGGGCGTACGGCGCAGGAATACATCCAGGAAAAAGTGATCGATATTGCCAGGGAGAAGGTACTGGACCTTAGTAAATCTATCAGTGAGATCGCCTACGAAATAGGCTTTAAATACCCGGCACACTTTACACGTCTTTTCAAGCAGCGCGTTGGGCAGTCGCCCAATGAATACCGTTCGCTCAATTAGTTCCCAGCTAAAGCAATCAACAGCGATCATGAGAAAGATATTTATTGGCTTAGCCACTGTTGTGTTCTCTGCCACAGGCGTATGTGCGCAGGTGACAACGACATTGTCTGATACCGGCAGAACGGAAAGGGCGAAAAAGAAATATGAGGAACTATTTGGTGCGCGAACGGTGTTACGGAGTAATGATCCGGAATTGATGAACATATTGCAGCGACTCATCTTCGGAGAAATATTCTATACGGGTCAGCTGGACGATAAAACGCGGGAGCTGATCACTATTACTGTGCTGACCACCAATCAGACCTTACCACAGTTAAAGTCACATACTAATGCGGCACTGAATATTGGAGTGACGCCCGTGGAGATCCGGGAATCGATTTATCAGGCGGCGCCTTTCATTGGCTTTCCGAAGGTCCTGAATGCGCTGGATACGATCAACAGTGTATTTATCAGCAGAGGGATACAATTACCATTGGAAAATACAGGTACGGTGCAGGAGTCGGAGCGTTTTGAAAAAGGGAAGGCGATCCAGTATCCCTTGTATGGAGACGGTATGAAAACGGCCATGCAGGACTTACCCGGCGAACTGTCTGCTGCTATCCCAAGAATACTGACGGAGTCGTGTTTCGGGGATTTTTATACCAGGGAAGGACTTGATATTAAAACCCGGGAATTGCTCATCTTCTGTGCATTGGCTACACTTGGCGGCGCGGAAAGACAAATGGCCTCTCATGCGGTGGGTAATCTGAAAACCGGCAACAGTAAAGAGACCCTTGTATCAGCGATGGTACACATGTATCCTTATGTAGGATTCCCCCGGGTATCCAATGCCATCAATGTGATCAAAGCCGCAAAAATTGAATAAAAAAGCGGCACTATGGAAAAAAGAAAACCGGGGGAAGGACTGATCACCATACAGTTGGCTCGTTATCCTGCAACTATAGAAAAGAAAAGCGGACTTTGATGAAAGTCCGCTTTTCTTATATCAAATGCGATGAAAACTATTTGCTTTCCAGTAATACCCATGGGCTGCTATCTTCTGAGAGCAGATCACAATGTCCGCCATGGAGTTCATCCAGTTGTTCGATATCGCCGGTCCACATGGCGAAACCTATGAGATAGTTTTCTCCGAGGTTGGCCCAGCTGGTGTAGTTATGCAACAGCTCTTTCCCGAATTTACGGATGTAGCGCATGGATTCTTCTCTTGACAGGAAACCTGCATCGTAGCCCCAGCGGCAGAGGTTTATAGCGCGACCCAGATCCCAGGTAAGGGCATCCAGTTTACACTTCTTGCCTTCGAAGCAATCGGATATTTCGCGGAGGTGTTTGTAGCATTCGGAGATATTGGCGGCGTATTCTTCTATCGGTGCATCGTCTCCTTTTGCCGCAAAGTCCTGCTGTAATTTATCCAGTGCTTCAGGACGTTCACGTACCGGCAGGGTGGTCAGTATCTGCCAGATGGGCTTAAAATAGACCCGGTGCCCCCGGGTAGCGAGTCCATCGATCGTGCTCAGTAATTTATCCCGGGTATTGATATGCCAGTCTCTTCTGAGCATGTGTCTGATCTCATCCTGTTCTGTATCGGTTTCCAGTGTATCCAGTCTTTCTCCCCGGAGGTAGATCAGATTGGCGCCACAGGCGATATACTGCCGGTCATGCAGGGACAGGACGCCGTCTTCGTTTACCAGAGGTTCGTCTTCAACAGCTTTATCCCGCTGTTGGTCACGTTCCTTCATGGCTTTGGCAGCAATTTCCTTTGCCCGGCTATTGAGCTTCATTAATTTTATGATAACGAATACGATGTAGACTGCGGCTACCACTCCGATGATAATAAACGTTTTCATGTGGAATCTGTTATATGGCGTCCCCGGTATCGGTGCGGGACTTCCCCATTGTTACTAAAGCTGTTTTCTCTCCTGACCTGTAATAATGACTATGTGTCTGAATAGTGCTGTTTCCCTCTTAACAAGGGACGTTTTTCATACTCTATGCAATATCGCATTTTTAAAGGGAATATTTGTCACTTCGTTGTCCGGAACAGGGGAATGATAACAATAGTTAACAGAAAACATGAACGCAATGAATAAGAAGAGGATTATCTTTGCGCACCAACATTTAAGAATGTAATACAATCTATTATGAAAAAAGGCTTTTTTGCATGTATTATTGCTGCCACGCTTCTCTTAACCAGCACTGGTTGTGAAACCTCCCAGCAGATACTCAATAACCTGCCATCCTACGGACAACTCAGCACTACCCAGATAGCTGCTGGTCTGAAAGAAGCATTGACCATCGGAACACAGAACAGCGCTAACAAACTCTCTTCTCCAAACGGCTTTTTTGCCAATGCCGCCCTTAAGATCCTGATGCCACCGGAAGCACAGAAAGTAGAAAGTACCTTACGCAGTATGGGTATGGGTAGCATTGTGGATAAAGCGATCCAGTCTATGAACAAGGGTGCGGAAGAAGCTGCAAAATCAGCTGCGCCTATTTTCGTAAATGCGATCAAACAAATGACCATCACCGATGCACTGGGCATCCTGAAAGGTGGCAACAACGCTGCAACCAACTATTTCAAAGATAAAACGACTGCCTCCCTGACAGCGGCTTTCCGTCCTGCCATCAGCGAAGCGCTGAAAAAAGTGGATGCGACCAAATACTGGTCAGACGTTTTCTCTGTATATAACAAATTCTCTTCTACCCCTGTCAATACCGACCTGACTGCTTATGTTACCGAAAAAGCAGTTGCCGGTATTTTCTCAGAAGTAGCGGTAGAAGAGCAGAAAATCAGACAGGATCCGGCTGCCCGAGTGACTGATCTGCTGAAAACGGTGTTCGGTAGTGCACAGGCACAACAGAAATAAGTTTCCTGCTTTAGCATAAAAAAGAAGAACCCGTACACCTCCCAGGGCGTACGGGTTCTTCTTTTTTTATTATTTTACACCCTTTATCCCTAGTCCCTGCCGCTACCGGCTTCTTATACGCTTATGATCCAAAAATCCCTTGGCATTGCCCGGATAGTGACGCATGTCCTTATATTCATTGTTCTGACGATGCTTACACAGCTGGGAGGCATTATCTATCTGATTTCCAGGCGTACCCATCCCCTGATCATCCAGAAAGTGACCAGGCCAATATTACAGCCACTGGCTAAAATAGGCGCGTTCATGCTGATCTACCTGTTTAGTACTGTACTTATTATCCCCCTGCTGGCTAAACCTTTTGGCAGGGTGCCACTGCCTGTCTTTCGTAAAGATGGTTTACAGCCCTTACGGCTGACCACCTGCTTACTGAACAGGCATTATGTGCGACCGGCCCTGAAAACCGCTGCGTTGGATATTGCTTTGAAAATGAACCGCTTCCATCCCGGAACGGCGGTCAATTACCTGGATGGCGGATTTCCTTTCTTTAACAGCTTTCCAATGCTACCACATCTGAGTCATAATGACGGGAAAAAACTGGACCTGGCCTTTCTCTATATAGATAAAACCAGTGGCATGCCTTCAGATAATGCACCTTCTGTCATTGGTTACGGCGTGTGTGAAACACCACGCCCGGGAGAGATCAATACGGCTGAAAGTTGCCGGGAACAGGGTTACCACTGGTATAGTGTACTGCAACAGATAGCACCACAGGGGAATAAGCACAAATATGTATTTGATAGTCTGCGGATGCGGGCATTAATGACAGTCATCATCTACCATCCTGCTATTCATAAGGTATTTATTGAACCACATCTCCAGACACGCCTGCAGCTGGAAAGTGATAAGATCCGGTTTCATGGCTGCTATGCAGTGCGGCATGATGACCATATTCATATTCAGTTATAAGAGCGGACCTTTTCTTTCACGAGCTTCTGGTCCAGGTACTGGATCAATAGTATTAATGCCAGTCCGCCTGGCAGGATAGGTCCGTAATGAGATAACAGCTGCAGAACAGGACTATTGGTACTAAAAAAGATCAGCGCCGCTACTGCTCCTCCCCCCAGTAACAGACAAACGGCTGCTATCAGCAGATTAAAACGCAACTCTGCTTTTCTGTCTTTTTCCAGCCGGATCCTGGCGCTTACATTCACAGCAAAACCCGGAGACAAATCTGGTACAACAGGCTGTTCCAGCGCTTCCCATAAGACGGTATAGCGTTCCAGCTCCTGCTCCTCTCCGGCAGCTAGTGGCACATCCGGAAGGTGCAGGCCCTTTTCCAGCATTTCCTGTAATTTTTGCTCATCTATCTCTTTCATGACACCTCATTTTTAAGATAAACACCTAATTTATCCTTTAGTAGTTTACGTCCACGGAAAAGATAACTTTTTACAGTTCCTTCCGGGAAACCGGTTATTTCTTCAATTTCCTGGTAAGAGAACTCATTCAGATGATATAACGTCAATACCGTCCTGTATTGTTCAGGCATCTGGGCAATCAGGCGGTTTATATATGCCGTCACGTCCTTTTTGTCCAGGAGGTGGCCGGGATGTTCATCTGTAAAGCTATAGTTTTCAATATCCTCCGGATGAGACACCGTATTACCACTGCTGTACTTTTTACTGTAGTTAATAGCTGTCAGATAGGCGATACGGGCGATCCAGGTGGATAAACGGGACTTATACTCAAAGCGCCGCAGGTGCTGGTGCACCTTTATAAACACCTCCTGACAGATATCTTCTTTATCCTCCTGTGTATTGATGATCCTGTTCACCACATGGAATACCAGCCCCTGGTATTGTGTTACCAATACCTCAAAAGCTTTCATATCTCCATGTAAGATGCGGGGAATTAGCTCCTTTTCATCAATCATGTCAGAGTAGACAAAGGTTTATTAATAAATGTTGCAAAAAATCTGCTCATTTTGCAACATTTCTGGAAATACGCCTGTCTACTGAAAAAACAATCGCATATGTTCAACATCATCGAAACACTTGGCAGCTTTATCATGATCATCAGCGTTTTCGCTATTACCGCTTCCCTGATCGTTGCCTTTCTCAATTACAGACTTAAAAGGCGCCTGCTGGATGCGGGACCGATAGATGACAATGCCCTTAAGCTATTGCCCGGCATTCCAAAGACCAGCAGTGATATGCTCAAATGGGGTATTATTCTGTTTTTCGCAGGATTGGGACTGATCGTACTGGAGTTCATACCATTCAATGTAGAAACTTCTCCACTTCCCTATGGTGTTGAAACCGTGTTTATTGCCACCGGCTTCCTGGTATACTATTTCCTGATCAGCCGGAATAATAAGTAAGCCCTTTCGTTTCAGACCAACCTATCGCCTGCTCCCACCGGACAACCCAATTTCTCATACGCAATCCCTTGGTTCTAAAAGCGCCTGCAGCTTTGAACGGGCATTGCCATGCCTAAAAAAAGACCACTCATGCATAAACTGTTATTATACACTGCCTGCAGTATTTCCTTACTGTGTGTCAGTCTGACAAGTCAGGCCCAGACGGCAGACACCCTGCGGAGCCGGGGACTTAAAACGGTGACCGTCACCGGACAAAAACCACTGATCCGTCAGGAGGTAGACCGTCTCATATATGATCTTCAGGCTGATCCTGACAGCAAAGGCAGTAGTGTGCTGGAGATCATGCGAAAGGTGCCTTTTCTGTCCGTGGATGCTTCCGGTAATCTGCTGCTCAAGGGGAACAGCAGTTATAAAGTGCTGATCAACGGGAAAGAATCGGGCATGTTTGAAAGGGACCCTGCTATGGTACTGCGCACGATCCCAGCTTCTACTATTCAGCATATAGAGGTCATTACCACCCCACCATCGAAATATGATGGAGAAGGATTGATGGGGATCATCAATATCGTTACTATCAGGCGTAAAGCAGATGGTTACAACGGTACGATGAACATCAGTGAACGCTTTCCAGCCAATGGGCCTGGCATAGGTGGTTCATTCGCTATGAAAGAGGGCGATCTGGGCATCTCTGTGTATGGCGGAGCAGGATATGAATATCGTCCACATGCTCGTAATGATATGCAGCGAACTGCTTATGCGAAGATACCTGTTATGTTGTTGCAGGAAGGCGACCGCCATCACCATCGTAGTAATGGTTATTTGGGTACAGAATTAAGTTATGCGATGGATAGTCTGCATCTGCTAACCGCACAATTCAACTTTAATGCGTATGGCGGCGCCGGAGAAGAACAACTGTTTTCCCGCATGCTGCGTGGTGGCAATGTGGATCAGCAATATGTTATGCACAGCAGTAATAACAATCATGGTAATGGTATGGATGCCGGGATCAATTATCAGATCACTTCTCCTAAATATAAAAACAACCTGCTCACTTTCTCTTACCGTTATGCGACTAATGGCAGAAAGCAGGGATATCAGCAACTATTCACAGATACGATCAACTATGATATTCCCGGTTACCGGCAGGATAACAATGAGCGGTTCAAAGAACATACGTTACAGGCAGATTATGTACGCACCTTTCGGCATTTCAGTATGGAAGCCGGGATGAAAGGCATATGGCGTAGTAATTACAGTGATTATCTTAACGCCTATGTATCGACTGATCCGATTACGAACGGGTTTGACGGACAACAGCGCGTATTCAGTATGTACAATGCCTATACCTTCTCTTCAAAGTACTGGGAACTGAAGGGAGGTGTACGTGTGGAACAGACTTTCATGGAAGCCAGCTGGCAGGACGATTCTGCGAGACTGCATAAACAATTTCTGAACCTGATTCCATCGGTAGTGATCAACAGAAAACTGGGCGGAAACAGTTCGCTTAACCTGGGCGTTTCCAGGCGCTTAAAAAGACCTAATATCTATAAGCTGAATCCATTTAAAGACCGTTCTAATCCTTCGCAGGAATCATCCGGAAATCCGGCATTGCGTCCGACACTGACAACGAATGTTCAGCTGGGATATAGCTGGTCAGGGAAACTATCCTTGAATGCGGCTGTCAGTTATGCCTTCCTCAACAATATGTTTATGGAGATCACCTCCTATGATACGGCCCGCAATATTACCACTACGATCATAGAAAACAATGTCAAAGGTAGTGGCCTGGGATTTGACTATACTATTAACTATCCTGTTACAAAATGGCTGCACCTGAGCATTAATGGCAATGCAGTTTATCTTTCACTGGATGGCGCCAGCAATGCCGCCCCTATTTCGCTGAACAGATGGAATTATTCGGTTAACGGCAATGCGTCTGTCCGCATGAATAAGGGCTGGAAGCTCACTGCAGCAATCAACATTACCGGACGCAACCAGGTATCGTTGCAGACTACGAGCAATGCTGTGACAGCTGTTTCACTTGGAGGCAGTAAAGATCTGATAAAGGATAAACTGAGCTGTTCTGCTACTATCAGCAATCCTTTTCCCGCATACAGACAGAACCGTACAGTATTGTCAGATAAACTATTTACGCAATCTAATAACACACAGGAATATTTCCGGACGGTTAACATGAGTATCAACTATAACTTTGGCAGACTGAAGCAAGCTATCCAAAAGAATAGGCGCGGTATCAGGAATGACGACGGTAACTAAGCGGGGTTCTTTGTATATTTAGTATACAATATTGAATGACCCATATACAAACGATGATCTCATGAAATACAGGAAACTAGGAAACACAGATGTCTCTCTCTCCGCTATCGGACTGGGATGCATGGGTATGAACCATGCTTATGGAGAAGCCAACGATGCTGAATCCATCGCTACCCTGGAACATGCCATAGCGCTAGGCGTTACATTCTGGGATACGGCCGATATTTACGCCAATGGTAGAAACGAGGAGCTGGTGGCAAAGGTGCTGAAGCCCAACCGTTCTAAAATATTCCTTGCTACGAAGTTTGGATTTACATTTACTGAAGGCCAGCCCGGAGGATTTGATGGTTCGCCCGCATATATGCGGAAGGCGGTGACGGATAGTCTGAAAAGACTACAGACAGACGTGATCGATCTTTATTACGTACATCGCGTTGATCCGAAGATACCGATTGAGGAAACGGTGGGCGCGATGGCTGAGCTGGTAAAAGAAGGAAAGGTACGTTATCTGGGATTGTCTGAGGCGGGTGTTAATTCCATCCGGAAGGCACATGCGGTACATCCTATTTCAGCTTTGCAAAGCGAATACTCTTTGCTGACAAGAGATGTGGAAAAGGAGATTATTCCGTTGTGCAATGAACTGAAGATCACCTTTGTGCCTTTTAGTCCGCTGGCGCGTGGGCTTGTGACCAATACGCTGGATCTGGGTGCGCTGAAGGATAATGATTTCAGGAAGTCGCTTCCCCGTTATCAGGCAGCACATGCTGACAATAATCAGCAACTGGCGGCGGCTTTCGCGGAACTGGCTGCAGCTAAAAACTGTACGGCCGCTCAACTGGCATTGGCGTGGGTATTAAATCAGGACGAGCACCTGATACCTATACCAGGTACCAAACGCAGGAAGTACCTCGAGGAAAACGCAGCAGCGGTGGATATTACTTTGTCTGATGCGGATAAAAAGGAGATCGATGCTTTACTGGCGAAGTATCCGGATACCGGGGAACGGTATGGGGCGGCACAGCAACAGCTGGTAGACAGGAGTTAAAAACGAGGCATTAAGTATTCACAACTGGTGTATACTTTAGTTCTTAAGATATAGTAAAAAGAGACTGGTGCGTACCAGTCTCTTTTTCTTTTATAATTGATCAAAGAGATAATCCAGCTGCGCTTCTTCCAGTACAATACGGTTGACGTTCTTTCCTTCCTGGTCCCATTTCACGAGACGGATCACACCTTCAGTGATCTCGATACCCGTTATATCTCCATCACTGAAACAACAGCAGCCGGTATTAAAGTAACTGGGGCTGACCATTGTCTTTACAAACTCCTTACCTGCATATTCTGCCCTGCGTTTTTCCAGGGACTCCTGTAAGGCCTTAGCTTTTTCCTGGTCACCAGCCTGCATCGCTTTCTCCAATGCCTTTGTCAGCCGGTCAATATGATCCATAGAGGCAAATACCGGTTTATGTGTATGCCCGGAGATCAGTATTGTCTTCTTATACTGCTGGCTCCATTCATACATGGTGATGTTGTGTTGGTCTACGAGATCGAAACTATCTGATACAGTGTCAAGGCGGATGTTCAACCAGCGTTGTATTGGTGTCCATATCGCTGCCACAAACCATTTACTGAAAGCATTACCATCGGCTCTTTTATCTCCCTGATGACCATGTGCGAGGAAGATGGTTTCATCGGCACTTTTATATTTCATCTTCAGCGCCAGTCCTTCGTAAACCTTCAGTTCCTTTCCAAAGATCGGTTTTAGGAACTGGTCTCTGGGGATCTGGTAATTCCATTCCAGGTCGTGATTGCCAAATATGCGGTAATAGCGTTGTTGTTGCAGAAATAAGGCTTCTTCCAGTAAAGCGGTCCTATTCTTTTCAAGGACCTTAGAAGGTTTATTTTCCCAGAGCTCTTCACAATCGCCCAGATTGATCAGTGTAAAGCCTTTCTCATAGTAATAACGCAATGCGGTAAGATAAGAGGTTTCAGCGAGCATGAAGTCGTCAGAGCCGTCCCTTCCACCTTTGTGCTGATCGGAAAATACGATGATAGAAGCCTGCTGATAATCGTAGGTCAGGACAAGTCCTTTGTCTTTTTTCCCCTCCTCTATCTGTTTATAGAGTTGGGATAGCGATTCGAATATGAGCTTCTTATCGGGATTGGAAGAGAAGCGCCGGGACAGACGTATAATGAGGTTACGCAATAATTTCTTCATAACTGAAAAGCTAAGGTTGCTGATGTTCTGGCATAATATTTCAGGAAGATAATTAAAATGTAAATGTATGAAACGGAAAACAATTTATATCAACTATCATGAAGAAGACATACAGGTAGATATTGATGAAAGTAAAGGCAACCGCTCATTCCTGGTCTATCTGCCAGGAGAAGACGGACACCTGGATATCGCTATAAAAACAGATGCGGAGGGGAATGAAAACTGGTACGAAGGAGAACAGGCCACTCCCCGTGCCAAAGAGATCGGTGAACTGATTGAGCTGGCCACGATGTAGTTATATACGCTGAAAATCGGCCGGTCCGACGAGAAACCATTCTCCATCAAGTTCCAGTACATCCCCCGGTGCTACAGAGCGGGTACCATCTGCCACAAGCGGATCAGGCGTTACTTCTTCCCTGCTCACCCATGGGAGGTCTTCATTCTGGCATATTTCAAATGCCTCCCGCAGATCGGAGGTATCTACGTCTGCGATATGCTGCAGGTTCTCAATTTTCACCTCTTCGCCTGTCAGCGGAAAACCTAATGTATAGTCAGGATTAAAATAGACTCTTATCATAAAATTAATTTACCCCTTTTCTGATTCACAAAAAAGGGTCCAATTCTTTAACATTTCTTTAAAGGGTTACCTTTTGCGGTTTACTGGTATAAAATGTAAACAACTTTCTTATGCGTGTCCCCCTATATTACATGGCGCCAGTGGTGCTGCTGACCGCTGCATGCTCTTCCGGTTCGAATCATCACAGCTACAACGCAGCTGACGATACCGCTGTATCAATGAACGAAGTGGCGCAGGCCGCTGATTCTACCGGCTTTACCAATGATATTACTTCTGTCAATTCTCCTTCCCGAAAACGCGTCAGGACAGCTGATGTACGCTGTCGCGTAGGAAGTGTATTCAATGCCGTATCTACACTTGAACATGTGGTCAGAAGCGTTGATGGAATGGTATCAGAAAGTGTGATGCAGAATGAATCAGTCGTGACCAGAGATATTTCTTATTCAGCTGATTCACTGAAGCGTATTGAACTGTATACGCCTGTTGCCAATCTCACGCTACGTGTACCCACAGCCAGTCTGGACTCAGTGGTACATACGCTCACCGGCATGGCCACGTTCATTGATTATCGTACGTTGAAAGACGAAGATAAAACCCTGAGCTACCTTTCCAATGCTATGAAAAACAACGGCCCTGCTCCTGCTGCCATCAAGCCTGTTGCAAAAAGCAGCACGCTTGCTATCGCGCAATATAAGGATCAAAAGTATGATACGCAGACGGACAGAAGGATTGAGAATCTGGCTATCCTGGATGATGTACATTATGCTACGTTCACGGTACAATTATTTCAACCACAGCAGGCCGATGTACAGATTATCGTAAACCCCGAGAGATTGACCCGTGCGCAGTTCGGCACAGAATTCCTGCTTGCTGTACGTTCCGGTTTTGAAAGCTTTGGAGCTTTATTTATTTTCCTGATCAGCTGCTGGCCTTATATCATCCTGCTGGTATTGGGGATATTGATCTATCGTAAAGTATTACGTAAAAAATTAAGTGTGCAATAGTTAATCCACTTCTTCATAGCGTGTAATCACTGTTATATGCTGTACTGATTCCACATACATTACATCATCCTAAATTTCTTTTATGAACAATTTATTCCGTGCCTGTTGCGGCCTGGCATTGCTATGCCTTTCAATAAGCTGTGGCAATTCCACAGATGTGCCTTCCTTTCTTAACACATCCAATCTTCCCTACGTGATGGTGCAAGTCAACACAGAAAGAGACACTACAGTGACCCTTGATGGTGGAACAATCATAACAGTACCTGCACATGCACTGAAAGCTGAAGGAAGCCAGACTGCCTATTTTGTTGTAGCAGAAGCCCTGACATTAGAGAATATGTTGTCAGCCGGACTTCGTACCCAAAGTAATACCGAACCATTGAGTAGCGGAGGCGTCATCTCGCTGGATGTAGCCGATAGTCCCAAAGTCACTATCGTACACCCGATACAAATCAAGGTCCCCACAGCAGACATTATAACCGGTATGCAGTTGTACAAGGGAGTAGATACCGGCAAAGGTATTGACTGGACTGAGCCCAGGGCATTAGCTGTACAAAATAACGCTGATAACATAGGGGTAAAAACCGATCAGGCGCGTAAACTTTATTATAACTTCGAGATCAGCGCACCCGGATGGTATAGCATAGATGTTCCTGTCAAAGAAATATCCGGAGTTTCACCAACCGAGCTTACTACAACAGTGAATGCTGCAGATACGCAGAACATTTCCACTTTACTGGTGGTTCCGTCTCACAAGATCATATTAAAGGGAATACCAGGTGAAAAGGCCTTCTCTTATACATTCTGCTCCGCGGATGGAACAATACCTCTTCCATTAGGCGCTACTGCTATGGTGATCGCATTTGCAGAAGATAAGCAAATGCGGAAACTATACTATGGGATAACCCCTTTCAGAATTTCAAAAAAGAATACGCTACAAATCGAATTAACACCTTCAAATGAGGAGGATGTTATGCGCAGGATAGCGACACTAGGCATACTCAGTCATTAATTCATCCGTCCCTATATATATGCACATAGCCCGGCCAGTTATACTGAGCCGGGCTTATTTTATTAATCAACTCATAATCAACCATTTAAATTATTTATAAGCTATTTTGTGGAATCTTTAACAAACCTGCATCATACAGCCGGAAGATCAACCAACAATAGAATTAAATCTATATTTATGTCACCTAAAAACTGATACCTTGAAATTAACTATACTCCTTCTCTTTTTACCAACTGTACTGGCTGCTCAGGTTAACACCAGTGTTGATCCGATCATATCACAGGATTATACTGAGCAGGTAAGAAAACTGAGAAGCAGCATTGATCCGGTTGATTCAATAGCATTTAAGCGGAATACAATGCTGAAGCTAAAAGGTCAGTTTTCACCTGGTACGAAGGTGAGCCGCCTGAAAATTACAGACGGCCTCGCAGAGATATCTCCCGGGTTTACACGTACCTTAAAACTGTCCGGGAGTTACAGTGGCACCATTGAATTAAAAACACATAACCGGTTACCGGAACTGCAAAATACCTATGCCCAGGGCAGAGCATCCAACGGATCATTAATATGGAGGGGACCGGAGACAGGAGAACTATTCAGTTACGGGCCAGCGCTGTCTAATCTTGAATTTGATGGTAGTAATTATCCTTATGACCAGTCCGGGAAACTGGTGTCTGCTGGTGCAGGAAACGGTAAACCCGCTACTGCTTATCAGGAGGATATTTTCCGGACAGCTATAGTGCATTCCCATCAGCTGAACATTCTATCAGAGCTATATCGCTATGGAAAGCGTAGCTGGAATTTTGGGTTGAAACTGGGACATGGCAATGAACAGTTGGTTATCAGAGACAATAAAGGCTCATTCAATAGTCTGGCAACTGAACTGAGCACGCGTATCAAGTGGCTGACCATTAAAAGCACTTACCTGTATAGTGAACGGGAACGTACAAGTGCAAACCGTAATGGCCTGCTGAATATCGCTTACCAGAATGCATTGTTAACACCCGTTAGTTTCAGCAATGAGCAGGGCACAACATTGGGAAACGGACAACGCAGCTACAGCCATATGGCAGATAATCCCTGGTATCTGCTGAGAGATAATAAAAACGATTATAACTGGACAGAGCATAATGGTAGTTTGCTGCTAAAATTAGAGACCAATCACTGGCAGGCAAAGGTGCAGCAGACATTGCAACGCGTACAGGAACGGCATACAGAGCGTTACCAACCGGGTACTGCTGCATGGGCAGATGGTATGTATACGGACAGGAACAAGAGAGACCTCAGGTACAGATTGCAGACAGAAATAGGCAGGGAGATAGACTATAACGATAATAATTTCAAATCAACGATATCGCTTTTTCATACATTTAACAATGACAACTCCCGTATACAATATCTGTCTGATAACAGTCTTTACGATTATCAGCGCTCTTCTCATGACTTATTCCTAAATACGATCAATACTTACTCCGCAAATCATCTGACAGTAATCCTCAAAGCGGGTAACAAGGCATATATTTCCAATACGGCGATGAAGAATAATTTCATGTTACCGTCTGTAGACCTGGGCATGACATTGGATAATCTTGTACGCGGTCTGGTACTGAATGGTTCCGTTTGTTATCACATGACAAACAGTGAGCTATCTCTGAATAAATCCATGGCCTATATTAATCTCTTACAATATTCAGCAGGTAACATATCCGGATACCGTCCTGTAAAAGAAGTCAATACGTTTCAGAAACTCAGTTCGGTAAATAACCGGGAATGGGATGGTCACTTTAATGTCTACTACAAAAACAACCTTTCATTAAATAGCAGTTTTTATATCAGAGACACACATGATGATGTATTTCCTGTCTTTGAAAATGGGGACCTGTTATTAAAGAATCTGGCGAACCTGAGAAGTAAAGGTATGGAGGTGAATGTATCTCTGTCAAATACACGCTTGCGCAGAGATGTTTACATGAGTACTTCCGCCTCTCTGTTTGCATATCGTACCGACGTTACCAAAGTACAGGAGGGATACAACTTTACGCCTATTGCGGGCATCCGTGATGTGCATAAAACACTTGTTCAGGGACGGCCATTAGGTGTGATCGTTGGCACTGCATATCTGAGGGACGCGGCAGGAAATATGATCATTGGTGCAGACGGATTTCCATTAACAGACGCTACACCCAAAGTAATTGGCAACCCTATTCCTGATTTTATCGCCAAACTAAGTAACAGCATAGTCTGGAAAAGATGGGGGATGACGGCGGATATGGAATGGAAAAAAGGCGGTCAGATGTGGAATGGCACACAGGCAGTACTGGACTATTATGGACGATCTGCAAATAGTGCATCAGAACGAAACATCACAGATTATGTATTTAAGGGGGTAAAAGCTGACGGTCATGTAAATGATGCTGCGGTTAGATTCTATGATCCGGCACAGCCAGTAGAGATGAACCGATGGACCAGATATGGTCTCACAGGAGTTGCGGAACAGTATGTACAAAAGGCCGATTACCTGAGACTGAATACAGTTTCACTTAGTTACCGCATCAGCTTAAAGAAAAACACCCAGCAACTTAATCTGAATACCTATGTGAATAATATTCTGCTGTGGTCTCCCTATAAAGGAGCAGATCCTGATCAGTTGCTATATGATCAACCCAACACATCCGGACTTGACTTTTTCAACCTGCCTGCCGTAAAGACATACGGATTTAATGTTACCTATCAATTCTAAGACCCATGAAGTACGGTATAAGAGCGTTGCAGCTGCTGATAGTGTTTCTGCTCTCATTTGGTGGCAGAAGCATGGCACAGCTTGCAGACTACAATAACAATAAAGAAAAAATCTATATACAGACCAGTCATGTATTTTTCAAACCAGGAGAAGATCTTTTCTTCAAGATATATCTGGTGAATGCGAAAAATCAATTCATATCTGTATTAAGTAATGTTGTGTATGTCGAGATCGTAGGTCCGGCTGGTAATATCATACAGACGCACAACTATCGTATTGAAGACGGTTACGCTGAAGGACACTATAAATTTGAAGCTGGCGCTAATGGTGGGTTATACAAGCTCAGGGCATACACTACCTGGATGAAAAATGAGAAAGAAAGTACCTGGTTTACAAAAGAGATTACTGTTCAAAAAGTGATTGCTCCGCGTGTGCTGATGAAACTTGACTTTCCGGAAAAAGGCTATGGACCAGGTGATGAAGTAAGTGCAGCCTATTCGATCCGCAGTCTTGCAGATCGTCCTATACCCGGATATGAGACAAAATTCACTGTATCACTGGCAGGCCAGGCAGTCAAGACGGGGACATTTAAAACCGACGTAAAGGGCAAAGCGGATATCAGATTCACCCTACCGGCAGATCTGACAACGAATGATGGCCTGCTGAATATTACGATTAATTTTGACGGCTATACAGAAGCCATATCCAGAAGTATTCCTATTGTACTGAATAAAATTGACCTGCAGTTTATGCCGGAAGGCGGTACGCTCGTGGAGGGACTATCTACCAATATTGCTTTCAAAGCGATCAATGAATTTGGTAAACCCGCTGATGTAAAAGGAGTAATAAAAGACGAGAACAATAATACGGCTGCTACATTTGAAAGCTTTCATGATGGTATGGGGCAATTGGCTTTCACTCCGCAGCCAGGGAAAAAATACAGGGCTGAGCTACTCAAGCCGGCAGGTGTCCGTCAACACTTTGACCTCCCCACAGCTGCTAAACATGGTCTTATTATGAATGTAGGCAGAAAGGGAAAACTGTTGCAGTTCAATATTGCTGCTACGCGTGATATAAATGTGCGGTTGACCGGACAAAGTAAGAACGACGTACATTATTTACAGGAGTTATCGCTTAAAAAAGGGGCACAGACAATTGAAGTGGACGCAGACAAATTCCCTGCGGGCATCGCCAGATTTACTATCACAACAGGTACGCGGCTTCCTTTGGCAGAAAGACTCGTATTCCTGCATCCTGAAAGAAGATTGCAGGTGAGCATCACTTCCGATAAAGAACGTTATCAACCAAGAGAAAAAGTAACCCTTCACCTGAAAACACTGGATGAAAAAGGTCAGCCTGTACCCTCTAACTTCTCATTGACTGTAATGGATGATAAACTGTGGTCGCTGGCTGATGACAAACAGGATCATATTCTTTCCTGGCTGTTGATGAGCTCTGAGCTGCATGGTAAGATAGAAGAGCCGCAATTCTACTTCAAAGAAGACGAAAAACGGGCTATTCCGGCACTGGATCTTGTTATGTTAACAAATGGCTATCGCTACTTTGATTACATTGACTACCTGGAAAAAACGGGCCGACCTAAATTCAGTCCGGACCTCAATAATATCATCAGCGGCGTCATTGTAGATAAAAATGGTAAGCCCGTAAAATCGACGGTCTATCTGCTAAGCAGTACAAATGCCAGCAATTATGACAGGGGCAAGGTTATTCAACAGGTAACAGAAGATGACGGCGGTTTCTTCTTTACAGATATTACTTCAGCATTCAGCTATCACCTGCTGGCACGCTCTGCACACAGAAAAGAGACTATCAGTATCAAACTCTTAAGAGAAGGAGTAGATTATATTCCCAGTCCTGCCAGGAAAGTAAAAGATCCATTTGAAGACGACCGTCTGCCACCTCCTTTACTGGCCGAAAAGAAAAATAAAGATAAGGTGGAACTAATGGAAGACGCATTTAAAGAGAAAGACCAGCAGCAAAAGAAAACAGACAATCTGGCTTTGGGTAAAATGGATGACCGCAACCTGAACGAAGTGATTGTACTGGGTTATGGGACAAAGCTAAAAAGGGATGTTTTAGCTGGTTCGGTTGTGATGGTCAGAGAAGCTGATGCGATAAACACGGATCCCATTCTTGCGCTACAGGGAAGAGTGGCCGGCCTTTCTATCACAAAACCTACCGGCGCCGGTGGAGCAACTATAAACCTCAGAGGTCAGGCAACACTGGCAGGAAACGACCAACCCCTGATCCTGCTGGATGGCATCCCTGTAGAAAAGATATCCGATGCTATTATTCCGGCAGATATTGCCTCTATTGAAGTACTAAAGGATGCAGCTGCTACGGCCATTTATGGGAGCAGAGGCGCCAATGGTGTAATCCTGATCACTTCAAAAAACAACAAACGCCCATCTATCATACTCAATCTGGCACCAACCTTCTATTATGCATCACAAACGGTACAACTTCAAAAAGATGGATATACAGTAGCCAAACGCTTTTATGCACCCAAATATCTGTCTCCCAATACAAGGACAAGGGATGATTTCAGGGAAACTATTTACTGGAATCCGGTTGTGCAGACAAATAAAGATGGGGATGCCAGTATAGAGTTTTACAACTCTGACGCCAATACCACTTTCCGTGCTATTGCAGAAGGTATCGGCTTCAATGGTAAACCGGGAAGAGCAGAAAAGACATATGCAGCACAATCTCCGCTGACAGTAGACGCTAAACTGCCTCCATATATGACTGCGGGAGATGTTATGCAAATTCCATTAGTGATAAAAAACAATACGGATAAAGTCATTACGGCTAAAATTGATGTTAGTATTTCTGGCGATATAGAACTGCAACCTTATAAAGATGCTATCAGTATACCATCAGACAGTGCCATTCAAGTGCCGGTAACCATCAGGGCCCGCACAGCGACAAATGGGTCCATCTCTTGTAAAGTAATAGCAGGCGATCATAAGGAAAATCTGTATCTACCAGTAAATGTCACCAGTAAAGGCTTCCCTGTAATCACTACCATATCGGGTAACAGATCAAAAGAAACCAACTTTACTATCAATCATATGCTGGAGGGAACACTGACAACTGAACTGAAGGTGTTTACAAAAATGGAAGACCGCCTGATCAATGATATAGAATCCATGTTAAGAGAACCATATGGCTGTTTTGAGCAGACGTCCTCTACGACTTATCCCAATATATACATTCTCAAATTGCTTCGCTCTTCTGCTAAAAAACATTCAGCGGCAGAACAGAAAGCAATGGACTATCTTATCACCGGTTATAAACGGCTAATTGGTTTTGAGACGGCAGAACATGGCTTTGAATGGTTTGGCCGGACCCCACCTCATGAAGCTTTAACTGCATATGGACTCCTGGAGTTTACAGCCATGAACGAGTTCATTAAAGTAGATAAAGGTATGCTGGAACGCACACAGCAATTCCTGCTGGGACGCAGAGATGGCAAGGGCGCTTTCAATATTCATAAACAGGGACTGGACGCATTTGCATCTGTACCGGATAAGATTGCAAATTTCTACATCGTATATGCCTTAACAGCTTCCGGCATCAAAAATCAGATCACACTGGAATATGAAACAGCTGTTAAAAAAGCGCTGGAAAACAACGATGCCTATCAGTTATCAATGATGGCGCTGGCGGCCAGTAATATGGGACGTGAAGATGATTTCAACAAGCTGCTGGCAGCGGCAAGGGCAGCGAAGCTGAATGCAGAAACAACGGTGGTCAACTCCAGAAGCAGCTCTTTACGTGTAGAGACCATGGCGCTGTATGCTTTAGCGCTCATGAGAGAAAAGACCCCTGACATGGCTGCCATCGCCGATCTGATCGCTGATATCATGAAACAGAAGAGCTACTATGGTTACGGCTCTACACAGGGCACCGTACTGGCCTTACAGGCGATATGCAGCTATCAGCAACTGATAGGTGATCAGATAGCTGGTTCGCAGATGGAAATAAAAGTGAATAACAAAACTATTTACGCAGGTACCAGTGCAACATCCTCCATTAACAACATTGTCGAAGGTGAAAATACTTTCTCGATCAAATACAAGGATGAGAAAGCCAATGCACCATACCAGCTGGAACTGGCTTACTTCACCTCATTGCCGCCTAATGATGCACAGGCAGAACTTAACCTGGCGACTGAATTGTCTGCCAGTCAGACGAAAGTAGGAGAAACTGTCAGGATGCAGGTGGCGGTGACAAATACAAAAAGCATTCTCCAGCCTATGAGCATCGTGAAAGTGGGTATCCCAGCCGGTCTGACGGTACAGCCATGGCAATTAAAAGAAATGATGGAACAGGGAAGGATCGCTTACTATGAGATCTTTGACAACTATCTTGTATTGTACTGGATGGGATTTGCTCCAGAAGAAACCAAAAAGGTAAACTTCGACCTGAAAGCTGAAATAGCGGGTAAATACAAAGGAAAGGCAAGCACCACTTATCTGTATTATACACCGGAATTCAAGCACTGGAACGCAGGTACAGAAATTACCATCGAACCTTAATACTGTTGTAATGTAATAGCAAACGGGCTGTCCACCTTTGGCGGACGGCCCCTTTTTTTATACCGGTTTTCCATCCAGTATATTCCGGATCATTTCTCTGATCTTTAAACTGGATGTATTACTGATCTTAGGCGTTGTGCGTGTGAATATAATCCCTGCCACATGATGCTTTAGATCTATCCAGGGATGTGCGCCAAATGCGCCCGGACTGCTATTTTCTTCTGCTACACCATTTGCATTGACGACATCTCTCCAGTTGCCCATACCATAACGTACTTCTCCTGTTTTATAAGGGGTATAAGGGTTAAGCGGATACGGTGTATTCTCAATAACAGCACCGGCAGTCTGGTCCTGCAACATTTCATTGACAGCGGCTTCACTCAGTATACGGCGCTGATGGAACATACCTTTATTAAGCAACATTTCCAGGAAGTTCAGGTAGTCCCTGGCACTGGTGCGTACACCGCCTGCAATAAGCGGATTAGCAGGTCTGATGAGGATATAATTAGCGTCCATTTCACAGGGATTGGCGATACGTTCGTTGAATAATGTCTGCCAGCGTTTTCCGCTCACAACTTCCGCTATTCTGCCTGCGATGTGCATACTTACACTACCATAGTTAAAAGCCTCTCCTGGTTTATGGATCATATCCGTATAGCGCGCAAATGAGTCTACAGCCGCTGCCAGTGTCAGGTCTTTGTTATATTCATAGCGTTGCGGAGAGTCTCCGGGAAAACCGGAGGTATGTGAGAACAACTGTCTGATCGTAATATTCCCTTTACCATGTGCAGTGAATAGCGGCAGGAATTTACCTACTGTATCATTGAGTGAGAGTTTCTTTTCATCTACCAGGGACATGATCACAGCAGCTGACAGCCATTTGGAAGCGGAAGCAATGATACGAGGCTGTGTAATAGACAGATTCGCTTCTTTCTTATAGATAACAGCATTGTCTTTTGATACGAGTACCGCAACTTCATTACTATATTCTTTCAGATGTGCGTCAACGTAAGTACCTACTTTGGTGAAATCATATTGATCAGGAGCAGGTGCTGGTTCAGGTTCTCTGGTACAAAGTGTGAAGATGAGACTGGTGGAAAAAAGTAGCCATTTCATATTTTAAGATTTTCATTACATATATACAGCGTTTATATAAGTTGCACCAGATCTTTTAAGGTCAACTGGATTTTTTTTAGGGGTGAAGCAGAAAATCTGCGGACTCAGGCAGATAAACGGTTTTAGCATTTCTTTAACTAATATTATTTTAATGAAAACTAATGTTCGAGTGTCTTTTCTTTGTCAGATGAATACATACCTTTAGAAAGATTAAACCCACATTAATATGAGAACCCTCACTCACCGGCTGCTCTGGATAGCAGTCCTCTCCGTATTCATTGCCTCCTGTACGAAGGATGACAATCAAACACGTCCAACGCCGTCTTCAACTGACACCCGGGAAGCAACTGTCGAAGCAATCACACTTTCAGAAAATTTTGAATCCGGTACCAAAGCTGCCTATGCTGCTGCTAATGTAACGCCTGGCAGCGGCAGCTGGTATTTCGATGAAGCACTTATTGGTAATCTGTCTACAGATGCCAAAACGGGTGTTGCTTCTGCACGTATCCGTAACACGGGATCCATTACGATGAATTTCAATGCCACCGGCGCCAATACTATCAGCATTGCACATGCTGTATTTGGTTCTGATGGCAGCAGTACCTGGCAACTCTGGATCTCGACGAACAATGGCAGTACCTACACCCAGACAGGTAGTACTATTACCAGTTCGTCCACAAGTCTGCAGACGGTAACTTTCAACGTAAATGTAACCGGCAATGTTCGGTTGTCCATACGAAAAGTATCCGGTGGCAGCAACCGTATCAACATCGACAATATTACCATCAACACAACTGGTGGTGGTACCGGCGCCGGCGACAACAGTCATCTGTTGCTGGGTAATCCAAGCGGAGCTATGGCAAGTATCGCCTTTCCGACCAACTATCTGGTAGATCAGACTTACTACAGCATCTCCTACAACAATGCAAGGAGTACACCTAACTGGGTAAGCTGGCACCTGAACAGCAATGATGTTGGTAGTACTTCCCGTCAGGATGACTTCCGCCCTAATACAGCTTTGCCGACCGGCTGGTACCAGGTAGGTTCCGGCAGTTATTCAGGTAGCGGTTTTGACAGAGGCCATAACTGTCCTTCGGGAGACAGAACCTCATCTGTGCCAGCGAATTCCTCCACATTCCTGATGACAAACATGATCCCACAGGCGCCACAGAATAATCAGCAGACCTGGAACAATCTGGAAATATACATCCGTTCGCTGTTAAGCGCAGGGAATGAGGTATATATAATAATGGGGAATTATGGTACAGGCGGCACAGGAAGTAATGGCGGCACAAGCACCTCAATCGATAATGGCCATGTGACAGTGCCGTCTAATGTGTGGAAAGTGATCGTGGTGATTCCTGATGGTAACAATGATCTTAGTCGTATCAGTACTTCCACCCGTGTGATCGCGGTTAATACTCCTAATATCAATAGTATCAGCAGTGACTGGAAGAGCTACCGGACTACAGTAGATGCCATTGAGTCTGCGACAGGATATGATCTGTTGTCAGGTTTACCGGCCAATGTGCAACAGGTGATAGAAGCACAGGTAGATAATTTATAAAAGAAGCATTAAAATAAAAGAGGAAGCCTTGTCCAGACATTGCCGGACAAGGCTTCCTCTTTTCATTTTTAATTCTTAGTCGACTTACAGTTTTCCAGGTAAGTTTACATAACCAACCAGCAATCCGCCGGTTTTTGATGTATTGGTAACCTGATAGTAGTTTGTAGCAGATACACCGGAAGCTGCAATTGTAGCGAATTTGAAGTTAGCCAGCGAACCGGTACCTTCAGTTGCAACTGCACCATTTTCCAGGTAAATGTAATATTTCGGATAGATGGTACCCACACCTTTCAACGGAGCAATAAATACGTTGTTGTTAACGATGTTCTTGCCGGTCTGACCGCTGTAACCGTTGATACGGAGGGTGTTACCTTTTACGTTTGCTACTGTGTTATTTACGAATTGTACGGCTGCACCACCTGCACCTCTCATGCTCACACCGTCACTTTCGTTATCAGCAAACAAGTTGTTTTTAACAACGTGTACAGTACCTGAACCGTAGAACTGATACAGTTCACCCCAACCACTACGAACGATGTTATCGTGTGTATTGGTATTAGTAGTACGGCCTCCGATCAGGATACCACCATTGTGTGCTGTATTGTGCTGTGTAGCCCAGTTGGTAACAACGTTGGAATGTACTTCCAGTTTGTCAATAGCTGCTGTCTGAATACCATCCAGACCGCTGTTAGATACGGTGTTGCCGTAGATCAGTACGTTGTACCATTTGATTGGCTCAACATACTGGTGACCGGCAGTCATACCTGAAGCAGCACCATAGTAAGGTACATTGGCAGTCAGGTCCCAGTAAGTAGCTGTGTGACCGATGTACATTGCCTCGTTCCTGGTATTATTGATAGAAATACCGTGAATAGACAGGTTGTACATTGTAGAGTTTGGATATGCAGTTGAAGCATCTCCCTTTACAGGTTCAGTTTTAGCGACGATACCAGTACCACCGTTGTTCATACTCAGGTTGTAGATCTCGAAGTTGTCGGTATGTTTGCCCAGGTGAATGTTGAAGTAGGCTTCTCTTACTGAAGTAGTAGCACCGTTGATAACCATATAGTTTTTACCATTAGGGCTACCTAATTTGATATAGTGGCAATTGTCAAATGAGAATGCGCCAGGATATCCACTAGTTCCACTCCAGGAAGGATCACCGATGGTAGCAACAGTACCAGAAGCGTTTTGGATCTTGATAGGAGCAGCTGCTGTACCGCTCATGTTAGAAATGAAAACTGCTTTGAAGTTTCCTTTCAGATTAATAATGTCTCCGGCTTTGTAAGTACCACTCTTGTTGTCTATAACCAGTCTTCCGTTTGCGTCCGGTCCCAGTGTGAATGTCCTGCCTGTTGCAGCGGTGACACTTGTTTCAGAATTTTCGATAGTCTTGTCAATGCTTTCGTCTGTCTCTTTCTTACATCCCACAATAAACGAAAGGAGTGTTGCAGCGGCAATAAGCGCATGCCGGCGGTAGTCATGTCTAATTTTCATGGTTCTTCTATAAATGTTATGGTTCAGGCAAGCCGCAATCCTTGCATATTTTTTCCCTGCAAGCGGCTAAATTGATATGGTTTTAAATATTAAATTTTCCCTTAATGTTTTTTGGCCAAAAGTTTTTCTCTAAATATTAGCATTTTTTCTCTGCAATGCTTTTTAACGAATAACAATACCCCCTTTTTTTTTAAATGTTTTCAAAAAACTGAAAAAGTATTTTCTCCAAAACGGGAGCGAAGTTAAAATATTATGTGTTTAATAAAAGTTTTTTTTCGCCCCAAATATCAGAATATCAATATCTAATATACAAAATAAATATACGTAATTTTCCTTAATGTGTTAATTATTTATAAAATAAACTTTCCAAGCGAACAGAACAGACAGGTCGGTCTATAACTAAGCAGAACATATGCAAAAAAGTATTTTTATAACGGGTACGTGGGTACTGAAAATAGTTAGGTTCTCTAACGGTAAAGAATATATAACAAAATATATAATACATAATTAATCTCCATCTATTACAGGGCTGACAGGTATTTATACTTATTGACATCGTCAGATAATCTCACACTTGCTACTTATCACCTAACTATACATCATCAATGAATTGTTAAAAAGTTGTCTGGGGCAACTATACATCTGTAGGATCTCTCGTGCCGCACAACTTGCCATAAAACCATCATAATCAACCACTAATACATCTGGAACCGTTTTTGCAAGCACTACAGTATATATCGGGCATATAAAACAGCAAAGTTTTACATGCCTTTTTATTCAGCAAAACAACTTTATATGATGACGAAAGCACAGTATGTTGTTGCGGTTTGGCTGGCAAATTTTAACCATGAGAAAGAACTGCGGAATTACCTTGAAGTGAAGTACGATGAAGATGGCAACAGCCTGTCAGAATTTGGCGATGCTGTAGGCCTGAAGCACTTCGACAGCGACTTTTTGGAACATGCTTCTTTCACCAACGCGATGAAACCTGAAGAGATTATTAATGGAGTATCCTTTAGTGAATACTTCAAAGATGATCTTACTCCTCTGATTAACCATGACATATTATATCACCACAACACCATTATCTTCCTGTATGGAAAACAGGACCGATATGGCGCTATTAACGAGCATATATTCACCCTGGCCAACATGCCCCAACGGCAGTTGCCATTCAGTTTTATTGGTACGGTTAAATTTGAGATCGAAAACCAGTGAATATACTGGTAACAGTAAAAGAGGGTAATAACGAAAAAGGGCTTACGATATGTAAGCCCTTTTTTTATTTGATTTCCATTGTTCTTTCTCTTAATGATCCCACTGGCCTTTGTTCTTCTGAAAACTATAGATCAGGTAAAACAGCGCCGGCAGAATGAATATACTGCCTAACAGCAATGCCATTGCGAGTGAATAAATAGTCCTCTCCTGCCCTGCGTGTTCCATCAGCGAGAGATACTTCCCTCCTTTCAGGATAACAATATTGGGATAGTGCCTTAAGGTAATAGCCAACAGGATCATAGTCACCTGAAAACCGGCCAGTACGCGGATAATATACACTTTTCCTTTTTTCAGTAACAGGTACCACAACAGGATCAATGACAAGACAGCGGCTGTCAGCGACATTATACCCACAACGTTATCAAACAGCCATTTGTCCAGCGGAATGCCTTCGGCCTTTGCGGCAGTGAAAACTAATCCACCAAAAACAACTGCCGCCACATTCATCTGTTTCGCCTTCCGGATGAAACGTACCTTACTCGCATCATCTCTTGTCTCTCCGATAATAAAAATAGCTGCCAGATAACCGCAAATAGCCACCGTAAAGAAGCCTACTGTTACGGAAAACCAGTTCAACCAGCTGAATACATAAGCAGAAAGGAAATCGCCTGCATTGGTATCTATTCTCCCAGATACGGCGCTTGCTGCGATCACTCCAAGGAAGAAAGGCGTCACAAAACTTGAATACACAAAGATCTTATTATAGACCTTCTGCATATTGTCTACCACTGCGTCATAGTTCCTGAAAGTAAAAGCGGTTCCTCTGGCGATGATACCAAACAGCATGATCACAAGTGGTATATGGAGATGTGTGGAAACCGTCGTATAGATTTGCGGAAAACCAACAAACAGCACCACGATGGCGATGATCAGCCACATGTGATTAGCCTCCCATACCGGGCCGATTGCCTGGTACATGGTAGTACGTGTATATTGTTTATTCTTTGCAGAAGTGAACATCTCGATGATGCCCGCACCAAAATCAGCTCCGCCTAATAAGATATACAGCAGAATAGCTGCCCATAGATATGCAATCACTACATAGATCATGATACTGAATTTTTAAGCTGACGGTGAAACATCATATAACTTACCCACCATCCTGATCTGCCTGTATAACAGGAAAGTAACGATCAGGGAAAGGGAAATATAGACGGCTGTAAAGATGTAAAAGGAATAGGCAATACCCGGCATCGGTGTCACTGCATCTGCGGTACGCATGATGCCATTGATGATCCAGGGTTGGCGGCCTACTTCAGTAACGGTCCATCCTGCTTCCACGGCAATAAAACCCATAGGCGTAGCCAATACGAATGCCCGCAGGAACCAGGGCTGCTGCATCCAGCTTCTCTTTTTCCAGATAGCAATAAAATAACACACAGCGATCATCAATAGCAACATCCCCAATCCCACCATCACCTGAAAAGCATAGTGTGTAATGGCAACCGGCGGATGATCGGTTTCAGGGATTTTATCCAGTCCGTTTACAGGTGTTTCAAAATTGCTATGTACCATGAAACTAAGCATTCCTGGAAGTTTGATCGCATATTTTACTTCTTTTGCTTCTTCATCAGGTATACCACCCAGGATCAGTGGCGCAGCTGCTTCTGTATGAAAATGCGCTTCCATAGCCGCCAGCTTAGCTGGTTGTCTTTTCGCCACATCCTTTGCAGAGATATCTCCGCTTAAAGGTTGGAGCAATGCTGCTATACAGGCAAATACAGCTGCGATCCGGAAGGACTGTGTATGAAAACGGATATTCTTTTTCTTCAGGATCATCAGCGCGTGTATACCCGCTACCGCAAACCCTGTTGCTGCAAACGCAGCTATACACATATGCAACGCCTGAGAAAACCAGGCATCATTAAACATCGCTTTGATCGGATCTATATTCAGGTATTGTCCATTTATATAATCAAACCCTGCAGGACTATTCATCCAGGCATTCGCAGCGACAACGAGTATACCAGATACCAGTCCGCTGACACCTACCACCACTCCGGTAAACCAGTGAAACCAACGGTTAAATCTCCCCCATCCATACAGAAAGAAACCCAACGCAATCGCCTCTATGAAAAAGGCTGTTCCTTCCAGTGAGAAAGGCATCCCGAAGATCGGTCCTGCGTGTTTCATAAACTCAGGCCACAGCAATCCCAATTCAAAAGACAATACGGTTCCTGACACGGCGCCGGTGGCAAAGAAGATCGCCACACCCTTACTCCATGCTTTGGTAATATTCCTGTATACAACATCATTTGTTCTCAGCCAGTAAAAGTGCGCTACAGCCATAAAAAAAGGCATTACCATACCGATACAGGAGAATACGATATGAAAGCCTAAAGACAGTGCCATCTGCGACCTGGCAGCTATGAAATCATTCATGTAAATCCAATTTACGCCTCAAAGCTACTAAATACCCGACAGGCGACTATGACAATTATCATTTCAGTAAAGATGAATATAAAAAAGACCTTAAGTGATCCTTAAAGCCTTCTCATTTTAGTAATCTGTAAATGTCGATTTCATGCGTATGCGCCAGTACTAAAAACGCAGCGTTCTTTTTACCGTACTCCACGGCGCCCATTT
The DNA here is from genome assembly GCF_900114995.1 of Chitinophaga sp. YR627. Taxonomy (GTDB): domain Bacteria; phylum Bacteroidota; class Bacteroidia; order Chitinophagales; family Chitinophagaceae; genus Chitinophaga. The sequence continues at coordinate 151,036 of NZ_FOUX01000002.1, forward strand.
TTTTAAGTTTACGCTCATTTGAACCAGAGATCGCCAGACTAATAAATCGCGCGATAACGGTGATAAAAAAGATGGCTGTGATAATGGTATTCATCGAATAATGGTTATTTTCTTTCATGATATTACTTAGGACTCCAGCATAAACCAGTCATACCCTTGGATATGAAGATATTCTGCGGGTACTTTTTTTAGTATCTCACCACTCTTCCTGTCAGGCGGATAACGCTCCACTTTAGTACGGATAAACTGCTTTTTATTCTCTGGATCACGGTAAATATATTCTACAGGTAATACAATTGTATCGTCCCATCTTAGTTTATACAATGGTACTTCACCCGGGTGACCGTATTCCACACCACGAATGATCTTTTCATCCGGGAAAAAGTCAGGATTGATGAAATGATAGGTATCGCCAAAACCACCTGTGCGGGGATCATATCTATAAACAGTATAGTCATTCCGCAAACAACAACCGGAAGACGCATAGGTGATCAGCATATAATCTTTCAGCTTATCCCCATTTACATCACCAATACTATCTCCTACGAAATTGTCCATCCAGATCGTGTCACTTGCCATTAACCTGAAATCATTCCTATCAAACAGGTACACCTGTTCCAGGATCTCAAACCGGGAATTACCTGTTGTACTTTTTACATACAGGTGTGTCCTTGCCTGATCAAACAGGTGTCCATAAGAAAGAGAAGTGCGGAGCGTGTCTCCATTCTGTACCGGTGTCAATAACTGGTGGATGTATTGCTCCTCTTTTGAGTGAGCGGCTGCGTAACTAAGCGCATCACGAAGTACCTGTCTGGTAACGGAATCCCTGTAACCGGTATTTTCCTCATATATCCGTTGTACCTCACTTTTCCCGGATTCATCCGGCGTGACAACTGTATCCTTGTTGGAGTTTGCAGGGGTAGCGGCCTGACAGCCGGTGAATGCTATACAAAAAGCTAAAAAGAGGGTACGCACTTATAATGGTTTATATCACAAAATAATATAAAATCTTCCTAAGCGCCATCTTAAAAAATGAATCTTTACCTTGCTTTCAGTAAACTATCAGCTATGGACGCCAGGACTTATCTCGACACCTATTTTCCCCAGTTTGAAGCAGGCTTAAAGGAGCAGATCGCTATTAACGCTGTTATAAAGCCGGTAAAAGCGGGGGAACGTCTGATCCAGACCGGCCAGTATTTCCGTTCCACCATGCTGGTCGTGGAGGGCAGACTGAAACTATACCGGGAAGGAGAAGAAGGCAATGAGTTCTTTATGTATTACCTGTTGCCCGGCAACGCCTGTGCACTATCTATGGTATGTGCTACCCAGACACAGCAGACCAGCGAAATCATGGCAAAAGCTGTGGAAGACAGTATTGTGCTGATGGTCCCGCTGGCCATGATGGAACAGCTGATGCAGGAATTTAAGAGCTGGTACAGCTTTGTGGTGGAAACGTACCGTTGCCGCTTTGAAGAACTATTGAGTATCGTTGACCAGGTAATGTTCAAAGGAATGGACGAGCGACTGGTCGTATATCTTGATAACCAGCAAAAAGTATTACAAACGCAGCAGCTTTATATCACCCACCAGGAGATTGCAAACGACCTTCATTCATCCCGGGAGGTGATTTCCCGGCTGTTGAAGAAAATGGAGCAGCAAAACCGATTGAAACTGCACAGAAATTATATTGAAATGCTGCCTGTGTGACCTGAGTCACCAAACTACTCCCTCCATCATACGAGCTTTGTGTCATAAACATCACCTATGACAATGCTCAGATATCTTAGTCAGCCATGGCCCTGGTATATTGCAGGTCCTGCTATTACGGCTGTTATGCTGGCGCTGCTCTATTCGGGGAAAACTTTCGGATTTTCATCCAATCTCCGTACAATATGCAGTATCGCCGGTGCGGGCAAAAAAGTGCCCTTTTTTCAATTCGATTACAAAAAACAGTACTGGAACCTGCTTTTTCTCCTGGGCGCTATTATCGGCGGCTTTATCAGCCAGCAATGGCTTACGCCTCCCGGTCAATTACAGCTTTCTGCCGGAGCTATCCGGGACCTTCAGGCACTGGGGATACCCTTTGACGGACAGCTACTACCGGAACAACTATTTGGTACGCAGGCTTTACTGTCTGTCAGGGGCTGGATCATGCTGGCTGGCGGTGGTTTTCTGGTGGGTTTTGGTTCCCGTTATGCAGGCGGCTGTACTTCCGGACATGCCATCACCGGATTATCCATGCTGCAATGGCCTTCACTCATTGCCGTTACCGGCTTCTTTATCGGTGGACTTATCATGACATATCTATTTTTCCCATTAATCTTCTAAGATGCTGAAAGGGATCAGATTCATTATTACGGGCATTGCCTTCGGGATTATTATGAGCAAATCGGAAGCTGTATCGTGGTACCGTATACAGGAGATGTTTCACTTCCGCTCCTTTCATATGTATGGGCTCATCGGGTCAGCTGTTTTATTGGGAATTGCAACGGTCTGGCTATTGAAACGTTATAGTATAAAAGACCGTCATGGTATACCCATTACGTTTACGGATAAAACCAGAGGCTGGAAACGCTATCTGCTGGGGGGCAGCATATTCGGACTGGGCTGGGCACTGACCGGCGCGTGTCCCGGACCAATATTTGTACTATTGGGACAGGGTTTTCCTGTCATGCTGCTGGTCATAGCAGGTGCGCTGTCAGGCACTTATATATACGGCGAACTCAAAGACCGCCTTCCTCATTGACATTTAAAAACGATCAGATGAAAGTTAAACAGTTTGAAGATAGATCACTTGCTCATTATTCTTATGCGATACTGGAACCAGGCAGTGCTTCGATCGTACTGATCGATCCGGCCAGGGATCCACAGCCATACCTGGACTATGCCGCTGCACAACAGGCAAAGATCGTTGCGGTTATAGAAACACATCCCCATGCGGATTTTATCAGTGGTCATGCAGAATTAAAAGAGCTGACAGGCGCTGATATCTACTGTTCTGCACATACGGATGCGGCTTACTCCCATAAGACCTTTGATGAGGGACAAACCATCAGCATCGGCGCCATGACACTCCGAGCCATCAATACACCGGGACATTCGCCTGACAGCATATCGATCGTGTTGAACAATGCAGGACAGGATTATGCGGTATTTACCGGCGATACGCTGTTTATCGGGGATTGTGGCAGACCAGACCTGCGGGAAAATGCAGGTAATCAGAAAGCCAAAAGGGAAGCCTTAGCCGGACAAATGTATCACTCACTCCGTGATAAACTACTCTTGTTGACGAATGATGTTATCGTATATCCTGCGCATGGAGCGGGCACCCTTTGTGGTAAGGACCTGCGGGACGCATCGCAGTCCACGATCGGTGAAGAGCGACAATCCAACTGGTCATTACAGCCAATGGAGGAAACGGCGTTTATAGCCGCCCTGCTGAAAGACCAACCTTTTATTCCCCAGTATTTTGGTTATGACGTGGACCTGAACCGGAAAGGAGCACCTGCCTTACAGCCATCTTTGTCCGCCATCAGGGTATTACAACCAGCAGCCGCCTTCATTCCCGATGAAATCGTTATCGATACCCGGGCTGCTGATAGTTTTAAAGCCGGGCATCTTTCCGGCTCTTTCAATATCATGCTGGAAGGCAAGTTTGAAACATGGCTGGGCGCTATCGTTCCTCCTGAGGACCCGTTTTATCTGCTGGCTGCCACGCAGGATCAGCTGAAAGAAGCTATGGAAAGGGCGGCCCGCATCGGCTATGAACCATTTATTAAAGCTGGTTTGTTACTTGATGCCGGCAGTGAGCAACAGACACCCTTTGACCCTGTATATTTCCGTGCGCATAACCAGGATTTTACCATTATCGACGTACGCAATGAGCCGGAAGTAAAGAAACGGCAGATCTTCCCGCATGCTATTCACATCCCGTTACCGGAGCTCCGTTTACGATTGAAGGAGATTCCCCTGGATAAACCGATAGCTGTTCATTGTGCAGGTGGTTACCGTAGCGCAGCCGCCAGTAGCATACTGGAAGCCGCATTACCCGATAATCTGGACATTACCGACATCGGAGAACATATCAGGGAATTTTAACGAACGTGTTACTTTTCTGCCAATAGTGCAACCACGGATTATTTCCTGTCAGGGCAATATAACCTGTCAACTGCGGCAGCATTGCCGGATAGACAGTTATATTGCCAGACTTAAACCACCTGCACTTTATAATGAAACGTTCTGCAAAAACCCTTCTGTTGTCCGCCCTTTGTGTTGCTTTTGCGGCTGACAGCTATAGCCAGTCTTCCTGGCAGATGCAGCCTGTGGCCATCCAGACCCGCTGGGCAAAAGACGTCAATCCTGATCATGTATTACCTGAATATCCACGTCCCCAGCTGGCCCGTCCCCAATGGACCAATCTGAATGGATTGTGGCAATATGCTATTACAGCAAAGGACGCCGCCACACCCTCTTCTTTTGACGGGCAGATACTGGTTCCCTTTCCGGTTGAATCTGCCTTATCGGGTGTAAAAAAGCCGGTATTACCGACGCAACGCTTATGGTATAAACGCAGCTTCTCCAAACCGGATCTGAAGGATGGAGAAAAGGTATTACTGCATTTCGGGGCGGTGGACTGGCAAAGCAAAGTCTATGTCAATGGAAAGGAAGCGGGACAACATACCGGAGGATATCAGGCATTCTCTTTTGATATTACCGCTTTGCTGAAAGATGGAGAAAATGAACTGCTGGTAGACGTCTATGATCCGACGGATCAGGGGCCTAATCCACATGGAAAACAAGTATTGGCGCCTAAAGGTATCCGGTATACTGCCACAACAGGTATCTGGCAGACGGTATGGCTGGAAACCCTTCCAGCTGTCTATATCACAGATCTTGTTATTACACCTGATGTTGACGGCGGCTATGTGTCTGTTAAGGTACATACATCCGGCGACACCAGATTTACGGTGGAAGCCGAAGCCAGTACAGACGGCAAAATGAGCGGTTCGGTAAAAGGAAGCACCAATCAGTTATTGAAGCTGCCATTACGCAACGCGCATCTCTGGAGTCCGGAAGACCCGTTCCTGTATGACCTCACGATCCGGCTTGTAAAGAATGGGACAGTACAGGACAAGGTGACTTCTTATTTCGGTATGCGGAAGATTGAGATAAAGAAAGACAATAAAGGGCAGGAACGTATCTTTCTGAATAATAAATACACTTATAACCTCGGCGTACTGGACCAGGGTTTCTGGCCAGATGGTATTTATACGGCGCCAACAGATGAAGCCTTGCGTTTTGATATAGCTGCTATCAAAAGTATGGGGTTCAATACTATCCGTAAGCATATCAAAATAGAGCCTTCCCGCTGGTATTATCATGCTGACAAACTGGGTATGCTGGTATGGCAGGATATGGTCACCTGCGCTAATCTGGATACAGCTGCGAAGGCCGCTTTTGAAGCAGACAATGAAGCGAATGTGCAACAGTTATACAATCACCCCTCTATTATCTGCTGGGTGTTGTTCAATGAAGGCTGGTATAGTTATGACCAGCCCCGCCTGACGCAATGGTTTCATCAGAAAGATCCTACGCGGCTGATTAACGGACATACCGGAGAGAATTATGACAAAGAAGGCGCTACCACTGTTGTCAATAAATGGCCGGGTAGTGATCTGGCAGATATACACGATTATCCAGGTCCGGGTATTGCACCTGCTGTACCTGGAAAAGCACGCGTACTCGGAGAATGGGGTGGTGTAGGCGTACCAGTAAAAGGGCATCAATGGAATGCAGCTGCGGGATGGGGTTATGTAAAGATCACACCATCTGAGATGACGGAGAAATATTCCTCTATGGTGAAGAAGCTGAAGCAATACGAAACAGATGGACAATCCGGCTCTATTTATACGGAACCTTTTGATGTGGAAATAGAAGAAAACGGATTGATCACTTATGATCGTGCAGTTGTGAAAGTACCCATGGAAGTGTTAAGACAGATCCATGCTCCTTTTGTTCCACAGGAGCGTAGCAAACCCCTGTTACCTATGCTGGCATTAAAGAATGCAGATACCAGCTCCATTCCTGATCCACATCGGCGGCAATTCCTCGCCTTACTGGAACTGGATGCAGACGTAAAGAAAACACGTAACTACAAAGCATTAACAGATACTTTAACTGATTATCTCCAACATGGCGGCAGCAGCTTCTCTCCTGCTAAAATTGCCAGTATTTCAAGGAAAGTGTTTGAAGGCACCAGTGATACTGGTTTATTGCATCAGGCTTTAAAGTGGATGGAGAAGGCGGTGGATATGGAAAGGAATTCATTTACTATGAGCACTTACGCGAATCTGTTATACCGATTGGGTAACAAAGCGGAAGCGCTGAAATGGATGGATAAGGCAGTGGTACTGGCGCCGGAGAATGAGCAACCGGATTATAAGGTGGTGATGGATAAAATGGAGAAAGGGGAAAATACTTGGCCTGCAGCCAGTGTCAATTAGGAATCAGCGCTTAATATTTTTTATAGTAACTATTTTCTGAACTATTTTGATGGCATACGAAAAGAGGCGTCCGTTTATAGCGGACGCCTCTAATTTTTTATAGTCATTCGTAACTATCGTTTTCTCTTCGGTTTTGCACCTCTTGTTTTCGGCTTACCATACTTCAGCTTCATCTTATCCGCATGACGGATCTTCACATTCACCTTTTTATTCTTTGCTGACTTCTCATGGAAGGCAGGTCCTGCCTCATCTCTGCTGGGCAGTTTGATAAGGAAGTTCTTCATTTTCACCTGCGGCTTTTCATCTTCCGTCAGCACATCAGAGATCACCAGTTCTTCGGGTAAAGGCAATACAGGGATCTGATAATTCATCAGTGCCTCGATATTATCCTTATTCTCCTTTTCCCATGGTTTGGTGAACAGGATGGAATTACCTTCCTTATCAGCACGACCGGTTCTTCCGATACGGTGCATATAACTTTCGGGTACTTCCGGTGTATCAAAGCTGATCACATGCGACACTTCTGCGATATCAAGACCTCTGGCGATGATATCTGTGGCGATGATGAAGCGGTAGGTACCGTCTTTGAATCTATTAACTGTATTGAAACGGTGGTTTTGCGCCTTATTGGAATGGATCACGCCTGCCTGTTCGGGGAATTTGGCTTCCAGTTGCTCGTACAGGTCATTCGCCATTTCCTTTGTAGCGACAAATACCAGCACCTTGTTCATGGAGCTGTCTTTCGCGAGGAGCAATTCAAGGAGATTTACTTTTGTATAGAAGTTCGGCACGTCATAGGCGGACTGGCTGATATTCTTCAGCGGCGTACCTGCCGGTGCTGCTTCTACGGTGACAGGAGCGTTGAAGTGTGTCTGTATCAGCTTTTCCACCTCTTCTGTAATGGTGGCGGAAAACAGCAGGTTTTGTCTTCTGACAGGCAACAGATCGAGGATACGCTCTACCTGCGGACGGAAACCCAGGTTCAGCATTTCATCCATCTCATCGATAATGATCCGCTTAATAGCCTTGAGTTTCAGTGTACCACTCAACACAATATCCACCAGGCGGCCGGGAGTCGCTACGACTACGTCCAGTTTACCAGAGGCAGTCTCCATTTGCGGATTCATATTCACACCTCCATAGAAACCGGCTACTTCTACACTCATATAAGGCGTCAGCTGTTTAACAGCGTCTACCACCTGTACCACCAGTTCACGGGTAGGTACCAGAATAAGTAATTGCGGAAAGCGTTCTTTGGAGAATTTAAACTGTCGCAGACAGGGCAACAGATAAGCGAAGGTCTTTCCCGTACCAGTCTGGGCAATGCCACATACATCCTGCCCGGACATCACTACTGAGAACACCTTTTGCTGTATGGCCGTAGGCGTTTTGTAGCCCAGGTCTTCCAGTGCATTGAGTAAAGGTCTGCTCAGGTTTAAGTCATCAAAAGTCATAATACTGATAAAAATGAACGGCAAAGGTACTGCTAATCCTGCACATTCGTTGCCTGACGGGCATTATCTGTCAAACCGGAGCCAGGACGGGAGGTATTCTTCCAGAAAAGCAGTGCCTGCTCTGGCCCTGAGACGGGTACTCACCAGTTGCAATACAAGCAGTAAACCAGTGGTGATAGCGAGAGCTACACAACAATAAACGCCGGCAGGAATATCTCTGGCATAGAGGTACATATTATATTCTTCTGTATTCATCAGCAGGAACACAACGGCCCCCGCGGCATAAGTAAAGATGATAGTCAGCAGGGATTTACCAATGCGCCACCAGTAACGGTCTTCCTTAGAGGATAATAATTCCGCAAGGTTCAGCAGCAAGAGGGTAAACGACAAACCATAGGTAAAGATCCATCCCTGATAGATGGTTTTGCGGTCCGCTTCCAGCAGACTACTCTTGAAACCCAGATAAAGTACGTTGTTCGGGATCAACATTGTCAACCAGTAAATTATGCCAAAACACACAACAATGCCGATATAAGGAAGAAACCCTCGGAATGCCATCAGGGAAATATTAGTTTAAAGCAAATATATTAATATAAGTATATATATTCTTATACCAGTCATCCCGAAGTTATACAGAACTTATCCCGATTTTTATATCTTGTCTGTTCCGTTCTTAGTTTAAAAATCATGTTACCGATGAGAATCAGACGCTTAAGTGCCATGGTTGCGTTGTCCTGTTTTATGGCAGCTCCACTGTTTGCGCAGCAACAGAAAAGGCCGAATGTACTTATAATTTACACTGACGACCAGGGCACCCTGGATGTGAATTGCTATGGCGCCAAAGATCTGTATACTCCTAATATTGATCGTCTGGCCAAAGAAGGGGTTCGTTTCAGCCAGTTCTATGCGGCGGCGCCTGTATGTTCTCCTTCCCGTGCGTCCCTGCTGACAGGCAGATATCCACAGCGTGCGCAGCTGGACAATAATGCACCCAGTGAGGAAGGTCATGCCGGGATGCCGGGATCGCAGTATACCATGGCGGAGATGTTTAAAGATGGTGGCTATACGACGGCACACATCGGCAAATGGCATATCGGTTATTCACCGGAGACCATGCCGAACCAACAGGGCTTTGACTATTCCTTTGGTTTCATGGGTGGTTGTATAGATAATTATTCACATTACTTCTACTGGGCAGGTCCTAACAGACATGACCTGTGGAGAAACGGACAGGAGATATGGGAGGATGGGAAGTTCTTTGCAGATCTGACCGTACAGGAGGTAAACGGATTCCTGGAAAAAAACAAGCGGGCTGATAAGCCATTTTTCCTGTACTGGGCGATCAATATGCCCCATTATCCTTTACAGGGACAGGAGAAATGGAGACAATATTATAAGGACCTGCCGGCGCCTCGCAGGATGTATGCAGCGGCGGTATCCACCATGGATGAGAAGATCGGACAGGTATTACAGCAGCTGGACCGTCTCGGACTGGCGGAAAACACAATCGTCGTATTCCAGTCCGATCAGGGACATTCTACTGAGGACAGAAGTTTTGGAGGCGGTGGTTTCACAGGTCCGTACAGAGGGGCGAAATTCAGTTTATTTGAAGGTGGTATCCGCGTACCGGCTATTATCCGCTGGACGGGACATCTGCCAAAGAATGAGGTGCGTGATCAGCTGTGTGCAAATATTGACTGGTATCCTACACTGGCCGGACTTTGCAAAGTAGCTTTGCCACAGCGGAAGATCGACGGAAAAGATATTCAGCAGGTGATCACTTCAGGGAAGACCAGTTCTCCGCATGATATCTTCTTCTGGCAATCGCAGGGCACTAAGGAAAATCCACAGTGGGCTGTCAGACAAGGCGACTGGAAACTATTGCACAATCCTTCCAGCGCGAAGAAATCAGAAACAGGACCGGATGAGCTCTTCCTGGTGAATCTGCAACAGGATACTTCAGAAGCGAAGAACCTGGCAACACAGCATCCGGAGATCGTCTCTTCTTTAAGAGAACAATATCTCAAATGGATCAACGAAGTTGCACAACAATAATAAAGGGGGCCTTTTGAGCCCCCTTCTTTTTTATTTCTTTTGATAGCTGCCAGCTATCCTGATCAGTCTGTCGGGATAATCCGTAATGATACCATCCACTTCCAGAGACATCATCTTCTCCATTTCAGCCGGTTCATTCACTGTCCACGGTAATACCTTTATCTTCTTCTCATGCGCTTCCTTTACGAGTCCGGACGTCACCATCAGGTAATACGGACTGTAGATCGCCGGCGTGAATCCGAGCTTCTGCAGGTTATCTGTCAGGTTATCTTTGTTCATTACCAGGAATGCCAGTACCTGTTTAGGATCTGTCTTATGAATCACCTGGAGCGTACGCGGATCAAAAGACTGTATTGTTACTCTTTCTGCTACCTTCTTTTTCTTTATCACATCCATCACCAAAGCTGCAAACACATCCGGTTTCGGATGAAACTTATCATCACCATCCGGAGAACATTTTGTTTCGATGTTATAATTAACCGGCTTCAGGTGATTCCTTTTTATATACGCCTCTACGCTATCGATCAGATCTGACAGTAAAGGCTTATACGCTTTCATCTTTACCTGTTCAGGGAATTTCGCATAAGGTTTGGAACCTACATCAAACCTACGGATACTGTCGTAAGTCATAGTATATAATGCATACTGCTTTTCCTCTCCTTTCTGAATATCAGAACCATCCGGTTTACGAATAAACTCGGACGACATGAATACATCATGCGACACGACTACTTTTCTATCTGAAGAAATCACACAGTCCAGTTCGAGGGTCCTTACGCCCAGGTCAATGGCGTGTAACATAGCGGGAATGGTATTTTCAGGCATTAATCCTCTGCCTCCGCGGTGGGCCTGCACATCAGTTTTCTGTTGTGCGCAAACATTTGCTGTGAATAATACAGCTGCTAATGGTAAAAGAAAGGTACGTTTCATCGACATGCTATTATAAAGGCAAGTTGATACTTTCAACAGGAAAATTAAAATTATCTTAATGTTAAGAGAATCTACAATAATTTTTTGAGAGTTTAATTTTCGTATGTATTTTAGTGTCTGGCTGCGGATGCAGTTATCTCTTCACGAATTGAATACTCCAGCAATCATTTTGTTTTTTGTTTGTTAATCTAACGCTTTCGTCATGGGGAGTAAGTCATTCTATGATCTTGACTATATTATTGAGTTAAATGAGCAGCGGCTGGAGCAGTATGCGAATGCGTTGCAAAAGAATACGGAGAAGTTCACTACGTTGTTAGTGTTGTATTCTGCGTTTTGTATTTTTCTGGTACCGGTGTGTCAGAAACTGTTTATTGAGAGGGTGGTAAGGGATGTTGGGTTTTACTGGGCGTTTTATGGGTTTGCGGTATTTTTTGGTGTGTCGTTAGTCTTTGCGGTTTTGCAAATGTTGCCAGAGAGGTTGCGAATGCTACCCGATCCCAAAATTTATTACAAGCTAATTAAAAACATCTATGAACTTGCAGGCTTATCTCAAGAAGAAATAGATATTCAATTAAAGGCAAGTTATATATCAGAACTTGAAAAAAACATTGATAAAAGAAGGATCAAATTACTACGCAAAACTACATTCTACAATCTCGCATTTTATTTTGCAATAATATCCTGCATCCCTTACCTGTACTGTATTTGGAAAAATATATATCTTGAAAAAAAGAATGAATTATTAACCAATTCGAATATTAGTTTAGTAATTTTATCAAAAACCAATCATCATATGTGGAGAAGAAAAACAAAACACAAAGAAATCGATGAACATACACTTGAAAATCTGATTTTCAAATTGCCTGGTGTTGATGTCAGCAAGACCATCCCTTCTGGTAGTCTGATAGGAAGATTATATCCCTGGGGATTTGTCCCCGACAGGCATCAGCCTAAATCAATTCCGGAAATCTTGTATGAACAGCTAATGGAAAAGAAACGTAAAAGCCAAAACAACAACTAAATACCAGGAAGCACTAGCCGCAATAGCAGCTAGTGCTTCTTCCTGCTTTTCACAATCACCCCGAATGGACCATACTTATGCTGCACAGCAGAAAACGTATCCGCAAATGGTACTGTTGCAACATCAGGGGGCTTTGTGTTAACATCAGGCCAATCCTTCTCAAACAATTTCTCCGTTCTCGGTTGGGAATTTACAAACGCCGCCACATCCCAGGCCTCTTCATCTCTCAGATGTGCTTTATTCAGCGGCATATTATCTTTGACATACCCGGCAAATTTTGACAGCCGGAAAATACCGGCGCCGTTATTATAACTATGCGGTCCCCACAGTGGCGGATAAACATATTCTTTTGTCAGCGGATCATACTTTCCGGCGCCATCTGCGCCGTGACATTCCTTGCATTGGCTTTCAAACACCAGTCTGCCTTTTGACGTATCAGCCGCCCGCAGCAAATAAGGCAGCTCTCTGATACCACTGCCGGGCGGCTTAGCGCCATTATTCACTGTCATTCCAACCCATTCGATATAGGCGATCATTGCCTGCATCTCATGACTCTTTCTATCGAGCGGCGATCCGTTCAGACTTCTGATAAGACAGTCGTTTATACGTTTGTCCAGTGATTCTATCGTACCGCTTCTCTCCCGGTAACGGGGATAGTTCGCCGCTGTTGCCGCGTAATTATTGCCCATGAATTTTGTCCCGGCTTCCAGGTGACAATTCTGACAATTCATGCCATTACTGATCGTAGCAACCCTACCACCAGGGCCCAGATAGACCGCTGTATGCACGATCAGTTCCCTCCCATACCGGATCAGCTCTCCGGATGCATTATGCGGAATACTGGCCGTGTCAGGCGCTGTCCAGACATGCTCCACCCGTTTACAGGAGACAGACAACGCCATAATACCTGCCACTATGTAGCCAGACAGTAATGGTATATGAAGGTGCATAGCGTATGATTGGCAGATCAACCAGCGAAACAATACGAACAATTCTTTTCCTGTGCACGACCAATAGCCCATACACCGGATGGTACTACTTGTACACCCGGTAATATACCCGCCATCCAGTCTTTCTTTACTTCTTCCGCTTCGATCCCCATTTGCTGTGCGACAACAGCACTATATACTGCCAACGCAACATTGCAAACGCAGAACATCACACCACTTTCCTGTAGTTCATTGATGCCAATGGCTACATTACCAACACCCGGCACTTTAAAATCGCCCGGTTTAGGCTGCCAGAAAGGATTTCTGGTGGCAGGCGCTTTTGTCAGCGGATCATCTGCCTTAAATACTTCACCAAATTTGTATTTGGCCCATAAGTCATCTTTCATGGCGTAAGGAATTGCATCATGACGCAGGACGACCACTACACCACAATCTTTTTCGGGGGCGCCAGTGGCTTCATTCGTGAGTAAAAAGACGCGTGCCCAGGCAAAAGGAAAGATCTCATGTGGACGGGGTACATCAATGACCAAACGGTGTTTTCCCTTAATCCTGTTCATCCAGGCATCGGGGTCCTCGCTGTTGTCAGACTTAGTGGCAGCAGCTGTTGCAGCTTGCAAAGGTAATGAGGAAAGCACGGGTAATCCTAATGCGGTTGCACCCAGCATCATTTTACCCAGGAAGTCACGGCGGTTTGAAAGCAGGTCAGCATTTTCCATGTGTACAATTTTTATATCAGTTCAGTTGTGGCATAACGACAAACTAGCCCAATGGGGGATCGGCTCTTGTAACAAAATTAGGAAGGTAAAGTACGGCAGCATCGGATAAAAGTGACAATTTTAACCGATCGCCTGTTCGAAAAGAGAAGGTGTACCGGCATAGGCTCCCGGCAGACAACCGGCAAAAAAATGAAACTCGTTGATAAAATGGGTCTGGTCGCAATAACCACAGTCCTGCGCCAATTTTGCCCAGCATAATTGCTTTTCTTTTGCGATGTGCACGATCGCTTTCCTGAAACGAATGATGCGGCAAAACATTTTCAGGTGCAGACCGGTCTGTGTAAGAAAGCCTCGTTCCAGCGTACGTTTTGTCTGAAAGGTAGTCTGTTCCAGTTGGCGGATGATCACATTGCCACCAGTATCCAGGATAACACGCACCGCATCCCGTATATTCCTGAAGTGTTGTTTTTCCTGTTGAAAATGTTCGCCTAATGAAGTATTGAGTAAGGCACCCATACGCTGCGTATCCTGACATTCCAGTAGCTGCTGCTGTATGTGATTCAGTTGTGGAATATCCCGGAACAAATGACTTCCGCTGCCCGCGACGCCTTGTATCGCCAGTATTTTCATAGCCGGGGCTATACTGAAAGAGAGTGATTGATGATGTGCAGGAATAAGCAGGTGTTGCTGCAGATATTCGCCTGTCTGCCGGTTCCGGACAGCAGGCGTTTCACCCAGATTAAAAAGCAGGAAAGGATGTACCTGGGGTAATAATGTGTAGTCACGGCTGGTAGTATCCGGAAAATCAGCCTGCAGGACAATATAGGCACGTATATGGTCCTGCAGCTGATCATCAGGCTGCAGATATTCTTTACAGAACATACCGCTTTTCGGATCGGGAACTGACATTAGCAGGCATTCTCTGCTTAAAGGTCGCCAATTCCCCTGATATTCCGGTTATTTCGCACCATCAAGGGTGCTTTGTTTGTAGCTGTTGATAAGGGGGCGGTATTTCACGTTTTCTATCTTTATCACTACCGGATTTGGCCATTTCCTGTCGGTATAGAAACGTTGTCCGTTTACGGCGCTGATAAGCAGTCCGACTGGTGTAGACTGTGAATAAATGCCCGCATCAAAACCTTCTTTATACTCCACCAGTTCACTGGCATATCCGAGGATAGAGACTTTCGTCTGTGGGTTTCCTTCCAGCGTCCGGAGCACCAGTTCCTTGCGCTCACCATATTTCCAGTCCTTACCACCGGGTACAAAAGCGTATACAGTACTCATATCTTTTCCACGGGTAAACCAGATATTTCCTTCCCGGGCAATGTTCCAGGGTCTTACGCCATGTACAGATTCTCCGTTTGCCAGGTTCCAGAGCGCCAGTTCGCGGAGCAGTGCTTCCTGTTCTATCTGGATCTCTCCGTCAGGTTTAGGCCCGACATTCAGCAGCAGGTTCCCTCCTTTTGCGCGGGTTTCGATCAGCATGTTGATCATTTCGGTGCCTGATTTCTGTGGGTCGTTGGTGGGTTTGTATTGCCAGTCGGTCCCCATGGTAAAGCAGGCTTCCCATGGACCGGGCATGATGGCCTCCGGCAATTCCTGTTCAGGCGTGTTCATTTGTCCGCGGGTGACTACAATATCCGGTTGCAGTTCCCAGGCATACTCTTTCAGTCCTTCTGCCGGACCATCAAAAAAGATAAAATCGATCTTTCCATAGTTGCTCAGCAGTTCTTTCAGCTGGGATTTATCATATGCCATCAAACCGGGATTCTTCTCCGGAAAATGTTGTGGCAACTGCATTCTGCCGATCGGCACTTTATGTTTGTAGAGGTAATAGAAATCTTCCGGGGAGAAATACACACCGATGGCGATGCCCTGTTTGCGGAATGCGTCGAAGATAGCGCGGGTGGCATCTTTTTTAAACGGCGTGTTCATGATATTGAAGGGCGTCGTTTTGGTATCCCACATACAGAAACCCGCATGGTGTTTGGCGGTGAAGACTACGTACTTCATACCGGCCAGTTTTGCAAGTACGGCCCAGTCATCCGGATTGAATTTATGCGGATTGAAAGTTTTAGGCAGTTCGGTGGTAAAACGTTCCAGGTATTCATCAGAAGCGCCTGCCATGGAATGGCTGATCACTGCCCCTACCTGGACATCTACGCTCCAGTGAATGAACATGCCCAAACCGAGATCCATAAACCATTTTTCTTTTGCGGGGTCATTCGCTGTTTTTTGTGCACCCGCATACATACACACGACAAGGCAGGAAGCTGCCAGAAAGATTCGTCTCAACATATTTTGTTCACTTTTGGCTGAATGATAATAATACACAGAAATGTCAGTAAGTGCAAGTGCTCAATCCGGGCCGCTACAATGATTTTCAATGTTATAGGGGTATTGAGGATATTTACCGTTAAATAACTATCAACATCCGGTAAAATCGGTCAATTGAGGAAAAGAACTCCGTATTGCACAAAAGTGCTGTAAATCAGAGCGAAAACCATTCGCAGTAAGATGTACTACATTGGTCACTGTCGGGCTGCTTGGGACTGGTCTTCAGGACAATACAGATAATTTCACCGGATTAGCAGATAGAAATTAACATTTTATATCTATCACACTTAATTACATTGCTTTATATTTACATTTAATTGTATTTTTGAACTAATGCTGACTTATTACATCCTACTTCCGTTTATCTACATGATTTCCCTATTACCGTTTCCGTTATTTTACGGGCTCTGTGATGTGATGTTCGTGTTGCTGTATTATGTGATCGGCTACCGTAAAAAGGTCGTATTACAGAATCTGCAGAATGCTTTTCCGGAAAAGTCTGCTAAAGAAATTGAAAAGATCCGCCGTCGTTTCTACCGTTATTTCTGTGATCTGTTACTGGAAACGTTCAAAACGCTGACTATTTCCAGGGCAGCAGCTATCAGACGTTGTAAACTGACGCCGGAAGCACAGGCACTGTTTGACAGCTATGCGGCAGAGAACAGGAGCATTATGATCGTGATGGGCCATTACGGCAACTGGGAATGGGCAGGTAATACGTTCAGTCTGCAGGGAAAACATCACCTCTACGTCGTATATCATCCACTCAGCAATAAATATTTCAACGGACTGATGTATCGCATGCGTACCCGCTTCGGTACTGGTCTGATTGCTATGAAGGACACTTTCCGTGATATGGTGGCGCACAGAAACGAACTGGATGCGACGGCATTTATTGCTGATCAGACGCCAGCTCCTACCAGCGCTTACTGGACCAATTTCCTGCATCAGGATACACCTGTATTCCAGGGTACGGAAAAGATTGCCCGCAAAATGAACTATCCTGTGGTGTATGTACATGTACAGCGGGTAAAACGCGGCTATTACGAGATTTCCGCACGTACGCTTTTTGATCAGCCATCTGCCACGAAAGACGGTGAGATCACCACCGCACATACCCAGGCACTGGAGCAGGATATCTGCGCACATCCTGAGTACTGGCTGTGGAGTCACAGAAGATGGAAACACAAACGTCCTGTACCGGCAAAAGAGTCAGTCGCCGCGGAGCCAGCCATATAAGTACGAATAAGTAACAAGAAAAAGCTGCAACATCCTATAAGAAGAAATCTACACCACATTTATTACTGCCAATGCTAACTGGAAAACAATTAATCCTGGCAACGAAGCCATATGCGAAGGAAATGAAGGGAAAAAGCTGGTATTACACGCTTTCTACCCTTGCCATTCTGATCGCGCTTTTTGCCTGTACCGCTTTCTTACCGTCACTGTTTCTGCGTATACCATGCAGTATACTCACCGGTCTGGTGATTGTGCGCATGTTTGTCATATATCATGATTTTCAGCACCATACGATTCTTTATCAGTCAAAAGCAGCGAATATCCTGTTCAGCGCTTTTGGTGTGTTCATTCTTGCGCCGGCAAGCATCTGGAAGCGTTCGCATGACTATCACCATGCACACAACTCCAAACTGTTTACCGCCAGCATCGGTTCTTTCCCGATCATGACACAGCAGAAGTTCCAGGAATCCACTCCTGCGGAAAAAAGGGCCTATCTGGCAGCCCGTCATCCACTGACCATCCTGTTTGGCTATTTCAGCATGTTCATGATAGGTATGAGTGTAAAATCTTTTACGAGCAGCCCATCCCGTCACATGGATTCCCTGCTGGCGCTGGTGCTTCATTTTGCCATGGGTACCCTGCTGTACATCTATATGGGCTGGTTAAGCCTCCTGTTGCTGTTGATCGTTCCATTCTTTATCGCCTGTGCGATCGGTGCTTACCTGTTCTATGCACAGCATAATTTCCCGGGTGTGACCTTCAGGGACAAGGAAGGCTGGTGTCATGACAATGCGGCAATGGCCTCTTCCAGCTATATGCAGATGAACGGATTCTGGAAATGGGTGACCGGTAATATTGGCTACCATCACATTCATCACCTGAATTCACGTATACCGTTCTATCGTCTTCCGGAAGCAATGGCAGCGATTCCCGAGTTACAGCGGGCAAAGACTACTTCACTCTCTCCGAAGGCAATTCTGGCCTGTCTGAGACTGAAAGTATGGAACCCTGATATCAATAAAATGATCGCATTGGGGGAAGTAACTGCCACTCCTGTGAGTTATGAATTAAGAGCCTGATCCAGGCAGTAAAATATCCCGGTATTTACCGGCATTAAAAGACAGATCTTAGCGGTCTGTCTTTTTTGCTTTTAAGAATGATTGCCGATGCCAATGTCTGTTTAAGGCCGCCTGCATACCTGAGACCACTCGCAGATAAATATTTCATTTACAACATATTACGAAGCTAACCTAAATAAAGACCAGGTAACTTGTCCTGAATGCCCCCTATTGCCCCTAAAATCGGGGTTGATACGACGCATATACGGCGTATATACGACGCATCTACGGGAGAGCTATACCGGAACGACCATAAGTAAATGTAAAAAGGGAGATGCTTTGTTCTTTGATCAGGGTGATATGCCGCTCTTATAATGGTCATCCTTCGTTCATCCTTCGTTAAGTGAACGAAGGATGAATGAAGGATGACCATTATAAAACCCTGTTCTGACCATATTCAGGTATAAATACCTACCGTTTTCAGGTACTTTCTACCCCGGTTATCCATTTACCTGCATCTATCTTTGCTATCATCATTTAACCTCCAAAACAACCCCAAAATGTCCAAAGAAAAGAATGGCCGCACATCGGCTGCAGAAAAACAGTCCCTTGTTGACGTACAACACATCCGTACACAGGTGGTACAGGACAGAACCCTCTTCAACCTCGATGCCGTGGGCCGCAATTACAAACTGGGCCAGGCATATAAAAGCGTCCGCAACCTGAAGCTGACAGATAAGAATAATATTCAACTGAAAACATATGCTGAATACCTGCAACTGTATAAAAAATTCCTGGACCTGACACCACTGATCGAAGAAAAGCCACGCCCCTCCTATCCTTCCGGCGAAAGCTATCTGAATACCTATAGCCTGCTGCGTTTTCCCCGCGGCAAGGTACTGGTGATGGTACATGCCGATATCTTCACACAGGTACAGGATCGTGTCAACAGATATGTACTTGATCTCGGCCGTGATGGTTTCTGGGCGACGATCCACGTTGTAAAAGGCGGAAAACCTGCCTATATCAGGAATTACATCCGTAGTAAATCCCCGGCGGGCGTCGTGATGGTGGGCGCTATACCCGTTGCCTGGTTTGAAATGGATGATGACTTCAATGGGGCACATGCTGAGTTTCCCTGCGACCTTTTCTACATGGATACCAATGGTACCTGGACAGATGCGGATGCTGATGGTAAATACAATGCCGTTAGCGGAGATGTAAGTCCGGAGATATGGGTAGGCCGTATCTGGACGCCTACTGCCAGTGGCAATGATGTCACATTGATCAATAATTATTTTGACCGCAATCACCTGTTCCGTACCGGCGGACTGGGACATTCCCGTTCTGCGCTTGCTTATGTGGAAGATGACTGGACAGGCTTTGATGATTGTGAAATGGATCTGATGACTCCTTCTGCCTATATTACCAAATACACTAACCCTGACATTACAGACGCGGATCTGTATAAAACGGAGATCAACCGTACACGTTCCTTTGTACAGCTCTGTTCTCACTCGTCTCCTCATGTACACTCTTTCCGGATCCCTTCTGAGGGTACGACGGAATGGATCGACCGGTCTTATTTCAGAGATGAACGCTGCCCGAATGCTAATTTCTTCAACCTGTTCTGTTGCAGTACGGCACGTTTCACAGAGAATGATTATCTCGGCGGATGGTACATTTTTGATAAAAGCGGTGGTGAGACCAATATGGGTCTGACAGTCGTAGGTAGTACCAAAACAGGGTCCATGTTATTCTTTGCTGATTTCTATGAGCCTATCGGCAAGGGCAGTTGCATCGGACAGGCAATGGTACAGTGGTGGCAGGCACGTGGCGCTGATCATGATCTGGGAGAAAGACAATGGTTCTATGGTATGAGTATTCTGGGTGATCCCACGCTGACCTGGTGGAAGGGAGCTGTTCCAAGATTACAGGAGCCTGCAGAAGGCGCTGTATTCAATCATTATCCACGGACACTGACATTCCGCTGGTTGCCGGTGAATATTCCGGGTGCTACCTATTCCCTGGAAGTAGACGCTTTTGGCGCTATCAATGCCGGACAATGGGCGGCACAATCGTTCCGTAGTTTTGGCGTATACCACAACATTACAGGCACTTCTTTCAACCACAGTTTTGTTGGCGCACAACCTGGCCGCTGGCGTGTAAGAGCAAAAGTAGGCGACCGCTATTGTTCCTGGTCTGAATGGTCCTATTTCCGTTTCACCATCTGATAATAACCCACAAGCCCACAAATAGAGGGTGACCGCTCCGAAAGGGAGACGGTCACCTTTCTTTTAATATTCTCCGGAGGCACCGCCACCACCGCCGGTACCGCCACCATAATTGTACTGGTCCGGTTGAGGTGAAGGTGTATGACTCATTGTTTGTGCGATTATCAGGGATTCTATCTGCACTGCTTCCATCATATTCCGTTCATTTGCAGAATCGGCAGTAAAGCCATTACGGGGTACTTTCAGGTAGCGCATCAATCCGTAGGCAACGCCGATCATCAGCAGTCCGCCGATAGTCATTGCCACTTCCAGTGGCGCCACGCTATGATAAAAGCGAATGGTATACACCATGGCAGCGATCAGCAGTAATCCCACACCGATCAGGATCCGGTCTTTTCTACGAATGCCGAGACAGATGTACAACAGTGGCAATACAATTGTCAGGATCCAGAAGATCCAGCCGCCTGCAATATCCTGTCCTTCCTGCAGATCGAGGTTGAACATTTCGATGCTCAGTTCTCTTACCACAAAATAGTTGCCACCCATGTACAGTGTCAGGAGGGATACTCCCTGCAGTACCAGTAAGCAGGATTTATAATGCCGGTAGGTATGCACCTTAGATAATTTTAAACTTGCAAGATATACTCCCAGGGATACCAGCATCACTGTAAACGGAACAACGATCTTCCCGGATGTACCCAGGGATTCCAGTATGGAAAACAACAGTGCCAGGAGTGATAAGTGTGCTACGATACTCATTCCCACATCTGCAAAACGCAGTACAAATAAAGTGGATAGTATCAGGGTAACCAGGCAATAGCCCCATGGATTACCTTCGGCATTCGCAGCGAGAATCACACCACCCAGGATAAAGCCACCGGCTATCCATATCAGGGCGGCATCTGCACCGGACTTATAATGTTTCTTATCCTTCACCATGAACTCTGCTATTGCATATGAGCCGGCGCCAAAAAAGAAACAAAGCACCGAAAATGCTTTTTCACTCATGGCGCTTACCATGATCAGACAGAAAAGTCCGAAGGAAAACTGCATGATGATGGTGGTCAATATAAAAATACCGATCCGCATGTAGGGATTAGGTGTGTAGAGATCAACCGGATAGGCAGTCCTGACCGCTTCCAGTTCTTCAGGCGTAATAAAGGCTCTTTCTCTGGCGTCTTCCGCCTGTTCCTGTATATCGCGGTTATCTAAAGATTTACTGTTATATGCGATCATGCTTTTTTCAGTTTTTTGTTCAGTTTCACAAGTAAGATCACGAAGGCAATAGCCGATATGATGAAGTATAATAATCCGGCGTAAATAGCACCGATATCATCTATCTCTATTAGCAACTGTACCAGTATATAACTCAACCCGATATAAGCATAAAGGGTAATGATCAATGCGAAATAGAAAGATTTATGTTTAATGGCCTGCCACATGAACAGTGCTACGGCGCCTGTGAGGAGGAAAGCCCAGAGGGCGATAGCGCCATCAAAAGCGGTAAACAGACCCGCCAGTGTCGCAATGAGAAATACGTGTACACCAAAGTTGCTGTAAGTAAAAGTGAAGTGTGCTTTGATATTTTTATACTTACTCACAGCAGCAGCGGCCACCAGGATGATACCGAGCAGTAGTCCGCTATAGATCAAAGGCGCACTGCTGAAATCATTATTTGTCAGCAATTGCAAAGGCGTCACGGTTACTCCCATCCAGGCGGCGAGGTTGGTGATGCCCATACTCAATACGCCGAGATGATCGAAGTAATATGCGGCTCCAAACAGGATGGCCATTGGAATAAAGGTCGCCATGCCGTAGCGCGTACCAAATACATTATACTGTACCTGTAAATACGTGATGAAAGTGATCAGCAACAAACAGCCTAACAGGAGGATGTAGTCAAAGAGCACATTCGGGGCAGGCACCTTCTCTTTCGAGAATGGCAATTTGTGTTTAAGGCAGTAATAAAAACAGCCTGCACATGCAAGCGCAATCGCAAGTAGGATCACCTGGTGACCGATCGTATCGATATTCTCATACACGAGAATACCCAATCCACCGCTCAATAACAGTACGCCGAGGTAGAGGATGGTCTTTAGTTCCCAGTGTACAGAAAATAGCCTGTGAGCAGTGACAGTCCGGATCTTTTCTGCAGATGTTGCGGAGATAATACCTTCTTTTTGAAGTCGTTCAAACAATTCTTGGTCCATAGCATTCAAATGACCCGGGAAAATATAACAAATAATTCATATTGACAAGATTCCCGTGGAAAAGAAACAGGCTGTCTCCGGAGTGGATACCGGTGACAGCCTGTTAGCTGAGAGGATGTTATATCGTTAATTACCCCAGGTCACATTGATGTTATGTGCTTTGGCGTACGCTTTTCCTTCGTTGGTCAGTTTGATGAACAGTTCTTCAAAGTGCGCTGCGTATTTGTTATCGATCTCCAGTGCCAGGGCAGCGATATCTTCTTTGGATCCACCACTGTCACAAAGTTTTGCCAGGGCGGTATATTCATTCTGGTAAACCGGCAATACATATTCATGTAAAGCGATTGAGGTTTGCAGCATCTCTTTTGTTTCATCGGTCTGCTTCAGGGCCTTGATATCTTTCAGTGCTTTCTCGATGTACTTTGCTTTGCTGTCTACCATGGTGAATGCCTGATTCTTAGCGGTATCCCCCTTTACGCCCTCGTACTTCACAGTAGTGGCGATGAGCATTCTGGTGAAATTCTCACTGGCGAAATCATTGAACATATTGGTATTGAGTACTGCCCTGTCAAAATAATTTTCGGGGGTGGGGTTAGTACATGCGGTAAAAGCCAGGAATAAACCCAGGACGAACATGTACATGATTTGTTTTGCTTTCATGTTGGCTTTTTTAAACGGGCGAAAGGCAGCAATTATCGTTCCATAACCAAATATAACAGCCTGATTATCTTTCTGGCCTGATGATTGCCGCAGTTAAACCGTACTGTTATCCTCAATTTCCATTAAAACCTGCTATTATGGAAACCGAATCCAAAAAGATAAAACAAGGGACCTCTTTACCTGTTATCCTGCCCGATCTTGGTACTGCCGGCTTCCACTGGTATTACAGGGTGAGTAATACGGACTGTGTAGAAGTCAGCCCGCATGACGAGGAAGCAGAAGCCATCCGGCAGGAAGCACGTATCAATAATGAAGAATCCTTTGTGATCAACGGGAAGGAGCCTGGACAGGCCACAGTCACTTTTGAGCAACGCCGCACCTGGGAAACGGAGGGGCCTGCTATCAACTCAAGAAGATTCGAAATAACGGTGATCTGACCTGTTTTTTGGATTCTTCTTTTTTAAAACCTACCATCTTCAGACCCCGATAGCTGTAAAAACAGTCTATCCCTTACCTGTTTTAATTATTGAAATAAAAAATATATATTCCCTCACCCACCCTTTTTTTTCATTTCCGAGTATTTACCTGTGAAAGTTAACTGTTGCTGGCGGATGCTTCCTTCAGGGGCCTCCGTAATTGTGCATGGCTATAAGCCTATACCCTGCCAATTTATTGACCGAAATCTAATGACCGTTCATGAAGCGCATCTTTACTATTACCCTATTATTGTCCATCTATACCAGCACGCAGTTATTGTATGCACAGACCTTTACACCGATCACCGTAACAGGTTATAATGCAGACATTGTAGCAGAAGCAGGTACCGATGCGGTAGCGGTAACGTCTACCGTGATCGATGGCAGCAACCACATATTGCATACCCAGGCATTCGCAGCTACAAATGGTATCGGCGGTGGCATCGTTGACAATGGTACTTTTGTCAGCGGTACCCGTACCTACCAGATGAGCCCTTATACGGCTCCCAATGCCTTATACTTGTCCGCCAATGGCAATGTGGCCAACTCCCTGGCGGCAGGCACATTAACGCTTGCGACACCGGCGATGTACAGTAAACTGAGTATTCTGGCCTTTGGTACAGAGAACAACAGTACAGTCATTGTCACCCTCAATTTTACAGATGGCACATCTTCCAATGCGGGCACTTTGCAGATCAAGGACTGGTTTTTCGGAACACCTTTTATCTTCAGCGGGATGGGGCGCCTTACGCGAACGACCACCTTTCCGACGGTAGACGGATTGCCCAGCAATCCCCGTATGTATTCCTTTGATTTCAACATCCCCTGTGCGGACCAGTCTAAGCTGGTCAGCTCTGTTTCATTCCTGTATGTGCAGGGACCGAATATCAGTTCGCGGGCACTGATTGTTGGTCTGTCGGGCGAATCATTTACCCCGCTTACCTACACCAGTACTAAAACAGACGCTGTCTGCGGCGGCGCCAGTGGTAGTATAGCGGTTACGGCGACCGGTGGCTCACAACCACTCTCCTACAGCTGGAATACCACGCCGGTACAGACTACGCCTACGGCGACCGGACTGGCAGGCGGTACATATACCCTGGCGATCAGGGACGCGAATAACTGTGTCACCAATGTGACAGCAACCGTTGAGATGTTGTCTACGGCCACATTGACCGCTACAGCAACACCCACACAGATCTGTGCCGGCGAGACGTCAACACTCAGTGTGACTGCCAGCGGCGGGACGGTCATTAATTATTCCTGGACACCAGGAGCCGGTACCGGGAACAGTATTACAGTAACACCTGCCGATACCACTGCTTATATCGTTTCTGCACAGGACCAATTTGGCTGTACGGTGAGAGATACGGTGGAAGTAGCAGTTAAACCTACACCTGTTGCTGACTTTAGTGTGTTACCAGATACGGTTTGTCTGGGAACAGGTAACACGTTGACCTTTACAGGAACTGCAGGTCCTGCTGCCACTTATAACTGGCACAACTTTGCCGGCGCCACGGTGCAAAGCGGTACAGGAGTGGGACCCTACGATATCCGTTTCAATGCAGCCGGGCAATACCCGGTACAGTTACAGATCACG
This sequence comes from Chitinophaga sp. YR627, assembly GCF_900114995.1. Taxonomy (GTDB): domain Bacteria; phylum Bacteroidota; class Bacteroidia; order Chitinophagales; family Chitinophagaceae; genus Chitinophaga. The sequence continues at coordinate 176,482 of NZ_FOUX01000002.1, forward strand.
GAAGATGGCTGCGTATCGGCGATGACCACGCATACTATAGTAGTATCACAACCACCAATAGCTGCTTTCACTGTCAGCAAAACGCCCGTTTGTGCAGGTGAGTCCATTACTATAACCTATACCGGCAGTAACGGTCCGGATGCAGTGCCTACCTGGAACTGGGGAGGCGGTGCTGTCAGAAGCGGCACTGGTTATGGACCCTATATGATCACTTATGAGCGAAACGGCACCATTACTTTTTCTATACAGGATGGTGTGTGCGCAGATACGGCGGCGCCTGTGGCCATTACCGCCATACCGATACCCGTACCTGATTTCTCAACAGATCTGACGACAGCCTGTGCACCGCAGGAGATCAGCTTTACCAACCTGTCACAGCTGGCCGATAGTTATACCTGGTCACTGGGCAATGGTACACAAACCACTGAAGAAGACCCCGTATGTAACTATACCGTGCCTGGCGTCTATACCGTTTCACTGACCGCCAGCTCCCAGGGATTATGTACAAGAACCATTACAAAGACAGCCCTGATCAACATACTGACACCGCCTGTAGCAGCTTTCAGCGCGGCCCCTGGAGAGAATGTACCGGTAGAATTCAAGAATGGCTCGTTTACGTTCAATAACACTTCGGAGAACGCAGTCAGCTACAGCTGGGATTTCGGAGATGGTAATTCCGCGGACACAGAAGACGCACAGCACAAATATGAACTACCCGGCAGCTACAGAGTAACCCTTTACGCAGCAAATGAGATCGGCTGTACTGACAGCATCAGCCATGCATGGTACATCGTAACGCCTGATCTGGTACTGGAAATTCCGAATGTATTTAGTCCGAATGGAGACGGGATCAATGACAACTGGAGCGTGGATGGTCTGAAAGCAAGACCAATGGCTACAACAGAAATCTATAACCGCTGGGGCCAGATTGTATTTACGGGCATCGGTTATACCCCATGGGATGGCACCAGACGCGGTCAGCCACTACCAGTGGGTACTTATTATTATGTCATCAAAACATCGGCAGACGAAAAGCCCTACACTGGATGGGTGGCGCTGCTACGGTAATAAATTTAGTATCAACCAAAAATACCAATTGAATGAAACGTGTTCTAATTGTTGCCTCCATGCTGGTAATATGTGCCTGCCGGCTATATGCACAAACCTATACGCCTATAGCTGTAACGGGTTACAACAATGATGGTGTTGCAGAAGCAGGCATAAACGCTACCGCCGTGACTAGTACAGGCCTGGATATCCAGGAAAAGATCCTGTATACTTTTGATTTTGCTGCGCTTAACAACCTGGATGCGGGTATACCCAATGACGGTCTTTTCTCCACAGGCTTACGTACTTACCAGATGGCCGATTATACCGGCAACAACGTATTGTACATGTCTAAAAACGGAGGTGTTAACCTGACAACAGGTTTAGACACCCTGACATTTGTTACACCCGGCGCTTACAGTAAGATCAGTTTTCTCTGTTATTCTACAGAGCAAAGCAGTACAGTGTCTATTACCTTTAATTATACAGACGGCACGCATTCCGTTCCTGATACCTCTACCATCCTTGACTGGTTTGGTGGTACCAATCCTGTTTTTGACAGCTATGGCCGTATCAAAAGACAGGCAGCAGGCCCTTACAGTGTGGAAGGTCTCAGTTCGAATGACCCACGTATCTATTGTATCGATATAGCTCCTGCCTGTGAAAACCAGGCAAAGGATATTGAATCTGTTACCATCAGCTATGTACAGAGCGGCGATCCCGGCAACAGTTCAAGAGCCGTTTTCCTGGCTGTATCCGGTCAGGCATATGTACCTATCGCAGTGACCACAGAAGTGACTAAAGCCACCTGTGGCAATAGTGATGGCAGTGTACAGGCAACAGCAAGCGGCGGTTCTTTCCCCCTGAGCTATTCCTGGAATACAACACCCGTACAGACAACAGAAACCGCTACTGGTGTAGCAGCAGGCACCTATACATTGACAGTGACCGATGCGAATGGTTGTCCGGCGGATTTCACCGCAGACGTGAGTGAAGAATCCATGATCCTGCTGAAGGCACTGGCCAAACCAGGCGATATCTGTACCGGCACTGACACGAAGGTCTGGGCGATTCCGACAGGCGGACGGATGCAGTCCTATACCTGGGAACCCGGCACCAGAACTGACTCAAGTTTCACAATTTCACCAGATACCACGACGACTTTCAAACTGACCGGTGTTGATGAAAATGGATGTATCGTGATGGACAGCATCAGGATCACCGTTACAAAAAAACCGGACGCACCGCTGGTAACACCGGTGACGCTTTGTCCGGACAGTACGGCGACTCTGAATATCACCAACGCCAGCACACCATTTACCTACAACTGGTACACCTTCCCTTCCGGAGGTAGCGTAGAAGGTACCGGCGCAACCTATGAGACGCCAGCCATCACGGCAGAAACGACTTTATATGTGGAGGCAGTGAATGGTCCGTGTGCAAGTGACAGGACAGCGGTGACGGTCACTCCGTTTGACAGGGCAGCAACCCCGGTCGTGAAAGCAGGTACGATCACCGCCACTGGCGTGACCTTTACCTGGGATCCGGTCCCTGGAGCTACCGGCTACCTCGTATCTGTGGATGGAGGTGCTTACATCGCTCCGAGCAGCGGCAATACAGGTACAACACATCTGGTGAGCGGTATTACCAATCAGCAGTCCATCAATATTAAAGTAATCGCCCTGGGACCACTGGCTTGTCAGAATAGTCTGCCAGGTCTGGCCAGCGCCAAACCTAAACCAGGGGAAATCTTTATTCCAAATGCCTTTACACCAAACGGTGATGGTAAGAATGATTACTTTAAACCGGAGGGTACTTCTATCTCTTCGATCGAGATGAAAGTGTTCAATCAGTGGGGTGAGCTGATCTATCAGACGAACCAGCTGACCGGATGGAATGGTACTTATAATGGTAAACTACAGCCATCAGGCGTATATAGCTATACTGTCAGGATCAATATGACGGATAAAACCAGTGTAGTTAAAAAAGGAGCCATCAATTTGTTACGCTAAACCTGCAACAGACCCGTTTTATTCAGGGGTTGTCCACCTATGGCTGGACAACCCCTTTTTATTACCCGGAAAAATACCCCGGAACCTTTGAAAAAGACAACTATTGAATTAAATAGTGAAAATCACCCTGTTTATGCCGGCAGGCAGCATATTCGTAAATATATAACTACCAATCAGTTAAGAGAATACTTGATAATATAGTTATTTCCCCAGCAACCCCGGCCATTAAAAAACTTTGAATTTTACAACTATTCATTTGAATGGAACAATCTTAAGAACAGGATTCTTACCAATTTTACAGTACAATTTTTAAGGTACTCAACGGACATCAAGACAGTTAAAAAGAACCACGTATGACCGGTGGTTCTTTTTTTATAAACGTAAGAGTGACATTGCTTCAAGATTGCTTCAAATTTAAAAACGAATTATGCAGCTTATATGAAAGTTCTGCTCGTTGAAGATAACATGGAGCTGGCCGGCAGCATTAGTAACTTTCTCGAAAAGGAAGGTTATCTGTGCGAGGTAAGCCATACCAGCAGTGAAGCTTATGATAAGTTGTCAGGGTTCCAGTATGACTGTGTATTACTGGATATCACCTTACCGGATGGAAACGGACTGGAATTATTACAGTTCATGCACCTTGAGAAGATTGATAGTTGTGTACTGATCATTTCCGCGAAAAACTCACTGGACGATAAGATAAGCGGACTGGAAGGCGGTGCGGATGATTATCTGACCAAACCTTTTCATCTTCCCGAATTACATGCCAGGCTGAGAGCCATCTTCAGAAGAAAGAAACTACAGGGGAGCAATATCGTGAGCTTTAATGAGATCACGCTGAATACGGATACGCTGGAAGCGAGTGTGAATGAGATTATACTGGATGTGACACCGAAGGAATTTGACCTGCTTTTATATTTCCTTGTGAACAAGAACAGGGTATTATCCCGTCAGTCGATCGCAGCACATCTGTGGGGCGACTATACCGACAACCTGGCCAATTTTGACTTTGTATACCAGCATGTGAAGAATCTCCGGAAGAAGATCCATGCTGCGGAGGGAGCAGATTATATTAATACGGTATACGGATTAGGTTACAAATTTAATACTGCTGTATCATGAAGCTGATCAACAAGTTCACCTTATGGTATCTGTGCATCACGCTGACCGCGATGCTGGTAGGATTTGTGATCGCCTATCACAAGGTAAAATCAGGTATAGACCAGGCAGAGATCGACCGTCTGAAGGTATGTAATGACCAGATGGCGATGCAGATGCGGCACGGCGTATCACCGGATACCTACATGAAGGGCAGACCGGTAGAGATCAAAATGCTGGAATTTGAAATACCTGTGAATAAGTATGATGTGTATGAGCATACTTTCTTTAATACGATGTTACAGCACCGCGAGTGCAGGCTGACGGTTACTTCTTTTTATAATATCAACGGCCATTATTATAGCATTTCGTCTTACAACTACATTACCAAGGCGAAAGAGATTTTAAAAGGCCTCTTTAGTTCTTTCATCTGGATCTTTGCCATTCTGCTGACGTTGACTGTATTGTCAGCCCGATTCGTATCGAGACTGATACTGGCGCCTTTTCATCAGACGATGAAGAAAGTGCGTTCATTCAACCTCAAAGACAGAAAGCCGCTGCAATTACCTGCCGCCAATGCGGCTGAGCTGAAAACGCTGAACTGTTTCCTGAACGGGATGGCAGACAAGGCGCTGGACGACTATCGTTCTCTGAAAGAGTTTACAGAGAATGCGTCTCATGAATTACAAACCCCACTGGCTGTGCTACGTAACAAGCTGGAACTACTGACAGAGTCTTATCTGCAGGGTAAGGAGCCAGATGCTATCGTACCACTGATCGGGGATATGCAGAATGCGATCGACAAATTATCCAGGATCAACAGTTCACTGACACTACTTGCCAGACTCGAAAACAACGAGTTTGACACCCGGCAAAGCATCTCTATGTCACAACTGATCACAGATGCATTGCAGAGTTTTTCAGAACTGATGGATATGAAATCCATTACACTGGAGACCATGATCAACACCGGCGTTAAGGTGCAGCTACACCCCGCGCTGACCGACATTTTACTTGGCAATCTGCTGAGCAATGCCATCAGACACAACGTACAGGGAGGTCAGATCAGTGTAACATTAAACAGGTCAAAACTGGTCATCGCCAATACCGGTAATCCACCGGAAGTACCTACCAGTCAGTTGTTCAGACGCTTCAAAAAAGGAAGCAGGAACAGTGATTCAATCGGTATAGGTCTGGCGATCGTGAAACAGATCTGTGACGTCAACCATTTCAACATTCAATATGATTACGCCGGAGGCTGGCATATCATGCAAATTATTTTCGAGGAATCAACAGAGAACATAAAGCCGCTAAAGGAAGCATCCAGCACACGTTTTCCTGAGAAACAGTTTTAGGGTTCATGGTCTTAATGTTTAAGTATTATCATGCAAACAAAAAGAATCGTCGTAGTCCTTTTCCTGCTGTTATGGCACGGATCGATGGAGGCGCTACACGCACAGCAGGTACTGACGTTGAAAGAAGCAGTACAGACCGCGCTGGCCAACTATGGGACCGTCAAGGCTAAAGCCAATTACCTGAGCGCGTCCAAAGCTACAGCCACACAGGCAAAGCGGGATTATTTACCCAACCTGAACGTATCCGCCCAGCAGGATTATGGTACCGTTAACGGCCAGTTTGGCCCATCTTATGGTCTGAATGGTTTAGGGGTGGCCTCTTCGGGTCCTACCCTGCCTTCACAGAACTGGAACGCGGCATTCGGCGGACTTTATCTCGCCAACTTAAACTGGGATTTCTTTGCCTTCGGCCGCGCCAGGGAGAAGATCAAGGCTGCACAGGCAGCGGTGAACAGAGACCAGTCAGACTGGGAACAGGAGCAGTTCCAGCATTCCGTAAGGGTTGCAGGCGCTTATCTGAACCTGCTGGCAGCACAACGTCTGACCCGTTCCTGGTGGAACAACCTGGAGCGTGCGGACACCTTCCGTTCTGTGGTGGTAACAAGAGCACTGAATGGGCTGATCCCGGGCGTAGATTCTACCCTGGCGAATGCAGAGGTATCCAATGCAAAGATCGCCTATACCAAGGCGAAAGATGCAGAGCAGACCTATTCCAATCAACTGGCGCAACTGATGGGGGTAACACCTATCAATTTTGTATTGGACACCCTGTTTATTGCACGTATACCAGGTGCGTTATCAGACAGTGTCAGCGCAAATATCCAGGGACATCCGTTACTGAAGTACTACGAAGACCGTATCAAGGTAAGTGATGAACAGGCCCGTTATATCCATACGCTGAACTATCCGGCTTTCTCCGTATTCAGTGCAATACAGACGAGAGGTTCGGGATTTGACGCGAACTACATCACTGACCAGACAGCTTATAACAAGGGTTACTGGGATGGCGTTAAACCTAACCGCAGCAACTATCTGCTGGGTATAGGAGTGACCTGGAACCTGACCTCTCCGCTGAGAGTGAAACACCAGACAGCCGCTCAGAAATTTGTATCAAAAGGCCTCCAGGATGAATATGAGCTGGTTCGCCAGCAACTGGCTGCGCAGTTAATACTGTCAGACACCCGGATCAAAAATGCGCTCGACAACTATGCAGAAGCGCCGATACAGGTGAATGCAGCAACAGAAGCTTACAACCAGAGAACAGTATTATACCGGAACGGACTGAATACTATTGTGGATGTAACACAGGTATTCTATACCCTGAACCGTGCAGAGACAGACCGTGATATTGCCTATACCAATGTATGGCAGGCACTGTTGCTGAAAGCAGCTGCGAGTGGCAATTTTTCTCTATTCATCAATGAATTCTAATTAAATGAACCTGATAAGATCAGCATTACGCAAACCAATATCCATACTGGTAATAGTGGCTGCCCTGTTCTTCTTCGGTATAGGCGCCGTAAGAACGATCAAGGTGGACATCTTCCCCAAACTGGACCTGCCGGTGATGTACATCGCGCACCCTTTTGGCGGATACACTCCTACCCAGATGGAAGCCTACTTCGGTAAACAGTACATCAACATATTACTTTATGTAAATGGTATCAAGGCGATTGAGACCAAAAACATACAGGGTCTGACCCTCATTAAGGTGAGTTTTTATCCGGGCACGAACATGGCGCAGGCACAGGCAGAGCTCAGTGCATTCTGTAACCGTATCCAGGCTATCTTCCCTCCCGGTTCACAGCCACCGTTCATTATCCGTTTTGACGCTTCTACCCTGCCTGTGGGCGAACTGGTATTAAGCAGTGAAAAACGTGGTAATAACGAACTGCTGGACCTCGCTAATACTTATGTGCGTGCATCCTTTACACAGATCCCTGGTCTGGTATCGGCACCTCCATTCGGTGGTAACTTGCGTACTGTGGTGATCAAAGCAGACCCGGAGTTGCTGCGTTCTCACAATCTGACGCCTGACCAGCTGGTAGAAGCACTGCGTATCAACAACCAGACTTCTCCTTCCGGTAACGTGCGTATCGGCGATGTGAACTATATCACACCTGCCAACACCGCTATCAGAACGGTAAAAGATTTCGAAAATATCCCACTCTTTAAAGGCGGCGTACAGAACCTCTATCTGCGCGATGTGGCGAGTGTAGAAGATGGCGCTGACGTAACTGCCGGTTATGCCCTTGTAAACGGACGCCGTTCCGTATACCTCAGTGTAGCTAAATCAGGTGATGCATCCACCTGGGAAGTGGTGCAGAAACTGAAGGCCGCATTACCTAAATTCCAGGCACTTTTGCCGGAAGACGTAAAGCTGAGCTATGAATTTGACCAGTCCGTATATGTGATCAACTCCGTAAAAAGTCTGATCAGTGAAGGTACGATCGGTGCGGTACTGACAGGTTTGATGGTACTGTTGTTCCTGGGTGACCCAAGAGGTGCATTAATCGTGATCCTGACCATCCCGACGTCCATCATTGCGGCGGTATTGTGTCTGAAACTCGCGGGGCAGACTATCAACATCATGACATTGAGTGGTCTGGCACTGGCGATTGGGATATTGGTGGATGAGAGTACGGTGACGATAGAAAATATACACCAGCACCTTGACATGGGTAAGCCGAAGGGGCTGGCCATATGGGATGCGTGTAAGGAGATCGCTTTCCCGAAACTGCTGATCCTGTTCTGTATCCTGGCGGTATTTGCACCAGCGTTCACCATGGGTGGTATCCCAGGTTCACTGTTCCTGCCGCTGGCACTGGCGATCGGTTTTGCGATGATCATTTCTTACTTCCTGGCACAGACTTTCGTACCGATCATGGCCAACTGGCTGATGAAGGACCACGTACATCATAAAGCAGGAGAACCAGTTCCTCATCATGATAAAAAAGAACTGATAGAAAGAGCTGATTTTGATAATAATGGTAAGGTAAGCGGCTTTGAGCGTGTACGTAACCGCTTTATGCGCTTTATGAACAGGGTGATGCCGGCACGTAAGCTGATCGTAACTGTTTATCTGGTGGCAGGTATTGCGCTGGTAGCCTTGTTGATCAATAGTATCGGACGTGACGTATTACCACGCGGTAATGGTAGTCAGTTCCAGCTGCGTCTGCGTGCACCGGAAGGTACCAGGGCAGAGAAAACAGAAGAGATCACTATTAAGACGATCGATGCGATCAAACGTATTGTAGGTCCGGAGCATGTGTCTATTTCTTCTGCTTATGTGGGTCAGCACCCGGGTCAGTTCTCCATCAGTCCGATCTATCTGTTTATGCCTGGTCCGCAGGAAGCAGTCATCCAGGTAGCATTGGAAGAGGATTACAAGGTGAATATGGATGAGCTGAAAGATAAGATCAGGGCAGAAATGAAAAAAGAACTGCCTGGTGTGAAACCATCTTTCGAACCAATCGAACTGACAGACAAGATCCTGAGCCAGGGTTCTCCTACTCCGATCGAAGTAAGGTTCACAGGTAGGAATAAACAGCTGAACGAGCAGTTTGCCGCGAAGCTGATCACTAAACTGAACCAGATCTCATACCTGAGAGATGTGCAGTTGGGACAGTCTACCAAATATCCTTCCCTGCGAGTGAATATTGACCGTATCCGTGCGGCACAGCTGGGTGTGGATGTGAGCGATATATCCCGTTCACTGACAGCTTCCACTTCTTCCTCCCGTTACACAGAGAAGAACATCTGGATCGATGAGAAATCCAACCTGAGTTATAGTGTACAGGTACAGGTACCGGAAAACAAGATGACGGATATACAGTCCATCAATGAGATACCGCTGCTGAGAAACTCCAGCAGACCGGTACTGGGCGATGTGGCGACTATCGTACCAGATACAACTTATGGAGAGGCCGATAACCTTGGCGCGATTCCAAGTTTGTCTGTTACTGCCAATACGAACAACATTGACCTGGGTACAGCGTCTGCGGATGTACAGAAAGCGATCAACTCGCTGGGCGAACTGCCACGTGGTCTGAACGTGGAACTGATCGGTCTGAGTTCTACACTGACTGAAACACTGGACAGCTTACAATCAGGTTTGCTTGTAGCGATCGTGGTGATCTTCCTGATGCTGGCGGCTAACTTCCAGTCATTCAAAGTATCTGCAGTGGTACTGGCATCTGTACCGGCGGTACTGATCGGATCCCTGACATTGCTGCTGCTGACCGGCTCTACGCTGAACCTGCAGTCTTACATGGGTATCATCATGTCAGTGGGCGTATCGATATCGAATGCGGTGTTACTGATCACGAATGCGGAGCAGTTGCGTCTGGAGAATGGTAATGCACTACTTTCCGCGAAAGAAGCAGTAGGTTTGCGTCTCCGTCCTATCCTGATGACGAGTCTTGCGATGGTGGCAGGTATGATCCCAATGGCCAGCGGCCTGGGTGAATCCGGCGACCAGACCTCTCCCCTGGGACGTGCGGTGATCGGCGGCCTGATCGCCTCTACCTTCAGCACCCTGTTTATCTTACCACTGGTATTTGCATGGGCGCAGGGTAAAGCAACCACCCAATCGGTATCACTCGATCCGGAAGATAAAGAAAGTAAAAACTATGTACCATCCTTACACGAATAATATGAACAGTCTTAAAGCACTTGCTATCACAATAAGTTTACCTGCCACACTGTTTTTCAGCAGCTGTAGCCACACAGAAGGTAAATCAGAAAATAAAGAAACCGCACAGGAGGAAGCTGCTGTTGCAGCAATATCCCTGCAGAAAGGTAAACTCACTTCTTCTCTGCAACTTCCCGGTGAGCTGATCGCTTACCAGCAGGTAGATATCTATGCAAAGGTGAGCAGCTTCGTAAAGAAACTGCATGTAGATGTGGGTACGGAGGTAAGTCAGGGGCAGCTGCTGGCTACTATGGAAGCACCTGAGATCAGTTCTCAGCTGGCCGGAGCTGAATCCCGGATCAAATCACAGGAGGCGGTATACCTGGCCAGTAAAGCCAATTACGACCGTTTGTATAATACCAGTCTGACACCCGGTACCGTTTCCAAAAACGACCTGGATATAGCGCAGGCTCGTATGAAGTCAGACCTGGCACAATGGGATGCCGGTAAGGCAGCTTACAGGGAAATCTCTGACAACAGGAACTACCTGGAGATCAGAGCACCATTTTCAGGCGTTATCAGCGCGAGAAATGTAAGTGCGGGCGCTTATGTTGGTCCGACAGGGAAAGGCTCTGAATTGCCTTTATTTACCCTTCAGGAGCAAAAGAAACTCCGTCTGGTGATCTCTGTTCCGGAATCTTATACTGCGTATCTGAACAGCAGCAGTGAGGTGAAGTTCAATGTGAAGGCATTTACCGGTCAGCAGTTCACAGCGAAGGTGAACCGTCTTTCCGGCGCACTGGATGCCCGTCTGCGTTCACAGCGTATTGAAATGGATGTGATCAACAATGATAAAAAGCTGTTACCGGGAATGATCGCGGAAGTGAATATTCCGATGGATGCGGCTGATAGCACCTTCCTGGTACCAAAAGCAGCGGTGGTGAATTCTACAGTGAATGTATTCGTGGTAAGGGTAACAAACGGCAAAGCGGAAAGAGTACAGGTGCAAACCGGCCGCGAAGCTGATGGTAAAATTGAAATCTATGGCAATCTCAACGAAGGCGACACCATTCTGGCCGCCGCTAACGAAGAAATAAGAGAAGGCGCTGAACTGAAGCACGTTAAAACAGGCAAGTAAGAAAGGATGAAATCAAAAGCAAAAGGCGTCCGCTTACGCGGGACGCCTTTTTGCATATATATAGGGAGCCGAATACTACTGAATCACTACCTTCTTTGTGTAATACTTAGTACCGTTTGTAACTACCAACACATATACACCACCCGCTACATTCCCTGTATTTACTGATACAGTTGCTGCATTGGCGGTCTGGTGTACCACCGGCGTTTTATTCACATCTACCAGCGATACTTTCAGTGGCGCTTTGGCGTCATATTCCGTTACCCTTACCGTCAGGGAAGTACCTCTGCTGACAGGGTTCGGGAATACTACCAGTCCTTTGTCCGACGATAGGGATAAACCGTCTTTTTCTTCAGGTGCTACGCTTACTGTGGCAGCAGCCAGTTTTTCCACTCTGATAGAAGACACCTGGTCATTCCAGCCGGCTTCCATGGAAGCCGCATCCGCAGTAAATACTTTGGAAGAACCGGTGAAGTTGTCATCCATGTAGAAAGTGACTCTGTAGCCGGCAGCTACTTTCAGCGAGGTGACATCGTCATTCCTTGCACCGTAGGCTCTGAGGGTGGTCAGGTTGTAATTGCCTTCCGGCAGGTATACGCCGTAACCACCGTAATTGATATCCTGGAACAGACTGGCAGCAATTGGCTTAGGTGTGCTATAAGTAAAGGGATATTTCTGCTGTGCCTGTACGAATTGTGTTTCATATTCGCTGGTCCAGCCGAATGCTGTCGTTGCCAGTGACTTCAGGTTTACACCTGCAGCTCCGCTCCAGAAATGTACAAATTCGCCCATGTTCATGCCGCCGTTGTATTCGGAGCCAGTACGGGAGAAATAGAGCGCTACCTGTACGAAATAACGGTTTAACACCTGTGTACCGCCATACTGATTGTAGATTGGATAAAACCAGTCCCTGAACCAGGCGGTATTGGCTCTTGGGAAATTATCCCTGCCTGCTGTGAATTGCGTGTAGACTGAGTTTTGGTAGGTAGTCAATCCCAGACCTTTGTAGACGTCATAAATGTAGATCTCTGCCCATTTACTGTCTCCCCAGATACCAAAAGCAGGAGAGCCATGCGTGTTTTTAGAGCCGATTTCCACAATATGTCCGACTTCATGCGTCAGCAGGTTATGGTCACCTTCTGTAGCCCCTGTCCAGTTACCCGGACCTGCGTCGATCACATTTCTGAAATCGTGGCTGGCATCAAAGTAAGTAGAAGGGTGACCACCGCTGTATTTGTTGGCATGCATGACGGCATACAGCTGTGGTTCGGTACCAAAGGAACCGTATGTCTTTTTGGTATACCGCCATACGTCTGAGAGGAACTGATTGGGCCAGGTGACAGAGCGGCTCACATCATTGTCATAATAGAGCGCCAGGTCATTATCCAGGTAGACACGCTGCAATAGCTGCACGTGTTCAAACCAATGTTCCTGCCAGGTTGCAGGAGTTGTCTGGGCCTGTACCTGTGACAGAGGAGATACGAGGCAGCTGGCAAACATTGCCAGTAAACAGTAGAAGTGTTTACGCATAATTAAACGGTTAATTTGAGGGAAAAGATCACCGGACTTTCAACCAGTGACGGTTTATATAAAAAACACTTGATTACATGATGATCATTTACCGTTTCCTGCCTCGTACACATCTGTTTGAAGGAAGGACTGCCTGAAGGCAGCCCTTCCCGTGTTATATGGTTACTGAATCAGTACCTTGCTGGTAAATATGTTATTACCATTGGTAACAGTCAGTATATAGAAACCACTGGCCATATTGCCAGTAGATACTGTCACGACTGCGGCGTTGGCTTTCTTATAAGCTACTACCCGCTTATTCACATCCACTACTGATACATGTACCGGAGCGGCTGCATTGTATTTTTTCACGTTAACGGTCAGGGTACTTCCCTTCATTACCGGATTAGGATATACCAGCAGACTGCCATTCGCAGCAATACTCATCGCTGATTTCTCCTGTTGTACGGCAGCGATCGAAGAGGCTGTCAATGCAGATGCTGCTGCCCAGTTGAATCTTTCCCATCCATCAATAGCCGGTCTGTTGCAGGTCATCGCCTGTTCTCCATTTTCAGAAGAAACATACATGCCATTGTTGCCACGGAGGGAGACGGAACCATCACTGTTGCTGATCCAGTCAAACACTTCCCATCCGTCGATAGCCGGTCTGTTACAGGTGATGGCCTGTTCGCCATTCTCAGAAGAAACATACATACCGTTGTTACCTCTCAGCGCGATCTTACCATTGCCCGCATCTATCACCGTAAAGAGTTCCCATGCCTGCTGAATATCTGACTCGCACCACATTGCACCCTGTCCGTTTCTTGAGTTAACGTATTTGCCGTTAAAGCCCTGCAACCAGATCGTTTTACCGATAGGCGCCGTGGTCGGATCCGGATTCGGGTTCGTTACTGTGGTATCACCTCTCTCTAACACAACCTGGTTGATCGCGTTCAGGAGGGAGTTAGCGCCAGTAACATCCTGTGACAGTTCCCAGATCATGATACCACCACCCTGATCGAATGCCAGGTTAGTTTTCGCCTTAATAGTAGGGATACCGTTGTATCCTACACCCTGGTAAGTGTCTGCATTTGGACTTGCGCCTCTTGCCAGCAGCTGTGCGTAAGATTCCCAGCTCGGACGACCATAGAATGGTACACCCAGGATGGCTTTTTCTTTTGGCAACCCACGACCCCTCCAGTAGTTCAGCGAACGCTGTGCATAACTATAGGTAGAGTGCTGATATTCGTTTTCATCATATGCCATCAGAGTCAGGTAATCTACCAGCGGGAATACGCTGGCCAGGATACTTCCACCGTTTTCACCTACTACAGCAGCTGTGAGCAGTTTGCCACGGCTATGCAGCTGAGTGGAAAGTTCTGTCATCAGCAATACATAGTTATTAGCAGAAGCGCCATTGTCAGGATATTCCCAGTCAATATCAGCGCCATCCAGGCCATACTGGTTTACGAATGCGATCACCGCGTTTACGAAAGTGGTACGGGTAGATGCGTTACGTGCCAGGTTTTCGAAGCCCTGATCGTTACCATTGTTCCATCCGCCGATAGAGATCGATACTTTAACACCGGCAGCGTGTGACTGGGTTACCAGCGCGCGTAATGCGGTTGGATTGTCCAGTCCCTGTAAAGTACCGTCGTTGTTTGGCAGGAGGAATGCATAGTTTATGTTTGTCAGTTTGTTATAAGGTACTTTGCTGGTGCTCGGACTACCCGCCCATCCAGGCCAGTAACCTACAACTTTAAACTGACCTGGGGCCGCAGTTGGTCCATCCTGATCAGGAACATCCTGCGCGTTCCCTACTACGCTATAACCGAATGCTTCCCAGCCACTCGCAGTAGGACGGGTGCAGGTCATCGCAGCAGCACCGTTCTCAGAGGAGACAAACAGCCCGTTGCTGCCTCTGAGACTTACCTTGCCGTCAGCCGTTTCGAGCCAGTCAAATGCTTCCCAGCCCTGGATAGTCGGTCTGTTACAGGTAATTGCCTGCTCACCGTTCTCAGAAGAAACATACATACCGTTGTTACCTCTGAGCGCGATCTTACCATTGCCCGCATCTACCACAGCAAAGAGTTCCCATGCCTGTGGCGTATCGGAATCGCACCACATGGCGCCCTGGCCGTTCCTTGAGTTAACGTATTTACCGTTAAAGCCCTGCAGCCAGATCGTTTTACCGATAGGTGCATTAGCAGAACTTCTGCCTGGCGCTACAGCAGCGATCGTGTTTGTGTTCTTTACGTTGTTGACAAATCTGATGTTGTTCAATACAGCGCTCATATTGCCAGCGCCATCCATCAGGTACGGCGGAGGAATACGCAGCAATGCGGCATTCTCGCCACCGTCAAAACGTTTGTAGGTCCAGTGGAACCAACCCACTCCGGCAGCATTCATAGCCGCGATATTGGCACGCAGCCAGTTGCTGTTGTTTTCTCCGGTCTCTCCTACTACTACCGGCACATTGTGTGTGTTACGGAAGTTGCTGATGTTACCCAGTTCGTTGATCTGGTTGGCATCGCCATTGGTAGTAGTTGTTGATGTGGAAGTACCGTAGCGGTGTGCATTGTACACCAGATTACTTCTGTTGGTAAAGGTAAATGGTTCGAGGTAGTTGTATTGGTTACCCCAGCCATTTCCTTCCACCATTAACAGGTGTGTGTCACCCTGTGCGCGAATAGCGTTGATCAGTCTTTCAAAGAGCGCGTGGATGCTCTGATTAGCCGGAACGTTATTGGGTTCGTTGATCAGATCATAAAAGCCTACACGGTCGTCATTAATGTAACGTGCAGAGATACGCTGCCATAAGCGTACGGTGATGTCCTGATAGATAGGTTTGTTCCAGAGATCATTCCCCATCAGTGCATCAGAGATGTTGGCGTCAGTACCAGCAGCACCCGGAGCTGCGTGCAGGTCCAGCACCACATACATGTTGTTGGCAGCACACCATTTCAACAGACTGTCTGTCAGGCGGAAACCTTCCAGGTTCTGATCGTTGAACAACTGGTTACTGTTGTACCAGGAGGTCAGCGAACTTACATAGCTGTTGTAAGTTGATGCATTGCGCGCTACGCCATTTCTTACTGCCCGCTGTGCGGCTGTCAGAAAGAGGTCATAGTGCAATGGCAGGCGAACACTGTTAAAGCCCTGGGAAGCCAGGTAATCAATATCCGCTTTGGTAATAAAATTGTCGCGCCAGCTCTGGTAAAATGCTTCTACTGCGGCGTCGCTCTGCCCCTGGTCATAGAGGCGTTTTTTGATGGACCACTGTGTACCGCCACCAGAGAAAGAAGGTTTGATCATATATCCTTCCTGCAACAACCAGCCACCTACGTTGATCCCTTTAAAGATCACTTCCTGGTTACTGGCGTTGACGATACGTTTTCCATCTGCCCGCAGACGGGACAGCTGGGAAAATGCGTGCTCTGCGCCCAGACAGAGGAGCAGCAGCAAAAGTGTACAGAATAGTCTTAGTTGACGCATGCTTTGTGGAATGCACAACCGGTTTGTGTAATGGATTTTCATTTGAGGGTGTTATTTAAGGTTTATCATAGACTAAAAGGTACGGTTCACCGGACTCCGCCGAGTCAGGCCAACATATTTGTCGTGTAAGTACCCCAAGGGTACCACGCAAACGATTACTTTTTTTTCGCAGTGTGATCAGCTGAAACACAGTAGGCTGATATGCAATAGATAAACAGCATGTGTTATAACAGGGAAATGTATGGTGGAGAACCTTTGCTATGGGAGTTATCAGATATTCATATGGTGAATATGCAGCGACCTGATTGGAGGGTTATACAAACAAAAAGAGGATGCGTTTGCATCCTCTTTTCTACTATTTTATTCTTCATCGATCAGTTTAATACCCGTCTGTGTGAAGATGATCTTACGTTGTTTATACAGGGCGCCCGTAGTCATTTTGAAGGTCTTTTTACTCATGCTGAAGAATTCATAGATCTCTTCAGGATCGGATTTATCATGGTAAGGCAGATAGCCATCATTTTCTTTCAGCAGTCGCAGGATCTTATCAGCTTCAGTCTCTACTCTGTCATAGCCTGGTTTACCCACTACCACATCGATCTTTTCTCTTTTAATGGATTTAATGAATCCTTTGAGTTTATCACCTATATCCAGAGTACCGAATACTTCGCTGTAGTGCAGTACACCGGTATGTTGATTATTGATAATAACAATGAACCCTATTTCAGAACGGCGGTAAACGATCATGTCTACCATGTCCAGTTCTTTCACAGTAAGATTCTCATTGCTTAAGTAAGGATCTATTTTTTCAGTAGCGGCTACGCGGTTGGTTAGTTCATCCAGGTAGATCTTTACCAGGTAATCCTGTCCGGGATGCATTTTGCTGATCTGTTTGGATGCTGGCACAAACAGGTCTTTCATCAATCCCCAGTCGAGGAACGCGCCCTGTTCTGTTACGCCGGTTGCTTTCAGGTTCACTATATCGCCTACTATCCCATATGGCTCCTGGTTGGTGGCTGTCAAGCGGTTTTCCGAATCGTGATAAATGAATACTTTGAGTTCATCTCCTTTTTGGGCGCCGGCAGGTACGAAACGTTTAGGCATCAGGATCTCCTGATCGCCCCCATCCAGGAACAGACCGTATTCGCTTTCTTTCTTTACCCTTAACAGGTTGTATTCACCTACTTTATACATGTAATCGCTTTATTTTGCCGCGAAGGTACTATTTTCCTTTGTTGAATCGGATCATTGCCGGATAATCCTGCTTACGGGCCAGTCCGGTAATAGACTCTGCAATACGTTTGGCTTTGGTCGGTTCGGTTTTGGCCGTCTCTATCCATTTCAGGAAATAGTTCTGATGCCCTTTGGTCAGTGTCTTAAAGAACGCCAGGGCTTCCGGCTCATCCTGCAGGCATTCCATGAATTCGGGAGAAGTAACCGGATCGGGATTATCGTCCTCTTTCAGCTGTATTTCAACTTTAGCTCCTACCTTTTTGGCAATTCCTTTGCGCATTGCTGCGTTCAGGGGCAGTATAAAGGAACCATCTCCCATGGGCATCACTGCGGTCGCTTCTATCGCGTACTTGTCCAGCTTTCCTTTTACCCGAAATATCTTTCTGTTGCCTGGTTTTATCTCCTGTGCGATATCTTCCGGTACAATAACATATGTCCATCCTGTTTTCTCTCCCTGCTGCTCAAATTTCAATATGGTTGCGGTATACTTAACCATCTAGCATTTTTTTTGCTAACTTACTTAATAGCTGTCATTTTAAGAACTTCTAGAAACAGTACTATGCTTATCTGCGAAACAGCACGCCTGCAAGTCCGTCGATTTACCATTGATGACGCGCCCTTTATATTCCATTTGCTTAATTCTCCTACCTGGCTGATTTATATCGGCGACAGGAATGTCAGAGGCCTGCATGACGCCCGTAATTACCTGATCAATGGACCATTGGCCAGTTATGACCAGTATGGTTTCGGATTATACCTGGTGGCACTAAAAACGGATAAAACGCCTATCGGGATGACGGGTCTGATAAAAAGAGATGGTTTGGAAGAGGTAGATATAGGGTTTGCATTTCTGCCCAATTACACTGGTAAAGGGTATGCCTATGAAGCAGCCAATGCGATAAAAGACTATGCCCTTACCACCTTGAAACTGTCCCGGGTTGCTGCTATTACAACGGAAAAGAATAACCATGCCATTGCCCTGCTGAACAAGATCGGCCTGCACCATGAGAAGATGGTACAATTGCCGGGGAGCAGCATAGAATTCATGTATTTTATCAATTGATGACTTAATGCATCAGTTTATGGCGAAGCACCATCACTGAGCGCGCGTCTACATTAATCGTTTCCTGTGCTTTTAATACTTCTTCCCGCTCTGTGACCTGAAGATCACGGGTATCCAGGACTTTTGTCCAGGTATGACCATACTTTTCCAGGGGCAGGGTGAAGTCAAGCGGCTCATAGTGTGCATTGAAAATGATATAAAAGCTATCATCCACGATCTGCTCACCTTTTGGTCCGCTATTGTGTAATCCTTTCCCGTTAAAGAAGACTGCCATGGACTTTGCGAAATCATGGCTCCAATGCTCATCTGACATTTCCGAGCCATCTGGCAGGAACCAGGCGATATCCTCCAGTCCTATTCCTTTAATCGGTTGTCCCTGGAACCAGCGTCTGCGACAGAAGGCAGGGTGTGCCCTTCTCAGGGCTATCAGCTGCCGGGTAAACTGTAACAGCTCATTATCGATCTGCTGCCAGTTCACCCATGATATTTCATTATCCTGGCAATAGCCGTTATTATTTCCTTTTTGTGTGCGACCCAGTTCATCCCCTGCGACTATCATCGGCACGCCCTGTGACAGGAGGAGTGTTGCAAAGAAATTACGTTGCTGACGGCTCCTCAGCGCCATTATTCCCTCATCATCCGTAAGACCTTCAGCCCCACAGTTCCAGGAACGGTTATGATCTTCCCCATCTCTGTTATCGTCGAGATTTGCCTCGTTATGTTTATCATTGTAGGATACCAGATCCCGCAGGGTAAAACCATCGTGTGCTGTTACGAAGTTGATACTGGCTGTCGGACTCCGGTAGTCATTCTTATACAGATCGGAGCTACCGGTAAAACGTTCGGCAAATTCGCCCAGCATACTATCGGCCCCTCTCCAGTAGTCGCGGATACAATCACGGTATTTGCCATTCCATTCTGCCCAGCCGGGAGGGAATTTTCCTACCTGGTAGCCACCTTCACCGATATCCCAGGGTTCTGCGATCAGTTTTACCTGAGAGATCACCGGGTCCTGGTAGACGATGTCAAAGAAGGCGCTCAGGTTATTCACTTCATGTAGTTCACGGGCCAGTGTAGAGGCCAGGTCAAAGCGGAAGCCATCTACATGCATTTCCTGAATCCAGTAACGCAGGCTGTCCATCACCAGGCGTAGTACGTTAGGCAGGTAGGCGTTCAGGGTATTCCCCGTGCCGGTATAGTCCATGTAATAGCGTTTGTCTTCCGTCAGGCGATAGTAAGACGCATTGTCTATTCCCCGGAAAGACAAGGTCGGCCCCATCTGATTCCCTTCCCCCGTGTGATTGTACACCACATCCAGGATCACTTCGATACCTGCCTGATGGAGTGTTTTGACCAGTTGTTTGAATTCGGTGACCTGTTCCCCCAGTACGCCACCAGCTGCGTAGCGGGCATCCGGCGCAAAAAAACCGATGGTATTATAACCCCAGTAATTAGTCAGTCCGCGGTCCACCAGGTGTCTGTCTGCTACAAAGTGATGCACCGGCATTAGTTCAATAGCCGTAATTCCTAATTCCTTCAGGTAATTGATAGTCACGGGATGAGCCATACCGGCATAAGTGCCCCGGATATCTTCCGGGATATCAGGGTGCAGCTTTGTAAAGCCCTTTACATGTGCTTCGTAGATGATGGATTCATTGTATGCGATCCTGGGAGCGCGGTCGCCTTCCCAGTCAAAGGACTGGTCGATCACCACACTCTTGGGAATAAAGGGTACACTATCTACATCACTAAAGCTGAGGTCTTCTTCGGCGTCACCCATTTTATATCCGAATAGCGCGTCACTCCAATCGATGGTACCAGCGATTGCTTTGGCGTATGGATCTATCAATAATTTCTTTGCGTTGAAGCGATGACCATTTTGTGGTTCGTATGGACCATGTACGCGGTAACCATACAACTGGCCGGGTTTTATATCGGGTATGTAACAGTGCCATACCTGGTGAGAACGTTCTTTGATCTTTATTTTAACGGCTTCAGCCTCGTCTGCGGTTGTGTTAAACAGGCAGAGTTCAACACCGGTTGCGTTATCTGCATAGAGGGCGAAATTTACTCCTTTTCCGTCCCAGGTGGCCCCTAACGGATAGGGACTGCCCGGATATACTACAGTCTGGTTCATAGCACATGGTTGGCCTCCCACTATCCCTTCCCGCGTTAAGGAAGGGATAGCATGGAGTATGTTTAGTTAATCATTTGTCAGATAGCAAGTTCATTTGATTCCAGGCTTGAGTTTTCTTCTTTTATTTTCTCAAGCGGCAGGTCTTCAGCAAAAGCCTGTTCCTCGTCCTGCAAAGGCGGCAAGTCTGTCGGCAGTGGTCCGAAGACCAATGCCTGATAAGGAGCAAGTGTTACAGTATCATTCTCGAGCTTAAAGGAGAGCATATTATTCACAAGTGGTTCAGTACCGATGTCGAGCACAAACGGCAATGTGTACAACACCTCTTCTTTTGAAAAGTTGAGAACGATCAGCATTTTCTCCTGATCCAGTGTACGGGTGTAGGTATATACCTGTGGATGATCAGCATCCAGTAATTCATATTTACCATGAATCAACACTGGTTTATGCTTACGCAACAGTACCAGTTGACGGAAGTATTGCAGAATGGAGCGTTCATCCCTATCCTGCTGAGCGGCGTTGATCAATTTGTAATTTTCATTGATCTTCAGCCAGGGTTTACCGGTTGTAAAACCAGCATTGGGAGATTCATCCCATTGAAAAGGCGTGCGACCATTATCTCTTCCGGTGAGTGCTGCATCTTTCAGAAAATGTGCCACATCACCACCCTGACTCTGGATGTATTTATACATGTTGATGGTCTCGATATCACGGTAGTCTTCTATCTTCTCAAAGCGGATATTTGTCATACCGAGTTCATCACCATAGTAGAAAATTGGTGTTGCTCTCATGGTGAGCAGAAAAGTGATCAGCATTTTGGAAGAGATCTCACGGAATTGCTCATCATCATTTCCCCAGCGGGTTACCATACGTGGCTGATCGTGATTTCCCAGATAGATGGTTCCCCAGCCATCCAGTTCAAAGATCCTGTCCCATTCAGTGTATAACTGTTTTAGCTGGCGGAGGTCAAGCCCTTTAGGATCGAGACGTTTGTATCCTTCTTTGGCAAATCCTAACTGGACGCCCTCGAAGTGATACAACATGTGCAGTTCTTTCCTGTCTTCTTTTACAAAATCCAGGGCTTCCTCTTTTGTGATACCGGAGGCTTCTGCCAGTGTAGTGACGTCCGGTCGGTTCAGCGTTTCACGGTGCATTTCCTGTAAGTATTCATGTAAATGCGGACCGTGTGCGTAATAACCAGCCCAGTCATGCTGGTACTTTTCAGCTACTAACTTTTCCACATCCGGCCATTGGGTATCTTTTGAGATATAACAGATAGCATCCATTCTAAACCCGTCTACACCTTTATCAAACCAAAAGTTCATAATGGCGTATATGGCCTTACGCGTCTCCGAATTTTCCCAATTGAGGTCGGGCATTTTCTCGGAGAAGTAATGAAGATAGTAGGAGTCAGTTGCTTTATTGTATGTCCATGCGCTACCGGTAGCGTCGAAGTGACTATAGCGGCGGGGTGGTTTCCCTTTTTCAGCAGGCCACCAATGGTAATAGTTATAATAAGGGCTTTGCCGGGACTGTTTTGCTTCCTGAAACCAGGGATGTTCGTCGCTGGTATGGTTGACAACGATGTCCATCATAAGACGGATCTTTCTATCATGCAGCCCGTGCAATAAAGCGTCAAAATCGTCCATGGTTCCCACTTCCTTCATGATATCATAATAGTCGCTGATATCATAACCATTGTCATCGTTTGGAGACTTGTAAATGGGATTCAGCCACACCATATCAACACCCAGACTCTGGATATAGTCGAGTTTGGATATGATACCCTGCAGATCTCCGATGCCGTCACCATTACTGTCTTTAAAACTCCATGGATAGATCTGATATATGATCGATTCTTTCCACCAGTTTGTGTCCTTTACTTTACTTGACATAGATAGATCTACTTTCGGGTTAATGACATATACTTAGCAAAAACCCTGCACAGTTCAATCTGCTGTGTGAAAGCCGGGACAAAGGTTTTTTTTAGGCCCATACTGTAGAAATTGTGCCGCATAATTTCCACATGATCAGGCTGATAGATGATAATTGTGCGAAGCATATCGCTGGCATATTATTTTCAGTTTCTCTCTCAAAAAACTTTGGCAAATATTTATCCTTTTGCAGGGGCTGCTTTGCAGTCCGACAATACATGTAAATTCAGTGTCTGGGCTCCATTTCGTCAGCAGGTTGCATTATCAGTGATACAACCGGAGCCGCAGGTCTATCCTATGCAACGGGATGATAAAGGCTACTGGCATACTACGATAGAAGGCCTATCCGCAGGTACACGATACAAATATATACTCGATGAAGTAAGCACCTTACCCGATCCGGCATCCCGTTATCAGCCGGAAGGTGTACATGGGCCATCCGAAGTAGTTAACACGGATTTTGAATGGACGGATAATAGCTGGGTGGGCCTCGAGTTGCGTGAACTGATCATTTATGAGTTACATACCGGCACATTTTCCCAGACCCACGATTTCCAGGGCATTATTGACAAATTGGGGTATCTCCGGTCGTTGGGGATCACTGCTATAGAGCTTATGCCCGTGGCCCAGTTTCCGGGAGATCGTAACTGGGGATATGATGGCGTTTATCCGTTTGCCGTGCAGCACTCCTATGGAGGCGTTAACGGATTAAAGGCACTGGTCAATGCTGCCCATCAGCATGGGATCGCTGTGATACTGGATGTGGTGTACAATCACCTGGGACCAGAGGGAAACTATTTTGCACAATATGGGCCGTGGTTTACGGATAAGTATAAAACGCCCTGGGGCCCAGCACTTAATTTTGATGACGCCTGGTGTGATGCAGTCAGGGCTTATTATATTCAGAATGCGCTGATGTGGCTGGATGAGTTTCATATAGATGGCTTAAGAATGGATGCAGTGCATGCGATATGGGATTGTGGAGCACATCATTTTACGTCGGAGTTGTCTGCTTTGGTAGATGCCTTACAGGCGTCTTCCGGTAAAAAGAAATTTCTGATTGCGGAGATTGATCTGAATAGTCCGCGGTACATCACGCCAAGGGAGAAAGGCGGTTATGGGATGCATGGTCAATGGATAGATGAGTTTCATCATGCGCTGCATAGTCTGTTGACCGGCGAGGTAAACGGCTATTATGCAGATTTCGGCGGATTGGCACCAATGGCGAAGTCTTACCAGGATTCATATGTCTTTACCGGAGAATATTCCGGCGTGCGAAAAAGGCATTTTGGTGTGGCCCCTTCGGAGAATGATTACCATCAGTTTGTTGTGTTTGCGCAAAACCATGATCAGATAGGCAACAGGATGCTGGGGGACAGGCTGACGACGCAACTGTCTTTTGAGGCGCAGAAACTGGCCGCCGCTGTGGTGTTGTTATCACCGCACATTCCTTTATTGTTTATGGGAGAAGAGTATGGTGAGACCAATCCTTTTCAGTTCTTTACCAGTCATAGTGACAAGGACCTTATTGAGGCGGTTACGAATGGCCGCAGGGAGGAATTTGCCTCCTTTGCCTGGGAAGGAGAAGTGCCCGAGCCGCAGTCCGTGGAGACTTTTAATAACTCCACGCTCAGCTGGCATACCAAAACAGATAATGCGGCTGCTTTGATGGAACTCTACCGCTTTCTGATCGCATTTCGCAGGACGAGACAAGCTATGCTGAATACCGCACGAGATGGGGTAAAAGTCCAGATTCCACAGGCGGAGGAACAGCTGCTGCTGGTAGAACGATCGGAGAATGATGACCGGCTGTTGTTACTCTTCAATTTTAGTGATCATGCAGTAACCTATCAATATACAGGGTCAGGGGAATTATGGAAAAAGTTTGACTCTGCCGCTGCTATCTGGCATGGACCGGGCAGTACGACTCCTGACCAGGCGACTACTTCTGAAGCTATCTCAATACAACCATTCTCAGCTATCGTTTATGAAATCATATAATGCACCTTCTTCTACTTACCGTCTGCAATTGCATGGCGATTTTACATTTACTGATCTGAAAGATAATCTGGACTATCTGGACAAACTGGGTATTTCCACTGTCTACGCATCTCCTATTTTCACAGCTTCACCGGGCAGTCTGCATGGGTATGATGTGACTGATCCACATGCGATCAATCCTGCTATTGGCAGCATTGAACAATTGCGGGAAATTAAAAAGATACTGCAGGAAAAGGAGATGAACTGGCTGCAGGATATTGTGCCCAATCATATGGCTTTTCACATGAGTAATCATCGGTTGTATGATGTAATGGAACGGGGGCCTTTGTCACCTTATTACGAATATTTTGACATCGACTGGCAGCATCCCTCTCCTGATCTGGCTGGTAAGCTGATGACACCTTTCCTGGGAAAAGACCTGGAGGATTGTATTGCGGAGGGGGAAATAAAGCTGGTGTATACCGATAAGGGATTGGAGATAAATTATTTTGAACAGACTTTCCCTTTGTCGATTTCCGCGTATGAGGTACTACAGGCTGTATTAAAGGATAGTGATGCCCTGCCGGTAACCGGGTTATTTGACAATTTATATCAGCAGGCCACAAAAGGGATTGCACTGAAAGACTGGACGGAGGTAAAGCGGGAATTATATGCGACTGCAAACAGACCGGTACTGGAGGGTATTGCGATGCGGATCAGTAATGATAAGGCTGTTTTGCTGCAAGTAATGAGACAACAATACTATCATCTTTGCAGCTGGCAGAAAGCAGATCAACAGATCAATTACCGGCGATTCTTTACGGTCAATGAACTGATCACACTGAGCATGGAGTCACAGGCGGTGTTTGATGAATATCATACTTTTTTACATAGTCTATACCGGGAGGAGCTGATACAGGGGTTACGCATCGATCATATAGATGGTCTGCGTGACCCGGCAACCTATATTCAGCGGCTGCGGGTATTATTTGGGAGTAATTGCTACACTATAGCGGAGAAGATTCTGGAACACGAAGAGGTTTTACCTCCCGACTGGGCATTGCAGGGAACGAGTGGTTATGAATTTCTGTCTTTTACCAATCATCTGTTGACAAATAAAGCAGGAGAAAAAGAGCTGGCTGCCTGGTACCAGGAATTATTACCAGCGCAACCGGCTTACCAGGATATCGTTTATGAGAAGAAAAGACTCATTTTAGAGCGATATATGAGCGGAGAATGGGAGAACCTCATACGCTACTGTTATGCGCTTAAACTGGCTGATGCGCGCACTAACAGGGAACAGCTGAAGGAAGCGATTGCGTTGTTTATTGTTTGTCTGCCGGTATATCGGCTCTATCCGGGACAATTCCCAATTGATGACTATTCCCGGGAGATCATCCAAAATACTTTTGCCCGTATACGGGCGATGAATCGCCGGGCGGAAACTGAGATAGGGATACTGGAAGCTTTATGGGAGGATATTCCAGATGCGGAGAGAGCCCGTAACCGGTTGTTGTTCCTTCAGCGGCTGATGCAGTTTACCGGTCCGGTGACGGCGAAAGGAGTTGAAGACACTACTTTCTACGTATACAATGCGTTGCTTTCACATAATGAGGTGGGTGATAGTCCGGCGACAGCTAACTTTTCCATTGACACCTTCCATCAGCGATTAGCTGCCCGTCAGCAGCATACCCCCGGTTCACTGAATACAACCTCCACCCATGATACAAAACGGGGAGAAGACGGTCGTATGCGGCTGAATATGCTATCGCTGCATCCTTCTGTATGGAAAGAGCAGTTTATGCTGTGGCGGGAGCAATTTCCCAATAGCGGCCTGACACTGAATGATGAGTATTTTATTTATCAGTCGGTTATTTCCGGGTTTCCGGTAGATGGGGTTGTTACTTCTGAATACACTGAGCGGTTGCAACAGTATCTGATTAAAGCACTGCGGGAGGCGAAGGTGAATACGGCATGGTCTGCTCCTGAAAAAGTATATGAGGACAATGCTGTTAGCTTTGTACAGCGGCTGTTGACGGATGAAAGTTTTCCTGATAGCATACGCCGTTTAGTTGACACTGTCGATGAACAGGCATTCGCAGCCACGCTTGCACAGGTGTTGATTAAAATTACTGCCCCCGGCATTCCGGATATCTATCAGGGTTGTGAACTTTGGGATCATAGTTATGTGGATCCGGATAACCGTCGCCCGGTGAATTACAATATGCGGAAGCAGTATCTGGATGATATCATTGCCCGTGAGCAACAGCCTGATTTCTTTGAATATCTTTCTGAGAATAAGCGTAGTGGGTTGGAGAAGTTGTTTGTAACCTGGAAGGCTTTAAACTTCCGGCGTGCGCATGCGACGCTTTTTCAGGATGGGGATTATCTCCCTTTGCAGACGAATAGCGATCAGGTTGTAGCTTATGCAAGGGTGTATAGACAGGATTGGGTGGTGGTGATTGTGCCGCTGTTCTCTTCGGCGGAAGATGCTACCGTGTTATTGCCGGCGGGAGCTCCCCGAAAATGGAAAAATATTTTTACAGGGGAAATGGTAGATGGTAGCGGACAGGTAAGGGTTGCGGAGGTGTTTGGGAGGTTTAGATTAGGGTTGTTAAAGGCTGATTTCTAAAAAAAATTTGTTGGTTTTAAAAAAGTTTCTACATTTGCACTCCCTGACACGGAAATCAGTTGCCCAGATGGCGAAATTGGTAGACGCACTGTGTTCAGGTCGCAGCGCTCGCAAGGGTGTGCTGGTTCGAATCCAGTTCTGGGCACTAAAAAGCAAAAGGTCGGAGTATTCTCCGACCTTTTGCTTTTTAGTGTGGTCTGACTCCACTCTTTGAAAACCTGAGAAAATTAAAAGATGTCTACACTAATTTGAGGTCTATTTTAGGCTTCCGTTACTCACATCATGCCCACATTCTGGACAGAACTTAAAAGCCTTTTTAAGTTCTGAGTTACATTGAATACATACCAATATTGTATTCGTGGTATTGTCAGCTATGTCACCATCATTTATATAAAATCTAGATGGAATTTCGTCAATAAAAGCAGACTCGCATTTATTGACAGTAATAAGATATAGTTCCTCTTTTGCCCTTGTCAGTGCCACATAAAACAGACGACGTTGTTCTTCCATCAACATGTCATATTCCACATCTTTAATCACTGTAAATACCGAATCATCTAACCAGATTTCCGGAAATCCACCGACTCCATCTTTGAGACCTATAACGAATACGGCCTTCGCTTCAAGACCTTTAGATGCATGTATGGTTTTTGTAGTTACTCTCATCCCTTCCATCTTTAAGGCTTCTGCATAGGGCTTCAACATTTTGGATCGTGGATATAAAATCAGAATATCTTCACCATTATATCCTCTATCTATCAATTGCTTCACCTTTTCCAATAAGTACGCTACATCGTCAACACCAGCCTCCAATGCCCTAAATATTTGAATTTTGTTTCGCGTTTCTTTGTGAGCAACTATATTCTTATCAATTTTAAACTTGTTGTTCTTGATCACTTCATTGCTCGCTCCTACAATAGCCTCATTATTTCTATAGTTTACATCTAATTTTATGATCTTCGCAGCGTTAAAATATTGATTAAAATTAACAATATACTCCACATCAGATCCACGAAAACCGTAAATACTTTGCCAGTCATCCCCAACGCAAAATAATTGAGTTTCTGTATTAAGAAGAAGATTTATCAACTTTACTTGCAACGCATTTACATCTTGGAATTCATCTACTAAAATATATTTCAAACGATCATGATAAGCTTTCCGAACACCTACATTATTCTCCAGCAAATTGATTGCTTCTATAAGGAGATCATCAAAGTCCAGATACGATTTATCTACACAATATTCCTTATACCCCTTCATGATAGGAATTGCCAACTTATAAAACATACGTACCCTTTCATGCTGATGCTTTGATGCCTTTTCCGATATCTCTTCGAAGGAATCTGGACCTGATTTTATCATAGACATAGCTCTATGCGTCATCTTAATAAAATCAAATACTTTATCATGGTATGTTCTAAATTCCTCGTCAAATTTCAAAGATGCAACTTGTGAGCTAGAAATTGATAATCTATCTTTTAGAATCTCTTCCATTCTTAAATTGAACAAAGAAGAGTCTTCCATTATTGACTCATAAGTTTTAACATGATTTCTACCTGCAATCTCAAACTCCCTATCTTTATTCGTAGTATTATAGCTAATACCACTCACATGTTCAATATATAGATCAGCTTGTGGTATATAGAAATCTGGTTTAAAACTAAATCCTACTAAATTGATTTCCTTTTCATACTCATACTTAATATTTCGTCTGTATAGCCAATCTGCAATATCTCTTTCTGATTTGGATCTCACTCTATGTCCACGGAGTGCAGTATAATAATATGGATAAGTATTTGTAGACGATTTTGCAGGTCTTCTGAAGTGATTTACATCTACGCAAAAGTCCAGGATATACCTCTTTAGATCCAACAAGTATTGAGTCGATTTACACTTATCCTTCAATACCTTCGCGAATATGTCATTAGGTTTCTCTTGTATTGCATCTTTAATATTTACTTTCAGGCCATCGCCATCATTATCTGTTAAAACGCGAAATTTATTATCAAAAGAACTTCCACTAGCCTCTTTTAATATTTGATAACAAAATGCATGAAATGTTTTAACCGTAATACTCTCTAGATGAGGATTACTCTTGACCTGCCGACCCCGCTCGTCATCCTTTTCTTCTTTGGATATCTTCTTATCGCTGAGAAAATTCTTGTATATCCCTTTGGCATCATAGGCAAGTATGAGGCGATCAACCACTTCGTTTGCCGCGTTCTTTGTAAATGTAATTGTAAGAATATTAGATGATCTTATTTTAGGTTTTTGGAGTGTATACAAGATCTTTTGGATAAGCGTATTTGTCTTTCCAGAACCGGCCCCGGCTAATATCAATAATCTTTTATCTTTTGCCAATAAGGCCTCTCGCTGTTTTTCACTCAAATTAAATAACATAAGTGGATCCGGGGGTTACTTAGAGTTAAATACTATAGAGCTCTAAAATACAACAAAATAAAACATCAAAGCATTTCAACACATTATCATTCATATACATATATACTGAAAAATAAGCGTACGCGTCATTAATTTGCTTGAAAATATTCTTGCAGAGTAGATGTCAAAAGTTAAAACAAACAAGAGGAATCATGCTTCATAATTAGTACAACTTACTCATAATCAAAATAAATTGATTCGTAAAATATACCACTATTGGGCACTAAAGCGGAAAGAAGCCGTCTCAAAAGTAATTGAGGCGGTTCCTTTGCTTTTTAATATTGTCAAGGTCTGCTCTGAGCCTAGTTATAATAGCTTATAAACACGGCAAATCCGTTTATGATTCCATTATGACCTGCCCTACACAAATAAAACATCCTGAAGCCGCAATTATGATGCTTAAATGCCAGTTCCTGCAATGCCGTAATAACTGCATTATCATTCTTACGGCTACTGTAATAAAATTGAGATCCTGGAAAGGATATAATTCTGCAGGCACTATTCACAGAAATACCTTCTTCACTAGCCAGCTCATCTGCTATTTGTCTTTTAGTGGCAGGACCCAGCCTTTTTCGTGAAGAGATCTTTAAGAAGCTGATTATCCAGTAACACATCAGCATACATCCGCTTCAGACCAGCATATTCTTCCTCCAGATCCCTTAAACACTTTACATCTGAAACTTCCACACCTCCATAACGACTCTTCCAATTATAGAAAATACTTACAATTAGCCTCTAAATGTACATTTCATTCCAGACGAACTAATTAATTTTGTCTAATTAGCTATTCTGACAACCGACAAATCCTCATTGAAATAATATCTGTTCCTCTGTAAAATAAGTTTTCTTTGCCTCGAGTTCAATAACAGTTATTTTATATCCCGTAGGTGTTTCAGGTTTAGAAGTATGAACTTTCAGAAAACTCCTCTCCTCTCCAGAAATAATATTCGGAGAAATATTTTCTATCTGCTTTACAGCTTCTGCTAAAACACTCTTTGTAGAGTGAATAATTTTTTCTATCCAATCATCCGGAATTTTAGAGCCGATTGAAAGTGGAGAAATTCTTGCATCCCACAATATCTCATCTATGTAAGCATTACCAATTCCTCTTACAATATCTTGATCTTTTAGAATCTTTTTGATGTTTGCTTTTATCGCTTTAGCAAGAATGGGCTTGAAATACTTAAAATTAAAATCATCACTTACGGCATCCGGCACATCACTTTCTACAGGATTCAATATAGGTTTCGCCTGTCCCATAAAGTCAGTAACAGCGAATCCTGTGTGGTCTTCAAATATCAATTCGAAGACTTTATGCTTGATGTTAGCCTCGGAGGACAAATGTAGCTCACCCTTTAGCATTAAATGTATTCCTAACCGACTGCCATTTTCAAAATCTAATAATAACTCTTTGCCGTTTCGGCCAATGTTGAGTAGCTTCTGATGCTCAATTGTAGAGGTAAATTCTTCGACAGATGCGTTGAGGCGTTTATCTTTGAAAATAGATATCTTATCTACTTTTTTATTAGCAAATATTTTATTCAGATTTTTGCTAATAACTTGAAGATCTGGTAATTCCGGCATAACTATACTATAGTTTATCGATTATAAATTTATCAATCTTTTTAGCATGCTTTCTCAACTCTCTCAAGTCATCTTCAATAAAATTCCAAAAAGCCGAATTTTTCGACACCAGGAAGGACGGTACATTCTTTTTCTTTGGCGTAGTTGGATACATTGCAACGACTGCTTCATTATCAAAATGATAAAACGAGTAGGTAGGATAAAAGTTGAAATACCTGATTTCGACTTTACCTTTGAACTCGCTTTTTAGTTCGAGGAAAAATCTAAAGGCATCTTTGATCAGACTCTCTATAACCACGGCGTCTGAAAAGTTGCTTTTTATCCTTTCCAGCAAGCTGGTATTAGTAAAATTGGGGAGATAAACATTCAATTTTGTGTTCTTGCGTTTCAGAAAGCCATCTATCGCATTCTGGTTGTTTTCCCGCCACTGTCGACTATGGATAAAAAAAAGGGTGATATTATCAGCCGCTCTTATTAGTGATTCAAAATCAGTTGTAAAATTATTGAAGAAAGCTGCCTTACTAACGCCTATGTTGGTTTTAGTTAATTCGCCTTTATTTAGCATTTCCTTAATTTGGGTGCAAAACGGCCCTACAGTTGCTTTAAAGTTTCTATCAGTTATTAATCTTTCATGGTCATAGGTTCCTGCGGTAATTCCACCAAGATCAGATGGTAAATGTAGTTTCGGATAGTTCCGTGGAATAAGATAGAATGCATTGGTTTTTCCCAATTTGCCAAAGTAAAGCCCCAACTCAAATATTACATTATCACGTATAGTAGAATATTCCTCTTTACGTATTGTACTCTTATCATCTGGCCGAAATATAAAAATTCCGTAATCATATACATCCAAAGTCTTTAATAAGTCATCCAAAGCATTACTTGATAAGCTAAAAATGCCCTGATTCCAGATAGTGCAATATGCTGAATGTTCCAGGTTTGATTGTATCGCTTCTGCGAGGTCTAATGCTTCGGATGATGAGCCTATAAAGATTTTTGGTTTCATATCTATAAAAAAATATCGTATATATTAATTATATACTTATTCATTTAAGTTTAAGATATCTGACAACGTAGTAGTTGTTAGCTGTATGACAGAAATAATTATATATTCAAGTACTCACAATAAATAATAATAATGATATTATTGCCTTTGATTCAACCATACTTCCTCAAAAGTTTTACCTGAAACGTCAGAAATTCTTTCTGTGTAGATGCATATTTGATAAACGTATCTCTATTATTTCAAATTCAACCCCTTATATGCAATTCATTAAACATAATTCACATTATAATGCCGTAAAATATAAAAGCTATTTATTTTAAAATTTTCGACTAAGCAGACTATAGATAGATAAAATATTCAATAAGCAACTTATATAGTAGACACTTATTACACCAATGCATTCACTACATATCAATAATATTTAAGTTGCAGTTTCGATAAATAAATAACACTTATAATTCTTGAATTGTATAAATAATTACGTTAAAACAATTTTTGAATGCAATAATGGATGTATATAATAATCATATTCAAGATGTAAATTATATTCCTTCACTTAAAAAAGAAAAGACTACTTAAAAGTAAAAATGATTTACCTGTTAGCATAGTTATTAATCTCGTATAATGATCACGATAATCTTACTAATACAAAAGGGACCGTATCAATGTACGATACAGCCCCTTTGATTTCGGATACCTAATGGAGAAATATTTTTCAATTGATTCCCAGAACCTTTCTTTTACTTTTAATACATCTTACTTTTTATTTGGACTCGAGTACTCGCCTCACACCCATCCCCTCACTTCCATCCTCCTCCCACAGCCCTATACAAATCCACCCTCGCCCCCAACTCTGCATTCTTCACCCCCGCAAGCTCCAACTCACTCTGCAACACATTACTCTGCGCTGTAATCACCTCCAGATAACTCGCCAGTCCATTTCCAAAAAGCATATGAGAATGCTGTGTAGCCTCGCGCAATACCGTCACACGTTCAGATACCAGCCGCTGTCTTTCCTGAAACTTGACAATCTTCACTAAATCATCCGATACCTCTCCTACAGCGACCAACAATGACTGACGGAAATGAATCACCGACTCATCGCGACGTATTTTCGCTACCTCATAAGTAGTTCTTAATTTACGCTGATTCAAAAGCGGTACAGCTACTCCTCCGGCTACAGCGCCAAACAAGGACGATGGGATATTAAACCAGTTACTGGCCTTAAAGGCGTCAATTCCACCTTGTGCTGTAACGACCAGTGAAGGATACATACTCGCCTTTGCATATCCTACATCAGCATTTCGCTGCTCTACGTCCAGCTCCGCGAGTCTCACATCCGGACGGTTGCTGAGCAATTGTGCAGGTATACCTGCAAGCAGATCATCGGCTAAAGAGACAGACCAGAGTTGCTGTTCCCGTTTAATAATACCCGGATAATTCCCTGTCAGTATATTCAGGGCATTCTCCTGCGTTGAGCGCTGTTGTTCAAAAAGTGGGATCAGGCCGGCTGCTACCAGGCGCTGTGCAGTGGCCTGCTGTACTGCCAGCAGACTAGCCTGCCCGGATTCATATTGTAGTTTAATCATCCCTACCGCGCTATCGCTTAATGCTACATTCTTCTTTGCTATTTCTAACTGATCGTCCAGCATCAAAAGGTTATAATACCCCTTTGCGACATCGCTTACTAATCGTGTCTGTACTGCTTTTTTCGCTTCATGGGTCTTCAGGAATGCTGCCAGTGCAGCTGCCTTCTGACTGCGGATCTTGCCCCAAATGTCTACCTCCCAGGATAGTAACGCCGCCACAGAATAGTCTTCGATATGCGACTGCTGGAGAAACTGCTGAAGGGTAAATCCATTCAGACTATTATCCGAAGGACGGCTGGTGCTCCCTGTCGCCTGTAAACCAACAACCGGCACATTTCCCCATTTAGCCTGTTGCAGGGCCTGTGATGCTGCATCAATATCTTTAATCGCGATCTGCAGATCATTATTATGGTCAATAGCCGCCTTTATCAAAGCATTCAGCTCAGGATCTTTAAAAAAGCTATCCCAGGGTAATTGCGCAATATTGGTGGTATCCGTGGATGCATCCTGGTAACTGACCGGCAAAACGGTATCCTTCACACTTACATCCCGGGAGACCTTACAAGATACCAGGACTGACGCAACGATCAGTCCTGATTGTATAATATGTTTAATGTTCATAGTTAATTCAACTGAATATCTTCGGCCACACCTTTCATATGACGATGACCGGCCACGTGATCAAATGATTTTTTAGTGATGCGCTCATGCAGACCCTGGAAGATGACAAATAACACAGGAATAACCAGTAAGCCCAATAACACTCCTGCCATCATCCCTCCCACAGCACCATAACTGATAGAGTGGTTTCCTTGGGCTGAAGGACCCTCAGCAATACTCATCGGGAAAAGGCCTAAAATGAATGCCAGCGAAGTCATGATAATAGGACGTAATCTGAGCCTGGAGGCCTCCAATGCTGCTTCTATCAATGGCTTACCCGCATGCCTGCGCTGTACGGCAAATTCCACTATCAGAATCGCGTTTTTCGCCAGCAAACCAATCAGCATCACCAGCGCTACCTGTATGTATATATTGTTTTCTATCCCCTTCAGGTTGATCATCGCAAATACGCCCAATACGCCGGTAGGGATGGATAAAATCACCGCCATCGGCAGAATATAACTTTCATATTGCGCAGAGAGCAGGAAGTATACAAATATCAGACAGAGACAGAATACTATCACAGATTGTCCACCTGAACTGATCTCCTCACGGGTCTGTCCGGAGAACTCATGTGTATAGTTTGCCGGCAGTTTTTTTGCCGCCAGGTCTCTGATGGCCTGAATTACTTCTCCCGAACTATGCCCGGGTTTTGGAATCACATTTAACGATATCGAGTTAAACAGATTATAGCGGGAAGCCGTTTCAGAGCCAAATACACGTTTGAAATGCACCAGAGAATTCAGCGGTACCATCTCACCTTTGTTATTCTTTACAAAGGCTGCATTCAATGCATCTAAATTGGATTTATATTCCGCATCCGCCTGCAACACTACTTTATAGTATTTACCAAAGCGATTAAAATCCGAAGCTTGTGTATTACCAAAGAATGCCGACATCGTCTGCAATACATCCCGCACACTCACGCCTAATTGCGTAGCTCTGTCATCGTCAATCTCCAGTTCATACTGAGGATAATCAGCGCGGAAAGTCGTAAAGGCTATTCCTACTGATGGCAGTTTATTCAATTCACCGATAAATTCACCAGCTGTTTCTGAAAACTTACCTAACGATCCACCGGAACGATCCTGTAATACTACATCCAGCGCTTCCACATTGCTAAAGCCCGGAACGGTTGGGAAACTAAAGGCAAAGAATACGCCTCCTTTTACGGTGGATAATGTCTGATTCACCAGTGCGATCAATTCGTTCAGGTCTTTTACTTTACCACGCTCCTCCATTGGTTTCATTGTAAAGAATGCAACGGTAGAAGAAGGACTGGTAGAAGAAGTCAACAGATTATAACCTGGTATTACTACCACAAATCCTGCGGCATCCAGGGCCTTTAACTTAGTTTCTGCCTCTTTCATTACCTCCTCCGTACGTTGCAGAGAAGTACCTGCCGGAGTGGATGCTGCAATCGCAATAAAACCCTGATCTTCCGTCGGAATAAAGCCGGATGGCGTTGTGCGGACTAAATATACACAGCAAAGTATCACAACCAACAAGCCTCCCATCACCATCCATTTCCGCTTCATGAACAGACTCAAGGTGCGGATGTATATGGCATTCAGCTGATTGAATTTCGCATTAAACCCTGCAAAGAATTTCTCTTTAAACGTAGCCTTTCTGCCATTCGGACCAGCCATATGCGGATTCTTTAGGAACAATGCCGCCAGCGCCGGACTCAATGTCAATGCATTCACAGAAGAAATCACAATAGCAATCGCCATCGTAAATGCAAACTGTCTGTAAAATAGACCTGTAGACCCTTCCATAAAACCTACCGGCAGGAATACTGCGGCCATTACCAGGGTGATCGAGATAATAGCACCGGTAATTTCATGCATAGCCTGTAAGGTTGCCTCGGCTGCCGGCAAATGGTCATGTTCCATCTTCGCATGTACTGCCTCCACTACGACGATCGCATCATCCACGACAATCCCGATGGCTAATACTAATGCAAAAAGTGATAACAGGTTAATCGTAAACCCAAAAACATACATAAAGAAGAAGGTACCGATAATTGCTACAGGCACAGCGATAGCTGGTATCAGCGTAGACCGGAAATCCTGCAGGAAAATATACACTACAAAGAATACGAGAATAAACGCCTCGATCAGTGTATGTACCACCTGCTCAATAGATGTATCCAATAAGCGCTTGGTACTATAGAATGTATTGTATTTAATGCCTTTCGGAAAGTTGTGAGAAGCCTTTTCCATCAGCTGATTCACCGCGATCTGGATCTCGTTGGAGTTAGATCCGGCTAATTGCACAACCAGAATACCCACACCCACATGACCATTCATCCGTTGTTTATTGGAGTAGTCGTATGAACCAAATTCTACTCTCGCCACATCCTTCAGACGAAGGATCGAACCATCCGCATTTCCTCTTATCGGGATATTCTCGTATTCTTCGGGTTTATTCAGTTTACCCTTGTATTTAATGATATATTCAAAAGCCTCTTTACTGCGATCACCAAATCTTCCCGGTGCTGCTTCAAGGCTTTTATCCTGTATCGCTGCTGCTACTTCAGCCGGGGTAATGTTATAAACTGCCAACTGTGCCGGCTTCAGCCAGATCCTCATAGAATAATCCTTTCCACCACCAAAGATCTGTGCTGCACCCACACCTGGAATACGTTTAATATCCGGCAGAATATTAATCGACACATAGTTGTTCAGAAACGTTTCATCGTATTTAGAGGTATCCTCGGTATAAACACCGGTCACCATAATCAGACTGTTCTGCTGCTTTGCAGTAACAATCCCCTGTTGTACAACCTCCGCTGGCAGCTGACTGGTAGCCTGGCTTACGCGGTTTTGTACGTTTACTGCCGCCTGATCCGGGTTGGTGCCCAGTTTGAAGAATACAGAAACATTCAACGTACCATCATTACTGGCGGTAGAACTGATATAAGTAATGCCTTCCACACCGTTAATTGCTTCTTCCAGCGGAGGGGCTACTGAACGGAGTATGGTTTCAGCATTTGCGCCCGGATAATGGGCGGTTACTACCACCGTTGGTGGAGCGATATCCGGGAATTGCTGTAATGGCAGTTTAAACAACCCAAGCAATCCGAGAATGACCAGCAGGATTGATATAACCGTTGCCAGTACAGGTTTATTAATAAATTTCTTTAGCATGTTCGTTTAGCATGTTTGTTTTGATTAATTTTTCGCTGATGCGGGAGCAATAACAGCCCCATCCTGCAATGTGAGAATACCGTCTGTTACAATGCGGTCTCCGGCTTTCAGTCCGCCGCCAAGCAGGTAATTCTGGTCACTATGACCAACCACCTTAATCTGTACTTTCTTTACTATATTGCTGTCCCCAAGTGCATAAACGAAAATCTTATCCTGCAATTCAATAGTTGCCGCCTGTGGAACAGATATCATATCCTGATGTTGTAATCCCAGCTGAATCTTTCCGGTATTACCTGCCCTTAAAATGCCGTCTGTATTCGGAAACACCGCTCTTAACGTAATGGCCGCTGTAGTTTTATCAAACTGACCATCTACGATATCCACCTTTCCTTTAACAGGATACGTCGTATTATCACTCAGTAACAGTGTTACCGGTGGCAGCTGTTTCAGCTTTTCATTGAGTGATGATCCGGGATAGGTTTCTTTGAAGACATTAAAATCATTCTCAGAAAGTGAGAAGTATACATGTACATTATGCACGTCGGAAAGATCAGTTAAGGCGATAGGATCACCAGGTCCTACCAGACTTCCTTTCTTACGCAGTAAACGTCCCACGTAGCCGCTTACCGGCGCCTTGATGAGACAATATCCAAGATTGATCTGGGCCGCGGTGATGTTGGCCTTTGCCTGTTCAATATTTGCTTTAGCTACATCGGCAGCTACTTTGGCTGTTTTCAGCTGATAATCGGACAACACTTTGTTCTGTACAAGCGGAGTAAGCTTTTGTACTTCAAGATCAGCGTTAGCATAAGTACCTTCTGCAGCATGCAGACTCGCAGTAGCATTGTTCAATGCAGCACGGAAAGGCTGTTCGTTGATTCTGAAAAGTGGATCTCCTGCTTTTACAAAGGCGCCCTCATCCACAAATACTTCCTCCAGCGTTCCGCTTACCTGTGGACGAATCTCAATGTCGTCTTCTCCCTGAATAGCTGCAGGATATGTCTGATAAGTAGTGATGGTGTCTGCACGCAGTGTCAGTACGGGTAGCGAAGGCGGCGGAGCAATAGTAGCGACGGGCTTTGTACCGCATCCGTATAATATGAATGCAATTAAAAAAAGAGAACCAGGATATTTCATGGCGTTGTTTGTTTTATGGATTGATGAATAGTTTTGAGAATGTGTTGGTTCATCATTTCTGGTAAACCATGACTGATCATATTAATGGAGATAAGACCATGTACTGCCGACCAGCAGGCATAATATGCTTCTTCCGTATACAGATTGCTGAAAAGTCCGTAAACAAGTTCGCTTTCGGTCGCACCCCGGCAGGCCATATTTACACCGAACATCAGCTGATATAACGCCTTTTCGCTGTAAGCGAAATTCCAGTAGGTCAGCCACATCTGCTCCGGATCCTTTACAGCATCGCGAAGCTGCCGTCTCAACTGTACATAGCCCCTTCGTGCCAGTTCCTGAAGAATGCTTTCTTTCCCTTCGGGAAAATGCTCGTAGATCGTTGGAGGAGTGTATCCTATCATATCGGCCAGTTTGCGCATATTTAATGCTTCCCAACCTGCTGTTTTACCCGTTTTTAATGCACTCTGCAGAATATCTTCCTTTATTCGCTGTTCTTTCCCTATCGTGTCCATGATGAAAAATAAAAAAGTCAGAATTGACTTATTTTCACAACAAAGTTAGAGGGGCGACGAGAGTCATTCCAAACTTTAAGGCAATGACAACTTTTTACAACAATCTCTATTTATTTGATTATCAATATTTCAAATGTTTCCTAACAGTGGAAATGTATCTAACAGTGGTTGAAACATGACAATTCGATGGCTAAAAAAAAGACTGATCGTTATATTTTCGTAGTGCAAAACAGTCAAATGTTTATGAAAAAAGGTGAAAGAACGAAACAGCTGATTATTGAAAAAGCATCTGATATTATCAATACCAAAGGGATGGCTGCTACTTCTGTAGAAGATGTACTGGAGGCTGCGAAAATAACCCGGGGCTGTCTGCTCGGACATTTCCCAACAAAGGAAGACCTGAATCAGGCATGTGCCGATTTTATGCTCACCTCTTTCAGGGATATCCGTAACAATCATATGGAAAAGGGGCAAACGGCTCTGGAAAAAATAATGGGGTATTTTGACTTTCATAAACAGCCGTTAAGAACCCCGGTCGAGGGTGGTTGTCCTATTATGAATCTGGCAGTGGAAGCAGACGATACAAATCCATATGTCAACCGCCTCGTCAGAAAGGAGATAGACCATAACATCACCTTGTTTACCAATATTTTTGAAGAAGGGAAAGCAAACGGAGAGTTTAGCGGTGACCTGGATAGTGAAGAATTTGCTACCAAAATGTTTGCAGCAATAGAAGGGGCATACGTCTTCTGCAGGTCGAAGAATTCACAAAAACCAATGAAAATAGTAATAGCAGGCTTAAAAAATGAACTGGCAACATATGCTACAAACAAAACCAAAACCAACTAAGGCTGAACGTACCAGACAGTTTATTATTGAAAGCATGTCCGATGTTTTTAATAAGAAAGGATATTCAAAAACGTCCATTACTGATGTTGAGGATATCACAGGACTCTCCAGAGGAGCTATTTATGGTAACTTTTCCAACAAGGAGGAAATAGCGGTGGCTGTATTTGATCACAATATTGCAAAGATATGTTCAGTTGCAGATCCCATGATCAGAGAAGCCCGCACCTACTATGATAAGATAATGGTCTTTCCTCAGATATATAAAGCTGCCGCGAACGAATTCTCCACAATTGGGAATATACCTATTCTACACACAATCGCAGAGGCAGAAGGCACGAATGTTCTATTGAAAAGTAAAGCACTAAAAGCTATTCTGAAAAAGGAACAGATAATGGCAGAACTACTGCAAACAGGGATACAAACAGGAGAATTCCGGAGAAGGATCCATCCAAAAGAAATTGCGTCGTCTATCCTATCCTCTCTGGAAGGAGGATTAATGGCCGCAAGGGTAACCAATGATCCCGCAAGAATGGGAAGTATTAATTCCTCTGTGGAAGTGTTATTGCGGTCTATTCTTAATTAATATTTACAATAAGCATATTTCCCATCGCTGTCGTAGTTACGCTCTTCTTCATAAGATCAGCTGTAACTACGGCCATAGCTATCCATAGCTTAACTAAACGATTCCCTGAACGCCCTTGGTGACAACTCCGTCTTCGCCTTAAACAACTTACTAAAAGATTGCGGATGCTCAAATCCTAACTCATAAGCGATCTCACTGACAGAAAGCGTGGTAGTCGACAACCGCTCTTTCGCCTTTTCAATCAGCTTTTCATGAATATGCGCCTGCGTACTTTGTCCTGTCAGCGAGCGCAACATATCCGTCAGATAATGTGGAGATAAATTCAATCTACCCGCAAGATATTCAACGGTAGGAAGTGATCTCTTCAAGTCGTCATTCGTTTCAAACCAGGCTTCCAGGAGCTGTTCAAACTTCGTGAGCAGATCACTGTTAGCCGCTTTCCGGGTGATGAATTGACGCTCATAAAAGCGATTGCAATAGTTTAATAACAAATCTATCTGTGAAAGCATAACGGATTGTGTATGCTTGTCTATGTGCCTCCCCTCCTGTTCTATCTTCCTAAAAACATCCACAATATTTTTCTCTTCCTGTGGAGAAAGATGAAGTGATTCATTAACCGCGTAAGAGAAGAAACCGTAATTTTTGATATTAGCCGCCAGCGGATGACGTCTTAGAAAGTCCGGGTGTATCATCAGGACAAACCCTTTTCCAAACTGAGGCCCGGAGACAGTTTCATCAATCATTTCCAGTAATTGTGCCTGCTTCGGAGAAGTAAAACTCATGATCCCTTTATCAAAATCATAGTACTGCTGACCATACTTCATTCTGGCCCTGACCTCTCTTTTCAGGGATATGGTATAAAAATCAACAGAAAAAGGTTTCCAGATATCTTCATTAGCAGACTTTACATCCTGCAGACGCGCTACACTTACCAGCGGATGTGTAGGGTCCGGCAGTGAGAGTAAGCGGTGAAATGCTGATATCGTATGAATGTTATTCATAAACGGGTGATCTGTAAATTTAAACAAAAGGAGTTACCCTTCATCAGGGTAATTCCTTTTGTTACTGACGAACGATTATTCTGCGGATAGTGCTTTCTGTAAAAAGGGAACAAGTTGCCCAACTGCTTCCGTTGTAGCCGCTGGTTGATCATACAAATCATAATGACCTGCTCCTTTTACCGTGTGGATGCGCTTCTCTTTTGAAGCAGCTTTATTATACAACTCAAAACCATCTCTGTAACCGCCGAAAGAACCTACCCTATCTCCTACGATCACCAGTAAAGGTTGCGTTAGCAGATATTCTGCCAGGTGAAAAGCATCGAATGACATGATAGCAGTTATGCTGGTAAAACGAAGTTGATTATTTGCATTGGGATGCTCTCCTCTCGGCGTTCTGTAATAATCTATTGCTTCCAATAGATCCGGATCAGTCATTCCTGCCTGCTTTGCAGCTTCTGCAGATGCTGGTGTCCAGTTTATGCTCAAAGGAACAGCTCCGTTTGCTTCTGCTGTACGTTGCCGGCTGACAGCCTCCAGCGTTTCTATCGTACTGTTCTCCCGATAGGCACGGCCAATATTTGCAGGTGATACTGCTACAACCGCTTTAATACGCCTTTCTGTAAGAGCTGCATTTGCCGCATAGCCACCGCCTGCGCAGACGCCCAGCACACCAATACGTTCCTTATCTACAAAGTCGAGCGTAGTCAGATAGTCTACTGCACAACGGATGTCTTCCACCCGTGTTGCAGGATCTTCCAGGTAACGGGGTATGCCACCGCTTTCTCCCTGAAAGGATGCATCAAATGCTATTGCTATAAATCCGGCTGCTGACAATTCAGCCGCGTAAAGTCCTGCGGTCTGCTCCTTTACACTACTTCCCGGATGAACACAGACAATCGCTGCATACTTTTTTGTTTTATCAAGGTTGTCCGGCAGATGAAGATTTGCCGCAACTTCCCAGTCTCTGTTTAAAAATTTTACTGATTCCTGCATTGCTTATTGATATTACTTTACAAATGCAAATTTCAGGCACTGGTGATTGCTGCACGTTGTCAAATCGTGTTTTGTCGTAGCCATTCCACTGATCGCGAACCTTACAAAGGGTGTTCAATAAAAAAATGGTCCGGCAGGAATACCAGACCATACGCTTAAACCTACAACTGTTACACTATTGTGCAATAGTAAGATGAATACCCCGGACAGTCCCCCGGGTATTACTGCATATCTTATTGGGATTATCTATTCAGGTGTATACATAACAATCATCTGCTGACTATAATACAAATGTGGAATCAAAAAAGGCTTTTGGGAAATTTTTGAGAAAAAGTGAGGTAGTTATGCGAAAAATGCTTTATCCGGATCTTCAGTATGATCCGGCTCAGCGTTGTTCAGCTTCAAATTTTCGAACAATTTCATACATCCCCATATCGAACTTAGCGAACTGTAATGCTTCTTCTAAATAAGGTGAAGCACCTGTATTCTTACGCATGTTCTCATAGTCTTCCCGGCTACGCCATTGCGCATACATCGTCACCTTTGTACCATCGACACTCTTGTGTAAAGTAGATGAAATAAAACCTTCGATAAATTTCACACTTTCGTCTGTAGCTTTCGTCAACAGCGCTATGAGTCGCAACTGATTCTCTGGCGCTACAGTAAAAACATTGATCAACACGATTGTCTGATTCATATCTGTAATATTTATGACAACATTATAAACATCCACAAATTTAAGGCAATCAACCAGACTTAGCTTTGTTCAGCAGTTCAAAATAGTTTGTTTAGAAGTTCAAATGTTTCATCATGATACCTGGCAACCAGTATTTGATTCTTGTATAAAACACACAGCGTGCACATCGCTATCTGGCAGCAACGTACACGCCGTATTTATAGTTATATGCGACTTACAGCCGCCAATAAGTAATTATGGGCTTATTCGGCTTTATCCAGCCTGTATAATCTACCCTGGTCCGTCACCGCATATAGCGCTCCATCCACACCCTGTGTCACGTCACGAAAACGCTGACCTTCTCCACCCAGTAATCTTTCTTCTCCGACAACTTTATTATTTTCAATCACAAGTCGTACGATATGCTGACCACTTAATGCACCAATAAACAGGTTATTCTTCCATTCAGGTACCCTGTCACCACCATAGAAAGTCATACCGCTGGGCGATACTACAGGATCCCAGTAGTAAACAGGTTGCTCAAGCCCTTCTTTTTGCTGAATCCCATCTCCTACTTTCTGACCACTATACTCTATACCATAGGTGATAGTAGGCCAACCGTAGTTCTTTCCTGCCTGTATATGATTTATTTCATCACCACCCCTTGGTCCATGCTCTGCCTGCCACAGATCGCCGGTAACAGGATGGATGGCCAGTCCCTGTGGATTACGATGTCCGATGGTATATAACTCAGGTAAACCACCTTCTCCGAAAGTAGGATTACCAGGCGCCGGCTGACCATCTTTAGTGATATGTACGATCTTACCAAGGGCAGCAGTGGTTGACTGCGCCAGTGGTCTTGTAGCCAGATCAGAACGCTCTCCGGTACTTACGAAGAGATTACCCTGTGCGTCAAACACGATGCGGCTGCCGTAATGCAGTGTTCCATTATATGCAGGGACCGCCCGGTAAATTACGACTGCATTTTCTATTGCTTTATCATTATTCGCCAGACGACCTTTCGCCACTGCTGTAACAGTACCACCGGCTACATTTTCGGAAAATGTCCAGTATACCATGCGGTTTGTACTGAATGCCGGATCAAGCGTCAGCCCCAGCAGGCC
Source organism: Chitinophaga sp. YR627 (assembly GCF_900114995.1). Lineage (GTDB taxonomy): Bacteria > Bacteroidota > Bacteroidia > Chitinophagales > Chitinophagaceae > Chitinophaga. The sequence continues at coordinate 221,053 of NZ_FOUX01000002.1, forward strand.
CCCCTGACCGTTTGAATTGACAGCAGGCAGACCGGTAATTGGATCGCCAAGGGTACCTGTCTGTGTAACAATACGCAAAACGCCTCTTTTTTCAGTAACGAGGAATCTGCCATCCGGAAGACTTTTTACACTCCAGGGACCCTGCAATGAGGACGTAATGACCGTAGTATCCAGTCTGGTATCTGTACGCACACCGGCGGCCCTTGTTTGCCCCTGAAAAGCCGGTTGATAATCAGTATTAGGATCCTGCGTTTCAACAGGCGGATACTTCGGATCATTTGATCCTTCATTGTCATCAGAACATGCGTGCAAGGCAAGTGTAGCACTGGCAGTAAGAATTAGTAACAGGTTTTTCATCACTTTGATTGTGTTTAAGTAGAAAACGGGTTATTATAGTTCGCGGTTGTACTAGAATACTTTACAATTTTTATGCCTTACTTTCGCTGTTCGACGCCATTATCCTGGTTAACTGCTTCATTTTTACCATGGGTTACGATATATTTTTCGAGGTCGTTTCTGATAGTCTCGCATCCGCCAGATGCCGCTTTGATATTTGTTATCCTACGTTAATCCTACGTTCATGAACGTAAGATTAACGTAGGATAACAAATATCAAACCCTTATCAAAGCACTATTAAAGCAAATATACACCGGTAGACAGGAGATTATCCTGCATGACCGGATATAGTATATGCCTATTTCTGTTATCTTTAAATATGCGCTTTTACGGGCAGATATATCATTGCGAATAACAGCTTTATTTATGGAATTAGATCAGGTAAAAAAACTGCTGACAGATAAACGTTATCAGGACATTTTATCCCGGATAGCGGGAAAGATCAATCATCCTGTGGATGATACGATCGATGTTCCATTGTTATCTGTTGGCTGGGAAAGGATCAGGCATGCTGCACTGCAGGAAGGAGATCTCTATCAGCTGCTCCAGGAATATGACACTTCATTGGTGGATTATTATGTGAAGGGGTATGAATTATTCCTGGAAAACTTGTCCAAAACATTTCCCAACTGGGAACAATTGGAGGAAGATACAACAGATGAGTCAGAAGAGGTTTCTACAGTACCCATATTAGCATTGGCAACTACGATGATCGAATTCTATTACCTGCTGAAAGAGGATCACGCGGGATTGATCAACTTTTTCAAGAAAGAAGATATTGAAGATCCGGAAAACTTCCTGGATCAATGTAAGACAGCATTCGCACACGCTATGCGCGCTAAAGACGACCTCCTTTAATGACAGGTATTATTTATTGACCCGGAAAAACCCTGATCACCTTTACAAATCTGCCCATATAATATGGATTCAATGTTGTTTCAGTGACACCATTCGCCTTGCCGGACGTAGAGTGAATGAATACAACACTATCACCTGACTGTGTGATGATGCCCATATGTCCGACAGTCCTGATCGTGCTATCGGTTCCTGTAAAAAGAATGAGATCACCAGGTTTTACTTCAGCAAGCGAGACTGTTTCACCTTCATTGGTGAAACCTGCTGATGTTCTTGGCACCTCTATTTTGAAGTGATTAAATACATAGGTAATAAATCCGGAACAGTCGAATCCTCTTCGGGGATCGGTGGAACTATATTTATACGGGATCCCTTTCAGGGTTTTGGAAAAGGCTAATACTTCATCCGGGGTCGTCACTCCTGTTTTAATACCGGAGTTATTAACTGTAATCGTAGTATCCGGAAGGCTCATCAGGGAATCATCCGTGTAAACGGGCAACTGTTCCAATTCAGTATTTTTCTCCGGGACTTCTGTACAGGACAGCAATAGGGGAAATAGTAGTTTCAGGATAGTTGATTTATACATACTCAAATATAATATTTCAATTTATATAATAATAATTTTTTAAATATATCATATCCATTGCTGTCGGATCACCGTCCCTACATAGGATATTTCTGTTTGTAACAAACTTTGTACCTTCACGAACATTTCCCTCATTTACAAAGGTTTGTTTACTACCTCTCTGAGACCCCACAAATTTTCAACCCCCAAAACAGAAACTCTCATGAGCGACACAACCTCTTTGCAGACAAACACCACAAATCCCAACAAAGCATTATGGGAAAAAGGAGACTTTACACGCCTTGCAGCAACCATGCGCGAAAGCGGCACCGAACTGATCTCAAAACTCGCCATTACTCCCGGTATGGACGTACTTGATCTTGGCTGTGGCGATGGTACTACCGCGCTTCCGGCAGCCCGTCTTGGGGCCAGGGTATTGGGCGTGGACATTGCCCGAAACCTGGTAGCGGCAGGCAATAAACGTATTCAGGAAGAAGGCCTGTCCAATATCCTTATCCAGGAAGGAGATGCTACTCATCTGGATGGAATTGATGACGCAGGTTTCGACCTCGTTGTAAGCATTTTCGGTGCTATGTTTGCCCCAAAACCTTTTGATGTGGCAAAAGAGATGGTAAGGGTCACACGACCCGGCGGAAGGATCGTAATGGGCAACTGGATACCTGGTGATCCGACACTGGTTGCGCAGATATTAAAGATCAGTGCTGCTTACACCCCTCCTCCACCGGAAGGATTTATCAGTCCCGTTTTATGGGGAATAGAAGATAATGTAAAAGAACGGTTTGGTCAGGCGGGTATTCCAGCAGAAAACATTTCCTGCATCAGGGATACTTATACATTCCAGGCGCCGTTCCCTGCATCCTCATTTGTAGAGCAGTTCAGACAGTTTTATGGTCCGACTATGAATGCATTTGATGCGGCGGAAAAAAATGGCAGGGCAGCTGAACTGCAAAAGGAACTGGAAGAATTATTTGTTCGGGAAAACAGGAGTAAAGATCCGGAAAAGACGTCTATTCCGGCAACATTTTTACTGGTGACAGTCAAGCGCTGATATAGCTGAAGCCTTTATGATGCCGGTATTGCGCAGATATCTGTTTCTCAAACGATGGAATATTATCGGTACAATACCGGCATACTTATTATGTAGTATAACTATTAAGAAGATGATGGGGACTGAAATTACATTGATCAGTCAATCAGCTGCTTTTCTTTTAAAAAATCGAATATCAGTTTATCTACTTCGGAAATCTTGTCTTTATCAATATGCTGTAACCACCTGACCTCCTCTATTTCTGCGGCTGCATTGATCTCTCCTACGCAGTCGGCGGTGTAACATGTCATTTTCACTTCAATGCCCTCCGCATGTCCATGGGCCTGTGCCTGAAAGATACCTACCAGTTGCAATGTGTCAGCATTCAGGTCAATACTCAGTTCCTCTTTTATTTCTCTACATAGTGCCTGTGTATCTGTTTCTCCTGCTTCTCTTTTCCCTCCGGGAATGTAGTATTTATCCTTTCCATAACTTTTAGTAGAGAGGATACAGCCGTCCTTTATTTCAATCCAGGCGAGTTTGTCTATTAGCTTCATTGTATAGATATTGAAAATGATCAGTTCTCCAGAATTGTTTTTCTATGCAGATAACCCCATTCCTTTAACGCATAGATAACAGTATGCAGCGATCTGGTATGTGCAGTCGTGTTATATTCCACTACAGGTGGAAAGGCATCATACATTTTTCTTTCGACCAGCTGATTGGCTTCCAGTTCTTTCAACTCTTTGGATAACATTCGATCGCTGATACCTTCTATATCACGCGCGATTTCTTTAAATCGTCTGGCGCCATTCAGCAGACTAATCAATATCTGCAACTTCCATTTCCCACTTAGTGCATCCAATGCATCGCGCACAGCAAGCAAATCCTTGCTGGTACAAACCTTATCCTGGTGACAATTCTCTTCCATTTAACAGCAGTTATCGTTACTTATCTTTTTGTTAGCGCTTACCAAAAGTTTAGCGTTTACAGGTGACAGGCAAATATAAATAGTTTTGCGTCGTTATCCGGGAAAAGCAGGTCAGATCATACGTGGCTGGAACCCGCAATACTTCATCAGAAATATGATCATCTATCAAAAGAAAAAAATGGAAAACAGGATATTAATATTTGGCGCGACAGGCAGGACGGGATTAATCGCAACAGCATATGCATTATCACAGGGATATAGTGTAACGGTGCTTGTCCGTAATCCGGAAAAAATACCAATCCAATCACCTCAACTACGTATAATCAAAGGTTCTCCTACTAATCTTGCCGATGTACGGATAGCAATGAAAGATTGTAAGTATGTGATCAATTTATTGAGCGCTCTTTCGCAGGAAGAGAGTTTTTCCTTTAAAAAAATGGAGGCACCACGTGTGTTGGAAAAGAGCATTAAAAATGCGCTCCATTGTATGCGGGAATACGGTATAAAACGGATACTGTCTTTGTCATCCATTGGTGTTGGAGATTCTTACAAATATGCCCCCTGGTATATGCGACTAATTATAAAGATCACCAACTTCAGTATTGTATTTGCGGACCATCATGCGCAGGAGCAATTATTAAAAGAGTCCGATGTTGAATGGACGATTGCCAGACCAGTAGCGCTTAATAATGATACGGTTCCGGGCAGGCTGGTTATCAGCTACAATAAAAGACCGAATCCATTCAGAATGAGCCGGAAACAACTGGCATCTTTTTTTGTTGATAATCTAAATACGCATGCGTATATCCATCAATCGCCTATTTTATCCGAATCAGCTGCCGATGTGTAACCGGTTTTAAGATATAATTAACTACTCAAAACATCCGGGTATGCCATATTTATGATAATATTATACTGTATAACTCCACCTATATGTACAGTATACTTATTCTCCTTGCAGGTTTATCCTTACCTACTATAGCCGCCTTTTTTCTTTCTCTTTTTGTATTTAACAAAACGACGAAAGCAGGGTTAAAATATCCACGTACTTATCAGGCGCTCACTTTTATATTTAGTTTTCTGTTTATTGTAGGGACTCTTGTAGTACTTTTTATCTATAACTTCAGTTTACAGCGCTAGTTGTCTTTCGTCTGCAGATCAGCCATTCGGCAAATAGCAGATTAGGAACAAATCCCATCCAGGCGTCGATCATATACAGGGTAAGCGGATCGGGATGAAACAGATACATCAGCACAATTTTCCAGGAACGTAAAGTAATAGCAGAAAAAGTCAGTGCATAACTACGGATCATAAGGCGTTTATGTGCTGCAACATCACCTTTTTTGATCGCTGTCACTGCTCTATAGGTAAAATAAAACCAGAGGCAGTCCAGTATGATAAAGGCAATTTTAGTTGGCAGCAATCCATTCGCATAAACAGCCATGATCAATCCGGCGGGAAAGTTCACCAGCAGGATATCAAAGACGTATATCTTACCCACCATCCTGTGTATGCGGCGATAAGACTTAAGGAGATAATCAGAGAATTGTGTTAGTCCGGCAGCCAATGCAAATATGCTTGAAAACACATGTACATAAAATGCAGCTTTCCACCAAGGCAGGTTGATATATTCCTGTTTGAACCGGAGAAAATGAATATCTGTACGAAAACTGGAATAGTCAATAACCATGCGCAGCATGAGAAAAGTGGCTACACAAAGCACCAGATAGGCAAGGAAAGATTGTAGTATGCGGAAGAGGATTGGCACACCTGAAAATACAAAAATTATCGCTTCATGAGCAGAAATTATCCGGTTATTTGTACACGCCTAATTGATGGATTCGCTGTATAGCATATTCATACAAAAAAGGAATCCGCCTTATCAGCGGATTCCTTTTTTGTATGCTATATCCAACGTATATATGAAACCTTATTTTGTAAAACTGTTCACTTCAATAATTGCATCTGCAAATGCCTGCGGTGCTTCCTGCGGGAGGTTATGTCCGACACCACCGGTAAGTGTGTGGTGTGCATATTTACCTTTAAACTTAGCTGCATATTTTGAAGGATCAGGATGAGGAGCGCCATTTGCATCTCCTTCCAATGTCACCGTAGGTACTGTAATATCAGGTGATGTAGCCAGTTTCTTTTCCAGATCGTCATATTTAGCCTCTCCTTTAGCCAGTCCCAGTCTCCAGCGATAATTATCGATCACGATCTTCACATGGTCCGGATTATCAAATGCAGTTGCTGATTGATTGTACACCGCATCACTGAAATTCCATTTTGGAGAAGCAGTCTGCCAGATCAGTTTATTAAAATCACGTGTATTTGCCTCATACCCTGCACGACCACGTTCTGTCGCAAAGTAAAACTGATACCACCAGGATAATTCCGCTTTAGGAGGCAAAGGGGCCTTATTCGCCGCCTGGCTACCGATCAGATAACCACTTACTGACACCAATCCTTTTACACGTTCAGGCCAGAGCGCCGCCATAATATCAGCAGTACGGGCACCCCAGTCGAAACCACCTACTACGGCCTTCTTTATTTTCAGCGCATCCATAAATTCAATGATATCCACTGCCACCACTGATTGCTGTCCGTTACGTGGAGTAGCTCCTGACAGAAAACGCGTCGTACCATAACCACGCAGATAAGGTATCAATACCCTGAATCCCTTAGCCGCCAGTATATCAGAGACTTCCTTATAGCTGTAGATATCATACGGCCAGCCATGCAGTAATATTACGGGCTCTCCATCAGCAGGACCAGCTTCTGCATAACCAACGTCCAGTACACCAGCTTTGATCTGTTTGATATGATCGAATGAGGAAGTCTGCGTTTGTGCGTTGGCATTATTCAGACCCACGATGTTCAATGCGGCAAAGATCAACGCCAATCCCAGAAAATAACGGCGGAGAAAGTTTATACTGTTGCTCATATTATTGAAATTAGTTTGGTAAGTAAATTTTCGTTCTGTGTTTTTTTGTTTTGTGCTTTCAACAGTTCGAAGGTACGCCGGCACAACACTCACTACCAATCACTTATACCGTAAACCGGACACATTGAATCGTGAAATAGACATGGGGGGATGCGAAAAAGCGGGGGACAATGTTCGTCTCTGGAGCCTGAGCCGAACATTGTTTGTATTACAAGGATGATGTATTAATTGTTGATAAAAGTGATGTATTGAGTGCTTCCCAAAAAATATTTATCCGGGCTATTTCCTTTGTGAGAAAGGGTTTCCGGGCATTAGCGGACGGAATAAGGCGGATGGATAAAAAAATATTTCATAATATTGATAAAAGTTATACATTTGCACTCCCTGACACGGAAATCAGTTGCCCAGATGGCGAAATTGGTAGACGCACTGTGTTCAGGTCGCAGCGCTCGCAAGGGTGTGCTGGTTCGAATCCAGTTCTGGGCACAAAGGCGGAAAGGTCGGAGATATCTCCGACCTTTTCTTGTTTTAAGGCGTCAAGGTCCGCTCTGGACCGCGTTATTAGCTCTAGCAATACATGAGGTTCGGCGGTTCGAAGTTGATTTTCTGAGAAAATCAGTTTTTCAGGGAATATCGAACCAATGATTTGTTTTTTACCAATTGGGGAAGCTGTCATATAGCGGGTGGCTATGTTTTTTATGATTTCTCCTCCATAAGATAAATATTCCAGATAGTTATCCTTAGTTGATAGCAACTTCGTTTTCCTCCTTTCAAGCTCTTCTATCTTCTTTAGTTGATCTGTCTTTATGTCCTTAAATTCATCAGCCGTAAACTCATCATCTAATCTCATAGACCGCGCATTTTGTATTCTTTGATAGTACTTATCGATATCGGTCTGTATGCTTTTTAATTCTTGCTCTTGTTTCTTATTGTCAGTCTGTAAGGAGTTCCGAATGATTTGACAGTAGTAGTCAATGATGGGAGCATTCACGGCAATCTTGCTGAGTTGCATTACAAAGATCTCGTTGGCTGTTTCAGCCCGAAACCGCTCCTTGCACAGTTTGACTGACTGGCAGTGGTAATAATAGTATACACCTCCATTACCACGGGAACCACTTCCACTTAATGGTTTTCCACAACGCTGGCAGGTCAGAAATCCCCTAAGAGGTAGGTGAATATCGATTTCCGTAAAGGCATTAACCCTCACCCGACGTTTTTTGCCCATTAATACATCCTGAACGTCATCGAATAGTCGTTCCGATACAATAGGTTGATGGATTCCTTTTACACAGTGCGCTGCTTCGTTCTTGTATGCGGCTATAAATACCTTGCCACAATACACAGGGTTACGTACCAGGCTCCAAAATTGGCTACGCCCAATCTTTATTCCCTTCTGGTTCACCATACGTCTAAGCGTGTCAATATCCCAGATTCCCCTAGATAACTCCTCAAATGCCCATTTAACAATATCTGCCTTTTCATTGGGAATAAGGAGAGGCTTATTATGCGAATCACGACCATTCTTATAGCCCAATGGAGCAATGCCTAAATACCGGCCCTCCTTCTTAGCCTTTCGCATACCATGTAAAGTATTCAACGCCCTTCTGTCGTTTTCCACCTCTGGTGTAGTCAGGTAAATAGCCAGCATAATTTTACTCTCCGGAATTTCCATATCCAAAGGCTGCTCTATAGACTGTGGTTCTACAGCATATTTCCTTAACCTGCCGATCATTTCATAAGCAGCAGCTACATTCCTGGAAAACCTATCCCATTTAGAGAATAAGATCAAATCCACAATCCCTTTGTTCTTGCTGACTACATTTAACATCTTCTTGAATTCTGGTCTGTCAAATGTTTTAGCGGAATGATCTTCCCTGTAAACGCCGATAACCTGAATGTTTTCTTTTTCACAGTAACGCATTAGTACATCTTCCTGATGAGAAAGACTGTAGCCATCAGCCTGTTCGTCTGTGCTTACCCTCGGATATAGGAATGCTTTTCGTTGAGTGATCATCATCATATGGTTTAATGTGAATAACTGGTGTATCGTTTCTTAAAGATTCTTCATAAATGGTAAGGTCAATGGCAGCTAATCGATATATGAAATCAACAATCAGAGTAACTTCCTCATCTGTATAAGCATATATATCTGCCTGTAGCAATTGTCTTGCGTCATCTAATGTTGGCTTAATGGGTAAATGGTGTTGGGCTTCCTGTTTCATGCTGATGATATATAAAACAAAAGTAGACCAACGTAAAATGCCACTTTCCCATTTAGGTTGTTTTATGAAGAATTATGCTGAATTATGTTGAATTTTGTCGAATTATGTCAATTTATGTCACTACACTCAGTAACAAAAAATAGAACATACTAAACGCATGTTCTATTGATTACGAATTGATTTCTTATTAAAAACAATTCAAAAATTTCTACTTCAATTTGAAGCCACAGGAAAAATGGTTAATATAATATTGAAGGCTAGTCACATTCTACGATATCCACCATTTGCACGTTATAGTATTTACAAAGATCACTGAACCTATTCAGGCCAAAGTTCTCATATTGACCTTTTTCTAATTTACTGATAATACTACGAGACATCTTTGTTGCCTTTGCAACAGCCCTTATACTTTTTCCATTGCTCTTGCGTAAATCACATAATTTTTTTCCTATACAAATTAGGTACTTCTGCGCCCTTTCGTTGAGTTCAGTATTTTTGAAATTACGTCGGCTCATTTTTTATCATATTTTAATGGAAAACTAATTGGCTGATTACTTTCCAGGCTAAGTCGCTTCTTATCATAAATCTCCGAAGCAATACTTAAAAAATCAGCCACCCTTACCCTCAATATACTTGCTACTTCTACAGACACAACGTATTTATCATTATACCTGGACTCTGAATATGCTCTATTCAAAATATTAAAGAGATCCGTTTCCTCCTTTGTCTGACGAGGAAATACCATTGTAAGAGCTTGTGAGAAATTGCCAATCAGCCCCAACAACCTGGATATATTATGCGTAGTAGGTCGAAATCCCATTATAACCCTCAGTACAGCAGCACAAGCATGCTCTACTGACTGATGCAGGTCAAAAACAGCCTGTTCATACCACCCATTAGTAAAACAAAAGTCCGCTGTAGTTAAAAATCGCTGAGACATCCCAAAATATCTATTCCAGCTATCATTAATCAAATCTTTCAGATCAGAAATATCACGTTCATTTGCTGCCACCGGCATTACAGATCCATCGATATTAAATAATATTGTACCCTGATTATATACCGCTGATATAAACCTGCTGTTATTCTCGAAAGCATTATTAGCAGTTTCCAAATCCTGGGAAATTATTGCAACATTAGCCCCCAATGATGTCGCATATTGCTCTGTCAGATCAGATATTTCATGGTTTGATCGCTTCTCATTGCTATTAGTCAAGATCAAAAGATAGAAAGTGGGAATAGGTTTATCACCAAACATATTTGGCTCCCCAAAGCAACTCCAATGATTTATGGTATTTATACGATACCCGTAGCAAATAATCTTTGCCGGACTAATAGCATTCACGATATTTTGAACTAACTGCCCTAGTAAATTCATGTGGAGCTTTGGCAGATTTTTGAAAGTAATTGTGTCCATGTTGGTTAATTAATGTTTAGTTGTTATGCTGGATTGTGAATCGATCATGAAAAAAAATGAAGTTCCTCTCTTATCATTCTTACCAAGTAAAAGATCGCCCCCTAGTAGAGCTGCATATAACTTGCTGACATAAAGACCAAGACTTGTACCTGAAAAGCCGACTTCAAGAGATTGAAATGGTTGAAATAAAAGGTGAATTTTTTCTGCAGGAATACCCTTTCCATGATCAGTAATTTGAAATAAAAGTCGGCCATCGCTCAGGGAACTGACGCTAATAGAAATACATGTACCGGAAGGAGCAAACTTAAATGCGTTATCGATTAGATTTTTTATTATCTGGCCTAATTTTATCTCATCTGTTGTGATATAATCCGGAACTGTTGTACGGAAATAAGCTTTAATTTTTACAGAACTCAAGGTTGATACAAGGTCATACTGGCGAATCTGTAATTTTAACCATTGGCGAATATTGATTCGAGCTGGAGCCATTTTAATTGCCACATTATCGTTATAAAACCTGCTTGTAGCCATCATGTTATTTAAAACATGCAGAACATTCATACTCATAGCGTTAACATGAGAAAGATAAAAACGTTTGTCTTCCTTACTATCATTCTCGCTCAAAAGCATTTTGCTAACTGTACAAATACCGGAAATCTGAGATCTCATTTCATGAGCAAGCATTCCTATAAAAAGATGTGTTGAGGGGATATCATTTGAAGGAACGGCTTTAGATACTGTGCTAATTCCTAACATAAAAAATATTTAGAGGGTAAAAGGCATAGAAAATCTAATCCCATAGCGGGATATCATATTAAAAAGATAACTGGAAATTTTTGGGAAGTTTTTGGGAGGAACGGGCAAAATAAAAGGTGCAGGCAATTCTTACCGGCGCTGAAGGGCTACGACACCCGTGACTCCAAATAAGAACGCCCACACCCATAGTGTGAGCGATTTACCTTATCACCTGGAGTCCTTGAAAGGTCGTAGTTTTCAGCACCAGACATAAAGCAAACACGCTTATAGTATTTTTGTGTTCGCGAAATTACAATTTTCTTTAACAAGTATTGTTCAATATCATTATTTTCATGCGAATACAATTGAGATTTAAATAAACATAAAATGGTTTTATTGCTATTTACATAACAATAATAATCATTTTTATTTTATTAAATGTTATTTATTTGATAAAATACGACTATTTAATAACTATAAAGTAACTTTAATGACTAATTTTCAATTAGTTAAATTTGCTTATAGCCATATAGGAATGAAAAAAACAGAATACAATAGGATAAAAATAGTGCTAGTCGAAAAGAAAAAGACTAATAAGGAGTTGGCAGCTTTTTTGAAAAATAAACCTGAGACGGTTTCACGGTGGTGTACGAATGATAGTCAACCCAATATTGCCACGTTGTTTAAGATTGCGAAATTCTTGGGCGTTAAAGCGTCAACCTTATTGGTAGATCAAGATTAGTTGGGTTGCTGTGATTGAGAGGAGTTTAATAGTAAATTAAATTCGCATAAATAGAAAATAAGAACAACCCGATAAGTTGTTTAGAATTGGCAAAAAATCTTATTTTGGGGCTGTAAAGCACCTACGATTAAATATCCACGAATACCTCAAATATCAATAGGATTTGCACGAGGAACCTTTTGATTCCTCAACCATAACCAAACTTGAAATCTTTCAACAATATGCAGAAGCTTGGCTCCCGACGTTTATTGTTCAAAAGGACGTCTCCGAAATACATATTTTTGATTTCTTTTCTGGCCCTGGCTATGATAGGAAAGGTTCATATCTTATATTATATAAGCTCATGTACAGAAACAAAAAAATCATTTGTTTCCACAGATCTTCTGGCCTTACGTTTAATTGCATCAATCAGTGAAATCCTTCCTTCTAAAATATAATAAAGATCGGTCCCATTAAATCCAATGATACTCGTTCGTTTACCCCGCGCAAATGCTTCCAGCCCCTCGTTGGTGAAGCCGATGTAACTAATGAACACCCCCCTCGCCCATGTTGATTTACCTTCAATTTTACCATTAAAAACCAAAAGTTCATCCTGGCTGCTGGCTTTGGCTTGCCATTTCGCCTCTAAAAGATATGTTTGGGAATCCAGCTCGAAGCTGCCATCGATCTGTTAACCAGTAATCCTAAAAGCAGACCTGGGAGCCAAATTGTGAGCCTGAAATAACGTGTTAAGGAATTTTTCAAACGCATATCCTCTCGCCTGCGGTTCTAATTTTGCGAGAGCCATATAATCAGCCAAAAGCTGAGAATTGTCTACTACCGCCTGAGGCGATGGGTTCGACGGTTTTACACTGGTGCTTGGAAGACTTTCTAAAAAAGCTTTATCCCAAAGTTCGGGTATTTTAAAACCTATTTCGGCAATTTTGCTGTTAACTTCTTTGATTTCCTCTCTGTTGATCGGGTTTCCCTTATTGAGCCGGTATGGGATCGCTTTTTTGACAATTTCGATCATTAAATTGCAAAATTGTCCCCGGGAGTGCTCCAGCGTGTTTTGAAGAAGATTGGCTACTGCTGGTCTTTTACTACCATTGTTCCAATATTTTCCCAAACCAAGTTTATGGGCGCATCCGGGGAAAGACACTGACTGATCTGCATAAGGATGAGGCTTTCCGGGCAGAAACTCGTAAAGCAAATTTGCGAGCTCACCTGCAAGCTGTACTTCTTTAATACTCATGTAGCAAAATTCGGTTAAACAATTTAATTAATAGATACTGCATTTTCATGAAATCATTACTTGAGGGAAGAATCCTTAGCTTTGATATGTGCAGAAACAGATTCCACAATGGCTCCTATATTCTGGCGCCGCGCACATTCCAATGTTCTATGATATCTATCGAGATCCCACCAATTCATGATCTTTAAATATCTCCGGACCGATAACTCACACAAAGCGCCCAAATAGTCATTATAGGATTGGCTGCTGTGCATTTGCTTCTCATACTCATCAAGCGCCGCCATCGCATCTTTTGCCAGTAATTCATTAGCAGTAAGGATCAGTACCGGATTTCTGGGTCTTTGATCCCGGCCTGTTTGAAAGTGTTTCACCAATCCACTGATCAAAGCAATTTCTTCGGGAGACAACTCATTGTTTAAGGTAACAAACACAAGTATCGCACCTGGAAATTCATCCCCTAGACTTTTCATCCGCGCAATATCAATCTCTTTAAATGGCACATAGGTTTTACACTCGAAGAAAACAAGGTCCGGCTTTTTGTAATGGTTATACTTGTTTTGTACTAAAAGACAAAGATCAACTTCTGCCGGATTTTCCTGGTGCTTTCCCTTTTTAATTAGTTCAAAGCCATATAATGCTGTCACTTTATCTTCATCGACAATTTCGTTTATAAAGAGGCGCAATGCCGCAAAAACAGCCATTACCCCTTGCGCTTTATTTTTACGCGCAAATGGCCCAATGCCTCTATATGCAAAATGGATATCCTTTGGTGTGCCGGTTGGAAGCATGAATTCATTCCTGCACATAGGACAAGTAAGCTTATTGTGAAAATGCTCAGGAAGATAAAATCCCTCTTGTTCGCAGATCTTACAATTAATAACGGTTCCGAACTCTATTATTTTGTATTCCAGTAACCTTTTAATAAAGCCGTCTATATATTTACCATCGCCTAATTGTTTATGTATTTCACCGGCAAGGGTGCTGTGTTTAACTTGTACCCCTCCTTCAAAAAATTCAACAATTTTTAACCGCTCTTTTTGTGAGAAGAAATAACTGCCATAGCGACCTCCAATGTTTTTATACACTTCTTTTGCTAATTTGCTATTAACCGTTTCCTTTAAGTGATAACCTTTCGAGTCAAAATAATAAGTAAAAAAGTCAATTGCCTTTACCGGAACAAACTCAACATCTTTATCTATTTTCCTGGCATATACGTGTTTGTGATAAATACCAGCGGATACCCTCCAATGAGGTAAAGACATGATTTCTGTAGTAAGCGACCTGAATTTTTTAACTGGTAGGTCTGTGATTAATCCTGCATATTCAGAATAGTTATCAAATAAGTGGACATCAGCAGATAGTTTGAAAGATGATCTGTCATTGCCGTTTCCGTGTATTTCAAATGGTAATTCTTGCGGCGCTAGAAAGACACTGCCATCAACAGTATCATATTGGTCGTAATGAGAAACGGAAACAAGCGAGGCGCTTTTGATACCATCAGCGGCTGACAATTCATATTTCTCCCAGAACCGGGGAAACCAATCTTGAAAGCCGAAAAGGGCAGCCTTCTGTAATTCAGGTTTACTTTTAAAAAAGCCTTCTTTGATTTTACTAATTTCTTCAGATGTGCATGTATAGCCGTTTAAGCTTTGAACACTTATAATATCCGATTTACGCTTGTCATTGATTTCCTCCTCATAAAGCTCTGTCAAAAACGTATAATGCAATTCATTATTGGGGCTATCAACCGGCATTGGTTTAACGATCCAGCCAGCAGCTCGCAGATTCCAGAAATTCATTAAATCTTGTAGCCGTTTCGACTGAAAAAAATAAACGATCCGCCTGCCAGGGAGCCATTGTTTTTTTATACCTTTTAACATGTACATATTTAGAAGAAGCGGGTCAGGAGCTCTCTGCTCTCTGTAGGCTACAATGTTGTCCCAGGTTACGGCAGGTTTAATGAGGGAACTGCACTGGGTAAATGTTGCACAAAGATGGTCTTCAATGTTTGAAGGCAGGCTACACAGCCAGGTTTTAAAGAACAAATTGTCCTTTTCTATTTCAGGAATTGCGAACTTGGTTTTATCATTTCGCACAAACTTAAACTCTTTATCAGCAAGGTGATCCCCAATATGCGTAATGTTTATTCCAAAATGGTCGAGTGATATTTTTGACTGGTTCACATATTCAGTAAAGGATACTATAGGCCTGTCCTTTGCATATTTTTCCACCATAGATTTATCCAACGTGCCATCATACACAACTATATCTACATCGTAGTTATCAATGCAATTTTCGTAAAATTCAAGCGTAGGTATGTTAATTTCAAACTCTTTTCTGTATTCCGCAGATAGTTCCTCATAAAATGGCAGGATCGGGGAAAATAGCCCTCCCCAATAGCTAAATCCAATTTCAATGGCCTCTTTAAAACTTTCTTCGGATTCGGGTACAATATAAATCCCCATTCTTATCGGGGATACGTTTTGGTTAATGCCAACTTTCATTAAAAAAGGGTTATACAGATAAATGTATCGAATTTTTCCTTCTATTTAGCACTTTTGCTCCCGATGGACGTCCTGGGACTATATTTTGCCCGGCTTCTCACCGTTAATGGCTTGGTAACATCCTAAAGGTTTAAACCGGGGGCCTTTTCATTTTACTTGGCCAAGTAGAGGTGGTAACTGCCATTGCCGGCCAGCATGATTGAAGGCGTCCTCGCACTACATCGAAGTAGTAATAAAGCTTTAATGAATAGTTGTGCTTGAAATATTACTTTGGCAACGAAGCAACTCCGTCCTTACGTAATGTTGTAAAGGAAATTATAGGAAGTTGTACCCTTTCTCCTGCAAGATGTGTAATCGACATTTCATCAGAAGTAACAATAACAGACACAATTTTGTATTTAGACGGCTCTTTTACAAATCTTGCCATGGCCTCAGGTTGAGCCTTGAGCCAGACGTCCCGCTCCGCATGTTTCTTTATTTTAGCTTTTTTATCGTTTCCATTCCTGCCCAGGTAAAGATCCAGCTCTACTTTCATTTCATGAATATTCCTGGCTCCCGCACCGTTTTTACACTCAATAGAATAAATAATAAAATGTTCATGGTCTATAACCATAACATCAATATCGCCATAATCTTTCTCTGTGTTGATATGCCCATCTGGTTCCATTTTAACCTCATACTCTATCACTTCAAAAATGGTATTAGCTTTAAACCAGTCTTTTACCTCATTCCGGAAAGGCCTACCCTTACCGGAGAGGATACTGCCGATCCACGTATCCATTTTTTCAGATGTTGTTTCTGGCAGTTTACCAGTATATAATAAATACAGAAGGTTGTCAAAGAACATATCCAGATGACGGTAACCGTAGTAATAGATGGTTTCCCCGTCTTCTGTCACTTTAGCTAGTGGTCTTCTGAGATAGGACAATTGTCTGGAATAGCGCCATGGAAATATATCTTGTGAAGTATAGCCAGCAGGAGGCGTGCCTAATGATGTTCTTGAAAGCATAGTCATCAGGTTTATTCCACTTAGAATTGTATCCTTTGATAATGACTGATATTCTTTTTGTATAAGTGCTATAAGTTCATCTTCTCTAAGGCGGGTACAGGGTGTAATGTCATTAAATCCCTTTTTTAATAAAACACCTGTTATCTCTGATAAATTGGTAAAAGAAATACCAAACTGTTCCCAAAATGCCTCGTCAAGCGCGGCATCTACTCCATCTTTGGCTGTTGGGCTTTTTTCCAGGGACTGAAAACGGCTGGCAAAATTTTCAACATATTTGAAAACATCAGCTTCTACTTTTGCAGCGCTGTAGGAAGTAAGGTTTTGCCTTTCCCATGTTTTGTCTGATCCAATCCTGCCTGATGGCAACAGGCCCATTTCCGGATCGGTAATACCAAAACGCATTGCTTCGCTTAATGCTCCCCATGTTGTTAACTGATTAGTAAGGGCCAGTAATTCATCTATATCATCCATATTAGGCCATTTAGTGCCCGATGGTACAGCACTTGCAACAAACTCTATTAAAGTCCGTAAAGCATGCGATTTAGTAACCAGGTTCTCCTCTTTGCTTTTTAGTGTTTCCACCTCCTGCTTTAAGTTGCTGAAACAGGCAATTTTTGCCGGAATCACAATATGTTGCATCTCACGTATCTGAATAGCTTTTTCATTGTCGCGTATTAGCCATTCCAGCAACTGTTTCCCATTAAACTTTTTAAGGTTTTCTGTAAGCTTTGCTAGTAAAGCAGTAACAATACTATCACAAAGCTTTATTTTTTCTTTAACATCAATGATCTTTTCGGGAACGGTATATCCTGAGGGCAACCAGTTAACCAGGTTATCAAGAACGTAAGAAATGTCAGTTTCCTGTAAATATCTCAAGGGAGGAAGGCCACGAGTGTCCATTTTTACATTAGAACTTACATCGCTAAACAGTACCATCTTAGCATAAGAAGGTTGCAATGTCCTATCTACTATATCATATGCCATTTCCTTAGTCAGTGATATAGTTTTACCAGATTCATGAACATACTGGATAATACCTTCCAGGACGGTATTCATCAACAGTTTGTCAGCGCGGTTGTCGGCCAACCTTACCAGATACATAAAATCAAATGGTATCTTTACCTTGATCCGGGGAGGGGCTATTTCTAGTGTTAGACTAATCTGATCCGTGTCTGTTTCTTTTAAGGTAAAGGTTTCAGCCTCTATAAGTTCCGGATCTACTACCAGCTCAATTTCAAATGCAATGTAGTTCAGTACATTGAAATGAACTGCCAGTTTATCTCTCATTTGGAACAACCAAAATGCCACTGCTTCGCAAAGATCATGAGCCCACGGCAGCTTTTTAGAATCTGTTGCCTGGTAGTTTGTTACCCAAATAGGCATCTTAAACGTCTCAATCACCAGGCGATGGTCCTGGTGAATTTGTTTCATTTTATAAATTGGAGCATATTGATTGTGCCTGTAAACTTTTATATAGCCAGGCTTGCCATTGATAAAAAACCTCGCCGCATGCTCATCTCTTTTTTTCTGGGAATGTCTTATATAATTATTTGAACTGCCCGGCAGCATAAACATCAATGTACCCGCGGGCATTTTTTTAGCAGAATCCAACAAACTCCCGTTATTGCGTTCGTATATTGCGTAAGCATCAAGAATACCTCCCGCAGCTATTATATTGGTTGCTTTATTGGTACGGTGATAGGTTTTGGCAAATTTCCAGAGCGTTAGAACATCCGTACTTTCAGTATAACTTATGGCTATCAGCTCATTAAACGCAAGTGAAAGAGTTTGATGCCAACCTGAAAGTACAGGGTAACTACCCATATAATTTGTTCCTGTTTCTGCCTGAATAAATAAGGATAGCACTTCAAAAGGCTGGTCTTCATTTAACTGCTCAAGGAATTCAACCACTTGTTGAGTCCTCTTTGTCAGGTCAATGGCATTACCTTCTGCGGTATGCATAAAGCACAGGTAACCCAATTTATTATTATCTATCTGCAATACCGTTTCCGTAATCGGCAGCTTGTCTGCATCTGGAGGTAGTACAATATTCGTTGCCACCCATCCCATATGCCAAAGGGCTATACTGGCCTGTTTAAACTGGTGCTGGTAGTGGTGGTCGACCAGTTCATCATTACACCCAAACTCCTTCGCCTTTCTTTTAATATAATCTATCAGGCTGCTTACTACGGTAGTAGGCATGTAAAGAAAATAGTCATCCTCAAATACGGCAAGCGGTTTAAAAATAACCAGATTCTTTTCAGGATTCTCTTCCTTCAACCTTGGATCTCCAACCTGCACTATAAAATCTTGTAATACAACAGGGTCAAAACCATACCTATTGCAAAGGCCTTTAATCGAATCTTCAGAAAACTTGAGATGCATGGAGTATTTAGCTAAATTATCCCTATCTGGTATTTCGATATCCTCTCCCATTTCCACCTGAATATACCTTTCATGACCCATTTTGCTGGCAACAGCATCGCTCATTAACAACAGCAAATTAACTGCGCCATGAACCTTTTTCTTGAACTGTTCAGGATATTTATTATCATCTATGAAAATGCATTCAAGTAATTGATTGAGTATATCCGTACCACTCTGCGCAATACCTGGATAAACCACATAATTACCTTCCGAAAATACGGCACACTCTGTAAAGGAGTTGGAAGGTTCATCAAGTATGGATGCATCACCTGCTTCCTTTATCAGCTTTGTAGAAACAGGGTATAATGCAAAAGGAGCAACATCCTTCTTCTTTCTCGCTATCAAGGCTGCCCTGGCCAATTCTTCAAACACCTCATTATAGCCATGATTGTCAGGGATCAACTGTAAAACGCCGATTTGCCTTACGATAGGCCCGGCACTAAACTGATCCACCATCTCCTGAAAATTTTCAGGCTCTTTTTTATAACTAGCCATAATACCATTAGTATCCTGATCCATATGGCACTTTTTATATTTCTTTCCACTCCCGCAAGGACAAGGGTCATTTCTTCCCAACTTATTCATTTGTTTCGGTTTTTAAGAATGCCTAACTTATAAGAGCCTGCACAGTCATATTTAGGTCACAAAAAAATCGTATAGCAAATATACAAAGTTGCATTTGTCGGTTTCTTGTAACATTCCAATTTAAACAATTCCGATCTCCTATATGCCCAGGTTTCTAGGCGAAGCGGCTAGCGTATACTCACTAAAATACAAACTAGTTTGTATTGTTGCTCACGATTGATATAAGGACCTTTATGTATTGATATAAGCTACTCATCAGGTTACACCTATAAACCGCAAAATCGAAATTCTATGGTGGCAATCAACATATTATTGGCAATTTTTGGCTTAACTGCAACTCTGGCAGCATTTGGAGGGGATACTTGGATAGAAGGAGAAGCACCATTAATAAAACGAATAACGGAAAGAGTATGGGTTTTGCTGTTTTGTTTATTGGCTGCATTCGTCCTTGGTATCACCAAGGAGATCGACAACTACCAGGAGCAAAAAGAATCGAAATCAGAAAACAAAAAGTTGCTAACTCAACTAACAACTTTGCGGGATTCGATTGCAGCAACAGTAAATGATGCAACATCCCAAATAATAGGCAGTAATTGCGAGGGCCTGGAAGCAGCATTTAGGTTAGCAGCCAATATACCAAGGGAATGCGATGATTGTGTATTAAACTTAGACGGACGTGAATCGACATCAATTCCCGGAAGAAAAACTGATCTCATGGAACTTTACTGGGGCGATGAGTTTGAATTCACTTTTATCGATGGGAGTAAATATACCGGACAACCAGAAGATCTGGCTTCCATAAAATTCAAAAGTTAAACAATCAATTGTATCCTTTGCATTGGGAAGACGGAGACTACTTCCATCACGGTTCTGTTAGAATCTATAGCAACACCCCAAATCCTATGACGGGTTACATAATTAATCCGTTAGGTCTGTCTGGTATAACAATAAAAATATTTGTACGCTCAACGGATGCAAGCAGAGGGCAAGAGGATTTCAGAAGAATAGTATTTAATGGTCAATGTGCTGAACTCGCCAGAACCTTATACAGAGTCATAAATGCCGATGGCATAAGACTAAGAGCAGCGGCAAATGAAAGTGCCCCAATTAGATCTACGCTGGTAAAATGTTCATTTGTAAAAACAATGCAAATCAACAACGAATGGGCAGAGGTGATCACACCTGAAAATAGACAAGGATGGATTAAAAGAAACTATTTAGCCATCATAGAATGATTACTTCACAATAGGGTCTTCTATTAATGTAATCTTTTCATTATCAATACTATTTGGTTAGAAAACGCTTTGCTACTGGGCATTTGTAAAATTTGATAATCAATAGATTATCAAATTTTTTTCATTTATGCTTGTCATTATCTCGTCGCCCAGGATCCGGATCAAGACCAAAAGTTGTGGAGCAGTTGTTGGAATCAAACTGATACTTAATATTACATATTACCTGTAGTGTGTCAGGGCAATCCTTCCCATTTTTTCCGAACAGCAAGACCACTATAACTTCGTATGTCTTCTTTGCGAAATATTTCGAAACTAATTTTCGGCATCATGTATCCACTTACGTAGTTTTCTTCAAGATATGTAGGATTATTAATCACAAATTCCTTGTAGTCTGGTACGGCAACACGCTTCTCCTGTACTCTGCCTTCTATGTATTCTAAAATATCGAAGTCTTCGTCATCATAGTCTGGTTCGGGTTCAACATATTTCAAGACAAGCATTTTAGGCTTAAATTTGCCTTGATGCGGGGGATACCCGATGACATCAATAGTCGCATAATAAAGATGGTATAGTGGAGTGTCAAACCCACCTTCTTTCAAAATGTCGGTTGCCCAATGAATAAAGAACTTTACGAACTCGTCGTCTGCATAGAAGTGATTCTTTATTTTTTCTGTCGACAAGATGTGATTGATGCTATATTCAATCATGACGTTTTAGTATATGTTAATATTGCAGGTTATTTCAAATATATGTAAGTCCACTGTAAATAAATTATTAATTCAATTAAGTTTCTAAAAGTACATTAATTGAATTATTCTAAACTTACCATGTATTTCCAAAAAAAGGGCTGTTTACACTCTTGATTTTATATAACTACTACCACCGTTTTTTAGAGTGTGCTTCAGGCGTATATTCGATGCCAAAATCTTTGTGTTCCTGATTAACGAAATAGTCGTGGTTAAATGAATAAATTTCTATGCGATCATCCAGTATAACATGAAGCTGATTTTCGTAATTGTTTGAACGTGGATAAACACGCCATCGAGTAATCGGACCTGTAATCGTTAGTATCTCTCCGTTGCTGAGCATAATCACCAGAGCGTTTTCGCACTCTATGATTGTCCCAAAATAAGCCGCCCCGCCACCAATTACCCTTCCCTTCCAGGGTTTTAAGTGCACGCTGTCTAACTGGCGCCAAAACGGTCCATTGTTGGCGGTACCGTTATCAAATTTCACAATCTCAAATCCAAAATCTGTCGCTCGGTAGATCTTATCCTGTACGCCCCAACTTAAATATTGGTCATTCACTCTCTGTCCAAAAAGTTCTTCCTCTGGAATAGTACCGTCAAACCTACGCTTGGCGCGTCGTTTGGAGGAGAAGTTGTCGTCATGGAGATTCCACTTAAATACAGCTAAATAGGAACTGTCAATAAGTGATGTATTGTAAATACTTAAATAGGAATAGTTTGCAAATGATGAATGGCGCCCACTTATCTTGTATATAGGTGTAAGACTGTCTGCACGCCGAAGACTATCAAAGCTGATTTCTTCGACATTATTAAGCTCGTATAGACCCTCTTCTCCGGCAGATAGCGCTATTTGAGGATATTTATTGGCTTTAATAGATAACAATCTGCAATCCCATAGTTTCCTAGGACGGGAGCTAACTGGATTATTCGATTTGCTAGGGCGATTAACTGTTGCTGAATGCAGTCCGGCCTCGTTAATATAGTAAAGCGTGTTGTTGTAAATTTCAGTGTCAACAGGAATCACTCTATCAGGCGTATCCTGCTCTTTGATTAAAAACCGGGAAGCCTGTTCTTCGCTCAAACTGTAAGCCCCATCAATCACCGAAAACTTTTCCTTAAGTAGCTCTCTGAAATTTAGATCTTTAAACAGCTTATTTAAATGGTAGTCATAAATATAATTGCTTTCTAAAAAGAAGTAAGACATCGCAATCATATTTGCCGGGTCATCGACAAACGATTCAACCAATTCGTTCCATTTATAAACGAGTATTGATCCATCTAACGTCCAGAGGTATAATATTCCACGATAAATCTGGCAATCAATGTAATCCCCCGATATCGTAATTTTTACAGGTTGCATGGTATTCCTCTTCTTAACTTGTTTAAAGTAGATTTACCGATATATCCTAAGCCTCTCCAAATCGTTAGAACATTCGTGTGTGGTATATCGTGCTTTTTATGAAGATAGTCAGCAGGATAGCCATGCCAAACGTCACTACTCGATCCTACGAATTTGGCAATTTTAAGTTCCTCACGTAGATTATTATACCCAAGTACATTTATTTGGCTACCGATGACGTGCAAACCCCAGTAATGGGTCGGCGCAAACCAGTTGGATACCCGCGAATTCAAAAAGCATCTCACTTCTTCGTCATAACTGATGGTCCAGATCGACTTTATAGGATGTCCTACCATTCGATGCTGAGCTGAAATTAGATACTTGCTTTGAGTGTCCGGGGTGAGATCAATTTCTGTATTTACCTGAAATGGCATTTAATGGTGAATTACGTACAATAAATATTGATAAGTTACCTTGTCACAAATCATCATATATATATCTATGGCATTTGCAATATAACATAATTTGTCATAAATCGGTTTAAGCCGCCTGCCTTAACGCCGCAAACATAAAGTAACGAAATACTTATAGGACTTTCCATGCAGTGGCTTTGCCTGATTCATATTAATCAGTATATTGAATTTATAATGGATTGTATGAGGCCAAAGCTGGCTTTTGCCCTGTACTGCATTAACTAAATTCATAATACAATGTTATCTCCAAAGCAATTTATGAAGGCCCGCCGGCCCGAGAATTTTTCGGATTCCACTCTTGTAGGAAAGAGCTCACTTAATAGGTCTATACTGGAATACAAACTGGATACAATAACCAGTAACAGTCTTGAAAGTGAATTTCAAACATTTTGCCTCAAACCGGCCCGACCGGTGGAGGGGATAGCAAAGCCGATTCGGAAACCTACCCTGTATCCGAATTTACCTCATTGAATTATTGGGAAGGTCTGGGGGATGAAGCAGGCTCGAAATGGGCTATTGCGATCAGTTCGAAGCAAGACTGGCGTAGCAAAGTAAAGAGCGATGTCGATGGTATTGTAGGTACAAACCGGGGTTACTCCAAAATAATTTTTATCACGAATCAATTTGTACGAGATAAAGTTCGTGCCGAGGTAGAGGATAAACTTACCAAGGAATTTGGCCTACCAATCGTCATTCATGATAGAACTTGGATTTTAGATAGGGTCTTTACGAATAACAGAGAAAATATTGCGATAGAGGAATTGAAGCTTGGTGAAGGCTTGGAAGAAACTTTAAACCTAGGACCAAATGACGCGGAGCGCTCTATGCAACTGTCTCTGTTAAATAAAGAAATTGAGGACGCATTAAGCCATGCTATCATTACTATAACAATTGTGTCTAAAGCATTATCTGCCGCGTTAGTTGCCAGGGGTATGGAAAAGACCAGGTATGAAATAGAAGGGCTATTTGGTCGGGCAGTCCGAATTGCAGAGAAATTGTCATCGCCAGAACTCCTTTTTTCAGTTAAGTATCATTTAACATGGACAACTTAGTTTTGGTTCGAAGATTATAAAACTTTTATTGAACTCTATGATTCGCTTAAAAAGATAGCAGCAGTATCAGAAAATATTTCAACGTTGCAACGATTCCACAATCTGAACATGCTTTTGATGGTAGGTAAGAGCCAATACCGTGTTCCGGAACATTATGTTGAACAAAAGATGGATTCGTTGAAAGAATGGCTGACCGACTTTTCACAAGATGAGACAAATCCATCAGCTGCCGCTCAAGCTAAAATGTTACTATCAATAGACAGCCTATTTAGCAATTCTGCTGATGGGAAGGAATTTACCGATGACATCACCGCCATTAGTAATGTTTTTAAAGAATCAACGCACTTAATTGGATTTCCAAATGCGGAGGTAGTCACTATGATATAAGAAAATTTAGATATTTTCGGTGAGCATCCAGAATATGAAGATCTTATCAATATAATAGTTGAAATTGACACGCAAAGGAAAGGCGATTTGGCAGCCGCTGACAGACTATACAATTTTGGTCTAAACCAATTAGAGAAAGGAAGAAATATAAAAGCGATTCACTATTTAGGTCGTAGTCTTATAAAATTGTTTAAGGAAGAGCGGAAAAACGAACTGGTAAGAGCCTTATACTTCATCAGGAGTGCCTACGAATCAATTGGATTATTATGGGCCGCGAGAGGGTTATCATACTTTATGTACTGCAACTTATTAAATGGTCACCTCTAAAACGAAGGCTTTTTTCTTTACACATGCCTTATCGGTCGTAGATTGATTTCTCGTCATTGATTGACTAACGAGATGGAGCAAACACTCCTTCTCTTTTATTTAGTATTTGAAATAGCCGAAGCAATGTTGCAAATAGGAGCGGTGGATACCAAAGAAGCCTATTCAAGAGAAATGATGCCAGTATCTGTATTTTTACTTAGGCAGGCCATCGAGGTATACGGCAAGCGTACGGTAGGCTACTTCTCCATAATAAACAAAAGTGACACGCTGACTATACAGGCAGTTGGTCCGGATGGAGATTATAGCAGAGAGTACTCATACTCTCCATCTTCTGAACGATTGTTGTTAAGTGATTGAGTAAATCGGGATAGTGGATAGTCATTTCTTGACTAAATGTTTGCGAAGGGTTTTTATAATCACCATCCATTATCCGATCTGCGATTTCCAACGCTTTTAGAGTACATGTTTTGGGATCTAACTTAATTCCAGAAATTGATTTAATAATTGTATCTATAAGAATATTAGTTACCCACATTAACCGAACATATGGATGAGGATGTTCCTTATCCATAAAGTAGACACTTGGATGTTGACCAGCGACTTTCATGAAGAAAATGAATGTAGACGCCAATGCCACACTGCACAGTGTGCTTAATTCCGTTTCATCAATTGCTAGAAGACCATTTTGATCACATGCAGCTGACATAATATTCCTAGCAAGTTCGGAGGCAGCTAGGAAATCTGCGTCCAATTCGAGCGCATGGCTTTCTAAAATATTGTCGACATTGCCGCTATTATATTCGCGGTAATTTATTTCGGCGTTTTTCCCTTTTTGCACAAGATGGCCGTATTCGTGGTAGATAACAAACATTTGCCATAATTGAAAAAAAGTATACCAATACGGGTTTCCGAATTGGGCTAAAGCCTGATGTACATCACTAAACTCAGCACTATTCAATAGGTCTTCTTGTTGTCTATAATAATCATAGATCAATTCTATCATGCCATGAGTAAATGCAATTCTTTTAAAACCAGGCTTTGACACGGCAAAGGCATTAACATCATCATCGGAGCGAAAATAAATGAAGCAAGGAGGAAATCCTTGAGCAAGCGCCTGTTTTTGCAGCCAAAAATCAGCACTCTCAAAAAAATCATCATAAGCATCTACACGATGGTCATAGCTATAGTCATATGGCTTTTCTCCCTGATCAAGTATTCTAGCTTTTTGTATCCGCTCGATATTGTCTATGTAAGCTTGTCTCATATGTATTTAGATATATAAAAAAGATAGCTTATTTAGATAGTACACGCCAATGAAATGCGATCGAAATATATGATTTACTTCTTTCGCGGCTAAGAAGTTCAAAACATATAGTCCCAAAAGCCTACCCCAATAGAACATAACTAATAGACTGTAGTTACTCTAACAGATAATTCCTTTTTTAGTTTACTGATGATCAAGACGAGTTGGTTCGAGAATCTACCCCTACTGGGCACAAAAGCGGAAAGGTCGGAGATGTCTCCGACCTTTTGCTTTTTGAGGTGGTCAAGATCCTTTCTGGTCCTGCTTATCACTTTATAGGTTCGATTCCTTACGCGGAGATATCGGAGCGTAATGCTGAAACTATAGCGTTTATAATAAAAGCCACTAACCACAGCCTAAATTTGGAATTGGCTGATGTTTGCTGATCATGCTCAACTTGCATAAAAAACAATGTTAGCGGTAGTTGTTATTCTCACAGTTCGCCTATTTTTTGTCTATTATGCTTTGTTCTATTTTGTTGCTAAAGTCGTCCCAATATCCTTTGCAAATGTCACCAAACTCGGCAAGGGTAAGTTGGCAATTGCCTTGGTCAAATATCTTTATAGTCTTGCAATTTAATAAAAGTGTCCCACCACAATAGTCAAAGTCTGTGTTGTGTTGGTTGCAAGTAATTTTGACAAATTCGTTTTCAATGTCAGCAGATAATATTTCTAAACTTGCTTTGAAAATGTCTTCAATCTCCGTCAATAAAATTTGCGGAAGTGTAATTGGGTTCATCCAAGGATGAAATTCAATTTTGTCGATCTGTCCACATTCAATGTAAAACGTTCGTAGGATTTATCTATTCGCTCAGCCAAATATTCGCAGTCAACTTCAAGTGTCAGTAAATTCTTGTCACCTGTCCACGTTGAAGTAGTCCCATCATGCAGAATTGAGAAAATATCTCTAATGTCGTCCAATGTGTTTGAAAGGTCGGTCATAAATTACCGCTAACGTTATATTTCCGCTATTATACGCTACTTTTAGCGGGAAACAATACTTGCAATTTATAATTTTGAGCTGTTTAACCCAAAAAACGCGATTATCACCGGGTAGCGCAGGTACAACTTGGGTTAGTTTTAAATCGTCCAGTGGACTTTTTATTTTTAGTAAGTCTTTATTACTCATATGTAAATAGCGAAGCGTAGTTTTCAGATCATTATGCCCCAGTAACCTTTGTATCATCGTCACATCGGTACCTTTATTTATTAAATGGGGTAGCAAAACTATGGCGTAGGCTGTGAATACTTCCAGGCTTAATGGTCGCGGCTTTGCTTTGGGCTGCTTGAAGTACTTCCTGAAAATTACGGGTACTGTAAGGCATTCCTTTTATATTACCTTCAAAAAGGTACTCTGTTTTATAGGGTTTATATTCCAGGGCATATTCCCTCAGCATTACAAGTAACACCGGACTTAATGATACAACCCCCTCTTTTTTCCCTTTGCCTGGCGAATAACTATGGTCATCCGCTGTAACGTTATCTTAACAAATATCTAAAGTCTATGGACAATTACAAATAATACTTTAAAACTTCATTTACGCCGCTCGGATTAAAGCATTTTCTTAAATAACATTTCCCACCTCTTCCGATGCCCCTGCATTGTGCTGCAAAATGACCCTGCGTAGCCGCTCCTCATGTTCGTCGCCCCAAAGACCAATGGATTGAATCAAAGGAATGAGTGTTTTCCCAAATTCCGTAAGACTGTATTCTACTTTTGGAGGCAAAACCGGAAAGATCTTTTTAGTGACCAATTCGTGATCTTCAAGTTCCTTCAGTTGCACATTCAACACCCGTCTGGTGACATCCGGAATTTTCCGCTGAAGTTCACTTGGCCGTAAGTTGCCTATATGTATGAACCAAAGAATACGGATCTTCCATTTTCCATACAATACTTCACCAACCAGGTCAAGTCCACAATTGAGCGTCGGAGTAGTCTTTTTAATGTACATAACTACAAATATACCAAACACCCCATGAACGGTCAATACGGATAAATTTGTCCGTATCTGATTCGTAAGTCCGTAATTGTTTGCTTCTCTCATACTATCGAGATTTGCGCTACAAACAAAAAACACATGGAACAGCAATTCAACTACAGCAATGAATTATCCGGTAAGATAGCCTTAGTAACAGGTGGAACCAAGGGGGCTGGTAGAGCAATCGCAGAACGCTTAAAGGCTGCTGGTGCAACAGTAGTCATTACCGCGAGGAACAAACCTGAACAGTCAGATGCAGACCTTTATTTCGTTCCCGCTGACCTAAGCAAGGCAGAAGAGACGCAAAAAGTAATCAGCGAAGTGCTGTCAACCTATGGCAGGCTGGATATCCTGGTAAACAACCTTGGTGGTTCATCAACACCCGCCGGTGGTTTTTCAGCATTGAATGATGAGGATTGGATATCAACCTTACAAGCAAATTTACTTGCTCCTGTCAGGCTTGACAGGGGGTTTTTACCGCAAATGATCGATCGGGGAAGTGGTGTAATTATACACATCGCTTCCATCCAGGGCAAATTGCCGCTATATGACTCTACCTTGCCGTACGCAGCTTCAAAAGCAGGATTAATCAATTACAGTAAAAGTTTATCAAATGAAGTTACGCCTAAAGGTGTCCGCGTGCTAACTGTTTCACCGGGATGGATAAATACAACAGCAACCATAGCGTGGTTGGGCGAGATTGCAAGAAATGCCAATAGTACTGTCGAAGAAGCTCAGCAAGGTGTCATGGATGCATTGGGTGGAATACCCTACGGCAGGCCCGCCGAACCGGAAGAAATCGCAGAATTGGTTGGCTTTTTAGTTTCACCAAGAGCTAAATACCTAACAGGAACAAATTTTGTCATTGACGGAGGAACAATACCAACGATCTAAAAACATAAATCACATCATCATGGAATTACCAAAAGTAGTAGGGCGTTTTATAGAGACACAAAACAATTATGATAGCAAGGCTTATACCGACTGCTTCACTGTAACGGCCGTTGTGCATGACGAAGGCAGAATTCATAATGGTAAGGAAGAAATTCGCCAATGGATCGAACATGCAAATGAGATTTATCAATCTTCAATGGAGCCTCTAAATTATGAGCAGTCCGGATCAAAAGGAGTGCTGACATCAAAAGTGTCTGGCACTTTCCCAGGAAGTCCAATAGTATTAAGGTTCCATTTGGAATTTAGGAACGAACTCATAGAATCTTTAAAGGTCACCGGGTAATTGACATATCATCAAGTTGCGCTTATATGCATTACTGAAACCGCCGGTAAATACCGCGGTTTTCTAATATAGAATCACGAAAACTAAGAAGGTTTTATCCAAGTTGAGAAAAAGTCCTCTTAATATATTAGCCTGATGAACATATACGGCCTACATTCCCAACTTTCAGGTTAACAGAATGTTAAAAGCGAACATCTATTCCGACAATTGACCTCATGACGCATGTAAAAAATCAATTCAACTTGCTTAAAATCAACATCAATTGGTTCGAGAATGATTCGCTACCGGGCACTTAAAAAAAAGAGACCCGCTCTAAGAGCGGGTCTCTTTTTGAATCATATCTCCTTCTTATTGTAACTACCTCTTATTCAGCCTATAAACTGGTTCGATTCCTGAAATGCCTTTTATAACGCAGCAGGTGATGGTTCGTAAACACATTCAGCATGCCATAGGAACGAAGCTTCCGGGTATATATGGTAATGAGCTGATGAAAATCCCTATCCCTTAAAAAGTATACCTAAATACGATACTCTTAAATAACAAAAATGAATATTCGACTGTTTGCATGTTTATTAGCCTGTATGGCGATCTTTTCCTGTTCCAAGGATGATACAACAACCAATCCACCTGCAGAGGAAGTTACACACCTGTTTACAAGAATAGACGCGGGCAGCGAGGCTGGGACTGATGCTATTTATTTATTCAGCTACGACTCTCTGGGGCGAATAAAAAGTATGGTTGACAGTATCCCCCAGGTTGTTATGAAAGCCGCATATGGTAGTAACAGTAAGCTAAGTACGCTGACTTACGACTACCCAAGTGGCGCCTCCATTACCGTTACCTTCAAATACAATGCGGATAGTCTGCTTACAGAGATCGATGCAAAGCAATGGATTGGTAATCAATACACATTTGAATATCAGAACGGGGTATTGGTAAGATGTAACTGGTATACAGCAGGCAACGATTACTCCTTATGGCGGTATTATACTTATGAAATGGAAAATGGAAATATCGTAAAGATGGTCACCCACTATGCTAACGGTGATTTAGACGGGACTACAACTTATACTTACACGGATGCTCCTAACCGCTTCAACCCATTGGGTATAATCGTCATGTTCAAAGGGCCAAGCCTATACTTTCTGCATTCTTTTGAGACGCTGTTCAACAAAAATATGATCGCTACTTTTCAGTCAGGAACGCATATCTCCACTTGTGAGTATGTATACAATACGCAAAATCAACTGACCTGATTCAGAGAAGTATGGACTTCGTCAAATTCAGATTACCTCTATGAAAGGACGCCAAAAGTGTTCTCTTACAAATAGAAAAATTTCCGGAAAAACTCCTTTTAAGTAAAATGGCCTCTGGTTCAATAACCTGAGGCCATTTTAATTTAAATTCATTTTCCTTTTTGAAGCCCCCGGGCAGACATGAAATCCATGAATATTAATCTGAGTTTTCAACATCCCCCTTTGCTGGGTATTGCATAGACCACGTTGCCTGAAACAAACAAATTGAAGGCCTTATCTCCTACAGAAGGAAGTACTAATTTCCATGTCTTCCCCTTGTCTGATGATCTGAAAATGCCGTCAGGATAAGTACAAAAGAGGTTTTCACCAACCTGGATAATTGAACTCATGGAGGCTTGCAGACGAGGGCGATCATTCCAGGTCCGCCATATTGAATCAGCAAGAGCTTTGTCCTGAAGGGCTCCATCAATAGGCTGCCAGGTTTTACCGCCGTCGTACGATGTACTTAGCCCTCTGGTACTTGACGCTGAATTAGCAGTGATAGCAGCGAATCCTCCTTTGATCTGTTTTACGTCCCAAGCCACACCACTCCCACTGTTCACCACCTCCCAGCTTTCGCCATTATCGGTCGATCTTATTATTCTTCCCATACTGATCGCCAACAGTACGCCATTCGACTCTGCCAGATTGCCTACCAGGCTTCCGGCATGGACATGTTTCCAGGTTACTCCATTGTCAGTAGTTTTAAAAAAGCCCCTGTCGATGCCGACGAAGATTGCACCGCCGGCTGTCTCAAAAACGCTGCGTATTCGTGGCTCCTGAAAATTTTGGAATATCGGTGACCATACACTCGTTCCGTTTGTTGTTTTCAAGTTTATACCCCAGTAATTGTAGCCAAATATCCCGGACCTACCAGGGACAATGCTGCTATGTTGGTCAGATAGAATCTCTTTGGTCCAAAAAGGAGCTGTAGCATTTGGTGAACTGTGATAGAGCCCGCTTCCAACCTTTAAAAACAGCCCCTTATCATTTGCAAAGACGCTATTCCCCCGGATACCATCTTCCCGCAAATTTCCGGGCAATCCATTGCTGATATCCTGCCAGGTTTCTCCGCCATCTGTAGACTTAAAAACGATCTTTACAGTTCTGGTCGGATCTGTCTTTTTATTTAGGGGATTATCCGCGATAAGGGATAGCTGTGGAATTTTAGGCGCCAGATTACAGGAAAAAAGGAATTGAAAAAAGAGCAGGATAGCAAAATTATAGATGATCTTCATGACTGGAAATGATTTGGTGAAACAATAGTGCAAAGCTATCTGGCCGCAACTACCTGAAAGCTTTTTAGTAGTAAAAAGTTGTAAAAGATGGGTAAAACATTTGTAAAACCAGCTAAAACAGGGCGTTAAAGGTGTATTTTGCACGTATGAAGCCATTTATTCTATTCGGATCTTCCATCGTCATAGTTTTTATTTTAATCTCTGTTGTTGCCTCTATCAATAAAAAAGATGAAATTCCTCAGAAGCATTTAGAAGTTGTGTTACGTGATATAGGACATCAACTTTTGCTCTCGGCTAAAGATTCCTCGTCCCGCGTGCTGCCGGTTAAGCAATTAAATGAAAATACATACCAGATCTTCTTTCAAAAAGACTTTGGGTTTATTTCGGATACACTCATCAATGTCGTGCAACGAACATTTCAAAAAAACGCCCTGGCAAGCAATTATATAGTGAGTTTAAAGAATTGTAAACCAAAGGAAACTGTCTTTGCATTCGAAATAAATAGCCAGGCAGGCGACTTAAAACCCTGCCGGGGGCGTAAACTTGAGGTTGGTTGTTATGCTATTGAAATTGAATTTTTCAGGAAAACTACGTTTAATTACTTTTTGCTGTTACCGTTAGTTATTCCCTTTAGTGTTATCGGATTTTATGTGAAAACTAAGTTCCGGAAAGAAAAGGAGAAAGTATCAATCCCCGATAACAATGATTACCTGCAACTAGGAAACTTTAGATTCTACGCAGATAATAATATACTGAAAACTGAAGATAAAAGTATTACGCTTTCGGAAAAAGAAACAAAAGCACTAAAAATATTCGCAGAAAATATCAATCAGGTCGTAGAAAGGGAAAAACTGATAAAAGAGATCTGGGAAGACAACGGTCTGGTGGTCATCAGTAGAAATGTTGATGTATTGGTGTCAAAACTACGTAAGAAATTAACCGACGATCACTCCATTAAATTTATTAATGTACCCGGCAGGGGTTACAAATTTATTATTGAGTAACACCTCCATATCATCGCATCCCAACAGCTCTCAAGATCCTGGAAATCGTCAGTGGCTAAAAAAGCAATCACCGGAGCTTTAATAACAATAGTATCAAAAGATCCAGTTACAATAATTTATTATCAATAAAGACAGAATCCATCTATTTTGTGCAGATATATTCAAACCAGATGGAGGATATCCGCGCAGAATTACTTTTATTTAATGCCATCCAGCAAGGGGACGAGAAGGCTCTGGAACTCGTATTTTGAGCTATTATAAGCTTTTAAGTCGCGAATGGTGATCAGGCAGAAGTGGTAAAATTGTTTCCCTCTTCCAAAAGAATACTAAGGTCGAATTAATATCAACATAGTAATCAGACGTATGTAGTCAGGGAGCCTACTGGCACCTGACTAACGCCGGAGATATGATCTCCGGTGTTATTGTTTTATATGCCATAATAAGTCTAGCATATGGAAATTTATTTTTATATATTACCCCCTTTTACTATTTTGATCCCTGACCGTTCCCTTACCAAGATTAATACAATGAATAATGAGGAAGCCAAAATTCATCTCAGCAATTGTTCTTTTAGTGATCTATTGCTCCTGCACTACACCACCCGAAATAAAATATGATGCCGCTACTTTGAATTTAAAGGGGAACATTAGGCATGTAACTGAAAAAAAAGCAAATACCTATCAACGACTAGAGATTGATTTTAACGAGAACCGTGTCATTGCTATTAAAACAGAGGACCCGTTATCTGAGTTCACCTTTGAATATGATGAACAAAAGCTGAACAATATAAACTATCGCGGTACTCACATAAAACCGGAAGCGTTTCCAATGGCGGATAGACTATTACAACCGCTTTATGCCTATAACTCCGATTCGATAGTAAGGAATAAGTATCAGGACCCCATTCAGATAATCTCCAGTAATAAAGAAATATACAGGGTGGAGTATACTTATGATCAATTCAATAACTGGGTTGTCAGGGAAGTCTATCATGGCGATAACAGCTATGTGCTCGCACGATCAGAAAGGACAATCCTCTATGACAAAGAAGTAAAAAATGAAGAAATCGCCAACTGGAATAAGCGTATAGATTCAATCTACGAGCAATCTAAAATCAGAAGTGCGGTGGGGACATTAATTGACAGCACAATTGATAAAGATAAACAACGCCTGAAAGAAATAGCAACTTATACTAGAAAGTACTATAATGACGCCGTGTCAGCAGATACCAGTGTAAATGCATTGTTGGAAAAATTCAATAAAACCTATGGCCAGGATCGTCTCTCACCCGAGTTGAAGAAAATACAAAGGAAACTAAATATTGTCGTTCATCTTGCATTAAGGGAGAAATATCTCTACCAGGAAGTCAAGATGGTGATACCTTTATTGGCGAGCGGCAAGAAAACTGTAACAGATACAATAGCAATGGCGCCTTTTGAAAAAAGGTATACACTCACATACACATTTGAGCTGCTGTCCGACATAAAATCCAAAGAGGCGATGTATGTAAGTGAAGAGGATTAGGTCTTTGAAATAAATTTCACAGTAGTGCAAAATTCAACCAAAGATACTATGAAATTACTTTAAGGACACATCTATACTGATTAAGAAATTCTATTACATTTGAGTATGGATCAGGCAGTAATTATCAAATTGATTGAACAGGTTATTCTGAGAGAGTATGGTATAAGCGATCGGCATACGGTTAATATTAAGCCTGCATGGAAGCATGCTTTTTATAATCCGGCGAAGAAAAATAACGAAGGTGCGATTGTTATTAAAAAGAGCATTTTTTCACTATTAGTATTCGCTTTCCCGATCTTAATTCTTTCGATTGGGTTTATAGCAGAACGCAATTATAAGCTGTTGTTTATTCCAGCCTTTGCAGTTGCTATACTAATCGCCATAAAACATTTTTACTATAATAAAGC
Organism: Chitinophaga sp. YR627; assembly: GCF_900114995.1. Taxonomy (GTDB): domain Bacteria; phylum Bacteroidota; class Bacteroidia; order Chitinophagales; family Chitinophagaceae; genus Chitinophaga. Next base: position 256,216 of record NZ_FOUX01000002.1, read on the forward strand.
TATGATCGTTAATGCTACTGGCATCACTTTTAATGATCGTACCTACTATTGGAAGGATTATAGCGCTGCGTTTATCAGTATAATAGTTCTGAACAAATCTTATAATTCAAACCTTATTCTGGGTAAATCATTCAAATCATATCATCACTCTGAAAGTTGGTGAAATGAGTGTAAATGCTGTTGGCACTGCGATAAGAGACTTCCAGCCTGTGGAATGGAAAATTCAGCCATTAAGACCCTAAAAGCCTTCTATAATTAACATCAAACGCTTTATCCATCAACTTTGGTTCATGCAATCAGCACTTCAGGAACTTTACGGAAATATAGATATTTACCTCTTTGATCAACTGCTTAAAGGGACCTATGATAAGTGTAAAAAAATACTCGATGCAGGCTGCGGAGGCGGGCGCAACCTGGTTTACTTCCTAAAAAACAGCTACGAAGTATATGGTATTGACCCTAATCCCAGTGCAGTATCAGCAGTCAGAGAATTGTCAGCAACACTGTCTCAGGCTAATGCTGCGGAGAATTTTGTGGTTGCTACTGCCGAAAACCTGCCTTTTGACGATCATTCTTTCGACCTGGTGATCAGCAGTGCGGTATTGCACTTCGCCCAAAGTCCTGATCATTTCCATGATATGCTCCACTCAATGTGGCGGGTACTGAGACCTGGGGGCTATTTATTTGCCAGGCTGGCTTCAGATATTGGGATTGAAACACTGGTACAAGATCTGGGTAATGGGCGCTATCTGTTGCCTGATGGTAGTGAACGTTTTTTGGTTAATCAGCAATTACTGCTTCAATATACCGAACGCCTCAATGGCCGGCTACACGAACCTATAAAAACCACCAATGTGCAAAACTTACGATGCATGACGACCTGGTGTTTGCAGAAAGTCTGAAAAACATGGCTGATCTCCATCCTGTTAAAATAGCTGACGCGATAAAACTCATAAGAAGGAGATGAACTTAGGAGCTGATTATACAACAGAGAATCGATTAGCATTCGTAATTGATGCCACCGAAATATATAGTAATAATATGGCTTCTGGAAAATGTACAATGGCTGACGGAATAATTTAATGATATTTGTGCCGGAGTCAAAGAATTGTATAAATTATATTCACGATCATGATAGATCTATCTCATGCTGAGAATCAGGTACGCTGTGTTACAAACTTCCAGGATCTTGTTTCCACGCCATTTAGCGGAGAAATAAATGCGATTTGCTGGGCACGTGAACTAACAGGTGATTTTTCTGAGATCGTTAAAAAAGTAACACTAAGCGAAAATATAACGACCATCGAAGAGGAAGAATTGCTCGAACTTCAATTGAGTGAACAAGGGCAACTCGCACGTGAAATTCTTTTAAATGACTTCAGGTTATTAAAGGCACATGGCGCTTCGCCCGTCCTGAATGTGATCAGATATTATGATCGGGATAATGACTATCCCTTTTTCCCAACTGATGTTTATTCCTTTCACGTAGATCGTTCCCCTATCCCAACCGATACATTTTTATGTACTTATTATGGCGATCCGAGTGAAATACTCTCAAATTCCCAGGGCCTGCAGAAAGTACTTATTCCTGAAATACGTGAGGAACTCAGGAAACTATATAATGGCGCAGATGAAGGCTTTGAGTCATTCTTAACTGAACATTTCTTCGATCTGCACTATCAGGCCAGGCCAGATGCACATACGACAAACCTGGGCACTGGCAATCTATGGAGATTGGCGGTTGATCATCCGGAAAGTAAAGTACCTCCCTGTCTTCATCGTGCGCCAGAAGAAAAATCAGGACTGTATAGATTGTTAATGATCTGTTGAGTGCAAATCATTAATAGCAAAACGATATATTTAAAGATCCTGCATGAATATAATCGGTACAGATATGACAAGCTACCGTTGCTTATTCTGATGTGTCATATTGCGTGTAATTTTCATGCTGAATCAATGTCAGGACCACGCTATAAGCCGTCTTTTTCTCCCAGCGTGCTATCAACCAGGCAATAAAGCTCAGGGTGAATATGTCGTTATTTTCCGGGTTACTCAGCAGATTAAAAACCGTCTTTTTATACGCCTCTTCAAAAGCTACATCAGGCTTTAGCAGGTATTTTTCAACCAGCTTCAGAAACAATAGCACCCGCTCTTCCGAAGTCTTCTGCAGATACTTCTTATATCTCCGCCGAAAGCTATTTAGCCGGGAAATAGCAAGTTCTGTGTTAGAAAACTGTGCATGGACCAAAATTTCCATCAGATTCTTCCGGATCGTCCATAACATCCCCATTTTCTTTTCATACCAGGCATCAGTGCGCGTCAGCAACGCCATCTGTTTCAAACTTCTTTTATCATTGCAAAGGGCTAAAAACATTGTCAGACAAATTCTCAAGTCCTCAATATCCTCCGGTTTATAAGTATGTTTTATGTTAGAGAGCGATTCCTGCAATACCGAAATCGCATCCTCCGCAAAGTCCGTAAAAAACAGGTTGAGTGCAGAAAGTAACTGATGACGCAAATAAAACAATCCCCGATAACGGCTGTCCGTCATCATTAAATCCATCATTTCCCTAAGATAGGATGCACTCCTTGCAAAGTCCTTTTGTCTCAGGTGAAAGTTCGCCAATAAATATAAAATGGATATATGGTAAAAGAGATAGGACTGTTTCTTATGCGCCTGATCTTGTATGAATTGATTTGTCTGATTAATATAACGCTCGATCAATCCATAATTCTGTTGTATCGCAGCATATTCATTAGCGATGTAAAGAATCTGATAAATGGACTTATAGGTCATCAGTTCCCGGGCGGAAATTTTGTATTTCCGTATGGTTGTTATCATAAGGGTTGTCAGATTAACGATCTTCCCTTCCAGGTGTATCTCCTTCAGCTCCTGCCTCAAAAAGGCATACGCCATATTGAGTTTAGCCTCACGTTGCATATACCCCTGATTTCTCAGGAAGCGTGTAGTTAACACTTCGAGGTCTTCAGCTCCTGGTAGATGGGCATATTGTAACTTCAATAACAGGAGCTCATTCAACAAATTGAACTGCTCCAGCTGTTCAGCCAGTCTTTCTGCCTTATCCAGACATTTGAAGGCAACCCTGATTACATCATTTTCTAACAGAAAACGCCCTACTACCAGGAGGCGCAGCGCGTCATAGGTCTCAGAATGGTCATTTTCAAAGGTTTTCTGAGATAGGAATAGCAGCAAATTATCCTGTAGCCGCTTACGCAATGCATGGTAAGCATCATTATTTTTCTCCGATTCGTAAAGCTTATTTACACCATTTATATCGTCAGTTTCTATCAAATCAAACAACTGTAGGTTTTTGACATCAGATCTTTTGTTTTTTCGCTTCAAAAACTGTCTAAATAACTCTTTTTCAGTATTATTTAACAGATTTACCAACTCAGACAATGAGTCCATATGGATATATTAGATGGTATATTAATATAGCTAAAGGTACAAAATCATAAAATTATATCGTCAGTAATTTACACATTCTGGTTTTTTCAGGTCTGATTTACGACCGACATTTGGTTCATATTAACCACTTAAACAAATCAATATGGAACCGCTACAACACAGAACTGACGAAAATTCATCCGCCGCAAAGCAGGGCGAAAAGGCGAGAAACCCTTTTAAGCCGACCGGCGCATTTATAGGAGCTTCCTGGTTCGCCTTATTGACAGGAACCGTAGGATATTGCATTGGATTATGGAATGCAACAATGCAATTGAACGAAAAAGGCTATTATCTAACTATATTATTATTTGGTCTGTTTGCCGTAGTCTCCGTACAGAAAAGCGTGAGGGACAGGACTGAAGGACTTCCTGTTACGGACCTTTATTACGGCCTCAGTTGGTTTGCCACGATTGCGGCAGTGATCCTGTTGACGATTGGCCTCTGGAACGCACAGATGGCACTTAGTGAGAAAGGTTTTTACGCCATGGCATTTTGCCTGAGCATGTTTTCATCCATTGCTGTACAGAAGAATACCCGTGACACAAAGATGTCTGAGGAGAAAGAGCTGTAACGTAGCGGTTACACCCCACCACCCCGCAGCTCCTTGCCTGGCAAGCCTGCGGGGTTTCCTTAATTTACAGGATTAGATTTTCTTAGATTTGCTTCCTTTTGACAACTGGTACTAAACTTGCATACAACAGATAATCTCCTTTCGGCGGTGCTTTTAAATTTCATCAAGAAGTAAAGCTAAGCAGCAGAAAGGACCTTATACCACAACGAACACAGTATTGCAAAATACCTTGTTCTGGCTGGGGGAATATCGTAAACTGCTATATTAAAAATGTCTATTAGTCGGGAAGTGAAGAAATCTATGATGCAAAGTGTGAAAGTGATTTTGGGGGTGATATGTATGTTCATCAGCGTCGTTACGCGTGCTCAAATGCTGCCGGATACGGTAAACAAAAAACCAAAAACGGTTTATCTTTTTAGTGGCCTGGGAGCAGATTCAAGTATATTTATGAACCTGGACCTTCCCGGATATCATAAAGTTTATATCAACTGGATTCCCGCCCTGCCTAAGGAATCAATAACGCAATATGCAACCAGGATAAAGAGCCAGATCACTGTTGAAAATCCGGACATCATCGGACTTTCTTTTGGGGGAATAGTTGCCGTGGAAATATCCAGGCAGATAAAAGTAGATAAGATGGTCCTGATCTCGTCCGTCAAAACAAGAAATGAATTAAACAGGTTCCAGTTTTTCTTCATGAAACTGGGGATGTATCGAATCATTCCCGGTCCGTTAATACGACGGGCTAATTTTCTCACCTATCAATACTTTGGCGCCCGGTCTCCAAAAGATAAAAAGACATTAACGAATCTGCTGGCACAAACAGATGCATCTTTTTTTCGTTGGGCATTGGGAAGTATTGCGTACTGGAACAATAACGTAGCACCGGAAAGAACGATTCAGATACACGGCACAGCTGATAGAGTAATAACCGGCAGGCGTGTGCATGCTGACTATCGCATCAAGGGTGGAGGACACCTTATGGTTTTTAATAAAGCGGATACCATCAGTAAAATAGTCACGCACTACCTGGGAGACTAATATGTCATCATAGTCATAGTTTTCGGGTTACCGTAGTATATTCGCCTATCCTCCCCGGAATTTCAGATCGGTCAGCGGGTGTCGACTGTTATCGAACCTAATGTCAAAATACTCCGCACTGGATATATTATATCTCGTTTTTACCATTATAAAGACGAAACTAACATGTATTTTCTGATAGTAGATGGCGAGGTACGCAGGAAACGTTATCTTCCCGGGGATCTGCGGCCAGCTTAACATTTTATCAGAAAACTTCATCGTTTATATACACATCAATACCTATGACCAGATTATTGCTCCGCCACCTGTTAATGACCTTGTTTCTTTCATTTGTATTATCAGGCTTTTTCTTTCTTATCTATTATTCCGCTTCAAATCCCGGCTTTGAACAAGGACAGGGACTATTTATTATTTTTGGAGTTGCAGAAATTTTCCAGCACTTATTCTTATTCCTGTCTGCGTTACCGGCACTGTCTGTAGGTAAACAAATTAATTTCACAGACAAAGCAGGTAAACTTGTGCGTTATTTCGGAGGCCCTGTTGCTTTTACAATCCTGTCAATATTAATAATCATTAAGGCAGACTGGTTTGACGAACTGTTGCTGCTATTGATTCCTAATTTCACTTTTTTGATATTACATATATTATTCTACATCAAACTACCAAAAGAGTTTAGTGAATAGTTTGTTAGTACCATTGAGACTGGTATATAATATCGTAGAAGCAGCACGCAATGAAAACGGCAAAGCAGTTGAAAAACTGCCTTGCCGTTTTCATTTCATACACCCTTATCAGTTGTCAGCTGGGTTGCAGCTGACTAACATTATTGGTTTGTTTAGCGTTCGCTGATGGCGCCAGGAATTGGCCCAGCATGATCTCTGCTGTCTGTAAAGCACCTTCTACCCATCCCTGTGCATCGGAATACGCTTCTCCACAGATATATAATGGTACGTCTGCTATCGGATTGGTGATCTTGTCTCTTACTTCCCAACTCTTGATACCAATATTCCAGCTATTCCAGCCACCACCATATGGATCTTCACCCCAGTCGCGGAAAGCAGCACTCTTCACCAGCGGTGTATAATCCAATCCATGCATCTGCTGCAATTGACGGGATATTTCATCTACCATACGACGAGGCGCCTTGTATTCGTCCCAGGTCTGATTGAATTGTTTCAATACAGGTGCGACGTTCTTTGCACCAGCTTTATTATCATCATCTCCTACAAACGGATCAGCGATATTTGAATGTGAGAGACCTGCCCTCCAGGCAGCAGAACGCTGTGGCCTTAAGCCGTCCCAGAAGCCGATGTTATTACCATCATCGTAGCTCGCCAGCAACATCGCTCTGCCATTCACAGCTGGTGAACCATCACTGTTTGGCCAGTAGTATGTTTGTCTTACCGGAAGGTCTGTTACGGAACGGCCTGACTGTACAGCAACGAACTTTCCTTCCGCATTGGTATAACCAGCTATTCTCCACCATGGATTCGCATAAGTGGTGAAAAGTTTGAACAGCGGTCTTGGTGTAACACTATTGATCAATGGCTGGATACGCTTTAACTGAGGACTATCAGGCATGATCAGATCGAGTGCGCGACGAGGCATAGCAAGGATCAGTTTTCCTGCAATGATAGTTTGCTCGTTAGCGAAATTGAGTGTGAACTGATCGGCTGCATAATCAAAATTAAGCAACCGATGCTCGAGACGTACGTCTCCCCCATCTTTTTCAAACAATTCTGCCAGCGCAATAGGCACCTGTTGGAAGCCATTGGTAAAGCCTTTGTATTTGGGAGAGATGCCAAAGTCCGATAAATACCAGGGGATAGCATCGCATGCATTCCAGTTGATCAGGGTCGAATCATAACCACCCGCATCCATACTGAACTGATATGCTTCACTACTGATCACCCTGTACAAAAGGTTCCAGAAACCCCATTGGTATAAAGGCAATCCATCAAAAGTAGCTTCTTTTGCCATTTCACGACGCTCATCCTCTGTCAGATCAGGGTTAGTAATACCTGGTACGATCTGTTCAATGGCATTAACAATGATAGTACCCGGACCGCTTCCTTCCTCCAGGAAGGACATATTGTAAGGTACCTTGTCTGGTCTGGTTGCAAAGTCAACCAGACGCAGGTATTCACCACGCAGATATGCCAGATTCTGAGGTTCATCCACCGGAAAATCATAGAGCGTAATCTTTTCTGCAGCTGGTAATTCAGTGTTCAGGGTTTCGATCAGGTCTACGATCAGTTTCTGGGTATTTTCCAGGATACGCATACCACCCAATTCTGCGGTCATGTAAGGAATTTCCGGTGGTTTTACCGAAAGTAAACGTCCGCCTATATGATCGCTACCCTCGAATACTACGATCTTCTGATCAGGAAATTGCTTTTTCAGTTTCCAGGCGCTATATACTCCGGAAACACCGCCACCTATGATGGCGATATCGATTTGTTCGTTTGCCATAGTGATAATGGTTTTAGAAGATTGAAGGAATGTTGGATGGTATATGTCCATTCTTAGATACGGACAACAGTTTTGCTTTTACCGTATCCTGGTGGAAATAATCTAATACCGGTTGCTTGCTGTAATAAGCCGTGATGGTATCTGATGTGGTTGGAGCGGTTGGGGTATTCCCTGCTATTCTCATATCCAGTATATAAGAAGTAGTATTATTGAGTACATGATCAATGCCTCGTTGGATTGCTGCCTTTACTGCTCCCGGTGTTTCCACCACTTCTCCGTTCTCACCACCGAATGCTTTCGCCAGTGATACGAAATCGAGTTTGGGTCTTTCAAGGCGCAGATATGGCGGATCCATTGTTTTGGGTTTCCAGCCATAGCCAGGTGCACTGCCATATGAATCGACTACCTGTTTTAAACCCAGTTGCAGGGTATGGTATTCCTGGTTGTTTGTAACAATATACAGGATTGGTAGTTGTTCATGTGCTGCCGTCCAGTAGGTCTGTGGATAGAATAGTGAAGACCCATCCCCCACCGCATTTATCACCAGTTTTGTACCTGTTCCCTGTGACGATCTATCCTCCAGTTTAATGCCTAACGATGCCGGCATTGACCAACCCAATGAACCTCCGGCTACACAGTAATAGCTTACCGGTTTAGCGCCATCTGTACTAAATGGCAGATAATACTGGAAAGGAGCGCCATCGGATACAGCTTCATGCACATATACGAAATTGTCTACCAGTTCCCTTTTTTCAATCTCTTCTTTTAAAGCTTTAGCGATAACAACAGACCATATATCGTCCTGTTCCATCGCTTCCAGCAAATATGCGTCCCAGTCTGCTGCTCTTTTTACAGATAATAACCGCATCTTTTCATTCCTGGCTGCAGCTTCTTCCGGTGGCGTGATATAACCATTCAAAATCGGTAGTGTCGCTTTGATATCACCGAAGATGGCTGCTTCTCCGTAATAGTTCTTCGCAATATCCCAGGTATTGTTTGTCAGGTATACCTGTTTTAGTTCAGGAGGGAATAGCGGTCCGTCGGAATACTTATATACGGCCAACTGTGCCTGTGCGCCAAAGCCAATCAGGAATGCTACATCATGGTCTTTGAACACCCCCTGGACGCCGGCCTGACTTCCCGGTAATTCGCCCTGCCAATGGTAGTCATTATTAGGGAAATTAGCCAGACTACTAAAACTTTGTAATACGACAGGTGCCCCTAACAGTTCAGCTAATTCCTGCAATTCTGCCCAGGCATCTGCATAACCCACTGCATCACCGGCAACTATAACCGGATTTTTAGCTGCTGAAAGAATATCTGCCGCTTGTCTGATAGTAGCGTCATCTCCGGTGAAATGTGGAGATATACGGGTCACTCCCTTAACCTTATCTTCATCTTCGATGGCCACCATGGTAAAGTCCCATGGGATGGATACGAATACAGGGCCGTTAGGCGGAGCCATCGCTTCTTTAAAGGCACGTTGCAGTACTAATGGAATTTCTTCAGGAGTACGTACTTCATGCGCCCATTTAGTGTATTGTTTGGCAAGGTCCACCAGATTAGATGCCAGCAGTGGTTCCTGGGTGATCAATTCGTTCTGTTGCTGGCAACAAAGAATCACCAGTGGCACCTGGGATCGGTAAGCATTGAACAGGTTGCCGATGCTATGCGCAATACCAGGGGTAACGTGTACAACAAGTACACCTGGTTTACCAGTCATCCGGGCAGATCCCATCGCTGCGCCAATAGCAATGTTTTCATGAAGGCACTCAATATAGCGTACCTCATTTTCGGGATAAGAAGTACCATCAATAATAGGAATTTCATTCGTTCCTGGTACCCCGAAAATGTAATGGATACCCAGGTCTTTCAGGATATCAAATACATAATCACGTGTCCAGCGTGTGGCCTGGTCGAACGCATGTTCGATCACATCATCACTGGTCTGGCGTACAGCCTGATCCGTTTGTGGTGTTGTCATATAATGGAGTTTTGGAATTTGGTTATTCAGAGGTTGTTTGTCGTGGAAACTGTATCGGGTATCATGAATAAGGTGCCGGTATTTTAAGGGTTTGTCAATTCATTGGAATCCAGATTGTAAACAACCATTTATTCCTGATTGTTTACTGCTGTCTGAAAAAAACAGAAAATGATACAATAGTAATTTTATGCTCGTTCTCTATAAAGTTTGTTGACACATTGCCGCTTTTAATCATTTCTCGAAAAACCTATATGCATGCCTGTCAACAATAAAGGTATCCAGGTATAGAAGCTTCTCTGTATCCGGCAAAAAGACTATACTCATTAATATATACTCTTTTACTGCAAACGGTTAAAATAAGTAAAGTCATACCGCATTTTACATTATATATTTACAAAATATAACCATAGCCCCATATCGTCAACCTATAGTCTCTTAGAATAACCAAATATAGAAACATGAAAAAACCACTTATCCTATTATTAAACCTGCTATTAGCACTGTATGGCTACTCACAATCGCCTGTATCCATCAACGGCCAGCTTAAAGTTGTCGGCAACAAACTCACTAACCAGAACGGTTATCCCATTCAGCTGAGAGGGATGAGCACTCATGGCATTCAATGGTATGAAGGCTGTATTACGGATGCGTCGATTGATACACTTACCCGCGACTGGGGAGCTGATATCCTGCGTGTGTCCATGTACATTCAGGAGGGTGGTTATGAAACCAACCCTGCCTACTACACTGCAGTGGTCAAGCGATTTGTAGATAAAGCTACTGCCCGTGGCTTATATGCTTTGATCGATTTCCACATGCTTACACCTGGTGATCCAAATTATAACACCAGCAGGGCAATTACTTTCTTTACTGATATTGCGAACACATACAAGAACAATAACAATGTCCTGTATGAAATCTGCAATGAGCCTAATGGTGTAAGCTGGGCTGGCATTAAAAGTTATGCAGAGCAGGTGATACCTGTGATCAGGGCCATTGATAATGACGCAGTAATCTGCGTGGGTACAAGAGCCTGGTCTTCCTTCGGTCTTTCTGAGGGCAGCACTGCACAGGAGATCCTGAACAATCCTGTGAACGCCTCCAATATCATGTACAGCTTCCACTTCTATGCGAAGAGTCACCAGGATTATTATCTCAACCATCTCGAATGGGCAGCTGACCGTCTGCCTGTGTTCGTGACAGAATTTGGTACACAGGAAGCTTCCGGCGATGGCCCTAATGATTTTGCAATGGGACAAAGATATATAGACCTCATGCGCAATAAGAAGATCAGCTGGACTAACTGGAACTACAGCGATAACCCGTTAAGCGGTGCTGTATGGACCAGCGGCACATGTGGCAGTAATAGCTGGTCACCAAACAGACTGAAAGAATCAGGTCAGTTTATCAGAAATAATATGAGGACTGCGGATGATTTTGGCGGTAGTGGTAACACGAATCTTGCTACCGGTAAAACAGTCACCGTTTCCTCCACAGAAGAATCTACACTTACCGGTAATTTTGCGGTAGATGGTAATCTGTCCACCCGTTGGGCGAGCGCCATGGGTACAGACCCACAATGGATCACCGTTGATCTCGGCAATACTTACAGCATTAACCGCATCAAAATCAACTGGGAAGCGGCTTATGGTAAGAATTTCCTGGTACAGGTATCTTCAGACAACAGTAACTGGACGACCCTGCAGAATGTGCAGAACAATACATCGCTCACCAATGATTACGCGAATCTGACTGGTACCGGCCGTTATGTGCGTATTTATGGCACTGTACGCGGTACCACCTATGGCTATTCTATCTATGAACTGGAAGTATACGGTGCACCTGTAACGGGTGCCAACATTGCGTTGAACAAGTCTGTGTTTGTATCTTCTGTAGAAGAACCAGGTCTTGAGGGCAACTATGCAGTAGATGGCAATGCGGCTACACGCTGGTCAGCTACGATGTACACGGATCCTCAGTGGATTACCGTTGACCTGGGCAACAGCTATCGTCTTTCTCAGGTGAAGATCATATGGGAAGCAGCGTATGCAAAAGATTATCTGTTGCAGGTATCTTCTGATAATGTTAACTGGACAACGGTAAAGAACATCCAGGGAAACAACTCTCTGACAAATGATCATACCGGATTATCTGCTACCGCAAGATATGTACGTATGTATGGCACTGCGCGTGGTTCCGAATATGGATACTCTGTTTACGAGTTCCAGGTTTATGGAAGTCTGGCTACAGCAAGAACCACAGCAATGGCTACAGACAAGCCGGTTAGCAAACCACTGATATCTGTATTCCCTGTGCCTGCGCATGACAACATCTTGGTAGCTATCCCAGCAAGTCATCAGCAAAAGAGCCAGATCAGTCTCTATGACATGAGCGGCAAAGTATATCTCACCGAAACAACTGCTGCCACTACTTACAACATGGATATAAGTAAATTGCCGGCAGGTATCTATATCATGCAGATTCTCACTGACGGTAAAAAGACCATCAGGAAGATCGTTAAAGAATAAATAAGCTACACAACAAGCATCCTGCACAGGATGCTTGTTGGCCTATAAGAGAGATGCATCAGTGCAAAAAGAGGCTATAATTTTGTCAGGGAATAAATTAATTTAGGGGCATCAGAAAACAAAACATTCAATAAATTAACATTATGAGTAGTTCAAACACCACCGATAAAGTTCCGCATAACGTATACTTTGATGGAAAGGTTCAGAGTCTTGGTATCGAAACAGACAAAGGCCCTGCAACCGTTGGCGTGATGAAAAAGGGAACTTATGTATTCAATACCAGCTCACCTGAGACTATGGTCGTTATTTCAGGCGACATGAGTACAAAGATCAGCGGTGGTGAATGGATCAAGCATAAGCAGGGAGATAGTTTTGACGTGCCAGCTAATAGTTCATTTGATGTATTATGTGATACCGATGTAGCCTATATCTGTTATTATCAATAACCGATCAACATGTAAGCCTTATTACCACATAGGTAATACAGCCGCATAACAAGGATATAAAAGAAAACGCCGGAGATGATCTCCGGCGTTTTCTTTTGTATAAAATCAGAATTTTAAAGTCACGCTACCTGCAAAAGACCGCGGTGGCTGAGGATTACCATAAGGCCCCCAATAACGCGCATCGCCCAGGTTATCTACCTTGATACCCAGTCTGTAACGGGGTTGATCATAGAAGACACTTGTATTTAATACTGTAAACGCTGGATTGGTAAAGGTATTCTGGTCGTTATAATAGCTCTCGCTGTTATAGTTACCGCCAAAACCTAATCCGAGCCCTCTTACAGCACCGTTAGTCACCCGATAACTGATCCAGGCATTGATCATACTTTTAGGTGCACGTGCAGGTGTTTTACCTTCAATCGTTTTATCCGCCTTTGTGTATTTGCTGTCATTATAACCGTAACCTGCCACGATGTTCAACCCATCCAGCGGATTCGCAATGAGTTCCGCTTCAAAACCTTTGCTACGCTGTGTACCATCCTGTACCATGTAGCGGTTATCATTGGGATCAGTGCGCAGTTTGTCAGACACTTCAATATCATAATAAGTGGCAGTAGCCGTGATCCTTTTGTTCAGCATTTCGAGTTTCACACCACCTTCCAGCTGGTTGGCCATCTCCGGTTTGAATACATTACCGTTAATATCAAGCGTGGACGAATAGTTAAACCCATTCAGGTAATTACCAAACACAGACAGCTGGTCTTTGATCACCTGGTATACGATACCCAGTTTGGGAGAAAGGGCTGTTTTGTCGTATGCCCCGGTGGTAACACCTGTCAGCAGGTTAGTACTCCCTTTTGATTCAATCCTGTCCAGACGTAAGCTTAACATTACCAGCAACTGCTCTGTGACATTTACCACATCGGAAGCATAAGCGCCATAACGCAGTGTTTTGCTGGTAGTAGCAGATGTCAGCGGCAGCTGGGACAGGCGCTGGTTTACTTTTTCTATCGTAATGAATGGGGTTGAAGGCCTGGTATAGTTCACTGAATCATATAGGAAGCGTTGAATATAGGTAGGTTTGGTAACGTCTGCGAGGTAATCGACCCCAATTACCATACGATTCCTGAAACGTCCTATGTTAAATTCACCATTGATGTTCTGCATTACCTGTACAGCATAATAATGATGGTTATACTTCTGCACCTGCCTGCTCATCAGCGTATCATTCAGCATCGTGGGTGTGAATTGCAGCTGATTCTTCGCATCTATACCACCATAGTTGAACGAGGTGGAAGAACTCCATTTGCTGTTGAATTTATAATTCATTGCGCCGTAGAAATTATAACCAGGGAAAGTAGATGTAAGATCATCACTGCTAAAGGTGCGGAAATAGTATGGTAGCAGGTCTTTCATGCTTTTTTGCTTTGGCAGCGCAGCCGGATTAGGCGTAACACCCATACCTATGCTGGTGCCAAAGTTGCGGTATACTTCTGCATCTATAAGAAAAGACATTTTATCGTTCACCTGATAAGACAGGGTCGGTGCGAAAAAGTAATTACGTGAGAACCCATTTTCCTGGAAACCTTCCTGTGAATGGCGGGCTGCATTTACACGCAGTAAGGTCTTCTTGTCTTTATCCAGCGGTGCGTTCATGTCAACGCTCAATCTGCTGAGGCTATAGCTGCCACCGGTATAGGTCACTTCTGTCTTAAAGACATCAAAAGGCCGTTTTGTGACCCTGTTCACCACACCGCCGTAGGACACCGCACCTGAGCCAAATAAGGTACCAGAAGGCCCTTTAATCACCTCAATACGTTCTACATTGGATACGTCGATGGTCGTCAGCTGGTTAGCCACCAATCCGTTGCGCAGGAAGTTAGCGGTACGGAATCCACGGATGATAGTAGAACTACGTCCATTGGACACCTGTTCCAGCGTATTGACACCTGCTGCGTTTTTAACCGCATCACGGTAGTCTGTTACAATCTGTTCTCCCATTAATTCTTTGGAGATAACACTGTATACCTGCGGATTTTCGAGATTGCTGATAGGTAAACGGGAAACATTATAAGTTTCCTTCTTTGAAAACTTATTAGAGTTGGCGGTGATCTCCACTTCCTGCAATTGTTTATCCGAAACTGCCAGCTGGAAAGTAACATCGATCTGTTTGTCGGCTTCCACTGTAACGGACTGTTTAAGCGTCGTAAAGCCGATCAGCGACACGACTAACTCATAAGTACCGGCTGGCACATCGCGCAATATAAATTCACCACTCTCATTGGTAATGGCATTTTTCTTTGTTTCCTGCAGTACGACTGTTACAGATGGAGCAGCATTGCCATCACTGGTGAGGACCTTGCCTTTAATGCTTCCTTTCGGCGCATCAGCGGCGTTTACGTGAAGAAATGAGCATAGCATTGCCAGTACAAATAGCAGGTATTTGTTTAGAGGTATTGTCATCATGGATTATTTGACTGCAAAGGTTATCACGATGAACGCCAATAAATAATCAAAATGGGAAAAGAATTTATCTAATGCGGAAAAAACCGATCAGCCATTTCTGACAGTCTGTTCAAATACCTCAGATAAGAGATCGGTGATCTTGATGTGTATGGTACCCGCTTTTGCAGGCATACGATATACACCCTCTACCAGATGGTTGCGTTCGGGGATGTCAATTACTTTAGGCTTGAATACGGTTCCATCGTAGTTATAATCTATCATAACACTATCCACCAGCTCTTTCCAGTTATCCACATTTTCTTTCTGAAGGGATAGTTTCTGTAAAAGATTTATCGGGTAAAATGCATGTATAAAGAGCTTCCCACTTTCTATGGATATCGCGGCTTCAGCATCCCGTTTCAATTCAAGCGTCGTTTTATCTTTTAAAATATCTATCACTTCAATGTCGAGTTTATAGGGAACCGCGCTTTGTAAATATGCCGCCAGACCGGGCTCATGTCCCATACAGATCAACAGGAGACGCAAGACAGGTTTTGCGGGGTGTTTGCTTTTTAGTTTCTCAAATGTTTTGTAGTCAAAATTTGCTATTAATTCATTCAGGTCGGCGTTGGTCGCTATGCTGTTAATGGGCATGATCCTGACCATTCTGCCATCCTTCTCACCATCATAGACATTATTATTGGGAAAGGGTTTTATCTCCAGGGCCTTTAAGATGATTTCTCTCGCCTCCAGCGGATTCCGAAAGACGTCATAATGATTGACATTATATATCTGAAACCCGGTGTATCTTGTTTCTCTTACTCCTTTTTCTTTCAGCTCTGCAGCGATATGCAGCAAACGCTTAGTGGTTGTTTGTACTGCGCCTAAGTTGATGTCTGCGCCGATAAACTTCCTTCCTGTTTTCATGGCAACTGCCTGTACAGTCCCGGAGCCCATGAAACAATCAAAAACAATCGATCCGGGATTTGTTGTTGTCAGTATGATCCTTTCTATTAAATCTACCGGTTTCTGTGTAGGATAGCCCAGTTTTTCCTCTGATTTGGGATCTAAACCTTTCATATGCCAGACAGAATCAAGTGGCTGACCTTTTACTTCATAAATAACATCATCTGCAGCCGGTTCTCTTTTGTGTTCGCGCTTCCATTTATTCAGGTATCTGATGAAACGGCTATCCTGAAGGGGCATTTTATTGCCATAGATCTTACCATTTTCATCAATATAGTCCGACCATCTGACAGCATCAATGGTATTTTCCAGTGACGTATCATACAATTTATTATAAATGAAGTCCTCTCCTTTTTTATAAAACAACAGGTTATCATGTTTTCTGGCGAAATACTTCCTTGTTTGTCCCTGAAAGGTTTTATAATGCCAGATTATTTCATTGATGCAATTGCCGGGTCCGAAAATCTCATCCATAATACATCGCAGATGATGTACTTTATGCCAGTCACATTGTAAAATAATAGACCCTTTTTCAGACAGCAGTTCTCTGATCAGTATCAGCCGCTCATACATAAATTGCAGATACTCATCGTTAGACCATATATCAGAATACTGTTTTTCCTCAAATGATATTGCATTATTGACTACTTCCCTACCTCTCAATTTTATCTTCTTTCTGTAATCGGCTTTGCTGTCATAAGGCGGATCGATATAAATAAAGTCAATTTGTCCTTTATAGTCTTTCAGGAGATGCCCCATGACCTGTAAATTATCTCCCCAGAAGATCTTATTCATCCATCCCCGCACCTGTTTTCCGTAACTATCCTTCAATCGGGCTGGATAATACTGCGTACTATCAAAAGGGCGCCTGCCCTTCCAATGTAACATCGGATGGCCCTTCACTGGTTCAAATTTGTATGTTGCTGCTGATTGTCTCTCCTGATTCACCATCTTTCTACTATTTGCGTACGTTGCTGGTAGTTCACTATTCCCTGTTGCTGCCTTGTACTTATCGTCAAATATAGACATAGTATGCATTATATCATCTTTATTTGCACCAAACGAAATGCCTGGATTTCACTTCTTCTTTAAAAATAATTTGAGTATATTCATGTATGAAGACGCATTTCCTTTACTACCTGTTATTACCACTTGTTGTTGCCTGCAAAAAACAAAGTACTGCGACTGCATCCAGGTTACCCGAAGCGGATACGGCTGTTACCAATTACGCTTATCCGCTTGTGACAGCAGCCAATAGCATAGCACTGGACACCGGAACAGTATACCGGCTTGCACTCGGACAATATGCCTCTTTCTTCAGGTTTGACCGGCGTATAAAAAACGGTGACCTGTATTTTGAGGCTATACAGGAAAGCGCCAGACAGTTCAGCCCTTTAAAGTTTTTCGTATCTAATAATGGCACAGGAGAAGTAGTTGCCATTGCAAACGCTTCAACAGAAGAAACTGAAAAGTTCAATAAAGCATGGCACCGATAGATGATTGTTAACTTACCCTTTTAAAAATAAATCCCTTATGAAAAAGACACGACTAACCTATAGCCTTACTAAGCGATTTTATTATCTGCCACTGATATTACTGGCTATTGTGAGTATCAGCGGTGGATGCAAAAAAACACAACAGCATGATCCCTGCAAAGACCTGATAGGTGAAAGAGCGCCTACACAGGTCAACCTGGTACTGATAGATGGACAAACCGGGGAGAATGTGCTTTTGTCCGGAGATATCAATGAATCAGCCATCACAGTTACGCAGGAGGGTGAAAGTAACGAGGCTGTTCAATTTGGGGTTATAAAAGATGCGGGGTCGCCCCGGTATGGATCATTGGTATTTCTCGTTACTGAAACAAAAAAGGGCGTATTCAGGTATAAGGTAAACATTCCTACTATAGGCACTATTACGATAGCTCACACCAACAAGGAAGTAAAAGCAGACAATCCGTGTAAGCCATATTATATCGTTGTAACTGATCCGGTAATTGAGGACCGTCAATATACGCTCACACAGACAAGTGGCCGTTTATTATTTCAGGTAACGCTTTAAGCCGTGCTTTACATAGCTGTGAAGCAGCTGGCTAAAATGAAAGGAGGCTGTCCGTTTACGTTAGTGTTTGAGGGGCCTGTTGTGGTTGTCGTCTTCATTGGTTTGACGGTTTTTTGAGTTTAATGAGTACTCAATTTAAGCGAAGTAATGGAGTTACTCATTAAATTTCTCATCCCCCCCAACTATTGTCACTTTCCCATTCTTACTTCATCCACTTCTGCGATATCTTAATAGCGGTTTCAATCATATGTGGTTCCCATTGTTCTATCCGCCAGTCTGAATTTGCGAGGGAAGAAGCTGAAAGGGCCTGTATGGCCTCGTCATAAGAAGCAGCAGATTCGAAGATAGCCGACAGCTCCAGCTGTTGCTGATACAGCGTCATATCTTCAACAATGGTATCTGTAGAGAAGGACAATAAGGGCAGAAAATGATCTGTTACAGGGGACGCTGTCTGATCACTATGTTGCTGTATGATCTCCTGCATGCGGAGGAAGTCATTATAAAAGTATTGTTTGCTTTCCGCGGTTTCCAGTCCGTTACCCAATTGTTCCATCACCACATATTTCAGCTGCGGGCATCTTGGGATGGTCATTTCGAGTAGCTGAAAAACCTCAGCAGGAACAGCGTCATCATGTGTATCTCTTCTTATGGTGCGGGAAGGGGTGGCTACAGAATCTTCCCAGCTACCACCGGAGATGTGTATTTCTCTCACCCTATCCAATGGATACAGGGCGATCATTTCTTCGAATGTGACATCAAAATTCCGCAGCTGACAGTACAGGTTGTGCAGATCGAGAATAATAAAACCATTGACTGGTTCCAGTAGCTGTTCCAAAAAGGCGCCATGTCGTTTTACTTCATCCAGTGAATAGGAGAATGCCAGATTTTCCAGGCCAACAGGTCTTTTACAAGCCTCGTATATACGTTTCAGTCTGTCTCTGCCAATATTGAGTGTAGTGGCAGTGTATGGAATATTCAGCGGAGCACCATGATGGAAATCCTTACCGGTCATGAATCCGAAATGTTCCGTGATATGATCAAACTGAAAGGCATTAGCGGTCTGTGATAAGTGTTTCAACCAATTCTCCTGTTCAGGCAACCACTTCCCCGAAAAGAGAGAAAAGAAAACACCATGACCGATCAAACGGTTTTCATCACTAAAGGCGGTCAGTAGCTCCTGAAACCAGGCAGGTACTTCTTTTACCTTATATAATGCATCGAAAGACCACTCTATGGCTTCTATTCTTGATTCTTCCATTAACGGCAAACATGCAGCGAGAATGTTTGCATCCAGATTACAGGCAACAGCCGATAAAACTTTTGGCACCTTTTTGAAATTACAGCGTAAATGTCTGATTAGTTATCAACCCATACCACAAGCAGGACAGCCGTCCAGCGCCTGGGTTTGTTTGGGTTTTTCCTGTGGTTTTGGCTGTTCGTCTTTCCCACAGGAAACGAGCGTTGTCTGAATAGCGATACCGATCAGAATCGCACTGATAAGAGATTTTGACAGCTTCATGGCAGTGTCTTTAAGATGAATAAACAAATAGGTATTTATTGTCCCCGGGCTACAGCGACCAGTCATTACAGGCACTGGGAATTATTACCTGTTAAACGTGGCATGAAAACAAAAGTTACAATCCGGGTTATAAATAATCAGATCTGTTTATAACATCCATATTCATTTTCCAGATGGGACAGATCACATTCCAGTGATTTGCGATCCCAGTGAGCTGTGTTAGCGCATGCTTCGTAAGTGGATTGCAGAAAAGCGAGTAATGTTTCTTCCGGGTTATCTGCCTGCTGTACTGCCTCGTAGTGTAGCAGGTACTCTCCCATTTCTTTACTATAGAAAGCAGCTTCTGGCTGAACTGGCTGCTGACCAAAAGCCTCATTACCCGGATAACAATAAGAATAGAATGCTACGTGTGGATATTGTTCACTGCCTGGCCAGAATCCGCAGGAGCTTACTTCTTTTGAATAAGATTCCTGCATGACCGCTGCCGGCATATTAGGCGCTGCTCCCTGGTGCAAAGGAGCATCTTTGCCGGAGAATCTTGTAACGGCCAGATCAAAAGCACCCCAGAAGAAATGAACAGGGCTGTTTTTGCCTGTAAATCCTGATCTGAAACGGGTCAGTACATTATGCACCCTTACCAGCGCCTGCCAGTAATTCTCCATTTGTTGTTTATCATAGGGGCGCTGTGCATGATCTTCCTCAAAAGGAATAGCACCTTCCAGTTCACTTGGGGTTGTATATATAGCGGCGTGGATACCCAGGGCCCTTAATTTTGTAATGACGGCTTTATAAAAGTCCGCTACCGTTCCCGGCGCCAGACTAACCGTTTCCCTTCCTCCTGTGCTTGCCGTAATAACAAGCTGGTGCTGATGAAAATCGAAATCCATCTGGAAGATCCCATGTTCGTAAGGCATGCTTCCTGAGCTCAATCCATTGGCTGTAACATACAGGGTGACATGCCAGGAATGATTTAGCCAGGGCATCTTCCGGAGACGGATCTTCCCTACGATCTGTGTCCACAGATGCACAGCCCCCAATGTACCTTTCAGGTCATCAAATTTCAATACAGGCCATTTGTCCTGCTTTAAGAGTCTACCTTTCATAACTGAGCCTTTGAAGATGAATAGATTCGTTTTACTGTAGTAATTTACTGAAAATCAAACCATATTCGGCATGGAAGGGCTATAGGTAACATTGGTTCCTGCAGACTTAGTGCTATAAAAATTAACTTACAGGGTCATATGACCCGGGAGAAGTGGTGATGAGTGTGGCTATTGCAGGCCATTTGTCATTACCGGGAAAGTAGCGGGTGCGTAGAAAGGCGAATAACCATTATAGCTGCCTCTGCTGACGCCAATACTTCCGGAAATGGAGAATGTCTTCTGGTCATTGGTGTACATGACACCTATTGAGGCAGCCGCGCTGGCACCTAACTTCCTGACCTGCATAAAGTTATTATTCTTGGAAAGACCGGTTTGCTGAGTAACACCGTTGAAACTGAATAGATAAGGTGCTGCTGATACGTTCGCGAAAGCGGTTATGTTATTGGTTAAAGGGCGGTTCAGCTGTAATGCCAGCGGTGCGGACAGAAATGATCCTCCACCTCCCTTAAAACCGATAAATCCTGTGGAAAGACCTGCATATTTTGTCACATACCATTTCTTCTGAAGACTGGTGTCCGCCTGATGTAAAGGGCGTCTGAAGAAAGATTGTGTACTATCCTGCGCGCTGGCGGACGAAGACACCTGTGCCTTTACGCCTACAGCTGACAGCAAAATTGCAGTAAAAAGGATTGTCCGTATCATCCCTATAAAGATAAGTATCCTTTTTTATTAATAATGCTAACATAATCATAATGTCTTGTCCGGTTAACAAATAAACCGGCGCTGTCCGGACATAAAAAAAGCATGTCCGCAGGTTTCCTTCCTGCGGACATGCTTTCAGCTGCTTACATTCACCTGCTGTTATTTACAGCGAAGTATTATGCTCAGCGATCACCTTTCCGCAGCTCAGCATATTCTTCGGGTAATAAGGATTTTTGATCTCCTCTTTATTGCTTACCCAGGTAACGCCTGTCATCGGACATTGCTGATAGTACAATGTTGACTTATACATCGGAATGATACCGGTCAGTTGCCAGAAAGTCTCAGAGAATGTAGCAAAATATTTTCTTTGTTTGTTCACGTTCTGTGTACCTGCCATGCTGGTCACATCAGCCATTAATCTTGCCTTCGTTTCGTTAAATACCTGCTGAGAGTCAGTCGGCATGCCTGCAGGTTTAAAATTTTCCAATGCGGCCGTCATTGCGACAGCTGCTTTTTTTACCGCGATAGAATCATTGGAGACCAGTCCATCTTTAATGGCCAGATAAGACACGGATAAAGACTGATTGTGTTTAATCGCACGTTTGCTTTGTGCCGACAGGATAGTAAAAGGCGCCAGTGCAAGCAGCAGCAGTAATAATTTCCTCATGATTGGCTCTGTTTAGAATTTGTTATAATGCTCAATGGCCGCAAAGATATATTTCTTTGGGAATAGCCGGCCTGAATTATGTGTATGGCAGACAGGAATGGCATCTATTTTGTATCGCATCTTCAGGACAAAATGACCAGCATTGTAAACAGACCGATCCTTATTGTTAGATTGTTTGTGAATTTTAAACATTTTATTCGACTCAAACCTTATTTCTTATTAAGAGATGTGCCATCGTACGTGTGAGCGTACATGCGCTATATTTTAACCATACCCTAAAACGAAACTGATGAAACCGATCACCTTTGCTGTACAATCAATGATTGTAGTGACCCTCCTATTCTGTGCATCCAGTTGCCGGAAAGAAGAGACCCTGATGGAGTCTCCCGAAACACTGGCCAACCTCACTACCGCCAAAGTATCAACTACAGGACGACAATTTACACTGCTCCCGGATGCGAGCGGCCGCCTGGTGATAGATAACGCCAACAATAGTTATCAGCCGGGCGATGTTCTGAACCTGAAAGGACGATTCAAAGCCGTCCTGATATCCAATCTGAATGGGAATGCCAAAGCCCCCATAATCATACAAAATCTGAAAGATTCTATCGTCCGTATCGGTGATCCCTCCTGGAATGGTGGGGGCCTACCCGTTGCCTGTGTACTGTGGAATTGCCATTATATCAAATTAGGCGGGCAATCCGGCCGACAATCTTTTATTATCAATGGCTCTACGCAAGGTGCCCGGGAGGCTTATTATGATCTTCAGGTTGGCAATAAGTCGGATAATATCGAACTCTGTAATCTTTCCATTATGGACGGCGGTAATGGTATCGTGGCAAAAACAGATCCTGTAAAAGGCGATCCTGG
This sequence comes from Chitinophaga sp. YR627, assembly GCF_900114995.1. Classification (GTDB taxonomy): domain Bacteria; phylum Bacteroidota; class Bacteroidia; order Chitinophagales; family Chitinophagaceae; genus Chitinophaga. The sequence goes on from NZ_FOUX01000002.1 coordinate 279,060, forward strand.
TACGGTACATCCTAATCTGATCATGCAGAACCTGCTGATCCATGATATTGATATCAAAAATACAAAGAACGAAGGCATGTATGTAGGGCATACTGCCACTTACTGGGACCTGACGGCCAATGTACCCTATTACGGTGCTCCTGGCGGAGGAGCCGCCGGACACCAATATGTACAACCTGCCATGTGGAATAATGTAAAGATCTATGACTGTAAAGTGTACGAGACGGGTCTGGATGGTATTCAGACAGCTGCTATCAACCAGTTGGATATCTATGATAATGAAGTCTACCATTGGGCCACTCAGCATAATTCCTCTCATAACGGTGGTATACTGATCGGTGGACGTAGCACCAATACCAAAACCCATAACAATTACGTGCATGACGGATGGGGAGAACTCTGTCAGTTCTACGGATCAGGCGAAAAAGGCGCCTCTCACTTTATATACAATAACCTCTTTATGAACAATGAATCTGATGGCATCAGTGTGAGAGGAAGTGCCAATGCGATCGTATGGATCGGTTATAACACCATTGCCAATACAAAAGGGAATAACGTCCGCCTCAATGGCTATACTGGTATGAAAGCCGCGCAGTTTATATATGGCAATGTACTTATTGCTCCATTGAAAGGCGCCTCTACCATTTACGATAAGAATTATATCTACATCGAACAAGGTGCGACACTGCAGGAAGGAAATGGCTTTTATAAAAATAAAAGGTATCCTACAATGGCTGCAGCAGGCGCCGGCAACGGAAAGTTCCAGACACCTATAGGGCAGACTATGACAGGCGCACCCGGATTCTAGATGAACAGTATGATTCCGGCAGTCTCCTTTATAACAAGAGGGACTGCCGGAATCATACATTCAGCTATTCCTTGTCGTTAACATAACAAAATCACTATCCGGCATTTCTTGATATTTGTCAAGCCTCCCTCCCCTGCTAATAGTCTATCTTTACGAGAGATAGCAATCAATATGTCAGCCACCCTCTTTACATCCAGATTTGCAGTTTTATGCTCCATCCTGTTATCAGGAGTATGTTTTTATCTCGGGAACGGATTAACCGGGGATTACTGGTATCTCGTATGGATTGCTCCGATACCCATTCTCAGTCTTTCATTTGTACATAACCGGAAGGAGACCTTTCTGGCTGCATTTTTAGCCTATGCGATCGGGAGATTAAGCTGGCTGGCATACCTCATCAGAGTGGCCACACTGGTTCCGGCGGTTATCATGTTGCTGATCACAGCACTGATCTTTGCCGGGATCATCATACTGAGCAGATCAACGGCGATGCGATTAAAGGCCTGGTATGCAGTCTTTGCATTTCCCCTGTACTTTACGACATTTGAATACCTGCTTTTCAGGTTCTCTGCTGATGGCACTGCTGCCAGTATTGCCTATTCTCAGATGGACTTCCTGCCCATCATACAGGTAGCTGCCATTGGGGGGATACTGGCGATTACGTTTATGATCACGCTCATCCCCTCCTATATTGCATTTGCCTGGTATTATGCGAAAGACACAACCGCGCGTTTGTACCTGTCGGCTGTTTGTCTGCCGCTGATCATTGGTGTACTGGTATTCGGTTATCTGCGACCGGGACATGCGGATAAGGCTCATACAGTTAAGATAGGGATGGCGGCCATACCAGAGGGAATGCATAACACTTCCGGCCAGCCGGATGCGGCTAAAGACAGTACGGCGACAGCCTTCTATCTGCAACAAATTGATAGTTTAGCGAGACAGGGAGTACATGTGGTATTGTTATCCGAACGTGTACTCAGTATCGATAAACAGTCGGAAAGCGGGATGATGCGAAAAATACAGGAGGCGGCGGTCAGGAATAACATTTACCTCATCACCGGCTATACCAATCTCAAAGGTGACACTGCGTATAATTCGGCGCTTGTTGTAGACAATAAAGGTCATATACTTAGCGACTATAACAAAAGACACCTGGTAACAGGTTTTGAGCAACAATTCACACCAGGAAAGACGCCTGGCATATTTCAGCTGGACGGCGTTCCTGCGGGTGTTGCCATCTGCAAAGACCTGGATTTCCAGGCGTATATCCGTGAATATGGGAAACGGGCGCCCAGGGTTTTATTTGTACCCGCCTGGGATTTTATTGTGGATGACTGGCTACATTGTCGAATGGCCATTCTGAGGAGTGTTGAAAATGGTTTTCCACAGGTCAGGGCTGCCAGGACCGGGCGTTTAACGATTAATGACTGTTATGGCAGCGTGAGCAGTGAATCCAGCAGTGCGCACCAGCAATCAGCCGCTTTAGTTGGTGTTGTTTCGCTGCATACCGTAGATACTTTCTACACCAGGTACGGCGATTGGCCAGGAATCGGCTGTTTGATCGGATCCTGTTTACTGATCCTACTCACGTATACGAGGTCATTTTTTCGCTTTCAGGCGGCTTAGTGTCTCCGGGCTTATTCCCAGGTAATCTGCGATCATCCGGGAAGGCAGCCGTTTGATCATTTCCGGATGATCCCGTAGCAGTACCTGGTATCGTTCCCTGGAATCAGTGGTTATCAGTCCTTCGATCCTTCGTATGGCGTTGACGTATGCTTTTTCCACTTCGAGACGTTCCATTCTTTCCCAACCGGGGATCGTATTAAAGAGCATTTCACGATCTTCATATCTGAGCATGAGCAGCTCAGATGGTTCCGGACTTTGAATAGCCGCTACGGAGGGTTCTTTTTGCACAAAACTGGGAAAAGCAGTACCCATTTGTCCTTCGAAGATCAGGAAACGCGTGGATTCTCCCCCTTCCTCATTGGTCAGGAAAACGCGCAGACAACCTTTGATGACGAAGAACAGATATTTCGCAATGGTTCCCGCAGGTACGATCGTTTCATTCCTTCCCGTGGATCTTGCCACAAAACATTGCTCCACCAGCGCTTCATGCGCAGGGGATAGTTCTATTCTTGCGGCCAGGTATTGTTTTAAGGCTGGGTGCATGGTCAAATGTAGCTTTTTTAGGCGGCTATCAACATTGCATGAACCGCGCCCTATTCTTCCGGGGCGAGGTTGCGATAAAAACTGGACCCTTTAAATCTCCTTAAAAAATGTTCTTTTGTCACCCGCTCTCCATCATTCATGTATGGTCTCGGCAAAGGTACCTGCTTGTCAAATAAGAGGAAAGTACCGCTTCCTGAATAGTAACGCAAAGTGTCAGGCCCAATATATGTGTAAGACTCCTCTACATCAACTTTGTAGATAATAGAATTCTCTGCCTCCTGCAATTTTTCGTTTATCTGCTCTTTTGTGTAAAGTTTTTTTATTGTTCTTACAATGATCTGGTCATCTCTCCCGACACTTTCCGGCAACAGTAGTTCCATCACTTTATCATACTGTCCCAACCCTTCATAAATGGATGCGTATAGAAAAGTATATTCTTCTTTCTGACGATTATACCCTGTTCCACAGCTATACGTGGTTTTATATTTATTAACAGCATCCTCCAGGTATAGAAGTGCTTTCCTATAATTCCCATTCTCCAGATATATCTTTGTCAGACAGATAGCAGCATTGTTTTTATAGCTATAATCATAGCCACCGTAACCATAAGTCATTTTTGTTCTCCTGTCTTTTCCTCTTTTAGTTTTAACACTGCTGTCACCCAGGTCCGATGCGTAGTAGTGCGGCATAGTATAGTATGCTCCATCAGATGCAATAATACGCAGCAACATCTTTTCTGCCTGCTCATCCTTCCTTAACTGCCAAAGTGAAATCGCCAGTGAATAATATTGCTGATAGTTGGCTGAATCCGGCTGTTGATCCAACAGGTATCCATAAGTGCTGATATTCTGTTGATCTTCTTTATCCGGATAACGATCCATATAATCAAACGACAGCTCTACAACCACTCTTAAATCCTTCAACATGTCACCTAATGATACTTTTACTTTCAGTGTATCCTGACTGTATGTTTTGCCTCTAGCTACCAGCAGCAAAACAAGCAAGAAGGATAATTTGTACAGCGATGTTCTATTCATAAGTAAAAAAGGTTTGGCATTAACAATTCCAATTTGTAATCATCAATATATTTAAATATTGTCCGGCAATAAAAGCCGCATAATAACATAAATAATTTATATTCGACGTCTGATTAAAGTATCGCCCTATAACAACCGGTAATGCGTATGCGCGGCAATAAATATACAAGGTACATATATGCACTGCAATTGATCCTTCTCCTGGTAGTTTCCACGAGCCATGCGCAACAGGTCATTCCACTTAAAAATCCATCATTAGACCCAAAGACGCCTGGTACCACTGTTATTGCAGACAAATGGGACAGCGATATGCCTTATCCTATCGTAGGACCGGACTATGCCTGGAACTCATCCACACCAGCTTCTGATGGAAAATATTTTATAGAGTTATGGGGACTGTACAGCCGTAATACCTATTCCAATCCACCGGGAAAAGTGGAGTTCTGGTCACATTCCATCGGACAGCAACTGGATGAACCGCTTTATACCAACAGAACGTACGAATTATCGTTCGATCTCAAGACGATCGACTATAACCCTTACCCGGGCATTAACAGTCGTTATTATGGCTGTATGGCCATTATGGGGAGTGCTACGAAGGGAGGGCCTGAGCAAAGGCTATATATCTCCGAAAAGTTTTATCATGCGGACTGGAAACGTTACAGAGCAGTCTTCACGCCTTCATCAGATATTAACTATATACGCATCACGGCTGTTTCTGCCGATGGCGACACCGCTAATGTGACCACTGATATCGACAATCTGTCTACCATCAATGAGACCATGGACTATGTGCTCGAAACAGGAGCGTCCTGTCCCGGCGCAGCTACCGGTTTTGTACGTGTAACGATCCCTGATCCGGTGGATACTTACACCTATCTCTGGATGCCGGGTAATTATACCACCAGTGAAGTGAACGGGTTATCAGCCGGCACCTATCATCTGACGCTCAGAGGCGCTTCCGGATCGGTGGTCAATAAAGATGTAGTCGTAGCAGCGTATGATATGGCGCTTACGCAACAGGTCACGCCTGTGAGTTGTTATGGCAGAACAGATGCGGCGATTGAAATCCGTTCCAACAGCGGACAAACACCTTATTCCTATCAGCTGGATGATGGTGCGGTGAATGCCACCGGCATGTTTGACAATCTCGCGGCAGGCAATTATATGCTTACCGTTAAAGATCAGCAATGTACTGCTGCTGTCAATATAGTCATCGCCGAACCAACACCCCTTACAGTCGAAAATGAACAGACCCGCAATGTGACGTGTAACAGTGCCACAGATGGACAGATCATCCTGACACCTCGCGGGGGAACAGCACCTTATACCTATAGTGTACAATCCGGTTTAGCGCAGCAGGATAGTATCATCAGGAAACTGGATGCAGGTACCTACCAGTATATCATCACAGACAGCCGTAACTGCTCCATCAGTGGAGAAGCGGTCATTACCCGTGAATGGCGGGAATGTGCTGTATTCGTCCCCACAGCTTTCAGTCCGAACGGAGATGGTAAGAACGACGTATTCCGTGTGAGATTACAGGATAATATCTCTGACTATCGCCTGGCTGTTTATGCCCGCTGGGGACAGCTTGTATATGAATCACGTGACCCTGGCGCCTCCTGGAATGGCAGGTATAAGGAAGCCGCGTTACCAGCGGGTACTTATGTATGGACCATGACTTATACGGATAATAAAAATCAGCTTATCCAGCAACAGGGTACACTCATGCTGGTCCTGTAATGAGGACCCGGACAACAATGCCATTATTTTTTGTGTTTTTGGGCCTTGTTTTTCATGCGGTGTACCACTATCGGAATACCTATCAGTAAAATAGCTGCGGTAATCATAAAAAGAATAAGGTTGACATACCCTGCTCCTACCTGCGCATCATGCGCCCGGTTAACTGCTGCCAAAAAACGTATCTCGCTTAAAGATCTTGTCCCATCTTTAAGCGCATGTTGTACTAAAGGATCTTTCAGGTCCAGCTGTGCTGAGAATCCTGTCTGATCCGTTACCGGCGGTTTATATGATGCAGAAAATAACGCGAAGCCAAGTGCCAACCCCAGCAGCATTACAAGGTGATACATGCGTATACCCTGTCTGATCTCCTTTTCTTCCAGCTTTGAGAATACCAGTGTGATAACTGATACGGACAGGCATATTATAGCCAGTATATGTGCAGCCAGGAAGCTGTAGATATAGCTGCTGGTACTATTTTCCAGCGGCTGCCTGTATACCATACAGTTATAAATGACCAACAACAAGGCACCTGCTGACAACACGTATTTAAGAGCGTTCTTTTCTTCAATCAGGAAGGTAATCAGGGCCATGATAGCAGTTATGCACAGGATCACCAGCAGGGGGGAAATATGTATCAAATGTGCGTTCAATCTGGGTGGGAGTACCATCGTAAAGGAGGAAGCGGATACGCACAAAGCGGCAACGAATGCTACAATCAGCGCATTACGCAGACTGACATTCCGCAGTAAGCCATTCTCACCCTGTGGGTTTATCCATTGTAATTCACTACGGATAAAAACAATCAACCCCACCAATCCGGATAGCAATAGCACAATGATAAAAGGACTTTTTAACCACGCGTCCTCCTGCCCTCTGACCAGCGCCAGATATAAACAGGCAGCGCCGATACTGAACATGATCGTTCCCAGCCAGTCTTCTCTTTGCTTATAAGGTCTATTTTTCACAAAAACCACGACCAGTATGCAAAGCAGTATCCCCACAAGAATATTGGCAAAAAAGAGATACGGCCAGCTGTAGTTGTCTGTTATATATCCACAAAAAGGTGCTGCCAGTTTTATTCCACCCAACACACCCAGTATAAAAAAAGCCTGTGCAGTGGTTTGTCTTTGCCGTGGCCAGCTTTCCAGGATCATGATATGCGACAGTACCAGCATAGCGCCACCACCTAATCCCTGTAAAAAACGGAATACCACCAGCGTTGTGATACTGGTAGCGTTACCACAAAGAAAGGATGAAACGACAAACAGGGCCAATGCAATGGTGAGGTATGTCTTATTACCCAGTTTTCCGGAAAGCCAGCTGCAAAAAGGGGCAATAGCGATATAAGCAAGCACATAGGCAGTCGTTATCCAGCTGAGCTCATCCAGCGACGCACCGATGTTCCCACGCATTTCGTTAAAGGCCACGTTTGCAGCAGTAATATTCATTACCGCCACCAGGGTACAGATAAAGGCAATAAGGGTGATAAATACACGGCGAACGCCGTATTCGGCCAAAGAAGCTGATCTTTCCATAGGGATGCGGGATGGGATATATTATACAGCGAAGGTAATATACGCCGGGGGAGATAACAATAGTCATAATAAACGACTGCCCGGATGGATCGTCCGGGCAGTCGTTTTATTGATATATTTATGGGTATATCTATTTTGCCGGCAGGGCCTGTGGTGTTGTCGTTGGACCTTCAACTATCAGTGTTCCCTTTTTAGGGATCTTCATTCTGTCAATAAAAACCACCCGTTGATCACCTGTAGCGGCTGTTCTTCCATGGTAAACACAGAACATTTCCTTACCATCCGGGGAATAGGTAACGCTATTATGTCCGGTACCTGTTACAACCCCTCCTTTCTCCACATTCTTCTGCAAAACAGGATTGTTAGCCGCCTTTTTAAACGGACCTAAAGGGCTTGCTGATGTAGCATAACCTACTGCATAGTTTTTCCCGCCAAAGTAGTTAGCTGAATACATCATGTAGTACAGATTATCCTTCTTAAATGCCACAGAGCCTTCTGTCCATCTGCGGTTCACTTCGTTCGTTGTGACAGAGCGGCTTTCCCATTCTGCCTGTTTATCGCTCATCTTTACCGGTGGGCGCAGCAAGAGTACCGGTTCGCCTATTACTCCGCTAAAGTCCGGCTTTAATTCAACACCATATACCCAGCTTTCTTCAATTTCCTGAAACCATCCTTTTTGTTTTGCCCAGGCAGCAAATTCACTCTCTACCGGGTGTTTATAACAACAACGGGAATAATAGAGATACATCTTACCATTGGTGTCCATCAGTACGTTTGCATCGATCACGGGATAACCAGGATCAAAGACAGGACGTTTATTCAGATCAACAAAAGGACCGGTCGGTTTGTCTGCCACCGCTACGCCAATACGGAAATTCTCCTCTTCATTAGTAGGATTCTCCTTCCATTGCGCGCTATAGAACATATAAAATTTCCCATCTTTTTCATATACCTCCGGCGCCCAGTAGGCGCCATCCCATCTGGCGGTAGAATCGCTCCAGCCATTGGCATTACTGGCAAAATACACCTGTCCTTCATTTTTCCAGTTCACCAGGTCTGTGGAGGAATAAGCGCCATATCCTTTCTGAGCGGTACCACCAGTGCCATACATGTAATACTTGTCTCCTTTTACATGTAACACATAAGGATCTCCGAATTCAACGGATAAGGGATTCTGGTAACTACCTTGCGGCACCGTTTTGTTATCCTGCGCAGATAATGCGGAGGTATACATGGTTAAAGTCAGCAGGGATAAGCCGGTAAGCGTGTTGATCATTCGTTTCATCTTTTCATATTTGTAGAACCAGCCAGGGCAATCATTTAATATTATTGGCCGTATTAAAGCTTTCCTGTTCTTTATGAAAGGCACTCTCTTTTTCGAATACCTTGTCAAATAACAGCTGTTTCTGTTTATTTAATTCAAGTATTTTGTTTTGTCCTTCGTATAATGCTTCTCCCTTTAAGCCGGACAAAGAGTCCTGATGCGCGATCTGTACCCGGTCATAGGTATATAGTTCCTTCAGGGCCGCATAATATTCAATGGCGGCCTTTTTAAGGGCGCTACCCTGTTTGATATCATTAACGGATAAACTGTCAAGACTGCTGATCAGTCCGTTGAAAGCCTGTTCTTCTTCGTCCAGCAGGGCAAGGGCACCCGGATAATCTTCTTTTACCAGCAGGTCCAGTTTTTTAGACTCAGGGCCGTTCTTATCCAGCAGGATCTTATAGGCTACCCGTTCTTTTTGCGCAATTGCTTCTTTCAATGTGATCGCCTTGCGTGGTTCACAGGATACCAGGCTTATGAGTAAACAGGCTGCACAGAAAGACATCCATATCGTGGTCCGCTTCATTTTTACAATCTGATTTTATGGGTTAATTGAGCGCGATCGCTAATATACATAAAGGTTCTTTTAAATGCCAGTCCCGCGCTCAGTGAATGTGCGTAGGAAATGCATAAATCAAGCCAGTCTGTTGCTGCCGCCTGCAGGAAATAGTGATGTAAAATCCTACATTTGTGTTAAACAGACGAAATGGAAGATTTTTTAATCGTAGTGAATCGTATAGAAGACTTACAGGCGACAAAGGACCTGGTTGAACTGGAACTGATATTTGATAAGGCAAAGCGTACTATTGTCGGCGGTATGAGTGTAATACTGGTGAGAGAAAACAGCAAAGGTAAACAGGAAAGATTTAACACGATCTCTTCCGAAATTGATTTTGAAGAATACCGGAAACAGGTATTCCGATATCTCTGATCGCCCACTGTACAATATATTCATAACGGCTTACTAACCCACAACATATAAAAGGGCAAACCGGATAATTGTCGGTTTGTCCTTTTAATTTTCACGTCTGCTATCTTTTCCAGCCCTGAACACTTAGCAAAAAAAATTATGCATAGATTTTTCATTCAAAGTGATCTTTTTATGTTAAAACTTTACTAAGTTCGTATTCGTTAACCAAGACTCACTAACAACTAATACCTATACCTGAAATAGTGATTGTTTGGCCCGATATTCCAGTTTATTTATTCAGTTAACCACATTTCACATGAGAAAGTTATGTACCTGCAGTAACGGCGCTTAGCGGTGTGTCCCATATTGCCATTTTAATGTGCAATCCGGCATCATTCCGTCAGGCCAATACCAGGCGGTCCCTGATCATCAGCAATACGTTTGCGATGGCTCCTATATCTATTGTTATTTAATACGAACATGCGTTTATGAGAAAGTTAATTCCGGCAGTGGATACACTGTCCTTATCCCCTTTTGCCTGTGTATATCATGCACGATTTCCGACAGCAATAAGGCCACCTGGCAAAACAAAATCTGTATAACACTTTTACGGTCCATAATCCCTTGTTTTCACCTTAAAACACACTCCCATGAGAAAATTGATTCTGGCAGTCGCAGTACTGTCTGTTACGCTGTTTGCGTGTAAAAAAGACAATGCACCAACAGAAAACCCCAATCCGCCTGCAAACAATGGCGAAAGATTTCCGGTAAGTTTCAGTGTCACCGGTTTCCTCCAGAAACAGGAACAGTTGCCCAATCCTTCCGGCAGAGAAGCAGGCAACAAAGGTAACCTCAGAGACTCCGCACTGGCAGGAAAGGTATCTGACCTTTACTACCTGCTTTACAATGAATACGGTCAGTATGTAAAAGCAATACATCAGTACAAAGATGATGCAGACTTTGGTACGCTTGTAGACACACTTCCTGCCAACCGTTATACCATCAGTCTGATTGCCGCCACTGATCCTATACAGATAGTGGATACCACTTCCTATTACAGTCTGAGACTACGGCTACCGGATGCAGCTTATCCTATGAATGTCTCTGCACCGGATGTATTTGTCGGCACTAACTACTTTACGGTAACTGGTTACGGACCTACACAGACCGTATCTCTCTGGCCAAACCGTATCATGGGAAGAATGGAAGTAAATATCCTGGATGCGCCTGAAATCAGCTGGCCTGGTGATAGTAGTTTGCTGGTATATACGGCTCCTGCTTTCCGTTCTTTTACCTATTTCTACGGATATCCTGACGAGCAGATCCCTGATCCGGGTATCGTGCTGAAAAGAAACAGCCGTACGAATTTCAGTACGCAGCTGCTGACACCTAATAGCGAAGTAACTGTTACGATCGTGTATCCGGATAAGACAACCGGTGAACGTAAAGTAAAGGAAATGCGTTATGTGCCTTTTTCACGTGGTTACAGAACTGTTATGTCTGGTAATATCTATAATCCATTAGGGGGCGGAACCGGTTTTGCCATTTCACTGGATACGACCTGGTACAACTATGCAGACGTACCTTTTTAATACAACAAACAATCAGACAAGACCTGGCGGGAGGCATTGCTTCCTGCCGGTCTTCCTATTTACCGGCATATAATATCATATCGTATCTGTGCATGCCTGTCGTGTAGCCATCCTCCGTATACTTTACTGTTACAAATCCATATTGTTCAAAGAAAGTATAGCTAAACTGCGTCGTGTCCAGGATGATATCGGCACCGGGATATAATGTACGGATCCTGTCAAGCCGGTATTGCAGTAATAGCTTCCCCATTCCCTGCTTATGAAAATTCCGGTGGACCAGCCCCCATGCGAAAGTCACCCTGCTCAGTTTCTCCTCGTAAACAAAACCACCGCAGCCAATCAGACTATCTTCCGATAAGACCACATAATAATGCCAATACATTCTCTCCTCACTCATTTTATCCAGCCAGTCTTCAAACTGGACTATTTCTGCTGAAGTGAAATAGTCAGGTACATTGGAGACAAATGCCTCCATGCAGGCAGCTTTCCAAATAGCTGTATAATCAGTGAGCTGTATATGTTCTGCTAACATCTGTTTGCGGCTTGAATACCTGCAAGGTAGCAAAAGGGAGAGATATAAGTCAGGGTAACGGTTGGGACGAAGCAAACCAGTCGATGACAGGTAATACAGGTGGACTTGATATGGTACTGGTGTATTCGTGTGTAAACAAAACGAAAAGGAAGAGATGATCGGCCAGAGGCGGCTACAGACAATAGAAAGGTCACTATAGCAACGGGCTACAGTAAAGGTCGGAAATATTTTCAGGAGTTGGTATGTGTTTCAGGGAATTTCAGGCAACAAAATATACATTCAGGCAGCGACTGTTTACTCCCGCTGTATCAGTGGTTGAGGCATTTGTACGGTTACACGGCCTATCTCAGGAAGATGCCTGATTATCCTTTGCGGATGTGTGCGTACTTTGAAGCGTTTAGGTCGGGAAGGTGTCATCACTGCGATAATATTGGCCGCCTGGTATTGTTTGTTACAGGAGATACTATCTCTGTGCATCCCTCTGATCTGTACGATCAACAGCAGTGTTCCTGCTTTGGAGACCTGCATAGGAATACTTATTCCGCTAAAGGTATCCCCTGTGTCAAGAATTGCGACATGGGTATCGGTGCCCATCACCCGATTGGCACTGAAGTCGATACAGACTGCCGTTATTTTCACTTCCAGGGCCGTAAAACGGTCACATGGCGATAGATCCTGCGCGGGGATGCGTAAGACGCCATTTGCGGCTATTTCGGGCATTTTTGTAAGAAAACGATCTATTCCCGTATGCTCATTAAAACGAAAGCCTTTAAGGGCTTTATGATCACCTGCGGCAGTTATCAACAGCTTATTGAGGCGATTGACATGGGTACTATCACACCTGACATCCAGCTCAGGATAACAGGCGTGCCGAATCAGCCGGCCTTTCCTGCTGTACCTGCCGAAACGTTTCGCTGCGCCACGGGTAGCAGCGGTTTGTTGTACATTTTGGGGAGCGCTGCGAAAAAAGTAGTTCCCATTGCGCTCAAACCCGATTTTATTACCCAATTTCCCGGTAAAGGGGATGATCGATCTTTGTCTGGCCATACGTATATTTTGTGCTATATAAATTTACCGATATTTAGTGGGAGCAATGTTGCAATAGCCAGGAGATTATCCACGATCTTACTGATGAAATGTGGATAATCAATTCGTGGGAAACATCAGGTCAGATGCTGTAAATATTACCTTTATATAAATAGTATTCATTGTGAGGATTGATCGTATATATCCTTCGTTCACCCCTACATCTTTGAACGAAGGTTCAACGTTCAATAAGTATAGTCAGACCGGGTCCTGAAATATTCCATTTTCGTTAACTTTGTCTCATCGCGGATAATTCAGCGTATACCTATTTATGAACGAGAACGCGCAGGCCCTGCATATATCAGGTGAGAAGAAAGACGAAGGAGATATCTCCATTCTTCGTTACCGTACCAGTACGCCTGCTCCCAGAGCAAAGATCATGTTACAGCAGAATCTGATCACCTTTCTGCTGGAAGGTGAGAAAACGGTACATTTTGCAGGCTCACAGGTGACCTTACAGCCACATCAGTTTGTGATGCTGGCGGCGGGAAATTGCCTGATGAGTGAAAAAATAGCAGCGGTCAATGCAGATTATCATAGTATCCTTATTCTGTTTGATAATAAACTGCTGGCGGATTTCTTCAACCGGCATGCTGCATTGCTTAGTCAGCAGACAAAAACAGCAGACCAACCACCCTTCCTATTATTTGAAAAAGATGCTTTCCTGGTCAACTTCATACATTCTCTTGACTGTATGCTCAGCGACGGCCAGTCTATCTACTACGCGTTGCAGAAAATAAAACTGGAAGAGTTGTTTCTCTATCTGGCTGTACATTATCCGGGGCAGATACAACAGATCAGGAATATGAGTGCCGATGCGAATGAAGACCTGATCATCCGGCAAGCGGTGACATCACATATGGATAGTAATGTCACGGTGGAGGAACTTGCCTTCTTATGTAATATGAGCCTCTCTTCTTTTAAGCGCAGATTCGCGCGTATTTATGATAATACGCCGAACAGATGGCTACTGGAGAAAAGGATGGAGAAAGCAGCTAAAATGCTGAAACAGGACAAGCTGAAAGCCAGTGAAATCTTTTATGAGCTGGGTTATGAAAACCTCTCCAGTTTTATTCAGTCTTTCAAACAGATCTATGGAAAAACGCCCAAACAGTACCAGTTAGCAGATTGAACTTCCAGCCACACTTTCTGGACGGGCGCCTATCTTTTGCCGCCTCCCTTTGCAGCTACTTTTGCATCATCATTCAAACAAAATGCAAAAGATCATGGCATCAACAGCAACATTTACGTTAAAAAGCAAAGAGCTTGGCGGTCAGTTAAACAATCAGCAATATGCAAATGGCATGGGTTACCAGGGAGAGAACCAGTCACCACAGTTATACTGGGAACATGCGCCGGCAGGCACACAGGGTTTCGCTGTAACCATCTATGACCTCGATGCACCTACCGGCAGTGGTTTCTGGCATTGGGTTGTTTTTAATATTCCTGCAAATGTTCATGAATTAGTATCCGGAGCGGGCGACCCCGACAAACAATTACTGCCACAGGGCGCGATACAGAGCAATACAGACCTGGGTATACCCGGATATGCCGGTGCAGCGCCCAATGAAGGTCCTGCACATCGTTATCTGATCACGGTGTATGCACTCAGCAACCAACTGGAGCTGGACCATCACACAACACCTGCTTTTGTAGGCTTCAATCTGCACTTTGCTACATTGGCGAAGGCATCTTTAATTGTGTATGGTCAAAAACACTAAGGCGATGCATCAACAATTCCTGCTGGCCATCGCCGGCTACAATGTCTGGGCGAACAGCATTGCCATAGAATGGCTACGACAGATCAGTGATGAACAATGGCAACAGGTGATCACCAGCAGTTTTCCAAGTGTCAGACAAACCGCTGTTCATATCGCCAGTGCAGAAAGTGTCTGGATTGACTTCTGGCATCATGTGCCTGATCCGGTCTATTTATCAACGGTGTTTACGGGTACAAAGGAAGAACTGATCACGATATGGGAAAAGGCCTCTGCGGGACTGAAACAGTTCATTGAAAATTTTGCAGAAGAGGACTATCAAAGACCGGTTGTATTCAAATGGCCGGGAGGTGGTACAGTGCAAATGGAATTCTCACAAACGTGCGTACATGTCTTCAATCATTCCACCTATCACCGGGGGCAGTTAGTCAACGCATTGCGGCAGGTTGGTTTTACAGGCCTTTGCTCCACAGATATGGCTACTTACTATCGCGTGCGACAGGCATAGATAATTATGCCCCGACATGTACAGGCGGGGCATAGTTATTTTTATTTTGTTGTATTATTTTACTCCTTTTGCAGCATCCCAGTTACCCGCCTGTTTACGGATATAAAGGATCTGTCCTGTGTGATAAGCATTGTGCGTATTCATATTCGCAATGTTGCCATACCAGGACTGGAGTTTTGCTTCATCAGCAGCTTCAATGGCTGTTGCCCAGTCTTTCATTACCTGGTTTAATTGCTGTACGATGGAACTCCAGGACGCTTCTGTAAATGCGTCAAAGGTCTGGTTGTTATTACCATTGAAATCTGCTTCCTTTTTCCCGTTGAACTGATCAAGCAGGCGCTTGTTCCAGAAGAGCAGGTGATAAGCCAGCTCTCCTACTGAATGACTGGAATCAGCGGGTCTCCAGGAGGCTTGTTGGGCGGTAATGCCTTCTATCCCTTTTTCTACAGGTACAAACCATTCCTGTTTATCCCAGGTGGTTTTATATTGCTGTAATAAGACGGATTTCAGGGTAGGAGGTGCTTTGTCTTCCTTTACCTGTGCGATGGTCTGCTGAAAACAAAAGATGCCGACCAGAAGAAGTATGTATCTGGACATAAACATGGATTTTAGGGGGTTAAAGTTTCAGCAAAGATACGCTTATATCAGATCAGTGCTTTTCCACCCATCCTTTCGTTTCTGCCGTTAACAGTGGTATCATGTCTTTGTTCTTACCTGCTTTAAAAGAGTGGTCTGCGCCTTCCAGTTTCACCAGTGTTGCTTTCTTCAGCGACTTACATACATCGGTTATCAGGTCGATGGTAGCCAGGGTATCTTTTGTTCCCTGTAAGAACAGCATAGGCTGTTTTACGTCCTTTAAATGCTCCGCTCTATCAATAGATGGCTTACCAGCAGGGTGCAAGGGGAAACCGTAAAATATGAGCCCTTTTACCTCTTTACGATGATTGATGGACAGGTATTGAGAAGACATACGACCACCGAATGATTTCCCTGCTGCGAAAAGCGGTAATGAAGGATATAGTTCCAGTGCCTTGTCAATGGCTGTCGCGATTGTCTGATGCGCCACGGCCGGAGAATCGGGTCTGAATTTCTTTTGTTCGGTAAACGGGAAATTAAAACGTAAGGTGCCGACACCTGCTGCTGCAAGCGATCCGGCCAGTGTTTCCATAAAAACATGCTCCATACCAGCGCCTGCGCCATGGGCCAGGGTCATTATACAAACAGGATTTTCGGGTACCATACATATTGCTGATACCTGTCCCATCGAAGCGGGTAATGTCAATGACAGAGAAGTGCGCACCATAACCTAAGATTTATATAGCCTTCAAAGATAAGCATGGCGCCGATATTTAGCACAGCTGTCCCTGCGCATGGCTATTTAAATGAAAAACATTAATTTTTGATCATAAACAACAATGGTATGCGTCAGGTTTCAAGGCGGAAGGTCATCAAAATGATAGGGACTGCCGGTCTCAGTGTCATGGCAGCACCTTTTGCCGGTATATCCCGGACAATGACCATCAGCCATTCAACTATGTTACAACGAGAGATTCCTGTTACAGGAGAAAAACTGCCCGTGGTCGGACTTGGTACCTGGCAGCAATTTGATGTAGGGCCGGAAGCCGCTGCCCGTGAACCACTGATCAATGTGCTGAAAAGCATGCTGGAAATGGGTGGCCGTCTGATCGACTCCTCTCCTATGTATGGAAAAGCAGAAACCGTGGTTGGTGATCTGAGTGCTTCATCAGGGAATGCGGATAAGTATTTCTATGCGACCAAAGTATGGACCAGCGGTGAACAAAGCGGGATCCGGCAGATGAATGACTCCCTGCAAAAGATGCAACGGCGGACAATGGACCTGATGCAGGTACATAATCTGCAGGACTGGCAAACACATCTGAAAACAATGCGTCAGTGGAAAGAAGCCGGAAAAATACGTTATACAGGGATCACCCATTACACCTCTTCAGCACATGATCAGTTGGAGCAGATTGTCAAATCCAGGGCGGTTGACTTTGTACAGTTCAATTATTCCATCAGGGAACGCAATGCAGAACGTAGTCTGCTGAACGCTGCAAAGGACAGTGGTGTGGCGGTCATCATCAATGAACCTTTTGACTCCGGATCATTATTTCGCATGGTAAAAGGACAGTCTTTACCTGCCTGGGCAGCAGACTATGACATCAACAGCTGGGCACAGTTCTTCCTGAAATATATACTGGCGCATCCGGCTGTGAATTGTGTGATACCCGGCACCTCTAATCCAAAGCATCTGGCGGATAATATGGGGGCTGGATATGGTAAGCTCCCTGATGAAAACGGACTGAAGAAAATGCGTGCATTCGTCGCACAACTATAATACAAAATAAAGCAGCCCTTCTGATCCCGTTCGGTTAAACAGGTAACAGAAGGGCTGTATAAAGTTTACCGGCGTTCCGGATTAGTATCAGAAGGCCTTTATGCTCTTAAATATCTTATACTGTGTTTCAAGTACCTCCGCATTAAATCCGTGTGCGGCGGTAGGCATTAAAAAATACTTTTTAGCAGGTGCCTGGATTGCATTAAAATAACGCGTGGATTGCTCCTTCGGTGTTAAGAGATCATGCGCTCCCTGCATTAAATACACGGGTGTACCGAATTTCAGGTTATGCTGCATGAAGTTAACCGTAGTCCGCATAGATTTAACCCCCAGCTGCTGATCACCCGCAAAGTTGGCGAAGGAATAATCATCTCCCAGTTCTCTGTCCTGGTTGTCCTTTTTGTTATCATACGCAGGCGCTTCTATGAACCAGTCTGCAGGTGGCGGCGTAGAGGCAGCTCTTTCATACTTCTTCACAATGCGGAACAATTTACCTACGGTAGCCGCTCTTGCATAAGGGGGGAGTCCGATGCTTTCAAGTACTTCCAGCGATTGCTGGTCATTCTGTTCTTTTGCCTGCTTCAGTACACTATTGTATAATGAAAGGTCGTCCACGGCAACTACCTGTGAATGCCCTACGTATGCATAGTAAAGATCAGGACGTTTGCTGGCCATGGTGACGCCCACTATAGATCCCCATGATGTTCCGAAAAGAATGACCTTTCGTTTTCCAAGGTGTTTAATAAGATATTCAGACACCTGGATACCGTCGGCTGCGATTTGTTCAACCGATAAGGGATTTTCCTGTAAAAAGGCCGGCGTCAGTTCTTCAGGTGCGTTCTTTCCGAAAGTTCGTCCTGCACCACGCTGGTCCCATTGAACGATAACAAACTCCTTTTCCCATTGCTTGTACAGGTTATCTGAATAAGGGCTCATCACGCTACCCGGACCGCCATGCAGGAATAATATAACCGGCTTTGAACGATCTCCTTTGATGGTGATCCATTGGTCAATGCCATTGATACGTACAAATTGCTCTTCTGATATCCGGTTGCTCAATACGGTATCACTAACAGCTTGCTTTGCTACACTCTTTGGCTGGGCATTCAGGTCCAGCACAGCGCTCATAAAAAAGAAGGCCAGGGAGAGGGTTAAAAATGTCTTTTTCAAAAGTTATTTTTTCACAAAAAAAGAAAAATATTATGAATTGGACAGTATATACGCCAAAATAAAATCGCCCGGCCAATGCTGACCGGGCGATTTTTTATTTACGATAAAGATCAGAATTTATAGGAAACAGAGAGACGGTAGTTACGTGGTGCTTCTGCCTGATAGTAATACGCATTCAGGTAAGAATAGTAAGAGCCGCTGTATAAGTACTTGTCAAAGATGTTAAATACATTGGCGCCGATACGCATTTTGTTACCTTCCCAGAACAGCCCACCTTCCATCTTAAAGTAGTCTGGTAATCGCTGCAAGCCAACACTCCAGGTGTCTGTCTCACGACCAGCCAGGTAAGTAAAACCGGCAGAAACACCTGCTCCTTTCAACGGACCGTTCAGCAACTTGTAGGTCAGCCAAGCATTTGCAACATGTTTGGAGTAACCAGGAACGACATCCCCTACTTTTATACCGGTTGCTTCGGATACGCCTGGATTTACCTTACTTACTTTTGCTTCCGTCAGGGCGTAGTTGGCTGTCAGATCCAAGCCGGGCAGCAGTTCTCCACGAAGGTCAAACTCTATACCCTGTGCTCTGCGCTGACCAAATACAATGCTCAGACCAGAATTAGCCGGTGCATTCGGATCGGCTGTCAGTTCGTTTTCTTTCAATATGCGATACACGGCTACAGTGGTATTCCATTTTCCATGTAACCAGTCTCTTTTGATACCAAATTCAATATTGTTGCCTGTCAGTGGTTTTAACTTACCCACGCTTACAGCACCTGCCTGTGGCGTAAAGGCCTGGTCATATAATCCATAAACAGAGGTAAAGTCATCAATAGAAACGCTCAGTCCTACACGTGGCGTGAAACGTTTGGCTTTTGATGTTGTACCAAAATCAGACTGGCTGATATAGGTATAACGGCCTGCCAGTGTCAATCTTATTCTGTTGTCCAGGAAGCCCAGTTCATCCTGCAGATACAGGCTGGAATAGTTTGAATTGATCAGACCAAAGCCGGCTGCCGCTCTTGCTTCGAGGCTGGAACTACGGTCATATACCGGATAACCGTTGGAAGGATTATCGAGAACAGGATGATAAGGATCAAAGGGAACTGATCCGGTATCCAGTGAGTGCGTTTGTGCATAATCCGCTGTATAACGCTTATCACCCAGGTCGATCCCTGCCAGGATCTTATGTACAACAGGACCGGTCGTTACTTTACCATTTAAGAAGACCTGCCCCAGGGACATCGCACTTTTTGCTTCCCAGATACCCACGTTCCTGTAATATTTGCCATCTGCCTCCACAGAATCGGCCCACATAGAGGTACCATCCTGGCTGTATTTATAATAGGCTGCCTGTGCAGTCAGTTTCCAGTTTTCGCTGATCTGGTGCTGGAGGTTGACTGTAAAACTGTGGTCATTGATCTTAGTGGGCGGTAGGCCAGCAGGCAGATCAGACAAATCTCTTGGCAATGCGCCATAGCCTACAGGCGTAAATATATAGTAAGAACCTACATCTGACATATTCGCACGCTGGTAAACATACTCTACCGTTAATTTCGTCTTGTCATCTACCTGATAGGAAAGTACCGGGGCGATGGCATAACGGTCGTTAAATTCATTGGCACGGAAGGAACCCTTGTTCTGGCCGGAGAGGTTCAGGCGGTATAACAATTTGCCATCTTTGGTGAGTTTACCATCCAGGTCCAGCGATGCACGGTTAAGGTTGAAGCTCCCTACAGTGTAACTAAACTCGTTTTTAGTCTGCCCTGTTGGCTTTTTGGTCACTACGTTATACAATCCGCTTGGATCACCGGCAGAGATCATAAAACCAGCAGGACCTTTTACGAATTCAATATGATCAACAAAGCTCATATCTTCTGTCAGCGGTCCCCAGTAAGAACTCACGACATTGAAGCCATTACGGAATGCTTTTATCTGTGAACCACGCATGGTAATGTTGGTATATAAGTCACCCCAGTGTTCCAGTCTTACCGCACCGCTCACATTACGGATGATACCATCACTCATGCTGATGATCTGCTGTTCTTTGATAGACTGTGCTGAAACAACCTGGATATTCTGCGCTACCTGGATCAGTGGTTCCTGTAAACGCAGGGACTGAGAAGGATTGTCCATCTTCACACTGTTGCTACGGGCATTTACCATTACCTCTTTCAGCTGGGTATTACTCAGGTCCAGTTCAAAATTTATCGTCTCATTCTGGCCGGCGGTCACGGTTACCTGTTTCTCCTGTGAAATGATATTAACAGCGCTTACACTAATAGTATAAGTGCCGGGATTGATACGGTTGATACGGAAGTTTCCTTTATCAGTGGTAGTAGCGCCATATGATGTCCCCTTGACACCTACGGTGACGTAGGCTACCGGTTCACCATTTTTAGTACTTACAACACCGCTGATACTGCCATGCTGCTGTTGTGCAGATACAACTGAAGTCAGAAAAAGGAGGAAAAAAACAGCTTGTAGTCGTCTCATGATTATTTAATAGATTCTCGTTGATGTAAAAGAGACTACAAAGAAATAATAAAATGAATGGGGGATTTGTTACCGGGCGGTGAATTTCCGGATAGCGTAAATCTTTTTCCGGATATCGTAAGGGGTAAAATAAAGAGAGTCCGCCTGATGGCGGACTCTCTTCCAGGTTAAACAACTTTATTCTGACTGGCCGAGCCAGAGATCATAACTGAAAGTAGTAGGTTTTGCATATACCATATATGGTGGCAGCGGACGTGGTCCGCAACCATTTGAACCCACACCCAGGGTATACCTGCTGATGGTCAGTACGGTACTGTTCACCGGAGGAAGGTCTATCTTATAGCCGATAGGTTCCATCTCCTCATCTGTATATGGCAAAGCAGATATCTGCATGGGTTCTGCCACATTACTTACCCTTAATACTTTACCGGTACCTGCTGCCAGCGCTGCCCAGCGTACATCCTCATGATTACCGGCTTCCATTGGTTTCTCATAAGGCGTCAGCTGTTGTGCCACTGTGCTGTTATAAATACCAATCGGGAAACCGCTCTTTCTGTCGCTGTAGTTTTCCAGCGGACCACGGCCATAGAAGGAGAACTGGTCCAGCTGACGGTTCAGGAGCATTCTTACGCCCAGACGCGCCACGACGAGTGTTGAATCACTGGAGGAGACATTGTTCAGGGCGCGTATCTGTCCGTTGTTACTGATCATATACAGGGCACGATGACGTACGACAAAATCGTTCTTTCCTTTACCGGTGAGATTGACAGTGATACATAATACGTTGGCGGAATCCTTTACAACAGGAGCACCTTCCACTTCCCATTTCAGGTCTCTCAGGCCTGCTTTCTGCCAGCCTTCATCTGCCCACATATCATCTATCCTGTGCGGTGCACGCCAGAGATGAAGTCTTGGTCCGCCGTTTTCATTCAGCACCTCCTTACCATTGCTGGTCATCTTAGAGAAAGTACCCTTATGTTTATCGAAAGTAAGCGCAAAGCCGTTTCCGTTCACCAGGATGGTAGTATCATTTGCTTTCCATACCGGCAGTGATGCGGCTGTCATAGCAGACAAGGTAGCGGAAGTACCTGCGCTCAGCTGCAATTGCTGCGTAGCTATTTCGAAATTCTTATCCGACCATAGAGATGCCTGGTTGGTAAAGAAGGATACATTCAACAGATATTCTGCACCAGTCTGTAAAGGTTTCAGTGGCAGTTTAATCTGTTTCTCATTCCCTGCCGGAACATGCAGGTCTGTAATAAGACCACTATCCACAGCCACACCGTCTTTCAGCAAGGTCCATTTACCATGGAAAGCATCCAGGCTGATGAACTGATAACGGTTACGAATGCTGATCATACCATTTGACAGATCTGCACCTTTAATGGAGATCCATTGATAAGCATGTTTCAGTTCAGGATAATGAGGTTTAGGCGATCTGTCAGAGGCTATTACGCCTTTATGAATAAAGTATCTATCGTTGGGATATTCGCCAAAACCGCCACCATAAGCAGTGATCGGGTGTGTTCTGTTACGTCTGTTCCATAATCCCTGGTCCTGCCATTCCCAGATACAACCACCCAACAGGGAAGGATACTGGTCAAACAATTCATTATAGAGATCTACAGAACCCATTGAGTTAAACATTGCATGCGCATACTCACAGAGATAGAAAGGCTTTGTAAAGTCCTTGTTTTCTGCGATCTGTTTTACTTCACCAGTTCCGGTGTACATACGGCTATCAATATCAGCCGGGTTGTCTTTACCGATACCGAATCCTTCGTAGTGTACCGGTCTGTCGGGATCGATCTGTTTAACAGCCTGTAATGCAGCACGGAAGTTAGTACCACCATTACCACACTCGTTACCAAGCGACCAGATAATCACGGAAGGATGGTTTTTAAAGTTCTCTGCGTTTGCAACGTTACGGTCTATGATTGCATCTTTAATAGATGGTTCTTCGTTGAATTCATCCATCGCGCCATGGCACTCCAGATTGGCTTCCGCCAGGACATACAGACCATATTTATCACAGAGTTCATACCACCGTGGATCATCTGAATAGTGACAGGTCCTTACGTGGTTACAATTGGCCTGTTTGATCAATACCAGGTCACGGATCATCTGTTCTTCATTCAGACTGTGCCCTGTTTCCGGAAAGTGTTCGTGACGGTTCACGCCTTTCAGTTTTACAGGTACGCCGTTTACCAGCAAGGACCGACCATCGATCTTTACTTCTCTGAAACCGGTAGGTGTGCTTAACAGCTCTTCTCCTAATGTCAGCACAGTTGTATACAGATCTGGCGTTTCTGCCGTCCATTTCTGCGGATTATTTACCGGGATACTGAGCTGCACTATTTTTTCCTCACCAGGCTGTAAAACAGGCACATTGGCATTCGCAGTGGCGACTACTACTGTTTTTCCGGCTTCAAATAGCTTTACGTCCAGCTTACGGGCAGCAGCAGGTGACTGGCTGTAGTTTTTCACCTTTGCATTGACCAGTAAGGTGGCGTTCTTATATCCGGCATCAAATACGGTTTTCACATTGAAGTCACGGATATGTTCCTGCGGTGCATTCCACAGATACACACTTCTGAAGATACCGCTGAGGCGCCACATATCCTGATCTTCCAGGTAGCTGCCAACGGTATATTGGTATACCTCCACTGCTACAGTATTCTTTCCGGGATTTACATAGTCCGTCACATCAAATTCTGCCAGGTTACGGCTGTTTACACTGTAACCAACTTTACGGCCATTGATCCACAGGAAAAAGCCTGCGTCAACGCCTTCAAAACCGATGAAGACCTTTTTACCCTTCCAGGTAGCAGGCAGGGTAAAATCCCGGCGATAGCTACCTACGGGGTTTCTCTCTGTAAATGCGGTGAAGTTCTTCGGCGGCGTACTCATCACCCTTGGGAAGTCCTTCTGGAAAGTATAATTGTAGTTACTGTAAAAAGGCGTACCGTACCCCTTGACCTGCCAGTTGGAAGGAACTGTGATCGTATCCCATCCCGATACATTGTAAGCCGGTTTATAAAAGTCCACCGGTCTTTTCTGCGGCCAGGAAGCCCAGTTAAACTTCCAAGTGCCGTTTAATAACAGACAACGGGAAGACGCCTTCCTGTTTCCTTTAAGTGCTTCTGTGAGATTACTGTAAGGCATGAGCGTTGCATGAGCTGCCTCCTTGTTGATACCTGTAATACGTGGATTTTCTATTTCCACCGGAACATCTCCTGTCTCTTTCGTCTGTGCGGCTGCTGTAAGCCACTGTGACAGCAGGAGCATTCCTAAAAGTCTGATTTTAAAAAACATCGGTTGTGTTTTGATATAACTGTTAAACCCTAAAAAGCATTCAGTTCCGCCAGATGCGTGTAGCTACCGTTGTAGCTTTCAAGGACCACGATCTTTAAGTAGCGTGCGTCCCGAAAGATAGTAAGAAATTGTGGCTGGTTCTCTTTTACATTTCCCAGTGAGAAAGCAGCGGCGTCTTCCCAGCTAACATTATCCATGCTCACCTGTAACTTTACTTCTTTAGGCTTCCCTCCCCCATCTGCCTGGCGGGCCAGAAAAGCGAGACCATGTAGGGTTCTTGTTTCCCCCATATCTATTGTAATAAAGTGCGGAGGTCCGGGAGATGCACCCTGCCACTGTGTGTGCCAATAGGTGTCAGGCTTGTTATCAAGTATGCATCCTACCCTACCATTAACCGGTCCTTCTCCGTTTACCTCCTGTGAGGAGAAATCAATGATCTTCCATGCAGAGCGATCGTAAATGGGATAGTCATTGAGGTCTGGCTCTGCCCTTACTTTAAAGAACGTTGTTGCAAGCTTTGCATTGATCTTTTCGGTAGCACTCAGAATAGATACCGGCAGCAGGTAATCTTTCATGAAACTGATAGCCTCCGGTCCAGCTGTTTTTACAAGCACCTTCAGCGGCCCTGTGCTCAAAGTACCGTGGGCGATCGTTGCTTTTAATGCGGTCAGTTCATAACTCCCATCCGGCATTGTCAGATAACTGGTGCCGTTGACCCTGTTAAAACTATCTACCAGCTGGTTATTAACAGCAAAGGTGATGTTGATATCTGCCGGTGGATAATCCTGTCCGCCACAGGTAGCAGAATACACCATTTCCTGCAGCGAGTCTGAGATCTTCAGTACATAGCTCTTCGGATTATTTACGGCCTGTGGCATATAGACCTTCGTATAATCTTCAACTGGCTGGACCGGCAGGTCAAAATGATCCTTACAGGAGGATGCAAAGATGATAAAGAGTAATAAAATGCAGGGGAATATTTTATTAAGATGCATAGTCATTTTTTATTAAGAACTTACCTGATTACCATCCTGGATTCTGTACCAGGATACGGGTGCGATCCAGTTCATACTGGCTGATGGGGAACCAGTTCAGCGCCGGAATATACATATGCAGCGCAGCAACGACCCTTTTATAGAAGTCATCTCCATCTTTGTTGATATCCATTCCGTGTACTTCCCCCATAACTTCTGCTACAATTTTCCAGCGACGGATATCAAACCAGCGATGATTTTCATATGCCAGTTCGATCCTGCGTTCCTGCCGTATTGCCTTCCGCATTTCCTCCTGAGAAACAGGGGCGGGTAACTCTCCTGTTCCCGCGCCATAAAGAGGAATACCTGCACGCTCACGGATCTTGTTCAGATAAAGCAATATATCCGGATGACCGGGACTATATTCATTCAATGCTTCCACATAATTGAGGTAGATCTCTCCCAGGCGAAAAATAACTTCGGGGCGCTCCTGTTTTTGTCCACTGCCACCTGCGCCTGCATTCGTCTGAGAAGCTATATTTTTCCTTACGAGGTAGCCTGTTCTTGTCCAATCAGTTGGATGTCCATTTTTACCGTTAGGTCCTGATCTGTAGAAAGTAACCGGAGCAGCCGCTTTCATACTTCCTCCCTGCCATACGCAATTGTTATAGATCACATCCGCATAAAAGCGAGGCTCTCTGTTGAGGTACATATTACTTACTTTCACGCCTTCCACTTCCGTGAATCCGGTTTCAGTATATAAAGGAGATGCTTTAATAGATCTGCCATCTTTCATGAAATAAGCATCCACCTGTTCCTGTGTGACGCCTACTCCGTTCCATCCACCTGCCTGTCTTGGCATCGAATTTACATCCCTGTCTACAAGTCCGTTTTTCTTTCTGACGAAGATCTGTTCTCCATTCCATGGCTTCAGGAAAATGCCCTGTAATGATTTCATCACATCCCCGGAAGGATCTTTATAAAGACTGTACAATCCAATATCCATTACAGCCTTTGATGCATCTGCTGCTTTTCTCCATTTCTCTTTATCAAAAGAAGTGGATATCATGGGCGTACCATCATAGTTTTTAAAGCCCGCCATTTCGGTGTTACCATTGTATAGGGGACTTGCCGCATATAAAAACAGCCGTGATTTAATAGCGAGGGCGATACCTTTGGTCATTCTTCCCAACTCGATCTCACTGGATTGTCCGTTAGAGCTGGGTACCAAAGGCAGATCAACAAGGGCTGAATCCAGCTGATCACTGACATAGGTTACACATTCGTCAAACGGACTTCTGGGAAGTTGCATCGATGCAGCCGGCGCATCCGGAGAAACAGGATTATCTCCAACCAGTACGACAGGGCCATATTGCATCATCAGTAAAAAGTAGAAGTACGCTCTCAGGCAACGGGCTTCTGCCAGATACTGATCAATCAGCTGCTGCCCGTTTACGCTGCGGATCTCTACATTTTCATTGATATGTGCCATGAAATAAGAGGCAGAGCGGATGCCATTATAATATCTGCCCCAACGGTCAAAGATGGCATTACCCGCGCTGATATTACCGATATTAAGATCATATACAACATATTTGGACCAGGTAATATCTCCCTCGTCACAGTTGCTGAACCAGGGTGATCCTTCCCATACGTTCGCATCATCATTTACATAGCTATAGACGTTCGCGAGAAACTGTTCGGATGTCGCTTTTTTACGAAAGACCTCTTCTATCGTGATACGGTCATCCGGCACCTGATCAAGGTATTTACTGCATCCGCTGGCCAGGAGGATACAAAGAGACAGGATCACTTTTGATATAATATTTCTTTTCATGTTCTCGGTTTAATCTTATCTGAAAGTGAGTTTCGCTCCGACGTTGAATGTTTTGACCAATGGGTATCCGGCGCCACGGCCATCACCCAGTTCGACGTCCCATAATTTAAATCCACTGATGGTGGCGAGGTTATTACCGATAAAATACAGGTTCATTGATGACAGTCCTGCTAATTTCAACCATTGACTTGCGGAGAAGGTATAGCCAAACTGTAAGGTCTGCAGGCGAAGGAATGCGCCATTTTTCACCCACCAGGAGCTGCCTGCGTAGTTCATATTATCATTGCCATAGGTCAATCTGGGATAGAATGGATGAGGATTAGGATTATCAGGCGTCCAGCGGTCAGTGATCCCTGCCAGCAGGTTACCGCGTTCACCACCCTGACTAAAGGGCTGCAAACCATCTCCATTCAACCGGATATCCACATTACTGATCCCTTTGAACCATCCGGCGACATACCAGCCATTCCAGCTGATGCTGGGACCAAATCCGTAAACGATTTCCGGGATGTTACCATAACCGATAGGACCGGCATCATAGTTATCTATTTTACCGTCACTGTTCAAATCCTTATACTTTATATCACCAGGTTCATTTCTACCGGTCTGATAAGGACTGGCGGCAACATCGGCCTTCGAGGTATATAAACCAAGGGCGGTATAACCAAAGCGTTGTCCGTATTTACGACCGATCCGTTGTTGCCAGGGATAGGCCCATGGGGCATTTGCATCATTGATAATGATAGCGCGGTTCCAGGTAAAATTGCCTCTGAAACCAACATCCACAGCACCGATCTTTTTATTGAGCTCTATGGTTGTTTCTACCCCTTTGTTGTGGATCTCCCCCAGATTGGCCCAGGGCAGATTGCGTATACCGACATAGTTGGGCACGTCTCCCCGCTGGCGAAAGATATTGGTGCGGTTCTCATTGAATACGTCCACTACTACTGAGAGCTGATCACGCAAAGCTCTTAATTCAAGTCCCAGATTAGCTTTCTTTGCTTTCTCCCAGGTAACGGATACGGCGTAATCGCCGATATCCATTCCATTGATCTCATTATTAATACCGTTACCACCGTAAGAATATTTATCATTTCCGCCATCGACTGTGGAGATGTAGGCAAAGCGGCGCCCGCCGATATTACCGTTTCCTGCCAGACCATAAGAGAAGCGGAGTTTCAGTAACTGTATTTTATCCTGTAAGGGTTTAAAGAACTTTTCTTCAGAAGCTACCCAGCCGACAGCTGCCGACGGAAGAAAGCCAAATCTTCTGCCTGGTTCAAATGTTTCTGAACCATTATAACCAAAGTTGGCTTCAGCGAGATACCGGTCATTCCAGGCATAGGTGACACGACCAGCCAATCCCATAAAGCGATATGGAATAGAGGAGATAAAGTCACCCGCAAATGCATCCTGTCTGTCAGACTGTGTGAACACGAGCATACCTGTTACTTCATTTGCACCAAAATCTTGTTTATAGTTCATTCTTGCTTCCGTATAAAATTGCCGGGAGCCCCCATTTGAACGTTCATACCCCAGATAGTTGCTTCCAATAGAAGTTTGCTCCAGCAACAGGTTGCCATCGTTATCTCTTCCTTTCGCCAGGTAACCGTCCACGGACTTGGTACGCTTGATCGTATGATTGTTATAATTATCAAATGAAAACATACCCGACACAGACAGTCCTTTTAACCAGAAACCGAGGTCTTGTGTCAGGCGGATATTACTCCATAACTGACTTCTGAATTCAGACACATATCCTGACTGGGTCAACATTGTATATGGATTATTAATATCGGCTGTACGCAGTTTTGAATGCAGGCCATTCGAATAAACCGGCGGGATCAGGATAGGTGGCAATGTGTATGCCGCTGCCCAGATATCATCCACAGAACTACCCGGATAGTTCCCGTTACTGAGCCATCCGGACGCGCCAAAGTCTACACTGGTGGTTTTAGTCAGTTGTAAAACCAGGCTGGAAGTAAAATTGTACCGGGTGAATTTTATTTGTGAATTATATGCAGACAGTTCGTCTGTTTTATACATTCCGGCCTCATCGTAGTAGCCCACAGAGAGGTAATACTTCGCCTTGTCGGAGCCGCCGTTTGCATTTACCCTGGCGCGCCGGTTGTGTCCGAAATCATTAAACAGTACCTTAAACCAGTCTACATTCGGATAAAGGTCGGGATCAGTACCATCAGCAGTTTTCGCAATGCGTTCTTCTGTATATTTTGGTAAAGGATCAGCGGGATTACTATTTTTATATGCCTCATTGGCCATCCGCATATAAGTCACGCCATCTGCAAATGCCGGCGTCTTTGTAAACTGTGTAAACCCCTGATCGTACTGTGCGTTGATCAATGGCTTACCCACCTTACCTTGTTTTGTCTGAATAAGAATGACGCCATTGGCGCCTCTCACACCATATACAGCAGTAGCAGAAGCATCTTTAAGGATACTGAAGCTGGCGATATCTTCGGGGTCGACATTCGCGAAATCGCGCTCTACACCATCCACCAACACCAGTGGACTACTACTTGTAAAAGTAGAAATGCCGCGGATGTAGATCTCAGCGTTATCATATCCTGGTTGTCCGCTACGCTGTACGCCTATAATACCAGCGACACGTCCGGCGATAGCGTTCGTCAGATTAGCAGCAGGCAATTTCAGGTCTTCTGCCCGGATAGTGCTTTGTGCGCCAACAGCCGTGATCTTTTTCTGTTGTCCGTATCCTACGACTACAACATCCTGCAGGTTCGATGCCTTTTCATTCAGGGTGATATCCAATTTATCCTGTCCTTTCAGCGGTATTTCCTGCGAGAGAAAGCCGACATAGGAAAATATCAGCACATCACCAGTCGCTACTTTCAGATAATACACACCGTCGGGACCTGTCTGGGTGTTTGCGTTATTACTTTTACAGCGGACAGTTACGCCCGGAATGGGTTCTCCCTTTGCGTCTGTTACCTTTCCGCTGATCACCTTTGGTTGAGAAGGTGCGGGATTATTCTTTTTACGGACAATCACAGAATTGTCCAGCATACTGTATTCAACAGGTTGATTCTTAAAACACTCATCCAGGAGTTGTTTCAGCGGCTGTTTAACGACGTTGAAGGTCAGGGGAAGCGTTTGCTGCAGCAGTTCATCTTCGTAGACGAAGAGCAGTCCGGATTGCTGCTGTATTTTTTTAAAGACATTTTCCAGCGATTCATTTTTCACACTCAGTGTGATGGTCTGGTCTTGTCGCTGTGCATTTAAGCGAACCGACAGCAAGAGCATGGATATAAAAAAAGCAATCATCATCTGCCGCCGGCACAGGGGCTTCCTCTGCATACAGGGAGCTCCCCTGTGCAGCCATAAACGTGGAATTCTATTCATTTGGCTAGTAGTTAAGAAACGATTTTTTTGGTATAAAAGGTGGTTTGGTTGTTATTCTCCGATAGTGACTACAATCGTATTTTTCTGTATGCTGAACTTCATGGCGCCTGTCATTTCAAGTCTCCTGAGTACATCTGTGATGTTGGTAAAGCGCATAATCTTACCGCTGAATTTCCTGTTTACATTCCCTCCTGCAAAAATCACTTTCATGTTATACCATCTTCCGATCTCGGCCATTATACTGGTGATACTTTCCCTGTCAAAGGCAAAGTAGCCTTCCTTCCAGGCGATAACGATGTCGGTATTGACGTCTTTTACTGAATAGGTTGTCTGTCCTGCTTTATAATTTAATTGTTGTCCTATACGCAATGTTTGTTCTTTCCCCCTGAGCGCTACATTTACAGCACCACGGACGAGGGTCACGCTGGCCGTGTTTTCTTCGGTATGCGCTTTTATATTAAACATGGTCCCTAAAGCTTTTACGGATTCTCCATTGACATGTACAATAAAAGGATTGGATGCATCCGCACTTACTTCAAAACAGGCTTCCCCTGTCAGA
The DNA here is from genome assembly GCF_900114995.1 of Chitinophaga sp. YR627. Lineage (GTDB taxonomy): Bacteria > Bacteroidota > Bacteroidia > Chitinophagales > Chitinophagaceae > Chitinophaga. Next base: position 310,115 of record NZ_FOUX01000002.1, read on the forward strand.
TATACTTCTCTCCTGCCACCAAAGAACACGGGAAAACGAAGAGAAGTCCCGGCATTCAGGTATACCCGCGAGCCATCCGCCAGTGTAACGGCGAACTGCTCACCTGCGGGCGTAACGATACTGTTTGTATCCGGGATGGCAGTTTTTGTATCCTGCTGACTGTAAGACAGTATACTACCCGATCGTTTGCTGGCCAGTACACCGGCAGATGAAGCTAAGGGTCCATCTGCAGCGTCTGAAAGGGACACCTGTTTTCCGTTGGCCAGGGTGAGATAAGTCCTGCGTTCGTGTCGGGAATCCGGCTGGCTGACGCCACTATATTCTTTACCCTGACTGGTTTTAGCGTTCCGCAGTTGTATTGTATAAATGACACCGGCGCTTAATCCTGCCAGCATAGCCGCGACCGCCCACCATAGCCGTCCAGGACGCCTCCTGATCTGATGACGGACAGCAGGTTGCATACTGTTTTGCAGTCTGGCCAGAATCGCCTGCTTTATCTCTTCTGCTCCGGGCTCTTCTCTATCCGCAATATCCAGTGACATTTCATCCTGGTAGGCATGTAAGGCCCGAATTTCGTCTTCATCCAGCTTTCCCTTCAGGTAAAGTTCGTATTGTATCAAAAACTCTTCTTCCGTCATGGTGGCATTCTTTGTTTATAAGTATGAAAAAAAGAGCGGGACACACATAAAATGAAAATATTTTTTTTAATTTTCTAAAGACTATCTTTTCCACGACTTTCAATTCAACCACCATGCCTCCCATAGATGAATCTGATATCCGGTTATGGAATGCCGTTCGTAATGACGATCAGCAGGCATTTACGCGGCTGTTTGACAAATACTGGGCGGCTGTATACAATACCTGTTCAAGACAGCTGAAGGATAAGGATGTATGTCAGGAGATCGTCCATGACATCTTCCTGAGTCTCTGGACCCGTCGCCAGACCCTGGTCATCGAATCATTCCCTGCCTTTCTGCTCACGGCTACACGGTATCAGATCTATTCCCGCAGGAAAGTAAAACAACTGGTGCTACCCGGTGTGGAAGAGCTCAGCGACAGCGACCTGACTTCCAACGAAGCAGATACCCGTATACGGCAGTCGGAGTTAAATGTTCAATTACAACAATTATTGTCGCTGTTACCACCACGCTGTCAGCAGATATTCAAAATGAGCAGGTTCGAGTATCTTTCCAATGATGAGATAGCCGAAAAGCTGCATATTTCGAAACGTACTGTTGAAAATCAGCTCACTTATGCATTGCAACATTTGCGTGTACACCTGAAAGATATTGTCGCCCTGGTCATTAATATCATGCTTATCACCAGGAAATAATACAAGCGTTATTTCCCCTCCGCTATCCTACCTCAGATAAAAATTTCCCTCCTTTTTAAAATAGTATGTGTGTCCGGGATGGATTTGCATACTTATCAAACAGATCCACGTAGATAACAAAACCGGCCAACGGTTTTGAATGGCCTGCCTTTTTCCACAGTATTCCACAAATTAAATATGAATCACTCAATCCAAAATCGAAACATGAAAACAGACCGTTTAACCATGAACCCAGGGCGTAGTATGCTTATGTCCCTGACTGTCCTCACAGTAACCATATTTACCGGGTGCCGCGAAAAGAACCTGGTAGATCCTGCGCTGGAAAGAAATCCTTCTCTGGCTGCAGCACCTATGAATCTGGTCAACTCCGGTAATGCGGATGCAGCTATTGATGCGTTTAACAACGCCTTTCTGGTCAACTCCGGCGGACTTACCTACTATAAGAAATCCATCAATGACAATGCATCTGATGGTACATGGACACTTGCCCTGAATATTATGGGGATGGAAGATGCCTATGAGCGAACCGGAAGAGCTGCACACAAAACGCTGGTGAATAATCTCTGTACCAGTTTTCTGCAAATGACGCCTACTCCCTGGGCCTGGGATGGCTGGAATGATGATATTGCCTGGATGTCGCTTTGCCTGATCCGGGGTTATCATATGACAGGCACTGCTAATTTTCTGACGGCGGCAAGGTATGGATTCGATATGGCTTACGCACGTGGATGGGACACGCAGTACAATGGCGGAGGCATCTGGGAACAACAACCCGACATGACACCTGCGGGGGAAGCTATTAACAAAAACTCGCTTTCAAATAATCCCATGGGAAAGCTGGCCTGTCTGATCTATCAGGCGAATCATGACGTATGGTACCTGGACCGCGCGAAACAGATCTATACCTGGTCCCGCAGCCATCTTTTTAATGCTGACAACGGCCAGGTATACACCAGTATAGATCGTGATAACTATGTTGATAAGGGAAGTGCTGTGTATAACCAGGGTTCCTTTGTTGACTTCGCCAATCTGCTTTATCAGATCACCGGTGATGTGCAATATTTCAATGATGCAAAGAAGGCAGTTGACTATGTAAGGAACAATATGACGACCAACGGTATTATCAGTAACAATGCAGGTTATCTCAATACCTGGGCAGATGAATTTGCAAGAGGGCTGGGGCATTTTGTTCGTGACAACAGGCTGTGGAGTACTTATTATCCGTGGATGTTACAGAATGCTACTGCTTTATGGAATAATCGCAGAACGGACAGAAATATCTGCTGGAATGGCTGGGCGCAACAGACCCCTATTAATGATAATCTGGTCACCAGTCAGTTCGTTAGCGCGGTATCCTGGCTGCAATTCACACCCGGTGCACAACCAGACGATATAGCAGGAATGCATGTGATGGTCAGCAAACAAAACGGTATTGCTATTGACAATGCTGGCCTGGCCAGTAATGGCGCTGGTATTGTACTGTGGGGCTTTAACAACGGCCTTAACCAGCGATGGAACTTTACACAGAATGAAGACAATTCCTGGAATATTGTGAGCCAATCCAGCTGGAAAGCCTTGGACGTCCCTGGAGGCAATACCGCAAATGATGTGCAACTGGTACAATGGACACCTACAAGAGCCAATAATCAACGCTGGTGGGTAGACAAACAGGCCGATGGCAGTTACAGGATATGGAATCAGCAAACAAGCGGCACATTAGACAATTCAAGCTCTTCACAGAATGGCTATAAGCTTGTTCAGTGGGGTTGGAATGGCGGCGATGCACAACGCTGGTTATTACAATAAATACAACGCACCTGCCTGAACGGCATCATTATCATCTGTTCAGGCAGGGGCTATTATCATGCTATTACACAACGCATATGAAAAAACTCTTTACAATACTATATTGTCTGTCTGCTGTTATTTCCCTGCATAGCGCTGCCCAGATCCGTGTGGCCTGTGTAGGTAACAGTGTGACGGCGGGATACGGCTTAGCTAATCCGCAGGTGGAATCATGGCCGGGGCAACTGGCTACTATGCTGGGCACTAATTATTCAGTATTGAATTGTGGTGTAAGCGGCACTACGATGCTGAAGCGTGGCGGTTCACCTTACTGGAATACCGGTGCATTCACTACTGCGAAGAATTTCGACCCACAGATACTTATTATATCATTGGGTACGAATGACGCGCATCCCGGTAACTGGGTGTACAAGGATGACTTTTACAATGATTATGCGGCTATGATCGATGCTTTCCGGCAAAACGGGCGTAACCCTGCGATCTATGTATGCTTTCCATTAGCTTGTTATGGGGATGCTAATCAGATCAACAATCTGCAAACATCGCTGATCCCCATCATTTCACAAATCAGTATTGCTAAAAATGTGACGGTCATTGACTTTAATACGCCCACACAGAATCAGCGGAACACGCTCTACAATGACAATCTTCACCCTAATGTAGCGGGTGCAGCTGTGCTGGCCAATACAGCTTTTAATGTTATTACACCTGCTATACCTACCTTTTATCATGATTGCAATTATAGCGGATATGCGGTTAAACTGGGCATAGGAGATTATAATCTTGCAGCACTGCAGGCGAAAGGAATTACCAACAATGATATATCTGCCATAAAAATCCCATCCGGCTACAAGGCCACGGTATATAGTGAAGATAATTTTGCCGGCAATGCCTATACAATCACCGGCAATGATGATTGTCTGGTTGATAACGGATGGAATGATAATATTTCTTCTCTCAGGGTACGCGCCAATGGTGTTACAGGTAAAAACGGCACGTATACGTTGCAAAACAGGAATAGCGGGAAGTATATGGATGTTGCAGGTGGAAATGCTGCAGATGGCACCAATATACTGCAATGGAATGCGACCAATGCCACGAACCAGCAATTCACCTTTACAGATGTCGGAGACGGTGCTTATAAACTGATCAATGTACAGACAGGTAAAGCAGTGGATGTGGAATACGGCAGTACCAACAACGTTGGAAATGTGCTGCAATGGACGTACAACAACAACCTCAACCAGCATTTTATTCTCATTGCCAGCGATAACAATTACTATAAGCTGAAAGCAGCCCATAGCGGAAGAATTATAGAAGTATATGGCGGTGGGATCAATGCAGGTGATGACGTTGATCAGTTTGATGACAACAACCAGCTTCACGGACAATGGCGGCTGAATGCGATCTTATCGAAAACACAATCAGCAGAGAACCAGGAAACGATCATTTATCCGAATCCGTCAACAGACCAGATCACACTTACCAATATACCTCCCAGAGAGCTGATCATGATATTCGATCTGTCCGGTAAATGTGTCATGAACATGCGAGCCCCAACAACCAAAGGAACTGTCAGCATTAATGTCAGCAAACTAAAGCCCGGCAGTTACATCATAAAGACCGGTCACAAGACAGGATTAAAATTGATCAAACAATAAGTATTCTTTATACGAGCGAATTTCACCATGCTATGCGACCATCCATGTGATGGTTGTACGGCATGGTAATTACAGCAGGATTTTCCATACATTTGACACGGACATATTCATTACACCATGAAAAGAACTGAATGGTTTAAAAGGACATTCCCTGTTATTGAAGACAATGGTTTGTTGCCTTCTATTATAGAAAGACTTTGCGGTACGCCGGCCCGTGTGGAGGAGATCATTGGCACACTGGATACCGACCTGCTGACATTGAAAGATGAGGGCAAGTGGAGTATCAAAGAAGAGATCGGGCATCTGGGTGATATGGAGCCCTTATGGTCTGGCAGAACGGATGACCTGGTACATGGGGAAACCGAACTGAGAGTAGCTGATCTCAGCAATCAGACGACACATAATGCGGATCATAATTCTACAAAGACCATTGTTCTCCTGCAAAGATTCAGAGAACAAAGAGAGGCATTTGTAAAGAAACTCTCTGCGCTGACGGATGAACAGTTAGAAAAAACAGCCCTGCATCCAAGGCTAAAAACACCTATGCGGATCATTGACCTGGCATACTTTGTCGCGGAGCATGATGATCATCACCTGTCAAGGGTGAGAGTCGTGATAGACAACCACGTACAACATCATTAACAACTGATCCTGATAAAACAATCTGTAACGAACGACATGATAGCTACGGCAAAAAAGATACTGATCATCAATGGTTCCCTTCGTGGCACAACAGGTAATTCAGCCGCCATAATGAACACAGCGGTAAAAATACTGGAGGATGACCTGCAGCAGACAGTCAAACAGCTCACACTTGCTGGTCCGATGCCGCCGATCCGGGAGGTATATGAGTTGTTAGTAGATTGTGATGCTTTACTGGTAATCAGCGGTGTATACTGGAATAACTGGAGTTCGCCGTTACAGCGTTTTATAGAAGTCACCACTGCTTTTGAAAACACGCCTGCTTTTTTCGGTAAACCTGTCGCCTGTGCCGTCACAATGGATTCTGTAGGCGGTATTGAAGTAGCTGCAAGATTACAGGCTGTCTTTGGCGGATTAGGTTGCTGGAGTCCGCCCTGTTCCACCCTGGTATTATCACGTACCGGACAGGAAGCCATGGCGGCATCTGCTGGTCAGGAGGACGATCCTAATGAAGACGTCTGGCGGATGTCAGATCTTTCTATTGTATTGCAAAACCTGACTGCAGCTGCTGGTATGTCCCGCGACAAATGGGTGGCCTGGCCACATAGCGAGTTAACCGTTCCGGATGGTCCCTGGCCGGAAAGTGGCGCTCTTGATATGGGTTCGCCGAAATTCCTTTAGTTATCCCGACATCACCGGGAGATTCAATCAATAACATTACCGTTAAATGTCAAAATACGAAACCCTATCTGCTGAAGACCGCCAACTCATTAGAAAGTTAAGTCAGTTCAAATATATCAATGCCCTGCCAGCTATACTGATAGGCGCTGCATTTATCCTGACCTTTGGCATTATCTTCTTTATCGGCTTTGATGATATACTTCATGAAGACAGCTCTACCTGGTTGTTCTTCTGCGCTTTTATATCCATTGGGGGAGGCTGTTGTATATGGGGAATGTTGAAACGTAGAAAAGTGATCCGCCTGTTTGAAGAGATCATTCAGCGTGATGAGAAAGTGGTGTTGCGGGGCGTATTACGTAGTGTAGAAGTGGTGAATAGCCGCTTACTACGTTACCATACATCAGCAGGTTCCAGAGAAGTGTATATTCCCCTGGCCTTAGCAGAAGGGTTTATGGCTTATTCCTACGAACGCAGACTGGAAAGTATAGACACCTTCGTGCAACAGCAGGTTGCGCTGCATATCGTGACAATTCAGCCAGGCATTGATGTACTGTTGCGCGCTGATTATGAAAATACAACCTATAGAGAAACAGTTGCGCTCATCACCGAAGAAGAAAGACAGCAATTTATCAGCAGGTTCTGGTCTGACTTAAGTATTGTAGGTATCATACTGGGCGTTGTCTGTGTATTGTTTTTAATATTCTCCGGCGGACATGCTGGTGTATTACTGATCCTTGGTGGTATCATCCTCCTGCTGGTCCTCCTCATCGCAGGTTTTTATGTAATGCCCACCATGCTGGCACTCAAAAAGGCAGATGCTAAAAAAGTGATCATTACAGAGATCTCTGAAACGCTTGTAGCATGGGCCCAAAATGGCAAAAGTGCTACCCGGCATTCCTGGTATCGCCTGGGATCTGGTCAGACCAGACATCATTTTGATGGATTCAGGACCGGCGATGTAATCAGGATCGAGCTCATAGGAAAAAACTGGCAGCGATTGCTGGATATCCAAAAAGTAAAATAACAGGCGACTCCATTCAAAAAAAATATTCCATTGTCGATTTTTTTTACCCTATCTTAATCGGTCATGCAAAAAGTGTGTACAACCGACAATTATTGCTTCCTCATATGAAAAAACTGCTTGCTTTAAAAGATCCTATTCTGGTCTCACTGCTTTTTTCTGCGGCCTGTCTTCCCGCCTGTAAACAAGACGCCGGTCCCGCAGACAAGCGGATCAAACGGATGGATACGACACTTACCGCTCATCTGGCTGACTCGATCACCAGTATTGTAAAACCCGAACTGGCAGAGGGACTTTCCCTTAGTCTGTGGGGGATTGATTCGCTTGTGATCTCTCCTATTGGTATTGATATCGATGATCAGGGACGCGTATATTATACGACCACTGACCGGCAAAAGCATTCTGAATTTGATATCCGCGGTCACCGGGACTGGGAGATCCCATCTATCAGTCTGCAAACCGTAGAAGACCGCCGCGCCTTCCTGCACAAAGAATTATCTCCGGAGAACAGCAAACGGAACCAGTGGCTGGAAGATCTCAATGGAGACAGCTCTCATGACTGGCGTGACCTGACCATAGAGAAAGAACATGTATACCGTGTGGATGATATCACCGGTGATGGCGTGGCAGATCAGGCACAACTGGTCGTAGATGATTTTCATGATGAAGTGACCGACGTTGCCGGCGGCGTGCTGAGTGATGGTGATGACCTGTACCTGGCAGTAGCGCCTGACCTCTGGCGTATAAGAGATAAAAACCATGATGGTATTGCAGATGAAAAGACTTCTATCTCTCATGGATACGCCGTTCACGTAGGCTTTAGCGGCCATGGTATGTCAGGCGTGGAAATGGGGCCTGACGGACGTATCTACTGGCAGATAGGTGATATCGGTTTTAACGGTAAAGGCCCTGATGGTAAAGCATGGTCTTTCCCTAACTGTGGCGTATTAGCCCGTTCTAATCCCGATGGTAGTGATTTTGAGATCTATTCATACGGCATCCGTAATACACACGAGTTTGCCTTTGACGAATATGGCAATATTATCAGTGAAGATAATGATGGCGACCATCCTGGCGAAAAAGAACGCCTGGTATACCTGGTAAACGGTGGTGACCAGGGATGGCGCAGCAACTGGCAGTATGGTAAATACAATGATCCAGATAACAACACCTATAAAGTTTGGATGGATGAAAAGATGTACCTGCCCCGTTTCGAAGGACAGGCTGCATATATCACCCCCTGTATCAGCAATTTTGTAAGTGGTCCGGCTGGTTTTGTGTACAATCCCGGTACTGCATTAGGCCCTGCTTATAAGAATACCTTCTTTGTGGCAGAGTTTGTAGGTAATCCCTCCAACTCTGGTGTACACGCTTTCAAACTGAATCCAAAGGGCGCTACTTTCGAACTGGGTGAACATAAAAAAGTACTGGGTGGTATACTGGCTACCGGTATTGATTTTGGCCCGGATGGCGCACTGTATGTGGCTGACTGGATAGATGGCTGGGATACCCATAACTATGGCCGTATCTGGAAACTGGATGATAAGAAAGATGCTGCTACCGCTGAACGTCAATTGACAAAAACACTCCTGGCAGAAGATTTCAGCAAACGTAAAGAAGCTGATCTCGCCGGATTGCTGAAGAACCCGGATATGCGTGTACGCATGAAGGCGCAGTTTGAACTGGTAAAACGGAAAGAAAAAGGCGCGCCTTTATTTGAACAGGCATTGAAACAAACAGATAATCAGCTGGCAAGAGTACACGGTATATGGGGTCTGAGTCAGCTGGCACGTCAGGATAAACAGTATGCGAAAGCATTATTGCCATTGTTAAAGGATAATGATCCGGAGATCAGGGCCCAGGCAGCAAAATGGCTGGGAGATATCCGCTACAACGAGGCAGGCACTGCACTGGTGCCATTATTAAAAGATACTGCCAGCCGTGTACGTTTCTTTGCGGCAGAAGCACTGGGCAGGATCGCATATGCACCTGCGGTACAACCACTGATCACATATCTTGAAGCCAACAACGACGTAGATGCTTATCAGCGTCATGCAGGAACACTGGCATTATCCCGTATAGGAGAAGCAGCGCCTTTGATTGCATTGGCCAACAGTCCTTCCCGTGCACTGCGTATAGCGGCAGTGGTGACACTCAGAAGAATGAGTCATCCTGGTATTGCGGCATTTCTGAATGATAAAGATGAATTTGTTGTAACGGAAACTGCCCGTGCTATCAACGATGACCTGTCTATCAAAGATGCATTACCGGCACTGGCCAACCTGCTGGTCAGCACTTCCTTCAAAAATGAAGCCCTGATCCGCCGTGCGATCAATGCGAATCTGCGGGTAGGTACAGACAGTGCTTTGCATCATCTGCTCACCTATGCACAAAAAGCCGGTAGCCCGGCTCCTATGCGTGCGGAAGCCATCGATGCACTGAGCGTATGGGCGAAACCATCTGTACTGGACCGTGTAGATGGTCGTCTCAGAGGAGAAATAAAAAGGAACGCAGCACCTGTAGTGAATCTCTCTACATCTCCACTTACCGCCCTGTTAAAAGACAAAGATCTACCGGTACGTATCAGTGCCGCAAAAGCGATTGCCAAATTACAGATCAAACAGGCAGGATCAGCGTTACTGGCTGCCGTACAGGCTGACCGTGATGCAGATATGCGTGTTGCTGCATTGGAATCACTGGTAAGCTTGCAGGACGCAGGTATGGAACAGGGTATTACAGCAGCCCTGACTGACAGGGAAAAATCAGTACGTGTAGCTGGGCTTGATCTCCTGGGCAAAATGCATATCTCGGAGAATGTGATGGTAAAACTGCTCATGGGTGTGATTGCTAATAAAACAGTAGAAGAAAAACAGGCAGCCCTGCTGACACTGGGTAAATTGCCACAACAATATGTAGAAAAACCATTGAGCGAACTGCTGGATAAAATGGCTGCCGGCCAACTGGATAAGGGCATCTCTCTCGAGTTAGGTGAAGCTATCGACAGCAGCCGTTCCAGCTCACTGGCGACCCGTTACAAAACGATCAACAGTAAAGTATCCCCGGATGATCTGATGGCTGCCTATAGCAGTTGTCTGCTGGGAGGTGATCCTAAACGAGGCAGACAGATATTCTTCCATAACCAGAACTCCCAGTGTATGCGCTGTCACTCTTATGATGACCGCGGAGGTAATGCGGGTCCGAGACTGAACGGCGTTGCCGGACGGATCACCAGAGAACAGATCCTCCAGGCGCTTATTACACCAAGCGCACGACTGGCCCCTGGTTTTGGTATGGTGACACTTGAGCTGAAGGATGGTAAAAAACTGACGGGCATCCTCCAGGGAGAAACCAAAACAGCATTGAAGATCAAGGAAGGACAGGAAGAGCGTACCATCGCTGCCGACCAGATCGTTAATAAAAAGTACGCAGAATCGAGTATGCCGGATATGAAGCTACTGTTGTCCAAGAAAGAAATAAGGGACGTGGTAAGTTTCCTGGCGGAACAGAAAACGGACAATTAATGATTGTATAAGTTAATATTGAAAACGGCCTTCTCTTGTGGGAAGGCCGTTTTGTTTAAAACCGTTTATATAAAACAGCTGTTCCGGACAAGCAACTTCCCGGCGATACAGACGTCTTTAGCAGGACATTCATTGTTCATTGATATTCAAAGACATGACAACTGTTGCGCTCTTCCGTTATTTCGTCACTGCCGGCCTGATTAATGCGGCGCTATTTGCTTTTTTGTTGTATACCCGCAAAAAGAACAATACGACGACGATCCTGCTGATCTGTTTCATGCTGCTGGTGTCTTTTCAGGCGTTACTCAATGCCTTCGATACCCGCTCCTTCTTCCTGACCTTTCCACATCTGAGTCGTATATCCTGGTTGCAGCTCAGTGTTTTCGGTCCGCTAATTTATCTGTTTACCAAAAAAGTCACAGACGGCGGACAACCCCTGACACCTAAAGATGCGCTACACCTTCTCCCCTTTATTGGTTACCTGATTGTGCTTTCACCCTGGTTATTGCAGTCCGCCGACAGCAAAAGACAACTACTGATGGATTTTACCAGCTTAAGCCGCCTGGATTTCGGCTGGCTGAACCAGATCAGTCTTTGTATGATCACCTGTTATCTCTTGCTATCCTTGTCATTACTGCGGGCATTCAGGCAGAAGGTGGACAATACTTTTTCTGATGTACACCATCGCCGGTTGATATGGCTGCAACAATTCATATATGGGATATTGGGTATACTGATCATATCAGCGCTGGGATTTTATGGCAGAAAGTGGCAACTACCTGTTGTTACGCATTTTTATCATTATAACTATTTCCTGGTGGTGATATTGGTGTACTGGGCGGCGATTAAATGTCTTCTGCAACCCGATATATTCGGGCCGGATCAGTTACAGCCATCTATGGAGAAAAAGTACCGTAAATCAGGTCTGCAGGCACCAGCTGAAAAGACCTTATATGAAAAGCTACTTGACCATATGACAGCGGAGCACCCTTACCTGGATCCCGATCTGACCATTTTTACCCTGGCGGGGCAATTGAAAGTATCGCGGCACCATCTGTCACAAGCTATTAATGAACAGGCTGGAAAAAGTTTTCATGATTTCATTAATAGTTTCCGGGTAGAAGCCGTGAAATGCCGTTTGGAAGATCCGTCCTCCACAGCATATAGCATATTAGGGATAGCCATCGATTGTGGATTCAATTCAAAGGCGACCTTCAATACTACCTTTAAAAAGCTGACAGGTATGACGCCGTCGGCATACCAAAAATCCTGTAACGACAGGTTCAATCCTGTCGGCTCGGTCGACGAAAACCTCAGTCCCATCTAGCTTTGCAGAAAAATGATTTTTATGAAAAAGCTATTCATTGCATGCTGGTTGTTGTTAACAGGTATATCCGGCTGGTCACAAAAGATATTCACCCCACAGGAATTACAGGCAGATTTCACTGTGATCCGGCAGGCACTGGAAGAGGCACACCCAGGACTTTATCGTTTCCAGACAAAGGAACAGGCAGACAAACAATTTACTGCCATCGGAAAGCAATTAAAAAAAGGGATGAGCGCATATGCGTTCTATAAACTCGTGAATCCCCTGATCGCTGATATAGGTGACGGGCATGTGAAGTTCCACCCTGCCGGGAAACCAGACGATCCTTATGCATTTTTTGGTAATGGATATCTGCCGCTTCAACTCTATTTTAAGGATGGCGATGCATTTGTACTGCGGACTTATGGGAGTAAGGAACTATTACCCGCCGGCACCCGGATACTGAGTATCAATGGGGAAGATATCTCACATATCACTGCGCGGCTATTCCGGAATATCTATGCGGATGGTGCTGTACAAAGCGCAAAATATGCAGCGCTCAATAGTGATTTTGCAGGATATTATGGCGCTTTTACCGGGCCTGCCGGACATTTTACAATAGGCTATAAAGAAGCCGCCGGAAAAAGAGGGAAAGTTGTGGTTCCCGCAGTAAGCGTCAGTGAGATCCGGTCTGCTACCCCCACAGAGCCACCGTATACCCTTTCCTTCCCTTCAACGGATGTTGCCTTACTACGAATTGCCGTGTTTATGGAACAGGAAGGAATGCCTGCTTTCCCGGCATTTCTGGACAGTACCTTTCGTCTGATCAAAGAAAAACAGGTACAATCGCTGATCATTGACCTTCGTAATAATGAAGGGGGTACAGATCGCCTGGGACAACAATTACTTTCATACATCGCACGCGCTCCCTTCCGGTATTATGAAAAACTCACGGTAGCCGGTATCGGTCCTTACTCTTTTGCGACATATGCCACATTTCCAGCGGAAATGGAATACCTCAAACAGTTTGTAAAAAAAGAAGGAGATGAATACCTTTTTACTTATAGTGAAGGACTGGGTGTTATTAATCCTGCGAATAATGCATTTGCCGGCAATGTTTATATCCTGCAAAACGGACGTAGCTTTTCTGTAACAGCTGAATTTGCAGCAATTGCGAAAGACAGTCGCAGGGCTGTGTTCATCGGGGAAGAAAGTGGTGGCACCATGCAGGGGAATACAAGCGGCGGCTTTGCAATGGTAGACCTGCCTCATACACATCTTGGCCTGGATGTACCCTTATTAAGCTATTACATGCGGTTGCAGCATCCATTTCAAGCGAATAAAGGTGTACCGGCAGATCATGTCATTACACCTGCTGTTACAGATATATTGCAACATCGGGATCCTGTACTGGAACTCGCACTCCGCCTGGCGGGAAATATCAAGCAAACGACTGCTGACTGATGTGATAACAACAAAGGCCGGACTATATATAATCCGGCCTTTACTATTTATCGCTATGGAGGCTACTCTGCTTTTAAACTCGTTGCGGGATTTGTCCAGGCTACCCTGATGACAATAAAAATCACAGACAGTAAGGTAACCGGCAATATGGCTCCTAAAGCAATCAGAAAAACATCTATGCCGATATTAATATGATATGCAAAGCCCTGTAACCAGCTGTTCATGATCCACCAGCCCAGCGGTACCGCCAGTCCTGCGGCCAACAATACAAATACCAGATATGACCTGGAGAACATCAGTACGATATTATTACCAGTGGCTCCCAGCACTTTACGGATACTGATCTCTTTACTTCTCTTTTCCAGGGTAAAAGCTGTCAGCCCAAGCAATCCCAGACAGGATATCAGCATTGCCAGTCCGGAGAAATATTTAGATAGGGTGGCGACTCTTTTTTCCGCTATATACTGTGCCTGGTAATCATCATCCAGGAATTTATATTCAAATGGAAAATCAGGATTATAGTCTTTATAAAAAGCGCTCAGCTTTGCCAGTGCTTCCTGTTCCATGCCTGCTTTTGTTCTCACAATGATCGTTCCTACCAGTTGATCCGGTATGATATATAAAGGTTTGATCTTTTCATGCAACGACTGGAAATGGAAGTCTTTGGTCACACCTTTGATCTGGAATTTCTTCCCACGGAAATCAATGATCTTTCCGATCGGGTCTTTAATATCCATTGCTTTAATAGCGGTCTCGTTAAAGATGATCTTATCAGCCTCTGCCCCGAAGTTGCGGGAGAATGTTTGTCCGGCTGCCATCTCAATACCCAGGGTTTCAATCATGTCATAAGATACCTGTAAAGCGTTGAAAGAGATCAATTCTTCCTGTCCGTTTACCATGTATTTAACAGGCACACCAGGGCCTGTAGAAAGCACGTTAGCCACCATTGCCGAAGCATTCGCAACACCCGGAATTTGCTTTATTTCTGCCAGAAAGCCATTCATATCGGCAGGTACTTTGCCCGTCGCCTGCCAATAGACCACATGCTCCTTGTCATAACCCGGCTTTTTATGCTGTATGTAATTCAGCTGCCGGTAAACGATGATAACCGCTATCAGGAATACAACTGATATTGTAAACTGAAATATTACCAGGCCTTTGCGTGCCCATAGTTCGCCCGCACTCCCTTTCAACAGTCGTCCTTTCAGGACTTCCAGCGGATTAAAACCAGACAGATAAAATGCAGGATAACTGCCTGCAATGAGTCCGGTGATAAACGTAATGCCCAGTATGGAGACTATAAGGGTAGGATCAGGACGTAAAGCAACCTGTTTCCCCGTAATCTCATTATAAGCTGGCAGGAAGCAGATAACCAGTAATAATGCGATGATCAATGCCAGAAACACCAGCAACATGAACTCTCCCATAAACTGGAAAACAAGTGTTTTGCGACGAGCGCCCATTGACTTGCGGATACCGATCTCCTTCATCCTGCCGGAAGATTTTGCCGTACAAAGATTAACGAAGTTGATACATGCGATCAGGATGATCAATACAGCGATCAATGAAAACAGTTGCACATAAGCGATCCTTCCACCTGTCGGTTTACCGTTTTTAAACTCGCCGTAGAGGTAATTGTCTGAATAGGGTTGTAAGAAAAGGTCACGGGGAGTACCCTTGCTTTTGCCCTTCAGCAATTCACTTAGTTGTTTATTAAAAGCGTTAACGTCTGTTCCTTTTTTTAGTGCCAGATAGGTAAAAAAAGGCCCATCACTATTTTGACTATCTAACACCCCCTTTATACCCATTAATTCCTTAAAGGCGTCGAAAGATAGTATAAAATCAAACTGTATGGAGGAATTGGCAGGCGTCCCTTTAAACACACCAGAGACAGTACTATGTTTCTTAAACTCCTGGATCTGCCAACTGATAGTTTTGCCAATGATATTTTCAGTAGTATGGAACAACTTCATCGCCAGTGCTTCCGAGATGACCATACCTTCCTTATCGGCCAGTACGGTCGATTTGTTGCCCTGTGACAACGGATAGGAGAATATATTGAAATAATCCTTTCCCGCGAATATAGCGGCCGCATTTACAGGCTTATCCCCTGTGGAGAAGGTGATCTCCGGAAACCAGGAAGGTGGTGTGGTAACGGTGGCATATTCAACTTCAGGCATCGTACCTGTAAGCGCTTCCGCCAGCAAGGCAGGTGTTCCGTTGTTCGTGATGACACCTCTGCCGTCCTTCACATTCTCCATGATCTGGAACAGCTGTCCGCGTTTCTCATGAAATCTGTCAACGTTCAGTTCATCATAAACCCATAAATAAATCAGTAGAAAAGCCGCCAGCCCTGTGGATAAGCCAGCAAGATTCAGGAAGGTAGCCTGTGGATTTTTAAACAGGTTTCGCCATGCGATCTTAAAATAGTTCTTCAACATAGTGATAGCGTATCTGGAGAGTCTACAACTATTTTAAAGCCAAATTAAACAATACGTTTAATCAGACGCATAAACAGATAACAATTATTACATATGTTCGGTTTTGGTACATGTCTGTCCGTGGCTGGACAGGGTCCCATATGGCTATGGCAATCTGGCTACCAGTCGTTCCGGCATCCATTTCAGTATCGTGTAAATGAGCTTCCATTTAAACCCGGGAACGACAATCAGACCATTACCGGCTTCCACTACAGCCTTTGCTATGAAGTCAGGCTCCAGCATCAGCGATTCAGGCAGATTCAGTCCTGCGGTCATTTTACTCCGGATATATCCGGCTACTATTACATTGACAGTAATCCTCCTGCTGAAGAGATACTGTCTCAATCCTGCCAGATATTGGGTAAAGGCTGATTTCGTACTGCCATAGATGAAATTGCTCTTTCTTCCCCGCACACCGGAAAGAGAGGATAATCCTATTATTCTCTCCAGGCGAACATTTTCCTTATCCATCGCAATGATATTCAGTATGGAAACGGCCCCTGCATAGTGTACCTGCATCATCCGGAAACTACCTGGAAAATCTAGTAAGGCTTCTTCATTGTTCTTAAGATAACCGGCAGCATATACGACAATGTGCGGTTTCTCCGGTAACTGCTGATAAAAGCCTGCATGACTGTCAAAATCCGCTGCATCGAAATACAGGATTGTCAGCAGTTCTTTAGGAAAGGTTTGCTGATCCGCAAATGCCTGAAGCGCATCGGTACTACGCGAAGCTGCGATGATGCGGAATCCTTTTGCCGCATAGCGGAGAATGGCAGCTTTGGCTACATCTGAATTAGCGCCAAGCAGCAGCACTGTTTTTCGTTGCATAGGTATAAATATATGAAGTCTTACTGAATCTGCCTTCCCGGCTACCACCAGACCTGTTTCCCTTTTTTATCAATGGTGAAGATCCTTTCCTGTTTTCCCTTTGTCTTATCGTGCAGTAAGAATAACGCATCTTTGGGACAATTCTTATATATCAGGGAATCCTCCCGAGCAATCACCAGTCCCAGGGACTGCCAGTCTTTATTATTCCAGTACATCAGTTCATAGTCATCCCCCATTTCAATACAGTTCCCATCATTCCGGGGGATGAATTTGATCTTACCGATAGCCATGGGTTGTGCAAATTCCATTCCGAGCCAGTTTGTATTCCGGCTGAATCCATCATAAAAGGTCAGGACGTCATTATCAAAGGCCTTGTCCTTTGTATTCCCCAGGAGCTTATAACTATCTTCACTGCCGATGATCCTGCCCTTCAGCTCCCGGCCTGCTTTATCATAAAACTTTAATTCGGCAAGATTGCCATAACCTAAACGTGGACCTATATAGCGATAGTACTTATAAGTCTTCGCATCACTGACAGGGATGTTATATGGGATGGGGGCTATTTTACCCTTCACTGTATATAAGGTCACCGCATCTGAAAAATCGGCTTTATTTGCAGCCTGGAACCGGCCGCCGTTCAGGCGAAAGTCCATAAAATGTTCTTCCGGCCAGTAGTATTTCCGTTTTAACACAGCCTCTACCGGCTGTTCAGGCTTTGGAGCAATATATTGCAGCAGACTATCCTTCAGTATAAAAGGAGCGCCTATCGGGATATAGGTTTTCTCATCTTTATAGATCACCGGGAGATAAAGTGCATTCAGTCCCATATCTCTGAAAGTAGCCTTTCCGTTGTGAATATCACCCCATGCTACCGGCAGCCATTTAGCGTCATCCCATACACATAAATAAGCGTGTTGCCCCTTTATATCCTTTGCTGTTGCAAAGAGATCTACTGAAACAGTTTTGGTGCTGAAATAATCACTGGTTACATCCTTAAAATAAGGGTTATCAAAGGTCAGCGGAATATTTTCAGCAGGGTATTTCTTAAATGGTAAAGCGCTTGAATCAACCTTGAATGTCCGCCGGTATACTTTAGCGATAGGTGAATCCGGTTTACCAGTCGCAGGCTTTGTATCTATCTGATAATAGATGGTTTCTCCCTTACTCCCGATGATCGCATTCCAGTCGTGGCCCATTGTCCGGTTGGGACGTTGTAAGTTTACTTCACTTACAGCAGGGATCCCCAGCGATCTCAGGATATATACCAGGTAATGAGATTGTGCCCGGCAATCACCTACATGGTTTTCGAAAATATCGCTTGCCGGCAATGCAGGAAAATAATTGCTGAAGATCATCCATTCAAAATTGATGGCATCCTTTACGCGGCAGGTATATTCCAATGGAGTATTTTGTGGCACGTGGGAAGCTGTATCAAAGCGAATAGCGCTATCTGTCTTTTCGAACCGCCATTGCTGCTGCGCATTACCGGTGTATTCATTTCTCACAGCCAGCTGTCCATCCTTTAACAGTTCCAGACACTTACCATTCCGCTTACTCATTATTTTATAATGCGCTTCACTCACTGGTATGATAGCCCATTGCTGGTTATCATCTCCTGAGAATGCGGCCTGTCTCAGGGTATCCTGACTAAAATAAGTATCCCAGGCCAAGGTCATTGTATTCTTCTTCCCTTTGGTCCGGAATACAAAATAGCCGTAATCTATGTTTTGAATATTGAACTGGGCAGAAGACTTCAATACAGTGTTCAGTCCTTTGTTATTCGCTGCATTATAAATGGCGTAAGTAGCACCATCTGTTATCTTAAAGGCGGACGTATTACGATAGAATTTCTCTACGGGAATAATATCCAGGTAATCAAGACCGATGGGATTATCTGACACACTCACTTCAATAGTATTGATCCCTTTATGAAAAGGATGTTTAATCCTGACCTGATGGCCAGGATAACAATACAGACTACCAGCTGTATTGAGGTTTTGTGAGATCGTATCCTTACCATTAATGACCAGTCTGACCCTGGCTGAATCAAGACCACTTGTATATTGAATACGAATCCATTTCTCACCGTCTGTTGCCACATGAATACTGTCGAAAGTAATGCGGTCCTTTCCGGGCCTTAATTTTATAAGCGTTGTACTATCTCCATCAGGCATGGGGATATACCGCGTGCTATCAGCGCAATAATCGACTGCTTTATAAACAGTACCTCCGGCGAAATGCAGTTCATCAAATATGCCGGCAAATGCCTCATGGAAATGTCTGATCCAGTTACTGTGATGTTCGTTCTCAATTCTGTAGGGCAGCACATATTCACAGAAGATATCAAAACTATAGTCTTTCCGCCAGGGTACTTTCTCCCATATAGCATAGACATATTCAATGTGTTTAATGAGGTATTCGGCAGTCAGACTGTTCTCATCCTTTTCCATAAAAAAGCTATCGCCTATCTTATGAAAATTCATGCGATCCATAATAGCCGCATTTCTCTTATCTCCAGGGATGATACTGATTTCATGAAATATCTGTACGTACTTATCATAGTTAGGACCAGCGAGGCTATAATGCCCTTTCATATTGGTCAATAAGTATTGTGCTGCTTTTAGTTTCTCCGGGTGTTGCTGTTTTTGAAAATAGCTGAGCACCTCCTGTTCTACATTACCTCTCTTCGCATTACAGGCATACAACAAACCCAATACGCCAAGCAGGATGATAATTGAAATATTTTTCATAACAATGGACATAGGTCTTATTTAGTGATGACATTTATTATTGTCGTAATAGACTCTGGCGGAGTCCTGGATCTGTTGCACGGCGGTAGATGACACCTTCACTGTTTTATGCAGGATGAGGTTGGCCCGGGTACAGGCCTTTTCATTTTCGTTACTGGCCACGTACAGCTTTAGTAACATATACTCAGTATAAAAGCGGTTAGGTACCATGCTTAAAGCCTGCTGATAATATCTCTCTGCAGCCGCATAGTGTTGCTGTTGTACACTGATATCACCCAGTGTGGTTTCAATAACTGTATTATTTAAAAAATCCCTGCTTTGTGTAAGATACAATGCGGCCTTACCCAGTGAATCAGCTAGAAAGTATGCTTTACCGGCCGCTGACAGCAGTTCTCCATCCTGCGGCAGCTGAGACAATGCCTGTTCAAAATACCGGATGCTTTCATTGAACCGTTGATGCTGATAGGCTGCCTCTGCCTGTCCCCATTGTCTGTAGGCCGTTTTATACTGTGTTATCAACATCATCCCCATTACAGATACAATAAGGGTGATACCCATTACTAGCAGCTTAGGCACACGCCCGATATGCAGCTGTCTTATCACTGACCGATCCATCCTGGATAACATGGCCAATCCCAATACACCTGTCATTTTCAACGGCAGTATAAAATGCGGGTAATAAAACATCCCGATGATCATATATCCCAGTATAATTGCCTGTCCGGCGTATCGGAACCTGTCATATCCTTTCACTGTAAAGCAGAAAACTATCAGTAGTAACATACCGAGCGCACCTATCATTCCTGATTCAGCCGTTAGCTGTAACAGATCATTAAAGGCATAGTATACGTTATCAGCTAACTGCTTCTCCCCCGGCGTACCCTGTGTGGTCATGTACGCAGCCTGGTACTTCATATACGTAGCTGCAAAACGATCATAGCCGATGCCAGTAAGCGGATGCTCAGCAATCATCTGACTGGTTACCTTCCATATCAAGACCCTTCCATCAGCAGAATCCTTTTTCAGATAGTATCCTCCGGCCAGCACCAATACACCTGCGACAACTAAAACGCCATACAACAGATATCGTTTTATAAACCGCGCATATAAAAAAATACCCACTACAATCAATGCGATCCATGCCGCCCGGTTCTGGGTAATAGGCAGTATAATAATGGCCAGCACAATATTGAGCTGCGGAATCAGCGTCATACGCTTATCTTTAAAATAAAAGATCAGCACCAGGGAGATACATGCACTTAGTGCTATAAAAGCAGCATAAGCACCCAGATTAAAGAAAGTACCCGTCAACCGGAACTGACTATGAGTAGGCAGTATATTATACAACTGTAACAAGCCATATACTGACTGAATAATACCCGCCACAGCGATCGCATAAAGGATAAACAGAAAGTGTCTCAACCTGCATCTGCGGAGTACCACATAAAATACCATTAAGGCAATCAGTTCGATCACTCGGGGAGAAACCCGGCCACCACTACGAAGAACTATATAAAGAACAAGTATGGTAAAAACCAGATCAATCCGTGAATAGCTGATCCATATGTGCCTGTTCAGGCATAACCAGGTTATACTTCCCATCAACAATAACAGCAGCAGACCTTCTGCAAAAAAGAAGGTTTTTGAAATGGTAACACTGTTTTGTAGCGCTGTATTATTTTGTAAAGGGGTCAGGACAAACAATAATAACAATGTCAATATCCCGCCCCACGCCAGATAAACTGTCAGTTTGTTTTGCGTATTCATAGAATAGTTTTAAACAAGCGGTTCCATAAAAATCCTTTTTCATTATATGAGTAAAGAATGAAAGCTACTTTTCCCACAATCTTTCTTTCAGGAATAAGTCCCAGGTATCTGGAATCTTCCGAATAAGGCTTATTATCTCCCATCATGAAATAGTAGTTATCCTTAAACACGTATCCTCCGGGTGTATTATTACATTCCCAATGTTCAATGGTATTGTGGTATAAAGCCGAATCGGAAACGGCCCATCCTTTATAGGGAATCGTCAATGGGCCCAGGTTATTGATCGTCCAGCTATCAGGACGGAAATAAGGCGTTTTACCTGCTAATAGTTTGTTGGGTAAACGGGTGATACGCCATGCCTTCCCGGGTAGATCGCCTGGTGAAATATTGGCGACTAATATGTTTGAATCGATATTCACAGAATCTATGGCAGACCGGGAGACAGTGGACAAATAAGCTTTCAGACTGGCATGATCACCAAATTGTAAAAGATACTGGCTCTGGTGATATGGCGAAAAAGGGGCATACTGGTTATTGATAAATGTGGTGTCATTACTGATCTTTAAATGATCCCCGGGTAATCCGGCACATCGTTTCACAACAAAGTAAGCAGGAAACAATTCATAAATAAACACATCGTTTCGCCTGATATGAGTATACCCATTTTTTCTGCTGATAACAGGACATGCTTCACGCTGCCGGATATTACTACGGAACAACTTCACCCATGAGATGCTATTCGCATCGTCAATCTCCTGAGGTCCGTAAGCCAGTTTATTAATAAACAATACATCTCCTTTTATGAGTGCGCCTTCCATAGAACTGCTATTGACCTGGTAGATATCAAAAACATAGAGTTTACAAATAATCGTGTATACGATCAATAGGATCAGCTTCAGACCAGTATTGACGGCTGATTGCAGCTGTCCTTTCAGGAATCTGCGCGAGAGATACAGGCCCGTTAACAACACCAGGAAAGGGACGATCAACAGCATAGATAGCCAGCCCATACCAAACGCAACCGGGATCAACATGCCGGTCAGCAGGAGCAGATAGTAACGGTGGGTTAAAAACAAGATTTTCATTTTACATTATTACATCGTTATATGTCCATAAAGATCCGCACCCATGATGAGGTAAGTCTGAAACGGGGCAGGATATCTGTCATCGATTTTCTATACTGCTTATTATCAACAGGCACACTCCTCGTCTGTTCAGGCAATTTCCAGGTTTCCGGGGCGACAGGTTGTTTATCCACACGCGTTGCAAATATTGTGATATGCTCATGCGGAAGGGCCACTCCCAATATCATTCCCGGTAAGCCATTAAAAGACTCCGGGCCACCTCTCGCAGGGATCTCTTCTGCATAATAAGCAACGACATAAATAGAATCAGATAATAGCGCGTTGGCTCTCCGGCATTGAAAACCGGCTATTTCACGTGTCTCTTCCGTCAGCTTCCAGCGAATAGTCCGAATAGTATCTTTGATAACAAAAGATTGATCAAATGCCTGTTTTAATGCAACCGCTTCACGGGATGCCAGGTTATTCAATACTTTATTGTTATATGCTACCGCACCGATATATGATGTCCTGGGACTTATATCAGCTTTCTGCGGCTTGTACAGTGTATACGTGGTATCAAAATATAACTCAAAATCATCTGTCCAGAACTGTGGATTATCATTCCGGTAACTCAGCATATAAGCATATACCTGGCCTGCAGGTATGATATCAGCTTCCTTTACAAATCGCTCCATCACCGCATATGTATTCACCCTTCTCTCAAATACGACCTTGCCACTATTAACGAAAGTAGCCTGCTGTGCAGATAATACATGAGAAAAGACCATCATTGCCAGTAAAAAGGATAATCTCTTCATGCGCTATTGTTTTATAGTTCTGAATCTGGTAAAATTCCACGTCGCACCTAACATAAAAAATCGTCTGATGGTCGTATATCTGTTCTCCGAAAAGAAGTTATTATTGGCAGTACGGGAATACCCGTTATTCTGGTTCAGGATATCATTACAGGAGATCCTGATCGTCAACTGATCCTGTTTGAGAAAAGTACGGCCTAACCAGGCATTCCAGATCACACGGCTGAAATTATCACTAAACGCCTGAGACTTCCGTTGCCAGAGATAGTTGGCATCTGTATGTATTTCGAACTTCTTAAGAAAGTAAATCGCCAGACTCGGTCTGATTTCAATGAATGGAAAATTATTCTCACTGCCTGGTTGCAGAGAAGATTTATTAATGTTATACCCGGCTTTTACCAGCAGATAGGTATTGTATTTTTTCTGTTGGGATTTATACATTTCCAGTCCGGCGCCATATGTACTGTACGTCAGCTTATTCACCTTATCATCTGTCAGATTGAAGGACCTTCCACCACTGGTATTAAGCGCACCAATCATCTGTATGTTAAACGGCAGCTGGCGACCATAATAAGCCATCAGATCGTAGTTCATGTTGGTATATCCCGGCATGTTCACAAATCTGTAAATATACTTACCGGCAGCAGTCACATTAATAGCCTGTGCAATCGGATTAGTGGTAAAGGTCACGCTTCCGTTACCACCGGTATAAACATTTGAAACAACTTTCGCTGTGTTATAATCCCCACTGATCTTATGACTAAAACTATTATCAAGATCAGGGTTAGCCAGATAAGTAACAAGCTGGCCATTACTAAACTTTAATGGCAGCAACTGTGTTCTTTCCGGATTGATACTGTTACCGGTATAGTTCAGCTGGAGTACTGAATATTGCTTCACGGTATATTGCATACTGGCGCCTGGATTCCAGTTCAGGAAATTCCTTTTCAGCCGGTAGTTATCAAGCTCACTCTCCAGATCCATCGTTATCGTACGAATATTATTACCGGCTTTCAGCACTAATTTAGGCCCCGCGTAATTGATAGCAATACCTCCCTGATTAGTCCAGATATTACTGTTCATTTTACTGCTAAATGCGGCATCTTCATTCTTTCCCGCCGGATTCTCCACAAGGTTATAAGATCGTTTATCATCATGATTAAGTTTATTCTCCACCTGATAATTAAGGATCAGTGATAGCTTTCCTGATATTGGCGCTGTATAGATCGCTTTCAGGGTATTGGTACGCCAGTCATCATTCGTACGTCTGCCAAGATACAAAAGGGCCGTACTGTCTTGTCTGCCTGTTGAATCATAGTAGTCACTGCGTGACAGATTCTCTCCTGATGAATGATCGTTTGAAAAATTATTATTCAGATACAGGGAAATCGTACGACCAGCCTTTTTAAGACGTTTCTCCCAGGCAAGGTTTACATTATAGGATCTGAGATGATAGTCATTACGATCGTTTGATTCGTTATTATATATCATGCTGCTGTCTCCCCGGAAATTCTGTGTATTTCCATAGCTGGCAGTCTTATCATCAGTAACGGTTCCATCTGCATATGCTGTAATGGTAGCAGATGTATCCACTTTGAAAATGTACTTTCCGTTAGCGGATTGACGGGTATTCCGGTTATCAAATCTATTATTGGAATTACCGAGTATTAAACCAGTAGGAAGATTATTCTGAGACACAACGATATCCTCACCATTTACAGTCATTGTATTGAACTTGTAGTTACCATTAAAGGACTGCTGATCATTATTCCACTTATTATCATAATGCGCGCCTGCACTGGTGACGGTAGGAATACCTTTATCATTATAGTTCTCCGTACCATCATTATCTGTGCCTATCTTTTGTCTGTCTGCTGCACCCAGCCCGGTACGACCAATATTACCATTCGTACCGTACAATGACATTCTGCGTTTTCCCTTAAAAGCATTCAGCATGCCCTGCGCATTATAATGTTCATCTGTACCTCCACCCAGTTCAACCTTACCAAAGACGCCATGGTTCTTGTCCTGCTTGATCTTCAGATTAATGGTCTTATCTTTCACACCATCATCGATACCTGTGAAGACAGCCGCATCCGACTTTTTATCATAGACCTGCACCTTATCGACCATATCGGCACGCAGATTACGGGTAACCAGTGTCGGATCATCGCCAAAGAACTCTTCCCCATCCACCAGTACCTTTCTGACTTTCTGTCCCTGCACAGTGATGTTGCCATACTGATCCACCTGCAGACCAGGCAACTGCTTTAGCAAATCTTCAACAGAGGCATTCGCCTGCACCTTAAAACTATCAGCCGTAAATTCTGTTGTATCTCCTTTTATTTTGATAATGGCGGTCTGAGACTTTATGATCACCTCTCTTAGCAGTTTCTCTTTCAGTAGCAGACCTACCGTTCCCATATCCAATACGCCATCTACCGGTTTCTCCGTAGTGATCCTGTGGGAATAAGCAGCATAACCCGGATAGGAAAAAAACAGGATATAGCTGGCGGTATCGGAAAGATGATTAAATACAAAGCGACCTTGCTTATCGGCACGGGTATCTGCAACAATAAAAGAATCCCGGGCCTGCAACAACACGACGGAGCCCCTGTAAAGCGGGAGCTGCAAATTTGTATCCTTTAACAATCCTTTCAGGGTAAAGGACTGCGCGTAGGAAGTCATCTGACAGAGTAAAGCAATGATCAAAACTATTACGCACCTGCGCATCTTTATACCAATTTATCTTACGCCAAAACTGAATGTACCTGTACCTAAATATCCTGTTCCGCTCACACCTTCTGCCACACCTAAAAATCCGCTCCGTATGTCGGAACAGAAAAAACGAATGGTGGCTTCCCCACGCTCGTCTGTTACGATTAATGGATTCCAGTAGAGCGCATTACGGGTATCACTCATCGACTTATCTTCTTTTTCATAATCTGGTGAGTAGAAAGAGGCATGCTGATAAAAGCCTTTGGTAATAACCATTTTAAACTTCTTCAACAGCTCCTCTTCTGTATATTTCGGATAGTGATAAGGTTCCTTTTTCATATCATTGGCACCAAAGGAGAAAGGATGACTACCTACCTGGCTTCTTTTAGGCTCTATCAGTTCTGAATAGGTCACGCCTTCAATGGGCCGGGTACCACTTCCGCAGGCCGGACAGTTCAGCCAGCCACACTGGCCTACGTAATCCATATTGCCTTCAAACCGGGCGATGCTATCCAGATATCCCATGTAACGATCTCCGAAGCCACGGCCTTTACTCTGTACAATCACCTCCCTGAGCATATTGCCGTATTGCAACCTGTTGCTATCTATGCCTTTCTCTTCAATAACGATATTTCTTTCACTCAACATATTCATAGGATGCTGGTCTGCCTCCGCCATACTAATAGTCTTAAAAGGATCTGTCACATAAATACCGTGTTCTTTTTCAGAAAAATATTTAATGAAAAAGCGTTGTCCGATAGAAAGATTTTCAGGACTGAGATAAAAAGTACCTTCATTGTCTGTCACTCCCACCTGATTAATGCTTTTGCTGTAATCAAAGAACATCAGGGATATGGGCGCTTTCTTTTTACCGGACTTATTAATTGCCGTAACTGTTGCTTTCAGACTATCCATCAGCAGCATTTTCTTAGCGGCATAGTCCTGCTTCATTCGCTCATCGCTGAGATTGTACTGGTCTGCCTTATGAGTGAGTAACAGTAGATCCAGTGCTTCCTTCCTATCATCACTGGTACTGTCAAAATAAAAGGACGGATCGTACAGGGTATCACGCAACTGGCTGGCCAACTGGTAATAGTTTACAATATCACGGGTATGCTGGCGGTTACCAAACAGGCGATCATAAACCCGCAGACTAAGGGCCGCAGGAACCGGGTGGCCCTGTTCATCTGTAGTATTGATTTTAAGGGTTACCTGCTCTTTGGGGGCATAAGTCTCTTTTAACTGACTAAAACGCACATATAGTTTCTTCTCATGATGTACATATACCAACCGTGTGGCTAATACCTGCTGTTGTCCATCAAACAGTGTCACCTCTGCTACGCCGGGTGGCAGGGCTGCAATGGGGATCTTCATCAGCAGACTATCTTTTAACAAGCCTGCAGCGATGACCTGGACTGCACCTCTTACCTGTATTCTTAATAACACAGGCTGTTCTACCTGCCGGTTAGACCAAAGTCTGAACAATAAACTATCGTGCTGATTCCGCTCAAGATGAAGACCAATCCCCTCCTTTGCAACAGCCGGTAACTTAAAGTCCCTGCCTTCATACCGAAGCAGATAGGAAGCGTCTGCCTCAGGCGTAAAACGGAACAGGCCCATACCGCCATGCGCAGTCTGCACAGCTGATACCACCTTCCCGTTCTTATAAAGCTCTGCCTTAAGGTCAACCGGCTCATTATCTTTATTCACCGCTTTAAACGCTACTGTATTGTCTATGCCGGCTATCAGTACATTGCTTTCCGGAAAGAACGTCACGCGTACCTGCTCTCCCTGACGGAGGGACCTGGACTGTCCTAATTGCCAGTTATTCCTGATAGAACGCGGGTCCTCGACCACCTGAACAGGAAACACGGCATAGAAGTAGGGTTGCAGAGAAAAAAAAGAATGTGCAGTATAAGCCTTTAAGAGGTATTTACCGGCTGCCAGGGTTTGCGGGAGGTATACACGTCCGGCAGATATACCGTGTGTAACGGGATACATTTCTTTCCAGACAGCCGTATCACTCCCTTCCTTTATCAGTTGCAGGTATAAGATGCTTTCCTGTTCTGCGAGCGCGAACGTTTGCTGGTCCAGTACGAAAGCATTGTACCACAGATCTTCTCCTGCTATATAAATATCTTTATTACCGGTCAGATAAACACTTGTTCCTCCTGTTTTAGAATAGGATTCCATCCGGTGGGCAAGACTGTCAATCATCGCACGTCCAGGCTGGGCGTATGAGCGGATCGCAGTACAAAGCAGGCTAACGACAAAGAAGATGCGTATGGTACAATTCATTCGTGGATATTTACTTACTCAATTTGTGTCTTCAATAACTGAAAAGCCTGTCCGTTTGCGGGTGACTGAAACTGGTGCTGGACAGCTTTCCCTTTTTCGAGCTGCACGATACAGGGATAAATAGTGTTATTGGTCGGGATATCAAAGAAACCTTGTTTATCAATGTAGACATTTCCACGGCTATGCAGTTCCTTGCCTATTTTCTGCTCCAGCATTTTCATGGACTGCACCTTGGTCAATACAAACAGGATATGAGGTTTATCAATGTAATCACGCATAAAGGCTTCCGCTTCCTGAATACAACCCCTACAGCCGAGTCCGGGTAAAATGACCAGCCAGTTGTATTCCGGTTTCAATTTAATCTCTTTTATGCCTTCTTCAATAACAGTATCTTCTCTGTTACCTTCTGTTTGTTCGCAAGATAATGCAATCAGCGACAGCATGAGACAACACAAAATAATTCTTGACTTCATTATAATAAGTTTTAAATGTCTTTTAATTTAAAAATCCTGAATGTCAGGAATTTCTCTTCCACATCATTAGGGGCGACATATTCAACGTTCAGGCCTTCTTTGGTAACAAACGAGTTGTCCGGATAGAATTCATTCAAATCACCCAGCTCTGTTTCACCCAGATAATTGAAGTCCTTATCCATTACTACGACGGCCACCTTCTTATTCTCCCAGCGAAGCCGTACGCCCTTTTCAGGAAGTGCTTTTCTCAGGAAACGGTAATAGACGTCCCTGTATTTGTCATAGAGGATACCGCCATACAAATCACTGGTACAGGCTTTCTGATAAATGTATTCATTCGGGGCGGCCGACTTCTTCTTAAACTTATCTACATCAAGAGATGTAATGCTTGCTGCTTCATTGCTACCGCCGTATACCGTCTTCTCTTTATCTGTATCGAGATCGGATATCACGAGGTCATGAGATACAGGAAAGCTGTATACCATCTTCCTGTGATCAGGTGTTATATCATAGTATACGCCGGTGAACATTGGTTCATCCCATAGATGCCCGTGCCCATATATCCCGTAAGGATACTTGTGCACGTAGTTGACCTTATTACTATTAATGTCGATGAGCGAAGTGAACTTAAACCGTTGTGCGATCGTATCGGGGAGCGTCCAGATAAACTGTCCCGGAAAGACCAGTTTACCTTCATGTTCGATGATCGCGTTCACACCGTGTGGCACATACTGTGGATATCGGGTGGTCCAGGACAGATCTTTCATATTCTCATTGTTGATCAGTGAGATTTTCGACACGATCTCCGATCTGTTGTTCAGCAGCACCATCTCCATCATTTTATCATTATATACATAAATGGAGTCCATGTTTCTTATATGGAATGCCAGAGGCATCTGTACGGTACTGATAGGTATCTGGTTGACAGGATTGTTGGCTGAATCGTAGTTATATATGAAGATGTTCCTGGAGTATCCGCTTAGCATCGCAAGATATTCGTTACCGCTGGCATCATTGTAGAGCTGTATATAAGGGGGACGGGGCGCGGACAGGCTGTCCAGTGAAAACTTCTTATCCCCGTTCTGTTCCAGTTTCTTTGCCGCCTTCAGGCTTCCGTGTTTATCATTTTTAACTTCAAAGGCGGCACTATTATTACATGATATCAAGCAACAGATAATAATGGCATATGCAATACTGTGTAGCATTAAAGGCATTCTGAGAGACATAAGGCGCTATTTTCATACATTTTCAAATAGATAGTTGTATCAGGTAAGGGCTACCTGCCCCGGATACCGCCATAGCCAATGCAGATCCGGTCAGATAGCCCTGTTTACTTAAAATCAGCAATTACCTTTTGTAGAATCACAGTTGTTGGCACCACCCGGATCAGGGTAACAGTTGCCGGTTAATGAGCTACAACGACCGTTGTTGATAGGGGTACTGCAACATTCTGCGTTGGCAGCGTTGATTTTAAATAAGCTGAACAACGTGGTATCAGATGCTGAACTTGAAGTGTTAGTAGTCAGAAATGCAGCCAATGCAAGTGCCGCTACGCCGAGCGCGCCATAGATTTTTTTCTTCATGGTTAACGATTTAAAATGTGAAAATTTGGTTTATTGCATGCGATGGTCTGTACTGAGGGATATGATCGCAGCATACCTCAGATACCTGGCTAACAAAGTACCTATTCATTACATTTTATGTAATGACCTCAATTATTTTATCCTTGATACATTAATGGATTTTAAAAATCAGGACATCTTCTTTCCGCTGTTTTTTTAAATGTTAAGGAGATACTCCCTTTGGTAAGTGATTTAATGGAATTGACCGTCAGAATATCGTGTCCGCCTGGGATTCCGTGGAACTGTATGGACCTCTCTTTAGCACATATGGTCGTAAAAAATCAATGGTATCGTTTACGTTGGAAAGGGGTTCTTCTTTCCTCAGGGTTTTAAAATCAGATTAAAAGTAGGTAACAAATTTTAATTAAACAAGTAGATAATTTATATTTTTTGAGCAATCTTGTCTATAACCACGTAGAACATATGAAAGATAGATGTTTCTTTTTTATTGCCTCACTGATAAAAAAAACATCACGCTTTCATTTCACCCTTTACAATACCTGAAATGAAAAAGACACTCGCGCTTGTTTGCCTATTATGCTATACGCTGACGATATCAGCTCAATCAAAAATAACCCGGTATTCGGGAACCATCAAAGGATATACGCCTGATATGGGATTCAAAAGTGTATCGTTAGCTGTCAATAATGCTGTTACCGGACTATATAACAGCTATTTTATCAATATAGCTCCCGATGGAAAATTCACTATCGATATTCCGCTGGCAAGGGAACAGGAAGTATGGGTTAGCTTTCCATTCTTTCACAGTCCCATATATATTGAACCAGGCAAAGAACTGATACAGGATTTTGATATCACCAATATGTCCGATGTAAAGTCTGTTTTTAAAGGTACCCCGGCCGCAGTCAATAATGACATCAACAAAGTCAGAGCCATATTGATGGAGTTTGACTGGGATGCGATTGATCAGGCGATATATGATATGACGCCTGAACAGTACAAAGCATATTTTCAGCAGATCCAATCCCGTAAACTGTCCCGGATTGACAGCATAGCTAAGAAAGGCACATTCAACAAAACAGCATATGACCTGGCACAACGAAATGTAAAATATAGTACAACAGATCTGTTGATATTCTATAAATATATGAAGGAGTCTGCTTACCGCCATGTAAATAAGCTGTCCTTTGATAACAGACAACCCTTATCAAAACCTGTCAAACCCGATAGCACTTATTATAGTTTTCTTAAGGACATAAAATACAGTGATCCGCTGGCATTAAGATCTTATAATTACGCGATACTCATCAACCGGTTAATGTATATGGATCCCGTATATGATCAGGCGCGCAAAGAAGGGGTAGACTATGAAAAAGAACTGGCACTGCTCAAAACAAAGGACACCTCAGATCCGGCAATTAAAAACACCATCAGCCATTATCAGGATATGCTTGACCACAATGCAACAGTACCCGGTGCACTGGAAAAAGCAAGACCTGTAGTATTAAAACGTTTATTATCTGGTGCTTCCATGGAAACTGACATCATGTACCTGCAATCAATAGCGCACGAACTGGATGTCAATAAAGATACCTTGTCAGCAGAAAAAATGGCAACAATAAAAGCAACCATCAAAAATACTTTTCTCTTATCAGATATATATGAGCTTGAGAACAGTATAAAAGAAAACATCAGAATTGCCAAAACACAAAAAGGTTATACCTATCATCAGTTAGCTGCTACAACAACAACTGACAGTACACTTATATCAATATTGGAGAAATATAAGGGCAAAGTTATTTTTATAGATTTCTGGGCAACATGGTGTGCACCTTGTATGGATGCTATAAAAAAAATTGCACCATTAAAAGAAGAACTGGCTGATGATAAAAACATCGTTTTCCTATACATTACGAATACTTCTTCTCCGGAGAAAACTTATGAAGTGGTTATGCCTGGTATCAAAGGAGAACATTATCGCCTCAGCACGGATCAGTTTAATCAGTTGTCCGCCATGTTTAAGATTGTAGGTATCCCCCACTATGTTATTGTAGATAAAAACGGAACAATCGTCGACAAGAATTTTAGCTGGACACAAAATGATCAGGTGAAGCAACAATTACTCAAGCTGGAAAATGAATAGTCTTTCGTTTAGTTATTGTTGAAGGATATACCAGGCAAACCAGCCAGAAGGGAGTACTTCTTAAAGAAATCCCGGAATGAAGATGATTCCCGCAGCAATGCTATCATACGCACTTCCGGACGTCCCATCTCCCGGATGGTACAGCCCAGTTCCCTGATCTGTGCCCTGTAGTAGTATGCCTGTTTATGCAACCGTTGCAGATCTTTTGTAAATGCCGGATAAGGCGATAACTGTTCTTTCAGTGTATACTGACGCTTATAGAGATAATCACCTATCTGCTCAGATATCCCGACAGAGAAACGTAGCTGGTCCACCAGTTGACGCAATTCACCGGAAGACCGGAGAAATCTGACAGCTACCTGTAAGGTATCAAGATAACTATTGTAGCTATGTGTTATCTCTCCGACAGCTGCAACCTGTCTTTCAGCACATGTTCTGAATGCTGTCATACTATCGATACCCCTGTCGAAGATGCGTTGAGCAGCCGTTGCATCAGCTTTCATCAGGCGTTTTCGCATACGCTGTTCATCAACGATCAGTCTGTTCAGCGAACGTAATATCCTTTTCTGAATGAGGTCATCGACCCTTCGGATCTTTTGCTGTATGTGTATATCATATTGATTAAAGGTGCTATTGTCCTGCGCAAACGAAGGAGCTGCCAGAAAAGACAGTATCAGAAATAAAAGCTTTTTTTTCATAACATATGCGGTCACCGGATATACGATTCCGGTATAAAATGTAGGTGTAAACTGTAGGTCGGTCTATTTCCAGGATGATGGTAGCTGGTTAATCGGGATTATCTGTTTAACAGCAAATAGCGGGAGAATGTTCAAAAGAGGAGATTATATGAACCGGATACCAGTGAATAGAAGAATGAAGGGAGCAGGCCTCGAACCTGCATACCCCCGACGAGTCGGTCGGTACTCTTCCAATTGAGCTATCCCTTCGATATATTGAGTAAAAGAGCGAAAGGGAGCAGGCTTCGAACCTGCATTCTCCGACGAGCCGAGACGGCGCTCTTCCAATTAAGCTATCCCTTCGATATATTGAGTAAAAGAGCGAAGGGAGCTGGCATCGAACCTGCATCGCCGGCGTGTCTGGCCGGTACTCTTCCAATTGAGCTATCCCTCCGATGTATTAAGTAAAGATGAAGTCGTTATCTGTGGAGGAGCAGGGTTCGAACCTGCGTCCCTGGGCTAGCAGACCAGCATTCTTCCAATTGAACTATCCCCCTGTACGTG
Organism: Chitinophaga sp. YR627; assembly: GCF_900114995.1. Lineage (GTDB taxonomy): Bacteria > Bacteroidota > Bacteroidia > Chitinophagales > Chitinophagaceae > Chitinophaga. The sequence continues at coordinate 343,713 of NZ_FOUX01000002.1, forward strand.
CGGGAGAGAAGATAAGATTCGAACTTATTTTTCCCCCGTTGCAGGGGGGCGCCGTTCCAAATCGACCACATCTCTACCCGCAGGCGCGAATATAGAACAATAAAATAATATATCAATCTATCCACATCCAACTTAGCTGGGGCTACTAATAGTTACCAGTTATCAGCAAATTAAAAGTCAATAGATTTCATCTATAGCCTATGATATTATCCTATTCCTCTCCATAATCAGCTGGTATGGTCTAATATTGCTTCAAATCATCAGACCATGGACATATTCGAAGCAGCAAGGACCAATAATATAGCAGCCCTGGAAGGCTTTCTTACACCTGAACAGATCAACGCTAAAGACTCACGTGGCTCTACGGCCCTGATCATTGCTACCTACTACAACCATGCAGCCGCTGTAAGCGCCCTGCTGGATGCAGGCGCCAATACAGAGATACAGGATACAATGGGGAATACCGCGCTCATGGGTGTCAGTTTTAAGGGATATACCGGGATCGCTAAGATCCTGTTGGAACACGGCGCAGCTGTGGACGCAGAAAATGGTAATGGTGCTACAGCACTGACTTTTGCAGCCACTTTCGGCAGGAATGAGCTTATTCCGCTGTTATTGAAATACGGCGCATCTCCGCTGAAGAAGGACAAATTCGGTAGAAATCCGATAGACTATGCCCTGCTCCAGGAGAATCCTGCCGGGTATGAAACATTGGTTGCCGCAACCAAACAATAAACAAAGCTGCATTTATTGGCAACCATTTTACACTTTTTGATATTTCCTTTCACAGGCGCTATCAGGAACTTTGCAGCCAGGGGACCGTATTGTTTCCCGGATAAATGACAGATCATATATGACCATCGTTCAATTCGAATATATCGTTGCTGTAGATACCTACCGCAGCTTTAACCTGGCAGCGAAGAACTGCTATGTTACACAACCTACGCTGAGTATGCAGATCCAGAAACTGGAAGACTCGCTCGGCGTAAAAATATTCAACCGTAGTAAATCACCGGTTACCCCTACCGAAGTGGGTATAGAGGTCATCGCGCAGGCGCGTGTACTGCTGGCAGAATATCAGAAGATACAGGACCTTGTTTCCGACAGGAATAAAGAACTCTCCGGTGAACTCAGGATCGGTATTATTCCCACTGTCGCACCTTATATCGTACCTAAGATCATTACCCGGTTCATAGAAAAATATCCGGCTGTCAAACTACTGGTATGGGAACAAAATACAGAACAGATCACACAGCAGCTAAAACTGGGTCTGATCGACTGTGGTATCGTATCTACGCCTCTGCATGATCCGCAACTAAAAGAGACGACATTATTCTATGAGAATTTTGTTGCTTATGTGTCTGAGGAAAGTCAGCTGGCCAAAAAGAAAAAGCTCAGACCAGAAGATATCAATGTGGAAGAACTCTGGATACTAAATGACGGTCACTGTATGCGCGACCAGGTATTGAACATCTGTCAGCATAGAAAGACTACCCGTGGCTCCCAGCACTATGAATACAACACCGGTAGCATTGAGACGCTGAAACGTATGGTAGATGAAAACAACGGCGCAACGATCCTGCCTGAACTGGCCCTGGATGACCTGAGTGAGGAACAGCAACAGAAGTTAAGATATTTTCAGTCACCTGAACCAGCAAGAGAAATTGGTCTGATCACCATGAAGAATTTTGCGAAGAGAAGAATGATCGAGGCATTGAAAACAGAAGTCATTTCATTAGTACCTCCCAGACTGAAAAGCAAGACGAAGAAAGAGCTGATTGAGGCTTAAAGCAGTGCAAATAATAAAATTATTTTTATCTGATATACATGAAAGCCCGGCATTGATAGATGCCGGGCTTTTTACTATAACCATCCCTGTTATACCGTTGCTTTTGCTTTTGCACTTAATGCCGCTTTTAGGCCCTCTTCCATTCTACGGCCATAATCTTCATCACATTTGTAGAAATGTTCCAGCATGGTTTGTTGAATCGCAGGTGTCGCATCCTTCAGCGTATCTGCCAGATTACTGATCAGATCTGCTCTCTCCCACTCTTCAAAAGAACGGTACCGTTCTCCTGCCTGCTGGTAGTTGTTCTTACGGTCAATACTCTGACGCACGATCCTCGCTGCTGCATAACTCGGCTCATATACCAATTCTGTCTGTGGTGCTTCCTGTAAACCATTCAGACTGGAAGGCTCATAGTTCACATGCGGATTTACGCCCGCCGGCAGATCCACTGTATAAGTCATATTTCCATCCCGTTGATTCGTACCTACATGTGTTTTTGCTGCGTTTATTGGCAGCTGCAGATAGTTCGTACCTACCCTGTAACGCTGGGTATCAGAGTAAGAGAACGTACGGCCGATCAGCATTTTATCATCAGAAAAGTCCATTCCATCTACCAGTACTCCTGGTCCGAATGCAGATTGTTCTACTTCTGCGAAATAATTCTCCGGATTCCTGTTCAGCGTCATTCTGCCTACCGGCAACCAGGGGAATTGTTCCGCCGGCCAGATCTTCGTATCATCCAGCGGATCAAAATCCAGTTCCGGATGTTCGTCATCACTCATGATCTGCACAAATAATTCCCACTGCGGATAGTTACCTGCTTCAATTGCTTCGTAAAGGTCCTGTGTGGCATGATTGAAGTTCTTTGCCTGTATCGCTTCTGCTTCCGGTTGCGTCAGATTCCTGATACCAGCGACCGGCTCCCAGTGATACTTCACCAGCACCGCTTCACCTGCCTTGTTTACCCATTTATAGGTATTTACTCCGGAGCCCTGCATCTGCCGGTAATTCGCGGGAATACCCCATGGAGAGAACAACCAGGTGATCATGTGCATCACCTCTGGAGAATTGCTAAAGAAATCCATTACACGACCTCCATCCTGACGGTGGTGTACAGGATCTGGTTTCAATGCATGAATAAAATCGGGGAACTTTATCGCATCACGGATGAAGAAGATTTTCAGGTTATTTCCTACCAGGTCCCAGTTGCCATCTTCAGTATAAAATTTCACGGCAAAACCCCTGGGGTCTCTTAAGGTTTCTGGTGAATGTCCGCCATGAATAACGGTCGAAAAACGTACAAATACCGGCGTCTGTTTACCTTTCTCCTGGAATAATTTCGCACGGGTGTACTTTGATGCAGGTTCATTTCCTACGGTCCCATATGCTTCAAATACACCATGTGCACCTGCTCCGCGTGCGTGCACCACTCTTTCCGGTACACGTTCACGATCAAAGTGAGCGATCTTCTCGAGGAACTGATAGTTTTCCATTACGGCAGGGCCACGATTGCCCAGCGTCCGCATGCTCTGGTTGTTGTGTACCGGCTGTCCCTGACGGGTAGTCAGATGGTGGTTTGCCTGATTTGCAGCTGTCTGTCCATTGTTCTTTACCTGTTGATCCTGATTCATAAAGCGCGTTTTTGTGTGATTATTTTTGACAAAAGTATCCCAGCCCATATATCTGGGAAAGGGAATAAAGAAATAAGATCATCAATAGATTGCTTCTATCAGGAAAGGCATTGTGAGGTTACCGGATGGGCAGGAGATTGTAATATATCTCTTTAGATAAAGATAGTTGTTTCAATGTAAAACTCACCAAACATCAAAGACCTTTATAGAAAGAAAAATCTCAATAGACAAAATCTATTGGCTATGATATTAATTTATATGAGGTAAATACATCTTTATAATGGATAATATTGCAGCCTATTACTGGTTATGCTATAGTCTGACTATAGTTACTCTCCATTACACTCACGTTCAAAACGGAGCACTGGCGGAAGATAAGTATAGTCAGACTATACACAGACCAATTACATAATCAACAGAAAAGATTTGTTATGATGATAGACGTATTCGAAGCAGCAAGAACCAATAACGTATCACTCCTGAAGGAATTTGTAACAGACGGATTGCTAAATGCAAGAGACGACCGGGCATCTACGCCCCTCATCATTGCTGCTTACTATAACCATAGTGAAGCAGTCTCTTATCTGTTGAAAGCAGGTGCCAAAGTGGAATTAACAGACAATCTCGGACATACCGCATTAATGGGGGCCTGTTTTAAAGGACACGCTGACATCGTAAAACTGTTACTAAGAAAAGGCGCTTCCGTAGCGACAGAAACAGACCATGGTGCAACTGCACTGACGTATGCAGCTACCTTCGGGCATCACAATATCGTAGATCTTTTACTGGACAATGGCGCTAATCCGCTTAAGAAAAAGTTCAGCATGAAAATAAAAATGGTCATGGGATTATTCTCCCGCATGTTGTCTCCCAAAAAGACGGCCATCCCCAAACCGCTTTAATTCTCACAAGGACACAGGACACAGAAACATAGGACAAAAAGAACCAGGACACAACTAAAAGGCGTTGCTACTCAGGCAGCGCCTTCTTATTTTATCAGCCATCCGGTTACCTTTTTAAAAACTTTTACACGCCCGCTATGAAATGCACAGACTCCTCACTATATTAGTGTGTGCGAACCCGCCCCGTAGCTCGTAATAGCTGAAAACTATCTCAACCCATTCCACTACAAGTCCAGGTTATTTCACGTTCAGTACTCATGTAAGCAAAACCCAAATCAATTCCATCATGAAAAAGAAAATCCTTTACACGCTGCTTGTCGTATGCCTGCCCGTGCTCTTGTCACAGGCACAGACACTACGTGTACCAGGCAGTCCCTATCCGGTATCTGCTGTACCCGACAGTGTATTTCTCACTTCTGAGAACTATTCTGTCTCCGAACGCGTCGCGCTGCAAACCCTCCAGGGTGTGATCGCACAAACCAAACCTGCTATCCTGCGCGACTTGTCCGGTCACCGCGCACTCGTCGAGAAAGCAGGTATTAAAGTCAATGACGCCTATTACAACAACTTCCCGGGACTACTTGCCTTCTTCGCCAACAGACTCTCCGGCTACATTCTCTGTAACCAGAAAGACCGTTCTACCAATGTGGCCATTTCCCTGGCAGGTGTGATGAACGCTGTAGCTATTCCTGCGGATATTGAGCAGACAGCCATTAACGCCGGACTCACAAGACTCCTGGACGTCAGAGCCAGAGATGAGGCATGGGCACTGGCTAATTATGGTAACCTGTTCAGTAAACAGATAGCTACCTATCAGCAAAGCTCCGATGACCGCGTATCCTTTATGGGCGATTACAGTGCGTATACAAAGGCCTTCCAGTTCTGGGACAACTCTCCTACCGGTTCAATCGCTAACAGCGCTTACAACCGTATGAATAAAGGAGCAACCTTCTTTGGCTGGGGTCCGGAAGAATATGGTACCGTAGAACAGCTTTCGCTGAAATCTATGTCTATCATTCCTTCCGACTGGGCAGCAAACATGTCCACTCTCAGTAATATTCCGGCAAAGACGAAAGTCTTCAAACAGAAAGAACCCATCAAACCATTTGAAGTAAAAACAGGCGTACACACTGTCTGCTTTGTGATCACGGATGGTGATAACGTACAATGGTTACTCGGTTCCCACGACAATATCAACAATTGGAATAATCCGGCGCGTGCACATGTTAACCTCGGATGGACCATCTCTCCTTCCCTTGCAGAACTGGCACCAGCTGTTTATGAAAAGTATGTGGATAACTGTCTCACGACACCTGATGGCAGAAACGTACTTATTGCCGGACCTTCAGGTAAAAGCTATTTCTTCCCTGGCCGGATGCCGGATGCAGACCTTGAAACGGAGTCGAAACTGCTGAACAGCTATATGAAAAAAGCCGACCTCCGTATTGTCAATATCATTGATGCTGACGACAGCGACAATGATCCTTCTTCTTACCTTAAACAGGATAATATCGACGCATTATTCTACTATAGTTATGGCGCTAATTATACCGGCCGCCACGGACAAATAGACTGGTACAATGATAAGCCCTCTATTGGCGGCAGATATACACTATGGGGGACTTTATCTTCTCCGCAGTCCCTGGCCAATCAGCTGAACCAGGCATCTACCAATATCAATTCTGCCGATGGTTATAGTCTTGTATCAGTACACATCTGGTCAAGAGATGTAGATGATGTACAGGACTGTATCAATCGTCTCGGACCTAACGTACGTGTTGTTGCACCGGATGAATTTGTATGGCTGATCCGTAAGAACCTCAGAAATCTGCCTGCAGGTACCGGTAACGGACTGAAAGCGGAATACTATGCAGGTTATCATAAAGATGTGCTTAAGTATACGCAGACGGATGCTAATGTAGATTTTGACTGGGGTACCGGTTCTCCTGATCAGGCACAGCTGGGTGTTAACCAGTTCTCCGTAAAATGGTCCGGACAGGTACAACCATTATATTCCGAGCCTTATACCTTTCATGTCTATTCAGATGATGGGGTGAAACTCACCGTCAACGGACAAACCCTCATCAATGATTATGAAACACAGGGAGCTTATACCCGTACCGGCACGATCACACTTGTTGCCGGACAGAAATACAATATCGAATTAGCGTATGGTGAAGGGAATGGCGATGCGTTCTGTCACCTGCAATGGTCCAGTACTTCCCAGGCGCGGCAGGCCATCCCTAAAGCACAGCTGTATAGCAGACCCGATACCAGCAATGGTCCTGTAACTGTTTATGAAAATGCGCAATACGGTGGCTTTCATGCTGGTTTGCCAATCGGCGCTTACAAACTGGCTGGTCTGCAACTGAAAGGTGTACAGAATGATGAGATCTCTTCCATCAAAGTAGCAGAAGGATACAAAGTGGTACTGTTCGAAAACGAAAACTTTGCCGGTGACTCCATTGTACTGACAGCCAGCAGTCCCTCCCTGGGCAGCAACTGGGATGAAAAAGCCAGCTCTGTCAAAGTACTGGCCAATGGTACCCCCAATCTTGCAGGTTCCTATACGATCAGGAATGTGGCCAGTAATCTCTTCCTCGATGTGCGGGGCGGTTTAGGTAGTACAGGTGATGGTTCTCCGATACAACTATGGACTGGTACCAATGCAGCTAACCAGACCTTTACCCTGAAACACCTGGGTGATGGACGTTATACAATTACAGCTTATCACAGTGCGAAATGCCTGGATATTCCGCAATCCAGTCTGGAGGAAGATGTAAGTCTCTGGCAATGGACGGCGCAGGAAGCCAGCAATCAACAGTTCATTGCAGTAGCTGCTGACAGTGGTTATTATAAATTCATCTCCGTACGCAGTGGTAAAGTACTCGCTACTTTAAATAACAGTACAGCACCAGAAGCCAAAGTAGTACAGCATACCGGTAATGGTCAGGCCAGCGCCAGATGGCAGCTGTTATCCGTACCGACTGTCGGTAATGGTAATGGCCTTAGTGGTAACTATTACAACGGTAAAAACTTTGAAACCTTTGTCTTCAACCGGATTGATAAAACGATCGATTTTGACTGGGGAGAAGGTGCTCCAGGTACCGGTATCACCAATGATAGCTATAGTATCAGATGGACAGGTAAAGTAGAACCGAGATACACCGGTACTTATACTTTTTACATGACGAGTGATAACGGCCGTCGTCTCTGGGTCAATAATCAACTGATCATCGACAAATGGCTGAATGACTGGGATATTGAATATTCCGGTACGATTAACCTGGTAGCAGGACAACAATATGATATTAAGGTAGAGTACTTTGAAGATTTTGGCGGCGCCAACTGCAGACTGTCCTGGTCAGGTCCTAATCAGGGTAAAGAGATCATCCCGAAAAACCAGCTCTATGCGACTTCTGCTGCACTGACAGCCGCTAATCTGGCGCTTGCAGGTAAGGATGCCCATACTATGGAAAAAAATATCCTCCTTTATCCTAACCCGGCACAAAGCAGCGTTCGTCTGCAATTCAATGCCAGACAGGCAAGGATGAGCATCTTTGATGCAGTAGGTCGTCAGGTAGTACCAGCAAGGATCGTATACCCCGGACAGGCAATTGATGTGAGTCGTTTACCGGCAGGTGTATACCTCATACAACTCGATATCAATGGTACCAAAACAGTCAAACACCTGGTAAAAAGTGCTGAGTAAATACTATTGCTATCTGATTTCATAGCTGAAGGCTTTGTGTTTTATCAACCGTCGTCTCCTAATTTGCATCATCTTTGTACAAACCGATTGATCAACAATACAGAAGAATATGCAACCATACGTTATTTGTCATATGCTCTGCTCTATCGACGGACGCATCATTACAGAAAACTGGCGACCTTTTAAGGGAGTGGAATACTACGAACAGACCGGCAAACAGGAGAAAGCGGATGCCTGGTTCTGCGGAAGGGTTACCATGGAACAACACTTTGCCACAGAAAAACCAGACGTATCCGGTTTTGAAAAAGTACCCAACAAAGCAGACTACATCGCTGATAAACAGGCAAAGTCTTATGTCGTGGCATTGGATGCTGCCGGTAAACTAGGATGGGATTCCAATGATCTGGATGGTGACAGGCTTATTGTGGTACTGACTGAAAAAGTTGAAGCGGAATATCTGGGTTATCTGCAATCCAAACAGATTTCCTATCTCTTTGGCGGTGCGGATCAGGTAGATCTTTCATCAGTCCTGCAAAAGCTGCAACAGCATTTTAATATCAATAAGCTCCTGCTGGAAGGCGGCGGCGGAGTGAATGGTTCATTTCATGCTGCTGGTCTGATTGATGAATTCAGCATCCTGTATTACCCTATTGCTGATGGTACTGCTACAGCCACCATTACAGATACAGGACTTACATCCACAGAAAGCATTCCTTACAAACACCTGAAACTGCTAAAAGTGGAACAACTGGGAGACGATGTGGTATGGATGAAATACAAAGTACAGAAATAATAAAATGGCCGCGCCAAAAATAGCGCGGCCTTTCATCACTCTTCTAATATCCGTCGTTCTGTCTCAGATTCGGGTTATTTGCGATCTGAGTGCCTGGAATAGGATAGACCTCTTTATTTACATCGTTTGTTGGCGTGTGATCCCACCAGCTGCCACTGTTGAATCTTCCAAAACGAATAATATCAGTACGGCGTCTGCCTTCGAATACAAATTCACGACCTTTCTCTGCCAGTAATTCATCCATCGTCAGCGTAGCTGTTGTGTAAGCTGCCGCTGGCCAGTCTGCCGGCGTAAATGCTCTCTTACGGCTTTCATTGATCAGATCGACTGCTTCCTGCGTTGCTATCTTATTGTTCTTACGCATCAGCGCTTCTGCCTTGTCAAAATAGATCTCTGTCAGGCGATAGATCATAAAGTGGTTCTCACGATAGTTAGGATCGCTCAGACGGCCTGTTTTGTACTTATTGAAACGCGCGCCACTGTTCTCTTCACCGGTAGCCATAGTGCTCTCTGTTTTGTTCTCTGAAGCTCTTCTGATATAGTTTACGTACACCAGTGGTTTACCGTTGTATTCTTCTGTACCCAGAATAGGATCTGTTGTACCGTATTTGTATTGCGGACCAAAGAGGAACCATTCTGATTTACGCAGGTCGTTGTCAGCATAAGTATCAAAGAAAGAAGGGATCACGACATAACCGTTGTTACCCGCATATCCTACATCCAGTGCAGCACTCATATTGCTGAAGCCAAATAATGGAATCCAGTCCCATACGAAACCGCCTTTGTTGCTGTAAGCATACTGGAACAGTGCTTCTGAAGCAGACCTGTTCGTGTTGGCAAATGTCTGTTTCAGGTCAGTAGCCAGTGTTGGTTTACCACCCAGACCACCTGCATCGCCACTCAGGATCTTATCACATGCAGCAATACACTGATCCCACATCGGCGTACCGGCCCATTTCTCAGCGTTCAGATATACTTCCGCCAGCATGGCATAACCACCGGTCTGACCGATCCTGCCCACCAGTTCCTGTTTGTAGGGCAGCAACTGAGGTACGTATGTTTCCAGTTCTGTTCTGATGAAGTTGAATACTTCTTTTCTTGGCTGTGTAGCCGGGTTTGCCGGTTTACCAACCTGTGTAACTACCGGGATATTACCCCAAAGGTCCATCAGTTTAATATAATGGAACGCTCTCAGTACATGGAGTTCAGCAATGATTGCTGTCATCTCTGCTTCCTGCATACCCAGTTTTGCATAATCCAGTGCTTCCAGGTCTTCGATAGCTGCGTTACAGTAACCAACGCCTGTCCACATACCAACCCATGCATTACGCATCCTGCCTTCATTGGTGGTCCAGGTATGATAGTGTTGTCTCATGTGGTCGCCGTTGTCATATGCGTGACGACCTTTCTGTGGCCATGCTACCTGATCGGAACACATTTCCGCATGATAGTAATAACCATCGCCACGGATAGGTGCGATCCAGGATTGCATATGTGTTACAGGACGCAGTGCTGCCTGTAATACTTCTGTTCTGCTTTTGTAGAAGTTTTCTTTATAGATGTCGCTGTATACGGTTTCATCCAGTTTGGTACAGCCAAAGTCCTGCACTAACAGTAAACCGATGCCACAGCAGTATATTAACTTTTTCAGATATTTCATGTCGTTACACTTTTTAATGAATGCCGCTTATTACTTAAAATCCAACGTTCAAACCAATCGTCCAGGAGCGTGTTCTTGGATAGAAACCTCTTGAATCCACACCAGTGGTAAAGCCGGTATCTTCCAGTTCAGGATCCAGTCCGTCGTAACCGGTAAAGGTTAACAGGTTACGGCCGGATACGAACATTCTGAGATTACGCACATAAGGCGATTTGAAGTTGAAGTTGTAACCCAGTGTCAGGTTGTCCAGTTTTACGAAATCACCTTTCTCGATGTAGTAATCAGAGTACTGAGGATCGTCTTTCAGCTGAGCATGTTTATCGAAGGCACTATTGAAAATGTTGTTCGGCAGATACTTTCTGTTACCGAAGAAGATCTCCTGCAGGTTCAGGATATCAAATCCGAACTTACCTCTGAGCAGCAGTGTCAGATCGAAGTTCTTGTAACGGAAGGTCTGGTTCAGTGCGGCATTGTATTTAGGTACCCCGTTACCTATGATCGTTCTGTCATTTTCATTGATCTGGGAAGCAGGTGCTTTTGAACCATCTGCTTTGTAGAACAACCATTTACCATCTTCTGAGAATCCTGCGAAACGTTTACCATAGAAGTTACCTACGACGCCACCTTCATCAAGGCGGATAGCAGGGCCCATAGCACCCGGATTTGGAATATCAGCAAAGGTCAGGTAAGTCGCTTTATACAGTTCGTTAGACAGTTTGGATAATCTGTTGAACTGAGAGTTTGCCGTCAGATCGATCGTCCACTGGAAGTCTTTTGTTTTCACTGCCTGACCACTGATCAGGATTTCCACACCATGGTTTTTAATCGTACCTACGTTGGTATACAATCCATCACGGACGAAGGCCGGCTGTTGTGCTGCATAGTTATACAGCAGGTCGCGGGTTTCGCGGGAGTATACATCGATGGAACCGCTGATACGGTGATCGAGGATCGCGTAGTCCAGACCAAAGTTCCATTCCAGTTTCTTCTCCCAGCGTAAGTTGGGGTTAGGGTTACGGGATGCACCGTAAGTTTGCAGATAAATACCATTCTGTGGATATACACCACCAGTACCCAGTGTGATCAGGGAACGATAGTTAGGAATACCCTGATTACCGGTTACACCATAACCAACACGCAGTTTCAGGTTATCTACGAAATCAACATTCTCCATGAAGGACTCTTCTGTGAGCGTCCAGCCAATGGAAGCAGCCGGGAAGTTACCCCATTTGTTATTGGCGCCGAAGCGGGAAGAACCTTCTCTGCGGAGGATCACCTGCGCATGGTATTTATTCTTATAAGCGTAGTTCAGACGACCGAAGAATGCGATCAGGGTGTTATCTTCCTTGAAGCTTCCCAGACCAGGTCTTGGCAATGCAGTATTGTTCGTTGCGCTACCTGCACCGAGGTTCCAGTCGAGGAATGCATCAGTCGTGAAACCGTTGTTATTAGCACTGAAAGTTTCTCTGGTGCTGTACTGATAGCTATAACCTGCGATAGCGGAGAGGGTATGTGCACCCCAGCTATGCTCATAGTTAACAGTAGGATCGAGGGTTTTGGTCCAGTTCAGTTCATTGCCTTTACTGGCGTAACCCATCCCCTGCCAGCTGGTACCCGGACGCTGTTCAAAGTCGTTCATGGAACGGTAATAACGGTCGTTGTAGTTATCACGCTGATAAGAACCGAACAGGGATACAGACAGATCTTTGGTCAGTGCCAGACTGAATCTTGCATCACCGGCAAAGGTCTGCTGATCACGCTGACTCAGGCGGTTATTCAGACGACCTACCGGGTTGAAAGCTTCATTGATCTCGAAGAAACTACCATCTGCTTTGTAAATGGGAGCAGTAGGATTCCAGGCAACTGCCTGCTCGAAATAACCGGCATCACCACCCAGGAGGTTAGCTTTATTAAAGTTAGCCACCATATTCACCTGCATGGTGAGTTTGTTGTTCAGACCTTTCTGGTTGATGTTCAGACGGCCACCCGCCTGTTTTCTGCCATTCTCTTTTGCGATACCCTGGAAGTCGTTGTAGTAGAGCGATGCTCTGTAGTTGGACTTCTCGCTGCCACCTGAAGCAGACAGATTGTGGTACTGGCTCAGGTTATTTTTATTGATCAGTTCATTGTACATGTTGGTAGAACCACCCAGGTCAGAGGTCGGAGAGATAATACCTTCGGCGATCTTCTGACGGAACTGTTCTGCTGACAGGAAATTTGGTTTCTTGTCAGTATAATCACGCTGGAAATAGGTATTATACTCATAGCGGGGATCGCCGGCAGCACCTTTACGGGTAGTGATCAGGATAACACCTGCGTTACCTCTGGTACCATAGATCGCGGCAGCAGAACCATCTTTCAGTACGCTGAATGACTCGATATCATCCGGCTGTAACAGATCGAGGTTACCACCCGGAATACCGTCTATTACGACCAATGGCGCAGTTGTACCAGTTAATGAGGTAACACCTCTCAGCTGGATGGAAGCGCCCGCATTCGGGTTATTTCCCTGTGTTTTGGTGATATTCAGACCTGGCACCTTACCCTGGATCAGTTCCATGGTAGAACGGATACCACCTCTGTTAAAATTATCAGCCCTTACGGTGGAAACAGCGGAGGTCACTTCACTACGTTTCTGTGTACCATAACCTACTACTACCACTTCATTCAGAGAGCCCATGTCAGCCTTCATCTTTACAGTCAGCACAGCCGGAGCGTCAGTATTTACCACGACGTTCTGCACACGTTGAACTTTAAAGGAGATGAAGCTTATTTCCAGTGTATACACACCAGGTTCCATAGCGATGGAGAAGTTACCGTCTGCATCACTGATGGCGTGCTGTGTACCGCCTATCACTTTGATAGTAGCGCCGGGTAAAGGGGCGCCCTGTTCGTCGGTCACCTTACCCTGTATTTTACCCTGCTGTTGTTTTACAACACGTTCTTTTTTAGCTGCATTGATCACAATGACACCATTCACTTCCTTGAAGGAAAGGTCTTTGTTGTCAAACAACAAGGTGAGCACACCATCCAGGCGCTGGTCCTGGAATCTGTGATCGTCAGTCTGATAACGCTGAAGCATCTGCTGATCATAAGCAAAGTTCAGGTTCAGCTGTGTTTCCATCTGCTTCAATGCCTTTTCCAGTGATCCTCTGCGGATGCTCACTGAAATCTTTTTACTCAGTTCCTGACCTTTGCCGGTATTAGCCGACAGCATCAGGGAAGTAGTAAGCACAATAGTTATGGAAAGAAATGTTAATCTCATAGCTTTTATGATAAAATCTTTCTTCTTATTACTGGACTGTCCCTTTTTTTTCATACATTGTATGGCTTTTTAATTTGAGATAAATAATGAGCAAAAGCCGTTGCAGCGGCTGTTTCTGAAGGCTTTGTTTGCAGCAAAGCCTTCTTTGTTTTCTGAATGTTAGCGGTATAGTTCGATAGTATCCCTCCCCTGTTTGATTTTAAGTTGATGAATAGATGCGATGACTTCAGCGGCTTTAGCGGCTGACAGTGATAAAGGAAGACTTGCAGTGAACTTCTTTTTACGCAGATCGGTACTGGCCGTCGATAATGTTATGCCGTAATTTTTTTCCATGAGTAATGCCATATCTTCAAAAAGGGCATTTTTGATGATCAGCTTTCCGCTTTTCCAGCCTGTTACGTCTTCTGAAAAAGTCTGAATATCGTAGGTCGCCTGTTGCTGGTTGAACACCAGTTTCTGTTGTTTGCTGACGATCCCCAGTGCCTGTAAGGTGTCGGAGATCTGTACCTTTCCGTCTGTCACAGCGATCGAGATCTCTTTTAATTCTTTATAGGCCCTGATATTGAAAGCGGTACCCAATACATGCGTGGTCAGCTTACCGGAACGAACAACAAAAGGATGTGCAGGGTCATGCTGAATCTCAAAGAATGCTTCTCCATCGGTCAGATCAGCACGTCTGCTGGTAGTAAAATCGAGGTATACCCGCACATGTGTAGCGCTGTTCATGGCGATCACACTACCATCCTGTAGTCTCAGTTGCTTTCTTTCCCCTTTGGCGGTATAGTAGTCCTGGAACAGCTCACTGACGTCGGCCGTCTTCTGTCCTTCTGTTTTGTTCCGTTTTAAATAAATCACACTGGCGAATACCAGTACGGCAACACTGGCAGCTACACTGATATAGGTATATATTCTGCGCATATTCCGTTGCGGCGCTGACAACATCGGCTCTAACCTTTGCCAGATGTCGTGTTCCAGCTGTTCTTCTTCAGCAGCTGAAAGTTGTATTGGCTCCCGTTTATCGAGTTTATCATACCAATGTTCAATTAATCTTCGCTCTTCATGATCCGCCTTTTCGGCCAGGTATTTCCTGAATAAGCGTTTTATTTTCAGGTATTTCATATCACACTATATCTCTACATCAGAGAAAATGGATTTCATACCGGGTGAAGTATGTTAACAGAATGTTAACAAAATAAAAAGTGAAGAGATGAGGAATAAAAAATTAACAATTAGACACTTATAAATAATAATTGGAGAATAATAGCGATAGCTGATTAGGAATAATGTTCCTTTTTTTGAAGGAGAGAAAGCCAGATATCAACGATGTACTTTAAAGTATTCCGGACAATCAGGGGCACAAGTGTCCCTTAGCATGCAGACGGCGGCCATGCTTATTGCTTAATGCTTAATCGCTGATGCTTAATTCAAAAACACGTCAACAAATAATAGTGTGCAGATCACCAGGTCACTCTGATGATTGTTTCTCAGCAGGTCTCTCAGGCGCTTCATGGCCAGGGACAACTGATTACGGACGGTCTGCTCAGAAAGATTGAGCTGGATGGCAATATCCGTTACTGACAAGTCTTCCTCCCGGCTCAGGTGATAGATCTGTTGCATACGATCGGGCATCCGGTCTACTTCCCCATCGATCAGGTCTTTTAGTTTACGGACGTCAAAAGAAGACTCAAAAGAAGAATGTACCGGCTGGTCAAACCATTCAGGGATCTGTACAGTGGAGCTACTGAAGGCATAATAGGAAATGATCCGGTAACGCAGGGCAGAATACAGGTAACGGCTGAGGTCTTCCTCGCTGTCAATGGTAATTTCATTCTTTCGTCTCCACAGGGTCAGCATGACGTCCTGCACAATATCTTTCGCATCATCGGTATCCACACGCTTGCAGGCGCTGACATAAAGCTTCTTCCAATAGCGTTGGTACAAAGCTTTAAATGCAACAGTATCATCCCCTTTAGCGGCGGAGAACAGTGAAAAATTATCTTCTGTATCTGGTGGCCTCATTTCAAAACGTAAAATTATAAATCCGGCTGCTCGGCACACGTTAAAAAATTATTAACTGCTCCGAACGGTCTGAAGATGCTACTCATTAGTAGGGATAACACCGTTCGTGGTTTTACAGGTATAACAGCAGCGCATACCTGGCGGCAGACCTTCTTATTCAAATATTGACATCCTTCAATAAATATTTCGGCATACGACTGCAAAATATTTATTTTTACTATAGAAATGAAGCAACCAGAACTTTCCCGGCGCATCAGTCTTTTACAGGCGACTGCTATTAATATGACAGATATGGTGGGCATCGGCCCATTTATAGTATTGAGCTTAGTGGCTACCACTATGCATGGACCGGGTTTTCTCTATGCCTGGGTAGCGGGTGCGGTCCTATCTTTTATTGATGCAATGGTATGGAGTGAGCTGGGCGCGACCTTCCCTATGGCCGGCGGTAGTTATAACTTCCTGAAAGAAGGGTTTGGTCCGCGGACCGGTAAGCTGATGAGTTTCCTTTTTGTCTGGCAGACTATGATACAGGCACCCCTGGTGATTGCTTCAGCCGCTATCGGCTTTGCCCACTATGTTGGATATATTCTTCCTCTGGGCTTCTGGGGTACCAAAGCGGTTAGTGGCGGGATGGTGTTATTGATCATATTCATGCTGTACCGCAAGATAGAAACCATCGGGCGTATCAGTGTATTTCTCTGGATGGGCGTACTGGTTACCATGGCCTGGATCATTGGCGGTGGTATTGCGCATGGCCAGTTCATGGAACCGATCAGACATGTAAATGATGGTCTGCAACTCAATTATGCCTTTGCAACTGCATTGGGCATGGCCAGCGTAAAAACGGTCTACAGCTACCTGGGATATTATAATGTCTGTCACCTGGGTGGTGAGATCACCCGGCCGGAAAAGAATATCCCCCGTAGTATGCTGATCTCCATTGCGGGCATCTCGGTGCTTTACCTATGTATGAATATCAGCGTAGCCTCTGTATTACCACAGGAGCAGATCGAACAAAGCAGTTTTGTAGTCAGTGAATTCATAGAAGCCCTGATGGGCAGTACAGCCGCCAAAATAGGCACTGTATTAATCTTATGGGTCGCATTTGCCTCGGTGTTCTCTGCCACATTAGGTTACAGCCGTATACCCTATGCAGCAGCAAAGGATGGCGCTTTCTTCTCTGTCTTCGCCCGTCTGCATCCTACCAAGAACTTCCCGCATATATCCCTGCTGGTACTGGGTGGTGTCGCCTTTGTATTCAGTCTGCTGTTCAAAATAAAGGAAGTAATTGACGCCATACTTGCCATGCGTATCATGATACAATTCATTGCACAGGCAGTCGGACTGATCCTGCTCAGCCAGAGAAACGGCCGGAGCTTCTTCAAATGGCATATGCCCCTGTACCCTGTTCCTGTGATCCTCGCGATCCTGATATGGGCCTGTATATTCATTTCAACCGGACCTCACATGATGCTGGCTGGTCTGACCGTAACAGTCGCTGGTATCATCGTTTACTTCATTAAATCAAGACTACCTATCCAGAACAACTGACAACGCTGTTGTAGACCTTACCTGGTAAATACTGGTTATTATCTTCCAAATTGCTTATTTTTATAAGGCAAGAGGAACGTATCAACCAAAATATCAGCATGAAAGCAGTAAAAACCGCCATCACTGCTTCGCCAACAGTATCTCCACAGGAGGAAGTATGGAACCAGTTCCGGCAAGGTAGCCGTGACGCCTTTGCCCTGATCTACCAGGAGCATGCAGACCATCTCTATCATTATGGCTGTCATTTCTGCGGAGACGTAGAACTGGTCAGAGATGCCATGCAGGAACTCTTTCATGACCTCTGGCAGACAAGAGAACATCTTGCCGATCAGATCCAGAATATCCGTTATTATCTGCTCAGCAGCATTCGCCGCCGCCTGTTAAGGACTTTAGAGAAGAACAGACGTCTATTAACCAGCGCTGCAGACATGGCAGGTGATTTTGAACTTATTCCCAGTAAAGAGCACCTGATTATACAGGATGAATATCAGCAGGAACAACTGAAGCAATTATATGCTGCGCTGAATGCGTTGCCCCGCAGACAGCGGGAAGCGATTTATTTGAGGTTCTTTCATGAACTTTCTTACCAGGAGATCGCAGGTATGATGTCTATGAAAGTGGATTCAGTGTATAATATTATTTCAAAGGCGATCGGGATGCTGAAGAAGATGTTGCCGCCGGCGGTGATGGTATTGTTGATGTATCCTGGCAGATGAATAATAGAAATTCGCTATTTTAGCGTATGATGGCAAATTCAATCAACAATATATCTATCAATAACTTCAAGTCTATCAGAAATCTGGAAATAACAGGCTTCAGGCGAATCAACCTTTTTATTGGGCGGCCTAATGTAGGCAAGTCTAATATTCTGGAGGCTTTGTCAGTCTTTTCAATCCCTTTTTTTAGAGAAGGATCATTCAAAAAGATAACCAATGTGGTCAGAATGGAGAATGAAGCCGAACTCTTTTATAATGGAAATATTCAATCCCAGGGATCTGTTCAGATAGATAATGGAAATGCCATTCTCAGCTATCATCCCAAAGAAGGACTAAAAATTGATATCCAGCTTCAGGAATATTCACAATCCTTTCAGATCGATGAAAAGTTAAACATTAAAACAGGGCGTCAAAGCAAGTATGTTGAATCGCCAATAAAAAAATATGTTTATAAATCTGACATAATTTATAAAAAGGGACATAGCAAATATCTCATTCCTCCTTTTGGATCAAATCTATTTTCAATAATTGATCAATACAAAGAACTACGAGAACAGATCAAAAGTTTATTCAGCGAATATGGCTTAGAAATAGCCTTTGACAAAAGCAGTCAAACTATTAAGATCATACAATCAAAATCTAACGATAAGGATGAAATATTTCTGATTCCTTACAACTCAATTGCGGACACACTTCAACGCATAATTTTTTACAAGTCTGCGATAGCTTCCAATGAGAACAGCGTTTTATTATTTGAAGAACCTGAAGCCCACTCATTTCCGCCATACATGTCTTTCTTCACGCAGGAAATGATACACAACAGGAACAATCAATATATAGTTGCTACTCACAGCCCTTTTATTCTAAACGACCTTCTTGAAAATAGCCGGGAAGATCTAAGCATCTATTTAGTTCACTATAAGGATTTCGAAACAAAGGTTAAGCAACTTTCAGATAAAGAGTTGCACGACGTATTTCAATATGGCGTAGATTTATTTACTAATAGTGAAAGTTTTATTTAATGGATCTGGCTATTATTCCTGAATGCTATATAGATACTAATCTGATAGAAACTTTAGTTCCACCTACCAGTCAATACAATCATCAAAAAGGATGTGGAAAAGTTACTAAAGTTATGAAAGAAAAATTCCCTGATAGTTTTGCACTTGGCATAATAGACAAGGACAAACAGGAAGTAGATTACCTTAAGGAATTTAATATCCTGAGGCAAACCGATTATCTTATACTCCACAGGCACAATAAGCCGGCGATACATCATTACATTATTCAGATAAATCCTGCCATGGAAAGATTCATACTAGATGGTGCATCCATTGCAGGCATTTCGTTAACAGATTTCGGCTTACCGGAAGAATTAGAGGCATTTAAGAAAACATCCAAATCCGTAGCAACCAAGAATGATTGGAGATTCAAAGAACTATTCCGTTCAATGTATGCTGCCGGTGTTGAGGATATAGTCAGGCTTGCCAACTGGGTTAGATACTTAAAAGAAAATACCTACAAAGCCGAAGCTGACAAGTTAATTTCCATCTGATTCGGCAACCCGTGTCCAGACCGACTAAACAATTCAGTAAATATCAGACCTCTGGCCATTAAAAGCCCAACAAAATCATCGTATTCTGATATTTTCAAAAATATTTCCCCCCAAACCGATGAGATTCCCCTCCTCCCCGTCTCTCTATAATAAAACACCCTTTTGAACCAATACCACCTCTACACCATACGCGACTTTGCCCTGGATGAATACTTCCAGGAATGGGTCCTGCGTCCGGATGTTAAAAACACCTGGTACTGGGAAAACTGGCAGAAAGAACATCCGGAGAAAACAGAAGTTATAGCCGCTGCCGTCAGACTGGTAAAATCCATCCACTTCCGCGACTATGCTATGCCGCCGGCTGAAAAAGAAGCCCTCTGGGACAATATATGGGACAGCATTGCCGCAGAAAGCGATCATGAAACAGCATTACCCGCGACTGTCCACCGGCGTTTCCCCTGGAAATATGCCGCTGCTGCCGTTGTCCTGCTGATAGCAGGTGTATTATGGTTCATGCGGAAACAACCCGCGTTTACGCCTGTAACAGCCAGTATGGCCACGCAGACAGGACAGACAAAACACTTCCTGTTGCCTGACAGCTCGGAAGTATGGCTCAATGCCGCCTCTAAGATCCAGTATACTCAGAAAGACCTTAGCGCGCGCGAAGTATGGCTGGATGGGGAAGCCTGGTTTCATGTAAAGCATACGACAGAGAACAGCCGCTTTATCGTGCACACCTACGACAAACTCTCTGTGGAAGTACTCGGTACACAATTTAATGTCAATAACGTCGGGGATAAGATAGCAGTTGTATTACAGGAGGGAAGCGTTAAACTGAACATCACAGAACTGCCCGGACAAACACCTACACAGCTGTATCTGCGGCCGGGAGAGGCATTACGGTATAATAAAACAGACGGCGCATATACAAAGAGTAAAACAGATGCCGAAAAAGCAGGCGCATGGACCCGCGGACAACTCATCATGGATGACTACACTGTAGCAGATGCTATACAGTTTATGCAACAGGTGTTTGACAGACATGTAACAGTTAAAGACAAAAAGACGCTGCAATACAGTATTTCAGGATCGATGCCCATTAGTTATAACGCAGATACAATGCTTATACAATTTGAAAAAGCTTTTAACACACGCTTTTTCAGACAGGATAAATAAACCACGAAGAAAGACTGATACCCGACATTTTTATTAACCAAAACTAAATCGCACATGAAAAAACATTTACGTGTGCTGCTGATGCATACCCTTGCGTCAGGCGCCCTATGCTCCCAGGCATTGGCTGAAAAGCCGGTAACAGCGATTGCATATCCGTCTGCTGCCAGCTATATCCAGCAGGATGAGATTCCCCTGAAACAGTTATTCCGGCAAACGGAAACAAAGTTCGGCGTCTCCATTGCCTATAAAACCGAACTGGTGACTGACCAGAAGGCAAGCGTGGATATCGCCACCTGTAAGTCGCCGGAAGAAGCACTGGAGAAAGCACTGGCACACTTCAATCTTGCCTTCGAAAAAGTGCGTGAGAAATTTTATGTCATAAAAGCAAAGGAAGCCCCGCCCGCACCGGTCATCGCCATGGCTCAACGTCCCATACGTGGTAAGGTGGTCGACGCAAAAGGTGCTGCATTACCGGGTGTAACTGTTCGTATTAAAGGCACCTCAACCGGCGCTGTTACTGCTGCTGATGGTACCTATACACTTAATATCCCCAGCACCGGTAATGAGGTACTGGAAGTAACATTCGTCGGTTATCAGTCCCAGGAAATTACCGTTGGCACTCAACAGGAAATCAACATCACCCTCTCCGAAAATACCAGTACGCTCAATGAAGTGATCGTAACAGGTTACACCGCTCAAAGGAAGAAAGACCTGACAGGTGCTGTTACTGTGATCGATATCAGTGAAATGACCAAACAGCCTTCCGGACAGGTCACCAGCCAGTTACAGGGACAGGCATCCGGTGTTACCGTCATTGGTTCCGGTCAACCGGGACAGGAGCCTGTAGTACGTATCCGTGGGGTCAATACATTTGACAACAATACACCCTTGTATGTAGTGGATGGCGTACCTACACAAAGTATCAATGACCTCAACCCCAATGATGTTTCTTCCATGCAGGTACTGAAAGATGCAGGCGCTGCATCGATCTATGGTTCCCGCGCTTCCAATGGTGTTATTATCATTACGACGAAGAAAGGGAATGGTAAGGTGAAGATCAAATACGACGCTTTTTACGGCCGTCAGTACCCTAAGGGAGGAAATGTATGGCACACGCTCAATTCGCAGGAAATGGCCAATCTGCGTTGGCTGCGTTATAAGAATACAGGTGAACCGCTCAGCGATACTTTATACGGCACCGGCGCCGCTCCGCGTCTGCCGGATTATATACAACCTGTTGGTCTGATGGAAGGCGATCCGCGGGTGAATCCGGATCTCTATTATGTCAATCCCAACTACACCGACCAGGATGACTACAACAGTTTCTACTATATCACCAAAGCCAACAAGGCAGGTACCGACTGGTTTCATGAAATATTCAATCCCGCATCCATGACCAGTCATAATCTGTCTGTCAGCGGCGGTACAGATAAAGGAAGTTATCTCTTTTCACTGAACTACTACAATCAACAGGGAACGCTGATGAACACTTATCTTAAACGATATATCATCCGTTCCAATAGTCAGTTCAGCCTCAGTAAGAACATCAGAATAGGCGAAAACCTGTCTTTCTCCGTTACAGATAATCCGACGGTAGACCTGCTTACTGCCAGTGGCGCAGTAGGCATGGCTCTCCGTGAACAACCCATCATTCCTGTGTATGATATCAAAGGTAATTTCGGTGGGTCGAATGGCCTCGGACTCGGTGATGCTATGAACCCGGTAGCGATGCAATATCGTACCAGGAATGACCGGGGACAGGTAAACAGGGTATTCGGGAATATTTATGCAGATATTGATTTCCTGAACCACTTTACTTTCCATACCAGTTTTGGTGGTGAAGTAAACTCCGGCTGGAGACATAACTTCACTTATCCACAGTATGAGAACAAGGAAAATGCCGGTGTCAATTCTTATACAGAATCCAGCGACTTCGCACATAACTGGACATGGACCAACACACTGACCTATCACAATACTTTCAATAAAGTACATACGCTGAATATCCTCGCCGGTACAGAAGCTTATGATGAACGTTCACGTAGCCAGATCGGTACCACACAGGATTATTTCTCTTTTGATCCGGACTATGTGGATAATGGTACAGGCGCCGGCGGACAAGTCATTGCCGCTTCCCGGTACTCCGCCGGATTATTATCACTCATCGGCCGGATCGATTATAGTTTCCGTGATAAATACCTGCTGAGCGCTACCTTACGTCGTGATGGCTCTTCCAAATTCGGCATCAATAACCGTTATGGTATGTTCCCCGCTGCCAGTGCAGGATGGCGTATTTCACAGGAATCATTCCTGAAAGATATCGGCTGGCTGACAGACCTGAAAATACGCGGCGGATGGGGTATCATGGGTAATCAGCTGAGTCTTACACCGGGCAACGCCTTTACACTTTACGGTGGCAATAAAAACACCTCCTACTATGATCTGCTGGGTACCAATAATAGTATCGTGTTAGGTTTCCAGCAAATACAGATCGGTAACCCGGATGCAAAATGGGAAAGTGATATCAATACCAATATCGGTTTTGATGCAACCCTGCTCGGTGGGGCTATCGAAATATCGGCCGACTATTACCAGAAAAACATCAAGGATCTATTATATAACAGTGAATTGCCCGGCACCTTTGGAACGGCACCAGCCCCTTACTCCAACGTTGCCAACATGAAAAACAAAGGCGTAGACATCTCCCTCTCCACACATGCCAACCTTGCAAAAGATCTCAAATTTGATGCAACAGTGACCTTCACTTCCTTCAAAAACAGGATCGTAAAAATTGCGCAGGGTGTAG
The DNA here is from genome assembly GCF_900114995.1 of Chitinophaga sp. YR627. Taxonomy (GTDB): domain Bacteria; phylum Bacteroidota; class Bacteroidia; order Chitinophagales; family Chitinophagaceae; genus Chitinophaga. Next base: position 367,288 of record NZ_FOUX01000002.1, read on the forward strand.
ACTACTTTGACAGCCAGCCCCGCAACTTTAGCGAAAGCATCATTCGTAATGCTGTCGGACAACCTATCTCCAGCTTCTACGGTTATCAGATCGCTGGTTTCTGGAACAGCCAGAGTGATATAGATAAAGCCGATCAGGGTGCACAGGCTGCCACCAATGACCCTTCCGCCAGTTTCCAGGAAGATGCTGCTCCGGGACGCTTCCGCTATGCGGACCTGAACCATGATGGCGTGATCAATGCAGATGACCGCACCTTCCTCGGTAATCCAAATCCGAAGGTATCTTATGGCGTCAATCTCGGACTGACCTACAAACAATTTGATTTTAGTATGTTCCTGTTTGGCGTACAGGGCAATCAGATCTGGAACCAGGTTAAATGGTGGACAGACTTCGCCTCTTCTTTTGATGGCGCAAAAAGTAAAACAGCGCTGTATGACTCCTGGTTGCCTGAACGCATGAATGCCAAAGCGCCTATCCAGGAAGGAGAAGGTTCTTTCAGTACGAATGCGGTTCCTAACTCTTATTACGTGGAAAACGGCGCTTATCTGCGTTGTAAGAACATTCAACTGGGATACACGTTCCCTGCACGACTGGGTGGCAGACTACATATTGAAAGACTGCGCATCTATGTACAGGCAGCTAACGTGTTTACGATCACAAAATACAGTGGTATAGACCCGGAAATAGGCGGTAGCGATGTAAGAAGCTTCGGTATTGACGAAGGCACTTATCCAAGTCAGCGCCAGTTCCTGGCCGGTCTCAATCTTACCTTCTGATGTTAAATCTGAAAACCATGAAACTGTATCAATCACTCTCTATATTATTCTTTACAGGCATAAGCCTAAGTATCTCTTCCTGTAGTAAGTTCCTGGACAGGGTGCCGCCTTCTTCATTAAAAGAAGAACTGGTGGCCAATAAAAAAGGGATCAACGCATTACTGGTAGGCGCATATGGCGCCCTTGACGGACAGGACTTCACCGATGGTGATATGACGAATCTTTCAGGTGGCAGCGGTTATGCTGTATCTCCTGACAACTGGATCTATGGCAGCGTATGTGGTGGCGATGCACATAAAGGCAGCGATCACTTTGACTCACCGCCTACGCTGGACCTGGCTCGTTTCAGTGCCGGTGCGACCAATAGTTTTCTGAATGATAAATGGCGTGTGAATTATGAAGGTATCACCCGTTGCAATACGGTACTGAAGTTGTTACCGGAAGCAACAGATATGTCAGAAGATGAGAAGACCGAAATTGCTGCAGAAGCACACTTCTTACGCGGACATTACTACAGCGATCTGAAAAAGATGTTCAACATGGTGCCATGGATCGATGAAACCACCACCGACATGAAAACACCGAATAACCAGGATATCTGGCCAAAGATCGAAGCTGATTTTAAATTCGCTATGGACAATCTTGCCCTGACACAAAGCGAAGTGGGAAGACCGAACAAATGGGCAGCAGCAGCTTATCTCGCAAAGACGTATATGTATGAACACAACTACAATGAAGCGAAGCCATTATTTGATCTGATCACGACAACAGGCGTAACATCTAAAGGTGATCGTTATGCATTGAGGAATCGTTTTGAGGATAACTTTGATGCGGCGACAGAAAACACTTCAGAATCAGTCTTCGCGATTCAGTATGATGCGAATGACAATTCAGGTACTTCCGCCAATGCCAATCAGGGACAGATGCTGAACTATCCTTATAATGGGCCGTTCAGCTGCTGCGGCTTCTTTCAGCCTACCCAGGACCTTGTAAATTCCTATATCACCGATGCACAGGGATTACCCATCCTGGATGGTTATAATACGCATAATGTCAACACAGAAACGGTCGATCCACGGCTGGACTGGACTGTCGGACGGAAAGACATTCCCTATCTCGACTGGGGCGTACATCCCGGCGATACCTGGATCAGAGAGGCGTCTACCGCAGGTCATTATTCTCCAAAGAAGAATGTCTACTGGCAGTCCACACAGGATGAATACTATGATCCACGTGGATGGGCGCCTGGTAATGCCATTAACTACAACGTGATAAGGTATGCAGATGTATTGCTGATGGCGGCAGAATGTGAAGCGCAACTTGGGAATACAGACGCTGCGGAGAGATATGTGAATATTGTGCGTACACGCGCTGCCAGACCAGAAAGTGCCGTGTATAAATATGAGGATGACAGCGAACCGATGGATGGTTTTTCAGATGTACCCGCAGCCAATTATAAGGTGTCACCCTATCCTACCGGAACCTTCTCATCCAAAGGAAAAGATTATGCACTAAAAGCGATCTATTTCGAACGTAAACTGGAGCTGGCGATGGAAGGTCATCGTTTCTTTGACCTGGTGCGCTGGGGTATTGCAGACCAGGCCATGAATGCGTTCTTTGCTTTCGAAGGCCGCATTACACTGGATATACAGGGTGCGAATTTTATAAAGGGAACCAATGAATATTTTGCGATCCCACAACGACAAATTGATCTTTCTACGAATGGAGGTAAGATAACATTACAACAAAACAACGGATACCATTGATAATTGGTGGTTAGTAAAAAAAGAGCAACATTTAACACGGAAGGGTATATCAACACACTGATATACCCTTCTATTTTGTTTAGCTATTTCTGATGATCTCCCAGAATACGATCGGACGTCTGTATTTGAATCCCAGCAGCTCATATACTTTCCTTGCCCTGTCATTGGTGTTGACGAAATGCAGGTACAGGGCATTCCCTTTAGCTACATTCGTAGCCATGATATGTGTCACCAGTTGTTGTGCATATCCTCTGCCGGTGAAGGAAGGATGTGTACATACAGCACTTACTTCTGCCATTCCTGTTACCTTGGTGCGTTCGCCGGCAACTGCCACCAGTTGCCCTTCCTGCCGGATGCCATAGTATTGACCCAGCAAGGGCGTACCTTCAAAAAAGAAACCCGGTTGTACCAGACCGGTCAGTGCCAGCATATCGGGAATATCCTTTTTATCCAAAGCGATCACTGTCTCTTTTTCATCAACAGGCGATGTTTCTTCACAGGTCATCTGTATACAATCCAGCTGACGCACAAGCGCCCAGTTATCAGGTAATACAGGTAATTCCCCGATAATGATCAGCTTCTCTCCTACAGTTGTCCAGGGCAATAGCTCATTGATATCAGCAGTCGCCGGATCAGCACATCCCATGAACTGCAGCACGCCCACAGGATATCGTTGTACCTGAGCCGTTCCCTGTGCAAATGACTGATGTGTTGTCTGTAAAGCCTGCCAGACCGGATTGTCCAGCATCTCAAAATGTTTAAGCATAGCACGGTATTTTTAGAAGGCGGGTATGTATCTAAAAGTTTCGATCAGTAGACATTAAAAAAAAGCAACAGGGTGCTTTCATTTAAAGCTGCTTACACAGTGAAAATAGAGAGGTATCTGATATACTCTGCAAAGATCTCCTTGTTGAGCTTGTATTTAGCATTACGTCCCTCCTTTTCTGCGATCAGCAGGTCAGCATCTACCAGTTGTTTGATATGATGGGAAACGGTGGATTGTGCGAGGTCGAGCATTTCCAGCAGAACGGTGCATTGTGTCCAGTCCTGCTCTTTTTTTATGGCTTCAACGATCTTGATGCGATATGGGTCACCCAGTGCTTTGGAAATTCTTTCAATTCTTTTAATGTCTAATTTCTTATTCATTATCGCAAATTTATCGATTCCTGCCCGATGGCAATTGAATGACAATTCCTCAACTTGTCATTTAATTGTCACATGTCGATATATTAATAAAATCAGTCATTAAGGGTTGTAACGCACATGTTACTACCTATGCGATCTCATAAACATATTTCAGGAAGATATAAGGTTGCTCCCTGAAAGCGCTTTATCAGGGCTGGGTCAGGAATACAACCCGTAGATAAGCAGTACATAATTCGTAGATAACCCGTAGATAACCCGTATCTATAGGAATGGCTTGTATACGGGTTATCTACGGCTTATCTACAGCTTATCTATGAAAAATCTCCCTGACCCAGCCCTGATAAAGAGTAAGTTGCGATATAGCAGAACCTCACCCAAAGGCTATTAAAACAAAAACCCCGGACCGAATAAATCGGTCCGGGGTTCGGTATATAAAAAATGAAATACTACTTCGCAGCCGCTGTTGCAGGTGTCAGGATGTGGCTATCCGTCATCCAGTTGGTCAGCAGTGAGGGCCATGCTTTAATAGATTGCAGATTGGAACGGTAGCCCATATTGAAGGCATGATTCCCATTAGCAAAAATATGCGCCTCTACCGGCACTTTTGCCTGGCGGTAACGCTCCAGTAGCTGCACGATCGGTACGGAGCAGCATTCGTCATCATTCGCGGCTATGAGAAACGCTTTAGGGGCATCTGAAGGCACTTTTTCGGGAATTCCCAGCGGACCAGGGTAAACCAGTATCTGGAAATCAGGTTTACCATTCAGGCGGTCGATCGGGTCTTTGGCAGCCGGATCACCATATCCGGGCGTATAGGCTACCTGGGATACCACTTCTCCACCGGCAGAAAAGCCCCAGATGCCTACCCTGTTGGTATCGATATTCCATTCCGTCGCATGACTCCGTACAAAGCGCATGGCCCTGTAGGCATCCTGACGGATCTCCTTTTCCAATGTGTAGGGAGAATTCTCCTCCCGGAACAGGCGGTATTTCAGGATGATCGCCGCTACGCCTATACTGTTCAGGAAACGGGCAGGCGCCAGTCCTTCGGAGGTATATACCAGCAAACGGAAGCCTCCACCGGGACAGATAACGACAGCTGCGCCGGTTGCTTTTTCCTTTGGCGGAAGATAAATAGTGACTGAAGGATTGTGGATGTTCTTTACGTAGTAATCTTTGGCCTCTTCCGGCTCGTTTTTCCGGCTTTCATAACCGGGGGCACCATTGGGCCACAAATAGAAGGTTTTGGCCGTATCCTGGGCTAAAAGCGTGGAAATTGACATCAGGCAGAACAATGTCAGTAAAACAGACCTGCGTTGCATAGTGATTCTGGTTTACTTACAATATAGGCCATACAGGCCGTATTTTCCAATACAAGGGAAGATACGGCCTGTATAAAGCTGCAAATATGCGGATATTATAAAGTAGAGGTATCTGTGAGATCCCAGTCCCGCACATTCATGAAACGTCTCAGCCAGTTCAGTGCCAGATGACGTTCAAAAGAAGCAGGTACATGTACGTCTGCCGTACTTCGGCGGCCGGCAAACAGGTTATCTCTGTAGTGCGTGGTGGTCAGTTCGTAAAAGATATTTTCGTCGTAGATCTCTTCCGGATTACGGAAATACAGGCGGTCCAGGAAATCTCCCAGTTTATCGCCCAGCGCAGGCAGACTATCAATCAGCTCACTGATCTGTTCTTCACTCAGTTCCTGACCGGGTACGGGTCTGTCCCTTACCAGATTCAGTGACCAGGCCAGTATATAAGCAGCTTCTATTCTCCAGCACAGGGCTGTCAGCGTATCATCGCTTACAATACCACCGTTCAGGTAGATCGCTTCCTTTTCGCTCACATAAGACCAGATATGCTCATTCCTGAGCCAGTTCACAATACCGAATTTCTTCGAATTGTCCTGTATAGTGTAGGCAATTGCAAGCAAAATCATTACTCTGCACCCTACTTCCCGCGGAGTCGCAAATAGTTGGTGATCAAAATTCAGGTATTCGGGATACGCGATCTGATAATTGTTGATTCCATGTTGCGCGAGTCTCTCCTCAATTCTTGTAATTCGTGCTGCTAACATTTATCTAATTAGGCTTCTACTATATATTTATTCACAGGATATTATGCTATAAACATACAATTCCTGCCAAGATATAACTTTTTACAGAAAGCAACCCTATTTCCTGTAAAAATTACGGCAGGTGAACTGTCACCTGCCGCTGTTTTTATAGTAAGTTCTCCTTTTTATCGCATCGAATCCCTTCGCTGTTTTTCCATTTTCTTTGCTCCTTTGTCTATCTTTTTCTCCGTCTTGTCCATTTTCTTATCTGCCTTTTCGATCTCCCTGTTGGCCTTCTTTTCCTCCTTCTGTACTTTACGATGCACCTTCGTGGAATCATGTTTATAAGGTTCCTGTGCGTAGGCGCCAGCAGTCACAAACACAACAGCCAGCACAACAGCTGATGTTTTCGTTAGAAATGACCGGATGTTCATACTGTACAAGAGCTTGTCAACCCCGCCACATAACGATTTACATGATTACTTGGGACATTTTTTAACAACTCTTTTAACAGGCCATTCATAGCTTCTTTTGGTTCAGGACGCTATATTGCGGACCTGATAGACATGCGGAAGCATGTCTCTTCATAACGTGAGATATGACAGCTGGATAGTCCTGTCCAGCTCTTTCTTTCAATATCTCGCGGATCCCCTCTCCGCCATTACATACAATAAAAATACCGGGCAGACATCCACCCGGTATCAAACATTATATCTTCCGTATAGTTATTCTACTTTCAGACTCTTTACAGGATCCGCCAATGCTGCTTTGATCGCCTGATAACTCACGATCATGAGCGTCAGCAGGACGGTGGAAATGCCTGTTATCAGAAATACATCCGGTCCTATATGTATTCTGTAGGCAAAACCTGCCAGCCAGTTATTCATCGCCCACCATGCCAGGGGAAATGCGATCAGTACGGCCAGTAGTACCAGCTTCAGGAAGTCGCCGGATAATAGCACGACCACATTCCTTTCAGACGCACCCAGTACTTTACGTATACCGATCTCCTTATGTCTGCGCTGTGCCGTAAAGGCTGCAAGTCCGAATAATCCCAGACAGGAAATAACAATCGTCAGTCCGGCGGCATAACCCGATAGTTTCGCTAAGCGGCTCTCCGTAACATACTGCGCCTGGTATTCGCTATCGACAAACGCATAGTCAAAAGGGAAACCGGGATCATACTGCTGGTATAAGTTCTTCAATGCAGCTAAAGTTTCTTTGTTCTGTCCTGCTTTGATCCTGACCATTATCCTGTATGTCAGCAAAGGCTCCAGCCGGAAGGCAAAAGGTCTTACATTTTCATGAAAGGACTGGAAATTGAAATCTTTCACGACACCCGCAATCTTTCTGTTCTGTCCCCACATCTTAACTACCTTACCCACAGGATTTGTCAGGCCCATACTTTTGATAGCAGCCTCGTTGAAGATGATCTCCGCACTATCCGAACTGAGGCTGCTGTTGAAGCTCCTACCTTCTTTCATTTCCATCCCCAATGTTTCGATCATCCCGTAGCCAACGCCGATATTAGCAAAATCAGTCTTATCACCCTGTTGCTTACCTTCCCACAGGATATCAGAAGTGCTGCCGAAATCAGCTACTATTGAAGTATGGTCCATACTTGATATAGCTGCTACACCTGGTATATTCCTGGCTGCATTCACAAAGAGCGGCGTTCTTTTAACCAGGTCAGTACCCAGCTGAAAACTCACTACGTTATCCACTTTATATCCCGGATCTTTCGTCTGTATGTACTGGATCTGCTTATAAACAACCAGCACGGCCACTATGAAAACGGCTGAAATCACAAACTGGAAAATCACCAGCCCTTTTCTTACCCATATTTCGCCAATAGAGCTCTTTAATTTGCCTTTCAGGATCGCAACAGGATTGAACCCCGAAAGATAAAAGGCGGGGTAAATTCCGGCCAGTAAGCCGGTAAAAACAGTAATGCTCAATATTGCAACGATCAGGAAAGGATCCGCATATAAGCCGATCTGCTTACCGGTGATCGCATTGAATGCCGGTAAGAGGAATGGTAGTAAGATCAGTGTCAATCCCAGGGACATGAATGTGATCAGCACAGATTCCCCCAGATACTGAAACACCAGTAAGCGCCGGCCTGCGCCCACCACTTTTCTGATACCCACCTCCTTCATTCTTTTCGAAGCCTTCGCTGTAGAAAGGTTCATAAAGTTGATACTGGCGATGATCAGAATGAACAGGGCAATAATAGAAAACATCCGCACATATTCGATCCTGCCACCACTCAGCACACCGTTCTCATACCGGTTGTACAGATACGCCGCAGAATAACGCCGGGTAAACAGCGGTAGATTAACATCCTTATTTTTTGTCTTTACAAAACCCGCTATTTTACGGTTGAACTGACTGATATCCGTCCCTGGTTTCAGCACTACATAAGTAGAAGGATCGAGATTGCCCCATTCTCTCAGATAGGAATAATTATCCAGGTATCGCTCATAAGGCAGTACATAATCAAACTTCGCAGAAGAAGCCGCAGGCAGGTCTTCAAACATACCGGAAACCTGCAGGGTTACACCCGGCTCCCATTCAATAGCACGTCCCACGATATTCTCTGTTGTATGGAACAGTTTCAGCGCCAAAGATTTTGAGATCACAATAGATTGCTTATCTGCCAGTACCTGCTCTTTATTCCCCTGCAATAAAGGATAGGAAAACATGCTGAAATAATCCTTCTCTGCGTAATATCCGATCGCTTTAATCTTCTGCTCTTTTGTGGACAGTACCGTCTCACCTGACCAGAAAGGATAGATGACATTGGCGGCATACTCCACCTCCGGCATATCCTCTTTCAAAGTCCTCGCCAGTATACCTGGCGTAGCCGCCATCGTCTGTATACCGGCAGACGTTTCCACATTGGTCATTACCTGGTATAACTGTGCATCTTTCTCATGGAATTTATCCATATGCACTTCGTCGTTGATCCACAGATAGATCAGAATGGCGCAAATCAATCCGGTGGATAATCCTATCAGATTAAGCACGGTAAACTGGCGGTCCTTCATCAGGTTTCGCCAGGCAATTTTGATGTAATTTTTAAACATCGCGGGATTTTTATCAGCTATCGCATCTCACGGAAAAGGTCCCCACGCCAGCTGATGCACCAAGCTGATGCCAATTTACCGGAAACTAAAAAGAAACATATTATACATATACAAATAAATCATGTGTTCATTTCCGAACCGTTCTCCGTTCAATAGCTGACATAGATAAGCACCAAAATTAAAAGGCCGTCCGTCATCTGACGAACAGCCTTACTATATGCGATTGTCTGACTAAACATTAATTATTACTCAGCCGCGGCGTATTAACGCTTGGCTGACGCACAGGACTGGTCGTGATCACTCTGCGTTGCTGCAGATCAAAACGTTGTCCCCTGCCCAGGAAATAGAAAGGACCATCGGTGTTGTATTCTCCAGTCGGACTCTTCTCCTTCCCATTAATATGCGCAATATCATAGATCGCTACATAAGAGTTGCCGAACACTTCGAATGTATCCTTCTGCACAACTATCGCCGTGCTTTCATCTATACCGATGCCCAGCAGTTCAGGATGTGCCTTGATCACACCCGTAAGATCAAACTGTCTGTTACGGCGTAAGATGTGCTGATCGATCGCCACCTTGTGAATGAGATCCAGTCCCTGCACATGATCCCCTTCCAGTATACCATTGCCTTTTGTATCTCCGCGAAGCAGGAAAGAACCCTGTATCGTCGCACCAGCAGAAGTACCACCGATCACACCTCCGCGCGTCAGCACCGCTTTGATCTCCTTTTCAGCCAATGTATGCAGATAAGCATCTGCTATCTTCCACTGTCTGCCTCCGGGAAACCATATTGCGGTCGCCTTTTTCAGGGGCGCCACAAAACTTTCCGTATTAGCCACCTTTGGATCACGGGTATGCAATACGGTCACATTTGCAACTCCCAGATCCTGTAATAGTTCCTTTTCAAAGGATTTACCTGTGGCCAGTGCAGAGTCTTCTCCTGCAGTTGGAATTACCACGATATTCGCATTAGGACCACCTGCCAGTTCTACAAATCGTGCCCATATCTCAGGTCCTACTTTACCACCCCCTACAATCACCAGTGCACCTTTCTGCGGACCAACCACCGCATCTTTTGTCTGTTGCGCCATACTTGTACCTGCTATCAACAGCAGCGAAAATACAGCAACCAATAAGCGTTTCATAGCAATCATTTTAATGAATATATAAGCATGTATTAATATCCTGGATTAGGTTCCAGGGATTTATCCGCCAGTAGTTCGTCGGCAGGAACAGGGAACACCTGCCTGTTCTTATCTGTTACCCCCAACACCGTCGCTACCCTGCCCGTACGTACCAGGTCAAACCAGCGATCTCCTTCAAATGCAAACTCCAGTCTTCTCTCCTGTTCCACAGCCAGTATTATTTCCGCCTGTGTTGCTTCCGTAAATGTAGTAAGACCTGCTCTGTCCCTGATCGCATTCAGGTCCTCCAGTGCTGTTGTGAGTTCTCCCGACTTCGCCCTTGCTTCTGCACGGATCAGATATAACTCCGCTATGCGGATCAGATAGGCCGGATCGGTGCCTGTTGGTGTACGGTAATACAATTTACCATACCAGAGATTACCCGGAGGAGCCGTCTGTCCGATCAGGGCATTTCTGTTGCCACCTGTTGCCGGGTCATTTAACAGACCAACCAGCTGCGCATTCGGCGCCCATTCTCTTCTGCCACCTAAAGCAGGTGGTAACCACCAGTTGTAATGACCATTCTTGAAAGATACACTATAGGCGATTTCCAATACGGATTCTGTAGTTGCTACTGCATTATTTGCAAAGAATGCACTGTAAGGTTTGGCCAATTTATAGTTCGCTGCATCGTCTATAACTTTTGTCGCATACACAGCTGCTGAATCCCACTTTTCCTGGTACAGGAAGTAACGCGCTTTCAAAGCCCAGGCCGTTTTACGCGTTGCACGATTACGATTGGTTGTAAGTGGTAAGAGTTGTGCTGCTTTATTCAGATCGCTCAATACCTGCGCATAAGTATCCGTCAGACTACTTCTCTTTATACCGCTATGATCACCGGGTAAACGGGTAGGTGTCAATATGAGTTGTACACCTCCCCAGCCGCGCGCCAGATCAAAATAACTCAATGCCCGGACAAAATAAGCCTCTCCTGTCAGCTGGTCTTTCTTTGCCTGTGTGAATAAAGGATCAGATAAAGGAGGGATGGCGTCAATGATATAATTCGCCGAAAGAATTGTGCGATAGATAGCGGCCCAGGAGGTAGCCACATTGCCATTATCAGCACTCAGCTGACGATTGGCGATCTGTTGCGGGGCAGACTGTGACCCTGTCCATTGTATATCGCCTCCGGAGAGATAGGAAAGTGCCTGAAAATTCGATCCGTAGTACCCATCACTGCCTAACAGATTGTACAGTCCATTAACCGCAGTTTCTGCACTGCCTGCATTCGTGATAGCCTGCGAATCATCTACCTGCTGCTCTGGTTGTACGTCAAGGAATTTACTGCACGAAATAGTGCTCAGTAATACAGCGGTCAGTATCGTATATGTTGATCTCATGTTGTAAGCAGATTAAAGCGTCAGATTTAAACCAAATTGTACTGTTCGTGGCTGTGGAGGTGTACCCAGGTCATATCCCTGTACATTAGGATCAGAAGTCACGTTTACCTCCGGATCAGGCCCTATATATTTCTTCAGCAGCCATAGATTGGTGCTGCTGAAATAAATACGGATATTGCTCGCATGGATACGGTTAGCCACTCTTGCCGGCACGGCATATCCCAGGGTCAGCGCACTCAATCGCAGGAAAGAACCATCTTCCAGGAAACGGCTGATTGGGTTCAGTGCATAGTTGTTACCAATGGTAGTGATCCTTGGCACATCTGTTACATCTCCTGGCTTCTGCCATCTGTTCAGCTGATTTTTATTGATGGCCCTGCGGTCATCTCTGGTGCCACCTGATTCATGAAAGAAGCGGTTACTGTTATATACTTTGTTGCCATACTGAAAATTGAAAAATATGGACGCATCAAAACCTTTATAGCTAAATGTGTTATTCAAGCCACCAAAAAACTTCGGCGTAGCCTGACCCAGCATTTGTCTGTCCGCCGCTGTGATCTTACCATCTTTTGTTACATCATCATACACCGCATCACCGGTCTTCTCATCCACATACAACTGTTTATACACAAAGAAAGAATGCATCGGGTACCCCTGCGCCATTCTCTCCACGGAATAAGACGCATCGATCGGAATATTCAGTTTTTCAATACGGTTGATGTTACGGGCGATGTTGAAACCCGTCTGCCAGCTGAATTGCTTCGTGCGGATATTCACCGTATTGATCCCTAACTCAAGCCCTTTATTACTGATCTCTCCGGAGTTACTCGCAATTGTTCTGAAGCCGCTGCTCACCGGCAAAGGCAGATTTAACAGCAGATCAGAAGTGTATTTATCATACCAGTTAAACTCTACACTGATGCGATCATCCAGCAAACCAAGGTCTAATCCGAAGTTCCATTGACGTGTCGTTTCCCAGCCTAACTGCGGATTGGCTAATTGCTGTGGGATGGTACCCGGATTGTCCAGGTAGTTGGCACCACCGCCCCACAAACCCCTTGAAGCGAAGTTGCCGATGCCATTCTGGTTACCAGTCAGACCATAATTCGCTCTCAGTTTCAGATCGCTGATAACGTCTATGCCCTGCAGGAACTGTTCTTCTTTTGCTCTCCAGGCGACACCCAGTGAAGGGAAGTATCCCCACTGATTATCCTTACCGAATTTGGAAGATGCATCTGCCCTGAAATTGACTTCCGCGAGGTATTTTCCTTCATAGTTATATTCCACGCGGGAAAAGAAAGACACCTGTCTGTTTTCCGCACGATTGGAGGAAGCTGTAGTTGTTGCAGCAGAAGCGATTTGTTTGAATGCATCGCTGGGGAAGTTGGTACCCTGTGCCCAGGTTTGCTGCGCAATATTTCCCTGTATGGAATTACCGACCAATACACCTATTGCATGCCGCTGACTGTTATTACGATAAGACAATGTCTGTTCGTTCACCCACACCGTATTTTTACTCACACTGGAAGTGGCCAGTCCTTTGCTGGCACTGCCTCTGTTGGTATAACTATTCCAATATTCAAACTCATCATAGTCGTTGTAATCCAGGCTCCAGCTGGTACGGAATTTCAGTTGCTTCAGGATGTCTGCTTCCGCGTAAAGATTACCGATATAGCGGATGCTGGTCGAGTTCATGTCTGTATACTTAATCAGTACATCCAGGTTGTCAAAACCGGCCCATTTTGCATAACTGCCATCATCATTGAATTTCGGCAGATAGGTAGGCGTATGTAATGCCGCCTGTAGTATTCCACCCTGCGGACCATCTCCTACCCTCGCATTGGTGCGGCGTGAACGTGATAAGGAGTTACTGCTACCTACGCGTATCCTGTCTGTGATCTGCTGATCAAGGTTGACTTTCAGACTGGCGCGCTGATAGTCGTTTGTCTTGATACTGGCCAGTTGTTTATTATATCCACCGCTGAGATAATACCTTGTTTTTTCATTACCACCTGATAAAGACAGGTCATAGTTCTGGATACCACCTGTGCGGAATATATCATGTAAACGATCGTAGGTAGGTTGTTCTTCCGGTAGTCCGCGGCCACCTGCTGACTTAGGCCGGAAAGGCCTTGTATCAAAAGGTTTCCCGTCATTTACCCACGCTTCATTGATGATCGTCGCGTGTTCCGGACCAGATACCAGTTCCCACAGTTCAGGCGCCCAGGCGAGTCCCAGATAGGTGTTGAATCCTACTTTAGGCCGGCTGTTGTATGCCCCTCTTTTTGTCGTGATCAGTACTACACCATTGGCGGCTCTCGCACCATATATGGCAGTTGCAGTGGCATCTTTCAGAATAGAGATAGATTCAATATCGGCAGGATTGATATCTGCCAGTGGATTATTGCCCTGTCCCTGCGTAGTGACTTTCTGTAAAGACTGATTGTTGATGAATACACCATCTACTACATACAGCGGATCGTTGCCAGCATTGATGGAGGTCGTACCACGTATACGAAAGAAGATACCATCACCGGGAACACCTGTATTGGCGCTTACCTGGACACCAGGTGCACGTCCCTGTAGTTGCTGGTCAAAACTGGCGACAGGCCTGTCTTTGATCGTTGCTGCCTTTATACTCGTAACAGCGCCGATCACTGCTTTTCTGCTTTGTGCGCCATATCCTACGACAATGACATCGCCCAGTGTGCGATTCATAGAAGAAGCAATAGTGGTGTCCACAGACGGAGGAGCGGAAGATTGTGCATTACTCAGTAATGGCCCCACCAGCATGCACAGGACAATAGGAGCATGTAAATGTTTTTTCACATCGAACAGTTTGGATAATAGTATGCCGTATCAACAGCATACTGTTGATAGTTATGGAAAGGTTGCTATTGTGTTACAGAAATGGGCCTTATTGTGCTGGTGGGATACAACGGGCTCAAAGATCAGTCGTTCAACATATTAAAGCTGACATATAGTTGGTCGATAGTTTAGTCTACTAATTATGTAGACAAATATAATTCAAAAAATCAGTTCTCAAAATATCCGGGAGAATAATTACTGCCAATAATAAAACACCCGCATGGTTATGCCATGCGGGTGCTACAACTGCGAGATAAGAAAAAGACTACAGGAACAGTCCACCAGATGCTTCAATACACTGTGCGGTGATCCATCTTGCTCTTTCGCTGCAAAGGAAAGCTACAATACCACCGATATCATCCGGCACGCCCATACGGCCCAGTGCAGTTTGTCCTACCAGGTGATCTTTCACACCAGGGATCTCAAATGCATTTCTTGTGAAATCTGTCTCAATAGGACCAGGTGCTACCACATTCGCTGTAATACCTCTTTTACCCAGTTCTTTAGCAAGATACTTTGTGAAGTTATACACAGCTGCTTTCATAGAAGAATAAGCAGCATAACCAGGTGTTACAAACCGTGCCAGTCCGGTAGAGAAGTTAACAATACGGCCACCATCAGCGATGGTATCCAGTAATGTCTGTGTAAGGAAATAAGCACCCTTGAAATGGGTATTCATCAATGCATCAAAATCCTCTTCTGTTGTATCCGGGATCTGCGAATAACGGTCAATGCCGGCATTGTTCACCAGGAAGTTAATATGCGTTGTATTCCATTTTTCCTTTAATGCCTGTTGGAGGGCTGTTTTAAAAGCAGGGAAAGACTTAACTGCTGCTACATCCAGTTGTAAAGCGATTGCTTCTACATTGAACTGCTGTACCGCTGCTACCACTTCCTGTGCTTCTTCTTTTTTACTATGATAAGTGAACACTACATGGTGTCCGTCTTTTGCCAGTTCGAGTACTGCATTCTTTCCTAATCCACGGCTACCGCCGGTTACCAGTGCTATTTTCTGTGTTGCCATTTTTTTTGTTTTATTAACAAGACAAAGGTGAGACTTTGGGGAGATGTGATTATGGTGAACAGTTAAGGAAAAATGGTAGCAAGTTCAGTATCTTGGAAAAATTAAGAATTAACAATTAAGGATTAAGAATTGGGAAGACATTTTGTTATATAAGTAGAAAGAGCGCTTCAATGACAGAAGCGCTCTTTCTTATAATTCTTAATTTTTAATCGTTCATTCTTAATTTCCGATACTGCGTCGGCGTCATGCCTTCAAACGCTTTAAACCATTTCGTAAAATTAGAAGGATCATATGTCATCAGCGCTGCAACATCTGCTACTGAATACTTGTTATCCATCAGCAGCTCCTTTGCTACCTGCAACAGCTTCTCTTCATAAAAATAGCAGGGATGATAGCCGGTATGTTCTTTGATAACATTGCTGAAGTGTGTAGGATGAATGAACAGTGCTTCTGCGAAGTCTCTCAGTTCAAACATCTCTTCTACTTTTCCTGCCAGCAGGTCAGCAAGGTGCTGATCTATCTGCTGGAGATAGTTTTGAAATATCTCTTCCTTACGGCTGATATATTTCTTTGGCACTTTGATCTTTTCCGCCTGTTCTTTTGATACTACCAGGGACACTACACTATTCCGGGCCGGACTTGACAACACTGTGATCATTGCGTTTACGGTTTTGTATACAAGTTTACGCTTTCCCCGGGATAAAAAATGGTGAGCATTTCAGTTTTTCTGGTAGCCTCATCCGTTTTTGTACAGGTTATGGTTCTTCATGCCAGAATCAACGAAATTCCGGTTAAGCGACCTAACGCATTGATTTGAAACAGTACATTTAATTCATAAATACCTTGTTTATGCCCAAAACAATAGCTGCTCAAATAGTAGAACAACTGATAGCCGCCGGAGTAAAAAGAGTACACGGCGTAGTAGGCGATTCTCTCAACAGTATCACGGACGAGATACGCCAGCACAAAGAACTGGACTGGATCCATTACAGGCATGAAGAGGCCGCTGCTTTTGCCGCAGGCGCAGAAGCGCAGCTGACTGGTCAGCTGGCAGTATGTGCAGGTAGCTGCGGACCCGGCAATATGCACCTGATCAACGGACTCTACGACGCACACCGTAGTATGGCGCCCGTACTGGCGATTGCTGCCCAGATCCCCAGCACAGAGATAGGCACCTCCTATTTTCAGGAAACCAGACCGGAAGCCCTCTTCCGGGAATGTAGTCACTATTGTGAAACCATCGCCTCTGCGCGGCAGATGCCCAGGGTATTACAGACAGCCATGCAGCATGCGATCGGATTGGGTGGTGTGGCCGTGATTGCCCTCTCAGGGGACGTCGCCACACAGACAGTGGAGAGTAACGGACTGGAGCATCCCCTGCTGATGAGCCGTCCAGCTATCCGGCCATCTGACAGGGAACTGCATAAACTGGCTGACCTGATCAATACTGCCGAAAAAGTTACCCTCCTCTGCGGACGTGGCTGCGCGGGTGCACATGATGAACTGATCGCCTTTGGTGAGAAGGTCTATTCTCCTATGGTACATGCCTTAAGGGGAAAGGAATTTGTGGAATATGACAATCCTTTTGATGTAGGGATGACAGGACTGATCGGTTTCTCTTCGGGTTATCATGCGATGGAACGGAGTGACCTGGTAATCATGCTGGGTACCGATTTCCCTTATAAGGACTGGTTCCCCTCCAAAGCGAAGATCGTCCAGGTGGATATCCGGGCAGAACGCCTGGGCAGGCGCTGTGCCATCTCTCTGGGATTGGTTGGTGATGTGAAGGAAACGCTCTATTGTCTGTTGCCGTTGCTCAAACAAAAGACAGACAGGTCCTTCCTTGATAAATGCATCACACACTATCAAAACAGCCGGGAATCCCTGGAAAGTCATGCCACTGGCAAGGCAGATGCTACGCCTATTCATCCGGAGTACCTGACACATGTCCTCAACGAACTGGCCGATCCGGATGCCATCTTTACTGCGGATGTAGGAGAACCTACCGTGTGGGCAGCCCGTTACCTGAGAATGAAAAAGGGACAACGCCTGCTGGGATCATTTAACCACGGCTCTATGGCCAGTGCCATGCCGCAGGCAATTGGCGCACAGCTGACACATCCCGGCAGACAGGTCATCTCCCTCTCCGGAGATGGTGGTTTTTCCATGCTGATGGGAGATATTCTGACCATCGTGCAGTATAACCTGCCGGTAAAGATCGTCGTGTTCAATAACAGTTCGCTGGGATTCGTTGCCATGGAAATGAAAGTGGCCGGTCTGCCGCCTTACGGTACCGACCTCAAAAACCCGGATTTTGCCCGGATGGCGGAAGCGATCGGGATCAAAGGCATACGCGTGGAGAATCCTGCCAATGTACGTACCGCCCTGCAAAAGGCGTTTGAACATGACGGTCCGGTACTGATAGACGCAGTCGTGAATCCATCCGTACTGGTCATGCCGCCCAAGATCGAATTCTCCCAGGCGAAAGGTTTTGGTATGTATGCCCTGAAACAGGTATTCAACGGTAATGGTAAGGAAGTGTGGGATACGCTGACCTCCAATTTCCTGGATTAGGTCAGGCCACTACCGCTTCTTTATTGTATTTATTCCGGTAGTCGATAGGCGACAATCCCGTGATCTTTTTGAACACTGTCCTGAAAGATTTGGTGTCGTTATAACCTACCTCGTACATAACTTCATTCACATTCTTATGGCTGTTTTCCAGCCATTTCTTTGCGGCCTCAATCTTCACCCGTTGAATATATTCAGCGGGTGTATTGTTGGTCGCCTTTTTAAAGCGACGGTCGAAATGCCTTCTTCCGATGGCAAAACGGGACGCCAGATCATCCACAGAGATCCTTTCCGTCAGATTACATTCAATAAACTCCTGCGCTTTTTTGATCGGTTCATCCTCGTGTTTCTTTTGTCCGTTGAACATGACAAAAGGAGACTGTGTTTTCCTGTCTATTTCCAGGGCAAACAGTTTCGCGATCCTGATGGCCAGTTCACGGTCAGTCATTTTCTCCACCAGATGCAGCAACAGGTTCCAGTAAGAGGTGGCGCCTCCGCTGGAATACAGTCCCTGTTCCTCTGTAATGATCCTGCCATCTATCAGGTCCACTTCCGGGAACATGGCCCTGAATTCAGCCGCTGATGCCCAGTGACTGGAACATTCCCTGCCGTTCAGCAATCCGGTAGCCGCCAGCATGAAAGAGCCGATACACAGACTGGCTACTTCGGCTCCCTGGTGATAATGATCGATGATCCAGGGAAGAAATGCCTTATTTCTTTCAAGGGTGGCTTTCAGATTCCCGCTCAAAGGCGGAATGACGATCAGGTCCGTCCGGGACACATCCCCGATCAGCACATCAGGGTGGATCGAGAAAAGACCCTGATTGAGCCTTACTTCTCCGCCTAACCCTACCAGTTGCACGCGGAACATGGGAGATTTTCCATCAGCCTCCAGGAACTCGTTGAGCGTCGTGAACATATAGCGTGTATCAGCAATTGTACCTAATACAGCCTCATCTGGCACGAGGATTGAAATGTGTTTCATCGGGAATGTGATTTAAACAGGTTGCCCAACAAAAATAAGGAAATTTGCATGTCAGAAACAACCCCGCCACAAGTCCGGAACACGCCCCCTCCAACCTATCCAGTGACTGTACCTTTGATATTGAGCAATTCTTATGGAATGAGAAAGATAATCGTATCTATGAATGTTACGCTGGACGGATTTATGGCGGGCATTAATGGTGAACTGGACTGGCATTTTCCACTCTGGAACGAGGAAATGTCGCTCTATATCTGTCATCAGCTGGGAAAGATGGACACCATCCTCCTGGGCAGACGTAGCTATGAACGCATGGCGCGTTACTGGCCGGTCAGGTCCTTCACCGGGGTAGAACTGGAATATGCTGAACTAATGAACAACCATACAAAAGTCGTATTCTCTCATACACTGGAAAACACGAGCTGGCAGAATACCCGGCTGGTAAAAGGTAATATCAGCGAAGAAGTGCTGAAGCTGAAGCAGTCGCCCGGGAAAGATATGATCATCTACGGCAGCAGCAGTATCGTACAATCCTTCATCCGGCAGGGACTGATCGATGAGTTCCAGATATGGGTACATCCGGTGTTTATTCAGAACGGTGTGCCGATGTTCAGGGATATGGAAGAGAAGGTGAGACTGGAGTTTATGCGGACAAGGTCGTTTAGTAGTGGAGTAGTGATACTATACTATCGTATAATGAACAATTAAGAATTAAAAATTAAGAATTGTGTCTAATAGGTTTTATGGGTAACAACCTCTTGAAACTTTTTAATACCCGGAATAGTCCGAATTAATCAATTCTTAATTTTCAATTCCTAATTCCTGATTGTTAATTCCTAATTGTCGTCCACGCGCCTGCGGCGCCTAATAATATCGCATCCTCTCCCAGTGTAGACACCACAAACTGCACATCCGGCAGCTGTTCCTCCAAACCACGAAAGAACAGGTGAAAAGCCTGCGCTATATTCCCGCCCAATACGATCAGTGAAGGGAGCGGTTGCTGTTCCTGCAGAAAGGCGGCCAGATTATGACCGAATTCTTCAAATATGTCTTTTGCGTACCCCGGCTCATGTGCCATCAGGGCCAGTTCTTTTACACTGCTGATCTGCGCTCCGCTTAATACCTCATACCGGCGTAAAAACCATCTGGTAGAGAAGTATTCCTCTGCTGTCGTTTCCCGGAAAGGTGTTTTCCAGAAAGTTCCCTCCTGCGCCATCCCGTTTTCTGCCACAGAAGAACCAAAGCCAGTGCCTAATGTCAGTCCGAGGGCAGATTGCGCTCCTTCTGCCACACCGGCAAATAATTCCCCCTGTAAAAAGCAGGAAGCATCATTGGTAAATCTGATCGCATCCGGAGAAATCTGCAGTCTTTTTGCCAGCAGTTCCTTTATATTCAGCCCATATAAGGATTCATATTTATGCAGCCCTTTTATCAGACTGATACCTGCTTCATAATCAAAGGGACCCGGCATCGCGATCCCGATACGGTTAGCGCCATTGGTATTGCCCATCGACTGTTGCATAACGTCTACCCATCCAGCGATAATCTCTTCTGCACTGCCATGTGAATTGATGTTCGCACGCCATAGAGAGCGGGGCAATAACGTCCGCTGCTGCATATCAACAAGGGCCGTTGTAATATGAGACCCGCCTATATCCACCGCTAATACCAATCCGTCCATTATGCTATCTTTTTGATTGAATTTTTCCAATACTGTTCTATCTGTTCAAATGACTGTCCTTTCGTTTCCGGCAACAAGCGGTAGACCGCTATAAATGCCCCCAGACAAAATACGGCGAAAAACCAGAATGTCTGTGCTGTACCCAGATTACGCAGTAATATCGGTGTGAGTTGCCCGACAATTGTATCAGAGATCCACATCACCATGATACTAAGGGATAAGGCTTTTGCCCGGATATTATCAGGAAAGATCTCTGCGGCAATGACAAATTTCAGCGGACCAATAGAGAAAGCAAAGAAAGCCAGGAAGGCTAAAACAGACAGCAGCAACGGAATACCGGTAGCCACGTTCTGGTAAAAACAGAGTCCTGTCAGGATAAGGCTGATGGTAGCTCCCGCCGTGCCCCAGAGGTATAATGGTCTTCTGCCCAGACTATCCACTTTCCAGATCGCAAATATGGTAAAGAATACATTGGCCGCACCAAAGATGATCTGGCTGACAAAGGAATTACTGAGTGTAATACCTGCATTATTGAGTATGGTCGGACCGTAGTAAATGATCGCATTGATACCGCTGAACTGCGAGAACAAAGGCAGTAATATCCCGATCAGTAATGCCCTGCGCATGGCAGGTACAAACAGCGGCGCATAACCTGCAGACTCCTTTTCTTTTCCCTGCTGCATCAGCCAGCGCGGACTCTCCGGTACCCATATCAGTCCGAAGAGGAACAAGGCTGCCGGTAACATACCAAGACCAAACATCCCCCGCCATACTTCCTGCACAAAAAGGAAATGGAACACACTACCACTATTATCTGCTTTATGCGCTTCGGCATAACTCAACAGGCTGGCGTTACTGCAATAGGCCACCAGGATACCGATCGTAACGGCCAGCTGGTAATAGGTGACCAGTCTCCCTCTTTTATCATCAGGCGCAATTTCAGACAGATACAGGGGCACGATGCTCGAAGCAATACCCACAGCCACCCCACCACCGATACGCGCTGCAATGATCCAGAAAAGCGTAGAAAAGAAGGCACAACCCAGCGCTGCCACCAGGAAAAGAGCCGCTGCCATATACAACAGCTTTTTTCTACCCAGGCGGTCACTGAGATTACCGGAGAAGATAACACCGATAATACAGCCCACCAGTGCAGAGGACACAAACCATCCTTCCTGGAAAGAAGATAAGGTGAACTGCTCCCGTACAAACGGCAGGATGCCCGATACAACGGCCATATCAAAGCCAAACAGGAAGCCGCCCAGCGAGGCGACCATCGTGGTCATTAAAAGTAAGCTAGATTGTTTTTTCATAACTGATAATGCTGAATACGGGATGGTCCTCTTTCAGAAATGCCTGCACCACTTTTGCTGTTCCCGGACCTTTGTTAATGAGTGTATAATGATCGGCAGCAGCGGGTATTACAAATGTTTCCGCATACTGATACAATGTCTCTTTGCCATTCGCTGTTTTCACCGCCACCGCAGTACCTTCAACCAGCATCAGTATCATACAGCGTCCTGCTGTCTCAAAAGATACGGTAGTTTCCAGTTCGATGCGCTCCACATCATAAAAATGCTGCTCGTGGGTAGGCAGGTGCCATAATTCCCAGTCAGCACCTTTTTGTGTTAATGCCGGCACCGATATCAGTTCCTGTTGCACACGTTCCCCTTTTCTGCTGAACACCAGGTTTTTAAATGCATGATCAATATTGATCGGTCTTGGCTGACCATCCAGTCCCAGTCTCACCCAGTCATACATCTTAAAGGTAAAGATATAGGGCGTTGCACTGATCTCCAGTACCAGGTTATCCGCGCCAGCGCTGTGCACCGTACCATTCGGGATCAGAAACAGGTCATGCTTTTTCGCTTCATGCAATTGTACATAATCCGTGATCTCCAGCTGCTGTTGCTGCTGCTGACTATGTTCCAGCGTAGCTTTGAACTGCTCCGGATCTATATCCTCTGTGAAACCAAGATACACACCCGCGCCTTCTTTACAGTCTAAAATATAGTAGGTTTCATCCTGTGTAAACGTCTCGCCAAACTGCTCCCGGATATAATCCATGGAAGGATGACATTGAATGGACAGGTTGCCTCCATCAAACGTATCCAGGAAGTCAAAGCGTATCGGGAATTCATACTGGAAGATCCCCGCATGTTTGCCCAGAATAGCTTTATATTGCAGGAACATCAGCCATTCAAAAGGTATTTCGAAAAGATAGTGATCACTTTCGAATAATACACCATTCTCCGGTACGATCATTTCAAAAGACCAGGCGAGATTGACTTCTTCCTGCGGCAGACCAGCAATATGCTGTTTCATCCACTGACCACCCCAGGCGCCCGCTTCAAACCAGGGACGTACCCGGAAGGTATCCTGGCTGATATGCTGTATACCTGCCAGTAGATCTTCCGACTGGATCCAGGTAAGGGTTTGTCCCCACTGTGAATCTGCAAACACACTGATAGCTGTTGCTATAGATGCCTTGTGTGCATTCAGTACAACCCAGTCAACGAAATAGGCGCGTTTGTACATTTCGGCTGGCTTGTCCATCGTCTGCGTACCCAGATTACCGGCAGTCTGCGCCCGCATACGGTATTGCAGTTCATTCTTTGGTATATCCAGATAGATCAGTGGCGCTTTCCATGTTGTCAGGGCCGCACCAATACCAATGACTATATTCACATCATATGCAGGATCGGGTTGTATCTCTGCCAGCTTTTGTGCATCAAAGAAGTCAGTCAGTTGCAGGGTTGTACGGGTACCCCATACCGCGCCATGTTCACCGGTAAAAGGTGCTACCAGTTGGTCTGCAGTAGCTGTATCTTTCATTGCAGCTGCTGTATAATGCCACTTTACGCGTATTTCTTTTTCTGCGAATATGACTGCCAGCGAATCCTGTATTTCGTCCCAGAACACACCGGTATAACCATCTATCAACACCTGAGGATGACTGGCGATCCATGCAGCCAGTGTCTCATACCCTTCTTTTATTTTTCCATTACCCAGTGCATGCGCCGGGTAGATATTATAACCTTCCGGTAAGGATGGCTGCTGTAAGGGCAGCAAAGGCTGACCCGATTTACGCCAGCTGTCTGAAGTGACTGCTGATACAAGCTGCGTAGTGATATATTTTTCGGCGTTCAACATGACCAATCTGATTATTGTTATTTGTTTTCCACACGTATCATCATCACACCTTTTGCAGGTAATGTGAGGGTGTTGTCTAATGACTGTTTATATTCTTCCAGCATATTCGTAGCGGTGAGCCGGAGTTTTGCTGTAGTATTGTTTGCCCTGAAGGAAACGCTGGTTTCAACCGGCGCTGCATTCACCAGCCATACGATCACACCTTTGCCATCAGCCGCAGGTTTCAGACTCTCTACATAGACCGATTTGGACTGGATGCTAAAAGGCAGGGATTCTGTTGCCGGACCACTGGCCGGCGCTGCTATTAACGGACGGTGATTGGCCAGTCCCTGTTGATTCGCAGCATAGGCATCATAACCATGGTGTACGGTCAGGTAATAGCGGAAGGTAGTCGGTCCTTCCTGGGCATGTCTGAAATTGGTATGCCACAGGTTGTTCATCACCCAGGAATAGATCGCAGGATGTTGTTCTGTGAAGCTGATCCATTTGGGAGAATCATACAATCCACCGGTAAGATCGGCGGTTGTCTGTGCACCTACTTCAAACAATGGTGCGTCTGGTGTTGACCAGATTACACCATAGTCTTTATTGGATACATCCACCCAGTGTTGTACGGTATACCAGTTCCTGTTGGCATATTGCAACTGATCTGCTTCTACATTGATACTGCCCCAGGGAATGCTGTATCTGACCTGTGCATCGGCTACATTGAAAGGGAATCCGAAGTGTACGCCTTCCTTCTTTGTAATAGCTTTCTTATCGATCGTATTGATGATCTGTACACGATCTACACCTGCCACCAATGTTATTTCTGTATTGAGTGCATTGGCGCCGGGTGCAACAGCGGATACCAGCACACTGACTACCAGCGGACCTTTTTCTTTTATGGTAATAGTTGCCGGACCAGCGTATGCGATACTTTGCAGGGAATCACCCGGCAGATAGGAATAACGGTTCAATCCACCGGAATCTGCGAGGTTGTGTTGAATACCACTCCGCTCCAGTTTTTCGATCGTACCTGTTGCTGCATTCAGTGTTATTTTATACAAATCATTTTGCAGCGTGGTATTGCTGACAACTGATTTGGTATTGCTATACGCCTTCCCTGCCAGTATGGTAAAGCGTTGTTTCGCATAGGGTGCGATATGTTGTACCAGAATAGCCAGTTCACCGGTACTAAGACGCTGAGATGGTACTTTCTTTCCATTACTATCTTTCACCAGATCGCCGGCAGTACTTTGTGCCGCAGACACCAATACTAATTCCGTACGGTCTTCCCCAATCGTGTTGTATACATCTATTGCATTGGCGATAGCGTCTCCACCTGTTGCCAATGTCAGCATAGCGGCAGACTGTGTATGCCCTTTCAATGCGAAGGACTGTTTATATCCCCACTGTGAGACCGCCTTTGGATCATCAGGATTGGAGATGCTGTTGTAAGCACCCCAGGTATGTTCATTAAAGAGCAGAATATTATTCCAGATCGTATCTATGGCCGTTGCCGGATAGTCTGCTTTACCCCGTAATGCCCATACCGCATCTGCCTGTTGCAATGTTTCAGAAGCATTCCTGTTAAAGCCGGTTTCTCTGGCTGCGGAAGCAATGCCATCTGTCCAGAACTCTGTATAATCACCGGATACTACGGGTATCTTGTCCGCATAAGCGGCCTCAAAATCGGTGAAGAACTGTTTCACGGAAGTAATGACCAGTCTTGGCGATGTATAACGCTCATTCCATGCTTTCACCGCTTCCGGCAGTTCAGGGTCAATAGGCGCGTTATCACTCATCGCCCATGTCATAATGGTCATGTTGTAAGGAAACTTCTTTTTGTCCAGCGCTGCCAGGTAACTGAACAGATAAGGATTCAGGAAGTTCTCCGAAGGATGACCGGTATAATAAGGCACCGGATCTTCTACGGTGAAGAAGTTAGGGATCTTGCTGCCTTTTAATGTATACCCGATGGAATAAGGTTCGCTTTGCCAGTACAGCATTTTCTGCTGACCAGGTGATTGCCAGTAAAAGGGTCTGTCTCTCCATCCGGGCGACTGACCGATACGGTCACTTGCGTTGGGGGCGCCCCAGAAATAGCGGATGCCGGTGATACCCGACTGACTGGCCAGTCCCCAGGAAGCACCAGGTACATCTCCCTGGAACATGGTGGTGATATCCAGTCCGTGGTCTTTCGCTGTTTTAACGGCTGTATAAAACATCTGCATCAGCTGACGGGAATCTGTTACGCTGGTATTGATATTCGCGTAAGCGCCATCGATAATGATCCAACCCTTTTTAACGGCTTCCCAGAAGGCTTTTTTCTTTGTTTCATCTGCGGCAGCCAGGTAGTGGTCCACTACCCAGAAAGCCTCTGTATTCCATTTATAACGGGCATCCGGTGGATAGTTTTGTGTACGCTCCGCAATCCTGATCGCCTCGTCAATATTGTTCATATGCAGTTTCATGACTTTCTCCTGCACATTGGTATACCCGATATCCACGTGAGAGTGCGGCAGCAGATATACTTTCCATTCCGGCGCAGGCGCTACCATACAACGGGCTGTATATTCCCTTCCACCAGATGTGAGTTTTACATATAACTGCGTTTCATGTTGTACCGGTGCACCGGGTAAAGGCAGTTCAAATACACTGATGCCTTTCTCAGCAGCCGTCAGCGGGATACTGTCATACAGGCCGTTAAACGTCATATAAGCCATAGCAGGCGCATAACTATTTCCACCATGGAAAAGTAGTCTGACCATCCTGGCAGAACGTCCCTGATACTTTAAATAGGCTACAGTAGGCTGGAGTCCGATAGACGTAAAAGCAGGCGTTTGCTGTGCATGAGCGGCACTGACAGTCATCACTGCGAGCAGCAGCACACAGTATTTGTCTGTATACCATCGTTTTAGTCTATTCATAATATGTATATACATATACAATTGATATTATAGTATTAGTCATTCGGTTTAGGGATTAATACTGTAAATAAGCGACTTACAGTATTTTAATATGTACAAACATATAAAACATTGTTCATAGAAAGCAAATTTATTTTGCCCCTTTTTTAGACATAGTCTTTTACTTTTGATATTTTCGGCCCGTATGATGCATCTTTCTATTGACCATAACAGCAATGTGCCCCTGCATATTCAGGCGGAGGAACTATTGCGGAAAATGATTGAAGACCCGCAATTCCGCAACGGAAAGTTTCTTCCTAATGAAGTCGAGTTATCCAAAGAGTTACAGATTTCCCGTACAACCCTGCGCCAGGCCCTGAATAAACTGGTGTATGAGGGACTACTGGTACGTAAGAAAGGAATCGGGACAAAGGTCTCGGAGAAGACGGTCAGTTCGAAGTCTATGAACTGGAAAAGTTTCTCCCAGGAGATGGCGGCACGGGGTATTCCTATCCGAAATTTTGAACTGCATATCAGCTGGGTAAAACCACAGGAAGAACTGGTGCACTTTTTTGACATCAAACCAGAGCAGAAGGTGTTAAAACTGGAGAGATTGCGCGGACGGCCGGAAGGACCTTTTGTGTACTTTGTTTCCTATTTTCATCCTGCTATCGGACTGAGTGGCGAAGAGGATTTTAAACGGCCGTTATATGAAATACTGGAGCAGGATTATAAGGTGATTGCCACCCTTTCCAAGGAAGAGATCAGCGCGAAGGCTGCTGACAATTTTATAGGGGGTAAACTGGAGATCGATGCGGGGAGTCCGGTATTGTTCAGGAAACGTTTTGTCTATGATCAGGACGAGAAACCTATTGAACTGAATATGGGGTATTATAAGTCAGATAGTTTTATCTACACCGTGGAAAGCAGGAGGTAGTTGAGTCATTTCATCTTCAGACAATGGTTTGAATATACCTCTCTTTCGTTCAATGCTGCCTTATCATCGAAAGAATTACGGAAGATAAGTATAGTCAGACTATAGAAGAACCTATAAGTATATAAAAAAGGGTCCGTTAGTAGCGGACCCTTTTCTTTTATCTTTCGCTCAAAAGGAATTTGTTTGAAATCACCTTGAATGAGATCTTTCTGTCGGTAGACCTTATCACCAGTCCTTCCCTTTCCACAGACTTACCCGCCGGACTCAGTACTGACGCACCATCTGCGATGGTCAGCATTTCATCCAGTGTAGCCGGTAATGTATAGTTGAGGTCCAGGATAGGTATTGTCTGCAATTCAAGCGATGCTATTAACTCCCTGAATTCGTCCAGTCCGAGGTACCTGTATGCATCGATATCAAACGCATTAAAGAAGCGTGCGGATTGTCCGCGGAGACCATACGCATTCCCCTGTATACCTTCACCGATCAATTCACCCTGAATAGCGATGTTCTTACCAAGCGCAGCCAGTTTAGCAGCAATATTCTCCTTTGCAGCTACCTTCCAGAAACTGTTATCTTCTGATTCCTCGAGGTCCAGGTTACGGGAACATACGCCGAACAGACCTTCGTTCATATAGTATGTTACAGAAGAACCGTCCAGTTTTTCCGTTACATAAAAAGTATGTTGCTTGTATGACGCAAACTCTTTGCTGAGGTTCTGGATCCTTTCCTCATCCGTTTTAGGGATAAAGGAAGGGAAATTGCCTTTGGCAATACCGCCCAATGCAGCTGGCATAGGTGGCTCGTATTTCACCACACCCAGGTGTGCGGATACGTCCTCACCCAGCTGGTAGGTATAGCCATCCAGCAATCTGATAGGCAATAAGAGACCCTGAGAGATCTGTCCTCTCATTCTCATTGTTTTGAGCCTGAAGCCCTCCTGCTCTCCCATTCTGCGGAATGAGCTTTTTCTCAGGAATTCAAATTCCTCCTTTACCGGCAGGAAAGAATCAATTTCGCAATAGACTGCGTGATCACCTGTTATGAATTCTCCTTTTTTAATAACAAGCTTCCACCCCTTAACGGTGGCTACTTCGATAAGGTCCGCACCCTCAATTGGTTGTACGTCATCAATGACAACCGGGGACACTAATTTCCTTTCCATTGTTGTACTTCTGAATTTGTGAAGTGTTTTAGGGTTACAAAATGTTGTTTGGTGTTATCTATAGCCAGGTTCATAGATAAGGGATGCAAATATACGATTTTTTACACACTTATAAGATAGTTACAATTTGTTCATATTGAGCAGGAGCCGATCCGGCCCGCTTATTGATGCCATTTCAGTATCACCAAATCCTTACATTATGTTCAGGCATACAAAAGCATTCAGCGGATTTTCTGTCAATGATATCGCCAGGGCAAGGAATTTTTATGCAGATACACTGGGACTCGATGTAGAAGACCTCATGGAAGGTATGTTACAGCTGAACATCAATGGTGGCGGACATATCATCATCTATGAGAAACCGAATCACTCCGCAGCAAGCTTTACGATCCTCAATTTTCCTGTTAAGAATATAGATGAAGCAGTAGACGGACTGACGGCAAGAGGGATCCGTTTCCTGCAATATGACGAACCTATCAGGACGGATGAGAAAGGTATCTGCCGGCAGGGCTGGCCATTGATCGCCTGGTTTGAAGACCCGGCAGGGAATATATTGTCGGTGCTGCAACCGGAAGAAAGTTAGTGTTGATAGGCTATATTTGCGGAAAAATTAGGAATTAGGAATTAAGAATTAAGAATTGGTGCCAATTGCGCTCATCCCTAATTTTTAATTCCTAATTCTTAATTCCTAATTACATATGTCAGATCATAAAAATAGTCAGTCCCTCTGGTATCCTTATACACAGATGAGACAGATCAGTGAATTGCCCAGGATGGTAGCAGGAGAAGGCGTGATCATGCACCTGGAAGATGGCCGTTCACTGATAGATGGTATTTCCTCCTGGTGGGCCGTTATTCATGGTTATAATCATCCGGTACTCAACGCAGCACTCCTTACGCAGGCCAATAAATTCGCCCATGTTATGCTGGGAGGTATGACACATCATCCTGCCCTTGATCTGGCGGCAAAGCTGGTTAGTATTACGCCTGAAGGACTGAATCATGTGTTCTTTTCTGACAGTGGTTCCATTGGTGTGGAAGTAGCGCTGAAGATGAGTATTCAGTACTGGCGCAACCTGGGATATACCGGCAAAAGCAGGATCATTTCGCTGAAGAACGGGTATCACGGTGATACGTTCAAAGCAATGGAAGTAAGTGATGATTCCGACTTCACCAGGGCCTTTGCAGATGTGCTGAACAGGGGTTTTATACTTGACATTCCCACTGGTGGGTTTGATGCGGATACAGCAACAGTACAAGCCGCAGCAGATCAGCTGGAGGCTTTGTTGATACGCGAGCATGCAAATATTGCTGCCTTTATTGTTGAACCCCTCGTACAATGTGCAGGCGGCTTTCATATTTATTCGCCTTTATATCTGAAACTGGCCAGAGAACTGTGTACGAAATACAATGTATTGTTAGTGTTTGACGAAGTAGCTACCGGCTTTGGCCGCACAGGAAAACTGTTTGCTGCAGATCATACGGGCATCACACCAGACCTGATGATCTTAGGGAAGGCATTGACGGCCGGTTATATGGGGCATGCCGCCACGCTGGCTACCAGTGCCGTCTTTGATAGTTTCCTGGGAGATAACTATGAAAAGGCACTGATGCATGGTCCTACTTTTATGGCTAATCCGCTGGCCTGTGCAGTCGCGCTGCAAAGCATCGATATCATACAATCTGAAAATTACCTCGAGAAGATTACCCATATACAAAGCATGATCCGCGCGGCATTTGATAAGATCAACGCACCTGCGGTGATACAGAAACGTACCATTGGGGCCATTGGTGCACTGGAGATGAAAGATGCACAGTGTCTTGCCGGATTTAAGGAGTTTGCACAAAAGAGAGGCGTATGGCTGCGTCCTATAGGGAATGTACTCTACCTGATGCCTCCCTACATCATCAGTGACAATGAGCTGTTGACAGTATTGCACACCATGCAGGAATGGATTGAACAGATAAAATAAGCATATCCCCAAACCCGGGGATATGGCCGGTCTCCCTTATATCTGGCATTATTGTTGCCGTTTTGTGGGCCATGCTACCTACAATGAGAACTACAGTACGTTCGAAATGTAACCATACTTTTTAAACCTGAACTTTCTTAAACGACAAGACAAAACCATGAAAAGATTAATCTTCTGTTGCGCTATTGCTGTTGCATTATTTTCCGCATGTAGTAAAGACAAAGACGGTTCTACCCAGGTGCCGGAAAACACATTCAGCCTTAACAGCGGCAGTCCTGTTGAAACTCCATACGGTTTCCGTATACAATGGAGTACAGAGGAAGGCGGCAGAATGCTGATATCAAACGCGAATGTGAATAACCTTTCTTTCTCCGGTAAAGTAACCGGAATACAGATAGAGATAGATACATTTGTCAATGGACAGACCTATATGTACATGCCGAGAGAGTCTGCTTCATTTGACAAAAAGAACAACTTCAGTATTGCAACAACAGGGCTGGATGCTGATTTCAGCAACGGCAATATCGTTAGCGGTACCGGAACACAATTATCTGAGCTCCGCTCCGGCAGTATAAAGATCGAAAAAGACCCTTCTGAAACCTATCGCATAAGTTATGTGCTGGATTACACAGATGCTGTGATACAGGGGAACTTCAGAGGCCTGATGCCAGTCGTGAATGACTAAAAAATATAAAGGGAATTACATGATGTAATTCCCTTTTTTTATACAATAGGATGCGCATACTGTTCAGGCGTTTTACACAAGCCCGGTAATTTCGATTTAGATTTAGACATCATCCGTATTGACGGGACGAAGGTCTGTAGAAAGAAGCGGGTAGCATATCCCCGAATGTGGGGATACCGGTAACAGTATATAATTATTTATTTAAACATATGCACCAGGGATAATCCCACAGCGCCATCCTGGTAAGTCGGTGTAACCACTGTAGCCCCATTATCTCTGATACCGGTAAAGATCCGTTTCATCTTCGGATAGAGAAAATAAGCCAGATCGGTTGACAGGATACCCACACCAGCACCTGCCACTACATCTCCGAACCAGTGTCTGTTATTATACATACGCATATAACCCGTTGTAGCTGCCATAGCATAACCTGCAACACCGTACCATACAGATTTGTCCTGGTATTCTCTTCTCATGAATTCTGCTGCTGCAAAAGCAGTCGCAGTATGTCCGGAAGGAAAAGACATCTGATTGGAACCGTCCGGTCTCCACTCATGGGTAAAATGTTTTGTGGTCATCACGGTAGCGCCCAGGATCGCATTGGAAATACCGTAGATCATGGTACGATCGATGAAGTTATTCTTTCCTTTCACTCCCGCCAGGTTCAGTCCATATACCATTGCGGCAGGAGCATATTGCAGATAGTTATCGAAATGTAAAGGCTTGTGACGGCTCTCCAGGAAGATCTCGTTATTCATATGCGTGTTCAGCTTCTTCAGGTCACCTAGTTTCAAAGAAGCAGCACCATAGGCAATAAAGGTAACCGGTATCGCAATTAAGCGGCCATCAAGATGTTTGGAAGGTGGTTGCACATACCCATACACAGAGTCAGTTTCGGATAGCGCTAATGTTGTCGGCAAGGATTGCTGGGCGGTTGAGTACTGACAGCAAAGGACAATAGCAGGCAGCAAAAAGCTGAACACTTTTTTAAGCATAATCTTAACAGTTGTAGGTCCGTAAATTTCTTGTTGATGTTATCAGTGGCTGGTATAGGACTCGCTCATAACATGCTGATTATTCATAGGTAAATTTAAAAAGCAATTCTGTAGACAAACCAAAGAAACGGGCTTTCAGACAGATCTGTTTTCTAATTTTTTTTCAATATATAAAATATTATTAAATTTTCCACTATCTAATTTTTTCTGACAGTAGGTAGTAAAGAAATGATGGGACTTCAGTAACCTCAATGCCCCTTCGTACCAGTCAGGAAATTGCGTGCAGAGCCTTAGCTGAAACTCCTGTCTCACCAGGTCATCTGTTATCTTAAATTCCGGTGTTCCGAAATGGTAAGTATCTGCATCACAGATAATTGACTCGGGGAGCGTTTGCGGGTTGGAAGGAAAGCGCGTCACCATGATACAGCGGGAGATCTCTTCTATGAGTGTATCACTGACGTGCTGCGTTTCCATAAAGGTGCGCATCAGACCAACGCTGGCTGCCTCATGTACGGCCATTTCAGCCACCAGGTGACCGGTATCGTGAAACCATGCAGCTGCTTTTATAATAAATAGGGTCTGTTCATCGAGCTGGTAATAAGTGGCGATCTCCGTTGCATGCGCTACTACCTGCTGGGTATGGGATAAGTTATGGTATAGCAGGGCCGAAGACGTCAGCCGTTCAAAAAGATCAACTACATATTTCTCCATTATCTGTGCGGTTAGTATCAAATCCATATCACATCATAATAAATTGAAGTCTCAGGACCGGGTATCAACAAATATCGGGGCCAAATCTGAAAAAATTCTGTCACCACTCCTAAAATAGCTATTTCTTAAAACAAGTCCGCCAATTATACGAATCTGTGTTTTCATGCGTTTATTATAGCTATCAGCGATTGCCTCATACCCACTTTCCCGTCATCATACATTATCATTATACCTGCTCCCTGGTGACCGGGGCTGCCTGTTTATGTTGACATCCACTGATAAACTACTTACCTATTTATAACGTTTTAAACGACCGGTTACACACATGAAACCCAAATTCTACTTTATGCTAAAGTACGCTGTACTGTTTGCCTGCATCGGAACCGTGCTGACCTTATCCAATTCCTGTAAGAAAGACAATAACCCTGACCAGCCAGGTACCGGCGGTGGTACTGATACGACCCATGAGGAGGATCGTTCTCCGTTTTACGGTATTTCCCTCACCAAACGTCCTGTTATGGTCGAATACTGGGGAGGCTGCTGTTACGACAGGTCATCAGTTGGTCCGCTGGACGCTATACCTGATGGCGTAGACGTGGTGAATATCTTTACCCTTGGTATTGGCAGAACCGCTGCAGGTGGATGGGAATTTGAACACAGAGGCGTATCCGGCCAGAATGAATGGAGCGACGTACTGACCAAAGCATATGCCCTGCAAAAACGTGGTATCAGGGTAGTGGCCACCTCCTTTGCCGGTTCACTGGTAAAGCTGTCTGCCGCAGCTGCTGACTCTATGGCAAAAGTAGTCCGGGATTCACTCGATAAATGGAAACTGGACGGCGTAGACCTGGATCTGGAATACAGCAGTGGCCGGACCGCGAATATTGACAGTGGCGTCATTGCCCTCAGCAAGGTAGCCGGACCGGCATCAGGTACCGGCAGGATCCTGTCTGTAGTAGACTATAACAACTATAACACTGCACAGATCAAACGTTCAAAACAATACCTGGATTACGTACAGACCATGTCTTACTGGAACAAGGCGAATCAGATCAGGAGCATTGTAAAATCATATACAGACGCCATCGGTAGTCAGCAGAATGTATTGATCGGTGTAGGCGCGGGTTGTGCGATCACGGCTGGTCAGCAGACGCCGGCAGGCGAAGAACTGAAGATCGCAGATACCCTGCGCGCTTCATTTCAGGGTGCTGGTATGATGGAGTTTATCTTCGGATGCAGTTATCATAATAAAGATCAGAACGGGAACATTACAAAGGATGTGAGTTATACGACAAATATCCTTGGTCGCCTGAAGAAGTCATAAAAAGCAAAGGCCGGATATGAACTATCCGGCCTATCTCTTCTCCTCCTTCCCTGGCAAAACTATTATTGCCGTACCTTCGCGCCATGGATTATTTCAAAAAGCTGCTGGAATTACTGAAGACAGAGCGGGAAGTAGATAGAAAAGCATACCTGGAAATGACAGCCTCCACGTCTGTAGCCGAGCGCAGGGCGAATGGACTCAGCTGGTACCCTATTGCTATCAGGGGTTCAGAAATGAGCCGTGGAGACTATCTCACCGTAGAGGTAGAGCGTACCACTCACCAGGATATCGGTCACCAGCTCCGTTTTGGCGTATCAGCAGTACTTTTTTCGAATCATGATCCAAAAACCGACCGGGTGGAAGGCACTGTCACCTACCAGGGCGGTAATAAGCTGAAGATCACCCTGCGTACCGACGAGCTGCCGGAATGGGCCAGCAATGGTAAACTGGGGATCGACCTCCTTTTTGACGACAACAGCTATGATGAGATGCAAAATGCGCTCAAACAGGCTGATACCTTTGCTGATAAAGGAGAAAATGATCGCCTTATCCGGGTGCTGACAGGCGAAAAGTCGCCTACCTTCCATGACAACCTCCCTCCTGTCACTATTCCAAAACTCAACGCTTCCCAGCAAAATGCTGTGAACCGTATACTGGCTGCGAATGATCTTGCCATTGTGCATGGTCCTCCGGGTACCGGAAAGACCACCACACTGGTACAGGCGATCAAAGCGCTGATCAGACAGGATAATAAACAGATCCTTGTAGTAGCGCCCAGCAATACCGCTGTGGACCTGCTGAGTGAAAAGCTGTCTGAAGAAGGTCTCAACGTACTCCGGGTTGGCAACCCGGCCCGTGTGTCCGAACGTTTATCTTCCCTCACACTGGATAGCCGTATGACGGAACATGCCAGTATGAAGGAGATCAAACGCCTGAAAAAACAGGCCAATGAGTTCAGAGACATGGCCCACAAATACAAACGTAATTTCGGAAAAGCAGAACGTGAACAACGCAAGGCCCTGTTTGACGAAGCCCGCAATATCATGAAGTCGGTAGAGAACACCGAACAGTATATCATGGACGATCTGATGGCAAAAGCACAGGTCATTACAGCTACACTGGTCGGCGCCAATCACTATACCGTCCGGAAGCTGAAATACCATACTATCGTCATCGATGAAGCAGGACAGGCGCTGGAACCAGCCTGCTGGATACCTATTCTGAAAGCACAGAAAGTGGTACTGGCCGGCGACCATTGTCAGCTGTCACCTACTGTAAAATCGGATGAAGCAGCCAGAAACGGGTTAAGCACTACCCTGCTGGAAAAATGTATTGCCCTTCATCCGGAATCAGTGGTATTGCTGGAAGAACAATATCGTATGCACGAGATGATCATGGGTTATTCATCTGCTGTTTTCTATGCAGATAAACTGAAAGCACATGCCTCTGTAGCAGCACATACGCTGTTCCCCGATGATATGCCACTGTCATTTGTAGATACTGCCGGTTGTGGCTTTGATGAAAAAACAGAAGGTACCAGTACGACCAATCCGGAAGAAGCAGCCTTCCTGTTCAAACACCTGCGGCAATTTGTTACAGGTCTGCACACACATTATCAGCCGCAGCAATTCCCCAGCATTGCTATCATATCCCCTTACAAACAACAGATCAATATCCTGAAAGAACAACTGTTGTCCGTACCGGAGCTACAGGCTTACGGAGACAGGATCTCTGTGAATACGATCGACAGTTTCCAGGGGCAGGAAAGGGATATTGTCTATATCAGCATGACAAGAAGCAATAACGACAATAAGATCGGCTTCCTCTCTGACATCAGACGTATGAATGTGGCTATGACAAGAGCCCGAAAGAAGCTGGTGATCATAGGTGACAGCGCTACCTTGTCCCAATTGCCCTTCTATGCAGGGTTTATAGCCTATGCAGAG
Organism: Chitinophaga sp. YR627; assembly: GCF_900114995.1. Classification (GTDB taxonomy): domain Bacteria; phylum Bacteroidota; class Bacteroidia; order Chitinophagales; family Chitinophagaceae; genus Chitinophaga. The sequence continues at coordinate 403,556 of NZ_FOUX01000002.1, forward strand.
CAGCAGAACGCCTACCAGAGCGCATGGGAATTTATGGACAACTAACGGGGATATTTGATACCTTAGTACCGGAAAATCCTAACAACCGAACAACTGAACCTATGAAAGCAACTATCCTATCGTGTCTGCTTGCCTTGTTACAGGCAATTGCATTCGCGCAATTCAAAACTGTAGCCGAAACACCCTTATTTAAGGAACCTGAGTCCGGATTTGCCAAACTCCTGCAACTAAAAAATGGGAACACGGTGGTGGTCCATCTGTCCAACAGGAACGGTATCAATCTGACGTTTTACGATCCCCAGCACAAACTTTCGCTGAACAAACATCATGACCCTATCTTTCAAAAGCTGAGAGGCGCCCGTGTAAATGGCATTTTCGAAGCCGATGGTTCTATCGTTATGCTGATCAGCGAAGTAGAGGAAAGGACCCCATCGCTCTACAGGATCGTATTCGACGGCCTTACCGGTAATCTGCAAAGAGAGGAAAAGATCGCAGAAGCGGAGAAGTTTCAGTTCATGGACGTACGCTGGATACCGGAATTTGACCCGGTAAACTCTTTTGCCGTGAGCAAGGACCCTGCCAGTGATAACTACGCAGTATTCATCCGCAGAAACAGAAATGAATTTGCTGACAAGAACCAGATGGAAGTGGTGATGTACAATGGCCAGCACCAGGAAACCAGCAGGGCATTCTATCAGCCGCCATACAAATACACGTCGCTGAACTACCTGGATATGGCAGTACTGGGTGAAGACCGGGTATGTATCCTCGGTTTCGCCTACAATCAGATCGCTACCAGTGACAGGGAAGGACAGCTCGTACTGCTCTCTCTCGTCAAAGGAGGTCGTAAGATGACAGCAGAACTGCTGGATTTACCTGACAACCGTATTGCTGACAGTGCGATCGTCCGTTTTAATCCTGTTACTAAAAAACTGATGCTACTGGGTACTGCACATATTGAAGATACCAACCCTCAGCCTTATAGTGGTTTCTTAGCGATTATAGACCCTTTAAAGGGCAAAACAGAGCAATTCCTGGACATCTATCCATCTGAGGCAGATGCAGAGAAAAAGAAGCTCTTTGGGCCTAAACAAAGCTATACCGGAACCCCACAGGACCTGATATTACATACAGATGGCAGTTATTCGATCGTTTACGAAGAACTGAATCCGGAAAAACACCAGCCGCTCAACGGACAGGCATATACCTACTATAACCTGGACAATATGGCGATCAGCACTTTTGATGCCGGTCACAAACTGACTTCCTCCAGCTTCATTCCTAAAAAGCAATACCTGAAAAATACCGCTTACTCCAGCTTCTATCTGGCGCATCGCGGCCTGTCGGCACAACAGTTTATCCTGGGAGATCAGTATCGCTCCTTCTCCTATCTGAACATCAAAGACAGGATGTATATACTCATGAACGACGCAGAGCAGAATAAAGGTACAGCAGGAGCGGAAGTGGTACAGCTGAAAGTGCCGTCCAACGGCCAGGCTTACATTTATACAGCAGGTACAACAACGCCGGCACGTACGCCGTTTTTCGGAAAACTGAAAAAAGATGAAACGCACGCATTGTCTGTATTCAATATAGCCGACTATAACAGTGAGCGCAACGTATATGTGACATTGAAACTGGAGGTAACAGCAAAAGGGAAAGGTGCAAAACTCGTCTGGCTTGCACCGGAAGAATAAAAAAAGGCTAAAGTAGGAATACTCCAGCCATTGCTAAACCTACAACTGTTTACACTGTTCATGTAACATATCTTAACTGCCACAGTTGTCACGGCAGGGGGGATCTGAATGGTGAATACAAAGCTCAAAATATTTGTCCGCAATGAAAATGACCAAAGCCGGTCATTTCTATCCCCGGTTTGAGTGAGCCGGCTGTTTTGTCGCCTGACCAGCGATGCGTTCAATCGAGAGCACAAAACTACACACTGTTAGGTGCGCAGAATTATACATAACAAAGCATTTCTGATAAAAATCAAACAATTGTATACCTCCGGGTATGGGAAATAAAAAAAAGAGGGCACTTCAAAAGTTGAAGTGCCCTCTTTTTATGCAGATACCTGCCTCAGACAGGTAGTCTTTGAAGCGATTTAACTATAACGGTCATTTCTCCAGGGATAGGCAGTATCCGAGTAACCCCGCTCCTCCCAGAAACCCAACTTGTTCTCCGTCAGGAATTCTATCCTGCGGATCCATTTGGAGCCTTTCCAGGCGTATAACTGCGGGGTGATCATTCTCACCGGACCACCATGCTCAACCGGCAGAGGTGCGCCTTCCACTGTATGTACCAGCAGTACGTCTGGTTTCAGGGCTTCTTCCAGGGAGACATTGGTCGTATAATCATCGTAGCCGTAACAGAGGATATGTGTGGCATTTTCCTTTGGTTGCGCCAGTGCCGCCAGGTCCAGGAGACGTACCCCTTTCCAGTTCATATCCAGCTTTGACCAGGTGGTCACACAATGAAAATCGGAAGTATCTTCCGTTTGCGGCAGTGCCATAAAATCATCCCAGCTCAGTTCTACCGGGTGCTCTACTGCGCCATCTATCACCAGCTTCCATTCATCGAGCGGAATTTCGGGCTCTATACCCAGGTCAAGTACCGGCCATTTACGGGTCAATACCTGCCCTACCGGTACAACCGGCATACCATGACGATTAGGCCTGCCGCTGCCCATCGGTTTATCATCCGCCATAGAAGGCGTCTGGCTCATTTTCCCCTCAAAGCGGGCTTTGAGTTTCATACGGGCTTCAACGACCCTTTTCAGCTTTTCTGATTCTTCCATGTACTGAAGGTAGGTATTATTAAAAAACCGGCAGATATGAATATCAAAGATCCGGTGGAAGGAAATTTTGAGGAAAAAATCCCCGGCTGATAATAAGTGTTTTAAGAACGTTCCTGACCGGCTGACAGAATTATAGGGAGATAACCCTTTCAGTTACAATTCAATTGCAGTGAAAACAAGTAAACTTGTCTGACGATGGAGCAGTTTTTGTGATAATCCTTACTGGCAGGCCCGCGGGCTGTACTACCAGCGCATTGAATAATGGATGTCTGGCAGCTGGTAGATACCCATAAAAAACATAAATTTGATACTGTACTCAACCATTGCTGATGCTATTAACTTCCTCCTATGAACTAAAGACAGCATTTGCCTATGCCAGGAGTTTCAGCCTGGAGAGGAAGCTTTATTACATTGATAGCCAGATGATATTACTGGGTATCCTGGACTCTTACGCCAGCGATGTAGCCATCGAGGCAGGCGACAGGGAAAAGATGCTCCAGTGGTTACACGCACTGGACTGGGAACAACGGCCCGGCGCCCCTATTCCCACGGGCAGCAAACCCAAGGTGCCTATCATGACAGAAGCAGAAAGGATGCTGGAAAATGCCACCTGGTTCCAGAAAAAACTGGGGGATGAACAACTCCATCCACAGCACATCATCCTCTCGATACTCACCATAGAAAATCGTTGTCAGTACAAATTCAAGTCCCTGGGTATCATTTTCGAAACATACCTGGAACAGCTGCTTTCAATACGAAAAGCTACAACGGAGGTGCCTTTCCGCAGTCCGCGGATCAAGACTTCCTACATCAGTTTTTTCCATCCTTTTTTACAGTTGTTTTATGGTCCGCAGCAGAAGAAAAATGCGGTGGAAAGATACTTCAGTGAAGCACAGTCGTTACTGCAATACAATGATATTCATAAGTGCAGAACCTTATGTCACCTGGTATTACAGATGCAGCCTGACCATGTCAATGCATTGTGGTTATCCGGTGTGACCTGGAGAGTGGAACGTAACTTTCAGAAGGCCCTGCCTTTCTATGATAAAGTACATCATAAACATCCGCAGCATACCGGCGTACTGGCCGAAGTAGCGCATTGTCATAGTGAAATGGGTAACCATGAATGGGCTCTGAAACTGTATTCACATGCGTTATCGCTTAATCCGGGATCTTCCGAATTATTGAACAGTCTTGGGTTTGAATGTATTCACCTTGAGTTGTATGTGGAAGCGATCTCTTATTTCGATCAGGCAATTGCGTATGATGAAGACTGTGCCTATGCGTATAATAACAAAGGTTATGTGCTGATGCACCTGGGATTCCCGGTAGCAGCCAGAGAACTGATACTCAAATCATTGCAGATCAATAAAGGAAATGCGTATGCTTACAGGAACCTGGCTTTATTATCCCTGAAGGAACAGGATGTGGAGACGGCCAGGGAGATGCTCCAGAAGGCGCAACGCTTTCACTTCAAACGCAATTACGGGAACGAAGTGGAAGAGTTATTACGCCGTCTGGATACTCAAAAAGCTACTTCGTGATCACTGTATAGAATTTCGAAATGCGCTCATTATAAGCCACACTCTTCATCAATACAAGTCTGTATAAGGCAATACCGACGCTTGCACAGGTAATGCCTGCCAGTACGTCCAGCACATAGTGGTGACTGGTGTAAACGGCTGCAAACCAGATACCTAAGGCGATAATACCAAAGATCGTGGTAAAGAAGATGTTTGTTGTCTTTCTCGCATAAAAGAATACGATCAGCGGATAGGCAGAATGCAGGGATGGCATGGCCGCAAATACATTCGATCCTTTCGCATAGAGAGAACCGAAGACATTCACGTGCAGGGCATCATCGAACCTTAATAATCCGGCCGCATTACTCAGCGTATTGGCAATGAAATCAAAGCCATGCACCTGTACATACCATGGTGGCGCCGCAGGATATGTGTAATACACGATATATCCGAGCCAGTTCACCAATATGAATGTCAGGGCAAAATGTATAAACTGAAGTCTGTCTTTGTAGAACAGGTAACCCGCGAATGCCAGCGGAACGGGCACCCAGCAGAGGTAAAAAGAACCAGTCAGCACATCCAGCCATACGCGGGTGTTGTGTAACCAGTATTCATTCGGCGTTACTCTCACGCCATCCAGCATAATACCAAACCAGGCCTTCTCTCGCTCATAAATGTCCTGTATATGCACGGGTCCCGTCAGATAGTTCGGGAACGCCTTCATATAGTCAAACACGATCCAGTAGAAGATGAAGATCGAGAATCCCAATATAAACCGGCGGGTAGGCCGGGATGCATAATAACAACCATTGAATAAAGCTACCAGCCAGAGCTGATCGGTCTTAAATCCAAGCAACCAGGCCGAAAGCAGCAGATAGGCAATGCTGACCGCAGTTACGATCAGCATATATCGCCTATCTAAAAATGCAGTTGTAGGCCTGGCAGGAACAGGTGCGTCCATCTTATCTCACTTTTGAAAATCTGACCTGAAGATCTTGTCCCAGAAGGAAGAGCTTACGCCATATCCTCTGGTTGCATCGGCATAGTGATGCATCATGTGATGTTTCTTTAACTTCTTCCAGAACCTGGCTTTGAAATTGAAATGATGCAGGGCATAGTGGGAGATATCGTAGAAAAGATATCCGGCTATAAAGCCTGCAAAGAAACCATAGAAATATACTTCAGGTATAAAACTCTTGTACAGAAAAAAGAAGCCTGTCGCCAGCGGAATGCTCACAGAAGGAGGTAATACCAGGCGCAGTGCATCGTTTGGATAATCATGGTGTACACCATGGAAAATGAAGTGCAGTCTTCTGCCCCATTTGGAGGATGGCTCGAAATGGAATACGAAGCGGTGCATCACATACTCTACAAATGACCATACGAACAGGCCGGCGGCAACGCACAGGGCCCAGATGATCAGACCGGATTGCTCAACAACCAGGGCTGTCCAGCAGCACCAGGTGATAACAGGAATGTATAAAAACAGCGGAACGCTGAAATGAACTTTTGATAGTTTCTCAAAAAGGCTACTCTTAAACATCTGAGTAGACTCATGAGAGTTGGAAATGTAATGTCTATTACTCATCGTTGCGAATTTAACAATCAACTAGGGCTTGAATTGCTCTTTGATTTCTTTGCCGGTGGCAGGATCTATTCCTTTCATTTCTATGTAAACAACATTCGGCAACCAGAAGGTACCTCCTTCGATCTGAAGATATATTCTGTTCAGCTGGGCCATTACGTTACCAATCTGTGTATAGATATGGTATTGACCTTCAGCAGATTTCATCAGGTATAACTTCTTCTTGTCATAGGCGACGGAACGCAATTCATACTTGTCTTTAGATACTTGTTTTATTTTCAGACCGTATGCAAATTTACGTTGTATATAGTTTAATCCCTTCTTTTCACTATTCTCTGTGTATCTGATCCAGTAAATATTTACGGGCTCATCTTCGTCGAGCGTACCATCTTTCTGGAGGTTCAGATCATAAACGATGGTGTTGGCGTTAGGCGTACGCTGCATATAAAACAGCATGGTCGGGATACCTGACGGTACCGGAAAGTTGGGTTCTTTACCCTGTCCTCCGCCGGCTGGCATCGCAACCGCCATCACAGGCAGTACCATGATCAGCAGAGCGATCACCGGTGTGGTGGTAGCGCTTCTGATAACACGGGTCACCTGATCCTGCTTATCGATCGCTTTCTTCGCATCCAGGATACGGCCTACCGCTGTAATATTGGTCATGATCGCCATGATGAACAGCGGGAAAGTGAAGATCGAAATGGTCTCAAATACATGGAACGGAATACCCGGAATGAACAGTTTATAGTCGCCTCCGATAAAATGAGAAGTCACCCCGCAGGCGATCGCTGACAGGGAGATGATCACGATCCTTTCCGGACGCTGCATCAATCCACCTTTACATTCGATCCCCAGTCCTTCGGCACGTGCTCTGGTGTAGCTCACCATCATGGAGCCGATCAGGGCAATGAAAGCGAATATGGAGCTCAGGAAATAGTGGTGACCGATCAGGTAATAACAGATACCCAGGAACAGGACCATTTCACTGTAACGGTCCAGTACGGAGTCGAATAAAGCGCCGAAACGCGACCCCATATTTCCCAGACGGGCTACCTGACCATCCAGCATATCAAATAATCCTGCAAAAAGGATCAGACCGCCGGCCCATCCTACATATGACAGGTCGCCTCTGTTACCTTCCTCTACGCCTGTCACAAAAATTACAACAACACCTATATTCAGTATGAAACCAATGAGGGTCACCGCATTCGGCGTCAGCCCCATTTTAATCAGCCCTTTTACGAAAGGGTTGATCACTACGTAAATTGCCTGCTGTAGTTTATCTCTGAATCGTTTTTTCATGGCTTACGATTGAAAACGTCAATTAAAAATCAAATCTGACCCTGCCTCTGATACCCCAGTTGGAGATGAGCGGGTTGTCCAGATAAGTAAACCTTTTTACCAGGTCAAGCCTGAGTAATTTGAATATATTAGAAACACCAACACTACCTTCTACATATGGCTCCCGGCCTAACGTGTAGGTGATCGGCGTTCCATCTGCATAATTGGAGAACTGGATCTTTGAAGGATCCTGACGTGGGTCATTCTGTTTGCTCAGTCCACCATACAGTACTTTGATGGTTGCTACCTCACGCCACTTCAGTTTCTTCAGCAAAGGTATCTTATTGAAAATAAATCCGTTGAAGTTATGGTCAATATTTACCCCTGCGTAGCGGTCACTCACAAACTCCAGGAAGTTCATCAGGTTATACGATTGTAACTGATAAGCATATGACTGGTTCGCCCTGTGAATCGTCAGCAAAGGATAAGGTACTTTACCGAAGATCATGCCACCTTCTGCAACCACTTCACTATATCCCAGCTGTCCCAGGAATACCATCTTATAAATATTCAGGGAAAGGTTCTGGTAATTGTACCCGCTGTTGAACAGGCCTTTAACTCCCGCGATCGCTCTGAATGTAAAAATAGGATATTTGTTGGGGATAGGTATTCTGAAGTTCTTACCCTGGTAGAACTCCTCGTGCGGCGCCCAGCGCAGTTCGAGTGACAGTTCTGCCGTTGTGATCTTCTTTACGCTGTCTGACTGGGTAAGCCCCTTATAATAAGACAGGGTACCTGCCGGCGTCTGTCCCCAGTGTTTGAATCCAAGCTGGAAGGAAGAGTGGTTATCGAATTCATGGAGGTAAAACAACCTGTAAATGTCGTTGTACAGCCATTTATCGTTATTACCACGTTTGAAGGACAACAGGAAGTTATCTTCCTGTACGAACTGCAGTTCCTGACCCGGGATCTTGGTATCGTGCTGGTAACTTGCCTTAAGGGCACGTACCGGCCAGTCGTAAATAGACTTATGATTGAAGGCATAAGAACCTCCGAAGTAATATTTCCACTTTTCATCCTTGAAACCGTAGGCGGTATAGCCCTCCAGGTAGAGACTCTTATTGAATTTAGGCGTCGTTCTACCACCCAGTCTCAGACGGAAACCTTCCACCGGGTTGAAGTTATAGAAGGTATTTACCGGACCTACCTCAAATTTCGGACCTACGCTCTTCCATCCTGCCAGCAGGAAGGTGGCGATATCCAGGGTCCGTTTGAAGGATTTCATGTTCTGCAGACTATCAATATTCTGGTATACCTTGGATTCTGCGGTAGTCAGACTATCATGCCTGTTCGCGATCCAGAAGCTATCCGGTTTTTCCACCTGGTCTTCATTCTGCACAACGGCCGTTCCTGCATAGAACCCATCCGGCATGGGCTTGTTGATCACCATGTTTTTGATGGAAACGGTACGTTCCCCATATAGACCGCTGCTACCCTTAAACAGACCGAAATCGGCCATCAGGGTATTTTTATTCATGAAATAGCGCCCGTCAGGAGTCTTTTCGAAGTCCATATACAGGTGAAAATCACGGATAAAGTTCAGGTTGATCTCTTTATTGGCGGTCATATCTGCTTTCTGGATGGCGTAGTTACCATCGAGCGTGATATACAGTTTACCTTCCAGTAACCTGTCCGTCTTATTACGCGGATAAAATTCCAGTACGATCAGTTTGGAGCTGTCGGCTGTCACAATTGTATCGGCGATATAATATCTGTAAAAAGTGGGACCTGCGTTGGCGATCGGGCTGAGGAACTGGTTGGTGAACAGCATCATGTTGTTATCATAGATATCCACATCCTGGTAGATGTGGTTCAGATAAGCACTCAGACCACGGTTATCAATATAATTCTCAAAGCTGACCTTCTTATCAGCAGTGATGATTGTTTTCTTTTTCTCGGGATCCTTCCGGAAATATACATCAGCGAGCTTTTCTTCCAGGTACATGGGCAGCAGCGAGCGGCCGGCCATTTTGGTCGTATCCTGATTTTCGAACACAAATTTATACTTGCGGGTAAAGCGGCTGTTCTGTATCTTTTCGGAGAGATTACTCAGTGCGAATTCCAGTTTTTCGTACTGGTTATAATTCGCATAGTCATAGTGTTCCATCCTGTTCTTTGATTTATTATCAATGACCAGTCGGATCAGCTCTACAGCCGGGTTGTCCTTGTTTCTGTATCTTTCTTTCTTACGCTTCACGACAAACTCTGTGAGCTGTTTTGCTCCGTTGTCGAGTACCATGTTCCGTACCTGCTCCTGTCCCTTTTGTACGCGTATTGTTATGGCTTTATACCCCATGAGGGAAAAGCGCACACTATCTTTTGGGCTATCAAACTGTAATTCGTATCTTCCGGCAGCATCTGTTGAGATGCCAAAGGAAGTACCAGGCACAAAAACGCTTACAAATGGCAAAGGGGAGCCCGACTTATCGGTAACAAGCCCCTTAACTGTCGTTGTTTGTGCAAATACTGAACTAAAGCCGAGCGTAAGCAATAACAAAAGACCTAAACTAATATTTTTACTACCATTCATCTATCTAACATCATTTAAAAACGAATCGCTTCTGCATTATATAACTGTAAGTAAAACCAACCAGCAACGAAACTGACAACTTTACGATGGACAGTCTAAGCGCTGTTTCTTTATTGGAAACATCGTGCCATCCTGTAAAATGCAGTATCAACCACACGCCTGCTGTATTTAACAGCATGTTCCCCACCCAGGTGATACCATAGCGCAATGCCTGCCCTCCTATTGCTCCTTTTTCCCTGTTAAAGACCCATTGCCTGTTGATCATAAAGTTGGCTGTACCGCCACCCAGGGCGCCGATCACATTAACGCCGGCTGACCATTCTCCGGCCAGCGCTGACAGTATGACTACTACAGTAAAGTCAACACCTGTTGCTATTAATGAGGAGGCCTGCGCCTTTAAAAACTTAATCATCCTCCAAAAAGGTTACTGTGATAGGCTATCTGCAGTAACAAGTTGGTATATATCCCTGCTACCACGTCATCCATCATTACCCCCAGACCACCGTTCAGCTGTTCGGTGCGGCGGATACCTAATGGCTTTACGATATCAAAGAATCTGAATAATACCAGTCCTGCGAGTACATACCAGTAATTTACCGGTAAGAACAGCAGGCTGACACACATACCGGCCACTTCATCAATCACCACTTTCTTATCATCCTTGCCCCAGTACGGTTCTACTTCATTACCGGACCAGACACCGAGCACTGTGATCGCTACGGTGAAAACTAACGGCCAGAGGCCTGCAAATGCACTACCAGCCAGTGCAAGGTACCAGCAGAGCGCTGCCACAGCCGCTGCGACTGTGCCCCCGCCTTTGCCAATGTAGCCTATACCCAGGCTGGTAGCGAATATTTTGTGAATTCGGATCATTCTTCGTTTAAAATACCTTCATAATAATCCAGACCCAGGTGCGTGATCAGATCTTCACCCATCAGGTAACGCAGTGTATTCTGCAGTTTGATGAGCTGTTTGAAGATGTCATGCTCAGGACGCAGACCCGGAGCTGTTTGCGGAGACTTCAGATAGAAAGACAGCCATTCCTGGATACCGCTCATACCTGCGCGTTTAGCGAAGTCCATGAACAGTGCGAGGTCCAGTACGATTGGCGCAGCCAGGATGGAGTCACGGCAGAGGAAGTTGATCTTGATCTGCATTTTGTAGCCCATCCAGCCGATGATGTCAATGTTATCCCAGCTCTCTTTGTTATCCTTGCGTGGAGGATAATAGTTGATCCTGATCTTGTGGTACATGTCACCATACAGTTCAGGATTTTCTTCCGGCAGCAGGATGTCTTCCAGTACGCCCAGTTTGGAAACTTCTTTGGTTTTGAAGTTATCCGGATCGTCCAGTACCCATCCGTCACGGTTACCCAGGATGTTGGTGGAGAACCAGCCTTCCATACCCAGTGCACGTGCAGTCAGACCTGGAGCCAGGATGGTCTTCATCAGGGTCTGTCCGGTTTTGAAATCTTTACCTGCGATCGGCGTTTTTGTCTTTTTAGACAGCTCGATCAGGGCAGGAATGTCGCAGGTCAGGTTAGGAGCACCGTTTGCGAAAGGAACGCCCAGTGTCAGCGCTGCATAAGCATAGATCATGCTCGGAGCGATACGCAGGTCATTGTCTTTCAGACCCTGTTCGAAAGCCGCCAGGGACATATGTACATCCGCAGCTTCGTGATAGATCTCGGTAGAACCGCACCATACCATTACAACACGGTCGCAGCCTTTTTCTTTCTGAAAATTCTTAATATCTTCTATTACGGCCTGTGCCAGCTCGTAACGGGTTTTGTTATCTTTAACGTGTGTGCCGTCAAGATTTTTAACAAAGTTTTTATCGAAAGCGGCCTTCATTGGAACAATGGCTTCCAGTTCAGGTTTGATCGCTTCCAGCTGGAATCTGTCCAGTACTTCAGCTTTTACAGCTGCAGTGTATACGTTGTCTTCGTATACATCCCAACCACCAAATACCAGATCATTCAGACTTGCTAAAGACACAAAGTCTTTGATCAGTGGATTTCTGTTGTCCGTTCTTTTACCCAGTCGGATGTGTCCCATCTGAGCGACAGAACCGATTGGTTGTGCTAATCCTTTCTTAACTGCCTCCACCCCGGCGATGAATGTTGTGGCCACCGCGCCAAGGCCTGGCATCAAAACACCCAGCTTACCTTTTGCTTCTTTAATTTGATGTTTCATTTTTAAACTTTATTTTCTGTTTTAATCTAAAACCACTTATTGGCCGAGTACCAGTCCAGGGTTTCCTGCATACCTTTTTCAAGATTATAGCGCGGTTGGTAACCCAGGTCCCGGCGTATGCTATCTATATTACAATTCCAGTTCGCAGCTGTCAGTTCGTTCAATTTATCCTTATTCAGTAAAGGGGCGCCACGACTCACCTTTTCCGAAATAGCGGCAACGATCTTAATGACAGGCAAAGGCAAATGAATGCGAAGTGTGCGCAGCTTCAGGTGTTGTTTGATAATCGCTGCCAGTGCGTAACGGTCATAACTATTACCATCTGAAATGTTATAAGCGACTCCTGATACAGGCGCCTTTAACGCCAGTATAGCTGCATCCGCGAGGTCTTTTACATACACAAAACTCAGCCACTGGGCACCTCTGCCCATATAAGGTTCCAAACCCCGTCTGAATGTTTTGAACAATACGAAAAGGTCTCTCTCGCGCGGCCCGTATACAGCAGTGGGCCTTAATATAACCCAGGGAACATCCGAAATAGCGCCCAGGAATTCTTCTGCCAGTAGTTTACTTTTTCCGTAACTGGTGACCGGGCTGGGTGTTGTTACATCCGGTACGGGCCAGCTGGCATCATATGCGATGGGGCCTACGGCCGCCAGACTGCTGATAAATAAAAATTTCTTAAGAGGTATGCCTGACTCGCTGACTGCCTGCGCCAGGTTTTGGGTATACCCTGCATTAACTTTGTTATATTCGTCTAAAGACCTTGCTTTTGTTATACCTGCACCATGAATGATATAATCAAACCGGTGTTCTTTCATTAATTCTGTCAGCGCCTCTTTGCGGCTGAAATCAGGATAAACATAATTTACCTGTAAATGGTTCAGGTGGGAGACATTGCTCGATGCGCGAACAGCAGCATAAACTTCCATTCCTGCATCGAGGGCTGCCTCCACCAGATGATATCCTACAAAACCGCTGGCACCTGTTATCAGTACGCGAGGTTTCATATCTCTTTTTCGTAAATCCTGTATTTTCTGTAAGGATCGGCATTGATACTCAACATCGCCGCATTCATCAGATCATTGTTTTCGAGTATCCATGAACCCTCACCATATGCTACATTTTTCTCTCTACCCGTCTTCATCAGTTCACCATACAGGCAACCATCAATACCCAGCTTACGGTAAGGTTCCAGTACGCCGAGCGTCAATACCCTTACAGCATTGATCTTCTTTTTGCCCAGTAATAGCTTAAATATACCGGTCGGTAATAAACGACCTCTTTTTATCTTGATCAGGATCTGGTTCAGATCAGGAATTGCCAGTGCAAAACCGATCGCTTTCCCATTCTCCTCAGCGATGATACAGAAATCAGGGTCCAGTATCATTTTCAGGTCCTTCGCCAGGTACTCGAATTCCTTGTCGGTCATCGGTACAAAACCAAGGTTTTTATCCCATGCGCTGTTATAGATAGCCATGATCTGCTTCACTTCCGAGTCAAAGTTCTTAACGTTGACTTTACGGAAAGTGATGTTACGTCTGGCCAGTCTTTCCTGCAGTACTTCCATGATCCTGTAAGGACGATCGTTCATGTACTGCGGAATGATCTTATAAGCAAGCAGGGTAACGTTTTCGGTTAGCCCTGCCTGTTCAATCAATTTACTATAGTATGGAGGATTATAGGGCATCATGACTACCGGCGGACCGTCAAACCCTTGTATCAACAGACCGCAGGTCTCGTTGGTAGAAAAGTTAACAGGGCCTATCATGGTGCTCAGCTTACGTTCCTTCAGCCACGCAGTAGCTGTCTGAAATAAAGCCTGGCTCACTTCAATGTCATTGATAGATTCAAAGAAGCCGAAGAAGCCGTCGTTCTTTTTATTAAAAGCGTTGTGGTTCTTATTGTCTATGGCTGCAATCCTCCCTACGATCTTATTCCCCTTAAAGGCAAGGAATGCCTGTAAACTGGAATGTTCATGAAAGGGATGTTTACCCGGACTCAGAAGATCACGCTGAGCGATAAAAAGCTCTGGAACGTAATTCTTATCGTCCTTGTACAGATCGTGCGGAAAATCAATAAATTGGGCCAGCTGCTTTTTCGTAGTAACCGGGATAACCGTCACTGCCGAAACGCCACCTGACACTGGAGCATGTACCGTCTGTTGAGAGGTTTGCAAAGTTTCCATTTATATTTTTTGCTTTAAGGGTATACCCGCAAGTGTAAATGTCTCCGTTAATTTATCGATAGCTGTTTCAATCTGTGCAAACGTGTGTGTAGACATCAGAGAGAATCTGATCAACGTTGCATCTGGTTGTACAGCCGGAGGAACTACCGGATTCACAAATACACCCTGGTCCTGCAGCATACGGGTAATGCGGAATACCTGCTCTTCATTTCTGATGTAGATCGGAATAACAGGTGTTTCAGACACATGACCGGTATCAAAACCAGCTTCTTTCAGCAGGTTACGCGCATAGTTGGTGTTATCCCACAGACGTTGGATATGTTCAGGCTCTGACTGGATGATATCCAGCGTAGCCAGTACACTCGCAGCAGCAGCAGGTGTCATACTCGCACTGAAGATCAGTGAACGGGCAGAGTGCTTCAGGTACTCAATAACATCGCCGTCGCCTGCGATAAATCCACCCAAAGACGCAAAAGACTTACTGAAAGTACCCATGATCACGTCAACTTTGTCTGTCAGGTTGAAGTGAGCAGCCGTACCGGCGCCATTCAGACCTACCACACCCAGTCCGTGTGCATCGTCCACCATGATATTCGCACCATAGGTATCAGCCAGGGCTACGATCTCAGGCAGTTTAGCGATGTCACCTTCCATACTGAATACACCATCCACTACGATCAGACGTACTGATGACTGTGGCAGCGCAGAAAGTTTGGCTTCCAGATCCTCCATATTATTATGGCGGTACTTGATCACCTTGGAAAAGGACAGACGGCTGCCATCGATAATGGAAGCATGGTCCAGTTCGTCAAGAATGATGTAATCATTACGGCCGGTGAGGCTCGATAATGCGCCCTGGTTTGCCAGAAACCCGGTACTGAATACGAGAGCGGCTTCTTTGCCTACGTATTCCGCCAGGCGCCGTTCTAACTCCAGATGGAGGTCAAGAGTACCGTTAAGGAATCTGGACCCTGCACATCCCGTACCATACTTGTCTATGGCACGCTTGGCCGCCTCTTTTACCTTGGGATGATTAGTCAGTCCCAGGTAGGAATTTGATCCGAACATTAACACCTTCTTACCATCGATATCCACCTCAGTGTCCTGAGAAGAAGAGATTGGTCTGAAATAAGGGTAGATCCCCTTTTCCTTAGTGGTGTGAACTCTGGCCAATGAGGCTTCCTTTGCACGTAACAATTTGCTCATCTGATATTTCTCTTAAGCTGTTGTATAATCTTATACTTACACTTGTTTATTTACGCGAAAGTATAAGATTATTGTTCTGAAAACGTTTTCAGATCCAAATTTATATATTGAACACTAAAAATTTGCAGTGAATTGACGACGGTAAGTTGATAAGTCCCCCGCAAACAAGCTAGTGTCTAATAATACTTCATCCAACTACGAATTCCATCATACGAAGGTTTCGTAATTTCTAACAGTATGCGAGTTGCGGTTTAAACTAATGATAGCTTTTGCAGCTATGGGTTCGAACGAAACAATAGGTGATAGTGGCGGTCTAACAGCGTATATAGTTGTGGTTTAAGGCAGTTTTATCAGCCGAGTTTACACGTATTAAACCGGAATGACGGCACCAAATTAGGAAAAATTTTCAAATAAGAGTCAAAAATAGTAGGGAATAACACCAAAATATTACATATATACAACAAATAGCTAATCTCATCATCTTTATTATAACCGGCTCAACCTTATCACTAACTATCTGAAATTCAGTTTTAATTACTTACACGCAAAAAATAATCTGTTTTCCTTATACCTTGGTATACAAGGTAATTAAACCCTTTGCATTTCCCATAGTCTACTATACATGTACTCAAAGGAACTACTGAAAGGAACTATTGAGATCATCATTCTGAAGTTGCTGGTCGAAAACGGGAGTATGTACGGATATGAGATCACTCAGCAGGTTAAAAATCTAACCAAAGGAAAGATCGTCATCAGCGAAGGCGCCCTCTATCCCACCCTCCATAAACTGGAGGCCATAGGGGTGCTGAGTACAGAAATTATCCACATTGGAAGGCGGCAACGAAAATATTATCACGTTTCTGAGGTCGGAAAGGACATTTCGGCACTAAAAATGCAGGAACTAAGTTCGTTTCTGCATTCCCTAAACCAGATCTTAGACTTTAAACTGTCCTCCTAATGACACCAGGCATCACCGAACAACAACTTGACCGTATCATAGACTATCTGAAGGCCAACAAGATAACGGACCCTGAACTGCAACAGGAAATAGCCGACCACCTCGCTATTTCGATCGAAATGCGCATGACGCAGGGCGCAGACTTTGAAACAGCCTTACAGACAGTATGCAAAGAATGGGAGCAAAAGGAACTTCTGGAAATTGGCCGCAATAAGGAAAGCTATTATAGTTACCCCGCCTTCCTGAATGCCGCCTTCCTGAACAAATTCCTGTTCTTCGCCGTAGCCGTTCTCCTGACCGGCATCTATATGCGTATGGAACATCTCCCCCTTAGAAGGGTCGTGATCCTCTCCGGCGGAGCACTGATCGGGTATATTTACCTTCCCCTGCTCCTCCTGCACAGCCTTGACGGTTTTGCCAATAAAACCCGTCAGGTGAGTGGCTTTGTCGTTCAGTTTGCCCTCCTGCATGCTGGTATCGCTTACCTGCTGCACTGGCGGATGAATGCCTTCCTGGCCGTATTCGCCTTCCTGATCTCCTTCACCTGGCTGATCGTCTATATCATTATTCCGTCTATCAAGTCAAAACAGTATATATGAATATCCGTCATTACTTCACCGCACTCGCCGTCTGCCTGGCTACCGCTTTTACAGCACATGCCCAGGAAAAGGAGGCAGAGGATTCCACAGGTCTGCCCGGAGACAATTTCAGTCTGCAGGGCGCCCTCGACCTCTTTAAACAGTCCCCAAGCCCCGAAGCATTCGAAAAAAGCCTGAATTCGCCCGATAATAAAGTAAATAACCTCGATCTTAACGACGATGGTAATACAGACTATATCCGTGTAGTCAATAAAAAAGAGAATGATGTACAGGTGTTCATCCTCCAGGCACTGGTATCTTCCACTGAAAGTCAGGATGTTGCGGTTATCGAACTGGAAAAAACAGGCGAAAGCAATGCCATTGTCCAGATCATAGGCGACCCCGATATCTATGGTGAGTCTGTGATCACCGAACCAACAGAAGAAACAGATAACGCATTCAATTATTCTCCCGCTACCCACGGCCCATCTGCCTACGCACCTGAAGGAATCGTTGTGAATGTATGGTTATGGCCCTGTGTACGTTATGTATATGCACCGGCTTATACCGTATGGGTATCTCCATGGACCTGGGTAAGCCGTCCCGTATGGTACCATCCATGGCGTCCATTACCATGGCGCGTATACCACCCCTACAGATATGCTTATGCCCCTCATTACGTTGTAGTGCCGGTACGCAGAATACCTCCTGCCAGAGTGATCTATCGTCCGGTAAGAACCACTTCCGTGACCGTAATCAACAGAAACAGGGTGGTCGTGAATAACTACCGTACCACCAGAAGGGTCGAAAGAGTAACCCCTGCCAGGAATAGCAATAACAATGGGAATGGTGGCAGAAATAGTTATGGTAATGGCGGCAGACAATACACGCCTTCCCGTCCGGGTGCAGCTGACAGAGGTAATAACAGCTATACCCCCTCCAGAGCCGACAGAGGTACCCGTGTAAGTGGTGGCCGTACCAATAATGGTGGTCGTAATAACGGTGCCCGCACAGGCGGTAACAGCCGTAGTAACGGTGGCCAGAACAGCGGCGGCCGCAGGGCTGGCAGAGGCAACTAAATACCTGATAACTTTACAGTAAAAACTGCTGATAATAGTAACGGTCTTATAAGATGTTGTATAACAGGCAACATCTTGTAAGACCGCTTCTTTTTTTATGCCCCTGCCGGGTTCTGCTGTCTCTGGCACACCTATTGCATTAAAGAATTTGTATATTCATTTACAGATAGCTATACCAACAACTTTACTGCCATGAAGATCAGCCATTCCCTACCTGTACTGTTACTATGCCTTTCGGCATTTACCGCTCATGCACAGGATCCATATTCCAGACAACCATTACAGGAACAGACCGACGAATGGGATGAGGCCAGCTGGTCCCCTCCTGATCAGGATTCCACCGGTTTACCGGGTGATAATTTTAGTCTGCAGGGTGCACTCACCCTCTTTAAACAGGCAAACTCACCAGAAGAATTTGAACGACTGCTCAACACAGAATCCAATAAGGTCAATAACCTGGACCTCAACGAAGACGGCCGGATCGATTACCTCCGCGTCATCAATAAGAGAAAAGACCAGGTACAGTTATTTATCATACAGGCACTGGTTTCCAACCAGGAAAGTCAGGACGTAGCGGTGATCGAACTGGAAAAGACAGGTGAGAACACTGCTGTTATCCAGATCGCCGGTGATGAAGATATCTATGGTGAAACCGTCCTGACAGAACCTACAGAAGTAACCGATAACGTATATCCCGACGATCCGAACAGGAATTCCTGGTATAATGAAAGCGGTTCCCGTGCACATGGTCCGTCCGCCAATGACGATATCCCATCATTCGCACCCGCACATGTTATCGTAAACGTATGGTTCTGGCCTTGTGTACGCAGGGTGTATGCACCTGCCTATGTGGTATGGACTTCCCCATGGTCATGGGTCAACCCACCGGTATGGTGGAGATCATGGCGCCCGATGCCGGTATATGCGTACCGCCCTGTATGTCATCATTTCAGATATGGTTATGCCTATGCGCCGGTACGCAGAATACCGCCTGCACGTGTCATGTATTATCCAGTAAGAACTTACGCAGGCAGCGTATACAGCCGTAACCGCGTAGTAGTCAATGATTACCGTTCCTACAGAGCCGATCGCGGATATAATCCAGGCCGGTACAACGGTGGTCGTTATGATGGTGGCAGAAATAACTACAATGGGTATAACAACGGCCGACCTTCGGGTAACCGCCCCGGCAACTATGGTAATAACAACAACGGCAATGGCTGGTCAGGTGGTCGTAATAACAACTATTCCCAACCTGGTACAAGGGGTTATTATTCCGGTGGCAATGACAATGGTCCCCGCGCCAGTCGTGGTTACCGCGGCAATGGCAGCTACCAGAGCGCTCCGGGAGGCAACTATTCAGGTGGTCCCCGTGGCAGTTACCAGCCCACTCCCCGCAGCAATAACAATAACAACAATGCGCCGGGTGGAAGAACCGGCAACAGCAGCAACGACGGACGTGGTGCAGGCAGAGGCGGCAGAACAAGAAACATATAAGTAATTCATACTCAAAAGAAAAGGGTCCGCCGTATGGTGGACCCTTTTCTTTTGAGTATGTCTTCGCTTAATTCCGTTACTACTACGCTATTAGGGCCATACCCCTTCGCTCATAAGCGGACAAATAACGGCGTAATAGCGGCGTAGTAAGGGTTTAATGGTAGAAATAAGCCCTTTTATCGTAGCCACAGCGGGTTTACGCCTTCTTCGCCTTACCCAGTCCTACTTTGAAGTTATCCGGTGTACCTGTTACCTTGATATTCATAAAACGTACCTTTTTGTCCTTGTCACGGTACTCGATAGCGTCTACCTGGTCAGGATCCACTTCTTCTTTCTTTCTGCCGAACAGGGACTGGAAACCAACGGTTGTCACCATCTTCAGCGGAATACGCATGTAATATTCCATGTTCATATCCAGTGACTGCTTACCCGATATTTCCATAAAGCCCAGCGATGAGTTGATATTCATGTTCGGAATATTCAAAACACCATTTTTCAGACTCAGTTTATTCCTTAATGTATCAAAACGGACCATATTCAGGTTCTTATCTTTGAAATAACCTGCCATCGCCTGCATAGGTGCAAAGTTTACCAGACTGCCATTATAAATACCCAGATCCAGTTCTGCTTCACAGTTATCAATGATAGGCGTCAGGTCCGGATGCATCTGTATACGGCTTCTGATCTGCCCATTGAGGCGGCCTTTGATATTCTTGTTGATCACATAATCCTGTCCGAAGTGATCCAGCTTCAGCATCAGTTTTTCGAGGTCTACATCAAACGCGCGTATTCTGCTGCGGAAGAAGATTTTCTTAGGATCGGTACCATTGAAATGTCCTCTCATACCAATCTGTCCGTCTGCAATCCCCATTCCCAGGGTATCCAGGTAAAGATGCTGATTGGCCTGCATTCGCACATTCGAAACGATATTTCTGAGCCATAACCGGTGGTATTTCAGTCTGCCGATATTCACAGTAGCCCTGAAGTCAATAAATGGTATACTGAATATATTGAAGCCGGCGGCATGTGAAGTATCTCTTACCACGGTACGCGTCGCCGCAGGCGCTGCTACAACCGTTTCTTCATCTTCATTAGCTGTCAGCTTATAGTTGGTCAGCTGGTCCAGGTCGAGATTGCGGGAAGTAAACTGTAAGAAGTTTTCCTTTTTACGTTTCACCGTATCCTTCCCCATGTATAGACGCATGCTGACATCAAAATCTGTTTTACCAATACGGCCGGTAAGTGTATCCAGTCTCAGGAAACTATCTGATCCTACTTTTACAGTACCTTTCACACTATCCACCTTGATCTTATGTTGCAGCAATTCACCGGATACGTTGGCCAGTTTTATTTTGGCAAATTTGAAAACGGAATCATAGCGTAGGTCAGCCTTCGCACGCAACCAAAGACCGGCAGCCACTTCCTGGTGATAATCCCTGGATACATATTTCTTACTGATCGGACCGAGTATGTCTCTCATTGCCAGGCGTTGTGATTTCAGGTCAAATGCCACCTGTGTCTTTCCTCTCATGATCTTATCAAACCACAGCTGGTAGTTGACCACACGACCACTGAAACGGATATCACTGCTGTCGATCATACCACCAAAATTGCGCAGCAATAAAGCCGTATCGTTGATATTCAGCTCTGCACCGAAATCATGGAAAGCATGCGGATACTCTTTGAAACTGGCAAACAGTTTCTCCATTTTGAACTTGCCTTTAGGCAATGGATTGGGATGTTGCAGCTCTTTTACAGAGGTTTCCAGCGCCAGACCGATATTGAAATTATAGATCTCTTCTTTTGCCTTTCTGGCCATCGCGGTATCATAAGACAGCAACTCCTTCATGATCATCCTTTTACTACGGGCAGTAAAAGTGACCTGTACCGGCTTTTCCTGTTGATGGAAAAGTGCTGGCAGATCGCTCAGGGAGCCGTTCATCGCAAAGTCAGAATTACCAAAAAAGAAAGAAAGCGTGTCCAGTTTCACAAAACCATTCTTCATGTCTGCATGAAGATTCAGTTTATGGATAATATGCGGATAATTCGGAATACGGAAGGTCAGATCGCTTACTCTCAGTTCACTCTGGATACCTTCTTTCAGTTTACCCATGGACGCTTCCGGCAATGTCATATCCACCAGCTCATTGAAGTCCATCTTCATGCTGATATGGCCGGTGATGCGTTGCAGATCGGCTATGCCCAGGAAAGCGCCGATAAACTCAAGCTCCAGTTCTGAATTGATCTGCATGATCATTTTAGGGTCTGTAAAGTCCTTCATGACGAAGTTCCCTTTGAAAATACCTTTCTCAGGGATAGCGCTCATATTCATCAGGTGCAGTTCCGATGTTTTCAGGGAATGTTCTGCACCATTGGTATAATAGCCTTTAAAACCGAGAGAATCGATCCTTTTTTTAGCGTCCGGATTCATCAGCCAGCCATTTTCACAACCAAAATTCACCTGGATCAGTGGCATTTGCTCACCTGCGAGTTTTCCTTTGATCAGACCATCAAAATACAGCCGGCCGTCATACTTGAACTGTTTCATCTGGTCTGCTACAGAAGCAGGTACAAAAGACATTATCTGCCCGATATCCGGCTTGTCGCCTTTAATCTTGAAATCAACATTATTACCATTTTTCAGATCAGCCGTACCGGAAACGCTGAAACTGAAGTCTTCCAGTTTCAGGTTACCCTTTGTCAGGGTGACAAATTCCTTTGTCTGGTCGTAGGTAACGGTAAAATCTGCGTTCAGGTGTTTATTACGGAAAAGGGAAGAATCTTTGGGGGTGATATAGTCAGCGATCATACCGCCGGTAAAGTCGGCGAAGATCTTGTTATCAGCCGCCCGGAAGGACGTCTTTATCTTACTGATACGGGCATTGACATGCTGACCGCTTGGCTTATCCGTAAAGGAGATCTCCAGGTCGCTCAGCACGATCTTCTTAATATCGAGATCCAGGGCTGCGGATTCAGCGGCGGCCGTCGTAATGGTGTCCTGCTGAATTCTGTTGGCTTCTACGATATTGAGGTTACCATTGTTATCTCTCACCACATCCAGATGGCCTTTTTTGAGGAAGATCACCTTGACATTGTATTTCTGCCGGAGAATATCCGGCAGACTGAACCCTACATACAGCTTTTCAAGCTGGTACATAGGACGGCCGGTTTGCTGCTTGGTCGCAAAAAACTGTACGTCTTTCAGTCCGATTGAGATATAGGGGAAATTCTGAAACGGAGATATCATACTTCCTCCGATCACCAGTTCTCCGGGTAACTGCTTATTTAACTCTTTGATTGCCAGGTTAATCAGGCGCTGCTGCTGGGAGTAGAGTACCCCGACCGCAATGCCGGCCAATATTATCAATATAGCAATAGGTATTAATAAGATACGGAGAACCCTCTTTCGCGTCTTGCCAGTCATGGTGTTGAGACTTGTCTTAAATGATAACTAACGACAAAAATAGAAAGCACCCCTATAAAATAAAAATAATTTATATGTAGCTCCTTTTTTCTCCGACGAATCGGTAAAAAATACCACATTTAAGTCGAATCCTACCACGGTGGAGGAGACCGTTTACGCTAACTTTGGGTCTGATAAATAACATTTTTATGTGTGCAGTGAAAACCGAAAAAAAGCCCAATCTGCTGGGCAGTATACTGACGAACAGGTGTCCAGCCTGTCGCAGAGGAAAAATTTTCAAATCTGATAACGCATATAACCTGAAGCACTTCACAGAGATGAACGATCATTGTGCTGTGTGTGGAGAAGATTTTGAAAGGGAGATCGGGTTCTACTACGGTACCGGGTATGTCAGCTATGCGCTGACCGTGGCATTTAGCGTGGCAACATTTATTGCCTGGTGGGTACTGATAGGATTCTCCCTGTATGACAACCGGATGTTCTGGTGGCTGGGTGTGAACGGCGTTTTACTGGTAGCTTTACAACCACCTATCATGCGGGTATCACGAACGATCTGGCTGGCTTTCTTCGTAAGATATAAGCCAAACTATAAAGAGAATACCAGTCCTTCTGGTGTTTAAGTTTGTAACGAGTAACTTTTCCTTTTGGCCGCTGGTTGATAACCGGCGGCCTTTTTTATTATCCCTACCTGTACATCTCTTATTGTTCAGCATAGACACTCTGTGCAAAAATTACTACAGACTTGACAATTCCATGTAAATCAAACCGTTTACCACCGCTATTATCATTACGGTATAGTGTTAGCTTGATAATCAGAAAAATCTGATCAATATGGCAAAAACATCATCTACCAGTACCGGTCCGGTAAAAAAGACCATTGCAAAAACGGCGGCAGCTATCGGCAATGCCGCTTATGAAAATGTCGTTGGCGACAATCCACTCAAAGAATTCTTCTGCGATCAGCTGAAAGATATCTACTGGGCAGAAAATCATATTAAAGTTGCCCTTCCGAAAATGATAAAATCCGCCGTTTCTCCTGTATTGCAGGCGGCTTTCCAGGATCACCTGAAACAGACTGAAGGCCATATCAGTCGCCTGGAACAGGCATTTGAATTATTGGGCAAGCCGGTAAGGGCCAAGAAGTGTCAGGCGATCGAAGGCATCGTGCTGGAAGGAGAATCTATCATCGCAGAGACGGCACCTGGCACAGCTGTAAGGGATGCCGGGCTGATACTGGCAGCTCAGAAAGTGGAACATTATGAGATTGCCTCTTACGGTGGGCTATCACAGCTCGCAAATACGCTTGGTCTGGCAGACGTGGTTAAATTATTAGAAGCCACGCTGGCAGAAGAAAAAGAAACAGATGCATTGCTCAGTGAAATTGCAGAGAACAGTATCAACTGTGAAGCCGCCAGCGAATAAAACTGTTTTCCACCAACTCATCCATCGAAACCATAAAAAACACGTCATGCCTGAAAAGAAAAAGACGCAAGAGACCTCAACAGAGAATAAAAAAATTGCAGAACTGTCTCCCAATAAAGAAGATAGCAACGGTCAGGAGCTTAACACCAATACCGGCGTTAAGATCAGTGATGATCATAACTCGCTGAAAGCTGGTGACAGAGGTCCTACCCTGATGGAAGATTTTATCTTCCGCGAAAAGATGACCCATTTCGACCATGAACGTATCCCTGAGCGTGTAGTACATGCACGCGGGTCAGGCGCTCATGGTGTATTTAAGGTATATGAATCCATGGAAAAATATACCAAAGCAGGCTTTCTCACGGACACCTCCAGAGAAACACCTGTTTTTGTGCGATTTTCTACTGTGGCAGGTTCCAGGGGATCTACTGACCTCGCCCGCGATGTGAGAGGATTCGCTGTAAAATTCTATACAGATGAAGGGATCTTCGATCTGGTGGGCAATAACATGCCGGTGTTCTTCATACAGGATGCCACCAAGTTCCCTGACCTCGTACATGCTGTCAAACCGGAACCGCACAATGAGATACCACAGGCTGCGTCTGCCCATGATACCTTCTGGGACTTCATCTCACTGATGCCTGAATCGACCCACATGATCATGTGGCTGATGAGTGACAGGGCTATTCCGCGCAGCTATCGTATGATGGAAGGATTTGGCGTACATACCTTCCGCTTTGTCAATGCAAATGAAGAATCCTGTTTTGTAAAATTCCACTGGAAGCCATTACTGGGCGTGCACTCCGTGGCCTGGGACGAAGCCCAGAAGATCTCCGGAAAAGATCCCGACTTCCACCGCCGGGACCTGTGGGAAGCGATAGAAAGCGGCAACTTTCCGGAATGGGAACTGGGTGTACAGATCGTACCGGAATCAGACGAGCATAAGTTTGATTTCGATCTGCTGGACGCCACCAAGATCATTCCGGAAGAGCTGGTGCCTGTGCAACGTATCGGTAAACTGACCCTGAACAGGAACCCTGATAATTTCTTTGCAGAAACAGAGCAGGTAGCTTTTCATATCGGCCATGTGGTACCAGGTATTGATTTTACAAACGATCCGTTGTTACAGGGAAGGTTGTTCTCTTATACAGATACACAACTGATCCGTCTTGGCGGACCGAATTTCCAGGAAATACCCATTAACCGGCCTGTCGTACCTGTACATAATAATCAACGTGATGGTTATATGCGGCAGACCATCAATAAAGGCCGTACCAGCTACAGCCCTAACTCACTCGGCGGTGGTTATCCTACTCAGGTGAAGGCGGCGGATGGCGGCTTCAGATCCTACACAGAGAAGATCGATGCGCGAAAGATCAGGGAAAGAAGCCGCAGCTTCTTTGATCATTATACACAGGCTACCCTGTTCTTCAATAGTCAGTCTGCTCCGGAAAAACAGCACCTGGTCGATGCTTTACGTTTCGAACTGGGTAAAGTGGAAACCGTTGCAATAAGACAAAGGATGATTGGCATCCTGACACAGGTAGATAAAGACCTGGCTGCGCAGGTAGCGTATGGCCTGGGACTGGATGTCCCACCAGGACCGGAACAGCCTGTAAACCATGGCGTGCCGGCAGATGCAGACCCGGCACATTATGAGCCATTCTCACCTAAAGAGCCGGTTCCGGATCTCTCCCTGGCACTTAGTATGGCTAATACGATAAAGGATAGTATCCAGACCCGAAAGATCGGTTTCCTTGCTGCGGATGGCGTGGATGCTGCTTCCCTGAATGCTGTAAAAAGCGCCCTGGAAGCAGAGGGAGCTATTGTGGAGATCATAGCGCCGCACCTGGGAGAAATTGTGGCAGCTGACAATTCAGTGATACCGGTACAAAAAAGCCTGCTGACTGCTTCCTCCGTGTTTTACGACGCCTTATATGTGCCTTCCGGCCCTACCAGTTCGGGTACCCTGGAGGCGGACGCAGATGCTGTGCACTTCCTCAACGAAGCCTACAGGCATTGTAAGGCCATTGCTGCACATGCGGATGCCAGACAGGTACTGGAGACCACTTATTTCGCAAAGAAACTGCCGGAAGATGATTCAGAAGAATCAGCGTTGATGGAAGGTGTTGTTGTTCAGGAAGATGTAAAAAAACTGTCTAAGATATTTATCAGGTCGATTGCGCAACACCGGTTCTGGGAGCGGGAAAAACCCCGTAGAGTACCAGCGTGATGACTTTGTTTGGCTGGAAGGCAGCGGGTCCACACACCCGCTGCCTTTCATCTAGGTTCTTCAACAAAAATACAATCTGGGGTGTCTCAAAAAATGGTTTTCGATACTATGTTGATACTATAAGAGATTCTTGGAAATGAACGCTTTAAAAGCGTTTCCAGGAAACAGATCCCTCTCCTGCTGTCCGCACACTACTTACCGTAGCTCCTTCTTATATTCCTGGTGTAATTTTGCGTAGCATCCTTTCTGGTGGTGATGCAGCATATGCCGTTGCACGTAAGTCATTGTTCCTAAACAATTTTCCACGACAATCTTAAAGCAGCTATACCTGTAACATCATTCCTCATCAAGGGCTCTCATAATCACATTGCAAAAGTAAATACCAGATCAGGGAAAAAGAATCCCGGAAAACAGGGGTTTTATCAGGGAGGTCTTCCTAAACCACTTATGTTAAAAAATATTAATAATATGTAGCTCAAATAATTATATATTTCGGGCTGATTTATGTCCTATGAGAGTACCTATACTTATCATCCTTTGCTGTATCACGGCTGGTTTATACGCGCAGAATCGAACGTCCTCCGACGCCGTATCCTCCGATCTGTATATCAGACTAGCCCGGAAATCACCCCTGCGTGACAGCGTACAGGCATTAAAGTATTTTCAGCAGGCATTGCAGCTGGAAGAGAAAAACGATAATAAACTGGGTATCGCCCGTACATATCTGGCGATCGGCAGCTGGTACAATTCCATCAATAATTATAACGAAGCAGAGAAACACCTGCTCATCGCCCGGGAGAATATGCTGAAGGATACCAGCCGGGAAGGACGTTTATTGCTGGCCAGTACAAAGGTGAACCTGGCTATTGTGCTGGGTAACAAAGGTCAGACACAGCTACAGGCGGAAGAATACCTGCAAACCATCCCTATCCTGGAAAAGGCGAATGCTATTCCGGAACTGAATGAGACCTATCAGAATCTGGGAGATATCTTCTCTAATAAGTCACAGTATAAAACCGCTATCACTTATTATTATAAAAGTCTGGGGGCTTATGCCGACCCGGCGCCTTATTGTCACCTGATTGCCAGCAGACACCTGCGACTGGCCAATGCCATGTATCACCTGGACAGTCTGCATAACATGGAAACCAATCTGGCGGCGGCGAAGGAAAAACTGGACAGAACAGGCGTAGACTCCATCAATATCTGGGCAGATTACTATCACCTGCAGGGAAAGCTCGACGTAAAACGGCAGATGTACAACCGTGCAGCGACCACCTTTTACGCCGGCTTGTCTATCGCCCGCAGAACCAGCTATAACAGCGCCATCTGCAATAACCTGTACTCACTCGCAAGACTGTTTGAAAAACAGGGGATGTATGACCGCGCCATGGTGCTCATGGATGAATATGGCAAACTATCCTATACACTGAAGGACTTTCCGTTCCGCTTACGTGCACTGGACCTAAGGGCCGATCTGTCCTTCAAACAACACTTTCCGGATCAGGCATATAACTATCTGAGACAGTATATCATACTGGCGGATAGTCTGAAGGAACTGACTGTAACAGAAAAGATCCACGAACTGGAAGCAGAGTATCAGTCCTCCGAAAAGGAGAACCGTATTATGCAGCTGCAACACGAAAATGAACGCCAGGAATTTGCCCTGCAGAAAAACAGGCTCCTCATTTCCCTGATGGTGGTGATCATGTTGTCGTTATTTGTGGTGGCGGCACTCAGTTATCTCTTCTACAGGAATGGCCGTAAACTGCTGGAACAACAACGCAGGCTGCATGAATTTGAAGTAGAGCGTATTCGCCAGGAACATAAGATCTCCCTCCTCTCTGCCATGCTGGAAGGACAGGAAAAAGAACGTACCCGACTGGCGCGTGACCTGCACGATGGTTTGGGCGGTTTACTCTCAGGGATCAAACTGGAGCTGTCTACGGTCAATCCTTCCCAGACTGATGTGCACCGGCAATCACTCATACAGAATACCCTGCAGAGACTGGATGGTGCAATGGATGAACTGCGCCGTATTGCCCGTAGTATGATGCCGGAGATCCTGATCAAATACGGACTGGGAGAAGCTACGGTTGAATATTGCAGAGGACTGAAGAAGACTGGTACTGATAATATCGTCTGCCAGGTATTTAACTTCCAGGTAGCCGATATGGAACATACCCGGCAGGTTGTATTGTACCGCATCATGCAGGAACTGGTGAACAATGCGATCAAACACGCGGAAGCTTCACAGATCCTGGTATTGCTGCAACAGACAGATAAAACATTATTCCTCACCGTAGAAGATGATGGTAAAGGCTTTGATGCCGCTGCCGGTAATAAACTGAAAGGTGCGGGACTTGCCAATATTGAGGCCAGGGTGGAATTCCTTGGCGGTAAAATAGATATACAGTCTGAACCGGGCACCGGAACAGCGATAACCATTGAATGTGCTACCTCTCTAAACCAGTAAAACCCAATTGAAAATTATGATCAAAGTAGTAGTGGTGGAAGACCACCCCATTATGGTGGAAGGACTGAAGAATATCCTGCGTAGTGATGCAGGTATAGAAGTGAGCGGTGCTTACGGAGATGGTAAAAGTGTATTACAGGCACTTGAGAAAGGACAGCCTGATGTTATGCTGATGGATGTGAATCTGCCGGATATCAGTGGCGTGAACCTCTGTG
The DNA here is from genome assembly GCF_900114995.1 of Chitinophaga sp. YR627. Lineage (GTDB taxonomy): Bacteria > Bacteroidota > Bacteroidia > Chitinophagales > Chitinophagaceae > Chitinophaga. Next base: position 432,806 of record NZ_FOUX01000002.1, read on the forward strand.
GTGAAGTGAAGAAGAAATACGAAGATGTCAGGATCATTGCACTGAGTACACATGACGAACAACCGGTTATTCACAGTATGTTACAGAACGGGGCCAGCGGATATGTGCAGAAGAACGCATTGGGCAATGAGATCATCCACGCCATCTATGCGATCATGGATGGAGAAGAATATCTCTGCAGCAGCACCAAAGAGGCGCTGAAAAATGCAGACATGGAACTGTTAAAAGCGATCCCCCGCATTACCCGCAGGGAAAAAGAAATATTACAGCTGATCGGTAAAGGACTGACGACCATGCAGATCGCTGATCAACTGTTCATCAGTACACATACAGTGGAAAGTCACCGTAAGAATCTGATGGAGAAATTTGGTGTGAATAACACCACTTCTGTGGTAAAACTGGCGTCTGAATACAAACTGCTTTAACCGGCTTCCAGTTCCAGCTGGGCCAGCCGCGCAGCATCTTTCACAGCAATGCTTTTACCGGAGAGTACAATGATGTTCTCCTGTATCAGATCGCTCATGATACGGAAGGCGGTTTCATATGTCGTACCGGTATAGGAAGCAATATCCTGCCGGCTTAGTGTCATATTGATATAGCCTTCTTCGTTGACGCCAAACTTCCGCTGTAAATTCAGCAGTGCATGGGCAATGCGCCCTTTCACCGGCATATGCACGAGGTTGCGCATATTCTTTTCTGACTCCTGTAGTTCAGTGGCATAGAACATCATTAAGGCCTGCAGGAAATCATGGTTGACTTTCAGTGTTGCCTGGAAAAAGGTCATGTCTATAAAACAGATGTTCACTGCTTCGAGGGCGGTCGCTGACACAGGATAGACCATTTCACTGCCTACTCCCCTATGCCCAACGATATCTCCATCTCTCGCAAAACGGACGATCAGCTCTTTGCCTTCGCCCCAGTGCTTATGCACTTTTACTTTACCTGCATTCACGAAATAAATTCCATTCACTGGTTCTCCTTCCCGAAAAAGCAATTCACCTTTTTTAAATGTAAGATGTTGCCGATGTGCTGCTAAAGCCGGTTTCCAGGCGGGTATACATAATGTACACAACATACAGGATTGCAGATCGCAACCATGTTTATCTTTCTTCATTCCTGTCAATTAATTGCTGCACCGTGCCAGCCATATCCCTCAGGTCCACCACTTTCCCTACCACTATTACCGCCGGATTGGACATGCCGGCATGTTGCGCTTTGAATACTATGTCTTTAACGGTTCCCGTAACGAATTTCTCCTTATCAGTTGTACTGTTCTGGATGATCGCTACCGGCATACTGCTTTTGCCGTACCCTGCAAATATATCCATTATTGCTTCCAGCTTGCTCATAGCCATTAATATAATGACAGTAGCAGTAGACTGGGCGGCGAGCTGAATATCTGCAGAGATCTCCCCTGTCAGCGTGGTACCCGTAGTTACCCAGAAGCTTTCGGTCATACCCCTGGATGTCAGCGGGATCATCTGTCCTGCCGGCGCAGCCAGTGCACTGGAGATACCGGGCACTACCTGTACGGGTATACCTGCTCCTCTGGCAGCCGCTATTTCTTCCGTTGCCCTGCCGAATACAAAGGAATCACCTCCTTTCAGTCTTACCACATGGCCGTGAGACTGCGCATACTCTATTATCAGGTGATTGATCTCCTGCTGGGACAGCGAATGGCATCCATACCGCTTTCCTACAAAACGAACTACAGCACCTGGCTTTGCATAGGATAATAAGGTCTCATTAACGAGCGCATCATATAAGATGACATCCGCCTGACGGATCACATTGATTGCCTTCAGTGTAATGAGTTCTGGATCTCCGGGTCCAGCACCTACTAAGGATAAATATGCCATATGAGATATATTACAAATAAAATTATATGAGTTAAATCATACTAACCACTATAAAATTAGAACCTTTATTCCTAATTTCATGATGCAGATCATAAAAAACGGCAATTTTTATCACTCGATCAGGAAAATATATATCATATTATATTTTTCATAATACTTAGCCGTTTCTCATTTTATCAACTCAATTCTTTGCCAATGAAAATTGTAATTATAGGCAATGGCATGGTCAGCTACAAATTTTGTGAGAAAATAATCTCCAGAATTCCGGCAGGTACAGCTGAGATCGTAGTTTTTGGCGAGGAACCCCGTCCCGCATACGACCGTGTCCACTTAAGTGAATTTTTCGCCGGCAAAACAGCAGACGACCTTGTAATGGCGCCGGCTGACTGGTATGCTGCCAACGATATTACATTGCACCTGGGCGATCCGGTGCAGCAGATTGACCGCTCCAACAAGACCGTTCACTCCTATAAAGGTATTACGGAAGCCTATGACTATCTTATAATAGCAACCGGCTCCTCCGCTTTTGTACCTCCTATTCCCGGCGTGGACAAAAAAGGCGTATTCATCTACCGCACGATCGAAGACCTCGAACTCATGCAGGACTATGCTCCCCGCGCTAAAAGAGGCGTCGTGATAGGTGGCGGTCTGCTGGGTCTCGAAGCGGCTAAAGCCATGCTGGATCTGGGCATTGCTGATACACACGTCATCGAATTCGCCCCCAGACTGATGCCCCGCCAGATCGACGAAAATGGCTCCCGCATCCTGGAACAGCAACTGAACCAGTTAGGCTTAGTTATCCACACCAATAAAAATACCAGCGAAGTACTGGGTGGAGATACCATCACCGGCTTACAGTTTGCCGATGAAACCCACCTCGATGCGGATATGCTGGTGATTTCCGCCGGTATCAAACCAAGGGATGAACTGGCAAAGCTCAGCGGACTGGAAACTGGTCACCGCGGCGGTATTCTTGTCAATGAATACATGCAGACCACTGACCCTGAGATCTATGCGATCGGCGAATGTGCCCTCTATAATGGCATGATCTACGGTCTGGTAGCTCCCGGCTATGAAATGGCGGAAGTGGTCGCCACACACATATATAATAGTCTGGCCGCAGCTCCCATTCCTGAAAAGACCTTCACCGGTTTTGACATGAGCACCAAACTGAAACTGATCGGTGTGGACGTTGCCAGCTTCGGTGATCCCTTCGCTCCTGCTGATACCTGCCGTAGTATCGTGTTTGAAGATACAATGAAAGGCGTATACAAACGTATCAGTATTACCAATGACGGAAAACATCTGCTCGGCGGTATCCTGATCGGTGATGCAGATGCCTACAATATGCTGCTGCAGACCGCTAAGAACAAGGTCATCCTCCCGCCCAATCCGGAAGATGTACTGCTGGGCGCACGTGGTGGTAGTCAGGAAACGGGTGCAGGTGTACTGGGACTTCCTGATGACGCGATCATCTGTAGTTGCGAAAGCATCACCAAAGGCGATATCTGTTCTGCCGTGGAAGCAGGTAACGAAACACTGGGCGCTATTAAGAAATGTACCAAAGCAGCTACCTGTTGCGGTGGTTGTACGCCGATGGTAAAAGACCTGATCACAGGTACCATGAAAGCGCAGGGTAAATATATCCGTAACGTTATCTGTGAACACTTTGCCTACTCCCGTCAGGAACTCTATGACCTGATCCGCATCAAAAATATCCGTGCTTTTGATGAAGCGCTCGACCATTATGGCGCGGGTGATGGCTGTGAGGTCTGCAAACCGGTAGTGGCCTCCATCATGGCCAGTCTCTGGAATGATATGATCCTCGACAAGGGAAATGATACTGTGCAGGATTCCAATGACCGCTTCCTCGCGAATATACAGAAAGGTGGTACCTATTCTGTCGTGCCACGCATTCCCGGAGGGGAGATCACCCCGGCAAAACTGCTGGTGATCGCACAGGTAGCCCTGAAATATAACCTCTACACCAAAATAACCGGCGGACAACGTATTGACCTCTTTGGTGCACACCTGGATGATCTTCCCAATATCTGGGAAGAACTGATCGATGCCGGCTTTGAAAGCGGCCATGCTTATGGTAAAGCCCTGCGTACGGTAAAAAGCTGCGTAGGTTCTACCTGGTGCCGTTTCGGTCTGCATGACAGTGTCACTTTTGCGATTCAGATAGAAGAACGTTACCGCGGCTTACGTGCTCCTCATAAACTCAAATCCGCCGTATCCGGTTGTATCCGGGAATGCGCGGAAGCTCAGTCCAAAGACTTTGGCATCATTGCTACAGAAAAAGGCTGGAACCTGTATGTATGCGGCAATGGTGGTTCCAAACCACAACATGCCATACTGCTGGCTTCTGACCTGGATAGCGCAACCTGTATCCGTTATATCGACCGCTTCCTGATGTTCTACATCAAAACTGCCGATCCGCTGACCCGTACCGCTACCTGGCTGAATAAACTGGATGGTGGCATCACTTACCTCCGCAATGTAGTGGTAAATGATAGTCTGGGAATAGCTGCCGAACTGGAAGCAGAAATGCAGGGTCTTGTAGACAGATACAAATGCGAGTGGCGAGAAGTAGTGGAAAGTCCTGAGCTGCGCAAGCGTTTCTCACACTTCGTCAATGCGCCCGGCACCAAAGATCCGACGGTAAAATTTGACAACCTGAGAGAGCAGAAGAAAGCTGCCGAATGGAAATAATTATATCAATCAACACGATAACTTATGTCAGTCGCCATTAGCACAAGCACAACAATAGCATGGTTCTATGCCTGTAATGTAAACGACGTTCCCAATAACGGAGGCGTGTGTGTAAAATATGATGAAGTACAGATCGCCCTGTTCCGGTTTGCACGCCGCGATGCCTGGTACGCCACACAGAACCTTTGTCCGCACCGCCAGCAGATGGCCCTCAGCCGCGGCATGACAGGTACGCATAACGGCGAGCCAAAAGTGGCCTGCCCTTTCCATAAAAAAACATTTTCACTCGAAGACGGACGTTGTCTGTCAGACGATACAGAATGTTCCCTGACCACTTACCCTGTAAAAGTAGAGGGTGACTGTGTCTACATCGGGATCATGCAGGAAGCATAATAACAGCAGAGAGAGCGGGAATACTCTTATTGCTCACATTATCAACCAGAATGCATGAAACGACTATTCTCTGCAGGCGTTTGCTGCCTGCTATCCATGCTCTTTTTCACTCCCTCTGCGTGGGCACAGTTCACCGTAGGGGCACAACTCCGAACGCGTTCGGAATTCCGGGATGGTCAGGCGGCTCCCCTGCCAAAAGGCGCTTCTCCGGCATTCTTCACCTCACAGCGTACCCGCCTCTCAGCAGGATTCAGCGGTTATCGCTTTAAACTAGGCGCCACTATTCAGGACGTCCGGGTATGGGGACAGGACGCATCGACCATTAACAGGACGACCACACAAGACAACAACGCCCTGATACTGCACGAAGCCTGGGCGGAAATTATGCTGCTGGACACTGTCGTAAAAAACAAAAGCCTCAACCTGAAGATAGGCCGGCAGGAAATTGTCTACGATGATAGTCGGCTGCTGGGTAACCTGGAATGGCTACAGCAAGGCAGAAGACACGACGCAGCCGTACTGAAATATGAAACCGGCCCGTATACATTGCATCTTGGCGCGGCTTTCAATCAGAACAAGGAAAATGCGGCCGGTACCGTGTACAATCCGACACCACCGGGCAACTATACCGCCAATACAAATGGCGCTGCGATGTACAAAAGCCTCGAGTATCTATACGCAGGAAAAAAATTAGGAAAAGGTAATCTCTCCTTTCTCTTTCTCGCGGACCAGTTCTCTAAATTCCATCCTGACAGCACAGGCGTCAAGATCTGGGATAAAGGTGTACACACCCGCATGACAACAGGACTCTATTATAATAACACCCTTGATAAGCTCACCCTGACCGCCGCAGGGTACTACCAGTTCGGAAAAAATGCCAATGCACAGGACTTAAGTGCAGGACTGCTATCAGCCGCTTTCCAATACCAGCTGTGCAGTACATTCAGTGCCGGTTTAGGCGCTGATTATACCACCGGCGGTATTGGCGCTGACGGTACCAGTCATGCATTTGATCCGCTGTATGGCACACCGCATAAGTTCTGGGGATATATGGACTACTTCTACGTAGCCAGCGCTTTCGGTAACAGAGGTCTGCAGGACTATTACCTGAAAACGAAATACAAACCCAATACAAAATTCCTGCTGAGCGCTGACCTGCATCAGTTCTACAGCAGCAGCGATATACCGGATAACGGTAGCAGGAAATTCGGTACAGAAGCAGACCTGGTTGCTAATTATACACTGACTAAGGTCATCTCTTTCGAAGCAGGCTACAGCCATTTCTGGAGCACCGCTTCACTCGCTTCGCCTGGCGTGAAGAATATCGCCAACGCACAAAGCAACAGCAACTGGGCATATGTGATGATCAATATCAAACCGGAAATGGTGCTACAGGCGCTGAAAAATTAACGGAAGACAGACCGGACAGTGCAGACAGACGACCAATCATAAAAGTGTCACCGGCGCAGATAAACATTGGCTGCACCGGATTATTAACAACCGAGATCTTTTCAACATGAACACACAACCTTTAAATAAACTCCCCCTCTTTACACTGAACTCGGTGCACATGCGCACCTTTCATACTACCTGGCTGATGTTCTTCGTCTGCTTCTTTGGATGGTTTGGCCTTGCGCCACTCATGCCAACAATCAGGGAAGACCTCGGCCTGAGCAAGGCGCAGGTAGGCAATATCATTATTGCATCCGTATCCAGCACCATCATAGCAAGACTCATTATCGGTAAACTCTGTGATACCTGGGGGCCCCGTAAAACAGCCATCAGATTACTCATAGCAGGTTCGCTGCCGGTATTCCTGGTAGGACTGTCAAAAGATTATACAACGTTTCTGCTGTTTCGTCTTGCCATCGGCGTTATTGGCGCTTCTTTCGTCATTACACAGTTCCATACTTCCATGATGTTCTCTGCCAACATCAAGGGTACTGCCAATGCAGTAACCGGTGGATGGGGTAACCTGGGTGGCGGTGTAACCAACATGGTGATGCCATTGATATTTGCAGCAATCGTAGGCTTCGGTTATACCAAACAGGAAGCATGGCGCTTCGCAATGATCGTACCGGGTGTGATGATGCTGATCGTGGCATGGATGTATTACAAATTCACAAAAGATACACCTGCGGGCAACTTTGATGAGATCGGCCGTAATAGTGATAAAACAAAATCAAAAACTGACTGGAGTATACTGGCCGACTGGCGCATCTGGGCACTCACGCTGGCATATGGAATGTGTTTCGGTATGGAGATCACTTTTGATAACGTCGCTTCTTTACACTTCGTGGATACTTTTCATCTTTCACAAAGCAGCGCAGGTTTCTGGGCAGGCGTATTTGGTTTCATGAACATCTTCGCAAGAGCACTGGGAGGTATCATCTCTGATAAGGTAGGCGCCAGATCAGGAATGCGTGGTAAAGGTATGCTGCTGGCCTGTGTGTTGTTACTGGAAGGAATCGGACTGTTATTGTTTGCACAGGCAGGCACACTGGCACTTGCTATCATTTCCATGCTCAGCTTCGCCTTATTCCTGAAGATGGCCAATGGCGCTACCTATGGTATCGTTCCATTCATCAACGAAAAGAATGTCGGATTGGTAAGTGGTATCGTAGGAGCAGGCGGTAATCTCGGCGGTATGCTGTTTGGCTTCCTCTTCAAATCGGAATCTATCACCTATGTAGAAGCATTCACCTACATCGGTTATATCGTGATCGCAGTATCAGTCATTGTACTGCTCACCCGATTCATTAAAAAACCAGCTACTGAAGCCTCCACCGCCACTACAGGGCAGGTAGCATTTGCAGATTAACCATGACAGGCAATCATCAACATACTAAACTTCCTGCGGGCAGTTACCGTAGCACCTGCTGTTATTGCGGCGTAGGTTGCGGTATTATTGTCAACAGGGACAGGCAGGGAAAGATCACAGTGGAAGGAGATAAAGATCATCCGGTCAATAAAGGCATGCTTTGTTCCAAAGGCATGAACCTCCACTACACAGTGATGGATACATCAGACAGGCTTTACTACCCGGAAATGCGCTATCACCGGCAAATGCCCAGACAGCGCGTTTCCTGGGACCAGGCGCTCGAGCGCACCGCTGCCGTGTTTAAACAGATGATTGAGCAATATGGTCCTGATTCAGTTGCATTCTACGCATCCGGACAATGTCTCACAGAAGAATACTATGTCGTTAATAAACTGATCAAGGGATTCATTGGCAGTAATAACATAGATACCAACTCCAGGCTCTGTATGAGCAGTGCAGTAGCCGCCTATAAATTATCACTCGGCGAAGACAGCGTACCTGGTTGTTATGATGATATCGAACTGACAGATTGCATCTTTGTGGCAGGCGCTAATCCGGCCTGGTGTCACCCGATCTTATGGCGCAGGATCGAAGCTGCTAAAGCAAAAAATCCGAATCTGAAGATCATTGTCAGCGACCCTCGTGTCACGCAAAGTTGCGCCATCGCAGATATACACCTGCAGGTCATGCCGGGTACCGATATCGTATTACATCATGCGATCGGACGACTGCTGATAGAGGCTGGTCATATCGATCATGACTTCATTCAGCAACATACAGAAGGATTCTCAAAATACCGGGATACGGTGATGGAACGCAGTATCAGTAGTGCTGCTGCCATTTGTGGTATTTCAGAAGACCTGATCTATGAAGCTGCCACCATGCTGGGCAACGTGCGCAGTTTCATGACCATGTGGACCATGGGACTAAACCAGAGCGCTGTTGGCGTCAATAAGAATCTGAGCCTGATCAACCTCAACCTGATCACCGGAAAGATCGGTAAACCCGGCTGTGGCCCCTTCTCGCTTACCGGTCAACCCAATGCGATGGGCGGCAGAGAAGTAGGCGGATTATCCAATATGCTCCCGGCACACCGAGTACTGGATAACCCGGCACACCGTAAAGAAGTAGAAGCTTTCTGGGGAGGTACGAAGATCTCCGACAAACCAGGACTGACCGCTACTGAAATGTTTGAAGCACTGAATGACGGAAGGTTGAAAGCCATCTGGATCATGTGTACAAATCCGCTGGTAAGTCTGCCGGACGCCCGTATGGCGGAAGCCGCCCTGCAAAAGGCGAAGTTTGTCGTTGTACAGGAGATCTCGAATAAACCGGAAACAGTCCGCTACGCAGATGTTGTACTACCCGCTGCGGCATGGACCGAGAAAGAAGGCACCATGACCAACGCAGAAAGAAGGGTCACTTATCTGCAGCGTGTCAACGAAGCACCGGGAGAAGCGCTGCCGGATGCAGAGATCATCTGCCGCTTCGCACAGAAAATGGGGTTCAAAGGTTTTGATTATAAAAGTCCGGCCGACATTTATGCAGAACATAGTCGTCTGACTGCCGGTACCAATATCGACGTCAGTGGCGTAGATTATACGGTGCTGAAAGAAAAACGTTCCCTCCAATGGCCCTACCCTGCCGGCACAACCGGTCCGGGTACACCACGCCTCTTTACAGATCATCATTTCTATACATCATCCACCAAAGCGGTCATACATTCTTTCCCGGATGATAACAGATCAGGTCCACCTCATCCCCGGTTCCCGCTCATTCTCACTACAGGACGTATAAGGGATCAATGGCATACCATGAGCAAAACGGGTAAGGTGAGCAAGCTAAAACAGCATATTCCTGCTCCCCTCCTGGAAATACACCCGGAAGATGCCAGGGAACGGCATATCAAAGAAGCCGATATCGTAGAGATATTCAGCGAAAATGGTATTGTACGTGTGAAAGCACAACTGAGCACTTCCATTAAAAAAGGAGTGGTATTCCTGCCCATGCACTGGGGTAAGATACTGGACAATGACCTGAACAGGGCTAACAACCTGACCCACCGACTGGTGGATAAGATATCCAAACAACCGGACCTGAAATATACAGCGGTACAGGTACAACTCTACCGCAAACCCCGGCAACGTATTATCATCATCGGTGCAGGCGCAGGCGCCTGTGGCTTTATTAAATCATACAGGGAGCTGAATACAACCGATACGATTACCGTATTCAGCAAAGAAGATCAGCCCTTCTATAACAGGGTGATGCTACCGGATTATATCAGCGGGACACAGCAATGGCAGCAGCTGGTGAAGATGACAGATGATGAGGAATCCATGCTGGACATCACATTACACCGGGGCGTCAGTGTCGAAAAAATAGACAGGGAACAAAAAACAGTGACGGACAGTAAAGGCCGTGTACACGAATATGATGTGCTCATTCTGGGCATGGGTAGCCGTGCGGCAACACTGAAAGACACACCATCGCTGCCAGGTATCTTCACCATGCGTAACCGCAGAGATGCCGATGCCTTTGTGCAGCACATAGATCCGGCAGCAGGGAAAGTGGTGATCGTAGGGGGAGGACTGCTGGGTATTGAATTAGCTGCTTCACTAAGAGAAATGGATATAGAGGTCGCTGTATTGCAGCGTACCTCTAAACTGATGGACCGACAGCTGGATGCCCTGGGCAGCCAGCTGTTGTATGAAGAACTGACAGATCGCGGCATAGAGATCTTATACAATGATGAAATAGAACGCTTCACCGGTTTGAACAAACTGGATGGCATCCGCCTGAAAAGCGGACGACAGGTGACCTGTCAGGCCGTGGTCATGTCTATAGGTACTGTTCCGAACATAGAACTGGCGAAAGCTGCTTCTTTATTATGCAAGCGGGGCGTGATCGTCAACGAATACCTGATGACCAGCGATCCGGCTATCTATGCAATCGGAGAGATCGCAGAGTTCAATGGTACGCTCTTCGGCATCACCGCAGCAGCAGAACAACAGGCAGCCGTAGTAGCCCGTCATATGGCCGGCGATCTTACCGGTTACTATCAGGGTTCCCTGTTTATGAACATCCTCAAGATGCATGGTACAGACCTTTGCTCACTGGGAATGATAGAAACCCCTGCTGACCCGGCTTATGAAGAAGTAGTATTCATTGATAAATCCAAACGTTATTATAAGAAGTGCGTTATCCACAATGACAGGCTGGTAGGCGCTATCCTGATTGGTGATAAATCAGAGTTCCTGGAATTCAGAGACCTGATAGCCAACAAAATAGAGCTTTCTGATAAACGGCTGGAACTGTTACGCTCCGGCAGGAAAGCCGCACCGGTACTCGGTAAGCTTGTTTGCAGCTGTGGCAGTGTGGGAGAAGGTAATATATGTGAGAAGATCAGAGAAGGCTGCCATACACTGGAAGAGTTGTGCAAAGCATCCGGCGCCGGTATGGGTTGTGGCAGCTGCAGACCGGAGATCAAGGCCATCCTGGAGAAGGAAATGCCAGTTGAGAAAAAAGCGGATACCGTACTTATTATGCAAGCAGTTTAAACATGAGCAGATATACACAGACCGTCAGCATTAATTTCACCGGGGGAATTATTTCTCCTGGTCAGCTGCTGACCATCCTTGACATTGCAGAAGCGGCAAGAGTAACACAGGTACGCTTCGGCCTGCGGCAGCAGTTGCTGCTGGAAGTACAGGGTAAATATGCTGAACAGTTTGAGGCAGATTGTGCGCGTGAGCAGATCAACTGGCATAGCTACGGTACAGCGCCGAATATCACGAGCTCCTATCCCGGTGCTGGTATCTTCATTAATGAAGGCTGGCTCACAGAAGGGATCTATAAAGATGTATTCTCTCTGTTCGACTACGCACCCGTACTGAAAATCAATATCTGCGATAACAAACAGACCTTCACGCCCTTCTTTTCGGGGCATATCAACTGGATTGCAGCAGGGTCCGCACATTACTGGCACCTGTTCATCCGTTTCCCGAAAAGCAGCCGCCTGTTTGCCTGGCCCGATCTGATCTACACCAATAACATCGCGCAGCTCAGCCAGTGTATTGAATCCGTCCTGGCCGCAACACCGGATATCAGCAATGAAGCCCTACATACGGCAGTGAAAGCGCAACTGGAATATAACAGCAAACCGGTCACTACCGAACTGGAACTACCGGCCTTCCATCTGCCTTATTACGAAGGATTTAACAGGCACGAGAATCATTACTGGTTAGGCATCTACCGGCGTGATGAGGAATTCCCGGTAGCCTTCCTCCGCAACCTGTGCAATATCTGTCTGGAGACTAAGACAGGACAACTATATGCGACGTCCTGGAAGTCGCTTATCATCAAGAACATTGCACCGGAGCACAGAAGACTGTGGGATTATATCCTTGGTAAATACGGGATCAATGTGCGGCATGCCGCCAATGAACTGAACTGGCATGTAGAAGACAACAGCGAAGATGCGTTGATCATCAAAAGACATATCATCCGGCATTTCGATAATGCGGATGTCAGAACATATGGTTTATGTTTCAGTATCCGGATCAATCCGGGTAATAACTGCTTCGGTTCCATTGTGATCAGCAAGCAGGAGGACAAATACAAAAGCCGGCTGAAGGGACATCATCGTTACGACATTCTCTATACACAGGATTTTAACCCCAATTCCGGCACTTTATTACCTTACCGCACAGGAGTAGCCAAAGAACATCTTGGCCCCTATATCACGTCCTTATGCAGGGAATTCTATGACAACAGCGCGCCTGCCGATCCGCTGATCAGTTATGTAGCTGGTCAGCAGATAGTTACAGCCATCACTCACACAGAGAAAGCTGTGCATCAGTGTACACGTTGTCTGACCGTCTATGATGAGGCGATCGGAGACCCTGACCAGGGGATTGCGCCAGGGACGCCATTTTCCACCCTCCCTTCCGCTTATCATTGCTCACTTTGTGATGCACCAGGGGAAAGCTTTGCCACTGTCTCTGCAACTTCACTGGGATGGCTGGCCGGGACACAGGATTAACAATACATTTACATTTTTCGCATATGCACTACAGCAGGTGTTTACACTGAAAATTTGTGCCATATTATAGTAAAAAGTATTCATGCAACCAGTAAAAGCATATACAACTAATGTATTTAGTACTATTTTTGCGGTGCAAATCGTGAAAATAAGATAATATGTCTCCTAAATCGGCGCCTGACATCGTCCTTATCGGTGCAGGTATAATGAGTGCAACGCTTGGCGTACTGTTGAAAGAATTACAACCGGAACTGACCATTGAGATATTCGAAAGACTGGATATCATAGCAGGAGAAAGTTCGGATGCATGGAATAACGCAGGGACAGGCCATTCCGCCTTCTGCGAACTCAACTACACCCCGGAAAAATCCAATGGTGATATCGAAATCGGTAAAGCGATCAAGATCGCCGAGTCCTTCGAGGTATCCAAAGAATTCTGGTCTTTCCTCGTACAGAATGGTTGCATTAAGTCCCCGGAGACGTTTATACAGAGCATTCCTCACATGAGCTTTGTATGGGGCGAAAAGAATGTAGAATACCTGAAAAAGCGCCAGCAATCGCTGGAAAGCAATAATTTATTCAAGGGGATGCAGTACACCGAAGACAAGGAAGTACTGAAACAATGGATCCCGCTGGTGATGGAAGGACGTGATCCTGCTGACAAGGTAGCTGCTACCCGCATGGATGCAGGTACTGACATCAACTTCGGTGCATTGACCCGCGCGCTCATTGCCTACCTGCAACAACAAAACGGCGTAACGCTGAGTCTTAAACACGAGGTGCGTGATCTGGAACAGGAGAAAGATGGCAGATGGTACCTGAAAGTGAAGAACCTGGAAACAGGCAAGAAAAGGAAATTACACACCAGATTCGTCTTCATTGGCGCAGGTGGTGGTTCCCTCCCATTGCTGGAGAAATCAGATATTCCTGAAGGTAAAGGCTTTGGTGGTTTTCCTGTGAGTGGCCAATGGCTGGTTTGTACCAACCAGGAAGTCGTAGAAAAACACGCTGCAAAAGTATATGGTAAAGCATCTGTAGGCGCGCCTCCAATGTCTGTACCACACCTGGATACCCGTATGATCGATGGCAAAAAAGCCCTCTTATTCGGCCCTTATGCAGGCTTCTCCACTAAATTCCTGAAGAATGGTTCATGGCTCGATCTGCCAAGATCCATTAAGTTCAATAACATCCGTCCGATGCTGGCTGCCGGTATGGACAACCTGCCGCTGACCAAATACCTGATCGATCAGGTACGTCAGTCGCCGGAAGAAAGACTGGAAGCTTTACAGGCATTCCTTCCTGAAGCTAAATTAGAAGACTGGAGTCTGGAAGTAGCCGGACAACGTGTACAGGTGATCAAGAAAGACCCTGAACATGGCGGTATCCTGGAATTCGGTACAGAAGTAGTGAGTGCGGCAGATGGCTCTATCGCTGCGCTGCTGGGCGCTTCTCCGGGAGCTTCTACAGCCGTATCCATCATGCTGGAGCTGCTGCAACGTTGCTTCCCTAAATACCTGGCTACAAAAGCGTGGAAAGATAAACTGACAGAAATGATCCCTTCCTATGGTCAGAAACTGGCGGAAAATCCGATCCTGCTCGAACAGGTAAGAGACTGGTCAAATGCAGTACTGCAACTGAAGAAATAAGATAATTTACATACTGGTATAAAAAAGAATAGGGGATATGGAAATATCCCCTTTTGTTTTAACCTTATCTTATTGTTTCTAAGAGACTTGTTTCAGCCTGCGCCGCACTAGGCTTTGCAGGGGATGGTCACCAGCACCTCCACGTTCTTCTCCGGCTCAGTCACAATCTCAAACGTGCCATCGTGTAAAGAGGCAAGAAAGGACATCATCTTACATATCGGCTGGTGTATTATTTCACCATCCCCTTTCTCCGAAGATTTGAAAGGAGAGGAAAAGATATAGTTCGCATAAAATGATCCCCTGATCTTAAAGTTACCCGGTTCAAAACTAAACTCCATCCGAGGTATCTGATGGGTGGTTGAATGCCGGTTCATCCAAAAAAAAAGGTTCAGGATCAGTTGTCGCAGTACCGACTCATCTATGTTGGCTTCCACCGGTACTTTGCTTTGCTGTAATTCAACAGCGGGTGACAGCAGGTTATTATATGGTTCTTCACGTACCAGCTGCCCCAGGAAGAATAACAGGTTGGTCATTTTGCGCTTTACCTGAAATGTCTTATCAAGCATGTGCTGTATGATCCTTATATTCTGTAGCTGAAAGTCCAGCTCTATTACCTGCGATTTTATTGACTCAGCCTGACGGGTGATCTTGTTCCCCATAGCCTTTCCGTCATATAATACGATCAGCTCTACACTTGACAGAATACTTGCTACAATAGACTTCAATTCATGAAAGATGTCTTCTACAAGCCGATTGTCATCAAGGAAATTTTGTGCTAAAACGGAACTTTTCATGTAACGTTGTTTACAGGCATCCCTGGTTGACTCCGGCGTATCCTGACTACTACCGGAGTGTAAAAATAACACTTAACACGCTTTCTTTTCTATTAACATTCCTACTAATACGAGTAAAATATGCTATAGGAAATGTTAAAATGCGTTCTTATCGCCCTTCACGGTGTTGAATACGGTTAAGAATATGATACGAATGTCCAGCCATACAGACCAGTTTTCCATATACCAGATATCATGTTCGATACGTTTGCGCAGATGCAATTCATCTGTCACCTCACCACGATAACCATTCACCTGTGCCCATCCTGTAATACCAGGTTTCAGGAAGTGACGGATCATATATTTCTGGATAATTGCAGAATACTCTTCTGTATGCTTTAACATATGCGGACGTGGTCCTACGATAGACATATCACCCAGAAATACATTCAGGAACTGAGGCATTTCATCCAGGTTTGTCTTACGCAGTATACGGCCCACTCTCGTAAAACGACGGTCGTTTCTTGTTGCCTGCCTGGAGTTTGCTTCATTGTTCACATACATACTCCTGAATTTCAAACAACGGAATGTCTGGTTGTTACGACCGGTACGATGCTGTATAAAGAATACAGGACCTCTCGATTCCAGTTTCACCAACAGGGCCAGCAGCGGAATGAGCCAGCTCAGGATAAATAACATCACTGCGCCACTGAACGCGATGTCAAAAATACGCTTCCTTAAGCGATTTGCAATATCATCCAGCGGTTCCGCTCTCAGAGAGATAATAGGAATATTGTCCAGATAGTCCACATAGATCTGTCTGTTCACAAACATCCTGAAGTCAGGCACAAAACGGAAACGGATGAAATGCCGCTCTGCTTCATGCGCCAGCGTATACAGATACGGGAACTGCTCAGGTGATAAGGTTGAATAGATCTCCTTGATACCGTTTGACTGTGCATACGGAATACAATCCCGCAGGTTACCGATCACCGGATGTATGGATAACTCATGTACATTGTGATAGTCTTCGAAATAACCTTCAAAACGCAGATTGCTCTTGCGGCCGGTCAGGTTATCCACCAGCTGTTTAGACAGGTCATTATAGCCAACGATCACCACTCTGCGCTCAATCTCCTTACGGTGAATGATGTAGTTCGTCAGCATATAAAAGAATATCCTGTCTAACAATACGATAATAACAAACAGCGTACAGTAAGACAAAATAAAGATCCTGTTGAATGCCTCTTTTGTAAGGAATACAAACACCAGCATGAGCAGCAGGTATAACATGATACTCTGTAACAGCTTCTTGGTGATCCGCTCCACAGACATATGCGTGCTCATAAAATAAAGACCGGTAGTATACAGCGCCACGATCCAGGAGATGTTCGTAGCGAGCAGGAAGGTGTCTTTATTAACGCTTACGGGTATACCATATTGCTGCATCCCTGAAAGCGTAAAGAAAAAGAAGGCATTGAGGCATATGAAGTCCAGCACGAGTATCTGGATGCTACATATTTTGAGATAACGGTCTAACATAATAAAGTACGGTTCAGTAGTGTTAATTAATAACTACGGCTTCTTCAAATCGTGACATGATCTTACCTACAGACAGATGATTCTCTGCATATAAGCGTCCGTTCCTGGCCAGTTCTGCTGCATTGTCCCCCATCGCTCTGACGATACCGTCAGTCAGCGCCTGCTGGTCTTCTGCCTTCACAAGTATTCCCATGTTGTGCTTCTTTACCAGGTCATGCAGACTGGTACCATCGTTGGCCGTGATGAGTGCCAGTCCGCCAACTGCCAGAATAGTGGTCAGTTTGGAAGGCATCACCAGGTCGCTGGCATTTCCTTTCTGTATTACCAGATGCACATCTGCCATATTCAGGAACTCATTAAATTTCTCAAAAGGTTGCAGCGGAAAGAAAATAACATTCGACAATCCCAGTGCTTCTGCATCTGCTTTCAGCTTCTCTTTATAAGGACCCGATCCGCAGATCAGGAATTTCAGCTGTGTATCTGCTCTCAGTGTATCCGCTGTTTTCAGAATAGATTCCAGTCCCTGCTTCTCACCTATCGCACCTGAGTAAAGCACGATCTTGTCATTGACATCAAATCCATATGCTGTTTTCAGTCTGATACGGTCTTCAATAGGATGGAACAGGCTTACGTCCACCCAGTTCGGGAAAAAGAATATATCCTTGCCTGCCTTTTCCTGGATCTTACGCATCATACCATCTGAAATACTGCTGACCATATCAGCATTCTTAAAGATGTAACGCTCCAGTCCGAAAAGGGCTTTAATCACTTTTGGAGATTTGATCATATTCAGATCGCGGGCTGCTTCTATCTGCATATCCTGTATGTGATAAAGGAACTTCGCGCCTCTGAACTTCTTGTATAATACCGCCAGTAATCCTAAATGAAAAGGCGGCACCACACTGATCACTACATCAAACTTCTTACGGGGTAATAATTGCAGCACTTTAAAAAAGGCAGATACTGCAAATGAAAAATCCAGCATGATGCGTGTCTTGCCGGTAGGCCTGGCAGGCACATATTGCGGACAACGGTATACGGTGATCTTACCTCCGCCCTGTCCATTACTCTCAATTACTTCCTTCTTATACCAGTTTTTGTGCTTGTCGTACGGAGGCTGCACCTTCCACTCCGGATAATAGGGATAACTTGTAATGACGGTGCAATCATATCCTCCGGCTGCCAGCCATTTGATCATTTCACCATTATACTTGCCTATTCCGGTTGGTTCCGGTGAGAAATTACCTCCAATCAGTAATAATCGCTTGGACATACCGCTATATAGATTTCTTGTTTGCTTTTTGGGTTATTTCCATCTTTCAGATACAAAGGTCAATGGGTTGCCTTTGAAGATACCATTCTGCGATACAGAGGCTGTTACAACAGATCCTGCGGTGATCACGGTATCTGTTCCTACTGTTACGCCGGGACCGATAAATACACAGGCGCCTACCCAGCAGCCATCCATCAGTACGATCGGTGCATTGCGGTAAGGCATAGCCGGATGACGATAGTTGTGATTACCTCCACACAGGAATGCACGCTGTGATATACACACGTTGTTACCGATCACCATCTGCTCAAAATTCAGCAGGTAAGCTTCCTCTCCCAGCCATACATCATCTCCTATCTCCAGTTTCCAGGGAAAGTGAATATTCACTCTTGGTTTGATCACCACACCATTTCCTACTTTTGCACCAAACAGGCGCAGCATTCTGGCTTTAAGACCAGAAGGAATAGGAAAAGCTGTTAGGAAGAAAAACATCTTCACAATATACCAGCAGGCTTCTTTGAACTTACCCGCTCCGCGGTTCAGACCTTCAGATGCGTCAAAGTCCTTCAGGCGGACCTGTGACAGATAAAAATTATTCATGACTATTCAGGAATTATTATGAACAAGGATCACATTCTTCTTTGCCATTTTGCGATACATACACAAGCCAAGCCAGGCGCCCAGTGTGTTTAGTACAATGTCATCGGCGTCATACACACCGATCATCAGCACCAGCTGCAGTAACTCAATACTCAGACTGAAAAAGAATGCGATCGTGATTACTCTTATTTTGTTGGCAGCTCCTGCGGACAATGCTTCCAGCAGAAAACCCAGTGGCATAAACATGATAACGTTCCCGATAAGGTTCAGTAAAAAGAACGCCCAGTAACGGATATACCGGACTGACTTACCGGCTTCTATAATAAAATCATAGGTACTCTTCAGTGGCATCCATCTTGGTTCCGCATACCGTTCACCTGCTACTCTCGTTGGATCGAGGAACACAACGTATATCACTGCCAGTATATACACTACCAACAGGATGATAACCGTGCTTCTCTTTAATCTGATTGCCATTCTTTCTTTGATCTCCCTTTCGGATTTTTTATTCAATACAACAGACATGCGCCTAGTTCGCCCTGTACAGATCCAGGTACTTATTCACCAGGCTCTTTCTGTCAAAATCTTTCTTCATCATTTGCGGTGCACGCATTGATAATTCAGGCAAACGCTCTCTTTCGGCGTAAGCCTTCTCCAATGTTTCCTTAATGTTGACCGGATCTATTGTAGAGATCCATCCGAGATCATTATTGGAAATATATGTGCTGAGTCCAACCATGTTACTGATCAGTACCGGTGTACCTACGGCCAGTGACTCTATCACGATGTTGGCAAAGTTTTCATTGTAGGAAGTCAGGACCATCACGTCATTTTCACGCAGCAGTTTAAACTTTGCCTCACCATATACAGGACCTAACCAGTTCACATGCTGATCAATACCATGTTCGCGTGTAGCTGCTTTCAACTGCTCCAGGTATTCCTCCTTGTAAGGACCTGCAATGTTCAGTTCATATGGAAAATCAACCATGCTCAGTCCTTTGAAAAGCAGCTCCAGTCCTTTCTTCGGATCGATACGGCTCATGAAAAGGAACTTGATCTTTTCTCCTGCAGGTGCTTTGGGTACTGTCGGCGTTTCCGGAACAGATACAAAATTGAAGATCTCTTCTACCTGTGAAGAAGGATACAATTCTTTGATCTCATGTAATTCCGCAGTAGATGTCGCATGAAATTTCACTTTAGGCAACAGTCTGTTACCAATCACTGTCTGTATGACCTTCTTCTGGAAAGGGTGATTCGTTTCCAGGATATACTGACAGAGCATACCTCTTGGTGAAAACACAGGTCTCACTCTTCTGATATAACATACCAGTACGGTGAAGATGGCCACAAGATTCCACCAGGAATGAATATGCACAGCGTCATATTGCTTAATATTCTTATAGAGGTATTTAACAAGATCAGGTGAGAAGTTTGTATTGTCTTTCGTGACACGTTTGAAGTACAGTGTACTTACACCATCAATGTTTTGTGCCACACCGGGAGGCACATCCAGTTCCACCTCTCCGTTTGCGGTTGTCGTCAGTACAGTCACTTTATGTCCGTCTGCCACCAGCTGTTCACACAGGGCAGAACTGGAATAAATGGGACCTCCATAGATATATGCCGGTTTATACGAAGGGATGATATGAAGAATATTCATCGGTGCTTTCTTTTCTATTAATTAGGTGATTGTTATTTTGTTATTGCGGCAATGCTACAGATCTGTTACGTTCCTGTACGCCCGCTTTGCTATTATCAGTTGGGATGCCCAGCATAGACTCGTATGCATCCATCATGATCTCAGGCGTAAAATGTGTCACGTTACGCTTTCCGTCTTCCAGCAGTTTTGCCCTTACAGCCGGATCTGATAATTGCGCCAGTGCACTGGCAAATGCTTCCGGCTTCAATGGATCGGCATGTAATGCAGCTCCTCCGCTCACTTCCGGCATCGGTGCTGTACTGCTGGCGATAACAGGCGTACCACACGCCTGCGCTTCGATCACCGGCCAGCCAAATCCTTCTGATAAAGAAGGGAACACAAAAGCATAGGAAGAACTGTATAACGCCTTCAATACTTTATGTGGTGGTTTGGTCACGCCGATCACCCTGTCTTTTACACCCTGTTGTGCTGCATGTGCATATAGAGCTGGTTCTATCTCAAATCCGGCATATACGATCTTACCGGTATATTTATCACCGGCCGCATGCACCATATCGATCAGCATCTTACGGTTCTTACGGAGTTGACGGGAGCCTACATGCAGGATGTAAGGTTCGTCTATATTGACACCAACGCTTTTCAGCAGTTCTCTGCTTTCTTCTTTGCTGACAGGACTGAAATCATCATTGAATCCATTGTGTATCACACGCCAGTCAGCAGGTTGTTTCCCTTTATGCTGTGCGAGATCGGTCAGCTGTCCCAGTGTAAACTGAGACACACAGGCGATCTTTTTAGCGGTCAGCAGATTGGAAAGTATCCAGCGCTGCATGTATCTACCAAAACCGGAAGCAGGCGCATAAGCATCTGCATATCCCAGTCCGCCTCTGATCGCCAGCACATCATGGCAGGTAATGCTCGTCCTTTCGGCAGGAAGATGTCTTACATAAAAGGAATTGGAATGATCACATACATGATACAGTGTATCTGCTCCGGCAAACAATCGCTTTATACGCAATACCAGGGCATATAACAACCACTTATCCAGATACCCGAACCATTTGGCAATTCCTCCGGTTGTTGCTTTAAAAGGACGACCGAAGCAAACAGACGGACGCCAGATCTCCACAGCATGACCGGCGTTCTTAAAGCCGGCTTCCATCATTCTGGCAAACCGCTCCATACTCTCCTGTTTATCCTTCGGATAATTCCCTACTAAAACAATGCGCATACGTTCCGTTTAATTTTCCTTTTCTTTTATACCGTTGCCAGCTTTTCTTTACTGAATATCTTTTTGAAATCTGTCAGTGATCCCATGAAGACGGCTCTTCCAAAAGCCAGACTGTTCAACAGATAATAACCTGCCATTGACAATACCACTGCTATGAAAAAACGCGTCGCAGGATCTGCAATACCAAACTGCTCCTTTGCGATGAACTGTATGGGCTGATGCAGGAACATCACGATCATCGAAGCAGTACCCAGTTCATTGAACACTTTACTGACTGTGGCGTTAGTGGCGATCACTTTTGATAACTCTATCAGGCATAGTACAACTACCAGACTGGAGAATAGTGTAACAAAAGGAATACCATACACAGCCGCTTTCATTTCATATCTGTTTGCCGGATAGTAATAAGTGAATAGGATCACACCAGCCAGCAATACAAACAATGCGATCTTATACCTGCTGATCTGCTCCTGTGCGCCTTTGTACAGGTAACCCAGATAGAATATCGGCAACGCTGCAAATACCACATCTGCATTCCATGGCAACCAGAAAGAAGGTAGAAATCTGCTCAGTGCATAGCTGACCAGCAGACTTACCAACATCAACAGATCAATGACTTTTTTACTCACTTTGTTCATCAGCACATTCATCACCTGCTGCACAAGAAAGAAACAGGTGATATACCAGAACACAGACACCCACTCTATCAGATAACGTCCACCCAGCACAGGTCTGATCACCGCCTTCACATACGTTTCACGACCCGCCATGATCTCTTTCAATTCATACGGCACATAGATCAGGAAAAGAAATGCGACATAAGGCACCAGCAGGTGAAACGATTTCTTTGCCAGGTATTCTTTCTGATCGGCAGCAGGTTTAAATAAGAACCCTCCGATAAAAAAGAACAGCGGCATGTGAAAAAGAAAGATGTACCTGGACACAGCTTCCGGAAAGATATGTCCGGCCACTACTGTCAGAATACCAATACCCTTCAGGGTATCGATCCATGCGATTCTTGATTGGGTGCTCATTACGGTCTTTGTTAAAGCAGCATAGTAAAGGCCAAACCGGCCAACTACACTTTATATGGTCTATTGATGAAAACCTGATACACTATTGTGATTGTCAACAATCGGCTTAGCTATACAGGTATTGAAGGAGAGATTTTTGTCTGCCTCATATCAACACAAGAAAGGACAGACAGATAAGGTCCCTCGAACAATAAGTATGGTTATAATAATCTCTGATTACGCTATTCAGTGGTGTAACAGCTACTGTTACAGCTACACATTAAGTTCACAGGTCTTCTTAGTTATGATAGTAAATAATTTTCTGTTCAGTTGGTTTATCTGCCGGTTCAATTACAGCGGCTTCCTCTTCTTCTTCTTCCGGATCCTCGCGCAGCGATGCCAGTAGCAATCCGCCGATAAATACACAGAAACCAAGCGCTGTTGGCTGTCCCCATTGTCCCTGAGCAACCAGCAGGAATGCGTCACTGAACAACATCCATGGCAACATATCTCCTGTGCGACGTAATTTGTCGAAGGTAAGCCAGCCCATATTGATAGCCATTCCCATACGGAGGAATACAACACCCAGACCAAGAATAGGTCCCAGTTCCCCGATAGTTCTGCCCCACTCCCCTTCTGCGATCAGAAAGGTAACGCCTCCTGTCAGCAGCATGGAACCCACATTCGTTCCCATACCGATACCATATCCCCATAAGGGTAATGCCGAAGTGGTGTTGAATGCACCCACCAGTCCACCGAGAAAACGATCTATAAATACGCCTTCCATACCTCCTTCACTTTCATTCGCATTATCAAAGCGTGCCATAAATACTTCAATGGCCCCTCCCACGATCGACGTCTGACTAAGTATCAGGATCAGTACAACAAGGCCGAACAATGCACCAAATAACTTGCCCGCGTACTTAGGATTACTCGATCCCGCAAACATGCAGAACATCACGGCGATAACTGTCTGGAATAACAAGGCACGGCTGATAGACAATGGTATTGACATTAACAGGGCAACCGTACCGCCAATCAATATCCAGCGTTTGATACCGTCCGGATTCAGCCAGAAATACAACAGGTAGGGTCCCAGTAAACTAAAGAACAAGGTTGTACCATTCGTGAAAGAGAAGGTACCTGGCGGACGAAAATATCCCATTGCACCACTGAAACCCGCACCACCTTCATCACCACCGACACCTCTGTTTACCCAGGCACTCTGCGGACTATAAAACTGCAACGCGATCAGGACCAGCATCGGTATCGATAGGGCCACCATAAACTTCCCGATCTGTATGACGTCTTTTCGTGTAAATAACCCCTGAATAACGAATATCATGGGGAAGTGGATCAGTAAGATACGCGCGCCAAATATCGCCACAAAGGGATTCCCGTGTCCGACCGTCACCGCGAATATCAATCCGAGCACTCCAATGAGCGTCATCAGTGGCAGGGCATAAGAAGGAATAAACAACTTACGCTGCCAGCACATCACGATCAGCCATAAAGCGATCGGATCACGCACAACCAGCAAAGGTGTCGCCAGCGGTGTCAGGAACCATTTACGCAACGCCCCCTCAAACAACAGCAGCAGCAGATATGCCCATACGCCCTGCTTGAGTCGCAGCATGAACTTCTGATTGTTCATCGCTGTGATCTCCTGAAAGCGCCGGGACGCCAGGTCGGCCATACGATCCGCCGTCATATTATTGGGATACTGATTATTCATTTTCACACTTATGCAAACGTCATGTAATTAAACTTTTGAGATAGCAGCGGCAAGCTCCTGCCCGTACACTGCCCATGGTCTGCTGCGGGCCTTTTCCATCGCTGCCAGTCCCGCTTCGGGTACACTGTCAGGATTGTTCAGCAAAGCAGCGATCGCATTATATAAAGCGTCCGTCGAACCGGCAGCTGTCAGCCATCCGTTCTTTCCATCCGTGATCAGGTCCGGTCCCGCAGTACGGTCAGTCGTGATCACCGGTGTGCCCTGTGACATCGCTTCTGTGATCACCAGTCCGAATCCTTCAAACAGCGAAGGGAAGATGAATACATCCTGCGTTCTCATCAGCCTGAGGATCTCTGTATGCGCCAGACTCGGAATGTAGGTATGTTTCGCCAGTTCCTTATCCAGTGCCGGACAGTTATCCGACATCTTCTTTCCCACGATTGTCAGCTCTACCGCATTACCCAGTTTATCTGCAGCGGCAAAAAGATCGGCGATACCTTTCCTTTGTGACAGCCCACCTACAAATAATATTCTCAGTGGCCGGCCGGATATTTTATCATAGTCCCTTGTCGCAGACACAGCAGGGAAACCATAAGGTATCACATCTATCTGTGCAAGCTGTCCGGGGTAATCTTTCAGTGTTTTGGCAGTAAAACTGCTGGCTACAAAGATCCTGTCGGCCAGTTGTAGCTCTTCATCTTTTCTGTCCAGTTTCTTTTGAGAAGCGCTCAGACTCGAGATGGTATTCTTCCATTCCGGCCAGCGTTCCAGTTCCTGTGACAGCAGACGTTGAGAAGCGCGCCAGTAACCTATCGGCAGATCATACAGGCGTTTCAGTCCCAGGCGGTCTGCTGCTCTGAATGAAAGCATAGCACCGTCTTCATATGCATACACCGCATTGGCTTTACGGCCTACACTTTTCAGACGGGCAGCCACTCTTCTGTCCATGGCATGATACACTGCATCTACAGAGAACATGCCTTTCTCCTGCCTTGTAAGGCTTTTAAAGCCCGCTTTTGTCGCCGCAAGGCGTCCCAGTTCATGCCAGGGATGTAAGCGGGTATAAGCTTCCAGACGTGGTTCATAACCGCGACGCTTAATTTCTGACAGTGGTCCGAAACCGGCGAGGCGTCCGAACGCAGATCCCGGGAAGCTGGCAATGGCCGTATGAAACTCAGACAGTATGCCTGCATCTGCGAGACCAGCTACTGCTGCTCTCAGATTGGCATTACCGGTGGGATGTGATATAATGACCATTGTTAGTTTTGCTTTTGAAGTCCAAGTACATTACTCCAGGCGGTGCGTAATGCCACGGCAGAGAATCTGTTTGCATACAGGTCCTTCTGCGTTGTCTTTGTCACCACTCCGCTCCTGATATCTTTTGCAAATGCCATTACCGCACTTTTCGCTGCTTCATAATCAGATGCGGCTGATATCACTCTTGTCGACAAAGGATCACAGGCAATGTCAGGAATACCACCTCTGTCTGTCGCCAGCCAGGGCAATCCTGCACTCATTGCTTCCAGCAGACTGATAGGCAGTCCCTCCGGATGCACAGACAGCAGCAGATAGGCATCCAGTTGCGCAATAGCGCCCTTTAAACCCGCTTCGCCTGCGAATGTGCCGTGATAATGTACATTGGGATATTGATCGAAATAAGGAGCCGGATAGTTCTTTCCTTCTCCCCACAGATGAAATTCCACTTCATTTTTCAGGTCTGCGTCTTCACTCATCCTGCAGATCAGGTCAATGCCTTTCTCCGCGATCAGACGGCCATAATAACCAAAACGCAGCTTGCCTGAATTATTTTCGGTAAAAGAGACTTCCACATTTCTGGAGAAACAGGGAATCGTATCTACCGGACGTTGCAACACGCTTTGCATATCGCCTGCATTTCTGTGTGAACAGGCAATAATGGTATTGGCAGTATGCAATGTCTTTTTGTATTTCTCGCCCCAGGTGGCCTGATCTTTCGCATCACCGGAAGTATGGTGATGGTGTACCCAGGTAGCATAACCCGGCAGCATACGGGACAGCATCCAGATACTCTCCCCCTGACCGTTGGTATAAACCGCATCGTATTTACGGGAGCTGCGCAGTTTCAGACCTGTCTGCAACATCCACAGTAAACGTTTGTAGGAACGGCCATGTCTTCCGAAGTGTACCTTACGGCAGATACTTCTGTAGACCTGTTCTGTTTCGCCGGTAGTAGCTGCATTCAGCACCACCAGGTCTATTTCCGTACCGTTAGCAGCCATCTGCCGGCAGAATTCCAGCAGATGGCTTTCTATACCACCAGTTTCCATTAACTGGGTAGAATAAACCAGTATACGTTGTTTATCAGAAACCTGCGCCATACACTCTCTGGATCTTTTCTTTTGCAAATCCTGTGCGGTAAGACAGTACAACGCTCATGCGGTACAGCTTAGACAACAGGTTAGCTTTCATTCTGATCAGACGGTAACGCATTTTACCTGATACCTGTACAGCATTGGCGCCTTCTTTTACAGAATCAGCTACCAGCTCCAACAGGAACGCTTTTCTCTTTGCCAGCGCTTCTTTGTTGACAGGAGAATCGTTGAGACCTGCATCCCCTTTATCGAGGATATCCTTGTAGGAAATAATATCGATAAATTCTGCTACCGTTGCGAGACGCGGGTCAGCAGGATTTGGATGGATCAGTTTCACATTTGCACCCATACCCAGACAAGGCAGTGCACAGTGGATCTTGGTGGTCAGGATCAGGGATGCATTGCAGTAACGGGCCAGCAGACTGTTCATGTGCTCCTCGGATACTTTCGCATATGATTCGATAGAACCACTTGTATCTGGCGGATCGTGAGATACTCTCACCATCTTCTTACCCAGTACTTTTTCCAGTTTGGCAACCACTGCATCCGGTACCGGATGGTCTACGTTATCAACCAGGATGATCTCACCATCAGGATTTTTGTTGATAGGACCACGTGGTTTTGATGTAATGGTCAGACAGCTGGAGTAGTAAGCAGGAATACCCCAACCCAGCAGCAGACGTAAAGTTTTTGTATCACGGCAGCCGATGGGTGCGTGCTGTTTGAAATGCTCTCTTACATGTTCGCTTGACAGCAAAGCAGAGTTAGCGACATGCACAGCGGCATATAAAGGCGTAATATTATCTGGTGCGGGAAACTTCGCAAAAGAGTGCATGTACCAGCCATTAGCGACCAGCAGTCCGCTGTCTCTGCCTGCCAGGTCAGCCAGTGCTTCCCTGTCAGCTACCTTTGCGCCTTCAGGCAAGAGGTCTTTTGCGACC
The DNA here is from genome assembly GCF_900114995.1 of Chitinophaga sp. YR627. Classification (GTDB taxonomy): domain Bacteria; phylum Bacteroidota; class Bacteroidia; order Chitinophagales; family Chitinophagaceae; genus Chitinophaga. Next base: position 460,400 of record NZ_FOUX01000002.1, read on the forward strand.
ATTCCCTGAAGTACATCTCCGATATTATTGCGGAGTAATCCTTCTACCTGATAGTAATATGTCATATAGATTCTTTGTTATTTTCAGTGGGTAATGAGTTGTTTGTTTTGCTGATCTTCAGGAAAGTGTATGAAACGTTCATCACTACCTGTATCAGCTGTATCATGATGTTCATGAAGAGTACACCGCGCAGGGACGATACATCGATAAATGCGACGCCCAATGCGATCGATGCGATACTTACCGGAATGGAGATGAACGGGTTGATCGCCCAGCTCCTGCTTGTGAACAATGAAAAAGTAGATGCTGCGATAATACCGAGACAACTGATGGTGATCTTAAGTACTACCTCGTTCGTCAGATTCGAATAATTGGGTCCCAGTATTTTCAGGATCTGTGCAGAGAAGAGCCATGCCGTAAAAACAATGCAGGCACCCATTGCCAGTAATCCTCCCTGTATCTGCACAAAGCGACGCATCAGCAATGCTTTGTTATTAGGCAGTCTTGAAAACCTTGGTAAGATCACAGTGCCAAAAACGATCGTAATGAAACTCAGCGCCATTGACAACCTGTCCAGTGCCCCCAGCTGTGCCACCCCTTTGGTAGTACCAAAGATGGAGATCAGCCAGATCGTGATCTGTCCGGACAGACAGGTGTAGATACCCATCGGCAGCAGACGGCGTACCATCTTCATGATATTCTGCCTGATCTCCGGATCGGGTTTCTTATGCCAGTCCGCATACCCGGATGAGATCTTCCGGAGGTTCATATTTCCCCATATCTGTGGCAATCCTGCTGCGAGTACTGCTACAAAAGCAAAAGGGAAAATGAAGATGGTCAGTGCCAGCAATACCAGCCTGCCTAAGTTCATGTAGACCTGGTTCTTCTGCAAAGGCGCAATGTCCTGTCTCAGCTTCGGCGCAATCTGCAGGATGGTACCTGACAACGCCATGAAGAAAGAAGGAATAAGCGAGAGAACGATCAGTACTGACATCAGCCAGCTGGCACCATGGTGCAGCATCAGATAGATGAGCACCGGTATCGACACCAGTAAACTGCCCACCGCAAACTTGCGGCGAAGGTCCATCCCTGTCGCAAGGACAGTGCCTAACTGATCACGGTCCTGCCATACTTTTCCACCCTGAGACATCACACCGGTAGAGATCCCACCGTCGGCCAGTACTGTCATTGTACCCAGCATGGTGTTAGCCAGCGTGTACAATGCGTACTCTTCAGGTTGCAGCATACGGATCACGAGGATACCGCTGAATAAACTGACCGCCTGTACAAAAACCTGGGCGAAACCAGTCACGCTGACCAGTTTTACCCATTGCAGTGTTTTGGTGTACTTAGGATTATTCGATAACTGATTAAATACTTTTACGCGCATAACAGATTCCGGCAAAGCAAGCTCTTATCCTGCCAATTGTTCCCACTGAGTTTTACTGTCCTTTCTGAATATTTCCACGTCACAGGTGACCATTTCGCTTACCAGCTCCTGCAGATCGTATTTAGGTTCCCAGCCTAATTTTGTCTTAGACTTGGTCGGATCGCCTATCAGCAGTTCTACTTCTGTAGGACGGAAGTAAGCCGGATCTACCGCCAGTACCTGTTTGCCGATGGGCAGAATGAATTCTTTATTACGGCAGGCGCTTACATAAGCTACCTCTTCAACACCTTTACCTTCAAATTTCAGTTCGATACCCAGTTCATCAAACGCCATACGTACGAATTCACGTACTGCTGTCGTGATACCGGTTGCGATCACATAATCATCCGGTGTATCCTGCTGCAGGATTCTCCACATTGCTTCCACATAGTCTTTCGCATGTCCCCAGTCACGCTGTGCATCCAGGTTACCCAGATACAGCTTATCCTGCAGACCCAGCGCGATCGCAGCAACTGCACGGGTGATCTTACGTGTTACGAAAGTTTCGCCACGCAGCGGACTTTCATGGTTAAACAGGATACCGTTGCAGGCAAACATACCGTATGCTTCCCTGTAGTTAACAGTGATCCAGTAAGCGTATAATTTAGCGACAGCATACGGGCTGCGTGGGTAGAAAGGAGTTGTCTCTCTCTGTGGTACTTCCTGTACCAGACCATACAGCTCAGAAGTGCTCGCCTGATATACTTTTGTTTTTTGTTCCAGTTTCAGAATGCGCAGTGCTTCCAGTATACGCAGGGTGCCTATACCATCTGCATTCGCAGTATATTCCGGCGTATCAAAACTTACTTTCACATGGCTCATAGCAGCGAGATTGTAAATCTCGTCAGGTTGAGTTTCCTGGATGATACGGATCAGGTTAGTACTATCGGTCATATCGCCGTAGTGTAATCTGAAACGAACATTCTCGCTATGAGGATCCTGATATAAATGGTCAATTCTGTCTGTATTCAGCAAAGACGCACGGCGTTTAATACCATGCACCATGTATCCCTTTTCAAGCAGCAGCTCTGCCAGGTACGCACCGTCCTGTCCATTTACACCGGTGATTAAAGCAACTTTCATACTAATGTTTTTTAATTAAGATAAGTGGGGGGAAATAAAGTAATTAACCTCTGGAGAGTACGCTCACTGCCGGCTGGGAGATACCAATGCTGTAACAGATAAAACCGTTTTTCTCAAGATATGTGTTATCATAAATGTTCCTGCCGTCAAATACAACAGGGGTTTTCACTAATTGTTTAATGCGGTTCCAGTCAGGAAGACGGAATTCGTTCCATTCTGTTACCAGCAACACTGCATCAGCACCGTCAGCAGCATCATACATGTCAGTTGCCCAGGTTACGCTGTCATTCAGTGTCTTCTTCGCTTCGTGCGCCGCTACCGGGTCAAATACCCGCACATTCGCACCTGCTTCGAGCAATGCTTCGATCAGTACCAGACTGGAAGCCTCGCGCATATCATCAGTACCAGGTTTGAAAGAGAGGCCCCATACTGCGAATGTTTTATCTTTCAGCAGACCATCAAAATGTTTGTTGATCTTGTTGAACAATACACGTTTCTGATCGTTGTTCACCGCTTCTACCGCTTCCAGGATACGCAGTCCGTGACCATAATCCATACCGGTACGTACCAGGGCCTTTACATCCTTAGGGAAGCAGGAACCACCGTAACCAATACCAGGATAGATAAAGCTATTACCGATTCGTGCATCACTACCAATACCTTTACGCACTTTATTCACATCAGCACCTACCAGTTCGCAGAGATTCGCGATATCATTGATGAAGGAGATCTTAGTCGCCAGCATTGCATTCGCTGCATATTTGGTCATTTCTGCGGATGCGATGTCCATAAAGATGATCGGACGACCATTCAGCAGGAATGGGTGGTACAGACGCTCCAGCACTTCTTTTGCCCTGTCGGTATTTACACCTACCACAATACGGTCAGGTTTCAGGAAATCCTGTACCGCTGCACCTTCTTTCAGGAACTCAGGATTAGAAGCTACATCATAATCGATCAGTGCTTCTCTGTCCATCATCGCCTGTTTAATTTCCCTGTTCACTTTCACAGCCGTACCAACAGGCACCGTGCTCTTTGTCACCACCACCAGGTAATCGGTCATGTGTGTACCGATTTCTTTTGCCACCTGCAATACATATTGCAGATCAGCGCTACCGTCTTCACCCGGAGGCGTTCCTACCGCGATAAACGCGATATCTGCACCAGGGATCACTTCAGCAAGACTAGTGCTGAATGACAGACGGCCATTGTTATAGTTACGGGTAACGATCTCTTCGAGACCCGGTTCATAAATAGGTAAAATGCCGTTTTTGAGGTTATTGATCTTCTCAGCGTTAACATCCACACATACTACCTGCGTACCTACTTCTGCGAGGCAGGCGCCGGTAACCAAGCCTACGTATCCAGTACCAATTACGATTGCTTTCATTTTATAAAAGTTGAGACGCGGTTAAACAATTTATATTACAATGTGACCATCTGTGTTTTCTGTAAAAAGTCGGCATAAGCCTGCGCCAGTCCTTCTCTGAGCGCTACGCTGTGTTTCCAGCCGAGATTGTGCAGCTTGGAAACATCCATCAGTTTACGCGGCGTACCGTCGGGCTTGGATGTATCAAAAACCAGACCTCCTGTGTAACCTACCACTTCTTTTACTGTTTCTGCCAGTTCGCGGATGGTCAGATCCTCACCAGTTCCTATGTTTACCAGTTCTTTCTCATCATAATGCAGCATCAGGTAAACGCAGGCAGCTGCCAGATCATCGGCATAAAGAAATTCACGTTTTGGTGTACCGCTTCCCCAAACTGTTACGCTCGCTGCACCTGCTTCTTTCGCTTCGTGGAAACGACGGATCAGTGCCGGCAGTACGTGTGAATTTTCAGGGTGATAATTATCGCCGATACCATACAGATTTGTTGGCATTACACTGATAAAGTTGGCGCCATACTGGTCACGGTATGCTTCACATAATTTGATACCCGCAATCTTTGCAATCGCATAAGGTTCGTTGGTTGGCTCAAGTGGACCTGTCAGCAGACTATCCTCCCGCAGTGGCTGTGGCGCCATTTTAGGATAGATGCAGGAGCTGCCGAGGAACATCAGTTTCTTTACACCATGCTGCCATGCAGCGTGAATGATGTTAGCCTCCATCATGAGGTTATCGTACAGGAATTCTGCACGATAGGTGTTGTTGGCATGAATGCCACCCACTTTTGCTGCAGCCAGGAATACATAATCCGGCTTTTCTGTAGCGAAAAATTCATTAACAGCAGCCTGTGAACGCAGGTCCAGTTCTGCGGAACTTCTTGTCACCAGGTTATTATATCCCAGTGTTTGTAATCTTCTGCTGATAGCGCCGCCCACCATTCCACGGTGACCAGCTATATATATCTTATCGTTCAGTTGCATACGGTTCTATATTGTTTACAGCAGCTCGGGTCTGTTTTCCTTCACCCACTGATGCAGTTGTTTTACTTCCTGTCCTTTTCCTTTCTGTAAGATCAGCAGTGCTTCCGGTGTGTTCACCACTACCACGTTTTCCACACCCACCAATGCTACCAGTTTATCTTTTCCGATGACCATACTGTTAACCGGATCGCTTTCGATGAATACTGCCTGATTGTTGCTGTAGCGATAATGACTTGCCAGCGCTTCCGCCAATGCTTCATAACCGCCTACATCACTCCATTGCATCGCACTTGGTACCACTTTTACGATATCACTTTTTTCAAGTACCGCATAGTCAATACTGTCAGATGGGATCGCACTCATTGCCGCCAGTGGAATAACACCGGTTTCTTTCCAGATAGCTGCTGCTTCTGCGGCTGTTGCATAAATTTCAGGCGCGTATTCCAGCAGTTGCTGTAACAGCACACCGGCTTTTCCACAGAAGATACCGCTGTTCCAGAGATAGTCACCGCTTTGCAGCATTGCTTCAGCTGTAACAGCGTTTGGTTTTTCTGTAAAGCGCACTACATCATAACCGGAATACTGGATATAACCATATCCTGTTTCAGGGTAAGCTGGCTGCAGACCGATGGTCACCAGGTGCCCTTCTGCTGCGAGTGAAGCTGCTTTCTGAATAGTTTCAGCATACAGATCAGGTGTTCCGATCAGGTGATCGGCAGGCGTAATGAGCAGAACGTTTTCAGGATCTGTGGAGAATGCCGCCAGTGCAATTGCAGCAGCGGTATTACGGCCTACAGGTTCTGCCATCATCTGGATATCGATCGCACCTGCTTCCTGCAGCTGACTGTTCACCATGTCAGCCTGTTGTTCGTTCACCACGGCCATCACACTATCACAGAAATTGTTATTACGTATCCAAGTCAATTGCAATAAACTCTGCCCATCAAATAAAGGCAGTAATTGCTTAGGCGTCTGTTTATTTGATAGTGGCCAGAGACGGGTTCCTGACCCTCCACATAATAATACGTGTAGCATAGATGTCCAGGGTTGATATTTTAGATAACATTACCGACGCTGGCCTTCGCCGCACCGGAATATTCTTTAGCATTGTTATTAACCAGCATAAGATCACTTGTTTTCACAGTAGCGATCAGGGAGAAGCCCATGCTGTACAATACAGCTTTCACTGTATTCTTACCGGCTTCCACTACCCTTCCGTGCTGGTGCATCAGCGGACCTGCAGTGATTCGGATCAGATCGTCTTCCTGGATCGGGAAGCGTTCCACCTGTACGTCCTGGTATTCACGCAGGAAACGTTTGATGAGTTCTACCTCATGATCAGGAATGCTGGCAGGTTTTCCCAACCAGTAAACGAAATTCACGATACCGCTTGTTTCGCGGACGAGTGTTTTCTTGTCCTCAGGAATGCGGACAAAAACATACGACTTGAAAAGAGGTTCTTCAACGATCTTTTTTCTGTCGCTCCACTGATGAGTTACTCTGTTTATTGGACAGTAAGTTTCGATTTGCTTACGAACAAGCGCATCGGCTACTTTTTTTTCCCATCTGGGTTTAGTATAAACTGCATACCAGGTGTGTGTCTTCTGTTCCATTTCAGTGGGTTTAGAAGTTAATAAAGCATGATTAATGAATGAATAACGATAAGGTGGAAATTATAAAAGGCGGGAAGAAAAGGAAGAGAAGTGGCATAGCTTCGCCTCCTCAGTCACATGATGAGTAGTTTTCAATAAATATATGTCAGAGATATTCCGGTGAAATCCTCACCGGAACACCCTTATTTACTTACTTAAAAATCTTTGTAAACCGTCCTTTCTTCACAGATCCGTTCTTGTGATCATCTGTATAGCCGTAGCCATATCCCTGTCCGTTACCATAGCCATAGCCTCCGCCATAAGCATATGCATAACCTGGCACACCGCGCATCTTGAGACCATTGAATACGATATTCAGTTTGCCCAGATCTCCCTGTTCATAGAGGTCTTCAATCATTTTGAGATTAAACTTCGGAGTTCTTTCATGACGCACCACATAAAGTGTTGCATCTGCAAACGGCGCCAGCAAACGGGCATCTGTTACCGGACCTACCGGAGCGGAGTCAATGATCACATAGTCGAAGGACGCTCTCAATGTAGCCAGCAGGTGTTCCAGTCTGCCGTTCAGGATCAGCTCAGTTGGATTAGGCGGAATGACACCTGCGGAAAGCAGGTACATGTATTCATTATTCTCAATTGGCTGTTTGAGGATATCATTCAGTGATGAATGTCCTACCAGGTAATTACTGATACCCGGATGGTGTGGCACATTGAGGATCTTACTTACTTTTGGCTTTCTAAGGTCAAACTCCAGCAACACTACTTTTTTCTTCGTCAGGGAAAGACTCAGTGCAAGATTCACTGCCACAAAGCTCTTTCCTTCACCGGAGATGGAAGAGGTAACCAGGATCGTTTTATTATCACCATTGATACCTATATAAGATAAGCTGGTTCTCAATGCCCTGAACTGTTCTGCAACAGGTGTACGCTTACCTTCTGTGATAGCGATAGCGCCACTCTTGTCGAACATGATCTCTGCAATGATCGGTGCAGAAGTACCTTTTTCAATATCTGAACGGAACATCACCTTGTGGTTCATCAGGTCTTTCACAGCGATGAAACCAGCTACAACGGCGATACCGGCGATCAGTGCCAGTGCCATTACCATTGATTTCTTCGGACTGAAAGGGAAAGACTCTGCTTCTGCCAGATCAATGATGCGGCTGTCAGAAATCGCAGCAGCATATTGCAGCTGCGTTTCTTCACGTTTTTCCAGCAGGAATGTATAGATATTGTTTTTGATCGCTTGTTGTCTGCTTACTTCCAGCAACGTTTTCTCCTTGCTTGGCACGCCTTTCAGCATGCTCATGAAACGGTTGTTCTGTGTACTCAGTTTAGCTCTTGAAGCCTCAAGGTTGGCGCGTAAACTGATGATATTATCCATGATAGCAGGTCTCAGTTTGTCGATCTGCGCACTCAGACTAACCAGTACCGGGCTGTTTTCACCCGTTGTCCTTTTCAGTCTTTCGTATTGCAGTTCTGCATCCTGTAACTTGCCCAGCATACCCAGTAAGGTTGCATCTGCAATACCCAGTGTAGCCGGAACAAGGTTATCTTCTGTCTTCTTACCTCTTACATATTGTTCAACCGCAGAGAGTGTGGATAACTGCATATCTGCTTCGCTCAGTCTCACATCGTTATCCTGTACTGCGTTCAGGAAAATCTTACTCTGTTCGCCAATATCAACGATTCCTTCATTTGTTTTATACTCCTGAATCTGACCTTCTACCTGACTCAATTCCGCTGTGATGATACGCAGCCTGTCTTCAACGAACGCCATTGTTTTTGACGCTGTTTTATTCTTGTCATCGATAGACGCGTTATCATAAGCTTTCATCACCTCGTTGAGCAGATCCATACCTCTCTGAGGTACCGGATCAACGTATTCCAGTCTGAGTACATTGGAGTTTTTGGTAGCAGCAGCGATCTTCAGGTTACCCAAGAAAACGCCTCCCAGTACTTTATCACCTGCTACACGCAGATAATATCCTTCACCATGCTGTCCTGCAGGATTGTAGCCTGGAACAGGTTTGATCACCACACGGCCCCATTCTGTATGTACAGTATCATTCAAAGGATACATTTTTCCATCAAGGGAAACTTTCTGTCCTTTATAATCATACTGCAGCTCAACGATTTTGTTCTCGTCAGGACTGATCAGATCCGGATCAATAAAATTGAATTGCAGCGGACCTTTTTTATACATGGAAATATCCCTGATCCTGCCTTTTTCGAAGACTTCTCCGTAAAGGTTAAGATTCCTTACAACTGTTTTTGCAATTGTTCTGGATTTGAGGATTTCAATTTCGTTATCAACTTTTTTGCCTCTGCCGAGTGGGTCCATCATTTCAATGATAGAACTCTCGGTAGGACGTGTATCTTCCTTGATTAACAAAGAAGAAGTCATCTTATATAATGGGGTTGCATATCTCAGGTAAACATATGCTATTGAGAGAGAAATTACTGACGCAATCACAAATAGTGGCCAGTAAGGCTGGTATTTATGCCTGATCATTTCCAGAAGACCTGTATGCTCCTCCCTCTTTGTGCGCGTATTGATTACTTTCTGTTGCATGACTCTCAACACAAGTTTGTAGGATGAAAATATTGGTGTGACATCAGCTTAATCAGCGTGCCAGTCTATCAATTGAAAGCACTATCAGAGACAGTGTGCTGATGATGATTGGAATCGTAGTCCTGCTGCCAGTTGCGACGGCGACTTTCGATTTGTTAGGCTCGACATATACTACGTCGTTGGATTGTAGATAATAGTAAGGAGATGACAGCACGTCGGTACTATTAAGATTGAGTCTTCTGATCGTCTTTTCGCCATTAACCTCTCTGATAAGCATTACATTTTCTTTCTTACCGTAGACGGTGATATCTCCTGCCAATCCAAGCGCTTCAAGAATTGTTATTTTCTCACTGTTGACATTAACTACTGTGGGGTGAGCAACTTCGCCTATAACAGTCACCCTGTAATTGAGAAAGCGAATTGTAACAACCGGATCTTTGAGCAGCTTCCGTTCATTTAAATCATCCTGCAACTGCTTTGTAAGTTGTTCTTTGGTGAGTCCTTCTGCTTTGACTTTACCAAGTATGGGATATTCAATATATCCCTGTGCACTTACCAGGTAACCCGTTGCCTGGCTACCACCTCCTGGAGTTCCGGCAGCTGTAACACTTGGGGTGTTAAATACAACAGCGTCCTCGGGGTTCATACTGCTAACAACAATCTGTAATACGTCATTTTTATGTATTACCGGCTCAAAATTTCCTTTTACAGGGGCAATAACAGTATCTGGCAGGTCTTTGAAATACAACGACTTACTCGTACTGACACAAGATGTAAAAAAGAAACAGCAGATAAGGACCGGAATAATAAAGATATAACGTAAATAATCCTTCTTTAGAATCATCTTACCGTTTTGAATATTTAAAGGTTTTTCTTCCGCGCTTTCCGTAGTACAATATTAGTTTATAGCGTTTGTCATCACTACTACTAAAGAGAGTAAAAAACGCACTTATAACACAAACGTGCTTACTAAAAGCAGTAGCGTTTTTTAAATGAACTGCATCATATTTTCAAATGAAAGCATTTGAAAAAAAATCCAAGAATTCGTAATTAAAAAGAAAGAATACAAACTATTTGACCAGATCTTCGAAATTAATTCTGATTTGGTGGCAACATTAAGTTTTTGATAAATCTTCTTCAGGTGCTGATTTACCGTGAACACAGTTACAAAAAGTTTCTCTGCCATCTCCTTATACGAGTAGCCTTCCTTGAGCAGCGCGAGCAACTCGTATTCTCTTTTGGTGAGCTTATGCTTTATATCTTCCAATGGATCCTTGGCGATATAATTGATCAGTAAGTGTGCTGCTTTTGGCGACAGCGTTCCACCTTCACTGACTGCATCCATGATTGAATGATAGATCTCCATCAAACGGCTGGTCTTAATAATATAACCACTCGCACCCTGACGGATCGATTCAATAACGTAATGCTTTCCATCGTGCCCTGATAATACTATCAGCTTGGCATCAGGGTAGATACGTTTCAGTTCCTGCATCCCTTGTATACCTGATTCCCCTGGCAGCGAAATATCCAGTAATATTACGTTCACCTCTGTTTCCTTGAATGGAAGTGCTCTGAACTCCTCCATTGACTTACAAGCAAAAACAACCTTACACTCCTGAAAATCTTCTAAAAACTCTTTGTAATTGTTCAACTGGAAATAATTGTCTTCTATAATTCCAATATTGATCATAGGGGTAATAAGTTGACAAGGTTTATAATCGATTCAATAAAAAAATATGGCATATATGTATGGCTTGGTGTCACAAAAATAATTCCAAAAACGAGAATTTATAAGGCAAATTTGTAACTCATTGATTGCGAGAACAATAAAGATTAAGGTCGGTTTGACTCAATATCTAATGGCCTAGTTTCTAATCTATTGTATTTTTTTACAATATAATCTTTTGGTTAACTTTTCTCAAAATTCACGTCATGTGTCACTGGTTTAGTAAAAATACGTTTTTAAATTAAATACTCACTGGTTAATTATTCCTTTATTAAGTATTTTGCCTTTCAATTGCTTCAAATCTGTGTATTCAACACTTGTGGAGATTGTCTACATATTGTTGAGCTCATATCTTATAAATTTTAACCATCGGCGATTGTAAACTATAGAACAATGGACTCCACTAATTCTTCCGGAAGCGATACATTACTTAGCAACGCAAGTAATGTTATCGCGATCACTGCACATGAATTCAAAACGCCACTCACTACAATAAATTCAATAGTCGACCTGCTTACTAGCAAATTACAGGCCGATCATCTCATGAATGCCTTTTATCAGCAAAATTTATCACGGATTTCATCTGAAATTTTTGCTTTAAACAGCATGGTGGACGAAATGCTGACGATAAATAATATTCTTAATGGCAACATTCAAAGCAACAGAGAGATGATGGACATCGGCTTACTGCTATCTCCCTTAAAAGAGCAGTACCAGGCCTTTCCAGACGATGGCAGATCATTGATCATCCATGTCACAGGTACGCCAAAAGAAATATGTGCAAGTGCTGCACAACTCTCACGCGTGCTCTCTAATCTTATCAGCAATGCATTTAAGTATTCCAGAAAAAGTGATCCGGTACTTCATCTGGACTACCAGGAAAAAAAAGTTGTGATCACAATTACAGATGATGGCATCGGCATTCCGGAAAAAGATCTTCCGCAATTGTTTCAGCCTTATTTCAGAGCCAGCAATGCCGAAGGCATTTCAGGTACAGGCCTCGGTCTCAGTATCGTCAAATCATTTATCACCGCTAACGAAGGAGATATCACCGTCAACAGCCAGCCGGACAAAGGCACGGTTTTTACAGTTACTTTCAGGTACCCTGATACCTGTCAGTAAAATATACACATGAACGCCAGAATTCTTTTAATTGAAGACAAAGCCGGACTTTTAGATACACTGAAAAGCCTGCTTGAACTACACAACTACACCGTGTATACTGCCAGTAACGGTCAGGAAGGATTATCCATCGCCACCAGATATCTGCCTGATCTCGTCATCAGCGACATTACAATGCCCGTTCTGAATGGATATGCATTACTCGATAGTTTTCGCGCAGATCCGCAATTGTCGAAAATTCCCGTATTAATTGCCAGCGCAAAAAATGAAGATCATGAAATTGAACTCGTCATGCAGAAAGGAGCAGCAGGTTATCTCACAAAGCCTTTTGTATTTGCACATCTCCACGAAGAGATAAAACGTCTGCTGGGAAATTCCATGATTGCAGCAAAAAAATAATAACAGCGTAAATAAAAACATGGTACACAGGTGAGGTGCTCACCTGTGTTATTGCCATTGTATAAAAACAAACTGCTTTTACTGATCACTTTCCCTCATCAGTTTATCAAACTTTGTCCAGTCAATTTTAATGCTGTTCTTTTTCATGAAGCCATTAGGCTGATACTCCAGGGCGCCATGAGAAATATGGATAGTGCCCAGTATTTTTCCGTCTCTCTTCACCTGGAAGGTCGCATCGGCTTTGCCTAATTCTGTTGTGGGTAATTCAAAAAATACACGGTGTTCTGCCATGATGGTTAGTTTTTGGAGTTAATAATGCTGGTTTACTAAGTGGATGCTTACACATGGCCTGCTGTCTGGTACATGAGGATAATTTACCATAGCTACAGGGTTTGTAATACCATTTGTCTTTCCGACAGGCCGAAATAACGAAATATCTGATTATCAATCGTTAATACCCTGTTAACATGAAACTGCCCATAAACCCTCTTCAGAGATGAAGTATAGCTCCGGCATAGATGCGTCGTATATACGCCGTATATGCGTCGTGTCAACCCCAATTTTTGCCTCAATAGGGGGCATTCAGGACAAAAGACACCTAATATTCATATAAATAGCTGTAAATCAAAATTTAACAGCACTCATCTTCCGCTTCACCTTCGTTTTTGAATGAAGGATGAATGTAAGATGAGTACTATCAAAGTATAGAAAGACTATCAGGCGCCCGGTCATGTACCGCAGGTAAATACATCTCCTCTGCATCAAAACGGCAAAAAACAAGCTTAAAGGGGCCAATACGCAGCTTATTTCACAAGCATCACAGCGCCCCTGTATTCTTTGGGTTCATTTTTACTGGTAGTGAATGTACAGACATACACAAATGCCTGCGGCGTCTGTGGTATACCACGGGAGTAACCATCCCAGCCTACTTTAGGATCGTTTGTCTGAAATACCAGACTCCCCCAGCGATTAAAAATACTCAGCCGGTAATTGGTCACCGCATCATAGATCCTCGGACGAAACACATCATTTGAACCATCACTGTTAGGACTAAACGCTGACGGCATCATCACAAAACAATTTTGATTAGGAGACTTGATCTCAGTATTTCCTGCGTCCCCGCAACCATTTGCATCTTCTACCTCATAACGGTAATCACCAGCCCTGAGATTACGATGCAAACTATCCGGCTGCCACGTCTCACCATTGATCCGATATTTGTACGGACGCGTACCGCCATCTACTTCCCAGCGAATGATACCGTCATTCACCTCACTGCAGCTACAAGGTTCTGTAGCAATATTACGGATCACCAGTGGCGCAGGTTCCTGAATAAAAATATTAAAGGTATCTCTGCACACCTGCTGATCTTTTAATACAAACACATAATTACCAGGCTGCAGCTGATTAAATGTACGCGCATGTGTTGCTTCACCATTTACTGACAGATGATATGGCGGGAGTCCGCCGCTTATATCCAATGTAATGGCGTTTTTATTTTCTCCTGCACAATCAGATATCGTCACGGCTTTCTCCGTCTGCAGATCAGAAGCGCTTACTTCTACAGCGCCTTTTGCCGTCACTCCATTGGCAGCAGTAACTGTTACTGAATATACGCCCGGCAACAGATCAGAAACCTGTGGCGTAGTATAATTGCCGGGTGTCCAGAGATACCTATAAGGCTCCGCTCCTCCTTTCACTTTTACCTGCACGCTACCTGTTCCTTCATTCTTACAGGAAGTGGTAGCAGTTAATTCGGTACGCAGTATTTGTCTGATAGTTGAAAGATTGTCAACAAACACCAGTACGCCAAAGCTACTGTTAGGACATGTTTCCGCCGGATAAGCATACAACGCAATGTAAGTATGTGTCTGCTTAGGTGTGAATATCGCATTCCATCTGCGCCAGGCAGTATCGGTAAAACTGCCGGAAGTCCATAGTAATTCTGCTGTATCGCCGGGTGCGCTTCCACCGAAAATGGCCAGATTTCCATAGCAATGTTTATGACCATACATTTCATTGAACGCAAGATCAAAGGACATACTGTAGCTCCTGTCCGCCACCAGCGGTTCTGCCAGCGCCTGCTCTATCCCTTCTTTGTATACCGGTCCGCCCTGCAGTCCAACAAAGGTATTCCCTTCATTCGCAGGTTTTAATATACCCATCGCACCAGGTAATACATCTGGTGTATTGGCAGCAACCAGCCAACCTGTGGGCGCTGTTTTAACACCGGGTTTTCCTTCCAGAGAGGAATTTCGCAAAGTCAGATGCTGCGCAGATGCTACATTCAACAGACAGCTCAACAACAGTATCAGACATAGTACACATACCTTCATAGAAAGGTATGTGAGATAACAACATGGTTTTCCCACTAGCCGGGTGTGGCCGGCCTGGTTAGTTACAATCATAGGAATATTAGTTAGAACACAATCAATAAAACATCGTCTTGTTCTTGTGATTAGCAATTCCAATGGATATGGAAAAGCAGCCCAGCTGGTTCGTCTGATTTAATTCACAGGTATGGTGAAGAGGATATGGAGAATCCTCCGCTAATTAAATTAATGGCTTTGCTTTGAGTTTACATTCCCAGTTCAATAAAGATACAATATGTTTTACTATAATATAATGTTTTTCTTAAAATTTAACTCGCTTATCCAATTAATACTCAATGTAGTAGCGTACTCTACAGCAAAAAATAAAGGCATAGGAAAACCTATGCCTTTTATGAGTACAGATGATCTCAAAAACTATGTTTAAACTACTCTTTTTCTGGACAAGCAAGGGTAGTTTAACCCATTGTCATCTGTGTGCTTTGTCGCGCCTTTCAGGGTCGCGTTTGTCTTTATTTTTCTCAGACGATTCTTTCTTGTCTTTGGGGATGATCACCTTCAATGTATCGTCTGCTGTCTTTTCACGGGTGATATCACGACTATAGTCATTACCCAGATTCGGACCTCCCTGTTCCAGACCGGTACTACCGATCGACCTGTCTCTTATTGCCATAACCTTGATTTTTTATGGTTTAAAATATAAGTCTACTCAGGATAACAAAAGTTCCAAAACCATGCCAGTAAAAGCAGGCACGTCTATAGTACTCAATGATTTGTATATGTGAAAAATCTCTTAAAATTTTCCGGCGGATTGATCATTTTCCGGGATTCCACTGTTTTTTCCGGGATTTTAGTGGTACCTTACAGTTGCAGAACCGAACTGCGACCTATGCCTGATAACTATTCCCGATGCAGCATTTAGCATAATCAATGAGCATCTGAGACTAAACCTGTAAGTATGAAGGATAAGCTGCCTTATATCACCTCCACCTACTTTATATCCCTGATCAAATCGTATTTGCAGGGCCATAAAACAAAACCCGAGATCCTTGCTGAAACAGCAGATCTGCTTCCTGTTACTGCTCATAAAGAGGTCAGCCAGTTCCTCACCGCTGCGGCGCACCAGATGAATGATGCCTTTTATGCAGATATCGTAGACAGCATTCAACATACTTCCGGCACCGTACCTACCCGTAAAGGACTGATCCATCACCTGGAAGCACTGCTCAGTAAGCAGATCAGTATACAGGAGTTACTGGACTGGGCTACCTGGTACACTATAGAGGAAGATCAGCTCAGCGCTGGTATTATGGATGATTTTGCTGTGGAGTATTTCTGTTTTGATTTCCTGCCTGCTCATTATGAAGAACTGACAGATGCACAGTTCACACAGGTCTTACAGTTATTCCGTGCAACACCGGAAAATACATTAAAGGAAAAGATCGCCCTGGCGCTTATCATCGAAAAAGAAAGACAACACTTTCTTTACTTCTTACGCAGTTTCCTGGAACAGCCGCAACATACCGATGCCCTGAATACCTATCTCATGGCAAAATTCGGCATGGACCACCGCAGTTTCCCTTATATACAGGAACTGATGTCCATACAAACACAACCGGAAAAACTGGAAGCATTACTGGAAAAAGCGCGTTTGTCAGCGGTTTAACTCACCATCAGACTACAACCTCTCAAAGCAGAATTATCCAGACGGCCGAGTACTTCAAAACTTCCGTCTGCACGTAGTTTGCCGATATCGTCTGTAGCAATGAATGCGCAGGAATATACATTCGCGAGATCTACCACATTGATAACGCCGGAAGCGTTGGCGGTTGACAACTGAAAAGGATCATTTTCATCCCTGACCAATATCTTCATCCATGGCGGAGTAGTAAATAAGCCATCGCCATAGGAATAAGCCTGTGATAATAGCTCCGTCATGCCATATTCTGCATGGATCTGTTTACAGCCCAGTCTTTCTTTCAGATAACCGTGCACCTGCTGGCGGGTCCACTCCTCCCTGCGGCCTTTCATACCACCGGTTTCCATAACGATCGTATTTTCCAGGTGCAGCTGATAGCGTTCTGCGAAGTCCAGTAACCCAAAGGTCACTCCTATCAGCAGCGTCTTTTGCTGACGCGCCTCCAGTTCCTGTAAATGTGCCGCCAGCTTATCATGCTCATACAGGTAAAAACCACTTTCGGCATGTCCGCTCCGTTTTACCATATCCTGGACCATGTATACCAGGGAAGAATGCTGTCTCTCCAGATAGGATGGCAGCAGTCCCAGTACCACAAAATCGGAAACAGGACCATAAAACAGTTCAAAACCAGCCAGAAAACTCTGTTCATAGACAGCAGCTTCCTTTACCAGGTGCCGGCTGTTGATCGTCTGGGTGGTACCACTGCTTTCAAACACCAGTTCTGGCGTAAAGGAGCCACAGGTAACTGTATGTGTCTTAAAGAATTGTATAGGTAAAAAAGGGATCTGCAGCAATGAGCGTATGTCGGAAGGCTTCCGGTGCAGGGCGTCAGTATAAGCCCGGTAAATATCATTCTCCCTGTACTGGTACCGGAAAAGCTCCAGGGCCGCTGCTTCCGTATCCTGCTCCTGTAATGTAAATAGTGCTGCCGTATTAATGCCACTCATGTCGCTTGCTTTGAACATACAAATTTAGGGTATACGTAACAATCAAACGACATTTTACGTTATAACTCAGTGGTGCCGCTCATCTGTAGGCATTAGCTAGACTTAAAAAAATAATGTACGTTTGTTATATGAAGAAAATACTCGTTTTATCCCTGTTTGCAGTGGCAGCTATCTGTGGCGCTTGCGGAAAGGATTCCATCGGCACCAAGCCTATGCTCACTTTCCTCTCGTATTCCTCCTCCCCTGTGATTGCTTCAATAGGGATGGATGTTAACTTCCAGGTAAAGGATGGTGACGGGGATATTGAAAATTCCTTCAATTTCGCCGCTATCTACGATACCAAACCACTTGATACCGCTTTTGAATCCCGCCCGATGCCCGGCGTGGATGCACACAAAGGGACCAACCTGACTGCGGAAGTTATATTACATCTGCAACCAACAGACTTTCCACAGACCGGTGATCAACCGATCCTGAAAGACAGTTTACATTATCTCGTTTTCATTACCGATAATGCAGGTAATATCAGTGATACTATTGTGACGCCGAAGTTAGAAGTCCTCTACCAATAAATCAATCAGCAAATAAGAATTAGTAATCAGGCATTCCATCCTTTAAAAGGCATAATTCCTGATTGTTAATTCTTATTTGTCTTTATATTTGATTTATGGACAAATTCCACGAACTCCAGAACAAGATCGCGACAGCCATGCTTGGCGGCGGTGAGGCACGTATCTCCTCTCAACATAAAAAAGGAAAACTTACTGCAAGGGAACGCTTACAGCTACTGCTCGACGAAGGCTCCTTCGAAGAATTCGACATGTTTGTGCATAACCGTAACCGTGGGATGACCACTGACCAGGAACAATTTCCCGGCGATGGTGTCGTAACCGGCTACGGTACAGTCAACGGACGCCTGGTATATGTCTTTTCACAGGACTTTACCGTATACGGCGGCAGTCTTTCCGAACCGCATGCCCGTAAGATCTGTAAGATCATGGACCTTGCCATGCAGAACGGAGCTCCCCTGATCGGTCTCAATGACAGTGGCGGGGCACGTATACAGGAAGGCGTGGTCAGCCTGGGTGGTTATGCAGATATCTTTTACCGCAATACCCGGGCCTCCGGCGTAATTCCACAGATCTCCGCCATTATGGGGCCCTGTGCTGGCGGCGCCGTATATTCTCCTGCCATCACGGATTTTATCCTGATGGTGGAAGAAACCTCCTATATGTTCGTAACCGGCCCTAACGTTGTTAAGACAGTTACACATGAAGAGGTAACGGCGGAAGAACTGGGCGGCGCACATACCCATGCATCAAAAAGCGGTGTCACCCACTTTGCCTGTGGCAATGAAGTAGAATGTATCCGTAATATCCGGCAACTGCTTAGTTATATGCCGCAGAACTGTGAGGAAGACGCCCCTGTCTACCCATACGATGCGGGTGATGAAATAAGGTCAACCCTTAACACCGTCATTCCCCCCAGTTCCAATCAGCCGTATGACATGAAAGAAGTCATCAGTGAACTGACGGATACAAATAGCTTCCTGGAAGTACATAAAGACTTTGCTGAAAATATTATCGTAGGTTTTGCCCGCATCGCCGGCAGAAGTATCGGTATCGTAGCCAATCAGCCGGCACATCTCGCCGGCGTACTGGATATCCATGCCTCTGTAAAAGGCGCCCGTTTTACCCGCTTCTGCGATGCCTTTAATATTCCATTGCTGGTACTGGTAGACGTACCTGGCTTCCTGCCCGGCACCGACCAGGAATGGAATGGTATTATCACCAACGGAGCCAAACTGCTTTTTGCGTTAAGCGAGGCCACCGTACCCAAGATCACCGTTACCACCCGTAAAGCTTATGGCGGTGCGTATTGTGTAATGAACTCCAAACATATCGGCGCCGATCTCAACTTCGCCTTCCCGCAGGCAGAAATTGCCGTAATGGGACCCAAAGGCGCCGTAGAGATCATCTACAAGAAAGAGATCGACGCAGCTCCCGATCCGGAAGCCCGCATGAATGAACTGGTGGCCGAGTATACGGAACGCTTTGCCAACCCTTACCTGGCGGCAGAAAAAGGATATATCGATGAAGTGATCGTACCCGATCAGACGCGTATTAAGCTCATCAAAGGCTACGCTATGCTGGAGAATAAGGTGGTGAGCATGCCGAGGAAGAAACACGGGAACATCCCTTTATAAAAATTACGAATTAAGAATTAAAAAATTAAGAATTCTACACCGATCTTCGCAGCCAATTCACAATTCTTAATTTTTTAATTCTTAATTGAACCATGCGCGGCCTGTTCAATTTTATTCTTTTCTCTTCCATCTACGTCGCCTGTATTGCCATCGTCATGATATGGCAGACCAATGCTCTTTTGCATGTACAGGACATCAACCGCGCCTATTACTTCTTTGTATTCTGCGCTACTATGTGCAGCTATAATTTTCACTGGTACCTTACGCCTGCCGATTACTCCACCTCTGAACGCATCCTGTGGGGTGCAAGACATAAAAGTTTACAGCTGGGCCTATGTGCGGCCGGCGCTATTGGCGCAATGTACGGCTTCTGGTTGCTGAAAGAACACTGGCTGGCACTTAGTGGCGCGGCCGTACTGACCTTCCTTTATTCAGCCCCTAAACTGCCACAGAAAGCTTTTGTGTGGCTGCGCAGGATCGCGATAGGGAAAACCATCTTCCTGACCACCGTATGGATCTATGTAACCACCGTAATGCCGGTGCTGATTGAGAAGATACCTTATTCACATGACCTGCTGTTATTTGCCTTACACCGTTTCTTCCTGGTATATGCGCTGTGCATGTTATTTGATTACAGAGACCTGGAATCTGATAAAAGGGAAGGTATCCGTTCACTCATTACCTGGCTGACTCCCCGCAACCTGAGAAGATTATATTTCACGTCATTGACCTTATCTGCCTTGTTTGCCCTGGCGCTGTACCCAATAGACAACTGGCTTTTGACTGCCGTGCTGCTGGCGCCGGTAGCGATAACAACGCTGATTACACGATACACCCTGAAAAACCGCTCTGATCATTATTATTATTTCGTGGTGGACGGCATGGTCATGTTGTCTTCCCTGATTCACTTTATCATTGCCAACATATAGCCGGTACCCGGATTGCTGTAAGCTGCCAAACACTTACTTTTGCAGCAATTAACATGTAACAGCAATGTCTAAAAAGCAAAAATCCATACTCAGCAAAGAGGCGCTTACGTTCCTGAGGAATTACCTCAATAATCCATCCCCTACCGGGTTTGAGAAAGAAGGACAGAAATTGTGGCTGGAATACCTGAAGCCATATATTGACGAGCAATATGTGGATGCTTATGGGTCGGCAGTCGGCATTATCAATCCCAAAGCCCCGTTTAAAGTGGTGATAGAGGCACATGCTGATGAGATCTCCTGGTTTGTCAATTACATTTCTCCTGAAGGTTTAATATACGTTATCCGCAATGGAGGCTCCGATCAGCAGATCGCGCCTTCCAAACGCGTACACATCCATACAGAAAAAGGCATCGTAAAAGCTGTGTTTGGCTGGCCGGCTATTCATACCCGCCTGCGTAGCACAGAGGGTAAAGACCCACAACCCAAAGTAGAAAACATCTTCCTGGATTGCGGCGCACGCAACCGTAAAGAGGTAGAGGACCTGGGTATACATGTAGGTTGTGTGGTGACCTTTGAAGATGGTTTCGAGGAACTGAACTACGATTACTTCATCTGCCGTGCACTGGACAACCGTATCGGTGGTTTTATGATCGCAGAAGTAGCGCGTATGCTGAAAGAGAAAAAGCAGAAGCTGCCATTCGGACTGTACATTGTCAACGCAGTACAGGAAGAAGTAGGATTACGTGGCGCCGAGATGATCGCTAAAAAGATCAAACCTGATGTAGCGATCATTACAGACGTTACACACGACAGTACAACACCGATGATCAACAAGAACATTGAAGGTGAAATCCGTTGTGGCGGTGGTCCAAGCATTACCTATGGTCCTGCGGTACACAACATCCTCCGTGATCTGATCATCGACACTGCTAAAAAGAACGATATTCCGTTCCAGCGTCATGCAGTAAGCCGCAGCACTGGTACAGATACGGATGCTTTTGCTTATTCCAATGATGGTACACCATCTGCCCTGATCAGTATTCCATTACGTTATATGCATACGACCGTGGAAATGATCAAGAGAGATGATATCGAAAACACCATCCAGCTGATCTACCAGACACTGTTGAATATCACACCAAAAACAAACTTCAAATACCTGTAAATCAACAGGATTTAAGGCATACTGAAGGACAGATAAAAAAGGGGGAGTACGCCACGACAGGCATACTCCCCCTTTCTATTTAAGCATATTTGTAATTATAAGATCAAAGGAAATAAGCAATGCCCAGTGCATAGCCTTTCATTCCCAGTCCGCAGATGCTACCTACACAAACAGGCGCGATCATGCTCTTATGGCGGAATTCTTCCCTTGCGTGAATATTACTGATGTGAATCTCCAGTACCGGCGTCTTAACAGCGGAAATCGCATCCCGCAGGGCCACAGAGGTATGTGTATAACCACCTGCGTTGAGCAGGATACCATCATAGGAGAAACCTGTTTCGTGCAGATGATTGATCATTTCACCTTCAATATTGCTCTGGAAATAAGTGAGCTGCACGTCGGGATACTGTGCTTTCAGCTTTTCAAAATAAGACTCGAAAGACTCATTTCCATAGATACCTGGCTCCCGCTTTCCCAGGAGATTTAAATTAGGTCCGTTGATAATCGCTATCTGCATATATTGATGATTCGTATTAATAAAATGCTGTTATTAACGCTTGCTGATGTCACAACCCATCCACAGCCATCCGTCACTCCGATCTTCATCGCATTCAAATTCCGGTTGACTGCTCCATTCGCTCCTATCTCCGCTGTATTCAATTCTTAATTCTTAATTCCTAATTTTTTACACCTACTCTCCTCCCCAGCGGAACGTCTGTTGCTCTATTCCCGCCAGGTCGAGCACCCGGTCTACGACAGTTGCTGCCACTTCCTCTATTGTCTTAGGCACGCTGTAAAATGAAGGCGTAGCCGGACAGATAATACCACCAGCTTCTGTTACCGCCAGCATATTCTTAATATGCATCAGATTATAAGGTGTTTCTCTGACAACGCAGATCAGCTTTCTTCTTTCCTTGAGCACTACATCCGCTGCACGGGTGATCAGGTCATTGGAGATCCCTGTGGCGATACGGCCCAGGGTACCCATGGAACAGGGACAGATGATCATGGTATCAAATCTGCCGGAACCAGAGGCAAAAGGCGCGTGGAAGTCCTGCTGTGTGTATGTTTTAAAAGGAAGTTGCCTGTAATCGTCTGTTCCCAGCTCTGTCTCCCAGACGGTACGGGCATTATTGGTCATCACCAGTGCTATCTGGTCGGTCTGTGCGGAAGCCGCCTGCAATTTATTCAGTAATTGCCGGGCGTAAATGGATCCGCTGGCTCCCGTAACCGCTACAACTATACGATGTTTCATTCTCTCAGCTTAATAGGATACAAAGCTAGGGCAAAAAAAATACCGGCCATCGGCCGGTACTAAATTCTTTGGAATAAATAGTGAAAATGCTTCCTTAATTTGAATGAGTCACAATTTCATCCATAGAGATGCCGCTGTGGCTTTCATCATACACGCATTCCCCGTTGCGGATCAGCAAAATCTGCGGTGATTCATGTTCAACATTAAAATCCGCTGCGATCCTGTTTGAAATGTCTCTGAATTTGATCAGATCCAGGTAGTAAAAGGAGATCGTTTCCGGCGCGGCAGCTCTTTCCAGTCTGGACTTAGCTACTGCACTGATTGAACAACGCGTGCTATGTTTGAAGATAACTACCGGTTTGGTTACTGATGATTCCTTTATTTCTGATAACTGCGTTTCTGTCGTAAGTGGTATCCAGTTCATTAACAATCCTTCACGTTTGCCCCGTGCGTCACTTTACCAATTTTCATCGGACAACCTAACTTATTCTGTGATGCACAAGAAGTTAAGAAAGCCGCAAAGATAAAGAAAAGGCAGGCGCCGACCAAAACTTTCAGATAAGATACTTGCATAAAGGGATGTTTAGTTGAATAATGAAATTTCATAGGGAATGGTGATATCACTTTTTTAATCGCCAATTTTTGACGTTACTTTGCAAATATAAAATTTATATTAAAGATTTTAGCTATAATATCATTCCTTTTTCCCTTAGACACATAAATATAACGATAAACGCAGGTAATCCGGTTAATATTATATGGCAAAAGTACATTTTATCGCTGTGGGTGGCAGTGTGATGCACCAGTTAGCAATCGCATTGAAAATCAAAGGTTACCAGGTAACCGGCAGTGATGACGAGATTTACGAGCCTGCGAAAGGCAATCTCTTACAGGCAGGCATTTTACCGGCATCGATGGGTTGGGATGAAAGCCGTATTACGGCAGACCTTGACGCCGTTATCCTCGGTATGCACGCCCGCGGAGACAACCCTGAACTGATCAAGGCGAAAGAGCTTGGATTGAAGATCTATTCCTTCCCCGAATATATCTACCAGGAAAGTCAGCAGAAGAACAGGGTAGTAGTGGGCGGCAGCCATGGTAAAACGACTACCACGGCGATGATCATGCACGTACTGCAACAGTCTGGTCAGGCATTTGACTACCTCGTAGGCGCCCGTCTGGCAGGTTTCCCACAGTCAGTGAATATTACTGATGCGCCCGTGATCGTTTGTGAAGGAGATGAATATCCGGCTTCTGTGATCGAAAAACGTCCGAAGTTTCACTTCCTGCACCCGCATATTGCGGTATTGACCGGCATCGCCTGGGATCACATCAACGTATTCCCAACATTTGAAAACTATCTTGAGCAGTTCGCCATTTTCCTCCGTACGATGAAAGCCGGCCATACGCTCATTTACAACAATACTGACCCGGAACTGGTGAAACTGGTAAAGGCTGAAGGTCTTCACCTGAAACTTGTTCCTTACGATATTCCTACACATCAGATCAGCAATGGTGTTACCACTGTTCACTTCGGCGATCAGCAGACCGACCTCGAAGTCTTTGGCGACCATAACCTGCTGAACATGCATGCTGCCCGTCTTGTTTGCAACGAACTGGGTATCAGCGATGAAGTGTTCCTGAAGGCAATCTCTACCTTTAAAGGCGCCGCTAAAAGACTGGAACTGGTGGGTAAAAATGATCATTGCGCCATCTACCGTGACTTTGCACATGCCCCTTCCAAGGTGAAAGCAACCATGAGCGCACTGCGTGACCAGTATCCGCAACGCAAACTGATCGGCGTACTGGAATTGCATACCTACAGTAGTCTGAATGCAGACTTCATGGTACAGTACCAGGGTTGTATGGACAAAGCCGATATACCGGTTGTGTTCTACAGCAAACACGCACTGGAGATCAAACGTATGCCGGAACTGATGCCCGATGTGGTAGCACAGGGCTTTGGCCGCGCAGACCTGCAGATCTTCACCAGCAGAGAGCATTTAACTGCATTCCTGGATAAACAGGAGTACAAAGATGCGAACCTGCTGATGATGAGTTCGGGTGATTATGAAGGATTGGACGTAAATTCGCTGAAAAAGTATCTATAAAAATTAGTCATGCCCTCTTTGCAACTTAAAAGGCCGCTGGCCGTAATTGATCTGGAGACGACCGGTACCAACGTGGCTACGGACCGTATTATTGAAATTGCTATTATCAAGGTGTTCCCTGACAAGTCTGTTCAGACAAAAGTCAAAAGGATACACCCAGGCATGCCTATTCCTCCGGCCTCCACTGCTATCCATGGTATCAGTGATGAGGATATTAAAGATTGTCCGACGTTCAAACAATGTGCGAATGAATTACGCCAGTACATGGAAAACTGTGACCTGGCCGGATATAATTCCAACCGTTTCGATATTCCCCTGCTGGTAGAAGAATTCCTCCGTGCAGGCCTCGATTTTGACACGAAAGACCGTAAGTTCATTGACGTACAGAAGATCTTCCACCTGATGGAGAAACGTACGCTGAGCGCCGCTTACAAGTTCTATTGCGATAAAGACCTGCTGAATGCGCACAGCGCAGAAGCAGACGCGCTTGCAACCTATGAGATCCTGGAAGCACAGTTAAGCCGTTATGAGCAGCTGCAGGCAGAAGTAGCACCACTGGCCGAATTCACCAAAGAAGACGACTACGTTGACTTTGCCAGAAGAATGGTTATACAGAATGGAGTGGAAATGTTCAATTTCGGTAAATATAAAGGCCGCGCAGTACGCGAAGTACTCAAAATTGAACCTCAATACTATGATTGGATGATGAAAGCTGATTTTCCGCTCAATACCAAGCAGAAACTCACAGAGATCTACCATAGTATGATGTTAAAAAAGATTTAATATTTGCAAAAACCATACTTTATCTGGGGTTTGTGCTAATTTCGCACTCCTAAAACAACATTTGCTAGATTGGAAAAGCTCGTCATAATTCCCACGTACAATGAGAAGGATAACATCCGTAACATCATTGACGCGGTTTTTGCCCTGCGACAAAACTTTCATATACTGATCGTGGACGACGGTTCGCCCGATGGCACCGGTAATATTGTTAGGAATTTGCAGCAGTCCCACTCCGGCGAATTATTCCTGGTAGAAAGAAGTGGCAAACAAGGCTTAGGCACCGCCTATATCCATGGCTTTAAATGGGCATTGGAAAAGGGATATCAGTACATTTTCGAAATGGACGCTGATTTCTCCCACAGTCCTGCTGACCTGAACAGGCTCTATGATGCCTGCGCAAAGGATGGTGGCGATGTGTCCGTAGGTTCTCGCTATGTAAAAGGTGGTAAAACCGAAAACTGGCCTTGGGACAGAGCTGTGCTCTCCTATGGCGCCTCTGTATACGTACGTTTTGTTACCTGGATAAGGGTAAAAGACGCTACTGCCGGCTTCGTCTGCTATAAAAGACAGGTATTGGAAGCCATTAACCTGGATGCGATCCGGTTCGTGGGCTATGCCTTTCAGATAGAAATGAAATTCACGGCCTGGAAGTTAGGCTTCAAGATCAAAGAAGTACCTATCACTTTCAAAGACCGTAAAGAAGGATATTCCAAAATGAGTAAGGGCATCATCAAAGAAGGTGTCCTGGGTGTACTCAAAATTCAATGGGAAAGCCTGTTCCGCAAGTATGAAAGACGCGTAAGAAATAGCGAATAAGCGGGCAATGAAAAAAGCACTGATACAATTACACCTGTCGGTATTTCTGGCAGGTTTTACGGGTATATTGGGTAAACTGATCACCCTGAATGAGGGAATGCTGGTCTGGTACAGACTACTCTTCACCATCATCACTTTATACATACTCTTCCGCTGGAGGGGTATGCTCACCAAACTGAATTTCAAACAGATCCTTCCGATCGGATTGACAGGTATGGTTGTCGTATTACACTGGTTGTTCTTTTATGCCAGTATCAAATACTCCAACGTATCTATTGCCGTGGTCTGCTTTGCGCTGACCAGCCTGTTCACCGCCCTCTTCGATCCACTGATCAACCGGGGCCGGCTGGATAAAACAGAGTTGCTGTTAAGCGGTATCACCCTGCTGGGCATCTTCATGATCTTCCATTTTGATACGCAATACCGTACTGCGATCATTCTCGGTATCATTTCCGCGATGTTTGCAGCGTTGTTCACCATCTTCAATAAACGCCTGATCGTCAAATACGATCCGCCTACCATCACCTTCTACGAGCTGACAGCCGGATTCATTGGTCTGACCATCCTGCTGCCTGCATACCTGTATTTCTTCCCTCAACCGCTCTCCCTGCCCTCTACGGCAGACCTGAGCTACCTGCTGATCCTGGCCTGGGCCTGTACCGTGGGTATGTATATGCTGATGATGAATGCACTCACAAAGATCTCTCCGTTTACAGTAAACCTCTCCTTTAATCTGGAGCCGGTATATAGTATCGTCATCGCTTTTATACTCTTTCACGAGAATAAACAGCTGACCTACGCATTTTATATCGGATTGGCCTGCATCGTTTTATCAGTCGCTTTACAAATGACGCGGGTCGCCCGCACCCTGAAGCATTCTCATGCCTGATTTTAACCGTCCATCCGGAAAAATCTACTCAATTATTGTGATTTTTCTATTTTAGTCAGTATGAAAAAACTCATGTGTGTAGCGGCTTTATCCGGCCTCTCCCTACTGACCTATGCGCAACAACCAGCGAAAAAGCCACTGGATCATTCTGTATACGATGGCTGGCAAAGTATTGGCAACAAAGCGATCAGTAATAACGGACAATGGATCGTGTATACAGTCACCCCACAGGAAGGTGACGCCTCTCTCTTCATTTACAATAACAAAACCAAACAACGCCTGGAAGTACCACGCGGCGCAAATCCCGTGATCACGGAAGACAGCCGCTATGCTATCTTCTCTATCAGGGCGCCTTTTGCAGTTACCAGACAGGCAAAGATCAAAAAGAAAAAGCCGTCTGAAATGCCGAAAGACTCCCTGGGTATTGTCACCCTCGGCAATAACAATGTCTATAAGGTACCCGCCGTACGCTCCTTCAAAACACCTGAAAAAGGTACCGGTGTACTGGCTTACCTGAAAGAGAAACCACAGGCAGATACCACCAGCGGACACCTCGTGATCTACTATCTGGATAAACAGACCGCAGACACGATCCGCAATGTACAGGACTATATCTTCAGCAAACCGGGCAACCGTCTGCTGGCAGAAGTTGTCACCGATAAAAAAGACTCACTCTCCCGTTCCGCCGTATTACTGTGGAATGTGGCCACACATAAAGCAGATACGATCAGCCGCGGAACCGCTTTACGTAAGCAGTTCACTTTTGATGAAAAAGGCGAACAGGCTGCCTGGTGCAGCTCGCGCGATAGCGTAAAAGCCCTGCAGCAATTCTATTCTCTGTATTACTACCGTACCGGACAGGATAGCGGCGTGATCACAGCAGATAAAACAAGCCGCTCCTTCCCTGCCAACTGGTCTGTAAGTCCGGATAGTAAGGTTTGGTTCAGCGAAAACGGTCAGCGTCTGTTCTTCGGAACAGCGCCGATACAGCCACCAAAAGATACCAACATCGTAGATTTCGAAGTGGCTAAAGTAGACATCTGGAACTATCAGGATGATTACCTGCAACCCATGCAGTTGAAAAACCTGGATAAGGACCTGAAAAAAAGCTATCAGGCAGTTTACTATCCTGGCACACAAAAGGTATTACAGCTGGCCGATAAGGATATGGAAAACATCCAGCTGGCGAACAGAGGTAATAGCCCTTACGCATTGGGATATACTGATAAAGGACAACGCGTGGCGATGCAATGGACAGGTCATTCTCTGAAGACCTCCTACCTCGTCAACCTGGAAAATGGTAACCGCAAAATGCTACAGGAGAACCTCGATAGCGTTAGCCGTATTTCTCCGGCAGGCCGTTATATCACCTGGTATAATCTGCAGCAGAAACAATGGTATGCGTACGAAACAAGTACCGGTACCACCCGCAACATCACGGAGAAAATACCGGTTTCTCTTGCTGAAGAAGATGACGATCATCCGGACATGCCTGGTCCATACGGAATGGCAGGATGGCTGGAAGATGATAAAGCAGTTTACATCTATGACCGTTTCGATATCTGGCAGGTAGATCCTTCCGGAAAAGCGGCACCACAACTGCTGACAGCAGGATATGGCCGCGAGCAGAAACTGCGTTTCCGTTATGTACAACTGAATAAAGAAGAGCGTTTCTTCACGCCAGGACAGGCACTGTTACTGGAAACCTTTAACGAGACTACCAAAGAAAACGGTTTCTATACGACGTTCAGCACGTTCAAAAAAGCGCCTGTAAAGCCTGCATTACTGGTGCTGGGACCTTACACCTTCGGCGATCCTGTAAAGGCAGAAAATGCGCCTGATTATATCTTCACAAAATCAAGCTATGTGCTGTCACCTGATCTGTATACCGGTACTTCCCTGGCGAAGGCAGAACAGATCAGTCATATCAATCCGCAACAGCAGGAATACAACTGGGGAACCGCTGAACTGTTCAAATGGACAGCCTACAACGGCAAACCGGCAGAAGGTATTCTCTACAAACCGGAAAACTTCGACAGCACAAAGAAATACCCTGTACTGTTGTATTTCTATGAGAAATTATCCGATGGATTATACAGCTACAACCCACCAGCTCCTACTCCATCAAGATTAAACATCTCTTTCTTTGTAAGCCGTGGCTACCTGGTGCTGGCACCGGATGTGACCTATGAAAATGGTCACCCGGGTCAGGGCGCTTATGACTATATCGTCAGTGGTGCAAGAGCAGTGGCGGCACATCCATGGGCGGACAGTCTGAACATGGGTATTCAGGGACAGAGCTGGGGCGGTTACCAGGTGGCTTACCTGATCACCCGTACGTCTTTATTCAAAGCAGCATGGGCAGGCGCACCGGTAGCAAATATGACCAGTGCTTATGGCGGGATCCGCTGGGAAAGCGGTATGAACCGTCAATTCCAGTATGAGCGTTCCCAGAGTCGTATTGGTGCGACATTGTGGGAAAAACCAGAATTGTATGTTGAGAACTCACCTTTGTTCCATCTGCCAAAAGTAACAACGCCGCTGGCGATCATGAGTAACGATGCGGATGGTGCAGTGCCCTGGTATCAGGGTATCGAACTGTTCACCGGTCTGCGCAGACTGGGCAAACAGGTATGGATGCTAAACTACAACAATGAAGCACACAACCTGATACAGCGTCAGAACAGAAAGGATATTCAACGCCGTGAGCAGCAGTTCTTTGATCACTTCCTGAAAAATGCACCTGCACCAGAATGGATGCAGACGGGTGTACCGGCGACAGAGAAAGGCAGGAACTGGGGTTGGGAAACCGGCACAAATGCGCAATAATTAAGTGAATTGAAATATTGGGAGAGCCGGTCTGATGACCGGCTCTTTTATTTTGAGAAAGCGAGTGCCCATTGATTAACCAACTTCTCCTCAACGGGCGCCACCTGTTAATTTCCCCGGAGCGTCACTGTCCAACACCACTTTCCGCATAATCAATTGATTATCTCAAATTTACAAGCCTTCTTCGTTCAAAACAGCTCTTAAGCACTCATTTATAATCAGTTATCGTTGCTTGTTACGCTTTGCAACGAAGGTATGCCGTTACTACGCCGTTACCTGTCCGTTCATGAACGTAGAGATAACGGCGTAATTAAGGTGTAATGACGGTGTACATCGAAGCAACGGGCAACGTTAACACAGATCTTTTATCCGCAATTAATAATATGATATTCCTGAACGGTCTCCTGTTTTCCCTCAAACACTACTTATTCCAGCTATATCATTTCCTCCGTCCCGGTACCCCGAAAACCGCCCTGAAACATGACTTATAAAGGCTTTTATCCAATTTATCTGCCGCAATTGACTGTCTTTCAATCTACTCAAATTAATTTTTTTTATATACTTATAAACGACTAAGTTTGTATTGATAATTGAAGACCTAGCCGACATTGTGAATGTGACGATCTGATAACCTTATACATGTTCCTATGAATTTCCGTATCTACCAACCGGCAACTTCGCTGGCACCCTATGTTAAGCAGTATTATCATTTACAGAGCGCGAATTCCGGACTTATTAATCTGCCGCAGAATCTTTTTTCTCTTGGAGACCTCTATATGGTATTCCTGCAGGAAGGAGAAGTAATTTTCCAGCCAACACAACATGCATCCTTTACATTGCCTGAGGCATCTGTAGTAGGACACTTTACCTGTCATCATCAGATCATGGTGAAAGGACCGGTAAAAATGACAGTGATACAGCTGAATGCATATGGTTGTTATAAACTGGCAGGACTGGATATGTCCTCTTTCAACAACTACTTCCGCGATCTGCTGAAGCAGGACCGTGAATGCTGGAAAGACCTGGCCGGAACGATTGCTGCACACAACGACATTACTACCCTGGATGCAGTACTGAACAATGCGTTTACCAACATGATGTGTGGACAATCACACAACCTGAAGCAGGTAGATGAGATTGCAGACTACATACTAAGCACACAGGGATACACGAATATTGAGTGGTTGACGAAGAAATTCAAACTTTCCCGTCACACTATGGAGCGTAAGTTCATGGAGGTGATTGGTCTGACGCCGCAGTTATATGCCCGTATGCTGCGTTTCAGAGATGCGATGCGTCACATGCAGCGGATGAATGTGGAAGAGTGGCAGACGTTTATCACAAATAACGATTATTACAGCCAGGCTTTATTTATACAAGACTTCCTCTTCTTCAAAGGAGAAGTGCCGGTACTGAATCAGGAGACAGCTATCGCACAAATGCCGGTAGCACGCCCAGTAGCCGTGGCCTAAGATTTTCTGACTAAAAAAATGAAAAATAAGAAAGCCGCCTCGTTCACGGGACGGCTTTTTCATTTCGCGCTATTTTCTTTCTTTTGTGATATGCAAAACCCAAGACACAATGCCGCCTATTGGCGCGAACATCTCAACTTACAGTCACATGTAGAAGGTGGCGCTTTCAGGGAAACCTACCGTTCTTCATGGGAGTTTAAACAAGCGGTATTGCCGCCGGCAATGAAAGGCGACCGGAGTGCGTCGACCGGCATTTATTTCCTGCTGGAAGAAGGTGAGTTTTCTGCTTTTCACCGTATTGCAGCTGATGAAATGTGGCATTTCTACGATGGCCATTCCCTGGCGATCTATGACATTGATCCTTCAGGAGCGCTGACAGTACACAAACTAGGTCTCAATATTGAGGATGGCGAACAGCCCCAGCTCGTGATAAAAGCCGGTCACTGGTTTGCTTCAAGGGTAGAAGTACCCGGTGGATTTGCACTGGTAGGTTGTACAGTGGCGCCCGGATTCGACTTTGCGGATTTCGAACTGGCCACCAAAGACAATCTGCGGGCCGTATATCCTCAGCATGCGGGACTGATCGCCTCACTGGTACACGGCTGACATATACCGACTGACTGATATCAGTTGGCAATTATCCGGCATATATATTATATTCGCTGTGGTCGTCAGCTATTACTGTATGAGTTACAACTTATATGCAAAGGGCACAACACTGAAACACAAGATCTGACTGGGCCATGGCCTGTGGTTTGCAGCCCGTCAAATACATTACTAACTAAAACATTGTCTCTACAGGCGATGATCCATGAAGGATGATCGTCTGCAGCAACTATCTCTTCCGTTATGAAAAGATTTTTTCGTTTAGTTTTTTTCATTGCTATCGCTGTTCTCCTGTTCTGGTTGGGTAAACAATTCGGCAGCAAAAGTGTGAGTCAGAGTATCCTTTCTAATAGTCAGATCGTGCGGGAGATCGCGGAACTGGCGAGTCTGGAGGTACAGGGGAATGCATCGATCAAACGTAGTAATATCACTGATGATGGAGAATGGACGACCAATCTGAAGAAGGCTTTTATGGAGAATACGATCTGGGTGTCTGTTCCATATACAGGCAAATATGGCATCAATGTGGACGAGAAGAGTTTTAAAGTAACTGTTTCTGATAAGAAGATCACGATCAATATTCCCCAGCCGAAACTGCTTAGTTACGAACTGAAAGTAGATAAAATGGAGACCTCCAACCGTAAAGGCTGGCTCCTCTTCCAGGACGATGAAACCTATACAGATGTACAGCGTAAACTGTACCAGACTTCCCGCGAGCAGCTGGAAAACAATCAGCTGTATATCAATCAATCCAAAGAAAAGCTGACAAAAATTATCAGGCAATACTACCAACCTTTCCTGCAGGATCATGAGCTGGAAGTGATTTTTGGGAATAGTGCGCCGGTATTGCTGAACTAAGAAAGAACGGAGTTATACCATGCAGATGTCGCCAGCCCGCATTTGCTTTGATGCGTTTTATAAGAAGACGCTTCAGAAAACACAAGACCCAGACCTTTAAATTGAAGGCCCTTTCGGTGACAATATACCTGAATTACTTACCTGACAAAGTTCCTGATCTTCTCCCGACCGTCTCTTCATCAGGCAGCATTTGTCGCAATGTACTTCACCAGAGAACGCTTGGCGATAGGCAGCAAAGTCTCATTTACAGGGAATACCAGGTTGGTTTCAATACGGTACACCGCCGGATTCGGCAGTTTTTTATACTGACGGATCAATGTTGTTTTAATATGTTCACAGGTATGCACAAGATCCTTTGAAAAGGTATCCAGGTAATGCGTATGGATACCTCGGTATTTTTCATCATGTCTTTCAAAAATACTGAGGCGGTATTCATACACGACTATATCCCTGTATCGGCCATCACAAAGGAAAAGATAGCCCTCCTGTGTGTCCAGCGGGATCAGTCCGACCGGTGAAATATTCAGACTTCCCTCTACAAATTCATAGATTTCAGTCCCTTCCCGGATGGCGCCATTCATTTTTTTTATGGCGTACTGAATAATATTTTCCAGTTCCTTCATCAGTTCATCGTCCGAAACCATCTGTTCATAAAGCAATTGCAGTCGCTCCATATTGATGGCTGTCAGGCGTTTAGGGAACTGTTGTTGCAGGAATTGTTTATTTTCCTTGAAGGCTACCAGGTTGTTGTAATGGAAAATAACATCTGAAAGCTGGGGATACAGCTTATTTTCATTAAAATAGCGGGTTATTTGTTGCAGATAGGCTAATAAAGTATACTTTTTCTGCTCAAAATCGATATAACCGTCCGCAAACCACGTCTCGCTCAGGCTACTCATACCAAATTAATTTAATGGATTATACCTATTAATTTACAAAAAAATGGGCAAGTATCCATAAAATGGGAGCGGTAATTCTGGTCTGTGTTACCGGTATGTTTTGTTTATGAAATTATTTCCGGATGCGATGTTTTTATTGAACTTATTTCTTTATCTTCAATATTATTTTTCATTTTTTTAATTTTTTAGTCATGAACATTTACGTAGCCAACCTGCACTACAGGTTGAACGATGCAGACCTTCACCAGATATTCAGCGAATTTGGCGAGGTTACTTCTGCTAAAATTATCAAGGACCACGAGACTGGCCGTTCACGCGGTTTCGGATTCGTGGAAATGCCCAACCAGGAAGAAGGTAGCAAGGCTATGGATAGTTTGAACGGTACTGAAATCGAAGGCAAACAATTGATGGTAAACGAAGCAAGACCTAAACAACCGAATAATAACTCAAGAGGTGGTGGATTTAATCGCGGTGGAAGCGGTGGATACGGCGGCGGCGGCGGCCGTGGTCGTTATTAATTCTGTTGGCCCAAGCTTATCACGGTCAAGAAATTGAAGAGAGCTCCTTTATGGAGCTCTCTTTATTTATATATATCATTAGAGATTATTCCTGGTATAATGGAGGTTTCCAGAGATAACCAAGGCGAAAATCACTATTTATTCCATAAATAACCTTCTTCACAATTAACACCTTGAAAAAAGTTAATTATTTAAACAAAAAGCGCCTGAACCATACGTCCAGACGCTTTTTTAACTTTGAATATCATATCTGAAAAAGTATTAAGAATCAAGCTTCCTGATTCTTAACTCCTGATTCTTCATTGTATTAATACTCTCTTTCAGGATTGAAATGCTCCAGCTCATGTGCCACGGCACTCAGGAAAGTAGATCCCAATGCGCCATCTACGATACGGTGATCGTAAGACATGGACAGGTACATCATATGACGGATCGCGATGGTATCACCGTGTGGTGTCTCAATCACTACCGGACGCTTCTTAATAGCACCTACCGCCAGGATGGCTACCTGTGGCTGGTTGATGATCGGCGTTCCTGCGAGGCTACCAAAGGAACCGACGTTGGTCAGCGTAATGGTACCGTTCTGTGTATCATCTGGTTTCAGTTTGTTCTGACGGGCAGCATTTGCGAGATGATTTACCTGACGGGTTAAACCTACCAGGTTCAGCATGTCTGCATTGCGGATCACCGGAACAATCAGGTTACCTGATGGTAATGCTGTAGCCATACCGACATTAATATCTCTTTTCAGAATGATCTTATCACCATCCAGAGAACTGTTCAGCAATGGATACTTTTTGATACATCTTACCAGCGCTTCGATAAAGAGCGGCGTAAAAGTGATCTTCTCTCCTTCTCTTTTTTCGAACTCTTTCTTAATCTGATCACGCCATTTTACCATGTTGGTCACGTCTGCTTCTGCAAAGCTGGTTACGTGCGGACTGGTATGTTTACTGCGTACCATATGCTCTGCGATCAGCTTACGCATACGGTCCATTTCAATGATTTCCACAGTACCAGTGTAGCTACCCATGCTTATAGGAGCGGCGGGAGGTTGTTGTGTTGCCTGTGGAGTAGTCACTCCATTGTTGCTGACTGGCATTGCAGTCGGAACAGTGGTAACAGGCGTCGTAGCTGCCGGACGGCTTACAGGCTGTTCTACCGGAGCAGCAGTTTCCTGTTGTTGAACAGGTGCAGCAGCAGCGGCAGGAACATGTCCTTTACTCTTCGCTTCTACGAAGTTTAAGATATCTTTCTTGGTCACACGGCCTTCATTGCCGGTGCCTGGTATTTTTTCCAATTCGGCGAAACTGATGCCTTCCTGTTGTGCAATTGTCAGCACCAGCGGCGAATAAAAACGGGCGCCGCTCGTCACAAACTGCGCTTCGTAAGGTGCACTGGCAGGTTCATTTGTTACAACATTCACTTCTTCACTTGCGGCAGCAGGCGTGGATTGTGCAGCCGGTGGCGCTACCGGAGCTGCAGTTGCAAAGCCGGCATCAGCAGTAGTATTGATACGTGCGATGACAGTACCTACCGGTACGACGTCATTTTCTGCGTAGAGTATCTCGGTAATCTCCCCGTCGGCAATAGAAGGTACTTCGCTATCCACCTTATCCGTTGCAATTTCAAGCACGGTTTCATCAGCTCTTACCTGATCTCCCGGCTTCTTATGCCAACGTAATATGGTGGCTTCCATAATACTTTCCCCCATTTTGGGCATTACCAGTTCTACAATGGCCATAAAATTGTGTTTAGCTTTTAGGTACGGAAACAAAAGTAAGGTTTATACTATCAACTTCCTCAATTCATTCATCGCATAAGTTGCTGTTATTTGTATGTTACTCAACCGGTCGTAACGCAAGTGGAACTTCATTGTTACCAGTTCTTTCGTACTACCAACTGCTATCCATACGGTGCCCACAGGTTTCTCCGGGGTCCCGCCGTCGGGTCCCATAATGCCTGACACGGCTATAATATAGTCTGTTTTCAGCTGCGCCAGCGCCCCTTTTGCCATCTCCTGCACTACCGCCTCACTCACTGCACCATTGGCCTGCAGCGTTTCTGGCTTTACATTCAGCAGACTGCTTTTAATTTCATTCGCATAACTCACAATACTGCCTTTATACCAGGCAGAACTTCCCGGCACCAGTGTAATATTATGGGCAATAAAGCCACCGGTACAGCTTTCGGCCGTGCCTACCGTCTTACCTTTTTCCTTCAACAGGGTACCCAATACCTCTGCCATCGGCAGATCCTGGTCATATACTGTGATATCCGCCAGTATCTCTTTCATCTGGTGAAAATAGATAGACAACGCAGCCGCAGTAGAGAGTTTATCAGGACCGGAAGCCGTCAGTCGCAGCTTCAGCAGCCCATAGGACGGCAGATATGCCAGTTTGATATGTGGTGGAAGCGCGGACTCAAAATGCACCAGTCGCTCTGCCACAAAAGATTCTCCCATACCGGATGTCAGTAAGGTCTGATGTACAACGGCAGGCGTCTGAAAATACTCCTGCAGACGTGCCAGGACATGGTCTGTCATCAGTCCCTTCATTTCATGAGGAACACCGGGCATAGAAACATAAATCTTTCCATCTCTCTCAAACCACATCCCCGGCGCAGTACCCCTGGTATTGTGCAACACGGTGGCTACGTCAGGAACAAGTGCCTGATCTTCATTCCGTTTGAGGGCTGGCAATCCCCTGCTTTCAAAAAATTCCATGACCTGGCGGTAAGTAGTTTCATCTCTTACCAGTGTTCCGCCAAAATATTCACATAAAACGGGTTTGGTAATATCATCCGCCGTAGGACCCAGTCCTCCCGTGATCAACACGATATCAGACACCGCCCCTTCTTCCTCCAATGCATCCAGGATCGCCTCTCTTACATCTCCGATGGCTACACGGCGGTGTACCCATATACCCATCGCATTCAGCTGCTGCGCTATCCAGGCAGAATTCGTATCTATCGTTTGTCCTATCAGTAGTTCATCTCCGATCGTGATGATGGTAGCTACTACCTTATCCGCTTGTATTGTCATGATTTACAGGCTTTTCTCAAAAAAAGGAGCCAGGCGTTCCATCATAACGGGAGGCATTCCATAACGCTGTTTGGTATCTGCATGCAGGAATACCAGGGTGGTCACGCCTACGTTCAATAATTCGCCTTTCTCATTATATAATTCAGTATGGAACCGGATCTTATGATCGACCGGCAGTTCCTTCAATATAGTCTTCACGGTTATAAGATCATCATAGTAAGCCGGACGAAGGTACTTGGAATTCAGTTCGGCTACCGGCATGATGATGCCCTGTTTTTCCAGTTCCGCATAGGTAAAACCCAGCGTCCGGATGGCTTCCGCACGTCCTACCTCATAGTACAATGCGTAATTGCCGTAATAAAGGTATCCCATCTGGTCTGTTTCTCCATATCGTACGCGAATCTGTGTCGTCTGTGTAAACATAATATACTGCTTGATAAAAACCCGATGCAGAACGCTTACCGCAAAATACATTCCGTGTTTCCCGGCAGGCGTTCTGTCAGGTGCTAAGTTTATTTTCCTTTTCCAAATACATGATCCAGGCTGAATTTACCAGGACCGGCAAACAATATAGCGATGAACGCTGCCAGGAACAGAATAGCCATTTCATTTTCATTCAATGGCGCTCCTTTCTTTACCATAAATATCACCACTCCCATACAGATCACCAGCGGTATTGCCGCCAGGCGTGTCAGCAATCCTACCACGATCAATGCAGCGCAAAGCGCTTCTGCAAAGACAGTCAGTGACATCGATACGGCATGTCCAACATGCAATGGGTCGGGAAAACCGTCCTTTTTAGCTGAAAAAGTATTCAGTTTTGCCCATCCGTGTGTGAACATCATACCGCCGGATACCACCCGTAATACCAGCATGGCAAAGCTAACGGCGCCGGCGTTCACACGCGAAGTAAATAGTTTACTCATAAAGAAATCTGGTTTTACCTGTAAAATGTTCATTACCATCGTTTGTCACCGAGGCATTTTCAGGTATATTAGAAAATCTGGTTTCCCCTTCAGGTCATAGAATGCGCCAAAAATATGATTAATAATAAACAATTAAAAGGCTATCAGGCGCAGGCAGCATTAAGCTTTCCTTTCCCGGATGCAGGTCCCGGAGCCCCGACAGGACTCACTACCACCTTAAATGGGTCCCTGCAGTCAATGGAAATGA
This sequence comes from Chitinophaga sp. YR627, assembly GCF_900114995.1. Taxonomy (GTDB): domain Bacteria; phylum Bacteroidota; class Bacteroidia; order Chitinophagales; family Chitinophagaceae; genus Chitinophaga. Next base: position 499,245 of record NZ_FOUX01000002.1, read on the forward strand.
GGTAGCTGACGGTGGCAAGTAATATAAGCAGGGATTATCCACATACATGTGCATATCTTCCTGTTTTCCCCGTCTCTTTGTCTAAGTTGGTTTAATTCTTGCAAGTCAACACCTTAATTCAGGATCAGGGCAAACAGTATCAGAGACAGGTTCCGCGTATCAGGTGCCGGCCATCCGGTTCCCGCCATCTAAGACAGACGGTGTATAGCTTAATTAAATCCAATAGCTATATTTGTTGCTGTTTTTGTCTCCCTCAAACAATATTTTATTGATCCTGAACAGAAATAATTTCTGCGCGGGGTTCGTTTTAAACGCATAATTTAAGTTATAACAGGTTAAAAGCATGCAATTCATAAGAAAGTTTCTTGTTTCCGGACATTGGTACTTATTCCTGGCCTCTTTCTGTATACTGGCTGCACCTGCGGCGAAAGCACAGCAAACGCGCGTATATACAGAGCCGGATAAAGTTTTCAAGGACGCCCAGCAACTTTTCCAGCAGGAAAAATACGCCGTGGCCATGCAATTGTTCCGTCAAACGATCGATAACATTGGCTATTTCCAGGAGACAAGCCGTAGTCTCGTAAAGACAGACGCCCAGTATTATTACACCGTCTGTGCACTGAAACTCGGTCAGGCCAATGGCGAAAAACTGGCACTGGACTTCCTCGCCAACTACAACAACAATGCAAGGGAGCAGCTGGTCAGCTACCAGCTGGCGAAGTACTACTTCCATCAGAATAAGCTCAAGGAAGCCATTCCGCTGTACGAAAAAGCCAATATCGAGAACCTTTCCAACGCCGAAATCGCAGAAGCAAAGTTTGAACTGGCTTATTGCTATTTCAACGTAAAAGACTTCCAGAAGGCACAACCACTGTTCGGCTCCATCAAGGAAGTACAGGGTAAATACTACATGCCGGCCAACTATTACTACGGTTTCATCGCTTACTACAACCGTCAGTATAACGAAGCCCTCACCAGCTTCCAGCGCGTGGTAAATGAACCTAAATACAGCGCCATCGTTCCTTACTATATCGCTGAGATCTATTATTTCCAGAATAAGAAAGATCAGCTGATCAGCTACGGAGAACCGCTTGTTAAGAAAGGCGGACTGTATTACGAAGCCGAACTGAAACAGTTGCTGGGGCAGACTTATTTCGAAAGAAAAGAATACCAGAAAGCATTGCCTTATCTGCAGGAATTCAATGACAATGCAGAAGAGGTAAGAAAAGAAGATATCTATCAGCTGTCTTACAGCTACTACCAGACAGGCAACTTCAGCAAAGCAATCAACGGTTTCAAACAACTAAGCAGCGAAAAAGACTCCCTGGGACAAAACTCCATGTACCTGCTGGGTGACTGTTATCTGCGCACCAACCAGAAAGCCAATGCACGTAACGCATTCGCCTTCTGTGCACGCAACAGCGCTAATCCACAGCAACAGGAAATTTCCCGCTTCAACTACGGTAAACTGTCCTACGAACTGGGTTATCAGGATGCCGCTGTATCTGAACTGACCAGCTTTGTCAATACCTATCCGCGTTCTGCTTACACCAAAGAAGCCCGCGAAATACTGGTAAATCTCTTTGCGAATACCAACAACTATAACGACGCATTGACCATCATCGAGGCAATGCCGGAGAAATCTCCTGCTGTACTGAAAGCTTACCAGAAAGTAGCTTACGGTCGTGCTACAGAGGTGATCAATGACCAGCAACTGGCAGAAGCTGACCGTCTGCTGGACATTTCCCTGAAAAATCCTTACGATAAAAATCTTGTGCAGCTGGCGCATTTCTGGAAAGCGGAAATTTCCATGCGACAGAACAAAACACAGGATGCCATCAGTCACCTGAATACTTATCTGACCGGCGCTGTGCCTTCTTCCGGTGAAGCCAATGCACAGACGGCCAGCTACAATATGGGTTATGCACTGTTGAAAGCTGAAGATTATACCCGCGCTTTACAGCACTTTGAAGCGGCACAACGCACTACCGGACCAAACGCTGCACGTATCACCACAGATGCTGCTCTCCGTAGTGCTGACTGTTACTACATGCTGAAAGACTATCCGAAAGCAATGGCGTTATATGAGAAGATCATCGCCAACAATCAGCCAGGTTCCGACTATGCTACCTATCAGAAAAGTATCATTCTGGGTATCCAGGGTAAGACCAATGAAAAAGTGGCCCTGCTGAAACAACTGGGTAACAAATTCCCGAGCTCAGGTTTTGGTAATGATGCTGATCTGGAGATCGCGAATACTTATCTGGCAGAAGAGAAATACAACGAAGCAATCCCTTACCTGGAAAACGTATTGCAGAAACAACCTAATGGTCCGAATGCACCACGTGCATTGCTGAAACTGGGTCTCTGCTACTTCAATAAAGACAATGATGAGAAGGCACTCTCCTACTATCGTCAGGTAATTGAAAAATATCCAAACTCTCCTGAAGCCAATGCCGCACTGACTGCTGTAAAAGATATCTATGTAGGTCAGGGTAAAACCGATGCTTATATCGCATTGCTGAAAGCATCCGGACAAACCATCACCGCTTCTGCTGAAGACTCCCTGAGCTATGCAGCCGCTGAATCCAAATTCAGCAATGGCGACTGTGCTGGTGCAATTCCCGCATTCAACAGCTACCTGCAACGCTTCCCTAACGGAGCATTTGTACTGCCTGCGAACTTCTACAAATCAGAGTGTGCGTATAACAACAAAGATTATACAGCCGCATTACCTGGTTATGAGTTCGTACTGACCAAGAACAACAGTCTGTATGCAGAACGTGCTGCGTTACAGGCCGCGAATATCAACTTCTATCAGGTGAAGAACTATGAAAAGTCCCGCACTTACTATCTGCAGCTCCAGGACCTTTCCACCACCAAAGAAAACACCTTCGCCGCTACCCGTGGTCTGCTGCGCAGCAACTATCAGCTGAAACACTGGGATGAGGTGAACAGTTATGCAGAGATCCTGCTCTCCAGCAGCAACATCAGTACAGATGACCAGATCGTAGGTCATGCTTACCTGGGCCGCGCTGAACAGGAAGGTGGTAACTACGATGAAGCGATCAAAGAATACAAAATAGCAGCCGGTCTGACGAAGTCAGAAATTGGTGCTGAAGCCCGCTATAACATTGCTTACTGTCTGTTACAGAAGAATGATCTGGCAGGTGCTGAAAAAGCAGGTTTTGATGTAATAAAGAATACGCCTGGTTATGAAATGTGGGTTGCAAAATCCTACATCCTGCTGGGTGATGTATACCACCGCCAGAAAGACTATTTCAATTCAAAAGCTACCTTCCAGAGTATTGCAGAGAATTGTCAGATCCCTGAGCTGAAACAGGAAGCGAAAGATAAACTGGCGAAAGTAGAAGCAGACGAAAAAGCTGCCTCTAAAATTAAATCCAAGTAAATAATTCCGAATTACGTTAGCATGAACGCTTATATCAAAAATATTCACCGGTTTCTGGCAGTAGCAGGTTGCAGTGCAGGTATCCTGACGCAGCAGCAGGCATTCGCGCAAAAAGAGAAAGATAATCTCAAGGAAGAGACCATTGACATCATTTCCAATTACCGTCCGAAGCTGAGGGATGCGGCAAAACTGAACCTGACCGCATCACTGCCTTCTTTTGACACGAGTCGTCCGGCTTTACAATACCAGGTACCGGCATTGAACCTTTACTTCATGTACCAGCCGATTCCACTGAAGCCGCTGGCGCTGGGTAAAGATTCACTGAGCAGATTACAGAACAACTTTATCAGGGCAGGTTATGGCAACCTTAGCACACCGTTGATCCAGGCAGGTTTTGGTACCGGCCGTCAGGAGAAATACAACCTCGGTGTGTATGTGAACTACACCTCTTCCAAGGGTGATATCAAAAACCAGGATTACAGCACACTGAATATACTCGGCTCAGGCACCTACTTCACCCCGCTGTGGGAGATCAATGGTAGCATCGGATATGACCGTAACCAGATACACTATTACGGTTATGATCACGCCACCCTGGAGTTCAGTAAAAATGATGTAAAACAGAACTTCAACCAGTTCACCGCGCAGGTAGGTGTAAAAAACAGACCGCTGAATGACTGGGCTTTCAGATTTGAACCATCTGCCAAATTCATTTACTTCAGCGATGCATATAAGCGCAAGGAACCAACGGTAGTCTTCAAGGTACCGGTATCCAAGCAGCTGTTTGAAGACATCTATATCAAAGCAGAAGGCGTTTTTGACCTTTCTTCCTTTAAAGAAGATGATCATCCGCAGGTGAATAACAACGTAGTGGCGATCCACCCTGCCCTGGAAATCGTAAAGCCCCGCTTTATGCTGCATGCAGGTGTGAATCCGACCTGGACCAACAGTAAGTTCTATCTGCTGCCGGACATCGTGAACGAATCGCATATCATCTACAAAAAAGTGATCCTGAGCAGTGGATGGATCTCTTATATCAATAAGAACAGTTTCCGTAACCTGGCCAACCAGAATCCTTTCCTGGGCAGCTATGGTGAAGGAATCCTGAATACCAGGGTAGAAGAAAAATACACCGGTATCAAAGGAACGATCGGGAGTCATTTCAATTACAACACCAAATTTGCCGCTGTTACCTGGCACAATATGCCGCTGTTCGTGAATGACAGTATTGATGGCAAAACCTTCTATACTAAGAATGAGGAGGAACTGAGAGCCTTCAATCTGCATGCGGAAGTAGGTTACATCCAGGAAGAGAAGTTCCAGTTAAGACTGGCTTTTGACTGGTTCAACTACAACAAACAGAAGAGCGAGATCAAGCCATGGGGCCTGATCCCATTCCAGGCTGACGCATTCGCACAATATACCCTGGCTAAAAAGCTGCACCTGAATGCAAATCTGTACTACCTGGGCGGTACTTACTACCAGGTATTCGCTACCCAGGACTTTGACAAAACCAAAGGTAAATGGGACCTCAGCGCAGGTGCTAACTATGATATTGGCAAGAATTTCAACATCTGGGTGAATGCAAATAACCTCTTCAATTCAAAATATCAGCGCTGGTATGGATACCAGACTTATGGGTTGAATGTGCTGGGAGGTGTGATGATTAAATTTTAAAGTCGTACAATTGCAGTTACGATTGGAAACCAGGCATCAGAAATTTGTATAAATAGTGTTTTAGTATAATACTTGTCGACTATACCACTTTTTAAACAGATTCCTGATGTTTGCTTTCAATTCCCAATTTTCTACTGATACAGAGGGTCATTTTACAATAACAGGAATATCTACGTAATTGGTACTACAGCAATACATACAGGAAATTTTGTTCAGGCAGCATATCTGTTGCCTGCCCCAACTAGGCGTGTTCAGACTGACACACACACCCGCTCGTTACGATGTTACCAGCAAAATGATATTACCTCCCGGAGAGATCATCACTTTTGATGAGACATTGACGAATGACGGCGGCCTGTTGGAATGGATTTCGCAAAAGGAGCACCTGGTGCCTGCGATTGCGCAATTGAAAATGGAGAAATACCTGGAGGATTTCAGGAAAGTGCTTAAAAATGGCGAAACAATTGTCATTCCGGGTGTAGGACAACTACAGGCGAACAACGTAGGCAGGATTTCCTTTGAACAGGAACCTCCAGCCCTTACACGTGACGTGCTGCATGTAAGTCCGGTAATACGCCAGGACGCAATCCATAAAGTGACAGTAGGGAACAGAGAAATGGTGGGCAAACAGGTGGTAGACCATCTGACGGCATCTCCATCGTCTTCTTCCTCCTCATCTTCATCTTCTTCATCTCCTGCCCCCACTCCTGCTTCGGAGCCAGTCGCCGCTACGCCATCAACACCGGCATCTACCGTGGCCGCTGGCAGCACCGGTACTACAGGAACAAGCGGTAATGACTACGAATATGAATATGCGCAGGAGATCCCCTCCAAATTACGCTGGTTATGGGTGGCCATTCCTGTCGCCTGTGTAGTAACAGCTGGTATCGTATGGTATTCTGTTAATAAGAACCGTCCCCAGATCACCAGAGCCGAAAGTGCAGTGAATCCTGCTCCTGTAGAGGCAGCACCCGTTGCCGCCAGTCAGGCAAAAGCCGACAGCGCAGAAAAAGCAGCAGCTACAGCCGCAGCAGCCACGAGTGCACAGGAGATGTCTTATGATGTCATTTTTGCTACATATAAGACCAGAAAAGGCGCTGACGATATGTTCAAAAAACAATCAAGCTGGCAGAAAGACAAACCAGTAAAATTTGTTTTACTGGCCAACGCTGACTCCTCTTCCTTCATGGTAGCGGAGCAATTCAGGACACCAGCCGCGGATACAATAACGATAAAGGACTCTATCCAGCAAAAATACAAGCCTAAATTCAAGGTGTTTATTCAGCCATCGCGGCCATAACAACAATAATAATAGACTATCATCTATAAAGAAAAAGCCCGTCAGTATGAGCTGACGGGCTTTTTCTTTATATGTCTTATATATAAGAATGTACTATTCACTTATCTTACCTTCCCGACTTTTACACCTCCCCCCGCCTACCAGCCAGTATATCCCAGAGTCTTATTGACTATTGTCAACCCTGTCACAGCGAAGGCTTTCAGATGGAGCCCCTGGCCTTAGCGCTTTGAAGTATGCCCATCCGCCTAACCGAAATTCAACAGATATCCCCAAGCCCAACACGACCTCCCAAAGCCCCATATAGAAACTTCAAAGCGCGTCAGCCAAGGGGCCCATCTGAAACCGCAGCGTAAGACTCTGCCTAAAAAGTAAACAACTTTTAAAGGACAGAGACAAGGCTTCGCCTAAGCCCTGACAACAGCAGACCCTTCCTGAGAAACAATCTTCAGCCTATGTAATCGGAAATGGAGCTACAAATACACTAGATCTCTTTTGACAGGATCTCCAGTCCTTCTTCAAAACTATGTGGAGCAAAACCCAGCTCTTTCACGGCCTTGTCTATGACAAAACCAGTTTTAGCAGGGCGCCTGGCAGGTTGCGTGAAGCTTTTAGCATCTACCTTTTCAAGCAACTGTGTGTTCAGTTTAAAATAACCGGCAGTCTGTACTGCCATCTGATAAGGGGTCAGCGTTTCGCTACCTGAGATGTGGAATGTACCAGCGGCTTTTTTATCCGCTACCAGCTTACATCCGGCTGCCAGGTCCTGTACGAGGGTTGGGGTGCGCCACTGGTCATCCACGACCTTCAGCTTTTTGCCCTGTTCCAGGTTGTTTTTCACCCAGGTGATGATGTTACTGCGTTTGGAGTCAGCTGCGATACCATATACCAGTACGGTACGTACGATAGCCCATGGCAGTTTACTGCCACGTACCATGTTTTCGGCGGCCACTTTGCTGGAGCCGTAATAACTGATGGGGTTTACCGCATCCTCTTCTGCATAGGGTCCCTTTAAACCGTCGAATACAAAATCGGTAGACAGGAAAATGAAGAAGGTGTTATGTGCTTCGGCAGCCTTCAGCAGGTAACGGGTGGCAGCTACATTGGTATCCCAGCAGAGATCCTTGTTACGTTCGCAGTCATCTACCTGGGTCATAGCAGCAGCATGAATGACAATGTCCGGCTGATATTTATCCAGCAGATGCTTTACGCTGGTGGAATCCCGCAGGTTGGTGGCTTCATAGATATATCCGGTCTGTTGCGGCAGACGGTTAGGTCCTCTTCCGCTGGCTATTACCTGATACCGGCTATCCTCCAAAAAAACGGGAATAAGGTGCTGGCCCAATAATCCGTTGCTTCCTGTGATTAATACCTTCATGATCTATGCCTTTTACTAAAATTACGAATTCAGTTTCAAATACCGGTTACGAATTACAAGGTGATCGCAGGATTATATTGATTCCTTATCCGTAATGCTATAACCTTTAATCCATAGGCAGAACGGGGCTTTGAAGGGCTTTGACAGGTACATGTCTCCCCGACAGGCCAGATCGCCCACACGGCCATACGATTCCCTCTTTTCCCGCAAAAAGCCGGCCGGTCATGATGATACCTCTGCCGCATTATACCAGCCTGAATGCAAAGGGGCTGTCTGCCATACAGCAGACAGCCCCGGGGACTTTATCTTATGAGTAACGCTTATTTAAAGCTCATACCGAGATTATACATTGTAAATGACCAAACGTCTGCAGCCTCTTCGATCAGCTTGGAAGTAGGTTTACCCGCACCGTGGCCGGCCTGGGTATCTATACGTATAAGCGTCGGGTTAGGACCTGCACTGGCAGCCTGTAAGGTTGCCGCAAATTTGAAAGAGTGCGCTGGTACCACACGGTCGTCATGGTCAGCAGTGGTGACCAGCGTCGCCGGATATTGCGTACCTGCTTTCAGGTTATGCAGCGGAGAGTATTTGATCAGATAGTTGAACTGTTCTGGTTTAGCGCTGGTACCATATTCTGTTACCCATGCCCATCCGATGGTGAAATTCTGGAAACGCAGCATATCCATCACCCCTACTGCCGGCAGGGCTACTTTGAACAGGTCCGGACGCTGTGTCATACAGGCGCCTATCAGCAAACCTCCATTAGAGCCACCGCGGATCGCCAGTTTGGAAGGACTGGTATATTTTTCCTTTACCAGGAATTCGGCTGCGCCGATAAAGTCGTCAAATACGTTCTGTTTCCTTTCCAGCATACCGCCTTTGTGCCATGCTTCTCCGTATTCGCTGCCGCCTCTCAGACAAACGACTGCATAGATGCCTCCCTGTTCCATGAAAAACAGGTTGGAAACGCTGAATCCAGGGGTCATTGGGATATTGAATCCACCATAACCATAGAGCAGTACCGGGTTTTTGCCATCCTTCTTAAGTCCTTTTTTATAAGACAGGAATACAGGAACCTTGGTACCATCTTTACTGCTGAAGAATACCTGTTTGGTTTCGTAGTCCTCCTGGTGGAATTTAACTTCCGTTTTAGCGTAGAGGGCTGACTTACCACTGGCGATATCATATTTATAGATCGTAACCGGATTTACGAAAGAAGTGAAGGAATAGAAAAACTCCTTGTCACCGTCTTCTCCGCCAAAACCGCTGGCTGTACCGATACCCGGCAATTCGATCTGCCAATCCAGTTTACCATCATATGTATATTGCGCTACACGGGAAGCGGCGTCTTTCAGATAACTGGCGAAAAGTCTTCTCCCGGCGGTACCTACACCCTGTAACACTTCTTTCTGCTCTGGAATGAGCAACTGGCGGCTGGAAGGGTTTTTAGGATCGATCAGCTCTACTTTATAGTTGGGAGCCCCTTCATTGGTCAGCAGGATGAGTTTATCCCCATGGCTGTCTACGATGCTGGGTTCAAACTCAAACCCTTTCACCAGCAGATTAAATCCTTTCTGGGAAGGATCCTGTAAGTCCCAGTACAGTACCTGGTTACCGGAAGTTCCTTCGCTCTGGCTCAGGATTAGGAAACGCTCATCTTCGGTTACATGTGCACCGGCATTACGCAGCGGGTGTTCTTTATCTTCAAAGATCAGCGCGTCTTCGTCCTGGGAGGTGCCCAGTTTATGGTAGTATACTTTATGGAATTCGTTCTTTTTAGACAGTTTGCTCTCTTCAGTCGGCTTGTCGTAGCGGCTGTAATAGAAACCGTCCTTTCTCCAGGAGATACCGCTGAACTTGATCCAGTCGATAGAATCCTTCAGCAATTGCTTGCTTTCCACGTCCATTACGAAGGCCTGTTGCCAGTCTGAACCGGCTTTCGCGATCTGGTAGGCGATATATTTCGCATCTTTGGAGAAGGAAATGCTACCCAGCGCGACTGTTCCGCTGGCGGAGAACTTATTCGGATCGATGAAGACTTCAGGTGTACCGTTCAGGGTTTTCTGACGGTAGAGCACGGACTGATTCTGCAGACCATCATTTTTAAAGAAGTAATAATAGTCGCCTTTTTTGAAGGGAGCGCCTATCTTGGGGTAGTTCCAGAGTTCTTCCAGTCTTTTGCGGACTGCACCATGGAAGGGTATCTTACTAAGGTATTCGGAAGTGACAGCGTTCTGAGCCTTTACCCATTCTTTGGTCTCAGGGCTATTATCATCTTCCAGCCAACGGTACGGGTCGGCAACGGTGGAGCCATGGTAATTGTCTGTAACGTCTGTTTTATTTGTTTTCGGATAAGTAATTCCTGACTGTTGTGCCATTACGGGTCCTGTTATCATTAGTAAATACAATGCGGTAAAGATAGGGCGAGATGATCGACTTGTTTTCATTTGAAACATTTGCGGGTTTGTATTTAAATTATATCTATGTATATTTTTTAAAAATTTTGTTGTGTTAGTTAATTAAAAATGAAAATTTCGTGTAATTCATCAGAATACTATTAGAAAGCTAGGGCAAAATGTTATTTTTGTGCGCCACTTAGATATTTCTCTGGCAATTTATGCATAAGCAGCGTGATTTTCAGGAAAAAACGTACAGGAGAAGAATGGTTATCGGGAGTGCAATATCACACGTTTGGGGTATATAAGGGTAATAGGAAGCTTAAACTAACGTCGGGGTTCCCTGAATCCAACATAAAAACGTAGAGAGGGAAATAAACATAACTATGAAAAAAGTTTCTAACATCGCAGTCCTTACATCCGGTGGCGATGCGCCGGGCATGAATGCCGCTGTTCGTGCAGTCGTAAGAACCGGAATTTACCATCAGTTAAATGTGTATGGTGTTATGTATGGCTACAGGGGAATGCTGAAGAACGAGATATTTCCCTTGGAGTCCAAATCTGTGGCTAACATTATTCAGCGCGGAGGTACCATTCTGAAGACCGCCCGTTGTAAAGAATTTTACGAAGCTGAAGGAAGAGCTAAAGCCTACGAAAATCTGAAGAAACACAACATTGACGGTATCGTAGTTATTGGCGGGGACGGTTCATTCAACGGTGCTTACAAGATGAGCAAGGAGTTTGATATCCCATGTATCGGCCTCCCTGGCACTATCGATAAGGATATTGCAGGTACCGATTTCACTATTGGTTTTGACACGGCAGTGAACACAGCTGTAGACGCGATCGATAAGATCCGCGATACTGCTGATGCGCACGACCGTTTATTTGTTATAGAGGTTATGGGCCGTGATGCTGGTTATATTGCCCTGCACAGTGGTATTTCTACTGGTGCTGAGCACATCATGACGCCGGAACACCTGATCGATGTAAAAGACATCATCGAAGATCTCCAGACCAACGAACGCCGCAAAAAGCTGGTAAATATCATCGTAGTAGCGGAAGGTTCTATTGCCGGCGGTGCAGAAGAAGTAGCACGCATGGTAAAATCCAGTTGCCCTCAGCTGGATACCCGCGTAACCATCCTTGGCCACATTCAGCGTGGTGGATCTCCGACCAGCCAGGACCGTGTTCTGGCCAGCCGTATGGGTTACGCAGCCGTAGAAGCACTGTTGAACGGTACTTCTAACGTAATGATAGGCATTGTAAACAACAAAATCCAATATACACCTCTGGAGCAGGCAATCAAGGCTAAAGAACACCTTGATCCGGAATGGTTAAAGATGGTTAAAATACTTGCGAGTTAAAAAATAGAGCTATGAGTACAAAAGATTTATCACAATACGTACACAAACAGATGGATCATGCAGCTTCCCGTGCACATTCCCTGCACAAAACGAAAATAGTAGCAACCGTTGGCCCAGCCTGCGATACTTATGAAGGATTATTAGCACTCGTACGCGCCGGCGTTAACGTGTTCCGTCTGAACTTCTCACATGGCTCTCATGAGGATAAACTGCGTATCATCCAGTATATCCGCCAGATCAACAAAACTGAGCCTTACAATGTAGCCATCCTGGCTGACCTGCAAGGCCCTAAACTGCGTGTTGGTGAAATAGAAAACAACGCATTACCACTGGTAGCTGGTCAGATCCTGACCTTCGTAAATGAGAAAGTGGTAGGTAATGCAGAAAAGATCTATGTATCTTACGCAGACCTGCACAAAGACGTTAAACCAGGCCAGAAAATTCTGCTGGATGACGGTAAAATCGAAACAGTTGTAAAAGAAATTACTGCTAACGAGGAAATCAAAGCAGTAGTAAGCCTGCCAGGTGTACTGTCTTCTAAAAAAGGCTTCAACCTGCCAGATACCAAAGTATCCCTCCCGGCTCTGACTGAGAAGGATGTGATCGACCTGGAATTCATCATCGACAACGAATGTGACTGGGTTGCCCTGTCCTTCGTAAGACACGTAGATGACCTCCTCCTGATCCGTAAACGCCTGAAAGAACGCAATTCCAAAATGAAGGTGATCTCTAAGATCGAAAAACCTGAGGCAATTGCTAACCTGAAGGAAATCATCTGGGAAAGCGACGGCGTAATGATCGCTCGTGGTGACCTGGGTGTGGAACTGCCGGTTGAGCAGATCCCGATGATCCAGAAAGACATTATCCGTAAATGTATCCACCGTGCTAAGCCTGTAATCGTGGCTACACAGATGATGGAAAGCATGATCGACCGTACCCGTCCTAACCGTAGCGAAATCACTGACGTAGCGAACGCTGTACTGGAAGGTGCTGATGCGGTAATGCTGAGCGGTGAGACTGCAACTGGTCAATTCCCTGAGCTGGTAATCCAGACCATGAGAAAGATCATCGACGAAGTTGAAAAAGAAGACATTATCTATAACCGTAACCTGATCCCTCACCGTCACTCTCCAACCTTCCTGAGCGATGCACTGTGCTACAATGCATGTAAAATGGCGGAAGACCTGGATGCAGATGCACTGATCGGTATGACACAGAGCGGCTACACCGGCTTTATGCTGAGCAGCTACCGCCCTCGTTCTCCACTGTTCATCTACACCAAAGAGAGAACACTGGTAAATCAGCTGAGCCTCAGCTGGGGTGTACGTGCCTTCTACTATGATGGAGAAGAGAGCCTGGATGAGATCATCTCTGACCAGATCGATATCCTGAAAGAAAGAGGTTTCGTAAAACCAGGTGACGTTGTGGTAAACACTGGTAGCACGCCTGTAAAAGAGCACCTGCCAACCAACACGATCAAGATTTCTACAGTTGCTGAATAAGCAATTAAAGGAACAACATAAAAAGGAAAGGCGTTCACCGATGGTGAACGCCTTTCCTTTTTAATTAAGAATTAAGAACTGAGCGTAAGCGTTTGAAGTCACAATACCGGACCATCTTTTCTACAGACAATGCGGAAAATTGTCCGGCCTGGCTTCCGCTGCATTCAATTCTTAATCCTTAATTTTTAATTCTTAATTATTTTTATAATGTCAGGACAAATCTTGTAAACAGCCTGATACCATTAAAGCCCATCTGTACCGCATCCCAGGCGCCACCGCTTTCACTGTCATAAGCAGATAATCTCGCACCATCTACCACACCCAGTGAAGGATGTACATTGAAGATATTATCAGCGCCTACAAACCAGTTCAGCTGTTTGGTGAGCTTGTAGTTCACTGCCAGATCAGTCACTGCCTTACCTTTGTATTTGAACAGCTCAGGCACCAGTTTATCAGGATCGCTATCCAGTCCTACAACAGGATTGATACCAGTTCCTGCCAGGTCTCCGCTCCAGCCATATCCATACAGCTCAACCTTGCCGAAGTAAGTGACATGCGCGCTCACACCGAATTTATTGATACCATAATCGAGGTTCAGACCGATCTTCACCGGCGGTGCAGATGCCAGTACAAAACGCTCTTCACGATCGCTGAAGAAGGATTTTCTATGCAGATAGCTATCATTCAGTTTCTCAGGTATGTTGATCTTATCGATCTTCATATGCTGAAAGTTTGCCGCTATTAAAGCCCTGAAACGCTGATTAGCCCAACGTTTGTTATAATCTATCACGATATCAACACCAGTATTGGTAGTATTCACCGCATTCGCGAAGAACTGCGCGTTATCGATATGAAGATCATTCAGCGTCTGATACAGTTCAGGAGAAAGGGTTGTATCTGATGCACTGAACTGACCGGATAACACGATCCTGTCTTTTACTTTTACCAGGTAACCATCTACCGTTACAGACAATGCACTCACAGGTTTCCAGGTGAAACCCAGACTCGCATTGACTGATTTTTCCTGTTTCAGGTCAGGGATACCCGCTGCTCTGGTAATACTATTGCTGTTAGGCGCAATCTTCACTTCCGTAATAGTTCCCCCCTGTACGTTAGTATACTGTGAACTGAAGTTGATCTGTTGTAGGGAAGGTGCACGGAAACCTGTACTCACAGAACCTCTCAGGTTGAAGTTAGAAGTTACTTTATAACGGGTTGCAAATTTATAGTTGCTCGTGAAACCAAAGTCGCTGTAGTTCTCCGCACGTACAGCTGCACCGATCAGCCATTTGTCTGTCACATCCAGTTCTGCATCTACAAATCCGGCGATATTGGAGCGGTTGGCATCCACTTCATCACTCGGACGATAACCAGGGAACCCCTGTGCCCCGGTTGCTTTGAAGAAAGTAGGATCATAGTTTGTATAAGAGGCCGCATCACCCGCATAGATCTGGTATTTCTCATAACGGTATTCAGCGCCCAATGCCAGGTGCAGACCCTGTGCCACACCACTGAACTCTTTACCAACGGTCAGGTTAGCGGTATTCTGCAGGAAGGAAAAGCCACCATCATCAAAGTGTGTAGGCGTATTTGCTCCCATAGAAGCATTAAAGGTCTTATCACCATAGAAGTGGAAGTCGTTACGACCGATGGTGTTACTCAGGTCCCAGGTCCAGTCATTACCAAATTCTCCTTTGATACCTGCGGCGGCTGACCAGTCCCTGATCTTATTCTGAATATGCGGATCAAATACGGTGTCATTAGCAGCACCACCTGGAGAAGATACCGGGTACATGATATCCTTATAGAAGATCAGGTTACCGCTAGCGTCTGTGGGGAAACGGTCGGGATGTCCGCTGGAACTGGGGTTATTACCATTAAAGTGACGGGAATAGGCATATGCGTCGGAGAACTTATAGTTATAGCCCCCAAACGCATAAAAAGTGGTTTTTCCGTCAGCAAAAGGCAGTTCCAGGTTAAGCATACCGCCACCTGTAGTTTTTGAAGCATCGCCATAAGAGCGTCTTACTACGTTAATCGGCAAAGCGTCTTTGTTGGCCAGATTGGTATCCAGTACCTGACGGTAGGTCTTTCCCTGTTTCAGGAAATTGCCTGAAAAGTTCAGGAAACCGCCATTCTTACCCAAAGGCACACCATAACTGAGACCTACAGATACGGCGTTACCATCAATGGCGCCACCGCTTTTATACTGGTTCAGGTCCTGACCGAAATGGGTATTGTATTTATGATCGTAATACCCGGCATATCCGGCATTCACGTACAGGTGATTCACTTCTTTCTTTAAGATGATGTTGATCACACCCGCGATCGCATCAGAACCATATTGGGCCGATGCACCGTCACGCAGTATTTCTACACGGTCAATAGCGGCTTCCGGGATGGCATTCAGGTCAGTACCTGAGTTACCACGGCCACGGGTACCATATACGGCAATAAAGGCCGTCTGATGCCGGCGTTTACCATTCACCAGCACCAGGGTCTGATCTGGTCCCAGACCACGTAAGGTAGCCAGGTCGATCTGGTCGGCGCCGTCGCTTCCGCTCTGTTTGTTATAGTTAAAAGAAGGAGCGGACACATTCAGCAGGGCAGTCAGGTCCATTTTTGCCGTCGGATAGGCGGTCTGGCTCATGGAGATCACGTCTACCGGTACAGGTGTCTCTATCCTTGCACGGCCACCGGAACGGGTACCTACCAGTACGACCTGTGATAGTTCCGATACCGTAGAAGTCAGCTGAACATCCACCACGGTACGGCTATTGACAGGCACGGATAATGGTTTAAACCCAATAGCGCTGAGTTCCAGCACATCGTCTGATTTAGCCTCGATGGCGTAGGCGCCGTCTTTACCCGTCAGCGTACCCGTACCGCTCAGTTTTACCCGCACGGTAATACCTTCCAGGGGCACGCCTGTGGTGGCATCCGTTACCTTACCGGTGATTCTTTGTTTCTGTGCATATGCAGCAGCAAATGGTACATAGAGGCATAACAATAATAATACGATTCGATTTAGACTCCTGGTTGACATCATATATTGCTTTTGGTTTGGGTTATAGATAAATATAACCTATTTCAGACATATAGTTAAAACACCCTTTCGCTACTGAGTAGTATATACTTAAATGTTATAACGCATATATTCATTCTATTTGTTATAGGTCGGCATACATATAATAAACACCGATCTATTAACACTTGTTTAACCGAGTCACTTATAAATCAACATTTTAATCTTCTCATGATCATTTTTTCCAGTTAATGGAAAAACAATCGACAAGCATTAACGAGTCATTAACTTTTAAGCAAAAACTAAAAGATAACTTTATGCGCAGCTAGTAAACGCAGCCTCTAATTAAAGAGATCAACTATACGATGTCATTGTGATAGTTAAATTGCTCAACATGTGATTTTCCACGTCTTGTTATACCGTTAATAAGAGAATCCAGATACCCGGTTCCTGGAAACCAGCCGCCATGTTTTCCAGCCCCCCCGCGCAGTAGATGGTCATGTCTGTTATTCTCTGCATCGCATAACATTACCGAATGTTTTATACAGGCGTAAGCCCGGCATAAATAATATGCTGTATTCTCAATCAAAAAAACCAATCTAAAGATGTACCTCTTTTCAGCAGAATCCATTGAATTTTTCAGGGAGCTGCACTCCCCCTCAGATGTTCCTAAAAGATTTGCCAGCAAGATTATGCTCCACTCCAGCAAAGTGCTACACGGCGACCAGCAAAAGACCATTTTTCTTCAACGCATTACGGCAGGCTTTTTTGAGATCTTTGAACACCATGTGGTGTGCAATGCTCCGGAAACGGAGATCCTGCCCACTCCTCTTATCCCGTCTCTGCACCTGCACGTTTCAATGGACGACAATGAAGTCGACGCCTATGTCAACGGTCAACAAGGGGTTGAGCTAAAACCCCGGGAAGTCAATCTCTTTTACCTGGAAGAGATCAATATCGCAGTTTTGCCTCCGGGGAAACACTGCTTTTTCCACATTGCTTTTAAAAATGAAACCTTGTTCCGCCTGCTGAAAAAGAAGCCCTTTGCAGCGTTGTACAATAAGTTCCAGAAGAAAGTAAAACAGGTAGAAGACGAGATGGGCGGCATGCTCAACGAGCCTGGTCAGGTGACTATGGATGCTTATTTCATGATGCTCATACATGAGATCAGACAATGTAACTTTAACGAGCAGGCCAGCAAATATTACCGCGAAAAGAAATGCCAGCTGATGCTGGAACATTTCCTCCGGCAGATACTCCATATCCGCGAATCAAAAATCGAGCTGACCGATCAGAAGATCCTGACGCTGGATTATGTAAAAGAATACGTCAAACTGAACATTAACAAGTCCATCAATGTGAAGCAACTGGCGGGACAATTCAACATCAGCACAAATCTGCTTGAAAAAGGCTTCCGGCAACTGAATGGTATTTCCCTGCGCACTTTTATTCACATGTACCGCATGGAATTCAGTACCAAACTGCTGGCTATTAAAGGTATGCCACCTGACAGTATTGCACGGCTTACAGGCTTCAGGAACTATGCTGCACTGGATGCCGCGTTCTACAAATACTTCGGTTGTGCTGCGGAGGTTTTCCACGAACAATGTTAACGGCGATATATCGCTATCCAGATACCGGTAAAATGAAAAGGAGGTTGTCTCAAAAGTATTGAGCAGCCTCCTTTTATTTCAGGTACCTGAGGGCATCAGGTAGTCATTTAAGCAATTCCGAGAACGTTCGTTTAATTTTGATACATCCTCATTTTTATGCCCGCAACTCCGGTCATCACTGGTTTTCTCCTTATGACCCGGGCATGCTCCCCAGGTTATACAGAAACAGTACATTTACACCATTGCAGACGGCATACATGTTGTCAGTTATAAGATAAACTCTTTTCTTATGAGCACCTTTCAGAGCATCAACCCGTATAATCAGGAAACAATAGCAGAATATGCCTCTCATACGCAGGCAGACATAGAACAGAGACTGGCATGGGGCCATCAGGCATTCCGTCATATGGCACACAGCTCCCTGCAGGAGCGTTGTGAGTGGATGCTTGCACTGGCACAGTTACTTAAGACGAACGTAGACCAGCATGCGGCCATTATCACGCGTGAAATGGGCAAAACACTGAAAGAAGCGAAAGCAGAGGTCCTGAAATGTGCCACTACTGCCGAGTATTATGTAGAACATATCGCTAAGATGCTACAACCCAAACTGATCAGCACAGATGCGCGGCAGAGCTATGTATCTTATGAGCCCAAAGGCATTATCCTGGCGATCATGCCCTGGAACTTTCCTTACTGGCAGGTATTCCGCTTTGCCATCCCCAATCTGCTGGCCGGTAATTCCGGACTACTCAAACATGCCAGCAATGTCAGCGGCTGTGCCCTGGCGATAGAAGACGTCTTTTTGCAGGCTGGTTTTCCGGAAGGGGCTTTCCAGGCATTACTGGTCAATTCCAAACATATCGAACCCGTTATCGCGGACAGCCGTGTACAGGGTGTCACACTGACAGGTAGCACTGCTGCCGGTCAAAGTGTTGGTGCGCTGGCGGGAAAATATATCAAGAAATCCGTCCTCGAACTGGGCGGCAGCGACCCTTTCATTGTCCTGAAAGACGCTAATCTGGAAGATGCCGCCCGGACAGCGGTAAAAGCCCGGATGCAAAATGCCGGTCAGTCCTGTATCGCCGCTAAACGCTGGATAGTGGAAGAAGCAGTAGCGGAAGACTTTACGGATAAGGTCAGCCGTATCCTCCGGGAAATGAAACAGGGCGACCCTTTCAATCCGGCTACTGATATGGGACCAATGGCGCGTCCTGACCTGGCCGGCGAACTGGCCCAGCAGCTACAGCAGAGCATTAACCAGGGCGCCAGACTGGCACTGGGCGGACAACAGGAATCGGCTAATTTCGCCCCTACCCTGCTGACAAACGTGCAAAAAGGGATGACCGCCTTTGATGAAGAGACTTTCGGGCCACTGGCAGTCATTATCAGGGCCAGAAATGAGGACCATGCGATCGAACTGGCTAACCAGACGCCTTTCGGACTTGGTTCCTCTCTCTGGACAAGCGATCTTGACAAGGCTAAAAAGCTGGCCAGACAAATAGATAGCGGAAATGTGTTCATCAATGCCATGGTGCGTTCAGACGCCCGTTTGCCCTTTGGTGGCGTAAAACTGTCCGGTTACGGCAGAGAACTGTCCCTCGAAGGCACACATGAATTTTTGAATGTTAAAACGGTTTACATAGCTTAGCAGCCTGAAATTTACAGGTACAACAAGTAAACAGGCAACAAAATCTGCATGACGAGGAATAATTATGCTCCCTATATTACCATCAGCAGGGAGGAATGGGCAAAAAGGAGTGACGATCCTATGTTACACCTACTGAATGATTTCGAGACCTTGCAGGGGTTGAACGAACCGCTGACAATGGAAGAGA
The DNA here is from genome assembly GCF_900114995.1 of Chitinophaga sp. YR627. Lineage (GTDB taxonomy): Bacteria > Bacteroidota > Bacteroidia > Chitinophagales > Chitinophagaceae > Chitinophaga. Next base: position 518,747 of record NZ_FOUX01000002.1, read on the forward strand.
TCACCCAGATATATGTACCGCTCTCCCGGTTGCTAAACCTCTATGTCAGCGGAGCACAACGCTTACACGCAGCCACGAACAGCTTTCTGGGCAGTCAGTTCCTGAAAGTCCCTTTCATTATCGGTATCGCCGGTAGCGTAGCAGTAGGTAAAAGTACTACTGCCCGTGTATTGCAGCGCCTGTTATCTGCATGGCCCAATCACCCGAAAGTAGACCTGGTTACAACAGACGGTTTCCTCTACCCTAACAAGGTGCTGGAACAAAAAGGCATCATGAACAGGAAAGGCTTTCCCGAAAGCTATGATATCCGCCGCCTGATACAGTTCCTCACCAATGTAAAATCTGCCAGGGAAAGGGTTTCCGTACCGGTATACAGTCATCTGGAATACGATATTCTGCCCAACGAGTTAAAGTGGATAGAATCGCCTGATATCGTAATTGTTGAAGGGGTCAACGTATTGCAGGTAAGACACCGGCAGCAGCATAAGGAACCGACTATTTTCGTATCCGACTTCTTCGACTTCTCCATCTTTGTGGACGCGGAACTGGACGACTTACAGCAATGGTATATTTCCAGGTTCAAATCCCTGCGGCAGACCGCCTTCCGTAACCCGGAATCCTATTTCCACCGGTATGCCCATCTTTCTGATGCTGAATCAGAAGTGATCGCTACCAATATCTGGAATGAGATCAATAAGCCCAACCTGGAACTGAATATCCTGCCTACCCGTTTCCGGGCCAGTCTGATACTGGAAAAAGGCAACCATCATTTCGTCCAGTCGCTGAAACTCAGAAGGATCTGATCTAAAATATTTCATATGCCAGATATCCTTGCGATAAAACAGGCACTCTTACAGCTTGATAAGCATTCAGGAGATAGCTGGCACTTATTTGAGCCGTTACTGCAACCCATGGAATGCAGCAACGGCTCTTTTCTTGCTCATGCAGGCAGGGTCTCTTCTGCCATCTATTTTATCAGTTCCGGCATTGTCCGGGTCTTTACCCTACATCAGGATAAAGAAGTATGCCTCGATTTCGCATTTCCGGGGCAGTTTTCGACCGCTTATGCCTCCTTTATCACACAGACTCCATCCATCGTCTCACTGCAGGCTATAACGCCTGTAAATGGCTTTGCTTTCTATTATAAGGATCTGCAGGAGCTGTATAGTAAAAGTCATGAAGCAGAAAGGACCGGCCGTCTGCTGGCGGAGTACCAGTATCTCCGTAAATACCGCCGGGAACTGGCTTTTCTGCAACTCACAGCGCGCGAACGATATATACAGCTGCTGGAAGAATATCCACAGGTCGTACAGCAGATCCCTGTGAAATACATCGCCTCCTACCTGGGTATTGAACCTGAAAGCCTCAGCAGGATCCGCAAAGGCCTTACCTGACACACCACCATATCCATGCGATATAAACCGGCTGAAAGGCCAGGCGGCTCCAGGTATACCAGGGTTTAGCGGGTAATCCGCCGGGAGCGGGCAACTGTTTTACCGCTACATAGATATTTGCAGGAAACATGACGATCAGTAAAAGAATCAACCCGCAGGCCGCATAGATCCTCACTGCCGGTACCAGCAATCCTATTCCGAATACAATTTCCAGTACGCCACTGATCAGGACCAGCTCCAGTGCATAGGGCAGCCAGCCCCCGATCATATATGTCAGTTTACGGGGCGTTGCCAGGTGCATGATACCAATCAGTACAAACATGACTGCCGCAGCGATCACTGCGTCATTTTGCAGCTGCTGTAACCAGGCAATACTGAACAGATGGCCTGTCAGCAGTAATAATAAGCCTATTGTTAAAAGTCCGGATAAGAATGCCATAACCTTGATTTTGGTACAAAGTTCCCTGAAATGAGTACCCGGCGAACTAACATATGTTAGCTTTTACCATAGCCACTTATTAACATTAATTTATAGGTATTCTTTTTGCAGTAGAGCATTTATCACATTACTTTTGAAACCAGTCATTTACATAAATGAACATTACAATGAAAAGAGCACTCTATCCATTAGCATTTGCGCTTGTACTATTTGCTTCTGCCTTCACGTTCGTCTCCTCCCAGAACTGGAAGATCGCAGAAGGATACTCTGTTAAATTTTCTGGCTCAGGCGCCAACGGCATATTCAAAGATCTGAAAGGACAGGTTGTATTCGATGAGAAAAATCTGGCTGCTTCCAAATTTGACGTAACAATTCCGGTAAGCTCCATCAACACCGGTAACGGCTTAAAGAACACACATGCAAAAGGTGGTAAATGGTTTGATGCCTCTAAATTTCCCGACATCCATTTTGTATCTTCCAAAGTGACTAAAACTGCTACAGGTTATGATGCACAGGGTGAACTGGAAATGCATGGTGTGAAAAAACCTTTTACAATTCCTTTTACATTTGCAAAGAATGGCAACGGCGGTACCTTCACAGGTAACTTCGATGTGAACCGCGTAGACTTTGGTATCGGTGAAGCAGGCGGCAGAGTGGATGATGTATTCAAACTGCAGGTAAGCGTACCTGTTATACAATAAGCATTATCATTGCATGTTTAAAAGATATTTCCTCGCAGGAATAGCAGCAGGCCTTCTTTCAGGACTTGCTGCTTTTTTTTACCATCGCATCTACACAGCTGCGATAGAAGAAAGCTTTGCACAGCTTGTCTCTCCGACAAGTATCTTCAGTGCCTGTCTCTTCGCCGGTATGCTGATCGCTTTATTCTGCTATACGATCCGTTCCTTCTTCAAAAAGGATGTAGAGAGATTAACGAGTATACTGGTTGTAGGAACTACGATGTTAAGCATGAGTATTCCTTTTATGGTGAGCCTTCCCCTGGAGATAGACAGACCGGAATTGTTTCCTGGCCTGGTGATACCGATGCAATTGTTTCCGGCGCTTGCCTGGTTCGTCGTAAAGCCGTTTGCAGGTATTAAATCTTAAGAGCAATTATGAAAAAATTCATACTACAACCCGATCAGATACGCTCTCTTTTACCATCTAAAGGATTCGCATTAGCTACAGATAGAATTACTGTTGATGGTGCGCCTGTCGGCTATATGTACAGATCAGCACCAATGAACAATGAAGATAGCGGCTGGCGTTTTTTCGATGGGACAGAATCCCTGGAGTATATGGCAAATAACGATAATAGCGGCGTGTATAAAGTTAACACAATTGCTAACCTGGATCCTGCTATTATACCATATATGCATATGGCTATTGGTGTAAGACTGGAACGTATACCAGGCACTAATAAATTCTGTGAAGTTGTGGATTAGTACGACCACTTATTCACATTACAGTTACAATTCATTTTATTATAACGTTCACCAATACACTAAAACCAAAAAGCCCCCGCTTTCGCGAGGGCTATGGTACAATTACGTTCAGTTAACAAATTATACCAATCAAACCCATTCGTTAATATGGGTGCCACTGCCCATACTTAATTCACGGGCTGAAATGGTGAATGAAACGCTCATCGGGTTTTTGTCATCAGCGTCAAAAGACTCTTCAAACTTTACCAGATAGCCTTCTTTGAAGCTCAATTGTTTCAACTGAGCATCAGAGTCTCTCTTGTAGAAAGTAATGGTACCATCTTTTCTTTCGAAATTGTTTACCATCCATTCAAAGAGATCTGTTTCTCCTGTTGATTCAACAATTAAACGGATTCTGCCACCGCGTGTGATTGCCGAAGGGCGACCGGTAGCGTCTACTTCTTGGGTGAGGTCGTAGCTGCAGTGTTTTACCACCAATTTTTTGCCAGCTACTTCAAACACTGATTTGAAGGACATGGGTTAAATGTTTAAGGTTTGCAATAAAGAATTAACAAAAATGAGCTATTTATTTATGTAGTTATTTATCCTTCAAATTTAAATTAATCCTTTAATACAACCAAAAATTTAACTCATCTTGACCTCATCATCTGCCTGTTATAATCAAGTTCATTACGCGTTGTTTCCAGTTCGCGGTTGAGATCGGCAATCTTCTCTTTCAGCTCAGCTATTGTCTGCTGTGCATTCTGCAATCCTCTCATTTGTTGCTTACCTTGCTGAATAGACAGGAGGTTCTGAATAATGTTATTGTACAGTCCGTAGTGTGTCACTGATTCTTTCGGAATAGTATTACGCATCGTAACAAGATCCTGCGCTACTACCTGGTCCATATAATTTGCATTCTGATTAGGCAGATTAATAGAGTCAAGATTATTCTTCACCTTCTCCATCCTTTGCAGAAAATCTCCCTGAAACGCTTGTTCCTGGCGGAATGAAGTCAGCTGCTTACGCAGATCATCATTCTCTTTTGCAGGCACCTGATAATTAAAAAATACGGCCAGTACGAACAGACCAACTGAAACGACAAAGAAAAGAAGGAACCAAAGAAATGCAGCTGTTCTCTCCTGTTTGTTTAGTACACGCATGTATTATAGTGTTATAAATAAATCAATCTGTGAAAAACCATCTTTTGGTTTTATGCTTACGCAGGTATTCTGAATCTTCTGCAGATTCTTCCTTGACAAAGATGCCCTTGTCAGTTTTGCTGCCGATGTAATCCAGTCTGCTGAGACTTTCAAACAATTTACTGATCGCACGTACGAAAGGTATCATAGGCTCCAGACATTCTCTGACGTCTGTATGCTTATAACGGATATTCGAACAGTTCACCATCAGTGTTTCCAGTTCTCCCTGTCTCAGTTCACACCATTCTGACAGATAATTCAGCAATTCTTCCTTACCTGTATGTGCACGTAAGTCGATCGCGTTTTTCATTGTCCTGGACAGTCCTGCTACTACTTCAAGCATCTCTGCGGGTGACTGATACAAACCTAACCAGCGGAACTGTGAGATCCGTGTACCAAGGTATTGCACCATCCTTTCTGTGATGTACAACACGACCTGCGCAAGATCATTGTTCTGGTTTTTACCGTAGATCTTCTGTACGATCTGTACACCATGCAGCTCCAGATAACCGAGGAACTGGTCCAGTTCCTGATGCAGATCAGCCAGTGCCGGATGTGCTGATACAAGACTGGTGGGTGGGATGTAATCATCATCCAGCTGCGGACGTCCATCCTTCACAGTGATACGTCCCAGGATCATCTGATAAGCGCCCAGCTGCCCCTGTGGCATCTGTGATGCGGGTTGTATGAACAACTCATATTCGGGCGTAGCATATGGCAAACGTGGCGGATCTTCATGCAGCAGCGGTTCACCACTTGGCTGACGATCGAAAGGATCTACCTGTATCAGGATGTAATAAGCAGGTTCTGTATGCAGCGGATCCCACCTGTAAGATATTTCAGGGAATGTAGTTGCATACTTCAGAGAATGTACGGTATGTTCCGGGATCTCGATGCGTGCGCCTCCTGGAGTCACGGCACGGCATTCTGTAAGTTTAATACGCCACTGATGCTGATTATCTGTTACGAACCAGCAGCGAAGGGATTCCTTACTCTCTGCTTTAGCCGGCAATAGTCCATAGTTCTGCGCATGCAAACCGCTGGAGATAGCATCCCGGATCTGATCAAGCATTGCATTTTCAGTTTCTATGAAATGCTGCTTTTTAATTTTCATTCCATCCACCCAGTTGACGGGAAAATATTTGAGCGGTTCTGCCATGGGATGATTGTTTGGTCAAAAAAGATTGTTTACTTGTATGAGGGATCAATTGTTACTCAGCACAACCCTGTTACAGATGATCACACTATTCTCATGCATACCATTCATGAAAACAGGCTTTTCGGGATCAAGTGTACGCGCTATACCCAGCCATTTTGATTTCAGGTGGAATACCCATCCATAAGGCTGTCCGTTCTTATCGAGTACATCTATTGGTGTATTGGGGTAACGGTCATTATAGTCATTCACGAAGTGATAAAACAGGTCGCCCAGGTCCATTTTTATAGGGGTACGTGCCCTGAAATAGGTACGGTCCATATCCTTTGTATTCTTCTCCAGTTCAAAGCCGATGACGATCAGATCTTTCATATCATCTTCATTCACTTCCGGCTGCTCATGATACGCAGGATATTGCCACCATTTATGCACTTTCGCAGGAATAGCCATCATCTTTTCGAATGTCTTGTATACAAAAGTGGGCAGTGCAAAAGCCAGGAAACAGGTCAGCATGGGATAATACAGAAAGTCTCCTTTGGTGAAAAGGAACTGTACCAGCATGAAGCCTACACCACCAAACAGATAAATGGCCACAATGAAGGCCAGTTCTGAGGTCAGCGTACGCTCATTCGCCCAGAAACGGGTGTACATAATGTGACAGTGCGCAATACCCAATCCAAGGAACCATACCTGGTAAAACAAATATTGGCTGACCAGGTTCTGATGTGTGAACAGGAAAGGTATCGAGCTGATCACGGCAAATACAATGGTGATCAGAAACAGATACCACAATGCCTTTTTCTTATATAGGGTAAAGTTTTTAATATAACGGCTCAGCAATCCCACGATAAGAGCGCCTACCGCCATGATAGCGGCTAATACAAGATAAATTTTTGCTTTAAGTATCATAAGTTTTCCAATTGGGGAAAAGGGTTAAAACAGTCTACAGAGCCAACATTAGATGCAAAAATAGTTCCATTTAATGCTATAGGAAAAAATTATATCCCATTAATCCTTCCTTCTGACGGCTATCGTTTACAACTACTTGTTTTTCATCCGGATGTGGCTCCAGTAAAGTTTCGGCTTCAACATCCGCCGGCAACAGAAAGCCAAGACAGGTTTCCAGTAATTTACCATAAGGCTGCCAGGACAGGAAATCGTATACCCGGCGATGTTGCAGAGGACCAACTTTCACAATGACTCTGGGCATATCGGTATAAAAAAGACTTCCTGTCATCGTATCTATTCCCAGCCTGCATTCTCCAAGGCCGGTCTGTGTACCTGAGGATACGGCAACAGGTCCGTTTTCACATGTAATGGTCACCGGCTCATCCAATATAGCCTGCAGGTATAACTGCACCAAAGGCAGGTTGCCTGCAATACGATGAATATACGGTAATAACCTGATAAGTTTATTTACGGGTTCTTTGGGTAATCCCTCAGGAATACCCCAGAAAGATAAGAATAATTCATCTGCATCCTTTCCCAGCGCATCAAATAACAGGTGTTTCTCCCTTTGCTCCAGAAATACGCGTTGCAGGAAGAATTCATGCTCCAGCGGACGGAAGAATTTACGGGCTTCCTGCTCCTCCTGCTGGTGTTTTTTATAGTTGGCTACCATCTCACTCACTTCCTGCTGTTTCTGGGCTGTAAAGGCGTGAAAAAGGCCTTCCGGCAAACGATCATACAGTCCGTCACGGGAGAGTGTTAAAGTAATGAAAGGATGATATGGTTGTGAATCATCTAATTGTGCATCTAAGATATCTTTATTGAAAGCTCTTGTAAAAACGTTCTGCATCTGTACTGCGACTTCCGACTCCTGCACATCATTATCCAGCAGTTCTCCGACAACAACTTCTGCGCGTACGTCATAATGGAGACGACGTATATGATCGATCACTTCTTCGAGCACTGCGGCTTTTTGGGCATTATTTACCATCAACGGGTTAAAATTTAGGTTTTTCGATTAATCAGGGTTCTTCTTCAGGCTTTCAACCGACACAGCAATTAACTAAAAAATTGAAATACGAATGTAGGTTGTTTAGTCATTTATGTAAAAAAATATTTAAAATTGCAGAAATTGAAAAACCCATGACCCCGCGCAAGACCCAAAATGAGCGTAAAGTAAGTACGTATAGACCCTTTAGCAAGATTACAAGCCATATTGACCCGATGGTGTTGTATACATTCCTGTCTTTACTGGTGATCAGCATCGTTCTGCTGGCATTCCAGGCCTCCAATAAGGAAGTATGTACAGACGCTGCCATTGTATTAGCCAGCCAGCAGCATGCGGGTAAATCCACCACATTTACTGCTGGTGAAGTGATCACCTTCAGAGCCGATCTTAAAGGCGGCGGCATAGCCGGCGTCAACTGGGATTTTGGAGATTCCACTGCCTCCGCACCGGGTGTGCAGGTATACCATGCCTTCAGCAAAGCAGGGGTTTACACTGTTATCCTCCATCGTGGAAAATGCGACTGGCGCCAGGAAGTGATTGTCATCAATGCAGCTCCTGAAAAAACACCTGTTAACAGTGGCGACATGTACCCCGTAATAGAAGGTCCGGAAGAGGTCTTCACCGGCCGCACGGTTACCTTCAGTAACCATACGACTGGCGCCAGCAGCTGGTCCTGGCAGTTGCTTCAGCCCAATGCGGAAGTGCATTCCGGTAATTCTGTGAAGTATACCTTCGGCACTCCCGGTGAACGCATCCTGTCCCTGATCGTAAACGGAGACAGCAGTAAAATGGTAACAAAACATATTACGGTCTTCGAAGGAGGTCCTCAAAGGCCCAGAAATGACCATTTTGACCCCATTCCTTTCCCTGAAGACCCTAAACCAGTCGATCCTAACGCAGGTGCTGCTCCGGTGCCGGAAAAGCCTAAAACACCGTCTGTTTCGGATGATGAGTTTAAGTTCTTCCTCACACAAGTAGTAGACAAACAGAAAAGTGCTTCCGACTTCTCGTCCTACCTCTGCGACAACATGAATGCAAGGGTATTACTGAACGATAAAGACACTGACACTTTTGCACACTTTTGTTCCCGCATCAGGGGCAAGAAGCGCTTTAAGATCGAGCTGGTCAACCTCATTAAGGATCAGAACGGCTGTGTGAAAGAGATCAGGGTGAGATATGACAGGAAATTCCTCGGTATATTCTAATCACTTCAGACTGCCAATATGAAGAACCAGTATTATAAACTGCCACTGGACTTTTCCCGGATCCTGCAAAAAAAGGACCTTCCTGACTGCAATCTGGAAGACTCGGTGGCCCAGCATATACAATTGCTCATTACAACCGTACTCGGGGAGAACAAAGATGACCCCCAGTACGGTTGCCGGATATGGGATTTTGACTTCGATATCCGGGCTTCCAACAACGAAGTCAAGGAACAGGTGGAACTCTCCGTAAAAAGCGCCATTGTGCGTTATGAACAGCGTATTACGCAGGTGCGGGTTTCTGCCATGGTAAGCCAGGAAGAACTCAACGGGATCAGTGCCAGAAAGGTCAAGAAAAAGATACGGGTGACCATCACCGGTACACTGGCCCGCAATAAAACTCCATTCCATTACAGCAGCTTCTTTTATGTAAGTCCGCTGTCGTACGATTAAACCTATGTCATGCCAAGAGAACAGAAAGAACGAATAAAAGACCGGATGCTCAAAACGGCCGCCAGACTCTGGGGATATCCGGATGCAGAAGTGGAATCTTCTTTCGATCCCATTGTACAACTCCTGCTGGAAGCCTGTTCCAGCGAACTTGAAAAAATATCAGGCGAAGTAGACGTTTCTCATGCAAGACTGGTGGAAAGACTGGCGCAGATCATGATGCCGGAACCTATCACCAGCAGTCAGCCAGCTTACGGCGTATTACATGCCGGCAGTAATGAACCGTCTACTATCATCGATGGAGAACATCAGTTGTTCTACACCTCTAAGAGCGGTTTCAATTCAAAAGACCTTTTCTTCATGCCCCTGACCAGGCACCGCCTGTTCCGCGGACAGGTCAAATACATGGCCATCGGTAACCGTCTTTTTGAAACCCGTGACCACTGGTTCAAAGAGCAGATATTGCAGGGTAATCTGCAGGCAGATACGCCTCCCAATCATTTGTGGATAGGTCTTTCCCTGGAAGGCAGCCCCTCCTCTATCGAAGAAATGTCCTTCTTTTTTGACCTCAGAAACGTTCATCAGCAGGAGATGTTTTATTACTACCTCCCACTGGCACGCTTCTATCTCAATGATACAGAACTGACCGTAAAAAGCGGTTATAGCCAGAGCCAGGATGCTGCTGCTGAAGATGTTGATAATATCATGCATCCTGCCTTTGATACCAACACCCGTTACAGCCAACAGATCCTGCATCGCTTCCGTCATCAGTTTCTGACCATCAGCAAACCTACTTCGCTTCCGTTGCAATCCCCCGCCCCGGAAGCGCTGCAACATATATTCGGAGCAGCATTCAATAAGATCCAGCCCAATACACACTGGATCAGAATTGAATTCCCGGAAACCATCCGGCATACTTTACTGGAAGATCTGTTCTGCAATATCAACTGCTTCCCTGTTGTCAATAAACGTATCAATGAACAGTCGCAGCGCCTGAACCGCTATCTTAACATCATGCCGCTGCATACTGCTGATATTTACTTTGATGTTAAACGCGTACACGATACGAGTGGTACTGACTATCACGTACGCAACTTCACAACAGCCGGAGAAATGCAGGAAGGTGAACTGGTTGTGCGTAGCAGCGGTATCGGCAGATTTGATACCCGTGAAGCAAAAGAGATCATCGCCTATCTTATCGAAGTGATCCGTGATGAAAGTTCGCTTTTTGAAGAAGTGCGTAATGATTATGTTGCCAACCGTATCCGCGAACTACATCAGCTGATCGCCTCCCTGGAAGAACAATTACAACCAGGTGTCAATCGTGGTAATATCCCATATCTCATGGTAAAACCACGTGAAGAGGCAGACTTCCTCTTTATCGAATTCTTTACCACGAATGGTAGTGTGGCGAATAATATCCGTATGGGAACGCGTTTGCAGGAGTATGGCAGCGTACAGTTACAACCTGGCTCTATCACGCTCCTTTCCAATACGCAAGGTGGTAAAGACAGGCTCAGTATCGACGAAAAAGTAAACCTTTACCGTTATCACCTGCTCAGCCGGGACCGTGTAGTAACACCGGAAGATATCAAAGCGCTCTGCCGTTATGTAGTCGGTAATGAACTCCGCAATGTAAGCGTCGCAAAAGGTGTTTCTGTATTACCTGGCGCCACAGAAGGATATACCCGGACACTGGATATCAGGCTAACACTGTCACAACCTACAACAGCTTATGCGGCGGTAAATCTCGTGTATCTCAAAGATGAATTACTATCACAGCTGAAAGAGCGTTCAGCCAATAATTATCCTTACAGGATCTATATGAATGAGGTATTGATGTGAGTTAAAGAAATTAAGAATTAAGAATTATTTCAACAGTCATTCCATAAATAAAGAGGCGCCCACTTAAACTGGACGCCTCTTTATTTATGGAATATTTTATTGCGATCTTCGCTGCATTCTAACTCTTAATTCTTAATTCTTAATTAACCTCTCTTATATCTTCAACAACCGCACATCCTGTCCGGCTTTCAACGCATCAGCAGGCACACCTTTTTTTCCACCTGCATCACATAACGTAATCGTATTGCCAAAACCAAGGTCCACATAAATGCGATCGCTGACGATCCATCCGCGACCTGAGATCTTTGTATTCTTACGGATATACACACCATTGGCCTGCAGGTCATCCAGTAACAGGATGCTGATCAGCTGACCATCTTCAAATGTATTATTCTTTTGCAGTTTCGCAGCGAAAGCAGCACTTGCTACCGGTGTCTTACCGCGGGTTTTTGTATCGACAGTAATACGGATAGATTTAAAATCTCCGGAGTTATTTTCCACCTGTTTAGTTACTGTCTGTCCTGGCTGACGGATGCTGGAAGCTGGCGTAGAAAACACAGACATATTTGCATTCCCCTTGTTGAAAACATTATACCCAAAGCCAGGCATATACAATTCAGGACTCTCAAACAGTTGCTTGATAGCAATGATCTTATAGATATACTGCGCAGTTTCATCGTTCAGTACCAGCTGATAATAATCACTACTTCCCTGTCTTTTCATATTACGGGAAATATTACCGGCGCCTGCATTATACGCAGCTGCTGCCAATGTCCAGGAATGCAGCTGACTATATAATTGCTGCAGATAACGACAGGCTGCATGTGTTGATTTCAGCAGATGATTACGTTCATCATTATCATATCTGACCGCCAGTCCCATGGCTGCTGCGGTTTCAGGCATAAACTGCCATACACCCTGTGCGCCTACAGCAGAAGTGGCATTCGTAAAGCCACTTTCTACTACAGGCAGGTATTTAAAATCTTCTGGTATATTATACTGATGCAGTATGGGAATGATCACAGGGAAATAGATGTCCGTCTTCGCTTTCAGCACCGGCAGAAAATTGCGGTACTTCAGATGCCCCTTGATGACGTCCATTAATTTATAGGAAACGAAATCACGCTCCATAGGCACGAATTCCCCGCAGAAATTCACCTGCTGGGCACTGCCTGTCAAGGCGCATAGCCAGAGACTGACAACAAACAATATTTTGAGTTGCATACGCACGATGGCACGTGTTATTTACTGATCATATATTTTGGTAAAGCGCTGGCAGGTGTGTATAACACGATCTGGTTCTTATTCGCCTTATTATACATCACCAGGATAATTTCATCATTCTTTTTAAAATCACGGGCAGCCGCTACAAATACAATACTCTCATCTGCTTTTCCTGCGATGGCCTCTGTACCTTTTCGGTATAATACCGGCATCGTAAATAGTGATGCGGTATCCTGTTTCGTTTTATGCATCAGCGACACTTTACTGATCACAAATGGTTCACCTGAACGGTTCCTGACATGATAACTGAAATAAACCAGGTTGTTCAGGCTCATCGCCTGTGAATACGTCAATGTGATACCATCAGCAGTTGTTTCATATTGATGACCGCCTTTACGTTGTTTACGAAAATCTTCTGCAATATTGCCCACAGTAACAGTATCGATCCCTGCGGCCACGGCCGGATCTTCCTGTGCTGTTTCTTCGGCTTCGTTGCTGTCCCCCGTTGTTGCGGCAGTACCACCGCTGCTACCGGCGCCAGTACCTGTGCTGCCGGTATTTTTAGCTGATCCGCTGGCAGAAAGGGTATATTTCAACCTCGATAATTCTGCTCTTTCACGGAAAGCCAGTATCATGTAATGTATATTATCTCCTTCACGGATCACCAGGTTGGTGGGCTTTGGATTAGCCACTACCGGCCGGATAAATACAACATTACCGTCTACAATGCGATAATCATAGTCTGCGTTCTTGCCATCTCCAATCTGAAAAGTGGTAATTGCGGATCCACAGGTAATAAGGGTGACAGCGCCTTTAGTTGTAATAATGCTATCTGTCTGTGACTGTCCCAGTGCATTGCACCATGACAATAAAAAACAGAAGGCGCCTGCTAAGACATACTTCATCTGATAATCTTTTCCTTTCCTGAAATTTTTTAGTGATGAAAACAGTGGGCTGACCATCCTTCATGATCAGCCCTTGCTGTTTTAATATTATGCTTTATCCTGTTCATATTCAGTATCCCATTCTGTCGCATCTTCCCCTTTATGTCCTTCCATTTTGATCAGGAAGTTTTTAGCCGGGAAGTACGGTTTCAGGTGAATATTGAGGTGGATACGATCTTTTTGTATAGGATCCTGTTCGAATCTGCGTACGTTAAAGTCCTCTATCAGCTTATCGGGACCGGTAATGCTGTCAAGGAACCGTATGATCTGTTTCATCAGGTCTTTACGGGTGTTGGCATTGAAGTTTTCAAATGCACGACGGTTCAGGAAGTCCATCAGTACCTTGGTCACGTAGTCGAATACACGTACTACGGAGTAGGTCTGCAGACCGATATTATCACCGTTGAACAAGGTCTTCGCACTAAAGGCCATTACCTTGCCGTATTCTTTTACCATAGGGATCAGACCCATTTTCTCCAGACCCGCAATTTCGCTCTTCTTCAGTTCAAATTTCACACCGTCTACTTCATTCATACCACCGAATTTCTTACCGGCGGTCACCTGTGACATCAGTGTTTTATATACTTTACCTGCCAGTGCGCCTGATGGTGGTACATACAGATTATCCTGTTCGTTGATCTCATCAAACTTACCACGGCCTACCAGCCAGTTACAGGTCATCATCACATTCGACCGGTGTACTTCACCGCCGGTGAGATTAGCCAGTTCAAACATTTCCATCACATCATCCGGTGCATCCAGGTGAGAGAAATCTGTGATGAGCATCGTCTTATTTTCATAAGCGATCTTCGCCCATTTTTCCAGTACCTTGTTTGAACCAAGATAGCCCGGAATAACCAGCAGACTATAGTTATCACGCAGATCCAGCCGATCGTAGTTACTCACCAGTTCCTGGTGGATGGCATCGATGAAACGGGTGTTGTCCAGGTCTTTCAGCTGGTCCTGTTCCACGTTGATAAAGGCTACATTCTTTACCTTATCTGACTCTGTATTTTTGAAGAACAGGGCTACGTTACGGTAAGACTGTTCAAGTTCACGGGTCGCTTCTACCGCTTCTCCCAGGTTATTATTCAATACGCGCTCTGACTGTTCTGAATGTTCTGTACAGAAGCTCACCATATCAGGCAGGTCCTGTGCTTCTGTCAGTACTTTCTCCCAGAGTTCAAGTGTTTTTTTCAGCTTATCGCGTTCACCTTTCTTGGTGTTTTCTGTAAGAAATATATTACGACGTGCTTTACGATCGGGGTTAAGGTTCTGTACACCTTCGATCGCACCTTCCAGGAGATCAAAGCCACCAAATTTTGCGAGTATATCTATATTCTCCTGTAGAGAAGCTGCGGTTTGCTGGGAGGGGGCATTCTGCAGCTGATCCTGCTGCTCCTGCTGTTTTTGTAATTCAGCCATAAGACTTGTTCAATTAGGAATTAGGAATTAAGAATTAAGAATTGGGTCTTACATGTTTCAATTAAGAATTAGTGGGCTTAATATGCTCTGAGTATTGACTGCCGGATAACAAATGCATCAGGCTTTATACTCTAATTCTTAATTATTAATTGTTAATTCTTAATTCTGGGATGATTTCTTTCTTCAATCATTTCTTTTCAAGATCAGCCACTAATGACCTTATCGATTCCAGGAGTGCCTGTCGGGCAGCAGGATCGGCAAGGGCTGCTTTCAGCACCTTATTTGTTTTGAGATGTTTCATGATCTTCAGGTACTGTTCTTTTTCTGTGGCCAGGTTGTCGAGGAATGTACTCTGAGCGGTAATTCCTTTAATACCGAAGTCGCCCAGGTTGTGGAATTCCAGGTTTTCCGGAACAGTACGTCCTTCTGCATCATGGAACAACATGTTTACAGCCGGTTTGTAATGTTCAAATACTCCTTCTACAGTGGTAAGTCCCTGCACGATTTCCGGTTTAACAGGCGTTTGCTGGGTCAACTTTTCAGCAAACAGGGTCCGGTTATGAGAGATCTCAACAATGGCTTCATTGGCGTCGAGTTTCACCTCATTACCACCAATCCCGTAATTGTCATTCATATCAATTGGTTTTTACAACAATAAATGTTCTATGGTTCTTCTGTCAGTTCGCCTGATCATCCCTGCGCGCTGGTTTGCCATTGTAGCTCACCCTGAGCGTCAATATCCAGTTTAACGGTCGTATGGGGTTGCAGACTTCCTTCTATGATCATCCGTGACAAGGGCTTTCTCAGTCTGCTCCGGATCACTTCTTTCAATGGACGTGCGCCATATAACGGCGAATACCCTTCTGCTGCCAGCTTTTCTCTTGCGGCGACAGAAACGTCGAGGGCTATTTGCTGCTGCGTTAATAACTGCAACAGATGTTTCAGGTGGATATCAAATATCTTCACGACATTTTCCTGCTGAATGGGGCCAAATGGAACGATCTCTGTCAGCCTGCCCAGAAATTCGGGTCTGAAATTTCTGGCCATGATCTCCATCAGTTGCTGTGAAGCGGGGATCACTCCCTGTCTGAATGACTGGGCGATCACATCACTACCGATGTTGGAAGTAAACAGGATCAGGGCATTTGAAAAATCACCGGTTTTACCCAGGCGGTCATGCAATTTGCCCTCGTCCATTATCTGGAGGAAAATATCAAATACTGATGGATGCGCTTTTTCTATTTCGTCAAATAATACTACGGCATAAGGTTGCTGGCGGATCTTGTTTACCAGCAGTCCCCCTTCTTCATATCCCACGTAGCCCGGCGGAGCGCCATATAGTAATGCCGCCGAGTGTTCTTCTTTAAATTCGGACATGTCAAATCTGATCATGCACCGTTCATCCTGGAACAAGAAGTCTGCCAAAGATTTCGCTAATTCCGTTTTCCCGGTTCCGGTCGGTCCCAGGAAGAAAAATGAGCCTATTGGCTGTCCTGGTCTGCTGAGACCGGAACGGGATTCCAGAATGGCTTCGGAAACGGTCTTAAGCGCATGATCCTGCCCTACCACTCTCTTCCGCAATTCGAGGTCCATATTCACCAGCCGTTCGCGTTCACCCGACTGGATCTTACCCAATGGAATACCGGTACTTTCTGCGATCATCGTAGCCAGGTCGGTGCCTGTCACGGCAACATGCTGTGTTTCCACCAGTGGTTCCAGCTGGGAAATAATATCGAGTAAGGCCGTTTTCAGGGCTGCTTCATTTTCAATTTTGTAGATGTCCTGCTGTGGCTGCAGCCGTGTTGTGACCAGCGCACTATAACGCTGCATACATTGCTGGTACCACCAAAGCAGTTCCTCCCGCGTATCTCCTGCCGCTTCCAGTTTTCCTTTGAGATCATCGAGGGTGATCTTTCCGGTGTCCTGTGTCGTACGTATGGCAGCCAGTGTGCGGTCCAGCAGGTTCACGGCGCTGTCCGGCAAACTTCTTTCCTTCAGATAACGGCGTGAGAGTTTAATTGCTTCACCGATCACTTCCGGTGCTACTTTCAGGTTGTAATAGCTTTCATAATCGGGCATTACTGCCTGGATCATACGGGCTGCGGTCGATTCATCCGGTTCTGCCAGTTGTACCACTTCAAAACAATGACGCAGCAGTCCATCCGGCTCTATGAGTTTACGGAAACCTTCCGGGGTACTGGTCGCAATGAGCGTGATATCTTCCTTGTTCATAGCCGCTTTCAGCACATTACCGATACCTCCTGCTGATCCTGGTTGTTTATCCAGGAGGGTATGCAGATTGTCAATGAACAGTACGTGGCGACCAGCTTCCTGCAATTGCGCCATGATCTGCTGCAACCTGTCTTCCAGTTCATTTTTATATGCAGCACCCGCTATGAATGCACCGTAATCCAGGGCATAGAGATCGGTCTGCTGTAATTGCAAAGGCGCCTGTTTTTGCACAATGGCTCTTGCCAGCGCATCCGCCAGAGCGGTTTTACCCACGCCGCCTTCTCCGGTGATAAGAATACTGGAGCGTCCTTTACGGGTCAGTATTTCCATCATCGTACGCACTTCCGCATCGCGGCCTGCCAGCGCATGTTTCGTCTGAAGACGCTGCGGATCGGTGAGCTTATAAATATATTTCTGCGCGACGCTTTTACCCGTGACGATGGTCGTCTTTGGTGCTACGCCGTTACTCTCTTTTTTATTGAAATGCGAAAGCAATTGTGCCCGCTGTAACGGGAATGTTTTCAGTTGCTCGAAAGAGAAACCTACACCCGGCGTACTGATGGCCACCAGCACACACCAGGCGTCTGCTGCATCCAGATCATATTCCAGTCTTACGGCATCTGCTTCCTGCAACACATTCGCTGCATATTCGTCTGGTTCCGGCTCTTCCGGTAAACGACCTGCTTTGGGTACACTATCCAGTCTTACCTCTGCCCATTCTTCGAGATAATAAGTATCGATGTCCATTGCCTGTAGCTGCGGCGTCAATCCGACTTCCTTGTGCAGACATGCCAGCAATAAGTGGGCAGGCGTATAATTAGCATGGTGATGTTCTTTGGCCAGTGCCTGTGCAATGCGAATAGCAGATTGCACCTCAGGAGCATATATGGTATATGTAGTCAGGGTCATTTGGGCGTTCCAAGGTTTTTCAGTTAACAGTTTAAAGGGTTAAATATTACATGGTCTGTAACACAAATGTAATATCGGGTTTTTATTAATTGAAGTAAAGATACTGCTAAAATGTATATGAAATATTTATTACGCTGGACGGGTAGATACTACAGCGCCGGAGATGAGGTGGAGATAAGGTGGACTTGATCAGTATATATAATTGTTCTTCAATCATTTAGAACTTACGCAAAATAGACATTTTAACGGCATTCCTACAGCAGTGTGGATGCTCTTTTTATGGCCATCGGAGACCATCAACAACGACAAAAGAAGGATTAAAATTATCCCTTATTTGTAAGTATTAGGGTATATAGGTGTAACAGGGAATAGTTATAAAAATGTGAATGTCCCTTCCAATATTTTACCAGTTCTTCGATGTATCTCCGTATTACACCGCTATTACGCCGTTATTTCTACGCTCATGAGCGTAGCGGTAACGGCATAATAACGGCGCAATAGCGGTGTAATGGGACTTTCAGAGCGAGTCGAACGAAGCACTCTTTGCTGCTTCCCAACCAATCATGGCCATTTTTCGGGTACCTCCCCAATGATATTCACCAAATTCACCATTTGACCTTATCACACGGTGGCAGGGAATAAGAAAAGCAACCGGATTATTCCCGATAGCGGTACCTACTGCCTGATAGGCCCGGTCAGCTTTCGCTGCCATCGCTACCTTTCCATAAGTAGAAAGATCGCCCATGGGAATCTGTAAAAGTGCTTCCCAGACCTTTAACTGAAATGGGGTACCTTTCAGGTGCAGTTTTACTTTTCCCAGTGTACTCCAGTCCTGGGTAAAAAAGTACAGTGCATTTTGCTGGATCATATCCAGTACCTGGGTATAGCGGGCGTTAGGAAACTGTTCCTGTAACTCCCGGAAGGCCTGATCCCGGTTTTCTCCAAATGCGAGGTAACAGAGTCCCTTGGGAGTAGCCGCCAGAATAAGGGGCCCAAACGGGCTTTCTGCAAAACTGTAATTAATGGATAAAGCCTCTCCCCCGTTTTTGTACTCTCCCGGTGTCATACCTTCAATTTTCATAAAAAGATCATGTAATCTGCCGGTACCTGAGAGGCCGGTTTCGATGGCGGTATCAAAAAGGGAAGTTTGTTTCTCTTTTAACAGCGTCTTGGCGTATTCTACGCTGAGATACTGAGTGAATTTCTTCGGACTTACCCCTGCCCACTCCGTAAACATACGTTGAAAATGGTACGGGCTGAGGTAAACATTTTCCGCAATTTCCTCCAGGGAAGGCTGTTTTCTGAAGTTCTCCTTCACATACTCAATCGCCCTGGCGATACGCTCATAATCAGTTAGTTCCTGTGTAGTCATATCTATTTCATTTACAATACAAAAGTAGCTATTCGCTTTTATGACTTAAACCCGGTTCTTGCGGAGTTCTTTACACTGATTTTTACCGTAATTTTGCACCCTGATTATGAACACGAACCTGCCAATATTCGATATACCGTCCACGATACGTTATTATCTGTCACTTGACAAACCGGTGACACAAAGTTTCGGGATGGATAAATACGATGAGCTGCTTCACCCTGACAATTTTGCTGTACTGAGCAACGAGGGAAGCGTAAAAAGTGGCCCGCCTATCAGGACTGACCACTATGCAATTATTTTATGTATCCGTGGCACCTGCCAGAAAACGATTGGCGCCTTTACTTTTGATGTAGGCCCGCAATCCCTGCACATCGTATCACCAAAACATACTACCTCATTTGACAATGCTTCTGACGACCTGCTGTTATACATGGTCATGTTCAAGAAGGAATTTATCACCGATAGTTTTATCAAGCAAAGTGCGCTTGATCCGCTGATCGATCTGAATCCTTCCTGCGCACCGGTATACACCTTGTCAGACATTCATTTCCAGAAAACAAAACAGCTGTTCGAAAGAATAGACCGCGAGTACCGGGAAGGTAGTCCTTTTTTCCTGCAGATCGTACGCCTGCAGGTAGTAGAACTACTGTATGAAGTGAACCGTGCATTTGAGAAATGCCAGGAGAGCAGACCGAATCATCAGTTAACAAGACAGTATTCCACTTTCATCAATTTCCGTGATATGGTGGAGGAGCATTTTCTGGATAAACGAACGGTACAGGAGTATGCGGATATGTTACATATTTCTGCCAAACATCTGAGTGAGATCGTTAAACAGGAAACCGGTAAAAATGCCTTACAGGTCATTCACAGCCGGCTGTATCTGGAAGCGAAATTATTGCTGACCACTTCTTCTCTCAGTGTAAAGGAAATTTCGGATCAGCTGAACTTTGATACCAGTTCACATTTCAGTCGTTTCTTTAAAAAGTTTGCCGACGAAAATCCTTCTGATTTCAAGAAGTTATCTGTCGCTTAATATTATCTATCCATCGCATAAAAAACAATGGGGCCTCCCAAAAGGGAGGCCCTACTTCATTTGATTATAAACCCCTTAAACAATTATGTCCTATCTTACTGTACTTATTTCAAGCCAAATGTGTAAGCAACTCTCAAACCTATCAGATTAGCAGCATCGCCACCATCTACAAATTTTGAATTGCCGTCGAATTTAACACCAGCATCGAGATAATTTCCTTTACCCAGTGGAATCAGATAACCGATCTGTGGGCTATAGGTGAATGCTGCTGTTTTGTTGCCAATCGGACCGTTGGTGATAAAGTTCACACCGGCCTGGCCCTGTACATACAGATTATTGCGCTGGAAGGGATAATACCTTAACCCTGCTTTTACGGGAATCCACTGCAAATCATCCAGACCAGGGATATCATCAGCGAATACATTTGCAAATCCTGCATTCAGGTTTACATATAAAGTCTTCTTGATGATAGCATAATCTGCCTGTACGGAACCGCCTAAGGACCATTTATAATAGTCACTGAAACTTCCAACCGGTATTCCTGCCTCCGGACCAACACTCAGAGAGAATGATGGTCTCTGTGAATCACTATTTCCTTTCGTTTGTGCCTTTACGCCTACTGCTACTGCTAATAATAATGCTAATGTAGTTACGCCAGTCTTAATTGTCTTTTTCATCGTCTTTCGTTTTAAATCTTTTTCTGTTAATCTTATATTCTGTTGCTATTCGTCTTTTGTTGATTCTTTTATATCGCAGCTGCTGTATAAATCTGATGACACAAAAGTAGATCGTAATCAGTTGCTGGTCAATGCCAATTTCACGGAAAAAATAGCCAATTTCTCCGATGGCAAGTTTTTCTTTAGACAAGCCGAAAAATTGGTTTCTTAAACCGAAATATTGGTTTTTCATATAACCTTTCGAGGTGCTACATTTGTGTCACGAAACACGAAAAAAATAATTACAGTAATAAACAGTTGTAGGTTTAGGTAGAAACGGGTGTAATCATACACCCGTTCGTTTTTTTATATACCCTGTAACTTATCCGGCAGAAAGAAATGCGCTACTTATCAATAGGTGATCGTAATACCGGCGCCCAGTCCCATATCGCTGTCGTAGTGTGTAGAGAAAGAAAAATACTTCGTCATAATATATCTGAAACCGGCCATGTACTCTTTATCCGTATTCACCATAAAATTGAAGCGTAATCTGCGGGTCACAGGCACATCTTCCCTGCTTAACTGAAAGCGTAATCTGCCATCCGTATCAACAGATGCATCTGCAACGATCAGCATCGGTAAAGTATACTCCAGACCTGCATGCAATACATTACGGCGATTCTTTGTACTGACCTGTCCGAACAGATTCTTCTCCGGTTCATGCATACGCCGGTAACGCATATCCCATCCTATATAAGGGAACAACCATTGCATCTGTCCGATATAACGTCCGAAATGGCTTTCCGTTTCATACCCATTCTCACCATTATAACCTGCGCGCCATTCCGTCTGAAAGCGGTAACGTGTATTGGCAAATAAGATCTCTCCATCACTGCTGTTACTTTCCAGACCGATCCTCGCAGCAGAATGAATTTTTCTGTCATCTGCATAGATCTTTCTGATCGCTTTTTTCGGATCAGGAATTTCCGGATTGGGCGGAGAATCCTGGTAACTGAAAATACGTCCCATACCACTCATCATGTGATAGAGAATATGACAGTGGAAAAACCAGTCACCACTTTCTGTAGCGGCAAATTCCAGTGTATCTGTCTCCATCGGCATTATATCCAGCGTGTTCTTTAACGGAGAATATTCACCCTGTCCATTCAGCACACGAAAGAAATGCCCATGCAGGTGCATCGGGTGACGCATCATCGTACCATTGTACAACACGATGCGTATATTCTCTCCCTTTTTTATAAGGATCTTATCTGATTCAGAGACTGTTTTATTATTGATCGTCCATACATAACGATTCATATTACCTGTCAGATTGAAATGCAGCTCCTTTACAGGCCCTTCCGGCAGCGTTGTCTTTACAGGCGATCTTAACATCGCGTAGTTTAACGTAACACCCGGATCTTCCGGATACATCACCGCATTCATATCCATCTGCTGCAAACTCATAGACATATCCATATCATCCATCTGACCGTTCATCTTCATCATGCCGTTCATCATCTTCATGCCTTCAAAATATTTGAGGCGTGGCAATGGTGCTGCTTTTTGCTGCGGACCTTCGCCCAGAAAAACGGAAGTAGAACGGGTACGGTCTTCTGCTGTGGAAAGGAATTCATAACTGCTGTCCGCAGGAATATCCACTTCCACATCATACGTCTCTGCAACACCGATGATAAGACGATCTACTACTACAGGTTCCACATCCATACCATCATTGGCAACAACGGTAATTTTTCCACCAGCATATTTCAGCCAGAAATAAGTGGAAGAACTACCGTTTACGACGCGCAGTCTTACCTTATCTCCTTTTTTGAATTGAGGCTGTACCTCTACCGGTTTACCATTACTGAACAAATAATCATAGTATACATCACTCACATCCATGGCCATCATGCGTTTCCACTCATTGGTCACTTTAGTGGAAAAATGACCGGTTCTGATCGCTTCCGCATAACTCTGTACACTGTTCTTTCTTACCCCATACCAGTCGGTCGCCATATGCAATGAACGATCTACCTGAACAGGATTTTCATTGGTCCAGTCACTCAGCAGCAAGGTATGTTCCTGCTGATCAGGTGCATTTCTTTTTTTGATGATAAAGGCGCCATACATACCACTCTGTTCCTGGAACATGGTGTGAGAATGGTACCAGTAGGTACCATTCTGCACAAGCGGAAATTTATAGAGATGCGTTTCTCCGGCCTTAATAGGTGCAGTCGTGAGATAGGAGACACCATCATAGCGATTGGGCAGTATCAGCCCATGCCAGTGTACGGATGTTTCCATATCCATTTTATTATGCACATAGATCTCGGCGGTATCACCTTCTGTAAAGGTTAATACGGGCGCAGGAATCCCACCATTGATCACCATTGCATGGATCATTTTACCATGACTATGGATCATGGAATCTGAGACATACAGGTCATAACGAACGGTGCGGGGCGCCTGGGAGAAAGCAAAGTAATATGACAGCAATACGATCACTGTTAACAGAAAACGTTTCATGTTGAATACTTGTGCGTGTTCTGTTAATTATTTCAGCGTCTCTGTTACTTTTCCGCAGGTAAGCATCTGCTTGCCGTAGTAAGGATTTTTTACCGCAGCTTCATTGCTCAGCCAGTAGCTTTTCTGCATAGGGCAGTACTGCTGGTATACCGGTGTATCGGAAAGCCTGGTGGCTTTGGCCAGTGTGAAGAAATTACTGGAGAAAGATTTGAACTGTTCGCGTTGTTTGTTCAGGTCTGTGGTGGCAGCAATAGCGCTGGCATCCGCAGTAAGTTTCTCCTGCAAAGGCATAAATGCTTCATGTTCTGCTGCTGATAATGCGTGCATATCTACGCTACTGATCGCTTTTACGAATTCGGCGGCTTTTGCATTTGCAGTCGTAGCATCACTGCTCACCAGTGCATTCTTTACATCGAAGTAAAGTGATAACAATTTAGATAAAGCAGGATTTGCAGCTTGTGCAGAGAAAGTAGCTAATAATATAGTGGTTGCGATGATAAGACTTTTCATTGTAATCTGATTTAGTGTTTGAAGAATAGAAAATTGTTTGCCTTAGTAGTAAGGCAGCTGATCATTCAAACAAAATCAAATCTGAAAAGATTGAATTGACACCCGGATATCAATGGGGGGCGGGTGCTGATGAAGTATAACATATCTGTGTGGAGCTGCGGACCAGGATACCGGAGGAACGGACAGCCATCTCACGGGAAAAAGCACGGCCTGTAATGGCAGCCACTTGATCTCATCGTGATGGGACTGGGTTTTGTCCAGCAGTTCAAATCGGATCATACCGTCTCCACAGCAACGGTGTGAGGATTTCTTTGGCGCATGATCCATTTGATGCTTTCCATGCATATCGTGCATGTCATGCATCTGATGCGTATCATGATGCCTCTCTGTCCAGAGACCTGACTCCAGTGCGCAGGCAAAACCTACCGCCGTATTCATCAGAAATACGATCAGTAGCAAAAGCGCCCGAAATGATATAGTCGTCCTGGACTTCATGTGAAGACAAAGATAGGCTCCCAAAGCGGAAGCTTTGTTATATAATTTCAAGCGCCTGTTATATAATTTATGGCCGTTGTTACCTTTTGAGCAGGGCGGCTGCCATCAATAAGAAGGCTACTATCAGCAGGGCATGTGCTGTTTCCCGGTTTTCGGCGTTCTGTACGATTAGCTGTTTGATTCTGGTCATTTTGAAGGATAGTATTATAAATTTTTATGGAGGCGCGGCTGCTGCTTTACGGGTTGTATCGATCTGGAAATATCCGTATTTATACGCAGCATCTTCCGCAGTATTACGCTTACTTAACTGGTTCTCTTATAGTAATTTGCATACTCATCGGACAGGAATTTCACTTTCGCAGGTTTCGCTCCGTTCACATGGAGCGGAACTTGTAAAGTGGAATAGTGACGAGCGTTACAAAATATAACGCAACCAATATAGGATTATTATTATTTGAAACAAAGTTATAATATCAACATAGGTGTAATCGTTTCTCTTTCAACAGGCCATGTGCCAAACCCCATCCTTAATTAATAAAATAGCTCCCGCCATCGACGGGAGCTATTTTCATTTATGCTCAGGCATTTATATACAACTGATTATTAGCTATATCTCTTTTTTGCTTCACTGGCCAGCAATGCGCCTATCCCCACCAGGGCCAGTACGGCGGCAGTACGGAGCAGGGTTTTGCGGGTATTGGAGGCAGGGATGTACTCTACCCCGCTGATACCTGCAACAGCAGGATCTCCCGTATAACGTCCATGAGCCGGTACAGCATCCTGGCGAAAGTTGTCTGCCAGTTCCTGTAATGCGGCGAGGGCCTCTCCTTCCATGATATGTCCATGACCGGTAGCTACGATGGAAGGCTGCAAGGCAGCCAGTGACTGCACTGATTTCTCCGCAGCGGCCCAGTCGTATGTAAAGTAGCGGGGAGGACCAGACAGCTTTCTTTCCTGTTTCAGGACAGAAAACAATGATTCCTGACGGGTAGTTACAAAGGCATCTCCGGCTAACAGTACACCGTCATGTTCCCTGTACAGGCTGATATGCCCGGGAGCATGGCCCGGGGTATGGATATATTTCCATTCTTTGAGTCCGGGAACGTTACCCTGTTCGGGTAAGAGGAGTAATCTTCCTCCAAGGTCAATGGGGCCTTTCGGGAACAAAAAGGAGAGCCAGGTAAACAATCCACCGCCTGCTGTCGGATCAGGTGGCGGATAAGCAGAGCGTCCTGTCAGATAAGGCGCTTCCAGATAGTGCGCATATACCGGTACATCCCATTCATCAGCCAGCTGCTTTACAGCGCCGATATGGTCGAAATGGCCGTGTGTCAGAATAATAGCTGCGGGAGTGGCCTGGGGCCAGAATAATTCCCTTGACACCTTCCTGATCCTTGCAGCCGCACCAGGCAGACCTGTATCGATCAGTACCCAGTGGTTGGTGGAAGGATCGTGTACAAAGTAAACATTGACAATCTTATCGCGTACGCCCCATACGCCGGGAGCTACAGAAAACCAATCATGTTCTGCACATGCTTTAATTTTAACCAGTGCTTGTTGCTTTTTCATACTTGTTGGAATTAACATGAACACTGTCTTCTCTCTCTCAAAACTCATGCTCAGTCCAACAAGCCCAGCCGTAATTAGTCTTCTTTGCTCCCGTCATCAGCCATTCTCACCATTTTTGGGGTGAATTTCGCCACCACATCTACCAGGTCTTTCTGCGCATTCATCACCACATTGATGTCCTTATACGCCATAGGCGCTTCATCCAGACCTGCACCGATCAATGTCACATTATTGGCCTGCAGGATCGCTTTCATATCCTGGTGACTGATATTCTTAGTTGCCTGTGTACGGCTCATCTGACGTCCTGCGCCATGAGAAGCGGAATTAATCGCCAGGTCTTCTCCTTTACCTCTCACCAGGAATCCCGGTGCGGTCATAGAACCCGGAATGATCCCCATTACACCTTTACCGGCAGGCGTAGCCCCTTTACGGTGTACGATCACTTCTTCCCCATTCCAGCTCTCTTTCCAGGCGAAGTTATGGTGGTTTTCCACTTTTGCCAGGAGCTGTCCGCCAATAGCTTTCGCCATTTTCTCATGGATCACTTCATGACATGCAGAAGCATAATCACCTGCCAGATTCATTGCCAGCCAGTATTCCTGACCAGCTTCGCTGTTCATATCCAGATAAGCCAGGTTTGCGGCGTCTTTTGGCAGTTTACAGATATCTTTAGCGATACGGGTATAATGACCTGCCAGTGTCGCACCCAGTCCTCTTGATCCGGAATGTGACAATAATGCCAGGTATCTGCCTGCTGCAATGTTCAGTGGTTTATCTGCTTCAGAGAATTCAATGATACCCCATTCCACGAAGTGGTTACCACCTCCGGAAGAACCTAACTGCGCCCATGCCTTATCACGCAGGTTCTTCACCAGCTGATTCATGTTAAACTCGTTACGGTCTAATACTGCATGGTCTACACGCTCGCTCTGACCAAAGCCATGTCCTGCACCAAAACGGGTATGTGCAATCAGTTCTCTTTTATAAAAATCGGGATTTTCAAAATAATGGTTCTCCGGAATATCGAAGATGGACAGGGCCATACGGCAACCGATATCCACACCTACACCGTAAGGGATCACGGCATTTTTCGCAGCCAGTACACCACCTATCGGCAGACCGTAACCCTGATGCGCATCCGGCATCAAAGCACCCGCTACTGTAACAGGCAAACGCATGGCAATATTCATTTGCTTAACAGCTCCTTCGTCAATATGCTCCTGACCATATACTGCAAATTCCTTTGCAGTTTCACGCAGTTCGATTGTTTCATCTTTTGGCGCGCTGGCTTCTTCAATGATCTTAGTCGCCAGGTCTTCCAGTATCTCATGATCCAGGTATAACTCCGGTTTTTCCGCCAATGCTTTCATCATAGACAGGACCATATCACGATCTGCGTCCTGGTAATTCTTTTCCAGTACCTGCAGTGCAAGGCCCAATATTTTTCCCTCAGTAAAACCGATAGCTAACAGATCGTTACCATTAATCCTGTTCATATGCATTTGTTATTGGTTATAATAATAATGCAATATTCAGGACTATGTGCGCACTTTTTCTGCGCACTTGAAAATTATTTAGCAGAAATGATAAAACTATTTATTGATCAACGTTTTATAGCCACAATATTTTGAAAAGCGAAGATCTCAAAAGCGGCTACATTGTATTCACCCAGGTCTTTCAGACCATCTGGTAACAGGCGATAAAAGTCATATCCCGGCAGAATGTCGATGATATCTTTAAAAAAGGTACGTGAGATGACATTCATTTCATTGAATTCGATCTGAATAACGCCGATGATACCGTCTTTAATCGCTTTACGGGCGCCTTTTAATACATTGAGCTCATTTCCTTCGGTATCTACTTTCAGCAAGGCGATCCGGGACAGTCTGTTATCTTCGATAAACTCATCTATTGTTGTCAGATCAATTGGAATTTCTTCCACCTCGCTTTTGCGGAAGTCGGCGATCACTTCTTTATACATACTGGCGTGTTCTGAGCCTTTGTTTTCCACATAGTCATAAATATATGTGGTCAGCGCAGTTTCCCCTGCGCCTTTCGGTACAGGAATAAAATGATGCACAGAAGCTGCTTCTTCGAGTTTATTAAATGCAACCGGATGAGGTTCGAATGCATAGATCGGGAGCGAGACCTTTTTATTACGCAACATGACAGAATAACCGCCGATGTTGGCACCTACGTCCAGGATCACTCCTGAGTCGAGTCTGCCGGTGGAGAGCATATATTTAACAAAGGCATTTTCTCCGCTGATATCATCATTCTCATGGTTCATGATACCCAGGCCCCGCATACTCAGTTTATATAACAGCAGATTAAAGGAGTAGAGCGCTTTGCGTGCAAAGATGAATACATAGACTTTCCTTAGGGTGTCTGTGAGCACATTCATTGGTTGATTGTTTGGATTGGAGTTAGTTTATAGTTGTTCCTGTACACCTGTCACAACATTGTGCACGGGCATACCTTTAATGCATTCATATCTATCGTGGCCAGACAGGTAGTTGAGGTTCCCTTTTTTATCGCGGCTTTCACGGAAACGGGAATATACATAACCTTCTTCAGGTGTCAGTGCTTTCAGCAATCCCAGACGATCTTTTTTCACAAAATAAGCATTATTACCTATAGAATTGGATCCGACAAATGCATATCCTTTTTCTTCGGCCAGCATACACAGCGCTTTCAGCGATGCGCCAAAATAAAGATGACTGTAGTGCGCACGCTCTCTTACGAAGTCCGGTTTGTAGGGCACGGTAATAGCTTTCTCTATACCGAATACACTATTATATTCTGCTACCACGATAACGGGGTCAACTATATTAATAGCTTTCCACACCCAATAGTCGTTACCGTCAATATCTACAGATAATAATCCTATCTCTCCTTTCAGTCCCTGCGAACCGATCAGTTCATTAATATTATCTGTGGTGATAAATGCCTTTACGGCTTTCAGGTCGTGCTGGTAATAAATATCATCTGACTGTATATAACGTATACTCTTTTCAGCACCATCGATCACCATGCCTGACCAGTTATTATATTTCAACAGAAAACGCGTGTTGGATTCAACATAGTTTTCCACACCGAATTCAACAAAGGTTGTTTCCGGTATGTGTACTTTATTGATGAGGTATTGAATAATACCATCGTCTCCTGTTTGTGAAAACACTTTGAATTCGGCGGCTGCAATGTTGTCCAGCACTGGCAATTCCTTGTTCTGACGGGCTAACAGGGTACCTAACAATAAAAGATCTGTTTGCTGGGCTTTCCTGGTGGTATACAAAAAATGATGCAGGACATTAACCAATTTCGTCATTCGTTTCATTAAAAACATGGTATGAGTTAGGTGAACGGAGTGCTCTCCGAAAATATGTCAACTCATAAATACAGAAATAATATAAATATTGTTCATTTCGTAATAATTTCTAACATATCCGGTTTAGCGACTCTTCTGCGGATACTCAATATGACAGAGGCGTAGTTCCGCCTGCTTATCTTTTTTTTGCAATTTTGTGCAAATGATATTTTTGATTTAACTTGCCTGAGTCTACGAATGCATAATCAATAAAATCTGCAAAATTCTCATTTGCATAATGGTCCCCCAGCCGTTATAAGGAATTTTATTGTTCTATCTGATAGCCATTCCATGACTCCTAACACGTCCTCACCAAGATACTTTTTCAGCCTGGATGCCATAAGAGGCTTTGCTGCTCTTATTGTGGTTCTGTGCCATTGGCAATTCTATTTTTATACCGATCAAACCCTGCAAACCAAACCGCTTGAAGAGCTGGGCCTGCCTTTATTTCCCTTCCTATCAATTTTTTACCACCACGCTTTCTTTGCGGTGGACCTCTTCTTCCTGTTATCCGGATTCATCTTCTTCTGGTTTTACGCGGATAAGATCGCGGACAGAAAAACACCTTTTGGCAATTTCATGTGTTACAGGATTACGCGGCTGTATCCTGTTCACCTTATCACGCTGATCGCGATCGCACTGATACAGTACGTGATGTTCAGTATGAACGGGCACACATTTATCATTCAGAACAACGACACCTACCACTTCCTGCTTAATTTCCTGGTAATACACAGCTGGGGTTTTGAAAAGACGCCTGCATTGAACGGATTCAACGGTCCTTCCTGGTCGGTATCCGTAGAGCTGCTCCTGTACCTGCTCTTCTTCCTGATCGCGTGGAGAAAACTGCATCGGAACAAAGGGCTGATCGTGGCTATGATCGTAGCCGGTGCAGTTATACAGTACCTCTATTCCATGATCGGACAGGGTATTTATTCCTTCTTTCTTGGCGGACTCACCTATCACATCTATGCATGGATGACAGAAAAAAAACAGTTGCACCGTATTTCGAATGGCGTAACCATAGCTGCTATCATCCTCTGGGCTATTGTCGTGAGCGAATATGCATTTTCTTACATCAGGGATTTCTCTATGCCTTTGCTGAAAACGGTATTACCAGGAAAGGATGAGGCCTTTCATACCGCATTGTTCAATCTGTCTCGTAATACCTTCTTCCGTACCATTATATCGCCTATCACTATACTGACGCTTGCATTGACGGAAACGACCAGGGGCGGACTGAAAATAAAATGGATGCTGGTGCTGGGTAATGCCAGCTATGCATTGTACCTGCTGCATTTCCCATTGATGGTGACCTTCTTCATTATGGTGGATGTACTGGGCATCAGCAGGGAGGTATTTCACTCGCCACTTACATTGCTGGTTTTCTATGCTGTATTGATTCCACTAAGTATACTTACTCATTATTACTTTGAGCTTCCCATTCAGGAACTATTCAGAAAGCGGCTACTCAGGAAGCCTGCACCGGTAGCCGTTACCGCCGTCAACAATCAAATTACCACGTAATACATAGTGCCAATAACGCCTTACTGTTATCACTTGTTTTTATTAATCAAAATCGAATATGATAGCTAAAATCCATTTACTGTTATTTATTGCCGCCGCCCTTCTTACAGGCTGTGTCAACACCAAAAAAATCACCTATTTCAATGATCTGGAGAAAATCAACGGAATTGAAACCGCCAACAGGTTACAATCCTTCAAAGTACAGCCAGGGGATATCTTACAAATTACCATTACCACGATCGACAAAGACATTTCACTTATTCTGAATCCAACGGCAGTCAACTCCTCTCCTATGAGTCAGCAGGGCATGGACCCCGGCTACATCGTAGATAGCGCCGGGTTTGTCAGTCTGCCGCTGATCGGAAAAGTGTACGTAAAAGAAAAAACGACTTCAGAGATCAATGACATCATTGCACAGGAACTCAACAAGACGATCAGGAATCCGTATGTATCGACGCGTGTAGCCAATTTCAGGGTCTCGGTATTGGGTGATGTCGCCCATCCCGGCTCTTACCGGGTACCCGGTGAAAGAGCCTCCTTACTGGATGCACTCAGTATGGCCGGTGACATGAACCCCACTGCTGTCCGCAACGATATTATGATCATACGCGAGGTGAACGGAGAGAAAACATATGTCTCCCTTAACCTCAATGATGGCAAGACACTGGCCTCGCCATATTATTATCTCAACAACAACGATGTCATCTATGTGAAGCCCGGCTCTAACAAACTGTTTGGCACATCGAAGCTGGTGCAACTCTTACCGGCAGCCATCGGCATTCTTTCCTTAATCACCACCATCGTTATCGTCTCTGTTAAATGATACACCAAATGAACCGAAATAAAGATCTCAATAATAAAAATGCGCTGATCGATCTGGGAGACCTGTTCAAAAAACTACTCTTTCACTGGCCGCTTTATCTGATCGTGCTCCTCATTGCTACTGCCGGCGCGATGACATATCTGAAATACGCCCGTCCGAGGTATATGTCCAGCGCCAAATTGTACCTGAAGGATGAAAAGAAGAACGGGGAAGAATCAGATATGCTCAAATCGCTGTCCATCTTCAACAATGGCAAGAATATCGAAAATGAAATGGAGGTACTAAAGTCGCCCATTCTTGTTGAAAAGGTGATAAGGGAGAACCGTTTTAATGTGCGTTACTTCCAGAAGAGTACTTTCCGTAACGAAGAGATCTACGACCGGAATCCTTTACAGCTGAACTTTCTCAGCGATAGTGCACGTGTAGGCAATTACAAACTGGACATCACACCTGATAAAAATCTACTGAATGTCAAATGGGTCGATAATCCGAAAGATGAAGACGTTGTCTTTCATGTACACTCCGGCGATCCTTTCTTTATTGGTAAAGACCGCTTCAGTATTACTTACAATCCATCTATAGATCCGGCTAATCATACCTTCCGCATTCAGGTGGATTCAGTAGAACAACTGGCCTATGATAAAATAGATGATATCGGTACTGCCCTGGTGAACAGGGATGCTACCGTAGTGATGGTCACCTATGAAGATCGTGTTGCCGCACGTACGGCCAACTTCCTGAATGCTTTGCTGGATGCCTACAATGAATATACACTGGATGATAAGAACAGGGTTGCCTTAAAGACCATCCGTTTCCTCACCGTACGTATCGATTCATTGAGAGATGAACTGGGATTCCTGGAGAAACAGGAGGAACGTTTTAAAGTACAGCGCGGCATTACAGATATAGAAGGAAGTTCTAAACTGGCGCTGGAACAGGTGAAGGAAGCCGATCTGAAACTGAACGATGCGAATATGCAGTTGTCCGTATTTGATCAGGTGGAGTCTTATATCAATGATCCCGGTACGGATTACCCCTTTGCACCTGTACTCGGTAATGTCGATCAGGCACTGACAGGTATGATCAACCGGTATGAAGAGCTACTGAAAGAAAAGAAACGCCTCTCAATGTCGCTGCAACCAGGTAGTATGATCCTACAGAATATGGATGCGCAGATCCTAGATGCGAGAAATACGATCAAGAATT
Source organism: Chitinophaga sp. YR627 (assembly GCF_900114995.1). Lineage (GTDB taxonomy): Bacteria > Bacteroidota > Bacteroidia > Chitinophagales > Chitinophagaceae > Chitinophaga. The sequence goes on from NZ_FOUX01000002.1 coordinate 551,643, forward strand.
ATATCTCCGGATATAAACGTAATGCAGGAGTAGCGCAAAATCAGATGCAGACAAAAGTGAACCAGATACAGGCTAAGATCGCCAATATACCTGCATATGAAAGAGAGTATATCAATATCAAAAGACAACAGAGCGTAAAGGAAAACCTTTATCTGCACCTGCTGAAAAAGAAAGAGGAAGCAGCGATCTCTTACGCCAGTAATGTGACAGACAATAAGGTACTCGCGCCCGCTTTCATTCCTGCCAAACCGGAATCCCCCAAGAAAACACTGGTATTTGTTGGCTTCCTGGCAGCGGCATTGGTGCTCTGCACGGTGTATATCTACATTAAATACTTCCTCAATAACAGGGTACTGGATAAATCAGAGATTGAACAAGCCTTCGGCAGACCAGTAATGGCAGAGATCTATCAGGATGAAACAGGACAAAAAGACCTTTCTCTTCATAACAGGTCAGTATTGCTGGAACAGATCTTCAACCTGCGTACGAACCTCCGTTTCCTGCTGAATGAGCATCATAGTCCGGCGACCATCATGATCACTTCCAGTATTTCCGGTGAAGGAAAAACCTTTATGACCGCACACCTTGGTAATGCGCTGACGGTTAACAATAAAAAAGCGATCCTGCTGGAACTTGATCTGCGTAAGCCGAAATTATCCCGTTCCCTGGGATTAGACAACCAGGTGGGTATTACCAGCTATCTGGTAGAGAGTAAAACACTGGAAGAGATCATTAAAAAGGTGCCAGGCACAGAAAATCTGCATATAATCTCTTCGGGTCCTATTCCCCCCAATCCGGTGGAACTGATAGAAAGCGCGAGAATGCGGAACCTGCTGGAAACACTGAAACAACGCTACGACTACATACTGATAGATACAGCACCGATCGGTATTGTATCTGATGCGAAGAGTCTTGCACCTTATGTGGACTGTACACTCTTCATGGTACGCTACAATTTCACATTGAAATCAAAGATGGCGGCGGTTGCGGAAACTGTCAAAGATAGTTTCTTCCGCAAGTCAGGTGTCATTTTCAATGGTATAGAACAGGACTCTTTCTATCCTTATTACTATTACGATCATTATTCTTATTCGGAGAACGCACAAAAAGAGAAGGTATGGTCCTCATTAGCTAAAAAAATGAAACAACGCATTGCATAAAATATTTACAAATAGCGGTTGGCTGCTGGCAGATAAACTGGCCAGGCTCTTCATCGGTCTTATAACGATGGCGATGATCGCGCGGCATATTGGTCCGGAGGCATTCGGCATCTGGAACTATGCGCTGGCCCTTACGGCCATTGTAGGTAGTCTGGCGATACTGGGGTTGGATAAGGTAGTTGTCAAGGAAGTTGTTTCTCATCCCGAAAGGGAAAACGGCATTATTGCCTCTACGCTGGTGATCCGCTTTGGCGCCGGTCTGCTGGCATTTCTGGTCTGTACGGCAGTGGTATACTTTACGAAGCACGATTCGCCTGTATACCTTTATTGTACACTGATAACCGGTCTGACCATCATTCTGCAAAGCTTCGATGTATTTGACTATTTCTATCAGGCGAAGAATGAGGTACAGCGGGTGATCATACCCAAGGTGGTCCTGTTTACACTTTTCTGTATTATCAAAATTGTATTCATCTATCTGGATAGCGACCTATTAGTTTTCCTGTGGCTGTCATTTGCAGAGCTGTTACTGACGTATCTGATTATACTGTTCAACTATCTGCGTAAGTCTAACAGACACCTGATCACAGCTGTCAGCCTGACGGAGATACGGTATCTGCTGTTACACAGCTGGCCCCTGATGTTTACAGGTGTATTGATCGTGCTCTATCTGAAATCAGATCAGTTGTTACTGGATACATTCAGCACAGCGGTACAGGTCGGAGAATATGCAGCGGCGGCCAGGATCTCTGAATTATGGTATGCACTGCCTACGGTGATTGCTACTGCCCTTCTGCCCGGACTGATCACCAAAAAGAAGGCGAGCCTGGATGCATATATACAGGCGATGGAAAGATGGTTAAGATTGTCATTCTGGACCAGTACAATGATCGCGTTAGCCATGAGCTTTTTTGCGGCGCCTGTGATACAGGTATTGTACGGTATACAGTATCCTAAATCAGGTATTATTCTGTCTATTCACATCTGGGCAAATATTCCCGTCTTTCTCTGTACTGCGCTGATGCAGTATCAGCTGATAGAAGGTTCCTACAAAACCAATCTATACGCCAGCGTCGCAGGCCTTGTTGTAAATATTCTCATCAACATACTGCTGATACCATCCCTTGGCGGAATCGGAGCCGCTATCGCCACTGTGGTATCTTATATGGCGGTGTGTACTTCACTGGTGGTGCTCGACAAAACAGGCAGGCTTGTCCTGCTGATGCAAAAAATGTTATACCCGGCAGAAGCAGTGGCGGATGTCAGGTATATGTTCGACGCCTTCAAAATATTTGCAGACAATTTTTTATCAGTAATCCGTGAAAAGTATTTGACGAAATGACGAGTGTAAAAAAAATATTAGCAACCCTGGCCTCAAAAGTTGCCCCACAGATCCGGTATCTGGCGCCGGCTTATAGCTCCGAAGGAGAAGATCTCATTCTGAAAAGGATCTTTGACAATAAAACTAATGGTATATATGTTGATGTCGGTGCACATCATCCTTTCCGGGTGTCCAACACTTACCTGTTTTATAAAATGAAATGGACAGGTATCAACATCGACCCCATGCCTGGCTCAAAGGCGCTGTTCGATAAATACCGGCCGCAGGATGTCAACCTGGAGATGGGCGTATCAGCCACCAGGCAGCAGCTGACCTACCACATATTCAACGAACCGGCACTAAATACCTTCTCACCGGATAAGGTGGAAGAATATACACAGGACCCCAAATACCAGGTGATCAAAGAAAAGAAGATCGACACCTGGCCACTGGCAGATATACTCGATCATTATCTGCCGGCAGGGAGATCTATTGATTTTCTCACAATTGACGCGGAAGGCCTGGATATGGATGTGCTCCGGTCGAATAACTGGAAGAAATACCGGCCCACCTACATACTGGTAGAATCCAATCCGTTCCTGCTTTCCGATATGGATAACTGCGAACTGGGGCAATTCATGCAACAGGAGGGATATGCCATTTTCGCGAAAACGTATTATACCTATTTCTTTAAAAACATGAGTCATGAGTAAGTTATATGTCCAATATGGTTGTGGCCCTTTTTCAGCACCTAAAGGCTGGAAAAATTTTGATGCATCACCGACACTGCGTATACAACAGTTGCCCCTGATCGGTGGGTTGCTAAAGAACAGGATGCATGTAACCTTTCCTGAAGATGTTTTACTGGGGGATATTCTGAGAGAATTACCAGGCATAGATCCAAACTCCTGTGACGGCGTATACTGCTCTCATGTGCTGGAACATCTGGCATATGATGACTGCGTACTGGCAGTACAGAACACGTATAAAATGATGCGTCCGGGCGGTTACTTCCGTTGTGTGGTACCTGACCTGGAAAGTGCAGCACGCGAATATGTACAGGACCTTTCGAATCATGACAGAGAGGCGAATACCAAATTCCTGGAGAAGACCATGCTGGGTAAAAAGCAAAGACTACGTGGCTTCAAAGGACTCATTCAAACCACATTGGGCAACAGGGAACATCTCTATATGTGGGATACCCCTTCACTCACCAACATATTACAACAGGCAGGATTCAAACAGGTCAGGACCTGCCAGTTCAATGACTGTCCGGATGATATGTTCAGACTTGTAGAAGAGGCATCGAGATTCGAGAGCGCAGTTGCATTAGAGGCTATAAAATAAAGCACATTGAATACACCTGTTTTATTACTCATTTTTAACCGTCCTGGTCAGACCATGCGTATACTGGAAACTATCCGTATGCAAAGACCCGCTCAATTGTTCGTAGCAGCAGATGGCCCCCGCCCGTATAAAGCCGGAGAGGATAGTCTGTGCAAAGAGACCAGAGATACCGTACTCAATTATATAGACTGGCCATGTGAGGTAAAAACCCTGTTCAGAGACCACAACCTTGGTTGCGCCAGGGCAGTGAGCAGCGCCATTGACTGGTTCTTTTCTGAAGTGGAGGAAGGCATTATACTGGAGGATGATTGTCTGCCGGACCCTACTTTCTACACACTCTGTACACAATTGCTGGAACGCTACCGGGATAACGACCGTATCATGCATATAGGCGGTAGTAATTACCAGGCCGGCCTCAGCAGAGGTGATGGCTCCTATTATTTCTCCCGTTATGCACATATATGGGGATGGGCTACCTGGAGAAGAGCGTGGCGGTATTATGACTTCTCACTGAAACGATATCGTCATTATTCCACCAAAGACTTGCCGCCTCAATTCGTAAGAGATCTGGACACCTTCTTTGAGGAAAAGGTGACTACCTGGGATACCCAGTGGTTCCTCTCCGTACTTTTTAATAAGGGAATAGCGATCACTCCCAATACTAATCTGGTCAGAAACATCGGTTATGGTAAGGATGCCACGCATACCAGAAATGAACCTGCCTGGTTTAAGAAGATGGTATATGGCACTATTCCGGACATTCAACATCCCTCATCCACTAAGCTCGACGACGAAGCGGATAATTATACAATAGATACGGTATTCAGATCCAGTTACTTCTTTCATGTGGTCAAAAAGATGGTAAAAAATAATACGCTGTTGTACAGTCTGTACAAACGCATATCATAAAACGGAAGGCGATGGATAGTATCTATAATTTACTTGTCAGCAGTAATATATATGTGGAGGTTTTCAAGGAGACCATGCCACTGGTCATTGCCGGCGCCTTGCTGCATCTGCATTATAAGGGGCGTATCACTGCACTGGAAGCGTTACTGTATGCTTTCTCTACAGAAGCGTATACGATGCTGAGGATCGGTCCTACCTTTACGGCGACATTCTTTGTCAGCGTCGCATTCACCGTTGAGCAGCTACATTATCTTATCAAAGGACAGATCTTTATTAACCGGCGATACCTGTTATTACTTGTCCTGCCGGCATTATCCAGTCTGGTGATCTTTCTGACTGTCCAGCTGTATAAAGATCCGTTCTATTATCCCCCGGGCAAACAGAATGACTTCTATCTGCGACCGATCTATTTTTATATCAAAACATACTTACCCCTGTTTGCCATAGGCGCCAAGCTATTACAGGATAAGGAGCAACTGTCTTTCAGTTATTATGCGGAGGTCATGAAAAAGATCGCGAAGTTCTCTTTTGTCATTGCCGCATTACAGATCTTCTGTCAGCTGATTTTGCGTAATGAGACATTGGGAGAACTCATCGGTTTACAACACCGGTACATGGTAGAATCTTCCGGCTCCGCTTTTGGTATGCGTGTACAGGCTTTATTTGGGGAACCAAAAGTATTCAGCGCATTCCTCTCAGTGTCCATTCCTCTTTTTTTGCATGACAAAGAATACAGATTGGCTGCATTGAGCATACTGATGGGTTTACTCACCGTATCGCAAACGTTCTGGATCAACATGCTGGCGGCAGGTATCACCTTCCTGATAGTGGGACGCCTTCCATCAACCCGCATAAAGATAGCCGGCACACTGGGTATTATCATCAGCCTGTTTCTCATCATTAATGAATCGAAAGACTATTTCATCAAACTGTATGCAAAGAATCAGAACAGCGCGATGTATCAGCTGGTGTTTAAAAGATCTGTATACAGGTATGATAATGAGATCTGGCAGAAAGACAATGTTGTGTTAGGTATGCCCTTACAACGTGACATGGAACTGCCGGTGGTGGATTTTTTAAAGGATCAGCCTTATCTGCTGTTATCCGGTTACGGAGCGGGTAATAGTACATTTATTCCTGCCCGGTATTTCTTTGGACAGATGAACTATGAGAACAGGCTCAATGGCGTAGGGGGACACAATCTCAACATGCGATGGTTTTACATACTCGCTGAATTCGGCTTCTTTTCGCTGATCATTTTCTTTTTCATACTTACACATACAAGGAAGGAGATCCCCGTATTTCAGAGCAGCTACTTTGCTTTTATATGGGTTTGTTTCTTCTTCAGTCAGATCGATCTCTTTCTTATTGTCACGGCACTCTTATGTGCACACGATGAAAACGAATCACCGGAACCGGGTATATATCAACTGAAACATTCTTACTAGGCTTATGCAGATTTTCCTGGACAATATCGTATTTACCATACAAAAAGCAGGTGGCGTATCAGTTTACTGGTATGAACTGTTGCAGGGAATGTGCAATGCAGGTTTGCCTGTCAGTTTTCTGAATGCAGGGCTTAATCCCGGTAACATCTTTGAACGGCAGCTCAACTATCAGCAGCATCCCTGTATCCGGGAAAGCTGGATTCCCCCAAAATATCTGCGTTATCTGCCCCTGCAATATACGTTGCCCCATAGCGCCATATTCCACGCCGGCTACCTGCGCGTATCCCCCCAGAAAAATGTACTGAACATCATGACTGTACATGATTTCGCGCATGAGCGCAGAATAGCCACCCGTTTTCCGAGAGGGCTTGCCAATACACAGCAGAAGGCCTACGGCATCAAACGGGCGGATGGCATTATCTGTATTTCAGATAGTACCAGAAAAGAATTACTGCATTTCTTCCCCGATACCGATCCCTCAAAATTAAGGGTAGTGTACCACGGCATTGCCGATACTTTTTTCCCGTTAAATAAAACAGCTGCCCATGCTGCTCCCCTTCCTGCAGACATCAATAAACCTTACATCCTGTATGTAGGCGGAAGGGACAATTACAAAAACTTCACAATAGCGCTGGACACCGTTGCCCTGCTTCCATCCACCTATATGCTGGTAGTAGCGGGTGGAGGTTCCTGGCATAAACAGGAGAAGCAGCTGATAGAAGAAAAACTACCTGGACGTTACTTCATTGCGGAGAATGTACGTCCTGCCGATCTGAATACGCTTTACAACCACGCCAGTTGTCTGCTTTATCCTTCCTGCTACGAAGGCTTTGGTTTCCCTCCGGGAGAAGCGATGAAGGCCGGTTGCCCCGTGGTAACGACCAACTGTACTTCTATGCCCGAAGTGGTAGGCAATGCCGGACTACTGGCGACAGAAATAACAGCGAGATCATTTGCGGAAAAGATCCTGCAACTGGAAGACAACAGCTTCCGGCAGGAGGTCATACAAGCCGGGATCGCACAGGCAAGCCTGTTCACCTGGGAAAAGAGTGTCAGGGAAACAATACGTTTTTATAAAGATTGCTGGAACAACAAATTTGCATCATGAACCTTATCTTCAAACTGGCAGACGCTGCCAAAGTCTTTTTACAATCCGGCAGAGGATTAACTTCACTACTGAAGAAGGGCGTATCTATCGCCTCCACGCAACTGTTACACAACTGTAAGCATTACATTCCGGAAGTAAACACGATCCTGGATGTAGGCGCCAACAGGGGCCAGTTTGCACTTTCTGCCAAACATTTTTATCCGGGCGCAGGGATCCACTCCTTCGAACCCATACCGGAAGTGTATTCTACCTTACAACAGAATACGCGGCATATTCCACGGATCCATACCTACAACTTTGCATTGGGCAGTACAAACGGTGTGCTGGAGTTTTATGCGAATCATTATTCACATGCCAGCTCCGCCTTACATGTATCTACCCTTCAGCAGCAGCTGTTACCCCAGACGGCAGAAGCAGATCAGATCAGAGTACCTGTAAAGTGTATGGATGATCTGCTGCCTACATTACCTGTAAAAGCGCCGGTATTGCTGAAACTGGACGTACAGGGTTTTGAAAAGGAAGTATTGAAAGGCGCCGTTCATTGTCTTGGGCAAATAGACTATCTCCTGTTTGAAACATCTTTCGTACAGATGTATGACGGAGAGCCATTGTTCGATGAAATGCACAATTATGTAAAGGAGCTTGGCTTCGAATTTATCGCACCGGTAGGCTTTTTACAAACAGATGATCTGCAGATACTCCAAATGGACCTTCTCTACAAAAGAAGGAAATAATCTTCCGGAGTTTAACCTTAAGAGCACGTTATTTCATATTCGCACCCCAATTCTATCATGCACCAGTATAAAAGTACATCCATATGAAACGACGTATTCATGCTACCCAGTTTCTAAGGCAGACGGTCGACTACATGGTACTGACTGCCGCTTTTCTGTTGACCAGGCAATACATCGCAGATAAGGGAGATGTATTCTTATCCAATTTTAATGTCCTCCTGCTGATGACAAGTCTGTTCATATGGACGGTCACGGGAACTTCTCTCCGGATGTATGATGACTACCGGAAGACGTCCTCTTATTCCTTCGAATTTGTAGCCATCCTGAAAAACGTATTGCTGCATGTATGCATATTGTCTTTTCTGTTCTTTTACTTTTTTAAATCATACCCTTATCCCCGTACTTTCACATTACTGTATGGAGTGTACATCTTCACGGGTATTATTACGACCAAGTATATTGTTAAGAAACTCACATTACGCTGGAGGTCTCTTCACCGCAATCCCAAAAACGTGCTGATCGTCGGCACGGGGCAAACAGGTATGAATTTTTACCAAACAATCACAGCTAATAATCATTTCGGTTATAACTGTGTTGGTTTTGTGGATGATCAGACCAACTCGCTGGTGAACGGCCGTTATCTGGGGAAGATCTCAGAGCTAACCAATATCCTGGAGTCGAATGAAATTGATGATGTAATCGTTGCGCTACCGGAATCTTCCAGGGAACAAACGCAGCAGATCATCGTCACCAGTGAAAGAGCTGCCAAAAGGGTACAACTCATATCAGATATGCAGCAATACTGTACGCCTACAACCAGTGTCAATCTGCTGGGGAACATACCACTGGTCAACCTGCGTTCCTTTGCCCTGGACGATCCCGGGCATCAGCGGCTGAAGCGTGCATTTGATATCTGTTTTACGCTCACTATGATGATTTCATTCAGCTGGTTGTTTATACTGATAGCGTTACTTATTAAAATATCCTCCAAAGGACCGGTCATCTTCAAACAGGAAAGATGGGGACTGAACAACAAAAAGATCACCTGTTATAAGTTCCGTTCAATGAAAGTACAGGCATCCGAAGTGGACAGCAATGGTAAATTCCTGCAGGCCACAAGGGATGATCAGCGCGTCACAAGCATAGGACGCTTCCTGCGTAAGACCAACCTTGATGAATTACCACAATGTATCAATGTACTGATGGGGAATATGTCTTTTGTAGGACCACGCCCCCATGCTACTCCCCTTCATATTGAAGCACGAGAAACCATCCAGCATTATATGCTGCGGCAGATGGTAAAACCGGGTATTACCGGTTGGGCACAGGTGAACGGTTGCAGAGGAGAAACCCGGTTTTCAGGACAAATGCAGAAACGCGTTGACCTGGATATCTGGTATATAGAAAATTATAGTTTCTGGCTGGACTGCCAGATCATCTTCCAGACAATGATGAACATGATCAAGGGAGATAAAAATGCGTACTAATAGCTGATATGTCGAAACGTTTATTACTGATAGGGGGCAACTTTGCCCCTGAACTGACAGGTGTGGGAAAATACAATGGAGAGATGATCGGATGGCTGGCGAACAATGGTTACGATTGTACAGTCATCACTTCTTTTCCGCATTATCCGCAATGGAAAATACAGCCGCCCTATACTAAAAGCAGATACTGGTATAAAAAAGAAACAGGATACTATGGTCATGTGAAGGTACACAGGTGCCCGCAATATATCCCTGCACAGCCATCCGGTGGCAGACGCCTGCTGATGGACTTCAGCTTTGCGATCAGTGCTTCTTTTCAACTGTTAATGGAGTTATTCAGGAAAAAAGCCGACTTCGTAATGGTAGTGGCGCCACCTTTTCATCTGGGGTTGTTAGGCGTATTATACAGCAGGCTTAAAAAAGCGACTTTCATCTATCACGTACAGGACTTACAGATCGAGGCAGCCCGGGATCTGCAGATGATATCATCCCCTTCTCTGATAAAAATGCTTTTCGGCATTGAAAGGTTTATACTGCGCAGGGCTGATATTATCAGCAGCATTTCCGAGGGTATGATCCAGAAGATCAGGGAGAAAAGCAGGCATGCTATTACCAGTTTTCCAAACTGGGTGGATGTAAGGCTATTCCATCCACTGGAAGATAAACACCAGATCAAAACGGCGTATGGCTTTGCGGGTAGTGATACAGTTATACTGTATGCAGGCGCCATCGGAGAAAAACAGGGGCTGGAAGCTATTCTGCAGGTAGCGCAACAGGTAAGGGACCAGACACATATCAAGTTTCTGATCTGCGGCGCAGGTCCCTACAGGGAAAAATTGCATCAGCAGGTACGGACAGAAGGATTGAATAATATCCAATTCAGGGATCCGGAACCATTTGACAACTTTAACCGCTTACTGAATATGGCGGATGTACATCTGGTTATACAGAAAGCGAGTGCGGGAGACCTGGTGATGCCTTCAAAACTGACCACTATCCTTGCAGTCGGCGGCGTAGCGGTTGTTACGGCGAATGAACATACGAGTCTTCATAAAGTGGTAACGGAAAATGAAATAGGGATTGTGGTACCGGCCGATGATGCCCGGGCTTTGACAACCGGTATATTACAGGCTGTCAGTAAAAGCCAGGAGCACATCCCCGGAAACGCCCGGAGATATGCTCTTGAATATCTTTCTATTGACAAAATAATGTTGAGGATGGAGGCTGCTATCAGGGCATCCACATAATGTTGGCGCCTGCAGTGGTACTGGTCACACCCGCATTGCTGGAGGTGAAGTTCACACCACAGAAACTAACCATTGTGGTAGTACCATTGATCGCAACATATACTGTACCTGATGCACCATAGAATGGTTGCAGCGAACTAACGGTTGATACGATCCTTACTCTACCCGGAGCGATCACACCATCATTTACCTGAATAGTGTAAGTACCTTCCGTAGGAGGCTGGTTGCCTGGGAACTGAAAATCACAGATAGCCAGATTCTTACTTTCTGCTCTGATCAGGTAGTTGGAACCACTTACCATACCGGTAACAAGGTTGAAGGACATGGTAGTCGCCTTCACTATTTTCAACACGTTACTATCCAGGCCACATGGATTCCATGGACCGGTTATTGTGATCTTATCAGATGTAGCTGTGTAAGTACAACCGCCATTAGTTACCACACTTAATGTATAAGTCTGGCTTCCCTTTGGAGGATTAGGGATTACAGGAGCTCTTTCATGAGATACATAACCGCCGGGGCCCTGCCAGGTATAAGTTTTAGGTTCATCGATACCAAAAACTGATAACCTGAGGGTGTCATTCTGGCCCAAAGGTGCGTTAGAGGATATTTTAGGTTTCAGTCCCAGGTCACATACGGTTTCTTTACCACCGCCTGCACCACCACCACCACAGGCTACTAATAACCCTGAAATTCCAATAACGAATGCTAATAATATATACTTATGCCGCATTGCTGAATATTCATCAAAACCCTTAATACTTTTAAGACAATATTTCGAAATAAGATTCCGTTTAAATGATATCATAAGGTTACAGGATATTGGATATAGGTATACGCTGACTCTTTCATTCCTGCTATCTCAATCCGTATTGTTGCAACACTACCAGTCTACCCGACACTGACCGGCCTGTACCTGATTTTTCCATATAGGGAAAAACTGATAAAATCAGATATAAACGACAATCTCTTTGTTGGCTCAATACATCAAAAGGTGTACAACCGAGTAATAAATATAGTAAATAGTTTATTTATTAATATTTTTTTATATTAATAATACAGTAAGTTAATATCAATAAGAGCCGAAAAAGGCCTTAAAAGGCGATCATTTACAATTACTTATACACATTAAAAATACTAGTGATTTTTTTTCACTTTTCCTAGGCGAAGGAGTGTTTTTTTACCCGAAAAGCCAAAAATCGCCATATTCAGGGATAAAAACAGCAAGGGCCGGAATGGTGATCCCGACCCTTGAAATTATCAAAAACTGATACTTTTTTAACTATTTGATACTGATCGTTTGTTCAGCCAGATTCCATCCTGAAACGGTTACCACAGCGTTACCATTTTTACCGATCGCTTCTCCACTGATAGTCACCAGTTTCTCTTCTCCCGGTAATACGGACACATAGTTGTCATTATAGAATACAGGCAGGATACGCTTCTTTGTTTTGCTATCCACCAGTGATACGCGGTTAAAGAACGCTACCGGACCATTGGCAGGATTGCTGATCTTCACCGTAATACTGTCGTTAGCAGCCTTTTGTGCAACGATCTGTACTTTGGCCGCCTTCATTTTCTGCAAACCGGAATAATTGCCGGTGCTGTCAGGGAACCAGTACAGGTTATCGTCTATCACTTTCTGGTCTTTGTCCAGCAGGCGTAAAGACAGGAATACACCTTCTTTAGCAGCCATTCTATCCAGACCATGCTTCACAGAAAGGTACTTCTGTACCGTCTTCGGACTGATCTCCGTGAATACCTGGGTAAGCTGTTTGCTCTTACCCTCCATATCGTACGCTGTCAGTTGCAGCATTACATCTGTATAATATCTGAAGGTATTATTGACAGTGAAGATGTTACCATCGGTCGGGTTACACATCACGTGCAGCGGTGCGGCACCGGTACGGTTACCATACAGACAGGCATTCGGATCGAGGTAATAATCATACATCTGACCACGCAGGGCCGTCCATGGGTTCTGTGTTTTCCAGATGATCACCCCTGTATACCAGTCCCACATATGGGCGCTGAAGCCTTCCATCAATCCACGGTACTGGTCATAGTTTACCAGCTGTGCCTTGTTCGCGAAGTCTTTTACATCTTTCGGCTTACCATATGGGTCAACCTGGTCGAAATAAGGGATATATTTATGATAGTCCCATACAGAATCCACCCCACCTTTTTTATTCTCAGGCACTTTCATATTCGCCATTGGGATAAATCTTTCCAGTGACTCATAATCGCCCACACCTACGGAACCCACTTCTGAGTTGAAAGGGAAGGTTCTTTCGTTCCAGAAAACAGAAAGTGGTTGTATATTATAAGGACCATCGCCATTACCACCCAGGTTGTTGTAAGACATGCTGTCGGTATTGGAATAATGGAAGAAGAAACGGGTATTATCCAGGGAAGGCAGCAGGGAATCCTTGATTGCGGCGAGGATATCTACCGGAGGAGTGATTTCATTACCACCACACCAGAAAGCCAGGGAAGCATGGTTACGCAGCATTTTGATCTGGTCAGCCACTGATTCTATGAACAGGTTGTGGTCATCAGGATAACGACGACGTGTCCATTGGTCTTCTTTTTTCATCGGGTCTACCCATCTGCCGTTACAGTCGCCAGACATCCAGAAATCCTGGAACACCAGCATACCATATTTATCACAGGCTTCGTAGAACTCAGGTCTTTCCGTCAGACTACCACCCCAGATGCGGATCAGGTTCAGGTTCATATCTCTGTGGAAACGTACTTCTGCATCGTAACGCTCTTTGCTGAAACGGAACATCGCATCAGAAGTGATCCAGTTACCACCTTTGATAAAGATCTTCTGACCGTTTACGGCAATCTCGCGGCTGCTGGTGTGTGCATTCCAATAGGTCTGGATCTCTCTTACACCGAAGTTTACCTCTTCAACGTCATCTACACCTGCATTTTCTGCGAATTCGAGTTGCAGGTTATAGAGCTGCTGCGGACCATAACCACTTGGCCACCAGAGCTTAGGCTCTTTCAGCTCCAGGTCAGGCAATTGCACCGAAGTAGTTGCATTCGCTGCCAGTGTTACTTTCTGTGAAATGGTATTACCTGCCAGTTTATAACGCAGTGTACCTTCTACGCTCTTAGCGGTCGCATTCTCAAGTGTTGCTTTTACCATTACAGTCGCCGGCGCCTGTGGACCTTCCGGTAATCTTACACCTGCGACTTTGGTAATCACCTGCGGATCCTTAATATGTACAGCGCCCGTTTTTTCAATGGTCACCTTATCCCAGATACCGGTATTACGGTCACGCATTGGCTGAATCCAGTCCCAACCAGCTGTATACTGAGGGCCTACATTCTTTGCAATAGTACCGTCGCCACCCTGGCCACCATTAGGATTACCTACGACAGCAGGAGGATATACTACCACTGCCAGACGGTTCTTACCATCTTTTGCCAGCCACTGGGTGATGTTATAGGAATGTCTGAGATAGGTACCGAAATGTGTATTTGGGTTCAGACGATGACCGTTCACGTAGATATCACAACCGTCGTTCACACCCCTGAAGTGCAACCATACCTGACCATCGGCGCCAGGTTTCTGTTCTGCAAAATCCTTTACGAACCAATAAGTGTAATGATCTTTACCGGTGTTGTAAATGTCCGGAATACGCTCATTGTTCATGCCGTAGAAAGGATCCGGCACCAGTTTGTTATTCAGTAATGTTGTCAGTACTGTTCCGGGCACTGTTGCCGGCATCCAGCCTGAAAGTTTGTAGGATGGGGCAGAAAGCGCCTCTCCCTTTACAGTCACTTTCGCAATATTGTTACATTGCCAGCCACTGTTTAATTCATATTGGCTCTGTGCAGCCAATGGTAAAAAAGGTGCTAGTAAAAGACCTGTCGCATTCAGTAATTTCCGAACCATAATGTGCATGAAAAGTTTACAGGCAGAAATGCCTCATTCACTGATAAAAACAAAAATATACGTTGACAAGCCAAAATCAAAATACCAGAGGGGGAATAATGGATAGACGGCAGACAGGAAGCACAAAAATCAATAATTCACCATTATTTGTGAATTAACTATCAGGGAAGGGAAGTATTAAAAAAACTGCCGGCATAAGACTAAACCAGCACTGTTTAAACCTACAACTGTATACTACGTTGTCAGATAACGTAATTACTATTGCAAAGGTACAGTTACTACCGGCAATAAAGGGGCAGGTTTCCTCCAGTAAAGTACTTACCGGCAGGTTACCGCTCATACATAAAAAAAGGTGAAAAGTGACATGATCACCTTCCACCCTTCATATATGGCAATTAATAAATATTATGCAGGATCTGACTCTACGATCACCACTTTGGTAAATACAGATCTGGTAGGCGGGTTACGCGTCGTACCATCAACATTCTGTATTTCCAGGTACAGATTACCGGTTTCGTAAGTGTAGATATAAGTAGAGCCGTTGATTACGTCAGGAATTGCTTCCCATAACTGCTGATCATCTGAAATATATACAAGGATACCACTGTTCTGATTAGCGTAATCGTCTATTTCCTGAACAGGAATCTGTGCATAATAAGTTTTTGTGGTGTTGTCATATTTCCAGGCGTCAGGCTTTACTTCAAACTGAATAGTTTTATTAGGTATAACAACTTGCTGGGTTATTTCTTCTTTGGTGCAGCTGCTGAAGGTGAATACGCAACCTAACAGCAACATAGGCAGAAGCAACAGTGATTTCATAATGAGAGCCGAATTGATAGTGATTTAATATAGATTGATATGATAAACGTTTATCAGATATCATATCATTAACAAATAAAGTGCCATAAAAAGAGATTTACTCCCTGACGGCCTCCAGTGTAGTTTTAGCTGCTGTTACGACATCCGGATTTTCGCTATTCAGCAACAACCGGATAAAACGTTCTTTGTCTGCAGCCTTCTTATACGCCAGTACATGCAGTAAAGTGATCTGTACAAAGGGAGGTGCTTGTTGCAGCGCCACTGCTACATAACCGGACACATCTCGGCTTCTGATACTCAGCAGACTATTACCGATGGCTTTGACCTCTGTGGAATCAGCCGTTTTCATCGCTACCAGCAAAGGACTTAGCATCTCCGGGCTTTGCATCTGTGCGCTGGCTTCAATGGCAGCCATCCTTACACGCACATCACTGTCCTTTAACGCTTTTGTACACAATGATATTGCAACACGTTGTTTAGTGGCGGCCAGCATAGTAATGACAGCCGCTTTGGTAGCAGGTTGCGAGCGTTCACCTTTTTGCAGCCAGACATCGGCATTGGCTCCATTCATGAATCTTCCTGCCATGGCAAGGGCTGCTGCTGCGTATTGCGGATCTTTATTATCAGCGGCCAGTGTTAAGGTATTGGTCGCATTATCTCCCATAATATCCACAATAGTTTTCAATGCCGCGATACGTACATGTGAAAGACTGTCTCCCTTGCATTGCCGGAGCACTTTATTAGCCGCGGTCTGTGCAGGTGCTGTTGGCCAGTTATGGCCAAGATTATCGATGAACAACAGATAGGCCGCTGTGGCGCCTGTTGAATCATAGGAGAAATTTACTTTTTCAGCTGCCGCAAATAGTACTGGTTCGCTGTCCTCGCTGGCAATATTTGCCAATGCAAACAATGCTGTTCTTTTCAGTACCGGATCAGCTGAAGAAGCACGTAATGTGATTGCACCTTCAGCGGCTATATACCGACGATCGCCCAGGGCTTTTATCAATGCTATTTCACTATTCCCTTTTGCTTTATCCAAAGCCAGTTCCATGGCAATCAGGGATGCAGAAGTCTTTATCTGCGATAGTACACGAATAGCAGGATCACTGTAACGAGGTTGTTGCAGGTAAGGTTTTAATAATGCTATAGCGGCATTGTCGCCAAAGAACTGTAACTGTTCTATCAGAAATATTTTAGCACTTGCATCCGTGGTCAGTTTAAGCGCTCTACCCCATGCTTTTACTGCTTTGGTACGCAGGGAATCTCTTGTAGCGGCGGCCACGTAACTGGCATAGCCATTCAACGCGTATTGCAGGGCTGTATTGTCTCCTTTCCCGGGAAGACGCAGCATACAGGCCATTTCAGTCAGTCCGTTAATGCCAAGCGCTGCTATCTGCTGCATACAACTATCCAGTTGTAACTGATTATCTGCAGGCATCCGTTTCAGCACCCGGTTGATCCTCGTTGCATAAGGGCTTTGCTTTTGTTGTGCAGACAGTGTGACACAACTCAGCATCAGTATGAAGAATAATATCTTTTTTTTCATAGGATTGTAGTTGTCTGTTAAGCCCAACCAGTGCGGGCAGGTGGGTCAATCAGGCTGTTAGCGGCATCGTCATACAGGAATACCTGTCGCTCAGGATCGAACTCCAGCGAACGACCTACCTGCAGTGCGATCTTTGCTATGTTTACCAATGTACAGGAGCGATGTCCATTCTCTTCATTCAGGGCAAACTGCCGGCGCTCCTTTACGGAAATAAGGAAATCAGTCACCTGTGGCGGTGGGTCCGGATATGCTGCCAGTTTCTTCGCCAGATCGGGAATATCAGAGCGGAAACCAGGGTACAACTTACCGGAAGGTCCTTCGATAAATGCAGCTTTTTCATCTGTGCCTTCACCATCAAGGATGATCTTACATCCGTCCTTGTAGGTATAGGTGATCCTTCTCCAGGTGCCTACTGCGTCCGGGTGTTGCTGGGGGGCATCTATTTCCACAGAGACCGGACTGGTATCATCTTTCCCGAGTATATACTGCACCGGGTCGAGGAAGTGCTGTCCCATATCTCCCAGTCCGCCGCCATCATAGTCCCAGTATCCCCGGAAGCGCTGATGTACCCTGTCGGGATGATAAGGCTTATATGGAGCAGGTCCCAGCCAGCGGTCGTAATTTAATTCAGCTGGCACCGGTGTTACAGGAAGATTTGTTTTTCCCACCCAATGCTGTTTCCAGTCGAAACCGGTATGGCGGTTCAATGTCACCGTAAGCGGCCAGCCCAGCATACCACTGTTAACCAGTTTCTTAACCGGCTTTACCGGCGTATTCATTCCATAGAAATTATCCTCAAACCGGAACCAGGTGTTCAGGCGGAACATCCGCCCGTATTGCTGTACGGCTTCTTTCACCCGCTTTCCCTCTCCTATGGTACGCGTCATGGGTTTTTCACACCAGATATCCTTTCCTGCACGTGCGGCTTCGACAGACATAATTCCATGCCAGTGAGGCGGCGTAGCGATGTGTACGATATCTACTTCAGGTAACTGTATTAATTCGCGGTAATCGTCAAAGGTTTTTACCCCTTCACCCAGTACCTCCTGCGCCTGTTGCAGATGCAGTTTATCCACATCACAGATAGCCACTACTCTGGTACCGGCATATCCGAAATGTCCTTTTCCCATCCCACCGGTACCGATCACACCCTTTGTCAGCTGATCGCTGGGCGCCAGATACCCACGCCCTAAAACATGACGGGGCACTATTGTAAATGCGGCAACGGCGCCTATACCATTCCTGAGGAAGGTCCTTCTGGACTGATTCTTTTTCTGCTCCATGTTATGGTTAAAATTCAGTAAGCCGGAGCAAGATATAAAAATGATTTTGCAAGTGTATATTTCTGTGATAAGCGGGTTATCGTTTTGCAGTAAAAATTCTCTATATTCGTTCAGTGCCAGATCGTATATACCGTTAGCCAACATCTGAGCCCGTATTAATCCTTAACAAAACATCCCTGAGAACCGTTCACCATTAACACACAACACATGCCGTCTCTTATTGATATCCTGTTGCCCGAGAAGGTGAAAACCTCGCAGGTCATTCCACAGGAGTTTCAAGCATATGTCTATCCTTTCACCAAACCCATTTTCAGATCCACACCTGTATTTACCCGGATAGAACAGATCATTGCTATCCACGGTTGCCGTATTATGAATGTCACTACGCTTGTAGAAGAAGAAACGGTGATGCGGGTCCGTCGTAAAAATGATGCGCTGACCCTGCACATCATGTTACGCGGAACGGTTGCCTGGTCTGTACCGACGGAGGGTAAGATTTCATTATCCGCCGGCGAATACCGGTTGCTAAAAATGAATACAGGTCCGCATGAGATGCTACTTCCTGCGGGGCTGAGTGAATTTATCCAGATAGATATTCCACCTACATTAATTGCAGACATTGTTCCTGCATCCACACTGGTACGTTCCTTACTGACATCGCCGCTACCTTTTCAGTCTTCTGTTTGTCCACAGCCGATGGAACCGAAATTCAGGCAGCTGATAGACGATATCCGCCAAACGGTGGTAAGAGACGGGATTCAACAGCTGCGTTTATATGCGCAGCTGACGGAACTGATCACGGCGGCCATTGACAATCTGGAGAAAACTGCACTGCCGCCTTCCGGGAGTGAGGTACATGAACGCCTGATCTTTGATATCAAGGTGTATATCAACCGGCATCTGAGTAAGAAAATCACTCTGTCAGATATTGCTGCGGCTTTCTTCATCAGCGAGTCCAAGCTTAAAAAAGATTTTAAGAAATCCGAGCAACAGACAGTTCTCGCCTACCTCCAGGAACAGCGGATGCAACGTGCGATGCAGCTGTTACAATCTTCTGACAACAAGCTCGCTCATATTGCACAGGAAGTAGGCTACAGCAATCTTTCCAGTTTCACCCGCGAATTCAGAAAACATTTCGATTGTTCACCGAAGGTCGTCAGACTAAATATCCGAAACAGACACATATAACCTATTTAAACAAGCGTTAATCCGTTATGACACGTAAACTATTCATTGAGTTACCCGCAGTGTTATTGGTAGCACTCTTCACTTATGCCGCCATCAGTAAACTGATGCAGTATGATACATTCGAATATCAGCTGGGACAGTCACCCTTTGTAACCGGATATGCCGGTCTCCTTGCCTGGTCGTTACCTTCATTTGAGTTACTGATAGCCGCCCTGCTTGTTATTCCCGGCACCCGGCTGACAGGATTTTATCTCTCTTATGCGATGATGCTGGCATTCACGATCTATATCTATGCAATGTTGCATTACAGTTATTTCGTTCCCTGTTCCTGCGGCGGTATTCTATCGCAGATGAACTGGGACCAGCATTTCATCTTTAACATCGTATTTACCCTCATTGCGATGGCTGGCATTTTCTTCTTACCATTCAAAAAGAAATAATCACATTTTATGATCAAAAGACTATTTGCAGTATTACTGCTGACCCTATTGACTGGCGGTATTATGTTCTTCCTGGTGAGCAATTCCAGGAGACCCCTTGACACAAAACATGGTTTTAACCGGACTTTCAATAATAATAAAGTAAAGTTGCTGGCATCTGCTATTGTGCCTCATATGCTGTTTGTAGCGGGCAACAGCGATAGTGTTCTTTACTTCCATAGTGGCGACCCATCATTTATTACCTATGCGGATACAGGTCTGCATCAGCTGCAAACAATCCCTCTTCCGCTGGATAGTGTAAAAGCAGGATTGGCCAACGGATTCAGTGTCTATGTGCATTATCCGGATGCTTTTCTATATGCATACAATATGGCCAGTATTTTCAGATATAATATACCAGCGAAGAAACTTACCAGGATCAATACACCAGGGAATTATACCGGTGCAGTACAAATCAGCGATTCCAGCTTTATACTGAGATATTTCACAGGCAATGATACGGATCAATCTTTCTGTCGTCTGAACCTATATACATCGGCTTATCACACAGATGGTCTGTTTACAGATACAAACCTATCTTCCAGCGGCAATCTTTTATATGATGCACAAAACACGCAATGTATTTATGTAAGACAGTTCTGTAATAACATCCTGCTTTTTGATACGAGCTTACAAAAGCATGCACCTGCACATACGATTGACACTTTTACACAGTCCCATGGTGAATATATTAGTCATAATAAGACGGGCAGTGATGATATGTTATATAAGCCCAAAGGAGATCGTATGCTGATCAATTATCTGAGCCAGGTGTATGACGGGAAGTTATATGTGAATAGTCTGTTGAAAGCTGATAATGAAACAATGGCTACAGATCAGCGGGAGACGGTGATAGATGTGTATGATGCGGGGAGCGGGAAGTATCTGGAGAGTTTTTATGTACCGCTTGGAAATGTGAAGAGACTGAGTTCATTCAGGGTGGTTGGTAAGCGGTTAGTGGTGACTTATAAGGACAGGATTTCGGTGTATGAGTTACCCTGATGGGATCATATTTTTATTCATTCAACATAAGCAAACATGAAAAAAATGAAAATGGATTATCTGGCCGGGGTGTTATTATTGAGTGCATTGGGGGCGATCGCGAGTAGTAAAAAGACAACCCGGATTGATATCTGTTTAACAACTCCAACAACAGTTGGGCCTTCTATTAATTGGGAATGTCCTTTTTCTCCGGCAGTACAATGTTGTTACATTTCTGCGGGAAGTACTTCTCAATATGTTACTCAAACGCAACCTAGCGGAACGGTTTCTATCAGAAGGAGCCCGGTGCAGATGACGGTAATTTTTGGCCTCAAATAATAAGAACTTTGTCCATATTAGCGTATAAAAAAGTATACTACAAATATAGGACCTCATTATATGCTAATATGGACAAACATTAGACACTCCAACCAATACCCCAAAGCAACGTCCTTTCGTATCTTTACGAACGGGAATAGAGCACATATCAACCACATATCTTTATGAGATCCCATCACCAGTATTATTGAGAATGCCGGAATGGTATCAAATTATGTCTGATTGGATAAATCCAGCTGGATAATATTTTGTGAAATTTGAATGCGACTAAGTGCATTTTTAAAACATCATGGGGTAAAATGAAATACATTAAGCTGAATCCAACTTTAGCGGTTTTTCTATTTAGTGCGCTGGGCGCATATGCAACCAGTAGTAACACCAATAGACTTAACCTTTGTTCTACTGTGCCGACATCATCGGGAGTAAGTATTAACAATGAATGCCCTTACAGTGCATCAATACAATGTTGTTATATAGCTGCAGGCAGCTCGAGTCAATATGTAACACAGCTGCAGGGAGCCAATACTGTCACCATCAGAAGAAATCCGTCTTCCATGGTTACCATTTTCGGTCTTAAATCATTTTAGATGAACTTACTAGTCTTCCAATAACAATACATCGATATTCTTCTCATCTTCGCAAAGCTCAATACCAAATGCATGTAACGCACGCTTTAATGCCTGCACATCATTCATTTTAGCTGCAAGGTCTATATCTATCTTAGCATAAAGGTGACTTTCATCTATGATAATTGCAGACTCCAGACCCCGATAGGAAGCAGCTGTGCCGCCCTCATTAAACGATCTGATATGTTCCACTAATTTTGAAAATGGAACGTTCCTTAGTTTCAGATAGTAAATGTTACCCTCCTCGACCAGATCACCACCTTTAGTTTTCAGCATACTGCTATCACTTACATATAAGACGTAACACGCCAATCTCTTTTTCACGATCGTCCCCTTTACACCAAAATATCTATAGATATCTTCTTTCATCCTTTCCTGCAACATTCTCATTCCTTTATCCGGTACAATAAGATCATAACAATACAGATCAGTTGCAGTTGCCGGCGCCTGTGTATAATTTACCGTTAGCCTTTCCAAATTAGCCTTATTGCGGATATTAAAAAAAACTCTTGGTACCGGTACAAGTCGCTGCTCTCTCGGGTCAGGACTTAGCTCTCCAAATGCAAATCTCAGCATCGTACTCAATGGAAGGTTCCATATTCGCAACCTCCTTTCGTTATAAATCCCCAGGCAATCTATACCTGAACTGGGTGGATATTTCTTGTTATATCCCGACAACATAGAATAGGCAAGCATTCCCGTAATGGAATCATTTAACATCATCCTTTCAGCTATATCAGCTTCCTGATATGAAAACATTGCAGGATGTTTTACCTCTGTTATGCTATCTTTATTTACATCAAGATGAGATAAGTCCCTCCCGTCGATCAAAGCTTTTACATTATCCTCATTTAACGCTTCATGCCCTGTAGAGGCGATCACGGTTCCATTCCTGGAAATCCATACATAATGAGGAATATATTTATGGGGAAAGCTAAAATAAAGGCTATCATTCAATCCGGCCGGGCCATTAGTAGCGGTTAATAGTTTAAATCCCTGATATCGAATATTCTCGAACAATTTTTTAACTTTGGAAAGACTATCATAGGTAACAGTGACAATTTGCAGATCATCCGCAAATTTCTCTTGCAGACGTTGCAGTTTAGGGAACTGGGCCAGACAAGGCTGGCAAAAAATCGCCCAAAAATCAACTAATATAGCCTTCCCTTTAAAGTCTTTGAATGTCGCCTGGTCCTGTTCATGATTTAATACATTATATAACGTAAAATCAGGCACATGTTGTCCGGTTATAACCGGCCTCACATCAGAGGGGGTGTTTGCAAACGTCTCTGTATCCTGCGCTGAGACAGAAGAAATACCAAACATGGTCAATAGCGACAAACATTGCAAAACAAATTTCATCTTACATTTTGTTGTATCCCACTTGACACAATTTCTTCTTCAGGAATAGGGAAAACATATCTGGGACTATTAGGGAGTAATTCATATACGTTCCCGTTAATTTTTCGGGTAAGTTTTTTTGCAAAGCGGGCATCTTTATTCAGGCGTCTCAGGTCAAACCATCTAAGCCCCCTGAATATCAATTCCTTTCTTCGTTCATCCAGTATTTTTTTTAGCGCTACCTGAGCATCTCCCAATGCCAGATCTATATAGGTCCCTGACTTCCATCTTTTGCGGAGCAGGGTGTTCAGATCGGACATAGCTGCGGATATTTTTCCTTCTCTTGCATTACATTCCGCGCGTGTCAGTAAAACCTCAGGTACTGTGATGCCTCCAAATTGTACAAAAACATCGCCGGAATAAGTCCCTTTAAATAATATCTGACCAGCTAATCCTATTCTAAAAAAAAGGGACTTCCTTAAATCATTCTCCTCAAATTGTTTGTAAAGCGTTGTGTCAATATATGAACTGGTCATACTAAGCAATGCGAAAGGAGATAAAATACCATATAAGATTACATCCGAATTAAATTTCTCAAAGGGTAGATTTCCTTCATCCGATACAGTATTATAATCCAGTAATTCATTATAAATAGCCAACGAGCTATCCGCATATTTAATTGCATCTGCATAGTTACCCAATCCCAGATATATCCTTGACAGCAATGCATATGCCGACACCTTAGATGGACGCAATTTGTTCAAAGGCTCACGGGGAAGCAACGGAATTGCATCTTTTAAATCACTGAGAACTCTATCATAAGTTTCCTTCAAATTCGCACGCTGATAAATTTTCTTCACATCCGGACTTAATCTTAGTGGAATACCCAGATCGGAAACCGCCGTAGCACTATCGTAAGGTTTGCAGAATATCCCTGATAACAGATAAAAAGACATTCCGCGAACAAACAAGGCAGAACCTTGAAGGTTATTATATGCCGAACTCCCTACACCTTCGGAAATTTCACTCATTCCGTTCAGCACGAGATTGCAGAGATTTATGCGTATATAATTACCTGACCAGTCCGATATAAAATCATTAACAGGAAAAATATCATCTCCCCATATATACCCTTGCCTCATACCATTAAGGGGCAGTGCATTAAAACGCGCATCGGTTATATAATAATTATCGGCAGCAGCTTCTCCATATGCAGGAATGAAAGCATTGATAATATCACTATTATCCAGCAATGCCTGAAAATCGCCAATAGTTTGAGGTACGGTCTTGGATTGATCCGGTTTCGTATCGAGTTTTTTGGTACACCCTAATAACACAAACAGTACTGATATGTACAACAAATGCTTCGGCATAGCTCAAAGGATTAATGCGTTATAATTCAAATTTACATCCGAAAGAAAATGATCTGGGCACACGTTCGATCATTATAAAATCTGGATCTATCTTATATTTATTTGCACGCCAGAGAATTCCAATATTATTAGCATAGACATATACCTGAAAACCACTTGCTCCGATTTTACGCAAAAAAGAAGGACTCATAGCATAACTCACCCGCAGGTCTTGCAAGCGTATATGGTCACCTTTGTTTGCAAGAGGCTCAGAATACTGATAAAATTCTTCCCTATTCCGGTCCTGTGGGTAAGTCATAGAAGGTATGTTTGTATGTAATTCATCTCCCGGTTTCTGCCAACGGCTCAGATAATCTATATGTCCCCGCCAGGCATTATACAGGTTTTCATATGAGATGGAAGATCTCCTGAAATAGTATCTCATTTTGAATGCGATATTCGCTGATAATGTAAATGACTTATATGATATGGTATTACGTAGTGCTCCAAATATAGTGGGGCGGGCAGGACCATGATACTTTATATCATTCAGATTAACAGCGGATATTATTTTATCATACTCCTTACTTACTTTACCATCGATATAACCTAAAGGATCACCGTTTTCTGCGTCCAATCCTGCAAACCTGAAGCTATAAAGTCCATATACAGGCTTTCCTATAGTAGGATATAACATTGACGTTGTCCCATCTGCGCTTCCTACAATCCCCCTGAAGTTTGGAGATATTTTATATTCAACGATCTGGTCCCAATTGTAGCTAAACAAAAAATCTGTTGTCCAGCCAACTTTTCTATTAACATTGATAGATGTCAGCATCACATCCACTCCTCCACCGCTCATATTTGCCGAATTACTTTTATAGCCATAGGTACCTGTCTGTGGCGCCGCCAGCTGGTTGCCAATGAGGTCTGTTCCTCTTTTTCTGTAATACTCAATACTTCCCCTCAAAATGTGATTCGCTATTTCAAAATCAACCCCTGCATTGAGCATTGCAGATTTTTCCCACCTTAAATCAGGGTTGGGCTGATTTTCGATACCTGCTGTCGGTTGCCCCGCACCATTTACGCCTGAATTAGAAATTACAAGCTTACCTGTTAAAGACGGATCATAGTTTCCATGGATACCATAAGTTGTTCTTAATCTCAATACAGGAAATAAATCCCAATGATAAAAACGTTCCTCGTCAAGATTCCATGCCGCCCCCACAGACCATAGTGGTACTCCTCTCTGATTGGTATTGACCCCCCAAATATTACTCTGATCAAGCCTTGCACTACCTGAAAAGATATACTTTCCGTCAAGTGTATAAGCTGCATTCCCATAGTAAGAAATAAATTCATTATTATATCTCCTTAAAGGTCCTATTCCGGGGATATATCCTGCCTCTCCCAGATACATATAGCTGTCATAATATCTTGAATAATCCAATGTGGTAGCATATGTACCCCTTTCCTTATTATAGCCTACATAAGTATGTGTTCCCTCTTCTGTAATGCTCTCCCTCTGCTCGACACCAGCAAGCGCTGTAATGAAATGACGTCTCCCAAACTCCCGATTAAAATTCAACTGTCCTCTATAACTATTACTTGTGATTTCTCCGTTTGTTTCTATCATCATACCACCCAAAGGCAAGGGGTGGTTAACATTTCCATTTTCAATCTGCGTAAAAAGATTAATAGCGCTACGGGTCGCATACGTTTCGATGCCATTGTATTCTTTAATTCTTGATAACTGCTTCTCAAACTGATAC
The DNA here is from genome assembly GCF_900114995.1 of Chitinophaga sp. YR627. Classification (GTDB taxonomy): domain Bacteria; phylum Bacteroidota; class Bacteroidia; order Chitinophagales; family Chitinophagaceae; genus Chitinophaga. The sequence goes on from NZ_FOUX01000002.1 coordinate 578,040, forward strand.
CTGATCTCCGCGTCCAGCCCTTTTATAATATGTATCTTCAACCCTGGATTCAGCCGAATATGATACTGCCGCGTAGTATTATCCGCGAACTTCAACTCATCCAATGGCCTATACGTCCAATCCAATAACCCTTCATCATGCAGGTTACTAATAAAACTATATCGGAAATCTTTTGGCAAATCCAATGCATTTCCATTGGCATCCGCCAATTGTGCATAAGGATAATATACAAGCTTTCCACCGCCAGGATAGATTTGGCTACTTATTCCATTATCACTTTTATTCATCGTAAACGAAATGCCCGTCGACAACTCCGCCCTGTTCCAAAAATTAAACGTACTATAATTATTCAACGTAAACCTGTCCGATGCAGCCCCCACCCTGCTACTCAAATTCCTGTCATATCCCACGGACAACATATACGCACTCCTATCCCCACCAGAACTGATATTCACCGCATATTGCTGATTCACACTATTCCTGTACATATACTTCTCATAATCCTTTCTGATATCCAGGTTTCTGTACTTATTAATAGCGGCATCTGCTTCTGCAGCTGATATTAGTCCGCTCCGCTTTTTATCCAGTAATTCCACTACCGGTGAAATAACAGGATACGTGAAAGTATTGGACAGATCATCATCATAAAAACCCTTATCAAAAAGAAATTGCTCTACAGCTATAAATTCATTTGCAGGCAGGAAAGCACGGTTATAATAAAGATCAGGCTTCGCACCGACAGTAATATTCATATTGGCTTCCACTTTAAACGGCTGATGCAGTTTACCTCTTTTTGTTGTGATCACAATTACACCATTCCCTGAAAAAGCACCCCAGATAGATGCTGCAGCTGCATCTTTTAATACAGTGATATTCTCCACGTCATTCGGATTGAGCAGGTTAATATCACCTGTATAGGGAAAATTATCTACTACTATTAAAGGCTGTGCATTTGCGAGGATGGTGCTTCTGCCACGTACAGAAATATAGGCTTCATTGGAATAGGGAGGAATGTTTTTATTGGGGAATAACACACCGCTGGCAATACCTTCCAGACGTTCAAGTACAGTAGCACCTACTCTGCGATTGAACAACTGATTATTGATCTGTACAAAAGAACCCGTTGCTCTTTCCTGCGGTATCTTCTGATAACCATTACTTCTTACGGCAACCGCAGCGAGATCAGTGATCATGGGTTGCAATATGACATTGGTTGATACACCTGATTTCATTCTGATCTCCTGTGACTTAAATCCTGTGTAGCTCACACGGATCAGTGTATCACTGGTATTGGTATCGAAGAAGAAAAGACCTTTTTCATTTGTTCTTGTAATGGCAGCACCGGTAGTTGCTACGCTGATACTGGCGCCTTCCAGCGGCGTACCGTCAGACATGCTGATGATACCTCTGGCAGTATATACCGGTTCCTTTATTTCTTTTTTATCAGACTTAATATCCTTATTGCCTTTAAAGATGAAGAGCTTACCAGCCTTCATTTTCCAGGCATATCCTTTCTCAGGTAATATCTTTTCCAGCACCTGTTGCAACGGTACATTATCCACATGCACGGTTACTTTAAGTTGCCCATTAACAATCTGATTATCGTAGAAAACAATGTATCCTGTCTGTTGCGAAATGATATGGAAAAAATCAGCGAGTTGGATGTTGTCATATTGCAGGGATACTCTCTGCTGGCTGCTTTGTTCCTGTGACTGTACAGGATGAATAGGGAATATAAATAAAACAAAGACCCCGAGGCTGTATAAAATACAGTCCCAACAACGGTGATACATAATTATCAGAAATTAGAGTGGTCAATAAAATCGTTTACTCCACAATTGCACTGGCCTGATCTGATGAAACTTTACATGGTAACAGTGTGTTCAAGTAGTATTGTGACATTTTATCCAAAAAAGCTTTAGCGGAAAAAATTTTCTTTTTTTTGCAAACCATAAATCCAATCCATGTGTTTTACCGTATATGTACTCAGTGCCATAACAATCTCAATAAAAGACATCCACGATTACTAGCTTTACCCAAAGAATTAAAAGACAAGCATTTACAAGACTGTAGCATTGTTAACGTACTTACATCAGGATCGCATTTACAAATCATTAACATGAGTACCCATAAGTTAATTTCAAAATAACATCTATGTGTTTAGTACTTTCGCCCCGCTTTTTAAACAGCAAAATCAGCATCCAACGGGGATTCAGCATCACATTCGTAAATAGTAAAGGGGTTATATAATGCGTCATGCGAATACTAACGATCTGCAAACGGCAGACGATAATGTCACATACGAGGCTATATTCCAGAACCATGCAAAAGCTCTCTGGGCTGAAGCTTACAGGCTACTGAAAGATAGCCAGGAAGCCAAAGACATGGTACAGGACCTGATTATTGAAATATGGGAAAAACGTTCGCTTGCAAACGTACAAACCAATATAAGGTCCTACCTGTTCCAATCTCTTCGTTACAAATGCTACAGGCATATAAAAACGAAAGACACCGAAGAGCATAAGAAAAATGCATGGTCATTTTTCCAGGACTTTGTCACCAAAGCAGAAAGCAGCCTGGAAAGAGAAGAACTTAAACGTTCCATCTCAGCAGCAATTAAAACATTGCCGCTGCAGTCCTCCAATATCTTTACACAGGTATATATTGAAGGAAAAAAAAGAAAGGAAGTAGCCCTCGATATGGGGCTCTCCATTAATACCGTGAACGTACACATTCATACCGCCTGCAAAAAATTACAGGAGAAACTGAAAAAAATCCTGTAAGTACTAAAGCTTTATTACTGGTATTGTCACATTGAGAAGTACATGCGCGAAAGAAATGACATACACGAGTTATTATTGCTTAAGCTTACAGGCAGCCTGAATGCTGAAGACGAAGCAGAAGTGGACGCTCTCATCAAAAAAGATGCTGAAGTAGCCGCTACCTGGAAAGATCTTCAGCAGTTCTTCCTGAAGGACGAGCAGCGCAGGAAAGATTTTGAAACAATGTCCGCCGCCGAAATTATGGAAGGCGTTATGGAAAGAAGGGCGTATTACAAAACCCCTCGCTTCCCATTCAAAAAGCTACTCATCGCAGCCGCCCTCGTCGGAGCCGGCGCATTCGGAATATACCAATTCACAAAAACCAACCATAACTCTAAAGTCCTGGCTGACAGTCGTAAGCAGATTCCGCCGAAAAGTGTCTACCTTGAACTCGAAAATGGTGAGATCTTCGATCTCTCCCGCAATGAGCAGCACTATAGCATTGAAGAAGGAAACGTGACACTCAACACCAGTCATAATACGCTGACCTTCATTGCGGACAGAAACAACAGCGGACTAAATAAACTGGTAGTACCTCCCGGCAAAGATTATTCCATCAGACTTGCAGACGGCACAGAAATTCGTATGAATGCAGGAAGCACCCTGCAATTCCCTTTCGGATTCAATGGCCGGACCCGCGAGATCACTCTCACTGGAGAAGCTTACGTGAAAGTAGCCACAGCAGCAGAACAGCCGTTTACAGTACACACGCCTGCAACCACCATACAGGTGCTTGGTACAGAATTTAATGTAAATACCTATAATGCGGACAAAGCAGCTGTGTCCCTTGTACAAGGCGCCGTAAAAGTGCTGGCCGGTAAGCAGGAAGTAGTACTCAAACCAGGCATAGAAGCAGAATATACTACTCAAAAAGGCATCAATACGCGTCCATTTGATAAAAACAACGTACTTTCATGGCTCGAAGGGAAATATACGTTCAACAAAACACCTCTCAAAGACATCATTCCCATACTCGAGAGGTGGTATGATGTGAAGATCGTACCTGACAATCCCGCCGTTGCAGAAAAGACCATTAATGGACAAATCGACAAGTCCGAAGGAATAGGTTCATTCCTGGAGACGCTGGAGATCATCCGAAGTGCAGAATACTACTACAAAAATGATACTATACATATTAAATAGTAACTCCCGGTAAAATACGGGGCAGATACTATAAACTTCGTTTACGAACAATGCAAAATGAAATACCGGTACTTTATTCCTTTAGTGCCGGTTTTTTTTATGCCCTATCGTAAACGAATCTATATCAATCAATAAGCTGGTCGCTTTCTCTTGGTTTTCTTTTCAGGATTTTCCAGTCGTTCGTCCAGTTGCTCATCTGTCATCTCCCACTCAGCTTCGTCAGCGGCGGATTCAGTTTCATCAAATGCACCTCCCGAACCGGTATGTAATATCTCTTCTTCATTACCGGTTGCAGACTTCTGCTCATTGTCCCTGTCTGAATATAAATAAAACTCTGTCATACACATATTGAATGGGCTATTCCTATCATTCAACTATTAATTTATGCTTTTTTTTCGTTACCTGAGCGCTTTTTTATCGGCGCCACTGAAAATGGAAGCTACTGCCATCGCCTAACCTGGAGTCTACCCAAACCTTTCCTCCCTGGGTTTCAACCAGTAATTTCAGGATGTTGAGCCCGATACCAGTGCCTTTGTCGTCCTCATTATCCACTTTTTCAAAGAGCTTAAAAATGCGCTCATTGTCCTTTTCCTCTATGCCCGGACCGTTATCCTTAACGTAAAATTCATAGAAATCCCCATCCGGTTTACCCCCGATCGTAATCTCCGCCTTCTCTTTGTCGTTGTACTTAATCGCATTACTCAACAGATTCTGAAAGACCTGCTGTAATTTCTGGCGACTGGTATGGATCACCGGCATCTCGTCCACGATGGATATCTCCACCTTCGCCGGAGGAAACAGCAGCTTTATCAGCTGTTGTAACAGCTCATTGACCTCCACATCCTCCTCCTTGTGCCGGAACTGATGCTCCCGGCTGTAATCCAGTATAGCCGTGATCATGTCCGCCAGCTGGGTAGTAGCATTGATCGCCAGGTCCGTATATTCCGACAGGAAAGTTGACTTAATAATTTCCTCTTCTTCCTTCATCAGGAGCAATAGGCCGGCAATTCCTGATAATGGCGATTTCAGGTCATGCGCCACCACATGCATAAAACGCTCCAGCTGACCATTGATCAGCTCCTTGTCTTTTAATGCCTGCCTTAATTCATGTTGATAAAAGTAGAGTCGCTCGAAGACGTCGACTTTGGCACGGGTCACATTGATATCTAAAGGCTTGGACAGGTAATCCACCGCCCCCTTCTCAAATCCCTTCAGCACATAATATTCATCTTTATTGATCGCTGTTACGAAAATGATCGAAATATCGCGGGTTTTCGGATTCGCTTTTAATAACCGTGCTACTTCAAAACCATCCATGTCGGGCATCTGCACGTCCAGCATGATCAACCCTATATCTTCGTTCTTCAATACCTGCCTCAGTGCGTCATTCCCCGATGTAGCCTGCAAAAAAGTCCTGTTATCAGCAAGCAGCATCTGTTCCAGAGACAGCAGGTTTTCCATCCGGTCATCCACCAGCAGAATAGTAAATTTCTTAGTCATCCTTCTAAATTCTTTTAACGGCTATTTTGATCGTATATACGACGATTTATACATTTACGTTTCACCAATTATAAATTTCTTAATATCTTCTATTCCCAGGGGGATCACTCCCGGACACATGTCAATCGCTGCCTGCGGCATCGCCTCAAAAGAGGCTGTACGCGGGTCCTGTACCAGGCCAGTCCCTCCTGCCGCCATAATCTGACAAAGTCCCTCCGCGCCATCCTTATTCGCGCCGCTCAGCAAGATACCTAAAGTCCTTGCACCATATACCTCAGCAATACTACTAAACGTCACGTCAATGGACGGGCGACTATAATTCACCAATTCGGAATAATCCAGCATAAAGGTCCTTTCTGCTTCTACCATCAGATGGTAATTCTGCGGCGCCAGGTAGATACAATGCTCCCGCACGGGCTCTTTATCTTCCGGTTCAACGATCTTTCTCCTGGTAGACAATAAACGCCCCATTTCACTCTGCACATTCCGGAGACGATGTAATACAATCACGACCGGAGGCGCCAGCTGGTGAGGCAAGGCATCAAGGATCTCCGTCAGCACTAACAGGCTGCCCGCCGACCCTCCAATGACTATGACGTCAAATCTGTTGTTCATACACGGTAATAATCTTATAGTCTGCTATTCTTTACGCCGGTATATCTTATGCTGGGCATGTACCACCTCAAATTTCCGGTGAATATCCGCGAAGCGCATCGTTTCCTTAATACCCATCGCCAGATATCCCCGGGGTGATAAACTGTCATAAAACAACTGTAAGACGCTGTTTTGCAGTTCCCGGTTGAAATAAATAAATACATTCCGGCAGCAGATCAGCTGAAACTCGTTGAATACTTTATCTGTCACCAGATTGTGCTGGAAGAATACAATATGCTCCCTTAGTTCTTTTTTGATCAGCACATTATCATATCTGGCGGTGTAATAATTAGAAAAGTCTGCCAGTCCACCGGACTGAATGTAGTTCTGCGTAAAGTCTTTCATATTGTCCAGTGGCAGAATGCCTGTGACAGCTTTTTCCAGGTTAGCCGGATTCAGATCCGTTGCGTAGATCTTCGTACGGCTTAGCAGTCCGGCTTCCTGCAAGAGGATGGCCATGGAAAATACCTCCTCCCCGGTAGAACAACCCGCATGCCATATTTTGATATTGGGATAGGCTGCCAGTTTTGGCAATACCTGTTCACGCAATGTACGGTAGAACTGGGGGTCCCTGAACATTTCCGTCACATTCACAGTGATATACTGTACCAGCCTGGAAAAGAATTCCTGGTCATTAACTAATCTGTGCTTCAGTTCAAAAACGGAACTTAGCCGCATATGCCCCATAAAACGGAGCAAACGCCGTTTTATGGAAGCCTGTGCATAGCCGGTGAAATCATACCCGTATTGTAACCTGACAATGTTAATGATATCCAGGAAATCTGCATTTAAGATTTCCTCTTTCATAACAAACAATAAGATTTACACCATCCACACACGCATGAGTGATAAAAGTTTACTGCTATCGATCGGTTTGGCGATATAGTCGGAGGCGCCTGCTGCGATACATTTTTCCCGGTCGCCCGCCATTGCCTTGGCCGTAAGGGCGATTACCGGCAATGACTTATAACGACCATTTGCCCTGATCCTGCGCATCGCTTCATAGCCATCCATTTCAGGCATCATAATGTCCATGAGCACCAGTCGTATGTCATTGTGCTCTTCCAGCCGTTCGAGTGCTTCCTTACCGTCTGCCGCTGTGATGACGTCAATTCCCTGTTCACCCAGAAGGGCGCTTAGAGAAAAAACATTACGCATGTCGTCATCTGCCAGCAGTATTTTCTGCCCCGACAATGTGCTTTCTGATGCTAACAGCTCCGCTTTCAGCTGAGGGGTCGTCTCCTGCAATTTGTACAGGAACAGCTCCAGTTCATCCATTAGCCTGTCCGTCGAAAACGTAGAATTTCTTACAATAGCTGCTGCTTCCTTCTTCAGTTGCAGTTCATCTGCTTCTGAAATATCATGATCAAGATAAACAATGATAGGCATTCCTTTGTTGGTGGCCAGCTGCCTGAGCTTGTGCAATTTATTCAGACCGTCCGTTATATTGGTTCCGGCGTCCAGTATCAATGCATCATAATTCTTCTCCACTAATTCTTTGCCTGCTGCCTCCAGATCACTTACCCGATGATACCGCGTCTGCAACTGCCGCTCGTCACTCATTGACTGTAAGGACGGGTGATGCAGTAATACGCCATCTGATACCACCAGCACCTTTTTAAACCGGGCCTGTAAACGGTCACTGATACCTGTGAATACTGACTCTATATCTGTCACCTGCAACGGCTTCTGCGTATAACCTTCTACTTTGTCTCTTACCTGTAAGGAAACCTCACCGGCTGATATCACATGGACCATTATATGTTGCAGGTCTTCGTTACTCTTCAGGATCTTCAGAATGCTGTTACCATCTATCAGCGGCAGGGTCATATCCAGTAATATGGCCGCCGGCAGATATTTACGGGCAAAGAATAATCCATCATTTCCGTTCAAAGCGACAATCGTCTTGTATCCTTTTTCTCTCGCAAAATCCCGCAGGATCGTCGCAAAACTGATATCATCTTCTATGATCAGCACCAGCTTGTCCTGCTTACTCAGTTTGTCTCTGTCATCTTCTACCTGTGGCGCCTCTGTAACCGGCGGTGGTGTTACCGTCACCGGTATCGGCGCCGGGGCTTCCTTTACAAGGGTTGGTGGCGGAAGAATGGGCGTCTCAACTGGCTGCTGTACGGGCACGATTCCGTCCATCCGCAATACAACCGTGAAAGTACTACCTTGTCCTTCCTTACTTTCCAGTCTTATCTCTCCTCCCAGTCTTTTCATCAGTTCTTTACTGATGGAAAGTCCCAGACCGGTACCGCCGTATTTACGGCTGGTAGACCCGTCTGCCTGACGGAAGGCTTCAAAGATCAGCTGCTGTTTATCCACCGGAATACCGGCACCGGTATCGCTTACTGCTATATGTACACCATCAACAGCAGCCGTAAGACGCAATTGTATGTTACCGTTCTTAGGCGTAAACTTAAACGAATTGGATAACAGGTTTTTGATCACCTGCTCCAGACGCTGCCGGTCCGTCTGAATCGTTGCAGGCACACCGGCGGCTATTTCTGCAGAGAAATGTATCCCCTTTTCATCTGCCACCACCCTGAACAATTGCTCCAGGTCACCCACCATGGCGCTGACAGATACCGGTTCAATCTGCATTTCCACTTTGCCGGCTTCTATCTTTGAAAGGTCAAGAATATCATTGATCAGTTTCAGGAGGTCTGAACCGGATTTGTGGATAATACCGGCATAATCCACCTGCTTGCTACTCAGATTACGGTCTTTATTCTCTTCCAGTAACCGTGCCAGTATCAACACACTGTTCAGTGGTGTACGCAGTTCATGCGACATATTCGCCAGGAACTCCGATTTATACCGGCTGCTCTGTTCCAGTTCTTCCGCTTTCAGGGAAAGCTCCTGCCGTGCAATTTCCAGGGCTTTGTTTTGTACCGTCATCTCATCGTTGATCTGACGCAGTTCTTCTTCCTGCACACGGAGCTCTTCTTCAGAAGCCTGTAATATTTCCGACTGACGGGTCAGTTCCTCGTTGGATTGTCTCAGTTCCTCCTGCTGGGTTTCCAGGATCTCTTTCTGCTCCTGTACCCGCTCCAGCAGTTCCAGTATGCTGGCTCTTGCTTCTGCTGCATTGATCGCGACGGAGATGGCATTTGAGATGGTCTTCAGCAGTTCCAGCGTACCCGGATAGATCTCTCCGAAAGTCACCAGCTCCATCACCCCCATCAGTTCCTCATTGTGCCACAGGGGCAGGCAGATAATAGCGCCTGGTTGCGCACTACCACCACTTGTTTCAATATTCCAATAGGTAGCAGGGACACGTTCTATAATAGTAATATCCTTTTTAGTAGCGGCATGACCGGTCACTCCTTCTCCTAAAACATACTCTTTTTTAACTTTTACCGGTAAAGCAATACCAGCACACAGTTTCAATGTCGTTTCAGTCTTATCAAACCTGTAAAACGCACCAGCAGGTACCTTGAGATATTTGACCATTACTTCAAGACAACGGGTGGCGAGCACACGCGTTTCCATTTCGCCACTCAGACTCTCATTGATATGCGCTACCCCAGTCAGTAACCAGTTTTGCTCGCCCGCCTGCTGGTTCAGGTCTTCCACATCCTTGAGCCGTCTGCGTAGCTCCTGCTGGATCTTCATCCTGCCGGAGAGCTCCCGGAAAGACACGATCATCAGACTTGCAGCGATCAGCAGTATGATGACCGTATTCGCGATCAGCATATTGATCGCCCTGCCTACAGATGCTTCATTGGAGCTCGTTCTGGTAATTAACAGGGCCCGCTCTTCAACAATAATTTCTGTTATCTGATTATGTACAGTATCCAGTAGCGGCCTTTCGTCCTGCGTGATCTTAAGCGGATTTGCAAATACATTCACAGAATCCCTACGCAGATCCTGCCAGTAATTTAAGAGTGCTATAACACTATTCTCGAGCTTGCCGGCCCTCCTGTATTGTGGTGCATTGTCAGCTACCATCTTCCGGAGGTCCTGAGCTACCGGCAATACCTTCGGACCGGTCTGAAGATAAGGCAGTAAAAATCTGCTGACATGCGTAGTACGGTAAGCCGCGCCTGCCGATTCTATCTCGTAAATGTATCTGTTGAGACGTTGTGCACTTGTAATGACCTCATAGGAGTGTTCCACCCACTTCCCTTCTGTCCGCTGATGTGTAAAAGTGACGTAAGAAAAAATACCTCCGACGGTCACGCAAATAAGGGCAAGGGCAAAACCTATATACAAGCGAAGTTTTAAGGTATTTTTCATATCAAGTAAGCGTACAAATAGGATTATGACAATACGACCTGACAAATATAGGGAATAGTCGCTGCCCATTATACTACACCTTATGTGTCATATATATTTCTCAGGTTAATATGGTTATCTTTAAACAGAGGCACGTAACTTTGTACTGCATACACAACACAACTGATACATCCGACACCTGCAATAGGTTATGTTTTTTTTCAATATAAATAAATAGATTATTTTTTCGTTCCGGCAATCCCTGGACGGTGTTTTCCAGTATATATAGGGATTAAGCCATTAAGACTTTTTTGAAAGGAATACTTCCCTGTAAATGACAGATTACAGCAGATACTTTTCAGCTACTTAATATTTGACACTTTAATACCTTTGAACAATGCTGAAGGGACAACATCTCACAGCTGCTTCTTTTATACAAAAAGCCAATTTATGAGTACCAGAATTCTGCTCGTAGAAGACGATGAAGTAATGCCTAAAATCATGGAAAGGATACTTCATAAGGAAGAATATAAGATAGAACATGTGACAAACGGAAAAGAAGCATTCCAGCGGCTGGAAGACAACAATTACGATTATGATCTGATCATTACCGATATCATGATGCCATACGCCAATGGTTTTGAGATCCTGAGTAAAGTAAAAACAAGAAAGGACGCCAAACCAATTCCTGTAATAATTGTTTCAAATGCAGGGAATGAAGAGATGATCCTGGAGGGTTTCAAGCTGGGCGCAGATGACTTTCTTAAAAAGCCGGTTATTCCCGGCGAACTACTGATCCGTGTAAAAAGACTACTGATACAATACGCCGCTAAATAAAGCGCGCACTCATTCATTGTTTACTCTCCTTTGTGAAACCTTTGACCAATTGACCAGTCCTATATGGAATACAGCCTTTATGACTTCAGGGGTGCATCCCTGAACATTCAGATTGCTATTATATTTATTTTTATCGCGGTAACATGTACCGTGATAGCTTACCTGTCCATTCTTACAGGCAGGTACCGCGCCTATAGACGGGAAAAGAAACTCGCCAGTCTGCACCCTGTCATTGATGACCTCCTCATGGAGCATATACTGCTCAATGACGAGCTGGCCAGCAATGTACCAGCCGACCAGGTAATCCTGCCGGTGGAAGTGTTCCGGTTGCCTGTGTTTGAGAAGAGATGGGCACGTGAGGCACTCATCGCCAGACTGATAGAATACCGTAATAATGTAAGAGGCTCCATGGGTGAACAGCTCAGGAACCTGTATATTCAGCTGGAACTGGACAAGGACTCTCTCAGAAAGATGAAGTCCCGCAAATGGGATAAAAAAGTACAGGCACTGGCCGAACTCAGTAATATGAATATGTCCATTGCGGACGTAACCATCCTTCCGCTGACCAATAGCCGTAACCGTGAGTTACGCGCTGCCGCCCGCCATGCTTATATCAAGCTCAGTAAAAACGAACCGTTCAAGTTCTTCGACGTGGTAACCGAACCACTGCTCATGTGGGACCAGGTAGAACTTTTCAAGATCATTTCCACTACCGAACATATTGCCATTCCCAACTTTGCACAATGGATCACCTACTCTTCCAATAAAAGCATCGTATCCTTCTGTCTGAAACTGGTCGTACACTACAACCAGGTCAGCGCCGTACCGGCTGTCGTAAGACTGCTCGATACAAAAGATCACTACCTGCGTGCAGATGCGATCAATTGTCTTGGTAAACTGAAGATTGAAGATGTGGAGGAAAAGCTTCTGCATATGTACAATAGCCAGCCATTGAACTGCCGGCTGGAGATACTCAAAGCCATTGGTCGTATCAACAGCGGACGTAATGTGGATTTCCTCCGCCAGGAATTCCTGCATGCGACAGACTTTGATGTGCGTAAGCACGCTGCCAAATCACTGATCAAAAATCAGTGGGCGGCAAAAGGTCTTATCCAGGAACTGATAGATACCGCTACCGCAGAGAATAAACTGATCCTGAAACATAGCATGAACCCGTTAATTAAATTCTAATCATCGAGATGGAGCAGAATATCTGGGAAACGATAGGGAGATTTTATGAAAGCACTGTTTTTATTTACGGTAGCATATTGCTGATCACCTACGCATTGCTGGCAGTGTTCTCGATGATATCCGTGCGCGCCTACGCAAGGAAGGATAAGTTCAATCAGGAAAATATCCTCCTCAGCTCTCCCCTTGCGCCCGGCATTACCGTACTGGCGCCTGCCTTCAATGAAGGCCTTACCATCATCTTCAACGTGCGCTCGCTCCTGACACTTAACTATCCCCTGTATGAAATCATTATCGTCAATGACGGTAGTACTGATAACAGCCTGGAGCAGATGATCGATGAGTTTGAACTGGTGCCCGTCGACTTCGCCTACAACGCCAAAATACAAACCAAGCCCGTCAGAAAGATCTATAAATCCACCAATCCGGCCTATGCCAAACTGATGGTCATAGACAAAGTAAATGGTAAAAGTAAGGCCGATGCCGTAAATGCTGGTATCAATGCAGCACTCTACAATCACTTTGTATGTACTGATGTGGATTGTATCCTGGATAAAAATACCCTGCTGGAACTGATCAAACCGGTGATGCAGGAAGAAAAGAAACGTGTGATCGCTACCGGCGCTACCCTGCGTATTGCCAATTCCTGCGAATTTGATCAGGGGGTAATGACCCGTATGCGCCCTCCCAGTCAGTTATTGCCCCGCTTCCAGGAAGTAGAATATATCCGTGCTTTTGTACTGGGTAAAATGGGCTGGAGCCTGCTGAACTGTGTACCGAATGTATCCGGTGGATTAGGCCTTTTTGACAAGGAAATTGCTATCCGCTCCGGTGGATATGACCATAGTTCCTTTGGAGAAGATATGGAGCTGATGACCCGTATGTGCCGTTATGCAAAGGATAACAAGATCGATTACGCCATCCGTTATATACCGAAAACGCTCTGCTGGACAGAAGCGCCTGCTTCCGTAAAGATCTTCAACCGTCAGCGTACGCGCTGGGCCAGAGGTCTTGCACAGCTGATGTATGCGCACTTCGGTATGTTCTTCAATCCCCGCTACGGAAAAATGGGACTGATCATTTTCCCGTACAACTTCTTCTTTGAACTGCTGGCGCCGATCATAGAATTTACCGGTATCATTTATTATATCGTCATGGCATGTCTGGGCCTGATCAACTGGCCTACGGCATTGCTGCTGCTCGTGTTTGTATATACCTATTCCGTAATGATCACTACAATAGCGATCCTCTGGGATCAGCTCACCTTCAGGTATTATAAAACCTGGAAAGAGGTGGCTTTGCTTTGTACGACACCATTTCTGGAATTCTTTCTCTATCATCCGCTGATCGTAATATTCGCCCTGCGCGGCTACTATTACTTCCTCACGGGTAAAAAGAGTACCTGGGGCAATATGCAGCGACGCGGCTTCCAGACGACACAAAAGGCAGCAGCTACGGTCACTGCCAAATAATCATAATAAAACCCAAGGAAGATACTGTGGAACTGTTTAGAAATTTTTACGAAGGCTTTGTATTTGTGTATGGCTGTACGATGCTGTTCATGTATGCACTACTGGCCATTCTGTCGCTCCGGGGCATCATCCGGTTCCAGCGAAAGAACAGTTACGTGGATTATAATAAAATGCTCCAGTCTCCCCTGGCGCCCGGCATATCCATCATCGCTCCGGCCTTTAATGAAGGCGTAACGATCATCTCCAACGTGCGCTCCCTGCTCACACTGAACTATCCCCGGTTTGAAGTGATCATCGTCAATGACGGAAGCACAGATGATACGCTTACAAAACTGATCAATGAGTTTCAGTTACAGGAAGTGGATTTTGCCTATAATGAACGTATCAAATCCCAGCCCGTAAAGCGCCTGTTTAAATCCACCAATACCGCTTACGATAAACTGGTTGTCATCGATAAAGTAAACGGTAAGAGTAAAGCCGATGCGTCCAATGCCGGCATCAATGCCGCTGCTTACGACTACTTCCTGTGTACAGACGTAGATTGTATCATTGAAAAAGATACCCTGCTGCGCATGATAAAACCATTCATGGATGAGGAACATAATAAGATCCAGGAGATCGGTGAACCTTGTCCGGAATGTGGATATATACACGTTAAGGAAGACAGCGTACGTGTGATTGCCACCGGCGCCACACTACGTATCGCCAACTCCTGTGAGATCGACGAAGGAGTGATCACCCGTGTACGTCCACCGGAAAAATGGCTCCCGCGCTTCCAGGAAATGGAATACCTGCGTGCTTATGTACTGGGTAAAATGGGATGGAGCGTAATCAACTGTGTACCCAACGTATCAGGTGGTCTGGGACTGTTTGATAAAGAAATTGCGATCAAGGCAGGTGGTTATGACAGTAAATCCTTCGCGGAAGATATGGACATCGTAACGCGTATGTGTACCTATATGATCGACAACAAACTAAAATACGCGATCCGCTATATTCCCACTACACAATGCTGGACAGAAGGGCCGCCTAATATGAAAGTATTCAGTCGTCAGCGTACCCGCTGGGGACGTGGTCTGGCAGAGATCATCACCATCCACCGTAAGGTGATCTTCAATCCGCGTTACCGTAAACTCGGACTGATCGTACTGCCTTATAACCTCTTCTTTGAATTCCTTGCGCCGATCATTGAATTCACCGGTATCCTCTATTATATCTACCAGATCATCACTGGTAATATCAACTGGCATAATGCACTGATCTTACTGCTCTTCGTATATCTCTATTCTGTGATGATCACGACGCTGGCAGTATTATGGGACCAGATCACCTACAAACATTATAAAACCTGGAGAGAAGTGATAGGGCTTGCCTCAATGGCATTTATCGAACCTTTCGTTTACCATCCATTGATCGTATTCTTCGCACTCCGTGGCTATTTCAACTTTATCACCGGTAAAAAACATACCTGGGGAAATATGCAACGTCAGGGATTCGGACAGAAGAAACCAGCAAACACTTAAACATGATGTCTCTTTTCAAATATATACTATCCGGAACGGTACTCTGTCTTTCCTTACAGGTACAGGCACAGATCTTCAGCAAGGGAAAAGACGCCGATGAACTATACAATGAAGCAGTAAAGGAAACGAAACTGAATCATTATCAGAAAGCGATCCAGCTATCCAGAGAAGCGCTGGAGAAAAGACCTGATTTTGTAGATCAGCAGTTGTTACTCGGCAGACTATACATGCTGACGGGTAATGCAGACCTCGCGAGAAAATATGTGAAACAGGTGCTGGCCAAAGACCCGATGTATAAAGATGCATACCTGTATGCCGTCAATATTGAACTGGGTGCAAAGAAATATGAAGAGGCCGAATGTTATGTGGATGAAGGACTCTATCATTATCCGTCTGACAAAGAACTGATGCTGAAAAAGCTGGGGATACTGGATGCGGCAGAGCGCTTCTTCCAGGGCGGTGTTTATGCAAATAACCTGCTGGATAAATATGCAGGTGATACAACCGTACAACGCGCCTATACCGGGCATTACCTGTTGGCGGGACATTATTACCAGCAGCGGAACAACCAGCTCTTATCACAGGAGAACTATGAAAGAGCCCTGATGCTGGACCCTGACAATGAAGAAGCCAAAGCAGCCATCAATAGCATGTATGTAAGAAGTGGCAGCTATACCAAAGCGATTGAGCAGGTAAATGCAGCCCTGGCAGCCAACCCGGGTTCCTATGACCTGATGATGCGTAAACTGGGATTACTTCAGGATATGCATGACTATGCGGGCGCTATCGATCAGCTGCAACAGATACTAAAACGCTGGCCAGCTGATGCAAAAGCACGTAGTACCGAAACAGCTTTACGTATGGAAGCTGCTGCCTGGTATTCCAATACAGACCCTTTCCTGTTATATGCAGGTATCGCAGAAAAGAATCCCGGGAACAGGGAAGCGCTGGATAAGGTGATCGGTATGAGTATGTCCCGTGGCGCTTACCGGGAGGCACTGGCCTGGATCAACCGCGGACTGAAAACCAATCCGAATGACCAGCGCCTGTTATCGCTTAAACTGGATGTACTGGAAAGCGATCGTAAATTCACAGAAGCAGCCCTTCTGGCCGAGAGATTACGTTATAACAGTGCAGGTTCAGCCGATCAGAGAAGTCGTTATACCAGCCTTAAAATAGCCAGTGGACGTGATTATCTGTCACAGCAGCAATATGACCTGGCATTGGCCGAATTTGATAAAGCCCTGCAGACCGATCCCCGTGATACAACTGCCATGGATCTGATGGCCAATACCTATATCAATCAGAAAGATCATATACACGCACTGGAAGTATTAGACAAAGCACTGGCGGTTTATCCCAATAACAGCAGGTTCCTGCTGAAAAAGTCAAGCGTACTCTCAGAAACAGGTCAATATGATGAAGCAGCTGATATCGCTGCCCAACTCTTAAATCAGCATCCCCAGGATGCTAAATACAGCGCCAATCTGGTAGACCTGCGCCTGACAGCTGGCCGTAAACTGATGCAGGCAGAAGAGTACGATATGGCAGCCGGTGAATTCAGGGCCGTACTGGCACAATCGCCTAACAATATTGAAGCACTCAATTACCTGATCAACCTGGAAACAGCGGTTGGACAGTCCGACAGCGCACTTGTCTATGCAGATCAGGCTTTACAATATTATCCGGATAATAAGGACCTGTTACTAAAGAAAGCAGGTATTCTGACCGATATGCAGCGGTACAGCGAAGCAAATGCTATTTCCTATCAGCTGATGCAACGCTATCCTTTCACGATTAAATATCGTACTGCTTATACCGACGGACTCATTGCAGAAGGCAATACCTATCAGCGGAATAATGCACCGGATAGTGCACTGGCTTTATACAGACAGGTACTCAACATCAACAGAAAAGATTCTCTCGCATTACAATACAGCATCAATCTGCTGAATGGTAAACAATCATATGACAGTGCACTGGCCTATGCGAACCAGGGTATCCGTTATTACCCAAACAATGAGTCGTTCATACAAAAGAGAGCCGTTACGCTGGAGAACAAAAAAATGTATACAGAAGCGGCATTAGCAGCAGATTCAGTTGTAAAACTGAATGGCAATCCTGTCAATGTGGATTATGCAGATTATCTGCACAGCAAAACAATGAAGAACCAGTTTGGGATGTTCTTCCTGCATTCCAGCTACGACTACCAGGATACAAAGTATAACATCGCCACGCTGGAATACCGTCATTTCTTCAAACGTGGTTCTTATGCCGCACGTCTGAACTATGCCGGCCGTCAGCAGGGAACAGGCTTACAGGGAGAAGCGGAATTATATTATACGCATAATCCGAAACTGTATTCTTATGCACTGGCGACCTATTCAAACGAGGTGGTATTCCCAAGAACAAGATTGGCCTATTCGATCTTCAAAACGTTTAAACATGATATTGAAGGCGAACTGGGTGTGCGTTATCTGAATGCGGACAGTTCCAACAGTATTTCCGGCGTTGCTTCCATCGCGAAGACCTGGAAGGATTTCTGGGTGAATTTCAGGGCTTATTTCATCAGCGACTCTCCGGAATTCTATACTTCCTATAACCTGACCACGCGTTATTATATGAACCGTCAGCAGGATTATATCTCATTCACAGCGGGTCTTGGTACTTCTCCGGATGACCGCAGCCGTCTGATACAATTCCCTAAACTGGCAGGATTGTTGACCCGTAGTGTGGGAGCAGGTTACCAGAAAACATTTAAATACCGTACTACCGCAGGCATATTCGGTACATGGATCAACCAGAAAGTGACCAATACCGATTTTCAGAACCAGTACGACATCTATATAACCCTGCAACGTAAATTCTAATCACTTTATTCATGTTCAGGATGATGCACAGCCTACTGCTTATTATGACGCTGCTGACCTATAATAGTTGTCAGTCCTCTAAAGAGAATATCAATCTGGTGTCAGCTGGCAGTTCAAAATATGTCATTGTCCTGCCGGATGAAGCGACCAGACATGAAACGAAAGCCGCTACCCTGCTACAGGATTATATCAAACGCCTGTCAGGTGCTTCGTTGCAGATCATCTCAGAAAAAGCGCACAAAAACCAGCCAGGCATCTTTATAGGTAATACTTATTATGCCATTGCTCTTTACCCGGAGAAAGTAAAAGGAGAAGGTTTCCTGATCGTCACCAACAAACAGGATGTATGTATTAAGGGTGGTACCGGCAAAGGTATTTTGTACGGGGTCTATACTTTACTGGAGAACTATTTCGGTTGCCGGAAATATGCAGACATACCTGTCACTGTACCTGTATCTAAACACCTGCAGTTACCGCAGCAATTGAGAGATAAACAGACGCCCGCCTTTCTGTACCGGGAAACCTACTACCCTGCCGCATTCGATGATGAATACCTGGAATGGCACAAACTCCACCGCTTTGAAGATCTGTGGGGGCTATGGGGACATTCTTTCTTTAAAATACTACCACCAAAGAACTATTTCGCTACACATCCTGAGTACTACGCGCTTGTCAATGGAAAACGACAGGCCAGTCAGCTTTGTCTGAGTAATGAAGGTGTTTATACCTTCATGGCAGACTATTTCCGTAAGGCCATCGCTGATAATCCGGATGCCATGTACTGGTCTATTGCACCCGAAGATGGGGGAGGTTTCTGTACCTGTGATGAATGTAGCAAGGTCAATGCAGCAGAGGGTGGTCCGCAGGGTACACTGATTCGTTTCATCAACCGTATCGCAGCACTCTTTCCGCAACAACAGTTTACAACACTTGCTTATCAGTATACCGCGCATCCACCTTTAAAAACAAAGCCGGCAGGCAATGTATACATCATGCTTAGCAGTATCGATGCATATCGTCAGGAACCATTGAGCAGTATTCCTTCTGCCGCAGCTTTCAGAAGAGACCTGGATGGATGGGGCGCTGTGACGGATCATATTTTCCTGTGGGATTATACCACACAGTTCACTAACTACCTGGCGCCTTTTCCTGACTATAACAACCAGCAGGCAAATCTGCAATACCTCGCGGCGCATAAGGTACAGGGTGTCTTTTCTCAGGGCAGTGGCGATACATATAGCGATATGGCCGCCTATAACAGTTATCTGCAGGCTAAATTACTGTGGAACCCCGGCCTGACAACAGAAGAGATCACCAGTGATTTTCTTAACGGTTATTATGGCAAAGCAGGGCCATTTATCGCACAATATCTCCAGGCCCTGACAACCACGCTGCACAATACCAAAACGCAACTGGATATCTACGGCAATCCTGTTAATAACTACAAAAATTATCTGTCCCCGGAAGCGATCGATCAGTATTCTTCCTTATTGGATAAGGCGGAAAAAGCAGTGGAAGGAAATGATCCATTACTGGCAAGAGTATACAACACGCGGCTGCCGCTGGAATATACGGTGCTGCAACAATCCCGTTTTTTCGGCACAGAGAAATTCGGTTATCTTATTCCCGAAGGAAATGGTTTCACTGTCAATCCACGCTGGCCGGAACGTGTAAAGAAATTCGTTGCGCAGTGCAAACTGGCGGGCGTAAAAGAACTCTCTGAAGGCGGCAGCAATGCAGATGCCTATCAACAGGAATGGGAGCAGATCTTCTCCCGCAAATGGATCAATAGTCTGGCATTCCACGGAAAAGTGATCCTTGTAAATCCCTGGGCAGAAGATTATCCTGCGAAAAGAGAACAGACATTGACAGATGGATTACAGGGTGATAAGGACTTCAGCATCAACTGGCTGTTTATCTATGGTAAAGACCTGATAGCCACCGTTGATATGGGTACTGAACAGACAGTCAAAGAGATACAGATGAATTTCCTGCAGGATGCACGTCATTATATTTTTAATCCCACTGATATTGTTATAGAAACTTCTGTGGATGGAACGAACTTCACCCCTGCTGGTAAACAGCCAGGCAACCCTCTTACCGCAGAAGAATATGATGCAAAGGTCAATACTTACCGTTTCTCACTACCTAATGTAAAAGCCCGTTATATAAGGGTAACAGGCCGGTGTCTGCAAACGATCCCTGACTGGAGAGACGCTCCTATGGGCAAAAAGGCGGCTATCTGCTGCGATGAGATCTACGTATTGTAACGGAGGGATAATAAGCGCCCGATCAGCTGTTTTTAAAAGATTTCCCCTGAAAATTTCCATTGTTGCATTCCTATTTATATATTTGTCTACAAATTCACTAGACTAATAGCATTCTGTTGCCTATCATTGACGTGAGCCACCAGCATGTCGATTCCGCGAGCAACAGGGATGCGTATCAACCTGTAGTATGCAGTCTGTTGAATGCATGACTATTTAGATGAAACAACAGCTTTTCAATCTCGCGGATTAACTTAATTACATACTGTAAGTCTGTAGCATAAGAGTCACCTGTATGCTGTGCTATCTGCATGTCTGTACCCAAAACACGTTTGAATTACTATCACCTAATATGTTTTAATTATGCGAAAATCATTACTCTTCCTTATGCCAATTTTACTTTTGGCCGGCACAGCATTTTCCCAGGATGCTGTTGTAGGCGTGATAAAAAATGGTGAGGGGACATCAGTTGTGGGGGCAACTGTGGTAATCAAGGGCACCAATGTTCACGCTATTGCAGATACAAGCGGACGATTCAGCATTCCATTGCGGAGGGCATTTCCATTTACCCTGTTAATCAGTTCCCTGGGATATAAACTGGAGGAGGTAAAACTAACCAGTCTTCCAACAAGCCCGCTGGCTATTACCTTATCCAGCGATAACAGTCTGTCGGAAGTCGTGATCTCCTCCCGCCGGCGTCTGGAAACCGCACAACAGGTACCTATTCCGATCTCCGTAATCAGCGGATCGCTGGTAGCAGATGCCGGTGCATTTAATGTTAACCGCCTGAAAGAGATTGTACCTACCGTACAATTATATTCCTCCAATCCCCGGAATACGACACTGAACATCCGTGGTGTCGGATCTACTTTCGGTCTGACGAACGATGGTATTGACCCGGGTGTCGGCTTCTATGTAGATGGGGTGTATTATGCCCGTCCGGCAGCGACTACACTTGACTTTATTGACATAGAGCAGGTGGAGGTATTACGCGGACCACAGGGTACGCTCTTCGGTAAAAACACTACCGCAGGCGCCTTCAATATCACCACAAGACAGCCCAGCTTTACTCCGGAAGCTAATTTCGAAGTAAGCTATGGTAACTATGGATATATTCAGGCAAAAGCAGCCGTATCAGGACCGCTCAGTAAGAAATTTGCCGCCCGCGTATCCTTCTCCGGTACGCAGCGCGATGGTACGCTCTATAATGTGGTAACACAAAAACACATCAATGATCTTAATAACCTGGGCTTACGCGGACAGCTGTTGTATACGCCATCAGACAAGGTGAAGATCACCCTGACTGCGGACAATTCCGAGCAGCATCCGGAAGGTTATGCACAGGTAGTAGCAGGTGTGGCGCCAACCTTACGACCTGCCTACAGACAGTTCAAACAGATCATTGCTGACCTGAATTATAAACTGCCCAGCGAGAATCCGTTCGACCGGCTGGTAGACCATAATACCCCATGGCGCTCTGGTAATGAACTGGGCGGCGTTTCCCTGAATGTAGACGCCAAAATAGGCGGTGGTACACTGACGTCTACTACTGCCTGGCGTTACTGGAACTGGGATCCATCCAATGACAGGGATTTTACCGGTCTGGCGGTATTACAGTTATCACAGGCGACTTCCAAACATAAGCAATGGACACAGGAGGTACGCTATGCCGGTGATCTGACTTCCCGCCTGAGCGGTGTGATAGGTGTATTTGGCATCTGGCAGGACCTGAAAACAGATCCGGCGCATATTGAAGAATCAGGCGATGCGCAGTGGCGTTTCTCTCAAAGTTCCACCAGCGAATTATGGGCTACACCAGGTTTATTTGATGGTTATGGTATAAAAACGGTATCCCGTCTGAAGACTTTCGGCGGCGCTGTATTCGGTCAGTTAGACTGGGCCATCACCGATCAGATACATGTATTGCCTGGTCTGCGCTACAACTACGACAAGAAAAAAGTAGACTACGACCGTAAGACATATGGCGGTTTACAAACAGACGATCCAGATCTGATCGCACTGAAAAACATTGTATATACCAATCAGACCTTTAATGCGGATGTAGATGAAAGCAATGTCTCCGGTCAGCTGACACTTGCTTATAAACCAACTAAAGCCATCAACGCATTTGCGACCTATTCCACCAGTTATAAACCAATCGGTGTGAATCTTGGAGGTTTACCTACCTCGGGCGGTAAAGTCATGACTGAACTGGCGAGGATCAATCCTGAATCTGTAAAACACTTTGAAATCGGCGTTAAAACATCTCCGGGCAAGAATGCCACGGCGAATATCGTCTACCACAGAACAGATATCAAAGACTATCAGACGCAGGTACAGACCGCAGAAGTGGGTGTAAACCGTGGTTATCTGGCCAATGCTGAAAAAGTAAGGGTGCAGGGCGTGGAACTGGATGCGAGTCTGCGGATACACAGTGCTGTGTCCCTGTATGGCTCCCTGGCCTATACAGATGGTAAATATGTTTCTTTTAAGAACGCACCGGTACCATTGGAGGAAACAGGTGGATCAGCTGCTTTTAAAGATATTTCAGGCGGAGAATTGCCAGGTATTTCAAAGTGGGCAGGTTCTATCGGTGGAGAGATCGTTTCTAATCCGGGTATCATCCTGGGACAGAATGCCCGCTTTTTTGTGGGCGCAGATGCCTATTTCCGCTCTTCTTTCTCTTCCAGTCCGTCACCATCCAAATACCTGAATATTGACGGTTATACCCTGTTCAATGCCCGTGCAGGTTTTCGTGCGCTGAACGGACTGACTGTTTTTGTATGGGGACGTAATCTGCTGAATAAGGACTACTTCGAGCAGTTACTGCCAGCGGCGGGTAATGCGGGTCATTATGCGGCTGTATTGGGTGATCCACGCACCTATGGCGTGACAATCCGTTATTCTTATCATCAGTAATACTATCTGGTCAATTACCTATCATAAAAGAGAGGCTGTCCGCATTCCGCGAACAGCCTCTCTTGTTCTCTGTGCTACCCTCCAGGGTAATATCTATACCGCTTTATTTCAGTTCCAGTACTACGACAGAAGCAGGTGGCAATTCAGCTACCAGCTGGTCACCCTGTTTCTTTGCGCCGTTGAACTTCTCAATGTGGATCTTGTTTGGCTGATCGAATGTATTCACATCGGTCACTTTGCCGGAAGTTACGATCTGACCACTTACTGTTTTCCACTTCACATCCTGTAAACTGGTAGATACGGTGATCTTCTGAGTAGGATTCAGGTTTACCAGTGAGATATGTACAACACCTGTTGAGTCCTGTGAAGCAGATACATTCACAGCAGGGATCTGTTCGTTGCCGGAAGTATATGCAGGACTGTTCAGCTGAACAGGCAGGTATTGCGCATCATGATGTACTTTATACAGGTCAAATATGTGGTAGGTAGGTGTCAGCAGCATTTTCTCCTTATCCGTCAGTATCAGTGCCTGTAATACGTTGACGGTCTGTGCCAGTTCTGCCATTCTCACACGGTCGCTATGGTTGTTGAAAATATTGAGTGTGGTACCGGCAATCAGTGCATCGCGCAGACTGTTCTGCTGGTATAAGAAGCCCGGATTTGTACCAGGTTCCACATTCGTCCAGATCCCCCATTCATCTACCACCAGGGCTACACGTTTTTTAGGATCATACTTATCCATGATCGCCGAATGTTTGATCACGAGTGAATCCATTGCCAGGCATTTCTTCATAGTGGTGAAGTATTCCTGTTCGCTAAAACTGGTGGCAGAGCCTTTATTGTTCCAGGTTAGTGGTACAGTATAATAATGCAGACTAACACCCCACATCTGATGCAAAGGCACCTGTTTCATGATGGTTTCTGTCCAGTTAAAGTCGTAGTCGTTTGCACCACTGACGATCTTTTTTAATGGAGCGCCGGGATAGTTACGCGCATAAGTGGCGTATCTTTTATACTGGTCTGCATAAAAGGCAGGTGTCATATTACCACCACAACCCCAGCTTTCATTCCCTACGCCCCAGAAGCTTACTTTCCAGGGAGCTGCATGACCATTCTGTTTACGGATGGCGCTCATCGGACTGATACCATCGAAGTTGAGGTATTCCACCCATTTGGCCATTTCTTCTACGGTACCGCTACCTACGTTTGCGGAAACATAGGGTTCACATCCCAGGAGTTCACAGAGCTCCAGAAATTCGTGCGTACCAAAGCTATTGTCTTCTGTTACACCACCCCAGTTGGTATTCACCATTTTCGGACGTTGTTCTCTTGGACCGATACCATCGCGCCAGTGATATTCATCTGCGAAGCAACCACCCGGCCAGCGAAGGTTGGGAATATGGATCTTCTTCAGTGCATCTACAACGTCGAGGCGGATGCGGTCTTTCTTTTGTACGTTCAATGCGGGATCAACCCAGAAACCATCATAGATACAGCGGCCGAGATGTTCAGAGAAATGTCCGTAAATATGACGGCTGATGGTATGATCTGATTTAGGCTGAATAACCAGACTTGCAGTGTTTTGTGCCTGTGCTGCGAATGCACACAGCAGTAATAACAGGAAGGACAACTTGCTCTTCATAATTTAGAATTTATGTACAATTGACTTAGGCAGATCTTTTGTGAAGACGTGGAATGGTTGCTAAGATAGAGAAAATAAATGTCAATCATACAACTATTTTATTCTCTTAAATAAGGTCTTGTCGGGGCTTAAAAGGAAGCATCAGCACTAAGGATAAACATGATATATTTATATTGATCAACCGGGTGAGATAGTCTGATAAAGCATTGATATTTTCCCTATCCGGTATACGAAAACGTTGTCATGTTATAAAAAATACAACAAAAGACAATATCCCTGACTCCGTCATACATACGCTACAAAACACCTTGCTGCAAAGCATTCCAGCGGACAAAAGAACAAACAGTGCGATAATCAGTCCGATATATATTGCATATTTTTCTGAAAAAACTGCACAAATATTTTGTGATTTCAAACAATGTTGTACATTTGCAATCCCAATCGCGAACAACGCGAACGGAAAACGAAAAAAGTTCTTAATAAGACGATCAGTTTTAAGTAAGCAATTTGCCACATAAAATTGATTTTTCACCTGCGGAAGTAGCTCATTTGGTAGAGCACGACCTTGCCAAGGTCGGGGTGGCCGGTTCGAGCCCGGTCTTCCGCTCTCTGTTATAAAAGTTCTTACAAATAGAGATCAGTTCAGGTAGTCATTCACTACATTCAATTGATTCTTTTACCCGCGGAAGTAGCTCATTTGGTAGAGCACGACCTTGCCAAGGTCGGGGTGGCCGGTTCGAGCCCGGTCTTCCGCTCTCTGTTAAAAGTCCTGGTGTTATACATCAGGATTTTTTTTATGCCCTTAAAGCCCTGTTTATCTTCTTTCCCGGCAGTGTTTCTCCTTCATTGCTGTCTACAGATTTCCTCTTTTACCATTCATAGTTCATCCAAACAGTTTATCTTTTGAAAATTAGCTACATAATTGAAAACCATTCACTTCTGAGTGTATTTCATATCACGCTGTCCCCTTTTGATAACAACAAGCTAATCTCTGGTGCCTATCTCCCATATCAAATAACCTCTCCCCGTAAAATGCTTACTGAAACAATCACCAGCCTGTAATGCGAATCCTACGTTAGATACGTCTACTTTAAGATGTTTCTTTATTAAGAGAGCTCATTTGACCTTGTAAACGTTCGCTGATATAATCACCAGCCTGTAAAGCCAATCCTGCATTAGATATGTCAGCTGTAAGGTTTTTCTTTATTGAGGCGTCATTTCACCTTATCAAAGGTCCACTGAAACATTCACCAGCCTGTAAAGCTATTCCTGTATCTGATAGCTGTAAACCTTCACCAGGATTAAAAGCAGGGTCACTGTAACCCTATATAAGGACTATAACGTAAGCTTTTTCTGTACCGTCTTTATCCTGATTGCATCAGGAAGGTATCTCATAGATATCCCGTAGATAAGCCGTAGATAACCCGTATATATCCCAATCTTATAGATACGGGTTATCTATGGGTTATCTACGGCTTATCTATAAATAGCCTACGGGATATCTTGCTTATCTAGCTAATACTCAACCGAATCTGACAGATCTCATAGAATGAGATGATGAATATTTACATGTTGGGGGATTTCAGAAGAGAAAGCATAAAATGCAGATCGCGAGGTATCCTTATAGCACATCGTATTATCTAAAGGCTGATAAACAGACAGTTATAAATTTATTCCTATGACCTTTCAGTGGCTATAAAGAGAAGATTATCAACTTAATACGTGCTTTTCACATGGACCAGACGTGGACTTGATCCGGATGTCACCTGGAGAGACAGGCGTATGAGGCACTCCAGCGGGCGGGATAGGCAAAAAAAAGCCTCCCGGTAGTACCGGGAGGCTTTTACCAATATAATTAAGTCTCTTATTTATATTTCGGATTGTACAGTGTATTCTCTGGTACAGCAACTTCAGGTTTACCCTTGTAACGGTGCTTAAACAGATTATAACATCCACCTAAAACAAATGACAGCAGGCAGAAGATTGTCACGTAAAACAGGAAACGGGAAGATGATACCCAGCTACCGGTAAAGTCGCTCTTATTTTCAACAGTATTGTGTTCCATAGCTATTTATTTCGCATTGCAAACTTACATCATGTCAAATAATATTGCAAGTTATTTTTCCAAAGTCCCGAAAGTCTTGCGGTTCAGGAAGTAATAACGCCATATCATGATACCATGAAAAACCCCTGACAACTCCAGCAAACGCTTCTGTGGGAGCCGGTCAGACGATAATTTATAATTCCTCCGCCAGCGGCGGTAATCTACATAAGCCCTGCATATCGCCTTCATATCGGCAGGTTTACCTGCCACCAGGCTCTTCACAGCCGCCAGCAGATCCAGGAAGAAACGCTGGGATAAAACGATCCAGCGGTCCGCCGGATGCAGGTTTTTCCACAACATCATCAGGTTATTCCGGAAGTTCAGGTACAGTTTACGGGGATTACCCTGCGGCAGACTCCCGCCTCCCACATGATATACAATAGAGTCCGGGCAATAACAGATACGGTAACCTGCTCTTTTGAGTCGCCAGCACAGATCTACCTCTTCCATATGGGCGAAGAAACTGGCGTCAAAGCCGCCTACTTCATGAAAACAGGCCGAACGGATAAAGAGGGCTGCACCTGTTGCCCAGAAAATATCCTGTGCATCATCATACTGTCCTTCGTCCATTTCGGTGGTATATAATATTCTGCCCCTGCAGAAGGTATATCCCAGGATATCCATCCATCCTCCTGCCGCTCCGGCATATTCAAATTCCTGCTTGTTATGGTAGAAACGTAATTTAGGCTGACAGGCAGCTACATGATGATCGCGCACCATCTGTGCCACAACCGGCTCGATCCAGCCAGGTTCCACTTCCACATCCTGATTCAGTAATACATATATATCCGCCTTTACATGTTGCAGGGCCATATTATAGCCACCTGCAAACCCGTCGTTGGTGGGGTTCTGAATAATGCTGACCTGCGGAAACTTTTCACGCACAAACGCCACACTATCATCTGTCGAAGCATTATCCGCCACATATAACTGCAGGTTCCCATAAGTGGAACTGCATACTGATGGCAGAAACTTTTCCAGAAAACTACGTCCATTCCAATTCAATATAACAACAGCTACCGATGGTAATACAGACAAAAGCACTCTTTTACGCGTGAATAATATTTTTTCCCTTACAAATATGCAACAAATTATAATAGCTTCTGACTACACAACACTTATTGCACATTATACTTAATTTAGTCCCCAGTATGTTTAAACAGGTTATAGGCTGGAAGTTTGTACTGGTATCCACAGCGGTGATCATCATTGTGGGTACGATCTGGTACGTAAGCAGCATCGCCAGCAAACTGGAAGAAGAAGAAACCAAGAAAGTAGCCACCTGGGTGGCTGCCAACCGTGAATTGCTCCAGGCTTCCGATGAAGCGAACCTGAACCTGGCCGTAGAGATCATCACAAATAATACCAGCATTCCCGTTATTATCACCAACGAGAATGGTCACATCATCGACTCCCGTAATCTCGATACGACCAAACTGGCCGGCAACCCCAAATACATGGAAAACCAGCTGACCACTTTCAAAAATCAGCACCCGCCGTTTATTATGGAGATCGATGCCAAAAACAACCTTTATAATTATATCTATTACGGTGACTCACTGATCCTGAAACAGGTACGCTATTACCCCTATATTCAGCTGATCGTGGTCGCCCTGTTTATCAGTATCGTACTGGTTGCATTGTCCACCTCCAACCGCGCTACCCAGAACCTTCTCTGGGTGGGTATGGCCAAGGAAACGGCCCATCAGCTGGGGACTCCCCTCTCCTCCATCGAGGCATGGATAGAGATCCTGAAAGACAATGAAGGCAACGAACTGGTTGCGACGGAATTACGTAAAGACGTAGACCGGCTGAAACTCATTACCGAACGTTTCTCCAAAATAGGCAGTGTACCACAACTGGAAGAACGCGATGTAGTCAGTCAGGTGGAATCAATGGTCACCTACATCCGGAAAAGAGCACCACAGAAAGTCATCCTGACCATGCATTGCCAGGAACATGAAATCCCTGCGATGATATCGCCTTCATTATTTGACTGGGTCATTGAAAACCTGCTGAAAAATGCGCTGGATGCCATGGAAGGAAAAGGCACCATCGATCTTTATATAGAAAATCATCCCACAAACATCGTCATTGACATCACCGATAATGGTAAAGGCATCCCGAAAGCTAATTTCGAAAAAGTCTTCAAACCCGGCTTTAGCACCAAAAAACGGGGCTGGGGACTGGGATTATCCCTTGCAAAAAGAATTATTGAAGAATACCATAAAGGGCGGCTAACTGTACGCTGGTCGGAGCTTAACAAGGGAACGACCTTTAGAATTTTACTAAGAAAATGATGTTAATTACTAATTAAATTTGTTCGTTATCAAAAACCGATTAATTTTGCACCACTTCAGAGCTGCGGAGGTGGCGAAATTGGTAGACGCGCTACTTTGAGGTGGTAGTGCCTGAAAGGGCTTGGGAGTTCGAATCTCCTCTTCCGCACGAAAGCGAAACGGTTTAGATCGTTTCGCTTTTTTATTTATGGGAGATGATTGCGTGTTCTTCTTAATGTATAGTTCTCTATCCCGTATATACTTTGCCCCTTTTTCCGGACTCAGGAGCTGCCCCCCTTTCACAAACCCGGCTCTTCCTTACTTTTGAAACAGTGATTCATACTGGGAATCAATCTGAAAACATTGCACGCCTGCCGCCTTCAACGTTGTTGCCTGCTCCTCTGCTTTGGATACCGATTCACCCGGCTGGAATGCCCAGGCATTGATCACACCTACCACCAGAATGTTACGACGATGTGCCCATTCGTAATCCTCCCTGCTGATCTTATCCGAGAAAAGATAATAATTGGATGCCTTATAGTCAGGTCTATTAATATTGGTTTCCAGCTGCTGACGGGTGCAACTGAGTCTGATCTTTCCGGTGAAGTATGCTGTGGATTCGTCTGTACCGATCATCAGCGCACTCTTATACAGATCATACTTTTTCAATAATGTGATCAACCGGGTCCAGACAGCCGTATCATTGCCATCCAGCTTATTATCTATCATCACACCCAGTTTCCCTTTGCAATGCGCCAGTACGTCTTCAAATCGCTGTACACGATAACCATTAACACCACGGAGTTTACCAATAGCTTCCCAGGTCATGGAAGATACGGCAGAGTCCAGGCCAAAAGACTGACGGAAGTTTTTATCATGGTGTGTAATGAGGACACTGTCTTTGGTCATTCGCAGATCAACCTCGACCATCCAGTAACCTTTGGCGATCGCCTTTGTAAGTGCCTTCAGACTATTCTGACCGGCGGTGCTATCAACGATACCACCCCTATGAGCAATCAGAAGATTAGGCTTTGTGGAAGGTCCAGATTGTGCGGATAATTGCATCCCGGCTAATAAAAGCGCAATAAACAGAAGAGTTTGAACAGTTTGTTTCACATCGTAGTTTTGAACATTCACCAACATGCTATACACAATAAAAGTAAATGCATTCCTGCTCCTATGCAATACCGCAACATTTAATTAACGTTAGCGGATGGTAATATTTACTGCCTATGATTTCTTCAAATGATACATATCCACATCACACGAGATATCCACATGATCGTTTACACGCACGTCCTGTCTGACCGACTTTAACCGCAATACGCCGCTCTCTATCTGTACCACTACTTCTCCATTTGGTGCTATGGATACTACTCTTCCCTTCAGACCGGAACTATCCTCCCCATTCAGAAAGAATGACGCTGGAGGCATCTGCCGTTGAAATCTGCCATTCTCCAGGTGAATCACTGTATCAGCCAGCTTCACCATTTCCTCTGCATTATGACTCACCAGGATGGTGGTTAGTCCATAGCGTTTATGCACATCCAGTAAAGTCTCCTGTAACTGTGCGCGCATACCACTATCCAGTGCAGATAAAGGTTCATCCAGTAACAACAAAGCAGGTCTTTTTGCGATTGCCCTTGCTAATGCAACACGCTGTTGTTGTCCGCCGGAAAGGGTCTGGATCTTTCGCTTCGCGAGGTTCTTTAATCCTGTCAATTCCAGCAGTTCATCCACGATCGTACGGGATTCGTTTTTGCGTAAAGCAAACGCGATATTCTCTTCCACATTCATATTGGGGAACAAGGCATAATCCTGGAATACAAAACCGATACTCCGGTGTTGTGTGGGCATATGAAATGCTTCTTCGCCATAAAACCAGAAATCACTCCCCACTTTTATATAACCATCATCCGGTTTCATAAAGCCAGCCAGCATACGCAATACGGAAGTTTTTCCGGCGCCGGACACCCCATACAAGCCTACAAATTGCCCTCTTTCAATACGCGCGCTGACATTGAATGGCAACTCCCCTTCTGCGGTATGTAAAGTCTTCTGTAAAGCGAAATCAATCATAAGCTGTATATAGCTATTTGCAGATTAATAGAATTTCGACTGTCCTGCCTTCCGGTTAAATGCATAAAGCACTAACAGGATAGAAAAAGACAGGGCCAGCAGAATGCCGGCATAGACATTTGCATTGTGATAGTTGAATGCCTCTACTTCGTCGTAGATAGCGATAGAACCTGTACGGGTTTTACCGGGTATATTTCCCCCTATCATCAACACCACACCAAACTCACCCACGGTATGTGCAAATGTCAGTACGATACCTGTCAATAGTGATGGTTTGATATTAGGCAACAATACCTTTAAAAAGGTCTCCCATTTTGATTTACCCAGGGAATAACTGGCTTCTCTCAGACTTGGCGGTAATGAGGAGAATCCTGACTGAACAGGATGCACCATAAACGGCAGACTATAGATAACGGAAGCGATCAGTAACCCGCTGTAAGAAAACACGACACGTATGTCAAAGGTTTCTTCCAGCCAATGACCAAAAAAGTTCGCCGGACTAAACGCCAGCAAAAGATAAAACCCGATCACTGTTGGTGGTAATACCAACGGCATGCTGACAATCGCTTCAATAAAGAGACTGAATACTGTTTTCTTAACAGATAACAGATATGCTAAAGGCACCGCAACGATGAACAATATCAGGGTCGTGTTCAGTGCCAGTTTTAAAGTTAGCCATATAGGATCCAGTTCTATCATTTTACGATATATCCAAACTGGTGATAAATTGCTTTTGCTTTTGCAGAATACAGGAAGTTATAGAACTTCTCCGCCGCGGCTTTATTATTCTCCTGTGCATGTTTCAGCAAAGCGGCTGACTGTTCGATAGCCGGATAGTCTTTTGTGTTTAGTTCCACCCAGGTACCCTTACCTTTCATTTCTTCAGAAATAACAATCGACTTTGCCGTAAAACCAATATCTGCGTTCTGCGTCGCAATAAACTGGCTTGTCTGGGTGATACTTTCGCCTCTTATCAGCCTGGCGGCTACTTTATCATAAAGCGCATACTTTTTCAGGATAGCTTCTGCCGCACTGCCATAAGGCGCAGTCTTCGGATTGGCGATCGCAATGCTTTTAATATTTGCGGCCAGCAATACTTTCATATTGGCATCCGGACGGATACCTGGCTTTGCGCTCCACAATACCAGCAGTCCCTTTGCGTATACTTTTGGCGGCAACAGTGTAAAGTTGTTTTCAGCCAGTTTCTGTGGAAACGCTTTATCCGCAGAAACAAAAATATCAAACGGCGCACCATGCATGATCTGCTGTGTAAGACCACCGGAGGCGCCTATCACCACATCTATCTTTGTTTTGTCCGTCTTGTTATATTCTGCTATCAGGGCCCTGATGGTGTATTGCATATTCGCAGCAACAGCAACCGTTAGTTTTGTCTGTGCGGACAGTTGCAATACAACAAGACTCAGTATAAAGAGAAAGCATAGTTTCTTCATAATCCCACTTTAGATGAATGAACGAGATGTCGTCGTATAACAAAATTAGCATTATTAATAACGGGAAACGCACATAGTCTTTCAATCAGGAATTAACTATCCGGAATTGAGTCCCTGGAAGTAACACTCTATTATCATATACCTGACCAATTCCTGATTCTCCTGTCTCATGGGGCCGATAAAATTTGTAACTTTCAGTATGGAAAAAGATGTGCCACGCCTTGGGCTGGAAAGTTTTGCAAATGAAAATTTCAAAGTTCCCCTTTTAAATGTGGAACTGTATCCGCTTGATGCAAAATATTTCAGTGTGGAGAACAGAGAACGTTATCCTGTAAAGGACTACATCTCCCCTAACCGCCGGCAGTTTTACAAGATCTTCCATATGACGGCAGGGACGGGCGTCCTTACCGTCGGACTACATCAGTACCTGATGAATGCGGGAGAGATCGCCTTTCTGCACCCGGATGAAATCATGTCCTGGCAGACTACCTCCGCTGAAACAGGTGGACACTTTTGCCTGATCCACCCTGACTATTTCACGCAGGAGACACATTTACTGCAACTCTTCCGGAACTACCCTTTCTTCCAACCGGCCAATGCGGTCGTCCAACTCACTGAGGCACAATCTGCTAATATCAACAGATCATTTGAACAGATATGGGAAGAAGACCGCGGACAGAACGAAGATAAAAAACAGGCCATCCTCCTGCATCTCCAGATGATCCTGCTGGAAAGTCAGCGGGCAGGGAGGAACCTGGTTAATTCGGCCGTTCCTGATAACTATCGCTATATACATGGGTTCCTTTCGTTGCTGGAATCCAATTTCCAGGTAAAAACGACGGACGACGTTGTGAAAATGAAAACAGCGGGTGAGTTTGCCGATCAGCTGAATGTACACCCCAACTATCTGAATACACTCGTGAGAAACCAGACCGGCAAGACCCTGCGGGAACATATACAGGACCGGTTACTGTATGAGGCGAAGGTCCTGTTGCTGCAAACAGACTGGGACATTAATGCCATCAGTTATACCCTTGGGTTCTCAGAACATGCTGCGTTTACCTCTTTCTTCAATAAAAAAGAACATATCTCACCTTCCAGATTCAGGAAAAATGCCCTGTTGCAGGTCAATATTTGAAACTCACAAGTATTGTTACGGTTTGATCAAGTCCCTGACAGCGCAATGTTTGTTCCTTTGTGTCATAAAATTAAAACATCAGAATTATGGACACACAAAGAAAAACATGGTTTGCAACAGGCTGTTCGCAGGGTATTGGTCTTGAACTGGTGAATCAGTTACTCGCAGCAGGATATAACGTAGCGGCTACCGCCCGTAACCTCGATACATTGAAAAAAGCGGTAGGCAATACTTCCCCACAATTCCTCCCTTTACAGGTTGATCTGAATGATGAAACAAGCATCGCGAAAGCGGTAGATGCCACTATTGCACAATTTAAAGCTATTGATGTACTGGTGAACAATGCGGGTTATGGCCTGATCGGTGGTATAGAAGAAACATCTGCAAAGGAAGCCCAGGCAATCTTTGATATCAATGTATTTGGCTTGCTGAACGTTACCCGTGCCATATTACCACATATGCGTGCAGCTGGCAGCGGCCGGATCTTCAATCTCTCCAGTGTATTTGGTCTGATCGCAGGTGCTGGCTGGGGCCTCTATTGTGGCAGTAAATTCGCCGTAGAAGGCATCTCCGAAGCACTGGCACAGGAAGTAAAGCCATTCGGTATCCAGGTAACAATCATCGAACCAGGATATGTACGTACAAACTTCCTGAGCAGTGGTTCTATTACCGTTCCGGAACATCCGATAGCTGCGTATAGTACTATTCAGGAAGATAAACGCAAACATAAAGAAGAGGTGCCTGGCACACAGTTAGGCGATCCGGTTAAACTGGCGGCTGTGATCATTGCCACATCAAAAGCAGCGGAAGCACCACTACGTCTGCTGTTGGGTTCGGATGCTCTCCAATTTGCAAACTATAAGATAGATATGTTGCAACAGGGAATTGCGGCCAACCGCGAAGTGACGCTGTCTACCGACTTTAAATAAGCTTTCAACCCACTCCCAGAGCCTTGACCACCCGATGTATGACTACAGCGGGTGGTTTTATATTGGAGATATCCATACAAAAAATAAAAGACTACTTTATATTAAAAAATAGAATATATTTGTTGAGTACTAGAGAGTAAGGTCGCATCTCAACCAGCATATATTCACGCATGGGAGGTCGTTTTTCCCCTTTTGCCATTGAAAACTGTCAGCACAGGGCAAACAACCTACAGCATACATATCTGGTAAGTATTGCTCCGGAAATCCATCAACAAATTCGTTTACTCAGTTGCAATGTTGATATAGCCTCGTGTTCCTGTGAATGCGGGGCTTTTTATCAATAATGGACTATACTCAATGCATTATTCCCATTAAATACCTATAGCTTATGGCTGTAATTACGTTCATCCTTTTAATTGTAATCCTGATCATTGTTATTAACACGGGGAACTCGCTCAAAAGTAAACTGGTGGAACTGGAATACAAACTGGAGCGATTACTGCGACAACAACAGGAAACGGGTCCATCTTCCCACCAGGAAGAATATACACCACGCCGGGACTGGGACAGACAACCAACTGTCAGACCGGAACCCAAACCGTATATACCACCACCGATCGTAGAGGATGTACCACTACCTCCTCCACCCCCAATAACAACAACACCCATTATCGATATACCGGCTACGCCGGAACCGGAACCAGCCCCCACGCCTGCACAGGAAGCAGCATTTACTGCTTATGAAGCAACATTGCCAGGCAACGAACAAACAGGTACCGCGGATATTTCCGGTGTATCTGAGCAGGCAACTGCCTTTACACCTCCACCATCAGCGGAACCTAAACCATCTTTCTGGGAGAAAAACCCGGATCTGGAGAAGTTTATCGGGGAAAACCTGTTCAACAAAATTGGTATTGCCATCCTTGTTATCGGTATCGGTTTCTTCCTGAAATACGCCATTGACAATAACTGGATCAATGAAACCGGCCGTACTTTCATCGGTATTCTCTGCGGCGGTATCCTGATCGGTGTTGCACACCGTTTACGCAAAACATTCAATGCATTCAGCTCTGTGCTGGTAGGCGGTGGTGTAGCGGTACTTTACTTCAGTATGACTATTGCTTTCCAGCAATACCATCTGATCAGTCAGACAGTGGCCTTTATCATGATGATACTGATCACGGCATTTACAGTCGTGCTTTCACTTAGCTATGACAGAAAAGAACTGGCTGTATTTGCTATACTGGGCGGATTCTCCTCTCCCCTGCTGGTGAGTACCGGCGCGGGTAATGCGGCTGTTTTATTTACCTATATACTGATCCTGAATGTTGGTATGCTGATACTGGCATACTATAAGAAATGGAATATTGTAAATATTATCAGCTATGCGGCTACCATTATTCTGTTTGGCAGCTGGTTGTCTGTCAGCATCCTTAATGAAGCCAGCAAACCTGTTCCTTATGTAACGGCACTGGTATTTGCGACGCTGTTTTACATTGTATTCTTCCTGATGAATGTGGTGAATAACCTGAAACAGCGGGTAAAATTCAAGGCAACGGAGATCATGATCCTGTTGAGCAATACATTCCTGTATTACGCGGCGGGTATGGTCATCCTTGCGCATATACACAATGGCATGTTCCAGGGTTTATTCACTGCATGTATCGCTATATTTAATTTCATTTTTGCTTATTCACTGTATCGTAATCAGCATGCTGATAAGAACCTGATATATCTGCTGATCGGTCTTACCCTGAGCTTTTTGAGCCTTGCAGCACCGGTGCAGTTGAATGGCAATCATATTACCTTATTCTGGGCGGCGGAGGCTGTATTGTTATTATGGCTGTTCCAGCGTTCGCGTCTGCCATTGATGAAGTACGCCGCCTGTATCGTATTTGCAATGATGACATTCAGTCTGCTGATGGACTGGGAACAGGTATACGGTGATCTGCGCTATGCGCAGTCCCGCGATATGTGGCCATTACTGAACCAGGGCTTTATTACAGGCGCTGCATGTATAGCGGCGGTATTTATCATCAGACATTTACTGAAGAAAGAAACGGAAGAAAAGTTCCTGCCGGAAACACCCGTATCTGCGGTAAGATATGCTTTCGGTCTGCTGGCGGTGGCGCTTATCTATACAACGGGTATACTGGAGCTTTACTATCAGACGAACGTGCATGCACCTGCGATCAATCCTATCTGCTCAGGTATCTACAATTACGCGTTTCTCTCCTTTGTATTGTACCGTAGCAGAAAGGAACATATTTTTCTGCAGTTGGCAGGCATTGTACTGTCGGCTATCCTGTTCATCGTATTTATCGTCTATTACAACTGGGTAATCATCGATGTGCGCACTGCTTACCTGGAAAACCATCAGCCACTCGCTCATTTCCTGTTGTCCTATCTGCTGATCGCAGGGCTGCTGACAATGTTATATCAGGCGTATCTGACAGTGAAAGCATCTGATAAAAAAGATGCTATACACATCATCCAATGGGTAGCCACCTTTGTGCTGCTGTATGTGCTGAGTGCTTCACTGGATCATATTGTAGCACTAACGGGTATACAACATGCAGAACTGGAGAATACCAGTCAGCGCATGGGATATACTATCTTATGGGGCGCCTTTGCTTTTACGCTGATTTATCTGGGATTCAGATGGCAATCAAAACAGGTGCGTATTATCTCCATCAGCCTGTTCGCGCTTACACTACTGAAGCTTTTTGCATTCGATCTGCGCAACCTTTCAGAAGGTGGTAAGATCGCCGCATTTATTTCCCTGGGTATCCTGCTGCTGGTCATTTCATTTATGTACCAGCGCCTGAAAAAAATACTACTGACCGATGAAGACAAGACAGCCAGCTAAGTTCATACAGTTATTCACTTTATTACTGACAATAACGGGTTTGTCTGCCACCGCACAGGAATTTGCGTGGCAGGCGAACCTGCCTGTTACACCTGATTCGGGGTTTTACAATATCCCGGTGACACCTGCCCTGGTAGCTAAAAGCAATGGCGCAGATCTGAGAGATATCAGGATCTATGATCAGCAGAAAGTTGTTTCCTATATCCTGGCCT
The DNA here is from genome assembly GCF_900114995.1 of Chitinophaga sp. YR627. Lineage (GTDB taxonomy): Bacteria > Bacteroidota > Bacteroidia > Chitinophagales > Chitinophagaceae > Chitinophaga. Next base: position 616,162 of record NZ_FOUX01000002.1, read on the forward strand.
GCGACAGCAATCAGTTCGTTGCCTTACCGGCGCCTGTAGTTACACCGGTAAAAGAAGCGCCGGCCACACGGACGGTGCTGCATCTGCAATTTGCAGATGCTTCCCTGATCAGGCAGTTGCAATTCCAGATCAATACACCCGGTTATTATTACCGTATCGCGTATATCACGGATGACTGGCGATCAGGTATTGCATCCGGCGAGCGGTTTGCCCTTGCTACAGGACAGCCCAATATCATTAAACTGCGTACACCGCTGAAAACGACGGAGTGTTACATTGTGATAGAAAATGAAGACAACCAGGCGCTCAAAATAAAAACAGTGCATGCGTGGCAGGCGGCTTATCACCTGACTACCTGGCTGGAAAAAGGAAAAAGTTATGTGGTGAAGACCGGCAATCCGGCGCTCAGTGCGCCAGTATATGACCTGCCTTATTTTGCGGGCAAACTGCCTGTCCGTATTCCTGTACTGAAGGCGGACAATATCACAGTGGCTCCCGGCGTTATATCTCCAAAGCCAACAACTATTACAAAAGAAGAACCTACAATCTTTAAAACCAAAGGATGGATCTGGGCAGGCATAATAGGTATCATCATACTCATCTCATTGCTTACCATCAGATTACTCAGAGATATGCGTGAAAACAAATAAGACTGATTTCTGCATCATTGCAACAATTTATATTTTTCCCTAATTTATAAAATATATTACCTTTATCCACATGAATACTGCTGCTACTAAAAATTATTCCAACCTGGTCTTTGATCTTGGCGCCGTGCTGATAGATTGGAACCCGCGTTATCTGTATAATAAGATATTTGCGACAGCAGCAGAAACCGACTTTTTTCTTTCCAATATCTGTACTTCCGCCTGGAATGAAGAACAGGATGCAGGCAGAAGCCTGCAGGATGGCACAGAACTGCTGATCACCCAACATCCGCAATTTGAGGCCGAAATAAGGGCGTTTTATGGTCGTTGGAAGGAAATGCTTGGTGGGCAGATCGAGGAGACCGTAGAGGTACTCAGAGAGCTGAAAGAATGCAATCAGTTTAAGCTGTATGCATTGACAAACTGGTCTAATGAGACTTTTCCTCTGGCTCTGGTGACTTATCCGTTCCTCCAGTGGTTTGACGGTATTGTTGTGTCAGGAAGAGAAAAGATCCGTAAACCGGACGCAGCTTTCTATAACCTCCTGCTGGACCGTTATGAGCTGGATCCATCTTCTACCCTGTTCATTGACGATAATGAGCGTAACATCCGTGGTGCAGCGGCCTGCGGCATTGATGGCATTCATTTTACGTCTGCTATGCAGCTTAAAAGCGAACTGGCAGAAAAGGCCGTTTATCTTTCTGCGGTACATTCATAAATTTTTATAGATAAAAGAAAGCGGCGATTCAGAGATACTGAATCGCCGCTTTCTTTTATTTAACCTTATACCCATCTGACCGATATCTCTACCGGACTCATATTAAGAAATACTTTTAGTCTTATTTACGTGCCTTGTGCTCATAGGAAGCAGTTAAATACCCTGCAGATAATTCATAACTGTTTACTACCTGCTCTGCACGTTTTAGGAATACCTTAACATTTCCCGGATAAACCTCATGTAACATCAGTTGTTCAAATACGTTATAAAGTTGTGCTATTACAAACTGCGAAAGCCATTGGCACATTTCATGTTATCTGTTATTATACAGAATAAGGTCTCATTTCTTCCCTTACCTGCCTGAAAGAACAACAAAATAAAACCCGTGAATATGAAAAGAGTCATGTTATTAATGTGTGCCGCATTAGGCGTACTGTCAATCAGCAGCTGCAGTAAAGATCCGCTGAAAGATATGACAGAAGAGGAATCCAGAATTTATGTAACCAACTACGACGACAGCGTAAATTTCTCATCCTATAAAACGTTCAGTATTGTCGACTCAGTGGCGGTAGCAACGAATTCCGGCGAAGGTCGTGCATCAACCGACTATGATAAGAAACTGATCGCTGACGTGGCCCAGGCACTGGAAGCCAGAGGATACACGCGTATAGACAGAGCCGCAAAACCGGATCTGGCCATTAACCTTACGCGTATAGACAATACGTATAGTGCGATCTATTACGATCCGGGATACTGGACAGGTATCGGTGGCTATTACGATCCGTTCTATTGGGGCTATCCTGGTTACGGTTACTACTGGCCGACCTATTACCAGGTATACCAGAAAGAGCGTGCCGTATCAATAGATATGGTTGACCTCAAAAATCCGCACAACAATCAGCTGGTAGCCGTATGGAACGCGATGCTACGCGGTAGTGGTGTATGGAACATCAACAATGTGGACAGTATGGTATCTGCTGTTTTTGCGCAATCTACCTATCTGAAAGCAACCAACAATTAATGAATTCACTTTAAAAGAGACTGAGATGAAAAGTATAAAGCTCTGGATATTGCTGATGATTGCCTCTCTGGGCGTACAAAGCGCTTTTTCGCAGGTACGTTCTCCTTTATCCATCAACGTAGATTATTCAATCGCACAGCCTTTAGGCTCCCTGAAAAACTATACTGATAAAACCAGCTTTCGCGGATGGCGGGCAGGTTTACAATATCAGCTGAACGACCAGCTGGCTATTGGCCTCAGAAGCGGATTCCAGGAATTTTATCAGCGTGTGCCGCGTGCTGTCTATTCCGATAAAGGAACAGATATTTCCGCTGTACAGACACGTACCTTACAGGTAACGCCGATACTGGCAACCGTGCAATATCAGCTGACAAAGCCTGATGCTGCCATCATTCCTTATGTAGGTCTGGGTGTGGGTACAGTGAATATGCTTTACAATAAATATTACGGTCAGTTTACTGACAGAGATAACAGCTGGCAGTTTGCCGCTTCTCCTGAAATAGGGGTCAATATTCCATTTGGCAAAGGCTCTCCTTTACTGTTCAATGCCAGTGTGCAATACAGTTATTCGCCTTATAAACAGCAGGAGATCACAAGTTATAACGTGCTACAGGCAAATGTGGGGCTGAGATTTCACATCAACTAAGTATGCTGTATACTATAAAAAACCACTTTTCAGGGAGGTTCCGTGCATACACGGAACCTTTCTATTTTAACAGGATCATGTCCTTGTATCCTTTGGAAAATGCAACAGCGATCTTACCTGTCTTGTCTTTATAGATGAAATAGGCCTCCAACCCATATGCAGGATGTTTCCTGACATATTCCAGTCCTTTATCCACCCCCATCAGGATCAGTGCATTGTCAAATCCATCTGCGGTGATCGCATCTTTTGCCATTACGGTTACGGCAATAATGTTACTATGTAAAGCTTCTCCGGTAGCCGGATCGATACTGTGGGCAAAATGTGTTCCTCCCTGTTCAAAAAAACGGCGGTAGTTACCGCTGGTAGTAATAGCACGGTTATCCAGTTCCTGTAACGCCTGCGCAGGCGCATCCTGGACCTGTGCGGAGGGCGTTTCTATACCTACTGTCCAGATCCTTCCCCGTTGGTTCTTTCCACTGGCGGCTAATTCTCCACCTACATCCACAAGGTAATTGGCGATACCCTTCTCCTGTAAAAAACAGGCAATCACATCGGTGGTATATCCCTGTGCAATACCATTACAATCGATCTGTACCTCTTTCTTTGCTTTAATAAGCGTTCTTCCCTGCACCTTCAGATAGCTGTAACCGACATAGCGCAGTATACGTTTCAAGGTATCTGCGGAGGGTACCATTCTGACAGCTGGTTTATGCACACCAAACCCCCAGGCATCTACCAGTGGCTTGACGGTGATATCAAATGCGCCTTTGGTGGCCTTACTGACCTCGATAGAACGACGTACTACATTGGCCATGTGTTCGTCCATCTCAACGGACATTTGTTCATTGAAACGGTTGATCAGAGAACCTGGCTTGTAAAGCGACAGGGAATTATCAATGACACTGAAAATGGAATCTATCTGCGGACGCAGATCAGTTGTATCGTCTGAGAGATATTTTATGATAAAATAGGTCCCTTGTGCGGGTCCTGATACTTCCCTCAGTTGCTGCGCGGATACAGGGATAAACGCACTGAGAATAATACATAAAAGGATCCCCCATCCTGCAAAATCCGGTCTGCTGGTCATTATAGTTGGCTGTTGTTTAATGAATATATATGTCGGAAACTGTTATCAATGGAATGCATCCAGTCCGGTGATATCCTGTCCGGTAATGAGCAAATGTATCTCATGTGTCCCTTCATAAGTGATCACACTTTCCAGGTTCATCATATGGCGCATGATCGGATATTCTCCGGTAATGCCCATTCCCCCTAATATCTGCCGGGCATCTCTGGCAATACGGGTTGCCATTTCACAGGCATTCCTTTTGGCCATGGAGATCTGTGCGGCCGTTGCTTTACCTTCATTTTTCAGTACGCCCAGGCGCCAGTTCATTAACTGTGCCTTCGTGATCTCGGTAACCATTTCCGCCAGCTTTTTCTGTGTAAGCTGAAAGCTGGCAATTGGTTTACCAAACTGTACGCGTTCTTTCGCGTAACGCAGCGCTATATCGTAACAATCCATGGCGGCGCCGGTTACTCCCCAGGCGATACCATAACGGGCGGAAGAAAGGCAGCCAAGCGGTCCTTTTAATCCTTTTGCGTCAGGCAGTATATTTTCTTTTGGCACTTTTACATTGTCAAATACCAGTTCTCCGGTAGCACTGGCCCGCAGGCTCCATTTCCCTTTGGTTTCCGGTGTGGTAAATCCTTCCATACCCCGTTCTACGATCAGTCCGCGGATCTTTCTTTCCTCATCCTTTGCCCATACCACCGCGATCTGTGCGAAAGGTGCGTTGGATATCCACATTTTGGCGCCGTTCAGGATCACATGATCGCCTGCATCTTTGAAATGAGTGATCATACTACCCGGATCAGAACCATGATCAGGCTCTGTAAGTCCGAAGCAGCCCATCCATTCCCCGCTGGCCAGTTTAGGCAGATACTTCCGTTTTTGCGCTTCGCTGCCGTAGGTAAAGATGGGATACATCACCAGTGATCCCTGTACAGAGGCTGTAGACCTGACCCCGCTATCTCCTCTTTCCAGCTCCTGCATCATCAGTCCGTAAGCTATATGGTCCATGCCGCCGCCGCCATACTCCTGAGGGATGGTCGGACCAAAGCAGCCCAGTTCACCTAAACCTTTGATAATCTGAGCGGGAAAACTTGCCTGCTGACAGGCATCTTCTATGATCGGGGATATTTCTTTTTTCACCCATTGACGTACGGCATCGCGCACCATGAGATGTTCTTCGGTCAACAAACCATCTACGTGGAAATAATCGGGTGATTGAAACAGGTCTTTAAGCATGTGGAACACGTTTTAAGTCTGTCTCAATTTAATGATTCACTGACAAAAAAAGTCCATAGTCTGCGAACATTCCGGGAAAGGAGATGAATGCTGACTATGGACTGCTATATTTCAGCCGCTGTTAGCGGACTGAATTACGGAACTAAGGTCTGTTTTACACTAAGGTATTCGGCCATTTCCTGCTGTAACTGCTGTGCGGCATTACGGGCATCCTGGGCGAAATCTTCGCCGTTACCGGCATAAATGATGGAACGGCTGGCATTTACCAGTAATCCGCAATCTTTATTCATTGCCTGTGCGGAGATTTCCTGGAGACTACCACCCTGTGCTCCCACGCCGGGTACCAGGAAGAAGTTATCAGGTACCAGCTTACGGATGTATCCCAGCTGAGCGGACTGCGTCGCACCCACCACAAACATCAGGTTATCAGGTGTACCCCAGTTCATGCCGGCTTTCATCACCTTTTCGTACAGGAACTCATCGCCTGCCTGTTGTAACTGGAAGTCCTCGCTGCCTTCGTTGGAGGTAAGGCCCAGCATAATGGTCCATTTCTCATTGAAAGCCAGGAAAGGCAGTACGCTGTCGCGGCCCATATAAGGCGCTACGGTCACTGCATCGAAGTTATATGTCTCAAAGAATGTTTTGGCGTATTGCGTAGAGGTATTGCCAATATCTCCACGTTTTGCATCTGCAATGGTAAACAGCCCGGAAGGGATATATTCCACCGTACGTTGCAGGCTTTCCCAGCCACGGATACCCATACACTCATAGAAGGCAGTATTGATCTTATAGGACACGCAAAGATCCTTTGTCGCATCGATAATAGCCTTGTTGAAAGCAAATACGGGGTCTGGATGGGAAAGTAGATGTCGGGGGATCTTTTGAAGATCAGTATCTAATCCCACACAGAGATAAGATTGCTTCTCTTTAATCAGATTCACCAGTTCCTGTCTGTTCATAAAAGATTGATTTGGGGCGCAAAGTTAAGTAAAACTTAAGCAATGCCGTTTGAAATGAAAATATTAATAAAATATGAAATACAGTGCAGCGTTCCCGGACTAATATAAATATAGGAAAACTATCGGAAAGACGACGGGGAGGGTTTCCCGGTCATGTACCCTAAATACCGCTGCTGTTGTTTTATTATTGCAAACCGCTTCTTTTTCAGCGAGATACATACCGGGCAACGGCAGTATCCTATAGTGACCTTTTGGATTTATAAAATATTGTTCCTAACTTTTAGCCTCCCGTTCATGAAAAAGTAATTATGAAAAACTATTCCTGGCTGCTATTTTTTGCGATATTCCTGCACGCTTTGCAATCGAATGCACAAACCGGATTACCCAAGGTTGGTGTTTGTACTTCCCGTGCAAATGACAGTTTGTTACATGCTGCTGGTTACGCCTATATAGAGGAAGGCGTACAAAAGCTCTTTTCCCCTGCCATCTCAGATGACACCTTTAATGTACAACTGGCCCAGCTGCGGAAGATGCAGTGCCAGGTACAGACCTGTAATAGCTTCTTTCCCGCTGAAATCCGCCTGACGGGTGCTGATGTGGATGAGAAAAAGGTACTGGACTATGTAGAAACGGTGATGGCAAGGGCCAAACGGGCTGGTATTGAACTGATCGTACTGGGAAGCGGCAATGCGCGTAAACTGCCGGACGGATATAATAAAGATTCCGCCACTATGCAGTTCGTCGATCTTTGCCGCAAAATGGCGGTCGTAGCAGGGAAATATGGGATCGTGATCGCTATAGAGAACCTGAACACCACTGAGACGAATTTCGTAACCACCCTGGAGGAAGCCAATGCTGTCGTAATGGCGGTAGGCCATCCTAACTTCAAACTGACTGCCGATATCTATCATATGCTCAAGGAGCATGAATCGCCTGAAATGTTAAAAAAGGCACGTAAGAACCTGGTGCATTGCCACATTGCCGAAAGGGAAAAACGTACAGCTCCCGGCTCCACCGGTGATGATGTAGCGCCATATATCGCGGCACTGGGCAATATCGGCTATACCGGCCGGATCTCTCTGGAATGCCGCTGGGACGATATGGCTGCACAGACCCGTCCTACGCTGGAATACATGCAACAGCAGATCCGCAACGCTTACAAAAAACAATAAACACTTTAAATCTCATATAGAATGAAATCACGTCGTGAATTCCTGAAAGATTCCCTGCTTACCTCCGCAGGTATAACACTCAGTGCCATGGGTCTGCCTGCCAGCAGCTATGCCCGTATCATGGGCGCCAATGACAGGGTCAATGTCGGATTGGTAGGCTTTTCTGACCGTGCAAGACAAACGTTACTGCCCTGCTTCTTTTCCAACCATAAAGAACTGAATTTTGACATGATCGCGGTGTCTGATATCTGGAGCCGCAGACGTGAGGAAGGAAAGGCTTTCCTGCAACAGAAAGCAGGTCATGAGATCAAGGCATGTGTCAATAACGACGAATTATATAAAATGAAGGACCTGGATGCGGTAATGGTTGCCACTGCCGATTTCCAGCACGCCTATCATACAATAGAGGCGGTGGGCAATAAAATGGATGTATACTGCGAAAAACCATTTGCAGAAACCATGGACGATGCCCGCAAAGCCCTGAAAGCGGTAAAAGACTCCGGTAAGATCTTCCAGGTAGGTACACAGCGTCGTAGCGGTGACAGTTACCATGCGGCTAATAACTTCATCAAAGAAGGCAAATTCGGCCCTATTACCATGGTGGAAATGACCTGGAACGTGAATCAGCCGGGCCGCTGGCGCAGACCAGCACTGGTAAAAGAGATCCGTCAGGAAGATACTGACTGGACACGTTTCCTGGCTGGCCGTCCGAAAGACAACTGGGATCCGCGTAAATACCTGGAATATCGTCTGTTCTGGCCTTATTCTTCTGGTATTTTCGGTCAGTGGATGACACACCAGATCGATACGGTACACTGGTTTACGGGTCTGCAACACCCACGTTCAGCAGTAGCAAACGGTGGTATTTATATGTGGAAAGACGGTCGCGTGAATGCAGATACCATTACCGCAGTATTTGATTATGGTCCGCAGAACGATCCAACCAGCGGTTTCCAGGTATCCTACAGTTCCCGTTTCTCGAACTCTTCCGGAGGTACCAAGGAAATGTACTATTCCAATGGTGGTACTATTGATATTGATAAGAACAAGATCACGCCTGCGGGTGGTTTAACAGAAAGAGAAGCACAGGAAATGGGCCTGCATGCCAATCTGCTGCCGGAAATGACACTGGCGACCAACGAAACCAAAATAGCAACCTCCGCCAATATGGGTGGTGATCCGCTGACAAATGCACACGTACGTAACTGGATGCAGTGTGTACGCGACCGCAAGCCAGCCAACGCACCTATCGAGGCCGCTTATTCTCACTCTATCGCGCTGATCATGGCCAATGCGGCTTACCGTACTGGTCTGAAAGCAACTTTCGACGAAAAAACGCAGGAAGTGATGGTGGGTGGTAAGCCATTTATCATGTAGTGGTATCAGATGCGCTATAAAAACGAAAAAAGCCATCACGCCTTTCGGCGGATGGCTTTTTTATTCAGAAGAACATTGATTTATTATACAAAGACCTCAACGATCTTGGTAGGCGGTACATTTGCATTTCTCATAGCAATGTTACGCGCTACGATGCTGGCAGTACCCATAAATGACAGTTTAGTCGGATTATCTCCACCCACCATTGCCGGTACACCATCATCACCACCTTCACGGATGCTCTGCACCAGTGGTATCTGACCCAGGAATGGTATTTCCAGCTGTTCTGCCAGACGTTTACCACCTTCCTGACCAAATATGTAATATTTATTATTAGGCAGCTCGGCCGGTGTGAAATAGGCCATATTTTCAATCAGACCAAGGATGGGTACGTTGATCTGACCGCCACCGAACATTGCGATACCTTTTTTAGCGTCAGCCAGAGCCACATCCTGCGGAGTGGTCACCATTACTACGCCGGTAACCGGTACGGTCTGTACCAGTGTCAGGTGTACATCGCCCGTACCTGGAGGGGTGTCAATTACCAGGTAATCCAGTTCGCCCCAGTTCACATCTGTGAGGAACTGTTTCAATGCGCTGCTGACCATAGGGCCACGCCATACAACTGCCTGCTTCTCATCTATCAGAGACCCGATTGACATCAGCTTAATGCCATGTTTCTCTATCGGGACGATCATGCCTTTTCCTTCTACAGTTTCCATCATCGGGCGTTCTCCGCGAATACCGAACATGATGGGCACGGACGGACCATAAATATCTGCATCCATCAGTCCAACCTTAGCACCGCCTTCGGAGAGTGCCAGGGCCAGGTTAGCTGCTACAGTGGATTTACCTACACCTCCTTTACCGGAAGCTACAACGATGATATTTTTCACGTTAGGTAATACACTCCTCGCATCTTTCCTGTTGGAGTTTACATTGGCTGTCATATTTACTTGAACTTCCGCATCCTTACTTACAAGGTGGTGAATTGCATTCACACAAGCATTCCTGATCAGATCTTTCAGCGGGCAGGCAGGGGTAGTGAGGACAACGGTAAATTTCACCTTATTACCATCAATCTCAATGTCTTTCACCATATTCAGTGTTACCAGGTCCTTCCCCAGATCAGGCTCTTCCACATTGCTCAAAGCCTTCAATATCTGCTCCGTAGTGATCATAAATAGTTGTTAATTTTAATTCCAGGATGCAAAGTTAACCCAATTGAGAGTTAATTTGTCCCCGCTGTCATAGTTTTTGTCAATCTCGTTTCCATTCATCCTCTATATTGACTGGAACACAATCCTATGGCCAACGTTTTAAAACAAATAATTTATCTTAGAGGCGGCATGAATAAGAAATGTACCTACATACTGTTGTCCTTCCTGTTTCTCCCTTTCCTGGTGAAGGCCCAGCTATCTCAATTTAAAGACAGCATTATCCAGATTTCCGGTATTACCATGACAGCGGACAGCCTCCGGGCAGTACCAGCAGTAAGTGTACTGGTAAAAGGACAACGCCGTGGTACTATTTCCAACAGCCAGGGTGTGTTTTCAATCGTTGCCTTTAAAGGAGATACCCTGACATTCAGTGCCGTAGGTTTTAAAAAGAAAGACTATAAGATCCCGATGAACCTCCCGGGAAACAATTTTTCCATGATACAACTGCTGGTGGATGATACCACATATCTGCCGGTAACCATTATCAGACCCTACCCTACCAGAGAAGAGTTTGATAAGGCATTTGTAAGCACCGACATTCCGGATGACGAATATGAACTGGCCCGTAAGAACACCGAGAATGCCCGTATGCGCGCACTTTCCCGTTATACACCACCGGACGCACGTGAAGCAACCAATATGTTCCTGAACAAACAGGCACAATCACTGTACTACGCCGGTCAGGTGCCTCCACAGAATATCCTCAACCCGATGGCATGGGCACAGTTTATCCAGGCCTGGAAAAGGGGTGACTTCAAAAAACAGAACAATAACAACTACAGCTACGGCGGTACCGATTATGGCTACTAGCCGGATGGCCTGAGTACCATCTCTTTAAATCAATACACCATGCAACAAATTGCTGTCATCGGCGCAGGTACCATGGGAAATGGTATCGCGCACGTATTTGCACAGAACGGTTTTAAAGTGAACCTCATTGATGTTTCTGCCCCCGCGCTGGAAAAAGCGCTGCAAACTATTGACAAAAACCTGGAGCGCCAACTGAGCAAAGGCACTATCACAGAAGAGATCAGACAGCAGACCCTACAGAATATCGCTACATTCACCGATATTCCGAACGGTGTAAAGTCCGCTGAACTGGTTGTAGAAGCAGCTACAGAAAATACGGAACTAAAGCTGAAGATCTTCCGTGAACTGGACCAGCACACAGCTCCTGATGCCATCCTGGCCACCAACACCTCCTCTATTTCTATCACCAGTATCGCAGCTGTGACCAAAAAACCCGAAAAGGTCATTGGCATGCATTTCATGAACCCGGTACCTGTCATGAAGTTGGTAGAGATCATCAATGGTTATGCGACCAGCAAGGAGGTGACTGACGCCATCGTTACATTGTCTGAAAAATTAGGCAAAATACCCTGCGTTGTAAATGACTATCCCGGCTTTATCGCCAATCGCATCCTCATGCCAATGATCAATGAATCGATCTATTCATTGTACGAAGGTGTGGCTGGTGTGGCTGAAATTGATACCGTGATGAAACTGGGTATGGCGCATCCCATGGGGCCATTACAATTAGCTGATTTCATCGGACTGGACGTCTGTCTGTCCATCATGCGCGTATTACATGACGGCTTCGGTAATCCGAAATATGCTCCCTGTCCGCTGTTAGTGAATATGGTAACAGCAGGCTATCTGGGCGTTAAAAGTGGTGAAGGGTTTTACAAATATGAGAAAGGCAGTAAAGACCTGGTAGTCAGCAGCCGGTTCTCTAACAGAAACTAGCCATCAACATGTAGCTGTAACAAGCTACGCATATCGTATAAATTAAGCGGCGTCCACTATATGGTGGACGCCGCTTAATTTATACGGATGTTCTTCAATTCCTACTTAATTGCTTTGATCTCCAGTCCTCTTATATCATTCAGTTTTAACAGGGTCAGCTCCTGTACTGCTTTCGGCACGCCGATATCCATTGCGCAAAACAGTTGTAGTTCCTGTGAATAAACTGTACAGTTCTGCTGTTTCACAACTGTCATAATTTCATTCAGGATCGTATAATCAAAACTGAGATGGTATTTTGCTTCCACATTCTTCTGCACTGCCGGTACGAGTTGCAGCACCATTGAGGTGGATACTTTATAGGCATTGATCAACCCTGGCGCGCCCAGCAATGTTCCTCCGAAATAACGTACTACCACTACCAGTACATCTGTCAGCTGTTTGCTGTCTATCTGTCCCAGGATGGGTTTACCAGCCGTACCAGAAGGCTCTCCATCATCATTGGCACGGAACTGCAATCCGTCAGTGCCCAGTCTGTAAGCAAAGCAGTGATGCGTTGCCTTCGGGTGTTCTTTCTTGATCTCCTGCAGGCATTCCTTCACCTGTTCCACTGTTTTCACAGGCCAGGCATAGGCCAGGAATTTACTGCCCCTGTCCTTGAATTCTGCCATTGCAGACTTTTCTATTGTATAGTAAACTTCCATGCGTTATTTTTTTCGGGGTTTCCCTTTCCCGGATCTGCCGGTAGAAACTGGCTTCGGCTCATATACGATCAGCAGCATATTGTTCTGCTTCATATTCGTCTTAATGCTTACAAATCTACGTAAAGTGCCGGCCACAATACGCAACACTGCTGTATTGGGAGGAATGCTGCCCAGATTGTCCGCCACCATGATCAGGCGGTTCTCTCCTTCCTGCAGGGTTACCTTCAGTTGCTGACGCTTCTTTTTCACCGGAAATCCTGTCACTACTTCCTGTCCGTTGAGACGGATAGAAATGCTGTCTCCATCTTCTGCCGCATCATCCCACAGTTCCAGCATGATCTCTGCTTCATCGACTTCAAATGTCTTTTCCAGCAAACTGTTCCTGCGTTCGGTGATACGTTTATCATCAATATGTTTCAGCAATACCGGTTTAACCGTATCCCATCCCGGAGGACCGGAATGCCTGCCTTTCAGGGTAGAGATATCACCATGCTGCGTGGCTGTTATTTCAGCGGTACTGCCACCTGACTGGTTATCATCGATGCCGGTTACAGCTGATTGTTGTCCGGTAGCAGTACCTGTTGTAGTCTCTTGTGTCGATACAACTTTCCCGTTTATGATGGAAGGCCGGTTGCCTGTCGTATTCACACTGACAGTGTTTGATGTGCCCTGTTTGACATCAGCGCTTAGCTTATTAAGATTAACCTTTTGCGCTGCACTATCTATAACAGGCTTACGTGGCACACGGTTCAGTTGTGCTACCAGGAAAGTAGCGTAGCGGTTGGGACGATCTGTGAAATCGTAAATGTATCCGCCGGTAGAACTTTTCACCCGGAATGCGCCCGTATTTGGCGGGAGGCGGCCATAGTTATCTGCAAATAAAGTAACGATGTTGATACCGGTATCCAGGGGCAACTGAAACACCTTACCGGTTTCATTGATGTAGGCTTTATCCAGTAATACTTTTCCGTTATGCAATAGCGTCACGGTATCTTTATCGATCGCATCTTCATCTCTGATAGAAAGCGGTACAATGCTATCGTAAATATCTACTTTATCATAGATCCCAAAGTAGATAGAATCACCTTCAGGATGAAGTATACGTTGAATATCCTTATGTTGCCAGGGCGTATTATTTATTTTCTTCAGTGCGATTTCTTTCCGGGAAAGCAGTTCCCTCAGCAGGTCTTTCATGTATGCATATATCTCATCATCATCATACAATCCCTGCATGTATAAGTCCTGCGAGTTGATCCACATACGCTGTACTGAAAGCTCCGGCGTACTCTTTGCCTCATAGCTCAATGTACCATTGAGATAGAGCATCCAGGCACCCAGCCGGAAAGGTGCTTCGGCAACAGGATATTTATTACGGCCAATCCCCAGTTGCCTGTCATTCTTCTTTGCCAGTAAGATTTCATAAGTGCCTGAAAACGGTGGGTAGATCACCTTCAGCTGTGCAGGATATAAGGTATTATAGACAGGATTGCCAATCTGCAATTGCATTTTAATCCCTCCGGTAGTTGGCCAGGGTTTATAATCCATTGACCAGGTACCCACCCATTTATCTTTCTGGGCACTGGCAGTGAGCATACAGCAACAAAATACGATCAACAGGTATATAGGACGCAGTAAATACATCATGCCGTCTTTTCCTCCTTTCTATTCCGGTAAAACAGTATCTGGTCACTTTCCAGTGTTTGTATTTCCTTCAGCAACGCATATGGCAATACAGGCGCTTTCACGCCCTGAGCCGATGGATTATTCCCAATGATGACACGGGCTTCATCCCACAATCCTGCTGCTATCATTTCCCTTAATACATGCGCGCCTCCTTCTACCAGTGCGCTCAGGATACGTCTGCCATGCAGGATCTTCATCAGCTGCGGCAGCAAAGGCTGCGTAAAATCTGCTGTTACCATTTCTGCTGTATCCTGCTTTCCTGCTTGTTCACCGGTGATGAACAAGGTGGCTGGTCCATGCCAGAGATGATAATCACGCGGTGTTTTTAACGTTCGGTCTATCACAATTCTGACAGGGTCTTTTCCTGTCCACAGACGGTTATTCAGGCGGGGATTATCCGCAACAGCGGTATTTGTCCCTACCAGTATGCCCATTTCCTCACTACGCCAGCGGTGTACAAGTCTGTCGGTCAGTGGATTGGAGATACGAACAGGTCGTCCGTCTGCCCCTGCCATAAAAGCATCTGCATTTTGCGCCCATTTCAGTATGATATACGGCCGTTTTTGTTCATGGAATGTGAAAAAACGGCTGTTCAGTTCGCGGGCAGCAGCTTCCAGTACCCCTGTTCTTACAGTGATCCCTGCAGCCTGCAACATCTCAATACCTTTACCCGCGACCTGAGAAAAGGTATCTACACAACCGATCACTACGGTGCTTATTTGTTGAGATACGATCAGTTCTGCACAGGGAGGCGTTTTGCCGTAGTGCGCACAGGGCTCCAGACTTACATACATCGTAGACGCCGGGATCAGGTGTTTGTCCGCCGGTTTTACAGAATGCACACAATTCACTTCTGCGTGTGCAAAACCATACTGCCGGTGATAACCTTCACCAATAATACGGCCTTCATACACCAATACAGCCCCTACCATCGGATTGGGTGCTACATTTCCTGCCCCCAGCTTTGCCAGCTGCAGACATCTTTGCATGTAAAATTCATCAAGAGAGCTGTCCATGATCGCGTCTGATATTATACATTTGTGTGCAAAAATATCGTTTCAGCAGGGATTTTCCCTGTAAGACCCATTTTTATATGACTATACAGACCGCCTTTACACATATCGTCACATCGCTGGAACCCATACAGGGCCAGCGTGAAGCAGCCAATATCGCACATATCGTCATGGAGTATCTGACCGGTATGTCTAAAATGGACAGGATCGTGTACAAAGAACGGGAGCTGACAGAAGCACAGCACAAACAGTTGACCGACGCTGTAAAAGCATTGCTGGCTCATGAGCCTGTACAATATGTGATTGGTTCCAGCTGGTTCTATGGTATGGAGCTACAGGTAAATCCACATGTGCTGATTCCCCGTCCGGAAACAGAAGAACTGGTGGAATGGGTCGTACAGGATGTCCGTACCGCATCACTCCCCCATCCCCGGATACTGGATATCGGTACCGGCAGCGGTGCCATTCCGCTTGCCATCAAAAAGGAACTGCCACAGGCCCTGGTACAGGCAGTAGATGTAAGTGAAGGCGCCTTACAAACGGCAAAGGATAACGCTGTAAAGCAGCAACTGGACGTTACTTTTGAACTGGTAGATATTCTTGATAAAACAGCATGGGCACATCTGCCGGTGTTTGATATCATTGTGAGTAATCCACCGTATATCTGTCAGCGTGAAAGCGCGGATATGCAGGAACAGGTGGTATCATACGAGCCTTCTCTGGCTTTATTTGTGCCGGATGAGGACGCACTGCTGTTTTACCGGGAAATCGGGTTAATGGGGAAAGAGAAGTTGCGGAGTGGCGGAGCCTTGTATTTTGAGATCAATGAGGCGTTTGGGAAAGAGACAGCAGCAGTGTTGGAAGGTATGGGATATGCGGAAGTGGAGATTAAGAGGGATCTGTTTGGGAAGGAGCGGATGGTGAAGGGGGTGTGGAAATAATAATTTCCCCTTGGCAGAATCTTCCCAACTACGTATATTCACATATCATCAGGTTTTACCATTAATCGCAACACAGCCAACTAGACAAGTTAGATCCATAATCCAATGTAAACACCCTACCAATGCATCTGTCACTAGCCAATCAGCTAAAGACCCTCGTACACCTGCGTGAGTCTTTGCAACAACAGTATTTATTTACGGAAGAAGACCGTAAAGAATTCAGGAATACGCTCCTTAAAACCTGTATCGCACTTGCCTACTGTGCATTTATGTGTCAGAACACACACGTAAAAGGAGTACTGAAAAAAGAAATTTCCTCTATTTTTAAGATCTATCAGCACACTTCCACCGAAAACAATACCGCCCTGCAAAAGCAGAGAGGATATATCCTGGGCGCTATCAATGCCAGTGTTAACATCGTAAAAACGTTTGAGGACGCTACACTGGTTGAGTGTTAAAACTCAAACAGAAAACGGGCGGAGCAATAATAATCCGGGGCAACAAGACTATTGCCCCATTAGTTTTACAATGAAACCCCAACATGCGTGATTAGTTCAAACAATGCCCCTGAGATTGGGTCATCACATCCAGCCTGATCATACTTTCAAAGCAATCCAACTCACAACTCAGCCATTCCAGTAATATATCTTTTAAGGGCATCTGATAAACGTCGTATGCGATCTTCTTCTCCGTCACATATTTATTGATCGTTCTTTGCTGTGTGATGATCTTCGTACATTTCTCACGATGAGAACGCTGTTCGTTGATCTCATCATCCATCACACTGATCAAATAATTTATATAAGCCGTACTATTAAAATTGATCCGTTGTAATAAGCTGTGTAACTGGGCTTCCATAACAACTGTTGCCAGGACCTCACCAGTCTGCGTAAATGAGCGCAGTTGCTTCATTAATTTTTCTAAATAGGTTTTCTTCCGCAAGGTAACGAGCTCTTTTTCTTCGTTATCCGATAGCAACTGTAACAAAGGTTTGGTAACGATATCCCTTAGTACATCTCCAATTCCACGCATGCGTGGAGTATCCATAATCAACGGGAGCTGTTCACGCGCCCGTTTCGACAATGCGATCCGTTCACCTGCAGGAATACTGATGTCGTGATCTATATAGCGGGTGAAGTTCCGCTCAATGTAATGTAACCCTGACAGAAGACTCTGATAAAGATATTTCAGGAGGTACACCGTATCTTGTTCCTCCGGTAATTCAGTATCCTCCTGATACTGAACAGGAATAAATGAAAACACTTTATCCATTAACGCAATTAACTTTCCCTGGTGCTTACGGATCGCTACCAATGTTTCGCTTTCAGTCTTTAACTCTTCCGTGAAAAAGATAAAGTTTGTTTTAATCGCTCTTCTGTGCCGGGATCCACCGTACAAAACAGCTTCAATAAACTCAGTCCGTAATTCTTTACTTTCTTCAAATTCTTCATCCAATGCTACATTGATAATCTGCTCGAAGTACATTAATGTGTTCATAATAATGAATGTTTAAAAGGTCAATAATAAAATCAAAACTGAAGGCAATAGTTTGTCATTAACAATAGCAGCTAACTACTATCATTTTATAAAATCATTTATCATCACCTGGCTGCAGCGTGCTACCAGCCAGGTGTGATCTATAAATCAGATTGATAAAGCAATATTAAAGATGATTCAGCCTACCACAAATAACAAACCGTACAAACAGGTTAAAATGGTTCATAAAGGCCGGAAATCGCCCTACGAATATCCCGTCGTTAAACTGGCAGCAGGTAACGGGCATAAAACTCCTTCCTGAAATTCTCACTCAGGGGCAGCGACTCTTTACTTATTGTAATTGTGTGATTGTTCTTTTCAAGAAAGTCAATATGGGTGATACTGACCAGATAATTTCTGCTGATGCGGCAGAAGTGAGTGGGAGGAAGCATTTCCTGTAGCCTGGACATGCTTAATTCAAAGGGAACTGTACTACCGTTGACGTACTTTATAACTATATAAGCGCCATCTACTTTTGCATAAATAATATCTCGTAAGATGACGGGTTTATAAATATTGCCTTTGTGGGGAAGTAATATTGGTTTGTCCAGAATATGTTCGTACATAAGATAAGTTGTGAAGGTTGAAAGAAGGGAATAACATACGGGAGAAATGGTTTAGGCCTGCTAGGGAATATAGTAGTAGGGATAGTCGTAGGTTGGAAAAATAAGATACAGTTAATGCGCTCAGGGCAACAGTGGACATAGGAGAATTCATGGCAATAGCATTAGGAATGAAAATTGAATAGGTCATTTTGAGTTGATTTTGGGTGGGTATAACTATACTGCAAGTTTATGAAAAAATAATAATTACAAGATCAATTTGACACTATTTTTTTTCCGGAAAACATCTTTCTATAGTCTGATAGTACTTATGCTGTGTCAATGCTTCGATTTCAAGGCAGGACTAGCGGAGGATAAGTATTATCAGACTATAGCACGACTGTAATTTAGCAATTAATCAAACTTATACCCTACAGAAAACCTGGCAAAAGGATAAATTTCTGCTACATTCCGGAACCCTTTATAAAACCCGTTTAACGTATACTGACCTATCCCCGCAGCGAGTGTAAAATCTTTTACAATCCGCACTCTTACATCTGCCGATAATGTATTCAATATAAAAGAAGAATTATTTCCATTCACTGTTTTAAAACGACTGCCTTTATAATTCAGCTCCGTTTCAAAACGGTTATTTACATTTAAAAATACGCTTGTCGTCAGACTAATACCCGGACCGTAATCATAGTTACGTCCTTCGCCATAATAAAGATACTTATCCGGAACGGCGCCTAACACAACAATCCCACTTCCTATTTCGGTGTAGAGTTTCGTTTTCCCTTTTCTAAACCAGTCTGATAATAGTCTGAATGTGAAACTCTGCCCGCCATATTGAAATGCATTATTCTTGATGAAATCATAATTCATCGTTACTGAATAAAGATGCAGCTGATCAGGACTCTCCTGCAGCGTCCATGTCTTCAATGCACCGATCACCTGAACAGTATTCAGATAGGTTGAATCACCACCGCCTGCTTCTATCTGTGCATAAAAGCTTTCAAATGGGATATTGGAAGGTTTATACCTGTCGCCATAAAGCAGACGTAACCGAAAATACAGTTCATTATTCCCCTTTGTATATTCATTCAGTGTACGGATATTAAAATGGCGCGTACCAATGTTCAGATAAACAGCCAATGCTGTGCTATCAGTATCACCATATACCCGTCCCCAGTTCCCATCAAGAATGCGATTTAATCCGTTCACCGGATTAATAACCAACGCTACGACTTCCTGTAACTGGCGTTTCATTCCCACGGCGCCGTTGTTTACAATCTTATTGGCAATACGGTAAGTCATCTCACCTAATGCGATCCCTCCCAGACTGGTATTAATAAAATCATTGGGAGCGGGGAAATGCGTCTCACCTGCTATTTCCCAGAGAAAACTACCCGCGAAAGCCGCAGGCGCAGACTGCCAGAAAGAATAACCATTTGTGCGAAATGTACTGTAATATAAATTACCATGATAGGGGTGTGCAAACTGGTTTGTCTTAAAATTATTATCATCCCATTCCCAGCTGGATGGTTTTAGATTGGTACCGATACTTTTAAAACTCACTTTTGCAAATTCAGCTTTTCGTACAAAGCGATTGAACGACCAGGGCAATAATTCTGTAATGACAAGTTCGCCGGCAGCTCTGAGAAATTTCTTTTTCACCGGACGAGCAGTATCTCCTCTTAGCTGGGAGAAACCCTGCAAAGCAATAACAGACAATAGTATGCTACAAAATATTATCCTTCCCATCAGTGAAATACTTTATCCATTTTCTTACTGATAAATCTGGGAGCTGACAGTCGTACACCAACGAACAATTGAAAAAATACACTCACATCCTGATCCACTACAGTAGACAATCCCTGTGCATATCTGGCGGAATAGGCACTGAGATAAGTGCCTGTGAATAGACGATGACCATTATACCCAAATCCAAATTTGGCATCCCATTGATAGATAGGGCCACGATTATTAAACGTAAAACGTTCCGGGCCTATTCTCGTAGTTACTTTGTAAAAGATATAACCAAATGAAGGTGTAAATCCACCAAACGCATACAGTGATCTTTTGACAACGAACGTATGCTGATAGCCAGCTCCCAGCATTAATTGCACATTCTGCGATTTCTGCGTAGAATAAGTGCCCTGCGTACGGTTATCGATGATATCATACTTGTATAATATTTTTGGTATAAACGCGCCTGCACTTTTCATTTGCCGCTCTGTCTGAGAGATGATAGCTGGTAGCGAATGTCTGGCGTTCGTATTATACCCTGTCTGCCCCTCAAAACGGGTTACATGCATGGCAGGCACCTGAAAATAAGGATCTCCCGGTTGCCAGTCGGGCCGGTAATCCTTTGTATTCTCCAGATAATAACCTTTAGTGTGTGAAAAATACAGGTCTGTGAACCAGTTTCGAAAATTCAGACTGGTGCCTAACCCGATACCTGATGTACGTCCTTTTTCATCGTCATCATTATTGCCGGGTAAAAAATGCGGGACATAGTTGATGTAGAATGAAATAAATCTGTAATTCACATAAAGGCGGAATAACTCCGATGGATTAGGTTGTAACACCTGCCTGACACTATCGGCCTGTAACACCAATGCATCAGCTGTATTGATGAGGGCTAACTTAATGTTGATCTGATCACTGAATTTTTCAATCCATCCACTGTCAGACGGGTTTCTACGAAAGGCGGTATCCTGGGCAATAACCAGTCCGCTATAAAGCAACAAAATCAGCAACAGGGTACTATTCAACAACCATAACCGACCTCTCATTCGCCGGCCATGCATTTAGTATTCTGTTTAAGTTTCTTCAACTTCAGCTCTGCAGAGTTCTTTGTTATCTCCTCACAGGAAACCGTATTAGCCCATATCACATCTACATAGATTGTTTTCCCCTCCTCCACAGTTATTTTAAATGGGGTGGATTTCTTATGAGAACCTAATCCGCCACTACTGGCTGAAACTGTATGTTCGCCCGCACTTACCGTATGGATAGAGTACGTCTTATTCTGCATTTTACAGGCGAGGCTATCATCGATAAACACGCGGAAGTTAACTGCTGACCCTACGTAGCCGGTCGCGCGTATAAAACACACTTGTCCGGTGGCTTGTGCAAAAGAATCAAAAGACAACAATAGGCTGACAAGTAACAAAGCAATACAACAGTATTTACGCATACTTTTCATTTTTGAGGTGAGTGATTGCAGGACAACATTATTTATTATAAATAGGAGAACGCTTTATTAAATACTCCATCGTATTTTTATACGCATCTTCTGTATTCCAGAAGGCCTTTCTGTTCTGATTGTATATGACCTCACTTTTATCATTGTAGATTTTCATATCCATGACTGTCTGATAATTCTGCAAATTTGTAGCATAGGTACTGGAAGTCCCGCTACCTTTCTTTTTACCTGACTTATCATTCTCATTTTCCTTGTTCGTGTAAGTACTGTTACCATAACTTGTTTGCGTCGTACGGTTCTGGGTAACCATACCATCTAATATGTATTCCACACCAAGGGTTTCACAAAGCTCACTCATACTATAGTTTAGTATGTTCACCCTCGAAATACCTGCTTTACTCAATTTTACATTAATCGCACGCGGACTTACAATTTCATAGACGCCGGCATGCTTATTCAGCATCGCATAACATTCACTTTGAATTTCCTCACTGACCTCCTGAGCCGCAGGTTGGCCATCTTTTACAAACGAAAAAGGTAAAATAGCTACTTTATTTCTTCTATCCTCTTTATTGGATGCAGTCTCCGGTTGTGCCACCGGCGCTCTATTTTCTACGATTGCTGCCGGTTTATTAAAGGTTTGTACTCTACCACTGGCAAAAGTGATCTTTGAAAGATCTGCCTTCTTTATTATATAGACAAGTTTCTCCCCGGCGTAATTAAATGTGATCGTACTATCGCTGATAGCAGTTACATCGCCTTTCATTTCTTCGCCATCATTTTTTAATACAATATCATGTTTCTTTTCTGTCTGAGCCTTTGTTTGCTGAGAAAATAAAATAACTATCAAGAGGCACAGTAAATGGCTGAGTAGTTTGGGTGTTTGCATAGCAACAGGTGAAGATTTACATAAAGAAGATAATTATCCGGGTTCACTCCTATCCTTTTCGTCATATAAGCAATACATCTTATAACACTAAGGCCCGCCAAATGTTCAAAAGATACTGAATATTTATTGACTGAAAAAGGGTTATACCGGACTGAGCATAACAGAAAATACCATCCACCGGACTGTGAAAAGTTATAAAACTTGGTTATTTTCAATAAGAGAATGATTGTATCCGGTAGACAAATCCGCAACGCCCAAATAATAATCTGCATATGTCTGTACTACGCCCCCTGTTATTACTACTACTTTTTATATACAGCTCATCCATATTATATGCGCAACATACAGACAGCATAAAAAACGAGCCTGTCGCAGACACCAATCCACAAAACTTTGTAGAGCGGATGAAAAAGTTCGCAGAAGAAACTAAAAAGAAAAGTATTGCTGAACGGGAGAGCGATAAGGCGGCTATTCTACAGGATCAGATACTGGAAACAGTAAAGCGGACAATGCAGCGGGCAAAAACATACCTGAAGAATGGACTGGACACTACAGGTATCAATGAAGACCTGTTAAACATCCAGTATTGGCACGAAGTTGCCAGCGACGGCATACTTACACACAGACAATCACTGATCACATACAGAGATCTGACGACTACCTATAATCTCCTGAAAGTGCTTGAAAGCAGGGCACTTAAAAACAAACTGACGCTTGACAACTTTCAACACCGGCTGTCTTCTTTCCGTTTTCAGTTAGATTCCCTGACCAGTGACTCAGCCATGTTCGCATTCCCGGATGACTCTGCAACACTGATGAAATATCTGCAAAAACTGATTGTGGTTGCACGTGAAATAAGCCCCATCGACAGTACATTAAAAAAAGCAATGAGTGATGTACAGACGCTGCAAACACAGGTTAATTTGCAGGTATACAAAATTGCAGGTACGCAGGAGGAAATAGAGTCCAATCAGCATACGATCTATCGCAGTACTTTCAGTCGTGAATTATCCATGTCCGATGATACTGTTTACCAGCCATTCCGGGAAACACTTCGCTATTCAAAGGCCAAAAGCTCGCTTACACTGCTATTCTATACAGAAAACACCATTGGCAATATATGTCTATTATTTGTGCTCATGGTACTATCTGCCATCTACCTTGTCTCTCTCAAAAGAATATACCGGCAGAAAAATCTGTTAAACAAAGACTTTAACGGACAACTAGTATTACGCTATCCTGTGTTATCTGCCATCTTCATCGTACTAAATGTATTCCAGTTCATTCTGCCCGCCCCTCCTTTTCTCTTTAGTGCAATCATCTGGATTATTCCTGCACTGACCCTCACTGTTATGTTTAAGGGCTTTATTAAAGGTTTCTGGATGCAGATATGGATGGCATTAATACTATTGTTTCTGCTGGCTTGTGCCGATAATGTTCTACTACAGGCATCCCGGATTGAAAGATGGGGGATGTTGCTACTTGCAGCGGCTGGTATTGTTGTCGGATTGCGGGCCATTATGAAAGGCAGGAAAGAAGATTTAAGAGAACAATGGATCGTATATTTTATTGGTTTGCTGGCAATACTTGAACTTGCATCTGTCATTGCCAATCTCTGCGGCCGTTATAACTTTGCGAAAACACTGCTTACCAGTGGCTATTTCAATGTTATCATAGCTATTATGTTTCTATGGACTGTCCGTATTATCAATGAGGGTATCAGCCTTGCCGCACATGTATACACCCGTCAGGATAAAAAGCTTTTCTTTATCAACTTCTCCCGTGTCGGCGACAGAGCCCCTATCCTCTTTTATTGTTTTATGATTGCAGGATGGTTTATCCTTTTCGGCCGGAATTTCTACGCATTCAGATTGATATCCGGACCTGTAAAGGACTTCCTGTCACAGGACAGAAATGTAGGAGACTATACCTTCTCTATTAATACACTCCTGTTGTTTATTCTCATCATGGGACTCTCTGTAATGATATCTAAGATCGTCTCTTACTTTGCTTCTGACAGACACCTACCCGCTTCCGGCCAACAGGCACAAAAACCTAAAATAGGCAGCTGGCTTCTACTGATACGAATAAGCATCATCAGTCTTGGTTTGTTCTTCGCCTTCGCAGCAGCAGGCATTCCTATGGATAAACTTGCCATTGTCATTGGGGCACTGAGTGTGGGTATCGGCTTCGGATTACAGACGGTCGTTAATAACCTCGTCAGCGGACTCATTATCGCCTTTGAAAAACCAGTGAACGTAGGTGATGTGGTAGAAATAGACAACCAGTCAGGCACCATGAAATCCATCGGTTTCAGAAGCAGTGTTATTTCTACCGGCGATGGAGCTGATATGGTGATGCCCAATGGCGACCTGTTAAATTCACACCTGATCAACTGGACATTAGGAGGAAGCAAACGAAAGATGAACCTGATGCTAGGCATTGCCTATGGTACTGATCTGAAAAAAGTACAGGAACTACTGATCACCATTATGCAGGCAGATGAGAGAATTGTAAAATATCCCGCGCCGGCTGTCATTTTCCAGGAATTTGGTGATAGTGCCATTGATGTGAAGCTGTTCTTCTGGGTCAGAGATATGAATGATGGTTTTCCAGTCAGAAGTGATCTGATTGTCAATATAGATCAGGTATTTAAAGCTAGTAACATCAGTATTCCGTTCCCGCAGCAGGATATACACATTATCAGAGAAGATACAGCAGAAAAAAAAGATAACGATAAAGAGCAGCTTCCATAAAATCACGTTACACTGTGACAGATTTTATGAATGCTGCTCCGGGATCAATAACTGTCAAGAAAATACTCCGCCTGACTTACAAATAATTCGGGATACTGATAAAATGATCCGTGTGCGGCATCCGGATACAACGATAATATTGCATCAGGCAAACGCTTAAACAGCTCATAAGAATTATATGTATCCATCATTTCATCATTACTGCCCTGTACAACAAATACAGGCTGTTGTATAGATGCAATATCAAAAGAAGGTGATTGCTTTCCCCAGTTGGTAATAGCCGTCAGCTGCGCGCCAATTGCCTGCACAGAAGCATCGGAATCTCTGTCTGCATTTCGCTCATACAGTCTGCCAAGCGTCGCCAGCCCTTTGCTACGGCTACGTTCCGATTGCTCAAAGAAAATGAATAAAAACCGTTCCCGGGGATCCAGTTGCATTGCACGGGCGATAAGATCAGGAAAGGTATGCAGTACTTTCACGCCTTGTGGTGCAGCACCTACAATGATGATCTTTCTGATAATGTCAGGGCGGATATGCGCCATGTACTGTGCAATAAATCCACCAAGAGAAAAGCCTAGTACATCAAACCGGCGAATACCTAATGCGGCTATAAATGCCAGTGCGTCTGTTGTCATCTCTGCAACACTATCAGGCGTCGTACCTGAACTGAGACCCACGCCTTTATTGTCAAAAATAATCAGCTGACGGCCTTTTGACAGCCCATTCGTGATCACAGGATCCCAGTTGTCCAGGGTACCGGTAAAATGCTGAAAACATATTAATGGAATGTCAGACGGCGCTCCCAGTGAACGGTAAGCATAACGGGTACCATTTGCTTCAATATATTGAGTGGGTGCAGTTGCGTGGTCATTGGACGGTGTATGCATGGTGGTCATTTTATGGTCAGGAAAACTGTATATCCAGTACATCGATAGATACCAGTACGGGCTCCGTCTGATAACTGTTATCTGCATCATTCAAGATATAGATCCTTCTCTCCGTACCGGTTTTAATCCCGGAGAATTCTTTATAGCCATCTATGATCTGTGTTGCAGCAGCTCCACCCAGTACTTCAGGCCAGTAATCATGTCTTCTTAAATGATAGTGCTGATCGAAATAGAAGCGCTGTTTTTTACTATGGGTCGCGATATTGCCAGGAAATGTCACTTCCAGTCGGCGCCATGTCTCCTCTCCTTCCTGCCATGGTTCAATTTCATTTACCTCATAACCAGGTAAAGTAAAATTAAAAGGAGTGGTGAGATAGTTCCATGTCGCATAACTGCAAAAATAGATCAACTGCATACGGCTCCAGGGCGTTTCAATAGTATGACCTGCGAAAGAAGCTCCCGGGTTGCGCAACTCTTCTACCACTTTACCTTCGGCATCCAGCAACGCTACACGGCCGGCATCAAATTCAGATGTCCATCCTGGTGAATAAATAGATTCCCAGCTGGCTTTCTGCTCATGCAATGCGCCGGTGAACACGATATCGCTAAGTATACCTTCATGTCCTTTAATCGTCCATGTCAGTCCACCGATCTGTACATGTGCCTCGATATGCTGGAAAGCATTCCATTTGTCCATTCCGCCATGGGCTTCCAGCACCCGGCTTAATAACTCATTTGTATTTTTCATAAAAGTTTGTATCTGTTATCGAAGTTAGCAGCACATCACAACGCTATCAATGTATCGTTAGCGGTAGTTATGGTATGCTTATGATCAGTTGATAATTTGTCTGCGGAAATCAGAGTAACGTTTCCCTGTGAATTTTTTAAAGAACTTACTGAAGTGAGAAGCATCATCAAAACCCAGCCGGTAAGAAATTTCCTTCAGACTTAATTCCGAATTCATAATAAGGCGTTTGGCTTCTGCTACAATCCTTTGTTGTATGCAATAACTGGTTGTAAAACCACAGCTTCTTTTCACCAGTTCATTCAGATAAGCGGGAGTAACCGCCAGCAGGTCCGCATAGTCAGCAGGCATCTTTAATGTCAGAAAATAGTTTTCCAGCAGTGTGAAAAAGCGCTTTACGAGCGGCGGACATCTGTTATAATCAATATCACCTTTCACTTTATTCAGCCGGCATACGTAAAGTATAAAAACCCGGAACAGGCTCCTGATCATCTCTTCCCTGAGTGAGGAAAAAGAACGGTGCTCTTCAGCAATCTGTAACGCAATTTCTGTAATAGGCACACGCTCGACAGTCGTCGCCGATATTGTATAATATTCAGATAAACCTGCGTGCAGATTGGGCAATATAATACCTGGCGTACCGGCGATCAACTGGAGATAGTCATAACTGAAAGACAATAAAAAACCTGTTGTTCCCTCATCGACAAGCATCGTACAGGCCTGTTTAGGACGTATGATCCCAATGTTTGAAGCGCTCATATGCAGATTAACCGGACCAAGATTACAATAACAATCCCCCTGCGTCAGTAGTATGATCTTATAATGATTATCCTGTGTGGAGGTTTCTATAATGTATGCCTCTTTCGCATTGATCTCTTCGATGGAAAAAGTTCCTGCGTTTAGCAGACGTTCACTGATGGTTGCGGTGATAACGCTATCCGGGGCAAATGTTGGTCTCATTATCATAAGTCCTGATTTTTAGGTTTTCCCTATTGTTCTCCCATAAACCCGAATAACATGCCACCTAAACAAAACAATGGATATCAATCATTTAAATACCACCCAAAGTACCCAGGCAGCGATATTTCGCTGATAACACTGTTTTTCGTCGCCGGTAATACACGATCTACGTTCTTTATCTATAGCTACGAAGCATACCTTTTCTAGAATCATCCATCCATTGATCCTGCTTATACAGACAGGTAATTTTGATGTCAGTTCCTACAATTTATCAATCTCAAATCATGATCAATATGGCATCACAGAAAGTATTAATGGTAACAGGGGCATCCAAGGGGTTCGGACTGGAAATAGTAAAAGCGGCATTGACAGCAGGTGACCAGGTGGTAGCTACTGTTCGTTCAGGTGCAGATCAATTATTTACGGCGTTAGGTAAACCGGCAGCACTTACGGTTGTGACGATGGATGTTACCAATGAAGCGCAGGTAAAATCGGCAGTAGCAACAGCCCTCGAAAAAGTTGGGAAGATCGATGTACTGATCAATAATGCAGGCTACGGCATGCTGACTGGTGTAGAAGAAGCTTCTGACGCTGAAGTCAGAAAACAATATGATACAAACGTATTCGGTCTGCTGAATGTACTGCGGGCTGTATTGCCCTCTATGCGGCAACGCAGAAGCGGTCATATTATTAACATTTCATCTCTCTTTGGTTATGACTCCGTCATCGGCTGGGGTATCTATGGATCCACCAAATTTGCGGTAGAAGGTATTTCAAAAGCACTTGCGAAAGAAGTAGCGCCATTAGGTATTAAAGTAACTTCCCTTGCCCCTGGATTATTTTCCACTGACTTCCTCGGCAAAGGTTCTTACCAGGAAAGTGTGAATAAGATAGATGATTATGCGGATACAGTCGGACAGGTGAGACAGATTCCCGAACAACTACACGGACAACAACCTGGTGATCCTTTAAAGCTGGCCCAGGTAGTCATACAGATAGCACATACAGATCACCCGCCTTTGCATCTGCCTGTAGGTACAGATGCTGTTGAAATGCTGAGGAACAACGCAGCAGCTACGCTGGAAGAAGCTGCCCGCTGGATAACGCTGTCAGTCAGTACAGATCATGTTGTAAAAAAATAACGTCATCAATCATTTAACAGATGTATCACAGCATAACGGCGTTTATCGGAGACTGGGACTTTGAAGTGCATAAAACAGTCAGCGTTTTTTCGTTACTGACAACAACTACCAGGAATGTGAAAGTACATGATAACGTACGCACACTGGACCGGCTGGCATTCCATATTTCACAGGTCATCAGCGACATTGGCATGCAGGTAGGTTTGTTAGACCAGGATGAACTGGCGGCAAAACCTACACCTGCTGACTTATCACAGCTTATTGAAATATATAAAGACTATCACCAGCGGATGCGTTCAGCCGTACAGACGCACTGGCAGGATAATATCCTTGATAGTGATGTACTCCTTTTTGGCAAAGCATGGAAAAAAGGAGATGTGCTCTCATTGCTTGTACAACATGAGATCCATCATCGCAGTCAGATGTCGGTTATCATGCGCATCCTGGAGCTCCCGTTACCGGAGCTATATGGCCCTGTAAGAGAAGACTGGATTAAAATGGGCCTCCCCATTGCAGAATAAAAAAGCAGCAATATGTCAACAGTTAATGCATGGGCTCAGCTGGAGCCAAAGGGGAAACTACAACCCTACAGTTATGAATTATCTTCCGTTACAGCAGAGGAAGTGGAGATAGCTATTGAGAATTGTGGATTATGTCACACAGACCTTGCTGTTTTAAATGGCGACTTCGGATTACCATTTCCGCTTGTAGCAGGACATGAGATCACAGGCCGGATTGTCGCCCTGGGTGAAGTAGCAAAAACCAAAGGATTGACTATCGGACAAACAGTAGGTGTTGGCTGGAATAAAGAAAGCTGTGGACACTGCGATCCCTGTCTGGAAGGAGACGCACATTTATGTGTAAACCTGAAAGCTACCGTACTGGGATATCATGGCGGATTTGCCAACCGTATTAAAGCGCACTGGTTATGGGTAATACCGGTACCTGAAGGTATCAGTGCTGCAGACGCAGGACCACTCTTCTGTGCTGGTATCACCGTGTTTTATCCGTTACTGGAATACGGCGTCCAGGCTACTGATAAAGTAGGCGTTATAGGCGTGGGCGGACTAGGACACCTGGCAGTACAGTTTGCACATGCCTGGGGAGCTGAGGTAACAGCGTTTTCTTCTACACCTGCGAAATTTGAAGAAGCGAAAAAATTAGGCGCAGACCATGTTGTTTCCAGTCGGAACAGCGATGAATGGGCATCACTGAAAGGACATTTCGATCTGATCATCGTGACTGTAGGCGTAACACTCGAATGGGACAAGATCATTTCCATGCTATCACCAAGGGGAAGACTGCACTTTGTAGGTATTCCTTACGAGGCAATACCAGTAACAGTGTTGTCGCTGTTAATACCACAGGCAGTGGTATCTGCTTCTCCTGCCGGCTCCAGAAGTGCCTTTGACAAAATGCTTCGCTTTGCGGCCAGACATAATATCCGCGCCATGGTGGAACATTTTCCTATGAGCAGGATCAATGATGCCATTGCGCATCTTGAATCTGGCAAAGCGAATTACCGCGTTGTTTTAGATGTAGATTTCTAATAGTGAGTGACACCCGTCCGTCTTCAGGCGGATGGGTATATTGTCATAACGACGACAATTCTGATAGTTTTCAGTAATGATTGACTAAGTTTGTCCAGTGGTTTCTACCCGTATAAACCTAGCATTTCATGTCTTCATATATATGCAAATATCATATTGTATTTATTCTTCTACTGTGTACAACAGCAGTCTTCGCACAAAAGAGTGACAATGAGAAAACGTTACTCCACAAACTCGCCAATGCTGTAGCAGACAGCAACAAGGTCCGCCTGTTCATAGAAACAGGTAATTTTTATGTGAATAAACCGGGAAGCGAAGCAGTGGATATGCAGGCAGCCCTATCTTACGCCAAAGAAGCTATTGCACTTTCCCATAAACTGGCCTTTCCCAAAGGAGAAGGTGGGGCATACGCATTGCTGGCACAGATATACCGGGAAAAAGACGATAGAAAATCAGGAAAAGCATACGCAGAGAAAGCCATCAGTTACTTTCCGGAGAATACACCTGCATCGGTAGAAGCCGCAGCTGCCTATATAGAGATATCTACCTATTACAGCATAGACAATGAATTAGAACTAGATACCAAGATCGTTTATTACACAAGGGCAGTCCGCCTGCTGAAACAGGCAGGCGCAGATCCCGTCAAACAGGCTGATGCACTTAAGTTTCTGGGAGATCTGATTGCTTTTAAAGGCAATCCACGACTGGCGCTTCAATACCTGGAAGAAGCACTCCATCTCTACCAGGCAGCCCATTATACGGACATACAGGACTTATACAGTCTGTTAGGCTTTGTAAGTGTAGAGACAGGACACCTGAAAGAAGGACTCGATTACCAGCTGAAAGGCACCCGGCTGATAGAACGTAAAAAGGATAGTAGTGGTACTGCCATTGCTACCTACAACAGACTGGGATATATCTACAACTACATGAACAACTTTGCAGATGCTGCTAAAGCATTTGAAAAAGCGCTCATTTATGCCAAACGAAATAACGACACCTCTGCCATTATACTGATCACTTCCAATACAGGCTCACCCTATATCCATTCAAATCAACCCAGAAAAGCCATAAAAGCTTTAACAGAAGTACTAAACAGGTACCCCATCAGGGATACGACCTATCTCATACACCTTGTGAGTATACTACTGGAAGCGCATACTGTTGTAAAAGAATATACACAGGCGGAACGTTACTATAACCAGATCAATCCGCTGGTCAGAAGAGATCATGCTTCTGAACCCTATATCGCTAACTTTCACTATGCTGCTATCAATTTATTTCTGGGCAAACAGGAAGTCAGCAAAGTATGGCCACATATAGACATACTGAAGAAAATTGCAGATAGCACCAAAGAATTGAAAGTACGTGGTAGTATAGAGCGGTATCAGTTCATGGCAGATTCCATGATGGGCAATTATCAGTCAGCTATTACACATTATCAGCAATACAGAGCCATACTGGACACCGTTAATAAACGCAATCACGACAAACAGATTGCAGAAATGGAAATACAGTTTGAAACAGAGAAAAAAGATATCGACATCGCCAATAAGGCAAATGATATACAGATGCTGCAAAAGCAGAACGACCTCCAAAAAAGAGCATTGAGCAGTGAAGCGATCTCCCGGAATCTGCTATTTGCCGGTATAGCGTTACTCGGACTGATACTATTACTTGGATATAGCCGCTATCGGCTGAAACAGCAGGCGAACAAGCAGCTGGAACAAAAACAGACTTCCATCAATCTACAAAATGATTCACTTAAACAACTGGTCAATGAACGCGAATGGCTGCTGAAAGAAATTCATCACAGGGTAAAGAATAATCTGCAGATCGTTATCAGCCTGTTGAACTCGCAGTCCCTCTACCTGAAAGACAATGCCGCATTAAATGTCATCAGGGAAAGCCAGCACAGAATGAATTCCATTTCCCTGATACATCAGAAATTATATCAGGGTGATAATTTGTCCGGTATCGATATGCGGGATTATATTTTCGAACTGGCTATTTACCTGCAGGATAGTTTTGATACGCGGGGAAAGATCGCATTCATGATGGATATAGAACGCTTGATGCTGGATGTATCACAGGCAGTACCTTTGGGCCTGATCCTTAACGAGGCAATTACGAACGCGATCAAATATGCATTTAAGGAGCGGCAGGAGGATGCAAAGATCAATATTTCGTTCAGACAGCAGGAGCAACAGGGCTTGTTGCTCAGCATCAGTGATAATGGCGCCGGACTTCCGCCAGACTTTGATCTCAGTACCAGTTCATCGCTTGGCATGAACCTGATGCAGGGATTAACCAGGCAGCTGGGAGGAACGATGGAGTGTAAAAATAAAGAAGGATTTCATATCCGGATCATCGTACAGAAAATAAATCTGCTCGGCGCAAAGGAGCAAACTAAGCACAACTATACGGCTTAAGTACTAATCTTTAAAATGAAAATCCCTTTTGATCCCCAGCTTCCTGATCTTGGAATTCAGGGTACTGGGTGGCAGCCCTAACAGCTCCGCTGCACCACCGACACCACATACTTTTCCCTTACAGCTTTTCAATACCTGCAGAATATGTTCTATTTCCATTTCTTCCAGGGTTTTGATCCTGTTTCCATCGGAAGAGGAGATAGTTGTCCCTACCTGTTGTGTAACGACTTTTGGCAGCATGATCTGTTTCAGAACAGTGCCTATTGTCATCAGCAGGCTCCTTTCCATTACATGTTCCATCTCACGGATATTCCCGGGCCAGTCGTATGAACGCAAAGCTTTTAAGGCATCAGGACTGATATCTGTGACATTACGGCTTAACTTCTCAGATAGTTTATCTACAAAATGTTGTGCCAGCAAAGGGATATCATCTTTACGCTCTCTGAGCGATGGTAATTCTACAGGGAATACATTCAGACGATAATAGAGATCTAACCGGAAACGCCCTTCTGCTACTTCTTTTTCCAGGTTTCGGTTTGTAGCGGCGATCACACGTACATCTATCTTAATGACCTTGCTACCTCCTACCCTTTCAAACTCTTTCTCCTGCAAAACACGCAGCAGCTTTACCTGTGATTCGACCGGCAATTCACCTATTTCATCCAGGAAGATCGTACCACCATCAGCCAGTTCAAATTTACCTGCGCGTTTATCAGTAGCACCCGTGAATGCGCCTTTCTCATGACCAAACAATTCAGATTCTATGAGCTCAGCAGGCAAGGCTGCACAATTCACCGTGATCAGTGGTTTACTCTTACGGGGAGACTGTTTGTGTATACATCGCGCGATGAGTTCTTTACCAGTACCACTTTCACCCAGTATCAGTACAGAACTGGGTGCTGCAGATACCATGTTGATACTGTGTAATACACTCAGAAAAGCAGGACTACGGCCGACTATTCCTTCAAACAGGTTATCATTGTCTATAACCGGTTTTTCCACACGTTTCCTTGCAACAATACGCGCACTCAGTGGATCATACTTTTGCTGAACCTGTTCCAGTAACTGACGGATACCATTTTCCATTCTTCCCAGCAAGGTAAACTGCTCTTCCGTATACGTGTCAGCATTGCGGCTGTAAAAAGAAATGACAGCTATATTACCGGCCGGCAACATCACGGCAACAGCCAGTCTGGCGTTTAAACGCAGATGATTACCCAGTTTACCTTCCCATGTCTTATCAGCTATCCATAGTCTGAATTCTGCATCATTCAGATACCCTCCTTTTTCATTTTGCAGCTGTGCAATTTTTTCGGACAGGATGCTATTTCTATCAAGACCCAAAGTCTTACACAATGCTATGTTGTCCAGTTGTTCATACTCATCATAGCCTGTTCGCTGGAAGCTCAGTTCTTCCAGTGTATGCTGTTTTTTACCGGTGATGGCAATATGGAGATAATCAAACGGAACGAATGTCTGTAAGACATCAGGGATACGGGCAATCTTATCAGTCAGTTCAAAGGGAGCCTCAATGATCTGCTGCAATTGTTTTTGCATTAACTGCTCACGTTGCAATGACAGTTGCAGATTATTCTGATGTTTGTACCTGGCAATATCCAGCATGATCAGCAGGTCCTTTTCCCGGAAAGGTTTTACCAGGAAACCGTAAGGTCTGGTAGCACGGGCAATTTCCAGTATACTCTGATTCGTATTCGCAGAGATGTATATAAATCCGATATTTTTCTGGCGGAGATATCCGGCCAGGTCAGTTCCTAATGATCCATCCAGCAGAAAGATATCCAGCAATACCCAGGTCGGCTTATTCCGCTCTATCATGGCTTTGGCCTCATCCACAGAAGCGGCGATACCACAAACGGCATATCCTGCCTTGATCAGCATCAGTCTGAGATCATTTCCTACGATAAATTCATCTTCGACGATCAGTATATTTTCCTTCATGGTCATTTCTCAATGTAATTTATAAGTTCTCCGGCAGTCTGCCATCATTCAGAAAATCCAGTACAACCGTAACACCGTTATCATTGTAAATATGCAAGGTTCCTCTCACCTGCCGGCTTAGCCCTGTCATCAGCATGAATCCCATAGACGTGTCCGCATAGGGATCAAAAGAGACAGGCAGTCCTACCCCATTATCCATTATCAGCAATTTATAATGCCTGCCGTTATTGCTTTCCATAGAGATGTACACACTGCCTTTTTCCCTGCCGGTAAAAGCATGTCTGAAAATATTACTGATGGCTTCTGTGATAATGAGTCCGAAGGGTATAGCGAGTGTAACATCGAGCTTTAAAGGTACTGTTTTAAGGTTGAAGTCTATATCGGTATCTACCTCATATTCATCTTTAAGATAATCTAACAGTTCGCTGATATACCGGGGAATATCAATCGTTGACAATGCATCTTCCTGATACAGTTTCTGGTACACCAGCGAAATGGCAAACATTCTGTGTTGTGTATTACGGACCGCCTGACGTGCTTCATTGTCTGCCAGAAAGGTATACTGGGTATTCAGCAAACTGATCGCCATCTGCAGGTTATTCTTTACCCGGTGATGTGTTTCTTCTATCAACCAGTCTTTTTCGCGGGTAATATTTCCCAGATACCTGTCAAACTCATACAGCTTACACCGTAAACTTTTTATTTCATCAAGCGCCTGGTGATGCCGCCATCTCTGACGCCAGATCACAATACCAGTTACCAACAGTAACACGATGCCTGCAATGGCATATACCGGATACCCGGCACCGGCGTTAACAAATGTGGAATGCAGGCACATAAAGCTGTGAGTAATGGTGAAGGCAACAGGTAGTGTGTTCAAAGCGAAAATGCTATCAATTGATAATAATGGATCCGATCCATGAAAAACCGAACTGCTTACCTGAATAACGGACAGTCTGCTTATCCGGTATCCTGGTCAGTTCGACACAAGTGCAACAAGCGTGATGCCATTTCTTTAATAAACTGATTTATAATAACTTGTAGCAAAAACCGGGTTTCGGAGATCTGTTATATTTCGCTGATCTGCGAAATATGATCGTGTTAACTGTTTAGGCTAAAAAACAATCTGCTAATAATCAATTGGTTAACCATTGGCACGGAAGTCGTTAAGCCTCTTTAGGATAAATTAACAGTAGGGAATGCCAGTCGCATACTGGTAACATTTTACTTTGTTCATACCTTCAACAAACATACATTTAATCAACCCAAAGACCCATTTTCATGAAGACAACCGTTTTGTTCCTTGCCTGTTTTCTTTTTGTTTGTGGTATCAGTAAACAGCTATCTGCACAAACAAGGCGTAATACCAAATACATACTGCCAAACGGGAAGGTACTCCCGGCTGACAAACTGGATAGCCTGCGCGCTGCCTGGGGACCCGGCAGACTCGTATTTAGTCACAATGCCAAAGATGACAGGGAAGGTATCATGCATCTTGTTAAAATCACCGATGAAATGGCCCAAAAGATGCAGGAGGCCAGCGCCAAAAGGCAGCAATTACTGAATGATATGGTCGATAAGCCCGCCCCTGGTTTTACACTCCTGGATATTAACGGCAAAAAATGGTCACTGAAAAATTTGAAAGGAAAAGTAGTCGTACTAAACTTCTGGTTTGTCACTTGTCCGCCCTGCATACAGGAAATGCCGGAACTCAACGGGCTGACCAAAGATTATCAATCGAAAGATGTGGTATTCCTGGCGATGACTTATAACGATAAGGAAAAGGTGACTGATTTCCTGGAAGCGCATACATTTGATTATAACCTGTTGGTCGACTCTCACGACACAGATGTGGCGTATAATGTGACGTCCTGGCCTGTGAGCTTTGTAATCAACAAAGAAGGGATTATTAAGTTTGTTACAAAGGGTGGTCAGGCAACTATACGCCAGCAGTTAACAAAGGCAATTGATCAGGTGTTATAAGTAATTATATATTCCATCATATCACAAAAAACACAAAACCATGACTCCAGAAAAAATCAATAGCATACTCGGAGACGAAGCCCAGGATCTGCTCACTTACAAATGTACCAAAGTACCGAAAGAAAGATTACACCTCCCCTCAGCTGATTTTCTCGACCAACATTTTGTGTTTTCCAACCGAACGCCCCAGACATTAAGAAGCCTTGCACAATTATATGGCGCAGGCCGCCTGGGGGGAACAGGATATGTATCGATCTTACCTATCGATCAGGGTATCGAGCACAGCGGAGGGGCTTCTTTTGCTGCGAATCCGATGTATTTTGATCCGGAGAACATCGTTAAACTGGCTATTGAAGGCGGCTGTAACGGTGTGGCTACTACTTACGGCGGACTGGCACTCATGTCTCGCAAGTATGCACACAAGATACCATTCATCGTCAAGATCAATCACAACGAACTGCTCACCTATCCCAACAGTTTTGAGCAGATCATGTTTGGCACGGTAAGAGATGCCTGGAACCTGGGTGCTGTTGCAGTTGGCGCAACTATTTATTTCGGTTCTGCAGACGCACGCCGCCAGATCACAGAAGTAGCCGCTGCATTTGAAGAAGCACATTCACTCGGTATGGCGACCATCCTCTGGTGCTATCTGCGTAATGACGCCTTTAAAACCGGCGGAAAAGACTATCATGTAGCAGCAGACCTTACCGGTCAGGCGAATCACCTGGGCGTAACCATACAGGCAGATATCATCAAACAAAAACTGCCTGAAAATAACGGTGGCTACAAAGCACTTAATATGGGTAGCAGCAGCTATGGCAAACTGGATGAAAGAATGTACACTGATCTGGCTACCGATCATCCGATTGATCTCTGCCGCTATCAGGTACTGAACTGTTATAGTGGACGTATCGGATTGATCAATTCCGGAGGTGCATCGTCTGGCGCCAGCGATCTGAAAGAAGCTGTTAAAACAGCCGTGATCAATAAACGTGCGGGGGGTATGGGACTCATCTCCGGCAGAAAAGCATTCCAGCGTCCGTTTGAAGAAGGGGTATCATTGCTGCATAGCATACAGGACATTTATTTATCAAAGGAAATTGATGTTGCTTAACGTTATGTTCTGCATAAAAACAATGGCATGCAGTTTTAACACTACATGCCATTTTTATTTGCCTCTTCATAATAAAGATCAACTATTTCCGGGCTCCCTTAAACATGCGCAGATCACACTGCAAAGAGAACATAAAGTAACGTCCAAGTAACCTGTTCTGGTTCTCCACTACCGTATTTCCACTGATCGTCTGCGACAATCTGGAGGTCTCGTCCAGCAGATTAAATCCCTGCAAACGGCAGGTCAGCTTTCTCTTGAAAAACATTTTTTCAATTGTTCCATTGACCAGCAGCGGATTTGCTGTCAGTGCACCACTAAACCCACTGTTCAGCTGTTTGGTAAGATCAGCTGACAGACTGAATGTTTTCAGAAAATATACTTTGCCATTGAAGTTAAAGTTCCAGGTATTGATATTCGTAATATTATTCTCCTGCAATACATAGACATTGCGGTTGTAAGTATAGGATGCACCACCTGTCAGCTCCATCCACTCACGCAACATATTTGCTCTTAATGACTGATTGATCACGAGGTTCTGTCCTGTTTTCCGCACATTATCCATGTAGAGGATATTATTGTTGTACGAACTGTTTCCATCCAGGAATAAATTATACTTACCATCATCTATCCGGTAAGACCATCCGTAAATAAAGCGGAAATTATAATCACCATCCGTATTGAGAAAACGGGTTTCCTGCTTTACAGTATTAAAGCTATCCTTGACAAGTGAGACATTTGTCACCACTTTATCCTGTGTATAGTTAGCCGAAAGGTGTACAAACAAAGTATTCAGACCCGCATTACGATAATTGAAAAACAGAGAATGCGCAAAAGCCGGTCGCAGATCAGGATTACCTATGATAGGAAACTGTGCATTCGTCAGATCCGGAACAGGCTGCAATTGCTGATAGGTTGGGAATATCACATTCCCTGCATATGATAAACTCATCATAGCCTGTCTCGGTAATTTGTATTGTATGCGGAAGACCGGCACCAGTTTGTTGCTTTTAACTACCGCCCTGTTTAAGCCACCCGCCATACTGCTGTTCAGACTTGCTGGCAACAGCCGCATACCAAAGGTCATATCCCATTTATTTTTTGCCCGCCGGTAGTTCAGTTCGATCTGATGTTGTGTTTGCGTATAGAAGTAGCTATTACTGAGAGAATCGATACGGTTGATCTTTCCATCTGCATTGATCCACCGGGTATCCTGTATATTCTCCGTACGGTTGTAGTTCAGGGAATAACGGAACTCAAGACTATTCACGGAATCCAGCGGCTCTACATAGGACAATTGCCCGTTTGCAGTGAAGTTCCTGTTCTGCTTGTCTAACAACTGATGTAATACGGAATCTTTTGCAACGGTGCTATCGGGATTGTAATAACGCAGACTATCGATACCATCCTGCAGATTTTTATTGTTGGTCGTATTGGCATACAATCCGAGGGAGAGTATCCTTCCCAGTCCTGAAAAGCGGTGTGTCGCAAAGAGACCCGCCAGATAGACGGGCGTATTATTCGTATTGCTGCTGGAGGTGATCTGATCCTTTCGTTGTAAACCACTTTGAATAGCGCTGGTAAAGTTGTTGTTGAAACTCTTATTGCCGGCTGCATTGATATTGAAGTTGATCATATCTCCTTCCTTCGGCTTGTATTCTGTTCCGATATTGATGTTATAGTTGTCATTCCGGCTGCCGTTATTACTGCTGTTGACACTGGATAATGTACCGTCGGTTGTGACCGTCTTTACAGTACTCAGGGATTCCAGTTCACTGGTAGTGCGTCCACCCATCACCCCTACGTTCATAGAAAACTCTTTCGAATAATTACCCCTGTAGTTGATGTTGCCCGTAGAAGTAACCGTATTTCCTACCTGTGCCGTTATGTTATTCGTATTACCGTTTATAGAGAGTTGTTGCTTTTCACTGAAAAAGTTAGCCAGCAGAGCGGCATTATACCGGCCATCATTGCCTGTTCCTGCCAGTGCCTGTGCCTGATATACCTTTTCCAGATCGGCTTTGGTCTGTATGTTCAGTATTTTCTCCGGTTCTCCTACTTTCCTGCCGGTCGCCCTGGCCAGATCACCATAGTCGTCGATCAGCTGTATTTTGTCGATGAGGTCAACCGGGAGTAAGCGGGTCAGGGTTTTGATATCATCGATCATAAAGTCTTTTCCGTTGATCCTGACCTTGGTAATTTTCTTACCCATGGTCTGGACATTCCCCTCCATATCCACCTGCATGCCCGGTAATCGTTTCAGCAGATCTTCCGCGACAGCATTCTGCCGCAGACGATACTGGTCTGCCCGGTATTCTATGGTATCTTCCTTTATGATGACGGGAGAGAGTTTTCCTTTTACCACGACTTCCTTCAGTTCACTGGTCTTCATGGTAAGTTTAATCAGCGGCAGGTCGATCTGTGCACCGGCATCCCGAAAGGAAAATTCCCGGTACCAGGTTTCATATCCCAGCACACTGACACGGATGGTAAATATAGGTTGGCGCACCTGTTGAAAAGAGAATCTGCCGGTTTCGTTACTGATAGTATGCAGGGTATCACGTCCGGCCATCAGCCACACGTTAGCGCCAATCATTTCCTGGCCGGTAG
The DNA here is from genome assembly GCF_900114995.1 of Chitinophaga sp. YR627. Classification (GTDB taxonomy): domain Bacteria; phylum Bacteroidota; class Bacteroidia; order Chitinophagales; family Chitinophagaceae; genus Chitinophaga. The sequence continues at coordinate 656,630 of NZ_FOUX01000002.1, forward strand.
TGTCTCTGATGGTACCTGACACGTTATATGTTGTTTGCGCCGACAACCCTTGCAGGCAGCAAAAAAAACAAATGAGCAGGAAGATCCTCTTCATAAGAATATATGGAATTCATTTCAGACCTGTTGAATGGATACTGCTGATTACGGGCTAACGGGCAAACTGGTTAACTTGACTATACGGCTAATAACAAACAATCATGATTCCGGGTATCCTGTAAAGTGGCAAAAGTATCCTCGCAGCATAATGCTGTTTACCTGATGAATTTAGTCATTTTTAGGGAGATAGCCATTAAAAAAATGGACCTACTGCATACTGATTGCGGTATGGGGATAAAAGCGGTAAAAAGCTCCATACGGAGCTTTTATACGACTTCAGGGCTTGTTTCTCTTTCCATCATTTTACGCATATTCATGACGGCATATCGCACCCTTCCCAATGCGGTATTAATACCTACATTAACGATCTGGGCGATCTCTTTGAAGGAGAGGTCGGCATAATATCTTAAGATAAGCGCTTCCCGCTGTGCCTCAGGCAGACGATCTATCAACATTTGTACAGAGGCATGCGTTTCTCTGGTGATAATACGTTGTTCCTGACTTTCTACCTGGTGGTATATCTGATTGGAAATTTCATCTCTGTAGATAATGGCAAAAGCTGCTGTCTTTTTACGAAAATGGCTGATACAACAGTTGTGGGCAATCCTGACGGCCCAGGCTATAAAGCGGCTGTTGTCAAGATAATGGCCTTCATTGAAGGCATTGATGATCTTTATGAACACATCCTGGAATATATCTTCCGCCAGACATCTGTCTTTTACCAACAGCATGATGGTTGTAAAGATCCTGTTCTTGTGTCTGTGCACAAGTACAGTAAATGCACGGTCGTTGCCGGATCTGTACAATCTTATGAGTTCTTCATCTGTCAGGTCACAATAGCTGTTCATGTCATTAATTTTTTAAAATACCGGGCAAAAAAGGTGTTTAAAAAAACCGGCCGCCCTGGATAAAGCAGCCATCTTACATGTGGTTTTGATGGAGATGGTCATTAGTAAACTAGTTCTTCAGACCGAAGTAAGCTTTTACTTCATCATAGTTACCCCAGTTGATGCCTTTGGATACACGTCCTGCAGCAGCACCAGGAATAATCACATATCTTACCAGGAATCTCTTCTGACCAGAGGAGTTCGTCTGTGTACTTACATTGTAGTTACTTAACAGTATCAATCCACCTTCAGCCAGCAGATCTCTGATATACAGATCTCCCTCTACATAAGGCACAGATGATACTCTTGGATCTGTAGCCAGGTACAGATTGAAATATATTTTCACCAATCCTGTGTTGAGTACTTCACTGGTAATTTCAGGTACTTCAACACCCCATTCGTACTCACCGCTGGCAGTATCCAGTGCGAATTGTGTTTCAAGCCATTCGGAGTAGATAATATTCGCAGAACCTGCGTCACCTTTGTCTCCCTTATCTCCCTTGTCGCCTTTAGAGCCATTTTCACCGGCAGGTCCCGCAGGTCCTACATCACCATCCTTTCCGCAGGAAGCCATACCTACCATTAAAGAGAACATAACTGCAACAAAGAAAAAACTGGAAATTCGTTTCATAAGTAATTGTTTGTGTTTTGGTTAAGATGTTTGGTTTAATAATTTATAAGTGTGTCATTCTATCCGTTGATCAGAAATTATTCCGGGGACACAGATCGCCGTAGCGGTTACCGATCAGGAATCCGATCAGTATTTCATGTGTGCCCTTACTGACTGCATTGAGTGAAGAGGTCGTGTAATCGTAGGCATAGCCGATATTGATGGTGGAACTGATGTTCACACCCAGCATAGCAGCAAAACCATCCTTCACACGATAGGAACTGCCTATCCACAGGCGGTCACGATACATAAGCTTTGCATTTACATCATAGCTTACCGGCGCTGCGGTGACCAGTCTGACCATCACAGATGGCAGCAGGGTAAAATCTTCGCTCAGCCATAGTCTGTAACCACCGGAGAAAAACAGGTGCGGCACCAGCTTCCCTCTGTAAAGAGAGTCACCCACTACTTTACCATTATCATAGGCTACCTCCTGGGGAACGATATTCTGGGCAGCCGCACCTAAATAAAAATCCGGGCCGTACAACAACAGTCCTGCATTCACCTCAGGTCTCCATTTATTCAGTAGTGCACTGGATGCTACTACCGGGTCACCTGGTTGCTGGAACTGTAACTTCGCCGCATCTACCGATACGGACTGCATACCTACAGAGATACCTCCGCTGATGCTCAGTCTTGTTGACAGTGGAATATGATGTGCATATGTTGCGCTGATGGAGAACCTGTTCAACGGGCCTGTCTTATCATTTAAGATGGTCATACCCACACCTGCATGTGCCGGCGGTGTGGTGTATTCCTGCCAGTATGCCCGGCCCCTGGGATTATCTCCCGGAGGGGTTAAACCGGTTACACTGGCTACAGGGTAATCGCTTTTGCGAAGCGGACCATTCACTGTCAGGTAAGTCGTCACCGGCGCTCCGTTCAGTCCTGTCCACTGATGACGGTGACTTGCCTTTACATCCCAGTAATTTTCAATACCAGCCACTGCGGGATTGATAATGAAAGGATTCAGGATATACTGTGTATAATGCGGCTGTTGTTGTGCATGTAAGCCCTGCGATAAGACTACCAGCAACAGCAGCAACAATGGTTTTCTTTTCATAAGCTTTTTGTTTTTTAGTGGTGTGCATTAGCTTATTCGCGGCTGAGGATCTTGAACTCCGTTCTGCGGTTACGCGCACGGCCTTCAGGATTATCAGAACCATCCTTATTGGTGTTTGGTGCTACCGGACGGGAAGCAGCGTATCCTTTTGCCTGCAGACGGGCACTTTCAATACCCTGACCTACCAGGTAGTCAACACAGCTTTTCGCACGTGCATCGGATAATTTTTCATTCAGGTCATTCGAACCTTTGCTATCTGTGTGTGCACTCAGCTCGATCGTGATCTTCGGATACTTCTTCAGCATAGCTACCAGTCTGTCCAGTGAAGGGAAAGAAGCAGGTTGCAGGTAAGACTCATTGAAGTCGTAATACACATTTTCAAGTACAATAGGTCCGTCTGTTGTTGGCGGCTCCAGTGCAATGATCTGTGGTTCCGGTTTTGGTGCTGGCGGTGGTGGCGGTGGTGGTGGTACAACTTTCTTCAGTGAAAACAGTTCCAGGCAGCAGGCCGCATCTCTGTCAGAAGACAACCATACAGATTCAAGGATATTGTCTTTACTGCCTTTGCTGGTGAAATACATATCATCTTTCACAGAATTCACCGGATAACCAAAGTTCACAGGTTCAGCCCATGTACCTGCAGATTCCTTTGTATAGAAGAAATCAAATCCGCCCATACCCACACGGCCATCAGTAGAGAATACCAGTAAACCGGATGCAGCATGATAATAAGGCGCTTCCTCATTCCATGGGGTATTTACAACAGGTCCTAAGTTCTTTGTAAAGAAAGGGGTGCCTTCTCCATTCAGCTCCGCTTCCCAGAGATCAAATGCACCTGCGCCTCCCGGTCTGTCACTCGCATAGATCAGGCGCTTGCCATCAGGGGTTACAAAGGGCTGTTGTGCACTGAAACCAGGCACATTAAGCACCGTATCGAGTATTACCGGCTCACTCCAGGTATCGCCTGTTTTTTTGCTACTGTAGATAGCGGCGCTTTTCTTACCCTGTTTAACTGTCCAGCGGGTCAGGAATAATGTATTACCATCAGGTGTCAGGGCAATCACTCCCTGGTCCACATCCTTAGGTTGCGGTATGTTCAGATGGCTTACAGTGTCAGGCTGTCCTGCTGCATAATCCGCACTGTACAGGCGGTTTACAAAAGCATGTCCTTTTACATCTTTATCGGGTCTGGTAGAAGTAAACACCAGCACATTTTCTTTATACCATACCGGTGCATAGTTAGCCCCCACAGGATTGATCACTGCCGGCGCCTTTTCTACCTTGTACAGGTTCAGATCTGGTTTAGCCATTTCAGCGATCACAAAACGCAGGTTCTGTAATTCACGCTGTGCGGTAGCACGATAGTTATCTTCTACAGTATAATAGGTCAGGAAGTCAGTAAATGCTTTCTCTGCCAGTTCATGTCTTCCCAGCGCACGGAGAGCTACCGCATAGTGGTAACCTGCCAACGGGAAAGACGTTTTATCAAACTCAGTTGCTTCTGCATACCAGGGTACAGCTTTGCTATAGTCGTGCAACAAACGGTAGCTTTCTGCCAGTTTGTAAATAGCCTGCTGTTCGCTGCTGACAGTTGCCAGCGACTTCTTTGCAGACGCTTGTGTATTATATGGTCTGTATGCTGCATCACTTACAATCTTCCTGGCGCCTGCCAGGTATTTTTCGTAATAAGGTGCAGCAGAGCTATATTCTGCATTCTTGTAGTAATAGTCAGCAGCTCTCAGATAGTTGTACGCTACCTGCGCCTTGCTGATGGCTACTGCTGAAAACATTGCTATGGTAAGAAAAATACGTTTCATGTTCTTCTTTTGATACGTGTTGACGGATGAGGTTCATATTAGAGACGCGGACAAACAAACTCCACTTCCTGTGATCTGAAAAGCTTTCTGCCAATGAAAGTGAGTGACAGTTCGAAGGCGTTGGAGCCTCTTGCCATCTTGCTCAGTTCAGAAGTATTGATATCATAACTTACACCCAGTGTTACACCCTTGTAGGTAAAACCGGCGTGTGTGGATACCGCATCTTTGAACCTGTAGTTGACACCCAGCAATACGTCTGTGATCGGATTTACAAACAGCTGTCCGTAAGCACCGGCCATTTTCTCTTCTGCATTACCCTGTCTCAGGTACAGGATATTAGGGGTTATGCTGATCGCGTCCGTCACTGCCAGTTTCACACCTGCATGACCTGTAAAACGCATAGGGAAACGTGCATCACCAGTAACGCTGAACTGATCGGTCGGACGTGTCAGGTGCGATACGGCGAAACCGCCAAAAATGTTATACTTCTTTCCTGGTTCCGCGTCATAATACAGTACACCGGCTCCTGCATCAAAAGAAGTAGAGGATGTTCTGCTGAAACCATCCGCACTAGGCGTACCGGGATTGTAACCGGTAATAGGATTCCACTGATCTCCGAATGTTAATTTGGAGGCATCGAACCTACGCTGGATCATACCGAACTGTAAGCCGAATACTACGCGATGGTATCCTTCAGCGCCAAAGCGTACACCGGTGTAGGAAGCACTTCCGTAAGCAGTCGTGTAGTTATAACCACCATCGCCTGCTTTCTGATTCAATACGCTGGCGCCGAAATTAAACTGTTTGTTGGTCGTGAAATCGGCGGCAACACCATACGTGGTAAACGGATCGCTGATGTTTCCCCATTGATTACGATAGATGGCGCCAATGCGGTACTGGCCATCAAATGCACCGGTCAGTGCCGGGTTGAGCCATGACGGATACACATAGTACTGGGAAAAATGCGGATCTGTCTGTGCTGTTGCTGTATTCCCTATGAAGATCAGAAAGGGCAATACCAGGATGATAGATAGTATATTTCTCATTTTGGTCGATATTTTCAGATGTTATTGTAAGATGACTACATAGCCTGTCATTGGGGCTGTACCATTGTTTAGTTTAATGACATAGTAATAAGTGGCCTGCGGTAATAAATGGCCTTTATAGGTGCCGTCCCATGGCGTCTTATATCCTTCGGAATAGTATACCTGTTGTCCGTAACGGTTGAAGATCTCTACTGTGCACTCCGCGTAATCAGACAGATTGGTCAGTACCCATCTGTCGTTGATCTGATCTCCATTCGGAGAGAACACATTAGGGATACTCACTTTTTTGAAGACTTTCACGGAGGTTTCGTCTGTCGCTATACAACCGCCCTCTCCGATCGCCGTCAGTGTATAGATCTGGTCTTCCATCGCATTCAGCACCGGTCGCAGTGCAGTAGGATCAGACAGTCCATCTGGTGGTGTCCAGCGGAAGCTCAGCGAAGAGTCGTTTGCAGTTGGTGCAAATCTCACCTGACTACCCTGCGCAACGATGAAGGAAGGACCTGCATCTATCACTGGTTGCAGATATACCACAACATTGCTGGTGAACGGTACGGATACACAACCTGCGCCATTGGCAACCACCAGCTGTACAGGATAATCGCCTGGTTCTGTATAGCGTTTTACAGGATTACGATCGGTCGAACCGTTACCATCACCAAAGGTCCATGCCCATGATACGATGTTGTTATTGGCATCCACACTTCTGTCGGTGAAGACATTATCAGCACCCTGACACAGCGTATCCGGTGATACGGTGAAATCAGCCATTGGTTGTGCGTAGAAGTCAGCCAGCACTTTCTCTTTTGTAGCGGTACAACCATATACAGATGTAGTAGTCAGTACGACTGTATAGGAACCTGCATCCTGATAATGATGTAAAGGAGAAGCAGTTGTTGCTGTGCCGCCATCACCGAATGCCCATTGATAAGCCAGGGTTGACATATCAGGCACTGCTGACTGATTATTAAACTGCGCAGCTCCTTCCGGCATACAGATATTGGTCGGCAGTGCAAAGTCAGGCACCGGCAGCGCATGTACAGCTACCGTTCTTGCTGCCGTATCACTGATACATCCGTGATCACTGACAGTGACCAGTTTGGCGTTATAGTTTTTCCATGCTGTATAAGTCTTATCAAATGTGGTATTGTCGGTACGGTTTTCTGTGCTGCCATCTCCGAAGATCCATTTCCAGGTAGCAATGTTGCCGGTGGTAATAGAAGACTGATCTGCGAAGCTGACTGCCTCACCGAGACAAACATCTGCATTGGCAGTAAAGAGTGCCTGTGGTTTCGGATACACGGTGATGGTGGCAGAAATAGAATCTGTACAACCACCCTGTGCGGTAAATACATACCAGACAGTATGTGTGCCGGCGCCGGCTGTCAACGGATTGAAGATACCCGCCTGTGACACACCATTCCCCTTGTAGATGCCCGTACCGGTCACGCCGTTGGTTACGCTTGCCTTTGCTACAGAGATGACTGTTTTGTCATTGATACAAACAGCAGGCAATGTCGCACCAAATGTCAGCGCTGGTTTCAGATTGAAGGTGGCCTGTACAGTTGTATCTTTCATACATCCCTGTGCAGTGGTCACCGCATATTTAATTGTGTAGGTCCCAAACCTGGAATAGCTGTGCAGCGGATCAGCAATAGTGGCTGTATTAGGGTTGGCAGGAGTAGCATTCGCATCTCCGAAATCCCATGCATAGGTACTGATGGCCTGTCCGTCTGGTGCTGTCGTCGTACTGTTGAACTGTACTTCACCGGTTGCCAGTAGACAGGTATCCGGATAGGTAAATCCTAAAACAGGATTAGCATTGACAGCGATTGTTTTCTTTACCGTATCACTCACACATAGTTCACTTACTTTCACCACATGTGCTATTGTATAAGTACCATATCTGCTGTAATGGGCTTTCTGCACAGTGTCGGTACCAACAGATGCAGTCGTATCATTGCCAAAATTCCAGTACCAGTTCTTCATAGGGGCTGTGCCTCCGTAAGTGGACTGGTCCGTCAGCTGTACACTACCTCCTTCACACACAGCAGCTGGTGCTGTGGTAAAATCAGCTACGGGGATCGCTACCACATTCACAGCTATAACGGTATCTGCCAGACAACCCTCTTTTGAAATCACACTCAGTGCAATATTCTGCTGTCCTACCGGGAATCTGCGTTGTACAATGGCTCCACTATCCTTTACAGCACCAGGGAATGTCCACTTCCAGCGGTCAATTGTATAACCATTACCGCTGCTATCTGCTTTGAAATACACTGTATCCATTGTACAACCGGTGAAATCGGTAGTGAACGAAGCAGTAGGTTTACGTTTTACATCTACAGAAATCTTTACTTCCTCTTTATGATCACACTTCTCGATACTTGGATGTGTGTTAACGATTGGAATTTCATATTTACCGATCGTACTGAAAAGGTAGGTACCTGGCAGGGTGTATTTATAATATGGTACACCATTCACCAGCTCCTCTCCCAGCGGCACAGGGTTCGTCTGTGCCACATCCGCATTTGGTGTTACGACATTACCCAGTTTACTGATATTCCAGTGCATCTCTGTAGGTTTGTATGCCAGCAGCACGGACAGTTCAACCGGTGTTTGTGTACAGGTAAAATCATTTTTATAAGATGAGGTATCCTGTTCATTGTGGATAACTCCGATCACATTCAGGTTATTGATGAGCGTACCCGCGTTATAACCATAACTTTCTACCGATCCCAGACCATAAGTTACCGCGGTAAAGGCGGAATCACTCTGTACAATACATTGGGCCTGCGTGGCATTCCATCTTTTGACAACGACAGAATAGCCCGGCACATTCGGGTGTGGGATCGCCACATTCCAGGAGTTGGCCACACCATCGATCGTCAGTGTATTCAGACCGTTGGTGGGTATGATCATCGTGAGGTAGTTCACGTTAATGTTCTCACGGTTGTTTCTGTAGAATCCGATCCTGTTAATGGATTGCTCCACAGGACTCAGGTACACCATTTCAGGGTCACCATCTCCACCCGTATTGTTACAGGCGCCTGTAGATGACATATATTGTGCAACTAATACCGGCTTATCCGCTTCGATGAGATCCGGCGTGTTACTTTCGTATTCATAATATGAGTTATTCAGCAAGCCTGTTAACTGTACGCCGTTACGCTTTACCACAGTGGTCGGATCTTTTACCACCACCTTATAAGGATTGGTCATAAAACTGCTGGGCGTATTATCAACAGAACTTGGCGCTGTGAGGTAACGTTTTCCCCATGCCTGTGATGGAAATACCTGTTGAATGTTATTATCACCACTGGAGCCGAAATTGCCAACACAGGCAATACTTGTACGGCTACTACCGGAGAATACCGCTACAGGAAAACAGGTATCATTTACATTTGCGATCGATCTGACAGTCGTACCTGTCATTTCATGTCCGGCACTTCCACCAAGCGATGCACCGATCACCTGATAGATCTCTCCCCTGTTCAGGGTAACAGTGAATGGCACACCAGGCAGTTTACCATTACGGGTAGGTACGGAAGGGGTAATTTCTACTACCGTATTATTCTCTTTTGCAACGACAAACATCCAGGAGAAACAGTCAAAGTCATAGTCCTGCTGACTGTTCAGTGAAACATAGTAATATCCCCAGGTATCTTCCGGCATCAGCATGGTCGCGCCGGATGAAGCACTACCGTAGATGTGTGCATAAGCTACAATAGGAACGTCACTGACGATATGAATACCTTTCCGCTGAAACAGACCTTCACCCCCGGTACCACCGAAAGTAGGCGGTACAGAATAAAGTCTTGCGTCAAAAGTACCTGTCTTAGGAATCTGGTCGGTTGCAATAACAGTGTTGGCAGGAATTGTATAAGATCTTGACCAGGTGGTGCCATCAATAGTAACGGTAACATTAGCAGGTTCTTCCGCACTCAGATAGAGTACCATTTCCTGTGAGTTACCTCTGTTGGGTTCCATGAACTGGTGGTGGCCATATCCTACCCAGAAGCTTTTTCCTCTGTTGGATAAATTCTGACCATAGGTTTGCAAACAGGTTAACAGGATTATTAAGGCAGCAGAGCAGCTGCGGAGCAACATCCTGCTGCTGTTGCTCCCGCCAGCAGGCGGAGAGCAATAGCAAGCAAAGAATTGTTGGGTTGATCTGAATGTCCATTTCTCCATAAAACCATTTTTTAGATTACCTCAAGAGGTTGAGCGTACCTTTTCTTTCGACGCTGGTACCATCAGCCAATTTCAGTTTACAGATGTAGATGTATACACCGGAAGGCTGCGCCTTACCTCTGTAACTACCATCCCATCCCAGGTTCTGATTATTGGATTCGAATATTTTCTCACCCCACTGGTTGAACACCATGAAATGAATTTCTCTTACTATAGCGCCGTATACCTGCCATGTATCATTCAGACCATCACCGTTTGGCGAGAAACCTGATGGAATGTATACGCCGTCTGGTAATGTTTTACCTGTAACAGCCTGTGATACTTTATCCTCACAACCGGTAGCTTTCACCATCAGGGTCACTGACTGTTGTGGCTTCAGGCCTTTCACTACATGTTCAAGTCCTTCTCCGCCGGAAGATGGCGCTGTCCAGGTAGCTCCGTTATCTGTAGATACCAGGTAACCTTCAGCACCCGCGATCTCATTCCAGGTGAAACGGATCTGATCTACACCGATCGAATCTACTCTCAGTACAGGCACTGCCAGTTGTGGTTTCACCAGTAAGGTGGCTGGTGTACGTGCTACACCGGCGCAACCGCCCGTGGTAGTTTCCACATAGTATACCGCAGGACTTACCGCGTCTTTGATTTCCAGTGCAGGACCTGAGGTAATCAATGCACCACCGGTTGCTGAATTATACCAGTTGTAGGTAGCATTCGCATCTGCATTCTGAATCGTGAATGTGGCATCTGTGTGCGCACATACGATCAGTGTGTCTGCGATCAGTGCAGCAGCACCTGGCTCATTTACAACGATCTTCTTCACAGTATCTCCCACACAACCGTCTTTCGTGATCACCCGCAGGGTATCTGTGTATTCACCTGCAGCAGGGTATTGTTTGGTCACATTGCGTGTATCAGCAGTCGTACCGTCGCCAAATAGCCATTTCCATTTGCTGATCGCTGCATTGTTCTCTGTTGTTGCTGTTCCGTTCAGTACCGCGATATCGCTGATACAACCGTTGTAGCTGATGGCGAAGTCTACGTGCGGAGCAGCCATTACTTTCACTTTCAGATAAGTGGTGATACTGTTATCACAGCTTTCGATAGCCGGGTCGGTCACTTTCACAGGGATCACATAATCACCCGGAGCAGAGAAAGTATAGTCTGTTGTAAGCTGGAACTGATAGTATGTCACACCATCTATCACCAGTGTATCAGCAGCTACCGGATTGTTGGATACAATATCTGTTGCCGGCGCCAGGTTAGCAACCTCGCTCAACTGCCATGTCAGTGTCGATGGTATCATTGGCAGGGTAGCACTCAGACGGAACGGCGTCTTCGCACAGGTATAAGCATTCCTGGCAGTCGTCTGATTATTTGTATTGGTAAATGCAGGCTGTATGTTCAGGTTCCTGATCTGCATTGCTACGTTATATGCATAGCTGACATTATATCCGAAACCATAGGTAATAGCGGTGAATGCAGAATCACTCTTCACAGTGCTCAGCCCCTCACTGGCATCCCAGCGTTTTACAACCACCACATAGTCAGCCTTGTTCTGATGGTTGAAGGTGTAGCTGAATGCATTGCTACCATCGATGAGCAGGGAGTTCAGACCCTGTTTATGGATCACCAGGGAAATGAAGTTGGCACTTACACCTGCATCCGCATTACGATAGAAAGTAGCTTTCTTCACACCTTGTTCTACAGGTGTCAGATATACCATTTCCACGTCTCCACCTGCTGCGTTGCCACATGCGCCATCGTTAGCGAAGTACTGCGCAACAGTTACCGGTTTATCAGCTACGATATACTCTGCTACTTTACTTTCAAATTCATAGTAGCTGTTATTGATCAGCGTACTCAATGGCAGCTGTATATTATTTCTTTTCACGATCGTCGCAGGATCTTTCACCAGTACGCGATAAATGTTATTCATCAGACGAACAGGATCTGTCATACCGGAAGATGGAGCTGACATGAATGTTTTACCCCATGACTGCACCGGCAGGTTCTGCTGTACGATGTTCTCTCCATCTGTTCCAACCGGTCCGCCGGAACCACCGCATTCGAAGGAGCTAAAGCTGTTACCAGAGAATACGGCTACCGGATAACACTTGCCTTTCTCATTCTGTATAGAACGAACGATACTACCGGAGAGGTCATATCCCTCATTCAGGTCTTTCGATGCACCTAATACCTGGTACACTTCACCTCTGTTCAGCGTTACCTGGAATGGTATGCCTGCTGCGTGTCCGCCTGCTGTCAGTTGTGAAGGCGTGATCTCTACTACCGAGCTGTCATTATCTGCAATAATGTAGAACCAGGAGAAAGCATCTGCATCTGCATACTGACGGGCGGTCATCGGACGGTATTCATAACCATACGTACCTACAGGCAATAACAGTGTAGCGCCTGCTGTAGACCAGCTGTACTGGTGTGCATAAGCGTTGATCGGTGCATCACTTTCGATGCTGATACCGAAAGGATATAAACCTTCACCGGAGAGACGGGCATCGCTCAGACCGGATTTTGGTATAAAGTCAGTAGTAAAGGAACCATTTGCAGGCACAGTATAATCTCTACCCCATGCAGTACCATTCACTTTCACTACCACATGTGCTGCTGTAGCACCTGCTACGAAGTGTAGCGCCAGGTTCTGGTCATTGTCGGTAATAAAACTTCTGTCATGACCATATGCTACCCAGAAACGTGTACCTGTATTCGAAGTATCTGCACCAACAGGACCATTCGGTTCGAAGATCAGTTTACCTCTCAGACCGGTGAATTTATCCAGGTAATGGAGTGCTGTATCTGCGATGATATTCCTTGCTACATCTACTGTGCTGCTGTCATTAACGATCCAGGTATTCGCAGCATCTGTTCTGCCCAGACGCACGTTCTTCTCTCTGTCCATATAACCCAGCCAGGAATCCACATAGAACTGCTCCAGGTTAAATTTATAATTACCCGCACCTGTGACGTCCACATCTGTATAGAAGTACATGAATGGCGTACCCTGTGCCAGATTTGGCGGTACTACACCTGAGTAACGTTTCAGGGTAATAGTAGCCGGTACGGCAGTATTAGGGTCCCATGTGATCTTCGCTACCGTGTCAGATCCATAGAGGAACTGTTGTGTAATACCAGGAGCCGGTGTTGCCGGGATCGCCTGTAATACGGTAGGTACTGCTGTTGGCAGGAATTCGTACGCACCCATGTCAGGTACACCTGCGGTCAGCGTTACCGGTCTTGCTTTCTTGTTGATATCGTGGTCGTTACCTGGTATCTGTACGCCACGGCCATGGATAGCCCATACATCAGGGTTTGTCAGCTCAGGTTCCAGTGTATTGATGCTTGCAAATGCAGGCTTGTGTACAATGGAACTGATATCGAGGTCAGAAGCCGCGATCCAGTCAGTCAGGTTATCATAGTCATCACCTGTGCCACTTCTGGAGATCAGTGTCGTACCTGTTGTATAATAAGTATTGTAGTCACTGTTGATATAGTCGCTCAGCGCTATTTCAGCTGCGAGACCGCCACCTTCATTAGAGAAGATATTGTTACGCAGTTTCACGTTACCATCCGCAGGACTTGTATGAGAGATGTAAGCCGTTACATTCGCACCTACCGCTGTAGAGGCATTGTATACGGAGTTATTATAGTAGTTGATGTTATTACCCTCGTTACTGTATAAACCGTAGGCTACAGCACCGGTGGTTTTTACAGACACAACGTTATTCACCGTCGTGTTGTAAGAAGAACCCACATTCGCCAGTGCCCAGATCATACCGGTATTACCAGTTACAGCAATCACCTTGTTGCCTTCTATCAGACCGGTAGCAGCAGCAGAACCTTTACAATCCTGCAATGCGATACCCCAGATGGAAGTACTCAGGTTACTGATGGTGAGGGTATTGCCGATCACTTTATAAGCGCTGTCGCCGGAGCTGAGTACGATACCATAACCTGATGCAGTCATCGGACTCTTAATATCCACAATGTTTCTGGATACCACCGGACGGCTGACAAAATTGATATTGATACCGCTGGCGAACACGCCGCTTACATGATTGCTATCGACTAACAGGCCACGTACTTCATCATCATTAGAAGTACCGGAGAAGTGGATACCACTTGCACCGTTTTTGATCGTATTACCAACGATAGCGATGCTGCCACCTTTGAAGTCGTCGGCAAATACGCCGATTACATTTGTATTGTCTGTAGTCGCAACCGGCACATTAATCTTATTGGTCAGCAGACTATCTCTTACAGCATTACCGCCAAAAACTACTGCACGGCCATTGGTGGCATCGGTGGCAGTGATCGTGATATTCTTATAAGTGATATAGCTGGCACTATCCAGTCTCAGTACATAGTTTCTTGCTGTTGTGCCTGCGTATGTCAGGGTAACAGATGCAGGGTCGCCATTCTGGCTACGGAAGGTCACACGGCTGGTATCAGATGCACCAGGGATCTTATGCATATACACCTGTTCTGTATACGTACCAGGTACCACATCAAAGATCACCTCACCTGCGATACCACATTCCATGGCAGCTACTGCTGCTGTGAATGAAGGGAAGTTCCTGTTGCCGGATCCTGCCGGATTGATCGTATAAATACCCTTGATCAGTGGCTGGTTCATGTTTACGAAGGCCACTTCTGACCAGGCTGTATCTGTACCGCTACATACCAGCTGACAACGGAAGTAGTTATTGGCACCCAGTTCTGTTTTGAATCCTGGTACATAAGCAGTATCGCTGATGTACACCCATGGACCGGTAGCAGAATAAGATGCCTGCCACTGATAGGTCAGACGACCTGCAGTGGTATTCTCGATCAGGTCCAGACTAACCGGGGTACCCATACAGATGTTGTTATTCGGAGCTACCACTGCCTTACCCGCATTGATCGGGGTCTGACACAATGGAAGACTGATTTCATAAGCACCTACGTCCGGCGTAGTCGTACTTCTGCTTCTTCCCAGGATATCTGTCGCTACACCCTGTGGCACACCGGTATTATCCATTTTATAGAACGCCGGTTGCAGGTTACCATTCGGCAGATCAGCATAGATCGGATCATAGTCTGTAGCAGCAGTATCTTTCTGTGTAGCAGCTTTCCACTCGCCCAATGTTTTACGGGCACCGTTGAAATAGCCGGTATAGTTTTCCTTACCACCTGCTTTTACATAATAGTTGTTATTCTGAATATCCGCATCTCCGCTCAGGTAGATCGCATATTTCGATTCGTTACCGCTGCTGGTGACTGTAATATTGTTATTGATAAACTTGCTGGTATTACAGAAGTAGATATACGCACCATAAGAAGAGTTCCATGTTTGCGCAGAGCCTTCTCTGTCAATGGAGATGGTGTTATGCAGCGCAATAATATTGGTAGACCAGGTCAGTGAGAGACCTCTGCGGCTACCGTCTACATTCATATTGTAGATGATGTTATTGGCGATAGTATCCTGTTTGGTATCATCAGCGTTTACGTTGTCAAAGCTGATACCATATACCGTGTTGGTTGTTGGTGATGGCGTACCATTAGACACCGCATTGCGAAGTACTTTCGCATTGTTATGTCTGCTGGTCAGGGAAATACCATACAAGGTCCAGTCTGAACCAGTTCTGGTCGGACGGGTCAGGATATTATCTGTAATCAGGGTAAAGCCGGTGTAAGAAGCGTAAATACCTCTGCTATAGTAGTCCTTTATTTCATTTGCAATGATGCGGTTATTGGATGTACCGGCGTTGGTGTATCCCATCACGGTGATACCATAGTAACCACCAGAGATCTTATTCTTACTAAAGGTATTACCAACACTGAATGCATTGCTGCCTGAGCTTGCCGCATCTGTTTCTGATGTACTCATCACAATACCTGCGTGGTCGCCGGTAGTACCGTCTGCCTTTGTAATGATCTCACATTTGGTGATCACGTTACTGTCGGCATGATTGTACAACTGCACACCCCATCCATAGGTATTGGTACCGGTAGCATCTATTCTCAGACTGTCGAAAGTGATATGATCCGCTTTACGCAGTTTGATCACCGCTCTTTCAGCACCATCAGCACTTGAATAGTGGATCGTATTACCGTTACCTCTGAAGGTGATGGTATTTACCGCAGATGCACCAGGGATAGAATCCAGTATCAGTTGCTCTTCATAAGTTGTGCGGCCTGCCACCACATTAAAGATCACCGGACCAGCTATACCACACATCATTGCCTGCTTGGCATCATTGAAGCTGGTAAAGTTCAGACCACCGGTAGGCAGTGTTTTATCGATGGTATAAGTGTTCGGAGCAAGTGCGCCGTTTACTGTCAGCAGTATTGGTGTTGAATAGCTGGTATTCGCACCACAGGTCAACGCTGCCCTGTAGTACAGTGTAGTGTTGGCAATGATAGTCGTATCCGCATACTCAGAAGAAGTACCCAGGTTTGTATAAGTACCACCAAGTGTTGGAGAAGTTTGCCACTGATAGGTCTGTGTCTGTCCCATAGAGTTGCCCGCCAGACTTACCAGTACCGGCGTACCGGCACATACAATCTGTTTGCTCAGCTGTGTCGTACCTCCTGTTGGCGGCGTAACACATGGTGGCGGCGTGAATTCATAGGCACCCAGATCCGGTGCACTGATGTTACGGGCAGTATTGTTGATATCCACCGCAACGTTTACCACACTACCCCTGTTATTCAGACTGGCATTGCTGGCTGAATAGTTGCCGGTAGCAATATCCTGATATAACGGATTCACGGCAAATGAACCAGCATCCTGCTGACTGGCTGCCTGCCATTCAGGTAAGGTAGGCAGGTTCCTGGTGTAGTAACCGGTATACTTGTTGTTTGCTGTTGGGGTGATAAAGATGTCATTCTTATCAGAGATCACATCCGTATTAGGATATGCATTACCATAATACAGACCAAACTGCGCGATATTGGAAGTCGTGGTCAGTGTGATAATGTTGTTGATAAACTCAACACCTGCTGCGCCGCCTGTCTGTATATACCCTGCTATCTTATAAGTATTATTGGTCGAAGTAGAAGTACCATCCATGGAGATGGTGTTATGATAGATCTTAACGTTACTTGCATTGCTGTTATAGATACCATAACGGTTTGCCTGACCATTCAGATTATAGATCAGGTTATTGGTCACTTCGTTTTCCAGTTGGGAAATAGCCTCTACGTTCTCGAGGAAGATACCATAGAAAGAAGAAGTGGTGGTCAGCAATCCACCGAAAGGATTACTGATCCTGTTACCATCGATGATCACTTTGGTACTCAGGTCCTGCAGGTGAATTGCTGCATAGGTAGTTACATTATCACGGGTAGGACGGCTGAATTTGTTATTCTTAATCAGCGCGTTAAATGCACCGTGCACATACACACCTCTGTAGTAAGACTCCGTGATGGTGTTACCAGTCACCTTGTTACGCTGGTTGGCCACGGAAGAACTACCTACCAGTGTAATACCGTAATAACCACCAATAATGGTGTTATCACTGAAAGTATTGTCATCACAATTAGCTGCTCCCCTTCCTACCGGATCTGTAGCAGAAGCGCTCAGCGCGATACCTACATAACTGGAAGAAGTAATGGTCGCCTGTAAAGTGATCGTACAATTTTTGATAGTATTGAAATCAGCGTCATTCAGCAATTGCACACCAATACCACGTTGAGAGGACGTGGTACCTTTCGGTACTATTTTCAGGTTATTAAATGTAAAGTAATCCGCACCATTCAGTTTGATCACTGCCCACTCTGCCGTACTCGGTGAAAGATTGGTGATGGTCTCGCCATTACCGTTGAATGTAATCGTATTAGTTGCAGATGCACCACCCACTGGAGTGATGATCAGTTGTTCATCATAAGGGCCGCTGCCTGCTACTACATTGAATACAACTGCACTGTCAATACCGCATTTGATATAATCGTAAGCTGCGTTGAAGGAAATAAAGTTACCGTTACCGGCAGGCGCATTTTTATTGATGGTAAAGACACCACGTACCAGTGCCGGACTGCTTATCTGTACAGCGGTGGAGTTAGCTACAGCGCCACTGCCGGAACAGGTTACCACACAACGGTAGTAGGTCGTAACTGTCTGTATTTTGTTAGGCAGATAAGGCGTTGTGGCACCCGTGATATTGGTCCAGTTAACATTATCTGTAGAAGACTGCCACTGGTAAGTCAGACCGGTAGCAGCGGTGTTTCCGCTAAGGGAAAGAGAGAACGATTGTCCTGAGCAGACAGTGGTCTGTGTCGAAACAGCCGTACCTGCCTGCGGCGTACCTGTACACGCAGCGGCAGGTGTGTAATTAAATATGATATCAGGACGGGTGGTCATGGTACCTGTGTTGGAGACATTTGCCGTACCACAGAGGTTACCCAGGTTATCCGACCTGAATGTATGAGAGCCATTAAAACCCAGACCTGTTGTCCATCTTACACTTGGGTTATTGGTGAAGTTGTCTCCACCATTACATACTTCCACGATGATATTATCCGTACCATTCCAGAAAAAAGTGGGTAAAGTGTTGAAAGCGTTCACACCAACAACCGGCTGATAGTTCACCGGTCCAAAAACAGTTGTATTGACAGGTACCCAGCTGCCTGCATCAAGCGTCGCTATGGTAGTACTGCCGATTTTAATCGTGTAGTCCTCGACAATACCGGTACTGTTCAGGCTATTGACAGTAAACTTTACTGCATTGATATAACCCGGTTGCATACCAGCGGCTGTCAGCTCACTGGCCCGATAAAGGAACTGTGATCGGGAACCTTCGTAATAATCCTGCAATGGACAGGGGTAACCGGTGCTACCATTGACACCGCTGTTAGACCCGATCGGGATGTCTATCTGTGCAAAAGTATGCAGGCCAGATAGCAGCAACATGATCAGGTATAAAGAAGCCTTGTATAATACAGAAACAGGCTGATTTTTCATGGCTGTTTGTTTTAAGTATTTCTTTCTTTAAATAATGCGATGGGCGATGCCATTACTGCTGCCAGGTGATCCAGGTTCTGGCATCTTTTGCATTGACCATGTCATAGGAACTTTCGCCTGTCTGCACGAAATAGAAGCCTGCACTTTCCTGATATTTGGTAATGATGTTGCCAACGGTTGCAGAAGCAGTTTCAGGAATTTGCCCAAAGGCGAGTCCCGAAAAGTCAAATGTTACAGTACCGTTGGTATTGAACACCGGGGTAAAAGCGGGGCCAAAGGGACGATCGGCTGGCAGTATACCGGCAAAGTCATATTCGCCATCGTAAACGGGGTAATAAAACATGAAGTTGAAGCCGGCAATACCTGTCACGCCATATGCATCATCCACACCGTCAACATGGAAACCGCTCAGCGATGCCCAGTAGCTTTCAGTGGCAGCAGCCGTATTGTACCAGCGTTTTCCGGCTTCTTTATCCAGTACCTGGGGTTTGATGGAACTGGTGATCACGGCACTGTTCTCACCTGCTTTTACAGTCAGGCGTTGTGCAGATACATCCCATTTGATGTCAGAGAAACCGGCAAAAGACACGGCGCCATCTCTGAAAGGAGTTGTGAACGATATACCATTATTATCGAAATAATAATTAGTCCGAAACTCTTTCTCACCATTATTGGAGACCCACTTTAAGGTAATACGACGATACAGCTGATCGACATATATGTCGTACTTGTTACTTCCCACAGTCAGCAGTTTGAAATAAGTAAGGAACCGGGAAAATTTATTGAACTCCCAGTTCCGTTTTTTATCGTAATAATCCTGTGCCTCCTGCGAGGTAGCTTTGACGAAGATGGCTTTACTGCCATTCAGACGTCCTGTAAGTTTTATGGTATCACCATAGACACCGTCTATAGCAAATTCAAAGTCAGAAAATAAACCCTTTCCATAGTATCCGCCATTCTTGCTGGCATCCGGATCACACAGTACATGGATATAGGAATAGGTGTCAAACAACAGACAAGGTTGCTGTAATGATTTCAGACGGAAGCTGCTGGTCCTTACCGTTACGGCAGACACAGAGTCAAAATCTGAAAACATATCTACTCTGTTATTGCCGTCAAATTTGAAATAAAAGCCAAAGGCAGTGCCTTCCAGTGCAGAAGGATATACCAGCGCTCTCCAGCCATTCGGAGCGTCAATGAGCGTTTTATTATAGGCAGCGAGTGTTTCGTTAATCCTTTCGTCTGGCGATTCATCAAATACATCATCGTACTCCTTCCGGCAGGAAGCCAGTGCGACGATGATCAGTAAAAGATATAATGATAGATTTTTTCTCATAAGGAGTGTTGATTGATCTTGGTTGATAAAGGCTTAATAAAGCAGCTGTACGATGGATTTTCTGGTATTGTCCTGCAGACTATAGAAATCGACTTTATGGGCAGTTTTGAAGTAACTCACCACCATTGCTTCCTTCTGACGCAACCTTTCTTTTGCCTGTGCCTGAGAACTTCCGTTCACACTGAATCCTTCCGGAATACTGTTCACTATTCTGTCAAAACCAGCCTTTCCTTCTATCAGCATCATAGCGATCATTTCTACAAAGTCTTCGTTCTCATTGGACATGGCATATGCTGTTACAAACCCGTCTTTTCTTGCTTCAGAGTCAGCGATATTGTTCCAGTTACCGGTGTAATAACCTGCACAGATCTTCTTGAATTCTACCGGGTACATTACTGTCTGGTGCAGGATGTGTCCGAATTCATGTTCTATCACATGAAAGATCTGTTTCACGTTGCCTGTATCACTCTTCTTATACCCCGGCATTTCCTTCGTACGGAAATCATTGAGGAGATACATCACTACCTTACGGCCACCTTCTGCGGTACCCAGTGTAATCGTTCCATTGTCATTCCAGCTGGCGCTACCTGACAGGATGAAGAACTTAGGACAGTACTTTTTGAAGAAGATCTCTCCCGCTTCCCTGATGTAATTATCTATCCATACTTTTTTGATCGCCCTGATCGCAGGGATCACAACCTCCTCCTTTGGAGGCACCAGGGTCTTTGTTACATCAAACTCAAACTGGTCCCATTTATATTTCACTTCAATGTTATAGGGAACAGTCATCGTGTCATGTAACCAGGCATCTAAAGATCCCGGTACCCAGGTATCGCCACCCAGGCCCGGGATATCTTGCACACCACTGAGATCGTCTTCTTTCTTTGCACAGGCTGCAAATACAGCTAGTGTCAGGAGCAAGAAGAATATTTTTATACGTTTCATATCTGTGAGTTCTTGTATGAATGGTTGCTATTATCTTGGATTCAATGTGATACCTGAATTGGTGGCAGCAGCCGGGATCTGTAATACACGGCGTTTGTCGCCAGCTTCCAGAACCATCTTTGCACCTTTATCAGTGTAATGGGTAACAGCTGCTTTGTAGCGTTGAATATCAAACCAGCGGTGTCCTTCCTGCACATACTCTGCGCGTTTGAAATCAAGTATGGTTTGCAGCAGACCGTTTTTCACATCAGTAATACCGTAATAGGTCCTGATCTTGGTTTGTGTGACTCTATGTGAAGCAGCATTGTAATTGGTCATGCGTTTGCTGGCGAAAAGGTTCAGGTCAGCCAGTACTTCATTGTTGTTACCGAGATAAGCATTCGCTTCTGCCCTGTTGAACAATACTTCTTCTGTCGTGAACAGTGGCACCATCACATAAGGGTCTCCGATCGTTGCGTTTACAGAAGCTTTTACGAAATACTCTGTCAGCTTTGGTACGAAGTAATCTCTTGTACCGTAGTAGTATAATGGATAAGCATAGCTGCCACCTGTTACATTGCTGCCGAGTATCTCAATTTGTTTATTATAGGTCAGTCCGTATCTGTATTGTGCTACATAGCGGCCATACATGGACTGGGTTTCCACCAGCAGCAGGTTCGCGTTTTCGGTAGCCTTTGCGTAGGTATCCCAGATAGCAGCCGGGCTGAGTGTTTTATAGGTTGTATTCCAGGGGCGCATATTGCTGGCCAGGTCATTGTTAGGGAATACCTGGTTCGCATATTCCAGCACCTTCTGATAGTCTTTCTTAAAGAGGTAAAACCTGGTGGCGAATGCGTAGGTGGCCGACCTGTTAAAATGATAGCGCGGCACTGCATAGTTTTCATCACTGATGAGTGCCATACCTGCCAGCAGGTCTTTCTCGATCATCTGATAAGTATAGGCGACTGTTTTACGCTCATATTGTTTATTTACTATTTTCTCCGGTTCTGTTACATAAGGGATACCCGGATCACTGGCGGCAGTTGTTTCATCATAGAATTTGGAGAAGAACGTTACCAGCATAAAGTGTGCATAAGCTCTTGCTACCAGCGCCTCCCCTTTCTGGGCTGTATAACGGCTTTTATCGGGAGCTGCTTCGCAGGCTTTTAACGCATTGTTTGCTGCTGCGATAGCGGCGTAACAGGCCTGCCAGTAGTATTCCGGAGAATCCTGTTCTGTAGCAGATACATCATTGAAGAAGTAAGGGTCGAGGTTCGTTCTGTCGGTAACACCGGCGCCTTTATCTTCCACATTGTCAGTCATGGCTTCCGCAAACACGATATAGTTGGCCTGTGGATAAGCGGTGCCCAGCAACTGGGATACCTTTGCAGGTGAATCCAGCTCTGTCCAGGTGCTATCCGGCGACTTATCCAGATATTTATTACATCCGGCCATGGTTATCAAACATCCCGCGATAACAGATGCTCTTGTAAAAAATTTCGTCATAACCATCTTATTTAGAAACCTGCTTTTAAGGATAGTGTAAATTGTTTCTGTATCGGCTGTGCAACACCACCTGTGTTGAAGAACTCAGGGTCTTGTCCTCTCAGCTTTTTGTCAGCATAGATCAGCCATGGATTGATAGCAGCGCCGGTCACTGAGATATTGCTAAAGGCTGTTCTTCTCAGTACAGGTGCTGGCGCCAGCCAGGTCAGTGATACCGTTTTCAGGCGGATCATATCTCCTTTGGCCACCCTTGCAGTAGAGTAGTTATAGTTGTTGTAAGGATAAGCGCCACCCAGGAACGCCTGCTCCAGTCCATCCAGAATAGAAGGTGTCTGTGTTTCCTTCTCATCACCCGGCATTATCCAGCGGTCATAGAATTCTTTTGGCATGGCATCCAGGTCAGAATAGGATGTTTTGAATGCAGGATAGAGACGGATCTTATTGCCCCACTGGTAAGTCACGAATACGTTCAGAGACAAACTCTTATAGTGAAAGGTGTTATTCACACCACCATTCACAGGCGGGTCAACAGGGCCCTGGTATACCAGGTGATCTGTATTCAGGTCCTGCAGGAATACATCCTTGCTAACACCACCATGCTGATCAACAAACTGTGGTGCACCGGTCTGCGGATCCAGTCCTTTATACTCAAGTGAGAAAAGGCCTCTTACAGGATATCCTTCTTTGTTACCACCTTCTGCTACTACGAGGTCGAAGATGCGCGGGATGTTCTTCGCATTGGTGATCTTATTGGTATTATAACCGAAGGTCACACTGGTTTTCCATCCCCAGTTCTTACGTTTGATGATATCGCCGCCTACGAGCAGTTCTATACCTTTCGATTTCATATCTGCGTAGTTGGCTGCTTTGAAAGTCTCACCACCGATACCAGATGTTTTGATGATACTGATCAGGTCAAAACTATTACGGCGGTAAGCATCGATGGAGAAGTTCAGTCGTCTGTTGAAGAGCGTACCATCCAGACCGATGTTAGTTGTGTAGAGCTTTTCCCATGTCAGGTCATCATTCTGGAGGTGAGCAATTTTGATCACTGATTCTACTTCATCGAGGTGTGTTCTTTTAGAGTTAACTGTCTGGAATACGATGTTGGAGTTGGTAGCGGGGCCAAGACTTGCCGTCAGACCATAGCTTCCTCTCAGCGCCAGGTAATCTACCCAGCCCAGGTCCTGCACGAAATCTTCTTTATCGATATTCCATGAACCAGACACGCTCCATGTTGGCAACCAACGGGCGCTCTTGGAACGTCCCAGTCTGTTGGAACCATCATAACGGGTAGTACCGGTCAGGTTATACTTACCATCCAGTCCGTAGGTAGCGGTTGCAAAGAATGCCGCAAAGCGGTCATAATCCTTGGCCATACCATAATATGGGAAGCTGCTTTCGATGGTTTGCTTAAGTATACGGTAGTCGGTAAAAGGTACCCCACCATTGTTATACTGGTAACCGTAACCAGTATTGGAGGAGTTCTGGCGGTCTGCATACTTCACCTGCTGACCCACCATGGCGGTAATGCTGTGACGTTGATTGATCGTTGTGTTATAGTTCAGACTATTACGGAAGTCGAAGTTGAGCAGCTGGTCTTCTGTACGGTTATAGAAACCACCATAAGGCAGTACGATCATCGGTAAGGCATCCGGATTATTCGGATCGCGGTAGAGGAATTTGTTATTCTCTGCGATAGTTGCGTTGTCAGCAGCACGATAAGCATTTGCCATGTTACTGTTCTCAGTGATCTGGTGTTCACGGGAAGATTTCACATAACGCAGTGCACCAACAAATTCGTAACGCAGGTTTTTAGTCACCTTCCAGGATACATCTCCCTGGAGACGCAGGTCCATCATACTCAGGTTCAGGTAGTTATTAGCCGATTCGTTAATGATGTTGAACGGCGCATAGTTCCTTCTGAAATATTCGAGTTTTCCGTCCTGATCGTAGGCGGTCAGGGTACGGCTGGTATTAAGTGCATAACTGAACGGATTAATGTCAAAATCGCGGTCGTATTGGCCTTCTACGGGGTTACTGGTACGGGACAGGGCACCCGGTGCTCTTTGCTGACGGGCAGAACCCAGTACAGAGAAACCGGTGCTCACTCTTTCAGAGATCTTGTAGTTGTTGCGGAAGTTCAGCGTATAGCGGCTTACTTTATCTGCAATTGTCCAACCGTTGTCATGATAAAAGCTGGTAGAGAAATAGGACTGACCCTTGTCATTACCATTAGAGATACTCAGGGAATGTTCCTGTATAAAGCTTGTCTTAAACAGGATATCGAACCAGTCAGTATTAGCGGAAGCGTAACGTTCCAGGAATTTGCGTTTTGCAGCAGGTGTATTTTCCAGCGGAAAATTACCTTTATCATCTGCATTCAGCATTTCATACATCTTACCGTATACACCGATATCACCGCGGGAAAGAATATCGGAAGTGAGCATGCCCTTCCGCTCCAGCTCTGCCAGTACTGACATCTGCTGGGCGGAGTTCATGATATTATAGTTGTTATAGTTAGGCTTCAGCTGAGTGCTGTAATTACCACTGTAGGTAACAACAGGTTTTAACCCGGAGCGTCCTTTTTTGGTAGTGATCACCACTACGCCGTTCATCGCACGTGCACCGTATAATGCAGTAGCTGCCGCATCTTTGAGGATGTCGAAGCTTTCGATATCGTTCGGGTTCAGACCTGCTACCGCAGAACCCAGCAAGGTGGTCGGGTCTCCGCTGGACAGCTGATCGTTAGATATATTCACCACATCTTCCAGTACCACGTTGTCAACCACCCACAGTGGTTTGTTATCACCATTGATAGAGGTAGCACCACGTACACGTATTTTAGGCGCTGTACCAAAGGTGCTGGATACGTTCTGTATGGCCACACCGGCGATACGGCCTTCCAGCATACGGCTTACATCTGCCATACCATCGATCTTGGCTTCATCCATTTTAATACGGGCAGCAGCACCGGAGAATTTGCTTTTATCAATATCCTGGAAACCGGTCACCACTACTTCCTGTAGTTTGGTTGTTTTCTCTTTCAGCTGAATATTGATCACGCCGCTTTTATAAGCGGCCACACTCACTTCTTGCTGCTGATAACCGGTAAAGTTGAATACCAGTATCGCATCGGCAGGAACGCCTTTGAGCTGAAAAAATCCTTTCTCATCAGTAGTAGTACCACGGGTAGTCCCTTTGATAACGACAGCCACACCGGGCAGTGCTTCATTTTTTGGGGACGCTACTGTACCTCTTATATCCTGGGTACGCGGCGCTACCTGGCGCTCGCTTTCCGGTACGGAGAGGCCTTCCATTTTTTTTTCAACGGGCCGGATCACTACACGGTCATATACAACCGTATAGGAAAGGGCTAAAGGTTTCAGCAGCTTTTTAAGGAGGTCACTCACTTTTTCATTGTGAGCGTTTACATCTACCTTATTGCCGACAATCGTTTTGTTGCCTGCATAGATAAAAGAGACTTCTGCGAGATTACCGATCTGGTCGAGTGCTTCTTTCAGCAACACATTTTTCAGTTCCAGAGAAATCTTCTTGTCGAGCGCATCCTGTATTCCTGAAGCGTTTGCGGGAACTGCGATAGCCTGTGACAACAGGATCAGCAGCGCAAGCACAATCAGGCGGAGGGATAGGGTTGCCTTCTTCAGCATTTCGTGTATGATTTGATTTTGGTTCGGTTCGGGAAATAGCATTCCCATTACCAGTCCTTGCGGGACCAGGGCAATAGGGCACCAGCTGCGGTGCAGTTCAATTCTTATCGTTACTGAGTTAACCTAAATAGGGTATAGTTAACCGGATGGCGTTCTTTCCTGATTCGTCATAAAGCGATTTAGTTTGGTTGTGTGCAATATTTAATCTACGTATAATAACAAGCTGGCTAGCATACATGTGTATGCTCAGTACATTCTAAGGCATCAGGTAAGGTTAACTGCTGGTGATGTGTCTTTTGTCCTATTGACAGTTACCTCCGGCAATTATATAGCCGTTTCCATTCTTATCCTTATCGATTTTGGCGTTCAGCGACACTGCGATCAGATCGAGTGCCTTCTCCAGGTCATCCACAATGTTTACATCTCCATAAAATGCACAGTGCTGTATTCTTTTATCTAATCTGATCTCCGCGTTATAGTATCTCTGCAGGTCGTTTACTACTTTTATAACTTCTTCTCCATCATATACAAACCGTCCTTGTTGTTTTTGCGAATAAAACCGTGCATCGTCTGTGGCATCAGACATTTCAAGCAGATGCGTGTCCTTATTATATACTGCACTTTTGTTGGCCGTCAGGATCAACTCCTTCCCTTTCTGATTCTCCTCTCCTTTTGCCGCCACCTGCACCATACCATTCAGCACCACTACTTTTGCTTCAGAACTGTTTCTTACCTCCATATTAAAAGAGGTGCCCAGTACTTTGGTGCTGATCAGGGATGAAGCTACAATGAAAGGATGTGCATCATCTTTTTCTACTTTAAACAGCGCCTCACCTGTCAGTGTCACATTACGTTCCTCTTTACCATAGCTGGTAGCATACTGTATAGTCGTTCCGGGTTCCAGATACACGATAGTGCCATCAGGCAGTGTAAATGTCTTCCGTTGTTTCTCCGCTGTAACTAAAAGCTGTTTTACGGGTTTTCTGAACAGGCTCAGGATGCCTGCTCCTGCAGCCAGGATAATAATGGCAGCAGCAGCTACTTTCCAGCGACTAAACCACATACTTCTCACTACAGCGCCTTTCGGTACGCTGATGCGCTGATGTATCTGCTCCAGTATACGCGCTGAGTGTTCTCGTTCCAGTACAGGGTCTGCGCTTTGCAGTTCAGCGTTATAGGCTTCTGACGCTGCATCCTGCAGATCCTTTAGATCGTTCTCATTTAAATACTGCAGCAGCCAATCCCGGTCTTCCTGTTTCCACTCCTTTTGTTGCAACAGTTGCTTTAGGTATTCCTTCCTGTTCTGCACTATTTTAATGATTATTTAACCTAAATACGGTGCTCCTCAGCATATGGGTGGGTGCGTTTACGAAATTTGTTACATATTCTTATTAATAATGTGTCCACAATGATTTTGGTTGATAATTGACATATGTTTCTGGTTGTACAACAGCGCCGGCGTTGCGTTTCGTTATCATGCAACGGCAGTCTGTCACGGGTTTACGAACTAATTCTTCAGGAACAACAGCAGCAACAACACATATTTGTGCTCCTTGTTCTTCTGAATGTATTCATTAATACGGGTCATCGCGATGGATAAATGCTCTTTGACGGTGTTCCTGGAAATCTTCATTTCTGCTGCTACTTCATCGTATGTTTTACCTTCGAGCTTACATAGGGTGACAATCTTCTGTTTCTTGGAAGACAGCTGTGAGATAGCCTCTTCCAGCAGGTGATACTGTTCTTCATAAGCACCAGGATTATCTTCCCAGTCGCCAGCATCAATATTCAGATTGTACAACTCCTTATGGAAAGTATGCTCGCGTAGTTTCTTTCTCAGATAATCTACTGAAAGATTAAAACTGATTACAAACAACCAGCCGGCTACGGACTGACCGGCATTAATATCTTTCCGCTTTTCCCATAGTCTGGCATAGACCTCCTGCAAAATATCTTCTGTTGCAATGGGCTCCTTAACAAACTTGAAAATATTCCGGTAGACTGCCTGGTGGTATTTCCAGTACAGGGCATCAAAGGCTGTTACATCATCGGCAAGTAATTTAATAACTAACTCGGCATCTTGTGTATTCATATCACGTCGTTTATATAATTCGCCCCCTCCGGGTACAAATTATACGGCAGTTTTAATGGCTCCGGGTTTTCATTACAATGTTTTCTCCATCTTTTCGACTTATAAAATAGTAACAATTCTTTTTATTGTATAGCATTTTATAACAAAAAATTAAATTAAAAGTATTTGAAATGTATTTACTGCTGTAGAAAAGGAGAAAACAAAAAAGGCAAAAAACAGAAGCCTCACCTTTTTTAGGTGGTACTCCCGTTTTTTGCCCATTAAATGATCCTGTCAGACAGGAAAATTATTACTGCTTGACGATCTTTCTGATCTCGGTGTCTTTACCGTTAAAGATCTTAATCAGGTAAACGCCGGTTCCAACGTTTGACAGATCGATCCTTTCGCCATTTACGATACGTTTCGCCGGCAGTACGGTCTTACCGTCCAGTGCGAATACGCTTACATACAGATAACCCTCTTTTGTGGTCGCTGTAGTTCTCACAACCACTTCATTTACAAACGGATTCGGCAGCACATGCAAGGTCGCATTCAGTTTGCTGTCAGCTGCTTCTTCTGTTTTCACTTTCTCAATATACTGTATAGTTCCTGTTGTACGTGCAGCAGCGGCTGTTGATGGCTGTACCACCACAGAAGAGGTCCAGTCATTCAGATTAAGCGGTGCACCATTTAATGACAGGTCTACCAGGCAAGAGAAATCTCCTCTGAACACGTAGGCATCACCACCGAAATTGTCGTGCTGATAGAGGATCACCTCATATCCGCTGGCTGCTTTCAGTGAAGAGATATCATCATTCACTACGCCTCTTGCCTGTAACTGAGACAGGGTATAGCTACCTAC
The DNA here is from genome assembly GCF_900114995.1 of Chitinophaga sp. YR627. Classification (GTDB taxonomy): domain Bacteria; phylum Bacteroidota; class Bacteroidia; order Chitinophagales; family Chitinophagaceae; genus Chitinophaga. The sequence continues at coordinate 685,732 of NZ_FOUX01000002.1, forward strand.
CGGCAGGGTTACTGCATAACCACCATAATTACAGTCTTTATATACTGTAGCGGCTGCACCTGTAGCGGAGGAAATAGAACCGGTGATCGCATAGCTACCCAGTGAACCATAATTAGAATAACCTGTATTCAATGGATTCAGATAACCGGTACCCGTTACAGATACATAATAAGTACCTGCACTCAGGTTTGCGCTGATAGCAGCAGAAAGGTCATTTGGATTGCTGGTTGCCACTACGCCGCCACCACTATTATATAATGTAGCCAGGATATCCAGGTTAGGATGACGGGTAGGTGTCGCAAAATTCAGCGACAATGCACCACCTCCTGTAGTGAAGCTATAGAAATCCACATCACCGGTACGCTCGATCACACCATTGGTGTTAACAGCACCGCCGGTGTTAACAGTCAGTGCAGCAGCAGCACCGGTAGAACCACCTGCGTCATCTGTTCTGTAACCTACGCCATAAGTACTGCTGGAAATTTTAGCCAGGTCGTCTTCCAGCTGGTTAGCGCTGGTGTATTCGCCTTTGCTCCACTGTACAACGGGTACATAATAACCTACACCCATGATAGGCGCCCAGTTACCATGACCGGCATAATAACCTTCAGAAGGAGTGGTACGGCCATCGTGACCCAGACCGAAAGTATGACCTACTTCGTGAGAAGCAGCATCACCTGCGCCTTTTACACCACCGTTGAACACCCAGCAAGGTGTTTCATTACCCCAGTTGAATGAGCCGATGTACGCCACGCCACCTGCTCCCGGAGCAGCTGTATTGGTTGGCGTGAAGATGCAGCGCATTCTTCTGTTGGCAGGATAGGTATTATATACTGCTTCGCTGTTGGTGATATTCAGGTTGAACGGGCGGAAGTCTTCACTTACGAGCTCCCATACTTCCAGCTGCTGTGCTTCTGTCAGCGTAGCTGCTGCTGCATTAATGGGATTACCGTTATTCCACAGTGTACCGGATACATACTGTCCGTCGAAGTCCAGCAGTACAACACCGTTAGCGTTCGGACGGCTTTGCAGTTCACCAAGCGCCAATGCTACATCATTCGCACTGGCTGTTCTGCCGGCTGTTTCCTGTGGCGCCTTATTATAATCGATACACAATAATGAATCCAGGGCCACTTCTTTTACAAAAGCAGTACCGGTATTATCAGTATAATATTTATAACCTTTTTTGCTGTTACGCAGGATGATGTTACCGGTAACGGTACCATCCTTTACCTGGAGGAAGAAGGAAGAACCGGGTACATTTTCGATCTCACCGATCATAGACTCCATGTTCTTGCCATCTGTACGACGGGTATTTACTTTACCGGTCAGCACAGTACCAGGGCCTACTTTCAGTTCAGCAGCGCTTACCAGTCTTGCATGTGGTTTTGTAGCCTGCGTACGGATATCCTGCAGGAGGCCGGCAGGTGTACCAAGACGATAGGGTTCTTTCTGCTGTGCAAAAGTAACAGCAGTCGCCATTAACGCCAGAGACGTGCCGGCTATATATTTTAACATTTTGCTCATAGGGTAAAACTGTTTGAAGATGTTGGTTAAAAGATGATGGTTTACAATTTGGTGATGCGGAACCAGTTAATGTTAAATCCGCCGGTCTGCGCAAACAGCCCAAAATTATAAGTACCTGCGTTGATCGTCACGTTATGCGAGATCGTGGTCCAGTTCTGCCATCCGCCGGTAGACGGAACGTCCAGGTAACCGAGCACATTTGCACCTGCATTTACGTCAAGCGATAAACGTCCGCCGCCAGTCTGGCTGGCAACGCGATATTCTACTTTATAAGTACCGCTTGTAGGAATGGTCACTGATGGATAAGCCATCCAGTCACCTGTTTCAATGTAACCGACATTTGATCCTCCGCCTGCGTCAGTAGTAGGTTCTATCTGTACGCCGGACATAGAGCTATAAGATTCGGCCTGAATAGTCGTGGAAAAAGGATTGTTATTACCACCTGAATTCTGGTATACGCGCACATAGTCTACGTACATTTTTGCAGGCAGCGCAGCATTGTTCACTGTAAAGCCGGGCCAGTTACCGCCAATGGCAAAGTTCAGCAGAATGAAGAAATCGCGGTGAAACTCTTCCGTACTGCCTACATTACCGGCAATGTTAATAACGTTAAATTGTACGCCGTCTACAAACCATTTAATGGCATTGGCGTCCCATTCGATACTGTAAACGTGGTAACCTGTTACACCTACCGGCGTAGAGCTGCCATAGGAAGCATAACCTCCGTTGGTGCCGGTCCAGTGTACGGTACCGTGTACATTGGCATCTGTGTTAACATGTTCCATAATATCGATCTCTCCGCTGGACGGCCATCCTACGGAAGTGATATTACTGCCAAGCATCCAGAACGCCGGCCAGGAGCCCTGGAAAGATGGCATAGCGATACGGGCTTCGATCTTACCGTATGTCCAGGATTTTCTGCCCTGGGTTTTCATACGGGCAGAAGTGTAATTCATACCACCAAAGCTCTCCTGCTTTGCGGTGATCACCAGCTGACCATTTTCGATGGTCGCATTTTCGCGGCGATAGTATTCCAGTTCATTGTTTCCCCAGCCACCGGAACCGGTGCCGGTTTCAAATACCCAGTCAGGGCCTATACTGTTCGTGAATTCGTCCTGCCAGACCAGCTGCCAGTTCTGGGCTGACGCGACACTACTACCGAGTGCCAGACCAGCGGTTAACATAAGGGTCATCTTTAATGATCGCATCATACGGGTTTTTGTTTAAATGGTTAATAAAAAGGGACTTGTAAATAAGGGAAACACTCTTTGCCGGAGGCAGGCGGTCAGATTATTGTTTCACGAATTGCTGTGTTACTCTCTTCGTGCCTTTTACATATACCAGGAGGTATGTACCGGCAGGAAGTTTATCAACACTGATACTGGTAACACCGCCTTTGGCATTCAGTACCTGTTTACCATTCAGATCATAAATGGTAATGACACCGCCTGGCTGGTTGAAGTCACCTCTCAGGTTGAGTGAAGTAGCAACAGGATTCGGGAAGAGTAATGGGGCTTTTTCAACCACCTTGTTGTCAAACAACGGCTCTTTCACACTTGTTGCAGCTGTTGTACGTGCAGCGGAAGCCACTTTGGTGATGCGGATCCAGTTGATATTCCATCCGCCTGACTGTGCGTAAACGCCCAGTGAGTAGGTACCTGCCGTAACATTTACATTGTGTGAAACAGTTGTCCATGTCTGCCATCCACCGGTCGCAGGTACATTCAGATAACCCAGTACAATAGAGCCGGAATTCAGGTCAAGTGATAACTGACCACCTGTGCTCTGGCTGGCTACTCTGTATTCTACCTTGTATGCGCCGGAAGTCGGGAAGTTGATGTTTGCATATGCCATCCAGTCACCGGTTTCAATGTAGCCCACATTAGAGCCACCACCTGCGTCAGTGGTAGCTTCCACCTGTACGCCTGACATGGATGTATAATTTTCTGCCTGGATGAGGGTGCCGCCGGTTGGAGGAGGTGTTCCGCCACCGCGGTCTACTTTTACCTGGTAGATAGCGCTCAGCAATGAGTTGGCGCCGGTTGCATCCTGTGATAATTCCCACATCATGATACCACCTCCCTGATCATATGCCAGGTTGGTTTTGCTCTTGATGGTAGGAATACCATTGTAATAGTCACTACCGAAATAATCGGAATTAGGACTTGCACCATTCGCCAGCAAAGTAGCATAGCTATTCCATGATGGACGTGCGTAGAATGGTACACCTAATATTGCCTTTGAAGCTGGCAAACCTCTGCCAACCCAATAGCTCAGTGACTGTGATGCGTAAGTGTAAGTGGAATGTTCGTAATTATTATAATCATAAGCCATGAGGTTTAAGAAATCGACTACGTTAAATACGCCGCTGAGGATGCTGGCCCCACCGGTTCCTACCACTGCTGCTGTCAGCAGTTTACCGTTGTTATGCAGTGCTGTGGACAGCTGCTGCATCAACGCCAGGTAGTTATTGGCAGAAGCACCCGCGTCAGGGTATTCCCAGTCCATATCCACACCATCCAGACCGTACTGATTAACAAAATTCATGACGTTATTCACGAAGTTTGTACGGTAGGTAGCATTGGCTGCCAGTGATTCAAATGCGCCATCATCTCCGTTATTCCATCCACCTATTGCGATCAGTACTTTCACACCATTGGCGTGTCCGCTGCTCACAAGGCTGGATAACTTAGACGGGTTTTCAATTGGCTGCAGGCCACCTGTGGAAGTAGGCAAGGCAAAGGCGTAGTTAATATGCGTCAGTTTGCTGTACTGGATAGCGCTTACGCTACCAGACCAGGAGGGCATATAGCCTACTACTTTAAACTGTGCAAAAGTTTGTGCGGACAGCAACAAACCTGCTGCAAACAGCAGACCTGCCTTCATCCAATTTTTTGCTTTCATGATCTATGTTTTGAGGGATTTAAAATGCGCCGGCCATACACCGGCGTTACTGATTGCAAGTTCCGCCCACCGCCTCCAGGCAAAGAAGTGTTTCCCTTAATACGTTCAATTACAAGAAGTGTAAAGCAGAACCTGCAAAAAGGATTTATCAGCGATTTAAATGGTTATTTTCATTGTTTTACAAACTGGCGGGTGATCATGCTGCCATTGCTGTTGAACACAATGGTATACACACCGGCATGCAGCCTGGAAATATCCAGTCTGTTTGCCATATTACGGGCAGTCATGACTAGCCGGCCACTCAGATCAAAGATCTGTATACGTGCACCGCTCAGGTCTTCATCTGCCTGAAATCTCAACTCACCCGCAGCAGGATTGGGATAGAGCAGGAATCCTTTTGAAGACGTCACAGGGATAGTGCTCTTCTGTATAGCTACATCTTCAGCAGTTCTTGCGCCACTGCCTGCACGTACGGTCAGTGAACTGGCGACGTCATTCCAGCCCGCAGCTACCAGACAGGAATTGCTGGCTGTCAGCGCGAGGGATGTACCGCCAAAGTTATCGTTCTGATACAGACGGGTACTGTAACCACTGTTGACGTTTACAGAAGAAATATCATCATTACGGATACCGAATGACTGTAGTCTGGACAGGGTATAATCTCCCGTTGGCAAACTGATCGCGAGGCCACCGTAATTACAATCACGATAAAATGTAACAGCTGCCGTACTCAGTGTACCGCCGCCAAACACATTCCTGATAGCGGTCGCATAGGCGGCCGTCTGGGAACTGTTATCAATATCATCATACAGCCAGATAAAACCACCTTTGATACGCGCACTGCAACTGTTCTTCCAGGTGTTCAGCTGATTCTGTACCTGTGTGGTTGACTTCTCCGTATCCCACAATCCCGCATATACCGGTATGGTACCAAAATTCCAGTTACAGGGAGAATTACCTGCGCCACCGGCATAACATTGCAGGTCGATCCTGTCTACTGTACCGGGACGCTGATTATTTGTATTGGTCGCCACACTGGTCCAGTAACCGGAATTGGTATATGGTACCAGACTTACCTTAAATCCCAGGTTGCCCAGCATCACCGCCAATGCTGTAGCAGAGCTGACATCATAGGCACTTTCGTCATCAAAGCCAATGGCATCTACCATAGGAAAGGTGTTGCGTAAAGCCTGGAAATTTTTGTACAGCGTACTGGTACTACCGGTACCCTGTGCAGCGATCAGATTTTTCACATTGGTAAAAGTGGATGAACCCCATGCACTGAGACAAAATTCCAGCCTGTTGATGCTGGTCGGTGCTGACTTCAGTCTGGCCATATCATCCACAAAATTCGGATAGGAATTCCCGCCTATATAAGTACCATTCTGTACCAGGGGAAATTCCGCATTGAAGTTAAAATTGCCGCTTGCATCGATGTGAATGGTCCATACCACCACATAGGTGTAACCGGAATTTCTGAGCTCATTAATAGCATAGCTGCGGTTTTTGTAGATAGGACCGCCGCCATAGATACCTGACTGTGCAGATACACTTTCAAGCGCTGCCAGGAGCAGGCAGCTGATCATGAAAACCTGAAGAAATACGTGTGTAAATTTCATCATCATACGTTGGAATTTTAGCGTTAACTGTGAACCTTATTTATTCTGAGGGAAGTGAAACGGGCTATCATAGCCGGCTCCACAGAAAGAGCACGTGAAAATACAGTACATAAAAAGCAGCATACAGACTCTCGCTTGACATGGTTGACAGAAACTCGAAAAAATTAGGAATCAGGAATTAAGAAGCTTGCAATGGCAGTCATTCTTAATTCCTAATTCTTAATTTCTATTTAAAATATTACAGGCGTATCACCTTCGCGGAACCTTTACGGCCGCTCTGCTGATTGCTGGTTTTCAGTATCCAGGAACCCGCTGGTACCTGAGACACATCCAGATCAACAGTCTGCTGACCTTTAGCACCCGCGATGATCTGTTTACGCAGGATAGCGTTACCGTTAGTGCTCCACAGTTCGATCAGTACTTTCTCACCCTGTGCTGCATTGATCTGTACTTTCAGTACAGTACCTGTCAGCGGGTTAGGGAATACGACCAGTTTGCTGTCTGCATTAACAGCGTCAGGTACCGGAGATACGACAGCTACTCTTGCTGCTGCACCACATGCGCCCAGTGGTTTCCACCACCAGTCAGCAGTACCAGGCGTTACGTTGTACAGACCATTTGACTGGCTTTCGTACAGGATACCATTGTACACTACCTTATCTCCCTGGTTGTATACTTTAGGATAAGGCTGATAAGTAGCCACACCTGCACAGTTGCCGGTGTTGCCGCCACCTACCTGGATAGCTACCGCAGTGCTGGTGGTAGACTTGCTGCCGTTGTCGGTAGCTACAGCTGTGATGCTGTAAGCACCAGCTGCTACGTTACCCCATGTGTAAGTGTATGGGCTTGCCGTTACTTCTCCCAGTTTGGTGTTGCCATTGTAGAATTCAACTTTGGCAATTGTACCATCTGCATCAGCAGCAGTAGCCTGGATGGTTACTGTAGCCGGAGCAGAGAAAGAAGCACCTGCTGACGGAGAAGTGATGCTTACTGTCGGAGCCTGGTTGCCAGGATTAGTACCACCACCACAATCGCGTACATAAGCCCAAACCTGGTCAGCACCACTGTGCGTATCCGGCTGATCGCCCTGTGTCCACCATTTTGCAGTGTAGATCTTACTGTTGTACACTACCTGCTGGTTACCATTATATGCAATAGTAGCTGACCACGCAGCAATACCATCGCAGGAGTTACTACCGGTACCGTTTACTGTAACAGATACCGCAGCGGAGGTTGTTACGGCGCCTGCATTGTCAGTCGCCACAGCTGTTAAGCTGTAAGTAGCCGCAGCTACATTCGTCCAGGTATAGGAATAAGGTGCTGCCGTAGCCTGACCCAGTTTGGTCGCACCATTGTAGAATTCAACTTTCGCAATAGAACCATCAGCATCTGAAGCGCTTGCTGTAATCGTGATAGAAGCAGGTGCTGTGAAGGATGCTCCGGCCGCCGGAGAAGTGATACTTACTACCGGAGACTGATTGCCCGGAGTAGTACCAAAGAAGTATGGATAATAGTTTGCCGCAAACTCACTGTTGTTTACTTTATCCCAGTTCACTGACCAGGTCATGATACCGCGCAGACCAGGATAACCAGCTGATTTACGGATCACATAAGTACCACCGTAAGACTGACCTTTGGTCAGATAATTCAGTGCTTTTTTCACTTCTGCCGGAGCAGTGTAACCACTACCTGCAGCACCTGGTGCAGCTGGCAGACCGAAAGCTACCTGATCTTCACGCAGTGCAGGGAATGTCTGGCTGGTACCTGATACAGGGAAGCCCTGTAACAGCATTTCAGTCATAGATACGATAAAGTCAGCAGTAGTAGAGTTGTATACTTTATTATCCAGGCCCATTACAGAACCAGTGTTGTATAACTGTGGCTGGATCCAGGACAGTTCGTTACGCAGACCGTAGATGATAGGCAGATATGCACCTACCAGCGGAGAATATGTTGCGCCATAAGCCGTCTGTACATAGTATGTTTCAGGCGCCATGGTCAGCAGGCAGTTTTTACCCTGTGCTTTACGGTAAGTGATGATCTCTTTTACAGCAGCGATCAGGTTGACTACTTTAGGTGTAGTTGGCGCTGTAAAGTTATTATCACCGTTGTTCAGCTGTAAGGATATACCACCTTCGATATCAAGGTCGAAACCATCGAAGTTGTAGCTATCCAGCAGGCTCTTCATACTGGAGATGAAAGCTTGTTTATTGGCTTCCGTGTTGATCACCAGCGTACCGGTTTCACCACCCAGTGACAGCAATACTTTTCTGCCCTGTGCCTGTAATGTAGCGATATCAGCTTTGAACTCAGCTACCGTTGTTCCTTCTGGTGTAAAATTCACAGTAGACAGATCGCTGCTGGTTGTACCAAACGCTACTTCGATCACATTGTAACGGCTGTCTACATCGCGCAGACGGATGTACGGTGCGGAAGCGAGGTTCCAGTTCTGCCAGTAACCTACTACTACCTTGTTGTTATCAACCGGAGGATTCGTACCACCGCCGGTTACTGTGATAGATACAGCAGCAGAAGTCGTGCTTGCACCACTGTTATCAGTTGCTACAGCTGTCAGACTGTAAGTACCTGCTGCTACATTGCTCCATGAAACGCTGTATGGCGCTACAGAGTCAATACCCAGGCTGGTACCGCCGTTATAGAACTGTACTCTTCTGATACTGCCATCGCTGTCAGTAGCATTTGCGCTCACAGTAATGCCTGCAGGCGCTGTAAAAGTAGCATTCGCAGTTGGTGCAGTCAGGTTTACTACAGGCGCCTGATTTACAGGCGTACTACCATCAGCAAAAACAGCATTGATCTTATTTACAAGCGGAGAAGTAGTATTAGGACAATAGATAAGCTTGCCCTTAGCAACGGTACTGCTGGTCATGTTCAGCATGTCGCCGTATACCTGCCAGATGATCACACCTGCCAGTCCATTGTCCTTGATATATTTGGCTTTTTCACCTACAGAGCGTTCGTTGTCATAGCTCAGGAAATAGTTGCCTTTCGTTTTATAAGGTACTTTCGCTACATCATCCCATCCTTCAGTCCAGCCGGAAGAAGTCTGCTGCAGGATATAGCTGTAGTTAGGCGTACCATCCCAGAGGTCTTTCGCCCAGTTGGTATAGTCAGCACAGGTCTGAATAGGACCATCCGGCTGAACGGTTTCAGCACGTTTGGTAGTAGCGCCATTCAGTGCAGCTGCACCGGAAGTAACTACACCACGGCCATAGAAAGGTGCACCGATATTTACCTTAGACATATTTACGCCCAGCGCTTTCAGTGCTTTTACAGTGGCATCAACAGAGAAGTTGGTGTATTCTGCACCTGGGTAATCATACAGGGGAGCGTTATGACCCGCTTTATTAGACCATCCGCCATTGTAGTCGTAGGTCATCATGTTATAATAATTCATGGAATTATTAAGACGGGACCAGTTAAAACCCTGCAGTTTAGCCGGAGAAGCAGCGAAAGCAGCTGTGATCAGTTTATTAGGACCGATCGCAGTTCTTACCGCTTCAACCAGTGCAGCGAAGTTGTTATAATCGGCTGTGCTGTATCTTTCGATGTTCATACCCGGATCATTCGGATATTCCCAGTCGAAATCGATACCGTCGAAGCCCATATTCATCAGCTCAACACAACCCGCTACGAATTTTGCGCGTTTGGTGGCATCAGCTGCCATTTCAGGATAGTGTTTACACATGCTCCATCCACCGATGGAAGCCATTACTTTTACCCCTTTGGAGTGAGCCAGGTCAAGTACGCCCTGTGCGCCACCCTGTTTAGGTACAGATAAAGGGAAAACACCGGTTTTGCCGGTATTAACGTTTTTCCAGCCACTGCCTTCATTACGGTAACCAAGCGTATATGCATAACTTCCTTCTGAAATATAATACAGTGGGGCATCCAGTTCACCGTATAGCAGGAACATATCCCAGCTGCTGTAGATATCTTCATTTACCAGTGCACCCGGCTCCTGTACGGCGCCTACCTGGTAGATGTTTTTGTTACGAAAGTCCCCGCTGTGTAAGGAACCGTCTTTGGCTACACCAAAGAAAGAAAAGTTAAGGATAGTGTACTGCGAATAGTCCACGTTCAGCTGATTATAACCGCCCTTGGGAACGATACCGGCTACGTCTTTCCAGGCATCCCATTGGGTGATATACCCTATCACCTGCTTGCTGTGGTTCTTCGTGGTGGCGGGCACCTGCGGAGTTACCTGCGCCATGAGGGGGGATAGTCCCATCACGAGTAGTAAAAGCAGAAGTGCATGTCTTACATAATGGTAAGACACCGCGCTACGAAAGGTAGAATTTACTTTCATTTATAACGGTTTTTTTGAGACGATATGGAAGTACTGGTTTATGTCTGCTAACATGCCCGGGCCACAGGTAATATTACGATGTCAGTTTGCTCTCTAAATAGGGATGTGCAGATATAAGACCGGTTTTCACAGGTAAAATGGTATTTTAAGGTATTATGGTTAATTGTCTACTACTGGTTCCTAATTCCAGACTCTCTGATAAAGGTGTCGTACCTAACGTGGTATAGTACTATCCCAAATGTAATTTTTTTTGCCATAAAGAAAACGCCCTCCCGGTTCATTACCGGAAGGGCGTTTCTTATTGTAAAATGTATTCGGTTATTTGTGAATGATTTTCAACATAGTACGTCTGCTGTGCATATACTGCTCATCCGTACAAGGTACACCTTTACCGCATGGATCTTCAGGATCTTTACCGATGTTTTCGTAGTAAAGTTTCGTAGAAGATACACCCTTACGTACCAGGTATTCAATTACCGCATAACAACGCAGTGCAGAGAGATCTTTGTTATATGCATCGGAACCGCGGCTGTCAGTGTAGGAACGAACCAGGAGTTTCCAGTCAGGATATTGGTTCAGTACTACCGCTACCCTATCCAGCAGGTTTCTTGACTTGGTAGTCAGTACCGCACTGTTATAATCGTAGTAGAACTCCATACCTTCCATCTTATGCTGGATAGCTGCGTCCATTTCGTTCATTTCTGTCTCCTGTTTCGCTTCCGGCTGTGTCACTGCTACCGTTTCAACTGGTTTTGCAGGCGTTCTTACAGGTGTTTTCTCTGGTGCTTTTTCAGGCGTTTTCTCTGCCACCGGCTCTTCTGTAACAGGTGCAGCGACTACTGGTGCAGCTACTGCTACTGCTGGTGTTTTCACACCCGGTTTCTTAACAGGTGGTGTTTTTGAACCTGGTCCGCGTCTTACAGGCGCACCTGATTTAGGTTCTTTTACCGGCTCTTCTTTGACTGGTGCTGCAACAGGATCGTTCTTCGCTACTACGGGTTCTGCCGGATGTGAAGTTGGTACGGAACCAGGAAGATCGATCGGTGCACTTACCGCCTGTCTTGGATTCGTCACAACCGGTTCTTCTGTGGTTTTAGAAGACGTTGGAACAGGATCTGAAGCTGTTGGTAAAGTGATCGGCGCAACTACCTGTTGTCTTGGAGATATAACAGTTGGTTGTTTCTGACCTTCCGCTTTCGCTACTGATTCTGCAGGAACGTCTGTAGCAACTGCTGTATTATCTGCGAGGGCAGGCATATCTGGTTTAATACCTGCTTCGATCTCTTTATAAGGCTGGATACCCGGATCTCTGTCAAATCTTTCAGCGAAGTGTGTATCCATGAAGCGGTAGATGTCATCGCTACCACCACCACCCGGGCGATTGGAAGAGAAGTAACCTTCATACATATTCGCTTTCATGATGAAACCCAGATCATCGCCACCGGAATTGAATGGATAGCGCAGGTTCTGTAAACGGTTCCACTCAGCGCCTTTACCTCTTATACGGAACATATCAAACCCTCCCAGACCGGGGTGACCCTTACTGGAGAAATAAAGCATGTTATCTTCATTATAGGTAGGGAATGCTTCGTCGAAAGGAGTGTTGATGATCGGACCACAGTTCTTGGGTTTACCCCATCTGCCGTTCTTTTGTTTTTCACTGAACCAGATGTCCATTCTACCCTGTCCGCCTTTTCTGTTGGACGCAAAGTACATGGTTTTACCATCACGGCTCAATGCCACATGACCGGTAGAAGAACCTGGCGCGTTGATCTCTCTCAGCGGCTCCAGCGGTCTCCAGTCATCACCTGTTTTCACTGACCAGAACACCATCATTACACGTTCACCATTTACCGGACCGCGTTTCTTACGGTTGGCAATATCCTGCTGCCAGGAGTTCAGTGTAACGTAAATGGTATCCTCTCTTGCGTTGAAACAAACGGGGCCGATGTGATAAGGCACCAGGGCTAATAATTGCGGAACAACTTCTTCTACGAAAGTGTTGGCCACACCCTGGGAATATTGTTTGAAAATATATGCTTTGTAATAAGGCTGGTTCGTACGTGTATCGATCGCCGGGTTGCGTTCAGGCAGCAGGTTCATGGTCATTTTACGATAACCGTTGGATACCAGCAGCAAACCCTGTCTTGTTACCCCGCTCACGTAGTCAGAACCCGAAGAACTGAGCTCCTTGATATTTTCCATCGCCATATCCAGACGACCGGACTTCCAGATGATAGCACTATCACAACCCGCCATCATCACATTCCTCAGTCTGAGACTATCCTGTTTCCCGGTAGTGAACTTGGCGATCTGTTGTTTTGCTTCAACATATTTACCCACACTCTTCAGGACTTCCCCGTACTGCAGAAACGTTACTGGCGGACAATCAGGACGATCGACCATTTTCTCATACCAGAAAGCAGCATCCTCATACTGACCGATTTCACGGTTGCAGAGTGCGATACGTTGCAGCAGATCAATGGAAGTTTTCGTTTTCTTTTTATTAATGATCCTTCCATACAGAGATGCCGCTACAGCATATTCCTGTCTTTCAAAAGCTTCATCAGCCCTTACCCGAACGCTTTTCTGCTCCTGGCCATACAGCATCACCGGAACCGTCAGAGTGGTGCACAATAATATCGCGTAACAACGTCGTAGCATATAAAGATTTGATGATCTTTTAGAAATTAAAAATAGCGGGGATTGGACGTACTGAATAGCTTTGAATTAAATAATATACCGATCGAAAGTTCATGAGAGCCAGTCTGAATACCTGCCAGTTTGTTCATGCTATAGTCATAAGAATAACCTATGCGATATTTTGGCGAGATATAGTATTCAAGGATACCGCTAACTGCATTGGCCTTATCAAGAGCCGTATTGTTCACAACAGATTTCTTGTTTAATACTGACAGGTTTGTTCTGTAAGAACCACCTACCCATAACAGTTCATCGATGTGCATCATCAGCGTAGCATCCAATCCTGCCGGACCGGAGAAATCACTTTTAAACAGTACTGATGGCTTGAGGGAAATGTCGTCGTTCACATTGAACATGTAACCGGCAGTCACATACAGGTGTTGTTTTCTGCGGATACTTTCATATGTATAACCTCTCCATTTATAACCGGAGCTGGTGTATTTGGACAGGAGGTCCAGTACAGATACACCGATATAAACAGAAGGAGTATAGTAATAGATACCTACACGTGCATCAGGTGTTGTCGCTTTTGCAGATCCATCAGGAATGATACGGTCACCGTTTGTTTCATAGACAAGGTCCTTACCATTCATTCCATATTGCGTAGCGCCTACACCGAGACCGAAACAAAGACGACGGGTGTCTTCTTCGTCGAGACGGATACGGTAAGCATAAGAAGCGTAGAGAGAGATTGCGCTCTGTGGTCCCAGGTTATCCATCATTGCCTGTATACCAAGACCAACATTGGCGTCTCTGTTGCCGCGGTTGAGCGGACCATCCAGAGAGATGGATCCGGTGCGCGGAGCGCCCTCAAATCCTGTCCATTGCTGGCGATACGAAGCGTTGAGGTGTAGTACATCCTTGTAACCCGCATAGGCCGGGTTGATTGCCAATCCGTTAAAAATATACTGGCTGAACTGGACACTTTGCTGCGCACGGGAACCTGCTGCAAGGCAAAGTAATAATACTACAGTAAACCATTTTTTTGTCGTGTACATAATTGCACTTTTAGGATCACAGTTCATTATCTAATAATCATTACCCAACCCTTGTAAACAGTCACGCCGGCGGCAGGGTCATTCAGTTCAAGCCGGTAATAGTAGGTCCCTTCGCTTAGTCCCGTCGCATTCCAGTTATTCTGATAATCTTTATTCTGGTACACAACTCCTCCCCAACGGTTGAATACGAACAACTGTGAGTTAGGGTATTTATCTATTCCTCTTACGAATAAGTAATCGTTCTTGCCATCGCCATTTGGTGTTACCACGTTAGAGATCATCAGACCTGGTTTACCCTTCACTGCCTGGATACTGGTTACAGTACCTTTATCACAGCCTGCTTCTTTCGGATCGCAATGGTAGGTTGGTTTGGAAGTAGAGTCAGAGTTACCACCTATCTGCACCCTCGCCGTGTTATTGATACTACCGATACCTTCAGGGATATCACCCACTTTTACTTTAAAGTGCAGTGTTGCAATTGCTCCTGCTGCGAGGTTATTCACCGCCCATACAACAGTGTTGGAACCATCAAAGTGCAGACCACCATCGGAAGCACTTTCGAATGTGGTGAAATCAGGAACCGGATCACTTATTTGCAGTAATGGGATCGTGATGTTTCCCGTGTTACGTACATATATTATATAAGATAGTTCTTCACCGGATTTTACCTTTGTTTCGCCGCTGCTGTTCAGTACGATCTTCCAGCTTTCGAATGAAGTAACGCTCTTGATCGGAATTGTAGTAGATGGTTTGCCCAGACCACCCGGATCCGGCTGGCTTGGATCATTTGACAAAGCTGGCAATGTTGCAACGGAACCTTTACCGTTACCGTTATTTACATATGCAGTATTGTCGATTGACTTTGCGCCTGTCAGGTCCGTCGCTACTCTTACACGGAAAGTGCGGACTGTTGTCTGTCCGGGGTCCAGCGTAGGAATCGTCCATGAAAGGAGGTTGTTAGCGTCAGGTGTTACGTTTTCGTCACCATCGTAGAAGTTAGTGTATACAGGCACGTAGTCAGTCACCAGGATGTTGGTCAGCGTCTGTAAACCTGTATTTTTCACATGGATCACATAGGTGATTACGTCGCCTGTCTGGATCGTACGGTCAGGACCGGTACCGATATAACCAGAGCTTTTCCATGCAACGGTATTCATACCGTTGTCAACCGGTGTCCTGGTAGAAGGCCAGCCTCTGTCAGCACCCAGTGCAGCGGTGACATTATTATCAGCGCCCGGACCGAAGGTATGACGCAGACCAGCGCCGTCGCCCAGATCAACATAACCTGTATTATTAATATAGTCAACACCTGTCAGGTTAGCTGATACATCCACAGAGATATTCACGTAGATGGTAGCGCCTACCGGGATTGTTACATTATTATATGTCAGTACACCATTTGAAAGACCTCCATTCAGTCCGCCACCGTTAGTTGCACCAAAGAAAGTTGTATGCAGTGGAATGGTATCCACAATGCGCACACCTGTCAGCGGCTCATCACCGGTATTACGGATATAAATTCTGTAGTCAATCCTGTCACCAGTGGTCACAGCCTGATCTGTCCCGGAAGGAGTATAACCATAGGTCATCCAGATCTGGGCTGACTTGGTATAGGGCTTTACACCTGAGGCGATACTGCTTTTATCTGTCTTACCAGCTGGCAGAGAAGCGGCCTTTGCTGGCAGCCAGGTCATACCCACTATAAAAAGGAGCATGAACAGGCAGTGGTCAGACAATTTTTTGATATCAGTAAGGACCAGGCCAACTCGTCGCTGCATAGCTTCTAGCAGGTTTACACGAGTAGAATTGTAACAATTTGTGCGCATAGGCTTAGGATTACTGCGGATAGTATGTTTTGAATGCTATTGTACCAATGTTAATCTCGCTCATTAGAAACGGCGTGAAGGAACTGTCATCTTATTATTATATACATATATCCGTGCAAGACGGGGATGACGGTCTGACCTGTGAAATACCGCTACCAGCGCGGTCCACAATTCATATAAGGCAGATTTTTTCATTGGTTATGGATTATGATTTATTAGTATCCGATAGTCAGGGATATAGTAAATTCGAATATAAAAATATCTATATTTATTGATAAAACAATATCTTTTTAAAAATTAATAAACCTTAACCCTCCCAACTTCTCAATTATAAATCAGAAGATTACAAATGAAAGTTGCCCTCATACTACCCTTTTTAGCCTATAAAAATGGCCATTTTCCGGGAGGATTCACATGGTGTTTAATGCACATATAAGACAATGCATTATCCCTCCTGTAAAGGGCTTCAGCGCATTCAAATATATTTTTTATATTATACAATAAAGAGGCAGGTACTCAACGTTATAGCTATCTTCATCGCGTACACGAAATGTGAGGTTATTCACATTTTAACCCCTAAAAACGAGTCTTTTTGTGGATAACTTTCCAGAGAGTACTTGTACGCATATTTTGAGTAGTACTTTTTTCTTAATATTATTTTAACTGATTATGATAGATATTGAGGGCTTTTGTGTCAATGAAAGTCATTGACATTCATCGATGGATCGCTAAAAAAGCAAGGTTTCGGATGAGCGGTCCTCCTTACTATATTTCTCCCCTTTTAAGACATATCTGCTCCATTTCTCAAAAACGTAAATAGCCCTGCCTCCGGCAAACTTTTCACCACCTTCCGGCAGGCATCTGCCATATTCAAACAAATTGCTATATTTACTTATATAAAGGTCCCCGTTTTGCTGAGAATAGCAGCCACGGCGGGAACAGGGAGTAAGTATATGCACACCTTTTTTTGAGTACTAGCGCTTATTTTATATATGACGACGAGCATTAGTTGAAATCGCACCCGTTATTCTATACATATTTACGCCACTGGAAAGACCATTCCCATATCTTCTACCTGAAAAACCATGTTTAAACAGCTGATGGAGGCTGGATGCACGACGGAATTACTATGCCATCTCGTGTATCTGCATCTACCGCTAACTTCTTAATATTAACCAAATTAAAATGCACACGACCATTCCATTCTGTTGTTATAACAAGCTCTACTCCGCTGCCCGGAGGCCCGTTCCGTATGTCATATGTGAAAAGTACCCGCTTTATGTATGGGCATTGTAACTGTTTACAATCTTACCTGTATATCAACCTGCAAACACTTTTCTGATGAATACTGCAGTCTATAAAATTTTACTTGTAGATGAGGACCAGGTATTTGTGAGACAGACCCGGCAGTTATTGATTACCCAATCTTATGATATTTACACAGCTTCCTCAGAAGAAGAAGGAATCATCATCTGTCAGCAACAACAACCTGACCTTATCATCTGTGGCGCCCACCTGCGGGGAACAGGCGGACACCATTTTATCATGGCACTAAGAAATGATCCTGGATTTGACCATATTCCCCTGATCTTCATAAGCGTAAAAGATAACAAACAGGAGATGCGTATGGCGATGAACCTCGGCGCTGACGACTATCTGGCAAGGCCCTTCAGAAAAAGGGACCTCCTGCTTAGTATTCGCTCCCGCCTTGGAAGATTCGCTAAATTCAATCATGTGCACACGCCGGATGAAACAAGAAGCGTTTCCCTGGCCAACTCAACTACTGCGCAACAGGCACTTTATCACCGTCTCGGTAAAGCTGAGAACCGCATCATAAAAATGATCGCGGAGGGGAAAAGTACCAAGCAGATGGCAGACGAACTCAATGTGAGCATCCGTACGATCGAGAATCACAGGTACAGAATTGCAGGCAAACTCGGCATAGCCGGTCGCAATGCACTCACCGAATTTGTAATAAGGAACATCATTCAACAGCAGCAAAAGCAGTAAGAATGATCGTCTCTTAAGAATTAGGAATTAAGAATTAGGAATTCGGGTAAGCAACGTCTTTCACCAGTTCAATAAATATCAGATACAACAGGCTTTTAAAAAGTAGAGCCAATTTGTAAATTGTGCGACCACACAATTAGCCCAATTCTTAATTCCTAATTCTTAATTACATGCCACGGCACTCCTTTCTTCCTGCAACGGGCATTTTCCTTAACATTCACCTTGTGACTGCCCGGCAGTTCACCATTGAAGCTGTAACCAGTTATCCCTGTCCCTCAGAATTAACCAGTGCTTCAACCGGCACCGGCATTGCCTGGGCGTTCAATTAACAGGAAAAAAAAGGAACATGTATGTAGCCGCCGGCCCTGATTTCTCTCCGCGACAACTTACTGCATATACCCTGGACGACGGTCAGGAAATAACTGGTCTTTCTATTTCCGCCGACAGTAGATGGGTCGTGTATTGCCGTGGTGGAGATCATAGCGGGAAAGCAGGAATGCCTATATGCCCCTGCAATGGATAGTGCGGTCTTCTCCAGAAATGCCTCTCCCCGTTGGTCACCCGACGGGAAGCGGATCGCTTTTGTCTGTACACCAGGCACAGATGGTGCGCCCGATGCTCTGCCGGCACACAGGCATCAGTCCTGGTCTGTCTGACAACCGACATCAATACCGGTGAAGCAATACCTGGTCAGCCAGGGATTTATCGTGCGCTCTGTCAATTATCGCCTGGGTACCGGCTATGAATATGAATTTCAACTGACGCTTTTCTTAATTATGTAAGTATATCCATCTGAACCAGATATCATACCTGCACGTATGATTGCCTGTCTTTTCTTCGATGTATTACCTTACTACGCCGCTATTACGCCGCTATCTCTTCGCTCATGAGCGGACAGATAGCGGCGTAATAACGGCGTAGTAAGGGTTTAATCGAAGAAATCAGCCGGGAATACGGCAAAACATTAGCTTTTCGCCGGCATCAGATTGGTTGCAATACCGATCCGGTTCCAGGAGTTAATAGCGACTGCCGCCAGCATTACCTGGGCTGTCAGCTGTTCGCCCAATACTTCAATGGCTTCACTATAGGTCGCTTCGCTCACATGATGACTGATCAGGGTTACTTCTTCTGTGAGTGCCAGAATAGCGCGCTCTTCACGGGAAAAGAACGGCGTCTCTCTCCATGCATTCAAAGCATAGATACGTTGCTCGGTTTCACCATATTTACGGGCATCTTTTGTATGCATATCAATACAGTAAGCACAACCATTGATCTGGGAGGCTCTTATCTTGATCAGCTCTTTGTGCAGGGGTTCGATCTTCGTTGTCTGCAGGTATTTTTCCATTGCCAGTAATGCTTTGTAACCTTCTGGTTCTACCTGGGGCATATTGAAACGTGTTTGCATCATTTTGTGTTTTTGTTGACACAAAGTTGAAACACTACGGGCGCTTAAAACTTAATCAAGTTCAAGAAAAGACAGCTCAGATTTTCTTAGCCCTGATCTTACTAAGAAATTCAGGGGTAAAACCGAGGTAGGAAGCCAGCATATACTGGGGAATACGTTGCAGAAACTCGGGGAACAGGTTACTGAAGTGATTATAACGCTCTTCTCCGGAGAAGTCATAAATATAGCGGATACGCTGTACAGAGGCGGCATAGGCCCTTTGCAGCACCAGTCTGAAATACCGCTCCATTGCCGGCACCTGACTGAACAGATCTTCCTGGACTCTTTTATCCAGTACGGCGATTTCGGCGTTTTCAACAGCCTGGATAAAATACTCGGAAGGCGCTCTTCTTTCCAGACTGTCATAATCAGTGATCCACCAGTTGTCAATGGCAAACTGGATTGTCTGTTCAGTGCCTTTCTCATCGATATAATACCTGCGGAAACAACCCTTCAGGATAAAATAGTTCGCATTACACACTGCGTCCTGTCTGAGCAGGTATTCTTTCTTTTTTACCTGCTGATACTGCATGATGGAAAGAATCGTCTCTTTGTCTTCTTCCGTCAGTTCGACAAACTTGCTGATATGTGCGAGGAGCCTTTGCATACGCAATATTACACCAAAGAAAGGAGGCTCCGAAACGGAGCCTCACATTGTTAGTATTTTGCTGGTTGTCCTTTAGCCGGTATCGACTGAAGAATAAATTTGCGGAGATTTTCATTGGCCGCAGCCAGATCATCTTTTCGCAGATACATCATATGTCCGCTGCGATAACCTTCCCATTTCAGCCTGTCTTTCAGTTTGCCACCAGGGTCCAGTTGCCACATGCTGTATTTCGCATTGAAATAATCACAGGCGCCATCATAATAACCTGATTGCACCAGCAGGTGCAGGAAAGGGTTCTGGGCAATCGCCTGACGCAGGTTCTCGCCGGTCTTGTTGTCCTTTGAATCCCAGGGGAACACCGGACCAAACATATTATACTTCAGGTCCGTTTTATAGTTCAGTTCTTCGCGCAGATAGATCTGGATGGCAGGTGTAAAAGCCTGCAACCAGGCGGTCAGTTCTGCGTTATAATCAGGTCTGCTACCACCAGTCTGTCTGTCGATACCTCTGTAACGGGAATCCAGACGACCTACAGTATACCCCTGATCGCGCAGCAGCTCCTTCCAGAAAAGATTGGTAGATACATCAAGATTATTCTCCTGTACAACGATCTCTTTCAGACCACTATAGCGGGCCACTCTTGCGGCGATACTCTTACGCTGTGCCTCATCCAGTGAACCACCTCTTGAAAGTGCAGGAATCAGTTCATTGATCGTAAAGTTCTCCACTTCCGGCAACACCTCATTCAGGTCTTTCTGCTGTAAGTCAGCCGGCAGCTTTTTATGATACCAGGCAGTCGCTGTGAAATAAGGCAGCTTTAAAGCTGCATCCAGCGGACCATTCCTGTCTATACCCAGTTCTGTCGGAGACACCAGTACCACGCCATTCAGGTACATCCACTGTGCATCCTGCAGCTCTAACGCCAGACCGGATACACGGGTCGTACCATAACTTTCTCCGATCAGGAACTTCGGAGAAGCCCAACGACCTTTACGGGTAACAAAGGTATTGATCCATTCTGCCAGGTATTTGATATCAGCATTCACTCCGTAGAATTTACTACCGGGAACGTCTTTATGTACCGGACGGGAATAGCCTGTATTCACAGGATCTACGTATACGATATCGGCAATATCGAGGATAGACTGCGGGTTATCTCGCATACCAAACGGCTGTACCGGATATCCCTCGTCATCGATATTCAGGATACGGGGACCGGTATACCCAATCTCCATCCATACGGAAGGCGTACCGGGACCACCATTGAAGGAGACCACCAACGGCCGGCCGGATTTATCTTTCACATCCTCGCGCTCATAATAAGTATAAAATACACCTGCCAGTGGCTTACCTTCTTCATCCCAGATCGGAATGCTGCCGGCAGTAGCCGTATAAGGCACACGCTGTCCCTTGATCGTTACTTCATGTCTGGTCACTACAGCGGAGTCAATCGCCAGTAAGCGGGAAGGTGAGGGTTTCATCTGCGCCTCAGAAGTCTGTGCAGTCGCCTGTGTAAACACAGCGCCCGCCAGCACCAGGGGCAGTAAGATTTTGCTGATCATAAACTGATTGATAAATGGTTCTCCCGTAAATATAATATATCACCACTTCTCCTTTTATTATTTTAGGATAAAAGGAGAAATGCCATCAAAATACGGGCAGAAAACCACATTATTCAGCTAATGTCCACACAGATACGGAACCTGCTGCACAGAGAAAATCAGCCCATCCCTCCTCATCTACCACGATCTCTTCTTCCCGTTTACCGAGTATGTCTTTAAACCGCTTGCCGGCATAACGCTTACCGATCTCCATATGCTTGTTCCCTTCTTCTCCGTTAGAGATCACCACGGCACAACCGGTGTGTTCTTCATCTCCTTCACGTGTCCAGCCGATACAGTTCGCATGATCGAAATAATCCCGTTGTACACCATAGGCATGCTGGTCTCTCGCAGGAATCAGTAATTCCAGTCCTTCTACCGGTACCAGTTCAATCTCCGTATCCTCCCCTTCCTTATTCTTATCTGTATATTTTGCACCATACAGATCAGGGTAGAATATACAGGGATAACCATGCTCCCGCAGCAGGATCAGCGCATAAGCGATCGGTTTAAACCAGTAATCCACCGGTGCTTCCAGTGCCTGCAAAGGCTGGGTATCATGATTACCTATTACTGTCACCGCCAGGAAAGGCTTTGCCTGTACCAGGGAACCATCAAAGATGGTGGTCAGATCGTAGTCTTTTCCTTTCAGGGAAGCATCATAGAAATTATGATGAAGGGAGGCATCGAACAGCGACATCTTACCTTCTGTTGCCTCGATATACTTTAATAGCAGGTCCAGCTGACCAGGCGCCCAGTATTCCCCTACCGCAAACAATTCCCTGCCGGTGTACTGACGCATCTGGTCCAGCCACTCGTTGAAGAAAGAAGGCGTGATATGTTTCACCGCATCCAGGCGGAAACCATCATATTTTACGGCATTGTAATACCATTCTCCCCATCTTCTGAATTCCTCCCTGACAGCAGGATTCCGGAATTCTATGTCAGCCCCCATCAGATAGTCATAATTCCCTTTTTCCGTATCGATCACCTCTTCCCATCCTTCACCGTATTCATTCTGTATCGTGAAAATCCCTTCTTCATCACTGTTGCTGACATGATCGATACCGGTAAAACACTGATGGTCCCATACAAAATCAGAATGCGCGCCTTTGCGACCAGGAAATGTAAAACGGGTATACGCTTCTACCTCCATTGGTTCAGAGATGAACTCATTCCTGTTTTCCGGATCTACTTTCCGTACAGTGAGCTTCTCAGTTTCGTCTCCTCCCATCAGGTGATTGGCCACCACATCTACATATACCTGCATGCCGTTCTCCTGGATTGCCCTGATAGCGGCTTCATACTCGGCACGGGTACCGTAACGCGTACGAACGGCACCTTTCTGATCGAATTCTCCCAGGTCATACAGATCATACACATCATATCCATGACTTCTGGTACCATCCGCACCTTTATAGGCAGGCGGTAACCAGATGGCATTAACCCCCAGAGCCGCCAGTTTTGGCGCTTCTTTTTTCACTGTATTCCACAGACTTCCATCCTCCGGCGTATACCAGTGGAAGTACTGCATCATCGTACCGTTTTTCATATAAAGTTCATTGTAGTTTTTTAGGAAAGACCGCTGATGCTGATGCAAACCACATGCCACCATAATTACAGGAGGACTACATCCTCTTTCCGGGAAGCGGGAATAATTTTTAATATGGTCACTTTGCCATTAATCACCCGCCCTTCTACGACGGTATTATAAGGTGCGTGAAGCTTAAAGTCGGCATTCCAGTTTGCCGGCCATGCAGGTAGGAGGTAAATCTTCTTTCCATCAGTCTGCATCAGCATCTCCTGTAATCCGATCATAGCTGAACCACCCCAGTTATGATCAGGTGTCCAATCGAAACCAGGGCCCCAGAAAGCAGGAAAGCGATGGGGACCATCGGCAAATTTCAGTTGGGTAAGATTGGTTGCAGCTTCCGTCAGTCCCAGACGGGCCGCAAAAATATTGTACTGCCGCCAGCCGATATGGCTACGGTATTTTACTACATGGGGATCATATTCCCAGGTATTACGCGCAATGTCCAGTCCCGGTTTCCCCACTCCGTATATTCCCCAGGGGAAAACAGGGTATAACTGTGGCGCCTCCGAATTCTGTATCCGTTCCCAGGCCAGTGCCGGGGCAATGGTCTGATGCCCGTCAAACGCTGTCAGTGCGATCGGAGGAATACGTTGTTGTAATTGCAGCAGCTTTTTACTGCGAAGGGTATCCTGCTGTATCTCAGGTAATGCCTGCATCCTTTCCACGATCACCTTTAAAGCGGCGATCACAGTAGTGGAGTTATAGGTCATCTTAAAGGTTTCTGCTGCGGATGTGGGGAAAAGTATATACTGTCCCTGCTCGTTCAGTTCCCGTACCCCTCTCTTCCTGGCCAGTTGCCGGTAATGTTCATCATAGAAGGTCAGACAGCTTTCGATAAACGCCAGGTGTTCCGGCTGACTGACACCCGTATAGCTGTTCACATCCAGCATCATCAGACAGAACTCAAATACTGTTTCCCACTGGTATTCCAGCCAGGCATTGAATTCCACGCCAGGATCGGCACCGGCAGGTCTTTTTAATTCATATTCGAAGATATTGGGCAGTCCGAAGTTTTCGATCTGCTCCGTAAAGCAGGCGCCTGTATGCTGCCAGTAAGTTTCACTGCGTAACTCGGCATTCCGCTTTGTACGGAGGTAAAAATCAAACTGTGCTTTCATCATATCAAAATCGCCACTCTTCAGAAAGGGATAATACACGAGACGCTGGTTCTGGGCCGTCATTGTCCCTCCGCCCCACAGACGGAAGTCAGGCGAGAAATGCAGTTCCTCATTCACATAACGCGGATCGAAGGTGAATAAACCACCATTAAATTTGGTCGGCCATTGACCATAAGCATTACAACCCAGCATATACCGGAATAACTGGTAATTACGTCCTGCGATAACAGCAGCAGGGGCTTTGCTATCGATATGAATATAACTCCTGTCCCAGAAGTCCTTCCACCACTGTATCGTCTTACGGCGATCAGCCGCAACATGCTTCTCTGCCTGCTGCATGGTTTGTTGTAATGCCTGCATCCATGTCTCCAGACTTTCAGCCTGCGCTACTTCCAGTCCGATGGTCAGCTGCTGTTGACGGACCGCCCGCTTACTCTGCAATGACCACGCATAAAAAGCAGCATCCGCATATTTCCCCGAATCCACACCCGCTGCGATCATCTGCTCGCCACGCATCATACCACCAAAGGTGTTATTGCGTAACGGATCATACAGTTCACCCTTTACACTGCTCATTCCTTCTTTGTCTACGGTGTAGTTAAATATATCGGGAACATCTGAGCGGTTACGATGATAAAATAATACTTCATTGCCATGGAAACTGATCTCATCTTTATAGGTGATAACAGGGAAAGACTGTAAACGTTTGTAGGAGTTCGTTCTGCATTCGCGGTTATCAGTGATCAGATGGTCCTGGTATCTCCAGGATTCATAAGTCGCCGTTACTTTTACCGGTGTTGCACTTTTCATTGCTACATGAATAACAGGATGGAATACATCTACCCAGATATCGATACTGGTATGCGCATCATGTATATTGATATATCCCTGCGCTAATTTTAGTTGTTGTATAAATCCATCACTACTGATAGGGCCAGAAGATAACTTTATCCTTACCCGGCCCTGTTTCAGCATGGCATTATTTTCATCAAAGGTCCCACTGCGCGATACATAAAACAACAGATCGCCCTGCTCTACCCATACATTCAGTCCGATATCGCCACCACCACAGGGCATAGACTCCCCCGCATGACGGCTCTGGGAATTCCAGCTGACATCGTAGCGGGATACAGTGTTAGATTGTGCAACAGTCCGCGGTACGCAACAGGCTACAAACACCGTTAACAGCGCGACAGTACGCGATATATACCAGTCTTTCATCTTATACATGGAACGTGGATCTTTAACTGCTATAAAAATAAGGTGTTATCATGACAATTAACAGCTGATGGATTTTAATATTGTTTTTTCAGGAAAACGGTTAGATTTGTATCACTTTACAGACCTACGCTGAAACCACACAACACGTTTCCACTGTTCATCCTAACATAGGAATAACCATTTTCAGGTATACTTTTTCAGGTTTAGTCAACAAACTCCATTCAGATTTTTTATGACAAGTAGTACACAACAACTTGCCGGCAGAAAGATATTGTTTGCAACTGTATCTGGCGACAGGCATATTCACCCACTCACCGGTCTGGCCCAATACCTGCAACACGCAGGCTGTGATGTAAGATGGTATGCATCGAAATGTTATACGCAACTGTTTCATCAACTGATGATCTACAGTTATCCATTAAAAAGGGCGAAAGATGTGAACAGCCGGAATATCAATGACATGTTACCGGAACGAAAAAACATCAGTAACAAAGCGGCACGGATGAATTTCGATATGCTGCATTACTTCATACTCCCCGCTACAAAATACTATGAAGACATCCGTGATATACGGGACATCTTTCCATTTGACCTGATGATCACTGACTGGATGTTCAGTGCCGGCCCGATCGTACGCAACCAGTTACATATTCCTGTGCTTACATTGGGTACCACATCTGCACGGAAAGAAACACCGGAAACTTGTACTATACACAAATGGTTAGGTGCGATACAACTGAGGCTTGCTACATTCATAGCAGATAAAATACTCTTCCGTCAACCTTTTCGTGTGTATAAGGATATATGCAGCCGGTACGGCGTTCAGCAGAAGGGTAATAATTTTTCAGATAGCATAGCCCTACATGCCGACAGGGTCTTACAGGCAGATGATTCACCGATAGTGAATGCCGGATATGTTGCAGAATTGCTAAAAATTCAGCTATAGTCCGCTATATTATAAGATTTTATCTATATTTCTACCCTGTTTCATTGATGGAACAGGGCTTTTTTTGTTAACAGGACAATACCCAATATTCAGTAAACGAAGTTGCATGCACAAAGTATTTATCACGGCTACCGGAAAATTTTTACCCAATACGTCTGTCCCCAATGAAGCGATGGAAGACTACCTGGGCAGAATCAACGGACTGCCATCCCGTACCAAAGATATTTTCCTGAGAAAAAATGGTATCAAATCACGTTACTATGCGCTCAATACACAGCAGCAAACCACTCATCAGGCCTATGAAATGGCGGCAAAAGCCATTGATGATTGTCTGGAGACCGCTGCTGCCGGTAAGCAAAATATAGATTTCCTCAGTACTGCTACCACACAGAGTGATCTTCCCGTACCCGGCTTCGCCAGTATGGTACAGGGAGAAAGTGGTATCGGTACCTGTACACTGGCTTCACACCAGAGTGTTTGTGCGGCCAGTATCATGGCCATACAGAATGCTTATATGCATGTACAGGCTGGTCAGTCACGTAATGCAGTATCGTGTGCAGCAGAACTGCCCAGCAGAATGTTCAAAGCCTCCCGCTTTGCCGGACAATCAATTGTTGGCGCAGACGCCGCATTACCTGCGGATATAGATTTTCTCCGCTGGATGCTGAGTGATGGCGCAGGCGCCATGTTATTACAACCCGCTCCTTCCCGTACAGGCATATCACTGGAAATTGAATGGATCGACCTCCGTTCCTATGCACACCAGTATGAACTCTGTATGTACACCGGCACCAACAAACAGGCAGATGGCAGCATTGCCAAAACCTGGCTGGACTACGAGAGTATGAGTGCGGCCGACAAAGACGGGGCCATTAACCTGAAGCAGGACATGCAACTGGTGGACAACATCGTCAAACTGGGCATTCAGCGTTTCTTTGAACTGGTAGATGAAAAGAAGATCGCGCCTGAAGCAATCGACTGGCTCGTCTGTCATTACTCCTCGCATCACTTCAAAAAACAGATCACCGATCTGTTAG
The DNA here is from genome assembly GCF_900114995.1 of Chitinophaga sp. YR627. Lineage (GTDB taxonomy): Bacteria > Bacteroidota > Bacteroidia > Chitinophagales > Chitinophagaceae > Chitinophaga. Next base: position 713,217 of record NZ_FOUX01000002.1, read on the forward strand.
AGAAAGGAGGTGCAAATATTCCTGCGGAGAAATGGTTCACCAACTTATACACTGTTGGCAATATCGGTGCTGCTTCCATCTTCGTCATGCTGGATGAATTACTCCGCAGCGGTCAGCTGAAACATGGTCAGCAGGTACTTTGTATGGTGCCTGAAAGCGGTCGTTTCATCACCGGTTACATGATGCTGAGGGTCGTAGCGCCGGCAGCCCCCGGTATAGTCACCGAAGACATTGCTACTATCAAGGCGCCGGAGATCAGAACACAACAGAAACCTGTACAGGAATGGCTGGTAAGACAACTGACAGGCGTATGGTTTGACTTCGAACGTTCCCTGCAACAGGTACCGATCGTAAAGAAGATCTTCAATGGTCAGCTGACACTCGAAGAATACAAACGTCTGCTGCTGAACCTTCGTCAGCAGGTGATTGATGGTTCCCAGTGGATCGCGCGGGCAGCCTCCAATGTCAGCATGCAATATTTTCATGTACGTTCTTCTTTTATCAGACACTCATCCGACGAGCACCGCGATTATCAGATCCTGGAAAAGAACTACATTAACTGTGGCGGGAATGAAAATGACCTGTATACAGGTGAAAAGAATATCGGTAGTGAAGCGCTGAGCGCCTATATGTTCCAGCGCGCCAGCCAGCCTGACCCTTTTGATCTCTTAGGAGGAATGTTTATCATCGAGGGACTGGGCAACAGGGTATCCGGTAAATGGGGACGCGCGATCCAGCAACAGTTACAGCTGAATGCGGATCAGGTATCCTTCTTCATCTATCATGAAAGCAGCGACAGCAATGACAACCATTTCGAACGTTTCGAGAACGCTATACAGTCCGAGCTGCTGACCCGGGAAATGGCGGAGAAGATCGTGAAAACGGCAAAAGTAGTAGCGAGGCTTTATCGCATGCAACTGGAGGAACTGGACAATTTCTAATAAAGCTATTCACATGTTACATACCAAAGAATACTACGAGCAGATGCCGCATGACACGCGTAATCCGAGTCACTGGCATGCGCTCTTCCTCGATAAAAGCATTCCTTTCAATCCGGATGCTAAAGCCGCTTTCCTGTACGATTCCTCTACTAAAAGCCGGCAGTTCCTTTATCCGGTGGTAAAAGCCTTCGCAAGGATCAGTATTGTACTGATGCAGGTCTTCAAGATCTTTATCCCCAATCTGATCAACGCTCCCAAAATGCTGCATAAGAGCCTTTTCTGGGGCATGAAATATTTTATCACACCGGAGGCCAACTTTTTGATCTTACGGCATTTTTACCTGGGTTCTGAGGTATTACGCTTTATTAAGGATAATGTAAGGGGAGCGGAAAATATTCCCATGAATCCGCTGAAGCCGACAGCCGTGAGTCACGTAAGGGATAACCTCTTCCTGGAACACGACCTGAACCTCTATAATTTTATCATTAACCTGAACAAGGCGATCGATGAGAAAGGAGTAAAGGTCAGCAAACAGGAAAAGCCTGATTTTAGTGCAATATCCGCTACACCGATCCCTTTTGAACAGTTCCGTCACCGGTGGACTAACTTCATCGATCTGGGTACGGCAATAGAGATATTCACACCGGTATACCAGTTCTACCTGACAGATGCCGACTTCTGGCGCGCGACCAATTCGCTGCAACTGGATGAAGTGATCGGTATCTATGCAGCAACGATCATGGATTGTCCGGAAAAACTGACGGCGCTTAACAACAAACACCCGATGATACCACTCCCAATGGCTGGTGCCGCATTCCGCCTGTTATTGCATGGGTTTTCCACAGAGGTGCTGCACGCATTGCTGGTACAGGCTAAACTGGAACAGCAGCGGCAGGCGGCGTTAGTAGATGTCGAATAATTTTTGCTGAGGAGGTTGTTTCCTGTTCGCATTGGGAGACAAACTATTTTCCAGTTGTAATATTTTAGATAAGGGTGGTTTAGTGGTAAATATTCCAGTAGACTGCCCTTTTCTTATGCCCCTGACAAAACAGTAGATCACGCCACCAAACTGCGTTTCGTAGTCAAATTCAAATAAACGGCTCTCCAGATATTTTTTGGCGGCCAGTGTATAGATCAGGTATTGCAGGTGATAATTGTTTTCGTTCATCGCTGCGGATACAGCAGCCGGTGTATAGTCTTCCGGCGTGCCTCCCAGGTAGTTGGATTTCCAGTCCAGGATATAATACCTGCCTTCATGCTCAAAGAACAGGTCCATCTTCCCGTTCATGATACCTTCCAGTTCACTGCTGCCCTGTTCATGAAAACGGCGCACGACTACACTGGTTCTGTCATCAGAAAGCCCGTTCAGCATATCCGGGAAAAATGCGGATACCGGGAAGTCAAACTCAAATTCAGGGATACGTTTATGCCAGATGATGGCTGCCAGTGGGAATGTACGGCCATCCACCGTAATATCTGTCTGTAACACATGCTCCAGCAACTGCCGTAACATAGGTCCATACAGTTCCTGCTGTCCGGGTACAAAACGGCGGATTGTTTCAGTAATCCATTTTTCCCAGCGGCTATCCTCCGAGAAGTTGATATTTTCAAACAGGAAGTGCAGGAGGTTACCCGTCTTCGCCCCACGTTTTAGTGTGTGGAAAATAAAGGTTTCGTAAGGATCTTCCTGTTGCGAGGCCCTTGTACGCAGATTATGTTCTGCCTTTGCCGCCAGCATGGTATAACTCATCTTGCGCCAGTTCTGCTCCTTCAGCACAAATCTCACTGGCATATCCGTATCAGGCGGCGCTAGTGGCAATACCTTATTGCTGACCTGCTGTTCAGGCGCTACGGGTATTCCTTCTTCAAACCGGATAATATCAGGAGAAGGGGCTACTGCGACCAGGGCTTCCAGGAAAGTCAGCAGCGTAGATTTTTTATGATAGTTATTCCGGAATACAAAACACTTATACACACCACGGGTGATTGCCACGTATAAGAGACGTCTGTTCTCCTGTTCGGCCTGACGTGCATAAGAGGCCTGCTGTTCGTCGCTCATACGTTTCTTTTCCACACCCACATAGTCACCCGTCAGCGGGTCACGGAAACTAAAGAACTCTATATACTTGTTTTCCACAAAGTCGAGATAAGGCGCCATCACGATCTTATATTCCAGGCCTTTACTCTTGTGAATGGTCACGATATTCACGGCTTCTTCATCACTTTCCATACGCTGCTCATACTCGTCACCTTCTGTAGCCATCCCGTCTATACCACGCTTGAGCCAGGATACAAGTTCCGTCATAGACAAATTCTTACGGCTCTGGATCTGGTGCACAAGTTCTGTCAGCTGAAAGAGATTGGAAATGATACGTTCACCACTTTCTGTATGCGCATGCAGTAATACATTACGCACATTGAAATCGGTAACGAAATCCATCATCGCGGTATAGATACCATCCTGCTGCCACCTGTTTTTATAGTTACCGAATAAACCCAGTGTTACTTCGTCATCCAGTGTCAGTACAGATTCCAGTTTCAACCCTGTAAAAGGCGATAACAGGGCACGGTTGATAGAAGACCTGTCAGGCGCCAGCATGGCCTCCATCAGGTATAACAGATAGGTCGCTTCTTCGGATTGTAATACTTTTGCATCATCTACTGTTACAGCAGGCACACCCAGTTTCGCCAATTGTGACTTTACTTCCCTGCCCTGGCGGCCGGTACGTACGAGGATACCGATATCAGATGGTTTTACGGGACGGCGCTCCTCTTCATCACCAATAAAATATTCCCCGCTTCTCAGTAAAGCTGCTACCTGCGCTGCCACACTCTCAGAGAGTTCGGTACCGTTGGATGCATTAAAAACGGATATCGGCACATCAGGTTCATCTCCTCTGAAAAGCAGTCCTTTGGTGTTGCTGTCAGGACTATCTACCTTGATATAGTTGATAGCGCTACCTTCTCCTTCGAAATAAAAAGTATCAAAACCAGGTACCGGCAGGAAGAACTGGTTCATTGCCGCAATAAAGGGTTCAGATGAACGGAAGTTGCGGTTCATGCCATACACATGCTGTACGCTCGCCCTTGCCTTAAAATAGGTAAAGATGTCCGCCTTACGCCAGGCATAGATACTCTGCTTGGGATCACCGATGTAAAACAGGATGGTACTTTCTCCGAAAGCCTTTTCAAAGATCTCATACTGCATCCTGTCAGTATCCTGGAATTCATCCACAAACACTGCCTTATATTTCTCCCGCAGCACTTCTTCCAGTTTCGGATTATTTCTATCCACCAGTGATTTGTGCAGGTTGGTGATCATGTCATCGTAGCTCAGCAGGTTGTTCCGCTTTTTAAAGCCTTTTACGCCAGCCGCTATCTCTTCTATCGCGAAGCAATACAAACGGCTGATCACCTGTTGTACGATGCCCTTACGTTCTTCGTCCACAACAGCCACCTGGTCCATGTGTGCAAGCATATCAGGCAAGAGGGTACCGATATATTTAGCGCTGTTTCTTTTGTCAGCAACTGTCTTTATAAACAATTCCGGATCATCCACACAGGGCAATAATGCCGTCTTTGCATACCTGTTTCCTTCACACAATCCTCTCAGTGTTTCCCTTTCATTGATCACATAATCCAACAGTACCTTTTCGGCAGCCGTTTTCTTTTCGTCTATCGTATCCAGCTGGTTCAACCATTCCTCCTGTTCCTTCTGTCTGATGACATATCTCTTACCGGGTTGATAAGCATAATAACGCTTCCCACCCATATGCTCATTCAACGCAACATTGATCCCCTGCATCATGTCCGGTTCCCATACCTTTTCCAGCAAACGGATATGCAGGGTTGTGACATATTTACGCCAGAACTTCTGTACTTCTTCCGCTATCAGGGTTTTGGTATCCTGGATCATTTCTGCGCCAAACAGCTGGTCTGTTTCAAAGGCAAACTCATTCAGGGTCTTCTGACAGAAGCTGTGAATGGTCAGCACGGCTGTCTCATCCAGGAAGAGCACTGCATCTCTCAATTGTTGCTGTACGGCCTCCAGGCCATTCCGTTCCACTGCTTCTTCCACCAGCCGGAAGATATTCTCATCTCTGGTTTCCTGCCCCTGACTGATCTTATAGGCAGTACGCACAAATAAACGGATACGTTCTTCCAGTTCAGCTACAGCTGCTTTGGTGAAAGTCACCATCAGGATCTCTTTAATAGAAAGTCCATTCTCCAGCACCAGTCTCAGTACGAGAATAGCGATAGAATAGGTCTTACCTGTGCCGGCACTGGCCTCTATCAGATTACTATCCTGCAGAGGCACGGTAGCCGCATTAAAATCCTGGTAGTTGATATGTTCGTTCATCTTGTACTTACCTGTATTAATTGTAATAACCCGGAATCATTTCTGCCAGCGGTACCAGCAGATGACTGCAAATCACTTTATAAGTATCCAGTATGGCTTCATCTTTAAAGAACCCATTTTCATACTCCCGGGAGATGTATGGGTCAATGGTAATGTCATCTCCTTTATCCAGCGCCTTATCTACCTTTTTACTGAACTTCGTAAAATCCAGTCCGGCTACATCACCCGGTTTGACATCAAAGTCAGGATAAAACGGTGTGATCTTCTCAAAACCATCCCTGAATATTTTCACTAATGCGGTCAGCCTTCGTAAAGCTTCATGCTGTGCCAGCGGAATTGCCTCAAAGGCTTCTCTTTTACTGGCGCCTGAGATAAAGCACATACCCTGCAATACACCAGCTGCCCGTCCCGCAAGATACCGGATATAAGCCTCCATCAGGTATTTATCTTCTCTTTTGGACCAGGATACCTGAACCAGTTTATCATCGAATACACTGTTGATCGTTCCTTTCAGCAAGGTACCTTCAATATCCAGGTTCACCTGTACCGATCGTTCTTCTGCACCATTGATACAGGCCCGGAATTTCTCACGTACCGGTTGTACTTCTGCCTCTATCTGCTGCAGCGCTACATAGGCCATATTCTTCAGCGGCAGGCGTCCTGTCTTCACCAGACGGATCTTCATGTTGGCGATAGCATTGCTATCCATCTGTAACAATTCGTTCTTCAGGCTCCACTTCTGCAAACTATCCAGGTGGAAGATCTCTGTTTCATTTAACAACACCTGTTCATCATTATAGTAGATGCCCAGTATTTTGTTATAGTAGGCCTTGAAAGGATTTTTAAAGAAGCGGACCAGTTCATCCAGGTCAATCTCTTCGATCGGCTGTTGCTCCATCGCTTTATCAGAACGGGTAATCGTGCGTTCCGGTACAGCGGTATTCAGGTAGCTATACAACCGTTCGTCACCCTGTCCATACTTCCTGCTAAAGCCCTGTAAAGGCTGTCTGGTCACAAGCCTGTTTCTGACACCCTCAGGATCTTCACAGCCGGATTCTATATAATCCAGCAGCTCATCCACTAAGGCAGAAGGCGGCATACGGCTGTTATCCTTGGCACTTTGTCCGACGTAACTGATATACAGGTATTGCCGCGCAGAAAGCACCGTTTCCAGGAACAGGTGTTTATCGTTATCCTTAACATTACGATCTCCCCGCTGTTTGTTTTTCTCCATCAGGTTAAAGCCGATCGGCTGTTCCCGGCGGGGAAACTTATCATAATCCAGTCCCAGCATCGCTACTACTCTGAAAGGAATACTACGCATCGGGATCAGGGAACAGAAAGTGATCCCTCCGTTGACAAACAAACCTGTACGCGTGGTACCCGTCAGTGTTTGCAGGAAGCTATGACTGAATACGTCAAAAGCTACGGTATCGCTCATATATTCATTCAGCAGGTTGTAATCCGACAACTGCTGCATGAGTGTATTATAGTCTTCGTCTACTTCCTCTTCCGGTTCATAGACCATATTGTGCAGTATGCCTTCTATATACTCTACCCAGCCACTGATACTACGTCCTTTCTTACGATCTTCTATAGCGGAGATCAGCACTTCTGCAAAATGACAAAAGCGGATCACCTCCAGACTATCACTGCCTTCCAGTATATCCAGCGGAAAGAAACCCTCTTCTCCTCTGCCATATTCCTGATCGCCACTCATACAGATGCCATACATGATACGTTTGATACCATATTTCCAGCTAACAAGATAGGTCTCATCTTCTTTAGCGCCGTGAATACCAAAACGGATATTCGCCTCGTCAACAACATGCCGGATCAGCGGTACATTGTTAACACCAAAGCGCTTGCGGATATAGGAAGAATCCAGCAACTGGAGCACTTCCTCCGCCTTGAAATTATCCTCATTCAATCGGAGAATAGCATGTAGTGCATTGAACAAGTTATCGCTGTCCGCATAACTTTCATCCGCGATCGTATACCGGAACTTGTAAGGTGCGTTGTTAAAGATCGCCTTGATATAAGGCGCATATACATCGATATCTCTCACCATGACAACGATATCACGGGGAGATAAGGTTTCTCTTTTTTTATCTACAAGATGTACAAGATAGTTGTACAGCACTTCTACTTCACGGGCTACGGTGTAACAATTGTTGATGGTAATGGAACCGTCTTCCACATCTTCCGGGAAGATAGGATGCCGGTCCTCATTTGCATTCAGAAAGATATCATGCTGTACCTTATTCAGCAGGGTATCCGGCTGCGGTTCCACCAGTCCTTCGCTTTCGTAGGCATTGATAAAAGCATCGTATTTGAAGAATAGGCCGAAAGTATCCTGTACGACCCTTCCCCATCCCATCAGGAGTGGATTACCCGCTGTGTCAGATTCGTGGATAGGACGGCCTTTCAGTCGCCAGCGCGCCTGTTGTTTTTCACTCTTATCATCAAACCAGTAGAGTTCCGGAGAAGGATTGATGATATGAAAATAGATATCAATGAAAGAAGACAACTCATGCAGGATCTGTACGTGATAAGCTGTGATGATGGAGAGACCAAACAGGTGTACGGTATTCATCCGGTGTGCCAGTGTCTCCTGGTGATCAGGATTCTTCAGCATATCCAGAATGTGCTGACCTATAATAGTTTTATCAGGCAGTGCATGACCAGATACTTTCTTCGCTTCCGTCCAGAGGTACTGCTGCCAGTCCACTTTTGCAAAAGGATCTTCCGGTGGCGCATTCCATTCATTGATCATCTCCGGACGATAGATCTGGTACTGATCAAAAAGGTCAGCTGTTCTTTCTGCCAGGGCCATTCTTTTCAGATCGCTATCCGGTTCTGTTGTATGATAATAAGTAGCGACGGCGGGATAGGTTTCCCGGAATATATCTTCTCCCAGCAGTTTGTACAACAGCCAGGTAAGATTCCTACCGGAAAGCATTTCCGAATACTGCCCATCCATCAGGAAATAGATCTGATGGATCAGGTCATTCGGTTTGAGGAAACGGCAATTGGCAGCAATACCCAGGTATTCTGCCAGCTGTAGTTTCAGCCAGTTGTTCATACCTTCCGTCTGTGTGACGATAAGGTGTTGTTCAAACACCTGGCTGTTAGAAGCTTTCAGTGTCTGTGCCAGTCCCATGGAAAGATTCTCCAGGGAATTGGACACTCTCAGATATAGTGCCATACGTGTTATTCAATTATCAGGGGCGATCGTCTGCAAAACGCTGTCCGATACCCGAAGCTCTTTCCACAAAACGTGTTGCGGTCAGTAACAGCACTTCCGCCGATGACTGTACATACACTTTCTGTTTCGCCCTGGTTACACCGGTATAGAGCAACTCTCTTGTCAGAATAGGAACATCTTTTGCGCGTGGCAGGATCACCATTACTTCTTTAAACTCAGACCCCTGGCTTTTGTGAATGGTCATCGCGAATACGGTTTCTGCTTCTGTCAGGTATCCCGGCAGGATCGCTTTCAGTTCGCCATTACTATCTTCAAACCAGGCCATCAGCACGCCTTGTTCATCCGTACGGATGATACCGGTGTCTCCGTTAAAGAGTCCGTGTTCATAGTAGTTGCGGGTCAATATCACAGGCCTGTTCTCGTAGAATTCAGCATTCACACGGATCAGGCGTTTATCATGCAGGATCTTTTCTATGTTTCTGTTGATGGCATACAAACCTTCCTCTCCTTCCCTGATCGCACATAAGACACGCAGATCGTTGAGCAACTGCAATGCCCTGCGGATATCCTTTTCCACAATAAAGGCACTGTAACCGGCTACAAACTGTGCAAATAGCTCTTTGGAATAGGTTTCATCTATTGCGACCTGCTCATCTGCACCCGGTGCCAGAAAGCCCTGTATGGCTACCTGGTCATTTGCAATGATCGCCTTACTGAATTTACCGATCCCCTTGTCTCCGCTGAAACGATGGCTACGGCGTAATTCAACAAGATGCTGGAACAAAGGATGATGATCATTTTCTTTGATCTGACTCACCGCTAACTTTCTTCTTTCATCCGGGATAAAGGAGTTGATAAGTGCAAGGCGTTCTTTGGTGAACATGTTCAGTTCATCCTGTGCCTGACAAAGATCACCAAACAAGCTACCTGCTTCAACAGAGGCCAGCTGGTCCTTATCACCCAGTAAAATCAGCCGGGTACCATTACCAATGGCAGCCAGCAGTTTTGCAAACAGGGCCACATCGATCATGGAACATTCGTCCACGATCACCACGTCATAGTTCAGCGGATTCTCCGCGTTATACACAAAGTAGGGACTGTCTTTCTTCGATCGTAATAAACGGTGAATCGTACTTGGGGCCAGACTACGGAACTGCGCGGTGATGGAGTCATCCACGGGCAGCTGTGTATTACGCAGACTTTCCGCCATACGCGCAGCGGCCTTACCTGTTGGCGCCGCCAGGGCTACCTTCAGGGAAGGATCCAGATAATAGAGTATCGCGAGTATTTTTGCTACCGTAGTGGTCTTTCCTGTACCCGGACCACCGGTGATAATAGTAAAGTTGTTCAGTACACCGCTTACAGCAGCACTGAGCTGCCAGTCGGCCGGATCACCGCCATCGGCTACAAATGCCGGTCCGGCAGCAAACAGATTACTGATAAAAGTACGGTTGGTCTCCAGCATTTTCAGTCTGTCGGCCAGTACTTCCTTTTCCGTCGCCAGGAACTGGTGAATACGTTGCAGAAAGATGGTCTCATACCGGAAATACCTTTGCAGATACAGCCGTTCCTGGTACAATACAAAAGGCTGACTATCATTTCCTCCTTTTGCTACCAGGGGAATCTGCTGTAAGGTCCTGCTGCCTGCTGGCAGATTTTCACAAAAGGCCGGCAGATCGTCAGCAGCCTCCACAGGTCTGTTCAGGTGCAGGCAGATATGCCCTTCGCTGAGTTTCCGCGAAAGCAGGTAAGCATACGGTTTTAAGGCCGGTATCTGGAAATATTCTGCAAACTGTTGGTGGACGTCGTTGATTGTATGCATATCTCGTCAGCCTCCCCGACAGAGGCAATCTGTGAAATTACGATTTTGCACGCTTGCATACAAAAAAGAGGCCCCCTGAAAGGGAGCCTCTTACAAAACCGTCAGGCAGACAATATCTTATCAGGTGTGATCGGCAGTTCCCGGATACGCTTTCCGGTAGCATGATACACCGCATTTGCCACAGCAGCGGAAAATCCTATCAGGGCAATCTCCCCCATTCCCTTGGATCCCATCGGATTACTATATGGGTCGGGTTTGTCAATAAAGATCGTTTCTATATGCGGGACGTCGGCACTTACCGGTACGTGATAATCACCCAGATTGTTGTTCACAAAACGACCAAAACGGTGATCAATGATCGCTTCTTCTGTCAGCGCCATCCCGATACCACCGGTAACACCACCGATCATCTGGCTGGCAGCCGTCTTCGGACTGACAATCCTTCCGGAGTCGGCGACTGTCACCACCCGCTTTACACGCACAACACCCGTATGCGGGTGTACCCTTACTTCGGCAAAATGGATAGAGAAGGAATACATGGAGTATTTATCCTGCTCAGCACCACCTTTGGAAGATTTGGTTACTTCGAAGAAAGTCTTGTTCTGTGTAGCCAGCACCTGTTGCATGGTGGCTGTTTTACCCACTACCGGTTTCACTGTTCCATCTTCAAATGCAAGACCTGCTTCCGACAGCAATGCTTTTAAGGCGGTACAGGTATCAAATACCGCCGAACCTACGGATGATACGGTAGCAGATCCACCCTGACTGCCTGATGGCGGCAAAGCCGCGTCTCCCAGCTCAAAACGTATTTTGTTGATAGGTAATCCGGTTACTTCATGCGCAATCTGTACCATGGCAGTACTGGTGCCAGGACCGATATCGCTGGTCGCGCTTTGTAAGATCAGTGTACCGTCTGCATTCAGCTGTGCACGGCAGGCAGATTCCCCTCGGTGTGCGCCGAAAACACCTGTACTCATACCATATCCCACCAGCCACTCACCGTCTTTCATGGAACGGGGCTCCCGGTTGCGTTTATTCCAGCCGATCTTTTCACTACCCAGCTGATAGGCTTCTTTCAGGTTATTACTGGAGAATGGTTTGTTCTTTTCCGGATCGGTTTCCGCGAAGTTCTTCACCCGGAAATCCAGCGGGTCCATATTCACTTTATACGCCATTTCATCGATGGCCGATTCCAGCGCAAAAGCGCCTGTCGCTTCACCAGGACCACGCATCCAGATAGGAACGCCTCTGTCCAGTGGTACAATACGGTATTTAGTCGTTACGTTCGGGCAGGCATACATGAACCGTGTCATGGCCACTGTGCCTTCCGTAAAGTCATCATAACTCGCCGTTTCAGCGGTTGCCTCATGATAGATGCCCTGTAACTGACCATCTTTATCCGCCCCCATACTGATATGCTGTATGGTGTAAGGACGGTGACCTACCAGTGAGAACATCTGCTGACGCGTCATCACGAGTTTAACCGGCTTTTTCAGCTGACGTGCAGCAGCGACTACGGCTACTTCCTGTGGCCAGGTACGTAATCCCATGCCAAAACCACCACCGACAAATTCGGAATATACCTGTACATTCTTTTCCGGTATTTTAAAGGCTCCGGCCAACGTGCGCTGTGTGGCTTTTACACCTTGTGTTTTCGCATATACTTTCAGCTGATCCTCTCCTTCCCATATAGCCAGTATACCTGCCAGTTCCATTGGGTTGTGTACTTCTACAGGAATGGTGTAATCCGCTGCAATGGTCACAGGCGCCGTTTTATAGGCCTCTTTCTGCTCACCACGGGTATAATCGCCAAAACGACCAGGCATGGCTGCTTTCTGTGTGTTTTTCAACAGGTCGGTCTGATGTTCGGTTTTATTGTAGGTCGTCGTTACCAGCGAAGCAGCATATTGTGCACGCTCCAGGGTATTTGCAACTACCAGTGCGATCGGCTGACCGTTGAAGAGTATCTTATTACTGCCCAGCATGCGGTATTTCTCTCCGCCGGAAGGCAGTTTCGCATTGCTGTTTGGCTGATCAGCCCAACCAGGTACGGCGGGCATATTCAGGTGTGTATATACTGCCAGTACACCAGGTGCACGTTCAGCATTTTTTGTATTGATCGTAGCGATAGTACCGCGGGTGATTGTGCTTGTCACCATTACACAGTAAGTAAGACCCGGCACTTCAAACTCTGCGAAGTATTTCGCCTTACCGGTTACTTTAGCTCTTCCGTCTACCCTGTTCAGCGGTTCACTTTTTTTATCTGTTCCCATTCTTTGGGTTTTAAGTGTTTAGATATTACCGTTTGCAGCGGCGAGTTTCAGTGCCTCCACGATAGTGTTGGGCGCTAATGTGAGTTTAAATTCATTACTGCCCTGCGACTTTGCAGGCGCCATCACTATACGGGCCGCCTCCTGGAAGTTTTCTATTGTAGCTTTCTTTCCTTTGAGAAAAGCTTCTGCTTCTTTTAAACGCCAGGGTTTGTGTGCTACACCACCCATTGCCAGACGTACATCGGCGATATTATTGTCTTTGAGGGACAAAGCAGCACCCACCGATACCAGTGCGAAAGCATAGGAAGCGCGGTCACGCACCTTCAGGTAATGTGCATATCCGGCTACTTCGTTAAAAGGAATATCAACGGCTGTGATCAGTTCTCCACGCTGTAATGTATTATCTACCTCAGGTGTATCTCCCGGCAAACGGTGAAAATCACCAAAAGGAATTTTACGTTCCCCTTTTGGCCCCTTCACAGTTACGACTGCATCCAGTGCTGTCAGTGCTACACACATATCGCTGGGATGTACGGCGATACATTTATCACTCGCGCCAAAGATGGCGTGCATACGGTTGAATCCTCCGATAGCGCCGCAGCCTGAACCAGGCGCTCGTTTATTACAGGGCATGGCTGTATCGTAGAAATAATGACAACGGGTACGCTGCATCATATTACCACCGACAGTTGCCATGTTCCTCAACTGCGGAGAAGCACCTGCTTTCAGTGCGAGAGACAATAGCGGAAAGTGTTTGATGATCAGCGGATGCTCTGCTACCGTTGTATTTTTAACCAGTGCACCGATACGCAATCCTGTCTTTGTTTCTTCGATCTTTGTAAGCGGCAGCCGGTTGATGTCCACCAGGCGTTCTGGTCCTGTTACACCACTCTTCATCAGATCCACAAGATTGGTACCGCCAGCCAGGAATGTAGCTGATTTATCTTTGGAGACAGCAGCAATAGCTGCATCAGGGGAAGTCACCCTTACGTAGCTGAACTGTTTCATATCTTCTTCCCTCCCTGTTTTACATCCATGATCGCATCCACGATATTGGAATAGGCGCCGCAACGACAGATATTACCACTCATATATTCTCTCACTTCATCGGGTGTACCGGCGTGTCCTTCCCTGATACAACAGATCGCCGACATGATCTGACCCGGTGTACAGTAGCCGCACTGGAAGCCATCATGCTCCAGGAAAGCTTCCTGCATTGGATGCAGATTATCGCCGTCTGCCAGTCCTTCGATGGTAGTCACCTCACGACCTTCTGTTGTAAGCGCCAGAGTCAGACAGGCGTTCACACGCTCTCCATCTATATGTACTGTACACGCGCCACACTGTCCGTGGTCACAACCTTTCTTTGTACCTGTCAGCTGTAATCGCTCACGTAACAGGTCCAGCAGGGTCACACGCGGTTCTATCCTGACACTTTGCTTCACGCCATTGATCACCACATTCAGTGGCATCGTCTCTATGACAGCTGCGATCTTTTCATCAAGCTCCTTTTCGGCTGCTTTGAGCACCGTTTCAGGTGCAAGCGCCAACGCTGTCATCAAAGAGGTTTGTTTAAGGAAAGAACGCCGGGAAGTACCGGTCTGCTCTTCATTCCTGAGTTGGTCGTCCATAATCTTGCTTCGTTATCAGTTTGACAGTATTTTTCTTATTCCTTATCTGTGTAATAGTAGTTATATAGGGCTACATGCTATCTGTGTACCAGATGATTTCAACATAGTCAATTTATCAGACACCAGCGACTATGAATATGACGAATGGCAGATGCGATCACAAGGTTAAAAACATTTCAGCCGCTGTTGATATACAAATTACTGAATAGTATGCACTAACAGACAAAAGCGTTATGTTTGTAAACACATAACGTAATTGACGTACGTAAAGTAATCTGACACAGAATAGATTGCCACTAAAACTATACCGGAACTTTGATACTTTGCTTACTATTTTCCGGAATAGTATCGCTGGCTGTTTTCACATTTTTTGTTACCATTGCGCACTATGAAGATTTCTCACTATATATTCCTTGGATTCGTATCAGTACTGATACTGTTTTCCATTACGACATTCGTGAACTTCAGTCTGTCCAATGCGGTAACAGAAAACAATGCTTATTTCACCCGTTCCACCAACCTGGTGCGCAACAGCAGCCGCTTTCAGCGGAACGTACTCACGATGGTCAATGGCCTCAGAGGCTATCTGCTCACGGGTGAAAAATCTTTTGTAGAGGCCTATGATACGGCTAACATCGAAAATGAGCTCATCCTGAAGGAACTCTCGTCTATGCTCACAGACACGCTACAGATCGATATGCTGCGGCAGATCAAAGAGCTGAATGACCAGTGGACAGAAGAATATACCGATCCCCTGAAACAGGCGAAAATGTCAGCGTCTATCAGTCGCCAGCACCTGGATACCTTCAACATGATCTATAAAGAAAAATTTGCTTCCGGTCATGAGCAGGCTATTCAGGCAGCATTGCAGGATAGGTTCAAAACATTTTCTGCATATGAATATGCCCGCAGGGATGATCATAAGGAGGAACTGGCAGCTTCTGTTGTCAACACCAATAGACTTTCGCTGCTATTAACGTCAGCTTCTATCATACTCGGGCTTTTCATCATCATCTATGTGACCATGAAAATATCCCGCCGTATCAAAGTGATGACGGATATGGCCAATGATATTGCCGGTGGGAACTACAACGTAACGATCAAAGATACCGGCAGCGATGAACTGAGTGCGCTGGGAGATGCGCTGAATCATATGACAGAAGAACTGGCAAGGAATATCACCTTATTAAAACGATCCAATGAAGAACTGGACCAGTTTGCACATATAGTATCGCATGACCTCAAAGCGCCGCTGAGAGGCATTAGTAATGTCGTATCATGGATAGAGGAAGATCATAAAGAAGAACTTACACCGAAAGTGAGCGAATACATGGAGCTGATAAAAGGCCGTGTAATAAGGGCAGAAAACCTGATTGAAGGTTTGTTGTCCTACGCAAAAGCGGACAGGGAAGAGATCGAAAAAGAGGAAATCGCACTCAACTCACTGGTCAAAGAAGTCCTGGACACACTGCCCGATATGGACCGTGTGAAGGTCGAAATGGCCGATCTTCCCGTTATACACGGAGAAAAATTGTGGTTATTTCAGATTTTTTCAAATCTTATTGGCAATGCGGTCAAACACAACGAAAAGCCCGGCCCTGCTGTAAAAATCTACTATGAAGAACGGCCTGATCACTATGAATTTTTCATTGAAGACAATGGAAATGGCATTGAAAAGCACTATCAACGGCGGATTTTTACTATTTTTCAGACTTTAAAGGACAGGGATAGTTTCGAAAGCACAGGTGTTGGATTGGCAATTGTCAAAAAAATTATAGAGACCAAGAAGCAACATATCAATGTGGTCTCCGCACCGGGCAAGGGTTCTGTCTTTTCATTCACCTGGTCAAAAGATTAAAATGCAACCGATTAATATTTTACTGGTAGAAGATGATAAGCTGGATGTGATAGATATTAAGCGTTCACTTGATAAATTGAATATTTTCTATAAACTGACGAATGCCAGGAATGGCGAAGAGGCCATCACACTGCTGGATGAGCAGATCAGTACCGGCCATGAAGCCTTACCTGATGTCATGCTCATTGACATCAACATGCCCAAGGTAAATGGTCTTGAAGTACTGGAATACATGCACCGGAAAGAAGAGCTGAAACAGATCAAACGATTTGTACTGACTACTTCCGGCGACAGAACAGACAAGATTACTGCTGAAAAGCTCGGTGTATCCGGCTATATCATCAAACCGCTGAAACTCAACAGCCCATCCGCAATGGATGCCTTCAATCTGATGATCGACCTGCTCAATTTCAAAAAGAATTAGTCTTTATTTTTTCACTCCGGCGTAGACATAGCTCTCACCCTTTGTTTCTGCTCCGGAGACCCTTCTTTGTTTAAGCACTGGTATCGCTTTCTTTTGTCCGGTGAGGATTTCCTGTGGAATATACAAATGGCTCTTTGCCCTTGTAATAGCAACATACAACAGATTGATCTCTTCTGAGAGCTTCGACATATTGACTTTATCGATGTTCTCTGCCATCTTCACTACTTTGTCATGGGTGATGTAATCATTGGTCAGTGTTACCTCATCATATTCCATTCCTTTACAGCGGTGTACTGTAGAAAAGATCATATCAGCCTGTTCCTTATCATCATGATCAAGGTGGCAGTCTTTTAGTTTTTTGATATAACCGGGGATCTTCTCTCCATATTTCTTCACAACATCCACCAGCATACCCAGTTGGGTTTCGCCGGTTGTTTTGATATATTCCTCCAGGTCTTTCATACTATCCATCGCAGCAATGGTCTTATCCCGTATACGGCCAACATCGCCGGTATGCAGATTCAGTATATCATAGATGGAAGCGCCATCATTGGCGTAAGTATAATTTTCGATCCTGCCTTCAAAATAGATCGTTTTTATCTCTTTCTTTTCAATCAGCAGTTCGATGGCTTTTACCAGCAATCCGGCATTGGTCCTGGCTACTACAGCCCTTGTATTGGCCTTACGGGACTTGCCGAAACCGATGACCTTTACCGTCAACGGATTGCTATACAGCTTCTTCCACTGTATGACATAAGACGCCAGATCTGCTATATCCTGATCAAAGCGGAAACTGGTACTGAGTGTATATAAAGGGTAACTAAGTTTGTCGAGTGAATTGACAGCGTAACGCCAGCCATAGATCTGCTGGTGGCTATCTCCTACCAGTACCTTGGTGCCCTCCTGAGAACGGAATACATCCAGCATAGCACCGGAGGCATCCTGTCCTTCATCAAACAGGATCACATCAAAGTTCAGTCTGGGTCTTGCAAGCTGGAATTTCTTCAGATAGAAATCGTGTGTGATAGGGATTTCGCCCTTATTCATTTTGTCCAGAAAAAGCCGGGTCTGATACTGAATATCTTTTTTGTATTTAGTAGCAAATTCGATGGCTTCCCTGTCAGTGAGCGTATCTTCATAATCGAGGTCCTGCACCTTTGCGGGCGCACTGTTACAGAAATAAGAAAGATAGGCATTGATATGTGTAGCGAGAATAGACTCTGTATGTTTGCCCTTGAGGCCGCGCAATTTTAGGATATCCACTATCTCATTCAGTTTATACCCTTCACCTTTGATGGTATATTTTGATCCCCTGACGATATAGTAATGCGCCAGTGAGTGCGCAGTTTCCACCCGCACATTTGCAAGTTTCACTTCTGCAAATTTGCGTTCAGCCTCCTGTTTAACAGTCTTGTTGAATGCCAGATAAAGGATGCTTTTATCCGGTCTTGCTTTCGCATATTCAATAAGTGTAGTGGTCTTACCGGCGCCGGCAACGGCGATGATCCTGATGTCTCCTTTACTTTTGATAATGGCAGCCTGCTCCTGGGTCAAATTCATGGCCCGAATTTACATCATCTCATGTTATTATCAGGCATACCAGACGTCCGTTGGGGATAAAGAAAGATAAATATCTTCTCCCTTTCTGAGATCGTTGTTATCTGTTTTTACGGTGATGGTCGCAGCAGGCAGTTCTACCGCCACTTCATAACTGCTGCCCATAAAGCTCACATCTTTGATCTTTCCGCTGAGTCCATGTTGTCCTTTTTCCACAATACGGAAACGCTCCGGACGGATAAACAGACTTTTACCATTGAGATGCAGACCGGATACTTTGCTGAAATCAGTGGCCTGTGCAGAAGGGATCATGTTATAGCTGCCGAATAATGCCGCTACATATTCATTGACCGGCTGGTGATATACGACTTCAGGAGCACCCTGCTGTACGATCTGACCATCTTTCATGACGATCACCTCATCAGCCCAGGAAAGCGTATCAACCGGGTCATGAGACACCAGCAGACAGGTAATATTCAGGTCTTCACTGATCTCACGGATCACGGCTTTCAATGTATTTTTGAGAATAGGATCCAGGTTGGAATAAGGTTCATCGAGAATCAGCAGACGGGGAGCTGTAGTGAGCAAACGGGCTAAAGCCACACGTTGCTTTTCTCCACCGGACAACTGATCATTTTTTCTTTTCATAAGGTGATCGATACGGCAGATCTTATAGAGTCTTTCCGCATCTTCATCAGCTAACATATTGGCGTAGGCAAGGATCTCTTCCATGCGGTAATGGTTACGCAGTTCATAGTGCTGGGAAAGGTAAGCTATACCTGGCTGACCAGGTAATAAACGCTCCAGCGGTCCTTTCACTTTCACGTCCTCAAACCGTACTTCACCACCGTCTGACTGCGTCAGACCACCGACTATTTTTAACAGGGTACTTTTACCAGATCCTGACTCTCCTACGATAGCGACTTTCTGGAAAGCTTTCTGTGTGAAGCTTACGCCTTTCAGCACTTCTTCTTCCCCTTCCTGCTTGCGCACGTCCGTTACTTCTAACAAATTCATATAAAGCTGATATCACATAAAAAGCTGCAAATTACCACTTAAACGGGGAGGAAGCAAGTAAAGCCGCTCAGGCTGGCACTAAAAACTCCAGTTCCCGCTTCAAAATACTGACAATGTAGCTTTTACCATCCCGGGAACGTATCAGTTCGTCATCAATGTGTGCATGTTCATCTCCCCAGGAGATCCGGATATTTTTCCCTTTGATCACCGGAAGGTCATAGTCCTTATGTGCTGAGGAGGCAATCCGGTCTTTGATATAGGCAGAGAATGACTTTCTTTTATCCTCGCCTAACAGTACGATCTCCATTTCTCCATCACCCACATTAGCGTCGCCATTCATATTCAGACCCGGACCGATAGCGCGTATATTCATAATTTCCGCCATCAGGTAGTTGCCTGAGTGATCCACGCCATCAATCTCCAGCCTGCATTCCTGCGCCTGATAGTTATCGATAATGTCATGCAGCATTTCAAGCGCCAGTTTGATCTTTTCCGCAGGCTCATCAGGCTCCTCCAGTTGTTTCATGGCTTCCATCAGTACCGGAAAAATGCCGAATCCAAAACCTTCCAGGAAGAACATCTCTTCATGAAAACCAGCGATGGTACCCACATCAAAGGGTTGTATGTGATGTTTATGCCAGGAAGCGATGATATCTTCTTCCTCACCGGTAACATGCAGGGAGCGGCTGATGTTATTGGCAGTTCCCATAGGAAGTAAGGCCAGCGGATAACGCTTTTCTCCTGCCCTGCCGCTAAGGAATTCAAGAATGACTTTCCGGACAGTTCCATCACCACCGGCGATGATCACAAAATCCGTATCAGGAGAGATTTCCTTGCACCAGTTCTTTTTAGCGGAAGAATATTTACAGTTGATCTGCTGATCACTGATCTTTTTCATCAGTGCAGCTTCTGAATGTTCCTGGTCGCCAGCTTTGGGGTTATGCAGTAAATGCGCTTTCATACCCATCAATATCCAAAAAGGATACCACCCCAATGGCATGAAATTGGAGGCCGCATTGGTATGAGAATACTAATCACAAACGACGACGGCATTTACAGTCCGGGCATAGCAGCGCTGGCCAGAATAGCAGCCCGGTTCGGAGAAGTAAGGATAGTTGCTCCGGATGTGGAACAGTCTTCCATGGGACACGCGGTAACGCATTCCCGGCCTCTTTCCTTCAAAGCTTCTCCTATCAATTTCGAGGGTATCGAAGCATATCGTGTAAATGGGACCCCGGCCGACTGTGTCGCGCTGGGAACACATCTGTACACCAAGACAGACGTGGTATTGTCAGGTATTAACATGGGACCCAACCTGGGTAACGGCATGTGGCATTCCGGGACACTGGCAGCGGCTAAACAGGCTGTACTGTTAGGTATTAAAGGCATTGCCCTGAGTACGCCTGTGGGTAAATCTGAGCCTGATTTTGCCGCTTTTGAGGAATATGTGGCACAGGTACTGGAATTATTGCTGGAAAAGCCCGGATTAAGCCTTTTCAATGTCAATTTCCCTCCTCATCCGAAAGGCATCCGCTGGACGAGACAATCCGTACGTTTATATGACGGTAAGATCGTTCCCGGCACGGACCCGATGAACCGTAAACATTACTGGTTCACTGTCACACCATTGGAACCGGCAGAAGAAGGTACCGACAGGTGGGCCGTAGAGAACGATTTTGTATCCATTACTCCATTACGACTGGATCTGACCAATGAAGCCGAGTTACAGGCGGCGCTCAATAGTCAGTCATTATAAACTTATACTGGCCGTAACGGTCAGGCTCCATAGCTGAAAACGAAAAAGGCTGCATGTGCAGCCTTTTTTTATAATAACTTGTCCAGTGTAATGGGCAGATCGCGGATCCTTTTTCCTGTCGCATGATATATCGCATTGGCGACAGCAGCTGCCACACCTACTTGTCCTATTTCGCCTACGCCCTTCACACCAAGCGGATTGACCACATCGTCATTTTCTTCCACAAATATGACTTCGATGTCATTGATGTCCAGATTTACCGGAATATGATACTCCGCATAATTGTGATTGATGAAGCGGCCAAACTGATGATCCATCACGGATTCTTCATACAAAGCGCCCGATATTCCCCACACGATACCACCGACAATCTGGCTCCTGGCTGTCTTTGGATTCAATATCCGGCCAGCAGCTACAGCACTCACCACCCGGCTTACTTTTACCGATCCCAGTTCCTCATCCACCTGTACTTCCACGAAAACAGCCGAATGCGTATTTTTCGCATATTTCATCTGTTTAAAGATGTTGGGAAGTGGTGTAGAGGTTACATTGACTGCATCAGTCGCTGTCAATGTCAGGATATCTTTCAGGTGAATAAAGTTGGCCGGTGTTTCACTCATGTACATTTTTCCATCTGCAAATGTGATTTGTTCGATGGATAACTCCCTGAAGGGAGAATCAGGAATATCTTTAGCCAGTGACAATAAACGCTCCCGTATCTGCAAACATGCTTGCTGCACAGCGGTACCAACAGACGCCGCAGTAGCGGAACCTCCTTCAAGGTAAGCAAAGGGCAGAGATGCATCTCCCAACTGGAAAGTCACATGATCGATTGGAAGACCCAGTGTTTCCGCAGCAATCTGTGTCATAATCGTATAAGTACCAGTACCTATATCTGCGGTAGCACTGCCAACCGTTAATTTTCCATCAGCAGTAAAAGTAGCTTTTGCACGCGCCGGTACGGTCATCGCATCCCACATGCCTGTGGCCATTCCCCAGCCAGTCAGCAAGTGCCCGTTCTTCATAGACCCCGGTCGCGGATTTCGCTTCGACCAGCCAAATCTGGCGGCTGCCTGTTCGTAACAATCCATCAAAGCCTTGCTGGAATATGGCTTTTTCATAGATCCATCTTCAACACTGTAATTGATGCGCCGCAATTCAAGCGGGTCCATATGCAGTTTATACGCCAATTCATCCATCGCACATTCCAGTCCGAATACACCTGTTACTGCTCCCGGTGCACGCATATCCAGCGGCGTATAAGTATCCAGACTCACCAGTTTGTAATCCTGCTGCACATTTTTGCAATGGTACAGCATACCTGACCAGTTAACAATGTTTTCCACATAGTCTTCAAACTGCGAAGTGCCTGATATGGCTTTGTGACTGATCGCCTGTAACGAACCATCTTCCAGCGCGCCCAGTGACAATGACTGTTGGGTAATGGGTCTGAATCCAAATGAAAACATCTGTTGCCTGGTCAGCATCACTTTAACGGAACGTTTCAACTCCAGCGCAGCCAGTACCGCCATGAATAACTGATATTGCGGACGCAATGCCGATCCAAAAGCACCGCCTACAAATGGGGACAGGACTTTCACTTTCTTCCCGGACAGACCAAATACACTTTTGACGTAACTCTGTGTATTCAATACACCCTGTGTTTTATCATAAACCGTGATGCTGCCATTCTTATAGTACAGCACCGTAGTGGCATGCATTTCCATTGGATTATGGTGTTCAGCCCCCTGATAGTACGTTACGTCCGTTGTTACCTGAGCAGCTTTAAATGCTTTTTCGAAATGGCCTCTGTTCGCCGGTTTTTTAAAACCGGTTTTCTTCCCTTTAGGTGGTCTTGCTTTATCCAGGTTGCCCGTCAGACTGGTTGTATGCGCATCGGCCGCATAAGTGATATTCACCAGTGTTGCCGCATATCTCGCCAGTTCAAATGTTTCTGCCACAACTAATGCCACCGGTTGCTGGCTGTAAGTCACCATATCAGTTTGCAGATAGCGGAAATGTTTACCTGGTGGCGCATCCATATCCTTATAACTCATATTGAACCAGGCAAGACCTGAGACATTTTCATGCGTAAACACCTGGAATACCCCCTCCAGCTGAAGGGCTGCGGATGCGTCGATACGTACGATCCTGCCCCTGGCAATGCCTGCCGACACCACTACACCATAGCAAAGCCCTCCTGCATTGTAGTCAGCGGCATACTTCGCATCGCCGGTCACCTTTGCATATCCGTCAACCCTATTGACCGGCTGCCCTATATATGAAGTTTCATTGTTCATATCTCACGATTTAAAGCTTCCCGGCATGCCCGTACGATCGCACGTTTTGCAAGTGCCGGTTTGAAATCATTTGCACCAAATGTTTTAGCCTCCTGCAATATCATATCCGCTGCTTCCGCAAAATTCTCATCAGTGGCTGGTTTATCTTTCAGCCAGTTTTCCACACCTTCATCCCTCCATGGCTTATGCGCCACCCCTCCGAGTGCGATCCTTATTTCGTCAATAACACCCTCTTTCAACCGTAATACGACGGCAACAGAGACAAGAGCAAAAGCATAAGAAGCTCTGTCGCGCACTTTAAGATATTTATAATGGGTATTAAAATGTTCGCGCGGCAATATTATACCGGTGATCAATTCGTCATGTGCAAGATTATTATCGATCTGAGGAGTATATGCGGGTAAACGGTGAAAGTGCTCTATAGGGATCAGGCGTTCTCCTGCCTTCCCTTTTACCTGAACAACGGCATTTATGGCCCTAAGCGCTACGCACATATCGCTGGGATGTACCGCGATACAATGCTGACTGGTACCCAATATGGCATGAATGCGATTATATCCGTTAATGGCAGAACATCCACTTCCAGGCGTCCGTTTATTACAGGGAGTAGACGTATCATAAAAATAATAGCAGCGCGTACGCTGCATCAGGTTGCCACCATTCGTGGCCATATTGCGTAGCTGTGGAGAAGCACCTGCCAATATCGCTTCAGCAAGCAGTGGATATTTTTTTTCCACCTCCGGATGCCAGGCCGTATCTGCATTCGTTACCAGCGCTCCAAGGAATAAACGGCCATCATCCAGGAACTCAATACTGGTTAAATGCAGTCCGTTGATGTCTATCAGATGGTCTGGATGCAGTACATTTTCCTTCATCAGGTCTATCAGGTTTGTACCACCGGCGATGAACATGGATTTCTCATGTCCTGTGATCTCATTTACTGCATTGTCTATGCCGGTTGCCTGTGAATAGGTGAAATTGTTCATAGTTTATCTTTTACTTGTTGTACAGCTGCTACAATATTTGTATAAGCGCCACAGCGGCATAAATTCCCACTCATCAGTTCCTGGATATCTTCTTTTGTTCTCGCCTTTCCTTCATTTAGCAGACCGATGGCCGAACAGATCTGTCCAGGGGTACAATAACCGCACTGAAAAGCGTCGTGATCAATAAATGCCTGTTGCAGCGGGTGTAGTATGCCATCTTCCGCAACACCCTCTATCGTAGTAATATCAGCCCCGTCTTTCATCACAGCAAGTGTCAGACAGGAGTTGATCCGTTTTCCGTTTACCAGCACAGTACAGGCTCCACACTGACCTTGATCACAACCTTTTTTGGTACCTGTCAGCTGTACATATTCACGTATCGCATCCAACAGGGTAACCCAGGGCTGTATTTTGAGTTCGTAAGGTATTTTATTGATCGTTAATGTGATGGTATGTGTAGCCTGATCAACCAATACCGGTGCAGCAACTTGATCCATTGTAATAAGTTTTGATCATGGTTATCGGATCAAAGATTACGCCCGGATTTTGTGTATATCATACCAGCATATATTCATATATTCGCTTATATATTATACCTATACCTATAAAACCCGACAGAAAACATGAAGCAACTAGCGCTTTGCCTGCTGGCAGCCGCCCTATTTCTCACCGCATGTGGAAAAGACGAGGATGAAGATCAAAGTCCGCCCAACAGCTTTACCTGCAACGGACAGGAAATCGGCACCCCCTACGGTTATATCATGGACTGGGGAAGCGAAGGGAGTCAGCTCATATTTGCTGATAAGGAATTGATGCTGGACGGTTTAAAAACCAATGCCAGTGCAGTAGGTATAGACCTGGATACCCTCATATCCGGTCAGACATATACGTTCAAAAAGAGCGATGCCGCCGGTTATGATAAAAAGCAGCATTTTGGATATGCAGCTGTCTATAATGACCAGCCTTTTGCTAATGGGGAGTTTGTTGCAAATGCCCTGGTACTGGACTCCCTGATCAGGGGATCGGTCACCTTTAGATTTGAGGATAATGTGTACAACATTGTATACGATCTGAAATATGTAAATACCACAGTGAAAGGAGAATATAACGGCGAACTGACCCCTGCTCATTAACATACTGTTAATACAGGAAAAAGCTGTATTGTCAGAAAAAATCTTTTTCGGGTACAATATTCACATTATCAGTAAATTAGAGCTCAGAAAAAGTAAATAGGGACAAGCTGAATATAACTGTTGACAAATACCCGCAAAACAGACCATGCATAAGGTTTTAGGGGCATTCTTCTACTTCATATTCAGGACATTAATATAGCATTACAAAAAAATCTATGTGCTGTAAATGTGTTTATTCCATCAGAAACTATTTATATATTTGCAGCCATAATCAGTAATAAGACTAAGAAACCTACAACTAAATGACTAGATCAGCAAACCGCTTATTAGCTGTAATACTATGTTTTGCTTTCTACGGCTGCACTTTTGGTGATGAAGAAACGAATCCTGTTAACGGATATAATACCAACGGCAATTTTATACGCACTGATTATGCCGTTAAAAAGAACTGGACGGGAGGAACAGTAATTGCTTTTACGGATTTACTACCTACAACGATTTTCACAGGCAAGGTAAATGCTGTACAATTTTTACTGGATACATTGAAACAAAACGGGAACTATACATACATGCCGTCTGATTCAGCGGCTTTCGACAAAACAAAGAATTTCGACATCGCCATACTGTACAAAAATGTGAGTTATAAGGACGGAGCAGAAGTAGATAACAGTGGGCAGACATACAGTAAACCTACGGCCGGAACACTTACATTTATCCCCGGTCCCGGCTATCAGACATTCTCTTATACACTGGAATTTGGCAAAGACCATACAATTTCAGGGTACTTCAGGGGACAAGTTACATCGGTAGAATAGCAACGTTTGTTGTTCTGTATAAAAAGATGAAAAAATAATGCGGCGACGGCTGTTTCGATCTATTCGGAATAGCCGTTACTGTTTTATGTAATTACTATCAATTTATAACTGCTATGTTGTTTCAGTAACTAATTATAAAGTCATCTTTTTATCAACAAAGCGATGCATTAATACATCAGAGAAGTGTATGCAGCATATCTACACCTTAACACTGTAACCCTTTACCACAAAGCCTCACAAAGGGAGTTAGTTTACATTTCCGTCACTGCATTTACTAACCTATTTAATAAAAAATAAAGGATTCGGTCAAAAGAAAAAAAATAAATTTCCGCAAATAGATTCTACTTTTCCATCGTCAATTTTGATATCGAAGTTTGATGCAAGTTTTTTTCTACCACGTCTAAAAAAACCGATTGTATAACCCGGATTCCCTGCAGGAAGTTCATGAAACCCTTGTTCGTTATGTAACTCAGTCTATCTGACCGTTATCTTACGCCCATTCCACTATTTTTTATTTATTCTATGTAAACCCAACCCTCATGTCTGCTAACATTGAGTTCACAAAAGGCAGTGGCATACGCCTTTATACTTCGCATGACGAAGAATATATTGATGCCGTATCCGGCACATTTAACCTGGCACTCGGATACAGTCATCCGGAGGTTGTCGAGGTATTGCAACAACAGGTAAAAGATCTGATACACGTTTCCTCCTCCTTTACCGGCGATCTTGCTGCCGATGTCTTAAACAGCATACTCGAACATGCCCCACAGGGTATTACTGACGGATGGATGCGCGATATTATTGGCTCTACGGCCAATGAAGGTGCTGTAAAGATCGCTAACAAGTTCAACGGCAAGAATGAAGTCATCAGTCTGTCCCTCTCTCATCACGGGCAGACACTCTTTGCGACGAACATCTCCGGAAACGCGTTCAGAAGAAAATCATTCTCCAACACCATGCAAAGTCAGCATGCAGTAGTACCTGCCCCCTACTGTTATCGCTGCCCCTTCTCTGCCAAATATCCCAACTGTGGATATCTCTGTGCAGAAGCTGTATATGACTACGTTGAATATGGCAGCAGCAATCATGTATCCTGCATGATCATGGAACCTATTCTGGGTAACGGTGGCAACATCGTCCCCCCGGCAGGCTACTTCGAAAGGATCAAACAGATCTGCCAGGAACTGGACATCGTGCTGATCTCCGATGAAGTACAGACAGGTATCGGCAGAACCGGATACATGTTTGCCAGCGAGCATTTCGATATGGAACCAGACATAATCACACTGGCCAAAGGTCTTGGTGGTATTGGTATCCCGACTGCCGCCATCCTGTACAAACCGGAGTTTGCCGTACTGGAAAAATGGGAACATTCCTACACCTCTGGTGGTAACCTCCTGTCGCTCGGCGCTGCAAAGAAGACCATGGAAATCGTATCCCGTGAAGGCTTCCTGCAAAACGTGCGCGACAACGGTATCGTATTAGGTAATCTGCTGAACGGCCTGAAAGAAAAGTACGGTCATTTCATCGGCGATGTAAGAGGGATGGGATACATGTGGGGCCTGGAAATAGTAGACAAAGACGGCGCTCCGGATGTAAAACTCACCAACAGGATCATCGACAATGCCCTTACAGATCATAAGCTTATCCTCAGAGGATCACGCTATGGATTTGGTAACGTGGTAAAGGTAAGACCCGCACTCACAGCCACTGTAGATGATATCGAAGAGATCTGCGGCAGATTGGACAAAATATTCAGTCAGGTAAAAACAGTTACCCATGCAAGCTATAGTTTATAACGGCCCCTGGAACATTCAGCTGGAAGAACGCGAAGAACCGGCTATCACACTCCCTGATGAAGTCATTGTTGAAATTCGCGCTACAGGTATCTGTGGCACCGATCTCAGCATCATTTCCGGAGAATACAATGCTAAACAAAAAGTGATCATCGGCCACGAATCAGCCGGCGTGATCGTAGATAAAGGCAGAGGTGTGGAAAACTTCAATGTGGGTGACCGTGTCATCATCGATCCTACCTACTATTGCGGGTACTGCGAGAATTGCCGTAAAGGCTTACGCAATCACTGTTTCCAGAAATCCAGTACGGAAGCCGGCGTATCCATCGATGGTACATTCACAAAGTACTTCAAGACCACCAAACGCTTCATCTACCCGCTGGCCGACAATGTTCCCTTCGAACAGGGCGCTATGTCTGAACCGCTGAGCTGTGTGCTCACTGCCGTCAAAAAACTGGCAGTCACCCCCTTCTACAATGTAGCCATCCTGGGTGGCGGTCCGATAGGACTACTCTTCTATCTCGCACTGAAACAATACGGTATACAGGCTGGTACCATCTATGAAACTTCTGCCAACAGAACAAACCTGATCAGCAGTAATGATATACTCAGTTCAGGATGGTACCTGTCCGGTCATTTTGCACCTCGTAAACATCAGTATGACCTGATTGTTGATACAACAGGCAGCATGCTGGAAAAATCAATCGATGCGGTTGCCGATGGTGGAAAGATTGCGCTGATAGGTCTGCGTAACAATCAGCAGACCATCAATCCGAGAGAGATCACGGATCGTAGTATTTCCATCGTCGGTTCTATCGACTCACAGGACACTTTTAAACATGCTGTTGATCTGATCAACAGCCAGGTACTCGGACTGGAAAAGATCATCACAAAAGCCTATGGCATCGATGAATTCCAGGACGCCGTACTGGACCTCGGCTGTAATGTCAATAAGCGGCAACGTAACAATGATATCAGCAGTCTGAAATCAGTTATCAAGTTTTAAATCTGCTTTTTATGAAGTACATCATTTTCGATATAGATGGCACACTGACCAACACCACAGAGATAGACGATCTCTGTTATACACAGGCCATCGCTGAGACCTTTGGATTCTCCAATTTTAACACCAATTATGGTCACTATGAGAACACCACAGACTCAGGTATTCTCAATCAGCTCTCGCTGGAACGCAGAAATCGTCCCTGCACAGTGACCGAGTTGGAAAATTTTATTGACTGCTTCTGTAATCTGCTGGAGCGTGCCCATGAAAAACAGCCGCATTATTTCCAGGAGATACCAAAAGCGGGCAGCATTATCAACAGCCTCGTCCGCAATGAAGACCTGCGCATAGGTCTGGCTACCGGTGGCTGGAAACAGTCCGCACTCTTCAAACTGCAATGTGCCGGTATCGATATCGAAGGTTGCAGTGCAGCATCCTTTGCACAGGATGCCTTTGCAAGACGTGATATCATCGGTCACACGATCAGTAAGATGAACAAACGCCACAACACAACCCCTGATCTGTCAGACATTATCTATGTAGGTGATGGCAACTGGGATTATCAGGCGACGCTGCAACTTGGCATAAAGTTTATCGGTATTGATAATAAGAAACTGGCACACTTACAGGATATCATTAAAATATCCGATTATGATGAGCTGGAACAGCATATTGGCCTTTTGACATTAACTTCCTGATAGCAAATGAAAGACCTGACTGTCAATTTAAACCTGAAGCGGACACACCGTATTGCGGCAAGCGTATTTTTCTTTATCGCCGGACTGACCTACTCCAGCTGGGCCTGCAGAATACATGATATCAAAGCGGATTTCAGTCTCAACAATGCTGCGCTGGGTGGTGTATTGTTTGCACTGCCGGTGGGGCTGATGGTAAGTCTGCCGATATCAGGCTGGCTGGTGACCCGTATAGGAAGCGGTAAGGTATTGATCAGCGCCGGAATTTTATTTCCCCTGATGCTTGTCGGAATAGGACTCGCTCCCGGTATATGGCAGTTAGTGTTACTGTTGTTCTGCTTTGGTTTTATGAACAACGTTTTTGAAATATCCATGAACACACAGGCTGTTGGAATTGAGGCTTTATATGGCAGGTCCATTATGGCTTCATTCCACGGTCTGTGGAGTTTAGCCGGTTTTGCCGGCGTAGGCATAGGCACCATCGCCATTTCGCTGGATATGCCTGTACTACCGCATTTCCTGCTGATCTGCGGCATCTGCTGGCTGCTGGTACTGTTCTCCTACAGGTACCTGCTGCCTGCGGATGAAAAACAGGATGGTGCACAACCGCTCTTCGCAAGACCGGACAACTCCATCCTCAAATTAGGACTGATCGCCTTCTCCAGTCTGGTCACGGAAGGTACCATGTTTGACTGGAGTGGTATCTACTTCCAGAAGATCGTAGCAGCACCCGAACATCTTACGACCGTAGGTTATATTGCCTTTATGAGCACAATGGCCGGCGGACGCTTTGTGGCAGACCGCTTTGTTACCCGCCTGGGTACAAAGAGAGTATTGCAGATGAGTGGGATCATGACTACCTCCGGACTACTCATCGCCATCTGTCTCCCCTATCTTATAA
The DNA here is from genome assembly GCF_900114995.1 of Chitinophaga sp. YR627. Classification (GTDB taxonomy): domain Bacteria; phylum Bacteroidota; class Bacteroidia; order Chitinophagales; family Chitinophagaceae; genus Chitinophaga. The sequence goes on from NZ_FOUX01000002.1 coordinate 743,696, forward strand.
CAGCGACGATCGGCTTTCTGCTGATCGGATTTGGCGTATCCTCTGTAGTGCCATTAGTATTGGCCCTGGCTGGGAAATCCAAAACAATGGCGCCCGGCATCGCTATTGCCGCCGTATCTACTGTTGGATTCTTTGGTTTTCTGCTTGGACCTCCTATGATAGGTTTTATCTCAGAAGCTACCAGCCTGCGATGGTCATTTGCTATCATTGCCCTGCTGGGTACCGGTATCACACTGCTGGCATCACAGGCAGGAAAGATCTCTGATGAACAATAAATAAAGGAACGTGACAGGATAAGTTCTTTCGTACAATTTATTTGTACTTTTGGCGATCCAAATTTCCACTTCACATGATCTCCTTAAGTTCCAACTACCCGGTACTCGCAGAACAGCAGACCGACTTCAAAAGCATTATAGAAAGGCATTATAGTACCTACAATCAGTGGCTGAACGTGAAACCCGCTGACGGTACACCGGAAGACCGAAAGGCCGCTGCTGCCTGGCTATCAGGTAAAGGACCCGTGATCAGTGAAGAACGGATCTCCATTGTGACTTCAGGACACCAGGCCATTATGGTGACCATGATCGCTGCAGGCCTCCAGGGAAGCACTATCGCTGTAGATGAATATACCTACTCCAATTTCATCAGCATTGCCCGCTGGATGAATATCGAAGTGATCGCTTGTCCGGGTGATGAAAAAGGGATGCTGCCTGCCGCATTAGCAGCTGCCAGCGCCAAACATAACATCAAAGCAGTGTATGTAATGGGCACCATCAGCAATCCTACCGGTATTGTGATGCCGCATGAACGCAGACTCGAACTAATAGAAGTAGCCCGCAAAAACGGACAGATCATTATCGATGATGATGCGTATGGTTTCCTGGAAGAAAATCCACCCGCCAATTTCGCACAACTGGCGCCTGATCTGGGCTGGTTTATCTATAGCTTATCCAAACCCTTTGCACCGGATATCAAAGTTGCCTACATCGTAGCACCGGAACAATATAAAGAAAGGATCACTGTCGCCATCAAGCTGACCACCAGCAATCCCTCTACCTTCTTTACGGCACTGGTATCTGAAGTGATCACGAACGGAGAACTGGCAGATCTCCTGCGCAGGAAACGGGCAGAAGGAAAGAAACGCCAGGAGCAAACAAAAGCCTTCCTGTCCGGCTTCGATGTACAGGGACATGAGAATGGCTTTCACTGCTGGCTGACATTACCTGCAGGATTTACGTCCGTTCAGTTGTACCATGATCTGCGGGAGAAAGGCGTAGAAGTAATGGCAGGCGCCTTCTTTGCCGCACCAGGTGCTAATGGTGAATATATCAGGATCGCCATGGGTGCAGAAGCAGATATGAACAGGGTATTAGCAGGGTTAGAGATCGTTAAACAGACTATTTCCCGATAATCGTTTCGTATATTCCATCAGGTAGTATCAAAATACAGGGCCTGTTGACTGACAAAGGCATACCGCTGATTTTCGTTTCGTTTTACTGCCTTACATAACTTTACATTATCCCGGCATATATCGTTTCGCTGTCTTACGTTGATTTATGTTTGTCATCATTACTGCTAACGATGTGTTAATTATAACCAGTTGGTCTTAAACCAATAGGAATGTCATAACTTAGCAGTACACAAACCAAGCATTTAAAACTAGCTACATATGAATACGAATATTGGCATCACAGAAGCAAACAGACAGCAGGTATCCAACCAGCTGGCCAAATTACTGGCTGATGAATATGTACTGTATACAAAGACACGTAATGCACACTGGAATGTAGAAGGACCAGATTTCCATGCGATGCACCTGTTCTTCGAATCTCAGTACAATCAGCTGGATGAGATCATGGACAGCGTGGCGGAAAGAATCCGTTCACTCGGCCACTATGCACCGGCTACACTGAAAAGCTTCCTGGAACTGACACATCTGACAGAGTATAGCGAAAGACAGAATGATAGCCTTGGCTTCATTAAAGAACTGCTGGGCGATCACGAAAGCATCATCGAATTTATCCGTGGTAATATCGACGCATTTGCCAATACGTTCAAAGACGCAGGTACCAGTGATTTCATCACCGGTCTGCTGGAAGAACATGAGAAAATGGCGTGGATGTTAAGAGCCCACTACAGAGGTTAAAACCTACTTTATCATAAATAGTAAATGCCGCAGCTTATATGAGCTGCGGCATTTTCATTATTACGCCGTTCGCCCCCCTTATATGATCTTTTTTCGGATCTATGGAATTGTACAACACTTTCGATGATTTGTAAATCCGCCGTACTGCCAGTTTCAGATACCTTTGATTCCGGAACAATGTACCAGGCTCCAAACCAGGCTTACCGCATGTTCCTAATGGCAGAATACGATTATTATGAACAAAAAGATCATAGCATTATTTTTCCTCCTGCTATATCAGGGTATACAGTCATTGTCTGCCCAGAGCTTTAAACTGATGCGCTTTAATGAAGACTATTACTACCTGCGTAACGATACAACAGGTAACTGGTACAATCATATCAGGTACATCCCACTCTTTAATAAGGATCATTATTACCTGTCCTTTGGCGGAGAGGCGCGCTATGAATATGCGGCTACCGTTCATGACAACTGGCTGAAATACGGCGATGGTTACAATGATATGGTCCTTCAGCGCTACAGTCTCCATGCCGATCTGCATCTGGGTCCTGCTGTCAGGGTGTTTGCTCAGCTGAACAGCGCCCTGGAAAACTTCAGCAAATTCGATCCCAGTCCGGTCAATAAAGACGCGCTGAATGTGGAAAACCTCTTTGTAGACGTCACCCTTAAAACATGGAGCACCCGGCAACGTAAACTGGTAGCCAGGGCAGGCAGACAGGAACTTGACTACGGTACCGGCAGACTCATCTCTGTCAGGGAGGGTACCAACGTACGCAAATACTTTACCGGTGGAAAACTAATGTATAATGCCCCCCGTTTTGGCGTAGACGCCTTTGTCATGATGGACGATGAAGTAAACCCCGGCGTATTCGATAATCACCTGATACATGAAGCAAATCTGTGGGGGGCCTATTCTTATATCATCCTTCCAAAACAGGGCAACTTCGATCTCTATTATCTGGGCATCCACAGGGACCAGGGGAGATTTGAAGAAGGGACACAAAAGGAACTGAGACATACCGCTGCCGTGCGTTACTGGAAATACGGCGGCGGCTTTATCTACAACCTGGAATCCGCCTACCAGTTCGGCACCTTCGGTAATGGCCGTATCAGTGCATGGACCACCGCCATCGATATTGGCTATACATTCGAACACGCCAGATATAAACCCAGTATCAACATACGTAACGACTACATTTCCGGTGATAAAACGCCCGGCGATGGAAAACTGCAGACATTCAATCCCCTGTACCCTAAAGGAGGGTATTTTGGATTCAATCCCCGTATCGGACCATCCAACCTGATCGACATACACCCTTATGGTAATCTGACCTTCAGCAGTAAATTCTCCATGCAGGCAGACGCCGTATTTAACTGGCGGTATTCAACAGGTGATGGGATCTACAGACCCAGTGGTTCATTCAATACGGCGGGTGCAGGATCAGATGAACGGTATATCGGAACGGCTTACCTGCTAAGTGGTGACTACGCATTCAGCAAATTCGTCAAACTAAGCTGTGGTCTGCAATACTTTGATACCGGCGCCTTCATCGAACAACAGGTTAGTCCTTCCGCCAATTCTTTCTTTATCAATACACAGTTATCATTTAAGTTCTAAAATATGAAAATGTTTAAAACAAGTCTTACCAGCTTACTGCTGTTTGTCGTATTCGCAGTAAATGCACAGGTAAAAGATCTGCCGGCAGTTGGTACCTCCGCAGTAGTAGGAAAAGCAAATGGTATTGCAGTAGAAGTAAAAGTCCAGGGACCTTCCGCACAGGAAACGCCTTTGCAGATCGCCTGTGTGTTTGAATACACTGAGGGTGATATCACCAACCCACCGGCATTACCGGCGCCACTCAATGGCATGCTGCACCTGGATGAAGCATTACATGGTATGATCACTGATCTGCGGAAGAGTGGTAAGTTTACCGGACACGCATTTGAGACATTGCTGATAACGCCTCCTCCGGGCACGATCAAAGCGAAACAGTTACTGCTGATCGGTCTGGGTAACAGAAACAGCTTCAACGCAGAAGTGATGTACACCGTAGGTGCCATTGGTATGAGAGAAGCCCTGAGACTAGGTGTAAGCGCTTATTCACATGCAAGCGACATTAAAGATGCCGGTATCGATTCTCCTACTGCTGAAGTAGCAGAGAACGTTATCAAAGGCGCTTTTGATGCCTATAATACACAACTGCAGCTGAAAGAGAAAAAGATGTCTGTATTTAAACCAGTACTGAAACTGACCCTCTTATCAGGTCCTGCATTTTATGCCCCTTCTTCAGAAGCGGTAAAACATGCGCTGACTGCTTACCAGCAATAAAAAGTAACATATAAAAAAACCGGGAAGAAGTTGTCATCATCTTCTTCCCGGTTTTTTTATTGTAATTGATATCAGACCATTTCGGCCATACTGTGTTTGAAGGCAGTAAAGTTCATGCCCGTTTTCGCCTTGAAGAACTTACTGAAATGCGCCTGATTATCAAACCCCAGATCAAAAGCAATTTCCTTCAGACTACTGTCAGCATATAACATCCGGCGCTTAGCTTCCAGAATGATCAGTTTATGGATCTGATAACTGGCAGTGAAACCCGTCACTTTTTTAACCGCTGTATTCAGGTAGTTAGGCGTCACATTCAAAGCATCTGCATAATCCGCTACTTTCTTACAATGTGTAAACTGCTGTTTCAGCATGGTCATAAACCTGCGGGCTACATCTCCGTCTCTGGACAGCACCTGTGTTTGTCCTCCTACACCTAATTCCCTGGACAAATAGATCATAAACACATTCAGCAGTCCTGATAAAACCTCAGATCGCATCCACTGGTCACTCTCACACTCCCGCTGCATCTTTCTGACAATTTCCTCCAGTTCTTCCTGCATCTCTTCATCTGCCCTGAAGTTGAGCAACTGCATATTCAAGATGGATTCTTCGAAGGACGACATCATATCCTTCAGGTTATAAGCGAGGTAAAGGCAATCAGGCGAAAATGAAATATAGTAACCATTGACAGGACCGTCCAGCTGAAACTTCCTCATCTGACCAGGCAGAAAGCAATAGATCTGATGATCTTCCACCTGCATGATCTTACCGTCTGCCTGTACGGTGCCGGTACCATATTTCGACCAGAGGATCTCTACATTTTCACGTTTAAACGCTTCCTGGTCAGAGAACGTATTAATTATATCTGATGATTCAAATGAGTAGATCTGAATCCTGGATTTCAATTGTCTGTTTTCCTGGTTATGTATCATAAAACTGGCCTATTTAATTGACCTGTAACAGGCAATCAAAATGCCACAGCAATAAACAGCTGAAAAACAACCAATTACAGCAAATCATTCATAAACTACATTTACGATATATCGTAATTTTACGACTACTGTTCTGAGCGCCTTTATGATTCTTCATAATTCTGCCACCCCTACTCTCAACGCTCTTAAGCCACTCAATCCCTGGAGATCTTCCAGTTCCAGTTCCTCCAGGTCATTGTTCAGCGTACCTTTCTCCTGCAGATAGTGGATAAAAGGCAGGTAATCTTCAATATCCTTATTATCAAAATAGATCAGTACGATCTTATCAGGTTGTGTCAGGCGCTCTTCCGTATTCCGGAGATGCACCTTGTCAATCCGTTTTTTGATCATCTGGTAGCGGATATTATAAGCACCCTCCACATCGAACTTTCGCTCGTCCGCTCTGAAACTGATATCAATGGTATGATTATGCACAAAGATCAGTTGTGTGGTACGCAGGGCAACCGGCATATCCGGCAATAAGGAAGCCGTCAGCTGTGCCACCGCTGCCATGGAAGACAATTGCCACAAACGCAGGTTCTTCAGGTGGAAATGATTGAATGGCTGTTCAGGTGCAAAGGACTGTCCGATATAGATATCATATTCAACACCATCCGAACGGAACTTTTCAAAATAGCAGGGATAGGAGGTCTGCAACAGATCCTTCTCCGTTTCAAAATAGTTATTCACTATTGTATTGATCATCTGCATGGACATTTCCAGCGCATGCTTGCTGCCATACAGATTACTATTGAATTTATCCAGTGCGTTAAGATATTCTTCCAGCAGCTGGCTGTTCCCATTCTGTCTTGCAATATGTTGCAGATAAGGGGTGGTCTCTTCCCGGAAGAAGGTCACCAGCCTGTTTTCATCATTCCCGTTCAGCTGTTGTACTGCAAGAGCTTCTTTCCATTTACCACATTTGTAGATCATCTCTTCCTGTAACACAGAATGATGCTCTTCCTGCAAGGACTGTAGCGTCTTCATCAGCAGGTCCAGATGCGTATCCAGATCGGTGACGATCGCCTTATTCCGCTCTATGGTCGAGTTACGGATATCTACTGCGCCATAAAGCGGATATACCCCGTTAAAATGGATGGTTTCGGTCGTTTCCGGCAGTCCTTTCTTCCTGTCATGGAGATAATGCCAGGCTACTTCGTTGAACTTCCACTGTACTGACGGCTGGATCGAGGTGAATTTCTCCTTGATAATATTCTCGATCTCCATGTTAAACTCGTCGATATATACCTCGAATAACTGGGCAATAGCCGGTAAGGCCGGCTCCAGTAACGAAACAGTCATTTCTTCAAATGTCTCGTCTTCCCAGGTATGCATCGCCAGTACCCCCACCGGTTTGGCGTTATAAAATACCGGCAGTAAGGATAGTGAACGGACTTTCAGTTTACGGAAATGTTCCAGGAAAGCGATTTCCATCTCCTTCGGTCCGAAAAGGTCATGAGAAAAGAAGGAATTCGGATTGGAGAAATACCCTTTTGCCTGTTTACGGAAAACTTCCGGCGACAGCCGCTCTCCCCACACCTCAAACAGGATGCCCGTACCAGCCTTTTTATAGCCATAAACAGGCTCATTATTGATCTTTACGAGTGGAAACAGGTCAAACTCGATCTGTTTATTCCCAACGATAGTTTTAAGTGATTGTATGACGTTCAGGTAACTGCTCTCATCATTATCCGGGGTACGGTTCAGCCGCACATTTTCTATGTTTTCCACCGCCTTCTGTACTGTCACATCGGATATTGATACGATACAGAAACCCCTGAAACGAAAAGATGAGAGTGGCAGCATTTTCAGCAACAGATCATACCCTTCATCCTCTGCCAGCATCAGTGATATTTCACCAAAATCGGGCGTAGGCAGTGGACCGATCGGTTCTACCTGTAAAAAATCTGTATTGATATGCACCTGGAAATATTGCAACAGTCCGGTTTCCCTGTTGATACCCGCATGATACTGCTCCGTTTTCACTGACATACGGAAGTTATACAGTCGCTGCAAAATGAAGGAATAGATCATTTGCAGACGGCTCCTGTGAAATTCTTCCGGCGTCTTGGATACGATATACTTTTCGTGATCGACCACCTTATTGGACATGAGCTGATACAGGGTTTCCGTACCATAGAAGATCAGCGGGTGGAAAGGGAAGCTCAGGCCCCAGGCCATTTCATTTTCATCTGCCAGCGGGGGTGACAGGCAAACATATAATTGTTCCAGTAACTCACTGTACTCATGCACATCAGCAAGCGCAATATCCTTGCTGCACACCTGATATTTATCAAAAAGAGCCAGGGTATGTTTATAGATACCAGCCTTGGCCGTTCTTTCCTCCCCTGCTCTCTTCCTCAGATAGTCAGTGAATGATCTGAAAGAAATGGCGGCGTCCAGCTGGAGCGGTAATGCCTTTTCACCGGAGAGGTCCAGTATGTCATTTTTCATGCGTATTCTTTGGCGGATTACTACAAAGTTAATGAACATACGTAAGAACCGTAAAAGGACTATTCCTGTGTTGGCATACTTACGTCATTAGCTGTTCTGAAAACTGTTTCAAGGAGTATGCCAGCTGGTGTACGCAGGAAGATCCTCCGTTCTCCGATATCAGGCAGATCCATCGGGGAGAAATGGATGCCCAGTTCTTTGAGGTGTTGTCTGAAGCCATCATAATCCTCCATATAGAAGGCGGTATGGTCTATTGCCTCTGCCGGTGACTGACCCGTCCTGTCATGATAAAATGAGGCGGGTATCAGGTGTACCAGGGGCGCTTCTTTCCAGTACAGCCAGTGACCTGGCATCGCCCTGGCAATAGCTGCCGGCCGGGGGCCTTCTGTCAGTCCGAAGACTTTGATGAAGAAGTCCCTCGTTTCAGTCAGATGGTCCGTCCTTATCGTAGTATGATCTATATGCATGTGTGATTCCTTTAAACTTGTCATGCAAAGTTCACCCGTCTGCGCGGACCGGCCATTGAACGAAACAGGGATTATCCTGTATAAACTATAGACCGGCGGTCAGAGTGCCATTTGTTGTTTCTTAAAGGCAGATGGCGTGAGATTAAAATGGGCTTTAAATGCGCGGTTCAGGTGGCTTTCGTCACTATACCCGAACTCCTCGGCCAGCTGGGTCAGGGTCTTATTCCGGCTCACCAGCTGACTGGCGATCAGTTTAAGGGCATATTCCTGTACATATTTTTTGTAGGCACTGCCGGTTGCGTTCTTGAAATATTGGTTAAAATAGCTTTTACTGATATGAAAAGTATCTGCCATCTTTTGCACAGACAACAGGTGTTTATCTGCAATATGCTGGTGGATGTAATTCAGAACAGACTGTATTTTGTCGTCTTTGGCGGAAGATAGTTGTTCGCCGGCATCCTTTGCTGTCAGCGTAATGATCAGTGACAGGGCATGCTTTATAATGATCTGCTGATGAGCACTTTCCTTGCGGTGCTCCCGGATGATCAGCTCCATCAGCTGCATAATATCCGGCTTATTTTTACAACCGGCCGATACCTTACGGTATGGAGAAGATAAGGCAGTAAACAGGTCCTTAAACCTTGTATCCTGCAGAAAATCGCTGAAATATCCCTCATGAAATTTCATGATGCAAACAGCGCTGCGTTCCTGGAAAACAAAGAAGTGATTATCCTGTGGAGCCAGTATAAACAGATCGCCTTTTTCATAGTTATAGGTCGTTCCGTTGATCATATGCTGCCCTCTTCCCCGCATGATATACAGCATTTCAAAATGTGTATGCTTATGCAACAGAAAAGGCCAGATATCCTTGACCACATAGTCGATCTCCAGTTGCTGGGTGAGGTTCCTGATATACATGCCTGAAAATTACGTGTATTTCAGCTAATTGCAGATACCGCTCAAAGAAACAGCCGGCACAATGGCCAGCTGTATACAACAGAAAGGGGTTAACCGGGTATTAAAAGCTTTGTATGAGACGCAAACCGGGGGTCACTCCCTTAAAGAATTCATGGAAGTATATCACCGGTTCTATCTTCGTTTTGCCTTCCAGCAGTGAAAGACGTCCTAATCCCACACGGAAGGAATGTTTATCAAAATAGTCTCCACTACGATGTACGAGATAGCCGACAGAGGCGACAAATTGCAGCTCAGGCTCTTTCTTTCCCTGTTCTCTTTTCGTCCGGCCAACACCGTACATCAGTGTTACAAAGTCATTGCGGTATGTCTTTAATTTCCCTTCGCTATCCCGGCCAAAGAAGAAGTTAGGTTCCCAGTAGGCCCCGAATTCCATCGTCTGCTTACCGCTGAACACAGTAGTAACTGCGGTCGCTCCAATGCTGAACGAAGGCACGAAATAGTTTTTATAATTCTGGAGATTCACACTCCCGTTAAAGGACAGGTAGTCACCATGTGTACCGACATTACCACCGGAAAGACTGGAAGAGATCATATAATCTTTCCGGATATGCATCATACCTTTATCATCTTTTACCCAATCTGAATGCACGTTTTCCCGGAGACTGACCAGCTTCGCCTGCAGACGTCCATCAGCATAGGTAGCCAGATCATTCAGCTGATTCACAAAAAAGCTGATGCGGAAACGATGGACCTGCTGCTTCCCCGGCACGGATACCATACCGATGAAATGCACTGTATCCTGTTCAAGTTTCAGGGCGGCCATATCTCCCTGTTGTACGAGATAACTCGTACCGGCAGGGCGGAATTGTTTAAATCTTAACTTCTTGGCAGCCGGAGGTTCCATGACATAGTCAATGCGTTTCACGGACAATTCATCCAGCAGGGAATCCTTTAAGGGCGTGATATCTTTCAGGAAGATTTTCAGCAGCGAATCAATGTTGCCCACACGTGCCAGATCTCTCATATCGACCAGTTCCACCTGCATCTTATCTCCCTTGTCCAGCGCAATCAGGAATCGTTTGCTGATCTCCTGTTCAGGTACATCAAATACCTTGTCTTCATTGGAAGTCCGTGTATTGGTCTGGGCATAAAGAGTCCCCGTGATGCTCAGCAGGAGCATCAGAAAGCAAGTAACTTTTTTCATCTATTGTTTAGTTTTTGGGAATGTTGTTTGAAGATTTATCCGAGACAATCTGACTGGCAAAACCGGTGCGTCCACCGACTGCAATCCTGAATTGTTTATGGTCCGGGTTGATATAGGTATTACCGATGACGTCTCCACCAACTTCGTTGATGTGTACGACGCGCATTTTATGCGTATTCGTACTGACAGTGGTCGTAGTCATTACCAATGGCGTATCATTATTTACAATAATTTTCTCTTCTATGGGTTGTCCGATAGCTACATGCTGTATACCGGCAGAGGTATCACTTTGTACGGTAAGTTGTTTGCTGATCCGGACAACCGGTGTCTTCTCCGGTATTACTACATTCACCACATCCGCCGTTTTTACTACAGCAACAGGTGCAGGCGATGGCTGCTTCACTGGCGTGTATACGACTGCCGGTGCCGCCGGTAAAGCAGGAGCTGTCTTCTCCTGTAACAGGAATGGTATCATTGCTGCTATCAATACTGCTGCCGCAGCCCACCAGTACCACATTTTCCGCTTTACAGGCGTTTGTGTTTCCATTCTCTGCTGCAAACGATCCCAGGCAGCTCCTTTATTGAAAGGCGCTTCCCCTGGCAGTCTGTCCAGTGCATCCATCTTCTCCGGGAGGCTATTGCTGTGATTTTCGTTTAGCATATGCAATATTTTGCTGCGTAAGCATTTTTTGTAATAATGACTTCGCCTTACTGAGCTGGGATTTGGAAGTACCTTCGGTAATGCCCAACAGCCGTGCGATCTCTCCATGATTCATACCTTCTATGACATGCAGGTTAAAAACCGTTCTGTAACCTGCAGGCAACTGTATCACAAGATTAAAGATCTCTGTAGCTGAAAGCGTGTTCAGTACGTCTTCTTCCAAAGCGACTGTCTCTGCTACATGTTCAGACACGATCACAAAGGTGTTTTTCCTTCGCAGAAACATCAGGCATTCATTGATCATGATCCTTTTCAGCCAGCTATACAGGGCGGCTTCTCCCTGGTATTGTAATCCCGGCAGGGCGGCATAACACTTATAAAACCCATCCAGCAACAATTCTTCCGCGTCCTGCTGGTTTTTGACGTAGCGGCGGCATACCATCAGCATCCTGTCTGACAAATGGTCAAACAGTAATCGCTGGGCGGCAGCACTGCCTTTCCTGGCTTCTTTGATGAGTTCAGGTGTAATCAAAAGCGCAATAGGTTTATACTCTTATAAATGCAGTTTACTGTGAAAGGGTTGCCCGGACAAATAAATTTATTTGCGGCTGCCGATTTGAGTATCTTTGGCTTTTATTATCCTATACTAATGTATTTTTCCCGTTTCTTACCTAAGAAGCTGCTGATCAGCGTCATTCTCCCAGTTGTATTTGCACTGTTCACCAGGGTACTTTTTGGCCTGGACCAATCCGGGGAGCTCCTCTCTGTAATGACACTGGCCTTCCTTTTCTGCGTCCCTTTTGCCATGGGAGCCATCACTATCTACTTTTCATCAATCGAAGATGTGGAAAAGAAGCGCTATCGGGTGATGATGCCCTGGGTGCCCATCATCGTCTTTCTTGTTGTCAGTATCGCTTTAACATTGGAGGGATGGGCCTGCTGGTTCATGGTGCTTCCGCTCTTTATGGGGGCAGCTTCTATCGGCGGTCTGATAGCGGGATATTATAAGATAAAGCAACATAAACGGGAAACCCTGAAAATCTCCCTGCTGGCCTTTCTGCCTTTATTACTGTCTCCGCTGGAGCAACAGCTGACAAACAGCCCGGGTCGTTATAAAGCAGATACCTATATTGATATTCATGCGCCAAAGGAAAATATCTGGAGCAATGTGACCAGGGTGAGTGAAATCAGTGCGGATCAGGACAAAGGCTGGTTCACCCGACTGCTGGGATTCCCCCGCCCTATTAAAGCAGAACTGAATTACCAGGGACTGGGCGGATACCGGAAAGCTATTTTTGATAAAGGACTGGTCTTCGACGAAGTCGTAACGGAATACGAACATCAGCGGAAAATGACATTTACTATCAAAGCCAATCCTTACGATATTCCATCCACCGCCATGGATGAACACGTGGTGATCGGTGGTGCTTATTTTGATGTGCTCAATGGTACTTATGAACTGGAGCAGCTGGATGACAATACTTTCAGATTGCATCTGTTCAGTCATTTCAAACTGACCACCTCCTTTAACTTCTATGCCAGCTGGTGGGCCGGATGGATCATGAAAGATATCCAGAACAATATTCTGCAAATCGTCAAAGACAGAGCTGAAAATGGCAAACAGATATAGTTTACTGCTGATCTGTCTCCTGCTGACAGCATGCATCCACAAAAACAAATCACACATCGCCTTAAAAGGCGTACAGATCAAAATACTCCCGCTGGGCAGGGTAAAAGACATCCAGATCAAAGAAACATACGAGGTATTAAAAGATATCTCTCCAACGACAGAAGTATTGCCTGCGCAGGATATGCCAGCATTCACCTACTTTGAACCACGAAACCGTAACAGGGCCGATTCACTGATAAAGTGGATGAGCCATATGGCAAAACCGGGTGAAATATATGTGGGAATTACTATGCAGGACATCAGCGCATCCGAAGGTAAACATGAAGACTATGGCATCATGGGACTGGGATATTGTCCAGGTAATGCCTGTGTCGTATCCAGCTACCGGCTGAAAAACAAAAAGAATTTCACCAAACTGGTGGTTCATGAACTGGGCCACAATATGGGACTGCCTCATTGTCCGGTTAGTAACTGCTATATGCGGGACGCCAAAGGCGGTGATCCTACGGATCAGGAAACGGGCTTCTGTAAAAAGTGTAGTGCTTTCCTGCTGAAAAGGAATATGCGGTTCTGATCTATAGTAGTTTCTGTTCTACGGCTGTTCTGATCAGCAATGCCACATTTTTAACTTCAAATTTCTGTAACAGGCTTTTGCGATGGGTTTCTACTGTCAGCGGACTTAAATGCAGTGTAGCTGCTATATCCGGTGTCGTCTGCCCTTCTGCGATCAACTGTAATATTTCCTTTTCTCTTTTTGTCAGGCGGGGTACACCTTTCAGCTCTGTGACGGACGGGCGGGACATGATCTCTTTGACCGCCTGACTGAAAGTGATCTGTCCATCCAGTGCTTCATGAATACACGCGATCAGTTCTTCTCCGGAAATATTCTTTAGTAGATATCCTGAAGCCCCCTGCTGTAACATCTGCAATACCATACTGCGTTCACTGTGATTACTCAACGCAAGGACGATGGTATGGGGAGATAGTTTTTTTATTTCAAGGCATAGTTCTATGCCGTTAATATCCGGCAGACTGATATCCAGCAGTACAATGTCTACGGTATGCTTCTTCAGGAAACTGAGGAATGCGGTCCCCGTTGTGAAGCTGCCCGCAACAGAAATGTTTGCTGCATTCAGCAGTAATTGCTGCAATCCCTCCAATACAATCAGGTGATCATCCACTATGGCCAGGCTGGCGCTGTTATCCGACATGCAGTTCTATGTTTATTGTTGTTCCTTCATTAATAACAGAAGTGATTTCTATATTTCCATCGAGGAAACCGACACGGTTCCTGATGTTACTGAGTCCTATTCCTTTTCCGCTGATAGCGGTATCGAATCCTTTTCCGTTGTCTTCCAGTGTGATCAGGAAGTTATTACCATCCTGGTTACACTGTAAAATGATGTTGTCTGCTTCTCCGTGACGGATGGCATTGACCAGCATCTCCTGTACGATCCGGTAGATGTGTACCTGTTTCTGTTCCGGCAATGTTTTACTGATACCATATGCCTGAAAATCAATTGCAAGGCGGCTTGTCATCAGTGATTCACACATATCCCTTAACGCTGTTTCCAGTCCGAATTTTAACAGATTGACCGGCATCATATTATGGGCAATACGGCGTAGTTCCGTTACCGAGCTATCTACCTGCCCGATGATCCTGCGTAATTCCGTCTGCTTCGTTTCTACTGCGGATAGTTGTCCGGAGAGATTCAGCTTCACGGCGGCCAGCATTCCACCAAGCCCATCATGCAGATCACGTGCCAATCTGTGACGTTCCTGTTCTTCTCCCTGTAAAACAGCCTGTCCGAACTTCAGTCGTTGTTGCTGTTCTATTTCTATCAGTTGCTGCAGATGATTCACTTCCTTCTGTGCGAGGAGCTTCCTGTTACTACGATAGTACAGTAAAGCAAAAGTGGCTACTACCAGGAGGAACAGACTGATGGAGGCGAATAACCAGCTGTACAGACGGCTGTTCTTTGCAGACAGTGCTGCCTGGGCGTTCCTGCCCTCCAAAGCAATGATCCGCTTCTGGCTTTCCGCACGCTGGTATTTCATTTCCAGTGCGTTAATATCATTGGCCACATCGCTTTCGTGCAGACTATCACTGAGGTGTCTTGATTGTTTCAGCCATTCGTAGGCAGGTTTCATCTGTCCGAGACCAGAGTAGCTTTCTGCCAGTCCTTCATAGATCTCCAGACGACTACTGTTCAGGGACATCACATCTTCATCCTGCATCAATTCCAGCAGAATATCCTTTGCCGGTGCATAGATCTTTGCAGCCAGCAATGATTTAACCTTGTAGAATTGTATTTCCTGGATAGCATATACTTTATTAGGCCCTTTGGCAGCAGCCATTCCCTTATCAAAGCACTGGATCGCAGTTGTATATTGTTGCTGGTGATGATAATACAGACCTTCCACCATATAATGCCCTGCATACAATTCTGACTCCGGATAAGGCGCCAGTAAAGGTTTTACTTCATCAACGGTACGTTTTGCTTCTTCATATTTTTCCAGACAGATGTAGTTCTCTCCTGCCCTGTTATAAGCGGAGATCAGTTTCGGACCTGATGCGTGGATAGATTTGTAGATACGAATAGCATTGTTAAGATATGTTTCAGCTTTGTCGTATTGCTCTATATTCATAAAGGCAACCCCTACGCCTACATACTGAGAGGCAAGAATAACACTGTCGCCTGCTTTAGAAGCCAGTGGAATTGCCTTATTCAATACAAAATCAATATAGGCCCTGTCATCATCTTTTCGTTGCTGAATAACGGCCAGATTGATCCAGACGTTTGCCCGTATCTGATAAGCGTCTTTTGTAGCATAAGGGCTTAACAGACTATCTGCATTCCTGAAAGCTTTTTCGCTTCTGTTCACATCGGAGCCATAGTACAGATATCCTTCATGTGCATACGACAATCCATAGAGGAAAGAAGACCCTTTACTCAGGCGGCGGCCTTCATCGATACATTGTCTTGCTTTGGCTGTATCTCTGGATACCCAGTATACTACCAATGCAAAATTAGCCCTGGCCTTCACGCTGTCAGTTCCGGGTTCACGCAGCATCGTGGTGAGGCTGTCAAAATACCGTTGCTGATTTAACGGCATCTGGGCTTTACAACATACTGATATGGTTATGGTTAATGCAATCAGGATATATAAACGGATCATGGCCGAAAAATAAAAAAAATACCTGGAACCAGGTAGAAATAAATCATGGGTTCCCGGTATTGCCCTGCCTGGCAGGCCGGTTTACCTTTGTCATCCGATGAACAGGTATGCCGAAAACTGAATGATAGAGTAGGCACTTTTTTAAACCATTTGTATGAAATTATTGAAAAATTACGCTTTCCTGGCGCTGTTGTTATCTCTTGTGTTTGTTGCTTGTTCCAAAGATGATGACAATAAGCCATCTTCATCCTCTCACAAAGTTTATTTCAAAGCAGTTGCAAGTGCGGGTTCCAGCATCTCTGTCGCCGTATGGGGATATGACGGTAAGGTCACTACTGCAAGCAGCCTGTCCGGCACTACCTGGACAAGCCCTGAATTTGAAGTACCTGGAGGTACGATTGTAGCAAATGCTGCTGTAAGTGCAACAGGCGTTAATGCCAGTTCTACACTGAAAGTACAGGTATTTGTAGATGGAGTGATGAAAGAGGAAGGATCATCCAGCGGAGAAGTTTTAAGTGCATCTGTTTCACATAGTTTTTAGGTCTTTCTATTAGTTAAGCCACAGCTGTGCAAATGTGGTAACATCTATTGTATTGAATTTCCCAACTATAAAGGCAACATATCAATGTTGCCTTTTTCTATTTCCTAAAACGTTACCTTTGCGGTCCCCAAAACCTATTGTCATGAGAAATACGTTTAGATTTTACAAGACGCCCGAAAACAGATGGTACATTGACATTCCCGAATGGCAGGATGATATTGCCGCACTCGAAATGGTATTAGGTGCAGATACCATGCTCGATAAAGTAAGCGACTATACGAGTGAATGCTTTATAGAAATGAGTGATGAACCATTTGAAGGCGCAGACCCGATAAGGTTGATAGAGAATCTTCAACAGTCTATCGGCGGCGGTAACTACCTGATGGAAAACTACAGAGGAACGCCTGTTAACCAGGAAATGTGGCTCTGCGAGGTAACAGAATATGTGTTCAAAGGATTACCGGAGATTATTTATGTAAATGTTATACAGGAAAATAATTAATCTGTGATGAAGAGCCCCGTATCATTGTTTTGATACGGGGCTTTTTTGTTACTATACCTCCCATACTCATCCTGATTCATGCATTCTTACCTGAGTATCCACCTAATCCATTCATTTTTTACAGACCAGTTATATCCGGCAAATAGTCCCTCCTTCATCCTAATTAATAACAATCAATGAATTATAATTACGCAACAACCTGCTGCGTAATTGAACAGTGGCAGAATAAAATAATTTCCCCCGATATGCTTTTTATTCCTTTACTTTGTATCTCAAAGTAAATACATCACCGGCTACTAATCCGTGTCAGACAGCTTTCCCACTGCCTGTCACCAACATAGCTATATATAATAAAAGGCCATCAGGCCCTTTTTTTGTATCATTTACTTTGAAAAACAAAGCACTTTCAATAAACCCGGACTAACCTGATAAAACACGCAACATGAGAACTAGTCATCAGTGGATCTCACATTTCAGCAGCAATGCCACACAACAGCGCATTGACTGGCAACTGGTCCCCACCGCTACAGAGCAGGAACTATCGCCTATCCTGCGATCTTTCCAGTCATGGCAACTGGGAGAGACACCGGATAGCGGTCCGCTGTTAAAGGCTACGCGGAAATATGCACGGAAAATAAATGATCCTTCCTACCTGGAAGCTATCAGGCTTTTTATCAACGAAGAGCAAAAACACAGTGACAATCTGGGCACATACCTGGATCGCATCGGCAAACCCAGGTTAAAAGCTGATATATGTGATACGATCTTCAGAAAAGTGAGATATTTCAATACCAGCATGGAAATCTGGACCTTATCTGTATTGGTCGTAGAGAGCATCGCTCAACTGTTCTATCAGTCCCTGAAGGATGCCACCCGTTGTACGCTACTAAAACAGATCTCTACGGATATCCTCATCGACGAGGCTCACCATGTCGCATTTCAGCGTGACCGTCTCTTTTTGCTCTTTCAGCATAAATCCCCGGTTACAAAATTCATCTGCCGGCATTTATACAAACTGTTCTTTGCCGGTACAGTAATCATCGCCTGGACAGCCTATAAAAAAGTGTTTATAGCAGGCGGCAATACCTTCAGCAGTTACCTACGGAAAATGAGATACAAGTACTATAAGAGTATTCATAATACGATCAGTCAGAAAAAAAACTATTATTTAGACAGCGCAATGGCTTAAAACTTATGATAAAATACCTCTCTCCCCTGGAAAAAATGCTGCTGGTGTCCGTTGCATTTACCATGTCACTGCTGACAATACGCGTGCTTTATACACAGGAACTGACCTATATTTTCTACGCCTGGAATACATTCCTGGGCATATTACCGCTCGTGTTCAGTCATATACTGCTACGCCAGCATAAATACAATATAAAAGCACTGCTGCTGATCGGCTGCTGGCTAGCCTTTTTTCCAAATGCAGCTTATCTGATCACTGATCTGTTCCATTACGAAGAGAAACCTCCCATGCCCAAATGGTATGATCTGCTGCTCGTAACTACTGCAGCCTGGAACGGGTTGTTATTAGGTATTGTGTCGTTGATGCAGGTAGAGCAATATCTGCTCCGTCATATGCGGGTGAGATGGGTCAGAAGACTGGTCATTATCAGCTTCATTTTATGCGGTTATGGGGTCTATATTGGCAGATATCTGCGTTTTAACAGCTGGGATGCGGTAACTAACCCACAGAAGCTATTAGAGACCTTTGCAGGGCATCTTTTCCTGCCCCATCAACATCTGTCTGCCTGGGCCTTTACCCTTTCATTTGGGGCCATGTTCGGGATCGTATACTTCACGCTGAAACAATTCCAGATCGCCACTATCCGCTTACAGGTTAAACACTAGTTATCCACATAAAACCGATGTTGTAACAATAATTGCAGGGATAAAATGACCTTTTTAAGGTAAGTTCTCCCGGAGATGCGTCGTGTATGCGTCGTATATACGTCGTATACGAAGCATGTATGAAGCATGCTAAGTCAAACTTTCAGGCAAAAGGGGGCATTCAGGACAAAAAGGGTATAAATACATTACTCAGCCTATAGTTACTCTTCGTTCGTGCTTCATATATGAGCGAAAGACGAACGAAGGGTAACTATAGGCTGAGTATATACAGATGATATTAAGAGCAGATTTATACCACCGGATTCAGTCTGTTAAAAGCCGCTGTTATTTCCGGCGGACCAGCCTTCACCATCGCTTCACTGAAACCAAAGCTCAGTTCTGTCTTACCCTCTGCCAGTTGTGCAAATATAGCTGTAATAAAGTCGCTTACCGGCGGTGCTGCATCATGCAGTCCTTTGCCTCCCAAATCTGTATTCAGGGCAGGCGGAACGATCTCTATCACTTCAATGCCCTTATTTTTCAGCAGATAACGGCTGGAAAGGGTAAAAGAATGGAAAAATGCCTTTGTAGCACTATATACCGGCACCTTTGTAAAAGGTACAAAAGCAAGGCCGGAACTCACATTCATAATTGTATTCAGCGCAGGTAATCCGGTGAATAACGCGGTCAGGTGCACAGGCGCTTCTATATTCGTAGCAATCTCGGCTTTTGCACGCTCATAGAAATCCGCATCGGTAATATTTGCCCATTGCTGAATACCTGCATTATTTACCAGCACATTCAGGTCGCTGTGCTGCTCTTCCACCCACTTAAAAAGTGCGATTCTTTCCGCTTCTGTGGATAAATCACAAACTTTAGTGATCACAGCAGGATACTTATCAGTCACCTCTTTCAATGCTGCCTCTCTCCTGCCACATACGATCACCGTATTGCCTTCCTGCAGAAACCGTTCTGTCAGTCCAAGACCGATGCCGCTGGCGCCGCCTGTGATCAGAATTTTATTGCCTGTTAATTTCATATATGTTTACGTTTTAAATTGCTCACAACAAAGGTAATCGTACCTGAATTTCCACAGCTTGCGAATATCAATGCGATGATTACGAAATTCAAACCACCAGCCTGGTGTCCTGTTACCGCACCCTACAGGGAAAACAGACAATCCTTCCTATTGTTTCACTTGCGCTGGCATGATTTTTTTGACAGTTCTACTGCAATAAACCTATAATGCCATGATAAACAACGATCCCAAAGAAAAGGAAGTAAAAAAGAAAAATGAAGATGCCGGTATACAACCCGACCCTGAAACACTGGGACCGGAACCGCAGGAGCATATGGAAGGACCGATTTCCACCATCATCAAAAAACTGGAAGAGATCGGAGAGGATAATTTCGGTGAAGATGACGAAGCAGTGAAAAAAAAGGAAGAGAAAAAATAAATCAATACAATTATGCATCAGGGACTACGAATCGGGGAGAATTCCTCTATTCATAGTCCCTGATGCGCAATTGTATTTTACCCTGTTTTACCATAAACGGAATCAATTACCATTAACGGAATCTAATTTTCCATTTATTTCACTGCAAATAAGCAAGTTATATCGCCAGAGAAAAAATTTTCCCAAATGCGTAAAGGGGACTGACATTAAAAAACATAGTATTGCGGTATTTACCTATTCGACCAACCGTAAATTTTTGTTCCTCTCCATGAATGACATGCTTTTTGAAAAGAATGCAGGTGTGATGTATTGTAATTTTGACATATATCAGGCGGAAGAAGCTTTGTTAAAGGAAAGACGCCGCTCGGTAGCCCAACACGGACATAAAGGAATTATTTATGAACTATCCTCCCCTGATGGCATCAACCTCGGTTATTACAACGTAACATCCAGCCAGCCAGGAAAAGTGGTTATTAAAAATACCAATCCGTTCATACAACTCACCTACACGATAAGCGGCAATAAAAGTTACCAGGTTCATCACGGCAAACACCGCGTACTTCCCTTCAAAAAACAGGAATACAATTACCTGTTCTTCTCAAAGGAACAGGTACAGCTGAACTGGCAGCCCGGAGAACGGCTTGAGATCTTTGAAGTCAGTGTTAGTCCGGAATTAATGCTCAATTATCTCCCACAGGAACATCCTTTCCACGCACTGTTACACCGGAGCATTGAAAGGAATGAAACTACCCCCATGAGCAGTTCCAATCTTTTCCTGCAAACAGAAAGTAACAGTATCCTTTATAAGATGATCAATTGTCCGCTGGAGGGGAGATACAAACAGCTCTACATCAAAAGTAAACTGGGCGAACTGTTATCAATTGAACTGGATGCATTCGAACAGAGCCAACAGGCCCATCGCAGGAAGACAGAAAAAACACTCAGGCCCGCTGATATTGAAAGGATGCATCATGCCAGGGAAATTATCATCTCTAATCTGCAAAGCCCCTGTTCACTCATTGATCTGGCTCACCAGGTAGGCACCAATGATGCATACCTGAAACGTCATTTCAAAACAGTATTCGGGACCACTGTATTTGGCTATCTGCATTTTACCAAAATGAACCAGGCAAAAGAACTGCTACAGTCAGGCACTTCCATTACAGAGGTAGCCACACTTACAGGTTATAAATACGTATCACATTTCAATCGCGCATTTACCAAACACTTTGGCATCGGACCCGGCAAAGTGAGAAAGTAGCTGTTGGTTATCGCAGATGATAGGCGATACCTGCAAAGAACAAACGTCCTGCCTGAGAAGGCACTTTCGGATCGATAAAGTTCAGCAGGTTCTCTGCATTGAAACGCAACGACAATTTGCTATCCACCAGCTTCTTTTCCAGTCCGGCATTTAACAGGTAATATCCCCTGACAAAAGTATCAAAACGGTCTATATACCCGTTGTTGTTCCTGTCAGCAAAAGGATAACGGCCTCTATAATTTACGCGTACGTTACCGCTAAGACGCCAGGGCTGATAAGTATAAACAGCCCTGACATTGAACATATGTCTGGAACGGTTTTCCAGTCCCCAGTAATCCTTTGCGGAAGGTGTATAATTGACGTATCCGGTTTTAGGGTCGAATAGCGGCGCATAATACTTTCCCCCTTCCCGGATCTCCTCTTCTATCGTTTTATCCTTTGCGATGAGGTACTGATAACCTGCACTGATATTCAGATCAGCAAGCGGCGTATAGGAAACAGATGCCTCTATTCCCTTATAATATGCCTTTGCATTATTACGATAGGAATAAAGTGCGCGGCCGTTGATGTCAGTCCCGATCAACACACTATTGATCTGATTCGTGATGTCATGATAAAAAACGCTGCCCTCCGCTTTTACTTTCTTTGAAGGAGCCTCCCAGTTAAGACTGAAATTGTAAGATTTACTCATTTCAGCTTCCAGCATTTTTCCCTTTATTTCATTGTACACCGGCTCCAGCTCATATTTGCTGATTTGCCCGCTTTCCATCATCTGATTGATGATATTACGTATGACAGCGCTACCTACTACCATATAATTGTAGGAAGGGTTATAGAAGACCTGATACAGCTTCTTCATATCAGGGGCCTTAAAACCTGTTCCGTAAGCCGCTTTCAGACGCAGTGTTGGTAATATCTTATATTGCAGCGCCATACTGGGGTCTAACCGCCACCCATAAGCCACAATATGATCATAACGCAAACCCAGGGTAAACTCCATCTTTGATATCGCTCTCCAGTTAGCCTGTGTATACGCAAAGTAGGATTTGATATCGTTCACATCAGTCAGGATGTTCTGGTCAATATGTTCAATGTTTCCTCCTGCACCACCAACAATGTCCAGCTTTTCCCCCACAGCATAAGATACCTGTTGTTCCGCACGGTGTAATGTTTGTCCGAATGCCGTCTGACTCACACTATCTCCCTGCGTCAGGGCAATACTCATATCCGCATTGTAACGGGTAAAGTAGTAACGGGTCATACTACGCCATCTGTTGCTGAAACGGTGATCAAAGGCGGCAGACAAATTCAGGTCCTGTTCATCCAATACATCTTTGGTAATATAACTGGCGCCAAAATCTTTGGTCATAAAACTCCGGCGTAAGCCAAAGCGACCGCTTACTGACAACAAATTATTATCATTGAAACGATATCTGAAACGTCCCTGTGTGGCATAGTTATCATAGGGTGGTGCAGTCGTACCCTTGATCGTACCGGTACTGGTATTGAACCCACCTGTATGGTAATAGTTTGAACTCAACGATACACTTCCTTTCTTTTTCAGGATAGGCGATTCGCCTTCCGCAGTCACATCCAGTGTTTCATTACTACCATAGATCACAGCTGCCATTGCCTGTGGATCCGCAACAATATGTCTTGTGATGATATTGATCGTACCTCCCAATGCATCACCACCATAGAGGTTGGAAGCCGCTCCTTTGGTAATTTCCACCCGCTCAATATTAGAAACACTGATACGGGAAAGGTCAAAATTGCCACTATTCCTCCCGATCATAGGTTGTCCGTCGATCAGCACCATGACGTACTCGCTGCCAAAGCCCTGCATCTGTACGCCAATCGAACGGGAACCAGCGCCAATATCATTGACAATAGCCACCCCCGTCTGTTCTTTCAGTACATCATCCAGTCTTCGGCTGCCCATTAATTCAATTGTACGGCGATCAATGATCGTAACCGGCATGATGCTGTTCTCTACTTTGATCAGACTCTCTGCATTTGCATTTGCTACACGCTGACTGATTACATTCACCTGTTGCAGATCACGCTTATCCACCTCCATGCGGATATCCCTGGTATGCACACCGGCTGAAACCCGGAATGTTTCTTTGTATAGTTTATATCCGACGATCCTGGCTGTCAGTGTAACCTGTCCTGCTGCCAGAGCTGAAAAGCGGTACCCGCCATGATCATCGCTTGTCACCATCCCGCCGGCAGGTTCCAGGGATACTATTACACCTGGTAGCATATTACCTTCTCTATCGGTGATCTTCCCCTGTATGGTGATCTGCTGCGCCTGCACACTGCATAGAGCAGTCAGACAAATTACAAGCAGTATAGATAATCTCATTGGTCTGTAATTATTACTGACGAGGTTAGTCTCTGGTCTTCAGATTACGACTACCGTCTTCCTGAATGAAATAACGGAAAGTAAAATAGGGAGAAGGCCAGTTGAGGTCTGTTACCACTTCCGGCGCCCCCTTGTACATACTGATCAGCTGTAACTTCCCATATCTGTAAGTACTGGCGCCTGTAACAGGATCGATCTGCTGCAGGCGTAAATAATAAGCTCTGTATGGAAACGGTTGCGCAATATGTGTCGTTGTACTGTATTCATACCAGGCGTTGACACCCGTTCCATATTCCGATGAATAACCTATCTGCATATCAGTTACAGGCACCGCATCAAAAAGGCTGTCAGCCGGCGCTTCATTCATAAATTCATATCCATATTCGTACATGAGTACAGCCGTTTTTGTCAGCGGACTACCATATCCCGGATTCTTTTCGTAACGGGCATTATTCAGCCATATCAGCCCATTGAAGTTTTCTGTAAAGGCAAGATCCCATTGTGTTGTTCTGAGATAACGGAGGGAATCCGCGGCATCACGTATAAAGAGCTGCTTGTGATCATGGAAGCTGTACAGGAACATATTGTATTTACCTGTTTCCTTGCCACTCTTACTATACTGTATTTGTACAAAGTCAACATTACTCCGGTAATCCGCATTGTTGACCAGCAAGGCCCAGGCATTACCCGTATAGATATACACCCGCATATTGTCACCATCACAGTATGCCCAGTCTGTCTCCGGATGTACAGGAGGCTGGCTGGAAGTACCTCGCCAGTTAAGCGATTTTCCATCATTCACTGCCGTATAGCGGTCAATACTCATCTGATACCATACACCGCTGCGATAGATATAATCCCTGTTATCAGCAGTATTGGTATAAGCGCTATTCTCTGTTACACTTTCCGGATGTTTAATTCCGGGAGATAACCAGCTGATGGCAGCATCCTCATTGATATCTACCCCTGCAGCGGCGTTGAGCTTTTCACTGCCCCGGGGTTGTATACGGATAGAGTCTGTCCAGGACGAGTTAAAGAAGCGCTGCCGCATATAGGTATCTCCGTCTGCATAGGCAGGTTCCCAGCCATCAGAGGCAAGCGTATCACCAGGAAGATCATAGACAACAGTACTGTGACGATCTTCGTAGTTCACCGCGTTATCCTCCTGCTTGTAACAGGCTGTTATCAGCAGGAATACTGTTATCACTATATAGAATGATCTTTTCATCAGTTTTTAACAGGGAAAATGGGCCATACATCCTGGCTAAGCAATTTGCTCAGATAGATAGGACTGTAATAAGGACTCATAAAATAAAGCACGATACCGGTTGGCTTGCTATTCAGCGGTGTATCCGGCAATTTGAATTTAATGGTATTGCTGGTTTGCGTCAGGGCATCTGCTTCAAACACATAGTCTTCAATGACAAGCTTTGTAAAATGCTTCGCATACCATTTGATCACATCGCCATTATAATCATCACTGAGCCTGAGCGTCACACTATCACCGGCCGCAACCTGTTTACCTGCCTGATCAAAACTCAGGTGCAACAAAGTGGTGTATGATATATCCGGCATTCTTAGTGTAACTTCTTTTTCATCAGACACACGGTTACCGATCTTAACAAATATTTTATGCAGACCAGTATCCTGAATATCTGAGTATGCAGGCAGATTAGCAGTGATACTGGTCATGGAGATCTTTGTATAATCAATGGGCAGATCAAACTCGAATCCATCCCGCAGACGCTGCGCATACACATGCACATCTGAAGTATCGCCGGTAAGGAAATATTCTCCGGATACAGTCACCTGCGTACTGGAAATCCAATGCAGGTTATTAGGACTGATCGAGGATATTCTCGGTACTGCATGATTGATCACTGGTTTAAGACGATAGGTCTGTACAGAACCATCCTCAGCCGTCACCTTATATACAGTTTCGCTACTGAAAGACACTTCCGTTCCTGAAGCAGGAGAAATAGTCGCGTGCGCTGACACAGCAATAACAGGTTTGATCGTTTTGGGTAATTCCGCTTCCGCCGCCCAGTATACGATGATGTTACCATTATTAACAGTCGCATTAATGGAATCACCTGCATATCCCATCAGCACAAAACTTTCTATATTTTTATAAGGTCTTTTTTCATATTCATACTCCGTCTTGGAACAACCCTGTAACAGGCTCCACACACATACGCCCAGCACCCAGACGATCCTGGAAAATCGCTTCATGATATTTATGCTCATATAAGTTAGTATTGTTATTTTTTCTCGCTAATGGTGAAGTAACGGCCAATAGTGGCGAGCATATTATTCTTACCCCACCCCGTATCATCTTTGAAATCGAAATAAAAGCCGATACCAGGATAATCAAGTGTGAAGGAATAAATGTAAGGACCTGCAGCACCTGCCGGTAACTCAGGGAAAACGACCTTCACTTCTGTACGACTTACACTGAGGATCTTCATTTCCAGTTCCTGGCTCCAGAGGCTTTCCGGGAAAGTAGTCGGATAAGATCCACCAAAGTTGAAACCCGATTTCACGAACTTCATATATACCCTGTCCAGACCGATAATATTACCATTCAGGGCGTCATTGGTACTGCGGTTCTGCGCAGCAAATACAACGGTATCACCGGGCGCATATACAGAAGTGGATTTCAGATTGGTAAATTTGGGCTTCCCGTAGATCAGGTGAATCGGCGGCAATTTAGCTGTACGACCCTGATGTGTCATTTCTACATTATAATAACCACTGTCTGCTTCCGGAGAAATATCCACCTGTAATGCGTAATAGGCGGCTCCCGGTGTAATATCATAAGTGGTCATCAGATTGGTGTAGGTTTTCCCGGTAGCCTGATTCGTCAGTGTAAACTTCGCATTCGTACTGGTAGAACCAAAATTACCATAGATAGGTAATCTTCCGGACACCACTCTTTCTATACCCGCATTGTAGGCGATCTCTGTGCTACCAGCTGTCACAAAGGAATAACCGGCCCTTAGACTATCGGGATGCGGTGCGATCTGCATGATGAGTGTGTACTTGCGGATGCTTTTATCACTGCTCACGACAGTATACTGATATCCGGTAGTGTCAATAGGCACCGGCAGTATGCCGCCATCCAGATTGATCGTATTGCCTGCGGCATCAACCAGTCTGGCGTCTTTATCTATTTTGATCTCAGGCACGATATATTCAATACCTATATAGTAAGGAATGTACAGTGTGATCGTATTCTTACCATTATCGATCGCACCGAACAGTGTATCTGCCGCATTGGTAATACGGTATTCCTGTATAGTGTTATCAGGCGTACGTTCAAAAGGCACCACCTCCGTTTTCTTACAGGAAAAGAATCCTGTGATAAAAACAGCGATAACCGCAAGTTGGTAAAATTGCTTTATGTGGCTGACAGTTTGTTTCATTGTGTATATGTTAGTAACAATTGTTTATTATAGTGTAACAGTGATCTTAGGCCGGTTTACCATGAAACCAAACCGCTTTTCTCCCGCCTTCGCCAGTACATACCGGAAACTATAGACCGGCATTTTGATACCCTTATCCCTACGCATCTGCATAGCATCCATAATACCATCATACAGACTCTGTGTCTCCATTTTGGCATAGTTCCCTTTTGCTGTTTTGATGATGATGGTACGTGGCCTCAATGTCCTGACGCTTTTGAATGTCTTTACGGTTTCCTGTGAAAGACAATAGATCATGTGTCTATACTTGTTCACCTGTACCTGTATAGCAGGATCAGGATTGTCGATATCCTTCATAATATCAGGACGAAGGAAATTACCTTCGAATGTGTATACCACATGACCTAATGGCTGACCAAAAGCGCCCTGATCATCCAGTCCGGTCTGACCTGGATATTTAAACTGACTATCGTCCGGTATTTCCGTCACATCATCAAAAGCAGCATCCAGTACGACCAGTCCACCGACAGCCGATGTACCATATCCAAAGCCGCTTTTAGCACCGTTATTAGCAGTGATGTTGGCTCTTGCCATTCCGCTAAAGGCAAGATCCCAGCGATCGGTACTTCTGTAGCCGATACCTATGGAACCAAAGCGTTCCAGACTGAAAAACATAGGATCTGTATCATCCAGTGGCTGATGTCCATCCGGCAGGTGGGCGCCCAGGTTCAGGATCTGTATTTCACGGTTGAATACGGAATCACTGGGTGGTACGTCCGCTTCCCAGTCCACGCCGTTAAGGTCATATACTTTACCGCAGGCGCTGCACAGGACAACAGCCACCATGAGGCAATAAATCATTCTGACTATCATCAGGTTATATTAGTGACATGTAATGGAATAATGGCATAGTGTATCGTCGGCGCAAAGTTGAATGAAACTTATTACCATAGACGGAGAAATAAGGGAGGATTTGTACCATTGACGGAAAAATTATCAGATCGTCAATGCGTAAGGAGGATCAGCAACGGTGTTAACAAAGAATATCACTTGTCAAAAGTGGTTTTCATCAGAATTCCAGGGGCAATTTCATATTCATGACAATCGGCACGAGATTATCCAGCGACTTCCGCAGATCAGTTTCAAGTGCTGTTTTCTCTGTAAGTTTAAACACGAATTCGTTGATGGTATTTTTATGCAGATAATAATCCAGGGTCAGTCTGGATTTATGATCGTTTATTTTCTCTACCGTGTAATAGGTAGCTCTTTTCCTTTTTTCTTCTGTTTCACTGAATACGGCCTTATCCTCCGGATCGTAGGAAAAGCTGCTGGTATACATCAATACTTCTCTTCCGTTACTCATCACATGCCGGTGACGGCTGCCAACGCCAGGCAGAAAATGTTCTACTTCATCCACTGCTTTTAACCCTACCTGCCAGAGATGGCGGAATTCAAAATGCACAACAGTATATATCAGGGTTTTGATATCAACATCATATTCCTTTGATACGGAAAACACTTTCACTTTACTGGCCAACTCCAGCTGCGGATCCGGCTCCGGTGGTAATTGTTTTCTTAGTTCACCGAGCTGTGTATAATGGAACAACACATTACCCGTCTCGGTTTCCTTTTTGCTGGCATTCCACTTCATCCACGAAGCCAGATCAGGCCTGGATCCATCTCTGAAAAGTTTGTCTGTAACCAGCCAGTATTCATGTTCCGCTATATTATTTTTTAATAACTGATGTGCCACGATCACATCTTTCCCGATCAGTTTACTGAAATTCTTTACCTGATAGGTTGTAAACTCACCATAGTGTGTAATTACTTTCAGGGTGAGATTGACGGCAGCAACACAAGCGTGACACTGACATATCTTGCGTTGATCGTAAGCATTGAGGTGACGGTGGAATTCACAGAACATTCTTTCCACCTGCTTATACAAAACTTCCAATTCGATTGGCGCACCGAACTTATAAAACAGAATGGCGTCTCCTTCTATTTCGGATATCTCGAACCCGGCCTGATTGGCATTGATCAACACCTCCAGCAACTGTTGAATAATATGATGACTATGCTCAAGCTCGATCTCATTCACGAAACGGGTGAAGCCACTTATATCGGGGATAAAAAGCAGCCCTTTATTTTCCATTGTTTTTATTTAAAGTTAACGAAAAAAAAGGGCGGATGTATCTCTTAATATTCATCTGCTGCCAGCGGCGGTGCAAGGTATTCTCTATAAGCCCTGATCGCTTCGGCTGTCAGCTCTTTTTTGTTCTTCACTTTTTCCAAATCTTCCAGTGGATAGAACAGATCTGGCTTGGTGTTAAATTTTGCCGGATCCAGCGGTTGAGGTCCGCTAAAGATATAAGACAATTCATCATCATAGCTTTTATAGCTATACAGCGTGATCCAGACAGCTGGCTTATTGTCAATCTGCACCTTTATGCGGCTCACCTGTTCTATAGGGGCATCCGCATTGTATTCCTCCATATTGTAAGCCAGATAAGCACGGCCAATTAATTCCTGTGTCAGCAGATGCTGGATCTTTGACAGATGCTGATCGCTCTCCACATCAACAATAAATGAATAGCCCACTGCATCGTCATTCAGGATTTCTTTCAGCACTTTATCATTTACCTTAATCCCATGATTGATCAATCCACGTGCAGCAAATGCACTGATGGCCGGAATGGAATCTGTCAGCAATGGAGAGAAAACGGTTTCTGCCTTTACCGGCATTCCCGGCAGGGAGAGGGTATTACCGGTAGCCAGTACACGACTCAGCCATACAAAACCGCCGTTTTCTTTCTGATCGGTATTCCATGCCCTTAACTGACGGCTCAGCAATTGTACCATACCTGGCGCCAGCCTTTCCAGACCATACTTTTCAAAATTGGGCGCTCTCCATATAGAATCTTCATTGAAGTGGACAACAAACTGTTGCAGTATACTACCCGATTTTTCTGCTGCTGCAATAATAGCCGGCAGGTATTTTTCCTGCATACCATTATCTTCCATGGCATAAGAAAAAATATTATCGTTGATCTCATTATTCTCTGGTATAGCTGCTGCCAGACGGATGAATGTCTGCATAGCAGTATCCAGCGGCATCCCGCTAAGAAAACTCAGTAATTCGATCCGCAATCCGGTATCCTTAACAGTTGTAAACAAATACTCGGCAGCACCTACAATAGCATCATCTGCCATTTCTTCGAGATTCACCAGCAACTGTACTCTTCTGTAACCAATGGTATCGAGCGGGAATGGCGCCTGCAACGCTTTTAAAATCGTTGTCTTATCCAGACTGTCAGGACGCATATACACCAGGTACTCACCTGCAGCTTTAAAAGCTGTCGTATCTGTACCCTGCAGGTCAGCCAGTAACATCGGTAATTTCTTCTCTCCGATCTTCAATGTAGAAGCCTGTTCTTTTTCCCCGGGATGGAAGGAATCAAAGAACTGTTGCGCACGGCCAGCGCTGACTACCTCTTCGGGAACAATTGCTGACAAACAATACATCACATGTCCTACCACGATCACTCTTCTGTAGGATCGTAAACTCGTATTCAATGATTTCAGTTCTGTATCATATACCGGCCACCCATTGACAACCGATTTTTTGTAATCTGCTACAACCACAGAAGAGTCTTCAGGATGAAGGAACGTTTTCATCAGACTATCCGGATCACCACTATGATAACGTGAAAATCTGTTGATCGTTACAATGTAAGATGAGAAAGAAGCACTATCCAGCGCCGCATACACATCATCGGTAACTGTCACTGCCTTATCATGACCATAGAAAGTAAAACGTTCCGGACCATTGATCGTAAAACTACTGTCAGTTGCAGTAAATGGTATGTTCAAATCCTGTGCCTTCACCGGCAATAGCCTGAAACCGTCCAGAAATCCCCTCCAGTAACTACTGTCTTTGCTTTTACCATCATAAGTACAAAGCAGACTATAAGCCAGGTTTCCCCTGGATATAAAATGCAGACGGGACATATACCCGCTGGTATGACGATACAACAGTTGAAAGAACGCATAACCGTCTTTCCTGGTCATGGTAGAATCGATCAGTTGTAAGGTAGAGTCCTGTCTGAGTAACACCGTACGGATACCGGCCAATGCAGCCGCATCGTCTGTATTGTAATACCCCGGTTTCATTTTCTCGACACGCAGCACATAGGAAATACGGTTCGCATCATCCAGTGCCGTATAAGCTTCTACCGGACGCGTCTCCCCTTTGTGATCGGCCTTCACATAATTGGCATCCGAAGGCATCAGCGCAGAAAATCCAAGCTCCGGACGATACAAGGTATCATACACACTGACCGCACGTACAACATCATAAAAACGAACTGATTTAAAGAAATCTTTTCGTGCAACACTGTCAGTCCCCTCCGACCCATACATAAAAACAAAAGCCCTGTTATTACGGATAAACAGGCGCATATGGAAGGGCAGTTTTCCCTGCATCATCACAGCTTCTGTACCCGCGATATCCCTGTAAACGATCGGATATGACCTTTTCAGCTCAGCTTTACCCTGTGCCGCCATATTCGCGATGAGCATATCCACCAGTTCTTTCTCATTTTTATCCAGTTGCGGCAGGTCCATGGTCAGGGAAAATGCGGCTTCATTATCGTTAGTACCTACATACATCTTCCTGTTCATATTAGGGATCGGATAAGCGATAGGTACACCGGGGAATACAACACTATATCCATCTGCCATCCTGTTGAGTGTGTATCCTTTCACACTGTCCAGTCGTTGCCGCTCACGTTGCGCCACACCTGTAAAGGTGGCCTTCACCGGATTAACACTAAAGCCTTTGGCACGCAGCAGCGTGATCAATCCCATATTACCGGAAAGGTGTGCCGCACCTACAGCAGCAAACACACTTTTACTTTTTATCAATGTAGCCAGGTTAGCCGCCATCTCAACATTACGCTTACCTAAACCCGGCCCCATATCATCTTCCTTTGCTTTGTCCACCAGATTGTACATTCTCTGCGGATCACCGGCATAATAGAGATTTACCAGCGAATCCAGGAAACTTACCCGCGCATCGAACAACTCCTTTTCTGCCGGCCTTTCGCTGGCCGCCACCTGATAACCGATACTTTCCAGAAAGATCTCTTTTTGTAATGTGGTTACGTCGGCGCTCATAAAATAAAGCTGATTCTCCAACCGCTCCAGACTATGTACCGGCTTCCCCATAAACGTAGCTTTCTGATGCAGCCAGCCATCCAGGAAAATATTCTCCGCTTTCGCACCCGTACCAGCAGTTTTGCTGATCACTTCATCTTCATCCAGCAGTAGTTTCTCCACAAACCAGAGTCTTTTCAGGTTCAGCTGCGCAATAGGAACACCCGACTTCTTCACCACCAGACTATCCACAAATCTGTATTCTGCGGGCGTCATTATTTTACGCATATAGTTAACAGTATCGCGCAGCGGACCACCCGGAGAAAGCATATACGACATCACAGAATCAAGATCGATCTCCATAGCAAATGCATCTGCGCTGCGCAATGCCAGTAATACCGAATCACTGAAATCAAACACCCTCTTTTCTGTCAGGTGCATCGTACCAAACAGATAAGAGGGTGTACTTACGCCGGGCGCTTCTATCCGCCAGAGCAGCTGATAGTCAGGCCGCTTTGTATGCTGTGCCCGGAGCAGAAATGGTGATAGTAACAGTGCAAGCAGTACAGACCATGTAATGCGGGAAAAGAAACCGGCTTTGAGGTGCCGGGGATAAGTGTAGGATACTAACATATACACAAAAATAGTAAAGTATTGATATGTCAGCCGTTCTTTATTTAAGGTGTCGTGATCTGCCATTGCTGATTTGCGCCACTATTCCAGTTCCACTGGATCACATTACCTCCGTTGGCGGTTGACTGACCATTGACATCCAATGAAAAACCGCTGTTCCTGTTTAATAACTTGTAATAACCAAAACCTATATCAACAATCTGCCATTGCTGATTGTTGCCGCCCGAGTAGTCCCATTGCACAATTGCCGCTCCTGCAGCAGTAGACTGGCCATTCACATCCAGCGACTTAGCACTGTTTCTGTTGATCACAGAAAAATAATTGCTTCCCAGAGCATTAAATGACCATTGCTGATTATTACCACCCCAATAGTCCCACTGATCCATCGCGGCACCATTAGTAGTCAGCTGGTTATATACTTCC
The DNA here is from genome assembly GCF_900114995.1 of Chitinophaga sp. YR627. Classification (GTDB taxonomy): domain Bacteria; phylum Bacteroidota; class Bacteroidia; order Chitinophagales; family Chitinophagaceae; genus Chitinophaga. The sequence goes on from NZ_FOUX01000002.1 coordinate 777,253, forward strand.
AGCGCTTTACCGCTGTGTTTATTGATAACTTTATAGTAAGCCCCTGTTGTAAACGATGCATACGGAGGTGTAATTGTGCCGGTTCCCCAGGCATATTTTAAACGGGCTAAACCAGAACTGTTATTAGTAGCAAGGGATGTGCCATTAGCGGTAAACATGCTATAAGTATCCCCCGTTCTCAGACCAGGCCAGTATACACAACCTACCCCCAGCTCACGCAGTGAATTCGTCATGCCCTGCAGATAGGTGTTATTCACATTTGATCCCGGTGCGCCGGAATAGTTGGTACCATCTGTCATCACCGTACCAAACTCCGTGACAATGGTCCTACCGGGATAAGCCAGCGATTTAACCGGTTGTTCCCAGTCGGCCGTTGTCGTCTTACTACTTTCAAACCAGGTATAATCATGAAAAGAAAGCAGACAGCTGTCAAAACGGGTATCTGCCCCCACCGTATTCACACCGGTGGAATATCCGGTACCATCCAGTACAAACCTGTTTTCAGGCACCCCGGGATATCGGGTTACGAACTGATTATACAGTGTCAGCAGGTCTGTCGCACTGTATCCATGCGGCTCATTAAAGACCTCAAAATAGATCAGCGGATTGGCCCTGTAGGCGGCAATGATCGCATCCCACATCTGCCAGAAGGTAGTGGTATTATCAATCAGTCCATTGCGTGAGGAAGCGCCTTCCCAATAGGCTAGTAAGACTTTCATATTTTTGGTACTGGCTTTGTCAATAGCGCCCTTATATGCCTGCCACCAGGTACCCAGCACGGTAGGAGGATTGACAGGTAAGCGTACGGTATTGGCGCCCGCCGTCTGAAAGCCACTCAGTATATAATCGGCTTTTGTCTGGATAGTGGCATAGCTGTCACTGATAGTGGTACCAGACAGAACCAGTTCATCATCCGCAAAATTATCCCGGGTATCAGCCCAGTTAACGCCTTTAAAATCGGAAGAAGGCAGTACCGCGGCTACCGCTGTGGTAGCAGGAATGGGTAAAGCACTCGCCATACTCTTTTCAATGTCTTTTTTACAGGCAAACAGCATCATGGCTGCAATTGCAGGAAGGGGGAATTTTCTTTTCATACGTGAGATTTATAATGATAAAATATTAGGGTGCTGAGGGTGGAAATATGGGAGATGGGTCTTTGGGAAATGGTCTTCAGTAACAGGGCTTATTCGTCACAGATTCGTCGCTTCGCCGTCGCTTGTTCGTCGCTTCTTCGAATGGGTCATTTTAAGCAGCATATTGTCCTGCCGTGACAGTATACAACGGCACAAATACCTGCCCGTGGATATACATACACAGTAAATTTTTCAGATAGTAAGATCCAGCCGTTCCAGCCCTGCGGATAACTACCGGTACACAAATCTGTGCAGAACATAGCATATCAACTATTAAATGTAAACCTTACAATTAAATGTAACAACAATAGAGGAGCCTGCAAAATCTTTATTTCGTAGGAAAACTTTCCAGATAGATGACAGGGATTATCTGGATCTGAGGTATTCTATCAACATCCGGCGTTCTTCTTTGCTCATGTCAGGGAACTTCGCACATGCAAAACCAAATTGTTTTTTCAACCGGACCTGCCCCGTATCGGAGCTGACAGATGCGCGGTCCGCTAAAAATTTATATAACCATTTATCGTCTCTGACTTTTATCCTTTCAGACAGCGCCGGTCCTGTAAGCAGTTTACTAAAAGAATGACAGGGCGCACAATTTATACTAAACAACTCTCTTCCCGAAACCGGTGCACGTAGTTCAAAACTATCAATAGGTTTTCTGCGATTGACCGACACATCACTATTTTCAAAAACAACTGAATGAAAAATATCCAATGCAATATCAGGCTGTTTTAAGTTTGTTCCATCTATAATAAACTGATCCTCCTTATTAACATCTATTATCATTACAGCCACATGTCCCGGTACCTCAGACACTGCTATCCTTGCCTCCAGTCCATTGACAGTTTCAATCGCATACATCATTTTCCCGTCTGCAAACTCTCCTATTTCCTCATGGTAGTGACCATAACCAAAATGCAGCGTGTCCTTACCATCCGTTACTCCACCAACATAGGTATCAATACCCTGCTCCCTGAACTTCGTCCAGCCAGCGGGAGTCGTCAATTTAAAAACGCCAAAATCAAGTATTTTCCTTTCAGTATTCCTTTTACAGGCAGCAACGAGGAACAGTATTAAAAGCGGGAGAAACAGGTTACGTGGATTCATATCTTGCGCATAGGGTGAATTACACTAAATATAACATTCCTTTCGTTAACACGAATACTATATCTTCGGTATCGCAGCAGATAGTGTATAGCACCACTATCCCCCCAATAAACTACTTTATTCACATACAAACACACCAAATGAAATTCCTTTCTCTTGCCCCATTCGTACCTTCGGGCAGCGATTTCAATGGCTCTAAACAACTTTTTCAGGAACTGGGTTTCAATATCAGCTGGGATGGCGGCGATTATATCGGTTTTGAAAAAGATGGATGCACTTTCATCCTGCAGCACTACGACAATGAACCCTTTGCACAAAACTTTATGCTCAGCGTAGGGATAGAAAATGCAGATGATTTCTGGAAAGAAGTATCAGATAGACAACTCCCCGAACGATTCGGTATAAAGCTCAGCAAACCAATCGACCAACCCTACGGCAGAGAAGTAAATATCATTGATATTGCAGGCGTTTGCTGGCACTTCGTACAATCGTAATCTTCAGTCTGGCTGATGCTGGAAACAGTATCCGTTGCCTATACTTGTCATGTGTTTACAACGGGTACCTTTTTTGGTTATACCCTGACAACGCACCGTACGTCCCGTACCTGCGGGTTTCTTTACCGGTTCCCCGGAGAATTGCTCTATAGGGTTTTGTAATAGTTGTTGCACAGGTGCTGCGATTGACTCCTGTAATTCCGGATGACAGATCTTACAGGGGGCCAGATGTAACCGTATGGCTTCTGTCAGCGACAATCGCTGAGAAACATTCTTTACCATCCTGCAATCTGCCGTATGATATTTCCTGCCGTAAGGTGTTTTATAGACCGACTGTGAATGCAATCCCGGCATCAGCGAAAACAGGATGTACAGCAGCAGGAATACAATACCAGCCTTGATAACGGTGGGCAGACAACTTCTTTTCTGAGGGGACTTCATCAATATACGGGGTTATCATATACACCGGTGCAGACAGCAAACACTATCCGCACCGGTAGGGGTTATTTCACTTAATTGCTGATGGATCGGATATAACTGGTGAATGCGTTACCAAAGGATTCGGTTGCCTCATAATTACTGAACTCATACTCTTCATGCAACCCATTCCGCGTCTTCAGCGATATACTACCATATTTTACGATAGGGATCTGACGGTTGTCTTTAAATCGCTTATCAGGCGTACCATTCCTGTTTACCTTCTCCCAGGTCCTGTCAATCACCTTACTATCACCAGGCACAATGCCCCTTTCTACAAAACGGACAGGGCCGAAGTCAAACTGCAATTCATTATACCCGATAATACCAAACTGGTCACGTGAATCATACATGATCACAAAGCCCGGGTAGAAATACAGGTCCGCGCCATTCGCATTTTTCAGCCATAAAGGCGATATCTCTGATCTGATATCAGGAATACCTTTCACAGCAATCGCTACCTCTCTCTTCATAACCAGGGTCGATGCAGCCGACCTGGCTGCAACCCTGTTCTGATGTACGGCACTGGTAACATCCCATACTTTCTGCGAACGGGATAACTGTTTAAACGTCTCTTCCAATACACTGAATTTCGCTTTCATTTCTGTATCGAATTCAATGTCCATCTGCATATAACTATTATCGATCTGCTCCTTTATACGAAGGATCGCATCCTGCTGTGCAGCAATCGTTTCTTTTATCTGCACAGAGATCTTACGTACAAAAAGTCCATATAACAATACATAAGTACATAACAACTTTATACGGGATACAAAAAGCGCTGACTGTACCTTCGCCAGGTCCTGTGCCAGTTCTTTCTTCTGACGATGTGCAGCAATAATCGTAGCCTTTATACCCTGCATATCATTACTGGTAACGTCATTAGGCGCTACGCTGAATATATTGCCACGATCTTCCGGTTCCAGCGTGGCTACTTCCGGCACATAGGCTTCCGGTCGCTGGGACTGTCCCGGCGCAGACGATAATCTTTGCCTGTTATAAATACCCAGGCCAGGGATACTGGTATTCAGATAGGTGCCATTGGGACCGATGTTCAGACTGGCGCCTCTGACGCCAATAGTAGTACTAATGCCTTTACGGCTGATGTTGAGGTGTACACCGGGGATAATTTTAATGCGTTTTCTATAGCTCCATGCCATGAAATGATGTTTTTGGGATAAAATAGTTTTTCACGTATGCAGGCAAATATCAAAGAAATGCCCGCACGCGCAATCACGTCTATCCAAAAACCGGAAAAATCCCCCCTTTATGCTCAGGGGTATAACAGGTATTTTTTACGCATCTCTTTATACTTCGATAAACCAGGTTCCCAGGACGCACGGATCTCCTCCGCTGTCTTTCCTGCAATGATCTGCTGTTTAAATTCAGATACACCGGCCAGATAATCGATATTCCCGATCTGCGTACTGATCGAACGATCAAAGAAGCGGGCCTTATCAGGATAAGCATTATACAATGAGATCATCCACTCCAGATTGATCTTTTTCTGACGGCGTAATTCGGCTATATCATAGTTTCTGAGGTCAAGTCCATAACATTCCTTATTCATATGCAGCGGTGTTTCACTCATACCAGGAATGCTCACCGGTTTAAAGGAGAAACTGTATTTGTCTTTCAACGCAGGACTTCCCAACACGGTAAACGGATACTGCGTACCTCTCCCCTGACTGATGACAGTACCTTCAAATAAACAGGTGGAAGGGTATAATAAGATGCTCTGCTGTGTATTCAGATTGGGTGATGGTTTTACGGGTAATGTATATTCCATATCATGCCGGTAGTTCTTCAGCGGAATGATCTTTAGTTTACATGTTTTTCCACCAGGCAACCAGCCCTCACCATTGATCATCTTTGCAAACTCAGCGATGGTCATACCATGTGCAACAGGGATCGGGAATTGTCCGATACCCGATTTCAGCCGCATATCCAATACCGGCCCGTCTACCAGATAACCATTAGGGTTAGGTCTGTCCAGGATCATGACTTCCTTATTTTGCTCCGCACAACCTTCCATCACATCTCTCAGTACATTGATATAGGTATAAAAGCGGCAGCCTACATCCTGTATATCAAAGATGACAATATCCACATCTGCCAGTTCAGCAGCGCCCGGTTTACGCTTGGCGCCATACAGTGAAATGATCGGCAAACCGGTAGCGGCATCCTTTTCATCTTTCACCTTAGCCCCGTTACTGGCATTTCCCCGGAAGCCATGCTCCGGTCCGAATACCTTGACAATTTTAATACCTCTCTTCAGCAGACTATCCACCAGATGACTACTCCCGATAACGGTAGTAGGATTAGCCAGTACAGCTACCCTCTTCCCTTTCAGTAATGGCAGATAGGCAGTGGTCTGACTGGCCCCTGTAATAATCCCTGTATCTTCTTTTTCCCTGGGGGCAGTAGTAACCTTTGTCTCCGGATGAGAAGCGGGACAGGTAAACAACGTAACAAGCGTGGCAATCGTGAATATTATCTTCATATCTGAATGGTTAGCTATACAATATACAAATAAGCGGGACAGCTTTCACTTAACAAATGATTGTTCTTACGCATGATCTCAGCGACATAATGGCTAACTTTAATTATTAAATAACCACCAATGGCCACCCTGAACTTACCCCTGCACTACCAGGCAGTAATGTCTTATCTGATTATTGAGCATGCAGCCGGATTTATAGACTTCACCAAAGATGTGCTCGGCGCAACCGAACAAAACCGTACCATGCGGGACGAAAACACCATCATGCACGCAGAGATCAATATCCATGGCAGCACCATCATGCTGGCAGATAGTACGGACACCTATCCTCCTCAACATGCGGGCATGTTTGTCTATGTGGAAAATTGCGACCAGGCTTATCAGAAAGCACTCGAAAAAGGAGCAGAAAGCATCATGCCGCCTGCTGACCAGCCCTACGGAAGAAGTGCAGGCGTAAAAGACCCTTTTGGCAATACATGGTGGATCACCCATACTATTTAATGTCTAATCAACACTTTATACATCACCCTATACAGATATACCAACTTTCCTTGTACCCTTCATAGTTGACCCTTCAACTATTTTTCCGCATAGCGTAAATCATTTTCCCGATTGCATAAACGGCCCGGCTGCTTATACCCCAACTTTGCGGCCCAAAACCTAAGTATTATATGAGATTACTTCAGACCTTACTTTTGATGCTCCTGGCATTCAGTCCATGTGCACTCTTCGCAGAAGATGGCAACGGAGTTGTTAAAGGTACAGTTAAGACGACCGACGGAAAGGCAGCCGCAATGGTATCAGTGACATTAAAAAACACAAAGAAATCGACCATTACAGACGAAAATGGCGCTTTCTTACTGAACAATGTGAAACCGGGCACCTACACCCTGCAGGTTACCCTCCTGGGCCACGGCGCAAAAGAAGAAACAGTTATCGTCACCTCTGATAATACGACCGAAATCAACGTTACCTTACAATTGTCAGATGTCCAGTTGCACGAAGTGGAAGTAGCGACCGGCCGTAGTAAGTTCGCCAAAAAAGAATCTGAATACGTCGCACGTCTCCCTTTAAAAAATCTGGAGAATCCACAGGTATACAACATCGTATCTAAAGAACTGCTGCAGGAACAGGTAGTGACCAACTTTGACGACGCACTGAAAAATACACCGGGTGTAACCAAACTCTGGTCATCTACAGGCCGTCCTACTGACGGTGCAGGCTATTTCTCAATGCGTGGTTTCGCTGTACAGCCAACCATGATCAATGGCATTCCAGGTCTGACCAACGGTGGTATCGACCCTGCTAACGTAGAAAGAATTGAATCCATCAAAGGTCCTTCCGGTACCTTATTTGGTAGCAGTTATATTTCTTTCGGTGGTTTGCTCAATATCGTTACGAAAAAACCTTACGATACTTTCGGTGGTGAAATCAGTTACACTGCCGGCGGATTTGGCCTGAACCGCGTAACAGCCGACGTGAATGCACCGCTGAATGCCGACAAAACCGCTTTACTGCGTGTAAACGCGGCTTACCACGATGAAGGCAGCTTCCAGGATGCGGGTTTCAAAAAATCCTTCTTCTTTGCGCCAGGCTTCTCCTACAAAGCAAGCGATAAATTATCCTTCCTCGTGAATGCTGAGTTCTACAACGCAGAGAGCACTAACCCGATGAGTTTGTTCTTCAACAGATATCGTCCACTGATCGCTCGTACACCTGAAGAACTGCACATGGATTTCAACAGGTCTTACACCAGCAACGACCTGACGCATAAAACACCTACAGTAAACCTGTATGGCCAGGCTACTTATAAAATTTCTGACAACTGGACTTCCCAGACCGTACTGTCAAGAAGTTCCCGTAAAAGCGATGGTTACTATTCTTATGTGATGTTCCTGGATATGGGAGCTGCCGTAGCAAATGATACATTGCTGAGCCGCTTTGCATACAACCAGAACTCTACCACTACCACCACTGATATCCAGCAGAACTTCATCGGCGATTTCAGGATCGGTAGCCTGCGTAACCGCGTAGTATTCGGTCTGGATTTCAATGACCAGAGCACAGTAAACAATAACAGCGCATACGCACTGTTCGACTTCGTGAATGTGACCCGTAATGACGATCCCCGCTATGCACAGCTGACAAGAGCAGCAGTAGATGCGAAACTCGCCGGACAGGGTGCGACTAAAGACGGTAGCAGCGCACAGGTATACAGCGCATACATCTCTGATGTACTGAATATCACAGACGCGTTAAGCGCAATGGCAAGTTTGCGTGTTGACCGTTTTGAAAGCAAAGGATATAAAGATTTCTCCACCAATACGACAAGCGATAAATATGGCCAGACAGCAGTGTCTCCTAAATTCGGTCTGGTATACCAGATCGTTAAAGACCAGGTAAGCGTATTCGGTAACTATATGAACGGTTTCAGCAACACGGCTCCCGGTACAAGAGTGCTGCCTGACTACACCAACATCTTCAAGCCACAACAGGCTAACCAATGGGAAGGTGGTGTAAAACTGGATGTACTGAACCACAAAGTAGCCCTGACTGCCAGTTACTACGACCTGCTGGTGTCTAACATGACCCGTCAGATCACCGTAGAGCGTGAAGGCACTGCCTACAACGTAACCATCCAGGATGGTAAACAGAAAAGCAAAGGCGTTGAATTTGACCTGATCGCGAATCCACTGCCAGGTCTGAACATCGTAGCAGGTTACAGCTACAATGACAGCAAGGCTGTACAGATAGACAAAGAATACCTGGACAGAAGACCCGTATCTGCCGGTCCTGCTAACCTGGCAAACGCCTGGATCAGCTACACCTTCACCAAAGGCACCGTAAAAGGTCTTGGTCTGGGCTTCGGCGGTAACTATGCAAGCGATAACAACGTGACCAACGGTCTGACTACCGGTCTGTTTACAATACCTTCTTACACCGTACTGAATGCATCTGTATTCTATAATGCAAAATCATACCGTCTCGGTGTGAAACTGGACAACGTAAGCAACAAGGAATACTTCACGGGATGGACCACCCTGGAAAAACAAATGCCAAGACGTTTGTCTGTGAATGCTACTTTCAGATTCTAACCGATCGTAACAAACTCACTTATATCGATAAAAGGCCAGCGCTCCTGATAGGAACGCTGGCCTTTTGATTTTCCCCATCTCCCCAAAAGCTTATTTATTGTTAAAATAGCAATCCCCATCTACCACCTTCGTTTTTTTCACCTTATTTGAGGTACTGTAATTTTTTTTGACCCCGTGCAGCGTTTGTTTTATTCCCGGCATTATATACTACGACAATACCTAAACACTGGAATCATTTGATCATTAAGGAGCTGATAACATCCTGCCTGCAACGCAACCGCCTGAGCGAAAAACGCCTGTATGAACGGTATGTAACCGTCATGGCCAGACTATGTCAGCGCTACATCCGGGAAGATGCAGAGGCACAGGATGCGCTGATCGAAGGTTTCACGAAGGTGTTTAACAAACTATCAACCTTTGAATATCGTGGAGAACAAAGCCTGGAGATATGGATAAGACGGATCATGATCAACGAATGCCTCATGCGGCTGCGGAAGCATAAACGCCTGTTACTGACTACGTCTGAAGCGGAAGAAGAAAGTCTGCCGATACATACCGATTCGTCAGCGAAAGAGATCATGCAACTGATGCATCATCTCCCTACAGGCTATCGTACTATCCTCAACCTCAATGTGATCGACGGTTACAGCCACAAAGAAATAGCAACCTTGCTGGGCATCACTGAAAGCGCCTCCCGTTCTCAGTTAACACACGCCCGCAGTAAACTAAAAGAATTGTTAAAAACACACGGATGGAATGGAATGATCAAATGATTGACAAGCTCCTGCAGGATCAGGCAGGATCATACGGAGAAAGCTATCCGGAGCAGTTCCCGGACACAGATACGATATGGACCGCCATCAATAACCGCAGAAAGAACAAACGTATTGTGCATATCCGGAAGATCGGGGCGCTTGCAGCAGCCGCGTGTCTGTTACTAACAGCAGTACCGCTTTGGCACCAGCTACGGAAAGCAGCCCCCATCATAGTAAAAGGAGACACAGTACCTACACCTTCGCTCTCCGTCGAAAAAGATGCGATCACTTATATCCGGCAGCTATGTGCAGGTAACAATATCGCCTGTAAGTCCCCGGCTTTCCTTGAGCTAAAAGCAGAACTGGATGCATCCACTACCGAACTCTCTGCCATTGATCAGGAAATCCGCCTGTTCGGCGATAACGAACAGCTGCTGCGCGCAAAAGTAAGAATAGAAAATCACCTTGGCAGGATCATCAGATCCATGCTGCAAATCATATAAAATGTTTAGAAAACATAGACTACTGCCCCTGCTGTTTGTTTTACTCCACTTCGGTGGGCGCCTGTTGTCACAGTCAGCCGATCAGACAGTAAACAGGTTATACACACAGGATATTCCCGGCACCCCCTCTACGCTGCTCGCTATCAGGGCAGAAAAAGCAGCAGTTACCATCACCGGATGGGAGAAAAACTACATACAACTGCGCATCAGCTTTCAGGCATCACATCCTGATAAAAAGATAGCGCAACAGGAACTGGCTTATATGCGCTATGCCCTGACAAAAGAAAAAGACCGGATAGAATTGACAAACATATTCACACTCCCTGCTGCTATTGACCGTATACAAAGTAAACTGGCTATTAAAATAGAATTGCTCGTACCGGAAAACAACGCCCTCGATATCACAGATAAATATGGTAACATCACGCTCTCCCGTTTATCCGGAAAGATAGACCTGCATATTTCTTTCGGTGATCTGCAACTCACTACTATCAGCGGACAGGTAAAGATCGCCGCCACTTACAGCGAAATACGGGGCAGCCATGTCAACACGACATCCCTGCATTGCACTGATGAAAAATCAAGGATAGCCATGGACCTTGACAGCGGTAACTATACCTTCCTCAGCAAATATGGCGATATCGATCTCTCGCTAAAGAAGATCTCATCACTCGATATAAAATCCACCCGCACTGATATCACCCTCCGGCCACAGGATCTCAATGCCTGTCGCTACAGGATCGTCAGTACGGATGGTACACTATACCTGCCGGAAACATATGCTGCCCGTCAGGTAAAAAAAGGGAATCAATATGCATTCATCACCACCGGCGCCACAACATTACCCTTACTGGCCGTCAATGCAAACTATAATTCAGTCACCATCAAATAAACACACATGAAAAAAATTGTTTCCCTGGCGACATTATGCACCATGCTGATACTTAACGCCTATGCACAGGACAGTATACCTGTTTCCCGCAACAAGTATATCCAGTTCGATGCAGGCATAGGCTATCTGCGTACTAACATGTCATCCGTTAATGCATCCCTGAAGCCACTTGGTTACCATGCGATCAGAGACAACTACACAACCGCCTCTTTTTCTACCGCTTATTTCTACAACCGATTTTTATTCCGTGGCGAAGCATCGTTGATTTTACCGCATAGCATCAATCAACCTGATAACATGAAAACAACCTTTGGCGGGTATTCCGTTGCCGCTGGTATCGGTTATGTGGTGATGCAAACGCCCCGCTCCAGGTTATATCCCTATGTCGCGATACAGGGATTCAGTACCAGACTGAAATTCACAGACCGTACGCCCGTGAAAGATATGAATGAACTGATCAGCACTTCCCGCCGCAATAGCAGTATTCAGTTCTCCAACGCATCAATAGATGCGGGTATTCAGTTCGAAAGAATGATCACTTTAAAAAATAACCAGTGGGATTGTCCGCAAAACAATAAATACATGACAATAGGCTTCCGATTGGGTTATAACTGGTCGCCCGGTACCGTGAAAGCGAGATACAATGGCGCACTGATAACAGGAGCACCGGAATATAATTTCCAGGGGCCTTACCTGAAAGTCATGATCGGATTAGGAAAGAAGATCAGAAATATGAAATGGAATTAATACCTGAGCCCTCATCTGTCTTCAACATCGCTACCATGCAGAAAGGCCTTGTCCCGTTATCGGATAAGGCCTTTCTGCATGATATAACTTAATTCGCCTTACATCCATTCATGAACAATAATTCTTAATTCTTAATTTTTAACTTTTAATTCTTAATTAAACTTTATTTTTGGCCGGTAAATGTTCGAAATTCACCCCATTGGTTAACAAAACCCATTCGTCATGTCAACAACCCTGTTCGAAAAATTACTGGAAAACAGTTATACAGAACAACAGCCCGTCTCCATATTTTTGACAAGCGCTATTGTGCACGGAATAGTCAGTCAGCTGCATCCCGGCGCCGTAGAAGTCAGAACTGCTGAAGGCAAACGTTGTACGATTAAAACCGACAAAATAGAGGCGATAGAAACATTGTAAGCGCACTCTTTTATTATATCATATCTAATTGAAAAGGATGGACAATACGACCCAACATTCCCTGCCGGGACTGATCCGGAAAGTACTGGGAAGCCCCCACGCAGAACAGGTGATCAAAGCTCAGATCATTCAACTGGCATCACAGAACCTGCATGTACCTGAAGTGACCACTGCCCTGCTGGAAGTGCTGCCACAAACAAAGGACAAAGAAACGCGCGACAAACTACTTTTCTTCCTGGCATCACTGAATACCTCCCGCTTTACGGACCTCAGTGCTTTATTCGATGCATTGATACTGGTATTTCAGCAGGAGAAAGACCGTGATACCCGTACTGCCCTCTTATACCGTTTACAGGAAAGTCTGCACCAGGATAGCCGCCTGGCCCCCTTCTTTATTACACTGGGTGCTGATACACAACTCAGCGAACAGGAAATGGCCGCCGTACAGGATACTTTATCCACATTACCTGCCGTAACAGAAGACATTGCACTGGCAGCACTGGAGAAACACCATAATGGTGGCACCTTATTACAGATGCAGGCACTCACCCTGGCAGAGAAATGCCCGGTATGGGGAGAAAAGATCGTTACCGCTTTACAGCCCTATCTGGATGTAAAGAATGACAAGGATATCCGTATACGCATCCTCAGACGTCTGGCGGATGCCAAACTGCTGGATGCAGCTTATGCGCCGCTGATCATACAGGTACTGCGCACTGACAATGAAGCTTATATGCGCGCGCAGGCACTGCTTGCATTACAGCGTATACGTCCCTGGAACGGAGAGATGGTCGCACAGGTATACTGGTCATCCGTACACGACAGCGACGAAAGCATCCGTCAACAGGCTTTACGCCTGCAAAAAGAAATGCCGGAACTGAGCAACGGGCAGTTGATACAACTGGCAGCCTCCCTCGCTGCTGACCGCTCAGCAGGCGTACGTCTCACCGTGCTGGAACTCCTGAAACCAGTGATGCGATTGCCAGAGATCCGTAATACGGTTGCTGCTGCATTCAGTTCCCATCCCGGCGTTTTCGATGATACAGAATTTAATCAACTCACAGATATGCTGGCCCCTTATGCAGGCAGAGATCCGGAGATCAGCAATATGCTGCTCGACGGTATCAAAGACCTGCCTGACACAGCGCAACGCAAAAAGGTATTGTCATTACTGATCGGCCGTCTGAAAACCGAACAGGTATTGGATACCTTATTACAGTTATTCACAAAAGAAAGGGATGAAAGCCTGCGGGAAATACTGTTCAATCAGGTAAAAGCATTATCCGTTGCCCGTCACCCGCAACTGGTAGATGCCTTCTGTACAGAACTCACAGAACCGGGCTCCCCTTTCAGGGTTACCTGTGCAGGTATACTGGCGGGTGTAGCAGAACTTTATCCACAGATACCGGCTGCACTGGAAGATGTATTACTGTACGATACCGAAAGGGAATTACTGCGGATTTGCCTCGATGGCTATCTGCGCCCCGGCGTGGAAAAACGCTTCGATGTATTACTGTCCGTCGTACGTAATGAAATGGTCGACACACAGTCCAGACAAAAAGCACTGGACGCCATTCTGAAACTGAACCTGGAAGCCGGTCAGCAGGACACACTCACAGAAGCCCTGGCAGGTATTAAACCCAATACGCTGAAAACATCCTGACATGAGTAACATTATTGAACAGATCAAAGAAAGAAGAAAGGCCAATACCGAACAGTCCCTGATGATGCTGGATATGGTGCCGCTCTCTGACACAGATACCAAATACTCCCTGCTGTCAGCAGCAGGTCCATACCTGCAGGATCCAGCTATCGCTGCCAAATGGATAGACCTGATCGAAGCAGAAAAAGATACACAACTCAAAGCGGATATGTTGTTACAACTAGCCGCCACGGGCATGCACCAGATAGCAATCAAAGAGCGCTTTATCAGTGTGCTGATCGCCTCCCTCCAGCAGGATGAAAGCAGGGATATTATCCTACCCCTGCTGGGCAGATTCTCCATAACGGATCAACAGGCCAGACAACACCTGATCTCCTTCTATCGTCAGCAGGACAACAGGGACGTTAGCCGCATGATCCTATCCTGGTTACTGATACCGCTGGATGCAACACCGGAAGACCTCAGCTTCTACAAAGAGATCCTGAACAAGGTAGACGAAGCCGACAAACTGGTACTGGTAAACAGATTACTGCTGCAAAATGAAGCAGACCTTCCGTTGATCAGTCAGTTGCTGACACCGGAAGAACCATTCCTGATTAAAGAAATGGTCCTTCGTTTCTGCTTTGATAGATCTTATGTACCTGCAGAGGCACTCGCGCAACTGATAAGATCAGACAGATCTCCATTGATCTGTATCCGCTGCATACAATTGCTGGCCGTACATGGCATAGACAGTCCTGAACTGATCGACGTACTGCTCGCATCCGGCAGGAATGATCCGGATGCCGGCGTAAGAAATGCTGCCCTGCATGCATTCTCCTATAGTATTAAACTGACACCGGCGATCATTGCGCACCTCTGTGCCAACCTGGCCACAGAAAAAGAAACTGGTATCGCATTGGGACTGATCAACATGCTGGCGCCGTATACCGCGCAACATGAAACATTATCCAATGCGCTGTTACAACTGATTGAACAAAATATCCAGACGACACTGGCAGTACGTATTTATGAGATCCTTGGTAAACTGATCCCGCAGCGGCCTGCATTGTTTGAAAAATTCGTACAGTTATTCGAACAGGAGCAACATACAGCATGCCGTACCGCTATCCTGAATGCTATCGCTGCCGCTGTGACAACAGGCGATGAACTGAATAGCTTCTACCTGAAAGCACTTGACGCCCCCTCTCCTGCCATCAAAGAGGCTGGTATCAGAGGTATCCTGTTGATACCGCTGACCAGGGCAAATATCACAACTGTAGCAGCAGCAGCGCCTGTATTGCTGTATCCGGATTTACAGGCTGACCTGCGCCGCACACTGGCCAGAAAGATCAGCACCATTCCGGAGTTATCTTCCGCTACTATACAGGTGTTCAGCAAACTGGCCGACCACGAAACCGACGCCACCATCCGTGATATCTGTACGAAAGTGCAGGAAAGCGCAATTTCTCAGGCAGGTGGTGAACATATCAACTGGGAACAATGGCTGCATAAAGCAGACGTTGAACATGATTTCTCCGGTATCTTCCCGCATCTCTGGATGTACTATGACGATAACCCGGCCATGGCCCGCAGCATCCTCTGGGCAGCCCTTACACCGGGTGGTAGTTCTTCCCTCTACCAGGAGCGTGTCTCCGATGTGGACATACTCCGTTTTCTGGCTATTAAGGCCGGTATAGACGATAATCTCAGCAGATATACACTGAACCAGCTACTGACCACAGACCTCGGTAATGAGTCTAAATTCAAGCAATACCTGTTGGTACTGAAAAGCAATCCACAGTTTGCCGAATTAAAAGAAGGATTGTGGTCTTTACTGGAAAAAAGAGGCCGTTATATCAATCTGCTACAACTCGATGAACTGAATCAGCTCATCTGGGGCGACGAACTGGAAACCGTGTTTCGTCAGCATCTGCAAAAACAGCTATCTGCCGCCGGTATCCAACCGTATATCAGTTATCTCACGGCCAACAGTTCCTGGGCGCCCGTTCCGGAATTGCTGCATTGGATCGTACAGCAGCCTTTTGTACAACAGGATGCCGACGCCATGCGCGCATTGAAGGAAGCCACCCGCAATGCGGGTATGGACCTGGAAAAGATGCTACGTACTGCCACACCTGAGAAACCTGGATTTGCTGACGAAGAAGGACCTGGTTTCGCTGATTGATTACACAGCAATACCGGATCTCTATTTGCTGACCCGATAACTTTAAACGATGCCTGAAGAATTAGCTTTATTCGACATACTACTGGCACCAGAACGCTCAGAAACAGAACGGCTGGATGCCCTGAACAGTCTGCAACCCTTCCTCGCCACTGACGAAGCTGCAGAAAAACTGTCCCTCGCAGCGAGAAACGAAACCTCCACCACCATACGTGCGCGGATGCTGGAGCTCCTGTCAGACATAACCATCACCCGTCTTACACAACGGAGTGCCTATATTGATACCTTTTGCTGGTTTGCCTGTCTGGAAACAGAAAGAGCGCTACGCCTTCAGGCGGTGCATAAACTGGCAGCACTGGCAGCACATGTAGACCTCGTACAGGAGATCCTGGCAGAAACACTGGTCAACGACCTTGATATCGCCATACAACTGGAATGTATCCTTGGTCTGGGTAACAGCGTACAAAAATCGCCTGCCACCATCCAAAAGATCAGCGAATTCATTCCAATGGCACCAGCAAAAACCAAATACGGTTTATTGCAGCTGGTAAAACAGTTCCCGCTGGAATCAGCCGCTGAACTGGCATTACAATTCCTGTCCCCACTGGAAAGCAGCAGTACCAGACTGGATGCCGTCAGTTTCCTTGCATCACTGCCTGCCCCTTCTCCGATAGTGATCAGCACCTTGTCAACACAGTTCCTGGAGGAGAATGATTTAAACGTGCGTACGGCGATCATTCAATTGCTTGCCGGATTGAAAACTGCGGACCAGGCATTATTCCCGGGCATTCTTGCAGCATTGCAGCGTATGCCCGATCAGCCTGAACTCCTGGCTATACTGAAAGACAGACTGACGGCACATCCGGAACTGGCAGAACAGCTGTCACAATTGTTTGCTGAGAGTCTCTCCGCCGGACTAAAAATCAGCCTGCTTTCTTTACTCAGACATAGTGAAATACCTGTGCTGCTGATCAAAGGCCTAGAAGATACTAACCCCTACGTCAGAGAAGCCGCTATTCCTTATCTGCAACAACACTTTGTTCGTTACCAGGATACGATCGAACCTGCACTGATAACGGCGATCAATAAAGAACCACTCACCGTATTACGTAGCGCACTGATTTCCGTACTGCTGCATACCGGTCGTAAATCGTCTGCCACAGAAACAGCGATCATATCTCTGGCATTAGCAGAAACCGAACATCACCTGAAAATACAACTGGCGGAAGTCGCCACACAGATCCCTGTTACAGCAGAGAATAAAGCTCTTTTATTGCAACTCTTCCGTGAGATCATGGAAGGTGTTTACTTCCCTGCCACTATCAAACACGCTGTAACAGAACGCCTGCGCACTTTCTCCTACAGTGATTCTCCCGATCTGAAACGCAGTCTGGGACTGATGCTCGAACAGGCAAAAAGCATTTCCGAAGTCGCCGGTATCTACGGTTTACTGAAGACACTGGAAACAGATCTCCACCAGCTGGCGCCCGCTATGATCAATGTACTTTACAGACACATTGCATTTTATCCACAGGCGCCACTGGACGAATGGGTACAAACACTGGGTAAACTGTCAGCACAGGACGCAACAATAAGATCCGAACTGCCTTACATCGTTTCGCTGACCAAAGCCAACTGGCTCTTGTCGGAAACAGAAAAAGCAGATCAGACAGGCGCTTTCCTGCCAGCATTCAAAGAGACACTGTTAAAAAAGAATGGGATGCAGACCTTCATGGAAGCAGAAAGAATGCTGAATGAAGCCTGGCAGAACAGGACCATCAAAAAGACAGAGGTGATCGCTTTGTATAAGATGTTGTTAAGTCTGCCGAAGACGGACGGCATTCTTCAGCGCCTGCTGAATATTATGCAAACGGGTAAACTCGTTACGCCGGAACTGGTACAGATCAGTCTTGACTACCTGCTGACCTCCATCGACAAAGACGGCACTTACATGGTAAGAAAATACCTGGAAAGCACCGGCTTTATGGACCTGGAATACCGTGACAGGGTCATTGCATTGTTCACGCAGGATAACTTCCGCCGTTACATGCAACACAACCTGTCTACCCTTCATTCCAAAAAGCGTTACAGCACGATCAACGACTGGGAATACAGTGGCTGGTACAGCGCATATAACGACTGGCCAATAGCAGAACTGGTATTTGCAATGGAACCCGGACAACTGATCACACAATTGTTCTCAGCTCCTCCCGCTGCAAACGATGCGCCTGAAGCAACGCTCCAGTACCTCGTGCTGGAACATCTTTTCAGAAAATCCAGTAATACCTGGGCTAAAACAGTCTATAGTAACGCAGAGACATTACAGACCTTCCTGCGCCAGTTAGCCGATAATATCCACATCCTGCCGGAAACAAATGGCCTGCGGGACAGAATGGTATATCTGTTCTGGAAAAAGTGGAATGATTACACAAGACTGATGAATGGCAACTCAATACCGCCTGAATTAGCGAATGCAGCAGCCGAAGTATATATAGCGATCTGTAAAGTGCAGCAAAGACTGGAACCAGACTTCTCCGGTAAGAAATTCCCGGATCTGCTGAAAGGAATGAACAAAGATATCGTTCAGCAGCAATGGCCCTGGAACAACGAACTGTGGGAGACCTTCGAATACCGACATTTCCCTAAAGCAGATCCGGATCAGGATGCAGCACAGCAGTTGTACCAGCAGGCAGCCAAAGCTTTACAGTCAGGAGAAATGGAAAAAGGGTATCAGGTATTGAAAGACCTCCTCGCACATTACAGTCATACAAAACTGGTAAAAGAGCAGCTGAGTAATATCAATAATGCCCTCTCCCGCTTAGAAGAACAATTCAAATAAGACATAGCAAAAGGGGCGTCTCAAAAGTTTTGAGACGCCCCTTTTTTGTTATATCCTGTTGCAGAAAAACTATTCATTTATTTCAGTCAGCTGAGCAAACAAAGTAAAGTGCTCAGTCAAAGTATCTAAAAACTGACTGGATTGTGTAGCATCTAAAAAGATAGTACTTTCAAAATCCTTTAAACCTGAGATGTCTGCGTCATAAATTTCCTGATGTTCTTCCCATTTACCAGCTGTTTTGACGTATAGATTTTTTATATAAAAGTTTATTTCCTCTCCATCCTTATTTTTAATAGAAGAATTCGAAGCAATTTCAAATAAAAACGATCGCAGGTAAGGGATGTCTCTGATCTGTGTATCCCATATATGACTTTTCAGGTGAGTCTTTGCAAAGGCCAGAATATCTGTGTGATCAAGACTTAATTCCTGGCTATATGTTTCTGCTGAAAGATTCAGGTACTTATTGTCAAATAACCATTTTACCAATAAGGAATAACTTTGCGGGACAGTGTTAAACTTGTTTGCGGGATTGAAATCGCTATGAGCAAAGATCTCAGTATCTTCGATAATTCTTATTTCAATAGTCGTCACCTGTTTTTTATCGTTTGCAAACCACACTTTTATTTCCGCTATATCATTCAATGACTTTTCAAAAATTGTACTGTTGCGTGTACTTCTTGATTGATTGTCAAAATATGCAAGACATTCCTCTAAAGAACTCCCGGGATTTATGAAACCATCCCAAAAGCTTATTGGTTTAGGATCAACGAATTCTTTTTTCCCACGTTCTGGTTTGGAAAATACTACCATATTACTCAGGTAGTTGTCAAATGTGTAATCATCATTCTTGACACTTACCGGTGGGTAGTACCTGTCATTGGTGATATCAAATTTGAAAGTATAGTCTATCAGCTGCTGTTTGTCCTTGAATGCTTTTTGCCCCTGATTAGATGTGATTGTCTTAGGCGGTTTACCCAGACTATTCTGTTCAAATAGCTGTGCAATCCTGGGGTCCATACTTTTTACTCCTATCAGACTTATTAAATCCTGCAGTATCATTTTTGTGTTTCTTTTAATTCTGTCGGGAAATTGGGATTGTTCTAAATTAAAAATCGGATCTAAATATCTATAAATTTTTAATTTATTCAAATACAGAAATCTGACACTTTTCTACTTTTGAGACAACCTCTTCTTATTAATTCCAGCGGAAGTAATCAAAATCTGCATATCCCCCGGCCGTTTTAGTCGCGTAATTAAACAGCCCATATCTGTAGCCGATAAAATGAGGCAGCGTGTATTTCATTTGCAGCACCGTTCCGAATTTAACCCAGGATCGGCCATCCAGGCTATAATAAAAATACCCCTTATCAGTCAGTTCGCGGAAATCACAATCTGCTTTCAGATAAACAGTCTTTTGTTGTAAAGGTATACGCTCCTGCTCAACAGACTGACCATTTGCATTACTGACCATCACCAGGTAAGGGATATTCTTCTCCACCTTCACCCCTATCCAGGCATATTCTTTCTGAAATAAGGTCAACCCGGCACAATCACCGTCTTTCATATTTGTCGCGTCAAGCGCAGTCATACCTGAGCATTGAGGACCATATGTCCTTTGCGTGAGCATATTCCTGGCAAGGAACAAAGAAGTATCCACACGGCCTGTAGTCAATCGCAGATAACCGGGACGTTGCTGCAATGACCACAGACTATTTGCAGGCTGATGATTCCATTGCCATGCATATGGCAATACACGGTCACCTTTTTTCCTGTTGAATTCATCTGATACCACTATCTCTCCCATGATGCCTTTTGATGCAGGTAAGTCCAGGGAATCCGGCACTACGCCATTTACTCCCAGTACCGGCCAGCCATCCGCCCAATGCACAGGCGCCCAGTAAGGGATCCTTCCAACAGCTCCAAAATCCCGGAAAAGATAGGTATACCATTTCCCATCCGGTGTACTGATCAATCCTCCCTGTGCAATACCTCTGTCCTGCAATGCCACACGTCCTTCATAGGGACCTGTGATCTTATCCGCCCGGTGAACAGTCACCGTACGCATACCACCCTTAGGCCAGCAGATATTAAACAGATAATACCAGCCATCGATCTTAAATAACTGAGACCCTTCTGCCGGCAGACCTATATTCGGTCCGGCAGGCGCACTCGCGTTTTCAATGATCACCTGACTTTCTGTACCCGGCTTAATACCCGCAGCATCACCATTTAACTCAGTCAGCATGATCTTTCCACTACCATATACCATATAGACCTTTCCGTCATCATCAAAGAACAGGGAATGATCATGCAGCATCGGTGTAAAGGAGGCCTTCTTCCACGGTCCTTTCTCTATATCCTTCGTAGTATATACATACGTCTTATGAGTAGTGCCGCAGAAGGTGGTCAGATAAAAAACACCATTATGATAGCGAAGACTGCTCGCCCAGGACCCACTCCCATAAGCACTCTTTCCATTATCCAGGTTAAGCGCATCCACCTCATCCAGTACATCATACGCATAACCCAGCATCTGCCAGTTGACAAGATCAGTGGATTTCATAATGGGAACACCAGGTGCCATGTGCGTCGTCGTACTACTCATGTAATAGGTATCTCCGACCCTGATCATAGCCAGGTCAGGTACATCCGCATAAATAATGGGATTTACAGCCTTATCGGGTGTTTTTGCTTGCGCATATCCTGACAGACATGCCAGTGTAAAAGCTGTCAGTAAAACCAGCGATTTCATATCGTGTCGTTATTTACAGATTCGGGAGACCAGACGGATTTATTTTATCGCCAGACAATGCACTATCTCCATACCGTGGAACTGTAAAATACGAAAATAAATTAACTGTATATCTGACATATAATTATAGCGGGGCATTTTATTTCCATCCACCACCCAGGGATTTATACAGGGCAACAACCGCTTCCAGTTGCTGTAGTTTGTCATTTACCTGATTCAACTGCGCACTCAGCAGACTTTGCTGCGCTGTCAGCACTTCTGTATAATTGGCAAAACCATAACGCACCAATTGCTGGGTATAGGATACGGACTTATCCAGGTTCACCAGCTGACTATCTCTCACATTCGTCTTCTGCATAGAGGCCTGAT
The DNA here is from genome assembly GCF_900114995.1 of Chitinophaga sp. YR627. Taxonomy (GTDB): domain Bacteria; phylum Bacteroidota; class Bacteroidia; order Chitinophagales; family Chitinophagaceae; genus Chitinophaga. Next base: position 799,166 of record NZ_FOUX01000002.1, read on the forward strand.
AAGCATACAAGGCATTAGATACCTCTCTCCCGGAACTTAATAATACATTCTGAAAATTCAGCAATGCCTGTTGCTGTTGTTCCCGTGCCGCTTTCAATCTTGTCTTGTTAGCACCCTGACTGAAAACAGGCTGAGTCAATCCGGCAACAAGACTACTGATCCATGAACCAGGACTCCATAGTTTATCCACCGTCAGATAACCTCCGGAAGCTGACAATGTCAGTGAAGGATAGAAATAAGCGCGCGCTACATTTACCTGTTCGAAATAATACCTGAAATTCAATTCTGCTGCCTGTACATCTGGTCTATTGGACAACAACTGTGCGGGCACTCCTGTAGATAACATAGACAAGGGCTGTTCTGCAGATAATACCGCTCTTTGCACCGGAGCAGGCACTCTTCCCAGCAACTGATTCAGCGCATTCTCCGTTTCCCTGACAGATCTTTCCAGATCAGGTATCGTCGCAGCCACCGCATACTTACTCGCTTCACTCTGTACAATAGCAGCTCCCGTCACAATATCCGATTGCTTCAGCTCCTTCATCACATTCACTGTCGTCTGCCAGTTGCGGACACTCTCCTGTGTATAATACAGCTGTCTGTCCAGCGCCAGCAACTGATAATAGTAAGTGGCAATATCCGCTACCAAACCAGTCTGCACGGCTCTTGCATTCGCATCTGCCTGTAATAAAGCCGCCAGACTGGCTTGCTTACTACTCCGCAGTTTACCCCATATATCCGCCTCCCAGCTGGCGCCTGCCAGTACTTCAAAGCGGTTCACAGACGCATTATTACCAGCAATGGCCGCATCTGAAGCGCCATTAATGGTCGCAGTTGCCCCTACATTTACAGATGGCAGAAATGCCATATTGCTTTGCGCCAGATAAGCCTGTGCCTGTCTTACCCTGGAATAGGCCGTCTGTAAATCAAGGTTATTCGAAATACCCGTCGTAATCAGTTGTTGCAATAGCGTATCTGTAAATACTTCCTTCCAGTGCAGGTCGGCGATATTGGCAGTATCCGCAGGTCTATCCCTGTACAGATCAGTAGCTGGTCCCGCAGGGCCAGCATAAGGCGGCCTCACCTTACAGGAAAACAACCCTGTAAGCAGTATGATCGTAGCTACGCTATAGATGCTAAACCTTCGTCTCATAATTCCACGACATAAATACGTTAATGCATCGCCGGCTGCTGTATCACCGGCTTTTTGATCTTTTCCTGGATGGTCTGGAAGATGATAAACAGTGTCGGCGTGATAAACAATCCGAACAATGTACCAACCAGCATTCCTCCCACAGCGCCTGTACCAATCGAGTTATTACCATGTGCACCGGCGCCTGTCGCCAGCATCAGCGGGATCAATCCAAGTATAAAGGCAAAAGAGGTCATCAGTATGGGTCTCAGACGCGCCTTCGCACCTGCTATCGCTGCCTCTGGAATCTCCATACCCTGCTTTCTTCTTTCCAGCGCATACTCCACGATCAAGATCGCGTTCTTCGCTAACAGGCCAATCAGCATGATCAGTGTGATCTGTAAATAAATGTTATTGCTGATGTTGAACATCCATGCAAACAGGAATGCGCCCGCAATACCCACAGGCACTGTGAATAAAATAGCCAGTGGCAGTATATAACTTTCATACTGCGCACTCAGCAGGAGATATACAAAAACAAGACAAAGCAGGAAGATGAAAACAGATTGCGACTGACCCGACAATTCCTCTCTGATGATACCGGAATATTCATATCCATAACCGGCAGGCAAAGCCTGTGCGGCTACTTCTTTAATCGCCTGAATAGCCTGTCCGGAACTATAACCATTGTTCGGCGCCCCGTTAACACTGATAGAGGTGAATAAATTGAAACGGGTGATCGTCTGCGGACCATAATCCTGTGTCAACGTCACAAACTCTGTGACAGGCACCATTTGACCGTTGGGTGTACGGACAAAGACCGCATTCAGACTCTCCGGCGTCATCCTGAATTGCGGGTCCGCCTGTACCATCACCCGGTATTGTTGCCCGAACTCATTGAAGTTAGACGCATAGATCCCTCCGAAATACCCCTGCATGACACCGGTAATGTCTGTTACATCCAATCCGGCCTCTTTTACCTTAGCAACATTCACATTCATCAGGTATTGCGGAAAGTTCGGATTGAAAGCAGTCGTGGCAAACTGGATCTCCGGACGTTGGTTTAAGGCACTCAGAAAGTCCTTGCTGATCTTATAAAACTTAGCGATATCCCCACCCGTCTTATCCTGCAACTGAAAAGAGAATCCATTGGAAGTACCAAAGCCCTGTATCGTAGGAGGCGCAAAGAACTTGATCTCTGCTTCCGTAATATTCGCGGTTCTGGCAAATAACTCCTTCGTAATAGCCTGCGCGTCTCTTTTCCGTTTGGCCCATGGCTTCAGACGCGCCACCACCGTTGCATAGTTATTACCATTACCTGATAAAGGTCCGCGTCCCGTTACAGCCAGGATATTATTCACCTCTGGTATCGTACGCACAATGGCTTCTACTTTCCGGGTAACTGCATCCGTTCTTTCCAGCGAAGCATCTGGCGGCAGACTGATATTACAACTGATAGAACCCAGGTCCTCATTAGGCACAAACCCTTTCGGCGTACTGTATGCCAGTACCGCCAGCAAGGCAACAAAGGATAATAGTAAGGTGATCGGTATCCATTTCCTCCTGCTAAAGAAGCCGATCGCACGACCATACTTTTCACTCATCTTCTCAAAAGAAGTATTAAACGCGATATAGAACCCGGATAACAGACTGCGTTTAACAGTCCCCTCCTGGTGTGGTCGCAGGAAGATGGCACACAACGCCGGACTTAAAGTCAGCGCATTGATCGCAGATAAAACAATAGCGATCGCCAGTGTCAACCCGAATTGTTTATAAAACACGCCGGAAGAACCACCGATAAAACTCACCGGTATAAATACGGCCGACATCACCAGCGTAATGGAAATGATCGCACCTGATATTTCACCCAATGCATCCACACTCGCCTGCTTAGCAGAATGATAATTACTATCCAGCTTTGCATGTACCGCCTCTACCACCACAATGGCATCATCCACTACAATACCGATGGCCAGGATCAGCGCAAATAAGGTCAGCAGGTTGATGGTGAACCCCAGTATATTCAGAAAGAAAAAAGTACCAATGATCGCTACCGGCACAGATATGGCCGGAATAAGCGTAGAACGGAAGTCCTGCAGGAATACAAATACCACCAGGAATACCAGTATAAACGCTTCAAATAAGGTATGCAACACCTTATCAATAGACGCCGTCAGAAAGTCATCCACATTCTGCATCACCACATAGTGGATACCATTCGGAAAGGATCTGGAAGCTGTTTCCATCGCCTGCAAAGTCTCATTGATCACGGCCCGGGCATTCGATCCTGCTACCTGGGCCACGTCGATAGAAACAGAGTTTAATCCATTCGTCCGGGTATTATTGAAATAACTGAGCGCACCCAGTTCCACCCGTGCAATATCCTTCAGCCGTAACAGGCGGCTACGCGAATTAGACCTGATGATAATATCGCCAAACTGCTGCGGCGACACCAGCGTTCCCGGATACCGTATCACATATTGAAATGCCTGACCGGAACGCTCTCCAAACTGTCCGGGAGCTGCCTGTATATTCTGTTCTGCCAGTGCCGCTGTCACATCTGCCGGTACCAGACCATAAGAAGCCATTACCTGAGAATTCAACCATATGCGCATGGCATAGGTCATCTGTCCGGGAGAAGAAGCATCTCCTACACCCTGAATACGTTTTATAACAGGTAAAATATTGATCTCAGAATAACTTTGCAGAAAACTCTGATCATAGGCAGGATTGTCAGTATACAAAGAAAATATCAGTACAGTGCTGGTCTGCTTTTTCTGCACCGTTACACCCGCCCTGGTTACTTCCTGTGGTAACAATGGCGTTGCTCTTGACACCGCATTCTGCACATTCACCGCCGCCATATTAGGATCGCTACCGATCTTAAAACTGACGGTAATATTCGCGGATCCATCATTCCCGGCAGTAGAGGTGATATAATCCATATTCTCTACCCCGTTGATCTGCTGTTCAAGCGGCACAATCACACTTTTCAGTACGACGTCCGCATTCGCCCCACTATAAGAGGCCTGTACCTGAATGGTAGGCGGTGCTATGTCCGGATACTGTGATACTGGCAATGACACCATCCCAAGTATCCCCAGCGTCACAATAATAATTGACACCACTGTTGATAATACCGGCCGTTCTATGAATTTCCCCAACATATCCCTTTAGTTTCCTTTGTTCAGCGTTGAATCCACATATACCTGCGGCTTTATCGTCAGTCCCTCGCGCAGATTACTGATACCATCTGCGACTACCCTGTCACCGCGTTTCACACCGCCGGTCACCACGTAATAATTCCGGTAGATATTACCGGTATTGACCTCGACAGAATTCACCTTGTTGTCTTTATCTACCACATAAGCGAATAACTTACCCTGTATCTGGTAAGTCGCTTTTTGGGGTATCAGCAATGCGGTATCTATCTGCTGCGACATGCGTACGACTGCGCTGCTGCCACTTCGGACCAATCCATCAGGATTGGAAAAGGTAGCCCGCATATTCACTGCGCCTGTCTCTGCGTTGATCAATCCACTTGCGGTTTCCACTTTCCCATCCAGCGGGAATACCGTCCCATTGGCCAATACAAGTTTCACAGGCGGCAAAGCCGCCAGCTTCTGTTGCATCGTCTCTCCTTTTGATGCAAGAAAGAAGTCAAGTCCCTGTTTCTCATTAATGGAGAAGTAGGCATAAATACTGGTGATATTGGATACGGTTGTCAACGGATCTGTAGTCGTTCCGGAGATCAGGCTTCCTATTTTATAAGGCAGGATGCCGATCACACCATCTACAGGGCTGGAAATAGTCGTATAACTCAGATTGATCCGCGCATTGTTCAGAGCAGCCTTTGCCTGTGCCAATGCAGCTCTTTTTGCTTCCAGTGTATATTGGGCAGATTCCAGTTCGAAGTGACTGATTATATCCTGCTTCACCAGCGGCTCAACTTTATTCACCTGCATCTGTGCGGCGTTTACATCTGCCACAGCGATCTTGATATTCGCCTCTGCTGTACGCACGTTCTCCTCATATTGAGGCGCACTGATGCGAAACAGCAATTGCCCTTTGTGCACCGTAGCGCCCTCATCCACATAAATACCATCTACATATCCGTCGATCTTAGGTCTTATTTCAACGTTTTGTATACCCTGAATCGTTGCAGGATAATCGGTGTAAACCGTTGCATTTGCCGGCTCCAGTGAGATGACAGGATAACCTTGTACCACTGATTTTTCTGTAGTTGTATTCTTTCCTTTACATGCGGCGAGGAAGATAAAAGCTGTAAGCAAAAGCAATCTGCTGTTTAAAATATCCATCATGTCCACTGTTTAATAATCTATTGAACACGAAGCTAGACGGGAATTCTGAATAGATTTTGAGGAAACTTTTGAGGGTCATGATTTTAACAATACAAGCCATAATATTAACAAAGGGTTCACAGTCCTCTACCTATAAAATAAAGCTGGCCTGACATCTCTGCCAGGCCAGCTTGCTGATATCGCGGATCATATCCGGTTATCTGTCATTTACATAGCGAAAGTCTCTTTTAATTTCTTATCCAGCTCCTCTCCCCTCAGATTCTTTGCAATGATCTTCCCTTCGGGATCCAGCAGGAAATTCTGCGGAATCGCACGTATACCATACTCTTCAGCTGTCGGACTCTTCCAGTATTGCAGATCGGATACCTGTAACCAGGTGAGTCCATCGTCTTTGATCGCTTTTATCCAGGCACTCTTTGATGGTCCTTTGTCCAGCGAAACACCCAGTACTTCAAATCCATGAGACTTGTACTTGTTATACGCTTCCACAACTGCCGGGTTTTCTGCCCTGCATGGTCCACACCAGGAAGCCCAGAAATCGATCAGTACATATTTACCTTTCAGAGAAGAAAGTTTGATCACATTCCCCGCTGTATCCGGCAAAGCTATTTCCGGAGCCATTTTACCAATAGCAGTACGGGAGATCTTTACAAGATACTGACTGTATTTCTTCCCCGGCACGGACGTTTTAATCGCTTTTGACAGTCCTTCAAACAGTGGCTGCACCATTTCATATTGCGGTACGGCGCCACCATAATCCTGTATGGTATGCAGACTTACAATTGAATTCGGATGACGCTGAATGAAATCCAGCTGTATCGCCTTTTTAGCTTTATCGTTGGCTTCATCTGCTGCATCCATTTCTTTCCTGAAGGTATCTGATTGACGCTCCTCTGCTGTAGCGCTACTATATCTTGTATAGAGCGTCATACGCTCCTTTTCCACAGGATCCAGTGCCTTACGCAACTCAACATAGGCATCGTTGATGGCAGAACCCTTAACACCCGATCTGGCAATGGAATCGGCCGGTAGCATTGTACGCTCACCCGGTTCAAGATAGATATTCAGTTTATCCTGGCCTTTCATTTCACGCATTGTTTTACCATCATGACTGATAATAACAGTAGCCGTAACAGGGTATTCCAGTTTACCGCTGAACACGAAGTTACCAGCGGTAATATCCGTAGAATCCAGGGTAGTTTTGCTATTGTAACTGTACAGGAGGTAAGCTCTTGCCGGTTTTTCCAATGCGCCTACTTTCCCTGACAGTTTGAAGGGCTTCTCCTGTGCAAGCAGCATACCAGGCACACAAAGGAGTGCTGTTGTGAATATTCTTTTCATCCTGAAATTTTGATCAGTTATTAAATATCTTTTCTAACTCTTTTCCGATCTGGTCACCATCTCCCATATCTCGTGCAAGAATCTTTCCGTCTGGACCAATGATCAGTTTTGTCGGCAAAGCAGTAACGCCATATTTGATAGTGATATCGCGGGGATTAGGTTGGCGCTGCATCACCTTCTGTTGATCTACACCCGCCAGTACATGCCGCCAGATACCGATACCATCCTGTTCTATTGCTTTTTTCCAGGCAGCTTCCCGTCCATCATCAGAAGCAATACCAATGATCTCCAGTCCCTTTCCTTTATACTTGTTATACCATTCTATCAGGTGCGGATGACTATGACGACAAGGCACACACCAGGAAGCCCAGAAATCCAGTATCACATATCTGCCTTTGAAATCTGATAATGACAGTTGTTTACCATCAATATCACGCACGCTGAAATCAATCGCCTGTTGTCCGGGAGCCCCTGCTTCCATTCCCCGGAGTGTTTCTCCGATCGCCTTTCCTAACAGACCATGCTGCTCGGCAGGAGTAAATAGGTCATACACTTTCCTGATCTCTGCCGTACTGTAAAAAGGCATATAAAAATTCAGATAGTACTGCGTCACATACGAATGCGGATGTTCCAACATAAACGCGTAATACGTTTTATTACGCTGCTCCTGCAACTTGTCTATTTCAGCACGTTGTACTCTTTTAGCCGCCGTATCTGTTGTTTGCTTAAGTGCAGTCCGTAAAGCTGTACTCTGATCATCTATAGGCTTCAGCATACCCTCCAGTGTTTCAGATTCCTGCTGGGTTTTAGAACCGCTTAATACAAGCGTTTGCAGCGCTGTAGCATCACCTGTGATTTTCATGGCAGCCGGTTCTATGAAAAACACCCTGTAGTCTTTACCTGACTGTACATGTTTATCTGTTGTCTGCTGCCCCTTAAAGACAAACGAGACAGACGCAGTACCCGGTCTGTTGATATTCCCCCTGATCGTAAACCGATGGTCTTTAACGGCCTTTACAACTACTACCTGTTTGTGTGCCGCATCAGTATATGCCCATCTCACACTGTCGGGATTACCGGCAGTCAATGTCCCTTCCAATACAAACTGTTTAGTTTTTTTCTGCGCAAAAGCTCCGCCTGCGGCACTGCATAATGCAGCCGCCAATAAGACATACTGTATTTTCATGATGATCTTTTTATTGCGTGTATCCCGGATTTTGTGCGCCGATCAGTGGATTGTTGACAAACTCTGAGCGCGGAATCGGGTAAATGTATTGTTCTTTATTTTTGATAGTTGGTCGCAAAGTAGTGACGGTCGTCAGCGGGAAACGCAGTAAGGCGAAGTAATACTGATCATCTTCTCCCACAAAGCTTTTCACATATTCATAGTAGCTCTGCAACAGCAGATCTTCCGGTGTGTTTGCCTGTTCAACAGCCAGATAACTAGCTGTATTAGTCGTTGCGGTAATACCTGCGCCTGCCTGTACAGCATGTATCAGCCCTTTTGCGGTAGCCAGACTACCGCCGGAACGGATCGTCGCTTCAGCTGTCATCAGGTATACCTCAGACAAACGGATCGCATATGCCACCTCTGACAACTGCGTTGTAGTCAGTGTGGATTGCACATACTTTATAAAGTAGAAAGTACCTGCTTTATCTCCGTTGGCATTTCCGATGTACCATTGCTGACGCGGATCATTTGCCAGCATATCCTTCAGTACGGTAGTCGCTACATAAAAAGAATTACGACGCACATATACACCGCTGGTATTATAGTAATAAGCACCCTGGTTAGCCTGTGGCGTAACACCCAGTATCACTTCTTTACTGCTCAATCCCTTTGAATAAAAGATATCACGGGTACCTGGTTCCAACACATAACCACTGTTGCTGATCACATCATTACCAATCGCCGCACACTGCGCATAATCATCCTGCTGGCCCCTGGCTAACAGCACACGCATTTTCAGTGCCATCGCCGCCCACTTCGTAACATATACATTACTACCAGTTGTAGCCGCATTTTCCACCGCATAATCCAGGTCAGATAAGATAAACTGATAACTGCTCCTTACATCAGAGCGTGCCCTCGCATAAGTAGTTGAAGTAAGGAACTTGTCATGTAACAATGCCCCAAAGCTGCTGTTGATATCAAACCACTGTCCCATCAGCGACAACACCTTAAACGTGGCAAACGCACGCATAAACTTCGCTTCAGCCAGGATCTGCTCCTTTCTGCCATTAGAAAACAAAGTGCCGCTGAGCGCAGAAACCTGGTCAATGATACCATTGGCAGCGTTCACGAGTGAATAATACCTGCCCCAGTCATTATTGAAACTGGTCCTTCCTAATACATTACTCGCTTCATTCAATGTATTACGCCCGTCATCCAGCACACCTGCCAGTATCCCCGGATTGACCTCGTTGCTTGTCCAGTTGGTATTGGTTTGTGAAGCATTGGCAAAACGATAGTACACGCCGTTAAGCGCTATATTGGCCGTCTGCTGATTGACAATCGTATTTCCCTGTACCAGCGCGTCTTTCGGCAGCTCGTCCAGCTGCTTCTGACAGCTATAGTGACTGACTGCCATCAATACGGCCGATAATATGATAATAGCTTTTTTCATCTTTAATGTCCTTTAAGATCATAATAAATCACACGCTTAGAATCCGAATCTGAAACCCAGTACAAACTGACGGATAGTAGGATAATTGTTGGAATCCGTATAACCATCCACAATACTATATGGATCGTTACTCACCTCCGGATCCTGACCCGGATAATTAGTGATCGTGAACAGATTGGTAGCAGAAGCATAAATCGAAGCCGACTGCATCTTCGTCCGCTTCAGCAGCGTTTGCGAAAACTGGTAATTGAGTGTTATAGATTTCAGCTTGATAAAGGACGAACTGTAAATATCATTGCTACCGGTGAAATTGGAATTCTGTCCGTAAATAAGCCGTGGACGGTCTGATTCTTTGTTTTCAGGCGTCCAGCGATCCAGGATGCGCACACCTTTATTCGTAAGATCATTCACTGATTTATTGGCAATATCCGCTGCATAGAGGATATGTCCACCATAGGAATAGGTCATTAAAGCTGACAGGGTGAAATTACGCCAGTTAAAGGTGTTCGTCCATCCACCATAGAATTTAGGAGCTGCGCTTCCAATGAGTGCATATGAATCAGGGAATCCTGACAGCGGACCGCTGGTCGCCAGCGCATACATCGGATCGCCTATATTCAGATAAGGTGAAAAGAAGGCATAGTACGGAAATGCCGCCTGATAGGCTTCCAGCTGCGCTTTATTCTGAATGATACCATTGAATGGCGTACCTACAAACTGTCCTACAGGATAGCCTGTTCTCAATACAGTATTGGACATGATATAGCTTTGTCCACCGGAAGAAGTAACCCCATCGCCATGATTCGGATCGGTATAATCCATATTCAGCCCCGTAACAAGACTACGGTTGAAGGACATATTCAGACTACTTCTCCAGCCTGCATGTTTACCTGTAAGCACATTACCGGAAACCTCAATTTCAAGCCCCCTGTTACGGATATCAGCCAGGTTGGCAATCACTGATGAATAAGAAGAACTGGAAGGTAACGGCTGATTAAATAACAAACCGGAAGACTTCTTCTCATACACACCCACATTCACGACCAGACGGGACCTGAACATGGAGATATCGATACCCGCGTCCTTCTGTAAGGTTTGCTCCCATTTCACTTTGTTGTTACCCAGTTGAGAAGGGATCACCGCGTTTGTACCGTTGTAGGACACAGGCGTATACAGCGTACGGTAGAGATAGTTCCCTATATTCTGTGTACCGGTATAACCTGCACTGGCACGCAGTTTCATATCATCGATCCAGGTCAGCTTTTTCATAAATTTCTCCTGCGAGATACGCCAGCCGATACCACCGGAAGGGAAATACCCCACCCTGTTATCAGAAGAGAACTTAGAAGAAGCATCCGAACGGCCGGTAAAAGTGATCAGGTATTTATCCCTGAAAGCGTAATTAGCACGCAGATAGAAGCTTAGTAAAGCGTTCTGAAATGCGGCAGACGTACTCGGTAATGTAACGGCAGCAGATGACAGGTTATTTAGGATAAAATCGTCCGGATAGGTTTGTCCGGAAGCCTGGAATGAATTAGACCTGTCTTCCTGCCAGGAAGTACCCGCTACTACATCCAGCCGATGATCCGGCCCGAACTGTTTATTGTAGCTCAGGGTATTTTCATACAGGTAGCTGGTCGTTTCCGTTTGCCCCTGTGACCCGACACCTCCCATAGAGCTACCTGCTCCGCTGGCAGTTTGTACCTGAACAGAAGAAGGCGTGTAGTTACGCTGGTGATACTGGTTGTAATTGATGGAAGCCTGGCTACGGAATTTCAGTCCGTTGACGATATTATATTCAAGCGCAAGCGATCCGAGGAACAACCCATTCTTACCCTGGTTGATCCCATTTAATAATGCCAGCGGATTCTGAAACCCATTGAAATTATCCGAGTTCACCGCACTACCCGCCAGGTTGGACAATGTACCATCAGGATTGTAAGGTACCCGTGTAGGCGGCGCATACAAGGCCTGGGCATATGCACCATTGGTGATGTTGTTCGTAGAGAATGCGTAATTGATATTTGTTGTAAACTTCAACCGGGCATTGATCTGGTTATCGAGGTTCAGTTTACCGGACAGGCGTTTGAAATCAGTACCCTTTACCACGCCTTTCTGTTCTGAATAAGAAAGGGAAGTATAATAACGGGTACCCCTTCCACCACCACGTACAGAAACGTCTGTGTTCTGGGTAAGACCGTTCCTTAATACAAGCGATAACCAGTCTGTATTATCCGTACCCAGATAGGCCGGATCATTGAGGATCTTATTTGCTGTAGCCGAAGGTTGTTGCCCCATAGCTACCCTGTCAGCATTATAGTTGGTGGCAGCTTCTTTCAGGATCATCCGGTATTGATCTGCATTCAGCACATCCGCTTTTACCGGACGGGAAACACCTGTATAATTGTTCAGTTCAAAATAGGGTTTCGTGTCCTGCGTACCCTGTTTGGTCGTGATGATCACGACGCCATTGGCGGCCTTGGAACCATAGATGGCAGTTGCAGATGCATCTTTCAGGATATCGATGGATTCAATATCATTGATGTTCAATCCTGCCAGACTATTCAGTCCGCGGGCATAAGCGCCGGAAATGGCATTGGAAGGATCACTGAAATTGGTAGAACGCGCTACAGGATCCACTACTTCTCCAGGCGTTTTAATATAGCGGCTGGTCGGTGTGATCTGTACACCATCGATGATATACAAAGGATCATTCCCACCAAGGATGGATGTACCACCACGTACGCGGATGTTGGCCACACCACCGGGAGAACCGTCTGACTGTATCACCTGCACGCCGGCAGCTTTACCTGCCAGACCGATATCAATAGTGGCAAAAGGGACATTCCGTATTTCATTGACGTTTACCGTAGCGACAGACCCGATGAGGTCTTTCTTCCTGGTGCTGCCATATCCTACGACTACGACCTGGTTCAGCGCTGCGTTGGTAACCTTCAGTTGAAAATCGATAGTAGGCTGATTACCTACCATTGCTTCGCGGGTCACATATCCCACAAAACTGATAACCAGTACATCCCCGATATCGGCAGGTATCGCGTATCCGCCTTTGCTGTCGGTCACGGTACCTTTACCACTGTTGCGGTTACGGATCGTTACACCTATCAGCAACTTCATGTCTTCGTCAAACACGGTTCCTTTTACAATCCGTGCCTGTTGCGGCTGAGCCGAATTGTTGCTGCTTTTTTCTGCGGATAGCAGCACGACGTTTTTACCCATGATCTTGTAAGTGACCGGTAATCCACGTAAACAGCTATCGAGTGCTTTTTCGATCTGCGCATCTTTAAGACTGATCGTCACCTTATAATTAGCAAAGGTGGCGGCATCATAAAAAAAGTGAAAGCCAGACTGTTTACTGATCCGTTCCAGCACTTTTTCGACGGGTGTATCCTTTTCATTCAGACTGATTGCCTGACTGAAGCTGCGTGCACTTACATGCATTAGTGTGACAAGCATCAGAAAGGTGACAATTTTCAAAACCATCAGGATTCTTTTTGACAGCAGCGGGCATGGCGCTGCCATAGTAAAAGAATGGAAATTCATTACTTTTGTACTGTTTGGATTAATAAATGATAATTGCTAATCAGATTCCCGGAAGGGAGGGTTAATCCAAAGATCAATCGGCGTAGAAGTGTTCGTACCACTTCTGCGCTTTTTCTTTGGATATAACCCCGTCCGGATGGTTGGTTTTGTTATCTCTTCATGTTTGGCTGATTTAATAAGTTTTAGAAATTTTGGTTGATCAATCCGGCACCACTGTTATCATCTTACGTGGTCCATTATCTGTTATTTTAAAATTTACCTGCAGAAGCCTGAGCATGTCCAGTACTTCGGTGATAGCTGCTCCTCGGGTGATCTCACCGGAAAAGCGCCGATCTGGTGCAGGTCCGGCATAGGTCACATCCACATCATACCACCTGCTTAGCTGTTTCATCACCTCTTCCAGTTTTGTACCATTAAATTTGAAGAGTCCGTTTTTCCAGGCAACGACCATATCGGTATCTACGTTCCTGTTGACAGAAATGTCTGCTGCATTGACGATGGATTGTTCTCCGGGCGTCAGTTCTACCTGCCGGCGACCGTTATCGATCCTGATCTTTCCTTCCAGTAAGGTGGTGATAATATGTCCATTGTCCCCGTAATTATTGATATTGAACTGTGTGCCCAATACCGCGATGGTTTGTCCTGCTGTATGTACGGTAAACGGCCGTCCGGGGTCGCTGGCTACCTGGAAATAAGCCTCTCCGCTCACTTCCACCTGTCGTGTATCCCCGTTAAATGCTGTTGGATAACGGATGGAACTGGCCGCATTGAGCCATACACTTGTCCCGTCTGCCAATACCAGCTGGAATTGTCCGCCACGTGGCGTAGTAAGCGTATTATAAGTGACAGCTGTTCCGGCGCCTGCGGCATATAGCAGACTGCCGCCCTGTTGTTGTACAGCTGTTTCCCCCTCCCGGATCAGTTGGTGGCCTGTGCTGTCGAGGTTAACTTTTTCGCCGTTGGCAAGTGTAAGAACGGCTTTATTGGATCCAGGCATGATAACCGGATTGGACTGTTGTGCCAGTCTGGTATCGATCGCTGTCTGCCTGTGTTGCCAGCGGTAAATACCCAGTAATGAAAAACATAGTATAAGGACTGCCGCCGCCCACCACCAGGTACGCAGGGGATGGATAGTAGCTGTTTTCTTTTCTTCTCCTTTATCCACAGAGACGATACGTGCGACGCGTTCCTCCAGGGTGCTTTCGTCCAGCGGCTCCGTTATGGCAGCCTCCTGTTCCATCAGGGCCGCAATCGTATCCACGGTGGCATCACCTGGCACATCAAGCCAGTGCTGCAGTTCCTGACGTTCAGCAGCCGTTAATGCCCCCCGGCGATGTTGCGCTAATAAATAAGCGATACGTTCTTCCATACGCCCCCTTTACTATATAAGAAGCAGGAAACCGGAAATGGTACCATCCGGATTCCAATTTTTTTTCAATAATCTTTGAGGAACAAAAAGAGAGGGATCATAAAAGTATATCCTGAAGCCGCCAGGTGTTCCCTGATCTCCTTCAGACTGATAGTTAGTACATTCTTTACGGTACGTGGGGTAATTGACAGTGTATCGGCGATCTCCTGTATCCGGATACCCTCATCCCGGCTCATGCGATAAATACGACGGCGTTGCTCCGGCAAACGTGCTACCGCTTCTCCGATCACCCTTCTGATATCCGCCAGGTGCGCCTGATCATCCGGCGTAAGCGGCGCCAGATCCCCCTCCTTATCCATATTGATATTCAGCGTAGCCAGTTTTTCTTCATACACCAGCTGCTTCCTGAGCATAGTGAGATATTCCCGGGAAGCGACCTTGAAGATCCAGGCACTGAGATTTTCGATCTCCGGCAACTTGTCCCTGTTCAACCAGATCCTGATAAACGTTTCCTGTAAGATATCTTCTGTCTGTAATGCCGATCCGGTATATTTCCAGATGAAAGGACGGAGTTGTGGATAATAGCGGGCATAAAGCTGCCGAAATGAAGCCTCATCGCCTTCTGCGATCAGTTGCAGCACCCCCTGTTCTATATTTGATGGTTTATCCGGCAATATTATCCCTGACGTTTTACACTCCCAAGATACAGCAACTGTTGAAAGTTTCAAGGCTCCCTGAAAACATTGCACCGTACAGCTTATCCAGCCTAACTTATGTCTGGCCTGTCTGCAGGCATTAAAAAAGCGCAGGTATCAACCCCGCGCTTCTAATTATCCTGATAATGCCGGACGTATTATTGCTTCAGCACCTCCGCCAGCTTATTCCTAAGCGCCTCTCCATGCAGGTCCACAGCTACGACCTTCCCTTCAGGGTCCAGCAATAAGTTAAACGGCACGGCATTCGCCCGAAAATAACGATATATCTCCGCATCAAAGTGTCTGGGATCAATCGCGTTGACCCAGGGAAGTTGTTCTTTCTCTACGGCCTTTAACCAGTCCGCCCAGTCTCTGTCAATAGATACTCCTAACAGCGCAAACCGGTTTCCTTTATACTGCTCATACAACTCTTTCAGTAATGGTATTTCTTCTCTACAGGGGGCACACCAGGATGCCCAGAGATCAACCAGGAGATATTTTCCTTTAAAGCCGGCAGTACTGATTGAATCTCCTGCGGCATTTAACGCCTTAAAATTCTTTATTGCCTGCCCGGCCGTTGTACGTTCATAATATTCCAGTCGTTTTTTAACTGCCTCACCGTAAACAGTCGCTCTGTAACGTTCCGGCAATTGCCTGTAAATAGAGTCCAGCAATGATGGTGGTAAGAAATCCTTTGTCCCTGTACTCACCAGGTAAAACAAGGGCGCCAGACTTTCCGGGTATTCCCTGAACTGATCCCTCGTCATAGAAACCGCAAATTGAAACTGCTCAGCTTCGGAAGCATGGATATAACGGGGAACAAGTGCTCTGAATTTCTTTTCGTGCAGAGAGAGTACTTCATTGATAGGTCCTGCTTTCGTAAAATGGATATTTACCATACACGCAGCCTTATCTGTTCCCAGACTGGTAATGGTAGTCGTATCAATGGTGATCTTTGTCTCCCCCGATTCCAGGTACAGCCAGTTGGATTCTACGGGCAAATCACTATCAACAAATAATCGCGTATTCATGATACGTGGACTTGTCCCTTCGAACTGGAATTTGTTATCTTTTATAAGCACCGTATCTATATGGTCATTCCAATCGAGATAGATCCTTCCTTTATAATTCAGCGATGTACCGCGGATGATAAACTTTTCCTGTGCATAACTGACAGATATAAAAGAACAAAACAGTAATACAATGAGTGTACTGAATAATTTGTACGGGATAAACTGTCTGTGATGAACGTTTATTGGCATACTTTCGGGTTGTTGGGTCTTGTGGTGTTGGCTAAATATACAAAATCCGGTTGCTAAACCCCTTACTATTTACAGCCATACAAAATATATGAAACAGTTACTTTGGATCGTAGGATTATTGGCCGGCCAGGTGGCCTATGCACAGACAGGGCAATTCATCAGAGACAGCCGGCACCAATGCCAGGTCTGGGATGAAGATTATTCGCCAAAAGACAGCGTGATATGGACAGGTACCTGTAAAAACGGATATGCTTCCGGAGCCGGAACATTAACCTGGTATCAGGATAATAAAACAGTAGGCACCTATACAGGTGTCATGGCAGCCGGTAAACCAAACGGCAAAGGTGAATATGTCATCCCCGGCTATGCCACCCTGAAAGGTACTTTTGCTGATGGCGTCCTGCATGGAAAAGGAGCTGCTTATTTTGAGAACGGCGGAAAGACGATCGGTAATTTTGTAAAGGGTAATTTTTTAAACCTGGACCACCAGTACCTGCCCCTCCTGAAAAAGTACGATATCAGCCAGGACAGCACCGATATTTATGTCAATGACAACGGCGCTGGTAAACTGTTCTACTACACGCTTGTTCCCCAGGGGAAAATAACCGCTGTACTCATTCTTTTCCCTTCCACGGGAGAAACGGCAGAAAACGTGATCAGCTGTAACAAAGCCCTCCTGCAACAAGCCTTCAACAATCATATATTGACAGCCGTAGTAAGCGCGAACTATAACAAGGGACTGGAATCCGATAAACCCGCCCTTATATTCTTCGAAGCCGTTTTCAATGATCTGATCACCCGGTTCAAAGCGCCCCCTGATAAATTTATTCTCAGCGGACTATCCCTTGGTGGTGAGAATGCTTTACAGTACACCGAAATGTCCAGGAATACACAGTATAACACTTCGATAAAACCGCTGGCCACTATCGGCATCGATCCGCCTGTTGACATGGTCGATCTGTATAACGAGGCGCAAAAACAGATTCCCCTTTACGAAAAAGAAGGCGCTGCATTATCGGAGAGCAAAAAGGTGGCGTTGGTGGAAGCCCATTTCCTTGTAGATTATTTTCATACACAATATGGCGGCTCACCGGATCAGTTTCCTGAAAAATATATAGCAGGTTCTCAGTTCTCCAGGAACCAGGAAGATGGCGGAAACGCGAAATACCTGATAGACGTACCCGTAAGACTATACTGTGATCCGGATATTGTATGGCAACTGAAAAACAAAGCCAGGGACTACTATAGTATGAATGCGGCTAATCTTTCTGCCATGGCGAACTTCCTCATGCAGCACGGTAGTACCAAAGTGGAGTTTATTCCTGCTGTCGGTAAAGGGTTCCGGGTAGACGGCACCCGACATCCCCATTCCTGGTCAATTGTTGATGCGGATGACTGTATCAGATGGATATTGAAACTGGCTAAATAAACAAGAGCCCTCCCATAAGGGAAGGCTCTTTACTATACTCAGAAGACCATTAGTGTTGTGGGACCGATCAGTTAAGCAACGCCGGCGGCAGCTTTATCGTGTTTGGGTGCAGCATACAATGCCTGCAGTGACTGAACAGATATTGTTGCGCTCTGTGAATTCTGTACGCTGTCAGCGTTGATCCATACGATCTGCTGGCCGTTGCCAAAGAGGCTCCAGGACGCAGACTGATAAGCAACGGGGTTCAATGTAACTTTAGGTTGTGCCTGTGTACCGTAGTAAGCAATTACACCGGTGATACCTGTTGAAGGCGCGTTTACGCAGATAACCGTAGCTGCATTTTCTGTGAACTGCACAGACATGAATGCATTAATGTTGCTGGTGATCTGACCTGCATACCAGTGAGAAGCAGGTACTGCGTAGAAACGGGTAAATTTCTGGAAGCTCTGTTGCTGGCCATTCAGTGAAAGACCCTGGTTGTTGATACCACTGGTATCAGTAGGCATCTTTACACTGCCAATAAATGCCTGGATGTTGGCACCTGGCTGACCATTCAGAATAGAAGCTGCAATAGTAGCAGTCTCATCGCCACTGACAAAGCAGATAGCAGCAAGACCCTGATTAGCGGTTGTGCCTGGAACGGTAACGGTTACCGGAGGTAATGAGTTGTTACCGGTAACAACAACGGTTGTGCTTGCATCATTTCCTGCAGCATTGTAAAAGAAGAGGCCGTACAGCTGACCTTTGTTCAGACCACCGTTACATGTTGCGGTGTCGCCCTGGCCAAAACTGATAAGCTGACCCTGGTTCCAATTAATTGCGGACATGATTATAAATTTTGGTTATTTTCCCTACTCTTTTAAAGGCTTTTCGGATCCGCCCTGTCTTACTTTAATGCGCATTGAAGACATCTCAAAGGTGGAGAAATTAAACACTGTCATCGTCGCAAGAAAGGATGGTTTTCCGCAATACCCCAATTGGGGTATACTACCACACCGATTGTAAGCAGAGGCCGCTGTATGTTATCAGATAATGCCTTTGTCTATAGCCAGCCGGATCAGCTCCGCAGAGGTTTTTACATTCAGTTTATGCATGATATTTCTCCGGTGGGTCTTCACCGTATGCTCACTGATATAAAGAGAACTGGATATCGCCCTGGTATTCATCCCTTCTGCCAGACACCTGATAATTTCCTTCTCTCTTTCGGAAAGCTCCTGCAGGCCGTTTTTCCCGGCACTCTTCCCCCTGAAATAATCAAATACCTGGTCATTGATCCTGGGATGAAAATAATTCTTCCGCTCACTGGCATTGTTAATGGCCTGTACTAACTCCGCTTTCGAGGCATCTTTCAGCACATATCCCTGCGCACCTTTCTCCAGTGCATCTTTGATCTGCCGCATGGACTGATGCATCGTCAGCATAACAACCGGTTGATCGTATCCTTTTTGTTTCAGCAATTCCATACAGGCAATCCCATTCAGAATGGGCATGTCGATATCCAGCAGTATGACATCGATTTCACTACTGCACAGAATATCAGGGATCTCATTTCCATTGGTAGTATGCTTTACTACAGTTATGCCATCTTCGGGTTTAAACAAAGAAGCAACCCCCTCCGCAAACAGATGGTGATCATCTACTATCAGTACTTTTATCATAGATCTCAGTTGAGTGTTATCGGCGTAACAGGCAAATCTATATTTACCGTAGTGCCGCTTGCAGGGTTACTATCAAAGCGGATCTCACCACGCAGATCAACAATCATTTCTTTCAGTGTATTCAATCCCATACCAGAACCGGTTATTTCTTCTTCTACATCAAATCCTATCCCATCATCCTGTACGATGATATTAATAATATTCTCTTCGTCGAAGCAGGTCAGCGAAATAGACAGTTTCGTCGCCCCTGCATGTTTCAGTACATTACTCACCAGTTCCTGCACGATCCGGTATATGATGATCTCATTCCGCGCTTCCATTTTCTGTTCACACATAGCAGCAGAGAATTCTACCTCCAGACTATTCGCCTGACGCAGATGTGCTGTTAATTCAACCAATGCAGGTACAAGCCCAAAATCATCTGCTATACCAACATTCAGAGAATGCGAAAGATTGCGTATATCTGAACAGGCCTGGTCTATCAGTACTGATAAGGTCTGGTAATTAGGAATCGCTTTTTCATCCACCGCATGCATATTGACTTTAATTGTCGCCATCAGACTACCAAAATGATTATGCAACTCTCTCGCAAGGCGTTTCCTTTCACTCTCCTGCCCCTGTACCATCGCCTGTAATGCTTTTGTTTCCTGTGTATTGAGCAGATTCCTGATCCTTTCGTCATGGTATTTCTGCTCATTTACCGCCAACAGCCGTGCATTCAGAAAACGTTGCCGGAAATACAATAACATCAGTACTGCCAATAGCAGAAAGAACACCGCGACGATAATATAGATCCTGTTCAGCAGCTGTCGCTTTTCCAGTAATACGATCTCTTTTTCTTTCAGACTTACTTCAAATTCCGTCCGCAGATTGGCCAGCTGCCGGGTCGTGCCCGAGTTTTCTATACTATCCTTATATACAATATATCTGCTCTGATAATCGAAAGCCCGTGCATAGTCTTTCCTCGTTTTATACAAATTAGACAACAGGAGCGAAGCATCCCGCATCTGCTCTTTTAAGTCCAGCGCCTTTGCTATTTCCAGAGCTTTACCGGTATGCCGGATGGCGTCTTCAGTCTTTCCTTCTTCTGCATATAACTTACCAAGCTGATTATGATAATCCGCCATCCCAAACTGATCGCCCAGCGGACCAAGCATATCAATAGCCCGTAGCAACCCTTGTCTGGCACTATCATTATTGCCCTGCTTCCAGTAGACCAACGCTTTATTCCCTACTGCATAGGCCTGACCGATCTTCAGACCGATCTGCGCAAAAATAGGCTCAGCCTCATTGTACAACAATAAGGCTGAGTCCAGTTCATTTAATGTATAATAACTATAGCCGGTGTTCAGCAGATTAATAGCCAATTGCTCTTTATTACCATGTAGTCTGATAAGGCCAACCGCTTTCTTATTATATAGAATAGCGTTCTTCAGATCATTGTTAGCCATATAGGTATTGGCAATTTCAAGATAACCAGTGGTCAGCCGCTTGTGCGCGCCCTTTTCGATAGCGAGGTTTGCACTGCGGAACAGGTTTTCCAGTGATTTTTTCAGATTGCCCATTAAACGGTAGGCAACCCCCTTGGACTGCAGCGCTTCAATAATATAATTGGGCTCGTGATGCGTCGCAGCCAGTTCCAGCAAAGTATCTGCATACAGCAATACTTCATCGGGAGAAGAAGAATAGGCCGCTATTTTCGCAAACATCGCCATCTGAGATACCGGAGAAAGTGTATCGGTCTCCAGCAGTATTCTTTTAATGCTGTCAGCTTTCCCCTGGTCCTGCGCATATAAGGTCCCGCTGATACCGAATATCAGACAACAAAGCACCTGTATGAACTGTCTTCCATTCAATTGAGCGCCGGTTTAGTACTTATCCATTCCCCTGGTTCGCTCTCAGTACCGGATCGATACACAATGGTATCTTCACAAGCTCATTCGCGATCTGATACTCCAGCATGGCATACAGGTCGAAACTCAGTTCGCCGCCGGCAGAGACGTTGGATATAGGCACTTTAAAACTCACCTGATGGCCATCTAATTTAATATCATCAGGAACGGTTATACCACCATTTGAATTGATCACTTTAAAATCAGTAAAATACAGCTTATGATAGGAGAACAATACCAGCGGAAGGATAGTGAAATATACATCCTGATCGGTCGTCACAGGAATAGCAAAGCTTTCAACAGGATTACCCAGCGCCATCGCTCCCTGGTCATATATCGCGGTGTTCTCGCGTACCTGTGCATTTGAAGGTGGATTGATACCGATATTTGCAATAAGGCGACTACAGTCTACCTGTACAAAAACGTGTCTTGAGTGTGCCATTAGATTGGTATGGTTGTTAGGAATGGTTTTTCAGATGGTCATTCTGAGTAGCTAGGGTATAACGCTATTTCCGCCATATTGTTCAAAATTTATTTCTGCGGATAGAATTTGACTGCTTCCACGTAAATGCCTATCTTGTTTATTATTAATCACCTATACTTCATTAATTTTATCAAATGGGACTTTTTTCAGGCTTACTTGGAAATGCCGGCGCTGTTGATCAGGCGCAACTCGTAAAAGACTATGGCAAACTTTTAACCCCTACAGAAACCATTGAACTCGGCTTCAAACTGATCAGGGACACTTTTATTTTCACCAACAAACGTATGATCCTGGTAGACAAACAAGGGATCACAGGTAGCAAAGTAGAATACCTGAGCGTAACCTACAAAAGCATTTCCAGATTCAGCATCGAAACGGCAGGTACCTTCGACCTGGACGCAGAACTGAAAATCTGGATCTCCAGTGAAGTACAGCCAAGCATACGCAAACAGTTTAACAAGTCTGTAGACGTATACGAAGTACAGAAAGTACTGGCACAGCACGTACTGGGATAATCCTGTATGTAATTTATTTTGTTGAGATGAACTAATCCGTAAACTGAAGTTTTGCAGCAACGTATAGTATTAATTTTATCATCTCTTAGAGATAGTCTGACTATAGTTACCTTCCGTCAATGCTTCCTTTTACACGTAAGCTTAACGTAGGATAAAAATAGTCTGACTATATATAAACGGGGCTATCCACCTGGATTAGCCCCGTTTTTTATGACTGCCAGTTGATAATGAATAATCAACAATAGTGCTATGTTAACATGTGATTAACAAACTTGATAAGATATTTCTGTATTATGCAACAGAATTAAAGACGCATTGCTTCCAAACCAGGACACCGGCCGGATATATAACAGGGGACTGAAACAGCATTAAAAGATCCGGTCAACATCTCTTTATTTTTTAGTGGCGATAACGCCTGCACTATGAAAGCCTGTACTGACAGGACCCGGACCACGCGGCCTGCCGCAACCGGTATGTTCTCTTATTGAATTGCTCAAAATCGCCGAAAGCATATCAACCTCGAATAATCTAAAACAATGACTATGAAAAAAACAAAAATCCTCGTCATGACCTTCGCCGCAGTTCTCGGCATAGGCGCCGCTGTTAGTGCGAATGTAAATCTTGCTGCCGCTGACGTTGTACATGACTGGATGGACTGGAATGGGCAAACTGTTTTATGGGGGCTCACGCAACAGGAAGCCCAGGCCTATTGTTCAGGAACGCCGGCGGTATGTCTGAGAGCAAAAGACAATGTTTTCATTTACACTACAGGCTACCTGATATGGTAGAAAAACAAAAGTAGTAACAGACCATTGAAAATGTCAGCAGCTCAATACCCTGGGGTTTGCACCAGATATTCATTAGCGTCCAGGTCCGCCTGTGGAATAGGCCAGAAACGCCTGCGTGGATCCCAGTTCATTTTGATCTGCTGCATCACAACATCTACTTTTCCTGATCGGACAAGATCAAACCAGCTGTGTCCACATTCAGTAAAAAGTTCCAGCAGGCGTTCGCGTTCGATCAGGTTTTTTATCTCTTCAGCAGGCATATCTGTCTGTACCGGTTCTAAGCCCGCCCTTGTGCGCACAACATTTAAATCGGCTCTTGCTCCCGGCAGATCGCCCAGATTCAACCTGCTTTCTGCCCTGATCAGGAAGATTTCCGCCAGACGTATTACAGTGGTCAACTCAGAAGGCAATGTTTCTGCGGCATGTAGAAACCTTTTCTTAAACTTATACGGACAGTAACAAACGCGGTTATCAATTGTCTCCTCTCTGACCCAGTGGCTCCTTCGCTTATCACCTGGAGTAAAAAGCTTCAGCAGGGAATCAGATAAGGCGATCTTGGGAGACCTGCTGTTATTGGGATAAATTAACATAGCCTCCATAGCATAGTTGCTTTCATGCTGTGGAAGTAGCTGAAAAATCGCTTCTCTGCTACCTGTAAGGAAAACATCATCCAGCGGCTCCAGTTGATACTTTTTGCTGTTGATGATAGCAGTGGCTTCTTCTCCAGCCTTCTGCCATTCTTTCTTCCGGAGATAAAGTCTCGCTAATGACGCCATTGCACAATACTTGTCTGGCCTGACCCTATAGTCAACCATCGTGGCCTGATCATATAGTGTTTGCTTTGCATACAACAGATCTCCAAGACAAAAACTATCGATCATACTGACACGTTCCCGTCCCTGGAATTGCATATATTCATAATCCGATACCGATGTGATATAAGGTACGTCACCAAATATACTGCTCATATTAAGATAGATCAATGCCCTGGCAAACCTGCATTCTGCTATTAGCTGATCGCGTATAGCAGTAGTCAGTCCACGACTTTTACCTAAGCCCTCCAGACAGGCATTGATCCTGCCTATCAAGCTATAGGTCCTTATCCAGAAAATACTTCTGAAGGTATTATTTGATGGATTAATAAGACCACTGACAAATTGCTGATATTCCGAATCATCATCCAGCACCTTAGCGCTACCACTATACAAGTCTCCAAAGATGCTCATACCGCCACAGACCACGTTGGACATCCCTCCCATTTTCCTGAACACACCCATAACAGCCCTGTTGGCATTTGCATAATTATTAAAAGCATCCTCCCCTGTAATAGTATTATCCGGCGGATCAACCTCCGCCAGTTTTGAACACCCACTCATGACGATCGCACAAAATATCACCAAAATCAAATGGTTGCCAAAGGGTGTATATCTCATTTACTAATGCTTAAATAGTTGATCAAAATAAATTTTTGTCCCTACTCTGATAACCATGGGTGTGGGTACAGCATATAAATTGGCCATCTCCGGATCGCCGGAATTATAGGGAGAAATAGTCAACACATTCTCCCCGTTCAGATAAAACTGGAGATTGTCATTATATCTGCCCTTTAAATCCTTTGATCTGATGGTATAACTGATATTGATATTTCTGATCTTAATAAAGCTCGCATCGGTATAAGCCCTGTCAGAAACAGGCAATTTCGCCCTTTCCAGATTTACCAGACTGTTAGAAAGAGCGGAAGCCTTCGAAAAACGGGCATTGTCTCCCGGCTTACGCCAGCGCTGTTCTACGATATCCAGCTGATTCCACTGACTCCCCAGGCTGGCCCCTCCCATCATTGCATTGTAGATATAATCCGGTCCCGTGATCCGCTTGAATTCCGAAGACATATTCAGTGACCAGCTTTTATATTTGACGGTCAGTGTCATTCCACCCTGAAATTTAGGATCGGTATTCCCCAGATAAATCAGGTCATGTTCATCTATCCGTCCATCACCATTAACATCCCGGAAATTATCAATCCCTGTTTCCATATCCACTCCTTCCCAATCGTATCCTTTCAGCATATTCAGCGATTTACCAACACTGAGCTTCGATCCGTAAGTTGATTTACTCAATCGGCTGAATGAACGTAACGAGTTTCTTGCAATAGCCAGATTGAAGCCAGCATCCAACTCAAATTCCCCCAGCATGAGTTTCCTTATCCCAATAAATAGTTCAACACCCCGGTTTGCTATCCCTGCGTCAAAATTTGTAAGCACACCATCATAGCCCGTTTGCGTGGTGAGTTTATAGTCAATCAGCTGTCGGGTATTCAAATTCCGGTAGTAGGTAATATTCCCTGATAGCTTCTCTCTGAATAGGAGAAAATCGAGCATGAACTCCAGCTTTCGGCTTTGTTCCCAGGAAAAAGCAGGATTGTACACTGACTCAGATGAAATACCGCCCGTTCCGGGAAAAAGCTCCCTGATGGGTTTCCAGATCTGAAGGTACTTATAGTCTCCAATCTGATCGCTACCCGTCAAACCATAGCTGACGCGCAGTTTAGCATATTGCAGTATATGCCGGGGAATATGCAGGAACGGTACTTTTGCAATATCCACAGCTGCGGCAACTGCTCCAAAAGTGCCATATCTTGTCTGTGGACCATATCTGCTGCTGCCGTCGTGGCGAACAGTCAGATTAAAAAAGTAGGTATTGTATCGGTTATAATCCAGCTGACCAAACAGGGAAACATATTTATATTCACGGATAACCGGCAAAAAGCCGGATAATAACGCAGGCGAACCAACGCTGCTGTCTCCCCTCATACTGGAATACTGATAGGTTGCTCCTGTCATGAACCTGAACTGCCTGAATGTATACTCCGCCACAGGCTCAACAATAAGCGTGTTGGAGGTGCTACTGGCAAGGAAAGACTGACTGCGTAAAGCAGTACCAGGTATGGTCATCTGCGCGCCGGTTGGTACCACCGAATTCTCATTAACAAAATTGGTATTCATACCCAGGTCGACGCGGACCTTCAATGTTTTTTCCACATTAACAAAACCAGGACTTACGTTCAGGAGGATACTGTTGATATTCATCTTATATGCTTTCATCCTGTCCGCCAAAGGATTTTTAAACCAGTCCATCCAGTCCGCCCATTGCAGCACTTTACTCCCTTCCCTGACAGATGCTGCATTCGGAGGGAACAATACCCCTAACGAGGTGCCATTGTATAACTTATTCATATTCGAAGAGATGTACAACTGGGACTGAACAGTATATCTTTTATCAGGAAAGGACAACTGTCCTGCCGCATGAAATGACAGCCGCTGGAAGTATAACGCATTATTCAGCACAGAAGCTTCACGGGTATATCCTACACCCATATAACCGGAGAGACTGTCATAGCCGCCTGCAACAGACAGATTTACGTTCGTCTGAAATGCCGGATCTCCAAACAGCTGTCGCGGCCAGTCAATCGCTTTCCTGGATGTGTCAAACAGGTCAGGCGCATAATTAGGTAGCCCGGATGTATTACCAGGCGTCATACCATCATTCTCAAATGCTTCCCTCCGCAAAGACCGGTATTGCGGAAGGGATAAAACCCGGTAGCCCGGTCTGGCCATACTAAATCCTGAATTAACGTCTGCGACGATACGCGTCAAACCCGGTGTGGCTGATTTCAGGCGGACCGATATGACCCCATTTCCACCCCTGCTGCCGTAAATACTGGTGGCAATGGCATCTTTTAATACCTGGATAGACTCAATTTCATTGATGTTAATGATAATAAAAGGACCCGCGCCCGCAGGCGTATTATTAGTGATGATGCTGGACAGCTGATTCAGGTTCTCGTCAAGAACAGGTACCCCATTCACCAGGAAAAGCGGATTTCCCCTGTTTAATATGGAATTTCTTCCCCTCAGCTCAAATTTAAAAGAAGAACCAGTCACGCCATTCAGTCGTACGACGTTCAATCCTGGTACTCTTCCCTGTAGTATGGCAGCAAAATTATCTGCATGATGCAGGGCTATTTCCTCCGCTGTGATCCTGTCTGCGTTCTCCAGTGAGGTTCTGGGAGTTTTAGTCGAATAAGCGACAACTACCGGCGTGTCAATGGACATACTCTTCCACTTCAGTATAAAATGGTGCGGCGCTCCATGCCGAAGGGTGTCTTCAACCAATTCACATCCGATAAATGATACTGCCACCAGCGGGGTGGAATCCGCTAACTCCAATAAAAATTGTCCTCTTCCATTCGTAATAGTCCCGCTGTTTGTACCACAATGTACAATAGTAGCCTCCGACAAGGGTTGACCGGTATTGTCAAAAACAGTCCCTGAAAACCGGAACTTCTTTTTTTCCGGGATGCCCCGGTGTTGCGCCACAGATGAATTCAATGACCGGTCAATCGTCAATATCCTTTCCACTCTGATATCCCATCCATCAATCTTCCACGTTAAAGGATACTTCAGTCTGGCCTCATCCAATATAGCAGCCAGGGACCTACGGCCCGGTCCGGGCGCAATCTTAATATCTCTATACGCAAAGATGCCAACGAAATTAAATTTCGTTTCCGATTCCACCTTTTTAACCACCTCAGCCAGGGTAGTGTCTTTTTCTGTCAATGATAACAGACTTGTCTCCATAGATGTTCTACCCTGAGCAGACATTTCTTCCGGGAAAACCATACATAGACATGACAACAAGAGATAAAGGCTCAAAGCAGATATGATCTTTTTCATAAAGTATTTATAAAGTCGGTTTTTAATCGCTGGTCTTCACTTATTCTGTGTGATTAAAGCGGAAAGTGGGTATGGAAGATGAGTACCCTACCCGTTGTTTTTACCGGGGGATGATAATCAGCATATCCTATTTATCACAGTACTGTCATATTGTAAACACAAGGATACCTACTTTCCATACCCGGCAACTCTATAGTGTAGTTCTTTCCCTCAACACTGTTTTTTATGCTTTGATATGATGATACCACTGTTGCGAACTACTATTTATAATGATCACGCATTAAATTTTCACGAAAGATGATTAGACCCCTGACAGACCAAGAATTAGTACAAGGACTTAAAAATGATGATGATACAATTATGGAAAGAATAAATAAACAGTACTATCACGATATGTTTTTAAGCGCGTTGCTTGTTGTAAAGCAAAAGGAGGATGCAGAAGATCTCTGCCAGGAGATACTCATCACACTGTGGGAGAAAAAACATCTGCTTCAGATAGCGAACCTG
Source organism: Chitinophaga sp. YR627 (assembly GCF_900114995.1). Lineage (GTDB taxonomy): Bacteria > Bacteroidota > Bacteroidia > Chitinophagales > Chitinophagaceae > Chitinophaga. The sequence continues at coordinate 827,481 of NZ_FOUX01000002.1, forward strand.
AAGCAATATCTATGCAGATGCGCATACTACGGCGCATTAAAAGCATACGAGCATAAGAAAAAGACACCGCAGCTGGATAATATGATAAACGAAGAATTCCTGCTACGGCTGCAGGACCCGGAATACGATCCTGAAGAGGAAGAGCTGGAAAAAGAAGTACGCACCTTACTCCTGCTGCAGAGAGTACAGGAAGCTTTATGCAACCAATATGGAAAAAAGGCACTCGAAATATTCAGCAGAGTTAAAATAGATGGCGAAAAACAAAAAGACGTGGCCATCTCGCTGGGCTTGTCGGTACTGACAGTAGAGACCCAGATCAAAAAAATGATGTCACATCTGCGAAAAGAATTGAACAATAAAAATTAGTCACCCCCATTCCCCCCCACATCTCTTCAAAAAGCATTACCATGAAGAAACTTGCATTCCAGATCCAAACCCTCATTATTTCCGAAATCACCGGTTCAATCACCAAGGAAGAACAAGAAATGTTAAACCTGCTAAGAGACCAGCACACCGAAATACAGGACCTTTCTAATCACCTCCATCAGCAATTAAAGGGCGTATCTATCCCGAAACCTGCTGACAGGAGTACGAAAAACGTTTCAGATACCGGCAGCATAACGACGATACAGGCAACGTCCGGAACAGGCGCCAAAAAATCGTTTAAGAAAAGAGCAATACCCGCCATTACAACCATTGCTGCGGCAATTGGGCTGCTGATCACATTTAGATCTAATAGCAATACCATCAGTTTTAAACAGAAATTAGATATCAATAACCAGAAAACGATCAACCTGAAATTAATCAGCCTGAAATCAGATACCAGCAGCCAGAAGATCCAGGGCCAAAGCCTGACAGTAAATAAAAATGGTAAGATCACTACCAGCGAAGGAATAGTATTCAATACTGCGGATTTATTTGCAGAGAAAATTGCTGTTTCCGTCCCCCCTGGCGGACTTTATCAGCTTAAACTGTCAGATGGTACAAAAGTCGCAGTAAACTCTCAGTCAACAATAACATTCCCTGCCGTATTCGGCAGTAAAAGAGAGGTAACACTTGTTGGAGAAGCATATTTTGAAGTAGCAAAGAACGTTGAAAAACCGTTTATTATTCATACGACCAATACTGAAACGATAGCCCTTGGCACTGCATTTAATGTAAACAGCTACGATAGCGAAAAAGTAATTGTGTCACTCACTAATGGAGAAGTAAAAGTTTCAGGAAATGGCACACAGGTGAACCTCCACCCTGACAGCGCTGCTACGTATGAAAACGGAGATTTCCAGGTGGACCGGTTTGATGCTGATAAACTCTTAGGATGGGCAAAAGGTAAAATGCATATGCAAAGCGAGAGCACACAGGAAATAGTGGATGCAGCTGCCAGATATCTCGACATTAAGGTCGAATTTTCCCATCCAATCACCGGACAGGCCGGGTATTATATCGAACGAAATAAGCCTGCCAGAGCATTCCTTGAACAATTCAAAAACGATTATACTATCGACTCGAGCAACAACACATATTATTTAAAATAGGTTGGTTGGTTAACCCCAGAAAAAATGAGTACTAATTAAGATCCCTACACCATTTCAGTCCTCATTATTGTTTTTTGCATAGTCATTGTTAAAAAATAGCTGGTAATTCCTTACCGGCTTTTTTAATTAAAACTCTTCCTGAATGCCAGCGGAGAAAGACTGGTCTTCAGTTTAAACAGCTTGGTGAACGACTGCGGGTGCTCAAATCCCAGCTCATAGGCAATCTCATTCACCGACAGGTCTGTAGTGGATAACTTCTCTTTCGCCCTTTCTATGAGTTGTTCATGAATATGTTGCTGAGCGGTTTGTCCTGTCAATACTTTCAGTAAACTGCTCAGATACTTAGTGGATACGTTCAATGCGTTCGCCAGGTATTGCACTGTCGGTAAACCATTCTTCAACGCCTCTTCATTATTAAAATAATCCGTCAGGATCACTTCCATCCGGTCCAGCACCTTATGGTTGCTAATCTTGCGGGTAATAAACTGCCGGTGATAGAATCGCTCAGCGTAATTGAGTAAGGTCTCTATCTGGGAAATAATGATCTGCTGACTGAATTTATCGATATTGGAATGGTATTCCTGTCGTATCGCCTGAATAATATTGTTAATGATCGTCTCTTCTTTTTCAGAAAGGAACAAGGCCTCATTCACGGAATAACCGAAGTATTCATACTGTCGCACCTTCTTCGCCAGCGGTGTATTCCAGAGAAAATCCGGGTGAATCAGCAGCATCCAGCCAGAGCGTTCTGAAGACGCATTCGGTTCTGCTGCGACGCGAAAAACCTGATTAGGGGAAATAAAGAACATGAGACCTTCATTAAAATCATATTCCTGCTGACCGTACTTCAGTTTGGCATCCAATCCACGTTTAAGGGATATATTGTAAAAATCGCATACCCAGTTGATCTCACTGATATCAGGCGGACGTTTGATAGCAGCATAGTCCACTATACTGATCAGCGGATGCTCTGGCGTAGACAACCCCCTGAGCTGATGAAACTCACTGATCGTCTTAATTCTGTGTGTTTTTGTATTTGCCATGACCGGGAAGATAAAACCACTTTAAAGTTACTGTAATAATTGCTCACAGCTGACAGGAAGACCTGCCTGTACCGGCAAAGCTTCCTGTCACGTGTAAGCACATGCGGATTAGTCCTTATTGTATACCGCTGCAAAATCCTTTGCAAAATCTGTCAGTTTTACTTTGCCCAGGGTAGGTCTGTTGCGGAAATAATCTTCATACAATACACCGCCCCGCATGCTGGCCTGCATTTCCATAAAGCCGTTAGCGATCTGTTCATTCATACCAATCGACAGCCAGTTATTCAGCAACTGCTCGTCCGGAATCACTTCCCATGCCAGGTCCGGTTTTCCGATAGCATCACCTAAAACAGCAGCGATCTCGTTTGGTGAAAATTCATCACTTGCGATATAACGCATCTTTCTGCCTTCAAAAGGCGTATCCACTTCTTCGGCAACTACAGCCGCGATATCCAGCGGAGATACCCATGGTTCCTTATCATCGCCGCCCCAGTTCTGTACGATAGCACCTTTCGCTTTCAGTCCGCGTACGAACGAAAACATATTCGTATAAAAACCAACAGGGCGCATAAACTTAATAGCCACGTCGGCTGGCAGTTCTTTCAGGATGTTTTCCACATTGTGATGGAAAGCCAGGATCCCATTCCCTTTTTTCATATTGGCGCCGATACTACTGAGGTGTATCACCTTTTTTACACCTGTTTGTTCAATGGCCTGTTTGTAGTTACGACCTATCTGGCTGATCGCACCAATAAAATCCAGCTGCTTGTCGAAAAAGTTGCCAACGGCTTCCAGTGTTTCCATCAGGTAGACAATGTCTGCTCCTTTAAATGCTGCAGTCAGGAATGCCGCATCATGCATACTGCCAATAGCTGCCTTTGCGCCCAGCGCTTCGATCTCTTGCTGTCTGTCTGCGTTACTGCTGATGACGGTGATGGAATGTCCCTTTTGCAGGAGTTCTTTTGCAAGTGGTCTTCCGATATTCCCTAATGAGCCTGTTAATACGATGTTCATATCTCTGTGTTTTTGATGATACAAAAGTCCGGATCTATCAAAAAACAGAACTAACCAAATGGTAGCTTGTTCAAGCCAAAAGGAAGATTCCGGTGTTATTTAGTACGTTTTACCCGGAATACGCAGTTTACAATATGAGGGATCTTTGTGTCATCATAACTGTTCACTTCGAGCAGCGTGTCGCTGAAATGGCCGGTAATGAACTGATTTATTTCGCCATAATCTGTTATCTCTACCATGGTGTTTGTCGGGATCAATATCATGGCATTTCTGACAAACTGATGATTAAAAACAAAGAGTGGATAACTACCAGGACGAGAAGGTCCCTGGATACTAAAATAGCCTCCATTAGGATACCATACCAGATCATCGGTACCTGTGATACTCGTATTTTCCGACACATACTCACCATAGACATAGCCAGGCATTGTGTAAGTATAAGAAGTGCTATCTATAGAATAGGAAAAGAAACTTTCATTGGACATACCAGAACAGGCATATAAGGCCCCCGCATTGATCACCGGCGCATTCAGTGTGATAATAACGGGATTGCTCTGCTTTGCATGCGTGATATCCATACCTGAGATGCTCGCCAGTCCTCCGGTATTGCAATTCAGTATATCCATGGAAAAATTACCGTTTTTATCCACAGCAGACCGGTATACTATTCCCTCTATATCTACAATAGCAAGTCCGTTTGACACCGGTGCAGTATTACAATCTATCAGCTTACCCGATACTGTTATCCAGGATAAGTTACTACCAACCTGTAAGACACCCAGGTTAGCAGCAGCACTAAAAGGGCCTATATTTTTAGAAAAAATGGAGTTCAGACAACCATTATACATCGCTAAGAGCAGCTGCTCGTTAGCCGGTACTTTTCCCCATACATGACCGCTGCTGTCCGTAAGTGCATATCCTGCTACAAAATTAGCTACGCCTGAACGGGCGATCACGACCAGCTGATTAACCAGTGGATGATGATGCTGATCTTCAAAGGTCACCTCCATATCTACTACCGGAAAAGGCACATCCGGCGACCAGAATGAAAAATGTGAGACCTTGCCCACATAAACCTCTCCCGATCTGACAGCCTTAACTTCTTCATTCCAGAATCCTGTACTTTCATCAAAAGAATAGAAAGATAAAGCAGCCGGCGCACCTGCTGGCGCAGGCATCCGAAGGGTAGCCTCCCGGCCTTGCGCCAGCTGTAACGGCTCCCCGTCTGCTGTTTGCAACTCTACCGCCAGTAAACCATAGTTCTCCAATGCGGCAACCGTATTGTCCGAAGGGACACTAAAGAGGTTGCCGGGAATTTGCCGGAGGAGGTCCTGATCCCCTACCCCGCTGTAAGCTGCATATACATTTACGTCCCCGGTATAGGACTGATTGCCGGAAACAATGACCAGACTGTTCGCCGGGAATTCAATGGCGGCATCCTTTATCCCTACCGTACCTCCCGAACCGGCATTGAATGTGCCGGCCAGGTGTTTGGGAATCAATTGTATAGACAGATAATTGGTCGTCTTTTCCTTATAAAATAAATTCTTTATACCTGCAAAATAACCTGCTTTGGTCGCTCTGACCATACCTCCATTCTGATTGATCAGGATATTGTCAAACCGGAAGAATCCATACCTGTCGGTTACAGCTGTTGCCCCGCCGGCATCGATAGTGACTCCGGAAAAAGGTTGTCCGTTCTCATTCAGGACCTGTCCCTGAATGTTACATGATATATTTTTCTCAGGCAACTTACCGGGAACAGGATGCGTTACGGTCGTGTCAACAGGTGGGACCGGTGGCGAAGGTTTTTCCGTGCCAGGCTTCTTACAGCCCAACCAGGCTAAGGATAACAAAAGGAATATCAGCCTTTTAATAGGGAAAGGGGTCTTTTTCATGGTAAATGGGTTAAAACAAATATACAAATACCTTCTACAACAATAAGAAGGATATCCGGTTCTCATTGTCTATTAAACCGGTAAACGCCTATATATTCTGTCTATGATCACATAAACCGCTCTCAAATGATCAGAATTTCCTAATTTTGCGGTTTCGTTTCATAGACTTCATAACGCACTATAATGATTCATTTCTTTGTGAACCAAACGGACTTTGTCTATTGTGTTCAAACAGAAAACGACCTTTCTCAAGAAGACATTCAGAAGCTTAACTGGCTCTTCGGCAACGCCAAAAAATTAGACGAACTTACTGTGAACCGTACCTATGTGGGCCCTCGCGCTGCGATGATCACCCCGTGGAGCACGAATGCAGTGGAGATTACCCAGAACATGGGGATCGCCGGCATCATCCGTATCGAAGAATTCGAACCGGTGCCTGCCGATTTCAACGAGTTCGATCCAATGATTTCGCAGAAGTACCAGGCTTTAACGCAGGAGCTCTACACAATCAATATTCAGCCGGAGCCTATTCTGGAGATCGACAATATCGATGCTTACAACAAACAGGAAGGTCTGTCCCTGAATCCGGAAGAAGTAGAATACCTGAACAAACTCTCTGTAAAGATCGGCCGTAAGCTGACAGACTCAGAAGTATTTGCGTTTTCCCAGGCTAACTCAGAACACTGCCGTCACAAGATCTTCAACGGTACTTTTGTGATTGACGGTGAAGAAATGCCTACTTCCCTCTTCAAACTGATCAAAAAGACTTCTGAAACGAATCCTAATGATATCGTTTCTGCCTATAAAGACAACGTGGCTTTTGTAAAAGGCCCGAAAGTAACACAGTTCGCTCCGAAGTCAGCCGACAAACCTGATTTCTATGAGGAGAAAGAATTTGACTCCGTTTTATCGCTGAAAGCAGAAACACACAACTTTCCGACTACTGTAGAACCATTCGCTGGCGCTGCTACCGGCTCCGGTGGTGAGATCCGCGACCGTCTGGCAGGTGGCCAGGGTTCTTTGCCGCTGGCAGGTACTGCTATCTATATGACCGCTTATTCCCGTTTGCTGCAGGACAGACCATGGGAAAACGGCATGCAGGAGCGTAAATGGTTATATCAGACACCGGTAGATATCCTGATCAAAGCATCCAACGGTGCTTCTGATTTCGGTAATAAATTCGGTCAGCCACTGATCACCGGTTCCGTACTGACCTTCGAACACGAAGAAGAAGGACGCAAACTGGGTTATGATAAAGTGATCATGCAGGCCGGTGGTATTGGCTATGGCAAATTAAACCAGGCGAAAAAACACACACCGAAAGAAGGCGATAAGATCGTTATCCTCGGTGGTGAAAACTATAGGATCGGTATGGGTGGTGCAGCTGTTTCCTCTGCTGATACCGGCGCTTTTGGTTCCGGTATCGAACTGAACGCCATCCAGCGTTCCAATCCTGAAATGCAGAAACGCGCTGCTAACACCATCCGTGGTTTAGTAGAATCTGATAACAATACCATCGTTTCTATTCACGACCATGGTGCAGGCGGACACCTTAATTGTCTGTCTGAACTGGTAGAAGAAAAAGGTGGGCTGATCGATCTGGATAAATTACCAGTTGGCGATCCTACCCTCTCCGCAAAAGAGATCATAGGTAACGAGTCCCAGGAAAGAATGGGACTGGTAATCGGTGAAAAAGATATAGAAAACCTGCAGAAGATCGCTGACCGTGAGCGTACACCTATGTACACTGTCGGTGATGTAACCGGTGATCACCGTTTTACATTCGCATCTGCACACACAGGCGTAAAACCAATGGATTTTGCACTGGAAGACTTCTTCGGTTCTTCTCCGAAAACCATCATGAAAGACCGCAAAGTACAGCGTAACTATGCCGATCTTGCCTATGATGTGAAAAATGTACCTGCTTATCTGAACCAGGTACTGCAACTGGAAGCTGTTGCCGCTAAAGACTGGCTGACCAACAAAGTAGACCGTTGCGTAGGTGGCCGTGTGGCAAAACAACAGTGTACCGGACCATTACAATTGCCGCTGAACAATGTCGGCGTAATGGCACTGGACTACAAGTCAACTGAAGGTATTGCTACTACAGTAGGTCATTCCCCGCTGACAGCACTGGTTGATCCGGCTGCTGGTTCCCGTAACGCTATCGCAGAAGCTTTATCCAACATCGTTTTTGCTCCCATCAAAAATGGCCTGAAAGGTATTTCCCTCTCAGCTAACTGGATGTGGGCCTGTAACAACGAAGGAGAAGATGCCCGTCTGTACGAAGCAGTAAAAGCATGTTCCGATTTTGCAATCGCACTGGGCATCAACATTCCAACCGGTAAGGACTCCCTGTCCATGAAGCAGAAATATCCAAATGGCGATGTGATTGCTCCTGGTACTGTGATCATCTCCGCCGCCGGTAACTGTACAAACATCAATAAAGTAGTAGAACCTGTACTGCAGAAAAATGCTGGTTCTGTATACTATATCAACTTATCAAAAGATGCATTCAAATTAGGTGGTTCTTCCTTCGCACAGATCAATAACAAGATCGGCCCGGTAGTTCCAACTATTCAGGATGCAGACTACTTTGCAAAAGCATTCAACACCATCCAGGACCTGATCAGCAATGATCAGATAGCGGCTGGTCACGATATCGGCTCCGGTGGATTGATCACTACCCTGCTGGAATTATGTTTTGCAGATGTAAATCTGGCTGCTGACTACGACTTAAGCGGATTGAACGAAGCTGACACTGTAAAAGCACTCTTCAACGAAAACATAGCAGTCGTATTACAGGCAACCAACGACGCAGCTTTTGAACAGGCATTGAAAAATGCAGGTATCGAAGCCGTGAAGATCGGTACGGTTAAAGAAGCGAAGGAAGTAAGTTTCAAAAACAACGCTGACACCTTCACGTTCAATATCGCCGATACCCGCGATACCTGGTTTAAAACCTCCTTCCTGCTGGATCAGAAGCAATCCAAAAATGGCATGGCACAGGAGCGTTTCAACAACTATAAATTACAGCCATTAACCTACGCTTTCCCGGCACAGTTTGATGGTAAAAAACCTGCGATCGACGCATCCAAACCTCGTCCGAAGGCAGCTATCATCCGCGAGAAAGGTTCCAACTCAGAGCGTGAAATGGCGAATGCTATGCGCCTGGCAGGATTTGACGTGAAAGACGTACACATGACTGACCTCATCTCCGGTCGTGAAACACTGGAAGATATTCAGTTCATTGGCGCTGTAGGCGGCTTCTCCAACTCCGATGTATTGGGTTCTGCTAAAGGCTGGGCCGGTGCATTCATGTACAATGAGAAAGCGAAAAAAGCACTGGATAAATTCTTTGCCCGTCCTGATACAATGTCTGTAGGTATCTGTAACGGTTGCCAGCTGTTTATGGAACTGGAATTGATCAATCCGGACCACGCAGTACATGGTAAGATGCTTCATAACACCTCCGGTAAACATGAATCCAACTTCGTATCTGTGAAAATACAGGAGAACGATTCCATCATGATGAAAACCTTAGCAGGTGCTACATTAGGTGTATGGATCTCTCACGGAGAAGGTAAATTCAAATTGCCAAATACAGAAGATCAGTACAAGATCACCGCTAAGTATGCATATGATGCATATCCGCACAATCCTAACGGATCTGACTTCAATACCGCAATGATGTGCGACAATACCGGTCGTCACCTGGTAACAATGCCACACATCGAGCGCTCAATCTTCCAGTGGAACTGGGCTAACTATCCAAAAGGCCGTCAGGATGAAGTGACGCCTTGGTTAGAGGCTTTTGTGAACGCGAAGAAATGGTGTGAAGCAAATAAGAAATAATAAATAGCATAAAAGGAAACGCCCGCTCAGCATTGAGTGGGCGTTTCCTTCATACTAATACTTAAATACCGGACATTCGGATGAAAGAACAACTCACTACCTTACTCCAGCAATTAAAAAGCAATACAGTTGCCTTCAAAGAGGTAATTGAATTCATAGAAACATATTACCAGCATCAGCCAACTGCCTTCAAAAACGGTGAAGCATATAATGAAGCAACGCAAAATCAGGGTAGTGCAAAAGTCTTTTCTTTTGCACAGCTGAATAACCTGAGCAAGGAAGATACTCTCTTCTTGTTTGCAGAACATTATCAGGCAGTATTAAATACGCCCGATGCTACTGATCACCAGAATATCAGACAGTTCATGGCACATGGATGGTCTGGCATTGCTTTCGAAGGACAGGCATTGCAGGCAAAATAGCGCTGAAGCAGCATTTAATTAAAAAAGGCTATTGATCAATGATCAATAGCCTTTGTCTTTTAATGGCAACAAGTATCTCTGATCAAATGATCAGGGTTTTCGGCTCTAAAAAGGCCTCCATACCCAGCTGACCATTTTCACGTCCCATACCAGAATTTTTATATCCGCCAAACGGTGCCAGCGGATCATGCCGCAATGTATTGATCAATACTCTTCCCGCTTTTAACTGCCCGGCAATCCGTGCCGCCCTTCCGGCGTCAGCAGAGCTGATATAAGCCATTAATCCGTAATCGGAATCATTGGCAATAGCAACAGCTTCTGCTTCGTCATGGTAAGCAATGACCGATAACACCGGGCCAAAGATCTCTTCCCTCGCGATCTTCATATTATTTGTCACATCGGCAAAAATGGTCGGTTTCACATAAAACCCTTTGTCAAAGTCATCCGGGTGCCCAGGGCCACCGTATAATAACTCCGCGCCTTCCATAAGACCTGTGGTAATATATTGCTGGATACGGTCATATTGTTTCTGACTGGCCAACGGCCCTATTCTGGTGGCGTCATCATAAGGATCGCCTACCTTAAACTGCTGTGCTTCATGTGCAAGCCTTTTCTTTATCTCCTCCAGTCTGGAAGCAGGCACCAGTAATCTTGATCCCGCGATACATGCCTGTCCGTTATTCATAAAACCTGCCTGTAATGCCATAGGTATCGCGGTATCAAGATCGGCATCGTCAAGAATGATATTTGCTGACTTACCACCCAGTTCGAGTGTCAGTCTTTTCATGGTATCGATAGCGCTTTTTCCCAGGATTTTCCCCACTACAGTGGAACCTGTGAAAGAAATTTTAGTCACGGCCGGACTTGCAATAATAGCCCGGCTGATCACGTCTCCCCTCCCGTTGACCATATTGACAACACCTGGTGGTAAACCTGCCATGTCAATACATTCCATTATGATCTGGGACTGCCACGGACTGAATTCACTTGGCTTAAGTACGATCGTACAACCCGCAGCCAGTGCTGCCGCTACCTTCACAGCAATAGAGCCGGCGGTAGAATTCCACGGTGTGAACAAGGCCGAAACGCCAATAGGTTCCATTACAACGGTGGATTCATGTACAATCCTTTCGAACGGATAATCCTTCATCACAGCGATCTGATTAAGGAAAGTAGTAGCCGCTATCATATTGGACCATTTCGCTCTTTCCTTCGGAGCACCGTATTCCAGAATAGTGATATCGATCAGGTCATCAATTCTTTTGAGAATTTCGTCATGGATACGTTGCAGATATGCCGCCCTTTCGGTGATGCTGGTCTGCGCGTAATTTTCCAATGCTGCACTTGCCGCCTGTATCGCCTTTTCCGTATCCGTCTCGTCCGCATATGTCAGCTGTGCGATCACTTCACCATCCAGCGGACTTACAATACCGGCTACTTCACTGCCATGCGGCGTAATGAATTTGCCGTTGATATAGACGCTCTTTATGTGTTTCATGTTCATTGTTATAAGGTAAATGAAATGTATTTCTATGCCTTCTACAGTACAAAACTGCGGAGATATCCCCATAGAGATAAACACATTCTATGTGAAGTGGACAAAATGAAAGCCGGCAAAGGCATTTTCAGGGACCAAACTTCCCTTTCCCTTGTCAAAAACAGGGTATCTCTTGACATTTAACAGGTTAACAAGCCCGGAAAAGCTTCCGGGCCGGAAATAATTGTACTTTACTGCCTGGTTTGGGCAATTTTCTGCAAATACCACGCGTTTACTATTTTCACGAAAATTTGTTTGAATGTTGCTTTTCCGGTCCCGGAGCCAGGATCAATCACCGGCCTGACTGACTTTACATAACCAACTTAATTTGCGGGACTAAGACACAGGTTAAAATTTTCACTGTTAGTTCGCGGCTGCGCCTAATATTTACGACGATGCTACTGGAGCATGGAACATATTCCGAAAACATTTCACTTTGCAGACAGGTAAAACGGTGGCTGCTTAGCTGTATCCTGCCACTCGCGTGCATGCTGCCCGGCGGATTATATGCACAGTATTATCCTGCCCCTGCGCCTGTTGCAGCCTATCAGCTGCACGCATTATCAACCCAACTAAAGACGGCGAGAAATGCACATGAGCGTGTAAGGGTATTAAATGCACTATGCAACCTTTACCATAACCTGCCGTATAAAAACCCGGCTGATCTTAAGCTTGCAGAGCAATATGCTAAACAGGCACTTGCGGAAAGCACCAGCATAAACGATCAGTCAGGGATGTCGGAAGCATTATTGTTACTGGGGCAACTATACTATTTTAATGACGACCTGAATAGTTTTGAACAACTGCCATCCAAAGCAAATGATTCGACCAGGGCTAAATTGTTCCTGCAACTCAGTTTCTACATCTGGGGAAGAGACGCAAAAGACAAAACACCTGATTATCTTAAAAGTAACGACTATGCCAGACAAGCCGCTGAAATAAGTGATAGACTAGGGCTAAAAGAGCTGTCATTGATGGCTGCGCGTAATATTGCTATTAATAACTTATACCTGAAAAAGCCGGATGCGGAAGCCGAAGTTCTTAAGGTCATTGAAAGATACAAACAGACAGGATACAAAAAACTACAATACATCTATTACCCTTTAACCTGTTATTTCGATTTTACACGACACACAGACAAAGCCTATTTCTACTCGGAGGCAGCGGTGGCAGCAGTAGATGCTACAAAAGATACCCTCTCAGCCGGCGATATCTATATTGAAAAGTCCGTACTGGCTTATCGCCGCGAAAAGTATGACGAAACCATTCTCGCCTGCAAAAAGGCATTGACATTTTATGAACACCACCCGAGCGTATATTACGTATCCTCTCCCATGGTCCATGAGATTATCAGTGCTGCATATAACAAAATGGGTAAGAAAACAGCGGCTACTAATTATATGTTGAATGCCCTGCATCAATATCCTCCCCGTGGTACACAGGATAGTCTGACCTATCTCCTCAGACTGGGAAACGCCTTCCGTGAACAGAAAGCATTTGATAAATCAGAAAACTGTTTCAAACAGATATACAATATTGCCTATCGTCTTCACAAAGATGAAGAGTATGCCAATATAAATCTTGGTCATGTCTACCTGGATGCCGGTAAATTTGAAAAAGCCAGACATTTCCTGTACAAGGGATTAGCACTGACCCAGCCGGAAGAAAACACTGCTGGTCTCCGCTATCTGCATTACATGCTCTACCTGGCTGATTCTGCTACCCAGCATTACCTCGCCGCCATTGAACACCTGAATAAGAGCAATGAACACGCTTTTGCCGAAGCAAGATTAGAACAGGATAAAGCAGTGAAACAAATGGAGGTGGCTTATCAGGCACGTGAAAAAGAACAGGAGCTCAAACTAAAAAATCAGAATATCATATTCCTCCAGCGACAGGGACAGGCACAAAAGGAAAAGCTAAAACAATCTGAAAAAATCGGCTTGCTCACCGCGGGAGCTTTGGCGCTTGCAGTGGTCATCATGATATTACTCTTCTTCTTCTACCGGCAAAAACAAAGAAGCAGCAGAGAAATGACTTATAAAAACCAGCAATTGCAAAAGCTGGTTTCTGAAAAAGAATGGCTCCTGAAAGAAGTACACCATCGTGTAAAGAACAATCTTCATACTATATTCTGTCTGTTGGAAAGTCAGGCACGCACCGCTACACCAGAGGCACGTAGCGCGCTTGAAAAAAGTACACATCGTATCTATGCTATGTCTCTCTTTCACCAGAAAGTTTATCAGTCAGGCAATATTCAACATGTAGATTTTGGAAATTACCTGAGAGAATTCCTGCTATTTCTGCAGGAGGGTTTTGACCTGGAAACCAGGAATATCAGGGTTACTCATCAGATGACAAACGTTTCGTTACCACTCAATCTGGCCATGCCGCTCGCGCTTATTGCAAATGAGGCACTCACCAATGCCGCCAAATATGCATTTGAGGGCAGGAGTTCCGGGGAAATCAACCTTTCTTTGCAAACGCATGAACAGGCATACAGAATGACAATAAGCGATGATGGTATAGGAATGACTGATCCAGGTAGCTCTGACAAACAGTCCCTGGGCATGGAATTAATGCATGGACTTTGTGCCGATATCGGTGCAGCCATCAACTTTGAAGTAAATAACGGCACCCGCATCAATATCGCTTTTAATGCCGGTTAAGTATTGAACAGTAAATGGATTATCAGGTTATATGAAAAATAAAATATTAATTGTAGAAGACCAGTTTATAGAAGCAAACAATCTGCGGATGGTACTGAAAACAGCAGGTTACCATGTTTGCACTATTGCAAGGTCCGTGCAGGAGGCGTTGAAGATCATTTCCACCGAACAACCTGACCTCGTCATGCTGGATATTTTTCTGAATGGTGATCAGACAGGTATAGAACTGGCTGTAATACTGAAGAAACAAAATATCCCGTTTATTTATCTCTCTGCGAATTCAGACCAGCAAACCTTCGCGCTTGCAAAGCAAACCAACCCCTATGGATTTCTGGTAAAGCCATTCCGCGAAAAAGATGTACTGGCCATGCTTGACATCGCAGCTAACCTGCATGAGGAACATCTTGCGTTATCGCGTATGTCGGCAGGTAACAGCATATCAACTACTCAGGATAAAAAGACTATTACTGATTTTGGCATGATCGGTAACAGTCCGACGTTAAAGGAAGTCACCCGATATATCGGCATCGCAGCTGCCGCAACCGCCCCCGTACTGATACTCGGTGAAAGCGGGACCGGAAAAGAAGTGGTAGCACGTTCCATTCATGAAAACTCTGCACGTCAGAAAAAACCATTAGTGATCGTCGACTGTGCTGCTTTAACACCAACGTTGATAGAATCCGAACTATTTGGGCACGAGAAAGGAAGTTTTACTGGCGCAACAGATAAACGGGTAGGAAAATTTGAACAAGCTACCGGCGGCACCATTTTTTTGGATGAAGTCGGAGAAATTCCCATCGAAATACAATCCAAATTATTGCGTGTACTACAGGAGAAAGAAATATGCCCGATCGGAGGAAAACGTAAGACAGTGGATGTACGGATCATTGCAGCGACTAACCGGAATTTAGAAGAAGAAGTAGCGCAAGGCAGATTCCGTCTGGACCTCTATTACAGGCTCTTTGTATTTCCAATTCAGCTGTCCCCTTTACGCGATAGAAAAGAAGACATTATCCCCATTGCAGAACACTATCTCCGGATATGCACGCTTGCCAATAACAAGATCATTGCAGGCTTTTCGGAGAAAGCGAAACAAATGCTGCTCAACTATTCCTGGCCAGGTAATGTACGCGAACTGATACACCTTATCGAACGCAGCGTATTGTTATGCGAAGAACCACTCCTCGATAATGTCTTTCTGCCAATCACTAAAAAGGCGCTGGTGCAGGAAGTTGCTCCTATCAAAACAATTACAGAAAATGAACGTGATCACATACTGGAGGTACTGTCCAGATGCGATTGGAAAATATATGGACGTGGCGGCGCTGCCGATCTATTGGAAATCAACGCCTCCACGCTAAAATCCAGAATGAAAAAACTGGGAATATCCAAACGATTCGATTAAAAACTAACCATGCTCAGCAACGCCCCGTTATGCACTATTAAATAGTGTGTAACGGGGCGTTGCTCATGCTAACAGATCGTATTAAATAGTCGCCTGTGCCCTTATCATGAAATGTCGTGCTGCATTAAATGATATCACGATATCCTGTGGTGAACACAACCTTAAAAAACACGATAATTAATTGATTATAAGATTATTAAAGCACTGGTATAGCCTTTGTATTACAATTGCGCCGCCAGGCGCCTTTCCTGGCAGTCATCATTGAAGGTTAAACTATAAAATGAACTAATCGTATGGATAATCACCATGTTAAAACAGACGCGGTTATGGATGTACATAAGAACGGAATTGGCCAGGATTTTATATTGATAAAGGATTGCCTGCTATACATTGGTGGAAGCGGAGCCATTCAGCAGAACACCAATGAAATACCAGGAATGGAGCATCTAAAAGGTACTTATCAGCTTCCCGACAAAAATATCCTATACGCATTAGGGTCCGTCAACGGCAATGCGGGTGTATCTGGCTGGAGCGATACAGGCAAAACAGGATCCTTCGGCTGGAAAAAGAGCTTTCTTGTTTTCAGAAATCAAAAATACTTTACTGTTCAAACCGATAATATTGCGTTCTTCTATATCCGCAACAACTGTGTATCTTTTAAATGCTTCGACAAACAGGTCTATACCATCAATCATTCATTAGATCAGATCATTAATGCAGTATCCCCCCATCAGTTTTTCCGCATTAACCGCCAGTATGTTGTCAATTTCAGTGCAATAAAGGAAGTAGAGCCATATTTCACACGCAAGCTGTGTGTAAATCTGCTGGTTGATGCACCAGATAAACTGCTTATTAACAAGGAAAGAACAACGAATTTTTTATCGTGGATGGAGGATAGATGATGATATTTATTAGGATAGGGGATCAGGTACAAGAGGGAACATACGTGTTCCCTTTTTATTTGGTATCCTTCAATTGAAATTGCGCTAGTATCCGCCATTTTTTTCCATCTATCTGTTCAATCAGAGATATCGTATTAAAACGCAACACCGAAGGCAGTTCAATCTGTTGAATAGTCTCGAAAACACCATCAATACAGGTAGCATTTCTCGGATGCATCAGCGTAATATGAGGTTCAGCACTTGCACTATTGCCTGCCTATATGTATCTTCACCTCCGGGATAAATCTATCCAATTACGATTAAGTCACAAACTATTTTCCCATTACTGATGAATATCAAAAAATACCTCCCCTTCGAAAAATATGTTTTGATAACCCGCTTACCTTTTATGGAAGTGATGAAACGCCTGGGCGATAACATCGATACCAGAACAGGCCTGTTCCTTTCTCAGCTAAATAATGGCTCAGTTAAACCATACCAAGGACAGATTACAAGCAGTACATTTAAAATGAGCCGGATTATAAACTATAAAAATTCATTCTTACCTCAGATCACCGGAGAGGTCACCAGCTACCTTGGTGAAACACATATAAGCATCAAAATGCGGCCGGTGACTTTTGTACTAATATTTATGTCTTTCTGGCTAGGCACAGCCGGACTGGTTTGTCTGGGTATTCTGCTGGCCGGACTGTCCCAGCTTCCGCAACTTTTCCGCGAAGGCTTTTCCCCCTTCCTCCTGGTTCCCTTTGTTATGTTCGCTTTCGGTTCTGTGTTGTCTATATTCGCATTTAAAACAGAAACTAAAAAATCAAAAGCGTTTTTAGAAGAATTACTCGAAGGGCAGGAAGCTACATCTACCGTATATTAATATTAATTCTTGTTTATTGGCAACACCGCTTATCTTCATCGTCTCACAAATTCAACAGCAGTGAATCTACAAGTAAAAATTCCTTTTTCATAGAAATATCTACACACATTCTTCTATTTAAAGGAGCGTGTTCTAATAGCCTAAATCATTTTGAGTACTGATCGATCAATTTATAGCATAACCACGTTCATTGATTACTTTTTATTCCTGGAATTGGTGGATCTGTATATCATCGATTGGGGCTAGAAGACAGCCTACGGAAAAACAAGCATATACCGACAATTGTAAAACAAAGACGCGAGGCTAATCAAATAGAATAAAAAATCAGGTCAATCATACTTAATAATAAAGCGGGGTTGTCCACATATGTGAACAACCCCGCTTTATTATTTCTCAAAGATAGTCGCCAGCTTTTCATCCATACTCTTATCCTCTTCCCCCTCTCCTGTATACCTTCCAATGATCTGTCCATTAGGGTCAATAAGGATCTTAGTAGGTAAAGAATGTATATTATAAAAGTCTGACTTATCATTTGTACGATCAAACCCGCTATCTGTTCTTTTCATGCCCCTCAACACATGCTTCCATACACCGGTCCCATCTTTCTCAACAGCTTTCCTCCAGGCATCTGGTTTTGAATCATCATCTGAAATACCGATAATTTCAAATCCTTTATCCTTATATTTTCCATATAGTTCTTTCAAATGCGGATTACCTTTTCTACAAGGCAGACACCAGCTGGCCCAGAAGTCAAGTAACACATATTTCCCTTGATAGTCCGCAAGACTTAACTGTTTTCCCTCAATATCTTCTGAAGAGAATCCCCTGGCCATTGTGCCGGGTATACCGATTTTCTTCTTTTGAATTTCTTCATTCAGAGACTTCCCGTATTTGCTTTGTTTTACCTTTTCCGGAAAACCTGCATACCACTTCTTCAGTGAATCTTCGCTCAGCTCATTAACCTTAAAACGAAGGTAATAGGCTGTTACATAGGAAGCAGGATACTGGTTCATTGAGCGGTCATAAATCTCCTCCATATCCATATGGAAAGGTAATAACACCCAGTTCTTCAGTTCCTGGTATTCGAAATTACTACGCTTGTTAACAGCAGACAATGTATCCATCACTACCTTCCATTTCTTATTCACATACCTCATCTGTTGCTGCATAGCTCCATATTGCTTTTGTGATGCAGATCCTTCTACCTGTGCATTGGAGAAATTCCCCTCTTCCACCGAAATAGTCATCTTCTTAGGTTCCAGAAAGAGACTTACAGTCCCTGAATCACTGTATGAACGTGGATCACTGTTGTTCTTCAAAGCCGCCATAAAAGGTTCGCTTACATAGCCGGAGAAACGGAAAAGACCATTCTTTACTTCCGTGCTGTCCCGGATATATGCCCCCTTATCGTCTGCATATTGCAGATAAATATACTTTCCTTTATAACCGGATACTTTTCCATCCAGTAAAAACTGCGCCCTGCAGGGAATAACTGCCGCCAGTGAGATGAGCATCATTAAATATTTCATAATGAGTTTTATTATTGTTCGTTTTGTTTCATGTTTGCATTTTCCGTCATTACATCCAGGGGAATACGCAGGACGACATTGGCAGCTGTAGCGTTAACCGTAAGTGGTGTGGAATTAAAAGAGCCATAGTTCCGGATCATGGGAAGACCATTCCTGTAATTATCATAGCTGTTATGTCCTTCAAATGCAAGCTCCAGTCTGCGTTCCTTAAGGATAGCATTGAAAAGATCCTGCCCGGTCAATCCTGTTAAACCATTAAGTCCTGCACGGGTATGTATGATATTCAGATCCTCCAGGGCGCCATCACTATCGCCAGCCTTCAGCCGCGCCTCTGCCCTGTTCAGATAAACTTCCGCCAGACGCAGATGGTGAACAGCTGCATTACTATAATACACCGCCGTGTATTTATAGGTATACTTTGTTGTGCTGAATGTATCTGTGTTGTTATTGGGATACTTATCCACCTTGTAGAAATTCCAGCGCAGATCCCCTGCCTCCAGTAAACCCAGCAGATCAGGCGAAGGTTTTACCTGTCCGGTAGAATACTGCGTACTGCCGGTATACACGCCTGTAGGCTGGTTAAGTAATATAGGAAGCTGCATCGTACTAATCTCATGATTGACGGCCCATATCGTCTCTTTATTGCTCTGATTAGGACTTGTATAGTAGTTGATATACTCCGTACCCTGCAACAGCCTGTTTCCGCTATTAAGGATGACAGAATCCGCATACTGAGCAGACAACTTTGCATATTCAGCAGACGGCTGACTGAATGTACCGCTCATATACAGATATACCCTTGACATGAGTGCAAACGCTGCATATTTACCAGCATAGCTATTCACATTCACCTGCGAGAACAGGGGAATAGCAGTCGCCAGGTCCTTCAGTATCTGTGCATAAGTGTCCTTTACAGTAGCACGGGCCGGTGGATTACCGGTGGTCGTAATAGGCGAAAGAATTAACGGCACTCCCGGATTAGTTTCCGGACTTTGGTAATAAGGACGGCCATAAACCCTTACCAGATTAAAGAACATGTTCGCGCGTAAAAAAAGGTTTTCCGCCTTCGCCTGCAGGATGATCGGATTTGTTTCATCCTCTTTTACATTCTTCAACACCATATTAATCCCCAGCAAACCCTGATAAGACGCCTGCCAGAATTGATAGGAATAACCATAGTCCTTGGATTCGGAATTAGTATAGTTAAAGGCATCCAGATTTTTGGCGTCAGCCAGATTGTTAGTGGATGTCTGATCGATGATCCTTACATTATTCCCCCTGAATTCACTGATATTGAACCAGGAATTTTCGTAGTTTGAAGAGGCGAAATAACTATAGTTGCCAATCGTAGCCTTCGTATAACCATTCGCTGTAAGAAACTGTTGATCTTCGAAATTGACATTGTGTGGCGTCAGCTCATCCAGCTGTTTGTTACACGCTGTATTTGCCAATACCAGCAAAGAAAGATATCCCGCAATACATTTACCGCTTAATTTCAATTTTATAATACGCATATCAATTAAAAATTAAAATATCAGGAAATCAGAAACCCGCATTCAGCCCTATAACAAACCGTCTGGGCATAGCACCATTAATACCTGTACCGGCATAACTATTCGAGGCGCCGCCAATAGTAGCACCCTCCGGATCTGAGGCATAGAGTTCCTTATTTTTGATCACAAACACGTTATCAACACTGACATACACAGAAAGAGAAGACATACTGATCTTTTGTAGTGTACGTGGCAGAAAATCATATGATAAGCGAATATTTCTCAGTCTTAAATAACTGGCATCCTGATAGAGCAGTGATGAACCCAGATTGGTCGCTCCCCGCTGACTAAACGCCGGATCATAGAAATTAGGATAGTTGGCAGTCTTGTCTCCCGGCGCTTTCCAGAAGTGTTGTTCCTTCGTAGGCGCAGCTACATTAAACCCATTTTGCCAACCAGTTGGGTCCATAAAATTCCGCATGTTATTATTGACGATCTTATTGCCATAAGAGAAGTTAAACAAGGCGCTTAATGTAAAGTTCCTGTAGGCAAATGTGTTGGTAAAGCCGCCGAAAAACTTCGGTGTCGCAGTTCCCATATAAAGATAGTTCTGCAATCCCGCTGCTTTTGCCAATGGCAGCGAATCGACTATTGACACGCTCTTGTCCGCATTCGTCCGCTGGAACAGCGGTCTTCCGTTGTCAGCATTCACACCCAAATAAGGTATGGCCTTCAGGGTGTTAATATCCTCTCCCTTATACCGGTAATAGTTGCCTGTAAAACCGTCGATCAGCGAATCTCCATATATTTTAGTCAGCCTGTTTTTGTTAAAACTGATGTTGACTTCAGTGGTCCATTTAAAGTCCTTTGTCTGAACGTTGACGGTCGACAGATTAAGATCGATTCCCTTATTGGTCAGCTCTCCGATATTCCGGATCTGTGTTGCAAATCCGATATAGGTTGGTAACTGCACTGATTGCAGCAGACCGGCACTACGACGGTTATACACATCTGCACTCATATTGATACGCTTCCAGAGTTCAAGGTCAAGCCCTATATTAGTAGTATAGGTCGTCTCCCAGGTGATCTGATCGTTTCCCAGGCGCTGGATAGTGGAGCCATAAGTATTGGCATCGTTGTACCGGAATACATCGGTGTAGGTAGTAAAATTGAGATAATCGGCGCCGGCTTCTCTGCCAGAAGTACCATACGCTGCTCTCAGTTTCAGGTTAGTAACAGGCTTTACCGATTTCATGAATACTTCCTTACTGATAAGCCAACCCGCACTCAAAGAATAGAAAGTACCATATCGGTTGTTACGGCCAAAATTGGTAGATGCATCCCTTCTTAATGAGGCAGATGCAAAGTATTTTTCTCTGTAACTATCATTCAACTCTCCAAATACAGAAAAGGATCCTTTTTCAACAGGAGCTGCAGCGGAAGGAGTCGCTATAGTTCCGAATAGCTTGTTAATATAGGTCCCGTAATTCTGAAATGCACCCAGCGTACGCTCTCCTGGATAAGGAGAACCGTATACTGATACTGCAAAAGAACTTGTATTGCTTTTACCATATTCCTGGCCGGCTAAAGCAGTCAGGACATGTTCTCCAAACTGTTTGCTGGCGGTGATCAGATTCGATGTCAGGAAATAATTTGTTCTGTCATCAGAAACAGTCAAAGCGCCATTCACATATATCCTGTTGTTAGCAGGTCCATCATAACGGCCCCTGTAGGTCCTTGGGTCTTTATAGGAATTAAGATTGTTATTGATGTACTGGAATGTATTGGTTGTTTGTACAGACAGCCATGGCAGGATGTCATACTTCAGCTTACCTGTGAGCAAATAGCTTTGCCTTTTGGTAATAGCTGTATTATATTTATACGAGTATAACGGATTGTCATAATATACAGTTCCTCTTTTCCCTGAAGAATTGTATATATAATTAGGTACAGAATCCGCCAGAGCCCCATTCGCATAGTAGGGACTTACCCATGGAAGAAACAGGTAATTCTGGTTTTCTGAAGTAGAGGACGTATACTTATCGACCAATACATTGGTGTTGATAGTAAGGGTCAATTTATTATTGATACGCTGATCGAGGTTCAGGCGAAACGCTTTTCTGTCAAGGTTATCCCCAAGTATTGTCCCATCCTGTCTGGTCCAGTCAAGTGCAGTGTACACCTTGATCTTTTCATTTCCTCCTGACATAGAAAGGTTAATATCACTCTGATTACCATCCGGGTAAAATGTTTTATTACTCCAGTCATAATCATGTTGCAGGTCATCATCTGTGTAGATCCTGGTCGTATTAAAATAGTTATCAAAACTACCATAGATACTATTTAAAGACGGAGACGCCGCGTATAATGATGTCATGTGATTACGGATATGAGAAGTCAGCTGACTGGTATTCATATAATTTACCAGCCGGTTATTTTTCACCTTACCATAACTTGTGTTCAGGCCTATTTTCATCTTACCATTAGCACCATGGCGGGTAACCACAACAATAACACCCTGTGCCGCACGGGAGCCATAGATGGCCGTAGAAGCAGCATCTTTCAAAATAGTAATACTTTCGATATCATTGGGGTTGACAATATCCTGGAGGTTGGGAACATTGGTGATTACGCCATCTATCACCAGCAGAGGACCAAAATTAGTATTGAACTGATCAGGCATAGAGGCCTGTCCGCGCATCACTACCTGCCCTCTTGTAGCAACACTACCACCGTTTTCAACGATGTAAAGTCCGCTGGCCCTTCCTTTCAGCATCGCCAGCGCGTTGACCGTAGAGACACCTTTACGCAGATCGTCACCTTTAATTGTCTGTAAGGCACCTGTAATTTCACTGACTTTTTTCTGCTGATAACCGGTAGAGATAACGACCTCTCCTGCAGTTATACTGGCACGGCTGAGGACAATATTCAATTGATGGTTATTACCTATTTTATATTCCCGGGATTCAAATCCAACGAATGAGATAATAAGCACATCTCCTTCATAGGCATCTATGGAAAATTTACCGGCTCTATCAGTATAAGTACCATTGGTATTGCCTTTCACCCTTATGGAAGCACCTTCCAGTACTTGTCCGTCGACGCCGGAGACCTTTCCTTCTATGAGCTGTTTAGCTGGTACGGTGTTTTCGCCCGACTTAGACTTCACCTTTGGTGTTAACGTGATCGTGTTATCAGCTATAGTAAAACCAAACGGCTGATCTTTTGTACACGCTTCCATAAATTGTCTCAGTGGCATTGCATTCGCATCTATCGCGACACCTTTTGTATCATTCAGATAACTTTTGTTAGCAAAAACAACGTAACCGGTTTGTTGCTCAATGGCTTTGAATACCTGTTTCAAAGAGAGATCCTTCCCCCTGAGTGTAACAGTTTGTGCCTGAGTATGGACGTTTACCAGTAATAATAAAAAAGTAAAGAACAATGCTGTCATCCGCCTGGCCGGAGAAAAGTTTAGAAATGGACCACTACGGAACATTCGGAACGCAAAACGATGTTTTTGCATACACTTCTCGTGATGTTTAGTTGTTAGAAATTGGTTGATTCTGAAAAATAAAGACCCCTCTCAGGCAGTTCGTCAACTACCCGGCATTATTGGTTGTTTGTCTTTTATGTTATTGGCTAAATCAGGGGAAGACGATTAATTTTCTGTCTTCCAGTTGGCATTTCACACCTGAGACTGCCAGTGTATTCAATAAGTTTTGTAAAGTCATATTCCGGCTGATCTTCCCGGTGAACTGTATATTCGGTTGGTGGCCCGCATACACAACTTCTATATCATACCATCGTGCTATCTGATGCATCACTTCATTCAGATCGCTGTCATCAAAGTCAAAGAGATTATTTTTCCATGCTATTACTTTTTCAATATCAGGATCATTCACTACTGTTATACCATGCCGGAGAATCGCTTGTTGTCCGGGTTGCAGTAAAGTGTTTTTCGCAACCCGTATCCGGCCTTCCAATAAAGTAGCGGCTATGCTATTTTCCTCGTCATATGCTTTTATATTAAAGCTTGTTCCTAATACCTCTATCAGTTCATTCTTATTGACAGTCACCACGAAAGGCATTGCTGCATTCGCAGCTACTTCAAAATATGCTTCTCCGGTCATTTCCACGTTTCTCGTTTTCCCACTGAACAACAACGGATAGTGGATGCTGCTACCTGCATTCAACCAGACCTTTGTACCATCCGGCAAAACAAGGCGATATTGGCGGCCATTAGGCGTAGAAACTGTATTGTACACCACCTCATTTCCCTCTCCATTATATAGCAGTGCTCCATTCTTTACCTGTACAACCTGTCCGCCCTGCAATGCTACTGTACCATTTCGCAATGAATCCAGTTGTATTGTTTTTCCATCTGCCAGGGTCAGCATCGCACCGCTCCGCCCCGGTTGTATATCTGCCATGACCCTCACATTGGGTGAAGCTATTGGCCGTCTGGACATATAATACCCGGCACCTGCCAGTATCAGCAGCAAGACCGCGGCACTTGCCGCCATCCATCTGCGAACAGGCATCCTGCGATACAGTGGCTTAGGGATTTCATTATGAATGACAGACATCACATGCTGCTCAATCCGCTGATCTATTTCCGGAAGCGAATATTCCTGCTGCAACTGAAAATCAAACAGTTCTCTCAGCCTGGAATCCAGGATAGGCATCTGCTCCTCATCTTCCAGCAATTGCCGGAATTGCGACATCTCCTCAGCGGTCAATGTCTCTGTCAGATACTTATCCAATAGCTCCCTGATAGCAGCATCATTCATAATTATTATCCTTTAGCGCGCCCTGTTCAGATATAAAGACGCATTTTTTTCAAAGTACATAGATCCGGAATGCACTTTTTTTTAAAAAAAGATAAAACCCAGTGATATCCATAATAAACAGAGCTCCGGAAACCCTGCCAGTTCGGCCCTGATAAAGCTCAAAGCCGCCATCAGCTGCTGATTGACCGTTCCGGACGAAATTTCTAATTCGTCGGCTATCTGCTGATGCGTTTTATTTTCAAAGCGGCTCATGACAAATACCTGTTTCCTGCGGGGAGGAAGCCGGTTAATAATTTCATGCAAACGACTGCTGAGCTCTTTAAACTGGAGCTGCTTTTCCGGCGTCCAGCTATAGGCCTGGTCGACTTCCGGATCTGTGGGAATGAATTTTTTGCGGAGTTCTGAAACAGTATAATTGCGGGTAACAATGAAGAGATAATTTTCGAAGGAGGTCAGCTGATCCAATCCCTCCCGATAGTGCCATATTTTCAAAAAAACATCCTGTGTGATCTCCTCTGCCCTTTCAGGGGATTTAATAATACTGAGCGTGTGCATAAACACAGGCATTCTATATTTTTTAAATATAGCTGCAAACGCCCTGGTATCTCCTTTGGCGATGGCGGCAAGCAACTCTTTTTCCTCGTATGACGGTTCACTCGACAATGTGGTATAAAATAATGCCTATAAATGTACAAATTTGCCGATGTAGATACCAATAAAAACAAGTTTATTCTCTACAATCTATAATATAGAAAAAAACTTAACTACATGTGATAATATAAAAGGGATCAGCAACCAGCTAAGGATGAAAGTGGTGAGAACAATCAACACAACTATCCATATAAATAGTTTTCCAATAAGATCTTCTTTCTGAGTCCTGTTTTGAAACTTCCTTTTTAGCCGTGGGAGTTGTTTGGCTAATCCAGGTTTTATCTTCTTCGGTAGGTACCTGAAGAGGAGGAATGTGTAAATTAGAAAAGCAAAGACAGTGTACACTCTTGCCAGAGGAGCTATTAGCATAAAGATAAATACCATGGACAAGAGATAAACCATGAATGTCATACAGAATGCCGGATCACTTGTTTCATCATAGGACTTCCCAAAGACACGATATAGATAAAAGAGAAAATAATCCTTCATAATTTCCGAAAGCACCTGCCAGTAGCGGATGCCAGTTCTACAATATAAGGCATTTTACTAATTTCCGTAATTTCACCCCTAAACAACGCCGGATGCATGGTCCCTGAAACGAAAAAGGCCAGCTATAATTGTACAAAAACAGTTACCATATCCCGATAGCTGTTTTTTCTTCCTGTAGCATTATTATTCCCGGATTCTTTCTATACATCACTTTATAATGCCTTCTATCTCCATAACCCACACTGTTAATAGTATGACCAAATAAGGTCAAACTTATCCTAAAGCGATCATCTTCTGCTTCAGTAAATTTCATTTGCCGGAGTCCTTTCTTTACTTGTCTTTTTATTTCTTTCTGTGTCCAATGCTGGAGCAAAATGGCCTGTAGTTTTCGGACAATTAATACCATATCCCCATCTCTGTTCATAAAGAAATCAAGGAGTCTGGCTATTGCCTTATCCCTATCCCCTATTGCCAGATAGTAGTCCGCAAAATAGGGAGATAAAAAAGCCTGATAGGAATGAACACCATTGAGGCAATCCTGGTAAGGAAGATACTCCCTATCTGCAAGACGCAGATAATAGCCTGAGCTGTCGAATCTTTTCTCCCCGAAATAAAGCTGACTTAAAGCGACACATACATCCGCTTTTGCCAGCCCATAGTTGTTGCTTAAATTCAGCCTTCTCCCACAGGTATCCTTTTCCAGGAGAAACCGGTTACCTGTTGGCATATAAGTAAACGCGTATATTAATCTGGCTTTGGCCGCTGCTATTTGATGTTTTGCCAGATACAGATCGGCTAAAACCTTATTTGTAGAAACGACCATCGGGTCAGTCGGATACAATTGGCTGATCCGTTCAAGCAGGGCGATCGTTTTTGACGTATCATTTTCACAAAATGCCTTCTGTGCACTGTCAATCA
This sequence comes from Chitinophaga sp. YR627, assembly GCF_900114995.1. Lineage (GTDB taxonomy): Bacteria > Bacteroidota > Bacteroidia > Chitinophagales > Chitinophagaceae > Chitinophaga. Next base: position 854,502 of record NZ_FOUX01000002.1, read on the forward strand.
ATTGAATAATAGCGGTATTCACCCTGACAGATTGTGCTGGCACTGCCGTATACCATCCACAAAGGAGCAGAAAGAACAGGAGAAGTAATTTCATAGCCAGGCTGTTTTAACGCTACAACAGATAGAGATAACTTTGATAATTAAAGACATAAATATATGTTAAAAACAAAAATAATTTCTGAATAACAAGCTTAGCTGGCGTATTCCATACCTGATGCCCCATAAGGACTTTTCTACAAAAAATGCCCTTTACCAGGACAAAGCCGGAAATTCATCCCACTCAATTTCAGCCACTTACAACCAAACACATTATTCCATAAACGACCTTTGGACGAACCTGAAAACATAGAAATAACACCCAGACCACTATAAAATGTGTCATTTACACTCCATTAACGTGGTATCTTCTTTAGATCGCTGTGTAATATTATGGACATTAGTTACCTTTGCGGACTCGCATTCAAAAAGAAAATTGTATGAGCCGTTATAATGAATATCTTAAGGAAATAGAAGAAAGGAAAGGCCAGGGACTTCATCCAAAGCCGATTGATGGTGCCGAATTGTTAAATGACATCATTGGACAAATTAGAGATCTTGGAAACGAGCACCGGAAAGATTCTCTTAATTTCTTCATTTATAATGTGTTACCAGGAACAACCAGTGCTGCTGGTGTAAAAGCTAAGTTTTTAAAGGAAATCATCCTTGGAACAGCGAAGGTGGAAGAAATTACACCTGCTTTTGCTTTTGAGCTGTTATCCCACATGAAAGGTGGTCCTTCCATTGAAGTATTGCTCGATCTGGCCCTGGGTAATGACGTGGCTACTGCGAAAGAAGCCGCAAAAGTGCTTAAAACGCAGGTTTTCCTCTATGATGCGGACACTGACCGCCTGAAAGAGGCATTCAAAAACGAAAATCCGATAGCGAAAGAAATCATCGAAAGTTATGCACAGGCTGAGTTTTTCACAAAACTGCCTGACGTACCTGAAGAAATTAAGGTGGTAACTTTCATCGCTGGTGAAGGTGATATTTCAACTGATTTGCTCTCTCCGGGTAATCAGGCGCACTCCAGATCTGACCGCGAACTGCATGGTAAATGCATGATCACTCCTGAGGCGCAGGCTGAGATCAGGAAACTGCAGGAACAACATCCGGACAAGAGCGTGATGTTGATCGCAGATAAAGGCACCATGGGTGTGGGTTCATCAAGAATGTCCGGTGTAAACAACGTGGCACTCTGGACCGGCAAACAGGCAAGTCCTTTTGTTCCATTTGTTAACATTGCGCCTATTGTAGGTGGTACAAATGGTATCTCTCCTATCTTCCTCACAACAGTTGACGTTACCGGTGGTATTGGTATCGACCTGAAAAACTGGGTGAAAAAGGTAGACGAAAATGGTAAACTGGTTCGCAATGAAGCTGGTGAACATATTCTTGAGGAAGTATACTCTGTTGCTACCGGCACAGTGCTGACTATCAACACAAAGAAAAAGAAACTTTACAACGGTGATAAGGAACTGATCGACATCTCTAAGGCACTGACGCCTCAGAAGATGGAATTTATCAAAGCTGGCGGATCATATGCTATCGTATTCGGTAAAAAGATCCAGACGATCGCTGCTAAACTCCTGAATATCGATCTTCCTCCTGTATTCGCTCAGCCAAAAGAGATCTCTCATGAAGGCCAGGGTCTGACAGCAGTAGAAAAGATCTTTAACAGAAATGCTGTTGGTACAACGCCAGGTAAAATATTACACGCTGGCTCAGATGTTCGCGTAGAAGTGAACATCGTAGGTTCTCAGGATACGACCGGTCTGATGACTGCGCAGGAACTGGAATCTATGGCAGCAACCGTGATCTCTCCAATTGTAGATGGCGCCTACCAGTCAGGTTGTCACACTGCATCCGTATGGGATAAGAAAGCACAGGCAAACATTCCAAAACTCATGAAATTCATGAATGAATTTGGTCTGATCACTGCCCGTGACCCGAAAGGTGAATATCACTCCATGACTGACGTAATCCACAAAGTACTGAATGATATTACAGTGGATGAGTGGGCGATCATCATCGGTGGTGATTCTCATACAAGAATGTCAAAAGGTGTTGCATTCGGTGCTGACTCAGGTACCGTTGCACTGGCACTGGCTACAGGTGAAGCATCTATGCCAATTCCGGAATCAGTGAAAGTTACCTTCAAAGGAGAAATGAAGGAGCACATGGACTTCCGTGATGTGGTACACGCTACACAGGCACAGATGCTGCAGAAATTTGCTGGTGAGAACGTTTTCCAGGGTAGAATTATTGAAGTGCATATCGGAACGCTCCCAGCTGACCAGGCCTTCACGTTCACTGACTGGACAGCAGAAATGAAAGCAAAAGCTTCTATCTGTATTTCTGAAGACGACACCCTGATCCAGTCACTGGAAATCGCTAAAGGCAGGATCCAGATCATGATCGATAAGGGCATGGATAACAGCAGACAAGTGCTCCAGGGTCTGATCAATAGAGCAGATAAGAGAATCGCAGAGATCAAGTCCGGTGAAAAACCAGCTTTGACACCAGACGAAAATGCAAAATACTACGCAGAAGTTGTAATTGACCTGGATGCTATCGTTGAGCCAATGATCGCTGACCCGGATGTTAATAACGATGATGTTGCTAAACGTTATACACACGATACCATCCGTGCACTTTCTTACTATAGCGGCGAGAAAAAAGTAGATCTTGGTTTCGTTGGTTCCTGCATGGTACACAAAGGCGACCTGAAAATCGTTTCTCAGATGCTCAGAAATCTGGAAAAACAGACAGGTAAAGTTGAGTTCCACGCACCACTCGTAGTGGCAGCTCCAACTTATAACATCATTGATGAACTGCAGGTTGAAGGAGATTGGGAAATACTGCAGAAGTATTCCGGCTTTGAATTCAATGACAACGCTCCGAAAGGCGCTGCCCGTACTGAATACGAAAACATGATGTATCTGGAGCGTCCAGGTTGTAACCTGTGTATGGGTAACCAGGAAAAAGCGGCTAAAGGTGACACCGTAATGGCTACATCCACCCGTCTCTTCCAGGGAAGAGTTGTTGAAGATTCCGATCGTAAGAAAGGTGAATCCCTGCTGGCTTCTACACCAGTAGTTGTTCTTTCTGCAATCCTGGGAAGAATTCCTAATGTGGAAGAGTATAAAGCTGCGGTAGTAGGTATCGATCTGACTAAGTTCGCACCTCCGCTGAAGAATATGACTTCAAGTGCACAGCGCACAGATAGTCTGTCTTACTAATGGTTTAAATCATTATATGATAAAAAGCAATAACCCTACTCTTGCGAGTAGGGTTATTGCTTTTTATCGTTTCTTCATTTCCGGTATGAATCAATTATCATGGCGCTCTGATACCATATCTTCGGACCCAAGGAAGACATTAAAATCACTATAAGTCCCCAACGCACGGTATCCCTTATCTTCTTTTGTAAAATATGTATGCTCATCAAACATATCCGGATGTGGTACAAAAGGAGCATAACCGCTATAGATACAGGAAACGACCGCAAACTCTCCGTATTTTTCAGTCACCTGTTCCTGCTCATCAGTCGCCTGTATAAGCAGTTGTGTTTTAACGACGTACTGCATTTCACTCAGATAGCCACTCTTTTTATCAAACAGCAGCCGTATCTCTTTATAAGGACTTCCTGAATTAAAGTTAATTCGTATTGCCTTCGCACTCCCGGACTCATCAACAGAACAGCGGCTGATACCCATGGTCTTAAGTACCTGCAGTACCTGTTGTCCTGGGTCGGCCTGAGGAGTACCTGATGGCTTTGACAGATACATTATTTTATCTTCCTTAAACAGGGTAATAACATATCGTTCATTGGCAATCATTTCTGTATTTGATATATTGTAGTGATACCTCCCTTCTGAGAGATCCATATGTCCGCTTAGAGAATCAAGAATAATTCCAGGTTGCAACTCGCTTGTGTATGTGTAATGAACATCAAACGACAAAGACTTCTTCATGAATACGTCCTGCATTTCCTTAATTGCCAGAAATAACCTGGCAGTATCTGTCGATCCCTGGGCAAAAGCCGTGGACCCTATTGTCAAAAAACATACTATTAACAGGGCTTGTCTCATCAACTTCATATCAATATGTTCTGATTACTGTTTTCTGAATAATTATGTGACTACTTCAAATAGATAAACTTCATCTGATATATTTCATTGCGGGAATTCTTCACGCGCATCAGATAAGTTTTATCATTCTGAAGATGAAATTTCCTTTTTATCTCAAATACTATCATGTTGTCTCCCGGATTAACGGCTAAGTCACCGGAGGAAATAATTGTATTGCCTGATTCTAATGCGAGTAACTCATATTTTATAGTGTTATCGTTAACAGCATTAGTATATGTAAAATAGATGTCTCCTGTGACAACAGCGATAGCGGCGTCCTGTTCTTTTTTCAGCTGAACATACGAATTTTCGCTGCTTTCCCTTTTGCTGATATCCGATTTCAGTTTGAAAGTCCATACATCAGTCTGAGCGGCAAAAGCATTACCATTCTTTGCTATTACAGTCCAGGCATATTGTTTACCAGTATCCAGCGAAAGACCAGACGCCGGGTAATTGGCGAAAAGGTTCTTTGTAGATGGTATCCTGAATACTGGTATATTTTGCTGTATAGCCTGAGCAGGAGACTCGCCATTACGTACTTCTGTGAGCAGTAATTCGTAGTTAAGATTCCCGAATGTAGTTGGCGGTGACGGCGGTAACCACGTGAATTGTGGGTTATATGTTTCCAGTATACTCTGATCGGCAGGTGTATTTAACAAAGGAGGTGCTATAGGACTGACAGCAAAAGGAATACAATCCTCAGATATCAGATCGCCGGCATGTCCGCCCTGAAGGAACAAACTGTAACATGCCTGGTAATTGCCTACCGGTAATAGTCCGTTAGGGCTTCTGTCCGTAACCGTAGTCAGATACTCATATTCTATAGGTGCCACGTCGCCGGCCTGCAATTGTTTAGCGCCTTTGCTGATGGGAATATTCCTTGTTACGCCTGTGAGGACCGGCTGATTGGTATTAATATCTATCAGCCGCATCATAATCCTTACATTGACAGGGGCTTCTGAACCTGAAACCAATGCGATGTTCCAAAGCTGTGCTTTCATAAGCACGCCCTCAGGAGGCACCTGCGCTGTCATAGAAACCTGTGCTAACGCCTGTACAGTAGTAAACAGCATAAGAAATGAAATAATAGAGCGTTTCATGTTGATCATATCTAAAATGTTTTTGTGTAAGTTATCCGGCCATTGTCACTGGAAACCAAACGTTTTTGCCCTCCTGGGACAAAAGCCTTCTCTCCCATCAATGCAATTTCTCCTAAACGACGTATGGAGATCCGGGCATTACCGGAATAGCCGATCTGTGTCAGCCGATAGGTCGTCTGATAGTTGTATTTGGCTCCAGCGCCCAGTTCCAGCCAGGTTCGCATCTTATATTGTACGTTACCGGATGCACCATACAGGTCGTATTCCGGATTAGTCGCTATAGAACCTCCCCCGTTGATCGTAAATTTGTCTGTGAATATTGTTTGACTTAACAGCAGGTCTTTACTGTTGAAGTAAAGAAAATTGCTATCGGTCTGCTTATTGTAAAACTGGGTATAGGTTGCTAATGTGCTCATCATTATACCCCTGAAATAATAAAAATGGCTGACTGTACCAACCAGGTTATAAAAAAGATTTTCCGAGTAATGACCATCATTCAGCTTGGTAAGCTGAGCGCTCGGGAAATATCCTGCGGTAATAACAGGCCATTTTTTCTTTCTTAAAGTGGCCTGTACAGACTTAAATACAGTGTTACTCTGGTAGTTGGTCTGCTGATAGTTGGTCACAAAGTCATTTTTTCTGATACCCGCACTAATAGTCAGCTGCTTCTTAAAAAAAAGCTGATCTACTTTCACGGACCATCCCGTCTGAGATGAACCGGTTGAGTACAGGCTAAATGACTGGAAATTCGCGCCCATCATTTTATACATAGCACTGATCCGGGTGCCGGTCTGCTGGAGAAATGACCCTGCCTTAATGGAATATGCCTCGTTGGTATGATCACTGAGACGAAACATCTCATTTAACCCGCTGTTATGATCAGTTACAGATCTTGCATAGGCTGGCAGGGAGGATTTCGCAATCTCACCGGTAATATAGTTGTTCTGGTCAACCTGCCATCTGCTTTCGATTGATAACCCCATGATGTGCTGACTCAGATCAGCCGTTGTTGTGGTACCATTCTCATCTACGGTATTGAAGTTGTAAACCTGCTTCCTGCCAGTATAATAACTCAGGATGATGTTGTTTCCATCCCTGATGCCCTTTCCGACACGGATCAGGTTAAGGTATTGACGGGATCTGTTTTCATTAAATACAAAATCACGGAAACGATAGTCAACTTTACCCGTAGCTACCGCATAATAATATCCTGGATTATATTCGGCCTGGAAGCCCAGGATACTGATGTTTTTAGCGGTTAACTCCGAATAGTCGACCAGCATTCGCCCTACACCTATCGTACGGATGGCTAAAAGTTGTTTATATCCTTCAGGTAAAACGGTATCAGGTAACCCCGCTTTTTCCAGGTTCTCCGCGAGTTCCTTATTGTTTTTGCTACGCGTCAGTGCATCGTTTAAAGCATTCTTCCGCGTCGCATATACCTTCTCCTGTTTATTATATAATGCCTGTAACGCTGCTAGTCTTTCCTGAAGGGAATCCAGCTTTTCCTCATTGTCAGCATATCTGTTGTTAATATTTTCGAGGGTTGAATCAGCATTTTTCCTTTCGTCCCTGGCCTTTTGAATTTGAAAGCCTGTAAATACTATCTTCTGGAAACTATTCATCCCCGGATCAATATCACTACCCGGCATATCAAGCTTAAGTGAATCTCTGATTTTAGCATAATATATTTTTTCCCGGGCTTCAACAAGTTTCTGTAATGACGCCGGATCTGACTTCCATGCTTTCAGTTTATCAATTTCAGACTGCATTGCCACCAGTTGTCCCTTCAGGCGTTGCAACGAATCTAACTGCGCATACTTCGATGCATCCCAGCTTTTTGCCTTTTGCAGCATCGCGTTCCTGAAATCTCTGCTGGTGTATTGAAGATTGATGTCTGTAAGGTTCCGGAAAAGTGACGAATTTCCTTTCCTTGTCGTAAAGTTCACACGTATTGGATAATAATTTTTGTAGGTAAATTCAAGACTCGTTTGCAGTGTATGTTGATGTACGTCTTTCTGAACAAAAGGTGTGTCAACATTCGACTGATAAAAGAAATCGTATAATACGTTTCCATGGACGGTTAACAACGGCTGTTTCTCTGCCATTACCGGCTGCTGTTTCTTCTTGCTTTTTTCATGCGAAACGATTACCGTATCATAAGCGGTTCCCTGATAAGGTGCTATGATAAAAGCAGGGAACTTCTTTTCTCCGGTAGAAAAGTACAGCAATGTGTCTGCGAGAAGTGGGTTTTTTGGGCCTTTTGACGGCTTTATTTTCCATTTGGAGTAATAGTCTGCTCCTCTCTTGATGACACCTGTCTGACCATGGATATTGGCCCTGGCGATCAGTGTTATGAATAGGATGAAGAGGATGTGTTTCACGGGTATAGGATCAATTAAAGCTATAACGATAATGTCCACTTGTAAATATTCTTCCACTATAATATTCCAACAACTTGTTGCACAAATATCTATTTCGGATAAGTTTTACAACTGGTCATAATAAAACAGCTGGACTATTTCACCAGCTGTTTTACTAAGTCTGGAGACTAAACATGTAAGAATTATCATTAACTATTTATGTCTCGAAACAACTAAGTAAGAGATACTAAAAAGTATAATTAGAACAAACAATACTAAATACTATCAATAACTTGCTTAAAGCTTATTTCCCCGTTTGTTTCAATGCCTTTTTGGCTAATAACGATTCCTTTTTCATCGAGCTCCAATAACAAATTATAGCAGTAATACCCTGACATAGCAGACACAAGCATCATCTTTATTAAAAGAAATTTTCTTTCTGACCTCGAAAAGCTTCCAATATAAGTTGGCAACATAATTTCTGAATCTTTAATCTTCAACCGCAACTTAATGCTTTCACCATTTACTACTATTACAGCTTTCTTATCATTATTAATACTACTTAGCATCGGGATATCTGCCGGTGTTCCGGTTGAATCAACCACACCAACATCACTTCTAAGATATAATCTACAAAAATCGCCTTGTATTGAGTCCTCAAAACAAACTACATCTGTAGTATCATTAAAATGATAAAGAAAGGGATGTACCTTCTTTTCAGTATATGATGGATCAAATGTTCCACCTGGTGTTTCAGCAAAGAAAGAGTCATCATTTTGAATAGTGTCCACAACCTTCTGATTTTTGAGCGCTGAGCTATCATGACTATTATCAGACGAAGGATTTCTATCATTATTACATCCCTCAAATATAAAGGACGCTCCAAATAAGAAAATAATAAGAATGTTTCTCAAAGCTGGCCAGTTTTACTAGTTGAAAATGAATGTTTTGTAGACTTATAAAACAAAGTTGATCCAAAATGTTTTCCTGATTTGCCTTTGCTTCCTCCTTGAAAAACTTTTGTTGCCTGGAAAAGTGAGGCATCAAGATTATACGAATTGCTCCAATTACTGAACCCAAATGATTTTATTTCCTGGTCAACATATAACCACTTTTTCCAATCTGCACTGTTAAAAATATCGACACCCTGCCACCCGATTCCTCCATAAGAAAAATCCAGATCTTTACCATTGTGCGCTTGATATTGAAATGCTTTAATAGTATATTCAAAAGCAAGTTTCATTTGCGCATTTCCGTTTCTCACCGAAACGTTTTTAAGCAAATCAGGATCTTCACCTAAATTTATTCCCAGGAAATTACGAAATGCAGGATTTCCGTCCGCACCATAATGAGTTTCGTTTGCATATTGATCATCCGTCCATCTATTCCTCATCTTAAACAATGTATTACTAAGATGCCAATCTTCACCATATCTACTTGCTCCAGAGTTCTTCAATTGTTTATGATGATTCATAATAGCAAATGGAATTCCTTTTATAACATTATCACTGTAACCTGATTCTGAATAAGCTAAACCTGCTATTCTTGTAAATAATGCTATATCCGTGTGCAAATCCCTTACTCCCAGATAAAATGTTAATCCCCCCTGCGTCATTACACTTTCCGCTACTCTTACACCATTCGAAACCTCAAGTGGCAATGCATTTCCTTTAGAGTCAGTTGTCCTGTGTCCTAAGAATTTACCATCGGCTGCGTAATAGTATTCTAGCCCGTCTAAATCGACACCTGAAATCGGGCTATTGCTTGCAAATTGATAAGGCGTAAGTTCTGGATACTCAGCCGTTAAAGGATCAACACTCAAAAACTTCCCTATTCTTGGATCATAGATCCTCATTCCATAATCCTGCTGGTTGCCCTCACCCTTGACCTCATTATCATTTTCTTTACCATTAAAGCCATAACGATATTCATTGCTGTTAAATCCTCTGCCCGGCGCCTGCATACCAAATGCATAGTACTCCTGGGCGGACACCACGTCCGATCTGTAGTAATCTACATTACTTCCATCGGAGGAAACGGCAACCTTTCGATCAGAAATGGTAGACAGTACGTTTCCGAGATGATTACTCAGTTCCAGCAACTTGCTTCCCCGGACGAAATTAACATTAATACCTGTTCCAAGTCCATTTAGTTTTACCAGCTCAGGTGAAGATACATTTTGAACCTTCGTATTGAAAGTATGAATACCAAGTCTGGTTAATCCATAGAGTCCCACCTCTCTTTGTGTGAGCTGTCCACCATTGATACTATTATCTCCTTTTGTGTAAATACTAATTATATTTCCAGTGGCATCTCTTACGTACCAGGTTTCAATCCCCCCTGAAGACTTAACAATACGATTATTAATAGCGTCATATGTATAAAGCGTTGCTCCGGAAGTGGTGGAATTAATCTGTCTCAGTTTACCATAAGCAGTAAAATTAATAGTGCTAAGGTTGGAAGCTGCATCTGAACTGAGCTGACCTATTGTATTATAAGTATAGTTGCCTGGAGACTGATTGTCAATATCATTATCATAGTTGGACGATGGGACGACATCTGAAATATATGATAGCTTGTTCGTATTTGCTATATAATTATAGACCAGGCTATCCATCTGAATTGGTTTACCAGCAAAACTGTTATTACCACTTCTGTTGAATGTAGTAATGTTACCATTCGGATCATAAGTAACATCTTCCTTAAAGTCTGGTAATTCCACAGGCGTCCATACGTTATTTGTTTTATCAAACCCTTTAGCGGTCTGCGCACCTGCCAGCCTGTTCAATACGTCATAACTATACGTATATAATAAAGGTGTACCTATCGCTGGTAAATTCTGACTGATCGCTGCAACGTTACCATTGAAAAGCGGTTTAAAATTATTACCTGCAACATCTGCATCAGCAAATGGCGTTATACCGCTTACAGACTTGTAGTCTCTCGGTCCATAGTAATGTAATGCAACACCAAAAGCATCCCTTGCTACAATCGACGTCGATGAGCCATCACTTCCCATATCAAATACAGGCATATCGGAGGTGCTGTTTATGCCTTTGAGCCATCCCTGTAATGTATAGGCATAATCAATACCCTGTACCTGCTGCTCACCAATAACGCTTCTGGCCAGTGAGCCATGCCTGTAATACTGATAATATGCATCGTTATCCCAATTGATATTATCACGGCTGGTTTCGACATTTATCAACCTATTTTCTGCATCATAGAAATAACGATGATAATATGCATCAATCTGACCCGGTTGATAGGCTATACTATTCGTTTTACCGCTGATAAGATCATACGTGTATACCATCTTTTTCCACCTGTTACCGGCATCGGCCATTCCTCCAATCTTAAAATCCTGTACTAGTGTATCCACATTTCCATGTATATCATAGCTATAAAACGTCGCTGCTGAATATGCACCCGCATTAAGTGTATTCAGGGAAGAGTAAAGAGCACTCCATGCTACACGGTTCCTGAGATTTCGTGGGCTCAGGATAACACCTACTAATGGCTGAAGCGGTTCATCATATGTATTTTTTATAATGGTGGTAGGATTGGCGGCTTCATAATATGCTGCTAATGTATACGGATTCCGGCTAACTGCATTCAACAAAGCTGAAGGAGTCGTACCAGTCCAGCTTATACGTCCAATATTGTCGTACGCTGTCAGGAGCGTATTTGACGGATTGATTGCCCTCGCTGATACCTGTCTGCCAATTCGGTCATACGCATATTTATGAGGTTGCGTGATATCTGGCATCAACATCTCTGTCACATTACCCAAAGTATTATAACGATAGTTAGTCAACATCGTATGCGCAGGCAGCCTTTCAGTACCAGCTCTTCTTGCAGCCTTGACACTATTCAGCCATGCAGCGGTACGATTAACAACCACACCCGCAGGTGGAACTGTTTTTATGAGATTACCCGCCCTGTCGTAATAATATAAAGTATAGTGGTATTCAGAGGTTTTATATGAAACCGTAAAAATTTCTCTCAGCCCACCATTCATGGAACTATCTATGAAAGCCTTATCAAAGCTGTTCATTATTGAGTCCCTGTAAGCGTTAAACAATTCTGTTCCCTTACTGACCGCAAAAAACTCGTTATCCGAACAGTTATCGATCGTATTAGGATCTGTTGATTCAAACACAGGGTTAGCATTACCACAAAGCAACGGTCCACGGCTTACGCGAATACAACTATCGCCGCTTGAGCAATTCAGCGCCCTATGAACAGGCGACATGTTAGTAGCTATCAGATTGAATGCCTGCACTGCTGTATCTGATATGACATTGTTGGCCGTTATTGAGAGGTTCAGGTCCACAACCACTTTTGTAGCATCAAAAGTGTCATGAATATCAGCATCCCTGCACGCAACAGATCCTGAGGCCGGCATGAAGAACATCATTGCACTACGCCCGTATGCACCAGCTGTTACATACCCGCCATCTGCATTTTCAATAACCTTGTTCATATAGGTAGAACTGTCCAGTTTTAGCGGAAGCGACCACTGCACAGTATTATCTGCCTTGATCTTCTCCCAGACAGGCATATAACCTTCCGGAACGACCGTATTCTGAACTGCCATAACATTGCCATCGGCATCTGACACCATTGGCATCCACTGCCCCACGCCCCTGTTATAGGGTCTTGACAACAACCGCGCTGATATCACCTCGCCATTGTTATTTACATTTAGTATACTCTGCCGTAATACATTGTTGGATCCGGCAGAATAATTGACCATATACCCGTTATTGGTCTTATAAAGGAAGCTGGAGAAGTTAGTTACCTTACCCTCAGGTTCTCCGATGTCATACCCGTAAGCCCTTATCAGTATCCCACTGTTCCTGTTTACTTTTAGTAACCACCCATTAAAACCTGTAAGACCTGATATATAAGAACAGCCGGAGACAACGAGCGTATCTGCATTCTGCACAATAGCATATCCTTCATCACCGCTACTCTTACCAAATCGTCTTATCCAGTTGGATGTCCCATTAGCGCTCATTGAGCCAACCATGAAGTCAGCTACGTTATCCGCAAGATTGTACTTGACAACATAGGCGTAGCTTCCATCTGAGGCCTGGATAATGTCAGCACCTGTTTCTCCCCAGGTAGTGTTCAATCCTACACGACGACTCCACGTAACATTACCATTGTCTGCCAGTTTCACGATCATACCACCTCGTTGGAAAGCTCCAGGCGCCATGGCAATAGTACCCATTGCGATAAACCCTCCATCGGTAGTATTCCTGACTTTTAAAAAATTATCAGTGCCAAAACTTCCGTAGTGCTTCGCCCATAATACATCGCCTTTACTGTTTGTTCTTATCAGATAAGCGTTATTGTTATTGTTCGCTATCATTGTGGAACCCGCAAGTAAAAACCCATTGTCCGGCGTACGGATGACGTCATAGATTGAATCCAGGTTTCCGGAGCTGTAAGTATGGATCAGTTGCTGTCCTCCACGGCAAACGGTTGTGTCTTTATAAGGATATAACTTACATGTATCCAGGAAATCCAGATACTGCCACATTTGCTTGGTCATACCCAACTGATTGTTCATATAGTTAACAAAAAGCTGGTTTTTGGCCAATTGAGAGGAGTCGGTATCTACTCTCTGTGGAGTAACACCCGGATACAGACGTTTAAAATCATCCAGGCTCTTATTAACCATATCACATGTTGCACAGGCAGGAGCAACATTACATTGCATAATAGCCGGGATGATCAATGGTTCTTCAAAATAGCTGCAGGTTCCTCCGGTAGGAAGGTTACATGCACTCAGCAGCTGCTGCACCTGCACTTCTGATAAAGAGGTACCTCTCGTTCTGTTCAGATAAGTAGCTAACGTAATATCTGAAGGCCTCTTCAGCGCCTGATATTCTGCCTGCAGGTTTTTGAGCTGACCACATTCACAATCTGCAGGTAATGTATAGGTCGGCCTGTTTGTAAGTACCGGCTGTTTATCATATGGAGCCGGGATCGTCACAATATATTCATTACATTCAAAAGGATCTGTTACGCCCAACCAACTGTTTGCATCCTCTAAAAACTGCTGGAAACTTCTGTATTCATAAGTACTGGATGGTCTGACCGAACTTGCTCCGTAAGGATGGTCTATATCACAACCCTCTTTACAGATCTCCAGAAGGGTCGGAATGATATAGTCGCTCACTACGATCGAATCATATTTACAAGGCGCCAGTTGCTTAACCCATGCCTGTACATAACTACGGCAATTCTCATCATATGAGCGTTGTAATTTTGCGGCAATTGAATCCTTCAGCACGGTTGTATCAGTGCTATTCAGGAATCCACCACCATTCTCTGCAAGCGCCTCAGACGCAATATAGAAATGCGGTTGATTACCCGCCGCCGACAATTGTGCTGAGGTTACTTTCGGATATTCCGGATAAACGACATTATTAACTCTGTCATTAATGATGTTATGTTTGGTCGTCAGGTACATCTGACGGAAAGAACGCCATGACATATCCAGATCACCCTTACACATTAACGTCGAATCGAAGGCTTTTGCAGGCGTATTATATTGCTGATAGCAGGTAAGACTTCCTCCAGAACACTTCATACTCACCGCCGCCATACTCCACATTGACAGCTGGCTGGTACCACTGCCACCATTGGCATTGTTCAGTTTGTTTTCCAGTGCATCTTTTTGTGAGACTGCCAGAGGATCTTTATTGGCCAATACCGCAGGGAAATAAAAGCCGTTATTGGCAGTAGGATTAAGATATCCCTTTGCCTTTGCTTCTGAATATGTTTCTACGCTTTCGAATGATTTATCCCATATATAGCTGTCTTTGAATTTCTCCATCTCAAGCAGCTTGTAATACTCAGGATGGAATTTCAGCAATGACTCCGCCCACGATGTCTTAAACTTAGCAATGAATTGCTGAGGATCTAACTTCTGTGGAATAACATATGTATCGTTGCGGTCATCGTATACCGTATCTCTTTTCCCTGATTCATCATAGTAAATAACCGAATCCCTGCTGTAAGGAGGTAATTCGGTCTCATCACGGTGATAGAATACAGAATATGCATTTACCGAGTCCAGCGTAGCATACTGACCATAAGGACCTGTTACATCCAGCAGCATTGCATTCCTGATAGCGCCTATTTCGGAGCCGGCATCACACAAAATGTCACATGCATTTACTGCTGACTCATATGCAGCGTAGGCCGCACCTCTGTACCTGGACGAATCTGCTGCTGCAATACCGCCCTTGATCATATATTTGATCCGGAATGCATCCCAGGTACCTACGCTATCCCGGCATGTTTTACAGTCTGGAATACAAGCTGTAGTGTCACGGCTGATACTATCCCGTTGTTGTTGAATGAACTGCTCAAGGGTCACACATACCTGATTCTTAACAAAAACACTATCCCTGTAATAGTCCAGCGCATCTGTATTTACTACCAGGCGTTTTGAGATCTGATAACTACCAGGTACCAGGTGCTTTGTGAAGCTGATATTAAAACCGGGTGTTCCACAGCCTGTCGGTATTGTTCCTGGTGTATAGTTATGGAATACTGTGTCAAAAGGTTTACCTCCCAGACGTTGGTTAGAGGCATCATCTGTGATTGTTATCTGCAGATCATACAGCGCATTATAACAAATAGTAGCGCCATTAATGCAGCTTTTACTTTGTAATACCGGCGCATTTAGCTGATACTTGAAGGAATAATCATCTTCAATTGTCACTAGTTGAGTCTGAATATTTTCCATCACCAGATCTTTGACAATCCTGTTATTACTTCTTGACAACGTGTCTGTATAAGAAATAATAGGGTTATATGAAAGTCCTGCCAGATTCGCACTATCTGGTACGCCAGACAATGCAGTGGCTATGGTTCGCCCGTACATGTCCACATAGTTTACACTATATTGACCATTTGCGTCTTCCACGATATTCTTAAAATAGTGGTTTTTAGGTCCTACTTCTGTTCCAAAGAGTGCGTCCAGGTCATTGTCGCCTGGTGTACCATAGCTGTATTTGGTTTCATGATTACTTCCCAGTCTGTGAACTGGTCCTAAGCCCCCTTCGCGACTGATCCTGCCTGTATTATCCTGTGTATAGGATGTTTCTGTGAAAGCATATCCACCTGCATCCGGGATGTATTTGTTAATGCCGTTATCTTTTTCCGGATTATCCGGTGAATAATACTGGTTAGCACCAGAGCTTGTAGACATTGGCTTTGCCGATTCAGACAGAAAATCAGCCGGATTTATAAGCGTATCATAATTTCCTCTGTCATATTCCGCACCGTTGACACTCCTGTTGAAGTTGCGTGAATACTTGATCACCGTACTTAAGGTAGGTGCCGGCAATACCTTTATAACAGGTCGTCCCTGATAGTCATACATTGACTCTGTTATGATAGTTGTATTAGTAGTATTATCTTTTGTTACTGTTTGCCGGCTGCGTAAACTACCATCGAAATAATTTACCTGCGCCTTACGCTTTCCATCTTCAGCATAGCTGACCGAAGATTGCCAGTTCAGGGCACGCTGATGCCCGGTGAAGCTGAATTGCCCCATACCTCCGGAATATATAGAACTCCAGGCCGTTTCGACTCTGCTGCCGTCTGGTCTCTCCTGAACGGCTCTCACACGGAAGAATAATACCCCCCCATCATCATAAAGCAATGGTATACTGTATCTGAAGCCAGCTAGTGTAACCCTGCTGGCATTATTACGGAAAATCAGTTCTCTGTTAAAAGGGTTTCCATAACGACCACTCAGCAGTGCGGTAGAATCTATATATGACCATTCCAGGTCATACACATCAGCCCCTGTCACAACCGGCCAGGTTACGCTAAGTTCGTCTGTTGAGTCTGTATTAGCGGGAATGTTGCCTTCGATGCTGATACTTTTCACACCGTCATTGGCACAGGACAACTTATAAGTGATCTGTGCATCAATTTCATTCTCCAGCAGCAATGCAGATAGTACACGTGGTGGCGCACTTGTTGTCAGTCCTAATACTTTGACATTAACACTATGTGCATTATTGAAAACAAAACTGCTTCTGCTGGTGTAAGCACTGGTGTCCGAATAATTAATACTGAGGGTCCTGTCCACAGAATCCAGTATAAAATCTGGCCGGGTATAGATAATACGAACGTTGACCGAAGCAGTAAACGTTACTGGCAATAATACCCTGGCATATTCATTGAGCTTAAATGTAATTATATTCTTAACCTGGTATGGCGTATCCAGTTTAGCTTGCAATGTAGGATTGAAATATGCAGTATCCTGAACTAATACAAAAGAATCTTTTGCTAATTGTCCCTTACTGCCATCAAGCCATCCTTTGAGCACTGAAAGCGTTTGTGCCTGAGTATGAGTGGTCGCCAGTAAAAGCAACAGTATAGGAATGCGCTTTAGTAAAACAGGTATCAACGCCCGTCTTACAATGGCTGCTGCCATGGCCTTTATTTGTAAAATTCGTTTCATCTGTCAGTTATTTTCACAATGAATGATTATGGTAACACTTCTTTCTGGAGGGAGTTCCTTGTTTCCGTTATCGTTTTGATCCCTCTTTCCGTTTCTTTCTTCAATCTGATCAATGTACCATCATCATCGTATTCATACATTGTGGCATAGTTATTCTCATCGAGTTCAGCCATCAGTCTCAGATCATCCGGACTGTACACGAAAGACTTCATGTTGGCATTATAAGGATGCAGGCGAATGTCATCGAAATACACCGGCACAGATCCTGTTGATCGCAGATAAAGCGTGATACTGACAGCGTCTGTCGGTACGTCTATCGGCTGCTCATATCGTTGCCAGCCCTCAATAATGTTACCGGCAGGAACAGCGGTGATGGAGACGCTATCAGTAGCTCTTCTTATTGTAATGACAACCTGATTACCAGTATAGACAGAACCTTTGCATTCAGCCCCTTCTTTTACCCATGCACTCATCAAAAGGCGTTTGCCAGCCAATGGTGAAAAAGTAGGCAACAATACCTCTTTACCTACCCTGATACTTTTCAATACAAGTTTCTTATCCTTACAATCGCTGCTGTCTGTATTAAATGATATCCGGAACGTTGTAGAGTCAGCGTTCACGAAAGCAGTACCAATACCGTAGGTGGCACCAGCGTCTACTTTCAGGCTATAGCGGCCGGTATGCTGTTGTGTCGTATCAAAATGGCTCTTGTAAGGAGAAAAATCAAAACCGCGCAGACTTTCACAAACAACACGGCAGGCAGTATCTTTTAGGAAATAATCCTCAAAACCATCAAAGACGGTCTCTCTGTACCTTGCGTTTTCTGACACAGCTACAGGCAGGGCATCATCATACCCAAACAGTCCGCTGCTATACCTTCCAAGTGGATCTTTTGTTTCCATTTCCTGCCCTCTGCGACCATAAAGGGTTGTCTCACCCATCCAAAGCCATCTTACAGTGTCCGGTTGAATTACCCATTTATTGTTGTCCAACTTGTAGTAGTAGGTGAAATTAGCGATGGTACCAGCCCTTCTGGCATGTGCTGCCACAGTCGTTGCAATCTCATTCCTGTCTGTATACATTTTATAGTTTCTCAAAACCCTCCAGTTACCAGCCATCCCATTTACATATGGATTTACACTCGTATCGGTAACTGCACTATAACAGTTACCTGCCGGCTTAACCTCGCAGGTATAGCAGGTCCCGATCTTAAGCTGAGCGATGGAGCCAGAGGATCCCGATCTATGATATGTCACTACATCAGCACCTGTACAGGCATCACTTCGCAGGCTATCAAACCTGATATTACCTGCCGAAGATGTCAGAGACACCTCACAGTCACCGACCCTGGCCCTGTACTGTGTGCCAATAGTATCAGCAGTCAATGCATAAAAGTTATTGTTGATATTCTTATAAAGGATCGCACATTGTGTGTACGAAATATTATATCCGGCATTTCTTGCGTCTTTGATAAGAGATGCGATCACGACATGTTCGGACTCCTTCGTCAGCAGTCTATTGGACGTGATCAGGTAATCAAACAATGGCTTCAGGCAATCGCAGGTACACGAAGTCTGCGCTGCTACTTTATTTTGTATACTGCCACCTCCTGCTATTAGCAGGAAGGCGATCAGTACTTTAATTGCCAGGTGGCGTTTTTTATATTGTTTCATAGGAAGAGACGCTTTTTGTAACTGCGATGGCATTATTTTTCCGGTCATGGCAGATTATGAATTACGACACCTGCATTTCCCGTTTTTAAGTCAGCAGGATACCCATCGGTCAATGATTTAATGAAAAAGTCCGTTACAGGAGCCTGACATGACTGACAGTTCCACTCATAAAGATTATTTCCTTCGAAGCCCTGTAGATAAATAAGGCCAGATGTTGTGAACGTTTGTACGCCGGCTGGAATCCTGACGATAAAAGGTGAGCTCGAGTTAATACCACTTCCTGGTTTTGAACCTGCCGGAGGTGTGAATAAATTAGAGCCTCTGTACAGTACGCCATTAGGACTGGTCCTTAACTCTCCAAACAATAATACTATGTCAGTGGTCGTCGGTTCCGGGAACTTAAAGACTAAAGTAACACTTCCCTGCTGTGTACATCCTCTATCAGAACAGCTCCATGTAACGGTCGCACTAACCGGACAAATACCGTTCTGGTTGGCGTACGCCTGTCCCAGTACATTCGCTCTCACCAAAGCAAGGCTATCCGCCTGTGCCTGGCTTACCAGCGAGGAATCCGTTCGTGCAGGATGCTGGTACGTTACCAGAGATCCTGTACCTCCGCTGCAATCGTTCTTACGGAAATCTTTGCTGAATGCAATACTATAATAGTAAGGAAGACATATACCATTTGCGTTTGCGTAGTCCTGCGCATTCATATCAAGATCGGCCGTTGCTTTGGCATCTGCATCTGCCTGACTGATAACAGACGTATACTCTCCCGCCGGAACGACATAGGTAATAGAAGTAGAACCAAAACCTTTTCCACAGTCCGAGCGCAGGAGCGAACGGCTGGTTTCTACGTTCGTATAGTATTTCGTACCACAAGTATTTCCACCTGCGTATTCTTCATAGCTAACAGGAACGCAATTCATTACAGTGGCTGCTTTAAGATTGTCCGTCACTTTCCAGAATTGTCCGAATGTCACGATGTCAGAAGCAACAACTCTGTTGCTGTCCAATACCAGGGAATATCCAGACGCATTTTTTATCAGTGGATTATTCAGGGATGTGATCTGTCCAGTCTGCGCTGCAATGTTCCTTCTTCCTGAACGTATTATTCTCATTTTGAGATCATTCCCGGTGAATGGAGTACCATTACGATCAACAAAATAAATATCAGGTGCTGCGCCTTCTGTCTGAAGATTTGCATCCACCGCATATAATGTAGTCAACGCGGCGAAGGTGGCTATTTCAGGATTACAATCTGTTCCTCCTGTCTGCGGTTTAGAAGCTACAATGATCTCATCACCGGAAGTGAAATAATCGGCAGCTGTCTTTAACGTATCAAGACCTTTTACAATCTTACCCTGCTTGATATAGATACCGGATAAGGTCGTGTTAATGTTCTTATATGCACCGCTCATGCCGTCGTAGATCCATGCGGCCGGCATAGTGAATTTGTATACAGGATCATCAAACTCATTATACGTGCGGATCAATACAGGCTCACCTGTTTCTGCGTCAAATAAAAGGTTCTTGGTACCCACACTACTACCCTTGTCCACTACAACAGTACTGTCCAGAATACCATGCCGGTTGATAAGCTTTGTAACACCAATTGACTGGAATTTCGTTTCCTCACGTTGGCCAAGGTTCCATAAGGTAGGCAACAGAAATACTGGCGGGAATGGAAATGTAAAGTTATCACCGTTTAGATTTAGATTAAGTGCATTTGTAACAGAATGTTGTTCACGCATATCCATCATCAGTTCAATATCCTTACCGATAGAAGCTGTGCTATCTATCACGCCCCGCTCATCAATTGCCATCACGGTATTATTCAGATGTTTGGATATCGAATTCTGGTTATCAACCTTATAGAAACTCTCGCTATATGCAATTGGTGTCTGCGCATTTGCTTCTGAATAGGTGGCACTTGAACGAGGCTTCCCATTCATATCATTCAACTCTACTTTAAAACCCTGGCTGACAGCTACAAAATGACAGGCATTAATACGCAGGAAATTGCTCAATAGTGGTTTATAACGTTTCTTACTATCTGCCAGCATCGTCATATCTGTGAGCGTCGGGAAATCATAGCTGGTATAAAAACCGGTTTCGGTATAACCATTGGCAGACCTTACATTCTTTGCATGGATAGTACGCACACGAACTTTGCTGTAACCTACAGATGGCGCAGGATAGAAGGTTTCACCTAATGGCTTCTCTGTGTATCCTATGCTGATCGGCGCCAGTACAGCTACCTGCTCTTTATAAGTGATAGGAAGGCGCCACGGATTCTCCTCACCACCAATTGCCGGTTCGAAAGTCGCTACCCCACTACTGATAGTACTCTCAATACCGTTCACCGCACGGGTTGTGGTATACTGATATTCCTGACCGTAAACCGATTCGCGCTGGTTTGTCATCTTATCCCAATGGTCATAAATACGAACACGCTTCACACGTAAACCACCACCGTATTTTTTATAGTAAGGACTATTCAGTCGTACAAATGATCTGGAAGTATCAATTCGGCTGGCCCAGTTTTTAGAACGGGCCAGGTTATCGAAGCTGGTCACCATTTCAAGTACATTCGTGGCTTGTGACAGCAGGATTTTAACGGCATCTCCAAAATCGATGTCGTCCCCCACGTCAGAACCGGGATAAGCTTTCGACGGAAGACTAAGACGGAGGTATTGAACAGTTGCTTTTGCAAGCGGACTATAAATACTTCCCAGCTTGCCTGTTTCGCCGGATTGGGTAATAGCTTTCATTTTCAGCCACATAGTCTGACCTCCGTTATAATAACCGAAAGTTCCAGGCTCCAGGTTAGCATAACAGGATACATATTCATAACCGTCTCCAAACTTGTCTCCTGGCATTTTCACATACACCTTAAAGAACAGTGTATCCATTCCTTCCAGGTAGCGGCTATATAATTCTGCATTACTTGTCACTGGTTTTGGGAGTCTGACAGAGACAAACAGATAGTCATTAATGCCCCCATATAATTTTGTATCAAGATCCGTCAGCGTCTCTGGTTTTTTGTCAGATAAGCCTACAATTTTAAACATTTCTGCCGCACGCCTGTTTTGCACAAACGCATAATCATCACTCTCGTAGTCGATCTTCATCCTGCCACCCGAGGGTAACACGATGGAATCCAGTGTCCATGCGGCAGCATTTTTTGCAGCCAGGGTACTATCCTGCAACGCATAAGGATACTCTGCATTGGTCAGGAGATTACTGGTTGAGGATCCTGGATTCTGCAAAGGATCTTTGTAGTTCCCCCAACGGTCGTAAGATTTAAGATTATAAGATGGATTATTTGCGTTGTAATTGAATATGTAAGGATTACGCTCCTTCTTATTGTTACCATTATAGGTAAACCAGATACGTTTCAACGTAAGCTTACCCTTACTGCTGCCTTTTACAAGACCGCTACAAAGATCATAACTATATGTAAAGTGAATAGTTTTAACCGGTCTGGCTTTCAGGGGATCGCGACGATAGTCCGCCTTTATATAAAGGTTGATCTCATCGAGCTTCTTTAATACCTTCGCTGAAGAGGTTTTGCCATCTTCGTCTATTGATGGCTGGTCATCACGATCGCTGAGTTTGAAAGTAGCGATCATATTCCTGGACTCAATTGAATTGAGATACCAGATCTCTTTTTCCCCATATACATAGCTACCCTTGTCGTCACGGTTGTCTGTCCGCAGACCTTCATTATAGGCTGCGCTGTCTGTATAGGGAGTTCTCCATTTATAAGGATTCTTAATCCCCGCTATCTTCGAGTAGTTGAACTTAACAGCATCGCCAAGGTCATCATCAGAAATACCATCTCCGGTACGATCTACATAATCAGGTGACAACAGCCCTGTCAGCAGGAATGAATGCGCATAGGCAGGCACTTCCTCCTTATTAAAATAATTGTCTTTCCCCTTGGTATTATTAACGGTATTATCAACACCAGGCTTATATTTCACAAGACCATTCTTAGCATTTCCATCGGCGGCATCTACTGAGAATGTGACATCTTTCTGCTTCAGATTATATACAGGAATACCATATACATACCGGCGGCCGTCACTGTTTAAAACACTGATTTCGGAGATATGATTTTTTTTCCGGAAATCGTTTATACGCTTTTCTCTTGACAGTTGTCCGTTACCCACAAGAAAGGTATCTGTAGCTGGCATCAGATAAAGGCTCTTACCATGGATAGGTAACAATGGCAGACCGGCATAAAACCAACGGAACTGCAGTGTTACTTTTCCTTTAGCCTGGTAATATTCAAGCCTGATATTATATAACTCACCGGCTACCATATTCACTGTGGCTGTATCTGGCGCTTTACGATGATCATTCCAACGATTAATGAACATGGAATCATTGATAGAAAGTCGCACGCCATCATCGGAATGGGTTACTATTTTATAAGTACCGGTAACGTCTGCTTTTATCCTACCCGTCCACCGAACCGAAAAATTATTCTTCACCGTCGGTGCGCCTGCAGGCCTGGCATTATTGAACTCATCCTGATTCTGGTAGTTGATGATCGTGTCTACCTTGGAATAAATCAGTCCATCAAAGTTTTTGCCTGAATAAACCTGCGCGAAGAGTCCGTTAGGCCCAGCATCAGTTTCTGTCGGTAATTCAAGCTTACAATTACTTGCGCCATAATTATTGATGCTGTAGTTGTCAATATATTTAGATAATCCGGCAACACCTGCCTCCTCCGCTGTCAGGTAGGATATGACCTGCGTACGTTTGTCCCTGTTCTTTTTATAAACATTATCAGGGCTCATTGTTTGCTGTCCTGCTCTCACTTTATTCACATATCTGTTCAGGATATTTGTCGGAGTAATATACGGACTGCTTTTGCTTGACTGATACAATTCCACTGCTACAACATCGTCGCCACCTATATTATCATAAAAAGCCTTTGTGTTTACAGCTTTCTCGCCCGGATTCCTGAAATACGCTGCTTCAAACTGCTTGTCAGACTTTCTGAAAGACAAAAGCGAAGACAGCGGATTCATACTTCTCCATGGACCATTCTCTGTATAAGAACGGTTTAAGTTCAGGTCAACACCCCAATGTACGAGATCGCCCGCAGCGATGTCTGCACTAAGACGCCCGGATCTGTCTTTTGTCCTCATCCGATGATCATATACAAAACCAATATCACCTCTGTAAGCGCGGAACATTCCTCCTGTGCCCTCACCGGACATCGAAAAAACATCATAGGTATATGAAGGCACAGCTATATTCGGAACTTCCGGTTTCTCCCGGTAAGGCATGTCCTTTTCGCGATTGAAATCGAGCAATGCACCACCAGATGGATCAGCATTCTGATAGTTCAGATATCCGAACGCCGGAATTGCCAGCTGGCGATCTTCTGGTTCTATGCCTTGTTTGGATACATAACCGCTCACAAAAATATTCCCATCCAGGATCTTTACCAGACCACCTAATTTTGCTGTTACACTAATAAGTGAACTGGTATATGGTACTGTAATTGTTGGAGTAAAAGAGGGATGTGCAAAAGACATTTCAGTATCGAATGCACCACTGCTTCCCTGCCTGTTGTTCTTTGTAGAAGTAGTATACTGTCTTAAGCCGGCTGATGATGTCAACGATTTAAGGCCTGTTCTGGTATTGGCTGACAAAGAACTGGAAACGCTGAATGCCGCGTGGTTCATATTTTCTATCGCCTCCTGCTTACCAACTTCCCAGGAGAGAGAATTGCCCACGGAGATACCTCCCTGGGAACTGTTAGTGAACGACAAGCCAGATGTAAGCGTACCCATATTTTTGGCGCCTACGTTTATACTCGCATTCAGCCCCGATTCAATACCGAAACCAGTATAATTACTATGTGTGATTCCAACACTGGCACCAAGGTTCACCCCTAATCCGCTATCGGACTTCTGGTTGGAAGCTTTTGGCATACCCGCCAGTTCGAAGCTTGCACCAACAGTAACTCCTACATTTTTACTTGGCTTTATGTTGACTGTTTTATTGATGGTGTCCGTTCCGTTAAAATCATCCGGAATACCTCTCAGGTTTCGTGTAATGGTACCCGGGTTAATATTCCATCCCAATCCCACCCAGCTTGCTTCCTGATCCATACTGATGCCACTGTTATATCCTATAGCGATGGGATAACCTCCGACATCCAGTAAAGGAATATTGTAGGAAAAATCCCCACTGAAAAGGTCCACCATGTTGTCACCATTGATAGAATGGAATGACTGGCTTTCTGGTTGTGTCGGACCTCCTATATAACGAGGTGATGACGCCGAAGATCGCACTTTAACAGTTGCAGGAGGAATAGGAACAGTTGTTTTTTTAGTATATGCGTTGCCTGACAACGGGGCTGCTGGCTCGCTTATACTTGTCCCATGTGCAATAACTGTGTTAGAAGGAATTACAATTTCAAAATAGAGCAGGAAGAGCATAAAATTGGCAATGCTTCTTTTCCTTCTCGCAACAAACTCAATTATCATCGAGGTATATTTATTCTATAGGTATAAGGTTATCTTACCGTACGCGAACGCGATATAGGCCTGACAGCTTATTGTTTGTCAGGATTATATATTGTCCCTTGTAAAGAAATATAAATGAATGCGTTAACTATAAACAGTCGATCCAATCAGGGCCAACACTTACTTAAATAAATTATTAAGTAAAACGGCTAACAAATCTTTACGAAGCAGCTGCTAAAATCACAGAGCATTCTCTCATAGGATATGATGTCTTTCTTTTATCGTTTACGTTGCAAGTCATAACTGGCATAGAACCAATTTATAACAACTAAACACCATCTACTTTGGGTACTTTGGTGTTTCTCAAACACGAAACAAAATTAGTACGGAAGAAATTATTCTGCAAAAAAATATGCACTTTTTTATCAATGTGTGAATAATTCTAACACGCACCGGCCAGTAACCAGTGGGCGGAATTTAACTACTTTATTAACTGGAAAAGGTGCTACTGCCTGATAATTACCTGATTGTAACTGCAATCTCGCCTTCTTTATCCGATTGATTAACAGAAAACAGTAAAGTTCCATCCCTACTGCTTTTTGCTTTCCTGTATAAGACATCGTTAATAAATATGCGATAGTCATTATCTGGCTTAAGCTGCATCAGCTGATAAGTTACTTTCTTCTTTGTCCCACCTTGACCCGTCTGGCTCCATGAATAAGCTGCCGGGTTCCAGGACCTCAACTTAATACCCAACTTATTATCAACCAGGACCTTCATAGACGCACTTTCATTTGCACCATGGAAATAGGTAAGTTCATTTTTTCTAAAAAATGATCCAAACGCTTTATTATCCGTTATTTTAAATTGCCCGTTTGATATAGTATAGCGGTCGACAGCCAGGTCTATTTTCAACTTTTGATCTCTGTAATTGTATTTTATGCTGGTACCTGCTAATTCATCAGTAATGTGAGGATCAAGATAAAAGCGATTATACAGCGGGTTGATACCATAAATAGCCTGATACAATCCAACAACAGACAGACAGTTACCCGATAGTATATCGTCTCCCAGCCCTTCTTGTTTTATTCTTCCATATCGCTGATAGGCGAGACCATCTTTTGCATATCGGTCCAGGACATTCCTCACATACTTCAGCGCGATTTCCGGCTTATAGGCGGCATATACTTTAACGCCCAGGGCACCCCAGGATAGAAAGATATCGCCATTCTCATAATTGGGGAAAGGATACTGCCAGTCCTGACCTTCGCCCGCAGCATAGCTGGTCATACATAAGGGCCAGAAAAAGAGGCGTTCTTCCTCCATTTTAGCTTCGATACGATCCAGTATCGTCCGAATCCTTGATGAGTCATCGCAGATACCATAGCCGATGGCCATAAAGTTGACAGGTGTGACCATATTCCGGCCATGGACAGAACCATTCTTATCCCGCCAGTGAACATAACACTGATTTTCTTCATCCCAAAAACCACCATCTTCTGTACGTTTATTGAAACTGGATTTTAGTTGTTGCGCAAATGAAGCATAGTATTTTGCTCGCCCAATATTTCCCAGCTGTTTTTCAATATTAGCCCACAAAACCAGGGCGTGATATAGTTTTGCATTCACAAAAGCATTTTCGTAGGAAGCCCAGATAATGTCTATCCAGTCGCTGCTTTTTTTCTGCTGCATGCTGTCGTTCATCATTTCCACCAGACCATTATGATCACGATCTCTTTCGAGTAGCCAGTCCAAAGCCTTTTCACAGGATAGCTGATGTGTTTTAATCCAGGATTTGTCACCGGTCTGGTCAAATAATTCCGATACGTTTGTTACAAAGTCAGGATTCGCGTCCAGCAGGTATCCCCACTGCGCCTCATAGAAACCTTTTTCATTAAATACTCCAGGCATTGCGTCTTCATTCGTATAAGCCCATCTGCTGTATACCCTCCCATCGGGTTTGATGGCATTGTCCCGGTAAAAGTCCAGACACTGCTGATACCCTTTAAGGTAAACCGGATCATTGATCGCAAGGCCCATTTGTCCAATATACTGTTCATGCAGACAGATCGGTCCGTAAGGGGTATGCCAGCTGTTTCCACCGAAATGATTTTTGTCGATCACACCTATACGGGCAATCGTATTCAGCACATCACTGATCTGTGCGCCATTAAGACCTACGAAATTTCCTCTGTCATATTCTTCTTTGAAATCATAGTATGAAATTGTAATCGCCTGTTCAGAGGTGCCTGCATTAATTTTGATCGGCGCCCAGACATTTGTTCCTAATCCACGCAGATAGCGCCTGCGATTTGTACCGGAATCATACCGTGGTAGAATGTTTTGTGAAGCTTCAGCTGCAGACCATAACAATTCATCATTGGCCGTACGACTGTAAATTGTTGCGACTTCTTTTCCCGGAGCATCGATTACAACATTTAAACCATTGCCCGTTTTACTATTCCAGAATTTGGCAGAACGACTATGTGTACCATAGGTATCCAGCTTTTGATTAAAAAGATAAAACCAGGCAAGACCTCCGTAGTCCTGAAACGCACCGTCCCAGACGTTAATATTACGAAACAGAATGGCTGGAGATAATAATTGCGCGACTTCAATATCTCTGGGTACAGTACGTCGAATACTAAGTTTAATAGCACTATCACCAGGCGTAAGGGTCCAATGTTCTGTGATAGAAAGATTCGGACCGCCATATTGTATATCTGACAGTATGATGGTGTTGTTAGCAATCTTAACAGATGGAGATTTTGCAAGATGTAATGTCGAATAGATTGTATCTTTTAATCTGATTTCGGAAAAGATCCCTTTTTGCCCGTTTATCAGTTCCTGACCATTGACAGTCAGAAATGAGATATTAGCCTGTTGGTCGTAATTCAGGCGGACTTTCATTTTGGCATTGCTGAACACTACCTGTTTGGCGTTTGTGTCATTGACAATACTGATGTATTGTGCCCTTAGGAAAGGCATTATTGAACTAAAAAATACCAATAGAAACAGGGTCTTGTTGATCATTTTTATTCATTTATTGCAAAGTCAAATAGTATCAGATTAAAAATACCTATTTTACCAATATACAAAATGCCCACCCAAAATATAAACAAACCCAACTTTATCCGGTTATGAAAAGACTATTCAATTACCTGTTTATTACAATATACATACTGAGTTCTAATACGAGCTATGCCGATACCGGCAAACTGTTGGCCGGCACCAGCAAAATCAACATTACACCTCTGACAAATCAGCCAATCCATGATTCTGTATATGCCCGCAGCCTTGTACTGGATGTGAGCGGTCAGCGCATCGCATTTGTATCTGTAGACCTGCCTATCTTTACCAGCGAACGCGTTGAGCAGATATGTAAGGAGAAATACCATATTTCAAAAGTAGTACTCTGCTCCTCTCACAACCACGCTGCTCCCCTGGTGGATAATAAAATTACCTTTGCGCTGAACAGTCCGTTTCAGGCTTTCTATGAAGATCAGGTTATTAAAGTTGTAGGCGATGCAGTGGTTCATCTGTTCCCGGCTAAAATAGCCGCAGGCAAAAGCACCTTTCCCCAGCTGGGATTTAACCGTCTCATAGTAAGAGAAGACGGTCGCGCCAAAGAATCCTGGATAGGCGATGCGCATTACAGGGTAGAAAACCCTGAGCGTATTCCTTTTGGCCCCGTAGATCCCGAAGTAGGCGTGCTGAAAATAACAGACCTGCAGGATAATCCCCGTGCACTGATGATGAACTACGCTATGCATGCAGATGTGGTGTGTTTTAATTATGAAGTATCTGCCGACTATCCCGGTGTAGCTGCCCGCAAAGTAGAAGAAGCTTTTGATAATAAACTCAACTGCCTGTTTGTGAATGGTGGCGGTGGTAATATAGAATCGCTCATGATCAGTCCCCGTCGTTCCGGCCCAACAGATCCCGTAAAGACTGATTACGCACCTATGGAGCGCACCGGGGAATTATTAGCCTGGGAAGTGAGCAGACTGGCAAGAAATATTGTGATGCCTGCAGATGCACAAACAGACATTAAGTATAAAATAGATTCACTACATTTCATTGGCAGACATGACACAAAAAAAGAGTTCAACGTGCATCTTATCACTATGCTGATCAATAAAAGTATCTCCCTTGCCATTTGCCCAGGAGAAATGTTTGTGCAATTTCAGTTAGACTGGAAAGATAAAATGAAACTGGCCGCGGCCAATGGCTTTTTGTTTGGCTATTGCTGGAGTGGTGGTAAATGGCCCGGCTATATTGCCGATGTCCGTTCTGCAGCGCTGGGCGGATATGGCGCGGACGGAGGCAATGTGATACAGGTAGGCGCCGGTGAAACCATTATGGTCAAACACCTTCAGAATTACTATGAGTTAACAGGACTCATGCAGCCATAATACTACAACCTATACCTTATGAATAAAGTACAATTCATTGAAAAAGCATTTGCAGACAGATTCGAATATCATCTACCTGTCCCATTCAATGGTTTTTTAAGTAAATCTGTTTTTGATGGTAAATTTGATCTGGAAGGACCAGCACTGGAAGCATTCAATCATTGCTTAAGCGAGCAGGGTGTATCATCTTTTGCATCCCGCGAAAACTCACTTCTGTATTATCTCATATTGAAAGAGCTCTTCCCTGGTAATACATGCTATCTGATCTATTTTGACAGTGAACATGCGGCGCTAACATTATCTCCCACACTACAGGCAAGAAAATGTGAATGGCGTTATTCGATAGAGTATATAGAAGGTAATGAGCTTTGTACTTTATTAGGCTTTCAAAACCCTGCCGGATTCTTAGAAGCCGTCAACTACTCGAACAGAGATCTGACAGATAGGTATTTCTACATTGTTGAAATAAATCAAACCGACCTCGCCAGATATGTAAAGTTATATTCGAGCGATGTGACCAATTGGAGCTTCGCTTTTTGCCCCGTTGAAAGTAAGGAAACAGTATTACAGTTATTCACTGATCCTGCACATAAGCCATCGCTACCGCAATTATTAGCGCATATAAACAGCCTGGTAAATATCCAGATCGGGGGTGACAGCGGATATCTTGATTACGTACTTATTCAATCAAAGCATCACATTGATATGGCTCCAATGGAGCAGACCATAAATACATGTGTAGCACTGTATGAAACATTACTGGATGAAGTGAATCCGATAGATGAGGACTGGAAAGTTGATTTTTATAAAGAAAGGCTCAATGGAATTTTTAACGATGCCGGGTAGACTTTTTTATATAAGATGATCTTTGAATCTCGCCAGAATGATCAGCACCTTTGCTATTATGGTTAAATCACCTGTGGTGGATCAAATTGGTCTTTTAATACATTGAGCTCGTTCTTGATCAATGGTAATAGCTCCTCTCCTAGCTTCCAAAGTTCAGTACTTCCTGTTTTAGGTTCGTACCCTGTCGATTCATATGCAGGCTTGGAATTTGTAATTGCTGTTTCTATAACAATAGGATGAACATTTGAGTTGAAACCGCCCTTAATGGTCTTTGTGAGATAAAATGTGAATAACCCAATAAAAGCAATTTATTAAATAAGAATTTAATTTATGATTCATGATTTGCAATTTGCGAATTGTTGATTTTTTCGGTATATTTGTTTTATGAGATTACATAATGGAATGCGACCTCAGGATATTGTTATACTATTGAAAATCATTGCAAAAGAAGAGCAAAACTGGAATAATAAACAGTTATCGGAAGAGCTTTTCATCAGTGCGTCGGAAGTGTCGGAATCATTGGGAAGAAGTGGTATTGCTGGATTAATAGATAGGGATAAAAAGAGAAAAGTGTTTCGCCAGTCCTTGATGGAATTTCTGCAACATGGAATCCGGTTCGTTTTTCCTGTACAGCTGGGAACGCTTATGAATGGTATGCCAACGGCACATTCTCATCCCTTCATGCGCACTCATTTTAGCAGTGAGGCAGATTATGTCTGGCCTGATGCCCGCGGATTTGACCGTGGGGTAAGCATTGAGCCATTATACAAAAATCAGGTACAGGCAGCAAAGCTGGATAACTGCCTATACCAAATGCTTGCATTGGTGGATGTAATTCGTGTGGGCAGAGTGAGAGAAACGAATGTAGCAGTCGATGAGCTAAAAAGAATGATACTATGAGTCATCACGCAAATATAACCAGGATCAAAGCGGTAAATAATGCTCTTGGGGCGTTAAAAAATGATGTTGTTTTCGTCGGCGGCGCAACTGTCAGTTTATACGCTAACAGACGTGCTATTGAGGTACGCCCGACCGATGATGTTGATATCGTCGTCGAAATTGCTTCCTGGCACGAATATGCTAAACTGGAGGAACAGCTTCGCGGTATGGGTTTTACAAACGATGTGACCAGTAATTTTGTTGGTCGTTATCTATTGCCTGGGATAATCGTGGATGTTATGCCGACCAACGAAGCAATACTGGGATTCTCTAATGCCTGGTACGAGAGTGGCTTCAAAAATGCGATTGATTATGCCATTGATGAGCAGCATACAGTTAAAATATTCTCACCCCCTTATTTTATAGCTTCAAAATTGCAGGCGTTTAAGAATCGTGGAAACAATGACGGCAGGATAAGTACTGATTTTGAAGATATAATTTTTGTACTGGATAATAGAAGCACTATATGGGAGGAAATGAAAAATGCTGATGATAAGGTACGGACGTTTTTGCTGGAGGAATTCAGTGCCCTGCACAATCATAAATACGTTGAGGAGTGGATTGAGGCACATGCAGGCTATAGTTCGCCACCTAGCACTCTTTTTATTCTGGATGAGATTCGAAAATTTAGCGAATAGACCATTTCATCTTTTGGGCATAAGGAATTAAGTCTATATAGCATTTTCTGTTATCGCTATATCCGCTGTGTTGAAAGGCCACCATTGGATTGCATACATAATACCGACCCAACCCGGCCATTTGGCGATCAGAATCTCTATCTTCTGGCATTTTCAGGATGGTATCATAAAACTGTTCCCTAACAATGTAAAGCATGGCGCCCGCAAAGTCGGTCACGGTCTGGTCATCATTAACAGCAAACAACCGCAGATCCTGTTCAACTACTCCCAACTGGATCGCGGAGGTTGAGAAGAGGCCTTATCCAAATGCTCACAGGCGCGTCCAAAAACAACCCCCATTTGAAATACATGATGAACTGAAGCCTCACTAAAATCTACAAGCGCACGCACTACTTCATCGTACATAAACCCCGCTATCTCAAAGTCTGTTTTATACACTTTATTATATGTTTCAATAGTCTTCCTCAGCAGATCTTCATAATTGGTGATGATCTGCAGTCTTTTTTTATTTGACTCCATTTGCCAAAACAAGTTTGTTTTCTTATACTGATTATAGAAACGCTTAAATAGACGCGCAGGCGGTTATGCACTGCAACTTGTGATAATCTGCATATCCCTGAACAGCTCAAATGATACGCCGGCCAAACCTTCCTGCTCGGCGCGGTCCTTTATGCGCTCACTTACGATAATGTCATCGGTGGTAGACCACAGGAAATCCCAGGACTTATCATAGATCCAAACCAGGGGTTCCAGCATGCCATCAGGAAATTCAACCTGCATCTCCCGGGCTATACGCACGTATTCGTCGTACGACGGGATCTCCCCTTCAGCAAAGCATTTATAGGGCTTGTGTGTTTCCCCGAAAGGAGCTACGACGAAGGTAACACGGCTGTAATCCAGATTTTGAAAATGGTAATCAGGTATGTGCAGCAAAAAATAAACCCGGTTCTCATCCCCCGTGTTATAATAGTTGGACATAAGCATAGGATACAACCGGTGCGCTGGCCCCTCAAACTCATTCAGCAGACTTTTAAAACGATGTGAAATAATGACCTTGTTAGCCCAGGGTGGTGGAACCATATCCAACCCAATATCATGTTTCCATGCATGTGTATCTGCATATAACGCGGTTGACGTCAGGTCCTGATAGGCGATCATCTTCATTCGGATAATCTGAGGATTTTCCCAGAAGAAATGTTGCGTAATGTGTTCCTTTAAATGCAGCTGGCGTTCCTCCGACTTTGGAAGCATGGCTATCCATTTAGTGTAGCTCCTGTCCTGGGTGATGGTATAGAAATTCATAGGTTTTTTAAAGATAAACAAAGTGCCGGAACTATATCTGACCGCGAAAAAAAAGAAGTACCAGTCTGGAAGTGAATTGCAGTGAAAATAAAAAGGTACACCCGACCAGAAAAGTCAGATGTACCTTAAGTGTGGAGAAGACGTTACTCTTATCCGAACAGTTTTTAAAAAATCTTTAAAAAAAATAAGCTGAATTACACCTTGATTCTCAAGCGTAGTCCCATGCCCACGGCTCACAATAATATTCACATCAGCAATAATTTAATCATTGTTTTAGTGAATGAGCTCAATGAGCTCACCAAACCTGGTTATTTGATGGTATAGCTTTTGGTAGCTACTTCTGCCAGCCTGAAATACCCCAAAGCGTAATTTTTGCTATTGGTCTGATTGACAATATTTCCGCGAACGGCACTTGGTATGGTAGGGAAAGGATTGCCGTCATTGCCGGAGGCCACTATCAATTTGAACATATAATTGTAATAGTCTTTTGAGATTCCATACAATTTGATGTCTACCAAGTCACCGGCTTTTAATTTTTCATGTGAATAGGACTCCTGCATTAAATTACCGTTGGCATGTTCATCGTCCTCAACCTCAAGCTCAGGGAACACTGAATAGGGCTGAGTAATGCTATTCAGGTAAGAATTCATCTGACTGGCATCGTCCCGATAGTAAAATGTTATCTCCATTTCATCACCGGCCTCGCCTCCCTTGTTGTTCTGATCAATGTTATGCTCAATTTTAGGAACCGGGGTAAAGGTTTCTGAGGCGGTGTAAGTCTCTCCGTGCAAAATGATCTTTAAATTATAGGTCTGGCCGATAACAGGAAGGAAATTGTTGCAAATGTATTGCCCTGTTCCGGGCGTTTCTACAAAGTTAAAAACCGAATTTGTCGCGTTGGTTACTGTAATCACAGCTCCGGAAACGCTCGGGAATTCGGAACTGTAATAACCCGTTGTTGTTGACAACACGATCTTTTGCTCATTACCGGCTGTATTCTTCACCCAGTCAATAGAGGCATCTACAACGAGCCTTGGGGCCGCTGTGGTAAGATCCGCAGTAATAACCTTCTCGCATCCTGTTACAAGCAGTGCCACAAATGGTATGAGCATTATTTTAAGTAGTTTCATTTTGTGTCTTTTTTTAAAGTAGGAAAGTTGTTTTTAAAATTTCACGTTGTAGGCTACGCTTGGAACAATGCCGAAAATGGATATTCTCCTTGTCTCGTTTCTTCCAGTTTCTTCTTTCTGTCTGAAAGAATACGATGCTGCATTGTTCCTGTTATAAAGATTGTAGATGCTGAAATTCCACTCTCCCTGCCATCCTTTTTTCTTGTTGGGTTTAGGTGTGTAGGTCGTAGATACGTCTAAGCGGTGATACGCAGATAAAGAATTCTCATTTCTTGCTCCGTAATTCGCAACAGTGACACCCTGGTATAGATATTTTCCATTAGGAAATGTCGCTGCTTTTCCGGTTTGAAAAGTGAGAATAGCGCCAAAAGACCATTTTGGGCTTACCGAATAAGCGCCGGTAACAGATAGATTATGCAATTTGTCGTAATTCGCTCTGTACCATTCTCCATTGTTTATACCCGGCTCATCTGCATTTCTGCCCGGTGTTCTTTGTTGCGCTTTAGAAAGTGTATAAGAAACCCAGCCGGTCAGTTTACCTGTATTTTTCTTCAACATCAGTTCCAGGCCATACGCCCTTGCTTCACCGTTCAAAAGCACTCTTTCTATAGCATCAATACCCAACAGGTCTGCACCGTCTATATAATCCGCCTTGTTTTTTATTTTCTTATAGAATGTTTCAGTTTCCAGAGAATACTTGCCGTCTTTGAAATTGTGGAAGTATCCCAGCGCTACCTGATCTAAGATCTCTGGTTGAAGGTATTTGTCAGAAGGGGCCCATATATCAAGCGGAGTTGCAGATGCAGTATTGGAAATTAAATGAACATATTGGCTCATTCTATTGTAGCTGGCCTTGATAGCATTATCGTTGTTCAGCGAATAAGCAAGAGCGACCCTTGGTTCCAGGTTGCCAAAGCTGGCTATTTTTTGATTTTTTTTATAGTTGACCGTTCCTGTCGGCTCAGCCTCTTCATAAATATGAAACGCCTTATTATAAATGACCGGCTGGTCATTGGCATAGGTATAGACTTCCTGCGCGCCTACTCTTTGAAAGTTGCTGTAGCGGAGTCCATAATTGACGGATAATTTATTAGAGAGACGTTGGTCAGCACTGATATAGGCTGCATTTTCATACGCATATTTTTTGGCCAATTGGTCCGGATTGATTGCTGAAGCCGCTCCATAAGGCTTGATCGTTCCGGGATTGAAATTGTAATAAATTGAATTAATGCCATAATTTAAAGTGAGGTTATTAGAAACATAATGTTTGAAATCATATTTAAAATTGTAATTTTTTACCTCTGCTTTCCAATCCATACCGATGGTCTTGATCTTGATCTGGTAGTCATAATCACTGTAAATGACAGATGCATTAGAAAATATCTTGTTGGAGAATATATGGTTCCATCTTAGATTGAAAAGCTTGTTGCCATAGGTGTTGATGAAACTGTTATTAAAATTCAGGTTGTCGTTGCCAAAGTATCCTGAAACAAATACATTGTTCTTATCATTGAATTTGTAATTAAACTTGGTGTTCAGGTCGTAGAAATAAGCTGAATTAGGTTCATTTACCATTTTCAAAAAAAGATGTGCATAAGATCCTCTCCCCGCAACCACAAAAGAACTTTTATCCTTAACGATAGGACCTTCAACAAGCAATCGGCTTGAGACTAATCCGATACCTGCGTTTACATGATACGCCTTGTTGTTCCCCTCTTTTTGATAAATATCCAGTACAGATGATATACGTCCGCCGAAATTAGCAGGGATACCTCCCTTATAAAGTTTCAGGTCTTTGATCACATCAGCATTGAAGACAGAAAAGAACCCGAATAAATGCGAGGTATTATATACAACTGCTTCATCAAGCAATACCAGGTTTCCATCCACAGATCCACCTCTTACGTTAAATCCTGTCGCACCTTCCTGTGCATTAGTAACTCCGGGAAGCTGTAAGATCGACTTAAGAATATCTACCTCACCCAAAACTGCAGGCATCTTTTTGATCGTGGCGATAGATAGCTTATTGGTACTCATTTCAGGTTTGCGAATGTTAGCTTGCGGCGTATTATTCTTAATTATAACTTCATCCAGGGTTTTGCTGTTTTCCGTCATCCCAAAGTTCCGTTTTGTATTTTCGGTGAGTGTGATACTTTCTTCCAGTTGATCATAACCCACGTAGGTTAGGATAATGGTATAGGTTCCTTTCGGCAATGTTGTGGAATAAAATCCGTAGGAATTGGTCATCAACCCTACTTTCGCTTCCGGAATATATATGCTTACGCCAATGAGTGTTTCGGTATTGGACTTGTTCGAGATCGTGCCGCTAAGCGTAACTTTTTCCTGCGAATAGGCATAGGATACCGACGCAAAAAAGAGTATCAGCACAGATAGGATTCTGTTTTTCATTTATAAAATTTTGAGTTAAATGCTATAATTTTCGGCTAAACTATATTTTTACAGAACCCGCGATTTTTATATATACGAAACATGCCGCTTTATATATCAAAGCAGCTCTTACATATAGAAAAATAAATGCGCAGTGAGATCTCAGTAACAGTTGCGTTACAGTAAGCATACTTTTTATATTCAAATATCGCCAGTAGCTCTGCCAGCTTTTGCAGTCCGGTAAAACTGTCTGGCCAGGTAAAGCTTTCCGCTTAATCGCAGAAGTCTCTTTCTGTCAACGCCGTCCCTATAAGCGGCTGATCGACGGTACGTAATTGAACGTCAGAGAATGGATATTGCCTTTAAATCTTATTTTGGTATATAATTACAGGGCTTTTGTATAGTATATGCTATTTAATTCCGGAGGATCGTTTGATTTGCCTGAGATTTAAATTTATGAGTAAACCTTTACACGAAAAAACTATGGATGCTAATTGGATGCTTCAGTTGATCATTTCAGAAAAATACCGTTTTCTGCGGCATATCTTACTGATCATCTTTTGTATTGTTGTTTTATATTATAGTCCAGCGGACTATGTAGAGCCTTTTGAGACCTATAACCGACTGGTTATTTTTTTTCAGATAATTCTGATAGCCTACAGTAACATGTATTTTTTTGTTCCCGGATTTTTGCTCAGGAACAAATACCTGAGTTATGGTCTTTTTGTGATTTCAGGCATGGTCATTTCGTATTACGTTCACGAAGTTTTTGCTAATTCCTTTAAACATGATCTATTGCCTAATGAGGACGACAACATTAACTTTTTTACTTTTTCTTTTATGACTATGGTGCTTATCATAGCATCGGCAGCAATTAAGTTATTTCAGCGGTGGATATCTGATGCGCGACTGATCCATGACCTGGCATTGGCTAATACAAATAGTGAACTGGAACAGCTCAAGAATCAGATCAATCCGCATTTCCTTTTTAATATGCTCAACAATGCCAACGTATTAATTGAGGATGATCCGCAAAAAGCTTCACAGGTATTGGTGAAACTAAGTGATCTGCTTCGTTATCAGCTTTATGACAGCTCAAGAGATAAAGTGCTGTTAACTTCAGAGATCCATTTTTTAGAAGATTTTCTGAACCTGGAGAAGGTCAGAAGGGATAATTTCAGTTTTTTAATATCCAAAGAAGGCGAATTGAGCGGTGTGCAGGTGCCTCCTTTATTATTTATATCATTTGTCGAAAATGCCGTAAAGCATAATAATGACTCGGCGAAGTTATCCTATCTTAATTTGCATTTTGATGTGGGCCACAATGAGCTTTTTTTTAAATGCGTAAACTCGAAACCTGCGGTGAAAGCTGTTAATAAGTCCGGAGGATTAGGCCTGGCAAATATCAAAAGAAGACTGGAATTACTGTTCCCGTCCTCACATACTTTGAAAATAGAAGACAATCAGGAAACCTACTGCGTTACCTTACTTTTAAATTTAAAAAAATGAACTGTATAATCGTAGATGATGAGCCATTAGGAAGACAAGCGATCCAAAAACTGGTTCTCCAGACAGAAAATCTGGAAGCGATAGGATCATTTAACGGAGCAGAAGCTACTAAAGCTTTCCTGGAAAAAAATGCTGTAGATCTGATATTTCTTGATATTCAAATGCCGGGAGTGAATGGTATCGAATTTGCCAGAACCATCCCAAAAACTACCTTAGTGGTGTTTACCACAGCTTTTCACGAATTTGCTTCCGAAAGTTATGACGTGGACGCTATTGATTATTTGATCAAACCTGTAAAACTGGAGCGCTTCCAAAAAGCAGTTGAAAAAGCACAGACGTATTGTAAATTATTCCATACTGATCATGCCAACAGCAATATAGAAAACATAACCACTGACTATTTTTTTGTAAAATCAGAACGAAGAATATTCAAAGTTCATTTCAGCGATATACTCTATATTGAAGGCTTAAAAGATTACGTGATCATTTATTTAGCCAATCAAAAAGTGATCACCCTGATGAATATTAAAACTATACATGATCTGCTTCCAAAAAGTTTTTTTGTCAGGGTCAGTAAATCTTACATCATCAATGTAAACAACATAGATTCTGTCGATAACAATACGGTATACATAGGGAAAAACGAAATACCGATCGGCAATATTTACAGGGATCACTTCTTTAATGAATTTGTAACAAGGAAAATTTTAGGTAAGTGATAAATTTAAAAAAAGAGCACGTAAATTCCTCCAGACCTTTAAACGGATTGAGGAGGTCCTTTTGAGGCTGTCCCAATCTGCGGTATATACAGTGATTAATCAATGCCGCTTCAATCGTGCTTTCTGTTTGGCGGACATCAGATGGAAGGTTCAGGAACTCGAAAATATAAGGATCTTTAATAAACTGGTGAGGCTGTGCCGGCGTGGATGCCGGAGCCAGCGTACGGTTTAAGTATTGAGATTGGATATTTCTTTGCAGCGTACGCGTATCCCACTGGTTATCAATGCTCAATTGCATGTATTGTTGCTGATGGCCGTCGTTCTCCACGCGACTTATGATCCGGTAGTGTGTCCAGCTCAATTCGGTACGCACTGCGTTCCAAATTGGAAAGGAGCGATAATAAGCCCGCATATTGTTCAAGTTTCTTTCATCAAACCCTTTTCCAATTCCAGGCTTAATTGCCTGGCAAGGTTTTTAAGAGATGCCTTTCCGTATTCCGACCCAGCACAGTTATCAGGAAATTATCAGGAATTGTAGAATT
The DNA here is from genome assembly GCF_900114995.1 of Chitinophaga sp. YR627. GTDB lineage: Bacteria > Bacteroidota > Bacteroidia > Chitinophagales > Chitinophagaceae > Chitinophaga. The sequence continues at coordinate 894,231 of NZ_FOUX01000002.1, forward strand.
TGGGCGCAGCTGCAACTAGCTTTCTCCTGAATTATGGCATTCCGGATGCTGGTCTTCATCAAAAATAAAAACGGGAACAATACATTTAACTGTACTATTCCCGGTTTGTGGAGAAGGGCGGGGAATTGTCGAACTTTTTAGGGGATTTTAAAAGGCTAAGTACTGCTTTAAATGGTTGATTATCATACCAACCGCTCTTCAAGCATATATTTCCAGGTAATGAAGCCTTTCTGCTCGTTGCTATAGTCATGAACAATCCGGCTGAAATTTTCTGGTGCAGAAGTAGTGAAGGTGTGGCGACCTTGCTTTCTGATAATATCTAGCTGCCTGTCTAATTCTTTTAAAAAGACAGGTAATAACGACCGCTGCTTTTCAAAATGCCATAGATAGCTGGCTTCTTCGGTATCCAAGGTTTCTAATATCACATGGTACATTTCTTCTCCTTCTAAAAGGAATACGAAAGAGAATGGCTGAAGCACAAACCGGATTTTAAGAATATGTCCGGCATGTTTTTCGGCCAGGTAGCGAAGTTGTTGATGATGCTTAAAATGTGGCTGCTTCAATATATCTGCAATCAATTCCTCTCCGGTTTCATAAAGTGGCTGTCCGGCTTGTAGCTCTGTTATGTCCAGCACATTGCGTTCAGGTAATGGAAATTTACCCAGGATTGTTTTTGTAACAAATCTGAATCGTACACCCTCAATGACTTCGTTATTGATCATCTTTACATCGGCAGAATCTGCTGATTGGGAGACCAACGTTCCCTTTTCCAGTTCTGCATATATAGAAACAGTTATGTTTCTGGTTTTCATCACTTTAATAAAATAAGGCTTCAAAACTTCAAACTCCGGTCTGATATCTTCATGCGCGATTTCAAATTCAAGTTTCTCGTCCGGTTCCTTGTAGGTATATGAAAAAACTATCGCACCGTATTTGAATTCAAGGGATTCGAGCGGAACTTTAATCTCTTTTTCTATGGTAAGTATGTCACTTATGGCAACAGGAGTAATTTCTTCTACCGGGTCATCAAACAAAGATCTTTGCCGGATTAACTTCCTGTAATAGGTGTTTCGCTTTAAAAACAATTTGTTCAGGTAATCAATCTTAATATCCCGATAGTCATAAATGACAGGTGCTATTTCTGATCGTTGTACACGGCCTATATACTGGATGAGTTTTCCTTCAAATGAGAATGGATAAACAAGGAACAAACAGGTAGCATTGTCCAGATCAGTACCTTCTCCAAAAAACTGGCCAGTGGTGATCAGTACCTGATAATTCCCTGATTTTAATTGCTTCCATTTGCTATCACGGCTGTTAGTACTATCATCTCCGCTTAAAGTAATGGCTTCATAGGACTTTTTCAGGTATTGATACAATGAATCAATATGTTCCTTGCGTTCGGTTAATACCACGACGCGCTTTCTGTTGCCAAGTTCTTTAAGTATATCTTTGAGATCAGACTATTTCTTTCCGAATCATGTACCAGAATTTTTGACAAGGTTTCAAATTGGTCTGTTTTCTGGTTATAAGGTACATCCAAAGACGTATCTCGTATAACTATTCTTGGTTGAGGAGATTTAGTTACCTGTTGGCTGCTGATTTCCGTAATAACATCACCCAAATGAATGAAGATGAGTTTGCCATCGTCGTATTTACGGAATGGTGTAGCAGTAAACCCATACTGGTAATAACTATTAAACTGCTGAATGGTACTTCGGTATGTTTCGGCGGGGATGTGGTGGCATTCATCAATTAATATCGTTCCGAATGAACTGGTAAAATCGCTATTAGATGTATTGGCTATTGTTTTTACCAGGCTTTGAATAGTGGCCAGTGTGATCAGCTTTCCGGGCTTATACTTTCCTTGTCCTATTTTACCTATTTCGTGAGTGGGAATTCCCAGAAAGGTAGCAATGCGCTCTGCCCACTGCTCCATTAGCTGCTTCCTATGCACAACAATAAGTGCAGGCTGTTGTTTATCAGCAATTATTTTTAAACCTATTAATGTTTTGCCAGAACCGGGAGGTGCTACTATTACTCCTATATCCTTCTTTACTGTTGCAGAAACTCCTTGTTGCTGATAATCCCGTAATATTGCCTCAAATCGGAAAAGCTAATTTGGCTTTTGTGACGTTGATCTTCTAATTTGTAGGTAATATTATTTTCCATGCAAAACCGAAGCAGCCGTCCGGCAAATCCACGGGGAATAATAATGTCATCGTTTGATTCTTCAATAAATCTGAAATAGCGTTTAATGCCATAAGTTCTTTTGCCTGTCTTCTGCCGGATGAAGAATTCTGTATTAGCAAAATTTCAGTTCCTCTCTCAAATAATTAATCAGAATGACGGGTAAGCCATTTCTGGCTATTGTGATAACATTATTTAATATTATGGTTAATCCTTGATTAGGATTAATAGTTATTGATAATGCAGTATAGCCTAACTTCTCGTATAGATTATCTAAGGTAGATCCCTGTGCTTTTTGTATGGTTGTAAGGAATTGCCATTGGTCTGGATAGGCTTCCATAGTTTCGGGGGCAAGAAAGCAACTATTCCCATTATCCATAGCTGGTTTATGAAAAGGCAGGGCTATCAGGTTACCTAAGCCTTTTCCGGAGAGTGTATCCTGGTTAGGAAACAGCCTGTCAAAACTGGAATTCTTATCGAATGTTGAAATGATACGAGCGTCTGTTAGTAATGACAGCAGTATTTTCCGGCTCTTCATTGCCGGGTAGGGCTGTTCAAAGAAAACCCAGACGTGTGCGCCATTTCCGGAACGTGAACGTTCAAGGTAAGCAGGAATACCTTTTTGTTGGCAAAGAGCCAAAAACTTACGGCTGTCATCAGTCCAGTTCTCTTCATCAAAATCTGCTGCGATAAACCACGATGTATTATCTGTTAAAAGAGGATAGAGGCCAATAAGGTCGGTTCCTTGTAAATGTCGTTTTATCTGCTCTTCTGTTAAGTGTTGATAAGTCTTTTCGGGGAAATTACTAAGGGTACCGCCTTTCATTTTATGCACCTTATATCGGTAAGGGTCAAATTGATAGGCGGGCATGTATCCAGATTTTGTGCCCTTTTCCCAGTGTAAAGCAAAAACATCATTCCGGCCTTTAAAAAGGGAAGTAAATGATTTTATTTCAGTGGGATTCATCGTAATTTTTGACTGGTTTAAATGGTTACTATAAAATAGATTTATTAATAACTAGTTCATTATCATTAAATTGAAATTGCGCAACCAAGTGGCTGATTTGGTTACAAAATAAGAAATGTTGTATAGGTTCTCACGTCGTCCAAGTGTTATACAACATTTTACTCTTCATAAATGTCGGCTTTTTAATAGGCTATGAACTCCAACCTGGATTCTATTGTTGTTAAGGACTTACATGTCCGATTATCTCTAATTTTTGCACTTTCCTGCTTTTGTGCCAAAATTTAGTATTTTTGAGAAAACCTCTTTTAACTTACAAAAGTCACTTTACATCAATGAGTTAAAAAAGTATTTTAAAGACCACAGTGCTTTTTCTAATTCGGAATTGATGAGTTTTTATCGTGATAATGATTCCCGAAACGGGTGGCCCAGTATCACCGAAATCGATGGCCCAATGACCTCCGTTCTAGACGGTTACTGGGAAATATCGGGAGAAAGAAGTTCCAACCCTTAAATAGAGAAGTAAATAAAGCAAGTTTGTTATTAGGCTCCAGACTTAATATTTAATTTATGTATGAATACCTCTACTATTATCCCGTTCTACAATTCAAGTTGCTTCAATTGAATACCGGTATCTGTCTTCCATTCTAGAGGCCCACTGGCTGACCTGGCAAGGACTGCCGCCGCAGCACGGGATGAGGAATTAAAAATGTAATCTTTGGTCAAAAGGTAAAAATCTCCTCTCTGAAATAATATACCTTCAGCCAACATTTTAGTTCTTTCATTACGTATACTTTCTGTTAATGAGGGCTGTTGCGGTATAATGAATAATGAGTCTTTAAAAACAATAAAACCCTCGGTGGATGGTCTACCGATACCAAGGGCACTAGCACCATTTCTGCAATAAAAAAACTGATCTTTAGTTGATTTTGTTTCTATAGTTTCATCTAATGTCTCGAAAATCTTATAACTAAGTGTTGCTGTAAGTATTTTAATATTGGCTAAAAACTCTTCTAATTCAGCCTGCTCTGCTTCAGACAATTCAGATCTCGTTGGGATATTCTGATCCAACTTATAACGGCCTGCCTTTACCGCCAACTCATGCAATCTGTGTTCGAGGTATTTTACGCTCGCCTTATTTAGATATTTATCTTTACTGCTAAAAAAGACTACTTCGTTCCAAAATTCTTTATTGGCTATATGTTGTATCAGGCGATCATAAATAATCTCAGCCTCACCAATATAAGCTGCATCTTCGTTATTCTCATTCTTTCCAATCAGAATATATATACCTGGCTTCTGAAATTCAGATCGAGTAACATATTCTTTTACCTTAATACGAGGAACTTTTATACCGATTCCCGTCCAATTACTGAGTTCCGCAGTAGTAAGTCCGTTGGTTGTACCATCTACCAGGAATAAACGTATTGTCTTGCCAAATATGTTCATTTTTCTGTCGTTGATGTTATAATCTATTTGTGTATCCTACAAGAATCGTATCTCAATATCCTAACCTATTACGCCATCACAGTTTCTAATTTATTCTTCCACTTTTCCCAATCAGGCATTAGCAACGATTGTAATTGAAAAAATTTACTCGTGTGGTGCTTATGTATCAGATGACATAATTCATGGATAATTACATATTCAATGCAGGCTTTAGGTGCTTTAATCAGTTCCGGGTTAAGGATAATTTTCCCTTTTGCTGTACAGCTACCCCAGCGGGTTGACATTGCCTGGATAAACAGACCTTCCGGTTGTACACCGTATTGTTCGAAGCGTTGAAGCCAGGGCTCAGCTATCTCCGCGAATTTCTCCTTTGCACGATACCGGTACCAATTGAGGAGCACGGATTTTACTGTTTTTTTGGGGTTATGATACACATTGATCTCTCTACCAGTAAAATGTACTTCGTTTTTCTTTGCTGCAATTACGCGCAAACGATACTGCCGACCAAGATACAAATGCGATTCACCACCCCGGTATTGCTTCTCCGATACTTTAGGATAAAAGCTAAGGAAATAACTTTGCTGTTTCAATATCCAAGGGGCACGTTTCCCCAGCTTCTCCTCAATACACTTCTGAGGCGTTCCTTCTGGTGCTTTCACCAATACATCCATATCAGGTGTTACTGTGATACCCAGTGTTTTTCGCTTACTGAAGTCAAGATAATAGCTGATTTTTTTTGATCCGTATTCTAGTTCATGTATCATGATTTGTACCTTGCTTTAGCTATCTCCATGCATTGATCGGCAAGAGACTCTGCCTGTTCTATAGACAAATGTAATTCATCAATCAGGTATTCCCCGATGTAAAAATTCATTCTCCGCATTACATCTGGTTTGTGATGCCAATCAACAATAAGATACTGACGGATGATACTATCAGTGACTTCTGCAAAGTTAATGCTTTGCAGTTCGGATAACTTGCCTTCTGCTATACCCAGACGATAAAACGCAATAGATTCAGCCTTGTCCTTTAATGGTAGTGGCACATCTTCCCCACTGCGGTTAATCGCCTGCTCACGATATTGGTTTAGCTTTTTTAAGGCTTCCACTTCAGAAACGCGCTGGGCCCTTAGATCCGCAATAGTTTGTTGTATAAGTTCTGACAGCTTTTTATAGAACACAGGATCCTCATCCATCCGTTCTGTTATGTGGCGTGATGTACGGCTTGCAATTGTTTCAGCCTTCGCGCGATCACCAATTATCTTCATCAATTCACGTTCAAACGCCTCAGTATCAAGTATACTTACTTGCTCTGTAAGACGTATGATTTCTTCGGTAGTAACATGCTGATCCAATAATTTCTGCAGCTGCTTTTCATAACGGCTAAAATCTACTTTGTCTGAGTAGGTTTGACTGACAGCGTTACGTAACTGGGTGAAAAATTTCAAATCCTCTTTATAACGTTGTTTCCGGGATTCATGCGTGTCTTTTTCAAAGTCAAGCGAAGAGAGAGCAAGTTTCAGACAACGTGCAAACTCGCTAAATTTATCGTAGAATGGCTCACGGATCGCTTTGTCTGCCAACAGATTACTATAGCTGACTATATCATGTTTGTTTGGGAGCTTGTTGAAGATATCATTCAGTTCAGAATGTATCTGCGGTAATCTGTCTATTTCAGTGTACATATCTGTTACAGTTCCTTCCAAATCGGTGGCCTCAAACTCCTCTAAACTGGTATAAATATTCATCGCTGTATCCAGTTCTCCCAATACTCCTTCATAGTCAATGATATACCCCCAGTCTTTGCCAGGTGCTACGCGGTTCACACGTGCGATCGCTTGTAGCAAGGTATGCTCTTTCAGTTTACGGCAGAGATACATTACAACTACTTGTGGCTCATCAAAGCCTGTAAGTAACTTATCTACCACAATAAGCAGGTCAGGATGATCCGTTTTCTTGAACTGTGTGATGATTCCAGCTTCAAAGTTTTTTCCGTGTTTGGCTTCCATTCTTTTCCAAAAGGCGACCACTTCATCAGAAGGGCTTTCGTGGATATCATCATAGCCTTCACGCATATCTGGCGGGGAGATAATTACTTCGCTGGTGACCTTTCCAATCAGATCTAAAGCTTTTTTATATTTAATAGCGGTGGCTTTATCCGGCGTAACCACCATACCTTTGAAACCACTACGTTCGCCAGTATGGTCCAGTCCCCAATTCTGCGAATAATGAGCACTGATATCACGAGCTATTTCGTCTATGCGTTGTTCCGTTTTGGCGATAAGATTGGCGCGACTGTATTTCCTTTTCAGATCAGCGGTTTCATACGATGTCAGGTCTTCAGATATATGTTCAAATCCACGATCCAGCGCCTTTTGATTCACGTCCTGCACGGCATGTCTTCCTTCGTAGATGATAGGCACTATAGCTCCATCTTCCACTGCCTGACGTATAGTATAAGCATCAATAATACCTCCGAACTTCTGTGCAGTACTTTTCTCTTTCTTCATGAGCGGTGTACCTGTAAATGCCAGAAAACACGCATTGGGTAGTACTTTCCGCATTTTCACGTTAAAGCTGCCGTATTGAGTGCGATGTCCTTCGTCTATCAGCACAAAAATATCAGGTGATTCCAAAGGTGTAGCGCCCAGGCGATCTACAGCAGCTTCAAACTTGTTGATCACTGTGGTAATCACAGCATCACTTTTGCTCTGTAACAGTTCTACTAGCTGGGCACCGGTACGGGCGCGGTGCACAGGTACTTCAGCCTGAGCAAAGGTTTCTGCAATCTGAGTGTCCAGGTTCACACGGTCAGTAACAAGCACGATCTTAGGATTACGTACTTCCTGGTGAATACGTCGTGCCAACATAGCCATGGTAAGGCTCTTACCACTACCTTGTGTATGCCAGATTACACCTCCGGCGCGCTTACCATCTTTAGTTTCACGGATACGGTCGATGATTTTTTCGATAGCAAAGTACTGCTGGTAACGGGCTATCTTTTTGAACCGACCTCCTTCAAAGAGTATATAATCTTTGATAAGCGACAACAAGCGCTCCGGCCTGCAAAGGCAATAAATATAAGTATCCTGTACACTTGCGTTTACTCCGCTGGACAGGCGTTGTATCCATGCATTCATTTCTGCTTCCTTACGAGTTGCACCCAATGCAGCTTTCTCTGCCGCACTGATGGGTTGATTCAGCAGTTCTTCCAGTTTATTGTTGTCTTTTATGACTTCTTTCCAGCTCGCCCAGTATTCTGTTTTAGTATCAGTAGTGGCATATTTTGCCTGCAAAGTAGCGCAGGCCAGCAGCAATTGACTGTATGCATATAAAGCGCGAATACCATCTTCTGTCTGGTTCCGGATATGCTGCGAGATAGCCTGACTGAGTGGATCTTTCATATCTGGACGCTTACACTCTATAACTACCAGCGGTATCCCATTAACGAACAAAACGATATCAGGACGCATGTGCTCGCGGCTTCCAGTGCGCATAACTTCAAATTCCTGAGTAACATGATATACATTTCGCTCCGGATGTTGCCAGTCGATATATTGTAATGTAAAACTCTTCTTATCGCCATCGATACTTTGCTCCAATGCCTTGCCCAAAGTAAGGCGTTCATAAGCATGCTGGCTGGCGCTGATATAGCCATCCTGAAAAGGTAACTCTTTTAGTGCCTGGATACCAGCTTCTATATTTGCATCACTGAATACAGTAGTTTTATTGCTGCCAACCTGTATACTATTAATAGCTTTGAGCTGTCGCCGCAGAATATCTTCGAGTAGCACATTGCTGGTTTTTCCAGCGCGTGACATTAATGCCTCTTCTGGACTGAGATAAGTATAACCCAGTCGCATTAGCAATTGTAAGGCGGGTAACTGAGAAGCGTCGTTTTCGCGGAAAGAGGGGTGAGACATCGTTATTGTTTTATTTCAGCAGATGTTCTAATGATGTAGCCTCTGCTTCTACCAGGGGAATAAGTTCTAACATTGAATCTTCAAAAAAATAAGGCTTGCTATTCCTAACATCAAGTAAAGTATGTACGCAGTCTTTGGCTGATATGGTATATTTCATTAACGCCAGTATACTTGCAACCCTATCTTTTGAAGGTCTGTCTGTCTTAAGATAAAGTTTGATCACATAATTTGTTCTATTCCACTCTAATCCTAATTCAGAATTAATGGGAATTTCAAGACCTCCATATTTCCATTCTTTACGGAGTGGATCAAACCAGGATATTTTCTTTGTACAAAGAAATTTCCTGTATCCGGTAATCATAGCATTATAGTTATCTACTTTCTTATCAGGTACCAGACCTATGATTTTAGATAGTTCTTCTTTATCGCTATATTTCGAGTGTAATTCATATACAGCTTCACGGAAGCGTTTGTAATAATCCTTGGCGGGATCAAAAGCTCCCGATAATTGTGCCTTGATCTTCTCTGCACATGTTTTCTTGAGGCTACCGGATTTCAAAACGAAATCAACAAATGATGCTAGGGGTATTTGCATAAAACAACTGTTTATTAGTTTATGTTTTTACTCTTACCTTTCCCGTAAGCAATATCTGCATTAATCCTTTTTTTTGCTGCTGCAAGTAGGCAAGACGGCGATCGTGGGTTTTTATTTCTTTTTCGGATGTGCTGAGTATAGTTGAAATAGCGGTTTGTTCTTCCAATGAGGGCAAAGCCATATTAAGAGTTAAAAATGCCTCAAAGTCAAATGTCATTTTTTCAATGTGTACCCCAAAACTGGAAATGTAAGTCTGATGATAAAAATATGGAAGTTGACTATACCAGTTTAAAAATTGTATATTTAACTTTTTCGGATCTTTAGAAACGACAGCTATATAAGAACCCGATATTTTATTTCCAGCAAACTTTTCTGTAACTAATGCTGACGCACCATGAACAATTTGCATCTTGGAAAAAAGGAAGTCTCCCGTATTTACTGTTCTTAGATCTTTTACTTTAATCTGATGACCAAATAGTGCTTCTCTTGAGAAAATACCCCCAGACCTTCTTCGCACACTGACTAACTGATATCGCTCATTGTCATTCCATAAAACAGGTCTCTTTACTTCTTTCAGTAGACTTCCATAACTCACATCTTTCCATTTTCCCTTAAAACCCTTTAATCTTTTTCTCCCACTGAGCAGTTGTTGCATTAGGCCACGATGGCGGATTTGCAGGGCTTCTATAAACTGCTTCTCTTTAGATATGGCGGCATCCCAAATAGAAAGAATAGCAGCTATTCTACGCTGTTCGGGAAGAGTAATATCAACGATTGGAAAATCGCCCACGTCATTGCTTGTTATATTAGGGTCTTTTCTGCTACTGCCCGCAAAACTCTTCCATAATCCGACATTCGCATTAAGCCAATCCAAAAGAAATTTCACATCAGTTTTTTCACTATTGACAGTAATTGCAGAAAGTGCCTGATTTATTGTTGCATCAATTCCAAGTAACCCTGTCCTTCCTATTTGGTTAAACCCTCCATACATTGCTACAAGAACAGTTCCTTTTGGATATACACGAAGTGAGGTCTCTTTGAGCGCAAGTTCTGTAACTTTCTCTTCCGTGTCTAAAACAACAGAATTGTTCAAATCTGTTGTCTTTACCCAATAGATGGTACCGTTTGTGTGATATTCAGCTACACTACGTAATGGTGTAGTCCCTGAACTGATTTTCGCAATGTCCTTTATTTTCTTTACCTCCCAATCCTCTGGTATCCATCCGAGGGGTGTGTGCTTATAACCTGATTTCTTCATATCCTAGCAGAGGTTAAATGATATTGATTATTACCTGTCCATTTGAATACAAATACCTTTCCTACTGTATTGCCCAGAGCCTCTTCTAAGCCACCCTTTAAGCGTAATACACCACTTCGGGCTTTGCCATCCTTTGACCCGATCTTATATGTACAATCATAAACGGTATACTCACAGATAACTGTTATATCATAGATCTTCGGAAAACCTCGCTGTTCAGTCGGAAACAACTCCTTTTGATTTGCCAGTATACGTATTTGCTTCCGCTCAATGTCCCTTTGTGTAATGCTGGTAACTGTTATTTCACTCATACATTTTAAATTGATCAGATCATTTTCCCTGAAGCCGATAAAATGATCTCAGATTATTATTTTCTCCTTTGCTGCAAGCCTTGTATCGCTTTGTCCAAATCAGCATCCTGCTCTAACAACGATTTATCAAAATCACTACGAAAGTCTGCATCTTGAATTACCCTGAACTGTTCATACTCAGCCTCAGCCAGACTACGGGCTATTTCATGACTGATTTTGCCAGCATCTTTCAGTACTGCATATTCATTAAACTGAAGGAACGCGTCCAGACGATCCACCCATTCTTTCATAGCCATAGGTATCTGCCGTTTGGCTTGATTTTCCGCATAATCAAGGTACATTGTCACAATCCGATTCAACTCATCCATTTCTTCCAGTAAGAGATAGTTTTTAGCAACACATACATCTGCTTTTAGGATCTTTCCATCAGGTGCATTTTTCCAGGTGGTCAGCCCCATATTCGGGCTAATGGCTTTAGCTCTGTCAGCAATAATTTCAGCGGCCGTCTTGCCCGTAATGGCCCAATGCAACTTATTTTGAACGGTTTTATAAAATGTTTGAGTAATGGATGAAACAGGATCGTAATCAATACTGCATTGTGCGTAAATATCTGTGATTTTCTGATAAAAACGCCTTTCACTGGCTCTTATCTCGCGTATGCGCTCCAGCAGTTCTTCAAAATAATCCCTGCCAAATTGTTTGCCCTGTTTCAGCCGCTCATCATCCAACACAAATCCTTTAATAATAAATTCACGCAGGGTTTTGGTTGCCCATATACGGAATTGTGTAGCAGAAACACTGTTTACACGATAACCCACAGAAATAATAACATCGAGATTATAGAAATCAATACTTCTTGCTACTTCCCTGCTACCTTCTTTTTGAACTGTCCGGAATTTCCGGATAGTTGCTGTTTCAGCAAGCTCACCAGACGCATAAATATTTCTAAGGTGTTCACTGATGGTTCGCACATCTACATCAAATAGCGCTGCCATCTTCTTCTGCGATAACCAAAAAGTTTCTGCTTCAAAGAAGACTTCTATATGGGAGTCTCCTTCTGGCGACGAATAAAATATTATTTCAAACTTTTCCATATCAGCTTGTTTACAATCCCAGTTCTTTTAAATACTTCGCCATTTCTTTTTCCACAGCAGTAAGCTCGGTTTTAAGCTGTTCTATTTCCTTTTGCGTAGCGGCGATGTCTATCTCAGCTTCCTCCTCGAATGTGTCGACATAACGGGGAATATTGAGGTTGTAATCGTTGACTGCTATTTCTTCCTTCGTAGCGACATAGCAATATCTTTCTTCCACTACACCGGCAGGCAGTTTGCCCTCTGCAAAACGGCGGTAAGTTTGAACAATATCCTCCACGTCCTGCTGACGCAGGCGGTTCTGATTCTTGCCATTCTCAAAACGCTGACTGGCATCTATAAATAACACATCGCTACGTTTACGTCTACCTTTATTGAAGATAAGAATAGCTGCGGGTATGCCTGTGCCGAAGAACAAATTGGCAGGTAGCCCAATCACGGCATCAAGCATATTTTCCTCTATCAATTTCTGACGGATCTTCCCCTCGCTAGCTCCTCTGAAAAGCACACCATGTGGCACCACAACACCTACTCTACCGTGTCCTTCATAAGCCACTTCGATCATATGGCTGATAAAAGCCCAGTCTCCTTTGCTCTTAGGTGGCACTCCTCTCCAAAAGCGCTGGTGAGGATCTGCAGCAGCTTTATAACCACTTTGCGGCTGACCTACATTTGTTTTATCACCTTTCTTTTTATCTTCCTTCTCTGTATCATCAGCCCCCCATTTGTCTAACGAAAAAGGCGGGTTTGCTACCACTACGTCAAACTTCATCAAATGATCCCCTTCTTTAAGCTTAGGATTACGGATGGTATCACCCCAGCGGATCACAGCACTGTCAAAACCATGCAGGAACATATTCTGTACTGCCAGCGCCCAAGTACTTCCGTTTGCTTCCTGTCCATACAGGGATACATTGGAAGAACCTACCTCACGCCCTGCTTTTACAAGCAATGATGCAGAACCGCAGGTAGGATCACAAATACGAGCACCTGGTTCTGCTTTTGTAAGTTTTGCTAACAAAGTAGATACCATACCAGGTGTGTAAAATTCACCCGCTTTTTTGCCAGCATCTGAGGCAAAAGAAGCAATCAGATATTCATATGCATCCCCAATCACATCGTTATGCTCAAGATGAGATGGACTCAGATCCAGTTCACTAAAGTCAATTAACAGATTCTTGAGGCGGGTATTTTTGTCTTTTACATCGCCCAGGTTACTACTATTGAAATCTATATTGCGGAAAATACCCGAACCATCTTCACTAAAGAGTTTCTCTCGGTTAGCTTCTTCAAGGTCATTAAGAGCCGTGTTAATCAGCTCTCCAACATTGTTTGCCGAACGCCGTTCGTATAAGTAATTGAAAGTGCATTGTTCCGGCATAATAAAACGCTCCATTTTCATAGCGCGTTCCGTACGATCTTTATCACCTTTATATTTAGCCAGGTGTTGCTGGTATATATCTTCATGTACATCGCTCACATACTTGAGGAATAACATAGTGAGAATATAATCTTTATATTGACTGGGGTCAATCAATCCACGAAAAGTATCGCAGGCTTTCCATACTATCCGATTAATATCACTAGCACCGATCATTTTTTGTGTCATTATCTATTAGCGGTTTGTAAGAGTTGTTGATGAAAAATTGTTTCATTGAGGTTGTTTATCTGTAAACGTAATTGCATTGCTTGTTGTTGAAGTAAATTTACCTGTACAATACTCTCCTGCTTTTGCAATGAAGGTACAGGTAACTCTAACCGTTCAATCACATCCCGTGTAATGAGTGGCATAGAAGTACCTTTAGATGCTGCTATTAGAATTTTTGTAGTAGCAGGATGGTTCAGATACCATTGAAGGTAAAATGGTGAAATAATGTTAGTGTCCTTAATACGCAATATGGTAAAAACAGAAGAGGCAATAGCAGGAGTATATTGTCCATCATATAGCGCGGCAAAATGATCAGTACCTTTTGTAGCAAGCAATAGATCTCCAATTTCGAGATAGTTTTTATTTAACCTGGTTTCCTCGCGTAACTCAGGTTCAACATGGCTAGCCCACTTTCGTTCCTTGTTCCAATGCCTAAGCTGTAAATAATAAACAGCTCCGCCTTGGGAAATTGAGGTATTTACATAAATACCTCCAAATAAGTCTGCTATATGTCCTATTGATATTTGCATTATCTCGTTGAAATGGATATGAAGGTATGAAAAGTTATTATTTTAATAAAAAAACATTGAGTAATTGAATTACTCAACCATAAACGAGATTAGAGAAAATTGCTAAATCAAGGGTTAATACAAATAAAACATTCATGAAAGGGGGAATTCACCAACGGAATGAAAGTGGTAAATTGAAGTTGCAAAACAAAACATACCATGTCATCCCATGTTGAATTTCCCCAGTTATTTGAACATTGTTCAGGTTTAGATGTGCACAAGTAGACTGTAGTAGTACGGATTTTAGGGGAAAAAGAAAACGGGAACAATACATTTGACTGTACTATTCCCGCTTTAGTGGAGTCGGCGGGAATCGAACCCGCGTCCAAACATATCCGCCGAAAGCTTTCTACATGCTTATTTACGCATTAGTTTGTCGGGACCTTGCCAGGGGCGCAACTAACCAGCCTGGTCCGTATCCGTTTAGTTTCAGTACTCACTCACAGAAACCATGAGTACCTATTCCGCTAAGGTTTTGATTAGGCGGCGGCAGTTCTAGCAGACAGCAACTGCGGCGGCCAAAATGGGTGCGCTAATCGCTGATTAGGCAGCCATGGCGTAGTTAGATTCGCCAATTAAAGGTTGTATATTCAGATTTACGTGCTAATTATACAACGCACGACATGCTTACACTTTCAAAGATCTATGCTGTCAAAACCAGGCGACCCCAGTTTGCTTTCGCAGCTTACAAAGATATGACCATTTTATGAAATTTCAATAAATACTTATACTATAGTTATGCTACGTTAGACCTGCGTTCCCGAACGAAGCATCAACGTACTGTAACTATAGTATAAGTACAAAAAAAGAGGCCCCTAAAGGCCTCTTTCATATAATCAGATGATTATCAGTCTATTTAAAGATACTTCGCCAGATATCCAGTCCATTCGCATATAACAGCAGACCGAACAGGATGATCATACCAACGATCTGTGCATATTCCAGGAATTTCTCGCTTGGTTTACGGCCGGTAATGATCTCGTATAAGAGGAACAGTACGTGACCACCATCCAGCGCCGGAATAGGCAGGATATTCATAAATGCCAGGATGATAGACAACAGCGCTGTCATTTCCCAGAAAGCGATCCAGTCCCAATGAGCAGGGAACAGGTTACCAATGCTGATGAAACCACCCAGTGATTCATTGGCTTTTACCTCTTTGGAAACGAAGATCAGACGCAGCTGCTGTACATATTTCACCAGGGTATTGATACACTTGGAGAAACCGGCAGGGATCGCCTGTAATAAAGTATATTCTCTGGTAGCGAATTTGAAGTCTTTCTCCGGATTAGCCGGCGCCATACCCACTGTACCATTTTCGGTAACGTGTGCGAATAACTGAAGAGTATCGCCATCACGTAAAACCTGGATGGTTGCCGTTTTATTCTTATACTGCTGTAATTCTTTTCTGAACTCATGAAAATAGCTCGCAGGTGCACCGTTTACAGCCAGGGTTCTGTCGCCCTTTCTGAAACCGGCTTTCTCTGCTGCTGATTTTGGCAATACCGTATCCACTACAAATGGAATACGCACATCCATCAGCGTGCCTTTCCGCTTGATCATTTCACGGATAAAACCAGTAGGGATCTTGATGTCAAGAGGTTTGCCATCACGCGATACCTGGATGCTGGTTGCTTCACGCAGGATGATCTCAGCAGGAATAGAACGGAAGTTTTCAACCGGTTCGTTATTCACAGATAATACCATGTCGCCGTCTTTCAGACCAATGCTGCCAGCCAGGGAGTCAACCGCAATACCGTAGGTCAGGTTTTTGGTTGGCAGATAGCTTTCGCCCCAGTGCCACAACATCATTGCATAGATCAGGAAACCGAGTATCAGGTTAACCGTAACGCCGCCGATCATGATGATCAGGCGCTGCCAGGCTGGTTTTGAACGAAATTCCCATGGCTGTGGCGGCTTCGCCATCTGCTCACGGTCCATGCTCTCATCCACCATACCGGATATTTTTACATATCCGCCCAGTGGTAACCAGCCAATACCATATTCTGTATCTCCTTTTTTCTTTTTAAACAACGAAAACCAGGGATCAAAGAACAGATAAAATTTTTCAACCCTTGCTTTAAAAAGCTTGGCGGGGATAAAGTGCCCAAGCTCGTGTAAAACGACCAGTATGGATAGTGACAGTATCAACTGCCCGGCCTTTACCAATATTTCTTGTGTGGTCATGTAGATGAATCTGACAGTAAATATATAATGTAATAGAATCTATGATAGTCCGGCAAATATAGGCGGTTCAACTGCAGTACAGCGTTAATGTAATATTAAATCACTATAGCATTGATCATGGAATTTGCATATTCCCTGGCAGCCTGATCGCTTTCATAATAGTCATGCAAGGTAGGTTTTTCCACAAATGCGATCTTCGCCATCGTCTCCTCTATCACCTCTGTCATTTGCAGGAAACCGATCCTGTTCTTCAGGAAGGCATGTACCACTTCTTCGTTTGCAGCATTCATTACACAGGCAGCATTTCCTCCTTTGTGCATGGCTTCAATAGCAATGGCGAGGTTACGGAAAGTCTTGGTATCAGGCTGTTCGAATGTCAGCGTAGGATTATTCCTGAAAGAGAATTTCGGGAAATCGTTGGCTAATCTTTCCGGAAATCCTAATGCCAGTTGTATCGGCATTTTCATATCTGGTACGCCCAGCTGCGCTTTCAGCGAACCGTCCACAAATTCCACCATAGAGTGAATAATAGACTGCGGATGGATCACTACTTCGATCTTTTCAGGCGGCAGATTGAATAACCAGCGGGCTTCGATCATCTCCAGACCTTTATTCATCAGTGTCGCACAGTCAATGGTGATCTTCGCGCCCATTCTCCAGTTAGGATGCTGTAACGCATGATCTTTTTTCACATTGATCAGGAAATTCGGTTTTTTACCAAGGAAAGGACCACCGGAAGCAGTCAGGATCACTTTATCCACTTTCCGCAGGTCTTCACCTAACAGACACTGAAAAATAGCCGAGTGTTCAGAATCTACGGGTACTATAGGTACATTTCTCTTGTTGGCTGCCGCCATCACAATATCACCTGCCACCACCAGGGTTTCTTTATTAGCCAGGGCGATCGGGGTACCCTGCTCAATGGCAGCCAGTGTTGGCGCCAGACCGGCAAAGCCCATTACAGCCGCCAGCATCATATCAATTGTATTCCAGGCAGCTACTTCCACCATGGCTTTCGCACCTGCAAATACCTTGATACCTTTATCAAATAATGCGTCCTTAACCTTCTCATACTGTGTTTCATCGGCTATTACCACCGCATTCGGACGAAATTTTAAAGCCTGTTCTATCAAAAGGTTGGCATTCTGCCCCCCTGTCAATACTTCCACACTGAACTTGTCAGGATGTGCTTCAATCACCTCCAATGCCTGGATGCCAATAGATCCTGTGGAGCCAAAGATGGCTATGTTCTTCTTACTCATTGCTGCAATAATAAGGGAAATAAGAGAATTAGGAATTAAGAATTAAGGATTAAGAATTATTTGCAGATATCTCCACAAACAATTCTTAATTCTTAATTTTTAATTCTTAATTACATCAAAAACTTACTCAGTTCATCCGCCAGTGTCCTGTCATTACTCAGACGCGGCACCTTGTTCTGCCCGCCCAGTTTACCTACCGACTTCATGTAATCGATGAATCCGTTCTTACGTACCGGTCTGATCTTCAATGGTTGCAGAATGCTGCCGGTTATCAGGTCATTGTAATAAATGTTCTTCTCCTGCATATAGGTATCTACCTTTTTCGCAAAAGCACCCAGATCAGCAGGCTGTTGTTCAAACTCTACAAACCACTCGTGGAAAGGCAACTCTCCATCCGGCGCCACCATCGGCGCCACGGTAAATTCAGTGATCTGCAGATTTTCCTCCTTCGCCGCACGCATCAGACTATACTCCACTTCCTCCCCGATCACATGTTCTCCAAATGCAGAAATGAAATGTTTAATACGTCCTGTTACCAGCAGACGGTATGGGTTAGTGGAAACAAATTTTACCGTATCGCCAATGTTATAAGACCACAAACCGGCATTGGTGCTCACCACCAGCGCATAGTTCACGCCCACCCGCACGTCACGCAGTGATAAACGGGTAGGATTCGCGTCAAATATTTCATTGGCCGGAATGAATTCGTAGAAAATGCCGGAATTGGTGTTCAGCAACAGTCCTTTGTGCTCCTGCGTATCCTGGAAAGCAAAGAAACCTTCAGATGCCGGGAACGTTTCAATCGTGTTGATCGGACGACCAATAGCCGCCATCAGCTTCGCACGGTAAGGTTCGAAGTTCACCCCGCCATATACCAGTACATCCAGATTTTTGAACAACTCCCCGACAGATTTTCCACTTCTTTCGATCAGTCTGTCAAAATACATCTGCATCCATGGTGGAATACCACTGATCAGACGCATGTCCTCATTAATTGTTTCATCAACGATCTTGTCCAGCTTGGTCTCCCAGTCTTCTATACAATTCGTTTCATATGTTGGTAACTGATTCGTACGCAGATAACGTGGCACATGATGATTCACAATACCGCTGAGACGACCGTAAGGAATACCACCTACCCTTTCCAGAATAGGAGAACCGGATAAGAATATGAGTTTACCATCCGCAAATTCTGTCTTCCCGGTTTCTGACATATAGTTCAGCAGCGCATTACGGGCAGTATCTATATGATTGGAGATAGAGTCCTTTGTAATAGGAATATATTTCACACCACTGGTAGTGCCTGAAGTCTTCGCCAGGTAAATCGGCTGTCCTTTCCACAATACATTCTGTTTACCATCCTTTATCTTATTGATATAGGGCTTGAACTGTTCATAATCCCGCACAGGCACCGCCTGTTTGTAATCATTGTAGTTATTGATATTTCCAAAATGATGATCGTTTCCGAACTCAGTCTTCCTGCCTGTTTTAATCAACTCCTCCAGGATCGCTTCCTGGTCTTCTACCGCCCGTTGCATTTCCTTCCTGATCTTGTTGGCAACAATGGAAGCAAATGGTTTGGCAAGCAGTGATTTAAGCTTCATGCCCTTTTATTTTAGGATAAGAGAAAGGACAAATGTATAAAATAAAAATTGTTATAATAGCTCATATTACAAGGGTTTTCAGCGGATTGAGTATTAAGCCGGACAGCAATACTGATAAGGATTCCAGCGAAATCGGCCATATAAGCAAAGATTGTAATTATCTATATTAAAATAAAGTATGTATCTTTGAAAATATAAATTGTATTTCTCAGCGGAATCAGCCTGTTTTCAGGTCTGATGGCAAAAAGCTGAGAAAACTTTGTCAATTAGAAAACAATTCCTAATTTTGCAGGAAATTATTTTTGGATAACTATGTTTGCAGTTGTAAAAATCGCAGGTCAGCAATTCAAAGTACAAAAAGACCAGGAAATCTTTGTACAACAGTTGCAGGGAAATATTGGAGATAAAGTGCAGTTCTCTGAAGTGTTGTTAGTAGATAATGGTGGTAAGCCGACCGTAGGTACTGATGTAAAATCAGTGGTAAAAGCAGAGATCCTGAGCCATGTTCAGGGTGATAAGGTAATTGCTTTCAAAATGAAACGCAGAAAAGGTTTCAGAAAGAAAGTTGGTCACCGTACACACTTTACAAAGATCCGGATCAACGAGATTGCTTAATTTTTATTTGATAAAGTTCTAAAATCGTACATAAGAAATGGCACATAAAAAAGGTGAAGGTAGCGTTAAGAACGGCCGTGATTCCCAAAGCAAAAGGCTGGGAGTAAAAATTTTTGGTGGTCAGGCAGCCGTATCTGGTAACATCATTGTTCGCCAGCGTGGTACCGTTTATCACCCAGGAGCTAACGTAGGAATTGGTAGAGATTTTACCATTTTCGCAGTTGCAGATGGCGTTGTTGAGTTCAGAAAAGGACGTGAAAACAGAACCATCGTTTCCGTAAAGTCAATTGACACCACTGCTCAGGCGTAAGTCTGGAACAGTGTTTGCCATAAAGTTTTTTCTAATACCCAATTTTAATTACTAACCCAAAATTCAAAAAACAATGGCAACAATTAAAAAAGCGGCTAAGAAAGCTGCTCCTAAAAAGGCTGCGGCTAAGAAAGCTGCTCCTAAAAAAGCTGCTGCTAAGAAAGCTGCTCCTAAAAAAGCTGCTGCTAAGAAAGCCGCTCCTAAAAAAGCTGCTGCTAAGAAAGCCGCTCCTAAAAAAGCTGCTGCTAAGAAAGCCGCTCCTAAAAAAGCTGCTGCTAAGAAAGCTGCTCCTAAAAAGGCTGCTGCTAAGAAAGCTGCTCCTAAAAAGGCTGCTGCTAAGAAAGCTGCTCCTAAAAAAGCCGCTGCTAAGAAAGCTGCTCCTAAGAAAGCTGCTGCTAAGAAAGCCGCTCCTAAGAAAGCTGCTGCTAAGAAAGCTGCTCCTAAGAAGAAAGCTGCTACAAGAAAAAAAGCTGCTAAACCAGCTGATAATTCAAACTCAACTCCAGCGACTACCATCGCTCCAGAGTTGTAAGCTCGACTTTACAAACTGTAAAATAAAAGGTCCTGGCTACCGCCAGGATCTTTTTTTATTTATATATACCCCACCCTCAGTAAATTCGCATTTCAATTCTACTTATGCTCGATAATTACACTATTGCCGATAACTTCTCCCTCATCTCCAAACTCATGGACATACAGGGAGATAATAGTTTTAAAGCTAAATCTTTCGCCAGCGCCGCATTTACTGTGGAGAAACTCCCCATACAACTGCAGGTAACGCCACCGGAAGAAATCGCTAAGATCAAAGGCATCGGTGACTCCATCAGCAAAGCTATTCAGGAAATGCTGCAAACCGGCAAATTCGCCGCGCTCGAAGCATACCTCCAGAAAACACCTCCGGGCATCCTGGAGATGATGAAAATAAAAGGCCTCGGCCCTAAAAAAATAGCGACCATCTGGAAAGAACTCGAAGCAGAAAGCCTCGGAGAACTGCTATACGCCTGTAACGAAAACCGACTGACCTTACTCAAAGGCTTCGGACAAAAAACACAGGACGCCGTTAAACAAAGCATCGAATTCTACTTCAGCAACCAGGGCCGCTATCTCTATGCACAGGCAGAAGCACTCGCGCTTTCTCTTGAAAAAGAATTCAGCCAACTGCTGGCGCCTGCCGCCGTCTCATTGACCGGACAGTTCCGCCGCAATGAAAACATTATCGATGAAATAGAATTCGTCGCCGCACTCCCTATTCCCCTACTGGAAGAAAAATTGTCCGCATTGCCAACACTGACCGCTCCCGCCAATACAGGAGAAGCAATCGTATGGCAACATGAACAACATATAAGAATCAAAATCTACCCTGCCTCCGCAGAAGATTTTAATAAAGTATTATTCACCACTACCGCATCTGTATCCTTCCTGGAGCATTTCAAGGCATCGCTTGACCTGAACAGCATCCCCGCCAATGCAACAGAAGAAGCGATCTTCACACAGGCAGGAATGGATTATATTGAGCCTTGTCTGCGTAACGGCGGACTCGCCATCGATCTCGCCAAAAAGAAACAACTGCCGGTACTGATCACACACAAAGACATCAAAGGCATCATTCATAGTCACAGTACCTGGAGCGACGGAGAACATACCCTGCTGCAAATGGCCACCACTGCAAAAGAACAGGGCTTTGAATACCTGGTCATCAGTGATCACTCCCGCTCCGCCTTCTATGCAAATGGTCTCAGTATCGAACGTATACAGGCACAACACGCAGAGATCGATGCACTCAATAAACAACTTGCTCCATTCCGCATTTTCAAAAGTGTAGAAGCTGATATCCTCAACGATGGCAGCCTCGATTACCCGGATGAAATACTCGCCTCATTCGATCTCGTCATTGCATCCGTACACTCCAATCTCAAAATGAGTGAAGAGAAAGCAATGGCGCGACTCCTGAAAGCAATAGAAAATCCTTACACGACCATACTCGGTCATATGACCGGCCGTCTCCTGCTCAGCCGTAACGGTTATCCTGTCAACCATCAGCAGATCATCGATGCCTGCGCTACACACAATGTGGTAATTGAGATCAATGCACACCCACGTCGGCTGGATATCGACTGGGAATGGATTCCATACGCACTGGAGAAAAATGTTTTGTTGTCCATCGATCCGGATGCACACAGCACAGATGGTTTCCATGATATTTATTACGGTACGCTCGCTGCAAGAAAAGGCGGACTCACCGCTGCACATAACCTGAGCAGCTTCAGCGCCGCCGAACTGGAAACATTCATCAGCAAAAAGAAAAAATAGCACAACAGCGCCAACTAAAAACGAGAGCACAATCATGAAACTGATCTATATATACGACGCATTATGCGGCTGGTGTTATGGATTTACACCTGTTATCGAACAACTGCAACAACGACTGGGAGCAGAAGTAGAAGTACTCTCCGGTGGTATGATGCTTAGCTCCAACCACAGACCAGCTTCCGCTATGTATAACTACATAAAGGAAGCACACAAACAGGTAGAAGCAGCTACAGGTGTACAATTCGGACAGGCATTCCTTGAAGGGTACCTCCGCACGGACGATATGATGGATTCAGAAAAACCAGGTATTGCGCTCACTATTTTCAAACAATACCTGCCACAAAAAGCACTGTCTTTTGCACACGATATGCAACTCGCACTCAACTATGAAGGCAAAAGCCTGAATGAAGAGGCAACCTATCGCGAACTGATCGCAAAATATCAGTTACCGGTAGAAGAGTTTCTGGAAAAAATGAAAGATGATGCCAACAGATATGATACCATCCAGGAGTTCAACCAGGTTGAACAATGGGGTATTACAGGATTCCCGGCTGCTATCTTCGACGATGGAACGCAATATTATCTTATCGCAAAAGGATACACTCCGCTGGAGAGCCTGCTGGAAGTGATAAAAAAAATTATACGCGGAAATTAAGGAACTGAACATCATGTTTAAAATAGAAGTAGCAAACGTAAACGATATACCCGTTATTCAGCAGCTAAGAGACGAGATCTGGCGGCCGACATATAAAGATCTGCTGACTCCTGAACAGATAGAATACATGCTGGACATGATGTACAGCACAGCTGCACTGACCAGTCAGATAACAGAGAAAGCGCACAGATTCCTCCTGCTGTATGACGACCAGCGTCCTATCGGATTTGCATCTTACAGTACCACCGATGAAGCAGGCGTTTTCAAATTGCAGAAAATATATCTGCATAGCGATTACCAGGGAAAAGGTGTAGGAAAACTACTGTTGGATAATGTGGTCGAAAGAGTACAGGCAGAGAATGGCAACACACTCGAACTGGATGTGAAAAGAGATAATAAAGCCAGATTCTTTTATGAGAAACAGGGTTTCACCATTCTCAAAGAGAAAGACACCGATATCGGTAATGGCTACTGGATGCTTGATTACGTAATGAGAAGACCGCTATAAAAAAATCCAGCCTGGTAAAAATACCAGGCTGTTTCCCAAGTTAACCATTAAAAGACACAACTTTTCTAATTAAAATTCTTTAGGTGTATCCGGAAAAGAGTTTTTCCTTCTTCACCTGTCTATAAATACTTACGATAAATGTTTAAACACGGATTTTAAGATTTTCTTTTTTTTGAAAAAAATACGATCCTGTTTGTCATTCATTATCAATGAGATATAACGATAAAAAAAATCCCGCATAGAAAATGCGGGAAATTGATAAATCAGTATGTGTTTTCGGTAATATTAACTTAACTAGAATACGCGTGGGATGATCTCATGATCAACACTCCATCCGAACCGAAAGTTCAACATCAGCTCATGAGATACCGATTGTGCCCCTTTCAGATTGGATGACATTGGCGTATCGTATGAATAACCTATCTGGAACTTCTCTCCCAGTCTCGCCTGCACTAATCCTGTTACCGTCTTCTCTGAACGCCAGGAAACACCCAACCAGATCACTTCTTTCAATAATACGCTCGTATTGATATCGTACTGTAAACCACTTCCCTGAGCCTGTCTCAACAATATCGATGGTTTTACAAGCAGATCATCATTTACTCTTGCAGCATATGCTGCCTGTAAATACATGTGTGAAATTGCCTTCACTTTATTTACACTGTTGCCCAGATCAAAGCTTTTAAAAGCCGGCGCAGATAAACCGAGATAAAAGTTTTCAGAGAATAATGCGAAACCGAAACCAACCTGTGTTTTCCAGTAGGCCAGATTCGTCGCAAAAGATGGATCTGTGGTTGTCAGCTGACTGTTATTCTCTTTATACTGTGACATACCAGCCTGTAATCCCAATGCCAGCTTCACTGTTTCACTCAGATTCACACTCTGTGCTGCCAGCACATTATAATCAGTACGTGATTGCACAGTAATTGATTCCTTCATTGCAGAGAAACCAAGATGGGTTCCCCTGTCATTCAGCGGTGAATAGAAACTCATGGTCGCCGTTTTTGGCGCGCCATCCACTCCTACCCATTGATTACGTCCCACTACGTTCAGACTCGCTGATTCGTCTGTACCTGCATAAGCCGGATTGATTACAATTCCGTTCAACATGTACTGTGAGTAGATAGGGCTCTGCTGCGCCTTTACCGGTACATAACAGGCAGCAGCCATCAGCAGACCCAAAAGGAATTTCTTGTTAGCAATCATCGCTATCGTTTTATTACAATGAACCCTGTGTAACGATCTTTGTTACCACTTGCATCTTTCGTATGAATAATAAAGAAGTAAGAACCATCCGGAACATCCTGGCCCTTGGTCGCGCCAACATTTCCTTTACCGTTAAAGTTGTTCGTCTGGTTATGATAATTCTTCGTCGTAAATACAGTACCACCCCAGCGGTTGAATATTGTTACTTCGTTATCAGGATACTTGTCAATGTTCTCGATCTCCAGTGTTTCGTTACCCAGTCCGTCATTGTTAGGCGACATCGCCGGATGTACACGTAATGCACCCTTATTGTCATCTCTCCATCTGCCGTCTGTAATGAAACGCTCTACATAATCAGGTACACCGTCACCATCCACATCACAATCCATACAGATCTTAATCAGACCACTCGCTGTCATGATAGAATCAATCGCAGGTACGTTCTGGTTAGATGCTACAGTCGCTCTCAGCAAACGCATACCGAAGATCTTGTCTTTCTCCACACTGTTCACCGGTACCGGGATGTCGATCATTGTCTGACCAGGCAGCAGTAATATCGGGAAGATAGTAGGATCGTAATCTTTCGGTGCAACTGCCAGCAATGTATTAGCAGGGATCTCCGTCGGTGCCGGTGTATAGAATTCGTAATACACAGTTACAAGACGGGAGCTTGCACGGTTAAATCGAACGGTAAATGGTAATGGTTGTCCGATCGTATCAAAAGCTACTTTCACTGAATACTGACTTTCTGTAAAGGTCAGTTTCATAGAATCATTATCACTTACGCTATTCGATACTTCGCTTGCTAAACCTGTGTAGTAAGCCGGATTGCCACTGTTCAGATCAAAATCTCTCACCGCAGCTTTCACCCATCCATCATCATCATTCAGCTCGTTCTCATTTACTTTCACTTTAAAGCTCTGCTCTTTCGCGCCTTTCGGAACTACTACAGTCACCGCTCTTCCATTGACAGTACCACCGGAAAGTGTCAGCGTACGATAGATGTCGTTCGTGATATCTACAGTGACCGGAATATCTACAGTAATAGCACGGCTCAGTCTCACAAAGAATTCTACTTCATCTCCTTCTCTCAGCTGACTGGTTGCTGCAAACAGATTCACTGTCGGCGTATCGATATTGTGGTTATAGATGATCAGTGTCGCAACAGGATTGTCCACAAAGTTCCAGTTCACATTAGGCAATGCAGCTGATGCATCCATCAATGTTGCCTGTACTGTTAAATCAGGTCCTGCATAGGTGATACCAGCCGGATTCACATTCACCATTACTTCACTCTGTCCTTTAGGGATGATCGCATAACCCGGCAGGATAGCATAGTCAGTACCAGCAGTCGCTGTACCCGCCAGACTATACACCACTTTCACATTGTCAAAAGCAGTCAGTGTAGGGTCATTGAAACGAATCTTGAATGCACCTGCTGTAGCTGGTTGTGTTGCATCAGCGATACGCTCGATCAACAGTTTACGTGCATCTGCTTTCGGACCGGTAGTAGCATTTTCATCATCTGTTACCAGTATTTCAGCAGGCCCGATATCAACTGTCAGGTTCAGCGGATTACCACCATTTGTAGCCACCGCACTGGTCAATGTCACTTTTAATGTCTCGTCACCCTGCAGGATCAGATCATCTTTGATACGTACCGGTACTGTGATTTGAGTCGAACCGGCAGGGATGATCACTGCTGATGGAAGTGGTTCGATATTGGTACCGTTATAATCTACCCTGAAACTTACTGTTACATCTGAAGTAGCAGCAACCGGCATCTTAATGATAAAGGCACCATCTTTTGCAGGTTCAGCAGCATCGCTTACTTTTTCTACTGACAATGCCTGACCAGCGATCTCCAGGATCTGTAATGGCGGCACCGGCAGCACCGTATAACCTGTTGCACTTGCAGCAAACTGTAATGTTTTGTTGCCTTCCACTACATGATTATCCGGTACACTCAGGAAGAATGTAACCTTGTTGCTGTCCTTCGGTAAATTAACGACCGTCGGCAAACCTACATAATTAGTGATATCAGCAGTAGAAGATGGATCAGGTGTTATATTGATAGTGATCGGCAGTTCCGAAGTAACCAGCGGATCAGCAAAACCTACCGTCACCCTGGTCGATCCTAAACCCTTGTGTATACCACTGGAATCAAATGTGATCTTCAACGCTGCGATAGAAGGATCAGATGCAGTCGCATCATCTATATACAGGTCAAAGCTATCCACCAGGATCATCGGCAATAAGGTCACTGCGCCGCTGAATCTTACCAGCTCAGGATTTTCAATTATTTTATCCGTCAGCGCAACGATATCGAAATCAGCATGATTCACACCCGGATTCATGGTGAAGGTCGTTGGCAGACCGGTATAATCAGCGCCCGTAGCTACAGAAGCTGGTGTAGCAGCAACCTGTACGAACAATGATTTAGCAGCAGTTACTCCCGGAGGGAAACTTGCACGAACAGTAAATGTATTGCCTTCTTTCACACGGTTACCCTGACTTACAGGTTCTGGTGTGAAGTGAATTTTAGTATTCGCAGGATCATTGATGGTAACATCGATGATGTTAAAGGTGATAGAATCTGCCGGATAACCCTCTGTTTCAACTACCACTACCAGCTGATCATCATCTGCCAGTATGTTATCAGAACTTGCAGCTACCGGTACCGGAATGGTTACAGCGTTACCGCTCAGTGTGATCGTCTGTGGTACGCCAGTAAAACCTGATGTAGCCGGAGAACTCAATCCTCTTGTTATCTTCACCGTCAGCGGTGTGGATGGAACAGCACCCAAAGGCATGGTCACCGTGATGAAAGCACCAGCACCTCCCTCTATCAGGTCCGTTCTGTCAACGGTCACCTTCGGAGCAGACATCTGTGTTTTATCTTTTATGATCACTGAAGCGGGTACTACCTGCACACCACTCAGTGCGGTTGCAGCGGTACCACCCATTACCATGATCTCATCACCTTCTATTACCAGGTCTGAATTGATCGTAACACCGGTTGATACTGTACTGCCTCCATTATCAATGGTCAGCTGTGTGCTGTCCAGGAGATAATCGTCAGCGATAGTAGTTGAACCTGTCATCAGCGCCGGCGTAATGATAATTGGTATTTCAGTTGTATAACCTGCTGGCAGACTATAAGTAAAGCTATATCCGGAACCACCTTCATCCATTTCTGCATGACTGGCAGTAACCGTGATCTTTTTATTGTTTGGATCATCACCGGTAGCATCCAGTACGGTGCCGCTGAAACCTGTAACGGTCAGTCCGGGAATAGTAGTCGCCACACCTGTCACTTTCACCGCTTCATCTAATTCCAGGATCTTATCAGCAGTGGCTGCGAATGCATCAGCTACTGTATAGGTGCTCAGTCCTGCTGGTAATGTGATCGTCGCAGGAATAGCGTAATCTGTTGTTGCAGCTGCAGAACTGGCATCGTGAGACAGCGTGATGGAGATAGGCTCCTCGGCAGTCAGTGTGCTGTTTACGAAACTGATTTTGATACCGGTAGTGTTACCTTCTTTCAGATCTGGTGTTACCAGTTCGATCTTCATGTCTTTGTTACCTGGTATCTCACCGGTTACATCCTGAATAGTGATCAGGGAAGAATCCACAGTGAATCCACCTGGTGTGGTAACAATCCAGAGACTTTCATCTGATTCCAGTACATTATCCGTTTTCGCTTTCACATTGGCAGGGAAAGTCACAGAGTTCTTACCTGCTTTAATAACTAAGTTGGTAGGTAACGGACTTTCCAGATCAAGGTCAGTTGCTTTTGAACTGAGACCTCTTGAAATAGTTACCGGTACATCATATAAAGAGGTGATATCATCAGGGAAAGCAATGGTAACAGCTGCACCAGCGTCTCCTTCTTTAATCGTATTTGGTGTAGCGGTCACGATCAGTTTCAGACTGCTGTCCGCATCCACATCTTTAATAGTAATAGCAGGGCCTACATAATTATATACACGACCAGCACCTACATCATCGATCGCCAGCATCAGCAGGTCGAAATGTTCAGGTACCGGACCTTCCATTATTTTATCCGGGAATACATAGAAAGGAATCCTTGTTTCCGTAGTACCCGGTGTAATTTTGAACTCAAGACCGGAATAGTAGTTCAGATCGAAATCCACCTGGTCTTCTGCTGTTGCATTGTCCCAGTCCACATACACATCCAGCATATTGATCGTTACCTCCGAAGTAACACCCGGCGGCAGGTGCAGGGAGAGATAACCATTATATCCTTCAGGGACCGGTCTTGGTGCATCCGGAGATACGCAGTCGGCCATGATCTGTGAATAATTCGGATTGAGGAAAGTACTATCCTTGATCTGAATATCTTTCTGGCTGGCAACACCAATACCTAAGATCGTACCCTGGAATCGCAGAGACAGGTTTTCGGTGTTTTCCAGTACTTTATCTGATTTTGCGCTGAAGTTAAAGATCGCGGTACCTGTCTGGTTAGCAGGGATCACGATATTCGGCGGTACAATGTAGTCAGTATCACCGGCAGTAGATGTAGCTACACGGGAGAAACTGATGACGATATCTTCCGGACAGGTAATACCGATCGGCAGCGTAATTCTCGCTTTGGAGGTGTTACCCTCATACAGCGAGGTACTGTCAATATTCATGGTGAGCGTTCTTGGCTCATCATCCACGATGGTATAATCCACTTCTGAAGTACCGGAAATGCTTAACAGGGAAGTACAGGTGCTTACGAGTTTCAGACGCAAGGTACGGCTGTACTGCAGCTGATCGTTTCCTATAACATGCAGGTTAGGGATAGTGACTGTCTTAGGGGTGGTATAGTCGCCGGCAGGCACCAGGAATGCTTCCTGTGTGAGTGTAAAGTCAGTGCCCGGAGCAGCAGGATGTGCATAGTTAGATGCATAGGCTGCATCATATTTCACCAGTACATAGGCGGGCGCATTCAGCTTACCACCTGATACGGTCAGGGTCAGACCCTGTGCAGCCTGTTCGCCATCAACGGTATTACCCTCATTACCGGACAATGTACCGTTGGAGAATTTAATGCTCACAGCAGCAAATCCGGGAACAGGGATCGTATCGATCATCGCCTTTACGGTATCGAACTCCGTCATGGTCGTACCATAACCGGAAAGGAGACGGTAAGTTTTAAAGTTCATCGGATCGGGATCCAGTGAACCATCACGGAAGATAGCACCCAGCGATTTCATGATACCCATGGAACGGCCGTTACCATCTATACCATCAGCAACGGTATTATAAGGGAAAGAACCAGCGTCATTTATATAAAAGCGGTGACCCGGCAGGGAAACCTCCCAGGAGTCGAATTTACGCAGTGCACGGTATACGTGGCTGCGTGGCGCCTCCGGCGTTGTAGCACAACTGGCATCACGGTATACGCCGACGGTTGTTCCGGCAGCGTTCATAAATCCATACGCACAAGGGCTGGCCGCATCAGGATCATCTCCCGCGGCAGCACCCATTACGACCTGTTCTGACTGATACAGCATGGCCTTGGTAAAACCACTGACCTGCGGCATATGCAGTACATAGTCCATAAAGAAGTAGTTGGTACTCTTCACGTAGGAAACAATGATGGTAACCGTACCGGTTTGTCCGGTAGGATAGTTCTTATACCTGTCTACGATAGTACCTACAATGTGTACCTTATAAGGGTCCCAGTATTCACCGGTTCCGGATACAGGAGAGATATAGCAGACAGTCGGACTTTTCAGATTAGCACTGGCCAGATAGCCGCTATTCTTAAAATCTAAAAAAGCCCTCATACCCTGAGAGCTGTCTGTTCTGATATAACTTTCGAGTAAACCTTTGCGGGTGACCTTAATACCACCGTCACTGAGGATCTCGATCTTCAGGTCATTGAATGCCGGTGTACCTCCGGTGGGGTTGATCACAGCTTTAACAGTCTGTGCATTTACCTCACTGCAGATAAACAGTAATAAAAATAATGGCAGCACTATCCTGCAAAGGGCATTCTGCGCTTTACTTAACGCAGCCGCAATGCTACGTCGCATAGGATCGGGAAGCTTCAACATAGTACGTGTTCAGTTGTATAATCCATCAAATACTTAATAGGTCATTGTTCAATAAAGATGGCTATCCTGGACACAGGTGATGCGCGCCAGATTTTTTGGCAGTTCATCAAACAATTCACAATCAGGTCCTCCCCCAGGAACCACCTCGTATTATCTGATAAAATAAAAGACAATACATATATATTAAATACAAACATATTTGATTTTTGATACTTACACAAACTTATTTATGTGTTTTGTGAATATATCAGGGTTAGAAATGTGGATAAGTAACCATAAGTATTAATGGTCAGCTTTTTGCAAATCCACATTTTCGGTGGAAAAACTATTATTTTTTTGTTTAATAAGAGTGGCAACATCTAATTGATGTCCGGGGGAGATAAAACAGGGTCTAAAAGTACAAGTGTTCTGTTCAAAGGAAAAAAAAAGAACAAATGCATAGTTTAAACCCATAAAATAACACTAGATTTGCACAAAACAAGAATAAATGTCTACAGTAGCAAACTCTAACATCGACTTTAACCTTGCCTACAAGGTAAAAGATATGTCTCTGGCTGAATGGGGACGTAAGGAAATTGAACTTGCAGAAGCCGAGATGCCCGGTCTGATGTCTTTAAGAGAAGAATACGGTAACACCAGGCCTTTACAGGGTGCGCGTATTGCCGGTTGTCTGCACATGACTATCCAGACAGCTGTACTGATCGAAACCCTGGTACACCTGGGTGCTGAAGTACGCTGGAGCTCCTGCAATATCTTCTCTACCCAGGACCACGCTGCTGCTGCTGTTGCTGCTGCAGGTGTACCTGTATTTGCCTGGAAAGGTCTGAACGAGCAGGACTTTGACTGGTGTATTGAACAGACCCTGTTCTTCGGCAGCCCTGACCGTCCGCTGAACATGATCCTGGACGACGGTGGTGACCTGACCAACATGGTATTCGATAAATACACTGAGCTGATCCAGCACATAAAAGGTCTGAGTGAAGAAACCACTACCGGTGTTCACCGCCTGTACGAGCGTATGGAGAAAGGTACCCTGCCTATCCCTGCGATCAACATCAACGACTCTGTTACCAAATCTAAATTTGATAACAAATACGGTTGCCGCGAATCCTGCGTAGATGCGATCCGTCGTGCTACTGACGTGATGATTGCTGGTAAAGTTGCCGTAGTTGCCGGTTTCGGTGACGTAGGTAAAGGTTCTGCTGAATCCCTGAGAGGTGCAGGCGCCCGTGTGATCGTTACTGAAATTGACCCGATCTGTGCACTGCAGGCCGCAATGGAAGGTTACGAAGTGAAAAAGATGAACGACGCTGTTAAAGAAGCTGATATCATCGTTACCACTACAGGTTGCCGCGACATCATCACTGGTGAGCACTTCAAACTGATGAAAGATAAATGTATCGTATCTAATATCGGTCACTTCGATATCGAAATCGATGTTGCATGGCTGAACAAAAACTACGGTAATACCAAAGTTGAAATCAAACCACAGGTAGATAAATACACTATCGATGGTAAAGATATCATCCTGCTGGCTGAAGGCCGCCTGGTTAACCTGGGTTGTGCTACCGGTCACCCATCTTTCGTGATGAGTAACTCCTTCACCAACCAGGTACTGGCTCAGCTGGAACTGTGGCTGCACGCAAACAACTACGAAAACAAAGTATACGTTCTGCCTAAGCACCTGGATGAGAAAGTTGCCCGTCTGCACCTGAAGAAGATCGGTGTAGAACTGGATATCCTGACTCCAACACAGTCTTCTTACCTGAACATCCCTGTTGAAGGTCCATTCAAACCAGATTACTACAGATATTAATCTGATTAATCATTATATTAGCAATAGCCCGTAGCTGAACAGTTATGGGCTATTGCTTTTTAGTTGTATAACCCATTATCTGTCACGATGGAGTATCCACGTAATTCCACTAATTTTGCACTATGACCAAGCTAAGCGTAAACATCAACAAATTTGCTACTCTCCGCAATGCGCGGGGTGGCAATATGCCGGATATTCTGAAAGTGGCGCAGGATTGTGAGCGTTTCGGCGCAGACGGTATCACCGTACATCCAAGACCGGATGAAAGACATATCCGCTACCAGGATGTGATCGACCTGAAACCTTTAGTAACAACAGAATTCAATATCGAAGGTTACCCTTCCAAAGAATTCATGGATCTCGTACTGTCCGTGAAACCACATCAGGCTACCCTCGTGCCCGATCCACCGGATGCCATTACTTCCAATACCGGCTGGGATACCATTCAGCACCAGTCCTTCCTCCGTGAAGTGATCGGTACACTAAAAGCTGCCGGTATCCGTGTTTCTATCTTCCTCAATGCAGAAGCAGATAAAGTAGAAGCAGCCAAAACTGCCGGTGCTGACCGTATAGAACTCTATACCGGCCCATATGCAGAAGAGTATGAACGTGCCCGTACACAGCCACAGAACCTCCAGTTATTCAATGCCTATAAGGACACTGCCCGCGCAGCTACCGCCATTGGCCTGGAACTGAATGCCGGACATGATCTGAACCTCGATAACCTGCGCTTCTTCAAACTGCATATCCCGCAGTTAAAAGAAGTATCTATCGGACATGCGCTGGTATGTGATGCGCTGTATTATGGTCTGGAAAATACCATCCAGTTGTACAAAAGACAACTCACAGAAGTTGAATAGCCAACATAACGATATGCATAAAAAAGGGATGACAGCAGCTGTCATCCCTTTTTCGTTTTATTCCTAATACCGCCATTCCTTTAACGGTAAATTGATACCCAGCTGATTGAGCGCCTCACTTCGCTGATACCAGGAACGGGCATATCTTAACTGCAACCTTCTCGTAATGATCCCCACGCCACCGGAAAAACCACTCATCCCCTTTTGCTGCGGCATCCCCAGCTCCTGCCGGCGCAGATGGTTATACGCCGCAGTCAGCTCAATATACCGCCCTATCTCCCATTGCGCAGCCAGTACAAAATGCCGGAAGATCTTATCCGCTGCTCCACCTGTACTTGCCGTATCACCATCAGAGATAATTGTTCCCTCCTGAAAATCAGGATCTGCATAACGCACATCAAACTGATGCACATGATGGATGGTCGCTGAAAACTGTAAAGGCGCACTTTCCAGTTTCTTCGAAACACCCACCTGCAGATCGAAAGGCAAAGGCTCCTGGTTTCCCTTGGTATAGGTCTTCAGTTGCACGCCCATATTGCGGAACACCAGGCCAGCCTGCCAGTGGTGCGCCGTATCCTGGTAATTCAGCCCCACATGGAATACCAGTCCGGAAGCCTTATACTGCTGATAAGCAGAATGTACATATTGCATCGTAATACCATAATACCACCTTTCCAGATAACGGCGGGAAGCAGTCACCTGAATCGACATATCCCGGGGCCAGAAAGTACCCTGCGCCATGCCGGTAGCATCTGTCTCCGTGATCCTCCCATAATTGATATATTGAATACCACCCGCAAAAGTGGTCTGGTATTTCTCTGCATGATAGCCGAAAAGCGCATGGGCATACTGTACGCCCCCGAAATAATTGGTATAATTCACCTGCAGGTGCTGATCCATGGATGGACGGAGTAAGGCAGGGTTTAGAGAAGACAGGGCAATGTCGTTATTCTGTAAACTCACATTCGCGCTACCCAATGCAGCAACGTGCGGGGCCACCGGAAGATCAAGAAAGGAAAACACATTCTTTCCACCCAGCACCTGGGCTTTGGCAGAAGGTATCAGACAACATAGGTATGGCAATGCGAGCAATAGCGCAATAATGTTCTTCCTCATAGGAAGCATAAAGCTAAAAAAAATACCGAAGCCATTCCCGTCATCTGGAGAATGGCTTCGGTTTAAACCCTTAAAACAATCAACATTAGTATCCATTGCCGGTCACAACTGTTAAAAAGACCAGCAGTGAAATGTTACTTCTTTAATAACGCTATATCGACAACTTGGTTCATTTCTTTTACAAAATGAAATTTCAGGCCTTTGATATAATCGGGATTGATCTCTTTAATATCTTTTTCATTCTGCCAGCACAGGATGATTTCCTTGATACCCGCCCTTTTGGCAGCCAGGATCTTTTCCTTGATACCTCCTACCGGCAGTACCTGTCCGCGCAGGGTGATCTCGCCCGTCATTGCCAGATAAGACTTCACCTTTCTACCCGTGAAAGCAGAGGTCAGCGCCGTCAGCATGGTAATACCCGCACTCGGACCATCCTTCGGTACAGCGCCTTCCGGCACGTGCACGTGAATGGTACGCTGTCCGAATAACTTCGGATCGATCTTGAACTCAGCCGCATGTGCCTGCAGATAGCTCAAAGCCGTACTTACAGACTCCTTCATCACATTTCCCAGGTTACCGGTCAGTTTCAGCTCTCCTTTTCCTTCACTCAGACTGGTCTCGATAAACAGGATATCGCCACCTACATATGTCCAGGCCAATCCTACGGCTACACCGGGAGGATTACCCACTTTATAGATCTCATTGGAATAACGCCCTTTACCCAGGATACGCTCTACATGCTCTTCTGTCAGACTATCCGGAATTTCTTCCTCCAGCGCCACATCTTTGGCGATCGCACGCATGATAGAAGCCAGTTGTCTGTCCAGTTCACGTACACCGCTTTCACGGGTATAATCCTGCACGATCCTTTCCAGCATACCATTGCTGATACGCATTTTCAGGGCCTTAAGACCATGCGCCTCTTTCTGTTTTGGTACCAGGTGACGCTTCGCGATCTCCACTTTTTCTTCAATGGAATAACCACTCAGGTCTATGATTTCCAGCCTGTCGCGTAAAGCAGGGCTGATCGCATTGATATTATTCGCAGTAGCGATAAACAACACCTTGCTCAGGTCATATTCCAGCTCCAGGTAGTTGTCATAAAAAGTACCGTTCTGTTCAGGATCCAGTACTTCCAGCATCGCAGAACTTGGATCGCCACGGTGATCGTTACCTATTTTATCGATCTCATCCAGGATCATTACCGGATTAGAGGTTTTCACCTTACGGATGGACTGTAACAGACGACCCGGCATCGCGCCGATATAAGTCTTACGGTGACCTCTGATCTCGCTTTCGTCATGCAGACCGCCAAGGCTGAGTCTTACATATTTACGACCAATAGCGCTGGCGATAGAACGCCCCAGAGAGGTTTTACCAATACCCGGAGGACCAACAAAACACAGGATAGGCGACTTCATATCCCCTTTCAGTTTCAGTACAGCCAGATATTCCAGGATACGCTCCTTGATCTTGTCCATACCATAATGGTCGTTATCCAGTATCTTTTTCGCCTTTTTCAGGTCGTAGCTGTCTTCTGTATAATGCTTCCATGGCAGATCCAGCATCAGATCCAGGTGGTTATACACCACAGAGTAATCCGGTGTGCTGGGGTGCATACGCTCCAGCTTCTCGATACCCTTACGGAACAGTTCAGCGGCAGCTTCTGTCCACTGTTTTGTTTCCGCCTTACGTTGCAATTCCTTCACTTCACGGTCGTTAGAATCGCCGCCCAGTTCTTCCTTGATGGATTTCAGCTGTTGCTGCAGGAAATATTCACGTTGTTGTTTATCGAGATCTGCCTTGGTTTTATTGGTAATCTTGTTTTTCAGCTCCGCCAGTTGCAGTTCCACCTGTAGCAGCTTCAGTAACAACTCTGCACGGGTGCGCAGGTTATTGATTTCCAGCAACTGCTGTTTATCTTTCAGATCACAGTTCAGATTGGAGGATACGAAGTGCACCAGGAAAGACTCATTTTCAATGTTCTTCAGGATGATGCTGGCCTCAGATGGCAGGTTAGGCGATAACTGAATGATCTGACCTGCCAGGTCTTTGATGGAGGAGATATATGCGTCAAATTCCGGATCGTCTGTCACTATTTCATCCTGCAGCAATTCGATGCGGGCTTTGAAATAAGGATCTTCCGAAACTACTTCACTGATCTTAAAACGTTTACGACCCTGAATAATGATGGTTGTGCCACCATCCGGCATTTTTATCAGTTTAACAATGCGGGCAACGGTGCCTACATTGGAAAGATCTACAAGGTTGGGATCCTCAACGGTACTATCCTTTTGTGCAACCACGCCGATCAGCTTATCTGCCTTATAGGCATCATTGACTGCCTTTATGGATTTGTCTCTGCCAACGGTAATTGGCAGCACTACGCCAGGAAAAAGTACTGTATTTCTAAGTGGCAATAACGCCAGTTCTTCAGGTATTTTATCATCTTCCAGCCCATCAGTCTCCTCGTTCAGAGGGATAATCGGCATGAA
Source organism: Chitinophaga sp. YR627 (assembly GCF_900114995.1). Classification (GTDB taxonomy): domain Bacteria; phylum Bacteroidota; class Bacteroidia; order Chitinophagales; family Chitinophagaceae; genus Chitinophaga. The sequence goes on from NZ_FOUX01000002.1 coordinate 931,243, forward strand.
CTCCATCTCTTCTTCCGAGTTTGCAAAATAGAATTTATTCATCTGCGTAATTTAAACAGAAAAGCGGCCAATTTGTCAGCCTGCGACCCCTTTTCCTTTCTTTTTTATAAGCATAGGTATATTGTCAAGATTAATGCCACGAACAGAAAAAGCTAAAATTAAAAAAGTCACCCCGCTTTCAGACGAGGTGACCTGTAATATGATCTGACCAATATCTTATAAAGTCACACCTACACCCAGCTGGATGCTCTGATTCTTCCAGTTACCTTTATCAGTTACGGTATTCACACCATTAACGTCAGTGAAGCCAACGATGTAACGGGCACTGATGTTAATGATAGGCAGCTGTAACCACAGACCAGCAACGCCGGATACGTCTCCACCTTTGAATGCTTCGTCTGCACCTTTGAACACATTCTTGTCGCTTACCAGTGCGCTGAACTGAGGACCAACCTGCAGTTTCACACGTGGGCTACCCAGGGAAATGTTCGCCAGGATCGGGATGCTCAGGTAGTTAAGTTTAATTTTTTTGTCATTGTTTGTAGGATCATTCAGATTATCAGGATTGTACACCTGGCTAAAATCGTCTGTAGTTTTTACAGTAGAAGAAGAGAAGATCAACTCACCCTGTACACCAAAACCTTTTGTAAGATTTACCTGTGCAAAACCACCCAGGTGATAACCGAGCTTGAAGCCATCTTTGTAACCCTGACCATCCAGTTTACCCAGGTTTGCACCACCTTTAAGACCGAATCTTAAGAATTTTGTCTGAGCATTTACAGTGGAAACGGCAGTCACGCTGAGTACTGCGATCGCGAGAAACAGTTTTTTCATATAGTTGTTTTTTTTCGAAGAGGATGAAAATTGTATTGTTATTAAAGGTTTTTCCAGATCTGATTATATATAACGTTCCTCACAAAGCATACCCCTAAACAACACGTAGCAAATTACGTGCTATTTTTATTAACACATGGCAACGTGTGGATAATAAAATAGGAAATTTAATAACGTGAGAAGTATGCAGATTATTTGAAGGTAAGCCCCAATCTTGCGGTAAAGTATCCGATCAGGCTTTTATCCTCTCCCTGGAATGGTTTAAAAACGGTATAGGCCGGGGATATCGTCACCTTTCCGATCACATAGGAAGCATTGAGGGTAAGGTCAATAGCCCTCAGTTCAAAACCGGTTTTTGTAGAAGAACTCAGGAAATTTCTGACTGCATCAGCAGATGGTGGTCTGTCGCCCCCCGATGGATTTCTGTTCCACTCCGTGTGCAGTTTAGGGGAACGGGACATATATTGAAAAGCTTTGAGGTTGCTGTAGTAATTGGCGGTTCCGGCGGTCACGCCGATCGATGGCGTCAGCAGCACGGCATCATCGTGTTTCAGTACATCCAGGAAGATAAAAGGGTGACGTACGGCTCCTACGATATTAAAATCTGTTCCCGACAGATTCCTGCTTAAACGGCCGCCGGCAAAAGTTTCCTCCGCACTGCCCCATCCGAGGTCAAGACTGATACCAGGTTGTAACCACCAGTCACGATAATAAAAATAGGCGAACAACTCATTATTGATCGGTGTAACCGGAATATCAGAGGAATCAGTGAAAATATAACGGGTATACGATATACCGGTAAGGAATTTCCTGTTTTTAGAATAATCATATCCTACGGACAGGTCCCATTCGAACCAGGGTTTACCGATTGCCTCAAAAAGATAATAGGAACTGGCGCTTGCAAAGAGTCCTGATTTATGATAATAGGAAAGCGTGGGTGACAAAAATGGCTTCATGATGACCGGCGTCTCATAGGTCGTTGTTTTCTTCCCGTACGCCGGACTGTTTCCATAGCCGATCCCTACGATCAGCTCACTTTTTTCCCGCTTTCTCAGCAGAGAATCCAGTTGTTTTTCCAACTCGGCAAGGGACTGACACATAGCAGCCTGACTACATAACAGAAATATGATAATAAAGCAGCAGCGCATGCATGGAGCATTTTATACGCCTGCAAGATAACGCAAATAGTCGATAGCCCCTAGCTGATAGTCGATGGAAACCGGCCGCCGGTCGGTGATTATGGTGTCCGGCCCGACCGGACACCGCAATCACTTAAGCCAGTTCGATAACAGTGATCTCCGGAAGGATACCGACACGGCCGGGGTACCCCAGGAACCCAAAGCCCCTGTTGACATACAGCCGCTGATCGCCTTCTTTATACAGACCGGCCCATTCTTTATAGATAAAACGGGCAGGACTCCATTTAAAACCAGGGATTTCCACACCAAACTGCATCCCATGGGTATGACCGGCCAGCATCAGGTCAATATCAGGGTATTCTGTCCTGACCTGGGCATCCCAATGGGTCGGGTCGTGCGACATCAGTATTTTAAAGGGTAGGTGTGAAGCGCCCGTATAGGCTTTTTTCATATCACCGTATTTAGGGAAACGGCTCATGGCACTCCAGTTCTCAATACCCAGCAACGCAATTTCCTGTCCGCCACGCGCCAGCGTCACATGTTCATTCATCAGCAGTCGCCAGCCCATATCCGCATGCACCTGTTTCAGCTGCTCCAGGTTCTTCGTCCGCAATGCACTGTAACCATTGGCATCCTTATCCGGCCAGGCATAATAATCGCCATAATCGTGGTTACCCAGGGTAGAATAAACCCCCATTGGCGCCTTCACCTGGCGGAACACGTCCATCAGGTTATCCATCTCGGAAGCACGGTCATTGACCAGGTCACCGGTAAAGAGTATGATATCCCCCTTCTGGGCATTGATCATTTCCACCCCTTTGATCACGGCTTCCTTGTCGGTCAGACTACCAGAGTGAATATCAGAGATCTGCACGATCCGCAGCCCTTTGAAAGCAGGCGGCAGATTTTTAAAGGAGAGTTTCAGTTTATGTACCCGGTAGTTGTATTTGTTGGACAGTCCGTACATCAGGGTAGCAAACATACCACCTCCGAGCAGCAGGGCTGCCTGGGAGAAAAAGCGGGAACGGGAGATACCACCCGGTAAGGAGGTCGTACGCTGGGATCTTTTGGTGAAATAACTGACAATCCATTGGATACCACGACGCAGATCATCCAGCAGCATAAATACGGCTGCCAGTACTTTGGCAAAAACGATCCCGAAGAGTACGGTCAGGATATATGACCGGGTATTGGCCGGCCAGTCCTGCCAGTTCAGGTAAGGTAAAAGTGCGATTGTCATGAGGACCAGGGCAGAAACTGTCCAGTAAGTCCCGGTTGCTATATTGCGGACTTTCTTAGAAGAGCTCTTAAAAATGGCTCTAATGGCCATGAAAACGTACAGATCCAGTAATAAAAGTATGAATATCAGTACTATCGAATTCCATCCGGTGCGCATATGATTTATTTGTCCTTGCAAAAATAAACCCTTCGGTACAGCTTACATTTTTTTTGGTACCGAAGGCAGTATCCTGTTATGACGTACGGCCATCCCGGATATTGTACAGCAGGGGAGATTTTGGATTTACTTTAACAAATTTTATTAAGTGATTCATTTTAAACTAATTAACAAGTTATTTAGATAATCGCTGTGAATAAATAAATAGCGGCTTAGACCTTATTATAGGCTATTCGTTGTACTTTTGTACACTTGGTTAGTTATATACTATTGTTCATATAGATACCTGCAGGATGAAGTTTACCTATTACGGCCATTCAAGCTTTGGGATAGAGATTAAAGGAAAGAAGATTGTTTTTGACCCGTTCATTACACACAACGAGCTGGCAAAAACGGTGGATATCAACAAGATAGAAGCAGATTATATATTTTGCTCCCATGGGCATGACGATCATGTGGCTGACCTGGTAGTGCTGGCAAAACGTACAAATGCAACGATCGTTGGTGCATATGAACTGACCAGCTGGGCGGGCAGACAGGGTCTTGAGCGGGTACATCCAATGAACACGGGCGGTAAGTGGCAGTTTGACTTCGGGACGGTGAAATGTGTGGTTGCCCATCACTCCAGTGGTATGCCGGATGGTTCCTATGGAGGTAATCCAATGGGATTCGTATTTACAACTGACGAAGGAAATTTTTATTTTGCAGGAGATACAGCGCTGACTTTAGATATGCAGCTCATACCAAAGTTTGCTAAACTGGATTTTGCAGTTTTACCAATAGGCGATAATTTCACAATGGGAGCTGACGATGCAATTGTGGCGGCAGGGTTTGTTGAGTGCAGGCGTATTATCGGGGTTCATTATGACACCTTTGGATATATCAAGATAGATAAGGAGAAGACGCAGCAGCAGTTTGCGGCCGCAGGCCTGGAATTGTTACTGCCGGCAATAGGAAGTAGCATTGATCTTTAGCAAAAGCATATTCTTTCACATGGTGAACGGGTCTTCGGGACATCCTCAGCCATGCCTATTTATTGTCCTATAGAAAACCTAAGAAATACCTAATCAACAATGGCAAGAGTAATTGCAATCGCTAATCAGAAAGGTGGGGTAGGGAAAACTACCAGTGCCATTAACCTGGCAAGCAGCCTGGCTGTACTGGAGTATAAAACATTGCTGGTAGATGCGGATCCGCAGGCTAACAGCACCACCGGTTTAGGTTTTGACCTGCGTAATATACAGCAGAGTTTATATGACTGTATGGTAAATGACGGGCAGGCCAAAGATGTGATCCTGGAATCGGATACACCAAACCTGAAAGTGCTGCCTTCCCATATTGATCTGGTAGGTGCAGAACTGGAGCTCATCAACCACCCGAACAGGGAACAGGTGATGAAGCAGGTGATCGATGCTGTAAAAGAGGACTATGATTTCGTAATAGTAGACTGCTCCCCTTCCCTGGGTCTGATCACTGTGAACGCACTCGTGGCGTCTGACTCCGTGATCATCCCCGTACAGTGTGAGTTCTTCGCGCTGGAAGGTCTGGGTAAGTTGTTAAATACCATTAAGATCGTCCAGAGCCGTCTGAACACCAACCTGGCTATTGAGGGCATCCTGATGACCATGTACGATGGCCGTCTGCGTCTCAGCAACCAGGTAGTAGACGAAGTAAAACAACACTTCGAGGAAAGCGTATTCAACACGATCATTCACCGTAATACCAAACTGGGTGAAGCCCCAAGCTTCGGTAAATCCGTTATCATGTATGATGCGGCAAGTACCGGTGCGATCAACTATCTCAACCTGGCAAAGGAAATTCTGCAAAAGAATAACTTTACACGTATTAACCTGGAAGATAAAATCTTAGCAATTAACAATGAGCAATCAGAGTAAGGGCAATCCTAATAAGAAAGAGGCGTTGGGGAAAGGTATCCGCTCGCTGCTGCAAAATATTGATACTGACCTGAAACAGACCACCAGCGCGCTGGGTGAACAGGTCGTGGCACAGGCTACCGGTATGGAGCGTATCCCGCTCGAACAGGTAGAGATCAATCCGAAACAGCCGCGTAGGGATTTCGATGAGAAAGCTTTACAGGAATTAAGTATGTCCATCTCGCTGCACGATGTAATACAGCCTATTACCGTGTCCAGGATAGGGCCTAAGAAGTATCAGCTGATAGCAGGTGAAAGACGTTTGCGCGCGAGTAAAATGGCGGGTCTGAAAGACATCCCGGCATATATCCGTCAGGCAAATGATCAGGAACTGCTGGAACTGGCCCTGCTGGAAAACTTACAGCGCGAAAATCTGAATGCCATAGAGATCGGCCTCAGCTACAAACGCCTCATGGAAGAGTGTGTACTCACCCAGGAGCAGGTAGCCGACCGTATGGGTAAAGAAAGAAGTACCGTTACCAACTATATACGCCTGCTGAAACTGCCACCTGATATCCAGGTTGCTGTACGCAATGGCCAGATCAGTATGGGACACGCCAGAGCCCTGATCGCCGTGGAAAACGTAGAAAAACAACTCTTCGTTTTCAATGAGATCATGCGGGATGGATTGTCTGTACGCCAGACAGAAGAGTTAGTACGTAAAACTGCCAGCCTCGACAAGAACAACATTAAAAAAGCTGCCGGCAAAATCACATTACCGCCTGCTTATCAGAAAATAGAAGACAATCTCGCGACCCATTTTTCAACAAAAGTGAAGCTGGACAGAAGTAAGAATGGAAAAGGCAGCGTGACCATCGAGTTCTACTCCGACGAAGAACTTGACAGCATCTTAGAAAAAATAGACTTATACGGTGGCTAGAACGTCCGGGAATATTTTCTCCTTTCATTTATCACGCATCTGTTTACTGGTCATTCCGGTTGTTATTATCTGTATGCCCATCAGTCTGTTCGCACAGGACAGCCTGAAAGCCGCATACCTGCGTAAACAACAACCTGATAGCCGGGTGGACTCAACTGAACTGTATATTAAAAGAGATTCAGTGCCACCAGCGCCTGTACGCAAACCGCACGATCCGCGAAAAGCAGCCTTTTACTCCGCTGTACTGCCAGGTCTGGGACAGATCTACAATCGCCAGTACTGGAAATTACCGCTGGTATACGCTGCACTGGGTATCACTACCGGTACCTTCATTTTCAACATGGATAAATACCGTACCTACCGCGATGCCTACCGCATCCGCATGGACGGAAACGACGATACCAAAGACCAGTTCGAGAATCTGTACCGTAATCCCAACTCCCTCAAATCACTAAGGGATGCTTACCGGGAATACGTCGATTACTCCGTACTCGTATTCGTACTGGCCTACGGCCTCAATATCATAGATGCAACCGTATTCGCCCATCTGAAGGACTTCAATATGTCAGATGACCTCAGTATGAAGATCGTTCCCACTGTTATCAACAACCAGGCACTGGGACTTAGTCTGCGTGTGAATATCGGCAGGAAAAAAACGTACAGCCGGGGTTTAGCTCTCGGCGCCAGATGATCATCTCCCCTTCTACTAATAGAATATCATGAAAATAGCGCTTATCGGTTACGGAAAAATGGGAAAGGCAATTGAGGCGATCGCCGTTGCCAAAGGACACGAAATTGTTCATCGTATTGACCTGAGTAATCTGCACCTGCTTGAGAAAGAAGAACTCAGCAAGGCAGATGTGGCCATCGAATTTACCGGTCCGGAAACTGCCTATAGCAATATCCTGAAATGTTTTGCAGCTAATGTACCTGTCGTTTGCGGCAGTACCGGCTGGCTCGAACATCTCGGAACAGTAAAATCATTATGTCTGGAACAACACCAGGCATTCCTGTATGCCAGCAACTTCAGCGTAGGTGTGAATATCTTCTTTGAGATCAACAAACGCCTGGCAGAACTGATGGCTAACCAGCCTCAATATGGTGTGAAAATGGAAGAGATCCACCACACACAGAAAAGAGATGCACCAAGCGGTACCGCTATCACCCTGGCAGAACAGGTAATGGATAAGGTACAGCGTAAAAAAGAATGGGTAAATACAGAAGAGGCACAGCCTGAACAGCTGTCTATCGTCTCTAAACGTATCGACCCGGCTCCTGGTACACATAGCATCACCTATACGTCCAGCATAGACGACATCAGTATCACTCACACCGCTCATTCCCGCGAAGGATTTGCCTCCGGCGCTGTTGTGGCTGCGGAATGGATACTGGGAAAACACGGCGTATTCGGTATGAAAGACGTACTGAGCCTGTAAAAGAGAAAAAGCTGTTATCTTTGCAGTATTATTCTTAGATCATCTGGGAGAATCGATATGTTGTCTAAAAAAACGCAATACGCTTTTCACGCGCTCATACACCTGGCAGAGAATGCAGATAAAGGACCAATTCTGATATCTGAAATAGCACAGGAAAAGAGCATTTCCATCAAATTCCTTGAGAATATCCTGCTGGAGCTGAAAAATGCCGGAATTCTCGGTAGTAAAAAAGGTAAAGGCGGTGGCTATTACCTGCTGAAAACACCCAAGGAAATCCCTCTTGCGAAGATCATCCGCCTGCTGGATGGCGCCATCGCGCTACTCCCCTGCGTAAGTCTCAACTATTATGAAAAATGTGAGAATTGCCGGGATGAAGCCGTGTGCGGCCTGAACGACGTAATGGGGAAAGTAAGAGATGCGACGCTGAAAATCCTTGAGACCAAAACACTGAAGGATATATTGACCAGAAATGTCTCAATATTATAGCTGAAAGGCCGGAGTTCACGCTCCGGCTTTTTTTATCGGTATCTATTCCTCATCGCTGCCCAACTTTACACCAGTTACTTCCAATGGTCCACCCCCTTAGCTGGCATCATAATCAATTGCCCTCCCACCTGCTATCTCCATTTATCCGCACCCCCTAAACACGCTATCTGTCCTTATCTTCCCCCATAGAAAATACCAGACGCAAGCGACCCAGGCAATAGCAGTCATTTTCCAGATCACTTCACCCTGAACAACATAATCAATTAGCAATCAAATATTAATACACTTTTAATTACCCCAATATCCTCCATTTAAAAAAACCCTATCTTTTTTATAGAGTTTATGTATTTTTGTATACAACACCAGTTGTCAATTATAATTAAAGGAAGTATCACTGGCATTCGCAGGCAACTACGGATGAATGTCAGTTTATTGAGATAGATCACATGGAGAATATCAGTACAGCACTGGAAGGGCTAGATCCAATTGCTGCCATGCAGTATCTGGCAGCAGAATTTCCCGGAGCGGTGGCCTTTTCCACCTCATTTGGACAGGAAGATCAGGTGATTGCAGACATGATTTGGCGTGCTAACCTGCCTGTCAGGGTCTTCACACTGGACACCGGCCGTTTGTTTCAGGAAACCTATGACCTGATGGACCTCACCCGCGCCCGCTACAAAAAGACATTTGAAGTTTATTTCCCGGAAACTGCATCAGTAGAGAAATTACTGCAGGAAAAAGGTCCTAACAGCTTCTATGAATCTGTTGAAAACCGTAAAGAATGCTGTAATATCCGTAAAGTAGTACCGCTGAACCGCGCCCTGCAGGGTGTAAAGGTCTGGATCACCGGCCTCCGTGCAGAACAGTCTGAAAACCGTCAGGCGCTCCACGCCCTGGAATGGGACGAACAACGTCAGCTGTACAAATACAATCCACTGATCAACTGGAGCTATGACGAAATGATCAATTATCTGCAGGAGCAAAATGTTCCCTATAACAAATTGCACGACAAAGGCTTCATTTCTATCGGGTGCGCCCCCTGTACCCGTGCCATCGAACCGGGCGAGCATCCCCGTGCCGGCAGATGGTGGTGGGAACTGTCAAAAAAAGAATGCGGCTTACATGGCTGATCTGACATTCCCTTTATAACTTGTAACTGATTTGATTCATCTGGTCCCCGAGGGACATTTTAAAAAAAAGACTTATGACCAATAAAATACAGTGGGAGTTTCCGCAGGCACTGGAAGACGAGGCCATCTATATTTTACGTGAAACAGCTGCACAGTTCGAACGCCCTGCTATCCTGTTCTCAGGTGGTAAGGACTCTATCACGATCGTGCGCCTGGCGCAAAAGGCATTTTATCCTGGTAAAGTTCCTTTTCCCTTATTACACGTAGATACCGGCCACAACTTCCCCGAAACTATTCAGTTCCGTGACTGGCTGGTGGAATCACTGGGTCTTGATCTTAAAGTAAGATATGTGCAGGATAGCATCAACCAGGGTAAAGTACAGGAAGAAACTGGTAAATATGCCAGCAGAAACGCTCTGCAGACTGTCACCCTGCTGGACGCTATCGAAGAACTGAAATTCGACGCCTGCATCGGCGGCGCACGTCGTGATGAAGAAAAAGCCCGTGCGAAAGAAAGGATCTTCTCCGTAAGGGACGAATTCGGTCAGTGGAATGCTAAAATGCAACGTCCTGAACTGTTCGATATGCTCAACGGTAAAATACAGATGGGTGAAAACGTACGCGTATTCCCGATCTCCAACTGGACAGAACTGGACGTGTGGAACTACATCCGCAGAGAGAAGCTGGAAATTCCATCCATCTACTTCTCCCACGAAAGAGATATCATTGAAAGAGATGGTATGTACTGGCCTACCTCCCCATTCCTCAATACAACAGAAGAAGAAACGCCTTTCCGCCAGAAAGTACGCTTCCGCACAGTAGGCGACATGACCTGTACCGCTGCTGTTATCTCTGAGGCAGATAAACTGGAAGATATCATCTCCGAAATACTCGAAGCCAAGATATCTGAAAGAGGCGCCCGTATTGATGATAAACGCTCTGAAGCAGCAATGGAAAAGAGAAAACAGGCAGGCTACTTCTAGTCCTTCCTGTCGCATACGCACTTATTAACTTGTATAAAAATTATGGTGGAACACCACAATGCGCCACCACTCAAAAAATATAACATGGAGGTTTTACGTATAACCACTTCCGGCAGTGTAGATGATGGTAAAAGCACCCTGATAGGCAGGCTGCTCTATGATACTCATTCTATCCCACAGGATAAAATGGAAGCTTTACATGCTGCCAGCAAACGCAAAGGACTTGATTTTACCGACCTGTCATTGCTGACAGACGGCCTCGTGGCTGAACGTGAACAAGGTATCACCATCGACGTGGCACATATCTACTTCTCCACTCCTACCCGTAAATACATCATCGCCGATACACCTGGTCACATCGAGTATACCCGTAACATGGTGACCGGTGCTTCCAATGCACAGGTATCCCTGATCCTGATCGATGCACGTAAAGGTATCGTCGAACAAACTTACCGCCACTTCTTCATCGCCTGCCTCCTGCGTATCCCATACCTGGTAGTATGCGTGAATAAAATGGACCTGGTAGAATACAGCGAGGCACGCTTTAACCAGATCGTGGAAGACTTCCAGCAACTGATCGCTAAAGCGCCATTCAAAGCGCCTTCTATCAAATACATCCCGATCTCTTCCATCTACGGAGAAAATCTGGCCACCCGTTCTGAAAAGATCAGCTGGTACTCCGAAGAATCCCTTCTTGAATACCTGGAACAGATCACCTTCGATCACGCAGACAGCAGTCACCCTGCACGTTTCAAAGTACAGTCCGTGATCCGTCCGAAAACAGATGCCTACCATGACTTCCGCGGTTTCGCAGGGAAAGTGGTAAGCGGACATTTCAACGTAGGTGATGAGATCATCTCCCTGCCCTCTCAGCAGAAAAGCCGTATCAAAACCATCGAGCAGTTCGAAACACAACTCACTACCGCAGAAGCGCGTCAGAGCGTTGTCATCACACTGGAAGATGAAATTGATACCAGCCGTGGCAGCATGCTGTCCAGACCAGAAAATGCACCTTCCCTGCTGAAAGAGATCGATGCACAGGTATGCTGGATGGATCAGACCAAACTGGTGCCTGGTAAAACGTATCTGCTGCAACATGGCGTAAACCGTGTGAAGGCGAAAGTACAGCAGATCCAGCACGTGATCGATGTAACCTCCAATACCATCCTGGAAGACAGGAAAGAAATGGGCCTGAATGATATTGGTAAGATCACACTGAAAACAGCACATCCGATATTTGCAGATAGTTATGATGCTAATCCTGCAAATGGCGCCTTCATCCTGATCGATGAAATGAGCAATTCAACGGTCGCTGTTGGATTCGTAGCATAAAAATCTCAACTACTCAAAATAGAAAAGACGAATGCAAATTGCATTCGTCTTTTTTTATGCGGATACTTTTAATGAACAGGCCTGAACTGTGGCCGCCCGATCTTCGCATGAATACAGGCATCAATTTCTGCTTCCGTCTTCGCTGCACAATCAGGCTGTACGCCCTGTTGCTCCCAGGTAGCTGTCGTACCATGCCAGACCGGCGCCATTTCTGAAACCGAGATAAAGATGTCCTTATTCACCGGTAGCCAGACATTCATATTCGCAGCGCCGGCAGATGCCTCCCCTATCACCGTCCCCCTTTTCATTTTCTGCAATACAAACGCAAACGCCTCTGCGGCAGATGCTGTCTTACGATTGATCAGAATAAAAACGGGACGCTCATAACGGGGCTCTTTTAGCCACGATACGGTACTATCGGAGGTATGTTCACCTGTCCGGCTGGTAAAGGTCAGTAAAGGCGTTTTTGGCGGCAGAAAATAGCTTTCAAATACAGCGCCGGTATCACTCCCTCCCCCACCGTTATTCCGCAGGTCTATTACCAGCGCTCTTGTATTGGCCACAAACGCCATAGCCGCGTATAATGTAGCCAGACTTTTACGGGAAATATTGATTTCGGCCAGCCGTAAATACCCCACATTATCAGCAGCGATACGCACACTTTCAAAACCATAGTTATGATCTGCTGCTACCGGACTATAAAAAAAAGGATCTTCACCAGGTGTATTACCACCAACTGCTGCTGGTGCCGCTGCTTTATCAGCAGCCAGTAACTCCTGACATCTAATCGGGTCATTCCTGACATACAGATGCCCGTCATGACTAAAGTCCTGTAAACTTTTAGTCGCCAGCTGCGCAAATTCCTGCCAGCTTTTTACAGCAGTAAATTTACCTGCTTTCAGCTGTGCCTGCAGATGACTGGCAATAGCCCCTCCTTTCTCAGCGGAAACATACCGGTCCTGCAAAAGGACCGCCATTTTATCCACCGCATCGGCGATCTCTTTTTTAGCAGGGGCCTGTGCATAAGCCGCCATATAAAAAACGATATAAATAACTGTTAACCAGCTGCTCCGGAAATACATATACTTTCTTTTTCTGCGAAGTTCAATGATCCCGTATGCTTAAAATTGGATGGATTTAGCGGGCGCTGTGGAACGGATTAAAATTTCCTGAATGCTTTGGGTAAAAAGCCGGTCTGCGCTTTAAATGCCCGTATAAAATGACTCTGATCAAAGAAACCACACTGATAGGCGATCTCTGTCAATGATAATGTGGGCTGTCTGACAAGCAGCAGGGATCTTTCCACCCTGATCCTGCGCATATATTCTCCCAGCGAACAATCAAAATAAGCAGTAAAATGCCGGGATACGGTAACAGGATGCAAGGCAGTAACTGTACTGAGATCCTGCAAAGAGATGTGCTCATTCCAGCGGTCATGCAGCAATTCAATGACTTTATCCACACGTCCGCCGAATAGTTGTCTGTCCGTTTTTTCACGCGTTCCGGCTGTCTGTAATAATGATAATAATTGCTGATGAACAGACAGGCTGCTATGCTGGTCTGCCACCTGGCAGTCGTGATAAATACGAAGTGCGGTCAGTTTTGCCTGGGTATGGAAAAGGGGATTATGAGCGGGAGAGAACGATTGATGCAGGTTATCCAGTGCCTTAAAAGCATTATGAGGCCCGGCAGTAAAGCTGGCCTCATAATGTTGTAAAAAATGATCTTCTATTTCAAGATTGATATTCAGCGAAGGATGTTGTGTATGGCTGTTGCGGTGCCACTCACCTCCCGGATAAAACACCATATTACCTGGCCGCAACACCTGATCCGTTTGTTTACGATACTCACGGTTGCCTCCTTCCAGGATAAAGGAAAGATGGTTGTTCTGATGAAAATGCCATCCTTCAAATACCTTCTCATGATAGCTGGTCTTATTGATGATAAGTCCATCCACATGAAAAGTACGGTTGTTTTTACCCAGATATTCCCCGTTCTCCAGCTTCATACGCGAAAATTGAAGGTTTGCGTTGAGCCAAATGTAGGAATAAGCGCTTACTTTTTAAGGTTCTTCAGCATATCCACTGTCATATTCTCCAGGTTGTATTCCGGTTTCCAACCCCAGTCCTGACGGGCCAGGTTGTCATCCATGCTCTGTGGCCAGCCATCAGCGATCTGCTGGCGGTAATCTGGTTCATAGCTGATGGTAAATTCAGGGATGTGCTTTTTGATCTCAGCAGCGATCTCTTTCGGAGAAAAGCTCATGCCACCAAGGTTATAGGAAGAACGCACCTTCACTTTATCTTTATCGGCCTCCATCAGCTCGATGGTAGCACGGATAGCATCCGGCATGTACATCATTGGCAGGTAAGTGCCTTCTGACAGGAAGCAGGTATATTTCTTTTCTTCGAGTGCTTCATGGAAGATCTCAATAGCGTAATCGGTAGTACCGCCACCTGGCGCTGATTTATAACTGATCAGACCCGGGTAACGCAGACTACGAACGTCTACGCCATAACGGTGGCTGTAGTATTCACACCAGCGTTCACCTGCAAACTTGCTGATACCATAAATGGTCGTCGGCTCGATGATGGTGTGCTGAGGCGTATCCTGTTTTGGTGAATTCGGACCGAATACCGCAATGGAACTTGGCCAGTATACTTTGTCGATATTTTCTTCTTTCGCAATATCCAGTACGTTCAGCAGGCTCGCCATGTTAATGTGCCATGCCAGCAGTGGGTTCTTTTCACCGGTAGCAGAAAGGATCGCAGCCAGCAGGTAGATCTGCGTGATATTATGACGGATAACCAGTACGTGGAGCATCTCTTTGTTCATAACATCGAGGGATACGTAAGGACCGGTCCCCTTCAGCAGGTCGTGTTCTTCGCGAAGATCGGATGCGATTACGTTTGCATCTCCGTACATCTTTCTTAATGCGAGTGTGAGTTCAACACCAATCTGCCCGCAGGCGCCGATTACCAGTATTTTATCTTTCTTCATGCTATCTCGAATGAATGGCTTTTTTAATTAAGACGTAATATTAACAGCTTCTGTAGTAATTCAGAACAGCTCCCTTCAGCGCATGACAATGCGGTAACAATCCGGAAAATTACTTTGTAAAAGATGCACGCCCAGCGAACATTCCATGGTTTCAGATTACAATATTATGACAATTATAGAAAATAGCCCATACACTTCAACTGAAAAGTAATCCCTTAGAATAGCGTAACTTTGCGATCTCAAATACAAAAATCATGTCAGCAACAACACATCTGAAATCCCTTTTTAAGGATCAATACAATCCTGACAACTTTTTTCTGATAGCCGGTCCTTGTGTAGTAGAGGATGAAGCGCTGCTGATGCATGTAGCTGAAAAAGTTTCAGGAATCTGCAAAAGACTGAATATTCCATATATTTTTAAAGCGTCTTACCGTAAAGCAAACCGTACCAGCATCAACTCTTTCGCAGGCGTTGGTGATGTGGAAGGACTGGACCTGCTGCAAAAAACCAAAGAAACATTTGATCTGCCTGTTACAACAGATATTCACTCTGCTGCGGAAGCTGCTATGGCTGCTGCGTATGTGGATATACTGCAGATCCCGGCGTTCCTTTGCCGCCAGACCGACATCCTGATCGCAGCTGCGGAAACAGGTAAAGTGGTGAATGTGAAGAAAGGCCAGTTTGTAAGCGGCGAAGCCATGAAATTTGCCGTTGAAAAAGTAAAACAGGCAGGTAATGATAAGGTCTGGCTGACCGAACGCGGTACCACCTTCGGTTATCAGGACCTGGTAGTAGACTACCGCAATATTCCTATCATGCGTGAACATGGCGTACCTGTTATCATGGATTGTACACACTCCCTGCAACAGCCTAACCAGACCAGCGGCGTAACCGGAGGTAACCCGAAACTAATCAGCACTATCGCCAAGGCAGCTATTGCTACCGGTGCAGATGGTCTGTTCATCGAAACACACCCTGATCCATCCAAAGCTAAATCTGATGGCGCCAATATGCTGCACCTGGATCTGCTGGAAGGATTACTGGAAGACCTGGTAAGGATCCGTGAAGTAGTAAGATAAGGGACCGTTCCCAGTATTATAGTTGATAGTCCATAGACGATAGCTGGCCTGCCTTTTGTATAAAAACAAGACAGGAAAATAGTTATAGTCTATGGACTATTTCTTATCTTAGGATAAGACTACGACCAACTCATTTTCAGACTATAACTATAATACTAAACACCCAAAAATTTTACTCACCATGATCAATTTACATGATGTAAAAGCAGGAGATACAGTTTTAGTGGAGTATGAAGGAAAGACGGTGGAAGGTCAGGTATTGGAAGTTAACCGCGAAGACAAACAGGTATGTGTATTAACCGGAGAACAGGAATTCTGGTATGACCTCCAGGACCTTTATTCAATTCCACTAAATGAAGAACAGTTACTGAAACTAAAGTTCAAAAAAGACGAATCTCTCTCAGTAAACGGCGGCGGCGAAATTTATGTACGCGGGCCATTCTCCGTAAAACTGCACACCCTTGATGACGGTCACCCGGCCACCAGGTTGGATTACCGGGATGAACACAGGGAAATTAAAGGTTCCATCACGGTGAATCAGTTGCAGAACCATTATCACGCAATGACAAATTTCCATCTGGATTAAGATAATCACTCAAACAAAAAATCCATCCGCCGCTGGCAGATGGATTTTTTGTTTACACTATTAAAAAGATTGGCTGTTAAGATTAATGTATTAAAGTCAGTGTATCTATTTTCGTTACTTTACCTGTTTCTACTACCACGCTCTGTTTCACTGCTGGTTGCAGCGTAGTATCAACAGAAATATAGTGCAGTGAATAGCTACCCGCAGCGATTCCTTTCAGGATATAAGCGCCACCAATACCGGAATAGGTACTTGCTACCGTATCCTGTCCGTTCAGCACCAATATTGCTGAAGGCAACACTGCCGGCAATACGACGCCCTGAATACTACCTCCCTGTGCTTCCAGTACAGTTCTGATAACAGGTTTCAGGATATATTTCCCTGAATTGCCCGCTTCGTGTATAGATTTTGCCACATCAAAATCCAGTAGCAATCTGTAAAGAATACCGCCTGATACCGGCATGTTGATTTTTAGTTTTACACCGGAAGACTGTCCACTGGGCGTCTGTAACCTGATAGAATCCCCATTGTTGGTCACCACCCAGTTATCATCTCCTAATACAAGTCTGATTTCCTTAATAGTTCCGGAATTGATTTCCGCATCCGCCAGTACAGTGTCCCTGTCATTAACAAGCGTTAACAGGTTATACCGTCCCTTTTTCATGCCAGGCAAAGCCTGCCAGCCATTGTCATCACTATCATTGTAATTGACGTTCACTTCCTGAACATCGATATAAACAGCTTTAAAATCTCCGGGATCATCGGTCAGAGCGACCTGAATACGCGCTTTACCCTGATTGTCATCTTTCGAACAGGCAGACATCAATAACGCGGTACTTAAAAGCAGCATACCACTTGCCAGGTGCTTCAGTGCAGGCATTTTCATTTTTCAGTGTATTTGGTTAAAATTTTATAGTAATTGTACAGGCAAGGTATAGCCGGATTCTAAAGATATATTGAATTTTAAGACGACTTGCAACCTAACTACTTACAATCAATTGAAAATAAATGAGAAAAAAATGTAAAAAAATCTATTCACTCATACTCCGTTCTGGTCTAAAACGCGAAACAGAGGGTGTTCCTGCAGCTTTAATATTTACAAAAGCATCATATGCCGTATAACACATTGTAAATGTTCCCTTTATAAGCCTTCTTCGCTCAAAATAGTGCTAAACGACTAATTTATAATCCCTTATCGCTTTGTTTGCCGCTCTGCAACGAAGGTATACCGTCATTACGCCGCTATCTGTACGCTTAAGAGCGAAGGGGTAACGGCATAATGTAGGCGTAGTAACGTAGTATATCGAAGAAATAAGAAAGAATTATTAAGCTGTAAAGGTATCAGGAGCGGATACTTTGTATCTGCAGAAAAGGAGATATAACACCAGTGAAATGTATAAAAAATGGCAGCAGTTATAGTGATGTATTGTACATATCATCGCATGAGATGCCAATAGCATGTCCCGACGCGGGATGCATCTGTCAATTATTTAAATTGCCCGAGGTTAACTGATAAGCCTGAATGGAAATTATAAGTACCTAAGGGGGTTTCTGCGGGCGTTCAGGATATAATTTTTCATATTAACCCAGAATGCCATGATCATATAAACGATAAGCGGAGAACCCATCGTAACGAATGAGGTATAGATAAAAAACAAGCGGATACGTGAGGTAGCTATCCCAAGCTTATTGCCGATAGCTGTGCAGACCCCAAAGGCCTGCCATTCCACGAAATCTTTAAATCGATTCATATATCAAATTTATTACAATCCCGGGTCAAAAACAAGTCCAAGTTCAGCCCCGGAGTTGGCTGATAGTGCGTTGGCAGTGAATTAGTGGCATTTCCTTTGTGAACCGGTAGGGTAACCGGGCGTTTTGTGTGTCGAGCCTTCGTAGACTGTCGCCTACATGTCTTTTATAAACTGGCTTAATTTAATTAATTTTGCGATGCATTTTCTAATAGGTCAAAAATTTTTTTTCCATGGTGTTTGATATCGAAATGATTAAAAAAGTGTATGCGGCACTGCCGGGTAAGGTGGAAGCTACCCGTAAAATGCTGGGACGCCCGCTCACACTGTCTGAGAAGATTTTATATGCACACTTATATGCTCCAACCACTGCGGCATTTGAGCGTGGAAAATCTTATGTGGAATTTGCACCCGATCGCGTTGCGATGCAGGATGCTACCGCACAGATGGCTCTTTTGCAGTTCATGACCTGTGGTCGTGATAAAGTAGCTGTCCCTTCGACCGTACACTGTGATCACCTTATTCAGGCTAAAACAGGTGCTGCAGAAGACCTGGCAACTGCTGTGGATACTAACAGGGAAGTATACGATTTTCTGTCTTCTATCTCTAACAAATACGGTATCGGTTTCTGGAAACCAGGCGCTGGTATCATTCACCAGGTTGTACTGGAAAACTATGCTTTCCCAGGCGGTCTGATGATCGGAACAGATTCCCATACACCCAATGCCGGTGGTCTGGGCATGCTGGCTATCGGTGTTGGTGGCGCTGATGCAGTAGACGTAATGGCCGGTCTGCCATGGGAGCTGAAAATGCCTAAACTGATCGGTGTAAAACTGACCGGTAAACTGAGTGGCTGGACCTCTCCTAAAGACGTGATCCTGAAAGTTGCAGGTGTACTGACTGTAAAAGGTGGTACAGGCTGCATCGTTGAATACTTCGGTGAAGGCGCTGATAGTCTGAGCGCTACCGGTAAAGGTACGATCTGTAACATGGGTGCGGAAATAGGTGCTACCTGCTCCGTATTCGCCTATGATACCAAGATCGCTGCTTACCTGAATGCAACTGAGCGTCAGGACATCGCAACACTGGCTGATGGCGTAAAAGAACACCTGCGCCCGGATGCGGAAGTCTATGCAGATCCTTCCAAATATTACGATCAGGTGATCGAAATCAACCTGGACGAACTGGAGCCACATGTAAACGGTCCGTTCACACCGGACCTGGCATGGCCTATCTCCAAATTCGCACAGGCAGTAAGGGAAAACAACTGGCCGGAGAAACTGGAAGTTGCCCTGATCGGCTCCTGCACCAACTCTTCTTACGAAGATATCTCCCGCGCTGCTTCCCTGGCGAAACAGGCGGTGGATAAAAACCTCGACGTTAAAGCGGAATATACCATCACACCGGGTTCTGAACTGGTACGTTATACCATCGAAAGAGACGGTCTGTTAAATACATTCGACCAGATCGGCGGTATTGTACTGGCAAACGCCTGCGGCCCCTGTATCGGTCAGTGGGCTCGTCACATCGATGATCCTAACCGTAAAAACTCCATCATCACTTCCTTCAACCGTAACTTTGCGAAAAGGAATGATGGTCTGGCAGCTACGCACGCTTTCGTTGCTTCTCCTGAAATCGTTACTGCTTTCGCCATCGCTGGTGACCTGACGTTCAACCCGCTGACTGACAAGCTGAAAACAAAAGATGGCCAGGAAGTAATGCTGGACGAACCAACCGGTTTCGAACTGCCAACCAGAGGCTTTGATGTAGATGATCCAGGTTACCAGGCGCCTGCTGCTGATGGTAGCGGTGTACAGGTGATCGTATCCCCAACCAGCGACCGTCTGCAACTGCTGGCGCCATTCGCTGCATGGGAAGGTACTGATCTGAAAGGCCTGAAACTGCTGATCAAAGCAAAAGGTAAATGTACCACTGACCACATCTCTATGGCAGGTCCGTGGTTAAAATACCGTGGTCACCTCGACAACATCTCCAACAACATGCTGATCGGTGCGTTGAATGCATACAACGACAAAACTGACAGCGTTAAGAACCAGCTGACCGGCGAATACGCAGGCGTACCTGTTGTACAGCGCGCTTATAAGGCTGCTAACATCGGTTCCGTTGTGGTAGGTGATGAAAACTATGGTGAAGGATCCAGCCGCGAACACGCAGCAATGGAACCACGTCACCTGGGCGTTCGTGCCATCCTGGTGAAATCTTTCGCCCGTATCCACGAAACAAACCTGAAAAAACAGGGTATGCTCGGACTGACCTTCGCTAATAAGGAAGACTACGATAAGATCCTGGAAGATGATACTTTCGATATCCTGGGTCTGACTACTTTCGCGCCTGGTAAACAGCTGACTGTTGTGGCTAACCACAAAGACGGCAGCAAGGACGAAATCGTGGTAAACCACACTTACAATGAACAACAGATCGAGTGGTTCAAATCAGGTGGTGCACTGAACGTGATCCGCGCACAGTTTGCTAAAAAAGCACAATAGCCCCCGGCTATAAATGATAAAGAATCCCGTCTGTCTCGGCAGGCGGGATTTTTATTTTTACCTTTACCCCTATGCAGATAGATACTTTAAACAACGTCTGGAATCAACTCCTGGAACCATATACTAAAAGCCAGGCACTGATAGACCAGGGATTCGAACTGATCACCCGTCAATATTCAGCCGCAGACCGTCATTATCATAACTTACACCATCTCTACGCCCTGCTGCAGTTACAGCTGGAGCATAGCGACCTCATTGCAGACAATGAAAACTTTCTGCTGGCTATTTTCTTCCATGATCTCATTTATGATGTAAAACAGGTCGATAATGAGGAACAAAGCGCTATGGCGGCGGCTGAATTCCTGTTTCAGACCAACTACCCCGCTGCCGATATAGAAGGCGTTATGCACCTTATTCGTGCCACCAAAACGCATGTCAATACAAACGCGCATCCTGACCTGGACTATTTCCTGGACTTTGATCTGTCAATACTGGGTACACCAGCCGACGTCTATGAAGGTTATGCAAAACAGATACGTGAGGAATATAGTATCTACCCTGATGAGGTGTATAACGCAGGCAGAAAGAAGGTATTACAGCATTTCCTGGATCAGCCTTCCATCTTTAAGACAGACGGCTTCCGCGAACAACGCGAAATGATTGCCCGTCAGAACCTGGTGACAGAGCTGCAATCGTTGTAACCCGTTTAGAAAAGCTGTTTCTTCAGTGTAAATCTTCTGGCAAGGCTGATACGGAAATTGCCCGCCCCCACCGTCTGATAGGTATCAGGCACGGGCGACTGACTCCGTGTGGTCAGGTATACATAGTGAATGCCGGCAAAGTAACGGCTGGAGTTATAACCCAGGGATATACGGATATTGTTGTTAAGCTGGATACCGGCTTTTTTCAGATCAACCTGGTTGATCCGGTTCATCACCGTGTAATTCACCCCCAGACTGCCACTTAAAGACAGGGTTGTGAACCAGTGCTGTTTATAGACAAATGTATGTGCATAACCCGCATTGGCAGCACCGCTGAAGATGCGGGTCCTGTAGAAGTTCTCTCCGTTAAAGAAACCGGTTTTCTGAATATAGGAAGGGATCAGGCCTGAGTCGCCTTTCATTCTCACTCCAAAGACCTCTCCACCCACCAGGAAGGAACCGGCGCTCCTTTTCTGGTAATCGTTTTGCAGATAGGCCGCACGGTAGGAAAAGCGTTTCGCATTGAAAACATACTGCACATTAAGTCCGAGATTCACATTTTTTGCATCCGGACGGATCATTTCCACATTATTGGAACCGGCATTGGAGCCGAAGCTGTTGATCAGTCTGCGCGTATTGGCAATATAGTACCCTTCATATATCTGGCCATAGAAATCCACTACCAGTTTACGGGTGTAGATATGCGTCTGGAGGTCCAGCATTTTGGTCTTACCATACTCTCCCCTGTCTTTGTTGATAGCGGGCAGGTTAAAAGCAATATTCACCGCAATAAAGCGATAGTTGACGCCGACACCGACGTTAAAAGGCGTATTGGGACGATATAAAACTTCTTTGGAATTTTTGGAGTTAACGAGGCCATTATCCGTAATACTACCGTCTACGATGCCGTTATCCACGATATCGTAGTTATTGTATTTACGGGAGCCGAAAATGCGAAAAGTGATATCCTTTGTATGCTCTTCGATATAATTGGAATCATTTTCCGTCTCCAGCCATCGGGTAGCTTTTTTAAACAGCGTGGTTCTCTGCTGTGCAGAAACAGCAACACAAAAAAGCAGACACACCGACAATAAAGTTAGCCATCTCAACATCATTTCACAGTTCTAAATATATTATGCATTGCATTCCACTTACTTTGGCAGCTCAATTACCTCCAGCTGACTGATATTTCCTGCTGACAGATCAAACCTCACCAGGGTTTTGACTTTATGCCATCCCTGTATACCGCACGCTCCCGGGTTGATATGCACCAGATTCATAGCGGGGTCGGGCATTACTTTTAATATATGAGAATGCCCGCAAATAAATAATTTGGGTGTATGCTCCTTCAACAGATCCTTGATTCCCGGAGCGTATTTGCCCGGATATCCGCCAATATGCGTCATAAACACCTTCACCTGTTCCACTTCAAAAGGGAGATGCAGCGGATAGCGCACCCGCAGTTCGGCGCCATCAATATTCCCATATACAGCACGGAAGGGCTTAAAAGCCTCCAGTTTATCCGCCAGTTCCAGGTTACCAATGTCTCCGGCATGCCAGATTTCGTCCACTTTTTCGAAATATCTGTATACATCGGGATGGAGATAACTATGGGTATCTGACATCAATCCTATCTTCTTCATGCGTCAAAATTGGGCCCAAAAGTAAAATAACTTTAGTATTTTACTGAGAATATATATACCTATTTTTATGCAGACCGATATTACCGGCAGGTTGCTCATCTGCTGTCCTGACCGGCCCGGCATAGTTGCCGGTGTGTCCCAGTTCCTTTTTACCTGTGGAGCAAACATTCTCGATGCAAGCCAGCACAGCACCGATCCGAAAGAAGGCCTGTTCTTTATGCGTATGGTTTTCCACCTGGAAAACACCCTTGTTACCATGGAAGAACTGGAAAAACAATTCCAGGAAAAGGTAGCCGCTCCCCTGAAAATGGAATGGCGTATTGATTACACTTCTCACCGCAAGAAAATGGCGATCATGGTATCGCGCTACGACCACTGCCTGATGGAATTACTATGGCGCTGGCGCAGCGGGGAATTACCGGTAGATATCCCACTGGTGATCTCCAACCATGAAGACCTGCGAAAACTGACAGAAGATTTTGGTATTCCCTTCCATTATTTGCCCGTAAATGCCGAAAATAAGGCCGAAAGGGAAAAAGAAGCCATTCAGCTGATCCAGGACGCAAAAGCCGATTTTACCGTGCTTGCGCGTTATATGCAGATACTCTCTCCTTCTTTCGTCAGCACATTCCCCGGAAAGATCATCAATATCCATCACTCCTTCCTGCCCGCATTCGCAGGCGCCAATCCGTATAAAAATGCTTATACACGCGGCGTAAAACTGATCGGCGCCACAGCACATTATGTGACAGACGACCTGGATGAAGGGCCGATCATCGATCAGGATGTAGCCCGTGTGAGTCACCGTCATGCGGTCAACGACCTGGTGATGCTGGGACGCGATATCGAAAGACAGGTACTGACAAGAGCCGTAGTAGCACATGTGGAAGACCGGGTGATCGTACATGGCAATAAGACGATCGTATTCTAAATTAACAATTAGGAATTAGGAATTGGTTTCTCTAATTGATTGAAATTATATTAAAAAGGGTGCCGTTATTCAAGCCTGAATAACGGCACCCTTTTTAATATAGAGTAACTCCTTGAATCGTAATTCCTAATTCCTAATTTCATTTCCTCACATACCGTCCAAACGATCTGCCGGCCATTGCATATGACTCTGTAATACGTGCACCGGTGTCAAAGTCCATTCCAAAGGCAATTCTGCCAGGCGCCTTATCCACAGAAACCTTTGCCACCACTTTACTCTTATCAGCCGTCTCAACGATCCAGATCTCTCCATTGATATAAGAATTCTTACGCATCACCCCTACATTAAAACCAGGTTCAACAAAGGTCGTTTTAAAGATCAGCGTATACTTTGCAGCAGGAAAATTACCCGCTTTGATACCATTGGAACCCTCTGTGAACATTTCATTAAATCTTGGTTCAAAACGGGCCGCTCTGTCGGCTTTCCAGGCAGTTGCCCAGGTGTCGCCCTTACCAGCTTCTTTCTTGTTGTATTCGTCTTTCTTCTTCTGGATATAATCATCTTCATTATCGAACTCGCCCACCTTTACATGGTCGTACGTAAATTCTGTGTTAATCTCAGTTTGTTCTTTTAAAACGGCGACATCGCCTTCCTGTACTTTAATTTTCTGGGCACCTGCCAAAAGCGAGGAACATAACATGACAGTAGCTATTACAGCTACTTTTGGGATCAATTTCATGGCAATTTTGTTTTAGTGCTCCAAATATAAAAAAGCCCTGTAAGAAAAGACAATCCCCCGGAAAGAATTGCGGGAAATACGCAACGCGTTACGGGGGATTGTGACAAGATATTGCAGACCGCAACTATATGTTACTACTAATGATAATGCAGATTGCTGATCATTTCAAATAATAAGGCAGCACCCAGTTTCGCAGTACGGTTATCCACATCCAGAGAAGGGTTCAGTTCTGCGATATCAATACCTGCGAGCTTACCACTCTGCAGAATATTGCGGTAACATTCCAGGAACAGACCATCAGGTCTTATACCGTTATAAGCAGTTGCACTTACACCAGGGGCAAAAGCAGCCGAAAATACGTCCAGATCGATGGTGAGGTATACATGGTCCACATCTCTTAAGAACTGACCGATAGCGGCATGTAAAAGCGCTTTATCCTGCAGGTGAAAAGCATCCGCATCCACATATTGCGCATCGAGGTCACCCGCAATACGGAACAGCTGCTGCGTATTACTATTGGCCTGGATACCCAGTGCGAGATAATAAAAAGGCAAACCTTCCAGTTTACAGTCCTGCGCAAGTTGCCAGAACCCTGTACCTGAAGTACTACCCTCCTCTCCTTTCATCCGCAGGTCAAAATGTGCGTCAAAATTCAGCAGTCCCAGTTTCTCGCCACGTTTACGCGCAAGCAGGTGCTGATAAATACCATGCGCATGTCCATAAGTGATCTCATGACCACCACCCAGTAATACCGGCAAATAACCAGCCTTGCGTATAGTCAGCACAGTATCAGATAATGTCTGTTGTGCTTCTTCCAGCAGATTATCCTTACATATCACATCTCCAACATCTGCCAGTATCAGTTCACTGTCAAAATGAACAGGAAAATTGCTACTGGCTGTTCTTAGTGCAGCCGGCCCTTCAGCTGCGCCTACACGGCCTTTATTGCGGCGCACGCCTTCATCACTCGCAAACCCAAGAAATGCTACACCCTGCTGATGTGGCTTTAAGGAAGGCAATGATCCGGTCAACAGGTTCACAGGCGTAACACGCTGGTGCCAGCGCAGTAATTCTTCGTCTGTACCATCTATCCGTCCTGTCCACCCCGCAGGCTGTCTGTAAAAATCTGGCTTCATCATAGAAGACAAAGTTACAATTAGGAATTAAGAATTAGGAATTAGGAATTACATGCGGAAATTGTCTGTCCACAGAAATTCATGTCTGCCAATCAACTTATCATAGAAGCCCCCGTTTTTATTACTTCATAAATCATTCAAAAATTCACCCCCACTCAACTTATCATAAAAGACCTTATTCTATTATCTGGAAGACCATTCACAACAATTCCTAATTCTTAATTCCTAATTTCTTACCTGAGAGCTGCCTATTGATATTTTTCACTATATTGCGCAAACGATTGCATAAAGACCTGTAGCGACTGAACAGCCTATAACCTGTAGCGAAAACCTATGTAGTAACCATATCAATTTCCACCGTATGTAACCATTACAATATCAACATAGTTTTTATTTTTTATCACCCTCAAAACAACTATCCAAATGACAAAGAATGGATCTGCCCTTTCTTTCCGGCTGGCTGCATTTTTACTATGCCTGCTGGGTTTTAGTTCACAAACACATGCACAGACGCCCGTTCAGAAAAACGGTCAGTTGCAGGTGATCGGTACCAAATTATGCAATCAGTATGGCAACCCGATCCAGCTCAGAGGTATGAGCACACACGGTATCCAGTGGTATGGCTGGGGAAGCTGTCTGACAGCCGCTTCACTCGATGCGCTGGCATACGACTGGGGCGCTGACATCCTGCGTATCTCCCTCTATGTACAGGAAGGCGGTTATGAAACCGATCCGACCGGCTTTACCAATCAGGTGAACCGCCTCATAGAAGAAGCCACGGCACGTGGTATGTATGCACTGGTGGACTGGCATCAGCTCACACCAGGCGATCCTAACTACAACCTCGCCAGAGCAAAGACTTTCTTCTCTGCCATCGCCAACACACACAAGAACAAAAACAACATCATCTACGACATTTGTAATGAACCTAACTCGGGTGCTACCTGGGCAAAGATCAAAACCTATGCTGATCAGATGATCCCATTCATACGCGCCATCGACAATGACGCCGTAATACTGGTGGGTACACATGGATGGTCTACCATGGGCCTGTCCGGTGATGGTTCCTTACAGGATATTTTCAACAATCCGCTGACACAGGGTAACCTGATGTATACTTTCCATTTCTATGCAAAAGATCATCGCACCGCTTATCTCAATCAGCTGAACACAGCGTCTGACAGACTGCCTGTATTCGTAACAGAATTCGGTACACAGGAAGCCAGCGGAGACGGTGCGAATGACTTCACCATGGCGCAACAATACATCGATCTGATGGCGCGTAAGAAGATCAGCTGGACCAACTGGAACTACTCTGATGACTTCCGTTCCGGTGCTGTATGGATAACCGGTACCTGCTCGAATGGTCCGTGGACAACCGCCAGACTCAAACCTGCCGGTGCATGGATCCGTGAACGTATCCTGAATCCTGCGGATGATTTCCCGGGAGGTAATGTATGCGTACCTGTATCTGCCAGCGCAAACGATGGTAACGTACCAGCCAACGTACAGGATAATGATTATAACACCCGCTGGTCAGCAGAAGGTGATGGTCAGTGGATACAATTCTGTCTGGACAACACCACCACTGTAAGCGGTGTCAATATCGCCTTCTACAGTGGTACCGTAAGACGTACCTTCTTTGACATCCTGACCAGCACTGATGGCAGCAACTGGGTTTCTGCGGCAACAGGTCTGCAAAGCAGTGGCACTTCCAACGCACTGGAATCATTCACCTTCACACCACGCAGTGCAAAACATGTGCGGATCGTGGGCCATGGTAATAGCGCAAGCGCCTGGAATAGTCTGACAGAAGTACGTATCATTACCTCGTCTTCCACACAACAATCAACACTCGCACCTTTACAGGATGCTTATGTAAGAAACGGTGATTACGCTGCTATTACCCACGGCACTACTGATGCGGCAGTACTGGCATCCAAAATAAATGCTACCGCCACTGCTGGTTACGACAGACAAAGCTTCCTTCGTTTTGATGTAAGTGGTGTAAACAACATCTCTTCTGCCGTATTAAAAGTATATGGTAAAATTGAAGATAACCGCGTAGCCAATCTGCCCATAGGTGTGTATGCAGTCGCTAATACCAGCTGGACAGAAGCTGCGCTCACCTGGAATAACAAACCGGCCACCGGCACAACTGCATTACAGACCACTGTCGTGACTGACTCTGTTGGCAGATACTATTCATGGGATATCACCAACTACGTGCAGACAGAAAAAGCAGCAGGACGTAATGGTATTTCACTGGCCCTGCTGAGCAGCACCGGCGCTGATCCACGTGTGATCTGGAGATCGAAGGAAGCAGGTCTGACAGCGCCACAGCTGGTGATCTCTTCTACAGCATCAGCAGCTAAACTGGCAGCCAGTGCGCCAGAAAAAGCACCGGTAAAACTGGTGACCACACTGACCAGTTATCCAAACCCATTTGATGATAACAGCACCGTAAGCTTCTTCCTGGATAAACCAGCAGATGTATTACTGGCAGTATATGATATCAATGGCAAACAGGTAGCGATCCTGAAACGCGGTCGCCTGGATGCTGGTCAATACAATACCAGCCTCGCAGCAAGTCATCTGCCTAAAGGAGTGTATACGCTGAAGCTTACTTATGGCGAAAAAGCCATTACACGCAAAGTGATCAAACAATAATCATTTCACAACAGCATTTGCCACCACCAAAAAGGGAGCATCAACTGAATGATGCTCCCTTTTTAATATGTTGCCAACTACCAGTACTTACATGATCCGTTCTCCTTCTTTCCAGACTTTGATCGGTTTCATTTTCCCCTGATAGTATAAAATATCACGGTAATCTGCCGTCGGATAGGCCTGCATATCTGCAATAAAACCACTTGCCAGTTGCCCTACATAATTTAGTTGTAATGCTTTCGCTGCGCGGCTTGTCAATGCTGCGAATACTTCTGCTGCTGATAATTTTTCTGCTGCACTTAACACAGCCGCCTGCATCAGCAGATCGCCCATCGGTGCAGACCCCGGATTCCAGTCACTCGCAATAGCCAGGGAGGCGCCTGCGTTCAGCAAACGTCTTGCCGGTGCATAATGCATACCCAGTCCCAAAGAAGCACCAGGTAACACAACAGCGACAATATCAGCCGCAGCCAGTAAAGCAATAGCGGCATCATCACTTGCCTCCAGATGATCCGCTGATAAAGCACCGGCTGCAACAGCTACGGCAGCGCCACCGGTTGAAAACTGATCGGCATGTACAGTAGCTGCAAAACCCATTTCAGCTGCCTGTTGCAGGAAGTGTTTTGAAGCGTTTGCTGAAAAGGCTGTTTCTTCTATGAAGATATCCACACGTTGCGCCAGTTGTTCCGTCTGGACAAGGGGAAGTAACGCAGTCAATATCCATTCAAGATAAGCCTCTTCTGTACCTTCAAAATCCTTCGGACGCATATGCGCTGCCAGACAGGTAGGAATAAGTGTTGCTTTGGTATGACCAGCGGCAGATTGAATCGCACGCAGCATACTGAGTTCACCGTCCATATTCAATCCATATCCGCTTTTCACTTCAATGGTCGTCACGCCTTCATGCAGATGTCTGTTGGCGCGTGCTGCCGTATTCTTCACCAGGGTCTCATGATCTGCCATTCTTGTTTTAGTGACAGAATCCCAGATACCCCCACCTGCGCGCGCAATATCAAGGTATGACTTCCCTCCGATGCGCATCGCATAATCACGATTACGGGTACCGTCAAAACAGATGTGTGTATGACAGTCGAGGAATCCCGGCATCAATACAGCAGGTACTGTAATGTGGGTAACATCACAATCCGGATATTGATGCTGCAATGCTCTGAAATCGCCTGTAGCAATAATTTTACCACCGTCTGTCACAACACCGCCATGCGGAATGATGGTCAGTTGTTCATCCTGCAATGCACCTTTTAAAGGCAGTGCAGTCAGTGGTAATATCTGTGAAAAAGGGCCTATCAGTTCCATAGATCAGATATTGAATTTTCTGGCAGTTGCTTTTGCTTCTTCATACCCTGCATCCGCATGACGGAAGATGCCCAATGCCGGATCATTGAATAATACTCTTTTCAGGCAGGCTTCTGCACGTTCAGAACCATCCGCCAGTACGACCATGCCCGCATGTTGTGAATACCCCATACCCACGCCGCCACCATGATGGAAAGATACCCAGGTGGCGCCGCCGCCTGTATTCGCCATCAGGTTTAACAAGGTCCAGTCAGACACAGCATCCGAGCCATCTTTCATAGCTTCTGTTTCCCTGTTGGGAGATGCAACAGAACCACAATCCAGGTGGTCACGGCCGATCACAATAGGCGCTTTCACCTTACCTGTTCTCACCAGTTCATTAAAGATAAGACCTGCTTTTTCTCTTTCACCGAGTCCCAGCCAGCAGATACGCGCAGGCAATCCCTGGAAGGCTACCTGTGCCTGTGCTTTCTTCAGCCAGTTAATGAGCGCTGTATTCTCCGGAAAGGCTTCCATCAATGCCTTGTCGGTTGTATAAATATCTTCAGGATCGCCGGATAAAGCCACCCATCTGAAAGGGCCTTTCCCTTCACAGAACAATGGGCGGATATAAGCAGGCGTAAATCCGGGGAAGTTGAATGCATTGGGCTCTCCGCCTTCACGTGCAAACTCACGCAGGTTGTTACCATAGTCAAAGGTAATAGCGCCCTTTTCCTGTAAAGCCAGCATAAAGGATACGTGACGGGCCATACTCTTCAAAGAGCGGGCCTTATAATCTGCCGGATCCTTTTTACGTAATGCCGTTGCTTCTTCTAACGACAAACCATTCGGCACATATCCATTGATAGGATCATGCGCAGAGGTCTGGTCAGTCAGTACATCAGGAATAATATTGTCTTTCAGTAAACGTTCCAGCATATCTCCCGCATCACTTACCAGGCCGATAGACAATGCCTCACCTTTGGCTTTAGCATCCATTGCCCAGGCAATCGCTTCTTCGTAGGAGTGTGTAATACGATCGATATAACGAGTGGCCAGACGCTTGCGGATCCGTGATTCATCCACATCTGCGCCCAGGAATACGGCCCCTGCCATGGTTGCTGCCAGTGGCTGTGCGCCACCCATACCACCAATACCGGCAGTCACAAGCAGTTTACCTTTCAGGTCACCATTAAAATGCTGACGACCACAGGCTACAAACGTCTCGTAAGTACCCTGTAAGATCCCCTGCGTTCCGATATAGATCCAGCTACCTGCGGTCATCTGTCCGTACATCATCAATCCTTTTGCACGCAGTTCATTGAAATGTTCCCAGGTAGCCCATTTAGGCACCAGGTTACTATTCGCCAGCATGACACGTGGCGCCTGCGGATGGGTACGTACGACGCCTACAGGTTTGCCTGATTGTACCAGCAAAGAATGGTCTTCGTCCAGTTCCAGCAGGATTTCAATGATCTTCTGTAAGGCTTCTTTGTTACGTGCTGCCTGACCGATACCACCATACACCACCAGTTCATCAGGATTCTCCGCCACTTCTGCATCGAGGTTATTCAACAGCATACGTAAAGGCGCTTCTGTCTGCCAGGAGCGCGCGTGCAGCTGATTGCCACGGGGCGCTTTATAATGCGGGTGTGCCGCATATGTCTTAATAAAGTCCGAACTGTTCATGATAAATACCGTTTAGAGAAAGGTGATTGTCAAGTGCGGCATTGTTAGCCACGTTCACTAAAGATTGATTGGTGATCAGCCCATGCAGCTGTTTGATATCATAAGCAAAGATCCTGTCTTTGGCTGCGAAGGGAACTGTTTCACGTACAAAGGAATGTACAGCTTCCAGGATAGGCCCTGATTGTAAAGGCCGTCTGAAATCCACCGCCTGTGCAGCATAGAGCAGTTCGACTGCCAGTATATATTCCAGGTTATCAATCACCTGGTGCAGTTTACGACCACTGATAGAACCCATGGATACATGGTCTTCCTGACCAAGGGAAGTCGGTACACTATCGGCACTGGCCGGGAAACAAAGGGTCTTATTCTCTGTTACCAGGGCAGCCGTTGTGTATTGTGGTATCATAAAACCGGAATTGAGTCCGGCATCTTCGATCAGGAGTTTTGGCAATCCATAGCGGCCTTCGATCATCATATAACAACGGCGATCGGAGATATTACCCAGTTCTGCTGCGGCGACAGTCGCATAGTCAAGTGGTATCGCCAGCGGCTGACCATGGAAGTTTCCCCCACTGATCGTATCCTCCGCACTAAAGATGATCGGGTTGTCCGTCACTGCATTCAGTTCGATCACAGTCAGTTCCCGCAGGTGATGCCATGCGGTACGGGATGCCCCATGTACCTGAGGCATACAACGCAGGGAATAAGGGTCCTGTACACGACCGCAATCAACGTGAGCCGCCATAATACCGGAGTTTTCCAGCATGGTCTTCAGTCGGTGTGCCACCAGCTGGTTACCGGGGAAGGGTCTGATCGCATGTAAACGCGGATCAAAAGGACGGGCAGTACCCATGAGTCCTTCGAGCGATAATGCGCCAATGATATCAGCAGCTTCCAGTGCATTATGCATACGCTGTAAAGCAGTAACGGCAAAGGAGAGAATGAACTGCGTACCGTTAATAAGCGCCAGTCCTTCTTTAGGACCCAATATAACCGGCTCCAGTTTTTCCGTCTGTAAAACAGCTGCGGAAGGCTGTCGCTGACCTTTATAGTATACCTCTCCAAGACCGATCAGCGGCAGAAAGAGATGTGACAAAGGCGCCAGGTCACCCGAAGCACCAACAGAACCTTTTTCAGGTACCACGGGCGTTACATTATGTTCTATATGCCAGATGATACGTTCGAGCGTAGCCAATGCTACCCCTGAATATCCCTGTGCCAGGGCCTGTACTTTGGTGACCAGCATGACGCGGGCTACCAGTTCGGGGATGGGATTACCAACCCCTACGCTATGACTTTGAAGAATATTGTATTGCAGGGCACGGGTATCTTCTTCGGATATCTTGGTATCGCAGAGCGGCCCGAAGCCTGTATTGATACCATATACGGTGCTGTGAGCGGCGACAATGGTCTGCACGTGGGCAGCGCTGGCCTTAATGCGTTCAGTCACTTCCGGTACCAGTATACCGGAGAGCTTTCCTGACGCGATATCCAGCGCCTTCGCCACGGTGAGCTGATCAATACCGTACTTGAATTGGTGTATCATTGTTGATTGGATTGAGTCGTGATCAGTTTTTCATAGACGCCTGTATCCTTGCGGACAGGGACGTTCCCTGTACAGCGCTTTCCACCTGTCTGATGGCTTCCAGCAGCTGTTTACTTTGTTTGTGCTCTTCCGTCAGTTCTTCCATAGCCGTAGTAATAGCAGTCCAGATGGGCTGTACCTGCTGAAGCAATTCCTCTCCCTGTTTTGTGAGCATCACCAGCTGCCGGCGTCCGTCATCAGGACAGGGGGCGGTGTTCACCAGGCCTTTCTTTTTAAGGTTGGTGATCAGCTGACTGATAGCCGAGTGAGAGACTTCCAGTTGTTCGGCAATGTCGATCAGCGGGATGTTCTGCTGACGGGAAAGGATATAGAAAACCGGGAACCAGCTGGCGTCAAAGGCAATACCAGCCTGTTCATAGACCTTATTGACCTCCATAAGGAAGTATTCACTCAACCGTCTGAGACGGCTGCCAAAAACCAGGTATCCCAGTGATGCGTAAAAGCTCATAGTAAAATTATATAAGCACTTATATATTTTGATACAATAATAAGGAATTTCTCAATTCCTTATTTATTTCTTCGGAAAAGGCGGCTGGGCCTTATTTTCCGGCTATTTCTTTCTGACGTCGAACCAAACCGGCGATGAATCGGTCACATCACCGTTGTAGTTGATACAGAGTTCCTCTCCTTTTTTAATCTCTCTACGGGTGATGATACTCATAGTTTCTTCTTCGAAGTCCATTTCGTACACACAGTTAGGATCGTAAGAGTGATTATAGATGGAACAGAGACCAAGCGCAATGCAGGAACGGGTTTCACGAACACCCCATAAGAAAATGTAATTGTGCAGTTTCGTTTTATCGACAATCTCGGTATCGTCATAGGACAAAACAAGTACAGGCGAGGTTTCTATGCGTGTGCCAGCTGGTATTCTTTCTTTTGTAAACACTCCGCGGCCCTTGCCTTTTGTCTTGTCGACGTATAAATATGGCTTGATCATAATATAATGTAAGGAAGCGTAAAATAAAGGTAAAGCAGGAAGTTATCAAAATCATGTGTAAAATTTTTAGGTTTGCGAAAATGTATACACTTAAATATGATTGATTACAACCCAAAAGCCTGGTTTACTTTTATCTTCCGCTTCCATAAGGCAGACACTGTCCGGAAGCTGTTTCCCATGTTTATAGCCCTGTCTGCCTATTCTGCACTGATCGCATTTCTGGAACTGGAATTACTGAAGCTGTCCCCCAACAGTGATCTGAAACAGATCACCTTGATCCATTCATTACTGGGTTTTGTCATCTCCCTCCTGCTTGTATTCCGCACCAATACGGCCTATGACCGTTGGTGGGAAGGCCGCAAGCTGTGGGGAGCACTGGTGAACAACAGCCGTAACCTGGCACTTAAACTGAATGCCATGTTACCAGCTTCGAATACCGCTTCCCGTGAGTTCTTCCGGATCATGATCCCCAATTATGCCTTTGGTTTGAAGAACCATCTGCGTAACCTGTATAAGCCCGAAGAGTTTCAACAGGCAGATAATATGCAGCTGCAGCAGGATAAACATGTACCTAATCAGATAGCCGGCCAGATCATGGCGCATGTCCATGAACTGTACCGTCAGGGACAGATAAGCGGAGAACAGTTGCTTACGCTGAACTCCGAACTGCTGGCCTTTACGGATATCTGCGGTGCCTGCGAGCGGATCAGGAATACCCCTATTCCTTTTTCCTACAGTGTCTTCATTAAAAAGTTTATCTTTTTCTTTGTAATGACCCTGCCCCTGGGCTACGTATTTACCCTGCACTATCTTATTATACCTGTGGTGGTATTCATTTTCTATGTACTGGCCAGCCTTGAGCTGATCGCGGAAGAGATAGAAGACCCCTTTGGATTTGACGCGAATGACCTGCCTACGGACACGATTTCGACCAATATCCGCAAACATGTAGGAGAGATATTGTAATCTGGACCTCAACTTTCTTTAATTTCGCCTCACTGACAGCATTTGGAATATGGAAAATGAAGTATTACTGGAAAAATTTGAGACGCTGGTCGCTGAGCAGAACTACCCGGAACTGAAAGTGTACCTGGATGACCAGCTTATCACAGACATCGCCGAGCTCATTCACGAGCTGCCGGAGCATGCTGACGTGATCATGAATCAGTTGTCCATAGGCCGTGCTTCTGCAGCATTCAGGATCCTGGAGTTTCATATACAGGAAGACGTGATCCGGGAACTGCCCGCTGCAAAAGTCGCTGAGCTGCTGAATGAACTACCAGCGGATGACCGTACCGCCTTCCTGGGGGAATTACATAGCGACGTGGTAAAAGAGCTGATCAAGCTCCTTGACCCGGAAGAACGTAAGATCACCCTTAGCCTGCTGGGCTATCCTGAAACCAGCGTGGGACGTATCATGACGCCTGAGTACATCGCTGTACGGGAGGAATGGACCGTGAAACAGGTACTACGCTATATCAGGGAATACGGTAAAGACAGTGAGACCATCGACGTGATCTATGTGGTAGACGAAAAGGGAAAACTGATAGATGACTTCCGGATCAGGGAGTTTCTGCTGGTAGCACCCGATACCGTGGTGCATACCCTGATGGATGACCGCTTCGTCGCCTTACATGTCAGCGATGACCAGGAAGAAGCTATCCAGGTGTTCCGTATGGAAAACAGGGTCGCACTACCGGTCGTGGATGACACAGGCATCCTCCTGGGTATCATCACCATCGATGACATCCTCTGGATCGCTAATGAAGAACATACAGAAGACATCCAGCGTATCGGTGGTACCGAGGCACTGGATGAACCATACCTGGATATTCCCCTCCTTAAGCTGATGAAAAAGAGGATCGGCTGGCTGGTTGTACTCTTTATCGGAGAAATGCTGACAGCGACCGCAATGAGCTTCTTTGAGGACGAAATAGCTAAGGCAGTGGTACTGGCCCTCTTTGTACCGCTGATCATCTCCAGTGGTGGTAATAGTGGTTCTCAGGCCTCCACCCTGATCATTCAGGCGATGGCGCTGGGTGAGATCAGTATTGCTGACTGGTGGAAGGTGATGCGCAGAGAGATCATCTCCGGCCTGTTGCTGGGCAGTGTGTTAGGGTTGATCGGATTTATCCGTATCCTGTTGTGGAATGCCTTCTTTCATACCTACGGCGATCATACTATACTGATCGGCTTAACAGTAGGTATTTCGTTGATCGGGGTCGTACTATGGGGAACGCTTTCAGGCTCTATGCTGCCATTGCTCCTGAAAAAGCTGGGGGCAGATCCGGCTACGTCATCAGCGCCCTTTGTGGCGACACTGGTAGACGTGACTGGTTTGCTGATCTATTTCTCAGTAGCTTATACGCTGTTGAAGGGAGTAATGCTCTGATAAAAAACGCTCAGATACGCATCAAGTCCACCTCATGTCCGTAAC
Source organism: Chitinophaga sp. YR627 (assembly GCF_900114995.1). Classification (GTDB taxonomy): domain Bacteria; phylum Bacteroidota; class Bacteroidia; order Chitinophagales; family Chitinophagaceae; genus Chitinophaga. The sequence continues at coordinate 967,498 of NZ_FOUX01000002.1, forward strand.
AACTTCATATACAATGGCTTGAAACGGTTGGTCATCGATATAGCAAACTCATAACAACCACGCTGACAATACTTTATAAAAGTGTCACAAAGTGACCGGACCGGAATAGCAGGGCAGATATCAGACCTCCTTCCTATTCCGGTTTTTTTATGTCAATAGTTCAGTCTTTTACAACGTACACTATCCTTATACTTTCTGACGATAAACAGACTGCTGTAATCTTTTCCGGCAACAGAGTCAATCTTAGGCTTTGCCTTCAGCGAATGCATGATCGGCACCAGCGCGCGGTTATTCCCCACCACCAGCAGTTTCTTTCCCCAGTCTTTCTGACGGGTGATCTCATATAATAAACCCTCTCCGGAGGAATCAGCTACATAAGAAGCGGTGTCAAGACTCAGATACTGATACATAGAGTCCGCCATGTCCAGACTACCGGGATAACGGGTAAAGTAGATCTTCTGGATACCTGAGTCCTGCAGTAAGCGGTAAAGTGCACCTGCCTGCTGATGGCTTGTTTCAGCCAGCGCAGAATCCACTCCAGCCTGTTCAGCATGACGCACCAGGTAGAAAGTGCCGGTAAGAAAAGTGCTGTCTTCCGCAACCGGAATCGCTTGTTTTTCAGGTGGCGCCTGTTCACATGCCAGGCAGCTTAGTAATAGTATTATTACATATCTCATAGGACCTCATGTTCGGTTAAAGGGGACAAATTACGAATTTTCCAGGCAGGCATACAATTTGATGATGGTGAGTGGCCCAAAAAGTATAAGTAATAGTACCTAAAGAATATTCTGACGACTAAGAGCATGAGGCTCATTTTGTTATTCTGGGCCATAATTCGCAATCTTTTATACGTTTTTCACATTTTTTATACAACTTGCACGCTTTATCCATGTAAACTGAAAAACATTTTATGTGCGGAATAGTCGCTTACATAGGCCAACGGGAAGCCTACCCAATCGTATTAAAAGGACTGAAAAGATTAGAATACCGCGGATATGACAGTGCAGGCGTAGCACTATTGAATGGAGAACTGAAAGTCTATAAGAAGAAAGGAAAAGTAGCAGAACTGGAAGACTTTCTCAGCGGGAAAGACACACACAGTCATATAGCCATAGGACACACCAGATGGGCCACACATGGCGAACCCAGTGATCGTAACTCTCACCCTCATACTTCCGGCAATGGCAAACTCGCTATGATCCACAACGGTATCATAGAAAACTATGCCCAGCTTAAACAGGAGCTGCTGAAGAAAGGCCATATCTTCAAAAGCGATACAGATACAGAAGTCCTGATCCACTTCATAGAAGAGATACAGACGAGCAACCAATGCGGTCTGGAAGAAGCCCTGCGTATTGCCCTGAAAAGAGTCGTAGGCGCTTATGTGATCGTGATCGTTGACCAGGATAATCCGGATACCCTCATTGCTGCCCGTAAGGGTAGTCCACTGGTGATCGGTGTAGGTAAAGGAGAACACTTCCTTGCTTCCGACGCCTCCCCTATCGTGGAGTACACCAAAGAAGTAGTGTATGTAAACGATTACGAAATTGCTATTATCAAAGCAGATGAACTGATCCTGAAGAATATTTCCAATGAACGGCAGACGCCTTATATCCAGAAACTGGATATCGAACTGGCTGCCATTGAGAAAGGCGGATATGATCACTTCATGCTGAAAGAAATATTTGAACAGCCACAAACCATCTTCGACAGCTTGCGTGGCCGTCTGGATGCGAAACGTGGTACACTGACACTGGGCGGTATCCGTGAGCATGCAGCTATGCTTAGTCAGGCAAAACGTATCATCATCGTTGCCTGTGGCACCTCCTGGCACGCCGGACTGGTAGCTGAATACATGATCGAGGAATTATGCCGCATTCCTGTGGAAGTGGAATATGCTTCCGAATTCCGCTATCGCAATCCGGTAGTAGGAGAAGGTGATGTGATCATTGCCGTATCTCAGTCAGGTGAAACAGCCGATACCCTTGTCGCCATCGAAAGCGCAAAACAGAAAGGCGCGATCATACTCGGCGTTTGTAACGTGGTAGGTTCTTCTATCGCACGTATCTCCGATGCCGGCGCCTATACACATGCCGGTCCTGAGATAGGAGTTGCCAGCACCAAGGCATTCACCGCGCAACTGGCAGTACTGTGTATGATAGGTCTGAAAGTCGCACAGGAAAAAGGCAGCATTACACAGCAACGCTTACAGCACCTGATCGATGAACTGGATGCTATTCCTGATAAAGTAGCAACCGTGCTGAAACTGAATGAGCAGATCAGACAGGTGGCAGATAAATACAAAGACGCACGCGACTTCCTGTACCTGGGCCGTGGTTATAATTTCCCGGTAGCACTGGAAGGCGCTTTAAAGCTGAAAGAGATCTCTTACATCCATGCAGAAGGTTATCCTGCTGCTGAAATGAAACACGGGCCGATTGCACTGGTTGATGAAAACCTGCCTGTTGTTTTTGTTGCTACACGAGACAGCTATTACGAGAAAGTAGTATCTAATATCCAGGAAATAAAGGCGCGTAAAGGGAAAGTGATCGCAGTCGTAACAGAAGGCGATCAGACGATCCGCGGTCTGGCAGATGATATCATCGAAGTGCCTGCTGCTGATGAACTGGTAGCACCTATTGTATCCGTAATTCCAATGCAGCTGCTTGCATATCATATCGGTGTACTAAAAGGATTTGATGTGGATAAGCCAAGAAATCTGGCCAAATCAGTAACCGTAGAATAGTAAAACTTCAACTCTTTTTTGATGAATGTAATACAGAAGAAGCCACTCACCGAGTTAGGCTACAATTTTGTAGCGGCTCCTTATTTGCCTGAAGGCAAAGACGAGTATTACCTGCGGAACAGTCAACTGGGTAAACAGCAAACCAACTACCGTAAACTCACGGCGCTTGAGATTGAAATACTGGTGCGTAATGATAATACCTCAGATGACTGGAATAACATTTTTGTTGCCAACGAATTCAATCCGCAACTGGTAAAACACTGCCACTTCTTTGGTGTGGTGCGTATCGGAAAACTGGAACCTTACTATCTTGAATTCCATAACCTGAGACTACCCGTTGGTCTGTATAACAGCACGATCTCCTCCTGCGATTTCGGCGACAATGCAGTTATCCATAACGTCAACTATCTATCTCACTATATTATCGGCAACGAAGTGATCATCTGTAATGTCAATGAAATGACAACGACTGATCACGCCAAATTCGGTAACGGTATCGTGAAGGAAGGCGAGTCAGAATCACTGCGTATCTGGCTGGAACTCTGCAATGAAAACGGTGGCAGAAGCGTGATGCCTTTCGATGGTATGTTACCGGGTGATGCCTGGCTCTGGACACGCAATCGCGACGATGCAGCCCTGCAACAACAGTTCAAGGTATTCACAGAAAATCAGTTTGATAAAAAACGCGGTTACTACGGTATGGTAGGCGACCGCAGTGTGATCAAGAACTGTAAGATCATCAAAGATGTGACGATCGGTACGGATGCTTATCTGAAAGGCGCCAATAAGATCAAGAATGTTACTATCAACAGTTCGGCAGAAGCCACCAGCCAGATCGGAGAAGGCTGCGAACTGGTAAATGGCATCGTTGGTTACGGCTGTCGTGTATTCTATGGTGTGAAAGCGGTACGTTTCGTGATGGCCTCTCATTCGCAGCTGAAATACGGCGCACGTCTGATTAACTCCTACCTGGGCAACAATGCAACCATCTCCTGTTGTGAAGTACTGAATTCATTGATCTTTCCGGCACATGAGCAACACCATAACAACTCCTTCCTGTGTGCAGCACTGATCATGGGACAGAGTAATATGGCAGCCGGCGCTACAATAGGTTCCAATCATAACTCACGCGGCGCAGATGGCGAAGTCATCGCAGGACGCGGCTTCTGGCCGGGACTCTGTGTGAGCCTCAAACATAACTCACGCTTTGCCAGCTTTATGCTGATCGCCAAAGGCACCTACATGTATGAAATGGATGTGCCTTTCCCATTCAGTCTTGTACTGAATGACGAACAGCACAATACACTCCGGATCATGACAGGCTACTGGTTCATGCACAACATGTATGCACTGGCCCGTAACTCCTGGAAATATATCGACCGCGATAAACGTACAGATAAAACACAGCTGATAGAATACGATTACCTCGCGCCGGATAGTGTGGAAGAAATGATCCACTCGATGGCACTGATGGAGATCGCTACCGGCCAGGCATGGTACCTGAAACATGAACATGATAACAGTTCGCTGTCTGTACATGACTTCCAGGAAAAAGGAAAAGACCTGTTGATGCATGATCCGGAAGAAGCAGGCAGATTAACGATCTATGCGTCCAATGTGGAAAACAGTTCGCGTAAAGTACAACTGCTGAAAGTACACCGTTCATATCCACTCTTCAGAGAACTGATCAACCTCTACGCCATAAGAAATATCTTCAGCTATATCGCACAGGATGAAACGCACAACTTCACAACACTGCGCGGTATTGTTGAAACAGCAGAACGGGGTCCATGGCATAATGTAGGCGGACAACTGATGAAAGAAGAAACACTGGCAGATCTGAAAAATCAGATACGCACAGGTACTATCAAAGGCTGGTCTGAACTGCATGAAAACTATAAGACGATCGGCGCACATTATGCAACAGATAAACTGCAGCATGCGATTGCTTCCCTGTTATATATAGAAGAGAAGAAAGCCCGGGATTTCACACCTGCTTTCCTGAAAGATTGTCTGATGCAGTCCCTGCATATGCAGACTTACCTAACGGAAAATATCTACCGCTCCCGCGCAAAAGATTACCAGAATCCATTCCGTCAGATGACTTATGAAAATGAAGCAGAGATGGAAGCCGTGGTCGGTAAACTGGATGATAACAGTTTCATTCAGCAAACACTGGCAGATCTGGCGACTTATAAACAGCAGGTAGCAACACTGATAGAGCAATGGAAACTGTAAGCCTTAATCGGTGATCAGGATTTCGCTGAAGTCCTGGTTTTTAATGAATTTTTTGTCGGTCAACGTATTCAGAAACATATACAGCTGACGCTGTTCTTTCGGATTCAGGGGAATACCGTTCTTCACAAGAGGATCAATGGTATTCCCTTTTTCCTGCCCATGATCGTACATATCAAATACCTGGAAAATATCAAAGAAACGGCCATCGTGCATGTAGGGTGAACTAACAAGTACATTGCGCAGCGATGGCACCTTAAACTTCAGATAATCGGCTGTATTGTTGGTGATACGCATACGGCCTACATCGTTCATAGAAGGCAGATATGGCAGTCCGTTATTCCGCAGACTGTAATCAGTGAACAAAGGCGGTTTATGACAGCTGGCACATTTCTGCATGAACGTCCGGTACCCACCCTGCTCTTCTGCTGTGAAAGTCACGCCCGGCTCCCGGCGCATCACGCTATCATATTTTGATTCAAAGGAGAGCATGGTCGCCATAAATTGTGACAGTGCCTTAAACATCCGCTCACTGGTCACCTCCTCAGAACCATAGGCTGCCTTAAAAAGCTTTTTATAGGTCTGATTTCCCTGCAAACGATCAATTAATGCCCTGAGATCCATTCCCATCTCGTTCTCGTCTGTAATGGGCGTTAAAGGCTGAATATCGAGATGATTGACGCCTCCATCCCACATGAAGTCCTTTTGCCAGATCAGGTTGAACAATGTAGGCACCGACCGGTTGCCCGTTCTGCCCAGTACCCCATGACTGAGGGCATGGTCATAGTGACCAAAACCGGCAAACTGCTGATGACAGAAACCACAGGAAATAGAACTATCTACGGAGAGCTTGGGATCATAAAACAGGTGTCTGCCTAAGGCGATCCCTTCTTTTGTAAGCGGGTTGTTTTTGAAATTGTAGACCGGCGGGGGCAGGCTGTCCGGTATTTTCAGCTGATAGTATTCCACCACCGGAGCGTGAGCCGTCAGTGCATCACGATCTTCTCCCATGAGCCAGTACCACAGGCAGAAAGCACAAAGCAGATATATCACCTTCCGGGTCATGTGCCGTTACTGATTTACTATTTTCTTAACGGAAAACATATGCTGATAATTATCCGCGATCCTGTCCGCCGCTGTACCTGGCGCCATGAATCCGGCTAACTGTGTGAAAATGACTTTATAAGCACCATCAAACCAGGTAGCAACATCTGCCTCCAGTGATAAATGTGGTGTCTTTCCCTGACCTACAACCAAAGGTTCCGGCAGCGTCAGGGTAACCATGCGCTGTGTGACATGTGGTGCTCTATAGCCTCCTATGTGAAACTGTATCATGTGGTTAGGCAAACGGGAGGAAGGAGAATTACCTTCGAGTTTGGCCATAATATAGCCACTATTCCAGGTCCAGAACATCCCATACATCGGATCAAGCGCGCCTGATTGTGGTCCGCTGAAATTCAATACACTATCTACGCCTATCATGAAATGCAGCTGCGTATAACGCCCCTTCGGACACTGCTGCAACACTAATTTTCTGGATGGAATACTATCTTCACTGACAAGAAAATATCCCTTCTCCGCAGCCACTGTCTTTCCGGTTGCATCAGAGAAAGAGAAATTACTCAGGTAATATCTGAAAAGCGTGATATTGAAGGTATCGCCTGCAGTGTTGCTGTAAGTAGCTGTTTTGAGTTGCATCGGCAGCCCTCCTACTACGTGGTTGATATCCAGCTGCACCTGCTGTGCGGCTGTGCCCGTATAGGTAAACAGGAATATCAGAGATAACAGGCGCTTCATAATACCGAAAGTAAGTGATTTTTTTTACTAACTTGTCGTAGGACCTATTTAATAAACAGCTCATGACACAGGACATACTCCAGCAATACCCTGACCACTATCAGTACATTGTTGATGCAACGAACGCATCCGGATTTACGATGGCTTCTGACCCACTGACATGCTCCCTGCTCCGCAGCCTGGCGGCAGCGAAACCCTACGGCAGCTTTCTTGAACTTGGTACAGGTACCGGACTTTCTACCTCATGGATACTGGATGGTATGGATAAAGAAAGTACATTGATATCAGTTGATAATGCACAGGAATACCTGGATATCGCTATCCGTTTTCTGAACGATGACAGCAGAATAAAACTTGTCAATGCTGACGGAGGAGAATGGTTAAAGGAAAACAGACGCCGGAAATTTGACTTTATCTTCGCGGATACCTGGCACGGAAAATACCTCATGCTGGAAGAAACACTGGCCATGCTGAACAAAGGCGGCCTCTATATCATCGACGATATGCTGCCACAGCCTAACTGGCCGGAAGGACACCAGGAAAAAGCCACACAGCTGATAAAAGACCTGGAAGCAAGAGAAGATCTGGTACTGACAAAGCAGGTTTGGGCTTCGGGAATTATCATTGGTGTTAAAAAATAAATCTATACATTTGCAATGTCTACAAAACAAGTAGACTTTTAAAACCGCCAACTAATACTCCCTCTTCTGGTAAAAAACCGATGTATTTCACCACCAAATACAGGAATGTTTTCTGGGGCAGGAATCGTTGTATAAACCCAAGTTATAAACTGGCAAAACGAAATCATGAAATACAAAAAGTTACTACCAGTGGCACTATTGCTTACAGGCATGAGCACCAGCGCACAGACAACCCAAAAACTGGATCTTCAGGGTGAAACACCCGCAACCACAGGAACGGTCTATTTGCAACGCTTTGATAACAAGACATTCAATACCATCGATTCAGCTAAGATCAAAAATGGTAAATTCTCGTTCCGCACCAGTCTCAAACTGCCTGAACTCTATGGCCTGACCCTGGATACCACCGGACCAAACCTATATGTTTTCCTGGACCAGCGCCAGGTGAAGGTGAAACTGGATTCTGCTGCTTATTACAGTCATGCTGAAGTATCCGGCTCTGCCCTGCAGGACCAGTTTACCGCGTTTAAAAAACTGGAAGACGTCAATATCAGCGAGTATATCAAAGACCATTCAAAATCACTGGTATCCGCCTATTTATTGTATAGAAACTATGCTTATCGACTGACAGCCGAAGAAATAGAACAAAATATACAATTGCTCGACCCATCTCTGCACCAAACGCCATACGTTAAATCGCTACAGGCGTTTAAGGAAGTACTGAAGACCGTGGCTGTCGGGAAAAAAGCGCCTGACTTTACAGCAAACGATACAGAAGGTAAACCGGTAAAACTCTCCGATGATCACCACAAATATGTGCTGATCGACTTCTGGGCATCCTGGTGCGGACCATGCCGCAGAGAGAATCCGAATGTGGTTGCTGCCTTCCAGCAATACAAGGATAAAGGCTTCAGCGTATTCGGTGTATCACTGGATAAAAGTAAGGAAGGATGGATCAACGCAATAGAAAAAGACCAGTTACACTGGACACAGGTATCAGAACTGACCTATTGGAAAAGCGAAATTGCAAAGACATATGGTGTAAGAGCGATACCCGCCAATTTCCTGATAGATGAAAATGGCATCATCGTAGCTAAAAATCTGCGCGGCGAAGAGTTATTACAAAAACTCAGTGAGCTGCTGAACAAGTAATAAAAGTAATAAAAGAAAAGAGGTTGTTTCAATGTACTTCAGATGTACGATTGAAACAACCTCTTGATTAATATCACGAATGAGCTAGTGTGCTTTATCGAGTTTGTACCCTTTTGTACCAAACCATACCACTACTGCAAAGCAGATCAATGGCAGGATATAGGCCATCTGGATATTTGAATTATCAGAGATCAGCCCCATCAGCGGCGGAAAAATAGCGCCACCTACGATAGACATAATGATCAGTGAAGAACCGAATTTTGTATCACCACCCAGTCCCTTGATACCCAGTGAGAATATTGTCGGGAACATGATAGACATAAAAAATGGTACCGCCAGTACAGTCCATATAGCGACCTGTCCTTTGGTCGTCATAGCGATCAGTATCAGTGCCACATTCACCACACCGTAGAGTGCCAGTAATGTTTGTGGTTTAACTGTACGCATCAGGAAAGTACCAAAGAAACGACCGATCATAAAGCCCAGACCTGCTACAGAACCCAGCAACACAGCAGCTTCTTTTTCACCAATACCCGCAGTATACTTCGCAAAACGGATAAAGAAAGCATTAACGCCTACTTGTCCGCCGATATAAAAGAACATTGTCACAACCGCAGCGATCAGATGTCTGTGTCTGAAAATACTGCCTTTTGTACCTGCTGTTTCATCAAATTTCTCATCCTCCTGTTCAACGACTTCCGGCATTTTCGTCACAACGAAAAGCGCCGCAATCAGTAATACCACCACGCCGATCACGAGGTAAGGGATCTTCACGGTACTCGCTTCTCCAACCAGGTATTGCTGCAATGCATCCGGAGACATCGCGGCCAGTTGTTCTTTAGAAAGTTCTGTACCGGAAAGAATAAATTTCGCGCCTAATATCGGTGCAATCATCGCACCCACACCATTAAAGGATTGGGCAAGGTTCAGACGGGTAGTAGCTGTTTCAGGACTACCCAATACTGATACATAAGGATTTGCAGCCGTTTCAAGGAAAGTAAGACCAGTAGCGATAATAAACAAAGCACCCAGAAAGAAAGTATAATCACGGGTGCTGGCGGCCGGAAGAAAGAGAAATGCACCCACTGCATACAGGCACAGGCCCAGAATGATACCCGCTTTATAGCCGAACTTTTTCATGACCGCACCTGCCGGCAATGCCATCAGGAAGTAGGCCGCGAAGACCGCAGAGTCAATAAATGCAGATTGCATGTCTGTCAGCTGACAAGCTTTCTTCAGGTGTGGAATGAGGATAGGGCTCATATTATGGATCAGCGCCCATAGAAAAAATAAACTCGTTACCAGTATAAACGGAAACAGGTAACTCTTCTTTGTATCGATGTTTGCCTTAACTGTGGAAGTGGGCATTGCGGCTCCGGCCATAAGTATAATTTATATGATGAAAATTGCTGTTGGCAACTAGCTGATGGATCTGTCAAGGTGTGTATAACCTCCATCCACGTAAACGATCTGGCCGGTGGTATGGGATGATACGCCTGACAACAGGAAAACGGTCATATTCGCTATTTCTTCTGAAGTGGTCATACGTCTTTCGTAAGGAATTTTGGCAACGATAGAAGCCAGTTTTTCCTCAGGATTTGGCAGAGAATTGATCCAGGTTTCGTACAATGGCGTCCATACTTCTGCAGGGATCACTGTATTCACACGGATACCATAAGGCAGCAGTTCTACCGCCCACTCGCGTGTCAGGGCATTGATACCACCTTTGGATGCAGCATAACCGGAAGTATTACCCTGACCGGTGTCTGCCACTTTAGACCCAATATTGACGATATTACCTTTTGTTTCTTTCAGGTATGGCAACGCATAGTGCGCCAGGTTGTAGTAGTGGGAAATGTTCTTCTGCAAAGAAGCCATGAACTTCTCCGGACTACCATTTTCCAGTCCGACGCCATCATTTACACCGGCATTGTTTACCAGTCCGTCGATACGTCCGAACCGCTGTATAGTGAAGTCGATCACACGTTTGCAGGCGTCCACTTCACCCAGTTCTCCGGTTACTTCAACTGCCTGTCCGCCGGCAGCGATGATTGCCTCTACAGTTTTATTGTTGTCCTCCGTGCTTCTGCCAGCAATAACAGTAATACCACCTTCAGCGGCGATCAGTTTTGAGATCGCTTCTCCTATTCCTTTCGCTCCTCCCGTTACTATAAATACTTTGTCTTTTAATCCAAGATCCATGTCAATGGTTTAAATAATTTTAAATAGGCGAAGGTGCTACAGTCCGTAGAACCTCACCGCATTTCCGCCCATAATGCCCGCTCTTTCCGCATCGGAAAGACGGCTGATATAATCGGTAATAATTGCTTTCACTTCTGTGTAGCTGGCAGCCAGCTTGCATACCGGCCAGTCGGAACCGAACATCAGTCGTTCTGCCCCAAAAGCTTCGAGCGCAACATCCAGGAAAGGTGCAAAATGGGCTGCTTCCCATTGTTGCCAGTCTGCTTCTGTCACCAGTCCACTGAGTTTACAGTAGACATTAGGTTGCTGCGCGATTGCCCGCATATGTGTTTCCCAGGCGCTGATATCACCTGTTTTAAAGTAAGGTTTGGCCATATGATCAATGACCAGCCGCTGATCAGGGAACTGTTGTACAAATGCTGCGACTGCGGGCAGTTGCACAGGATACACCAGTATATCGTATGTGAAATCATGCGCAGCCAGTGCCCGTATTCCCTTACAGAAATCTTCCCTGAGAATAAAAGAAGGATCAGGTTCTCCCTGCACAATATGTCGGAAACCTTTCAGTTTTTCATACTGACGATAATGGGCCAGTCTGTCGGAAAGATTTTCCGCACGAAGGTCCACCCATCCTACTACTCCTTTGATAAAAGCGTGTTGATCTGCAAGTTCCAGCAGAAAGCCGGTTTCAGTCTCTGACTGATCTGCCTGTACCGCGATACAACCATCCACACCATTTTCCTGTAATACAGGCAAAAGGTGCTGTGGCAGAAAATCTTCCTGAATCACTTTCATATCATCTGTGATCCAGGCGTCCTTTACAGGGTGATATTGCCAGAAATGCTGGTGTGCGTCTATAATCATTATTTCATAACGTTTATCTTCCTTATCAGTGGCTATAAAGCTATACTTCCCTACTGCAGTCTTTCTACATTACTGTAGTGAAAAGATCCTGTCCATCATCACCCATTTCTCACCCGGTTTAGCTACCGGCAGGGCCTGCTGATATTTCCACATCAGCTTTTCCCACTCCTGCACTTTCGGATTTGCCGCATCTGCCGCTCCTTTTGCGTCAAAAGAGAAACTTTCGTTTACCTCCATGATCATAAAAAGACGATCCATAATGCGATAGATCTCCATATTGGTGATACCGCTGTCAACGATACTCTTTCTTATTTCCGGCCATATCTCACGATGATAGGCTTCGTATTCTGCTATCAGCACAGGATCGTTTACAAGATCAAGTGCGAGGCAATAACGTTTCATAAACAATTAGGAATTATCAATTAGGAATTAGGAATTGGCGATAAACCGCTGAAAACAGATATCAGGAATGAAGAACGTAAAAGATACAATCAATTGTACCTGATGTACACACTTCATTCACAATTCCTAATTCTTAATTCCTAATTCCTAATTGTTCAGTTATTTAAATGCAACAGCTGTCTGCTTTGAAGTACCCAGTCCGTCGATACCCAGTTCAATCACATCACCTGCTTTCAGGTATACCTGTGGATTCATACCCAAACCAACACCTGCTGGTGTACCGGTAGAGATCACATCACCTGGCAGCAGGGTCATAAACTGGCTCAGATAAGAAACCAGGAAAGGTATTTTGAAGATCAGGTTAGCGGTAGTACCGTCCTGCATAGTCTTACCGTTTACGGTCAGCCAGAGGCGCAGGTTATCCACATCCTTTACTTCATCTTTGGTTACCAGCCATGGGCCCAGCGGAGCGAATGTATCACAGCTCTTACCTTTTACCCATTGTCCGCCGCGTTCCAGCTGGAAAGCACGTTCGCTGTAATCGTTATGCAATGCGTAACCAGCGATATAATCCAGCGCGTCTTTTTCTTCAACGTAGCTGGCTTTCTTACCGATCACTACTGCCAGTTCTACTTCCCAGTCAGTTTTCTCACTGTTGCGTGGAATGGTCAGATCATCATTAGGACCTACCAGGGAGGAAGTACTCTTAAAGAATACAATTGGCTCCTGTGGGATCTGTGCGTTTGTTTCTTTTGCGTGGTCAGCATAGTTCAGACCAATACAAATGATTTTTGAAGGACGCTGTAAAGGAGCACCCAGGCGGGTACCTGCCGGTACCTGCGGACAACTGCCACTGTTTTTTTCCCACCATGCAGCCAGACGCTGTAAACCGTCTGTCTCCAGGAATTTCTCACCAAAGTCTTCACCAAATGCACTTACATCGAAGGTACCTGTTGCTGTTACGATACCTGGTTTTTCTGCACCTGGTAATCCAAATCTGATCAGTTTCATATAAAAAATTACTGTTTTTACTAAACGTTATGACCTTTGAAGGCCGTCTTACTATCTTGTTAATGAATTGATCGCCAGACGTCCGCCCTCTACTTTTATTTCGTAGGTATTGGTCAGCTTACCATCCTGCTCCAGCACAACAAAACATTTATCTTTTCCTGATGCCACAATACCTACTTTATTACCGGCAGGTACAGTCTGTGTCAGTGTTCTGTTAGCACCCGCAAATTCAGCATATACATGTACTGAATCTTTAGATGATAACGGCACTATTTTTACGATAAAGTCTGCAATGATATTTCCGGACTTCAGGTTGGTAGTTAAGGTCTGTTCGATCTGTGTCTCGCTGGTAGCACTCACCTTACCCAGTCCGAGTTTATTTTCTGCATATTGCCATACGCCTGCCGGTGGTGTTCCCACGTGATTGATCTGCAGATACCCTTTATCATCCACGCTGGCATGATAGTAACGGGTAGTACGGTTCTGTTTCAATACACCGATGTAGCAGCTGTTAGGTTTGTCCCATACCAGACGGTACAGATCTTTCTCCTGTACATCTTTTGCAAGTGGCAATTCGAAATTCTTCTCCTTTGTTTTACCATCCAGTTCAAATACCATTTTGATCTCAGTGGTATCTGTTACAGGAAACGAAACAGTTACTTTTCCCGCAGGTGCTACCGGTTGAAATGCCTCACCCGCAGTAGTGGTGTCATCTGCGTCAGCAGCTGTGTTTTTCTGGTTGGAATCACAGGCAAAGAATAATGTTGCAATAAGTAATAAAGACCAAGCTTTCATGGAATTATGCGTTGATTTACGAATGAGAATTAAGAAATGTGAGTTACGAATATAACCAATCCATCATTCGTAAGCCGCATTTTACGCTTCCTTAATTATTCAGCTTGATGAATCCTCCATCCAGTGGATAGTCACAACCAGTGATAAATCCAGCTTCAGCAGAACAAAGGAATAAAGCCAGTGTACCTACCTCATCAGGTTTAGCCATACGGCCGATCGGTTGTGTTTTTGACAGTTTATCAAACATTTCCTGCTCTTTACCAGGGTAGTTTTTCGCGATGAAACCGTCTACGAATGGTGTGTGCACACGCGCAGGAGACACGCAGTTACAACGGATACCATCATTAATATAGTCTTTCGCTACGGAAAGGGTCATGGTCAGTACCGCACCTTTACTCATAGAGTAAGCAAACCTGTCAGGAATACCCACGCTGGAAGCAATGGAAGCAACGTTCAGGATCACCCCGCCTTTCTGTTCTTTCATCTGTTTGATCACGGCAAACATACAGTTGTAGGTGCCTTTCACATTCACATTATATACCCTGTCCAGATCTTCCTCCGTAGTGGATTCCAGTTTACCTACATGTGCAATACCGGCACAGTTGACCAGTATATCGATACGGCCTGCTGCAGCAATGATCTTATCCACCGTGCTGACAACAGCTGCCTGCTGCGCTACGTTACAGGCATGTACCTGTGCAGTGCCGCCTGCCGCTGCAATTTCAGCCGCCGTTTGTTTACCGCCTTCCTCGTTCAACTCAATAATATGTACATCAGCGCCCTGCGCCGCAAATACCTTCGCTATTGCCTGCCCTATGCCGCTACCACCGCCGGTGATCACAGCCACTTTGTTGTCTAATCTAAACAGGTTCATATTTTCCTTAATTTAAGGGTTCTAAAATAACCCTTTTACCAAGGCAAAAACTATCCTTTTTTACCAGTAACTTGTACTTTATTACCATATTTCAGAATATTTAAATAAAAAACAGTTGAAAATCAATTACCGGACTGCCTCCAGGTCAGCTATTTTTCTGTTATATGTCATACTGACAAGCAATATATTCATCGCATCCGCACAGCAAATTCCATTGAATAAATATGGATTACCTGTCGTGAATACGGTTGTGTTGTATAAGCAACTGGCGGCGGCAGACAGTAACCAGGTATTGGTGGATATCACTACTTATATTCCTGGCATACTGAAAGACATCCGCTACGCCACCAAAGTAAATTTTACCCATCAGCAACTATATTCCAATGCAGCCGTATATCTACGACTCCCAGCTGCCAAAGCATTAAGGGCCGTACAACAGGAGCTTAATAAAAAAGGACTGGGATTACTGATTTACGACGCATATCGCCCCTATAGTATCACAGAGAAAATGTGGAAGATCGTACCCGACGACCGTTATGCAGCTGATCCCCGTAACGGTTCAGGGCATAACCGGGGTATTGCAGTAGATCTTACGATTATTTATTTACGCAGCGGCAAGCCGGTAGCCATGCCTACTGATTTTGACGACTTCACAGAAAAGGCACATCATGCCTATGTTGTTACAGATACTATTGTGTCGGATAACAGACAACTATTGCGGACGACAATGGAGAAATATGGTTTCACCGCTCTCCCTACAGAATGGTGGCATTATTATCTGAAAGATTACAGGCAATATCCTTTGATGGATATTCCCTTCAGCAGTATCAAATAAAAAAGCCCCGTCAGTGACGAGGCTCTTTCATTCATATAAGTGTTGCTTAATAGATCTTGTTCAGTGCATCTACGTACGCATGCATAGAGGCATTCACGATGTCAGTAGAGTAACCGTAGCCATAATAAGACTGGCCATTGTGTTTTACACGCATGTTTACTTTACTTACATCTTTACTACCACCACGCATTGACTGGATGTTGAATTCATCAATGTCGATCTGATCTTTGATGATCTCGTGAATAGCATTGATAGCTGCATCTACAGGACCATTACCCGCGGAGCTGGCTTCTTTTTCTTCACCGTTGATCTTCAGTTTTACAGTTGCCATCGGACGCAGTGGATCACCACATACTACCTGCAGCAAAGTAACCTTGATCGCTTTATCATCATCGAAGTTCTTATCATCACCATCACCCATCAGTTCCTGCAGATCAGCATCATTAATGTCTTTCTTCTGATCGGCCATTACCAGGAAGCGTTGATATACTTCATCCAGGTTGATCTTGTCCATCTTGTAGCCCAGACGCTCCAGGTGATGCTTCAGCGCATGACGGCCACTGCGTGCAGTCAGGATGATCGAATTGGACTCGATACCTACATCCTCAGGATTCAGGATCTCATAGTTTTCACGATGTTTCAACACACCATCCTGGTGAATACCGGAGCTGTGTGCGAATGCGTTACGACCTACGATCGCTTTGTTAGCCTGCACCGGCATACGCATCATGGTCTCGACCATGTTGCTGATACCAAAGATGCGTTTTGAATTGATACCGGTATGATAACCCATCGCGTGATGCGTTTTCAGGATCATCGCTACTTCTTCCAGAGAAGTATTACCAGCACGTTCACCGATACCATTGATCGTACATTCTACCTGACGTGCACCGTTCATAACACCAGCAATGGTATTGGCAGTAGCCAGACCCAGGTCATTATGACAATGTACGGAGATGATCGCTTTATCAATGTTGGATACGTTATCCATCAGGTATTTGATCTTCGCACCATACTGGTCAGGCAGACAGTAACCATTCGTATCAGGAATGTTTACTACAGTAGCACCTGCACCGATAACTGCTTCGATCATTCTTGCCAGATACTCGTTGTCAGCACGACCAGCATCTTCTGCATAGAACTCAATATCATCCACGAATTTGCGGGCATACTTCACAGCATCTACTGCACGTTTCAGAATGTCCTCACGGGTGCTATTGAATTTATATTTGATGTGCATATCGGAAGCACCGATACCAGTATGAATACGTTTGCGTTTTGCAAAGCGGAGTGCTTCAGCAGCTGCATCAATATCCATTGTATTGGCACGTGTCAGCGCACAGATAATTGGTTCGCTGACTGCCTTGGATATTTCAACTACGCTCTGGAAATCACCAGGGCTGGAGATCGGGAATCCAGCTTCAATAACATCTACTCCCAGCAGTTCCAGTTCCTTAGCGACCTCGATCTTTTCGACGGTTGTAAGCTGGCAACCAGGGACCTGTTCGCCATCACGGAGAGTAGTATCGAAGACGTATACACGATTTTTATCGCTCATCTTAAATTAATTGTGTTATTGGAGAAATTACTTTATTCAGGTAATTGTGTTGGATATTGATCAGTTCAGATTTTCCAGCACTTTTGCACCCATTGCATCTGTACCCATTACGTAATGATTTTCCGTATGCTTGTTAGCAATATCCATTGTACGGTAACCTTGTTTCAGGGTAGCTTCAACAGCTTTGATCACGCGCAGGGATTCGTTCTTCAGTCCGAAAGAAATATCCAGCATCAGTGCTGCAGACAGGATAGACGCCAGCGGATTGGCAATGCCTTTACCAGCGATATCATGCGCAGAACCGTGAATAGGCTCATAGAAACCGGTGCTGTCACCTACAGATGCTGATGCCAGCATACCCATAGAACCAGCGATCTGGGAAGCTTCGTCCGTCAGGATGTCGCCAAACAGGTTTGCTGTCAGCACCACATCAAAACGTTTCGGATCTTTCACCAGCTGCATAGCAGCGTTATCGATGAACATATGTTCTGTTTCCACATCACTGTATTCTTTGGCCAGTTCCTGTACCACTTCACGCCACAGACGGCTTGATTCCAGTACGTTCGCTTTATCTACAGAGCAAAGCTTTTTACGGCGGGAACGTGCAGCTTCATATGCTTTACGGGCAATACGTTCTACTTCATAACGGTGATAGATCATCAGGTCAGATGCAGTATTGCGGTCTTCTGAACGTTTCTTCTCACCGAAGTATACATCCCCGGTCAGCTCACGGAAGAACAGGATATCTGCTCCACGGAGTATTTCCGGCTTAATGCTGGACGCTTCCAGCAGTTCATCAAACAACTTAATAGGCCGCAGATTCGCGTAGAGACCCAACTCCTTGCGGATTTTCAGCAATCCCTGCTCAGGACGTACTTTTAGTGTAGGGTCATTGTCGTATTTCGCATGACCGATAGCACCAAACAGGATCGCATCGCTTTTGCGGGCTTTTTCCAATGTTTCGTCAGGCAGTGGAGTACCGGTAG
This sequence comes from Chitinophaga sp. YR627, assembly GCF_900114995.1. GTDB lineage: Bacteria > Bacteroidota > Bacteroidia > Chitinophagales > Chitinophagaceae > Chitinophaga. The sequence continues at coordinate 985,596 of NZ_FOUX01000002.1, forward strand.
CTTCGATGGCAACATGCCCCATTATGCCTTCTTCAAAAACAAAATTGTGCTTGTAGTTTACAGCAATTGTTTCCAATACTTTCTGACCCCAGGCTGTCACCTCTTGTCCGATACCATCTCCGGGAATTACCAGTATCTTTTTGTCTACGCCCATTTAGTTTAGAGTTGATTTAAATTGATGTTTACTTCGTCGTACACCCAGTGGTTTACTTCTTTTTTGAAAAGTAAAGCTAAACCGCTGAAGTGAAATGTTAAAAATTAAACTCACGGCTGGCTTCGTATGATTCGATCTCTTTACGAAGGCTCAACAGGTAGTCAATATCGTCATAGCCGTTAATGAGGCAGGCTTTCTTATATGGATTGATGTCGAAAGAAATTTCTTCACCGGTAGCGACGATCTTCAGTGATTGTTTTTCCAGGTCGGTTTCCAGCTGAGTAGCAGGATCTGCTTCGATCGCTCTGAAGATCTTGTCCAGGAATTCGTCAGTTACAGTGATTGGCAGAATGAAGTTATTCAGCGCATTGTTCTTGAAGATATCAGCAAAGAAACTGCTGATCACAACTTTAAAACCATAGTCGCCGATTGCCCATGCAGCATGCTCACGGGAAGAACCGCAACCAAAGTTCTTACCTGCTACCAATACCTCACCTTTGTAGATCGGATTGTTCAGGATAAAGTCCTGTTTAGGCTCATTGTTAGTGTCAAAGCGCCAGTCACGGAAGAGATTTTCTCCGAAACCATCCCTTGTAGTTGCTTTCAGAAAGCGGGCAGGGATGATCTGGTCTGTATCGATGTTTTCAATCGCAATAGGAACTGCGGTAGATACAAGGTGTTGAAAAGTCTTACTCATTATATTTTAGCCTTCCGGAGAAGGTCTTTCATTTTAAAGTTAAAGATCTGTTTTAATTTTTTCTGCTTTTACACGTAAGCGCACATACTTCGAATACCATTTACCATCGCGGAAGTTAGTCGCCCGCAGCGACTCCTGTACTTCCTGCAGGAGCGGTAATCTGTCCTGCTCCGGTACCTGGTCCAGGAAGTGTGCTCCGAACATCTGCAGCCACTCCACTATGCCATTTTCAGGATCTGCCAGTTCGGTTTCACGGTCAAAGTAAAGGACCTGGTTCACTCTGAACCCATACTCTTCCAGCAGCGAGGTATACTCACCCACAGAAGGGAAATACCAGAATGGTTTATAAGCATATCCTCTGTTCTGCATCGCCTTCTCCAGTGCACCGGTGATGTCATTCACATTGCCCTTACCGCCCATTTCCAGTACAAAACGGCCGCCGGGCTTCAGATGTTGATAAATACGGTCCAGCGCCTTCTCCTGCTGGCGGATCCAGTGCAGGGTAGCGTTGGAAAATATGGCATCAAACTGCGTTGACAGCGAGAAAGACGTAGCATCTGCTACCTGAAAAGTAACCTGCGGAAAATGCTCCTTTGCGCTGGCGATCATCGCAGCAGAACTATCCAGTCCTGTTACTTTTGCACCGCTTTCCGCCACCTGAGCGGTCAGTTCACCGGTGCCACAGCCAAGATCCAGTATCTGTTCTCCAGCCGCGGGTTGCAGCCATTCGATCAGGTTGTTACCATAACCGAATACAAAAGCGTGCTTTTCCTTATATAATTCAGCGTTCCAGGACATTTCTCAGTTATATTATACCAGTTCTCTTACATCTGTTACTTTACCGGTGATAGCTGCTGCTGCTGCTGACAACGGGCTGGCCAGGAAGGTACGGGCATTAGGACCCTGACGACCTTCGAAGTTACGGTTGGAAGTAGAGATACAATACATGCCGGCAGGCACTTTATCTTCGTTCATACCCAGACATGCAGAACAGCCTGGCTGACGCAGATGGAAACCCGCAGCTTCAAATATTTTATCAATACCTTCTTCCTTCGCCTGTGCTTCTACCTGTTTTGAGCCAGGTACGATCCATACCACTACATCTTCAGCCTTTTTCTTACCCTTTACGAAGTCAGCCACCATACGAAGGTCCTCGATACGGGAGTTCGTACAGCTACCGATAAATACATAATCCACTTTCTTACCCAGCAGTTCGCTACCAGGCTCCAGTCCCATATATTCCAGGGATTTTTTGAAAGATGGTTTTTCTTTGTCATCCACTTCGGTCAGCGCCGGAATGTGCTGGGTTACCCCGATACCCATACCCGGGTTAGTACCGTAAGTGATCATTGGTTCAATGTCAGCTGCGTCAAATGTCAGCACCACATCAAACTCAGCATCAGCATCGGTATACAGTGTTTCCCAGTATGCCAGTGCCTTATCCCAGTCAGCACCTTTTGGCGCAAACTCACGGCCCTTGATATAATCGAAGGTGGTTTGATCAGGAGCTATCAGACCGCCACGCGCACCCATCTCGATACTCATGTTACAGATGGTCATGCGGGCTTCCATGCTCAGGCTGCGGATTGCCTCACCGGCATATTCCACGAAATAACCGGTAGCACCGGAAGCAGATATTTTGGAAATGATGTACAGGATGATGTCTTTGGAAACAACGCCTTTTTTCAGCTGACCGTTCACCTCGATCTTCATACGTTTCGGACGGTATTGCAGGATACACTGGGTAGCCAGTACCTGTTCAACCTCGGATGTACCGATACCGAAAGCGATCGCACCAAAGGCGCCGTGTGTACTGGTATGGCTGTCACCACACACGATAGTCATGCCTGGCAGGGTAATACCCAGCTCAGGGCCGATCACGTGCACAATCCCCTGATAAGGGTGCCCCAGACCGTACAGTTCCACACCAAATTCTTTGGTATTAGCTGTCAGCATCTCTACCTGTTTGCGGCTCAGGGCCTCTTTGATCGGCAGGTGCTGGTCAATGGTAGGTACGTTATGGTCGGCTGTCGCACGGGTCTTAGCCGTACGGAAAACCGGTATACCTCTTTTACGCAGTCCGTCAAAAGCCTGCGGACTGGTCACTTCATGAATAAAATGTGTATTGATGTATACTGCATCCGGAAAGCCGGGTTTGCTAACCACTACGTGGCTGTCCCAGATCTTGTCAAATAATGTTTTTCCCATCCGTAATTTTACATTTTGTGGCGGGCCGGGCAGAGATGATCGGCCCATTGGCACCAGCTAAATTGATAATTTTGTGCTTCCTAGTTTGTTTGTACCTTCAAAGCTAATGGTCAATGTTAATTAACATATAGCTAAATTTGACTTAATTACGATATATAACTACGCCTGACAAGCGATACTGACTTGATTGTCAGCTAATTATAACACATTATTAACGATGTCCAACAACCAGCACGACGCTCTGTTTATATTAATAAAAACACTGACGAAAGCCGAAAAGCGGAATTTTCAACTTGCTTTTAATAAAAATAATACTAAAGAGGACGTCCTTTTCATTCAGTTATTCAATACCCTGGACAAGTTAAAGGAGTATGATGAGGAATTGATCCTCAAAAAGATACCCGCCATCAAAAAACAACAGCTCAGTAATGTAAAGGCCCATTTATATAAACAATTGCTGACCAGCCTCCGCCTGTTGTACAAGCAGAAAGATCCCCTGATCGACCTCAGGGAACAGCTGGATTACGCCCGCGTATTATACAGTAAGGGACTTTATAACCAGAGCCTTCGTATTCTCTCCAAGGCCAAAGCAACGGCTATTGAGCAGGAAGAAGTGATGCTAAGCTATGAAATTATTGAGTTTGAAAAGCAGATCGAGAGCAGACACATCACCCGCAGCCTGGAAAACCGGGCTGATGAACTCAGTGCAGAATCCCGTCAGATAGAACTCCGCCTCAGCAATATCAGTCGCCTGTCCACCCTTTCCCTCCGGATGTATGGCCTGTACCTCAAATTAGGTCATGCCCGTGATGAGAAAGACGCTAAAATGGTAAAATCCTTCTTTGAGCACGAATTACCTCCCGACTGTAGCAAGGACATGAGCTTCTATGAGAAGATACACCTTTATCAGGCCTATAGCTGGTATTACTACATTCTCCAGGATTTCGTCATGTTTTACCGTTATACCCAGAAATGGGTGAACCTTTTCAAAGAATACCCTTCCCTCCAGCGCACAGACGTTGAGTTGTATATCAAAGCGATGCACAACCTGCTGACCGCCCATTTCTATACCATGAACCACGACAAATTCATGAGGGATCTGGCGGAGCTGGAAACATTCATTACTGAGAATCAGGAGAGTTTTAACGAAAACACCAAGACTTCCGCCTTTGTATATGTGTATACAGCCCGTATTAACCACTACTTCCTGGAAGGCACTTTCAGCGAAGGATTGTCACTGGTGCCACAGCTGGAAGCCGATATCGCCGAGCATCAGCTGAAAATAGACCAGCACCGTGTGCTGCTGTTTTACTACAAGATCGCCTGTCTGTACTTCGGCAGTGGCGACAATAACAAGGCAATTGTATACCTGAATAAGATCATACACCTTCGCATAGGCAATTTACGGGCTGATATTCAGTGTTTTGCAAGAATATTACACCTCATTGCCCACTACGAACTGGAGAATTACAGTCTGGTGGAATACCTGATCAAGTCCGTCTACCACTTCATCGCTAAAAACAAAGATCTTGGTCAGATGATGGAGGAAATCCTCAAATTCCTCCGCAGGAACATTTATGCCCATCCCAAAGCCCTGCGCAACGCCTTTGCCGATCTGAAAGAAAGGCTGGTACAGCTATCGCAGAATCCTTACGAACGCAGGTCATTCCTGTACCTGGATATCATCTCATGGCTGGAAAGCAAGATCGAAGGAATTCCGGTGCAGGAGATCATACACCGGAAATTCGTTCGGAAAGAAAAAAGGATCTGATCGCTTATTCTGTTGGCTCCGTTTTCTGATCTGTCAGATCGCTATCTGCATCAGTAGCAGAATCGGTATCCTCCTGATTAGTCTGTTCCTTGTCCTTTGGTAATGGATCCTTAAATGCAGGCTTTTCCTTGACGTTGAATAAGGTCTTGAATACTTCTTCCAGTTTCTCAGACGCTTCTTTGGAAAACAGCCCTACCAGGCATGCAATGGCCATCATACCATAAGGGTTCAGCGGCACGCTGTCTCTTGGCTGATTCGCTTCATCACGGGTAGCCGCTGGTATTGCTTCATTAACTACCGGCGGACAATCTGGTTTCACAGTATCAGTGTGCGTAGCAGCCTGCTCCGGAGAGTCCGGCCGCACATTTCCTTCCTGTACATTTCCCTCCTGGACATTACCTTCTGTAACAGGTGCCGGGGAAGTGTTTTCTGTTACCTGGTTGTTTTCCGGCAACTGTGGCGCTACCGGCGGACTGTAAGTCAATATCCCCCCTCTCAGCAGCATATAAAAGAACATGGCCATACCGGCACCAATAACAGGCCTTAACAGGTACCAGGGGATCCAGGTAGTAACAAACATGCGGTTACCCACAAACGCGGTAAATGAGATGATGAGGTGAACATTGGCGCCCAGTGCACCACCGAGTATCATCAGCAACAGGAAACGGTGTTCTGCTGTAATGGTATACACAGTGCCGAACAGGCGGAAAGGATCTTTGCTGCTGACATAGCCGGAAGGCCAGATACAAATGATAATGTAGAATAGCAGGACAGCTGTTATTCCAAACAGCGCGGTAAGGGTAATGATCCAGGCGCGTTCTCCTGGCGACTGGATTCTCTTGGTTTGGTTAGACATAGGTTCCTTTTAAAATAGTGTTACTGTTGGATAGTCTTATATCAAGACAGCCACACCGTTGTTTGTGGACAACGGTGTGGCTGCGCATATGTTTAATGTTGTTTGCTTGTCTGGTAGCTAACGACTACTTTAACATGACCTTTCTGCCTTCCTTTACTGAAGTGCGGGCTGCTTCCAGTATACGCACAACGATCAGGTTATTTTCCAGCGAAGAAAGATCATTATCAGGCTTCAGTGAGCCATTCAATACAGCTGCAAGATATGTAATATTATCCGTATAGGTTGCTTCCGGTACTTTAAGCGGCTGATATTCACTTTTTTTCCGCTGTTGCAGATCATTTGGATTCAGTGCATGCAGATAACCTGACTTACCAAATACTTCCCAGTCCTTAATACTGAACGGCCAGTTCCAGGATGCTTCAATAATGCCTGTTGCCTCCGGATATTCCAGCAAAATCGTCGCGTCATCTTCCACTTTTGGATACACCGCAGGTTTAATGTGACGTGCTACAGCTGTCACTGAAACCGGCGCCTTGCCATCCATCATCCAGGTCATCAGGTTAGCACCATAACAACCGAAATCCATCAGGGCGCCACCACCGTTTTTTACCGGGTCGGTCAGCCATTTCAGGAAGTCTTCAGAACAACCAATTTCCCTTGGACCTTCGTGACCATCGTGTACCACCATTTTCCGCACCGGACCAACAGCATCCTGTTTCTTCACCAGGTCATACACGTACTGATTGGTATTATACCAGGTGGTTTCATAATTGGTCAACAGGTGAATGTGGTGCTTCCTTGCCAGTGCCGCCATACGATCAGCCTGTGCTACCGTAGTCGCCAGCGGCTTCTCTACCATTACGGAAATACCCTTTGGCGCGCAGACCTCCACCACGTTGATATGCTCTGCTACCGCATTGTAGGCCAGTACGGCATCCGGATGCTTATGCGCCAGTAATGTGGCCAGGTCCGGATAAAAAAGCGAATCAGGCAACTGGTAGCTCTTTTTATAACGGGCGATCAGCTGTGCATCTGACTCGGCGATACCTGCAATCGTGACCTGCCCTTTTTTCCACTGGTGCATCAGTAGATGCACGTGGTCGTGTGTAAGGCCGGCAACGCCTACGTTCAATGGTTTTTGCTGTGCAAAAGTTGTGATGGCTGCCAGCAGGAGCAGCATAGTCTGGCTTAAAATCTTCATCATGACATGGATTATTTGGACCTGTGTTTTTGTTACTCAGCAATGTTTAATACCCGCCAGCCATCTTTACCTTTAAAAGTATAGATCTGCTGTCTGGCTTTTTCTCCACCTGGGAAGATGTAAACCTCTGTAATCAGATACAGCTGTTCCGTGATCTTCTTACGGTAAGGGAAAGCGCGGCGAATCCCTTTGAACATGGGAAATCCTTCTTTTTCCAGGCTTTTTATAAACGATGTACGCAGAATGTCGGCAGTGGTCTGCAGAATGTCATTACCATTGTAAATGTCATTCATTCTCATCAGCAAAAGTCTTCCTTCCTCTACAAAATTCTTACAGGCGATCGCTTTTTCTATATTATGCTCATCATAAGCATCTTCCAGGCATAGTATGGCGCCTTCTGGCGTGGAAAAGTCGTGTACAAAGTAGTCAATTCCTTCGTCAATATAAAGCCCCACCTGACGATCAAATTCCGGCCATTCATGTGTAGGTTTCCCCTCACGGATAGCCCGGATAGTGTATCCGCCTATCAGGCGGCCATCTTCAATGATCATCCAGTCGGAAATAAAACGTGGATCGATACCGATCTTTTGGTTAACAAACACAGAATTAACATAGACAGGCTTATTACCTACTACGCCATACAGGTTTCCTTCATCGTCAAAACTGGGAGAGGTTAACCAGAGATGTTCGCGATTTACACCGTCGTCGATCAGTACTTTTACGGAGAAGTATTGCTGTACCGGTTCCGGTTGCAACAGACTATGCTGGAAATAGTGCAAAGTGGCATTTGCCTTCTCAATGGCCCAGTTCATCCTTTCGTCGTCATCGGCTATGTGTACAACCGGCAAATGGTCCTCTAAAACAGCTTTGCTACGTTTACCAAAGAATTTTGATAAGAAACCCATAGGTGAATGGTTATGTATATTTTGTGCCTTCCCTAACCGCTGTGACAGCCTTTCGAACGAATATACCTATATTTTTATTATGATAATGAAGGCTTTTAGTCCACTTTTTCCAGGGGCGCCTCATAACGGTAATACCTATTGTAAAAAATAGTACCTGCGAGCACCTGCATGCCTATAATACCATACCAGTAAAGCCGGGCCAGCCCCATAAAGAGTATGGTCACAACAATGATCAGTACCCACCTGAAATACTTATCCTGGTCTGTTCGTGGAAAATACAGGAGACTACGGAACAACATCAGCATTGACAGGCCACTGGTTATTAACATGACCCAGTGTATGGGGGCCGCCTGCTGCCAGGTCTTATATATCAGCAATATACTTTCCGGAGCGACAAGCGCCAGGTACAACCCTCCCATCTGCAGATATCTTTTCCACATGGGTACCGGCAGCTGTGGCAGCATGGAAAGGTAAAGATCGTCAAAGCGCCTGTGATTATACACCAGTACACTCTGGGCAAGTACACATATCAGTATTCCCACCAGTAAGACACGCTCGTCATACTTGTCTGCCATCAGGGAACAGGTCACTATGACGATAACTGCCGATGCTATTTTTGCGATGCCCAGTGATCGCATATTATTATTGAGTAATTCATGTCCGTAAAAAGACCATATTGGTTTCCGGACAGTCCTGTTGAACCATTGCTGCCACCTGGACAATATGGAAACAGTGCCCGGATGCTTCATCTTATGCACATATATCCACAACGGGGCAATCAGCATCAGCAAACTGAATAGTACAATCACGAAAGTAGCCAGCTGAAAACCCAGTTTCGCTGCTATACCTGCTGCTATAAGACTATAGATCAATACCGGCGCATATAAAGTCAGATGTACCCATAGCCAGGTACGCCACCTGGTACTTCCCTCCAGTATACCCAGCGTACCATATAAAAAGGAATGCTCCTTTGTGGATAAAACATTGATGATAAATGCAATACACTTCAGATTATATAATAACCACAACAAACAGACGAGCGCCAGAAAGCTGGGACTCCCGGTAAAGCCTTTTATAAGTGTATAATGGTAAGAAGGAAGTTGTCCGCCGGGAACAATCCCGAAGAAGAAATAAAAGATCACCAGGAAGAAACCGGTATTCTTCGCATAAAAGCGGGTTGTGAATATTTTGGATAATGCCATTGTGGATAACTTAAATTTTCACAATGTTTTTGTCCTGTACCTGCAGACGAACAGATCCTGCCGTCACCGGTTGATGTGAGGTAATACAGAAGGTGACGCCATATTGTTGATGAAACTCCTCCACTAATGTGTATAACAATGGAAGTGACTGTGTATCAAGCGTAATCAGGGGTTCGTCCAGTAATATAACTTTCGGACGACCGGTAAAAGCCAGGAGTAAAGAGACCTTTTTTAACATGCCACTTGAATAGCCGCTTACCGGCCTGTGGATAAACGACCCAACTCCCAGTAAATCAATCATTTCCTGCACCTCTCTGAATCCCTTTCCCTTTGTTTTCACATACAACGCAACCAAATCGCTACCGGTAATAAACCCTGGATATAATGGCTCAGCCTCTGCGTAATTCACATAACGGCGATATTGCACAGGTTGTTTGTTGCAACTGATAGTATTGTCCAGTAATATATCCCCCTGGAATGGAATCAGGCCTGCCATTACCTTCATAGAAGTTGTTTTGCCGGCACCATTACCACCTAAAAGCCAATATACCCCATAATCCAGCTCCAGACCGGGGATATCGAGTATGACGGTGTCGTGATAGCTTTTTACAACTTGTTGAAGATTAATAACATGCGATGCCATGAAAAAAGATATGATTTATTTGTAAATATGTGGATTAAATGGCTGAATTTCAGTTACCAGCAGTGGATTTAACAAAACTTTGCGGGTTTGGGAGCTGTTAAAAACCCAGAATTGTGGATTTAAATTCGCTAAAAACGGCTAATTGCCCTGTCAGATTACCTTTCCAAAATTCATCTGCTCTTTTTCCACAGTCTGTTAAAAACTTAAACAGTCCCCCCAGCTATTCCTGTGTACATTTGTAAGAGTTCGCGATACGAGTAACAAGTCTCCAGGAATATGAGCGCAACCCCGGAAGCCGGGTATGAATATTTCAAACCGAGCTGGCACAAGAAATTTCGATCGGAACACATTCACGTATCAAAGGGTAACAGGAAAGGGTCCAATGAATAACTTAAAATGGGGATAATCTCTCCTTCATGTCCTTTCTATCTTCATACGTTAACCATATATAAAATTTATTGAGCGATGAATTTAGAGAATGAACTGCTTTTAAAGGAAAACAAAGACAGATTTGTATTGCTGCCTATCAACTATCCAAAAGTATGGGAGAAATACAAACAACATGAGGCTAGTTTCTGGACAGCAGAGGAGATTGATCTCAGTGCAGATATGAAGGACTGGAATAATCTCAACGATGGGGAACGTCATTTCATTACCCATGTACTCGCATTTTTCGCAGCAAGTGATGGTATCGTTAACGAAAACCTCGCTGTTAATTTCATGAGTGAGGTACAGTTACCTGAAGCACGTTGCTTCTATGGTTTCCAGATCATGATGGAAAACATCCACTCTGAAACATATGCATTATTAATAGACACTTACGTAAAAGATCCGGTTGAAAAAGATCGCCTGTTCCATGCAATAGAAACAGTTCCTGCTGTTACCAAAAAAGCAAAGTGGGCATTACGCTGGATTGAGAACGGCAATTTCGCTGAGCGTCTCGTAGCATTTGCAGCTGTGGAAGGTATCTTCTTCAGTGGTAGTTTCTGCTCTATATTCTGGCTGAAAAAAAGAGGCCTGATGCCGGGTCTGACCTTCTCCAATGAGCTGATCAGCCGTGATGAAGGATTACATTGCGAATTCGCATGTCTGCTGTATAGCATGCTGGAAAATAAACTGCCGGAAGAACAGGTACATACCATTATCCGTGATGCAGTGACCATTGAAAAAGAATTCATCACTGAGGCATTACCGGTAGCATTGATCGGTATGAACAGTAAATTAATGAGCGAATACATTGAGTTCGTTGCAGACCGCTGGTTAGGTGAACTGGGATATGCTAAAATATATAACACAGCAAATCCGTTTGATTTTATGGAGATGATCTCTCTGCAGGGTAAAACAAACTTCTTCGAAAAACGCGTGGGTGACTATCAGAAAGCTGGTGTAATGTCTGGTAAGGATACACAGACTTTCAGTCTTGACGAAGATTTCTGATAAAGGCATAATAATTGCATGTTATTGCAGAATTTGCCAACAACCACATTTTAATAAATACTTTACTCAACCTCTTAAATTCATTTAACCATGTTTGTAATTAAGCGCGACGGCCACAAAGAAGCTGTTAAGTTTGACAAGATTACTGCTCGTGTTGAAAAGCTGTGTTATGGACTGAATGCGGAGTACGTAGACGCCATAGACGTAGCTAAGAAAGTAATACAGGGTTTATATGACGGAGTAACAACCAGTGAACTGGATAATCTTGCCGCAGAAACTGCAGCATCGCTTACTACAAAACATCCTGACTATGCCTTGCTCGCATCGCGCATCGCTGTGAGCAATCTCCATAAAAATACAGTGAAATCATTCTCCAAAACAATGGAGAATCTGTATAACTACATCGATCCGAAAGTAGGCAAACCTGCTCCACTGTTAGCAGACGATGTATATGAAATCGTCATGAAACATGCTGCTATCCTGGATTCCAGCATCATCTATGATCGTGACTTTGCATTTGACTATTTTGGTTTTAAAACACTGGAACGTTCTTACCTGCTGAAATTAGACGGTAAAGTAGCTGAACGTCCGCAGCATATGTTCATGCGTGTGTCTGTTGGTATCCACAAAGAGGATATCGATGCTGTGATCAAGACATACAATCTGATGAGTGAGCGTTGGTTCACACACGCAACACCTACCCTCTTCAATGCCGGTACACCTAAACCACAGATGTCCAGCTGCTTCCTCCTCACTATGCAGGATGATAGTATTGAGGGTATTTATGATACACTGAAACAAACTGCGAAGATCTCCCAGAGTGCTGGTGGTATTGGTCTGAGCATTCACAATATCCGCGCTACAGGTTCTTATATCAGTGGTACCAACGGTACCTCCAATGGTATCATTCCGATGCTGCGCGTATTCAACGATACTGCGCGTTATGTAGATCAGGGTGGTGGTAAACGTAAAGGCGCTTTCGCTATCTACCTGGAACCATGGCATGCTGATATCTTCGAATTCCTGGACCTGCGTAAAAACCACGGTAAGGAAGAGATGCGTGCAAGAGATCTGTTCTATGCACTGTGGGTACCGGACCTGTTCATGAAACGTGTAGAAGAGAACGGCGAATGGAGCCTGTTCTGCCCACACGAAGCACCAGGACTGCACGAATGCTGGGGTGAAGAGTTCGAAAAACTCTACACTAAATATGAGAAAGAAAACCGTGCACGTAAAACAGTAAAGGCACAGGACCTCTGGTTTGCTGTACTGGATGCACAGATTGAAACAGGTACTCCTTACCTCTTGTATAAAGATTCTGCAAACCGCAAATCTAACCAGCAGAACCTGGGTACTATTAAAAGTTCCAACCTGTGTACAGAGATCATCGAATATACTGACGCTAACGAAGTAGCAGTATGTAACCTGGCTTCCCTGGCACTGCCACGCTTCGTAATCGACGGTCAGTTCGACCACGAAAAACTGTACGAAGTAACTTACCAGGCAGCACTGAATCTGAACCGTATCATCGATAATAACTTCTACCCTGTAGATGAAGCACGTAACAGTAACCTCCGTCACCGTCCTATTGGTCTGGGTGTACAGGGTCTGGCTGATGCGTTCATCCTGATGCGTTATCCGTTCGAAAGCGAAGAAGCGAAAAAACTGAACAGCGAAATCTTCGAAACTATCTACTTTGCTGCATTGAATGCATCAAAAGACCTGGCCATCAAAGATGGCGCTTACGAAACATATGCAGGTTCACCAGTATCAAAAGGTATCCTCCAGTTCGATATGTGGGGTGTAACACCTTCTCCACGCTGGGACTGGACCTCACTGAAAGGAGAGATCAAAAAGCATGGTGTGCGTAACTCCCTGCTGCTGGCGCCGATGCCAACCGCATCAACCTCTCAGATCCTTGGTAACAACGAATGTTTCGAACCTTACACATCCAACATCTACACCCGTCGCGTACTGAGCGGTGAGTTCGTAGTAGTAAATAAACACCTGCTGAAAGATCTGGTGGAACTGGGTCTGTGGGATAATGATATGAAGAATAAGATCATTACTTCCAATGGCTCTATCCAGCATATTCCTGAGATCCCTTCACAGATCAAGGAACTGTATAAAACAGTATGGGAAATCAAACAACGTACGATCATTGACATGGCAGCCGATCGCGGTGCTTTCATCTGCCAGTCTCAGTCACTGAACCTGTTCGTTGATACACCTTCCGCAGCAAAACTGACGTCTATGCACTTCTACGCATGGAAGAAAGGTCTGAAAACAGGTATGTACTACCTGCGTACACAGGCAGCTGCTCAGGCAGTACAGTTTACTGTTGAAAAACAAGGTGGTCAGCAGATGGAACCAATGGTGGAAAAGAAAGCCGGTGAATCCAAAGCTGCCAAAACTGTGGACACCAAACTCGACGAAGTTGAATTTGTTGAGGGCGCTGTCTGCACCATGGAAGAAGGTTGCGTCACCTGCAGTGCCTGATGAAATAATAACACATCATTATAGTAAAAGGGTAGTCTCGCAAGACTACCCTTTTTTTATTGCAATACCTGATAAAAACAGGCATTAATAATGCGGTATACCGCTTAAAAATACGACTGTATGAATGCAAAAATTCTGGTAGCAGGAGCAAGCGGACATCTTGGAGAAAAGATCATCCGCGGACTGCTGGACGAAGGTGCAGATGTACGGGCTGTCATCCGTCCTAATACTGCATTGGAGAAAATCGGCGCCCTGAAACAATATGATATTGGTGTCATTCAGACGGATATGCACAATATCAATGAGCTGACATTAGCCTGTAAAGATGTAGACTGTGTGGTATCTGCATTGCAGGGCCTGGAAGATGTCATTATTGATGTACAATCAGTGCTGCTACAGGCAGCAGTCAACGCGGGCGTTCCCCGCTTCATACCTTCTGATTACGCCAGCGATTTCACAAAACAGGCAGCCGAAGAAAACCGGAACTTCGATCTGAGGCGTAAATTCCACGAACAGTTGGAGAAAGCCCCCATAGCCGCCACATCTATACTCAATGGCGCCTTTGCAGAAATACTGATGCGTAATAATCCTTTACTCGACCTGCATAATAACAGTGTCAGTTACTGGGAAGATGAAAATAAACGTATAGACTTCACCACCATGGACGATGTGGCCTCCTATACCGCTGCTGCAGCAATGGATGCTACCACTCCCCGCTTTCTGCGCATTGCCGGTTTTCAGGTAAGCCCTAAGGAACTGGCGACAATTGCAGGTGAACTGAAAGAACAGGAATTTAAACTGATTCGGCAAGGCAGCCTGGAAGATTTGATGGCCCTGATTAAACACGAAAGGGCAGCCCATCCTGAAGGAGAAAATGAATTATATCCGGCATGGCAACAATTGCAGTATATGAAAAGTATGTTCAGCACGGAATTATTCCCATTGAATAATCGCCGTTATACGGACATTCAGTTCACAGGTGCAAAAACATTTATAAGTACGTTGTTGCAAACAACAACAGCGGAATAAAAAGAAAAAGCGGCAGTCTGAAAACTGCCGCTTTTTTTTATTGCTAAAACTTATTTCACTTACTCACTTTCTTTTGCCCCTATACGATAAGCCATCACTGCTGTTACAATTGGTAGTAGTAAATTTAACAGCACTAACTGGCATAATTGCAAAAAGAAATCCCTGAATCCCTTCTTCTCTTCCTGCAGATATTTCACCAATGTTGTTTTATCGTTTATCAGACTATCATTGACAGTCTCTCTGTTGATTTGAGAAATGATATGACTGATATCCCCTGACCCATCAAATGGTTTTACAAACAATAATGAGATCAAAATGATAATAGATATCAGAACAATAAACAATGTCATGAAGGTCAGTGCAAATCTGAACCTACCTTCTGAAGGGACGACTAATAATTCGTCTTCTGCCTGTAACTGGGTTAACATGAATGGTTAATTTTTAGTTGGAAGAATTTTGTTCTGGCTTAGGAACTGGTTTCACCTTTCTCAAAAGCGGACTGGTAATTCCAACATAGGTACCCTGCTCCTGATCTAAAGAAACGATCTTCCTGCCTTTTATCATTTCATTCACTGCCCAGCTGAATAACGATATCCCTTCCCTTGCAATAGCAGATGCTTTAGGGTTATCCAGCTTCCGCTGCAGTTCCTTCATAAACTCTCGTTGAATGTCTACAATAACGTCCATTTTGCATAAATTTTATTGCAACGGAAATTAGCATAATATCTCATTCAACAAACTCCTCCAAAACTACCCGACTCACATGTCATCTTCCTGAAACCCCCACTCCTCAAGCAATTCATTGTATTGAGCATCCGGTAGGTTTTTTTGTTCATAATGGCCTGCAATCGATTTTTGCCTCATTGCTTCATATATGCTTACGGCACAAGCCACAGAAATATTCAAAGACTTGATAATGCCCACCTGAGGAATGATAAAATTACCATCACACAATTTCCTCATATCTTCACTTACTCCCTCCTGCTCATTACCAAATACCAATGCTACAGAACCAGTAAAATTGAGCTCATACAGACTCTTTGCATCTGCCGCCAGATGTGTCGTATAGATCTTATCATATTTTGCTCTTACAGCTGCTATACAGGCGGCGGTATCATTAAACTGATGCACAGTCAGCCACTTGGCTGCACTGGAAGAACTCTTGTGCCCCCATTTCTTGCGACGGGGAGTCTGGGTGTTCAGTACATAAATATCCTGGATGCCCACAGCATCACATGTACGCAATACCGCAGATACATTATGCGGGTCAAATACGTTCTCCAGGACGACAGTTAAACCTGCCTGTCTTTTATTTAATACGGATAGTAACCTTTCTCTACGTTCCGGCGTCATAATCAGGTAAGTATATATTTTAGAGCACAAATTTAACTTAAATCGGACTTTAGAATACCGCTTTTCCTTACTACCTTCATACATACTAAAAAACATCTATTTAAAAAATGCTCAAAAAAATCCTCAAAATTGTAGGAATTTTCTTGCTGGTATTGGTTATCGCAGCTATTGCCATCCCATACTTTTTCAAGGGCAAGATCATGTCTATCGTCAAAACAGAGCTGAACAAACAACTCGTAGCTGATGTCGACTTTAAAGATGTGGATATCAGTCTGATACGACACTTTCCAAGGCTGGCAGTAGCCCTTGAAGACCTGAGCGTGGTAAACAGAGCGCCCTTCGCCGGCGATACCCTGTTTGCCGTTAAGAAAATTGATCTGGCTCTCAACCTCATGAGCGTGATCAAAGGCGATAAAATGGATATCTACAATGTGGATATCGTAGCGCCCCGCATACATGCCATCATTAATAAAGAAGGATTGGTGAACTGGGATATTACCAAACCAGACACCGCCCAAACCACCCCGGCAGATACCGCCACTACCAAATTCGCCCTCAATCTTCAGCAATACAGCATCGAAGATGCCACTATCCGCTATGATGATGAACAAGGTGATATGGGTATGCTCATCGAAGGCCTGAACCACCAGGGTAAAGGTGACTTCACACAGGATCTGTTCACCCTCCAGACTACCACCCAGGCTGAAGGCGTTACCTTCCGTTATGGTCTTATCCCCTACCTGCTGCGTACCAAAACAACAATGGATGCAGACATTCAGGTAGATAATAAAACCAGCACCTATACCTTCCAGAAAGGTAAAGCCACGCTGAACAATCTCGAACTGGCCTTCCAGGGCTTCTTTAAACTCGTCGATGACAGCACTTACGGCATGGACCTTACCATGAAAGCACCATCTACCCAGTTTAAAGACATTCTCTCCCTGGTGCCCGCTATCTTCATGCAGGATTTTGATAAGATCAAAACTTCTGGTACCGCTGCCTTCGACGGTTATGTAAAAGGCACTTACAGCGCTACCCAGATGCCTGCTTTCGGATTAAACCTGGCCGTTAAAGACGGTTTCTTCCAATATCCTGACCTCCCTAAGCCTGTGAAGAATATCCAGGTAAAAATGAGCGTCAACAACGCGGATGGCGTACCTGATCACACGATTGTAGACATACCTTCCGCGCATGTGGAAATGGATAATACACCGCTGGATATGCGCCTCCTGGTAAAAACACCGATCTCCGACATGTATGTAGACGGTGCTGCAAAAGGTAAACTCGACCTGTCAAAAGTATCCCAGTTCGTAAAACTGGAAGCAGGTACCGCCCTGAGTGGTATCGTAGATGCGGATGTTTCTGCAAAAGGTAACATGAGCGCCATCGAAAAACAGGCATATGATAAATTCTACGCTGCCGGTAGTATCCTGATCAGCGATCTGCTGTATCGTAGCAAAGATTACCCGGACGGTGTTAAAGTAAATACCCTGTCCATGCAGTTCAATCCAAAGAATGTGACAGTGTCTAAATTCGATGGACAATACATGGGTACCAACTTCCAGGCAAATGGTGAAGTGAATAACATGCTGGCCTATATGCTGAAGAACCAGCCGCTGGAGGGTAAACTGGCCTTTAAAGCCGACCAGGTAGACCTGGACAAATGGATGGGTACAACAACAACTACCACAGCTGCAACACCAGCTGATACAGCCAGCGCTCCCTTTGCTGTTCCGGCTAACCTGAACCTCGCTTTACAGGCACAGGTAGATAAAGTACACTACGACAAGCTCGATATGTCGAACCTCTCCGGTAACCTCTTACTGAAAGATGAAACCGTTTCCATGCAACAGATCAAGGCAAATGCCTTACAGGGTAACATGGAAGTAAATGGTAGCTACAGCACTAAAAACAGTAAGACCAACCCGGATATCAACATGTCTTACAGTGTACAGAACGTAGACGTACAACAAACATTCAACGCTTTCAATACTGTACAGGCCCTGATGCCGGTGGCTAAATTCCTGAATGGTAAGATCAATTCCCATATGGAACTGACCGGCAAACTCGGTCAGGATATGATGCCTTTACTGAGCAGCCTCACAGGTGACGGTAACCTGCTGGTACTGGAAGGTGCGCTGCAGAAGTTTGGTCCGATAGACCAGCTGGCAAGCACCCTGAATGTATCTCAACTGAAAAACTTCTCCCTGAGAGATATCAAAACCTATTTCGCTTTTGAAAACGGCCGCGTAAAGGTGAATCCGTTCAAAGTGAACGTCAGCAACATCAGTATGCTGGTAGGTGGTTCCCACGGTTTTGACCAGTCACTGGATTACACCTTACAGATGACCCTGCCGCGCAGCGTGATCGGAAAACAGGGAGATGCCCTGGTGACAAGCCTGGCTTCTCAGGCTACGGCTAAAGGTATCCCTGTTAATATCAGTGACAGTATTCACCTGAACGTATTGCTCGGTGGTAACATCATGAAGCCAACGTATAAAACCGACCTGCAGGAAACTACTTCCGGTACACTCAATAACCTGAAAGATCAGGCTACTAACCTGGTAAAAAACAAGGTAGACACAGTGAAAACAGCCCTCAAGGATTCACTGAATGCTGCCAAAAACAACGCTGTTGCCGGTCTGAAAGACCAGATCACCAAACAGATCACAGGTCAGAAAGATACGACCGGAACGAAGGCACAACCTTTGCAGAATGCCGGTAAACAAGCGGAACAAGCGGTAAAAAGTACTATCGGAAATATCTTCAAAAAGAAGAGTAACTAAGCTATAATATTTGCGAAACCGGTCCTCCCCTTCACCCGGGACCGGTTTCCATTTTTTTAAGTGTATTTACGTTTTTCACTAGTTTGGACAACTTTTTGTCTGACTTTTTCACCACCTTCGCAGAACTGCAATATTATATCTCCATCCGGGAAACGGATGCGTTAACTGAGAAATACCCACATGTAACTATGGACTACGAGCGTTACATATCAGATGGAAATCTGGAGAAAGTGCTCCTTGGATTCGCAAGTCCTGAAGAGGAAGCCGAGTATCGGATACACCTGGATTTCTTTCCGGAAGTCCAGACCGAACAGGACGAGATCGAGCGTCGTATAGAACGCATGGCGTTCAAGGAGGCCGCTTTACCACCTGCACACCTGAGATCAGCGATCATGCAACAGGTCGCGCAGGAAGCTGCAGCTCCGGTTACTACCGGTACATGGTATAACAGGAAAGATGTTCATTATGAAGACGTACAGCCTCCTCACAATAAAATGAGGGTACACGTAGGCTGGAAATTATTACTCATCACCCTCCTGGTGATGATTGCCGCATCTATGGCTGCTGCAATTATTTTCTTTTATATGACCATCGGTAAATAACCAGACTTTTTTACTTTCTTTCAATAAAAAAAGGCGCCCACCATATGGTGGGCGCCTTTTCAGTTGCAATGTTTTCCGTTTATAATTCGTGTTGCATCGCTTTGTAATTTTCCTGCATTTGCTTCAGTTTATCCTTACCATATGCCAGACGGGTAATTACCACATACAGCACCGGTACGATAAAGATCGCCAGGAAGGTCGCAGTGAACATACCACCCAATACGGTCCATCCCATCGTTTTACGGGATTCAGCACCTGCACCACTGGATAATACCAGCGGCATGATACCTAACAGGAACGCAAGGGAAGTCATGATGATCGGACGCAGACGCAGCTTGGCCGCCTCCACAGTCGCCGTGACAAGTTCCATACCTCTGTCCACACGCTCTTTTGCAAATTCCACGATCAGGATCGCATTCTTTGCCGACAGACCAATCAGGGTGATCAGACCAATCTGTGCATATACGTTGTTTGTTAATGCAGGCAGGAATGTCAGTGTCAGGATCGCACCAAAGGCCCCGATAGGTACGGCCAGCAGTACGGAGAACGGTACCGACCAGCTTTCATAAAGGGCTGCCAGGAAGAGGAATACGAAGATGATAGACAGGGCGAAGATGTAAACGGTCTTCGATCCTGATAATAATTCCTCACGGCTCAAACCAGAGAACTCATATCCATAACCTTCCGGTAACACCTGTGCAGCTACTTCCTGTAATGCCTTGATCGCGTCACCACTACTATATCCAGGTGCAGGGCTACCATTTATTTCCGCAGAACGGAACAGGTTATAGTGAGAGATAACCGGCGCACTTTCTGTCACCTTATAGGATGTCAGCGCACTCAATGGTACCATGGTACCGGAAGAGTTTTTCACAAAATATTGCGCCAGATCCTTGATATCTCCACGGTAAGTGGAATCAGCCTGCGTTACTACACGGAAGTTACGGCCGTACACCGTAAAGTCATTCACATAAGCACTACCAAGATAAGTCTGTAATGCAGTAGCAATAGAGGATATCTGTACGCCCATCTTCTTCGCCTTTTCACGGTCTATCTCCAGTTGGTAACCAGGCGTACGTGCGGTAAAGAAGGAGAACGCTCTCGCGATTTCAGGACGCTGGTTGATCGCCATCGTGAATTTCTGGAGTACACCTTCAAATTCCTTGATGTCGCCACCACCACTCTTCTGCTGAAGAATGAAGGAGAAACCTGCGGTAGAACCCAGACCAGGGATCGCCGGAGGCGGAATTACTACCACATTTGCCTCCTTAAATCTGGAGAGTTTCGCCTGAAGTTGTCCTACCAGTGCGAATATCTGCTGAGATTTGTCTTTACGCTCATCCCATGGTTTCAGCTGACAGAAGATCGTACCACTGTTTGATTTGGTCGCGAAACTTACTACGTTCAGACCACCCAGTGCTGCATAGTGACCGATCGCTTTTACGCTATCCAGTGTATGCATCATTTCCGTCATGACAGCAATCGTTCGCTCAGTAGAAGATGATTCAGGCAGGTCAAAAGTGATATATATACGACCATCATCCTCTGTTGGGATAAAGCCTGTCGGCTTACCTCTGAAGAGGAACAGGGTACCTACCACAATACAAAGCAGCAGTATGATCACATAACGCGACCAACGGATACTCTTCTTCACACCCAGTGAATAACGGCTGGTCACATGACCAAACCAGGTATTGAACTTAAAGAAAAATTTATTCAGACCTTTTGAGTCCTTATCCAGGTGCATAGGTCGCAGGATCAGCGTACACAGTGCCGGTGTCAGGGACAATGCCACAAACGCGGAGATCAGTACGGAGATCGCGATCGTGATCGCAAACTGCTGATACAGACGTCCCACGATACCCGGAATAAATCCTACCGGTACGAATACCGCCGCAAGGATCAGGGCGATAGCCATTACCGGTCCGGAGATCTCCTTCATCGCTGCATAAGTAGCTTCCTTCGGCGTCATCTGTTCATGGTCCATATTATGCTGGACCGCCTCCACCACCACAATGGCGTCATCCACCACGATACCGATCGCCAGTACGAAACCGAACAGGGTCAGGGTGTTGATGGTAAATCCAAGTGGTATGAAGAAGATGAACGTCGCAATGATAGACACAGGGATCGCAAGTACCGGAATAATGGTTGCCCTCCAGCTTTGCAGGAAGAGGAATACCACGATCACCACAAGTACGAGTGCTTCCAGCAGGGTTTCCACCACCTCGTGGATAGACACCTCGATCACGGATACAGACTCAAATGGTACTACATAAGCAACATCTTTCGGAAAGCTTTTGCTCAGTTGCTCCATTGTTTCATATACCGCTTCTGCTGTTTCGATCGCGTTACTACCTGGCGCCTGGTAAACCAGCAGGTAAGATGCTCTCTTACCATCTACATAGGAGTTGTTGCTGTAACTGAATTTACCCAGTTGTACACGGGCAACATCTTTCAGGTATACAACTGCGCCATCGTCAGGACGGGTTTTGATAATGATATTACCAAATTCCTCAGCTGTTACGAGACGGCCTTTTACGAAAATGGTATACTCATATGTCTGTCCGGTTTTCTGAGGAGGAGCACCTACGGTACCTGCGGAGATCTGCGCGTTCTGTTCAGTGATCGCAGCTCTCACCTCTTCTGCTGTTACACCCATCTGGGCCAGCTTGTCTGGTTTCAGCCATACACGCATACTGAAATCATCCGCACGGGTGAAGATATCACCCACACCTTTCGCACGCAGCAATGCATCCTTGATGTAAACGTTGGTATAGTTATCCAGGAAGGTTACATCATGGGTACCATTCGGAGAATATAAAGCCACCAGCATGAGGATACTGGGGTTACGCTTTCTTACGGTCAGACCTAAACGTTGTACCTCCTGAGGCAGGGTTGGCTGCGCAATACCCACACGGTTCTGTACGTCCAGTGCGGCGATATTGATGTCAGTACCCACTTCAAAGTTCACGGTCAAACTCATTGCACCACTGTTGGTACTGTTACTGGTCATGTAAGTCATACCAGGCGTACCATTCACCTGCACTTCCACAGGAGTAGCTGTCGTCTGCTCCACCGTCTGTGCATCCGCACCGATATAAGTACCGGTTACCTGTACAGTGGGGGGCGAAATTTCCGGATACTGGCCAATGGGCAGATTGGTCATCGCCAGCAAACCTACCAGCACCAGTACAACAGAAATAACTATTGCGGTAACCGGTCTGCGTATAAAAGTATTTGCAATCATGTTTCTTCTTCTATTGATTCAAACTCAAACTGTTATCTATTTCTTAGCTGCGGCATCCGGCGCTTTCTTTACGGTAGTGGTATCAATCTTACCACCATCACGTAAACGCTGTATACCCTCTGCAATCACCAGCTCGCCCTGTTTAACACCGTCCATTACGACGATACTTTCTCTCAGACGAGGGCCCAGATGTATTTTACGCTGTTCTGCAACAGTATCTTTCGCAACAAATACGAAGAATTCACCCATCTGTTCAACCACTGCTTTGTAAGGAATGATCACGCGGTCGCCTGACTGATCGTTCAGTACATTCATCACACCGCTCATACCTTCTTTCAGTTCGTTCTTCGGGTTGTTGAATTCAATACGCACCTTGATAGTAGCTGTCAGGTTATCCACACCACGGTCCACTACTGTCAGACGGCCCGGCTCAGAATAAGCCTGTCCGTTAGGCAGCTGCAAACGGAAAGTAGAATCGCTGGGAACCACCGTTTTACCCTGCATAGCAGAAAAACGTGGGATGTCATTTTCGTTTACCACAAAATCAACAGCAATCGGATTTTCAGAAGAAATCGTATTCAACAGGGTCGTTCCTGCTCCCACCTGTGCGCCCAGTTTTACCTGAGAGATACCTATACGGCCGGTGAAAGGAGCTTTGATGACAGCATAGTCCAGGTCTGTGCGGGCGGCCATTAAAGAAGCTTCCGCAGCAGCCAGCTGGCTACGGCTTACGTCGAGGGCAGCATCGGCGTTGTCCAGCGTCTGACGGGCGATCGCGTCCTGCTCTGCCAGTTTATGATAACGGTCTGCGTCTTTCTGTGCTTTTGTAAGATTAGCCTTTGCCTGGGCAATACTTGCTTCTGCCTGGCGGTAAGTGGCTTCATACTTACGACGGTCTATTTCATAGAGCGGTTTTCCTTTCTGTACCACTTCACCTTCTTTGAAGAAAATGCCGGTAATGTATCCTGTCACCTGTGCACGCAGTTCAACCTGGTTCAGGGCTACCACTGTAGCTGGATACTTATCGTAGTAAATAGCAGTACCAGTAACTGCCGGCACTACGCTTACCGGTGTAGGAGGCAATACCATGGCTGCTTTCTGAGCCGGGCCTTTACAGGAAGCCAGGTAAAATAAGCCTGTAGCGCCAATGAGGAGAATGTGTTGCTTTGTTTTCATCTGAAAATATTTGTCCTTTCAATGGTCAGGTTGTACGGACCCGACCAGTTTCCTTATTAGTAGTTGTTTGTTGTTATTGTACCCAATGAACGTTGCAGATCCACTTTGCTGGACAGCACGGTATACATTGCGTTATAGTAGTTCAGTTGTGCTGAACGCAGATCTGTCTGTGCTGTGATCACCTCGAGATAGGTCTTCACACCTTCCCTGTACTGCATTTCTATCAGGGTGTATACTTCCTGGGCCAGGTCCACATTCTCCTTCATCACATAAAACTGATTGAGGTTACCTTTATAGGTAGCCATTGCCTGGGTATATTCAGTATTGATCTGGTTGCGCAGGTTTTCTATATCCAGGTCATTACGTTTGATCTGCAATTCCGCCTGACGGATATTATAGATACGTTTAGACCCCTGGAAAATAGGCAGGGACACTTTCAGGCCTACCTGGGAACTCGGTACGTTGTTGTTATACAACTTGGAGAACTCCGGATTCAGGTAGTTGAAGTTATAGTTCGCAAATGCAGAAACAGTAGGAATAAAACTCCACTTGTTATACTTCAGCTGCGCGTCTAAGAGGGTTTTCTGCGTTTCCAGCAACTGCATTTCGACCCTGTTATTATAGGTCACAGTCACGGTCGTATCCAGCTGTATGTTCTGGACCATCTGCACGGTATCATACACCAGTGGCAGCGGACCATTCACAGGATAGCCCATCAGCTGACGAAGCTGTGCTTCGCTGGCTTTCAGTTGCTCCGCAGCCGTCTTTCTCTGTGCACGGGTGTTATTCAGGGAGATAGTCGCCCTTTTATAGTCGGTTTTATCCACTATACCACCCTGGTATTGATTGTAAGCGTCTTTCAGACTACGTTCCAGACGTACCACATCTTCATCCAGTACATCTATCTGGCGTTCAGTCAGCAGCATGCCGTAGTATGCCTTTGTCACATTTGCGACAACATCAATACGGTAGCTTTCTGTGTTCTGTTTTGCCTGTTTGCGTACATCGCGGGCAGTTCTGCCTGCCAGCAGCAGATCACGGGTAAACAGATTCTGGTTCCATTGGAACAAAGCAGCGGAGTTGTTTTCCACGCCCAACTGTACATAGTTCCCGTTAAAATAGGATGTGGGAATCTTGAGATAATGGTTGAGGCTGTAATCTACCCCAATCTGCGGGTACCAATCCGCAAGCTTTCCCTTGATGGTGTATTCAGTAATATCCTCATCCAGTTTGGCCTGTTTTACAACCGGCTGGTGGGTGAGCGCATACTGAATACAAGCCTGGAGGGTGGCTTGAGGAAGCAGTGAATCGGAGACCTGTTGCGCATAAGACGGTGCGTTGTACAGCACGGCGCTTAGTACGGCGGTCAGATAAAATACTCTTTTCATAAAAGGTTTTGACAATCAGAATCTTCTTTACACCAATCGAAGGACAACGACGATATTGTCCACTATATATTTGTTATTCAATTAGATGCTAATGTGATCTTCAGCAAAAATCGGACGGGCACAGTTTAGCATTATGCACAAACTGCAAACAGGTAGGTTCAGGTCGTTAACGGTTTTAACAAATCTTGGGATACTGCCGCCTAAAAAGGTGGCAAATCAGCTCCCATAGGGAGCTGTAGCTAACCTCGTTCCCGCAATTGCAGGGCAAAGATAATGACTCGCAATCAGAAACATGTTACCACTGATGTAAATTTAAACTATTGTTTAAATCTACTGAGCGGTACGTCCACTGTGAATATGTTTTTCTGCATGGTAGGAGGATCTTACCAGTGGTCCTGATTCTACATAGTCAAGACCCATGTTATATCCTATTTCACGCAATTCTGCGAACTCATCGGGATGTACAAAACGGACAACCGGTAAATGTTTTGGGGTAGGTTGAAGGTACTGTCCGAGTGTCACCACGTCACATCCATTATCGTACAGGTCTTGCATCGCCTGTACCACTTCCTCTTTGGTTTCGCCGAGACCCAGCATGATACCACTTTTGGTACGCATGCCTCCGTCTTTCAAACGGCGGATTACTTCCAGACTACGATGATATTTTGCCTGGATACGAACTTGTTTTGTCAGACGCTCTACTGTTTCCAGGTTGTGGGATACTACCTCAGGCGCTACATCAATAATGCGCTGTAAGTTTTCCCACTGGCCCCTGAAATCAGGAATCAATGTCTCCATAGTAGTGTCAGCATTCAGTGATCTGACAGCTTTAATGGTATTTGCCCAGATGATAGAACCACCATCTTTCAGTTCATCTCTGTCCACGGAGGTAATAACCGCGTGTTTTACCTTCATCAGGTAAATAGCTTCCGCAACACGCTGAGGTTCATCCCAGTCTACGGCATCCGGTCTGCCGGTAGCAACCGCACAGAATCCGCAGCTACGGGTACAGATATTTCCCAGTATCATAAAAGTAGCGGTGCCGGCTCCCCAGCATTCACCCATATTCGGGCAGTTACCGCTCTCACAGATCGTGTGTAATTTATGCGTATCAACCAGGTTACGAACCTGCTTGTAACTCTCCCCTATTGGCAACTTAACTCTCAGCCAGTCAGGCTTTTTAGTCCTTGGTGCAGCAGGTGCTGTACTACATGGCGTTGCGGTCGTGATCGGTGTTTCTTCCATCTCTGATCCTTTCTTTAGAACACAAATTTAATACTTCTCAACTATTTCTTGTCCCAACGCTTTCCAAACTGCAGCGCAATGTATGCATTAAAGAAAAATTTCTTCGGATCCTGGTCGATCATAATATCGACATCCTTGGTATAATACTCCGCATTTACACCCACTTCCAGCGCGCTGACAACCTCGTTAAAACGAGCCCAGTCAAAGCGCAGACCGGTTTTAGCATGTATACCAGGCACGATACTTACCTCGCTCCAGCCCTTTCCGAAACCAGCGCCGCCGATAATAGACGACCTGTCCAGGAAAGCCTGGTCATATAATGGATCCTGACCATATTTCACCTGTACGCCTCTTGAAGTATTCGGGTCTACCACATTCAGGTAATAAGGTTTCTTCAGACCAACGGAAAGACCTCCATAATAGATAGCATTTACCAGTACCCCGTTTTTATTTCCCTTACCGCCGATCAGTCGTTGCTGACCAACACCCAGTTTCGCCTGGTAAAAATTGTTCTGCTTACCATATATATAAGGCTTCTCTGAATAGATAAAGCCAAATTGATCGATATCTTTTAAAGCACCTGGCTTTTTATCTTCCTTCGGATTCTTCTTCTCCGCAAACTCAAACTGGAAATAAGTCACCTTCTGCCGGCTCTTTCTCCAGCCCAGTTCAAAAAAACCGGCCCAGCCATCCGTATTGATACGGCCACCAATGGAAAATTCTCTTTGATACAGGTTCTCACCCTCTTCCAGCTGTTTAAACAATGAAATACGCTTCAGCTTCCGTTCCTCCCGCTGTTCCTTTTTGGAAGGTGCATCAGTAGTTGAAGTCTGGGCATACAAACCACCCGCCATGGCCAGTAAAAGCAAGGATAAGTATAGTCTTTTCACCTGTATAGATTTGTTTAGTTAACGGAGTATAGCCGCCGGGCTATACTATATAAACGTAAGGGGCATCATATTGGTATGCCTGCTGTTACAAACCTACACGTTTTTTCTGTCATGTGTAAATTTGTTTTTCTTTGAAAACCCACGCCCATGTATATATAACGCCCCGGATGCAAAATGGTTACAAGATTTGTTTATCAGGCAATTCCACTCCTGACAAGCCTCGCTCCCACCGCACAATGCAGACACCTTTTTTCTTCACAATATGCCTGTTTCAGCTGCAATAATGCCTGAGTTTCTCCTGCCGATCCGGCGCCGATGTGCAAGGCCTCCCATGACCTTATCAGATGATTATCCTCCGGTGGCAACTGCCGCATCAATGCCACCGCCTTTTCCTGGTAATAGCTGTCCTTTTTCTCTCGTCCGTAGACATATAATAATGGTAAAACGGTATTGATCAGCATATTGTGTACTGCCCTCCTGCCGGGCATCCTTGTTCGTGCCACCGGCTTCCCAAAGCGGTAATGCGTTTGCCAGTAACCGGAAGGAGGTACATCCAGCAGCTTTACCAGCGTATGCACAGACCCCGCATCCAGTATGGCGGAAAACAGGTGCGTATGTTTATGCAGTAAACCTGCCAGGGCGGCAATTTTCATGGTAGGAAAAGATGCCGGTCGCATCCGTAGCCATTTCCAACGCTGCCCGTCTAAAGGAATGAGCTTGTATTTATGCCGTAGATAAGCATATTCCTTTTGCAGATACATCAAATAATCATCCGGTGTCTCAGTTTCTTTTCCAGCCCCTATAAGTCTATGATCTACAGCACCTTCCCGGATCAGGTCCACCTCATCTCCACCTGAATGCCGGCTCCTCTCCCCCACCCTCTCTATATCCCCCCCTTTCATCTCCCCTTCATCCTCTGCAAAATCCTTGTTCTCACTTTCCAGCATACCCGCCTGACCAAATAACAATGCCTCCAGTTGCAGCTGATCATGCTGATGACGCAACAACATTTTATAGGGCAATGATCTGACCAGCTCCAGGAACGTTTCTCCATTCACGGGCATACCCGCTCCCCTGGCCAGCGCACGATAACACACTTCCTCCCAGTCATACTGCGTTTGCAGCAACCAGACCTTCATGGCATCCGCCCGTTGTTCCAGCCGTTCTATCAACAGCCGGTCTTTCCATCCCGTCCATATCAGGGGAGGCACTTCTGCCACAGATCCCGCACATGGTACAAAAGCACGCGACTGCCGTAGCCACTCATAACGCTGTAATAACAACTTAGGAATACAGTACCGCAGTTCAAGAATAGGGATACCGTGGGTGTTTTGAGCGGCTACATCATGCTCAAAAACGATGTGCAGCACAACATTCCGGTATTGCAGATTATGCTGGTGTCCATGCCGGAACCAGTCCGATGTTTTCAGGTGCAGTTCCACATTCCCCACCCATAAAGTGTTGCCGATGCGGATACGGGCAGCGGTAAAATCAGGTCCCGCATGACGGTTCAGTTGCCCGGGATGATCTATCTGAACAGGATCTCCCTCCAGGGTGCTAAGACCCGACTGCGTAAATAAACGGAATTGCCAGATATGCTGGAATAGCTCCTCCGACATGATCGGATCAACAGGTACAATGGTCATAATTGGTTGGTTAACAGAATAACTAAAAGTCAGGTTAGATACATCAAATTAGTAAAAAAACAGGTGCGTCAAAAAATTAAAAATACAGCCATTTGGAAATTTGATGAAAGTACCCTTAACTTTGCACCCAGTTCTTACACATGACTTATCCAGAAAGGCGGAGGGACTTGGCCCTGCGATGCCTTAGCAACCAACCTGCAGAAATGCAGGGAAAGGTGCTAATTCCGGCCCCGGTTATACGATAACCGAGGGAAGATAAGTTGGCAGAGATTGAAATTCACTGTAATAAAATACTTGAAGGCTCTTCCAACATCGGAAGGGCTTTTTTTATGCCCGTTCTGGTAGTTATATGACCGAATGAATGTCTGTTTGTGCGTGTGCCAACCAGGGTTTAATAACAGTATAATTACTTTGAAGATTGAAAATAGCTACTCAATTATTGCATAGCATCCCGGTGGATGAGTTGACTGGCGCCATCTCCGTCCCCATCTACCAGACCTCCACCTTCGTGCAGGAGTCTCCCGGGATCAATAAGGGTTTTGAGTTCTCCCGTGCCAATAATCCTACCCGAAAAGTACTGGAAAATCTCATCTGCAGCCTGGAAGAAGGACATGCAGGTTTCGCCTTCGCCAGCGGCATGGCAGCTATTGATGCTGTTATGAAACTCCTGAAAAGTGGTGACGAGATCATGGCCGTAGAAGATACCTATGGCGGCATCTTCCAGATGTTCCAGCACATGTTTGAACGCTTTGGTATCAAAGCAAATTTCGTCGACACCAGCAATACAGACAAAGTACTGGCAGCCATCACGCCTAATACAAAAATGATCTGGCTGGAATCGCCTACCAATCCGACCTTGCGCATCTCCGATATCAAATCCATCAGCAAAATAGCCAAACAGCATAACATCCTGCTGGTGGTAGATAATACACTCTGCACACCGCTGCTGCAACAACCAATGCCGCTGGGTGCAGATATCATTATCCATAGCGCTACCAAATACCTCGCAGGACATACTGATGTCATCGCAGGACTTGTAGTGGTCAACACCAAATCACTGGCCGATCAGCTACGCTTTAACCAGAATATTTCCGGCAGTATCCTCAGTCCTTTCGAAGCCTGGCTCACCATCAGAGGTATCGAAACACTGAGCCTCCGCCTGGATAAACAATGCAGTAATGCCATGGCAATCGCCACCTGGCTCTCTGCACATCCTGCTGTGGATAAAGTGTTCTATCCGGGACTAAGCACACACAAGAATCATCATATCGCACGCAAACAGCAAAAACAATATGGCGCATTAGTCAGTTTCTCGCTGAAAAATGACAATATCAAAAATGCGATCCGTGTAGTGAATGCAACCAAATTATTCAAACTCGCAGAAAGCTTCGGTGGTGTAAAAAGTATGCTGGATCATCCAACAACCATGACACACCGGAACATACCGGAAGAATTCCGTAAAAGGACGGGCTTACCAGACTCCTGTATCCGTCTGTCAGTCGGTATCGAAGACGCAGAAGATCTGATCAACGATCTTAAACAGGCACTCGATAAACTGAATCTGCCTGCGGGAAAACAAATGACAGTGCTGCAATAAGCAACTCCTCCAAAAGGAGCATCCGCAACACAAGGGACAAATATTTACAACAAACTTTTTTCAACATAACGCAGCACAATTTTATCAACCGGCTGCATTAAAATGGAAGTAAGCACTAAGTATAGAACATGGAAAACAAAATCATCAATTTAGGCATTTTCGGATTTGGTTGTGTGGGACAAGGGTTATACGAGGTACTAAACAGAACGAAAGGTATCAATGCCCGTATCAAAAAGATATGTATTAAAGATCCTAACAAGCCTCGTCCTATCGACGCAAGCTATTTCACTACAGACAAAAATGAGATCCTCAATGATCCAACCATTGATGTTGTAGTAGAACTGATCAATGAAACAGATGCAGCATTCGAAATAGTAAGCACGGCATTGCGTAATGGTAAAGCTGTAGTAAGCGCCAGCAAACGCATGATCGCAGAAAACCTGCCTGCACTGTATCAGCTGCAGGTAGAAAACAAAGTACCTTTCCTCTATGAAGCATCCAGCTGTGCAAGTATTCCTATCATCCGTAACCTGGAAGAATACTATGACAACGACCTGCTGAATGCAGTAGAAGGTATCTGTAACGGTTCTACCAACTACATTCTCACCAAGATATTTGAAGAGAACCTGAGCTTTGAAACAGCGCTGAAACAGGCACAGGAATTAGGTTTTGCAGAAACAGACCCTACATTGGATATCGAAGGTTATGATCCTAAATTTAAGATCGTGATCCTGTTGTTACATGCCTTCGGTACTTTCGTAAAACCAGAAGAAGTATTCAACTTCGGTATACATCACCTGAACGACTTTGACATACAATTTGCCAGACAACGTAACTGTACCATTAAGCTGATCGGCAACTGCCGCAGACAAAATGGTCATGTGAACGCATATGTATTGCCACACCTGATCCGTGAACACAACCTGCTGTACGATGTATACAATGAATACAACGGCGTATTGCTGGAAAGTGCCTTCACCGACAAACAGTTCTTCGTAGGTAAAGGCGCTGGTGGTACCGCTACCGGTAGTGCAGTACTCTCCGATATCTCTGCCCTGCTGTACAACTATCGCTACGAATACAAGAAGATTAAACAGTCCAATCAGCCGGCATTCACCAACGATGTACAGCTGAAGATCTACCTGCGTTACAGCAATGCTTCACAGGTGCATCTGACAGACTTCTACAACATCTCAGAAAAATACGAATCAGCTACTTACAGCTATGTAGTAGGTGTGATCAATCTGCAGAAATTAAAAGAAGCAGACTGGTTGAAAAATAAAGATGTGAATCTGTTGGTACTGGGTGAAGACCACGCACGTTAGTCATCAGTTAATCAGCCATATATTAGCAGAAGGCGTCCGCCATTGGCGAGACGCCTTTCTTCTTAAAAAAAACACCTGATCCTTTGAGGGACCAGGTGCTCATGTATGAAGCGGGTTAGCATCGGGATAAATGGACTTTTGAATAGGACATAGGACTATAATATCTTTTGTAATGTCGCCCCCAGTTCTTCTCCGCGTAAGTTTTTCGCAACGATCTTCCCGGCTGGATCGATCAGAAAATTGAACGGGATATGTGGTACAGCATATAATTTTGGCACCTTACCTTCAAAAAGTTTCAATTCAGATACATGGGTCCAGGCACCTGTTCCATCTTTTTCAATCGCCTTCAGCCACTTCTCTCTGTCCCCTCCTTTATCCAGCGAAACGCTCAGAATCGTAAAACCTGCATCTTTATATTTTTTGTATGCAGCAATCAAATTAGGGCTCTCTTCTCGGCAGGGAGCACACCAGGATGCCCAGAACTCAAGTAATACGTGCTTTCCACGGTAGTCAGAAAGTGATACAGACTTACCATTGATATCCTGACAGGTAAATTCAGGCGCAGACTTTCCATTCTCCAATAACAACAATTGGTCGATATTTGTCTTTACCTCAAGGCTCCGCTCTGTATGCCTGTATTTATTGCCTGCTTTTTCATATAATGATGCCGCTTCTCTCGGACTTATCACCTCATCCCTGAGCAAATCCTGTGTATACATCAGGGAGAAATAAGATGTCGGCCGCTGACGCACATAATCTTTTTTATGTTTAATATACCATTCCTGCAGGGCCTGAGTCGCAGCGTCCCGGCTGGCATGTGCATAGCTTCTTCTGATACTATCATCCACCTGGTGATATCGCAACTCTGCTGCTACCACCTCCTTGTAATCGTCATTGAGAGTGGACCCCGGAAAAGTAGCAGCAGATAACGCACCATCACTGTTCACAACAATCTCTCCCGGCTCCAGATAGATGCTTAATTTTTCATACTTCGTTAAATCGGCTTCCGGATATATGATCAATGTAGCATTTGTCGGCTCTCCTATCTTCCCTTTAAAGACAAAACTGCCGTTATTAATTTCTGTGGAATCCCAAACAGCTTTCAGCTGAATTACCTCCTGCCCATTCTCTACTTTCCTGTCGAATCCTGCATCCACTCCAAGATAAACCTTCGTATGCGGCTTCGCATTTTTAAACTCCCCTTTTAAACGGTACTCTTTTGTCTGTGCATGCATGATCAGGGGCGATAACATGCTGAGGGCCAGCAAACTTCTTTTAAAAACAATGCTCATGGTGTTAAATGGTATTTGGGTATAACTATATAAAGCCGGCTTCCCTCCAAATCTTAGCGTTTTGATCGCATATATTTGTAATAAATACCGCCATCGTGAAAAACACTGCCCCGGACATCAATACTTATATCGCCGATTTCCCCGAACATGTGCAGGCGATCCTTCAGCAGGTGCGCGCGACCATCCATAAAGCAGCCCCTGAAGCGACAGAAGACATCAAATATGCCATACCAACGTTCGTATTGAACGGCAATCTGGTGCATTTTGCCGCATTTAAAAGCCATATCGGCTTCTATCCCACCCCAACGGGTATCGAAGAATTTGAGAAAGAATTATCAGTATATAAACAGGGGAAGGGGTCGGTACAATTTCCACTGGACCAGCCAATGCCGCTGGACCTGATCACACGGATCGTAAAATACCGGGTTAAACAAAACGCTGAAAAGAAGAAAAAGTAAGATGGCTGAAACCACCTTACCCTCTTATTATTTCTTACCGATCGCCTCGAGCGCTTCTACAACGTTGCTCACAGGCAATCCCATTACATTATAAAAACAGCCATCAATACGGTCAATGCCCACTGCTCCGATCCATTCCTGGATCGCATAGGCGCCGGCTTTATCATATGGCTTATAAGCATCTACATAGTAGGTGATCTGCTCAGTGGTCAGCGGCTTAAAATGTACTTCCGTCTCTTTGGAGAAAGCAGACTCCTGCCCCTGCTGTTTGATCACCACGCCGGTGATCACGCGATGTATACGTCCGCTCAGGGCAGACAGGATCCGGATCGCATCTTCCCTGTCCTTAGGCTTACCGATGATCGTATCATCCAGTACAACAACCGTATCAGCAGTAATAACGATATCATCATCTTCACAGAGTGCAGCAACGGCAGCCGATTTCTGCCGGGCGATATGCACCGGTACCTCAGGAATCGCCATGTCAGCAGGAAAGGTCTCCGCTGTATCTACCACTTTCACTTCAAAGGGAATACCCGCCTGCTCCAGCAGTTGTTTTCTGCGGGGAGACTGGGACGCAAGGATCACACGTTTTCCGGTATACATCAGAGCAATATTTTAAAGAAGATCATGGAAAGAATACCAGACAGCATCAGCCATTTCACAAGAGAGCTCACTTTATGATAATGTTCCGGCAGATGCGCCTTTTTCAGTAAGATATAAATATAAAATACAGGCGCCTGCACCAACAGGGCCAGATAAATAATAGCAGGCCACCAGCCGATAAAGGCGATCCGGACCTGTACCAGCAGGATCAGGACCAGTAATGCCAGCATCAGCGCATAGCAGATCTGTTTGGCAGGGTTCACACCCCATACGATCGGAATAGTACGGCAACCATCTTTGCTGTCTCCCAGCATATCTTCCAGGTCTTTTACGATCTCCCGGATCAGGGAAATGATAAAAGCGAACAGAGCATACACGCCGATCACCTGTATCAGTTTTCTGCCGATAGGCGACATGATCGCTTCAAAGCTTTCATAGATCTGTTTCTCATAAAAGCCAACCACTACCACCGCCAGCGCCGTGAGCAAAGAGATCAGTACATTCCCGATCAGCACCTGACGTTTAAACGAGGTAGAGTAAAACCAGAGTATCAGGGAGCAGATCACCTGGGTAAATCCAAGGTAGATCACACCGATACGCCAGGCGACAATAAAGCCGATAGAAACGCCGGCCATATTAAATATGGTATGCCAGGCCATCGCCCAGCGACGGTTGATGATCTTATCAAGTACCATCTTTTCCGGCTTGTTGATGATATCTATATTGATGTCAAAATAGTCGTTGATAATATTGCCCGCAGCTGCGATCAGTACTGTTGATAAAGACAACAGGCAAAAAGACAGCCAGGACAGCGAAGGCGTTTCTCCGTTATACGTCAGTACCGGTGCTACCACACAATACTGTAACAGGAACTGGGTCAGCGCTATATAGATAAGATTTGGGTATCGGACCAGCCTGAGGAAGGCAATCAGCAATTTCATAATTCAATAATTGCGGTAAAAATATTTCCTGTTATATATAATATGATCGCAGCCGTTATTTGCTGGCGATCTCCTCATCCATCATCCAGTGATCGTTCAGTTTCAGTACTTTTTCGATCACTTCCCGCACACAACCGAAACCTCCGTTGACGGGTGACACATAGCGGCAGATGCTTTTAATTTCCGGTACAGCATCTGCAGGACAAACCGGCAACCCTACCAGTTGCATGGCCCTGTAATCAGGAATATCGTCTCCCATGAACAGGATCTCCTCCCATTTCAGGTCGTTTTCAAATGCGTAGTCCTGTAGTTTCTCCTGTTTGTCCAGCACACCGGTATAAATATCTTTTATGCCCAGTCCCTGCAAACGGCTCACTACACTCTCAGATTTTCCTCCGGAGATGATCACCACCCGATATCCTTTTTTAACCGCCAGCTGTAAGGCATAGCCGTCCTTGATATTCATTCTGCGGGATTGTTCTCCGTTGGGCAATAACTGTACAGTACCGTCTGTCAATACGCCGTCAACATCAAAAACGAAAGTGGAAACAGGCTTAAAGAGAGCTAAAATGTTCATTATAATTCAATTAAGAATTAAAAATTAAGAATTAACAATTAAGACGAAAGGGTACTCCTCTAATTCTTAATCATTAATTCTTAATTCTTAATTGCCAAAAGTAAGACAGATTTTTGAAGTCTGTCGCTCAGGCATAATGTCAGCTGTTGTGAAAGTCATAGATGCTATCCGACATTACCTGGTAGATCAGTTTGAGGTACTCCTCATTTTCGATCAGTCCACGATGTCTGGCCATGGTATTTTCATCATTCCGCATAGCCGGGCCGGTCTGTACAGATTCGGGTGGGAATTTCTCCAGGCGGTCAAAAGTCTCCTTAATAATAGGTTGCAGCAGGGAAAAATCGAGCCCGGCGCCTTCGCAGTAGCGTTTCGCCCTGGCAATCAGATGATTGGTAAAGTTGTTACACAATACAGCCGCCAGGTGCAACTGGAGACGTTGCTGGGAATTGACCTCCCTGATGTCGGGACTCACGCTCTGGGCAACGGAGCGCAGCCTGCGCATCACTTCCTCGTTAGCGCCTTCCAGCAATAAAGGGATCGCCGGATAGTTACGCACCTCTTTGCGGAGTGATTGTAACGGATACATTACTCCGGTATTAATAGAGATCTTTTTAATTGCATCCAGCGGAACGGCGCCTGCCGTGTGTACGACAAAGCGTTTACCCAGTCTTAATTCGTCGTTCAGTTCGGGAATAGCCGAATCACTTACGGCCATAATATACACGTCAGCCTCCATATTAATGTCCAGCAGGTCGTCGGTGCCGGTAGAGTGTAAAGACTCCGCCAGCTCAACGGCATGTTCCTTACTACGACTGATCACCTGTAAGATCTGGTGACCGTGCAGTTTCAATAAATGACCAAAGCAATGCGCCACATTTCCTGCGCCAATAATAACTATATCCATTCGGTGTAAGGTTAAATATATATTATGGTGTACCGGTTCTTTTTAAAAGCAATGCAGAGGTATCGCACTCATATCTTTATATGGCTGGGCAACTTCCCTTGTTAGCTACGCTGTTATCCAGCAATTTAAGTATTAAACTGTTAATGACTCATTTTTAATGAATTTATCAAAAATATTACATTTATCTTCAATACATTAAAACAGTCTTATTTTTTATTCTCAAGCTACTTTTATATACTTGCAAAATTCGTATTTGTATTTTTTATACGAAATTTTACGTATCTAGTAGCTCATAAAGACGGCATAAATGGCAAAAAATCTAGTAATAGTTGAGTCTCCGGCGAAAGCCAAGACGATAGAAAAGATACTGGGCAAAGACTTCGAGGTAAAGTCCTGCTTTGGTCACATCCGTGATCTGGAGAAGGATGACATGGGTATCGACATCGCCAACAACTTCAAACCTAAGTACACTATACCTGACGATAAAGAGAAGATTGTTAAGGAATTAAAGAAACTCGCCAAAGATACTGACGAAGTTTGGTTAGCAACGGATGAGGACCGTGAGGGTGAAGCCATTTCCTGGCATTTGTGTGAGGTCCTCGGACTCGATCCTGACGTGACCAAGCGTATCGTCTTCCATGAGATCACCAAGCCTGCCATCGAAAAAGCCGTACAACAACCCCGCCTATTAGATATGAACCTGGTCAATGCCCAGCAGGCCAGACGTATTCTTGACAGAATAGTAGGTTTTGAATTATCCCCCGTGCTCTGGCGTAAAATGAGCATGCGTAATTCACTGTCTGCCGGTCGTGTACAATCTGTTGCGGTAAGACTGATCGTGGAGCGTGAACGTGAGATCAATACATTCAATGCCGTTAGCAGTTTTAAAGTAGAAGCTTTCTTTACTGCTAAAGATCTTCAGGGCAAAAATATTACTTTTAAGGCTGAAGGACCTACCCGTTTCAAGACGGCGGAAGATGCCGAAAAGTTCCTGCAGCAGTGCGTTGGCGCTGCTTACTCAGTGAAAGATATTCAGGTAAAACCAGGTAAAAAATCACCTGCCGCACCTTTTACAACGTCTACACTCCAGCAGGAAGCCAGCCGTAAACTGGGCTACAGCGTATCCAAAACAATGCTGCTCGCTCAGAAACTCTATGAAAGTGGTAAGATCACTTACATGCGTACTGACTCCGTGAACCTGTCAGATACAGCCCTCGCGGATATCCAGAACGCCATCACAACCAGCTACGGTCAGCGATACCACCAGCACAGGAAGTTCAAGAACAAAAATGAATCAGCACAGGAAGCGCACGAAGCCATCCGTCCAACATATATGGAAAATGCGACTGTCGATGACAGTGATACCAAAAAACTGTATGAACTGATCTGGAAGCGTACCATCGCCAGCCAGATGAGTGATGCAGAACTGGAAAAGACTATCGCAAAGATCGATATCTCCACCAACCACGAAGAGCTTACTGCCAGTGGTGAAGTGCTGAAGTTCGACGGCTTCCTGAAAGTATACATGGAAGGTAAAGACGATGAAGATGAAGGGGATGAAGAAGAATCAGACGGCTCTTTACCTGCCCTCACAGTAAAACAAGCCCTGGACCTCAGGGAAATGAAGGCGACAGAACGCTATAGCCGTCCTGCTCCGCGTTATACAGAGGCCAGCCTGGTAAAGAAACTGGAGGAATTAGGTATCGGTCGTCCATCTACTTACGCGCCTACCATTACCACCGTACAAAAACGCGGGTACGTAGAGAAACGCGATAAGGAAGGTATTAAAAGAGACTTCCGCATCCTGAGCCTCAAAGCTGACAAGATCACGAAAGTAACAGAGAGCGAAAATACCGGTGCGGAGAAATCCAAACTGTTCCCGACAGACCTCGGTATGATCGTAACAGACTTCCTGAACCAGTATTTCAGCTCTGTAATGGACTACGGCTTTACCGCCAAGATCGAAGGAGAGTTTGACGAAGTGGCACATGGTAAAAAGATCTGGAATAAAATGCTGAACGACTTCTATACGCCTTTCCATAAAGATGTGGAAAACACACTGGAAAAAGCGGAAAGAGTAAAAGGCGAACGCCAGCTCGGTACCGACGCTGAAACCGGTAAACCAATCGTGGCCCGTATGGGACGTTATGGCCCAATGATCCAGATCGGTAAAGCGGAAGATGAGGAAAAACCGAAGTTCGCAAAAATGAAGTCCACTCAAAGTATAGAAACCATTACTTTAGAGGAAGCAATGGAACTGTTCAGACTTCCCCGTAACCTGGGACAGTTTGAAGATCAGGATGTACTGGTGAACATCGGACGCTTTGGCCCATACGCAGCTCATAATAAACAATTCTATTCCCTGAAAAAGGAAATGGACCCCTACACAGTGGAACTGGATGAAATAGCGCCGCTGATCGTGGAGAAAAGAACTGCGAAGGACGAACGTACCATCAAGGTTTTCGAGAAAGAAAAGATTCAGATACTCAAAGGCCCATACGGACCATATATTAAACAGGGTCTTAGAAACTATAAGATCCCTAAAGAAAAGATCGACGCCGCCGCTGATATTACGCTGGAAGAAGCCAAAGCAATCATTGAAGATGTGAAGGCTAATCCTCCAAAGAAAAAAGCGCCTCCAAGGAAGAAGAAGGCGGAATAAATGGACACCTGTAGATTCATTTTATGCACGAGACCAAAGAAATAAATGCTTTGTTCCACCTGCTGGACGATCCCGATCAGGAGGTGTATGATACTGTTGCCAACAAGATCTTATTGTTTGGAAAAGAGATCATCCCTAATCTGGAAAATCTGTGGGAAAATACAGTGGATGAGTCTATCCAGGAAAGGATAGAACAGCTGATCCATCGTGTGCATTACAGCGATCTGCAGGTAGCCCTTCAGCAATGGACGAAAGCCGAAACGCCTGACCTGCTGCAGGGTGCTATTCTCGTAGCCCGCTATCAGTTTCCTGATATGCAACCCGGACAGGTGGTCGCTGAAATAGAACGGATCAAAAGGAATATCTGGCTGGAACTGAATAACTATCTCACGCCACTGGAGCAGATCAATGTCCTCAACAGCATGATCTACAACTACTTCGGACTGAAAGGTGAAGAAGTAGCCTACGTGCGGAAGAACCAGTTTTTCATCAACCAGGTCATCGAATCCCGTAAGGGTAACCCGCTGACCAACGGTATCGTATACCAGAGTCTCTGCGCCATGCTGGACCTACCCGTATACGCAGTGAATATTCCCCGCCAGTTCATACTGGGTTATTTCGATACTTTCTATGACTTTACCGAAACGCCCAGACCGGACGATACCCGTATCCTTTTCTTTATCGACCCTATTCAGGGACAGATCTACTCCCACCAGGACGTAGAAGGTTACCTGAAACGGATGTCCATACCGGCGACTCCTTATTATTTTCAGCCGCAGTCTAATAAACGCGTTATACAGTTCCTGCTGGAAGAGCTGATCAAGTGCTTTCAGGACGATAAAGACGCCTTTAGAAGAGATGAGCTTAAAACACTGATCAAGCTGCTGGATGATAAGCAACAGGAGGAATAGCTACTATCTGATTTTCAGAATCACGCTTACATATAAAAAAGACGGCTCGCTGAACACGAGCCGTCTTTTTTTGAATTAGGAATTATCACCAGAACTACCCCCCATGGAATAATATAATAGAAAGAGGCGCCCCTTAATATGGGCGCCTCTTTCTATTATTGAACGACTGTTGAGGTCATTCCTAATTCGTAATTCCTAATTATTTATTCGCTGGTTTACCCTGTAATTTAGGATAAGACAATGCGATCAGGTCATTCATTACATTCACTGCTTCATCCAGATAGATATCTTTCTGTCTGAATTTCAACCAGTCTTTGTTACGCGCCAGTTTGGAAGAATCACTGGCCAGTCTGTCCAGGTCAACTCTCAGGCTAACGATGTTCAGTTCTTTCACCTTATCATTCACTGCATCATAACGTTTCAGCGCATTGGTGTTAGTCTTCTGCTCTGCTTTATATGTCTGCATGTTCAGTGAATAGGTTTCCTGACTTTCCAGTTTCTTCAGGGTGCTGATGTTTTCACTCATCATTTTGAATGCCTCACTGGTAGCCATACGCTTCTCGCTGTTTCTCTTCAGTGCATCTACAGGCACCGGATCGATCCAGGTAGTGTAAGGCGCTTTAGGGATTTCGTCCCATGCCAGTGCGTCATCATCTTTACGTTCTGCTACTTCATAATAAGGATCTGGCAGCAGGATATCGGAAGTCACACCTTTCAGCTGTGTAGAACCACCGTTTGCACGGTAGAATTTCTGCTGTGTCAGTTTGATAGCTCCCAGTGCACCTATTTCCTTGTTGGAATAGAAGTCGTCCAGGTTCAGCATACGCTGTACGGTACCTTTACCAAAGGTATTGCTACCGATGATCACCGCACGTTTGTAATCCTGCATAGCAGCCGCCATGATCTCAGAAGCGGAAGCGCTGTATTCATTTACCATGATCGCCAGCGGACCACCATATTGTACACTCTTATCACGGTCACGCAGGATCATTGGATCGCCGCTGCGGGATTTTACCTGTACGATCGGACCTTCCGGAATGAACAGGCCGGCCATCTGTACAACATCCTGCAGGGAACCACCACCATTGAAACGCAGATCGAGGATGATACCTTCTACATTCTCTGCTTTCAGTTTGGTGATCTCTTTTGCAACGTCTTCTGCGCAACGGGCGCCATTTCTGTCGTTGAAGTCTGCATAGAATTCAGGCAGATAAATGTAACCCAGTTTATGCTGGCCATTGATGATGGCTGATTTTGCAAATGTATCGTCCAGTACCACTTCATCACGAACAATGTCGATCACTTTCTGTGTACCGTCCACACTCTTCACGGTCAGTTTCACAACAGAACCTTTGCTACCACGGATCAGTTTTACCGCATCTTCAACGGCATAACCGGTTACGTCTACAGGTTCTTTATCACCCTGGGCCACTTTCAGGATCGCGTCATTTGCTTTCAGACGACCGTCTTTCCAGCTGGCGCTACCAGTTACGATACTGGTGATCTTGATCTTACCATCTTCTTCTTTCAGCTGTGCGCCGATACCAAAGAACTTACCAGCCATCTGCTCTTCAAATGCACGCTTTTCAGCAGG
This sequence comes from Chitinophaga sp. YR627, assembly GCF_900114995.1. Classification (GTDB taxonomy): domain Bacteria; phylum Bacteroidota; class Bacteroidia; order Chitinophagales; family Chitinophagaceae; genus Chitinophaga. The sequence goes on from NZ_FOUX01000002.1 coordinate 1,027,401, forward strand.
CGGGAAGAAGTCAGTATGCGGGTCCATGGTAGTAGTGATCGCGTTGATAAACAGGCTGAAACGTTCGTTATCATCCTGCTTGTTCTTCAGACGATCAAAGTAACGGTCATATACGCTTTTCACCTTTGTCCTTGCCTCAGCTTCCAGTTCGGCATCTGTTTTAGGCTTTTCGGTGGCTGCTTTATCTTTCTGATCTTTTTGTTTGTCACGGCTTTCCTGTAACTCCACATATTTTTCCAGCACACGATATTTCAGCACTTTCCTCCAGGCATCCTTACGGGCTGCTTCATCGGCAGGATAGTCGATCTTATCAGGATCCAGTGTTACTTTTTCCTCTTTGCTGAAGTCGAACGGCTGTGCGAGCAGTTCCGGATAGAAAGCGGCAGCTTCGGTTACACGCTGTTTGATCAGCGTATTCACCGCATTGAAGCAGTCCAGCGGAGCGCCCTGCAGTTCATCATCGATATGTGTAGCGACTGTCTGCAGTCCCTGAACATCACTTTTCAGAAAAAACTTCTTCTCCGGGTCCAGACTCTTCAGATATTTATCAAAAACTTCCTTAGAATAGGCGTCATTAATCTCCTTAGGCTGATAGTGTCCCTGAGTGAGTATTTGTCCTACCAGGCCCATGATCACTTCGTATCTGCCGGGAGGATCTTCTTTATGCAGTTTGCTGAATGCTAAAACCCCCATTGAGATGGAGAGCAGGGCAACTGGTATAATCACTTTCATTCTTCTCATAGAAATCCAAAATTGAGCGTCATCAAATATAACATAAAATACCCCATCCAGTCAGAAGGGCAAATTGCTTTTAACAAAAGATTGAGAAACAGTACAATGTAACAGAACATGCAATTGGCTCGCATTTAACAGGTTGCTACATTTTACGCTTTCACAGATGCCAAAACCAGACCAACTTCTATCAGGAGATTTGATATATAAAAATAAGCATCTTCTACCGATTTTGTCTGACCGTTTATCAGATTAGCCAACCTCTCAATGCTTCAAATACTGTATTTTTGCTGCGGCTACAAAAAACTGCACAGTGGATAATCCGGCGACCATCAAGAACGACCCATACGCTTCGTTACGCATACCAGAATTCAACTATTACCTTGTCATCCGTTTTGCGCTGGTCTTCGCACTGGCAATGCAATTCACCATCGTAGAATGGAAAGTGAATGCCCTCACGCACGATGCTTTTGCCCTTGGTCTTATCGGACTGGCAGAAGTGATACCGGCGGTATTGATCGCGCCTTTCGCCGGTCATATTGTGGATAAAAGGGAAAAAAGAGGCTTGCTGCTGCTGTGTGTCATTGCTTATATCATCATCGGAACGGGGTTGTTCCTGCTTACCTGGGACAAAGCTGTGGAGGGTATTCCTACAAAATGGGTCCTCAATATGGTCTATTTCCTCGTATTTCTCGGCGGGATAGCCAGGGCTTTCCTCAGTCCGGCTAACTTCTCTCTCATGGCCCTCATCGTTCCAAGAACCATGTATGCCAATGCCTCTACCTGGAGCAGCAGTGCCTGGCAGATCGGCGGTATGGCGGGACCGGCACTCGGAGGTCTGTTCATTTACTTCCTGGGTATACACTGGTCGATGCTGCTGGTAGTGGGTGTCTTCCTTGCGCCTTTGTATTGCCTGATAAGAATAAAACCTAAACCGATCCATTATAAAGCCCAGGGCGAAAGCTTCCTGGATGGCCTCACCAAAGGCATGCGTTTCGTCTGGAAGACCAAAGTGGTACTGAATGCTATGGCGCTGGATATGTTTGCCGTATTATTCGGCGGAGCAGTATCAATGCTCCCGATCTTCGCTACAGATGTACTGCATGTGGGATCACTGGAATTCGGCTTCCTGCGTGCCGCCGTGGCGGTTGGCTCCCTGACCACCATGTTCGTACTGGCCTACAAACCACTGGTCTATCATCCCGGACTGAAGCTGCTGGCAGCTGTTTTCGGCTTCGGACTGTGTATCATCGTATTTGGACTTTCAACCAGCTTTCTCCTCTCCTTCTTTGCACTGCTGATCAGCGGCATGCTGGACGGTATCAGTGTGATCATCCGTCAGACTATCCTGCAACTGAAAACGCCCGACGATATGCGCGGCCGTGTAGCAGCGGTAAGCTCCATGTTCGTTGGTTCGTCCAATGAACTGGGCGCATTCGAAAGCGGTTTCATGGCCCGTTGGATGGGCCTTGTACCTTCTGTCGTTTTCGGTGGATGCGTAACACTGGGTGTGGTGATCACCACCTATATCATCTCTCCTGCCATGCGTAAACTGGACCTTAAAGCCTGACGCCGTTAGAGTTTGGTGACTTTCTTCAGTCTTTCCAGCACATAGAATACCGCAGGACAGATCGTACTGTTCAGGTATGTGATGTTGGGCCGCTTGATAAAATCAAAGCTGTCTGTGTAAGGGTAATTTTCACAATCCCCGGGACGGGCATCGTAAATGCTGCAGTAGTTGTCAGCATCAAGGAATGGACATGGACTGAATTTCACTACATAATCCCCATCGCTATCCATCCGCAGGTATTTTTCAATAAATGCAGATTCTTTCATGCCCAGGTATTTGGAAATACGTTTGATATCGGGCATTTTAAAGCGCGGGCTGATCGTTTTGCAGCAATTGGCACATTTCAGGCAATCCACATGACTGAAAGCTTCATCGTGCATATCCGGCAGTAACTTCTCTACGCCCCTTCCCCTCTTTGTCTGTAGTTTTTGCAGGAACTGCTTGTTCTCCTTCTGCTGCTCCTGGGCTTTCTGCTCCCAGTTGATAAGTAATTCGTCCATTTGCCGCAAAGATACGGATTAACAGCACCCTGCAAATAGTCTGTCGAAACCCTTATCCGGCTTCAAAACAGTACTATTTCCTTCGATTAAAACGCTTGTATGCCGTTATTAAGCCGCTATCTCTTCGCTCGGGAACGGACAGATAGCGGCGTAATAACGGCCTGATAAGGGGATAGTTCGAAGAACTATTGATTTTATCGAAGCCAAGCCCTGCCATCAACAACTTACACTCCCATGACAATCCTCCTTCTCCGATCACACGATTTATCACCGTAATTTCCCCAACAGGCGGCGTGTTTTGGCCATTGTTGGAAAACAATATAGCTTTGCACATTCTTTTCAATCATACCTGCTTTACATCATGAATCTTTTTGATATACAACAGAATGAATTTATTGGCCGTCACATCGGGCCAAATGAAGCTGAGACTAAACACATGCTGGATACCGTAGGAGTATCTTCCCTTGAAGAGCTGGTAAGCAAAACAGTGCCTGGAGCCATCCGTATGCAGCATCCGCTGGCGGTACCTCCTGCAATGAGTGAGAGCGACTACCTGCGTCATCTGAAAGAAGTATCTCTGAAGAATCATGTATTCCGCAACTACATCGGACAGGGTTACTACGATACGATCACTCCAAGCGTGATCTTACGTAATGTGTTTGAAAATCCAGGATGGTACACGCAGTACACGCCCTACCAGGCGGAGATCGCGCAGGGCCGTCTGGAGAGTCTGCTGAATTTCCAGACGATGGTAAGCGACCTCACCGGTCTGCCTATCGCCAACGCTTCCCTGCTGGATGAAGCAACTGCTGCTGCTGAGGCAATGGCCATGTTCTTCAGCGCGCTGAACAAAGACCACGACAAACTCTCCCGTCCGAAGTTCTTTGTTGATGCCAACACATTCCCGCAAACTATTGACGTTATATACACCCGCGCTACCCCGCTGAACATCGAGGTAGTAGTAGGTAACTACAATACAGTTGCCATCGACGAATCTTTCTTCGGTGCACTGGTACAGTATCCAAACAGTCTTGGTGGTGTTGAAGATTACCGCAACTTCATTGAGAAGGTACACGCAGCTGGTGCTTATGTAGCAATGGCTACTGACCTGCTGGCACTGACCCTGCTGACCACTCCGGGCGAACTGGGTGCTGATGCAGCTTTAGGTTCCGCACAGCGTTTTGGTGTTCCATTAGGTTTTGGTGGTCCTCACGCAGCTTTCTTTGCTGTGAAAGATGAATTCAAACGTTCCATCCCGGGCCGTATCATCGGTGTGAGCATCGACGCACAGGGCAACCGCGCACTGCGTATGGCGCTCCAGACACGTGAGCAGCACATCAAACGTGAAAAAGCAACTTCAAATATCTGTACTGCACAGGCACTGCTGGCTAACATGGCCGCTATGTATGCAGTATATCATGGTCCTAAAGGCCTGAAAAATATCGCTACCCGCGTAGCTATCCTGGCTAATGCAATCGCTGAAAAACTGAGAGCAAAAGGTCTGGAACTGGGTGCTTCCTTCTTCTTCGATACCGTTGAAGTACGTGTAAGCAACAGTGCTGCGATCAGAACAAAAGCGGAAGCGATCGGTATCAACTTCTTCTATCCTGAAGCTGGCCGCGTGATCATCTCTCTTGATGAAACCGTAACCATCCAGGATGTAAACGATATTCTCGGCATCTTCGAAGCAGGTACTATCACCAGCGAAAGCCCTGAACTGAAAGCTACCAGCATCCCTGCAGGTCTGGAAAGAACTTCTGCATACCTGGTACACCCTGTCTTCAACACACATCACAGCGAGTCTGAGATGATGCGTTATATGAAGCTGCTGGAAAATAAAGACCTTTCTCTGAACACTTCCATGATCTCTCTGGGTAGCTGTACCATGAAACTGAACGCAGCTACTGAAATGATCCCATTAAGCTGGAGCCACTGGAGCAAGATGCACCCGTTTGCACCTAAAACACAAACAGGCGGTTATCAGCAGATCGTGGATGAACTGAGCGATTATCTGTGTAAAGTGACTGCATTCGACGCTTGTAGCCTGCAACCTAACAGTGGTGCTCAGGGCGAATATGCTGGTCTGCTGGTGATCAAAGCATACCACGAAAGCAGAGGCGAAGGTCACCGTAACGTGATGCTGATCCCGATCTCTGCACACGGTACAAACCCTGCTTCCGCTGTAATGGCTGGTTTCAAGGTAGTAGTAGTAAAAGCGCTGGAAAATGGTTACATCGATGTAGCTGACCTGAAAGCGAAAGCTGCACAATACGCTGCGAACCTTGCAGGTATCATGATCACTTATCCTTCTACATACGGTGTATACGAAGAGAGCGTAAAAGATATCTGTAATACTGTTCACGAATTCGGCGGACAGGTATACATGGATGGCGCCAACATGAACGCACAGGTAGGTCTGACCGCTCCTGGTCTGATCGGTGCGGACGTTTGTCACCTGAACCTGCACAAGACCTTCGCAATTCCTCACGGTGGTGGTGGTCCTGGCATGGGTCCGATCTGCGTAGGTAAACACCTTGCGCCATTCCTCCCAGGTCACGTAAGCCTGGATACAAAAGCACATACACAGGCAGTATCTGCAGCGCCTTATGGTTCTGCTTCCATCCTGCTGATCTCTTATGCATATATCCGTCTGCTGGGTTTTGAAGGTCTGAAACAGGCTTCTCAGTTCGCCATCCTGAATGCTAACTACATGAAGGCTCGTCTGGAAAAAGCATACGATATCCTGTACAATGGTGTGAACGGTACCTGCGCACACGAGTTCATCGTTGACCTGCGTCCATTCAAAGCTTCAGCTGGTATTGAAGCAGAAGATGTGGCAAAACGTCTGATGGACTACGGTTTCCACGCTCCTACCCTGAGCTTCCCTGTTGCTGGTACGATCATGATCGAGCCTACAGAAAGTGAAGATAAAGACGAACTGGATCGCTTCTGCGACGCAATGCTCGCCATCCGTGAAGAGATTGCTGCTGTAGAAAATGGTGCTGCTGATAAAGCGAACAACGTACTGAAACATGCGCCGCATACACAGTTCGTGATCACTGCCGACGACTGGACACGTCCTTACACCCGTCAGCAGGCAGCTTATCCGCTGGACTACGTGAAACTGAATAAATTCTGGCCTTCTATCAGCCGTGTGAATAACACACATGGTGACCGTAACCTGATCTGTACCTGCGAGCCTGTTAGCTCCTATGCAGAAGCAGAAGCGTAATTAGATATTGAGCACTGAAGATAAAGCCCCGGTGTTTGAACCAGGCAGATAATATAAGCGGTGATATCAAATGATATCGCCGCTTTTTTTATGTTAAAAACCACCATCCCACGATAATATAGTGTAACCTTTTACGTTATATCATCCCAGTAGAAAATATTATATATTATCTTTGCCAATTTTTATTCTGCAGATTGTCTGATGAATGCCAACAAATATTTAATCCAGCTGGATGGCTTGAGAGCATTAGCTATTTCCGCTGTAATTGTCGCACACTATACCACCATTTTTCCTAAACCCACCGGAGAAAAATTTAACTATTTCGTAGGAGCATTTGGTGTGACCCTATTTTTTGTACTGAGTGGATTTCTGATCATTAAAATTCTCATTGATAATAAGGAATCAGCACAAAGCAATGCTTTTATTCTGCGGCAGTTTTATATCCGCAGATTCCTGAGGATCTTCCCCCTTTATTATCTGGCCATACTGATAGGCTGGATACTCGATGTACCCAATTGCAGGGAACATGTAGTATCCCTCTTAACATACGTCGCTAACTGGGTACCTGGTCCACCACGCGCTGATCTCAGATATTATTCACATCTCTGGTCACTTGGTGTGGAAGAGCAGTTCTATATTTTCTTTCCGGTAGTGTTTCTATGGATAAAGAAAGAACACACAAAACGGTTCCTTATCGGATTGATTGCATTTGCGTTTATATCAAGAATTGCCGTTGTCTTATGGCACGCCTATACCGGCAGTTCCACACAAAACAACTGGATGGCACACCGCCTTACCCCATGTTGCCTGGATGCCTTTGCTATAGGCGGATTGCTGGCATTCGCCCAGTACTATTATTACGCGAAAGCGAAAGCATTTTTTACAAAAAGAAACTGGACGCTACCAGTGCTTGCTTTACTGGCCGGCTCCGTGCTTTTGTGGATGACAGATACTTTCGAAGGCCCTGTCAGCTATATCAATATCATGTTCAATCGTCCCCTACTGGCTACAGCAAGCGTTTTTCTGGTAGGTAAAGCAGCATTTTCAGGATATCATGGGATACAGAAAAAGCTACTCGAAAACAAGGTGATCGTCTATATAGGAAAGATCAGTTATGGATTATATGTGTATCACTTCATCATCCCGTATCTCATTCAGCTGATCACACCGGCCATGCCAGCCTGGCTCGCACATATGGACCCTAAGATATTGAGCACGATAGGTAGCATGGCCATCGCAAGCTTATCATGGTTTGTATTCGAAAAGCCCATTAACGATCTTAAAAAATACTTTACATACCAAAAACAACAACCAACCATTACTCCTACCCCTGATCAACACCTGAACAGGGCCGCATAATACGATTCTTCAGAGGAGATGTAAGTGTATATACACAGTGACGACCTTACATCTCCTCTTTTTTGTTTCCCCTTTGTCTCTCCCTTGTAATATCCTTCCCGCCCCTTAAAAAAACTTATCCTGATTACCAAGCATTTACTCCTAACTGATACAAACTTACCCTCATTTCCATACTCACTATTATTAATTCATTAATATTTTACATATATTACATATAAGAAAAACCGTTATACTTATGCAGGACTACTCTTTTATGACCACTGAAGAGATCTTCCTCCTCCAGGATGCGTTGAAGAAAAACAAAAAGCAGATCTACAAATTCATATCGTTCGGTCTGCTGCTGGTGATCATCGCAGCTTTTGTGCCTCATTTTTTCCTTAGCAAACGTCTCAGCGAAGAAGAGATCAATCAATCTCTTTTCTCCTATAAAAACGCCTGGTTCTGGGTGTGGCTGATGTCTTTTGTGCTGGCGTTGGTCTTTGCACTGATTAAAGTAACAGATGTACGTTACTATACCATCAAAAAGGACCTTACCAAACTGGAAAAAGGACAGATACAGGTACCGCTGGAAGCCATCTACCAGGGCAACAATGAGATGCAGACCAGCTTCATTGTTCAGCAGGAAGGAGTGAAGAAAAGAAAGCGTCTCTTCTACTGGATGCGTGGCCGTCTGGATGACTTCAGGACCGGTCAGCAGGTGGAGATCATATACGGCCGTTATTCCCGTGTGATCCTCGCTATCACCAAGCTGTAAATTCATCATAAACCAACCATATCTGCCGCATGTAGCACTATCAACCTCTATTATAAGTAAGAGGCCAATCCTGCGAGGTTGGCCTCTTTTTTTTATATTTGACGATACTCCATCGTACATACTGCATATTTTATGAATATTGAGCAATTCCGGGAATACTGTCTGACCCTGCCAGGCGTGACTGAAGAGTTTCCTTTTGGCGAAGAAATACTCGTGTATAAGGTGAAAGGAAAAGTATTTACCCTGACACATCTTGATAACTTCGAAACCATCAATCTGAAATGCGATCCTGAGATCGCCATAGAGCTACGTGAGCGATATGATGGCGTTACACCGGGTTATCACATGAATAAAAAACACTGGAATACCGTAGACGTGCATTCCAATATCCCCAATAAGCTGATACTCCAGTGGATAAAAGACTCTTATGATCTTGTTGTAAAATCACTGCCAAAAAAAGACAGGGAAAGCCTGTTATCTTAGCTATTATAAACCGTTCATTTGCTTATGAGAAAATTGCTATCGTTGCTTGTTGCAGCGCTGATCCTGCACAGTTCCTGTGTAAAAGCCATTAATCAGGACTCACTGTGGGTACGTGAGAACTACGTTAAAAAAGAGGTATATATCACGATGCGTGACGGTGTAAAACTGTTCACTTCCATCTATATGCCGAAGGACAAATCTGAGAAACATCCGATTCTCATGTCCCGTACGCCTTACTCCTGTGCTCCCTATGGAGAGGATAAATACCTCCCGCTGTGGAACAGCCACTTTATGTCTTACCTGAAACAGGGTTATATATTCATTCAGCAGGACGTAAGAGGACGCTGGATGAGTGAGGGCACCTTTGTTGATGTACGCCCTTTTAATCCCAATAAAAAAGGCAAACAGGATATCGACGAAGCCAGTGATACCTATGACGCTATTGACTGGCTGGTAAAGAACCTGGAAAACAACAACGGTAATGTTGGTATCCTGGGGATCTCCTACCCTGGTTTCTACTCTACCATGGCAGCTTTAAGCGGTCACCCGGCATTGAAGGCGGTAAGTCCGCAGGCACCGGTAACCGACTGGTTCCTGGGAGATGACTTCCATCATAACGGCGCATTCTTCATCACAGATGCTTTCGCTTTCTATACCAGTTTTGGTAAACCAAGACCTCAGCCAACTACCATCGGGCCCAGCGGTTTTGAGTACCATAACACGGATAACTATGACTTCTACCTGCGTACCGGTGCGGTGAAGAACTTTACCAGACTGATGGGCGATAGTATCGCTTTCTGGAAAGACCTCGTTGCACACCCTGATCTGGACAACTGGTGGAAAGCACGTAATGTAAGACAGTTCCTGACCAGCGTAAAACCGGCGATGCTGGAAGTAGGCGGTCTGTTTGATGCGGAAGACTGCTTCGGCGCATGGAATACCTATAAAGCCATCGAAAAACAGAGCACCAAAACCAACAACCGTGTTGTGATGGGTCCATGGTACCATGGTCAGTGGTCATCCAAAGTAAATGATGGCTCTTCCCTGGGGAATGTACGCTTTGGTAGCGCTACCTCACACTGGTATCAGCAGAATATTGAAGAGCCTTTCTTCAACTACTACCTGAGAGGCATAGGTACAGACAGCATCGCGGAAGCTACTGTCTTCTTCACCGGCGAAAACCAGTGGCGTAAACTGGCGCAATGGCCGCTGCCGGCACAGACAAAGCAATTGTATCTGCAGGCAAATGGTAAACTGGATTTCAGCAAACCACTGAACGCAGACAGCTTTACAGAATATGTCAGCGATCCGGCTAAACCGGTACCATATACCGAAGATGTACACTTCGACCGTACCATCTCCTACATGACCGACGACCAGCGTTTTGCGTCCAGACGTCCGGATGTAGCGACTTTCGAAACAGGCGTACTGACGGAAGATGTGACGGCAGCAGGACCACTGCTGGCGAAACTGGTGGTGAGTACCAGCGGTACAGATGCCGACTTCGTGGTAAAACTGATCGACGTATTCCCGAATGATTTCAGATACGAAACAGACGCACCTTCTGAACACCGCAGGCTGCCATCCCATACTTATCCGATGGGCGGTTACCAGATGCTGGTACGTGGCGAGATCATGCGTGGAAAGTACCGTAACAGCTTTGAAAAGCCGGAAGCATTCAAACCAAACACACCAACAGACGTCAATTTCAACATACCTGACATCGCGCATACCTTCAAAAAAGGACATAAGATCATGGTACAGGTACAGAGTAGCTGGTTCCCCCTGGTAGACAGAAATCCACAGGTATTTACCAATATCTATACCTGCGACGATAAGGACTTCCGTAAGGCGGATATCCGTATCTACCACGACGCACAGCATGCTTCTCATATAGAGTTGCCGGTAATCAAATAGTTACTAACTTGCAGGCCATTCCGGCGGGGTGTTCCTGCCGGGTACAACTGTACAGTTCAATAAACCATTATATGATCAGAAAAGCCCTATTACTTGGAGTTTTGGGCGTGGCTACCCTTCCGGGTTACGCGCAAAAGAAAAAGAAGTCTAAAAAAGACGAAGCGGTTCCGGTAGCTGTAGCACCGGCTCCATTATTACAGACCAAACTGGATACGATCAGTTATGCCATTGGCCTGGAATTTGGCGGTATGCTGAAAATGCAGGGACTGGACAGCGTTAAAACCGAAATACTGTCCAAAGCGCTGAAAGATGCCATGAATAACGGCACACCTTTGATTACTAAAGAACAAGGCAATATGAGTGTAAGTGATTATTTACAACAGTTAAAAGCGGAAAAGATGCAGAAAAACAAAGTAGCCGGCGAACAGTTCCTGGCAGAAAATAAAACAAAGCCAGGTGTAGTTGCACTGCCAAGCGGCCTGCAATACCAGGTGATCACTGAAGGTACAGGTCCTAAGCCTACCATCAATGACAAAGTAAAAACACACTACCACGGTACACTGATCGATGGTACTGTATTTGACAGCTCAGTAGAAAGAGGTCAGCCGATCTCCTTCCCTGTCAGCGGTGTGATCAAAGGCTGGACAGAAGCTTTACAGTTAATGCCTGTAGGTTCCAAATGGAAACTGTTCATTCCTTCCGATCTGGCTTACGGTGAGCGTCAGGCAGGACCAAAAATCGGCCCTAACAGTGCGCTGGTATTCGAAGTAGAACTGATCGCTATTGAAAAATAGTTTCATCTGCAACGATGATAAAAACAAAGCCCCGGTCTGTAACAGACCGGGGCTTTGTTTTATGTAAAGTGTTTTTATTCCTATTAACGGAACACTCTTGCACTACGCTGTTCCAGCAGCATAAAATCTGCCAGCGCCATTGCTGCAACCGCTTCCAGTACCACTGGTACTCTCAAAGCGATACACAGGTCATGACGGCCTTTCACGCTGAAGTTTTCCACTTCACCGCTTTTGATATTCAGCGTATGCTGCTCTTTAGGTGTGCTGGAAGTTGGTTTTACCGCTACGCGGAATACCAGCGGATTACCATTGGTAATACCACCCACTACACCGCCGGCATGATTGGTAGCTGTTTTACCGCTGGCATCCAGAATGGCGTCGTTATGCTCAACACCTTTCATACGTGCAGCTGCGAAACCAGCGCCAAATTCGATACCCTTGATAGCAGGAATGGAGAATACTGCATGTGCAATAGTAGACTCTACAGAATCAAAGAAAGGTTCGCCTAAACCGATAGGCAATCCTTCTACCACGCATTCTACAATACCACCTACAGAGTCTTTCGCTGCAATAGCAGCTTCCAGTCCCTGCTCCGCATCCGGCAGACCAGCTACCTCTTTCAGCGTTGCCTTTACAGAGATACCGGGACCCAGTATTTTCTTGGCTATTACGCCTGCTGCTACCAGGTTGAGGGTCAGACGGCCACTGAAGTGACCACCGCCGCGATAGTCTTCAAAACCACCGTATTTATGCGTTGCTACAAAGTCCGCATGACCAGGACGGGGAAACTCACGGAGCTTCTCATAGTCTGTACTGCGGGTATTGTTGTTCTCGAATAATATTGTGATGGGAGCACCGGTAGTATGGTCATTGAATACGCCGGACTTGATAAAAGGCAGGTCCTCTTCCTTGCGGGGCGTAGTACCTTTCGCACCGGCTTTACGTCTTTCCAGATCAGGCAGGAAATCCTCCTGAGTAAGCGGAATACCGGCAGGAATGCCGTCTATATTCACACCTACGCTGGCGCCATGCGATTCGCCAAATACATTCACCCGGAATAATCTACCAAAACTGTTCATGCTTTTGAATATTTTTTACAGTAAGGATATAGCCCTTACCGTTACTATTTTAATGCGTCAGGCTTGCTGTACCCTGCTTTTTTACTATACCGCCGATCTTCTCCAGATGATCGTAGAATTCAGGGTATGATTTGTTAATGGCTTCTGCATCTTCGATGATCACAGGTGCATCAGCAGTCAGTGCTGCTACTGCGCAAGCCATTGCAATACGATGGTCATTGTGAGAACTTACAGTCGCGCCTTTGATACCGGTGCCGCCATGTACCAGCATTTCGTCACCGTGCAGCTCGATCTCGATACCCATTTTACCAAATTCCTCCTGCAGTGTTTTACCACGATCGCTTTCTTTATGTGCAAGTCTGTTCACACCGATAATTTTCGTTGTGCCTTCGCAGTTAGCAGCCAGTGCTACCAGCGGAGGGAACAGATCAGGACAATCAGTTGCGTCGAAGTCAAACGCCTTCAGTTGCTGTTTTTCCACGATCACGGTGAATACGCCTGGCAGCAGACCAGCGCCGGCTTTTTCCAGTGCTTCCAGGATCGCTTTATCAGATTGTGCGGATTGTGTATTCAGGTGATGCACTTCCGCCTTACCAGCTACAGCTGCAGCTACCAGCAGGAAAGCAGCACCGCTCCAGTCACCTTCTACTGTGTATTCGCCTGCCTTGTAAGACTGACGCTTACCGAAGTGGAATTGCTCGTATTGCTCTTCTTTTACTTCTACACCAAACTGCTGCATCAGCTGCAGGGTGAGTGCGATGTAAGGTTTACTTTTCAGATCTTTTACGGTGATGGTCACATCTTCAGCAGTTGCACCATATGCCATCAGCAAACCGGTGAGGAACTGTGAACTGAGTGAGCCGTCGATCGTAATATTCTTTGGCTGCAAAGGACCCTGGATATTCAATGGCAGCCTGCCTTCGCGGGTGGTGCATTTAACATCCAGTTGTGGCAGTACCTGCTCGAAGAAGTCCATCGGACGTACCGTCAGACTACCATGACCATTGATGGTAATGGCTTTTTCAGAAAGCGCTGCAATGGGCGTGAACATACGGATACCCAGACCAGATTCACCACAGTTGATCTCTTCGGATACAGGTTGTATGCCTTTGCTTGTTATTTCGATATGATCTTCATTACGCTTGATTACAGCACCCAGTTTTCCCGCTACGTCCAATGCTGCGAGGCAGTCATTGCTCAGACCGGGATTACGGATAATGCTGGTGCCATTGCTCAGTAATGCGGCTGCAACTGCACGTTGCATCGCACTTTTGGAAGGATTGGCGGTCACTGTACCACTGATAGCGCCGGGCGATATTGTTACTTGCATAATTAGTTAAATTTAAAGTTCATCCAGCAATTGCTTCAGTTCTGTAATAGGTACAGGTTGTGTAGTAGCCTTACCTATTTCTTCGAGCAACACAAAGTGAATCGCATCTTTCTCGCGCTTCTTATCCAGCTTGAAGATGTTGAACACTTCTTCCTTGTTGGAGGTGAGCGTCACCGGCAACTGGTAATCGTTAATGAGACGGATCAACCTGTTGGTTTGTTCAACAGGCAATCCTTTCAGTTTTTCTGAGATCTTGGATGCTGCTACCATACCAATAGCAACAGCCTTCCCATGCGCAATGTTCTCGATCTTTTCTACCGCATGTCCCAGTGTATGACCGAAGTTCAGCCAGCGGCGGGAGCCGGTTTCAAATTCGTCTTCCAGTACTACTTTGGTCTTCAGTTCTACAGAACGTTCTACCAGGTATTCCAGGACAGCCACATCGCGTTGCATGGCTTTATCACGGTTTTCTTCCAGGTAGTTGAACAGGCTGGCATCGAGGATGCAGGCATACTTGATGATCTCCGCGAAGCCATTGTGCCATTCTTCTGCCGGCATTGTCAGCGGCAGTGAATAGTCAAACAGAATGAACTCCGGCTGGCGGATCGTACCCAGCATGTTCTTATGTTTACCATGGTTGATACCGTTCTTGCCACCAATGGACGCATCCACCTGTGCCAGCAAGGTAGTAGGAACAAAACCAACAGGCATACCCCGCATGTAAATGCTGGCTGCATATCCTGTCAGATCGGTGGTCATACCGCCGCCAATACCGATCAGCATGGTCTTACGGTCGGCCTCCAGTTCAATCAGACCGTTAATGATCTGATCAAGGACTTCTCCGCTTTTATGTTCCTCTCCATCCGGGATCACCAGCTTTTTCCAGCCTGGCAGTTTATGCCCGTGGTGTTCGTCCACATTTTCATCCAGTACCAGTACGGTACGGGAAGGATCAGCATAATTGCCCAGCTGTAGCAGGCTTTCTCCCAGATAATATTTTGTATTACTATGCTGGAACTGGTAAGATAACGTTCTCATATTTTGTGTTGTGTCTATTTGTCTTCGTTCATCACTCTGTTCTGCCTGTTGATGGATTCCAGGTGTACTGCATCAAAGTATTTCAGGATGAAATCTTTTGTCAGACCCAGTTTCTCACCTTTGGCAATACCGCGTTCCAGGATTTCATTCCAACGGTTAGTCTGCAGGATGGTCACGTTGTTCTCTTTCTTGTACAGACCGATCTTTTCAGCGACTTTCATACGGTTACCGAGCAGCAGCAGTATTTCATCGTCGATCTGGTTAATCTGACCACGGAGTTTATCCAGTGCAGAGTTAAATTCTTTCTTGTTGGTATGCTCATGGCGCCAGGTGATACCTTCCAAAATTTCTGCCAGTCTTTCAGGCGTAACCTGCTGTTTGGCATCGCTCCATGCTTTGTCCGGATCGATGTGAGATTCCAGCATCAGACCATCGTAATCCAGGTCAACTGCTTCCTGTGCAATTTCCTGCAGGATATCGCGACGACCACCGATGTGGCTTGGGTCACAGATGATAGGCAGTTCAGGCATACGACGTTTCATTTCGATTGGCAGGTGCCACATCGGTGCGTTACGGTATTCAGTGTTACCGTAGCTGGAGAAACCGCGGTGAATCAGACCGATCTTATTGATGCCGGAGTTACGCACACGTTCTACAGCACCGATCCACAGTTCGAGGTCAGGGTTGATCGGGTTCTTGATCAGTACAGTTGTATCCACACCTTTCAGTGCGTCAGCAACTTCCTGTACAGAGAATGGGTTTACAGTGGTACGCGCGCCGATCCACAGGATATCAACGTTATGTGCCAGTGCTTCTTCTACCTGTTTAGCGGTAGCTACTTCTACTGCCAGCGGAAGACCAGTCAGTTCTTTTGCTTTCTGTAACCATGGTAAACCGGTAACGCCGATACCTTCGAAGGATCCCGGACGGGTACGTGGTTTCCAGATACCAGCACGCAGCACGTCTACTTTACCGGTTTTAGCCAGTCTCAGGGCTGTATCAAGTACCTGCTCTTCGGTTTCTGCACTGCATGGACCGGAAATGATCAGCGGCTTCTTATCTGAAGTCGGATCGGAGAATTTTGTTTTTGCGAGAATCTGTTCCATCGTTTGACGCTTTGCAGACCATAGACGATAGTCGTCCATAATCCTGTGATTGTTTGTTTTCTTGTTATAATCCGACTATCGGCTATTTCAATATTTTCCTGATCTTATTTGATTTCTGGATCAGTTTGTAAAATGTGTCGTAATCTTCATTTTCCAGCAGCTGCTTCATTTGCTGTAACTGATTGATGTGTTCATCCAGTACATCCAGCACGTTGTTGCGGTTATGCTTGAAAATCGGCACCCACATATCCGGGGAGCTTTTTGCCAGCCTTACGGTAGATTCAAAACCACCGCTTGCCAGTTCGAAGATGCGGCCCTGTTCTTTCTCTTTCTCCAGTACTGTCAATGCCAGTGCGAATGAAGTAATGTGAGAGATGTGTGATACATATGCTGTGTGGAGATCATGCTCGACACCGTTCATATATACAAGGCGCATCTGTAATTTATCCACCAGGTTTTCTATTACCTCCAGCGCATCTTCATCGCTGTTTTTCACATCGCAGAGTACCATGGTCTTTTGCGTGAAAAGGTTTTTGATAGCAGCTTCCGGCCCTGAATACTCCGTGCCGGCCATCGGGTGAGCCGCTACGAAGCGTCCTCTGTTGGGATGACCGGCAACGAGTTGCAGTATCTTTTCTTTTGTAGAACCAACATCCATGATCACATGTTCTGGTCCTGCGTTATCCATTACAGTTGGCAATATCTGCAGCAGTGCATCAACCGGTATAGCCAGTATGATCAGTTTTGAACGCTGCATCGCATCCTTCAGGGATGCACCTTCATCAATGATCTTAAGCTCCTGTGCTTTTACCAGGTTTGCTTCGCTCTGGTCTACTCCTATGATCCAGTTAGCTACCCCTTTTTCTTTCAGGGTGATAGCCAGTGAACCTCCGATTAATCCTGTTCCTACTATAGTTGCGATCATGACTGTTACTGCTTAAATTTTGTTTTTATCCTATCCAGCACTTCATCAAATACTTTCTCATCCTTACAGAGACTTACCCTGATATAACCGTTGCCATTGCTGCCGAAGATACCGCCTGGTGTGATAAAAACCTGTGCCTGTTGCAGGATCGCGTCTGTGAGGGCGAATCCGTCTTTTGCACCGGCAGGGATCTTTGCCCATACGAACAGTCCCACCTGGTCTCTATCGAAAGTGCAGTTCAGCAGTTCCAGCAGTTCAAACACTTTCTTACGGCGGCCTTCATAAATGCCATTCAGTTCAGCGTACCACTCCGGCCCTAATTCCAGTGCTTTTACAGCGGCCATTTGCAGCGGCTGGAACATACCGGAGTCCATGTTACTTTTGAAACGCAGTACCTCATTGATCCATTCCTGTTTGCCTACCAGCATACCTACACGCCAGCCGGCCATATTGGATGATTTACTGAGGGAGTTCAGTTCCAGTACCACTTCTCTTGCACCCGGAGTCTGCAGCAGACTCTGTGGTTGTTTGTTCAGGATAAAGCTATATGGATTATCGTGACAAATTAAGATATTATGCTGTTGCGCGAATGCGATCAGTTTTTGAGCGAACGCCTCATTGAAGCGGGCGCCTGTTGGCATGTGCGGATAGTTCACCCACATCAGTTTCACTTTACTCAGGTCTCTCTTCGCCAGTGCGTCCAGATCAGGCAGCCATCCGTTTTTTTCTTCCAGGTCGTAGTCTACCACGGTAGCGCCACTCAGGTTAACGGCAGAGCGATAGGTCGGGTAACCGGGATTAGGCACCAGGGCTTCATCACCTTCCTGCAGATAGGTCATGCAGATGTGCATGATACCTTCCTTAGACCCGATCAGCGGCAGCACTTCCTTTTCAGGTTCCAGGGATACGCCGTAAAAGCGCTGGTACCAGTCGGCCATCGCTTTACGAAGCGCCGGGATACCTTTATAGCCCTGGTATGCGTGGGTGTCAGGCTTTTGTGCATATTCATGCAGAGCGGAAATGACGGAAGGATGCGGCGGCAGGTCCGGACTACCGATACCAAGGTTGATCACCTTAGCGCCTGCTTTGTTCATCTCGTCTATTTCCCTGAGCTTTTTGGAGAAGTAATATTCTTCCGTCTGCTGCAGCCTTTTTGCTACCTGTAAGTTCATAATGCTTTGTTTTCCGCGTCCTGATGTATGTGATTAATGAGTGTTTCCTTTCTGATAGATACCTAATACTTTGAGATCTTCTGTCAGCGGTTGAATTTTGCTGATACTTTTTTCAAAGTGGCTCAGGTTTTCGAATTCGAAATCTGCGTGGAAGTAGTAGTTCCATTCTTTAGCAGGCATTGGGAAGGACTGTATTTTACTCAGGTTGATCCCTGCCTGTGCTACCTGTGTGAGCACCTTTGCCAGACTTCCGCGCTCGTGAGAGGTCTGGAAGTAAACGGAGGCTTTATTGGCATCCGGCGCTGGTGTTACTCCGTTGGGAGAAATAACCAGGAAGCGGGTATAGTTGTTTTTAATGGTATGGATATTCGGTGCGATGATCTCCAGACCATATATATCAGCTGCCAGTTTACCAGCGATGGCTGCGGTGCTTTTCAGTTTCTTCTGTGCAACGTGTTTGGCACTTAAGGCAGTATCTTCTGTTTCCACCAGTTTCATATGCGGGTGCTTTTCCAGGAATTCTGTGCACTGGAGGAGCGCCATATGATGGGAATGTACTTCGCGTATATCTTCCAGGGTTTGGCCCGGTAACACCATCAGGTGTTGTCTGATATGCAGGTAAACCTCACCGATTACGTGCAGACCTGAGTTTTTTAACAGCGAATAGTTTGGCAGAATGCTGCCGGCGATGGAGTTTTCGATGGCCATTACACCAGCGTCTGCATCTTTCTGTTTACTTACTTTCTTAACGAGTTCCGGAAAGGATGCGCAACATTCTATCTCTATTCCCTTACCATAATAAGCCTCTGCTGCTATCTGATGAAAACATCCTTCAAAACCCTGGATCGCGATACGCATTTTTTAATGTTTGGTTTGAATTTGTAGTTGCTGTAGCAACTACCGTATAAAATGAAAAAGGGCCCCGGTGGAGCCGGGACCCTTTTTATTTGCAGTTATTTTATTCGTGCATTTTTTTACAAAAGAGTCCCGGCCTTTACGACGTAAAAGAAGTAAAAGGAAAAGTAAAAGAAATAAAGGCTGAAACGGCGTAACATAAATGCGTTATTGACTTTTGCTGGAAAAAAAGAAGGCCTCCCGTTCGGGAGGCCTTTGCTAGTTTCTTTTATATTCGAGTACTACAAACGACCTCCCTATTTCTGGTACCAGAAATAATAGAAACCATAAAAGTAACCAAAGGTTGTTTGCTGTATCATATTTGCTTAATTGCCTGACAAAAATACACCTCGATTTGAATTATCCAAGCGTCTTTGTAAAAAATTACATTATTTCTAACAATCAACGTCCTTTTCGATATTTTATTCAAAAACAAGGCTAAACGAAGGGGCTTAGCAAAAAAAAACCGCCCCGTCAGAGACGGAGCGGTTATATAAAAGCCTTTATTTGCTTACCAGGTGATTAGTGTGCAGCTTTAGCTGAATCAACGGTAGCTTTAGCTGAATCTACTACAGCAGCAGCAGAATCAACGGTAGCAGCAGCTGAATCAACAGTTGCAGCAGCAGAATCGATAGAAGCTGCAGCAGCAGTAGTATCTTCTGTAGAAGCAGAACCACCATTACCGCAAGAAGCTACGAATACACCCAGAGCTAAAGCGAAGAAACCGATTTTCAGAGCATTTTTCATTTTGACTATGTTTTAGGTTTTTGAAATATTATTTACTCTTTATACCGGGTTTGAAAAAAGGTAACCCACTTTTTTAAAAAAATTTTTTTCACCCCCTTTTTCCTTCATTTTCAGGTTCCGGCAAGGTATTTTCATATATAGTCACCAAACCATATATGAAATAGGGTCAATAATACCTGGCTAAAAAGACAAGTGTTCTGCCCGATTTGGGATTTGGAATTTTTTTCTGCTACTTTGGGTTACCAAAGCCATTTAATCGTATTAATAAGTGAAGCATAATCAGAACATAGAACGGGATCGGGAATTACTACTGGGATTAACCAGGAATGACGACAGAGCGCTGGCGACCATCTATACGGAGAATTATCCTTCTATATTAAGAATGGTTTTACAGTATAATGGGTCTGAAGATGACGCTAAAGATCTTTTCCAGGAGGCAATGATCGTTTTATACGAAAAGGCCCAGAAAGGGGAATTTGACCTTTATAGCAAACTGAAAACATACCTGTATGCAGTTTGCCGTCATATGTGGTTAAAGAGGTTACAGACGGGAAGCTGGCAATTGCCCCTCCCTGAAGAACTGGAAGAGGTACTGCCTGCCGATGACACCAACGGCATCGCCGAGCATGAGGAGAAAGACCAGCAGTTCAGGATCATGGAAAAGGCAATGGGCAGCATGGGGGAACCCTGCAAGACCATCCTTGAAGATTATTATGTCAGGAAACTCTCGATGCAGGACATTGCTGAGAAATTCGGTTACACGAACTCAGAAAATGCCAAGAATCAGAAGTATAAATGCCTGATGCGACTCAAGAAACTATTTTTCGAACAATATAAATCTTAGGACCTGACAGGTGTAATACCTGACAGATCTATAAAAGCGGTTACAGGGATGAACGAATTTTCATTGATACGTGATATTGAACGCTACCTGGAGGGCGAAATGAACGAGCAGGAAAAAACTGCCTTCGAAGCGCTCCGCCAGTCCGACCCGGCGGTCAATGAGCAGGTGCTGGCTCATCAGCAGCTCATTCAACAGCTGGAGTACTTTGGACGCAGGTCAGCGTTGCAGGAAAAAATGGATAAGATCCATGCTGGTCTGGCTAATAAACATGTATCAATTGCACCTTCGTCGACGCCGGAACCAAAGAAAGTATTCTCCATCAGCAGAAGACTGGTTCTCAATATGGCCGCAGCAGCTGGTATCGCTCTGCTGACCTCTGTGTCTACCATTGCGTTTATGCAAAGAGCCAGCAGACAGAAGACCACTGCTGAATACGAGGACGTAAGACGTGTGCTGAACCATATTCAGCGCTCCCAGAACGCCCTCATCAACGATATCAACAGTTCTAAAAAAGCACCTGCCAACCCCGGCACTTATGGTGGCACCGGGTTTGCCGTATCTAATAATGGTTATGTCGTGACCAACTATCACGTCATTGCAGGAGCAGACTCTATTTATATACAGAATACCAAAGGAGAAGCCTTTAAAGCAGCCAGCGTATTTGAGGATATCAGCGCCGATCTGGCCATCCTCAAGATCACCGACTCTACCTTTAAAGGTCAGCCACTGCCCTACTCTCTAAAACCACAGCGCGCCATGCGTGGTGAACAGGTCTTCACCCTGGGTTACCCAAGAGATGAGATCGTTTATGGAGAAGGTTACATCAGCGCCCAGACCGGCTTTAACGGTGACAGCGCAGCCTACCAGGTGTCTATTCCGGTTAACCCGGGTAACAGCGGTGCTCCGCTGATGGACAACAAAGGTGACGTAGTGGGTATCGTAACCGGCAAACAGACCACTGCTGACGGTATCGCCTTCGCAGTAAAATCAGCACACCTGAAACGTTTGCTGGAACAAATGCCGAAAGACAAACTGCCCAAAAAAGAGTGGAACCATAAAAACAATAAACTCGAAGGACTGAGCCGCGTAGAGCAGGTGAAGAAACTGGAAGACTTTGTTTACATGGTGAAAGTCTATAATTGATAAGATATTTTTCTATTGGCCTCTGCATGCAAACGGCCACTCTGGAAACAGGGTGGCCGTTACTAATTCAATTAAGAATTAGGAATTAACAATTAAGAATTTGAGGTAAACAACTTATAATAAAGCAAAAGGGAGCGGTTCTTTCAGTCTGAAGAGCCGCTCCCTTTTGTCTTACTATTTTATAGTCAGGCAGAAAACATTTAACCTAATTCTTAATTTTTCTTAACCCAGGCCTTGTACTTATCCGTAATCCAGTAGATCAGGTCTTCCTGTGGCATCGTCCTCAGCATATTATGGTCAGGATGGTTATCCCGCATAAACAGCTGTAAAGAATCACCCTTCAGGCTGGTCACTTTGCTGACAAATGCTGCCGTATACCTGGAATCGATATACCGCTCCTGTTCCGCCTTCGCAAAAATCTTCTTAAACTCACGTTTCTGCTTCTCTTTTCTGGAATACCGGGTAAAAGGACTAAACACGATACCGGCCCCTACCGGGGTATTTCCACCAGCCAGTGGCATGTCCTTTTTATCCAGGATATAACCAAACTGCTCCCTTCGGGAAATGGAGTCCGCCTGATAAGGACTATACTGCGCCCCTACATCTACACCATGCAACTGACGGGCTTCAACCACCAGGGAAACATTCCGGGTTTCCGTACCGCTGGCCTGAATAACCACAAGGCTATCGGACTTATACCCCAGGAAGGAGAATACAATGACGTCCTTCGGACTGGCAGAGATCTTATAAAAACCGCCCTTGTCTGAATAGGAACGCCGGCCCGTGCTCTTGTTCGTTACACTTGCATACGGAAGGACAAGCTTATTTTCCTTGTCCATAATAGTTCCCGTTACTGTGACCTGCGCCTGTACCTTTACAGCCAGCAGGCTGCAGCAGCAGAACAGGAATAATATTCCGGTAATGAGTCTTTTCATGTAGCTGATGAATTATTCTACAGGCAATATCCTAAAAAAATAACGAAAAAAACCTCTCAGTATTTGAGAGGTTTCGCATGATATTTTAAAAAATAGACTCATCTTGACCCCCTTATGATCTGAAGGAGGATGGCTACGATCGCGATCACCAGTAGAATGTGGATCAGCCCACCTGCGGAATAAACGAAGAAACCCAGCAACCAGCCTATAATGAGTATTACAGCTATGATATATAACAGACTTCCCATTTTACGCAGATTTTAAGAGTTTAATAATTTCATCACGTGACTTGCCTAATTTCTGCTGGAGTTTTCCTATCAAACGATCTTCCTGACCTTCTTCGTACAGCAGATCATCATCTGTAAGATCAGCGTACTGTTGCTTGATCCGGCCCTTGAGCT
This sequence comes from Chitinophaga sp. YR627, assembly GCF_900114995.1. Classification (GTDB taxonomy): domain Bacteria; phylum Bacteroidota; class Bacteroidia; order Chitinophagales; family Chitinophagaceae; genus Chitinophaga. Next base: position 1,050,356 of record NZ_FOUX01000002.1, read on the forward strand.
CATTCCATTTGCCCTTGATTTCTAAAGTATCCATAACATATCTTTTTTGGGTGAACAATACAGGTAAAGTTCCAAAGACTATGCCAATGGCCCCCTTTTTCTACCAGGCGGCGGCGGATATCCCTGTGCTAAAAGTCCTGCTTTCGCCCGCTGGCAGGGAGATCAGCTCCATACCATTATTAAAGGCATTGGGAGGCCCCGTCAGGTTCTCTATTGCAATACTCCTGCGGTGTGGCGGGATATATAGCTGTAATACAGGATAGCTGCTATCCGGGTAAAAAGTGATCGCAATATGTTTCAAAGGGTCTCTCAGCGTACAGGAAGACGCATGCTGACCGAAGTTCAGCAGAAAGGAATTATCCAGCGGAATACCCTCCAGCGGAGAAGATTCCAGGAACCTGTCATATGGCAATACCTTACCGGTTGGAATCAGCTGCGCATTAAATTCCACTATCTGTTCCGATGCGAACTGCAATTCCATATCATCCATAGGCGTACCAGTTGTAAAATATGGATGCCAGCCGTCCATCACCGGTATAGCGGTTGATGCATGATTACTGATGGTAGTACTTATATCCAGCCGGGTATCGGGTTGCAAACGATAAGTCACTTCACAATCATACGGGAACGGATATCCCTTGTCTTCCCCTTTATACTGATAGCGCAATGTAGCGACCGCGTTTCTTTCATTCGCCTGTAACTCCACGATATCAAAAGCTACATCGTATAATAAACCATGTATCCAGCTGCCAGGCGCAATTGTTTTCTCAATGACATACTCCCTGCCCTCCCATTCGTAGCGGCCACCGGGAATCCGGCAGGCAAAGGGACTCAGCTTCGCACCTTTGAAGTACTCCGCCATATTCGTCTGATAATCCTGCAGACTACTATACCCATCGATGATGTTCAGCTCTTCCGCGCCATGTGGTATCCTGAAAGCATGCAGCATGGCACTGTGCGCAGGAATGATCTCCACCTGTATATCATTGAGGTCATCTTTCAATGCAATGATATCAAAACCGTCTTTATGAAATTGTTCTACCGCAAACATGTGTTATGGTCAGTTTAAATCGATTGCTTCCATTTCAGCATAATAAACATCTAAGCATCCTGCATGACGATGGTACCTGCCTTGTCTTGTAAGTTACGCAAACTTTATTTTACTGTTTGCGACCGGCAGGTTCCCTGTTGTTAAGTTCCGGTTATGGAATGCCTGCTGCAGATGATAACTATTCAATACGTTTTATTACAGCGTAGTCGGAAAGAAAGGGCAACAGGGTGAAGACACCTGAAACTAATTCTTCATTCTCCGCTCTTCATACCCAATAAAAAAACAGTCCCGCATTACGCGGGACTGTTCCATATTTTCAACTCAACGATGATCAGCTGATCAGATATACTGATTGATGATATTCTCCAGCCACTCCTGTTTACCGCTGATATGTTTAGGTTCGCCATTACTTACAGCAAAGTTGCGCAGATCTTCCAGTGTCAGGGTACCCGCTTCGAAGTCTTTACCCTTACCGCTGTCGAATGAAGCGTAACGGTCTTTGCGGAACTGTTTGTATGGAGACTGTTCCAGCACTTTCTCTGCGATAACAGCAGCACGTGCGAAGGAATCAATACCACCGATATGTGCGTGGAAGATGTCTTCCAGGTCTGTTGAGTTACGGCGTGTTTTCGCATCGAAGTTCACACCACCGCCAGCGAAGCCACCTGCTTCCAGGATCACCAGCATGAATTCAACCATATCGTTCAGGTTCATCGGGAACTGGTCAGTATCCCAGCCGTTCTGCGCATCACCGCGGTTAGCGTCGATGCTACCCAGCATACCTGCATCGGCAGCTACCTGCAACTCGTGCTGGAAGGTATGACCTGCCAGGGTTGCGTGGTTTACTTCCAGGTTCAGTTTGAAGTCTTTATCCAGTCCGAATTGACGCAGGAAACCTATTACGGTAGCAGCATCATAATCGTACTGATGTTTGGTAGGTTCACAAGGCTTAGGTTCGATGAAGAAGGTACCTGTAAAGCCCTGTTTACGTGCATAGTCTTTCGCCATTGTCAGGAAGCGGGCCAGATGTTCCTGTTCACGCTTCATGTTGGTGTTCAGCAGGGTCATATAACCTTCGCGACCGCCCCAGAACACGTAGTTTTCACCACCCAGTGCGATAGTTGCATCCAGGGAGTTTTTCACCTGTGTACCTGCGTAAGCTACAGCAGCGAAGTCAGGATTGGTAGCAGCACCGTTCATGTAGCGCGGATTGCTGAATACATTCGCAGTACCCCACAGCAGTTTTACACCACTGGCTTTTTGTTTTTCTTTTGCATACTCCACGATCTGCTGCATACGGCTTTCGTACTCGCTGACCGATGCGCCTTCATCTACCAGGTCCACATCGTGGAAGCAGTAGTAAGGAACGCCCAGTTTGGTGAAGAATTCAAATGCAGCATCCATTTTATCTTTCGCACTCTGCACTGCATCAGTAGCAGTTAACCAGGGGAAAGCCTTGGTGCCCGGACCGAACGGATCTCCGCCGGTACCACAGAAGGTGTGCCAGTAGGATACTGCAAAACGAAACAGTTCCTTCATGGTCTTGCCACCGATCTTTCTGTTCTCGTCATACCATTTGTAGGCAAACGGATTTGTTGACTGAGGTCCTTCATAGGCGATTTTCCCAATGCCTTTGAAGTACTCCTGATTCCCTAAAGTAATACTCATTGTCTTTCTTTTTTTGAACCAATACGTGTGAATATGTAATGTAACTGCTAACGTGTAATTCAGTTACTTAATAATGCGCTGTAAGCCCTGCAGCCACTGGTCGTAGATACCAGCGTACTGTTGTTGCAATGCGGCATCCGGCTCTATGGTAGCCAGGCATTCCATGCCGCGGAATGCATCCTGTTCGCTATAAAGTCCTGCGCCTATTCCGGCAGCCCTGGCCGCACCCTGTGCACCGTCTGTATTATACAGTTCGATCACTACATTGGCGGTGTTGGCAAATACTTCACGGAAAAGAGGACTAAGGAACATGTTCGCCTGCCCTGCCCTTACACGCTGAATATTCAGACCCATATCGGTCATAATATCCATACCATATTTCAGGGCAAATACGATACCTTCCTGTGCTGCGCGCAACAGGTGTTCGCGGCTGTGTATATTGAAGTTGAGACCATTGAATACTGCTCCCGTTTCCTTATTGCTCAGGATGCGTTCTGCTCCGTTACCAAAAGGATAGATCTGTAATCCGCGGGAACCAGCTGGTGCTTTACCTGCCAGTGTATTCATTTCATTGTAATCAAGGTTGCCGGTTGCCTGTCTTAACCAGCTGTTGAGAATACCTGTACCATTGAGGCACATCAGTACACCATTGCGTGGATCTTCTTTGGTGTCATTCACATGTACAAATGTGTTCACACGGCTTTCTTCATCAAAAGCGATATGATCGTGTACTGCGTAGACCACACCGGAAGTACCTGCTGTGGTTGCGGCTTCGCCGGGCTTCAGTACGTTGAGCGAGAAAGCATTGTTGGGCTGATCGCCTGCACGGTAGGTCACCGGTGTACCGGCTGCTATCCCCAGCAGGGCGGCTGCCTGTGATGTTACCTTGCCCTGCAGACCGAAAGTCGGTACGATCGCTGACAACAGCTTTTCGTCAATATTATAATGCTTTAACAATACGGGAGAAACCTGACGACCGCTGAAGTCCCAGAAGATCCCTTCTGAGAGGCCTGAGATGGTAGTAGCCGCTTCACCGGTGAGCCGCATTGCGATAAAGTCGCCTGGCAGCATCACTTTGTCAATACGGCTGTAGATCTCCGGTTCGTATTGTTGTACCCAGCGCAGCTTGGAAGCTGTAAAGTTACCCGGTGAGTTCAGCAGGTATTGCAGGGACCAGTTGTGTCCCAGGCTGTTGAATGCCTCATTCCCTATCTCAACGGCGCGGCTGTCGCACCAGATGATCGAAGGACGCAGCACCTGCTGGTCTTTATCCACACATACCAGACCATGCATCTGGTAGGCGATTCCTATACCGGCAACAGCACTCCCGTCAAAGGGGTGCTGTTGCTGTAGTTTTTTTGTAGCGTTCTGCACCTCCTGCCACCACATTTCCGGGTCCTGTTCTGCCCATCCGGCTACAGGCGCCAGCATCGGCATTTCCTGTGAAGGACTGATAGCCGTGGCCAGACATGTTCCCGTTTCCACGTCCAGCAGAGCCGCTTTCACAGAGGAGGAACCGATATCGTATCCGATCGTATATCTCATAGTGCAATCTTCTTCGTTTCTTGATGGTTAATTTGTTTAGCTGTCTGCGACTACCAGAAGATAGTATACAGTGCTGTCAGGATACCACAGATGAGCAATGCGATCACGGTGAATGCGGTAGAAGGTTTGAACATGGAAGCATCCACTTCCAGGCCTTTTGATTCACCGGAAGTTACCAGCGTACCACCAACAACCACCTGTTTCTTGGCAGGAGCAGCCAGGGAAATGATGATCATACCCACTACACACACTGCAAACACGATACCCATACGATCGAGGAACGGAATTTCATAAACGCCTGCGGCATTTGGTACTGCCATACCCAGGTCATACAGGGAAGACAGGTCACTCCAGTTAGGCAGGAATTTCAGGAAGATAGACATTGCAAAACCACCGATCATAGCGAACAATGCGGCATTGGAAGTGGTCTTTTTCCAGAAGAAACCTAACAGGAACATGGCGAAGATACCTGGCGACACGAAGCCGGTGTATTCCTGAATGAACTGGAAACCACCTTTTTTATCGATACCCAGGAACGGAGAGATAATGATAGCGAGGATCATAGCAACAATTACCACCACACGGCCTACATTCACGATCTCTTTTTCATTTGCATTTCTGTTGAAGATCTCTTTATAAATGTCAAGGGAGAAGATCGTAGAGATACTGTTGGCTTTACCTGCCAGAGACGCTACTACCGCTGCTGTCAGTGCTGCAAAAGCCAGCCCTTTCATACCTGCAGGCAGAAGGTTCATCAGCACAGGGTAAGCGTTGTCAGGATTCAGTTCACCTGCTTTCATCATTTCAGAGGAGAACACACCTTCTTTATATAATACATAAGCTGCGATACCAGGCAATACCACGATCACAGGCATCAGCAGTTTCAGGAAACCGGCAAACAGCAGACCGCTGCGCGCTGTTTTCAGATCTGCACCCAGTGCACGCTGTGTAATGTACTGGTTACAACCCCAATAGTTCAGGTTTACGATCCACATACCACCTACCAGTACAGTGAGACCTGGCAGATCGAGGTAATGCGGGTTATCCTTTTTCAGGATCATATGGAAATGCTCTTCTGCATTTTTAGTCATCAGGGAGAAGCCTTTCAGTACACCGGTTTCACCGAAATGTTCTGATACGAGGCTCAATGCCAGATAGGTTGTTACCAGACCACCCAAGATCAGGAAGAACACCTGGATAACGTCTGTATAACCAATTACCTTCATACCACCCAGTGTGATCACGATCGCAAATACCGCGATCAGCGTCATACACAGATAGAAAGGAATACCGGAGATCGTATTTACCGCCAGTGCACCCAGATAAAGGATAGAAGTCAGGTTTACCACCACGTACAGCAACAGCCAGAAGACGGCCATGATCGTACTTACCGTTTTATTATACCTCGTCAGCAGGAACTGCGGCATGGTATAAATCTTATTCTTCAGATAGATCGGCAGGAAGAAAACTGCAACAATGATCAACGTTGCAGCCGCCATCCACTCATAAGTGGAGATAGCCAGACCTATGTTAAAACCGGAACCGGCCATCCCGATGAACTGCTCCGCAGAAATATTGGAAGCGATCAGGGAAGCACCAATAGCCCACCAGGTAAGGGAACCCTCCGCCAGGAAGAAGTCTTTGGAATCTGTTGTTTCGCGTTTTTTCTTTTTGTAGATATAGAGACCGTAACCGGCAACAATCACGAAATACACTAAGAAAACAACATAATCGAGGAATTGTAAACTCTTTTGCATAAAAAAACGTGGTACGTGGTAATTAAATTAGGAATCAATATAGCAACATTTTTAATAAACGTAAAATTTACGTTTAAAATTTTTCACTACGTGTTGGGCATATTTGTTTGTTTTTCATTTTTATTCAGTCAGAAGAGAAGAAAGTTGTTCTCCTACAGCGGAACCTATTGCGACACCCATACCGCCCATCCGGACACCCGATACAATATTGCGGGTATAGAACCGTATCACGGGCTGGCGGGTCTTTCCAAAAGCCATGATACCTGTCCACCGGTCAGTGATCATAAAGGAATGCTTTGGTAAGATAATGTCATGGAGCCGGTTTTCCAATTGCTGTTGTATCTCCTGGTTAAGATCAAAGCTTGTTGTGGCTTCTTTTTCAAAATCGAGGTTCCGGCCACCGCCAAACAGCACCCTGCCGTCCAGCTCCCGGAAATAAAAATAGCCCTCGTCCATATGAAATACCCCCCTGAAGGGAAGGTCCGGAATCACATTTGTCAGTAACACCTGTCCTCTTCCTGGCTGCAGGTCAACATCCGGCATCAGCTCTCTGGCGAAAGCGTTGGTACAGACCGCCACTCTCCTGGCCATAAAACCGATCTCCTCTCCGTTGGTCCGGGGTACCACTACGCGTACACCCGTCTGCAGATCTTCCAGGCGGCTGACGGTGCAACCTGTTTTGATTTCCACCCCTTTGGTGATAGCGAGGTCTATCAGACAGCGCATCATCCGCCCGGTATGAAGCTCTCCTTCATAGTTATTACTGATAAGGGCCTTTACATACTGGCCGTTGAAGCCAAAGTCCTTTATCTTCTTATTAACCAGTGTAAACGCCTCGCCTCCCAGTAATGGCTTCAGCAGGGCGTTTACACTGTCTATCTCTGTCAGTGTATGTTCTTCCTGTGTCCCGATCAGTTCATGACTACCATTCTCATGGTACTCCATATACTCATCCCCGATCCGCTTACGCAACAGCTGTAAACCATTACGGCGCATCTGCAGGAGGGCAATGACTTCTTCGGCAGGCATCGTCTGCAGGTCCGATAATAGTTCCGTCAGACTTCCGATACATGCAAAACCTGCATTTTTTGTACTCGCCCCGGTGGGCAGTACCTCTTTTTCCAGTACCAGTACACGCGCGGCCGGCAGTTTTTCCTTCAGACTTACGGCAGTAGAAAGCCCTACTATACCGCTGCCCGCAATGATATAGTCGTATTGTAAAAGGCTTTGTTTCTCCCAGTAGCTTAACATGCTTTCTGATTTGGCCGTAACAGCCTGTTTTTCAAAACGTCGGAACCCGCGATGTATTGTGTATTCAAATGTACACTATTTTTAGATGTCAAACTGACATTAATCAATCTTCAATCCTTTGTCCATTCTCGCTACACTGTTAATACTATTTTACCTCTTCCATGTCCGCTCTCCAGTGCCTGGTGCGCCTTTACGATATCAGTCAGCGGGAAAGTCTGTCCTATCTCCACTCTCAGACGATTATTTTTGAGTAGTACAGCCAGTTGTTCCATTCTTTCTCCGGATGGTCTCACTGACATCCATTTCACCTCTACGCCTTTCTCCTTTGCTTTGGCAATCACCGCAGGATCATCTTTGTACATGCTTGGTAAGGATACCAGTATACCGCCACGATTGAGGATATCAAGGGAACGGAGTGCTGTTTCGCCGCCCATGCCGTCAATGATAACGTCCATGCCGTCCAGTACTTGTTCAAACTTTTGTGTTTTATAGTCAACCAGCTGGTCGACGCCTAACTGTTCCAGGAAGGGATGATTGGCAGCAGAAGCGGTAGCTGCCACAAAACAGTGTTTCCATTTGGCCAGCTGTACAGCAATGTGTCCTACTCCACCGGCAGCTGCCTGGATCAGGACACGCTGTCCCCAGGTGATACCGGCATGATCAAACAGGGCTTCCCAGGCGGTCAGTCCGGCAAGTGGGGTACCTGCGGCTACCTCGAAGGATATATCTTTAGGTATAATGGCAAACTCATCTTCCTGTACGACTGCATACTCTGCATATGCATTACCGGGATTTGGGAAGTTACTCATACCGAATATACGGTCACCGGTGATGAACTTACTCACACCTTCTCCCACGCTCACTACTTCACCGGCTATATCCCAGCCTAAAATGGCGGGCAGCGTCTGGAATGAGGCATATCCTTTTCCGGAACGGGTTTTAAAATCAACAGGGTTCAATCCGATGGCCTTTACTTTGACCAGTACTTCCCCGGCTCCCGGCAGGGGTATCGCTACTTTCTCAATTCTGAAAGCAGTGGCCGGCCCGAACTCAGGCAATATAGCCGCCTGCATAAAATTACTCATACTTGCAGATTTTGTCTTCAAATTAGCGATAAAAACGATAATTGCCACATATGCAAAAGGGGCATTATGTTTTATAACCAAAACATAATGCCCCTTTCAGAAGCCTTTTATCACTAAGCAGTTAAACCAGGTAGCCGAACAGATTATCGTCCTTGTTCAGTTCAGTGAAGTGAATATTATACTTGCGGAAATTAGCCACCAGGATATCATAATCCTCCCTGTTTTTCAGTTCCACACCGATCAGTGCGGGGCCGGTTTCCTTGTTGTGTTTCTGAATGAATTCGAAACGGGTGATATCATCGTTAGGTCCCAGCACATGGTTCACGAATTCTTTCAGTGCACCCGGACGCTGTACAAAGCGGATGATAAAGTAGTGTTTCAGACCTTCATATAACAGGGAGCGTTCCTTGATCTCCTGCATACGGTCGATGTCGTTGTTGCTGCCGCTGACAACACAAACCACCTTTTTGCCTTCAATTTCTTTCGCGTAGTAATCAAGCGCCGCAATGGACAGTGCCCCGGCAGGCTCCACCACGATAGCGTCTTCATTGTACAGCCTTAATATAGTTGAGCAAACTTTCCCTTCCGGTACCAGTTGCATTTTTGTCAGCACGTCTTTGCAGATACTGAAATTGAGTGTACCTACTCTTTTTACGGCGGCACCGTCTACGAAGCGTTCGATCTCGCTCAGTGTAACTGGTTCGCCTGCCTCCAGTGCACGGCTCATAGACGGAGCACCTTCCGGTTCTACGCCAATGATCTGTGTATTGGGACTGTATGTTTTAAAATAAGTACCGACACCTGCTGCGAGTCCGCCGCCACCGATAGGCACGAACACATAATCGATCTTCGACTGGTCTTCCAGGATCTCTACAGCCACGGTACCTTGTCCTTCAATGATCTTTGGATCATCAAAAGGAGGAATGAAAGTCATGTTGTGCGCTTTGGTAAAAGCCTGGGCTTCTGCGGCACAATCATCAAATGTATCGCCTACCAGTCTGATCTCGATGTTCTCGCCACCGAACATATTTACCTGGTTGACTTTTTGTTTTGGCGTAATGATCGGCATGAAACACACGCCTTTAATATCCAGCTGGCGGCATGCATAGGCAAAGCCCTGCGCATGGTTACCCGCGCTGGCACAGGTTACTCCTTTTGACAGCGTTTCTTTATCCAGGCTGCTAATCAGGTTGTATGCCCCACGCAATTTATAAGATCTTACAATCTGCATGTCTTCTCTTTTGAGATAGACATCTGCATTGTACCTGCGGGAGAGCGTGGCGCTGTAAGTAAGCGGGGTACGGTTCACCACAGGTTTTAACTTCACCGCTGCATCGAGTATGTTGAGCGGATTCACGCTTGTTATTACCTGGGACATTATTAATTAGGAATTAAGAATTAGGAATTAAAAATTAAGACTTCAAAATCAGCAGGCAGACAATTGCACCACAATTCTTAATTCTTAATTCTTAATTCCTAATTGAATTATTAGTTATTTGGGCGCAGTTTTCTTACCGCAGCACCAGCCTGCCACATTTCGCTTTCACGCAGTTCTCTCAGTTCTTCGTTCAGTTTATCACGATAGTCAGGAGTACTGTTAGATGCGATAGAACGTGCAGCTTCTTTACCTGCAGCAACGCTTGCGTACAGTTCTTCGAATACCGGCTGGCTGGCATCTTTGAATTTCTTCCACCAGTCCAGCGCACCACGCTGAGCAGTAGTAGAACAGTTAGCATACATCCAGTCCATACCGTTTTCAGCAACCAGCGGCATCAGAGACTGCGTCAGTTCTTCTACTGTTTCGTTGAATGCCTCAGATGGAGAGTGACCATTCTTGCGCAGTACTTCGTACTGAGCAGCGAAGATACCCTGGATAGCACCCATCAGGGTACCACGCTCACCTGTTAAGTCAGAAGTAACTTCTTTTTTGAAATCTGTTTCGAACAGGTAACCTGAACCAACACCGATACCCAGTGCGATAACGCGATCACGGGCTTTACCGGTTGCATCCTGATAGATAGCAAAGCTGGAGTTCAGACCCTGACCAGCCAGGAACAGTCTGCGCAGAGATGTACCGGAACCTTTAGGGGCAACCAGGATTACATCCACATCAGCAGGAGGAATGATGTTAGTCTGGTCTTTATAAGTGATACCAAAACCATGGGAGAAATATAACGCTTTACCTTTAGTCAGGTGTGGTTTCAGTGTAGGCCACAGTGCGATCTGACCGGCATCACTCAACAGGAACTGAATGATCGTACCTTTCTGAGCAGCTTCTTCGATCTCGAACAGCGTCTGACCAGGAACCCAGCCGTCAGCAACAGCTTTGTCCCAGGTTTTAGAATCTTTACGCTGACCGATGATAACGTTGAAACCGTTATCTTTCAGGTTCAGTGCCTGGCCGGGACCCTGTACGCCGTAACCGATGATAGCTATCACTTCATCTTTCAGCACTTCTCTAGCTTTTTCCATTGGGAATTCTTCTCTGGTTACTACGTCTTCCAGTACCCCTCCAAAATTGATGGTTGCCATGTTTTGATAGTGTTTGTTTTTTTTATAAATATTATAAACTAGATACTTTCTTCTTCTGCAGACACTTCTGTGTGTTCTTTATAAGTTGCCTGCTTCAGGTTGTCAGGACGCTGTGTTTCCAGCTCCTTCAGGTGATCGTGGAAACGGCGGCTCCATTTGATAATAGCTACCCTTCCACTCTTTGAATATTCGATCAGACCATATGGTGCAAGCTTTGCCTGCAGATCGATCAGCTCCTGCTGATGACCGGTCTTTTCGAGTACGAAGTAGTCTTCAGTGATCGTAAGGATGCGCGCATTGTTCTCACGGATCAGCAGTTCGATATTACCGTTCTGCAGTGCCTTTGTAGAGATCTTATACAGCGCCAGTTCCTGGTATACCACTTCGTCTTCTTCATGCACGAATGCACGGTGGATTTCGATCAGTCTTTCGATCTGACCTACGATCTTCACCAGCTTTTCTTTTTCAGAAAGCACCGTGATGATGAACTTATATACGCCGGGAATCTCTGTTTCAGCCGTTGTAAGACTCGTGATATTTATTCCACGGCGGGTGAAAATAACAGTTATACGACTGGTGATACCAATCCTGTCTTCCGTATAAACCGTTATTGTATATTCTTTTTGCATAGTGTTCGTTGTTAATGATTGCTGAACCTTTCTTCCTGCTACTCGAGCCTGATATTTGCGATCGGCTGGCCGGAAGGCACCATTGGGAATACGTTGTCTTCTTTCTCCACAACTACTTCCAGCAGATAAGCGCCATTGTGAGAGATCATCTCATCTACAGCAGCAACGATATCTGCACGGTCAGTTACTTTCCTACCCGGAATGAAGAACCCTTTTGCGATCTGTACGAAGTCAGGGTTGGTCATTTCCGTAGAAGAGTAACGTTTGTCAAAGAACAGTTGCTGCCATTGACGCACCATACCCAGGAAGTTGTTATTCAGGATCACTATTTTCACGCCTATTTCAGACTGATAGATCGTACCCAGTTCCTGCAATGTCATCTGGAAACAACCATCACCGATCACCGCTACTACTTCTTTTTCAGGCGCACCTACTTTCGCACCCATCGCTGCCGGCAGGGCAAAACCCATTGTACCCATACCACCTGAAGTGATGTTGGTATTCGGATCTTTAAAGCGATAGTAACGGGAAGCGACCATCTGGTGCTGGCCCACATCGGTTACCAGTATAGCCTTACCTTCGGTTCTTTCAGAGATGAGGCGCACTACTTCCGCCATCTTTAAACCACCTTCAGTAGGATACAGTTCTTTAGTAGATACTTTTTCTATTTCCTGTTTGTCTGCTTCACGGAAGGATTGTATCCATTCGTCATGTTTTGCAGGTTTTACCAGGGCCAACAAAGCTTCCAGCGCAGTTTTAGCATCTGCATGTACTGCTACATCCGCTTTGATGATCTTGTTGATCTCAGCTGCATCGATCTCTACGTGGATCACCTTCGCCTGTTTCACATATTGTGATACATCACCGGTGATACGGTCGTCGAAACGCATGCCTACCGCGATCAGTACATCACACTCGTTGGTCATGATATTCGGCGCATAGTTACCATGCATACCGAGATAACCTACATAGTTCGGATGGTCAACCGGTACAGCTGACAGACCCAGTAAGGTAGAAGCGATCGGAATACCTGCTTTTTCAGCCAGTTCGATCAGTTCTTTTTCAGCACCTGACAACAATACACCGTGACCACAGAAAATGTATGGTTTCTTTGCACTATTGATCAGTTCTGCTGCCGCTTCTACTGCCTCGAGGTCCAGTCTTGGTACGGGACGGTAGCTACGGATATAATCACATTTCTTGTATTCGAAATCAAATTTCGCAACCTGTGCATTCCTGGTGATATCAACCAGTACCGGACCGGGACGGCCGCTACCTGCGATATAGAATGCTTTGGCAATAGCACCTGGAATATCTTCCGGACGTGTTACCTGGATGTTCCATTTGGTGATCGGCATGGTAATACCAATCACGTCTGTTTCCTGGAAGGCGTCTGTACCCAACAGATGTGCTGCTACCTGACCGGTAATACACACCATCGGCGTAGAATCCATATAAGCGTCAGCCAGACCTGTTACCAGGTTGGTAGCACCCGGACCGGAGGTAGCAAAGACCACCCCTGTTTTACCGGATGAACGCGCATAACCTTGTGCAGCGTGCGTAGCACCCTGCTCGTGACGGACCAGTATATGATGAACTTCCTGCTGGAAATCGTAGAGGGCATCATAAATGGGCATAATAGCGCCGCCAGGATAGCCGAAAATGGTTTCAACACCTTCTGCAATGAGCGAGCGGATCACTGCCTCAGAACCAGTCATATTAAGTGGAGCAGTCGCAGCTGTCCGCTTTTCAGCCGGCTCAGGCTTCATCGGTAACACATCCTTCTGTTGCATTTGAAACGAGTTTTGCATATTTATATAATACACCGTTAGTTACTTTCAACGCGGGTTTCACCCATTTCGCCCTGCGGGCAGCCAGTTCTTCTGCACTCAGTTCCACGTTGATCGTATTCTTTTCGGCGTCAATTTCGATAATGTCATTGTCCTGTACCAGTCCGATGGTACCACCTTCCACCGCTTCCGGTGTGATGTGTCCCACTACGAAACCGTGTGTACCGCCAGAGAAACGTCCGTCTGTGATCAGCGCTACGCTCTTACCGAGACCTACACCCATGATAGCGGATGTTGGTTTCAGCATTTCCGGCATACCAGGCGCTCCTTTAGGACCTACCTGTCTGATCACCACCACATCGCCTGATTTCACACGACCGCTCTGAATACCCGCGATCAGCTCATATTCACCTTCAAACACACGTGCAGGACCGCGGAAGCTTAAACCTTCCTTACCGGTGATCTTTGCTACGGAACCCAGTTCTGCCAGGTTACCGTACAGCATCTGGATGTGACCGGTCGCTTTTATTGGTTTTTCAACCGGAACAACGATATCCTGTCCTTCGAATTCCAGATCTGGTACACTTTCCAGGTTTTCTGCCAGGGTCTTACCGGTTACTGTCAGACAGTGACCATGCAGGTATCCTTTTTTCAGCAGATATTTCATTACCAATGGAACACCGCCGATGTTGTGCAGGTCTTCCATCAGGTATTTACCACTTGGTTTCAGGTCAGCGATCAGTGGCGTTTTATCGCTGATACGCTGGAATTCAGGTAAACCGAATTTCACACCGATTGCTTTTGCGATTGCGATGAAGTGCAGTACGGCATTGGTACTACCACCCAGCGCCATCACAACGGTAGCCGCATTTTCAAATGCTTCCAGCGTCATGATATCAGAAGGCTTGATATCTTTCTCCAGGAGGATGTGGATATATTTACCAGCTGACAGACACTCTTCTTTTTTGTCCTTGCTGAGTGCAGGGTTAGAAGAGCTGTAAGGAAGGCTCATACCTAATGCTTCGATTGCAGAAGACATGGTATTTGCCGTATACATACCGCCACAGGCGCCGGCGCCAGGGCAGGAATGCTGTACAATGCCTTTGAAGTCTTCTTCGCTGAGCTGACCAGCCATTTTCTGACCCAGCGCTTCAAATGCAGAGATAATGTTCAGGTCTTTACCCTGGTATTTACCAGGAGCGGTAGAACCGCCATACACCATGATAGAAGGACGGTTCAGACGTCCCATTGCGATCAGGGAACCAGGCATGTTCTTATCACAGCCAGGCACGGTGATCACACCATCATAATACTGTGCACCTACTACGGTTTCGATGGAATCAGCAATCAGGTCGCGGCTGACCAGGGAATAACGCATACCCGGAGTACCATTTGTCATACCATCGCTGACGCCAATAGTATGGAAAGTGAGTCCGACGAGATTATTAGCCCAGACCCCTTTCTTGACCTCCTGTGCGAGGTCATTGAGGTGCATATTACACGGATTACCGTCATAGCCCATACTGGCAATGCCTACCTGCGCTTTCTTCAGGTCTTCTTCAGTTAAACCGAGAGCGTACAGCTGCGCCTGTGTGGCGGGCTGTGTTGGATCCTGCGTGAGCGTTTTGCTGTATTTGTTTAATTCCATCTGTTTATAAAAATTTCCGGGTTGCTATTTAAGTAGGTACAAAATAGCAGTGATAAAAGCCAAGTTCCAAACCAATTACTGACCGGTTAGCCGGTATTCAAATCTCTTCGTTTTGTGGCCAAATCCGCTGTGGTATTGGATAACGTACTTTCAAAAATCCAAATTCCAACTTGGTTAAAAAAGGCTGTAACGGGAAGAATGTGAGGCCTGAACGAAGTGTTTATAGAAGGCATCACGCTTTATACCATGGGTACAAAGCGTGATGCTTTGTTAGCTATCTGATTCAAATGAGATACTATACTATTGGTTTTAAACAATAGCGTATCACTCTCAGGTGAAGTATATAGAGGAAATACAACCTGAATCAGCACGAGTTTTCATGAATATCTGTGTACTGATACCAGTGGCTTACGCGACCGGAACCGCAGCGCGATCGAATTCTTTCTCGAGTACTTTCGCTTTGTAAGCCTGCTGCAGCAGTTTACCCAGGGAAGTAGCCCATGGCTTGTTAAAGGTCTGGCCATCGAGTGAATCCCATCCTACTACTTCAGCAGCAGTACCGCAATAGAATACGCAGTCAGCTGTTTTCAGTTCGTCAGTAGTGAAGAGTTTCTCTTCCAGCGGAATACCCAGTTCGTGACACAATTCGATCACGGTAGCACGGGTAATACCTGGCAGAATGTTGCCCGGAGGAGGCGTAAAGATCTTACCGTCTTTTTCGAAGAACAGGTTTGCACCAGGACCTTCAGCTACGAAGCCGTTGATATCCAGGAGCAGCGCTTCGTCGTAACCCTGTTCCTTTGCTTCCTGAGAAGCCAGGATGGAGTTTACGTACAGACCAGCTGTTTTGGACTCGATCTTGAATGCTTTTGGATTTGGGCGCTGGTAAGATGAGGTCATCACACGCAGCAGTTTTTCGCCCAGGTATGCACCCCATTCCCATGCACAGATCAGTACATGTGTTTCGGAGGCAGCCTTCAGTGTCATGTTCGGAGGGCAGAAAGCGAGCGGACGGATGTACGCTTCTTCCATATTATTCAGTTCCAGCACTTTGTAACATGCTTTCACCAGCTCGTCATTATCAAATGGATATGGCATGTGTATTAATTCGCAGGAACGCTTAAATCTGTCGAAGTGTTCTTTTGCTTTGAAAATCTTCACAGTTCCATCAGCTGTTTTATAAGCGCGAATGCCCTCAAATACAGCATACCCATAGTGTAATGACTGACCATACAGATCTGTAGTGGCCGCGGTAGCTTTCTTATACTCCCCGTTAATGTAAAGAATGGTGTTCTCGTTGTAATAGCTATACATAATTCAGATATTAGAATTCGATTTTGGATTGCTTTATAATTACAGGCACAAAAAAACGCCTTCCTCTGATGGAGGAAGGCGTCTTGTTTATCATTAGTGATTGTACACGTTAACCTATCCTCCATACTGGTGGCTAATAATGACAACGACAATCACGACTAGTGTTATAGCCCAGTTCAACTGAGCTACGATGTGATTAATCTTATTGTTGTCTTTATTTACCCACATGGAGGGACGCTTTTTATTTTGCTTCTACAAATGTATTGGTCATAAAACTAAAAAACAATACAATCCAAAGATTTAGTTATTTCGCAAACAAAACTTCACTTTTTGAAGTTTTTGAAATAAAACATCGATTCTTTAGCTAAAATCCATACAAATAGCAAAATTATTACAATTCTTCAGCTTCTATTTCCAGAGGTTGTCCGGATACTCCCCACTTTTTACCAGGGCAGAGAGACTTTCCTGTACGCCTGGGGCATCTTCTTTATAAGTAACACCAAACCACTGCGCTCCTGTAGGGATCACATTTACAACACCTACCTTGTTCTTAATGAAGTGATCCACAACGATCGGAATGAAGAACTCAGACTTAGGTTTATCACCATTCTGCTGCAGGAAGTCTTTGAAGAGGTCCTGGCTCAGTTTAAATACAGAAGGATGGAAACCCCAGAAGTTCATAGAAACCGGGGTATCTGGCGCCAGTTCGTGCTTGCTGCCATCAGCATCTTCATACACGATCTGCTCTCCGTCTTTATATACCTTGGTTCTTTCATTGATAGCAGCCAGGTTGCTTTCACTGTCTGCAGCACATACACCGCGTGAAACGGAACCGTGCTCACTGATCGTTTTGCTCAGCTGATAACCAATTACACTGTATACATCCGGTTTAGCGGCATCTTTCAGGAAAGCTGCTGCTTTCTCAAATGAGTCACGACCATAAAAATCATCTGCATTGATCACTGCGAAAGGCTCGTTGATAGCATCTTTTGCACACAATATAGCATGCGCTGTACCCCATGGTTTGGTACGGTCAGCCGGTGTTGCATAGCCATCTGTAAATGCATCCATTTCCTGATATACATAATCAGTCTGCACACGGCCTTTCAGTTTAGGTTCAAATATTTCCTTAAATTCTTTTTCAAAATCCTTACGGATAATGAACACTATCTTGCCGAAACCAGCACGGATAGCATCGTAAATGGAGTAATCAACAATTGTTTCACCGCTGGGGCCAAACTGCTGGATCTGTTTTAAGCTACCGTATCGGCTAGCCATACCGGCAGCAAGGATCAATAAAGTTGGTTGCATTTATAGATTGTTTTTTGTGTTTTCATGTATTGGATGAACATTTTCCTGGCGATAAATTTAATCATTAAAACTATTTTCACAGCTTCTTTTTGTTACCAAACTGTTACGCCTATGGGCCATCATGCAACAAATCCCGTACCAACCGGGGCAATTTACCAGAATTAAAAAACATTACACAATAAACACATGTGAATATAGAATGAAACGTTTCCTATTATCGGTAGCCCTTATACTACCACTGCTTAGAAGTCTCAACGCACAACAACACACATCCGCTGATTCCATTCGTGAAAAAATGCAATGGTTCGCCGACGCAAAGCTCGGCATCTTCATTCACTGGGGGATCTATTCCGTCAACGGAGTAGACGAATCCTGGTCCTTCCACAACAGGAAGATCGCTTACGCTGATTACATGCAGCAACTGAAAGGTTTTACTGCAAAGAATTATCATCCGGAAGAATGGGCCGCACTGATCAAGGAATCAGGCGCACGCTATGCCGTAATGACCACTAAACACCATGATGGTGTTGCATTATGGGATAGTAAACTGAGTAAACTGGATATGGCCAACAGTACACCGGCAAAACGTGATGTACTCACGCCCTTCTACACTGCTTTACGTCAGCAGGGTATCAAAGCCGGCGCTTACTTCTCACTGATCGACTGGAGTTATCCGGATTATCCACAGTTCCTGAAAGACAGCAGCCGCTATGATGCAAAGAAAGATCCTGCCCGCTGGCAACGCTTCCTGCACTTCTACGAAGGACAGCTGAAAGAAGTCATGCAGCAGTATAATCCCGATCTCTGGTGGTTTGACGGCGACTGGGAACACAGCGCAGAAGAATGGGAAGCTGTAAAGGTCAGAAAAATGCTGACGGGTCATAACCCGAATACCATCATCAATGGCCGCTTACAGGGATATGGTGATTATGACACGCCTGAACAGAACTTCCCCGTATCCAGACCACATTACAACTGGTGGGAACTCTGCATGACCATCAACAACAACTGGGGCTATCACCCGGATGATACCAATTTCAAGACGCCGTATGAAGTCATCACCATCTTTGCAGATGCTGTCAGCAATGGCGGTAATATGCTTCTGGATATCGGGCCTGCTGAAGATGGCACCATTCCTGCTGAAGAAGTGACTGTGCTCAAAGAACTGGGTGCATGGAATAAAAAACATGCGCCTGCTATTTTCAATACGGTAGCGGGAATTCCGGCAGGACATTTTTATGGTCCTACCACTTTATCAAAAGATTCCACTACCTTATACCTCTTCCTGGCTGGCAATGTAAGCGGTCAGGTCATGGTGAAAGGCCTGGTGAACAATATCAAAAAGATCAGTGTATTGGGCAATGGTCAGCAACTGACGCATAAGGTGGTAGGTAAGATCTCCTGGAGCGCTGTACCCGGACTGGTATACATTGACGTCCCTGCCAATGTACAGGATAAATACATGACTGTACTGGCGCTGGAACTGGACGGCAAAGTAAAGCTGTACCGTGGTAAAGGCGGATTCCTGACAAATGAATAAAACAATATCAGCAGTCCTCCTGATGGCAGGACTGCTGATCCCATAGCGTAAACGAGGAGATGGACAATGACATGGAACGGCCAGTAAATAACCATACCAACATGATGCATATGAAAACATTATTCCTGTCGATGCTCGCAATCTGTTGTTACCTGTCGGGTACAGCACAGCTGAAAACCGGCGACATCACCATTATCCCTGAGCCACTACTGCTCAATCCTATGCCAGGCAGCTTTGTTGTGAACGACCAGGCAGCCATTCAATACAGTGGCAAAGGCGCTGAAAAAACAGCTGCATTCCTGAATGATTACCTGCAACGTAATTATAACTTCAAACTCCCTGTCAGCCAGACAACCGTATCCGGACAGGCCTCCAACTCCATCATCAAAATTGTGGAAGCACGCAGCGGCAAACCGGAAGGATATATCCTTGAAGTAAATACCGGCCGGGTCTATCTGCAGGGAGACGCTGCCGGGCTGTTTTATGGCCTGCAGACACTGATACAACTGTTCCCGGTTAATAAGAATATTAAAACCGCAACTGACACTGTCAGACAAACTCCTTATAATGGCAGTCTTCATCTGCCCGGCGTAAAGATCCAGGACTATCCACGCTTCGCCTATCGTGGTATGATGCTGGACGTCAGCCGTCACTTCTTTCCTCCTGCTGCCATCAAACAGTTCATCGATATGATGGTGCTTTATAAATTCAACCGCTTCCACTGGCATCTCACCGATGACCAGGGATGGCGTATCGAGATCAAAAAATATCCACGTCTGCAGGAAATTGCATCCATCAGAAAAGAGACGATCGTTGGTCATCACCGCCGTAGTACTACTTATGATGGTAAGCCTTATGGCGGTTATTATACACAGGATGAAGTACGCGATATTGTGAAATACGCAGCAGAAAGAAATATCACGATCATTCCTGAAATAGAGATGCCGGGGCACTCACAGGCGGTGCTCACCGCTTATCCATCCTTCGGTAATACCAAAGGTCCTTATGAAGTGCGCGGCACCTGGGGCATTTCCAAAGATGTACTGAATCCTGTAAATGACTCTGTGTTCACCTTCCTGCAGGATGTATTAACAGAAGTGATAGATCTCTTCCCCAGCCAGTTTATCCACATTGGGGGAGATGAATGTCTGAAAGACAGATGGAAAGAATCCGCAGAAGTACAGCGCATGATACGCAGACTGGGACTGAAAGATGAACACGCGTTGCAGAGTTATTTCGTCCAGCGGATGGAAAAGTTTGTCAATAGTAAAGGACGTTCTATCATCGGATGGGATGAAATACTGGAAGGCGGACTGGCAGCCAATGCGACCGTTATGAGCTGGCGTGGTGAAGAAGGTGGCATCGCAGCTGCCAAACAGCAACACAACGTCATCATGACGCCTAATACCTATCTGTATTTTGACTATACACAAGGTCAGCCATCAACAGAACCATTGAATGCAGCTGCTTATCTGCCACTGAAAACTGTATATAACTATGAGCCTTTACCACCATCACTAACGCCAACGGAACAACGTTATATTAAAGGTGTACAGGGTAATATATGGACAGAGTTCATCCCCGATCAGCAGATGCTTGATTATATGTTATGGCCGCGTGCACTGGCTTTATCTGAAATAGCCTGGGCACAACCTGGTAAAAAGAACTATGACCGTTTCCTCCGTAAGCTGCCACTGGAGCTTTCCCGCATGAGTTATGCCGGTATCAATTTCCGTATACCAGAACCTATCGGACTGGAAAGCAAAGTCGTGACTACGCCATCAGTCACTGTCACACTGAAGACGCCGGTGAAAGGTGGTATGATCTATTATACAACTGATGGTACGCAACCTGGACTGCGCAGCAAACCTTATAAACAAGCTATTACGATCAACGTTCCTGAAAACGGTACTGCACAGTTAAACTGTATTGTGGTATTGCCTACCGGACGTGTGAGTCCACTATATAGTGCCACCTATGTACGCAAAGCCTTCCTTCCTGCCATTGTAACAAAACAAGGTGCAAAGGGCGTACGTTTCTCACTTGTAAAAACAGTACCTGCCAGTGCAAAGCAATTACCTGAAAAAGGTGATAGCAGTGGCATATTGCCAGCAGTCGATATTCGTCCGCTGCCGGTAAAAGAGTATGGTGTCACTTTCTCCGGACTGGTAAAGATCCCCGCGGATGATCTCTATGAATTCCATCTCAACAGTGACGATGGCGCTGTATTTTATATAGATGATCAGATCGTTGTGGATAATGACGGGCAACATGATCTGCAGGATCGTAGTGGTTTTGTACCGCTGCGTAAAGGACTGCACCGCATCAAAGTACAATACTTTAATACCGGCACCGGCGCCTGGCTGGATGCAGGTATCTACAGAGACAGAGAGAAACTGAACCCGGCAGAGATCTTCTTTACCGGTCAGTAAACAGCTGTTCATATCGTTTTGCAACGGGTGTGTCTTGTGGCACACCCGTTTTATATATACCCCTCAATGTCGTTACTTTGCGCAGCATGCAATTTGATTACGACAATATTCAATTACAGTTTATTACACCTGCCTGGTTACCCGCCGGCATCCGTGCTGCTGTATTACGGCTGGACCTGCTGCATCCGGAAGTATCGGGTAACAAATGGTTTAAGCTCAGGTATAATCTTGACGCCGCCATTAAAGCAGGTAAACACCGTATTGTCACTTTTGGCGGCGCTTATTCCAATCACATTGCTGCTACTGCCGCTGCCTGTCAGCTGGCGGGCATTCCCTGCACCGGCATTATCCGGGGAGAAAGAGCGCCTGTATTAAGTCATACGTTGCAGGACGCAGCTGCCCGCAATATGGAACTGGTATTTATCAGCCGGGAAGCTTACCGGCATAAAGCGGATACAGACTGGGCCACGCTTTATCCGGATGCCTGGATCGTACCGGAAGGCGGCAACAATGCCCTGGGAGCAAAGGGTTGTGAGGAGATCCTGCCACTGGCCATCCCGCAACTGATGGCCGTTGATAAAAGTGTTATTTCCCCGGCGGAGGCCAGTATATACTTCAGCCACATTGCCTGTGCTGTGGGCACCGGTACGACGCTGGCAGGTATTATAAACAGTGCAGCACCGCAGCAAACCATTCTTGGCTATGCTGTATTAAAAGGGGCTGCTTACCTGACAAATGAAATACAGACCCTGCTCCATCCGGCTCCTCATCCCCACTGGGAATTACGCCATGAACATCATGGCGGAGGGTATGCGAAAGTGACGCCTGCGCTACAGACCTTCATGGCTAATTTTCATGCTGAAACCGGTATTCCGCTCGATATGATCTATACAGCCAAGTTGCTGATGGGATTCAGACAGGATATACAGGAGGGCAGGTATCCCGATGGTAGTAAGGTGTTACTTATCCACACCGGCGGATTGCAGGGAAACGCCATATAGCAGATTTGTTTATATTTACGGTAGTAACTACTTCCAGCCACAGGACAGTCATGCTACCTTTGTTTGGATTTTTTTAACGGTATTTGATACCAGTCAGGTCTATCATTTTATTATTTTTGCCAACTTAAAGAGGAAAACCGGCGTTCTTGTGTGAACAAAGACTCCGGAGACATGGATACAGTACAGGAATTAGCATTTATGAAGCAGTTGTCGCGTCTTATTTTATTCGCAGTTATATTTACAGCATCAGTATTTTCAGTTAAGGCACAGACCCAATCGAATACACCACCGGTATTACCTGATTTCTCTGCCCTCATTAAAACGGGCAAGATCTCACTGGAATTTATCTCCGGTTTCCGGGATGTGAAGTTTATCGGCGTACAGCGCTCTCTTGACAGCGTACTGAACTTCAGTACAATTGGTCTGGTGAATAATCCGAATGACTTCAGGAACAGTTATAATGACGTCAAACCATTGCCAGGGTCTAACTACTACCGTCTCTTTATCCAATTCAACAACGGACGCTACCTGCACTCCAAAATTGTGCTGGCAGTACCGGACAGCACTATAGACGCTACCAAGAAGCTGCAGTTGTCAGACGTGAAAGAGGCGATCGCTGCTGCGAAAGAAGCGGGTATCAATACTGGTACGAATCCGACTACAACGACAGCAAAAGAGAAGGTGGTAAAAGAGGAAAAGATCGTGTGGCACCCATCTAACTATATTTATACCACCGCAGACGGCAATGTGAACATCAAACTGCCGGATGCACAGGAAAAGAAATACAGTGTTAAGTTCTTCGAACCGGACGGCTCCTTCCTTTTTGAGATCCCACAGGTAAAAGAGCCCTTCCTGATACTGGAAAAAGCAATTTTCCTGCATGCTGGCTGGTTCAATTTCGAAATCTACCAGGAAGGAAAAGCATATGAGAAGTGGAATCTCTATATCCCGCTGACTTACAGAAACTAACAATTAACACGTTTATAAAAGAGAAAAGGCCTTTCCGCCATAGGTGGAAAGGCCTTTTCTCTTTTATAACAGCTCTGTTGTATTTAGTCCATGATCATTTCTGCGCCGAAGACGGTGGCGAAATGCTGTGCGATCCGGCTTTTTACTTCCGCCTCAGGCACTTCTCTACCCAGTTCTTCATGCATGGAAGCCACTTTTTTATCAACAATACCGCAAGGCACGATATTGCCAAAATAGTCGAGGTTGGTATTGACATTCAGAGCGAAGCCATGCATGGTCACCCAGCGGCTGCAACGTACTCCCATCGCACAGATCTTACGGGCACGGGCAGGATCCTGCGGGTCCAGCCATACGCCGGTCTCTCCCGGAGAACGATCGCCTTTGATGCCATAGTCCGCCAGTGTAAGCATGATCACCTCTTCCAGGTTACGCAGGTACTTCCCTATATCTGTGATAAAATTCTCCAGGTCGAGGATCGGATATCCTACCACCTGACCGGGACCGTGATAGGTGATATCTCCGCCGCGGTTCGTGCTTGAAAAAGTGATGCCTTTATCTTCCAGCTGCTGGCTATCCAGCAACAGATTTTCCATGTGTCCGCTCTTACCGAGGGTATAGATATGCGGATGACCGCAGAATAACAGGTAATTGGTCGTTTCCCGTGCCTGTCCCGGCAGCTCCTCTCCTCTTGCCAATGCCTGCTTGATGCTTACATTCTGCTGTAAAAGCTGTTCCTGATAATCCCAGGCCTTCTGATAATCAATTATTCCCAGGTCGTTCGTGTGGATCTTCTTGTTCATATTGCAGGTGCAAAAATACGGAATTACCACTTGCGGTGATCTATCCGGAGGGGGGCCGTATGGAAGAATACGCTTAACAATGTTTGGTTATCACTGTTCATTGGTCATCCTATAGTTATCCTCCCTTAGATGGCCGAGAAAAACGTAGCACTAACGTAAGCTAACTATACTATAACTATAGTCAGGCTTCTGAATTATCTGATCTTTTGCACCGGGACCGCCCTTATCATAATTTACGATGAAACACCGCAGCCTGACATACTACGGGATACTTTTTTTGCGAATACAGATCACCAACTATAACTAATTGTTTTACAAATAATTATAGGCAATCAGCACCAGGGAAGCTATATTTTGTCCTAAATGCCCCCTATCAGGCCAAAATATAGCCCTGACACGACGCATACACGACGTATATACGACGCATCCATGCTTCATCTCATACAACATCCCTCTTTTACTTATGGCGATATCCTTCCTACCCGCTATCAGCACATGATAAATTCCGCTGTGCGATATGATATATTACGCTCTGAGAATGAATGCCGCCTGACAACATTCCCAACATACTCTCTGGTGGACTCCTAAGCAAAGCTTACCCAAACTGTGGACTTGCGCCCGGTTATTCGTACCTTTGCAAAAATTTTGAATCCTCATGGCGGAAGAACTGATTGAAATTGACGATGAACTGGAGAACGGCGAAGGCAGCGAGGAGCTGTATGAGCGGGTGAATATTATAGCTGACAAGGGTCAGGAGCCACTTCGTGTGGATAAGTTCCTGATGAACCGGGTGGAAGGTGCTACCCGTAATAAAATTCAGCAGGCATGCGACAATGGCATGGTCATCGTCAATGACAAACCAGTTAAATCCAATTATAAAGTAAAGGCGGGCGATCGTATTGTGGTGTATTCCAACAAGAATCCGGAAAACACGCAGGTGATACCGGAGGAACTGCCGCTGGACATTGTCTATGAGGACGAAGATTTAATGATAGTCAATAAGTTGCCGGGTATGGTAGTACACCCTGGCTCTGGCAATTATACTGGTACGCTTGTAAACGGCCTGGCCTGGTACCTGGGTGATCGTACTACAACACCGGTACCTGAACCGAGCATGCCCCGTTTTGGACTGGTACACCGTATCGATAAGAATACCAGTGGATTATTGGTAGTTGCCAAATCGGAGAAAGCCATGAACGATCTGGCGAAGCAGTTCTTCGACCATACTGTTCAACGTCGTTATATGGCCCTTGTATGGGGTGATTTTGAGGAAGATGAAGGCACTATTGAGGCACATGTTGGCCGTCACCAGCGCTTCCGTAAAATTATGGATGTATATCCTGACGGAGAATACGGTAAAGAGGCCATCACTCACTATAAAGTGCTGGAGCGCTTTAACTACGTGACACTGATCGAGTGCCGCCTGGAAACCGGACGTACCCACCAGATCAGGGTACATATGCAGCACATGGGCCATTCCCTGTTCAATGATGATACTTATAACGGTGATCGTATCCTGAAAGGCACCGTATTTGCCAAATACAAACAATTTGTGGAAAACTGCTTCGAAATCATGCCACGCCATGCCCTGCATGCGCAGACGCTTGGTTTCATACACCCGCGTACACGTAAACCTATCCATTTTGAAAGTCCGTTACCTGATGATTTTAAAGCCGTTCTGGAAAAATGGAGACGCTATGTGAGCGCCAGACCATTAGAATAGTAAATCCATTAAAAAATTAAAACATATCATTTTTTGTTTTAATTTAGCACCTTACCCATGTCCCTTCATGAGAAGCCTATATCTATTAATCGCGGTTTTAATAACCATGCTGGGTGCATTTAGTGCCCAGGCACAGACACAATTTACGTACTCGACGACCTGCCAGAATGATAGTGTTAGATTTGAAATTGCTGAAGCGGACCTCGCAGGCATAGACTCCGTAAGATGGTATTTCGGCGACCCGGCCTCCGGCGCTGCGGACACATCCCGCAGAATCAAAGGCGCCCACCTTTACAATACCGTCGGTGCCTACACTGTGCAACTCATCGCCTACAGAGCAGGCGTACCGTCAACCTCTACCACGAATCTGAACATTGTGGCACCCGTTATCTATGATTTCGGCCCTACCGATCAGACCCTCTGTGATAGTACAACCATTACACTGACCGCACCGGACGTACCCGGCGCCACGTATGAATGGCAGGACGGCTCTACCGGCCGGAGTATCCTTGTCGACAGCATGACCACCTATAAGGTAAAGATCAATGGCTGTCTTGTACCCGATTCCGTTAACATCTTTTATACACCCGTTCCGGAAATAGATCTGGGTGACAGCAGTCTGATACTGTGTCTCGGTGAGACCATCGAACTGGATGCCACAGCTCAGAACTGTACCTACATCTGGAACACCGGCGCTATCACACCTAACATCATCGTACACAGCGATGTGGCGATGCCATCCACCCCATACATCGTTACGGCTGATGCACAGGGTTGTGGCCTGTACCGCGATACGATCTATATCGCCTTTGCCGGTACGGAACATCCTTTCTCACTGGGTAAAGACACCATTCTTTGTCCGGGAGAATCCATCACACTGAATGCGACCACACCCGGCGCTACCGGCTACCGCTGGGGCAACCGCGCTACTACACCAACCACCACGATCAGAAGTAACTGGGATCTGTGGGTATTTGTAGAAATCAACAATACCTGCGAAGTACTGGACACGATCCTGATCCGCTATAAACCAGACAGAGAACTTGATCTTGGCAATGACACGATCGTATGTAAAGGCGAGACCCTGGTACTGAAAGCAGATTTCGGAACAGCTTCCTACCGCTGGCAGGATACCTCCAAACAGGCGACCTTCTATGTGAGAGAAACCGGTTATTACTGGGTAGAAGCAAAAGTAGGCCGTTGTATAGATCAGGATACGATTCATGTACAGTTTGAAGATACCTTACGTACGAACTTAGGCCACGACACCCTGTTATGTATGGGGACAGTATACAATCTGCATCCTGACGGAGCTGGTATGAATTATAAATGGCAGGACAGTTCTTCGTTACCGATCTTCCCGGTCACACAGGCAGGACACTATGCGATCGTCGCAACTAACAGCTGCGGACAATCGATCGATGAAGTGGATATTGCCTTCCAGGAATGTGGTTGTCAGGTATACCTGCCTACGGCCTTTACGCCAAATGCAGATGGCGTGAATGACTACTTCCGACCGAAATTCCGATGTCCCATTACAGAATTTGAGCTGGTCATTTTCAACCGGTGGGGCCAGCGCATCTACTACACCACCGATCCGGATGTAGGATGGAAAGGAACCTGGCAGAAAGGAAGAGTACCATTTGGCACCTATGTCTGGATGATGGATTATAAAGTGGTATCAACAGGAGAGAAAGTGAAGAAGACAGGTTCGGTAACAGTGATCTACTAAGACAGGTACAATACAGGATAAAAAGCGAAGAGCGTCTTGCCGGTGGCAGACGCTCTTCGCTTTTTATGTTGACAGCTTTATTACTGTGGTGTGGTAAACGTATGAAACCTTGCGATGAACTTCGCTGTTTCACGTTTCTTGAAAGGTACATCCCAGGTACCGTCATAGGTAACCAGTGCGGGGATCAGTAAACCTTGTTGTTTCGTCATCTGCACATCCATTTTCACATCGAAATCGAAGAGCATTGTTTTGTAGGACAATGAATATTTACGTCCGACGATCTCGAAGTTATCTTTATTAAAATAAGTGATCAGTTCATTTACCACGACATCCCCCCTGTCCAGACTGTTCAGATCAGGTTTTGCTTTTGCGCTGAATACATAACAGGATACGCCGAGATATTCCTGGGAAGAGATCGCGAAGTTATAGAAGCGTTGTACTTCCGGATCGAAGATGGCGACTTTTCCACCGACGATGGGCACACCTCTGACAGGTTTACCCGGATTGAATATTAACTGCTTCAGCTGTGCTTTATGACGGGCCATACTACCTTTGGAGCTTTCGGGTTCTTCTCCGGTGGGATCGGCACAGATAGTTCCTTTTGTAAAAAAGAGGTTACCGTATAACTCTGCGGTGTAGTAATTATAATTGCCTTTTTTATCGAAGAAGTCGCCGGTAATATTTTCAGACAGCACTTTCATGGTACGGCATCTGCCCTGCATAGATTGTATGGTCTGACTTTTCAGGGACGCCTGTATTTCGTTGCTTTTATTATAGATGCGGATATCGTTGTCGGCGGTATAGCCGAGCAGGTGCAGATTTTTAAATGCGCGGTAAAAAGTAGTATCGTCTTCTACTCTTTTGATAAAGCTGTTGACGTCAAAGCCTATACGTTTGGCTTCTACGATCACTTCATCCAGGTTAACAGTCATTCCTTTGTAACGAGCTGTATCCTGCGCATAGGTTTGCTGAAAAAATAACAGTGTGACAGTGTAGATCCAGAGTTTTCGCATGGTGCGAAATTATGTATTTTCTTGTTAGCTGGCTTTTCCTGCGACGTACATCTGATCAAGCGTAGGAACCGGGCTACCACCTTTTTTCTCGAGTGTGATGGCAAACATCTCTGCATTATCGATGGGTTTCATCTTGTGCAGCAGTTCATCTTTGTTGCCTGTTTCGAATACACCCATATCAACGGGTTTACCATCAACAATGGCCCAGAGCTGGTATTGCTTATCAGCAGCGGGTTCCGGCAGGTTATTCACCATGACGAACACTTCCTTGGATTGCTGATTCCAGTATACGGTAGCGAGTGCGGATGGGAAAGGTTTGGTGCCAGGCATCTTTACCGCTTTCATGGAAGGACTTTTAACGATGTTCATCGAAGTTTCCATTTGCTCGAGGCGGGTGCGATAGAGATTAGATTCTGACGCCAGTGAATTTTGTGAGGAGAGTAAGGCTTCGTAGCGGCCTTTATAGTCATTGATCTGCCCGGAGTATACGTAATTCATATACAGGCTACCGAGCAGTGCGACAAACACGGCAGCTGCAATCCAGCGCCAGGCGCTGCTTACGTAAACTTTTTCTTCATTTGGGAAAGCGACTTCAGTTTGTTCAACATAAGTTCCGTTTTCTCTGGCAGTCTCTTCGTCGGCAATGATACGGAGGATATTCTGTTTTAATTCAGGAGCTGGTGGTTTCGCCTGTAATGTAACGTAGTGTTCCATATCGAGCTGACAGTCATCCACTGCAGCTCTCACTTCCGGATACTGCGCCATGCCGCGTTCCAGCTCCTCTATTTCGTTGGAGGTGGCGAGTCCGCTAACATAAGCTTCGATCAATCCGGACGATATGAAACGTGATGCGTCCACTCTTATACTAATTTTAACAAGTTTCTTAATTGGATAATTGCGTTCCTCATTCTCGTTTTCACGGTACCCAAAGGAATTTCCAGCACCTTGGAAATTTCTTCCTGGGTGCAACCCTTATAGTACGCTAAATCAATGATGATTCGTTGTTCCTTAGTTAATTTTTCAAGAACCTTTGAGAGTCCAAGATGGTCAACGGATGGGTGTACAGTTAAATTACCTGTATATAAATGTACGTCATCTCCAATGTCTTGGATTTTCTGATCCATTTTATGTGCCTTCGAGCGGAGCGTATCAATTGCGGAGTTACGTGTAATATTGAGCATCCATGTGAACAGACGTCCTTTGCTTTCATCGTACCGGTCTATATTACGCCAGATTTTAAGGAACACTTCCTGCAATACATCATTCGCATTGCTTTCGTCGTTGAGCACTTTCAGTGCTACACCGTACAAAGCAGGCGAATATCGGTCATACAGGTAGCCGAATACCTTCTGGTCTTTGGCTTTTAGCCCCTGCACCAGCTCAGATTCCGTATATGTGAACGCGGATTCCAAAACAGTTAAAAATTTTGTTAAAAATACTTTTCACAGTGTTCACCACATTTCAGCTGCAGGTGCTACAGTACTCGAAACTGTTACCAGTACAACCTGATGTTCCAATCCAAATAAGTCCTAAAATGATGGTTAATGGGAATGCAATAATAAAGGAAAGATAGCAATTATTACGGAATAATTGATAATGAGCGCTATAGTTGGAGGAAAGGAGTAAATGAAGCGTTAAGGTCAACCTGCCACTTTACCGGCGACGAACATTTGTTCGAGTGTCGGTTCAGGGCTGCCGCCTTTCTTTTCGAGGGTTACTGCGAATACCTGGGCATTTTCAACTGACTTCACCTTTTGTAAGGTATGCGCTTTTGCGCCCAGTTCAAATACACCTGCATCGATGGGCTTTCCGTTGACGATAGCCCAGAGCTGGTATTGTTTATCAGCAGGAGGCTCAGGTAATGCCTGAGCAAGGATGAATGCTTCTTTTGATTGAGGATTCCATCCGATGGTGGCGAATGCACCGGTATGTTTACCGACGCCGGGCATGCGGATCCATTTGAAAGAAGGATCTTTCATCAGACCCAGTTCTTTATGTGCATAATCGAGCTGTTCTTTCAGCGCTTCTTTCTCTGCGGAAAGAGCTGACTGTTCATCCTGCAGGGTAGCAAGCTGTCCGGTAACGCTGTCTGATTTGCTGTATGACATGATGTTCATGCTCACACTGCCTATCAACAGCGCGATCGCTGCTGCGGCGGTGTATTGCCAAACACGGGATGGAGAGCTGTTTGTCCCTTTATCTTCGGAGAAAATGTCTTCGTATGTTGCTGTACTTAATGCAGGCGTTGCGGTAGCGACCGGTTCTTCGCGTACATCGTCTTTGTGTAAACGTTCCATCAGCTGGCGTCTGATACCGGCCGGTGGCTTTTTGGCCCACAGCTGTATATAGTACTCCATATCCTGTTGAATCGCATCGGCAGCAGCCTTTACCTCAGGATGTTGCTGAATGGCGCTGACAACCTCACGTGATTCTGGTTCTGATAGTAATCCCGTAACATGGTTTTCAATAACACCGGACGATATGTAACGTTGAACATCCACTTGCTTAGATCTGTTTTAAAATATTCCGCAATTGTATGATCGCATTACGCATCCTGGTCTTCACCGTTCCAAGAGGGATGTCCAATATCTTCGCAATCTCATCCTGAGTGCATCCCTTATAATAAGCCAGGTCTATAATAACACGTTGTTCCTTGCTGAGTTGTTCCAACACTTTCACCAGTCCGAGGTGATCTACGGACGGATGAATAGCCAGCTGGTCTGACGCAAGAGCGTTGCTCCCTAATTCTGCAACTTTTTGTCCCATCTTATGGGACTTTGAGCGGAGGGTATCAATGGCAGTATTACGGGCAATGTTCACCATCCAGGTAAACAGACGTCCCTTTTCGCTATCATAGCGTTCGATACCGCGCCAGATCTTGAGAAAGATTTCCTGCAGCACATCACCGGCTATCGTCTCATCGTTCAGGACTTTGAGGGCGATACCATATAATGCCGGTGAATAATGATCATATAAGTACCCGAAATGCTTTTCGTTCCTCGCCTTGAGGCCAAGTACCAATTCGGATTCTGTATATGTGACTGCTGCTCCCAATGTATTGTATTAGTTTGCAGGCACTAAAATAAACGGGTTTTCTTACATTACAAAATTTTCACTTGTTTTATTTGTGAAATATCATCTTGTAATCCACGTTGATCTTGCCTTTGGAGATATCATCCAGCTTACCTTTGATCATTCTGCGCTTTAATGGCTTCAGGTGATCGATGAACAGTTTACCATCAATATGGTCGTATTCATGGAATATCACACGGGCGGTAATGCCGGTAAAGGTCCTTTCCTGTGGCTGGAATTTTTCATCTACATAACGCAGCGTTACGGATTCCGGACGGTATACGTCTTCACGCACTTTCGGGATACTGAGACAACCTTCGTTGTACGCCCATTCTTCTCCGCCAGTGCTTACAATATGTGCATTGATAAATGCCTGTTTGATCCCGTTATCGCCAGGGTAGTCTTTCTTCTCATCATCTTCCAGGCTGTTGATGATCTGTTCACTGTCCACTACAAACAGGCGGATAGGTCTGTTGATCTGCGGAGCAGCCAGTCCAACACCATTTGAAGCATACATGGTTTCCCACATATTGGCAAGCAGTTGCTCTAACTGAGGGTAATCAGGGGTTATATCTTCACACATTTTACGTAATACCGGATGACCGTAAGCAACTATAGGTAGAATCATTTTATATTTTTTTCGAAATGCAAAGGTAAGAATGAATTAGGAATTACTTGTTCTGCAAGTACTCCTGCAGGATGATTGTGGCGCTGATCTCGTCAACCAGTCCTTTATTCTGGCGATCTTTCTTTTTGAGTCCGCTGTCAATCATCGTCTGGAAGGCCATTTTAGAAGTGAAACGTTCGTCCACTTTTTTTACAGGCACCTGTGGAAAGTTCTTTTCAAGGATACGCACACACTCGATCACCAGCGGGGTCGCATGTGTAGCGCCACCATCCAGGTTTTTGGGCTCTCCTATCAGAAACAGTTCCACTGCTTCCTGTGCCAGATATTTTTTCAGATAAGGAATGAGATCGTGGGTCGCAACGGTGGTCAGACCGCTGGCTATCAGCTGTAATGGGTCAGTTACTGCCAGCCCTGTTCTCTTCTTTCCGTAGTCAATTGCAAGTATACGCGCCATATTTCTGTTTTATCCGATGATGAACATATCTGCGATGGCGAATACAGCAAATACCACACTGGCAATACCGTTGGTAGTCATAAATGCAATATTGACACGGCTCAGATCATTGGGTTTTACCAACAGATGCTGTGACACCAGCATAATAATAAATACAAGGGCGCCGATCGCATACAGCCAGTGGAACTGACCATACAGGCCGATGATCACTGCCAAGGCGCCTGCTACCACGTGTAAACCTTCGGAGAAATGCAGCGCTCCCGCCTTACCCAGCCAGGTAGGAATAGAATTTAAAGCCAGGGAACGATCAAATTCTTCGTCCTGCAGGGAATAGATAATATCAAAACCCGCTACCCAGCACAATACCAGGATGGATAACAATACCGGCAATACCGCAAAATGACCGGTCACTGCCAGGTAGGCTCCCACCGGCGCCAGGGATAATCCCAATCCCAGCACCAGGTGACAAAGCGCGGTAAATCTTTTAGTATAACTATAACCCAGTACCACCAGCAATGCTACCGGCGATAACAGGAAACATAAGAAATTAATGAACCAGGTAGCCGCCATGAACAGCAGACAGTTCACGATCACAAATATGAGCGCGTTCTTTTCTGTGATCACACCTCTTGGGATCTCACGCTGTATCGTACGTGGGTTTTTCCTGTCGATATCAGCATCCAGATAGCGGTTGAAAGCCATCGCTGCACTACGTGCGAAAACCATACAGAGCACTACCAGTAAAAACAACTGCCAGCTGAAAGAGGCGTCCGTCTTGATGGTAGCGATGAAAAAGCCTGTCAGTGCGAAAGGCATCGCGAAGATGGTGTGGCTGAATTTTACCAGCGATAGATATTTATTAACCGTTGTGATCATTGTGCCTGTTTGTTTTTCAGTTTTGCAAAGATATCCCAAACCACAATACCAGTACTCACTGAGATATTCAAAGAGTGTTTCATACCGGATTGCGGTATTTCGATACAGCCTTCCACCATTTTCATTACCTCCGCATCGACACCGGTAACTTCATTTCCAAAAACCAGCGCAAGTGGCTTATCTGTCGCAGGCGTGAACTGATCCAGCATGATACTGTTTACCGCCTGTTCTACCGCCATAACGATATAACCTGCCTCCTGCAATGCGGCTACTGCTTCGGTTGTCGTTGCAAAGTATTGCCATTCTACCGTTTCAGTCGCGCCCAGGGCAGTTTTCTGAATATCCCGGTGAGGAGGCACCGGTGTATATCCACAGAGAACAATGCCCTGCAGGAGGAATCCATCCGCTGTACGGAACACTGATCCTACGTTATGCATACTGCGTACATTATCCAGTATCAGTACCAAAGGAGTTTTATCTGCCGCCCGGAACTGGTCAACCGTCTTACGGCCCAGCTCATCCATGCTTAGTTTTCGCATTTTGCAAAAGTACGATAAAATGTAAAGTGTTCAGGGACTGAAGGGTTCTGCAGGGGACCAGACGCCTGGATAACATTCCAACAAGATAGCTAAACAATTGTTTTTCAAAGGAAAACACATCTTCACAGCCCTCAACAGGGATGTGTACATCTCAAATTCAGCACATCCGCACATTATTATATATTTGCCGAATGGCAAAAAGCAAATCGGTAGAAACCCCGCTCATGCAACAGCACAACGCCATCAAGGCCCGTTACCCGGATGCTGTGTTGTTGTTCCGCGTGGGAGATTTTTATGAAACTTTTAATGACGATGCAATCATCGCGTCCAGGGTCTTAGGTATTGTACTCACCAAAAGGGCCAATGGTTCTGCTTCACAACAGGACCTGGCAGGTTTTCCCCATCATTCCCTCGATACTTACCTGCATAAACTGGTCAAAGCGGGTTATCGCGTAGCAGTATGCGATCAGCTGGAAGACCCTAAAATGGCTAAAGGTATTGTGAAACGTGGTGTAACTGAGATGGTCACTCCGGGTGTGGCGGTGAATGACAAGCTCCTTGAAAATGCCAGCAACAACTTCCTGGCAGCCGTTCATTTCGGAAAAGAACTGAACGGTGTAGCATTCCTTGATATTTCTACCGGTGAATTCTTTGTCGCCCAGGGTAATCTGGAATATGTGGATAAACTTCTGCAAAGTTTCAAACCGGCAGAAGTGATCTTCGCCCGTCCGCAACAGAAACATTTCAAGGAACAATTCGGTTCCAAATTCTATACATATACACTGGAAGAGTGGATCTTCACGACCAACTACGCAGAAGAAACCCTGCTCAAACAATTTGAGACGCATAGTCTGAAAGGGTTTGGCGTGGACGGTTTACCTGATGCTATCATTGCTGCCGGTGCCTGTCTGCACTATCTGCGTGACACAGAACATCCTCACCTGCAACATATCACCAACATCCAGCGTATCGAACAGGACGATTTTCTCTGGATGGATCGCTTTACCATCAGGAACCTGGAACTGCTGGGCAGCAGTGTGGAAAACGGTCATACCCTGCTGAAAACACTGGATACGACGGTGACCCCTATGGGCGCCAGACTACTGAAACGCTGGATGGTATTGCCCTTAAGGGACATCAAACAGATCAACGAGCGACTGGATGTAACCGAGTACTTCATCAAAGAAACTGATCTTTCAAGGGATGTACTGCAACATCTGAAACAGACAGGCGACCTGGAAAGACTTGTATCCAAGATACCACTGCGGAAGATCAATCCACGCGAAGTGATGATGCTGGCGAAAGCACTACAGCAGGTAGAAGGTATCAAACAACTGCTGGCAAAGACAGGTCATCCTTATCTGACTGCCATTGGGGAGAAGCTGAATCCATGTCCGGGCATCCTTTGCCGCATCCTGGAACAGATCGTTGAAACACCACCTATACTGGTGAGCAAAGGCGGCGTTATACAGAACGGTATACATACAGAACTGGATAACCTGCGTACAATCGCACATTCCGGTAAAGAATACCTACTACGCATTCAGCAGGCAGAATCTGATGCTACCGGCATTCCAAGTCTGAAAGTAGCGTTCAACAATGTGTTCGGTTATTATCTCGAGGTAACAAATGCGCATAAGAACAAGGTACCTGAGAACTGGATCCGTAAACAGACACTGGCCAATGCGGAGCGTTATATCACACCTGAGCTGAAGGAATATGAAGAAAAGATCGTAGGTGCGGAAGAAAAGATACTTGCACTGGAAATACAGTTGTTTGATGAATTGCTGCTTGCCCTGCAACCGCACATTCAGGCTATTCAGCAGAATGCACAGCTGATGGCGCGACTGGATTGTCTGCTGAGTTTTGCCAATAATGCGATCCAGTATAAATACCGTCGTCCGAATGTCACAGAGGGTTATCACCTGGATATCCGCGAGGGCAGACACCCGGTTATTGAAAGAGGTTTACCACCGGGAGAAAGTTATGTAGCGAATGACATCGTACTGGATAAAGAAGAGCAACAGATCATCATTCTGACTGGTCCTAATATGAGTGGTAAGTCCGCATTGCTGCGACAGACCGCCCTCATTACACTGATGGCGCATATGGGTAGCTTTGTACCGGCAGCGGCAGCGGAGATCGGTCTGACAGACAAAATATTTACGCGTGTAGGCGCTTCCGATAACCTGAGTGGTGGAGAATCTACCTTCATGGTTGAAATGAATGAAACAGCCAGCATTATCAACAATATCACACCAAGAAGTCTGGTAATACTCGATGAAATTGGCCGTGGTACCAGCACATACGATGGTATCTCCATTGCCTGGAGTATCGTGGAGTATCTGCATGATATGACGCCGCATAAGCCTAAGACACTTTTTGCGACACACTATCATGAGCTGAATGAGCTGGAGAATAAACACGGCCGTATCAAGAACTATCATATCACCAATAAAGAATCCGGCAATAAGGTGATCTTCCTGCGCAAACTGGCGCCAGGTGGTAGTCGTCACAGCTTTGGTATACATGTGGCACGTATGGCGGGTATGCCTCCTCAGTTGCTGCAACGTGCGAATGAAGTACTGTCACATCTTGAACAGAAACATATTGATGCACCACTGGAAAAGCATGTGAAAGAGATGGCGGGTCCTACGCAGAAAGTACAGCTGAGTATCTTCGATGCGCACAGCGATACATTCAAAGAGATCAGGGATATGTTGAATGATGTGGATATTAACAGACTGACGCCGGTGGAAGCCTTGCTGAAGCTGAATGAGATTAAAAACCTCTTGTAGACAATCAGGAATTAATTTTCTGATTGCCTTAAATGATACATAAAAAGAGAACGGTCCTTCAAGTGTGAAGGACCGTTCTCTTTTTATGTATGCAGTGGACTTTTTGTACTTAATTACTCATGAGCATTCACGGTCGTTTCACATCTTTCTCCTCATCTCCTTTCTCATACGGCAGTGACATGATGATCATCGTCATCATTTCATCTTTTGTACGCATAGCGCCATAGACGAGTTGTGGCGGGAAGGATGGATTGGCGGCGTTATTCACAGTATTATCATATTTGCCTTCAATTGTGAGTACCGTCCCTTTAGGGACCTTTACCATTTTCGGGAACCAGTATATTTCCTGCCAGTTGAAATCCCATTGCGGAATGGATATGAGACGGATCGTATCCTTTTCCGGTGTTACAGCATATGCTTTAAAGGTCTGGCCTAAGAGGTGCATATGCGGCCATACATATAAGAGGGATTGTGTTTCGGTGAGTTTTACGTTCATTTTAAAGCTCTTTTCCACATTCGCAGGAATATAGAAGAAAGGCTCTATCTCCTTCTCTCCTACACCACCGGAGCCATAGGTAGTGGCCCTTATCAGGCGTTTTACCGGCTTCTTTCTGAAAAAGAACTGTACTCCACTAATTACTTCCTCATCTTTTCCTACAGGCGCATAATGGACAGTCAGCAGTACGACACCCCGTTTGGGCATTACCCATCCGATATCTTCGGGGTATGATTCGTAGCTGCTGCCGGGAATCCATCCACCGAAGTATTTCATCTTTTTACGGTATTGTACGTATTGCTGGTAATAATCAAGGTGTGACTCTGTGTTATCCACATAGTCTGCCGTATTGTTAAAATCTGCATCCGGCACATCGTTGATCTCATAGTTGGCGTGATGAATGACCTTGCGGTTATTCGAAGTAAACTCAATCGCTTCGACGGCTACGGAATCCGGTATTTCGAATGGCAGTTTATATACGATGAAACGTTCTACGTTATCTCCTTTGAGGGTATAGGCGGTATTCATTTTCACCACGAGATCAGGTGGACGATGGAAGAGCGTACCATCTACAAAGGTTTGCGGTACTTCTTTTACCTCCCCCTCTCCTTTCGGCATACCATGTTCTGCCCAGTCACCCAGGAGTTTAATTTCTTCATCGCTCAGTCTTCTTTCATTCGCGAAAGTGACGTAGTGCGGATCAGGTTTCCATGGCGGCATATAGTGGCTTTCCGTCACCCGTTTAATAAAGTTGGCTCTTTTGGCGACCTCGTCATAGGTCACAAGTGAGAAGGGCGCTGCTTCACCATGACGATGACAGGGTGTGCAGTTATGGTGAATGATGGGCGCAATATGCTGGGACCAGGTCACCTGCTGTGCGGAAACGTGGCGCAACGGCAATATCAGCAGGAGGCAGCAGCAAAATGATCGGAAGACTTTGTGCAGCATTTTCACAGGAATAAGGAATCAGTTAAGAACTGTAAGGTAGAAAAAAACGGGGAAAGGCAGGGGCAAAAAAAAGGGCCGGCATAATGCCGGCCCTTTTTCGGATATCATTACTGGAGATTACTGAGCATCCCAGAAGATTTTCGTGTCGCGGGTATCTTTAGAAGAAACTTTGCTATACTCGCTAGCATTGTACAGTTTCTCGCTGTTTGGATACAGGAGACGTTTAGGAGGCGTTGGAGCCTGAGAGTTACCAACAGATGGGAACTGCAGCGCAGGATAATCTGTTCTTCTCAGCTCAGCCCATGCCTGACCGGCCTGCAGTACGAAGAAGTGCTCCCATTTCTGGAGATAGATCTTCTGCAGTTTTTCTGTAGTAGTACCGGTGTAAGCGATAGCCGCTTTAGCCAGGAACGTATTTACATCAGCAGCTGCCGGAGAAGCCAGTGCAGCGCGGGAGAAGTTGTTCTGACCTTGTCTCTTGATAGCAGACTGGTTGATACCGTAGTAGAAGTCGATAGACTGTCTAACACCATTGGTATATTCAGTAGCTGCATCGCCAAGACCCCATCTTTCGAAAGCTTCAGCTTTCAGGAAGCTAACTTCAGAAGCGGTGATGATAACACCTGGAACGTTGTCGTTGTAAGTGAAAGTAGCAGTATCGAATACAGCGTACAGGCGGGCCTGATTGTCGTAGTCACCTACACTACCATTCCAGGGGAAACCTTTGTAACCATTTTTATCATCTTCATCAAACATTACAGCCAGACGAGGATCTCCATTAGCTTCCTGTACGGTATTGATCAGATATTCCGGAGCGAAAGGATAACCAGTAAATACGTCAACCAGGTCACTTCTTACAGCGGTTGGACTTTCTTTGAACAGAACGTTCTGTGCATTGGAAGTGATCAGCGGGTAAGTAGTAGCATTGCTCAGCATAGCAGTAACTTCTGTTTTTGCTGTTGCTTCGTCAACTGATGGGTTAGAGATACGCATTAACAGACGCAGACGCAGAGAGTTTGCGTAACGCTGCCATGCAACCAGGTCACCTTTCAGGAGGATGTCGGAACCAGTCAGTTCAGACTGTACATCGCTCGCAAGCGTTACTGTATCCAGGTAAGTGTTGATCGATTTCAGATCAGCAATGATTTTGGTATACAGTGCTTTTGAATCATCATATGGTGCATTTGTAGTAGTACGATCAGGTGTATTCAGACTGTTTGATGCAGAGAAAGGAATATCACCCCACATATCGATCATCTGCGCAGCCTGGTCGTATACCAATACTTCCGCACATTTCAGGAACACCTGGTTTCTTGACTGCTGTTCAGCAGACATCTGACCAATAGTAGTCTGCATTTCGCGATAGCTACTCATGATACCAGGACCATTGTAGTTATAATCCGGGCTACCACCATCGTCAGCACGTACACCTGCGTAGAAGTCTGTCCAGCGACCTTCCAGGTAGGAAGGGTTCGGGAAGTACATCTGATTACCAGGAGCAGTTGCTACCATCTGTGAATAGTTAGCCAGTACCGGCATCACAAAGGTGTAGTAATCGTAATAGGAAGGGTGTATTCTCTTGTTCAGGTACATACCTGACAGGAGCTTACTTAAGGAACCCTCAGAGATTTTCTCCGGGTTGTTATAAGACTCCTCGATCTTTTTAGCGCAGGAGCTGAACAGGCCAGCCAGCGTGCAGACAAGGGCTATATTTATGAAGATTCTTTTCATTATTTTCTATTTATCCAATTTTACAATACATCTTAGAAACGAGCACGGATGCTAGCACCGAAGCTTCTGGTAGGACCAGCAGTACCATCATCGATACCCTGAGATAACCAGCTTGAACCAATCGCAACCTCAGGATCAAGACCGTAAGGCAGAGATTTGTAAACATACAGCAGGTTACGACCGATCACAGACACCTGCAGACCCTGGAAGTGCAGTTTATCAGAGATAGACTGAGGAATGTTGTAGTTCAGCGCTACTTCACGCAGCTTGATGTAGTTGTTATTGAAGATTGCACCAGTGTAGTCACCGTTACCACCCCATGTAAAGTTGTTCATGTAGTAGTCAGCAGCAGAGATCACTCTGTCGTTCGGAGTACCATCAGCTTTAGTACCTGGCAGGATCATACCGTCGTGACGGGAACCATTAGCAGCCAGTACATAAGTGTATTTAGCAGGATCCTGAGACGCTTCATCACCAGTTGGGTTGTAAGACAGACCACCACGAGCAGCATCTCTGTACTGCAGGGTAGATTTGAACATACCAGCACCGATCATGTAATAAGTCGGAGTAGAGATCAGCTTACCACCGAAACGGTAGTCAAGTGTGAAGTCCAGAGAGAAGTTTTTGTAGCTAACGGTATTGGAGAAACCACCCACCAGTTTAGGCATGATGTTACCTGCCTGAACGTATTCGCTGGTGTTGATGGTATACAGACCATATTCGTCAACCATTTTGTTACCCTTCGCATCGTAGTTGTGTGGGTGTACATAGATATTACCTAATGCATCACCTACCTGAGAGCGGATAATTGCATAACCGTTGTCAACGCTTCTGCTATCCAGGAAAGTCTGGCCATTAGGCAGGCTTGTCAGTTTGTTTCTGTTGATAGCGAAGTTGAAACGGGTATTCCAACGGAAGTCTTTGCTTTCGATCGGAGTTGCAGAGATAGCAGCTTCAAAACCGAAGTTAGAGATATCTCCTGCGTTTACCATCTGGCTGGAAGCACCGGAAGATGTAGCTACTGATCTGTAGAGGATCTGGTTAGATACCTTGTTGTTATAGTAAGCGAGGTCTACGCTGATCTTGTTGTTCAGCAGTCTTGTTTCCAGACCGAATTCAGACTCTCTCTTTTTCTCAGATCTCAGCTTACCGTTACCGAACTGAGTACCGTTAGGCTGTTGGTACAGTAAGTTAGCGTTGTTATAAGTAGCACCGTACTGAGTGTACAATACGTTAGACTGATACAGGTTCGGGTGGTTACCTACGAAACCGTAAGAACCTCTGAACTTAGCATAGCTGATCGCTTTTGGCAGTTTCACCACTTCAGACAGGATGAAACCTGCGTTGAAGGATGGGTAGAAGTAAGAGTTTACAGCTACAGGCAGTGTACTTGTAGACTCATAACGACCAGTACCTTCTACGTAAAGGAAGCCTTTATAAGCGAAGTTCAGGATACCGAAACCAGCAACATCATACTGGGTAGCACGTTCTGAGCTTGCGTTCAGCTGCTGCGCAGAGTTACCTACGCTGAACCAGTTTTCAGTTACCAGACCACCGTTGGTTGCTACTCTGTTATATCTGTAAGTAGTCTTACGAGCAGTGTAACCACCTGTTACGGTCATATCCAGATCTTTTGTCAGCTTAGGATTGTAGATTGCCATCGCATCACCATAGAATATGTTGTTGTTTCTGGAATCTGTAGCGTACATACCGCTATAACCAAGCCTTGCAGGTCTTTCGTTGTATCTCATATCTGCAGAGGACATGTTGGTGAAATCTCCACCTACTCTACCTCTCAGGGTCAGATTATCCAGCACTCTGATGCTCAGGGTTGCGTTATTCACGAAACGGTTCTGCGTTTCGTTGAAGCTGTTACGCAGGTTATCCCAGAAGTAGTCCATCAACTGGCTAGCTCTGATATTGTACAGGAATTTATCTTCCTGACCATAGCTGGTGTTGTTGTACAGTACATACTTGTAACCATCTCTGGTCTGGAATCTTGTCTTATAGACATTCATATCATCGAAACGGCTGAAATAACCACCATAAGAGTTAGTTACGTTATTCAGAACGTTTGGACGGTTGTGGTTGTAGAAGTTGTTGTATGTAGAGATCACATCTAATGTTACTCTTTCATGCAGCTTCAGTGTACCGTTGAAGTTGAAGTTATTTTTGTACAGGTTACTTCCTGGCATGATGCTCTTATAATCAAGGCGGGTATAAGAGAAACGGAA
Source organism: Chitinophaga sp. YR627 (assembly GCF_900114995.1). GTDB lineage: Bacteria > Bacteroidota > Bacteroidia > Chitinophagales > Chitinophagaceae > Chitinophaga. The sequence continues at coordinate 1,092,923 of NZ_FOUX01000002.1, forward strand.
GCTACCTTTATCATTTGCATTGGAAATAGCTACGTTAGCGCTAGAGTTGTAACCAGTCTGATAAAAATCTTTGTAGTTATCAGGCTGTGCCTCATACTTTCTTTTTGTTCCATCAAAATAAGTTACCTCACGGCCGTCGAATTTCGCACCGAACTGACCATAAGCTCTGTAGTAAGGGTGGATAGCGCCATCTGGCTCAGTGAACCAACCTTCAGCACTCTGACCGCCGGTAGCAGACAGGTTCAGTGCAGGGTTGTAACCCGGACCGTACTCGTTCTGATAGTCAGGAGAGCTAGCCAGTTTTTCCTGTGTGTAAGCGTAGTTGAATTCAACACCCAGACCTCTGCCTTTAGCACCTTTCTTGGTAGTGATTACAACAACACCGTTGGTTGCTTCAGAACCATACAGCGCAGTTGCACTCGCACCTTTCAGGATAGTCAGGCTTTCGATGTCCTGTGGGTTGATGTCACCAGCACCGTTATTATCGATACGGCCATTGCTTGTACCGAAGGTGTTAGATGATGGATTGCTGAAGTTTCTTACAGGCACACCATCAATTACATACAGTGGCTGTGTGTTCAGACCGATAGAAGAGACACCTCTGATCTGTACAGAAACGGCGCCACCAGCACCACCTGGAGCAGTGATGATCTTCACACCCGCAGCTTTACCATACAGTGCAGAACCGATGGTAGGGCTGGCAGTCTGCGTTAATTCTTTAGAGCTCACAGTGCTTACGGCATAACCCAGTGCACGTGATTCTCTTTTAATACCCATTGCAGTAACAACTACCTCATTCAGGTTTTTGTTATCTTCTTCCAATGTAACATTGATAGAAGTTTTTCCGGCAACAGGAATTTCCTGGGTAACAAACCCTACATACGATACGACTAATGTGCCTTCAGCTGAAACCGACAGCTTGAAAGACCCGTCCGGGTTTGACATAGCGCCATTAGAAACACCCTTTTCTTTAACGGTTACGCCAGGGAGAGGAGTACCCTTGGCATCTTTGATAGTTCCCGTCACTGCTATCTTAGTCTGTGCTAAAGCAGTAAAGCAGCAGCATAAGAAAAGCAATGTACACACTAAGAGAGATCTTCGCATAGCTTTCTTTTGGATTTTAGTTTATTATGTTTTGTTTAGTCCTTATGAAACACACAGGTATAGATGCACCTCTCCCATTAAGAGGTAACACATTTATGTTCCTTCATAAAAAATTTACTTGCAATGCTGAGATTAAAAAGCAGATTTCGATATACCGCCTGGCACAGTTTCCTTCTTCTTACAATAGACTAGCTTACGAAAATGGTACCGGGGATAAATAATTCGGCATAGGTATTTTAGATATTTATTCCCGCTACTTCCATTGTTGAATTTCCATTGTTCTACATGTCCCTATTCTTTCGCTTTCCTCAAATCACACATTAAATAATATTATTATTTCACTTCTGAACGCCAAGCTAAAAAATAAAAACAGAATGAGCAAGAAACATTTAACAGATTTTTGTGTTCTAGTTAACATTTGGGTTAAAATGATAATATTTCACAAAGAAATAAGAAAATAGTATTAGTCCTTATTTCACTTTGCTTTCATTTTTCAGGTTAATAGTTTCGTCTTCTTTCTCATATGTCAGGTAAAGCATCACAAGTGTTAACATTTCATCTGTCGATTTCATATCTCCACTCGAGTAAATCAGCCGTGGTGGCGACGATGGGTTAGCCGGGTTAGCAGCGGTGTTATCGTAGGTCGCCTCTATATGGATGATTGTACCCTTGGGTAACTTCAACAATTTCGGATACCAGTAGACCTCCTGCCATTTGAAGTCCCAGTCAGTTACTGATACCATTTTAACGGTGTCTCCAGTAGGTGTAACGCCAAATGCTTTAAACTTTGTGCCGATGTAGTGCATATGTGGCCACACATACATCACTGACTGATCTTCGGGCACTGTAACTTTCAGACGGAAGGTTTTCACTGCATCCGCCGGTATATAAAAGTAAGGGTCAATGTCTTTCTCACCCACTCCGCCCGATCCGAAACTGACTGCCCGGATCTCTCTTTTGACTGGCGTTTTGGTGAAAAACAACTGGATCCCACTGATATTATCTTCTTCTTTTCCAACTGGTGCATAGTGCAATGTCAGCAATATGACACCACGCTTTGGCATTATCCAGCCGATGTTTTTGGGATAAGATTCACAGGTAGCACCAGGAATCCATCCGCCGTAGTAGATCATATGCTGGCGAAACGGCACATATTGCACATACTTGTTCCGGTCATCTTCTGTGAGATTGATATAATCCTGTCCGGCGTAAATATCCAGATTCTGGTCAGGTACTGCGTCAATCTCATAATTTGCATGATGGATCACTTTCCGGTTGCTGGACACAAATTCGATCGCTTCCACATTCATATCAGCTGCTAACTCAAACGGTATCTTATACACAATAAACCGTTCTTTATTATCGCCCTGGATATGAAAAGCTTTTGGCATCTGCAGCACGGTATCCGGCTTACGGTTATAATGTGTTCCCTCAACGAAATGTACTTCCTCCTGTGGGGCCACCTCTTTTCCTTTCGGCATTTTATTGTCAGCCCATTCAGCGATCATGGCAATCTCTTCGTCCGTCAGTCTTCTTTCATTAGCAAAAGAAGTATAGTGACTATCCGCTTTCCATGGTGGCATGTACCTGCTTTGGGTGACCTGTTTTATAAATGTGGCCCTTTTGGCAACATCATCATATGTCATAAGTTCAAACGGTGCAGCATCTCCTTTTTTATGACAAGGTGTACAATTAGCATGAATGATCGGCGCTATGTGCTGATTCCATGTAATCTTCTGCGCTGACGCAGCCGACATCTCCCATAAAAATATTGACAGTAAAATTATTACAACCCTGCACCGCATACTCGCCTGATTGGCATATTGAATTAATAGTTACTGATAAGACAACCGATCGGTTGTGTAGCATAAGTCAGATCGCTTCCTGACAAAAGGTTTTCTATCGCCAGCGACAGGTACAGCTTTGTTGCTTTCGCACGTTTGGTACCCAGACCGGTCACCCAGTCATCGATCAGTCCTCTGTAATATTCCCGTCCGTTCTCTCCTATCAGCAGGGCTTCCGGTGTAACGGTTGCTCTCAGTGATGCTGCTGCATGTTTGTCAGGGTCCATTAGTATGGGAAAAGTAATTTTGTAGTCTTTGGCATATTCCGCAACTATCTCTCTCGTGAACGTTTTGCCGCTCACGATACCATAGAACTGTATTTCAGGATATTTCTGCTGCATTGCCTGCAACACGGGGGCATAGTTTTTACATAAAGGACACTCTGGTGAAAGAAACAGGTATACAACTGCTTTTCCTCTTGGCTTTATGCTATGCGTTTTTCCGTTGTAATCTTTCAGGCTCTCTCCTGTTGTAAATCCGGTACCTGCTATCAGTTTTGTCGTAGTGGTTTGTAAGGATAGCAGTCCTGCCAACAGGACACACACAAGTAGTTTAGGCATAGTGACTTTCGTTTTCTCATAACAATAAATCCGATCGTTGATGATGCGGCGTGGTACACAACCAGCGCTCAGGCTCTCATAGATTCTTACAGATGATCCGGTTGATTAAATCCCTTAGATGTTTTTCACGTGGAAGCAAGATACAATAAAACAGGTAATAAAAAAACTCCATGCATGATGCATGGAGTTTTCCTTATATCTCATGAGTACTAGTGCTTAGCCCACCAGAGCGGCGTCAGTACAGCATCTGTTCCTGCAAGGAGAGAAACGGCCTGCTGATAACCGGCAGGGTTGCTGTTAGACAGGCTGCTCGGGTATCTGATACGCTGTGGGAAGAACTTGATGTCGCTGGTCATATAGTTGCTGGCAGTCAGTGCCGGCAGGTTTGGCAGCGGACGTTCGATCGCCGGATTTTCATAGAACGGCAGACCTAATCTACGCTGATCGTTCCATGATTCCAGTGGTAACCAAGGTACCTGCGCAATGAATTTCTGTGTAATGATCTTCGTCAACGCGTCGTTCTTAACAGTACCACCTTTATACAGTGTGTTGGAAGGATAAAGGATGTTAGCAGTACCAGGCGCTTTTGTATAAGCATCGATGTAGTTCATCGCGTGTGTAGCAGGAGGTTCTGCGGTATGTCCCCAGCTTACGGAAGTACCAACGTTATTGTAGGCAGTTGAAGTCAGGTATGTACCCAGGAATTGCGTTACACCCCAGTATTCGAAGCTTTTTGCAATACCTGTTTCATATGCAGCCTGTGCAGCTACCGGCGTGGCCCAGCCTCTTACAGCAGCTTCTGCCATCAGGAAATAAGTTTCCCAAGGTCCGAAGAAGATACGCTGAGAAGTACTGTTTCTGAAACGCTGTGCCAGACGAGGATTTGTACCAGGGTAGGTATACAGGAAGTTCTTAGCCCCTTTCTCACCCCAGTCACCGGTAGTAGAAGCATTCCATGTAAATGTAGCATCTACTTCACCATAACCATCCATGTTGCGTTTTACAGTTTTCGCATCATTGGTATAGGTTGGATAAGGAGAGAAATCTGCGTTGTTAAACTGACCAGGAATGATAAATGCTTTATAAGCACGTGGGTCCATTACTTCATGCAGACCGTCAAACCAGTAACCGATCGTTGGTTCGTTAGACATGGATGCCATGTGATTGGCAAACTTCAGACCGATGTAAGCAGCAGGTTTGATATAGGCCTGCAGGGAATCCGGCAGCTGTTGCTGAGAAGTAACGCCACCCAGACCGATATACAGGTTGTTCAGTGTAGCTGACAGCAGCTGTGCGTTCCACTCACGGCTCATTACACCAGTCAGGTCATCCCATCCTGGTTTCTCCTGTACTTTGAAAGTATGATCAGCATCAGTGATCAGCATACCTGAAGCAGCCGCTGCTTCAAATTCCGCTTTCGCTTTTGCACCATCTACTTCAGACAAACGCATTGCCAGACGCATACGCAGAGAGTTCGCATAACGTTTCCATTTTGCATAGTTGAAACCGTATGCCGGATCAAAACTACCTACTCCATCTGCATTAGCTACTGATTCGTCGATAGCTGCAACGGCTTCGCTCAGTTCTTTCAGTGCGTAGTAGTACACATCTTTCACACTGGAGAAAGATGGGTTTGAGCCCTGGAAGCCTTCGATCGGCATTGGACCAAAGTTATCAGACGCTTCGCTCAACAGGTAGGCACGCCAGATACGCGCAACCTGTAAGAGATTTTTGGTGTATGGTTTCGCGGTGTTGTTAGCAATTCTTGAATCTGCCAGTTGCACTGCCAGATTCGCACCATTCAGCCAACCAGATACCTGGTTGTAGTAAGCGGTTGTCCATCCGTCATCATATCCACCACTGGATAAACCACCCTGTCTGTGCTGACGGCCGGCTGTTTTCCAGTACAGTACGAAAGAACGTTCCGCTACGTCAGGGTTCATCTGCGCACCGGTAATAGAACCGTTGATCGCATATTCAACCTCAACCTGATTTTCGTTTGCCGAATTCGGATCGTTGTTGATCTCCTCGAATTTGGAGCATGACTGAAACAGCATGCTACCGGCCATTAATATACAAGCACTCTTTATTATACTTTTCATAAAATCTCTTTTTTTCAGCAATTAGAAACTAACGGATAAATTGAACAGGAAAGTGCGGGAAGTAGGCGCACTACCGGCTTCAAAACCAATAGCATTCGTGTTAGTCGCATATACAGACTCCGGATCTATGCCTTTCATGTGGCTGGAGATGAGCCATACGTTTGTGCAGGACAGACCTACGCTCGCTCTCTGGATCAGCGTTTTAGATAATAATCTGGAAGGCAGATTATAAGAAACGTTCAGATTTCTCAGACGGATGTTTGATGCATCATACAGATTGTTTTCCACGATACCTACGTTAGTACCATTCAGTGCGTTTGCAAAATACTGCTCAGGTCTTACAGCAACTGTATTTGGATCATATGTTTTGGTTGCATCATTATAGATCACACCATCCACAACGATATCATCACGTCTGCCATTCACAACAGTTTCTGCTGCTGCACCACTTCTCTGTAAACCAGAAAGTGTACCAGAGAACATTTTACCACCAAAACGGCCATCTACCTGGAAGCCCAGAGACAGTGCCTTATAGTAGAAAGTGTTGGTGATACCCAGCATCGCTGTTGGCTGCTGATTACCCAATCTTACCTTGTTAGCGGAAGCCAGCGGATAACCACTTGCATTCACGATCATTTTGCCAAAAGCAGGGCTGGCAGGATCAGTTACTCTCTGGAATGCAGTACCCCAGATCTCACCATATTTTTCACCAGCTGCTGCATAGATCTGCACATCATCAAATCCACCTAAAGAATACAGGGAAACACCCGGCGCGATTTCTTTTACAGTGTTTTTGTTGTTGGAGAAGTTAGCACCCAGGTCCCATGAGAAACCGGATGGGTTTTCTACTACACGTGCATTCAGCATTAACTCGATACCTGTATTTTCGATATTACCAGCGTTGATCTTTTTGCTGGAGTAACCACTCAGTGGGTCCATTGGCAGATCGATCAGCTGACGGGTAGCGTTGGATTTATACCATGCAAAGTCTACGCTCAGGCGGTTTTTGAAGAGCTTCAGTTCAGCACCCACCTCAGTAGATTTAATGAGCTCACTTCTTACATTCGCATCGAACAGGATGTTCTTTCTTTTCACAACGGTATTACCGTTAGGGTCTTTACTTACATCATAAGTATTGTACAGGCTGTAAGGAGCAAGGTCATTACCTACCATTGCATAAGACGCACGTACTTTACCATATGATAACCAGCTAGGCGCTTCGCCACCCAGGTGACTGATCATGTCTGTCACGATGAGGGAAGTGCTCACAGATGGATAGAAGTAAGATCTGTTTGCTTTGCTGAGTGCAGAAGACCAGTCATTACGCAGTGTTACGTCTACGAACCAGTAAGCATCCCAGTTTACGCCGATAGTACCGTATACGGAGTTGATTCTCTTTTCAGAAGAAGATGGTGTGATACTTGGATTGGATTTACCATTGTTCAGGAAGAAGAAGTCAGGGATCTGTAATTCACCAACACTTGCATCCAGACGATCACGCTGTTGTCTCATCAGGTTACCACCTGCTGTTACCGCACCACCCAGTTTACCAAACAGGTTGTCTTTACGCGCAGAGATCAACGCACTGTAGTTAATTTCAGAGAAAGTCTCTTTGCTGCGGCTGTAGCTGCCGTTCGCCGGAGAAGGGCTGCCTGCATAACGTTTTGCTTCTGCATTTGTACCGTAGAAGTCAGCACCTGCTTTCAACTCAGCGTTCAACCAGGAAGTGAAATCATATTTTAATGATCCTGTCATCAGGAAACGGTCTCTGATATCTTCGTTCAGGTCATACAGTTTTGCCCAGTATGGGTTTACTGCGTTACCAGAACCGAACCACAGCATTTTACCGTTATCTCTTTTAGCAGCGCTGAAATCTCTGATATCAAGGTTTGTTGGCAGACCATATAGTGTACGGAATACGTTACCAGTGTTATCACCATTCTGTGGACGGTTATTCGCCTTTGAATTGATGTACTGTACTTTCGTATCACTTGTCCAACGTTTGTTCTCACCGAAACGGGATACTGCACGTGCGGTCAGGTTAGTACGATTCAGTTTGCTGCCTGGGATGATACCTTTATCAGTCAGATGTGTAATAGAGGTGTAAACAGATGTACCCTCACTTACCTGCTGCTGGAAGGAAATTGTGTTTTTGAAGTTGAACCCTTTATCGAAGTAGTTCTTCACATTATCATAAGCCTGCAGGGTAGTTTGTTTACCTGACCAGTCAGTTACGCTCTGGCCATCGAGTGCCGGTCCCCAGCTGCTGGTACCATCTGCGGCGAAAATACCTTCGTTCCCCTGTCCGAATCTGTTTTGTCTGTCAGGCGTTGCAAAGATTTCGGAGAAACCTACCTGAGAAGTATAGGTGATACCTGCACCTTTCTGTTTTCTACCTGTTTTGGTGGTGATCAGGATCACACCGTTACCTGCGCGGGAACCATACAGAGCCGCAGCAGAAGGGCCTTTCAGTACTGACATGGTTTCGATATCATCAGGGTTGATATCTGCCAGACCGTTACCCATATCTTTAGAAGGGTTCCAGTAGTCGTTATTCGTAGCACCGGTGAAGTTATCCAAAGGGATACCATCTACCACGATCAATGGCTGGTTTGTACCAGTCAGGGAGTTGTTACCACGAAGGTTGATTTTTGTAGAACCAGCAGGACCGTTACTGGAGCGTAATACCTGGAGACCAGATACTTTACCGCTCAATGCGTTTGCCAGGTTAGATTCTCTTGCTTCCACCAGTTTATCGCCACTTACTTCCTGCAGTGCGTAACCCAGTGATTTCTTTTCACGTTTGATACCTAATGCGGTTACTACTACTTCACCGAGGTTTTTGTTATCTACTGCCAGACTTACATTCAAGCTGGAGTTGCCATTTACGGCTATTTCCTGTGAGATAAAACCGATTCCGGAAATTACCAGCACAGCTTTGGGGTTTACCTGTAATCTGAAGGAGCCGGCCGCATCTGTAAGCGCGCCGTTTTTAGTGCCTTTTTCGAGGATCGTAATGCCTGGCAGCGGACTGCCGTCTGCGTCTCTGATAGTACCTGATACCGCTTGTTTATCCTGGGCGGACACGTTGAAGCATACGCATAGGAATAGCGATAAAAAGATCAGTAATCTTCTCATAGTTCGATAGATTGATGATGAATGTGGATAATAAAAAATATGACAATGCAACCAGTTAAACCGATATGCAATAGATGCATACAGCTAAGCAGCTCCCGTTTGTTTTTCCGTGTTTCTGTCCCTCTGTTTTGTTAATTAATTATTTAGAAATTTCCCGAGTCCTGAATAATTAGTTGGTGGAATGATTTAGTTCCAGTTGATTTAAATATTGTTGATAACGTTTTCCTGCCTGAGCAGATGCTATAAAAACGTTTTAGTAGTTCTCGCTTACAGTTCGGTAAAAATACAGTAGTTCCACACTAATCAAATGACACAATGATGTTATATTCCTAAGTAGTAACGCACATAATATCTGAAACTATAACATGAAAAGACCATAAAAGGCGGACGCCATAGAAATGTTGTGTGGAAATACCTTATTTTTTGAAAATTGATATAATAAATGATAGCATAGTATCAGTCTTCCCATATCGTGGCATGTGGAAATCAGACGTTCACATGGTGAACAGCAGGTATAGATGATTCTCTTTTTCTAAGTTCAAGAGACAATACAACATGTTGCGGGGCGCTTGCTTCAGTACTATGTTCCAGTTCTGCGATCAGCATATGTATCAGACGGCGGCCTATTTCTTCTACCGGCTGTGCTACGCAGGTGATAGAAGGGCTGTGCAGACGGAAAATGTCATGATCATCGAAGCTGACCATGCCGATGTCAGTACCAATATGCAAACCGATAGAACGGATACTTTCTATCCCACAGATACCCAGGTAGTTAGTAGCAAAAAACAAGGCATCCAGGTCTTTATTTTGTTGCAGGTACTGCGTAATTTCCTGAATGAATCCGGCTCTGTCCAGGTCAAAAGGAAGGCGTTTGATCACATTTTTATCTGCGGGCAGGTCATGTTTCTTCAGGGCATCCACAAAGCCATCCAGTCGCTGCTGCATCTGGATCTGAGCGGAAGTAGTTGTGATGATACCGATCTTTTTGTAGCCCTGTTCAACCAGGTGACTGACAGCAGTATAGGCTCCCTGGAAGTTATCTACTACCACATAGTTGGAATCGGCAATATTGGGAAAATAGCGGTCCATCAGTACAACCGGCTTTTGCAATGCGGCAATTTCCTTGTCGAGATTGAGCGTAGGGGTAATAATATAACCATCTACCTGGCGGTAACGCAATACTTCGAGCAGGCCTTTGGCTTTCTCTTCATTGTCTTCAGTACTGCCGAAAAGCACTTTATAACCAAACTTATCAGCTTCGTCCTCAACTACTTTGGCAACATTGGCAAAAAAGATGTTGGCGATGTCTTCTACTATTAATCCGATAGTTTTCGTTTTGCCGGTGCGCAGTCCTCTGGCAAGCTGGTTAGGCTTATATTTTAGTTTTCCTGCTATTTTCAGGATCCTTTTGCTGACCTGTTCACTGATTCTTTTTTCTTTGCCTTTACCATTTAATACAAAAGAAACTGTTGTAGGAGAAACACCTGCCTCTTGGGCAATATCTTTAATGGATATTCCTTTCACGAAATTCAGATTTGGTTTGATATTCGTTAGAAAATTAGAATCTTAAGTGCAGATTGCCAAATAAAATAATATCAGGGTCGGATTTTTTTCAATCTGATTATTACGAATAAATGATGCTTTTTTAACCAAAATTTGATAATTTGGCACTTTCTGAGAAAAAGTTCTGTCAGGGGGATTTTAATTACTGCCAGCTTGCAAATGGCAGGGGTCATATACCAGGATAGTGTTTACTACTGTTTCGAGAGTCATTACAGGGTTAAAGGGAAGTTTAAATTATAATTACATGAAACCCATACTTATAAAAGTGGGGGCATTTGCCGACAATCAGATCACGATCATTGAGCGATGTGATCCTTATTTCAATACGCCGTTTCATTTTCATCCGGAATGCGAGCTGGTATTCGTGATGGAAAGTAATGGCAAGAGGATCGTGGGGGATAGCATTGAAAGTTTTGATGTAGGCGACATGGTATTTTTGGGGCCACACATTCCACACGTATGGTATAATGACGAAAGCTACCACAAAAACAATGATCAGCTGAAAGCAAGGTCTGTAGTGATCTATTTTCCGAAAGACATTTTCGGAGAGAAGTTCTATGGCTTGCCGGAAACCAAATCGCTGACGGATCTCTTTCACAGGGCGCAGCGCGGTATGAAAATACTGGGCCCCACCTATGACCTGCTGAAAGAACAGATACTGTCCCTGCCTAAAAAAGAAGGACTGGAACGCATCATTTCCCTGCTCAGCATCCTTAAGATACTGGCGGAAACGAAAGATGTACAGTATCTCGCCAGCACCGGTTATTCACATGCTTTCAATGCAAAAGACAATCATAAGATTGACGAAGTTTTCAAGTATGTGATGGGTAATTTCTCTAAAGAGATATCCCTGCAGGACGTAGCCAGCATTACCAACCTCTCTCCACAGTCGTTCTGCCGTTTCTTTAAGAACCGTACAAAGAAATCCTTTGTGCAGTTCCTCAATGAAGTACGTATTGGCCATGCCTGTAAGCGACTGACCGAGGAAGACTGGTCTATTGCAGAAATTGCCTATTCCTGTGGATTTAAAAATCTTTCCAACTTCAACCGCTTTTTCAAAGAGATTGTCGGTAAAACACCGAAGGAATATAAGAACGAATTAAGACTGAAAGAAGCGTGAGATCTACGCTTATAATGCCTTACTCCTAAAAATAGTAATCCTATGCACTGATCCTCAGCCAGGTAAGCACCATGGCGTGGATAGACCATTGCAAATTATTTGGTAATTGAGTAAAATGTATTAATTTCCTTCCGGCTGATAACGAAAGATGCCAATATAAATGGAGTTATTTGCTGATAATAAACCATTTATCAACCAAAATCTCTTTTTCTGTATTCCATGTATAGTAATTATACTGACCAAGAATTACTATCGCTGCTCCAACAAGACAGTGTAAATGCTTTTAACGTTATTTATGAGCGTTACAGTCAGCCTTTATACCTTTATATCCTCAGTAAAATAGACGGTGCTGAAGCCGGCAAGGACGTGCTGCAGGATCTGTTTACCTCTCTCTGGGAAAGAAGGCAGTCCATTAGTGTCAATGAATCCCTGAAGTCTTACCTGTACCAGTCAGCCAGACATAAGATCATTGATATTTACCGTAAAAATTCCACCTATCGCAAATACCTGCAACAACTGATCGAGCACTTCGACGTACAACCCGGCGGCATTGCCGAACTGGTTGACAGCAAGACCCGTACACAGGATGTGTTTGAAACCATCAATCATCTTCCGGAACGGATGAAAGAGATCTTTATGCTGAGCCGCGTTGAGCATCAGACAGTTGAGCAGATAGCCGTCAGGCTCGGACTTTCCCAGCAAACCGTTAAAAATCAGATTACCAAAGCCCTTAAGATACTTCGAGCCAATCATGCCAGAACAGATCTTGTACTGTTTCTACTCACAACACAGGCGATGTACTCATTTTTTGCCAATTAATGGTACTTCTACCGCTCTGGTACGACATCAGATTATCATTGGGACATTTCAAAATTGCAAGCAGTGGAGCAAGATCAGATCAGGAAAATATTAGAACGTTATAACGCAGGCCAATGCACCCCGGAAGAAACAGCAGTTATCGAAGAGTGGTTTGACAGCATTGGCGACCAGTATACGTCGCCTAAAAAAGAGCACGAGATCCAGGCAGATCTCGCCGCAGTACAGCGTACGCTCATGAATCATATACAACCTGCCCCCCCGGTACGCAGCCTCATGCGTTCCTGGTATTACGTAGCAGCCGCCGTAACCGTACTGGTAGCAGCAGGCGCATGGTTTTTCCAGCAAAAGCAGCGGGCCGCCAATCCGTCTTCACCGGAACAACCGCTGGCAGGAAATATCGCACAGACAAACCGTACCGTAGCGGATGGCTTTGTCACCGTCAATACGTCCAAAGGCAGCCGGGAACAACTGGTACTGGAAGACGGTAGTACGATCGTGCTCAATGCCGCCACCCGTTTACGCTATCCGGAGCATTTCACCGGCAATAGCCGCGATATATACCTGGAGGAAGGCGAGGCATGGTTTGACGCTGCCCCGAAGCCTGAAAATGCATTTACCGTGCATGCAGGAAATGTCAGCACCACCGCCCTTGGTACCACCTTCAATGTACGCGCCTATCCCCATGAACAACAGATCACTGTAGCCCTGCTGACCGGAAAGGTGAAAGTCACCACCGACGCTCAGGCCCCTGTTATATTACAGCCAAGCGAACAGGCCAGCTTTGACCGCCGCTCTTTACAGCTGGTAAAAACAACATTTAACACGGAAGAAACTATTGGCTGGCAAAAAGGTTACCTCGTATTCAAAGACGCATCTTATGAACAGGTACGCATCGCTATCGAGAACCGGTACGGCGTAACCATCATCAACGAGAGCGACAAAAAAGACTGGACCTACACCGGCAACTTCAGACAGGAAACCCTGGCAAATGTGATTGAAACCATTTGTCTCACAGAATCACTTTCCTACACCATCGGAAAGGACACCGTACTATTAAAGAATAAATAAGTATATGCTGACAGTACAATTGCCCCGTCAGCGGGCGCAGAACTTTTCACTATCGAAGCTGCTTTGTATTTAAACGTAAATGGGGCTATATGATGGGAGAATCATACTTCTGCAGAGTATGTATTATTGCCAGCTTCCTGTTAATGACCTCATTGACGGAAGTCAGTCCCCTGCGTGCCCAACAATCCGTTTCCTGTCCGCAATGTGTCACCATTGCTGCCAGTAACAAAACCCTCGCAGCCGTCATGGCGGAAGTATCCACACAAAGCAGGCTCAATTTCCACTATGATAAAACTGCCATTGACCTCACAAAGAAAATATCCCTTCATTGTAAAGACCTCCCGATCCAGGAAGTACTGGATAAATTAGCTGTTCGTACCGGATTATCATTCCTCGTAAAAGGTGATAAGATCATCGTATGGGCCGGTATGCCGGAAACAGGCGGCACCGGCACAGAGACCACCGACGGCAATGAACAGCTCCAGATATCCGGACGGGTAGAAGATAGCCGCGGACGGCCGATCCCCGGCGCAACGATCATCCTGAAAGATTCTCATAAAGGCGTACATACGGATGATGAAGGTTACTACAGTATCAAAGCCGCTCCTGCGGACGTATTGGTGTTCCGTTCCGTAGGATTTATCAATAAAGAGATCAGTGTCAGCGAACGCCTGCTGGTCGACGTTACACTCACTGAGAGTGTGCAGGGTCTCAATGAACAGGTAGTGACGGCACTGGGTATTCCCAAAAGCAATAAAGAACTCCCCTACTCCACGGGGCAGCTGCTGAACGAAGATATTTCCACCGTCAAAGATGCCAATGTGATCAACAGTCTGTCGGGTAAAATTGCCGGCGTCATGATCAACAGAAGTGCATCCGGTATTGGTGGTTCTGCCCGGGTGATCTTAAGAGGGAATAAATCCACCCGCGAGAACCAGCCGCTTTACATTATCGACGGTGTACCAATGGCCAATTTCACGCCTTCACAACCAACAGATATATGGGGCCAGTCATCTGGCATCGTGGGTTCCAGCGGGCGGGATGGTGGTGATGGCATCTCCAATATCAATCCCGATGACATTGAAAGTATCAGTGTACTGAAAAGTGCTTCAGCTGCTGCATTGTATGGTAGTCAGGCCGCCAACGGGGTGATCATGATCACTACTAAAAGAGGCCTGGCTGGTAAAGCACATATCAACGTATCATCTGATCTGATGATCGATAAACCCTTACTACTACCGGACCTGCAATTCCGCTATGGACAAACAATCCGTCCCTATAAAGATGACAAAGACAATCTGCAGCCTGGTTCATCTGACAGCTGGGGTAGTAAGACAGACGCACGTAATCATGTGCAGGACTTCTTCCGTACCGGTCTGACCTCTACCAACGGCCTGTCCTACAGTGGTGGAGCCGCCAACACACAATATTATCTGTCCTATGCCAATACGATGAACAGAGGCATCTTGCCTGCTAATAATCTGCAAAGGCATACTTTCAATACACGCATTACGGCGAATCTGCTCAAAAAGAGACTGCTCGTAGATGCGAACTTCTCATACCTGATACAGGATATCCGGAACAGACCTTCCTCCGGACTTTACTACAATCCGCTGACAGGCTTATACAACCTGCCCAGAGGACTGGACTTTAACAACTACAAACAATACCAGTACTTCGATATCCGGCGCAATCTGCCATTACAGAACTGGTGGAATATCCACAGTGACCTGAACTGGTCCGGACTGGATGATCAGCAGAATCCCTACTGGATACAGTACAATGCGCAGCGTCATGAAAGCAGGAACCGTGCGATGTTCTCGTTGTCTCTGAAATATAAACTGAAGGACTGGCTTTCCTTACAGATCAGAGGGAATGTGGACAGAAGTTATGATCTCTATGAGATGTCTGCCCGTGCAGGAACACAACAGGTGTTAAGTCCACCGAATGGCCGCTACACCCGCGAAGCTGAACATAACACACAAGTCTATGGCGATATGATGCTGACTGCCAGTCGCCAGATATCCCCCAGCTTCAAACTGCAAACCATGCTGGGTGTCAGCATTACAGACGTAAAGGCGCATGACCGCGCACTGGTCAGTACCAATCCAACCGCTGCAGACGGCCTGGTTATTCCCAATATCTTTTCTGTACACAACATCTCTGCCAGCGCCCTGGATGCGCAACAGAGTATAGATAAAAAGCAATTGCAGGCCTTATTTGGCAGTGCGCAGCTGAACTGGAAGCAACGCATTTTCCTGGACCTGACAGGCCGTAATGACTGGTCGAGCACCTTTGCATTTACGCCGATCAAAAACAAAGGTTACTTCTATTATTCGGCAGGCGTAAGCTCCGTATTGAGTGAATGGTTTACCTTACCATCAGCGATCAGTTTCGCGAAAGCGAGAATATCTTACGCCAAAGCGGGTAATGACATTGCACCCTATGCTTCCCGTCCGGCCCGTTTTTTATTGCAGACCACCGGCGGTGTTACCCGCGTCAACTTCAATACCCGCGCGCCTTATCCCGGCATTTATCTGAAACCGGAAGATAACCGCTCACTGGAAGCAGGGGCAGAAATCCGCTTTCTGCAGGACCGTGTCGGCATCGACCTGACCTGGTATAAAAACAATAACTATCAGCAGTACATGGAAGTACGTGCACCCTCCGGCTCAGGTTATCTTTTCTATTACCTGAACCTGGGCAATATCCAGAACCAGGGATGGGAAGCAGCAGTCAATCTTGTGCCTATACAGCACCCAAACCTGAAATGGAGCAGTACCTTCAATCTTACCATCAATAATAACAAGGTGGTAAAACTGAGCAATAATAGTATTCCCGGCGCCGGCCCTGACAACTACTATATACTGACGGATTTCGTTACGAATATGTACGGTTCCTTTATTAAGGAAGGCGGTTCCTGGGGAGATATCTATACCAATAAAGAGCTTTATAAAAACGAGAAAGGACAGTTTGTAATCGACAGCAGAGGAAATCTTGAAACACGCAACGTACTGAAAAAAGTAGGCAACCCTAATCCCCGGTTTATGCTCGGATGGAATAACTCACTCAGCTACAGGAGTTTTGCACTAAGTTTTCTGATCGATGGCCGTTTCGGCGGCAAAGTCATGAGCGTCACCAATTCTGTATTGGATGCTTATGGCGTCAGCGAAGCCAGTGCAAAGGCCCGGGATGCAGGAGGTGTGACTATCAACGCAGTATATGAAGACGGCACCCCGCTTACGACCCAATACGACGAACGCAAATATTACGCTACGATCGGAGGAAGAGCAGGCATCGGAGAGATGTATATGTACGATGCCACAAATATCAGGCTGAGAGAGATATCACTGACCTGTAAATTACCGTTAAAGAGCAAATGGATCAACAGACTGCAGGTCGGTTTGATCGGCAGAAACCTTTGCTTCTTCAGTATCCACGCACCGTTTGACCCTGAAGTATCCATGAGCAGCGGCAATGGATTACAGGGAATAGACGCATTCGGTGTGTCAGCACTGAGAAGTATGGGCGCCAACATTAAACTGGTTCTTTAAAAAGAGCTTATGAATGAATAAAGGAAGATCTGTCATTGGAGCAATCACTATGCTGCTACTGATGTTGATATTACAGGTTGCCTGTACACGCAACTTTGAAAGTATCAACACCAACCCCTATGATGTTTATGATGATGAACTGCAGGGAGACTTTAAACTGATTGGCGACCCATTGGTACAGTCCATGCTGAATATCTATGTCAGCAACGATGTATCTGTGCTGCAATTACAGCAGAACCTGATGGGAGATATTTTCTCCGGATATATGATGACGCCCAGCCCCTTTCAGGACAACCGTAACAATATTACCTACGATCTGCTGGATAACTGGAATGATGACGCCTGGCTGACTGCATATGGTAATGTCATGCCCAACTGCCGCTTTGTAATGGATAAATGCAGAGGTAAATATCCGGACTTCTATGCCTGGGCACAGATCATCCGTGTACTGGCCATGCACAGACTCAGCGATATATATGGTCCTGTTATATATACCCACTACGCCATTATCAACGGAGACAGAAGCATTGATTACGATTCGCAGGAGCAGGCGTATGATGCTTTCTTTAAAGACCTGGACTCAGCAGTTACGGCATTGACATTGTATGTCCCCTCCGCCACTGACAACCGGTTTAAAAAGTTTGATCTTTCCTACAACGGTGATTATGTCAAATGGATAAAACTGGCGAACACTTTACGCCTGCGCCTGGCATTACGTATTTCCAATGTAGATCCATCAAGGGCCAGAAAAGAAGGGGAAGCAGCCATCAACCAGACCTATGGTTTACTTAGTACTTCCGATGAAAATTTCAATATTAATATAGCCCCTGTCACACATCCTTTGAACGTTATCTGTAATTCCTGGAATGATATCAGAATGGGTGCGCCTATGGAGTCTCTTCTATGTGGTTATCACGATCCGAGACTGCCTTATTATTTTGTGCCTTCAGATACAAAAGATTCTATTTACCAGGGCATACGCAACGGCATTACGATCACCAGTAAAGATGTGTATGCAGGATTCTCCAAACTGGCCTGGCAACCTTCGCGTATACAGCTTTGCACAGCAGCGGAAGCCTGGTTCCTGCTGGCGGAAGCGGCACTCTATTCATGGAAAGGCGCCGGCGATGCAAAAGAGAATTATGAAAAAGGCATCTACACTTCCTTCAGACAATATAATATTCCCGTTAGCCGCTATAACAGTTATATAAATGATGATACCCTCACCGCTAAAGCTTATAGTGACCCTCATAATAACCTCAATAATATTCCGGCAGGCAGTTCTTATCTGAGTAAACGCACGATCAAATGGGTACACAATGCGCCTGTACATGAAAAGTTAGAGCGCATTATTACACAGAAGTGGATCGCTGTGTTTCCCGACGGACAGGAAGCCTGGTCTGAATTCCGGCGTACCGGTTATCCAAAACTTTTTCCGGTGGTCGTTAATAACAGCGGTGGAAAGATCTCCTCTACCCATTTTATCCGCCGCATTCCTTTTATACAATTTGAATACGCTACTAATCCTGCGGGCGTAAAACGCGCTGTCAGCAAGCTTAAAGGAGAAGATAACGGCGGCACCAGATTGTGGTGGGACAAAGAATAATTTTTTTTTCACTTCGCATGGTACCATTTTAATTTCCGCACGACACCTTTTTATGCGCACGGTATTACTTGTTGAGACACAAAGGGACAAGGCCGCGTATCACGTAATGAACATGTAACTATTAATATCAACTAAGACGAATCGCAACATTCACATGTGTGGAAACCACACTGGTATGCATTGTTATGCCGTTCATCAACCAAAGGAAACACGTATCACAGAAATAGTATAGATGGCTTCTGGAAAAAAGAATGCATGGATGCATCCCCGCATCCAGACGCCCGTACTATGTCAAAAAAAAGGGTTCAAACATTTCAACCAAAAGGAGTATCTATGAGAAGTAAACTACGCTTTAACAAAGCATGCGTTACTGCAGGAGTAATGCTCGGTCTGATGCTTACAGAAGGCATCCAGACCTCATACGCAGCTCCTATGCCCCTCTCCAGCATGAGGCAGCAGAAGCAGGTAAGGGGTGTCGTTAGGGACAAAAACGGCAATCCCATCCCAGGTGTCAACGTTCTGGTAAAAAACGGCGCAGTAGGTACTGCTACCGGTCCGGACGGAAAATTTGTTATCTCTGTTAAATCCCCTACTGACATTCTCGTATTCAGATTCATCGGCTATTTAACCCAGGAAGTGCCGGCCGGTGAACAATCTTCCATTGATGTAACCCTGCTTGAAGATGTTGCTAACATTAATGAAGTTGTAGTAACAGCACTGGGTATACGTAAAGAAGCCCGCAGCAATGGTTATGCCGTATCAAAAGTACAGGGCGCTGATATGACCAAAGCAAGGGAGATCAGCGTAGCCAATGCACTGGTAGGCCGTGTCGCTGGTGTGAACAGTGCTCCTCCTGCTACGGGTCCGGGCGGTTCTTCCCGCGTAACGATCAGAGGTAACTCTTCTCTGAGTGGTAACAACCAGCCGCTGTATGTTGTAAACGGTGTTCCTATGAACAACGCCAACCTCGGTTCTGCCGGTAAATGGGGTGGTACTGACCTTGGTGATGGTATCTCCAGCATCAACCCGGATGATATCGAAGACATGACCATCCTGAAAGGTGCAGCAGCATCTGCATTGTACGGTCAGCGTGGTGTAAACGGCGTTATCCTGATCACTACCAAATCAGGTAAGGCAGGTCAGATGCGCGTTGAACTGAACAGTAACGTCACCGTTGAAAAAGTAAATGACTTCTTTGATTTCCAGGACGTATATGGTCAGGGTATCAAAGGCGCAAAACCTACCGATCAGCAGTCAGCACTGAACAGTGGCTTGTCCAGCTGGGGTAGCAAACTGGATGGCTCTTCCACTACATTATTTGATGGTAAAGCACATCCTTACTCCAAACAGGGTAACCATATTAAAGACTTCTATAAAACAGGCGCTACTTACAGCAACACGTTATCCATCGCAGGCGGTAGTGATAAGACCACTTACCGCGTAGCATTGGGCGACCTTCGCAGCAAGGGCGTATATCCAAATACAGAGTATATCCGCGATAACGTAAACATTGATGTCAATTATAAGTTATCTGATAAATTCAGCGGACAGACCAATGTTATTTACGCAAAGGAAATCACCAACAACCGTTCTAACCTGAGTGATGCTCCTGGTAACGGTAACTATGGTATCGCTTTCCTGCCTGCCAACGTAGCGGCCAGCTACCTGGATCCAGGTTATGACGGACAGTTCAGAGAACAGGTTTACAGCAGCGATCTTTTCAGCACAAACCCTTTCTTTGCAGCTAATCGCTTCCGGAACAATACAAAGAAAGACCGTGTGATCGGCGTCACCAGTCTGCGTTATACCCCTTTACCATGGTTATTTGTACAGGCACGTGTAGCGAATGACTACTTTGGTTTCAATGCTACTTCGATCACGCCTACCGGTACTGCTTACCGCCCTGCGGGCAGCCTGGACCTGGAGCGTAACCGTCAGTTCAATGAAACAAATGTGGACGCGTTACTCGGTATCAACAAAGAAATCACCAGCAAGTTAAACCTGAGCTTCACTGCCGGCGCTAACCTGTTAAAGAAGGTAGATAAGGTAAATGATGTAACTGCATCCAACTTCGCTTTCCCATTTGTTTACAACCCAGCCACTGCTGCTACCAAGAACAGCACTATTATACAATACAATAAACAGGTACAGTCCGTATACGGATCACTGGAATTATCCTGGGCCAGCACATTATATCTGACCGTTACTGACCGTAACGACTGGAGTAGCACGCTGCCTAAGAAAAACAATTCCTACAACTACCCATCTGTGAGCGGTTCATACGTTTTCTCTGAAAACATCAAAACCAACTGGCTCAGCTTCGGTAAGATCAGAGCAGGTTATGCACAGGTAGGCGGTGATGCGGATGAATATAAAACTGCACTGTACTACAGCACACTGGGAAATACTGTCAATGGCGTACCACTGGGTGACATCGACAACAAAATCCCTAACAAGGAACTGAAACCACTCAAGGTAAAAGAGATCGAAGTAGGTGCTGAACTGAAACTCTTCGACAATCGTTTATTCGGAGATTTCAGCTGGTATAACAAACAGGCTTCTAATGATATCGTAACGGCTACAGTATCTTCCGGATCCGGCTACACCAGTGCACTGGTGAACGTAGGTAAACTGGAAAACAAAGGTATTGAAGCAATGATCGGTGGTACTCCTGTGAAAACAGCTAACTTCTCATGGACCACTACATTCAACTTTGCCCACAACAAAAACAAAGTAATACAGCTGGCAGAAGGTCAGGCATCTATGCTGGTAGAAGGTGGTGAATCCCGTACAGAAGATGGTTTCATCAACCACGTAGTAGGACTGCCTTATTCACAGATCATGGTATACGACTTCAAACGTAATGCGAAAGGCGAATTGATCGTAGATGCATCAGGCGTACCTCAGCGTACAGATGCGCTCATTGCTGCAGGTTCAGGCGTAGCCCCTTACACCGGCGGCTGGAGCAACGAACTGTCTTATGGCAAGTTCCACCTGAGCTTCCTGATCGATTTCAAATCAGGTGGTAAGATCTACTCCGGTACCAATGCCAACGCTTACAGCTATGGTCTGCACAAAGAAACACTGGCAGGACGTGAAGGTGGTGTTGTCGTAACTGGTGTAACTGAAGCCGGCGACGCAAAAACAACAACTATTGTGGCTGACGACTACTACGCAAGACTGTCCAGCATCTCTGCATTGCAGGTATATAAATCAGACTTCATCAAATTCCGCTCACTGGCACTGACATATGACTTTTCCAGAGCAGCGCTGCACGAAAAACTGAATGGCATCAGCATCTCACTGGTAGGACGTAACCTTTTCTACATCAAGAAATCTACGCCTAACATCGATCCTGAATCCAACTACAGCAACAGCAACGCACAGGGTCTGGAATATGCAGGTCTGCCTACTACCCGTTCAATCGGTGTGAACCTGAATGTTAAATTCTAAAATCTGGAATAATGAAATCTCTGCATAAATTATTACTTGTACTCGGTCTGCCAGCTTTACTACTGACGACTGCCTGTACGAAGGACTTTGAAGATATCAACACTGACAAGAACAAATCCGGCGAAGAAAGCGGTGTACCTGAATACAACTTCTCCCGCGCAGTGCTGGAATTCACGGGTAACAGCGACTATAGTTATGATACCTGGCGTGTGAACATCATCTATTGTTCGATGATGATGCAGCAACTGTCCAATGCTACCTGGTATGCAGGCGACAAATACCTGCAGAACGATGGCTGGGCCAGTGCATACTTTGAACGCGCTTATCCTGATCAGGTGAAATATATTACAGATGTGGTAAGGGTAACAAAAGACAATCCTTTCCAGACGAATCTGTACAACATCGCCCGTATCACAAAAGTGCTGATCTTCCATCGCCTGACCGATATCTACGGAGATATTCCTTACTCCGAAGCTGGTAAAGGTTACAGCGACCGCATCTTCGATCCAAAATATGATGCACAGCAGGATATCTACCTGGACATGCTGAAAGAACTGGACGAAGCAGCCAAGGCGCTGGATGCTACCAAACAGGTTCCGGGCCAGGGTGACCTGATCTACAACAAAGGCGGTGCCCAGAACGCTACGCAGATCGTAACCAACTGGAAGAAACTGGCTTATTCCCTGATGCTCCGTCTGTCTATGCGTTTGACCAAAAGAGACGAAGCACTGGCAAAGAGCTGGGCAGAAAAAGCATATGCAGGTGGTCTGATCTCCTCTAACGCAGAGAATGCCTACATCCTGCACGATGCAACCGGCGGCCGAACTACTGTCAACAGGGTAAGCAACATCCTCTCCGGAGAATGGAATGCGATCAATACGCCAGGTGAAGCCAGCATCAGCAAAACATTTATGGACTTCCTGAAAAACAACAGCGATCCACGTCTGCAATATATTGCGGTAGTACCTGCCAGCAACAGTGAAGTACCGGCTGACCAGCTGGGCATGCCTAACGGGTATGACACCAATGGTTCCAGCAGCCCTACCGATATTTCCAAAGCGCCAGGTTATCCGGGTGACCTGAAGAAATATTCAGTACTGAACAAAAATGTATTGCTGAAACTGAACGGTCCATCTTTCCTGGTAACTTATGCACAGACAGAACTCTTACTGGCAGAAGCTGCAAAGAGAGGCTGGAATGTTGGTACCAATGCAGCTACCCATTATAACAATGGCGTAAAAGCAGCGATGGAACAACTGGCACAATACAGTTCCACCGCTACCATCAGCAGTGAAGCTATTCAAACTTATCTGGCAGCTCATCCATATGTTGACGCTGACGGTTACAATCAGATCAATACACAATATTGGGCAGCTTGTCTGCTCGACTGGTATGAATCATGGTCCAACTGGCGCAGAAGCGGCTATCCGCAGCTGACCCAGGTCAACTATGTTGGCAATGCCACCGGTGGAAAGATACCACGCAGAATGCTGTATCCTTCTACAGAGTTAGCCTCTAACCCTACTCATTACCAGGAAGCCATTACAAGACAAGGCACAAATGCTTTGACCACCCCGGTTTGGTGGGATAAGCAGTAACAATTCTCGTATAGCCATCTATACCGCTATAAAAAAAGCAGCAATAACAAGCCGGACCTATCGAGGTCCGGCTTTTCCTTTTTGGCAAATACTGCGGTGCAACTACATATACCCCACATTATCTTTACAGCAGCATTCTGTCATATACGCCCCCTGCAACACACCTTACCGATGAGGATATCCACAACATTTTTATTCATGTAACACTATATTTTTTACACCCCAAAAACAGACAATTCATGTCAAACCGATTATTACCGGCAGGTATACTGCTGGCCTCAATTTTTCTTCACGCATGTGAAGACAGTAAAAAGAAAACACCTGCAAAGAATGTTGCAACAGCTGCTGCAGTCATACCGGAGTTTGAACGCACCCCTCCCATTGCCAGCAACATCCAGGTAAAAACCCTGAAAGAACCCGTGAATGGCAACAACGTATTACTCACGGCGACCTTTCCCCGCGGAACCGTAAGAGACAACACGCTTTCCTTTCTTGTGGGTGATGAAACCCTGAGTCTCCGTGACGATGGTGTGGATGGAGATGAGAAGGCAGAAGACGGTATTTTCTCCATTGCGGTCAATGAAGACCTCAACCGTTTCAAAGAAGACCTGATTGCCATTCAGAATGCCAATCTGGAAAAGCTGAACAAACGGGAACACCTCTTCAGATGGTCCGGCCGTTCTGCAACACTGATCGATAATATCGTGAGGGAAAGTCCGGTGAAAAGCCTGGATTTTGACAGAGGTGCTACACTCGATCCGGACATATTCAGGCTGATCCCGGATCCGGAACTGAGAGAACGCTCCCTCATGATCACGGACCTGGGGGTGATAGAAGACCCTACCCGGACATTCAATCCCTGTACCAAAAAGGGCAATCCCAAAGGTGTATGGACATTCGGTCACCTGATCACCCAGATGGCCAATACACCGGTTACCGGTATCAGCGTAACGGCATTTATTCAGTCCTGGCTGGAGAAATGGATGGCCACACAAACGATCAATGCGGATGTGGTGAATGCCCGTACCAATATGTTCAATACAGTGATCCTCCCCTGGGTACAGAAAAGTAATCCCGGTGCTACGGTGACGATCAGCAACTGGAAAACATTCAATATCGATCCTACCCTGGCGCCTTTCCGTTTGCTGGCCATCGTAAACCGTCTCGACCTGCGTGGTAACAGCGGGTATACGGTAAGTAATGCCGGAGAAGGCCGTTTCGTATTCGGCGTACTGAATACCAACTGTAATCCGCTTCGTTTTACCACCATCCTGGAATATGGCATCCCGAAGAACAATTGTAAGGAATTAGTGGACTTTGCACAGCAGTGGTATAACCTCAAGAACCTGGTACCTGGTTCGGCTACCTATAATAACGCTTTACAGGCGATTACAGACCAGTTTACCACAGCAGGCACCAGTCCATCCAAACCAAACGGAAGCAGCCTAAATCAGCTTAGAACGAATGAACTGGCAATAGGTAATCCCTGGGAGCTGAGAGAGTTTGTGATCAGTAAAAAAGGGGTATTTGACGAAGTAACGGTTAAACAGGAGCCCAATCTGAAATTCAACAGGATCGCAGGGGCTACTCCGGCCAATCAGTTATTGCTGGCAACCTATGCCAATGGCAATGAACCTGCTATTCTTGACCAGACATACGCAATTCAGGATATTGAAGTAGGAACTAACTTCCTGGGGGGTAAAGCACATACGCTGACGCCCGGGCATTTCTGGGATGCTGCGACTGCCGCCGGCGCTTCCCACATTAGCAATGATACGGTAAGACATATTCTTTCTGTGAATACCTGTAGCGGTTGTCATGGTGGAGAAGCCAATACGGCCGTGGGTAACCTGATCAATGATCCTGCCGGGGTTTCTCATGCTGCCTTCCTGCAGATAGCACCACAGCCATTTGGTGTTAAACCTACGCTGGCTGCTTTCCTGACCGGCGATCCGGCACAGGTGGATGATTTATTCCGCGTGACCGATCCGGCCGGCAGACCTACCGGTGCTCCCATCAAATGGACCTTCAATGACCTGGCGAGAAGAGCGGAAGACCTTGAACAGCTGGTAAAAACAGGTTGTGGTAAATCGAGGTTGGAGAGTATTATCAGGGTATTGACATTCAAGCCGCTGAACTTCACACACTGATGTTTCATTTTGCATTGTTCATTACACAGGATAAATGATATTATATCAACTGCAATCTTTCAACATGCAATGACGCTAATTTTGTAGCTGTCACTTCTTCCTGATATAATCAGACTATACTTATCCTCTCTTAGTGCTCCCTTTTCTACGTAGCACTAACGGAAGATAAGTATAGTCTAACTATACATAAGCCATCCCCAGGCAAACATATACCTGCTGATCAGCTCATATAAATTGTGAATATTTATTTGAAATAACGATGGAAATACATCAGCTGGTACATGATAGAATTACTCCAGTAGTCCCAGGCGTGCGCTCCTGGTCTTTCAATATAATCATGTGATATTCCCAGTTCCAGCAAGCGTTGATGCAGCTGACGATTCACATCTATAAAAAAGTCCTTTACACCACAATCGATGATCAGTGACAATGAATCATTCTTCAGATCAGCAAGCTGATTGACCACTACGTTTTTATCCCAGTTAGTAGTATTATCTTTTAAAGTCCCCAGTCTTTTTGCGATATCCCAGTTATTGGGGAAAGGACGGAAATCTACCCCACCACTCATACTACCAGCCGCACCAAAAGTTTCCTGGTGACGGATAGCGAGATATAATGCACCATGGCCACCCATACTCAGTCCGGTAATAGCGCGATGCTGACGGTCAGTTTTCGTGCGATAATGCTGATCGATAAAAGAAGGGATCTCTTTACCCACATATGTCTCAAAACGTACACTGCTATCCAGCGGACTATCCAGGTACCAGCTACTGAAGCCACCATCCGGGAAGACCATTATCAGCTGATACGTGTCGGCAACAGCCGCAAGACCCGGGATCTTTTTGACATAGTCTGCGTAATTACCACTGTACCCATGAAGGATATATACGACCGGATAACGCTCGTGTTCGTCTTTGTAACTATCAGGTGTGACCACCACACATTTCAGACTTTTGTGCATTGCCTTGCTATAGATCGCTATTGTATCCACCTGGGCCGCCTTTGCGCCCGTAAAGCCAAGCAATAACAACATAACGCCTAATACATACTTCATATCGTGAATTTTGCCTTAAAATAATGCCTTTAGACGATGCCTGCAAATTCCGGAAAACTCTCTTTTGGCTGTTCAATTCTTTTTGATTAGTTTTGATATCATTTCGATATCAAAACTATACTATTATGGAAAAGATCGTTAAACCCGTCTCCGGCTATCTGGCCATCCTTCTTGGCATTATCAGCTTTCTTGCAGCTGCCTACTTGTTTTTTGCAGGAACCCAGACAGGGACAGGCATTTTGACATTGCTGGGAATCGTCTTTTTTATCGCGTTCATCTTCACTGTAAAAGGTATTATTATAGTGAACCCCAACCACTCACGCGTACTGACCTTCTTTGGTAAGTATATCGGCACCGTAAAAGAAAACGGATTAATGTGGGTAAATCCCTTCTACAAAACAGCACATCTTTCCCTGAGAGCGCACAACCACAATGGTCAGCAGCTGAAAGTGAATGACAAGCTGGGTAACCCCATTGAAATTGCTGCCGTAACCGTATGGCGCGTCACTGATACCTATAAAGCCTCATTTGAGGTGGATAACTATCTGCAATATGTGAATGTACAGAGTGAAGCGGCTGTACGTCACCTGGCAGTAAGCTACTCTTACGACAGAATGGAAGACACCGAAACGGATGAAGACATCACCCTGCGTGGTGGTGGTGATAAAGTAAATGAGATGCTGGAAAAAGAGCTAAATGAACGACTGAGCCCCGCCGGTATCACGGTAATGGAAGCACGTATCAGTCACCTTGCTTATGCCCCTGAAATCGCTGGCGCAATGCTCCAACGGCAGCAGGCAACGGCTATCGTAGCTGCACGTACCAAGATAGTGGAAGGTGCTGTAGGTATGGTTGAACTGGCGCTCGACAGATTATCACAAAAGGAAATCGTAGTTTTGGATGAGGAGCGTAAAGCTGCTATGGTATCCAACCTGCTGGTAGTACTTTGCGGCGAATCAAAAGTAACACCTGTTGTCAACACAGGCACCCTCCATCAATAACCAGGTAAATAACGGGTATGGCGGATAAGAAAACATTTGTATTACGGATTGATACCCAAACGTATGAAGCAATTGAGAAATGGGCTGCGGATGAGTTCAGAAGTATCAATGGTCAGCTGGAGTGGATCATACACCGTGCGCTGAAAGACGCAGGACGTACGGTTAAAAAAGGAGCCGAAAAGTCGGAAAAGCCTAAAAAGAATGATCAGGCATAAGCTGCCGCAACATCATTTAAAACAGGAAGGCCTGATCTGTTACAGATCAGGCCTTCTTTATATACAGTGAGGTAAATCCTTCATTTACTATTTCCTCGCTTTCTGCATAGGGTTGCCACCTGTGGATGCACCACGTATGCCCTGTGACTGGCGGAACAGCTCAAAACGGGATGGAGCCGCTGCACGTGGCCAGCTATTGTTAGCCTCGTCGATATCAGCTGTCTCACGCAATGGATCCAGTTTAACGCTTACCACTTCTTTATCTTTTGCGAAAACTTTCGTTACACTGTTTTCGTTTTTACGCCAGATATAAGCAGAAATACGGTCTGTTTCCTTTGTACCATCTGCAAATGTCCACTCGATGATCAGTGGCATTACCAGTCCACCTACGTTAGAGAAAGACAGTTCGTAGAAATTCTTCTTGCTTTCATACAAACGTTTCTCTTCAGGTGTCAGTCCGGCAGTAAATGCATCGTAAGCTGATTTATCTTCAGGAGTTACTTCGAAACGGTTCCATTTTACATAGAAATCCTGCAGACTGGTATCCTTATCCACTTCGAAAGTCATACCTGCTGCCTTGTTACGTGCACGGGAGATATGATCGGCTGCGCGGTCATATTTTGCTTTTGCTTCCGCTTTGCTGATCTGTGGATCTTTGGTGTCAAGACGATACCATTTCACGCTATCAAGAGAGATGTCAACTGGTTCAGTACCAAAGAACCAGCCACGCCAGAACCAATCCAGGTCAACCGCAGATGCATCTTCCATTGTACGGAAGAAATCAGCAGGTGTCGGATGTTTGAATGCCCATCTGCGTGCATACTCACGGAAAGCGAAATCAAACAGGTCTCTCCCCATTACAGTTTCACGCAGGATGTTCAGCGCTGTAGCTGGTTTAGCATATGCATTCGGACCGAACTGAGAGATATCTTCAGAGTTTGTCATGATAGGCTCCAGCTGATCTTTCGGCATCTTCATGTAGTCAGTGATCTTGTAAGCAGGACCACGGTTGGAAGGGAAGTTGTTATCCCACTCCTGTTCTGTCAGGAACTGGCAGAAAGTGTTCAGACCTTCGTCCATCCATGTCCACTGACGCTCGTCAGAGTTCACGATCATCGGGAAGAAGTTGTGACCCACTTCGTGGATGATCACCCCGATCATGCCGTTTTTGGTAGCTTCAGAGTAAGTACCGTCTTTCTCTGCACGACCGTAGTTGAAACAGATCATCGGATATTCCATACCATTTGCAGCTTCTACGGAGATCGCTACAGGATAAGGATATGGAATAGTATGTTTGGAATAAGTCTTTACAGTGTGCGCCACTACTTTCGTAGAATAGCGGTTGTACAGTGGATACGCTTCAGGACCATAGTAAGACATCGCCATTACTTTTTTGCCTTCCACGTTGGTCGCCATCGCATCCCATACCAGGCGGCGGGAAGATACCAGGGCGAAGTCGCGTACGTTGTCAGCCTCATATACCCATGTCTTACGACCATTGGAATGACCTGCCAGTGCTTTATTCGCTTCATCCAGCGTTACTACCTCAATCGGCTGTTTAGCTGTCTGTGCCTGCTGCCAGCGCTGGTATTGTGCGCCAGTCAGTACTTCCTTATAGTTCTGACACTCACCGGTAGCACCTACTACGTGATCAGCCGGTACGTTCATGCTTACATGGAAGTTACCGAAGGTCAGGGCAAATTCACCACGACCGGTGAACTGCTTGTTCTGCCATCCCTGGAAGTCAGAATATACTGCCAGACGAGGGTACCACTGTGTAATAGTGTACAGGTAGTTTTTATCTTCCGGGAAGTATTCATAACCACCACGACCACCCTGTACCATACGGTCAGAGATATTGTACCACCATTCTACCTTAAAACGGAGCTTCTGGCCCGGTTGCAGGGTTTGTGGCAGATCGATACGCATCATGGTCTGATTAATGGTATAAGGCAATGCCTTACCACTTTCGTCGGTCACCTTTACGATGTTCACACCGAAAGCCTTACTACCAGGATTACCGAGCAAACCATTTACCGTACGCATGCTCATTCTTTCTGACATGGTACTGCCGTCAAAGCTGTTGTTGTCGCTTTTCAGGTCATGCTCATTCTCATCGAGCTGTAACCAGATGTAGGTCAGCGGATCGGGAGAATTGTTAAAGTAGGTAACGGTTTCCGCGCCGGTGAGCTTTTGCTGCTCATCATCCAGGGTAGCGGTAATGTCGTAGTCTGCCCGTTGCTGCCAGTATTTTGGTCCGGGTGCGCCGGAAGCAGAACGGTACATGTTTGGATCTGCGATCATCGTACCCAGCTGTTCAAAGCGGTTACCATGATTAGAGCCAGGATTCTGCGCCTGCGCCACGGCCGTCATAAAGCCCAGGGCAAGCGCCAGTCTGAAGGATTTTTTTCTCATAAACAAATCTATATTTCAAAGGTCGCAGCTTGGTTGATACTGCTTACTTAACCATTAATTCTTTAAACCGCTCAGCGGCCATCATAAAAGCGATCCCAAAAATAGCAGAAGAGAGGAACATATTCCAGTCCCTTCGCTTTACCCGGGTAATATTGACAATAATACCTGCCAGTAGTAAAACACCTGTAACGATCAGTATCTGACCAAATTCCAATCCGAGATTAAATGCCAGCAGGGGTTTAACAATGTTTGTCTGTGTTCCCAGTAAACTTTTAAGGTATCCTGAAAAACCCATTCCATGGATCAAACCGAAAAAGCCTGCAAAAAAGTAATTGATCTGCAGTTTTACCGGTACAGTCTGCTTCCTGATGATATTGGAAAATGCGGTTATAAATATAGTGACAGGTATCAGGAATTCTATCAGTTTACTACTGATATGTACCACATTCGTCACGCTCAATGCCAGGGTAATAGAGTGCCCTATTGTAAAAGCTGTAACCAGCACCAGCACTTTTCTCCAGTCTTCCAGCAGGTAAATAGCACACAGGGCGGCAATAAACAGTATATGGTCCATGCCCTCCCAATCCACAATATGCTGCCACCCCATCTGAAAGTACATCACAAACTCATTCATTACCCTATATTTGTTGCTAGTTTTAGTAATTATACAAAGCGCATCTTAATATTTAAAATTTTTTAGGCAAGTGGGGGTATTATTATATAAATGGTTGGTTTCGGCCTGGATGGTATTCCATCCATTTTACGTAAGTGTTACAGAAATTACGCACAACAAATCCGGTAATGAGCTGGAAATCAGTTGCCGCATCTTTGCAGATGACCTGGAAAATACCCTCAGAAAACAGTCTAAAACCCCGCTGGATATCATTCATCCGGCCAACAAAGCCGCTACTGACAGCCTGATTGCCGGCTACCTGCGTAAACACCTGTTCATAACCACTGATGGCAAACCAGTCCGCCTGCAATATCTCGGCTACAAAATCGAGGAAGAGGCCGCCTGGTGCTTCCTTTCTGCCGAAAAGATCCCTCCCTTCAAAACCGCTCATGTCAGGAATAATGTGCTCTATGACGAGCATCCTAACCAGATCAACATGATCCATGTCATCCTGAACGGGATCAGAAAAAGTACAAAACTGGACAATCCGAAAGCGGATGCCGACTTCGCCTTCTGATTATCGTCTGTCGATGAACTTGATAGGTTTCCTGCTGCCTTCAGGAAATTGCATCTTCATAACATCTGCCTGTGAGCAATAACGTACCTGTGGTATTACACGCAGTTTTGCCTGTAAATACGAACGGATCTTCCTGTCTATATCCTCGGTTTCCGCCACCGGCCAGAGGTGCAGCAGGATCTCGTCTGTGCCTATTTCGTTAGAGAATACCTCTACTACAAACTCTTTCACTTCCTCCATGTCGTTCAAAAGATCGAACAAAGCAGGCGGATACAAGGTTGTTCCCTTGTATTTGATCATCTGCTTACGACGACCGATCACCGGTGACAAACGCATGGTATGTCTGCCGCAGGAACAAGGTTCCTCAAAATAACGGCAGATATCCCCTGTTTTATAACGCAGCAGCGGCATCCCTTCCACGCCAAGGGTTGTAATGGTCACTTCCCCGTCCTGATTAGGTCCTACCGGCTGATTGTTATCATCCAGTAATTCTACATACAGCAACTCCGGATGGTGGTGTCCACCCTGACCTGCATTACATTCTGTAAAGGCCGTCTGCATCTCAGTAGAGGCATAGGTCGAATACAGCTTAATATCCCATTGTTCTGTGATCTTCTTTCCCAGCACATTCAGCGAGAAATCCACATTACGGATATTCTCCCCTATACACACCGCACTTTTCACAGATGAAGCGTTGATATCGATATTATGTTCCTTCGCAAAAGCAATCAGCTTTACGATGAAAGACGGTACCGCCACAATGGTGGTCGGCTGTATCCTGCTGATATTCTCCCATTGCAGGGAAGGCACGCCCGGCCCTACGCGCAGTACGCCGGCGCCCAGTTTACGGATACCATTGTAATATGCCATACCGGCCATAAACTGACGATCCAGCGTCAGCATCAGCTGGTAAATATCGTTTTCTGTACCACCGGCACAGCAGAAGGAAATGTATTCATTATAGCTCAGCCGCTCCTGGTCCTTCTGTGTCAATGCAATGATCACAGGATTACCTAAAGTGCCTGAGGTGGTTGTATATTCAGCGATCCTGCTTTTATCCACACAAAGGAACTCCCAGTTCTGCTGTTGCAGCTGTTCTTTTGTAACGGGTGGTATCAGCCAGAGATCATTCAGCGATTTAACGGTGGAAGGTTGTATACCATGCTGCGCAAACCATTCTCTGTAGAAAGGAGAAAACTGACGCAGATAGCCCAGCAGGCGCAATACTTCTGTTTCCTGGTATTTCCTGATGGCTGCGGTAGATTGCAGTTCAATGTCGGGTATGTACATGGTTGTCGGTTTTCAGACCTCTATCAGCACCATTGCGACAGCCGTCGCTTTTACATGTGATAGAGAGACATGTATCTGTTTAATCTGTAATTCACTATAACTGGCAACTGCCGTACCGGTCAGTTGTAGTAAAGGTTTTCCGTGCTCGTTATTGACAATCTCTATCTCGTTGAAGTTGATCTTCCCATGCCCCCAGCCTGTTCCCATTGCCTTGAGAAAAGCTTCTTTGGCGGCAAAACGGGCCGCATAGTGCTGTGCAGGATGCACCTGCTGCTCACAATAAGCTATTTCTTTCGCTGTAAATACCAGGTCACGGAATCCTTTTCCCTTCTCTATCTTCACCGCAATGCGGTCTACTTCAACAATGTCGGTACCGATTCCGTAAATCATGATTATTTGCTTTTAGCGCATTTTTCAAGCTGTTTGCGGATGTGATCTTCCTCTCCTTTCGTCGCTATTACTTTTGTCAGTGCTTTTTTATAATAAGCTGTTGCTCCGGTATAATCTTTCCTTTTGAACATATAATCTCCCGCCAGCACGTAAGCATGATAGTATTCCGGATTGAGGCTGATCAGTTGCTGCACATCCGCGTCCTTACCATCCATAATATCGGTCTTGATCTTACGGAAGGCTACAAATGCCTGGTAGTCCTGTGTTTGCAGGAAAGGATCGGCTGCGATCGTCTGTGTGCTGTCATACACCTCATGATCATATTGCAGGCCCTTCATACTAAAGATAGAATCCAGGTTGTAGGCCACAAACTTACCCAGCTGCCAGGGTGCTGTAGACACCCATACCATTTTCTTTTTCGGTTCGAATACGATCGAGTGATGGGCGATAAACTGATTGATCGCTCTTTCATTCCCCATACCGATATTCCTTCCGCCCATACCAGCACGGTCGCGAAGGATATCCACCGTTTTCTGTACGGTGTTCGGACCTTTCTGTTTCAGTAACTGCGATAAACGATTAAAGCGGTAGCCGGAGGCTGTTTCCTCACGCTGTTTGATATTCTTGTCTTCCGCCGCCAGACCAGTACCCTGGAAGTGATTGGTACAGGTGATGAACTGATCTTTCGGATCGTACATATCCATTTTCTCAGGCGTCTTTTCTATGATAGCCGCACGGTTATCTTCTGCGGAACCTACCAGGAAAGACTCTGATACGAACATCTTATGCTTATTAGCAATGGTCCAGGCCTCATCGATCGTTTTTGCATACTGCAGAATCTCTCTTGCTACCAGCGATACCGGCGTAGCCGAACCGGTAGGAATATCGCTCTTATCCGCATTGATGGTTACTGTCAGTCCTTTTTCGTTCATACCGGAAGCAACACCTGTAAAACCTCCCCAGGTCACCATCATAAAGCGGTAACCTTTCTCCGGATGATAGAAAGCGACGATCTTATCTTCTGCGAATTTGTCTCCTACATAAAAATCGAAGTTACGGCCGATGATCAGGTTGCTGTCTGCAGAAGCCCCATCCCAGGTACCGAAAGAGGTACAGGCTACCAGCGCCATATTCTGTAAAGCATGCCCGATGTCATGCGCCGCATGGTAGTTGAGCAGACGCTCATAGTTGGTACCGATGAAATCGTACTTATCTGAAGCGGAAAAAGAGATCCCATAGATCTCTTCTTTATTTTCTTCAGCAATATTATCAGCGAGATTTCTGTTGAAGAAACCAACGAAGTAGCGCAGGAATTTCAGGTAAGACTGTGAAGGGATCATTTTTTTGATCTGATCGGTAAAATGGTCCTCCTGGCGTTTTACCAGTTCGGCAGTCAGTTTACCTTCCACAACGCCCCTTTCAAATGGCTTACCCTCTACATATAGCTCATAAAGGCCACTCTCACTCTTACGGAACCAGCTGTTACCCAGTGTATAGCTGCTACTATCCAGTGCTTTACGCTCCCATTGCAGGGATGATTTATCTGCTATCTCCGGCGGATCAATATGCGATACACTCATCACATAGACCACCAATATGATAATTAACAGTAGGATCGTGCCGGTAATGTATAACAGCGCCCTTCCCAGTTTACGCCATCCGCTCCGTTTTTTTCCCCTTTTCAGTGCCATCTCTCAGTTTGTATTTATGCTGCGTTAATATCGTTTATCAGCTTTTCCATGCCCAGCAGTACCGAACTTGTCACCACTGCCGTCATCGTTACGCCCAAAATTCCATGCAAGTTCAGATTTTGCCCGGTAAGATACAAATTGGGTAGACGAGTGGCAGCGGAAATAACTGTTTTTAAAGGATCATTGGCATCTTTAGCCACCCCGTACATACTTCCCTCCGGCATCGCCAGGTAATCCCTGTAAGTCAGCGGCGTAGAGGCGTAGTAAGCATGTATACAGTTCCGCAGACCCGGATATTGCTTTTCCACCAAATCCAGCAGTTTCTCTGACTTTTCATTTTTAAATGCCTGATAGTCAGCATTTCTTTCATCCGGGCAGGAATCCGTATTAAAGGTATCATGCCATGCTGCTACATCTTCATAGCGCATATAGGTCATGATAGACAGATTATCTGCATATTCCTCCCTGCCTGTACCTGCCGCTACGAATAAAGCATAGGTATTAGGCCAGTTGTCAGCTGTATAGTTTACGCCATCCCACGCATTGTCCGACGCGTGATGGTAGTAGTTATAGTTTTGATACCTGAATGTACCTGGTTTCAGTACGACATTCAGCATGAATGTACCAGGTGTGTTTTCCAGGCTTTGTAGTCTGGTACGGTATGCATTACGCAGACTGACACTTTCCGTCA
Organism: Chitinophaga sp. YR627; assembly: GCF_900114995.1. Taxonomy (GTDB): domain Bacteria; phylum Bacteroidota; class Bacteroidia; order Chitinophagales; family Chitinophagaceae; genus Chitinophaga. The sequence continues at coordinate 1,128,539 of NZ_FOUX01000002.1, forward strand.
TCTGCATGGTAACAGACGGATGTAATCCTGAAATGTAATGCCGTGCGCTCACCTCTTCCCCATTATCCAGCACGACATGATCCACCTTACCGTCAAATTCGACGATACGTTTTACTTCCGTATTGCGGATGATCGCGCCGCCATTCTCTTTGATGATCTTATTTAAAGCACGGGAGATCTGTGAACCTCCATCCACACATTTCCAGGAACTTTCAATATAACTGTGTTGTACCAGGGCATGCACATAGAACGGTGTTTTTCCCTGTTCTCCGGCATATAACAGGTTATTACCCGCCAGCACCTGGCGCAAACGCTCATTATCGGTGATACTGCGAAGGAAGTCATAGGTATCCAGCTTCATCACACTCTCTTTCTCCCGGTAATCTCCCATCCGCAGGTTAAACAGCGGGAACTTACCACATACTTCCTGCATCTTGTCACAATAAGCCTGTAAAGCTTCTTTTTCACCAGGAAAGTCTGTTAATAACTGGCGGGCAAAATTATCATAGCCCTGGGCCAGCTTATACACTTTCTGTTCTTCTCCGAAATGAATATGATCAAAACCATCCATCTCCATCCGTTTCAGTTTCATCGTATCCATGATCCCCAGATAACGGAATACCTGATTCAGCGTCTGTCCATCCTCCAAACCTCCTACATAATGTACGCCTGAATCGATAATAGCTTTGTCGCGCGAAAAGGTCTGCAAACAACCGCCTATTTGTCTGTTCTTTTCATAGATACAGACACGGTAACCATTCTTACTGAGAATAGCTCCGCAAACAAGGCTTCCCAGCCCGCTTCCTATTATGACTACATCATACTGCATGTACAGGGGATAACTTTTTGATGATGAAAATTACGTTTGAGGTATACTTCGTATTGTCTATCTGTTCCATTACTGCACCATTGGCAGTAACGATTTCCCTGATCCGGGAAGATGAAAAGAAAGACAAGGGTTTATCTTTAGTTTTATTAAAGCCGATCAGCTTTGTAGAAAATAACTCCGTCAGCTTAGTACCTTCATGTCTCTCTTTCAGATCGGCGTCGCCATCGCGTACAATGATAACGCCGCCTTCATTCAGCTGACTGATACAGGCTGAAAGCACCTTTTCCTGCTCTGCCGGCTGCAGATAATGCAGCACATCAAGGATCACAAAAGCATCGTACTTTTCAAAAGCATAATTGGTAATATCTGCATGTTCAAAACTTATCTGCTCATTCCGCAGGTAACAATGTTGCGCGGTCGTAATTTTCTCTTCGTCGTAGTCCAGTCCTTTTATTTCTCTTTCTGCGGATAACCAGTGTAACATATAGCTCATAAAGCCATATCCGCAACCAATATCAAGAATCCGTCCTTTCCTCGGTAACAACTGATCAAACAGGGCATAGTTACCCTCCAGTTTTGTTTTGATACGCATGTACCATTCCAGTACCGGGCCTTTGTAGATATAACTGTAGATCAGCTGTTCACGGAAATAGGCAGGTACTTCAGTATCACGACGCAGTTGTTCATATTCAGCTTTGAAATAACGGCTGATCTGTTTGGTACGTGCGGCATATCCCTCACCCCAGCTGCTATCACCCGCTTTGATCCTTGGCAGGTATTTAATCGTAATGGTACCATCTTTCAAGAGGAAGTCATTCTTGCTCATTGTATAGGCAGTACCATGCAACACGATCGGCAGGATATCCAGTCCCAGCTGTTCTGCTATATAAAACGCGCCCTTGTGGAAACGTTTTACACTGGCATCTGTGGAGCGGGTGCCTTCAGGATATACTACGATGGAATATCCTTCTTCTACTTTTTTCCGCAGCTTTTCGATGCTGCCTTCAGCACCTTCTGCCACCGGATAATAATCACCCATACGCACTACTGCCCCAAATACCGGTGAATTCCACACCCATTCACTTGTCAGCAGTATCACCTTCGGATGCAGCATGGTAGATATCAGTATATCCAGGAATGACTGGTGATTGCTGATGATCACCGCAGGTGTATCCAGTTGTTCTCCCAGCGGATTGATGATCTTCTTTTTCACATTGCCCATGATGTATATCACGGACCGGGTGTAAGCAGATAAAATACGATGATAGAGATATTTCGCTTTTTCTTTTTTCTTAAACGGATTGAACTTCACCAATACCCAGCCAATCACAGTTAATACCAGGCACCCTGTCGTGAAATAAGTAAAGGAGAATACTGACTTCACCCAGCCATGTAAGGTCCAGGGAGCCCTTCCTTTACGCACGCGGTTTGTGATCAGCCAGTTGAATAATAAGGGGATCAATACCTGGGAAGTCAGCACCACGCAACTGATACCAATGATAGAGATCATCGCTACGGACTTCAGCGATGGATGCTGTGCGAATATCATCACACCAATACCCAGTATTGTTGTCAGTGCCGATAAGAAGATAGAGGAGCGGAAAGAAGCCAGATTCTCTTTCTTCCCATATTTATATTCCTGCATCAGACCATCCATTGTAAAGATGCTGTAATCATCACCCAAACCAAAAATGAATGTGCTGAGAATGATGTTAACAATATTGAATTTGATACCGAACAATCCCATGATCCCTAATATCCACACCCAACTGATAAGCATGGGAATAAACGTGATCAGCGCCAGTTCTATACGGCCATAAGATATCAGCAGGGCTACAAATACCAGCAATGAGGTCATCCAGGCAATGCTGTTGAATTCATCACGGATCACGACAGCCAGTCGATTCGCTACATATTGTTTATCAAAGATGGTGGTATGTTCCAATTCTCCGAAAGCCTTGTACACAGCTTCTTTCTGCGCCGGATCTATTTTCAGTAAAGTCACCAGTGAGACACTGCCTTTCTTTTCTGTGATAAAGTCTCCCAGATTACCTGCACGCAAGGACTGTAGATCTTCCTCAGGGATGACCGTAAAGTCCTGCTGTAACCACTGTTCAAAAGGTCCGAAAGCGGCCAGCTTGTAGCCAACTGCCGGTCCGTGCTGTTGCAGATAATTGATCAGTAATTGTTTCTTTTCAGGTGTCCAGTAATTATTCCAGCGTTGTATCCGCTGTTGTTGTTCCTGTTTGGAGAACAGTAAGGTATTGACACCTGCATATTTTTTGATCACACCCTGTTGCTGTAACTGATGTACGCGTACCTGCAATTGCTCACTGTTCTGCAATGCATCTTCAAGGTCTTTGCCATCCGTCACCAGGTAAACAGATTGTGCAGTATAGGCATTGATCTGATTAAACTTCGTTTCCGCTGCTTTCAGTTCGGGCCGCATGAAGTTCATGCGCATCATATCGCTTTCAAAACCCACTTTACCGGAGGTAAAGAAGAAAAACACTGTGAGCACGAGGATAACGATCACCAGTGCTTTATTCTTTTCAGGTCTGTATTCCGCCAGTTTATCCAGCCAGGTATGCGCATGTGCATCCTTTTGTACTGACTGACGACCCAATACGATCCAGTGAGGCAGGAATATCAGGGAAAATAACGCAGCACCTATCAGACTATAGGCAGCGAACATTCCTACATCCCGCAGCATAGGAGAATGTACAAACTGCAGACAAAGAAACCCGCCTACAGTTGTGAAACTACCGATCGTCATCGGTTCCGCCAGATCACGGATCACTTCACGGATATCGGGAGAATGACGATGATGATTGAAGATGTGCAGGGAATAGTTAACAGCAATACCCAATACCGCTGCTCCTACGCCCAGCGCTATACCGGAAATACTATGTTGTGTCAGTGCAATGATCGCGATGGAGAACAGTCCGCCAAATGCAACCGGCAACATGATCACCAGTGGAGCACGTTTTCTGCGGAAGAAGAAAGCGATCAGCACGACCAGCAGGGTAATAGTAATACCCAAGGTCAGGAAGGAATCCTGTTTGATCTGTGTGGCGTTTCCTGCGGAAACAGCTGCTGCACCGAAGTAGAATGCCGTTGTATTGGCAGAATACTGTTGCAGGTTATTTATTTCCTGCTGTAATCCATTCAGCAATGCCTGGTTCTTAGCCGTTGCGCTGGGTGGATTAGCAGGTGTAATGAACAGCAATAAGTGCCGCTGGTCTTTGCTCATGACAAAGCCATCGTACAGTTCAAACTGTTCATCATATTGCAGGTGTTGCAGCTTTTTGATACCCAGCCAGGACATGCCTACCGGATCAGCTGCAATGACTTTCTTTACGACAAGCCCTGCAGGAGAAATAAGTGTATGGTAATTGTTTTCCAGCGTCTGCTGTAACCTGTCGGGCATGATCAGGGAATCGATCTGCCGGTAATCTTTTTCTTCCAGGAATACAGGCAGGTGTTGCTGAATCACCTGCATCAGATCAAGAACAGTATTATCTTCTACTCTGGACTGAAAGTATCTGATATGGTCCGCATATTTCGCATTGACAGTGTCAGTGAACGTCTGTGCGAAAGCGGTCAGGCTATCCGGTTGCGGCCCCTGTGTGGTATCTTTCTGGGAAATGATCACCACCAGTTTATCTGCAAAACGCGAGTCGTTAAAGACCTGCTGCAGTTTATCCAGGGCTTTATCTTTCGGAAGAATACGGGTTATATCTTCTTCCAGCTCGATGCGGGAAGCAAAGAATCCAGCCAGGGCAAAACTCACGATCGTACAGATCCACAGCCAGGCCTTATGCCGGTTAAAGAAATCATATATGCTTACAAATAACTTACCCATATTACTTAATACCGAATACTAACGTACCTCTCGCTGCCTGGCCGGATCGTTCCGGAAAATGGCCAGCAGCACATATACGATCAGCGTCACCAGTATACCAGCTGCGACTGCCAGCGTACAGGCTCCTGTTAAATATTGAAATAAATTCTCTTTGATCATATCCAGTGATAAATTCGTGCTGAAAGGCAGCAACAAACTTCCATCTTTCACCCAGATCCTTCCCGTAGCAAAACTGGCGAAGATCACAAATGGGATCATTGGCGGCAGACTTACATGACACGACATAAACACCAGCGCTTTGTTCAGTTTGAACAAAACTGCCAGCGCCATAGCGGTCACCATCTGGAAACCCCAGATAGGTATAATGCCCATAAATACGCCAAACCCAATCGATATAGCTTTTCTGAAATTAGACTCTTCCTTGTTCAGTACATGGTCGTACCACATACTGCGCCAGTTCTCCGCCTTCATCAGATAACGGAAGAAATCCCTTGGTTTGATATACAGAAAAGCGATTGTTACCAGCACCGTATTTAACACGCTGATACGGGAAAAATCGCGGAAAGGACGAAAATGAGAGACCCTTTCTTCTGCCGGCGGATAATATACTTTTATCGGCGCCCAGTCTATTTTAATACCCTTCCAGGCGCTTCTGACCAGCACCTCTATTTCGAACTCATATTTGGTACACCAGAAGCGCATATTGCGCATAGCATACACCGGATACAGGCGATAGCCGGATTGTGTATCCGGTCCTTTCAGTCCTGTTTCCACATAGAACCAGAAGTTGGAAAATTTATTGGCGAAGGTATTCTTGCCCGGCATGTTTTCCTGCTGCAGATTACGGGCACCGATCACAATTGCTTTCCGTTCTGTTTCCAGTTTTTCCAGCATTACCGGCAGGTCAGATGCGAAGTGTTGTCCGTCAGCATCTATCGTGATCACATAATCATAGCCCTGTTCAACAGCATAGCGGAAACCACGGCGCAAGGCGATCCCCTTTCCTCTGTTAGGCGTATAATCCACACGCTGTATCTGAGGAAAAGTATCCAGAATATCGGCAGTCTCGTCGGTACTACCATCATTTACTACAATGACATGGGATGTATAAGAAAGTACATCTCTTATAACGGATTCCAGCGTTTTGGCATTGTTGTAGGTCGGCACCAGTACGGCTGCTTTCTGAGCAGTGAACTGATCGTTATATTTTGCGGTATCGGTCATTATGCTTTAACAAATGTTCCCTGGAATTTCATAAAAGTGAGCGCTTCGTATTTCAGGGAAGCGGTCACGTTTATTTCACCTTCCTGCAATTTGTACTGAACTTGCGTTACCACAAGCGGATGTGTATTTGGATCGATCATATTCAGGAACTTCATATTGGCAGCCTTCTTCAGTACTACTTTGTGCTGTAACATCAATTCAAGCAGTTCCTGAACAGTTTGCATCATGCAAACACCCGGTACTACAGGACGGCCAGGAAAGTGACCTTGAAATATGGGATGTGCAGCATTCCATAACAGCTGATAAGTACTGGCCTCCTCACCTTCTGCCATGTGCGCCTGCTCAATTGTATATAATTTTCCTGCTAACATCATTTCTGTACACGTTGTAGTGAAATATTAAATTTAAAACCCTGATGACGGATATTGATCGTATCCGGCACCCCAGCTGTATAATGAGTCAGCCACGCTTTTACCACCGGCTTGCGCTTAGATGATTTTTCAATCCTTTCCAGCTGCTGACAGGCAGTATCTGTAATGTAATAGTTATTCCCTTTTTCCGTAGGCACTACGACATAGTGATAATTACTGTCCTGTTTCACGGTTGCCCTGCTAAGATCAGGACGCAGCAGCACCAGTTCAAAATCGCCGCGCAGGGTCTTTACAACTGCTTTTTTATCCATTTTGTCCAGCATATAATGCTTTACAAAACCGCCATCTTTCGTGAACTCAAAATCAAAAAACTTAAAGCCCATCTCGTTCGCAAATACTACTCTTAAACTACTGTCGGGCATCTGCTTAAAGAAGAGCAGCCCGCTAAGGTGATGTTTTAACACATCTACCTGCGTACCGTATAACGTATTGGTAAACTCCGGACGGAACTTTGTGATACACTGTACATCAGCATTGGTCTGCTGCAGATTTTTATATGCAGAAGAACAACCAGACAAGAGGCCGGTCAGCAGGATACTATTTAACAGCAAAGACCGCATCAGCAATATTTACATTCATTTGTTTATGCAGAAAACTGATGCTGGTATCATCCCCGCCGGCTTCATACATTTCAATCTTTGATACAGAATAATCCTTCTTGTCCACCAGCAGGTGAATAGACTTGAAATACTGGGACAAGGCCTTATTCACCGGTGTCATCTCCAGCAGATAGGATTGTCCGTTTTCCAGGACACGGGTGTTGAAGTCCGCGTTATTCACAATATTTCCCTGTACACAGTCAATAGTGATCTTATTGATCTGTTCAAACAGTTTGTTGCCTTTAGTAGAAACACGGTTCTCTTTCTGTCCATCTTTCACCTTGATATCTTTCCCGTTCATCACTAACAGGTAATAGGAAGGCTGTGCATATTCCATACGCACTTTATTTTCCTTCTTGAACCAGAACTTCCCTTTGGAAGTGATCTTATCAGCCAGCATGCTGAGGTTCTTTTCCTGCACAAAATCACACTGTATGGACTGTGTCGCCTGTGAAGCCTTTGCAAACTGTTGTTTGAAAGCGGCTACGTCAGCCACCGGTTTAAAGCCGGTCTGCGCCATCATCGGGAGAGCGCTCACGATACAACCCAATATCAAAAGCCATCTACGCATAAGCGGGTATGTTTAACAATTTGTCAATTCGTTCTATGGTATATCCTTCTTTCTTCAGGTGCTGTATTAACTCCGGCAGTACCTGTGCGGTTACTTCCATCGAGTCATGCATCAGCAATACTGCTCCGGGACGGATGCCTTTTTTTATTCTGCTGAACAGTTCTTCCTTATCTTTTGCCACCGTATCCAGCGAGCGGATATTCCAGCCGATAGGAGTGTATGCACCCCGTCTGATCGCTTTAGCCAGATTTGGATTGGTTACGCCATATGGCGGACGAAACAAGCGAGGACGTTTGCCGGTGATATTTTCCACCGTAATATCCATTTGCTGTAGTTCTGTCAGCATCTTTGCCGGACCAAACATATCAAACCAGAAATGGTGGGAAAAACTATGATTACCGATAACATGTCCCTCTGTATCTATACGACGCAATAAAGCCTCTCTTCCCCCTATGCGGTCCCCGATACAAAAGAAAGCAGCTGTTACCTCCTCCTGTCTGAGTATATCGAGGATAACAGGTGTATATGCCTCCAGCGGCCCGTCATCAAACGTGATCGCGATCTTCTTTTCCTTCGTATCAGCGGCACATACCACCGGAACGTAAAAATCAGATCCTATATTACATGCTCCCCATACCAGTGCCGCCACATAAGGGACAGGCAGTAACAGGAACAACCACCAGGGCAATGTCAGCCAGAGATTGTGTACCAGCAGTGCAACTGCCAGCAGCACGAACAGGCCGATATTTGCAGTACGGTGTGTTAGCATGCAGTTAACAGGATCAGCGAGTGATGTGTTTGTTTGTAATGATTGTAGATCAACACTTTCTTTATCTCCGTTGGCGTAGTTCCCCTGAATAGGGCAGCCTCGGCTACCCGTTGTTCTGCAATCACTTTTGCGCCCAGCCACATGCCAAAAGAAGCGGCAGTAGGGTATTCTCCACACAGCTGTTTAAAGCAGGCGACAGGTTTGCCGGCCAGTGCATTATTCTCCATGTGTTCATACCATTCATCTCCGCTGGCATCGCCGTTACGACCGCTGATTACCAGACTGACTTCATCTTCACTGCAATTATGCGCAGCCAGAAAAGCAGCTATATCAGCCGCTATTTCGGCTTTTCCTGCCGGTTTGTACAATGTGGTCACCCCGGTCAGTTTAGCCTTTGTATTCGTCCCTTTTTCGGTTCCCAGTACAAAGCAGGCTGCTCCCTCTCCTGCTACGGTGCCATGTGTCTGGCTGTGTAACAGGGATGCAGGTGTAACAGACTCTTTTTTATACAGGTCGAAACGGGAAAGGATATTAAAACTATGATTGGTCAGCTCATCCATTGCACCGGTCAGAATGCTCTTTGAACGGCCTTCCTTTAAGATCATCAGTGCGTCCAGCAGGGCGCTTTCAAAAGAAAAGCCTTTGTGCACAAATGTGTTGTTATAGCCATGACAGCCCAGCATTAAAGCGATCTGTCCGGCTACAGTATTGTGTGTGGACTGGATAAACGCTGTTGGCGTTAACATCTCCTCCTGCTGATTGATCATTTTTGACAGGAACACGCCTGTATCATCCAGGCAACCGTAAGCGGTACCGGTGATGATGGCATCGGGTTGCTGTATGCCTGCTTCCTGCAGACTAAGCTGTGCCGCAGCCACGCCCATTTTGATCACGCGACTCATACGACGTATCAGCTTCACATCTATCCACTGTTTGTAATCAGGTTCGCTCGCTTTCAGACGCGCACCTTCCCAGGGAAGCACATTTTCCGGAAATGCTCCGCCCTGTGCAGTTTCCTGCGGTGATACACAACCGGTTCCTTGTATATAGATGTTCATATTTTACGATTGCGCGCTTTTTGAAAATACCAGACTGGAACAATTACCGCCAAAACCAAAAGAATTGGACATGACGTGTTGCAGCTGATGTCCTGTACTGAATTGTGTTACCGGCGCGAACGGCAGTTCTTTCATCTGTTTACTGAAGTTAGCGTTCGGATAGAGAATACCTTCCTTCACTGCCCAGGCGGAGAATACCGCTTCAATACCACCACTGGCGCCCAGCGTATGACCGGTAAAGGATTTGGTACTGCTTACCGGTGGATAATGCGGCTCAAACAGACGGGCAATAGCCGATCCTTCCGCCACATCATTATTCTGGGTACCAGTACCATGCAGATTGATGTAACTGATATCTGCCGGTTTGATGCCACTCATTTCCATTGCGCCCTGCATCGCCAGGTAATTACCGATACCATCCGGAGAAGAGGCCGTCTGATGATAAGCATCATTTGCGTTCGCATATCCGCTCAAGCGGCACCAGGGGGCCTTACCTACAGGCATTTCCGCCGCCAGTGCATCACTTACCAATACCACATAACCTGCGCCTTCTCCCAGATTTAACCCTGTACGGGTATCATCAAAAGGACGGCAGGCTGCCTGGTCCAGGATCATCAGGGTATTAAAACCATTCAGGGTGAAACGGGTCAATGCATCGGTACCACCAGCAATCACCACATCCACCATGTTATTTTTAATCAGCCTGGCTCCATACATCAGCGCATTGGCGCCGGAGGAACAGGCTGTACTGATCGTCGATATATGATGACGGATGCCCATGGCATCTGCCACAAGTTCGGTAATAGCGCCACATTCGTGATGTATTACCTGACTGAGATGGCCTTTGGAATTATCCTGCAGATATTCGGCGAAGAACTCCTCTGTTTTATCCATACCGCCTACTGTATTGGCAGAAACAAACCCTACACGGTACTGGCGAATGTCTCCCAGTCCTGTGCTGCGCCATGCTTCCTCTGCCGCTACACGGCTCAGCAATGCGGTACGGCTGATCTTATCAGGCATTTTGGTCCATCCGGCCAGTGTTTCATTAGAAGCTTTCACTTCCACTACCGGAAATGTATGGCGGTGTACGGAGTGCAGATACTCCATATGGGCCATACCCGGCTCCATATGTTTGAATGCGTTCATGCATTCAGACAGATTATTGCCTATACCGCAAATAACGCCGCCTCCGGCAATCCATACATCACTATGCATTATTTACTGGTTTGGTGCGCGGTAATGAATTCAGCGATCGTACGCACGGAATAGAATATTTCCGGGCCCTGTTCTGGATTGGCAATACGGATGCCATACTGCTGTTGCAGCAATACGATGATCTCCAGTGCATCGATAGAGTCCAGTCCTAATCCATCCTTGAACAAAGGTTGGTCATCTCCGATTTCTTCAGGTTTTACTTCCTGCAGGTTCAGTTGCTCTACGATCTGGGCTTTCAGCGCCGCCATCAAATTTTCCATGATTATGTATTACGCTATAATGATTTAAATACTAATTGTTTTTTGCAGATTGTCAGCATTGAATACAACGCTGCCACCACTGCGCTCTACCCTGTACAGGAATACATCGTACACAGGTCCCATCACTTCCACCCATCCACAGATACAGGCCACAATGGCTTCTTCTGCAAATAACTGACTGACATAAGCCGTAATAAAATCTGCATCAAAAACGTCTGCGGTAAAAAAGGCGTTTTCCCCTTTGAAACCATGACGGATGCTGATCTCGCCCATGACGATATTGGACAGTGTATATACAAATAACGCCGGACTGGCAATATCCTTTACGGTGTCAAAGTAGCGCAGATCGGTATCGAGACTGGCGCTTTTATTGGCCAGTACCAATCCAACCTTATCAGCCGGATAATGCAGCGGCTGCTCTTTCAGCAGTACTTCCGTTGCCAGCCAACCCAGTTTGCTCAAAGGGTCCATTTTGTGAAACTTAGGATACTGACCGGAAAAATGATCGTATCCTCCACGGAGAAATTCAGGCAATTCCTGTTCCTGTGGCGCCTCCCACAACAATGTACCATCTCTGTACACCTGGTTCTTGCGGATCACGCAACTACCCGTTATATATGCCTCGCCGTTATACAAACTAGTTGTTCTGTTTTAAGATTCCTGTTAATTCGATGGTACGTGCCAGTCGCTTCAGTGCAGTATCGTGATTCTGCACAAAAGGATTACTCATATCCCATACGTATCCCGCCAATACAGAGCAGATTTGGTTCTTTACATCCGGACGTTTCTCTTCAGAGAAGAAGATCTTATCCAGCGTACCATCATACCAGGCCATTACATAAGAGCGGAAAGTATTCACCCCCTGCATGGTCGGCTCCATATATTCCTTGTCCCAGTCTACCGCTTCTCCTTTCAGTTTGCGGATCACCAGCTTCGCTGCTGTCTGTGAAGAAACACAGGCCAAAGTTACGCCGGATGAGAAAATAGGATCCAGGAATTCGGTTACGTTACCGGTCAATACAAACCCATCCCCATAGAACTTGTCAGTAGTCGCCGACCAGGACTCCAGTACACGTGGTTCAAACACAAATTCCACATCGCGGAAACGCTCTCTGGTAAATGGTTCTGCTTCCAGCATCGCCCTGTATTTTTCCTCCAGGGTACCAGGGAAACTGTCAAAGAAAGACGGATCGCCCACGAAACCTACAGAGGTCACACCCGTTGAGAACGGAATGATCCAGATCCAGGTGCCCGGTTGATGCACCACCGCTGTAATACGGTTGGGTTCATCCGCCATGGAACGACGCTCGTCTACTGTATGTGCAAACAGCGCTTTACGCGGCTGTAATACAGAGTTTTTCTCCAGATTGAACAGACGGGGGATCACCCTGCCGTATCCGCTGCCGTCTACAATGAAACGCGCTTCTATCTCGCTTTTATTACCATTTATATCCTCCACGGTCGTTACAGAATCCGATCCGTTAAAGCGGATGTCTGTCACGGTCGTTTCGTAAGCTACAGGCACACCCATTGATTCTACCGTATCCGCCAGTGTCTTGTCAAAGTCGGCTCTTGTTACCTGCCAGGTCCAGTTCCAGCCTTCGGTATGTTGTTCCTTAAAGGTAAAATCACACACTTTATCACCTTTTACGAACTTGGCCCCAAACTTCTCCTGGAAGCCTTTCGCTTTGATCGCATCGATGAATTTTGCTTCTTCCAGCGCTTCCATACTGCGGGGTAAAAGACTTTCCCCGATCACAAAACGCGGAAATTTCAGCTTTTCCACAATCTTCACGGAGTAACCCGCCTGATGAATAATGGATGCCGCCACCGATCCTGCAGGGCCTGCACCGATCACTAATACGTCTACCTTTTCTGTAGTCATGGATATGTTGTGTTACATGGATTATTTTTTCTTACACTTCAGCAGTGTATAGCTGAGCCCCATCTCGTTATTTTCTTCAATGATCTGCAAGCCTGCATCATCAATACATTTGAAGAAATCATCGGTATGGTACATCTGGCTGTTACCGTTAGCCATAGCGGTAAAGTACAGCGACGTCTGCTGCAACGAAAAAGCTGCTGCCTTAAAACGCTGTCTGTTCCAGAAAGGTTCCAGGATATAAATAGTACCTGTTTCTGTCAGCGCGTCTCCGCAACGTTTCAGGATCGATACGATCTGCTCTTCTGAGAAGCAGTCCAGGAACTGGCTCATCCAGATAGCATCAAATCCGGATGGGAAAGGCAGGCTTTCATCCAGGATGTTCGCTTCATGGAAAGAAACGCGGTCGGCTACGCCGGCGTCTTTTGCCCGCTGTGCTGCAATCGCGATCTCACCAGGCAGGTCAAACATGGTCACCTGTACATCCTTATCATAGGCTGTGCAGGCCAGTGTCCATTTACCTGTGTTACCACCGATATCCAGCAGTCTGCGGGGTTTATTTTCAAATACGATCGGCAATGCCTGTGGGAATGCCAGATCGGAATAATAATGATCAAAGTCGAACCAGCTTTTGCCTATTTCAGGCGGCAGCAGTGGTAATCCCGGATAGATGGTGTCCCATGGTCCCAGTTCTTTCAGACCTGCGGGTTTTCCTTCTGTCAGACTTTCCTGCAGATGATTCATACCGAGGTAGCAGATATCCTGGGAAAAGTCCATGTTGATACGGGTCAGTCTGTCATGCAGGATAAAATAACCTGTCTTGGTCAGAATGTATTTTTTGTCTTTGATGATCAGCAGTTCGATACCCAGACCCGCTTCCAGCAATACGCGTACAGCATAACGGGACATGGATACTTTTTCAAGGACCTCTTCGATGGTCAGCCCTGTTTGTCCGGCGTCACTGATAGCCTGCAGGATACCCATATCACGTAATGCGCGGGTGGCCTGAAATGCTATTGGTGCGAAGGCCAGTCTTAACGCTGCTTCCTGCGCCTGTAGTGCTGTTTTCGTCTCTTTAGTAAAAAACTCCATTCTGAATTAAGATTAGATTATTTCGAAAATATCATAGCTGCATTACAACCGCCAAAACCGGATACTGTTTTCAGGAAATGCTGCATAGGTCTGCTGCTGATCTGGCTGCTCACCTTTACCGGATGAGGCACACCCAGCGAGCGAAACCCCAGCGTAGGTATCACTACCTGTTGCTGTAATGCATGCATGCCTATTACGGCTTCTATCAGCCCCGCAGCGCCCAGTGTATGCCCGTAATAGCCCTTCAGACTATTCACCGGCACGTCCATCAGTCCTGCGAGATGCAGTGCTTTGGATTCCATTTCATCATTGTATAGCGTAGCCGTACCATGTGCTGAAACAAATCCGATATCTGCCGGCGTCAATCCGGAACCCTTCATCGCCTGTTGCATCGCTGTACTCAGCTCAGCACCGGTACGGGATGGTCCGGAAATGTGGTTAGCGTCATTACTCACCGCGCCTGCTCCGACACGGATGGCATTCGGTGTGACATGCGCCTGATCACTGGTCAGGATCACAGTAGCTGCACCTTCTCCCAGTGTAACACCTTTACGTTCTGCATCAAATGGCCGGCATGGTTCACTGCTGACAGCCTGGAAGGACTGGAATCCGGATAATACAAACCGGGTCACCACATCTGCTCCCGTCACTACCGCGTGATCATATCGGCCTGAAAGTATCAGCCTTCTGGCTGTTAAAATAGCAAGCAACCCTGAGATACAGGCGTTGCTGACTACAATCGGATCTTCTTTGTAATTAAAATATTGCGCCACTTTTTTTGCCGTGGCAAACAGCTCCATTTCCTGCAAAGGCGCATCTGCCGGATTTTCCTGCTGTTCCAGCAATTCGATATTACCCTTGGTGGTGGACACGATGAAAGCGGTCCTTCCGTTCGTAATATCAATAGCAGTTCTGTCCAGTGCATTCTGTACTGACAGGATCAACAGTTGTTCAAACTTTGTATACTGCTCCAGACTTTCGTCGTGCCAGCTGCTCTCCAGCTGACCTTCCTTCATCATGGCTGCATAGAATGGCCCTGCGGACATGGCAGGATCGTCATGCAGACTGATGCCGCTCTGTCCGTTACTGACATTCGCAAAGTTTTCTTCTGTTGTTCTGCCCAGCGGAGATAAAATATTATCCGCCACTACGTACACACTTTTCATCTTTTCACTTTGTTAGGAGGAAGTACCTGTCCGTGATCGGCTTTCCATTTTTCAAAAAACGGAGGAATGGTCAGTTGCAGGGAAGATGTAGGTACATCCAGAAATACCTGTACGGAACTACCATCAGCTACCAGTTCACCCGTTGCAGGGTTGTAGAGTTTATACTCGAACCTGATCTTTGCAGCAGCCGTATTCACATAGGTAGTTTCTACGATCACACGGTCTCCGTAACGGAGCGAGCGTTTGTAGTTACATTGCACATTCACAACCGGAACGGTGTATCCTTCCTTATAAATATCGAGATATCTCAGCCCGTATTTTTCACCGAAAGCTTCCCTTCCATCCTCAAAATAGCGAACGTAATGTCCATGCCATACGATTCCCAAAGGGTCCGCTTCATTGAACTTCACAAGTATATTTGCACTCTCGGTCAATACAAGGCTCATCGTCTTTATTTTTCCTGATTAGTTTGCCATCTGCCAGGTCTGGCTATCGGCTATCGCTACTTTTGTATCTGCAGTAGCAGTTGATTTGGATTTCCACTCTTTATATCTTCCATGATCAATGGAATTGAGTACTTTATAGATCGTGTAAGCCCAGTAGTTACGGAAGCCGAAACCCTGTGCCTTACCGGTAATACGTTCTGACAGCAGTACTTTTTTGGAGGACAGATCGATCAGGGTAGCGTATATATATGCTTCCTTATTCGTTTTGCTCATACCGTCCATGATGAATACCAGTCCGATACCTTTTTTACCGGAAAGGTCATATTTCTTCACATGTTTCTCGATATCAGCAGTTGTCAATCCTTTTGTTACATCGCCTACAGCGTCTGTTTTGATCTTATCAGGATTAACAGCAGCATTCACTTTTTTTACGGCTTCCAGTGAGTTGGTTACACTGGGTCTTCTGAAGGTGCCGGCTACATCATACTTTTTAGATTCTACAACAATCACAGAGTTGATCGGCTCGAACTTATTCACAATGTCAGCACCGGTAGCTGTTTCTCCCTCTATTTTTGTTGCAGAGAAGTCAACACCGAGATAAGTTAAAGGGGTGGATTCATCGCCGAAAAAGTCTTTCAGGGATTGAGCATGCGTATTACCCGCGGACAGGCATACAGCAACCAGTGCAAAGCTTGCCAGCAGGCATTTCTTCAAGGTGGTCATTTACAAATGGATTTTTATGGGTTTATGAAAATTTTCAGTTCACATTGCGCCATTACTTTTCCGTCCAGGGTCACTTTAGCGGCTACCATCGTAGCATTGAACACCTGGGTTTGTATTTCTGTAGTGGTTTCAATAAAGGCGCCGGCCGGTGGGAATCCAAACACTTCAAAGTCTTTTACCGCACCAATAAAACCGATCGGCACCGGCGTATTTTCCTGCTGTGCGATATATCCGACACGGGCAGCGGCGGTCTGAGCCATGTTCTCCAGTAATCCGGGTGATTTCAGCACACCATCTTCCACAAAAATATTATCGGCCGCGATCTGCAGGCCGGTACGGGTAATGGCATCCTTTACTTCCAGTATGCCGCTGATCATCACGATCGGCGGACGCTGGGGAATGTAGGCTGTAATGTTGTCGGTGTGGATGAACATAAACTCTCTATTTTTCTTCCGGCATTGACCAGAAATCGTAATAATTAAACCATTGCTCAGGATATTTCTTCACCATGACTTCCAGTTCCTGTACAAAATCCTGAACGGCGGTCTCTACGCCCTGCCGGCGACGACCATGATATTCCCTCGGCTGGGTAGCGTACAGGTGATAATGTGTGTTGGTTTCCTTAAAAGCAAACACCATCGATACCGGTACCCTGAATGTAGACGCCAGCAGGAACGGTCCTGCCGGAAAACGGGCATCTGCTCCCATAAAGGGAACAGTGACTGTTTTATTGCCTGCCAGGAACCTGTCGGCATGCATACATACCAGTTCCTTGTTACTCAATGCGTCATTGATGGCGTAAATGTGCGACAAATCATCCTTAATAACAATAATATTCACATTACGTTCTCCTGTAACGGATGAAAGGTATTTTTTGATACGCTCATGCTCGCCATCAAACATGACAATATTGATACGGGTTTCAAGACGACGGAACAGGTGCCCCGCTACCTCCCAGTTTCCCAGGTGAGCACTGAGCATAATACCGCCTTTACCGGCAGAAGTGATTTCCCGCAGGTACTTTTCCCCTTCAAATTCAAAGGTGAACTTATTCTGGATGCCGGACATGACAACGACCTTATCAATAAGTACCTGACCGAAAACATAATAGTTCCGGTACAGACTTATCAGGGAACGCCACCAGCCATATCCGACCCTGGTCTTAAAGTAGTGAAAAATGGGGCGTGAGGAGCTGTAGGAGAACAAAAAATAGTACGCGGCTACAAACCTTAATAATATATAAGCAGGCAGTACGCCTCCATAACGCAACGTCCCAATAAAAATACTGTACCCCAGCTTATTTCCTTTGGATTTCCCCTCCCAGGAAGACATTATACCAGTTCCTTTTGTTTGATACGATCAGCCACGTAGTCATAAAAGTTCTGGAATGTGGCTATATTATGGAAATCCTCAGGATTTACTTTAAATCCAAAGTTGTTTTCAATGACTACTACCAGATCAATATAGTCCAGGCTATCCAGATCAAGGGTAGCTTTAAGATTGGCATCAGGCGTAATCTTGTCCCCATCAGCTTCAAATTCCTCTACCAGGAATGCATTCGTGATTTTTATGATTTCTTGTTTGTCCATATCAGTGTAACTCTAGGATATAGGTTGAGCTATATTCGTTGTTATTCAGAAAATAATAGTTCGCTTTAGATTGGCTGTTAATCCGGACTAATGTTCCTTTCAATGTTGTCTTCCTATAAATCGTTCAGCTGATCAACCTTCCTTGCGCGTGTTTTTAGTCCCCTCAAAGGTAAAAATATCCGGGCAGATATTAAATATTGCCTGTTTTGTGGTATAAAAGTGTTGACAGTTAAATATTTATTCCATCCATTTCTTAACAATGAGAGAAGAGTTAGTTCCCCCAAAGCCAAAAGAATTAGACAAAAATATATTAAAATCTTTATTAATAGTCGTATTGTTGATATTTAAACGGGCAGCCGCTCCATCCGGATTTTCCAGATTGATGTTCGGCGCGATAAATCCGTTCTGCATCATGAGCATGGAATAAACAATCTCACTGGCTCCCGCCATCCAGCATTCATGCCCTGTCATAGACTTCGTCGAGCTTACATACGGTTTAGAATCGCCAAATACCTGGTCAATCGCAGCCGCTTCACTGGCGTCACCTGCCGGTGTGCTGGTCGCATGGGCGTTGATATATTCGATATCCTTCGCCTGCAATCGGGCATCCTGTAGTGCTATTTGCAAGGAACGTGCCGGTCCTTCAATAGTCGGATTAGAAATATGTGCGCCATTGGAAGAAAATCCATAACCGATCACTTCTCCCAGGATAGTAGCCCCTCTCCGCTTTGCAGCTTCCAGGCTTTCCAGTATCACGGTAGCAGCTCCGCCACTTGGCACCAGTCCATCACGGTCACGATCGAACGGACGGCTGGCTTTCGCCGGATCACCTTCTCTTACGGAAAATGCAGCAATACCATCGAAATTACCCATGGAGTAAATATTGATTTCCTGGGCGCCTCCGCATACTACGCAATCCTGCATCCCATTGCGGATAAACATATATCCAAGTCCGATAGAATGTGAACCACTCGCACAGGCTGCACTCACACTGAAATTAATCCCTCTCAGCTTGAAAATAGTAGCCAGGTTCATATTCACGGTAGAGTTCATGGTCTGAAATACAGAACCGGAACCCACCAGCATCGTGTCTTTCTTCTCCCGCATGATATCATTCGCCTCAATCACCGGTTTGGAAGAACTGTCGTTACCAAACAGCAATCCCACTTCCGTTTTCTCTATATAATCAGGATCGATCTTCGCCTGTGCCATCGCCTCACGGGTGCTCATATAAGCAAACTCCGCCTGCTCCGGCATCATTGTGCGGGCGCGGCGGTCAAGTACTCCCTTCAGGTCAGGGCGGTCTACAAAACCCGTCAGACCGGAACGGTAGCCAAAAGCTTTTCTGGCCGGATCCAGGATGATACCAGATTTACCATGGTATAATGAATCACGTACGTCGTTCAGGTTCTTACCAATACAGGAATATATTCCCAATCCTGTTATCACAACTCTGTTCATGCGAATCTATTTGAATCGGGAATCAGGAATTAAGAATTAGGAATTATTGCTGTTCAATTCCTAATTCTTAATTCCTGATTCCTGATTGAATCAAGTATAAAGTCCCCCGTTAATTGATAACACCTCTCCTGTTATATAGGAAGATGCTTTGGAGGCAAAGAACGCCACAGCTTCTGCCACTTCTTCCGGTGTACCAAAACGGTTCATCGGTACCTGCGCTGCCAGTTCTTTTTCATTCAGTTCGGCCGTCATATCAGTTTTGATAAAACCAGGCGCCACTGCATTTACGGTTACGCCACGTTTAGCCACTTCCTGCGCCAGTGCCTTGGTTGCACCAATCACACCTGCCTTTGCAGCAGAATAGTTGGTCTGGCCAGGCAGGCCTTTAATGCCTGAAAGCGATACAATGTTGATAATACGTCCGTAACGTTTCATCAACATGTTGTTCACTACCTGTTTGGTTACATTAAAGAAACCATCCAGACTGATATTCAGTACATTTCTCCACTGGTCTGCATTCATCCAGAACAGCAGGTTATCTTCACGGATACCAGCGTTATTCACCAGTACCTCGATCTGTTTTTCTTTATTATTTTCTATCCAGCTGCCTAAGACCGCTGTAACTTCCTCGTTGTTGCCTACATTGAACTGCAGCAGTTCGCCATCGCTTCCCTTCGCTCTTACAGCTTCCAGTGTTTCGCTGGCAGCAGCTTCATTTCCTTTATAATTGATCAGTACATAGTAGCCCAACTCGGCCATTTTCACGCATATTGCCCTGCCTATACCCCTGGAGCCACCTGTTATTAAAGCACATTTCATCCGTTAATTGTTTTAGTAGGTTACCACACGATAGCTGGATCATGCTGTAACAGGTATTCCTTGATCTTTTTAGCGTCTTTATACTTAGGACTGTCCTCGATAAATTTAGGGAAAATTGCCCTTACTTCACTGTAAATACGGTGTGAGAAAGACGACAGACGCTCGTGACAGTTCAGGTAGTCAACAGCCTGCAGCATGGTCATTACCTGTATCGCCAGTACCTCATATGCATTCTCTATCACACGGTTGGTCATGAGTGCAGCATTACAACCCATACTCACGATATCCTGGTTGTCATTGTTGTTGGGAATGCTGTGTATATACATCGGGAAAGAAAGCGTCTGATTCTCTGCAACTGTAGAGGTAGCAGTAAACTGAATACCCTGCATACCGAAGTTCAGCCCCAGTTTACCCAGATTCATGAACGGCGGGAATTTGTGGTTCAGCTTGTCGTTCATCAGGTAGTTCAACTGTCTTTCAGACAACATTGACAGTTTGGTGATCGCGATCTTCACTTTATCCATCTCCAGGGAGATATAATCTCCATGGAAATTACCCCCATGGAACACATTCTCCTGGTGATGATCCACTACCGGGTTATCGCTCACGGAATTCAGCTCCTGTACAACGATCTGTTCTGCGTGTACCAGGGTATCATAGATAGGACCCAGTACCTGCGGTACACAACGCAGGGAGTAATATTCCTGTACTTTATCTTTAAAGATCTCTTCTTCCAGTTCCTTATAGAAATGATCAGGACGATGTCTGATCATCTTGCTGTCTTTCAGTATGTTGCGCATAGCGGCAGCGACCTTATTCTGTCCTTCATGACGCTTTACAGCGTTCAGTTCCTTAGACAGGTGATCGTCGAATGCTTCCACTACTTCATTGATCATGGATGACAGGATGCAGCTCCAGCCAAGCAGTTTCTTTGCTTCAATGATATTCACCAGGGCTACACCGGTCATGGCAGAGGTACCGTTGATAACGGCCAGTCCCTCACGCACGTGTACTCCCATTGGTTTCAGTCCCAGTTGCAAAAATACCTCCGCAGTAGGACGGATCTTATCTTCATATACTACTTCTCCTTCTCCGATCAGTACCAGCGCCAGATGGGCCAGCTGTACCAGGTCACCGCTGGCGCCTACGCCACCGTGTTCACACACACAAGGATAAACGTCTTTGTTGATCAGGTCTTTCAGCAGATTCACCACCTCAGGATGCACACCGGAATGTGCCTGCATAAAGCTGCTGAGACGCGCGATCATAAGACCTTTGGTTAACAGGGGCGACATAAATTTGCCGGCTCCTGAGCTATGGCTGCGAATAAGATTGTACTGTAACTGGTGCGTATCGCTCTCGCTGATGCGGTACTGTGCCATCGGACCAAAGCCGGTATTAATACCGTAAATCAGCTTTTTGGCCGCAAAAGTCTTCAAAAACTCATAGTTCTCTGATACCTGCTGTAAAGCGGCTTC
This sequence comes from Chitinophaga sp. YR627, assembly GCF_900114995.1. Classification (GTDB taxonomy): domain Bacteria; phylum Bacteroidota; class Bacteroidia; order Chitinophagales; family Chitinophagaceae; genus Chitinophaga. Next base: position 1,150,019 of record NZ_FOUX01000002.1, read on the forward strand.
CTCCAGGCTCAACTCCTCCCCATCAAATAACACGCGGTACACTTCGTCCAGTGAAAGCACCTTACTTCCTAAAACAACCATTATCTTAAATTAAATTATTTGATTATGTAAAAAAGTGCTCAAAATTAGCAAAAAACAATTACGAATCACAAACGGTGAACTACGTAATTTAAAAGCATGATAAACCTACGTACTTTACCTGTTTACAATTCGTAACCAATGCGTTCTCCAACTATGGTATATGTGATCAGCCTTCTTCAATATCTTCTTCCGGCGCCTCAACCAGTACTTTATCAATACGATGGGCGTCCATATCAACGATTTCAAAGGTAAATCCTCTCCAGGCGAACTTCTCCCCGATTTTAGGAATATGCTCCTGGTGATGCAGGATAAACCCGGCCATCGTGTCAAACTCCTGTTCAAATTCCGCCATCCAGTCTTCCTTGTCAAATTTGCTCAAAAAGTCATAGAAAGGGATCTGTCCGTCTACCAGATAAGAACCATCTTCCCTGCGAACGATCTCATAATCATCCTCCTGTCCTGTCTCCGGCATATCGCCCACAATCGCTTCCAGGATATCGTTCAGAGTGATCATTCCCAGGAATGTACCGTATTCATCAACGATAAAAGCAGCATGATTTTGTGTTTCCTTGAATTTCTCCAGTACCTGGTAGGCAGAGTTATTTTCGGGTATAAACAACGGCTTTTTCATGACAGGACCCAGTGCATACACATTGTCAGCCGCTGCCATATAAAGGTCCTTGATGGAAACAATACCTCTTATATTATCGATTTCGTCATCACAGACAGGGTATACTGAGTGCGGACTCTCAAAGATCTTACTGCGGATAATTTCCCTGGGATCATGAACATCCAGCCATACGATATCCGTACGGTGGGTCATCAGTGAAGTGATATTCCTGTCTCCCAGGTGAAATACACGCTCGATGATCTCCTGTTCTGTCTCTTCAATAGCGCCGGAAGTAGCGCCTTCGTTGATCAGCGCCTTGATCTCTTCCTCCGTGGCATTGTTATCCACCGTTGGTTTCAGATTGAAGATATTCACCAGGAAATTGGTAAAGATGGTCAGCAACCAGATAAATGGAGAGGTCACTATGGCCATCCATTTCATCGGCCCCGCCATCTGACGGGCGACCGATTCCGGCCGCAGGATACCCAGACGTTTGGGTACCAGCTCTCCAATTACCAACGTAAAATAAGTTACTACCACCACAATAATGGTGATAGCAATTCCATCGCTATATGCACTTAACTGAGAGTAACCGGAAATATAGGACGCCAGGTCCGGCTTGAGGCTGATACCTGATAAAACGCCTATTAAAATGCTGATAAGTGTGATACCTACCTGGACAGTAGAAAGAAACCTGTCCGGATTGCTGGCCAGCTTGAGTGCGGCCTTGGCCTTTTCATCCCCCCGATTGGCCAGATATTCGAGTCTCGCTTTACGAGCGTATTCCATGGCAATCTCTGACATTGAGAATAAGCCATTTAGTAGAATAAGGATGAGGATAATGACGACGACTTCCATGTTTAAAAGCCTAAAAATAAAGAATTATTCAAATATTAAGGTAAGAAATGCTAAAACCAGACCTCCCGCTATGGCCAGTACCTTACGGTAGCTCAGCTCATGGTGTTTGGTCCCGCTTTCATAAAAAATGGTGGTAGAAATGTGCAAAAAGGCCCCTATTACCAGCGCCACAATATAGGCGGTAAAACTGGAAATAAATGCCGAATGTGCCCCTAATTCTGACGCCAGTAATGCCGCTACCGGTGTTACCAGTGAAAACAGGATCAGGATCCGCCAGAGTTTTGACGTCCGCTGATGCGCGTGTACCATTACCGTGATCAGTGTAAAGGCCTCAGGCAGTTTGTGTGCCGCCACCCCGATCACCAGGGAGGATAGTGCCGCCTGGTCCTGGAAACGGAATCCCAGGGGAATCCCTTCCATAAAGGCATGAATGGACAATCCCAGCAGCAATGGCGCCAGCTGCACGTGCTGATGTTTATCCGTCGGAACATGGGTATGCCCGTGTTCCGCACCGTGTGACAGTGTTTGCAGTGCTACCTGCAGGAAAAAGCCCAGTACAATGTAGATACCGGCCTGATGCCCCAGTTCATGATACACTTCCGGCAACAGGTGCATGATAGTGATCCCGAACAGGCAGGCGCCGGTAAATGCCAGCATATAAATGGGGAAATTAGGATTTACCCTTTTCACCACCATTGGAATAAGGCCCCCGCCTAAGGTAGCCAGTAATACAATTAATAAAAAGATCCAGTTCATGTTGCTAATTCAGGTTCCAGTCTGATACGCCGTTGGAAAAAACTACCACTCATGCTTCCAAGGAAAAGCCCCAACAGCGCTCCGCCCAGTACATCCAACGGATAATGAACGCCCACATAGACCTGTGCGTAACAGATCACAGCGGCCCAGACAAAAAACATAGCGGCAAACCATTTGGAGATCTGCCTTAAAGTGAAGAAACAAAAAGTGCCCACTGCAAAGTGATTGGCTGCATGGGAAGAGGTAAAACTACCACTGCCCGGACAGTATACCACCAGTACTCTTACAAAATGCTGCATCAGCGGATCACGACAGGGTCTTAATCTTCCCACCGCCTCCTTGATAAACAAGCTGGACTGGTCTGCCAGACCGAAAGTGATCAGGAAAAATACAATCCACCAGAACCCTTTCCATCCATAGTTGATCGTTACAAACAACAACAGAAAAAGATACAGCGGCGCCCATACAAAAGGTTCCCGTAGCCAGGGTATGATAGCGTCCAGTACAGGATGCTGCCATACATTGTTGATGTGAAAAAATAGTTTGTAATCCAGTCTAAGCAGTCTTTCCAGCATGGCTATTGTTTTGCAGCAATGATGATCAGTCTCGGCGAATGCTGTTCATCGTAACTATTAAAATGATAGTCTCCAAAGATATCTGTTATCTGTAAACCCTGGCGGGCAAACATTTCTTCAAAGTCTGACAGTGTAAAAGCGCTTACATTCTCCGTAAATGTCGCCCTTTGCAGGCGCGCACGGTCCAGTATATTGATCTGCTTCTGGAATTTGCCATCATTGATCTCCCGCACAATGTCAAACACCACGTCTCCTTTCTCTTTGACCTCATTTGGCACCAGGTTAGCCGCCACATGTGGACTGTTCAGGTAGTCCAGCACCAGTCTGCCACCCGGTTTCAGGGCATTTTTCATTGTCCGCAGCGCATTCTCGTTCTCACGTGCGGTATCAAAATAACCAAAGCTGGTAAAAAAGTTAAATACAATATCAAAATAGTTCACCCGGAATGGCAGCCGCATGTCATGCTGAAAAAAGCTGAGATGCTCATTTTCCAGCTTCTTCGCAATGTTAATACTGCGGATAGACAGATCTATCCCGGTTACAGTATATCCTTTGGATGCCAGATAACTGGAATGACGGCCGGTACCACAGGCCACATCCAGCATGGTCGCGTTAGCAGGCGGACGCAGATAATGCAGGAGCTTATCGATGAATGCTGCTGCTTCCGCTGTATCCCTGTTGCTGTACAACAGATGATAGTAAGGAGAATTGAACCAGTCTTTAAACCAATGTTTTTGTATTTCCACTGCTAATTCATTAAAAACTTCCATGATCAGATGAACGCCCCAAAGCTCTATTTTTTATTGTTAAACATCAAATATCGGGTGCTTTCGTAAAAAGCCCGCGTTAAATTATCGAGTGCTTTGGCCGTATCAGGATATTGTTGCTTCACATCCTTCAGCGGATCTCCCTGCATATCATACAGGTAGGACTTCTGCGTATAGGTATTAATTTCATACTGATAACGCTGGCCAATGATCGAAATATGTGTCTGAAGGTTCTTTAAATAAGTAGCAAACGCATAACGGTTGGTCACAGTAGTATCCAGCATATCCTGACCCAGGGTGTAGTTTTTGAACGGTACGCCCGCCAGTTTCGCCATCGTCGGATAAATATCCACCAGGCTCACCGCATAATTCACCACCTGTGGCTTCACCAGGGCCGGACAATAAATAAAGCAGGCCGCATGTACACCGCCGCTGATCAGTTCATACTCCGGCGTCGGCATAAAGTGATAGGGATTGAGCGTACAGTTATGATCGCCGAACATGATAAAAATAGTATTCTCCAGGTAACCACCCTTCTTTGCCAGCTCCATCAGATGACCCACATTGTAGTCCTCATAACGGATAGCATTAAACTGCTCAATCGACACAAAACCAGCCTTTTTGAACTTTTCCATGTCAATGTCCTTCTCCGTCACCTTCTTAAAGTCTCCCCTTCCCTTTGTAGTGGTATATGGCGGGTGATTGTCCGCCAGCTGGAGAAACGCCACAAACGGCTTCTGCCTTTTATTGGCATCTCTGAAGATCTCGTCTGCTTCTGTGATCAGGTCAAAATCAGATACCCCCCAGACGTCTGCCTTGGGCGCCTTATAATACCCCTCTTCAAAGATCCGGATCCCCTCTACGTTGTTGGTAAATACGGCCCGGATATTTGCCCAGTTGGTATTTCCTCCCAGCAGATACAGTTTCTCATAACCCTGAAACTGGTCCATGACCACACGCTGATCAACCATCTGCGGATGACGGGAAGCCGTTTTGCTCAGGGTAATATCCGGCAGTCCCGTGGTTACCCCGTACACCGTTCTCGCCGTACTGATGGCAGGTACAAAGAAGTTATTGAAAAGAATACCGCTGTCCGCCAGTTGTTTCATATTAGGCGTCGGCATCATCGGGTTATTATACATACTGGTGATCGCCGCGCCTGTCGATTCCAGCATGACCAGCACCACGTTCATCTTTTTACCGGCTCTGCCCGGGATATTCCGTACAAAGTCCAGTTTATCCACATTCGGCTGGTCTATCTTCAGATAATCTGCGATTACAGGATAGAATTCCTTCGTTTTTGGAATATCGTAAGAGTCCTTTTGTACGGACATATTGGATACATAATATAATACCGGATTCAGGGCCAGACTGGTAACACCGTTATCTTTTGTGAACATGGCCTGACTCCAGCGCAGCGGGAAATAGGCAATATTTGCATAAATACCCGCGGCAAACAGGATCACCATAGATGCCAGCCAGCCCGTATATTTCCAGTTCCCCAGCTTTACAGCCGGTTCTTTTCCCATACGGTAATAAGAACGGGTGAACTGTATCGTGATCAGGAACAGGAACAAACCGATGCCGATCAGCGTACGTACCACCGGATAGCTCTGCCATAACATCCGGGCATTATCCGCACGTTCGCCATAAGCCAGAAAACGCGTGACCGTCGGGTCCATGCGTAAGCCCAGGTAAGCATAATGCCCCATATCAAACACATAAGCGAAGGTCAGGACCAGGTATACTATGAAAAGATATACAAACAGGGGTCTGCGGATGGCTCCTTTGGTGAAAAAATGATTCCGGGCAATAAAAGCAGTAAGTAAGATGGGTACCCCTAAGATCAGGGCCAGTCGCATATCGAACTTTAACCCCAGGCTCCAGGCTTTCAGGATAGGTGCGCTGCCTGTAACGGTAGTCTTAAAGAAGAAAAGAAAGAAAACCAGGCGGAAAACGACCATGAACAGGTACAGGAATAAGACTTGAACGATCACATACCGAATATACCTGGGTATACTCTTCCATAAATATTTCATGTAAACGTAGCTGTTGATTAATTTGACATGCAAAAGTATGCTAAACTGCGGCATTAAAGAAAAACGGTCCAAAGTTTCCTAACCCCTATGTAATTAGCCCACATTAAAACTTTAATACATTTTTTTATTTTAATATGTCACTATCAGACAGCGCAATACATTTAATTCATTTGTTCTTTGCTGATTGTAATTTTATATTTGCCCTTCCTTTAAAAATTGAAATTCGTGGCACTGATCAAATCGATTTCTGGTATTCGCGGAACTATCGGAGGTAAACCTGGAGAAGGCCTCTCCCCTCTTGATGTTGTAAAGTTCACAGCAGCATTCGGCACCTGGCTACTCAAACAATCTGACAACAAAAAAGTGGTAATCGGACGTGATGGCCGCATTTCGGGAGAAATGGTGAAGCAACTCGTCGTAGCTACTTTGAACGGATTGGGCCTGGACGTAGTGGACTTAGGCCTTTCCACTACTCCTACTGTTGAAATTGCGGTAACAGCGGAACAGGCTGCCGGTGGTATTATCCTTACCGCCAGCCACAATCCTAAAGAATGGAATGCGCTAAAACTGCTGAACGCTGAAGGCGAATTTATTTCCGGAGAAGATGGTGCTATCATACTCGACCTTGCCGCCCGCGAAGATTTTACTTTCGCAGATGTCAATAAACTCGGTTCCTACAGACAGGACGACACTTACATGCAGAAGCACATCGATATGGTGCTGAACTACCCACTGGTGGACGTTGAAGCGATCAAAGCGCGCAACTTCAAAATTGTGGTAGATGCTGTCAATTCAACCGGCGCTATCTTCGTGCCGGCCCTGCTGAAAGCTCTTGGCGTGGAAGAGATCACCGTACTGTTCGACGAAGTGAACGGCCGTTTCAGCCACAATCCGGAGCCCCTTCCGGAAAACCTGACTGCTTTAAGCAATGAGGTGAATAAAGCCGACGCTGACCTGGGTATCGCTGTTGACCCTGACGTAGACCGCCTCTGCTTTGTATGCGAGGACGGTGGTATGTTTGGGGAAGAATACACCCTGGTAGCAGTTGCTGACTACATTCTCAAAACCAGAAAAGGTAACACCGTTTCCAACCTGTCTTCCACACAGGCCCTGAAAGACGTTACCCTGAAAAATGGTGGCGAATATCACCCATCCGCAGTAGGAGAAGTGAACGTAGTACGCAAAATGAAAGAAGTAAACGCCGTGATCGGTGGTGAAGGTAACGGTGGTATCATCGTTCCTGACCTGCATTACGGCCGCGATGCGCTGATCGGTATCGGTCTGTTCCTGAGCCATGTGGCACTGAGCAAAAAGAACCTGAAAGCCCTTCGCAACAGTTATCCTGATTATTTCATCTCTAAAAATAAAATAGAGCTGGACAAAGGCGTTGATGTGGCTACCATCTTCGACAAGATCAGAGGTAAATACAAAAATCAGCCAATCAATATAGAAGACGGACTGAAAATCGAATTCGACAGAGACTGGGTACACTTACGCACCTCCAATACCGAACCGATCATCCGTATCTACGCAGAAAGCCAGAATGAAACGACAGCCGATAACATCGCAAAACGTATCATGCAGGACATCCGCGAGTTTATGCACTAGTAATCAATTGATTAAATAATAAAAGGGCCGACTGGAAGTATCTCACTAACAGTCAGCCCTTTTGCTTTATTACAGATCAAGTCCACCTTAAGCCCATATGAAAGTCCTCCCCTCTATCCACCTCTCACCTGTTAATAGTTTACCTATAGTCATCCTTCATTGATCTATCGTTGAAAAAGGCAGCATCAACGAAAGATGACTATAGGCAGACTATCCGTATATTTATCTCTTTTTCTCCTGTACCAGTACCCCGGATATACAATCCCCTCTGCCTGCTTCAGTTCAATACCCAATAATTTTGCAATCAAAGGTGCCACATCTTCGAGGCCCATTTCGCGCGACGTAAACTCAATATTAATTCCCTGCGGATAAACTGCTAAGCAGAGAGCGGGGACGTTCGGACAGGGAGTATTGGTCCGGTCAGATTTCCATGGAACCGATCATCACAATAATGTCATGTAGCATATTACATTAGGCTTAATTTCTAAAAAAGTCAGACATTTGTGACCGCCAACGGCATTTTTTTATCAAAAACCACCATCACTTGAAAAGAATTTATTTTGATAATGCAGCCACCACGGCGCTGGATAAAGAAGTGCTGGATGTGATGCTGCCCTATCTTACAGAGAAGTTCGGAAATCCATCCTCGATCTATTCCTACGGCCGTGAGAGCAGACTGGCCATCGAAAACGCACGTAAATCCGTAGCCAAAATCCTGAATGCGCATCCGGGAGAGATCTTCTTTACTTCCGGCGGTACTGAAAGTACCAACACGACCGTGAGTGCGGCCATACACAACCTGGGCTGCCGCCACATTATCTCTTCTGAAATCGAGCACCACGCCACCCTGCACTCCGTAGAGCATGCTCATTCGAAAGAAAAGATCAAGCTGAGCAATGTACGCCTGCTGCCCAACGGTCACGTAGATATGGAACATCTCCGTGAATTACTGGCCAACTCTCCTGAGCGTTGTCTGGTAAGCCTGATGCACGCCAACAACGAGATCGGTAACCTGCTGGACATGCATGCCGTAGGTAACCTGTGTAAGGAGTTTGACGCGATCTTCCATTCTGACACCGTTCAGACGGTAGGACACTATCCGTTCGATCTGCGTAATACGCCGGTACACTTCATCAATGGTTCTTCGCACAAATTCAATGGACCCAAAGGTGTGGGTATTCTTTACATTAATGAGAATGTGAAGATCTCTCCGTTCATCCATGGCGGGTCACAGGAGCGTAACATGCGTGCCGGTACAGAAAATGTATATGGTATCGTTGGTTTTGCGAAAGCACTGGAACTGGCTACAGAGCATATGGATGCGCATAGCAAACATATCAACGACCTGCGTATGTACATGATGGATGAGCTGAAAAAGCAGATTCCTGATGTGGGATACAATGGCGATCTGTATGGACGCAGTCTGTATACCGTATTGAACGTTTCTTTCCCTAAAACGGAGAAGAGTGAAATGCTGCTGTTCAACCTGGATATCAATGGTATCTGCGCTTCCGGCGGTAGTGCCTGTACATCCGGTGCGGATGCAGGTTCTCACGTGATCCGTGCCATCAACAGCGATCCTAACAGAATTGCCGTACGTTTCTCTTTTGGTAAGGATAACACTACCGAAGAAATCGATATGGTGATCGCTAAACTGAAAGAGATCATCTAAGCGTAAGCGATCCGTAACAGGATCTTCATAAAATAAGAAAACGGTAAGCAGTATTACACTGTTTACCGTTTTTCGTTTATGCTATTACTATTGCAGACGTATTTAACTGTTCCGGTTGATCACGTCATAGAATTTATCCCTGTAACCATCACTGATGGGGATAGACTGATTAGCGATCATTACGGTATTCTTTTCCACAGAATTGATCTTGTTCAGCGACACGACATAAGAGCGGTGTACCCTGATGAATTTCTCTGCGGGCAGACGGGTTTCGAATGATTTAAGGCTGCGCAGTGTAAGTACCGGCTGATGAGGAGTATAAATTTTCGTATAGTCTTTCAGTGCTTCGATGAATAAAATATCTTCCAGATTGATCTTGATGATCTTGTATTCTGTTTTAATGAAGATGTAGTCATTGACATGCCCGTTACTGCTGTCTCCGTTCTTCTGCTGGGACATACTTCTAAGCTCCAGCGCTTTGGTAGCTGAGCGCAGAAAACGTTCGAATGGTACGGGCTTTAAAAGATAATCCACCACTTCGAGGTCAAATCCTTCCAGTGCATATTCTCCATATGCAGTGGTAAAGACGACCATAGGCGGATATTTGAGGGATTTCATCAACTGAATACCGGTAATGTCCGGCATTTTGATATCGAGGAAAAGGAGGTCTACACGCTCTTCCTGCAGAAAGCGCAATGCCTCGGTCGCATTTTGGAACGTGCCTACCAGTTGCAGGAAGGGCACCTTCTTTGCAAAATCAGTGATTATTTCCAACGCAAGTGGTTCATCATCCACCGCTATACACCTGATCATTTTTCAACACGATTTTTAAATCAACAATAAATTGGGTTTCGGATTCCGTGATTTCCAGCTCATGGTGATCGGTATACAGTAATTCGAGGCGCTTACGCACATTCTGTAAACCGATGCCACCTTTTTCTGCCACCCGCTGATGGAAGCGGCTGTTTTCCACAACCAGTCTCATCTCATTCTTTTCAATTGCCAGGGCGATGGCAATAAATGAAGGTTCAGCGTAACTGATCCCATGTTTAAAGGCGTTTTCTACAAAAGGCACCAATAGCATGGGGGCTATTTTTAGTCCTGCCGGATTTCCCTGTACCGCATAATCCACTACTATATCGTCAGGCATTCTCAGACGTTGAATATCAATGTAGTCTTCCAGGTATTGCAGTTCCTGTTGTAGCTGCACCTTGTCTTCATTGGAATCATAGATCATGTACCGCATAATGGTAGACAGTTTGACAATAGCGTGTTCTGTCTGGGCGGAATGTTTATGAGCCAGTGAATAAATGGTATTCAGGCAGTTAAACAGGAAGTGAGGATTGATCTGCGACTTGAGAAACTTCAATTCGGCATTGAGATTTTCTACTTTCAGGACCTCCCTTTGCTGTTCACTTTTAAACCACTCCTGTGCTATTTTGATAAATCCGCTCATAAAAAGCATGAGCAGTGCTGCAAAAACTGATTTCCGTAAGATGTCCGGAAAGAGGATATAATCCAGAAAAGACAGTTCCTGCTGGCTACTGATATATTCCCTGCCACGGAGCCCCATAGAGTCATTCAGACTGGCGGCTGCGTAGAGGGGTACATTATTATCCCCTTCTTTATCATGCAGCCGGCTTTCCAGCAGATGATACCGCATAAATCCGGAGGGCGCCGGTGTAAGCCGGGTATCACCATTCCTGGGAGGTACCATGACCGTCTCTTCAGCTGCGAAGGTTTTCCAGAACACAAATTCCGTAACTGCCTGTTGCACAATGATAAAAACCAATGTCAGTACCACAAAAGACAGGTAGTAAACGATTTTCTTTAATGTGAAAAACCGGGGGATGAGTACATAAAAATTGAGATAAAACAAGCCTATGAGAAAGAGGTTGTCCACTATTTCCCGGGCAAAGAACCAGGGGTGCTGGATCTTGATCCGGTAGATAAAAAAGGGAAAGAACAGGAAACTGGTCCAGACTACAATGTGTAGGCCTACCCTGAATAACCGGTTCTTATAGAGTTGTTTTAAATTTATCATGTAGCCCAAAAGCGCGATAAACTTACACTCAATTCCCGTAAACAGGCTGTTAAAATTTGTTAAGTGTAGTAAAAGGAATGTTAAAATTTTGGGGGGAATAGGTAGCCGGTATGGCCAGACACAGTACTGTGGCCAATATTAATATAAGTTACAATATGTCTACCGGAGAGTTTTAGTGCTACTCTACACCGGCAATTTTCATATCAAGCAGCTCCTGCCGGGTTAAATCTGGCAGTCCGCCGGGGTTTTTCCTGAGCTTGGCGGCAATGTTCTCTCCCACTTTTCTGGCGTCCTCTTCACTTTGAAAAGGCTTGTTGCCAACTATTACGGGGATGAATGGCTGTTCAATGTAGGTATGAGTGCCTTTGTTGATCTTATAGCCCCAACCATTCCTGTTGTCCAGCTGAAACGTTACTACCGCAATGCTGTCATGCACTGCGGTAGTAGCTGTCTCTTGAGTATGTTCAGTTCGTTCTGTCTGTTTTTGCTGACAGGCCGTAAAGGCCAGTCCGGCAACCAGTGAAGCGATCAGAAAAGACCTCTTATTAGTCATTCGTATCGTTTTCCTGGTCAGGATAGAATTCAAACAGGTCATCCAGGTAAGTGCTGCTGGAATAACCAGTTCCTACGAAACCTCTGTTCTTAACAGTGAAACCAACTGCGCTGGTACGGCTAGCACCATCGAAAGCAGTTTTTTCTGTCCAGCGGTCGCTAACTGGCTCATATTCCCATGTTGCAGAGCTGGAACCTGTTGTTACGTATGCTTTGTTGTTGATTACGAAAGCAACACCACCGTAACGGGAGATAGAAGAGTAATCATCATCGAAAGAATCGTCAGTAGCGTTTTCGATCTTAGCTTTCTCTTTCCATACGTCATTAGCAGCATCGTAAACATACATACGGGTAGGCACTGTACCTGCACCGGTACCTGTTACAACATATGCGCTGTCTTTGATAACAAAAGCAACTGCCTGTCTTCTTTTATCTTTCAGTGCTGTGATCGGGCTCCAGCTGTTGGTAGAAGGATTGAATTTGAAGAAGTCGCTCATGTTGTTACCGCCATCATAACCTGTACCCAGGTAACCCTGATCTTTTACAGAGAACGCTACAGCGAAGTAACGTGCAGCACCTGGAAAATCAGCTTTGCTGGTCCAGCTATTTGCAGTCGGGTCGTATTCCCAGGTATCTTTCAGTGATTTGAAATCCGCATCACTACCAGTAGCAACATAACCTTTACCGGCAGCAGCGAATGCTGATGCGCCTGTACGTGCCAGGTTTCTGGAAGCATTGTTTGGATCCTGTAAAGACGCTATCATAGTCCAGTTATCTTTCGCTGGATCGTACTTATAAAATGAACTTAATAAAGTACCTCCATCAACACCACTGGTGCCAGTTCCCACATACGCTGTATCTCCGATCACAAAGCTTACTGCTTCCCTTCTGGCGTCGCCCTGGTAATCTGCTCTTCTTACCCAGTTACCCAGCTTGGTCGTATCTTCGCTTGATGAACAGGAGGCTAACGTAAGTGCGGCCAATCCCAGAAAACATACATTTAAATAGCGCATAAGTTATTTTTACTTTTTTAATAGCTGCCAAAATTATCCGCACTTATTTAAGCTCAATCATAAAATAGATATTTGGGTAATTTTGGCAGACAAATCATGTCTTTTTATCTGCCAACGGGTTTTTTCCTCTAAGGGGGAGCTTGCTACCCCAACAGTAGCACAAGGAATATGAATGGTTATTCGTCGACAAAAAGAGCTTATTCGCATATTAAATAAGCGTGAAGTTGGGTTCCTGTCTAAAATTGCGCTCCATGAATAAAAGTATCCGCGCCAAAGTGGCCTGTAAATACCTGGTTTGTGCATTATTGATCACTGGCGCCGCTGCCTGTGAAAAAGAAGGCTTTTTGTATGATGGTATCACAGATCAGAGTGGTACAGAGTATCTGGTAACAGATACGATCACGATGACAATGAGCACGGCATACCTTGATTCTGTTCCGACTTCTAACCTGGGCGTAGCCCTTGTTGGTACCAATAATGATCCTGTATTTGGTAAAATCTCCTCTACCGCTTTCTGGCAGGTAAACGCCTATCGCGGTACCGCCATCCCTGACAGAGCCATCTATGACTCTATGGTACTAATGCTTCATCCGAAACTGGAGCATTATGGTGATACCACCCTTCCGCAGCACATTGAAGTATACCGCGTTACCGAGACCATCAAACGCCCGGGTAACAGCGCCTTCTTATATAGTTACAGCAACTTTGCCACTGAACCTACTGCAATCGGTTCAACTCAGTTAACGATCCGTCCTCACCGCGACACAACACTCCGCATCAGGATCAGTGACGTACTGGGTAAAGAGTTCTTTGACCTCGCGGACAAGAACAGCACTACCATCACGAATCAGCAGCAGTTCCTGCAATACTTTAAAGGTCTGGCACTGAAACCAGGTATAAACAGCCAGGTGATCACTGCCCTCAGAGCAGATGACTCCCTGAACCTGCGCCTCTTCTTCCATACCACACCAGGTGAGATCAAACAGGAATACAGAGACTTCGCTGTATATAATTCAGCGTTACAGTTCAACCATGTAGACGTACAACGTCCTGCTGGTTCTCCGCTGACTGCATTAGGTCCTAATAAAAGATTACTCTCCTCTGCTGACGCAGACCGCAAAATATTTGTACAGCCGCTGACCAACATCGTAGGCCGTATCGACTTTCCTTATCTCAAAACGTTCAACCAGCTGAACAAATTCTCCAAGATCATGAGGGCTACCCTCACTGTCAGACCGGAAAAGGCGACCTACAAGTACCCTTACTTCCTGCCTGCCAACCTGCCACTTGGTGTAATCACCAGCGGTAACGTGATCGAGGATACACTCCGCTCTCCACTTACCGGCGCTATCCAGTACGGTGGCCTGGTAACAGACCTTGTTTACAACACAGGTACTGCGTATACCTACGATATTACCAATTATTGCATTGCACAATTAAATACGACTGACAATTCTTACCGCGGACTGGCCTTACTGCCTCCAAGAAACACAGGTCTTAGTAACTTTGACCGTGCAGTCCTTGGAGACAACCGGAACTCCACCAACAGAATTACAATACAGATTTATTACCTGCGGTATAAATAATGCAATCAAGAATTGACTACATGAAGCGAATACAATATACGACCGGCTTATGCGGCCTGATGCTTTTACTGGGCGGCAAGGCAATGGCACAACACGGTATCAATTCACTCTACTCTGCGTATGCCATCGGTGACCAGGAGGAACATGATTACACCCGCAACTTCGGTGTGGGTAGCACAGGTATTGGTCGCCGTTCAGATAACTACCTGAACGAGCTGAACCCTGCGTCCTACGCAGCACTGCCTCGTCAGCATTTCATGTTCGATGTTTCCCTGCGCGCACAGTCCGTTAATTATAAAGATGCTACAACCCTGAACAGACAGGCTGGCGATGTTAACGTCAAACGTCTGGCGATGGGTTTCAAAGTGAACAGCAGATGGGGTATGAGCGCCGGTTTCGGTCAGTTCAGCAACGTCGACTACAAGCTGGTCTCTACCAAATTCGTTGATACATCACCCCAGACTACCACGACAGAAGGTACTGGCGGTATTTATAAAGCATACATTTCCAATGGTGTAAGAATTACCAAAAACTTCGCTGTTGGTGTGTCCACTAACTTCCTGTTCGGTCCTAACAATACCACAGAAAACGTGGGTGGTGATACCGTATCCACCAAGATCCAGCGTTACGCTTTCAATACCAACTTCAATGCAGGTGTACAATATGCCGGCAGACTGGGTGGTGACTGGGTACTGGGCCTCGGGGCTACCTATCGCTTCAAGACCAAACTGAGCTACGAGAAAAAACTGATAGTGATGAACTCATCTGAAACCACACTGTTTCAGGATGATCTCGCTAAAGAAAAATATACCCTGCCTGAACAGTACGGCGCCGGTATCCACCTGGGTAACGGTACCATCAGCTGGCTGGCTGACTACCGCAAGCAGATGTGGGCCGATACCAAACCTGCCAGCACTAACTACCTGTTCGCCAACTCTGAGCGTATGTCTACTGGTCTGGAATATACCTTCAGACGGATGTACGGCTCTCAACAGATCGAAGGTGTAGTGATACAGGCCGGTGCTTCCTACTACAAATCTTACCTGGTAGTAAACAATAACCAGATCAAGGATATCGCAGGTACTGTCGGTGTTTCCCTTCCTTCCAAATCCAACTACCTGCGTTATTACATAGGTATTGAAGTAGGACAGAGAGGTACTACCAGCGGTGGCCTCGTAAAGGAAACATACATCAACGGTGTGTTCCACTTCTCCCTGAGAGATATCTGGTTCCTGCGCAGAACATACGAATGATCTGATAACGGATTACCCGAAAATATTAAAGCCCATAGCATATGCTATGGGCTTTTTTTATACCATAATCAAGTGAAAATTGCTTCCTTCAAAGTACCCCCCCGCTTTATTTCTTCAAAAACTCACTAAACCACTGACCGGAGCTTTTCATCGTCCGTACCTGCGTATCCCGGTCTACATGCACCAATCCGAAACGGGCCTTGTATCCTTCTGCCCATTCGAAATTATCTGTCAACGTCCAGGCAAAATACCCGTCTATCGGTATCCCTTCTTTCTTTGCCTTCAGCACACCGGATAAATATTCCCTGAAGTAACCGATCCGATCCTGATCATCTACTGCTCCCCCACTCATAATATCAGCAAAGGCAGCTCCGCTTTCTGTTACCATCAGCCGTTTAATACCCTCATAGGCGCCAAACTGTTTCAGAATAGCATACATACCTTCCCCGCTGATCTCCCATCCTAATGCCGTCATTGGCACCCGACGGGACTTCGGTTTTACTTCGGATATGCCTACCACCGGCATGAACGCATTCCTGCGCACGACCAATGGGAAATAATTCTGTACCCCGATAAAATCAAAGTCAAATGACAGCTGGTCCCAGTCCCGCCACAAGGCATAACGTCTTTCTATCCGGCGTAACAAGGGAAAATCATTCACCGGATATCCCATGCCCAGTACCGGCTCCAGGAACAGACGGTTAAATAGCGCGTCTGCCTTCTTTGCAGCCTGTATATCGGCCTCCTGCTGTGTGTATGGGTAAATGTATGAACAGGACAGACAAGTCCCGATATTGGCGTCTTTAACGGTTTCTCTGATGACTTTCGCACCTGCTGCCTGAGCAAGCAACACATGATGCACCGCCGGGAGAAAATAGGATACACCGAACTTACCCGGTGCATGTACCCCCAGCATATATCCCAATGAGGTAAAACCAAAGGGTTCATTCATCACGATCCAGTTCTTTACCTTATCTCCAAATGCCTGTACGCATATACGCACATATTCTTCAAAAGCGAATATGACGCCGCGGTGGCACCACCCTCCCTTATGCTCAATTGCATGCGGTAAATCCCAGTGATATAAAGTAACATATGGTATCAGTCCGGCTTCCAGACAGGCGTCTATCACCCGGTGATAATAATCGATGCCCGCCTGATTCACTCTACCGGTCCCTTCCGGCAGAATACGCGGCCAGGAAATAGAAAAACGGAACACATCAAAACCCATTTGTTTGACCAGCTGAATATCCTCCCGGTAACGGTTATAGAAATCGACTGTCACAAGTGCATTGGTGCCATCTTTGATCTTTCCCTTCTTCGTGGTAAACTCGTCCCAGATAGACTTTCCTTTACCATCGGCATCACAGGACCCTTCATTCTGAAATGCGGAAATCGTCACTCCCCAAAGGAAATTCTCTCCAAAATCATGACGGCTGAAAGGTGCGCTGAATTGTTCCATATATAAAACAAGGATGCAGTTTACAATAGTTTATTTGTATCACCCATTATTTAATTGTTAAGGGAGCTAAAATTTAACATACAGATTCACGATCTTAGGGGAATGTTTAGTAATCCTATTGCCATATGGACATTGGGCCTCAGCGTATTACTGTGCGCCTGTCAGAATAACCAGCCTTCCGGCACGCCTGCAGGCGATAGTACTGCATCTCTCACGGAGAGCGATACACTTAACCGCATGGTGCTCATACCAGGTGGTACTTTCACGATGGGAGCAGATGATGCGGAGGCACATCCGGACGAAAAACCACGTCACGATGTACATGTGGATAGCTTCTGGATGGATGAACATGAAGTGACCAATGCCGAATTTGCCGCTTTCGTAAAAGCAACAGGCTACCTCACTACTGCTGAACGGCCGATCTCCAAAGAAGAGCTGATGCAGCAATTACCGGCCGGTTCGCCGGAACCAGATAGCAGTATGCTGCTCCCGGGGTCTATTGTATTCACCCCTCCCTCCCATCCTGTTCCACTGGATGATGTATCGCAATGGTGGTCTTTTATACAGGGCGCCAGCTGGCAACATCCCGGCGGACCAACAACCAACATCACCGGAAAGGAACACCTGCCGGTTGTGCACATTTCCTGGAATGATGCACAGGCATTTGCCGAATGGGCGGGTAAACGTCTCCCTACAGAGGCAGAATGGGAATACGCAGCCAGAGGCGGTCTTAAAGACCAGCCCTATCCCTGGGGTACTGAGGCGCTGACAACAGGAAAGGTCAAAGCCAACACCTGGAATGGTCATTTCCCCTATCAGAACACGCAGACAGATGGTTATTTCGGTGCTGCACCTGTAAAAAGCTTTGCACCTAACGCCTATGGATTATACGATATGTCCGGAAATGTGTGGGAATGGTGCGCGGACTGGTATGATAGCCGTTATTATGGTCTGAAGCAGGGAGATAATCCAAAAGGTCCTGCTGCGGGTTACGATCCGGAAGATCCTGCTACCGCCAAACATACGATCCGTGGAGGTTCTTTTATGTGTACCGATGAATACTGTTCGGGTTACCGGGTAACAGCCAGGATGAAAACATCGCCGGAATCCGGGTTGGAAAATCTTGGTTTCAGATGTGTGAAGAACAAGTAAAAGAAACGGATCTACCGACAATAATTAACGACTTAAGCATTGCTCAAATAACTACCTGTCCCCGACAGCTACCCAAACAGGAAGAGGGTGTATCAATGTATGATACACCCTCTTCTTTCTTTCAGGCAGTATTATAAAGCGATGTAATACCGCTTATTTTTTGTCTTCAGACTTCACGTCTATTTTAGTATCGGTATTTGTATTGGCATTAACATTATTACTGGTCGTTATGGTACGCACTGTATTACCATCCTTATAGCCAATCACAGTAACCATCTCGTCCCCGTTCTTCTTCACGTTTGCACCTTTTTCATCTACAGACACCAATTTTACTTTTGTTGGTGCTGTTGCAGCTGTACCTGGTGTAGTGGGAACAAACCCTTTGCGATCAACAACCGGTGCGCCTATATAGCCTTTGGTATAAATCTTCACTACACCATTCTTACCGGCATCTCCATAGATAGTGGTAGCAGATTCATCTTTCAGCACATATATAGAACTGATGTCCTCAGGATTGATCATACCTTCCGGCAGATTGCTACCGATGACTGCATCGTCTATCACATAAAGTGGTTTTGCCTGTCCATTTGCTCCACCCCTGAGGACAATTTTAGGCTTATCAGTAGCCGCAGCATCCGCATTTTCTGCGACACTCAATCTCAGTTCTTTTCCTGCAGGAGCTGGCGCAGCAGCTGCGGCAGGTACAGGAGCCACTGCCGGAGCAGCAGGAACCGGTGGTACCGGTGGTGGTGGAGGCGGAACTTTCTCTCCTTTCCCTTTCCCTTTTACAGGAGGTGCTGGTGGAGGTGGCGGAGGTGGTGGTAACGGAGCAGCAGGTGGTGGAACCTTCACTTTCGATGTGTCTTCCTGGAATGCGTTTACCAGTTTATTTGCAGACGTCTCTGCTTTGGCAATTGCACGGGAGAAATTCAGGGAAAGTACTGCGATTCCCATCACAGCACCTAATACTACATAACGCAGTAAATGATAGCGGGATGATCTCTTCTTATTCATCATCATGATCCTTTGTTTTAAGTGTGAAAAATTGAAATTGTTTGCGATGGCCGTCGCATATGGGATCCCACTTACTTTTAAAAGACTGTATTGATAAGATTTTGCGTCTATTCCCTGCCGGAGAATGCTCCTGTCAGTAATAAACTCGAGGTTCTCACGGATGGCAATACTCATTAACCAGGCGCCGGGATTAAACCAGTAGAATATCTTGTTCAGTTCCCCCAGCAGCACATCAAGCGTATGCCATTGCCGCACATGCACTTTTTCATGCTGGATGATAGAGGAGAATTCCTCTGGTGTGTGCAGGGATGGATTGATATATATGTTGCGCATAAAGGAGAACGGATTCGCGTTTTGCTCCATGATACGGAGTGATTCGTCTCCGAAAACTGTTCTCCGGGTCTGGTGATGCAATCTCCATAAAGAGAACAGCTGTATAGCAAACCGAATGGTCATAACGATCACTCCCAGCCAGAACACATACTTTACCAGTATATTAATAAAGGGCTCTGACGGATGCTTTTGCAGGGCTGACAGATCAAGTATATAAGCCTCTGCTACCACATTCAGCTCATGATGCTTTTGTATGAATACAGAGGGATCTATCAGTGGTCCCACAGTCGCACACAGGATGCCGCTAATCAGGAAAAAGCGGTTCAGCGAGTAGAAGGTCAGACGCCTCAGACCGAAGCGATAGGCCAGGTAAAACAAAACAAGCGCTATGTTGGCTTTAAGCAGATAAATAAGCATGGTTATCAGTTTTTCTCGATCATCCTGACAATTTCTTTCAGTTCTTCGGGGGTGATTTTCTTCTCTTTTGCGAAGAAGGTCACCAGGGCCTTATAGGAATCTTCGAAGTAGTCTTTTACAAACCCGCTCATGAACTTCTGTTTATACTCAGATTCAACGATCGCAGGTGTGTACTCATATACATTACCTGTTTTACGGCTGGTCAGGTAACCTTTTTTCTCCAGGTTCCTGATCGTGGAGGCAAGCGTCGTATAAGGAGGTTGCGGAGATGGATGCTGCTCCAGAAAATCCTTTACTGACCCTGTGCCCGTTTTCCATATTGCCAGCATGGCAATTTCCTCCTGCTGCGTAAGCTTTTCCATATTAATTCAGTTTAAAGACAATCAACTACGATTGTTTCGTAAATCTACGAAACTTTCGTAATAAACCAAATAAAAAAATAAAACCACCTGTTTTGAGCAGGTGGTTTTCGTCACTATATCTACGTGTACTTACTTTAAAAGTTCTTCCAGCTTGCGTTCCAGCGCATCGCCCCGGAGGTTTTTCGCAACGATATTTCCGTTGGGATCGATCAGGAGATTCTGAGGGATAGCCTTGATACCATATTTTTCAGCTACGGCGTTCTTCCATCCTCTCAGATCAGATACCTGTGCCCAGGCCAGGTTATCCGCTTGTATTGCCGCCAGCCATTTCTCTCTTTTTTCATCCAGAGAGATGGATACCACGTCAAATCCTTTGTCTTTGAACCGGCTGTAGGCCTTTAATACATTCGGATTCTCTGCTCTGCAGGGACCGCACCAGCTGGCCCAGAAGCCCAATAATACATATTTTCCTTTATAAGAGGCTAATGTAATATCCTTCCCATCTTTATCAGGTTGCGCGAAATCCATTGCCGGCTGTCCTACAGCTGTTTTCTTCGCTTTATCCAGTGCTGCGGCAAAATCCTTTCCGGAAGGCGTATTACGCAATGTTTTACCCAGCTTATTGAACATCGGCTCAATCTGTACCAGATCAATATCGTAGTCTGCGTATTTATTCAGCACATACAATGCGATAGGCGAATTGCTGTTATTTTTCAGATAATCGGCAAGTATCTGTTTCTGCTGTGCTTCCAGGTCATCGAACTGTGGCTCCAGCTTTCTCATACCTTCTTCATCTTCAGCCATATATGCCTGACGATACTGTTTTTCGAGTTCATCCAGCTTACCGTTCACATCTTTCAGCAGTTCGTTGAGATGGTTATAGTCGTCATTGGCCACCGCACCTTTCACAACTCCGTGACTGATAGAGTCTTCTGCCGTAATCGTGATGTTTCCTTTGTCCAGGAACAATGTCAGTACGTCACAACTCTTCCGTTCCTGTCCTTCAGACAGCACGGGTTCCAGTACCTTCAGGTACAGGTTCGCCATTGTGGGTTCCGCCAGTTTACCGGAAAAGGAGAATTTTCCCTCCTTCACTTCGGCACTATCCAGTGTATTATCGCCACAACGCCTGATATTTAAATATACTTTTGCCGGCTTCTGTAATGCAGTAACAGTTCCCTGTATCGTAAACGCTTGCTCGCCCTTCCATTTTTCCTGCGCCAACAGGACCATAGGCGCGAGAAGCGCCACGGCCATCATTACGGACTTCATTGATTCAGATTATTTAATACTAACGAAATTCACATATCCCGGCAGGAAAATCAACCTGATTGTGATAAACGGTGAAGGTGGTGACAGTAAAAGAAGCGGCCTCGTGTAGGTACGAGGCCGGTAAGTCAATTATTTTAATATCTGTTGCAATTTGGCTTCCAATGCACTGCCTCTTAAATTAGTGGCAATGATATTGCCCTGAGGATCAATCAGGAAATTGGCAGGAATTGCACGGACGCCATACATCTGTGCAGCTTCATTACCCCATCCTTTCAGATCAGAGACCTGGGTCCATTGCAGATTGTCCTGCTTAATGGCACCCATCCAGCGGGTCTTATTGTCATCCAGAGATACACCCAGGATGGTGAAATTCTTGTCTTTAAAACGTTCAAAAGCCTTTACAACGTTCGGATTCTCAGCCCGGCACGGACCGCACCAGCTGGCCCAGAAGTCGATAAGGACGTATTTGCCCCTGAAAGAAGATAAGCTGACAGGTCTTCCATTCACATCTTCCTGTGTAAAATCAGCTGCCACACCTCCTACATCACCTTTTACACTACGCAGGTATTTAAGCGCTGCCTGTCCATACTTTGATTCTTTAAGCGGCTTATCCAGTAAGTTGAAATATTCCTGAAAATCATCTGGTTCCAGTCTGCCACGTAACTCATTGAGTAGTATCCAGATACTGGCCAGTTGCTTCGGATGTCCCTTGATAAAGGTCGTACCGGTATTTACCACATCTTCATTAAACATAGACGCCTTGGCACGAAATGCATTCTTCCCGGCTTCGTCATCACCCGCGATCTTTGCGGCTTCCGCATTCAGGTTCTGTGCTTTCTGCACCAGTGCCAGAAATGTTTGCTGATAAGCCTGCATCGTCTTATTCTCCTCATTTCCTTTCATAGCAGATGCTACCGGAAACTGCTGTGCGTCAAGGGTATATTGCAGGGATTCCTTACCGGATACCAGCAATAAAGGATTATTCACATCCTGGAGGATAAGGGCAAAAACCCTTGGTCCTTCTGTAGCTGGTACCTTAAAAGAGAATTTATTTCCGCTCAGTACTACGGAATCTTTCGGATTATTATCGTCGTCTGAATACAGATACACCTTCTTACCTTCTGCTCCTTTCAATGTTCCGGAGACAGTCTGTTGGGCAAAGGCTGTAAATGAAAATAGCACCGCGAAGGCGCCGGTAACAAGTCGTTTCATTCCCACTAATATATAAAAAAACTGCTATTTACTATGCCTTTTCTGCAGAACGGCCAGTACATCTGACAGCTGATAACCTTTAGCGCTCAACAGCACCAGGTAATGGAACAGCAGGTCAGCTGATTCGTTCAGGAAAAGTTCCTCGTTATCATCTTTCGCTTCTATAACGACTTCTACCGCTTCTTCCCCTACTTTCTGGGCAATTTTATTGATCCCTTTTGCAAACAGGGAGGAAGTATAGGATTTATCAGCAGGATTATTCTTTCTGTCGGTAATGATACTTTCCAGCTTTGCCAGGAAGTCATTGCTTACATTGCTCTCTTCCCAGCAGGTATCTGCACCGGTATGGCACACTACGCCGGCAGGAATAGCCTTGATCAGCAGCGTATCACTGTCACAGTCTACCCTGATCTCCTGCAGGGTCAGGAAATTACCACTTTCTTCTCCTTTTGTCCATAGACGCTGTTTAGAGCGGCTGAAGAAGGTCACTTTACCTTCCTGCAGGGTTTTATCCAGGGCTTCCTGGTTCATATATCCCAGCATCAGCACCTTGGAGGTAGCCGCATCCTGAACGATGGCAGGCACCAGACCGTCGGCGCATTTCTGAAAGTTGATCTGTTTGTTATTATACATGAAGTGCTCTTGTTTGTTAATCATATACTCTCATCACCCCTGATTCCCGATAGGTAATCCTTATTGCTTAATGACTTGGAGATCAGGTGGTCGCAAAATTAGTGGTTTTTCTCCGCCTTAGAACCGGATATTAACACCCCGCTGATACAGATAAGTCTTCAGGGCTGGTATCTCGATCTCTTTATAGTGGAAAATGCTGGCGGCCAGTGCCGCGTCAGCCTGTGCATTTTCAAATACATCCATAAAATGATCCATGTTACCTGCTCCGCCGGAGGCAATCACCGGCACATTCAGGTTCTGCGACAGTTTACCGGTGATATCCAGGGCAAAACCCTTCTTGGTACCATCATTATTCATAGAAGTCAGCAGGATTTCACCTGCACCTCTCTGTACTGCCTCTTTTGCCCAGTCATACGCCTTAATATCCGTTTTCACACGTCCTCCATTCAGATACACATACCAGTCGCCGTCCTCAAAACGTGTATCGATGGCCAGTACTACACACTGGCTACCAAATTCACGGGCCAGTTCGTCTACAAGTTCCGGGCGTTTAAACGCAGAAGTATTCACAGAGATCTTATCAGCGCCTGATTGCAGCAGTACATTCACATCTTCTACTGATGAAATACCTCCACCTACGGTGAAAGGGATATTCACATGCTTAGCGATACGGGTCACGAGTTCTGACAATGTCTTTCTGCGCTCA
Source organism: Chitinophaga sp. YR627 (assembly GCF_900114995.1). GTDB lineage: Bacteria > Bacteroidota > Bacteroidia > Chitinophagales > Chitinophagaceae > Chitinophaga. The sequence goes on from NZ_FOUX01000002.1 coordinate 1,173,996, forward strand.
TTGGTCGCGGTGATATCCAGAAACACCAGTTCATCCGCACCCTGTTCTGCATACAATGCACCCAGTTCTATCGGATCGCCGGCATCGCGTATATTTTCAAAGTTCACACCTTTTACGGTGCGTCCATCCTTTATATCAAGACAGGGTATAATGCGTTTTGTTAACATGTTTGTCGATTTTGTTCATTAGGGCTCAATACATGCCTTGCCATCTGATATAGGTTGTTCCTTTCCTTTCTTGTAGTCGAATGAAACATCCGGATATTGTATGGCCAGCCGAATTTTAGCTCCTAACACCTGATTTAATAAAGTCAGCCAGTTCCTTCATGCTGATCCTTTCTTCATAGATTGCCTTTCCTACTATCACGCCACTACACCCTGCTTCCGCCAGTGCATGTACATCTGCCATGGTACTCACACCGCCGCTCGCCACAAAATCGATCTGAGGAAAACGTTGCAGGATCTTTTCATATAAGGCAACGGAAGGTCCCTGTAACAGACCATCTTTGGCTATATCCGTACAGAAGACATGTTGTACCCCCTGTTTAACATTCTCTTCCAGGAAATCAAACACAGACAGCTCAGTCGTTTCCAGCCAGCCGCCTACTGCGATTTTCTCTTCTTTTACATCAGCACCCAGGAAGATCTTGTCGGACCCGTACTTTTTCACCCAGCCGGAAAAAAGTGCCGGATCTTTCACTGCAATACTACCAATGGTCGCCAGCGCAGCGCCATTCTCATATACGATACGCAGATCGTCTTCTGTTTTGATACCGCCACCGAAATCGATCACCAGGTTGGTCTTACCGGCAATCGCTTCCAGTACTTTCCAGTTGACAACAGCGCCCTTCTTTGCACCATCCAGATCAACCAGATGCAAACGGCGTACGCCAATGCTTTCAAAAGCCTTGGCTACTTCCAGCGGATGCTCATTGTATACTTTCTTTTGTGCATAATCGCCCTGTGTCAGGCGCACACATTTGCCATCTATAATGTCAATAGCCGGAATCACGGTAAATCCGTTATCCGTTGTTTTATCCAGTTGAACTTTCATCTTGATGAAGACAATATTATCTTTTACGAAATGATCCCCCCAATACTCATACCCACGTTTTAAATAAAATCCTTCTGCAGCATCCCGGGCATTACACCATAACATAGCGATATGCTCCTTCCTGCAAAAATCCTCTATATACTGCATCAGCATGCTGCCATAGCGTTTACCCTGACACTCCTGATGCACCGCCAGTTTACGGAATTGCGCCTGATCTTTCTGTGGAAACAGTGACACTACACCTCTTAGTCTGTTATCTTCAAACAAACCGAAATGCAACCCGTCTTCATCATGATCAAGCTTCACCCTGCTTAGCTCCCAGTCAGGATACAATACATCTCTGCGCAGTTCCAGTGTTTCATCGGTAGTGATCCTTCTTATCTGTATCGCTCGAATCATTACCTATAACTTCAGGAAGTTTTCCAGTATTTTCTGTCCTACAGTCGCAGATTTCTCCGGGTGGAACTGTACCGCATAGAAGTTATCTTTCTGCAATCCTGCACTGTAGTTGATCACGTAGTTAGTGGTTGCTACTGTATCAGGGCCCAGCGCCGCATAATAACTGTGTACAAAATACATATAGGAATTCTCCGGCACATGCTCGAACATAGTGCTGTATAATCCCGTAATATTGTTCCAGCCGATCTGAGGTATTTTCAGCAGATTATCCACCGGTGATGTGAAGCGTTTTACATCCACATCGAAGATACCCAGACAAGGCGTATTATTCTCTTCAGAATGTTTACACATCAGCTGCATGCCCAGACAGATACCGAGGACTGGTTGTTTCAGGTCTTTGATCAGCTTATCCAGGTTTCTTTCCTTCAGATAACTCATCGCAGTACTGGCCTCTCCCACACCCGGGAAGATCACCTTGTCTGCCGATTTTATCGCTTCCGGATCGTCTGTTACAATGCCCTCCACGCCGATCCTGTCCAGTGCGAACATCACCGAACGGATATTACCGGCATTGTATTTTATGATAACCGTTTTCATATTCTAGTTGTGTTTTACGCCTGCAATAAATTGTTTTATTGCAGCATCCAGGTTGGTCGTATTTTCAATTGCGCGGATAAAGGCAGTACCGATAATTCCCCCATTACTGTTGGATGCGGCTGCATCAAAGGTAGCTTTATCTTTGATACCAAAACCGATCAGCACCGGATTCTTCAGGTGCAGCGCTTTCAGTTTTTCGAAGTATGCCTGCTGGTGTCCCATATCCTTATCTTTTCCGGTTGTAGAAGAAGAGGATACCGCATACACGAAACCTTTGCTAACACTATCGATCTTTTTGATCCTTTCTTCACTTGTTTCCGGCGTTACCAGGAAGATCAGGTGCAGGTTGTATTTTTCGAATACAGGCTTGTAGTCCTCCTCATATTCATCCATCGGTAAGTCTGGTACGATGATACCATCGACACCCACTTCTGCACATTTTTTACAGAATTCCTCAATCCCGTACAGTAACACCGGATTAAGATACCCCATCAGTAATACCGGCAGGTGGATGTGTTGTCTGAAGTCCTTCAGCTGTTCAAACAGCACCTTCAGACTCATACCATTTTTAATAGCGCGGGTGCTACTATCCTGGATCACCGGGCCGTCAGCCAGGGGATCAGAAAATGGCATACCCAGTTCTATCATATCAGCCCCATGCTGTTGTAAAGATTGCATGACAGGCAGCGTATCGTTCAGTTCAGGAAATCCTGCTGTGCAGTAGATGTTCAGTACACCCGTTTTTTTGCCGGCAAATAATTGATCTATACGATTGCTCATAAAATATATTTATACGTTATCACCAGTGTAAGCAGGCAAATTACGAATGTATGTTTCCATGTCTTTATCTCCGCGACCACTCAGACACACCACCACCACATCTTCCGGTTTGAAGGCTACCTGTCCCAGTTTTGCCAGTGCGTGAGACGATTCCAGTGCCGGAATAATACCTTCCAGGCGGGTCAGCTCATAAGCTGCCTGTAAGGCTTCATCATCAGTCGCATTCAGGAAAGTGGCACGGCCGGTTTCATACAGGTGTGCATGTAAAGGGCCAATACCCGGATAGTCCAGTCCTGCGGAAATAGAGTAAGGCTCCGTGATCTGTCCATCTTCCGTCTGCATCAGCAATGTCTTGCTCGCATGAATGATACCCAGTTTACCCAGCTGCGTAGTCGCTGCTGAATGTCCGGAATGTACGCCTTTGCCACCTGCTTCTATCGCGATCAGTTTCACATCCGGTTCATCCAGGAAGTGATAATAAGCACCAGCAGCATTACTACCGCCACCAATACAGGCCATCACGTAATCAGGATTTTCCTTACCGGTCTTTTCCAGTAATTGTTTCTTTATCTCTTCACTGATCACAGACTGAAAGCGGGTCACCATATCCGGATAAGGATGCGGACCAGCAGCTGTTCCCAGTATATAGTGTGTATCTACCGGATTGTTGATCCAGTCGCGGATCGCCTCATTACAGGCATCTTTCAGCGTCTGACTACCACTGGTAGCAGGTACCACTGTAGCACCCAGCATTTTCATACGGGCCACATTCGGCGCCTGGCGCTGAATGTCGATACTACCCATATATACCACACACTCCATTCCCATCAGCGCGCAAACGGTAGCCGTTGCCACACCATGCTGACCGGCACCGGTTTCTGCGATAATACGCGTCTTACCCAGGCGTTTTGCCAGCAAGATCTGTCCGATGGTGTTATTCACTTTATGTGCACCGGTATGGTTCAGGTCTTCACGTTTCAGATAGATCTTCGCTTTGTATTTTTCAGACAAACGTTTTGCAAAATACAAAGGTGAAGGGCGTCCTACATAATCGCGCAGCAGTTGATCAAACTCCTCCTGAAATGAAGGGTCTTTCAGAATCTGCAGGTAATTGCGCTGTAGCTCGTCTACATTCGGAAACAGCATCTCCGGAATGTAAGCGCCGCCAAATCTGCCGTAAAAGCCTTTCTCATCTACATGATACTTAGAGCCGAACGTGTTTTCCGCTATCTTCATGCTATGATTATTTTAAATAAGTTGATTGAATCTGATCTGTAAATAAACGCACCTTTTCCATATTCTTCACACCCGGCTGGTCCTCAAATCTGCTGTTCACATCTACTGCGAATAAAGCCGGCAGCTGTAATTGCAGCAGTTCAGGCGTTTCGTCCAGTCCGATACCTCCGCTCAGATAAAAAGGATGCGTATATGGATATGTCTGTAACAATTCCCAGTTGAAACGTTTGCCGGTACCACCATAGGCCTTACCCGCTTCTGTATCAAACAGGAAATAATCTGTCACCGGTATATATGCGGCCAACAGCGCTTCCCAGTTAACGTGCTCTCCTACTCTGAAAGCCTTGATCACTTCTACCTGTTCACGAAGAGCGGCACAGAAGTCCGGCGTTTCATCACCATGCAGCTGCACCATATCCAGTCCGTAGTCAAGTATTGTACGCTGTACCTGTTCAAGTGACGCATTTACAAACACGCCTACTTTTTTGATACCATCTATCTCTCTCACGGTGCGTGCATCTATTTTCGGTGCAGCAAAGCGGGGAGATTTTTCGTAGAATATAAAACCGGCATAATTCACCTGGTATTCGACCAGTCTTTGCAGGTCTTCTTTCCGGGTGATGCCACAGACCTTTATTTTCATTGTGCTGATTTGTTGGCCAGTTCTGTCACAAATTGTTCAAATGCTCTCGGCGGATTTTCCTGTCTCATGAAATGTTCTCCGATCAGGAATCCCTGGAAACCTGCTGCTTTCAGTGTAATGATCGCATCTGTGTTGCTGATACCACTTTCTGCTACCTTACATTTACCCACAGGTATCTGCGGCGCCAGTTCGCAGGAACGGTTAAAGTCCACATTGAACGTTGTCAGGTCACGGTTGTTCACACCAACCAGCTGTATGTGATCGGTTACTTTATCCAGCTGATCGCCGCTGTGTACTTCCAGCAATACTTCCAGTCCGAGATTGTGTGCAAACTTCGCCAGTTGTGCTACTTCCGCTTTAGTGAGACATTCTGCGATCAGCAGAATCACGTCAGCGCCAATTGCCTTTGCCTCGACGATCTGATACTCATCCACAATAAAGTCCTTACGCAGGATCGGAATATTATTCAGCGTACGGGCCTGCTGCAGATCATCAGAAGAACCACCAAAGAATTTCTCATCTGTCAATACTGACAATCCGGATGCGCCATAGCGGGTATAAGCGGTGGTCACGTCCTGTACAGTTACGTCCCCATTGATCAATCCTTTTGAAGGAGAACGCCTTTTGAATTCCGCAATGATACCCGTCTTTGCTGGATCTTGCAGAAACTGCGCCAGTGACAGAGACGTACGCTTAAACCAGGATGCCTGTTCCAGCTCTTCCACACTCCGCTGTTGTTTGCGGGCTGCCACTTCCACGTGCTTATGGGCTACTATTTCTGTAAGGATATTTTTCATGATTGCAAGCTTATCAACTTCTTAAACGCGTTGTGCGCTGCGCCTGATTCCAGTGACTCAACAGCTGCCTGGAAACAATCCGCGTAGTTATCATATTTTTTCATGCAGTACAGACCCATAGCGGCGTTCGCCATTACTACAGAGTTCTGTGCCCAGGTACCTTCACCTTTCAGGATCTTCATAAAGATCTTGGAAGCTGCTTCTACTGTATTACCACCGTAGATATCTTCAGGATATACTTTGCGTTTACCCAGTTGCTCAGGCGTCCAGTCTCTTTCACCTTCATTGGTGATAACACGTGTATCCGCTGTCAGGGAGATCTCATCATAACCATCCAGACTATAAACGATCGCATACTGCTTGTCCGTCTGCTGGAACAGGTAATTGTATACTCTTGCCAGTTCAAGGCTGTATACGCCTATCAGCTGATGCTGTGCGAAAGCCGGATTTACCAGCGGACCAAGCATATTGAAGAACGTACGGATACCCAGCTGACGACGGATGCCTGCTACATTTTTCAATGCAGGGTGGAACAAGGGAGCATGCAGGAAACAAACGCCTGATTCTTCCAGTTCTTCTCTCAGTTTCGCGTCATCGTTCTTGAATTTGTATCCGGCTGACTCCATCAGATTAGACGCGCCACTGATGGAAGACACACCATAGTTACCGTGTTTCGCCACCTTTCCGCCTGCGCCTGCTACGATGAAACAGGACAAGGTAGATACGTTGAAGGTATTTTTACCATCCCCACCGGTACCAACGATATCCAGTACTTCATATCCGTTCAGATTAACCGGGATACAGAGTTCCAGTAATGCGTCGCGGAAACCCAGCAGTTCTTCTACCGTAATGCTGCGCATGAGGAACACGGTCATGAATGCCGCCAGTTCACTCTCATTGTACATGCCTTTGGAAATACTGATGAGTATCTCTTTAGCTGCCTCACGGGTAAATGTTTTATGTTCAAAAAGGTAATTAAGTATCTTTTTCATTACTCGGAATTTATGCATTCAACCAGTTACGAAGGATCTGTTCACCACGCGGCGTCAGTACGCTTTCAGGGTGGAACTGTACGCCACTCACATCATATGTGTTGTGTTGCAGCGCCATGATATAGTTATTGTCGTCTTTTGCTGTCACAGTCAGCTCTGCCGGCAATGTTGCTTCATCCACTACCCATGAGTGATAACGACCCACTTCCAGTATATCAGGCAGGTTGTTGAACAGTCTGCCGTCTCTTGCAGTAATGTTCACATTGGTAGCCACACCGTGGTACACATCTTTCAGGTTGATCAGCTTCGCACCAAAAGCCTCTCCTATTGCCTGTTGACCAAGACATACACCGAAGATGGATTTGCTCGGTGCATATTCTTTGATCAGTGGCAGCAGTAATCCTGCTTCTTCAGGAATACCCGGACCAGGAGAGAGAATGATCTTATCATAGTCTTTTACTTTCTCTAACGGAATTTCATCATTGCGCACCACCGTCACTTTACCATTGATGATCTTTTCCACCAGGTGCACCAGGTTGTAGGTAAAAGAATCGTAATTATCAAACACCAGAATGTTCATGTCAGATATTTTGAGCCAGGATGATGGCCTGTTTTAATGCATTCAGTTTATTGTTCACTTCCTCCAGTTCGGACGATGCTACAGACTTTGCTACCACACCGGCGCCTGCCTGATAATAAAGTGTATTCGCTTTACTGAGTATGGAGCGGATCATGATAGCGTGATTGAAATCGCCGTTGAAACTTACGGAACCGATACACCCACCATAGAAACCACGTGCAGTTGGTTCATTTTCATCGATGATCTCCATCGCTCTGTACTTTGGCGCACCTGATAAGGTACCTGCAGGGAAAGTAGCAGCCAGCAGAGAGAACGGATTGAGTCCGGGCTGGATCTTACCAGTCACTTCACTTACGAGGTGAATAACGTGTGAATAGTACTGGATCTTTCTATAAGATTCTACTTCCACATCAGTTGCCAGTCTGCTGAGATCATTACGAGCCAGGTCAACCAGCATCACATGCTCTGCATTTTCCTTCGGATCTTCCAGCAGTTTAGCTGCCAGTTCACGGTCCTGCTCGTCATCACCGGTACGTTTGAAAGTACCTGCTATCGGATGAATAATGGCTTTATTGTCTTTGATGATCAGCTGCGCTTCAGGAGAAGAGCCCATCAGTTTGTAATCACCGTAATCGAAGAAGAAGAGATAAGGAGAAGGGTTGATAGAGCGGAGGGCGCGGTACACATTGAACTCATCGCCTTTGAATTGCTGCTGGAAGGCTCTGGAGAGGACTACCTGGAAAACGTCTCCGCGGAAGCAGTGTTGTTTACCTTTTTCGACGATTTCCATGAATTGCTCATTCGTCAGGTTGCTCTTTTCTCCGCCTTCTGCCTTGAATCTGTAGCTGGGCACATCTTTCTGTCTGATAAGTGATTCGATGTGATCAAACTCGCTGTCAAGGCCGTCTACCAGGTTTTCGCATAAATACAGTTCGTCTTTGAAGTGATTGATAGCGATGATATATTGGTAGAACCGGTAACGCATCAGCGGGATCGTATTCCCGTTCTGCTTATCCTTGTTGAATTCTATTGTTTCGAAGAACTGAACGGACTCAAATGTACTGTATCCGAACAGGCTGTGTACAACAGGTAGTACTGGCTTATCGGCGAATGAGAAATTACCGAGGAATTTCTGCAACTCATCCAGTACACTTTGTTTGTTTTTCAGTTGCTTTCTTTCTGGCGGGAGGTTAGGATATTTAAATTCAAAATCCTTTGTACTGGTGACTTCTATCCCTGCTATCGGCTGAATACAGATGAAGGAGAAGCTGTTTTCGCTGGCACGATAGTCAGTACTTTCCAGCAGTACCGTACCGGGGAATTTGTCGCGGAGCCGCAGATAAATACCAACAGGCGTGAAGACGTCTGCCAGCATTTTCTTGAATTTTGATTTGACTTGAATACTACCCATTGGATTTGTGATTGAGTTTTGTTGGGTGACTATCTGAAAAACGAAGAAGGCCCGCTGTGTAACAGCGGGCCTTCCAAATTATATTTCATTACGAAACATGGCACTGTAACACTCTATCAGGATCTGATATTGTGCCACCACCAATGCTTGTTTGTAATAACTGTTTTCATGTTTTAATTTCTTGCAGAACAAATATCTGGTCTTTTTTGAAAACATGCAAATTTTTTTTGAGATTCTTTATAAAGTGATAAGTTCCCAGGGATTTATTGACGATCTATTAATAATACCCGGTTTTATCACTTCACGATTTTTCAGATATGTTTCCCGATAATCACATTGTATCCAGGCGCTGCAGGTAAAACCGTGCCTCATCCTCCGCTTTTTTCCTGGCATTTGCTCCTCCCCGGCACATTGCTCCATGTTCTCCGTCCTCATTTCACCCCTGCCCATTCAGCGGTACAATCGTCGGTCAGATCCTCCTTCCATACAATCGGCTGACCGGCCAGCGCGCTGCGTTCCGTAATGGTCATTACAGTACGCCTTTGGTACTTGGCAGCTGCATATTCATCGGATTGCGTTTTACCGCCATCTTGATTGCTTTTGCGAACACTTTGAATATCGCTTCGATCTTATGATGTTCGTTTTCACCTTCCGCTTTGATGTTAAGGTTACATTTCGCTGCATCGGAGAATGATTTGAAGAAATGGAAGAACATTTCAGTCGGCATCTCTCCTATCTTCTCACGGCTGAACTTTGCATCCCATACGATCCAGTTACGACCACCGAAGTCGATAGCAGCCTGTGCCAGACAATCATCCATCGGCAGACAGAAACCATAACGCTCAATACCTCTCTTATCAGCCAACGCCTGTGCGATCGCTTCTCCCAGTGCCAGACCGGTATCTTCGATCGTATGGTGCTCATCAATATGCAGATCACCTTTTGCTTTTACAGTCAGGTCAATACTGCCATGACGTGCGATCTGATCCAGCATATGATCAAAGAAACCCAGACCTGTTTCGATATCTGCTTTACCGGTACCATCCAGATTCAGCGAGATCGTGATATCTGTTTCTTTGGTCGTACGTGTATGTGTTACAGTACGCAGACCTACTTTCAGAAATTCATAGATCTTTTCCCAATCGGTAGATTCCAGTGCAATGGTATCTTTCAGTGCAGCCGCACTGTCCTTGATTTCAGCGCCACCAAGACCAGTGCCTTCATTCAGCCAGATCGCTTTTGCACCGAGGTTCTTTGCCAGCTCTACATCCGTAATACGATCACCGATCACAAATGAATTGGCCAGGTCATACTCAGGAGAGAAATATTTTGTCAGCATACCTGTGCGTGGCTTACGCGTAGGTGCATTTTCATGTGGAAAAGAACGATCAATATAAATCTCGTCAAACTTCACACCTTCATTCTCAAAGGAACGCAGAATAAAATTCTGTGCCGGCCAGAAATCAGCTTCAGGGAAGCTGTTGGTACCCAGACCATCCTGGTTGGTCACCATCGCCAGCTCATAATCCAGCTCCGCTGCAATGCGGGCCAGATAAGTAAATACCTTCGGATAGAACTCAACCTTTTCAAGGCTGTCGATCTGGTAAGTAGGCGGTACTTCCTTGATCATGGTACCGTCCCTGTCTATGAAGAGGACTCTTTTCATTATACTGTTTTATTATGGCGCTTTGTGTTTGTAGAGCCGGCAGTTGTTGATACTGCCGGGTTTGATATCTTTCCTGGTATTATGCGTTTACGGCAACCTGTGCGATTGTTTCCAGCAGCACGGTATTTTCTTCCGGTGTACCAACGGTGATACGCAGACAACCATTACAGAGTTCTACTTTGGAACGGTCACGTACGATAATACCTTTTTCTACCAGGTGATTGTAAATACCTTTTGCATCTGTTGTTTTTGCCAGCAGGAAGTTGGCGTCACTCGGATATACTTCCAATACCTGTGGCAGACCGATTAAACCTGCAGCCAGTGTATCTCTTTCAATCACTGTTTCACGGATCCACTCATTCACCTGATTGATGTTATCCAACGCTTCCAGTACCAGGTCCTGTGCAGCCTGATTGATATTGTAAGGAGGTTTTACCTTGTTCAGCACATTGATGATGTCTTCTCCTGCGAATGCCATACCGACACGCAGTGCCGCCAGTCCCCATGCTTTAGACAGGGTCTGCATCACAACGAGGTTCGGATATTCAGTCAGTTCTGATATGAATGTTTTCTGGCGGGCGAAGTTGATATAAGCTTCATCTACTACAACGATCCCGTCAAAATTATTCAGGATCATTTCTATGTCGCTACGGTCGATGGAGTTACCGGTAGGGTTATTCGGAGAGCAGATAAAGATCAGTTTTGTACGCTCATCCACAGCCTCCTGTAAAGCGGCCATGTCTATCTGATACTCAGGTGTGAGCGATACTTTTCTTACGATCACATCGTTGATATTCGCGCTCACTTCATACATACCGTATGTAGGCGGGAACAGTACCACGTTGTCAACACCCGGACGACAGAAAGAGCGGTACAGTACATCGATCACTTCATCACTACCATTACCCAGGAAGATATTCTGTGGCGGTACACCTTTGATATCTGCCAGTTTATATTTCACTTTCCACTGCATCGGATCCGGGTAACGGTTGTAGTTAACCGGCAGCGGAGAGCCAAAGCTGTTTTCATTTGCATCAAGGAAGATGGAAGCTTCTCCTTTGAATTCATCCCTGGCGGTAGAGTAAGGCACCAGGCGTTTTATATTGTCGCGTAGTAAGCTATTAAGATCGAACATTGTAGTAGATTTTAAGATTGAGCCTTTTGTTTCAGACGTACTGTTACTGCATTTTTATGTGCATCCAGTCCTTCAGCTGCTGCCATCGTTTCTATTGTTGCACCTATCTGTTGCAGCCCTTCCTGTGTCAGTCGCTGAAAGGTGATCTTCTTCACAAAACTATCCAGCGATACACCACTGTAAGCAGTAGCATAACCGTTGGTCGGCAGTGTATGGTTCGTTCCTGAGGCATAATCGCCGGCACTTTCCGGAGAGTAGTTACCCAGGAATACAGAACCTGCATTGATTACTGCATCAGCAATAGCAATATCATCTTTACAGGCTACGATCAGGTGCTCCGGAGCGTATGCATTGAGCAGGTCCATTGCTTCAGCCGTATCTTTGACCAGCAGGATGCGGCTGTTTTCCAGTGCACGTGCAGCAATATCCTGACGTGGCAACTGTGCCAGTTGGGTCGCTACTTCCTCTTGTACTGCTGCGATGATTTCAGGTGCTGTAGTCACCAGTAATACCTGGCTATCCGGACCATGTTCTGCCTGAGACAGCAGATCTGCCGCTACAAATGCAGGCACGCATGTTTCGTCTGCCAGCACGGCTACTTCTGATGGTCCTGCCGGCATATCGATCGCTACGCCGCTTTTATTCACCAGTTGTTTTGCACAGGTTACATACTGATTGCCCGGACCGAATATTTTATGCACACGAGGTACACTTTCTGTTCCATAGGCCATTGCACCGATTGCCTGTACACCGCCTATTTTGAATACGCGTTCCACACCTACTTCCTGTGCAGCAAACAATACCGCAGGATGTACTTCTCCGGCGGCGTTGGATGGCGTACAGAGTACGATCTCCTTACAACCGGCGATCATAGCGGGGATACCCAGCATTAGTATAGTAGAGAACAAAGGAGCAGAACCTCCTGGAATGTACAATCCTACTTTTTCAATAGCGACAGGTTTACGCCAGCACTGTACACCCGGCATTGTTTCGATCACCTTACTGTGTTCCTGTTGTGCTTTGTGGAAAACCTCAATATTATGTTTGGCCTGAAGGATAGCTTTCTTCAGTTCTGCATCGAGTGATGCAGTTGCTTTGGCAAATTCTGCGGGAGTGACTTCCAGACCTTCCAGCTGTACTTTATCAAACTGCTGTGCATATCTGCGTACAGCGGTATCACCTTCCTGTTTAACAGCAGCAAGTATATTGCCTACACTGGTTTCCAGTGCTGTTGTATCTAAAACCGGTCTTTGCAGTAATTCCGGCCATTGTGAGCGTTCGGGATATTCGAATACCTGCATGCGCAATTGGGAATTAGAAGTTAAGAATCAGGAATGAAGAATTACTTCCTATCACACTCCTGTTGCTCAGGGAGCAAACACCAATTTTTCTATTGGTGTTTGCCCTTATGTTGAATACTTATATGATCATCTTTTCGATCGGTACTACCAGGATACCTTGTGCTCCGGCAGCTTTCAGATTTTCGATGATATCCCAGAAAGCATTCTCATTCAGTACGGAGTGTACGGAGCTCCAGCCTTCTTCCGCCAGTGGCAGTACGGTAGGACTCTTCATACCAGGTAACAGACTGATGATCTCCTGCAGCTTATCATTAGGAGCATTCAGCAGTACGTACTTATTGTTCTTCGCTTTCTTTACAGACTGTATACGGAACAGGAGTTTCTGTAACAGTGCTTCCTGTTCAGCTGTCAGATTATCATTGCTGATGAGTGCTGCTTCAGATTTCAGGATCACTTCCACTTCCTTCAGACCATTCATGAACAGAGTGGAACCACTGCTTACCAGGTCACAGATAGCGTCTGCCAGACCGATACCCGGAGCGATTTCCACAGAACCACTGATCTCGTGAATATCCGCAGTGATATTATGTTGATTCAGGAAGTTCTGCAGGATAACAGGATAGCTGGTAGCGATACGCAGTTTATCCATATCCTTTACGCCGTTGTACTCCGCTGCTTTTGGTATTGCCAGGGAAAGGCGGCATTTACCAAAGCCCAGTTTCTCTGCAATTTTTACAGGACGGGCTTTTTCAATGATCACGTTCTCACCTACGATACCGATATCTGCCACACCGTCTTCAACGTATTGCGGAATATCATCATCACGCAGGAAGAAGACCTCCAGCGGAAAATTGCTGGCTTCTGTTTTCAGTTTATTAACACCGTTGTTGATGTCTATACCACATTCTTTCAACAGTTTGATGGAGTCGTCGTGCAAACGACCGGATTTCTGAATAGCAATTCTCAGTTTCATGTTTTTAACAATGTTCCGGTGAAAACAAAAAAGGGGCTTACCGTTTGGTAAGCCCCTGATTATGTTCTAATGTTTTTATTATTTAGTACATAAAATCATCCCAGCCTACCTGCGCGGTAAGAATGATGGTGATGATGTGTATGTACGTTAATGCTCATAGTTTGTAATAACGATGCGAAGGTAATAACAATTTTGAATAATCAAACTAATTTTTGCCTTATTGCCCATTATTTTAATGTAAACCCTGCTGACTGTACATCCCTGCTATTTGTACCCACAAATATGGTAAAATCGCCCGGTTCTGCCTTCCAGCGCATATCCTTATCATAGAACTTAAGGTCCTCCACGGAAAGTTCAAAGGTGACGGTCTTAGTTTCGCCCTTTGCCAGGGTGATCTTTTTATAGCCTTTCAGCTCTTTTACCGGACGGGTCACGGAGCCCACCATGTCCCTTACATACAGCTGTACAACTTCCTCTCCGTCAAAATTGCCATTATTGGTCACCGGAATGCTGATCTGCAATTTATCAGTAGCAGCAATCTGCTGTTTGCTCAGTTTAAGGTCACCATAGCTGAATGTAGTGTAGCTCAGGCCATATCCGAATGGGAACAGCGGGTCATTTTCTGTATCCAGGTACTTGGTGGAGTACTTATTATAAGGATTCAGCGGACGGCCTGTGTTCTTATGATTATAATAGATAGGTATCTGACCTACATTACGCGGGAAACTCATGGTCAGCTTACCAGCAGGATTATAGTCGCCGAACAGTACGGAAGCAATAGCATCACCGGCTTTTGTACCCAGGAACCAGGTTTCAAGGATAGCCGGAATATGTGCATTTTCCCATTCCAGTGTTATCGGACGACCATTTGACAGTACCAGCACCACCGGTTTGCCAGTGGCATAGACTGCTTTCAGCAGCTCCCGCTGGTTTTCAGGAATACTGATATTAGAACGGCTGGCAGCCTCTCCGGTCATACCCTGTGATTCTCCCAGTGCCATTACCACGATATCTGATTGCTTTGCCAGTTCTACAGCTGCCGCCAGCATCTGCTGACTATCAGCAGTATCAGCTGCATCCAGTTTTAATTTCTGCGTGGCTCTTTTATAAAGAGTGGTATCCTGGGTGTAATGCGCTCCCGGCAGGTATTGCACATTGGCGGATCTTTTCTTCAGGGCTTCCAGCAGGGTGACCGCCTTGGTATAGTCACCTGCAGCTGACCAGTTACCGATCATATCCCGCTGACTGTTTGCCAGTGGGCCGATCAGGGCGATTTTCGCGGCTTTCTTCAGGGGCAGCAGCTGATTCTCATTCTTAAGGAGTACAATAGAGCGCTCAGCGATCTTTTGAGCAGCGGCCAGGTTTTCAGCTGACATGATCTCCTTTGCGGCTCTTTCATTATCACAATATTTAAAAGGGTCTTTAAACAGACCCAGGTCATATTTGGCAGTCAGAATACGGTATACGGCGCTGTCAATTTCCTTCAGGGTCACCTTTTTGTCCTGGAGCAGCTTTTTCAGCTGTCCGGCGAAAATACCACCCTGCATGTCCATATCAACGCCCGCGTTCAGGGCAGCAGCCCCCGCTTCATATTCGTCTTTTACATTGCCGTGGGCGATCATTTCATTGATAGCAGTATAATCGGTCACTACGAAGCCCTTAAAGCCCCAGTCTTTCCGCAGAAGGTCAGTCAGCAGCCACTTATTGGCCGTAGCCGGCGTACCATCGATCTCATTAAAGGAGGTCATGGCAGTCGCGACACCAGCATCAATAGCGGCTTTATAAGGCGGCAGATAATACTGGTACATCTGCCGGCGGCTCATGTCTACCGTGTTATAATCGCGGCCCGCTTCAATAGCGCCGTATAAAGCGAAGTGTTTCACACAGGCCAGGATGGTATTATTAGCCGACAGGTCTGATCCCTGGTAGCCTTTCACCTTTGCTTTCGCCACCTGTACGCCATACCAGGTATCTTCTCCTACACCTTCTGCCACACGGCCCCAGCGGGGGTCACGGGCGATATCCACCATCGGGGAGTAAGTCCATTGTAAGCCGTCAGCGCTGGCTTCCTGTGCGGCAATACGAGCACTCTGCTCCAGCAGGGCCATATCCCAGGTACAGGCTTCTCCCAATGGAATGGGGAAGATCGTTTTGTGTCCGTGGATAACATCATACCCGAATAACAGCGGTATTTTCAGCCGGGTCTTCATGGCCATTTCCTGTAGCTGGCGGGTATATTGCGGTGTGTAGGCATTGAATATGGAGCCGCATAGACCAGCTTCAACGTCTTTTTTATACCCCGGCTTCATAAATGGGCCGGTAACGTCCATATCACTGGTGAGCAGGTTTAGCTGGCCTATTTTTTCGTCCAGCGTCATCCGCTTGATAAGACTATTCAGGAAGGTCTGCTTAGGGGTTTGTGCCTTCACGCTGAGAGCTGCCAGTAGCAGGGTGGCTACGAGCAGGCGCTTCGGGTTCTTCATAACTGTGTCGTTTAGAGTTAAAGTGTGGTTAAAGGTAGGAAAAGTTTGGAATGGAGGTGTTGTTGTTCAGTTTGTTCATTATGGGTGATATGATGGGTGTGGTGATGCTGCACAGAAAATAAGATGTAATTTTGGGTTACTACACTGGAAGATTCTCCCCCTTAAATTAAATATGCATGGACGGTCAGGTTGCTGGCTGCGTTACTGTATTTTCTATTTTTTAAAACACATTTAAAACTATATAAAATGGACCATCAGACTTATTTAAAACTTAAAAATGCACTTATTGAAGAATGGCGAGAAGCAACATCTTCGCCCGAAGCAGCAAGTCGCTACATTGACAAATTAGGTATCAGGGATCTACTTGTTCCTATTAATTCTGCTAAAAAGCAAAAGCGAAAAAAAGTATCTGGGGGCAAGACTATTGCTAAATAACACCTTGTCAGGTATTCACAGTATACATTCAGACTCAAGAAAGTTTGATTAATCACTTTGTCTATTATCCAATATTTTAAATCTATTCAAAACATTTTAAGCTTTATACAATGGACCTTCAAAATTATCTAAAACTTAAAAAAGCCCTTATTCAGGAACTGCGTGAAGTTAGTTCCTCAAAAGAAGCAGCACGTCGTTGCATCGATGAAATGGGGATAAGAGATATTCTTGTTCCCATTAATTCATCTGCTAAAAAAAAATCCAAAAATATAGCGCATAAAGACGACACCAAATAACACTACCAACGCTCCTTGTATATTTAAATTTGTATTACTAATCTAAAACACAATTGTTTAAAGTATGATTCCGACAAACTATATTTACTCGGCCGATCCAGGCCTGACTATTGGCTTTCATGGTTGTTCCCAAGAATTAAGAGATGAGATTATTAATGGGAAAACAGCTCTACGTCAAAGCAATAATCCATGGGATTGGCTGGGAGATGGTATTTATTTTTGGCAAAATAATTACGAGCGGGCATTTCACTATGCAAACAACCCTCCACCAAATCTCAAAATTAATGATCCTGCTGTACTTGGCGCCGTATTTAGTTTAGGAAACTGTCTGGATTTGACAGACAAGAAATATATAGACTTATTACAAGACTCGTTCAATATATTAAACAAAAGTGCACTATTTGAGGGAAAGCAGCTTCCGGAAAACACTAATCATCCAGAACCAAAAAGCTCAAATGACAAAGTGCTAAGACGATTAGATTGTGCTGTAATAAAAAAAATACATACACAAGCACAAATGTCGGGACAGCCTCCTTTTGATTCAGTAAGATGCGTATTCCCTGAAGGCAACGAAGTCTACAAAGGCGCCGGCTTCCTCGACAAAACCCACATCCAGATCTGCATCCGCAACCCTAACCTCATAAAAGGCTATTTCATACCACGCAAAGAAACCATCTGGCCCAGCATCTAAATCCCCTTCACCAGTACCTTGTTTAACCCCTTCCCACTATACACCTCCTTCCCATCCACAACAACCTTCAGCCCCTTACCCTTACCATATTTCTCCCCCGTCTTATCCCATCTCACACTCACCACCTTCCCATGATACGGAACACCCTCCAGGTAAAACCAATCCCACTTATCCTGTGGTATCAACGGATACAACTCTAACTTCCCATCCGCCCGCGGCTTCAACCCAATAAGATCATTGATCACAAGATCACAAAAACCGGAATGATTATAATAACTACTCCTTGGATCATCCCCTTTCAACCAGTAACCGGTACGCTCATCCTGATACTCCCCGAGATAAGGCTCACCATTCTTCTGCTGGGAACGGGCATACACCAGCAAGGTATTGTAGTAAACAGCCGGCGTCATTCCACCTCTATGTTTGTAATGCGTCAGTAAATTCGCCAGACCTTTCAGCGTTTGTGTAGTCGCAAAAGGCCATATTGCGCCATCCCATTCACAGCCACCACTACCATGAGAACGAAACAGCGGATGCCTTCTTTCTGCGGTCGTCAATCCCCAGGGAGCATCAAACCCGCTGGTATCGGTCAACTGCTCCCAGGCAACTGCATATTTAGCCTTATCCGCAGGCAGGTCAAAATACCAGGGGATAAAACCGATCTGTTCACGTGCGTTGGAAAAGCGGGTGGTTTCACTGCCTTTAATGACCTGTCTTACTTTAAAGAAAGCAGCGGTATCGTCCCAAAGGTTTATTTGTACCAGGGACCGGATCTTTTGTGCATCAGCGGTATAACGGGTACGTAAAGTATCATTACCTGCCATCGTTGCTATTTTTGCGAGTGCATTGGCATTGCCGTACATATAACTGCTGATGGTAGGCCGTGTATGCTTTTCACGTCGCGCACCACTGATAGATTCTTCCATGCCATCCTTTACATCAAACTGCCAGAACAGTCCATCAGGCAGACGCTTTTCTCTTTCCCATAAACGATAATCCTCATCCATAGCAGGCAGTAATGCTTTTACAAAGCTGCTATCTCCATCTACCAGAAAACGGTTATATACCGCATCGGCAGCCCAGCTGCTGAACTGATGAAAACGGGGGGCTTTCTGTTGTGCATCTTTCAGGTACCAGTATTGTATGTATTGATCCAGGTAAGTTGTATTGCGCAACCAGCGGCCTTCATATACATGATGACCAAAAGCGCAACTGAGTGCATTAAACCTGCCGGCGTGTTTAACAGGTGTGATAAATTCAGTGAAGATGAAACCATCAGGCGTCTCCTTCAGGTGTTTACGGAATGTCCACCACCGGTAGTAATAAGTTTGCTCGATAGTGCTATCCGGACAATCCAGCAAAGGCACATTCGCCTTGAGCCAGTCGAAAGCAGCTGCATTAGGCACATAGTTTTTCACATACTCTGAGTCAAGGCTATTAAACCGGTCCACGTACTTTTTCAGCACCGGTTCCAGTGTCATTGCATTCCCGGAAGAAACATCCACCTGCTGCGCCAGTAAACGCAAAGGCAGGAACAGACAAACAGCGATAATTATTTTAACGGATCCCAATTGCCAAATACTTTAGTGAGAGTAATATCTTTTGCAGACTGCGCCGATAACTGTTTAGACCAAAGCACACGTTTATCATACGCTGCACCGGCACCTGTATTGTTATACTCAGCATATCTCGCAGTTTGCTCATTTTCTTTCTTATCCCAGTTATGCCAGCCCTGGGCTAATATCTGAGGCCCCAGGATACTGTTCATAAAGACAGTTGCTGCATAAGGTCTCCAGGGACGGCCCAGAAACACCTTTTTAGCGACGCTGTCTGCGGTTAATTTACAATGGTTGAACACAAACCCATAAGATTGCTTTAATGTCGTAGAAGCGGCTGTAATGTAAGAATCTCTTTTACTGTGGATGGTACAGCCTTCAAACCATACCGTCGCAGCGCCGAATATAAAATCGGTTGTGCCTTCTATGTAGCAATCCTGGTAATATTGTCTGCTGTCCTCTTTTCCGGCATATAAGGTATCCTGATTGCCCAGCAACCGGCAGTTACGAAATATGCAACGGTCCCCTTCCACATGGAGAGCCACCGCCTGTCCCACAGGACCCGCAGCATTTTCAAAAGTGAGGTTTTCCGCAATGATATTATCTCCGGCTATCAACACCGTATAGGAAGTGAATGTCCCGAATTTATCCCTCCCGGAGGCATCCTTCCCTGGGTATGCTTTGCCTGAATAATCCGCATTGGTAATGATCGTACTGTCCCTATCCTCTCCCTGTAATGTAATGGTACACTTCCAGCTGGGAATACACAGTTTTTCGTGATACACGCCCTTACGGATGAAAATAGTCACCCGGAATAAGGTAAAGTCCCGGACTGCATTCACCGCCTCCTGGATCGTCTTATAATCGCCTGTTCCATCCGCTGCCACCACCAGACGTGCACGGGGGTCCTGTGCCTGCAAGGACAGGGTCAGCAACAATAAAAACGGAAGAAAAATTATAGGAAAGTATTGCTTCATAACAAGGAATTTTATTGCACGCAGGATAGTGACAAGCTAAAAAATTTCTCCTGCTTTTTGCAATAGCGGAGCGGCTTTATTTACGCAATCGTTACCGGGGGACTCATTCAACGTATTTTCTTCGTATTATACCCTCATTACGCCGTTATTAAGCCGGTATCTCTTCGCTCCCAAGCGGACAGATACCGGCTTAATAACGGCATACCTTCGTTGTACAGCGAAGAATTAACACTTATCATATTGAAAACCATACGCTTAACCTTCATTCAAGCGAAGAAAACTCATAATCACCTGATCCTAAATGCATTATGACTCTCCCTTTTTCAAACGACAGGTCCTGATTATTCAGTGGTTTTCCGCCTGCTGTTATCCCTCCCTCCTTTTTAGCCGGTAGTTTAACAACCGCACTGCTATTAGGAGGAATGCTGACACGAAACAACAGCTTACCGTCCTTCTTCTCCCATTCACTCCGTATGGTTCCGTAAGGGGTATTATAGGCCGTTTTTACCCAGGTAATATTTCCCACTATCTCCGGAGAGATCTGGAACTGTTTATATCCTACAGATCCCGCCTGCTGGGTAATACCGCCCAATCCGGTATAAAACCACTCCATCAGATGCCCCAACATCAGGTGATTATTAGACACCTGCTCCAGCGCCGCCCAGGATTCCGTCAAAGTAGTAGCCCCCTTCGCCAACTGAAAACCATAACCCGGTACACCACTCCGGTTATTCATCTCATACAGCAGATCAGACGCTCCGCCCTCCTGTAAAGCCTGTACCAGGAAATGAAAACCAATATCGCCGGCAGTCAGCTGATTGCCCTGCTGCCGGATGGAATCCACCATATTCTTAAACACTGCCTGACGATATTGCTCATCAACCAATCCTACGCATAAAGGAATCGCCATAGCCGTCTGACTACCTGTTGAATAGACCTTTGTTTCGACATTGAAATATTCATGATTAAATGTATGTTTCACCTTATCTGCCTGTACGCGGAACTGTTTGGCTTCTGCTGTCTTATCTAACAGATCGGCCATATTAGCAGCGAGTACCAGATCATAGTAATAGATACCAGTAGCAGTAACCTCCTTAGGTGTAAGCTGTGCAACACCCGGTCGCTGCGGACCATTATCAAACCAATCACCCAGACCATAAGACAGTATATTGTTCTGCGCTTTTGCACCCAGGTATTCCACGTATTTTTTCACCATCGGATATGCTTCACGAATGACAGTATTATCCCCATACCAGCGATATAACAACCAGGGGACTATCACCGCCGCACTACCCCATTCCGGAGAATCCCTGAATCCAAAACCATGATCATCAAAAAAGACAAATTCAGGTGCGATATCAGGTACCAGTCCTTCACTTGTCTGCGCTTCTTTCATATCACGGATCAACTTCCGGTACAGCAGATCAATATCATAGCTATACTGTATCGCATTACCCATCAGATAGTCCTGCTCCAGCCAACTCAGTTTTTCCCTATGCGGACAATCCGTCAACACACTCTGCATATTGCTTTTAATAGCCCATAATATCAGCTTATGAATACTGTTGAATAAATCATTCGAACAGGAAAAGGTCCCGTTCACCGGAGCCGCATTACGGGTATGCAGCAAATCAAGTGAAAGAAGCTGTGGCACATCGCCTGTATACGCTGCAGTATCAGGCGCAGCTCCCTCAACCTGCACATAACGGAATCCATAATAAGTAAAACGCGGTTGCCAGGTTTCTATACCATCACCCTTTAAAGTATAAGTAAAATAATACGGACTCCCCGTCGCTTTCTGATTAGCCAGCTGTTTATCATTGGTCAGTTCAGCAGGTATCAGTTTTACTGTCTGCCCTTTCTTTCCTTTTATCTTCAATCCGATAATGCCAGATGCATTCTGTCCGAAGTCATACATGTATACACCGGTCTGCGGCTGTGTAATACGCTGTACCCGCAATACTTCCATTACTTTCACCGGATAATCCTCCTCCGGCAATAATCGTTTTTCTGTCGCCTTTACCACCATCGCCGGCTTCCACTGTGTATCATTGAATCCGGGCCGGTCCCATCCTGTCTGTTCTTTTCCGGCATCGTAATCTTCTCCGCCGTAAATGCTGGTAAAAGTGATCGGTGACGCACTTGTTTTCCAGTCGGTACCTGAAACAATATTCATTGTTTGCCCATTCTCATATGTGATCAGCAGCCTGCAGATCATTCTCGGCATACCATATACCACCGACAACTTGCGGTAACGTTCTTTATTCACATTAAAGAATCCATTACCCACTATCACACCCAATGCATTCTCACCTGATTGCAGCGCTTTTGTCAGATCATAGGTATTATACAACACCGTCTCATCATAATGCGTCCAACCCGGCGCCAGGAAGTTATCTCCCAGACGTACTCCATTCAAACTAGCTTCATATTGTCCGAGTCCGCTGATATACAATAATGCATTTTTCACTTTCCCCCGCACACTAAACTCCTTCCGGAACAAAGGCACTACCGTCCGTTGTCTCGCTTTATGTTTCTGATAAAATTTATCCGTACCATTATGCACACCCGGCACTACCCGCATAGAATCTACCACATCCTCATACCCTATCCATTTCGCGCCTTTCCAATCTGCTGTTGCACTTAAAGCCGTTGTAAAACTGGCGACTTTACTCCAGCCGGAAGCCTTTCCATCTTTATCCCATACCTGCACCCGCCAGTAATAAGTACGGGCAGGTAATAAAGTCACACCGGCAAATGAAGCCGGGAGTTTAAAAAAAGGCGCTGTATTTTCAACACGTTTACCTGTATGCAACTTATTATTCAGTGTGGTACTATCATCAGAAAACTGTAACTGATAAGCCTGTTGGATACAATTGTTATACTGTGCAGACAACTGCCAGCTTAAACGGGGCGACAGCTGACATCCAAGCGGATTAGTTTTATTATCTGTTCTCAGGTGAACTACCTCCAATTGCTGCGCCCAGGTTTGCAGCGATAAAAAAAGCAGCAATATGCCAGTGAATTGCTTCATACGATCTTTCTATTTGGCGGTAGCTATAATCTTTATTGTTGTTGTGGACAGACCTGCTGCATTTGCCGTTAAGGTGATATCACCTGCCTGCTTACCGGCTTTCACAATCACCAGACATTTACCTCTCCAGGCCTTTCGTTGCAACTGCTGACAACTCTCTGTACTCATCGGATCAGCATTTCCGACACCCACAATAGTACCTGGTCCGTTAATACTGAATTGCAATAGCTGATCTGCATCCGGAGAGATATTACCATTGGCATCTGTCAACGTAATCGTCACATAACTCAGGTCCTGTCCATCTGCATTGATCTGCGGCCGGTCAGCCGATAACTTTATAGCGGCAGCATTTCCTGCTGTCTGTAACACCACTTCCTTTGATTTCTTTTTGCCATTATATCCAACAACGCTGAGTTTACCAGGTACATAAGGCACCTGCCATGTCGCCATAAACTTATTTACCCTACCCGCCTTTCTACGGCCAAGTGATTGTCCATTCAGGAATAACTCCGCTTCCTCATAAGAAGTATAAGCAGTTACATCCAGGAGTTTACCTTCATGCCCTTCCCAGTTCCAGCTGTCTCTTGCATCATACCATTCCCACTGACTCCAGTCTATTTTATGCATATTCGTATCAAAAGAAGGTACAGGCGGTTTTACAAACAATGACAATTGCTCCGGCATCCATAAAGCATCTCTGTAGTAAGATTGCGGACGCTTCCATCCACAAACGTCTATATCACCACAATAAGCCAGATTCCATGGATAGAAACCTTGTTGTTGTGGATATCCCAGCCAGCCAATACTGGCTTCTCCGATATAATCAAATGCCGTCCATACAAAGTCTCCAATCACCCATGGATGATCTACGACTTCCATCCAATAGTCCGCTGCTTCTATAGCGAAAGACTCTGTCGCCATCATCACCCGTTCCGGCACCCGCTCATGATCTTTTACATATTGAGTACGGGCATAGTTATAACCCGCGATATCCAATGTGGAAAGGAAGGCGTCTTTATCAGGCGCAATACCATTGACCCCACAGGTAATAAAACGTGTGGTATCTATACTGCGGATATGATCACGCAGCATACGCGCGACCTTCGCTACTTCCGGTTTTTCACGATGCGGAATTTCATTACCTGTACTCCACATCACGATCGAAGGATGATTACGGTCACGATACAACATACTCTCTATATCCCGCTGCCACCACTCCTCAAAATATAAATGATAATCCTCCGGATTCTTACCATCATTCCAGATATCAAAAGCCTCATCTATCACCAGCATTCCCAGTCTGTCACAGGCATCCAGAAATGCAGGTGAAGGCGGATTATGTGAACAACGGATCGCATTGTACCCACTGGCTTTAAGCAATTCCACTTTTCTTTCTTCCGCCCTGTCGTATGCTTTAGCGCCCAGCGGACCATTATCATGATGTACACAACCTCCTTTCAGTTTAATTGTTTTACCATTCAGCTGAAATCCATTCTGTGCATCTGCTGTAATGGTACGGATACCAAAAAGCGTCCTTACACTATCCTTTAACACATTATCCACATAGACATAAGAAACCGCCGTGTATAACACAGGAGACGCGATCTCCCACAATAACGGGGATTTCACAGTTAATGATCGTTGCAATGCACTATCCTTTCCGGCACTGATCAACTGTTGTCCTTTATCTTCTGCTATTACTTTACCTTTTACATCCACTAAACGTGTTAATAAAGTAGCGGTAACAGCCGCATCCGTATTATTCTTTATCCGCGTTGTTACATCCACAGTAGCGCCTTGTTTATTCACAGCTGGCGTGGTAATAAAAGTGCCCCATTGCGCTATATGCACCGGCTCCAATACGTTCATCCATACATGCCTGTATATGCCCGAACCCGCATACCAGCGGCTGTTCTCTCCTTCATTCCTTACTTTGACAGTCAGTATATTCTCTCTGTCATATCGCACATACGGCGTAATATCATACCAGAAGGAAGTATATCCATAAGGATGTTTCCCCAGCTTCTTTCCATTGATCCATAGCTGCGCATTCATGTATACGCCATCAAACTGTATCACGATACGTTTACCTTTATCTCCCACGGGTACATTGAAATGCTTACGATACCAGCCCGTGCCACCTGTCGTAAAACCGCCACTCACCTGACTCAATGCCCCTTTGCTGAAAGGCGACTGCGTACCTGGTAAGTCTTCAATGCTCCAGTCGTGCGGCAGGGACACCTTCCGCCAGTCCGTATCTTTAAACAAAGTATCTTCTGCACCCTGTGCAGCGCCACGCCAGAATAACCAGTTATCATCAAAGGATTGTGTACGCTGCGCCTTTACTGATATACAACAGATACTAACAAGAAAAACTATCAACAAACAACGCATGATCTATTTAGCTTTTGTAAAATGAAGTGTACTTTTTCCAAGGTCTTTTGAAGTCGCTACCGCAATACCCCGCTGGTCTTTCTGATTCACCGCACAGTAGTAATGATAGACAACGCCTTTGTATTTGACCACAAATGATTTATGTGCAAAACGACCATCATAGTCTTCAGTAGAATTGATCAGATCAGCGCCGTTCCAGTCACTCCAGTGCACCAGGTCATATGAACAGGCGAAACGGTTGAATGCAGTTGGCCGGTTTTTCCAGAAAGCGCCAAAATAAAACATGACCCACATATTATCCATCCGCTGTATCACAGCATCTCCGGTAATACCTGTAAAGTGATCCAGTACAGGGTCTTTGCCATATCTGGTCCAGTGTTCCATATCATCTGACACTGCCATACCGATACGTTCTTTTCCCCGCTTAGGCTTCAGACTATCCCCTTTTGCATTGTAATACATCACAAAAGGATGCCCGGTTGTATTTGTCTTATCCCACATCACCGAACTTTTATAGATGGTATTATTCTCCCACCAGCCTGCATTACTGTCTGTCGCCATCAATGCAGGTTTATCTAATCTTTTCCATTCATGTGCCCTGGTAATACGCCTGCGGGTATTGGCAATCCCAACAGATAACAGGCCCTGCTCATAACCATTCTGCGCACCGCCTATATAACTCATCCAGTGTTTCCCTTTATAGGAATACCATTTGTAGTTACCACCCCATACATGATCCTGCAAAGAGATATAACCAGCACGCTGGTTGACATCCCAGACAGTAGAACTATCTGCAAATGACATCATCTTACCTTTTGTCTTCCAATGCAACAGATCTTTACTTTCTGCCAGCCAGGTTTCATACCCACGTCCCTCGTCGTAGATGATATATACCATATACCACTTCTTACCTTTCCTGAAAATACTCGGACAGTCCAGCTTCTTGCTATCATCCACAGGCACCATCACTATCCCATATTTGTAAGGCGTCTTTATCTCCTGATAAACCTGCTGCATCACGGACTGCGCCACTTCTCCACCTGCTGTCACGCGTTCCTGCTGCAATACAACGGGTCCTATTAAACCAGCTTCCTGCAATGGTAGCTTATCCAGTTTTAAAGGTGCTGTTGTATGGGTAATACGTTTATCCGCAGACAATGCAGTATCGCCAATTAAACGATTCGTCCATGTATTGGTCACCGCTATTTCCAGTTCGTTATTCCCTTCATGGATCGCGGTAGTAATATCCACTTTATATGGGGGCGTCCAGGTGGTGCCACAATCAACACCATTCACTTTTACAACTGCTATATTCGCCACCCTGCCAAGATCCAGGAATACACGGGAGATGGTATCCTGTTTTCGCCCCTTCCAGTTAAATGTCTTTTTATAATACGCAGTACCGGAATAGTATCTGATCTGTTCATTTGCATCTTTACTCCAGTCTTTCAGCTCGCCGAATAAGACAGTATTTGAAGGTCCTCCCACGGTGCTGTCAAAGCTGACTTTCCAGTCACTATTCAGGGTATTGACAGTATTGAATGACGGCCAGTTAGGTGCACGCTGCACCGATAGCTGCGGAGTAGGTTTGCGGAAAATAACAAACAAAGAACCACTGGCAGGCAATTGTAAAGACAGTTCCGTACGGCCGTCCTCTGTTTGCCAGTCGGTCGCTGTACGTTGTTCACCGGTAACAGCATCCCATAACTCAGGCAACTTACCGCTCACACGAAAAGAAAATTGAATCGTACGCTCCATCTCCTGTTGATTGGAGATAAAATAAATATCAAAATCAGGTGCAGTGCGGTGTGTCCAGGCAATCCCATTGGCTCTTTTGTCAGTTACTTCCTTCATCAGCAGATCAGGCATTAATCCTAATCCAGCAAAGGAAGCATTCCTCCATGGCCCCTGCAACACGCCTTTTCCCTGTAGTACGATCGTACTATCAGGCGCTTCCAGCGATCTTAGCCGACCATTTACCATCACCGTTCCTCCCTGCGCTAATAATCGCCTGAGATGAAAGACCGTCTCATGGGATAACAGATTTCCTTCCGGCGACATGGCCATCACACCGGGTAATATCAACATCCTGTACACAGCCCCTCCCGGCAATATGATATTGCCATCCTTCACAGTTGCCAGTCTTAGTAATGCGTCTTTGTTAAATGAATCATAGTGATATCCCTGTAATGCATCTACCCAGTTAGCCGGGTCGGTAATATTCGCAGCAGCAGTAACACCTAAAGGCATTTCTCTTAAAGGACCACCGCTGTTAGCCATCCGTTGTGATTCAAAAGCCAGCAGACTATCCCCAAACAATCCCGGCAATACATTCACCAGCCGTTCTGGTAATATCGCCCTCCGGGGAATCTCTTCACCGGTAAACACTGCTATATCAGCAACGGGTCTTCCCTGCTGCAGCAAAGCCTGACAACGCTGTGCATAAGTCACCCAGGCCTTTCCCGGTTTCCACCAGGTCTGATCACGTTGAAAATATAATCCTATACCATCCAGTGTCATTCCCGGTCTTCTGTCCGTCCAGGGATTATGTGCAAAAACGTGATACACCAGTTTATTGATCCCCAGCGCATAGTTGCGGTCCGCCAGTGTCTTCAGCATACCCGGATGTTCATCCCAACGCATCCGCAGTTCCGTAAATGCCTCTGCCTGTATCACCTGTTTGCCATAAATATGCGCGCCGGAAATAGCGTCCAGCATATCATTCGGTTTATCATGTGTTGGACTCCGCAGCCAGTATTCGCCCATGGGTATATCTGCGAACTGATAATGCTGCATTCCATCTCCAGGCATTACAGGCGCCACACTTTCGGCCGTAAATAAACAACCCCGTCCATGCGCCAGTGCTCTCAGTGTATCATAAAAATTTTGTTGTACAAGTTCTGTGATCGTTGTTCTTACATCGTGCAGGAAGGTCTCGGCAGTTTGTGCATGCTGCACAGGATAACCTGCCATTGCCGGCAGATAACGCAGGAGATCATATCCTCTGCGACGACGGAATTCATCCTGAAAACCGGCCGACCAGTTCTGACTACCACACTCCCAGCTATCCACATGAAATACTTTCAGTACACTATCCGCCAGTACCGGACCTATTTTACGTCTCGCCTCTCCAAACCAGTGGTCAAACTGTACACGTACAGCGGCACTACTGAACTTATCACATTCCAGTCCGCTACCTGCACCACCAGTCGCATTGGTATGTCCGGTGGAGGTATGACCCATACGCAATATCGTCCAGTTACCGGCAGGCGCCTTCCAGTGCAGACGTCCATCAGCATCCAGTTGTTGCGTGAGATCGATAATTTTATTCAGGGGAATACAGTCTTTCTCCGGTAATTGTGCCGTCGTGGTATATGGACTGATACGCCATACGGCACCACTCTTGCCTTCAAACTGATGAATACGCGGCTGATCAGATAAGAGAATACCAGCCACTTTCAGACTCTGTTTCCATTTCGCTGCATCCAGGTCTTCTGACCCTGGTTCTGAACCTTCTTTATCATAATAGAAACGGAAGTACCGGGCAGTGACCGGTATAATGGCATGTGTCACCGGGGCATCGGTATCCTGCCACCCATGACGGGGCGCTTTCAGTTGACCGGCAGGACGAAAATCAACTCCATTATCGCTTACCGCAATACGCAGACGATGCGACTGATAGTTATTACCATTCGTATTGATGGTGATGGCATAACAGGTAAATGGCTTTTCATAAGCATATTGTATCCAGCAGGGATCCTGACTGCGAAAGCTTTCCTTACTGCCTGGCAGCGCCAGGAATTGAGCAGCTACATCCGGCTGACTGGTCGTCACTACCGGTACCTGTGACTGCGACGCTATTGAGGGAAATGCCAGTACGGCAATATCGCGATAGTACTTTTCATTCGTAGGCGGTTGGGACAAGACCGCATTAAAATCAGTTCCACCTTTAACATTGGTAGCCGACCACACCACTTTCTGCATAGACTGTGCGGGTGTGATCCAGGGGCCTCCTGCGAGGGCAAATCCATCGCTAAAATGCATCCCCAGCTGCAGACCAAGACGGGCAGCCTCACTATGCGCAAAACGCACCATTTCCCACCACGCAGGACTTAACTGCTCTACCGGCGGATTGATATAAGGTGGATTGGCTTTCCCTTTGATCGGCATCAGGTAAGCGCCACCAATACCTGCTTCTTTCATTGCTTCCAGATCGGCTGTAATACCTTCCTTTGATACACTGGCATGCATCCAGTACCAGAATACCCAGGGCTTTGCCATAGCAGGTGGCTGCCAGAACAGACTGTCCAGGTTTTGCGCCCTGCCGGCATATACACTTATCAGCAATACGATCAGTAAGCAATACTTTTTCATAACTATTTATCAGAGGACTGTGCTAATGGAACTTTTTCCGGCTTAGGATAACAACAAGATAAGGTCAGTGATCACTGGAATATCGTTTTCAGATAAGCCGCATTGGCACTGAAATTCTTCTTTACATTACGCGGATCATTGGCACCACGGGAACGCTCAATGACCAGCCATCCGCTCCAGCGCATTTTATCCAATGTCTTTTTTACTTCCTTCATATTGATACGCGTGTTGTTTTGTAGCCATACCCCATCTGTATCTGTACAATGGATCTGACAGATACGCTTTGCACCCAGTGTCTTCAATTCATCAATCAGATTACGGCCTGCCTGTAATGCATTGGAGAAATTGAAATAACTTTTGATAGCAGGAGAACCAACCTCATCGAGTAATTGTACTTCCTCCGCTGCCGGCAAAGCCGTCTCCAGTCCGATCACCACACCTGCCTTTTCTGCCTGAACAGCTACTGTTTTCAATCTTTGTATAATAACAGGTTTTAACTCAGGACGCTTCACCAGATCACCGGTAACGCCCAAAGGAAGAAAAGCGATCTTCACTTTCATAGCTACCATTGTGTCTATGCAATCCTGCACCATCTTTTCGTATTCAGGTCTTTCTGCAAATGACTGTGCATAAAAGCCCGACATAGCAATGGAACTGATAGCCACGTTCAAATCTCTTGAAGTATCCAGGAATTGCTTTACTACGGCAGGATCAGACAGTTTACTATCGAAGGTTGGTCGGTTACCTAATCCACCCATATCTACTTCCACACCATCCGCACCGATATCCTTTGTAAGTTGAAAAGCACCCAGTTTCTGTCTTTTCAGGATCATCCAGTCGCATACCGCAATACGATAACGTGGCTCTTTCTTTACCGCCGCCATTAATACATCCGGCAATAACAGACTGCCCCCCAGCAAGGCGGCATTGCCAATAAACTGTCTTCTGCTTGTTGTTGCTGTCATGGCCATTGCTCGTTTTTTATAGGTTTCAGTTCCAGCGCCCGCGGATCGATCTTCACATGTTTGATCCGCTGTCTGCGCCAGGTATAGACTATGTGTACGTAACCGTCTGCCGTCTGTATTACGGAAGGATAAGAGTACTGACTTACAGGAGAATCTTCCAGGATCAGTGCAGCGGACCAATGTATACCATCCTCAGAAACTGCAACATTTAGAGGTGTACGGGCTCCCTTAGATTTGCCTTTTGGCGTTTTCACATGGTTATACACAATCAGCTGACGGCCATCTTTTAATGTCACCGCATCTGTACCGGAGTTATTGTTGGGTAATTCAGTGGCCGACATAGGTGACCAGGTACGACCGTTGTCTGCTGACCATGACTGCACCACTGATCCCTCTTTACTACGACACAGGGTCTGTAGCTTACCTTTCCCATATGTCAGAATACTTGGCTGAATAGTATTGAATATCTTTCCATCATTGATCGGCTCTCTCATGGTCCAGGTCTTACCATTATCGCTGGTACATTCAAAATGAACTTTCCAGCCACTACCTTCTGTACTGGATGGACAAAGCAATTCACCGTTATCCAGCAGAATGGGCTTGTTCTTCACTGGCCCTAAAAAACCTTCCGGTAAGGCTTTGGCAGCAGACCATGTTTTTCCATTATCATTGGAAGTACGCATCCAACCTATCCAGGCAGCGACCTTTGTACCTGTTTTATAGTACAGCTGTAATTCGCCGCCAGGTACCTGGTATAATACCGGATTCCAGCAGGCTACCCGCAGGGTATCTGATAGCATACCATTCGCGACTTCTACAGGAGCGGTCCATTTATTACCGTCCTTACGACTCACCCATATCCCCACATCAGGATTCCTTTCTTTTGTACCACCAAACCAGGCAGCGATTAAACCATCCGGTGTCTCCGCAATAGTAGCCGCATGACTTTCAGGGAAAGGCGCGTCCATGAATATGTACTCATCTTCTACGATCCCTTTCTTCCAGGGTTGTTGCAGATCGGAGCTGAAGGTATAATCGCCTGAGCCGATCTTAAACACCGCCTTATTATCTTCCATCCGCAGGAAACTGATATCCTTATTGCCGGATACAGGCATTCCACTTTCCTGCACGTCATTCTTAGCGTACGCAGGAACATAAATGGTAGCGGTCGTATTCGCAGGAATACTGAGGTTCCAGCTGAATTTATTCACCTCTTTTTTCCAGCTGCTACGCACCATTCCATGTATTGAATGAAAAGTCGCATTCGCATATTCCATTCCCGGCACCAGCGATGGACGCATGATCAGGCTACCATATGCAGGTCCGTCGCTTTTAATACCGGCAATATCTTCATACAACCATATCAGCAGATCGCCCAATAGCATGACGTGGTTATGGGAATTCATTGCCGGATTGGCCGTATTGCCATTCCAGAGCTCCCATATCGTCGTGGCACCATTTGCGACCATATACCCCCATCCGGGATAATCCCTGTCAGCAGCAATGAGATAAGCGATATCAGGACGGCCTTCAGCTGTCAGTCCACGCATCAGCCATTGCGTACCAATCACACCGGTACTGATATGACCTCCATATTTTAACAGTGTACTGTCTGCAATGTGGGTAAATACCTGTTTACGATCAACAGCAGGCACCATGTCAAAAGACAAAGGCAGGAGATTAGCGGTCACGGTATTGTTACCGTAATAGCCATTGTGGAAAAATCTTTTATTGAAAGCAGTTTTTATAAGTTCAGCCGAATTTTTAAATGCAGCTGCATCCTGCTGTTGATCCAGCAAGCTGGCAAAGCGGCTCATCATCTGCAGATAACGATAGTAATAAGCGGTGGATAACAAAGCCCCATCTGTGATGCGAGATGAATCCTTTGAATGGATCAGTTGTTTAGATTCAGGCGGTACACACCAGTCGCCGTACTTATCTTTGGTCATGATGCCATCCACCAGGTATTTTGAACGCATATAGTCCAACCAGCGTTTCATGGAAGCATAATGCTTTCTGATGGGTTGCAGGTCACCATACTGATGGTATAACATATCGGCGATCATCAGATAGGTACCAGGCCAGGTCATATTATCCGAATAATAGTTCCAGTATGCCGGCGCCACATCCGGAATAGCACCCGCAGCAGTTTGCGACTGCTCAATATCATCTAACCATTTTGCGTACAATTTGGCGTTATCAAACAGGAAGCTTTCTCCATATGCACCGGTCGGACGGTCGCCTAACCAGG
This sequence comes from Chitinophaga sp. YR627, assembly GCF_900114995.1. Lineage (GTDB taxonomy): Bacteria > Bacteroidota > Bacteroidia > Chitinophagales > Chitinophagaceae > Chitinophaga. The sequence continues at coordinate 1,207,015 of NZ_FOUX01000002.1, forward strand.
GCATACGTTCATTCCGCTGTGGACAATCTATTGGCATCCCTTTATAATTACCGATGATACCCCAGTAAGCGTTTTTATAGATACTGTTGATCGTTGGGTCAGAGGTTTCAAAAGTACCTGTCGCGTTAAGATCATCACTGATCACCTGACCTTCGAGATCAGCCTTATCCAGTTGACCAGGATAACCACTGATCTCAACGTAGCGGAAGCCATGATACACAAATGAAGGCGACCAGGTTTCGGCTCCGCTTCCCTTCAGGATATAGCTATCTGTTACTTTCGCATCACGCAGGTTATCTACATATAATGCAGTATCATTTTTCAGTGTTTCCGCAAAGCGTAGTACCACCTGCTGTCCCTGTTTGCCCTTCACTTTCATCTGCAGCCAGCCCACTATATTCTGGCCCATATCCACGATATATACACCTGCTGCTTTTTCTTTGACAGATACAGGAGCCACTCTTCTGACAATACGCATCGGCTCATTCATCTGTGCCTGTAATACGCCTGCTGCCGCAGGTACAATTGACGCAGCTAACCATTGCTGGTCTTTAAAACCGGGCTTATTCCATCCGGGCATTTCCTTATTCGCATCATACTCCTCACCATCATATTCGTTATTGGTACGTATCGGACCATCCGCTGTCAGTTTCCATTTTTCGTCACTGATGATGGTTTCCTTTTTACCATCTGCATATTCCAGTTCCATTTGCAGCAATAAACGTGGATAACCGAAGGTGGTGATCTTATGTGGTTTATAATTCTGACGCATCATAAAATACCGGCCATTTCCCAACACCGTTCCTATTACATTCTCCCCCTGTTGTACAGCGGTGGTAACATCATAGGTATTGTACTTTACAGACTTTCTGTAGTCAGTTGGCGCCTGTGACAATACAGCCGAACCGGTACGCTGTCCGTTGATATATAGTTCATAAAGTCCCAGTCCGGCGATATACACCGTCGCTCTTTTAACCGGTTGTTTTATAGCAAAGCTCTTCCGGTAATACCTGGCAGACAAACGGGAGAATTTCGCATGTGCACTATCCCATGGGAAGCCTTTATCCACACCTATCCAACGGGCTTTCCAGTCGGCGGACGCTAACAATCCCATGCTCCATTCATTCACTTCACTCCATTCAGTAGCACCAGTGTTTGTCCACACACGCACCCGCCAGTAACAATGTTGCCGGCTCTGCAAGCCACTTCCGGCGTAAGAGATCTGAATACTGGTACCTCCATTTACTTTACCGCTGTTCCAGAGATCAGCCTCACCGGCCTGCAGCTGCTCCCGTGTGGAAGCTACCTGGATCTGATAAGCGACCTGCATCACATTACGGCTGCTGGCATTTATTTCCCAGCTAAAACGGGGATGTATCACATCAATACCCCGGGGATTGACCAGCATCTCACAACGGAGATTAGAAAGGGATACAGGAGCAGCGCCATTTACTGACTGCATGCATCCGAAAAAGAATAGTATGTAGAGATAAAAGCGCATTACAATGGTGACGTTTTGAGAGACCTGATATAGAATTTAGCAGTATGTGCTTCCTGTTCGCCTGCCTGTTTCAGATCATACTCCTGATCTGCCGGTGTATCTGCATCAGGGAAATGCCTGGGCTCCCCTGTGCGGAATACAATTCTTTCCACTTTATCCACAGGTGCAAACAGAAGACTGGTCAATACATCTTTGCCGTTCACGTTGATTGTGTAGAAACGATTCGTTGTGTTGATATTCAATCGTACGTTATACACACTATCCGGTGTATATTTCATAAAGTGCTTAAAGCGGGCGCCCGCCTTTGCCTTGAATACACTATCCGCATCAAATACCAGTCTGATACCCGGTGTACCTTTACCATCCTGCAGCTCGATCTGTAACATACCAAAGTTGTTTTGTGCAGGTGTTACGGTAAAAGCAATTGCTACTTTTTGCGCCGCCGGAAATAAACGTTCTGCTTTAGCATAGTCAAACGGATCTCTATCTTCCAGGATCAGCTGTTGTTCATTAGCTGGTGCATTACCCAATGACACAGACGCCCAGCGCGGACTATAGATATTCCAGTATAACAATGCATTAGCGGGTGTTAATGCTGGAAATACTTCATCCACATGCGCAGGTGCCTTATCTGCAACCGGCACCGGTATTTTAGATATCCAGATATCTTCTTTGTTCATGCTGTAGGTTACCCACAGATTACTATCAGCCGGCACACCATTCCCTTCTTCAATTCCTCTCACATACTGAGGACCATAAGACTTGTAATTCCCCCCATAACGCATGGGCGTAATCTCACCATTTACCAGTAGCAGATTGGTATAATCAATACCATTCTCACTGACTGACAATGCCAGTGGCCAGCGATACTCAGAAGGATTATACACAGTCGCAAATCGTCCATCACTGGTACGTTGTCCCCAGATCTTCGCATTGGCATTCACAAAACCAGGCGCACGTGCGACTGTACTCCAGGTACGTCCTCCATCCTGGCTCATTGCTGTGAGCGCATTCTTCCACAATCCAACCACTTTACCGTCAGGCAGGTGATAGTAACAGAACGCCTTGTATTGTTTCTGCAAAGGGATAAGCGGATCATCCCTGTCTGCCTCTTCATTCCACTGCTGCATCATCAACGGAGTAGCCAGCAGTTCATTGCAGGCAGCCACAAATGCCTTGTCCTTACTGCTGGTATAAAACGGATAACTGGTATTATCCTTGTTCCATTTCTTTGTATAACGGATGAAATAAACAGGACCAAATTTACCATCCGGCAATATTTCCCTGACTACTCTTCCGATACCATTCCCATCATTCGGATCATCTTTTGCATCCAGACAGATACCGTAGAAACCTAATGCCAGCAGTTTATTATTCTTAGCCACATAGAATCCCATACGCTGGTGCATAACTGCGAATAAGTCTTTCGCCACACCAGGGTTCCCTTCTTTGGTTGTACCATCCGGCACTTTATAGGGAGGGAATAGTACTACAGGCTTATCCCAGTGATAACCATCGGCGGATGATAATAACAGGGTTTGTCCGGGAGGAATACTTTCTCCTACTTTATCACTCAGGTATTCCACATAAAAACGCTTATTCCAGTAAGCCAGCATAGGCGCATGATTGTACGTCCAGCCCATATCATCTCCCAGCGCAGGATGCTCCCTGTTGGCTCTCATGATCTGTATATTATGCACCCCCATTACCGGACGCAATTGTCCGTGGTGATAATCCACATTCACCAGTGTATTACCCGTATAACGGATGCTTTCCTGTGCAGCAGTTGTCAGTGATGCCAATAGCAAACATATCATTGCAGTGATCCTCATAGTCGTCATTTGAGCTTATCCAGTATTTTACGGCTGACTTTAAACACGGTACCATGTTTATGTCCTTCAGGTATTACGATGCTGGCATTGATGTCCCTGAATGTATGGAAGTCGGTGGTGGCAACAGCGCCATAGCGTTTATTGCCATAATCATCGTAGTAGATCAGCCAGTCCTTGCCGGCTTTTAATACGGTAGGTCCTTCTGTCAGTTTTCCGGTAAATGGTGCAGATGCCTGCTGATATGGGCCTAAAGGATGCTGTGCGAAAGCTACTTTCAGGTCCCTTTCATTACGGGTATTATCCTTTAACACCAGTGTGTATGCCTGTACACCGGTTTGTACGATCACGGCATCTATCACACTAAAACCGGGGTCCAGGAATAATTTAGCCGGTGAGAATGTCTGAAAGTCTTTTGTAGTTGTGTAATACATTCTGTGATTATTATCCTCCGCCTCTATTCCCTTTTCAAAACGTCCCGGTATACAGGAAGCCCAAATAATAATAAAATGCTTTTCCACATCGTCATAGAACAACTCAGGCGCCCAGACATTGACAGTCGTAGGTTCGTGTTCCATTACGGGAATAAACTGCTGCGGCATCCAGTGTTGAAGGTCCTTTGAAGATGTATAACCGAATCCCTTATCCCCTTTCCAGCTGCTCGTCCATACCAGATGAAAAGTACCATCAGGCCCTTTCACCATGCTGGGATCGCGCATGATCTTATCCTTTCCCACCAGAGGATGCAGGAAACTTCCACGAAGGCTATCCCATTTATAGCCATCGTAACTATACAGGAAATGCAACCCATCTTTGCCGGGTTCATGAAAAGAAGTGAACATGTACACTTCTTTATTGCTACGGCAGGCCGCAAGCAGAATAATCGATATATAGAGAGCAAATCGTTTCATGTTACACACAACAGCACTATTTAATACTATCCATTACCAGTATCCAGTCATTCCCTTCTTTCTCCTCTCCCGGCGGGTCAAATACAACAGTTCCCTTTTCATTGGAATAAGTACCTATCTCTTTCGTCTCGCCATTCCTTGGATCATACCAGGCAGCCTTTACGCGGCGGCCGGAGATATGACCCATATTAACAGGGATCTTTCTCCCGGTATAGGTATAGATAAATGCATAGTCTTTTCCCCGGGTAGCCAGTAAATGCTGATAGCCTTTACCATTGTCAGCAACCAATGACTGATCAGGTACACGTGTTGCGTAATTACGGGAGCAGATCAGTTTTTCAAGGTATTGCATCTGCCCTGCGCCAGGTGCATTAATCGCATCACTCCAGTATTCACGTACGCCATATACCCCCTTTCCGTCTGTTTGTTTATGCATCTGCATCACCGCATTGTGACCATAGGTATATCCGCAGGCGCCGGCAAATACAGACCAGTATCCGTAACGGCGTACATCGCTATCTTTCCAGAATGGCTCCGCCGGATCGTGTAAGCCCTGTGGAATCCCTTCATAAGAAGGTTCTCCATCAATGACAGGTTTAACTGGTTTTCTGTTGTAGTCTACCGCTACATATTTCCAGTTGTCTTCTCCATATGCCTTATCGCCTTTGGTAGTATCCTGATCATAGCGTCTGTGACCGGACTGAAACATGTTAAATGCCAGCCAGGAGCTGTCATGAAACCAATCAGAGGATTGTGTACGCCCGCGGGGATGGAAAGTCACCAGATGACCGGGATCCTGTTGATGCAGGGTATTTCCGATGGCCATCCATACATTCATGGAGTCACTGCCTTTGATATCTCCTCCATTCATCCAGATGATATTCGAATACTTTTTATAACGGTTGGCGAGGAAAGATGCATAGGCAACTGCATCTTTTTCCTTTACCAGTCCAGCCTTTACCGGACTCCCCCATACCGGAACCAGGGCCAGGTATAATCCTTTCTCTGCGGCTTTTGCTACTACGAAATCAACATGATCCCAGTAGTCATATTGTGTGGTATCAGTCGGTTGGTTGCCGGTTGTTGTCAATGGTTTACCCACATTAGTACCCACCAGTGCAGAGTCACCATAGATATTAGCGGCAGTTACCGCCGGTAATACCATCACCTGAATGACATTAAAGCCTTGCTGTTTACGGTTATCGAGATATTGTGCTGTCTCTTCACGGGTCAGCCTTGTAAAGAGCAGCCAGCCGGTATCACCAAGCCAGAAGAAGGGTTTGCCGTCGCTGGTTTCAAAATACCTTCCGTTAGCAGCCACCTTTAGTGGTAATAATCGCTGTTGTGCATGGGTCCATGTTGTTGTAAAACAAAGTAACAGACAGCACGAGATCATCGCAATACAATTCCTGTTCAGCATAGTAGGTCCTTTATTTGCGTATCAGCCAGAGTACCTGTGCACCTGCTTTCGGTGCTGACAAAGTATGGCCGGTACCGGCTTTAATATTCTTTTTACTCAGTAGTGTGTTGCCATTCGCAGCATCGATCCACACAGCGTTGTAGGCGGCTGTGCTAGCGGGGATATCGATATTGGCGGCGCCGGCAGTATAGATGATATAATCACCATGATCGTTGCTGAGTGCCCAAAATCCCGGCATGTCTGCCGGATGCATACCTGCAGCGGCAGACAGAAAACCGGGAACAGCTATGGATGGAATACTGGCGAGAGAACCTCCTGCCATGAATACAGCCCAGCCGTTTTTATCATAACTATCGCCAGAATACATCACGGCTTTACCCGGATATAGATCGCGATACTCGCGTACTGCCCGATAGATTTCTTTCTCATTACTACGTTTTGGTTTCAGCAAACGTGCATGCTGGCGGGGAGCCAGGTGCTGTCCACCCTGTGGCGCATAAACAGTTCCATTCTCCTGGTAATGCCAGTAACGGATATCTATCAGATCGATCACCGGTGCACGTTGCACATCATTCAGCACAGCGTCCTGTACATCTTTGGTGGTGCTAAGCCCGATGACAGGATGTTGTTGCTTTTCCAGCTCCCATGTCCTGATCACATCTGTCCAGAAATCCACAAAATGCAAAGGACCGGTGAATTCAGCACCTATCAGCTGAATAACATTATGGTTATTGCTGAAGTTGTCCAGGCACTGACGGATATAAGCACGATGCAGTTTATTTCTGACAGCATTGGTTGTATCATAAAACTGCTCTGCCATAAAGATGCGTTTACCACCTGCATAAGGCGGTGGCTCCGGAAATCCGGTTTGATTGATATTGTTGGCAGGCCGCCAGGGGAAGTCAGCATAATGCGCTCCTGCCTCGATAATATTATGCTGGAAATACTGCTGATGGATCAATACCTGTCCGTTCCTATCGGCCAGCGCCGCAAACTGTTGCAACCGGTACCAATACCAACGGTTATATTTCGTCAGATCATATTTGCTCAGTCCTTCCCATGCTGTGCCTTGTCCGCTACGCGCAAAAGGTTGCTCATAAAACGGTGGCCATACATCTCCATCCAGTCGCAATACCCGCTCATGGTCATCTCTTCTTCTGTCATACCACAATCCGTAATTATGATCGATCGCCACGATGTGTTTGCGGCTCATCCAGGCAGATACAGAATCCAGATTATCTGTGAGTCCCGTACCTGTTCTACCTGGCACATACCGGGTAATATGTGGCGAAGCTTCCTGTATACCATCAGGTCTGATATTCCCTCTCCACCAGGATACATCTCTACGGTCTCCTGTCATCACGGCGCCATTATTCACCAGCCATCCGTTCACTACTTTCATACCAGGTGCCGCTGCTGATACAGGTTGTTTTACAGGCTCCTGTATGCGTATACCAGCTGCATTGACTGGAATCGGCGTACGGGTAGCCGCCATCACTATCCATTCCTGCAAAGTAGTGGCAGGTTGCATAGACTGGCAGGATAATGCGGCAGCAACATCGGCTGTCGGACTACTGGAAGCATCTCCCAGTTCCGGTAACAAATAAGCATGTGCTGCGGCTTTCTCACCCAGGCGGGCAGCCAGTTGTGCATAGTATAAACTACGTGGCTGTATGTATTCATTGGAAGCATACCATTCGCCATCTCCTGCAAACTGTGCCCATGCACCGAAAGCCCAGTTATTAGCGCCCGGTGGACGATAACAGTCTATTCTCGCAGCGGCACATTGCCACAGTACACTATTCGCAGCTGTCCATCCAGCTCCCTGTCCATCCTGACCACGGTTTGGAAAACCTAAGGCCTGTCCGTTGACAATTACATTATCCAATAGTAAACCGGTCGCCCAGCTATCGATCGCACCACTGAAACTGTAGGGCATATCAGACATACACTGTACAAAAGCATTCGGACCAGCTGCACAAAAACCGGCAGCAAAATCATGATAACCCTGTTGTGCATAGTTACGCTGGAACAAGGTCTGCTGTCCGGCAGTAAAAAAGGTATATCGTCGCTGTCCCCCGATCTCAGAGACCGGTGCAGTTGAGATACAATCTTCTACAGTAACCCTGCGGGCCGTTTCCAGCACTGCTACGGCAGAACCGGCAAAGTGTTCAAAACTGACCTGTCTTACCCAGGCATCTGTGGCATTTTCTATTGCGATGGCTGTCCAGCAATGATCCTCATCCTTCGGATTGGCGGCATCAAAGACTGAACGGCAATGCAGGTTTTCCACACCTGTCTGTGTAATCGATCCGGGCCATTTATACGCCGCAATGGTCGCGGCGCCATCAGCAGTATCCAGGGCATTGGTAAGTGGTACATCCAGGGTGACTGTATTCCCTGCTACTTTCAGCACCTTACGCGACCAGTGTATTTCCCTGTCCCCTGGTTTCCAGCCGAGGGCAGTAATACCACCACCAAAATGTGCCGTTCCCAGTTGTTGTATCCAGGAGAGTGTGCAGGGGCGTACAATCTCCACTTCGTCTCCTTCGTGTAGCGATACACCAGACGGTATGTGTACAACATGGCTGTTGACAGGCACATAAGCATCTGTGATCTTCACAGCCGGAGATAGCTGTTTGTCATTACGCCCGCTGATATGTATCAATATCGCGCGGCTGTATCCTGTTGCCAGCAACACTGTGCTGTCTCCGCTTCCTCTCAGCACCACACCAGAGGCATTGATACGCAGACTGCCACTCACCTCAAAAGTGCCTTTATCCAGTAATACAGCGCCACGTACGCCCTCTTTCAGCGGCAGGGACGATACATAGTCCAGTGCCGCCTGTATGGTGGCGGTCGCATCCCCCTTCATAACAGGCACCCTGACCCTTATAGGGGTCAGGGGCAATGCTTGTTCGCCGGCCATATATCCACACCAGGAAAAATCAGGGATACGATTCCCTTTTTCATCCGGCTGATACACCAGCTGTCCTTTTTCCAATGATACAGGAGGTAAAGGTGCTTTCGGCTTTTTTGCCTGTGCGGCTGCCAGAAAAGGCAGCCAACAGGCAATACATATTGTTAATAATTGCTTAGTCATTCCTACGTTTCTTCCAGTCGGCTTCCGCCTTTTTCATGTCGATACCTGCTGATGACAGGTAATTATTGATACGCCCTTTGTATTTACCAAACCATGCATGCTTTTGTTCTGAAGAACCTGCATCCATCGCTTTCTCACGCGCTTCCTCCAGCCAGGTTTTGATCTGCTGTTGTTGCTGTTTAGTAAGCTGTGGCAGCATTTCCAGATAAGCATTGTATGTAATCGGCATTACACCGTAGGTCATACCGTCTTTCACACGTGTTACCTGTTCGGTGCTCAATACAGAAGAGAGTTTTGACAGATAACGTTCATGCAGCTGGTGTATCTGCGTGGTATCTTTCTTTTCATCCAGGTCATGCAGATCAGCATATTGCTGCGCAATGATATCCTGTACCTGGATGGATTTACCTGCATCACGGAGATCCAGTGTAGATACAATTTTAGAAGCACGCTCTGTTACGATCATCTGGTAACTTTTCTTGTCGCCTTTGATGTCGTTCAGGAAGTCTTCGATATTGGTATAACCATCGCCATTGCTATCCAGTACTGCATCCTTAGGATCTTTCGGATTCATTTTATGACGGGTTTCCCATTCATCAGGAATACCATCACCATCGCTGTCTTTGTAAGGTTTACCCTTGTATTCGGGATAGCCACCTACCTGTGCGATATCATAGATAATACCTTCTTTATAGGAATCAGGACTCAGACGGCGTTTGATGTATTCGCTACCGATCTTTGAATCTGTTTTATCCTTGTATTGAATTTTACCTGTTCTTACCTGCTCGATCACTCTTGTATCTACCGCATCACGTACCGGCAGTGTAGCACCAGCATTGTCCAATACATACTGATAAGCGTCTTTTGCGGACATGATCATCATACGTGGCATTGGCAGCGGATTGCTCACACGCATATCTTTTTCATACTCACCGGCATTATCCATGTCTTCTATCTGTACACCACCATCCCAGTTATTGGCAGTGATCTTTGGATAGCCTTCCATGATGTTGCCATTCACGTAGGCTCTGCCGAATTCACGGTATTTTAGTTTACTACGACCTGATTCCGGTTTCAGTATTCTGTGACCTACCGCATCATCTTTAGGTGTGATCGGACCTGGTTTGAAGTAGTTATTCACAATATTGAACTGTGAACGGTAATCACCGCCATCTACGGTACGATGTTTCCAGTTGAACACCACGTTATTCACAAAATTGAAAATGCTGTACCAACCGACAGATGGGTTACGCCCCGCATTACATGCCCAGAGGTTGCGCATGAATGAACAGTTTTCTCCACCGAGGGTACTACCAAATGCGTGGTTGTAAGTATCCAGTGCTTCAGAAGAGATGGTGTTCTGGATCGTGATATTCACAGTAGGCAGTTTCTCCTCTGCATAACCGGTACCCGGATTGTACATATGGCGATAGAGGGAGATATTCTCATCCAGACCCCAGCTGGTAGAACAATGGTCGATAATGATGTTACCGATCGGGTTTCCGCCCAATGCGTCATCCCTGCGACCTACAGTTGTTTCGCCACGACGGAAACGCATATAGCGGATCACAACGTCATGCGTATTAATCCAGAAAGACTCTCCTGCTACGCAGACACCATCACCAGGAGCGGTTTGTCCGGCAATGGTGATATATGGCGCCATCAGGATGATCGGGGTTTTCAGGTGAATGATACCCGCTACGTTGAATACGATGGTACGGGCGCCACCAGCTTCACAGGCATCACGTAAGGTACCCGGACCGCTGTCTTCCAGACTGGTCACCACAAAGATCTTTCCCCCTCTTCCACCGAAAGTATAAGCACCACCGCCTTCCGCACCAGGAAAAGCAGGTATCTGTGCCTGCGGCAGATCAGTAGGTCTGGAGGCAAATGGAATATAAGGTTTCCCCTGACGGGCCTCCTCTTTTACGATAGGTAATGCCTTTTCCCATGCAGCATCTGAACGTCTTTTAGCGCCTTCCATCAGTGAGTCACTGACTTCCTGTACGGCCTTTGGTATGGTCGGATACTGTGCATAAGCACCCTGCGCCCCTCCAAGGGCAGCAATAAGCAACGTTCCGGCGAGATAATGTTTCATACGAGTAGTTTAATGGTCTATGAACTTCAACAGCCCAGAGATAATGGTATGCTATTATGTTTTTAGTCTAATGGATTAAAGCCGCCAGTCGTCCAGCCAGTCGTCTGCACAATACTCGGGTTCCTTGTGATGTTGGTAGTAGGAATGGCGTAAAAATAATAGTTGGACGGATAGTTGATCGGCTTCTGCGTATCCAGCACATCAACCGTAGCTGTAAAATACGTTGTATAATCCGGTCCATTCAGATCCAGTTTATCACGCAGCGTAATACCTGTCGCGTCTGGTTTTTCCAGAATAGCCGCTGTATAAGGTGCGTTAATGGTGATCTTCAGGATAGAACGTTTCTTGCCATTCAGTTTATCAAACAATTTATTACGGCGCAGGTCATCATAACGTTTGCCCTCGAATGCCAGTTCTATGCGACGCTCGTTGATGATCGTCTCAAACATTTCATCTCTGGACATCCCCTGTTTCAAACCATAGGTACCACCTTCACCCGGACGAATGCCTGCTCTCCTGCGGATGGCAGTCAGCATGTCATAAGCTTCCTGTGTACGGCCGGTTGCATTGGCACACTCCGCCAGGTTAAGCATTACTTCTGCGAAGCGCATTTCGATCCAGTCTGTCTTACCCAGCTTGGTGTTATCCTTGATGGTAGATGTATTAACATTCTTACGGCAATAGAAACCTGTTGCAGTAGGTTTGTTCTTGTCTTCGGTTACGCCAACATAGTTCCACTGCTTACGACCTGTTTTATTACTCAGCGGCCAGATACACCCGTTATAGGCAATGGTGGCATCAAAACGCGGGTCACGGTTTTTCCAGTAATATACAGGATCATAACCTGAATTAGGATCAGTGATCGGTAAACCGTCTATAGTAGGATAAGTATTCACCAGTTCAAGTGTAGGCTGATAAGCACCACCGCCACCATTTGATTCAGAGTTCGGACGGGCCGCATCATCAAATGTGCTGGCCTTGGTAGCGCCATCAAAAGAACGCAGCAGGATCACTTCTTTGTTGCCAGTGCCTTCATCCAGCCAGATATTTGCATAATTGGAGAACAATCCATAGCCATCCATCACCAGCGTATCATATGCCGCTCTGTTGGCCTTATAAGCCCTTTCCCAGCGTGCAGGATCATTGTTAGGGTTAAACTGCGGACTTGCCCAATATAACAGCATACGGCCTTTTACGCCTAATGCAGCGCCACGGGTGATCCGTCCCTTGTCGGCTGTTCCCCAGGTACCCGGCAAAGCGGTTGCCATATCAAAATCCCGGGCAATGGAATCAATACATTCGGATGTTTTATTCCTGGTAACGAACAGGTTTTCTGTTACCCAGTCCTGTGGATGGCTGATATAAGGTACGCCACCATACAGCTTAACCAACTGAAAATATAACCATCCTCTCAGGAAATATGCCTGTGCCTTGATCTTTGTTTTCACATCCACCGGCAAAGGACCTTTCTCGATTTCAGATATCAGGATATTGGCTTTGCGGATGTAGGCCCACACATTATTGGAGGCATTTCCGCCAAAGAAATCAGTGATATTATCCACAGACAAGGTACCATACCAGATCTTCTGGTCACCGCCATTATAATCATCAGAGATATCATGAATAGCGGTTGGCAGTGTTGCTGCGCTGGCGAGATTAGGCCAGGTGGGCATTGACAGATCATATACCCTGTTCAGGTACAGCGTCGCGGTAGATTCGTTATCCCATGTACGCTCGTCAATCCCTGTCAGGTCTGTCTTATCAAGTATATCTGAACACGCGGTCAGACTGACAGTCAGTAATATATAGCTGAATAATTTTCGCATGGCTTAATAATTTAGAGACTTACATTCAGACCAAAAGTGTAGGTACGCAGGGCAGGATAATCTACTGCCAGATTGGTAGCCGGGTCTTTGTAAGACTGATGGTTGATAATAGACCATAGATTCGTACCTGTCACAAAAACACGCAGGTCAGGTATTTTCCAGCGGGAGGACAGGTTCTGCGGAAGACCATAGGACAACATCATGTTGTTCACTCTCATTGTAGTAGCACTTACCATCCAGATGTCAGATATTTCTTTGATCAGTGGTGCATTGATCAATGGATACTTAGCATTTGGATTTTCCGGTGACCAGGAATCTTTCCAGATAGCCAGCGCGCGCTGGTTTTCGTTAGCAGGCGTTCTTGCTGTCTTATCATATACCGTCTGACCACCCACCTGCAGGGACATGTTCACACTGAACTTGAATGATCTCCAGGATGCCCCCAGGTTGAAGCCTACCCCAAAGAGACTGCTACCCCTCGGTGCAATACGGGTCTTATCCATTTCATTGATCTTGCCATCACCATTGATATCTTCATAATTCATGTATCCCGGAATAGGCTTTTCACCATCGATCGTCCAGTCCGGATTTTTAGCCAGCAGTGCGTCCACATCTGCCTGTGTGCGCAGCATACCTACTGCTTTATAACCTTCCAGTCCGCTGTCTGTTCTGCGGCCAATCGGATTTCTCCAGGCAGTATCACCAGCACCATAGTATTTGCGGATCACTTTATTATCACTGATACCAAAGTTGACGGTAGTATAGTAGCTGAACTCTTTACCGACTTTCCCGTTGTATGTCAGTCCGGCCTCAATACCGTATGATTTCAGACGGCCATAGTTCTGATCAGCAATACCACCACCAAAGCTGGTAGGGACCGTATTACTCGGCTGCATCAGCATGTCGTAGTTGTAACGATGATAGAGGTCAATGGCGAAATCAAAACGGCGATCGAAGAAACTACCGTCAAAACCCAGGTTCTTATACAATGCTTTCTCCCAGGTAATACTGCTGTTGGGGATATCATTGTTATTCAGACCGCTGGTCATGGTGTTACCGAACAGCATACCGGTTGTCTGTGTATAACGCTCTTTATACTGGTAGTTCTTCACAGCGTCATTACCAGTCAGACCTACCTGGAAACGGATCTTCAGGTCATTGATAAACTTTACATTATCATGGAAGAATTTCTCCTGAGACACCCTCCAGCCTACCGCTACCGATGGAAAATAACCCCATCTTGAGCTTTTCGGGAAGTTGGGAGAAGCATCAGCACGGAAGGTCGCTTCCAGCAGATAGCGGTCGTTAAAACCATAGTTCACACGGCTGACATAACTCATCCTGCCTGTTTCTCCGGAAGAACCGGAGTTATCATAAAAACTTTTATCCTGGCTGAAGGCAAACAGTTCGTCGATACCTGGTATCACCACCTGTTCACGGCGGGTATCAAATGCGTCAGAAGAAGATTCGCTCTGTTCTGCCACCAGTACCACGGCAATATCATGTTTACCGAAAGTGCGGGCATAGTTGATCGCCTCGTTCAGCTGATAACTGGAAGAACCACCATAGGATTCTGTCATCAGGTTACCATTCTTGATCAGTGTGGTCGGATTGTTGGTAGTCAGCTGATTGGTGAACATCACATTCTGTGTGGTCTCATGTGTACCTTCTTTTACGAAGTTGTACAGGGAATAAGGCACATAGAATTCCTTACCAAAGTTCGTCCTGTTACTACGTGCATATTGTACCCGGAAAGACAGTCCTTCTATAGCCGGTAATTTATACTCAAGGGCAGCATTGATCGTCTGGCCCTGTGTACGGGAGCGGCTGTAACTACCAGTTTTCACCAGTTCTCCCGGATGCCATCCAGGTACAGATGAAAATACCGGTCTGTCATCAATATACATCGGTACCCATCCTGGTGTAAGCAGCAGGGCGCTCACGGTAGCACTCATCTGGTCAGACTGTTCAGTCAGCCCGGACTGTACTGTTTTAGGCGTAGGGCGATTGATCTTTGAGTTATCTGTTGCAAAGGAAATTGTAGCGGTCAGGTTGTCGGTGATTTTGGTATTCAGCCCCATACGCAGACCATATTTGGTAGCGTTGAGGTCACCGACATTCCCATCTTCCGAATAGTAGTTACCACCTGCGAAGAAGGTGATCCTTTCTGTACCACCGCTGACGTTGATCGTATGACGGCTCAGGTGAGAGCTTTTCCATACGTTATCTATCCAGTTATTGTTATGCGTTTGCAGGTATTCCAGTTCCTGTGGTGTATAGAACTTATTGGTATTCGCATCTTTCAGCGCAGTATACTTATTGTTCAGCAGCACCGCATGATCGTAGGCTGTCAGCATCTCCGGAATATAGGTAGCCGAAGAAATACCATGTGAACCAGAATAACTGATGCGTGGTTTGCCAGGACGGCCCATTTTGGTTTTCACCAGTACCACCCCATTCGCACCACGGGCGCCATAGATGGAAGCGGCCGCATCTTTCAGGAAAGTAATGCTCTCTATCTGGGTAGCATCCAGGTTATCAAAATCCTGTTTTGTGAGCTGGAAACCGTCAATTACATACAATGGATCAATAGAGGAACCGGTAGCAGCCCAGGTCACCGGATTACGGATGGTCAGACTGGTAGAAGAACCCGGACGACCAGAGGACTGTGCCACTGACACACCCGGTACTTTATTCTGCAGGGCTGTTGCCAGATTGGCTACTGGCAGGTCTTCAATATCACTGGCATTCACGGCAGCAACTGCACCAAGTACATTTGCCCGTTTCTGCGTACCGTAACCGATGATCACTGTTTCTGTCAATGCTTTCACATCTTTGGCCAGGTAAACGGTAATACTTTCTTTTTTATTCACAGGAATTTCCTGTGTAACATATCCGATCAGGGATACAACGATGGTTGAGTTCTCGTGTACTTTGAGTGTATAGGAGCCGTCAGGCATGGTGGTTGTCCCTTTGTTGCCGACTTTTACGCGTACAACTACTCCGGGCAGGCCGGTACCTTCTTCTGTCCCTATTACTTTCCCCTTGAGGATAATTTCTTTTGCCTGAGCAATGGCCGGCGGCGTTGCGTTGGAATTATTAACGGCCAGTTGCTGTGCGGATGCCATCATTTGCAATAACAAGGCTCCGGGCAATAACAGTTTTTTGTGGAATAAAAAGTCTTTCATCAGCTGATTTTTTTGCTGAAATACAGCACGCATTAAGCGGTTGGCATAACGAAATGCTGCTTTAATGTGGAATTACTAGTAATGGAATCCTTAATTCAGGAAACGGTATTGCCATAATCGAAGGCAAAAGGTCTTTTGCGCGATCAGGTGGTGGAATACAATTTTTTTCATACCAAAGGAATTTTTAAGTCTATCTTACCTTCACCGAAGCACTTGACAATATGTACTGGACCAGTCTTTGAGCTACAGCCCCCCTGCACAACCATGGAATCGTTTATAACTATTTGCCTACAGTGTCGTAGTGACACTAATTTCCGACAAGCTACAGAATAATTTACTTCTCTTACTTTTTATTTACGCAATCGTTGCCGGAAATGAAGGGCGGTATCTGCAGGCTATTTTGCGGGTAGTATATCAGCTCAGGATGTGAGGATCATATCCCTATCAGTAGCGGATTAGCGGGGGAAATTATATTGAAAATATATAAAAGACAAAGGAAATATCAATAGTAGAAATGTTGTAACAAAGTATGGAAGACGCTTGAAAATGCGGTATTCTAAGGCGTCTTCCCTAATGCACCACCATCACATTGGTATAAAAACTATAATTCTTAGACCTGATCGTCACAATATACGCGCCTGACGGTATATTACTCACATCCAGCGTCAGCACCTTACTATCCATAAAAAGCTCCTTTTCATATACCACTACGCCCCGGAAGCTCGCCATGGTAATCGTCGCTTTTTCATTCACGGTACCGGTAAACTGTAAGCGCATCGTACTACTGGCAGGATTAGGATATACCTTTTCAAAATAACCGCCGAAAAGCGCCTGTACCAGCAGCTGTGCAGATGCCTGACTCGGATTCCCGGCTGCATCATGTGCCGCATTCGCTGCCAGGTCAACTGTTACCGGACCATCATACATTGGCGTCACCAGCACTGTCATCACGTTATTACTGATACTGTTGAGATCTGAAATGGTGGCGTTTGTTGCACGCAGGTAACTCAGATCAAAATCTGCGATGGCTTCGCTGAAGCTGATATAGACCAGGAAAGCGGCTCTGAATGGTGACGACTCAATTGTATTGAGTGTCACTGCCGGTGATTTTTTATCTATAAATACTTTACTGTTATCAGTAGTGGTGGTGATCGTATCGCCTGTATTACCATGCAGATCCCTGAATACTATCTGGAAAGATACCTGTCCGTCGGCATCAGTAGTAGTGACTGTATGTCTTGCTACATATTCCTTAGGGCCTAATGCGGTTACGTTTGCGGGTGTAGTACCGATCGTGATTTCAGGCAGATCGATCACATCGTCTACTGAAAAATACACGGTGATCACATCCCCGATGGTTGCATATGTTGGATTTTTATTGGCAGATAAAATAACGACTGACATAGCGCCCGGCACAGTCAGATCTGTGATGACAGGTACACCGGCACTCTGCGGACTCACATTACCAGCCGCATCTGTAGCGGTAGCCCGCAGTGTATGATTACCATCAGTAACGGTAGTGCTGGTAACAATTGTCCAGCTGCCTCCTGCATCAGTTGTAGCAGTTGTCAGTACTTTCCCATCAATGTATATCGTAACGAGTGTGTTCGGCTCTGCCAAACCACTGATCATCACATCTTTTTGTGTAAACACCGCATTACTACCCGGTACAGTAATCACCGGCACAGGAGGAGGATTACCATCTATTACAATCAGACTTTGTGCCGCGATAGAACCCGGATTACCGGGTGCAGGTAATGTCAATACTGCCTGTGGACCACGGCTGCCGCGAATGGTGGCTCCGTTGAGCTGTAAGGCATCAACTGTCGCATAATCCAGTCTGCTACTTGTATCTCCACGATTAACAGTGTAAGTAAATGCGAGTGTATTTGTACTATCTCCGGAAATATAGGATGCGCTGGCTGCCCTTCCTGCAATGTTCAACTGAAGAACAGGTGTTCCTCCGCTTACATGTACGATCTGATCAAAAATTATCTGAAATGTAATCGTATTACCGATACCGTATGTATTATCCGGAGTAGTAGTGGTGATCGCCATTACAACGGGAATACTATCAGCGTCAGGCGTCTGATTAAATACACTGTCCACTATTTTTGCCACTGTGTCAGACTGCGGAAAAAGCTGGATGTTGTCTGTAATACTGTTATTCTGTGCGTGAATAAAAATAGTTGAGACAAGACAATAAATAATAGTGAGAGCCACTGAGGGAAGTGTCCTCTTAATTGGTATAGTCATCAGGCTTTCCGGATAGTTAATTACTATCAAAGTACGCAATAGTTTCCTGAAAAAAGAATAAAAATATTATATATGTAATACAGTAAAAGGGCGGCCGATATACCGGCCGCCCTTTTACTGTATTACATTCCTGTATATTAATCAGTTATCTTTTAGCCGTTTCAACAACTCTTCTTTACCAACGGTAAGTAGTTCTCCTACCTTTTTTCCGTTCTGATAAGTAACGATACTCAGGTTTGCAGCTCCTGCCGGAAATACTAATGGTTGTCCGGTGTAATGCGGATACATATTATCCGGATCAGAATTATCAAAAGTGTAGTAAATATCCAGTCCTTTTATCTCGGTGGACAGCTGCACTGACAGTTGTCCGTTGTTGTCTTTTGATGGTTTTACAACAGCATTCCATGCACTACGGGAGTATTTAACATGAGCAGTATCCAATCTTACAAAATGCACCTCCATTCTCTGCACAAAATCATCCCAGTTGCGATTGGCTTTAGGACTCCAGTAAACCTCTGATAATGCCAGCGCACGTGGCCAGGTCATATA
This sequence comes from Chitinophaga sp. YR627, assembly GCF_900114995.1. Classification (GTDB taxonomy): domain Bacteria; phylum Bacteroidota; class Bacteroidia; order Chitinophagales; family Chitinophagaceae; genus Chitinophaga. The sequence continues at coordinate 1,225,696 of NZ_FOUX01000002.1, forward strand.
CTGAATATGCCGGTAGTTAGCAATAGATTCCGTCCAGAGGTTCCCCTGTCCGCCGAGGATATATTGCTCATCTACACCATCCGGCACCGGATCATAGTTGTACGAATCACTCAGTCTGCACATACCATAGGTAGGCGGTTCCGCTGCAGGATCGCCCTGGTAGAGGTCCAGGTAACAATACTCCCAGGGACTCATGACCACATGATGATTCATCTTCGCAGCTTCTATCCCTCCTTTCATACCTCTCCAGCTCATTACGGTCGCCTCAGGCGCCAATCCACCTTCCAGGATCTCATCCCATCCAATGAGCTTTTTGCCTTTACTCTGGAGTATTTTTTCCATCCGTTTTACGAAATAGCTTTGCAGTTCATCCACATTCTTCAGGTGATCCTGCTCCATTCTTTTGCGGCATTTAGGACATTTATCCCAGAAGCCCTTGTAAGCCTCATCTCCTCCCACATGAATATAGTTGAAGGGAAACAAAGCTGCGATCTCTGTAAATACCTTATCAAGTACGAGGTATACCGAATCATTGCCAATACAGAGCGCATTATCTTCCTTTTTGTAAAAATGACTACCCGGGTTAACACTATAAGGCAATTGCGTACAGGAGAGGTTCGGATATGCCGCGATCATCGCCAGACTATGCGCAGGAACATCTATTTCCGGCAGAATGGTGATATATCGTGCCTGTGCATAGGCAAGGATCTCCTTGATGTCTTCCTGTGTGTAAAAACCACCTTCTGTTGCCGGTTCTCCGGGTTGCGGAGCTTCGAACGTACCCCATCTGCCGGTACGGGCTACCCGCCATGCACCCACCTTTGTCAGTTCCGGCAGACTTTTGATCTCAATACGCCAGCCGTTATCATCGCTGAGGTGCCAGTGGAAAATGTTGTATTTGTATCTCGCCATCTCATCGATGTAGCGTTTCACTTCTTCTTTGGTATAGAAATGCCTGCTGACGTCCAGCATCAGACCTCTCCAGCCAAAACGGGGATAGTCAGTGATATCTGCACAGGGTACCGTCCAGCTACGCGTAAGGGGCTGACTGCTTTCAATATCCGGCGGTAACAACTGCAACAATGTCTGCAGACCATAAAACACGCCTGCCGGACTTTGTGCTGTCAGGGTGATCTCTTTAGGTGTTACCTTCAGCTTATACCCTTCCTGTTTCTCTGCCTTATCCAATACGATACGCAGGACTTTAGCCCCCGTTTTGGCTGTTTTCAGGTGGAAGCCGGTAGCTGTCGCCATACGGTCATTAAACCATTGCAGGGTGCTATCCAGCTGTGTACCTGCCGAAGGCGCAATAATGGTAACACTGTTATCAATAACGAAATTTCCCGGTTGTTCCTGTACGGAAACCGGCGCCGGTATAATGTGGACCCGCTGGGCAAATGCCTGCACGACAAGGCAGCACAAGGCCAGACAAAACAATGCATTCTTCATATACAAGGAAATTTATGGGCTATTAAGGTAATAAAATAGTTGCTGGATACACAACGTTATCCACACAGGCGTCCCACTATTTTACGGAAACGGGACGCCTGTGAAAAAGATCTGTCCCCATCTGTTTATTCACGCATATACCTGCTGGTACCGGGCCGTATCCTGCAGACTCCAGTCAATATTTCCCCGTACGATCATCGCCAGACAGAAAGCATACTTGTATACTTCCTCATCCGTTTTATCATCAAATGTGGGTAATGAATGAAAGATGCGCTCAAATTGTATCATTTCCTGGTTATGCAGCCTGACCGTTTCATTGATGGCGGCTTCTATATCCAGTTGCCGTTCCTCTCGGATGACCAGCACCAGGTTGTGCGTATCGCCCTGTTCCAGCTCTTTTCCCAGCGAGTACAGGTCATTGGCCCAACATCCCAGGTGACCACACAACATCGTCAGATTGGACAGTTTCTTGTGATTAATGATGTCCTCCGGCAGATGTACCTGTTCCGCCAGTTCTATCAGGGTAGCCGCTATATGTGCCCCTCCTATCAGTGGACGGGATTCGATGTAATCGGCAACAGAGGGCATACGGTCCGCATTGACATTCTGGTTCTGCCAGTTGACAGCATTGAACAGTTTGAACATATCCTGCACGAAGGTCCGCTGATAACTGAGGGAAGTACAGGCCTGTACCCTTTGCCAGACATCGGTCAGCGCCGTCAGGATATTCACATGTTCTTTTGCCACCATTGCCTGGGTAATGCTTTTATGCACAATATCCTGACCAGGCGTTTGTCTGTTATGCCAGTCTTCCAGTGTATAACGGTGTCCGTCTTTCAGAATACCCAGACAGGCATAGAGCAGTTTTTTTAGATTCTCAGGATGCTGCGCTTCTTCATCCCTGTTATCAAAGATGTCATCCATCAGAAAAAGTAATACCAGCAGGTCATTGGCCAGACAGAGCCGTCCATACTCCGCTGTGGGATAGAAACGGGAGGTCATATAGGCGAATTTAGCCTCCCGGTAACCGTGGATAGCCTCATGCAGCCCAAACCGCTCCACCCATTGGGTGGTATGCGCTTCGACGGCACTGGCATAAGGACTGATCTGGGAATTGAAGGGACAATACAGCGCAGGAATGCTGAATGTAGGATACAACATAACAAAGTGATTTAGAAATGTCAGAAGATTCTCTTATCACTTTGAATTTAAAAAAAACCATGCGTGCATGTATCAGGGAAGTATATACTTCGGGAGAGATAAACTGCTATTAATCAGTTTGCTATTGTCTGGCTAAACCTGATGATCTCGTTATAGAGTTGACTTGAAGTAGTAATGGGTTTCACCAGGTAACCGTCTGCGCCAAAGTTCTTCATATCGCTGATCGTCTCCTCATAGGCATCTGCGGAGCAGATAATCACAGGTACATCGGCCAGCTGGGGGTGGTGTTTTATCTTATACAGCATTTCTTTACCACTGATACCTGGCATATTCAGGTCCAGCAGAATAAGGTTGGGTGGCCGTTCATTCGCCAGCCATAGGGCATTATCCAGACTATCTGCCACCATGACGCTGCTGACCATTTTTCTCAGCAGTCTTTCCGCAATGGTCCTGCACATGACATCGTCATCTACCACCAGTATATGCAGGGGCAGCAGGTCTTCCTGTCCCTTTGTACTGTTTACCGGAGTTACCGGCGGTAATATCCTGGCCTGTGGAGTAGCTCCCTGTTCCAGTGGCAAGGTCAGCGTAAATGTGCTGCCTTTTCCGGGAATACTCCTGACGGTGATGTTCCCCCCCATCCGATGCGCAAAATGCCTGGAAATGGTCAGTCCGAGGCCTGTAGATTCCGTCTGCTGATGTTGCTGGGACACATAGGGGCTGAATATTCTCTCCAGGTTCTTTTCTTCGATACCCACACCTTCATCCGTGATATCCATACAAATGGTGGCGTTATTCAGGAGATAGACATGCAGGCGGACCATTGTATCATTCCGGCTGAACTTAATCGCATTGGTCAGCAGATTAATCACAATGCGATGCATCTTTGCAGCGTCGGTGATGATATATTCAGGCACATCGTCATTGATGCGACAGGCTATTTTTACCGCTTTTCTGTTACCCAGTACCTGGTAACCGGCGGCACGTTTGACAAACCATTCGCGTACCCTGACAGCGGAGCGGGTAATTTCATCGTAGGAACCGGATTCTATTTTACTCAGACTCAGTACATCATTCATCACCAGCTTTACATCCTGCGTAGCGAAGTACATGCTGGATACCTGGTCATAATCTACCATGATCGGCTCTCCCGGCTCCGTATGCGCAGGATCAAACCAGTCTTCCAGTATACTCTCGATCACATTGATAGATCCCCTGAGATCATGGCTTGTCTTAGCGATAAAATTGCTTTTGGACATACTTTTTATCTCCAGTCGTCTGATCCAGTCGGAGAAGTCCTGACTGTAAAACCGGAGCACCATGATATTGAGGAAGGTCACCAGGAAGAAGATAATACCGTACATGAGATTACCTGCACGTTCAGGGTACGGCAGGTGATCGACTATTTTATAAAATGAATTGATTTCAAGCAGCAGTGCGATACACAGTAAAAAGGAGATACTGAGTATCTGTTCCTTCCTGCGTTCAAATAGCAGAAAACTAAATCCGATCATAAAGATCACAATACCTTCGATACAGGCTGCCCGTCCGAGAAACAGGCCAAAGAAAAAGAGGCCAAAGGAATGTACCAGGAAAGTCAACAGGGCTGCTCTGTTAAACTGGTGTTTTTTATTCAGCATCACAGCGATGGTTAACACGCCCGCTTCTATCCATGGAGAGATCCACGTCAGCCAGCTGCCGGTGATGGCATATAACACAGGTCCCATGATGAATGCCAGTATAGCAGGGATAATCGCCATTACGTTTACTATAACGACAGTTGTGCGCTTCCTGTTTTCCTGCAAAACATCCGTCCCCGTCTTAATCAGGGAAAGCAATCTGTACATATTTTGAGGTTTTCTCCGGTGTAACGTTGCCAGGTGTCTGGTCACTGCTAATTTAGTGAAAATGAGTGACAAGTAATGAAAAGACGCGACTGTAAAAACAAATTCCGGGAAAAGCCTGAAGGCCTTCTCCCGGAATGATCAATAGCAGTTCCTGCTGACCCTACCTATTAACGAGGGAAAGTCGGGTCATACCGAAACTGTGCTACAATAGTTCTGCCTACCCTGGTTGTGGATTAACGAACGGATGAAGAATAACGGTAGACAAAGAACCAACACTAAAAAAGTTTACGAACAAGCATCGCTTTTGACGGGTTATCCCGAAGGATGAACCATCTCCATGATAGCTTAATACGCTACAATATTTTTCAGAGAATGTCCCGCCTGGATAAGCAGAACAGCTAGATATCCTCAATATACCATTAAAAGAATTTTGCTTTCTCAGCCCTCTTTGTCAGTGGAGGCCGGACCTTCGCGTTAAACAAAGGTCCGGGCATCCTGCTGACTGATCTTTACGCGGACATACTTACTCCGTAAGTAGTTGAGGAAAACAGCATTCTATGGAGAACGCCTGTCCGCATTATTATGAAAAGGCAAATATGTTTATTAAAGCAATGATAAGTTTTCAAGCAAGACCTTCATTCAGATTACAAACAAGGTTTCATTCCAATATTTTTGTGGCATTAACTATCTGATGATGCGACTTCATTTATGGGTTAATCTCGTAGTCACCTTACAAATATCGCAAGCAGCCTGAAAAAACGATAGGACAAAGGCAAACAACCTATGGATATTTTTTATCTCTTTTGTCCTATATACAGCTAAATAGCTGCACTGTGATCACTTCTATACCGTCCTGGAGTGACGCCTTCAGTTTGTTTGAAGATTCTGATAAAATAGGATGGATCTGAATACCCTACTTCCAGTGCAATGTCAGTGATCGTATGCATCGTGGCCACCAGCAGTTGCTTGGCTTTCTCCACCCTTTGTTGTAACACATAGATTTTCACTGTACTGCCCAGTTTGAGTTTGAAGGCATTTTCCAGGGCCCGTTCTGTCAGTCCCAATGCATGCGCACGCTGTTCTACATTTACAGGTTCTTCCGGACAGCGGTCTACGCTTTCAATAAATTCATCTATCTCTTTTTCATGCAGTAATATCAGTCTGCTGTCCTGCAATGTAATACGATGCATATTATCCAGATAGGAAATAACAACGTCGCTGATGCGGTTATTAAAATACTGGGTGCGGGCCTGACCGGCAAGCGGACAATTCTTCATTTTCTCTATCTCCATACGCACGGATGAGCTCAGGCGGATGTAAGGCAGATGTGCTGAAAAGCGGCTATCTGTATTGACAGCATGCAACATCTCTTTCAGTTGCTGATAGGTATCTGCCAGTTCATCCAGCAAGGTGACCGGCGTCTGAAAATAGGTACTACGGAAGGGCTGCCCTGCTGTCAGCCTAAGGGTATATTCCACATCCGGAGACAGGTATTGCAAACCCATTTTACCAGACTGCAATTGTATATGGCTGTCTGGATGGAGCATACGGGTATTGCCAGTTACAATTGCCTGCATAATAACCACCGGCTGACTGACCACTATAGTGATGCTGAGATCAGTGGTCGGCTCGATATACAACTCCGCATAAAAGCTTTCTGCCACCTGTACCTGCTGCTTCAGCAGTACGCCCCATTTACCGGATACAAAAGCAGTACCTGTATCATGTATCGGCAATCGTAATTTGCGGTAACGCGGGGGCACAACATGCGTTATCGCTGTATCCTGCGTCAGATGCGCAGGCAACCGGAACTCTATTGGCATATTGGTTAGGTTTTTAAAGAATCATGGTCTTGTCCCTTATTTTCTGGCCTCTGTATTCATCAGACCAAGGGCAAAAAGGAACTTGTTAACAAACGCAAATGTTTCGGCGCTTTTCATGCTTTCACTGTCATCCTGTTCAGGAGAGAACGGAAATGCCAGCGACTGATAGCTACCCTTACTGACCAATACGCGCAGGTCTCTGGGCTGAAAACCTCCTCCCAGGTAACAATAATCATTCTCCCCTATATCAATCCCGATATCCTGGTGTAAAAACATCATCTCACTGTCATTCTGGATGGTGTAAATCAATAATTTACTCAGACCAGGTGTGAGATCGAATCGTAATAACAGATTATCCTCTGTAGCGTTAATGACTGTATACCAGAAACTTTTTTCAAAAAGCTGCATCTGTTGTATCAGCACGCTACATTGTGGTGTAGCATAATACAAAGGCGGCTTCTCTGAAGACAAATAATGTTCAAAAGATGCAGGTATGTGTTCGGATTGTTGAAAAGGTAGTAACGAATTAAAGTTAACATCAAGTTTCATGTCAGCTAGTTATTTGAAGTGAAGAGGATAACAGGAGAATTGGTTGTAACTGTCCTATCCGGGATGAGGGCTCAGCCGGTCCAGGGGTAGTACTGCGGATAAAGTGCAGTCATGTTGATGATCATTTGCCGGAACACCTGGAAGAGTGAAATAAGATCGGAATTTTAAAGACACTACGCCGGATAAGCGTATTTGAAAACTGTCTTCCATTTCATTTCAGGTTAACGTAATATGCCCATGTGTACTAATGCTGCCGGTCCCTTGTACATTACTGCATAACAAATGCAGTGGTCACTTTCAGTGCAGAATGTGACGGTTGAATTTACAAAATTTCTACGAATAAAAGTTACAACTATTAATAATAGTTATAAGCCGTTAACATTTATAATATCATGCGCTGATACACAACAAAAAAGCCAATATGACACCAAAATGGTAAAGAGATTGCTGCAACAATTTTTATCCTGTAAAGCCATTCCTGCATGTAATACGTGAACTGTAAAGTTTTTCTGCACTAAAACAGGTTTAACAACTGCCAGTGTAAACCTATATCAGGACTGTATCAGGATTTTACTGAGTCAGGTAGATTTTCCATAGATAAGCCGTAGATAACCCATAGATAACCCGTATATATCTCATTCCTATAGATACGGGTTATCTATGGGTTATCTACGAGTTATCTATGGCCTGTATATAGGTCATCTTCCTGACACAGTAAAATTTAAGCCCCTTAAAAGCTGACTTCTCCAGGGTTTTTATCTACATCGAACGTTTCTTCCGGTAACTGATACTCCTCCAGACTGGGATGAAATACCTCTATCAACACATAAAAGGAGAGATAAATAGTCATCAGCATACTGCCGACATACGCATCTTCTCCCCGGGCTGCCAGGGCTAACAGCAACACTGATATCGTATTTAAGATCAGTATTCCGTATACGGCATCTTTAAACTTTCTCAGCATTGGATGCAAAAAGGTGTTAAAGAGGCAGATGGCAGAAAATCCCAGTATATAACCACCGGCGGCATGACTCATTGCTGACAGGATATAGAAACCTGTTGCAAAAGCACATACAGTACCTACACACATGATCACCATTCCTATGGAAGAAGGTGTTTTAGTCAGATAGAATACCGCATTCTCTTCTTCTGTTTTATGAACGGATGCCGCATTGCTCCAGACGATTACAGGAATGATATTGAGCAGGACAGAATAATGTAATACATACAGCCACCCATTATCACTGCCGATCGTGTTCATACGGCTAATCACAACATTGCGTAACAGATAACCTGCCGCGGCACATACCATAGCATAAGACAGCAAGAAAATGATCACTACGAATATTGAATAATGACCAGCCAGAAATGATCCGCGTCCACCGAACTTGCTGAACAACATACCCAATTGATAACCAAAGGCTGTTGCACCAAAGAGGCATACAAGTGACAGGAAAAGGTAGAGCACCAGGTATTCCTTACTGCTGATGCGCTCCAGTTTTGATTTCAGTTTTTCCAGATAGCCTTCTTCTGAAAACAGATTATCAGCCAGGAATAAGCCGGTGAAATACAAAACCGGGAACAGTATCCGGAAAGGTAAAGTAATGACTTCCCGCAGCCAGAAAGCACTGATGTGGAACGGACTGGTAAGGGTGAAAATGTGACTGGATAATGTAGCCGTAAAATACGTGACAGCCAATCCGGTCAATGCCCGCTGCCATATCTGCGGACCGCCGAGCAGGTAGGCACGTACTATCAGTAACTGGAAGTTGACAAATAAAGCCAGTAATAAGGAGTTCAGACCATAGGAATGACTTTTCGCCTTAAACCGGAAAAAGAATTCAAACTCAATCAGTAAACTTCCTGCAAGCGCAATCAGCACCAGAATTATCAGTTCTCTGTACTTGTTTCGCATCAGGAATTCATAGCCGATCGCAAATGAAAACGGTAGTACAAACAGGACATTTGATACATAATCCAACTGGTTAACGGTACTTAAGTAAAAATCCCGTTGGTGGATGTCTGCCGGCAGATAAAAAGCCAGATAAATGAGCACGGGGATCCAGATAAATTTGAGGACGCGTCTCTGGACAGCGCTGAAATAGGTTGCCATAAAAGTAGGTTACAGGGATTTTGAGCGCGTAAGTTACATACTTATATTAAAATTATTTACTATCCAACAAACAACAGCTGCTCCTCGCCGCCTTCCATACTGTCCAGCGTAGGATAGAAAACCTCCTGAAATACGAAAATGTATTGATATACAATCATAAAAAAGAGTGCAAAGCTGCTGTCATAGTCTGCTGCGGCATAAAAGCACAGCAGCGTAGCGTTTAGTACAGTAATGGCGATAAAAACAGCCCTGTGACGTCGCAGAAAAGGATACAACAAGGCACAGCAGAATATGAAAGCGACGGCTATTCCTGCATTAAGATCAGGCCATTGGAATAACAATATGCCAAATACACCAACGATTAATAATCTGCCAATACAACCGGCATATATCAGTACTGTGCCAACAGACGATTTTCTCTCAGAGAGATAACATTGCAGGTTTTCTCCCGTCGTCGTGTGTATTGTCTTTTTTCCGGCAAGTAGTATGACAGCCAGGATGTTGACAGGCAACAGATAATGCAGTACAAACCACCAGGCGTCCTTCCTGCCGGTAGTCATCATTCTGCTGATAACTATATTACGAAACAGATATCCCTTTAAGAGACAGCCAACCAGAAAGATCAGACTTCGTATAACCAGTACAGAGACGCTGAAGTAGTCCATATTCAGCAGACTGACGCCCCTCATTTTGACATAAACGATCATCAGGCTCCATCCCAAAGCCACGGCGCCAAAGAAACCAGCATAGATGCCACAAAGCGACAGCAACAAATATTCTTTTCCATTGATCACCTGCAATCTGGATTGCAGTTTAGGCCAATAGTTGCTGTATTCCGTTACATTATCTGCGAGAAATAATACCGTAAAGTACAATACAGGTAATACGATTTTAAATGGTAATGTTATCAGCTCCTGTATATAAAACGGCAGGTCCTTTCCTTCTGTAAAAAGATCTATCTGTGTGAATATAGATTGCGCAAAACAAGTCGCTGACACCGCCAGTAGCGTTGTAAACCATATATTCTTTAATCCCAGCAGCCAGGCACGCAGGCTTAAAATAATGAAACTGCACCCCAGCGATATTGCGAGTGTACTAAAGCCGTATAAGATCGGCCCTGCATGTACACGCTGATAGAATTCCCAGAGCATTATCACAACGCTGATAACAGCAAGCAATATCATAAAGATCATATCGCGGTACCTTCTCCTGATGAAGAACTCATATGCAGGCAATAATGCCAGTGGTAATCTTAGCAATAGAGAAGACAGATAATTAGTAGTACTATCATTTATTTCAGGATGTAGAGAAAGCAGGTCGGACCAGAGAAAGCAACACAGAAAAATGATCACAGGTATCCAGGAATATCGCAATATCCGCCGCTGCTCCGCGCTGAAATAGGTTGTCATATAGAAGGGAATAGAAAATTTAATGGTAGCAAATTACATACTTATATTTGATTTATTTAATATCAAATAAACGCAAACAATCTGCTCAATATACATATTAGTACAGGGAATATCGCTACTTTTGCGGCACATATGGCTAAAAAAGTAATCTTACTGGTAGACGACGATTTAGATGATCAGGAGCTTTTCGGAGAGGCAATGTCTATAGTGGACAGTGAAGCCACCTGTTATTTCGCTTCTGACGGAGAAGAAGGACTACGCATGCTGGAAAAAGAAAGCCTGGAATGTGACCTTATCTTTCTGGATCTGAATATGCCGAAAATGAACGGCAAACAGTTCCTCGCAGAGATCAAAAAGAACAACGCCTACCGCAACATCCCTGTTGTTATCTTCTCTACTTCATTGAGAGAAAAAGACGGTATTGAAACTGCTGAGATGGGCGCTGCTCATTTCCTTACGAAACCTTCCAGTTTCGGTGAATTATGTAAACAACTGGAATCCGTATTAAGCAAAGCACTGGCTCAATAAACCTCCAGCTTGTCTTTTACAGGCAGTTTCGGGAATGACTGATGCGGTTCCGTCTGGTACCAATACACCACAGATGAGATATCAGAATGCTGCTGCAGATAGCGGCCGCCTTCCCGCCAACCGAGGTCTTGTATTGTAACCTTCAGATCTTTATCAAAACGCACAGGATCCATAATATGCCAGCGGTACATGCCAAATCGCTGACGCGCCCGGTAAGTACCATCCGGACGTATCACCTGATGCAATCCGGCATACGGTGTGCAGAACTCAGTATATTTTCCTCCCCTGTCAAAATTGTATGATCCGCAGAAATAGTCTTCCGTACCTGTTCCACAGATAGTAGGAAATTTGTTATCTCCATCCATAAAGAATTTAATCTCCCCTTCACCCCACCAGCCTGAGTTATTCACACCCAATGCCATGAAAGTGCCCACATACTGCCCCTTCCCTTTAATATTATCCACCAGCACATAATCAGATGTTGTATCCGGGTTGGTACGACGGAATTGTGCATGAAAATAAGCAGCATCATCAGGTACATCCGTCAGGGTATAATCAACCTGGTAATACAGCGTCATTTGTTCTGTATTAATGTTCTCCATAGTTATACGGCACTTCCTGCGGAAAGGCATCATCCAGTAGCTGTTGAAAGCACTGCCGGGATTGACAGTGATCGCCATGGAATTCAACGGAGCATATTCATTCCAGGCCATCCCAAAGAAATCACCTACAGGGCATTCTACAGACGGCTCTTTTTCATCATCCCAGTATACCCGCAAAATAGAATAACGCCATACACCGGTCGGCGTCATCCAGATATGCTGAATAGCACCCGGACCAGTTATTTCGGCCATTGTAAAGGTCTGTCCCGGTTTAATGATCACAAAAGGATTTACTTTCCAGCCCTGTCCCAGCTCACGTGCCGGCCCTGTCGCATTTGCCGTATTGGGAGCGGCGTCTTTCTGCGGAACAGCCATTCCTCCTCTTCCTTTTTCTCCGGTAAAATTCTCAGGACTGATAGAACGGGTCTTCGCATTGGATAACCGGTAGAGGTTACCCATATTCATATCCAGACCATTGAATTGCTGCGCAAACAATGGCATGCAACAGCAGAGTAGCAATAATAATAACGGGAATTTTTTCATCATCTTTCGCTTTGGATATAAAGTACAAAATGAAGCCGGAAAAAGAAAAACGCGCAGACATTTTTTATATGTCTGCGCGCTATACTTATCTGGCACCGGTCACCTGAAAGTCAATACCGATCTAATTTCTGGATAACAACTCCGAATAGATATCATAGTTTTCTTTTTCATGGCACACAAATATCAGGTTGGTGATCCTGTTATCCTGTGCAAGGAATTCCTTTACCGCCGCTACTGCAATTTCAGCTGCTACCGGCTTTGGAAAACGGTATACACCCGTGCTGATATTCGGAAAGGCAATCGTCTCTACACCATTTTTCACAGCCAGTAGCAGACTATTGATATAAGCGTTTCTTAATAATCTCTTTTCTTCATCATTCCCTTTATTCCATACAGGCCCTACTGTATGGATCACATATTTTGCAGGCAATTTACCGGCGGTAGTGATCACCGCTTCGCCGGTCGCACATCTCCCCTGCCTGTCCCTGATCCTGCGGCACTCTTCCAGTATAGCAGGACCACCAGCTCTGTGGATGGCGCCATCCACACCACCTCCGCCTAATAAAGAAGAATTAGCGGCATTTACGATGGCATCTGCTTTTATCTGGGTGATATCTCCCTGTATTAATGTAATCTTCATATGTCTGTCATATGTTTTATTGCCAGTCCCGTTGATCGTAACGGCCTGTCTTTATAACTTTACGCAAATCTACTGCCGTTTTCAGATAATCCTTCTCTGTCTTTACAAATAGATCATTCCGCTGCTGAAAAGTTTTGTTTTTATCATCTATCCAACGGATCATTTTACCATCCTTAAAATAAGCCCTGTCTTCATTGACAGTTACCTGATCAGCAGCAAAAGTTGATTCGTATATAGGCACGGCATATTTATACAGACGCCTGTAACAGAATATTGGCTTTTCCGCTTCATAATAGATTTCCAACCGCCAGCGGTACATTTCTCCATACACATCATGCACCAGTAGTTTCAACGTATCTCCGGCGTAATACCCTTCCAGTACAGCGCCTTCAGCACTGATCCCTTCCATGTTCACCTCCGTTTTTCTGTACTGACCGATATGTGCATTCACTGTTTGGTATTGCTCCCGGATGTGCTTCAACACAACATCTGTCTGCGCCATCGCAGGTACTCCTGTTAATAGTAACAGTATGATCCTAAACATAGATATAATACTTTAAAACACAACCAAATTAATAAAATTAATAACTTGTGGCCCTGTAGCGACTTTTAAATATGCATATGAATAAAAACAGCAGGCTCCTAATTATTCTGTCAATTTTAACTGGCATCCTGTTTACTGCAGGATTAGTGTACATTATCTTTTCCACCGTGCATGAACACAGCAGAAAGGCCGTACAAAGCGATGCTGTCATTTATACACATGAAGGTAAGACCGTATTGGCAGGCGTATTAAAAGAATTTAATGCACATTCCGTACGCAAAGGTGGCGGTACGACCAGCGTATCCGGCTCCTCCAGTTATTACGCCTGTGCATTCGATCTGGAAAAAGGAGAAAAATTATGGCGTATCAAACTAAATGCAAAGAATAATCTGGGCAAAAACTGGGGGGATGCATTGCTGCTGGGACAATCTGATAAATACCTTTTCTTCTTAAGAAACGAACTATATGTGATCAATAAAGAAGATGGTAAACTGGTAGCTGGTAATAAAGATCTGAAAGACATTGCAGATAAACTGATGACTGAAAGCTCCCTGTTTCCTGCTTTCGTGAATAATTATCTTTATGATGATTCGTTGCAGGCTGTTGTCATAAAAGGTTCCGACGGACTGGCCTACCTGCTGGATGGCAATACCCTGCAAACACGTCCTGCACCAGCTATTAACATTGTTAAATACTTCAGCGAAAAGCAGCAACAGCTTCGTAATACAGCAGTCAGTAATTATCATGAGCAACTGGTAACTTTTACGAAAGAGAATGGGCAACTGTATGCTTTTATGGATGACAATGACCAGGCATTGCTGCAGAAGGGGGAAACGCCACCTTATGGTATTGCAGAAGCCCCAAGGCGTTCGCTCTATACGACTGCAGCCTCCAACCCTGCTACTGCACTAAAACAGGTGAATGAGGACGTATTCCTCTTCGGTGGTTTTCTGAAAGCAACAGGTGTAGGCAGCAGCGTATTTAATAGCCAGGAACCTGGTTTTTATGAAGGACCCTATCAGTTGCTCAGCAGGGGTAATCAAAATACACAGACAACCTTGCAACTGCCGGATGGCGGTCATATTATACTACATAAAGCATCTATTGCAACCAACGCCACCATTATTATCACGGCTGTTGATACCAGCGGAAACAAACGCTGGCATATTTCCACCAACTTCCGTAATATCAGTAAGGTATTGCAGATAAAAGAACAACTGTTCATCCTTTCCGGCGGATCCGATAACAGTAACGGAGAAGCCAGCAAAATACTGATCTTATCCCTGCGTAATGGCAAAGCCAGTACCTATAACTTCAAGGAAGGCAAATTCATCTAAATATTTATAGAAAAGAAAGGCCGGCTAATTAGCCGGCCTGCGGATCTAAAACCTCCTGATTTCGAGGGAACAGGAAAAAGTTATGGGCGCTTTAAAAGTCTCCACTCTGCCAGCTGGAATAAGTCGCTGTTCTTCACAGCAGTAATATTCAGGCGATAAAACTTGAAAGCAACCTGGTTGGAAAAAGTATATTTTGCTGTCAGGAAACGGGAGCCGAAAGACTGATCTGTACGCGTATCCAATACTGTCCAGTCAGTACCGTTATCTGAACCTTCCAGTGTCCAGTTCTTAGGATCACGTTCCGGTGCATCGTTGGCAGACGTCATGGTGTAGGCGCCTGTAGTGATCGGTGTGGCAAACTCCAGTTGTGCCCATACGGTAGAGAAATTACCCAACAGGAACTTGGAATTGACATTGTTGTCGATCAGCTTACCTGAAGTTTCATTGGCATTGCTGTTATTTTCATACTGCGTCTTATAACTAATATTGGTATTAGTTATATCAGTTTCTATCAATTTGGAAGGATCCAGTTTCATCACCACCTTACTGCGGGTCTCATCCAGCAGGTGACGGGTAGGATTACTCAGACTTAAAGCCAGTACCGGTTTATTCGATTCATACTTTTTCAGTGATTCTGTTTTCACGACCAGGTCAAATCTTGCTGTATTGCTATTGGCCGGAAAGTTCAGTGTAGAAGGAATGGTGTAGTCATCACCTTCTTTCAGTAATGTAGACCCGGCCAGTGTACCGTCATCGATCAATGCCTGAGCGGTATCAGCACTGGTGCTTATATTCACTGTAAAAGATCCTCCTGCTACACCGCCCAATGTGACGCTCACCGGCAGTACCACAAAGCTGGTGCCCAGCGTATGATCTGTACCGGAAGGCTGCTGCAATACATTGCCGCCACCGGTAAAGAAGAGATAATGTATATCCTCCTGTCTGATCACCTCAGTTGTATTGATCAGTAACACCGCCATTTTTCCGGTAGCATCCAGGGTATTGTGTTTGCCTACATCCGCCAGACTAATAGCGAGCGCCAGCGTCTTTCCATAGTATCTTTCTATTGCCTGCATACTGACCTGTAAGGGAATAGAAAGCGTATCGATACCAAACCTGACCTCAGCTGTCTTCGCCAGCTGATAATAGCTCTCTTCCAGTAATACAGCGTCGCCCAGTTGTCCGGCGTCAATCATATGCCGGATCGTGTCGTTATTCACATGTATATCTACTGTGAATATCTTCGGCGCTGTAGCTGACAACACGATATTGACAGGAATAGTGACATTATCGATCGTCCGGGTGTAATTATTACCCGAAGGCACCGTGATCCTTCCATTAGCGCTCCGGATGGAGACGTTTACCGGCGATCGTTGTTCGTCGTTAAACTTTTCATTCTTTTTGCAGGAAAACAATCCTGACAAACATAGCAGCAACAGCACAGGGAATATATTGCGACTCATATCGGCTTATTTGCGGTTTTTAAATAAATGATCAGAGGCTGGCATAAGAGGTAACCCATACCCTTCCATCCATCTGCCATTTTGTATCTGCGGCTATCTGTAACCAGTTCAATACCTGACGGGCTACATCCACCGGCTGAGGCACCAGTTGTGCCAGATTGGTAGCTGTACTTGGGCACATCAGATCATTGAAATCATCCCACTGGTAGGCTCCGTGGATGACAAAGTCGTGCCGGTATTCCGACTGATCTTTGAACACGCCGCCAAAGCCATCCCGGCAGGGCCAGTACCCGATCAGATAATCGCGGTACGGATGAGAAGAAGGTAGTTCTTCTGCGCACACATAGGCCTTGATCACACTATCCGGTAAAGCGGCACGCCAGAAACGGATCTCGGTTACATTGGCATTCAGCCAGCGGTTATCATCCACAACGTTAGCTGGCACCCAGCCTAATGTGACCGGAGACCCGTTATCGAAATTTCCATAGGAAGTGATCTCTTGTTCTGTATTAAAATTACCATCGGTGAACAGCCGGATAAAACGCTTGTTATCCCTGTTCAGGAATACAGCCGTCAGGTCGTGCCATTTACCATCACTGATATTTGCACCGGTCACCATATTGAAGCCCGCACCATTCTGGCCATAGTGTACGCCCCAGGCATTTGTTTCCAGCGACATACTCCAGCCGGTATTTTTCCACCAGTCATTAGAGAGGTTATTACCGATGATATTGGGATAAGTGTAGGAATAATCGCCGTAAACGGTCTTGTTCTTCCTGATCTTCAGGGCAATGGTCATTTGATTGGTCTTACCAAGATTCAGGTCTTCTTTCCCTTCGTTAATATCTGCATATACAGCAGTAGCAGCAGTTTTACCATACAATCTTACTGACTTACCGGTATAGCGGTTCCCTGTATAGGGCCGGTCAATGAAATTGGGTACATAGCGGGGCGAATAGAAGATCGTGAAAGTATTGATCTTCGGATTACTGAGAATGGTACCATCATCATCTTCCGGCTTTAATTCGTGCGGACCACCATTACCAGAGGTAACGATCACCAGCCAGTTCTCATGCGCATAGTTCTTACGCTGCTTCAGCGCATTCATGATATTACCGACATAATCATCCACGCGCTGGATAGCGGCTTTATATTCAGGTACGCTCACATCATAGCCGTATGTTTTACCGGCGGTAGCGACCTGACTGAACTGACCGAATATCAGTCCGGCAGTATCGATCTTCAGTTCATCGATTATAGCCAGTTCAGTTGCATCATCATCATTTGCAAATGTGCGGTTCACATCAGCATCCGTGATCAGCATTCTACCCAGTGAATCGGAAGCGCTGTATGCAGCGATACGGAAAGCAGGCATACGGGCTTTGATGTATTTAAAGAATACCGGATACTGTGACAAACGGTTATCACTGAAATCGCTTTTTACCACACCATGTTTTTCCTTGCGTACACCTGTTAGCAGATCCGCCCATGCGGTTGCAGTCAGGTTTAGTGTATCACTAAGACTATTCCAGGAATAGATTGCATTATCTCCCAGCATCTGTAGATGACTAGCCTGTGCATTTCTGACAGATTCTCCCCGTGCGCCGTCCACTACCAGAAAAAGTATTTTAGGCTGTCGCCCTGTTACACCGGTTGTATCTTCATATTCCCTGTTTTCCAGCATCCGGTCATAACCTTTGTTACAGGCTACGCAAAGTACACCGATGATGATGGTCAGCCATCTGAGCTTCTTCATATATGCGGTTAATTTTATCATTTGAATAACAGGCGGACTACATTACTGATATCTTTCTCATTGAAACGGCTAAAGCCTCCCATGAGTAGTGCCTGTGTTTGTCCGGAAGTGTTGATTGTTTCAAATACCTTCGAAATGGAACCGGAGAAGTCGCCGGTGTTATTATATCCCGGGGCCAGTTTACCGGTATTATCCAATACCATAAATCCACTACGGTGTACGCCGTCATACCGGTTGAAGTTCCCATTGACGATCACCATGCCATTGCTCAGCTGCTGTGCACACCAGTAATTTTCGTTACTGGCTTTCCCCCGTACATTGAATTGCGGATCAGTCGTACCATCCGCCTTCAGCATCACCAGGCCGCTGGCAGGCGCATTATCAAACTTGATAAAACTACCTGACAGGACGAATCGTTGCGTGGCCGCATTGAAACGGATCGATAGAATAGAGTTATCAGCTCCCCCACCGCCAAAACCAGGGTCCAGACTTCCATCAACATTAATACGGGCGATATATGGTGCCGGCTGGCCGTTATAACGGGTAAAACGACCTACGATGATGATCTTACCGTCTGCCTGCTGATAAGCGTCGGAAATAGGCCCATTAGGACCGTCAAAACTCCTGTGACGAGTCAGGTCATAGTTGAAGGTGGAATCCAGTGAACCATCCGGCATGAAACGTACCAGCTGACGCACCAAAACACTGTCTGTGATCAGGGAATCTCTCTCCTTCAGATAATCAGATTTACCATATACAAACTGAAGGTAGTAGTTGAAACTGCCTATTGCGGTAATTCGGTTATTGTGGACAAACAATCTGGAGATGCGGCCATCTGTTCCTCCATTAAAGGCAGGCACTGTATCCTTGTCCGTAAAGGTGGTCACACTCATGGAATCCAGTGACCCATTACTATTGAGTACGGTGATATTGTGCACTTCCGCCTGATGGATATCGTAAGAAGCAAAGTTGCCCCCCACTACGAGTTTACCACTAGGTAAGGCTGCAATACTGTTCAGAGAACCGTCGGCTCCCCTGCCGGACTGCAGACTACGATCCATTTCTCCGTCTTTGGAAGTCAATACGATCCTGCTGATAGGCCGTACAATACCCTTACGTTCATAGTCCAGGAAGTCGCCCACCAGTAGAAGTCTGCCGTCCGCATAACGGTATACATCGTTCACCCAGTTATTCGCCCCTACCACTACTTTGTAATTAGGGTCAATCTCCAGATTACCTCTTACCCGGAACAGCGGACCAAAAAAGATCTGGTCGCCGATAGTAGCAGAAGTCACACCTGTGCTGGCGGTCACCGGTACTTTTACCTGTATACTGGCAGAATCTACTTTGATAATTTCACCAGGTTCTCCGTTGAAATTGAAAAGCAGGGCGTCCTTATGTTTCACAAGTCCCTTCCCTTTGAAGGTGATCACCGTACCCGGTGCTGCTTCTGAAGGTGCAGGTATTTCTGTACTGAGTTGTACACCCAGTGGTTCCTTTCCACCAGCGTAAGGATCTTCGAATTTCTCTTCTTTCTTACAGGCAGCGATGACAAGCATCAGCAGCACTGCTGTTATTATTCTTCTCATGTGATACTGACTTTTTTATTAACCTCCGTTTTCCTGGGCAGCGATCACATCGGAGATAAAGAGATACGCGCTGAAGCCGAAATAAAGATGATTGTCATTGATCGTATGCACCACCCCATTGTAGGTTGTGATATTACAGGAAGCGATACGTTCAATGATCCAGTTATCCTTTGGCTTCGCCGGATCGGGTATCCAGGCAAGGGTTAACTGGCGGTAGCCAACATACTTTACCCCGTTATCATCATTGTAGATAACACCGATATTCATGGGCGTACCGAACCAGGACAGGTATCCCTGGCCAGGATAGGTGTTCAGGAGGTTGTAATCTATCTGCGGATAATCTTTCAGTTCATTGGTGCCGTGGAACATGTACATCTGCAGATACTTCTGCCAGATGCGCTGTGGTACATCAGCGAGTGTTTTTATTGTATCGTATCCCTGATAATAGAGGCTGTAATTCAGCTCCCGTACCAGCCGGAGTATACTCCTATCTGTCGGGGCGAAGAATGTCAGGGTATCGCTTTTGAATACCTCTTCCATTCCTGCCAGTCTCACTACTGTGGCCAGCGAATCAAAGTAGAGAGGAACTGCATCCAGGTAATCCATGGTAGTTCCTTTAAAAGCAGGATCATGTTTGCCTGAATCCTGAAAGTATTCATCTTTTTTACAGGCTGTGAATACCATAAAAAAGGCTGTCATTAAACAGAGTATTGTCCGCATAAAACAGTTTTTATCTTAACCAATAGTTGTTCAGTTGCATATAAGGGTTGTTATCCAGGGCGCTGGTATTGATAGGCCAGGTCCATCCGCCATTGTCAAACTGTGCCTGTGTAAGCGGATAGTAGCACCATTGCTGATTGGTGACACGTCCGGTGCGCACCAGGTCGAAATAGTAATGGCCTTCCATCATCAGCTCTTTGGCTCTTTCCGTGAAGATGGCGTCTTTGAGGGCTTGTCCGCCTCCACCCTGATATACAGGTGTTTTAGCGCGCAGCCTGATCATATTCATCATCCTGATGGCTTCAGCCGTCTGCGTTTCGCCTAGCTCTGCCAGTGCTTCAGCTCTGAGCAGAATAGCGCCTGCGTACCGCAACACGATAAGGTTGTTATCCACATTCACGTCTGAGTTACCCTGTTCATAAAGGCTGTTATACTTGAGGAACATGAACGTGCCGTCGTTGGAATACATCTGTGAATCAAACCACATTTCTATTCTTGCATCAGGCACCCCTGAAGGATAGAGGCGCCTCAGGTATTCTGCACGGAAGTAGGTAAAACTATACTGGTGATTGTAAGCAGGGCGTTTATAGGGGTAATGCACCACAAACTCAGAAAGATCATTCCATTTTTCTGCCAGTCCTTCGCCATAGTTAGAGCTGATCACGATATCAAACAAACTTTCCCTTGAACGACCTTTGAAGATGGTAAAAGACTCTTCAATCGGCAGCAGCGTATAAGCGTTGCTCTTGATCATCTCATCCCCCAGATCGGCGGTTGCCTTGTAGTGCTGCTGTGCATTGGCTTTGTCAAAACCGGCGTTCCACATATGTAACTCCATGAGTAAACCAATAGCGGCGCCTTTACTTGCCCTGGCACCCTGGTAGGCGGGTTCTGTAAAGGACCATGGCATATCACCCAGTACTGCGGTCAGGTCATTGATACAGTTATTCACCACATTGACCATTTTCTCTCTTGGCAATGGTGCTTCGTGATAAGCGTCTGTGTAGTATACCACATCCCCCCACATTCTCACCATGATGAAATAGCTCAGACAACGCATAAAGGTTGCTTCGGCTTTATAAGCCCTTTTACGGGCTTCTGTCAGATCGGGTATCTGACGTCTGTCCACCTCGTAAATAAGGATATTACAGGCCTGTATGACGCGATAATAGGGTTTCCAGTCCGCCATGTTATACAGGTCGAAAATGTCCCAGAATTCCTTTCCTGCAGGTCTGTAAATAACCGAGAGCAGGTCATTCTTAGCGATATATTCCACAAAGGTCCTGTCAGCCCCGTCACCCTTTGGCGACATGGCCAGCATACCGCCCCTGGCTTCCCCTGCCATCGCAAACAGCGGACAGGAACCTGTTACATCCCTGAAAAGACCGTAGATGTCCCAGGCATTATCTTCCACATCTTTCGCTGTTTTGAAGAAGGTATTTCCTGACAGCCGGTCCAGCGGCTCCACATTCAGGAACTTTTTGCACCCGTACTGACTGATCAGCAGTAAACAGGTCGTGATATAAATAAACCTCCGGATCATAGCAATACATTTAAAACTTTAGAATTCTACATTCAATCCCACGTTATAGCTGCGGGCAATCGGATAACCTCCTGACTGGTCACGTCCCATGGCCGATACGTTTTCCGGGTTAGGACCACTGTATGGTGAGAAGGTGATCAGGTTATTGCCTGACAGGTACATGCGGACAGAGTTGATACCATAACGGTTGGTAAATTTCCTGTTCACCAGGTATGCCAGTGTCATGGTATTCACCTTGAAATATGAGCCATCTTCCTGTATCAGGGTCTGATCATAGCGGTAAGGCCTGATATCGTTATAACGCTTGTAGTCAAAAGGATTTGGATAATGCGAAGTCGATCCCGGCCCTTTCCAGTAATCCACATCACTGAAATCAACCATCGCCTTTGGATTATAAGGATCGCCCAGGAACTGCATTCTTTCCGCAAATGCATTGTTCAGAATGTCCCTGATGAGGGTAAAGGAAGTACTGATATTCAGTGAGAAGTTCTTCCAGTTCACGTAAGACTGGATACCACCGGTGATCAGCGGTTGTGAGTTACCGGCAGCTACATAGTCATTTGCATCGAGGATGTAGTTACCATCCACATCTTTCCAGATAGGATCACCTGCCTTGAAGTAAGTCCCATTGGAAGTACGGTAACGCTGACCGGTAGCAGGATCGACAGGTACGTCTGCATCTGAGGCATACACCCCTTCCGTTTTCAACAGGTAGTTGGTTAAACTGTTTCTGCCCACACGGAAGAGTGTATGCTGACTGGTGGAGTTGTCATACTGAACGAGTTGTCTTGCGCCATTCGGAAGACTGGTCAGTACGTCTTTATTCAACGCCGCATTCAGGGAGAGTGTCCACTGAACTTCACTGGTACGGGGCAGCGGACGGAAAGTCAGGGTCAGCTCATACCCGTAGTTGATCAGTGAAGTTTCATTCGTGGTGATCTCGTTGAAACCTGTGATGTTGGACAGCGATTTGGTACGGAGGAGGTTCTTTACGGTCTTGTAATAAGCGTCAAAGATCACCTCTATCCTGCTGTCGAAGAAACCGGCCTCAAAACCGCCGTTATACTGTGTCGTAGCTGTAGGTTGCAGGTAAGTATTAGGCAATTGATTAAAGTTGATCCCAAGGCGCGGGTTCGCATTATAAGTACCTCTCGGATCGTAGGTACCATAGATGGAAAATATATCGCCGGAGGGAACGATGTTCTGTCCCCAGCTACCACGAAGGGAACCGTAGGTCAGCCAGGTCTTCTCACTCATGGCTGCCTCTTTATTAAAGTTCCACCTGATACCGATCGCAGGGTTTTTGGAGTAAGGATCTTCAAAACCGGAGCTGGACGTACCATCCATCCTGTAGCTGAAATCCACTACATACTTCTGTTTATAGTTGTAGGAAAATGTTCCTGCAAAGGAGGCCACATGCTGTTTGCTGTAGTTATCCAGGAGGCCCCCTCCACGGGAAGCATATCCATCATAACCGAGCGGTCCTTCGTATTGGTTATTCGGCGTTTTCTCCTGCCGGATCACCTGCGCCTGGAAGCCACGGTTATAGAATTCGTTAAATGCGGAGATAAAGAAGTTATGGTTTGTATTAACAACACGGTTATAAGAAATCGTGTTACGGTTGTACAGCGTAAACTTACGGTCGTTGTAAGCATAGATCTGGGAGAAGTCGTTATTGGCTTCCGCCGGCGTGAACCTGTCTTCCGTATTGGAAGCATATTCATAGCTCACACTCGATCCGAGGTTCAGCCCTGGTACCAGCTGATAGCTGACATCCAGACTACTGCGCACGTTCCCTGTTTTATTATCGTTACGCGTGTTTAAGGCAGATAATACGCCAGCGGTACTCTGGTAGAAGGACGGACCAGGTAAGAGGGAAGACGCCGAGGCATTGGAAGAAACACCACTCTGCGTTAAACCATTACCATTTCCTTTGTTTCTTCTGCCCACCTGTGTGGATAAAGTAGTGAATACGCGGAGTTTGGTATTCGGCTGGTACAGCATATTCGTGTTGATGGAATACCTGTCAAAGCCTGTATTACGGATCACACCATTCTCGTGATAGTATCCCAGATCGACTTTGTAGTTGAATTTAGGATCACCACCACTGATATTTACGTTATGCGTCTGGTTGGCCGTAGTGGCGTAGAATACATCCTGCCAGTTGGTAGAATTGTTATAGTAGGGATTCAGACTATCCGCCAGGAAAGGCTTGGTAGAAATCTGATAGATGTCTTCCATATTACTACCGCCATAGATCATACCCAGACGGATCCTTCTTTCTTCCTTACCCCCGATCGTCGGACGTAATTTCGGTGGATTATTCACAAAGAAGTTACCAGTATACCGTACCAGTGGGATCGGAGAACTACCACGACGGGTGGTGATCAGGATCACCCCATAAGCACCCCTGGAACCGTATAAGGCGGTTGCCTGAGAGTCTTTCAGGATCTCCATGCTTTCGATATCTTCCGGAGGAATGAGGGACAGCGGACTTACACCAGGACCAGCAGACTGGTATCCATATTCGAAGTTGGCATCCGCCTCAACCGGTACCCCATCGATCACATATAAGGGAGATGTTGGCGACAGGAATGCGTCGTTACCATTACCGGATACACTGATATTGGAGAGACCTCTGATCTGTATCAGACCACGACCACCCGGTGTACCGGTATTATTCTGGATATTCAGACCTGCTACGCGGCCCTGTAATAACTGTTCTACGTTGGATACGGGAACGTCCTGTAATTCCTTACCACTTACGATCACCGCAGAGCCGGTCGTCACCTCTCTGGTCTTTTTCTGGTAACCGATAACGATTGCCTCATTCAGTTTATTCTCTGTCACCATTAGACGGATCACCAGATCCCGTTTATCTTTCATTTTGATCTTATAATCGGAGAAGCCGATATAACGGAATACCAGCTGTGCATCCGCTGGTACGGCTACTGAGAATGACCCGTTTGCATTGGTCACACCCACCGCCTTCGGAGGCGTACCCGCCATGATACTTACACCCACCAGCGGTTCATTTGTCTGGGCGTCCCTTACTACCCCTTTGACCTGCACTTTCTCCTGCGCCCTTAATAAGATCGGCAGCAGCAGCAGGAGTAGCAGTCCTGAAAATTTATACATACGCTTACATTGCATAGCGATAGATTTTTGTGTTGATAACTCATTCATCCCTGAACCGGGGATTGTTCCTGAAATAGAAAATGATTTCCCAGTCGCCTTTCTGATAAATGTTGAAGTTGAGGTCCAGTACCCCTGTCTGGCGGATATTACCAAATGCAACACGGGTAAAACTGAATTTCACATAAGCCTGTGAACCATCCCCATTGGTATACCTGGTTCTGAACCGCATCGCTGGTATGGGATACGCGACCTGATAAGTGGCTTCTGTTGCCGTGATCTTTTTATCAAAACCATGCATCAGAGAATCCCAGGGAGTCAGGTTGAATTTTGCGGGATCGATAGGCAATGAGTCCTTGTCCATAAACTTGAATGACAGGGAATTACCGTTACCTTTTTTATGAAAGAAGACCCTAACACTGTCCCCTTTCAGGTCAAGGTTGGTATCATCATCCACCATGTTATACACACCCGGGTGATTGTAAATGAGTTCAAATACGGAAGAGTCATTCGGATTGGGGTAATTAGCCCGGTGTATACCGGTCACTGCATCATACTCATATGGAGCATATGGCTGTTCCCGCATCGGCATGAGCGAAAGGTCTTTATAGGTGTTGGTACCACCTGAATTGGTTGCTTCCACATCAAACAGGTAGCCTGAGTCAGGCTGATGACGCATATTTGACTGGATAGCTTCTGCCCACAGTACGAAGTCGCCGGAGGTAGGTCTGATCTCAAATATCGAATGGCGCTCCACAGCGCGTTTATTTTCTATTTCCGCCAGTGACTTTTCCTCACCGGTATAAGCGGATTTCCAGACCAGCACATCTGTCTGTTGCTCGAAATCACTGGCAGGTTTGCCATCTCTCTTATACCGCACATTGAGGATACGGAAACTGATCGGCGTAGTTGAATTATCTGTATTGAAGATCTGGGAGTACAGGGTAGTCCTGCCCAGTATGGGAGCAAATACCTTCTGATTATACACTGCCCGTTTGCTGAGGAAGTCGAGATCGTCTGCCGCCCATTTCCGGCAGGCGAAAAGCAACAGGAGTAAGGATAAGAATAATAAGCTTTTTCGCATGGGTCTTGATGTTTTAGTTTAAAGGCCGGAAAGTGACAGACTTCACGTCAAAGCCGTCATGGTCAACAAAAAAGCGCATTACATGTACACCCTTTGTGAGGTATACGCTGGTAGCGATGGTCTGCCGCTTATGGTATCCACCAGTATTAGGGACTTTTAATTGTCCCGTCACATCTGTGCCGTCAAACTCCAGGTGGAATATGCCGTTCGTACCTTCAGAACCGACGAGTATAAATGTGTTGTAGGTACCTGTTTCTTTTACATTGACCGTATAGTTCATCCATTCACCGGTAGAGTTCCATCCTACCTGGTAACCACCACCTTCATTTTTGGCAAAGTCAATATCTATCCCTTCCGATTGTCTGTACTTATTGCCTTCATTCTTTGTATTGGTATCGTGGTAGCCAACACCTTCCCCACCCGGGTCATAGTCTTCCAGGGCAATGACACCTGGTATAGGCATCGGGGCATTCTTAATTACAAATTTGAGGAAGCGCAGATCGAAGTTGGCAAAGTCAAAATAGACCTTCATAAGGTGCCGGCCAGCTGTCAGCTGAACAGTAGTAGTAATATCCCGGAAGTTATCATAGCCACCTGAACCAGGCATCACAACGGCGCTACCCACCACCGGACGGCCATCCATTTCCAGGTGTACGCGACCATCATCTCCGCCGCTACCATAGCGTAAGGTCATGTCATATTCACCTGTTTGCGTTACTTCTACGGTGTAATCCATCCATTCACCGGTTTCGGTCCATCCCACCTTAAGGCCGCCCTCACCGGCGGTTGTAATATCCACCTGATCAGCAGGACGATACTGGCCACCCTGGTTGTTCAGGGAGAAATCCAGGTAGGCGACCTTATTACCGCCACGGTTATACTGTTCTAATCCGACTACACCAGGTATATAGAAAGGGTAATCATTCCAGGGAGAAGAAACCGTCGGATTCATTCTTGGGATGAATTCGTCGAATCCAAACATGTGATCCTTTTCAAGCACGTTGACGTAACCATTCTTCGTAACGATATCCAGGGCGACGGTCGTCGCATTGCTCCAGCGATTGGTATAGATCACACCTTTGGTATCGCTGTAGGTGATAACACCTGGTCCGCCGCTCACATGGCCTTCTGCATCTGTGCGTTTGAACTTACCATGCATTGGATAGTTGTAACGGATCGTTGTCAATCCGAGACCATCCTGTAAAGTCATCACGTGTGAGGAAAAAGTATCTCTTACAAAATATCGGCATATCAGGGTATCGAGCTGTTCATAAGGTATTGTATTGATATACATATGTGCTCTTCCCTGTATGGTACGCAGGGTATTCATATTTTCGATAGCCTGTTTGAAACTGGCGTCAGTGGGTGCGAACACGGTGTATAAACCGTTCTTCAGCGTATCTGTCAGGTGTACCCTTTCTACTGCCAGCAGGAAGGAGTCGTACTGATGTTCGTTTTTCAGGAAATCGTAGGTGGTACCATCAAACTCCTGTAACTGATTATCATAACCATAATACCCACTGTCCTTTTTGCATCCGCCATAAAGCAGCACGATACAGATACACAGCGCAAGCAGGTACTGGATGTTCAGCATGTGTTTCATTTTTTTAATCATTGCCAATAAGGATTCTGGGTGATCAATGGGTTCTGTTTTATAACATCTTCTGCCACGGGCCAATAGATACCGCCTTTGGCAATCAGCTCCATAAAGGCAGGATCGTTCTGTTTGATCTTGTTATAGCGGATCAGGTCAAACCAGCGCCAGCCCTCTCCCATCAGTTCTTTACGCCGTTCCCTGAAAACAGCATCGATCAGATCGCCTTCTCTGGCGGCATCATATCTTTTGATCTTACGCAGGTCCCTGATGGTATTCAGCAGATCAATTGCTCTCTGCTGTTCACCAATTACGGCCAGTGCTTCTGCCTGTAACAGGGCAATGTTTTCCAGGCGGGTAATGATGATAGTGCTGGAATAGATCCTGAAGGACGGGTCTGAAGTATTACCATCCTGGATCACTTTTATTTTATTGAAAATGGGAATCTGGCTGTTGAAATTGGCGAAGTACCGCTGGGATGTAGGTACACCCGTCAGCGTATCCAGACTGAAACGCTCATCCGATGGCCGGTCAAAGACAGACAGGATCGTATCTTTGGGAACATAGATATCCGGCAGGGCTTTATTCACAACCGGCGCCGCCAGGGTCAGTTCTTCCAGGTGACCGGAGAAGGTAGCATCTACATGGCCCCAATCAAAGTTGAAAGCCAGTATGTGGTTATCCTTTTTCCATTTGAAAAAACCGTTGCTGTTGACCAGTTCATCTGTATTGATATAGTAACTGCCGCCTTTTGAGTAATTATCAAGTACGAACTGTGCGTATACAGATGCATCTACATACTTACCCTGCCAGGCGGCTACATGGGCCAGGATAGCGTAAGCAGTATGTTTACGGGCCAGTACACCTGACCAGCGGGTATCTGTTTCATTATAGTAACTACCGGATTGCTGAGGATCATTGGCACTGTATTTATAAGGCAGATCAGCAGCTGACTGTACGAGTTCCTTTTCCACAAACGCCAGTACATTTTCTTTGCTTTCTCTTGCTTTATTGGCAAACTCACCATCGTGGGAAGCTGTGATCAGGGGTACATCGCCCCATACAGATACCAGGAAGAAATAAACATATGCACGTATACAGCGCATCTGCGCAATGTCGACCCGCATATTCTCGTCTGAATATTTGGGATCGCGGGCTTTTACTTCACCTACATGTTCGAGGAACATATTCGCAGCATTGATCACCGCATAGAAGCGACGCCAGTTAGACAGCTGTTCTAGTAAGGGATAAGCAGCACGCAGGTCATTACGGATCAGCGCCTTCATATCCTGCCGCTGGATGGCGACAAAATCTCCTTTACGGAATTCACCATACATCCACCAGGCATTATTGTCTGCCATAGCGGCACGTAAGAGTCCATACACGCCAATAAGCGCTGTACGGGTATCCTGATGCGAGTTCCAGAAGTTTTCTTCTGATACTGCGTGAGAAGAGTTAATATCGAGCAATTTGTTACACCCTGTCAGCACAGTTGTGCAACAACAAATTGTTATAAGCAGTAAGCGTTTCATCAGAGATCCATTTTAAGTCCTATGGTATAAGTCCTGGAAAGCGGTAATGAATAACCGGTATCAAAGCCATTGAAGTCTACCAGTTCCGGATCACCACCGGTATAGGGGGTGATGGTGAACAGGTTGGTGGCGGTAGCGTAGATAGCCAGTCCATTGATCTTTCCTTTTTTATTCCACCATTTAGCGGAGGTCAGGTCATATTGTAGCGAAAGGTTGCGCAGTTTCAGGAATGAACCATTTTCCAGGAACAGGTCCTGGTCAATACGATAGGCATCCACGGTACTCCAGGGATTATACAGGGGATACTTATCGTAGTTGCCTACTTTGCTCCAGAAGGTGATTTCCTTTACCGCACTCATATCGATCTTACCTTCTTTGTTGATGAAGTCGAAACGGTCAGCCACTTCGGCATTCATGACCTTACGCCCCAGTGTGTAATAGAAAGAGAATCCCATAGTAAAGCCACGCCAGTAAAAGTCACTGTTAAAGCCACCGGAAATCACTGGTAACACATGACCTTTTAGTACTTTGTCTTTATCATCAATAATAAAATCACCATTCTTATCTTTCCAGCGGGGATCACCAGCCTGTAAAGCAATACCTTTATAATTCAGTCTTTTTCCTTCCGCGCTGACAGGAATTTCACCATCGCGGTTATAGATGCCATTGTTTTCCAGTACCCAGTACTGATCGATCGCATGTCCTACACGCAATAGTTTACTGCCATTGGCTACGACCAGTTCATCTCTGCCATCAGGCAAAGCGAGTAAGGTATTTTTATTGTAGTTGAGCGTAATACCTGGTATCCATTGCAAAGCGCTTGTTGCAGGTAGTACGCTGGCTTTTAGACCAAGATCAACACCTCTGTTGCGGACGTCCATACCATTCTTGTAGCGGAAGTTGTAGCCATATTCAGCAGCGAATGGTACACCAAGCAGCATATTGTGGTCTTCCTTGTTGTAGAGGTCCAAGGAGACTTGCAGCTTATTATTGAGGAATGCTCCGGTCAGGTTTACATTCAGCTGATCTGCATAAGGCCAGGTAATGCCATAACCAATATATCCGGAGGAATAAGCCCTGCTGATACCCGGGAAACCGTTGTAAGAGAAACGAACCGGGTTATTGCTGAAGGACATATCTGATGTGTACTGTGAACCTTCACCAAAGCGGTCATCCGGCATCAGTCTGCCGATCCTTCCCCAGCTGGCCTGCAATTTCAGGACGTTAATGCTATTCTGTTCTTTCAGCCAGATATTTTTGATATTCACACCAGCAGTGAATGTAGGTGTATATAACCACCAGTTGTCAGGCTGGGCACTGGAAGAACCATCTGCGCGGAATAATACGGATAGATCCAGCTGATCATTGTAGGAGTAAGCAGCACGGCCATAGAAGGATAACAAACGTGCGCGTTGTTTATCCAGGAAAGAGAATATCAGTGCGTGATTGAAGGACTTTGGAGAAAGGTATTCATTCTTGAGAATGTCGGAATGCAGCAGGTTAATACGGATCAGGTCATTCGGGCCTTTGTATGCGTATGCATAGTTATACCGGTGATAATCTGCCTGAAACCCTTCACCAGCTTCTACGCTGATACGGTGTTTCTCATTGAAGGTATGATTGTACTGGATATTATTGTTGAAGAATACCCGCTGATTATAGCCGAAATAGTTGGACAGGTAGTTCACCTTTTCCAGTAGTGTGCTGGGATAGAAGAGATCGCGGAGCCCTTCGTTATAGTCAAATCCGAACATGGAATTTACCTGCCAGCTATCCCCCAGTTTGACGTTCACCTTAAAGCAGCCATTTACTTCATTGGTTTTGTTATCATCGAATGATTTCTGGAACTCATTCAGGTATTGACCATAGTAGTTCTTATTGGGCGGCAGCGGACTGCTAAGATCGGGCAGGTACTGCATTTCCGCGAAGCGGTCGCGCAACCAGGAACTACGGGTCCTTTCCAGCCGGGAGGCGCTGATCATGGACGATATTGTCAGTCCTTTCAGTGGCACCATGTTTATTTCAAACATCGCGTTGTAGCGATCCATTTTGCTGTTATCAGCTGTGTTGGCGGAGCGTTGATTACCTGCTGCAAACATGAAGTTAGCGCGGTCAGTTCCGCTGGAAAGACTGGCATTCACACCATATACCGGTGTGTTTTTGAAATAGAGATCTGTCCAGTTGGAAGGGCCATAATAGGCATCATTAGTGGAATCGCGCAGGTAAAGCGGATATGTCTGCAATTGTTCAGTGGTTGCATACTTATCATAGAAACGCTGCCGGAAATCATTTTCAAATTTAGCGTTGGTGGTGTAGATATGCGGACGTTGCACCATACCGAAATAGGTGTTGAAACTTATTCTCCGGCGACCAACTACCGGCGCCTTTGTAGTAAGTAAAATAACGCCGCCATTCACTGCACGCGGGCCATACATGGCTGCACGACCAAAATCTTTCACCACTTCGATCTTTTCGATGTTATTCAGATCTATGGATGAAAGCAGATTGGTGTTAGGCCCCAGGTGATTATAGCCAAACAGCTGGATATCAAAAGTAAAGGGATGATCCATGATCAATGGAATACCATCGAGTATAACTGTAGGTTGCGACTCATAAATATCCTTACCGCTGATGAAGGGAATAGCAGCACCTCTTAGTGCTATACTGCTGTAAGCGCCCTGTTCTCCAGTTGGTTCCTGTATGTATACACCGGCTGCATTGCCTTTCAGCAACTGATGTAGTGAGGAATATGGATAAGCATTTTCACGCTCCACTGAAATAGAATCGGCCTTTGTTACACGGACCTGTGGTCTATGTAATTTCGCTGTATCCTGCCCTGACAAAAGGGTTGGGCAATACAGTGCCAGGCACGAAATGAAGATCCGTACGAGTACACGCATAAGGTAAATAATTTAAGACAGGCAGAGTTGATCACATCAGCGTATTGCGCTGAGTAATCGATTACATCATGTATTATGAACTGGAATTACCGGAAGCGCACAACCAAAGTCATTGAGCCTTCCATAGCATTTGCTAAAAGAGGTGTTTATACTAGAGATCAGGGTGAACAATACGCTCCGGACCCGTGGAAACTATAACGTGAAATAGATGATGATGCAGTTTTTCTGCATTGGGATAGTATCTCCTAACTGTTGTATAAAACGTTTTAGCTAGTGCTTTTCATCAAAATAAATTGTGTTTAGGTTTTAGAAAAAATGATTTTGGCTGTTGATGCTTTGCGAAGTTGCTGGTTACTTATACTCCTGTTAATTCAAAATTTTAGATCCTGCTACAATTTTTCTACGGTGATTATTAGGTTGAATATATGCGATTAACTAAACTTCTTCAATTTCATCAGGGCTCGCTAACGGGAATTTATAACATACCGGACAATGCTAATTGCATTTGTGCCTTCATTACGATTCAAATATAATGAGCCGTCTGATAACTTTTTAACCTTTTTTTATAAAGAATAGACATTCCCAATTTAAGTAGTACCATCTTTTCAAACATTTCGATAAACTCACTAATCATTTAAAATCAACTAGTTAACATTCTATAGACCAGATAAATAAAATATAATCTGCATACATTTCAGATAATCCAAAAGCATAAACATGCCATCTGAGGGTTCACTACTTACTATTCGTTATTTAACTTATTTTGTTCCATATCAACCAAGATCTGTTATTGAAAAAAATGGAAAGTTTGGGGGCCTTATAAATTAAAAAACCATTAGGATTATGGCTAAAGCTGACATGCTTAGCAGACTTATAAATACACTTACCAAGGCTGAAAAAAGGTATTTCCGTATGTATACTGCGCTCCAGCAAGGCAATAAGGATTATGTAAATCTGTTTGACCTGATGGAACACCAATCATTTAAAAGTACGGCGGAAGTAAAACTCGCTTTTCAACAACAGTATGCAGGATGTAGTTATGATGTATGTAGTAAGTATCTCTATAAAGTCTTGCTGGATTGCCTGCTGCATCTGCGATTGCAGAAGCAGTCTACCGCTATGCTGACTGCGGGCATATTAAAATGTGATATTCTGTTTGAGCGTTCTTTGCATGAAGATGCATTGAAACAATTACAAAAAATACAGACAACCGCTGCTTCCAATGAAAAACAGTTGTTAGTGTTATGGGCACAGCAACAGGAGATCCAGCTGCTGCAACAGCTGAATTTCTCAGGTATTACAGCCGAAGAACTTTCCCATAAGCAGGCAGATATTCAGCATACTTTAGATGACATACAACAGATACGGAAACAGACATCACTATACGAAACATTGCGACATACACTGCTATACAGAGGCAGTGCACGTACTATTCGCCAACAGGAATCAGTAGATGTATTACATGCGGGGATGCCAGCTCCTCTACCTGATTCTACTACCAGTCTGAAAACACACCTGCTCTTCCAGGCTCATTATCATGTTGCCACCAGCGATCATCCTGCCGCATTGCAGGTATTCCATCAGCTGAATCAGTTACTGGAAACCAACCCGGCACTTTTTGAAGATACACCTGCGGATCATCTGCTTATTATTGAAGGTATACTGGATAGTCTGCGGGCTGGTAAACATTATGAAGAACTCTTCTCTTTTATAGATAAGATAAAACGTCTTAAAAGCGATGGCGTCTATTTTGAGATCATGCAACAAAGATTGCTCTTTATCTATGAATCAGGTGCCTATATTGACAGTGGAGACTTTAGCTTTGCTTTAAAACTGCTGCAACAATATGCACCTACGATCAAAAAGAATATCCCTTTAATGGATATCAGCAAGCAGGCGGAAATATATCTATATATGGCACTGATCTATCTGGGTAATGAGGATATCAACAACGCGCACAACAGTCTTGAACAGGTACTGCAAAGTAATCTGTACAGTACACTGCCTATTTATCGTACCTGCCGGCTGGTACATCTGCTGATACAATATGAGCTGGGTAACTTTGAATATATACGTTATGAGACCAGGGCCTTCCGCAGGCATTTACAGCCAGATGCCAGGCGCTCTTATATGCTGGAGCGTACTGTCATCAAATTCCTTGGAAGCGGGGAAATACCAGCGGTTACTTCGTTTCGTACGGCCTTATGGAAGAAGATCAATGCCAGCTTTGATAAAATAAGAGCAGACAAATATGAGCGGCAGCAGTTGAAGTTATTCGACTTCAGTGCATGGATAGAAGCAAAGCTGAAGAGAAAGTCGTTAGGAACGGTGTTGCAGGAGAAAATGAAGAACTGATGCTTTCCAGATAGGTATAAAATGAGAAGCGCTTCATTGCTGAAGCGCTTCTTTTCCCTCTATATATACACATTGACAGCTAACCTAAATTGTATCGTATCAATCCTGCTTCCTGTTTAATAAGATGCCGGCGCAGGCTGATTATTCCTCAGATTGATCACCGTTCTGTTCAGATAAGGCACGAAGGCAATCATCAGTATGATCACAACCAGAGCGCAACTGATCAGATAGTAATAGTCCATGGAGTACCTTATCTGTGCCTGTATATCGGCTGAGCGGTATAGTAGTCCGTTGGCGATCTTCGTTGCCTGATCTGCCGGAAGCCCTTTTGCCGCAACAGCCGTTTTGTAGTTTACCAGCTTAGCTGTCACTAAGGGATCCAGCGAGGTGACCAGGTCCAGAAAGCGGTTGTAGTGAACTTTTCTGGAAAACAGTTGGAAGTAATTGATCAGCGCAATAGAGATACAGAAACCTGTAAAACGAAACAGTACCCCTGTTGCGGAAGCAGTCCCACCCAGATGGGCGGGCACGGAAGAAATAGTATAGATGATCATAGGCGCCATTAGCAACCCAACACCTATACCCTGTAAGATCAGGGGTATGATAAAAGTGGGTACATCTGCCTGTGTGGCAAACAGTGTATGCATCCACAGATGAAATATCAGTAGCAATGAGAAACCGGCCATCCAGATCCATCTTACGGAACGCTTCATCAATATCCACCGGGAAGAGTAAAGCACACCTAATATGATACCGCCGATGTTCGCGAGCAATATATAAGACAGGTGTCTGGGATCGAGTCCGAGGACTGTTATAAAATAATTAGTGGTGATATTGAAAGCGCCTCTGCAAACATATAGTATCGTAATTAGGCTCACCCCAATGACATAGTTACGATAACGGAATACATCCAGGCTGAGATATGGTCTTTTTAAGGAACGTTGTCTGATAATGTGGATAAGCAGTAATACAACTACCGCTATGCTGGCAGCCATAATCCGTTCATCCTGTAACCAGTAATATTGCTGTCCGTACAAAAGGATATATCCGATCAAACAAAGCATGGTAGTATATACTACATAACTGGCCCAGTCCAGCTGATACAGCGGTATTTTTCTGTTCAGGCGGATCCTGTTCATGATAATGACCAGTAATATCGCGCCAGGGATATAGGTAAAGATCATCCACTTGTACAGCACATTAAAGTCAAAGGCATCTATAATCGGCGCCGTTACCAGTGTGGTAAAAGCCGTGATACCCAGCAGTACGCCATAGAAGAGTGAATAACCGATCTCACGGGCACGGTTTGTTCTCAGACGACTGAACACAAGCGTGATACAAACACTCGTAGTTATACAGTTGGCCATCCCCTGAATAAAACGCAGTGGTAGCAATATATACAGATCACGTGTAATGAAACATCCGTAAGAAGTGACGATCTGTATGATAACGCCAATCAGCAGATATTCCTTACTGGCGATATAAATAAAGAACCTTCTTTCCAATGCGAAGAAACCTGCCAGCGATGCATAAAACAATACCATCGAGTACTGTACGTCTGCCGGTTCTATACCATAATAACCAGCGGCATTGGAACCGCTTGCGGTAGATATACCGAACATCAGCATAGATGGCATCAGGTTCAGGAATATCACGATCCTGATCAGCCATTCAGAGGCCCATGGTTTGAATATGGGAGTGCTATTAGCCATTTTTCTTACTGATTGCTACAGTTGCATTCATGCCGGCACGCAGTAAAGCAGTTTCTGTTACGTTGCTGGTGAGTCTGATGCGTACGGGAATACGTTGTACGATCTTCACGAAGTTGCCTGATGAGTTATCAGGAGGCAATAATGAAAACCTTGAACCTGTAGCGGGTGATAAGGATTCTATTGTGCCGTTAAAGGTCTTACCGGGGAAGGCGTCAATCTCAATATTGGCTACCTGTCCGATATGCATATGGCTGACCTGTGTTTCTTTGAAGTTGGCAATGATCCATTTTCCGGTAGCCTGATTCACGATAAATGCAAGCGTTTGTCCGGCCTGGATCAATTGTCCTTCCTGGATAGTACGGCGTCCCATCTTTCCGTCATATGGTGCCCGGATGACCGTATAGGAAACATCCAGTTTATTACGTCCCAGCATGGCTTGTCTGCGTTCTATTTCAGCAGCCAGTACGGCCTTCTGGGATTTGATATCGTTTATTTTTGATACAGCAGCATCGTAGTTATTGATAACCGTCTGATAATCTGCTTTCGCAACGTTCAGGGCTGTTTCAACATTTTCCAGCTGTTGTTTTGTAGCGGATTCCGCGTCATACAGTTTCTGGTAACGATCATATTCCTGCTGTTGCTTCCAGAGTTTTGCTTTTGCCGCGGCTATCTGTGCTTCCGTTGCATTGGCATTCTTTGCAGTGGTTGTTACATTACTTTCCAGCACCTGTACCTGTGCCTGTGCATTAGACAGTGCGGCATTTGCTTCCTGTTGCTGCAGCTGGTATTCGCTGTCGTCAATGATCAGCAGGGTATCTCCTTTCTTCACATCCTGATTCTCTTCATAATTGATCCTGCTGATATAACCTGTCACTCTTGCAGTGATCGGGTTGATATATTCTTCTACCTGCGCATCGTTTGTTTCTTCATATTTACGCAGTTCGAATAATGTGCTTATTCCCCATATAGCCAGTGCTATCAGAATAATACCTGCCACCCATCCGGTGATGGTGGTAATTAATCTGTCTGTCCGGGCATGGTTGTTCTTCTTAGCTGTCATACTAATTTATAAATTGCCTATAACTTTTTGTAACTGGTAATATCTGACGCGGGCAGCTATATTGGCTGATACCAGGTCAAATTTTGTTTGCAGCATTTGTGTATCTGCATCTAAAAGATCTGTAACAAGGGAGAGTTGATTGAAATAGGTATTATTTACAATCCTGAGGTTCTCGGTGGCCTGTTTGATGTTGGTTTCCGCAACATCAATACGGGTCAGCGCTTCCTTATAACGCAGGTATGCTTCGTTTACCTGTTGTCTTACGACATCACCTGTTTCTTTATGCTCTACTTCCTGTCTTTCCAGTTGTAGTTTTGCTGCTTTTTCCTTGTGCTTATTGTGATAAAATGAGGATATCGGGAACGAGGCTTTCACACCATACATCCCTAATCCGTACACCGCATCCCCGTAGGGATAAAACTGTATCTGCGGGTAGGACCAGTTGTACTCTGCAAACAGTCCTATCTTTGGAGAGACGTTGGCCTTTACCTGTTTCAGCGACAGTTCTTTCAATATCGTTTCTCTTTCTGAGATCTTGTATTCATGCGCATGTTCTGCGGCCGCTGCCAGGTAATCATCGTAGGTACCTGGTACAGTAAGATCCAGTGTCATGGTGCTATCAGGCTGAATCAGCACATGTTCATCGATACCGATCATCAGATCCAGTTTCTGGCTTGCGATAGCGATGTCATTTTCTATCTGTATCATGCCCATTTTCTGACGGGATAATTTCAGCGTAGCTCTCAGTACATCGCTTTTCAGTACAACACCATTTTTCTGTAATTCCTGGATGTGGGCCAGTTGCCTTTCCTGTTCTTCAATATCCTTTGCTATCAGTTCTTTAAACCGGCAACTGCGCGCCAGATCCAGGTAACAGACCGCCGCATTGAATTTTACTTCTGATACGGTCAGGTTCTTTTGTTCTTCTGCTATTGCATGTTCCGTTGCTCCCTTCTGAATTTCAAGATTCGTCTTATTGCCATTGTAGATGTTGAAATAAGCTTCTCCGCCTACCTTGTAAAAGTTGTGTAGTACGGGAAACTGATATGGTGTATGAAAGAGGCCATCTTCGTAAACAGGCATATTTGTCACACGGGCATAAGCACCGGCAGCATTGATTTCAGGCAGACGTTCCGCCTTTGCATCTTTCAATGCTTCTTCACTACTTTCCACGCGCAAACGGGACATAGCTATCCTTTTGTTGTTCAGTTCCGCCTGTTCCCATATCTGCGCTAGTGTTAGATGTAACGGTTTGGTAGTGTCATGAGGTTGTTGTGCCGTTACGCACATTGTCAAAAACATAAAAGGTAGCATCAACACCACCTTTCTTATATCAGTACACATAATCTTTATTCTGTTGCAAAGGTACTGTGAGGAGATATGAACGCTTTTATCTAAATTGCCAATTATTTGTCCATTCAAGCCATTTGACGCTATGCACTTACTGGCAGATTATCTGAACGAAATAGATGTATATCCGGACTCAGTATATGTGATGCATGAAAAAGTTGAGCGTAAGTTTTCTATGCACTCGCACATAAAAGGACAGCTGACCTATGTTGAGGGCGGTATCGCATTCTGTAACCTGCCTGACAAATCCTATGTAATACCTGCACGCCATTACATATGGATTCCCAAACAACAGGAGCATTATATGCAGATCAGGCATTCCAAGTCAACTACGACCAGGAACCTTTATTTCTACAGTCAGGACGATCATCTCACGCCGTTTTATAACAAAATGGGCATCTATCCGGTGAATGATCTGTTACTGGAAATGATCAACTATTCTGCCCGTTGGGAAAGACATGTGTTACCAGGAGACCCGGGATTCCGTTTTCTAAGTTCGATCAAGGATATCTTACCGGATATCAGTACAAGCGCCTTGCCTGTTGCATTACCTACTACACAACACGAGCGTTTACGTCCGGTGTTACAGTATATCGCGCAAAGCTTCGATCAGCAGCTGACATTAGAAAGCGTCAGTAGTCAGTTTGATATGAGTCCGCGTACTTTATCGCGGCTTTTCACCAATATCCTGGACATGTCTTTTGTGCAATATCTGCAAACCTTAAGGGTGGTACGAGGCATTGAAATGATCCTGCAGACAAACCAGACGTTAAGCGAGATCGCTTATCAGACGGGGTACAGTAGTATTGCAGCGTTCAGTAAGGTTTTCTATCAGCTGACCAATAAGCGGCCATCCAGTTTTCAGCAGGATGTGCATTGATATGCCACAAACCCTTACACTTCAATACAATATTACCACCATAACATGCCGTTTATAGGTTTTCCCGTTAATCCAATTGAATAAATCTGTGACCGCCTGACAACTTTTAACATTTTTCAATGCCATTAAAACTTTACCTTGCGCAACAGTAATTCCGTCAGGAGCACGGGTCAGAGCACTCAGGATTGGATGTAGCATTATTAACACACAATTCAATAAACCAACCCCAGCTAGTCATACACAGAACAGGACTACAGCTGATCAATGAACATTTTATC
Organism: Chitinophaga sp. YR627; assembly: GCF_900114995.1. Lineage (GTDB taxonomy): Bacteria > Bacteroidota > Bacteroidia > Chitinophagales > Chitinophagaceae > Chitinophaga. Next base: position 1,265,192 of record NZ_FOUX01000002.1, read on the forward strand.
ACATGAATATTTGTAAGCCAGCGGCAGTCATTGCCACACTATTATTGTCAGGATTCGTTGCGGATGCACAGAAACATAACTGGCAGAGCATGGACCTTCAGAAAGATTCAGTATTCGGTATCAGCGCTGAAAAAGCCTATTCAGAGTTGTTGAAAGGCAAGAAGTCAAAAACAGTCGTTGTTGCAGTTATCGACAGCGGTATTGACACGACGCATGAAGACCTGAAAAGCATCCTCTGGATCAATGCAAAAGAGAAGAGAGGAAATGGCAAGGACGACGATAAAAACCACTATGCTGACGATATTTATGGATGGAACTTCATCGGCTCTCCTAAAGGGAATGTTGACTTCGACAACCTGGAGCTGACCCGTATGGTTCGTCAGCAGCAAAAACAATTCGGCAGTCTGACCAGTGTGCCGAAAGATACTGCCGGACTGTACCAGTACAAGCAACTGAAAAATAAGTACGACCTGAAATTATCTGAAGCACAGCAGACGCTGGTAGGTATCAGCCGCTTTGTAGAGATGCTGGATACTATGCTGGTGAAGTTAGGTAATCCTAACCCGACAGCCGCAGAATTACAGGCTTATACACCACAGAATCCGGCAGAAGCACAGATCAAACAAGTGATCTCTGCACAGCTGGACCGTTATCCTGATTTCAAAACCTTCAGGACTACAGAACTGGATGCTGCTGTAAAACACTATAAAGAGCAGGTAGACTACTCCCTCAACCTGGATTACGATCCACGTGGGATTGTTGGAGATGACTACAGCAATACAACAGAAAGATATTATGGTTCCGGTGATGCTACCGGTCCGGATGCGGATCATGGTACACACGTAGCAGGTATCATTGGCGCCGGCAGAAATAACAACATGGGTATTGATGGTATTGCTGATAATGTACGTATCATGTCAGTAAGAGCGGTACCTAATGGTGACGAAAGAGATAAAGATGTAGCTAACGCGATCCGTTATGCAACAGATAATGGCGCTAAAGTGATCAATATGAGCTTTGGTAAATCCTACTCTCCTAACAAGGATGTAGTGGATGAAGCGGTAAAATATGCTATTTCCAAAGACGTACTGCTGGTACACGCTGCAGGTAACGATGCTGAGAACAACGACGTTACGCCTAACTACCCAAGCCGCATCTATCAGAACGGTGATACCGCAACTGCATGGATCGAAGTAGGCGCTTCCGGTCCTGAAAATGATGAAACACTGGCTGCACCATTCTCTAACTATGGTAAAATAAACGTGGATGTTTTCGCGCCGGGTGTTGGTATCTACTCTTCTACACCGGGTTCTCACTACGAATATCATGATGGTACCAGTATGGCAGCCCCTGTTGTAACAGGTCTGGCAGCCCTGATCCGCTCTTATTATCCAAAACTGAGCGCAGTACAGGTAAAAGATATCATCCTGAAATCTGTAGTAAAAGTGGAGCATCCGGTTACCATCATGGTCGAAGATCAGCCTAAGTCTGTACAGATGACGGAATTGTGTCGTACAGGTGGTGTGGTAAATGCTTACAAAGCACTGGAACTGGCTGCTACTTACAAATAAGACAATCAATCTCCAATTTCCAATAGAAATTAGTTTCGCGTATGCGGAACTAATTTTTTCATTTTCAACGATTTATAAATTTTTTATAGATTTTTTTGGAAGTTATGAAGATTTGCATAATTTTGCCATCCCAAACACGCAAAGCGGAAGAGGGAAACAAAAACTACCTTGCCTGATAGTATAACGGTAGTACGACAGACTCTGACTCTGTTTGTCTTGGTTCGAATCCAGGTCAGGCAACAAAAGAAACCGCTACAAGTTACTTGTAGCGGTTTTTTGCTTTCCACCCCTACACGACCAAAGCCCATAAATAAACCTATTTTTAGAAAATAAGGACCCAAAAGGACGAGATTGGAATAAGTACCTCAGCATAAAAGTTCAATCTGATTTTAAGTGTAAACCTGTCTTAATCCGGCATCACCTATAAAAGAAATAGCAGTTATGCAACAGCGAATAGCCCACATTGCCTTAGTAGTAAAAGAGTATGATGAAGCCATTCAATTTTACACGGAGAAGCTAGGTTTTACCCTTATAGAAGACACTCCACAGGGTGATGGAAAAAGATGGGTAATAGTAGCGCCTCCCGGCGCCGGGGAATGTAGTTTGTTACTGGCTAAAGCAGCCAACGAACAACAAGCCGCAAGTATCGGTAACCAAACCGGTGGACGGGTATTCCTGTTTCTATTTACTGATGATTTCTGGCGCGATTACAACACCATGGTCGCAAGACAGGTTCATTTTATCAGACCGCCAAAACAAGAAGCATATGGGACGGTAGCCGTTTTTGAAGACCTCTATGGCAACCAGTGGGACCTGCTGCAACCCAATAAAAATAACAAAGGACTGTATATATAACTCACAACTACTAGGAAACGGCTACAAACCTGCGGGATTTGATTAAGTCCCTCTACTACCCCACAGGTACCTTTGGTCCATGAAAATAGTCATTACAGGTTCTCTGGGGAACATCAGCAGACCGCTTACCATAGCGTTGATAAAGAAAGGTCACGCCGTGACCGTTATTAGCAGTAATCCGGCAAAGCTGCACGAAATTGAAAAATCAGGCGCCAAAGCGGCTATTGGTTCACTGTCTGATGCGAGATTTGTCAATACAGCGTTTAGCGGCGCTGAAGCCGTCTATTGCATGATCCCGTTCGATTTTTCCATAGCAGATCAGGACGCGCATATGAAACAGATCCTTGGTAATTACGTGCAGGCGATCCGGCAGAATGGTATCAAAAAGGCAATATTCCTGACAGGATGGGCAGCCGAAATCGCGGGACATGGTTTAGGACCTGTACTTAAAGAACTGGAAAGCGTCGCTATTTCTGAACTGCGCCCTGCTATTTTCTATACGAACTTCTATCAGATGATGGATATGATGCGTGGGAAAGGAATGATGGGCTTCATCATGGGCTTACAGGCATATGGCATCAGGGCATTATTTGGAAGAAGAGGTTTGCTGATCGGGAATTATGGTGCTGATGACAGAATCGTACTGGTAGCACCTGAAGATATAGCTGCAGCAGCGGCCGAGGAATTTGATACACCTGTCAGCGGTCTGAAGGTAAGGTATGTAGGCAGCGATGAACTGACCTGTAATGAGGCAGCTGCTATATTTGGAAAGGCTATCGGAAAGCCATGGATGAAATGGATGCGGATCTCAGATAAACAGATGCTACAGGGATATAAGATGGCCGGACTGCCGCAAGGCCTGGCTACAGATCTTGTAAAAATGCAGGCAGCCATTCACGATGGTACTATACTCGCGCAGTATGACCGCCACAGACCGGTGTTGGGGAAAGTGAAACTGACCGATTTTGTCAGGGAATTTGCAAAGAAGTACATTTGAGTATGCAACCCTACAAAGTCAAATCAATTGCTGAGTTTTTGCAGCTGAGAGGGCTGCCTAAAACTCAGCATCCGCTGATCAGTGTGATCGATATCGGCAGTCTCACAGAAATTCCCCGGGGGCCTAAACTGGTAGTGACCGACTTCTATATGATCGCACTGAAAAAGGGATTTGCCGGCAATATCAAGATCAGGTATGGGCAGGAAGCGTATGATTTTGATGAGGGCATTTTATCATTTACAGGTCCGGGTCAATTGCTCGGGTTTGAGATGGAAGGACCTATCGAAGGACACCCATCCGGATGGCTCCTGTTGCTGCACCCTGATTTTCTGTGGAATACTCCCCTGGCAAAGAAGATCAGACAATATGAGTTTTTTGACTATGCCGTCAATGAAGCCTTATTCCTCTCAGAAAAAGAAGAGATCACTATCAGACAACTCGTCACCAATATCGAGCAGGAATATTATGCGAATATTGACCAGCTTAGTCACGATATCATTATTTCCCACCTCGAGTCCCTGTTCAATTATTCGGAACGGTTTTACAGAAGACAATTCTTAACAAGACGTATATCCAATCATCAGTTACTGGATAAACTGGAGCATATATTACAGCAATATCTTGATGAAGAAACCAGACTGCCAACCGTGGCCCATGTGGCAGCGGCCTTACACGTTTCTCCAGACTATCTGAGTAGTATGCTTAAAACGTTAACAGGACTCAATACGCAGCAGCATATTCACCAGAAACTGATTGAAAAAGCAAAAGAGCAGTTATCAACAACTACTCTTTCGGTCAGTGAAATTGCGTATCAACTGGGTTTTGAACATCCGCAGTCATTCAGCAAACTATTCAAGACAAAAACCAACCTTTCTCCTGTTGCATTCAGAAGGTCTTTTCAATAGGCGCCGGCTGATAACCCGCCTGTTTCCAGGTATTCCTGAAATGCACACTGATCCCTACCAACACCACACAAAACCCGATCTGTGCATATACGCCCGGAAAACTGGCTCCTTTTAACATTATCTCACCTATCAGTGTAAACAATATTTCAAACGCCTGTGTAGCCTCTATTGCCGCCAGCGCCACCGTATTTTTGCTGACGATCTGCGTAGCCTGATAAAAACCTACTCCTCCGAGAAAACCCGAAAACAAGGCAGACAGAAAAGACGATTCACATTGTACCCCTGTTGGCAGACCACTCTTAGCAAAACCAATTGCGCTCAATATGAGCAATAAAGGCAGGCAACCGATACTCATCCCCAACACCCGCTGCAAAGCGTTTAAATGAAGCCCTTTTTGCTCAAGATCTACCATTAACCTGCGGTTACCCAATGGCCATACGATCGCCCCGGCAATCACCGTTAAAATGCTTAGAATGGTATTTCCCAGGGAATGTAATTGCGTCAGTTTTTCCAGTTGCATGATAAAAACGCCTGATAAGATCACAATAGAGATGGTCAGGGCTTTTTTGGGTATCACCTTCCGGTGATCCGGATAAATGAGCGGCGCCAATAAAATACCCGCCAGAATGTTTATCTGGAACGTAGCCGCGACCATCCAGCCGGGAGACCATAAAGATGCCACCGCCAGCAGTGTATACAGACAACCAAATCCGATAACACCCCATTTGATAAAAGTGAGGGGCGCCTGTCTGATGGCAGATAAGGTCGATTTCAGCTGTCCTGCCAGGAATACCACCACGCTCAGAATAGGAATCAGAAACAGGCTACGCAATGCAGCTGTCCAGGCCCAGTGACCACCCGCGCCGGAAATGAGACTATTGATAATGAAGGTAGATGATAAAAACAGGGAGGCCGTAATACCCCATAAGATGGCCTTTAAAACTTTCCTTTGTGCTGACATGCCACAAAATTAGAAGGGCAGTCAACCCTATTCTGGTACTTTTCGGGTGATTTATGGCCTATAAGGACCGGCTTTGCCGAAAGGCTGCGGGTGTCAGTCCGGTATGTTTTTTAAAGAAACGACCAAAGAAAGCAGGATCGTTGAAACCCAGCGCATAACTGATCTCTTTGACCGATTGCACGGAGGTCTGTAACAGGATCTTACTTTCAGTGACCAGACGTTCCTGTAATAACTCAAATACGGTTAGTCCGGTGGATGCCCGGCAGATGTTGTTCAATTTCTTGATATCTGTCCGCAGGTGGGTGGCATAGAATGCTGCCTGGTGTTCCTTCCGGAAGTTACGTTCGATCAGTTGTTTCAGCTTGTGGAGTAATTCACGCTGTGCAAGACTTGCCTGGGGAAGCGGGTGTTGCAGCTGATGCTGCTGATTGTATTGCAGTAGTAGCAAAGAGACATAGTGCAGGATGATATCCACATCCGGTTGGGTACCGGCTAATGTAATGCGGAGCTGTTCTATGATGAAATCCGTTACTGCCGACAATTGCGGATGCAGATCGATATAAGGTCCGGAGGCATAAGCGTCCAGTAATCCCCTTCCATCTTCGTGCGGATGGATCTTCAGGAATCTTTTGAATAGTTCTTCACCAAACATGATCAGCCAGCCATCACGATCAAAAGGAGCAATCAGGTGTACCTGTCCGGGATGGATAAAGTACAACCTGCCCGGCTGTATATCGAATGTTTTGAAATTGATCGCATGTATGCCTGTGCCGGCGCTTACCAGCATCAGTTCGTAGTGATCATGACGATGTGGAATGACGGAAAGGTGATTGATATCTTTATGTAATCTGACAATACGAATATATTCGCCATCCAGTAACTCCTGGACAGGCAGATCACGGGATCTTCTGAATGATAAATCGTTTGTCTCGAACATATTCTCCCTGCTTAAATGGGATTGGTGCAAGATATGGAAATTCTCCCCTCCCGCATCTCTATATAAACCCAAAGGCCTTGAACAGATTACTATTGTTTTCCCTGCTTTTTGTCGCCTGTCAGACAGGCACTTCTCAGCAGCCCATCACTTCCATTACCCAAAAACCGGACTCACTTCCCGTCCGAAATGTCGCTTTTGACTCCTCCTCACAATACATCCATGTCTTCGTCGCCCTTTGTGACAACGACAACCAGGGCATCGTTCCCGTACCCAAAGCAATAGGCAATGGCCAGGACCCGGATAAGAACCTGTACTGGGGTTGCGGCAATGGTATCCGCACCTATTTCAAAAACAGTAAAGAATGGAAACTGGTAAAGCAATACAGGATGGACAGTCTGCGACTGGAACGGCTGATCTTCCGGCATGTGCAACAGCCTTACTATCTTGTAGCAGATGCATATGATGGCCGGTACATCCGGCAATGTACAGTTGACTTCCTGAACAGCTGTGCCGGATTGCTCAAGGATACAGCACAGGTAAAGGAAAGGACATTGGGTATCAATGGTAATGCCAGACTACTGGCTTATATCGGTCACGATGGGCTGATGGATTTTGATTTGCAGGAGCGGTTTGTTAATACAGATAGCATCCGCAGAGATGCGATCATATTAGCCTGTATCAGCAGGGATTATTTCAGTCCTCATCTGGCGGCTACACGGGCCCGTCCGCTGGTATGGACGACCGGTCTGATGTGCCCGGAGGCCTATACTTTACATGATGCGTTGAGTAGTTATATCAGGAATGAGCCGGTAGAAAATGTCAGGAGCTGTGCGGCAAAAGCCTATGCGAAATACCAGCGATGCAGTGAAAAGGCGGCTAAGGGATTACTGGTATCCGGCTGGAAATAATATCGGCCAGACAGCTTTACCTTTGTGGTATGGAAGAGCGGAAAAATGTTTTCAATATATACAATATCATCGCGGACTGGTTTGCGGCAAACCGTCCTCAGGAATTGATGGAGAAAGCATACCTGGACAAGTTGATCCAACTGACGGGTAGAGACGCCCATATACTCGACCTGGGCTGTGGGACGGGTAAACCGATGATGCATTATCTGATCAGTCAGGGATTACAGGCGACAGGTGTTGATGGCAGTCATAGTATGCTGGAAATCGCCAAACAAAACCTGCCATCCGCTGTATTTATACAAGCTGATATGCGTACGCTGCGGCTGAACAGGAAGTTCCATGCGATCATCGCCTGGAACAGTTTCTTTCACCTCCCTGCGGAAGATCAACCGGCTATGTTCCAGGTCTTTAGGGACCATTTACATGATCAGGGAATATTGATATTCACATCCGGTACAGAACATGGAGAAGCATGGGGCATGAACGGCGGTGAAAACTTATTCCATGCCTCACTCAACCGTGATCAATACCAGGATTTGCTGGAAGCGCATCATTTCCAGGTAATAACCTATCAGGAAAATGATCCGCAGTGTGGTCATGCCACGGTATGGATTGCACAACTCAACCTCACCGGATCAATGACCGATCATTCATCTGCCTCAAATCCATGACCATTCTTTCCATAAAAGATCAGCCAACGGGCGGCAGCATACAATATATGTACCTGACTTGGCAGTGAGCCAACCTCTATATCTGGTGGTAAATGCTGATCTTTCAGATACTGCAGATCATGTTTTGCAGCCAGTTGATCGGCTATCTCCAGCAGCCGTTCGCCATACTGGAGTGTGCTGTCTGCCAGGTGGGTTTCCCAGGCGGCTTCATATAATTCCTCCCCTATCAGTTCTTTGCAGAAAGTTGTCAAAAATTTACCCCTGAACACGTTCTCATCCTGGATCTCCGATATATATACAGGAACCCCGTCTGTCTCTTTTGCCAGCTCGATCACATAATATCCTTTATAATGCTGATACCAGAATTCCAGGCTATCGGATTTATCACTTTCATCATACTGTGTTTTTACCCATTCATCTGCTTCCGGATCTCTTCCTACCATGGGTGCTTTGATGGTTTCATAAGATGGTATCTGTATCTCAAACCACTCCTCTTTCAGTACCTCTCTTGAGTATCTCTTCTTTGTGCCGGGAATTACAGGTATAGGGTCAGTTCCATTGAGTATACGAAAAAGCTGATCAAACCTCTCTTTACATTCAGGTTTAGGTTTACCCAACGGACGCCAGTCTAGTCCCATAAGATATCTTAAATTAGAATTTCAAAAAATGAGGCTTACAATAGAGTTTATGGAGGGATAAATATATAAATTCGGGATGACTTAAGCTATTAAAAAAATCCACATTATGCAAACACCTGATCCTGCTGGCATTCTGGAACAATTCAATCATACTATCACTACCTGGATAAACTACCTGGACGACTATACTCTTGAGATGTTACACCAACAACCACTGCCTGGCAGCTGGTCACTGGGACAGGTGTATATCCATATTATCGACGATACGCAGTACCAGGCAGGACAGATGAAACAGGCCCTGACTGATGTGCATAACAGCCATGAAGACATGCATCCTAACGCCAGACAGATGTTCCTCCATAACAGCTTTCCTGATATACAGATCGAAGGACCTGCTACTAATACTCCTATCAGACAACCACAAAGTAAAGAAGAACTACGGGAGGCATTGCTGCAGATCAAAGCAGACGTGAATAAATCAGCTGAAGATCAGCAGCTTCTAAAGGCAAAAGGGAAATCCCTGCATCCGGGGCTTTTATATTTTAGCGCTGCTGAATGGGTACAATTTATGGAGATGCATATGCGACACCATTTCCGGCAGAAAGAACGGATAGATATGCGGCTATTTACCTGTTAATGAAACACTTATAACAACAAAAACAGCTCCCGGCCCCAACAAAGGCAGGAATATTCCTGCCTTTGTTGGGTATAAAACATACTATTTTAAAGATCCCGGTAACCACCATCCATTAGCAACTCCCCTCCTGTCATATAAGACGAGTCATCGGACGCAAGGAACAAAAATCCTTTTGCCATTTCTTCTACCGTACCAGCTCGTTTCATCGCTACTGCACCTTCAAAAAAGCCGCGCACCGAATTTGCATACTCCTGGGTATAACCGGCCTTTGCTAAAAAAGGCGTGTCAATAAATCCCGGGGCCAATGCATTTACCCTTATTTTCCGTGTGGCCAGTTCTGCTGCCAATACTCTCACCAGCGCTCTTTTTGCAGCTTTGGAAGCGACATATGCGCTTCCTTCTATGAAGGCTTTATCAGATACAGTAGACGTGGTAATAACAATAGAAGCGCCCTCATTCATATATGGCAAGGCATGTTTTATGGTGAAGAATGCCCCTTTATAATTGATATCCGTTACTTTGTCAAATATCTCTTCTGTCATCTCAGCGATTGGCGCCGTCAGCATTGTACCCGCATTTACGACTAATACATCTATTTTCCCGTGTGTAGCATGGACCTGCTTAAAGAGCGGTGCGAAACTGCTCATATCACGCACGTCGCTGACAAAGCCCATTGCGCCATTTCCTATTTCAGCCACCGCACTGTTGATCGTCTCCGCATCACGGCCCGTAATAACGACTTTAGCGCCTTCCTGCGCAAATAAATTTGCCGCACCCAGACCAATGCCGCTGTTTCCTCCGGTAATAACGGCTACCTTATTCTTTAACTTCTGTGACATATCTCTTTGTTTTGTTACCACAAAGCTCTCACAGAAATATCAGGGCAAAAATCAGGCAGATTAAAAAAAACAGTTCACCTGGATTAACTTTTTGATGGTTTGGATGCTGCTTTTTTATTACGGATCTTAGAAATAAACTGCGTAGTTACTCCCAGGTAAGAAGCTATCGCATACTGTGGTACCTGCTCTGACATGCCCGGATAAGCGGTTATGAAGTCATTGTACCTTTCTTCAGCAGTACGTGTCAATGAGGCAATGATCCTGCGCTGGTGATAGGCAGCAAGACCTTCTGCCGCAATCCGGAAGAAGGTCTCAATGTTATGATATTCCCGTTTCAGGCGTTGCTCTGTTTCATATTCTATCTGCATCACTATACTATCCTGCAATGCCACCACAAACATCGTAGCAGGCTTCTGGAAAATATAACTGCTGTAGTCACTGATCCACCAGTCATCTATCGCCAGCTGTATGGTATGTTCGGCACCATCAGGACCTACCACATAAGAGCGGAAGGCACCTTTGATAATATATGTCCGGACACGCGCGGTAAATTCAGGTTGAATAATAAACTGCCGCTTCTTAATACGCTTTACCGCAAAGGCCGCGACAAGTACATTCAGTTCATCCTCCGGCAGCAAGATCCGCTTTGAGATATGTTGCTTCAGTACTTCCGACTCATTCATAATGACAAATTTAATACAGCTATCATCCAGATTACTTACCCTAAGTTAAACCACTCCCGAAAAACAGAACAACATATATTGTTTTCTCAACAATTTAAAAAACACCATAATACTAACTAACTCATTGTAAAATATTTAGCGCCGTAAATTGATTTACTTGTCCGAATTATCTGTATATTTATTTTGCAGACCGCACCTCAAATAACGACTCAGAAGACCATAACCGATTACATCAAGCAATTCAAAAATTGAAATCCTTAATATATTAGTGTAAGCCTTATCTGAAATCCACGCGACAATAGTCCAGCGTAGTGTACTGACATGTCATATCACGACACCTCATATGCAGGAGTGATGCCTGACGGTGAAACTATTGTCTCATTTTTCCACACCATCACACCCAAATCCACATTGTAAAATGAAGTACATATTCAATAGAAAGATATGGCTGCTGATCATGCCCGTTACAGCCGTTATTTATTTTTCCTGTGCAAACAATGCTGAAAAGAAAACGTCAACAGCGAATGCTGATAATGCCGGCTCCTGCCAATGTAGTGACAGTATCAGTATTCCATTCAATAATAATGTTCCGGGAGACCTTCCTCCGGGGCAATTCTCCACCCAGCAAAATGCCAATTGCTTTGGCTGGTGGGAGTTCGTTACCTTGAACTGGCCTGCACAAGGCGACTTTTTCGGTCAGCCTGGCAGCACGGCGCCGGTACAATGGGAGAACTATATTACTTCTGAAGAATTATATCCGTCTGATGGTGCAGCTCCCCGTGCCTGGGCACAATTACGGGAACACTTAAACCTTCCGAAAGATGTACTGGCGAAGGACGAACGTATGAAGGAAGCTACACTCCTGCTGAGCATGACCAGCAAATTCGACGGGTTGCCGATGTTTCTGGATAGTATGAATACAGAGGAAGCACAACCTCAGTTCAGTCCTGCGTGGCTGGGGGCACAGAACGGGACCAATGTATGGTATGCCATCCATTTTAACCAGGATGAGTATAACTATATCGTAAACAACAAATTTTACGATGCCTACAAACAGCATGAAGCTGTTAACAAAGGCGTCCCGATCGTATTCCCTTCAGGCGCTTACAATGGCCCCAGCGGTGCAGTAGAGATCAAATCTGCGTGGCTGGAAGTAACTGATCCGGATAATCCTAAATGGAAAACCTACAAATTATCCAAAGCAGTTGTAGAGGATTTCAAAACCGGTACTTACCGTTATTCACTCGTTGCGCTTGTCGGACTGCATATCCTGCAAAAAACCACTTCTCAGCCACAATGGGTGTGGACAACTTTCGAGCATGAAGCGAATGCGCCGGATATGAACCAGACCGATACGACTTCAATCGCATATAATTTCTATAGTCCTGATTATAAACCGGCTACTGTCAAAGTACCCAGCGGCTGTAATAATAAAGATACCACCTTTACGCTCTCATCATTGCCTAATCAGGCGCCGCCCTACTATCTCTGCAAAGGCCTGGGTCCTGTGCCTATACAGGTAAAAAGGCAGTTTCCGATAGATTCACTGGCGAAAGCAGCTAACAAAACGCTGCATGCATATATCGAAAAGAATTATGCAGGGTCTATATGGTCACATTACCACCTGGTGAATGTATTGTGGTCTACCAAAACCCCGCCGCCAGCTATCCCGGAAAAGCCGCAGATACAGCCTTTACATCCGATAGCGATGGCGCCATCACCGAAAGACCAGCCAGTTGCAAACACGACGATGGAAACTTACATTCAGTCGCAAACCTGTACCGGTTGCCACCGGTTCACACAGATTGCGCCTATTCCAGGTGACACCAATCCGAAGTTTGCGGCCGACTACACGTTTTCGATGTTCAACGCCAGCTATCCTGGAAAAAGGATCATTCAGAAAATTGACAAACAGAAAAAGTAGGACGGTAATAAATGAGAAAAAACAAGTTACGGCCCGTTTTCGGGCTGTTTCTTTTTATACTCATTCTTAATTCGTTATTAAATAATACATTCAAAATATTCTATATTTGACCTGGAATTGAATTTCAAACCTATACCAATGGATAATTTAGATATCGTACAGATATTAGGAACCGGCCTGTCCGGATTCGGCTTTTTGTTGATGTATCTGGCATATAAACTGATCAGTAGTCTGGTGCCCTTACCCAACGTTAATCCCAATATCATCAAGATGATCAACCGCTATATGCTGGTTTGTTTTATCATGACAGTGACTGTCGGTGTTTTTACCTTCATGACTACTTCCTATAAGAATAACGTGATCTCCGATCAGGCAGCCCTGATCAAGAGTAAAGATACTGTCGTGAATATTCTGACAGCTGCCCAGAATGCTAAACTACTGTCTGACAGTCTTTCCCGTAATATGGACGGTCCGCTGGCAGGTGAAGTAAAAACCAGGCAGAATAGCTACCTGGATACCTTACAGAAGTATATTGACGGAGAACACAATCCGGCACAACATGAACGATTCAACCGGTATAAGGAGAGTCTGACCACTATCACGGATTCCCTGACCATGGATAATCTTGATCGCAGGAGAAAGGAATTTCTGAAGGAGAAATATGTAGGGATCAATGACTCTATTACAAGATTCTCGTTAAAACTGGCAGACGCGAAAAGCGTAGTTGCTCCGAAATAAGACCTGCTCAAATAAGAAAAGGTGTTGTATCTATATACAACACCTTTTCTTATTATATCCATGGAAGCGGCACCATTTACACAGCACCGGCAGGTTTAGGCAATCTCAGCTGCCTCCATGTTTTTACTACTTTTCTTTTCCTTTTCTTTTTCCGGTTGTACATATGGACAGATGAACGGATATGCCGTATTATCGATCAGTGGTTCTATACCGAAAAAGTCATTCAGTACAGATTCCGCTGTGCAGTAAGCACCTTCTACCCAGGCCTGGTCATTGGAATACGCCTCTCCTACGATGAAGATATTCGCGTCCTGACCCGGATTGAGTGACGATGGTTTACGGATCTTCTGCTGTACATCGCATACATCATAATGCGCTGCCCAGGCATGATAACCTGCATTGAAAGGCGGTAGGGACCAGTCCATAAACCTTGTTTCCAATGGCTCAGGAACGGAGTTGTAATCTGACTGCGGACCAAAATGCACGGCAGCCAGCTGCGTACGCAGCATTTTGATCATTGCTTTGGATGGTTCCCTTGGTCCGTCCAGTGTCTGGAAGTCTTCAGAAGTTGGTTTGAGACGCGGCTGGTTCGGTCCCAGCTCCATCTCTTTCCAGAAGCTGGCGTACGTTTCATCATCATAAGCAGCCAGCAGACCATAGACTTTCTTCGCCTCTTTATTCAGTGCATTATCCCCGAAATAAACAACCTGGCGAATAGGCATATCTGTTACGCTTGGCCCGATCGTATTGCGATGTGCGGCCAGCAGCAATTGCTTTTCCTGCCCTACTGTCAGCCTGTTATCGATCGCCAGTTCCACTGCCTTCACAAAGGTATCCGTAGAAGCAAATGGCGTTTCAAAGATGTTGGTATTCGTTTTAAGATCCTTCAGGTATTGCTCTGGAAAACCTGCTTTTCTCAGTTCTTCGATCACGTCGTGTGTGATCTCATACCCATTGATCTGGGCCGGATAGGTCGGCGGGGTCTTTGCATTATCCGCCCACCATGGCTCATGGAAGAACATACCTATTTTGTAGGATGGCTGTAAAATGGCCGATTCCAGGTAGAGCTGTACTTTGGAAGTGTTCAGTACATCTACAGCGCCCTCCAGATCTTCGTAACGCGTTGCCTGTGCTACTTTTTCGATTGGTGCACGGGACATGGCCATCCAGGCAGCGTCTGTCTCAAAGACGCCATTTTTCTTATTGGGGTTTTCGCGGGAAGCCGTCGTATACCTGATCTTATCGCCCACCTGCAAAATGGAATGCAGACGCGTATTGTGCTTATAATTCAGTTTTACGCCCTTTTCCTTCGCCAGGTCTTCAATGGCGTTAAACAGGGCTGTAAACATGTAAGAATAGCCTTTTGTCAATGTCTTGTACTCCGTACCCGGTGTAAATTCATTATTGGCTTGGAATGCTACCGCTGAGTTCCAGTTGATCACGTTAGAGCTATATCCGTTTCCATCTGAAGTGTAGTTGAAGCCCTCAGTTCCCAGTTGATCGAACATCAGGTTCCAGTAGCCGATATCGCTTAACTTATCCCCTTTCTTAAAGGCTGATCCGTCCGGCATATTAACCTTGATCACACCGTTGGCGTAGAAGTTACACCATTCGGCTCTTGTCTGCGGACCGGTATGAGCGGTCACTGCCAGGTTTTCCACGATGTTAAAACCGGTATCAGGAGAAGCCGCTGCACCGTAGTTATCCACATTATAAGGGGCAGGATTATTTGAAGAGATCTGGTTCAGATACATATTCTTCGTACGCAGATAATACAGCGGGTTGGTGGATTCATTAAAAGGTACCGCATATTTATCCAGACCAAGTTTTTTGATCACGGTAGTCACCAGGCGATGTCCACCCGCTTTGGCGTCATTATCCCCATTCCAGTATGAATAACGCATACCTCCTACTTCCAGGTAGGAATTGTCTGGGTCGTTTTTATAGTGCCATGTACATACGCGGGCCCCTGGTTCACGGGTACCTTTGTTTTTGTCATTAAAGGCATAATGCCCGAAATCAATGAGGTCCAGTGTATCGCCGGCAGTCAGCTGTTTCGCCTTTGCACCGGTGTCTGTTACTTTACCATTCAGCAATCGCCAGGCAGTGTAAAGCCCTGCTGCTCCGGCGCCAAAAATTGAATATGTTTTAGCCATTTTTGTGGTGATTTGAAGGTGAGGAAATGTGAGATTGATATCAAGGTTCAAGGCCAAGACGACGCATCTGTCCAGGCAGGTCTTTCTGAGGAATAACGACTTCTACCAGCGCAGGTTGATTAGTTATTGCAGCGATAGTTGGGAGCAGGTCTTCCAGTTCCTTTACGGTAGTAACCCGGAAACCCTGTGCGCCAAAGGCTTGTGCTAATGCGAGATAATCCCATTTCGGCAGGAGATCAAACGTATCAAATTTGTGTTCCGGACCCGGTTTAAACGCATCCATATTCACGTATACCTGCTCGATGGCATATACCGCATTACTCATTACAAATACGACTGCATTGAGGTTATTTCTGGCCAATGTAGATAATGACTGGCATACCGTCATAAAGCCGCCATCACCTGCCACGGCCCATGCCCGTTTACCACTGCCCAGCTGTGCACCGGTAGTGGCACCGGTTTCATAACCGATGATCTGCCAGGCGGCTGAAGAGAGGAAACTGTTCTGCGGCAATCCATAAGCATTGGTAGCCACATACATGGCAGAACTGATACCAAATGTCCAGACGATATCTTTCAGCATATTCTGGTCATTCAGGAATTTCATGGTATGCTGAAAGAAGCGGTTGTAGGTGAGGATATGCGGTTCTACATCAAAAACAGGATCTGAATTGGAGATCCATGGTTCAGGATAAGGCGGTTGCGGAGGTGCTGTTACATTCAGCGGATAAGGCGCTCCATGTAGTTTGAAACGATCGATCAGCGCACGCATGAAATCTTCCATGGTCACTTCTTCATAAATGAAATAACCCACTCTTACGAGTTCAGTAGTAGCCAGTACCATATCTGCATACTTGTTCTCTATAAACCACAGATAGTCATCTGTGATAATAGTGCCCAGTGTCAGGAAACAATCAGATTCCGCTACCAGGTTACGTACGCTTTCAATGGAAGCCTGATCAGAATAAGTGCCGATAAATTTATCCCCACCTTCATCCAGGACTGTTTTACCCAGACTGGTGGTAGTATAAAGATATCCGCTGACGTCGATCAGTTCCTGTAAAAGCGGGGAAAGTCCGTGACGTAATACTTCCACCCCCGCAAAGATCAGTGGTTTCTGTGCAGCTGTCAGCTGTGCCCATGCTGTATTGACTGCGTTCTCCAGCGCCAATGGTTCGCTCACAAATTTGATCGCTTCCAGTGGTGTTTCTGAAGGACGTACGCAGGGTTCTCCCCATACTTCTTTGTAACACTCAATAAATACCGGCCGCTTGTAGGTCAGGGCTGCTACTATCAGCTGATCGATCTTTTCCGCTGCACCCGCTGAAGTACTGAGCGTTTCTGAAGCAACGGTTACCTGATCATAAACTTCCTGATCCGCAGCAAGATTACCGGTAGAGTGATGATACAACACATCATACATCTTGGTGATCTGTCTTGCATCGGCGCCGGGAGTAGCAGAAATAACCACAACAGGACTCCGCTCTACAAAAGCGCCACCGATTGCGTTGAGTGCAATGAAGGTACTTACCCCATATTGCAGGGATACAGCTCCCAGTCCGCGGGTACGACCATAAGCATCCGCAGCATACGCTGCATCCAGTTCATTGATAGCGCCAACCGCATTCACGCCGGGGAAATGTTCCAATGTTTGAGTAAAGTGCTTTACATAGTCTCCGGGGATCTGGAAGACTTCTGTAACATTCAGTTGTCTAAGCCGGGTTAATAAATAATCCGCGACGGTAAATGTTTCGTTTTGCATGAGTTGTGGTTTACGATGATCTTTCGAGGAATACTATGGGCAATAGCAAACATGACCGGGCATATCATGCCGGTTACCTGCAACAAATAAGATTATTTTACCAGTTATTGAATTCCGCAGCAAAAAACACGAAGCGCCGTGGTGCAGCTACATCGTATGTTCAAATGTGAATTGAATTGATTAATTCTCTGAGGTCGATTTTGAGTATAGTATAGATTATTCTGAGTCGTTGTAATTAATATCCCACGAACTGAAATTATGGCAATTTTGTTTAAAAACAAAAAACATCGTTTTATTACTCATTGTCTTATAAAGACATTCCAAGGGCACTTGCCAATGCCGTTATTTTAGCCGGTGTATTCAGACTTTTTTCCATATCTGCTACTTTCAGATTACCTGCCTTGATTTTAAACAGATATGTTTTGAAGGCATAGTGATTGGCTATTATGGAGAACTGTTCTCCGTGTGTCTCTGTCAGCTGTTGCACAAATGCCGCTATCCCTGTTATCAGTGCAGGATACGTGGCGGATAAACGGGCTGACCATTGCGCAATGCCAGACAGGTATTCCTTTACTTCCGGTACCTCTATGTAGGCAAGCTTCTCCAGCTGTTTCTGTATATGCTCAAAGGTCATGTTTTCCCAGTCCTTCGATTTGAGTACCGGTATCTGCCAGATCGCCTGCTCTTCTTTCCAGTAATCACGTTCTACTTTTACTTGATGCATAATAAACCCTGGTAATTCTATCGCAGTAAGATAACCCGCATGACACGCCCCGGTGTCAATTCCCCAGGTATTGTTCTTTATTTCGGGTAATGCGCCTGTCACGTGATGACCGTAGATCAGGGGTTTATCACCCAGATATTGATTCACCCATTCCGGTGCGTTGCCATATTTCTTTTCCAGGTAACGTTCTCCTGCCGTAGATCCACACAATACTTCTTCCCGCTGCGCCGGTAAAGGCGCATCATGCTCAAATGCGGCATGTACAATGATGGCTTCCGGCGTTTCATGGAAATATGCCAGGGTCGCACACCATTCCAGGAATGCAGGATAAGTTTCTCCGAATTGCAGTCTGGCGATTTCCTGTGCATAACTCAGCACACCGTTCAGGTGTTTACGTTCATGGTTCCCCATCAGCACTTTACTGTTTGGTCTGTTCCGGAAGTATTCATATACCTCACGGGATTTCCCTCCACGGTCCACGATATCTCCTACGGACAGCAACAGGTCATCCGCCTGTAATCCCATCAGATCAGTCAGTTGTATCAGTTCATCATAACAACCATGGATATCTCCTACGACGAATGTGCGGCTCATATAGCAGTATAGGGTAAGGTTAGAGCCGGAAAATTACGCCTTTCGGGAAAAATAATTTGTCTGTTTCAGGAAAAAGATTTCTCTTTGTGTCGAATTAACGCAAAGTAAAATTAACCCACTATGAACAAAAATGAAAGAGTGGCGATCGCTTATGAGACCCTTGATATTTTAAGCACGGGTCAATACAGCAACCCTGAGAAAGAGCTGGTAGATATCAGTGCGGAACTGCAATACACAGTGGATAACACGATCCATTATACCCCTGAGGATTTTGAAAACGTGCTGATTGCGAGAGATCGCATGTTGCAAACACCTGTTGCAGACACCTGCATCTATGAAGTGACGTCAGAAACGACCTTTGGCGCGGCCGAAAGACTGATCCGGGAGCTCGGTCAGGAAGATGTATGTTGTCTGAATTTTGCCTCTGCAAAGAACCCCGGCGGTGGTTTTCTGGGTGGTGCACAGGCACAGGAAGAGAGTCTGGCGAGAGCCAGCGGACTGTATGCATCGCTTAAAACCAAACCTGAGATGTATCATTTTAACCGTGCAGATGGCAACCTGCTGTACTCGGACCATATGATCTACTCACCGCTCGTACCGGTATTCAGAAATGATGGCGATCAGCTGATTAAGCGTCCCTATTTTGTATCCATCATTACTTCTCCAGCTGTCAACAGAGGTGCACTGATTGAAAATCAGCCGAATAATGCACACCGGATAGCAACCGTGATGAAGGAAAGAATTGAAAAGCTGTTGTCAGTCGCTGTCATCAACAAACAAAGCACCCTCATCCTTGGCGCCTGGGGCTGTGGTGTATTCAGGAATAAAACAACCGATGTAGCGGCCTGGTTTGCCCATCATCTACTGCATAATGAGGTATTCCGACATGCCTTCAAAAGAGTGGTTTTTGCTATCTATGATCCATCGGAGAAAAAGCAGAGCAAAGACGCTTTTGTAAATGAGTTCAGCCGTCCTTTCACCCCTGTTGTTTAACCCCTGCTTTACCGGACCGGATGTAAGTCGCCTGCGTGTATCAAAATGCACCCGCACTAACCCTGTATACGGGTTATATACGACGCATACACGACGCATATACGACGCATCTCCGGAACATCAATATAGGAATCAGATACCCCAAATGACCAGATTCCCTGCCTGAGAGGTGTAATTTTGTCACCTTCCGGGAAATCTCAACATCCATCAGACCCCGGAAAGGTGTATCGGTATATTCCCGGTACACCTTTTTTCATGTGGCGATATTGGCCAGATGCCGTTTTAATAAGGCTTATCCTACGTTAATCCTACGTTCATGAACGTAGGATTAACGTAGGATAGTAAATATCAAATAAAGATCAGAACAGGAATCAATCGTCCTCCCTGCCCCTCTTTTTCTTAATTTTAGTACTGTATCAAAAAGGCTGGTTATGAAAAACACAATCTACCTTATTTCCCTGCTTTGTATCTTCACTACGGGAAATGCCCAGCAACGTACCTACTGCAACCCCATCAATATCGACTATGGTTTTACGCCTATTCCCAACTTTTCCGAAGCCGGCCGGCACCGGGCTACGGCGGACCCAGTTATTACTTTATTCAAAGGTGATTATTACCTGTTTTCCACCAATCAGTGGGGATACTGGTGGAGCAGTGATATGTCTGACTGGCATTTTGTACCCCGGAAATTTCTTAAACCCTATCACAAGGTCTATGACGAACTATGTGCACCTGCGGTCTTTGCCTTAGGCGATACACTGCTGGTCATCGGGTCGACCTATGAAAAGAATTTTCCCATATGGATGAGCACTCATCCCCGTACAGATGACTGGTCGGAAGCAGTTGATTCTTTCCGCGCCGGGGCCTGGGACCCGGCCTTTTTCCTGGATGATGACAACCGTCTGTATCTCTATCATGGATCAAGCAATACTTATCCACTTTATGGACAGGAGGTAGACCGGCATACCCTGCAACCTATCGGGGAGCGGCATGATCTTATCAGTCTACATGATGACAAACATGGTTGGGAACGTTTCGGGGAGTATAACGACAATAACTTTATGTCCCCCTTTATGGAAGGCGCCTGGATGAATAAACACAATGGTAAATATTACCTGCAGTATGGCGCTCCCGGTACAGAATTCAGTGGTTATGCAGATGGCGTATATGTCAGTGATCACCCGCTGGGACCTTTTACCTATCAGGCGCATAATCCCTTTAGTTATAAGCCGGGTGGCTTTGCCCGGGGCGCTGGTCATGGCGCTACCTTTCAGGACAAAAACGGGCACTGGTGGCATGTATCGACGATAGTAATCAATGTGAAGAATAACTTCGAAAGAAGGATCGGGATATGGCCTGCCGGGTTTGACAATGACGGCATACTTTTTTGTAATACCGCTTTTGGCGATTATCCACATTATCTTCCCGGCGAACCCGAAAGCGGACAATTTACCGGCTGGATGCTGCTGAATTATCAACATCCCGTTTCGGTCTCTTCCACCTTTGGTGCTTTTGCTGCGAATAATGCAGTGGATGAAAGCATCAAAACATACTGGTGTGCCGCGACTGCCAATGCCGGTGAATGGATACAGACCGACCTGGGAAAGATAGCAGCTGTACATGCGGTACAGATCAATTATGCGGATCAGGATGCCGACATCCTGGGGAAACGGACCGACATCTATCATCAGTACCGTTTATGGCATTCTACGGATGGTAAAAAATGGCAGCTCTTACACGATAAAAGCCGGAACAAAACGGATGTACCGCATGACTATATCGCGTTCACGCAGCCTGTTAATACCCGGTATATCAAACTGGAAAATATCCATATGGCGAATGGTAAATTCGCCGTCAGCGGATTAAGAGTATTCGGTAAGGGAAACGGACCTGTGCCGGCAGCAGTAAAGGACTTCATCGTATTGCGCCAGCAATCTGACAAGCGGAATGCCTGGCTGAAATGGTTTCCTTCCGGTGACGCCTACGCCTATAATATTTACTATGGCATTGCCCCCGACAAACTTTACAGCAGCATTATGGTCTATAATGCCAGCGAGTACTATCTGAAAGCACTCGATAAACAAACTACCTATTATTTTACAATTGAGGCCCTGAGTGAAAATGGTATTGGCAAAAGGAGTCCGGTGATTAAAATTGAGTGATTATCAATGTATTTTAGTCAAATTTTAGTATCTTGGTCTTTCGAACGACCAGAAAAGTTAAGACCAAAACAATCGCATCCGCAGACAGGACAACGAATTCGCACGTTACCAATTCACCAATAAATACTTATTAGTGTTATACCTCAACGATGATCTTTTATCTAACGCTGCGTAATCGATTACACTGAGGCGGAAGCATGATTCCACAACAACTAAAACCAATCAATTACAGCAATGAATCTGATTAAGACTGCTAGTGTATGTTTATTGAGTGTCGCGCTTGGTCAGGCCGTTATGGCACAGACCGGCTGGAAAGCACAGTCCTCAACGATCAAAACCCGTTGGGCGCAGGAAGTCTCCCCAACCAATGCCCTTCCGGAGTATCCCCGTCCACAGATGGTGCGCGAGAACTGGCAAAACCTGAATGGCCTGTGGCAGTATACCATTACCCCCAAAGACGCCGCCACACCATCCGCTTTTGCGGATCAGATCCTCGTGCCGTTTCCACTGGAATCTGCCTTATCAGGTGTAAAAAAGCCGCTGTTGCCTACGCAGAATCTCTGGTATAAACGCACGTTTGTACAGACGCCGCTGAAAAACGGTGAACATGTATTGTTACACTTCGGCGCCGTAGACTGGCAGGCAACCGTCTATGTAAATGGTAAAGAAACAGGTACACATGCCGGTGGTTATCAGTCCTTCTCACAGGATATCACCGCTGCCCTGAAGGACGGAGAGAATGAGATCGTTGTGAAAGTATATGATCCTACCAGTGAAGGTATCGGCCCTCATGGCAAACAGGTGCTGAACCCCGCTAATATCTATTATACCCCTTCTTCCGGTATCTGGCAGACCGTCTGGATGGAAACAGTACCTGCTGCCTATATCGCAGGACTGACCCTTACTCCTGACGTAGACAAGAACGTACTGAATGTGAGCGTAAATGCGCCGGCAGGTACTAACGTCGAACTGATCGCCACGGATAACGGTACAGAAGTAAGTAAAATAAAAGGCAAAGCAGGCGTGCCTTTAAAATTGCCTGTTAAGAACGCAAAACTGTGGTCTCCTGCCAGTCCGTTCCTGTATGACCTTACAGTAAAACTGAGCAAAGGCGGCAAAACAGTAGACGAAGTAAAAAGCTACTTCGGTATGCGCAAAATCGCTATCCAGAAAGATGAAAAAGGTGTTGACCGCATCTTCCTGAATAATAAACCATACTTCAACCTGGGTACCCTCGACCAGGGTTTCTGGCCTGACGGACTGTACACCGCCCCTACTGATAATGCGCTGAAATTTGATATCGAAGCCATTAAAGCAATGGGCTTTAATACCATCCGTAAACATATCAAGGTAGAACCAGCCCGCTGGTATTATCATACAGATAAACTGGGTATGCTGGTATGGCAGGATTTCGTGAATCCTAACCAGGGATTACCGGAAGGCGCTAAAGCGGAATATGAGAAAGAAACCAAAGAAACGCTGGAGCAACTGCATAACTATCCATCTATCACTACCTGGGTGATCTTTAACGAGAAATGGGGTGCATACGATCAGCAGCGTATCACTGAATGGGTGAAAAGTGCAGATCCTTCCCGTATTGTAAATGGTCACTCCGGCGAAATGCTGTATGTGAACGAACAACTCCGCAGCCCCTCTCCTAATGCCTGGGTAAGCGCTGATATGACCGATGTACACTCCTATCCTGACCCAATGAACGCACCTGCCGAACCAGGTAAAGCAAGGGTATTGGGTGAGTTTGGCGGTATCGGCGTATTCATTCCTGAGCACCAGTGGAATACCGGCAGCGCCTGGGGTTATATACAGGAAAAACCGGCTGCATTAGCGGCTAAATATACCATCATGAACCAGCACCTGAAACTGCTGGAAGCAAATGGATTGTCCGGCTCTATCTATACACAGCCTTTTGATGTGGAAGGTGAGCAGAACGGTTTATTAACCTACGATCGTGAAGTGGTAAAGATCCCGTTTGAACAGATGCGTAATATCCATGCATCCCTGAACCCTGATCTGGGGACTGTACCACAGGTAACCGCTATGAATGCCGACCTGACCGACCCGGTAGTCGCTTACAGCAAAATGCTGCAGGAATACGTAGGTGGCCGCCGCGATGCATCATTCCTCTTTAAGCTGGCCATGATGGCAAAACAGGCTGGCGATAAAGAAGGTGCGAACCTGGCCGGCAGTGCCTATATCGCTTCATTACAGGCTCCTTATACGCCTGAACAGCTGGATCTGATCCTTCAGTTCACCAACAGTACAAAGGACAAAGGTTTCGCTGTATTACAGCAACAATTACAAGCCAGCAATTCTCAGTTAGATAAAAGGCCGGTTACTGTGAAACTCATGAACATCGTTTTCAAAGATGTGATCGATCCGGTATTGCAGAAGAGCACTGATCCTGACTGGTCAGCGATTGCCAGCAGCATCAAACCTTATGGCGATCCGGGTGATGAGATCTATCTGCGTGCTAAAACAGTGTATACTTTCAATAAACAGGACTGGGCTAATTATGCTTCCGCAGCAAATACCTACCTGGAAAAATATGGACAGAACATTCCTGAACAGGAAAGAAATATGTTCCGTCAGGCTATTGACAACAATAAGAACCAATAATCATTAAAAGACAGTGGTTGCCTTTTATAATCAGCCTGTTACAGCAATGTAACAGGCAATTCTCTCAGGTTAATCATTAAAAGACAACAACAGGAATGGGCTGGTTCTTCTGAACCGGCCTTTTTTAATGCTCCATCTCCCTTACCTGAAAGTTCTCAAACACCACTTCAAACGATTCCTTTCCCGGAGCTGCCGCCACGATACCAATACCCGCTTTTACATCGGGAGGAAAATAAGCTAATCGCAGCATCTCGTATTTCACACCATCAAAAGAATATTTTATTTCTACATAATCGCCCTTTCTGAGTAAGGTAAGCCAGATGGCCGGCGGACTGTCATGTCTGGGTACTACTGACCAGTCGGAGACTTCACGGGTCACGACAGCGCTTACATTCTGTACACCGTCGACATACTCAATACCGGTTTTGATCCAGTTCTTTTCGTCAATACGGATCATTAAACCAGCCTGGTGAAATAGCTCTTTATACTGTCCACTGATCTTTACGCTGGCTTCAAAATTGCCTGCTACTTCTTTATAGTAAAAGGGACCGTTGTCACGGATAAACCCATAGTGTGTGATCCGCCAGTAATCGGTATCTGGTTCAATGGTACAGCTGAGTTTTGCTTCATCGCCTGACCAGTTTTTGGGTTCATTATTCCACTTCATTGGATTGTTTTGAGCGAATAAAAAAAGTTGGTGAATAATAGAAAGGAACGGGTTACATCATTGCAAAATATTCAAATTTACGGGAACTGCAAAAGCGGTGTGGTATGCCGGGAAAAGCTGACATTCAAAAAGCCGGCAGGGAGACTAATGTGTTTTGCCAAAACTGCAAAAGCAGCATACTATACCCAGAAAGATAAACATTCAAAAAGCCGACAGGTAGACTAATGCATTTTACCAAAACTGCAAAAGCAGCATAGTATACCCAGAAAGATAAACATTCAAAAAGCCGGCAGGCATACTGATGTGTGGATCAGTAGCCTGACCGGCATTGCATGGTATAGGGAGTGACAATCTTATCAGAACCTCATGAGCTGGTTCCAGTCAAAAATCCATTCGGGAGTGCTTAATATTTTTCCGCCGTTATATTGGTACCAGGGGTTTTGATCCCTGGCTGGATTTTGCAGTATGTGGATATCCTGTGCGGGCATATAACTTTGCGCCAGCAGAAAGGTCTTCTGGCCTGCGTTATTGACACCCATATCCATTACGATCACCGCATGACCGGGAGAACCTCCACGGATAAATACATCACCGATATTGATAGCAGCAGGACTATTGACAACATTCAGCTCTTTGCTGAGTGATAAGGTACCGGCATAAGAGAAAACGGTCTGCAAAAAATCAGCAAAACAGGCATCGCCTTTACAAGGTGCAGCCGTCAGCTGTTTCTGTAAACGCCCCTGTTTTACAGGATAGCGATATCCTTTCATCCAGCTGCTATAGTCCATCAATGTACCGTCAGTCGCATGAAAAGCGATCTTCGTATACTGATGCGATGCATATAAATACTCTGCATACAGGCGGATCACAGCATCAGCACATTGCTGTAAGTCTTTTTTGCCTACAGAGATATCCAGCACAGCATATTGGGCGGTCTGATTCCCTTTTCGCTGGCCATTATACAGGTATACGGTATTGTCTGCTTTCAACGGAATTGTCCTGAGCCATTCACCAAATGATCCTTTCGCTACAGGCTCTCTTTTAAAACCAGGCGGCAATGATAACTGCCCTACTGTTTTAGCGGGAGCGACTGCTATCGGATGCGGTGCTTTGGCCTGTAAATATTGCCAGGACAGTACGGCAACCGCGGTAACAAACATGGCCACAAAGGCCCAGGATAAGTACTTCAAGGCAACAACGTTTTTAATAGGATGCGGGTAACAACGGAATTCCATAAACTGGTGTTAACTTTTTCTTAAACAGTCTGCAAAAAAAGAGCCCGCTTTTTATGCGGGCTCTTTCAATTAGTCTGCTCTGTCGAGATCTGTGATCAGCAACGGGTTATATTCCCGCATCTCACCGATCAGTTTTTCAACTTCACTGGTCTGTGGTTTAGCCAGTAGCCGTTCAACTTCTTTTTTTGTTAGTCCTACCATCTGCAGAAAGGTCACTTCACCATGCGGTGTATCGATCACACCCAGTTCAGGATCAGGGACAAATGCAAGTCCTACGATATCCGTTGCCGTTTCTAATCTGATCGGCCCGTTTGCAGGTACAAAGTGATAAGGTTCAAACCAACGCTCGCTTTTGTATACGTAGCGGGCCAGATTATTCATCATCCGGATTGCCCATCCGGGATCACCTTCATCTTCTGCAAATGGTTTTAAGCGGAAGGTAAATTCGAAGCCCCATTTACTGAATTCCTTACCAGCCTGTTCTTCATCATAATATAACTGCGACATGCCGTAGCTGATGAGGTGCAGGTGTTTCATCTGCTTTTCGCTGTCATAGATGCTGGTACCATCAATAGGGTCTTCTCCTCCGACCATGAAATGTAAAGGTGGCGCATAATGCCTTGGTTCCCGTCCCGGATAAATACTGTCCAGCTGTTTGTCAATTGCCAGCCAGCCCACAGCATCATCGGCCGTGAACAGTTTACTGTACTCTTCCTTTGTCATAGGTGATTAACATTTAACAATTGGTGATTAACATTACAATTCTTGTCTGATCATTTTTCTCACCAGATCCTGCTGGGTTTCACGTTCTCTGATGATATATATTTTGTCTTTATCGATCATTACTTCAGCGGGTCTCACATGCAAATTATAATTGCTCGCCATTACCATACCATAGGCGCCTACAGTAAATACAGCTACATAATCTCCCTGCTGTAATGGCGGCAAAGCGCGTTCTTTCGCCAGGTAATCGGATGATTCACAGATAGGTCCTACCACGTCATAAGTTGTCAATCCTTCCTGCTGTACCGGATAGTTCCTGTTTGCCAGCAGATGCTGTGCTTCAGGTTTAACCGGCCAGATGAAGTGAAACGCATTATACATTGCCGGACGGATCAGTTCCGTCATACCGGCATCCAGGATAGCGATGTTCTTATCGCCGGACTGTTTAATGTACAACACCCTGGTCACCAGGATCGCCGTATTCGCAGAAATAGACCTTCCCGGTTCCAGGATGATCTTAAATCCTTCATGCTTTACGTATGGCTCCAGCAACTCAATGATCGGACCGGCAAAGCTCTCCCAGGAGAAGTTGTCGTTATCCATATAATTGGCCGGGAATCCACCACCGATATTTAATACTTTCAGGATGATATTCTTTTGTTTCAGCGATTCTGTCAGACCTACCATCTTACGGATACATTCTTCGTAAAATGTATAAGACGATATCGGTGAACCAATATGACAATGCAGGCCCCTGATCTTTACATATGGATGGTCTGCATTCTCTTCTATCAGCGTTTCCACGTTCGCATAGTCAATACCGAATTTTGCCCCTTTATAGCCGGTACGGGTCTTTTCATTTGTCTTTTCATCGGTGATATCGGGCTGTATACGGATCAGTACACTCACCTCTCTTTTCAGTTCTCCGGCGAGTTCCTGTACCCTTGCCAGTTCCTGCTCCGATTCGATATTGATATAACCAACCTCACTCAGGATGGCGTCAGTGATCTCCTCATCGGATTTACCGACACCTGCAAAAACTACTTTGGAGAGGTCAGCATTGCTCTGTTTTACGACAAACAGCTCTCCCCCGCTCACGATATCCATACCAGCACCCAGGGCAGCCAGTTCATTGAGCAGGTGTACGTTATTACTTGATTTTACCGAAAAACAGATGACTGGATCCAGCTTCTCAAAAGCACCATAAATCTTTTTATAATGCAACCTGAGCGTGTTCGCAGAATACAGGTAAAAAGGAGTCGGAAGGCCTTTGGCCGGCAGACTGTCTACGGGAACATCCTCGCAATACAGTACGCCATTCTTATATTGAAACAGATCCATAAAAAATTATCTATAAAACATTAAGATAGCAGAAATTATTGTTATGAAAACATTATAAAATCGCTACGACTAAAAATCGGGGAATTCCGATACCTTTGTACTATGGATCAAGTAGACGTTTTTAAGGCCTTATCCAATAAAAAAAGGCTCGAAATATTAGCCTGGCTGAAGGAACCGGAAAAACATTTCCCTAAACAGGAATGTGGTGAGTTTGCGAAAACAGGTGTATGTGTGGGACACATTCAGCAGAAATCAGGATTGACACAATCTACTGTGTCTGAATACCTGTCCTTATTACAGCGGGCTAATCTGCTGATAGCTACCCGTTTAGGGCAATGGACGCATTACAAACGAAACGAAGAAGCAATCAGAAAACTGGGGCTTCACATCCAGGAAGAGCTTTAATTCATTCAGATATACCTTATTTCAGCTATTAAAGAAAGATGCCTGATCGGTCAGATCAGGCATCTTTCTTTTTATTGTCCAATAGTCACAAAACTTACTTTGCAGCAGGGCTGTAATTCAGAGAAGAAGGCGGTGCTGCCTGCTCTCCGGTACCCCATTGTTTATTAGGCGACTCGTCCATTACCAGTTGCAGTACGCCACCTTTCAGCAGGTCTTCATGTGTAAACCAGGGAACATTGAGCGGCTGACCGTTCAGCGTAGCACGCTGGATATACTTTTTAGTAACAGAGCTACCTGGCGCTGATACGGTGAATGTCTTACCGTTGGCCAGCTTGATCGTGATCTCGGAGAATACCGGGCTACCGATGTTATACACCGGAATACCAGGTGTTACCGGACAGAAACCCATCATCGAGAATACGACAAATGCGGTCATACCACCACCATCTTCATCACCCGGAATACCAAACAGGTTATCTGTGTACCAGGTATCCAACAGCATGCGGATGCGTTTCTGTGTTTTCCATGGCGCACCTGTATAGTTGTACAGATAAGGAATGTGGAAACTTGGTTCATTTCCCATTACAAACTGACCTACCATACCTGTCGCATCCGGGAAGGTATACCAGAGACTGTATTTGCTACGACCCAGGTTTTCACGGAATAACTGGTCCAATTTTTCCTCTGCTTTTGCTTTTCCACCCATCAGGTCAAATAAGCCGGTCAGGTCATGCTTTACATCCCAGTTATAGGTGTAGGCGTTGTTTTCTGTGAAATAATCACGTCCGCCCTGTCCACCGGAGAACTTAGGATCAAAAGGTTCTATCCAGTTACCGTCTGCATCTTTCGGCCACATAAAGCCTTTATCTGCACGGTATACATTTTTGTAGTTAGTAGCACGTTTCATGAACAGCGGAATATCTTCCGGATGACCTGCTGCTTTCGCCAGTTGCGCGATACACCAGTCGTCATAGCTGTTTTCCAGTGTTACCGCTACTGCCTGACGGCGTTCAAAATCATGTACTTCCTTCACTGTTTCTTTTTCATCCGGTTTCAGGGAAGGCATATAACCATGTTCTGCGTAGAAAGCATCCAGGGAGGTAGCAGGACCGTTTCTCCAGGGCAGTAAAGTAGCCTGTAGAGAGTTCTTTTTCAGTCCTTCGTATGCTTTTGCGATATCGAAATTGCGTACACCTTTAAACCAGGCATCTGCCATCCATGCCGCTGCGTGGTTACCCGTCATACAAGGCATGTCGCCGTGTGCTACTGCGAATGAAGGCATCCAGCCACTCTGCTCATACATATCTACATAAGAGCGGATCTTATCGGCTTCCATTTCCGGATTTAACAGTGTCTGGAGTGGTTCCAGGGCGATATAGGTATCCCATAGCCAGTTATCCACATAGAAGGGTTTGTCGGAGGTATGTACCTTATGATCGTAGGCGCTATAGTACTGACCGTACTCGTTGATATTCACCATACGCTCATAAGCGCGGTACAGGGAGGTGTAAAATACCCGCTTCTGTGCGTCTGTACCACCTTTTACATTGATCTGCCCCAGTACCTTGTTCCAGGCTGCTGCACCCTTGATAACGAGCGGAGAGATATTCCATAAAGGGATCTCTTTCTTCAGGTTAGCTTTCGCCTGTTCAACGCTGATAAAGGAAACACCGTAGCGTACTGCTACTTTCTGCGGATTGTTACCTAATGCAGCAAACAGGTGCTGCTTCTTATCTCCACGATATTCTGTACCGGTGATATCAGCATTCACTTCCGCATAAAAATAAGCGCTCATCCCGTTGAAGGTTTCCCGGCCAGTGATAGCACGTTTGCCATCTACGGTCAGTTCTCCGTCACGGTTGAGAATGCTTAATCTCAGGTAATGAGGGGTATTACCGGCGAAATCGATCTCAAAATATCCGCTGTGTGCTGCAGGCGCAAATGTTATCTCGTCAGTATCATCCAGATATGCAGAATATTTGCAAGGTGATACTTTCTCCCGGTCATATACACGCGAACGTTTCCAGTTCTCAGTCGTCACCTCACCGGAGAGAGGCATAAAGCCAAAAAGGCTTTGCTGACGATGGGAAGCTATTGTCAGTGGAAAAAAGTCGATCTGATCTTCCAGCTGATCTTTACGGGAAGGGAACACCCTCACCATACTGTTGGGCAGATACATCGCGGGCCTGGTCGGCTCCAGTATCAGTCCGACACTACCTATAGTAGGGTCTACATAAGTTAAATTTCCTGTAGGTTTCCAGATGCTGCTTGCACCCACCTGAGCCAACGCTGACGTGGTAATTCCTAAGAATAAAATGGCTGTACTTATCAAGTACCTGTTTCTTTTCATTAGATTCCTTTTTGCATGATAGGACAGGTAAAGTACAAATGAAAAAAGAGACTCCAAAGCCGGAGTCTCTTTTTTATGACCTTTTTACTATTTCTTAGTCTTTCAGGTGCAGATAAGCTTTTACCTGTTTGTAGTCATTCCAGTCGATACCAGCCGCTTTACGGGCTTCAGCACCACCAGGAATGATCACATATCTGTATTGCTGATATTTTGCAGTACCATCTGTAAAAGTGTTGAACGGACCATTTGCCAGCAGCGTGATCAGACCAGTGGAAAAAGACGGGCTGATGGTAGCGCCGGTCACCGGACTAACATATGGCAAAGGCGCGATATCTTTTTCTGCGTCAGAATAAGTATTGATAAATACTCTTACATCGCCGGTAGACAGGATCTCGTCAGTGATCTTTTCGGCTTCGATCTGTGCGCCGAAGAAGATCGTATCCAGTACGCCATTTCCGTTGTCATCTGTTTCTTCTTTCACAGCGGTGAAGGTGACGTCCAGCCAGTCAGAATAGAGAATACCGGAAGTCGCATCTTTACCAGGCGTACCGGCAGGACCAGTCGCACCAGTATCACCTTTTGCGCCCGCAGGACCCGCTTCACCATCTTTACCACATGCACCGAAGAAAATAATACCGCATAACATTAAAGCATACAATGACATCTTTCTCATGTTTCGATTTAGGTTTTGAATTTTAAGTTAAAGTGATTGAATTATCTCCATCTGATAGTTTCCGTTGAAGCAGCAGTGCTGCATATGAATTACCACATATTACGCGGACACAGGTCCGCAAAGCGATTCCCGATCATAATACCCAGGACAATTTCATGAGAACCATGACTGGCAATGTTCAGGTTGGAAGTTGTATAGTCATACGAATAGCCGATGTTGAAAGTGGCATTAACATTAATCCCCACCATCGCGGCAATACCATCATTATAGCGGTAAGAGCCACCTACCCAGATACGATCACGGTATTGCAGTTTGGCATTCACATCAAAGCTGACAGGCAATGCAGTTACATATTTGATCATGACGGATGGCAGCAGGCTCACGTCCTCATTTACCCACAAACGGTATCCTGCTGTCGCGAATAAATGCGGTACCAGTTTGCCCCTGTAGACACTGTCTCCCTTTACCTTTCCATCATCAAAACCGATCCCCGAAGGCACCACATTCTGGGCGGAAATACCGGCGAAATATTGCGCGGAATAGAGATACAGCCCCGCACTTACATCCGGCCTCCACCGACCTAAAACAGTACTGGAAGCAATCGCAGGATCGGAAGGGTTCTGAAACTGTAAGGCAGTTGCATCCAGGGAGATACATTGTGCACCGACACTGATACCTGCACTCAGACTGGTACCCGGTGCGATCCCGATATGATGTGCATAGGTACCGCTGACAGAAAACCGGCTCAGCGGCCCTGTCTTATCATTCAGGATGGTAAATCCTGCACCAGCATGTGAAGGAGGCGCTGTATAGGTTTCCCAGTAGGCCTTTCCGCGAGGATTGGATCCTTCCGGATTAAACCCTGTGGCAGATGCCTGCGGATAGTCTGTTTTACGCAAAGGACCGTGTACAGTCAGATAGGTCGTAACCGGACTACCATTCACACCCGTCCACTGGTGACGATGACTGGCCTTTACATCCCAGTAGTTTTCTATCCCCGCTACAGCAGGATTAATGATAAACGTGTTCAGTACATACTGTGTATAGTGTGGTTGCTGTTGCGCCAATACCTGTACCGGCCCCGCCAGTACAAGTATTATCGCTGTTATCATGCCCTTCAGCTGCATACGCTACTGTTTTAAGATCCTCAGTTCGATACGTCTGTTCAGTCTTCTGCCTTCCGGATTGTCTGTTCCGTCAGGGTTGGTATTCGGGGCAACCGGTTTGGTAGCGCCATATCCCTTGTATTGTAAACGTTTCTTATCGATGCCTTTTTCCACCAGGTAAGCCACACAGTTCAGGGCACGTTTTTCTGACAGTTGCTGGTTGTAAGCAGCAGAACCGGTGTTATCCGTATGTGCACTGATCTCTATTTCCATCTGCGGATGCTCTTTCAGTAAGGCCACCAGTTTATCCAGTGCCGGATGAGAAGCAGGCGTCAGTATAAATTCGTTCAGTTCATAGTAGATCTCCTGCATGGTAATAGCTGTATTCACCGGCGCACGCAGGATCGTGTCTGCCAGGGTTGGCGGAGGCGTCACTGCTACTACAGGTTCTTCTTTCACAGGCGGTGGCGGCGGCGCCAGGTGCAGACTGAATAACTCCAGGCAACATTCTGCAGAACGGTCAGAAGAGAACCAGGCATCTTCCAGGATATATTCCGATTTGCTGCGGCTGAAGAAATACATATCGTCCTTCACATCGTTCACCGGATAACCGAAGTTGACAGGTGTTTCCCATTTCGTCAGACTACCTTTTGCATAGTAGAGGTCAAAACCTCCCATACCTGTCCGGCCATTGCTGGCAAACACCAGGGTACCGGAAGCAGGATGGAAGAAGGGAGCTTCTTCATCTGAAGAAGTATTAATGGCTGGTCCAAGATTTTGTACAGACAATGGTTTACCCGCAGCATCCAGTTCGGCGCTCCAGAGGTCATATCCACCAAGCCCTCCTGCCCTGTCACTCGCAAACAACAGATGACGACCATCAGGCATAATAAAAGGCTGTTGTGTATTAGCTCCTGCTGCATTGATCACAGCATCCAGTTTCACCGGTTCGCTCCATTTATCACCTTCCTTACGGCTGGTATAGATAGCGGCAGATTTCTTACCATCTGCGGTTGTCCATTGGGTGAGGTACATCACATTGCCATCAGCAGCGATACTCACCGCACCCTGATGGGTCTTTGCTGCCTGTGGAATACCGGCGCGGCTGGTAACAGCAGCAGTATCCTTTGCCAGATAGATACGGTTGGTGTAATTTGATTCTTTGGTAGAAGTATATAATAACTGATCACCTGCCCATACAGGCGCATAAGAAGCGCCGCCGGCATTAAGCGCGGCGGACGCCTTTCTTATATGGTAATCGGACTGCTCTTTTTGTTGTAACTGCTCGCGGATAAAAGGCAGGTTACGCAGTTCCTGCGCTGCCGCAGTACTGTATGCATCCTTCTTATCGTAGCGGGACAGAAAATCTTTGAACGCAGATTCAGCGGCATCATACTTTGCCAGTGAACGTAAACTTTCTCCGTAGTAGTAAGCGGCCAGCGGGAAACGGGTACTATCCGCAGCTACTACTTTTGCAAATAAAGGCGCTGCCTTGTCATGATCATGTAAGTGACGATAACTATCACCCAGCTGATACGCTGCCAGTACTTCATCCGCAGATGGTGCAGGCTTTGTAGTGCCGCCTGGCGCTGTATACGGACTATACCCTTCTTTGGCAACGGCTTTGGTATTCACCGCCAGGTACTTTTCATAGTACATAGAGGCTGAATAATAATCTGCCTGTTTGTAATAGCTGTCCGCTGCTTTCAGATAACTTACTTTATGTTGCGCCCATACCAGCTGCATAGCGGCCAGGCCTATCACTGTCAGAAATACTTTCTTCATGTTGTAATCTTTTTTTCTTTATAACCTTGGACAAACGAAATCACCGGCTGGTGTTTTCACTGATTTCCTGCCAATGAATGATAAAGAGAGTTCGAAGCTGTTATTACCTCTTGTGATCTTACCCAGATCGGAAGAATTGACGTCATAGCTCAATCCGAGCATGAAGCTTTTATAGCTTACACCCGTATAGACAGAGAAGGCGTCTTTGAGACGATAGTTCGCACCCAGCATCACATCTGTTTCACCGGATACAGCGTATTGACCATAAGCGCCCAGCATCTTCTCGGAAGCAGCGCCCTGTTTCATATACAATACGTTGGGCGTAAGACTGAACAGTTCTGAGATCGTTACTCTTACACCGGCATGTGCAGTTGTACGCATTGGTATGCGGGCATCGCCGGTAGCGCTGAACTGATCACTCGGTTTATTCAGGTGCATCACAGAGAATCCACCATAGAGATTATATTTCTTACCTGGTTGTGCATCATAATACAATACACCTGCACCCGCATCAAATGCTGCGGAAGTAGTTTTGTTAAACATGTCGTTGGTAGCCTGACCGGGATTGTAACCGGTGATAGGATTCCACTGATCACCAAAGTGGAGTTTAGCAGGATCAAATCTGCGCTGGATCAGTCCCACCTGCATACCAAACACTACTCTGTGTTGTTCGAACGCACCAAAGCGGACACCGGTATAAGAAGCACTACCGTAGGCAGTCGTATAGTTATAACCACCATCGCCCGCTTTCTGATTGAGTACGCTGGCGCCGAAGTTGATATTTTTATTTGTCTTTACTTCCCCCGCAATACCATAGGTTTTAAAAGGGCTGCTCACACTTCCCCACTGAGAACGGTAGATGGCAGATACACGGTAATCACCATCAAATACACCTGTCAGCGCAGGATTCAACCATGCCGGATACACATAGTAACCGGAGAAGTGCGGGTCGGATTGCGCCTGCAGCTTTTTACCGGTCAGGCCCACTAAGCACAGCATCAACAATGCTTTGGTAAAAGTTCTCATGATGTCAGCTTTTTTATTTGATCAATGTTTTTAAATAGTTGTTTATACTTATCTCACCAACACTACATAACCAGCCAGCGGCGCAGATCCATTCTTTATCTTTATGACATAATAGTAAGTTGCCAGTGGCAGGGGATGCCCATTCATCATACCATCCCATGGTGTGTTATAACCGGTGGACTGGAATACTTTCTGTCCGTAGCGGTTAAAGATCTCAACAGAACACTCCGGATAATCAGACAGATTGGTCACTACCCAGGTATCGTTGATACCATCTCCATTTGGAGAAAAAGCATTAGGGATCTTTACTTCCTTAAACACTTTTACAGACAGGTCATCACTTGCCGTACAGCCACCCAAACCTGTTGCCGTCAGGGTATAGACGCCATCTGCTGTTACTGTCAGCATAGGTCTCAGGATATCCGGATTAGACAGATCAGTAGCAGGTGTCCATCTGAAGGTGAGTTCATTCTCATTATTCACAACAGGCGTAAACTGTATCACAGATCCTTCTGCTACTACGAAAGAAGGACCAGCATCAACTACAGGTTGTAAGTACACAGTTACCGGTGCGGTAAATGGCTCGGAGATACAACCGGCAGTACTTGTGACTGTCAGCTGTACGGTATAATCCCCTGGTTCCTGGTATCGCTTCACAGGGTCTGCGATATTATCTGAACTACCATCTCCGAAATCCCAGGCCCAGGCATTGATGGCGCCATTATCCACCGTACTGTTATCGGCGAAGAAATTGTCCGTACCCTGACATAATGTATCAGGAGAGGCTGTAAAAGCAGCTGTAGGTTTATTGAAAAATGCGCTGAGTGTTTTTGTGGTATCGTGTGTACAACCGTAAGCAGATACTACCGATAAGGTCACATTATAATTACCAGCTGCTGCGTAAACATGTGAAGGGTTTCTGTCAGTCGCAGTAGCGCTGCCATCACCAAAACTCCACTGGTAAGTATTCGCTGCTGTGGATAAGTTAGTGAATACCGCATTCCCTTCCGGCATACAGATCGCAACAGGGAGATTGAAGTTGGCGACGGGTAATGCATGTACAACCGTGTTCTTTGTCGTCGTATCGCTCACACAACCATTATCGCTTACGACAGATAGTTTTACAGCATAATTACCTGCAGCTTTATACAGCTGGTCAAAAGGATTGCTGCTGTTCTGTGTAATAGTAGTACCATCTCCCAGCTGCCAGTTCCAGGTAGTAATACTACCACTACCTACCGTAGACTGATCGGTGATAGTTACTACACTTCCCAGGCACACATCCGCGGTAAGCGAAAATTCAGCTGCTGGTGCTGGCAATACACTAATGTTGGCGGTAACAGAGTCTTTACAACCGCTATCCGCAGTGAACACATACGTAACGGTATGTGTTCCGGCACCTGCTGCCGACGGATTGAAA
The DNA here is from genome assembly GCF_900114995.1 of Chitinophaga sp. YR627. Classification (GTDB taxonomy): domain Bacteria; phylum Bacteroidota; class Bacteroidia; order Chitinophagales; family Chitinophagaceae; genus Chitinophaga. The sequence goes on from NZ_FOUX01000002.1 coordinate 1,302,212, forward strand.
TTGCCGGCAGCATCAATATACGGGCCCCGGTAGATACCGGCCCCGGTCACGCCATTCGTAACCCCGGCAAGCGCAATGGACACGGTGCCCTTTACGCTTTCGCAAACAGCTGGAATACTCGCATAGGTCAGTACAGGCTTTACATTGAAAGTAGCTGTCACCAACGTGTCTTTCACACAACCGTTTACGGTCGTCACACTGTGCCGGATTTTATAGGAACCATAGTAGGTATAGGAATGCAAAGGATTTTCTACTGTAGATGTATTCGGATTACCAGTTGTTGCATTGGTATCTCCGAAGTCCCAGGCATAGGAGGCAATTGCCTGGCCATCAGGAGCTGTAGCCGTACTCGTAAACTGTACCGGTGTACCTTGTGCGATACAATCATCCGGGTAGGTAAAGGAAGCTACCGGCGCGGCGTATACAGTCACTGTTTTCTTCACGGTATCACTCACACACAGGTCGCTTACTTTCACGACCTGGCTGACTGTATAGGTTTTATAGTCGGTATAGGTGGCAGTTGTTGCTGCGTTGGTAGTGTTGGTTGTATGAGTACCATTACCAAAGTCCCAGTTCCATTCTTTTATTGGCGCCGGACCAGCATACGCCGCATTATCATTGAAAGTAACGGTACTACCAGCGCAGATTGCCGCAATTGTAACGGCAAAATCTGCCACCGGTTTGTTATAGACTGTCAGGTTAAAGCTTGTATCTGCTACGCAGCCATCTTCTGTAGCTACCGCATAGGTTACAGTTTGTGTACCGGCACTCAGGCGCTGGCCCGTCTGCTGTAAAGAAGATGTTACGCCACCCGGGAAACCCCATTTCCATTGCGCCAGTTTATAGCCATTGCTGCTGTCTTTACCGGCGAAATAAGCCGTATCCAGTTCACAGGCAGTAGGGAAAGTATAGGCAGCAACCGCGTCTGGTTTTCCCTTTACCGCTACCGTAAAGTTAACTTCCTCTGTATTGTTACAGTTGTCGATATGCGGCGCTGTGGATAATACGGTGATATCATAGTAACCAGCATTGGGGAATTTATAAGGCTGTGGTAATGTATACTGGTAATACTGCACGCCTTCAATCACCAGTTGCTTAGCCGGAGCCGGTGAGTTCTGCACAACATCCGCAGCAGGACTGATATTAGCGCCCAGCTTACTCAGCTGCCATTCCAGTTTTGCAGGCTGATAGGTCAGCAATACAGAGAGATCCAGTGGTGTATTCACACAGGTGAATGGGTGCATTGGTTTGGAGGTATCTGCCTGGTTGTGGATCTGTCCGATGGCATTCAGATTATTGATAAAGGTACCTGCATTGTATCCGTAACTCTCAAAATCACCCAGACCATAGGTAGTAGCATTAAAAGCAGAGTCACTCTGGACGGTGCACTGTGCAGCAGCAGCTATCCAGCGTTTCACTACTACAGTATATCCCGGCAGATTCGGATGGGGGTAACTCAGGTCAAAAGTAGGCTGGCCGTCTATTTTCAGCGAAGGGATACCATTGTCAGGGATGACGAGTAAGAGTCCGTTCACTTCGATCTTTTCCACATTATTCCTGTAGAAGGCTACCTGCTTAGTAGCTTGTTCAATCGGACTGAGGTAGATCATTTCAGGGTCTCCTATACCCGTGGTATTCGGACAACCACCCTGAGAGGCCATAAACTGCGCCAGCAATACCGGTTTATCTGCTTCGATGTAATCGGCAGTATTACTGGTGAATTCGTAAGAAGATTTGGATAGTCCTGTCAGTACAACACCGTTACGTTTTACAACAGTGGAAGGGTCTTTAACGACTACTTTATATAAGTTAGTCTGGAAACTGGAGGCTACTCTGCCGGAGATAGGTGCTGTCAGGTAACGTTTTCCCCATGCCTGATAGGGAAATACCTGCTGCATGTTATTATCTCCGCTGGTGCCTGCGGTACTACCCGGACAATTGATACTTGTACGGCTACTACCGGAAAATACGGCTATGGGGAAACATTTACCGGATGCGTTGGCGATGGAGCGGACAGTCGTACCTGTCAGTTCTTTTCCTTTACCACCACCGAGCGGCGCACCTACCAGCTGGTAGATATCGCCTTTGTTGAGTGTCACCGTAAACGGCACGTTAGCTGGACGACCGTTACGGCTCGACTCTGAGGGGTTAATCTCAACCATCGTATTGTCTTCCTTAGCGACGACATACATCCAGGAAAAACAGTCATTTGCAAAGCTCTGCTGGCTATTTAATGAGATATAAGAGTAGCCCCAGGTAGATACCGGCATCAGCATGGTAGCACCGGAGGATACACTTCCGAAAATGTGTGCATAAGCAACGATCGGTACGTCGCTTGTGATATGAATACCTTTGTTACTAAAGACCCCTTCCCCACCGGTACCACCGTAGGAAGGCGGTACGGAATACAGTCTGGCATCTACAGAGCCGGCCTTGGGAATGAGATCACTTACGATCACTGTGTTAGCGGGAATACTATATGTTCTTGACCATGCGGTTCCATCAATGCTTATGGTTACGTTGGCAGCTTCTTCTGCGCTCAGGTACACCACCATGTTCTGGCTATTGGTGAAGCCCGGTTCCATAAACTGATGGTGTCCATAACCAACCCAGAATTCCTTACCTCTGTTGGACAGTCCCTGAGCCATCGCGCTAACGCCGCACAGTGTGAGTAAGCAGGCAGCAGCGCCTGTACGGACTGCTGCCTGCATGTTTTTGAAAATGTTGGTTACGAATGTCGTCATGGTTATCTGATCAGGTTGATAATTCCTTTCTTATCTACCGTAGTGCCATCTGTCAGTTGCAGTCTGCATACATACATGTATACACCTGATGGCTGTGGCTTGCCTTTATAGTTACCATCCCATCCACGGTTCTGTATATCAGATTCGAAGAGTTTTTCACCCCACTGATTGAAGATCATCAGGTGGATGTCCTTTATGATGCTACCGTACACTTTCAGTTCATCATTCACAGCATCCCCATTCGGTGTGAAAGCATTCGGGATATAGATACCGTCCAGCAGTGTAGTGCCGCTTACCGGTCCTGCTTCTGCAGGCTTACAGCCCAACGCTCTTACCCAGAGTTTTACTTCCTGTACTGGCTGTAAACCGGTGAGGGTGTGGAATAATCCTTTGCTGCCGGAAGAAGGAGCGGTCCAGTTCAGACCATCCGTTGATACTTCATATCCTGACGCATTTGGTACTGCATCCCAGGTGAAACGCAGGGCGTTTACGCCGGTAGAATCGAGTGTTACGACTGGTGCTGTCAGCTGTGGCAATACGGAGAGTACCGCTGGTGTACGTACGGGTGAAGCACAACCTTCTTTATTTGTTTCGAGGTAATAGATCGCATTCGCAGTAACATTGGTGACGCTCAGCGTACTGCCATCTGCTATTTTATTACCACCTGTTGCTGCATCATACCAGCTGTAGTCCACACCTGTTGCAGGACTTTGTACTTCGAAAGAAGCATTCGTACCCATACAGATGGTCAGTGAGTCATTCACCAGCAAACCTTCAGCAGGTCCTTTTACTTCCAGTGCTTTGGTCGTATCGGCCACACAACCATCTTCTGCTATCAGCCCAATGGTCACATCATAGGTACCACCAGCGGAATACAGATATACAGGGGACTGTATGCTATCTATCGCGCCGTTACCAAACTCCCATTTCCATTTAGTGATAGCGGCGTTGTTGGTGGTTGAACCTGTTCCTTCGAAGTGTACGGAATCGCTTACACATCCGTTGAAGGTGGCTGTATAATCTACTTTCGGTTTGGCTATTACATTCACCGGCAGGAAGGTCTCTACTTTATTATCGCAACCTTCGAATGACGGATCCTGCATCACCACCGGTACATAGTAAGTACCTGCTTTAGAGAAGGAATAGTCTGCATCGATCGCGAAGCGGTAGTATTTCTTATTGTTAGCCATGAAGGAATCAACCGGTACCGGATTATCCTGTGTCACATCAGCAGCAGGTGTGATGTTGCTTACCTTACTGATGTTCCATTGTAAAGAGGTTGGTCTTTGTGTTGATATAAAGGTGAACCGGAACGGTGTGTTCTCACAGGTGTAGTCGTTAGCTGCACCTGTACCGTTATTTACATTGGAGATCGACGCACGGGTATTCAGGTTTCTCACCAGGGTACCAGCGTTATAACCATAGCTTTCAGCATCACCCAGACCATACGTGATGGCAGTAAATGCAGAGTCACTGGTTACATAGCTCTGTGCTTTCGTTGCATCCCAGCGTTTCACTACTACAGTGTAACCTGGTAATGCGGGGTGTGGATATTTATAGTCTACCAGAGTGCTGTTATCTATTTTCAGACTGTTCACACCATTTGTCGGGATGATCAGTGTCAGGTAGTTGGAAACAATACCTTCTTCTGTATTACGATAGAAACCAAGTTGTTTGATACCCTGTTCGATCGGACTGAGATAGATCATCTCCGGATCACCATAGCCATCTGCATTGAAACATCTGCCGGTAGAAGCGATATACTGTGCTACCATGATCGGCTGGTCTGCTTCAATATAGTTTGGCTCTTCACTTACATACTGATAGAAACGCCCTTTATTCAGACCTGTCAGTGTTACGCCGTCTACTTTCACCTTTGTAGCCGCGTCTTTTACCATGATCCTGTATACGTTGCCCATCAGTTTTGAAGGATCTTCATCAGTAGATGTAGGAGCCGTCAGGTAACGTTTACCCCACGCCTGTGAAGGGAAACACTGCTGGATGAAGTTATCACCGCTACCACCGCTGCCCGTAGGATCACAGCTTACGCTGGTACGGCTGTTACCGGAGAATACGGCGACCGGATAACATTTACCTGCGGAGTTGGATACTGATCTGAAGATCGTACCTGTTATATCGTAACCGGTTGTTTCGCTGACCCTTGCACCCATTACCTGATATACATCTCCCTTATTCAGAGTTACTGTAAATGGTACGTTCGCAGGGCGGCCGGTTGCTGTCGGTACAGATGGTGTGATCTCTACCACTGTATTTGGCTGATCTGCGATCACATAAGCCCATGAGTAGTCAGCGGCGCCATATACCTGGTTGTATCCCAGTGCATAATATTCATATCCATAGGTACCTACCGGCAGGAGCATGGTCGCACCTGAGGACTGGTTACCATAAATATGTGCATAGGCTACGATCGGTTTATCACTTTCTATACTGATACCTCTGTCAAAGAGACCTTCAGATACCAGACGGGCATCTTCAAGGCCATTTTTCGGTATTTTGTCTGTGGATAATGTTGAATTAGCATCCAGGTGGTAATGTTTGATCCAGCTGGTACCATTCACTTTCACAGTAACATCAGCAGCTTCCTGTGCACTCAGGTACAACACCATATCCTGGTCATTGCTACCAAAGAAGAACTCGTGGTGACCATATGCCACCCAGAAACGGGTGCCTCTGTTGGAGCTGTCAGCCGGTGGAATCACAACAGGAACAACTGCTCTTGCGCTATCAACCAGACCTGTGAATTTATCCAGGAAGCTCAGTTTTGATTCTGCGATATAGTTGTTGTATTCATCTACTTTGCTGCTGTCGGTCACCAGCCACTTGTCATCTGCATCTGTTCTACCCAGGCCCAGCTGTGATTGTTGTCTTACAAAACCCTGCCATGGGTCCATATAGAATGTCTTCACGGAGAAGTCATATGCACCAGTACCGCTTGTTGTCACATCATTGTAGAAGTACATTTTTTCTACAGCGGCATCTACGTTCGGCGGTACAGTACCGGTATATCTTCTGATATCCACAGTAGCAGGAACAGGTGCACCGGCTGCCCACGTGATAGACATTACACTGTCGGAACCCATCATAAAGTGCTGGGTAGTACCGGCAGCGGGCGCCGCAGGTGTTGCTGTCAGCAGTGCTGGTGTGGAAGTTGGTATAAATTCATATGCGCCGAGGTCAGGTACACCATCCTGTAAGGTGGTAGCCCTTGGCTGCCCTTTGATATCCTGTTCATTGAAAGGGATCTGTACACCACGACCATTGAGTGCCCAAACGCCGGGAGCAGTAACTACCGGACTACCATCCGCCAGGTTCAGTTCCGGCTTGTAGAAGATAGAGTGTACGTCCAGTCCGGTGTGTCCTACCCATGAAGCCAGGGTAGCATCTTTGTAAAGAGAAGTAGAAGCCAGTACTGCACCTGAAGAATAGATCAGGTTATAGTCTGTATTCTCTCCTGTCACACTTCCCATATCCAGCGCGATACCTGCTGCACCGTGGCTGAAGATGTTATTTCTTACTATTACACTGCTGCCTTCGTCATCTCTGAAACGGGCAGTGATATTGGTGGTTTTACCTGACAGATCAGGAGAACCATTATAGATCGTGTTGTTATAATAAGTAGCGGCTTTATCACCATCTACATACAGTCCATATACTGTTTTATTGGCGGTTACCAGGCTCACTACGTTATTCACGATACTGGTATTGTTGTTATCGCCGGTATATAAGCCGTAGAGTGACGCTTTGTTGTTGGTCAACCCGATGATCTTATTACCGATGATCTCAAAAGGCGCATACGTTTCAGTATTGCTCCATCTTGCCTGGATACCATATATCTTATCGCTGGATACTGTATTCAGGATGTTGATGGTATTCTGATTGATCTGCCATGCGGTATCAGATTCGAAGACATAGATACCATAGCCTGAGCTGCTCATATCACCATCCAGGTTGATGGTATTTCTTGTCATCTGCAGACGGCTGGTATACTGCGCATAGATACCCCATTTGAAGCTGTTATTAATGATATTACTATCGATCACATGATCCTGGGACTGACTCTGATCACCAAGACCAAAGAAGTACACGCCGGCAGAACCATTTTCAATAGTGTTACCCTTGATCACGATATTGTTACCCACATAATTCTCCCCGATGATAGCGGCAACGTCTGTGCTGCTGTTGATCACATCCGGCGCTATGATCTTACAATTAAGGATACTATCGTAAGCAGCTGCACCTGATATCACCACCACTTTACCGTAGTTATTGTCTGTCGCCTTCATGGTGATAGCATTAAAAGTGATATAGCTGGCGCTATCCAGACTTAATACGTAGTTGGTATCATAAGGAGAAGCGTAGGTCAGTATAACACTCGTAGCGATACCGTTTGCGCTCTGGAAGGTGATCCTTGCGTCAGGGCCGGCGCCTGCTACTTCATGCATGCTGATGTGTTCATTATAAGTACCTGCGGCTACATCAAATATGATGGCGCCATCGATACCACATTCCAGGGCTTCCACTGCTTTATTGAAGGACTGGAAGTTTGTCACGCCAGCTGGTTTTGCAGGATCGATCGTATAATGACCTGCTGCAAAGGCGGCGTTCATATTTACTTTTACCGCAGCAGAGTAGGTAGTATCTGTACCACATACCACGATACAGCGGAAGTAATTCTCAAAAGTGATCGGAGTAGCCAGTGTGGATACATACTGCCATTCACCAAAGCTTGTCCACGGCCCCGTAGCTGCTTTTGCACGCTGCCAATGGTAGGTCTGTGTACCACCTTTAGAGTTACCTGTCAGGTCCAGTCTCACTGTATCGCCGAGGCAGATACCACTACCCGGTGTGGCGGTAGCTGTACCAGCTGTCGGAGGTGCGGTACATTTTGGAATATTGATCTCATATGCACCTAAGTCAGGCGTAGTGGTACTTCTTGTTGTACCGATGATATCTTTCATCACACCTACCGGTATACCCGCATTGTCAAACGGAGAGATTACCGGTGCATAGTTACCATTCGGTGCATCTGCGTAGATCGGTTCTACACTGATAGAAGCGATACCAAAAGGCGTTGCCTGCCATGTTGCGATATCAGGAACCGTTACCGATTCTATTTTACCGATATAGGAACGACCCGCTGCTTTAAGATAGATGTTGTTATTACCGATACTGAGGATCTGCTGGCTGGCATTACCCAGTTTGATACCGATCCTGTCATATCTGTTACTTGTTGCACTTCTGAGGCTGACGATGTTGTTATTGAAAGCGAGGCTGTCCGCATTGCCGTCCAGGGAGAAGCCCAGTACATCTGCGTCAGGCGCGCTTTCTATTTCGATCGTATTGTGATAGATACCGGTTTTATTGGTAAATCCACCATAGATACCTGTAACAGTTGATCCGCTGCCACCTGTAGCGTTAATGATATTGTTTCTTACGGTATTCCATGCACTACCCCTTGTCTGTTCTACAGAGATTCCCACGAATCCACCATAAGCAGTACTGTTACCACCAAAAGGATTGATCACGCGGTTGTTCTCTATCAGCAGACCATTATGCGTAGAAGATTTGATACCGTTAAAGTCGCTCATGCTACCACTACGTGCAGGACGGCTGATCGTATTACCTGCAATCGTTGTAAACGATGTCCCATCTGTCAGGATACCATTCTGTGTGAATTCGGAGATGTTATTGTTCAGTATCCGGTTATTCATAGCCGGGTATTCTTCCTTACCAAACAGGGTCAGTGCAGAATAACCACCTACGATATTATTTCTTTCGATCAGGTTATTGTTACAATAGGAGGCATTATAGCTTTCGCCTTCATCCGTACCACTACCATTGATCACCATAGCGGCACCTTTGGAGTAGTCGGTGGTGCTTACTATAATATTACATCTGCGGATGATGTTGTTATCAGCATGGTCCATCAGCTGAATACCCACACCGTACTGACCACTGCCGTCACCATTTACGGTCAGACTATCAATGATCACATAATCACTATGACGCAGTTTGATCACTGCTCTTTCAGAGGATACATCAGAGCTGTAAGCGATGGTATTACCGTTACCGTTGAAAGTAACTGTATTTGTCGCGGATGCACCTTTTATCGTATCCAGTATCATTTGTTCGTTATAAGGACCGGAACCTGCCACTACATTAAATACAACCGGACCAGAGATACCACAGGACAATGCATCAGCAGCAGATGTAAAGCTGGTGAAGTTGAGTGCAGTAGCCGGTGCATTTTTGTTGATCGTGTAGGTCTGCGGCGCCATAGGTGGGTTTACTGTCAGTAATACCGGTACGGAGAAAGTAGTATTCCCGCTACAGGTAACTGCCAGACGATAGTATTGTGTTGTGGTGGCCGTGATGGTTGTATCCGGACCAGACAGCACATTACCAATGGAAGTGAAAGTACCGGTTGCTGTTGCGCCAGTCTGCCACTGATAGCTTTGGCCAATACCGATAGAGTTGCCGTTTGCACCCAGCATAACATCGGTGTTCTGACATACGACTGGTTTAGAGAGTGTCGCAGTTCCCGGTGTAGGCGGTGCTGTACAGGCAGGCGGTGTAAACTCATACGCACCTGCATCAGGTGTAGTGGTGCTACGCGTAGCGCCGGTGATATCCAGGGCTACATCTGCAAAGGCGCCTTTGTTATCCACAGAACTGTTCTGTGGTTTGAAGTTGCCGGTTGCAGGGTCTGCAAATAATGGTGGTGCAAAAACAGAAGCCTGTTCACGACCGGAAATACTCTGCCATTGTGCAAGCGTTGCAGCGTCCTGTCCTTCATATCCTACAAAAGCATTGGTCACGGTATTCGCGATGAAGAACACGTTTCTGTCAGATTCCAGTCCGGCGCCGGCACCATCTGTATACATGGCGTGTTTCTTAAAGTTGCCCGTTCTGGAAATGTAGATCAGGTTATTCTTAAACTGGAGGCCACCTGCGCCATTATCAGCCGTAAAGCCTTTTGTTGCGTAAGTACCCTGAGCGGCAGCGCCGTCCAGGACGATAGTGTTATGATATAACCAGATATTATTTGAATAGTAACAGGCGATACCGATGACATCCGCACCGCTGTTCATATCATAGATCAGGTTGTTGGTGATCTTATTTTCAAGACCGGTGATCGCTACTACCATGTTAACGTTAATACCTGTAGCTGGCTGTTCGTTACCAGGCATACCACCATATGGCGTATGGATACGGTTCGCGTTAACAGTGGCTTTGGTGTTCAGGCCATTCAGTTCGATACCTGCAAAGTACCACTGGGTAGTTCTCGTCGGGTTACTGATCTCATTTCCTTCGACCAGTGTATTGAATGAGCCCTGTAGTTTTATACCGGTATTGTGAACGTCATATATTTTGTTGTTGAGCACCTTGTTGCCGGATACAGATGTAAACTGACCGCCAAACATGGAGATACCGTAGTATCCGCCGGTGATTGTGTTATTGCTTAAAGTATTGTTATCACACTTTGCATCTTCTTCTGTTGCACCAGGACCACCACTTAAGGTGATACCTACAAACTGGTCGATGGTCGTAACCAGGTCACTGGTGATCGTACAGTTGTTGATCGTGTTGTTATCTGCATCGTTTGTCAGGTGTACAGCGGTACCATATTGCTGGAAACCGGTGCCTTCTGCTTTTATCTGCAGGTTATTCACCGTTACATAGTCAGCGCCATCCAGTTCGAGTACATATTGTTTTTTCGCATCCGCGGAGCTGAAATGCAGTAAGGCACCATTACCATTGAAGGTAATTGTACTGGTGGCAGATACGCCTGTAACCGCAGGAATGGATACCTGTTCGTTATAAGGGCCGGAACCGGCGGCAACATTGAAGATGACATTACCACTGATACCACATCTGATAAAGTTCACCGCATCTGCGAAGGAATGAAAGTTATTACCCGCGGTTGGTTGTCTGCTGTCAATGATAAAAGTACCACTCACCGGCGCGGGCGTTACTACCTGCTGGCTGGCAGATGTCGCAGCACTACCAGTGGTACAGGTTACTACACAACGGTACCAGGTGCTGCCAGCCTGTGTAACTGTTACACTTGGCAGTGTGGCGCCGCTGATGTTTGTCCAGGTAGTATTATTAGCAGAAGACTGCCACTGGAAAGTTAAACCGGAGGCAAGAGAAGTACCTGTCAGGGACAGGTATACTTTCCCTGTTGCGCAAAGTTCCGCAGCATTCGCTACGACTGTTCCTGCAACAGGTGCACCTGTACAGGCAGCAGCCGGTGTCCAGGTGAAGAGGATATCAGGACGCGTATTCAGATCGCCTGTATTGGAAGTAGAGGTGGTACTACATTCTGTACCATCGTTCCCTCTGAATGTATGCGCTGCTTTATAAGGCATCATCGTGGTGAAGGCTACTTCCGGGTTCTCATTGCTGGTACCACCGGAAGGATCGCCGTTACATACCTCGACGATGATATTATCAGAACCATTCCAGGTAAGCGGTGTATTAAAAGCGAACTTATTATAACCCGCTACCGGCAGGTAGTGGTTAGGACCGTATACCTGGTTGGTCACGGTTTCCCATCTGGTCTCATCCAGGTTATTCAATGTCACGAAACCTACCTTTATTACATAGTTTTCTATGATGCTCATACCGCGCAGGTTAAGCACATTAAAACCCAGGGCACTGATATTACCGGCGCTCATCCCTGCTGCCTGCAGGTCGGATGCGAGGTAGAGATATTGTGCACGGGCGCCTTTCTTATAGTCCTGCAAGGGGCAGGGATACCAGCTGATCTCACTACCGAAGGTGCTGGAGCCCAGTTTAATATCCTTGGTCTGGGACTTAACAGGCAGTATACCCAGCAGTGCTACTGCCATGAGCAACAAACTCCTGTAAAAAGAATGAGTAGAATACCGTTTCATGTGAATAACTTTCTTTTTGGATTGTTAAAACCAGGATATCCAGGATTTTCCGTCTTTAGCGCTTACCATATCGTAACCGCTATTCGTTTTTACCAGGTAGAATCCGTTGGAGTCTGTGATCTTCGTAATGGTGTTGGAGACAGCAGTTTCTCCTTCCGGCAGTTCTCCGAGTATGCCCAGGTAAGGGAATATGATGCGGCCGTCTGTCTTGAAGGTCGGCGCGCTGAATGCAGGTCCGTATTCGATGTATTGTCCGGCGTCAGTGCGGGTTACAAAACCTAAGAGGTCATACACTGTGTTATCGCTTGTACCGAATTTCGGATAGAATACAACAAAGGAATAGTTAGGCAATTTTTGAATACCGTAGGCATCATCAATACCGTCTACGTGGAATCCATCTACTGTTACCCAGTAACTTTCTGCATCTACCTGCTGTTGCCACCAGATCTTCGCCGCTTCTTTGTCTATTACCAGTGGTTTAGCTGTTTCTTTAATCGTACCGGTATTACCATTGGCAGTAAAACCCAGTGTTGTAGTGGATGCGTTCCAGGTAACATTATCAAAGCCGGTCAATGTTTCATTACCTGTATTGATCGCAGGAGAGAATGCTACGCCGGTAGGTGTATAGTAAAATCCGGTGCTTTCTGTATGATTATTGCCCCCTTCATCTACCCAGCTGATCGTAATCGTTCTGCTGGCAACATCAAACGCCACATCATATCCTTTACTGTTCACAGTAAGGCGTTTGAAGTAAGTGAGGTAGCTGCCTATTTTATCGATCAGGCGATTGCTTTTTTCTGCGCTGTAGGCATTCTTTTCTGCCTCGGTTGCTTTTACCAGTACCGCTCTGCTGCCATGGTATCTTCCTTTGAGCACGATGGAGTCGCCACTCATTCCTTCGATAGAAAATTCGAAATCGGAGTACAATCCTTCTCCATATACACCACCATTTACAGCACCATCAGGATCGCTCAGCAGGTGGATATAGGAATAGGTGTCAAACAGGAGACATGGCTGCTGCAATGCCTTCAGGCGATAGCTGCTTTCTGCCATGGTTACGGAAGATGCAGAGTCAAAATCCGCATACATCTTTACCCTGTTGGAGTCATTGAACTGAAAGTAAAAAGAGAATATACCATGCTCCAGACCGGAAGGATATACCAGTCCTTTCCAGCCGTATGGCGCCGCCACCAGCATATCGTTATACTTTTTCAGGGTATCGTTCAGACGGGTATCGGGAGGAGCACTGAATACGTCTTCATCCGACTTCTGGCAGGCTGCCAGCACGGAAAAGGTAAAACATATCAGGAGTAAGCGTTTATACATAAAATCTTGCGTCTTTTCTTTGTGTTTTGAAATGATTGTCAACAGCTGTTGTTAGTAGATCAGTGACTCCACTGCTTTCCGCTTCTTTGTCTGCAGACTGTAGAAATCTATTTTCCAGGCTGTTTTAAAGTAGGCCACTACCATGGCTTCTTTCTGACGCAGGGCAGCGATTGCCTGGGCCTGTGTCACACCGCTGGCTGCTGTACCTTCCGGTATGCTGGCGATCAGTCTTTCAAAACCTGCACGGCCATCTGTCAGCATAATGGAGATCATTTCCACAAAGTCATCGTCAAAGCCAGACATCGCATACGGGGTGATAAAACCATTGGCGTGCGCCTCGTCATCACTGATATTGGTCCAGTTGGCAGAATAACGCCCTGCAGAGATGTTTTTAAATGCTGGCGGGTAAAGTATCGTCTGATGAAGAATATGCCCGAATTCGTGCTCTATTACATGAAAGATCTGCTTCAGGGTCGCTGAGTCAGAAGGCTTGTAATTCGGCATGCCTTTGATACGGAAAGAATTGATGGAATAAAGCACCACTTTACGGCCACCTTCAGCAGTACCCAGGGTGATCGTACCGTTATCCACATTCCAGCTGGCACTACCACAAAGGATCAGGAACTTCGGACTGTTCTGACGGAAGAACTCAATACCGGCCTCCTGTACATAGGTATCGATCCATACTTTCTTAATGGATTGCAGGGCTGGTTTTACCATCGCTTCCTGTGGCGGCACCAGTGTTTTGTTCAGGTCAAACTCAAACTGATCCCATTTGTATTTGGCTTCAATGTTATATGGCACCACCAGGGTATCGTACAACCATTTGTCGAGCGCTGTCTTTTGCCAGGTATCTCCACCCAGACCCGGAATATCTTCCAGGTTACTCAGGTCATCGTCTTTGGCGCATGCGGCAAACAAGGCCACCGTCAGGAGAAGGAATAATGTCTTTATATTTTTCATGCTGTTTGCGGGATAAATCCTGAGAAATGTTTAGCGGGGATTTAATGGAAGTCCGGATGTTTTTGTGGATAAAGGAATCTGGAAGACCCTGCGCGGATCATCCGCTCCCAGTATCATCGTCTGTCCCTGACTGGTTACGTGGGTAACAGGTACCTTATAGCGCATCAGGTCAAACCAGCGTGTACCTTCCTGTACGAATTCCGCTCTTTTAAAATCCAGTACGGCATTTAACAGTGCGTTCTTATTATCTGACAGGCCATAGTAACTTTTACATTTGGCCAGTGTCACTACATCTGTGCCTGCATCGTAGTTAGTGATACGAGTGCTGGCATAGGTATTCAGATCGGCCAGAACAGCAGAGGTATTACCCAGCTGTGCGTTTGCCTCTGCCCTGTTGAACAGTACTTCTTCTGCTGTGAATAAAGGCACCATGGTGTAGATATAACCAATGGTCGCATTCACAGATTCCTTTACGAAATATTCACTCAGCTTAGGGATGAAGTAATCAGCAGTGCCATAGGTATATGCCGGAAAACACCAGTCACCACCTGTTACATTGCTACCCATGATCGCTCTGTACATCGGGAAGTTCATACCAAAGCGGTACTGTGCCAGATTACGGCCGTAGCTCGAATTGGTCTCTACCAGCAGGAAGTTGGCATTCTCGCTGGAGTTTGAATAGATATTGAACAATTCCAGCGGAGAGAGAAATACATAGGAAGTATTCCATGGACGCAGATAGCTCACTGCCTGACTTGTCGGGAAAGCCATATCTGCATAGGTGATCACCTTCTGGTAATCGCGTTTGTACAGATAGAATCTCGCTGCAAATGCATAAGCTGCTTTCTGGTTGAAATGGTACTTAGGCACTTTGTATTTATCATCACGGATCAATGGTAAACCTGCCAGCAGGTCTTTCTCGATCTGATCGTATACGTAGGCGACTGTTTTTCTGTCATACTGTTTGAATACTACTTCTTCCGGCTCTGTAACATATGGAATACCCATATCTGTGTTAGCAGTTGTTGCATCATAGCTTTTAGAGAAGATATTCACCAGCATAAAATGTGCATAGGCACGGGCTACCAGTGCTTCGCCTTTCTGACGACTATAAGCAGCTGTATCCGTTGCATTTTCACAGGCGATCAGGGCGTTGTTAGCCGCAGCGATGGCGGTGTAGGCAGCTGCCCAATAGTATTCAGGAGAATCCTGGTTGATGTTCTGCACATCATTAAAATAGAAAGGGTCTCTGTTGGTGCGTACGTCAACACCGGTACCTTTATCAGCCACATTGTCTGACATGGCTTCACAGAAAGTCATATAGTTAGCCTGTGGATAGGCAGTGCCCAGCAGCTGGCTTACCTTTTCAGGTGTGTCCAGTTGTGTCCAGGTACTATCCGGCTGTTGATCCAGGTATTTTTTACATCCTGTTACAGATGGAAGAATGGCGAGGAGTATATATAGCGCTTTTCTTTGCATACGGTCTGTTTTTAAATGCCCACTTTAAGAGATAATGTAAACTGCTTCTGTATTGGCTGTGCCACACCTCCGGCGTTGAAGAACTCAGGGTCTTGTCCTTTCAGTTTTTTATCTGAATAGATCAGCCACATGTTATTCGCAGCAGCTGTCACAGCCAGGCTGCTAAAGCCTGTTCTCTTCAGGAAACTGGCAGGCAGCAGGTAATTCAGGGATACTGTTTTCAGACGTACAAAATCTCCTTTTGCTACGCGCGCTGTAGAATAGTTGTAGTTGTTATAAGGATATGCACCACCGAGCAGGGTCTGCTCATATGCATCGAGTATAGACGGTACATCTGTTTTAGTCTCGTCTTTCGGCATTACCCAACGATCATAGAACTCATTTGGCATTGCATCAAGATCAGAATAAGATGTTTTGAAAGCAGGATACAGACGGATCTTATTACCCCACTGGTAAGTCATAAAAATGTTCAGTGATAAA
The DNA here is from genome assembly GCF_900114995.1 of Chitinophaga sp. YR627. Classification (GTDB taxonomy): domain Bacteria; phylum Bacteroidota; class Bacteroidia; order Chitinophagales; family Chitinophagaceae; genus Chitinophaga. The sequence goes on from NZ_FOUX01000002.1 coordinate 1,318,125, forward strand.
GCTTTGTAGCGGAAGGTGTTGTTCAGACCACCTGTTACCGGAGGATCAACGGGGCCCTGGTAAACCAGTGTACCGGTTGCATCATCCTGCAGATCTACGTTTGAACTGGTCTTACCATCTCCTGTAACGAAAGTCGGCACACCCGTACGCGGGTCCAGTCCTTTGTAATCAAGGGAGAACAGGCTGCGTACAGGATAACCTTCCTTGTTACCACCTTCAGCAGCTACCAGGTCAAAGATCAGCGGGGAGTTTTTCGCATTGGTGATCTTGTTGGTATTATAACCGAAGGTCAGGTTGGTTCTCCATCCCCAGTGCTTTTTACGGATGATCTCACCACCTACCATCACTTCAATACCTTTGGAGGTCATATCTGCATAGTTGGCAGCTTTGTACAATTCACCACCGATACCGGAGGTTTTAATAAGGCTGATCAGGTCAAAACTTTTACGGCTGTAAAGGTCGAGGGTCATGTTCAGGCGTCTGTCCAGGAAACCTGCTTCCACACCTACGTTAGAAGTATATAACTTTTCCCAGGTTAATTCAGTGTTCTTCAGGTGAGCCAGCTGGATAACAGATTCCACTTCATTCAGGTGCGCACGGCGGCTGTTCACAGTCTGATAAACGATATTTGAGTTGGTAGCAGGCCCCATGCTGGCGGTCAGACCATAGCTGGCGCGTACGGAGAGATAGTCTACATTACGCATATCGCGCATGAAGTCTTCTCTGTCGAGGTTCCAGCGACCGGCGAAGCTCCAGGTAGGCAGCCATCTTGCGTTGGAAGAAGCTCCCAGACGGTTGGAACCATCGTAGCGGGCATTGGCACTGATGCTATATTTGTCGCTATAGGAGTAATCAGCGGTACCATAGAAAGCAGCGAACCTATCATAGTCACGTGCCATACCATAATAAGGGAAGTTGCTTTCGATGGTTTGTTTCAGTACACGATAGTCGATATAAGGCACACCACCGTTGTTATACTGGTAACCATAACCGGTGCTGGAAGCGTTTTGTCTGTCAGCATATTTCACCTGCTGACCTGCCAGGATATTCAGGTTATGATTGTCACCGAAAGTTGTTCTGTAGCTGAGTGTATTGCGGAAATCGTAGTTGACCAGCTGGTCTTCCGTTCTGTTGTAGAAGCCGCCTTCTGGTAATACGATCACCGGTGGTGCATCCGGATTCTCCGGATCACGGTACAGGAATTTATTGTTCTGTGCGATGGTGGCATTGTCTGCCGCTCTGTAAGCGTTGGCCATGTTTGCGTCTTCTGTGATCTGGTGTTCACGGGAAGACTTCACATAACGCAGTGCGCCTACAAATTCCCATTTCAGTTTTTCAGTGATCTTCCAGCTCAGATCTCCCTGAAGGCGGAGATCCATTACGTTCAGTGACAGGTAGTTGTTACGCAGTTCATTGATGATATTGAAATCAGCATAGTTGCGTCTGAAATATTCCAGGTTACCTTTATCATCATATGCTCTCAGGGTACGGCTGGTATTCAGTGCGTAGCTAAAAGGGTTGATATCAAAGTCACGGTCGTACTGACCTTCCACCGGATTACTGTTACGCGTCAGTGCGCCGGGAGCATTCTGCTGACGTACAGAACCGAGTGTAGAGAAGCCGGCAGAGAACCTGTCGGAGAATTTATAGTTGTTACGATAGTTCAGGGTATAGCGATGTACTTTATCTGCTATTGTCCAGCCGTTATCACCATAGTAACTGGTAGAAAAATAGGATTGGGAGCGATCCGTACCGGATGATACGCTGATGGAATGTTCCTGTACGAAGTTGTTACGGAACAGGATATCAAACCAGTCGGTATTGGCCCGGCCATATTGCATCAGGAAAGCTTTACGCGCTTCGGGGGTATTCTCCAGTTCGAAGTGACCATTCACATCGGTCTGCAGCATATCATACATCTTTCCGTATACGCCTACGTCGCCACGGGAAAGGATATCAGATGTCAGCACCCCTTTACGCTCAAGCTCCGCCAGCACAGACATCTGTCTGGCGGAGTTCATGATATTAAAGTTTCCATAGGTAGGTTTCAATTGTGTACTGAAGTTGCCGCTATAGGCGATAGTCGGTTTACCTGCACGACCTTTTTTAGTCGTGATCACCACTACCCCATTCATTGCACGGGCGCCATACAGGGCCGTTGCGGCGGCATCTTTCAGGATATCGAAGCTTTCAATATCGTTGGAGTTCAGGCCTGCAACAGCAGAACCTAGGAGTGTGGTAGGGTCGCCACTGGACAGCTGATCGTTGGAGATATTAGCCACATCTTCCAGTACCACGCCATCCACTACCCACAATGGTTTGTTATCACCATTGATGGAGGTAGCGCCACGGATACGGATCTTAGGCGCAGTACCAAATGTACCCGATACGTTCTGTACAGATACACCCGCTACACGGCCTTCCAGCATACGGCTTACATCCGCCACACCATTTATCTTTACGTCTTCCGCCTTGATAGATACGGCAGAACCCGCAAATTTCTTTTTGTCAATATTCTGGAAGCCGGTCACCACCACTTCTGACAGTGAGCCTTCCGTACCACTCAGCAGCACGTTCACCAGGGCCTGACCAGTGAACAGGACCACCTGGGCTTTTTTTCCAATAAAAGAAAAACGTAAGCTGTCGCCGGAACGGGCGCTCAGTGTAAAATCGCCATCAATAGTTGTCACTGTACCTTTTTTGGTAGACAGGTTGACCACTGATACATTGGGCAGTGCTACTTTCTCTTCAGCACCAGTCACTCTTCCTTTCGCCAGCCCCATAGGCATAGAATCTCTTACTATACGGCTGTCAGCCGCATGGTTGGTTCCGGCTGCATGTGCTGCGCCGGATAGTAATAGCAGTATTGTAACCGTAATAATTCCCCTCCGGCGCTTTTTGAGGGACGCCGGCAATTGATTACCATGTATAGGTAATGTCATATGTATAGCTGATTTACTGAAATGATCCTGGTTGTAAAAAATATCTTCTTCTGGTTGCTCCTCACCTGATAGTGTGACGTACTATCCGGCTTTTACTGTTCCACGCGTTAGATTTAGCTGTAACGAATTAACACTCAACTGTCAATACCCCTTTAGAATGTTGCGAACTAGGCTCCTTTTTTCAAAAGCTAAAATTATTCAGTTGGGAAGGTTGTTGCATCCGGGTAAACCGCCTTTATAGAAATTAGCGGTAAACCACTATTTAATTCTTATCTTACTTCCCGGAATCAACCAAACTTTATATTCGTAACGACACTATTTTATAGGAAATCCTTTGTTGCAACCAGAATCTATTTCGTATCCTGTAATAACTGTCAATTTTACAGGAAAAATTTGCCATGATGCCACAAAGAGAATGAAATGACTTCTAATGATGGGTAACCTTAGTAACCTGTTCCACGGTAAGATCCGTAGAACGCTGCTTTTCGTGCTGTTACTTCTGATTGGTAACGGCCTATCTCTTAGTGCCCAGACGGTAACTGACCAGTTGTCAAGGAGTGTCACGCATTCCGGGACCAGTATCAAACACGTGGACAGTCTGTTAAAGCTTGCCGGCACCAAAAAAGACACTGCTACCAGCAATGCCGTTCGCCTGTATTATATGGGGATGGAAGATGCCCGTATATTGAAGTATAATAATGGCGTTGCACATGCTCTGGCTGGTCTGGCGCTTTGTTATAATAATAACAATGAGAAGGACAAGGCCCTGTCATGTGAGCGGCTGGCCCTGCATTATTGCGAAGATAACCAGGAGGGGCTGGAGATGCGGGTGAACGTTTATCTGTTTATGTCGCAGAGTTTCTATTATAAAGGTAAATATGATTCTTCTGCCTACTACCGTTATGCGGCCCTGGACCTGCTGGAAGCCAATAAGGTAACAGACCGGCGGATGCAGACCCGTGTATATTGCAGTCTGCTGGATTTCTGGTTGAATATTAATGAAAATATCCAGAACGACTCGCATATTCAGCAGATCATGGGCCATATCGACAACCTGATCGACAGCGCTAATATCAAAAAAGATACTACTGCACTGATGATGCTTTACTATTATAAGGCAGGCTATTTTAATAACATCGTTCAGAACGATTCTGCCCGTTACTACTGTGCATCTGCTATCCAGATGGGAAAGGCAACGAAGATCTCCGCCAGTATGGAAGCCGGTCTGCTGATCAATACCGCCCTTACCTACCTGGATGATAAGAATCCCGTACCTGCTATTGAATACCTGAAAAAGGCAAAAGCACTCTTTCCCGCGAACAATCCTATTCCGAACAGGCACCAGATCTTCGCAGATATCTGTACCGGTCAGGCCTTCGTGATGCAGCAACAGTATAACAAAGCCATCACCATTACATTACCGGCACTAACAAATGCGGAGGATCGACATATGGTCCACCTGCTGGTAGGCCGTGGCAACCAGGTACTGGCAGATGCCTATGAAGCCGTCGGACAGTATAAGAAAGCGGCAGAATACAGAAAGGCTTACACTGTTATCAGAGATAGTATGATGAAGGTGGAGAAACTGGAGCTGGTGTTTAACCTGGAAATGAAATACCGTATTGCGGATAAGAATAAGGAACTGGCAGAGAAGCAACTGGCAATCACCCGTAATGAAAGCAGGATCAAGACGAAAAACATGTTAATTATTGCAGTGTCTTCCGGTCTGCTGCTGATACTGCTGATCAGTGTATTGATATACCGTAACAATCTGCACAAACAGAAATTACAGCTGGAGAAGATCCGGAACCTGCGGCAGGAATTGCAGATCAGCAACCTCCAGGCGATGATAGCAGGGGAAGAGAAAGAGCGGAGCCGCATTGCCCGTGACCTGCATGATGGTATGGGCGGTACATTAGGTACGATCCGTACACGGCTCAGCGCTATCTTCCGCAGATATACCACAACAGATGTAACGGAAGATTTCAAAGAAGTACTGCACCTGCTGGAAGAGGCATCTGTCGAACTAAGAAAGACCGCGCACAACCTGATGCCGGAGATATTACTTCAGGAAGGACTGACAAAAGCGACTGCCCTGTTCTGTGAACGTGTCAGAAAGGGACATACGCTGGAGATCACTTTCCAGTCCATCGGTACCCACACCGGACTAACATCCGCCGAAGAACTGACTGTCTACCGTGTGATACAGGAACTTGTCCATAATATCCTCAAACATGCCAATGCGAAACATGCTATCGTTCAGATCGGCTGTCATGAATCACAACTTGCTGTAACTGTTGAAGATGACGGTAATGGTATGTTATCATCTGCACAATCTGATGGTATAGGATTGAAAACTATCCGGGAACGCGTAAATTCGTTAAACGGGGATTTACATATTGAGAGCGTACCTGGAGAGGGAACCAGCGTACATATAGAAATTTCGATTAAACATAATAATACTGCCAGACATGCCTATCAAACTAGCGATTGCTGACGATCACCCTATTGTGGCTAATGGCATCTGTAGCATATTACGTGATGCTGCCCATGTAGAAGTGACCGACATCTATACCAATGGAAACACCCTTTTAAAAGGTATCAGGGAAAGACAACCCGACGTCCTGCTGCTGGATATGCACCTGCCGGATATGAGTGGGCCTGAACTGGCTGCGAGTATCCTGAAAAACTATCCGCAGGTACGTATCCTTGTACTCAGCAGTTCTGATGTACTGTTCCTTGTCAAGAAAATGCTGAAACTGGGTTGCATGGGATATCTGCTGAAAGAGTCAGACGATGTGACGATCCTGCAAGCCATTGAAACGGTACAGAAAGGAGGTCAGTACCTCTCTCCTGCCCTGAATCAGCAGCTGATAGAGGATATGTTCCGGAACAAGAAATCAGAGAAGAAAAATACGGCTCTGACACGAAGGGAGAAGGAAGTCCTGCAACTGATCATCGACGAACATACCAACCAGGAAATTGCCGACAAACTGTTTCTCAGTCTGCATACGGTAGAAAACCATCGTATCAGTCTCCTGCACAAACTGGAAGTAAAAAACACTGCGGGACTGGTCAAGGTTGCCTTACAGACGGGACTGGTTTAGAATGGGTTATGTGCTTATTATTTCGTAGTATCGTATAATGAGTAAACGGACCATCTTTAACAGTCTGCTGTTATTATTGCTATCCATAGCCATATCAGCACCTGCACAGAAAAAGAAAAAGGAACATAAGAAGAAGGAAAAACAGGAACAATTATCTTCTAAGAAGAAGAAAGTACAACTTAACGAATCTGTCCAGCCACAGGTACTGGGGATCGTAAATAGTTCAGCCATTCAGGAAGCTTCCGGTCTTGCTGCCAGCAGGGCGCTACCGGGTTACTTCTGGACACACAACGACAGTGGTAATAAACCTGAAGTATATCTACTTGATCATAAAGGACAACTGATCAGCACTATTCAGCTTGAGGGCGTCAAAAACCGCGACTGGGAAGATATCGCGGAAGGCGCCGGCCCGATTCCACATAAGCAATATGTATATGTTGGCGATATTGGTAACAATATCCGTCTGGACCTGCATACCCATATTTATCGTTTTCAGGCCCCTTCTCAGGCACCAGCCAGCAAAACGACCATCAAACCGGAGACTCTGCTGATCAGCTATCCTGATGGCCCCAGAGACGCAGAAACGGTCATGGTAGACCCGATTGACAAGTTCCTCTATGTGGTAAGCAAAAGGGAGAAGGCTGTAGGGATCTATAAAACACCGCTGAACTTCAGGGATGGTGAAAAGGCCGTATTGCAGAAGGTCGGTACTGTCCCTTATACCTGGATCACTGCGGGTGATATTTCACAGGATGGTAAACATATTGTGATCAAGGATAAAAATCTGGTGTATTACTGGAGCCGGCAGGCAGGAGAAACGGTGGAAGCCGCAATGGCCAGACCGGCAGTTACATTGCCATATGTGCCTGAACAGCAGGGAGAAGGTATTGCATTAATGCCGGATAACTCGGGGTATGTAACGATCAGTGAAGGAAAGAACCCGGCGCTGAATTTTTACCCCCATCGGTTCTAAGCCGTTCAATCGCGATGATATATACTGGCCATCCTGCTGTAATTTATTAAAGCCGGGTGGCCATTCCTGTTATATCTACTGCTTTACTGGTAACGGTCACCCTGCTACTATTTTCCATAAAGCACATTTTCAGCCCTTTACGATTTGTTAAAAAAAATTGTCCACTCCTGCGCAAATAGGTTGCACACATATAACCGTTATTTGCCATTGAAAACTATCAACATGAAAACTATAAAACATGAACAAATTCGAACGATTAAAAGCCGAGTTAGAACAAACCGGCAAAGGAAAGATGAAGGCATTTGGCAGCTCGATGTTACCCATTCTTAAGAGCGGCTCGCAACTAACCTTTGAAAAAGCCAGTGAATACAAGATCGGAGACATCGTATTCTGCAAAGTAAAAGGACATTACATCGATGCGCATAAGATCATCAAAATGGATGCACATAAAGGGTATCTGATCGCCAATAATCATGGATTTGAAAACGGCTGGACCAGGAATATTTATGGCAGAGTAGTGATCGGAGAATATCAAAATCAGATTATCTATGAAGCATCGTCCAGAAACAGGTAGCATTTATTCTTAACGGCATGGCCGTTCCCCTTCCCTCAAAATAATATACCATCTTCCTCTGCTATACCATTTATCTGCATTACATCCCTGTACTTTCACTTAGTCATTTCCCGGTTAAACAATAGTTATACTATACTTACCTTACGTTAGTGCTACGTCTGGAAGGCAACACTATCGGAAGATTGGTATAGGATAAGTATGGTATGGTCATCAAAAAAAAACGCCTGGTAATGGTACCAGACGTTTTCAACTATTTATACTATTTATTGACAGCTCATTTCAGGTTAAATGTATACTTACCCTGTGTCAGTACGATCTGATCAAACTGCTGCCCATTCAAGGTAATACGCGTTGCGTTTTTATCATCTGTCATACCGGCTGGTAATCTGAGTGTTGCACGTGAAGGTATTTCAACAGACAGTTTCACGCCATTTCCTTTACGCTTCCATTCCACTTTGATCATACCTGCACTGCTGGCATAATCTGCCTTTACAAAATTCAATGCTTTTACAAATGCCGGTTGTATGTAAAAATGCTGGAAACCAGGTGCTGCTTCATCAGGACGGATACCTGCGAGTGTTTTATAATACCATGCACAGTAATCACCGAAGAAGATGTGGTTATGGGATAACTCTCCCGGCCAGTCTTCATACAAGGTGGTTGCACCGTTCGCAATCCAATGCGCCCAGCCGGCATAACCGGTATCAGTCAGCATTCTGAATGCTACATCAGCATAACCATAATCACTCAGAGTAGGCAGCACATATTTGGTACCCATGACGCCAAAATCTGCATGATAATTACTACGCTGTACTTTTGCAGATAATTGCGCAGCTGTTTTCGCTGCTGCTTCCGGAGATGCCAGTCCGTGGAAGACAGCGGCACTCAATGCCGTCATTGTACTGTCTTTATAGACACCTGTATTTGCATCAAAATAAGCACGGTTGAATGCGGCACGGATACTGTCTGCCAATCTGGTGTAAGTCTGTTCGTCAGTCTTATTACCCAATACACGCGCCATCTTTGCTACCAGCTCTGCATCGGTATAAAAATAGGCAGTAGAAGTAAGCGGCATGGGCGTTTTCACCAAAGACATCCAGTCGTCCAGTCCATGTTTGAACAGGTAACCTTCTGCTCCTTTTGCTACTACATCTGTATACTTTTTAAATGCGTCGTAGTGTTCTCTTACCAGTGCGGTATCACCATGATAGAGATACATATACCAGGTCACAAAACCTAAAGCACTCCCCCAGGCAGGACCGAATGTAAACTCTTCATTTCCCGGGCGGTCATATCCCCATCCGTTGGAAGGCGCAATACCTGGCATAGCGCCGCTTGGCAGCTGTGCATCACGTACATCATGCAACCATTTACGGTAACCTTCTGTCGTCTGATAATTCCAGAGGCCGATCTCGGTAGAAATATGTGCATCTGCAGTCCACCCGTTCTTTTCACGTTGCGGACAATCCGTCGGAATACTGAGGAAGTTACTGCGATAAGACTGACGGGCCGCTTCATACAGTTTATTGATCATCGGATCGGAGCTGGTGAAATGTCCTGCTTCTTCAAATGCCGTACTGTAGAAAAGCCCTTCCAGTGATTGTACATTCAGATCGAGCGGCTGATCTGTTTCTATCTGTACATACTGAAAACCGTGGTATACAAAACGCGGTGTAAAGACTTCACGGCCGCCACCTTTCAGATAATATACATCCGTCTGGAAACGCAGTTCACCCGGCATACTACGCATATGTTCCGTGTTATGCACCATATCCAGTTCACCGTTTTTCAACACCTCTCCATAGTACATCGTTACCTTTGTACCGGCCTGTCCATTTACCTTCAGTGTAGCTACACCGGCAAAATTCTGTCCCATGTCAAACAGGTATTTTCCATTACCCAGGTTCTTCATGGATACCGGCTTAATACGGCGTATTACTTTAATGGAAGGCATGATCTGCTCATGCAATTCACCACCCGGAGAGGATGTCAGTAATACCTGTTTCCAGTTAGCGTCATTAAAGCCTGTCTGGTTCCAGCCAGCTACTTCCTGACGGGCATCATAGATCTCACCGGAGTACAGACAGTTGAACTGGCTGGGGCCTGTTGCATATTTCCAGCTATTATCCGTAGCGATCGTTTCACTCGTTCCATCGTCATACCGGATAACGAGGTCCAGTAACAGACGCGGTGTTTTTCTCCATGGTGCATTCTGGAATCCCCATACGGCGTGCGACTGGATATTATACCATCCGTTACCCAGTTCGGCGGCAACACTCTGCGCGCCTTTGCGGGATAACAATGCTGTTACATCATATACTTTGTATAACAGGCGTTTGTCATAGCGGGTATATGCCTGCTCCAGTACAGCATCCGTAACAGGTTTTCCGTTTACAAATACAATATGATAACCCACACCGGCCACGTAGGCGGTCGCGCTGACAACCTTCTTATCCAGTGTAAATGTCTTTCTTAAATAAGGGGCCTTTGTAGCTGTGGTATCTTCCGTGTTGGTGATCCAGCTGCCTTTCCAGGCGGTATACTGTGCGCTTACAATACTGGTGATCAGCATTAGCGCTGCGGTCAGAATAATTCTCAATGTCAAATGTTTTAGATTATGGTACAACAGGGAATGCAACTACCCTCACTTTTGTAAAACCATAGGGCACTAACGCGATGTTGTGCACAACGGTATCTACCTTCCCTTTATAGAGCCCTTCCCTGTCGGTTGGAGGCTGATAGGCCACTCCGTTCATTACCTGCCAGGAGGGGATCTTTTTGGCCTTTGCGGTGATTTCCAGCGGTGCATGTTGCAGGTTCCATACAAAACTGGAATCCAGCGGACGCTGTTTTGTCACTTTCATGCTATCAGCGGCATGCCGTATATCATTGCGGCGTAAGGCAAAGTTCCAGTCGCCCGTAGGATATACGCTATAGTAAGCTCCTTCTGCCGGATCCGCGTCTTTTACCCAGCGTTCTTCCAGTTTTAAGGCATATACCAGCGGACCTCTTTCCACCGCACTGGAGTTACGTCCCCAGGTACCGGTTGTAATGGTCATTGGTAACTGTAATGTCAGCTCGTCTTTATCTTTCCATTCACGTTCAACAGTGATGATCTGACCGCCTTTGTCTTTTCTTAAAGGCTGACCATTGAGTAAGATCACGGCTTCATTACACCAGGCAGGGATACGTAGCTGAAGCGGGAATTCAGTTTCTTTTTTAATGGCGATCTGAAAGCGGATCTCTTCATTAAAAGGATAATCTGTCACTTCTGTGATCGTCACATCCCTATGTTTTTTCCCTACTTCCGCCGTCATGGTACAGGGGCCATATTCCAGTGCTGCCAGTCCCTTATCAGAGGTCTGGTACCAGAGGTGAGAGGTGTATTTGGTCCAGCCCTGGTGCATATTGGCGAGGCAACAGGTATAGCCGCTGCGTGCACCTAATACGTTACACATTTCGCGGTCGAAAGGCAATGAGAAATTGAACACCCCTCTGCTGATCTGCAGCTGATTGGCGACCTGGAAATACTGTTTCTCGTTGTAGTCGTCGGTTGTCTGGGTTGGTAAAGCATTAAAGGCCATCTTTTCAAGTGCATCCATATAGAACACATCTCCTGTGATAGCACTGATATTTTCCAGTGAATACATGGCTTCTACGATAGCGCAGAGCTCTACGCCCTGGGTAGGATCATTTCCGTTCAGGTCTTCATCTCCGGAGAAGATACCCATCGGCAGACCATGAATCGTCATGAGGTCCTGCCAGCCTGTACGCAGGTGTTGCAGGCATTCCTGTTTACCGGTACGCTGGTAGTCGACCGCAGGCGCCTTTAATCCCATAGCGACATTCACAGCGTGTCTGTTCATCCACTGGGTATTATTGCGATAGGTGGTCGTATTGATCACCCAGTCCCTGTTACCAAACCAGGTTGTCCAGGGAAAAGATTGCTGTTCGATCGTTTCGGCCAGTTCCAGCAGGTAATCATCTTCAGTAATACTATACAGCCATTGGGCCATCATCACATTTTCCGCTCCGCGGGACTGGGCCCATTCTGTCCATTTACCCACCGGCGCTACTTTCAGTGCTTCCAGCTGGTAACGGAAGTATCTGGACATGAATTTGATCACGCGCTTATCTTCTGTCGCGGAATAATATTGCTGTAATACTTTCAGCATAACCATTTTCGGCCACCAGTCCTCTCCTTCTGCGGCATGCGCCGCATCTATATCCACCTGACGGGTGATCTCAGCATTGGTCAGCGGACCAAAATAACCACTTTTACGCTGGTGATCCAGTGTCCAGTTGACATAACGCAGTACCTTGTCTTTGAGAACAGCATCATCCAGCAGATAAGCAAGTGGCAATGCACCATCCAGCCAGTAGGGAGTTTCCTCCCAGCCATCGCCGCGGCCACCGAGCCAACCGTTATCATTTTTAATCTTGCTGTAATACTCATCCAGATGACCGGATGATCCTTTACGCATAATCTGCAGCTGACGTTTGAGCCAGCCCGTGGGTTTAACATTACCCAGGCGTACTGCTTCGTACGCGGGAGGAGTGTAGGCGCCGGGTGAGACCTGTTTGATGCCGGCCTGTGCCCCCAGTGGTAACATGAAAACCACTGGAAGTGCACAACACACCATCCATTTAATTTTCATTTGTTTGACTTGAGTAGTGAGTAATATGGAATTTTAACGTGGTCTACAAAATAGGAAATCCTGCTTAATAATACACATTAAAAAGCAACAGAAATCCCTGCTACTGTGGAGACAGTATAGGATGGTTACTCAGTAAAAATTACTGGTTATGGTTTACAATGACGTCGCGTACAACAATGGCAAGACTTCTGAAATATTTCCGACCTGTCTGAAATTAGGGTTATCGATATGCACATCTACATGTTCATGTTCCCAGGTAATATGATAGGGAATATGAATAGCGCTTCCACCAATACCCAGTACCGGTAATACGTCTGATTTCAGGGAATTACCGATCATCAGAAACTGATCTGGTGTGATATCCAGGTGTTTTAACAGTTTACGGTAGTCTCCTTCCTGTTTATCAGACATCACTTCCACATGGTGAAAATAGTGCAGGACACCGGAATTACGCAGTTTACGTTCCTGATCCAGCAGATCACCCTTTGTAGCAACGACCAGGCGGTACTGATCTTTCAGTGTGGATAGTACTTCAGGTACGCCGTCCAGTATTTCTACCGGTCTGGCCAGCAGGGATTTGCCATATTCGATAATTTTCTCCACTGCACTGATATCAATGGTTTTATTGGATACTGTCAGGGCTGTTTCTATCATTGACAGCATAAATCCTTTAATACCATAGCCGTAAAGGGACAGGTTTTTGATCTCTGTCTGCAGTAGTTCACGTGCGACGGTGTGCTGTGGTAAATAGCTCTCCATCAGTTGGCAAAACTCAGCTTCTGTTTCGCGGAAATAGGGTTCATTGATCCATAATGTATCATCCGCATCAAAGGCAATTACTTTTATACTCATATATCTTCAGACTAGGGGGTTAATGTAACAAAAGTATCCAATAAGTATGGGTTTTCCGTGTTTTTTAATCATAAAAGTTCACTGCTGTACTGGTGCAGATTTTGTAGTAATTAACCTGTATACCAATAACTTTCATTGTGAATATACTGCTTACAGGCGCAAATGGCTACATAGGTCAGCGATTGATTCCGGTATTACTGGAACAGGGCCATCGTATTACCTGTTGTGTAAGGGACAGGGACAGGTTTAACCAGCAGCATAACTATCCGGTTGATATTATCGAAATCGACTTTCTGCAGCCGCAGGCGACAGTCTTTCCCACCGATATTGATGTAGCTTATTACCTGGTACATTCTATGAGCAGCGGTGGACAATTTGAGGAAAAAGAAGCGGATTCTGCAAGAACGTTTGTGCGGCTGATCAGCCCTACAAATTGCCAGCAGGTGATCTATCTGACCGGAATAGTCAATCAGCAGGAATTATCCAGGCATCTTGGCTCCCGGTTAATGGTGGAGAATATCCTGAAAGAAGGTCCTGTTCCGCTGACGGCATTAAGAGCCGGTATTATTGTTGGCTCAGGAAGCGCCTCTTTTGAGATCATTAGGGACCTGGTAGAGAAATTACCGGTAATGGTCACCCCAAGGTGGCTGAACACCCATTGTCAGCCTATTGGGATCAGAGATGTCATTTTCTTTCTCTGTGGTGTATTGGGGAAAAAGGCTACCTATCACGCCAATTATGACATAGCCGGTCCGGAAGTATTGACCTATAAACAGCTATTACTGCAATATGCAGCGGTCAGGAAGCTGAAAAGATATATTCTTATCCTGCCGGTCATGACGCCCCGGCTCTCTTCTTACTGGCTTTATTTCATTACATCCACTTCTTACAAACTTGCAGTCAATCTTGTTGACAGTATGAAGGTAGACGTAACGGCGCGGCCCAATAAACTTGCAGAAGATCTGGGCATACATTTACTCACCTACAAACAGGCTGTTGAGCTGGCATTTGGGAAAATAGAGCAGAATCTTGTGACAAGCAGCTGGAAGGATTCTTTCTCTTCGACCAATACCCCTCAAACGTGGATGGACAACATCGAAGTACCCAGTTTTGGTTGTTTGAAAGATGAGCAGTCCATTACAATTGAACAGGATGACAGCCTTGTCCTTAACAATATCTGGAAGATCGGCGGTAATAACGGCTGGTATTATGCAAACACGCTGTGGCGGATACGCGGTTTTCTCGATAAGCTTGTCGGAGGGGTGGGACTACGCAGGGGCAGGCGGGATCCGGTAGATATACATGCGGGCGATGCCCTTGATTTCTGGCGGGTGCTGGTGGCAGATAAAAAACAACGGAGACTTTTATTATTTGCGGAAATGAAGTTGCCGGGCGAGGCGTGGCTGGAATTCCAGATAACGGAAAAAAACAGTCAGTCTATACTGAAACAAACGGCCACATTTCGCCCGCGAGGCTTATGGGGCAGGCTCTACTGGTTTACAATGCTTCCTTTCCATTACTTTATTTTCGGAGGCATGATTCGCCGGTTATCAAATGGAATTTCTGGTAAACCGAAAAAACTGTAAGATTGCTGTTTCAACTTAATGCGAACTAAACATGGAAAATATTTTTTCCGCTGAGGGTCTGTTTACAATAGACTCACTGATCAGCCTTTTGACCTTAAGCTTACTTGAAATTGTACTGGGTATTGACAACATTGTTTTCATCTCTATCCTGGCGGGCAAATTGCCCGCAGAAAAACAGAAAAAAGCGCGCCGGCTGGGTCTTACACTGGCGATGTTTGTTCGCATCCTGCTTTTACTATCTATCAGCTGGATCATGTCCCTTACCACCCCTCTTTTTAACGTTGGCGAATGGATCGGTATTGGTTCTGAGAAATGGCTGGAAGCAACGGCTATTTCCGGCAGGGATCTTATTCTGTTAATAGGTGGCCTGTTCCTGATCTATAAAAGTACTGCGGAGATCCATGAAAAACTGGAGGGAGGAGAACACAGCACCGGGCCAGTCAAACCGGCGAGTTTTACCCGGACGATCATCCAGATCCTGCTGCTGGATATTGTATTTTCCCTTGATTCTGTGATCACAGCGGTGGGTATGGCTGATCATATCCAGATCATGATCGTTGCGGTAATTATCGCGGTAGGCGTCATGGTAGTGGCGGCAGAAGGTATCAGTAATTTTGTGAATAAACATCCTACCGTGAAAATGCTGGCGCTTTCGTTCCTGTTACTGATCGGTGTATCACTGATCGCAGAAAGCTTTGAACAGCATATTCCCAAGGGGTATATCTATTTTGCCATGGCATTCTCTGTATTTATTGAAATGCTGAATCTGAAGATGAAATCAAAGAGTACAAAACCCGTACAGTTACATCAGCCAAGGCTGAAAGACAGCGACCTATAGCATCGCTCACCGGTCTCATCTCCCGGAATTTACTTAAATTAGCGTGTTATTCTTATACCCTACAACCTGAGAATAGTCGTACTGTAAGCGGATTACGGTGCAATGAACATTATGAGGTACCTGTTATATTTTATTTACATCGGATGGCATTGGGGCGTAGACCTGGCTTTCTTCATTATCAGGCATGAGATCCGTGGAGAAAAGAAGTATGGTATCCGTACAATTGGCACAGACAGTCTGGCGGCAGAAGTATCAGAAGAAGACAGGAAACATGTAGCCATGTATGAACCTGTGAACTATTATACGGCTACCTGGCTGCTTGACCATGTGCAGCCTGCAGACCTCTCCACTACCCTGCTGGATGTAGGTTGTGGCAGAGGACGAGTACTCGCGATGGGAGCAGCATATGGTTTCCAGGCACTGGCCGGCATTGACTTCTCCCCCCGCTTATACCAGGCGTCTATCCGGATGCGTGATAGCCTGTATGACCGGTATAAGAACATCCGAATCAATATATCCTGTGAAGACGCCAGAGAGTATACCATTCCTGAAACAGTAGGCGTTATTTTTCTGTTTAACCCCTTCGATGAAACGATCATGGAAGCGTTCATCAGTAAAGTGAAAGAAAGCCTTCAGCGGCGGCAGCGCCCCCTGAAAATACTCTATGCCAATCCCCAGTGTAAGCAACAATGGTTAGATGCCGGTTTCCAGGAAACCGATTCCTTTGTAAAAATGGAGATCCTTAAAGGGTGTGTATTGGTAAATACACTTTCCTAGCACTATTCATCTTCGCGCAGACGCTCATCTGTATAGGTGATCTTTGTGCGACCGTGTGGCCAGGGAGTACCACTTTCATCCAGGCTGACGAATACCATTTTATCCACGGTGAGGATCACTTTCTGCGTGATCTTATTCCTGACCTGGCAGGCCAATGTCAGGGAGGTTCTTCCAAAATGAGTAGCTTTTATCCCCAGCTCTACAATATCGCCCTGTTTGGCTGAGCTTACAAAGTTGATCTCGGACATGTATTTTGTCACACATCTGTTGGTACCCAACTGAATAATAGTATAGATAGCTGCCTCTTCGTCTATCCAACGCAGCAGACTGCCTCCAAATAAAGTTCCATGTGCATTCAGGTCTTCAGGTTTTACCCATTTACGTGTATAGAAGTTCATTGCTCAATAATTTAACCGTCCCCGGATATTGAGTGCAAAATTAAAATACAAGCAGACAAAATACGAATGAATTTCAGGGGGAGTGTTCAGCGGGAGAAAAATACGGGCATAAAAAAAACCGCTGCGAGAGCGGTTTTTTTTGTTGTCCTACCAGGATTCGAACCTAGACAGTCTGAACCAAAATCAGATGTACTACCATTATACTATAGGACAAACTATATCTTTAAAATATCTTCTTTCCTTTTAGCCACAAACCGATGTTTTCGTTTCCGGAGGGGATCAACAGATTCAGTATCTGTCTTACTCCTTTTGTACCGCGGCGCACCGTGATTTGGGATGGCGAAATTAGTATTTTTTCCTAATCTACAAAAAAAAGTTTTAAAAATTTAGGATTCACCGACCACTTTTGTCACTTTCTCAGTAATTGCAGTGGGTGGAATCCATTCCATACAGGCATGATCACCACGAAAACAGGGCTTATTACCAAATATGGAACAAGGGCGGCAGGAAAGGCTTTCCAGTTGCACGGCATTATCTTCCGTCTGTCCGAAACCCATAAACCCTGCAAAAGGATGTGTAGCGCCCCATACAGAAACAACCGGTACACCAAAAAGAGAGGCCAGGTGCATATTGGCGGAATCCATGCTGATCATGGTATCCATATTGCTGATAATAGCCATTTCTTCCGGTAAACGGAATCTGCCTGCCACGATGATCGCTTCGGGATATTTTACCGCCAGTGTAGTGAGCTGTGTGACTTCAGCGGCTCCCCCTCCCATCAGCAGTACTTTTGTCTGCTTCTTTTTCACAAGTGCAGCCAGTACTTCTTCCATTTTTGCCAGGGGATACGTTTTCTCTTTATAGGTGGCAAATGGCGCCAGTCCGATCCACTTATCTCCGTTTTTTGGCCCTGTGACTTCCTGTATGGCCGCTGTTAACTCCTGACGTCCAAATACAGGCTGTTTTGGATAAATAGTGACAGAGAGTCCCAGTTGCCTGAAAACGGCCGCATATCGCTCTATAGTGCTTGTTAAAGGTATCAGGATCTTTTCTTCCGGACGGGCAAGTGCTTTCTTTTCAGCACGGCCTTTATCGATCGCAGCTACTTTGCGGCCACTCAGCCGGAAAAACGAGCGTACGATCTGTGAGCGCAATACATGGTGGAGGTCAGCAACTGCGTCAATTTTATGTGCTTTGCTGATTTCCCTGAAAAGCCGGTATAAGCCCTTGAATCCCTTATGTGCTCCTTTCAGATCGGCAGGGAAAAAGATCAGGCGGGGAATACCGGCACAAAGGGCGCCCCAGTTCCTGTTCGATACAAAAACGATCTGTATACCGGGATTTTGTTCCAATACCTGCTGCATCACGGGAATAGTCATTGCTACGTCTCCCATGGCAGAAAACCGGATTGCCAGTATTGTTCTCAGTTTTTCAGGCATAAATTATTTTCCCTTGTAGAGCACCGGATTTAAGGAAGGATCGTTGTACATCTTCATCTGCTTGTACACTTTCATGTATTTTCTGCCAGCAGCGATATCTTCCAGCAACTGCGTGATAGCGCTACCCAGATCCTGGCGTTGTTCCAGCAGAATATCCAGTTTACGCTGGCAGGCTTCCCGGTGTTCTGATGTCGCATCCGGACGGGTCGCTTCTTCACGCATGTGATAGATCTTGAGCGCCAGGATGGACAGACGGTCAATCGCCCATGCCGGACTTTCGGTATTGATAGCAGCGCCGGCAACCGGAGCTGTATTTTTATATTGTTCAAGAAAATAGCTGTCAACATACTCTACAACGTCAGTACGTTCCTGATTGGAACGATCAATCCAACGCTTGATTTCCAATGCTTTTACCGGGTCGATCAATGGATCGCGGATGATATCCTCCAGATGCCACTGTACAGTGTCAATCCAGTTTTTCAGATACAGCAGGTGTTCAAAGGCTGATTTTTCATAGGGATTGTTGATAGGCTGGTGCACACTATTGTGCACATGATAATCAGCAATACACTGATCAAATATTTGATTGTACAATTCTGTAGACATGAGGCAAATGTATATAAATTGGTGAAATTGTTTATAATAGACCAGTACTCCACCGTTTCCATCCGCTGAAATCCCCTGCTGTTCAAGCTTAACATTCAAGTAACATGTACTACTTACATTTATTTTCCATTATAGCAACCATATATCAAACTCTATGTCTGATAACCCATCCAGGATACTCTTTGGTCAATTATTTGAAGCCAACAGGGAAAAGGTGTACCGGTTCGCATTCAAACTTACCGACGACCGGCAACGGGCGGAGGAAGTGACACAACAATGTTTCATCAAACTATGGGAAAACATCCATAAGGTACATAAAGACCAGGATGTATTTCCTCTCTTATTTGTATTTGTAAAACATATTGTGATCGATGAAACGAGAAAACTATACCGAGAAAGAAAGTCATTATCACAACTGTCATCCAACCAGGTCTCATCAGACAGGGGGGACGAAGATACACTGATGCGCAAGGAATTCAGTGAACAGGTTCACAAACTGATCGAACAGATGCCGGAACAACGCCGGAATATTTATCTGCTTAGCCGCGACAAAGGAAAAAGTCACAAAGAGATTGCAGACCAGCTAAGTCTGTCGCCCACTACTGTAAGAAATCACCTTAACCTCGCCCTGCAATACATCAGGCGGGAAATGATGGCTCATTACGATATGTAATTCAATCAACCCAATCCGATATGTACCGCAAACCCCTTACTGCCCTGACCTTATCTTTACTGTTAATTGCCTGTAAAAAAGACGATGTGGTCAAACCGGCCGTTCCTACCGGACCTGTTACCCGGCAGGAGATCAATACCTGGATACTGGATAGTATGCGGTATTTCTATTTGTGGAATAATGGACTGCCTGCCCTGGCGGACAGTCAGCATGCTGCCACCGCTTTCTTTGCAGGATTAAAAGACAAGGCAGACCGTTTTTCTGTGATCTATCAGCAGGATGATCCATCCAGCTTTCCAAAATATATGCTCTACGCTTTTGGCATCACTTTCAATGTCATCAGCTACCCTGCTGCACCTGGCGGAGCGATAGGCGTGACCGGACTTGTCGTACCTGGTTCCGGCGCCGCCATACTGGGTATAAAAAGAGGTGATTATTTTACTGCCATCAATGGTACCACTCTTACGACAACCAACGCTGCTTCACTCAGTCAGGAAATACTCAATAGTGGTAACGCAGTACTGAATATGGCCACCATCAATGGAAATACCGTACAGAAAGGAGAAGATATTCCCCTCACTGCACGCACCATCCGTGAACAACCTATATACAAACAAAGCATACAGCATGTCAACGGAAAGACGGTTGCTTATCTGTTTTACAATGCATTTGATGATTACTACAATTTGAATGTGCTGAATGCTTTTAAACAGTTCAAAGATGCCGGCGCAACAGAACTTATATTGGATCTCCGGTATAATGCCGGTGGCAGTGTAACCGGCGCTGCATTGCTAAATGCCCTGATCGCACCCGGGATCAATGAGAATAGTGTGTTTGCAAAATATGGCGGCAATGACAATATGGGCCAACGCACAGTTTCCTATAAATCAGCACTCTCAGTTCCTGAAAGTGGTAGTCCTATAACATTTAGTGGATTAACGGCTGGCAGACTTGCCCTGCAACGGGTATTTATCCTGACAGGTCCGCAAACCGCTTCCGCTGCAGAACTGACTATCAATACACTGAAGTCTTATATGCAGGTTGTACAGATCGGACTGGGCACATTGGGAAAAGATAAAGCGGCTGTTATTATTACAGACATGCGTTCACCGCAACGTATTCCTTATACGATGCTGCCACTTACCTACAATCTTGCCAACGCAAAGGGAGAAGGCGGTTATGTCAATGGGATTACGCCTGACTATCGTATAGATGAATTGTCTGTATTACCGCTGTCGCCTGTAGGTGATGCTGAAGATCCACTGATCGCAAAAGCAGTTTCGATTATATCAGGCGGTGGCAGAGAACGGGCATATCCGGAGACGGTGGTACAAAGATATTTTGATGCGCAGGCGACCATTGCAGATAGGAATGTATTAAAGATACCAACAGCATTGCGATAAAAAAAGGTATGCTGTAGATACAACATACCACTTCGTGAAACATTCTAGGAGATGTTATCAGCGGATAACATCATATTGTATAAAGGGGTTAATGTCCGTCTTTTAAGTCGAGCTTTTTACCAGCATCGATTTTAATAAGCTGCGGCTTCAGTAAAAAAACGCCATTTACCTCTTGTTTGTCTTCCTTTTACAGATACGATCTGACGCTGTCCGGGAAGGAAAGTTGTAGAAATATCTGTGAGTGCGAGACCATCACCCAGGTATTCACCTGTCGTTCTGTTTTTAAGTCTGATAATATATTGGATCGGCACTTCATTTTCAGTAACCGCAATTATTTTCTGTTCAGGGTGTAGTTTATTCTTTTCCAGATTATCCCAGGATACGCCTGTGTCTTCATACTCCGCTCCGTTGAATCTGAATAAGAGTGCATCTACATGTACATCATCCGCCTGTAGTTCAACAGGCAGTTGATTGAAGAGGAAAAATACGCCTGAGTCAGCAGGTATATTTTCAGCACTACCGGTAATAAAACTCTGAATGCCCAGTTCTGCACTATATGCCAGTTTTAGAGGCACGCGATCGCCTGGAGCAGCAGTCAGCACGGTATCCAGTAAAAGGATGTCAGTGCCTGCTTTTTTAAATGATATTGTACTTGGCTGGTTGGCCGCAAGCATCATAGGTGTTGCTAACCCTTTTGTTGTTCCTGCGGCAAGTGAATCAATTATTTTGTCTCCAACATAAATATCAACAGTAGTGGTACCAGGTAATGCGAGCAATTCTGCCGTAAAAGAAGCAAAATAAAATTCATTGACAGGTTCCCCCTTTCTGCAGGCTGCCAGTAACACAACGGCAGCTAATAAAATTACCTTTGAAATTCTCAGCATGTTTTTGTTTATTTTAAAGAAAGTGTGGAGAGCAATGCTCTCCACACTTACAACAGTGATGACTATATCTTAGTTTCCGAAACGAGAGAAACCAACAGTCCAGTCAGCGCCACCAAAGGTGAACGCACCTGCGTTATACGTGAAAGCTTCGCCTGTAGACTGAGGGAAGAAACCAGCAGCAGTAGTTCCGAATGGAGCAACCAGTTTAATGTCAGCGTTAGGATCAGCAGTTACGTAACCACCGTTCAGGTTTGTAGCCAGCGCGTACAGTGTAGCTGAAGTCAGACATGCACTTGCACCTTCGATAGTGAAAGGACCATATGGGCTTGTGAAAGCGTGTACCAGGTTGTTGTCCAGTACAGACAGACCTCTGAAGTAAGCACATGGAGTGTTGCTTGGAGAAGTACCGTCCAGAGAGATACCAGTGTTGAAGCCCATGAAGATAGAGTTCTTCACGTCAAAACGGGAGCTTCTTCTGAAATGAGCACCACGACCATATTTACCTGTACCAGATGGAGCACCGGTTGTAGTAGACGCCAGTGTAGCGTTAGGCAGACCGATGATAGTCATGTGGTTGATAACTGGTTTAGTGATCGGAGTTTTAGTTGAATCACCTGTAGCCAGGTTATCACACTCGATACCGTTAGACTGGCTCTTGTCAGCGCGAGTCTGGTCAGACAGACCTAATGCATAGTTGATAGTACCGCTGAAGCTGTTGTCGAAATCGAACATATCATCCAGTGGATAAGCAGCGATCAGGTAAGAAGCGCTAACAGAACCACCGAAGAATTCGAATGCATCATCTTTAGATTTGTACACTTCAACGTGGTTGATTGTAGTACCGGAACCAACACCAGCGAGTGTCAGACCGTTCAGTTCGTTGTCAGTAGACAGTTCGTAACCAGCATACTCGATTCTTACATAAGTCAGAACACCTGAGTTGTCGTTAGTTACTGTACCACCATAATAAGCGCTTGCAGGAGGTGTACCACCGATACCTTCTACGAGAGCAGAATCACCCTGGTTGATGTTAGCTTTACCTAAAACTACTACACCACCCCAGTCACCAGAAACAGGAGATGCCTGGTCAGAAGTGAAGAGAATTGGAGCTGTCTGAGTACCAGCAGCGTTGATTTTAGCACCACGGGTGATAACCAGTGTACCACCTGGAGCGCCTTTGATACCCTGAACCAGTGCACCTGGAGCGATTGTCAGTGTAGCGTTGTTAGAAACGTACACGATACCGCTCAGTTTGTAGATCTTACAGTCACCGAGATACAGGTTAGAAGTGATTACACCTGAGATGGTACTGTCACCACAAGTGTGGGCTGCTGCAGCAGCTGTCAATGGACGATCGTTTACGACATTGTTTTCTTTCTTACAAGCAGTGCTGAAAGCGATCAGCGCTACTGCAACGGAAAGAATCAGAGATTGTTTTCTCATGGGTTCTCGTTTTGAGTTTGTTTGTTTTTTGGTTTGTGTCTGAGTTTTACCTGATCAGGGTTTTATCTCGGGTTTACGCGTATGCAAAAAGCTTAAAAATTATACGTGAGTGTTGCACTGAAGGTCCTGCCTGGCTTAGCCTGATAATCTATACGGTCTGTGTCTTTCTGGTAAAGCAGGTCTTTGATGCCTGGGTCTTTTTTGTTTGTACTGATAGCTTCGTCTTTATAGAAATTGCGATATACGATTGAATAACTGTTCAGCAGGTTAGAGACATTCAGGCGTACCAGCATCTTTTCTTTCAGGAGTTTGATTCCCAGCTGTGCATCCAATGCTTCCAGCGGGCGTTCGAACAATGATTCGCTGTAGTATAAAGCAGGCCTGAACATTCTGTTACTAACATAGTTGTACACCAGACTGAATGAAGCAGGTTTTGCGTCATAATAAAATCCTGCATTCACCATGTAGTTGCTCGCACCTGTCTGTGGTCTTTTCTCCTCTCTTCTTTCTACTTCTGTTGGCAATACTTTGTTGGGATTATTTGGATCCATTCTGTTGAAGTCAACATCCAGTGGCGTCACACGTGCATCAAGTGCTGTAAAGTTTCCATACAGGGTGATATTCTTAATCACAGGAACCTTTGTAAATGCCAGGCTCTTTCTCACCTCTACTTCCAGTCCGTAGTTCTTTGCCCGGCTATTATTCTTCAGATAATATAACCTGATATCACCTTGTTTGTAGATCTCCATCGGTGCATTGAAATTCTTGTAGAATAAGGATGCAGAGATGATCTCACCAGGACCTGGATACCATTCGTAGCGTACATCGAAGTGTTGTACGGTGGTTGATTTTACCAGATTGCTCTCATAAGCGCCACCCAGTTCGAAATCATACTCACGGAAGAAAGACAATTCTCTCAGGTCCGGACGGATGATACTCTTTGCATAAGAAGCACGGAGGTTCATTGACTGGTTCAGACTGTAGGTCAGGTTCGCTGATGGGAACAGGTGCCAGTTCGGTTCGCGGTTCAGGATTGCGCTGTAGTCCAGTTCCTGCCCTGCTGGTCTTGAACCATTGATCGCTCTGAAAACAGAATCCAGTACACCGTTGATATTATTCAGGTTATAATATTCTGCTCTTACGCCCCATACCAGTCTCCACTTCTCATTGATCTTATTATCTAACATCGCATACAGACCATGCAGTGCTGCTGTCTTGTGAAAATCATCAGAGAACTCGCTCATGTATATTTCACCGCCTCTTGCAGGAGAAAATGCATGTGCTAATGGTGGATAGTCACTTGTGTTAAATCCTTTGGAGCCGGTGTTCAATACGTAGAACAGTCTGTCTTTGCTCCATCCTGCATAACCTGTTTTAAACACGTTATCTGTGTGAAGATTGCCGGTACCCAATGTGAACGGCACTGTTACAGCCACATCCCAGTTGTAGTCCTTTTCATAGGCGCGGCTCCACCAGCGTAAAGCACCTTCACTGATAACGGTATTGATCGGGTTACTGATGTTGAATTCATTGGAAGGCAGTTTGCTGTCTTTCATTACGTCAGCCAGCATCTGATGGTTGTCTGGTCTTGATCTGTCCAGCAACACGTAACTACCTAACCATTTTAATTTGACACCACGTTTACCTATCGCCTGTTCACCTTTGAGCTGATTCTGCCAAAGCGAGGTCTGGTTTGTCAGGTCATAGTATGCCAGCATATAACCAGAAGGATCTACGTGCTGACCAGTACCCAGCAGTAACTGCTGATCAAGTGAACGGAGGTATAAACTCTGTAAACTTATTTTAGTGCGTTCGCTTCTGTAACCAATACCAAGGAGTCCACCCAGGTTGGTACCGAACTCATAACGTTTACCGTTCAGATAGCCGTCAAAACCATCTCTGCTCATGACGATGTCTTTTGTCTGAAAAGTATTTCTGTAGCTGGCAGAGGCAACGATACCGAGTTGTTTCGTACCGCCCAGTTTTATTACCTTACCACCTGACAACTGATAGTTCTGAGAGGCAGGTGCTTTCATTTCATATACACCCCAGTTATTACTGAACTGTTTGAAATCCTTGTTGCTGGCATTATACTTTGCAATCACGTCTGCAGAACTATTCCACTTTTTCTCTCCCAGCAGGTCACGATGATCGGATGCTTTTGCCCAGTATTCTTTTCCTTCGAGTTTCAGTGTGCGGAAGCTCTCTCCTGTTGTCAGACTATTGATACTACCACCAACACCTATATTGAAAAAGTTCTGTGTAGGTATATCGAGTGTATTTACTTCTACCAGACCGCCACCAAATTCAGCGCTGCGATCAGGTGTTAATGTTTTCACTACGATCACATTTTCCACAATATTGGAGGGTATGATATCAAAGCTGAAGTTCTTTCTGTTCAGCTCTGTACTGGGCATTACCTGGCCGTTCAATACTGCCTGATTGTAACGCTCACTGAGACCACGTACGACTACATATTTGTTATCTACAGTAGAGATACCGGTAACACGTTTCAATACTTCGCCGATATTCTTATCCGGTGTACGGCTGATCTGCTCAGAACTGATACCGTCAGTGATAGCGGCATTGTTCTTCTGTATGGCATACAAGCCTTCTACAGATGCGCGTTTATAGTTTCCGGTAACAGTCACCTCTTTCAGGCGGGAGCTGCTGCTTTTTAGTATGATATCCAGCGGTGTGATATCACCTTCTTTTACGATCACCTCTGTTACCTTACGCGTATCGTAAGACACAAAGCTGAATGTAACAGTATATGTACCAGGTGTCAGGTTCAGTTCATACGAGCCATCAACATTGGACACTACTCCTGTTCCTCCATCTACCTGAATGGTTACACCTGGTAATGCTTCATTTTTATTATCAACGACCTTTCCTTTCACCCGTCCTTTCTCCTTCACAGCAGACTTTTCCTGCTTACCCTGTTTCAGGGCGACGGTATTGTTAGCAAATGCGATATCAATAGGCGCATAAATGTCCAGGTAACTCAATACCTGCGAAAGTGGCTGTCCATTGAACTTTACTGCTTCCAGTGAGCAATGCGACAGATAATCCGGATCGTAAGCGAATGTATAAGATGTTTGTTGTTCAAGCGATTTAACAACAGCTGCTGCATTTGTGTGTTGCAGATTCACAGACACTTTGTCCCCTAATGATTGATAAGATTGTCCCACCAGTACAGCAGGGAAACCCGCTGCACCAAAACATAACAGGAAAGCTTTCCAACTGTGCATAACTCTCCCATTACAAAATCTGTTTGTAGATTTTTGCATACTTTAGAAATTGCTATTTGATAGTAAATAAATACAGGCTAGGGTATCCCCGATAAATTATGTTGTGACCTTTTAATTTTTTCCCGTAGTTATCTCATACGTGTTATCATCCTTTTTAATGACCTGAAAACCGTGTACATATTGTATGGCTTCCAGTATGTTCTGTACCGGTGCTCCTGCGCGGAATACCCCGGATACCTTGTGTAATCCTGCTACTTTTTTACTGACTACGATCTTACATCCATAGCGGGCCTGTAATTTTGCGAATACATCTTCCAGTGCAGCTTTATCAAATACTAGCTTACCATTTCTCCAGTCCATCACTTCTCTGATACTGAATTCTGTGGGATGGGATAAGCGGGTTCCATCATAACGCACCATTTCTCCGGGTTGTAATATCAGGGAAAAAGACTGACTGGTGACGGCCACCTTTCCCTGTACCAGGCTCACCTGGATACTACCATCTGCATAATTACCAGTGGAAATATTAAAGGAAGTACCGAGCGCTATAGTTTTCAGGTCACCGGTGTGTACACTGAAAGATCTTGTCGGATCCTGTGCTACTTCAAAGAACGCCTCTCCCTTCAACCAGACTTCCCTGCTGGTGTCGTTATAGTTATTGGGATAAATTACTGTCGAATGGGGAGCGAGCCATACCCGTGACCCGTCGGTCATTGTCATCAGCTTAATACTTTTATCATTGTTGGCAAGGGTATCCCATGTAAGCGCCAGGGTCGCTTTTCCACCATTACGCTGTCTCATCTGAAACAGCCAGGTACAAACGCCCAGCAACATCACTACGGCTGCCGCGATACTATACCATCTGCTATATATTAATGTGCCTTTCTTTTCCTTTGTGGTCATCTGCGTTACAGGCAGTTCTCTTTCCTGTGGAATTTCATTTTCTACCTCTTCATACATCGCCTGAAACCACTCATCTGCTTCCGGCGTCTCTGACTGATCAAGATAAGCCGCAACCTGTTCAGCTTCCGCAGCTGTACAGTCACCTTTGAAGTATTTTTCCAGTAATTGCTTATCTATATTCATTTCCGGTATTCGTAGTCCTGATTATTTCAATTTACAAAGAGAGTACGCCGGAGAAAAAGGGATGTACCAATCAGAAAACCGGACTTCATAATTCCTTAACATTGACCCTGTTTACGCCCTTTAAGGGCATAAAAAAAGCGTATGGTAGATACCATACGCTTGTTGTTAAGATTGTCATGTGAATGTTCGAGAATGCAAATCGTGTAGGCTTTTAATGGTCATTACAGGGTTGAAAGATTTCTTCAAATCTTCTTCACCTCACCTAATGAGAAATAATTGCCTTATAATTATTTATGATGAATGTCTTTTTTGATGTCGTTTGTCGGCATATAGTCTTCTAATGTTAACCTTCGTTTTTCTGTACGCGATACCTATCTTCAAACAATGTTGACGAACAATCATTCTTACATGCCCTTATCCGGATGTCTGAACTTATATTCTTCCTAACTACTCCTATGCTAAACGGGCTTCCAATTGTAGTGTTAATATGATAGGTTCCCTCCCCATTTTTCACTGCTTCCTGTGGTAAAGCAGTGCTCTTAGTTGACAAAGGGTTTTCTATTCATACGTGTCGTTGCGTCAAGGGTTACACACAAATCAATCCTCTAATTCGGAAGTCTTCCTGCAAATTACATCAATTCACTGAAAGTTCCACAGCAGTAAGATAAATTTTCAACCATTTTACATACAACTTTTGTGTAAGAACGGACTATTTTTTGTCCATTCTAGTCTTTCGTTGTCTACTACGCGGTTTTTTGTGTCTTCATGGCCAGATAATACAACGGGAAACCAATAACAATGATCAATAAACCTAACAAAGCGTAGCTACTTTCAAACATCAGCAGTAATAACGCCAGTGCAGAAGCTACTACAATATAGATCATAGGTAATACAGGATAACCAAATGCCTTATAAGGACGCGGAATATCCGGACGCTTATTACGTAACACAAATATACCAGCAATTGTGATAACATAAAATATAAGTACGCCAAATATTACCATTGCCAGCAAATCATTGTATTTACCTGTCAGACAAAGCAACGAAGCCCACAGACATTGTATCCACAAACCATTTGCCGGTACATTATACTCATTTAAATCGCCTGATTTCTTAAAGAACAGTCCATCCTGCGCCATTGTGTAATAGATACGTGCGCCTGCCAGGATCAGTCCATTGTTACAGCCGAAAGTAGATACCATGATCATCACAGCAATCACGTATGCGCCGCTGTTACCAAAGATCTGCTGTGCAGCAACTACTGCGACGCGGTCTTTGGCAGCGAAAGCGATGTCATGCATAGGCACTACTGCCAGATACATCAGGTTCGCGCTAACATATACGATCGTTACCAGTAATGTACCAAGGAAGAGTGCTCTCCCAATATTTTTCTGTGGATTTTTAATTTCTGCCGCGATAAATGTGATGTTATTCCAGGCGTCACTACTGAACAGCGATCCCTTCATTGAGATGGCTACAGCACCACACAATGCCAGTCCTGACAGTAATGTGGTTGTTACCTGTCCGCCGTCCTGCGTAAGGCTTACAGCCTGCCAGGCGTTGGTCCAGTTAGCATTCCAGATCTCCTGTTTAGCTCCCAGCAGAAATCCGAAAATGATCAGTCCGAAGAGCGATAAGAGTTTTGCCAGTGTAAAAACTGTCTGAATGATCTTTCCATTTTTTATACCACGTGTATTGATCCACGTTAGGAGTATAATAGATATGATGGCCACGATCTGTGCAGCGGAAATCTTCAGGAAACCAAGGTCCAGCAGATAATTCTCTTCACTGAATGCGGGAATTATATAAGAAGAGAACTTCGCAAAGGCGACCGCCACAGCAGCGATCGTACCGGTCTGGATGACGCTGAACTGTGTCCAGCCAAACAGAAATGCGACCAGGGGATTATAAGCCTCGCGCAGGTAGACATACTGCCCTCCTGCTTTAGGGTACATACCAGACAACTCTCCGTAGCTTACAGCTGCGATAATGGTAACGATACCGCCCAGTACCCACATAAGGGTTAGCCAGCCGGCAGAGCCCACATTACGTGTGATTTCCGCAGATACGAGGAAAACGCCAGAACCTATCATAGAACCGGCAACGATCATGGTTGCGTCCAGCAGACTAAGACTGGGACGAAAAGCTGTGTTTTGGTTGTCCATACATCGAGGATTACAAAAAATCCCGCCTCAGTTTATGAGACGGGATTCCAAGATATATTATTTTCTAATGTTTTTGCTATAGCAACTATTATTTTTTCTCAGATGCTTCTTTGCTGGCATCATTTAGGCCCTTAATTACTTCAGTAGTAATGTCATACTTATCATCCTTGTATAAAACGTTGCTGGCGCCTGTACGGTAAGACAGGATATAGGCATAACGTTTATCAGCGTTGTATTTAGCCAGGAAGTCATTCAGTCTCTTCTGCAGCTCTTCGTTGAACTTATTCTCCTGTTCAGCATACTCAGAACGCATGTTCTGTGCTTTACCTTCCAGTTGCTGTTGTTTGCCGTACAAAGCACGCTGTGTTGCTTCGCCTTCTGCCTGTGTTACGGAGTTAGCATTTACACGACGCTGGAAATCAGCGGCCTCGTTCTGTAATGCGCGTGCGTTAGCATTTAATTCATTATCGATCGCCTGTTGTTTCTTCTCGAGTTCTGCTTTCTTTACTTTAAAATAGTCGTAGTGAGCTTCAACGGTATCGATATCCACATAAGCAATGATAAAGCCGCTATTAGAAGCAGCACCGCCATCTTTTGCAGCAGCCGCCGGGCTACCGGTACCCTCATTTTTAGTCTGCTGACAAGCAATAAATGTTCCGGCTGTTAATACCGCTAATAATCCGCTTTTCACAAATTGTTTAGTAGTGCGCATGTTGTTGAGTGGATTTTGAATCCTTGAATACGTTTTAAATTTTGAACGGCTAAAATAAGGTTTTTAGATGATTATACTTAGTCCCTCTCTATCTTAACAACACTTTCACATATGAATTTTGCTACAGCCGTGATTATCAGACAAACTAATGTATAAATGTGGCGATTTTAAACGAATCTGCCTTCAATGCATTCCCATAGCCGATAAAGGTGTATTCTTTCCGTTCATCTACCTGGAAAGCCTGTCCATTCCCATTGAGCGAGAGCGTAGAGTCCGGGTAAGTTACCACCAGGGAGTGTGGTCCGATAGGTACATCCACGAAATCAGTCGCCGCCAGATAGCTGAGACGGCGGAAATAGCGGGCTGTATCCTGCCTGGTATCTGAAGTTGTAAAGGTCTTGATATCTATTGTCAGTCTGCTGGAGCGATTGATATAGGAATCGCTCAGGTTGATATAACGCATTCTGCCCAAACCGGCACGGGTACCTCCCAGCGCGTCTTCTACCAGAAGGGCCTGTGGGTTATTGCTATTATCAAGTGACAGGAATACGGAGTAATAATGCCCGTTGCGGAGACTGATCTGACCACTTACATAAGGCGAATTAGGTTGACCCGCCAGGCGTATCAGCAGATTATAGCGTTTTGCCTCAAAGGCATGATAACCAGAGCTCTCTCCATAGGCCAGATCCGTGGTCATTGTCATAGTATCGATCAGTACGTCAAACAGTTTACCTGGCACTGCCTGAAATACATTGATGTTGGAACTGGTAACAGGTATCGATTCATCACTATTCTTATTACAGGCGAAAATACCTGCGGTGACGAGTATTAACAATAAACAATAACGCCAGTGCTTCATAATAATCATCCGGTGATTTTAATTGGCCGAAAGTTACACGTAAAAAAAATGTCCCGACGTGATGCCGGGACATTTTTTTTATACATGAGTGTATCTGTTCTATTCTTCTTCGTCAAACTGGAACACTTCTTTAGAAGAGGCCAGGATGTCGTATTCTTCTTTCGAACCTACGATCATGTTTTCGAACTCACGCAGACCAGTACCTGCAGGGATCAGGTGACCGGTGATCACATTCTCTTTCAGGCCAAGCATGTCATCGATCTTACCGTTGATGGCAGCAGAAGACAGTACTTTGGTTGTTTCCTGGAAGGATGCGGCAGAGATCCAGCTGTGAGTACCCAGGGACGCTTTCGTGATACCCTGTAACAGCGGGCTGGAGGTAGCCGGTTTCGCATCGCGGAATTCCACCAGTTTTTTATCTGCGCGGCGCAGCAGGGAGTTTTCTTCCCTTACCTGACGCAGGGTAACGATCTG
The DNA here is from genome assembly GCF_900114995.1 of Chitinophaga sp. YR627. Classification (GTDB taxonomy): domain Bacteria; phylum Bacteroidota; class Bacteroidia; order Chitinophagales; family Chitinophagaceae; genus Chitinophaga. The sequence continues at coordinate 1,349,825 of NZ_FOUX01000002.1, forward strand.
ACCAGCTTTAAGAGAGCCGGAGTCACCAGCTTCGGTAACTACCTTCTTATCGAAGATATGATCGTTTTCCTCAAAGAATTCGAATTTATCGGTAGTGTCACCTTCCAGGAAGCGGGTATCGCCCGGATCCTCGATGTTCACTTTACGCATCATCTGACGTACGATTACCTCGATGTGCTTGTCGTTGATCTTCACACCCTGTAAGCGGTATACCTCCTGGATCTCATTTACCAGGTATTCCTGTACTGCAAACGGTCCTTTGATGGACAGGATGTCAGCCGGAGTGATAGAACCATCAGACAGTGCAGTACCTGCTTTCACGAAGTCACCGTCCTGCACCAGGATGTGACGTGTCAATGGCACCAGGTATTTCTTGATGTGACCTTCACGGCTTTCGATGATGATCTCACGGTTACCACGTTTGATGTTACCGAATGCTACCACACCATCGATCTCAGATACGATAGCGGGGTTGCTTGGGTTACGTGCTTCAAACAGCTCAGTTACACGTGGCAGACCACCCGTGATATCTCTCAGTTTACCGAGGATACGTGGGATCTTCACGATTACCTGACCTGCTCTCACCGCTTCACCTTCTTCGATAACGATGTGGGAACCTACTGGTAAGTTGTAAGATTTCACCTCTTTATTACCATCTACATAGATAGACGGGATCTTGTTCTTGTCTTTGGTTTCGATAACCACTTTCTCACGGTGACCGGTCTGTTCGTCAGCCTCTTCACGGAAGGTGATACCTTCAATGATAGCGTCAAAACGGATCGCACCTGCGATTTCGGATACGATAACGGCGTTGTATGGATCCCATGTACAGATGGTGTCACCTTTTGCAACTTTCTGTCCGTCTTTCACCAGCAGTGTAGAACCGTAAGGAATGTTGTTTGTGATCAGTAATCTGTCATTTTTCACGTCCACGATACGTAATTCACCGGTACGGCCAATTACCACCTGCACTTTTTCACCTTCGTTGTTTTCGTATGTAGTGGTACGCAGACCGTCGAACTGCACTGTACCATCGAATTTAGCCTGTAAGCCGGTTTCAACAGATGTAGAACCAGCCACACCACCCACGTGGAAGGTACGGAGGGTCAACTGAGTACCAGGTTCACCGATGGACTGTGCTGCGATGATACCAACTGCATCACCACGCTGGGTAATATAACCCGTAGCGAGGTTTTTACCGTAACATTTCACGCACACACCTCTGCGGCTTTCGCAGGTCAGTACGGAACGGATTTCAACGGTATCGATCGCGCTGTCTTCGATACGGTGAGCGATATCTTCAGTGATCTGAGCACCTGCTTCAACGATCAGCTCCTCTGTATGAGGATCGAATACGTCGTGCAGTGAAGTACGGCCGAGGATACGGTCATACAGTGGCTCAACCACCTCTTCATTATCTTTCAGTGCGGAAGTCGCAATACCACGCAGGGTACCACAATCTTCTTCATTGATTACAACATCCTGTGCAACGTCCACCAGACGACGGGTCAGGTAACCTGCATCCGCCGTTTTCAGTGCCGTATCCGCAAGACCCTTACGGGCACCGTGCGTAGAGATGAAGTATTCCAATACGTTCAGACCATCTTTAAAGTTGGACAGGATCGGGTTTTCGATGATCTCTGAACCGGTAGATCCACTCTTACGCGGTTTAGCCATCAGACCTCTCAAACCAGCCAGCTGTTTAATCTGCTGTTTGGAACCACGCGCACCGGAGTCAAGCATCATGTATACAGAGTTGAAGCCCTGTTTGTCATTTGCCAGTTCACGGATCAGCGTTTCTGTTACTTTGGTATCCACACGAGACCAGATATCGATGATCTGGTTATAACGTTCGTTATTCGTGATCAGACCCATGTTATAGTTATCCCATACTTCGTCAACTTCGCTGGCAGCACCATCGATCATGTGCTGTTTCACCTCTGGGATGATCAGGTCATTGATGTTGAAGGACAGACCACCACGGAATGCAGTACGGAAACCAAGCTGTTTGATATCATCCAGGAACTTCGCAGTTTTAGGGATATCAGTGTACTTGATGATGTCACCGATGATTTCACGCAGTGATTTCTTTGTCAGCAGTGCGTTCACATAACCAGCTTCTTTTGGAACGTGCTGGTTAAAGATCACACGACCTACGGTTGTTTCGATCAGTTTATTCTCCAGTTCATCCTTTTCGTTACGAACATTTGCTTTTACGCGGATGTTCGCATGCAGATTTACTCTCTGCTCGTTGTAAGCGATGATTACTTCTTCCGCAGAATAGAAGGCTTTACCTTCACCTTCTACTTTTTCAGTAGGAGTAGATTTCTTGCCTTTAGTGATGTAGTACAGACCCAAGACCATGTCCTGTGAAGGCAGGGTGATTGGCGTACCATTCTGCGGGTTAAGAATGTTATGTGAAGACAGCATCAGCAACTGTGCTTCCAGTATCGCAGCATTGCTCAGCGGTACGTGCACAGCCATCTGGTCACCGTCAAAGTCGGCGTTGAACGCAGAACACACCAGTGGGTGGAGCTGGATCGCTTTACCTTCCACCAGTTTAGGCTGGAATGCCTGAATAGACAGACGGTGGAGGGTCGGAGCACGGTTAAGCATTACCGGGTGTCCTTTCAGTACGTTTTCCAGGATATCCCAAACTACTGCTTCCTTTCTGTCAACCAGCTTTTTCGCTGATTTCACCGTTTTCACGATACCTCTTTCGATCAGCTTACGGATGATGAACGGTTTAAACAGTTCAGCAGCCATATCTTTCGGCAGACCACACTCATGCAGTTTCAGTTCAGGACCTACGACGATAACGGAACGACCGGAGTAGTCCACACGTTTACCTAACAGGTTCTGACGGAAACGACCTTGTTTACCTTTCAGTACGTCAGACAGGGATTTCAGTGCACGACCACCTTCTGCCTTCACCGCATTTGATTTACGGGAGTTATCGAAGAGGGAGTCAACTGCTTCCTGCAGCATACGTTTTTCGTTACGTAAGATCACCTCTGGCGCCTTGATCTCGATCAGACGTTTCAGACGGTTGTTACGGATGATCACCCTGCGGTACAGGTCGTTCAGGTCAGAAGACGCGAAACGGCCACCGTCCAATGGAACTAACGGACGCAGTTCTGGTGGTACTACAGGGATGTATTGCATTACCATCCATTCAGGACGGTTTTCAACACGACCATTTGCTTCACGGAAAGCTTCCACCACGCTCAGACGTTTCAGCGCTTCCGCTTTACGTTGCTGGCTGGTTTCAGTTGCCGCCTGGTTACGCAGCTGGTAAGAAAGGCTATCCAGATCGATTCTGGCCAGCATCATTTCTACCGCTTCAGCACCCATTTTAGCGATGAACTTGTTTGGATCCTCGTCAGGCAACAGCTGGTTGTCTTTCGGCAGGGTATCCAGTATATCAAGATATTCTTCTTCAGTTAACAGATCGCCATAGTTCAGGCCTTTCTCCTGCTTAGCGCCTGCCTGTATGATCACGTACCTTTCGTAGTAAACGATGGTTTCGAGTTTTTTAGAACTCATACCCAGCAGGTAACCGATCTTATTTGGCAATGATTTGAAGTACCAGATGTGAACAACAGGCACAACCAGACGGATGTGACCCATTCTTTCGCGACGTACTTTTTTCTCAGTTACCTCCACACCGCAACGGTCGCACACGATACCCTTATAACGGATACGTTTGTATTTTCCGCAATAGCACTCATAGTCCTTTACGGGGCCGAAGATCCTTTCACAGAATAAACCATCACGCTCCGGCTTGTAAGTACGGTAGTTGATGGTTTCCGGCTTCAGCACTTCCCCGTATGAGCGCTCCAGGATTGAATCCGGAGAAGCCAGACTGATGGTAATGCTGCTAAAGTTTGATTTAGGACGATTTTCTTTCTTGATGGCCATTGTATGTTGTTTAAAGAAAATTCACATGTAATTCAGTGCGCGGGTCATAGACTTGTCCATGGACCGTGTCTGACTATCTAAAGCCTAAGGCCCATAGTCCCAGGCGATTGCCAGGGACTATGGACCATCACTTATGGACAAATATTAATCAAATTTCAAATCCAGACCCAGACCGCGAAGTTCATGTATCAATACATTGAAGGACTCCGGTACGCCTGCTTTTGGTATGTTATCGCCTTTAACGATAGACTCATATGCTTTGGCACGGCCTACAATGTCATCAGACTTAATGGTTAACAGTTCCTGCAGGATATTGGATGCTCCATATGCTTCCAGTGCCCACACCTCCATCTCACCAAAACGCTGACCACCGAACTGCGCCTTACCACCCAACGGCTGTTGTGTAATGAGACTGTACGGTCCGATAGAACGGGCGTGCATTTTGTCATCAACCATGTGGCTCAGTTTCAGCATGTAGATAACACCCACGGTAGCTTTCTGGTGGAAACGCTCACCGGTTTCGCCATCATACAGGTAAGTATGGCCAAAGCTTGGTAAACCAGCTTCGTCAATATATCCAGCTATTTCTTCAGTAGTAGCACCGTCGAAGATAGGTGTCGCGAATCTTATACCGAGTTTCAGACCAGCCCAACCCAGTACAGTTTCGTAAATCTGACCAAGGTTCATACGGGATGGTACGCCCAATGGGTTCAGTACGATATCTACCGGTGTACCATCTTCCAGGAATGGCATGTCCTCATCACGAACGATCTTGGCAACGATACCCTTGTTACCGTGACGTCCCGCCATCTTATCACCCACTTTCAGCTTACGTTTGCTAGCCAGGTAAACCTTCGCCAGTTTCAGTACGCCTGCTGGTAACTCATCACCAATTGAGATGTTGAACTTCTCACGTTTGTAACGTCCGAGTTCTTCATTGTACTTGATGTTGTAGTTGTGCAACAGTGTGTTGATCTGATCGTTGGTTACCTCATCGGTAGTCCAGCCGAGCGGATTCACGTTCTGGAAATCGATGTTCGCCAGGTTCTTGGAAGAGAATTTAGATCCTTTGGAGATCAGTACTTCACCGTAAGTGTTGGTGATACCCTGAGAAGTTTTATCCTTCAGGAGTGTCAGCAATTTACCCATGAGTACTTCCAGCAGGTCTTCTTCATTCTTCTGGTGTACTTTTTCCAGTTTCTCCAGTGCCGCTTTTTCACGGGTTTTGGAGTTCTTATCTTTCTTAGCGCGGCTGAACAATTTCTTGTCGATCACCACACCTTCTGTGCTTGGAGGTGCCTTCAGGGAAGCATCTTTCGCATCAGAAGCCTTGTCACCGAAGATCGCACGAAGCAATTTTTCTTCAGGAGAAGGATCAGATTCACCACGAGGAGTGATCTTACCGATCAGGATGTCACCTTCTTTGATGTGTGCACCAACGCGGATGATACCGTTCTGATCCAGATCTTTGGTTGCTTCCTCACTTACGTTTGGAATATCTGGTGTCAGTTCTTCTTCACCCAGTTTAGTATCACGTACTTCCAATTCGTATTCATCGATGTGGATAGAGGTGAAGAGGTCTTCACGTCCTACACGCTCAGAGATTACGATCGCATCCTCGAAGTTGTAACCTTTCCATGGCATGAACGCCACTTTCATGTTACGACCCAGTGCCAATTCACCACCACGTGTAGCGTAACCTTCTGTGAGGAAGTCGCCAAACACGAGCTGCTGCCCTTTCTTCACTGCAGGACGCAGGTTGATACAGGTGCTCTGGTTGGTTTTAACGAATTTGGTCAGCTGATATATTTTCAGGTCATCCTCAAAGGAAACCAGTTTCTGCATTTCATCACGTTCGTAACGAACATGAATTTCGTTTGCATCCACAAACTCAACCACACCTTTACCTTCAGAAGTGATCTGCAGACGGGAGTCGCGTGCAGCCTTTCCTTCCAGACCGGTACCTACGATAGGCACCTGTGGGTTGATCAATGGTACTGCCTGACGTTGCATGTTCGATCCCATCAACGCACGGTTGGCGTCATCATGCTCGAGGAACGGAATCAGGGAAGCACTCAGACCAACGATCTGGTTAGGTGCAACGTCCATGTATTCCACTTCTTCTCTGTCCAGGATAGGGAAGTCACCGGTTTCACGGGATTTCACCTTATCATTTACAAAGTGACCTTCTTCATCAAGTGGTGCGTTTGCCTGTGCGATCTTCACGGAATCTTCTTCTTCAGCGCTCAGGAAGCGTACATTATCCATGTCAACTTTACCCTCGTTCACCTTACGGTAAGGAGTTTCGATAAAGCCCATGTCATTTACTTTCGCGTGTACGCAAAGTGTAGAGATCAGACCGATGTTCGGACCTTCCGGTGTTTCGATAGTACAGAGACGGCCGTAGTGGCTATAGTGTACGTCACGCACCTCGAAACCTGCTCTTTCACGGCTAAGACCGCCGGGACCGAGGGCGGAGATACGACGCTTGTGCGTGATCTCAGACAGCGGGTTGGTCTGATCCAGGAACTGGCTCAGCTGGCTGGTACCGAAGAAGGAGTTGATTACAGAAGAAAGTGTTCTTGCATTGATCAGATCTACCGGCGTAAATACCTCGTTATCGCGAACGTTCATTCTCTCACGGATGGTACGGGCCATACGGGCCAGACCAACACCAAACTGCGCATATAACTGTTCGCCCACGGTACGCACCCTACGGTTACTCAGGTGATCGATATCATCGATCTCCGCTTTACTGTTGGTGAGCTGTACCAGGTATTTAATGATCGCGATGATGTCTTCCTTGGTCAACACTTTCATGTTGAGCGGCGTAGGCAGACCGAGTTTTCTGTTGATCTTATAACGGCCAACATCACCCAGGTCATAACGTTTGTCAGAGAAGAACAATTTATCGATGATACCCCTTGCTGTTTCATCATCCGGCGCATCGGCACCACGCAATTGGCGGTAGATGTGCTGAACGGCTTCCAGTTCGGAGTTAGATGTATCTTTATTTAAAGTATTGTAGATAATTGAGAAGTCGCCGCTCACCTCTTCTTTCTGCACGAACACGCTTTTCACGCCCATATCCACGATGGTTTCGATATTCGCTTCATCGAGGATACTATCACGCTCGAGCATGATCTCATTACGTTCAATGCTCACCACCTCACCGGTATCTTCATCTACGAAATCTTCCACCCAGCTTCTGAGTACGCGTGCACCCAGCTTCTTACCGGCGTATTTTTCCAGGCTCTTCTTATCTGCTTTCACCTCGTCAGCCATTCCGAAGAGCTGGAGGATATCTTTATCTGTCTCGTAGCCGATCGCACGCAGAAGGGTAGTTACAGGGAACTTCTTCTTACGGTCGATGTAAGCATACATTACGTTGTTAATGTCGGTTGCAAACTCCATCCAGGCCCCTTTGAACGGAATCACCCTTGCAGAGTAGATTTTCGTACCGTTTGGATGTATGGATTGTCCGAAGAATACACCAGGAGAACGGTGGAGCTGTGATACTACCACGCGCTCTGCGCCATTGATCACGAATGTACCTCTAGGCGTCATGTAGGGTATATTCCCGAGGAATACATCCTGCACAATCGTCTGGAAGTCAACGTGTTCCTCATCGTTACAGCTCAGGCGTAATTTAGCCTTCAGCGGTACAGAATAGGTAAGCCCACGTTCAATACATTCCTCGATCGTATATCGCGGAGGGTCTACAAAGTAATCGAGAAACTCCAGATTGAAGATATTGCGGGTATCTGTAATCGGGAAGTTTTCTTTGAATACTTTAAAAAGGCCTTCATTGTTACGTTTGTCTGGTGTGGTTTCTAACTGGAAGAAATCCTTGAAAGATTGGATTTGGATAGCCAACAGATCCGGTGTCTCAGTAACTTGTTTGATCTTTCCAAAATTTACTCTTTCGTTTGCTTGGGCTTTTTTTAGAGACATATTCGAAGTTAGCAGTTATATTAACTTATATAATATTGTGAAGTAAATCACAACATGAATCGGGGAAATTAAGACATCTTTGCCAAATACCCTCAAAATTTCTGTCTTCGCTTGTTGTGTCAGACTCCACCGTCCTGGTGATTTCCTCTTATTGACGCTCCAAAAAGACACTTTCCCAAAGGGAAGAAGGCCAAAAGTGCCAGAAGCACTTTTGACCTTTATAAAGAGGTATCTTTAAGCAAAGACTACTGAATTTCAACTTCAGCACCAGCTTCTGTCAGCTTAGCTTTCAGATCTTCTGCTTCAGCTTTAGAAACGCCTTCTTTCAGAGGCTTAGGAGCACCGTCTACCAGTTCCTTAGCTTCTTTCAGACCAAGACCAGTCAGGTCTTTAACGATCTTAACTACGTTCAGTTTGCTAGCACCTGCATTTTTCAGGATAACGTTGAAGGCAGTTTTCTCTTCAGCAGCAGCTGCGCCACCACCATCATTAGAAACTACAACTGCAGCAGCAGCTGGTTCGATGCCATACTCGCTTTTCAGAAAATCTGCGAGTTCCTGAACTTCCTTAACAGTTAAACCTACTAATTGTTCGGCTAATGCTTTAACGTCTGCCATTGTATAGTGTTTTTAAGAATTTTAAGTATTGAATTTTTTTATATTGTGACTTGGAAGCCATTGTTATTATGTAAGCCCGTAGAGGCTTTTAGCTGATTACTCAGCTGCAGGTGCTTCAACAGCAGCGCCTTCTTTCTTACCTTTTTCAAGCAAGCCAGCGAGAACGCGTTTTGCAGGAGATTGCAACAGACCAATAACGTCTCCGATGAGTTCGTTTTTGGTTTTGATTTTCACCAGGTTAGCCAGTTGAGCATCGCCAGTGTAAATTTCATTTGCAACGAAAGCAGCTTTCAGCTCAGGTTTCTCAACTTTCTTGTTTTCCTTACGGAAAGCAGAAATGATCAGTGCTGGTTCTTTCGGGCTGTCAGAGAACATCAGGGCAGTTACGCCGTTCAGTGCATCATAAATACCAGTGTATTTCTCAGCATCCAGAGATTCCAGCGCCTTGCGGATCAGGGTGTTCTTAGCCACCTTCATTTCCACGTTCTTGTCGAAACAAACCCTTCTCAGGTTGTTCACCTGTGCAACGGTCAGAGACTCGGTGTTGGTGATGTAGAAGTTGTTATATTGAGTGAACTTACTTTTCAGCAGTTCAATCACGTCATTTTTTTGATCTTTGTTCATAGCTTTTGTCAGTTTGTTGATCTGCCAACCGGCCAATCATTAGTTTTGAACTGATTTAGTGTCAACTGTAATGCTCGGGCTCATTGTGCTCGCCATTGACAGTCCTTTCAGGTAAGTACCTTTCGCTGTAGCTGGTTTCAGCTTGATGATAGCATTGATCAGCTCCTGGGAGTTCTGCTCAAGTTTATCAGAAGCGAAAGAAACACGGCCGATGGAAGCGTGAATGATACCTGCCTTATCCACTTTGAAGGTGATCTTACCACCTTTAACCTCATTAACAGCAGCTGCTACATCGTTAGTAACAGTACCTGTTTTAGGGTTAGGCATCAGGTTACGGGGACCCAGGATCTTACCCAGTTTACCGATCTTCGGCATTACAGCAGGCGTAGCTACGATAACGTCGATATCAGTCCAACCAGCTTCGATCTTCTGGATAAACTCGTCCAGACCAACATGATCAGCACCAGCTTCTTTTGCAGCAGCTTCTTTATCAGGTGTGCAAAGAACCAGTACACGTTTAGTTTTACCAGTACCGTGGGGAAGCGTTACGGAACCACGGATAGCCTGGTCTGCTTTCTTGGGATCAACGCCCAGACGGATATGAATATCGACAGAACTGTCGAATTTGGTGCAGTTAATGTCTTTTACAAGTGCGGAAGCTTCTTTCAGGCTGTAAACCTTGTTTTTGTCCACCTTTGTATCGGCTGCTTTTCTTTTCTTAGTTGCCATTGCAAAATGTTTTAAAAGTTAACCTGCTTGTACAGGGTGACACAATTAGTTACTCCAGGGAGCGTTACCTTCAACAGTAATACCCATAGAACGGGCAGTACCAGCGACCATTTTCATAGCGCTTTCCTTGGTGAAGCAGTTCAGATCAGGCATCTTGTCTGTCGCAATTGCTTCTACCTGTGCCCAGGTAACTTTACCCACCTTGTTACGGTTAGGTTCTTTAGAACCACTCTGCAATTTGGCAGCTTCCAGCAGCTGTACAGCAGCAGGAGGCGTCTTGATTACGAAATCAAATGATTTGTCTGTGTAAACTGTCAGCAATACAGGCAATACCTTACCCGCTTTATCCTGGGTACGGGCATTAAACTGCTTGCAGAACTCCATGATGTTCACACCTTTGGAACCCAGCGCTGGACCAATTGGAGGAGCCGGGTTGGCCGCGCCACCCTTTACCTGCAATTTCACGTACGTAGCGATCTCTTTTGCCATGTTATAAAGTTTAATTTGGTTAGAACGTCTCGTTTCTGGCGAAACTCCCAAAACTAAAAGGAGAAAATTTACCTTTTAAAGGGGATGCAAAGGTATACAATAATGTATTAAATCTCAAAAAGAATTTGCTTTCGGGCATTCTTTTTGCTATTATAATCAGTTCGGGATAAAAATTTTACAATTCTATAACAAAACTATTTTATCTTAACCCTGTTCGGTAAAAACCATAGGGCAACATCTCGTCTTAATGGTTAGCAACAAATCTAATTTAATTTAATGGAATTCCCATCCATGTCGTCTTATAAAATAAAGATTTTCTGAACAGCTTGCCAGTCTTAATATATTTGTCTACAAATGTCTGTTCCTCCTCCACTCTCTTCTGCAATACCGATAAAGACTCCTCCAGCTCCGTAATATTATGCTTCAGCGAAGGCTCATTCCTGTTCAGTCCCGCCAACCCCTGCTTACTCTCCGACAACTTCTTACTGATCGCATCCACCATCTCCCTGATCGCCTGATCCGCTTTCGCCGGCTTAAACTGGTTATTCTTGAACTGTACGTATTCATTAAACAGGTTCACCGCCCTGTTATACCGGCTGCTGCTGGCATTGAACTCATCCACCGCCCTGTTCTGCGCCACCACCTTACGGTTATCCGCAATGAACGTCACCAGGTTCTTATAATAGACCAGTTCATGACTGATCATCTGATTGGTAATACCCATCCCCTCTATCCTATTGATCACCAGTTGGTATTTCAACAGGTCATCTTTCATGGTATTATAGGTATCCAGCGAGTCTTTATAATGAAAGACACTTCTCCCTGCCGCAGCTGTCCAGTTGTTATCCCTGAACTCTTCATTCCTCACCGGACGTTCCAATAGCTGCCACAGCGGATCAAAAGGCATATGCGTTCTGATAAACGCGGCTGGCACCACCAGGTAGTAACTGTCAACCGGCTTGCGGACAAACTTATTATTATTCACCACACCCGCGCCCCAGGTCGGGTCACTCATATACCACGCGCTGTCTGGCTTTACCGCCACCCATGCGTGACTCGCATTGTCTATCTTTCCCTGTGTTTTGGTATAACCGCCGATCAGCTGTACCGGAATGCCCGCTTCCTTACAGGTCAGGTAATAAAGATTCGCATACCCCTGACAAACACCGGTCTTTGTCAACAAGGTCTTGTTCGCAGCATCCAGTGTATCCTTATAATAACCGGGATTGTACATGTTGGCGATATCATAACTGATATTCCATACAATCCAGCTATAGAGCTGACGCACAAACTCTCTATTGGACGACGTATGCGCTCTCAGATACTGACTGAGTGCTGCAGGTGTACGGCTATCTCCTTCCGGAATGTTCAATGAAGCAGGTACAGGAGGTTCAGTGCTGACTCTTTCTTTAGGCTGGGCGTATGCGGAAACAGAAAATGATATAATAACAGCTAACAATAGGTATACAGATCTCATATATATAATGAAAGTAGTCACAAAGGTAGGGATAATCAATGATTTAGCTTCCTTACACAGCAACCTTCTCCGTTTTTAAACGTTATTTCTAAATAAAAAAACTCCACCAATTATGAGACGTCTATTGTTATTTTCAGCCTCAGCTATCGCCATCTGCCTTTCGTTCAACACGAAGGTACAGGCACAATCCGCCGAAGAAAAAGCCTGGATGGAATATATGAAGCCAGGTCCTGTTCACGAAATGATCGCCAAATCAGATGGTGAATGGAGTTATGAAATGTCTATGTGGATGGACCCGAGTCAACCGCCCACCAAAGGCAACGGTACCACCATCAATAAAATGGTGCTGGGTGGCCGCTACCAGGAATCCGTTCACAAAAGCACTATTATGGGTATGCCCTTCGAGGGACACGGCCTGATGGCTTACGACAACGCGAAGAAAATATTCCAGAGCACCTGGGTTGACAACATGGGCACTGGTATCATGAATATGGATGGCACCTGGGATGATGCCACTAAATCCATCACTTTTACAGGTAAAATGTATGAGCCAATGAGTGGCAAAGACATGGGTGTAAAAGAAATCTTCAAGATCATAGATGATGACCATCATCACATGGAAATGTATATGGTAAACGATGGAAAAGAAGTCAAGACAATGGAAATTGACTTCACCAGAAAGAAATAAACGTTCAGTTATAGCAATAAAAAAACGCCTCGCTTGAAACGAGGCGTTTTTAATATGATTACTGAAATAGTTAGCTGATTTTTTCCACCTGCATGAAGTTCAGTTCTACAGGGGTGGCACGACCGAAGATCTTCACAGTTACTTTCAGTTTCTTCTTGTCTTCGATTACCTCTTCGATAATACCGTTGAAGTCGTTGAAAGGACCATCGATGATCTTGATTGTTTCGCCAACGATGAAAGGTTCGCTCATGGTCAGTCCGTTGTCAGACATTTCATCCACTTTACCTAACATCTTGTTCACTTCAGCCTTACGGAGGGCGATTGGCTTATCTTTACCCAGGAAGTGAATAACGCCTGATACGTTACGGATGGATTGGATAACTTCATCAGTCATTTTACCATCGATCGCTTCGATCATTACGTAACCTGGGTAGAAGTTTTTCTCGCGCATCACCTTTTTACCTGCCTGCACTTTGTAGACTTTCTCTACCGGTAAAAATATCTGGGTGATCACGTTACCCCAATCGGAGCGGCGTACTTCAATATCCAGGTATTCTTTCACCTTTTTCTCTTTACCACTCACTACGCGCAGAACGTACCATTTGGTGTCCTGGGTCGGAATGTTTGTTTCTTCTGCAGGGTTATTGGATGCATCGATCATTAGGCAATAATTTTATAGTACTGAGTCAGCATGAGATGAGACAGGGCATCCATACCCCAAACCAGCGCAGTGATAACTATAGTAGCGATTAATACGATCATTGTGGAAGACTGCAGTTCCTGCCATGTAGGCCAGGATACTTTATGCACCAGCTCGTGATAGGACTCCCGGAAGTATGCTCTAACCTTATTCATGGGTCTTAAAAATTAACCGTTTGAAAACATGAAAGGTGAAAAGTTCTTCACTTTTCACCATTTTTTAGCACGGGCACTAGGATTCGAACCCAGATCAAAGGTTTTGGAGACCTCTATTCTACCATTGAACTATGCCCGTGTATAAGACCATTAGCTTTTAGCTGAATGAAATCCGGAGAACAAATTTACAAAATTTAAATCTATTATCCAGCCGCAATTTACTAATTGCTAATGGTCTTTAATTATATCAAAGTGATTACTTGATGATTTCAGTAACCTGACCAGCACCTACGGTACGTCCACCTTCGCGGATAGCGAATTTCAGACCTTTTTCCATAGCGATTGGAGCGATCAGTTTAACGATCAGACCTACGTTATCACCAGGCATTACCATTTCAACACCAGCTGGTAATTCAACTTCACCTGTTACGTCAGTTGTACGGAAGTAGAACTGAGGACGGTATTTGTTGAAGAACGGAGTGTGACGGCCACCTTCTTCTTTGCTCAGTACGTATACTTCGCCTTTGAATTCAGTGTGCGGAGTGATGGAACCAGGTTTAACGATAACCATACCACGACGGATCTGAGATTTTTCAATACCGCGGAGGAGCAGACCAGCGTTGTCACCAGCTTCACCTTCATCCAGTAATTTTTTGAACATCTCAACACCAGTACATGTAGAAGTCAGTGGTTTTTCGATCAGACCAACGATTTCAACTGCTTCACCAACTTTAATCTTACCACGTTCGATACGACCTGTAGCAACAGTACCACGACCAGTGATAGAGAATACGTCTTCTACAGACATCAGGAACGGCAGATCAACCGGACGAGGAGGCAGTGGAATGTATTCATCAACTGCGGTCATCAGTTCATCAACTGCAGATACCCATTTTTCCTCACCAGCCAGAGCGCCAGTTGCGGAACCTTTGATGATTGGTGTGTTATCACCATCATAGTTATATTTGCTCAGCAGTTCGCGGATTTCCAGTTCAACCAGTTCCAGCAGCTCAGGATCATCAACCAGGTCAACCTTGTTCATGAACACAACGATACGAGGAACGCCTACCTGACGAGCCAGGAGGATGTGTTCTTTAGTTTGTGGCATCGGACCATCTGTAGCGGCAACCACCAGGATAGCACCGTCCATCTGCGCAGCACCAGTGATCATGTTTTTCACATAGTCAGCGTGACCAGGACAGTCAACGTGCGCGTAGTGGCGGTTAGCTGTCTGATACTCAACGTGTGCTGTATTGATGGTAATACCTCTTTCTTTTTCTTCAGGAGCGGCATCGATCTCATCATAACCTTTCTTCTCTGCCAGACCTTTGCTTGCCAAAATGTTGGTAATGGCAGCAGTCAAGGTAGTCTTACCGTGGTCAACGTGGCCGATGGTACCAATGTTTACGTGGGGTTTATCCCGCTTAAAGGTTTCTTTTGCCATTGTATTTTTTTTAGATGGTTTGTAAAGATTGTATTGATAGTTGTTTTTAAAAAACGGTTTTACAAACTTGTATCGCTGATGAGAATTGAACCCACGACCTTCCCGGTATCGACCGGACGCTCTGCCACTGAGCTACAACGAAATCCGGATCCCGGATGTTTGGAAATCCGTTGAGCTGTTGATGAGAATTGAACTCACGACCTCTTCCTTACCAAGGAAGTGCTCTACCCCTGAGCTACAACAGCATTGAAAATCTTATTAAGAACTTTCATCTCACATAATACCAATGAACAATGTTCTTCAGTATTATCAGTGAGCGGGAGACGAGGCTCGAACCCGCGACCTACAGCTTGGAAGGCTGTCGCTCTACCAACTGAGCTACTCCCGCATATAATTATATAATGGTAAACATTATAAAGAACTTCTTCCTACTCACCTTCTCCTCTATTAATGGAGAACCTGCACTTAACAGACAAGTTCCGCCTTTGCGAGGGGCAAAGGCGGAACATTTGCGCTACGTGGGCAGGAGAGGATTCGAACCTCTGAAGTCGTAGACAGCGGATTTACAGTCCGCCCCATTTGGCCGCTCTGGAACCTGCCCATTTTTCCTTAAACTCCTTTCCCAAATCTCGTCCGTCCGGACCATTTTTGCTTCGGAATTTATCCGGAGCCAGCAGAGGGATTCGAACCCCCGACCCACTGATTACAAATCAGTAGCTCTGGCCAACTGAGCTATGCTGGCTTATCTTATATAAGAATCTTATAAATGATATCCGTTATAAGAGGGTGCAAAGATAGTTGATTTATTTTAACTTCCAAATCTTTTTTTATCTTTTTTTCAGCACCTGGATACAACCTTTTTGAGACTTGTATATTCGGCTAAAACACCCTACTGTAAAGAACTTTACTACCTTCGCCGATCCCTTTTTTTGATCGGGATGGCAAAGGTAGTAATCAGATATTTAATTCCAAAATATTTTTAAGATTTTATTGAAATTTTTTCTCTTTCGTCTTCTTTATCTGGTTAACAACCGAGTCAAAAGCGAGGTCAAATGACTCTTCGAAAGATTTGGATTCGTGCTTTACAAATAAGTCTTGGCGCGGGATGTGGACTTTTATTTCTGCTATTTTATCCTTCACCTGATGAGCTATTCCATCAAGCTTTAAAAATACCTCCACGCTGATGATCCGGTCATAAAAAGTGTTGAGTTTCTGAAGTTTTTTACTCACATGATCAATCAATTTGGAGTCAGCGTCGAAGTGTACTGTTTGAATTTGAACGTTCATAGCACTAATTTTTAGTTTTAACAATCTTGTACATGCTCGTAACATTACGTCCATAGGCTTTCATTGTGTTAATGGTCATGGATATCGACTAATGAAAAAAGTATACAAAGAACTCATTACTAATTTAATGAACTTTCAACTCTTTTGCATAACCATTTAGTAATATTTTGTTAAAGCTGCCGAACTTCCCTACTCACCCTTCGGATGCGCCTTCCTGTACGCCTCCTTCAGCTTCTCTATACTGTTGTGCGTATAGACCTGCGTGGACGCCAGACTCGCATGCCCCAGCAGCTCCTTCACCGCATTGAGGTCTGCACCATTGTTCGTAAGATGGGTAGCAAATGTATGCCGCAGTACATGCGGACTCCTGCGACTGATCGTCGTAATCTCGTGATCTGTGAGGTAACCTTTCACAACATTATATACATAACGGGGGTATAACTTCTTTCCGCTGCGGGGGTTTACCAGCAGCACCTCTTTATCGGGTATTTCCAGCGCTTTATCGCGCATCCCCCTGTATTCCCTTATATCGTCCCGCAGATTTATACTGATGGGAATAATGCGCTCCTTATTCCCTTTTCCCAACACTTTCAATGTCAGATTGGAGATGTCTACATGCCTCTCCTGTAAACCGATCAGCTCCGATAAACGTATTCCCGTATGATACAGCAATTCAAAGATCAACCGGTGCGTCTTCCCTTCCAGGTCATCCGCAAAGATCGGCCTGTCCTCCTGCCCCCTGCGCATACTCCGGTTGTCCTCAACAGCCTCCATGCCCTTCTCATCAATAAAACCAGGCAACCGCTTCCCCGTTTTGGGTGCAGTCACTTTCGTCATCGGTGAAATCACTACTACACCATGACGCATCGCATATTTGAAAAATGATTTGAGCGTGGAGATCTTGCGGTTAACACTTTTAGCAACGATGCCCTCCTCCATCAGCCAGGCCAGCCAGGTACGGACATGCAGATGCGATATGCCCTGAAGGGACACATCGCCATATTGTGATCTGAGGAAAATAAAGAATTGGGTAAGATCCTGCTGATATGCAGTGAAAGTATGCGCAGAATAGCGCTTCTCCAGTTGAATATAAGCCAGAAATTGATTGGCTACCGGGTGTAAGACTTCACTCAAAATAAAAAAGTTGATGATTGTAAAGTTAAAACAAACCTTACAATCATCAGATATTTTGCGCGGGGAATTACTCCCGATAGAATCAATCTAATTTACCACTGGCCAACTGCTGTTTGTAAACAGCTTTCAGCACTTCAGTACGACGCTTAACGGAAGGTTTTGTGAAAGACTGACGTGACCTGAGTTGCAGCAGGATGCGGGCTTTCTCAAATTTCTTTTTGTATTTTTTGAGCGCCTTGTCAATGTTTTCGCAATCTTTGGAATCGATGATCAACATAATTAATAGCCTTTTTTTTCAGGAAGGCAAAAGTAAAACATTCTTTTTAATTATCAAAATAATGTGAAACCCTCCCCTGACATACCCGTCTCCTCATTATTACTTAAATTAGCCCCATGTTTACAGGAATAATAGAATCATTAGGAGAAGTAATAGCTACCAGGCAGGAAGGCAGCAACATGGTCATCACCATCCGCTCTTCCCTCGCACCTGAACTGAAAATTGACCAGAGTATCGCCCACAACGGCGTTTGTCTGACCGTCACCCGCGTAGACAACGAAACATATGATATCGTTGCCGTGGCCGAAACCCTGATTAAAAGTAATATCGGGCAACTGACTCCCGGCCAGCAGGTCAACCTGGAAAGGGCCATGATCTTTAATGGCAGGATTGACGGCCACCTCGTACAGGGCCACGTCGACAGTACAGGTGAATGCGTGTCCGTAACGCCGCAGAACGGTAGCTGGGAATTCCGCTTCCGCTACCCGGAACAATTCGCCGGCCTCATCGTGGAAAAAGGCTCCATCTGCCTCAATGGTATCAGTCTGACCATATATAATGTGACCAATACGGAATTCACCATCGCCGTGATTCCTTATACATACGAACACACAAATATCTCAGCCGTTCAACCCGGGCACACGATCAACCTGGAATTTGATATCCTGGGTAAGTTCGTGGCCAGGCAGCTTGCTGTCAGATCATAGCTCAAACATCCACTTATGCAATTAACCTCAGCCCTTGCCATCCGCCATCCGGTTATCATGGCGCCCATGTTCCTCGTCAGTAATGAAAAAATGGTCCGGGCAGCCATGGACAGCGGGATCGCCGGTACCTTCCCTACCCTCAACTACCGAAAGGAAGGGGAACTGAAACAGGTACTCGACCAGCTGAACCAATACCGGGCACAGTTGCCCGCCGGACAAGGCACCTATGGCGTTAACCTGATCGTCCAGAAGACGAATCCGCTCTATGCAAAACACCTGAAAGATTGTGTAGCAGCTGAAGTACCTTTTTATATTACCTCACTGGGCAATCCCCGGGAAGTAATCGCCGCCGCCCACAGCTATGGCGCAAAAGTACTCTGCGATGTCACCAATATTCAGCATGCAGAAAAAGCGGCGCAGGAAGGGTGTGATGGATTTATTGCAGTCTGCGTCGGCGCAGGTGGCCATGCCGGCCCCTACCCTATGCACATTCTCGTACCGGCCCTGCAAAAAGCCTTTCCGGATAAATTGCTGGTCGCCGCCGGGGGTATTGCTACCGGACAACAACTCGCCAGCGCCATGGTACTCGGCGCTCACGGCGCCTCTATCGGTACCCGCTTCATCGCCAGTGAAGAAGCCAGCGTCAGCGACGCCTATAAAAATGCCATCCTCGATTATGGTATGGAAGATATTGTACTGACAGAGCGCCTTTCCGGCACTCCCTGTAATGTGATCAATACGCCTGCCGCAAAGAAAATGGGCTATAAGCAGAACTGGCTGGAGAAACAGCTGAATAAAAATGCCAGTACCCGTAAGTATTTTAAAATGCTGGTACAACTCAAAGGCATGAAAAAACTGGAACAGGCGATCAAACCCGGTAATTATCAGCAGCTGTGGACTGCCGGTCAGAGCGTGGAAATGGTGGAAGATATCAGCCCGATCAGCGATATCGTCAGCCGGCTGGTACAGGAACTGGAAGAAACACTGGAAAAAACCAGCCAGTTACTCACCCGGTAATCATAAAGAATCTCTTTAGTCCTTTTTCATTTACCGATGCTATTCGCAGAATCGTCAGCAATAGCATCCGCAGTATTATGCATGCAGTGGATAGTTCTTTCTGAATTCCGCAGGCGTCAGACCCGTATGCTTCTTAAAAAAAGCATTGAAGTTAGGTTGCTCTGCAAAACCAATACTGTAGCCAATCTCCTGTAAAGACCAGTCGGTTTGCAACAGCAATACCTTGGTTTCGTCCAGTAACCTGTTTTTGATATGAGTACTCACATTCTGTCCGGTATGCTTCTTTAAAAGGGCATTCAGGTGATTGGGATGTACTGAAAGATCAGCCGCAAATTCCTTGGCTGTCCTGATCCTGATGGGATGATCCCTGTTGATACCACCCGTTTCTGCTTCCAGCAATCTGAAAAATTCATGCACATGCCGGTATTCTTCGGATACACTGGCCGGTGGCGGAAAACTGGCTCTCCTGACACTTTCCACCATAATCAGTTGCAGGTACGCCTGCAAAGAATCTCCACTCAATTGTCCACCCGTCACCTCTTCTTCTTTCATCCTGGCGAAAAGCTGTTCCAGCACCGGCACATCTGCTACAGGAATACGGATCACACTCTTCGCTTTATCCGTAAACAGACTGAATTTATCCATAGCGGCCTTCAGCACGGGAAATTCAGTCAGAAAAGAACGCCTGAACAAACAATAATATCCACCGGATTCTTCAGAAAGATTCTTCCAGGAGATAATATCATTGGGATGAATGAATAAGATAGATGGCTCATCCAGGTAATAGGTATTCAAACCCATCGTAAACACACCCGCCCCTTTTGTCGTAAACAGGATCTTGTAAAAATCACGGCGGTTAGGGGAAAGATAATTCCGGCATTCATGTATCTCCCGGTCAAATACCCGTATAGTCCAGTCCTCAAAATATTCTCTGAATACGGGGATAAGATCAGGAAGATCTCTCAATGTATCTATCGTACGGCTATCCAGTGTCTGAGATGGCATAACTATATGGTGTTGAATACGAATTTACGCTGTTTGTCACAAATACCCCCCATAATTGGCTGCTTTACCGACCTGCTGCTGTGAGCAAATAAGCTACCTTGGACTACACCAATACTATTAACGATGGAAGTACAAACAGTTAGCAGCAGAACGTATGGCTTCATGGTATTGTACGACATGCATACCACGTTTTTCTCCAATGTTATCGTGGACATTTCAGAAAAGGATGCCGGCGAACGTTTAGGTACAAAAGCCAACCATATGGCATGGCTGGCCGGCAGCCTGGTACAGGAAAGATTTGAGCTGGCGGGATCTTTCGGTATAAACAAACAACAACAGGCGCATGAATTATTCAAAGATCACAAGGGCATACAGGAAGGAGTGCAATATCCTGCACTGCAGGCATTTGAGCAGGACTGGAAGATCATTTCTCCCCTGCTGAGAAAAGCGCTGCTGGAAGCGGATGATGAGAAACTCGATGAACCTTTTGAAATGCCTGGTATGAAAATGACCTTATTTGAACTCATTTCCTTCCAGATTTACCGGGAAGCAAACTGTATCGGTCAACTGGCTTTATGGAGAAGATTACTGGGCTACCCGGCCATGAAGTATATGTAAGCGGCTCCGCCCACCGACCGCCATTCTAATTACTGCATAATAAAAAAAGGCTCCGCAGGGAGCCTTTTTTTATTATGCAGTAAAAGTATTTATGCAATTACAACCTGCTCCAATCCTTTCTGCACCGCTGTTTCCTGTAAACCAGGAATAGCAGCCCCTTCTGCTCTCACCAGCTGTACATCCGTCAGACCAATGAAGCCCAGGATACTCTGGAGATATGGAGAAGCAAAATCAAACGCCGCTGCAGGGCCTTCGGAATAAACACCGCCCGTAGCCAGCGCGATATATACCTTTTTATCCTTTAACAGCCCTTCCGGTTTACCGGTAGCATAAGAGAAGGTTCTGCCGGCACGTACCACGTGGTCCAGCCATGCTTTCAGCGTAGACGGAATATTAAAATTATACAGCGCTACACCCAATATGATGATATCCGCTTCTTCCACTTCTTTAATAGCGGCTTCTGATAATTTGTCTACAATAGCCGCAGCCTCTGCTGTCGCGTCTCCTGCACCACGGAAGGCCAGGAGGTGAGATGCATCAAAATGGCCTAAAGGATCTTTTGCCAGGTCTTTTACAGTCACTGTGCTACCCGGGTAGCGTTCCTGCAACTTTGCAACAATACCATCTGCCAGCTGTGTACTCTTAGACGCAGCGCCACTCACACTGGATACAACTTTCAATATCTTTTTCATACGATTATTTTTATTTTTTGAGCTTATGATAAGTAAAATAAGAGGCGGCCAGTATTCCCAGGAATACCACCGGTATTACAGGAACAGGCAACTGATCGCCGGAAGCGGCATGCGCAATAGCTGCTGACACAAATGTGAAGGCAAAACCTGCGTAAGTCCATTCTTTCAGGCGGCCTTTCACCAATGGAAGCACTAATAGTACCACTCCGATCAGTTTGGCGATGGCCAGTTCAATCCGGAAATATGCGGGATACCCGATATGCTGGAAAGCCTGATCCATCTCTGGTTTTGTTAAATAGGCATAGGCGGAATAGGTCATCATTAACGCAATGATTGCGGTAGTGGCCCAATACGTAATTCTGATTGCTTTCATCTAAAAAAATTGATGAAGCAAAACTATTCACAATTGCTAGCAAATGGTTAGTAGTATACTAAAGGTTAGTAGTAACCTGTTGGATAGTTATTTACCTTCGGGATATGGAAACACAGGTAGCTGAAAAAGTAAAAAGAAGTGCAAAAGAGTGCTCCGCAAGATTATCAGCCATTCATGACGCCCTTTATGCCATTGGCGGTAAATGGAAGCTGAAGATCATCATTGTGCTCCGCGAAGATGGTAATAAAAGGTTCAACGAACTGCAGCGTGCGGTAACAGGTATTTCTGCAAGGGTATTGTCCAATGAACTGCGTGAACTGGAACTGAATGGCTTTGTCAGAAGAAAGGTATATGAAGGACGTCCGGTTGTAGTCGAATACGAACTGACAGAATACAGCGATACACTGGGCGCAGTATTACATTCACTGAATGACTGGGGTACAACGCACAGGGAAAAGATCCGGAAGGAAATGTCATCCTCTTCGCAGGCCTGATCCCCCATCAGGTAATGCTTTGCTTTAAACAGGCAGGTTAACGGGACATATACTGATCGTCCCGCTGAGCATATCTTATCCGTAAAATGGTGTACTTGATTGAAAGCAGCAATAACATCATCACCGGATTCCATAGATCAGTCATCACAGCATCCGGTTTATCAAGAAACGGATGGATGAGCAACACAAGCGGCATGCTTGCAGCGTAAATTAACACATCAATACCCAGGTGCAGCACCCATATGCGGTTGGATTCTCTTTTTACAGAGTTGAAAGTTTTTTTATTTCCCCAAAAGAAACCAAATGTGCATAACAACATAAAAATGATGAGCACCCATGAACGCTCACTCAGATTATCACGATAAATACCGCGTCCCATCGTACCTGCCAGCAGTCTGATGTAAGGTACTGTGATAAGGTTGATCAGCGTAAAAAACGTGATGCAGTATAACACACGCGAAAGGTGTGCAGGAGTACTTTTAATGTATTGAAGTTGTTTTGCCATAAGGGGAATATTGTGTACAATGAATGGTTTCCTAATTTAACATTTTTTTATGGCATTGTTTGCTGTTTTACCCTTATAGAATAGTCCAATTTACAGCGTCACCCGGTAACCACTCCCAGCCGTATTCCCCGGAAAAAATTCGCACAAGACGTAGATCAGACGTGGACTTGATCAGTTCCTAAATACACACACACTGCGTACAGATCTGCCATATACCCCTACCTGTCAATCATTTACAGATCGACTGAAAACAAATACCTGCAATATATCATTCGAACAACTTTTCCACATTCCCTTATATCCGTATTTCTACGTACAGAGAAAACACAATTCCCTGCATTGCACTGTTAAGATCTGTTAAGAATTAATAAAAGCCTGCCAGACTTGCAAATGTGGAATGATTTTTTCAGCTTTCAGGTAAAAAACAAATTGAGAGCTTGCTTAATCATTGCGCTGTTATTCCTATTCACACAATCAAAGGCGCAACAAAACAACATTAACAGCATAAAAGCCAGTTATGATCCGGGGGCTATTGCAGAGCTGTATGACCGTATACCACTGGGACTTGAGTTCAGATATGAAAATGGACAGACGAGAAAAACAGAAGGATATTTACAGGGCGCCTACCGATGGCGAAATATAAAGATCAGCAGTTCCAATGGCAGTGTGCAGAATGGCTATCTCCTGATCAACAGACAACAGCTCGCCAGTCAGCAGTATATTGTAGAACTGACGATCTCTGTTCCTGAGTCAGCTACACCTGTCACCACAAAACTTGAACTTCCTCACCTGACCGGCATTCGCTTTAATCATTATGCTGATAGCCTGAAGAGAGGATTTCGCTTCTATCTGAATGTAGAAGGTACTTTTACAAGTGGCAAGGTTTATCCGCTGGATACAGCCACTATAAAATTTGAAACAAATGCAGGAAAACTACTGGGGCAGGACCTGCTGTTAAACAGTAATGATGGCACTACCCGATCCATTACTGTTACAGCTGTCAACAAAAATGATCCCGGTATGTCCATCTCCAGTACAATACCGGTTAAACAATTATCAGATCAATGATCTTGATTTCAGTTCGAGATACTTATTCACCACATTCAGTGTTAGCTGCTCAGGTGTAGTCAGCAATGACAGAATACCATAGCGGGTCAGTTCCCTTACCATCAGTTTCTTTTCATAAGCAAACTTCTGCGCAATCACCTGACGATAGATCTCTTCCACTGTATGCACATTGTCTTTCGTAAACTTTTTCAGTTCTGTATTCTCAAAAAACACAACAAGTAATAAATGATATTTAGCCAGCTTTCGCAGATAGGGCAACTGTCTTTGCAGCCCTGTCATAGATTCGAAGTTGGTAAACAGGATCAGCAGGGAACGCTGTGAGAACAGACTCCGCAATGATACACTCAGCCGCTCGTAGTCACTTTCCTCCCATTGCGTTTCCTGCGCATACAAGCGCTCCAGCAACAGGTTCATCTGTGTTTTTTTACCGGAAGCAGGCAATACATCTACCTGCTGTGCAGCCAACGTTACCAGCCCGGTTTTATCGCCTTTCTTTAATGCAATATTGCTGAATACCAGGGAAGCATTGATCGCATAATCCAGCAGCGAAAGACCGTTAAACGGCATCTTCATTGCACGCCCCTTATCAATGACACAATATACCTGCTGCGATTTTTCCTCCACATAGTTGTTCACCATAAATGTACCTCTCCTGGCCGTTGCCTTCCAGTTTAAAGTACGCACATCATCTCCCCGGCTGTATTCCTTGATATGATCGAACTCCATGCTATGTCCGATCACGCGTTTTTTATGCACACCCAGTTCTGCCAGGCGATTATTAAAGGAGAAAAATTCATAGTTATGCAAAGCGGCAAAAGAAGGATATACCTTAACGATCGCTTCATCGGCACCAGCTACATGCCGTTGTGCCAGTCCCAGCAAACTACGTACAAATGCATTGGTCTTTCCAAAGTTATACTCTCCTCTTTCTACCGGACGTAAAGCATAACTCAGATCCTGCTCCTCTCCCGGTTTCAGTTGTACCTTCTTCCGAAAATCGCGGATCTGAAACTGTACCGGTAATTCTTCCAGCACTATAACTGTAACGGGGAAACGATAATTATTCTTTATTTTCAGATGGATATCATTTTCTTCTCCGTTACTGAAGCGACCAGCCATACTACGGGAGACCAGCAAGGGCGCTTTCCCTGCCACATACAGAAAGAAAAGATCCAGCAATAACAGGAACAATAAAGCACCTGTGATCAATTGTGCCACGTTATACAACGATGGAAAAAAGAAGCTGATCACAAAAAAGATAGCCATGCTTCCCATCAATGTATAAAAGCGGGTCGTAAAAAATAAAGAGAGAAAAAAACGTTTCAGCATAACCTTATGTTTACCTTGGTACTTCTACTGCCTTCACGATCTGTGCGATCACTTCATCAGTTGTAATACCTTCCATTTCACGTTCAGGCGTCAGTACAATACGATGACGTAATACATGTGGCAGCATATTCACGATATCATCCGGTGTTACAAAATCACGTCCTGTCATAGCGGCTGTTGCCTTTGCACAATTCATGACTGCCAGTGATGCACGCGGAGAAGCACCGAGATACAAAGACGCATTGTTACGTGTTTCATGTATCAGCGCAGCAATAAAATGCAGCAGTTTATCTTCGATATGCACTTTGCGTACGAGCCCCTGGTATTCGATGATCTGCGAAGCTGTTAACACCTGTTGTATCAGTTGGGTAAGATCAGCAAGACCATTATATTGATGCATAGCCTGCAACATCGCTACCTCTTCCGTCAGTGAAGGATATTTCACTTCTATTTTGAACAGAAAACGATCCAGCTGTGCTTCAGGTAATCGATAGGTTCCCTCCTGCTCTATCGGGTTTTGTGTAGCGACTACCATAAAAGGAGCCGGAAGCGGATGTGTAATACCATCATTGGTGATCTGTCGCTCTTCCATCACTTCAAACAATGCCGCCTGTGTTTTTGCAGGAGCACGGTTGATCTCATCTATCAGTACCAGGTTTCCAAATACCGGTCCGCGTTTATATTCAAACTCTCTTTTTTCAGGATTGAATACAGATGTACCTACCACATCAGCCGGCATGATATCCGGCGTGAACTGTAACCTGGAAAAGTCTGCATCTATGCAACGTGCGAGTAATTTGGCTGTCAGTGTTTTTGCCACACCTGGTACGCCTTCTATCAGTACGTGACCATGCGTAAGCAGGCCCGCTATTAAGAGGTCAATCATTTCATGCTGACCAACAATCACTTTTCCGATCTGTTGACGGATAGCATTTACTGCTTCATGAAGCGCTGTAAAGTCCGTGCGATGCTGGAATGTAGTTTCTTCCATTATTTCGTATTTATATAAAACGCCTGTATTTTCTTATAGAACTGTTGCAGGAATTCATCTGAAACAGTCATGGAATCACGCATGTGCTGTATGTCATGCAATATTTCCTTCACCTGCTCCACCGGCATAACTGCTTTACGCGATAATGCATCTGCAAATGCATGATCCATATTATTTGTATTCAGGTAATAACGGGTACGTATAAACTCCTGCCATTGCAGAATGATCTTATGTACCAGATTACGATTATCGTGCTGCTGATAATAAAGCTGCCCCAGTGCATCTACAAACTCCAGTGAGTTATTCTCGAGTGGTGGTCTTTCAGGAACGATCCGCTGTCTGCGTTTGCTTTCAAATATGATATAGAGCAATAACAAACCTACTCCCAGCCATAGCGCCCATCTCATAGCAGGATAACGCATCAGCACCTGCCATTCACTGAAATCAGATGATTGTCTGGCATACTGGTATTTATAGAACTCATCCCAGTACACATGATCCATGTAGTGATTGGTGTAAGACAACTGTCTTTCCAACGATACCATATTACGATTGTGCATCAGAAAATAGTTCGTCAGCGTGGATGGTTGCAACAGCATAAATACGGCGCCTTCATTCACTGTTATCTTCACAAAGTTTGGCCGGTTAAATGCATCTGTTCCAAGAATCGTTGTAGCGCTGGAATCCATGCCTGTGATATAGCTACCTCCCCTGATCCCTTTGCGTGAAAAAGCCGTATCGGGGGCCAGGTTTTTGTTCACATAACGCTGATCTGCATTTGTCATAGACTGAAAGAAACCTTCGTCATCTACATGGAGATGCAGCAGATCCAGCAGTATGCTGTCTGGTTTGTTGACAGCAATGAATAGCTGGTTACCGGCAGCCGCGAACTTTATCATATTAGCGGCATCTTCCGGAGAAGTATATAAATTATCTGCTACCAGTATATACAGGTTATAATCTGTTGATGACAGCGTAGCATCTTTTGTATAAGTGCGCGTGAATGGTTTGGTAACGACCTGTGGTTTGATGTCATAATAAAACAACTCGGACATGGCCTTAAACATGGCATAACATCCTCCCGGCCGCTTATCCTTATAGGAAAAGCTCTGACGCGCCAGTTCCTGTTCGTCGATATTTTTACTATCTGTCATTCCTCCACCGGCTGATAAGATCAGCAGGCCCAGCAGCATAACGAAGACGCTGATAATTATGATTGCTATTACATTTGATTTCACCGGGTATAGCCTAATTCGTTCATAAATTGACGGAACTCTTTGTGCAGATCACCAAACTGCTGACCATTCACAGGAGTTTCTCCGTACCAGATGTATTCATAATTCAATGTCAATGCGGCAAATTTCTTATACCACGGTGTTGACAACATACTGCGCAGATAAGCCGCATTTGTTTTCTCCCTGCTATAGGTAATAACTTCTTTGTCAATCAGTACACGCAGTGTTTGCAGATAAAGCAGTCTTACGGCATGTCTGAACCTGCCGGCAGCGATCGCTTCTTCTATCTGTTGCTGATAAGTTTCGACATCCAGTTCTTCTTCTGTCAGTTTTACCTCATTCCCTAACTCCTGTGCCGACCTCTTAAAGAGATAACCATTCTGTTTAAGATAGAGGAAGAGTAACCAACCCAGAAAAGCCACGACTACCGCAATGATCAGTTTGTGTATGGCTCCGATGAAGTTGAAAACAACGTTCAGAAATTTCTCCCAGGCAGAGCGGCGCGGCGGCTCTTTCTTTTTAAGCGCGTATTGCAGCTTTTTATCCCCCTGCAACACTTTCATAATAGTATCCGGTACACTGCGTACCACAAGCGGATAATCCGCATAAGTTTCTATGGTATCCGCGATGACAGGCGCTGCCTGGTCCCACAGGAAATGTTCCTGTATCACTTTATCCGTTGCAGCTGCAGCAGCTGAATCATCAGCTACTTCATCCGCTTCTTTTTTTGTAACCGTCTGCTCCAGATCCGCTGCTACCATGGAATCCCATTTCTCAGCCGGTACGGATTGCTGTGCATTTGCACATAATGGCAGGATCAGTATTATCAGGATATAATAAACACGCATTTTCCTCATTTCACCGGCTTTATAATATTTGCTTTCGGACCGAGCTTATATCCTTTTTTGTGCAGATAGATCGGGTAAACAATGAAATAACCGATAATAAACGTCAGTGATATCAGCAAAATACTGATGCTTGCAGATAAAGGCATAGCAGTATGGCGGGTAACAAACCCTTCCAGAAATGCCGCCACTATAAATATGGGTATCAGCGTCACCATAATCTTAACACCGTCACGCGCTGTTTTCTTCAGTGCCTCCAACCGCTTTCTTGTACCGGGAAATATAAATCCGCTGATCATCACCAGACCGGCACAACCTGCGATCACGATAGCTGATATTTCCAGGGTACCATGGATCCATATGACCAGTATAGACTTAAAACCCAGTCCTTTTGAAAAGAAATAATATTGAAAGGAACCCAGCATCACACCTGTCTTTATCATATACCACAACGTACCGATACCAAAGAAGATACCACCCATGAAGGTCATCATGGCTACCGTAATATTGTTCCTGGCGATCCACAAAAACATGACGAGTTCATTTTCCTGTTTATACACACCAAAGGGATCTCCCTTATTGATATTCTGCTCTGTCATACTCACATATTCATCACCTAATACACCACGAACGAATGTTTCATCGTGGGCTGCAGAAAATGCGCTGATGATACAGAAGAGCAGGAAGAACAAAAATGTAAAGAGAAACAAACGGTGATATCTGCGGAACAGCAGGGGCAATTCATATTTAAAGAAGTTACGGAATCTGCCATCCTGTTCTTTGCGGTTACCATAGATACTATGATAAATATTGGCTGCCAGACTGTTTATATAACTCGTTACTTTACTGAAACTATAGAAAGTTTTGGCATACGCCAGATCATCCAGGAGGCTTGTAAAGCGTTCTGCCATTTCATCCGGATCTTCCGCAGGTTGATCCTGATACTTTTTCCAGCGCTGGAGATTCTTTTTTATGAAGGTTGATTCACGCATGGGCTTTGCCTGTTTACCGGAAGTCAATGTGCGACGTTCTGCTCATCAGTCGGACATTCGTTCAGAATATACAAAAAAATGTGCCGATAAAATTTTATATTAAAGAAATGTCGCTAGATTAGTCTGTTATCTGTGTGGAACAGACTGCTTACAAACATATTGATTAATCGCTAAATTTATACATGGCCAATATAAAAATACCCACTTCCTTTAATATAGATCTCGAGTTTGAAACAGCCAATATCTTCCAGCGATTGATGGGCTGGCTGATCGATACTTTCATCAAGGGCCTGTATATTATTGTGTTAGGGTATACTGTCAAAAATCTGCAATTGGGAGAAGTGGCCGGCTATGTCGTTTATTTCTTCCTGGGTGGCCTGCCGATGACCTGTTACTTCCTGGTACTGGAGATCGTGATGAACGGACAGACGCCTGGCAAACTGCTGATGAATATCAGGGTCAGGAATATGCAGGGTGGACAACCCAGTATGAGTCAACACCTGATACGCTGGTTATTCCGCATCATTGAAACCCCTTATATCATTATCAACGGATTAATTCCACTGATAGCGATGTTAAGGTCTCCTTATTATCAGCGGCTGGGAGATGTAGTGGCAGGTACGATCGTGGTGAGTACAAAGACTAAAGCCAGTCTGAGCGGTACGATCTTCAGGGATATGTCGGCTGTAGATTATACACCTCGTTTTCCGCAGATCCTGCGGCTGTCAGACAGGGATATGAATAAGATAAAGAACCTGATGGATCAGGCAGTCAAATCCAACAATCCCGAGCTGACAGCACGCGTGGCCTACCGGGTAAGAGATGTACTGGATATTCAGACGGACATGATGCCGGGAGAATTTCTCGAAACAATCTTAAACGACTATAACTACTATACTACCAGATAGTTATCTTTTGATCACCATGGTGTTTGTCCACTGGTCATGCCATGGTGTATCCGCAAATCCTGAAAAGCGCATAAAAGGTACCAGGCGGCACAAGGAACGCAGGAATGCATCCTGTAAGGTCAGCGGACTTCCATCTGCACGCACCGCATAAGTTGCAGTGATCATTTTACCAACTGTACGACCACCGTTACCATATTCAAAGCCGGTGTAATAAGCAATGAAACCTATCCCCATTGTCAGGTAGAACAGGGGTACCAGCATACCATCTTCGTCAAACGTAGCATCGCTTAACGCTGTCATAACAAGCACTATCCCCAGTGAAAACATCACGCCTAATGATATCGCGATGATATAATCCACTACATAATTCACGAAGCGCTGGGTCTTCTCTGCCTTTCTGGTATACTGAATAGCGTGCAGATCTTCTATCAGTCCTTTTTCATGGATATTATCCCCAAATCGGTTTTGCATATAGAAAGTAAAATTAATGAACAACGCTAAAAAAAACTGCCGGTTGCTTTTGAAGCACAACCGGCAGGTAACTAATTATGGCAAAAAGTTGTCAGACGGCCGGCGTACCGATACTTCCGATCTGATTATCCAGAGATGAGCCTGAAGGGCGGCCACCCGGACCGATATATCGGATATCACTGCTGAACGCCATGATAGGAATAAAGATGGGACTTAGAAAAAGAAGACCTAGTGTAAACCCGATATCTTTCCCAAAACTCTTGCTGAACTCATGTGTAAGCATGATCGGCAAAATGAACCATCCATAAATAGGAATTAAGAACATAAATATA
Organism: Chitinophaga sp. YR627; assembly: GCF_900114995.1. Taxonomy (GTDB): domain Bacteria; phylum Bacteroidota; class Bacteroidia; order Chitinophagales; family Chitinophagaceae; genus Chitinophaga. The sequence goes on from NZ_FOUX01000002.1 coordinate 1,380,903, forward strand.
TACCACCATGGCTTACCGACAATCTCCAGCATGACGATAGTGCTATATATCGGGACGATACTTGCCCACCCCGGTTTACCTGCTTTCTCAAATATCTTCCAGCTACAGTAGATGTAAAATACGACAAAGGCCAACCAAATTAAAATAAATACAATAGAAACTCCGGCAAGTATGCCACCAGAAGAATCATACGACGAATAGTCTTGCATAATTAAAAGGTTTAGGTGAAAAATTGAGGTATGTAAAACGATTAGAATGTCCCATAGTTTTTCGATAACAGATAACTTTTCACGGAAAATGGAGCTCAACGGGGGCCAACAATCACATTATATAGCTTTTATAACATCATAAATTACAGAATTGATCACTGGTAACCACATTTTTATTTACTTTTTTTGAAAAAAACTCAAATTTCCCTGAATAATATTTGTTAGTTATTTCAAATGGTGTACATTTGCACCCGGCAAGTCTTATACGACCAGCTCCTACTGAACTCCCCCAGGACAGGAATGTAGCAAGGGTAGGTGGTTGTAGCGGTGCGATGTAAGTAACTTGCCGTTTTTTTTTCTTTTTTTATTCCAGGTCATCAGGCGTCTAGCGATCATTCAGACACTATTCAACTCTCTTTTACATAAAGATGACCTGCGAATCTGCCCAATGCTTTCCAACTGTTTATTCGCGTGATTGTCCGGTTTCTGTATTCATTAAAAGATGAATAGTTGAATACTGTTGATTATGTATTATTTGTTGCGTACTATTGTACCGGCAATTTTATTTAAAAAGGACTAAATCATTTCACAATGAAATTCTTCATAGATACTGCAAACCTTGCACAGATAAAAGAAGCAAACGACCTTGGCGTTCTTGACGGTGTTACCACCAACCCTTCCCTGATGGCTAAAGAAGGCATCAAAGGAGAAGCGAACATCCTCAAGCATTATGAAACAATTTGCGAGCTGGTAGATGGTCCTATCAGTGCAGAAGTGTTGTCTACCGACTTCAATTCAATCATCGAAGAAGGTAAGAAACTGGCTGCTATCCACCCGAACATCGTGGTGAAAGTGCCAATGATCAGAGACGGTGTGAAAGCGCTGAAATGGTTCACGGACAACGGTATCAAAACAAACTGTACACTGGTATTCTCTGCTGGTCAGGCGATCCTGGCTGCTAAAGCAGGCGCCAGCTTTGTATCTCCTTTCATCGGTCGTATCGATGACAGCAACTGGGATGGTGTTGACCTGATCGCCCAGATCGCTCAGATCTACAGCCTGCAGGGCTTCAAAACTGAAATCCTGGCAGCTTCTATCCGTACACCACTGCACATCATCAAATGTGCTGAAGTTGGTGCTGATGTTTGTACCTGCCCACTGGATTCTATCCTGGGTCTGCTGAAACACCCGCTGACTGACATCGGTCTCGCCAAATTCCTGGAAGACGCGAAAAAAATGTAATCGTACTTTTAGATGGTATACTCCCCGGTGCACGCCATGCATCGGGGATTTTTTTTGCCCGGAATTCCTCTTTTCCTACCTATTTTTGCACATTCTTTATCTCTTTCACAATAAACTTTCATTCTTTTCTGAAAGTATTGTAAATTTGATATGCGTTTATAACTTCCGGCGTTTGAATACATAGTGTTGCAAAGAGAACAACACGATCATTTTTGATTTATTTCTCTGATTGCTAAATGATTGTATTATGATTCAACCGAATATTCCGGAAACTGGTCAACCTCGTGTAGTAATTGTTGGTGGTGGCTTTGGAGGTATCAACCTCGCTAAGAAACTCAAACACGCCCCTGTTCAGGTAGTAATGCTCGACAGGAATAATTATCACCTTTTCCAGCCCCTCCTCTACCAGGTATCCACTGCCGGTCTTGAAACTGATAGTATTGCATTCCCCCTGCGCGGTATCTTTAAAAACCAATCCAATTTCATTTTCAGAATGGCCGAAGTAACCGGTGTACGTCCGGCGGAAAACATACTGGAAACAGGGATCGGTGAACTGAAATACGATTACCTCGTATTTGCAACTGGTAGTAATACCAACTTCTTTGGCAACAAGATCATTGAAGAACATGCGATCGGTATGAAGTCGCTCATAGAGGCAGTGCAGATCCGTAACTATGTGATCAAACAATTTGAAGAAAGTTTACTGCTGAAAGATGAAGCACAGATCAAGGCAAAACTAAGCTTCGTAATGGTGGGTGGCGGTCCTACCGGTGTTGAGCTGGCAGGCGCATTCGCTGAATTACGTAAATATATCATGCCGAAAGATTATCCGGAACTGCCGGTATCTTACATGAATATCTATCTCATTGAAGGTAGCAACCGTATTCTGAACGGTATGAGTGAACATTCCTCTCAGAAATCACTGGAAAGTTTACAGAAACTGGGCGTAAACGTACTGTGCAATGCCGTTGTAAAAGAATACGATGGTAAAACACTGGTATTAAGCAATGGTGAAACCCTCAGCACACAGTCCCTCCTGTGGGCGGCTGGTGTAAAAGGTGTTCCTGTAGCAGGTATTCCGGCTGATGTCATTCTGCCAAACGGGCGTATCCAGGTGAATGAATTCAACCTGGTCAATAATACACAGAATATCTACGCGATCGGTGATATCGCCCAGATGGTGAATGATCCGAAATTCCCAAGAGGTTATCCGATGGTGGCACAGGTAGCAATTCAGCAGGGTGCTAATCTTGCAGAAAACCTCCTTAAAACCATCAAATCTTCCGGACAGGCGCTGAAACCGTTTAAATACAAGGACCTCGGTAGCATGGCTACTATCGGTCGTAACCACGCCGTAGCCGAATTCGCAGGTATGAAACTGAGCGGATTTATGGCCTGGATGGTATGGATGGCAGTGCACCTGATGACCCTTTTAGGCTTCAGGAACAAGCTGGTGGTCTTCAGTAACTGGTTCTATCGTTACTTTACCTTTGATCGTGGTACGCGTATTATTATCAAACGCGGCGCCGCGAATATTGTGAAGCTGCGTCAGACCGTCAATTAGGTCAATAAAGAATTAGGAATTAACAATTAAGAATTGTGGAGAAAGTGCCGTCAAACTGGACCTCCTGATTGAAGAAAATAAAAAGACAAAGGCCAGTTGGTAGGTACCAACTGGCCTTTGTCTTTTTATTTTCGGTTGATGAGTTACTTACGGCTTAATATAGAGTTCAGTGTAGTAGTTGTCACAAGTTCATCTGCACGACCGCCTAATGCGCGATAGTAAACGAGAATGGTATAGTTATTCTCTGTTTCCCACCAGTCGCCTTCTGTCAGTTTTGTATCTGCTTTACTACCAGCAATGGTATTATCTACTAACGCATATACGTAGTTATAAAAACCCTGTTTCAGAAACAGCGAACCTTCATAGGATTTGGTCGCAGGATTGAAGACCAGTCGTGTATTATCATTACACTCATAGTTGGTCAGCTCTCCCAGGATATACATGCTGTAGCCCGCATATGGCTCTGGTACAGGATAAGAGAAATGCACAGTAGCATAATCCCCTTCAAAGAAAGGATTGTAATCATCCAGTGTAGCCAGATAATACAGTCCATTGATATCTTTGATAAACTGATACATCTTCCCTCCTCTTTCGAAATCCGGTAACGCAAAAATATCTGTATGATCTTTTGCGTACTCTGTATTTCTCACGCGTTCGGTCTGCAAACGGAAACTCCGCAGATCTATCCAGCGCCACTCTTTACCCGCAGGCATGACACAATCCACTTCCCAGTTATATTCCAGGATATTTCCCTTGATGAAGAGCGGACGTGGGAATTTGATGGCATTATCCCAACGGTAGTTTTGCAGGATCACGACTTTCATCTGATCGAAAGGATTTACCACATTCAGGCCTCCCATATTCACAGAAAAATTGATCTTCTGGTGGGTACGGAAGATCTTTGGCGTCACCGGCTGCTGAATAAAACCGCTTACGCCTGCTTTATTGCCCACCACCAGCATACGACGGGTGAATGCCAGCTGACTGGTATCACTATCCATATATACTTTCAGGAGATAGTTACCTGATCTTGTAGGATAACAGTTTTGATTCGGTAACTGTACCGTCCAGTGTGTATACTTCTGCAGGGCAATACTGGAAAAGCGATAATCCTGGATCCTGTTTTCCGAAAAACCACGCAGGTATTCCACCTGTGTGATCTGTGCAGGCGTCCAGTCGGCATTACACAAAACGAAGGTATAGAAGTAGTTCTTTACATCATTGTCCAGGTCATCAAAGCTGAGTTCCAGTTTCTCATCGCCATTCAACGTGATAATAGGATAACTCAGCTGGTCGCCGGCCTGATTCAGTTTAACTGACTGAATATTATTGTAGTATACGTGGTCAGGCCCAATGGTATTTTCCTGCGCCGCTACAGGCAGAACGTACACCAGCAAACACATTACAGGTATACAGAAGAGGGATTTTAACTTCATAATCGCATTTCAAGTAAGCATTAAGGTACTATTTTTTCAACTTGTACAACGCGATGGCCCTGTTCTTTCGTATGATAACGGTACCGGCGGTCCTGCCTGTGAAAGGCGGGTATAGAACTGTTTAGGATTATATTCAATACATTTGTCGCATGCGTTTATCTCTATTTGTCGCCAGACGGATCGCATTTAACCGGTCCTCTTCCTTTTCGAGGTTTATCATCAACATAGCTGTTGTCGCTACTGCTATCAGCGTGGCGGTCATGATACTGGCGGTAGCACTGGTAAACGGCTTTCAGCAGGTAATCCAGCAGAAAATATTCAGTTTCTGGGGACATATCCACATTACCCAGTATCAGCCAAATGCGGGTCCGCTCACAGAACAGGTACCCTTTACGGCTGACAGCACTATTGTGGAACGCCTGAAAAAGATCAAAGGCATTACCACAGTCAATGCATATGCTACCAAATCTGCGATTGTGAAGGCGGAAAAGGATCTGGAAGGTGTTATCTTCAAAGGTGTGGACCGTCACTACGACTGGAACCATCTGCAGCAATTCCTGCAGGAAGGCCGTCCTATCCGGTATAATGACAGTAGTTATGCACCGGAAGTCATGATCTCTGTGAGTCTGGCAAAGGAATTAAAGCTGAAATTGCATGATCCGCTGATCGTTTATTTCATACAGGGCGCAGGTCAGCCGCCAAGAGCACGTAAACTGACAGTAGGCGGTATCTTTAAAACAGGTATTGAAGAATATGATAAAACGTATATTCTGGGTGATCTGGAGCTGATACGCAAACTGAATGACTGGAAACCTGGCAGCATTGCCGGATATGAGGTATTCACAGATGATTACCGCAATATCCAGCAGATCGCTACGGAAGCCTATGATGTAATACCGGAGACCTTATTCATGCGTTCCATCCAGGAGATCTATCCCAATATCTTTGCCTGGCTGCGTCTCCAGAATAAAAATGAGATCATCATACTGGTAATCATGTCTATCGTAGCAGTTATCAATATGATCACTGCTATCCTCATACTGATCCTGGAGCGCACAAATATGATCGGTATTGTAAAGGCATTGGGAATGCGCAGCTTCAATATTCAGAAAATCTTCATTTATCAGGCGGGTTATATAGTGCTGGCGGGTATCATACTGGGCAATATCCTGGGCATCGGTATTGCTGTTCTGCAGCAAACCACCGGTTTCTTCAAACTGCCGGAAGAGTCCTATTATATGTCAGTGGCCGCAATTTCCCTGCACTGGTGGGAAGTGCTGGCGATTAATGCAGGTACACTGCTGATATGTTTGCTGGTACTTATTATACCTTCACGGGTGATCCGGAGAATTACCCCGGTAAAAGCTATTCAGTTCAAATAAAGCCGGTAAATTATTGTTTTGATGCCGTTTAGATAAGGCTTATCCTACGTTAATCTTACGTTCATGAACGTAGGATTAACGTAGGATAACAAATATAAAAGCATCATCAGACCGAATATAAAAGCATATAAAAAAGGCGGTTGATCCTCTAAGGATCAGCCGCCTTTTTTGTTATGAAGAAGTAGTTTTATATCAGTAATCTACCACAGATAATCCCTGCTGCCACACCTGCATTGAGTGACTCCGCGCCACCCAGCCGGGGAATAGTGATCTTATGGGTGCTGGCAGCGATCACCGCCTCACTGAGTCCGCGGGACTCATTTCCGATCAGGATAATTCCCTCTTCCAGCTTCGAAAACTCCGTAATATCACGCCCATGCAGCGTGGCTGCATAGGATGGAACACCAGCTTCCTTTATCAGGGTGCTGATATCACTTTCCAGGATCCTTACACGGGCAATACTCCCCATCGTAGCCTGGATAGTTTTTGGATTATAAGCATCTACACAGTCAGGCGAACAGATGATCTGACGGATACCGAACCAGTCGGCTATACGAATGATCGTGCCCAGATTACCCGGGTCCTGGATGGTTTCCAGTGCCAGCGATACGGTACCTTTCAGCGATCCGGGCGCTATTACAGGCGATCCGGGAATATCCAGCAACGCAAGCGCCTGATTCGGCGTCGTGAGTGCAGACAGCTGTTTTAAGATGTTTTCGTCTACTTCCGTTACATTCACGGCTTTCGTACGATCCAGTAATGCCCTGTGAGTAGCGATCCAGGCGGAAGTTGCATAGACTTCTTTTACCGGAACGCCCTCCTGTAGCAGCTCAGGAACGATCTTATCGCCCTCTGCCATGAACTGGCCGGATTTTTGACGGTATTTTTTATGCTGTAATGATTGAATATACTTAATTTGCGCCTTCGACAACATAGAGCCAAACCTACATGAATTCTTTTAATCGGCAAAGCCACCCGGATCTGGTCTCTATGGAAATAAACTGAAAACAAAGCTTCTAACTATTAATAATTGTATTGACTCTGATGCAGCAGCGGCCACATAGTTCCCTTTTTATTTACCTGAACTATTTAATCATCCTGATGATTTCACTCGCGCTGGCTGCATGTTCCAATACAAAATACCTGCAGAAAAATCAGCTCCTGTATATCGATGCGGATGTAGACGTCAAAGGGGAAGCCTCTTCTATTGACAAACAGGATATCCGCAGTTCTCTCTACTCCAAACAGCTGATGCTGCAACAGCCGAACTCACTCTTTGTCGGTACCCGTTTCAAAGTATGGCTCTACAACCAGAAACACAACGAGAAAAAATCCAACTGGTTCTGGAACCTGATGCTGTCGCCCCGCAACCTGGAAGATCCTGTGATCTACGATTCTACCAAAACAAAAGAATCTATCAAACGTATGGTCAGCTACCTGAATAATCAGGGCTACTTCTATGCAACCATCGATCGTGTAGAGTCTATCAAAAGGCAGAAAGTCAGTGTGACCTATAAGGTGAATACAGGCAAAAATTTCGTGATCAATAAGATCTACTACGAAATACCAGATACCAATCTGCTGAAAATCGTAAAGGATAATGAGAAACTCGCGCTGATCAAAACCGGCATGCCTTATAAACAGGAAGTACTGGGTAGCGAGAGAGAGCGGCTGATGCGTGTGATACGTAATGCAGGTTATTACAAATTTGACCGTGACGCGATTGAATTCGAAATAGACACCCTCCATAAAAGCCTGTTCAGAAACCTCATGAACCCATTCGAAGGTATCGTGAACGTGTACAATGAACGTAAAGGACAGGACAGACCGAAAATGGATATTTCCGTACGTATCTGGCATCCGGAAGACTCGTCTATCCGTTATGAGAAATATGTACTGGACAGCATCGTTGCTTACCCTGATTTCCCGGTGTATGGTAATAATGCGGATTCTATCTTCAAAACCACACAGCGAAAAGAACTGACGATCCGTTACCGCCAGAATATCCTGAAGCCCGCGGTTTTACAGCGATCTATCCTGTTAAAAAGCGGTGATACCTTCTCCCAGCAACGTACCAATGATGCGATAAACAGACTGTATGACCTCGGTGCATGGCAGTTTGTGACACTTCAATACCGCGAAAGAAAGGATACGCCAAATACACTCAATACCTACATTTACCTGACTCCAAAACGTCGCCAGGAAATAGGGGCCAACTTTGAGGTCAGTACGAGCTCGGATTATCTTGTGGGTAGTGGTATCACTTTGAACTATAAACACCTGAATATCGGCCACTCTGCCACACAGCTGAACGTGAGTCTGAATACAGGTATTGAACTGATCCGTTCTCAGGGTGAATGGATGCTGCAATCGCAGGAGATCGGCGGACAGGTCAGTCTGATATTCCCGCGTTTTATCACACCTTTCCATATTGCACAGGGTACACGTTCGGCAGTAAGAACGAGACTTACAGCGGGTGTTGATTACCTTACCCGTTCTTCGAAGTTTTACATTTCCAACGTGAATGCGTCCTTTGGTTATGAGTGGAACGCGTCACCTTATAAACGCTGGATCGTAAAACCGATCTCCCTGAACTATGTTGGTGTAAACCTGAATGAGGTATTCCGTGAGACGGTGGTCAACCTGAACCCTTACCTGAAACGTAGTTTTGAACCGGCATTTATCGGCGGAGAAAACGTCACCTACATCTATAGCAATAACGACGCACTACATAAGAATCACTATTCCTATTTCCGCGCAAACGTAGAAGAGTCCGGCGCCTGGCTGAATGGTATCAACAGTTTGTGGGGCGCTGTTGCCAGCAACGGCAATGACCTGGAAACGATGACCAATATGCCGATCGCGAACTTCCTCAAACTGGAGGCCGATTACAGACATTACTGGTCCTTAACCAGCCATACGGTACTTGCTGCCCGTACTTATGGAGGTGTGGGTATCCCTTATGGCAAATCGGATGTAATGCCTTATATCCGTCAGTTTACAGCGGGTGGTCCTAACAGTATCCGTGCATGGCGACTGCGTACGCTGGGTCCTGGTATCTTTAAAGATAGCTCCTTAACAGCCAGTACATTCCCTGATCAGACGGGTGATATGAAACTGGAAGCGAATCTTGAATACCGTTTTGACCTGTTGCGTCTTTTTGATGGCAGCATCAACCTGAAAGGCGCCACCTTCCTGGATATAGGTAATATCTGGATGCTGAGGAAAGATACCACCCGTCCCGGTGGTGAGTTCAGATTACAAAACCTGTACAGAGATCTGGCGGTGGGTACCGGCGCCGGTTTAAGACTGGATTTCTCCTTCTTCCTCATCAGGCTTGACTGGGGAGTGCCGGTGAAAGTCCCTTATTTCAAAGGCAATAAAAGCGGCTGGTATCTGGGACAATGGCAACTGGGTAATGCTGACTGGCGCAGGGATAATATTATCTGGAACATTGCGATCGGTTATCCGTTCTAATTATTTTCTTCTTTCAATAGAAAAAGCCTGATCAGACGATCAGGCTTTTTTATACGTACTAATTCACAATTGTCTGATTAAGATTTCGCTTTGAAAGTGCCACCCAGTTCTTCCACAAATTTCTCTATCTCCCAGGCATCTTCCAGTTTAAACGCACCGATCCTTGTTCTGCAAAGACTGCTCATATAACCACCTACGCCCAGTGCTGCGCCAAAATCATTGGCCAGTGAGCGAATGTAGGTACCGGTGCTGCATACTACGCGGAAGTGTATTACCGGCAATGCAATGGCTGTAATTTCAAATTCCTTTATCACGATGGTACGCGGTTCTACTTTCACCTCTACGCCTTTTCTTGCCAGTTCATAGATAGGTTTTCCATTTTGTTTAATGGCAGAGTGAATAGGCGGTAACTGCTGTAATTCACCAATGAACTGTCTGGTCGTATCATGTATCAGCTGTTCGGTAATACCGTCCAGTGGTTTAAAATCTGTTGGTTCAGATTCCAGATCGTAAGTGGGCGTAGTGGCGCCTATAGTGAAAGTACCGGTATATTCTTTTTCCTGCGCCTGGTACTCATTGATCTTTTTTGTCATTTTACCTGTACAGCAGATCAGCAGACCCGTTGCCAGCGGATCGAGGGTACCGGCGTGACCAGTCTTGGCTTTTGTCGTGTTCCTTATCTTTCTTACGATATCGAAAGACGTCCATTTCAAAGGCTTGTTGATCAACACCACCTGTCCTTCTTCGTAAATATTTTTTTCAGCAGTCTGATTCATCCCGCAAAGATAATAGAAACACAGGATGCAGCGTTCAACGGGTGAAACAGTGCAAGCGTAGAAAATATGCGCTTTTTCAGTATTTTCACGCAATTTTCATAATATGTCTTTAGTACAACACAGCAACGCGAATGTCAGATACCAGCAACAGGTGGATAATTCCATTCACTATGTGCTGCCTTTTATCGATACTGCCATACCGGTAACACCTGATCTCCGGATAATGGAAATAGGCTGTGGTGAAGGAGGCGTATTGATACCTTTCCTGGAAAGAGGTTGTCATTGTGTGGGGGTGGATCTGTCGGATGACAAGATCGCACTGGCGCATGATTATCTGAAAGAATATGTAGATGCGGGCAACCTGCAGCTGATCAACAAAAATATCTATGATGTTGATTTTCTGGGTGAGTTCAAACATTCTTTTGATCTTATCATTCTGAAAGATGCGATCGAACATATTCCTGACCAGGCGAAGATCATTGGCTATCTCAAGAACCTGCTTACTCCCCGCGGACAGGTATATTTTGGCTTTCCACCCTGGTATATGCCACATGGCGGTCATCAGCAGACCTGCGTAAGCAAGGTACTGAATGTGATGCCTTACATACATCTGCTTCCTAATCCGCTCTACAGAGCGGTTTTACGGGCCTTTGGGGAACCGCCTAATATCATTGCGGAACTGATGGAGATCAAGGAAACCGGTATTTCCATTGAGCGCTTTGAGCGGATCGTAAAACAGCAGGGATATGATATTACGAAGAAACAGTTCTATCTGATCAATCCGATCTACAAATATAAATTCGGTCTGAAGCCAAGACTGCAATGGGGGCCGGTAGCGGCAGTACCGTTTGTAAGGAACTTCTTTACGACCTGTGTTTATTATATGATCAAGGCGCAGTAGTTGCTTTATCAGATCCGGATATAAACAGACATAAAAAAGAAAGAGGCGGTGATGAACCGCCTCTTTCTTTTTTATGTCTGTTTATTGTTCGTTCCAGATTTCCCAGCTGGCTTCCGCCTGCAGGATCAGCATCTCATGCCCATTTTTAATAGTGGCTCCTTTGTCAGCACCATGTTGCAAAAAGGCGGTAACAGCAGGATTATAGATCAGATCATACAGCAGGTGATCTGCTGTCAGCAGGTCATATGGGATAGCAGGCGCTGCTTCCACGTTAGGGTACATACCCAGTGGCGTGGTATTGACGATCAGCGTATGCGATGCCATGGTTGCTGCATCCAGCTGTTCGTAACTGATGGTTTCCGCAGATGCCTGACGGCTGACCAGCTGATACGGTATATGCAGACTTTCGAGTACGTACTGTACAGCTTTTGCTGCACCACCGGTACCCAGTATCAATGCTTTATTATGATGTGGCTTGAGTAAAGGTTCAAGAGACCTCCTGAAACCGATGGCGTCTGTATTGTAACCTATCTTACGGCCATCTTTGAACCGGATGCAGTTCACTGCCCTCATTTTAGCGGCAGCAGGACTTAATTCATCAAGATATGGTATTACGACTTCCTTATAAGGGATGGTCACATTGAGCCCCTGCAGTTCCGGCTGTTGTGTCAGTAAAGCAGGTAAGTCACCGATGGCTGGGATCGGGAAACTATCGTACATACATTCTTTGATGCCTTCGCGTGCAAACTTCTCAGCAAAAAAGCCTTTGGAGAATGAATGACTCAGCGGATATCCAATAAGACCATAGATCTTCATAGGTACCTGATAAAGCTTTATTGATTCAGGAACAGGTGGAAAGTATCTCCTCGCAGACCGATACGCATTGCTTCCAGGGAGATCACTTCATGCGGAGCCAGGTTACCCAGGTTCACATTACAACCGATCAGTTCCAGGAAATACAGCTGCTGTGCTTTCTGCGGAGCTTCCCAGATAATTTTTTCGGATGGGATCTTGGTCAGGATCTCCTGTACCAGTCCTTCACGTACTTCACCCGTACCACGATAGATACCCACGTTACCGCTTTCGCGTGCTTCTGCGATCACATAGGTAGCGCCGGCGCCCAGTTCTGCATTCATCAGTTCGATCCATTTGTAGGGAGGAATGATGTGTTCTGCGTCTTTGGAACCTACTTCGCTTAATACGGTCGCTATTTTAGCCAGTTTCTCGATATAACCGCATTTTTCAGCGTGCGGGATGGTAATAGAGCCGTCGGAAACTTCAATATGTTTGATACCATAATCTTTGATCACATTTACAAAGTCATCAAACTGATTACGGATCAGGAATGCCTCGAATAAAGTTCCACCGAAGTATACGGGGATATTGGCAGATTGGTATAATTCTATTTTCTGGCGCAGGTTAGGAGTAACGAACGACGTTCCAAAACCCAGTTTCAGGATATCTACGTGAGGAGACGCTACCGATAAAAAATTCTTGGCTTCTTCCAAACTTAGCCCTTTATCCATCACCATGGTCAGACCATGGTTACGAGGTTTCTTTGTCCGATCGGGAATTTGTGTCAGATTAAAATTCATTTGAACGTTTTTTTATCGTCATGATTGTTTGTAAATCAAACAACTATACTTCACTGGTTTTCCGGAATAGGGAGCTGCCCATCTTTATTTAACCGGCGCAAAATTAACACATTCCGGTTAAAGACTCTCAAATAAAGGTTTTTATTGGAAATAAAATTTCATATCTCATAACAATCTGTATACCAATATATTAAAACGAAAAATGCGTAATATATGATGCTAAATTACAGCACATAATATTACGCATTTACGGAACGGGTGTTCCGGAGTATACTCAGATTACTTCGTTTTTTTGCTCTTTTTATACCTGGTAATGAGCTCTACAATACCGGGATGCTGGAGTAAGGTCGGGTCAAGTTCTATGAGTTTCCTGACGTGTTTTGCATTCATCTGCAGGGCTGTTTCCAGTTGCAGCATACCTTCTTTCGACTTACCGGTAGCGAATAGGATACCTGCCAGGTAGTACTGCAATACCGGTTTATGACCTACTTTCTGAATGGCTGCATCCAGCTGTATCAGGGCTTCGTCATAGAAACCGGAAATGTAGAGTCCGCGGATAAACTCCTGCCAGGTCGTGATACTGGAAGGACGGATACGTACGGCGGCCAGCAGGTGGATCAGGCCTTCTTTGTTTTTTTCAAGTTCAATATAGCACTGACCGAGGGCGATCAGGTATTCGGCGCTGTTCTTATTGATCTTGATAGCGCTCATAATGGACTTGATGGCGTTTTCCCAGTTCGCCTCAGTCATATAAGCGATGCCGATCTTGTAGTACAGCTTGTCATCGCCCGGACTGAGGTGGGATGCTTTACGGTAGTAATAGCGGGCCTGTGTGTATTTACGCTGGCGTTCGTAACAGTGACCGATTGCCTCATAGATCACATCCTCCGGTTTCGCAATTTCGAGGTGCTTTTTCAGCACATCGATCGCTTCGGCATACTTGCGCAGACGGATGTAGGCATCGCCCATATTACGGTACGCATAATCGAATTTTTCGTCGATAACGATTGCGTACTGATAGGCATCGATAGCCTTTTCGTACAATTTGAGTCCCTGATAAGCGGTACCCAGGTTAAACCAGGCCAGCTGATTGTAAGGATGCTCGTTAATGATATTGGTGTGAAGGCGGATGCTTTCTTCGTTCCTGCCGGTAAATTCGGTCCAGAAACAGATCTTGTGCAGGGCCTCTTCGTTATTGGGAGCGTGTTCAAGTGCCAGTCTGAGGCAGTCGAACACCTTTTCGAACTCTTCGCAGTCATCATACACGTCTGCCAGTTCGAGCAGCAGTTCCGTCTTATCGTCTCCTTCGAAAACAGCTATCTGTTCTTCCAGCAGGGCTGCGGCCTTTTCGTGCTGGTTCATCGCAAGATATACGTCAGTCTGGAGGATGTACAGGTTGATATCTGTACTATCCAATATGGAAGCTTTTTCCAGCAGATCCATGGCCTCCTGGTATTTCTTCGATTCTATAAGTAGATTAGCCTTTTTCAGTAAGAGCGTAGAAGAATAAGGAAACTGCTCTATTGCCATCTCAGCAGCCTGCATGGCATTAGGAAGTTCATCATGCTCATCATAATAGTCTATGATCAGTTCGAAAGAATCCTCGTCGAGAAAGGAGTGAGACGTGCCTGCTTTCAGGTTTTCAAACTGCTGCAACAAGTCTTTTAACTCCTCAAAATCGTCGTTTAAAAATGGAAAGTCTTGATTCATTAATGTAAATATAAGTATTTTTTGAATCGGCAAGCTATGAGCCGCTTTGCGGCTGATTGTTAAAAATATTTAACATTACTTTAGGAATTTTACGTATCTTCGTTAAGGATTTGTTATATAATATATAGAAAAGTTTGTACATTTGTGATACAATGAAACAGAAAACTAACATATTGCAGACCTTTTCATTGTCTTTCTTATTGGCAGGGCTACTGGTAATCAGTGGGTTAACTGCTAAAGCCAACGATAATTTAACCTCCGATAATAAAGACAAGATAAAGAAGAACGAAAACAAAATCTCCCTGGCAGGTCTGTCAGGAAAGACCAACCTGAGCCTTGATGCAGGGTTTCGTTTCAATGGAGCGATGAACTCCAACTTCAAGCTGTCTGATAATAACTCATACAACTTCAAGTCAGTAATGACTATTAAGAAGGGTAACGTAACATATGTATTACCATATGCTACGCAGATTCAGCAGCCTACTACCAACAACTTCCATCAGCTGCACATTGTGCTGCCGTTCAGGAAGAACTAATCACTGTCTACTTTGCATTTGCATAAAAAGAAAAAGGTCCTGTAACATACAGGACCTTTTTCTTTTGTATCATTTCCGGATTGCTCCGTTATTATCAACTTCCCATTTTCAACAGTTCCTCCCTGCTTATCTCCTTATACCCCGTTTTCGGAATATCGAAGAAAGAACCTGGCACTGCATAGATATCAACTTTGGTCGCTATCACGTGCATACGGGAGCCATTTTTGTTGATAATCTCGAATTGCAGGGGCAAACCTTTCAGATTGACAAAGCGGCGGTTATACTGCTTATTTTCCGGCATCAGATCGGGTGTGTAATACACTTCGAAAGTCTGACCATCCGCCATTTTACCAATTGCTTTCTTACAGGTATAACCTGCAATCTGTTTGGTTTCACCGGCATCCTTGAATTGCACCTGAAGATATTCCTTCAGTTCCTTTGCATATTCTTCTTTGCCGGCGCGGATCAGGTACTTATCTCCATGATTGTCGATCAGTGTTACGACTGATTCTTCTCTGCTGTTGATAAGATAGCTGTAGTGCACCATTTTGAAATCGAGGTCCACCCTGCTCAGGTGTCCTTTCATATACTGGGTTAAAGTACCGCCTTCGAATGAGGCATCGGTTTGTGGTGGTGTTTCGATCCGGTAAACAATTTTCGCGTCTGACACCAATCGCTGCGCGAACAGACTACCGGAGAGCAGCACACAACATACAAGTGTTAAAAGAGCTTTTTGCATGACAGTAATAATTTCATCCGCATTATTTTAAAAGCTGAGGCCGGATGTCGCCTCTGCATAACGCTTCCGTTGTACAGGGATAATTATGCGTGGCTTTATAGACTTAAATGAAAAAATCATACCGGATTACCAGACCATCTTTTCCTTTGCCAGGAACGCGTTTATACCTCTCTGGCAATCAGTGTGTTCTCTCGTTTCAGCATTCATCTCAGCAGCGTTCAGCAAGGCATTTTCAATCGGCTGATCAAACACGGAAGTAATCAGTTTTTTGGTCACTTTAAGTGAATTGGCAGAAGCACCGGTACAGAGATCTTCCGCCACGCGTGCTACGTGTGCAGCAATACGGTCAGCAGGCACCACTTCATTCACTAAACCATAATATTCCGCTTTTTCGGCGGTGATCAATCTGCCTGTGAGCAGTAAGTCGCGCGCACGTCCCTCTCCTATTTTCCTGACCAG
The DNA here is from genome assembly GCF_900114995.1 of Chitinophaga sp. YR627. GTDB lineage: Bacteria > Bacteroidota > Bacteroidia > Chitinophagales > Chitinophagaceae > Chitinophaga. The sequence continues at coordinate 1,396,929 of NZ_FOUX01000002.1, forward strand.
AAATACGGATACCAGCGCCGGGATAAAGCCGATCTTTACTTCCGTATACCCCATTTTTGCTTCAGGTACAGCATAACTCAGATCGCAGATCGTTACGAGTCCGCAGCCACCTGCAATCGCATGTCCTTCTACCTGGGCAATAACCACTTTATTATGATAATAGATCTGCTGCATGAGCTGCATCAGTTCTTTTGAATCGGCAAGATTTTCTTCTCTGGTATTACGTTGGAGTTGCTGGAGATATTCCAGGTCTGCTCCGGCGCAGAAAGCTTCACCGGCGCCTTTCAGGATAATTACTTTCACTTCGGGATCTGTCTCAGCCTGACTGAAGGCTGTACGTAGTTCTCCGACTGTAGCGCCGTTCAGCGCATTACGTTTTTCAGGACGGTTGAGCGTGATCGTGGCTACACGTCCGCTTACATTATACAGGATATGTTCGAAAACCATTGTTACCGGATTAGCGATTTCAGATCGCGGAATGAATATAACAAGAACTTGTTAAATTCCGCGATCTGAAATGAGCTATTATCCGGAATGCTGCGCTTATCTCGCAACTTCTTCTATTACATGGCCCACGTTACCGTTAGGCATCTGTATATGCAGTTTTGCTGCGATGGTCGGGGAGATATCTGTCATACCCACCGTACGGTTGCTTTTGCCCGGCGTAACACCCCAACCCATCCATACCAGTGGAATATGTGCATCATAAGGATACCATAAACCGTGGGTAGTACCTGTTCTACCGCCATCAATGAATCCCGGTTGCAGCGCAAACTGGATGTCGCCGCTACGTTTTCTGTTAAAGCCATTGGCCATCATCGTACGCATTGGTTCAGGCAAGGTGGTGGTCATCAGTTCCTGTAAAGGAAAGGCATTGGCCACGGCCGGGTCTTTCAGTAAAGCATTGATCAGGAAATCACGTACTTCCAAAGAAGATTTACCCGCTTTGGTGATGGCATCATGATTCAGGTACAGCTGATAGTTGCTGGCGCCCTGAATAGCTTTATCCAGACCAAACTGTTCTTTTGCCAGTCTGTTCAGTTCATTCACTGCTTTTCCTTCACTCCAGCTACCTCCAGGCAGTTTGTTTTCCTGGCTGAAGCCCGGTACATGCGCCACACCATGGTCCGCAGTAATGAAGAACAGATATTGTCCTTTACCTACTTTGGCATCCAGGTATTTGAAGAATTCAGCCAGGTCTTTGTCCAGACGCAGGTAGGTATCTTCAATTTCAATGGAATTAGGGCCAAACTGGTGACCTACATAGTCAGTGGAAGACAGGCTGATGGCCAGCATATCGGTCACACTACCTTTACCCAGCTGGTAATTTTCCAGCGCTTTTTTAGCAAACTCCAGTGTCATGGTATTACCAAATGGCGTAGAGGAGATTGATTTGAAAGGATTACCGGTCGTACCACCCAGATCGTGCGGGAATGCCGGCGCGATACCTGGTTTGAAAGGACCTTCGTAAGGCTTATTATCAGCAGTGCTTAAAGTATAGGTATCGATCGGATACATTGGCGTCCATGGCTGGCTAAGATAACGGGCAGGCCATTTCATACTGTTGAAGTCAGTTGCCCAGTCCGGTAACTGATTCATATAATAGGTGCTGGTGATCCAGTTGCCGGTGCTGCCATCATACCAGTAAGCAGCAGTAGCGCTGTGACCGGCAGGCAGGATAGCGCCACGGTCTTTAATCGCCACGCCTACTACTTTACTCTGGAAGTTGGTTGCCAGACGCAGTTCATCTCCGATGGTAGTCACCTGCATGTTGCGGGGACTCATCTTACCGGCAGCAGACGTACTTCCAACGGTATTCACAGTGGAATCTTCCGCACAGTATACGTCCCTGTTCAGGTCTCTGTTGTACCAGTCATTGCCAACAATACCGTGCACGGCAGGAACAGAACCGGTATATACGCAGGTATGACCACAGGCCGTAATAGTCGGCGTATAGTTAATTAGCGTATTTTCGCAGGAGAATCCATCCTTCAGCAACCGCTTGAACCCACCATCTGTATAGCGGTTGGAATAACGATACAAATAGTCCCATCGCATCTGATCCACCACGATGCCAACCACCAGCTTGGGACGGGTAACATTCTTAGGAGCGGCCGGCTTGCTCCATGCAGTTGCAAAACCGGGTTTGGGAGAGGTAGCTTTCTGAGCATTCAGAGATTGTGTAACGAGCAGGGTTGCCGCGGACAACACACACGACAAGAATTTACGATTCATAATTCTTAAATACATTATTTATTATTCACATTTTCAAAGGTAACCCAAGTTTACAAAAACTAATATTTTAATACCTTTGTGCGGGTTTTCGAATGATCACTCTTAATTATTATTTAACATATGGATATTTTTGAGAAACTGCTTAAGCACATGGGCCCTATAGGCGAACACTCTGACAGAGCCCATGGCTACTTCGCGTTCCCTAAGCTGGAAGGTGAAATTGGTCCCCGCATGAATTTCAGGGGTAAAGAGAAAGTTATATGGAGCCTGAATAACTATCTGGGGCTTGCCAACCATCCCGAGGTACGTGCTACTGACGCAAAAGCAGCAGCCGATTACGGACTTGCCACTCCAATGGGAGCCCGTATGATGAGTGGTAACACCAATTATCACGAAAAGCTGGAAAAAGAATTATCCGACTACATGGGCAAAGAAGACACTACCCTGCTGAACTATGGTTATCAGGGTATTATGAGTGCGATCGATGCTATTTGTAACCGTCACGACGTGATCGTATACGATGCTGAGTGCCACGCAAGTATCCTCGACGGTCTGCGCCTGCACCCAGGTAAACGTTATGTATTCAAACACAATGATATAGCTGACTGTGAAAAACAGCTGCAACGTGCTGAGCAACTGATCAAAGGTACCCCGGGCGGTATCCTGGTGGTTACTGAAGGTGTGTTTGGTATGGCGGGTGATCAGGGTAAACTGAAAGAGATCGTTGGCTTAAAAGAAAGATATCAGTTCCGTCTCCTGGTAGACGATGCACATGGATTTGGTACAATGGGTAAAACCGGTGCCGGTACAGGTGAAGAACAGGGTGTACAGGACCAGATTGACCTGCTGTTCAATACTTTCGCAAAATCTGGTGCTTCTATCGGTGCTTTCATGAGCGGCGACAAAGCGATCATCAACTTCCTGCGCTATAACATGCGTTCCCAGATCTTCGCAAAATCAATTCCTTTACCACTGGTAATCGGACACCTGAAACGCGTAGAACTGATGCGTAAACATCCTGAGATGAAAGCGAAACTCTGGAGTAATGTGAATAAGCTGCAACAGGGTCTGCGTGATCGTGGTTTCAATATCGGCAGAACTAACTCTCCGGTAACACCGATCTACCTGCAGGGTGATATTCCGGAAGCTACAGCAATGTGTCTGGATCTGCGTGAGAACTATAACATTTTCTGTTCTATCGTAGTATATCCGGTTATTCCAAAAGGACAGATCATCTATCGTCTGATCCCGACAGCTGCACACAGCGACGAGGATATCGAGCTGACGCTGAAAGCGTTCACTGAGACGAAAGAGAAACTGGATAAGAAAGTATACGAAGTAGCTGAAATACCGATGGTATAGTCAGTTCTTAATAAAGAAAAAAGCCCGGATCGTATGGTCCGGGCTTTTTTGTTATTAGCTATAGAGAGCAGGATTCATCGATAGCGGCCGGCATACAGCAGGCCTTTCAGGATGAAAGAATAATGGGATAGAGCTCCCAGGTATGGCACAGCGATTCCAAATGAAGGAGATATGTAGGACTACTTATTTCAGTGAGGCGAAAAATCCATTTTCCTGGACATTTTGTTCCCTGTAGTTCATACTTTTTTTAGGAGATGCGTCGTATATGCGTCGTGTATGCGTCGTGTATGAAGCATGTATATAGTATGAAAAGGATTGTTTTGCCTGATGGCAGATTTTGGCCCACATAGATGTTTATACCTATCGCCGCTGATATTCCCTATAATACCCTGCAAGCCTGGTTATATGCTGTCTGATTTGCTGATAATTAATCAAATGGGGCAGATTACGCATACATATACACGTCAGCTACATCAGATCACCCTAATTCATTGATTGTAAAGCCTAAGATGGTCTACTGGTCAGTATTAGCGTTTACACCTATGTCAGAACACAGATGCATAGCGTAAACAATGACGTGCATATAGATACCCCGTATAGGCTCCAATGTTAATTCTTACCCGCTGGGGCTGAATTCTTTACTGCCTTTATACTAATGGCACAACATTTGCGTTATAATGGAAACAGCTGAAAAAGTAAACCCCTCGTTGAATACGAGGGGCTTCACAACAAATCGTTCTTTCTCACTAGGTGTAAGTTTCACTTAGCTTTCATCAGGACATGGTAGAACAATTGGTCTTCATAGAATTAGAAGCCCGTAGGCTCCTGGGATAAATAAACTGGCTTTCATAGGTCTGGATCCTTTCGTCTCCAGGAATGTTAATTGTTCTGAATAATTGGCTTTCATAGGCCGGAATTCTTTTAATTCCGGGGATTGATTCTAATTGGCTTTCATAGGACCGGAATGTGTTAGATTCCGAAGGATAAAATAAATCGATTTCATAGGACCGGAACGTGTTAGGTTCCGAAGGATAAATAACTGGATTTCATAGGCCGGAATGTGTTAGATTCCGCAGGATAAAAATAACTCTTCTGATTTCACAGGCTGGAACTCTTTCAATTCCAGGGATAAAATTGGCATTGGCTCTCATAGGACAGGAATCACTCTCATGATTCCAGGGATAAAATATGTTGGATTTGGTCTTTTTTATCAGACCCGATGTATTCGCATTTCTCTTTATCAAAAGTACTTTAAGCAGTGCGATATAAATTCACACGAACATGGGATTTTGTTAATGACTTGTTAAAAGGATTTAACATTACAATAATACTCGAAGAGGTGTAAAAACCTTATCCGTCGGGAATTTCATAACAGCGTGTATGCTATAAGTGTATGATGGACAGCCTACAAATGTTAAGAGGTACAACATAACACCCATGTGGTATATACGTTGTACCTCTTAATATTTAAGATATTAGCTTTTTACTATAAATGAGACTCAATTGCTATATCATATGGTTGTTTCCAGCTATCTACCGTTCCCCAGTCTTCATTATCTATTATAATATGCTCTCCTTTCACGACACCCAGCTTCTCTGCCTTTACTGAATGTTCTGTCGCGTCAATCACCGCATGCATAACAGCATCGAATTTCTCTTTGTCTTCCGGTCTGATAGTCACGATAGCACGGCTCTGGCTTTCACCAAAGAAGAATGCGTCATTACGGAAGTTGGGATTACTGTGGATATCGAAGCCTAAACCTGAAGCCATGGCGCTTTCCAGCAGAGAGATAAACAGACCGCCTTCACTGATATCATGACAGGACTGCACGATACCGGCTTTATTAAGCTTCGCGATAGCCTGGTGCAGACGATGCTCTTCTTCCAGATGGAAATGCGGAGCAGGGCTGAACTCAATACCAATCAGCTTATGCAGGTATTCTGAACTGCTGATATCATTACGGCTGCGGCCTATTAAATAGATCAGGTGACCTGACTCTTTAAAGTCGAGGGTTATACGATCAGCGATATTATCCAGGATACCCAGCATACCGATGGTTGGCGTCGGGTATACGGCGCCGTCAGGAGACTGGTTATAGAAACTCACATTACCACCGGTAACGGGTGTATTGAACTTACGGCAGGCCTCTCCCATTCCCTTGATCGCATACACGAACTGGTAGTATACTTCCGGGTCGTAAGGATTACCGAAATTCAGGCAGTTGGTAATAGCTACCGGTTCACCGCCGCTACACACGATATTACGGGCAGCTTCTGCTACGGCGATCTGACCGCCTATATGCGGGTCAGCATACACGTAGCGGCTGTTACAGTCTGTCGTTAGTGCCAGGACCTTTTTAGACCCTTTTACCGTAATAATAGCCGCGTCACTAGGTGCATTCGTGCTGGCATTCGCGGTACCTACCATGCTGTCATACTGGTTATAGATCCAGCGTTTGGAAGCAATGTTAGGCAGTTTCACCAGTCTTTCTGCAGCAAAGCGTGCATGCAGGGTGTCTGGTATTTTATGAATATCGAAGGCCTTTACTTTTTCAAAGTAGGTGGGCTCCGTATAGGCACGGTGGTATTGCGGAGCGCCGCCACCCAATACGAGACTATCTGCAGGAAGATCAGCTTCCAGGTGACCGTTCAGATAGAACTTCAGGTGCTTATCGGTCGTTACTTCACCGATCTGCGCACAGTGCAGGTCCCACTTTTCGAATATTTTCAGCACATCGGCTTCACGGCCTTTGTGTATAACAATGAGCATTCTTTCCTGGCTCTCGCTGAGTAGTATTTCCCAGGCTTTCATGTTCTCCTGGCGGGTAGGTACTTTATCCAGCTGGATGGCCATACCATGTCCGCCTTTAGCACTCATTTCAGCGGTAGAGCAGGTGATACCGGCTGCGCCCATATCCTGCATACCAACGAGTGCGCCTGTAGGAATAATTTCAAGACAGGCTTCGAGCAGTTTCTTTTCCTGGAAAGGATCGCCTACCTGTACGGATGGCAGATCTTCTACACTGTCTTCGGTGATGTTAGCGCTGGCGAAGGATGCGCCCCCGATACCATCTTTACCTGTTGCAGAGCCTACGATAAACACCGGATTACCGGCGCCATAGGAAGTAGCGGAAACAGTCTGACCAACTTTTACCACACCAACACTCATGGCATTGACAAGTGGGTTGGTATTGTAACAGTCTTCAAAGTATGTTTCACCGCCGACAGTTGGCACACCGAAAGAATTGCCATAGTGGCCAATTCCATGTACAACGCCTTTCACAAGATGTTGCGTTTTCCTGTCATTGATGTTACCGAAACGAAGAGAATTGAGCGCTGCAATAGGCCGTGCACCCATAGTGAAGATGTCACGGTGAATGCCACCTACTCCTGTAGCTGCGCCCTGGAAGGGCTCTATGGCTGAAGGATGATTGTGGGATTCGATCTTGAATACGCAGGCATAACCATCGCCGATATCTACCAGACCGGCATTTTCCTCGCCGGCTTTCACCAGCAGGCGCTCACCTTCACGGGGCAGTGATTTTAACCATACGATGGAATTCTTATAACTGCAATGTTCACTCCACATGACTGAGTACATGCTCAGTTCTGTAAAATTTGGGGTACGGCCCAATATACCTTTGATACGCTCAAATTCGTCTGCTGTAAGACCTAGCTGCTCAGCAGTTTCGACGGTTGTTTGGGAGAACTTATCTGTAGTTTCTACGTTAGATTGCATGGAACTAATTGTATAAGTGCGAATAGATGAAATGAAGCACAAACGTACTGGTTTTTCCGCCAATTGACAAAGGTTATTGACAACTTGCAGTCATTTGAGACTAAAAGAATTATGCCAGTTTTTCGGCATTTTTTGAAAGGGGGAAACAATCTATAAAATGTCCAACGCGGTCTTCATGCAGGCATGACAAATTATATTTTTTTAAATATATCAGTTTTAAAGCGATCGCTTATTAGTTTTTTAGTCAAAAATCAGAAAAATTAACGATTTTCACCAATAAATGTAATTTTTTAGTTAAAATCCACTAATTTCTTGCTTATGTTATAGCAAGACCGTTCTTTTGTATAAAATTATTTACAGCATGCAATCGTTACGCTTCACCGCACTGGAAGGCCTTTCTGGTGTTGATTTAAAAATCAAGCCCGAACAACTCAACGGTACAAAGATCACCGAAGTGTTCGGCAGCAATGTTTTCGCAGGAAAAGTTGTGCGTGAGAATCTGAGTGATGAGGCTTATAAGAGCTTAATGAACTCTATTAAATCCGGCACCAAGATCGATCGCAAGATGTCTGAGCAGATCGCTTCAGGTCTGAAACAGTGGGCGATGAAAAAAGGTGTTACTCACTATACACACTGGTTCCAGCCGCTGACAGGTACTACTGCTGAAAAACATGATTCATTCTTCACCCTGAAAGGTGATGGTTCCGCTCTGGAAACTTTTGACGGCGACGCGCTGGTACAACAGGAGCCAGATGCTTCCAGCTTCCCTAATGGTGGTCTGCGTGCTACTTTCGAAGCGCGTGGTTACACTGCATGGGACCCATCTTCTCCTCCTTTCATCCTGGAACAGGGTCAAGGTAAAACGCTGTGCATTCCTACTATATTTGTTGCTTACACCGGTGAATCACTGGACTACAAAGCGCCACTGCTGAAAGCTCTTTCTGCTATCGACAAAGCGGCTGTAGACGTATGTAACTATTTTGATAAAAATGTAACCAAGGTTACTGCTACCCTGGGCTGGGAACAGGAATACTTCCTGGTAGATGAAAGTCTGGCAAATGCCCGTCCTGACCTGGTAATGTGTGGCCGTACAGTAGTTGGTCATGCTCCATCCAAAGGACAGCAGCTGGAAGACCACTACTTCGGTTCTATCCCTGAGCGTGCATATGCTTTCATGCGTGATTTCGAAATGGAATCCTACAAACTGGGTATTCCTTTGAGAACACGTCACAATGAGGTGGCTCCTTCCCAGTTCGAGTGTGCTCCTATCTTTGAAGAAGTGAACATCGCAGTTGACCACAACTCCCTGCTGATGGACGTAATGACCAAAGTAGGAAAACGTCACAAACTGAGAGTGTTACTGCATGAGAAACCATTCGCAGGCGTAAACGGTTCAGGTAAACACAACAACTGGAGCCTTGCTACAGATACTGGTGTGAACCTGCTGGCTCCGGGTAAAACTCCGAAGACCAACCTGATGTTCCTGACCTTCTTTGTAAACACTATCAAAGCGGTTCATGACTACGCAGATCTGCTGAGAGCTTCTATCGCTTCTCCAAGCAATGACTTCCGTCTGGGTGCTAACGAGGCGCCTCCGGCGATCATCTCTGTGTTCTCAGGTAAATACCTCTACGACGTACTGCAGGAGGTTAAAACCCGTGTAAATAACAAATTTGACGAGCAGGACGAAGCGATCCTGAAACTGGATCTGCACCGTCACATTCCAGAACTGATGCTGGACAACACTGACCGTAACCGTACCTCTCCTTTTGCCTTTACCGGTAACAAGTTTGAGTTCCGCGCGGTAGGTTCTTCTGCAAACTGTGCTTCTGCGATGACTGTTCTCAACACAATCGTGGCTAAAACACTGGCTACCTTTAAGGTTGAAGTGGACGCCCTGATTGAAAAAGGCGAGAAAAAAGAGATTGCTATTATGCAAACTCTTCGGAAATATATTGTAGATTCGGAGAAAGTTTTATTTGAAGGCGACGGATATAGCGAAGAGTGGGAAAAAGAAGCTGAAAAGAGAGGTCTTGCTAACGTAAAAACCACTCCTAAAGCACTGGATGCATACGTTACCGAAAAATCAACTAAACTGTTCACTGAAGTAGGCATTTACAACGAGAAAGAACTGCATGCCCGTCATGAGATCCTGCTCGAGGACTACGTGAAAAAAGTACAGATCGAAGCCCGTGTTATCGGAGATCTGGCTACCAACACGATCCTGCCTTCTGCGATCACCTACCTGAACACCCTGATTACCAACATCAATGGTCTGAAAGGTATCGGTCTCGGTGACAGCGCTGTTAAAGCACAAACACAGATCGCCTCTAAAATAGCTGAACACATTAACGTTATCAGTGAAAATGTACAGGCTATGATCGAAGCGCGTAAAGTAGCTAATAAAGTTACTGACAGCCGTCAAAAAGCTATAGATTATTGTGATAAAATTAAGCCGTACTTCGATGTTATCCGTTATCACGCGGATAAACTGGAGTTCCTTGTAGATGATAAACAATGGAGCCTCCCTAAGTACAGAGAGCTGCTTTTCTTGCGATAAAACCGTAAGATTGTTTTGGTGTATGATTAGCCCCGGGTATTTACCCGGGGCTTTGTGTTTTTATAAGGATTGCTTACCTTCATTATACTCTTAACCCGATACTCCACCTACCTCCCTGTTTAAGCAATCTGATCTGCTTTATTGATTTCAAAAGGACACGTTTCATTTATTACCCCTAAAAACTCCCTCATGAGAACACGTCTCAATTTTACTTTTCATGCGATGATCGCAGGTGCAATCCTATGTCTGCTTGCTTCCTGTGGAAAAACAGACATCACGCCCGACTGTGGCGCTCAATTTTGCCAGATCCAGTCATTTGAAGGTGACAACTACTGGTGGGAAGGGCATGTTGTCAATAACCTTACCTATAACAAAGCAGGTAACCCGGTATTGCGCACCCGTTCTGACGTAGCCACCGGCAACGAGAATGAATCTTACAGATATGATGCAAAACAAAGACTGACCGATCAGATATTGCATTATTCAGATGGCAGTTATGGCTCAGATTTCAGGGAATGGCATCGGTTTAAATACCATAACAATCAGGACAGGCCTTATATGGACAGTCTTTATAACAACGGTACGATAGGCGACAATCCGATCCCCTATCCATTCCTGGAACCATTGCTCATTGTGATCTATTTTAACTACGATGCCAAAGGGCGGCTGATAGAAGAGAATTCGTTTTTTGAAGATGGCAGCGGCTGGTATAAAAAGAAATACCTGTACAACAGCGCCAACAATCTGGAAAAGCTGGCGGCCAGCTGGGGATCGACAGGCTGGGTGGTGGATACCACTTATTATGGCCCTTATGACAATAAGATCAATTTCCTGCAGACGAATAAAGTATGGCAGTTACTGACCCGTAATTACAGCGAAAACAACACCCAAACCGCTGTTACTTACAATAAGTATGGTCTTCCGCTGCAATTCCCGAATGATCCCAAGGGGAAGGCAGTCTCTTTCCTGGATGCAGATCTAACAGGCATGAAGATCGTTTACAAATGTAAATAGCGGTAGCGCAGATTGTTTAAACAGAAAAGCCGGCATGTCTGAGACGTGCCGGCTTTCTTTATATCGCGCTGGTAGATTAAACCAGTTTGAAAGTTTCTGTGAATTTGGTCGTAAAGTTACCTTTACGGAAGTTCTCATCGCGCATCAGCTGCTGATGGAAAGGAATGGTTGTTTTCACCCCTTCGATCACAAATTCGCTCAGTGCACGCTCCATAGTGTTGATCGCTTCCTCACGGGTCTGTGCAATAGTGATCAGTTTAGCCACCATTGAATCATAGTACGGAGGAATAACGTAACCAGCATAGATGTGTGAATCCACACGTACACCGTGACCACCTGGAATATGCAGGGTAGTGATCTTACCTGGAGATGGACGGAAGTCGTTGTACGGATCTTCCGCATTGATACGACATTCGATTACGTGCATTTCCGGTGTATAGTTCTTACCGGAGATAGGAATACCGGCAGCGATCTTGATCTGTTCTTTGATCAGGTCAAAATTGATTACCTCTTCCGTTACGCCGTGTTCTACCTGGATACGGGTGTTCATCTCCATGAAGTAGAAGTTACGGTGTTTATCCACCAGGAACTCGATCGTACCAACACTTTCGTAATTGATAGCTGATGCTGCTTTGATAGCTGCTTCACCCATCTTCTCACGCAGTTCAGGCGTCATGAAAGGAGAAGGTGATTCTTCTACCAGTTTCTGGTGACGACGCTGAATAGAGCAGTCACGCTCACTGAGGTGACATACTTTACCATATTGGTCACCTGCTACCTGTATTTCAATGTGACGAGGCTCTTCCACGAATTTCTCCATGTAGATACCGTCGTTATTGAAAGAGGCGCGGGCTTCATTTTTAGCCATGTTGTAGGCGTTCTCCAGCTCTTCGTCTTTCCATACCACACGCATACCTTTACCACCACCACCAGCAGTTGCTTTCAGGATGATAGGCAGACCCATTTGTTTGGAGAGTTTCTTCGCTTCTTCCAGACTCTGGAGGAGGCCTTCAGAACCCGGGATTACAGGTACGCCTGCTGCGATCATTGTTTCTTTCGCAGTCATTTTATCACCCATTTTACGGATCATCTCCGGAGTCGGGCCGATAAATTTGATACCGTGTTCACCACAGATCTCTGCAAAGCGTGCGTTTTCTGCGAGGAAACCGTAACCTGGATGGATTGCATCAGCGTTGGTTATTTCTGCTGCCGCCATCAGGTGAGGTATATTCAGATAAGATTCGCTGCTCTGTGGTTTACCTATACACACCGCTTCATCTGCAAACTTTACATGCAGACTATCTTTATCTGCTGTAGAGTAAACAGCCACCGTTTTGATACCCATCTCCTTACAGGTGCGAATGATACGCAGGGCGATCTCTCCACGATTGGCAATCAATATTTTCTTAAACATGTTTTTTCAATAGGTTAAAGAAAAGTAATAAACCTAAAAGGTTGGAAAACTATGAGGCATGGAAATTTCGTTTTCCTTCTCATAATATTCCAACCTTTTAAAGAATTAAATTATGGTTCTACCAAAAACAAAGGCTGATCGTACTCCACAGGGGAAGCGTCGTCTACCAGTACCTTTACTATTTTACCGCTCACTTCACTTTCGATTTCATTGAAGAGTTTCATTGCTTCAATGATACAAACCACTTTACCTGAAGTTACGTCATCGCCGACATTCACGAAAGAAGGCTTGTCTGGACCAGGGCTGCGGTAGAAAGTACCAATCATTGGAGATTTGATGGTCACCAGGTTATCAGCTTTTGCTTCAGCTTTAGGCGCTTCTGGCGCTGCTGTTGCCTGGGCTACAGGTGCGGCCTGCGGTACTGGCTGATAAACCGGAGCTGCTACTGCGGGAACAGCGTAAACCGGCTGTTCGTTATCTTTTTGCTTTATTGTAATCTTAAACTTGTCCTGCTCTATGCTCAGTTCACTGATATTGGACTTATTGACCATTTTTACCAGCTCCTGAATCTGTTTAAAATCCATGTAGACAGTTTTTGGTTTAGTTAATGCTTGTAAGTAGATAATATGGACTAAAACTATTCTTTTACTCTCTCGATGTATTCACCATTCTTGGTGTTTACTCTGATCAGTTCACCTTCGTTTACGAACAGCGGAACGTTTACAGTAGCACCGGTTTCAACGGTAGCAGGTTTCAACGTACGGGTAGCTGTATCACCTTTCAGACCTGGCTCGGAGTAAGTAACTTTTACAACGATCTTATCAGGCAGTTCTACGCTCATTGGTTGTTCAGTTTCGGTGTTGATAGAAACACCTACTTCCTGGCCTTCTTTCAGGAACTGAGGAGCATCGATCATACCTTCCGGTAAAGCGATCTGCTCAAAAGTCTCATTATCCATGAAGTTGTAACCACTGTCATCCTGGTATAAAAACTGGAATGCCTTCTTCTCAACACGCACAGGGTATATAGTGTCGCCTGAGTTCCAGGTGTGTTCAATAGACCTGCTATTGTCAACACCTTTCAGTTTAGCCCATACTTTAGCTGCGGCACGGGCTGTTTTGTTCTGACCAAACTCTACAACAGAATACAAGCTGTTATCCAGCTTTATAATCAATCCTGTTCTGATATCTGCAGTGGTAGCCATAAAAGGATACTAAATTTTATAAAGTTAAAAATACGTTAGGATTGCAAAAGTAAGTCATTCTGACAAAATCCCTCATGGAACTGATTGCTTCCCGATTTGTTTTAGTGTTATACAGAGACCCTCTTCTTACCTATTATTTTTTTTAGGAATGCAAACATAGTGTAAGGAAGGGTAATCTAGTAATTTTTTTATAAAAAAATCGAAAGTATGTCCATACCTGGCACCAAAGGTACCTTCATGGCCCTTATTTAAGTAGAATCGGGGTCCAAAATAAAGGTTATGAGACGCTTAGCCGTGATTTAGGCTATTACAAAATTCGATACCTTTAGTCTGATACAAAACTCAAGCGTTCAAAATTAGACTAACACATGAAGCGTTTTCTGACCATCTTATGCTGCTGCCTGCCTTTTTTAGTACAAGCGCAGAGCAAATCCAAAACAGCAGTCGGACCAACAGACCAGCCACCTTATCTGCAATTTCCGGTAGTGCCCAACTATAAAGTTACCCTGCCAGACGGACATATTATTAATACAAAGGATAGTCTGAAAAAGAACGAAAAGACGCTTGTCTTTGTTTTTAGTGTAGATTGTGACCACTGTAAGCACCTGACCCAGGAAGTATTACAGAACATCGATAAGTTTAAGAAAACACGGATCCTGATGCTGACGCCGTTCCAGCCGGAACAGATGAAACAGTATTATAACAGTTACAACATCAAAAATTACCCGAATATTATAATGGCCAGTGAGCCTACCCGCCAGATCATGTATTTCTACAATCTGCATTACTTCCCCGGACTGTTTGTCTATGACAAAAAACAGAAGTTCGTGAAAGGCTTTGAAGGCACAGTAAAAATGGAAGAATTGATGACATATCTTAATTAATCCATTGCGGGCCTGTTTCAGTGGCCATTGGTTACATTTGTTTTATCCTCATATTCTTCACCTCTTAAATTTTATACAAACGATGAAAGTTACTGTCGTAGGAGCTGGTAATGTAGGCGCAACCTGTGCTAATGTGCTGGCCCACAGAGATTTCTTGCAGGAAGTTGTGTTATTGGATATTAAGGAAGGTACAGCAGAAGGAAAAGCGTTGGATACCTGGCAACAGGCCCCGATTGATTATTACAGCACAAAGGTGACGGGTGTTACTTCTGATTACACGAAAACGGCTAACAGCGATGTAGTAGTGATCACTTCCGGATTACCCCGTAAACCGGGTATGAGCAGGGATGACCTGATTTCTACCAATGCCAATATCGTTAAGTCAGTTACGGAAAATATCAGCAAATACTCTCCAGATGCGGTGATCATTGTTGTGAGCAACCCACTGGATGTAATGACATATTGCGCATACCTTACTGCACAGAAAGACAGCAGCAAGGTATTCGGAATGGCCGGTATCCTGGATACAGCCCGTTACCGCGCATTCCTGGCAGATGAAATCGGCTGCTCCCCTAAAGACATCCAGGCCATCCTGATGGGTGGTCACGGAGATACCATGGTGCCACTCCCACGTTATACGACCGTATCTGGTATACCGGTCACAGAACTCGTTGCTCCGGATAAACTGGAAGCTATTATTCAGCGCACTAAAGTAGGTGGAGGAGAAATCGTAAATCTGCTGGGCACTTCCGCCTGGTACGCACCTGGCGCTGCTGCCGCTCAGATGGTAGAAGCCATTCTGAAAGATGAAAAGAGAATATTTCCCTGCTGCGCATGGCTGACCGGCGAATATGGTCTGAAAGACATCTACCTGGGTGTTCCCGTTGTACTCGGTAAGAACGGTATCGAAAAAATACTGGAGCTTCAGCTGAATGACAGCGAAAAAGAACTGCTGAATACCTCCGCTATACATGTTAAGGAAGTCATGGACGTGCTGGACAACATGAAGGTTGTCGCCTGATAATAATATATTGATCCTAATATAAAAGGCTGACTTTGTATCCAAAAATGCCCGGATACGGGTCAGCCTTTCTTTATACCGCTTTTTGAGTATAAACCCTCTCTTTTCCTCTTCTCTACTGCTATCCCCGGAATAAATACTTTCCGGTCACTAAAAAGTTTCATTACATTCGTTTCAACGGCTATTATACAAAACCTGCTGTTTTGTTTGCCAAATGCATGATTGATTATTCGTATTTTTAACCCGACTACATTCTCACTTATGTCAAACATAGAAAAACTGATCTCGCAGAAAAATTTTACCAGCGAGTATAATAAAGGGTTAATTGGTCTCATCTTCGTCGGCAACTGGATAGTGTCACGTCATCAACAATTCTTCAAGAAGTTTGACATCACCATGCAGCAATACAACATCCTGCGCATACTGCGCGGACAGCATCCCAAGGCAGCTAATATCAATACGTTAAAAGAAAGGATGCTGGATAGGATGAGTGACGTTTCCCGCCTTGTCGAACGTCTCAGAAAAGCCGGATTGGTGGAAAGAAAAAGTAGTGAAGTAGATCGCAGAGCCGTGGATGTACAGATCACCGAAAAGGGATTGGCACTGCTGGAAGTAATGGATCAGGACCTTCCTGATTTAGAAGATTCTCTGAAATTATCGCTTACGGAAGAAGAAGCGGCACAGCTAAACCTACTGCTGGACAAGATTCTCACACGCTATTAACAGCGGTGAACACGGTACTGATTGAGTAGTATTACTCAATCAGTACCGTGTTTTTTTTATATTTTCTCTACGTAATTAAGGTCTTTTCCAAACGTCTCTTCCACCGTGTAAGCGGCTACAATCGCAATCACGATACAGACCACACCCATGATCACTCCACTCTGCAAATAGCTTACATAATGCTGTAAACCTTTGAAACCCATGGTAATCAACAGCAGCATCCCTCTTGCAAAGTTAGGTACCGTCGTAGCTACAGTTGCACGCAGATTAGTGCCAAAACTCTCCGCAGCAATCGTCACAAAGATAGCCCAGAAGCCCACACTAAAGCCTAATACACAACAAACTGTATAGAACAACCATTCCTCTGCGCCGAAAAGATTCAGATAAAGGGCCACACAGGCGGCGGTCAGTCCAAGGAAGATGAGCATAACCTGCCTCCGGCTTTTTAACAACTGACTCAGATAGCCACTGGAAAAGTCACCCAGTACCAGTCCCCCATAACAGAATGCAACTGCATTACCGGGATCGATCGGCGATTTTACCCCCATCTCAATGGCGAACTTATTAGAAAATGCAACGAGAATACCTACTACAAACCAGGTTGGCGTACCAAGCAGGATACATTTCAGGTATTTAACAAAACGCTCTTTGTTATTAAATAATGCGAAGAACTGGCCTCTGCCAGGTGTATTGCTTTCAGCGGTCTGATTGAAGATGTGTGACTCCATCACGCTGATACGCAGGAATAATAACGCCAATCCCAATCCACCACCAATAAAGTAGCAGTAACGCCAGTCGGGCACCAGTTTAGCGATCAGGTTTGCAGCTACTGCACCGGATACGCCGACAGTAGCGACGATCATCGTGCCGTAACCTCTTTTCTCTTTTGGAAGAATTTCGGCTACCAGGGTGATACCCGCACCTAATTCACCCGCAAGTCCCAGTCCGGCAACAAAACGCCAGAACAGGTAACCAGTGGTTCCCGTAACAAAGCCATTGGCAATATTGGCGACAGAATAAAGCAGAATGGACCCGAACAGCACTTTCAAACGACCCTTCTTATCTCCTACGATGCCCCAGAAAATACCGCCAAGCAGTAATCCCAGCATCTGGATATTGATCAGTAAAAGTCCGACGCCGGTGTCAATTTCCGACTGAGGCACGCCAAGGTCTTTCAGACTTGGCACCCGGACGATCGTAAACAGCAAAAGATCATAGATATCCACGAAATAACCCAATGAGGCGACTAAAACAGCCACATTGAAAATCGTTGAGGTGCTCTTACCCGGTTTCATAACAGTGAAATGATTATTAGTCCATCCGCATCATTGGATCAGGATGCAGGTGTTTTGCTTTTTCCAAAGAATAGTTTAATAAGAACAGGTAATGTAGTAATAATAATTAATATAATTACGATCAGCTCCAGATGTTCTTTTAAAGAAGGAAAAGCTTTGTCCAGATAGTGACCAGCCAGCATCATGGAAAACACCCAGCAGAAAGAGCTGATGATGTTGAAGAACATGAAACGTTTCTGTTCCATCTGTACGATACCCGCTACAATCGGAGCGAATGTGCGGATGATAGGCAGGAAGCGGGCCAGGAAGATTGCGCCGCCGCCATATTTCTCATAAAATTCTTTTGCCTGGTAAAGGTGTTTCTTTTTAAAGAAGAAGGTATCCTTTCGATTAAATAGCAGCGGGCCTGATTTCCGGCCAAACCAGAATCCGACATAGTTACCAATAACTCCTGCCAGCGCGATCATCACCATGATCAATACAAAAGGTACATTATAGAAGCTTTCACTAAGCAGGCCAACGTAGATACCAGCTACAAAAAGCAGTGAGTCTCCCGGAAGAAAGAAACCAACAAAGAGGCCGGTTTCCGCGAAAATGATCAGCAGTAATAAATACAATCCACCATGATCAATGATCCACTGGGGGTTAATAAGGTGCTTGAATAACTCTATAAACTGGTCCATATGTTCTTTATAATCTCGAAATCAGGTACTAATATAGGTGCTTACACTGCCTTCCTTCCGCATCATATGCCTGTCCGGCATTGCATTCCACAGATAATGGGCAAAATAAGCATAAAACTGTTATTGATTTGTTATACTTCCTTTAACTCGCCTGCGGGTTCGGCTACCAATGAGTTTTCCCACTTGGAAACAACGGCAGTTGCCATCGCGTTACCAATCACATTGGTCGCGGAACGTCCCATATCCAGCAGGTGATCTACACCGAGTAACAACAATAAACCAGCTTCCGGAATATTAAACATAGATAATGTACCGGCAATTACCACAAGGGATGCTCTTGGTACACCTGCAATTCCTTTACTGGTGATCATCAGTACGAGCAGCATGGAGATCTGCTGTTCGATACCCAGGTGCATACTGTATGCCTGTGCTATAAAGAGACTGGCGAATGTCATGTACATCATGGAGCCGTCCAGGTTAAAGGAATAACCCAATGGCAGTACGAAACTAACGATACGTTTATCACAACCGAATTTCTCCAGTTCTTCCATGGTACGTGGGTAAGCCGCTTCACTGCTGGCAGTACTGAAAGCCAGTAATAACGGATCTTTTACCAGGCCGAGTAAGGTGAATACCCTGGAGCCCAGTACAACGAATCCTGCAAAAGCTAACACGATCCATAACGCCGCAAGACCTATATAGAATTGTCCGATGAACTTTCCGTAGGTCAGCAGAATGCCCAGTCCCTTTTGTGAAATGATCGCTGCCATGGCGCCAAATACGGCGAATGGTGCGAAATTCATTACATATCCGGTCACTTTCAGCATGATATGCGCTACACTGTCCATAAACTTCACAACAATATCGCCGGCAGTACCGATAGCAGCAGTCGCCACACCAAAGAATAATGCAAAGATGACGATCTGCAGAATTTCGTTGTGTGCCATCGCGTTAACTACGCTATCCGGGAATACGTGCTGGAAAAAACCTTTGAGGGTCATGCTGGAGGCAGCTACACCACTGCTGGCATGTGTGTCAGGTAAAGGCAGGTTCAGGGAGTGACCTGGTTGCATAATGTTTACCAGGACCAGCCCAAGGAAAAGGGAAACGAAAGTAGCCGAAATAAACCATAACATGGTCTTGCCGCCTATACGTCCTACCGCCTTGATGTCTCCTAATTTAGCCACACCCACTACCAGCGTGGAAAAGACGAGCGGAGCGATGATCATTTTTACGAGTCGTAAAAATATATCAGTAAGAATCGAAATATTATCAGCGAATTTCAGAATAGTGGTCTCTCCGGTCTTGCCCCTGCCTGTATTCAATCCTGTGATGTATCCGGTCAGTCCGCCATGGATACCGTTGTCAGTTATCGTCTGCTGAGCGCCACCACCGTAGATTTCGGTGTAATTCACGTTCACTATGTATCCTGTGAGGATACCCAATACCATGGCTATGAATATAAATAAGGTAAGCCGGTTGGATCTCTTCATTCCTTGCCTTTTAATTACAATTAATATTTATGCTAAACGCTAAAATTCCCCAAAAATAAGGTTAGTACTGTAAAGTTGTAAGCTCATTTGTAAAATAAAAGCTGAGGGTTTGCATTTTGATATTTATATTTGGCGATCTGTAATAAAACGAAACAACAAAACTAAACCACTTAAACGTCAACCACAATATCTCAATTTGTATGGGCAAACTTTTTGTAAAAAAGCCAATCTCCCTGTTATTAGCTGAAGCGTCCGAATCTGAGAAAGGTCTCAAACGTACATTAGGTGCGGGGTCACTTATAGCTTTGGGTATAGGCGCTATCATCGGTGCCGGGCTTTTTGTAAGAACAGCGGCTGCTGCGGGACAGCATGCAGGTCCGGCTGTTACTATTTCTTTTATTATCGCTGCTATCGGTTGTGCCCTGGCAGGTCTCTGTTACGCTGAGTTTGCCTCAATGATCCCTATCGCCGGTAGTGCTTACACCTACTCTTACGCTACAATGGGTGAATTTATTGCGTGGATCATTGGATGGGATCTTGTGCTGGAATATGCGCTTGGTGCTGCTACCGTGGCAATCGGCTGGTCTCAGTACCTCAACAAGCTGCTTGAAAAGGTATTCGGGCCAGGGTTCGCTATACCTTATGAGTGGTCTCACAGTCCTTTCGAAATTTCCGATGCAGGCGTTCACGGTATCATGAACATCCCTGCGGTATTTATATTATTGCTCCTGTCCCTGTTACTGATCCGTGGTATCGAAGGTTCTGCAATTGTTAATAACATCATCGTTATTACCAAAGTAGCTATCGTTATCCTGCTGATCATCCTGGGATGGCAGTTTATCAACCCGGCTAACCACACGCCGTTCACTATTCCTGCTGATGCTGGTTCTGTAACTATGCACAATGGTAAAGTGGTGAATTATGCCGACTTCTGGTTCCATGGAATACCAGGGGTATTAAGAGGCGCCGGTGTTGTATTCTTTGCGTTCATTGGTTTTGACGCAGTTTCTACAGCTGCACAGGAAACCAAGAATCCGAAAAGAAATATGCCTGTAGGTATCCTTGCTTCACTGGCTATCTGTACCGTACTTTACATCCTCTTCTCTTACGTACTGACTGGTATCGCTCCTTATCAGGACTTCCTGAAACAGGGTGGTGAGGCTTCCGTAGCTTATGCCATTGATACTTATATGCCAGGCTACCAGTGGTTATCCACATTTGTAACTGTGGCGATCCTCGCTGGTTTCTCTTCTGTGATCCTGGTGATGCTGTTAGGTCAGACAAGGGTATTCTATTCTATGTCTAACGACGGCCTGGTACCAAAAGTATTCTCCAACCTGCATCCCAAATTCCGTACTCCGTACAGATCTCAGCTACTGTTTTTCGTTTTCGTATCCCTGTTTGCTGCATTCGTTCCGGACAGCGTTGTAGGTGATATGACGAGCATCGGTACACTGTTCGCGTTCGTACTGGTTTGTCTGGGTGTAATCGTAATGAGAAAGACCAACCCTGATTTACCACGTGCATTCAAAACACCGGCAGTACCATTCGTTCCGATACTGGGTGCGATCTTCTGTCTGACTATGATTGTCAGCCTGGGTATTGAGAACTGGGCACGTCTTATCGTATGGTTGCTGATCGGTTTCGCTATCTACTTCGGTTATAGCGTGAAGAACAGTAAAGCCAGAAAAATGAATCAGAAATAACATTATTCTCACAATACAGATAACGAGGTCGGAAAATCAGGCTGCAAAAGCATATGATTTTCCGGCCTTGTTGCTTTAAGAGGGCGGAAGAAGCTTATTATTACTATAAAAGTGACTATTTTTGCGTCTCGATTTTCTTAATAATTAATTATACCCACTATGGGAAGAATATTTGAAGTAAGAAAGGCCACCATGTTTGCCAGATGGGACAGGATGGCCAAACAATTTACCAGGATAGGCAAGGATATAGCGATTGCAGTAAAAGGTGGAGGTCCTGACCCTGAAAATAACCCCGCACTCCGCCGGTGTATAGCGAACGCCAAAGGTGTTAACATGCCTAAAGACCGTGTAGAAGCGGCTATCAAAAGGGCAATGGGTAAGGACAAGACGGACTATGAAGAAGTTGTATATGAAGGATATGCTCCGCATGGCGTAGCTGTAATGGTGGAAACTGCTACAGACAACACCACCCGTACAGTTGCTAACGTGCGCATGCACTTCAATAAAGAAGGTGGTACCCTTGGAAACAGTAATTCTGTAGGTTTCATATTTAACCGTACCGGTGTATTTAAGATCAAAAATGAAGGCCAGAACCTGGAAGACCTGGAGCTGGAACTGATCGATGCTGGTCTGGAAGAAATCGGTGAGGACAGTGAAGGCAATATCGTGTTGCACACACCATTCACAGAGTTTGGTAACATGTCCAAAGCACTGGAAGAAAGGAATATCATTCCTATCAGTGCGGAACTGCAACGTATTCCTACTACAACCGTAGAACTGAACGAAGAACAGGCGAAAGAAGTACTGACCCTGATCGATCGTCTGGAACAGGATGATGACGTACAGCAGGTTTTCCACAACCTCCGTTAATATTCTTTGTAAGGATGATAAAGCGAAAGGCCTCGTCTTGTGACGAGGCCTTTCGCTTTATATAATCAGTTGATGAGTTGCAGGTTTGCTGGTTGATCAGAGCACGCGGCATACTTCACTTTCAATAACAAGGCGCAGACCTTTGCCATGAATCGTTTCCAGTTTAATGGTATTGTCCAGTTTGAAATGCTTACGGATACGGGTCAGATACACATCCATACTGCGGCCGGTGAAGAAATCATCGTTTCCCCATACGCTCAGCAGAATACCTTCTCTTTTTAAACGTTTATTGGGATTATCGCAGAGGAATTTAAGCAGTTCAGCCTCTTTAGGTGGCAGATTGATCGTCTGACTGGTTGGAGGGTGATAGATCTTGAATTCGCTGTAATTGAAGATCAGCGTACCGAGTTTAAATACGATCTGTTTGTCGTTCTGCAATAGACGGCTTCTTTTCATGAATACATCCATACGACAAAGCAGCTCCTCCATATTGAAGGGCTTTACCAGATAATCATCTCCACCGCATTCAAAACCGTTCAGTTTATCCTGCTCCATATATCTTGAGGTAGTGAAAATAATAGGTATGTTCTCATTTCTGTCCCTGATCTCTCTGGCCAGGGCGAATCCATCCATACCCGGCATAACCACGTCTAACAGACAAATATCAAATGGGCGTTCCTGAAAAGTATTCCACCCCTCTTCTCCGTCAGAGCAATGTACTACCAGGTAGCCCGCTTTTTCAAGATGGCTTTTGATGACTTTGGCGAAAAAATGATCGTCTTCTACTAACAGAACTCCTGCTTTCATAAATGGGATTTGGGTTGATGGTTAATTTAGAAGTCATTTCCTGACAAAATAATGTTACAAAATGACGAATTATTAACTCTTAACGTGGACTAAATGTTTATCCAATTTAGCTTTATTCTTTTAAATTTTGGCGACACAATGTGCTGGATATCCATTCATTTCGTTCATTCGCAACCTAACAAAAAATAAGCATGTCTAATATATTAATTATCACTAAGAATAGGAAATAACATTTGGTTAATCTTATCAGGAAGTACCGGGACAGCTTGCTATATTAAATAATCATTCAATTATTTTATAATACATTTATCATGGAAGGAATTTATAATATTTGCCATACACATTAACATCTTCTTAAACCTACAACCTACACAACAAATTAAAAACGCAAGGCATGAGCCTTGCGTTTTCTTATAATCAGTGATTATTCTTCTATCATTTCCATCACTACCCTGATCACATCTTCCACATTTGGTTTGGAGAAGTAGTCTCCATCTGAACCATAAGCAGGTCTGTGAGCCTGTGCACTCAGTGTTCTTGGTGCAACATCCAGCCATTTGTAACCGCCCTGCAATTCCATTACCTGCTGGAACATATAGGCAGTACCTCCACCTGGAACGTCTTCATCTACAAAGAGAATACGGTTCGTCTTCTTCAGTGATTCCACGATCTGGTGGTTGATGTCAAACGGTAATAAGGTCTGTATATCTACCAGTTCGCAGGAAATACCAAATTTCTCAAGAGAGTGAATAGCTTCTTCGATAATACGCAGCGTAGAACCATAGGAAACGATGGTGATATCTGTCCCCTCGTGCACTACTTCCGGTACACCCAGTGGCACAGTAAAGCTACCCAGGTTCTGCGGTAGCTTTTCTTTCAGCCTGTAGCCATTCAGTGATTCGATCACCAATGCAGGTTCGTTAGCGGCCAGGAGCGTATTATACATACCGGCAGCCTGTACCATGTTACGCGGTACACATACATTCATACCTCTCAGTGAACCGAGGATCATACTCATCGGAGAACCTGAGTGCCAGATGCCTTCCAGACGGTGTCCTCTTGTACGAACGATGATCGGACAGTACTGGATACCTTTTGTACGATACTGGAGGCTGGCCACGTCATCGCTGAGCGGTTGCAGACCATAGATCAGATAATCCAGGTACTGTATTTCTGCGATAGGACGTAATCCACGAAGTGCCATACCGATACCCTGGCCCATAATAGTGAGCTCACGGATACCCGTGTCAAATATGCGTTCTGTACCATGCTTCTGTTGTAAACCGGCAAATCCCTGGTTCACATCACCGATTTTACCCACATCCTCCCCGAAAGCGAATACTTTAGGGTTGTTTTCGATCAGCTGATCAAAGTATTTGTTCAGTACTTCGTAACCATTTATCGGAAGCGCACTATTGTCATATTCTGCCGGTACTACCGGCACATTCTGCACAGAGTTTACGCCTTCAGCATATAACAGAGAGTTATAATTATTCTTTTCGGCCGCCAGCAGGTTTTCGTAATACTGCTTCAGCGCGTCCATCGCAGGCGCCTTTACCCGTCTATGTGCAAACAGGATGGTAGCGGCTGTTTTCAGGACATCGCGTCTCAGCGGTTCACGGTTTGTCTGCAAGGCTTCCAGCAGATCCTTTACGAACTTACTATTCACATCAGGCAGACCGACTACAGCTTCACCATAGCTTAACAGCTGCTGTACCTGCTGACGGATAGGCGTGATATATTTTTCCCAGGCATTCTTACGTGCGTTCTGGGCCACTGTTTTGGCTTCTGCTTCCACTGCCAGCAGGGTAGCTTCGTCCGACAGGGCGTTCTCCAGTATCCACTGTCTCATCTGGTTGTTACAGTCGAATTCCTTTTCCCAGGACAGGCGTTCCTTGCTCTTATAACGCTCATGGGATCCACTGGTAGAGTGTCCCTGTGGCTGCGTCAATTCTTCGACATGGAATAATGCAGGGATATGTGTTTCTCTCATCTTCCGGATACCGGCTTCAAAGGTTTCACACATAGCAGCATAGTCCCAGCCTTTTACGTTATAAATATCAAAACCGTTAGAGTCTTCTGTTTTACGGAATCCTTCCAGTGCGGCACTGATTGAATCTTTAGTGGTCTGGTATTTACGTGGCACGGAGATACCATAACCATCATCCCATACAAATACTGCCAGTGGTACCTGCAGTACGCCAGCGGCATTCATGGTTTCCCAGAAATGTCCTTCTGAAGTTGATGCATCGCCGATAGTAGCGAAGCAGATCTCATTACCGTTGTTGGACAGTTTTGAGAATTCTTTCAATACTTCCACATCCCTGAATAATTTGGACGCGAAAGCAAGTCCCAGCGCGCGTGGCATCTGCGCGGCGGTTGGCGACATATCTGTTGCGGTGTTCTTGATACTGGTCAGATCCAGCCAATTACCATCCTTTGCAAGGTTAGGTGTCGCAAAATGGGAATTCATCTGGCGTCCTCCTGAAAATGGCTCATTCGCCAGATCAGGGTCGGCATACATCTGTGAAAAGAATTGTTCTGGCGTAGCAATACCTGTAGCAAAGGCAAAAGTCTGGTCACGGTAATAACCCGAGCGAAAATCACCAGGCTGGAAATATTTGGCCATGGCGATCTGTGCCACTTCCTTACCATCTCCGAAAATACCGAACTTGGCCTTGCCGGTAAGTACTTCCTTACGGGCCAGCAGACTAACTTCCCTGCTTTCGCAGGCCAGGCGGTAATCATTCAGTACTTCTTTCCGAAATTCGTCGAATGATAACCGGCTTTCCATATTCATAGTCAGTTCATTGTTTTCTATCATGCCTCTTTGTTAAAGTACAAAAGTAAGGTTAATTATAGTTAATTATACAGTTGCAAAATGTCTGAAAATGTAATGCGTAAAATAATTGGATTTTTTTTAATAAGATTTTAATAAATTCTTAGGTTCGACATTAAATTTGGCTGTAAATTTGTTAGTAAGTAAACGATGATCTTTTTTTTAACCAATCGTTTTAAAACCACATTATACATGAAAAAATTTATCTTATCCCTATTTGCGAGCATGCTGTTAACCACAGCTCTCTGGGCGCAGACACAGACCGGAAACCCTGTTGATGCAAAAGTGAAATTCAAACAGGAAACTATCGATTTCGGTAAAACCAAGCTGAACAAGCCTGTTTCAGTTGATTTTGAATTCACAAACACTACCAAAGAACCAGTACTGATCGAAACTGCACGTGCTAGTTGCGGTTGTACTACTCCTACCTGGACAAAAGAACCAATTCTGCCAGGTAAGAAAGGTAAAGTAACTGCAAGCTATAGCGCAAACAGCGTTGGTCAGCAGAACAAAACTGTTTGGGTAAGGTTGAAAGGTGTTGATCAGGATAAAGAACTTCACCTGACAGGTACAGTTGAAAATTAATCATTACAACTACCTTATAAACGTAAAAACGCCTTACAGTAACCCTGTAAGGCGTTTTTTATGGCAGATAAGCCCAGCTATCCACGTTAATCATTCTTAGCCGCAGATCGCCCTATAACCACTACCTTTGTATACTCAAAATCAAAACAATTTATGCCTACCATTAGTAAGAGAGGGGAGCAAATGCCACCTTCTCCTATCAGGAAGCTGGTTCCCTATGCAGAAGCAGCCAAGAAAAACGGAACCAGGGTTTATCACCTCAATATCGGTCAGCCGGATATTGAAACACCAAAACCAGTACTGGATGCAGTACGCCATTCAGACTTTAAAGTACTTGAATACAGTCACAGTGCGGGTAACGAAAGCTACCGCCGCAAACTCGTGACTTATTATGAGAGATTCGGTATCAAGCTGAATCACCAGCAGATCATCGTTACTACAGGAGGTTCTGAGGCGATCCTGTTCGCCTTTATGGCCT
This sequence comes from Chitinophaga sp. YR627, assembly GCF_900114995.1. Lineage (GTDB taxonomy): Bacteria > Bacteroidota > Bacteroidia > Chitinophagales > Chitinophagaceae > Chitinophaga. The sequence continues at coordinate 1,423,841 of NZ_FOUX01000002.1, forward strand.
GCCTGGATGCAGGAGATGAAGTACTGGTACCTGAGCCTTTCTACGCTAATTATAATGGTTTTGCGATCGAGGCAGGCATACACGTACGCACCATTACTGCAAACATCGAAACTGGCTTTGCCCTGCCGGCTATGGAGGCATTTGAGAAGGCGATCACTCCGCGCACCAAAGCGATCATGATCTGCAATCCAAACAACCCAACCGGTTATCTATATAGTAAAGAAGAACTGTCCGTATTAAAGGACCTGTGTCTTCGTCATAATCTTTACCTGTTCTCCGATGAGGCATACCGTGAGTTTTGCTACACCGGTGAACATTTCTCTGCTATGAACCTGGAAGGCCTGGAAGAAAATGTGATCCTGATGGATACCATCTCCAAGCGTTACAGCGCCTGCGGAGGCAGAATCGGTGCACTGGTGACCAAAAACCAGACTGTACTGGATGCGGTAATGAAATTTGCCCAGGCACGTCTGAGTCCTCCTTCCTTTGCCCAGATAGCCGGAGAAGCTGCCATTGACCTCCCATTGAACTATTTTGATGAAATTAAGGCAGAATACCTGAGCCGTCGTGATGTACTGGTTAGCATGCTGAATGATATCCCTGGTGTTTTCTGTCCGAATCCGGGAGGAGCATTTTATGCGATCGCCAGACTGCCAATTGATAATTCAGACAAATTCTGCCAATGGTTGCTGGAATCTTTCTCTTATGAGCAGCAGACAGTAATGCTCTCCCCTGCTACAGGCTTCTATGCAACCCAGGGGCTGGGTACAAACGAGGTGCGCCTTGCTTATGTGCTTAACACAGAAGACATCAAAAAAGCGATGATCTGTCTGGCCAGGGCATTGGAAATCTATCCAGGTCGTACTGCTGTGAAGGAGGCAACACTTGCCGGTCAGCAATAAAAACACATTAATTTAAATTCTATATAATAGATATTTTCCGTTTTCGATAAAAAAAGGGCCTAAACGGCTCTTTTTTTATATTAATAAAAAATCTATGTGCGATCTTTTCTAACCAAAAGCATTTTTTATTGTATAAAATGTTTTTTACTTCAATTTTCTTTGTATATTTGAAGTGCGAAAGGCAAGCAAACAGGTGAGACAGCGAAGAGGTGTAAGAATAGTAGAATACTTGTTTAGCATAAATTTAACCTTAAGAATTTCGATAAGCGTTTTAGATTGTGGAACTTCGATCTATAATTCTGAAAAAGCAGAATTAATAACACGGAAGTATGATTTATCAGATTTCTGTAAAAAAGTTAGATAGAAACTAAAACGTTTTAGCAAAATACCGTATTTTTGTATCAGTTTTTCATAACGTGGAATTTATAAAGGCAAACGGCTCCGATCACGGAGCCGTATTTTTTTGCCCTATACCGAACAAGATAATTGATAATCAGTCTTTTATAGAAAACCTCCCTTATACCGAACACACCTATCGATACATTATAGACAAATAAAAAGAGGCGGCCTGTAATCAGGACCGCCTCTTTTATTTTTATCTTCAGCAGATTTACATGTTCGCCTTGATCATGTTAAAGAAGTCGTCGAATAAATAACGGCTATCATGAGGACCAGGAGTTGATTCCGGATGGTACTGTACGGAGAATGCCGGTTTATTCTTGATACGGATACCCTCGATAGAAGAATCGTTCAGGTTCACGTGTGTTACTTCCACTGTTTCGCTGGCAGCAATCGCCTTAGGATCTACCGCAAAACCGTGGTTCTGAGTGGTGATCTCGCAACGGCCGGTTGCCAGGTTCTTTACCGGGTGGTTCAGACCACGGTGACCATGGTGCATTTTGTATGTCGGGATATCATTTGCCAGGGCCAACAGCTGATGACCGAGGCAGATACCGAACATTGGTTTATTTGCGTTCAGGATCTTTTTAACTGTGTCAACCGCATATTTCAAAGGAGCCGGGTCACCAGGTCCGTTAGAGATGAAATAAGCGTTTGGTTTAAATTTCTCACACTCTTCAAATGGTGTGTCTGTAGGGAAGACCTGCAGATAAGCACCTTTTTCTGAGAGGCATTTCAGCATGTTACGCTTTACACCATTATCCAGTACGGCAATACGGATTTCAGCATCCGGATTACCTACATTATAAGCTTCTTTGGTAGATACTTCTGCACACAGCGCCAAACCTTCCATAGAAGGTACCTGCTGTAACTTCGTTTTCAGTTGTTCTACATCCAGGATCTCAGAAGAGATAATACAGTTCATTGCACCTTTGCTACGGATATGAGCAACCAGCGCTCTGGTATCCACATCATGGATTGCAACCAGGTTATTATCTGACAGGAATTTCTCCAGAGAACCGTCAGCCATCTGGCGGGAATAGTTGTAAGCGATATTTTTACATATCAATCCACTGATCTTTACATCGTCACTTTCTACGTCGTCCTTTTTAACGCCATAGTTACCAACGTAACAATTATTCATGATCAGTACCTGGCCTTTGTATGAAGGATCCGTAAATACTTCCTGGTATCCTGTCATTCCAGTGTTAAAACACAATTCACCGGCGGCGGTGCCTATTTTACCAAAAGCTTTTCCGTAAAATACCGTTCCGTCATCTAATAACAGTACGGCCGGCTGGATCGATCTAGTCTGAGGCATGCTTATTTTTTCGTTTTAAAAAATCGTGCAAAGTTATTGAATAAATGGTTAACAAATAAGAATTCCGCCCATTAATTGTTAATCTTTCCACTCAATTATTTGACATCAATCGATTTTATAATACGATGTGCCGTTGCCAGCGCTACAGTATCGTCCTCGCGGTACCTGATTACAACCTCCCAGCGATGCTGTCCATTCACCATCAACAGGTTAGAAAAAGCAAGACGGATACCATTCTTATAGATGAAACTTCCTTCCTGCAAAAGGGCTGACATGCCATTTTGTGTCAGGGTATCGGTCTTATACTGGAGGTCAGAGATTTCCTGGTTCTTTTTCATTTCTGTAGCGGCTGCTGCTCCGGCTACCTCCAGATCGTTGGATACGTTTGCACGATAGCTATACATGTTCACTTCCACCTGCATCCCCTCTTCTACCCTGTTCCGGTAGCTCTTGGCATATTCCACGAACTGGGCTATTTCAGGTGCAAGCGGCTTATCATTTACCCCCAGGTGCATGGGTGTACTGATCTCAATGGTCTGACGACCTATTTTGGCGGTTTCCCAGGAAGAATATAACCAGGCTTTATTGATCTTCGGATAGATCAGGTTAAATACGACCTTTTTGCCGATATATCCGCCAGCTACAGCTGCCAGTCCGATAACAAGTATAATAGTGATAATAACGCCGCGTCTGCCGACCCAGGCCAGGTAACGTTGCTGTAATAAGCCCAGATGGTTGGTTCTTTCTTTTTTAGGCTTTATGCCGGTTTCCTGTTGGAACTGTTCAAAGGTGCCTTCGGGATTTTTTAATTTCCAGTCGGCATAGTTAGCGGATAATTTTTTGCCACATTCAGCGCAAAAGGTGAGAAACTCTGATTTCAATTCATTGTAGTGCCCGCAACTTTTACATTTCAGGTAAGTCATAAGATATAGAGTAGTTTTAAACGGATCTTCCCGTGGTTTTCATTTCCAGCCACGATATTACAAAAAAATATAATTAATCTGTATACGCGTTTACAGATGGAGGGATAGCAGGCAAAAAAAAATCCCGGAGTAAACTCCGGGACTTTCTTTATGAATTGAAGCGAATGCTAAATGACTATTCAGCTGCTTTTTCTTCAGTTGAAGTACCTTCTTCAGCTTTTTTCTTGCTACCACCGGCACGACGTGTTTTCTTAGCTGGAGCTGCTTCAGTTGCAACTTTACCACCATAGATTTCGTTAAAGTCTACCAGTTCAATCAGCGCAGTTTCCGCGTTGTCACCAACACGTTTGCCTAATTTAATGATACGAGTGTAACCACCTGGACGGTTAGCGATTTTCTCGCTGATAGCACCGAACAGTTCTTTGATTGCCTCTTTATCCTGCAGGTAGCTGAACACAATTCTACGGTTGTGGGTAGAGTCGTTCTTTGCTCTTGTCAGCAGTGGCTCAACGTACACACGCAGCGCCTTAGCTTTCGCCAGGGTGGTAGTGATACGTTTGTGCTTAATCAGTTCCATAGCCAGGTTAGATAACAGGGCTTGACGGTGAGCAGAAGTTCTGCTGAGGCGGTTTAATTTTACTCCGTGACGCATGACGCTTTGTTTTTAAAGATTCCCCTATACCGTGTCAGGAATTACAGGGTACTTATGTTCTAATTGATTTCGACTATTCTTCGTCTAATTTCAGTTTGGACAGGTCCATACCGAAATGTAAACCTCTTTCGTTCAGTACCTGCTCGATTTCGCTGAGGGATTTCTGACCGAAGTTTCTGAACTTCATCAGTTCTTCCTGTTCGTACTGTACCAGTTCGCTCAGGGAGTTGATCTTAGCTGCTTTCAGACAGTTGAATGCACGAACGCTCAGATCCAGATCTTCCAGTGGAGTCTTCAGGATCTTACGCAGCTGCAGTGTCTGTTCGTCAACTACATCTTCTTTCTCAGTGTCTTTAGTATCGAAGCTGATGTTTTCATCAGTGATGATCATCAGGTGCTGAATCAGTATACGGGAGGCTTGTTTTACAGCTTCTTCCGGGTGGATTGTACCATCAGTGATCACTTCCATGATCAGTTTCTCATAGTCAGTCTTTTGTTCCACACGGGTGTTCTCGATGCTATACTTTACGTTTTTGATTGGCGTAAAGATAGAGTCGATCGCGATATAACCGAAAACGGCATCTTTAGGTTTATTCTCTTCAGCTGGCACATAACCACGGCCTTTACCGATAGTCAATTCGATATCCAGCTTTGCAGATGGATCCAGCGTACAGATAAGCAATTCAGGATTCATGATCTGGAAAGCACTGGTTGCTTTTTCGATCATGTCAGCGCGGAACTCAGTTTTACCTTTAATAGAGATCTGAATTTTCTCGTTGTTAACTTCGTTCTCAACGATGCGTTTGAAACGTACCTGTTTCAGATTCAGGATGATTTCAGTTACGTCTTCAGTGATTCCTTTTAAAGTTGCAAACTCGTGATCAGCACCTTCAATCTTTATTCCCACAATGGCATAACCCTCCAGAGATGACAGGAGCACACGACGCAGCGCATTACCCACAGTCACACCGTAACCCGGTTCTAACGGCCGGAATTCGAATTGAGCTTCAAAGTCAGTTGACTTCTGCAAAACGATCTTATCAGGCTTTTGGAAATTCAGAATTGCCATTGATATGTTAAGTTTAATTGTTTATGTAAAACTGGCTTTAGCCATTAACATGCAGCCCTTAGTAACCTACGTACATTAAATACGCTGGTAACTAATGACCCATGCTTAACGGCTAAAGACATATTATTATTTAGAGTACAATTCTACTATCAGCTGCTCCTTAATGTTCTCAGGAACGCTCTCTCTCTCAGGATATGCAATGAAAGTACCCTTTTGTTCTTTTTCATTCCAATCCAGCCAGCTGAATTTAGGATTTTTACCGCGGATATTGCTTGTAATAGCAGTGTTGCTTGCTGCAGACGGCTTCAGACCGATGATATCGCCTGGTTTCAGCTGGTAAGAAGGAACGTTCATTACCTGGCCGTTAACAGTGATATGTTTGTGAGAAACCAGCTGACGTGCAGCAGGACGGGAAGGAGCGATACCGAGACGGAATACTGCGTTATCCAGACGTGCTTCCAGCAATTTGATCAATACTTCACCGGTAACACCTTTACGACGGTTAGCTTCAACGAACAGGTTAGCGAACTGGCGCTCCAGTACACCATAAGTGTATTTCGCTTTCTGTTTTTCACGCAGCTGCAGTGCGTATTCACCCAGCTGTTTACGTTTACGGCTTACACCGTGCTGACCCGGAGGGTTACTGTTCTTGCCTAAATATTTACCGTTTCCTAAAATCGGTTCTCCAAAGATTCTGGAGATCTTGGTCTTTGGTCCTGTATACCTTGCCATTTTCTTTAATAGATTTTTTAGTTCCGGTATATGATCTTTAAAAAATCTTAAACCTGATCATATACCCATTATTTAATAAAACTCTCAAGCGGAAATTCGAAAGCAGCAGACCGAAAATACTCCAGTCCTTCCACTTTCGAAATACCACAGAATATTTTGAATCCTATACCCTTCTCTTTTTAGGAGGACGGCAACCGTTGTGAGGTAAAGGAGTTACGTCTTTGATCATGTTAACCTCGATACCGGAGTTAGCGATCGCACGGATTGCGCTTTCACGACCAGCACCTGGGCCTTTTACAAAAACATCAGCTCTTTTCAGACCTGCTTCCATTGCTGTTTTAGCAGCGTCAGAAGCAGCCAGCTGAGCTGCATATGGAGTGTTCTTTTTAGAACCTTTGAAGCCCATCTTACCTGCAGTAGACCAGGAAATAACCTGACCCTGTTTGTTGGTAATGCTGATGATGATGTTGTTGAAGCTAGCAGAGATGTGAACATCACCGTAGTTATCAACTTTAACTACTCTCTTTTTGTTAGCAGCAGTTTTTGTATTTTGTGCTTTTGCCATAATTATATAAAATTCCAGGTTCCAGGTTCCAGATTCCTCTTGCCATATATACGACTACTGGAAACCGGAACTTGTTATTTGTATTATCAAGTTTATTTCTTAGGCGCTTTCTTCTTACCTGCAACCGTTTTACGTTTACCTTTACGGGTACGGCTGTTGGTACGGGTACGCTGACCTCTGAGTGGTAAGCCTTTTCTGTGACGAAGACCACGATAACAAGCTATATCCAGCAGACGTTTAATGTTCATCTGCACTTCAGAACGCAGCTGACCTTCTACTTTAAACTCACCGTTGATAACGTTACGGATTGCAGCCTGCTCATCATCGTTCCAGTCTTTAACTTTCTTGTTGAAGTCTATACCAGATTTCTCCAGAATATATTGAGCGGTAGAACGACCAATACCAAAGATGTAGGTCAGGCCAATTTCTCCTCTTTTATTTTTAGGAAGATCGATACCGGCTATACGTGCCATATTTGTAGTTTAATTTACTTTGTTACTTATTAAATAGATTATCCCTGACGTTGCTTAAAACGGGGATTCTTTTTGTTGATCACCAACAATTTACCCTTCCTGCGCACGATCTTACAATCTGCACTTCTTTTTTTTATGGAAGCTCTTACCCTCATAAGTTATAAATTATAAGTCTGTATGTTTATTTATATCTGAATATGATTCTGCCTCTGCTCAAATCGTATGGACTCATCTCAACCCCAACTTTGTCACCAGGCAGGATGCGGATATAGTGCATTCTCATCTTACCGGAAATGGTCGCCAAAATCTCATGCCCGTTCTCTAACTTAACTCTGAACATAGCGTTAGACAAGGCTTCTAGTATTATTCCATCCTGTTTAATGAGTGCCTGTTTTGCCATAAAAATTTTTAGGACTGCAAAGATAGTGAAATCTTAAGAAAAAGAAAAATTAATGAATTAAACGCGAACAATTATTGTGGATAATTTTTTCTATTCACGATTACTCATTGATAATCAGTAGCTTGAGCTGAGAGCAGGGTTGTTCTTTTCTGCCCTTTCAATACCTTCAAATGAAGAAAGTATGTCCGGTTTGCCTTTCATTACGGCCACGTTGTGTTCAAAATGAACGGAAGGCTTTTCGTCCCGTGTGATTACGGTCCAGCCATCTTCCATATATTCCACTTCCTTTACACCCAGGTTGATCATTGGTTCAATTGCTATCACCAGACCTTCCTTCATGATAGGACCGCTGCCGCGTTTACCGTAGTTAGGGACCTGAGGATCCTCGTGGAGGTTCTTACCAAGTCCATGTCCCACCAGCTCGCGAACAACGCCGTAACCGCGCTGTTTTTCGGTATAATCCTGAATAGCGTGGGCGATGTCTCCAATACGGTTACCAGCCACAGCTTTCTCGATACCTTTATACAATGCTGTCTTGGTTGCCTTCATCAGTTCCAGCACTTCCGGCTTTACATTACCAATAGCGAAAGTATAGGCACTATCGCCGTGATATCCGTTCAGTAATACCCCAACATCAACGCTGACAATATCACCGTCCTGCAATACGTAGGAATTCGGGATACCGTGTACCACTTCTGCGTTGACAGAGATACAGCAGCTCTTGGGAAATCCCTTGTAGTTTTTGAATGAAGGAACGGCGCCGTTAGCAACGATGAAATTCTCCACGATCGCATCGATCTCAAGGGTAGACATACCCGGTTTCAGATGCTTAGCTACTTCTTCCAGTGTAGCGCTCACAAGTAATGCGCTTTTGCGCATCAGCTCAATTTCTTCCTTAGTTTTATAATGCACCATACTAAAAAACGGGTTCGGAAAGTTCAGTTTCGAAAGTGCGGTTGCACATCGTGTCAATAATGATCGTAACCACATAAAAGACGGGGCCTGCACTTGCCTTTAATTCTCAAAGCTCTTTACTTAAAAGATGAAGCCACGCAAGCATAAAACCCGCAGCGGAGTAAACTCACTGTTGGTCTTATGCTGCTGTGGCTTTTAGGCCAGGGTAGCCCGGATTAATCAGACGTTAGCCGGAGCTGTTCTTCCTTTAATCCGGCCGGTGCTCATGAGACCATCGTAATGGCGCATCAGCAGCTGGCTTTCTATTTGCTGGAGCGTATCCAGGATAACGCCCACCATGATCAGCAGGGAAGTACCTCCGAAGAAGGTAGCAAAGTTACTGTTGATATTCACAGCTGCTGCAACACCTGGAAGGATACCAACCATTGCCAGGAAGAATGCACCTGGGAGGGTGATACGGTCCATTACAGCGCCGATGTAATCAGCGGTAGCCTGACCAGGTTTAACACCAGGTACGAAACCGTTGTTACGTTTCATTTCATCCGCCATCTGGGTCGGATTAAATATCAGGGCAGTATAGAAATAAGTGAATACAATTACCAGTACAGCATAAATCAGATTGTACCAGCCATTTGTATGGTCACTGAAGATACGAATGAAGCCAGAGTTGCTGTCAGTTGCGAAACCGATAGCTGTAGCCGGAATAAACATGATCGCCTGTGCAAAGATGATCGGCATAACACCAGCAGCGTTTACTTTCAGTGGAATGAACTGACGTACACCGCCGAACTGTTTGTTACCAACAATACGTTTTGCATAGTTTACCGGGATCTTACGGGTACCCTGTACCAGCAGGATCAGACCGATAGTGATCAGTACGAATACAGCCAGCTCTATCAGGAACAGCATCGCACCACCATTACTCTGAGCGTTTCTGGAGGAGAACTCCTGAATGATCGCCTGAGGGAGACGGGCAAGGATGCCGACCATGATTATGATAGAAGTACCGTTACCAATACCTTTGTCTGTGATTTTCTCACCCAGCCACATTACAAACAGGGTACCTGCTGTAAGTACTACGGTGGTTGTCAGCCAGAAGAAAGCTGCACCATATTCCGGGATTATTGAACCTGCAGACTGCTGTCTGAGGAAGGCAACATATGCACTTGCCTGCAGACCAGTCACAATCACTGTCAGTATACGGGTATACTGATTAATCTTTTTTCTACCGCTTTCACCTTCTTTCTGTAATTTCTGGAAATAAGGCACGGCAATTGTAAGCAGTTGTATGGCTATGGATGCAGAGATATAGGGCATAATGCCGAGAGCAAAAATGGAAGCCCTGGAGAAGGAACCACCTGCGAACATGTTGAATAGTCCAAGGATACCTTTTTCAGACTTGTTGGCAAACTCTCCCATACCCAAACTGTTGGCATCAATACCGGGTAACGCGATATAGGATCCTACACGATAGATGAGGACAAGAAGCAATGTAGTGAGAATGCGGCTACGCAAATCCTCGATGCTCCAGATATTCTTAATCGTTTCGATAAATTTCTTCACAGGAAGATGAATGTTTAATATTCAAAATTTCATCCCGTTTGAGGCGGGACCAAATTCCGAACAGGCATTAGCTGCTATCCAGTAACTCCGGCCGGGATTTGTGTTGTTTTCTCTGGCTTGATAAAATGTGAAAAGACGCACTACTGCGTAGGCGTCTCCTCAGTCGTGAAATCTTTATACCAGCTCTACCGTTCCACCCGCTGCTTCTATCAGCTGCTTGGCTTTTTCGCTGATCGCATTCACTTTTGCGGTTACTTTAGCCTTCAGTTCTCCCTGACCCAGGATCTTCACTTTCGCGGTCCTGTTGATCAACCCGTTAATGTACAGGTTTTCCAGAGAGAAATCCTGGAGACCATATTTTTCAACCAGGTGGTCGATCTGACCGATGTTGAACACCTGATATTCAGTTGGATTTAAGCTCTTGAAACCACGTTTTGGCATACGACGCTGAATTGGCATCTGACCACCTTCGTGACCTCTTTTGCTCTGATAACCAGCACGTGACTGACCACCTTTATTACCTTTTGTGGAAGTACCACCTTTACCGGATGCTTCACCACGACCAAGGCGCTTCTCTTTATGTACGGAACCCTGTGCAGGTTGTAACGTATGCAGATTCATTATTAATTGTTTTACTTACGCGGAAATTAACCGCTCGCTTTAAATGTAATTATTATTTCGTAAGTATCCGATATAAATGTAGGATAATTTTCCGGCTAATAAAATTATTAAGCCTGCTCTCCTTCAACTTTTACCAGATGATTTACCTTACGTACCATACCCAGGATCTGGGGGGTAGCTTCCACTTCTACAGTGGCGTTCAGTTTTTTCAGTCCCAGCGCCTTCAGGGTCAGCTTCTGACGTTCAGGACGGTCTATACCACTTTTTACCTGGGTGATCTTGATCTTTGCCATTGTTATTTGAATTAGCACTTTACAATTGCCGGGAAAGGATCTTCCACCCCGTTAACTGGATAGTGTTATTATCCGTTAAATACTTTCTTCAGTGATACGCTTCTGGTTTTAGCTATCTGAACCGGCTCACGCAGGAGACCCAGTGCTTTGAATGTAGCTTTTACCACGTTATGAGGGTTAGCAGAACCCAGTGATTTTGCCAGAACGTCGGTGATACCTGCGCTTTCCAGTACGGCACGCATAGAACCTCCCGCGATCACACCAGTACCATGAGCAGCTGGTTTGATCAATACTTTAGCAGCACCTTCTTTAGCTAACTGATCGTGAGGAATAGTACCATGCATTACAGGGACTTTGATAAGATTTTTCTTAGCATCGTCGATACCTTTAGTGATAGCTTCCTGCACCTCTTTAGCCTTACCCAGACCGTGTCCTACTACACCGTGCTCGTTACCTACTACTACCAGGGCAGAAAAACTGAAAGTACGTCCGCCTTTAGTTGTTTTAGTAACACGGTTGATAGCCACAACCTTTTCTTTCAGCTCCAGGTCACCAGCCTTTACTTTATTAAATGTATTCTTTGCCATTTTGTTATTTGCGAATTACGATTTAATCAATTTGATTTAGAATTGAAGGCCACCTTCTCTAGCGCCATCAGCTACGCTTTTTACGCGACCATGATACAGATAACCACCACGGTCAAAAACGCAGGTAGTAATACCCAGATTTTTTGCTTTAGTAGCCAGAGCAGCACCTACGAGTTTAGATTTCTCGGATTTGGTACCTTTCTGTGCCTGGATATCTTTATCACGGGAAGAAGCAGCAGCCAGAGTAACGCCGTTAGCGTCATCTATCAATTGCACGTAAATGTCGCTATTGCTGCGAAATACAGATAATCTCGGCTTCTGTGAACTACCTACAGACTTTTTACGGATGCGGTAGCGGATCTTCTGTCTCCTATTAACTTTTGTGCTCATTTCTGATTTTATTTTAATCATTCCGATACTGCCGGAATGTTGTTGAATTAGCTAATCAACGGCACGCGCTGATTAGCTAATTAAAATTATTTACCTGCAGACTTACCTGCTTTCTTACGAACCACTTCATCGCTATAGCGAACACCTTTACCTTTGTAAGGCTCTGGTTTACGCAGGCTACGGATTTTAGCGGCTACCTGACCCAGCAGCTGGTTGTCAATACCTTCCAGCATGATCTTAGGGTTAGAACCCTTTTCAGTCAGGGTAGCTACTTTCAGTTCTTTAGGAATCTCGATCACGATGTTGTGAGAGTAACCTAAAGACAGGTCCAGCAGTTGGCCCTGGTTAGCGGCTTTATAACCCACACCGACAAGTTCCAGTTGTTTTTTGAAACCATCAGTTACACCGATCACCATGTTGTTGATCAATGCACGGTACAGACCATGCAGTGCACGGTGACGAATCTGATCAGTTGGACGAACTACGGTAAGAACACCGTCTTTCACCTCTATTGTGATATCCCTGTCGATGATTCTTTTCAGTTCACCTTTAGGACCTTTTACAGTCAGTTCATTAGCAGCAGAAACAGAAGCTGTTACACCACTTGCTAATTTGATAGGACTTTTACCTATACGAGACATAATTGCAGTTTTTTACTGTTATGTTTGAATTGGCGGATCCTCCAGTGTTCAGCGCCGTATAGAAAGCTTAATTGTCAGAAGGACCATTTGGTTGGCCTGTTACCGGTAACTAAGCAGATAATTTGCCAGGACCAGTGCAGCACCATATATATTAATAGACGAAGCAAACGAGCTCGCCGCCTACATTTTGTACTTTAGCTTCTTTATCGGTCATTACACCTTTAGAAGTGGAAACGATAGCGATACCCAGACCGTTCTTTACACGTTTGAAATCACCAGGCTTCGCGTACTGGCGTAAACCAGGACGGCTGATACGCTGCATATCAGTGATAGCAGGTACTTTAGTCTGAGGATCATATTTCAGCGCTATCTTGATAACACCTTGTTTGTTATCTTCTTCGAATTTGTACTTCAGGATGTAACCTTTGTCGTACAGTATCTCTGTGATACGTTTTTTCAGCTTAGAGGCAGGAATTTCCACAATCCTGTGGTTGGCCATTTGCGCATTCCGGACTCTTGTCAGGAAGTCTGCTATTGGATCAGTAACCATTGTTCTTAAAATTTAAAAACGATTTACAATGCGATATCCAATCAGTAATAGATAGGAAGATCAAAAAACTTTGCCTGTTTCCGATTGTCCGGCCTGCGTTGCAGGAGGGAGCAATCGCTGGTGTCGGCTTACCAGCTAGCTTTTCTTACGCCAGGGATTTTACCAGCCAGTGCCAGATCGCGGAACATGTTACGACACATACCGAAGTGACGCATGTAACCTTTTGGACGACCGGAAAGCTGACATCTGTTGTGCAGGCGAACAGGAGATGCATTTCTAGGGAGCTGATCGAGTTCTGCGTAGTTACCTTCTGCTTTCAGAGCGGCACGCTTTTCTGCGAACTTAGCAACCAGTGCTTGTCTCTTTCTTTCGCGAGCTTTTACGGATTCTCTTGCCATGATGAGTTGATGATTCCAGTTATAAATTCCAAATTCCAAATCCCGAAAAGGGTTTGGAATTTGATATCAGATTATTGATTATCCTTCTTCATATTCTTGAACGGCATACCCAGTTCTTTCAGAAGCTCATAAGCTTCTTCGTTGGTCTGTGCCGTAGTAACAAAAGTGATATCCATACCGGAGATCTTTGTTACTTTATCGATATCGATCTCAGGGAAGATGATCTGCTCAGTGATACCCAGGGTATAGTTACCACGGCCATCGAAAGCTTTTTCATTCACACCTTTGAAGTCACGTACACGAGGCAGGGATACTGCGATCAGACGATCGAGGAAGTCATACATGTTGGTACCACGCAGTGTTACGCGGGCGCCGATTGGCATGTGCTTTCTCAGTTTGAAGTTAGAGATATCTTTCTTAGATAAAGTAGCGATCGCTTTCTGACCAGAGATACGGGTCATTTCATCAACAGCAATATCTACCAGTTTCTTATCTCCAACAGCGCCATTGATACCCTGGTTCAGACAGATCTTAACCAGACGTGGCACCTGCATCACGCTCTTGTAGTTGAATTTCTTGTGCAGCGTATTTACCACTTCAGTACGGTATTTGGTCTGCAGTCTGGGTGTATATGTAGTGTTTGCCATTATTTAATTACCTCCCCTGATTTTTTAGCTATACGAACTAATTTACCTTCTTCGCGCTGCCTGTTAACTTTGGTAGGTTTACCAGCCTTAGCATCCCACAACATTACATTGGAAATAGCGATAGGTGCCTCCTGCTTAACAATACCACCTTTGGTGTTCTGCGCAGTTGGTTTGGTATGTTTGGTGATGATGTTCACACCTTCAACCAGAATGCGTGCCTTGTCAGGGATCACTTCCAGCACTTTGCGTGGCTTGGTCCTGTCCTTGTCATCACCGGCAATCACCACTACCGTGTCGCCTTTCTTAATGTTGAACTTAGGCTTGAATCTCGTTTTCATTATTTGTTTATTTAAAACGCCAAGCGAAACACCGGTTCCGCTTGATTAAAATTTTCGTTTTTGAAACGGGCTGCAAAGATACGTATTCAAGCTGAAAGCACAAAGCCTAAAGTTTTTTACTTCCGGCTTTATGCTTTCTGCTTGTATAATGCTTTGATTTACAGCACCTCGGGAGCCAGAGAGATAATCTTCATGTATCCCTTATCGCGCAGCTCACGGGCAACCGGACCGAAAATACGGGTACCGCGTGGCTCGTCAGAGTTATTCAGCAATACAACGGCATTATCGTCGAAACGGATATAAGATCCGTCTTTACGGCGCAGCTTGTTTTTAGTTCTAACGATAACAGCTTTGGTTACCATACCTTTCTTCACGCCACCACCTGGGATTGCATCTTTCACAGTCACTACGATCTTGTCACCCACTTTAGCGTAATCCTGGCCGGAGTTGCCTAATACTCTAATACACAGTACCTCTTTGGCACCACTGTTATCAGCTACATTCAGCCTTGATTCTTGTTGTATCATCTTATGAGATTGTTAAGTTGTTTAATCAGCGGCTACAACCGGGAATGCCGGATGGAGCTTGAAACAGATAATTATTTTACCTTTTCGATAACTTCTACCAGTCTCCAGCATTTGTTTTTGCTCAGAGGGCGAACTTCCATGATTCTTACGGTATCGCCGATGCTGCACTCGTTTTGTTCGTCGTGCGCCATGAACTTGGTAGTTTTCTTAACGAATTTACCATAGATTGGGTGTTTCACCTTACGCTCAACGCTAACGGTGATTGTTTTATCCATCTTATTGCTGGATACCACGCCAGTTCTGGTTTTTCTTAATTTTCTTTCGATCATTGTTGAAAGTATTTACTCTTTAACCCTCCCGTTTTACCGGCAGGGCTAATGAATTTTATTATTTAGGCTTTTGCGCCGAGTTCTCTTTTACGCTGCTCGGTTTTCAGCTGTGCGATCTGACGTCTGAGAGAGCGGATGCTCATTGGATTCTCAATTGGCGTGATTGCGTGACTGAATGTAATTTTCTTCAGGCGTAATTGCTCTTCAGAGAGTTTCTCTTTCAGCTCCTGGTCGCTTAAGCCTTTAAGATCCAGTTTATCTTTTGCCATTGTATATTATTTCTGGTTTATCGTTTATAGTTTATCTCTTTGCGTTTGCATTCCTGCGGGTTGCGGGGATTATGCAACGTAATCGGGACGCACTACAAATTTCACTTTAATCGGCAGTTTCTGTGCAGCCAGTTCCATTGCTTCTTTTGCTACCTGTAAAGGAACACCATCCGCTTCAAACAGGATGCGGCCCGGTTTTACTACAGCAGCCCAATGATCTGGAGCACCTTTACCTTTACCCATCCTCACTTCCAGTGGTTTGGCGGTAATAGATTTATCCGGGAATATACGGATCCACACGTTACCTTCACGTTTCATATGCCTTGTCAGAGCAACCCTGGCAGCTTCAATCTGCCTGTCGGTGATCCACTTAGGTTCTAATGCTTTCAGACCGAAACTACCAAAGGAGATGGCCGCGCCACGCTTAGCGTTACCTTTGATGCGGCCTTTATGCATCTTCCTGTGTTTCGTTCTTTTTGGCTGTAACATCTTGGTATGTTGTTAATTGTTAATGTAAATTTTTTAAGTAAGCTTATCTGCGACCGCCACCACGGTTATCACCGCCTCTTCTGTCACCACCACGGTTGTCACCGCCTCTTCTGTCGCCGCCACGGTTGTCACCGCCTCTTCTGTCACCACCACCGGTACGTCCACCACCTTCGCCATCTTTAGCAGAAATAGCGTTAGGGTTCAGGTCACGTTCACCGAGTACTTCACCTTTACAGATCC
Organism: Chitinophaga sp. YR627; assembly: GCF_900114995.1. Classification (GTDB taxonomy): domain Bacteria; phylum Bacteroidota; class Bacteroidia; order Chitinophagales; family Chitinophagaceae; genus Chitinophaga. The sequence continues at coordinate 1,440,074 of NZ_FOUX01000002.1, forward strand.
ATACTTTGATACCGATTTTACCGTATACTGTCAGAGCGAACAGGGAAGCATAGTCGATATCCATACGGTAAGTATGCAATGGAACACGACCCTGTTTCATTTCTTCAGAACGAGCAATCTCAGCACCACCCAGACGACCACCTACTTTTATCTTGATACCTTCAGCACCCATTCTCAGCGCAGTAGCGATAGCCATTTTAATCGCACGTTTATAGTTGATACGGCTTTCGATCTGCTTAGCGATGGTTTCAGCTACGATATTTGCATCGATCTCAGGACGACGGATTTCCAGAATGTTGATCTGTACGTCTTCCTTAGATGTCAGTTTCTTCAGTTCTTCCTTGATGCGGTCTACCTCTCCACCACCTTTACCTATGATGATACCAGGTTTAGATGTATGAATGGTGATGATCAGTTTACCTAAAGTTCTTTCAATCACTATCCTGGAGATGCCACCTTTGTTGATACGGGCATTCAGGTAAGTTCTGATCTTGTTATCTTCGATCAGTTTGGTAGCATAATCTTTTTTGCCACCATACCAATTGGAGTCCCATCCTCTGATGATACCTAACCTGTTACCAATAGGATTTGTTTTCTGACCCATGTTCTGGTTTATTTGTCTATTAGATAAATAGTTTTAGTTTCTTTTATTTTGCTTCCACTGCAGGACGGCTATCAACAACAAGTGTTACGTGGTTGCTTCTTTTACGAACGCGATAACCTCTACCCTGTGGTGCCGGACGCATTCTTTTCAGGATACGGCCACCATCAACGAAGATGGTTTTAACCTGCAGATTAGCATCTTCTACTCTTGCGCCTTCGTTCTTCACTTTCCAGTTAGCGATTGCAGACAACAGCAGTTTTTCCAACGGAACGCTGGGATGCTTTGGATGGAACTTCAAAATATTCAGAGCTTTTTCCACATCCAGACCACGGATCAGGTCCGCCAGCAAACGCATTTTGCGGGTAGATGTCGGATTATTATTAAGCTTAGCTACTGCTTCCATTTTCTATTATAATTTGATATTTGAGGTTCGAAGTTTGGGGTTTAGAGGTAAGTCAAAACCCTAAACTTTAAACTTCAAACGATTTACTACATTTTCTTGTTAGCGTGTCCTTTAAAGTTGCGGGTTGGCGCGAATTCACCCAGTTTGTGGCCTACCATGAACTCAGTCACGTAAACAGGGATGAATTTGTTACCATTGTGTACCGCAAATGTGTGGCCTACAAAATCAGGCGTGATTGTAGAACGACGGCTCCAGGTCTTGATAACAGTACGCTTGGTGCCTTCATTCATTTTCACAACTTTCTGCTCTAATTTCTGGTCAACGTAAGGACCTTTTTTTATGGAACGACCCATGTCTTGTTGTTTTTATTCCAGATCGCTTTATACAGTTCCGCTTTTGCGTTGCTGCGTCAGCGGAACTGCTAAGGCGTTAAGTATTATAATTTCTTACCGTTTTTCCTGCTGATGATCAGTTTGTCAGAGCTCTTATGCGATTTTCTGGTTTTCAGACCTTTCGCATATTTACCTGTTCTGGATCTTGGGTGACCACCTGAAGATTTACCTTCACCACCACCCATCGGGTGATCCACTGGGTTCATCGCCACACCTCGGTTACGAGGCTTGATACCTCTCCAACGGTTAGCACCTGCTTTACCAATTGACTGCAGCGCGTGATCTGAGTTAGAAACTGTACCTACAGTTGCAGCACAAGTGATCAATACTTTACGCAGCTCGCCGGAAGGCATTTTCAGTACTGCATATTTTTCTTCCTTGTTGGACAGCTGAGCGTAAGTACCAGCGCTTCTCGCGATAGCACCACCTCTACCAGGCTGTAATTCGATGTTGTGAACAACAGTACCCAAAGGCATGTTTTTCAGCACCAGCGCGTTACCAACTTCAGGAGCAGCTTCGGAACCGCTTAATACGGTAGCACCAACCTGCAGACCCTGAGGAGCCAGGATGTAACGCTTTTCACCATCTGCATAGCTCAGCAGAGCGATGAATGCGCTACGATTCGGATCGTATTCGATAGTCTTAACAGTAGCTGGAATATTGTGTTTGTCGCGTTTGAAGTCTATGATACGGTAGTGTTGTTTGTGACCGCCACCAATGTAGCGCATAGATCTTCTACCCTGTACGTTTCTACCGCCGGATTTCTTGATAGGCTCCAGCAGGCTTTTTTCAGGGGTATCCGTGGTCAGCTCAGCGAACGCGTTGCCTATTTTCCAACGGGTACCGGCTGTCATCGGTTTGTATTTCTTCAGTGCCATGATCTAGTGTTCGTTTAACTAGGTTCTGTTTATAAAAAGTGATCTGTATATACATCCATCATCCTGTTTTTAGCAGGAATGAGCACTATATGTTAGCATACAGATCTATAGTTTCTCCTTGCGCCAATGTAACTACAGCTTTCTTGTAAGAAGGCTTTTTACCGGCGATGAAGCCTGCTTTAGTAAAGCGCTGTTTTGCTTTACCTGGCATTACGGCAGTATTCACTTCAGCTACGGTAACACCGTAGAATTCTTCCACTGCTTTTTTGATCTCCAGTTTGTTGGATTTCTTATCTACGATGAAGTAGTAGCGGTTGAATTTATCAGTGGCTTTGTTCACTTTTTCACTAACCACCGGTTTGATTAAAACGTCTGAAAGTCTCATCTTTTATAGCTTTGAGTTGCGGCTAACCGCAAGCTTGTGTTTGGTAATATTGACAATTAAGCTTCTACTGGCTCTTCAGTGAAGATCTTAGCTGCACTCTCTGTGAACACCAGAACATTGCTGTTCATGATTTCGTAGGTGTTGATATCGCTCAACATCACGCTATCCACAGTAGGAATGTTTCTCAGAGACAGGTAAACATTATCGTTATACTCTGGCAGTACGAATAAAGTCTTACGGCCTGATACGTTTACTTTCAGATTGTTCAGGATACCTGCAAACGCTTTGGTTTTTGGTGTATCCAGTGTCAGATCTTCAACTACGATGATGCTGTTCTCTTTCGCTTTAGTAGACAGAGCGGAGATCTTTGCGAGATCTTTCACTTTTCTGTTCAGCTTGATGTCATATTTGTGTGGTTTTGGACCGAAGATGGTACCACCACCTTTATACAGTGGGTTACGGATGTTACCTTTACGGGAACCACCAGTACCTTTCTGTTTGTGCAGTTTACGGGAAGCACCCTTCACTTCAGCTCTGGTCTTAACCTTGTGAGTACCCTGACGCTGAGCGGCCAGATACTGTTTTACTGCCAGGTAAATAACGTGGTTATTAGGCTCCACACCGAAAATCTCCTCAGGAAGCTCAATAGTCCTGCCGGTTTTCTTACCTTCTTTATTTAAAATATCAACTTGCATGTTACTTCTGGATTAAAACGATTGAACCATTGTGGCCGGGAACGGAACCACTTACCAGGATATAATTCTTTTCAGCGAATATCTTCACGATCTTCAGACCTTTCACTTTCACTTGTTCGTTACCAGTCTGACCTGCCATGCGCATACCCTTGAAAACGCGGGAAGGATAAGAGGAACCACCCACAGAACCAGGAGCTCTGCTTCTGTCGTGCTGACCGTGTGTAGCTTCACCCACACCGGAGAATCCATGGCGTTTAACAACACCCTGGAAACCTTTACCTTTAGAGGTACCGACTACATCGATAGTTTCGCCTTCTGCAAATATTTCGGTGGTAATGGTCTCACCAAGAGCTTTTTGTACATCCGGGTTGCGGAACTCTTTTACAAATCTTTTAGGGGAGGTGCTTGCTTTCGCGAAGTGATTAAGTTCAGCTTTGGGAGTGTTCTTTTCTTTCTTCTCACCAAATGAAACTTGAATAGCGTTGTACCCATCAGTGTCTACTGTCTTTACCTGAGTTACAACGCAAGGACCGGCTTCGATAATAGTAACAGCAGTCTGTCTACCATTTTGGTCGAAGATGCTGGTCATGCCGATCTTTTTACCAATAATACCTTTCATTACTATATATATTTTGCCCAGCGCCTGGGGGTGGATCTAGCTATCCCCAGGATGAGCGGTTTAAATGCTTTATTGGGTGGCCACCCAGAAGGCGTGACCGATATTTCTTAAAGTGTTGTTTTCCAATCCGGTTCGGGTGATTCAGTACCCCAACCAGGCAACAACCAGTATTAAATCAAATCAGGCAGACCTTTCGTCTACCTGGCTGATGTCCTACGCTTTAATTTCTACTTCAACACCGGAAGGTAAATCGAGCTTGCTCAGCGCGTCTACTGTTCTGGAAGAAGAAGTGTAGATATCCAGCAAACGTTTGTGCGTGCACAACTGGAACTGCTCACGTGCCTTCTTATTAACGTGCGGTGAACGCAGCACCGTAAAAATTTTCTTTTCTGTTGGTAAAGGAATTGGACCTGTTACCACGGCACCCGTGTTACGCACGGTTTTAACGATCTTCTCAGCAGATTTATCTACCAGATTGTGATCGTAGGACTTCAGCTTGATTCTAATTCTCTGAGACATATGCAATGAACTTCTTCTTGTTTTTACCCTTACAAATTGGGAGGGCAAAGGTAACCCGTTTTTTTTACTTCACAAATAATTTTGTGGAAAAATAATTAGGTCGTGCACGCCAGGACTGAGAAACCTGCCAGCTGCACAAAAGAAGTGATGTGGTGAGGATCAGCAAAATACTGTTTTTCAATAAAATACCAAAAAAACATTGTCCACGCTGCTAATTTAGCTGTGGTAAAGGATTTACGTTGCTATTCACACATCAAAAGGTCCTAAAAGTGAGTGCTTTGATAGTACAGTCTACCTTCATATGTGGGAAATATGATCTTTTTAGCGCTATTGAGACATTTTTTTGTAGGTGGTGGACCATGTGCCCTTAGCTGACATTACCAATTGCCGGAGTAGCTAAATATTGTTGGATGCCCCCTTCCGGCATATTTGTTCTCCGATCTCCTGCCCCTCAGGAAAATCATATTATCCCGCTGATCGCGGCCGATCTTCCCTCCCCCGGAATAAGTAATACTTATCCAACATCCTCTCCCATGATAAGTCGTCTGAAGAAGCTAAAACAGGGCAATATGCAGCACCTTTCCATCTTCGAAGGAAAACCAGATCATACACCTGCAACCACCTTAAAATGAAACAGGCCTCCGGGGAACCGGTGGCCTGTCCTGTCTGGGAATGCAATAAGCAATATTTCTCAACCTGTCAAAACTCAGATGGGTAAATTCCCCAATAATGAATTCAGCAAGTTCAGAACTAAAGCCAATAACTGGTTCAATAAATCCATAGTTTGTTGAGGTTTTTCATAAGGTTAAGCCTACTCTGTTGCTTGGTTTTCGGCAATCCCAAATGCTACCCACCATATAGGAGCATGGGTGTAATTTACCCGCATGCAGGGAATTAGCAAACGGTCATTTCGTTCATTATCAACGCATTTGAAGGCAAAAACGCAATGAACAAAAATGAACAGGAGATTTCAAAATGAACGGTTGAGTTGCAGGAAAATGAATAAAACAGGTTTTTACCTGTCTGAACATTGCCCGGCCTTTTACGGCATGATAGCCAGGGAATGTAATAATGTCTGCTGGCCCTGCTCCCTAAGTGGACAGACAGCTATTTTTTTACAACTCCAGCCGCCTGGCACCCCAAACCGTGGAAGATAAAATGAACAAAAACAGTTCTGGCAATTACCGCAATGACTGAAAATTACGGGTAGAGAGAATGGAGGGAGATCTTTAAATGAAAAAACACAGTCCCATATCCGTATTCCGGCAACTCAATCTGACTGAGCGGGATAGACTGTAATGAAAGGCAGCGTATGCTTATGCTTATTCCGCAGGTACCACAATAATAGCTAGTGAAGATCAAAGATGCTACAAGACACTGATCGCATGAACCCCGGATGTCCTCATATAACACAATCCAGGCAATTCTTATCAACTTTCAGGCGCAAGCCGGCAGGAAAAACAGCTCGTTGTTATGCTGGTTACAAACGCTGACTGTCGAAACAGATGAATGCCCAGCGATAGACACCGACCAGAATGGCAGTATCTCAAAAGCAACAATGGCTAAAAAAGCGAAGAGCCTCCGACTCAAAGAGGCTCTTCAATAATTTGGATTAGTTTAACCTCGTGGCAGGTAAACTAGTCCCGGGAACTTGGGGGAATTAATAATTACAGACCTCCCAGAAGAGAATTCAGCAACGCAATCAGAGTTGCCAGTAATTGATTCAACAGATCCATTACTTTAAGTTTTGGTGGTTAGTACCTACTCTTTTCTTGGTTTTCGGTAATCCCAAAGGAGATGATCATCTGATCCTGACATAAAATTAACCCCCTCTTCTAAAATCTCCATATTCACTTTCGTTCACTTTCAATCAATTAGATCATTTTGTTCAAATCAGAGTCTGCCATAAAATGAACAACGATCATTCCTGCCACCAATGAAATGAACAGCGCTCAGCCCAATAAAAAAAGCCCCGGCTTACGCCAGGGCCCAACAATTTCAAATGTTTGTGGAAATTACAAACTTCTTAATACAGTTCTCAGAAATCCAATAACTGCAGAGAGGATGGAGGATGTCATAACAATATACTTTTAATAAGGGTGTCACGCCTACTCTTTTATTGGTTTTCGGCAATCCCAGTTCACAGTGAATACACTTCCCTGCCAACAGGATAAAGATAAATTCGGATCACCATTTAAAAGTTGTTCATTCCTATTCATTATCAATCAGTTCGTTCAGCGTGTTCAAATGATACTGATGATAACTCCCTGCAGACCGCTTCCTTATTTACCCATCTCCTCACGCATGATCGCACGCGCCTTCGCAGTAGGCAGGAAAATCTGGAAACCCAGTCCGAAATTCAACTGATGTGAAGTAGTGGAATTACCCCCGCCAATGATCACATCATACTTTACCAACGCATCCAGCGCTACGTTTGGTGTAATGAAATAAGATAAACCCGGACCAACGCCTAACTGTACACCATTGGTCGATGCTCCACTCGCCGGATTACTACCGCCAAAACCCGCATTGGCCTCACCAAAGAAACGTACGCGTTTTGAAAACTCCATCTTACGGATGTTCTTGTCCTGGAAATAATAACGCGCCAGCGCGCCCACACCATAGTCTACGTTTGTACCATTTCCTCCCGTCGTCTGTACACCCAGGTTAACATATGCTCCTAGCGCAAGATCATCCTTGATGAAATACGCCAGCTTAGGGTTTAACGTAAAGTGGAAAATCGTACTCTCCTTCTGGAAATTAAATCCGAAATCAGTAATGTCGGAACCAACCATCAGGTTTCCTTTCTGGGTCTGGGCAGAAGCAGTACTGCCGATGAATAAAGCAATCAGCGCAAGGGTTAAGAGACGAATTTTTTTCATGTTCTGAAGTTTAATTGAATAAATACTTGCCATCGAAAATTATAAAAGCCCTCTACAGGGGAGCTTACGGAAACATTACACTATGACTTCTAATGGGTTAAAGGGGACAACTCACGCAACCCAAATTTGGTGCCATTCAGGCGTCATATCAGCAAAACTTATTGACAATGAATAAAATACCGCCATAAAATGCGTAAATAAGGGTCGCGACGCAGGAAATCTGTATATGATCCTACACAAATTTGTAACTGGAAGAAAAACAATTAATAAGAGAAGGTGTTCATTAGAGCACAAACAATTTCATATGGGGACTTTCTGCGGAATAATATCAGCATATACTGCTATAAAGACAAAAACAGTCTCAATACCAGAAGCAACATCCCATAAAATAAAAAGGGACGCCTGAACGGCATCCCTTTTTTTATAAGCTGGGTAAATGAAGCTAAAATCAATCAGCGTTCACCTTACCTTTTGATTTTGCCATTTCCTCTTCAGCGATGCTGTTTGGAGCTGCTGAGTAGTGAGAGAACTCCATGATGGAAGTCGCACGACCAGATGACATGGAACGCAGCTGAGTTACGTAGCCGAACATTTCTTTCAGCGGAACTTTAGCTTTGATCACCTGTACACCATTTCTCATTTCCATACCTTCCAGCATACCACGACGACGGTTCAGGTCACCTGTTACGTCACCCATGTATTGGTCTGGAGTCTGTACTTCAACTTTCATGATTGGCTCCAGCAGAACTGGTTTTGCCTTACGGCCAGCTTCACGGAAAGCTGATCTTGCACACAGCTCGAAAGATACTGCATCGGAATCCACCTGGTGGAAGGAACCGTCAAACAGACGAACTTTCAGGTTGTCCAGTGGATAGCCCGCCAGTACACCCTGGTTCATGGAAGCTTCGAAACCTTTCTGAACCGGAGGAACGAACTCTTTTGGAATGGAACCACCGAAGATATCGTTGATGAACTGGAATGTTTTACCCTCGTTCTCTTTCAGCCATTCTGGATCAGCAGGGCCGATCTCAACCTGGATGTCAGCGAATTTACCACGACCACCGGTCTGTTTCTTGTACACTTCACGGTGTGTTACAACGCCAGTGAATGCTTCTTTGAACGCAACCTGAGGCGCACCCTGGTTAACTTCTACCTTGAACTCGCGACGCATACGGTCAACGATGATTTCCAGGTGAAGCTCACCCATACCACTTAATATGGTCTGGCCGGTTTCTTCATCAGTTTTTGCTTTCAGGGTAGGATCTTCTTCTACCAGTTTCGCAATCGCCATACCCATTTTATCCATGTCCGCCTGAGTTTTTGGCTCGATAGCGATGTGGATCACAGGCTCTGGGAATGTCATAGATTCCAGAACGATCGGATGATCTTCATTACACAGGGTATCACCTGTTTTGATATCTTTAAAACCTACAGCAGCACCGATATCACCAGCTTCGATGAAATCGATCGGGTTCTGCTTGTTGGCGTGCATCTGCATGATACGGCTGATACGCTCGTTCTTACCCGTACGGGTGTTCAGTACATAAGAACCTGCATCCAGGTGACCGGAATAAGCCCGGAAGAACGCCAGACGACCTACGAAAGGATCGGTCATGATCTTGAACGCCAGTGCTGCGAATGGTTCTTTAGCATCTGGTTTACGCTCGATCTCAGCGCCAGTGTCAGGGTTAGTACCTTTTACTGCTTCGATATCCAGTGGAGATGGCAGGTAACGGCAAACCGCATCCAGCATCTTCTGAACACCTTTGTTCTTGAAGGAAGAACCACACAGCATTGGAATGATAGCGATATCGATAGTAGCCTTACGGATAGCTTCGTGGATCTCAGCTTCAGAGATTGAATTTGGATCTTCGAAGAATTTCTCCATCAGGGTGTCGTCGTACTCAGCAACTGCTTCTACCAGTTTACCTCTCCATTCTTCTGCTTCGTCTTTCATGTCAGCAGGAATTTCGATCTCCTGGTAAGTAGCACCTTTACCTTCTTCATCCCAGATGATACCTTTCATGGTGATCAGGTCAACCACACCTTTGAAAGTATCTTCTGCACCGATAGGCAGCATCAGCGGAACAGGGTTAGCACCCAGCATTTCCTTCACCTGTTTTACCACGTTCAGGAAGTCAGCACCGGCACGGTCCATTTTGTTAACGAAACCGATACGAGGTACACGGTAACGGTTAGCCTGGCGCCAAACGGTTTCAGACTGTGGTTCTACACCGGATACAGCGCAGAACAGTGCTACCAGACCATCCAGTACACGCAGGGAACGTTCTACCTCTACAGTAAAGTCCACGTGACCCGGAGTGTCGATGATGTTGAATTTGTATTCTTTAGTGTCTGGCTGAAGCTTTCCCTGTGTAGTCGGGAATTTCCAGAAACAAGTAGTAGCAGCAGATGTGATGGTAATACCTCTCTCCTGCTCCTGTGCCATCCAGTCCATGGTGGCAGCACCTTCGTGCACTTCCCCTATTTTGTGGGATTTACCTGTGTAGTACAGGATACGCTCTGTGGTAGTGGTTTTACCGGCATCAATGTGCGCCGCAATACCAAAGTTTCTTTGAAATTTTAAGTCTGCCATAATATTAAAATGACTGTATTACTAATGCAATTTGGGGGGCAAAGGTAAATGATTTTTACCAATAAATAAAATGGGTTGATTTACCAAATCATTATTTAAGAATTCCTTTACAGAAAAGGCTTTACCCCACAATTAACCGCGCAAAGGTAATCCAATTTTACCACCTTACCAGCGATCTGTTATTACACTGAAAACCAATTGTCCCTCTTGCCCTACCGGTTTTAATAATAATCCTGCCAGCCAGGAACTTGCTATTGCATTTTTTTCCCCTTTAAAACATATTTGTATATAACCTTGTTAATATGTCCTGACCCCTACCATTGATTTGCTGTAGCTGTACTGTCATATGTGAATGCTTTTACCGTTGTCATTTGTGAATGCTTTTACCGTTGTCATTTATTCACCCCCAAACATATCTTTCAATGAAGATTATCCACAAACAGCTCCTCCTGTTGTGTCTTGCTGCCGGTGGCGTTCCCACCGCAAGGGCGCAGCTGCTCAACAGACAGGTCAATGCCAGTACCGGAGGAGGAGGCCCCGCAGGGTCTTATATCTTCCAGTACACCGTCGGCGAAATTAGCGTCAGCTCCCTGCAAAAATCAGCCATATTGCTGACCCAGGGCTTCCACCAGGCAGAAGAGCTTCCTCCAAACCCAGCAGGTGCAGAAGTAGTTGTCAACCTCATTCTTTACCCAAACCCGGTTTCCACCACACTCAAGCTTCAGTTCGACATGCTGTCCAACAACCCGGTTGTCTTTTTCATTGTCAATAGCAGCGGACAGGTCGTTCACCAGGAAAGCAGGTCTTATGGCGCCGGTAAAGTGCTGATCACACTGCCGGTTACCAGGTTTGCCGCCGGTATCTACACCGTAGTGCTGAAAGCAGGTGGTCACATGTATGAAGAAAAACTGGTGATCCAATAACCTCCAAAACCAAGATCATGAAGAAAAATTTTACACTATGGCTCTGTGCCGCCGGTTTGCTCGCCCATAGCGGATCGATGGCGCAGGTGAAGGGTATCAAGACCATCAATACCGGCGCCGCATTTCTGCTCGTTAATCCCGATGCCCGCAGCAGTGGTACCGGTGATGCCGTTACCGGTCTCGAACCCAATGCAAATGCCTTGTTCGCAAATGCCGCCAAGATCGTCTTTGCCGACGACTGGGGCGTCAGCGCCTCCTACGCTCCCTGGATGTGGGATCTTAACAACAGCGATCAGCGGACCAACATGGGCTATGTTTCCGCCTTTAAAAATTTCAAGGATAATACGGAAGGCATCGGTGTCTCCATGCGGTACTTCACCAATGGGACCATCATTTTCAGAGATGATAACGGTACCGAACTTCAACGGTATAAACCCCGGGAATATGCGATAGATGCAACGTATGCGCGTAAACTCGGCGCCCGTTATTCCCTCGCTATCAGCCTCCGTTATATCAGAAGTGACCTCGGACAGGGCAGTTTCAATGGCCTCCAGCAGAACCCCGCCAGCGCTGTAGCCGGCGACATCGCCTTCTATTCGCAGAATTATGGTAAAAGTGATCCGGCAGGCAACCGCTACTCCTGGGGTATCGCCTTCACTAATATAGGCTCCAAGCTGAATTACACCGATGATAGTGACCGTAAAGCCTTCCTGCCCGCTAATCTGCGTATAGGTGGTGGTTACACTTTCGTAAATACAGTGGAACACCAGTTTACCGTTCTGGCAGATGTTAATAAACTGCTGATCCCAACGCCGCCTAAATATGCCGTGGACGCCAATGGACAACCTACCGGTGAAATCATCGAAGGGAAAGATCCTAACCGCAGTATGACAGAATCCCTCTTTACCTCCTTCTGGGACGCCCCTGGCGGATTCCAGGAAGAGATCAGGGAATTTACGGTTGCCGGCGGACTTGAATACACTTACCAGCATCAGCTGTTTATCCGTACCGGTTACTTCTATGAACATCCACAGAAAGGCTACCGGCAGCATTTCTCAGCCGGTATAGGCACCTGCATTAAAGGCGTATCCCTTGACATGGCCTATATCATGCCTACGGCAAATAGTCTGTATCAGCGCAAGACCCTGAAGTTTACCATCGCTTATCACGTAGGCGGGGGCTCCAGATAACAATCCCATTCATCAATCACACATTAACTCCAACATATGAAACCGTACGCTTTACTGATTGCGTTATTCTTTTCCGGGCTTGGCGTCAGCATAGCTCAGGAACGTACCAGAGACAAGCTATTCCCGCACTTTAATGAGGACATTGCCAAAATGAAGCAAAAGGAGAATAAGTTAAAGACAGCTCCTCAACCTCAGAATACCCGTTCTACCAAAGAACAACTATTCACAGACTACCGCCCTCAAAACACTAAAACACGTAGCAGCAGGGTGCTGAATGCTAAAAAAACAGCTGGCAAAAATACTTCTGATGTAAGCGCCGCAGACGCAGCAAAGGATATAAGGTCCAAACAGCTGAAACTACCAGCTCCTGTTGAAGTACCTACGCAGGGCAATGCGCAGGAAAATCTGAACGCACCTGCACATAGCCAAACCGGTATCATCACACCGGCTCCCGGCAATGCGGCGAAACCAGCTACCAAGGCTCCCACTACAGCGCCTTTGAATAAATCATTCCAACGCGCCAGACAATAACCCCTAAGCATACAAACACATAACCATGAAGAAATTATATCTACTGATCATATTACTGGCTGCTGTCTGTGCGGGCGCCTATGCCCAGAATGGACTGGCAGGCACCAATTACCAGGCGGTAGTCCGCAACACCAATGGTACCGTTGTCGCAAATAAAGACATCTCTGTCCGTATATCCGTTCTTGGCGGTTCTGCTGCCGGCCCGGTACAATATGAAGAAACACATGAAGTGAAAACCAGTGCACTGGGTCTCTTTAATCTTCAGATCGGTAAGGGTAATGCGACTACCGGCACATTTGCCGGCGTACCCTGGGCAGACGCCAATCAATATTTAAAAGTTGAAGTAAATACCGGCAGCGGCTTCGTGACACTCGGCACCACTGAACTGCTGAGTGTTCCCTATGCGTTATTTGCTGCAAATGGTACGCCTGGTCCGGCAGGTCCCGCAGGCCCTCAGGGTCCGGCTGGCCCAACTGGTGCTAAAGGTGATGCAGGTGCTACAGGACCAGCAGGCGCGAAAGGCGATACTGGTCCGGCAGGAGCAGCAGGTCCTCAGGGAGCAACTGGTGCAGCAGGACCAGTGGGACCTGTAGGCCCGGCTGGTGCTAAAGGAGACGCAGGAACAGCTGGCCCTCAGGGTGTACCTGGTGTAGCAGGACCGGTGGGGCCTGTAGGACCAGCTGGTGCTAAAGGAGATGCGGGAGTTGCTGGTCCGCAGGGACCCGTTGGCGCAGTTGGTCCGGTAGGCCCTGCTGGTGCAGCAGGTCCACAAGGTAATCCAGGTGTGGCAGGACCAGCAGGACCAATCGGCCCTGTAGGCCCGGCAGGTGCAACAGGCCCGCAAGGTGATCCAGGTGTGGCAGGACCAGCAGGACCAATCGGCCCCGTAGGACCAGTGGGAGCTACAGGTCCACAGGGTGATGCAGGTGTAGCAGGACCAGCGGGACCAATAGGCCCGATTGGACCAGCAGGTGCGATCGGACCGGTAGGACCGGCAGGTCCGCAAGGTCCTGTAGGACCAGCAGGTCCGGCGGGTGAGATCAATGGTGCTGCGGCAGGCGGCGATCTCAGTGGAACCTATCCGAATCCCAATGTGGTACGTTTACAGAATATTCCTGTATCTGCAACGGCTCCTCTTGCCGGACAGATCCTCAGATATGACGGCACCAACTGGCTGCCCAGTGTAGCTGGTGGCGGATTTACGCTTCCTTATATCACTGTGGAAAACAATGCTTCTACCTTGTTCTCACTGACAAACGATGGAGATGGCACTTCTATAGAAGGTGTGAATAACACCACGACCTCCAGTATTGCAGCGGTACGTGGTATTGTAAACAGTACCGCTCCTGGTGGATTTTCCAGTGCGGTAAGAGGTATTAACAATGGTAGTGGCGGATTAGGTATCGGTGTATGGGGTTCTCAGGCAGGATCAGGATGGGGCGTATATGGCGTTACCCCAAATGGTCTTGGCGTATATGGTAACTCTTCCGCCAATGGATATGGTGTATTTGCCAACAGCAACAGCGGTATAGGTCTGAATGCCACTTCTGTAAATGGTATCGCTGCCACTATAAGCATTAATAATAACGCCAACAATAACAACGTGCTGAATGCCTCTTCTGTTGGTAATGGTACCGTTATCAATGTCAGCACTACCGGTAATGGCGCAGGCATATTGAGTAGTACCGTTGGCGGTTTTGGCGTACATGGTATTACCTCCGAACAAACATCTGCCGGTATCGTTGGTGATAACAACGGTGCCGGGGAAGCGATCGTCGGCCGTACTACCTCTGATATTGCTGGTGCAGTAGTAGGCCGTAACGATGGCGGCGGATATGGCGTAAGGGGGTTTGTAGCTACCAGCACCGCAAACACCGGTATCGGTGTATATGGACAGGTAGGTATCAATAGCAGTACCGGTATGGCAGGGAAATTCGAGAACTTCAACCAGGACAATACAGAAGCAAATATCCTGGAAGTAGTGAGTAACAGCAACGGTAATATTCCTGATAATACGCTGGGTAATGCCTCTTCCTTCCTCCTGGACAACAATAACAGCGTGGGCGCTGCCGTAAGAGCGGAAGTAAATACTATCTTCGGCAACTTCGGCGCAGCGGGCGTATTCGGTATTTCTTCTGGTACCGGCGGTCGTGCGGGCCTGTTCTATGCATCCAATCCTTCTGGTAATGGCGCTTCGCTGATCGCACTGACTGATGGTAATGGTAATGCGATCACTGCCAATGCTGGTAAAGATGGGAATGGTGTCGAAACCAACGTCGATGGTGCCGGTGCTGCTTTATATGCATGGGTGCCGACTTTCAGTGAAGGCCGTGCAGGCAGATTCGAAATCTTCAATGAGGACAATGAAAATCCGGTGATCACGGTAAAAACCGTTGGGAATGGTACAGCAGGTAATTTCCTGGTGGACAGAACAACAGGTACCTCTCCGGCGGTAAAAGGTGAAGTGAACTCTATCTTCGCCAACTTCGGAACAGCGGGTGTATTCGGACAATCATCCGGTACAGGCGGTTATGCCGGACTTTTCTATTCTTCCAACCCGGGAGGTAACGGTCCGGCGCTGCTGGCGCTTACGGAAGGTAGTGGTAACGGTATTACCGCCAATGCCGGCGGTACCGGCGATGGCATTGAAGCCAGTTGTGACGGTACAGGCAATGCTGTTTCCGGATTTATCCCCAATTTCGGCACCGGCAAAGCAGGAAGATTTGCAAATTTCAACAATTCGAACGGTCAGCCTGTTGTACATATCACAAGCACTGGTACCGGTAGCACATTATTGATCAATCATCAGGGTGCATCAGGTAACATAGCACAGTTCCAGAGCGCCAGCAGCAACGTAGCCCGTATTAACAAAGCCGGCCGTGGATTCTTTAACGGTGGTACACAAAACAGTGGTGCGGACGTTGCGGAAGCATTTGATGTAAAAGGTCATGTAAATCAATATACACCGGGTGATGTACTGGTAATCGCGGAAGACGCAGATAGAACTGTCGCATTGTCTTCTCAGGCCTACTCTACCCTCGTTGCAGGTGTATACGCCACTAAACCAGGTGTATTGCTGACAGAAGAAAGTATTGACGATGAACTGGCGGATAAAGTGCCAATGGGTGTGATCGGTGTTATACCGACCAAGGTGTGTGGAGAAGGCGGTGCTATTCGCAGAGGTGATCTGCTGGTAACTTCCAGCAAAGCGGGTCACGCCATGAAAGCTGATCTGGATAAGGTAAAACCTGGTCAGGTGATTGGTAAGGCACTGGAAACCTTTGATGGCCAGGGTACTGGTCTGATCAGGGTACTTGTAAACGTAAGATAAAACGCTTTAATACTAGCTAACCGTGTACGGCTGGACGACGCAATGTTGTCCGGCCGTTTTTTTTGCGCCTGCGCCTACGTCAGCGAGATATATCAGTCTTTCTGCTGGCTATGTTACAGAGATTCAATAGTATGCCCTGACTTAGTAGTTGCATTATCCACAGATAAGAAAACGATCTGCCTATCTCTTTGCTAGTAATAAATATTACCCGCATTTCCAGTTACCAGAAACAGTCGCATTATCCACAGAAAGAAAAACATCTGCAAATACGACCAGGATTCCCAGCTACAAGAACAGTCGCATTATCCACAGATTAGGGCAATATTTATTTCCAGCAAGAATATCCTAACGCACGCTGCTGCCAACAACAACATCTTATACAAAGACAACAAGACACACAGATTCCTCACTTGTTTTACACAGGTGAGCTATTGATGATATTAATCCCTGGGGAATGATCTTCAGGACGGTAGTAACTACCATCAGACATAAATCAACCTGTCCACCAGTACACTGGTGAAAATCGGGAATACCGGTATAAATTATGGGAAAACAATTGTACGGTGAAAACATCTCTCAACAGACCTTACGACAGAGCGTCGAATGGTGCGGATAGAATCAGCGTTTTCACGTTGGCAGGTAACGGGTTGAAGCGTGTACCAGTTTTGTGCTGTGCATTAACCGTACAAACGGTCATGTTTCAGTGATGGCATGTGCAGCCGGCTTTCAGGGATAGACTGACATCAGTCAATAACGGGCACAAAAAAAGAGAACATCCTCCGGTATAGCCCGGAGGATGTTTCTCCTATATCTTTATAAACCATCTACCTTGCGGCAGTAGATTTAGATCCTGAAGTGGGAGAATGCCTTGTTCGCTTCAGCCATACGGTGAGTATCTTCTTTCTTTTTGAAAGCGCCACCTTCACCTTTGCTTGCCGCTACGATTTCGTTAGCCAGTTTCTCAGCCATGCTCTTACCATTTCTCTCACCAGCGTAACGGATTAACCATTTAATGCACAGAGAAACCTTTCTGTCAGGACGAACCTCAGAAGGGATCTGGAAGGTAGCACCACCAATACGACGGCTTCTAACTTCTACAGCAGGAGTTACGTTTGCCAGAGCTTTCTTCCAAACCTCGTAACCATTATCATTGGTTATCTGGCTTACTCTGTCAATCGCATCATAAAATATCCTATAGGCAATGCTCTTTTTGCCCTGTTCCATCACGTTGTTAACAAACCGGGTAACCAGTTTGTCGTTAAAGCGCGGATCCGGAGCCAGAGGCATCTTCTTTGCGGCTTGCTTTCTCATTTATTTGGAAAATTTCAACTATTTGTAAAAATATTATTTCTTAGCCTTTTCCTTTTTGGTACCATACTTGGAACGGCTCTGCTTTCTATCTTTCACACCTGCTGTATCCAGAGAACCACGAACGATGTGGTAACGAACACCTGGCAGATCTTTCACCCTACCACCACGGATCAGCACGATGGAGTGCTCCTGAAGGTTGTGACCTTCACCCGGGATATAAGCAATCACCTCTACTTTGTTTGTCAGACGCACCTTTGCAACCTTGCGCAGCGCAGAGTTTGGCTTTTTAGGAGTGGTTGTGTACACACGGGTACATACACCACGACGCTGAGGACAGCTATCTAAAGCCCTGGACTTGGATTTAGCCCGGATAATTTCTCTTCCTTTTCTTACTAATTGTTGTATAGTAGGCATTCTACCTAAGTTTTTTTTCTGTCGGTTTACAATGACATCCAAATCACCCAGAATGGGAATTTGGGAGGGCAAAGGTACATTTCTCCCTATTAATAACAAAATGTTTTCAACATTTTTTTGGAAAACCCTCTAACGACCTGACAGAACGGTCACCATGTCTTTCCATTCCTGTTCGAGTGACACCTCCGGCATTGGTTGGCCTGCGCGGGAATACCAGTAACGTGCATTACCGCGGTCGCCTTCCTTTCTGTGGAGATAAGCGTGCACCCAGGCAGCCGTATCGCCATCCAGATGCTCAATAATATCATGCGCCTTTTGCCAGTTTCCCTTGCCGTCCCACCATAGGGAGGCCAGGTATGGAGAAGTGCCTGCGGGAGGCATAGCCTGGCTGAGGGATTCCAGAAAAGCAGAAAGTGTCATCCTGCAAAGATGCACTTTTTCACCGTGAATGCATAATGTTTACACGGTCAAACTGTGGACAGTACTGTATCCGGGTACATTACAGTGCTGATTATCAATATTTAATGAGGAATAAAATTAGTCATTGCTGATACTCTGGTATAGCGGCAGGGATATTATATATATTGTGTACAGCGATTTTTCTCCAGATAGACTATTATTAATGACAGTTTCCCGTTCTGATCTTTGTCTGATATTTGTTATCCTACGTTAATCCTACGTTCCTGAACGTAGGATTAACGTAGGATAAGCATTATTAAAACGGCATCTGACCTGGAAAGAGAAGGGGCCATCCGCATCTGCAAATGGCCCCTAACTAACACAACTAAGACTATTTTTAGTGTTTTGATACTTTATAGTTCCAGTGGCGGGTATCGTCTGCCTTTCCTGTACGGATAGCATCCAGACGTTCCAGCAGCTCTGCTCCTACCGCGTATCTGGTAGTATCCAGGTGGATCTTGTGCTCTTTATAGTGCAGTTCTTCCACATACGCTACACTGGATGCAGTACCTGTACCGAATACCTCACGCAGGGTACCGTCTTTCCAGGCCGCTACCACCTCTTCAATGGAAACCGGACGTTCTTCCACGGTCAGTCCCATATCGGTTAGTACATCCATTACGCTCGTCCTGGTTACCCCTGCAAGGATAGTGCCCTGGGTCAGGTCAGGTGTGATGGCTTTGTTACCGATGATCGCAAATACGTTCATCGTACCACACTCCTGTAAATATTTATACTCGAGTCCGTCAACCCAGAGGATCTGGTCAAATCCCTGTTTACGTGCCTGCATAGTCGGATACATCGCTCCACCGTAGTTACCGGCAGCCTTGGCATAACCTACGCCACCAGGAAAAGCACGGATATACTTATCCTGTACCAACAGTTTAATCGGTTTGTTGAAATACGGACCGGATGGAGAATTAATGATAACGAATTTATAGGTGTCAGAAGGTTTTACACCGATAAATTCATCTGCTGCAATCATGAAAGGTCGCAGGTACAGTGAGCAACCGTCATTGGAAGGCACCCAATCCCGGTCGAGATCGATCAGCATGTCCATGCCCCCGATGAATAACCATTCAGGAACATCTGGCATACCCATTCTCTCTGCGGAAGTGTTAAAACGTGCATAGTTGTCATACGGACGGAAGATCATAGGATTACCTTCCTGATCCTTGTATGACTTAATACCTTCGAAGATAGCCTGACCATAGTGCCAGGCGGCATTGGATGGACTTACAGAAAGATGCTGAAACGGTAAGATCTCTGCATTTTTCCATTCTTTTCCGTCAAAGTCAGCCACCAGCATGTGGTCGGCGTACTTTTTCCCGAATACCAGGTTGTTAAAATCAATCTCATTGATCCGGCTCTGAGCCGTCCGGGTCACTTTAATCTTCTTAACTGCCTCTTCTAGTACGGCATTTGTCGTTGGATTGTCTACCATCATAAGGACCTTTAAATTTTTTATTGATGTTTTGGTGTCTGAATTTCAATTCCTGGCCCTGTTCCCGTTTAAAATCTAAAGTCGGAAATCCTGAATCTAAAATTGAATACTCTTACATTTGCTCACTGTCAGATGCAAATAAACTGATTTTTTCCCCAAAGGGAAACGATATATTAAGTTAAATACACATAAACATGTCTTTCGATAAATTGCAACTCGATCCTTACATACTGGCCAGGATATACACCCAGCCTCTCATTCCGGGAAAAAAGGAACCTGTTGCAGTCGTGACGGAAGCGGCTCCTAAAGTCAAATTTTTAGGTGAAAATCAAAAAAACATCGCGCTATTCATACAAAATGCCGGTGATGCATACTTAAACGATGATTTGTTCAACCTGTTAACTAATATATTAAACGCCTGTAAACTCGGCGTACAGGATATCGCACTCATCAACACCGCTCAGTACGGTAATCTGCCTTTCTCTACCTGGCAGGCTGCGGTACCCATGAAGCAGGCCGTACTGTTTGGTATCCCTCCTGCTGCAATGGGACTCGAAGCTGTATCAGCCTATCAGATGGTACAGGTGAATGGTTGCCAGCTGATCTGCTCTGATGAGCTGCAACTCATCTCACAGGATAAGATGCTGAAAGGAAAACTCTGGATGGGACTGAAACAATTACTGGGTATATAATATTTGCCAAAGACATTAAACACCGCTTTTCTAATGACACTTGTATTTGCTACCAATAACGAAAACAAGGTAAAGGAAATCCGCTCTGTGCTGGGTGACAGCTTTTCTATCATCACCCTGCAGGAAGCAGGTATCGATATCGATATCCCTGAACCGCATGATACCCTGCAAGAAAATGCCCGGGAGAAATCAACTGTCATTTTTGAAATGACCGGTAAAGACTGTTTCTCAGAAGATACCGGACTGGAGATAGATGCACTGGACGGCGCTCCGGGTGTATTGTCAGCCCGTTATGCCGGTGAACAAAAACTTGCGGAAGACAACATCGCCAAAGTGCTGAAAGAAATGAACGGACAGGAAAACAGGAAAGCACATTTCAGAACTGTCATTTCCCTGATCCTTGGCGGACAGGAATATCAGTTCACCGGTGTATGTCCGGGTTCCATCCTCACCGAAAGCCGCGGCGGTAAAGGATTCGGGTATGATCCCATCTTTATCCCAGATGGATCAGACCTCACATTCGCAGAAATGGATATGGCAGGAAAGAACAAGTTCAGTCACCGTGCAAAAGCCTTCCAGCAACTGGTCACTTTCCTGAAAGCAGAAGGCACGAAGAGCCTCTCTCTCTGAAAATGCACCGACAGGCAGTATACTTAACAGCAGTAAAAGATCTATCAATATAAAGCATGGCAAGAGTTAAAATAGATATACCGGAAAAACTGGGTTACACCACACAGATCCCGGTAAGAGTAACAGATGTGAACTATGGCGGACACGTAGGCAATGATGCTATCCTGTCCATTCTTCACCAGGCCAGGATCAATTACCTGCACGCCCTGGGACTGGAAGAAAGAGGTCCGGAAACCGGTCTTATCATGGCAGATGCTGCACTCGTATACAAAGGAGAAGGATTCCTTAAGGATATCTTTGATATCGCCATCGGAGCAGCTGACATCTCTCCTTTCGGCTTTGACATTTATTACAGGATCACTACTGTCCGTGATGGTAAAACCATCCTCATCGCGGAAGCAAAATCAGGTATGATCTTCTTTGATTATACCAACAGGAAAGTCGCCAGACTTCCGGAAGAATGGAAAGAAAAAATATCTGCATAAACAATCAAGTATAAGAATGGAAAACGGAAATCTGACGAATATTATCAGGCAACGTCGTAATATCAAACCGGCGAGCATGAACGGGAAGAGAATCCCCGATGAACAGGTACGTGAAATACTGGAACTGGCTGACTGGGCACCAACCCACGGCTATACTGAACCGTGGTATTTCGTTGTATTCAGTGGAGAAGGCGTAAAACAATTCTGTCAGGCACATGCTGACATTTACAAAGCCAATACTCCTGCTGAGAAATTTGCATCCGCAAGCTACGAGAAACTGCAACAGCAGGGTGATCTCGCATCTCATGTGATTGCAATCTGTATGAAAAGAGGCAATAAACCAGCCATTCCTGAACTGGAAGAAATTGTTGCCGTTGCCTGCGCAACACAAAACCTCTGGCTCGGTGCTACCGAAAAAGGACTGGCCGGCTACTGGGGTTCAGGTGGTATGACCTTCCACCCGGCGATGAAGGAATACCTTTCCTTACGTGAAGAAGATAAAGTGCTCGGTTTCTTCTATCTCGGTTACACGGACGAACAGATTCCGGAAGGCAGAAGACTGAAGCCTGCTGAAGAGAAATTCAAGTGGATGTAGTTTCAATTAAGAATTAGGGATTAAGAATTAAGACTTGGAAGCTAATTGCCTTCCTCTTTTAGTTTTTAACTCCTAATTCTTAATTGCTAATTGTTAATTCCTAATTGTTCTTGTTTGCCATGCGCCTCCATATCTTTCTGATCGCCCTTCTTGTCAGTGCCAACCTCTTCGCACAGAACCAAACGGCTCCACCCAAGCCTATTGACAGCGCGACGCTCAGCAAAATTATTTCCCAACAGGTAAAAGACACTTCCGGTAAATCGGTGATCCGCTTGTCAGACACTTCTGTAGCGATCATCATTACCCGACTGGAAACCTATACCCTGATGCTGAATCAGGTAATGAGCACCTTACGGCGCGGACTTGATACGGCTGAGATCAGTGAAAGTATTCCACTGATCGACTCATCTATGCGGGTAGTACAGAAAGACATGACGGCTATCGGCAGTACCAATAACGTACATGATCTTTATACAAACCGGGTACTGCTGGTGCAACTGGAAAGAAAACTGGATAGCTGGCAGGATGTACTGTTTAAGTTTCACGACAGACTGGTAAATATCACAGATACCCTTCAGCTACTACGGAAAGATACCAGCATGCGGAATATCCCTGCGGAAGATGAACTACGGGGTATTTACGTCGGACAAATGGCCTCACTCATCCAGAAATGGCGGCAGGTAGACAGTGCCAATAAGACGAATCTGCTACATCTCGGATTGTTGCAGAATAGGGTGGCTAAGCGTTATATCGACGTGACCAACTTACTGGAGGATATGGATTATCAGCTGACCCGCTTCAGCCAGCGTATGTTTAACAAAGACTTCAGTTATCTGTGGGAGCCGCCCTTACCGGATAAAAAAGGACCCAAATTCCCGGAAGTACTCCATCGTTCTGTTCGCAAAAACCTCAACATTCTTAAGATATTCTTTGCTGTCAGCGGACCTGTTTACCTGATCTGGTTACTGGGTGCAGCACTATTTTTATGGTGGGTAAAATTCAACGCCCGGAAAATCAAAAGCAAACATGAAGAACGGGAAGCAGAAACCATCCTGCAACATTCCCGTTATCTGTACCGCTACCCTATCGCCAGTACGATATTACTCGCATCTACCCTTTCGTTCCTGATCTCTATCCAGTACCCCATATTTTATTCCGGCATCTGCTGGATGATCACGGCCATTGCCACAACAGTGATCATCCGCGACAGCATTCCTCCTAATCTGTTAAAAAGATGGTATTTGCTGGTGTTCCTGCTGGCATTGTACTGTGTCAATAACCTGTTGATACAGGTGACATTTTTTGAGCAGTGGGGCATTTTCATTGGAGGAATATTAGCCATCATTCTTGGCATCTATCTCCTCCGTACGCTGCGGAATACCACATTGCCCTTGCCCAAATATTCCCGTTCAGCCATCTGGACATTTATGATATTAAGTGGACTATCCGTTATCCTCGTGTTGATGGCCAGAGTAGCTGCGGCCAAGATAATGGGGGCTGCCAGTGTAGTCAGTATTACCATGGCCCTGGGCATTGTACTGATGGTGGAAATACTGATGGAGGCGATCTATATACAGGTGGAAGCCAAGAAGGATTCCAGCACCTTCATTTCCATGATCGACTATCAGAACATCAAATCACGTTTAAAGACGATCTTTTACATTGCTGCTTCTATCGGCTGGCTCGCATTACTGGCGCGTAATCTTTACATGTATGACGCGCTCTACGAGATGATCAGTAACATGCTGGTGGCGGAGAGAAAGATCGGCAACTTCACCTTCTCCTTTAGCAGTGTGATCATATTCCTGCTGATCATTTGGTTGTCAACTGTTGTGACACAGATCCTCTCCTATCTGCTGGGGTATACCGGTCAGTCATCGCAACCACAGAAGAAACTGGGATCAGCGATGCTCCTGATAAGGCTGGCGGTGCTCGCGGCCGGAACACTGCTGGCATTTGCTGCATCTGGTATACCGATGGATAAACTGGCTATTGTAATAGGCGCATTGGGTGTGGGTATTGGTTTTGGTCTGCAGAACATTGTGAATAACCTGGTATCGGGCATCATTCTGGCATTTGAAAAACCAATAGAGGTGGGAGACGTGATAGAGTTAGGCAGCAGGTCGGGTGTAGTAAAAGAGATCGGTATCCGTTCCAGTAAGATCTCTGCCGGAGATGGTTCTGAAGTGATCGTACCGAATGGCGACCTGATTGCACAGCAGCTGGTGAACTGGACACTGACCAGCAGAACACGTCGTGTAGACGTAGTGGTAGGTGTCGCTTATGGTAGTGATCTGAAGAAGGCCCTCACTGTTATCAAAGAGTATCTGGTGAACCAGGAAGATATTCTGAAATCGCCTGATCCGACAGTGTTATTACAGAACTTCCGTGATACCGGTGTAGATATACAGGCGATGTTCTGGATCAGTGATCTTGGACAGGCTGGCGTGACAAAAAGCGAGGTACTTACGGATATCTATATCAAATTACAGGAGGCGGGTATCAGTATCGCCTATCCGAGACCGCAGCAATTCCAGTTCAATATGGAAACAGGCATCTGGAAACAGCAACCTGCTCCGACACCGGCCACACCTTCTGCACCGATAGCAGCAGTGACGCCGACACCCGCGGGAACTCCGCCGGGAGCTGGTGGTACCGGAGAAAGGCCTTCCGCACCGGAAAGCCCTGCTCCAAATCCATAGCAGGTGAAGTTATACTAACATGAACGATAGCGGCAGCCGGGAACCGTATGGCAAATTTCCAGTACATTTGTAACAGGTAACCGTGCCAATATAAACCAGTCGCGATATGCGAAGTATTTTGTTCCTGCTTCTGATTGTAGCCTTGGGAGAATCTGCACATGCACAGGTTCTTCAATCCCCTGATAAAGCTTTCGCGCAGGCGCAGGCATCGGGCAAAAAAATCATGTTAGTTTTCTCCGGCTCCGACTGGTGTATACCCTGCATCCGTTTCAATAAACAGATACTCTCAGATAGCAGCTTCCTGCGTTTCGCAGGAGAAAACCTGGTGTTACTGGAGGCTGATTTTCCACAGAGAAAAAAGATCGCCGCTCCCCTCCGGCAACAATATGATTCACTCGCGGCAGCGTTTAATCCGGATGGCGCTTTTCCACAACTGGTGTTGTTAAGTCCGCAGAAAAAACTGCTTGCTTACATCCCCTACCGGGAGGAAACACCAGATGGGTTTATCACTACGCTTAAACACCTTCTTCAATAATACCTCATGCAAAGCAGTAAGCTTCATACGCGGTTAATGGGTTCTGATTTTGAACTGATAGCCACCGGCGCAACTGAGGCTATTGCGAATCGCAGACTGGAGCAGGGAGTAGCTGAGATCAGACGCATAGAATCATTGCTTACAGTGTTCAGCGAGACCTCTGTGACAGCACAACTCAATGCACAGGCAGGTGGTACTCCCCTCACGGTACCAGCGGAAGTATATCGGCTGCTGCTTCGTTGTAATAAGATCAGTACGATCACACAGGGAGCATTCGATATTACAGCAGGTGTATTAAAGCAACTTTTCAATTTCAAATACGATCATTTTACCTGGCCTGATAACAATGCTATTGCACAGGCGATGGCATGTACCGGCTTCCAACATATCGCTTTACTGGAGCATCATTGTGTACAATTGAAACGTGCGGGTATGCGTATTGACTTTGGCGCTATTGGCAAGGGTTACGCAGCGGACAGGGTGAAAGCACTCTGGATAGCAGATGGCGCCACCAGTGGTGTAGTAAATGCCAGTGGCGATCTGACAGCCTGGGGTACACAACCAGATGGCGGACCATGGAAAGTAGGGATTGCACATCCTGATGATCCACAGCAGATCTCTTTATGGTTACCGGTCAATAATGCCTCTGTAGCTACCTCCGGCAATTACGAGCAGTATGTAGAACGAAACGGGGTCCGTTATTCACATAACATCGATCCGCGTAAAGGGTGGCCGGTACCGTATATAAAAAGCGTGACAGTCGTGAGTCCCAGTGCGGAGCTTTCTGATGCACTGGCCACCGCGATCACTGTTATGGGACCTGAAGTGGGGCTTAATCTGGTGAACCAGTTACCGGAAGTACATTGTATCATAATAGACGGGAATAATACAATTTTTCAATCGGATAATATTCAAATACATGCGAAAGCGTAATAGCGGGAGCATTTTCTTCTTCAGCGCAACGGCTATACTGGGCATATTGTTACTGCAATCCTGTGTAGCAGTAAAACCCTATCAGCGTGCCTATCTGAATGATGAATCAATGCAACCGGGCAAAACACAAATGGAAAAATTTGATGAAAACGTACAGACTTACCGTGAAGGAAGCAGTGGTGGTGGCAGTGGCAAAAGCAGCGGTGGTTGTGGTTGTAACTAATCAGGCATGAAAAGATTATTTATTGCGGCGGGATTGCTGGCAGCCTATTTCTCAGCATCTGCGCAGCAAAGGACCGACAGCTCGGCTTATAAGAAACAACAGGTATCTCAGACGGATATACAGGTATTATTCTCTTTTTATACACAGGATGGGAATCATTCTGCTGTCACCGGAGGAACAGGTACGGAAAATCTACAGGTATATGCTACGGATGTGTCTATTACGCACCGCCCGGACCTGCGGAACACCTACTCCCTCGGACTGGGCATCGACATGATCACCTCTGCCTCTACAGATAATATTGACTTCGTAAAATCTTCTGCTTCGCTGCATGACAACCGTTTTCACCTGAATGCGGGTTATAGCCGGCAGCTGAAAAAACCGAATGTCCGCATAGGCATCAACAGCGGCATTGCACTGGAGTCAGATTATCTGTCTGTACCACTTGGTGTATCTGTTGAACATGACAATGCTGATCATAGCCGGCAATGGTCTGCCGGATTGCAGTGTTACTTTGATGACCTGCGATGGGGAAGGTTTGATCCGGATTATTACAGTCCGGAGACCCTCGTCTACCCCTCCGAACTCAGAGACACGGCCTGGTTTGATATCTACCGGCGCACCTCCTATAACCTCAACCTGGCCCTTTACCAGGTTGTCAACCAGCGGATGCAATTTGCCATCTTCCCCGAACTGGTGTACCAGAAAGGATTACTCTCTACTCCTTTTCACCGTGTCTACTTCACAGAACAGAATGCCCCAAGAGTGGAAAACCTGCCACGTGAGCGGTGGAAGTTCCCCATTGGGTTCCAGTTTAATGTGTTCGCCGGCCAGCGTACCATTATTCGCTCCTATTATCGTTTTTACCACGATAATTTCGGCATCACCGGACACACACTCCAGCTGGAAGTACCCGTAAAGGCCACGCCACAGCTGACAATCGCCCCTTTATTCCGCTTTTATACCCAGACGGAAGCGAAGTATTTCAAGCCGTACAAAACACATCAGCTCCAGGAAAGCTACTATACATCTGATTATGACCTGAGTCACTTCAACAGTTATAAAGCAGGCATCAATGTCCGTTACGCACTGTTCCAGCAGGTGTCCAGACACTATTCCTTCCAGGAAATCGGGCTCCGGTATGCGTTCTACAAACGCTCTGACGGTTTATCAGCCCATATGATATCCCTGCTGCTGGACTTCAAACGAAGTAAGGCATAGGTCGCCCTTGGCACAGAGTATGATATACTTCCTTAAAAAGAGTATATGAAAAGCTTACAACTGGGCCTGCTGGCCTTTGCCGTTATGTTACTGAGCAGCTGTGAAGTAGTGGGAGGTATATTCAAAGCCGGAGTATGGGTAGGTGTGCTGGCTGTTGCGTTTGTAGTAGGGATTATTTTGTGGCTGGTGGGAAGAGGGAGGAAATAAAAGAATAGATCCGGTTTTTGTACGAAAAGCACAAAAACCGGATCTATTATTATGGTTATATGATAATATCTTGAAAGATAACTAAATCTTAGTTTCTAGACTCATCTTGTCAATATTCGAAGCGTAAATCGGATTATTTCCGATTTTTTCCAAAAAAAATAACATTACTTCTCATAATTGTTACTCCGGCACCACGCCACTAATATACCCATCTCTATAATAATCCTCCCTGATACGGTTCCATAGCCAGGCACGCCCTTTCCCTGATTTCAGCAGCCACTCACACCTGAGTGCCAGCTGTTTATCTTCGAAATGAGCGGTATAGACGACTTCCCAGGGACGGAATGGCCAGGTACCTTTCTGACGGCCATATGTGTTGTGAAAATGAAAACGCTTCACGAGATTGGAGGTGTGACCAGTATAAACTTTCTCGAACTGGCGGGAAAATAGGACATAAACGGTGTACATAACAAGAGTTATTCCTGAAATAAGTAAAGGTTACCCCATGCAGGTAACCTTTCTATTGCCTTGATTCATAGGTAGACGAATATACTCATAAAAAACAGGAATCGGGCATCTGAATAAGTATTAGCTACACAGACAGGTCCGTCCTGTGTATACTCAACCTTTTATTCAAACGCCTGATTCCTGTTTCCGGAATGCGATCCCGTTATGGCGAAAGGAGTTTAGTCGATCAGTTCCAGCGCTTTCAGTCTTGCGGCTGTTTCGATCAGCATAGCACCACTCAACTGAGTAGTAAGATCCGTGGTCGTAGCCGTTTTAGTCCAGCTGGTGTTGAATAATACCTGCGGACGGGCAGTACCCTGCAACCACATCGTCTGGGCATTCAGCTGGAGGAAGTTGATGAACTTCGACGCATCACTGCTGTTAATGCTGCCATCCGTGATCAGGAGCATCATATAACGTACAAGGATACCTTTGAAGAGACCACCATCTCCACCACCTTCATCTTTCATGATGTTATTGCTGGCGAAATCGCTTGTAAGCGAGTTATTAGCTGTTTTCAGTGCATCGCTCAGGTATACCTGTTCACCGGTGATCTTGTACAATTCAACACCGGCGCCAATGAATACGCCCTGATTGTAAGTAAATTTCCATGCCTTATTGGTACCGGTACCATCCAGACCATCCCATACCAATCCTGTTACCGGATCTACGAGATTAGCTTTCTGCCAGTCATAGATCTTTTTAGACCAGGCCAGATCTTCCCCGTTCCTGTTCAGCTGGTACATCCGTGCTGCGATAATAGCAGCAGGTGCATTGGCAGGTGTGTTCTTATTCTGACGGTCTTTATTCCAGTAGATACCTCCACCCCAGGTTTCATCCCATCCTCCTTTGATATCATTCCAGAGCAGTTCTGCGGTGGTTTTATAACGGGTGTCACTGGTCGCTTCATAAGCACGGAGACAAGCCAGTACCATCCATTCCATATCATCATAGAAGTGATTGATGTAGGTGTTGCCATTCTTTGTCTTCATACCGTCCAGCAATTCATCCATGCGGGTTTTGATGGCTGGATTATTGGTACGGAGGTAAATATCCGTCAGCACATCCAGCGCATGCGCATTTGGCCAGTAGTTGAAGGTGAGGTCACCTGCATTATTCTTATTGAAATATTTGCCGCTCTGGTTATAGAAATTGCTCACCAGTGAAGCAGCAGATGAATCGGCAATAGCAGGCCAGTTGTACTGGTAAGTCGTTTTGCCGGCGCCAGGTCCCGGACCATCATCCACAGGCTCTTTCAGACATGAGGTGAAGGTGGTGGCCATAGCCGCTGTTATCGTAAATAGCAGAAAGATTCGACGCATAAGCTTTTAATTGATCGTTTGCATGATGTGATTCCAGCCCCTGATTAACGCACGATCACTTCGTGGGTGTAAGTTTTGTCAGGAGAGAAATACAGTTTTACATCGCAGTTTTTAGTATCAACCTCTGAAGCGAATTTGTAGCAATAGTTATACTGATCGCTATTGGTGATTGCTTTCAGTTCCCAGAAAGAAAGCGGTGTGGTAGCCGTCGGACGGTTATTATCCGCATTGGAACTGCCATACCATTCTGTACCAGGTGTACCATCTGCTGCTTTTACGCTCACACGGAATTTGTAACGTTCGTCACGACCCCATGATTCCTGGTGGAAGTTGATCAGTTTATTTTCAAATGACCATACACCTTTGCTGGTGTAGCTCAGATCGTACATGATACTGTTCTCAGGTGCAAACCACAGACCGATAGCAGTGATCTCTGTGATATTCGCAGCTGCGTTGTTGAAGTCCAGACGCAGACGGTATACTTTTGTACCACCGGACTGTGTGCTTTCTCCTGCTTCTTTCAGCGCACCACCATCAATGAAGAAGTTGTTAGGCGTACCACTGGTCCTGTCTACAAATTTGTATTTACCGTCTTTCAGGGAAGTATAGATCTCAAATACACCCGGTGCGGTAGACTTCAGTTTCACTGCCTGTCCCAGGTCAGCACCAGCTTCTGTTGCATCACCGGTCAGGAATACGTCTACTGGAATTTCTGCGAAACCGTTTGGTCTTTCCACTTCCAGCGTACGGCTCTCGGCAGCTGGCTGGATATTATATCCTTTGGAAGCATTTACCGTCCATTTCAGTTTACCGGTAGCCAGGGCAGCAATACCCGCTTTACCTGCAATACTGTTCAGGTCTTTATGAGAGAGGGTCAGTTTGTTCTGCACGCCACCACCATCTGAAGCTATTTTCGCAATTGGATTGGAGAAGTCGCCACCGTCTTTGTCGATCACTACTTCATACAAGACTAATGAACCATCTTCTGCACGCGCCTGGTCCCACTCAAAAGTGACAGTTGCACTTGTAGCAGGTTGCAGTTTGATATATTTTTCATTCACCGGAGCTGTGAGTCTGCTTACCGGCTGCAGATTGGTATTGAGTTCGTGGTCATCTTTACCGCAACCGGTCAGGATTACACCCAGTGCAACCGGTAATGCGAGTAGTATATTGCTGAAAAATGTTTTCATATCGTATCAGTTTGAAAAAATTCCTAATTGTTAATTGACAATTACCAACCCTGGTTCTGGCCAAGATTTGTATTCTGGTCGCGTTCGAAAGTAGGCACCGGCCACAGGTAATGTTTAGGATTTGTGAAGAGCCTGTCTTCCGCGATGATATAACCGTTTGCATCGGTTCTGAATGCGCCACCAGACACTTTGATACCTCTTACGGGTCTGCTCATCACCTGATCTGCGATCTTCCAGCGACGGATATCAGTAGCCCTTACCCCTTCAAAAGCCAGTTCAGCCCTTCTTTCACGACGTACGATCGTACGCAGCGCTTCCTGTCCTACACCCGGGAACTCAGTAGCGCCTGCATCATTGAAACCGGCACGTACACGTAGTGCACGGATGGTCTGATTCCATACACTGGCATCCAGCTGGCTCAGTTCGTTCTTAGCCTCTGCATACATCAGCAGTACATCTGCATAACGGATCACGATGAGGTTCAGACCGGAAGCGTAGTTGGTAGCAGTACGGTCGTAATATTTGTAGAAATAATAACCGGTGGGAGAAGCACCCTGATCATCCACACTGTTGGTAGCCGGCGTGGAACCTGGCTTAGTCAGGATGGTCTGCACTTTACCATCGAAATCTGTGATGGTGGAACCATCGTGGAGGATCGTGGCATTCAGACGGGGATCTCTGTTGGTATAAGGATCATTTTCATTATAACCGGAAGCCGCCTCCCTGATACCTTTACCATTCAGCATGATATAGTCATCAACAAGGTCCTGCGTTGGTACCAGCGTACTTCTCAGCAGTGCAACTGTCTGCGGCAGGAAGTTACGCTGTGAGCCATTTGTACGGCCACCACCATATTGAATATCGAAAATGACTTCGTTATTGAATTCATTCGCCGGACTGAAAATATTGCTATAACTATTTTGCAGGGCGTAGGTGCCATTTGTAGCATTGTTGATCAGCAGCTGGCAATCATCGATCGCTTTCTGCCATTCACTTCTGAACATATGTACACGCGCACTGAGGGCTATTGCAGCACCACGGGTAATACGGCCTTTATCCTTTTCCTGGTAACCGTTGCCTGCACCACTGTAGTTATTCACCGGTAATGCATTACGGATCGCGGCCAGTTCGGATTCTACGAAATCGAGTATTGTCTCGCGGTTGCTACGGCTGATAGAACGTGCCTCTTCAATGGTGATCAGGTTGGTGTAGAATGGTACATCACCAAACCAGCCAGCCAGCTGAAAATAAGAGTAAGCACGGATGAACCTGGCCTCAGCGAGAATACGGTTCTTCAGGGTAGAATCCAGTCCGGTAACCCTGTCGATATTCGTCGTTACCGTATTACACTTGCGGATACAGGTGTAACGGTATTTCCATTCTTCTGTGAGACGCTGATTGGAAGGATCGTAAGCACCACCAGCAATCAGGGAAACACCTTTGTAGCCGGTACCGTTTACATAACCATTATCGCTAAGCGCTTCGTCTCCGAAGTAGTAAGTGTCGTCAGACAGGTTCTCGTAGCAACTGGCGAGGGCAGCGAGGGCGTCATCAGCAGTACGCCAGTAAGCGGCATCTGTATAGTCGCGTGTGATAGGCTGGTCCAGCTTACGGCAGGAGAACAGCACAGTGACGCAGAGTATGGGTAATAATAATTTCTTCATACGATTGAGCATTAAAACACTATCATCAGAATTTCAGATCCAGGCCAAATGAGAAAGTAGCCGCATTCGGATAACTACGTCCTGCAATAGCGTTGTAATTGGTAAAGGACAGTTTATCGTCAAACTGTGTGAATTCCGGATCTACACCCAGGTCGCGGAAACGGCGTGGTGTGAAGGTCAGAATGTTCTGTCCGGTGAAATACACCCTTGCATTCTGGATATGCAGCAGCTGGCTTACGCTACGAGGCAGTGTATAACCAAACTGCAGATTCTTCAAACGCAGATATTTGGTATCGAACAACCAGTAGTCGGAATAAGCGAAGTTGTTTGCATCCGCATTACCAATGGTCAGACGTGGATAAGAAGCATCCGGATTAGTAGGCGTCCAGCGATCCAGGTGTTGCTCGAAAGCATGGTCCTCGTTGTTGTGGAAGGCCTCTACGATATCACCACGGAGGAACTGGCTTCTTTTGCCCACACCCTGCCAGAACATAGAGAAGTCCCAGCCTTTCCAGTTAGCCGCATAGCTGAAACCGAAAGTGTAACGTGGGAATGGATTCCCGAATACATAACGGTCGTCAGCATCGATCACACCATCACCATTACGGTCGATGTATTTCACATCACCCGGCATTACCTGCTGGTTGTAAGCGAAAGGCACTTTTGGTGCATTTTTGATATCATCCAGGTTCTGGTACAGACCGTTTGATTTGTAACCATAGTAGGATGCGATCGGGAAACCTTCTTTGATGATGAAGGCGAAGTCAGACCCCTGTACGGACTGCTCACCATATTTCACCACTTTGTTCAGGTTGTCTGACAGGTTACCGGAGATCGTATGATTCACCGCCCCTGTTTTTGCATGATAGGAAACTGTCAGCTCCCAGCCTTTGTTCTGCACTTTACCAACGTTCTGCAGGGAGGCGCCTATACCGGCCGTACCAGGCACTACCTGGAACAGGTAGATACCATTTGTGTTTTTATTAAAGTAGTCGAAAGAGGCGTTGATCTTGTTATTGAACAGGTCTACATCCACACCATAGTTGCTCATGGTAGAGATCTCCCACTGCAATGTTTCATTGTAGGCAGAGAAATCAGCACCGGTATTTGGTGTATTGTTGAAAGGATATTTACCAGTGTTCAGGGTAACTCTTGCCAGGTAGTTGAATCCACCGATGTTGGAGTTACCGACCTGTCCCCATGAATAACGGAATTTCACGTTACCGAAGCGTTTTTTGAAATCACCGAAAAATTCCTCATCAGTGATCCTCCAACCCAGCGAGAAAGCCGGGAAGAACTGCCACTGGTGACCAGGAGCCAGTTTGGAAGAACCATCATAACGCCAGGTGAATTCCGCCAGATATTTATCATTGAATGCGTAGTTCACTCTGCCGAAAACAGAGTTCAGCGCATACAGGTTTGGATTGATGATATCGTTGTAAGTACCGATGTTGGCGTAATCGAAAGTACCGTCCGGTTTAGGAATATAACCACCACCGATGGTCCAGTCATCATCCAGATTTGTAGTACCATAACGGGTTGCTTTCACACCGTATTCTTCATTGATAGCATCGCTACGTCCACCGACCTGCGCTTTGATGTAATGTTTATTAAAGGTGTTCTCGTATTCCGCAGTTGCATATACGTTGGAGGCGAGGTCCTTGAACTCATACTCGTACATTCTGTTGTACAGCGGCGGATTGGCGGTAGTATAGTATGGAGCGTAAGAATACTTGTTCTGGCGTTCCTGCTGATTGGTGATGGTATAGGTACCGGAAGCGTTGAAGTTCAGTTTGAAGTGCTTCACCGGTGTTACGGTAATATCCAGACCACCCAGGAGGTTATCTTTTTCTTCTTTATTGAAGCCTCCGTATTTCAGCTGCGCGATCACGTTGTTACTGTTCAGGGAAGGTACTACGAAGTTGCCCAGTGAATCCTGTACAGGGTAGATACGCGGCGTACGGATCGCATCGCGGATCAGGAAGCCGATATCAGCCTGCTGTCTGCGTTTGATGCCTTTTGTATACGCGAGATTTACGTTTACTTTCACATATTTACTCACATCCACAGCGAGGTTAGCCCTTGCATTGTAGCGTTTGTAATAGAAGTCTTCTGATACGTAGGAGTTCTGCAACATGTTACCCTGATCCACATAACCGAGGGATACCAGGTAGCTGCTGCTTTTGCCGCCACCTGTCATGCTGAGACTATGGTTCTGCTGAGGAGTGGTATTACGCAGCATTTCTTTCAGATAAGCTGGTTCAGAACCACGCTGATGCCAGTAGCTGATATCTTCGGGAGCGTACTGCGGCGTTTTACCGGAATTCACCAGTGCCTCGTTTTTCAGCGTCATATATTCCCAGGCTTCTACGTTGCGGGGCAGCGTGGTGGGCGTCTGGAAACCATACATACCATTATAGGTAACGGAAGGCTTTTCGTCTTTGGACCCTCTTTTCGTCGTGATATAGATAACACCGTTTGCAGCCTGAGAACCGTAGATAGCGGAAGAAGCCGCATCTTTCAATACGGAGATGCTTTCCACATCATAAGGGTTCAGGTTCTGCAGACCATCTCTTCCGGCCTGTACACCATCGATGATGATCAACGGAGAGTTGCCGGTAAGACTACCTACACCACGGATATTGAGGGTCATCTGCGCACCTGGTTCTGCGGTATTCTGCTGCAGAATGAGGTTGGGCGCAGTTCCCTGTAAAGCCTGAAACATGTTTGTAACGGGACGGCTTTCAATATCTTTAGTGGAGATGGTATTGATAGCCGCCGTTACCTGTGTTCTCTTCTGTGTGCCGTAAGCGGTAACCACTATTTCTCCCAGGTCCTTAGAGTCCTCAGTGAGCATTACGGTGATGTTGGTTCTTCCGCTGATCCCTACTTCCGATGGGATGAAGCCAACGGAAGAGCAAACTAAGGTACCATTGGCTTGCCCATTCGGGATCTTTAACGTAAAAAAACCCTGATCATTTGTAGAGGTACCGACGCTGGTACCCTGCAAACGAACATTCACACCAGGGATACCTTCTCCCTTATTATTAACGACCCGGCCATTGATCGTGATATCTGCCTGTTGCTGAATGGTGGTAGCTGCCTGCTGCTTGAGAATGATCTTGTTATTGATCATTTCAAATTTGATCTCCAGCGGAGAGAGCACCATTTCCAGTACTTCTCCCAGTTTCCTGTCTTTTACAGACAGGGAGATCTTCTGGGCAGCGCCGATTTCATCGTTTGAATAGACAAACACATAAGAGGTTTGTTTTTCGATCTTCTCCAGTACCTGTGCAAGTTGTTCATTACTTACCTGCAGACTGATACGGCTTTCAAAAGGGAGTTCAGTATCTTTTTTTACCTGTTGTCCCTGACTGTAGACAGGATGATTTGCATCAGCAGCAAATGCACTCTGCGCTTTCAGGTCAAGCATGCTCAATAAAGCCATGCAGACGAGCAGCGGGAGGAACAACGAGCGGAAAATTCCTGAAAAACGCGTGGGTAGCGGTCTTTCTTTCATAACGCAGCTGTTTGTGAATGAATTGATTTGATTGATTATTATAAACGTGAACTATTATTCTGTGATCAGTAATGTGCTATCAGTGATGGTATAGTGGAATGCTTTGGACCTGGCGAGATAATACATGATATCCTGCAGGCTGTTATCCTGGAAAGCGCCTGTGAGCCTGTAATACCGTGGAGCGTCATTGCCAAAGGTCACTTTCTTACCGAACGTCCTTTCCAGTTCGGATGCAATGTCTTCCAGTGTTTCATCACGGAATATAAGTCTTCCTTCTGTCCATGCTTTATCCTCTTCGGAGGAAGTAATTTCTTTTACGATACCGTTGCTCTTTGTATCTGCAACAGTGGTTTGTAAGGTTACTTTCTCATCAGGTGTAATAAAGATGGTATCAGGCTTTTCTCCCTGTTTACGGTTAGGGATGAATGCTACTTTACCAGTTCTTACAGACGTTTGTACGGCTTCATTTTCATAAGCACGTACATTGAATGAAGTGCCGAGCACGTGGACGCTACCGGCGTTGAAATGCACGATGAAAGGTTTCTTCGGATTGGGAGCAATATCAAAAAAAGCTTCCCCGGTAAGATATACTTCACGTGTATTACCATCGAATACTTCCGGATAAGACAGTTTGCTTTCCGCATTGAGCCAGATCTTACTACCATCAGCCAGTTCGATAGAAGCCCTGGTTGCTTTACCATTCTGTCTTTCCATCAGCTTCACCATTTCAACCGGATGATCTTTGGGCCTGAGTACCACAAATGAGACGATACCTATCAATACAGCGGCAGCAGCGGCGCCTACCCACTTCCACGGGAACATTTTCCTTACAGGCGTATTGCTGACAGGAACGGATATCCGGGACAGGGTGCGTTGCAGCGCCAGTTCTGTATCGGCAGATGAATGATATGAGGACACTTTGAAGTACTGTTGCAGCAGCTGGTAGCGTTCGCGGAGTTCAGGATATTCCTGCAACATTCCGTCAAGCTCCAGCAATTCTGCCGTGGTAGCTTCTCCTGCCAGTTTCCTGGCGGCTAACGTGGTAAATAATTCTTCGTTTATCATATGTGGTTGTAGTAGAAGGACAGACAGAAATAAAAAACTACTTACAAGGAATCCGGATTTTTATTTTTTGATTTCAGTCTGTTGGTGATATAAGGACCTATCACTTCATTGAGGCGCTTCATGGCGCGGAACAACTGTGTTTCTACTGTACGCGGAGAGATGTTGAGGATTTCTGCGACGTCTTTATATTTAAACCCTTCCTCTTTGATCAGTTTGAACACACGGCGGCACTGGTCAGGCAGGCGCCCTACCTCCTGGTCCATTTTGAACAGAATTTCCTTCCATTCCATGGTCCTTTCTGGATCAATGGGATTGGTCAGCTGAGAAAGGCCGGAATCGTCACTAAGCGGGGCGATCCGTAAGGCGGAATATTGTTCCAGATAATTGAGCGAATGATTTTTGACAGCTACGAAGAGGTATACTTCGAGATTAGCGATCTTATCCAGTTCTTCCCGACGGTTCCATATCTTAACGAACACGTCAGAGACGATCTCTTCTGCTGCTTCGCGGGTGTAGACGTATTGTACGGCAAAATACAGTAACCGGTCATAAAAATGCCGGAACAGCTCTGAAAAGGCTTTCTCATCATTTTCACAAGCAATCTGCTGTTGCCAATACCTGATGTTTTCACTGTTACTCATACTGTATGTTGTGCTGCACTCTCGTTTACATACGGAAAGAATCCCCGGGAGGTAAATATAATCATCATTATCGCGGAATTTGTCCCCAGCGTTAATTTTAGTCTAGTCCTAAATTAACCCCGTTTGTTATTAATACACTCTAAACAATCAAGATCTTATCAGTTTATAGAACGCTGTTATGCGGTATAGTTTCTTCTCCGGGCTGGCATAGTACTCATTAATCCTCTTAGAATCAGTTTTCTACGTGTAATCCTCAGTTTTCCTTCCAGGCGCTTGTCCAGTCTGATTTATGGCTGGCCCGGACTTTGTTCCGGTATCTATAGTAGGACAGGAAAAAAAGGAGAACTACTTACAGGCATAAAAAAAATATTTGGGAAGTGTCAGATAAGGAATAATTTTAATCCACGCAGGTTCAATATATAAAAGATATGATAAGTGTTTTTTTGACAGAAATTGCGTATATTTAATAGCTATGCTAAAACCAGAAAAACATAATTTATTATGATGTCTGCTACCTCTACAATGATATTGGTGATTATCGCGGTGTTCGCCTCACTGTCCTCGCTGGCGTTAATTATTTTTAATGCTTCAAGAGAAACAGCCAGACTCAAGAGAATCCGCAGATATCCGCCAAAAGCACTGGTAGTAGAAGATAAATCAGGACATGTTGTAGTGCTTGATCTCGAAGAAAAGAATGATACACAACAGATACTCCGTACCCTCGATGTATTATTAGGGAAATAGTTTTCACTTCATTTTGCTTATTACTATCGCCTGGTCAGAATACCATCATCCACTATATACTATACTATTATCCTATAAACCGTTTTTTTTCGTTGGAACAAGAAAATTCACTGGTTGCTAACCCATCCCAGCAAGCTTCCAATATCCAGCAACCGAATTCAACATCCGCCAGTATAGCCGGCGCAGGAGGTGGTACATTACTGGTGCTGCTTGCAAGTAATCTTCCTGATACATATCCACTTAAATCATGGCTGGTGATCATTGCGCCCAGCGTATCCATTGTATTGTCCGTATTCTGGAAATTTATTTCCCGTAAGTCCAATGCATATTTCAAAGTCAAGAAAGTAGAAAGGTCAAAAAAGCTGTTGCAGAAGAAGATCGAGGCAGCTTTACAGAACGGCATTATCTCTCCCGAGGAGGCTACGATCCTGAAAAGGAAGATGGCAGAGATCGAATTGCAAAGCATCGACAATCTCGCCAATAAGATCAAGTCAATTGATTTTGAGGAATAATAAAGCGGTGGTATGTATAAATGAGACTGTCCGGTGGACAGTCAGGGGAGCCTTTTTCTACTTTTCAGCTGCCGTCTTTTTCTGAAACTTTTCCCTTTGTGCCAGATAGAGTCCTGCGATCACCAGGAATGTACCTGCAAATGTGAACCAGGTAATCGGTTCATGCAGCAGTACAGAAGAATACAGGAACCCGAAAACAGGGCACAGGAAGAGCCACAGAGAGGCACGTACGGCGTCTTTCCGTACGAGATAGAACCATAACTGTAAAGCAATAACGGATACGGGTATGATCAGCCAGCCGACAGATAACCAGAACCGGAGATCGAAGTGTGTGGTTTCGAAATTGGCAAAAAGTGCGGTGATGGGAAGGAATAGTAGTCCGCCGAGAAACACCTGCCATCCATTGATCACCACATTGGCCATCTCCCATTTAATACGCGCATAATACACCGTTGCCACAGATACCGCGAGCATTCCAAAAAGCAGGGTCAGGATCCCTCCTACTGTTGCATGGCTGTCCTGCAGCAAAGGATAGGTTGCCAATCCAACACCCGCCATGCCCAGGAACATGCCCAGCACCTCATACCATTTCAGGGAACGCTTTAGCCACAGTGCGGATATGACCATGATGAACAAAGGACTGGTAGCGGTGGATAAACTTCCGATACCGGCAGATACGGATTTCATGGCCAGTACAAAACATCCGAGGTAAACGGTGGTGTTCAGTGCGCCGAAGATGAACAGCTGTTTCCATTCCTTTCCGCTGGGTAATCTGTGCTGTCCCTTCTGCCCCAGGTAGGCAAACAACAGCATCCCTCCTCCTGCCAGCAGAAACCTGACATTAGCAAGTATCAGTGCATCTGCGGAGTGAATACCGACTTTGGTAGCCACTGCTGCGGATGCCCATAGCATGGCGAAGAGTAATCCTATTACGATCTGGCGCATTATTCCCGGCGATTGATATTATGCTGTAAAAGTAGATATTCCGGTTATTAATTCTTAATGGTATTAAATGAAAGAGCAGGCATCTGGAAAAGATGCCTGCCCTTTTATCCTTGTTAAAATAGGAAAGTTTATTTTTTACCGTAGGTCACTCCCTGGAAGTTGTCTGTACGGAACGGACTTGCCGGCAAACCGGCGCCGCTGTACAGGTTACCATCCGGGTTGTCGGCCCAGCTATAACGTACGGCAACAGGTTTTTCCACCTCGCTGCTGGATACAATCACACGGTTACCACTGATGGTTGCCTGTGCCCAATGGAATTTCTTGTCGGCACCTGCCACCTCAAAACCTTTCAGGGTAGCTCCATTCTTCATTACAAGCCCGTTATCTGCGTTTTTGAAGGTTAGTGTTATCTTGTTACCCGCTACCAGTTTTGACTGGTAAATCGGACCGGAATAGGGTATTTTTTCCCCATACACTTTTGCCCTGGCAATAAGGGACAAACGACGGCCTACTTCCTGTTTATTTTTAGGGTGAATATCTTTTGCATCTCCGATATCCACAGCCGTAGCCATACCGGTATTAGGCAGTGACAGCGTCATTAACTGCGCTTCTCTTAACTCTGCCCAGTCAGATTCAACAGGTTGTGCCTGTTTGTCTTTAAAGTTGGCCAGTTGTACGAAATAGAACGGGAAATCACCGTTATGCCACTGTTTACGCCAGTCTTTGATCATGGTTGGGAATACCTCACGATACTGGTAAGCTCTTTCTGCATTACCTTCTCCCTGGTACCAGATAACACCGCGAAAAGCGTATGGCAGCAGCGGATGGATCATGGCGTTATAAAGCAGGGTGGCTTTATTCGGATTGGAGGGAGCTAAAGGCGTCGGCAGATTTTCAAACGCTTTCACTGTATCTGCGAATGCCGGGATCTTTTTTATAGATTCCCCACTTGTCCACGCTTCCGCAACAGTTCCACCCCAGGAAGTGTGGATAACTCCCACGGGTATGTGTTCATGTGTATAGACCTCACGGGCAAAGAAATACCCTACGGAAGAAAATTCCGGAATGCTCTGTGGCGTACATGCCTGCCAGCCGCCATCCCATGGATTTACATCTTCCAGTGGCGCCGTGCTGGTGGTGTGTTTCAGCTGGAACAAACGGATCTCCGGATAATTGGCGACAGCAATCTCCTGTTCATGATTGAGGATCTTACCCCATCCTTTGAGGGGCATTTCCATATTGGATTGTCCGGATGCGATCCATACTTCACCTACCAGAATGTTGTCCAGTTTTATGGTATTATGACCGGTAATGGTCATTGCATACGGTCCTCCGGCCTGCTGTGCGGGGAGTTGTACTTTCCATTTGCCATCAGCAGCAGCGACGGTCCTGTAAACACCGTTACGAAAAGAAACGGTCACTTTTTCTCCCTTATCAGCCCATCCCCAGATATTCAAAGGTTTATTACGCTGTAACACCATATTGCTACCGACCAAAGCGGGCAAACGAACATCTGCAAAGCTATTTAAGATAAGTGTGCATGATAGTACCCCGGTGAGCAGGGGCTTGAGTAACGTGGTCAGTTGCATGAATCAAGAGTTTTTTCTACTCGTCAAGATACAAAATGGGGAATAGATGCACAACCCCTTCTCTGCAAAGTATCCTATATAGTGGCTTTTGATGCCTTTTTCACCGGACAAATTTAGTTTGGCACGAAATTTTTATATGAGTCTGCATAAAACGATACAACTATGATAAACGGTATTATCACTTTAGATTTCGATATCAAAGCCCTGCACTATCTGCAAAGCAACAGCCGTTCTATCAAAGCTACTGCAGGCGCTAACAGTAGCATGGATATTGCATCTGTTGCTTATCAATATTATCAGTCGACAACAAATCATCCGGATATAATACTGGAAGACGAAGAAGAGGTGAACAGATTCAAACACGTCGCACGCCGCTTCTTTAGTGAGTTCAGTCAGAACTAATTTTTCATCCATTCGCCCCCCAAACTCATCCATCGCCCCTTTTTCATTCATTACCCCATCATCCATTGTTAATTTCATCCATTTAACTCCAGGCATTCATTGTTTGCCCCCCGGATATTTCATTCATTGTGCGTCCCTGAATTCATTGTACTCCAAATAAGCATTCATTGTACCCAAGGCAAGCATCCATTATAAACCTCATACATCCATTACCCAAAAAGTAGAAGAGCCCGCAAGTAATGCTTGCGGGTTCTTTTTTTATTGAAAATTAAGCATTGGCGTATTACGGATTTCTATGTCTATAAGCCCCTGCAATCCATGATGAGCGGAGCTTACAGTTGAAATAAACTAATATTTCCGGAAAACTTTGACAGTACTATTATCTTAATAAGACGGCTTCACTCTTCGTTAGACTTACGCTAAAAGAGGTAAGTCTAACGAAGAGTAAAGTATATCTGACTATTATCTGAAATTGCTTTGCGTGGGACCTATATAAAAAGGTAAAGGTCGTCAAGAATGACAACCCTTTCTAACCATATCCTAATAAAAACCAAGTTCTTCACGCCGGATGCCGAAACAGCATACAGCATTAATATTTTGAATAAGATAATTCTTCCAGTAAATTTTTAATAGGGAAAGGGGACCTTTTTTACGGTATAGGACAGTAGGAGTGATTTGCTGACGAAGTGTTTATTTTTTCGTTGCTGATACAAATATATAACCGCCCCGCAAATTCTTTTGTAGTAGTATTACTACACTTAAAAAAGTGTGGGGCGCTCTTCTTGTAAAAGAGCCACCCCACATACTTTCAGCCGAATGGCTTTATAATTATTTTTTGATAGTGGTGCCTAATAATGGCATAAAATAGCCACCTACTACACTCCTTGCCTGGAATCCGACCATCTTACCATCTTCGGTTTCATGCCAGTCACTGATCGGTACACGGGACGTTGTTTCCTGTGCATACTTATATAAAGGATCAATGAATGCAGAGAAGTCAGCAGGACTATCTGCCAGTGTTGCTGTCCAGATGATCCAGTCAGATTTAGTGTAATTTTTACGGCTATCCAGCGGCAGTCCGTATGCTAACTGACGGGTGAGATAATATTTAATCTCTTTCTGGTAAACGGATTTCGGGAACAGATCCAGTCCGAGTACTTTATCCCATACCAGGTTGTATTTCTGGCTCCAGGAACCTTTGTTTTCAAATGCCAGTGTATAGTGATCACCATCATCCGCGAGCTGCATCCATTTAGGCACCATGTCTTTTGCTGCCTTTCTGTATTTCTCCGCAGTAACCTTATCCCCCAGCATATCAGCCAGCATAGCATAAGAACCAAGACCAACGATCGCTTTAACAGAGAGGTTGGCGTTTCTCGCCAGGTGACCTGCGAAGTCATCTGTACACAGTTGATTAGCCGGATCAAAACCTTCTTTCAGCAGGTATTCTGCCCATGTTGTCAGCGTTTTCCAATGTTGCTTTGCATAGTTAGCATTGCCTTCTGCTTTTGCGATCGCCGCTGTCAGAATGATCATATTACCGGATTCTTCTACCGGCATGCCTTCACCATATGCCTGGCCATTCGCCAGTGGATATGTACCCAGGTCATGTGCCGCATAAGGCTGTGTATATTTTCCACTTTCACTGAAATAGAATATGCCAGTTAGCATACCTTTCATCAAATCTGGATTATATATCAGGTACAATGGTGCAGAAGGATAAGTAACATCTACTGTATTGATACAGCCGTTACTGAAGTTTTCTTTGGACAGGAACAGGATCTCTCCCTGCGGACTCTTTACCAGCTTGTGTGCAGAAATACTCTGGCGATAACCGAGTACGCACAGTTTTGCGTATTTCTCACCACCGGCTTTTTTAGTGTCTTCATACAGTTCTTTGTCAAACGCATTGCAGCGGCCGATGATCGCCGCATATTCATCCTGCGCTTTCTTCAGTTCTTTTTCGATCGTGTAACTATCATCTTTTTTCCACCATGGTCTCAGATTGGTATTGAAATACTGAATAGCATACAGATCATCATATCCCAGCAGGAATACCTGTTCTTTTTCTGTACCATCCACTTTACCCAGTGATACCGTTGTGTTCAGCACCAGCTGTGTGCCTTTATCAACTTTCGGCGTTTTTCCTTTACCGGCAAATGCGCCAACAGCTACACCTTCTCCGGTGACAAACTGCTTCGCACCAGCAGACTGTGGAACAGCTACATAAAGATATCCCCAGTCAATACGCAGGTCATCACCTCTCTTTGCCAGTACAGGTTGTGCCACCGTACCGGTTTTCAGGATAGATAAACCTTCGCTGTTATATTGCTGTGCAGTCACTTCCTGTGCCGGTGTATTTACAGCCAGGTCAGAAGAAGCACCGAAGTATACTTCCACTTTATGTTTACTGCCGTCGTTTGCTTTTACCTTATAAGAGATATAAGAAACAGGACGGGACATCAGGTCCAGGTCCTTCATCAGCAGCGGAGATGTAAAGGTCAGTTTTACATCTACTTTTCCACAGGTGAAATTGTAGGCTGTCTGCGTAGCAGTCAGTTCCACATTTTTCTGTTCTGCGAGCTTTACTTTATCTGCCCATTTGTCTTTGAGTTCAGTCACGATACCACCATCAAGGT
Source organism: Chitinophaga sp. YR627 (assembly GCF_900114995.1). GTDB lineage: Bacteria > Bacteroidota > Bacteroidia > Chitinophagales > Chitinophagaceae > Chitinophaga. The sequence goes on from NZ_FOUX01000002.1 coordinate 1,484,613, forward strand.
AAGCGCCGCCCCTGGTATTGGTACAATGCATGGCCAGTACATTGGTGCCTTTACGCAGTTTCTTTCTTACTTCATCTTTGATGGGGAAATAGGACATATGATTTAACCATCCCACGTAACTGTAGATCAGTTCTCCGTTAAGATAAACTTCCGCATTGTCATCGTGATTGATCTTGAGCAGCAGGTTATCCACATTGGTATCATCCACGTTGAATGTCCTGCGTACCCATACGTCATCAGAAAACCAGGGAGTTCCTGCTGTTTTCCTTTCTTTTTCGAAAGGTGCTTTACCAGTTTTCCAGTCGGCATCACTAAATGCGGGATCTTCCCATCCTTTAGCAGGCGCTGTTTCTGTATAACGTACCTCATAAGGTGCAGCATCAGCGGTCGCTGCCAGCTGCCTGTACAAATGTCCCGGTGCGCCAAGCACACGGTAAATAACGCCATCTACCTTTACAAACCCCGTCAGGGATTGTTCCGTACCGGTCCAGTGACGGGTAGCAGATGCGTTCAGATTGTCGGTTGCCGACCATACGCTGAAATACGGATCATGTGTGATCAGCGGATAGGCAGGCGCCTGTTGTTGCTGCGCATACAGCTGCTGTGACAGCAGTACGGCTGCAATACCAAAAATTCTCTTCATGATTTGTGGAGCTTTATGTAAGAGTTATTGAATACGTGGAAATGCGCCACCCCTTCTGCCGTATCAGCAGAATTGCAGAGACTCATAGACCTGTTTTAAAATGATACCCGTGGATTAAATCAACAGCACCGAACATTCTTCCGCTGCTGAAAAATAGAAATTATTTTATTTGAAACGTAGTTTTTACGCTTATTTTTTCTGAGGGGGATACCGGATCAGACCCTTACCCGGGAAGCCGCACTGGTAACAGGGCTTTTTTTAACTTTCTTGTTTCTTCTGCCCCACCATATATAGATACCTGTTACCGGCAGACTGGCACAGATCAGACCAGCCATAAAAACAATGATCTTTCCTGGCAGGCCCAATATCGCGCCTACGTGGATATCATAGTTCATATCCCTAAGCTTGTTGGCAAAGCTGGCTTTGGCATATTCGCCGGTATAAGGTCCCTCGGCCGGGAGTATGGCCAGGGTATTGCGGTCGAAATAATAGTTATCAGACTTATAATAAGTACCGGGACGGTAGTTCACAGACGCAGCAATCGATTCAGATGTACCTGTCGCAAAACCGATATTGATACCAGCACCCTGTGGCGCTTTTGCCAGCAGTTGTTGCCAGACCTGATCTTCCGGGATACTGTATTGTGCCGGCTTCGTTGTATCTGACAGCGGCGCTGCATATGGCGGCAGTGCTTTTCCGCCGGAAGTTGCATAATATAATCCCTTGCTGAACCATTCAAAACCCCATACCAGCCCGGTGGTAGCAATCAGCAATCCTATCACCAGTATATAAAATCCGAGTACGTTATGCAGGTCGTAGTTGATCCTTCTCCACTTTGCGTCCCATTTGATACTGAAACGCTGACGGGCCGCTGCCTTATTCTTTGGCCACCATAATATCAGACCGGAAATCAGCATGACTACAAATATCAATGTCACAGATGCTACTACCGGCTGGCCGATCGTTGGCGGTAACCAGAGGTAATAATGTCCGTGTAATATAAAATGGAAAAAGTCGCCTTCTTCGCTCCATACCTTGATCACTTTGCCGGTGTAAGGGTTCAGGAAGACCTGGTAGTAATAGTCCGGATCGGCGCCGTAGAACATCACGGAAGCGCTTTTATCCTTCCCTGGGTAGTTGATGCCGTTTGGCTGTTTGTCTTTGATTTCTTTTACTGCAATTGCTTTTAGCGTGGACGGTGGTAGCGGGTTGATACCAGGCCTGCTCTCCGTGTACATGTACGGCTTGGTCAGGCTTTCAATTTCCTGCTGGAACGCGAGGATACAGCCGGTGATGGCTATCATGAAAACGCCGATGCCGGAAATAAAGCCCAGCCAGAGGTGGACCTTACCAATGAGTTTTTTTACAGTCATATGCAATTGCAATTGCTTTCGTTCGAAGGTTGTGGTTAAAGATGCGATAAATAGCAGGGAATGTTTGCTCGAAACGGGAATTTTTGTTTTAGCGGATCTCCTGGGATACCGCGGTTTCAGTCTGGGACCACAGGCTGTAGTTCTTTGAAGTTCCTTGCTATGGGGCGGGGGGGAGAGTTGGGCGGTGGGGGTTGATTAAACCCCTGGTTGCAGGGGCTCGGCATACTTCTAAGAACTAAGGCCAGTGGTCTCCAGCTGAAAACCGCTGTGGGAAATGTTATCAAAACTGAAAAACGGCCGGACGATGTGGGAGGCATCATCTGACCGTTCTTATGAAAGAGGTTATAAGACTATCTGGCCGCTATTTACTTTTATAAATTTCCGAGCCGGCGAGGAGGAAGCAGCCCAAACCGTAGTCTTCGAAATCGGGAATTTTGTCGTAGGTGACAGGTTGGCCGTCGGAAGGTTGTTTTCCGGTGCTCTGGACGTAACCGAGCATACCGTTGTCGCGTACGCATTCTTTGGTGAGGGCATTCCAAGCTTTGGTGATGGCGGGCTGGTAGGTTTTCTTGTCAAGATAGCCTTTGCGTACGCCCCAGGCCATACCGTATACAAAGAGGGAGGTACCGGTCAGTTCCTTACCGCCGAAATTGGTGGGGTCATGGAGACTGGCATTCCAGAAGCCGTCAGGACGCTGGAGCTTGAGAATGGCAGCTGACATGTCTTTGAAGTCCTGTAGGAAGAGCTTGTAGTAGGGAGAGCTTTGGGGGAGGTGTTCCATCGTTCTAAGCAGGGCGGCCAGTACCCAGCCATTGCCACGGCTCCAGTAACAGTTGCCGCCATTGGGTTCTTTGTAAGGAGGTACGAAGTCTTTATCACGCCACCAGAGGTGTTCCTGTTGGTTGTACAGCCCTTCTGTACCATGCTTGTATTTGGTATAGGCATACATCTCATACATGCGGTGATAATAGGCCGTGTCATTATAGAGCTTACCCAGACGCGCCATCACGGGCATAGCCATCTGGATGGCATCTATCCAGTCCCAGTCATCGATCACATCGGTGTGCAGCATGGTATCGATGGAAGCCTTGATATCGTGGATACGGTTTTCGTGTTGTTTTTTATCGAGGAGGTAAAGATCGATATAGGTTTGTCCGCAGGCCTGGTTATCAGCGTTGCGGGTTATAATACCGCCGCGGAGGCCCCAGTTATGCTTATCACCCCATTGTACTGCATAGTCGTAATAACTTTGCTGCGGATCGATCTGGTGGAGGGCCATCAGACCTTCGTAATAGACCGCCCTTGTCCAGATGTGAGAGGGCCAGGTCTTTTTCAATACAATGTCTTTGCCGGCATCCGGCCATTTCTCCATAAAATAACGGTTAGCGAGGGTCAGGGTTTTGAGGGTCTCCTTTTTGGGCGGCAGCGCCTGCTGTGCCTGTACCGGCAGATAACCGGCGATACCCAGCAAAGCTGCTGCTGCGAAAAGATGCATCTTCATTGTATATAGTTTTTACGTGGATGGATCAACATTATGGCATCGGGTTCAACCCCTCCCACATCACCCGCCATTTGCCATTGTCAGGAATACCTGGCAACGCCACATTACAACCGTCATATCCTGCACACATAATGGCAATAGCCGTCAGCAGTCCGCCATTCCCCGGCAGATACAGGCGCAGCCTTTCGTCCTGGTAATTATGTCCGTTGGGTAACCAGGTATTCGTCTTTACCGGCATAAACAGGGCATCCATTGCTTTACCAGGCAAGCCGAGACGGGTGGCTGTCATCGCGGTGAGCGGAAAATCCCAGCCCCAGGTTTCTTTCCAGTTCCAGGACTGCCAGATCTTATTGAAAGTATGGTGCATGACAGCGGTATCTACATAGGGACGGGCAGGCAACATACCTAACGCACCCAATACAGCCGGATGATCTGTCATGTAAGGCGGATTCGTATAAGAATCCGGCGCACTCTCGGCAGCCAGGTATAATCCCTGTTGCTGCGGAAGCGCAGAAAGGCTGTCCAGTACATTATCCCAGCGGGGATTACGGGGTAGTCCCAGGCGAACTCTCCATTCCTGTGCAGTAGATAAACCCCAGCGCCAGTAGGCCAGTTCGAAAGTCGCGTTGAAAGTACCTTCAGGCTTGAAACGTTCCTGTGCCGGGATCATACCAGGCCCCAGTGTGTACCGATGTTTTGCACCGTCATATGTGGGATAGGAAGCCATGAAATCTGCTGTAGCAAATACCAGGTCCTTGTATTTATTTAATGTGCCTTTATCGTGATAGTGACGATAGAGTAATTCTGTCAGATAAATAAAATGCGGTTGCTGCCAGATCAGGAATCCCCCTACGGAAGACGGACTTTCATTGCCGGCCGGATCAGTCATTTTCTGCCAGCGGAGTCCATCATAGCCCTGTCTTTTTGCGATAGCGGCCGCCTTTTCTGCTACTTTATAATACCATTGCAGGCACTTCTCCAGCATATCCGGACGATTCCAGAGCGCAAAATGAGCAGCATGCCACCAATGCATTTCCAGATGTGGTTTTCCAAACCAGCTGTTATAGGTCAGACCCGTTTCCTGTGGTGGTATATTACCCGCGCATTGCACTGCCATGAGATACTGTGATAAGACGATCCTTCTTTCCAGTTCGGTAGCTCTTGGATCTGTGCTCCCGGAGAAATCAACCGCCCCGCCCTCCTGCCAGAAATGCTGCCAGTAGTCTTCACTCAACATGCGTACTACACCAAAATTCGGGATATTACGCCCCAATGGCATCTCCTCACTAAAGCGGAAACTACACTCTATTACAGTACCCGTAGGTGCGGGTGTCAGCAGATGATCATGCCTTTGCAACTGGGTGACGGTCAGTGGCTCAGAACCGGATACTTTCAGATAGTAACGGTATTTGTCCAGTACATGTTCCAGGGTAAAGGAACGCTGGTCATAGTCGATGATACGGGAAGAATGTTTTTCAGGAAACTGTCTGTTCACGCCCACATCCGAAAAAGTACCTGTCGGATAAGGGAAACGGACACGCAGTTTGATACGTCCTTCTTTTAGCAGGGTGGAAGATATTTTAACGGAGACAACATCAGCTTCCGGATGTACGGCAGTGATCACATCCACCGGCGTGCCTTCTACTGTAAAATGGCTTTTGATAATACCATTCCAGAGGTCCAGTTCCTGGTCAATTTCTTTGATATCAGACAAATTACAGGTAGTACCATTCTTCAGGGTAATGAGCATTCCCAGGTTGCCTAATTGCAGCCGGTGCACATTCTGGCGGAACCAGTCAGAAGCGCTTTTGTTTCTTTCCGGGGAGTTCCACTGCACAGCATAAGTGATATCACGGTTATCCAGATGATATGCTTTCAGGCTTTCTTCAAAACGGTAACCAGCGGTATCAATAAAGCTATGCCATCCCCACTCAGATTGCGTACCTAATGGCACACCCTGACTGTAGGCCTCAGGAAATGATTGCATACCGGTAACATCCACCGTATAGGCAAATCCTCCGTTCCCTACGGTGAGTGCTGACAGAGAATCGAACTGTTTGTTAATTACATGATGTCTTTGTACAAGGGCCATACGGTCAATACGTTCCTGGCCACTGGCGGAGATACCGGACAGTAACAGAAAGACATACAATGAAAGCGCGATCAGCCGGACGGATGTTCTTTTATTCGTCATCGTGGAAACACATTTCGATAAATGTATGGAAACGTTTGCGCAAAAACCGTTTATTAATTTGCAATATCTCTGTTAACAAAGTATCCTACAGTGTCCTACTGACAACTGGGACAGATTTTATAATTTAGTCCGTATGAAAACAATCTCCTTTCTCCGATCAGCCACCTGGCTGCTAATAATGTGCAGCAGCATACGGGCAGGCGCCAGCACTATTAACCATGAAGACAGTCTCCGCCAGGAAAAATATGTACTTGTTATACATGGCGGGGCCGGAACTATTCTGAAAAAAAATATGACGCCACAAAAAGAGGCGGCATACACTGCCGGCTTACGCGATGCACTGAATGCGGGCTATAAAGCGATACAGGCAGGCAAAAGCAGTCTGGATGCTGTAGAGGCTACGATCAGGGTACTGGAAGATAATCCATTGTTCAATGCGGGTAAGGGTGCTGTATTCACACATGACGGACGCAATGAAATGGATGCTGCTATTATGAATGGGAAGACATTGGAGGCGGGTTCTGTAGCCGGTGTATCAACGATCCGTAATCCGATATCAGCAGCAAGGGCGGTGATGGAAAAATCAGAACATGTGATGATGACGGGGCGTGGAGCAGAGCAGTTTGCGAAAGAAGCCGGACTGGAAATAGTAGATCCCTCCTATTTCCGGACACAGGAGCGCTGGGAAGGATTACAGAAAGCGCTGCGGGAAGATTCCATCAAAAGTAAGCTGGACCATAGTTACAGTCCTGCCGGCAAACTGGGTATTGAGAATATCGATAATAAATTTGGTACTGTAGGTGCTGTGGCGCTGGATAAAGCGGGTAACCTGGCAGCAGGAACATCTACCGGCGGTATGACCAATAAGAAATACGGCCGTGTGGGCGATGCGCCTATTATCGGTGCTGGTACTTATGCCAACAATAATACGGTGGCTATTTCGTGTACCGGATGGGGAGAGTTTTTTATCCGGTGTGTAGTAGCACATGATCTCTCTGCGCTGATGGAATATAAAGGGTTAACGGTACAGGAGGCCGGAAAGGCCGTGATCGATAAAGTAGGTAAACTAGGCGGTAATGGTGGATTGATAGCTTTGGACAAAGAAGGGAATGCTGCGCTTCCTTTTAATACGGAGGGGATGTACAGGGGTATGGTGACTGCTGATGGCAAGATCACGATTGAAATTTATAAATAAGAATAGTTAAGACTGAGGTCCGGGAAACTCCAGGACGGAGTTCCCCGGTTTTACTTTTTCAGTTAGTATAGGGTATTAGGATATAGTCAATAATGCTTTTAACGGCTAACGGATCCATAACAGATTAGTTCAAAAAATTAAACCTGTTCTCAAACAACTTTCCAACTCCGGGGACAGGGCTTAGAATATCCTTCGATGCTGCAACAGCACCAAAAGTCATTAAGACCAATGGAAGAAGGCCGGCAACCGCTAATATTGAACCTATTGAAGGGAGTATTGCTGAGATAATCTGAATTGTTATCCATAAAACCGCAGCGAATATAAATATGCCCAGTGCCTGATTCAGGTGGTATTGAACCAGCCTGCTTTTATCAGGACTGTTTCGATACCGGACATAGGTATACAACCATCCGATCAACGTGATGTAGGCAATAATAGCCAACGTTTGGTTTTTCATAAAAGATATGGTTTAAATTTTTGCGGCCCGGGCTACAGTATTGCTACTGTGGCCTGCCTTTGTGCCATCAATATCAGGGTGGGTTACCTTTCAGAAGTTGTGTCTATGGTCCCGATACCGGCTTTTGCAGCCTGCGTATCGCGTGTATTTTTCTGTACGCTGATTGCACCAAAGATGCTCAGCAGGAAGGCGAAGGCATAGAATCCTTTTTCACTGGGCAATAATGTCGCATTCCATAAACCTACTGTCAGCAGAACGATGCAGAGTAGGGTCGATACCCAGCTAAGACCATAGTAGATGTCTGTTACCGGGATACCTTCGAGGCGGTCTCTTACACATTTCTGTACAGAAACGCCTGCAAACAAGCCATACATGAGTATGGTAAAATAGTAGCCTTTTTCGTTGAGCTGCATTGCTGCGTTCCACAGCCCAATTACATAACCTACCACTCCAATCAATAATGCGAGCCAGGAGGTAGCAATAAAGGCAAGTGACGGTTTCTGCTTCATTTATGTTGTGTACTGATTCGGTGTCAAAAGTAGATCAAAAAGTAACTGCCTGGAATAGCGGTTTTCAGGTATAAATCGTCAGGATTGATTATTTTGGTGCCGAATTATCCAGGATACTTATGCACTACAACAAGGGAACCCACTTGATTGCGACCCTGTATACAACTGAGCATCAATTACTTAATACATTTGAGGCATTCAGAATACTGACAGATGATCTTATCGGGACACACCAGCTGCAAAAGCTGGGAGAAGTATACCATAACTTCAGCCCTTCGGGTTATACCGGGGTCGTATGTCTGAGTGAAAGCCATCTATCCATACATACCTGGCCAGAACATGGCAAGATCAATATTGATATATACCTGAGCAATTATCTTCGGAATAACGACGGTACGGTAGATAAACTATACAGCGCGATCAAAGATCATTTTAATGCGACTGTCGAACAGGAACAATTCCTCAAACGCTAAACAAATGACTGTGATCCCATCCATCTATCAATGCCCATCCTGTAGTCGTGTTGTGAACTTCACTTCTCCTCATACCACCATTAAGGTGTGTGAATGCGGAACGGTGATCAACAGAATGGGGGACGGTACCCTTCTTCCCCGGCCATTCCGGACAATTGCGGATAAAGCATCTGTCATTGCACCTGGTACTACCGGACAATGGAACGGTAAAAAGTTTACCGTTACCGGACGCTTCAGGATATGGACCGAAGAAACGGTATTCAGCTACTGGACGATTATCTTCCAGGATGAAACAGCTGCCTACCTGGCGGAAGGATATGGCATGTACGCCATTTATATACCCAAAGAATCGCCCACTGAGCTTACAGGAGATAATATCAGAGCTATTTCGGTCGGTAAGAAGAAACTGATGTTTGGAGAGGAATATGTCCTGCTGCGTAAGGATAACGCCAAACTCTGGGAGGTAGAAGGCGAATTGTATATGCCGGAATGTAACACAACCTTTATGACCTATGATTTCTCCAGTTCATCTGGCAGGATCATACATATCATAGAATACTGGCCACGTGTACAGCCTGCATTCGAAGTACATCATACCGACTTTACCAGTCTGGGACTGACCAATACCCGTCCTTATGAGAATAGTGGTAAATCCTTTACCTGTAAATGCGGGTATAATAACCATGTAGCCACCTTCCCATTTGCCCAAAGCACGATCTGCACCGGTTGTGGTAACTGGTATGTATACAGGAACCAGCTCGAGTTCGCCAAAGTCGGACAGGGCAATACCATGCCTGCTCAACCAGCCATTAAGGTAGGTGCAAAGGGCATTATAAAGGGCATCCCTTATACGGTTACCGGTTTTATGATGAAAGAGGAACGTAATACCTATCAGGCCCGGTGGACAGAATACGCACTATTCAACGAAAAAGAAGGTTTTGCCTTTCTAAGTGTTTATGACGGTCACTGGATCTATCTGCGGGAGCAGGGGAAAACGCCGGTGCCGGATACAATTGGGACAGATGGATTCAGATATGAGGGACGTGACTTTGACCTGTACAATGATTATTCTTTTAAGGTGATATGTGGTAAAGGTGAATTCCCGGGGAATCCATTCAATGACGGTCATATCAAGTGCTGGGAATTTATAGCACCACCTGTGATGTGGGCCAGGGAGCAAAGTCCGGAAGAAGGAATCGTTTGGTTCAGAGGCACCCATATCGCCGCAAAGGATCTCAAAGAAGCATTCAAAGACGCGATAGATCTTCCAAAACAGGAAGGTACCGGCATGTTAAAGCCTAATGGCTATATCAATATCAAAGACATGCTGAAGTATTCACTGGTTGCTATTCTTGTGTTAATAGTGGTGCATCTTGCCACTACGAGTGGCAGTAAACAGGAAGTACTGATCGATAAAGAGATTTATTTCTACGATTCATCCGATATACAAACCGCGGTAGTGGGTGATGTACATCTGGATAAACGCAGCAGTAATGTCATGCTGACCATCAACGCTCCTGTGGATAACTCCTGGGTAGAGGTGGAAGCTACGCTGGTCAACAAGAAAGATGGTACTGAATATAGCGTGAGTAAGGGTGTGGAGTATTATAGTGGCGTATCGGAAGGGGAACGCTGGTCGGAAGGCAGCCAGGATGCTAAAGTATATCTGAATAGTATCCCCCGGGGTGATTATACCGTGCAACTCAGTGCGACACGGGAGAAAATTAGTATGCCTTTACGCTATTACCATGTCACGGCATACTATGATGTATCGAACCTGCACAACCTGTTTATTTGTATAGGGCTGTTACTGATATGGCCTGTCTTTAAATATATCTTCACTTATTACAGCGAAAAGAACCGCTGGTCCAATAGTTCATACTCAAGGTTTAACTATGAATCTGAATAATTTCAATCCCTTCAAGGAGGATTCTTCCATGTTTCCATTCCGTTGGTTCCTGCTTATTCTGGCACTGTTAAGCGGCGTGTTACTGTATTCTGATTCCAGTGGGTATCGCCTGTTTTCCGGTTCAGGACAACAGCAATGGAGCGCTTCCGGTCAGCAGCATTTTCACAAATAATCTATCAAACAACCTAATATGTCAAACGCACTTATTAACTCTATTCTGTATTCCTTTGTTGGTATTGGTATCCTTGTCGTTGTCTTTGTATTGGTGGAAGTACTGACACCAAGACATAACCTCCGTAAAGAGATCATGGACAATCAGAACATGGCGGTAGCTGTACTGGCAGGCTTTTTCATGCTGGCAATGGCAATCATCATTGCATCTGCTATTCACTAAGTAAACGAAACAATGTCTAAAAAAGAAAACGGCGCACAGTGGCTGTTACTGACGGCAGTATTTGTTATTGCCACCTGTGGATTGATCTATGAACTGGTAGCTGGTACCCTGGCTTCTTACCTGCTGGGAGACAGTATTACGCAGTTCAGCACTATTATCGGCGTGTACCTGTTTTCCATGGGAATAGGTTCCTTCCTGTCTAAATACTTCAGCAAAAACCTGCTGGCCTGGTTCATCAGGATAGAGCTGCTGGTAGGTCTGGTGGGAGGGTTCAGTTCCGCCTTGTTATTTATTACATTTCCACTGGCAGCATCTTTCCGGCTGATACTATATGCCATCGTACTCATCACCGGTATACTGGTCGGACTGGAAATACCGCTGCTGATGCGTATCCTGGAAAAGAAGGTGGAATTTAAAGAGCTGGTAAGCCGGGTATTTACCTTTGACTATATCGGCGCGCTGCTGGCATCCCTGATCTTCCCGCTATTGCTGGTACCACACCTCGGACTGATCAGGACCTCTCTGTTTTTTGGCATCCTGAATGTAGGTGTAGGTTGGTACCTGGCCTATAAGTTTTCAGGAGAAGTAAGACAGGCAGGTCTTTTAAAGGCAAGTGCCATCATTCTGTTATTGTCTCAGCTGGTATGTTTTGTATTTTCAGAAAAGATCATGACCTACAGTGAAGCCATGACCTATGATGACAATGTTGTCTACTCTACCTCTACTCCGTATCAGCGTATTGTGATCACCAAGAACAAACATGAACTGCGGCTTTTCCTCAATGGGAATCTGCAATTCAGTACTGCCGATGAATACCGTTATCATGAAGCGCTGGTCCATCCAACATTCTCGTCTCTCAGCAATCCGGAGCAGGTGCTCGTATTAGGAGGCGGAGACGGACTGGCAGTAAGAGAGATCCTGAAATATCCCGCTGTAAAGCAGGTGACGCTGGTCGATCTCGATCCCGCCATGACAAAGCTATTTTCTAAACAGCGTATGCTGACTATGCTGAATGACTCTTCCCTGCTGAATCCGAAGGTACGGGTACATAATGCCGATGCCTTTACCTGGCTGCGAAATAACAAGACGAAATTTGATGCGATCGTTGTTGACTTTCCAGACCCCTCTAACTTTTCTATAGGAAAGTTATACAGCACTACTTTTTATCAATTGCTGAAACATGCGTTACGCCCTGAAGGCATTGCGGTTATTCAGAGCACTTCTCCATATGTTGCCCCTAAAAGTTTCTGGTGTGTAGACACGACCTTAAAGGCGGTAGGTCTGCATACTATTGCCTATCATAACTATGTTCCTTCCTTTGGTGAATGGGGATATATCATGGCCACTCCGCAGGAGCCACATCAATGGTTCAGTCATATACCGGCTCCGCTGAAGTTTCTTAATCCGACTACATTACAGCAGATGCTTACCTTTCCTGAAGACATGAAAGCGCATCAGTTACTCGATATCAATAAACTTAATAACCAGGCACTGGTAAAATATTTCGAAGAAGAGTGGAGTAAATATCTTGAACGTTAAGATATGAGGAGAAGATCATTTATACAATCTATAGCAGGTCTCACAGTGGTGAGCAGCTTCCTGGCTTCCTGTCAGCGGCAGCATGTCATCAAAGGAAGTGTGATCGGGGCCAGTTCGCATACCGGTCATTTATTACGGGATAAGAACTTTGCGGCGCCAGTAGCTACTACAGAACATGACATTGTGATCGTTGGCGGTGGCATCAGTGGATTATCCGCCGCCCGTCACCTGCATCGTCAGGGTATCACCAACATGGTCATACTCGACCTGGAAAAAGAAATGGGCGGTAATGCAGCCTGTGGCAGTAATGATATTTCCGGTTATCCTTGGGGAGCACACTATGTGCCTATTCCCAACAATGACCTTACAGCTTATACGGACTTCATGCGGGAATGTGGTGTGATCACCAGTCCGCCGGAAGCACCTCTTCCTACCTATAATGAATATTATATCTGCTTCGATCCGGAGGAAAGACTTTATATCAATGGACAATGGCAGGAAGGATTGATTCCTCAATTTGGCGTTCCTGATGCCGAAAAAAAGCAGATACAGCAATTCCTTGATAAAATGCAGGCATTCCGTATTGCCAAAGGGGAAGACGGGAAAGACGCATTTGCAATTCCGCTGGACAACTCCAGCAAAGACCCTGTCTTTACGGCGCTGGATCAACTGACCATGAAAGAATGGCTGCATCAGCAGGGTTGGACATCTCCTTATCTTCAGTGGTATGTGAATTACTGTACCCGCGATGATTATGGTACCACTTACGATGAGATCAGCGCCTGGGTAGGCATTCAATATTTCGCCAGCAGAAAAGGGAAAGGCAGTAATGCCGATCATCATGATGTGCTGACATGGCCGGAAGGAAATGGCTGGCTGGCTGCACATCTGAAAAAAGAATTACAGCCTTATTTCCGTAATGAGGCGCTCGTTGCCCGTATACAGGAAGAAGACGGAAAACTGACCATAGACTATTTTGATGTAAAAGAGAGTCGCTTAAAAAGGATCAATGCCCGTCAGTGTATCCTTGCTGTGCCGCAGTTTGTTGCAGGCAGGATCTTACATGACGAAGCGCGTATCCGGAAGGTACATCAGCACATACAGTATAGTCCGTGGATGGTGGCGAATATCCGCAGCAATGCGCTGGATGAAAGAACAGGCTATGCTTTGAGCTGGGATAATGTCATCTACGACAGTCCTTCTCTCGGTTATGTAGAAGCCACCCATCAACAGGTGGAACAGGGCAAAAAACAAAAGAATCTGACCTATTACCTGCCACTGACAGGAAAGAGTCCGGTAGAAGAGCGAAAGGCCGCGATTGAAAGAACGCATACAGAGTGGGTGAAGATGATCGTGGATGACCTGGACCTTGTACATCCTGATATTGCGGCGAATATTGAGGAAGTCAATGTAATGATATGGGGGCATGCAATGGCCAGGCCTCTACCAGGCACTGCCCATGGTACGATACGACAGGAACTGGGCGCTTCAATCAATGACCGCCTGCATTTTGCGCATACAGACCTGGCTGGTAACAGTCTCTTTGAGGAAGCATTTTACCAGGGGTTGACCGCCGCTCAAAAAGTAATGACACAATTATCCGCTAAGATATGAACAAGCAAGCGTGGATAGGCAAACCGTGGACTGACAGTGTTTTTATACTGTTGCCTCCGTTTTTCAGTCTGCTGATCATAATACTCTTCCCCTCTTTTTTTCAGGACAACAAGCACATGCCGGATGCCGGCTGGGTAGTACTCGTATTGCTCGTGGACGTAGCGCATGTATACAGTACTTTATACAGGACCTATTTTGATCCACAGGCACTGAGTCAACAGCGTTTCCTGTTATGGATCATACCGGCGCTCAGCTTTATTGGCGGCGTTGTGATCTATTCTCTCAGCAGTTTGTTGTTCTGGCGTATACTAGCTTATGTGGCAGTCTTTCATTTTGTGCGTCAACAGTATGGTTTTATGCGGGTATACAGCCGGCAGGAAAATGCAGGCAGGATCAGCAAGAGGATAGACAGTATCACGATTTATACGGCGGCGCTGTACCCGATGGCCTATTGGCATCTCAGCGGACCAAGGAACTTCAACTGGTTTGTAGAGAATGACTTTATGTTTTTCGAGTCTGCGTTGATCAGGAACATCCTGGGAGTTGTATACTTTGGGATTGTGGCTGTTTATATAATGAAAGAGATCTACAACACTTATACCACCCGTACGTTCAATATCCCTAAAAACGCGGTGATCGCCGGCACGCTGGTATCGTGGTATTTCGGTATTGTTTACTATAACGGGGATATGGCTTTTACCCTGTTGAATGTGGTGAGTCATGGTATTCCTTATATGGCGCTGATATGGCTCTACGGACAGAAACAGTATAAAGATCCGGGGAAAAGCGGTTCTTTTCTGCGAATGGTATTCAGCAGGTATGGGATTGTGGTATTTTTACTGTTGATATTTGTATTTGCCTTTGTGGAAGAAGGACTCTGGGATATGACCGTGTGGCAGGAACATGCAACCGTTTTTGGTACAGCTCGTCTCCCTTCGCTTGACCTGAGTCAGCAGCTATTAAGTCTGATCGTCCCATTACTGGCACTGCCACAGATCACGCACTATATCCTCGATGGCTTCATCTGGAAGATCAAAAAGGAAGAATTCAAATGGAGCAACGAAATTTGATATTTTTAGATAAAACAGGCCTATGCACCAGGAAACACATGTAACCAGTTCCAATATTGTACGGGATATCATCATTGGTATGTCCGACGGACTGACAGTACCTTTTGCGCTGACAGCAGGTCTGAGCGGCGTACTGGACACCAATCACCTGATCATTGTATCGGGTTTGTCGGAGATTGCGGCGGGATGCATTTCAATGGGATTAGGTGGTTTTCTGGCGGGCCAGACAGAAATAGAGCACTATGATTCGGAGCTGAAGCGCGAGTATGAGGAGATCGAGAAAGTGCCTGAAACAGAGCGGAAAGAGGTCGAGGAGATCTTTATTTCGATGGGGGTAGATGAGGCACTCAGCAAACAGGTGACCTTACAGATCAGCCAGGATAAAGACAAGTGGGTCGATTTTATGATGCGCTTTGAGCTGGGACTGGACAGACCTGATAAGAACAGGGCGTATCAGTCAGCCATCACCATTGCGCTGGCTTACCTTACAGGTGGGTTAATTCCGCTGGCGCCTTATGTTATCATTGCCAATAATCAGCATGGCTTTTACTGGTCCTGCGTGATCACTATTCTTGCCCTGATCGTATTCGGTTATTTCAAATCGAAAGTAACAGGGCAACCACTGCTGAAAGGTACGCTGAAAGTAGCCTTTACCGGCATCCTTGCAGCAGCGGCTGCTTATGCTATTGCTAAAATGATCAGTTAAGCTTCCGTTTCCTGGTTAACCAGCGCGAGTAAATCCTCTTTTTTACCGTTCTGCAGGAGTATGTCTATCATACCGAGGTATACACGTTGCTGCTCTTTATTCAGGCCCTGGAACAGTCTTGGTTCTGTAGCGAAGATACCTTTCAGAAATTTCTTCAGTTCTCTTCTGTTGCCGGTATCAGGCAAAACACCATTCTTTTCATAGATGTCCAGCAATTTCACCGCTGCTTCTCCTTTTACGAAAGCCTTCTGTCTCAGTCTTACCAGCTCATGCAGATGGTTCATTACTTCGCGGAAGACATTATGTTGTCTTGTGCGCTCAAACATATTCTCTGTCTGCTCTGCATCACGGGGATGGAAGGCATCGAAATAGCGGGATTCCACATATACGCTATGATAGAAGCCAATCGCATTGTTATTGAAAGAGGTCAGGTCTTTGAATACTTCTGACTGTCCGGAGTTCAGGAAATAAAAGAAGAACTTATCCCCTATCCTCTCTGACCATCTTACAAAAGTGATCCTGAAAAAATGTTCGTTCCCTTCTGCATCTTTCCGGGACAATACACCAGTGTCGCTTTCTGCAATGGCGGCCTGATAATCCAGTGCTACGCCGTTGATGCGGATCTGATACTCTTTTTCTCTGTTCAGCATCAGGAACCAGCCAAATTCACGGATCAGGAAGCTTTTAAACTCATCTGATTCAAAGGAAAAGCCAGATACTTCGAACAGGTCGTAAAAAGTAACGGTGGTACCGGTGGCTTTTTTTACGGTTGTCTTCTTTCCATCCGGATCATAGAAGTCTTTTGCATTGCGGCTGATGGTGATATCGTATTCCATCATGCTACCGGTTTTATCCTCTTTATAAACAGTATGCCACACGGCTTTCCCGCTGAATGCGGAGAAAGAAAAGCGACCACGGCCCTTATTTCCTTTGATAAAGGAGGAAGTTTTCTGGAAAGAGGCTTTTTTAATGGAGTCATTAAAATGGCCAAAAGTCTCCTTTAACAGATCATAATCAATGCCGGAGCCATTGTCTGTTATGGATAAACTATGAATGGTATCAATTTCGTTGGATTCAAAATATATGTCTATCACAGAAGCTGCGGCGTCAAACCCGTTCCAGATATACTCTGCCACAGCTTCCATGTAGTCTTTCGGAAGGCCGGAAGACTGTATCCCCGTATCCGTAACTGACACTTTTTCTTTCATTTGTAGCTATTTTTGCATGCTATATAGCAATTCTTTCAGTAAATACAGAATTTTATTTAGCCATCAAATGGATGGGGACCCAATCACTATACATTGAATTTGAATATGAGTACGACAATACTTTACCGTCCGACGGGAATAAAGGAGTTAGCCCTGATTGCCGCCACAGATTTCAAACATTTTCCGCCAAGACTATCCTGGCAGCCAATATTTTATCCTGTATTAAATCAGCCTTATGCTGAGCAGATTGCCCTGGAATGGAATACCAATGACGAAGGCTCCGGTTACTGTGGCATAGTAACCCGGTTTGCCGTGGATACGGCATTCCTGGAAAGATATGACATCCAGAATGTAGGAGACGGTTCACATAACGAGTTATGGGTACCCGCAGAGGAGCTGGAATTGTTCAACCAGCATATTGTGGGAAAGATCGAAGTGGTGAAGACATTTCTGGGGGAGCAATATACAGCGCCGGAAGATGTACAACTGGCGGAGCTGATCCGCTCCCTGTCGAAATAGTCATTTATCGGGGATTGGGGAAATGGATAAAAAGCCGCTCTTAATCTCTGAGAAAGCTCTCGACCCTTCCTTTTGTTATCTGTGGAAGATCAGTATTCAGGATCTTCCATTTTTTGATCTTCATTTCTGCGAACCATTTATCCAGGACCTTACGGATAATGTCTTCATCGTTTCTATGTTTGGTGGATGGCGTGACTTCAACAACCAATACCTCCAGCCGATCAAGATCAGTGCGTTTGCTGATGAGGCCAAAGTCAAGTTTATCTATATCTTTTGACCATTGGGAATTATTCCGGAGTTTGTATTTATCCAGCAACTCAGGAAGCAGGTAGGCATACCGGTTACCAACAGCATCTTTGGAATCTGCATGAAAGAGATAGCCGTCGGTGAAGATGACAAGAATGTTGCGATAGGCTGTATCCGGATCAATGGTGATATCTACATCGTTTTTGAAGAATCGCCAGATATCTGAACCCGGCCAGTAAGCCTGACGAAGGCTGGTACGGTAGATATAGCTGATATTTTCAGCGACGGTATTACCGATGTTATCATATATCTTTTTCTTTTCAACGGGCATCAATCCGGACAGATCGGTGCTCAACTTTTCAGCGGCCTTGCTTATTCCCGGATCAGCAGGATTAGGAGAGAATATGATACGCATCTTGGGTTTTGCAGCATGCCCTCCCTTCGTTCTTATCTCACTTTTAAAATATTCTGTCAGGTAACTAATCAGTGTGCTGTCTTTCTGAAAATGCGCAGGCATGTCGGGATTCCTTTTGGGATCGATCCGATCGGAAAGGTCGAGCAGAATGGAAAGGTTCAATTGCTTCTGGTGCTCATTAGGTATTGTTTTAGTTCTTCCTTCCGGTTGATCTTCTTTTGCATCATTAGACCCGCAACTGAACAATGTTATTGTAAGCATTAACAGGATGTATTTCATAGGTCATCTATTTTGGGGGTTGTATACGTTACTGTACCAATAAATTCACGTACGATATTTTCTGCCGTATCCAGCTCTGTACCAGATTTTCCGGCGCCACTCATCCAGGCCAGCCATCCTGCCATAAAGCTATACATACAGGTTTCAAACTCACCGGGAATGATTACACCTGCGATTGCCTCCTGAAGTTTTTTGATCTGTGTTTTTGCATCATCTATGTAATGGGTGAGCTTATCAACACCTGTATGCAGATCACTTACCTGGATATTTACGTCCTGTATCTGTTTGTCTTTTTCCTTCAGGGCAACATTGACCTTATCGATCTTACCATGGGCCGCTAATACAAAATCAAATACAAATCCCCAGATGAGATATACAATAAAGCCAGCGAATATGATCAGCCAGAAATTGATTGTATGAAAGGCGAGTGCAATTGTATATTCCGGGACCACTCTGTCGATAATATCATATCTCTTGATATCATAAATCTTTTCCGTGATTTCGTAGGCCAGAATACCATCGAATACGAACGTGATCAATATTAGCGTAGCTATTTTCACATATTTCTGTGCCCCTTTTTCTTCCTGGAATTTGTGAATGAGGTATCCGAGCCCCAGAAATACAGAAGGGATGGTAATAATCAATAACAGTTGTGTGATACCTCTTTTCAGAGAATTGGAGAGTGCTTCTGCGTCAAAAATCGCATTTGCAACACCTATATCACCCAGCTTGAATTCTTTAAAAAAAGTAGAATAGGATGCAGAGCTATAAAAGACGAACAGGTAAACTGTCAGCGTGGCAAGGATGAAACATCCGATATAAAAACTGGGTCTGCCGGTAAGGTCTCCAACGATTTCCTGTGGGTTTTCGCGGATGTGTTTCTTATCTTCCTTGAGTGTGTCTATTTTACGCAGTAAAGCCGGAAGGTCTTCTTCTTTAATCTTTTTGATCCGGTTCTCCCATCGCTCAATATCTCCTTTATGTTCTTCAAGTTTAACTTTCATCGGCTTTTTTAATTCATCCTGTCTTTCCTTATCATTCTTTATCCTTTCCTTAAAATCATAATAAATTTTCTGCAGACATACCCGTAAGCCTGCAATGCTGCCACCCAGTAAAGAGGCCTGGTGGTAGCCATAATCCTGGTAAGTAATTTCTGTTTTTCCTGTTTCGGCCGGTTCAGCAGTGGCTGTATCGGTTGAGGGTGTTTCGTTTACGGTAAACAAATCTTTGGTGACTTTTAAAAGGCCCATGGTTTAGAGATTTTTAGAAACAGTGGATAATACTTGTTGTACGGGAGTATTGCGCGTCGCTTCTCCCAGCAGATATTCACAAATGGAAAGGACATTTTCTTGTCTGAAGCCAAACAGGGAACAGAATCGCATAAGGAGTTTTTGCTCTGCTTCATCAATTTTGCCATCTGCACAGGCCATCAGGCTGAGGTCGTATAAATAGCTGATCTTTTCTGGTAGTGTTGCGGGTGGAGTAAAGACAGGCAGTTCTGCCTGCATGATCAGCGTTTCAATTTCTGCTCTGCTGATACCTCCTTCTTCTCCTAGGCGGTATAGCAGTTCTAATTCCCTGATATCCACATTTTCATCTGCAAGGGCCATGTGGTATAGGTTCAAAAAGTGTGTTTTTAATTCCGGGCTTAAAGGCATGTTTGAGTTATTAACATTCAAAAAGGGATAAATAAAGGGATAAACAGGACCGGCAAAGTGTGACTGGCTGTTATGTATATCTGACTTTGCCTGTATTGCATTCTCACATTCACAAGAATCAGGTCAGATCATCTGTAGGTGCTTCCGGGGCATTCCGTCTTACGGCTTCAATGCCCTCGTCACGGCTATAGGCAGAGGGATAGGTCTCACTTCGACCAATAATTTCTCCGTTCTCGGCTTTTAGTACGAACGTATAGGTGTTATTATCACTATTAAATCTTCGTTCGTACTGTTTATAATAGGGAGCGTTTCTTTTTACGGAAGCGATGCTGTGTACAGCTGCATGTTTTGAGGTATAGCTTTCACTTCCCAGGATTTTCTCTCCATTGCCGGCTTTCAGGTTAAAGAAGTAATCGTTCTTCCCGATACCGGAGAAAAGTTCAAATTTGGGATTCTTCATATTGATATAATTTATTGTTTATTCCAGGCGACTCTGAAGCCGACGTTAGGACACCTTTCGTCAGGCTTTTCTATAATACGGGCGCTGATCAGCAATTCATTTTCCGGCCTGATACGACTATTGTAAGCACCTCCCTTGACAATTTTAAACTGATGTGAACTATCAGACCAATCAGCACACCATTCTGCAATATTCCCTGTCATATCATATAGCTTAAATAAATTCGAATCCAAAGAAGCAACTGGCGCCGGCTTTTTCGTATTATATATAGCCACTTTCTGTGCAGCATTACTCCCACTGTATTTAGTTCCTAATCCAGCATCGGCTGCATATTCCCATTCCAGTACTGTTGGAAGCCTTCCATTTTGGGATTTACAAAAATCAACAGCTTCCTGCCAGGTAATATTGGCTACGGGAGCATCACCTCTGAGACCTGCAGATTGAGGAGGAAATTGTTTTCCAGCACTTGTACAATATGCTTTATACTCATTAATCGTCACTTCCGTATTGCTGATATAAAAGGGATCTATGCCTGGTCCGGTAATCAATATTTGTTGCATGTGTTTCACCGGAATGACGTGGGGATAAAACAGAATATATACACCGGATAGAACAGCCAGGCTGGAACTGACCCCGAGTGTTGTGATACCTGTTTTACGTTGCCTTATTCTTCTTTGTCCTCTGATCTTGTCCTTTAGCATACGCGCGATATGCTCCGGGTTATTTTTCCAGTCCTGATAAACAACATGCATCGATATACCATCAATAGGGGTATCATCAAGTCTCAGCTGGAGAATATGCGGCTCCCCCATTCTTGTTTTGGCGAGTGCGATCAGCTTTTCAATTCCCGACCAGTATTTATTGACGAAAGTGGCGCTGGTGATCATTAACACAAATCTGGCGCGTCTTCCAAATGTGTTCATCGTAAGATCAATAATATGTTGCCCCCAACTCTCGACACTCTTCTCCACATAGTAGTAGTATCGGATACCTAGTTTCTTTAACTCCTTTGCGATCTGATCTGCGACTGGTCTATCTTCTTCAGCAACCGAAATAGCTACGTCGTATTTGAATAACCGAATCATGGTATATGGGATTTGAGGTGATCGGGACTATACCCTACCATTTTTGATCAATTTCCAGTAGTAGGCTCCCAGGCCTGTCAGACGACAGCTTTTATTCCGAACAGCGGCCCAATACAGATATTCTTCACCTACAGGTTCCACCAAACCGATCAGCTGCATTCTACGCAGAATTTTAAACGTACTGATATTCTTTTCGTTTGGAGTATCTGTCGTAGTGGTATATTCATAACTGGGGTCGAGAGGAAAGTCATGGTCAGTCTGAGGGAAATATTCCAATAGCAGTCTTAACTCAGCTTTAGATACTGTGGGTTTTACTGTACGCAGGCTTACAGAACGGACAATATTCGCTTTAAACACAGGACGCTGGTGCCAGCTCCCCAAAGCCTTATCTATATAACTATAGATATTCCCGGGGGTTACTTCTCCATCTATATCTGCGGCACCTCCTTTCAGGGCGTCGATAAGAAGCCCCGTGAATACGCCATGCCCATTACTTTCTACAGAAGTCTCCGAACTGCGGCTAGAGGCCAGGATAATCACCCCCTGGTCCAGGAATGCCGCACTGTTGCCAATAAAAGCAGGTGAACCCATAGCACCTGCATGGCAGCAGTCCAGGATAACAATCTTATGTCTTGCCTTTGACAGACCTGCCATTTTCAGTATTTCATCCATAGAAATACCAACGTCATCACGGGTAAAATCAGGGGTAACAATGTAGCCGCCACCTGATTCTGTCACATTACCATGACCTGAAAAATAGAACAGACTGACATCGTCATCACTGTCATTAAAGGTTTTGAGGATAATGGACTTTAATTCTGATTTTGTCTTTACTGTAGTAAAGAGCTTTACTGCAAAATTCGGAGAGCCATCTGCGTTTTTGTCCAATAGTTCTGCTACCGTATTTGCGTCATTGATACAGCCCTTGAGGCGGGCGCCGGGATAATCATCAATTCCGACTACTAATGCTTTTCTCATGCGTGTGTATTTTCGTTGGGATTAGTCTGGTATTGTCCTTGGTCGATGGAGCAAAGATGAAATTACATTGCGGCGGAAAAAACCGGTATACGGGGGGAAAAATCCCCTTTTTACGGGCTTCCCGGATAATTCCCCTGGTGAGATAGGATTTTTCCGGTATTTGCTTTGGGCTGATTTTTTTTGATCGTTCCGGTTATAGTTTCGCAGCGTAAACAGTTTACACCCCGATTTTTCACTACACCTAAAAACTTCGTTTATGCAACAACACCTTACCGTAAAACCTCTACCATTCTTCTATGTAGGACAGAAAACTACTGCCGACAGGATCGCCAGATTCCAGCAACAAAAACATGCCGCATTAAGCCAGGCAGCAGGCAAGCCCGATACCAGATCTGTATGGTATTCGAAAGAACATTTCACAAAACTCGTAGAAGAAATTGAGTTTGCCGGTGGAGACGGTATCAGGGTTTATTTTGGTACCTATGAGGAGGGACATCAATTTGCCGGTCAGACCTGTCTGTTGTTTGTTACAACCAGAGAGAAACAGGTAGGCAATACCATTACACATGCGAATGTCATACTCGAGAAAGAACCTAATTATTCAGAACGGTCTTCTGTGGAAAAAGATGTGATCTTATTCCCAGGCGATGACCCGGGAGAAGACATCAGGGACTTCAACATGGGCATCCCTTGTCCGCCGCGCTGTGACGACGAATTTTCTCAATAACATTACGTAATTTGAGTAAATGCAGCGATTCTTCAGCTACGAATACATGTATTTGTTACCTCTGTTGCTTAGTGCCATTCTGAGCCTGAAGACTTTCAGGCATGGATGGCCTAAGCAATATAGGCTATTTGCGGTACTGATCTGGACCACACTATTGGCAGAAGCACTGGCGAATCTATGGATACATAAGCTGCATAATATGTTTGGATGGAATTACTCCAGGAATAATTTATGGATCTATAACTTCTATTTTCTGATCCGTTTAGTTTTACTGGCGTCTATTTTTTATCAGATCTTATGTGATCCCCGGACAAAGAAAATAGTTTATGCGGTGACTGCAGGAATATTGTTGTTTGGACTGGCTGACTATTTCATTATTCAGAGCCCCTTTCAGTACAATACTTATAGTGTGATCGCATGTCACGTAACACTGATAGCACTATGCCTTTGTTATTTCAGACAGCTGCTGCAGGCCCCCGGTATCATTGTTTTACACAAAGAGCCCATGATATGGATGACCCTGGGAACATTCCTATACCAATCTGCATCGCTTCCGTTCCTGATCATGTTTGGTTTTCTGAATATGCAGCACTCTCCCCTGGCACTGTCGCTCCTATTTATCAACGACATTTTCAATTTCATCATTTGCATCTGTTATTTAATCAGCTTTTTATGCAAACCTCAACATTCGCAACCTCTCTGACCATCATCATATCAACCTTGCTTGTTATGAGTCTCAGTGCGGCCGTTATTTATTTCCTGTTTCTCTATCAGAAGAAAAAATTCCGACACCAACAGGAACTGATTGAAATGCGGGAGGCATTTAACCATGTATTACTCCAGTCAAAGCTTGCGATACAGGAGCAAACGCTCAATCATATCTCTAAAGAGTTACACGCCAACTTTAGTCATCTGGTATCCCTGATTAACATCAATCTTTCTGAAATATTACCTAAAAGTCCTCAGGGACAAAGGGAGAACATCCTTGAAACAAAATCACTGGCCAAGCAGCTAATGAGTGAATTAAAAGCACTCAGTGCCAATCTTAATACCGACCATATCATTCATATAGGGTTTGTACAGGCATTGCAGAATGAACTGAACAGACTGGCGAAGACCGGCCGATATGAAGTCAGTATTACAAAAACCGGGGAAGAATACCGGATGCAGCCTGAGCATGAAATCATTCTCTTCCGTCTCTGTCAGGAAGTGCTCAATAATGTAGTGAAATATGCGAAGGCATCTAAAGTGATCTCAAAGCTATCCTTTTCAGATGACACCTTCATCCTGACCATTGCTGACAATGGCGACGGGTTTGATATTGACCAGGCACTTCAGCAAAGCGGAGAAAAACAAAGTACCGGCTTACTGAATATGCGTAAAAGAGCATCACTGATCAACGCTGATCTGAATATTACAAGTCATAGCGGAGACGGTACTATCGTCACCATAAATATTCCCCATCCACAAATACTAAAAACTTATGCTGTATGAAAAATGCCAGCAAAAAAATCAACATCGCCCTTGTAGATGACCATAATCTGTTCCGTAAAGGTCTGATCAAGCTCATTAATATGGGCGACCCTCAACAGAAGTATCACATTCTATTTGAAGCTGAAAACGGGAACGATCTGAAAGAAAAGATGATGCAGCCTCCATTTCCCGATATTATACTGATGGACATCGACATGCCGGACATGGACGGATATGAAGCAGTGGACTGGCTGCAACGCACACATCCCACCGTTAAAGTACTGGTCGTGTCTATGGTTGAATCGGAGAACGCGATCCTGCGTATGCTACGCCTGGGTGTCAAAGGATATCTTTCCAAGGATATTGAAGTAGAAGACATGAACCGGGCACTGGAAGCCATTGCCAGCAACGGGTTTTATTATTCAGAAATTGCGACTGAAGTACTGAATCAGAATCTTATGGGAAATATCAAGCCGAACCCTGCTTCCCTTTATTTATCAGAAAATGAACGGGAATTCCTGAAACTTGCCACAACGGAGATGACTTATCAACAGATAGCAGATAAGATGAACCTAAGTCCAAAAACGATAGACGGTTACCGGGAAGCGTTATTTCAGAAACTCAATGTAAAAACAAGGGTGACCATGGCCATGTATGCGGTGAAGCACGGTATTGTGCAGTTGTAAACCAATATACGTGCAATTACTTATTTTCACGGCACATTCAATTATTGTCAGATGGGTGCTCCGAAATATGAATATAAAAAGATCTTATTCCGCTTTTACAGCAATCTCCTGGAAGAATCAACAGTGGAAACCTTATGGGCACTGATGATCGATCCGGTAAAGGGCTATTACAAACTGGACAATATTCCTTTTTATGTACCTGGTCTGGCTTCGGACGATATTATTCTGGCTGAATATGATGAGGAAGAGCAAATGATGACCTACCGTGAACTGGTTGAATGTTCTGGTAACTCGACTATACAGGTTATTGTACGGGAAGCTGGTAAAGATGCAAGTTCGCTGAGGGCAGATTTTAAAAAAGCCGGCTGTCCGAGTGAAGGATTGAATGAGCGATATTTTGTGATGGAGATACCTGTGGGACTGGATTACGGACCTATCAGGCAGCACCTGGTACAGTTGCAGGAAGCAGGTATTATAGATTACGCAGAGGCCTGTCTGGCTGATGGGCACCGATATTAAAAAAAGGCTTTCAGGGGAGATCTGAAAGCCTTTTTTAGTTACTATTTTTTATCTTCTTTTATTGTTTTTATTTCAGCCTGCATCATCTTCATTTGCGCCTTCATTTCCTCATTCTGTTTGTGTTCCTCAATCAGGTGCAAGGTCAGTTCTTCTATTTTTTGCAATAGTATTTTGTTCATTTCCCCAAGATCGACACCTTTGGCTTCTACTTCCGCAGCAGAAGGAACCCCTTCCAGGTGACGATTCGCCTTTATATACTGCTCTATTTCATTCAAAGAGGACAGTTTGTATGCCGGATCAAATACAAAATCCGCCCAACCGAGTGCTGTAACCTTTACTTTTTTGGCACCGATGGTACCTGCTACCGCTAATTTGTACTCGCTGGCTACTGTTGTTGTCCCGATTCCAACCGCTCCACCCGCAGTTATCCTCATCGCTTCCTTGTAACTGGTGAAAGTCGTCCTTATACCAAAAACCATCTCAGGCGCTACTGTTCCAACTCCGGAATTACATACAGAACCTATGTAACTCACATTATTAAACCCGTTACTATTTCTGGTTGTCAGAAAAATGCCTGCATAAGTATTATCCACAGAAGCTGTATTTGCAATCTGTATCGAGGGCCCTTTAGGAATGCCAGTGGAAGTATTCTCCGACGTATACCTGACAGAGCTGGTATCATTCACATCCAACTTATAGGTAGGCGTTGTGGATCCTATACCTACGTAACCGTTTTGTGCTGCTATTCTCATTCTCTCTACCCATGCAGTACCATTATAGAGAAAGGTAGAAAAACCCTGGAATGCGGATGAGCTGTCAGTCAGCTGAAAATTGACGCCTTTAAATCCAGAGGGGTTGGTTATTCTAATACCTGTAATCGGTAAATCAGCACCATGTTTTATCACCCAAAGTCCATTGTTAGCTCTTCCAAGTCCGGAAATCCAAAAATTTGCATTTGCCTGAGCTACACTGTTGCCATTTTCGATGTACTGAGCCTGAGTTTGTACTGAAAAAGCACTTACGAACAACATTGTCAATACGCTGATTGACCTTTTTATTGTATTCATTATTTCAATTATTAGTATAGGAATTATAAACTACTAGCTACAGATATGAACAAACATTTAACTAGCAGCAAGTTAAGTACAAATCCAAACTTTTAAATAATGAATGGTACTTTTTTATTAACAATGCTTTATTTTACTGTTATTGAAAACTGTCATCGTATTACTTCTGCAGCGGCAGCTCTTTCAATTTTCTCTTTTCTATTTTCGCGACCACCATTTGTTCCGGATCTGCGATCTCAGCAATGGTATATTCAATTGTTGTATTCATGACCTGTGTAGCCTCCTGCAAGGTAAGGCCATGTTTATATTGCAGCCATGCAAACATATTCCGGCTGAATTAAAAACTACGAACCCCCATTATTATTGTAACGATCAGCAGAATTATTCCTGTGAGCAGAAAGACTCTATTACCATGCGCATCCTGGATCAATAATACAAGGCTCAGGATGAGTGCATAAAGACCGATGCCAATTGCGGTATATGGTTTTGTCAGGTCGTATGAACCGCCACCGATACCATCTCCGGTATCTATTCTGTCTCTGAGGAAAAACACATACAATAATATCAGAAAAGGCAATGCCAGTAAGATAGTTTTGAATATTTGGGTAGATTTCATGGAAAAGAAGATAATGAATTTTCAGACTGTCTATTTACTCAATGGTAATATACCGATTTGCTTCCATGCAGTCAGGCATGCTGCATCTACTCCACATTCCGTAAGGATCTCTTCAAACTCATCGTCACCATGTCCTTCTATTGACCAGTCTATAGCATAAGCGGCAAATGTATCAGAGACTTCGAATTTGCCGAAGAGTTTATTTTTTGTGAGCAGAAAGGCCGCTTTTCTGATCATAGTTGTACCGACGTCCAAATAATTATAATCCTCCATCAGCTGCTCCATTTGTGCCCAAAGTCGTTCAAAAGGTCTGATACTGACATTCATTGATTCGTTATAATGCGTATCAAAAAATACTATTTCATTTTTAGCCAACTTCCCTGTTATCTGCTTTACAGACTGGCATGTCAGGTAAGGGACGTAATTGACGCCAAGCCGATACCCTAATTCCAACAAAGCAACGGGTTGCTCTATCTGATTATGCTCCAGTGTTAATACAACCTGTTTCGCCAATGCTTCCGATAATTCTTCTGACAGTTGTTCCGGACTTATATTTTCCGGGCGCCGGCAGTAGATCAACCCATTATTACCCTTGTCATCAAATTGCCTGATCGTATCCAGTACCTGCATGTCATCATAACTGTATTCATCATAAGAGGTATATTGACCACTACCCGGAAAAACACGTATGCTGGAGGCTCTTTGTATTTTGCCGGCGGTATCATATTCAAAGTCGGTTATATTAATAATAAAAGAGTGGTCATCATTTCTCATTGTTTTTATGATATCTTCTTTAGATAACCATCCATATCCACTCCCACCACCATTGGCCCGTAAACTCTGATAAGCAACTTTTTTACCATCTTTAAATTCCATCCTCGAAATGATGGAAGGAACACCCGTGTTCATACAGTACTCTACATACTCCACGCACGTATCTCCGTAGACATAAACTCCCTCCCACAAAATCTTGTTATGTTCATGTTTAAATGTTGTATAACAGGGCAGACCTTTTGCATTGAACCCATATTCATGCAACGCAGAGCTGTCTAATCCACTCTTATCCTGCTGTAACGGTCCATCGGCAGGAAAAGAATGCCAGTCAAATTTACTAAGGTCATACCTGGCCCCTTCTGCATATAGTGTTTCCTGTACATTTTGTTTGTGTGCCAGCAGCTCTTCTCTGCGGTCAAAAGTCTGCTCCCAACGTTGTATCAGTTCTTCTAATTTCGCTTCCATTTACTTAAAATACGACTATTTATAACGGTATTGCTTGTTTTATGATATGCCCCTATCAAGATAAGATCATAAAAATTCATCAAAAATAATACTCTACTCATTTTGTAGACTAATTTTTTGTTCTATTTTTGCATCCCGAATCAGACTGGTATAATAACGACAAGAATCTAGACATTATGAGAAGACCAACTGTACTCTTATCAGCTTTATTCTATTCAAAACCCTTATCTGTAAGCATAAGCTGTTATTGTAGTATTTCCTGATTTATATAAATAATGAGTTAAACCATGCCAGCTGTCCCACCCGCAGCTGACGGATATTTTATTGCCCAAAGGCAATCTATTCTTCCATTTTCTTAATTAAAACACGCATGTTCAAAAGAAATGTAACACTCGTGCTTGCGCTGCTTTTTAGCACAGCGCTTTTTGCGCAGCAAACACAAATACGGGGGCAGGTGCTCGCTGCCGAAAATAAGCAGCCATTGCCGGGAGTGACAGTAAAAATCAACCGTACCACATTGGGTACCACTACAGATCAGGGAGGACATTTCCAGCTGACAGTCCCTTCCAGCAAAGCCGTTATTTCAGTATCCTCTATTGGCAGAGAAACAACAGAAACCGAAGTACGTGAAGGAGATCAAAATGTTGTAATCCTACTCAAACCAGCTAATACTACACTTGGCGAAGTAGTAGCAGTGGCCTATACGAATGTAAAACGTTCCGGATACCCGGGGGCGGTGTCAACTATAAGCTCTGATAAAATCAATAACCGTCTGACGCCTAACGTTACCAATGCATTACAGGGTCTGGTGACCGGCTTACAGACCACCTCTTCCAACGGTCAGCCGGGGAACAGTTCTACTATCCGCATTCGTGGTGTCGGCTCTATCAATGCCTCCAGTGCGCCACTTTTTGTAGTAGATGGCGCTCCTTATGATGGAGATATCAATGCGCTTAATGGAGCTGATATAGAATCCATCAGCGTATTGAAAGATGCGACCGCCGCCAACCTGTACGGTTCACGTGCTGCTAACGGCGTGATCATCATCACTACCAAACAAGGTAAGAAAGGTGAGTCTGCCGTGAATATCAACTTTAACCAGGGATGGAGCAGCCGCGCAGTAAAGGACTACGATAAACTTAACACTGATCAGTACTTCGAACTTTACTGGGAAGCATTGCGTAATAAGCAGCTTACCAATGGACAATCAGCCGCTCAGGCAGCAGCAACCGCCAGTGCCCGCGTAGTTTCTGACCTGGGTATCAATCCTTACGGCCCTACTTTCCCTCAACCAGTGGGAACAGATGGAAAGATCGTAGCGGGTGCGCATCCTTTGTGGAACGATGACTGGGAAAAAGGCATACAACAATCCGGGAAATATACACAGGCTCAGCTTAGCTTCAGTGGTGGCAGTGATAAATCAACCTATTATGTAAGCGGTGGCTATGTTAATAACGAAGGCGCTTATATGGGTTCCGGTTTCAAACGTTATAACTTTAAAAGCAATATCACTTTACAGGCAAAATCCTGGTTAAAGACAGGGCTAAATCTGAGTGGTTCCAGTGCTGCACAGGATTATCCGGCGTCCTCTGACTCACGTACAGACAACGTCGTATTATTCGGCAGGACTGTTCCCGGCTTCTATCCTATTTATCAGCGCAATCCTGATGGCACTTATCTGTTGGATGCCAGTGGTCAGAAGTTGTTCGATTACGGTGCATACCGTCCATCCGCAGCATTGGCCCGTGAGAACCTGATCGGGTCTCTCCCGCTGGACAAAAACAGGAATACCAATGAAAACCTCTCGGCCAGAACATTTGTAGAAGCATCTCTTACTAAGGCATTACATATCAAGACCAGTTACAACGTTGATTATGTAAATACCAACTCCCTGTTTTACACGAACCCGCTGGTAGGTGGCGACGCTGAAATAGGCGGTGCTATCAGTAAAAGTAATGGTAGAAGGCTAAGTTATACATGGAACAACATCCTGACTTACGATGCAGACCTGCTGGGAGGACATCATCTCAATCTCCTCGCTGGTCATGAATATTACTATTTCAACTCCAGTTCACAGAGTGGTAGTCGCCAGAAATTTGCCCTGCCTGACCTGTATGAACCGGCTGCAGCATCTCAGTTAAATGACTTTACCGGTGTTTCTGATAACTATGCAAAACTGAGCTTCTTTGGTCAGGGACAATATAACTACCTGAACAAATACTACTTAACTGCTTCCGTAAGAAGGGACGGCTCTTCCCGTTTCTCTCCTGATTCCCGTTGGGGTACATTCTGGTCAACAGGCGCGTCCTGGCGTTTATCAGAAGAACAGTTCCTCCGTTCTGTGAGCTGGTTGAATACCCTGACACTGAAAGGTAGCTATGGCGCTTCTGGTAATGACAACTTAAGCACCTACTACGCATACCTTGCATTATTCGATATCAAGAATAACCTGGGTAACGGCGGTGTTATTACATCCAGACTGGCAACTCCAGGTCTGAAATGGGAAAGTAACCTGAATCTGAATATTGGTCTGGATTACGCATTATTTGACAACCGTCTGTATGGTAATATCAACTATTATAACAGAACCAGTAAGGACCTGTTGTACGCAAAACCAATGGCTGCCTCTACCGGATTCAGTTCCATCAGCGCGAATATTGGAGCATTGCGCAATACCGGTCTGGAACTGGAACTGAATGTTATACCTATTCAAACCCGTGATTTCAAGTGGAATATCGGACTGAATATAGCACACAACAAGAATAAGATCACCGAGCTCCCACAAAAGGAAATCATCAGTGGTACTAAAAAGCTGACGGTAGGCAGTTCTATTTATGAGTTCTATCTGCGTGAGTGGGCTGGTGTAGATGCCAAAACGGGTAATCCGCTCTGGTATCAGACAGATGCTGAAGGCAAGAAAGTCACTACGACCAACTATGCGTCTGCTACGCAATATTATGCTGGCTCAGCTTTGCCGGATGTTACAGGTGGGATCACCAACAGTTTCAATTATAAAAACTTTGACCTTTCTTTCTTATTGTCCTATAGCATCGGCGGTAAAGTACTGGACCTGGATTATGTATCTCTGCTGAGCGGTGCGACCAGTCCTGGACGCAACTGGTCAACAGAATTGCTGGAACGCTGGACACCGGAAAATACGAACACAGACGTTCCCCGTTTCACTACAGATAACCTCAACTGGACCTCTACATCCACCCGTTTCCTCTACAGCGCTACTTATGCCCGTCTTAAAACGGTATCTCTGGGATATTCTCTGCCAAACAGATTATTATCCAGAATTGGTATCAAGAGCGCCAAAGTATACGGTCTGGGAGAAAATCTCCTGACCTTCTATGGTCACAAGGGTATGGATCCTGAGCAGTCTATTGATGGTACCACTTACTATCAGTATCCAGCGATGAAAACATTCTCGGTCGGCATACAGGTGGGACTCTAATACGTAACGTTTAAACATTGAATGAACATGCAATCAATCAGATTTTACACATATACGGCAGCGTTGCTTTTAGGATTGGCAGCCTGCAACAAACAGCTGGATACCGCTCCGTCAAATGCGGTATCTGAAGACATTGTACTAAAAAATGTCGCTAATCTTACCACCATCTCTGAAGGCACCTGGGCGGCTATGATGGATGATTTTTATGGTGGTACCTACAGTAATCCCGGTTTTAAGACCATCGCGCTTACCAGTGATGCGATGGCCAATGATGTAGCGCTGATCACCACCAAGTATGGTTTTCCTACGGCGTATCGTTTTACTCAGATGAATGATAAGACACAGTCACGCGTGACTGCTATCTGGGGACAACTCTACAAGATCATCAACAATAGCAATATTATCATCGCTAATGTGGACAGAGTGGAAGGAGATCCGGCTACCAAAAAGGTGCTCAAAGGACAGGCACTGGCGTTGAGGGCACATACATATCTGACAATTGCTTCTTTTTACCAGTATTCTTATCTGAAAGATTCAACGGCTAAAACCGCACCTGTTTATACAACGCCCACTACAGCAAGTACACAGGGCAACCCGAAAGCCTCTCTCAAAGAGATCTATGAAGTTATCTTCTCCGATCTGCAGCAGGCCAGAGAATTGCTGGCAGGTTATGACCGTCCGGCGAAATACAAGATCAATGTCGATGTAGTAAACGGCTTACTGGCACGCGCATACCTGAATACCGGCAGATGGGCATTTGCAGCAGCAGCAGCGAATGAAGCATTACAGAACTACCCGTTAATGGCGCCATCTGAATACAGCAAGGGTTTCAATGACGCCGGCAACACTGAGTGGATCTGGGGACATTCTGAAATTCCCAGTCAGAGTGATGGTAGTTATAGCTTCCACTTCCTGGACGTATCCTCTTCTTCCTCTTATTACTACAGTTATATGGCTGATCCTTTCTTTGGTCAGTTATTCGAAACAGGGGATATCCGTAAAACATTGTTTTCCTGGGACGGTTCTGCTGCTGCCAGGGAAGGTTATCTACAATATAAAAAGTTCAAATTCAGGGCAGATCAGACTGCAGATCTGGTCCTGATGAGAAGTGCGGAAGCCCTGCTGATTAAAGCAGAAGGTTATGCCCGTGCGGGTAGTATTCCCGAAGGGATAACTGCATTAAATCAGCTTCGTACCGCCAGAGGAGCCAGGCTGTTTGATACCAACGGTGCTACAGCGGAGAATCTGATCAAAGAAATCCTGATAGAAAGGAGAAAAGAACTCTGGGGTGAAGGTTTTGGATTATCTGATATCATCCGTACCCAACAGGCAGTCGTACGCAAGCCTTATGTAGATGTAAATGGTAATGATATCAAGGTGACTGTAGTAAAACCTGATGGCAGTACCAAAGAGGTACCTGCCAGGTATCATACAGCGCTGACATTCTCTGATGGAACCGCTTTTGCGGCTAACAGCCCTTATTATATCTTCGTGATACCACAGGGTGAAGAGCAAAACAACCCTAATCTCAACAAGTAATTATTTACATTACAGATAGTAAAGAACGGTCAGGTATGTACCTGGCCGTTCTTTGTTTATACCGTTGCAGAACTTCTCTCCTTTTGTTATCTTCCGCGATATATTCCACATCATTCACCAAACTCATGCAAACCATGCAGGATCTACACAATGAAGTAACCGGATTACGCCGTCAGATGGCCTTTTTCAGAGTATATGCCATTGTTACTTCCGTCTTCATACTGGCCTTTATTGGTTATGGTTTCCGAAAATCGTCGCAGGACGATATTATCAAAAGTTTACGCGCAGAAAAGATTGAAATTGTAGAACCGGATGGTACCGTTAAACTTTCCTTGTTCAATAAGGAAAACCTTCCTCCGGCTGTTGTGAATGGTAAAAAGATGAGCCGTCAGGGTGGTGATGAAGCAGGACTCATGTTTTATAATACTGAAGGAGAAGAATGTGGCGGTCTGGTATACAATGGGAAAGGAAAAAATGGGAAAGGTCAGAATGAGCTCAGTATCACGTTTGATAAGTACAACCAGGTCGTGCAGTTGTCCTACATTCAGCGGGAAAAAGGCGATGATACCAAAGGATTGACGGTTTTTGAGCGGCCCTCATTCCCTGTAGATCAGATGATGGCTACACTTGATTCTATCCGGAGTAAGGTCAAAAACGAACAGGAACAGCAACAAGTGATCAACAAGCTAAAAGCGGATGGATATTTTGGCTATACGCGGATGTTTGCAGGTCAGCAAGGTCAACGAACAGGCATTTTCGTACGTGATACCAAGGGGCGGATCAGACTGGAGATGATCGTTAATGAGCAAAACGAACCTGAGATCCTGTTTTATAATGAGAAAGGCGAAGTACATAAAAAGATAAATTATTAATATCTCTATACATCTGAAGTATTATCTTAGTTCCTATGAAATTCCGTTTTAGTCTGCCGTACCTGTTATTGGCGATTCTTATTTTTGTTATAGAAGTGTTGATTGCCTTATATGTACACGATGATCTTATCCGTCCCTATTTTGGAGATGTACTGGTCGTGGTGCTGATCTATTGTTTTGTTCGCAGTTTTATTCAGGCACCTGTAGTCCCTGTTGCTTTGGGGGTACTGGCATTTTCTTACCTGGTGGAAATGTTACAATATTTCAAAGTGGTTAAGCTATTAGGCTTACAGCATTCCAGGGCAGCGAATATCATTATCGGGAATTACTTCACCTGGGCTGATATCATATGTTATACAATAGGGATTGCATGTACGATATTGGCAGAGAAGGCATTAAAAAGGAATTACAATTAAAGCGATTCCCACATCGATATACATGCATCTATCAACCCCTCGTTATCAATTCCCTGTAAACCTTTAAGCATATTTAATATCGTATCTTTCCCCTGAGCTGTGGGATTGACGGCAAATTGCGGTAGAAATGACTTTAACTGGATAAGCAGATCATTCGTAACATTCATATTTTCTGAAAGATAATTCACGGTACCAGATATTTCATCGATTACCGTCTTCACATAATCGTTGTCACTATTGGTAATGTTACTGCTTACTTCTGCAGACAATGTGAAAGGGGCTATTATTTGCATAGACGAACCGGTAGTTTCGTTTGATACTCCCCATGTGAAACTTTCCGTCTTTTGTTTTGCGACTTTTTCAGTATCCAAAATATTATCCTGACTTCCCTTACGCTTTAGCGGATTTGGATGTTCTGATTTCGTTTCCTTTACGTTGAATGAAGCATTTGTGAGTCTGAAGGGCTCTTTCTCCATTTTTCTGTCTCGTTGAGATTGCCGTTCACGATCTTCACCCTGGCTCAATCTGAATGGCCCTGATTTTAATGTTTTTTTCTCGTGTATTGCGCTAGTGGAAATCTTATCAGAAAACCTTTCATTTGTCCTGTTATATGCTACTTCTACGTTTTCTAGTGGAGACTTCAATAGTTCATCAAAATCGGCGCTTAATGTCCTGGACGATTTCTCCCAATGTCTACTATATCTGTCAATTATCTCTTCCACTTTTTCATTAAAATAGCGCAATGGCTTATCACTAAATTCCGGTAAGAACTTCTCATTAATTTTTTCATTCAGGCTTATCTTCAACAATTCAATTTTCTCCCGTTTCTTTTGAAGATCGATCTCCCATATCAAGATTTCGTCTTTTATTTTAACAATTTTACTTCTAATTGGCTCTAGTAACGAGTCCTCTTCTTTATCGAAAAGATCAGTATCACCTTTCCACTCAGTATTAGCATAATAAAGGCAATTTTCCCTTTCTTCTTTATATCTACTCAATCCATCACTGCCAAATTTTGATTCATATTTCCGGCACTCCACCCGGATCTTACCCAGCAGATTGTGGCGATAATCATCATTTTGTTGCTGTCTTTCCTGTTGCTGCTTTTCTTTTTCCTTTTTCAACCTGAATTGCTCCTGTTGTTCTCTTTTTAACCGTTCTTGCTCTTGCCGAATATCCAATACCTGTTGTTGTTGCAGTTTCTCTGCGTCAATGATCAGTTGCTTTTGTCCTTCATATTCTTTCTCCAATTTCGGATGTTCTGCAATATTTCTGACCAAAAAAGTAAAACCTTGAGTAGGATATTTTTCGATCTTCCCTTTATAAATATAGTCCAGCTGTGTTGGAGGAAATGGATATATGATCTCATAACCGTTGGGGACCTCATACTCTGTCAATACCGATTCTCTGATAAAAGAAGCTGTAAGCTGACTGGGATCGTCTAACGCAAGCGCGGGTAAAAGAGAATGATCATTATTGATGCTAAAATTACCTATCAGGTGATAATTTTTACCAGTCGGCGCCAGTTGAATTTTTCCGCCGGGATGAAAGTATATTCCTGGCACAAACTTTTTTATAACAGGGGCAACAACTCCCTTTACCAGGTCAACAGGGATGTCATGGTCAGGAGAGTCCTCATAAATGACAGTTGTCGAGTCCTGCCAGTGTTGAATAAGACTCCCGTCATAGTTATGCCCAGGGATCAATTGCATTTGTGTTACCTTAAATCTAAATTTTGCAGGTAATTTTTTCTCATCCGGATATCCAAAGGCTCCCGGATAGCTACCCCAATTAAGCGCTTCCGCTTCGAATCTCACTACCTTATTATTTCCATTGACAGCATCTTTTGTTGCTCTTTCCACACCAGTCTTCATGGTACTGTTAAAAGCTGTAGAGATAGGTACAAGATTATTATTTGTTCCCGGGCCATGTAAATGCTCATTTAACATATGTCCGCGTTTATAACCCGCGAATTTTTTAACACTGTTCCATAGAACGGTCTCCTCTACTGGCTGAGACCCTTCTATATTATCATCTCTTCTCAAAATGCTAAGTGGCGCCATTACGACCTTCTCGCAAAAAACATCTGACCCTATTGTTCTAGTGACCAACTGTTCCTGATGAGACGGGGGCCGCTGTTTCTTCATGATCACATTCGTCAATATATTCAGCTGTTGCAGCAAAACAGCAACCTGTCTAAGCTGAAACTGGGCGGCTTGTCTTTCTTGTGTTGTAGGAGCCTTTTTTTTGTTATTCGAACCCCTTGTTCCATATTTGCCAGTATGTATGATTTTTGATGCAGCCTCAATATTCGCTAACAATTTAATTACCTGGGATGATAAATTCTTTTTATGTTTATTACGCTTACGTTGTAAAAAAACACTTAAAGTCTGAGCGTCGGAATGTAGCCACAATTCGCCATCTTCCGGATCAATGAATAAAGTATGTGGCTCAAGTACGCCATCTTCATCCATGTCGATTTCCAGTGGCGTTTCTATCTTCCCGGCGGCAGCCAGATCTTCCGAAAAAACTTCTTCCGGTGCTGTTTTCGCATCAGTATTATTTGATTGTGCTTTACTAAATGGGACGGCCGGTTGAGAAATTGCGCCTTCTGAGGCGACATTGGCTACTGCGCGGGTACTTGTTGCCAAATCCGGGGTTAACGGCGATTTCATAGATAGCGTGTTTATAACAAGTTAAGAAATATTTCTGACCCAATCGGACATCTTTCTAATATATCTGGGTTAATGATACGATGTACGGGGAACCGCCATATCTTCGCGTATCTTAACCATGGGACAATTTAAAAACATACAATGGGTTGTGCAACGCAACCTTACAAGCCTATCCGATTTTGAAGGAATGCAAAGTGCGTGCGCCAGATTGGGCATTCCATTTCATGCAATAGACATTATACCCTTTACATCGACCTTGCCCCCATTTGATAAAACACACCGTTCTATTATTTACGGCTCTACTACATTTAATGCAATAGCGGCAAATGATCCTGTATTACGGGAAGGGGTTTTCTTTGATGAGCAACAGTTTTCTATAGAAAACTACATCAAACATTGGGGGCGTCACATGCTCAACTATGAGGCAAAGATCACTACGTTCCAGTCACTCATTGATAATAGTGAATACCCTGAAGACAAATTATTGTTTATACGTCCGAATGACGACAATAAATCATTTGCAGGTGAGCTGAAACAATATGATCAGATCCGTGATTGGTTTTCCCAACTTTCAGCTGTAGAGAATAGTATTTTATCACCTGAAAGCAAAATTGTTGTCTCTGAACCTTATAACATTCAATATGAATGGCGGCTGTGGATTGTTAATAAACGAGTGGTAGCTGCGTCAAAATACCGGCAATACTTTAAGCTAAAAAAGGAAGCGGGGTGCCCTGATGCTGTGATTGACTTTGCGGTGGCCCGTTGCAAAGAGTATACTCCCCATGATGTATTTGTAATGGATGTATGTCTTTGCGGTGATGCGTATTACATCGTAGAGTGTGGATGTATGAATGGTGCAGGGTTTTATAAAGCGAATATTGAGGATATTATCCGTGAGGTGTCTGCGTACTTCGTTGCTAATTAATACGTGTTTGCATCCTCAACCAGCTGATCTGTTCGTCTGTGTCTGGTACTTTCTGACCACGTACTTCACTAATATGCGTCAACACGGCATGGGCTTCATAGCCTTTTGATACCAGGACAGCGCCTGCTATTATAGCTTACCGCCCAAATGAGAGGTATGATGGCTTAAAAATATAATATTTACAACTGATTATTGTATATTTAGTAATACCGGATAAAATATTGTCCTATTATACGATGCCCACTGTTTCTTAAAATAAAAGTTTGTTCCTGGGCTCGCTGAGCACTTGTTAATCAATTAGCTAAAACACAATAGAAATTTTTACACTTTATAAAGTATCTGACTCAAAAAACCTTGTTAGTTAAATCTCTATGAATAGCATTAAAACAAAAATTGCCATGATTGGCATGTACGGTGGATATTACCGTGGTGATTATAATCCCGGTTGTATCATGATCTGTCTGAAAACCCGTTACGAACTAAAAAAACGTATTGAAAACTGCGAGATAGACATTTTTGCCATTGATGTCAAAACCAAGAGCAAAGAAATTGTGAAGGAGCATAAGGATGGTCTGGACATTAACTTCTTTCCTGCAGGAGAAGGAATAGCCCTTCTGGAATCAGTCCTTTCTCAATATGATGCACTTGTGATCGGTG
Organism: Chitinophaga sp. YR627; assembly: GCF_900114995.1. Lineage (GTDB taxonomy): Bacteria > Bacteroidota > Bacteroidia > Chitinophagales > Chitinophagaceae > Chitinophaga. The sequence continues at coordinate 1,523,906 of NZ_FOUX01000002.1, forward strand.
GAGATGTAATCTGGAGTGAAGATTATGAGAAAGATGGTAAAATCTTCTTCCTGGATTCCGCTTCATTTTTAGCCACTAAAAAACCGGTAGTGTTATTCAATTGTGTACACAGATTCGAATCTGTAAAGACAAAAGAACACTTATTTCATAATATAGAACAACGGTCCAAATACATTGCGGTAAGGACTGAATTCTTCAAGAACGAATTGCATAAAATAGGGATTGATAAGGTGAAAGCAATTCCTGATCCGGTGCTGGATCTTGAGTTGAAAAAAGTAGAGAAAAAAGCGAACAGGAAGCCACTGATAGGTATCTCTGTTTCTCTCAAATTGTGTGATCCACTCATTGCCATACTAAAAAATACCGATCTGTCTCAGTTCGACATTTGCTTTTATGCCTACAGCCGGCAATATGATAATCATGTTACGGTAATGAAAATGAGAAGTGTTTTTGGCGACAAATTCTCTTATGTTGTAGAATATAAAGATCCTGTTGAGACATTTGAAATGATCGCCGGATTTGATATATCAGTGAGCGATACCTATCATGGGACGATCTCTGCGATCATCCAGAACGTACCGTTTGTCTGTATCAATACAGAGCCGCTTATCAGTTCAAGGATCACTTATCTGTTGAAGCCGTTTGGGCTGGAAAGACAAATCGTTTCGGCTTATCCTGAAGCTGGTGAAAATGATGCTGAGACGGGCAACAGGTGTTTCCAGGAATTCAATCAACTAATCAATAACCCACCAAGGGTAGATAGTGAAGACCTGAGGGATGTGAAGAAAATCATTCAGCAACATTTTGATGATATGGCGGATGTGATCAAAGAGAGCACGGGGCAGTTGGCGAATGTATCTGTAATAGGTTGAGGAAGTCTTTAGGGTGCACAAAGCACCCTTTTTTTATGTCTATCCTTATGTCAGCCTTTCTTCTTTCTTAAGCGGCTAAGGTGTTCCGGCGTTAGTCCCAGATATGATGCAATATAATATTGTGGCACCTGCTGAATGAGTTGCGGATAGTTGTTCATAAAGTCACGGTACTGCTCTTCATGAGAATTGGCGATGATCTTTTTTCGTTTCTCTTCCGCACTACAAAATACCCGTTCAATAATCAGCCGTCCGAAACGCTCCCAAATCTTGTATTTATCATATACGTCATTTATGTCTTCCTTTCTCAGAATGAGGAGTTCAAGGTCTGTCAGGGCCTCCAGATTTTGTTTCGAGGGCACCTGTAATATAAAGCTCTGATAATCACTGGTAAACTGGTTTTCACATACAAAGTCGGCAGTTACCTCTTTTTCATGCTGATAAGAATATTCTCTCAATACACCTTTATTCACAAATGCGATGAAATTACAAACCTGTCCTTCCCTCAGCAATAGCTCTTTCTTTTTTAAGGTTTTGAATTGAACGATTTGTACAAAGGCATCCCATTCATGCGTATCAGGCTGAATAATGTTTCTTATGAATGCCTCGATTTGTATGAGTGATTGAGGATCTATCATATGATATTGTGTTTTCTGTTAAACAGAATGAATTTCAAGTCGGTAGTATCTAAAATCACTTTGTAATATACCTTAAAATGCGCAACAACTCCGAAGTACAAGTGGGTTGAATGGTATGTTAAACCATCCAACCTCTTGATAAATACTAATCTCTGGTACTATATCGGGCAGGCTACATATTGCCAATCATTCTTTAACATTCGTTTTTATTGACCCCAAAAAACTAATGGAGCTTTCAACCTGGTCACCAGGTTTGAGATAATGAGGATTTGTCATTTCTTTTTTCAGATACTGCCGCAAAATGTATGGGTGCATTTTTGCTTTAAAAAATCCACCAGTGAAGATATATCTGGTAACGGTACCCACAATGAAGCTTTTAGCTGGAGCGTTGAACACAACACCAGAAGGTGTTCCGGTGATGATGATACTATTGGCAGGAATACAATCGCCCTCAAATAATACCACCATTTTATCCTGGTAGAAACTTTTCTTTTCACCTTTCACCGCCAATGAATGTTCGATTATTTTATCTATGTCCCACACCATATCTTTTGCGGCACCCTCCTGTCGTATTTTTCCATTAACAGAAAGCTGTAGCTTCAATTCGGTTACAAATGCGCGCCAATTCCTGGGAATGACCATGTAAGGACCCGTCGGCAGAAAGCCCTTTTTACTTTTGGCATCCGGAAAACCTTTACCGCCCGTTACATTTTTGCTATCCATCTTTCGCATAAGCGTAGCTCTGTCGGTGAAATCATTTACCACCAAAAAACCTATCATCATATGATCCAGGTCGGCGACAGCACAGACAGCCGATGGAAATACAATTCCAAGTTCCACCTCATGATCCAGCAGCCAGCCGCCGGTATAATTTAGCTGATGGATCGCCGGATCAGTATGCACGTATTTGGGAAACATAAAAGGTCTCACCTGCCCGGTTTCTTTTCCATGTTCTGCATAATTTATCCCGATAGCTAAATGTTGATCCCCGGCAACACACGGCAGCAGCTCTTCATATTTTACAACAATCTTTTCCGAAGACTTTCCGATAAGTTTTACAACCTCATCAAATCCCATATCCATTATGATATCAAACGAATGCAGGTCATATCGTTTTAGTGCAGCACTAAGGTCCACCCCTGTTACACTTTCACCATCATCCTCTAACACTGCAAGTGTATGCACCCTGCTATCCTGATAAAACCTACTGATCGTAAGTGCTTCTTCAGGTGATTTGATTATCTGTGAATTTCTTCTGAAGTTATGCACCTCAGCTACATCCCGGGTTGTTTTTATGCGCTCTAAGGTTTGTAGTAACCGGGAATAAACAGGATAAATATCCAACAATGTCAATACAAAGCCAATTGACAGGCCAATGATTATTCTAGTCATGCCAGTGATTTTATTCATGAATATTATCTTCTCCCGGGAACAATTCGGTAACTCAATCCTATCCTGAAAGAAAGGCCACTGGCTACTTCCGGATTTAGCGGATCTTTCCGGTCACCCATCTCATAGAAATCAATAAAGCCATCTGCTTTATCATTTTTGTTATAGATCTCCATATTCCTGATCAGCGTATAAGCTGCGGTAGCGCGGACTGCCCATTTGGGAGATACATAATATTCAGCGAAGAGACCAGGATTCACTGTATTGTATTCGAAATATCGCTGCTGGTTTTTCAAACGGTATGTTGACTGTTGCACGAACAGATTAAAGCCGGTATTTACTTTTTCATTGACCGCATAACTCACTGTTGTGCTATGGGGAAGATCACCAAATATTCGCCATTTATCATTGACTTTCCAGTCCATACCAAGCAATACGACATATTGTGGTCCATAGAACTGTCTGCGATACCCAAGGATGCCTCTCCAGGTCAGATTCTCGCTTACTTTCCAGCTGCCCCTTACTACGGCGCCAAAGTTGATATCGGCCGTCTTTACATCCTTGTAATCGCTGTTCATGGTTGGAGTGAAAAGAAAGGTAAGATTGAAGCTCCTATTGACCATTGTACTGTAACCCAGGGTGGGAGAAATGCTATACACTCTTTTGACATCAAAATCCGGATGAGTGCCCGAAAAGTTGAAGGCTTCCAGATTCCCGCCCACAAGCAGGTACTTAGACTTATTGGGGGTAAGAAAAATAGGGATGGTCGTTGCTATTTTAAAATTACTGCCGGTGAACTTCTGATCGCCATGCGGTGTCTCGATCTTCATGGGCATGTGTTCATAGCTGATATTAACGCCTTCGATATATCCCTGACTAAATGCCGGTCCTGATAGAAGTGTGATTATAGCTATAACAAAAGCAGTAAGCAGATCTATCTGCTTCGCCCGATACCGTGATTGTATTGATCTTTGATAACCTGATTTCATGCTGTGATAGTTTTATTTGTCAATGTCCTGTATGGAATGTGACAAAACTATCTATCAGGGTTGCGGAAGTCATTGATATTTATCAATATCTATGTCGGGTTGCGGCAGCATTAAAGCAAAAGGTAATTTGATGTCAGCATTTTGAAAGGACACCAACTATTTGAGGTATTTATTTTATTTCAACCAGATATCATTCTCCGTCCACTCCCTGAAAAGGATATTTCCTGCACAAGCTCTGAAGCAGAAACGACCTCCTGTACCTGCAATAAAAAGCAATACTTCTGAAAAATCTCTGATCTCTTCACGATCTAATCGTAAGGAAAGATCAAAGGCATAGGAACTTCCTTCACCTATCCGGAGAGATACCAACTCTGCCTTATCTGCATGATCAATAAAGCCAACTACTTCATTGAGTTCCAATACTCGGCGTTCTGTGATGTCATCCTTATGCTGAAAGATGATAATCAGATTGTTACCTGAAAAAATCTTCGAACGTAGATTGTAATCTTCTAAATTAATGTTCATTGTGTTATCTTTTCTACATGTAATTAAAGTCTGGAGGCATGCATCCTGCAAGGTTTCATTGATCTATCAGATTTGCTATCTTTAAACCTTCTGATTATCTGATAGTATATCAACTTAAACCAGCAAAAATATGAATACCCAAAGAGATAAAAGTAAAATAATCACCTATCCGCCAGAAACCCTTAGAAGCTTTAGCGTGGAAGCGTATCAATGGATAGACAACCTGAATTTCACCATTGATCCGGCAGCGTGTTTGAATAACCCTGAAGAATATCTTAGCATCGCGAGGGAACTATTTTTAGATGCAGGTTGGGATGGAGATGGGAAAATAGAATTAATGTGGATTCCGCCTTTTATGTTGAAAAGTAGCCTAACAATGGAACTTACCGTTGGCATTACCATCTGGCACGTTAAACAATTAGAAGATGGTGTATCCTGGCTTTTATCACCAAATAAAATTGCCATGTTTAATATGATGAGAAATCGTGTGATGGTGAATGAATAGCTTAAAAAGAAGAATATATGAATAATCAAATAGATAAAAGTAAAATAATCACCTATCTGCCAGAGACCCTAAGAACCTTTAATGTGAAAGCTTATGAGTGGATTGATAATCTGAATTTCACCCTTAGTCCGGAAGCGTGTTTGGGAAACGCGGAGGAATATACCAATATCGCAAAGGAGATGTTTTTGGATGCAGGCTGGGACGGAGACGGAATAGTAGAACTCATGTGGATACCTCCGTTTATGTTACATGGTATTGTAACGAGGGATATTACAGCTGGCGTTACTGTCTGGCATGTTAAACAGGAAGAAGATGGTATATCCTGGTTGTTATCGCCGATAAAATTGCCCTAATAATAGAGAAGGCTTCCAGCAATGCTGAAAGCCTTCATTCACTCACTTATTTCTCATAGACAATATCTCTATATTTTAAATTGCTGATTTTTGAAATCTGTCTACTTTCTAAACACCTCAGAAACAAAAAAGGGACAACCAAAAAAAGAACAATCTATATATGAAAATAATAACACTAATTTTTGCTTTAGCTTTTGGATTTACAGCATCTGCACAAACTCAGAAAACAAAAATTTTACTGATCGGAACTATCCATTTTGAAACTCCACATACGGATGAATTCGAATTAAAAGTAGACGATTTTTTTAGTGCAAAGCGACAAAGTGAATTAGAAGATTTAACTAATATTCTATCTCAAACAAAGGCTACTAAAGTAATGATTGAAAGGCCATTTGAAAATCAATCTTCTAACGACAGTTTGTACAATTCATATTTGACAGATCATTATAAAATAACAGTTTCAGAAAGAGAACAAATTGGGTTTAGGTTAGCTAAAAAATTAAACTTAAATCACATAAACTGTATAGATAAATTTTATGGAATGACACATAGTAGCTCCATGGCTGCGACTGCAAAAGAAAATAATCAACTTGATTTGCTAAAAGATTTAGGGACCCAGGCAAATGTTATGCTAAATGACTATAATGATAAATTGAAAAAAGGCACAATAACCGAGGTTTTAAAATACATCAACAAACCCGAACAATTAAACAGAAATTTATCTCTTTATCTGAAATTTATGGCAAAGGTTGGAGCTGGTAAAAATTATGTAGGAGCAGAAGCTGTATCAGATTGGTATTTAAGAAACCTTGCTATTTATTCAAATATTATAAATCAGGTTGAACCCTCTGACAAATATGTTATTTTAATTTTGGGGCAAGGACATATCCCAATACTAAAACATTTTTTAGAAAGCAATGATAACTTCGATGTAGTGGAATTGAAAAGCGTATTAAAATAAGCTTGCATTGCGAAAAGAGTTTCTATAGAAAAAGAGGCTGTATCAAAAACAATCGAATGTCTTCAGATGAGCTTAAATGACTACCTGATTCCATCGGTCACCTGAATAAAATAAAAAGAGGCTGCTCAATGCTTTTGAGACGGCCTCTTTTTATTCTAAAGAAACTTAAATATCTCAACGCAAAAAAGCTCCAGCTTTCTCTGAAGCTTTTACTTTGTAGCGAGATTAAAAGAATTATCTAACCAATTGATGCTGAATTTGAATACTTTTTGATTGAAGGCAAGTACTTCAGCCCGGATGAACCGACCTATGGGGTGCTCCTCTCATGGCCTGTCCATTCATGTACAAAAGATTTCAACACCTGCCTCATAAGCGGACAGCGGATGTATTGAAAACGAACATTTCCAGACCATGATACGCACTTAAAAAATTGACTATCAACAAGTTTAGAACTGGCATAGTTTTAATGCACCGAATACATAAATCCCTCCTGCCACATGATTAAAAGCTACATCAAAATAGCCTGGCGTAATCTTGTTCTTAACAAGTCTTATTCCCTGATCAATATTGGCGGGCTCGCCATGGGTATCACCATTGCACTCCTGAATGGGCTTTGGATCTGGGATGAACTCTCATTCAATAAGTATCATGATAATTATGATCGCGTTACTCAGGTAATGACAACAGGAACGGATCCAAAAGATGGTGTCTTCATAAACAATTCGCTGCCTTATCCGCTGGCGGCCACACTTCAGCGTGAATATAAAGATGAATTCAAATACATTGTGAGGGCATCGTGGGCGCAGGAATATATTCTTTCAGCGGGGGAGAAAAAGATCTCCCGGAACGGTATATTCATGGATGAAGGTGGTCCGGAAATGCTCACACTTAAAATGCTGAGTGGTAAAAGGACAGGGCTGAATGATCCTTACTCCATCATGCTCTGTTCATCTGCGGCCAAAGCATTATTTGGGGATGCTGATCCTGTAGGCAGTATCCTTGTGATGAATAATAAGACAAGCCTGAACATTACAGGTGTATACGAAGACCTTCCACTGAACACGCAGTTTAAAGACGTTAAATTTATTTCTACTTTTCAGTATTGGGTATCACAGAACGATTGGATAGAGAAACGCGCCATTAACGACTGGAATAATGGTTTTATTAAACTATATGCGGAGATCCAGTCAGGGGCGGACCTTGCAGCGGTGAACAGTCGTATTAAAAATGCAGTGCTTGAAAATATCCACGGACTGGAAAAATTCAAAAAGCATGAGCAGGCTGGTATCAGTGTATTTCTGCATCCCATGAGCGACTGGCATTTTTATCCACAAGCGATGCAGACACCTGCTAATGGGCCTGTTCGCATGGTATGGCTGATAGGTACTATTGGCTTATTTGTGTTGTTGCTGGCCTGTATCAATTTCATGAACCTGAGCACGGCACGCTCTGAAAAAAGAGCAAAGGAAACAGGTATCCGCAAAGCCCTTGGCTCTATGCGTATGCAGCTAATCTATCAGTTTTTCAGTGAATCATTTTTAGTGGTGATATTGTCTTTTGCAATGTCTTGTTTGCTGATTACGGCCTTATTGCCCTGGTTCAATAAACTTGCCGGCAAACAGATAAACATGGTCTGGAATAACCCCTATTTCTGGATGATGGGCGTTGGCTTCATCATTATCACATCAGTACTGGCAGGAAGTTATCCCTCGTTATATCTTTCTTCTTTTAAACCCATTAAAGTATTAAAAGGCACCTATCGTGCAGGCCGCTTTGCAGCCATTCCACGAAAAGCAATGGTAGTGATGCAGTTCACAATTTCAGTTGTCCTTGTTATATGTACTATTGTTATCTACCGGCAGGTGAATTATACCAAAGACAGGCCTGTTGGTTATTCCAGGGAAGGTTTACTGTTGCTGGAAATGAAGTCCGCAGATTTTCATGGCAAGTATGATCTGTTGAGAACATCTCTTTTAAATACCGGGATGGTGGATGAAATGGCAGAGTCAATGGGCAAGACGACAGAAGTACGGTCTTCAAATAATGGGTTTGACTGGGCTGGTCGTAATCCTGCGCAGGATGAAAGTTTTGGAACGCTTGCCGTTACACATGAATTTGGTAAAACGATAGGTTGGCAGGTTATAGCCGGGCGTGATTTCTCCAGGGATCTCGCAGGTGATTCTTCCGGAGTTGTGATCAATGAAGCCGCAGCACAGTATTTTGCATTCGCTGACCCTGTAGGGGAAACCATTACCTGGAAATGGCGGGATAAGGCCCCTTATCCTTATAAGATATTGGGTGTGATTAAAAACATGGTTATGGAATCTCCCTATAAACCGGTGGAGCCTACATTATTCTTTGTAAAAGCGTTGAATGGAGATGTGAACTGGATAAATATCAGGGTGAAGCCTGGCGTTAGTATGAGCAAGGCACTACCTGCAATAGAAAATGTCTTCAGGAAGATCATCCCTTCAGCGCCATTCGACTATAAATTCGCAGATGCAGAATATGCGGCAAAATTCATTGCTGAAGAACGTTTCGGCACATTGGTAGCTTTCTTTTCCATATTGGCCATCTTCATTTCCTGCCTGGGAATATTTGGCTTGTCTGCTTTTACTGCAGAACAACGTACCAAAGAGATCGGAGTGCGGAAGGTACTGGGTGCATCCATTTATAATATATGGCGCCTGCTCTCAAAAGACTTCGCCTTGTTGGTCGTAATTGCTTTTCTGATAGCTATGCCGCTGGCCTGGCATTTTATGCATAACTGGCTGGATAATTATCCATACCGTACCACATTGTCCTGGTGGATCTTTGTGACGTGTGGTGTCGGTGCTTTGATCATTACCCTAGTAACGGTAAGTTTTCAAAGTATTAAGGCCGCTGCAATGAATCCCGTCAAGAGTCTAAAAATGGATTAATAAAGCTATTGTTTTATTGCTCCTGTGAATATCAATATTACAATCAATGGCTATCCACAATATTGCTCAAAATCTGGTCTGATATTCTCAAGATCCAGTATTATCCATCTTTTGAACGCAGTAAAAGCAGACGAGGAACGCAAATGCCTTATTATATCATTCTTTATAGTTTCTCTTTCTTCTTCTGTATAAGTTTCATCATAAAACCTAAACAACAGGTCATTAAAAGCTCTTATTTCCTTAAGCAAAAGACTCCGAAGATTTCCCGATTCTATTGTCTTTAATGTCGTAGTACCATTGTAGACAGCATTTAAAAGAGAGATGGTATTTCTCACAGCCACTGTATCATCGATCGCCTCAAATGTTGCCTTTTCCTTCGGATATGGCCTTATCTGATATTTTATTTTTCTATCTACATCATGCAAGCTATTGGTCACATTGAGGATATTATCGAACTGCGCCAATTTAATATTATTACAGTGTGCACAGGCATAAAACAGATTATCCCAATCAAATTCCAAATCGCGATCGCCTTTGTGAGGAATGAAGTGCTCTACATTGATGGTCGTAGGCTCACGTTGTTCACAGATATAACATTTGTTATAGAAATCCTTTTTTATCGCATGAAGAACATCATCACATCTATACGTTCCAGAAGCTTTTGCTTTCTCATTTGCCAGACAAGGTGGTGCGGGCTGGGACTTAGCGGCGAAAATCATTGATTCTTCTTATTGTTAAGCTTTTTTAACTGAATTTGCTGAATCTTTACTGCTAATTCATCGGCTAAGAATTTGGGGACATCTTCAATATACTTTTTTAATTCTTCCAATTGAAGTTTCTCACTATCCTGCAATGATTCCTTAGCCATCAATTGCTCATATTCCTGCATTTTGTTCTTTAAAACAGTGGAATATTTGTCTGCTTCAAAATAACTTTCAATTAATGTATCATAAGAATAACCCGATAGATCATCTGTAACAATCTTCTTCTCCAGATCACAAACAACAGCATTCTCTATAGAGCTTAAAACAAAAGGAGAATGGGTAGTAACAATGAATTGTATTTTTGGGAAGAAAGAAGTCAGAAAAGGTAATATCTTTTTCTGCAATTCAATATGAAGATGAGTTTCGATCTCATCAATGAGTACGATACCCTGAACATCGTAATTTTTGCTCCCAGAACTATCCATTCTTAGCAACAACTCTGTAACAATACTTAAAACTGCTGAGTACCCATCAGATAAGTCATTTAAAGAATACGGTTCTTTACCTATTTCAATTATATTGAAATTATAGTTCTTCCTATCGAATGATAATATGAGATTGGGAACACCAAACAACTCTGTTAGACTCTTTTCAAAATGCAAAAACCATCTATCAACTTCCTTCACGACTTCCGTTTCATTTTCATCTTTTGCAAAAGACCTATCAGCTTTTAAGTTAACTATATATTGTATAAACTGATTTGCAATTTTTTCAGTTAAATGGTAGTTTGTTTTAAGCTGAACTTTCTTTATTCCTTCAGGCTTATTAAATTTGGATTGACGCTTTGAATCAAAAAAAGCCGATACAAACTTCCCTTCATTAAGTAAGCTGTTTACCTCATCGTCAGCTAAAGCGACTTCTATATTATGTTTTGAAGCGACATGAAGTCCAAATAAACGTTGTAGAGAATCTCTTAAGCCTTCAAGAACAGACGTTTTTCCGCTTCCATTCTTTCCAGTAAGAATCAAATGTTTCCGTTCGCTTGAAGAAAGTGGGATTTTGAGTTCCCTAATATTGCGAACCTCATTTATAGTGATAGCTGTAATGAATGCGTTATTCATAAATTTTCTATCAAAGTACAGATGAAAATAAACAAAAAAGGCTTTCATATAGAAAGCCTTTTTTTAATCCTTGTAGCGAGAAAGGGAGTTGAACCCTTGACCTCAGGGTTATGAATCCTGCGCTCTAACCGCCTGAGCTACCTCGCCGTTTTTTCCGTTGTCTTATCTCAAAACGGGAGTGCAAAGATAATGGACAATTTCAAAAAACCAAAGAAAACTTTATAATATTTAATAAGACAATAATTCTTTAACCGCAGCCGCTACTTTTTCAGGATTCGGTAACATCGCATTTTCAAGAATAGTATTGATCGGAATCGCAGGCAGATCAAGGGCTCCGAGCGTAAACACGGGTGCGTCGAGTGACTTGAAACAAACGCGTTGTACACGTCCGGCGAGTGCCTGTGCAAAAGAATTATTGAGTTGTTCTTCTGTCAGGATGAGACATTTTCCATGCTTTTCCACCGTGCTGTACACCAGTTCTTCATCCAATGGGAAGAGTGTACGCAGATCGATGATCTCGATTTGTCCGGGGAATTGTGTAGCAGCTGCCTGTGCCCAGTATACGCCCATACCATAGGTGATGATACAGATGGTGTCGCCTTTTTTGACGTCACGGGGATGGGCCTGTTGTACTACTCTTCCTTTACCTAAGGGGATGACGTAATCAGCGTCTGGTTCGACGGTGATAGCGCCCTGCGTACCGGGGACTTTACTCCAGTACAGACCTTTATGCTCAAGCATGACAACCGGATTTGGATCGAGGAAGGCTGCTTTCATAAGACCTTTCATATCGGCAGCATTGGACGGATATACGACTTTGATGCCTTTGATGGTCAGTAAGGTAGATTCCACGCTACCGGAATGGTAAGGTCCTCCTCCACCGTAGGCGCCGATAGGCACACGTACGAGTGTCTGCACGGGGAACTTTCCATTGCTCAGGTAACAGGATTTGGAGATTTCTGTTACCAGCTGATTGAAACCAGGGTACAGATAGTCAGCAAACTGGATCTCTACTATAGGCTTGACGCCTACAGCTGAAAGGCCGGCGGTCGAACCAACGATATAGGCTTCCTGGATGGCGGTGTTGTATACCCTGTTATCTCCGAATTTTTCAGCAAGTGTGGCTGCTTCGCGGAATACGCCACCGAGACGGCGGCCGACATCCTGACCGAAAAATATGGCTTCAGGATATTGCTGTAAAATTTCTTCTACCGCGTGCAGAGCGGCATCCACCATCATTACCTTGTTACCGTTGGCGGGCAGTCTGTCACCTTTTTCAAGGGTCACTGCTGCCGGGGCAAAAACGTGATCTGCTACAGTATCAGCGGTTGGCTCGAAAGCCTCTGTTGCCCTGTCAAATTCGAGACTGATATATTTTGGGGTGTCTGACTCTATCGCCAAAAGATCTTTTTCTTCCACACCTATCTCCAGCAATCGCTGACGCAATAATGGTAAGGGGTCTTTTTCTGCATGTAATGCCAGATCTTCCGCTGTGCGGTACCATTCCTTGCGTACACCGGAGGTATGATGTCCTAACAGAGGGACGCAGACGTGCACCAGCATAGGCTTGCGTTCCTGTCTTACATAGCTGATGGCGGCGCCCATTGCATGGTAACATTCTTCGAAGTTGCTCCCGTCCACACGCATGCGTTCCATGCCTTTAAAACCGGCCGCATATTCGTAGGCATCCATGACACGGGTTTCTTCCGAACTGGCGGAAATCCCCCATTCATTGTCCTGTACCAGGTAGATGACAGGCAGTTCCCATAATACGGCGCTCTGCCATGCCTCGCTCACCTCTCCTTCCGTTACACTACCATCTCCCAGCGAACAAAGCACAACCGGTAATTCACCTTTCGGACCTGTCTTCAGCAGCGGCGAACCTGTTTTTTCCAGGTAGCGGATACCCTGTGCCATACCTGTTGCCGGAATAACCTGCATACCCGTCGCACTGCTCTGATGTGGAATGATGGGCTTATCCGGATCCAGACTGCTGGGATGTGAGTAGTAAGAACGCCCTGCAGATGCCGGATCGTCCCTTTTTGCCAGCAGTTGCAGCATCAGCTCATAAGGCGTGAATCCCATGGCCAGCAGCATGCTGTCATCACGGTAATAGGGGCTGGCATAATCCCATGGCTGCAGTTGCATACCAGTGGCGATCTGAATAGCCTCATGGCCGCGGGACGTGGAATGTACATATTTGCAGATATTGCGGTTCGCTTCATAAGTGGCCGCCATATGGGCCGCCTGCTGCATGAAGCGGTATGCTTTCAATAGTGTCACCTGTTTGCCGGAAGACCGCTCCTTACCGGGAACAGCAGCTTTAAAAGTTGGTACACTTGTACTATCTTTAAACACGTAAGGATTGTTTTGGATGTTAAACTAAATTAGTTGCTAATACAACTATTGCTACTGCAAATTAACGAATATGACTGATACTTTTGTAAGCAATCCGTCTTTTTTTAAGCTGGATGCCACCCTCAAACGAATACGTAATTACTGGCAGAAGACCTTCGATGCCAATAAGAAAGATATTACGGTTGACCAGTGGCTCCTGATTGAAAACCTGTACAAGCACAAGAAGATCACGCACAATGAGCTTGCCAAACTGACCTCAAAGGATATTACGACGGTGTCCCGTATCATTGAACTACTGGTGAAAAAGGAACTGGTAGTCAGAGAAGGATCTCCGCAGGATCGCAGGAAGGTGTATTTACAGCTGACCGTTAAAGGCGCTGAAAAGTACAAGGATGTTCGTCCGCTGGTGCTGGACATGCGTAAAACAGGATGGGCTGGATTAACAGAATATGATTATACTGAACTGACCAGGATACTGGACGCTATCTATCAAAACATTCCCTGATCACTGACGCTTACCACTCGTTCCTGACTATGAGACGCCGCCCCCAAAGCGGCTGATTAATGTAAACGATCTGCCAGCTTAGCGCTTTTCTCATCTGTTTTTTTAGGGTAACCGGTTTTTGCTTTGTCGCATTGCTGCGATAGGGAATCTGTGCGCTTTATTGCGCATTACAGGGCATAAAAAAGCGCTTAACACAAACTGCGGACAGTAAGGCGTTAAGCGCTTGAATATCGGGAAAAGAGCCTATTTGATCATAAACTCCAGCATACTGTCATTCTCAATGAATGCTTCCAGTGAATCGCCTATTTCCACAGGCCCTACACCCGCCGGTGTACCGGTGAACACCAGATCACCGATGTTCAGGGTGAAATACCTGGAAATATAGGATACCAGGAAATCAAAGGAAAACAGCAGATCCTTTGTATTTCCCTGTTGCACGATCTCTTTGTTTTTATACAGGCAGAAATTGATATCCTTTTTGTCCAGTTCAGGGGTAATAGGCATGAACTGTCCTACCACAGCTGAATTGTCGAATGCTTTGGCAATCTCCCAGGGTAATCCTTTCTGTTTCTGTTTCTCCTGCAGGTCACGGGCAGTGAAGTCTATTCCGATACCTATCTGATCGTAATATTTATCGGCGAACTTCTCCTGTATATGTTTACCATTCTTACTGATACGGAGTACCAGCTCGCATTCATAATGCAGATTGTCGGTGAACTCCGGATAGTAAAATGGGTGATTATTCTGTAACAATGCATTCTTAGGCTTCATGAAAATCACTGGTTCGGTTGGCACCTCATTTTTCAGTTCCTTTGCATGATCAGCATAATTTCTTCCAACACAAATAATTTTCATGACAGGTGTTTCTTGGTTTTAAGGTTAAAAGAACGGATCATATCAGTTTTTCGAGATTTATTTATCATAAGGGTAGCTCAATGTGTTGTAGACATTCATCGTACGGGGCAATCCGATGGAAGCATAACTCTCGATCAATTCCACACATTTCCCCAGCTTGCCCATCACCACAGGCCATTCATCATTCGTCCATTTACCCAGTACAAACTCCACCTGTCTTCCTCGCGGATAGTTATTACCTATACCGAAGCGTAAACGTGGATATTGATTGGTGCCCAGCAGTTCCTGGATACTTTTCAGTCCATTCTGGCCGGCATCGCTGCCACCGGGACGCAGACGTATTACTTCCAATGGTAATGCCAGATCGTCTACTAATACCAGTATATTTTGCAGTGGCACTTTCTCCTTATCCATCCAGTATTTAACCGCCTTCCCACTCAGGTTCATATAAGTGGTAGGCTTTATCACCACAAAAATGCGGCCTTTCCATTTTATTTCGGCTACATCTGCCAGGCGATCTTCCCTAAAAGAGCCTCCGTGCTTCTTAACAAAAGCATCGGCTATATCAAAGCCTATATTATGGCGCGTCTGTTCGTATTCGGTCCCTATATTCCCTAATCCTACTATCAGGTACTTCATCGGATTACTATTTTAATTGCTATACGTCTGTAGCATACAAAGCCTCTATTTATACGAAGTCAAATGTAATGCAGGGCAAAAATAGAAAAAGTCCCATCCCGGACGAGCCGGAACGGGACTTTTTGCAAAATATTCTGAAAGAATTATTTCTTTTTACCTTCAGCTGCTTCTTCCTGACGTAACTGACGGGTCATTACTACTGACGCGATAGGAATACGTGGAGAGTTCAGGATTTCGATGTTTTCAGCAACAACGTCTTCTACACGGATGTTTCCGTTCAGTTCCAGGTTGTCGATGCTAACTTCGATGTTCTCACGCAGATATTTAGGCAGAGCCTTCACTTTCAGCGCTTTGATTTTAACTACCAGCTTACCACCGGCTTTTACACCTTCTGACTGACCAACAATTCTGATTGGCAGAGTAACTGCTACTGGTTTATCTTCTACCAGTTCCAGGAAGTCGATGTGAGACAGTTCGTCTGTTACAGTGTCAAATTGTTTGTCTTTCAGTACGCATCTGTAAACTTTGCTACCTAATTTAATTTCAGCCAACTGAAAATCAGGAGTGTAGATCAGATTTTTGAAAGATACTGCCGGAGCTGAAAAACTTACGGTTTCTGCACCCCCGTAAATAACACAAGGCACTTGGCCCTCAGAACGTGCCTGGCGGGTGGCTTTTTTGCCAAACTCGCTCCTGAGTTGTCCTTCGATTGTTATCGTTTTCATTGATTAAACATTTATGTTGTTATAAATAATGCTCGTTAATTAAACCCTGCGGTGGCTATGAACGAACAGGTTTGTAATAGACCTGTTTTCGTGCATGTTCCGGATCGCTACTGCGAAGAGGTCGGCCACGCTGATCACCTTGATCTTTGGGCTCTGCTGTTGCAGTGGAATAGTATCGCAGATCACCAGTTCTTCCAGTACGGAATTGCTGATATTGTCGAACGCTTTACCACTCAATACCGGATGCGTACAGAAAGCTCTTACGCTTCTCGCCCCTTTCTCTTTCAGCAGGTTGGCCGCTTTGGTCAGTGTACCTGCGGTGTCGCAGATATCATCGATCAATACAATATCCCTGTCCTTTACATCACCGATCACCACCATGGAGGCAATCTCATTCGCACGTTTACGGTGTTTGTCACAGATCACCATTTCAGCATTGAAATAGGACGCAACTTCCCTTACCCTATTGGTGCTACCTACGTCAGGGGACGCAAAGGTAAGGTTTTCCAGCTTCAAATTCTCGATATACGGGATGAATATTGCGGAACTATCCAGGTGATCTACCGGGATATCGAAGAAACCCTGGATCTGCGGAGCATGTAAATCCATGGTTATCACTCGATTAGCGCCTGCCGAAGTCAACAGATTAGCCACCAGCTTGGATGCAATGGCTACCCTTGGCTTGTCCTTCCTGTCCTGTCTCGCGAATCCGAAATATGGAATTACAGCGGTGATGTAACCTGCAGATGCCCTTTTAGCAGCATCTATCATCATCAACAGTTCCATCAGATTGTCCGATGGAGCGTTGGTGCTCTGTATCAGGAAAACATAATCACCACGGATACTTTCCATGTAGATTGGCTGGAACTCGCCATCGCTGAATTTCTGTATGGTCAGTTTACCCAGACCGTTACCGTAACGCTTTGCGATTTTCTCAGCAAGAGCTGTGTTACTGTTTCCTGTGAAAATTTTTACTGATGGTTGCATGGAATATTAAAGAGGTTGCAAAACTATGCTTTTTGGAGTACGTATTCTGTATTTTTTTGGGCAATCTGCAAGACGGCAAACGCCCTGTCTATTTGCGAACTATATAACAAACTTATTCACAGACTATTAGCCACTCATTCCCGGATAACCTTAGCAACAGGAAGACTAATTTAAAATAAATTGGGAGAAGATAAAAAAACTGAGTGGGAAGGAATATATTTGCTAATATTTTTAGCAAATATGGAAGGAGCAGTTAACCCGGCAAATACACATATTGCCATCAAACACTGGCCTGAAGATGACCGGCCACGCGAAAAACTGATCAGCAAGGGGACGCATGCATTAAGCGATGCTGAGTTACTCGCCATATTGCTGAATGATGGATACAAACAAAAATCTGCTCTTACGCTGGCACAGGAAGTGTTGCGTTCTGCTTCTAACAATCTGGGTGAAATGGGCAAGCTCACACTTGAACAGTTGAAAAAGATCGAGGGGATAGGCCCTGCCAAAGCCACAAAGATCATTGCC
Organism: Chitinophaga sp. YR627; assembly: GCF_900114995.1. Taxonomy (GTDB): domain Bacteria; phylum Bacteroidota; class Bacteroidia; order Chitinophagales; family Chitinophagaceae; genus Chitinophaga. The sequence continues at coordinate 1,541,478 of NZ_FOUX01000002.1, forward strand.
CTTATGGAACTCGCCCGCCGTCGTCAGGCAGGCTATATGCACCAGAAAAAGACGATCCGGCAGGGCCGGGATGCGGCACTCTACTTTAAGCCTTTACTCGGTGATGCCGCACTCGAATCCTTTCATGTACTCTATCTCAATCATGCCTCCCGTGTGCTCCAGCACCGCTGTATCAGTATCGGTGGTATTACCGGCACCATCGTCGATCCCAAAGTCATTTTCCGCGAAGCACTGGAACTGGGCGCTACCCAGATCCTCCTCTGCCATAATCATCCCTCCGGTAATCTGCGTCCCAGCAACGCTGACATACAGATCACCGAAAAGCTAAAAGCTGCCGGGCGCCTTCTTGACATCAGCGTGCTCGACCACATTATTGTTTCCGAAGCCGGCTATTGCAGTATGGTGGAAGATGGGTTCATTATATAACATTTGGATTTAATACCCTCTTTTTCCTTACATTCGCAATTATTTTATTATCAAATAGTAACATGCTCAAGATAGGCATCTTCGGAGTGGGGCACCTGGGGAAGATTCATCTCTCTCAGTGGGTCGCAATGAAAGACGTAGAAATAGTTGGTTTTTTCGATCCCAGCAATGCCAACGCAGAAAGCGTAGCTCAATATAAGATCCCACGATTCGATTCCGCAGAAGAACTGATCCTGGCATCCGACGCAATTGATATCATCGCACCAACCACGCATCACTTTAAAATTTGTGAACAGGCTATCCGCAACGGAAAACACATTTTCGTGGAAAAGCCGATGACCAATACCATGGAAGAGGCTAAAACACTGGTAAAACTGGTGGAAGAAGCTAATATAAAATTCCAGGTGGGTCACGTGGAGCGTTTCAACCCTGCCTTCCTGGCGTTGAAAGGTCACACACTAAAACCAATGTTCATCGAAGTACACCGCCTCGCAGAGTTCAATCCGCGTGGTACAGATGTCAGTGTGATCCTCGACCTGATGATCCATGATATCGACATCGTACTGAGCATTGTACAATCTACTATCAACAGGATATCCGCCAGCGGCGTAGCCGTTATGAGCGATACTCCCGATATTGCCAACGTACGTATCGAGTTCCATAACGGATGCGTGGCTAATCTGACCTCCAGCCGTATCTCCCTGAAGAAGATGCGTAAAATGCGTCTGTTCCAGAAAGATGCCTATATCGGTATCGACTTCCTGGATAAAAAGACGGAGATCATCAAACTGAAAACACCGGAAGACGAAGGGTTATTCACACTGGATATCGACACGAATTCAGGTAAGAAAACCATTGCTATCGATAATCCGGAAATCAAACAGACCAATGCCATCCGCATGGAACTGGAACTGTTCCGCGATAGCATCCTGCACAATAAACCGGTACCGGTGAATGCAATTGATGGTCTGCAGGCAATGGAAGTTGCTCACCAGATCCTGGCGAAAATCCAAAAGAGCCTGTCACCTGACTCCGCTCAGTAAATATATTCAGCTTAATTTCTTTCTTTCAATAGCGCGCTCGCAATGGTCAGATCCAGCGGGCGCGTTATTTTTATATTGGCATCTTCTCCCGGTACCAGGTGTACACGGTGCCCCTGCCGCTCAACAACGGTTGCCTCATCAGTAAACAAGGGATCATAGGGTAATGAAAAGGCAGGCAAAAGCCACTCTGACAGGAATGTTTGCGGGGTTTGTATAATCTTGAACTGTTCACGGTCTACCGCTTTATTCCCCTCTCCTTCCAGTTGTCTGATACTATCTTTCATATCAATCACCGGAATAGCGCTTCCCTTTTCCAGGGCCGCTTCATAACAGGAACGGATCAGCGTTGTACTGATCAGCGGACGAACACCGTCGTGCACAAACACAACAGCCGGGGTTTTCACTTCATTCAGGCCATTCTTTACGGAATGAAAACGGGTCTCCCCTCCTTTCACCAGCGTAACGGTAGCGCGGGTATTAAAATCATGCAGCCATGGTTTCACATAGTCAAAATGCACCTCCGGCAATACCAGCACAATATGTATATCAGGGAATGCGCTTGCAAATGCATTCACCGTATGCCACAATACAGGCTTACCTGAGAGTTCCAGAAATTGCTTGGGTACGGCACTTCCCATACGTGTGCCTGATCCGCCGGCTACAATGATCGCTATCTTTTTACGCTGTTCCATATGGCCTTACATGAATAGTCCTGTCCCGCATGATACGGAACAGGACCTTTTCGAATAGTTTTTTTCTGCTTATCAGATGATCAGCATTGCATCACCATAGCTGAAGAAACGGTATTTCTCCTTAATAGCCTGCTGATATGCTTCCATCACCAGATCATAACCCGCAAAAGCACATACCATGATCAGGAGGCTTGTTTTAGGCAGGTGGAAGTTAGTAACCAGTGCATTCGGAATAGCGAAATCATAAGGAGGGTGGATAAAGGTATTTGTCCATCCTTCTGCTGCTTTCAGCAGGTTCTGTGCAGTCACGGAAGACTCAACCGCTCTCACGGTGGTAGTACCGATCGCACAAACCTTACGGTTCTCTTCTTTTGCCTTGTTCACCACTTTCACGGCATACTCGTCAATGTTGAAGTACTCAGCATCCATCTTGTGTTTGCTCAGATCTTCTACCTCGATAGGACGGAATGTGCCTAAACCGGTGTGCAGGGTAACTTCTGCGAATTTAACACCCTTGATCTCCAGGCGTTTGATCAGCTCACGACTGAAGTGCAGACCAGCAGTTGGAGCTGCAACGGCGCCTTCATGTTTTGCGTAAACTGTCTGATAACGCTCCTTATCCTCTTCTTCAGGCTTACGCTTGATGTATTTAGGCAGCGGTGTTTCACCCAGGGTGTCCAGTACCTGCTTAAATTCATTGTCGTCACCTTCGAACAGGAAGCGGATCGTACGGCCACGGGAAGTGGTGTTATCAATCACTTCTGCTACCAGCGATTCATCATCGCCAAAGTATAATTTGTTACCTACCCTGATCTTACGGGCAGGATCTACGATTACATCCCACAAGCGGTTCTGCTTGTTCAGCTCACGGAGCAGGAATACTTCAATCTTTGCACCAGTCTTCTCCTTACGGCCATACAGGCGGGCAGGGAATACCTTGGTGTTGTTCACCACCATTACATCCTTATCATTGAAGTAGTTGATGATATCACGGAACACCTTGTGCTCAATTTTGCCGGTGGCACGGTTTACCACCATCAAACGTGCTTCATCTCTAGTCTTGGAAGGGTGCTGCGCAATCAGATTTAAAGGAAGATCGAATCTAAACTGTGATAGTTTCATATTACGGTATGAATGAATTTTAAGGCTGCAAAAGTATTGATTATTATGGACTCTATCAAAAATGATTATTTATGCATTATCGAACATGAAGTTACACATAAATATTTTTCGGTATAGAATTAATTAGCTGTCTGGTATATTCACTTTTGGGCTGCTCATACACTTCAGCGGCCGGTCCCGCCTCTTCAATCTGCCCCCGGTTCATCACCATCATCCTGTCACTGATAAAACGTACTACCGACAGATCATGGGAGATAAATATACTGGTAAATCCGAACTCCTCCCTCAGCTGCATCAACAGATTCAAAACCTGTGCCTGAATACTCACGTCCAGCGCGGCTACGGATTCATCACAGATAATAAAGGACGGATCCAGCGCCAGCGCGCGTGCAATGACAATACGTTGTCTCTGTCCGCCGGAAAACTCATGTGGATAACGATTGTAATGTTCCGGCAACAGATTCACCTTTGTCAGCAACTCCTTTACCCGTTCCCTTCTTCCCTGTTCTGTACCATACAACCCATGTACTTTCATCGGCTCTTCGATAGCACGGCCAATGGTCATACGTGGATTCAGTGAAGAATAAGGGTCCTGAAAAATGATCTGGATATCCTTCCGCAGGTCTCTCAACTCTCCCGCGGGTAATGTGGTAATGTCTTTTCCCTTGTACCAGATACTGCCGGAAGTCGGCTCCGCCAGTCTTAACAAAGTCCTTCCCAGTGTAGTTTTTCCACATCCGGATTCCCCTACAAGTCCCATAGTTTCCCCTTCCCTAATATCGAAACTAACGCCGTTAACGGCTTTGGTCCAGGAAAGGACTTTCCCGAAAATGTTCTTCCTGGCGGGAAACCATGTATGCAGGTCCTTTACCTCCAGTAGAAGCGGCCTTTGTGTCAGCATCACTTCCCTGCCGGCTATCAGCTCCTGCGGGATCTCCAGACTATGCACAAATGCCTTCACCTCCTGCGCCTTCTCCACAATCTCTCCCTGCGGGTCTGTTTCCATAAAATCACGGGTCACAGGCAAACGGAACAGGCGTTTATCCAGTGGCGGACGACAAGCCAGCAGTCCCTTCGTATAAGGGTGCTGCGGATGCGTAAACAGTTGCGCCACACTCCCTTCCTCTACGATCCTTCCCTTATACATCACGGCTACCCGGTCTGCTATTTCCGCAATTACCCCCAGGTCATGGGTAATGAAGATCACACTCATGCCCGTCTGCTTTTGCAGGTCTTTCAGCAGTTCAAGGATCGTTTTCTGTACAGTAACATCTAATGCAGTGGTAGGTTCGTCAGCGATTAGCAGGCGGGGCTGACAGCTGATGGCCATAGCGATCATGACCCTTTGTTTTTGTCCGCCGGAAAGCTGATGCGGATACCTGTCCATGATCAACTCCGGATCAGGCAGACGTACCTGTTTAAACAGGGCCAGGGTTTGCAGTTTCGCGGCTTCCCCGTTCATCCCTCTTTTATGGAGTAATAGTGCTTCCATTACCTGGTGGCCGCAGCTATGCAGCGGATTCAGGGACGTCATCGGTTCCTGGAAGATCATGGCAATCTCGTTGCCACGCCAGGAACGCATTTCATGTTCAGATAAACGGGCTATATCTGTCACCGGCATTTTACTGCCTGACAGATGATACTGCAGACTTCCACCTGTTATCCGCCCGGGATGCTGCAACAACCGCATCAGAGAGAGGGCTGTTACTGATTTACCGGAACCGGATTCTCCGACAATACCGACGATCTCACCGGGCATAATGTCCAGCGAAATACCATTGACAGCATGCGTGCTGCCGAAGGAGATCATCAGGTCGCGGATGGATAAAAGTGGCTGCTGCATATTGAGGAACAGACGGCTTTAAAACAGCAGGTGTTTCACTGTCTGGTGACTATTGATCAGGTTTTTCAGCGAATCGATACCGATGCGGATATGTCTTTCCACATATTCAGTCGTTACCCGGCGATCGCTGTCTTCTGTTTTCACTCCTTCCGGAATCATTGGCTGGTCAGATACCAGCAGTAATGCGCCGGTAGGTATTTTGTTAAAGAAACCAACAGAGAAAATAGTGGCTGTTTCCATATCGATCGCCATCGCACGGATACGTTCCAGATAGCGTTTGAATTCCACATCATGTTCCCATACACGACGGTTCGTGCTGTAACAGGTACCTGTCCAGTAATCGCAGCCATATTCACGGATGGTGGTAGATATTACTTTCTGCAAAGCAAATGATGGCAGAGCCGGTACTTCTGCCGGGAAGTAGTCATTGGAAGTACCCTCACCACGGATCGCGGCGATAGGTAATATCAGGTCGCCGATGTTGTTCTTCTTTTTCAGACCACCGCATTTTCCCAGGAAAAGCACAGCTTTTGGATGAATCGCACTGAGTAAGTCCATCACAGTAGCAGCACCAGGACTACCCATACCGAAATTGATGATTGTGATATCATCTGCGGTAGCGCATTGCATAGGCCGGCCTTCGCCCACGATTGTGGTGTTATGCCATTCTGCGAAATAATTAAGGTAGTTACTGAAGTTGGTGAGCAGGATGTGAGAACCGAAATTCTCCAGTTTTTCTCCGGTGTAGCGGGGGAGCCAGTTAGCTACAATTTCTTCTTTTGTCTTCATAGCCTTTTGACAAACGAATATACGGAAAAAACTCTGAAGTCCCATGTCATCCGCCCTTTAATACCTTTGGAATACGGGGATCTGGACATTAAATATTTGTTATGCCGATCAACCTATAGTCATCTTTCGTTAGTGCTGGCTTTTGAACGAAACACGAACGAAGAAGAACTATACTATGACTATCATAATACCATCTACTAAATAGCCGACTATAGATATCTTTGCGGCATGATCGCGATCGAATTTCCCACCCCTGATTTTAAAATTGTAAAGGAGAATGATAAAACGCTCATTTTCGACCGTTTCCGGAAGCGATATGTCATATTAACCCCTGAGGAATGGGTGCGGCAGAACTTTCTTAATTACCTGGTAAAAACACTGGGTTATCAGGCTTCCCTGATAGGCGTTGAAAAGGAAATTTATCTCGGAGAGCTGAAAAAACGATGTGATATTGTTGTGTATAACAGGGCTATGCAACCCTGGATGATCATAGAATGTAAAGAGATGGAGGTGCAGCTGACACAGTCCGTACTGGAGCAGATCGTACGTTATCATATGGTGCTGCCGGCAGCTTATCTGGTGATCACGAATGGGGTAAATACCTTCTGTTGCCAGCATATGGTAGCTGAACAGGAATGGCAGTTTATTTCGGCCTTACCGGCTCATTTCTAATACTATTTTCACAATTTTATAAAAGCAACCCTTTTCCGGCGGATAAATACGCCTGATCCTGCTATGGCACAGGACCTACCCATGCTGCATACCCGGACATGAGGTGGACATAAGGTGGACATGATCGGAAGATAACAAGGAGAATATAGTACAATATAAAAGGGGATACCTGTTGGTATCCCCTTTCTAAAACAATTATGAGAAGCTGATATCACGGGAAGATACCCAGCTGATCGTAAGCAGCACCTACTTTATCGATAGCACATACATAAGCAGCGGTACGCATATCATGGATGTCCTTGTGGTTCATCATGATGGTACGTACTTCGTGTAATGCAGCGTGCATGGTTTCTTCCAGACCGGAATACACCAGATCTACCTCATCCGCACCGTGTGCAATGAACTTTCTTTCTCTGTCGGATACTGATTTACCGGTGAGGTCTTCGATCACGCTCAGGATGTGAATGTTCATATTTTCGTCAAAGCGTTTGCCCAGACGGCCATAACGTACGTGGCTAAGGTTTTTTAACCATTCGAAGTAAGAAACGGTTACACCACCTGCGTTCAGGAACATATCCGGCACAACGATTACACCTTTCTGGTTCAGGATCTCGTCAGCTTCCGGCGTAATAGGACCGTTCGCTGCTTCACCGATGATCTTAGCCTTGATACGCGGCGCATTTTCTTTATGGATTACATTTTCCAGCGCAGCAGGGATCAGGATATCGCAATCCATTTCCAGACCTTCTGCATTGTTTTTCAATGTAGTAGCTCCCGGGAAGTTTACGATGGAACCTGTTTCATTTCTGTGCTTCAGTACTGCATCAGGGTCCATACCTTTATCGCTGTACAGTGCACCATCCCACTCGATCAGGCCAACGATCACCGCGCCTGCTTCGTGGAAATATTTAGCGGCATGGTAACCCACATTACCCATACCCTGTACAATTACTTTTTTACCGATGATACCTGGTTCGAGACCAAGGCGCTGCATATCTTCCTTGATATTACACAGCTCCTGGAGACCATAAAATACACCGAGACCGGTCGCTTCTTTACGACCACGTACACCACCCTGAGAAACCGGTTTACCGGTTACGCAACCGTAACCATCGATCTCTCCGGGACGGAGGCTCATGTAGGTATCGAGGATCCAGCTCATTTCCCTTTCACCGGTACCATAGTCCGGAGCAGGAACGTCTACGCCCGGGCCGATGAAGTTTTTCTTAACAAGTTCCGCAGTGTAACGGCGGGTGATGTTTTCTAACTGGAACGGGGAATAGTTACGTGGATTGATCTTAATACCTCCTTTGGCACCGCCGAAAGGAACGTTAACGATAGCGCATTTGTAGGTCATCAATGCTGCCAGGGCCATTACTTCGTCCTGGTTTACAGCATCGCTGAAACGGATACCACCTTTACAAGGCAGTTTGTGGTGAGAGTGCTGAACGCGGTAGGCTTCTATTACTTCGATCGTGTCACCTACGCGTACCGGGAATTTCATACGGTACACGGCATTGCAGGCTTTGATCTGTTCAAGAATGCCCTTTTCCCATTTCGTGAATTTTGCGGCTTTGTCAAAACTTCTTTCAACGCTCTGAAAGAAGTCATAATGTTGCTCTTGCGCCATAGACAATTGTTTTGGTAATATATGTATGTAGTTGGACTTATTTGCCCTGCAAACTGTTCTCTCTTTGTTCCAGCTTGCTGATCTTTCTGTCCAGTGCTATTAAAAATATAACAATCCCGATAAAGATGATCAGCAGCACACCTACTATCACATAGATCTTGCCATTACTGCGAAAAAATTCGTTGACAGGCCCTGTCTCTGTATTCTGATTTTGATTTTCCTGTGCGTTAGCAAACAGGGAAATGAGTAACAGCAGGCAGGTACAGCAGAAAGAAAATGCTTTGTTGATCATTTAAAAATATTTTTTAGCTCTAATTTTTTGTACCGAACAAGCAGGGTGTAGATCCATACACTCAGCAGGGTCCAACCAATGAACGCAGGGTAGAGAACCCATTTCATGTGGTTATCGGTGTCACTGGATGCAAATCCAGGCGTGGTGGCGCTTCCGGGATGCAGGGAATCGACCATGCGCGGGATGATATACGTTAAGGGAATCAACAAAGCAAATGCGAAAATGTTAAACACGGCAGAGATCCTCGCGCGCTTATCGATGTCCGGAATGGACAAACGTAATACGAGGTAAGCCATATAGATCATGAGCGCAACAGCCGTCAGCATCTGTTTAGGATCACGGGTAAAGGAACCACCCCATGTATAGGTCGCCCACAATGTACCCGTAGCGAAGCCCAGGATGCCATAAAACACCCCTACACTCGCAGCTGAACTTGCGTATGCATCTCTACGAAGATCGTATTTAGAAAGATAGAGAACGGAATTGATCACGGAGATAGTGAACATGGTATACATGCATATCCACATGGGAACGTGAAAGAAAAGGCCGCGGGAAGACTGCCCGTTTGTGCCGATAATCGGTATCTCAACAGTAAATCCTGCGATGATAACGTATACGAGGATAATTACTGCTAGAGCTTTCCACCAATGCTTTGCCATTTTAAACCAACTATATTGGGGGCAAACCTACAGGTTTTATCACTAATCACAAAATTCAGTAACCTGTTTCCGGTCAGCTATACCACTGTTGCTAGTCTTTCCACAGGAAAGGAAATAACACTAAGGATAAGGCGATGATCAGCACATCCATGCTACCCATCATCAGGAACATCTTAGGTAAACCTGGCTGATAAACCGTTATAAAAGAGGACTTTGCAATATTGGAGAGCAGCATTAAGAGCGGGAGCATGATCGGGAAACCCATGATCGCCATCAACGCCGCATTCTGATTGGCCTGGGCTGCAATAGCCGCCAGCATGGTAAAAAGCAGCGACAGACTGATGCCTCCCAGGAGGATCACCCCCAGAAAATACCAGAAGCTGGTCACCGGATTACCCAGGAACATCATACAGCATCCCATGGTAATCAACGTCATCACTGACATGAGTATGATGTTGTAGATCAGTTTAGCCGCAATAAAACTACGTGGATGTACCAGGGAATAAAAATATAACAAACGCCCCCTGTTTTCCTGCACGAAACTTTTGGCAATGGCATTCACCGCTACAAACAACTGTACTACCCAGAAAAGGGCATTCCAGATCTTTTCTTCCGGTTTGTCAATCATCAGATTTATTACAAACACAGTGGATATAATATATAGGAGGATACCGTAAAAGGCGTATTTCTGTCGTAACTCGAGCAAAATGTCCTTTTTTACTAAGGTAAGTGTTTGTCTGAAGGCACTGGATTTCATGAGGAGGCAAAGATAGTAGAATCACTTATATTCGCTTCCATGAAAAAAATACTGGTAGCCAACCGTGGTGAAATTGCACTGCGGATCATGCGATCTGCCCGGGAAATGGGGATCGCGACAGTAGCTGTATATTCCGAAGCCGACCGTTCAATGCCTTTCGTGCAGTATGCGGACGAGGCGGTATGTATAGGTCCGGCACCCTCCAGCCAGTCCTACCTGCTGATCGATAAGATCATTGGCGCAGCCCGGCAGACCGGCGCAGACGCCATCCACCCTGGTTATGGTTTCCTCAGCGAAAATGCCCGTTTTGCACAGGCCGTTAAGGACGCCGGACTCATTTTCATTGGTCCCAGCGCATCTGCCATCGAAATGATGGGTAGCAAGCTGGCGGCTAAACAGGCAGCCCAGCGCTTCGGGGTACCCATGGTACCAGGTACCGAAACGCCTTTACGCAGTCTGGAAGAAGCCCGGGAAGTCGTACAGAAGACCGGTTTCCCAATCCTCATCAAAGCTTCCGCTGGTGGTGGTGGTAAAGGTATGCGCGTGGTAAACGCCCCTGAAGAACTGGAGGAACAGATCAGACTGGCCAAAAGTGAAGCCATGAGCGCTTTCGGAGACGATGCCGTATTCATTGAAAAATATGTGGGTTCTCCACGTCATATAGAAATCCAGGTACTGGGCGACCAGCATGGAAACTATGTCTATCTATTTGAACGTGAATGCTCTATACAGCGCAGACACCAGAAACTCATAGAAGAAGCACCTTCTTCCTGTCTCACGCCCGACATCCGGGAAGCCATGGGTAATTGCGCCCTGGACGTTGCCCGTGCCTGCCAGTATTACGGAGCTGGTACAGTAGAGTTCCTGGTAGATGAAAAACTGGCGTTCTATTTCCTGGAGATGAACACCCGCCTGCAGGTAGAACATCCCGTGACAGAAATGATCACCGGACTGGACCTGGTCAAAGAACAGATCAGGGTCGCCAGGGGAGAAAAATTGTCTTTCACTCAGCAGGACCTCAAAATAAACGGACATGCCATCGAACTGCGCGTTTGCGCAGAAGACCCGGCCAATAACTTCCTTCCGGATACCGGTACGCTGACGACGTATGTTCGTCCGCAGGGATATGGTGTACGCGTAGATGATGGTTATGAACAGGGTATGGACATTCCGATCTACTACGATCCTATGATCGCCAAGCTGATAGCATGGGGCGCCAACCGGGAAGAAGCCCGCGAGCGCTTATTACGTGCTATCGCCGAATACCAGGTAAAAGGCATCCGCACCACATTGCCATTCGGCTACTGGGCACTACAACAGCCTGCATTTATTGAAGGCGCTTTTGACACGAACTTTATCGGAAAGTACTTTACACCACAATCACTGGACCAGAGAGATCCTGAAGCTGCAAAAGCAGCAGCTATCCTGGCTGTACAGGTATGGCAGGAACAGCAGCGCAAGATCAGGCAGCAACCTTTGAACGGGCAGCCAAAACTTTGGAAAAACAGGAAATTGTTAAGATAATCCAAAAGCGCAATACAGTAACGGTAAAACTGACTAGTTTTGCCCTGTACAACTATTTTATGAAAAGGTTCATTTTATTGGTGCTGGATTTTTTTTACCAGCCGTTTGCGAAGCTGATGCCGCTGCAAACCTTCCGTTATCTCGCCTGTGGCAGTGGTAATACGGCTATGGATATCCTATTGTATTACGTCAGTTTTCATTTTATCCTGCACGAAAACCCGGTACAATTTGGCATTTTGACCATCAGCGCACACATTGCCGCATTGTTTATGGCGATGATCGTGACGTTCCCGACGGGGTTCCTGCTGAGCAAGTTTATCGTATTCTCAGAATCCAACCTGAGAGGACGTGTACAACTGGTCAGGTATTTTATGCTGGTAGGTATCTGCATCTGTCTGAACTACGGTTTCATGAAGTTGTTCGTAGAGTATTTTCATATCTACCCGACCATTTCTAAGGTACTGACAACCATATTTGTAGTGGGATTCAGCTACCTGACGCAAAAAAAATTCACCTTCAAGGTCAAGGCAAGCGCCTGATCTGTCTAATATATCTGAGAAGACCGCCTCCACAGGGCGGTCTTTTTCTTTTATACTATACAGCGGCTTCGTTTTTCATTCCATGCCGGGTAATCCACATAACCCTTATCTCCTCCCTGATAAAAGGTCGCCACATCTCCCTGACTTAAGGGTTGCTGTTGCCGGAAGCGATCCACTAAGTCCGGATTGGCAATAAACGGACGGCCAAATGCGACCAGATCAACCAGTCCCGCCTGTAACAATGCTTCTGCCGAAGCCTCCGTCTGGGTACCAGCTACGATCAACAGGTTGCTGAAACGGCTCCTGACCTCCCTGATATAATCTTCTGTAATGGAGGGCTGTCCGTTTAGGGGCTGACTGGACAGGTGTATGTAAAGTATCCCCATTTCTTCCAGTGATGCTGTCAGGTATTGATGTGTAGACAGTTCCTCTGCATAGGCAGGCAGGTCATTCAATACTGCAAAAGGGGACAAACGGATCCCTGTACGCTCCTTCCCTATGGCGTCAGCAATCCCCTGCGTCACTTCCAGCAGGAAACGCGCACGGTTAGCGATGGAGCCGCCATATTGATCTGTTCTGTGATTGGTATGTGGATGCAGGAATTGCTCTATCAGAAAACCATGTGCACCATGTACTTCCACCCCATCAAACCCCACTTCTATTGCATTTAAAGCGGCCCTTACAAAAGCCTGTACCAGCGTCTGTATCTCAGCAGTACTCAGTTCCAGCGGAGCTGGTATAGACAGCTGTAAATCTCCCGGCACGCGCATTTCTCCTGCTGCCCGCACAACAGACGGCGCCACCAGTGGCGCGTTGTTTTCATGGTTGAGCGGATGCCCTATACGGCCTGTATGTACCAGCTGAATAAAGATCTTTCCATTTGCAGCATGCACGGCATCAACCACCTTTTTCCATGCTGCTTTCTGTTCTTCGTTGTAAATACCCGGTGCATCCAGGTATCCGATACCATTGGCCGCTACCGCACTATTTTCCGCGATGACCAAACCGGCGCCGGCCCTTTGTCCGTAGTAGATATGTGCTGTTGCACCGGGTACGCCATTAGAAGAACGTCTTCTGCTCATCGGCGCCATCACCACTCTGTTTGCAAGCGTCAGAAATGGGGTTATCAATGGAGTCAGCAGTTTCTTTTCTGAATTCATATGCTATTCTTTTGTACCTCAAAATTACCTGCGCCCGGTACGGAGGAACAGTGACAAAGCGGGGTTTTTCCTGTAATTTGGCAGGTATGGAACAGAAAGTATTGTACGAACCATTTGAATTGTATGTATCAGATATGGAGTGCTGGGAACAGCGTCCGCTGGTATATCACTTCTTTGAGATCGTACAGATCCTGGAGGGAGAAGGCGACCGCATCACCAACAGGAATACCTTTCCTTATCAGAAGGGAAGTATCTTTTTGTTTACACCGCGGGACTGCCGGGGTTTTGATATCAAGACATCCACACGTTTCTGTTCTATCCGGTTTTCAGAGGCCTTTCTGGGTAAATGCAAGACACCGCAGGACAAAGAACGTATTGCACAGTGGCTGAAGCAACTGGAACATATCTTCTTTCACCATAACCGTTTTCAGGAATTGCTGGTAAAGCAACCGGGAGATTGTCAGATGATCAAGATGCTGATGGAGAATATGGTCAGCGAGTATGAACGGCGTCAGCCTTACCGGGAAGAGAATCTCCAGCATTTCGTCACACTGTTACTGAATATACTTGCCCGTAATGTGGCTGACAGTGCCGCTGGCGGCAATGGCGAACTACTCTCTGAACCACTGATAGACAGGATTTTGTTGCACATCCGGCAACATATAGCCGATCCGGAACAGCTGAGGGTTGAGCAACTGGCTGCTTTATTCAATCTTTCAGAAAACTACGTGGGTGAATATTTCAGGAAGTTCACTGGTGAAGGTCTGCAACATTATATTACACATTACAGAATGAAACTGGTGCAGCAACGGCTAGCCTATAGTGCACTCACGGTGAGCCAGATCGCGGGGGAACTGGGATTTACGGATGAGAGTCATCTGAGCAGGCAGTTCAGAAAATACAATGGGGTGAGTCCGGCGAAGTACAGGAAAGAATTAGGAATTAAGAATTAAGAATTAAGAATTGGAATGCAGCGGAGATGGGTGGAGGATGGAAAGTGGAATATGGACAAGGAGGGTGAAAGATGAAGGATGTGGGAATCGAAGTGGAGGATAGAAAGTGTGAAAGACAGCGGATGGCGAAAAGGGGGCAATAAAAAAGCGTCCCTTTGAATGGAACGCTTTTCAGTATTATTCAACACCTTCATAATAACAGTGCCGGCACCTGGGTTCGTAGAGATCTGTTTCTCCCAATAATACAGTATGGTTGTCTTTACTTTTGCGGTAGGAGTAGTTGGCGATATTGCCGCATTTCACACATATTGCGTGCAATTTGGTAATATAGTCGGCTTTGGCCAGGAGGAAAGGCATTTGTCCGAATGGTTTACCAAGGTAATCCATATCCAGACCGGCAACGATCACCCTGATCCCTCTCAGTGCCAGCTGATCACATACTTCGGGCAATTCCCCATCAAAAAACTGCGCTTCATCAATCCCCACAACGTCCACCTCCTGTGCGAGCAGCAGGATCTGCTGTGAATTTTCCAGCGGAGTGCTGATGATACGACTTTCGTCGTGAGACACAATATGTTGTACATCATATCGTGTATCTATCATCGGTTTAAAGATTTCCACTTTCAAATTGGCTATCCGGGCCCGTTTCAATCTTCTGATCAATTCCTCCGTTTTTCCGGAAAACATTGAGCCGCAGATCACTTCTATCCAACCCCTTCGCCCTCCCGCAAGAGAAGGTTCAATAAACATATCTTAGTATTTTGATTTACAAGTAATTAAAAAGCTCTAACTTTATGCAAATAAAATAAATTCCCCCATATCGCGTTAACAATTAAGGCATGGAACGCATTTTGCTTTCAATTTATTTTTTTTACTGCTATGGAAAAAATAAGTGCATTAATTGATAAGTTACAGGAACTAAAGAATTCAAATGCTGGCTTACAGTCCATTTCTTACTATGTGCAACTGCTACAGGCTGAAATCCTGCATGCAAGAACCCTGGAAAGAGAGCAGGAACGCGCACAACAGAAAAAACAGGATAGCCATATAGCCGTGATCCTCCCGACAGCTCCGCTTACCACAGGAACAGGTCCGGCCACTATTACAGTAGAAACACCTGTAGCGACATCACCTGAACCAATTGTACTGGAAGAACGTCAACAGCCAGTACCGGTACCCGCAGCTGCTCCAGCTGCCGCATCTACGTTGACCTTACCGCGTCATCATACGTCTATGCCCAAACCGGTTGAGCCAGCGCCTTCTCCTAAACCTGAACCAGTACCTGAAGAAAAGAAACCAGCTTTCATCACTATATACGGCAACGCCCAATCTCAGCAACAGGTGAATCCTCCGGTACCTCCTGCACCTGCTCCTGTTTTCAATGGAAACGGAGAAAAGGCGCATGTTACGGAGAAAAAGCCTGAAACCAATGGCGTACGTAAGGAGCTGAAAGAACTGAATCAGCTGGTAGCACAGGGTTCTACTTCATTGAACGACCGCTGGCGCCAGAGTCATACTGAGGTAGCTGACAGACTGGGAGATATGCCCGTAAAAGACCTGCGTCAGGCAATCGGTATCAATGACAAGTTTCAGTTTATCCAGGAATTATTCCGTGGGGATGTAGATACCTATGAGCGTTCCGTAAGGACGATCAATGAATTACATTCTTTACAGGAAGCTGAATACTGGATAGAAAGAGAACTGAAGATCCGTCAGGGATGGGATGACGAAAACCGTACTGTAAGGCAGTTCTACAACCTTGTCAAGAAGCGTTTTTCCTGAATATAGCGTAGTACCTTACCGGTAGCGCCTTTATTATCAGCAACATATTTTTTTGCCTGTGCCCCTGTATGCAAGCAGGCTTCTTTATCCTGCAGGAGTTGCTCCAGCTGTACTTCAAGGGTTTCCAGATCATGAATACTGATGCCACCACCGGCCGCAATCAATGCTGCCGCTTCAGGAAATTTATGGAATATGGGACCGAATACCACCGGTTTGCCATAAGTAGCGGGTTCCAGGATATTATGAATACCGTCTTTCCCAAAGCCACCACCTACATAGGTAACAGTAGCATAGCGATACAGCGCCGACAGCATGCCGACATTATCTATCAGCAATACTTTTCCGGCTTTTCCGGGTTGTTTCACCCAGTCAGTATAACGTACGGCCGCAGGAAACAGCGTTAATAATTTATTGATATGAGCAGGCTCTATCTCGTGTGGCGCAATGATCAGGCAACGTCCTTCCTGTGCTTGTTTTTTCCACCAGTCAGCCAGGAAGATCTCATCTTCTTCCCAGGTGCTGCCGGCAATCACTGTTTGCTGGTCACCTATAAACGCTGATATACCCTGTACCTCTCTGTTTTCTTCCTGTAAAGCCCACACCCTGTCAAAGCGGGTATCCCCGGCCAGGGCGACATTGGAAATACCTGCCTGTCCGAGTAATTCCACCGATTCCTTATTCTGCACAAAAATATAGGTCAGCTGTTGCAGCAGACGGCGGAACATTCCTCCGTAGGGCTTAAAGAACAGCTGTCCTGGTCTGAATATACCAGATACCAGCAGTACCGGTACCTTTTCCCGGTGCAGGGCGGTCAGCATATGGTACCAGAACTCATATTTAATAAAAATAGCGAGTGAGGGTCTGACCAGTCTGATGAAATCCCGGGCATTCTGCCGGGTATCCAACGGTAAATAGCATACGTGATCAGCGCCCGGATAGTCTTTACGGACCTCATATCCGGAGGGGGAAAAGAAGGTCAGCAGTATCTTACAACCGGGGTATTCCTGACGGATCGCTTCCAGTACGGGGCGTCCCTGTTCAAATTCTCCCAGGGAGGCGGCATGTACCCAAACGATGGGACCGCCTGCAGGCAGGTGCTGTTCCAGGGATTTCCGCCAGTCGCGGCGGCCTTCCACCCAGCGGCGGGCCTTGGCATTACCTGTAGTAGCGGCCAGCCCTACAGCAGCCCTGTAACCTCTTATTCCCAGATCATATATAATAGTGCTTGCCGGCATGCCTGAACGTACTTTTACTGTTTTTTGGATCAGGCGCAAAGATACTGCCCTTCCTATGTCAAAATTTGTAAATTTGCTCACTTTAAACAAAATATCTATCCCACTCATGGTTCCTATTCAAATGGTGGATTTAAAACGCCAATACTTGAAAATAAAGCCGCAGGTTGACGCTGCGATGACCGAAGTGCTGGAAAATGCTGCTTTTATCAATGGCACACCTGTACAACAATTCACCAATGCACTGCAGAGTTACCTCGGTGTTAAACATGTGATTCCGTGTGCAAATGGTACCGATGCACTGCAAATTGCGATGATGGCATTAGATCTGGCTCCCGGTGATGAAGTGATCACTCCTTCCTTTACGTTTATCGCGACAGCGGAGGTGATTGCATTGTTACGTCTGAAACCTGTGTTTGTAGATGTAGATCCAAAGACGTTCTGTCTTGATCCTGAGCAGGTAGAGAAAGCGATCACGCCTAAAACGAAGGCGATCGTTCCGGTGCACCTGTATGGCCATGCGACGGATATGGAACCGATCATGGAAATCTCCAGAAAATATAATATTCCTGTTATTGAAGACAATGCACAGGCGATCGGTGGTCACTACACCTTTGCTGACGGCAGTAAAAAGATGTTGGGAGCGATCGGCCAGATAGGCTGTACTTCCTTCTTCCCTTCCAAGAACCTGGGATGTTATGGAGATGGCGGCGCGCTCTTCACCAATGACGATGCGCTGGCTGCTAAGATCAGAATGGTTGCCAACCACGGACAATCCGCACGTTACTATCATGATGTAGTAGGTGTGAACTCCCGTCTCGATACCTTACAGGCAGTGGTCCTCAATATCAAATTACCACTGCTGGATGAATATATCAAAGCCCGCCGTGCGGTGGCTGATGCATATGATGCCGGATTTGCCGGTATCCCTGAGATCACCACGCCTTTCAGAGCAAGCAACAGTTATCATGTGTATCATCAATATACCCTGCAACTGAATGGTGCAGATCGTTACGCGTTACAACAATACCTCCAGGAAAAAGGGGTTCCTGCGATGATTTACTACCCTGTACCCGCACACCGCCAGAAAATGTTCGAGGACTTCGGCGGCGCTGCTTTCACTCTTCCTGTTACAGATGACCTGACTTCTAAGGTCATTTCCTTACCAATACATACTGAAATGGATGCAGATCAGCTCCAATACATCATCGATTCAGTTAAATCATTCTTAAATCAAAACTCCAAATGAAAATTACAGTAGTAGGCACAGGTTACGTGGGACTAGTGACCGGCACTTGTTTTGCAGAAACGGGCAATGACGTTACCTGCGTTGACATTGATGTCAACAAGGTCAATAAGCTTTCCAACGGACAGATCACCATTTACGAGCCAGGACTCGAAAAACTGTTCGAGCGTAACCTCAAGGAAGGACGTTTACACTTCACAACAAGTCTCGCAGAGGGTGTTGCCCACGGAGATGTTATATTCCTCGCCTTGCCTACTCCTCCGGGAGAAGACGGATCTGCGGATCTGTCCTACATTCTGCGTGTGGCAGATGATATGGGTAAAATCATCACTGATTATAAGGTGATTATCGATAAAAGTACAGTACCGGTAGGTACTGCCGAACTGGTACATGCAGCGATCGCAAAGAACTGTTCACATCCTTTTGACGTGGTTTCCAATCCGGAATTCCTGCGTGAAGGTGTGGCAGTAGACGACTTCATGAAACCTGACCGTGTGGTGATCGGTACCCGCTCAGAAAGAGCACGTAAAGTAATGGGCGACCTGTTTGCACCATTTGTACGTCAGGGTAACCCGATCCTGTTCATGGATGAAAAATCTGCTGAACTGACCAAATACGCAGCTAACTCCTTCCTCGCTACCAAGATCTCTTTCATGAATGAAATAGCGATCCTGTGCGAGAAACTGGGTGCTGACGTTGACATGGTGCGCAGAGGCGTAGGTAGCGATGACAGGATCGGTAAACGTTTTCTGTTCCCTGGTATCGGTTATGGTGGCAGCTGCTTCCCTAAAGATGTACAGGCGCTGGTGAAATCATCAGAAGATGCAGACTACGATTTCAAAATACTGAATGCAGTGATGGATGTGAATGAGCGCCAGAAACTGTTCCTCATGCCTAAGATCAGTGCCTGGTTCAATAATGACCTGAAAGGCAAGCACTTCGCGTTGTGGGGGCTGGCATTCAAACCAAATACAGACGATATCCGTGAAGCACCGGCGTTATATATGATCGACGCACTCGTGGCTGCCGGAGCAACCGTTTCCGTATTTGATCCGGAAGCAAGCAGCAATGTGGAACGCCTGATCGGCAATAAAGTGACTTACGCAGCTAACCAGTACGACTGTCTGGCAGATGCTGATGCACTGATCATTGCTACAGAATGGAGTGTGTTCAGAACACCTGATTTCGATAAAATCGGCAGTACGCTTAAAAACAAGGTTATATTCGACGGAAGAAACCTGTTTGACGTATTCAGGATGGAAGAACTTGGCTACCATTATGAGAGCGTAGGACGCGCGGCTACTAACAATTAATTATCATCACCCCTATCAATGCCTGTTAATATGAAAAGAGTTCTGATTACCGGCGCAGCCGGCTTCCTGGGTTCACACCTCTGTGATCGTTTCATCGCCGAAGGATATCGGGTAGTGGGAATGGATAATCTCCTGACCGGAAATATCAAAAACATAGAACATCTCTTTCCTTTACCGGAATTTGAATACTATCACCATGATGTAAGCAAATTTGTACATGTACCGGGTGACCTGGACTACATTTTACACTTTGCTTCACCGGCAAGTCCGATCGACTATCTGAAAATGCCTATCCAGACATTAAAGGTAGGTTCACTCGGCACACACAATCTGCTGGGTCTTGCCAAAGAAAAAAAGGCACGTATCCTGGTGGCATCCACTTCTGAAGTGTATGGCGATCCTAACGTACATCCGCAACCGGAAGAATACTGGGGTAACGTAAACCCGGTTGGTCCCCGTGGTGTATATGACGAAGCAAAACGCTTCATGGAGTCTATTACCATGGCCTACCATAACTTTCACAATGTTGATACCAGGATCATTAGAATTTTCAATACATACGGTCCGCGTATGCGACTCAATGACGGCCGTGCATTACCTGCATTTATGAGCCAGGCGCTGACCGGTCAGGACCTGACCGTTTTTGGCGATGGTTCACAAACCCGTTCATTCTGTTATGTATCTGACCTGGTAGATGGTATTTACCGCCTGTTACTGAGCGATTATCACCTGCCGGTGAACATTGGTAACCCTTCGGAGATCACCCTGCTGGAATTTGCAGAAGAGATCCTCGCGCTGACCAACAGCAAGCAGAAGATCGTATTCCAACCGCTGCCAAAAGATGATCCGAAGCAGCGAAAACCAGATATCACCAAGGCACAGGAGCTGTTAGGATGGGCGCCGAAAGTAGATAGAAAAGAAGGACTGAAGGTGACTTACGAATACTTCAAAGAAGCTTTAAATAAATAATTCGTTGCCGCATGAACCACTGTCGTTAAAAGCAGTGGTTCATTGCAATTTATACACTGTCTGTAATTAAATAATCATTATGCACAACACCATACTCATCACCGGTGGCGCTGGTTTCATAGGCTCCCATGTCGTGAGATTATTTGTGAATAAGTATCCTCATTATCAGATTGTCAATCTGGATGCGCTGACTTATGCAGGCAACCTTGAAAACCTAAAAGATATTAAGGACAAGTCCAATTACACCTTTGTAAAAGGTGATATTATGGATGAAGCTTTCATAGACGAACTGTTTGCAACCTACTCTTTTGATGGCGTCATCCATCTGGCAGCAGAAAGCCATGTGGACAGGTCTATCATGGACCCGCTGGCATTTATCAAAACCAACGTACTGGGTACTGCAACCCTCCTGAATGCAGCTCGCAAATACTGGAAAGACAATTACGAAGGGAAACTGTTCTACCATGTATCTACGGATGAAGTGTATGGCAGTCTGGGCGATGAAGGTTTCTTCACCGAGGAAACAGCTTATGATCCCCGTTCTCCGTATTCTGCATCCAAAGCTAGCTCTGATCACTTCGTGATGGCATACTATCACACGTATCACCTGCCTGCAATCATTTCCAACTGCTCCAACAACTACGGATCACACCATTTCCCGGAAAAGCTGATTCCGCTGGCGATCCACAATATCAAAAATAACAAGCCGGTACCTGTATATGGTAAAGGTGAGAATGTGCGTGACTGGCTGTTTGTGGAAGACCACGCAAGAGCTATCGACACCATTTTCCATAATGGCCGCCTGGGCGAAACCTATAACATCGGTGGTTTCAATGAGTGGAAAAACATCGATCTTATCAACCTGCTGTGCATTGTGATGGATAAAAAACTGGGCCGTGCTCCTGGTACATCCGCGCAACTGATCACTTTTGTGAAAGACCGTGCAGGACATGATCTGCGTTACGCCATTGACGCTACCAAACTCAATAAAGAACTGGGCTGGGCGCCTTCCCTTCAGTTTGAAGAAGGTCTGGAGAAAACCGTTGAATGGTACCTGACCAACGAAGAATGGCTGGATCACGTCACCAGCGGCGCTTACCAGGAATATTACAGTGACCAGTATCAAAAGAGATAATCAACTATATGCCTTTTACTGAAACAGGGATCCCTGATCTGTTAGTATATGAACCACGGGTATTCAACGATAACCGTGGCTATTTTTTTGAGAGTTACAGCGAACGGGCCTTTCAGGAATATGGCCTGAACCTGCAATTTGTACAGGATAACCAGGCCAGGTCTACCTATGGCGTACTGAGAGGTTTACACTTCCAGCAGGAACCACATGCACAGACCAAACTCCTAAGAGTACTGGAAGGTCGTATTATCGACGTAGCAGTAGATATCCGTAAGGGTTCTCCTACCTACGGGAAGGTATTTACCATCGAACTGAGCGCGGAAAACAAAAAACAGCTGCTGGTACCCAAAGGGTTTGCCCATGGCTACTCCGTACTGAGTGAGACCGCAGAAGTCATGTACAAAGTGGATAATTTCTACAATAAAGCCAGCGAAGGCGGCATCATCTACAACGATCCGGCACTGAACATCGACTGGGGGATCAGTCTGACAGATGCGCTGGTATCAGAAAAAGATGTGATACTGCCAACGCTTGAGAACTGCACGCATAACTTTGTTTACAATTCAGATAAATAATGAAAAATATTCTGATAACCGGCGCCAATGGCCAGCTGGGACAGGCAATTAAAAAGGTAACTGCGGACTATCCGGGGTTTAACTTCGTATACACAGACTTCAACGAACTGGATATCACCAGCGAGGAAGCTGTCCGCAATTTTTTTGCTCAGCAGGAAATACACGCCTGTGTTAACTGTGCAGCGTATACTGCGGTGGATAAAGCTGAAAGTGATGAGGAATTTGCCTTCAAACTGAACTTTGAAGCGGTGCTGAACCTGGCTACCATCTGTGCTGAATACAATACGCAGTTAGTACATATCTCTACTGACTACGTATTCAACGGCCAGCAGAATGTGCCATATATTGAGACAGATGATGCCAGTCCGAACAGCATTTACGGTAGTTCCAAACTGCGTGGTGAAGGTGCTGCTATAGGCTTCAACCCTGCTACAATCGTACTGCGTACTTCCTGGTTGTATTCCGAATTCGGCGCCAACTTCGTAAAACGCATGCGTGAGCTGATGCAGGAAAGAGAAAGCCTGAACGTTGTATTTGACCAGACAGGCACACCTACCTATGCGGTAGACCTGGCTAAAGTAGTGCTGACCGTGCTGACCAAAGTATGGGATGTACCCGGCGAATATGGCGGTGTATACCACTATAGCAATGAAGGCGTAACCAGCTGGTATGACTTTGCAGTCGCTATCCGCGAACTGACCAACGCCTCCTGCACAGTAGCGCCGATCACTTCAGACAAATATCCTACTCCTGCCAAAAGACCTGCGTACAGTGTGCTGAACAAGGAGAAGATCAAGGAAACATTTGGTATTCAGATCCCTCACTGGAGAGAGAGCCTGAAGGAGTGTATCAAACAGCTGTGAGAGGAATTAAAAATTAACAATTAACAGTTGATTATTAACGTCTTCCTATAAAAGACAAAGGCGCTTCGATATTGAAGCGCCTTTGTCTTTTATAGGAATGATCTCTTAAGGAATGGCCATTCTCACCCAATTCTTAATTGTTAATTTTTAATTCTTAATTTCTTACTTCTTAAAGCTGGTGATCTCCATATGCCCAACCGGATTACCATCTTTGAAAGTAGCTGTCTTCACTACCCCAAAACCAGGTGCAAACCACTCCGTTGCATTCATTTCAATCGGCATATTCATCGCCATCATTTTCAGGCCGAGATTCATCTTATAAGAGATCTTATAACAATCCCAGCTGCCACCGGCAGTCGTGATCTTTTCTTTGCCGGTTACTTTACGGTCGGTTACCTGATATTGCAGACTGACATCCATGCCATTCGCATTACCGCTCATTTCAAATGAACCGTTCGGCAGGGTCTGTCCTTCTTTTAAGGTAGCAGGATAGTTCAGGAATGCGCTCCCGTCCGATTCCATCTTCATGTCTTTCAGCTGCGGCATATTAGGCAGGGACATTTTCATATCGATCATGATCTCTCCACCCGTACATTTGAACTTCCCCTTACCAGATGACAGGGAGGCGCCTTTGGCGTCTTTTGTCGTCACGGTGAAATCAGATACTGTCGAGCCCCCTTCTTTATTGACGGACAATACTTTATAAACATTCTTTGCTACGGCCGTTCCTTTGGCGTCGAACATGCTCATCTCTACTTCCGCGTTATTCAGGAGATAATAGTAGTTTTTGCAGTCCTGTGCGAATAATACATTCACCGCTGCCAGCATTGCGGCAGCTATTAAAAACAAGCTTTTTTTCATATGGTACTCTTTACAGAAAGATGGCGGTTTTGTCCAACATTGAATGTACGAATTTCCGGCACAATGCCCTGCTTCGTCCATATCGTTTAAAATTCTTTTCTTACGTTTGCAAAAATTATCCCAATTAATCATGAACCTGATAGAGGAATTACGCTGGAGAGGTATGGTGCAGGATATAATGCCGGGCACAGAGGAGCAATTACTGAAAGAAATGACTTCTGCTTATGTAGGATTTGACCCTACGGCAGACTCTCTTCATATAGGCAGTCTGGTACCGATCCTGCTGCTGGTACATTTACAGCGGGCCGGTCATAAGCCATTTGCACTGGTTGGCGGCGCCACCGGTATGGTGGGCGACCCTTCCTTCAAAGCGGAAGAGCGTAAAATGCTGGACCTGGATACCCTGGCCCTCAACCAGAACGGTATCAAGGCGCAGCTGGAAAAGTTCCTGGACTTCGATCCTGCCAGGCCGAATGCCGCTGAAATGGTGAACAACTTCGATTGGTTTAAAGACATCTCCTTCCTGGACTTCATCCGTGATACCGGTAAACATATTACCGTTAACTATATGATGTCCAAGGATTCTGTAAAAAGAAGACTGGAAGGCGACAGTGGTATGTCCTTTACGGAATTCACCTACCAGCTGATCCAGGGGTATGACTTCTATCATCTGTATACAGCGAAGAACTGTAAACTGCAGATGGGTGGTTCTGACCAGTGGGGTAACATCGTAACCGGTACAGAACTGATACGCCGTAAGGCCAATGGTGAGGCCTTTGCCTTTACCTGTCCCCTGCTGAAAAAAGCAGACGGCAGCAAGTTCGGTAAGTCTGAAAGAGGTAACATCTGGCTGGATCCGCAGAAAACTTCCCCTTACCTGTTCTACCAGTTCTGGGTAAAAACGGCTGACGAAGACGCTAAAAATTATATTAAGATATTCACCTTCCTGGGTCAGGACGAGATCAATGAACTGATCGCTGCACATGACCAGGACCCGGGTAAACGTCAGTTGCAGAAGAAACTGGCAGAAGAACTGACCATCTTCGTACATGGTCAGACAGAGCTGGAATTTGCCCTGAAAGCATCCGATCTGCTGTTCCGCAACGATACCGCTGAAGTACTGCAATCCCTGACCGAAACCCAGTTACTGGAGATCATGGATGGCGTACCACAGGTGGAAGTAGCCGCTGCTGACCTGGAAGCTGGTAAGGATATCCTGTCTTTCCTGGCTGAGACCAACATCCTGCCAAGTAAAGGGGAAGCCCGTAAAATGATCCAGAACAACGGTATCAGCATCAACAAGGTGAAAGTGGGCGCTATCGATAAGATGGTGGATAAAAGCCTGCTGCTGAATGACAAGTACATCCTTGTACAGAGAGGAAAAAACAACTACTACCTGGTAATTGTAAAATAAGTTTGCCTTATAAACACAAGGGCTGGCGTATCTATGATACGTCAGCCCTTTTTATTTGCCATCATTGTTTTACTCGATATCCAGTTCCCCCTTCTCTCCTTCCTCAAAGCGTCTGCCCCGGATGATCGAGGTCAGCATATTGAAGAAGATCACCATCTTACTGGAGGAATTATCCCAGAACCAGGCCTGTTTGGTGTCCACCTTCAACAGACAAAGCCGGGGATCGTCAATCCCGTCAGGGAACCACGCTTCAACAGCCGGTGTCCACAACTGTTTCATTTTTTCACGGTCCAGCACGATCGATCCGATACCAAAGATATTCAGATACGTGTTGTGTCCCGGGTGGGAATAAATGAGGTTCAGTTCATTATTTTCTGAAATCTGCATGACCTGACCGGCATATTCATTGGAAAAGAACCAGACATTGCCTTCCTTATCAACATCTACAGTTGCCATGGGTCTTGAAATAACGTGGCCGTGCTCATCAACGGTAGTAAACATACATACCCGCACATCGTTAATCAGATCAGAGACCTTTCTGATCGCCTCTTCTCTTTTGAGGATTGCTGCCATCGAATTAATGTGTTTGTATGAAACAATAAAAATTCATGCCATATAAAAAAGAAAAAGGCCCGGCATTGTTAGTACAACACCGGGCCCCTTGCCTGTTATAAGTTTCAGCTATTTCAGTCCGTACTTATATTTATAACGCTCATATAACTGTTTGTGTTTATTATCAAGGCTAACTTCTCTTCCCTGAATAAACGCCTGCGTTACCACACTGCTACGCATGTCCAGCAGATCGCCTGTACTGATCGTAATATTGGCGTCCTTACCGGTTTCCAGCGATCCCGTGATCTTATCAATACCAAGGATCTTAGCGGCATTCAGTGTAACTGCAGCTAACGCTTCTTCTTTGGAAAGACCATAAGTGCTGGCGGTACCCGCTTCAAACGGCAGGTTACGCTGCTGCCAGAAGCCTTCATTACTGAGGCAAAACAGTACGCCTGCCTGTTGTAACTGTGCCGCTGTTTTATAGGGTTGATCCACATCATCATCCTGCATCACCGGTAAACTATGCGGCTGGGCAAGCACCACAGCGATGTTGTTTTGTTTGAGTACATCCGCGATCATCCAGGAATCAGCGCCACCAGCAATGACTACCTCGATGCCAAATTCCTTTGCAAAATCCACCGCTACCAGCATTTCCTTTACCAGGTTACAGTGAATGAACAGCTTCTGTTGTTTGGTGAACAGTTTGCTTACTGCCTCAAACTTCAGGTTGACAGCGGTATGTTTATCTTCCTGTAAATAGGCTTTTGCCTCGCTCAGGAACGAACGTACCTTTTCTGTTTTCTCTGCAAATTCCTCTGCTCTGTCTTTGGTGATAGAGAAACGGCCCGGTGTAGCGGGCGGTGGCAACAGGCTTGGCATATAGAAATGGATAGCGCCATCAGCCTTATAAGCAGCATCTTCCCAGTTCCAGGCGTCCAGCTGGACAACGGAAGAAGAACCGGGTATCATACCGCCTTCAGGTGTTACCTGTGCCAGCAGAATACCATTGGAGCGCAGGGTATTGATCACCTTCGAATCGGTATTATAAGCGACCAGTGAACGTACGGAAGGGTTGATCTCTCCTACTTCACTAAAATCATTGGTAGAGCGTACCGCTTCTACTTCCGTCAGACCTACGGTTGTCAGCGGAGCGATCACACCAGGGTAGACATGTTTGCCCTGCAGGTCGATTACCTTCACGTCTGCAGACGGAGCCGGCAGATTATTGCCCACAGCCACGATCTTACCATTAGCGAAAGACAGGGAGCCTTTCTCGATCACCTGTCCGTTACCGATGTGAATCGTCGCATTGGTCAGGTAAACCGGCTTTGCCTGCGGCGGCGCCGGATATATTGTTTCCTGGGCCATTACGGCGGAGCAGGAAAGTGCGGTGATATATGTTAATAAACTACGTTTCATGTTGTTAGATTGATGCGTGCAGCGGTTACAATTCGTTATTTCCATCTGTCAGACGTTGCTGGTGACCAGCCTGCAGATCTTCACAGTGATACATTTCCTCCCTGGAAGCAGCTGCTCTCTGGGTAGGCGTACCTTTCTTCTTCTCGCTCAGCATTTTCAGCACCAGGCGGTTACGTTCAGCGCTGATACGCTGACGCAGTTCCAGGTCTTTCTCGCGGTCGAAGTATACGATACCGTCTACCATTGTCTTTTCAGCTTTGGCGTAAATGCTCAGCGGATTGTCGTTCCACAGTACCAGGTCGGCATCCTTGCCGGTTTTGATACTACCGGTACGCTCTGCTACGTGCAACAGTTTGGCCGGGTTGATGGTCACCAGTTTCAGGGCTTCCTCTTCCGTCATATCGCCGTATTTGATGCTCTTAGCGGCCTCCTGGTTCAGTCTGCGTGCCATTTCCGCATCATCAGAGTTGATGGCTACATTCAGCCCTACGCGTTGCATGATAGTGGCGTTGTAAGGGATCGCGTCCTGTACTTCCATTTTATAAGCCCACCAGTCAGCGAAGGTACCTGCGCCTGCACCGTGTTGTTTCATTTTATCGGCTACTTTATATCCTTCCAGGATGTGTGTGAAGGTGTTCACCTTGAAATGGAAGGTATCTGCCACATGCAGAAGCATGTTGATCTCGCTCTGTACATAAGAGTGACAAGTGATGAAACGTTTGCTGTTCAGGATCTCCACCAGTGCATCCATTTCCAGGTCGCGACGTTTGCCGGCGCCTTCTTTTTCATAATCACGCGCACGTGTGAATGCATCTGTCAGTACCTGTTCAACCCCCATACGCGTCTGCGGGAAACGTTCGCGCTGGCGTTCACCCCAGTTGGATTGTTTTACGTTTTCGCCCAATGCGAATTTGATAAACGGATCTGATCCTGCGAATTTGAGTTCTTCTGCATCCGCACCCCAGCGCAGTTTTATCAGCTGGCTTTGTCCGCCGATCGTATTGGCAGAACCATGTAACAGATGTGAAGCGGTCACACCACCACTCAGTTGTCTGTAGATATTCACATCATCCGGATTCACCACATCTGCGATACGCACTTCTGAGGTAACGGACTGCGTACCTTCATTCACGCCTTTGGAAATCGCGATATGAGAGTGTTCGTCGATGATACCCGGCGTCAGGTGTTTACCTGTACCGTCTATTACACGTGCATTACCGGCAGGCAGGTTTTTACCGATCTGAGCGATCTTACCATTGCGAACGAGTACGTCTGTATTTTCGAGTTTACCTTCTTTTTCGTTGGTCCAGACAGTCGCATTTTTGATCAGGATATCCTGTTGTTTAGGCAGGGCTTCCCAGCCATATCCGTTGAAAGGATAGTACATATTACCCAGCTGCGGCGCCGATTTTGGTTTTGCGGTATCCTGTCTGGTATAGGCTGCGCTGAATGCGGCATTCCATTTCACCCATTTACCGGCAGTATCCAGACCGGTACCACTCCATTCATTTGTACCAGCTACACCGCTGAGGCGCAGTTGTGCACCCCCTTTTTTCAGTGGGAAAGCGATTTTGATCAGCTTATCATTGATGGTGATGGAGCCAGCCAGAGTATCCTGTTGCAGGAGGGAAAGGGTTGGCGTAGCAGCGGTACCTTTCAGCAGCAGCGTATATCTGGTATTACCTGGCGTCAGGGTCAGTGTATAAGTGCCACGCACATCTTTCCAGCCTTCATCTTTTATGATATATTTCTTACCCTGTACCCAGTTCTGGAACAGTACGGTGTTTTCATTAAAGATCGCGCCGGAAGTAACCAGGAAGTTGGCCAGTTTACCCGGCTCCAGGGAGCCTACGAGATCATCAGCTTTGATGATGCGAGCCGCAGAGAGTGTCAGTGCATCCAGTGCTTTTTGTTCGCTGAGACCATACTCGATCGATTTTCTGACAGCACCCAGGAACTGTTTCAGGTCTTTCAGACCACTGGCAGTGAGACAGAAAGGGATGTTGGCTTTTTCAAAAGCAGCGGCTTCTGTTGGCGCCAGTTCCCAGTGTTTCATATCGCTGAGAGCTACGAAGCGGGCATCGTTCGGGTCCTCTACATCGATTGGCTGCGGGAAGGTCAGCGGCAGGATAAATGAGGCTTTGGTAGCCACCATTTCCGGTATACGCTGGTATTCATTACCACTGGCTTTGATGATATATTGCACACCGAATTCGTCGCCTACTTTATCTGCACGTAATGCATCCCATTTATCCTGTGCATCAAATACCTGAGGTAAGGCACGGCTATCGTTCCAGGCCTGTAAGGTCAGGTTTGTACCTTCTTTAGCAGGATGAGACTGATACCACTGAGCGTCCAGGAATGTCTGACGCAGCAGTGCAATGCTACCCATTAAAGAGCTGGGATAGTTCTGTGTGGAACTACCTTTATCAAATGAGAATTGTGCACTGGCTTTTTCCCTGATCAGGACCTTATTTTCACGGTCATCCGCCAGCGTTACCAGTACGCCCGTACCACGGGCGATACCATCCTGCTGGTGGGATAATACGGTACCAAAACCTGCGTTTCTGAGTGACTCTGCAGCAGTGCCGTCTACCTGGAATATGGAGGCAGCGTTTATCTCACTTTTGATAGACTGGTTCCAGCCGAATGCACCTTTGGTGGCAGAAAGGAACTGCGGATCACCTCTGTATCCGCCGCTGGCTTTCTTTGCAGGCTGCGTGCCATAATCGCTGTAAGCATCTACGAAAGAAGGATAGATATATTTACCCCCGCAATCGATCACTACCGCATCTTTCGGTACAGGACCATTGCCAACGCTGACGATACGTCCGTTACGGATTACGAGGCTGGCATTGTTCAATACATTACCGGCACTTTTTACAATAGTCGCTTTTACAAAAGCGTAACACCCTTCTCTGGGATCGGCGATACCGTTCACAGGAAAAGTCTCCTGCGCTGACGCATACGAGCCAGCCAACAGACCGCTCAGCAACAGACACAGGTGGGACAACCGCTTACGCGGCGAAAAAAAATTACTCATTGGCTTGTGTTTGTCAATTTAGATTTTGGGTTCATAGTATCCTGACAATCAGAAAGGTCTTACCGGGAGGGCAATACCTGCTGTGGCCTAAAAGTAACAAATGATTGATGTGGCTTCTGCATATTTCAACAGATTTTTGATGACTGGTAGTAATATTGCGTTAATTACCTATATTTAACCAAGAGAATAACCCGTTTTTTATGAAAAGTTATATGATCCGCATCAGTGGGCTGTTGTTATGCTTCTTTCTGGCAATGAGCGGCAGCAGCATGGCACAAAACAGGGATACTTCCACCGTGAAGAAGGTACGATTTACGCCGGAGCAGCGTGCGGATAAAATGAGTGATAAACTTGACCGGCGGCTGAACCTTTCTAAACAGCAGGACAAAGACATTCACACCATCAATACCGATATCACGCAACGCATGGAAGCGATCAAACGTAATACGACGCTTTCCAAAAAAGACAAGATGGCGCAGATGAAAGCGTTGAATGAGGAACGGAATCAGCGTTTCAAATCAGTGCTCTCGGCAGACCAGTATAAAAAATGGAATGACTGGGAAATGAAGAAGAAGGAACAGATGGAAGCCAGAATGGACAAAAAACAACAGAAACGTAATGCCCGGTAAGAAGGGTCTTTTATAAACGAATGGAATAAGGATGCTGACTGGCATCCTTATTTTTTTATCTTAGGAGCGGATGCGAAGAGAAGATGCTATCTCGATATTCCAGGCAGCAGTAGCTGCCGTACAACCGGCACACCTCATGCGCCGGCATGTACAATACAGCGATGGTGTATTAAGCGTTTGTGAGCAATCTTTTAACATCACACCCGGGAGTACGGTATGGGTGTTCGGTGCAGGTAAGGCGGCAGCGTCCATGGCACAGGCACTGGAACAGGTACTTGGCGGCGTGCAGATCAAAGGACTGGTGATCACGAAATATGCGCATGCATTACCGCTAAATCATATTACACTAAGGGAAGCAGCACATCCTGTACCTGACGAAAACGGTGTGAAAGCGACTGCTGAAATGGTCTCCTTATTACGCAGTAGCGGTCCTGCTGATATTATCCTGTTCCTGCTTTCCGGTGGTGCCTCTGCCCTGCTGGCAGATTATCCTGCGGGAGCAGACCTTGCACAGGTACAACAGGTCTTTTCATTGTTACTTAAAAGCGGAGCAGACATTTATGAAATGAACATTGTACGGAAGCACCTGTCAGCTGTAAAAGGCGGACAACTCCCCTTACTTGCCCATACCAAAGCCTGGTGCAGTCTGATATTGAGTGATGTGGTAGGGGATGATCTTTCTATTATAGGTTCCGGTCCGACCGTAGCAGATCCTTCCACGTTTGGAGATGCCATGGCGGTCCTTGATAAATATGCGCTGACATCACAATTACCATCCGCTATTCATGCACATTTACAACAGGGATGTGCCGGAAAAATTGCCGAAACACCCAAACCCGGACATGCGGATCTGGCACATGTGCATAACTTTTTAACAGGTAGTAATCACATTGCGCTGGAAGCAGCAAAACAGCAGGCAGTATCCCTTGGATATGATACCCAGCTATTAAGTTCCACGGCTACCGGACAGGCAACTGAGCTGGCAGAAAAACTGGTTGGTGCAGCTGGTAGCTGGCAGGGTAAAAAACCGGGGTGTATACTCATGGGCGGCGAGAGTACGGTAACAGTAAAGGGGGATGGAGTTGGTGGCCGGAATCAGCAACTGGCGCTGGCTGCGGGCATTTTATTAAAAGATGTTCCGGGCGTTCTTATACTCAGCGCCGGCACAGATGGTACCGATGGACCGACAGATGCAGCAGGGGCTTTTTCAGATAAAGAGCTGATGCAGAAAGCGATGGAAAACGGGCTGGATGCAGCCGCTTATCTGGAACAGAATGATGCCTGGCATTTCTTTGAAAAAACAGGAGGATTGATCAAAACCGGACCTACGCAAACGAATGTAATGGACATCATGCTGGCAATCATTTCCTGAAGCGTTGGTTGTTCCCATTAGATTTTCTTAGGTTTGCAAAAATTCTACAAGGACAGCGCGCTTATAAACCATTGGAATACACGCTTATTTTAGCTTAAAAAAGGATCAACAGCAATATACTGCCCTTGTAGCATGAGAGAAATCATTTATTACTAAATCATTAATTAATTTCCGGAAGTCCTATTTTTGGGGCTTAAACCTTTATATGCGTATGCTAAGAATGGAACAGACATGGCGTTGGTTCGGACCGAATGATCCGGTTAGCCTGGCTGATATCAAACAAGCTGGAGCGACTGGTATTGTAACGGCCCTTCACCATGTTCCGAACGGAGAGATCTGGACAGTTGAGGAGATACAAAAGCGAAAGGAGATGATCGAAGCCGCAGGCCTTACCTGGTCAGTGGTTGAAAGTGTACCCGTTCACGAAGACATCAAAACCCAGAGTGGAAGGTTCAAAGAATATATACAGCATTATCAGCAATCCCTGCGCAACCTTGCGCAATGCGGTATCTATATAGTGACGTACAACTTTATGCCGGTGCTGGACTGGACAAGGACAGACCTCGCGTATACAGTTGCTGACGGATCAAAAGCCCTGCGTTTTGAAAAAGCCGCTTTCCTTGCTTTCGACCTGTTCATGTTACAACGCCCGGGTGCAGAGAACGACTACGATCCTGCGGATATCTCTATGGCGAAGGAACGTTTCGACAGTATGACCGATGCGGAGAAATCATTGCTGCAAAAGAACATTATTGCCGGTCTGCCGGGTTCTGAAGAGAGCTTCTCACTGGAACTTTTCCAGGCAGCCCTTGATAAGTATAAAGGCATCGATGCCACACAGCTGAAACTGCACCTTTTCTATTTCCTGCAACAGATTGCACCTGTAGCAGAGGAAGTAGGTATCAAACTGGCGATCCATCCGGATGATCCTCCATTCCCAATCCTGGGACTGCCAAGGATCGTAAGTACAGAGCAGGATGCAAGAGAATTGCTGGCAGCAGCGCCTTATGCCTCTAACGGACTTTGTTTCTGCACGGGT
The DNA here is from genome assembly GCF_900114995.1 of Chitinophaga sp. YR627. Classification (GTDB taxonomy): domain Bacteria; phylum Bacteroidota; class Bacteroidia; order Chitinophagales; family Chitinophagaceae; genus Chitinophaga. Next base: position 1,575,026 of record NZ_FOUX01000002.1, read on the forward strand.
TCTTATGGCGTACGCGCTGATAATGACCTTCCTGGTATGGTAGAACGTCTGGGTGAGCATATTCATTTTATACACCTGAGAAGTACACAGCGCGACAGTATTGGCAACTTCCATGAGGCCAATCACCTGGAAGGCGATGTGGATATGTATGCAGTGGTGAGAGCCATTCTGAATGTGATGCACAAGCGGAATATCTCTATCCCGATGCGCCCGGATCATGGTCACCAGATGCTGGATGATCTTCATAAAAAAACAAATCCCGGCTACAGTGCCATTGGCCGCTTACGCGGACTGGCGGAACTCCGGGGCTTAGAACTGGGTATCGCGCGGTCGGTTTCGGGGAAATGAAAGTCCACACCTGCAGCCTACTGGCAGCTTTATAAGGTTGGGATCAGAAACGAAAAAGTAAGCAGCTGGATAAAAGAAGGCTGATCAATTTATTAAGTAGCTCCAAAAAACAATCATATGAACAGTTCACTGGATGAGCAGTTAGAGCAGCATCTGGCGCAACGTCAACAGAGTCTTATCAGAATGTTAGGTCTGTTGAAAAAGGACATGGATTGTAGGATCATGCAAAAGCTACAGCAGAAAGGTTATAACAATTTCAAACTGGGTGACCTTGTGCTGATAGTGAATATAGATCCGCAGGGGATCATCAATAACGAACTGGCAAGAAAGGCCCGTATTACCAAACAGGCCATGAGTAAAGTAGTGAAGAACCTGGAAGCAGGCGGCTTTATTCACACCAGTAAACACGTCAGCGATGCCCGTGCAGCGGTAATCTCTCTGACAGATGAAGGCAAAAAGCTGATCATCTGCGCGGCGGAAAGCTTTCAGGAGATACAAACGGAATATACCGCGATCGTCGGAGAGCAGGATGCTGACGCACTCAAACAGATCCTGCGTAAACTGGTATTCAGTTTACACCCCGAATGCTGATAATTTTTTCCATTTTATACATGCCTGTTCCTGATTCTGGAAAATCCGGGGACAGGCATGGCCGTTTTTAGCAGTACTTGAACCAGGGATGTGCATAACTTACACATGAGCAGGGTCAATTGCATAATCCGCTACTTCTGACTATTCGAAAAGCGCTTATACATTTACATTTTTGACAATGCGACAAAAAGTCAAATATAAATTCCGCTCTTTGTGTGTCCCAGTGCGGATTTCGGCACAGGCATTGTATTAATATTTTTGTCTATTGACCAGTGATTTAATACTTTTAATATCAGTAGCAGACATAGCAAATTATGGTTTCCAGCCGGATTATAAATAACGACGATGAATACATCGACGGTTTGCTAGACAGCTCCCCTGCAATTGTTGACGCGATCTATAAGCGTTTTGCCCGTAAGGTAAAACATATGGTAACAGGTTGGGGTGGCAACATCAAAGAAGCAGCCAATGTATTCGAAGATGTATTAATCGCTCTTTACGATTATGCACATCTCAATAAATTAACCCTTACAAATCGTTTTGAGCCTTTTTTCATGTACGCCTGTCAGCTGAAATGGAAACAGGACCTCATGCAGAAAGCCCCTAACAAAGGAATGTCATTTCATCCCGAAGTGCCCGCTCCCGGCCTGGATGAACAGCATATCAGATACATAGAGGCAGCATTAGCGGCTCCACATACCAAACAGGGTGCGGACAACACCAGGGAAGAATTGGAAGAAATGATCGCCGATCAGCGGGAACGCTGGTTTCATACCAAAGAAGGCCCTAACAGCAAAGTGAGTGTCTATGTGATCATCACAGCTATAATAGGTGCAGGTCTGGCAGGACTATTATTCCTCAGCCCATGGCATAAGGATATCTACCGTCAGTTTTCAGGAACGGAAATGGTACATGCCAATCATATGTCTACGGAACAGGATACCGCATTGCTGATGCATCAGGCAGCAGCAGCCTTCAATCATGGTCATTTCAATAAAGCGATCGGTCTGCTTAATCAGGTAATAGTCAGGGACTCCTTACATACAACTGCCCGTTACTACAGGGGAGTCAGCCTTGTAGACGAGGGAAAACTGGAAGATGCCCGCGCTGATCTTAAAAAAGTATACAACAGCAACTCCAGCTATCGATATGATGCCGCCTTCTATATGGCACTCAGTTATATTCGTGAAAATGATAAACAGCAATGCCTGGAATGGGTGCTGAAGATACCGGAAAACTCAGCGGTACACTGGAAAGCAGCCAGACTGAAGGAGGAACTGAACTATTAGTTCAGGTGGATCATATGCTTACTGAAGTGAATAATGCTTTCTACTTCCCCTTTAATCAGTTCGTAGATCTGTACTTTATCTTTTTTGATCATAATGAGCTGTTGCAGAACAAGATAGTAGGTTTCTCCACCGTGCCCGCTCATCTGGGCTCTTAAAATTTCTTTTTTTACTTCTTCAAAACCAACAGCGCCGAGCTTTTGGTAAATAACGTTGAGTTCTTCAATCCATTTCATAGGTTATGTGTTTTTGCATAGGAATCTAAATTTATTCATAATACAATTAATAAACAAGGGGTTGGAGATATTTTTTTTATTGCCCCATCGGTACAATTTATCTGCTGCTGCTTCGTCTATCTATTAGCAAAGCATCAAACTATGCCCGCATCCGCACCTTTTATTGTTTCCTATCAGCTGGAAGATTTCGCTCCGGGTGGACTTCCCTTTGTCGTAGGAGAACTTAGCGCCCATATTGCTGCAGGACATGCGCACCTGATGGGCATACACCGGCATTCTTACTACATGCTGGCACTCTGTACGGAAGGACAAACCACAGATATACTGGATTTCGAACCGATGACCGTAAAAGCCGGTGAAATGATCCTCATCGTTCCGGGTCAGGTACATGAACCCAGACAGGATTATACAGGAAAGGGCTTTATCATCGCTTTTTCGGCCGATTTCCTCCTGCATCAGGAAGTAAGTCTGCCCACACTTCCTTCGGGCCCTGTACGCCTCTCAGACGCTGATTTTGCACAAGCCTGTCTCATCATCACACAACTGCAACGGGAATACACAGCGCAGACACCACAATATGTGGCAATGTTACAACATTATCTGTCACTGCTCATCACCCTCTTGTATCGCCATGCCAGTGCCTATATGCAATCCGGTCCTCCCCTGCTGCAACGTTATCGTAGCCTGCTGTCAGCACATTTCCTGGAGTGGACCAAACCGGCACAATACGCAGCCGCCCTGCACGTATCTGTAGATCATCTGAATGAAGTTGTCAAACTGCATACAGGACAAACCGTGTCCGCACATCTCAATGAAAGACGGGTACTCGAAGCAAAAAGACTACTCCTGCATGCAAAAGAAAGTATCAAGGAAATAGCCTGGCACCTGCAATTCAACGAGGTGTCCTACTTCAATCGTTTCTTCAAACAACACACCGGTCATACCCCCGCAGCCTTCAGGGATAAAGTCCGGGAAAAGTATCTATCTGACCCGGAATAGTGTAATCAGTACCACTTTACACCGGACTACCTTTACATTATGTCATACCTGAAAGATAAAGCCCAGGCCTTTCTGATGGCCCGGATGGGGAAAACCGCCAGCGTCATTGCCTCTGAATATATTGCCAATAACCTGCTCGCAATTACATTACAATTGCCGGACGCTCTTAAATGGCGCAGTTGTCAGCACCTGAAATTTGAAGTAGATAAATCTAACTGCCGGGACTATACGGTCGCTGCATGGGATGCTGCCAGACAACAGGCGACCTTACTGATCGCTACCGGGCATGATGGCGCAGGCAGCAACTGGGCCAGACAATTACAACCCGGAGATACAACCCTCTACGTAGGACCGGGCGGCGGTTTCCATCAACCCACAGCTTCCACACACCTCGTGTGTATCGGCGATGCAAGCGCGGTTGGTCATTTTACCTCGCTTCATCTCAGGAAAGGAGCCGGACAACAGCTACATACACTGATCTGTCATCATCAGCCCCTGCCGGAACAATTACTGCATATGCCGGTGACCACACTACTTAACTACACCAGTGGTGTGATCGAATGGCTGACAAAACACGAACTGCCTTTACAGGATACGACGTTCTATGTGGCAGGACAGGTACGGCTCGTTGTACAGACGCGTAAACTGCTGAAGCAACTGGGTGCAACACAGATCAAACCTGCCGGCTTCTGGGAATAATACATCGCCATTCACATAAAAAAAGAGAGCGTACCGGTATGATACGCTCTCCTGAATAGCTATCCGGACCACATCAGTTGTAGCCATCATTCTGCTTCAGATTTCCGCCTCCCAGATCGATCTGACGCTGTGGAATAGGAAATATCTTATTACGCTGATTAAAGGTCTTTCCATGGGCTGTAAACGCTGCTGCGGCTCTGCCGGGGACTAATGCATCCTGGCGTATCAGGTCAAAGAAGCGGTCATGTTCCATCGCCAGCTCTACTCTCCTTTCATGCCAGATGTATTCGCGGGTAACGGTTGTCACCGGACCTAAACCAGCACGGGGATGCAAAGCTGTAATATCAGTAGCGGCTGTTCCTCCATTACCTAATGCCAGCGCTGCTTCTGCATGGATCAGCAATATTTCGGCATAACGCAGTATACGAAGGTTCTTAGGCAAACGGCCCCTGTTACCACAATTCGATTCTGCAATCTGACTGTGATAAGATTTGTAGTTATAACGGGCATTTTCCACACTGTCCCGGCCTGGTACACGAAAACCGTCCCAAAGGAATGTACCATTGGGTTGGATGAAAATGATACTGGCGGCTTCTCTGCGGTCGCCATCCTCATATTCATCCACCAGACTCTGAGAAGGCGTACCAAATCCCCAACCCAGATCCGCCCAACCAAATTTACCACCCGCACGTGGGGCCTGACATTCTGCATAGTTAGCAATAGCGGCTTCACAGGCAGCGTTTTCGCCTGTCTGCACTTCGAAGATGGACTCAATGCTATTAGCACCTGTTTCTCTCCAAATCTCAAAATAGTTGTCCAGTAATCCATATGTACCCAGTTTCTGCGTAACAATGGAATCACTCAGACTAAAGGCCCGCTGCCAGTTCTGCCGATACAGCATCACTTTGGCCAGCATACCCGCTGCTGCTGCTTTATTTGCCCTGCCTACGCCGGCATTCGCCTGTCCTTTTGCGGCTACGTTCGCCAGGGCGAATTCCAGGTCGCTGATGATAAAAGCATAGATATCGTCTGCGCTGGCTTTTGTCTGAAAAGCAGCACTATTTGACTCCTGTGGCGTGATCACCCTGTCTATCTTTGGTACGCCCCCAAAGAAACGTACCAGGTCAAAATAAAAATAGGCACGCAGGAAACGCATTTCTCCAATCAGCTGGTTTTTTAGTGTTTCATCCAGCGTGCTGCCTTCTAATGTAGACAATGCCTGATTGGCACGGGCTACGCCCAGATAAAAGGTGCTCCAGATACTGTTCAGTGTATTGACTGAAGCATCCATTGTCAGGTTATCCAGGGCGCCGGAATTCGGCATATCATCACCAGTGTTACTGCCTTTATCTGCATCATCAGAAGCGATATTGGTCATCCCCACATAAGAGAATCCATGCATATTGCCTTCCCACATCGTGTTATAGACACCGACCGCCAGTTTTTGTGCGGTAGCAGGGTCCAGTGCGGAAGCTTCCTGATCAATCTGGCCCTGCGGTTTTACATCCAGATAACTATCGCAGGAAGTGATACCTGTAAACATCAGTATGGTCAGGCAACACCATAATTTTTTATAATTGAGTATAAGATTCATGGCTGTTCCGTTTTAAAATGAGACATTGACACCTAAAGCAAACGTGCGGGTAGTAGGATACGCACTCAGTTCGATACCCGCATCCAGGATACCGCTCTTGTTGTTGGTCGCATTAGCGTCATCGATCGTACCACCAGGCAACTCAGGACTGAATCCGCTGTATTTCTTCAACGTAAACAGGTTCTGTGAAGTCGCGTAAATGCGGAAGCTGTTGATACCGATCAGCTTCATGGTTTTGGACGAGAAGGTGTATCCGAGCATCAGGTTATTGAGACGCACATAAGTACCTGATTCCACGAAATAAGTGGAGGCAGGCGTACCAGCTGTGATCAGCCGCGGATCGGTTGTAGAAGGATTGGTGCTTGTCCAGCGTTTGCTTGCATAATCCGCCTCTATATTATCTGCAGGATCAAAACGGAATGCCTTCTTACCGTTGTAAATCTTGTTACCGGCGTTGCCGTAGAAATTGGCGCTGAGATCAAGACCTTTATAGTTCAGTCCCAGGTTAAAGCCAAAGAAGCATTTAGGCTGGAAAGAGCCTGCATAGATCTTGTCATTATCGTCAATATCGCCATCGCCATCTATGTCGCGGTACTTGAGATCACCGGGAGCAGCACCCGGCTGGATCGCATTACCGGAAGGACCTTTATAATTATCTATTTCAGCCTGGTTCTGGAAGATGCCGATCGCATCTCTTACATAAAAACTACCTACCGGATGACCATTGTCGGTACGGGTAACAAAGCTTTGTTGTCCGACGTTACCGCCCTGTAGTGCCTGTCCGCCGTTAAGACCTGTCAGTTCATTTTTATTGAAAGTGATGTTACCACCAATAGTATAGCTCAGGTCATCGGTAATATCATCTTTCCAGTTAAGAGAAATTTCCCAGCCCTGGTTTTTGAAAGAAGCCGCATTGGTGATATAGGAGTTGTCCTGGTCACCGAGAATAGCGGGGGTATTTACTACCACCAGTGCATCTGTAGTTTTCTTACTGTAATAGTCGATCTCACCACTCAATCTGCTTTTCAGCAGTGAAAATTCGAAACCTACATCATATTGAGTGGTAGCTTCCCATTTCAGGAATGGGTCTTTGATCTCTTTCAATGCACCACCAAGACTGACTGTACCATCAAAAACGTACGGCGCGTCTACACTGGTTACTGCTATATAGGCATTGGTAGGAATGTTGTCATTCCCCAGTTTACCCCAGCTACCACGCAGTTTCAGGAAATCAAAGATGCCTTTGTCTTTCAGGAAACTTTCTTCTGATAATACCCAGCCCAGTCCTACGGTCGGGAAGTAGCCCCAGCGTTCACTGAATTTAGAACTACCGTCCGCACGAATGGAGGCGCTTAACAGGTATCTGCCGTCATATCCGTAGTTCACGCGGCCTACAAATGACTGACGGGCATATTTGTCACCTACGTTGGCAATGGTGGATTGTACGTTAGGGTCTCCCAGGTCCAGGTACCAGAGGTCTTCAGATTCCGGTACATTGATACGTACGCCTTTGAGCGAAGTACTGTAGAACCCTTCGGTCACCGAACCCGCCAGTAATGTCAGGGAATGCTTATCAAATGTTTTGTCAAATGTGATGGTATTGTCCCATACCCAACCTTGTGAGCGGTATTCTTCACGGGTAAGACGGCTGTTCTGGTTCTGCTGGTTACCACCGGCTACCAGGAAGCTTACATCATCATTGAGGAACCGGTAAGCGTAAATCCGGTCATTGCCGAATTTAAGGTCTGCGTTAAAACCGGAACGCAGTTTCAGGAACGACACCGGAGAGTATTCCAGTGCTGCGTTTCCCTGCAAGCGGCTTTCTCCACGACCATCATTTCTTTTGTTGATGGCCAGCAGGGGGTTACCCACATTAGCCCATCCGGAGGTATTACCGTAGCGGCCGTCTTCAAACGCCTTGACAATAGGCGCTGCCCTGTAGATGTTCCGATAGGTATCACCGAGTTCCACATCACGTGAGATAGCACGGGAATAGGAGATCATGGAAGTGAACTTCAGCTGGTCCGTGATATTGACGTCATTATTGGCCCTGAAGGTGAAACGTTTAAAATTGTTTGTCTGGATGATACCATCTTCCTGGATATATCCTGCACTCAGGTAGTAGGTACCTTTTTCAGAACCTCCGGATACGGAGATGTTATGGTTCATCTGGAATGCCTTCCGGAGCACATCATTGTACCAGTTGGTCGTACCATTGTACACATATGGGTTATTGATGGGGTCTTTACCCGGAGCAGCGTCTGTGAGGTAGGAGATGTACTGGTCACGACTGGCCATTTCTACGAGGCTGGCGGCTTCCCTGAAACCGACATTAGCGTCATATCTAACCTGTGGCGTACCAGCCTTTCCCTTGCGGGTGGTGATAATGATAACGCCGTTGGCAGCACGTACTCCATAGATAGCAGCGGAGGCATCTTTGAGGATATCCATGGTGAGGATGTCTGCGGTGGCGATATTCCGGATGTCATCTGTAAGTACCCCGTCTACTACATAAAGCGGGTTGGCCCCTGCCAGTACGGAACCGGTACCACGTACCCTGATCTGGGGCTGGGAATTGGGTTGCCCGGAGGCGATCACCTGCACCCCGGAGATACGGCCCTGGGCCGCCTGTGTAGGGGTCTGTACCGGTTGTGTGAGCAGGTCTTCCCCTTTGACAGAAGCGATAGACCCCGTCAGGTCTTTCTTACGCTGGGTACCATAACCTACCACAACGACCTGTTCCAGCTGGCTTTCGGAAGTTTTGAGTATGATATTGAGCGGTCCGGCGCCGGCCTTTACTTCCTGGCTGACATAACCGAGATAAGAAAATACGAGGGTGTCTTTTCCTGCGGGAAGATTGATCGTAAAGGCGCCATCCGCTCCCGAGGTGGTACCTGTCGAAGTACCTTTTACACGGATCGTCACGCCGATAAGGCCTACGCCATTGTTGTCCTTCACTGTTCCTTTCACGGGGCCTTCCTGTTCTGGCATACTGCCGGGGGCAGCGTTTCCCCCTGGTGCAGCCGATTGCTGTGCTGAAGCGGTCAGGACCGCAGACAGGAACAGCAACAGCAATACGCCTGCTGTTTTTGTACCATTAATTCTCATAACGATGATTTTTGCTTGGGTGTGATTAATCTTTCAATGCTGACTGTTCCAGCGTTTAGTTTGTTGATTTAAATACGACAAAGATGGTACGGGTAAACGGACAATCCACCGCTGTACAGCATGCCAGGGGTACTGCGGGTTACTACAGCAACTCAAATGTAAAGTGGTGATAAAGCAGCTTAATCAGACAATAGGTCTGATCTAAAATAGCATGTTCCAGTTATATAACAAAATGGGGAAATAAAAGTTAAGAGAGGGAAAAAACGGCCTCAACTGCCGACCAGTCGCTCCTGCATGGCTTTTACGATGGCGCCGGACCGGGAATTTACATCCAGCTTACGGTATATATTCATGATATGGGAGCGTACGGTTCCTACGCTGATATGGCAATGTTCGGCTATTTTTTTATATGTATCTCCATTTACAAGACAATCGAGCACTTCCAGCTCACGGGGGGATAATCCATAACGGTGGTCCTGGTTACCTGCATTTTTACGGTTAAAAAATGCGAGTACCTTTTGCACGGCGAGCAGGTTGGTTTGCATCGCGGCTTCATATACCTGAGAAAATACGCTGGTCAGCGACGCTGGCGGTTCAGGAGTAACCTGACGTGGATGTACGTTGGCGACTGAAAACTCTTTCCCGTGTATGCTATACAGAACGATATTCATTTCCGGGTAGGCGGCTTTTAATATGCTGGCGGCTTCGGTTGGTGTTAATCCTGGAATATCCATATCCATGAATATTATATTGCTTATATCTTTTGCCAGCTGCTGAATAAGTTGGTTGGCTTCGCCTTGCCCTTCTGTCTCTAAAGCACCCTCTTCATCAGTCTGCCCAATGTTATTAGGCCTCACATTTTTCATAATGTATTTTTTGGGTTTGAATATGTTGCGAAACCTTCTTCCGGTAATTGTAAATCCTCGTAATGTTTCTGATTGTTTGGCCAAAAATGGAAAAACTGGCTCGATCTCATGGTTTCACATACCGAAACAAATTTGATACAAATACCGCCAGTAGTCAATCGGATAAGTATATGATTTTTCAATAAATACTAATAAACAAATTATACAATATTAGAATTATCCAAAAATGAAGGCGGATATTCTCTACAGGCAGAGCTTGACATAGGTGTAACGCGGAAATATTTATACTACCAATTTACAGGTAAATCCTGAGAAACTGAGCAGCAATAATGTAAGAGACTGCGATAATATGTAAGTCCCGAAAAATCTGAACAGATACTAAACCCGACCTTAACAATCGGTTAACCATGGATTCCGATTTTAATCTCTAGTTTTGATCTCAGTAGCCCCATTTAGTGCTGATTATCAAAACATTTTATTTTGTTGCGGTATAGATCTATTCTTGCCATTCTGAAATCCGCAACGGTTGACATGTGAATGTTCAGGGCCCTTACCCATAAGTTGGTAAGGGCCTTTATTTTTTGTTCCTAACAATAAATACAATTCGTTTTTAATACGTATACAGAATACACAATCTTCCATGTTGTTATCTGATCTGTCACTGTTTGTGCAGGTATCTCTGGAAGATATGTTCGCCACCATTATTCAACAATTCCTTCGATTATACAGCCATTATACCGTTACTACGCCGCTATCGCTACGCTCATGAGCGTAGTAATAGCGGCGTAATAGCGGAGTACCTTCGTTGTAATGCGAAGAACAGTTGCATAAGTAATTAATGATTAACTACTTAAGGTCATTTCAAGCGAAGAAACCTTATAACATAAATAGAATCAATTGATTACAGCGGCATTTGCTGCGCTTCGCTGCCTTGTAAACCGAACTTAGGCTACATGACCTGGCTGCAGCCAGTGCGAACCGATCCTACCCGTTTGTCTGTCCCGCTGGGGAATCAGTCCGGTATTCATGTGAATATACTGATCACAGATACCAGAGATATAGTGAAGATTGATCATAAATTTCCTTCTTACTGCCACAAAAATATCCTGTGGCAAACAGGACCAGATCCTTTCCGGTGTTTCTTCGGAAATAATGTGAGCATTTGTCAGGTGGAGTATGCAGCCGTCTGCACGGACTTCTACGAATTGCAATTCACGAACGGGGATACGGACACGCTGACCTTTGGAATAAATATAGAACGAGGAATGGTGTTTACTCATTTGCGTTTACAGGGATTAATTGTTTTTAATAGCATACAGTTTTAAAACCGGCAGGTAACTGAATAGAAACCTGCGTACAGAAGCTTATGAAATCTAAACCGTCTTATGAGAAAAGTAGTATGAAAAAGTTCTTTTTAGATATAGGCAGGAAAGGTAATGAGGATTCGGACAGCGAGAGTTAATCCGTTGTTAATGCAATAGTTAATACGGAGTTAACTGCGGAGTATCAAACTCCGCAGCAATTCCGTCCAGGCAAGGGAAATCCCCTGCAAAATAAAATTCAGCGCAGGTGGAAAATGATTTACGGCAACAAAAGCGAGATATCCGTGAACATTCCAAGGATTGCGACCATGGCAAGTGTCAGGTTCTTGACGAACCGGATATTAAAGCCTCCTTTTTCCGAGTAATAATAACTTTCCTTGTAGCGATCATAAGCTATCGGAGCTCCAAGTTCTTTCATCATTTTTAGAAATTCAAATAGCGTTCTTTCGGAAATGCGCAGCCTTTTTGCAAGATGGGCGGGCTTTCCGGTACCTTTGATCCTTATCAGATAATCAATGGTCTGCAGTCTTTCGAAATAACGTTTAGGCATGCTGGCATAGTGGGGTTTACAATGAAAAGAAATAATAATAACAAGTAGTTCGCTGATCCTTATTCACCGCATCGGCTTTCTCCGGGCTAATGTTGTGAGTAGCCATAGTGTATGTGTCTTTTTGTATCAATTACTGGTTGCTATGATGTTAACATTATACTCGTAAAGGCGTATTCTTTAGGTGTCGTTCGACCCGGATCAGACAAACAGGGCCTGCCTTTTATGGCAGTCATAAGTGCAATTTTCATAAACAATATATATTTTGAGGGTATGTGATCATAACTCATCTCCCACAAAGGATAGCCACTCTGCAAGCTAAAAAAAACTACTGCTATTTTGTTGCAGGCTGCCTGGTTTTTGCTGCTGTTATTTCTACAGCAAGAATAAACTCCCCCGGTTGAAACCTGGGGAGTATTCATCAAAAACCAACCATTAAAAGTCTTATCTACCACGGCTTTCGACCACACTGTTCCACAACCGGGCAATATCTTTCAGTATAGTATATTTATCCAAAATAGCTGTAACCTTCATCCGTATGTAAAAAACGCTCAGGTAGATACCTGAGGGCTATATCCATGGCTGACAAATAGTGGTATATCCATAATTTCTCTGCTGCATCACTACGTTGTAATACTACAATTCAGGTCGCAGAAATTAGTTAATAAGATGTTAACGGAATAAAATTATCCCGTCCCATCCACATAAGCTCATGTGTATGAAAGCATTAGATTTACACTACGGTAGAACGTTTTAGCAATAAAATGGACAGGCGTTAACGTGTTGTTAAACGAGAAGGGTAGTTTAACGTTGAAGCAAGTGTGAAAGGATCTGTTGTACCACCCCTACCGCATCGTCATTATAATGATGCCCGCCGGGTAATACCAACTGTTTGTAATTGTTAATCGTCAGCGATCTGCTGTCGAAATCTTTTTCATCCTGACCAAAGATCAGTAATAAAGGTTTGCCGGAAATAGTATTCATCGCCGCCGGCACATTCATACTGCCCGGCGTACTGCTCTTGCCCAGCATGTCAGATAAATGCACCACCATATCCGTACTGGAAGAAGGGGACATAAATACCAGATGCTGCACCTGCGACTGCAACGTAGCTGGCAGACTGTTATAAATAAACGGCAGCACATCCGCTCCCATTGAATAACCGATGAGTACAAACGTGTGATTGTTCCACTGTGTACTATAATACTGCATCAGGGCAGCCACATCTCCCGCCGCCTGTGCCGGCGTCTTCTTACTCCAGAAATACTTCAGCGCATTCAGTCCGATAACGGGATAGCCCTTCGACGCCAGCGTATTCACCATATCCACAGAAAACTTCTTCATTCCTCCATCACCGGTAATGTAAAATACCACCGGATGTTCCGCTGCTCCTGCTGCTGGTACCTTCACTGTAACCGGCAGCTTACTCAGATCCCGCTGCTGTGCTTTCAATGCTGTTGCGCTGACAAACATCGTCAGCAGCAACAGCATGTATTTTCTTCCACTCATTGTATGATTGATTTATGCTCTCATCACCTTACTCAATGCACCTGGCAACTGAATCAGATCAAAGTCATGCTCGTATACCAGGTATTTATTGGACCACTCCGTTGCATACTTTTCCTTGAACTCACGTAATCCATGGTAATGGCGGAAAGCCTTTATTTTTTCATAAGCAAATTTCACTACCTGTTCGGCGGTATTCTGTGGCTGTTGTATACCAGACATAGGTACCAGACCAAGATTCAGATATTGCAAACCCTTCTCCTTTGCATCCTGTATCAGTGCAATGATCAGCGCATCCATACAACCGCCCGGAGCTTCCGTACGTTTGCGGATCAGGTCATATGTACACTCACCGGGTGCGTAGTCAGGGATCATATTCAGGAACGCCGCAATCTTTCCATCTGCATCTGTCACCGTAATCACATCCTGTTCCCGGATCTCATCCGCATCAAACAACCCCTGGGAAAAGGTCATTTCCTTTACTTCATACTGCGCCAGCCACTCGTCTGATATCTCCTTCAATTCCTGTACCAATGCCGGAGACAATGGTGCGGAATGTATCTTCGTCACATATCCTTTTGCCGCCAGACTATTTAAACCATTACGCAAAGATTTCTTATCCTTCCCGCTCAGCGTAAATGCGGTTACATCCACAATGCCCTCCTGCCCTATTAAAAGGCGCTTTTTACGCAGGTGTTCAAAGTAGTACATACTCTGTTCATCCACGCGGTAAAAAGCAGGTCGCAGACCCATTGTGCGGCATTGCTGTTCAAATTCCTGCAGTAATGGCAACTTCACATCTTCTGCACATACCGGTTCCTCCAGCACGATGGCAAAACTGCTGGCAATACGATAGGCGATAAAACCCTGATACGCCTCAGATACATACAACAGCTTATCATCTCCCACCTTGAAATGATCCATCGCGGAACTACCATACTGACTCAGATAATAGTGCGCTTTTTCCAATGCTGCGTTACTATGTTTGCCTGCCGGCAGATAAGGGCGAATGATCGTATAGAACAGGAACGCCCAGGCGCCCACACCCAATACCCTGATCGCACTCAGGAACTCCCGGCCAAAACGCGTCATTGGTTTCAGTCCGTCGTCTTCCAGCAACAGGAATCCATGGAAAGAAGCTCTCAGTGACCGTAACCAGGTAAATTCCATCCCAAAATGACGGGCATTCAGGAAATAGAACCCGATCGTCCCGAAAAACAGGACGACCAGTAAAGTGGAAATAGCGGTGATCACCCCGATATTGACCAGTTGCCGGTTACTTTTTACCCGGTACTGGCTGGAGGTAATGATCAATGTGATCACTGTACCCAGCGCCAGGGCAGCTTCTTCATAGTCCAGCGCTTTACTGATATGCCCTACCACTGACAACAGCGATACGGACAATGCCACGATCCAGGCGCTGCGCAGGCCCCTGAACAGGAAGGTTGCCGTCACCAGCAATATCAGTCCCAGGAAAACTACCAGCAGGTTGGATGCGTGAATACTTTCGATAGGAATATAAGCGCGCAGTAATCTCAGACGGCCACGTAAAGGTGGGGTCAGTACAGAAAAGATGTTCACCATCCCCAGTAAAAAGATCAGCACCGGCGGTAATAAACGCAGCAGTAAATGCCTTCCTTTCAGGATAAAAGACACCACCCCTGCCACCAACGGCAGCCAGAATTCAAAAAGACGGTATAATAAGGTGATTTCAAGCGCTTGCAGCGAAGAAAAGCCGTAGTTGGTCAACAGATACGCGAGCGACAGTTCTATCGCTCCCAGACCACGTAAAAACGGCGATACGATCAGGAAGATCGTCGCCACGATATATCCCACACAGGCAGCCTCCAGGGATGGTACGGCGCCTGTCGCCTTCATACTGATATACAGGTGTGCAATACCTACGATCTCGATACCTGCCGATACCAGGATGGTATTGATAAAAGAAGTGCGGTCCAGATTAAATGCGAAGATCTCGTCTACATGACGAACAGCATTGGGCAGATATTTTGCCAGCAGATTGTATGCGGCGCCCCTCTGCTGGATAGAACGCACGATCCACACGACGCCTCCCAGTACGGCACAGATAGCTATCAGTCCACCGACAGCCTCTGCCATCGACTCATCGTGCAGAATAGCATATCCCACCACCGGAATACCTACCAGGAAAACGGAGAAAATACCCGTAAAACCGTAGATACCGGAAGCCTGGTGTACCTGCTGTTTGTTGATATGACTACGCCGCAGGCTCTGCGGCAGATAAGCCAGGGAACTCACACCTCCTGCAGGCAGAAAAATGCTCAGCAGGTTTCTTTTCAGGAACAATTCTGTTCCACGGTTCAGGTCGAGCTGGCCTCCGACTGACCGGAAGCTATATCTGTACATTAATGCCTGCAACAAAATATAGCCTCCTGTCAGCAGGACGCCTATGATCACCCACAGACGGTCAGCCCGTTCTATGGCAGGTCCAAGCGAATATAATTCATGCCTTTGCTGCCGGAAGAAGTAAATCGCCAGCAGTATAAACAATACGGCCAGTAATTCTTTCCAGTGCAGTTTTCTCAGTAGTGGTCCTAATTTCAATCTATCTTTCAACGCCATACATTACAGGTTATAGTTAATAGTAAAAATGTTCCTTACAGAAACATTAACAACAAAACTACGTGTAAGTTGCACGGCGATGCCCGCAGGACGGCTACTTTAATGAGATTTTAATGCTTTGAACGCTTGTATGGTACCACCAGTACAGGCACCGGAGAATGCCTGATTACAAACTCTGCCGTACTACCGATCAGCAGGTGATCAAGCCCTGTACGGCCATGTGTACCCATCACCAGTGTGCTGATACCCTGTTCAGTAACCTGTTCCAGGATATCTTCATTAGGAGCACCCAATACAGCATTGACGGTGATGTCTACATCGGGATAAGTTTCTTTGTAAACTTCCAGGCTGGATACAACCTGATTCAGATGGGCGTTCAGTTCATCTGAACTCGCGCCTGCGGCTTCAATGAGCGGCACTACTTCTCCTGCTTTATCCAGGATGGTCAATAATACTACCGGAGCTTTCGAACTTCTGGCCAATTCTATACCTGCAGCTACAACGCCTGCAGAATAGCTGCTAAGATCAACAGCTATCATGATCTTTGACATATACTTCTGATTTTAAAGTGGCTATGTTGTGGTGTTGTAGTAGGTTCAGGCGGGAGCATGCCCATTTATTATGCAAATTTACTATAAGTAAGCGACAATCAGGCGAATGATTTAAGTGTTTTTTAAGCGACATTAAAGCCAGGTTAATAAAAAACGGGGCCCCTCATTGCTGAAGCGCCCCGTTTTCTATTTAAAAAGCTACGTATTAGCAGCTAACGAATGTCATTCGTCCTCGTTATTTTTTTATTCCATCGGTAGACAGTGTCTGTGCTCTCAGCGGATTAACCGTTGTAGCTGTTCTGCTACTTCTTCCACGGGTATCAAATGCTTTGAACTTCAGGGTGCCTTTATCTGCAACAGGACCGGTGTATACTTTACTCTTGCCATTAGGTTCCTTGCCATCAGTGGTATAACGAATGGTGAAACCAGGCAGCTGGATATTAGCAGCCACACTACCATTGGTCAGTTTAAGACCTGGTGTCGGAATACGATAGTTGTAGCCACCGTTGTAATGATCCAGTCTTACCAGTTCTTTTTTACCAACTACGTTTACAAATGTGTTCCATGCTTTGCCATACAGTTCTTCACTGCGTGCGCTGTCTTTCTCTGTTGCCCACTCAGGATTTTTTGCCCAGGCACGTTCTGCCAGACCAAATAATTTCGGCAGGATCATGTATTCCATCCTGTCGGAATTCTTCACCGTTTCACTCCACAGCAGGCCCTGTACACCAACGATATTTTCAGCGCCATAAGCGGTCAGTTTATCTTTTCCCTGGAAAATAGCCGGATTCAGGCGATTGCCCAATGCATCTACTTTAGAGTTTTTGTAATAATCTTCCGGTATGAAGTAGAAAGGTTTGTCGATGTCTACAAATCCACCCCAGTAGAAACCTGGTTCTTCAAAACTCTTCATGTAGGCCATGTCAAAATACAGGTTGCTCACACCAGATAATACCACTTTGTAGTTGGCATTCGCCAGTCTGTAAGGCAGGTCTTCTGCACCACCACCCATGACATTATTCCATACATCCACCATGAATTCGTTGTTACTGAACTGAGGATTCGGAATGTTATGCGGCTTACCACCAATAGATGTTTTGCGCATGCCCATTTCTTCCCATCCGTATTGTTTCAGTCCGCGTGCTTTCAGCAGATCGTACACTTTACTGTAGTAATAATACCACAGGTCATCTGTGTTTTTAATGGATTTATCTTTCTGCATGAGGTCCTGTACAACCGGTGATTTTTGCCATACACCGGCAGGTACTTCATCACCACCCATGTGTACATATTCCAGCGGAGCGCCTGCTTCTTTGTAGTAAGCCTGCAGCTCTTCCACCACTTTATCGAGGAAGGTATATACAGAAGGTAATGCGACGTTGATCACGTTATCATTCCAGTTCTGTACAGAATGATATTCTGATTTATCCTGCAGATCAGACAACAGATACTGTGTAGCCTCTGCGGTTTTTCCCTGTGCCTGGAACTTTGCATAACGTGCTTCCATTGCTTTCACAGCCGCACGTGCGTGACCAGGTGTTTCTATTTCCGGGATCACGGTGATGTGACGGTCTGTCGCATATTTCAGGATTTCCAGAAAGTCCTGTTTAGTAAAGAAACCGCTACCTGCAGGATCATTTACTTCAGGTCCGGAACCATAAGATGGTATCAGCGATTCCTTTTCATCCAGTGTGTGACCGCGGCGGCCACCCACCTGTGTTAATTCCGGCAGGGATGGTATTTCGATTCTCCAGCCTTCATCGTCTGTCAGATGAAAATGGAAGATGTTCAGTTTATAGAGAGACATGACTTCCAGCAAACGCAGTACATCCTGTTTGCTGTGGAAGTTGCGTGATACATCCAGCATAAAAGCACGGTAACCATAACGTGGTGCATCTTTTACCTGCATAGCAGCTATGGATATTGCCTTTTGTTTAGTAGCCCAGGAATTGGCCGGCAGAATGCTTTTCAGGGTCTGTATACCATAGAAAACACCTGCTGCATCAGCTGCTTTGATCACAATGCCGTCAGTTGTAATGGTCAGCGTATATGCTTCCTTCGCAAGACTGGCGTCCTGCTGCAAAGCAATACCGTTACCTTCTCCGATGGCGGGTGTGGTGCCGAAAAGTGTATTCATTTCACCAGCCAGGTAAGCTGCTTCCTTTGCAAAAGTGGGCGCTGCACTGATATGCAGACCAGGTTGCAGGGTGTAGGTACCGGTACCGGGTATTACTTCCTGCGGAGTGGGGAATACAGCAGGTAGTTGCGCCACCGGCATATCTTTGATGTCCTTATTCTGTTCAAATACATCTGCCGCGGTAGTCAGAGCGGTTTTATCGCCCGGGAAACGGAGGTATTGTTTCGGCTGCGTGGAAGGACGCACTTCCAGCGGATTCATACGATATCCTTTAGCAGGTTCTTTGTCCCACACCAGGTACAGTCCATCCGGTGCATCTGTGAAGTTCACCGCCCAGGCATCTGCAACAATTTCTATACGCAGGGAATCGCCGGGAGCAATTCCTTTACCCGCAGCTATGGGCGCCAGTTTATACAGATCACCATTCACATGCGTGGCAGTCACCCCTCCGGCAAAAGGGCCTGGTTTAATGGACCTGACGAAGTTGAAATACAATTGCCAGCCCTGTGCAGGGAAGGGAACTTTACTGTTGTTAACCAACGTAAATGCAGACAGGAACTGCGCTTTCCCCTGGTGATTGTTTTCCACGACTTCCCATGAAACTTTAATCCTGGAGGCGTCAAATGGCGCCTGTGCATGCACCGGTGCTGCTGCCCCGGCGAATAGTCCGCATGCGAGTAATAATTGGCGAAAATGCATAAGCTGAAAGAAGTTAATCCCTGTAAGATAATGCGATACCCTTTTAAAACAAACGGATATCGTGTAAGTTTTTCCGCAGTTTACGCTTTTTATCCGGATGGCACAGTTATTACGATAGCATACTTATCTACTCATTTAAAATAGCTTCATTATGAATACCGATACTTCGAACTGGGGAGATCTGATATTTGATAAACTACACAGATGGACGGCTGCGGGGATTAAAATGTTGCCTAATATGGCCGTTGCCGCATTGGTGGTCATTGCATTCTTTTTTCTGGCCAGGCTGATCAAACTGCTGGTGTATAAGTTCGTACTAAAGGTATCGCATACGCCAGCCCTGAGTGGCCTATTTGCTAACCTGATATCTGTGCTGGTCACCCTGATCGGTCTGTTTGTCGCCCTGGATGTACTGAAACTGGAAAAGGCGGTGTCTTCTCTCCTTGCCGGCGCCGGTATCATCGGTCTGGCTTTGGGTTTTGCTTTCCAGGACCTTACGGCCAATTTCATCTCGGGTATCTTTATCACTTTCCGCCGGCCTTTTGAAGTAGGTCATCAGATAGAGACCAATGGATTTACGGGTAATGTGGAGGAAATACAGCTGCGCTCTACGCTGATCCGCACAATGGATGGACTGCATGTCATTATCCCCAACAAGGAGATCTTCCAGAAACCAATCATCAATCACTCCCTGACACCGGAAAGACGGGCAGAGATCACGTTCAATGTTCCGGCGGTACATGACAGTACCTTGCAGATAAAGCAACTGATCACAGCTGCATTGAAGGATGTGGATAATCTCTCTGAAAAACAGGAGCCCGCTGTCTATTTCTCGAATATAGACGGGGCTAATCTCAAAGTCACTGTTTCCTGCTGGATCATCAACCAGGACATACGCACTTTCGAAAACACAAAGAATGAAATCATTATAAAGATAACCACTGTGTTAAAGGACGGTAAGCTGATCTGATTTTTCCTATCTTAGCCCCTTATTAAAGGGAGCTTATATATGAAAGGATTTATTGCTTTTACATTAGTCAGCCTGGCTTTTATAACCGGTTTGGGATACTTTTTTCCCTGGGCATGGTGGTTATTGGTGCCGGTTGCGCCATTGATTATCACCGGATTGGTGGATATCACCCAAAAAAGACATGCCATTATGCGTAACTACCCGATTGTGGGTCGTCTGCGCTATTTTATGGAGGACATCCGTCCGAAGATCTATCAGTATTTCGTAGAAAGCGACATCGATGGTAGTCCGATCAACCGTGTTGACCGCTCCACGATCTATCAGCGTGCAAAAAGGGAATTAAACTCTCAACCGTTTGGTACCCAGTTCAATGTATACGCTGAAGGTTACGAGTGGATGGCGCATTCCATTGCGCCAAGGGCATTCGAAAGTATGAATAAAGACCCAAGGGTACTGATTGGCGGTAGTGACTGTAAACAGCCCTATTCTGCCAGTATCCTGAATGTGTCAGCCATGAGTTATGGTTCCCTCAGTTCCAATGCGGTAGAAGCACTGAACGGAGGCGCCAAACTGGGCGGTTTTGCACATAATACCGGCGAGGGCGGTATCAGTGAACACCACCTGAACCAGGGCGGTGATATCATCTGGCAGATCGGTACCGGTTATTTTGGTTGTCGTAATGCGGAAGGTAATTTTGATGAGAAATTGTTCTCCGAAAAATGCGCCCTCCCCAATATCAAGATGATCGAACTGAAAATATCACAGGGTGCAAAACCAGGACACGGTGGTATATTACCTGCGTCCAAGAACACGCCTGAGATTGCAGCGATCCGTCACGTGAAACCGCACACCACTGTTGCTTCACCTCCTTATCATACTGCATTCGGTTCTCCAAGACAGATGGTGCAGTTCATCTCCCGTATGCGTCAGCTGAGCGATGGTAAGCCTGTTGGTTTTAAGCTCTGTATTGGTCAGAAAAGAGAGTTCCATGCCATCTGTAAAGCGATGCTGGAAACCGGCTTTTATCCTGACTTTATCACTGTTGATGGTGGTGAAGGTGGTACCGGTGCAGCGCCTCCTGAATTCTCCAACTCAGTAGGTATGCCCCTGATGGATGCGCTGGCTTTTGTACATGATACCCTGACCGGCTACAACATCCGTCATAAAGTAAAACTGATCGCATCCGGTAAAGTACTCACAGGTTTCCATCTGCTCCGTGCCATGGCATTAGGTGCTGACGCCTGCAACAGTGCACGTGCAATGATGATGGCCCTGGGTTGTATACAGGCCCTGGTGTGTAATACCAACAAGTGTCCAACCGGCGTGGCTACCCAGGACAAATGGCTGATGGCTGGTCTTGTGGTGGATGATAAAAAACATCGTGTGGCCAACTATCACCAGGATACCATCGAAAGCGCGATCGAACTCGCTGCTGCCGCCGGACTGGATACACCGCACGGTATTACCCGTAGTCATATTTCCCGTCGTGTGTTTATGAACCAGGTGAAGACCTTTGAAGAGATCTATCCGGGTGCACAGGTAGGAGGATTGCTGAATAGTCAGGAAATGGAGACGATCAGTATTGATAAATGGCAGTAGAGCGCTGCGCTTGTGGCAATTAAGAATTAAAAATTAAGGATTAAGAATCTGAGGCAATAGGATTTTCAAAAATGATTTATTTTCAGAGTTAGTCTTTAAAACAAATAAAAAGCAAATGCGCTTCAAATGTTGAAGCGCATTTGCTTTTTATACAGGCAATGATTTCCCCAATTCTTAATTCTTAATCCTTAATTCTTAATTTTTTTACTACATTCATTCTGTCGACCAAAACTAAAATTGTTGCCCATCCATGAATGCCCGCTTGCTGAAATTCAGTCTATTCCTTTTACTTCACCTATGCATTGTATCTCAACTATTTGCACAGGAACGTCTGCGCATTGACAGTATCAGTGTCCTGTATGCAGATACCAGCGGCCAGGCTTCGCCCTATTTTCTGGTCAGATTCAGGGATTTTCCGGGGAATGAAGTGCTGTCCAGACATGGACTCGTCCGCTCATTAAGCAGTGAACATCACATCCTGCAGGATGTCAGATTTGATACTGCAGAGGTCAAAAAGGTGCTCACTATTAATAAAGCGAATTATAACTGGAAATGCAGCGATCAGCTGGTACAGGAACTGAGTAAAACTACGTTGCAGGATAGCATACGGGTACAGGTATCTTATACACAGGACATCCGGCAGTTACGCTATTGCCGTCCTTTCAGTATTGCGACGGATTACCCGGTGGCGCTGGCAGTCGTGCAGAAGAGAGACTGGGTATTATTCACCGCACAGGAACAGGTACGTTTTGCCGACAGATTACGTACACCGCAAACAGAGGTGATCATCAACAATGCATTACCTTCCATTGACTTTATTAACGCATTACAGCAACAATATCCTGATCTGCAGGGGGCACATCATATCGTGGGCATCAAGGAAGAACTGTTTGACACAACAGACATTGACCTGCTGGGCAAATCAGTTCCTTCTCCCCTGGCTGCCAATACCCTGAATCCGCATGCGACCATGATGGCCACCCTGATCGCAGGGACCGGGAATGCAGGGCTAAGAGGAAAAGGCGTAGCAATCAAAGCAAGGCTCAGTTCTTCCGACTACCTGCGCCTCCTGCCCGATCCAAATGATTACTTCAAAAACGCAGGTATCAGTCTGCAGAATCACTCCTACGGTACCACCATCGAAAACCAATATGCCGCAGAAGCGGCCGCATATGACGCGCAGGTGTTTACACTGGATACCCTGTTACATGTCTTTTCTTCTGGTAATATCGGCAATACGGCCCCACAGGAGGGACTTTATAAAGGCCTGACGGGGTACGCTAACCTGAGCGGTACTTTCAAACAATCCAAAAATGTACTCATAGCCGGCGGCGTAGATACCAATTACTTTGTACCCGCACTAAGTTCCAAAGGACCCACTTTTGACGGACGCATTACGCCGCAGGTGGTTGCCTTCGGACAAGCCGGTACATCAGACGCAGCTGCGACTACCACCGGCATTGCCACACTGGTACAGGAGGCTTATATGCAGACATATAGCGGAAGGCCATCCGCCTCCATGGTAAAAGCGATACTGATCAATAGTGCGGATGATACCGGTACACCCGGCCCGGATTATAGCAGCGGTTTTGGTATCCTGAACGCATTGGCGGCTGTAAAAACAATAAAGGATAAACACGTATTCAGCGGCGTAGTTGCTGCGAATAATACCGCCAGTTTTCCACTGACGATCCCGGCTAATACAGCCCTTCTAAAAGCAACACTCGTATGGAATGATCCTCCGGCTTCAGAGCTGGCCGTAAAAGCCCTGCTGAATGACCTGGACCTTTCTTTTACAGAAGAAACCGGAAAGCAGCACCTTCCCTGGGTATTGAGCACTTATCCACATGCAGATTCACTAAAGAAACCTGCCTATAAGGGACGTGATACCCTGAATAACATTGAACAGATCACCATCGATATGCCGACAGCAGGCAAAGGAGAGTTGATCGTACGCGCCGGTCAGCTACGTGCTGGTACTACACAACGTTTTTCACTGGCGTATCAGTTTGTGCCGGTATCTTCTTTTGAATGGCAATATCCGGCGGCAGGGGAACAACTCATTTCCGGCAGCAATATATCCGTTCGCTGGCGCACCCTGCATCCCGGCAATGGCACACTGGCTTACAGTATCGACAGTGGCGCTACCTGGACGATCATCGCAGCCAATATCCCCTTATATGCCGGCAATACCCGCTGGAATATCCCGGCAGTATTCAGTCAGGGTTTACTGCGTATCACAGCTACAGATACCAGCTGGATCAGCGCTCCTTTCAATATATCGCCACCCGTAGGGATCAATATCGGCTTTAACTGTCCGGATACGTTGCAGGTCTACTGGCGGAGCATACAAAATGCAGCCGCCTATGATGTACAGACGGTGACAGGACAAACCCTCTCCCGGCTGACACTCACTCCTGATACCATCCTCTCTATCCCTAAAACCCAGTTACATTCTTCCTTTATCACCATCC
This sequence comes from Chitinophaga sp. YR627, assembly GCF_900114995.1. Classification (GTDB taxonomy): domain Bacteria; phylum Bacteroidota; class Bacteroidia; order Chitinophagales; family Chitinophagaceae; genus Chitinophaga. The sequence goes on from NZ_FOUX01000002.1 coordinate 1,599,159, forward strand.
GTCCTGTGCATAAAGATGGATGGACCGGTATGCAGAGCAGCACCTACAACTATGACCAGCAGGGTGTTAGCTGCTTCTTCCGGCAGGTCCTGGCTGATGTAATGGAAGATAACAGTGTTGATATTTCCGTGGTGCTGAGTTCTTTACTGCGGATAAAGAAAGTTTATTGGGAAAGACTGCAGGGGAATGATTTTGTGACGCTTTCTTCACAGGATATTGGTGCGGAAGATACTTACATCTTTAAAGATATTCCGGGACGTTCCGGCATCTTCTATTACAGGGTTAAACTGGAGCTGACAGACGGACGGATCATCTATTCTGATATCCAGTCGATACAGCTGCTGATCAACCAGGATTTCCACCTTTTCCCGGTACCGGCAGGACAGGAATTAACCCTGATCAGCAACAGACTGGGCGACTTCCAGGTACGGATCGCAGACATGACCGGACGTACCATCTTTATAGGCCCGCTTACCAGTGTACGACAGACATATTCCCTAAAAGGAATAGCGCCCGGCGTATACCTGTGTGTGATATACGAGGGCGCTCAGAAAATATTTGTAAAACGCTTTATTAAAGCGGGTGATTAAACTATCTGATCTTCACAACGAACATATTGTTACCAAGATCACCCGGACGTAAGCCCGACAGATCTACTACGCAGTCTTTTCCCTGCTGTTTCCAGGTGAAGGCTTTGTCACTGCCCAGAATCACTGCTTTCGCCTGTTTAGCCGGTGTAAAGTCTTTGATACGCAGCTGTGGAGTATAACCAGTTGCGATACAGTATAAAGCGTCGTCCTTTTTCGTAAAGAATAGCTCGATGTGTGCATATTCTTTGGAAGGCTTTATCATCCTGGCAACGTTATAGTCTGACATAAAGCTGGCTTCCTTTACCACCGGACGGTTGCCCGCACTCCATTGACGAGTTTCTTTCCATGGTGTGGTATTGTAAATAGCTTCTCCATTGATTTCCAGCCAGGCGCCGATATCCACCAGGCGTTGCTGCATGATCACCGGAATTCTGCCATCAGCGGTGGGGCCGATATCCAGTAAGAGGTTACCACCACGGGATACGATGTCAACCAGCAATACGACCAGGTCATTACTCTTTTTGTAATCATTTACTGTCTCCATCCGGTTGTAACCATAGGAACTGCCAATACCCTGGCTTTCTTCCCATACCACACCCGGCTGCATACCACTCCCATATTCAGAAGTCAGATAGGTAGCGCCGTTGTTATGTCCCCTGGTATTGCTACCCCAGCGATCATCCACCGCTACTTCGTCCTTTACAGGTGATTCATTGAATAACCAGGCCAGCAATTCCGCACTGTGCCAGGCGGTATCTGACTGTTCCCATTCTCCGTCAGAGAAGATCACAGAAGGTTTATAACGGGTCACCAGGTCTTTGAACTGAGGCGTCATCACGTTTTTCACGTAGCTGGCCTTGTCTTTCTTCCAGAGTGGGTTGAACCACTCGTATAAGGAGTAATAATATCCCATTTTCAGTCCGGCTTTTCTTACCTCGCTGGTCAGGTCACCCAGCAGGTCTCTTTTAGGTGTACCGGTCACGGCATTCCAGGGTCTGCCCCATACAGAATCAGCCTGTTTATTATCCCAGAGGCAGTAGCCTTCATGGTGTTTGGAGGTCAGCACGACATATTTGGCACCGGAACGTTTGAAGACGTCGGCCCACTGTGCAGGATCAAATAACTCGGCTTTGAACTGTGATTCAAACTGCTGATAGCCAAAGTCCTTTCCATAGTTTTTATCATGAAAAGCGCGTACTTTCTTATGCGTTTCATCATTAGCACCATCCAGCTGATACCAGTACCATTCTGAATAACCACCCGGACCGACCACTGCAAAGGAAGGTACCGCATACACACCCCAGTGTATGAAGATCCCGAACTTCGCCTGATTGAACCAGGCAGGGATACCTCGCTTGTTCAACGATGCCCAGTCGGCAGAATATTTCTGGGCGGCCAGTGGCGCACAGCCTAAGAGGAATGCGGCTGCATAGAGAATGATCTTTTTCATAACAGTAGTTGATAGTAAGAGACCGTGATTGATAAACGATATTTAAATATAAAATGACAGGGCATGAATTCCTAATAGCATCTGCACCTGAACCGGTAGTATATTCAGGGAATGTGAAGGCGTCATCAGCTCAGCCGGTGAATTAAATAGAAATAGGCTGTCTGCCATATAGCAAACAGCCTATTCTGTTGGTTATTTCAGTGGATAGTCAGTGACTATCCTGTTGATTTTATTTACATCTCCAGCGCTCCTGCAGCTGCTTCATCCACAAACCAGTGCAGTTCTCCATCCTGTGGACGGATCAGCTGGGAAGGGAATTTTTCAGCGTCGAAGTCGCCTTCTATTACACTTTTCAGCGTCAGGGCTTTACCGTTACCGGTAGCCATGAATACTACGCAGGCAGCTTCATTTACAACTGGAGCCGTCAGTGTGATACGGTACATATCCTGCGCCTGCAGGAAGAAGGCTTTTACCCACGCTTTCTTTTCGTGTACGATCGGCAGACCGGGGAAGAGGGACAGGGTATGTCCGTCGTCGCCCATACCTAACAGTACGAGATCAAAAGTGGTATCGCTGTCTTCGAAGTATTGCTTCAGGATAGACTCGTATTCTTTTGCTGCGGCTTCCGGTTCGATATCCGTGCGCATTACATGGATATTTTCAGAAGGTACACCTACTACGTCCAGCAGGGTTTCGTAAGCCATACGGGCATTGTTACGCTCATCTTCAAAAGGTACAGCCCTTTCGTCGCCCCAGAAGAAGTGAATTTTCTCCCATGGGATGATCAGTTTATAAGGCTCTTTTGTGAGCAGCGTGTATAATGCCTTTGGCGTACTTCCCCCGGAGAGCGCCCATGTAAAGATGGGCTGGTCCTGTAATACTTCCTGGATGTAATTGCTGATCCAGGCGGCCAGGTTTTCACTCAGTTCCTGGGTGTTCTTTGCTATGTGTAATTCCATTTCTCTTATTTAGGTAGATTGATCCAGGCATGTCCATCTCTTGCGATCATGGCGTCTGCATCTTCAGGACCCCAGGAATCAGGAGCGTAGTTAGGGAAGTCAACCGGAGTGCGGGATTCCCATGTTTCCAGGATCGGCATTACCACTTTCCAGGCAGCTTCTACCTGGTCAGCACGCATGAACAGGGTAGCATCTCCTTCCATTACATCCAGCAGCAGTGTTTCGTATGCTTCAGGCGCATGGTCATCACCGTACTGACGATCGAAGTTGAATACCATTTCCACTGGGTCCAGTTCCATGCTCTGACCCGGGCGTTTTGCCTGGAAGCGGATACGGATATCCATTTCCGGCTGGATGCTGATGGTCAGGCGGTTTGGACGCCATGTTTCTGCTGATTCGGCAGGGAACGCGTAGTGCGGCGCCTGACGGAACTGCAGCGTGATATTGGTCGCTTTCTGGTGCATGTTCTTACCGGTACGTACATAGAACGGTACACCCTGCCAGCGCCAGTTGTCAACATAGAATTTAACGGCTGCGTAAGTTTCAGTAGCTGATTCAGGATCTACACCTTTCTCTTCACGGTAACCAGGCATCTGTTTACCTTGTCTCCAGCCAGCAGAATACTGACCACGTACAGCGTTCTCATGGATCTTATCCTTGGTGAACTTACGGATTGCGTTCAGTACGTCCACTTTCTTGTTACGGATCTCGTTTGCATCGAATGATACAGGCGCTTCCATAGCGATCATACACATTACCTGCAGGATGTGGTTCTGCACCATATCGCGCAGTGCACCGGAGTTCTCGTAGTAACCGCCACGACCTTCCAGGCCTACGGTTTCGGAAGCGGTGATCTGTATGTGATCTATGTAGTTTCGATTCCATAAAGGCTCAAACAGCGCATTCGCAAAACGCAGCGCGATGAGGTTCTGTACGGTTTCTTTACCGAGGTAGTGGTCAATACGGTAGATCTGTTCTTCAGAGAACATGCTTAACAGCAGTTCATTCAGTTCATGTGCACTTTGCAGGTCATGACCGAATGGCTTTTCTACCACGATACGGGTGCTGTGCTTATCGCTGCAAAGGTTCAGGGAACCCAGTTTCTGTGCGATAGCAGGCATCAGCTGCGGAGCAACTGACAGATAGAAGATAACATTAGGATGTTCACCCCATTCTTCTTCTTTTGCCTTTACATAATCAGTGATAGCGCTGTAAGCGGATCTGTCTTCCGCGTCCATCTGCAAATAGGTAACATGCTGACTGAAATCGTCCCAGTGGCCATTCTGCTCTCCTTTACGACGGGAGAACTTCTTGATACCATCCAGCAAACGTTCCCTGTAAGCGCTATTGTCATATGGGCTACGGCCAATACCGGCAATTGCAAATTTTTCCGGCATGTAATTATCGAGGAACAGGTTGTATAAAGCCGGCGAAAGTTTTCTGTAATTCAGGTCACCGCTGCCGCCGAAGATGAAGATGATGGAAGCAGGCGGACGTTTATGATTCTGCATAACAACTATATTTTATAGCTGAGAGTCCGCCTGTGGCGGACTCTCAATACTTTTTATTCTCCCCAAACGGTATGGAAACTACCAGGTATATCTATACGCTGATAGGTATGTGCACCGAAGTAATCGCGTTGTGCCTGTACCAGGTTGGTCGGCATACGCTCTGTGCGGTAAGCGTCGAAGTAAGCCAGTGCTGACATGGTGCCTGCTGCGATGGCGCCTGTCTGTGCAGCCTGTGCTACTACGGCACGTGTGTTGGCGATTGCGCCTTCCACGAGGGCTGCAATGTTCTTGTCCAGTAAGATATTAGGTAATTCCGGAGCAGCTTTGTAAGCCTGTGTGTATACTTCCAGGAGGGTAGAACGGATGATACAACCGCCTCTCCATACTTTTACTGCTTCTGGTAAAGGAATTTCCATTTGCAGTTCTTTGGATGCCTGGTGCAGCATCGCCAGACCCTGTGCATAGCTGATGATGATACCGAAATGTAATGCATCATGCACCTGTTTGATCCAGGTTTCTACCGGTACATTGAGTTTTGCATCCGGTGTCTTGTATAAAGCAGCCGCCTGAACGCGTTCTTCTTTATAACCGGATACGGTACGCAGTGCAACTGCTGTATCGATCACCGGAATAGCTACCGGCAGATCCATTGCATCCTGGGAAGTCCATTTACCGGTACCTTTTGAACCTGCTTTATCAGAGATCACATCTACCAGTCTTGCGCTGGTTTTGTCATCTTTCTGCAGGAAGATATCCGCTGTGATCTCAATCAGGAAAGATTGCAGATCACCTTCATTCCAGGTTTTAAATATCTGGTGCAGTTGATCGTTATCCAGTCCTGCCTGCTTCAGCAATGCATATGCTTCGCTGATCAGCTGCATGATGGAATACTCGATGCCATTGTGCACCATTTTAACGTAATGACCAGCACCTTCCCTACCGAGGTAGGCAACGCATGGTTCACCATTTACCTTTGCAGAAATTGCTTCCAGCATTGGTCTTACTTTTTCATAAGCTTCCTTATCGCCACCTGGCATGATGCTAGGTCCCGTACGGGCGCCTTTCTCACCGCCTGATACGCCGATGCCCATGAAATGAATACCTTTTTCGCGCAGGTATTTTACTCTGCGTAATGTATCTGTATAATGTGAGTTACCACCGTCGATCACAACATCACCTTTTTCCAGTAGTGGGATCAGTGATTCGATCACATCATCCACCGGCTGGCCGGCCGGTACCAACATCATCAGCTTGCGCGGACGCTCCAGTAACTGTACCATGGTTGCCAGTTCTGCCACTCCCTTTACAGTAGTGCCAGCTGTAGCAGCCGATTCCAGAGCCCCGGTCTTGGTACTATCTTTATCAAAACCAATAACGGAAAAACCATGATCAGCCATGTTCAGTAATAGGTTACGCCCCATTACGCCCAGACCAATCATGCCAAAATCGAATACGCTTTGTGCCATAAATTATCGTGTAAGTGCCTAAAAGAATGAAGTAAAAGTACGAATTATCAATTACCAATTGCAAATACTATTACCGGTCCTGACAAAACTATGAACATCCTATGTTAATTGCCGCCATTTGTACATTAGAATCCGCGATAAATGCAATGTTTGGGCGACTCTTAAATTTTCCTTAAATCTTACCATCCCAGGTACACCATTCCGATGCCGCATATGAGGATGGTCAGGCCTCCAAGGGCATGTACATAACGCTCCAAACGACTGGTTTTCAATACAGAAAACCCATAATAACCCAACAACACCATCCCTGTCATCGTCAGCAGTGTAAACAACGTAAAACTCACTATCAGCAGGGTCATACCGTATGTGGAATGCTGTGCCGCCGGGTAGGTCAGCAACGGGATCAATGGTTCACAGGGTCCTAACCCGAAAATGATCAGCATTACCCAGGGGGTGACTTTCATTCTCTCCTGTGGATAAACAATCTCCCCGTGTTTATGTTCATACACGTAGATCTCTCCATTGTCATACACGTCAAAATGTTTATGCACTTTATTGCTCCAGGCCCGTTTCAGTCCCCAGATCGTATATAATAATCCGAAGGTCAGCAGGGCCCATCCCGCCAGTCCTCCCCGCAGGTCTTCCACACCGCTGATCCTGGACAGAGACCAGCCCAGTCCAATACCCAGCAATCCAAGCAATACAGAGCTCCCCACATGCGCAATACCGCACAGTAAGGTCCAGGCCACCGTCTTCCCTATCTTCCAGCCTCTTACCCTGCTCAGGGCAATAAAGGGGATATAGTGATCGGGTCCCGTCACCGTGTGCAGACAGCTGATCGTAATCGCTGTCAGTATCAAGACCTGCAATTCTGTATCCATACACCCCTGATTTTAGAGTTTTCTTTCTGCGCCTGTCAACAGGGCTATCTTTTTAAATAGCGCGTATAACTGTTCTCCGCCCTGCCCCAGCACCCGCAACAGCAAAGCACCTGAGGCTGTGCGAGATACACCGGCGGTAATGTCTTTTTCTGCTGACAGACATTCGTGTATCACGTCTCCCATCGCTGTCATATCCTGTTGTTTATCATACCATAACAGGGACGCCTGATGCGAATATGTTTCCCATTGGCCTGTATTGACCGGTGATATAACAGCCGGTTCCAACACCGTTACATCCCTGAATAATAAACGCTTATCCTGCCACAGTTCCAGTGTATTCCGGTAGTAACGGCAACGGAACACTTCTCCGCTCAGCTTTCTTCCGCAGGTAATGATCTCTCCCCATAATAACCGGCAATTGTCTTCCATTTCGATACGGCTGATACTATCAAATACAGAGTCCTCATGCGGCACTGAAGGATGCGGCAGATAATACAGACTACTGCCTTCCGCCATCTTTACCAGTAAACGCTGTCTGGCGCCATGCTGCATGTTAAAGATCCGTTGATACGCCTGCGTATACAGGTGTACAGAAGTATCCTTTTCCAGGCTGATGGAGATCTGGTAAAAATCTCCATCCAGTATACCCGGCGAAGCCGTCATCATGGTCAGATGCAGATCGCCTTTCCTGCTACCACTAATATCCGCCACTTTAAATGGCCGGGTAAAATAACAGTGTTGCAGATAGGTATGCGTTCCTCTGGCAGCAGCCCTGATATCCAGTTCACTGGTCATTGCAGCAATGCCGGCTCCTCCACGGCTTCCAGTAACGCATACTTTCTGATCCAGCCGATGACGGTATCCAGTCCGTCCAGCGTCATCAGGTTAGTGAATACAAAAGGTCTGCCCTGGCGCATTTTACGGGCATCCCGCTCCATTACTTCCAGACTCGCTCCTACATAAGGCGCCAGGTCTATCTTGTTGATCACCAGCAGGTCTGAACGGGTGATACCTGGTCCGCCTTTACGGGGTATTTTATCGCCTTCCGCGACGTCAATGACAAAGATGGTCACATCTGCCAGATCGGGGCTGAAAGTGGCGGAAAGGTTATCTCCACCGCTTTCAATGAATATGATCTCCACATCCGGAAAACGGGTAGCTATTTCTTCTACGGCTTCCAGGTTCATACTGGCATCTTCCCGGATAGCGGTATGCGGACAACCGCCTGTTTCCACACCAATAATCCTTTCGGCTGGCAACAGGCTATTGGTCACCAGGAATTCAGCATCTTCTTTTGTGTAGATATCGTTGGTGATCACCGCCAGACTATACTGCTGATGCAATTGTCTGGACAGTCTTTCTATCAATGCGGTTTTTCCTGCACCCACAGGGCCGGCTACGCCTATCTTGATATATCTGCGTGCTTCCATTGTCGCAACTGTTTACAAAATGAAAATATACGGTACGCGCGTACATACGCGCCGTGCTTAAGACATGTACAATCTCGAATACAAACGTTCATGCTGCATACTTCTGATATCAAATCCGAAGCTGCAACGTCCTGCCATATCACGGGGTATCTCCAGTGTACGCGCAACCAGCGCCGGCAACTCCGGCAACAGTTCAAAAAGGATCTGTTGCCCCTGCTGCTGACCCAGCGGAATCAGCTTTACACTGTTAGTTACCATACCGGTGGCAGCATTGTAATAAAAGGCGGTTAGCGCCTCTTCCAGTGGAATACCGGATAAAGCGGCATACACACCAAATACCAGACAGTAATGCCCAAGTGCTTCTCCTGCTTTTATCTGCTCCCGGTAGCATTCACCGGTAGCATGTACGACCAGTGGAGATAACAACTTTAACAGCCGGACGCCCAGTTTCTGACTGGCCATCCGCAACTCCTGTGGCGCTTTTAAGGCAGTGCATTCCTGATCCAGTGCCACGATGGCGGCAATATCTCCCTCCATTGCAGCACGATAAGCCAGTACGGCAAATAAGGCGTCGTTATAAGGCAGATTATGTTCCAGCATATTACGGATAAAAGCAGCTGCGCCCGGACCGTCTTTGACAAGTCCCTGTTGCACATAGGTTTCCAGTCCGCCGGAATGCGTATACGCCCCTATCGGCAAAGTAGGATCGCTTAAATGTAAAAGGTATGGTAACCAGGTGTGCATAATGGGCTATTTTCCTGCCAGCTGCATGATCTTACTGAAGAGGGAGCCGGAGCTGCCATGTTCATGCGGAATGACGTTGCTTCTGAGCATATTGGTCAGTGTCCGGAGTTCTTTTGCCGGTGAATATCCTTTTGCTTCCAGCCAGCGGAATAAAGGTTCTTCAAATGGCACCAGCACCTCATTTCCATCCAGGAAAAGTGGCAGGTGTTTATTCCCGATCTCATAACAGATCGTCGCCATATCCGTCATCGTTGCCGGTCGCAGCACAATGGCCTGTGCCGGCAGAATGCTGACCACAATGGCTTTTTTATCATCCATCCACACAATATCCCCCTGTTGCAGCATAGGTGATTCCCGCATAAAACGTAGCGCCACTTCCTGTCCTCCAAGTGTATAGCGGCGCAATACGCGTTTCCCTGTTTCAAACCATTCCAGCTGCAACGGATCAGTGATCCGGGGTTCTGTCGGACAGGTAACGATATTGCCTTCTATTTTTTCTATAATGATCATAGCTGTATTTAAAACAGGAAATAACGTTGCGCCAGTGGCAAAACCGTTGCCGGTTCACAGGTCAGTACCTGACCATCCACTGTCACTTCGTAGGTTTCCGGATTGACAGTTATTTCGGGTGTACTGTCGTTATGCACCATGTCTTTCTTACCAATATTGCGGCAGTTCTTTACAGGCAATATGATCTTCTGTAATCCATATTCCTGCGCGATATTCTTTCCTGCTGCCGCCTGTGAAACAAAAGTCACACAGGTCTTATGCAAAGCCCCGCCGAAGGCGCCAAACATCTCCCGGTACATGACAGGTTGCGGCGTCGGAATAGAAGCATTCGGATCACCCATACGACTGCAGATGATCATGCCTCCCTTGATGATCATTTCCGGCTTGGCGCCGAATAAGGCGGGCTTCCACAATACGATATCCGCCAGTTTACCGGGTTCCAGTGAACCGACGTGAGTGGCAATACCATGCGTAATAGCCGGATTGATAGTATATTTCGCTACGTATCGTTTTGCACGGAAGTTATCGTGCTGTTTTCCCTCATCTTCTTTCAGTGCCCCTCTTTGTTTCTTCATCTTATCTGCCGTCTGCCAGGTACGGATGATCACCTCTCCCACACGTCCCATCGCCTGAGAGTCAGAGCTCATCATACTGAATACCCCCATATCATGCAGAATATCCTCTGCAGCGATCGTCTCCGGACGGATACGGGAATCTGCAAAGGCCACATCTTCCGGTACGCTTTTATCCAGGTGATGACAGACCATCAGCATATCCAGGTGTTCATCGATGGTATTGACGGTATAAGGTCTGGTCGGATTAGTAGAGGAAGGCAGGATATTAGGGTACATGGCCGCCTTGATAATATCAGGGGCATGTCCGCCACCGGCGCCTTCTGTGTGATAAGTATGGATCACTCTGCCGTCAATGGCTTTGATGGTATCTTCCAGGAAACCGGATTCATTCAGGGTGTCTGTATGGATCGCGATCTGTACATCGTATTTATCAGCTGCTTTAAGGGAGGCATTGATCACTGCCGGAGAAGATCCCCAGTCCTCATGTATTTTAAGCCCCAGTGCCCCCGCTTCAATCTGTTCCCACAAGGGGGCATCGGTTGCGCAATTCCCTTTTCCAAGGAATCCCAGGTTCATGGGGAAAGCATCCGCAGACTGCAACATCTTCCGGATGAACCATTTACCGGGTGTGACGGTAGTGGCATTTGTACCATCCGCCGGTCCGGTACCGCCGCCAATCATGGTCGTGATACCGCTGTGAAGGGCATGGGTGATCTGCTGCGGACTGATAAAGTGAATATGTGTATCGATACCGCCGGCAGTAGCGATCAGACCAGCGCCACCGTGTACTTCTGTACTGGCGCCGATGATCATATCAGGGTCTACGCCGTCCATGGTATCAGGATTACCGGCCTTACCGATCTTTACGATACGACCGTCTTTGATACCGATATCTGCTTTTACGATCCCCCAGTGGTCAATGATCATGACACTGGTGATCACCATATCCAGTACCCCCTGTTCACGGGTGGCTGTAGACGACTGGGCCATCCCGTCACGGATGGTCTTTCCGCCGCCAAATTTCGCCTCATCACCGTATACGGTATGATCGTGCTCTATTTCAATGATGATGTCCGTATCGCCCAGGCGTACCTTATCGCCTGTCGTCGGACCATACATGGCCGCATAGCGGTCGCGGTTTATTTTAAGACTCATTCCGGCTGATGTTTAAATTGTTGCTGTGCTACCTGTTGCATGGCTTTTTCGCGGGCTTCATCACCCACGGTAGTCCCATTGACCAGGTTATTCATCCCATATGCATGGCGACGACCGCCGAGGGTGACCAGTTCCACTGTCTTTTCCTCTCCCGGTTCAAAGCGCACGGCCGTACCGGCGGCAATGTTCAGCCGCATACCAAAAGCGGTTTCCCTGTTGAAGGAAAGCATCCTGTTCACTTCGAAGAAATGGCAATGAGAGCCGATCTGCACAGGCCTGTCGCCGGTATTGACTACACGGACGGAGGCCACATTGCGGCCGCTGTTGGCGTCTATAACGCCGGGCGCTATAAAGTATTCACCTGGTATCATACGCAAGCAATAAAGAGTTAGATATTGGTTGATGAGGGCGTTTTATCTGATGGGATGGTGTACTGTTACCAGTTTTGAACCATCCGGAAAAGTAGCTTCTATCTGAATTTCGTCGATCATTTCAGGAATACCTTCCATCACATCTTCTCTGGTCAGTATGGTAGCGCCATACTGCATCAGTTGTGCGACTGTCTGTCCGTCCCGTGCAGCTTCCTGCAGACGGCTGCTGATCAGCGCAATTGCTTCCGGATAATTCAGTTTGAGTCCCCTGGCCTTTCTCTTCTCAGCAAGTTCTCCTGCCAGGTATAACAATAGTTTTTCAGTTTCCCTTGCCGTTAAATGCATAGTGATGTTGGTTTAAATAGTGCCTTAGCTTTCCTGACATGTTGAAGGGAATGGGTTAATAAAATATTCAGTGATCTTCCCTGCGTTAATTTACGCAAAAAATGCAGAATGTAAAACGCTCAATGCAATGCATTGAGCGTTTATGTATGACAAGTGTGTAATAAGCGGATCAGGCAGAATTCCTACCGGCGTTGATGATACCAAAGGAACAACGTACGACCAGTTTTTCGTAGGTTTCTTTCAGTCCATCGCCATTACCGGCTTCATTCAGTTCGCGTATACGTGCCAGTGCAGCCTGCTGTATAGTGAGCAATGGCAATACGATACGCTCACGCATCTGAATAGACAGGGCGTCTATCGGATAAGCGGCCATCAGTTCAGTTTCTCCCACCAGTTTCAGGATCAGGGAACGGGTACGTTTGTACTCGTCATGGATCATGTTCCATACTTCACCAAAGCGTGGGTGTTTACCATATGCAGCGGTGAGCGGGAAATAACTCTTCTTCATCGCCATCTGGCAGTTACCCAGAAGTGTGCGGAAAAACAGGGAGTCTTTGTACAATTGTCTGAGTTCGTCCCATTTGCCTGCTTTTTCCAGTGCTTCCAGTGCAGATCCCACACCATAGAAGCCAGGTACGTTCTGTTTCAGCTGGCTCCACGCGCCCACATAAGGTACTGCCCTGAGATCGTTGAGATTCAGTTTCGCAGCAGCATTCCTTTTGGATGGACGGCTACCGATATTGGTTTCTGCATAGTAACGCAGCGGACTGGCGAAATCCAGGTAATCCAGGAAGTCAGGGTGATGTTTCAGTTTATTAAATGCAACATATCCTTCATCAGCAAGTGACTGTAACAGTGTTTCTCCCTGTCCGGACAATGTCTGTTCGCGGGAAGAGAACAGTTCATTGGCGATACCGGCATGTACCAGTTGTTCGATGTTGAACTGGGCGGAGTCCACTGTTCCGAAGTTGGAACTGATGGTTTGTCCCTGTATGGTGAGCTGAATTTCTTCGTTGGCAATATCACGTCCCATAGAAGCATAGAACTGGTGTGTTTTACCACCACCTCTTGCAGGAGGACCGCCACGGCCATCAAAGAAGACAACGTCGATCTCGTATTCTCTGGAGATACGGGTCAGTTCCTGTTTAGCCTTGTAGATACTCCAGTTGGCCATCAGGTAACCACCGTCTTTTGTACCGTCGGAGAAGCCGAGCATGATCGTCTGCTTGTTATAGCGCTTTTTCAGGTGTTCTTTGTAAGCGGCGTTATCGTACAGTTCACGCATCACATTACCTGCCTGGCGAAGGTCATCGATGGTTTCAAACAGCGGCACGATATCTACGCTCAGGCTGTCTTTCTGCCATCCGGAAGCCAGGAACAGACCATATACTTCCATGACGTTCAGCGCATTCATGCTATGGCTGATGATGTAGCGGTGGCAACCGAATTCACCGTTGTTCTGCTGGATATCTTTCACCGCTGCGATTGTCGCAAGGGTATCCTTATGGAGGGCATCTTCCAGCACTTCCGGATTGGCGGTACCTTTGATATTAAGCAGGTGGGTGATCTTCTCATTATCAGGGAGATCCTTGTAATTCTTCGGCAGCAGGTCAGTTTTCTCTGCAATACATTCCAGTAACGGACCATGTACAGAACTGTCCTGACGGATATCCAGGGTGGCGAAGAACAAACCGAACAGCTCCACGCGGCTTACCAGGTCATCCAGCATCGTGAGGAACAGGCCGTTGTTTTCTTCTATGAGTATAATACGGACCCTTGCGAGGGTATCCAGTATTTCTTTCTGACTGATATTTGTTTTGTGTCCCGGAATGAAAAGGTTGTTGTACAGCTTTTCTTCCAGCATATTCAGCTCCTGCTCAATGCCTTTGAAGGTCAGACGACGTTTCAGACGGCGCACATCGAGATAGTAACATTTGATAATACCACCACGTAAAGCTTCCGCAGTACGTAAGGTGATATCAGCCGTTACGAACGGGTTACCATCACGGTCTCCTCCAGGCCAGAAGCCCATCCTGATAACAGGATTATTACTATTGACAGCAGCGGGGAACTGTGACTTGAGTTTGGAAATAATACGTCCGGCGGCAGGGTAGAACGTATTTTCCAGGAACCAGATCAGGCTGATGGCCTCATCGTAAGGGGTAGGCTTCTCTTTCTTAAAGAAAGGTGTTTTACCCAGCTGCTGGAGGTATGCATTTACCTGGGCGGTATTGTCATTGATCAGCGCCCTTGACAGGTCGTTGATAATGGTCAGTACGCCACCGGGGTAGAACTGTGTGGGGTGTGCGGTAAGTACCAGTCGTACAGAATAATCCTGTAACTTCTTCGCAAGCTGCTCTCCCGCCTGCTCTGAGGTGATCTCGGACAACAGGTGACTGAGGGTACCTGCTCCATGCACATCGTGGATCTGACGGAATGCTGCATCTTCCAGCGCGTCAAACAATACTACCTGACGCTCAGCATACTGCACAAAGCGGAACATGAGGTCCAGCTTCTGCTGTTCATTGCTGCAGGAGGTGTACTGCTGAAAATAAGAATTGAGAATTTCCTGGGGACTTTTTTCTTTCGCGTACCCTTCTTCACAGTGGATAAGAAATAATGACAGAAATACGCCGGTTCTCTCTACCTTATGAAAAGGTAATGCGGTAAAAAGACTATTGTATAACTGGAACTTGGTGCCAACCAGGTTCTTGAACAACTGTAAGGTATTATTAACCGGTGCTTCCATAACTTAATTTCGTAATATTAAAAGAGCCTTTGCCAACCGGGAGCTAAAAATAATATAAAATAGTTACAAAGTAGAATGCAAACTTATTAAAACAAGTAAGCCGCAGCATAGTGCTGCGGCTTGTTGCAAGTCCCCCGTTGATTTGGGGCATGTTGAGAGAATAATAAGGTTAAATGAGTAATAATATCTGCTAAAAAGAAATCAGTTGATTTTACTCTGACAATTTAAATCCAATAGGCAGGTTGAATCTTACGATTACCGGTTCATGGTTTTGTTTGCCAGGTTTCCAGTTTGGCATCATCCTTACCACTCTGACAGCTTCTTCTTCCAGTCCGCCACCTTTTGCTGCACCTACCGCCTGTACATCACTGATCTTTCCATCTGTATTTACAACAAACTGAATGAAGACTTTTCCTTCGATACCATTTTCCTGCGCCATGCGGGGATATCTGAGGTTCTTCTGGAGGAATTTTGCTAATGCCTCTTCACCACCAGGGAAACTAGGCATGATTTCCACGAAAGTGAAAATGGTTTTCTTCTCTTCTACTTTAGGCGCTTCCACAACATTAGTTCCACCAAGGACACCATTTTCAAACGGACTTTCAATACCGTTTACATCATCTCCTACGGTATTAGCAACACCAATAGCCTTGTTGCCGATATCATCCATTTTAGGCACCTCTGTTTCATTCTCTGCGAGGTCCTGATCCGTAATAGTAGGCGTAACAAAAGCAACGGACGAACGGGCCGGCGGAGGTGGTGTAGTAACAGGCGGAGGTGGAGGAGTTACAGTTGCTTCTTCCGGCATCTCCAATGTTTTTAACACTGTTGATGTTGTTTCTATTTCACTTCGTGTATGCATACCCGCAGCCATCAGTTTATTACTGAGCACATAGCCCCCGATAATAACCAATGCAATGGATGCAGTGCCTACAATAGCGTTGCGTACACGCTTTTCTTCACTTCTGCGTAACTCATAGGCGCCGTAATCTTTATTACGACCATCAAAAAGAATGTCGAGAAAATCTGCGTTAATAATTGTTCTTGCATTCATGGGATAAACATTTACAATATAGATGCGACGTAAATGCTTTTCCATACGAATGCACAAAAAAACTTTTAAAATAATTGCAGCTGGGAATAAAATAGTGATGAATATAAAAGAGATAGGATCAATAAAATTTACCATTCCAGATTGAGATCCGGATCGGGATCACCTATTTGCTAAAGGAAGTATTCACTATCTTTTAATGGTAACAATAATGCTGTTACCATACAGGTTGAAAATGTTGTATACTATAATAATATTGGTCGGTAGTTAAATGCAGGTAAGTAGCTTTCTGCGCTCAGAGGATGTTGTAATACTATTATTCTGCTATTATGCCAGGGGGCGCGGGAGGTATATTACATAGAATTTACCACCAATAAATCTGCAACACACCTTCCCCGCTGGCCTGACCGGGCATTTTATTTACAGCTTATAGCAAAAGATATTTCTGTGATCAGCAACAGCCATTGTGAACAGCTGTCTTACAGTATTGAATATGATCATTCATTACCACCCTACCCACTGCATATGTATGTATCAATAATTGGTTATGCAACTGCATATTGAAATCAGTTTTTGATTTTTACGAGCTGATAAAATTGTTCTGCTGGTGAGACAAAACAAGGAGAAGTACTCAGCAATGTTCTCCGGGTGGTGGTAATTCTTATTAGTCTACTGAATCTGTAGACAAATATACAGCATGAAATCATATTTCCAAATGCAAGTGCATAATTTTTTTTCAGGCAGAATAATTGTGTACGCTTTACATAGAGAAAACCACTGATAATCACATGAGAAAATGTTTACTACCCGCAGCCATTGTAATGTTAGCATTTGCTGCCTGTCACAACCAGCCTTCTTCCAGTCAGTCCTCCGCTGACAGTACCGCCAACACAGATACGACCGCTATTGCCGACGCTTTACCTGCTCCATATGCAACAAAGTCCGTCAATAATTACAGCAACGTAATGGGCTGGCATGATGGTAAAACGCCCCTGGCGCCGGGAGGTCTGACCGTATCAGCACTGGCGACAGACCTTAAAAATCCCCGCTGGATATATGTGTTGCCTAATGGCGACATTCTGGTGGCAGAATCCAGCACCAAATCAGATGTAGGTAAGAAGGTAAAAGATGTAGTGAGCGGCAGAGCTGGTTCGGGGAATTTCGGCAACAGTGCAGACCGTATTACGTTATTAAGGGATGCGGACCGCGATGGCAAACCTGAACTACGCACCATCTTCCTGCAGGAACTGAATCAACCTTTCGGTATGCTGCTGCTGGATCAGACATTCTATGTCGCCAATACAGATGGCATCCTGCAATTCCCCTACAAAACCGGTGATACCGTCATTAGCGCAAAAGGCAAAAAGATCCTCGACCTGCCTGCGGGTGGGTATAATAATCACTGGACGCGCAATATCATCTCCAATGCAGCCGGCAATAAGATATACGTGAGCGTTGGCTCCGGCAGTAATAATGCGGAACATGGTATGGAAAACGAACAAAGACGAGCAAACATCCTGGAGATCAATCCGGATGGCACCGGAGAAAAAATATATGCCAGCGGACTACGTAACCCTGTTGGTATGGACTGGGCACCCGGTACCAAAACATTATGGACCGCTGTCAACGAAAGAGATGGTCTGGGTGATGACCTGGTACCTGATTACATGACCAGTGTAAAAGAAGGCGGCTTTTACGGATGGCCCTATGCTTACTGGGGCAGAAATCCGGATCCCAGAATGGAAGAACAGCAACAACCCGAACTGGTTGACAAAACCATTGTACCAGATCTCTCATTAGGCGCTCATACAGCCTCTCTCGGACTTACTTTCTATAAAGGCAAGGCATTGCCCGAAAAATACAGAAACGGGGCTTTTATAGGGCAACACGGCTCATGGAACCGCTCAACACTTTCCGGCTATAAAGTAGTCTTCGTTCCGTTTAAAAACGGCAAACCGGCTGGTAGTCCGGAGGACTTCCTCACCGGATTCATTGCGGATGCGGATAAAAGTGAAGTGTACGGCCGTCCCGTAGGTGTAGCAGTTGCAGCAGATGGGGCGCTGCTTGTCGCGGATGATGCCGGTAATACCATTTGGCAGGTCAAATAGGGAAAATACTATTAGCTTTGAAATAATAGAAGACACTACCCGATGAAAAAACTGCTTCTGGCGCTTGGCATATTCCCGCTGGCCACGTACGCACAATCATATTCTGATACTACACATCGCCTGCGCGAAGTAGTCATTCAGGCATATCCCGGCAAACAGTTTACTCTGCTCCAGGTGCCCACCAGCAGTACCGTACTGACTTCCCGGCAGCTGGCATTACAACAGGGCGTTACCCTGCTGCCTGCCATGAACACCGTACCCGGCGTCCGCATGGAAGAACGTTCTCCCGGCAGTTACCGCCTCTCCCTGAGAGGAAGCCTGTTACGCTCTCCTTTCGGTATCCGCAACGTAAAGATCTACCTGGATGAAATTCCCCTGACAGATGCCGGAGGTAACTCCTACCTGAACCTTTCCGATCCGGGCAGCTTTCAGGGTATTGAAGTATTAAAAGGACCTGACGGCAGCCAGTTTGGCGCTAACTCAGGAGGTGTGATACTCCTGCATCCTGCGGGTACCCTTCCTGACAGCAGCCGTTTACATGCAGATATACAGGGGGGCAGTTATGGCCTGTTCCGCGAACAGGTCGGCTGGCAGCACCAATGGGGCAACTATCAACTGAATGTTTATCAGGCGGTGCACCGCTCCGACGGCTATCGCGATAACAGCGCCATGCAACGTTATTATATACAGACTGCCCAGCAATGGCAATACAACGCACATAATCAACTGAAACTGCTCGCGTTTTATAGCGACCTGGATTATCGTACGCCTGGCGGTCTTACAGCAGCACAAATGGACGCCAATCCAAAGGCGGCCCGCCCTGCGACGCCTGCATTACCTGGCGCCATTACCCAGAAAGCCGGTATCCGTAATAAGACCGCTTTCGGTGGCCTGGTACATACCTCCCAGCTCTCTGAACACTGGCAGCATGTTATTTCCGTGTATGGTAGCAATACGCATTTCGAGAACCCCTTCATCACCAACTATGAAGCAAGGGACGAGAATACGGCCGGCGCACGTACTTATATCGCCTTACAGGACCAGCCCCTGGGCAACAGCGGGATGCGTCTCGACTGGACCACAGGCCTGGAGTGGCAGCAGACCACCTCTGATATCGACAACTATGGCAACCGCGCGGGTGTTAGAGATACCTTGCAGGCAGCCAGTGATATCACCGCCAGACAATACTTCTATTTTACCGGCCTGACCTTGCGTCCAGGTAAACAATGGGTAGCAGAAGCTGCTGTCAGTGTGAACTACTACCGTTATCACTTCAATGACGTAGCAGCAGGTGTGGATGGCAAAAAGAAATTCACGGCAGAACTGATGCCCCGTTTCTCCCTGTCTTACCTGATCACACCAGCACTGGCTGCACGGGCGACCGTAAGCAGGGGCTACTCCCCTCCTTCTATTGCGGAGGTAAGGGCTTCTGATAATATCATCAATACCGGTCTCCAGGCGGAAACTGGCTGGAACTATGAAACTGGTCTTCGTCTGAACTCCCGTAATAACCGTTTCATGGCAGATGCGGCCGTCTTCTACTACAAATTACAGGATGCGATCGTCCGCAAGCTCCATGACAATGGCACAGAGTTCTTCACCAATGCCGGTGGAACCAACCAGACGGGCGTAGAATTCCAGGGAAGCGCATGGTTACAGATGCCTCGTCGCGAGGGTTTCCTTCGTGGTATACAGTTACAGGAAAGTTTCACTTACAGCCATTTCCGTTTCAGCAACTATAACAGCGCCGGCAAAGACTTCTCCGGTAATGCCCTTACAGGCGTACCGAAAACAGTCGTAACAAGCAGTCTGCTGATAGAGCTGCCCGCCCGGGTTTCCCTGTATGGTCAGTATAACTTCGTTGACCGCTTACCACTGGATGATGCGAATACTGCTTTTGCAAATGAATATCACCTTGTACAGGCAAAAGTGAACTGGGGGGTGAATAAATGGCTGGCCGTATATGCCGGTGCTGACAACCTGCTCAACCAGCGTTATAACCTGGGTAATGACCTGAATGCAGTCGGTGCACGTTATTACAATCCAGCTCCTGACAGAAACTATTATGGCGGCGTGAGAGTGACCTTATAATCAGCTATTTAATCAAATAGCGGGGCTAACCAGCTACATATTCCCTCCTGCATATTATCTGTGTATAGCTATAGTCAGACTATACTTATCTTACGCTAATGCTACGAAAAAAAGGCAGCACTAAGGTAAGATGAGTGTAGTCTGACTACATCATAGTCCATCTCTTTTACATGGAAAAGGACTGCTAAAAAGCAGTCCTCGCACACATTATTGGTTCAAAAAAATAAACAGTTTAAGCAGGCACACCGGCTTGTTTTTTATAATGCACTACCGGCTGTTCCCTGAGACGTGCCGCCGCAAATTCCGGCGTAATATCTCGCTGTGGATGTGCCAGCATTTCATATCCTACCATGAATTTCTTCACTGTCGCAGAGCGCAGTAATGGTGGATAGAAGTGCATGTGCCAATGCCATTCCAGATGACTGTCACCATCGTTGAAAGGCATCTGGTGCATACCTGCAGAATATGGGAATGATGTTTCAAACAGATTGTCGTAACGGGTAGTCAGATCTTTCAGGATCGCAGCCAGTCCATCACGTTCAGCAGGCGTGAACTGCAGCAGGCTTTGTACATGACGGCGGCTGATGATCATCGCCTCATATGGCCATACTGCCCAGAAAGGCACCAGCGCAACAAAATGCTCATTTTCTGCGATGATACGGTCTTCCTGTTTCAGCTCTTTTTCCAGGTAAGCGGTCAGCAGACTGCGTCCGTGTTGCTGGAAGTATTTGCGTTGCTGACGGGTTTCTTTTTCAAGCTCCATCGGCACATCTTCGGAAGCCCAGATCTGACCATGTGGGTGCGGATTGCTGCAACCCATGATCTCTCCTTTATTTTCGAAGATCTGTATGTATTTGATAAATGGTACTGCGGCCAGTGATTCCAGCTCTGTATGCCAGAGATCTACTACTTTACGGATATCCGGCAGTTCCATTTCGGGTAAGGTCAGGTCATGACGTGGACTGAAACAGATCACGCGGCAAATGCCTTTCTGTGAACGTGCGATCAGCAATTCGTCTTCATCCACTTCTCCTTTTGGCGTATCGGCCAGCAGGGCAGAGAAGTCATTGGTGAAAGCGATCGGTCCATCGTATTGTGTGTTTTTCGTACCATCTGCGCGGGTATTGCCCGGACACAGATAACAATCTTCCACATAGGCGGGACGCTGCGCCAGTGCAGGAGCTTCTACTTTTCCCTGCCATGGGCGTTTAGAACGGTGTGGCGACACCAATACCCATTCTCCGGTGAGAATATTCAGTCGGGTATGAGGATGTGCCGTCAGATCAAAGGTATTTTCAGACATTCTCTCAGAACATTTAATAGAGGATAGTCCGGGACGTGGTAACGGACTATCCTCTGCTATAGACTTAGTTATTGACAAGATTATTCACAGTGCGGCAGCCGTCTTCGATGCTGGTTACATACGCTTTCAATGGTGTTTTGAAAGCCTGCTCGTAACCGGCAGCTGCTTTTTCCAGTAATGCTGGTACGGCAGATTTCTTCACGATATTGATCGTACAACCACCAAAACCGCCACCCATCATACGGGCGCCGAGTACACCCTGCTGACCGGCAGCAAATTCAGCCAGCCAGTTCAGTTCCGGACAGCTAACGTTATACAGCTTATCCAGTCCTTCGTGTGTAGCAAATACTTTTTTACCAAATGCTTCCAGGTCATTGCGCTGCAGGTCAGCACAGGCATCCTGCAAACGCTGGATCTCTTCCACTACGTAGCGGCAGCGATCGTATACGGTTGCATTGTGTCCTTTTACATAAGCATCCAGCATATCCATGTTCGCATCGCGCAGACTGTTCACATGCGGATGGTGCTTTTTGATCAGCGCCACGCCTGCTTCACATTCTTCACGACGGGTATTGTATTCAGAAGAAGCCAGGGAGTGTTTTACCTGCGTATCCAGTAATACCAGGCTGACGTCATCAAAGTTGAAAGGAATATATTCGTAATCCAGTGAAGCGCAATCCAGCTTGATCAGCTGTTGTTTTTTACCGAACATGCTCGCAAACTGGTCCATGATACCACAACGAACCCCTACAAAGTGGTTCTCTGCAGCCTGTGCCAGCAGGGTCATATCCTTACGGCCGATTCCCAGTCCGAAAAGCTCATTTAATGCATAGATGGTTGCACATTCTACTGCTGCGGAGGATGAAAGGCCGGCGCCCAGGGGAACATTACCGCAAAAAGCACATTCGAAACCACCAAGTATATGACCTGCCTGCTGTAACTGCTGTACAACGCCCAACAGATAATCAGGCCACTGTTTGGGGGAGCGAACCAGATTATCCAGTGTACCTTCATAACGATCGTTTACATCAAGCGCATGCAGTACGATCTTGTTATCATTGCGTTTTACAATAGCCAGGTAAATAGCTTTATCTATAGCAGCGGGCAATACAAACCCGTTATTATAGTCGGTGTGCTCTCCGATCAGGTTAATACGTCCTGCCGCCCTCACCATAATAGGTTCCTGGTCGAAGTGCTGTTGAGAAAAGGCATTTAATTTTGCTTGCTCCACTGTGTTTATTTTTTTGATGATATAACTATAGAGAGATTATTGCGCTCCCGTCAAAGATTTAATTACTGTTACTTCCTCTGTACTGTATGGCTTACCATCCTGACGGAAAATGTCATGAAACCATACTGTCGGTTCACCGCCATCTTTCATCGGCGTATCCCATGCATAGATCGTGTTGGTCTTACCGGATACCAGTCCCCAGTTATACGCAGCTACTTTTTCTTTCTTCAGTAACGGCATGATATTCTGGAAAAGGCTGCCCCTTGTACGGGCCATATATTCTGTACATATCAGCGGACGGCCAAACTTCCGGAGACTGTCAATCGTCTGCTGGTGTTCCTTTTCATCCGCGTAATTATGATAAGTGATTACATCTGAATTATTCAGCTGGAACACGTTCAGGTCAGTCAGGCTTTTATTCCATACGCCTGCTGATACCGGCTGCGTAACGGGAACCTGTCTTGCCCATACAAATACCTGTTTCAGCAGGTCCATGCTTTTATCGCCATAATTAGAGTTACCCGGTTCGTTATAGAGGTCCCACAACAGGATGCGTTTGTCATTCCCGAAGGTGGTGAGCACGTCTTTTACATAGCGTTCCAGGGTATCGGTCAGTGCAGGAGACGTTTCCCGGCGTACACCAGGGTCCTGTAACCAGCCGGAGTTATGTATACCGGTTTTAGGCGCCGGCTGTTTGCCTGTAGCATAAGTATTATTCCAGCAGTCATCAAACAGTACGAAGGTGGTGGAGATGCCGTTTCTGTCTGAAATGTCCAGGTAAGTACCGATACGCTGTTTAAATCCTGCCGGGTCCTGTTCCCAGGCTGCATGGTGGAGGAATACGCGCATGGAGTTCATCCCGATACCAGCCGCATAACCCAGTTCCCTGTTAATTATGGCAGTATCAAAAGTTTCTGCCTGCCACATTTCAAGCTGATTAATGGCATAGCTGGGGATAAAATTGCTTCCCCGCTGCCAGGCATGCTGCTTATACCATTTAGCTGCTTTCTTTTTAGACCAGATCTCTCTGGATTGTTCCTGCGCAAAAGCAACATTGGCCATTGTTGCTACGAGCAGTACAGTCAGAAATACTTTCATTTTCATGTGTTTTTTCAAATTGTGTGGAGCTTGTATGTTAAGTATGAAGAAACGCTGTTGACATCTATATTCTGACTGTGGATATATCCATGGAATTCAGTTTTTGTGGAATAATTCTCAAAGTTAAAGATTTACGTAAACGATTACAATACTTCTCTCAAAATTACGGTGTGGCATTCTCTTGCTATTGGCATCTATTAAAACTAAACTATTGATAAACAACACTGTAAGAAAAAAGAATGTGGAATAGACAATAAATGTAATCGTTTACTTTCAATTTTGCAAATGCCTGTAACAGGTTTAGGGTCGCTTACGCTAAGGCAGTGCCCGGCATCAGCTGGTATGTGATAAAATAAACCACTCCCGGGTAAATAGGAATGCCCTTAAGCGACACGTTATTTCTGTGAAGATTGCCTGAAACGGGGTACCGGCTCCAGTACAATTTTAGTGCGTGCCTGTGTGCTGACTGCCCCGGTTCCCTCGATAAGTTCCATGAGCAGGCGGAATGCTTCTTTTCCCATTTGAACCGTTTGCTGGTCGATGCTGGAAAGACTTGGCGTTATATGCTCATCAAAAGATTCATTGGCAAATCCGATCACCCCAAAATCAGCAGGAATATCTACCTGTCTGTCTTTCAGTTCTTTGACAGCACCGAGGGCGGTAAAATCCTCCACGGCAAATACCGCATCAGGCGGAGCAGGCAAAGCCAGCAGGTGCGTAATGGCCTGACGGCCGGCATTGATGGACACGTCTCCAAAGTAGACCAGGGACTCGTCAAAAGGCACATTGCTGGCGCTTAACGCAGCCTTATACCCTTCCAGACGGTCCTTGAAGATCTTCAGGTGCTGCTGCCCCGCAATATGTGCCACACGGGTATAACCCTGTTTTAACAGATGCTCCGTTGCATAGTAAGCCCCCTTGAAGTCATCCACCACCACAGAAGGAATATTCAGACTGTCATTCGCACGGTCAAAAAAGACCAGCGGCACACCGCGTTCCGTGATCTCCAGGTAATGACTGAACTCCATGGTCTCCTTGGCGATAGACGCCAGGATCCCATCCACACGGGTACTCAGGAAGGTCTCAATTGCCTTCTTTTCGTACTCCGGCTGTTCATTCGACTGGTATATCAGCACATTATAGCCATGCTGGTTGGCCAGACTTTCAATACCGTGGACAACAGATCCGAAGAAGTTGATCTCCGCACTGGGGATAATTACGCCGATAATGTTGGTACGCCCTGAACGGAGCGACCAGGCTATTCTGTCCCGCCTGTAGTTCATTTTCTCCGCAGCGGCCTGTACCAGCTTACGTGTCTCTTCACTTGTACCTTTGCGGTTGTTTAAGGCTCTGGAAACAGTTGCACCTGTTAAATTCAGTTCTCGGGCAATGTCTGCTATGGTGACTTTGTTATTCAACGAAGGGGATGCTTTCCACTAAAGTAAAAAAATCATTCCGGATACGCCAAAATTTCTCACTATGCGTAGTAAAATGGTTGTATTATATTTATAGAATATCCAACAGATTGCTATGACTAACACAACACCGCAGCGCTTCCTGCCACTGGACGTATTCAGGGGACTGACCGTATGCTTTATGATCATTGTGAATACGCCGGGCTGGGACACCTCCTATTACATACTGAATCACGCACAGTGGAACGGTTGTACGCCTACTGACATGGTTTTCCCCTCCTTCCTCTTTGCGGTAGGTAATGCCATGAGCTTTAGTATGCGTAAATTTCAGCAACTGGAAAACACGGCTGTTCTATCAAAGATCTTCCGTCGTACCCTGCTGATATTCCTCCTGGGTTTCCTGATGTACTGGCTGCCTTTCGTCAGGCATACCGAGTCTGGACTGGAATTCATCCCACTGTCTGATACACGTATTTTAGGGGTATTACAGCGTATTGCGCTGTGTTATTGTTTTGCCTCCCTCCTGATCCACTACCTGCCTAAAAAAGCAGTATGGATAGTAAGTGCTGTCCTCTTACTGGGATACTGGGCGATCATGTACACATTTGGCGACCCTGCGGACCGTTATAGTCTGACTGGTAATGCCGCCCTGCATTTTGATAAACTCATCATGGGAGACAGTCACCTGTATCATGGAGAAGGCATCGCCTTCGACCCTGAAGGATTATTAAGTACACTGCCGGCCATCGTCAATGTGATCGCTGGTTACTATACCGGTTTATTCATCCAGCAGGAAGGAAAGACAGGAAAAGGCCTGGGCAAATTATTGCAGATGGGCGCCCTGCTGATCCTCGTTGCACTGGTATGGAGTATGGTATTCCCGATCAACAAGAAGCTCTGGACCAGCTCTTATGTGCTGTATACCGTAGGTATCGATTTACTGATCATCTCCCTGCTGATCTATGTGATCGACTTTAAAAAACAGGAAGGATGGACAGGCTTCTTTACCGTTTTTGGTAAAAATCCGCTGTTCCTTTACCTGCTCTCAGAAGTACTGGTGATATTCCTCTTCTTCTTCCAGGCAGGTGGTATGAGCGTATACAAATGGATCAATACAAATATCTTCCAGCCGATAGCACCGGGTAAACCGGGTTCCCTGTTATTTGCGTTAGTATATATGTTATTCTGTTGGAGTGTTGGTAAGATACTTGACAAAAAGCGTATATACGTACGTGTTTAGAATAGGACAGGATATGCTATCTTAGCTAAAACAATCTCAACGGCTTTTGCAGATCATTGTGTAATTATCAGTTATCTAATAGTATGGAACTATCGTTAAAGGGGAAAACCGCCGTTATCTGTGGAAGCACTCAGGGAATAGGATTGGCTACAGCCGGTGAACTGGCTGCGTTAGGCGCAGAATGCATCCTCCTGGCAAGGAATAAAGAAAGTCTCAAGGCAGCAGTCGCAGGACTGGCCACAGACCATTTGCAGGAGCATAGTTATGTGGTAGCTGACTTCCGGGACACCCAACAGGTGGATCAGGCCATCAAAAGTATCACCGAAAAGAAGACAGTACATATACTTGTCAACAACACCGGTGGTCCGAAAGCTGGTCCGGTAATGGAAGCAGATATCCACGAATTCACGGATGCCTTTCAGCAACACCTCATCATCAATCATATACTTGTACAGGCAGTCATAGCCGGCATGACAGCCGCCGGCTATGGCCGCATTATCAATATTGTTTCAACATCTGTGAAAGCGCCGCTGAAGAATCTCGGCGTATCCAACACCATCCGCGGGGGTGTCGCTTCCTGGGCCAAAACCATGGCAGGAGAATTGGCCCCTTATGGTATCACGGTGAACAACGTATTGCCGGGCATGACCAACACGGCACGCCTGCAATCCATGCTGGAGTATAACGCCAGCAAGCGTAATACGACACTGAACAATATAGAGGAAGAGTATCTGAAAGAGATCCCCATGAAACGTTTTGGCGACCCTAAAGAAATTGCTGCTGCGGTAGCATTCCTGGCCACTCCGGCCGCTGCCTATATCACAGGTACAAACATCTGTGTCGATGGAGGCAGAACACCTGTACTCTAAGCTTATTACAAAATAAAAGCCCCGGCAAAAACCGGGGCCTAATTCATCACTTTTTACTATTACAAATTGAACAAGTGTGTATCTGATTTAACAAAAATCTACATTCCTGTCTCATTCTGTAAAGCAAAAACGGAAATTTATTTACGCAAGCGGGAAAACTATCCCGCTTTCTTTATTCTTTGTCAAACCACAGACGGGTGGTCAGCGCATCAGCGCCCTGTCTGCCAACCGCATCTTTATAGTTAGTCCCGTTCAGCGCCTGCTCTGAAGAAGGATAGGTCATTCTGGTAGGGATCTTGCCACCCAGTGCACCTGTATAGGCAGCAGGTAACTTCGGATAATCCAGTCTGCGCCACTCTGCAAAACCTTCCAGTCCGTCGCCAAACAAAGCCAGCCACTTCTGCTCTCCTATTGATTTCCTGTAATTGGCCGCATCATACAATACTGCCGGTTGTGCAAGATAAGTAGTCACATTCAGATCGCTTACGCCGTATTGTTTCAGGGAAGTTGTCACTGCCTGTGCATACAGAGTAGCTGCATTACCGGATAATAAACCGATCTGCGCCGCTTCTGCTTTGATGAACAATAATTCTGATGCATTGAATAATACGGCCGGTGCAGCAGTCGCCGTAAATACAGCGCCTACATCGGAAGTTTTATTGAAACCAAGGCGTGCAGCTGAATCCGTTGCCAGACCATTCGTTACACCAACGATCTTATTCGTATCTCTTGGTACCGCACCATAGATCGGTAAACGGGGATCATTCAGCTGATTCAGTTTATCAACAATGCTTTTACTGATCCTGTAATCATTACGTGTTTCCCTGTTCTTTGCCACCGGATTCTGGTTCGGAGAAGCCTGGTATACCAGTTGTGCGTTATCGCTATTGCTAACGATCAGGTTATTATCATCAGCACCGATCTCGTCGAATACAGCTTTTGCCGCAGCAAACTCTTTGTCAGAAATACGCAGTGCGATACGCAGTCTCAGGGAATTCGCAAACTTCTTCCATTTGTTCATATCGCCATTGTACAGGATGTCTCCGGCGATCGTATTGGCAGATGGGGTAATCAGGCCTGAAGCAGTTTTCAGTTCTGCCAGCAATCCCAGATAAACATCTTTCTGCGCATCATATTTAGGTGTCAGATATTTATCGATCTGTGCAGCCTGAGAGTAAGGAATATCACCATAGTAATCGGTCAGCACCTGGAATATCCAGGAACGCATGATGATACCTACCGCTTTATAGTTAGGGTTGTGCAGTGTATCACCTAACTCTACCAGTTTGGTGAAATCCGCCACGCCCTGTGCATAAAAGTTGTTCCATACTGTCTGGATACTGGTCCCAGCAGGAATATACCTGTCAGGATCAGTATACTGGATCTTCGCCCAGTACTGTACATACAGCAGGCTCGTTTCCATCGCCGCATCAGTACCCCAGTAAGTATCCACGTTTGCTTTGATACCGTTGGTCAGCAGATAATCCGGCTGTACCTGTTCTGATTCGTTCGGATTCTTGTTGATGTCCTCCAGCTGTTTCTGGCAACTGCTCAGTATCACTGCGGCACCGGCCAGACCCAATATATATTTAACTAGTTTCATGATTTACTGCTTTAATCGGTTCATTAAAAGGATACCCTCAGGTTAAGACCCAGGCTGCGGGTAGTTGGGATCTGCAATGTTTCCAGACCTTGTCCGTTACCTGTGTTGAACGCTGTTTCCGGATCGATGTTAGGCACCTTCTTGTCGATGTACCAGAGGTTACGTGCAGTCACTGTCAGGTTAACCGCCTGTAATCCCCATTTTTTGATCAGCTCCTGAGGCAGTGCATAACCCAGTCTTACTTCACGCAGTTTGATGAATGATGCGCTGTATACGCTGCTTTCGTTCAGGGAAGAACTGTATACTGATTTATAATAACGCTGTGCCGGCAGGATCGCTTCGTTCTTTTTACCATCTGCGGTTACACCGTCGAAAACGACACCATCATGGTAGACAGTTTCTCCGTTTGGTGCTGCTGCATTGTGGTCAGCCAGCTTCACCGCGGTTCCGTTGGTATTGTTACCTGCATAGTAGTAAGGAAGACCACCATGTTCTGCATCACGACCAGGAAGACTCGCTGCCAGTACACCGGTATAGATACCTGTGTAGTTGGTACCTGACCAGATAGAACCACCCTGTCTTGTATCGATCAGGAAGCCCAGTGTGAAACCTTTAAAGGCAAAGTCGTTGTTTACGCTACCTGTCCATTTCGGTGTATAGTAACCCAGTACTTTTTTATCATTTGCGATCTGCGGCGTACCGTTTGCATTTACCAGGATACGACCCTGTGCATCACGTGCATATGCTTTACCATACAGGGCGCCATAACGTTTGCCCTTGCTGGCCAGTACCTGGATGTTACCGGAACTACCCAGTACGTAGTCGTTCAGGTATCCTTCCTGATCCAGCTCGATCACTTTACTGATATTCTTCGCGTAGTTGAAATTGATGTTCCAGATGAAACCGGAAGCCGTAGTGACCGGTGTACCGCCTAAGGTCACTTCCACACCATGGTTATTGATCTTACCTGCATTCAGCAGTTTTTTCAGATAACCGGTGGTCGCACTTACGTCGGCCAGCAGGATCTGGTTGTAGCTGCTGGAAGTATAATAGGTCACATCCGTGTGGATACGGTTATTCAGGAAGTTTGCTTCCAGACCGAACTCACTGGCTCTGGTGATCTCTGGTTTCAGGTCTTTCTTCAGGTATTTATCATTCACGGTCAGCAGCGGATAAGCACCGAATGGCTGACTGAAAGGATAGGTATTTACCAGCTGGTAAGGATCTGCATCTTTACCTACCTGTGCCCATCCACCTCTTACTTTCAGACTGGTTAATACATCGCTCTTAATACCCAGTGCATCGCTCAGTACAACTGCTGCGTTCACGGAAGGATAGAAATAAGAGTTGTTTTCTGAAGGCAGTGTAGAAGAACGGTCGTTACGCGCTGTTACGTTTAAGAACGCCCAGTCTCTGAAGCTCAGCTGAGCAGATGCAAATGCACTGTATACTCTCAGTTTGGAGAAATAGCTGGTAGAGATCAATGGGTCCCTGGAGTTGTTCAGGGTATACACATCTCTCACTGCCAGTTTAGGCGCCTGCTGATAGTTCTGTTCAAACTGGTTGGTACGCTCGTTCACACCTACCAGTCCGTCGATAGTGAAGTCGCTGTTTATTTTCTTTTTCGCATTCAGGGTAAACTCGATGTTAGTTTCCTGTACTACATAGTTGTCTTCTGTGTAGGAACCGAATGGCGTACCATTGGTATAGAATGCTACTTTGTATTTACGCTTGTCATTGTAACTGTCTGTACCTACACGGAGGTTAGCAGAAAGCCAGTTGGTGATCTCATAAGAGAGGCGTGCATTTCCGAAGAAACGGTTACGTCCCTGACCAACAGTATTCTCATTCTGGATCCAGTATGGGTTGCTATAGTAGCTGTGGTTCCAGTTGTAGTCAGTACCATCAGCTGCTTTATAATTACGCAGTAAACGGGTATCTACCTGACGACCAAACCAGATGAACTGTAAGGTGACACTGTTACCACGACGGCCATCCACACCAGGCAGGTTATCAGCGCCTGCTCTTGTATAGTTAGCAAAAGTGCTCAGTGTCAGCTTAGGCGCAATACGGTAAGTACTGTTTAAAGCAAATGAGTTACGGGTAATACCTGTATTAGGCAGGATACCTTCCTGTTTGGTATTATTATAAGAGAAACGATAATCGATCTTCTCACTGTTGCCAGCTACAGAAACACCATTGTTCAGGGTATAGCCTGTTTCGTAGAAGTCTTTTACGTTGTCAGGATGCGCTACGAAAGGTGCAGGCTGTCCGTTGGAAAAGAACTGTGGTATCAGACGGCCATCCATTTTAGGCCCCCAGCTTTCATCCACACCATCGTTCAGTCCACCGCCTTTACCATCTACATAGGAGAATTGTCCGCCGGAACCCTGTCCGTATACGTCCTGGAACTTCGGCAGTACCAGCAGACTTTCGAAAGTTGCGCTGGAGTTTAAAGTAACACCCAGTCCTTTTGCGCTTTTACCGGTTTTGGTCTTGATCACCAATACACCTGCCGCAGCACGGGAACCGTACAGGGCCGCAGCGTTCGGGCCTTTCAGTACGTTCAGGGACTCGATATCATCCGGGTTCAGATCGGAGATCGCGTTTGCGAAGTCACGACCGGTGCCGATACCCAGCTGACTATTATCTACCGGCACACCATCCACTACGAAGAGCGGCTGGTTATTACCTGCGATGGAAGTTTCACCACGGATAATGATACGGGAAGAACCCATATTACCCTGGCTGTTGGTAACCGTTACACCGGCGATCTTACCTGCCAGTGCGTTTACCAGGTTGGTTTCCTTTGCATCTGCAATATCTTTGGATTTCAGCTCCTGCACCGCATAACCCAGGGAACGTTTTTCTCTGGAAATGCCTAATGCCGTTACCACTACTTCATTCAGTTTACTTTCGGTGCTTTCCAGCCCCACGTTCAGTACTTTACCGGTACCCACTACCTGGTCAACAGCGCCATAACCAATAAAGGAAAAGTGAAGTGTATCATTTGGATTGGCTACGATGGAATATTTACCATCTGCATCTGTATTTGTCCCGCGGTTTTTCCCCTTTACAGTAATGATAACACCCGGAATGCGCTGTGCATCAGCGCGGGCAGTTACCACACCGGACACCTTGTTATCCTGCGCCTGAGCCCCTTGCAGACCCAGTAACACCAATAACAGTATCACGGCTGTTCTGTGTAATTGTTTGATCATTGTATCAGAATTTATCAGATTGTTATAAGAAGGATTACAGATCTGTCAAGGCAAAGGAATTCCCCTTCTGCCGGTGAAGACCGGTAGTTACTGTCAGTTGGTTTTGTTTGATTTTTATTTACCTGAAGCTGGCATTATTACATGCACGAACAAGAAGAGTAGAATGTCATGGGACAACACCCGGACATTGAATTTACGACGTTGGTACAGACCCCTGTTGCAGCACCCTTATGTAGCATATAGGCTATAAACATTTTTAATGTATGGCTTTAAGTATGGGGTCAAAATTAACATACATTTAGTAATCTACAAAGCGAGTAGACTAAATAGACTGAAATAATATTTATTTCTTTACGAATAGTATTGATAATGAACAAGATAATATCTATTGATTTCCGGCACCTGCCAGACCGGCATCCTCAATTTGCTTTTTTATCGTAGGATTACCCCCATATTTACTGATAGGCACCTTTAAATTCTTCGCGTCCAGGCTCAATGTACTGTAGCCTTCATTGAACGCATTGCCAAAGGCATTTCCATAGATAAGCCCCATCCACAGATAAAATGGTTCATAACGGCCATAGCCGCGATATTGCCAGAACTGGTCCATCTGTTGGGTGAAACGGGTCAGCCCTGTGCTGAAATCTTCTTCTGTCACCTTGGAGATCGGGGTTTTACGTTTTTGTACATCCAGTTGCTCTCTTCTGTACAGGGTAATGCTGAAATGTGATCCTGTATCTTTTTTAATAGCATTCAGTGCTTCCTGCATGGTCTTATAGCCATCGTCCACCCCATCTGCACAGTACATCAGCAGGGAATCCCGGTCTTTAAAATACTTGAAAGTGGTACAGAAGTACAGGTTATCTTCTGATAGCAGGATCATATAGAACCTGCCATTGGCACTGATCTTCTTTACATCAATATGCGCCATGGCATCCGCCTTTCCTTTCCCTCCGGCGCCTGCCAGCTTTACTTCCCTGGATGGGGTACCTGCATTTTCCACCGCCAGATCATCATCGTCGATTTTGATATGGCAGACTGGTACCGCTCCTGTGGTCAGGGTATACCAGTCTCCTTTCTGAGCAAACGCGGAAACGGCCATCATACATGTTATGACTAAAAGATAACAGGGCCGGAGTGATAAGGATCGCATATGTATATGATTGAAAAGGTTTATTCGCTTTTTTCCATCAGACTGAATAAGATCTTCCTCTCCCCTTCATCAAGACTGGTACTGTTGGTCGTATCAGTCGGCACAAAATGTCTTTTAAATGCTTTAATAGCGGCCACGGTATCCCGGGTGTCATACCCTACGATGCGTAAAGCCTGTTTATTACTGAAATCTGCTGGTACGATGATCTTTGCCGTATCGCCATACCATAATCCAAAGCCTTTTTCTGCCAGTTGCTGCCAGGGGAACCAGGCACTTGGGTCTACCTTACGACCAGGCGCAATGTCACCATGTCCGATGAAGTTGGCTGCGGGGATATTAAAACGGTGTTTCAGGCTGTCCAGTAATACCAGCAGACTGTTGATCTGTTGGGGCTGAAAAGGCGTCAGACCGTTGTTATCCAGTTCGATACCAATGGAGCAGGAGTTCATATCCGTCACATTTCCCCATTTGGCGATACCAGCATGCCAGGCTCTCAGGTAATCATTCAGCATATGATTGATCGTCCCATCCTTACAGATCACATAGTGCGCGCTCACCTGCGTACGGGGCAGTGTGAATGTATTAAAGGTGGTATCGCAGGAACCCTGAGCCGTGTGATGAATGATCACATAGTTGGGCTTACGCATATTAAAATTGGTCGTCCCGATCCAGTTCACTGCGGTCGGTGCACCCGCAGCAGGTATGGCTGCCGGTTCCGTACGCAGGGTGGCGGCATACTGTTTTGCCTGCTGGCGGTACATTTTATTGGTCGTCGCGTAGGGTTTCGGAGCACAACCATATACGGTTGCGGCTATTACCCATAACAGTAAACGGAAATATGGCTTCATCGAATACTTCTTTGGTAGTTTAATTTAATGATTATCCGTTAATTAATAACAAAGCCCGGCTCGTTTTAAGGAAGCCGGGCTTTGTTGTGTGGTCTGGAGGACTTACATCCCCTTACCTGTATCTTATTTCAGTTCCTGCGTCAGGGAGTAAGGTACTGACTTGTCAGAAATACCTCTTGTCTTGTTAGGAACCGCATCCATATCTACATTGATCACAGCACCTTTCATCAGTTCATTGTGATCCAGCCAGTTATTGGTATAAGGTTTACCATTAACGGTAACTGCTTTGATGTAACGGTTAGCATCGCTGTTCTTAGGAGCGGCAATTACCACTTTCTTACCTGATTCCAGGGTAACGGTGGTCTTTTTGAATAAAGGAGCACCTACAACATACTGCTGTGTACCAGGACATACCGGATAGAAACCGAGAGAGGAGAATACATACCAGGCAGAAGTCTGACCGTTATCTTCATCACCGCAGTAACCATCGGGCGTAGCTGAATACAGACGGTTCATCACCTCTCTGATCCAGTACTGTGATTTCCATGGCTGACCTGCATAGTTGTACAGGTAGATCATGTGCTGGATAGGCTGGTTACCATGTGCATACTGACCCATGTTCATGATCTGCATTTCGCGGATCTCGTGGATCGTACCACCATAGTAGCTGTCATCATATACAGGAGGCATGTTGAATACGGAATCCAGCATGGAAACAAAAGTTTCTTTACCACCCATCAGGTTGATCAGGCCCTGTACGTCGTGGAATACAGACCAGGTATAGTGCCAGCTGTTACCTTCAGTGAAGGCATCACCCCATTTGAATGGGTTGAACGGTGTCTGGAACTTGCCATCCTTGTTTTTACCACGCATCAGTTTTGTTTCAGCATCGAACACGTTACGGTAGTTACGTGCCTGTTTTGCGAATCTCTCTACTTCAGCAGCAGGACGGTTCAGCGCCTTTGCCAGTTTGTAGATAGTGAAGTCATCGTAGGAATACTCCAGTGTACGGGCAGTATTCTCGTTTACGTTCACATCGTAAGGTACATAACCCAGTTCGTTGTAATATTTAACACCAGCACGGCCAACGGAAGTCAGCGGACCGGAATTATCAGCATTTTTCAGCAGGGCTTCGTAAGCAGTGTTGATATCGAAACCTCTTACGCCTTTTAAGTAAGCGTCAGCGATCAGGGAAGCAGAGTTGGAACCGATCATACAGTCACGGTGACCAGGGCTCGCCCACTCAGGCAACCAGCCGCTTTCTTTGTAAGCATTGACCATACCCTCCATGATGTGTGCGTTCATAGACGGGTACATCATGTTGAAGAAAGGGAAGGTAGCACGGAAGGTATCCCAGAAACCATTGTCGGTGAACATGTACCCTGGCAGTACCTGACCATTGTATGGGCTATAGTGTACTACAGCACCTTTCGCATCGTATTCATAGAATTTACGCGGGAACAGCATAGTACGGTACAGACAGGAATAAAAAGTGCGGGTCTGTTCAGAAGTACCACCTTCTACCTTGATACGGCCCAGTTCAGTGTTCCAGGCAGCTTTTGCCTTTTCTTTGATCTGATCAAAGCTGCTGTTACCGATCTCTTTCTGGAGGTTCAGTTCAGCCTGTTCAGGACTGATAAAGGAAGAAGCCACTTTTACGTTCACTTTCTCGCCTTTTGCAGTAGCAAAACCGATTACAGCACCTACGTGTTTGTCCTGTGCTTCCGCTTCACCCTGTTTCAGCTCACCATTCTTAAATGTAGCTACATATGTGAATGGCTTATCGAAAGTCAGCACGAAGTAGTTCTTAAAGTTAGCAGGTACGCCACCGCTGTTTTTGGTAGTATAACCTATGATCTTGTGCTCAGATTGTAAAACTTTGATATAAGAGCCTTTATCCAGTGCATCGATCACCAGGAAAGCGCTGTCAGTCTTAGGGTAAGTCAGACGGATAGCGGCTGCTCTTTCTGTAGGCGTGATCTCGGTAGTCACATTGTGATCTGCCAGATATACGCTATAGTAGTAAGGTTTAGACACCTCAGCTTTGTGAGAGAACCAGCTGGCTCTGTCATCTTCCTTGAATTTCACCTTTCCGGTTACCGGCATGATGGCGAACTGACCGTAGTCATTGATCCATGGACTTGGCTGGTGAGTTTGTTTGAAACCACGCAGTTTATCAGAAGCATAGGTATAAGCCCAGCCGTCTCCCATTCTGCCTGTCTGCGGCATCCAGAAGTTCATACCCCATGGAGTAGCAATAGCAGGATAGGTATTTCCTGTAGAGAGGGAACCTTTGGAATCGGTACCCATCAGCGGGTTGACCCACTCTACCGGATCAGTGACGCTGTTGACTGTCTGCGCCTTTACCCAGCAGGATGCCAGCATAAGGGCGGATAAGATAACTCTTTTCATGTTGAGACTGAATGGAATTTTAGCTTTTATAAGTCTGTAAAAATAGCGTTTCACGCGAAAAGTACTAGTTTATTTTATAAATGGCGATACCATGACCTACAGCGAGGCTAAAATGTTTTAGCTTCGTGTAGCTTTAGCACCATCTTTATTTTAAACCTAATATGTTTTTTGTCATGAGAATAAACCTGCCCCATCTTTGGTAGTCAAATGATGAATTTAGCGATCCGGCAGACAAAAAAAGACCATGTGAATATTTAATATACCAGAAGCGCAGATCTGTCGTTTTAGTATCGTTCGATGCAAATCACCATTCCATATCAGCATTCATTTTAGTTTCCCGTTTGACAAAGTTTCTTTTAAAGAACATTTGAACATATGAATAAACATTTTACGTTAGCCATGAAAATGGCGATAGTTGGTGTGCTTGGCAGTGCTATGCTCAGCGCCTGCCATAAAAACGACGCCAAAGTCGACAACTCCACGCCAACTTCCTCTTCGGTTGTCAGTGACGAAGATTCCCTGAAATACCTGATGTACCGCATTATGCAGGTGACATATGTAGACGGGGGACGTAACAAAACAACCAACCTGCCAACCTACCTCTGGTACAACCAGGTACCACAACTGGATCCTTCCGCCAGCATCTATGCCACTGCCGACGATCTGCTGGCGACCATGAAGACCTATAGTGTCTCTAATGGACAGGCATTGGACCGTTACAGTTTCCTCGACAGAACCGGTTCATTGTCCAGCTCCCTGCAGGATGGCTTATCTGAAACCTTTAATAAGGTCAGTGCTACCGGTACCTATGGGATGGAGGTCAGCTATGCATCCGATGCCAATGGCAAGACCTACCTCTACATTCTTTATGCTGATAAGAACTCTCCTGCCGGTCAGAAAGGCCTGAACCGCGGAGATGAGATCGTAGCCATCAACGGTGACAGTAATATCTCCTATGACGGTAATACCAATGTACAGAAGGTAACCAATGCCATCTATAATTCTACCTCCGTCACCTTACAGGTAAAAAAAGCCGTGACCGGTACCGTTGCCAACTATACCTTACAGTCAGGTTCCTACAATATCAACCCGGTATTGTTTGATACAGTATATACGGTGAATAGCCAGAAGACGGGCTATTTCTCCTTCTATACCTTTACCAACACACAGAATAGTAAGGGAGCTGCGACGCTGACCAAAAGTACCCTGGACGCCCTATTCGCTAAGTTCAAATCGGCAGGTATCACCAACCTGATCGTAGACCTTCGTTATAATGGCGGCGG
This sequence comes from Chitinophaga sp. YR627, assembly GCF_900114995.1. Taxonomy (GTDB): domain Bacteria; phylum Bacteroidota; class Bacteroidia; order Chitinophagales; family Chitinophagaceae; genus Chitinophaga. The sequence goes on from NZ_FOUX01000002.1 coordinate 1,636,821, forward strand.
CTCCGTAGCTACAGCAGAATACCTGGACAGCGCTATTGCACCGGCATCTGCTGCTGGTAAACCAATGTATTATTATAAGTACAATGATAAGCTGACCGCTGACCTGGATGGTACCGGACTGGAAAGCAGTGTGGCATTCCCTGCCAATACTGGTGGACTGTCACTCAGGAATGTTTTCTTTATCACTTCCTCGCACACGGCTTCTGCCAGCGAACTGACGCTGAACAACCTGTTGCCTTATATGAATGTGAAACTGGTAGGAGATACCACTTATGGTAAACCGGTGGGATTCATTACGTTCAATATCTCAAAATATGATAGCACACATACCAAGCATTACCTTGCCGATCTGTATGCTATCAACTTCGCGACGGAAAATGCCAATCATGCAGGGGGATACTATACAGGTATCGCGCCTGATGAACCGGCTAATGACTATATCAATGTGCCCTGGGGATATCGTACAGATGACGACAACCTGGACAAGATCTTCAATTATATCAATACCGGCAGCTTTGCCAGAACCAGCGCCAATGCGCGGGTGTTAACACAAAGCACTGCCAATCAACGTGCTGCTATCCAGTACTCCATTACCTCTCCGAAATTCAACGGGATGGTGGACTACCGTATCGGCAACCGTATTCACTAATCTTTATCAGCGATGCTGGTCGTAATAGTTGGCGACCAGCTCGTATCCTAACAATACTCTTTCCGCTGACGTGAGTGGAGTGGTCAACGGCAATCCTGCCGCCTCATCCAGTTGCGTCAGCGTTCTTATTCCTACCACAGCCGCTCTTACAGCCGGTTCTCCCAGAATATAACACATCGCGGTCTGTGCCGGCGTACGCTTATCTGCCGAAATCTGCTGTACGGCATTAGCCATCTTATGCACATCTTCTACGCTATAATTCAGATAAGACTCTGCAGGCTTTCCTGCCAGCAGTCCTTTAGCAACACTGCCTCTCGCCAGTACACCGATATTATGCTTATCCAGTAATGGCAGCATATCCTCTTCCGGACGTCTGTCCAGCAGACTGTATTGCATCATCACACTACTCATATTGGACCGCTGTATCCATTCCCGGATCACATTGGGCCTGATAGACGAGATCCCATAATAACGGATCTTTCCTTCATGCTGTAACTGCTCAAAGGTCGCTACGATATCATCAATAGGGTCTTCCAGGGTACCACCGTGCAGCTGGTAGAGGTCAATGTATTCGATGTTCAGTCTGCGGAGACTATCTTCCACCGCCTTTTTGATATACTCAGGATTCGGATTCCAGTCCCAGCCGCTTCCATCCGCCCGCCACTGATTACCCACTTTCGTGGCAATGATCGCGTCATTCCTCCTGTCTTTTAAGGCCTTGCCAAGCTGCTTTTCATTCTCTCCCTGCTGATAAAGATCCGCTGTATCAAAGAAGTTAATACCCTTATCGAGCGCCTGTGCGATCAGGTATTCATTTTCAGTAGCGTTGCCACTCAGGGACATACACCCAAATGCGATCTCACTGATATCAAGATTAGAATTGCCAAGTATATTGTAGTTCATACACCTAATTTAAGCAATTCTGCTTATCCTTTTTGGGGAGATTTACGGGTAGTACCCAGCACTTCCGCACTGGTGACCGTCCTGATAAATCCACCTACAGGGCTATACAGGGACTTTATCTGCGTATAGCGTTTATTGTTAGCCATACCTTTTATGCGCACATAATCGTTCAGCATCACCTTGTTCTTCAGGGTCAGCACAACGTATTTTCTGCCCTCATCGCGGAATGAAGGATGCGTCGGGGGATAAATATCCCGCCATGCCTTTATATGTATCGCGGTTATGTCATAATAGCAAATGATGCCCTGTCCTTCAAAATAGGGCGCCACCTGACGCACCATGCCCCCTCCTATTGCCGGATCGAGCTGTCTGATCGGGTATAATGTGGCTACCTGGGAGGCGGTTGTATCAATCAATGAAGCATCATTTACCATTACAGGAATAACAATCACATAAGCCTCCATCAGTTGAATGCCAGGGCCTTCGGGATTTAATATATGCTGTAAATGCTTTTTACTGTCTTCTTTGATCAGCTTACGCAGGTGTTTCTTCAACAGGTTTTTTCCTTCTTTGTGATAAGGAAGAAAAGCGAAGCCCCCTTCGTCCTTAGGCAGGATCACTTCTTCGTAATACTTCCTGTAAGCGGCACCCGCTTCCCTGCCGGGGAACAGAACGTAGGCAGCGGCTATTTCCTTCTTGTACCCATGTCCTCCGTCCCATTCCGGCCTGTTATAAAACACTCGTCTGTAATTATTCAATTGCTGGATATCGGATTCCAGCGGGATGTCTATATGATCGTATTCCTTAGACGCTATCAATCTATATTTTGGATCAAATAGGTATGTCTGATATAAATCGGGGTGCTGACCTTTCTTTCCCACCTTCATAACAATATGCAGGCATATTTCCTCTTCCTGTCCACCGGCAATTGTATCCGTAAAATCACCTGTATAATGCGGTTCCTGGTACAATTCTACCACTATTTCATCGGGACAATGAAAGGTCATTTTCGATTGTACATCTTTTTGTGGTACGATGCCGGCTGCTTTCTTTTTAATCGCAGCCATTTTATGGATCTCAGGAGAAACCCCCGTAATCTGTCTTATAAGTTCTGCCATTCCGAAAAAGGTCCAGACCTTATACATATACCCGACGTCTTTCAGCTCCATTTCATACAGACCATCCAGTAACTGATATCCTTTCCGCAAAGTTTCCCAGTCTTTTTTAAGCCCCGCATACCCCGGATGCGCGTGCATCACCTGTGAATGTGGCTGCTCTCCATCAAAGGATCTGACGTCTTTCAGAAAACTTCGCTTCAGTAAACTACTCAATGCTTCTGCCGAAAATTCCAGCTGTATACGATACTCACGTGCAATTCTCTTAAAACTGCTGTCCCGGGTCAATTTTTGGTAGACGTCCCGGTACGTTGACAGGATATCTTTGATGATATGTTTTATAAAACGGTTCTCATCGTTATCTTTCATTGGGCTTTGCCCTATCGTAGCAAAGAAGTGTCCTGGTTTGCCCACAAACATCTCCATCTTACCGGAAAGTTTACTTCCCGGATTTACCAATGCTGTTCCCTTTACCCTTTTCATTCCAATCTCCGGGTTCGTGTGAGGGTCGTTAACTACCGCCTTCACGTTCCTTACAATACTTCTAAAAAGATTTCTGAAGTTTGTCCACCATAGTATGGCACTATCATCCGTTCCACAAGGTTCAAAAGGCTGAGAGGTCTTTTTCAGATGGTCGATGAATAAACGGGGATGGATCACCTCGACACTTCGCTGCATGGCAGGCAGATCCCGCTTAAAGTCCAGATTTACAGCGTATACCTGAAACTTGAAAGAAACACGGTGCGGAACGGTCCTGAACTGATAATGCAGGATCAGTTCAAAATCACCTGGTTCATTCCTGAAGTCAAGTACAGCTGGAGATACAAAAGTGTTCTCGTTCGTTTTTTGCATCTGAAAGAGATTATCCAGACTATCAAGCTTCGTATAAACAGAAGGATGTAATACGTCCCGATGGAAACTTAGCGTAAACTTATACCTGATATTATCGAAGATAACCGGATAATTTGCCTGTAGCATACTTATCTCCTCAAAGCAATGGCTTTTAGGATTCCATATACAAAAGACACATTTGCCCGCAGAACAAACATACGCTGTTACTAAATTCGCTTCCAGATGCCTTTGTTTGGCAATCTGGAATATCTCTTCAAACGCTGCCGCATCTCTACCATCTGCCAGTGCTACCACCAGACTAAAATGTTCATGTTTAACAGACAGTATATGCATGTACTACCAATAAGAAGTATAACCAACATTTTCAAGAACAGACTGCATTTGCAGTACCTTCTGCCGGCTGGCGGGGAAAGGTGTCATTTCTGGTAGCAGACGATCGAGCAGTACGCGGCAGGTATCATTGTCCCCAGCTATTCTTACCAGTATCTTCATAGCGATCACTTCGTCCAGAAAGGCATATATCCAGTCTGCCGGTAAATCTGTTTTCTTTTGTTCGCAATGGAGGAAGCAGTAGACCAGTGTCTGATGCAGCACACGATCGCTTAATGCAAATTTTGTGTCTTCCAGTATGATATATAGTTTTTCAAGATGCCGAAAGATACGCATACCAATATCCGGATGATTCTGATAGGCAATGAACCTGTCCGGAGGAGGCGCCATAAGCCACGCTGCAGGCTCATAAGTTGGCGGATATTCCCATTGTTCAGCTTCCCTAACCAGTTTTTCCTGTAGCGGTTTCATTTTCACCTCAATGGTCATGGCCCTGTCGAGTAACCTGGTACTGATGGTGCGGGTGATCTCATTCATATTCACAGTACCTATCACAAATAAATTAGCTGGCATACTGATCCCATTTTCAAGGAACTGCTGCTGCAAATCACTATTCCCCAACAAACCCAACTGCTGCCAGAAAGTGGGATCACCATGGCTGTAATGAGCTACGTCCCCGGCATCGATGAACGGATCATATATTCTTTTTCCATCGTGTACCCTGGCAGTTTCCAACACACTCAGAAAATCCGAAAAATAGTGTTCGGGCTGCGCCAGGTTCATCTCATCAAGACACAAGATGAAAGGGACTTCCGGATATTTCCAGGCCTTTATCATAAAACGCAGCAGTTTCGTACAATGGTATCGTAATATCCCGTTGTGCGTAACCGCATAGCCCAGGAGATCGTCTGGTTCGTGCCAGTCAGGCCTTACACTGACCATCTCAAAATTGCCCGGCCTGTTCCCTGTACGGAGAGCAGGGTCAGAACAGGTCATATAAGCCAGTTTACGTGCCGTCCAGGACTTTCCGGTCCCACTGTTGCCACCCAGTAGCACGAACGGCTTTGTCTTTAAAGCCATTAGCAGTTTGCGGTAAGGATGTCCAAATGCGGGAGCAGATACTTTTCCCGTAATGCGATTTTGAGGCTGTTTTAAGCCCTCTTTTCTTTTGGCAGGAGTTACCAGTTTCATTTGTATGTTCGTTTGGTTAACAGGTATGTTTATAGCCTCTACGTGCATATTATATCCCTCTAATGCATCCCAGGCAGGACCGTCAGTAAACAGCTGCTGTAAATCACCGACCCTTTCCAGCCGGTTGGTATTTTCTCCCTCATCGCTCCACAAACTTGTAACGGCTACCTGACGGAGTGGCTTTTGCCATTTCCAGCCTTTCGGAATAGTCACGATCTGTTGTATCTCATATTGACGGAATTCGTCGCCTTCCATGCCGGCATAGGTAGCATCGTCATAATCGAACTCCTTTAGCATCGTCAGCTTATTACGGACTGCCGTACAGGTAACCGCTGTCGCAATGGTGTATAAGGCTTCCATTTCCTCCCGGTTAACAAAAAAGACAATTTCACCGGGTGTGGCATCACCCAGCTCAGCGTCGTTCCAGAAAATGAATGTCTTGTCGTGGGATAACAGGTTATGATAGTCAGGATTGCCTCCCCTGACATCATAGATTTTCGCAGGTTTCATACCTGCAATTTATTTAAACAAAGGAAATAAACAATTAAAAATCAATTACTTATCAATTTGATATTATTTTTATCAATTTGATCATGACACATATAAAATATGCGTCTAACCAATTTTTCCTCTCAACCTGGCACACAAGTCAGGCAAATAAGGTTCCGTATTAAAGATGCCATCCCGGAGTCGTCTAAATAAGGGTTGCTTCGGGTAGATCTCCGGTACATAACTCGTAGATAAGCCATAGATAAGCCGTATATAAGCCATTCTTATAGATACGGGTTATCTACGGCTTATCTACGAATTATCTATTGCTTATGTACGGGTAATGTTGCTGATTAAGCCATGATAAAGCTTTTACAAGGCCTGGTCCTGATATAGGTTACACGTCCTGAACAGCCTGAATCGTCAGGACGTACTGAAAACATTTATGGTTTGCCGTGATACCGCAATAATTTCACTGTTACCTTGTTTCATGCAGGGAGCTCTTTACAGCAGCAGTATATTGCCGCCAATCCGGTGTCAATTATCTTGTCACAGACCCTGATAACCAGCTATAGCTGTTTAAACAGATACCCTCCGATTCATATAAACTGGACGATTCTCAAAAAAAATCGGCAATTTGCAGCCGTAACCTTTTATGACACCCTCGTAACTTATCAACCGATGGAACAGGTACAGATCGGAAAGTGTGTTTATATCATCAATACGGGCAAGAACCTTTTTAAAATAGGCAAGACGCAGGATCTTCAGAAAAGACTGGCGGCCTATCATACCCATCTGCCTGTAATGTTCCGGGTGATCAGGCAATATGCTGCTGCGAACATGACGGAGCTGGAAGAGTGTCTGCATATCGTATTCCAGCATAAGCGGGTGAAAGGTGAATGGTTTGAACTCAGCAAAGAGGACCTTGTTATCTGCGATAATATTGCACGCAATTACGCGCTGACCGAATTACATAAACAGGCCAGAAAATATAACGTGATCCGTTATAGCGATAATCCGCTGTTACAGGTTATGGAAGCCAACGAAAAATACCTGCAGGATTATTCCCGGGTAGCGCAGGATATTGAGCTGGGGCTGAGTACAGATGAGATCTTTGAACTCAACGAGGGCCTGGTCAGCAAAACAGTGATCGAAACCGTACGCCGCCTCCTGAAATACCGTACGCCTAACTCCGAATTCCTGAGTAAATGGTTGCTGGTCGTAAATGACCTGGGTGCAGGATCGAGCGAAAATGCCATCCTGGAAAGGTATAAAGGTCAGATCAGCCGCAGCACGATACATATGATCAAAAGAATACTCCGGAACCAGCTGTATTAGTCCGGAAAAGCCGCTATCCCCCTGTATTGACGTCTGCATGTGGACTACATAGACCTCCGCTGACACGGGATGCTCTCTGGCTGACTACGCAATTATATACGCTCCCCTGCTCTTTAACTCTTCACCTCAGCACAGAGATTATCTGCTAACTGTTTTAGCTTATTTACCCCTCTATCCTCACAGCTTCCGCACCTGGTTTTATCCAGTCTCATCATTGCATATATAGGGATGCACCCTGTCATGATTACGCAATTACACACACTCCCCTTGCTCTTTAACTCTTCACCTCAGCACAGGGATTATCTGCTACCTGTTTTAACTTATTTACCCCTTTCCGCTCACAGCTTCCGCACCTGGCTTTATCCAGTCTCATCATTGCACATATAATTGATTATCAGTCAAAAATTATTTGGTATAGGAATTGTTAAATTAAAATTAGTTGTTAAACTCTGGAGTTAGACAGGTGTCTAAATATCAATAACAGGGGGAACACAGAACTCTCTTTAACGCGTAGTAATACAGTTTGATTTGCGGCCAACCAATCAGGCTGTGGCACCACACTAAATACATCAATAATGAAAAACAGGATATTTTTACTGGGCGCGCTCATTGCCCTGGCCACCGTGAGCTCAGTAAACAGCGCATCAGCCCAGAGAGGACGTTTCGGAGGTGGTGGACATGTATCTGTAGGACGGGGTGTAAGCAGACAGGTCGTTTCTGCACCACGTGTATCCACCAGGATCGGCGTAGGAGTAGGCGTGGGTTATGGCGGATACCGGAGCTGGGGTGGCAGAGGGTATTATCACGGCCCTTCACATTATTACGGTGGTCACTATTACCGTCCGGGCTATTATTATCGTCCTTACCGCTATTACGGTCCGCCTATCGGCTTCCGTGTCGGCATACTGCCTTACGGCTTCCTGACCTTTAACACAGGCTGGGGCCCCTATTACTATTCTGATGGTTTCTTCTACCGTCCTTATGCCAATACGCAAACGCAAACCGAACAGTATGAAGTGGTAGACCCACCTATGGGTGTCGTGATACCATCCCTGCCAAGCGGAGCGAAAACAGTTGTCATCGATGGCAATACCTACTACGAAAAAAATGGTACGTTCTACCAGGAAGTACAACAGGACAGGCAAACAAAATATGTTGTAGTAGGTAAGAATGGAGAACTCAATACAGGTAACAATCAGGATGGACAAAATGAAAATACGGCGCCTCCTGAAGATGAAATATATGCGACATTACCTGATGGTAGCCGCGGTGTAGAAATCAACGGTCAGCAACTGTATGTTTCTCCGGACGGTATGTACTATCAGGAAGTAACCAACGCCGATAATTCACGGGGTTATAAAATTGTCGGTAAAATGTCTGCTGACAATTAATCCTTCTTCTAACTAAATGAGCAAGTGGAACATAGTGGCGCGATGCCATTATGTTCCACTTGTCTTTTTAAGACGATATGTAAAAGCACGTATATATTAAGTTCATGTTAACCGACTTATAATTCATATCACCTCTTCTTTTATAGAATTTATTTTATTATTTTTAACAGACCTTTAAGACATATGCTTCCATTTTCAGGAATGCATCTCAGATAACCATAACAACCATATTTGTTTTTTATGAATCCTATAACCCGAGCAAAAGACGCTACCCGTAAGGGTATACCACTGATTCATTTCACTTTTCACTTAAAACATTCAGCAAAAAAATATTATCACATATAATTCGGATTTAATTAATCAACGAACAGTGAACAGTGATTATAATTAATGCTCATGTGAGAGATCGGGCCGTTTAGCCTATATAATTCTGCGCTATGAAAAAGCTGATATCCTAATCGAGAAACAGGAGTGTTATGCCTTGTAAACGACGTCTGACAAAGCATAACGAGGAATTACAGCCAGAGATACCTTAGAAATTTGAAATTAATACACGCGGTATAACATCTCACGATGATTTAAAAATCATGGTCAGGATGAGTCATGCCTGTTACCTATTAAACATCAACTATGGATACACCTACAATTATCGGTATTACCCCGATGGAGCATCCTGATGCACCATTAGCCCTTGCCCTGGCGCAGACCGGCGCGTTCCCTGTATTACATCTCGGACGCAATAAAGTAGCCGCTGAAAAAGCATTAAACGTTTTATCTCAACACCACTATACATTCGGTGTATGCTACTCCGTTAGTGAGATGGCAGACATCCCATTACCAATACAGGTTACACTGGTCATCGCACCTTTTGCCATAAGAACCAGTGTACAGCAAAACATTACGACCTATTACCAGGTGCATTCCCTGTCAGAAGCCTTAGCAGCCGCACAGGAACAGGCAGATGGTATTATTATAAAGGGGAACGAAGGCGCCGGAAGAGTAGCGGAGGAATCCAGTTTCATTCTCTTTCAGCAGATCGTCAAAGCCCTCCCGGATACAAAGATCTGGGTACAGGGTGGCGCAGGTATCCATACCACTGCGGCCCTCATCGCTACCGGTGCGGCAGGTGTTGTACTGGATAGTCAGTTGCTGCTTTTCCCTGAGTGTAAAGCACCTGCCGCTATCAAGAACGTCTGTGAAAAACTGAATGGGAACGAAGCCCGTGTGATCGATCAGTTCCGTGTACTGATACGCCCTAATTCTCCCGCTCTGCCGGAGCATGCCACGCAGAAAGACATTACACCATATCTTGATATCATTGACCTGGACAAAGGCCTGCTGCCGCTTGGACAGGATGTAGCCATTTCTATAGACCTGGTGAAACGCTACAAAAAACTCGGCCGGATGATCCGCGGATTGCAGGAAGCGATCCGCGGCCACATCGTACAGGCCAAAGCCGGCAATATCTTATCTCCGGATAATGCACTGGCCAGAGAACTCAACATCACATACCCTATTGCCCAGGGTCCGATGACACGCGTGAGCGATGTTCCCGCATTTGCTGCAGCGGTGGCAGATGCTGGCGCATTGCCCTTTGTAGCGCTATCTCTGTTAAAAGGAGACACTGCAAAAACACTCCTGCAACAAACCAAAACACTGGCAGATAAAAAAACCTGGGGCGTTGGGATACTTGGATTTGCTCCTCCTGAACTACGTGATGAACAGATCGCTTATATCAAAGAAGTGAAACCACCGATGGTACTGATCGCAGGTGGCCGTCCTTCACAGGCGAAGGAAATGGAAGACATGGGCATTACCTCTTTCCTGCACGTACCTTCTGCCTCATTACTGGATATGTTCATTAAGGAAGGTGCGAGAAGGTTTGTCTTTGAAGGCAGAGAATGCGGCGGGCATGTTGGTCCGCTGTCCAGCCTTGTATTATGGGAAAAACAGATCGAACGCCTGTTACAGGAAGAACAGGCCAGTGCCTTTAGTATCTTCTTTGCAGGTGGTATCCATGATGCGCTTTCTGCTGCTTTTATTGCGGTAATGTCGGCTTCACTGGCCACCAAAGGGGCTAAGATCGGCGTATTGATGGGTACGGCCTATATCTATACCAAAGAAGCGGTAAGCACAGGCGCGATCCTGCAACAATTCCAGGATCAGGCCATACTGCATAACAGTACGGTCCTACTGGAAACAGCTCCTGGTCATGAAACCCGCTGTCTGCAATCACCATTTACGTCCTTCTTCCTGCAACAGAAAGCGCGTCTGCAGGAAGCACAACTGGATAAAAAAGAGATCTGGGCCAAACTGGAAGACCTTAATGTCGGCAGACTCCGTATTGCCGCCAAAGGTGTCGAGCGGAAAGAGAACGGACTGGTACACATCGATGCCACCCAACAGTTACAGGATGGTATGTATATGATCGGTCAGGTGGCGGCCATGAGACAGGCCATTGTATCGATGACCGATCTGCACAAGGATGTGGCGGAAGAATACCTCAACCATATACAGGCGGCGGCCTTACCTGAACTGCCTGTTACATCAGAAAAAGCACTGGATGTAGCCATTATCGGTATGGCTTGTATTTATCCCGGCGCACGTAATGTGGAAGAATTCTGGGCCAATATACTGGCAGGGAAAGACTGCGTAACGGAAGTACCGGATGAACGCTGGAATAAAGAACTGTATTACGATGGCAACTCCAATGATGGTGATAAATCACCTTCCAAATGGGGCGGTTTCATTCCCCGTATAGACTTTGATCCGGTTGCTTTTGGCATTCCTCCGCAATCACTGGCAGCGATCGACCCCACACAACTGTTAGCTTTACTTGTTGCCAGACAGGCACTGGAAAATGCCGGTTATGGTAACAGCGATTATAATACAGAAGACGTCTCGGTAATCATCGGTGCAGAAGGAGGAAATGATCTGGCCAATAATTATGGCTTCCGTTCCCTTTACAGACAATTCCTGGGAGAAATGCCGGAAGAACTGGATAATGCATTACCTAAACTTACGGAAGACTCCTTCCCCGGCGTTCTGGCCAATGTCATCTCCGGGCGTATCACCAACAGACTCAATCTGGGTGGCCGCAATTATACTGTCGATGCCGCCTGTGCTTCTTCACTGGCAGCCGTTGACCTGGCCTGCCAGGAACTGATTTTAGGTAAATCAGACATGGTACTGGCCGGAGCGGCTGACCTGCACAACGGTATCAATGACTATCTCATGTTTGCCAGCACACATGCCCTGTCCCGCAAAGGCAGGTGTATGACCTTTGATTCCGCCGCCGATGGCATTGCCCTGGGTGAAGGTGTCGCTATGCTGGTCTTAAAAAGATATGCTGATGCGAAGCAGGACGGAGATCACGTTTATGCTGTTATTAAGGGCGTTGGCGGCTCCAGCGATGGCAAAAGCTTAGGACTGACCGCTCCGCGTAAAGCAGGGCAAATAAAGGCCTTAGAAAGGGCATATGAGCAAAGCGGGATATCCCCTGCTGCCCTTGGACTGGTAGAAGCACACGGTACCGGTACTGTTGTGGGAGATAAAACAGAGCTGAGTGCCTTATCGGATATGCTGGTCCAGTCAGGCGCTACCGCCGGACAAACTTACCTGGGCTCTGTAAAGACGCAGATAGGGCATACCAAATGTGCCGCCGGTATTGCAGGTCTTATCAAGGCAGCGCTTTCGGTGTATCATGGTGTAAAGCCTCCTACCCTGCATATGCGGAACCCAAATGCTTTCTATAATGAAAATACCAGTCCTTTTCTGTTCAATACTGCCGCCGGTCTATGGCTGGAAGAAGAACGGTTTGCTGGTATCAGCGCATTCGGATTCGGAGGTACCAACTTCCACGCAGTCATCAGCAATGACCGGACAACCGGCACTAAAGCAACGACACTGACCAACTGGCCTGCAGAGCTATTTGTATTCCGCGGAGAGAACGATACGGATGTAAAACAGCTGATGCAGGCGGTCCATACTATACTCTCCAATAATGATCAGATTGCATTAAAAGATATCGCCTATAGCCTTTATCATTACAATGATGCGCCTGTACGCCTGATTGTAGTTGCCGGTACGCGGGAAGACCTCCTGCTGAAAACAGAACTGGCACTATCCGGCGCCACGTCCAAGGATATCTATGTAACCGGTAACACCGAAGGGAAAGTAGCTTTCTTGTTCCCGGGACAGGGCAGTCAACGCGTCAATATGGCGAGAGAACTGTTTGTGGCTTTCCCGCAGATGCGTAAGCTGTTAAAGCAATATCCGCAGTATGAAAAATTACTGTTCCCGGCAGCTGCTTTTAGCGAAGCGAAGAGCAATCAACAGAAGGAAAAGATCAAAGACACCCGTATCACACAGCCACTGCTGGGCATTGTAGATCTGGCAATGGCGGAGTTCTTACAGGACCTGGGCATTCAGCCCGATATGGTGGCAGGACATAGTTATGGTGAATTACCGGCGCTTTGTTTCGCAGGTGCATTCCTGGCTGACAAACTGGTACCATTAAGCGAGAAGAGGGCACAGGCGATCGTCGATGCGGTAGAAGAAGATAAGGGTATCATGGTGGCGCTGAACAGCAATAAAGAAGCACTGGCGCCATTTATCGCACAAGGTACCGGTGTTTATGCCGTGAACCATAATTCTCCGCAGCAATGGGTACTGGCAGGTGCGACACCGGCCATGGAAAACCTCATGAAAGAACTGAAAGCACAGCAGATCTCTTTTAAACAAATGGAAGTCGCCTGCGCATTTCATAGTCCGCTGATCGCAAAATCAGCAGCCCTCTATACTGCAGCCATCAGTGATGTTACCTTCAATCAGACATCTATACCCGTATGGTCTAATACGACTGCCACATTATATCCGGATACACCTGCTGCTATTAAAGCACGCATGGCGGAACATCTTGTCAATCCGGTACTCTTCTCCGAACAGGTACAGCAGATGTATGCTGACGGGGCCAGGATCTTCCTGGAAGTAGGTCCGGGTAAAATACTGACAGGCTTAACCCGTTCCATCGTGGGTAAGGATAATGTACTGCTGCATACAGAAGATACAGAACCAAATGCGATCACACACCTGCTGCATACTATCGCAAAGTACATGGCTACCGGCAGAAATGTGCAGCTGGATAAACTGTTTGCAGACAGGAACATCCGCGCGATCAATCTGGATGCTCCTGAACAATATAAAAAGAGTGCTACGATCTGGCATGTAAATGGTCAGCTGGCCGTTCCTTCCGTAGGTAAGCTTCCTGCACATGGCGCGATGCCGGTGTTACAGCCGATCCGGTTACAAGCGACAGCGGCGGCACAGGTAGTGACAGCTCCTTCCGGCAATGCAGAACTGATGGTACAGGAATACCTGAACAGCGTGAAATACCTCGTACAGGCACAGCGCGATGTGATCCTCGGTTACCTGGGACAAAATCCTGCACATATCAATCGCCTGGATATACCTGCTACGCCAACTGCATTACCGGTCACACCAGCCAGAAAAGAGACTGCACCCACACAGATCACTGTATCTGTCAATACACAGCCTGTAAAAGGAAAACAGGATGTGAAAAAGATCCTCATTGAAGTGGTAAGTGCCAAGACTGGTTATCCACATGAGATGCTGGGCATGGAAATGGACATGGAGGCTGACCTGAGTATCGATTCTATCAAACGTATGGAAATCATCGGCGAACTGAGAACGCAGATGGGTGGCTTTAATCAAAGCGGTAAAGGCGATGAAGGCGCGGTAGAACAACTTGCAGGTATTAAAACGCTGAACGGACTGCTGGAATGGATCGCTGACAATGTCGGCGATGCACAGGCGGAAACCGGCGGTATCTCTTTACAACATGCTATTGAAAAACCAACCAATATTCCACCTGCCGGCGCTTCCTGGAGCGAAAATGATATCAGGAGCACCATACTGCTGACCGTCAGCGAAAAGACGGGTTACCCAACTGAAATGCTGGGTATGGACCTTGATCTGGAAGCTGACCTGAGTATTGATTCCATCAAACGGATGGAAATACTGGGTGAACTGAAAGTGAAGATCGGCGGACTTGGACAGTCCGCTGGCAACACAGAAGCGCTGGCAGGCATTAAAACTTTAAACGGACTGGTTAGCTGGATGACAGGTAATCTGCCTACCCAGGTTACCACCTCTGTTGCCATCGAAGCGACTGTTGCACCCACCATCAGCGCAGCGCCGGCATCTCTGTCGAGAATTACTTTTTCACTAATCCCTTCTGCATTCAATGAAAAAGATGCGGTGAGCATCAGCGGTAAAAAGTTTGCCGTTACAGACGATGGTTCTCACCTGCCCCTGGCCATTAAGAAACTGTTGGAGCAACAGGGCGCGCAGGTGGATATCGTTACCGAAAAAGATATACTCGAATACTACCAGGGCCTGATCATACTTGACATGGTCGCAGCTCCTGACAGACCGGATATACTGTCCACTTTTGCTACTATTAAAAAGCTGCATCCGGAAAACGTACAATGGGTGTATGCGATCTCTGGTCTGAACAGCGGCGATATACAACAGCTGCGCGAAGTACAGGGGTATCCTGGTTTCCTGAAAAGCCTGGACAAGGAATGGGACCATGCAAAATGCAGAAGCATCAGTCTGACGGGACAACTATTCCCCGAAAAGATCCCTGCCATTATACTGGGAGAATTACTCCATCCGGATACACCTGCTGAAGTTATTTACCACGATGGCATACGGCACATTTTCGACCTGGTGCCTAAGCAATTGCCTGTCAGCGATACTGCCGGTATTGCGCTGGAAAAAGAGGCAGTCGTACTGGTACTGGGTGGTTCTCAGGGCATTACAGCAGAACTGATGGTACGTTTTTCCAAAGATTATCCCTGCCACTATGTGCTGGTAGGCCGTTCTCCAGATCCCCGTCAACTGGACCTCCCGAATTATTCTTCACTGAAAACAAAGGAGGATATCAAACAACAGCTGATCAGGGAAGGTGAGATCACAACACCGGCTGCGATTGAAAAACGTGCTTCAGATATCCACAAGTCGAATCAGATCTTACAGACGATCCGGGCACTGGAAGACAATGGTTCCGCCGTGTCTTATCATTCACTGGACCTGAGAAATGAAGCGGAACTCCATACCCTCATCAGTACCCTGTATGAAACCCATGGCCGCATAGACGGCGTGGTACATGGAGCAGGATTACTGGAGGATAAACTCTTCAGACAGAAAACGGCAGACTCCTTTGAAAGAGTGTTCTCCACCAAAGTGACCCCACTGAGAATACTGGTGGAAAAACTACAGGCAGATACCCAGTTTGTCGTACTGTTTTCAAGTGTAGCTTCTGTATATGGTAATCGCGGACAAACCGACTATGCTGCGGCTAATAGTGTACTGGACAGGTATGCGTGGGAACTGAAAAACCTGATCAAAGGAAAGGTGACGACTATCAACTGGGGCCCCTGGAAAGGTACCGGCATGGTATCACCAACACTGGAAAAGGAATACGAGCGCAGAGGCATTGCCCTGATCCCTTTACAGGCAGGTATGGAAACCTTTGTAAACGAACTGAAATACGGCAACGAGAGTCAGGTACTGATCATGGCGGAATAGGCTATTACCAGAATTAAAGTTGTGACAATGAAAAAACAGGTTGACGCTGCTATTATAGGCATGTCCGGCATATTTCCGGGCGCCGGTGACATACATACGTTCTGGCAGAACATTATTCATAAAAGAGACGCGATCCAGCCCGTGCCGGGCCACCGGCTGGACGCCAGTTATTTTGATGCCCACTCCACCGATGTAGATCGTTTCTATTGCCGGAAAGGAGGCTTCATCGATGATTATGCCTGGTTCGATCCTATCCAGTTTGGTATTCTGCCCCTGGCGGTAGAAGGGACGGAACCGGAACAACTCCTCACCCTTACATTGGCCAGACAAGCATTACAGGATGCCGGCGTAACAGACAGCCATGCGCCGCTGGACAGGACGGGCATTATCATCGGGAAGGGGAATTATACAGGTCCGGGAGCCACCAGGGCGATCGAGATCGTGCGTACCGGAGAGCAGATCGTACAGGTCCTGCAAAACCTGCTGCCCGATCTGGGACAGGAAGCCCTGGACAAAGTAAAAAAAGAGTTCCAGCAGCAGAAAGGACGTTTCGGTCCGGATACTGCCATGGGACTGATCCCTAACCTGGTTGCCTCACTGGTCGCTAACCGTTTGAATCTCGGCGGAGCGGCCTATACGATTGACGCAGCCTGCGCCAGTTCATTGCTTGCCATAGATCACGCCATACAGGAATTAAGCTCCGGCAGGTCAGATATGATCATTGCCGGTGGTGTACACGTATCACAAAACGCCCCTTTCTGGAGCATTTTTACTCAGCTGGGCGCACTATCCCGGCGTCAGCAGATCCGTCCCTTCGATCAACAAGCGGACGGCCTGCTGATTGGAGAAGGATGTGGATTTGTTGTATTGAAAAAGCTGGAAGATGCTATCCGCGACCAGGACAGGATCTATGCAGTCATTAAAGGAACGGGCATATCCAGTGATGGGGCAGGTACCAGTTTGATGAGTCCTTCGGTAAAAGGACAGGCCAGAGCGATCAGACAAGCCTGGGAAGCCGCGGGCATATCACCGGAAGAAGTAGGCTATATAGAAGCCCATGGCACCGGTACACCCCTGGGCGATAAAACGGAACTGGAAACACTGGCGGGCGTGTTTGGTCAGCAGGGAAAATTACCCAAAGCCGGTATTGGTTCTGTAAAATCAATGATAGGACATACCATGCCCGCTGCAGGCATTGCAGGGCTGATCAAAACAGCACTGGCTTTGTATCATGGGAAACTGCCTCCTACCCTGCATTGCGATACGCCACTGGATATAATGGCACAGACACGTTTTGCCCCTGTTACAACTCCGCTCGACTGGCAGGAAACAGGATTACCAAAACGTGCCGGCATTAATGCATTTGGCTTTGGTGGGATCAATGCGCATGTGGTGGTAGAAGGTATCAGTGAAGAAATGATGCCTGTCCGTAAATTATTCCAGGGGAATGCTCCTGCTGCACCGGCATTGTTATTACTGGCCAGAGAGAATCAGCAGGCATTGATACAGGCACTGGAGCAACAGGAGACCAATCCTGGTCAGGGCGACTACCGTATTGCCCTCTTTGATCCTACACCTGAGCGTATACGTAAAGCCATTAAGATCGTAGAGCGGAATTCCCCCTGGCGCAATAAACAGGACATCTGGTTTACCAATACACCACTCATCAGTAAAGGCGGTAAAGTAGCTTTTCTCTTCCCTGGTCTGGATGGACTGGCAGGCGGAGAAACAGATAGTGTGGCGGAATACTTCCGGCTACCGCTGACTACTACAGGTGCTTCCGATAAAGAAGGCGTCTGGGATTCAGCTGTACAGTTACTGGAAAAGAGCCATGTACTGGACTCCGCCCTTAAACAACTAGGGGTATATCCGGATATGAATGCGGGACATAGTCTCGGGGAATGGCTGGCTGGCCGTTCGTCAGGACTGGCAGCAGAAAGTTCCGTGAGGATGTTATTACAGGAACTCAATCCGGCGGCATTCGAACAAAAAAACACCCGCTTTCTCGTAGTGGGCTGCGGTTATGAACGCCTGGCTCCTCTGCTGGAAAACATTGCAGATATTCATCTTTCCATGGATAATTGTCCGCAGCAGGTGATCCTCTGCGGCACCAATGAAGCCGTAGATCAACTGATACCGGTACTCAGATCCGCACAACTGTTCCACCAGGTACTTCCTTTCCAGTCCGGCTTCCACTCGCCCTTTGTGGCAGGGAAGCTGGACATGTTACTCAAAGGTATCAGTCAGGTGGAGTTTCAGGAAACGACCATTCCTTTATGGTCTGCAACTACGCTAAGTACCTATCCGAATGACTTTGAAGCCATCCGGCAACTCAGCATTGATCATCTGATCAAACCGGTACGTTTCCGGCAGCTGATCACGCAATTGTATGATCAGGGCGCAAGGGTATTTGTACAGGCAGGATCAGGCGGTCTGACCGGCTTTGTGGATGATACCCTGAAAGGACAGTCATACAGCGCATTATCAGCCAATATCCCTACCCGTACCGGATTAGAACAACTGCAAAGGGTGCTGGCCGCCCTGTTTGTGGAAGGAAAAGCAGTAGATCTCTCCTTCCTCGGCATCAGCAACGTACAAGTTAAAACCGCACCAAAAGGCACGCCTGTTAAACTACAACTGGGTTCACCGATCGTCAGGAATATCGCAGCACTGGCGTCTCTGCGGCCCACACACGCAAGGACAGCCGTTCCGGCAGCACCTACACCTGTCATGCAGTCATTCCTCGAAAACTGTGAAGAGATCACGGCTATACAGGAAGAGATCATCGCCTTGTTTAATACGACTACAACTGTTCCAGCCAGGCGGACACCCGTGTCCAGGCAACTGGACATTTCCCTGGAAAATACACCTTATCTCATTGACCATGCATTGCTAAGGCAGAAACCCGGCTGGCATTGTCCTGATGATATGGATCCTGTTATTCCGATGACGATGATCTTTGAACTGTTTGCCGATATCGCGGCTGAACATGCAGCAGGTAGTAAAGTCAGCAGCATCTCCCAGATACAGGTATTCCAGTGGATGAATGTAGCAGCGCCTTTCAAAGCAGTAGTGAAAGGAGCATGGCAGGACCAGCATACCATCTCCATGAGCATTGACAAATATGCCCAGGCACTGGTTACCCTGACAGACAAACAGGAGATCGCCCCTGCCCTGCATTTACACGCCGGCACACCACTGTCCCTTAGCAGGACACCAGCTGAGATCTATGAGCAACATATGTTCCATGGACCTGCTTATCAGGGCATCCGCCAGATTATCACTGTAGGAGATAAAGGCATCACGGGTATCATTGAAAGCAGTACAGGTAAAGGTTCCCTGCTGGATAACGCAGGACAGTTATTCGGACTCTGGCTGCAACTCACATTGGAAAAAGACAGGATCGCTTTCCCTGTGAAGATCCAGGAGGTGATCTTTTATGAAGATATGGAAGACCAGCAGGGCGTGTTCGAATGTACCTGTCAGTTGACCGAAATGACCGCAGATACGGCCACGGCAGACTTCATTCTCCGCAGGAATAACCGCACCTGGGCGATCATCAGGGGCTGGCAGAATGCCAGACTGGAAATAGATGAACCCCTCTGGAAAGTGTCTATGGCGCCGTTACATAATAGTTTGTCGGTAGAACTCGCACCCGGCATCTTCCTGTTCCGTAATTCCTATCAGCGTGTGGTATCCTGGGATTTCATCATGAAGCGTTATTTCAACCAGGCAGAAAAGGCCGATTTAAGGGCCATGTTGCCCCATAAACGGAAGGAACGTATTATCTCAAGGGTAGCCGTAAAAGACGCCGTAAGGGCCCTATTAAAGCAGGAAAGGCAGGAAGCCTATTACCCTATAGAATTTGAGATCAGGAATGATGCGCTGGGAAAACCATTCCCTAAAGGGGCTATGACCCAAAACCTCCATATTTCACTCGCCCATAAAGACAAGGAAGCCGTGGGTATTGCCCGATCCGGCAGACCAGCAGGTATTGACATAGAGCTGATCGCAGAAAAGACGGATGGCTTTATTGAGCTGTCTTTCCATCCGGAGGAGCTGGCACTATTGCCCACCACCAACAGGACGGAATGGATCATCCGGTGCTGGGTAGCGAAGGAAGCCTATGGCAAATACCTGGGAAAAGGCTTACAGGGCAATCCGAAGAAATACAAAATAGACAGCATCAATGGCGACACATTTCAGATCGGCGATGTCACTGTTCAAACAATTAAACACAATAACTATATCATAGGATGGACGCTATAACTACTCAACAACCTTTAAGCAGTGAACAGATCTTCAGTCTGCTTAAAACCTTCATTACTGAAGTCATCGGAGAAGAATTTGTAGAAGACCTGGATATTTCCCGTGAAAGTTCTTTTACAAGAGATCTTGAAATGGACAGCATCGAGATCGTCTCCTTCTCTGAAAAGGTAAAGTCTCACTTCGGTGAACACATTGACTTTACCGGCTGGCTCTCTGGCATGGACCTGGACCAGCTGATCAACCTTAAACTGGATGACATCATTAAATACATTGAATCATGCCAGTCATCAAAGTAAAAAACAAAAGCGTTCATATCCAGGAATACAATAAGGGTGCGAAGGAAACGATTGTATTGATCCATGGTATGTTCAGCAATCTCTCCGTGTATTATTTCAATATCGCACCTGTACTGGCGCAGTCTTTTCATGTTGTGTTATATGACATGAAAAGCCATGGAATGAGCGATCGCTGCGAATATGGTTATGATCTGCTTTCCATGACAGATGACCTGCGCGACCTGATGGATGCATTGCACCTGAAATCGGTACACCTGGCGGGTTATAGCTATGGCGGACTGGTAGCCATGAAAATGGCGATGCGGTATCCCTCCAGGGTAAAGAAGCTCGCGGTGATCGAAGCACCTGACCCCAGTGACAGTGAGACGCTGAGCATCATTGACATCTACAGCAAAGAATTCCTGGTAGATTATATCAACAACTATACAGATACTACACGGATGCGCGTGGGTAAGCGGCAGCTGGATAAGAATCACCGGATGTATGAATACCTGTTCTATCAGACCAGTATTAAAGAAGATATGCACAATGAACGTTTTTTCTTTTCTGCTGAAGCGCTGGACAGTATTCCACAGGAGACGCTGCTGATCTATGGAAAATCATCCAACTGCCTCCCCTCCGGCAGGAAACTGTATCACACTGTACCCCGTTCCAAATTGATCCTTATCGAGGGCGACCATAATCTGCCGATACAACAGCCGGCAGAAACAGCAGGTAAACTGAAAGATTTCTTTGAAGGATGGCAGGTCAAAATCAAACAGATCAATAACAGATTATGGCAAGCTTTGCGTTTATAGTTCCCCCACTCATGGGGCATATCAATCCAACGCTGAGTCTGGGAGCCGCATTGCTGCAACGCGGGCACCGGGTAGGCTGGATAAGCCTTGATGCTACGCTGGCCGACAAACTACCGGAAGGAGGCGAACTGTTACACATACAGTATGACCAGGATGATGCTGCGAAAAAAGACAACGCCGAATACCTTGATCAGATCACTAAAAAGAATGTTTCCGGTATTGAGAGCATCAAGTTTTTGTACGAGGACGTACTGATCCCCCTGAACAGGTTTATGTATGATGGTATCGTCAGCACATTGCATCGCTATCAGCCGGATGTGATCATCCATGATCATCAGTTGTTTGCCGGTGCGATGGCTGCCTGGCAGCTGAAAATCCCCTATGCAACCTCTGTTACCGCACCAGCGGCTATTAAGATGATGGAAGACCTGCCGGGTATACATGAATGGGAGATCAGACAGATCGTGAGCTTACAACAGGAACTGGGTATTCCCGGAGATGCTTCAGTGGCCACATCGGAGGCACTGACACTGGTATATACCTCCAAAACATTTTTTGGCGATATGTCGTTGCCGGATCATTACAAGTTTGTGGGCCCGGTGATACTGAACAGACAATCCCTGCATCCCTTTGACTGGGAGCGGTTCAGACAGTTGGGTAAACAACCACGGATATTGGTGTCTATCGGTACCACATTCGATCATAGTTATAAAAAAGAGTTTTTCGGAAAGGTCATAGCAGCATTGGGTGGAGAGCCTGTTTCTGTGATCGTTGTTTCCAATGTCAGTCTGTTTGAAGCGTGGCCTGACAATTTCATCGTACAGGAGAAAGTTCCGCAGCTGGAGCTCCTGCCTTATCTGGATGCAGTCGTGTGCCATGGCGGTCATAATACCGTATGTGAAACCTTATCTCATGGCCTGCCATTGGTGGTTATCCCTATAGCCTATGATCAATCGCACGTGGCAGGAAGAGTGATACAGGCGGAAAGCGGTGTACGGCTGAACTACAAAAGGTTTAAGGCGGAACATCTGAAAACAGCTGTCTGGGACGTACTGACCAATCCATCTTATAAAACAGCAGCACAACGCATACAGCATTCCTTTGCGCAGGCAGGCGGCGCTGCCACTGCCATCGCCTTACTGGAAAAACTGGCTATCCCTAAACATTTCCATCATTAATCAATGTCAACACATGTCAAAATTTATGTTCGTAGTGCCGCCATTCTTTGGGCACATCAGTCCTACCCTCAGTGTGGGCGGCAGTCTGCTGGCCAGAGGTCATGAGGTGATATGGGTAGGTTTGAAAGAACTTGGAGCAGAACATATCCCTGCCGGCGGACGATTCATTGTTCCGCATAAAGAACTTGCGCCTTATCAGTCTGCGATACAGGCCATACTCAAACTACAGGATGAAGGGCCCAAACTATCAGGTGTGGAGACATTGAAGCTAGCGCTGGAAGATACCTATATCCCATTTGCGAAATATATGCTGGCAGGTGTATCGGCAATAGCGGATGAATTCAGACCAGATGTGATTATCAGTGATTGTATCACTTTTGCAGGTGCACTGTGCGCACATATCAAAGATATACCCTGTGTGACGACGACACCGGTTCCCCCGGATGTAACCGGAGACGCAATGCAGTCGCCGAAGATATTTGAATGGCAGCAAAACCTGATCAGGTCCTTACAGCGTGAGGTAGGAATCTATACGGATGAATATGTGATCCATTCCAGGGAGATGAACATCGTATTCACTTCACAGGAATTTGCAGGTAGCAAAGATCCGCTGCCACATATGCGTTTTGTAGGACCGGTAAAAGGCAGGCCTAATAATACCCCTTTTGACTGGGATCAGCTGGCAAGGGTCATGTCACCAAAGGTATTTGTATCACTGGGTACCCTACTGGTAGATATCAGGAAAGAGTTCTTTCAGAAGCTGATAGATGCCTTTGCGGATGAACCTATTACTATAGTGGCGGCAACTGATCCGGCGATCTTTCAGCAATGGCCGGACAATTTCATCGTACAGGGCTTTGTGCCACAGTCGGCATTAATGCCACATATGCAGGCAGTGATCTGTCATGGTGGTTTTAATACGGTGAACGATGCTTTTGTGAACGGATTGCCCATGCTGATCACCCCTATCGCCTACGACCATTTCCACACCGCTGCCCTGATTGAAAACGCAGGCTGCGGCATCAAACTACGTTATAAAAGACTACGCGTCCCTGCTCTCAAAGCGGCCATGTGGGAGGTACTGGACAATCCGAAGTACCGGAAATCAGCACAATATATCAGGGAGACATTCATCAAGGCAGGCGGCAACGACAAGGCGGTCGCATTACTGGAAACATTTGCAAAGGAGAAACAAAGTACCCTATCTGTTTAATAAATCCAGCGTTATGAAAAGAAAACTATTGCTTCCCGAAAGACTCATGCTTGGAGACGGGACAGCACCTTTTAACGGTGTCTATGCGATCAGGATAAACGGCGTGATCACAGCAGCCGGCCTGTCCATTGCATTAGCCAGCATACAGGCGAAACATCCCCTGTTACGGGCAGCCGTTCACCATGATCCGACCGGTGCTCCGTGGTTTGAGATACCGGCGATCTGTGAGCCGATCCCGCTGATCGTCAAAGGACGTACCTCTTCTGTCGACTGGCAGCAGGAAGTCCGGGATGCATGGGCAAGTGTTTTCAATATTGAAACAGGCCCCCTGATCAGCTTAACCTGGTTAAAGGGGGAAGAACAATCGGAACTGATATTAACCTTTCATCATAGCATGTGTGATGGAGGCGGAGGATTGATGCTGGTAAAAGAACTACTGGCTGTACTGGATGATCCGGACAAAAAGATCGGGATGCATGCTTCTATTACTACCCTGGAAGATATTGTGCCGGCTCACATACTCAAGGGTAAAAAGGAGATATTAAAAGCGAAACTGAAAGCGCTGTTTATAAAGGGAGCACTGGCAGCTATATCCGCCTTTGTCAATACCCGGGGTAAGCAGCCCATCAGCCGGCAACAGGATTATCTGTTACACTGGAAACTGGACAAGCAGGTATCAGCAGCGTTGTTCCAGCATTGTGCGATAAAGGAGGTAACAGTCAATACGGCACTTTGTGTGGCTTTTCTGCGTGCATTTAAGCTGGTGAAAGGAGAAAAAGCGATGAATAAGATCATCTGTCCGGTGGATATCAGAAGATTTATTCCCGAGATCACAAAAGACGTGATCTTCTCTTTTGGGTTGTCATTGGAATTATCACTCAATAATGCACAGGATGTTTCTTTCTGGCAACGAGCCAGGTTGTTGCAGGCGGTTGCATCCCGGAAGATAAAAAAGATGAATCCTTATGCGTTTATGTTGCCTTTTGAATATGCACATGGCGGCATTAAATATATGCGGAAGTTCCTGACCTATGGCAAACCGGTGTATGACCTGATGTTTTCCAATATGGGTAAACTGGATGTACCCGAGCAGTATCAGACGTTCGCTGTAGACACGATTTTTAGTCCGACGGTGATAGGACCTTTTTCCAATCCGACCACCATCATTGCCTCCACTTATAAAGGACAGATTGATTTCTCCTTTGTATCCAATTACCAAGTACTGGATTACCAGGATGCACTGGCTATAAAGGAAAAGGCGATGGCATTGCTGACGGAAGATTTACCGGTACAGGCGCCAGCGGAGGCCCTGTCATCAATTATATAACCAGCGTATGAACAGAAAACTAATACTGGGTGAGCGGATCATGTATGTGGACAGCTCAGCTACCGTGAACTGTATTTTTACAGCGAAGGTACTTGGTCAGCTCACCCTGGAAGGATTGATCTATGCCCTGGCAAAGATCCAGCAGAAACATCCTTTGCTGGGTGTTGTGATCAGGGAGGACGAGAAAGGCAGGCCCTATTTCGTGTCGGATACCAAGATTCCCCCTATTCCGGTACAGATAACAGAGCGTCGTTCAGATGAAGACTGGCAGCGTATATCTGCTGAGCAATGGCGGCAATCGTTTGATGTGGGTAAAGGGCCGCTGGCCCGACTGATATGGCTGCGATCAGCGGAGGTTTCGGAGCTGATGCTGGTGTGTGCACATTGCATTTGTGATGGCACTTCTATTCTGACCCTGATGCGGGAGTTACTGCAGGTGCTGGATCAACCGGAGACACGACTGATCGCCTATCCGGCCTTTGAAGACATCCGGACATTTATTCCCAATACCCTGATCAATAATGTTGGGCTAAAGATCAGGTTACGTTTACTGTCAGGACTTGCCTGGCTGGTATTGCGTTTTAAAACACGCGGGAAAATACCGGCGCCGGGTAATCACTACCTGGTACACTTTAAAATGGACAAAGCGGCAACTATACAACTGGCGGCCCGCTGTAAAACGGAACAAACGACCATGCATGCCGCATTTGCCGTAGCTTTTATGGAAGCGCACCGGCAGGTCATGGGAGCAGCCTCCTATGGGAAGGTGATCTCTCCTGTGGATATCCGCCGGTTTATTCCTGAGATCAAACAGGATCAGTTATTTGCTTTTGCGCCGATAGCCGAATTGTCAACCAGTGCAGAAAAAGGCGCTGATTTCTGGGCCAGGGCACGCCAGCTGAAAAACGACCTGACGGATGCTATAGATAAAATGGATATACGAAAACTCCTGTTCACCAGTGATTATTTTCATTCAGCAGGCAAATATATGGTCAGGTTATTACGACAGACAGACGGTACACATGACGTTACGCTGTCCAATATGGGCAGACTGGATATTCCGGAGCAGTATGAACATTTTGTCCTGGAAACTATTTATAGCCCCAGTGCCGCCTTCCCCTGGAGGAATGCCAACACACTTGTGATCAGCACTTTCGGCGGAGAGGCCGACTTTTCTTTTATCTCACAGGAATTGTTTCTACCCGAAGAAAAAGCCCGGACCATTCTGCAGCAAATGCAGGTTTTACTATCCACAAACCATCAGCATGAACCCGCGCATCAATAATGTTCTGGAGAAGTTCTCGCAACGCCAGGCGATCTTTTATTTTACGACCAACCTGGTGATCAATGCGCTGGTACCCTACTATGGGTTTGATGATCTGAATAATGTATACCTGTTTCAGGGCGAGCATCCTGTTGCCAGGTTCCTGTTACCGATGGCATTGTTGCTACCATTCTTTATCACCATAGATATATTAAACAAAACCACCACATTACTGGAAAAACGGCAGTTGGTCAGCTTTATTCCTTCGAAACAGATAAAGCTGCGTTTCATGCTAAAAACGGCTACCATTAACGCAATAATTACGCTGGTTCTGACGTTAGCCGCTATGGTTGGAGTATATCTCTGTTTACCGGAGAACTACAGTTTTAACGGAATATTACTGTCGGTGCTCTCAGGGATACTGGCCGGGGGGATGGCAGTTTTCTTCACCCTTCAGCCGGTTCGCAAGGTAAAAAAGCTATATCCGCACTAACAATCAGGATTATTCTATAATTTAGTAATGGTAATAGTCTGGTTGTTACCAGGCCAATTTCCTGTTACTAAAACGACCATGCATGAAACGCATCATTGCCATATTAGCATTCACTTTACCCCTTACCATACAAGCGCAGACAAAACTGGAGGACAAGATCGCAGAAGACTATGCCACTAAGTTTGCAAAACGTTATGAAGTGAGGAATGACTCTCTCATCGTTTTTGTGACCGAACAGATGTCAAGAAGCGGGGCTGCCGGACTGGATATTGATAAGACAATGACAGAACTGGTGAAAGATCCTGCTGCGCTGGATGCTTCCCTGAAGTTTATTTACCAGTACAGTAATGCCAACAGGCAACAGTTCATTGCCCATCTGCGCGCGATGAATCTGCAAACCAACAGCGTATTTCCACTGGCAACTTACACGGTGAATAAGTTCAAGGGTGAAAACAAGGCCCTCCTGGAAGAAAAATCGACCCTTTATACAACAGGTGCTATTCCGGCTACCCTGCCGCCATTACAGCTGCCGGCACCGGCACTTGCTGACAATGGCAACAGCAGCTCTCCGGATGCCACCAGTACTACCAGCGAGTCATCAACAAGTACAGCAACGACTACCGCCAGCGGTAATGCCGTACCTGCGGAACCAGGAAGTGCACCAGCTGCCCCTGCGAATGCTTCAGCAGATAACTTTAACTGGGATGTAAGACCTATCTTCAAAGTGCGTGAGCCGGAGCAATTATATGCACTTTACGGAAAGGATAATGTGGTAGCACGTTCTGCACAGGATTTCCAGGGAAATGATGCAGGTACTGCCTACTTTATATTCCCCGATACTGATAATGAGATGGAAGTATCATTCGAAGGCACTAAAACCGGTGTTACTTTCACGAAAGAAAACTCAAAATGGAAACCACCATTTGGTATCAAGGTAGGCGACCCGCTGGATAAAGTAGTGAAAGTGAACGGCCGTGACTTCAGAATCAATGGTTTCGAATGGGATAACGGTGGAGAAATAGCAGACTGGGAAGGCGGCGCCTTCGCAGGTAAAGGTGTGAACATCATGTTTAAAGCCAACAACTCCAGCGATCCTAAATTATACGATCAGGTTACTGGTGATAAGAAAGTGAAAAGTGATGCTTCAGCGATGAAGAAACTGGGCGTTGTGATAGAAAAGATCACTTTTGTAAGCAACTGATCAGACCAGCAGTTTGTTATCAACAGCATACTTGATCAGCATAGCCGTATTTTTTACTTCCAGTTTGGCCAGTAATTTTTTCCGGTGACTATTCACAGTATCTGCACTGATAAACAGCTTTTCTGCAATTTCAGCATTTGTATTTCCTTCAGATATCAGACTCAAAACTTCTTTTTCCCTTCTCGTCAGAGGAGGGAAATTTTTTTGTAGCCCAACCCGTTCACTACTCATGGCCTGTTTGATAGCCGGGGAGAGATAGACATCTCCGGCATACACGGAATGAACGGCATAAAGCAGCTCATCTTTATCAGCAGTATCGAGTACATAACCACCGGCACCACTCTGCAATAGCCGGTCGATATACCTTTCTTCTTTCAGAAAACTCAGTACCAGTACCATCACAGTTGGATATTCCATTCTGATGTTGGCGCATAATGCTGCACTGTCTATATCAGGCAGGCAGGTATCAATAATGATAATATCGACGCTGTTGTGCATCAGGAATTTAAGACAACCATAACCACTCCTGGCGTGTCCTGCGATCAGTATATCATTTTCGTCATCAAAAAATGAATGCAGGCCTTCGAGGATGAGGGGATGATTGTTTACGAAATACAGGCGGATCATTGTGTATCCATTTAAAATATGCCAATGCGGACAGTAATGGGTAACATTCGACTTACAAGAGGCAACCGGCTTTATATGTAATATAGGGAAAATATCAGCATAATAAGATACACCGGTCCCATGCAGGATCCGTGTCGGGATCGATAGCCGCCATGAGTGAAAGTCCTATCCCAGCCACGCCTTCGAGGATGCCATAGCTGTTCTCGTAGTCATCTTTACCTAAAAAGCGGAAGCCTGCGGGGCCTTCCTTATGTGTATTCATTTGTAAGGTGTGTTGTAACCAATCCGTTGCGCCACTGAGTAAAAAGGATTCTTTGGTTTTCAGCCAGGCGCGTCTGTAAATATGTGAGATACCTGCGCTTCCGTGGCATAGGCAGGCGTCATGTACATAACTGTTATGTTGATTCCTGCTTCGTATAGCGTGATGGAAGATGCGCAGCGCACTTTCTGTATAATTATCATCCTGTAGCCAGTTACCCGCATTCAGCAGCGTTGTGGCAATACCCAGATCACCATAGCACCAGCCTAAACGGCTTTGTTTACCAGTAAGCGCCCTATGGTGCTGATCTACCAGTACGGGGTATAGGGAAGCGCTTTCTTCTTCAGGCAGATTCTGACAGGCTTCCAGCCAGCTGAGGCCCTTCCTGACCAGATTTTCTGTTTGTGCAACAGCGATACCTTTACTGTGGATCATTCCCAGTACAGCGATAATAGCCGGTACGCCATGGGCAAGTCCAAGGTTGAATGAATGTGTCCCTGCAGGAAGCTCAGCCAGTCCGGTCAGCTGATCTTTCCAGGTAATACCGGCAGGCGTTTCAATAGCGGTGGATTGGAGGCTATCCACCAGTGCGGGCAACCATTTATCAGCAGCAGTGTAATGGTTCCTTTCAAGAAAATACAGGGCAATACCAAGGCCCTGGTGCAGGAAATCATAACCACCCTGTTGTAAAGCGGAGAGCATTTCTTTACCAAGCACTTCATCTACTTCCTCAAAGATATCTTCCAGTTCATCTTCACCGGCAAAGCCTGCTTTGATAAGATGTTGTATACCCCAAACCATTCCCGCAATACCATTACAATGAGAGAATGGCAATGCAGTAGCCGCCAGATCATGCACCGCACGTTCCAGCAGCTGATGTATTTTGTTCAGGTGTTCTTCTTTCTCTGTCAGCTGATAGTAGTAAGCATAGAATAAAGCTGCGCCTGTATAGCCTCCCAGTAAACCGGGAGTGGCATCCTTTTCTGTAAAACTGTCCAGCGAGCTGCTGATATCCTGTAAGATCTTCCCGGCACTTTTCTTATAATCCATATACGATCATCACAACAAATCATGGTGCGGTCTGCGTTACTACACCGCCGCACCATGATCGTAAAATTAGAAACGGCAGGAATCTACGCTGCAAATTGGCGCGCCCTGGCTAATATCGTCTGTACACACTTTAAAGGAGAGCACGGTAGTGGTAGGAGCAAACGCTGCACCATTCATAGCGTCCTGTTTTTCACGGTTCAGACTGGCTAATTTGATCTTACCGAGATCGAGTTTCTTTTCAACTTTCTTTTTCATAAGAATGCGGTTTTAGATTTTGAATAAACTGCTGTACTTAGTTTCTGGCATCCGGAGGAGGAGGACATTTAAACAGGCTGCAACCAGTGTAAGTTGGCGCATTAGCTTGCTGATTGGCAACTTCCTGCTTTGTTGTGCTTAGTCTGGCGATCTTGATCTTGCCAAGGTTCAGCTTACGGCTTGACGCTTTTTTCATAGTTAACAAGTGGTTTAAATATTAAGAAATGAATACTGTTCTTTAGCAGTCAGGTTTATTGTGGGCAATGAGGGTCCGGGTTTCATCTTTCTTAAAGATAAGGATAAAGGCCGCTCGGCTCTATCACTGGAAAGGGGGATTTTCTGTATTTTTTTTCGAGTTATTGAAATATCACCTTTTAAGGGGGGCTGTCCCTATAGGGATAAAAGTTAACTTATTGTTTGTATCCGGAACACTATGATAACTAATAAAGGCTTTTACCTGCTCAGGGCTCCGCTGATGCCGGTAGAATTTTTAACCCGCTTTTTACAGCTGCCTTACGAAGAGCTGGCTGATGAAATAAAACAGGTATTTACTACCCCCTATCTTGCTGAAGCGATCTATATTGCTTCTCCGGAACTGAGCAGTGAACTGAGGAAATGGCAGGAAGGTCAGGTTTTTAGTGAAAAGGACCAGGAAAAACTGGTTTTATCGCTCTTCCGCTACCTTTTACGGATGAGCACCCGTTGCACGCCTTATGGATTGTTTGCCGGTTGCAGTACCGGCTATACAGGATCAGTCACAGACGTGTACATACAACCTGTCGAGGCACATAAACAGCATTGCCGCCTGGATATGAATTATGTCGCCGAACTGGCGGAGACGATCGCACGCATACCAGCTGTACAGGAGCAACTACGTTATTTCCCTAATAATTCCATTTACCGGACCGGAGATACTTATCGTTATGCTGCCTTTACAGTAAAGAATAAATTCCGTCAGTATGATCTGACGGCGGTGAATCATTCCGTTTATCTGGAAAACGTACTGACACTGGCGGAGAAAGGAGTCACCAGAGAGGCGCTTTATCAACATATTACAGATGATGATATCACAGTAGAAGAATTTCGTGTATTTATCGATGAACTAATTGACAGTCAAATACTGATCAGTGAACTGGAGCCAACTGTTACCGGTGAAGAATTCTTTCATGTACTGATAGATAAACTGAGCCAGCTGGAAGACGTACGGCCTGTATATGAGGTACTCTATGCTATCCGGGAGCAACTGGGCGTTTCACAGCCAGGTATAGAAAAGTATCTGCATACACATGCACTGGTAAAGCAGTTATTACCGGAAACGAAAAATAAAGACCTGGTGCAGACAGATCTTTTTCTGGCTACTACTACCAACACGATCAGCACCACTGTTATCAATAATATACAGGCCCAGATGGAAATGTTATGGAAACTATCTGCGGCAAATAAACAAGGCGATCTGCTGCAATTCTGCAAGGCCTTCAGTCAGCGTTATGAGGAGCAGGAAATCTCCCTGGCGCTTGCGCTGGATACAGAGACCGGTATCGGTTATGGCGCTTATACCAGCCATTATGCGGCTTATGCTCCATTACTGGAAGAGATAGTGACCAAAACCACCGGGACACCAGATACGATCCCCTGGAACAATATGCGGGAATTTCAGCTAAAGCAGTATATGGCCTGTCTGCAGGCGCAGCAATCAGAAGTAGTACTGACGGATGAGGATATTGACAGTCTCGCTACTGCAGTAACAGTCCCCATTCCTGATAGTTTCTATATGATGGGGAGTATTGTCAGCGAAAGCGCAGCAGCTATGGATAAAGGGGATTATCTCTTTGATTTCACTTCCTGTGGCGGACCATCGGCGGGTAACCTGCTGGGGCGTTTTTGTCATGGTGATCCGGCATTAAAAGAGCTGGTCAGGGAGTGTCTGGACGAAGAGGCGGATCAGCAACCAGACGTGATCTATGCAGAGATTATCCACTTACCGGAAGCCAGGACGGGCAATATTCTGTTAAGACCACAGCTGCGGGATTATGAAATTGTCTATCTGGGCAATGGCAGTGTTGCGGAGGAAAATCAGATCCCCGTGACGGATCTGATGGTGTGTGTACAAAATGAGCAGGTGATATTACGCTCAAAGCGATTCAATAAAAGGATCATCCCAAGACTAAGCACGGCACATAATTTCACGAAGGGTAGTTTACCTATGTACAAGTTCCTCTGTGATTTACAATTCCAGCAATTACGGCATGCAACCGGATGGCAATGGCAGTTGCCGGTAGAGGCACCGTTTCTGCCGAGAGTACGATATAAAGATATCGTATTGCAAAAATCTACCTGGCTTATCCACAGTAAAGATCATCCTGCACTACAGAAGAACGCTTCCGTACAATTACATTTCCAGGCATTTTCAGCCATAAAAGAAGCCTTAAAGCTTCCCAGGTACATAAGTATAGCCGACGGGGACAATGAGCTGTTTATTGACCTTGAAAATACCTCCTGTGTACATCTGCTGGTGACAACCCTGTTGAAAAGGGAGCAGCTGACATTACAGGAGGTGTTACAGACACCGGAACAATGCTGGGTAGCGGGAGTTGCGGGGAGGTTTACCAATGAGATCATCCTCCCTTTTAAAAGCAGTATGGTACAACCGGCGGCTATAACAAGGGGACTGACAACAACCCATACACAAAGACACTTTCCTCCTGGTAGTGAGTGGCTGTATGTGAAGATCTATGCGGGGATCAATACGGCTGAGAAAATACTGACAAGCGTTATTAAACCACTGGTGGAGCAACTGGAGGAAAATGGCATTATTGACCAATGGTTTTTCATCCGGTATACCGATCCGGAAGATCATATCAGGTTACGCTTTCATCATTCTTCGCGCAAAGACTTCTGGACAATTGTACTGGCTGCATTACATGCGCGCTTAGCCGAAACGATAGATCCGGGACTGATCCACAGGATACAGACAGATACCTATGTAAGGGAACTGGAACGATATGGCGCAACTACGATGGCTGTCAGTGAACACATTTTCTCTTATGACAGCAAAGCAGTATTAGGTTGTATAGACCTCCTGGAAGGAGAAGAAGGAGAGCATTTCCGCTGGTTGCTGGCCATACGTGGCGTGGATATGCTGATGGATGATTTCGGATATACACTCACTCATAAATCAACCTATCTGAAAAGATTACAACACTACTTCTTCCGGGAATTTGGTGGCGGTCAGGCGCTGCAGACACAACTGAATACCGGTTACCGGAAGCATATGCGGCAGATCAGTAGTTTCCTTGATCCGCAACAGGACGCTGATAATGAGATCGAAGAAGCTATTCAGTTGCTGCAAAAAAGATCGTCCCATATACGATCCACTATACAGGAAGTGGCTGTTCGCACATGGGACGACTTATTATCCAGCTATATTCACATGTTCCTGAACAGGATGTTGTCATCTAATCAACGGAAACATGAACTGGTGATCTATCATTTTCTGAGTAAATATTATGAATCCAGGGTAGCAATGCTAAAGCAGCAGCAGCTTAGTTAGCAGCATCCCAGAAAAGGCGGGTCATTCTCGCGATAACACCTTCCCTGATTGCTTCATTTACCTTGGTATCGCTTACAAAAACAACGATCGCCAGGTGCGATCCATCAGGTAATGTAATAATACCGGCATCATTGGTAGCGGCAGTCAAACCGTCTTTTGTATCAGAAGAACCAGTTTTATGTGCGACCACTGCATCTGAAGGCAGCATGCCTCTCAGTCTCTTAGGACCAGTGGTTGTTTCCTTCATGATCTTTAACAGGAAATCATTGCTGCTCTTAGACAGGTACTTTCCGGTATGGATACCTTTCAATAACTGCAATGTGGCCAGCGGAGAACTCCAGTTGGTATATTGCACCTTCCATGCTGATGCCATTCTTTCTTCGTTTGCTTTGATAGCCATGCTATCGATACCCAGGCCATGGATATATTGTTCAACGTAAGCGGTACCGCCTACCAGATTAAATAAAATATCGCAACCGTTGTTGTCACTCTGTGATACGGTATAAGCCAATACTTCTCTCAGTTTCAGATCAGTTCCTTCCGGATACTTTTCTCTTATCGGACTCCAGGTGAAGGGCAGTAATTCTTTCTTCGTGATATGAATCACCTGATCGAGTGACAATTTGCCTTTATCTACCTGATCCAGTACAGCGATCGCCAACGGTACTTTAAATACGCTCTGCATCGGGAAATGGTCATTTCCGTTGAGCGTCATGGTGTCTCCACTTTCCAGGGACATCATTGCCATACCCACATGTCCACGGGCGGTAGCTGCAATCTCATTTACTTTTTGTCTGGTATTGTCCTGTGCGGAGCTGTGTAAACTTAACAACAGGAATGGCAGTGCTAAGGAGCACGATAGGATACGATTTTTCATTTAGGTCATCAGTTTTTGCAACTGGCGTCAGGCTTTCATTCGCTCATCTACCAATTGTTGCAGCAAGATAGCGAAATCTTTATCATTAGGTGGCATGAGAAATGTTTTGTGGTCACCTTTTACATCATGCACGTTGATCCCTTTCAATGCATAGGGCTTCCATCCGAGATAAAGCGGATCATCTAAATAATAAAGACGGGTATCTACACGGAACAGATCAATAGCGCATGCGTCAGATGTCTGCATATGGTATTTGCGATAAGCAGCTTCGTACTTCTCATTGATCTTATCTTCTGCGCTATCAGATTCGGGCGGTCTTTGCAGTCCGATATAGACGGCTAACTCATTGTATTTCCTTACAAAAAAAGCTTGTTGATAGTCCAGCGTTTCCTTTGGATGCCGGATTAAAGATTGCGTAATAAAAAGGAATTTAGGAAACTGCCGTTTGATCTTACGGATGTACTTCGGCATGCCCATTTCAAAGTGGCCTTTGTTGTAGGCGTAGGTATCAAACATGGCCAGCATTTTTACTTTCTTTCCCATGGCCTGTAATTGCCGGCTCATTTCATAGGCCACCACTCCGCCGTAAGAATATCCCGCCAGTGCATACCCATCAGGGAAGTCTCTTTCGAGTAGTGCGGCGATATACTCCGCAGCCATATCTTCCAGTGTTTCGAAAGGCTCGTCTACACCATTGAGTCCGCGGGGCTGAAAACCATATACTGGCTGATCAGGATCCATATTACGGGCGATATTATTGAAGAACAGCACATTCATATCCAGTCCGTTCACGATAAATATCGGAGGTTTGGTACCAGTAGGTTTAACAGGAACGAGCAGATCCCAGGAAATAGATTGATCATCCAGTTCCATTTCGGTGGCTAATTTCTCAACGGTGTTAGCGGTGAAAAGACTGGCCAGCGGGAGTCTTTTTCCGGTCTCTTTTTCTATCCGTGCCATGATCTGCATAGCGACGATGGAGGTGCCTCCTAATTCAAAGAAATCGTCTTTTATACCTATTTTCCCGACATAGAGATAATCACCCCAGATCTTTACAATCAACTTTTCCTGTTCGCTACGGGGAGCTGTATATACACGATTAGCTTTCTCTATTTCCTGTCCCATAGCTTCCAGCGCATTCCGGTCTACCTTCCCGTTGGGAGACAAAGGAAATCTGGGTAACAATACAAAGTTGCTCGGAACCATATATTCCGGCAGTGACGTTTTTAACGCCTGTTGCCAGGCAGAGAAATTGGCAGGCGCACCATTCTCCTGAACGACATAAGCAATCAGCCGCTCATCTTTGGGTAATACGACCACATCCTTGATACCGGTCTGTTTACCCAGTGCATGTTCCACTTCTCCCAGCTCAATCCGATATCCTCTGATCTTCACCTGATGATCCATTCTGCCGAGACACTGAATCTCTCCCCCATTAACAATCCTTCCAAGATCTCCTGTTTTATACATCCGGGCGCCAGGTAAGGGAGAAAAAGGATCTGACATAAAACGTTCTTCATTTAGCTCCGGCCTGTTCAGATACCCCACTCCGACACCTACCCCTCCAATAAATATTTCACCCACGGTACCGTCTGGTACTTTTCTGAGCTGGTTATCCAGGATGTAAGCAAACATATTCTCTATCGGCCGGCCGACGGTAATAATTTCATCATCTATCCTGATCTTTTTCAGTGTAGCCCATACAGTGGTTTCTGTAGGACCGTACATATTCCAGAGACCGTCACATTTTTCAAGCAGCCTTTCCGCCAGTTTTTTAGACAGGGCTTCTCCTCCTATCAGAGCCTTCAATGGAAGGCGATCCTCCCAGGCAGATTCAAGCATCATTCTCCAGGTAGCTGGAGTAGCCTGCATGACGGTTACGCCCTGTTGCCTGACAATCTCCATCAGATGGCGCGTATCCCTGGAAGTCTGCACATCCGTCAGGATAACTTCCGCACCGACGAGTAGCGGTAGATATAATTCAAGTCCGGATATATCAAAGGAAATAGTCGTTAGCGCAAGTACCTTATCATGTTGGTCAAGACCCGGTTCTTTCAACATACCTATCAGGAAATTAACCAGTCCCAGCTGTGTGATCTGTACACCTTTAGGTTGCCCTGTAGAGCCTGATGTGTATAACACATAGACTACGTCCTGCATCGTAATCGCGACATCCGGTGGTGCTACATCATATTGTGGCGCCTGCCGCTGCAGGTCTTCCATTAATATCTCCCGCGCTTTCGTCTGAAACCTGCCGCTATATTTTTCAGAGGTGATCAGGTAAGCTGCTCCGGCGTCCTGAAGCATAAATTCAATCCTTGCCTGTGGATATTCAGGGTCTAGTGGCAGATAAGTCGCACCAGCCTTTACAATAGCCAGCATACAGTAGAGCATTTCCGGAGAACGATCTACAGCAAGCCCGACTATAGCACCCTTATGAATACCATAATCGGCCAGTAGTCTGGCAAATTGGTTTGCAGAATTATTTAATTTATGATATGTTATTACATGATCCCTGAAGCGCAATGCAGACTTATCGGGGTAGAGCAACGCTTTTTCATGGATGAGTTCCTGTAGAGAACGTAAGTCCAGTGGATTTGAAATGCGAGTTTCCGATGTAGGTGTGGGATTCCGTTCATGTGTTACTTGTCTCTCCGACATAGATTCCCAGATATAAATGTAACATGCTGATTATACTCTTTAAACAACGGAAAGTAGAATTAGTTTATTATGATGGAGAAATATACTTATGTAAGCAGGTCTGATCGGGATGTCCTAAATGAAAAAGGTTACAGGTAGCATCCTGTAACCTCATATGAATATTCTAAGATCTTCAGCTACTGAAAGGCTTTGCGTCAATTTTCATTTTGTAGATCATGACAGGCAGTTTTACTTTATTCACACCTTGTTGAAATGGCGCCAGTAAATGTAGTTGTCCGGCAGGCATCCAGAGATATCCTTGTTCATCGATCCATAATGCGTCACACCAGCTCAGGCGTTTATCCTGTACAATAACCCGTTTTTTCCCTTCCGGAGAGATGCGAATGATCTGCTGGTTATTCACATCACTTACATAGATATTACCTGCTGCATCTATTGCAGTTCCACCTGTTGATGGCGTCTGATAAAAGAGTGTCACATGGCGTTGGAGCTCTTTTTCCGGCAGCCTTGAATCATTAAGGAACCTGGTTTCAACCTTCCACAACGGGCCGCTTACTGCCTGAAAATACAACCATTTCCCATCCGGAGAAATTTCGAGCTGATCCGCGTGAATATGTACTTCTCTTCCACTTTTATCTTTCATGACATGCCCTTCTGCCCATATTGCTTTTTCATCTGTTGTAGATGGATGATGTTCCAGTACTCTCCTGCCCTGTCCGTTTGTTTTATCCATTACGATCAGTGCGGGATATCCTGCGTCTGTGAGATAAATAGTATTTCCGGTCATACGCAGATCGTCTATGAATGTTGTCTTCGTAGATACACCTGCTAACGGGATAATACGAACTACATGGTTGGTTCTGGTATCAATGGCAACAAGCTTGGCAGCGCTATCTGGTAAAGGAGCTGCTCCCATTGCAGGCGTGCCCGTATCTACTATCCAGAGTAATCCATCAGGTCCTATTCGCAGAGAATTAGTCCTTACGAATTTTTGAGCAGTAGCAGTGCCTGTTTGCCAGTCATTCCAGCCGGCATCAGGATATGGGATGATCTTTCCATCAGACAAGATCTCTCCTATGCGGATGCCATTATCTCCTTCAATACGTGGGAAGCAAACGAAAATGCGTTTATCGGCAGTGACGGTGACGCCGTTCCAGACCATATCAGCTGTAGCTACTTTTTCCAGTTGTCCCATTGCAGAGATGGCGGACATTATTACAGAAAATAAAGTGAAGATCATTCGTTTCATACACTATCGGCTTACAGTTTCAGTCTGAAAATTTTATAAGGATATACTGTGCGATTCTGGTTATTGTTGAACCAGGGCATCCGTGCTATCTGCGAAGCAGAAATATACAGATAGCCATCAGCTGAAATACTGTAACTGTCCGGCCAGGAGAGTTTTACGGTATCTGTTGCGATCGTGTGCATCTTTAAATCAGGTGTAATTTTTACGATACTGCTTTTCTCCAGATCACCGAGGTAAAGGTTACCATTCCTGTCGAATTCCATACCATCAGTAGTTACGAACTTGCCAAGATCTTCCACACTGTTGTTGATCTTCTCTGCCGGCGTGGAAAAATCGCGAAGTAATACCGTATTGATACGATACAATTTATCATCGGTAAGCGGTTTATAATACAGCCAGGCTTTATCCGGAGATAATGCAATACCATCAGAATTGATCTTAGGGATACTGCCATCTGTTTTAGTTAACTCTCTGCCATCCATGGTAAAATGATAAGCAGTGTCAGACAATACAGAAGGGGAACTGTGCAGTACAAAACGAGACTGTCCTGTGTTGGTATTCAGAACAACAATACCGCCGTTTGAAGAGCTGGTCATATATGCAAATCCGCTAGCATTATCCACACGGATATCGTTGATATAACTATCATTTGCTGTGACACTATCAGGGAAATGATAGATATGTTCTACTGCATTTGTAGCAAGATTAATCTTTACAACTTTATTGCTGTGTTGATAAACAGAACCGAGTCCGATACCCGCTGCATCCACTACCCAGAGATAACCTTTATCATCAGCTACCACCGCCTGTACACACACGAATTTATGTTCTCCATTATCGCCTTTCTTAAAGCTGTTCCATGCAGCATCCGGATAAGGAACTGGTTTTCCGTCTTTTATTTCCGCTACGGAGTAACTGTGTTTATCCAGCCAGTAAGGATAGTTTGTGAATAATCTGCCATCAGCAGCGACTGCAACGCCGGTTAGCTGATAAGTACTGTCAGCAAATACTTCTTCCAGTACTGCAGGTGTTTCACCGATGCTTTGCGTTGAATCTTCTGTGGCAGACTGCTGTTTAGACGAGTTAGTACAGGCGGCCAGCACTAGCGTGAGGACGCTTATATAGGTGATGATATACGTTTTCATGATTACTTATTTTACGATACAAAAATGAGGCGAAATGAGGAGTAGCGAGTGGTATGTTTATGGGTATATCAGGTAGAAATACGGGTTGTCTGGTGTATGTCAGTGGGAGCTATAAAATATTAATCCGTTCCTCTTATCCTGTCTTCCCATCAAGGCGCAGGAAAATCCAGACCGATCATACCCTCTTCCAGAAATTCAAAGAAATGCGGAATATTTACTGGTATGAATATGACATAGCCTGCCTTTACTACTGCGGATCGTGGCACGTAAACTGCCTTTTAGTATGAATGTGTGTTGTTCATGCTGATGTTGATGTAATTGCACGACTGCTGATTTCTGCATTTCAAAATAACCGAAGGTGGTATTTTCTCCGGATGCCACACGACGGGGGATAGGGCTTGTCAACTGATGCCTTTCCATGATGTCTATTGCCAGATCGCACTTCTGTTTATGCCTGTAGATAGTTAGAGGAAATCGTACAGATAATAAGCCTGATCAGGTATTTCATTGTACGGCTTATTAATAAATGTTTGTAGGAAGAATTGGTATGCTTTACGATTTTATGCAAAGAGGAGCTGTTGAACAACAGCTCCTCTTTGTAATTTTTTTATCTGATGAAATCGGAATTTATTTTCCAATACAAAACTTACTGAATATAAAATCAAGCTGGTCTTCATTGGTGATCTGTCCTGTTATCTCGCCGAGATAATGCAGACACCTTCTGATATCCAGTGACAACAAATCACCCGGCAACTGGCTATCCAGCCCGAATTGCACATCCTGCAAGGCTTTTAATACTTCCTGCAAGGCAGCATAGTGACGGGCGTTTGTGACGATCGTATCTTCTGTGTTGATATCACCGCTCATTACTTTCTGTACAAGACGATCTTTTAATTCCTGTATGTGTTCATGCTGTTTTGCAGATATGTACAGTATCCCTTCGACAGTGGCAAATTTCTCCTGCATGGCGGCGAGTCCGCTGATATCTGTCTTATTACCGATCAGCAGATAGTTGATTCCTTCATTGATGAAGGTATCTACCTGGGCCTGGAGTTCTGGCAGTGATGTTTCATTTACATCAAAGAGATACAATACCACCCCTGCCTCCCTGATCTTTTCCATGGTCTTTTGCACGCCGATACTTTCGATCACATCTGCACTTTCGCGGATACCTGCAGTGTCGATAAGACGGAACAACACCCCCTGGATATTTAAGACCTCTTCAATAGTATCACGGGTAGTACCGGCAATATCGCTTACAATGGCCCTATTTTCATTCAGCAGCGTATTCAGCAAAGTAGACTTACCAGCATTGGGTTTGCCCACAATAGCGGTATTAACACCGTTTTTGATAACATTTCCCATACGGAAGGAGTCTACCAGGTGCTGAACAACTTCATTGGCTTCATTAATAAGACGATATAGTTGTGTACGGTCTGCAAATTCCACGTCTTCCTGGCTAAAATCCAGTTCCAGTTCAATGAGTGCTGAAAAGCTGATCAGCTGTTCCCGGAGAGCATACAGTTCTTTAGAAAAGCCTCCTCTCATTTGCTGCATGGCCGTCTGGTGACTGGCGGCGGAATTACTGGCGATAAGGTCAGCTACTGACTCTGCCTGTGTAAGGTCCAGTTTGCCGTTCAGGAAGGCGCGCAGGGTATATTCTCCTGGTTTTGCCATACGGGCGCCGGCATGGATACAGGCATCTATGATCTGTTGCTGGATGTAAGGGGAACCGTGACAGGAGATTTCCACGATCTCTTCACCGGTATAAGAGCGGGGTGCTTTATACAGGCTGACTACTACTTCATCGATAGTGCGTCCACGGTCAACGATAGCTCCGAAATGGAGGGTATGGCCAGGTTGCTGATGGAGATCTTTGGAGGGGAATAAAGAGTTACAGATATCAATAGCTCTTGTGCCATTCAGGCGGATCACTGCTATTGCTCCTATTCCTGGCGCTGTAGCCAGGGCCACTATCGTATCATCGTATCCTGTAAGATTATTCCCTAACATAATTTTTCACAATTCAGGCAGCAATATACCAATAAATAGAAAAACCCGGTCCTGGCTATGCCGGGACCGGGTTTTGATAAATATCCTTAGCTCTCTGCTACTCTTGCAGCGTAAAGCGGATAGGCAGGTTGAACTGTACAGATACCTGACGGCCGTTCTGTTTACCAGCTTTCCATTTAGGCATTATTTTTACCACACGGATCGCTTCTTCTTCCAGACCACCACCTTTCGCAGCGCCTACAGTTTTCACATCTTTGATGTTACCTTCTGAGTCTACTACGAACTGTACGAACACAGTACCTGAGATCGCATTTTCCTGCGCAACGCGAGGATAGTGGATGTTTTTGCTCAGGAACTTAGCCAGCGCTTCCTCACCACCAGGGAAGGTAGGCGGCTGTTCTACGAAAGTGAAGATCTCTTCTTTCGGAGGAGGAGGAGGAGCTTCTACCACACCTGTACCTTTACTATCTTCCAGTAATCCCGGATCGATACCGTTAGGATCACCTTCTACAGTTTTAGTACTGATTGCCTTATTCTCAATTTCTTTGATTTTAGGCGGTACTTCATCCTCTGGAACTTCTTCATCCTTCTTGATTACAGGAGGAGTGAATTGTACGGATGGTTTCACCGGTGGCGGTGGAGCAGGTGGCGGTGGAGGCGGAGGTGGAGTTTTCGGATCATCCGGAATCTTCACGTCCTCCATTTTGATCTGCTCTATAACAGGTTTCCTATCAGGATTTTCCCGTTCTAATTTGTTGATATAATTACTGATTGCATAACCTGCGATTACAACCAACATCAGTGCAGCACTACCGATAACGGCGTTACGAACCCTTTTGTCGTATTGTCTTCTGAGGTCATAAGCCCCATATTCCTTATTCCTGTTCTCAAACAGGATATCCAGAAAATCGGACTTTAAGACTTTAGCGGAATCCATTGTTTAAATTTTAAGGATGGATACAAAGAGATTGTTTCTAAATTACTTGGAGCCACCGCCGTTAGCTGCTTCAGTCTGCTGGATCCAGGTTTTATCCTGATCGCTGATGTCAACTGTAGCATAACGTTGAATGCGGTTAATGGCCATTTCGTCCAGAATGTCAACGAAATCCTTGTATGTAGCATCATTATCAGCTTTAATGATGATCACCACATCTTCAGGCTCTCCCTTTGAGTTCCTTAATTGAGCAACCTCATCACGCTTTTTGATAATTACATCTCTGATGCCGCCAGTATTAGCAAACGTAGTTGCTTTGAAAAATTCAGGATTTGCCGAAGCATTCGGGTCCTGTGCAAGACCTTCGTAGTAGTATACGCGATCTTTTTTTCCAAGCAGTATAGTGAGTGCAGTACTTTCTTTTACCTTGTTCTGCTCTTTCTCGTCCTTCGTATCTTTCGGCATGATCAAGTCCATTGTTTTGGGCTTGCTCATGGTCGTAGTCAACATGAAGAAAGTGATTAGCAGAAAGCCGAGATCCACCATTGGAGTCATGTCTACGCGTGTAGACTGCTTCTTGGATTTCGTACCCTGGTGTTTACCTTTCCCACCACTACTGCTGGTATCCATTTCTGCCATAGTAGCTCTTTTTTTTAGTTTTCAATAGCAACTCAGTGCCTCAGCGCTGCCTGCCGTTTACTTGAAATCTGTTAGTCTTCTTTTCCTTCGGCACGAGCTATCGCTGCTGCAGATCCTGCAGGTGCAGCTTCCAGGTTCGTAACCAGGTTCAGCTTCTGAATCTTCTTCTCCTTGAAGGTATCCAGGATATCCTTAATCACAGGATAAGGGGTACCATTGTCGGCTTTGATACAGTACTGCAGTTTAGGGTTTCCACCCTGTGCAGATCTTGCATACTCGATCCATACAGCAACTTCATTATTGGCAGAGTCAGAAGGGATACCTTTTTCAAGACCATTTTTCTTACGCTCTTCAGGTTTCATGTCGAGGTAAGTCTTCAGGCTTTTAATATCGGTACCAATGCTGGAGCCAATGACAAAGTTATTTTTTTCCTTTTCGGTCAGACCGAGCTTGTACTGTTGGTCGAGGTCATTAATCAGCTGCTGCCTTTTAGGTTGGCCGTCCATGCTGAAGAATATTTTACCGCCGGCATCAACTGTCAACAAGATTACATCAGAATCTGGCAGCAGTTTAGTATTGATGGAAGACGGAGTTACCACAGTTACCGGCTCGTCCGGTTTAAATTTGGTAGCCAGCATGAAGAAAGTGAGCAGCAAGAAAGCCACATCACACATCGCGGTCATATCAACCAGCGTGCTCTTCCTGGGCATTTTAACTTTAGGCATCTTTACTCCTTTTTTAGTTTACTTTATATAGATTCAAAACTGCGCGATTTCCACACAAATAATCTAAAAAATTATTTGTGGTTAGCTGCGAAGCTCTGAGTCAAAGTGAAACCAGACTCGTCGATTGCATAAGTGATGCCATCGATATTGGTAGTAAAGAAGTTATACATGATGATCGCGATAGCGGAAGTACCGATACCCAGAGCGGTATTGATCAACGCCTCGGAGATACCTAATGCCAGTTTAGCAGAATCTGGAGCACCACCTGCGGACATCGCAGAGAAGGATTTGATCATACCCAATACTGTACCGAACAGACCAAGCAGGGTAGCTACTGAAGCGATAGTGGACAGGAACACCAGGTTCTTTTCCATCATTGGCAGTTCCAGAGCGGTTGTTTCTTCGATCTCGTTTTTGATAGTCAGGATCTTCTGCTC
This sequence comes from Chitinophaga sp. YR627, assembly GCF_900114995.1. GTDB lineage: Bacteria > Bacteroidota > Bacteroidia > Chitinophagales > Chitinophagaceae > Chitinophaga. The sequence continues at coordinate 1,681,152 of NZ_FOUX01000002.1, forward strand.
AGTATCCAGCTCAGTGTTAGTGATCATTTCTTTGTACTTCTTCAGACCAGCTTTCATTACGTTACCTACAGAACCTTTCTGTTTGTCGCACTCAGCCAGAGCTGCGTCTACGTTTTTGTTAGCCAGGTGGAACTGAACTCTTCTTACCAGATCAGCACCGCTAAACTTACCTTTAGCTTTAGTGATATACAGGAAACGCTCAATTACGAAAGTAACACAGATCAGTAATACAGAAATAAGAATAGGTACAATAGCACCACCCTGATAAACTGTTGCGAACCATTTTCCGATACCTTCTTCAACTGGATGCGCGTTCGCCCCTTTGATACCTCCCTGGAAGTTATCAGGACTACCCAATACAAAGATGTAGAAGAGAACACCTATAACGATACAGATAGGCACAGCCAGCAATGCGAATACATTGGATGACTTTTTAGGTTGATTAGAAGTTGCTTTGGCAGAACCTGCAGTCACAGTTGTTTTAGTCTCAGCCATGTTGATTGAATTTTAGTGTTAAAGATTAAACTATTGTTTTTTGTTATTTCTGCAATGTAAATACGTGATTCGCAAAGTTATACGGTTGACCCAAAAAAACAAGTGCAGCTCTCAAAAACTCACAAAATTTAACGCTGCCACCGAAAGCCGCCATCAGACGGCCTTCCATCCACTTGTTTATTGAGCATACACTTTATGTGTCAATTGTAACCTGTATCAAAGATTGGGTTACACCCCTTATGATTACTATCCTTGGAACCTGAAATTTATTGATTTTTTTCAAAGTTGGACGCACAATTTAAGAAATTTTTTAAATGTTCCAACAGAAATTTTCTGTGACATTTTTCTCTTCTTAACCGCCACCATCCGCACTTTGGGTCGTTTTTCAATTTCTCTGCATTACTTATAACGCTAAACAATCACAGCCTGTTACATATCTGTTTCACCCTTTTTTACGTGGAACAAAATCTTCATTGTCCGGTGAAAAACGTTTGTAACAGTGCCATTGCTGCGTTTCATTCACTCTGTAATATAAGCATAAAAGATACCATATCAACAAATTTATTCATAAACACGACGCTATTATTTTTCATCCCCCTGGCATCTGCTTATTCCCCCGATCTCCATTCCTGTAACATTTTAAACGTTCATGGAATTCCCCGATAAGTTACTGCTTAATATGTGTATTTTCAACACTACCTGCCAAAATCTTGTTTAAACCGACCTTTTTTAATAAACGCAAATGAAGAAAAACACCATCCGTACCGTCGCCACAACAGCTGGTACGCTTCTGTTGATACTGAGTATCAACACTATGTCGATAGCACAAAAGCGAAAGAAGACCCAACAGGAACCTATTCCCGCTAAAGATTCGACTGCACGTCCACCTATGCCCGCTAAAAGCGGTCCTAAAACAGCTCCCAAAAAATTCAGCGAAGTCATTACATCAGCTGCTGTAGCAGATTCCGGTCTGTTCAATATCTATAAGCAGGATGACAAGGTATTTTTTGAAATAGCTGACTCCCTCCTTGGAAGAGACATTCTCGTTGTTAACCGTATCTCTAAATCAGCTGCCGGCCTGCGTGCTGCTATGATGGGATACAGTGGGGATGAAATCGGTGAAAACGTGATCCGCTTTGAAAAAGGACCCAACAACCGCATCTTCCTGAAGAACATTTCCTATTCTGAAATCTCCAGAGATTCCAGTCAGCCAATGTTTAACGCTGTAATGAATTCCAACATACAACCCATTGCAGCTGCGTTTGATATCAAAGCCTTCTCTGAAAAAGGGAAAAGCACTGTGATCGATCTTACAGAATACATCCAGGGAGATAACGATATCTTCTTCTTTGACTCCCGTGTGAAAGGCATGTTCAAACTTGGTGCCGTTCAGCAGGATAAGTCATATATAGTAGATGTTAAATCCTACCCTATCAATACAGAGATCAAAACAGTAAAAACTTATTCCAAATCGGGTGGCCAGCCTGGGCCAGGTATGCCGGTACAGGGCGGAAACGCCACACTGGAGCTGAATTCATCTATGATCCTGCTCCCCGCAGTACCAATGAAAGCCAGATACTTTGATCCACGTGTGGGTTACTTTACGACTTCTGTAACTGACTTTGACCTGGATCCACAAGGTGTTAAACGCCTTTCCATGGTTACCCGCTGGAGACTCGAGCCTAAGCCTGAAGATCTCGAGAGATATAAACGCGGGGAACTCGTGGAACCCCTAAAGCCTATCATATTTTATATAGATCCTGCTACACCCAAAAAATGGGTACCATACTTAATCCAGGGTGTAAATGACTGGCAGGCAGCCTTTGAAAAAGCAGGTTTCAAAAATGCTGTTGTCGCTAAAGTAGCGCCTACCCGTGAAGAAGATTCTACCTGGAGCCTGGAGGACGCGCGCTTCTCAGCAATCGTTTATAAACCTTCTGACATTCCTAACGCAAGTGGTCCTCATATTCATGATCCGCGTTCCGGTGAGATCATGGAGAGCCATATTAACTGGTATCACAACGTGATGCGTTTACTGCGTAACTGGTACTTTATACAGTGTGCGCCTAATGATCCCCGTGCACGTAAAATGCAGTTTGATGACCAGCTGATGGGTGAACTGATCAGATTTGTATCCTCTCACGAAGTAGGTCATACGTTGGGTCTGCGTCACAACTTCGGTTCCAGCTCCACCTACCCTACCGAGAAATTAAGGGATAAAGCATGGACAAAGGAAAATGGCTTCGCTGCCTCTATTATGGACTATGCCCGTTTCAACTACGTGGCGCAGCCAGAAGATGGTATCTCCGGCGCTGATCTTTACCCTCGTATCAACTTCTATGATAAATGGGCAATTGAATGGGGGTATAAACTGATCCCTGATGCAACTACAGCGGATGCTGAAAAAGCAGTACTTAATAAATGGACTGTTGAAAAACTGAAAGAAAAGAAATACTGGTTTGGTACAGAAATGAACCCTGATGATCCAAGATCACAAAACGAAGATCTTGGTGACAATGCAATGAAATCAGGCGTATATGGTATCAAAAACCTGCAACGTATCATGCCTAACCTCCTGACCTGGACGAAAGAAGAGAACGAAGGTTATGGTAATCTTACAGAACTCTATCGTGAAGTGAATACACAGTTCGGCCGTTATCTCGGACATGTCGCCAAGAACATCGGCGGTATATACGAAACACCTAAAACCGTAGAACAGGAAGGTGGTGTATATGAAGCGGTTCCGAAAGCAATACAGCTGGAAGCTGTTCAGTTCCTGAACGATCAGGTATTCACCACACCTAAATGGTTACTTGATAAGGATATCTTATCCCGTACAGGTAATAATGCAACCACTATTGTTGGCGCTCGTCAGACACCGGTATTAGACCGTATACTGAGTGCTAATACACTCGTAAAGCTGATCAACAATGAAGCAAATGATGGTGCGGGTAGTTACCAGGCGACCGCATTCCTGAATGATGTGAAAAAAGGAATCTTCAGCGAAGTATACAGCAGAAAGAACATCGACGTATTCCGCCGTAACCTGCAGAAATCATATGTTGACCATGTTATTCAGCTGCTGGCTTCTAAAGACCAGTCTTCCATGGGTGGCATGATTATCATGTTCGGCCCTGCTCCTGCAGATCCGACAAAATCAGATGTGAGCAGTATTGCACGTGCGCATCTTGTATCTCTGCGCACCGATATCCGTGCCGCTGCTACAACTATACAGGATCCGCTGAGTCGTTATCACCTGAGCGATCTTGCTGAAAGAATCAGCCAGGCACTTGAACCTAAATGATCATGTATCAGTATAAAAGCAGAAAGGCTCCCATGTGGGAGCCTTTCTGCTTTTATACTGATAATATTTAACGCTATGAAAATAATGCTGTTGCTTGTTACAAAAGTTGCTCAATATATCGCTATATTTATATACTGAACCTCAAGAATGTGAAAGAACGAAGTACTAAGATTACTATCTACGACATTGCCAGAGTGCTGAACCTATCTGCTTCCACGGTATCGAGAGCATTGCAGAACAATAAGCTGATCAACCAGGAAACCAGAGACAAGGTACGCCAGACGGCCACCGAAATGGGCTATGTACCTAACTGGATCGCATCCAGTCTGCGTAAGAACCGCTCCAACATTCTGGGACTCATTGTACCACGTACTTCCATGTATTTTCAAAGTACAGCCATCAGCGGTATACAACACGAAGCACATAAGTATGGCTTTAGTATTGTGATAGGTCAGTCTGACGATACTGTTGAAATGGAGAAAGAACTTGTCAATACATTCTTCTCTCTTCGCGTAGACGGTTTACTTGCTGTATCGTCCATGTACACTACCCACTATGAACATTTTACTCCATTCATAAAGAATAATATTCCACTGGTTTTCTATGACCGCGTTCCAGCGGAATTCCCAGGTTATACCATTACCGGAGATGACTTCAAAGGAGGATTTCTGGCTACTGAACACCTGATCAGACAAGGTTGTAAACGTATCGCATTATTCTCAGGTATACTTAGCTGCAATCTCTATCAGCAGCGCCTGAGCGGCTATAAGGCTGCACTGGAAAAATATGATATACCTTTTGATGAGCAACTGCTCTATGTGCATAACCTCACATCAGAAGCTGCTACTACCGCTTCGCAGGAATTACTGTCCGCGACAGAAAGACCTGACGGGTTGTTTGCTGCAAACGATACATCAGCAGTAGCCTTCATCCAGGAAGCCAAACGACAACGCGTTAATATTCCCGAACAGCTCAAAGTAGTAGGTTATTCCAATGACCAGTCATCACGAATCATTACCCCGGCACTCACTACTATCGAACAATCCGGATACAAGATGGGCCAGAAAGCAGTAGATACTATTGTGAAACTGATCAATTATGGAGACACCATGAAGATCACCAAACACTTTGTATTTCCTGTTGAACTGATTGAAAGGGAATCCAGCGAGTAAACAGTAACCGCTTAAACCCACTACGTTATGCGAAACTATTTCAACCTGCCTGCTACTGCATGTTGCAGCCTGCTGTTGATCCTATCTGCGTGCAACAGCCATATTTACGTCCCTAATACTGTCAATGAACCTCTGCTGAAGGAAAAGCATGAATTCAACGGAAGTGTCTCTCCCACCAACTTCCAGGCGGCATTTGCCGTAAGCAATAACATTGCTGTTATGGCAAATGGCCAGTATGTCTACGACTATAATATCAATATAGAGGACTCAGACGGCGAAGATCTCTTTGTAGATGATAATACCAGGGGAGGTGTGCTGGAGGGTGCTGTAGGCTTTTTTAAGCCACTTGATCCTAAAAAGAGAATGGTCTTTGATGTTTATGCCGGCTATGGTAATGGCTCATTTAAAACGCTTGAAAGGGGCTATGAGAATACCCCTGACGCCATCCGGAATGACTATCTTTTACGCTCTTATTTCAATAAGTTTTTTATTCAGCCCGGTATTGGCTTTTCACATCCGGTTATTGAGGCTGCTTTTACTTCCCGCTTTTCAATCCTGAAATTCTATAGTCTGTATGCTGGTGCGAAAGCATTTGAAAACGAACCTGACCGCAGGATCAATTATATGAGCATCGGTACGAAGACGTTGCCTTTTTATGAACCTGCATTTACGTTCCGTGTAGGCTATAAGTACGTAAAATTTCAGATGCAGCTGATGTTTTCGCTGTTGCTAAATGATGACACCTACGGTGGATATGAGTTCAATGAATATTTTCAACCAGTCGCTTTTGGCATGGGGGCTTCCATCAATATTGCACACTGGTATGATGATTTCAGAAAGAAAAGGAAATAACGAGGATCACAAACAGGTATAAAATAAAAAAGCTCCGAGACTTTCGTCCGGAGCTTTCTCAATAAATATGGCAGCTACCTACTCTCCCGCATGGTTGTGCAGTACCATCGGCCATAAGGGGCTTAACTTCTCTGTTCGGAATGGGAAGAGGTGAACACCCTTGGCAAAACCACCATAAGATCTTTAGTATGATCTCGTCTTTCAATCAGCACTATTGCAGCGTTATTCTGACCAAAGACCAATAAGGTAACATATTGGGAAATTGTAATAGTCTATACAAAAAAAATAAAATTAAAGCTTACGGGCAATTAGTACTACTCGGCTTCG
>NZ_FOUX01000004.1 GCF_900114995.1 Chitinophaga sp. YR627
GCTACTTGTGATTTTGTAATCTTATAACGAGCAGCCACCTGGCTCATGCTTTGGTCCCCAGCCATATATTCGGCTACGACTTTATTCATGAATGACTGCTCATATTGAAATTGCATTCCTAGACGCCCTTTACGTCCCTCATTGTTTGAATTTTGCATGTTTTACACTTTTTAAGGTGTAAACCTATTTCAGGATCATACAGATGCCGTTTCAATATTCTTTATCCTACGTTAATCCTACGTTCCGGAACGTAAGATTAACGTAGGATAAAGAATATTAAACCAATATCAAACCCTTATTTTACGAGTCAAAAAATACGTTTTTCTACTCTTTCTTTCCTCGCAACTATGAAATAACTTTACTGTCTGGCCGAAATTCAGTTAATCATTCACTGAATATTATTAATTAACCAAAATCACAATACGTATCTTATTTAGATGAAAAAACTCTTCCATATCGCCGTCATCATCTGTTGCTGTTACTCTGTTGCCGCACAGAACCTGACCACCCGTTTTGAAAAAACACAGGGGCAGGAAACGGCAACCTATGCAGAATGTATCGCCTACTATCAACAGCTCGATAAACGTTTTCCACAGATCCTGATGAAGGAAATGGGAAATACAGATGCCGGTCTGCCATTACACCTGGTCATCTACTCTCCTTCGGGTGATTTCAATTTTACCAGCCTTCGCCAGAAAAACAAACGTATCATACTGGTTAACAACGGTATTCACTCCGGCGAACCAGACGGTATTGACGCATCCATGCTATTATTACGCGACCTGGCGCTTGGTAAAAAGAAACTGCCGGACAACATCGTCCTGGCCGTTATTCCAGTGTATAATATCGGCGGCGCCCTGAACCGCAGCACCGATTACCGGGTCGATCAGAATGGTCCCGCGGCCTTTGGTTCCCGTGGCAATGCCCGCAACTATGACCTGAACCGCGACTTTATAAAAGCCGACTCCCGCAACGCCCGCTCCTTCCAGCAGATCTATCAGCTGACAGATCCGGACGTCTTTATCGACAACCATGTCAGCAACGGAGCCGACTACCAGCATATTATGACGCTCTTATCCACAGAGCATAACAAAATGGGCGGCGTTATGGGCAACTTCCTGCACCAGGAATTTGAACCCGGCATCTACCGGCTCATGAAAGAAAAAGGATACGACCTGGTGCCCTATGTCAATCACTTTGGTGAAACGCCGGAAAACGGCTGGATCACCTATGCGGATGGTCCGCGTTATTCCAGTGGCTACACCACCCTTTTCCATACCTTCGGTTTTGTGCCCGAAACACATATGCTGAAACCTTATCCGCAAAGGGTACAGGCCACCTATGCCCTGATGGAATCTTTCATCAGTTTCGTCAGCCAGCACAGTGAAGAGATCAAAACCCTGCGTGCAAAAACAAAGGAACAGGAAAAAACACAGGATCGTTTTCCGCTGGAGTGGAACGTGGATACCACTCACTACAGCATGATCAATTTCAAGGGATATGTGGCTATTCACAAACCCAGTGATATCTCCGGAGAACCACGTCTATTTTACGATCGTAGTAAACCTTTTGAGAAACAGGTGAAGTTCTTCGACAACGTAGTAGCGGGTAACTTCATACAGAAACCGGAAGCCTACATTATCCCGCAGGGCTGGTGGAACGTACTGGACCTTCTGAAAAATAACGCCGTACAAATGCGACGTTTGTCACAGGACACCACTATTCTGGTAGAGACTTATCATATCGCCGATTATAAAACAGCACAACGTCCCTATGAAGGTCATTACCTGCATAGCGGCGTAAAACTGACCATTACAAAGGATAGCATCCACTTCCGTAAAGGAGATTATTACATTCCGATGAATCAGGTAGCCAACCGTTATCTCATGGAGACACTGGAGCCAACGGGTGGAGATTCCTTCTTTGCATGGAATTTCTTCGATCCTATCCTGGCGCGTAAAGAAGGCTATTCTCCTTATGTGTTTGAAGATATCGCAGCCACCTATCTGCAATCTAATCCTGCATTACAGGAGGAGATGAAACAGAAAAGAGCGGCTGACAGCAGTTTCGCTAAAAGCGGAGAAGCACAGCTGAGATATGTATATGAGCATTCCCCGTATGCAGAACCAGGGTATATGAGATATCCGGTGTTCAGGCTCATCAAACATTAAGCATTGTACTATGCAGCGAAAATAGCTGCGGATCATAAACGGCAAGAGGCGTCACCTGAAGGTAGACGCCTCTTGCCGTTATAATAACAATTGAAAGAATGCTTAACTGACTTTATGCAGTAACATAAAGCTATGCTGCTCTCCAAAGAAGTGATTATAGATAAGAATATGCTGCAATTTTCGCGGCTGTTCTTTCAGCATCGGAAACCATTGTGCCGGCACCTGCTGTTGTTTCAGTATAGCAGCACCCAGCCATAATGCAAAGGCGCCCGCCGTTTCATAATCTCCACAGAGATGTTTGAATGGTAACTGCGTATTTAAAGCATAACTGTTCAATACATCATAATAATGCAGATGATTGCTGTCAGCATTTGCACCACTCAGTACCAGATCAATATCTTCCGGCTGTACACCATGCTGCGCCAGGAATTGTCCCAATGCTGTATGCAGCTTTTCCGGCGAAGGTTTGTATAACATCTGCAAACCGCCTAACTGTGCATAACTCTGTGCTGTCGCTGTTGGCGTCAGTAAGAAGAATGCTGCTCCTTCACCGGAAATCGTACCGGGAGAAACATGTTCATATAATGTATCACTGGCAATCGTTTCCTGCTTCCAGTGTCCTATTCTGCTCTTAATGAAAAAGTGCTCCGTCGTGATCTCATCAAATGCACCTGCCAGTACATCCGGCTTACCTTCTGATAACAACAGCATACTGTCCAGCAACGCATGCTCAAAAGAGAAACCGCGATGTACAAATGTATTGTTGTACTGTGTGCATTTCTGTTGTAATGCGATCAGTCCGTTTACGGCATTATAAGTCGACTGAATGAAAGGCGTCGGATTGAGCGCACGTTCTTCAAAGTCGCGTATTTCCTTGATAAAACGTTCTGTATCCTGCAGACTTCCCTTACCTGTACCGGTAACAATAGCGCCGGGAACAGCGACACCGCTTTCCTGTAAACATTTCAGGGAAGCGGCCAGGCCCATTTTCAGCACGCGCGTCATACGACGCAGACTATTAGGCGCAATAAATGCACGGTAATCCGGCTCCACACAGGAAAGCATATTCCCCTGGGTTACGGCCATCGGCTGCGACAGCAAATCTCCTTCAAACGTATGCTGGGGAGAAATTGCAGCCATTCCTTGTATGTAACACTTACCCTTCATATTTGCTGATCAGCAGGGAGGCATTATTGCCACCAAAACCGAATGAGTTGGATAACACATGACGCACCGGATAATCCTCCAGCAGACTGGTCTCCGGTGTGATGTATAATTCCTCCATTTTATCTTTGAAATGGAGATTAGGAAATATTAACTGATGCTGGATAGCGAGTACGGAATAGATCGCTTCTATCCCACCCGCTGCTGCCAGTGTATGACCGGTAAAAGGTTTCGTACTGCTGAACTTAGGCGTTTGCTCTCCGAATAAACGCTGTAAAGCCATGCCCTCTGCCACATCATTACTGAGGGTAGCAGTGCCATGTACATTGACATACTGAATATCCGCAGGCACACATCCGCCCATTTCCATCGCACTTTTCATGGCTGCATAGGCGCCATCCCCTTCGGGAGAAGGAGCAGTAGGATGGAAGGCTTCATTGGTGTTGGCATAACCATCTAATGCGGCCAGGATCGTTGCGTTGCGCTCTTTTACCAGCGATTCGCTTTCTAATACAAGATAGGCGGCTCCTTCACCCAGATTCAGTCCGTTACGGTCCTGATCAAAAGGCATACAGGGGCGCTTATCAATATTCTTGAGTGAATTGAAACCATTAAGGGTAAAACGGGTCAGCGCTTCGGTACCACCGCAGATCACGCGGCGCGCTACCCCAGCTTTGATCAGTCTGGCGCCATACATCAATGCATTCGCAGATGAAGAACAGGCGGTACTGATCGTGGCTATTTGACCTTCTATGCCGACAGTATCAGCGATACGCTGGGTACAATCAGCACAATCAAGGGTATCGATAAATCTGATGAAATCTCCTGTTTTAGCGGGATCGGCAATATCGAAATACACATTCTCGGTATCACACATACCACCGACAGTAGACGCATTGATAAAACCGGCCGGTTCATCCTGCATATCGGTAATACCTGCATGCCGCAAAGCTTCCTGCATCGCGATCAACCCCAGTAATGCCGTACGGGTATAGCCTTCTTTTCCGGCTACACCAGCCATTTCACTGAGTTCCTGCGTAGTATGCTTTACCTCAGCTACAGGTAATACATCTTTGTAAATAGTAGTCAGCTGCCTGGTGTAATCCAGACCGCTCTGTTGCGCACGCAGACTACGAAGGTTGCCGGCAACATCATCACCTATGGCGGTGATCATCCCTACTCCTGTTATAAACACACGTTCCGCCATACCAGGTACTGCTTACGCAGGTTGTTTGGATTGGATGAATTCTGCCATGGATTGTACAGACTGTAAGATCTTTCTTCCTTCACGTGGATCTTCAACTTTGATATGATAATATCTTTCCAGTAATACCATCAGTTCCAGGGAATCAATGCTGTCAAGTCCCAGACCATCGCCAAACAGCGGCGCATTATCATCAATGTCTTCAGGACGGGTATCCTGCAGGTTCAACGCCTCGATAATCTGAACTTTCAATTTTTGTTTTAACTCTTCCATAGTTTGTTGCAGGTTTATACTTCCATCTTATTTTCAGGAAGCCCGGGCCTCCTTGAGCAATTTTTTTGCCAGGGTAGCCGTAAAAATACAGTTTTACCGTCAATAGTCAATGTGTGGCTTACTCACACATCGTTCCACTAGCTGAGTCTTCTCTTCTCAATGCCCGCTGCTATACATAACAGTACAATCGCAAACACAACCAGCTTACCCACATCGCCCCATATGTGACTCACCCCCACATTCCTCAGATAAATATCGTTGATCGCATCCAGTCCCCAGCTTAACGGTGATAAATGCCCTATCATTTGCATATGCGGAGGCATGATCTCCAGCGGGATCCAGATCCCGCCGATAGCAGAAAGGATCACAATAGAAATAGCGCCGAAATTCAGTGCCTGATTCGGTGTCTTAAACACTGTACCCACCAGGATACCATATGAGGTAGCTGCCAGTCCGATGCCAATAGCTACAATAAATGCAGCCAGAAAGCTTTGTCCCAGTGTCAGCTGCGGCAATCCCAGTAATGGCAGCAGATAAATACCTACCTGCATCATCAGATAGAACTGCACCACACAAACACCCACAAAGAACAGCATCTTTCCTGCCAGAATAGCGAGATAGGAACCAGGGATCAGTTTCATCCGCAGCATACTCCCATCCTCTCTTTCCCTGATCATATTACCTGCTATCGGAATCACGATGAAGAACATCGCAAAGATGCTCCAGGCAGGCACATTATGCTGTACAGAGTTAGAGATCACATCGAGTTCCTGCGACGGTCCTGTCAGTTGTTCTTTTAATCCTACAGCCTTCAGCTGTATGTTCATCGAATCGTTCTCCTCTCCTGCATCCTTTCTCTTCAGTTGTTTCTTGATTCTCTCCAGCAACATATCTGTTTCCACCTGCGTCAGGAAATTATCCAGCGCCTGATGGATCGCACTTTTAAACGCTTTTTTAGAAGCAGGATCAAAGTATACAGTTACATGCAGTGAATCTTTTCTGTTGCTCACCGGTAATACATTCTCCGGCATGCCCATCCTGCGGGAAATATCATTCACGATCTTGTTGGCATTGCTGACAATCGCGCCGGTAGCGCCTTTCGGAATGATAATACAGATCTGGTAATTACCTTCATTCACCAATGACCTGGCTTGCTGCTCCGTCACCGGTGCCCCCTCCACAGAATCTATCACGTTGAACTGGCTTGTTTGTCCCAGTCCTTCTTTAATATATTTTCCAAGACGTCCTCCATCATTATCCACTGTAAGGATATCAAATTTCAGCTCCTGGTAATCACGGAAAGGCGCATCCTCGATCAATGCCATTACCGTGATCAGTACGACCGGCATAGCAAAGAGCAGGGTCAGCCCTGTTCTGTCGCGTAACAGTAACAACCATTCTTTCCGTATAGTAGCCAGTAATCGTAACATCCGGTTCTAATTAGTCTCTTAATGCATGTCCTGTATAGTGCAGGAACACGTCTTCCAGGTTACGGCAATCGTCATGCCTTGCAATCAGTTCTGCTGTACCGCCCTGTACCACTGCGTGTCCTTCATCGATGATCACCACTTCGCTACAGATCGTCTGTGCTTCATCGAGCAGATGCGAAGTATACACAATACTTACACCCTGCTGATTGTATTCACGGAGGAACTGCAGGATCATGGTGCGCGATTGTACATCCACGCCGGCGGTTGGTTCATCCAGTATCAGCAACCGGGGCTGGTGTAAGATAGCTGCGATGATATTGGTACGTCGTTTCATTCCTCCGGAATAATGACGCACCTGTTTATGACCCGCTTTTTCCAGTCCGAACGCCTGCAGGTACTGATCTATAAGGCTGCGCAGGGGCTTGCCTTTCAGTCCGTACAGGTTACCGAAATACTCGAGATTTTCAATCGCTGTAAGGTGTGGAAATAATGCGATCTGCTGTGGCACGACGCCTATCAGCTTTTTGATTGCTTCGCGGTTGGCAGCGTTCTGTTGCTGATCAAATATCTGTACCTGACCAGCATCTGCTTTTACCAATCCGCACAGGATGGATATTGTAGTCGTCTTCCCCGCTCCGTTAGGTCCAAGCAACCCTACGATACTTCCTTCGGGGAAGCTGAATGAAAGGCCTTTCAGAGATGGTTCCAGCGCTCCTTTATATGTTTTGTGCAGCTCCTGCACCAGCATGCTGGTCATTATAATTTCACTTTCGACAATTTCCGGAATAATACTTCTTCCTCAGCAGCACATTGCATGAGCATTTCACTCAGTTCGCCATACGATACGTTGTTAGCGCTTCTGCTTTTACATACCCTGCCTGCATTGAATGCAAAGGTGCGCCATGTATCCCCGATACGGGTCAGCTCCGCTGACAGTTCAGATAATTCATCTCTTCTGAGAATACCGGCTGCTTCCTGTAAGAAGGCCGCGTACATGAAACGGAAACCAGCACCACCGGTGCCTATTTCTTCCTGCATACGGATAATATTCCCCAGGTATAAAACGGCTTTTCTGTCGCCTACTTTCTCCGGATAATGCTTCAGTCGTTTCGCAAGGAAACGCATACCTTTTACACCAAACATCGGCAGCGGAATATTCAGCATATCACTGCATGCCTGTTTGATCCCATCACGGATAGGCTGTGCGAAAGAAACCTCTTTAGGTACTTCAACAGGGTAATACATCTTTCCTTTAGGAGCGGGAAATCCTTTCGCGAAGCGGGCTTCTGCCAGGCTTTTTGGATCGATCTCCGTTACCTGCTCCATAATAGGATCGCTGATAAGATAGTTATCCCCATCCTTTCCATAAGCGACCAGGTTATGGGCGTTGAAATGGAAACGATAGGCTGGCGGGAAATACGGGAGGTAGTATACGCTGGATAACAGCCCTACGGGTCTGCCCTGTTCCAGTACGCGATCCAGTGCTTCCATTCCCTTCTGCGGATTAGAAAAGGTCTGTGATTCTATTTTCACACCCAGGCGTTTGCTCACTCTTTTAAAGATAGCACCTGGCACCACACGATAGGTAGTACCCGGCACACCGTTCACCTTTACAAAAGGCAGGTGACCAAAGAAGATACCGGCGCCTATACCAAAGGCCATCGGCTCGCTGATCTCTAATCCGTAGTGACGGAATATATTGGAAATGACCCCACTCTCACAGTGAGCTGTCTGCGCGTGATGAAACTGCGTATCACTCATAACTTCCAGTACCTCATCCATTTTGGGTAATAATTTATAGTGGTTGGTCCGGCGGGGCCGGCACTGCTTATTTAATGTTTTGCAATTCCTGTAGGGTGATCTTGAATGCTGCTGCATACTTCCGCAGCATACCCTCACTCAGTTTGTTAAATACAGCTGGTTTCATATGGCGTTTTACCTGCCATTGAAACTTACCCACATAGCTGGCCAGTAAAGGCAGGTCCATGATGGTTTTTTCCATGTAGTATGCCACCGGACTGATCTCGCCGGCCAGCACACGGGCACGGGCCTGTTGCACACGTTCATTGATCTCTTCCCACGCCTGTTGCATAGCGACGTTTTCAGGTTCCCAGCCTACACTGGTTACCGGTACGTACTGGCCTGCGTTGTCAGTCGCGTAGAACAACTGCCTGAAACTGCCTTCATGCATGTTGTTGCCATCCTGGGGAACATCTTCTTTTTTCATGTGTCTGTATTTATGCAAAAAGGAGCATTCGCTCCTTTTTCAATCAGGAATCAGGAATGATGAATTAGTGATGAATGCTATAATTGAATCACTTATTATAAATGGTCTTACCACTGTAATAGTCAAATCAAATGAAGGTAACAGGTTGATACCATTGCCGATCCCTAATTCTTAATGCCTGATTCCCTAATTTTTAGTATCGTCTGATTATACTACCGTAATGTGTGCATAAGCATACGAGAACCTTGCACTCTCCGGCACCATCATTACAATTGTCTGGCCTTTCTTCAGCATATCATTGTTCAGCAGTTCTTCCAGCATCAGATAAGGAGATGCAGTACCTACGTTACCCACTTTGGTTAGGTTGGTAAACCATTTTTCCTGCGGGATAGGTACGCCCAGACGGGTGATCTCTTCATCGATCTTAAAGCGGAAGAATTCGGAAGACAGGTGAGGCAGGAAGTAGTCCAGTTTATCGAGGTCAATGTTATAACGCTCTACCAGTTCTTTCCACATTTTTGCACCGGAAGGAACAATGTTTGCGCCCAGCAGACGGGTATCCTGTTTGAAGGAGAATACGCTGTGCTGTGCCCATTCGTCCGGTGTCATATCGATCCAGCCTGTAGTGCTGCCGTCTTCATTTTTGATGGAACCTGCATACATACAGGTTTCCAGTTCGTGTGCATAAGATGCTATCTCTACCCAGTCCACACGCAGGGACAGACCCTCTTCGTTTGGTTTATCCTGGAACAGGGCTGCACTGGCGCCGTCGGACAGCATCCAGCGAAGGAAATCTTTTTCGAAAGCGATGATCGGATTGCTTTCCAGTTGCTTCAGGTTTTCTGCTTCAGGCTCGAATTTCTCTGCCAGCATCCAGCTGGAGAATTTCTCAGAACCAGAGCTGACAGCGTTGCTGGTGTTACCACATTTGATGGACATCCAGGCATATTTAAATGCCTGCATACCCGCAGCACATGCACCTGTAGCAGCGATCAGTTCAACCGGCTGGCATTTCAGCAAACCATGCACCATAGCGGCGTGGTTCGGCAGCAGCTGATCAGGGGAAGTCGTTCCGCAGGCCAGCAGTTGCAATTGGCTCAGGGGGAATTTATCATCAAACAGACTGTTTACAGCCGTAGCTGTCATTTCAGCATTTGAGTGAGTAGATTTACCTTCTTTATCCAGTGAATAATAACGGGTCTTGATTTTATTATTTCCCAGAATTCTCAAACGGGCACGGGAAGGCTTTCCGTCCACCAAACCCAAAATGCTTTCCATTTCATCATTCTCTACTGGCTCATTTGGCAAAAACTTAGCAAGCCTTGTAATATAAACTTCCTTCATTTGAAATAGATTCCTGTTTTATTATAAGTAGATGCCCATCCTCCAATTTAAAGACTGGCTGTTGATTGTTAACCTTTTATATTTCCGTTGCAGGCTCCTCGGTCTTTCAGCTGATAGGCGTATCCCATCTGGTTATGTCAATTACTCTAATGTCCGGTTTGCCCCTTTTCACGACTTTTTCACACACAAACGCCCGTAAATATAGAATACTCTACGGAAATTACCGTAAAACAGTCGTTTACATGTTGTCCCCTTTCAATAATTGTACGATAAGTTGATTACATGACCAATCCCGAAGACTTAGCGCAGATGTATACCTTTATAGTACTTCACATCTTCCTGGAGCTTACCCTTATTTAACGCGAGCTTGAACATGGATGTTATCTTGGCGATAGGTGATAATACGAATATGCCGATCAGCAGTAATCCTCTGTACATAGATACCCTGCCCTGACGTTCCGGGGCGCCCGGACCACCTTTCGCACTGATGAACTTTGACCAGTAGCGGAATGCCCTGATACCTCTGTCTTCCAGCAGGATCAGGTTAGGCAGCAGATCCACTGCTCCTAATTCCAGCAACCGGGGCTGCAATGCGTCCCACTGTCTGTCTTCCAGCACTTTAGCGATCGGACCTGCAAAACGTACGGATTCAACAATATCCACTTCCTGTACACCTGCGGGTGGTAACAGGGAGGTTGCTTCTTTCTTTCCTTTGAACTGCCATCTCAATACTGTGATCAGGGCTACGAGGTTAGGTGATTTATCCACCAATACAATATTGCCTACCAGGTGTGCGCCTGCCTTATGCAGATATTGCTTTACGCTTTCCTGTGCGTTCAGCCACATATTACGACATCCCATCAGCGTGATCACAGGTTTACCTTTCAGCAAACGTGCCGCTGATTCACTCTGCAAAAATGCTGCCGTAGGCTGTGATGGAGAAAGGAACCAGGGTTGATAAGCCAGGATAACAAGGTCAAAATGCTCATCCGGGTTCACTTTCAGCGGAGCGATAGCAGCAGGTTTACCTAATACCGTTTCAGGCATTGTATCATAAAAAACCTGCTTCTTCCACGGGAACTCAAATGGTTTCACTGGTTTCAATTCCTCGTATACGATGGTTGCTTTATCCTGTAAAGGGCCTAATACCGTATCGACAATTCGCTTTAATTGTCCTGTTTGCGTATAATATACAACCAGGATCTTAGGTCGTTCAATCATAAAAGGAATAGGAGGTTCAACAATTGAAGCCGTAAACTTACGAAAAACAACTGTAGGTAAAAGATATTTTTTTGTTATATGAATAGCTGTAATCCCTAATAAAAACGCCCGCCGGAAGGTGTTGACACTTTCCGGCGGGCCGTAAATATAAAGAAGTATTTAATTAGTCTTGTGCCCTAGCCAGGTACTGCCATATCCTCTGCATTTGTTTACAGCAGTACCGTGGCCAAAGGACTTAATAAGTTGTATTACAGTTACAAAGATGCTGAAAGATGCTATCTGAGCCATAACATAAATGTTAAAGAGTACTTAAATTTTAATTCCCCGTAAACAAATATTCTCCAGCTGAACAGTAGCCCCGCCACCCTGTGGGGTTTTGGCATCTTCCGTTGCCGTTATTACCTCAGCGACCGCAAAACCATTTTTCTGTAACAGGGCTTCCGCATCGGCTACACTATATAAAGTAAACCCATGCCCGCTGAACGGCAGCTGCCTCATCGACTCCGCCGAACGGATCGCCAGTATCAGCTCTCCGCCTGTTTCCAGTACCCGGTAGATAGACCTTAAAGCCAGTGAAGGGTCGTCCCAGAAGTACAACACATTCGCCGCGAATACCTTTGTAAATGAGTCATCTGCAAAAGGCATGGCTTCTGCTTTGCCCAGGTGCAGTTCCACCGTACCGTCTACAATACGTGCATCATTTGCCCGGGTGGCTTCTTCCACCATCAGGTTCGACATATCCAGTCCCGTATAACGGATAGCTGCTTCTTTTTCAAATAAAGCCGGGATAAAATAACCATTCCCGAAACCAATCTCCAGTACCTTATCTCCCGGTTTCAGTCCTAAGAAGTCGAGTACCATATTATATAATGCGGCATTGGACTTATTCATAGCCAATCCTACCTTAACGCCGTCTTCACCTGCCGGCTCGCGCAGCTGACGTGCTACATCTGCTGCATTCATTGCTGGTTTTTCCATTGTTTCGCTATTAATAAATGATGAGTTATTAACATTTCGTCCTTCGTAAAAAACAAAAGCCAGACAGGCTATCACGTTTTACGCTACCCTGTCTGGCTTCCTTATTAAAATTTATCGCTGTTAATCCTTGTGTACGGACCCTGAGCCGGCAATACTGGAGGTCACCTCAGGACTTCCCTTATAGCCCACATCTCCCGATCCAACGATCTTCGCATTCAGTTTCACGCTGGCGTGAACATCTGCGTTACCGCTACCGGCGATGGTCACTTTGGTATTTTCCGTATGCAGCTCACTACCTTCAAAATTACCGCTTCCTGCCATACTTACCTCCAGATCTTTTGTTTCACCGGTCAGTTTAATATCACCGGAACCGGCAGAAGAAGCGATCACCTTCGGACTATTCACCGCTGCCACCACATTCCCCGCACCTGTAAGCTTAAAGCGCACAGGCTCAGTATTTTCCAGGGTATTGGTCACCACGATATTACCGCTGCCTGCCAGGGACAACTGATATACATCAGGCGCTGTTATTTTTATCTTGATACCATGATGCGACTTAATAGAGACATCGTCTTTCAGATCTACCACCAGC
The DNA here is from genome assembly GCF_900114995.1 of Chitinophaga sp. YR627. Taxonomy (GTDB): domain Bacteria; phylum Bacteroidota; class Bacteroidia; order Chitinophagales; family Chitinophagaceae; genus Chitinophaga. The sequence goes on from NZ_FOUX01000004.1 coordinate 12,605, forward strand.
TCATCATCATGAACGTTCAGCTCTATATAGGGCAAGATATTGTCGTCCGCTTCAATAATGGCCGCCTGGGCCGGGCCCTGGGTAAATTCCACATCCATAGACCCTTTCAGGGCAACTTTACCATAAGATCCATTGATTGAACGGGTTTCCGTAGAGACGTTACCGCTGCCTTTGAGGCGACGACCTCCGCAGCTCTGAAGAGCAAACAATACAAGGGCTAATCCTGAAACATAGAGGACTTTTTTCATGCTGGTTGATATTTAGTTGAGTTTTAAAATGGCGATTAAAAAACATGTGTCCCGCGAATATAAGAACAAACCCTTACAGACTATTCGCATTTTCCAACTTGGGATTTCATATTTGGCCGTTATCTTTGCACCACCATGACAGAAAAGATACTTATACTAGACTTTGGTTCCCAGTACACGCAGCTGATTGCCCGCAGTATCAGGGAGTTGAACATTTATTGTGAAATCAAGCCTTGTCTCGCACCTATCCAGTGGGATGACACGGTGAAGGGAATTATTCTTTCCGGTAGTCCGTTTTCCGTAAACGATGCCGGTGCTCCGACGGTTGACATAGCTGCCATGGCGGCAAAAGTACCAGTATTGGGTGTGTGCTATGGCGCGCAGCTGACAGCCAAAGTATTTGGCGGTGAGGTGGCGAAAAGCTCCATCCGCGAATACGGTCGTGCCTTTATGGACCACGGAAACAAGGAAGAAAAGCTCCTGTATGATATCTCTTCCCGTAGCCAGGTATGGATGAGCCACTCAGATACCATCGTCAGAATGCCTGAAGGTTTCGAGATCATCGCTCATACCGACAATATCCCGGTTGCTGCTTTCAAATCTGAAACAGTTGCCAAACACCCGATCCTCGGTCTGCAGTTCCACCCGGAAGTAACGCATTCTTTGGAAGGTAAACAGTTGCTGCGCAACTTCCTGGTACACATCTGCGGATGTGCACAGGACTGGACGCCAGCAGCCTTTGTACAGGAAACGATCGAAAAGATCAAAGCACAGGTAGGCGATAAGAAAGTAGTAATGGCGCTGAGTGGTGGTGTTGACTCCACAGTAGCGGCAGAACTGATCCACAAAGCCATCGGTAGCAACCTGTATTGCATATTCGTGGATAACGGCCTGCTCCGTAAAAACGAATTCGAAAGCGTACTGGATTCCTATAAACATATGGGCCTGAACGTAAAGGGCGTGAACGCAAAAGATCTCTTCTTCGGAGAACTGAAAGGCGTAAGCGATCCTGAAAAGAAACGTAAGATCATCGGTCGTCTCTTCATCGAGGTATTCCAGCAGGAAGCAACCCTCCTGACAGACATCTCCTTCCTGGGTCAGGGTACTATCTATCCTGATGTGATCGAATCTGTTTCTGTGAATGGTCCTTCCGTAACCATCAAATCCCACCACAACGTGGGCGGTTTACCAGAGAAAATGAATATGGGACTGGTTGAGCCACTGCGCTTCCTCTTCAAAGATGAAGTAAGACGCGTAGGTCGCGAGATCGGTATCAGCGAAATATTCCTGGGCCGTCATCCTTTCCCTGGTCCGGGTCTGGCTATCCGTATCCTGGGTGAGATCACTCCGGAGAAAGTAGCAATGCTCCAGGAAGCAGACGCGGTATATATCGACGGACTGCGTGAAGCTGAACTCTACGATAAAGTATGGCAGGCAGGTACCATCCTGTTACCAGTACAGAGCGTAGGTGTGATGGGAGATGAAAGAACTTATGAATTCACCGTTGCACTCCGTGCCGTGACTTCTGTAGATGGTATGACTGCCGACTGGGCACATCTGCCATATGAGTTCCTGGCAAAAATGTCCAACGATATTATCAATAAAGTGAAAGGGATTAACCGTGTGGTGTACGATATCAGTTCAAAACCACCGGCTACCATCGAATGGGAATAAAGCCTTTACACCGTATATAGAAACGCTTAATGCTGAGGCACTTATACATCTAAGCCACAGCATTAAGCGTTTCTTATGCTGTATACAGGAACGATTTTTGTAATTAATGATCGCTATGAGTAAATCCAAAATATGCAGTCTGACAGTCACTGCCTGTGCACTGACCGTCCTGCTGTCTGCCTGTTCACTATTCAAGAGCAGCACCAGCAGCCCTACTGCGCCGCCAACAACTGTCACAAAACCTAAAGAGGAAGAGAAGAAAAAAGAAGAGAAAAAGAAGGAAGAAAAAGCAGCCCCTTTTAACGTACCTGCCTTTGCCCGTGAAGTAAAAAAGGATGTGTATAACGTTGCACTCTTCGCCCCTCTCTATCTTGATTCTGTATTCACCAATGGTACCGAAATTCCCGGTCGTACACTGCCACGCTATGTGCTGTCAGGCCTTGATTTTTACGAAGGTGCACAGCTTGCGCTGGATAGCCTGCAACAGCAGGGGGTGAAACTCAACGTGTTCGTTTATGACAGCAAATCAAAGACAAATGATATCAATGGCCTGAAGAAAAACAAGGCATTCGATAACACTGACCTGATCATCGCTGCTGTAAGTGCACCTGAGATCCAGGAACTCAGTAACATCGCAAAAGACAAACAAATCAACCTGGTATCTGCCACCTATCCGAATGACGGCGGTATCTCCGAAAACCCGTTCCTGCTGATCACCAACAGCATGCTCAGAACGCACGGAGAAGCCCTGCACCGTTATCTCCAGGAAGCATTTTCCAATAAGAATATCCTGCTGTTCCATAAGAATAGTCCTTTTGAAAAACGCCTTGCAGCCGACTTCAAAGCAGACTATGACAAAATGCAGAACGGTAAAAAATCACGTATCCGGGAAGTGATATGGAGTGATGCAATGACTGACGGCGAACTGTCTCAGTTCCTGCTCACCGATCGCCCGAACCTTTGCGTAGTCGCTTCACTGGATGAAACCAATGCAAAAGCAATCCTGCGTAAACTGAGTGTACAGACAGCCACCTACCCCATTCAGGTATATGGTATGCCTACCTGGGACGTGATGAAGTTCAAAGAACCTGAACTGAAGGATATGCAGATCTATTACACCTCTCCGTATTTCAATGATAAAACGGATGCTTATAGCCGCTATATCACAGATTACTTCAAACGCGTTTACAAATCCCGCCCTTCTGATATGGCCTTCAAAGGATTTGAACTGACCTGGTACTTTGTGAAGCAGCTGTCCGATAAAGGTGTTTACTTCAACGGAAGCATCAACGATCCTTCTAAAAAAGTGTTCAATAACTTAAATTATCAGCCGGTATACCTGAAAGAAGGTTCTACCATGCCTGATTACTTTGAGAACAAGAACATCAATATCATTCAGAAAAATGACAGTGCAGACGTAAGGATGAATTTCCAGTAAGCATTGTTTACATATCGTATAAAAGAAAAGAGTGTGTCTCCCGGCACACTCTTTTCTTTTACCCACCATCCATCCGTACTTCCTTTCGGGTACCTGCTCCCGAATGACTAACTTTCCGGTCATTTGCATGAAAATTGTATCATCCTCCATATGCAGGTACTCCAATTCACCGACAAAGGCATTTATTGTCCGGCAGGCGACTTCTACATCGACCCCTGGCAACCCGTGGAAAGGGCCGTTATTACCCACGCACACTCCGATCACGCCCGGTATGGCAGCAAACATTATCTCTGTCAGCACGACAGCGTTTACCTGCTGCAACTCCGACTTGGTCAGGATATCAGCGTACAGGGAGTCGCCTATGGCGAAGTGATACGGTACAATGGCGTCAGTATTTCCCTGCATCCCGCAGGACATATCATCGGCTCAGCGCAGGTACGGGTCCAGCAGGGTAATGAAGTATGGGTTTTCAGCGGGGATTATAAAGTGGAAAATGATGGTATTTCCGGACAATTTGAACCGGTGCCCTGCAATACGTTTATTACAGAATGTACGTTTGGTTTGCCCATATATAACTGGCAACCACAGGCCGTTATTTTCAGCAACATCCGGCAATGGGTACAGGATAACCAGGCAGCGGGCAAAAACAGCGTCATACTGGGGTACAGTCTTGGGAAAGCGCAACGCCTGTTATACCACCTGCGGGATGTGACAGAACAGATCTGGGCGCATGGCGCCATCTATATTCCCCACCAACTATTACGGGAAAAAGGCTGGGACCTGCCGGAGATACATCGTATCACCCCGGAAACGCCCGCATCTGCCTATAAAAATAACCTCATTATCGGCCCTCCGTCTGCAGCTGATACCTCCTGGATGCGGCGGTTCAACCCGTATGCATTGGGCGTATGCAGCGGCTGGATGCAGGTACGCGGCAATATGCGCCGCCGGAATGCAGATGCCGGGTTTGCCCTTTCTGATCATGCCGACTGGACAGGACTGTTACAGGCAGTGAGAGCCACAGGAGCTGAGAAGGTGTATACCACACATGGTTTCAGCAGCGCCTTCGCCCGCTATCTGACAGAAAATGGCATTCCCGCCCAGGAAGTAAAGACAGAATATGGCGATACAGATGAAGAACTGAATATACCGGAAACCACTCCCAATGAGCAATAAAGCCAGGTTATGAAAGAATTTGCCACACTCATCAGAATACTGAGTAACAGCACCAAAACCAATGAGAAACTGGATGCACTCAGCAAGTATATGGCGACCGCCGATGCCGCCGACAGACTATGGGTACTGGCGCTCTTTACGGGTCGCCGGCCTAAACGTACTGTCAATGCGACACAACTCAGTACCTGGTGTTTACAGATGACCGGTTTACCATCCTGGTTGTATGAAGAGTGTTATCATACCGTGGGTGACCTGGCAGAAACCATTGCACTGCTGCTTCCTCCGGGGAAAAGCATTTCTGTGCATCCCCTGCATTACTGGATCGATCAATTGATACAGCTGGAAAAAGCCGATGAAACAACCAAACAGACCTTCATCCTCAAAGCCTGGGAAGAACTGGATACCAGCGAACGTTTTGTATTCAATAAGCTAATCACAGGCGGTTTCCGTATCGGTGTATCGCAGAAGATGATGGTCAATGCCCTGGCAGCAACCTACGATATTCCGGCGGCGACCATCTCACATATGATCAGCGGCAACTGGGATCCTCAGAAAACCACTATCGAGGCATTATTAAGCGAAAATATTACCGAAGCAGACGCTTCCAAACCTTTTCCGTTTTACCTCGCCTATGCCCTCGAAACAGGCCCTGCCGAACTGGGTGTGCCGGAGCAATGGCAGGCGGAATGGAAATGGGATGGTATCCGCGGACAGATCATCAAACGAAACGGACAGCTGTTTGTATGGTCACGTGGGGAAGAACTGATCACGGAAAAGTTTCCGGAATACCAGCCCCTCCTGGATCTGCTGCCCGAAGGCACGGTACTGGACGGAGAGATCCTGACCTTTGCGGATGGCTTTCCCCTACCTTTTCAAACCTTACAGACCCGTATCGGCAGAAAGAATGTGACCCGTAAACAATTACAGGAAGCCCCCGTCGCTTTCCTGAGTTATGACCTGCTGGAATGGGAAGGACAGGATATCAGGACCACTGCCCTTCAGGAACGCCGGCAGCTCCTGGAACAACTGGTCGAAAAGATCAATCATCCCACCCTGCGTCTCTCCCCAGCCATTACCTTCCATGACTGGGGGGAACTGGCAGCATTCCGCTTACAGGCCAGGGAAAAAGGCAGTGAGGGACTGATGCTGAAAAAGCTGGATTCTGCTTATCAGGTGGGACGTAAGAGAGGCGACTGGTGGAAATGGAAAATAGACCCGCTGACCATAGATGCAGTCATGATATATGCCCAGAAAGGCCACGGCCGGCGATCGAATTTATACACAGATTACACGTTCGCCGTCCGGGATGGAGAACAATTGGTGTCATTTACAAAGGCTTATTCCGGTCTGACGGACAAGGAGATCAATGAAGTAGACAACTGGGTAAAGCGGAATTCCATTGAAAAGTTTGGTCCGGTAAGGACAGTGAAACCGGAACTGGTGTTTGAGATCGGATTTGAGGGTATTGCGGCCTCCAACCGGCATAAATCAGGCGTGGCCCTGCGTTTTCCCCGGATATTACGCTGGCGGAAGGATAAACCAGTCACAGAGATCAACACACTCACTGATTTACAGCAACTACTGCAAATGCATAAACAATAATAAAAAGGCAGGGATTAATGAATCAAATTAGTATATTGTACTTATTATTGCATTCTAATTGGAACATTATTCTATACTGACATGAACAACCTGGGCAATAACAAAAAAGATAGTGCCACCGACAACATTGCGCTGGATGAAAAGGATATAGCAATTCTGCAATTGCTGGAAGAAGATGCAAAAATGACTATCCGTGACCTGGCAGCAAAGCTGAACCTGAGTGCTACCCCTGTCTATGAACGTATTCGTAAAATGGAACAGGCTGGTGTTATCAGGCAATACGCTGCTATCGTTGACCCCAGCAAGATCGATAAAGCTCTGACCGTTTTATGTTATATTTCCCTTAAAGAGCATGGTAAAAAGGCGGGGTCAAAATTCATCAAAGAGATCACGTCTTTCCCTGAAGTAATGGAGTGTCTGAATATCTCCGGTCAGTTTGATTTCATGCTCAAAGTACAGGTAAAAGACATGCTCGCCTACCATGAGTTCAATGTCAACAAGCTAGGCGAGCTGGATAATATCCGTCACATGGAGAGTGTGTTTGTGATGTCAGTTATCAAGGCGACACACAGAGTGGTCTATTAGTTTTGTAATTGTCTGAGACCTTCATACCCTGGGAAAAGGATATAAGCATTTACATTTTCTCCCTTTGGATGTACCGTAATGGCAGAACAGATTTCCTTTCTGCCTTTCTCTGTCGTCATTTCAAAAGCGATACCGGAGTTACGCACATCGTATACGGTGATCTTCTTTCCTTTTACCCTGTCTTCATACTGTGCCACTACTTTTATAGCAGGGAACAGTTTTTTTATCTCGATATAAGAGCTGCCAACTTTTAATCCTTTTGAGGTTGTAAAGGAACCGGTATTCACACGTACCTGTTTTACGACCATTGCTTCTTTACCATCTGCTTCCTGTCTTACGGAATAAACTGCCAGGAATCTGGAGGAGTCGATACTGTCATCTTTTTTGCGGCTGTACCAGAAGGCCCAGGCCTTCCCCATAGCAGCGTCCCCACCATCTGCATTGCCAAGCTCTTTGGACATATCTTCTACTTTTTCACCCAGTTTTGTATTTCCGATATATTCACCAGGCTGAATCTTCCAGGCATTCTGCGCAAAAGCCGGCGCCGTCATGAGCATACATGCCACCGCAAGAAAGTAAAGGTGTTTCATAGTTCTTCTTTTACACAAAGAAAGACAAAAAACAGGCCACTTCCTTATTCAAATAATGCTTACTTTTCTGTTATGAACCGCAAACACTTTCTGTCAGCGCTGGCCACCACTGCGGGCCTTACTACCCTTCCCGCGCTGGCACGTTTACAACAGGCCGCTGCAGCGCTCCCACTACATGAAGAAAGACTGCTGATCCCTCCCTATCTTAAACCGGGTGACCTGATCGGTATTACCTGCCCCGCCGGACATATTACACTGGAAGAAATTAAACCGGCCATACGCATTATGGAAAGCTGGGGTTTTAAAATACGTATAGGTAATACCGTGAACAAAGCAGACTTCAGTTTTGGCGGCACCGACAAAGAACGTCAGCAGGATATGCAGGCGATGCTCGACGATCCTTCCATAAAAGCCATCATGTGTGCACGGGGTGGTTATGGCAGTGCGCGTATCGTAGATCAGCTTGACTTTTCCCACTTCATACAACAACCTAAATGGGTGATCGGCTTTAGTGATATCACCGTTTTACATTGTCATATTAACCGCTTGTATGGTATCGCTACACTACATTCGAAGATGTGCAACAGCTTCCCGGATGACTATAACACAGCCGAACCGATCGTACAACAAACCATCTCTTCCATCAGAGATGCACTGAGTGGCCAGCAACTCCATTACACAACATTCTCTGACTCCCGCAACAGAACAGGCTCTGCCAAAGGGATACTTATCGGTGGTAATCTGTCCATGATCCAGAGCGTACTGGCAACTAACTCAGAACCGGATACCATCGGGAAAATACTGTTCCTCGAAGAGGTAGGCGAATACCTCTACAGTCTTGACCGTATGTTTAACAGTCTGCAGCGTGCTCATAAACTTGACAATCTCGCAGGACTGATCATCGGAGGTTTCAATCGTATCAAACCAGACGATCCGGGAGAAGAATTCGGACGTACCGTGTATGATATCGTGATGGAGAAAGTAAAGGATTCCACCTATCCGGTTTGCTTTGGATTTCCGGTAGGACATCAGAAAGATAACTATGCCCTGAAGTGTGGGATTATGCATCAGCTGCAGATCAGCAGGGATGAAGTGCGACTGGATGAGTTAAGAGGATAAAATACTGTAACGCTGCCACCTTTTGCTGTTTATCTGATGCATTCAGACCTGATATACAAACCGTGCTGAAAGAAAATGATACCCTGATCGTTCAGCACAATTATTCCCAATTTTACAAACAATAATACCCATGAAAAAATTGCTAACACTTATCTGCTGTGCCCTGATATTAAATGCCTGCAAAAAAGATAAATCTGAACTGATCGTCTCCGGCACTTATGAAAGTTCAAACAAACTGGAATTAAGTACCGTGGTATTATACAGTAAGAATACGAAGATCACTGATCCTGCTTTTATTAAAGCATTCATTGATCGACAGAATATGTCATTACCACTTTTTAATCTGACGGGAAGCACCGGTCAGTTAGACTATGGTATTAGCATTGATTATGTAAGTGACGACAGTGTTACGGTACGTTACTCCGGTAGCCGGGACTACCAGGCTACCAAAAAAGGTACACTGGTCAGCGTAAATGATGATATTGTGCTATTCAGAGAAAAAGATTCCAGTGCTTTTCAATATTTTACAGGCGGCGAACTGGGATGTAATAATGTACCGCTGCTTGTAAGGAAATATGCGCCTACACCTTATTGCTACACGATAGCTTGTAGCAGCGGCTTTTGCACCCTCTGTAAGACCGCACAACAATTCACATTAGAAAGAGCCGGAAATGATCTGTCGCTGCCGCTTATTTCCTATGTGTTTACGACAGCTGTTGACCGCAATGGTTGTCAGATCGGGCAGTGGAATGTACAGGATATGTTTAATCCGGATGTGCTGAATACGATACACACAGCAGATACACTGGTGGTTCAAACCGGCAGAGTGAGATTTATAAAGAAATAATAATGTTGGCTAAAATAAATGTAGATAAGAGAACTCTAAGGTTGAATACTATGTTGGTCCAATTGTTATAAGCTATTTAATAAAATATTTCCATCAATATGAAACTTGTCATGAACGCTCTTAACCAAACTAAGATTAGGAGCTTTCCGGCCACTCAGAATTTCCGAAAACTGAGACTTAGATATTTCCAGTTCAATTGCAAGCTGCGTTTGATTAAAGTGATGTATTGTCATGATACGAAGCAGAATTGCTTAAAATCAGGCTTGATTGGCATAGGATATTCTTTCATTTCCCATATCTCTGCCGCTTTGGACAACTCATTTAAATGTTTATCCTCTTCTGCTGAAAGATTAGAAAAACCCTTCTGCAAGTATGACTCTATCGCAGTCATAGCCTCATAGTACTGCTGTTTGGTTTCTATTTCCATATGCGTATGTTGAATAAAAAAGTTACAAATTCTGTAATGTCTCTTTCTTTCTATGTTCGTAATACTGCGCGTGTGTCAGTATGTCTCTTATATAGAGGATTCTATTTTTGAAATGAATCATTGCTATGAGACGATAATTATTTCCATCTATGTTGAATACATATCTGTCATCACCTATAACATCATATGAATTAAAAGTTTGTTTCAATTCACTAAAACTCCCTAATCTGCCTCTTTTGTTTTCTTATACCATTCATTTAAAGGCAGTATTGCTAAAGAATAATATGCGCCGAATACCCTGATCGCTTTCAATGCAATAACAGTCATTGTCAATTACAATTTTGATTTAAAAAATTGATTGTCCCTAGTTAATCCTTGTCTATCTCCCGGTTATACGGCATTACATATATATAAAACATTATTATCCCAAACAAAAATAAGTTCTCAAAAAAGAACTATTTACTCAATTTGAAAACTCTGTTATTTCTCCCTTTTTTACTAATTTCATCAACTGATGAAAAACAAAGCGCGCGGATGGCAGGTGATCATAGAATGGCTGGCTGCAAGAGACAGAAAGCCCTTTACATTCCAGGAAGAAGCCTGGAAACATTACATGCAGGGCAAATCAGGCCTTGTCAACGCCCCTACCGGTTACGGTAAAACCTTCTCCCTCTTCCTGGGCGTTGTGATCGACTGGATCAACAAACATCCGGAGGATTATCAGCAAAAAACAAAGAACGGCCTGCAAATGCTGTGGATCACTCCGCTACGGGCACTGGCGAAAGATATTGCCCGTGCCATGGAGGAAGTATTGCAGGAACTCAATATGCCCTGGCAGGTAGGCATCCGTAGTGGTGATACGCCTATCTCTACCCGTCAGCAGCAGAAAAAGATGATGCCGGAAATCCTGCTCATCACACCGGAGAGTTTGCACCTGTTAATGGGACAAAAAGAATATCCCAAAGTATTCGCACACCTGACGACAGTCGTGGCTGATGAATGGCATGAACTGTTGGGCAGCAAACGCGGCGTTATGGTGGAACTGGGTCTTAGCAGGCTTCGTGGACTGGCAAAAAAAGCAGGCCGTCCGCCATTAAAAGTATGGGGTATATCTGCCACGATCGGCAATCTGGATGAAGCGCTGGACGTACTGCTCGGTCAGCCTGATCCGGAGGCCGTCATTGTACGCGCCAAACTGGATAAGAAGATCGAATTACAGAGCATCTTACCAGATGAAATTGAAAAATTCCCCTGGGCGGGTCACTTAGGTACTAAGTTGCTGTATAAAGCGCTGCCGGTGATCATGAACAGCAAAACAACACTCATCTTCACCAACGTCCGTTCCCAAACGGAGATCTGGTACCAGGAAATATTAAGACAATGTCCTGAACTGGCAGGCGCCATTGCGATCCACCATGGCTCTATCGATATGGAACTGCGCGTGTGGGTGGAAGAAGCCCTGCATACCGGCGTACTGAAAGCGGTGGTTTGCACGTCCAGTCTTGATCTGGGTGTGGACTTCCGTCCGGTAGATACCGTTATCCAGGTCGGCAGTCCGAAAGGAGTAGCCCGCTTCCTGCAACGCGCAGGCCGAAGCGGTCACCAGCCGGGTGCAACCAGTAAAATATGGTTTCTGCCTACCCACAGTCTTGAACTGGTGGAAGCAGCTGCACTGAAGGCTGCCATGGAAGAGCAACTGGTAGAAAGCCGTATACCGATCGTACTTGCTTACGACGTACTGTTGCAATACCTGATGACGTTAGGCATTTCCGATGGATTTCATGCAAATGAAATATGGGAGGAAGTGACCAACACCTTTTGTTTCCGTGATATTACAGAAGACGAATGGGCCTGGATGCTGGCCTTTCTAAGCACGGGTGGAGACGCACTTTACAGCTATGATGAATTCAAAAAGCTGGAAAGAGAAGATAACTTTTTTATCTGTCGCAGCCGTATGCTGGCGATGCGGCACAGACTGCATATCGGTACCATTGTAAGCGACGCCATGCTGAAAGTAAAATTCATGAGTGGCGGTTTCATTGGTATGATAGAAGAATGGTTTGTTGCCCGGCTGCAACCAGGAGACGCGTTCAGTCTTGGTGGACGTACACTGGAATTTGTCATGATCAAAGACATGACGGTACTGGTACGTAAATCCAACGCCAAACGCGCCATTGTACCCAGCTGGATGGGGGGACGTTTACCCCTTTCTGCCAATCTGGGAAAAATGCTGCGCCGCACTTATAACGAAGCATTATCCGGCAAATCAGACATGCCGGAGATCAAAATATTACAGCCCTTGTTCGACCTGCAGGAACGGCTTTCACACATACCGAAAGACAATGAACTGCTAATCGAAATGATCAATACCCGTGATGGTTACCACATGTTCGTCTATCCTTTTGAAGGACGACTGGTACACGAGGTAATGGCAGCGCTGCTGGCCTATCGTATCAGTAAACGGCAGCCGATCACCTTTTCCATGGCCATGAATGACTATGGCTTTGAACTGTTGTCAGATCAGCCTATTCCTGTCAGTGAAGGAGATGTACATGATCTTTTTTCCCTGGAGAATCTGACCATTGATCTGCAGGCAAGTGTGAACTCCACTGAAATGGCACGCAGGAAATTCAGGGATATTGCCGTGATCGCGGGACTGATATTCCAGGGGTATCCCGGTAAGCATAAAGCCAGCCGGCACCTGCAGTCTTCTGCGTCATTACTGTTCAATGTATTCAAGGATTATGATCCGCAGAACCTCTTGTTACGACAGGCGTTCAACGAGGCATTTTTCTACCAGATGGAAGAAGCCCGTTTACGGGAAAGTCTGGACCGTATTTATAACAGTAATATCGTCATTACAGAACCGGAAAGTCTCACCCCTTTCTGTTTCCCGATAAAAGTAGATAGTTTAAGAGAAAACCTGACCAGCGAAAAACTGGAGGACAGGATCAAAAAAATGCGTCCGCAGTTTTAGTTTAACAGGGATAATGTAGTTTTACCGAAGATATGGAGGATGTGATTTACAGATACCAGGACCAGACCTGGCATTTATCGCCACACAGGGCTATTTTCTGGCAGGAAGAACAGGCGTTGATAGTATCAGATCTGCACCTGGGCAAAGGCACACATTTCAGGAAAGCAGGGATTGCTGTACCTGCCAATATCGGGCAGAATGACCTATACCGGCTGCAATTACTGATCACGGCTTATAATCCTTCACAGATCATCATAGTAGGTGATATGTTCCACAGCCGTGAGAACAATGACGTAGCCTATTTCAGACTCTGGCGGCAGCAGTTTGCCAATATATCTTTCAAACTGGTAAAGGGTAATCATGATATCTTACCTGACGCCGTATATGCGACACTGAATCTTGAAGTGTTTGATACGCTCTGCATCCGTGATATACATTTCGTACACGAGCCCTGCGAAGAAGGCGACACACCCGGGTACACCTTTTCCGGCCACCTGCATCCGGGCGTAGTAGTAGCCGGCGCTGGCAGACAACGTCTGCGCCTCCCCTGCTTTTACTTCGGAAAACATTGCAGCATATTGCCTGCTTTTGGCCGTTTTACGGGCCTCGCTACCTTAGAACCTGCACTTGATGAGGCAGTATTTGTTATTGCTGAAAACAGCGTCTTAAAAGTCAATTAATGCTGGTTGCCTACGATCCCATATTTGCACATCCACTCCCGGAAGGTCACCGCTTTCCGATGGTCAAGTATGAACTGATCCCTGCACAATTGTTGCGGGAAGGTATTATCAGCGAACAGCAACTGCATATACCTGCTCCGGCAGAAGAAGCGACGATCCTGCTGACACATACCGCACATTACTGGCATCAGCTGCAACACCAGACATTATCTGACAAAGAACAAAGACGTATTGGTCTGCCACAATCACCGGCATTAACCTTACGCGAGATTGTTATCAGCCAGGGTACGATCGACTGTGCGTTGCATGCAATGAAATACGGCGTTGCCCTGAATGTGGCAGGAGGTACGCATCACGCTTTTGCAGATCGCGGAGAAGGCTTTTGTCTGCTGAATGACTTTGCCATAGCCGCTAATTATCTGCTGCATCAGCAAATGGTAAAAAAGGTATTGATCATTGATCTGGATGTACATCAGGGAAATGGTACTGCTGCTTTATTTGAAGGAAGACCGGAGGTCTATACTTTCAGTATGCATGGCGCACATAATTATCCGTTTCATAAAGAAGTATCCGACTGGGATGTACCCTTACCAGATGGTATGCATGATGTTGATTATCTGCGTACACTGAGTGAATGTCTTCCTGTGCTGATCAATAAAGTAAAACCTGATATTGTATTTTATCTGTCCGGTGTGGATATCCTGCAAACAGACCGTTATGGGAAATTGCAGGTAACACATGAAGGTTGTCGTAAGCGCGATGAAATGGTATTTCGCACTTTAAAGCAACATGGTATCCCCTGTGCGGTAGCTATGGGCGGTGGATATTCCACACAGATCAGGGATATTGTAAATGCACATTGTAATACTTTCAGCGCTGCGGCAGAGATCTGGGGGTAATTCGTTGCTACCTGAATATTACTTTTACTGATAGCTATAGCTGTATAAAACAAAACGACGAATGATTCATCTGTATCCAGATAACCATTCGCCGTTAATATTTTTAACGAATCATTTCACAAGCTGTGGGGTTACTACGAACATTGCCGTTGAAAACGCAAAACGATCATTAGTCTTTAATACGCTTCTTCAGCATACTCACCTGATCCTGCAGATGGCTCACCATATCCGCCAGATGATTCACACTAAGACGGCTCTGCTGACCACTTTTGCTGATAACAGCATCTGACTGCCAGAGTTCCAGCACATCTTCCATACCTACTGCATAAGGTTCATACTGCGGATTATCAGAAACGAGTGTGATCTTACTTTTACTACGGTTGGTCTTCAGGATACGTTTATACACAATACCCTCACGGTTAGTCACAACGATATACGCTTCATTATTGCGGATCTCTTCCCAGCCATCTACTTTGTGACATACGATCACTGAACCGGAAGGCGTCGGCAGCATAGAATCTCCAGCTATTTCAAAAGCCCTGTAATTACCGGCCCCCATCATAGGTAAAGTAAAAGTGTTCAATTCTTCGATGAATTCATCATCATTATAACCGGCGAGATAACCAGCTGCTGCTTTTACGGGTACGAACTCAATCACCTGACGGTCGCTGCCCATTTTCTGCTGTCGGCGTTTTTCCAGAAAGCTTTCCTTCTGAGAGCCTACATCGCGACGTAACAAATCATCAATGGATATACGGAACATGTCACTAACCAGTTCCAATACTTCTGTGCGGGGTTCTGCGCGTTCTTCTTCGTAAGCACCGAGCAGGGAGCGTTTGATACCTAATTTATCAGCAAACTCCTGCTGCGTCCAGCCCTTCTGCTTGCGCAGGAACTTCAGATTGCGGCATACTATGGACATAATCTAAATAATTTAGTACATTACTAACAAAATTAGCATATAATTTTTATAATTACCAAATATATTCCGGTCAGCTTAACTTATTTTTGCCCCATAAAATCGTAAAATCCAACTCAATATTTATTATGGACACCTTGGTAACTATTCACTCGCTGTTAAGATGGGCAATTGTGCTGACCGGTATTTGGGCAATTATCCGCGCGATAAAAGGCGTTAGTAGCAATTCAGCTTACACCAGCGCTGACAAAAAAGCGGGCCTTTTCTTTATGATCTCTCTGGATATTCAGTTACTGGTAGGGATCGTACTGTATTTCATCAGCCCAATGGCAATGAAAGCATTTCAATCAATGGGTGGAGAAGTAATGCGCCAGGCGCCATATCGTTACTTCGCCGTAGAACATGCCTTCGCTGCTATCATCGCTATCGCACTGGTACACATCGGCCGTTCTAAAGTAAAGAAGGCATCTTCTGATGCACAGAGACATAAACTGTCCCTGATATTCTTCCTGCTGGCGCTGGTAATCCTGGCTGCACGCGTTCCATGGCCATGGACAGCAATGGGTGCCGGCAGAGGATGGTTCTAATCTGAAAGTAGCACAAAATATAAAAAGCAGAAGCCGCCTCCAATAATATGGAGGCGGCTTCTGCTTTTTATTTGTAGACCACTTTCTGCTGCTATCCCTTATCCGTATAGAAAAGACGATAAGAATAAATGTAAGGCAACGCTGCCAGTATCCCCCCTATAAAGATCAACAGGAAGGTACCTGTCACCACCGGCAGGAAGAATCCGGCTACAATGGTCGCCGCACCTGTACATAACCAGAGCGTACCTGCGAAAGCATGCGTTTCCCGCCAGATTTCCTCACTTTTTAAGGTCCAGGGGGTTCTTACCCCGACAAAGTAGTTAGGCTCCACCTTGCGCAGGAAAAGTCCAATTACACCGATCAGCAATCCTGTACCCGTAAATACCCAGCGCTCTATCACAAACGGATGTCCCTGACTGGCCATAAAGATGATGGCAGCCGTAAAGATCGCCAGATAGATGTGGATCATAAACCGGATCTGATAGTACTTTCGCTGAAACAGCGTCATTTCCTGATGATGCAGCTCCGCCTCGTCTTCCACGTGCGGAATGTATCTGAACAAAAAGTATAACAATAGATTCGTAAGGAATAAAAAGGTCATCAGTAAAAGAAAGTCACTCTTGCTGCCAACACGGTCTGCCACTCCATTGACACTGAAGTTAGTCGGCATAACACTCGGTAGGGAAGGCCAGATGATTCCCAGATAAACCATCGGCAGCACTAATAATAACAATAACAGCAGTTCCTGGCCAATATCAGGCTTTTTCATGAGAAAGTGTTTTGTTTGAATGTATCGTGACAAATAGCGTACCCGCTTGTCGCACTCATATCATTAATAACCATTATTCCCACCAATTTGTTATTAATTGTTAATCCTGCTAATAAAATTAGCATCAACTAAAATTATTAGTAAATTTGTCTGACATGAGGATTCACAGGGATCATCATTTCATGACCATTATTTACTTGTATGATTTCTTTGCAACACAGATCCATCGCTCATTTCGACATGGACAGCTTCTTCGTATCAGTGGAGTGCAGGGACGATAACAGCCTGAAGGGAAAACCACTGCTCGTCGGCGGTATGAGCGACCGGGGCGTTGTAGCTGCCTGCAGTTACGAAGCCCGCCGCTATGGCATCCATTCTGCCATGCCGATGAAGGTTGCGCTTAAATTATGTCCCCACGCTATCGTCAGAAGAGGCGACGTTGAAAAATATAGCCAGATCTCCCGCGAAGTAACCGGACTCATAGCTGATAAAGCTCCACTGTACGAGAAATCATCTATCGACGAGTTCTATCTCGACCTCACCGGGATGGACAAATTCTTCGGTTCTATGAAATGGACCGCCGAATTACGCCAGCATATTATGCGGGAAACGCAACTACCCGTTTCTTTCGGACTCGCCTCCAACAAAATGATCTCTAAAGTAGCTACCAACGAGGCTAAGCCCAATGGTCAGCTGGAAATACTCTTTGGAAATGAGAAATCTTTCCTTGCACCTATGCCGGTGGAAAAACTCCCCATGGTGGGTAAGGAAACAGCCAGCCAGCTGCGCCGCCGCGGAGTAGAAACCGTAAAAACGCTGAGCGAAATACCGCTTTCCCTGCTGGAAGCCTGGTTGGGAAAAAATGGTATCTCCCTATGGAATAAAGCCAATGGTATCGATGAATCGCCCGTTGTACCCTACCATGAACAAAAGTCTATCTCCACCGAAAATACTTTCCATACCGACACCATCGATATGCAGTTCATACATGCGGAACTCGTGCGTATGACGGAGAAAATAGCCTTCGAACTCAGACAGCAGGATAAACTCACCGGCTGTGTCACCGTCAAGATCCGCTACTCCGATTTTGAAACCGTTACCAAACAGATGACCATCCCCTACTCCAGCAGCGACCATGTGCTCCTGGAAAAGGTCAAAGAACTGTTTACCAAACTATATGACAGAAGACTGCTCATCCGCCTGATAGGCGTACGCTTCAGTCACCTGGTACACGGCAACCATCAGATCAGTCTGTTCGATGACACACAGGAAATGATCTCCCTTTACCAGGCCATAGACAATATCAAAAACCGCTTCGGATGGCAATACCTGATGCGGGGTACCAATGCAGTTCCCCAGTCGAAAAAAGCGGATGTAAAACAGCCGGATATTATGCCGTATCCCAAAGTGAGATAAACCAACGCTTATGTATCTGAACTGCAAAACTTTCTTCAGCCTCCGCTATGGTACCATCGACACAAAAGAGCTGGTGAAAACAGCCAGGCAGATGGGCATCACCTCCCTGGCGCTCACCAATATCAATATCACTTCGGATACCTGGAACTTTGTAAAGGAATGTCAGGATAATGGGATCAAACCTATTATCGGACTGGAATGCAGGAACAATCACGATCTTAAATACATCCTGCTGGCCCGTGATATGGATGGCTGGTTTTATATCAACAGATTCTTATCAGATCATCTGCATAAAGACCTGCCCTTCCCCGACCGTGCACCTGCATTCCCCGGTGTATTCGCTATTTATACCTGGAATACCGTTCCGCTAAAGGATCTCTATGAACATGAACTCGTTGGCATCCGCAAGCGGGATATCAACAAACTATTCCGGGTGGATACCCTGTCCTTCCAGGATAAACTCGTCATCCTGCACCCTGTCACTTACCAGGATGCGGATTACTATCAGCTCCATCGCATCCTACGCGCTGTCGATCAGAATATCCTGATCAGTCAGTTGCAGGATCATACTGCGGCACAGGCGGATGAAATGTTCATCTCACCTGGCGATCTGTTCGACAGCTTTGAACAATATCCGCATATCATCAGCAACACCGTGCGTATCATGGACGCCTGTCAGATCAGCTTTGATTTTAAGTCACCACGCAATAAAAAATACTTTACCACAAGTGAAGAGGAAGATCATACGCTCCTCCGTAAACTCGCGTATGAAGGCATGCTAGAACGTTACGGACCGGATAATACGGAAGCAAAAGAGCGGATAGAAAAAGAGCTGGACGTAGTACAGGGGCAGCATTTCAATGGCTATTTTCTCATTACCTGGGATATCATCCGTTACGCACAGGAACGTGGATTCTTCTATGTAGGCCGTGGCAGTGGCGCTAATTCCATTATCGCATATTGTCTGAAAATAACAGACGTCGATCCCATAGAATTGAACCTCTATTTTGAAAGGTTCCTCAATCCTTACCGTAGTTCCCCACCAGATTTTGATATCGATTTCTCCTGGAAAGACAGGGATGAGATCATTGAATATGTATTCAAAAAATATGGTACCGCACATACCGCGCTTTTAGGTACCGTCACCACTTTCCAGCAGAATGCCACCATTCGTGAACTGGGTAAGGTATACGGTCTGCCAAAACATGAGATAGATAAGATCCTGGATACACCTTTCAATCCTGATCTCTCCGGCGATAATGTACAGCAGAAGATCCTGCGGTATAGTCAGCTGATGTCTAATGATAACAAGGCATTTCCGAACCACCTCAGCATTCACGCAGGCGGTATCCTCATCAGTGAAGCACCCATTCATCAGCATTGCAGCACCTATCTGCCGCCTAAAGGATTCAGTACCGCACAACTGGATATGCACCAGGCAGAAGCCATCGGATTGTTCAAATTTGATATTCTCAGTCAGCGTGGTCTCGGACATATCCGTGATGCGATCAACATTATCAAAGAAAACAAAGGCGATGAGATAGATATCCACAATGTAAAAGCATTCATGCGCGATGAACGGGTAAAACATGCATTGCAGACAGTCAATACCATTGGATGCTTCTATATTGAATCACCTGCCATGCGGCAGTTACTCCTGAAACTTGAATGCCACGATTACCTGACGCTGGTCGCCGCCAGTTCCGTGATACGTCCCGGCGTAGCACAATCAGGTATGATGCGGCAATATGTGCATAACTACCGTAACCAGCACCAGGTCGTGTACCTCCATGAGATCGTGAAAGAAGTGCTGAGTGAAACCTTCGGTATCATGGTCTATCAGGAAGATGTGATTAAGATCGTCAGCAGATATGCAAATATGGACCTGGCAGATGCAGACATCTTACGCAGGGCAATGGCCGGTAAATACCGTGGACAGGGAGATTTTCAGAAAATAGAACAGCAGTTCTTCGGCAATTGTAAAAAACTCGGCAGACCAGAAGCCGTGACAGCTGAGCTCTGGCGACAGATCGCCAGCTTTTCCGGTTTCTCCTTTTCAAAGGCACACTCTGCAAGTTTTGCGGTAGAAAGTTATCAGAGCCTGTTCCTGAAAACATATTATCCCGCAGAGTTCATGGTTGCGGTTATTAACAACTTTGGCGGCTTTTATAACAGAGAACTGTATTTCCGGGAACTACAGAAAACTGGTGTTACCATCAAACCACCCTGTATCAATCACAGTGATTACCTGACGCGCATCAACAATGATATCGTATACACGGGTTTTATCCATGTAGAAGGACTGGAGGTAAAATGGATGGAACGGCTACTGGAAGAACGACAGCAATACGGCGCTTATGCCAGTCTGGAAGACTTCACTACACGTATAGCGCCTCCTCCGGAGCAACTGGATATCCTCATCAGAATAGGCGCCTTTAACTTCGACACTTACACAAAGAAAGAGTTATTGTGGAAAAGCAGCCTTTTACTGAAAGCGAAGTCGCCACATGCAGAACATATACAACCCTTGTTCCGCGAGGAATTGCCAGACTGTCAACTACCCATGCTGGCCTACACCGCACATGAAAATGCATTTGAAGAGATTGCGCTGCTGGGGTTTCCCCTGTGCTCTCCTTTCACCATTCTGCAACATGATCAGAGCAGGTATATTACTGCAAATAATTTCAGGCATTACACCGGCCAAACGATCAATGCGCTGGGTTATCTCGTCTGTACCAAAGGTATCCATACCAGCAAAGGCATTCCTATGAGTTTCGGGACCTTTATGGACATAAACGGCGACTTTATTGATACGGTCCACTTCCCGGATATCCTGCGCAAATACCCCTTCCAAAAGGGCGGATTTTACATGCTACAGGGGAAGGTCACAGAAGAATATGGCGTATTCTCTATAGAGATCAGCTATATGCGAAAGATCGGTTACTTTGAAGACCAATAAACATTGTTATAAAAGAAAAGGGTCCGCCATCAGGCAGACCCTTTTTTTATCCTTTATTACTGTGCTTAACCCAGGTTGAATAAACCTTTGTTCAGCAACTGTAATGTTTTCTCTTTGTGTTGTCCACCGATCAGGATGGAGATGTTGTGACGGCTGCCACCGTAAGAGATCATCCGTAAAGGTACTTCGTTCAGTGAATCGAAGATCTTCTTCAGGATGGAAGGAGTAGCCGCTACTTCATTACCAACGATAGATACGATGGTCTGGTGGTGATCCAGTTCAACAGAACCGAATGGCTGCAATTCTTTCAGCAGCTGGTCCAGCTGAGGAGTATTTTCTATTGTCAGGGAAACCGCTACTTCAGAAGTAGTGATCATGTCAATAGGTACGCGGTATTTCTCAAATACTTCGAAGATCTTACGGAGGAAACCGTAAGCCAGCAGCATACGGCTGGATTTGATCTTGATAGCGATGATACCGTCTTTAGCAGCGATTGCCTTCACACCGTCGCCACTTGGCAGTTCGGTGATGATAGTGCCTTTCGCTTCCGGCTGCATAGTGTTCAGCAGTTTCACCGGAATGTTGAAATGCTGTGCAGGCCATATAGATGCAGGATGGAGGATCTTCGCGCCGAAGTAAGCCAGTTCCGCTGCTTCGTCGAAAGACAGCTGCTCGATCGGGAAGGTCTTTTTCACCACTCTCGGATCATTGTTGTGCATACCGTCGATATCTGTCCAGATCTGTACTTCAGCTGCCTGGATAGCCGCGCCGATCAGGGATGCTGAATAGTCGCTACCACCACGTTTCAGGTTGTCTATCTCGCCTCTTGCGTTGCGGCAGATATAACCCTGGGTAATGAATACGGTCTCACTTTTATGTTTTTCCAGCAGGTTGCCCAGCTTGATCTTGATCTTCGGAATTTCAGGCTCCTCATATTCATCGATGCTCATAAAATCCAGTGCTGACAGCAGTACGGATTGCACGCCGGCTTCTTCCAGGTATACGCTGAACAGACGGGTTGACAGTAATTCACCCTGCGCCAGTATATCCTTATTCAGCGCTTCGTTGAAAGATATCTTAAGAATGATGTTCAGGAATTCGAAATGCTCGTCAACAACAGCGGTCGCCTTTGCACGGGTCTCGTCCTGCTTGACCAGGGCTTCACAAAAAGTCCTGTAATGTGCTTCCAGCTTATCTATCTGGCCCTTTGCCTGTTCCCTCTTACCCTCAGAAAGGGATTGTCCGATTTCTACCAAAGCGTTGGTAGTACCGGATAACGCGGATAATACCACGATCTTGGGCGCGGTATCGGCAGTTACCAGACTGGCCACGGCATGCATACGTTCCGGTTTACCTACGGAAGTGCCACCAAATTTTAAGATCTTCATTACTGTTGAATTGTTATATGTTTGACTGGTACAAGATTGAGCGTAAAAAGCCGCAAGTTCGTGCCTTTATGTCGACTTTAAAAATCCAATTTAAATTTTCCCGCTACTTCCTGCAGATCTTTCACTACCGGGTCCAGTAACGGAATACCTGATACTCTTCGCTCTTTCTCCATTTCCCGCTCAGGATCTCCTGGTATCAGCACCTGCTCACCGGCAACAGGCGTTGCCTGGCGGAAACGGGTGATCCATTTGTCCATGTGCTCCTTGAATTCATCTGCCGGACGGAATGCGTCTACCCTCATTGCTCCCAGGAAATGCCCCAGCCCTTCTCCTACCGGATCCGGCGCCAGGGGCAGGAAGCTTACGAATGGAGGCGCCCAGGGGCCATAATTGGCGCCTGACAATACCGCGGAGAAGATATCTACGATCGCTCCCAGACAGTACCCTTTATGGCTGCCATGATCACGGTCGCCACCCAGTGGCAGCAATGCACCACCGGATTTAAGCTCGTGCGGATTGGTACTGGAATTCCCCTCTTTATCCTGGATCCAGCCTGTGGGCGCTTCCTGGCTTTTGCGCTGGAGGATCTCCAGTTTGCCATTGGCAGCCGTTGTTGTAGCAAAATCAGCCACAAATGCCGGTTGCTCTTTCGCCGGAATCGCTACCGCTATCGGGTTGGTGCCCAGCATACGCTCCGTGGAGAATGTAGGGGCTACCAGCGGACTGGCATTGGTCATAGCCATTCCGATCATATCCTTTTCGAGGGCCATCATTGCATGCTGACCCGCAATACCGAAGTGATTGGAGTTCTTTACACTCACCCAGCCGCTACCCACGGCAGCCGCCTTTTCAATGGCTACTTTCATGGCAAAGGGTGCTACCACCAGTCCGAGACCGGCGTCGCCATCCACTACAGCTGTGCTGGGTGTTTCGTGTACCACACGCACATTGGGAGTTGCATTTATCCTGCCGGCTTCCCATAAGCGTACATATCCGCTCAGGCGGGCTACGCCATGAGAATCAATACCCCTCAGGTCAGCTGATAACAATACCTCGCTGGCCGTTTCAGCGTCCTGCGGAGGGCAACCCATTTTAATAAAAACCGATCTGGTAAATTCCCGTAAGTGGGGATAAGAGACTATCTGGCTCATGATTCGATTATCCTGTTTCCTGTATGCTTACCGTACAGCCTGTTCAATAATGTGGATTACGCCTGCGCTGTAGGTCCGCCGAAATTCATCGGAACAGAAACAGGTTCCTGGTCCTGAATAGTACCATGTGCTGCTTCATACTTCTTGATATTATCGACCATCGCTCTCATGAAACGTTTGGCATGCTGAGGAGTCAGTATGATACGGGACTTTACTTTGGCTTTAGGCAGACCGGGCATTACATTCACAAAATCCACCACAAATTCTGCGTTAGAATGGGTAATAATGGCCAGATTGGCATAAATACCTTCTGCTATTTCCTCGCTCAGTTCAATATTGAGCTGCGCCTGTTCTTCCTGCTGATTTTCCATATTGTTTTCGCTTTTGCGGTACAAATGTAAAAAAGAGACCTTAATATAAAGGTCTCTTTTTAAAACATCGTTCACTGAAGCGTTCTATATACTGTTATTGCGCATCCCACCATATGCGGCGGGTCAGCCTGGTATTGGCCGGCGTATTGGTATTGTAGCGCACCTCACTGCTCGGATAATACAGGGAGCGTGGCAGTGCACCGCCCAATACGTTACCATCCGGGGCGGTCAACTGAGGAAAACCTGTCCTGCGCCAGTCTGTCCATGTCTCAGGACTCAGGAACAGGGCAATATATTTCTGAGTGATGATATCCTTCAAAGTGATCGTCGCCGCTGTTTTGGATACAGTAGCCAGATAGGCGGTGTTATTGATCGTCCTCTGCAGGTTAGCCCTCACGCCTTCATTATAGGCAGCCGCAGCAGCTGTAGGATTGCTTGCACGGAACTGTAATTCAGCCTCCATAAACTTCTGCTCATCGTATGACAGGAAGTAAACGGGGGAATTCGCAGAACCATACAAAGCACCTAAAGCACTTTCATCAGAAGGATCATAATACACCGCATACCTTGGATCATTGGCCCCCTTCATCAGGGTATTCAGGTAACCGGTGAAAATGATATCTGCACGCTGGGTATTGAACTGGTACCAGGGCGCCTGTGTAGTTGTCGCACTGCTGCCGACAAACTTTACAAAAGCACCTTCCCCGGCTTCAAATCCATTGGCCAGCTGCGCCAGTGCTTTTGCCTGTGCTGTAGCGTCCACTTTTACAGTGTGCAGGTAGAATTTGGCTTTCAGCGCATGGGCAAACTTTAGCCACATATCCAGGTCGCCCTCAAACAGGAGATCGTCGTTAGACCCCGGCTGGAATTCACTGCCATCATCCTTTCCCAGATCAGTGATCGCTTCATCCAGTAAAGTATGCAGACGGGTATATATAGCCTGCTGGTTGTCATACTTCGGCTGGGTATTGTTCAATCCCTGGAAAGCTTCTGAATAAGGCACATCTCCCCAGAAATCAGTTACCTGACCCAGATCATTCGCCATCAGGATCTTACCTACTGCTGCGTAATGCAGCTGACCTGCTGCTGTAGCTACCGCGATCAGGGTGTCAATATTTGTCATAATAGACCCGTAAAAACCAGCATACCACATGTTATCCACATCATCGGGGGTGATGTTGTAGATATTGGCGCTGGCGGACTGATTAGCAGCGCCGGTCACCTGTTGCATGAAAATAGACGGGAAACGGGAAGCATCCCCGCCCCAGGTATAGGCACTCTGCAGAATAACACCTGGCAACAGGGAAGACGCCGTTGGGTTCTTCAGCTGTGAAGGGTCATCGTTAATGCCATTATAGAAATAATCCTTCCGGCAGCTCTGCGAGAGGACCAGTAAAAACAGTAAGGGCAGTATATATTTGGTTATCCGTAACATGGTGATTCGTTTTTAAAGGGTTAGAATTTAAACTTGAAGTTCAGACCGAAGCTGGCTGTACCCGGCATATTGAAATAATCAATACCCTGTGCATTGGTAGCTCCTGTTAAACTGGTTTCAGGGTCTATCCCCTTGTATGGAGTCCATATAATGATGTTACGTGCAAATGCGTTCACGTTAATTCCTTTCACAAACCTGGAATCTTTGAAAATACTGCCTGGGATGTCATAAGACAGTGTGATCTCACGCAGTTTCACAAAAGAACCATCATCTATGAAAGTCTCTGTCTGCGCACCGAATCCACCACCATTACCCAGGTACCAGGCTTCATCCAGCGGTACAGAGGTCGTATTTACTGCACCTCCGCCAGGTTTTTCCGCACCACCTTCATTATGCACTACTTCTCCTGACTCGCTCAGATGTCCCATTACGCCAGGGAATACCTCCATTTTTCCTCTGTCCAGTGTGTAGGCAGATGTTCCGATTGCCTGCAGGGAACCACGGGTACCATTCCAGAGATCACCTTTATGTTTCCAGTCAACCAGGAAATACAGGGAGAATCCCTTGTAGGCGAATGTGTTACCAATACCCATCAGGAATACCGGGTTCGGATTACCTACCCTTGTCTGTACGTTGGATACCACCGGATAACCGAAGTCACCACTGTTATCACTGATCACGATACGGCCCTGTGCATCCCGCTGCCATCCATAAGCGTAAATAATACCAGCTGGCTGACCAGGCAGATGCGCGATCACTGTACCGGTAAATCCATTCACCGTGATCTGATTGATACCAGGCGCTAAAGCCAGTACTTTACTACGGTTCATACTGTAGTTTACGAACAGATCCCAGGTAAAGGCATGTCCGGTCAGTGGTTTTGCGCTCAGGGTCATTTCCAGACCATTATTCCTGATAGAAGCCGCGTTCAGGTTCACATACTGGTAACCGGCAGAACCTGCCATCGGAGATCTTACCAGCAGATCGGTACCTTTTGAATGGTAGGCGGTCGCATCCAGTCCGATCCTGTTATCCAGGAACTGTAACTGTAAGCCTGCTTCATAAGAAACGGTCTTTTCAGGTTTCAGATTCGGATTACCCAGTACATTATTCAGTGAGAAACTACCTTTTCCATCATATGGGAAGGAAACACCGGTAGTATATCCATCAGGATAGGTAGTAGGTACAGAGAAGGATTTGGTCAGGAAAGCGCCGGGGTCTTTACCCACCTGTGCGGCTGATAACCTGATCTTACCAAAACTCAGCACTTTACCATCTTTCAGTCCTTCCAGCTCAGTAAAGACAAAGCCAAGGCTGGCAGATGGATAGAAGAAACTGTTGCTTTTAGGTGGCAATGTGGAAGTCCAGTCATTACGTCCGGTAATTTCCAGGAATAACATGGATTTCAGATCCAGGTTGATATCAAAGTAACCGGAGATCCTTCTGTAAGGGGTGACATAATTATAGGACTTCTGTACGGTAGCATTACTGATATTGTCATAACCAGGAGAGGTCAGACCATCACCCTGTACATACAGTTCGTCCATTCTGCGGGAATAAAGGTTATTACCCACCTTTACATCCATTCTGAAGTCTTTGGAGAGCTGTCTTGCCCAGGTAATGATCGCATCTGAGTTGACACTCTTATAAGTGTATCTGTCATCAAATAAACGACCACCGTTATAAGCACCTGACTGTATTTCATAGTACTGATGACGGTTATCACTATACACATCGGTACCGATACGGTAAGTCAGTGTGAAGTCTTTGATAAAGTCCCAGTCAAACTGTAAACTACCGATCAGACGGTTTACTGCTGTCGTATAGGGGTTTTTGTTGATGGTCCAGAACGGGTTATCATATATCCCATTACGGTAAGAACGCTGCAGACCGTTAGAGAACAGATAAGTGCGGGGATCATCTGCATCCAGTCCGCCGTTGGAGTTATCAAATGAAATAGGCGTTCTGGTGAGACCCAGCATAATACCTGACAGGTTACTACCATTCTGCGGCATACTACCATTGGAGACGTTAAAGTTAATATTGGCGGATGTCCTGATCTTTTCAGAGATCTTCAGATTACCGGCCAGTGCTACTGCTGTACGCTGGTTGTATTGCAGCGGTACAATGGAGTTCTGGTAGTTATGAGAGACGGACATTCGATAAGTGGCAACGTCTGTACCTCCGGTGAATGAGAGGGTATTATTGTAGGTAGCGGCCGTACGCCAGAAATCGCCCGTATTATCATAAGGCACAAATTTCACCTTGGCATTCGGACTGGATGCGCCGACTACGTCCCCATGAATGTCGTATTCATTAGGAACGCCGGTCCAGAACAGGGTGTCTACGTTTGGTCCCCAGGAATACCTGTTGGTAGAACCAAAACCCGCCAGTACACCACCGGAACCTTTCACAAACTGTTTCTGGATCTCAGGCAGTCTGTTTACTTTATCAAAAGAGATTCCGGTACTGAAATCAACTGATATCTTACCAGCTTTACCTCTTTTAGTAGTAATAATAATAGCGCCATTTGCCGCATCTATACCATAGATAGCTGCAGCAGCCGGACCTTTCAGCACGGAGATACTTTCTATATCATCCGGATTGATATCTGCTCCACGGTTGGTGTTGGTAGCACCCTGGAGCAGGTTGTTAGTCGCATCGGCGGGGTCGCCGGAATAGTTCTGTGAATTATCCACAGGAATACCGTCAATAACAAACAATGGCTGGTTATTACCAGTCAGTGAGTTGGTACCTCTTAATTTTACAAAGGTGGCGGCGCCGGGCGTACCACCGGAGCCTATTACCTGCATACCGGCTACTTTACCTGACATAGCCCTGAGCGCATCACCCTGGCTGGCTTTTATCAGGTCATCGCCTTTGACATCCTGGACTGCATATCCAAGGGCTTTTTTCTCACGTTTGATACCCAAACCGGTTACAACTACTTCCTGCAGGTTCCGGTTATCCTGGGCAAGGGAAACGTCGAGTGCTGCACCGGCACCTACCGCAACTTCTTTGAGGGTAAATCCTACACTTCTGACCTGCAGAATGGCATTATTGCCATCTACCAGCAGCTTGAAATTCCCGTTCTGGTCTGCAGTGGTACCCTTGCTGGTACCTTTAATCTGCACAGTAGCATACGGGATGGGGACGCCGTCGCTTCCTGTAACGCGGCCTGTAACTTCACGCTGTTGCGCGTAAAGCCCTGTCATAATACAAAAGAGAAAATACAAACACAGTAAATGTTTTTGCATAACGGTTCCGATTTATTTGTACACCGGGGTGGTGCGGTTAATGAATCACAAGCGGAAGAATAAGATCCATTATGTGCTGTTACGACTTATGCTTATAAGCAAATCCAATCGCTATTCTGTTGATTGATTTACAACGGGTTCTACTGCTATAACAAACATAATTGATTAGGGTTCGGGTATTAACAAAAAAAGCGCCCTCCCCTAAGGATTGAGGAAGGCGCTATTATCAATTCTAAATCTTGTACAGAGCAGTCTAAACGGGCTTATTTCGTATTCCAGAACAATTTGGTTCCATATGTGTCGGTGCCGATCGACTTAGCGGCAGCTTCATAATTGTTCTTATTCAGGTTCTGCTCACTGGCAGGGTAAGTCAGTCTTACAGGGATATTAGCATAGGTCATGCCCGTTGGGACGTTGAAAACAGGGAAATCCAGTCTTCTCCATTCTGTCCATGCATCATATCCTCTGTTGTACAGCGCGATATATTTCTGCGTACCTATTTTCTGCTGCCATGTACCGGTAGCAGTTGCATAAGCTACTGATGCCTGTGCCAGGTAGGTATTTGCCTGTTCAACAGTACCACCCCAATAAGTGATAGAAGCAGTTACGCCATTATTGTAATGCTCAGCTGCAGTACCTGTTACAGTCAGACCTCCGCGTGCAGCAGCCTCGGCCAGTGCAAATTCTACTTCTGAATAGTCGATCAGCAGTGCTTCGAAATCAGCTGCTGTAACTTTTGCGCTGATGTGAGAAGTGGTTTCATAGTCCGCACCGGAACCATAAGTACCACCTACATACTGACCGCCAACAGCTGTGAAATAGAACGGACGTCTTGGATCACTCACTGAATTCATCAGGTTCACCAGTGTATTAGCAGGTACATAGTCCGCACGGTTGCTCTGTACCAGGTCAACCCAGATTGGGTTAGTATTTGGCTGAGCAGGCAGATATTTCAGACGGAAGTTATCAGCCTGGGAAGCGATCACGTTACCAGCTGATTCATTGATAGCGGTTGTTGCAACAGCAGCAGACTGCTGATCATCCAGGGCAACCAGACCCATTTTCAGACGCAGGGAGTTTGCAAATTTGATCCATTGTGCAACATTACCAGCATATACCAGATCCTGACCACCAAAGCTACCATGGGTAGTTTTCAGACCGTCAACATCTTTTTTCAGACGTGCCAGCAGATCTGCATATACAGTTCTCTGCAAATCGTAGGCTGGAGACAGATTTTCTGTAGTTAATGCGCTGGTATATGGAATATCACCAAAGGCAGTTACCAGTACGAAGTAAGAGTATACCTGTGCGATGTCAATGATCAGCAGTTTGTTTTGTTTAATCACTGCCTGGTCATCAGACAAAGGAGCTACTCCTTCGATCAGGATTCTCGCCTGATCCAGGTCTTTCAGTACATCACGGTACATCGAATGCCAGAAAAACTGTGGTACGTTACGTGCAGCCAGATCATAGCGGCTTTCATCCAGGTAGGTTACCTGAGACTGCTGCTGCGCCAGTAATCTGAATACGTTCAGGTTCACGTTGTTTGACGTCATCAGGTCAAACAGGTTCTTCTCTGCAGAAGTAAATACCATCTCACCAGGTACATCCAGTGCTTTCTTCGGGTCGCTGTTCAGGCTGTCCAGTTTAGCACAGGACGAAGCCATTAACAACGCTGACATATATACAAATATCTTTTTCATGTTGCTTGTTTCGTTTTTTTTAGAAGCGGAATCTCACGTTAAAACCAAAGTTGCGGTATGTAGGATAAACACCACTCTGGTAACCCTGGATGTTACCTGCTGCCAGGTTCTCTTCAGGATCAGCATAAGGAACATTCTTGTGGATGATCCACAGGTTACGTCCCAGTAAGCTGAGGTCGATACCCTTAAATATTTTCAGGTTGTTCACAAGGCTTCCTGGCAGGGAATAGGTCAGATTCACCTCACGCAGTTTCACATAACCTGCATCATAAATGAACTCTTTGTTTGGATAACCGTTCACACCAAGACCACGGGTACCACTCACGCGTACACGCTGTGTATTAGGTTTACCATCACTGGTCACACCTTCGAAGATGATACCACCACCCTGTGAAACGTCATCTCTGATATTTTTACCCAGATCGTTCAGTCTTACGCTTTCTTCGTAGATACCGGTTGACTGTCCGTAAGCCTGGTCAAGGGAGTAAGTATCACCACCTTTCTTGATATCGATCAGGAAAGACAGTGCCAGACCTTTGTAACGAACGGTGTTGGTAACACCACCAATCCATTTTGGAGTGTAGTTACCGATCACTTCATTCGCTGTTGCTGTCGTTTTATAGTAACCTGGCAAAACAGCCTGGCCTTCCTGGTCTTCAACTACACGCTGACCAGTAGCTTTGTCGTAAATAAAGTCTTTACCACGGATCACACCATATGCCTGACCAGCAGCGTGACCGATCGTCACATTGCTCTGCAGGGCGCCTAACTGGATAAAGTCAAGTCCTTCCGGCAGATCCAGTACTTTACTTCTGTTCATAGACCAGTTTGCATTCACTGTCCATGAGAAGTTTTTGATTCTAACCGGAGTTACACCCAGGCTTACTTCCACACCTCTGTTACGGATAGTACCAGCGTTGATGAACATCTGATCGTAACCGGTAGCTCTTGAGATAGGTAATCTCAGGATCTGGTCAACAGATTTGGAGGAATAGTAAGTCAGATCCAAAGTCAGGATGTTGTCGAATAATGCGAGTTCAACACCTGTTTCGAATGATTTTGTACGCTCAGGTTTCAGGTCCGGATTTCTCTTGATAGCAGGTACAGAGAAAATAGGTGTGCTACCAAAACCACTTGGCTTATCGTACGGATCGTACAATGCCTGTGCGGGCGCACTGTTACCTACCTCAGCGTAGTTAATACGTGCTTTACCATAGTTCAGCCATTTAGCTTTTACCACTTCAGAGAAGGTAAAGCCTAATGAAGCGGCTGGATAGTAGTAGGAATTGTTGTTAGCCGGCAGTGTAGATGATTCATCACGACGGCCTGCCAGATCCAGGAATAACATGTTTTTATAACCGATCGTTGCACTTGCAAACAGACCATTCACCTGCATCAGACTATCTGCTTCTTCAGGAGCAAGCATCGGATTTACAGAGTTGGACAGTGAATACAGGTGAGGTACAACGAGACCACCATTAGTGGAAGCACGGAGGTACTTCGCATGTGTACGTCTGATGTTACCACCCACTAAACCGGTTAATTTGAAATCTGTGCTTAATTGTTTGTCAATATTCAGCATCAGATCGTAGTTGTTCTCTATGAAAGAACCGTCATATCTTGAATAAGAAGAAGGATTTTTACTACCTACAGCATTACGCTCTTCCTGCCACTGATTGTAAGTATCCATGCTTGTTCTGCCTAAAACAGACAACCAGCTGTTGATCTGATAATTCAGTGTTACGTTACCGAAGTAGCGGATACGACCATCCTGTTCGAAGTTCTCGTATCTCATGAAGTAGAAGTTATCAGTATAAGTTGGAATCGGATTAGTAGGACTTGTCAGGTTCCATGACTTGTTCAGTTTATCTCTGAAGTAGTCGTCTTTCTGATCTTTCATGTCGATGTTCATCTGCCACCACTGACGGAAAGCCTGGTTCACGTTATATTCGTCATAACCTGTACCGTAACGGCCTTTACCATCAATTTTAGACATATTCACATTTGCACTCGCAGTTAATTTGTCTGTGAGCTTGTAAGATGCGCCGAAGTTCAACATGTCTTTTACAAGACGTGCGTTCGGGATCATACCGTTTTCAACTGTTTTGGTGTATCCCAGTTTGAAATTTCCTTTATCGTTACCACCGTCAACAGCTACGCTATTGTTGGTAGTCAGTGTATTCTTGTAGAAGTAGGATGGATCGTGCTCACCAGCAACCCAGGGTCTTGCTTTTTTGTAGTAAGGTGATCTTGGATCGAGTGACTGATAGTTGAACACCATCAGGTTCGGATCGAATTTAGCACCGAAAGAAGCATCTTCTTTCATTGGTACAGCCAGGTCACGTGTACCATCGCCATCGATATCTGCATACCAGAAATGACCATCAGGAGACTGGTAAGTGTTATCTTCAACATCATAGTAACCAGCACCGTATTGTTTCTGATATTTAGGGAATGTACTCTTATCCATTGTACCTACAGTCAGACCAGTATTTACAGTTACGTTCATACCTGATCTGCCTTTTTTGGTAGTGATCATGATCACACCGTTAGCGGCACGTGAACCATATAACGCAGCAGCAGCGGCACCTTTCAGTACGCTTACAGAAGCTACGTCATCAGCGTTAATATCGGAAGCAGCGTTACCGTAGTCAAAACCACCACGACCAGTAGTCTGGTCAGGTGTGTTTGCAACAGAGTTATCAACAGGTACGCCATCTATTACGAATAATGCCTGGTTTGAGTTCTGGAATGATTTGTTACCACGCAGTACGATGTTGGTAGAACCACCCATGGTGCTGTTCCTTCTAACTTCCAGACCGGATACTTTACCGGACAGGGAGTTCACAACGTTCGGATCACGTGTTCTGTTCAGCTCTTCTGCCTGAACAGTCTGCGCTGAATAAGCCAGCTCATTCTTTTTTCTGGTAATACCAAGGGCTGTAACTACAACCTCCTGTAAGTTTTTGTCCTCCTCTTTTAATTGTACAGTAAATGCAGAAGATGCACCTACAGTGTAATCAATTGTTGCATAACCAACGCTTCTGATTACCAGTACAGGGCTCGCGCCTGTTACAGATAATTTGAAATTACCCTGTTGGTCAGATGTGGTTCCGCTTGATGTCCCTTTAATTTGTACTGTTGCGAAAGGTATAGGCGACCCGTCTGCACCGGTGACCTTCCCCGTAATCTGACGCTGTTGTGCATACGTCAGGGTTACACTCACCATGAGCATGGTGAAAAAGAGTAACGCTCTTTTCTTCATATACGATTTAGATTTAGTTGACAATAAAATTTTTAACGGGTTCCCTTTGTTTTGCCGGTATCAGACGCGGCATATTGCAAAAACCTTTTATCAGGGTTTAAACCACAGCTTGTTTACCAATAAGTTTGTTGTTGAAATTTAAGGTGTTGTTGAATCTTAAAGAACCATCCGGGATGAAGGCGGCAAGACCCTGGATGGTTGTTTGTTGTGAAGCGGAATTGATCCCACCCATGCCGTTAACGGAAATATTACTATACCGTCGAAAACAGGTTGACATAATTGCATTACTAGCTATAGCAGCACAGGATAAAGAGATTCCGGCCTCTTTCATATTACGATTTAGATTTTGGTTGAGGACCACAATTTAGAGATTTTTTTTTCTCTGCACCAAGAAAAATTTAACCTTTTTTTAAGAGAGAGGAAAATTTACATATGTACACAGATATTTTTCAGTCACATATGAAGGAAAATTTAACATTGATATTTGTCTATTTTATCGCTAGAATAAGTGTTGAAATTGACATTGTAATAGGCTTTTCCTGTTTCCTTTCACTTCATCCCATCCATTGCCGATACTACTCAATTGCCCATATATAGTTAATTCATATCTGAGCCAGAAAGTAAGTCCGGCAGCCGTTTTCCACCTGATCCGCGCCTGTAACTGATGCCCCTCTCCGGTTAAGCGTGACAACGCATATTCATATAATATACCGGAGGTAATGGTGTATAAACTTGTGTTGCTTCCATCTGTCATGAAGCGGGTATAGCGTATATATAATTGTAAAGGCCGTTGCGCGCATTGATACAACATTTCATAGAACAATAAGAAGCCTTGTTGCGTACTTTCTTCTTTTACATAACGGCTTAATTCAACCCTGCTTTTCATTGTAAGATTTTCCATTGCCAGTATACGTGATTGTATACGCCAGCTTTTCTTTTTCACTGTTACCAGCGGAGGTAAAAAGAAGTCAGTGGCATCACCGTTTTCCTGTTTGATCAGATAGCTATATCGCACAAAAAGTTCTGTCTGTTTATCAGGTGTATAGGTCATAGCCATCAGCAGATCCCGGCCTCTCCCCCGTCCGGCGGTCCGGTACTGTAACCAGGGAAAAGTAAAATGATCTGCATAGGCATTCAGTTTCACATGTCCGCTAAGCTTTATGCTGATACCCGTGTAAATACCTTTTTCGTTAACGGGTTTATAAAATTCTCCCCAGGCATCTGCATAAAACGCATGATATGCTCTGTCATAATTACGATACAGTAATACAAGATCCACATGACTGGTAGCAGTGAGTAATAAGCCATTTATCAATGCCGTCTTACCGTTATTACTCATCGCTGCTTCTCCGAAAAAATGCATATTCTTCCAGGTGATCTCATAATCTGTACTAAAGCCTGTAAGTTGCTTCCCTTCAAAGCCAAATAACTGATACGGCGCATGTCCTTTTTGTATCGGTGCAGACAAATGATGCTGTATAAAATTAATTCCCAGTTTCCGGTTATTCTCTTCTATGGTTACATTGGCTCCCACAGTCAATTGCGCAAGCGAGCCTTTTCTGGCGGCTTCCGTCTCTGTACGATGATAACCACTATTCGCAGCAATACTGCCATCCGGTAAGCGATGGGATATAAATGTTGTCGCCTGCCATTTTCCTTTTCCTACAGTCATACCAGCTCCTCTGAAAAAGTTAGACTCCCCTGCCGAAGCATACGGTTTCAGCAGTTCTCCTTCTCTTTTTACCTGCATCACCGTAGCGCCTTTACCAAATGCCAGGGATTGCCAGTTCAGTAGTCCCTGCCCCATATTCACCGTAAAATCTCCCAGTGCCAGTGACTTTATCCACTTATACTGTCTTATGAACAAATGCACACTATAGAAATCAAATCCGCTGCGTTGCGTACCTTTAAAAAATGCTTCACCTGCATCCTTTTCCATTACAGCCCCCCAGCTGATATAATGCGTAAGATTATACCGGTATCGCAACAGTAATTTATCCGGACTACCCAGGTAATGAGCGACCGTTGTATCTGTAGATACATAGCCCCTGCTTTTCTCCAGCTGCCGGCCATATCTGCATAGCAATGTATGTTCTCCTTTTTTCACATAATCTCTCCAACTGTAATGCGGTTCCAGATCTTTGCCTACCTGTACATAAGGCAATAATCTGCTGATCAACTGCATATCAAAACCAGGTATCGCCTGTAATTCATAGATGCTGAGCAGATCGCCCAGCTGCTGCCGGTATCTCAACAATTGTTGTATCTGCATTACAGACAGTATATGCAGTGATTTCAATAAAGCAACACTATTTGTATTCAGATTTATTTTATGCCGTATATAGGCCTGTAATTGCTGCCAGTGCATATCATCTTCCGGTACCTGATCGGTATGTGCTGTGTAATCTTCCAGCTGACTTTCTTCAGCGGCAGTTAATTCAGGGAGTGTTTGTGAATAAGTGTAGATATGTATGAACAGCGGCATAATACACGCTAAGATTTTCAATGTCATATGGTGGTGTATTTAACAATGTTGTGAATAAGATATGCATCCGGCTTAGTTGCAGATAATGCTAACAACAACACAAATATTGACGTATGTGTGCATGACCCTCTAACTAACTTTCTTCAGCGGAAGTTAATTCTGGAAGTATTTGTGAATAAGTGTGAATATGTATGAACAGCGCGATAATAAACGATAAGGCCTTCAAGGTTATATCGAAGTATATTCAACAATGGTGTAAATAAGATTTCAACTAATGCAGACAACAACACAAATACTTCTACCATTCAACATGATGCTAACAACATATACACGTCATCAGCATCACGTTGACTAATATTTAAAGCACATAGCTATATCAACAGTCTCTTCCCGAAACTGCAATTACTCACAGGCATCGCACACAGCCATGCTGTACAATCCTTCCTGTTACCTGCAACAAACTAAATGATCAACTGATGGAAGCCTGCTACTTCTTCAACGCCCATACAACAGCCGCCGAAGGCGTTATCCCCAGTTGCGGATGATAATTTGCAGCAAGTAATACAAACAACTGCTGTAAGGTAAATCCTATCGCTGCTATGTTTAATTGCGGATCAGTACATATACCCAATTGCAACGACAATGTTTTAAGCATACGATATTCACACATCACTTTCGTCAGCAGCGCTGTCGCGGTTTCCCTGACCACGGCTGCACTCAACAGAAATGCCGCTGAAA
Organism: Chitinophaga sp. YR627; assembly: GCF_900114995.1. Taxonomy (GTDB): domain Bacteria; phylum Bacteroidota; class Bacteroidia; order Chitinophagales; family Chitinophagaceae; genus Chitinophaga. The sequence goes on from NZ_FOUX01000004.1 coordinate 49,310, forward strand.
CTTCGTATCCGATACCTGCGCTATATATCGCGGGTATTACTTCATTATCCAGGCGTCGTAAGGTATTCCCTGTCGGATTAAACGCATGCATTCCGACATGTAATGCCGGTGTAAGATGGATCAGACAACCTAATTCTCCTACAATAGTCCCCGCGCTAAAATACCCTGGTATTGTTTTCGAGAGGTAGTCCAGCTGCATACCTACACTACAACGTTCTCCCAGTTGCCTGCCATAGGCAAATCCAACAGACTGCTGGCGAAAACGGGAGAACCCGCTTTGTGCAAGATGCAGTCCAAATCCGCCCTTACTGACCGGCAATGCGATCATGACATGATGTTGCTGGATAGCGGACAACATAAAGCGTCTTTCTGTGCGTACGCCTGCTGTTATAACAGGGATATACGCCAGTGCTGCCTGATTCTGTAATGTTGTTAATAACTGGTGATAATTACGGCTGTAAGCGCCGGCTAAAGGCTGTTTATCGACAGACAGCCAGACTAATTGTGCACAGATGACAGCAGAGCACAATGTGCAAACAATGGTAGCAATGATCTTTTTCATTTGCATTTAATGGTAGTGGATTAGTTGGTTTTTCAAAAAAAAGTCGTGGTACGGAAGGTCAACATGCTAACAAACAAAAATCTCCTCACTTGCGTGAGGAGACAATATTAGGAAAATAAATCTTTACTAAAAAAAATCAGATCAGATTGATCAGAACAATCCGTGTAACTGAGAATCTATTTTTGAAATGATCTCACCAAGATCTTCTTCGCTTTCAGGGAATTTATTTTTATCGATATCAATGATCAGTAAAGGACCTTCCGCGTATTTTTCAATCCAGTTATTGTAAAACTCATTCAGTCTTTTCAGATAATCGAGACGGATATTTTCTTCATATTCCCTTCCTCTTTTCTGTATCTGTGCTACCAGTGTTGGTACGGATGCACGCAGATAGATCAGCAGGTCCGGCGGTTTCACCATTGACTTTACTGTTTCGAAGAAACTGAAGTAGTTGTCAAAATCCCGCTTTGTCATCAGGCCCATTTCATACAGGTTCGGCGCAAAGATGTGCGCATCTTCATATATGGTACGGTCCTGTATCACGATCTGATTGCCTTTTTCTATTTCCAGCAATTGTCTCAGACGGCCGTGCAGGAAGTAGATCTGCAGATTGAATGACCAGCGGGGCATATCCTCGTAAAAGTCGTTCAGATATGGATTGTGTTCAACATCTTCGAACTGGGGAGCCCATTTATAGTGTCGTGCAAGCAGTTCAGTAAGTGTGGTTTTTCCTGCGCCAATATTACCGGCGATAGCTATATGTTTGATCTTGTTTTGTTTTGTCATGATGAATCAGGGGTCACTAATCATTTCGTTTGCAGCCTGTTAGTGGCAACAAGCGATCAGTTGACGATCTAAAATTTACAAATTATTTGATTATCAATTGAAAAAACTTGCTGCCATTAAAGGAAACAAATCCTTACTAATAGTAGTGAATACCTATGAGTTTTCTCGCTTGTTGCAAAGTCTGTGCCGCACTTTCCCTTGCTTTTTCTGCACCTTCTTTCATAATACGGTTCAGATAAGTCTGGTCATTCTGCAATGCGATTGCTTTTTCCCTGATAGGTGCAATGAAATTCACCATATCATCACCCAGTTGCTTTTTCATATCACCATAACGGATAGACTGGTTGTTATACGTATCCCTGAAATGTTTGATCACTTCAGGAGTAGATACCTGTTCCATCAGCAGGAACAGATTTGCAATGCTATCCGACATAGGCGCACCCGGTTCTAATGGTCCGCTGTCTGTTTTTGCCTTACTCAGTTTCTTGCGGATCAGTTCATCACTGTCAGACAGGTACAGGGTAGCCATCTGATTCTCGCTCTTACTCATCTTTCCTTCGCCATCGAGACTCGGTATTTTCACGAGGTTATCCCCGAAATTGAATGCTACCGGCTCCGGAAACAGATCGCCATAACGGCTGTTAAAACGCTGTGCGAAGTGACAAGCCATTTCCAGGTGCTGTTCCTGGTCTTTACCTACCGGTACTTTTACCGCACGGTGGATCAGGATATCTGCACTCATGAGTACAGGATAAGTCAGCAGCCCTGCGTTTACGTTCTCAGGTTGCTGACGTACTTTATCTTTAAAAGTCGGTACTCGTTCAAGCTCTCCCTTGTATGCCAGCATATTCAGCAACAGGTACAGTTCAGCGATCTCCGGTATGTCACTTTGTGCATACAGTGCCACTTTTTCAGGATCAAGACCAGAAGCAATATTTTCTGCCAGCACCCGGAATACGTTGGAGCGCAGGTCTTTAGGATCAGGATGTGTCGTGAGAGAATGCCAGTCAGCTACAAAAAAATAACAGTTAAAAGTTTCCTGCATCCTGATGTAGTTACGGATAGCTCCGAAATAATTGCCTAGATGTAAATAACCGGTAGAGCGAATTCCGCTTACCACTATTTCTTTTGATGTAGCCATAATGGGGTGCAAAATAAGGAATTTGCCAATTATGGACTATCGACTATTTAAGGTAACTTTAACGCGGACCCTGTCCGATAATTATTATTTTTTCATTTAATTTGATTTATGGAAGTGAATGAGACGCTGGTACAACAACTGGCAGACCTGGCAAGGCTTGAGTTCAGCGAACAGGAAAAGACTGAAATTAAGGGAGATCTGCAACGTATGATCACCTTCGTAGAAAAACTGAACGAGCTGGATACCACTAACGTAAAACCATTATTACACATGACAGCAGACAGGAACGTGCTGAGAGATGACGTGGTAGTTCCTTCCATAACCCGGGAAGAAGGCTTACAGAATGCGCCTGCTGCGAACGATCAGTACTTCAAAGTACCGAAAGTTATCAAGAAGTAGAATCAACTTTCAACGCTATAAATCTATGCACCCAAGTTCCGTCATCCATTTAGAACACATCCGTAAGAGCTATTTCATTGGAAAAAATGAACTGCCTGTACTGAAAGGAATCAATCTGGACATTTTAAAAAATGAGTACGTAGCGCTGATGGGACCTTCCGGTTCCGGCAAATCCACGCTGATGAACATGCTCGGCTGTCTTGACAGTCCGACCAGTGGAAAATATGTCCTGAGCGGTCACGATGTGAGCCAGATGGAAGACGATGCGCTGGCAAGGGTGCGTAATAAAGAAATTGGCTTTGTATTCCAGCAGTTTAACCTGATGCCGCGTCTCAGCGCACTGGAAAATGTGGCAGTACCGCTGATCTATGCCGGTATCAACAAAAAAGACCGGGAAGACAAAGCCCGCTTTATGCTGGAAAAAGTCGGTCTTGGACAACGTTACAAACACAGACCCAATGAGTTATCCGGTGGTCAGTGTCAGCGTGTGGCCATCGCCCGCGCCCTGGTGAATGATCCTTCCCTGATCCTCGCCGATGAACCTACGGGTAACCTCGATACCAAAACCTCCATCGAAATCATGGATATCTTCGGTAGTATCCACGCCTCCGGTAATACGGTCGTGCTGGTCACCCACGAAGAAGATATCGCCGCACACGCCCGCCGTGTCGTTCGTCTGCGTGACGGATTGATCGAATCTGACAGACTGAATGCGGAAATACTCGCAGAAGCGGCAGTGAAATCATAAAAATTAAGAATTAGCAATTAAGAATTAAGAATTGGTTAGCCCATAGGCAGAAATTAATGCTTATGGTTGGGCAATTAACCCGGGAAATTCTTAATTTTTAATTCTTAACTGTTAATTTCTAACTCTTCCTCATGTCTTTCAAGATCTACACCAAAACGGGTGACAAGGGCAAAACAGCCCTGATCGGTGGCACCAAAGTACCTAAAAGCGAGCTTCGCATCGATGCCTACGGCACCGTAGACGAGCTCAATTCATATATCGGACTGGTCAGTGATTACCTGACGGCTTATCCTGATACGATCAGCCTCTTAAGAGAAATACAGGACCGGCTGTTCACGATCGGGGCGTCCCTGGCCTGCGATCCCGATAAGGATACGAAAATGCGGATCCCTGACCTGCATGCCGGAGATATTACTTTGCTGGAAGACAGCATTGACAAAATGAACGAAGTATTACCGGAAATGAAGTCATTCATTATTCCTGGTGGCCACGTAGCTGTGTCTACCTGTCATGTGGCCCGTTGTGTGTGCAGAAGGGCGGAACGCCTTTGTGTAGGGTTGCAGGAACAGCAGCAGTTCATAGAACCGCTGGTGCTGCAATATATCAACCGCCTGAGCGATTATCTCTTTGTATTGGCCCGTTGGGTAGGTCATAGCTTCCAGGTGGCAGAAATCCCCTGGAAACCCCGGGTTTAGGCCAGGTCTGTTTTCTGGGTCGCAGCTGCAGAGATCTCTCCAACTATTCCCCCGTCTTTCATGACCAGTTGTCTGTCGCTCATTGGCGCCAGTTCTTCGTTGTGTGTCACAATGATGAAGGTCTGCTGGAATTTATCCCTTAATTCTATAAAGAGCTGGTGCAGTTCCCGGGCATTTTTAGAGTCCAGGTTACCGGTAGGTTCATCCGCCATGACAATGTCCGGCTGATTGATCAGTGCACGGGCTACGGCCACACGCTGCTGCTCTCCGCCTGACAACTGATTGGGCTTATGCTCCAGTCTGCCTGACAATCCCAGTGTTTCCAGCAGATAAACGGCTCTCTCCTTCACGGCAGCTTTCCGGGTACCGGCAATATAACCAGGTATACATACGTTTTCCAGGGCAGTAAACTCCGGTAAAAGGTGATGAAACTGGAAAATGAAGCCCATGTGCCTATTCCTGAAATCAGCCAAAGCATTGCCCTTTAAAAGGCTAAGATTGGTATCATTCAACCATACTTCTCCGGAAGTCGGTGTATCCAGCGTACCAAGTATATGCAACAGGGTACTTTTTCCGGCGCCTGAAGATCCTACGATCGTAACGATCTCTCCTTTCGATACGGAAACACTTACACCTTTCAGCACGTGTAAGTTGGAATAATTTTTGGTAAGATTGCGTGCGGTTAGCATACTCAAAGAAAAGTAAAATAACCTTTAAAATAGTAATAGTTGTTTATTTCAAATTAAATAATACTTTTGCGAAAATTCAGAAAGTAAAAATTTCGATAACATGTACTGGACCTTAGAATTAGCTTCATACCTGGAGGATGCTCCATGGCCAGCTACGAAAGACGAATTGATAGATTACGCCATCCGCTCCGGTGCACCGATTGAAGTGATTGAGAACTTGCAGGAACTGGAAGACGAAGGGGAAATTTATGAAGGCATAGAAGATATATGGTCTGATTATCCGTCGCAAGACGACTTTTTCTTCAACGAAGATGAGTATTAGACGGAAGATTTTCCATTATTGTTGCCTCAGCAATTCGCCTATGCTTAAAAAACTTAGCCGTTCCTTCTAATCAAGGGGAGCGGCTTTTTTGTACCCCGGTCAGCAAACCAACCCTGACCGGCGGGTACTGAGCCGGGTAAACCGGCGTAATTTCAGATGCCTATACTTAAAAAAGATAGCCTGGTCTGATAAAGGGATGTTTTGTCCCTGTCCGTTCCCACCACATATATGATCTTTTCCTGATTCAGGCCGATGCCTGGTCATGCTTTATTATTGGCTTTAATGGTGTTCAGACTGTTTCAGACGCCGTTTAGATAATGCTTATCCTACGTTAATCTTACGTTCCTGAACGTAGGATTAACGTAGGATAAGCATTATCTAAACGGCATCTGTATGGTTCAGGAAGGAATTATTGTCTTTCTAACAGGCCAGGTTGCTGATCACCTAATTTACGAATTATCCTTCGGATAGAGATTCAGTATCACCAATAAAAAAACGCCGCAAAAAAGGCTTATTTCATCCTCTTTTACGGCGCTTAATATGTTTATACGACGATTATTTTTCCATCTGCTCGATGATCGCAGCAGAAACACCGGTAAATGAGAAACCACCATCATGGAACAGGTTCTGCATAGTTACCATTCTGGTCATATCAGAGAACATTACCACACAGTAATCAGCGCACTGTTGTGCGGTTGCATTACCCAGCGGGCTGATTTTCTCAGCATATTCCATGAAACCATCGAAACCTTTCACACCACCACCTGCAGTAGTTTTGGTTGGAGACTGTGAAATGGTGTTTACACGTACTTTCTTCTTGATACCGTAGTGGTAACCGAAGCTACGTGCTACTGATTCCAGCATAGATTTAGCATCTGCCATTTCGCTGTAATCAGGGAATACTCTCTGTGCAGCGATGTAGCTCAATGCTACTACGGAAGCCCAGTCATTCAATGCATCCAGCTGGTATGCAGTCTGCAGCACACGGTGCAGGGACATAGCGGAAATATCGAATGTTTTATGAGAGAAGTCATAATCCAGGTCGGTGTAAGATCTGCCCTTACGCATGTTGATACTCATACCCACAGAGTGCAGTACGAAATCAATTTTGCCGCCAAAATGCTCCATGGATTTAGTGAAAAGGTTTTTCAGATCATCCATATTGGTAACATCAGCGGGTATAACAGGAGCATTACACTGTTCAGCCAGTTTGTTGATCTCTCCCATGCGTAACGCTATAGGAGCATTGGTAAGCACTACTTCGGCGCCTTCTTCCACACAACGTAATGCTGTGCTCCAGGCCATAGACTTCTCGTCCAATGCACCAAATATGATACCTTTCTTTCCTTTTAATAAGTTATGAGCCATTGGGTTCAATAATTAATTTCGGCAAAAATAGCTGTTATAGTTGAAAAAAAAAGATTAATTGAAAAGCAGTCAGCTGATTAGCTATTTTACCAACTCCCTTGCATTCTCAAGTGCTGCGGCCGTTGGTTTCTCACCACTCAGCATCTGGGCGATCTTATTAATACGTTCTTCTCTTGTCAGCAGGCGTACGTTCGTTGTGATCTTACCGTCACGTGCGTCTTTAAACACAAAATAATGTGCATCGGCTTTACCTGCGATCTGTGGCTGGTGTGTGATACAGATGATCTGATGACCACGGGCCATATCTTCCATGATAAAGCTGACCTGTCTGGCCGCCTCTCCGGAAATACCCGTATCGATCTCATCGAATATCAGCGTTGGTAATGCGACAGAGCGTGCTACCAGCGACTTGATACACAGCATCAACCTGCTCAACTCACCCCCGGACGCCACTTTCCTGATAGGCGCGAACTGTCCGCTCTTATTGGCGTCGAACAGGAATTCGATCGTATCCTGACCATATGGGTTCAGTGCTCCCTGTGTGATCGCTGCTTTCAGACGGGCATTCGGCATACCTACCTGTGCCAGCAGTGCATTGACCTTCTTTTCAAATGGTTCAGCTGCTTTCACACGTGCAGCCGTAATCGTTTCGGCCAGTTTTTGCAGGACGGCCTGGAGGGTGGCTAATTCAGCTTCCAGTCCGGCCAGTTTTTCGTCCAGGTTCAATACGCCTTCAACACTCTGGGTAAGCTTTTCCTGGATGACCAGCAATTCCGCCGTGTTTTGCACACCGTGTTTTTTCAACAGCTTATACCCTAAAGACACACGTTCGTTCACCTGTTCTATACGGGCGTTGTCAAACTGTACCTGGTCATTCATATGACCTATTTCTGAGGAAATGTCCTGGAGGTCTACATAAACAGACTGTAATCGCTGGGCAACCGCAGGCGCATCCTTATGATAGGATGCCAGGGCCTGTACGGAAGACTGGATTTGCTTCAGCTGTTGTAAAATAGGCTGTTCGTCTTCATTCAGCTGGAAATAAACCCGGCTGAGCGTATTACGGATTTCCTCTGCATGGCTCAACACCTTCAGTTCTGCATCCAGATCTTCGATCTCATTGGGTGCAAAGGAAGCGTCGCTCAGTTCATCCAGCAGGAATTTGTTGTAATCGAGTTCTTTGTTGGCATTGTCGCGCTGGTCCTGCAACTGCTTCAGCTGGCGTTGTATCTGCGCATAGCGCTGGTACTGCTGCTGATATTGCTGCATGACTGCCGGCTGATTCACCAGGGCATCCATGACCTCCCGCTGAAAATCGGACTTTTCCAGTTCCAGGGTGTCAAACTGCTGATGCAGGTCCACCAGGTACTGGCTTAGTTCCGTCAGTTGGCCCAGATTGACAGGCGTATCATTGACAAAAGCACGGGACTTGCCGGCCGCGCTGATCTCCCTGCGGATGATCAGCTGGTCTTCCATATCAAGCTCGTGCTCCTGGAAAAAAGCAGCCACCTGGGATTTCTTGACTTTGAAAACACCTTCAATCACACACTTTGATCCCTTATCCAGTAGCATTCCCGGATCAGCCCTCTCTCCCAGTATTAATGACAATGCCCCCAGTACGATAGATTTACCGGCGCCTGTTTCCCCTGTAATAACATTCAGGTTGCCGGAGAAATCTACTTCCAGGTGATCAATGATCGCGTAGTTCTTGATAGTTAATTTCTGTAGCATAAGGAGTATTGGAAATACGAATATATCGCATTGGATTATTCCGCAAATTAATACTTGTACTACGAAGTGTATCTGCGTAGTGACGGCCTCAACCGCCGGTCAATCGTTGTATCCCGGCTTTGGCCCTTTGATCGAGTGAGTTTTTATAGTCGTGCCCTTTCATGTCCAGACAGGCCTGGTAACATTGCCGCGCCTTGTTCCTGTCATTGCGCTTTTCATAAATATATCCCATTTGCAGGGAAGCCCTGGCGGCAAAATGTTCCGTTCTGTTGGCGCCTGCCTTCACCGTCGCCTCGTACATCGTGATCGCATTATCGTCCTGTCCCATTTCATCGTAGATACGGCCCAGACGGTAAGCATATTCCAGCTTTTCTTCCATCACCGGAAAATCGGCCGCTTTTTTCGTCTGTAACAGTTTCAACGCTTCCGGGAAGAACCCGCCATCACTCAGTAAACGGGCTTTGAGTAAAAGCTGATTAGGCCATCTCCCACTCTTTGCGTCTTTTAACGCCTGTTTATCAGCATCAGTCTCAGTATTACCCCTCGTCAGGATCAGGTTGCGGTATTTATTGGCCGCATCCATATTCCCTCTTAAATAATAATACCAGCTCAGACGCTGTAATCCTTCTTTAAGGTAGAATTTCCCTTTGAACCGGTCAATGAATTTTTGCAGATAGACATTCGCATCGTCATCCTGCCGGCACAGTTTCAGTTGGCCCAGTACATAATATACATAGGGGATCTCTTCATACTGCGCATTATCATTCCTTTCTGTCAATACCTTGATACCCAGTGACGCCTTCTGATTGTTCATGGCAATATTTGCCACCATCAGGGCGAAAAGGTAGTTATTTTTTGTATCCAGCTGGTGTTTCTGGAGAAATGTCCAGACATCTTCCGGTTTGTTTTCCACAAACAGCTTCAGGTAACAATAATAATAACAGGCCTCTTCCCTGAACAGGCGGGCTACTTCCGTATTACTGTCGATCACCTGCTGCACCATCTGCATACCGTCTCTGATCGTACCTTTCATACCCAGGGTATTGGAAAGCCAGCGATATCCTTCGGGAATGGTCCCGAATACGGTCTGCATAGAACCCAGCAACATATTATTAGGTAAAAACTGCGGAAACTTCTTCTGGTTCTCTTTCAATAACTGATAGGCTTTCCTGATTTCCCATACTGCGTCCCAGCGCTCGTTGAATTTCAGTCTCACCATTCCCCACTGGAAACGGATGGCTGCCTGGGTATAAAGATAATAAGGCGAATTAGTGGGCCCTTCTTCCATCAGGGCCACACGTTCAGCTTTTAATGATTTCTTCCGGGCATACTCCGCCGGATCTTCATTAAAGAAGAGGGTAAAAAAGTCGGCATAATTTTCCAGGAAATAAGGAAGGAGGTTATCGGGATTAGCTTTCTTTTCTTCTGCCAGCAGAGCTGATCCGGCATCGAGGCGCAATTGCATGATCGCATCGTAAGCCTGCTGACAACGGGTGTTAAAGTCATAGACCTTCTGACGCCCTGATACAGAAATAGTAATATTCAACAATAACCCCAGCAGGAATAATATGCGCATGGACAAAAATATATCTGATTAATAACTCCGGGCCTATCTACCAAATTCCAAACCAAATTTTCAATTTCTGCCTGCCGGAATGTAAAAGTCCCGGCATAGGAGCCGGGACTTTTACACTATTAAAATAAGTTAGTTTACAAAGCGCTATCAGATAGTCACTGTTGCATCCAGATCATTATCAACCAGGATACGACCGCAATGTTCACACACGATGATCTTTTTACGCTGACGGATTTCCGCCTGACGTTGAGGAGGGATCGCGTTGAAGCAACCACCACAGGAGTCACGGGAGATTGTTACTACAGCCAGACCGTTACGGTAGTTGGTACGGATCTTTTCATAAGCACCCAGCAGACGCGCTTCTACTTTCGTACGCGCTTCATCGCTCTGTTTACGGAAAGCTTTCTCTTCTTTCTCAGTTTCACCGATGATCTTTTCCAGTTCACCTTTCTTGTGCTTCAGGTTAGATTCTTTATCAGCGATCTGTTTCTTTGCACCTTCCAGCACACGGCTCTTATCCTTTACCTCTTCGTTCGCGTCTTTAATATGCTTCTCTGCCAGTTTGATCTCCAGAGACTGCATTTCGATCTCTTTTGTGATGGCTTCGAACTCACGATTATTCTTAACGTTATCCTGCTGCTTCTCGTACTTCTTCATCAGGGCCTCTGAGTCCTTGATTGCCGTCTTCTTATTGGCAATAAAGTCCTGGATACCACGGATTTCATCCTCTACGTGAGCCAGACGGGTGTTCAGACCCTCTATCTCATCTTCAAGATCCTTTACTTCCATCGGCAACTCTCCCTTCAACACCTGGATTTCATCCAGTCTGGAGTCCATCTTCTGTAGCCTAAGCACAGACGCCAATTTTTCTTCTACGGAGTATTCTTTTACAGTAGCCATGTATGTTTTTATAAGTAATTTACCGGATTTGTACGAATTGTAGATTTAAGAGGCGCAAAATTAGGGAATTTTTCAGTCAATATATGATAAAATAATTCAACCGTAAACTGCTCACTCTCGAAATGTCCCACATCCGCTATAACAATTTGATTTTCAGCATCAAAAAACTCGTGATATTTGAAATCAGCAGAAATATAGGCGTCCGCCCCTGCTGAAATAGCCCTTTTTAACAGGAAACTACCCGCACCTCCGCACAATGCCACTTTCTTTACCGGACGGCCTCTCAGGGGCGTATATCTCACACAACCTGTATCGAACTGCTGCTTTACCCAGCGCAGGAAAGCTTCTTCCTCCATGGGCGCTTTCAGCTCTCCGATCAGTCCCGAACCCACTTCCGCATACGCATTCTCCAGCTTCACAATATCATAAGCCACCTCTTCATATGGATGACTCCCCAGCAGAGCTTTCACCACCGCATTCTCCAAATATACGGGAAAAATCACCTCCACCTTTGTTTCCGGCTCCATATGACGCTGCCCGATCTCGCCTACATACGGATTTGTACCCGCTCCTGCTTTAAAAGTGCCGGTCCCTTCCATATTATAACTGCATTCATCATAAGCGCCAATATGTCCGGCTCCGGCAGCAAAAAGGGCAGCTCTTACCTTTTCCGCAGCTGCCTGGGGCACAAAGGTGTACAGCTTCCGCAGCAGCTCCCGCTTAGGGGACAGCACACTGCATTGCTGTAAGTCCAATCGCTGTGCCATCATATTGCAAACACCGTTCCGTACATTATCCAGGTTGGTGTGGGCTGCATAAATGGCAATATCGTTCTTGATAGCCTTGATAGCCACCCGCTCTACATAATTGTTCCCATTGATCTTTTTCAGTCCGCCGAATACGATCGGATGATGCGCCACCACGAGGTTACATTTCTTTTCGATAGCTTCGTCGATAACCGCTTCCGTAGTATCCAGCGTGAGTAATACGCCTGTCACTTCCCAGTCAGCATTGCCAAACAGTAATCCCGCATTGTCGTAGCTTTCCTGGTATTGTAATGGTGCAAATGCCGCTATGGCATTGGTAATATCCCTGATCTTCATAATTGAGCGGTAATTTACCCCTACTTTTGCACAAAATCAACAGCATGGCACAGACTACCTCTTCTGCAGCAAAACGATACGAAACCTACAAGGGAAAGATGCAGCAGATCGCTGACATCCGGAATGCGATCGCCGTACTCAGCTGGGACCAGGAAACCTATCTCCCGGAGAAAGGGGCTGCGTTCCGCGGACAACAGATGACAACGCTCAGCACCATCGCGCATGAGCTCTTTACATCTGCTGACCTGGGAACACTGCTGGAATCGCTGGACAATGACAGACAAACCCTGGATACTGTCGCTGCCAAAAACATTACCCTCTCTCTGGAGGACTATCGTAAAAACGCAAAATATCCGGCCAGCTTCGTGGCGGAATTATCAAAAACCACCAACGAATGCTATCACGCATGGATCAATGCCAGAAAAGAAGGCAACTATGCCGTATTCGAACCGGTACTGGCGAAAATGGTGGATCTGAAAAGACAGGAAGCCGATATACTGGGTTATGAAGGTCATCCTTACAACGCCCTCCTGAACGAATATGAAAAAGGCGCCAACACCACCATGCTGGATACCATCTTCCATGATGTGAAAACAGCCCTGACGCCCCTGCTGCGTAATATTGAACAAAAACCACAGGTACAAAAAGACTTCCTGTATCTTAAATATGAACGCAACCGCCAGTGGGAATTCGGCATTCAGCTGCTGAAAGCCATGGGATATGACATGAATGCCGGCCGCCAGGATATATCAGAACACCCTTTCACGACCAGCTTTAATCCGCAGGATGTAAGGGTCACCACCCGCATCGATGAGAACGATTTTGGGAACATGACCTGGAGCTGTATTCATGAAGGTGGTCACGCATTATACGAACAGGGACTGGACCCGGAAGCCTACGGACTTCCATCCGGCGAAGCAACCAGCCTGGGTATCCATGAATCACAATCAAGATTATGGGAGAATAATGTAGGTCGTAGCATCGCCTTCTGGGAACATCATTATCCACAGTTACAGCAGGTATTCCCGGATAACCTGGGTAAAGTGAGTCTGAGAGACTTTTACAAAGCCATCAACCTGGTACAGCCTTCGCTGATCCGCACGGAAGCAGACGAACTGACCTATCATTTTCATGTAATGGTGAGATATGAAATTGAGAAGGGATTACTGGACGGGACTTATAAAACATCCGAACTCCGGGAGGTCTGGAATAACTATTATAAAGAATTCCTGCATGTAACAGTACCCAATGACACGCAGGGCGTATTACAGGATATACACTGGTCTCATGGCAGCTTCGGTTATTTCCCCACCTACTCCCTGGGTAGCTTCTATGCGGCACAGTTCTTTGCCGCCGCACAGGAGCAGTTACCTGACCTGAGCGGACAGATTGCCAAAGGAGAATACAGCGAATTGCTGACATGGTTACGCCAACAGGTACACCGCCACGGCCGTAGCTTTACCTCCAATGAACTATGTGAGAAAATAACCGGACAACCACTGAACTTCAAATATTTTCTGGACTATGCGACGCAGAAATTCGGAGATATCTACGGACTATAACTTCTCGTAGACACCCTGTTTGCGCCACACTTCCCTGCCGTCTTTATACAAAATGAAAGTAGGCAGGGAAGTCGCTTTTATAGACTGCATCACTTCCTGGTCACGGCCACCATCCACTTTCAGCAGACGTACTGTTTTGTGTTCAGACAGATACGATTCCAGCACAGGAGCCATCTTACGGCAGGGAGGACACCATTCTGCCCCTACATCCACCAGTACCTCTCCTTTGGCAATGTCTGAACGGAATGCATCCACCGCCATCTGTTTTACTTCAGTCGCACCCTCTACCGGCTGACCTGCCTGTTTCCAGGCATTAATACCGCCTTCCAGCTCTATTACCTTTTTAAACCCATTGTCACGCATCCAGCTGGCAGCTTTTGCACTACGACCCCCACTCAGACAATAGATGTAAACAGTCTGGTCCTTGTCCAGGTACTTCACCCTGTCCGTAAACTCCTCCTTCTTTGTATAATCCGCCTGCAAAGCGTTGGACAGGTGTCCTGTATTGTACTCACCGGCAGTACGTACATCAAAAATCTGTACATGCCCATTTTGGATGGAGTCTTTAAAAACTGTTGCATTTACCTGCTGCGCTTTCACACTGTTTGAAATGGAAAACAGTAAGCTTCCGAACACTAGGTATATATAATACTTATAAATCATACTTTTGTTTTATATTGTTGAGCTTTTATTTTCGTAAGTCTTTCATTTTCAGCACAAGCTGGAATAAATTTTGTGATATGCAGGGACAGCCCCCCGACCATTTGTGCAAAGACTTCGTTTGAGCTACGGACAACCAATATTAATACATAATTATTTTTTTATACTTTTTCCTTTTTTTCAACCTGAGCCTGGTCGTCATGGCCTGGCCATATCCGGAAAATGAGACACCATTACCTAAGCCAATTTATGCGCTTCCTCCATGCCACAGCATACCTGGTTGTGCTTCTCCTGCTATGCGGAGCTAAGACACAGGCACAAAATACCGTAGCTTTTACTGCCGACAACTGGAGTGGTTGCGGCGCTGCCTTCGTTCAGTTTGTGAATCAGTCTACACCCGTCGGTACCGCGTCATGGGACTTCGGAGACGGGGGAGCAAGATCGACATTATGGAATCCCAGCCGAACATTCAACAGACCTGGTGTTTTCAACGTCGTACTGACTGTCACCTTTCCAAACGGACAAGTAAGCAGCACCCAACATGTTGTAAACGTCTATCGCAGACCGAATGTTGTCTTTACCACCACCCCTACTACCGGATGTACGCCACTGACTATTAACTTCCGCGACCAGTCAACTGCGGGAGATGGTACGATTACCGGTATTAACTGGGACTTCGGAGACGGTACCGGCGCCAATGGGGCTACTGCCAGTCACACCTACAACAAAGGCGGCGGTATGATCGCTACTTCCATCGTTACCAACAGCTTTGGTTGTACCTCCAGTGCTGAACAGATTCTCGATATTAAACCTACTCCACAGGTTTCATTTACCACCAACACACAAGGTGGCTGCCGTACGCCGGTAACTGTCAACTTCACCAATACCACAACCATGAACACCGCCGGACCAGTACCAGCCGTGAACTACCTGTGGGATTTCGGAGATGGTAGCACCAGCACTGACATGCACCCGACGCATGACTACACCACCACCGGCAATTTCTCCGTAAAACTGACGGCATCTACTGCTGATGGCTGTACGCAGACCATCAACATGCCCGATTATATAAAGATTGCCACCATGCAGGCGGATTTCAATATCCTGGAAAAAACCTGTACCGGCACTAACATCACTTTCAGGAATACTACTTTACCAGCACCAGTATCCGCAACATGGACGTTCTCTGATGGTACAGTAATAAACGCGGTAAATGCGGTAAGATCATTTGCTACTCCTGGTAACTACACCGTGACCATGCATGCCGTAACACAAGATGGTTGCGACGCACTGGTTACCAGAAGCTTTACTGTTTCCACACCTCCTACTGTCAATTTCACGATGAACCCCACCTCTGCGTGTGCGGTGCCGGTGAATATCCAGTTTACCACAACCAGCACAAATGCAAATGGCTGGGCATGGACATTCGGAGATGGTGGCACGGCTACCATTCAGAACCCACTGCACAACTTTACCACGGAAGGCGTCTACCCGGTAAAAGTAGTGGCCAGCAATACTGCCGGCTGTCTCGATTCAGCCATCAACTCCATCACCATCAGAAAACCTGTACTGACCATCACTGGTCTCAACCGTGGTTGTGTACCTTTTGATGCCAGTCTGACTGCTAACATTGACGTAGCAGATCCGATCGTGTCTTACAACTGGGATTTCGGTGATGGCGGCACCTCTACCAATTCAGTCGGCACACATACCTACACTACGCAGGGTAACTATGTCGTAAGGCTGAATATTACCACCAGAGGTGGTTGTACACAAACCGCCACTTACCCGATCAGAGTAGGTACACCGGTAATACCTGATTTTTCTGTTGATAAACCCAATGGTTGTCAGCCGACCGTTTTCAACTTTACCGACCTGTCCAGGCCACAGGTGCCTGGTATGACATGGCAATGGACATTCGTAGAAAACGGCGCCGCCAACGGTGGTTCTTCTGTACAGAATCCTTCTTATGTATTCAGCACTATCGGTACGCACGATGTGATCCTGACGGTGGATAACAATGGTTGTACACGTACTATTACCAAACTGGCCTTTGTAGAAGTATATCCTCCTGCCGCCTTCTTTACCATTGCGGATGTGGATTGTAGCAGACCGCTGACAAGGGTATTTACAGATGCTACCGCCTGGGGTACCACTCCTACACCAAGAAGTTATTCATGGGATTTTGGAGACGGGACTACAGACAATACGCCTAATCCGACCCATACATGGGCGAATGAAGGCACTTATACTGTTGTGCTGACAGTGGATAACGGCAGCTGTACATCCACCTATTCCACAACTGTAAGGTTACTGAACGACAAACCGGTTATTACTGTTGATCAGCATGTGATCTGTCGTGGTACTACTGTAAATTTTGCCACCACCTCGGTGATACCAGGTCTTACAACTTCTTACCAATGGACATTCGGCGATGGCGGTACAAACGCAGGTTCACCGACGCCAGCTTATACCTACAATCAGCCAGGTACCTATAAAGCAGCCCTGACCACTGTAGATATTTATGGTTGTACACACGTGTCAGATTCTCTCACGATCGATGTGAATGGTTCTGTAGCAGCATTCTCCGCTTCTGCACGCCGATGCAGAGACACTGCCATTACCTTCACCGATGCATCTACCACCCGGGCCGGTAACACCATCACCTCCTGGACATTTAACTTTGGTGATGGTACACCAAGACAGACATTTACCACCCAACCGGTAGCTGTGCCACATAGTTATGGTGTTATCAACAACTATCCTGTTACCCTCATCGTAACTGACAATACAGGTTGTATAGATTCTGTTACGCATGTGATCACCATCGACAATATCTCCGCAAAATTCAGTGCTCCTGATAGTATTGCCTGTCTGAATACACCATTCAGATTCAATAACGAGTCTATCACGGAACCACTGACCTACGCATGGCAATTCGGCGACGGCGGTGTTAGTACAGACAAAAATCCAACACATACCTATACAATCCCTGGTACTTATACTGTAACACTGGATATTACCAGTACTACAGGTTGTACCGGCCATATTGAAACAAAAGACTTCCTGAGAGTACCTAATCCGGTAGCTGACTTTGAAGTACCTGCTGTGGCAGGTGATATTTGTCCGCCGGTAAAAGTGCAGTTCACCAACCACTCTTCTGACTACGTAAAAGTATCCTGGTCATTCGGAGATGGCAGCAGTTCAGATGAAGACAACGCTTTACACAACTATATCAGGCCTGGTACTTTCCCGGTAACCCTGACGGTTTACTCTGTGGGTGGATGTGCGAGTCCTACAGCAGGTCCTAAGAATATTTCTATCTCCGGTCCGGACGGTAGCTTCGCTATCTCACGGGAAAGTGGTTGTGTACCGTTGACCACTTCCATGACGGCTGTATCTCCAACTGCACAGAAATTCATCTGGGACTTTGGAGATGGTTATACTGTGACTACGACCACTCCTGCTTCCCCCGCTTACACTTATACACAGCCAGGCGTTTATTTCCCTGCGGTATTGCTGGAAGACCAAAGGGGATGTACCGTGCCTGCTATTGGTAGTCCGAAAGTGATAGTAGATCAGATCAAAGCCGATTTTGGAGCGGATCTTTCGAATGCCTGTGACGGCGGTATCGTGCAGTTCTCCGATTCAACAAAAGGAGTATCTATCGAGGAAGGAGTACCGGCCACTTATCTGTGGGACTTTGGTATTCCGGGTCGTACAGACGATGTGGGTACAGGACCTAATCCAAGTTTCTTATATGACGCACCGGGAACTTATTTCGTGAGAATGACAGTGACCAGTCACTATGGATGTGTGGACGCAATAACGAAAACGATCATTATCGAACCAAGTCCGTATCCGGAAATCGACACAGTGCCACCTGTATGTGTGGGTACGCCTATTCAGTTGTCAGGACGTGAGATCAGAAATCTGCCGGGAACGACCTGGAACTGGACGACCAATGGACAGGATTATCCGGGACAGGTACCAGATTCGGTAACCTATGACCAGCCAGGTATTTATCCGGTACAGCTGACGATCACCAGCGCGAAAGGTACCTGTAGCGCTACCGTGACCAGGGATATTACTGTGGCGCCTTATCCAACCCTTACAACAACACCCGCGGAATCATCTATCTGTCGTGGAGAGTCTGTAAACCTGCGGGTATTTACAGAGCCAGGAGCAGATATCACGTGGACCAACTATAACATTTCAGATCCGAAGAGTGCTACCCCCGTGGTAACACCTGATATCGATACTACTTACCGCGTCACGGTGGTAAACGCGACCGGTTGTGCGGCAAAAGGCAGTGTGAAGATCAGCGTATCGCAACCATTTACTATACAGGCCAGCAATGCAGATATCTGCGAAGGCAAGTCTGTACAGTTACATGCCAGCGGGGCAGTACGTTATCAGTGGTCACCGGAAACAGGCCTGGACAAAACTGATGTGGATAATCCGATGGTAACACCGGAATCAACCATCCGCTATCAGATCATCGGGTATGGTAATGACAATTGCTTTACGGATACAGCTACGGCGACGGTGACAGTGCATTCTGCGCCTATTATCAATGCGGGAGATGACCTTTCTGTGCCGGTGGGTACGACGATACAGTTGCCTGTTACCGGTAGCACGGATATTACCAAAATTGAGTGGACACCGGCGACATCCCTGAGTTGTGCAGACTGTCTGACACCGATGGCATCACCAAGAGAGAATACCACTTACATGATCACGGTAAGCAACGCTTTTGGTTGTACGAGTTCGGATGATGTAACGGTGAACCTGGTATGTTCTTCTGGTGTGGTATTCCTGCCTAACACCTTCTCCCCTAACAATGATGGTCAGAATGATCTGTTCTACATCAGAGGTAAGGGTATCAAAGTGGCGAAATCATTTAAGATATATAACCGTTGGGGACAACTGGTATTCGAAAGGACCAACTTTAACATAGAGGATCCAACTTATGGCTGGGACGGTCGCATGAACGGTCAACCGGCAAATCCGGATGTCTTTGTGTATGTAGCAGAACTGGTATGTGATTCCAATGAAGAATTTATGTTAAAAGGAAATGTGATGCTGATCAGGTAATCACCTGTCAGCATCTCCCACCCGAATCCATATGATTATAAAACTTGCCAGCATGAGAATGAATTGTAGAAAATTGTTAGTGGCACTGTGCCTATGCAGCACACAAACACTGGTCGCGCAGGATATACACCTGTCCCAGTTCTATGAAACTCCAATTTTACGCAATCCGGCCCTGATCGGTTTATTCCATGGGGATTACCGTGTCCAGGCCGTATACCGGAATCAGTGGAACAGTGTCACGATTCCTTATCAGACAGGCGCTTTAAGTGCGGAACTGAAATTTCCTGTAGGCAATAGCGAGGACTTTGTCACGGGGGGGCTTCAGTTCACCTATGACAGGGCGGGTACTGCCCGCCTGCAATCCGTGCAGGTATTGCCGGCCATCAATTACCACAAATCCCTGAGCCAGGACAGGAACATGTTCCTGTCTGTAGGTTTTACGGGCGGTATTGTACAGCGGCAGTTTGATCAGTCAAAAGTGACATTTAACAACCAGTATACCGGCGGACAGTTTGATCCGACGGCGCCTACCGGAGAGGAAGGCCGGCTGGCACTGAGAGGATATTCCTATCTGGATGCCGGTGCGGGTCTGAGCTTTAGCAGTAGTCTTGGCGAGAACGAAGACATTAATTATTATATCGGAGCAGGTATTTTCCACTTTAACCGGCCAAAGCTGTCCTTTTATAAAGACGGGACGGTAGCGCTGGACCCAAAGTTCACGGTCAATGCCGGTATTACGGTCCCTTTACAGGAGCGGTTGAAACTGATCGCACAGTATAATGAGATCCATATGGGGACGTATGCTGAGTACCTGGGAGGTGCATTACTGGGCTATAGTCTGTATGATGAGGGGCTGGAAAGTACCCGTGCATTTTACGTAGGCGCCTATATGCGTTACAAGGATGCGATCATTCCTTCTTTCCGCCTGGATATGGAAAAATATGAGGTGGGGTTCACTTATGATGTTAATATTTCCAGTCTGAAACCGGCTACCAACGGATTTGGCGGCTTTGAAGTATCACTGGTATTCAAAGGATTCCTGAACAGCCGTAACAGTACAATGGATGCTGTACACTGTCCAAGGTTCTAAACTTATGTACCAATTGCTATCTTTACACCGACTTGATAAACTCATAACCTTTATAAAGAATAACAGATGAACGTAACAGTTGGCGCAAAAGCACCCTCTTTTTCACTGCTGAATACCGAAAAACAGAAAGTATCCCTGGAAGACTTCAAAGGTCAGAACCTGGTAATTCTGTTCTTCCCATTGGCATTTACAAGCGTATGTACAGCAGAACTCTGCAGTATAAGAGATAACATCGGTACTTATAACGACCTGAATACAGCCGTTGTAGGTATTTCTGTGGATTCTCCTTTCACCCTGGGTAAATTCAAGGCTGAGCAGAACCTGAACTTCCCGTTGCTGTCCGACTTCAATAAAGACATTTCTCAGGCATACGGTGCATTTTATGAGAATTTCGTCCTGGATCTGAAGGGTGTTTCTAAAAGATCAGCGTTTGTGGTAGACAAGGAAGGTGTTGTCAGATATGCGCAGGTGTTAGAGTCAGCAGGTGACCTGCCTGATTTTGAAGCAGTTAAAAACACGCTGAACGGTCTGCAATAAAAAATAACCGGAAGCGTTAAATTTTTTCAAAAAATAATGGCAAGCCTTCTTATTTGGCTTGCCATTTGTTATTTTTACACAAGACGATATTGTGGAATAAATCAGGTGATATTTGAAAAAATCTTTATCTTTGCGAGTATGTGGAAAACCTCTACACTCTTATTTTCTTGCTTCTTTTGCCTATTATCCCTCGTAGGTAAAGCACAAAGCGCCAAAACCACTCCATTTTCTGATGGGGGCAATAAACTCGTGAAGGCGTATCCCAATCCGGCTAGCAGCAGGATCAATTTCGAATTACAGAACAATAACGAGCAAGGATACGAGATTATTGTATTCAATTTTCTCGGAAAGAGGATCGATCAGATAAAAAACCTGAACGCACGTACTACAGTTGAACTGGATAAATATTACAGTGGTCTATATATTTTCCAATTGAGGGATAAACAGGGTAACCTGGTGGAATCGGGAAAGTTCAATGTCGTCAAGTAATATGACTAAATAATTCTCCTTTAAGGAATATAAAAAAGGGCTCGTTTAAAAAACGGGCCCTTTTTCGTGTATCGTCATACACCATTACTGTACTTCCACGATCAGGAATTTCAGGTAGGTGGTATTTTCAATATTCCACAAGATCGGGTGATCCTGCGCCTGTGTCTGGAAGGTTACCTGACGCAGTTTCTTTTTAGCATCCCTGGCTGCCATGTCGATGATCTCCAGGAAGAGGGATGGCGGCACCAGGTTGGTACAGGATGCGGTCACCAGGAAGCCTCCCGGTTTCAGCAGCTTCATACCACGCAGGTTGATCTCTTTATAACCAGTGATCGCTTTCTGGATATTTTCGCGGCTTTTGGTAAAGGCTGGCGGGTCCAGGATCACGGTATCAAACTTCTTCTCTTCACGGGTCCACTGTTTCAGCACATCAAATGCGTTTACGGCCTGGAACTTACAGATATCCTGCAGGTTGTTCAGCTCAGCGTTTCTGCGGGCAGTATTTACGGCATGTTCAGAGATATCCAGTCCGAGTACGCTTTTAGCGCCATAGTGACCGGCGTGACAGGAGAAGGTACCGGTGTAGCAGAACGCTTCCAGTACATCTGCATCTTTCACGATATGCTGGATGGCACGGCGGTTATCCTGCTGATCCAGGAAATAGCCTGTTTTCTGGCCATTTTCGATATCTACATGGAATTTCAGGCCATTCTCATTGATAATCACATTGGTATCAAATGGAGCACTCAGGAACCCTTTCTGCTGTTCCAGGCCTTCCAGTTCACGTACCGGAACATCGTTACGCTCATAGATGCCTTTGGGAGAGAAGATCCTGTTCAGGGCGTCCACAATGGCGCCTTTCCAGCGGTCCATACCCAATGCCAGTGTCTGCAATACGAAGTGGTCGTTGAATTTGTCAATTACCAGGGCTGGCATTTCATCAGCCTCTCCGAATACGAGACGGCAGTTTTCCACATATCCCAGCTGCTGACGATATTTCCATGCTTTCAGCAAACGGCGGTAGAAGAATTCCGCGTCGATCTGCTCGTCTTTGTCACGGGTCAGCAGGCGTACCAGGATCTGTGACTGGGGATTGATGTATCCTCTACCAACAAAGAACCCCTGATGGGTAAATACATCTACCGTATCACCGGCTGTTACAGGCCCTTCGATCTGTCCGACTTCATTTCCAAACACCCAAGGGTGGCCCTGCAGCACACGGTTTTGTATCTTTTTCTTTAAAAAAACTTTGGTCATTACAATTTTTTCCAGGCTGCAAAGGTAGGACAATTCAGAATTACGCATGCGGGAATTACTGATGTGGGCGTTCTTGTGTCAATTTGTCTCCTTTTCCGGCTTGGCAAGTTAATTGTCTGGTGTACCTTTGCAGACAATATTACTTCATAACAGAAAACAAAAACGATATGCAGACAAACGGACAGGACACCGAAAATGGTAAAGGCATGCCGGATATTAACGCTGAAGAGAACCTGGGCGGCACCACAAACCTTAACGATGCCTTGGCGGATGAAAGCGAACTGGATAAAAAACAGCAGGAGCTGAATGAAATGAGGGATAAATACCTTCGTCTGGTTGCAGAATTTGACAATTTCAAGAAACGTACTGCTAAAGAACGTATCGAGCTGATGCAGACTGCCAATAAAGAGGTGATCATCTCTTTACTGGATGTGCTGGATGATAGTGAACGTGCTTCAAAACAAATAGAAAGCGCCGCTGATGTCAATGCCGTAAAAGATGGCGTTGCACTGGTTTTCAATAAATTAAAGTCGACCCTGCAAGCTAAGGGCCTTAAACCTATGGAGAGTTTGCACACCGAATTTAATCCCGATCTCCACGATGCCATCACTGAGATTCCCGCACCTTCTGAGGATCTGAAAGGAAAGGTGATCGATGATATGCAGAAAGGATATTACCTGAATGACAAATTGATACGTCACGCCAAGGTAATAGTGGGAAAATAGGTGACGATCTGACAGAAATGCTTTTCATTAACCATGCCGGCAATTTGCCGGCTTTAGTGTGATATATGTCTACCAAAAGAGATTACTACGAAATACTGGGTGTTGCCAAGTCCGCTTCCCAGGATGAAATCAAAAAGGCGTACCGTAAGGTAGCCATGCAGTACCATCCTGACAGGAACCCCGATAACAAAGAGGCGGAAGAAAAATTTAAGGAAGCAGCCGAAGCCTATGAAGTATTAAGCGATACCGACAAACGGGCACAGTATGACCGTTTTGGTCATGCAGGAATGGGTAACCGCGGTGGCTTTGGCGGCGGTGGCGCTGGTATGAATATGGATGATATCTTCTCCAACTTCGGGGATATTTTTGGAGACGACATTTTTGGTAGCTTCTTCGGTGGTAACCGTGGCGGTGGTGGTGCTGGCGGAAGACGTGGCAGAGGTACCCGTGGCTCTAACCTGCGTGTGAAGATCAAACTGACATACGAAGAGATCGCTAAAGGCGCCAACAAAAAGATCAAGGTTAAAAAATATGTTCCGTGCAGCCATTGTAGCGGCCTCGGAGCAAAAGATAAAAACGCTTTCCAGACCTGTGGTACCTGTGGTGGTTCCGGTCAGGTAAGGAAAGTAACCCAGACATTCCTGGGACAGATGCAGACAGTAACTACCTGTCCGACCTGTCACGGTGAAGGTCAGACCATCACCAGCAAATGTGGTCACTGTAAAGGTGAAGGACGCGTTTATGGTGAGGAAATGGTGAACATCGACATCCCTGCAGGCGTACAGGAAGGTATGCAGCTGAGCCTGAGCGGTAAGGGTAATGCCGGCGAAAGAGGCGGCGCTCCCGGTGACCTGCTCATACTCATCGAAGAGGAGCCACATCCGGAGCTGCAGCGCGACGGACTGAACGTTGCCTACGATCTGTACATCTCCTTCCCTGATGCCGTATTCGGCACTTCCCTGGAAGTACCGACCATCGATGGTAAAGCGAAGATCAAGATACCTGCCGGTACCCAGAGCGGAAAGATCTTCCGTCTGAAAGGCAAAGGTTTCCCTTCCGTAAACTCTTACGAGAAAGGTGATCAGCTGATCCATGTAAACGTATGGACCCCTCAGCAGGTAAACGGTGAAGAAAAAGCATTCCTGGAAAAGGTACAGTCATCCGACAACTTCAAACCAAACCCGGAAAAGTCTGAAAAAGGCTTCTTCGAAAAGGTAAGAGATATTTTCAGCTAAGTACTTTGTACTTTACACTTTATAGAAAGCTGTCTGCCGAAAGGCAGGCAGCTTTTTTCTTTATCATTTCCCCCTGCTAAGCTTACCTTTGCACTTTTACTTTTTACAGGTTACATGTTCGATCCTTCCAAATTACAGATGCTAGAGAACCGGCTGGTAAAGGTCTACAAACACCTTCGCAAAACCGCACGCCGGCAGAATATCACCTGCTTCCGGGTATATGATGACGATATTCCAGAATTCCCTTTCAGTATTGAGCTGTATGAGGACCATATCTATGTGGCGGAATACCATCGCCAGCACGGCATGGAAGAAGAAGCACATGAACAATGGCTGGACCTTTGTCTGGAAGTGATCGCTAAAATACTGGAAGTCCCTCTGGAGAAAGTATTCGTCAAGCAACGCCAGCGAAAGGCCAGCAGACAGGAACAGTATGAAAAACTGTCCTTCGAAAGCCATGAAATGGTCGTGCATGAAGCCGGACTCAAATTCAAGGTCAATCTCTCCGATTACCTGGATACTGGTCTGTTCCTGGATCACCGTATCACCCGTGGTATGGTAAGAGAGCAGTCAGCAGATAAAAAGGTACTGAACCTCTTCTGTTATACCGGTTCATTTTCTGTCTATGCAGCGGCTGGAGATGCAGCACAGGTAACGTCTGTGGATCTGTCCAAGACCTATCTGGCCTGGGCAGAAGAAAATATGAAACTGAATGACTTTGATGTCAGCAAACATCAGTTTGTACACGCTGACGTACTGCAATACCTGGATACACTTCCTGCAGAAGAATTTGACCTCGTTGTACTGGACCCGCCTACTTTCTCGAACAGTAAGCGTATGAAGGAGTTCCTGGATATCCAGCGGGATCATGTCAGCATCCTGAACAAGGTACTGGCAGCTACCAAACCGGGTGGTGTCATTTATTTCAGTAACAACTACCGACGCTTTGTACTGGAAACAGACCGGATACTGGCTACTGAGATCAAAGACATTACTTCTCAGACCATCCCTTTCGACTTTCAGCAGAAGCTGATCAGAAAGTGTTACAGGATCGTCCGTTAAGGGCTTATTGCTCTAAATTTTTTGATTTTTTCAGGTCTTTCAATAGCGTGATGAACTCCCGGCGGTATCCTCCGGGGTCATCACCCAAAGAACGTTTGGCGATATCCATTACCATATTGCAGGAACCGCTGCCTTTATAACCCGACTTTCTCAGCAGCATGCCCATCAGGGCCACGGCACTTGCAAACCGGAAATCATCGGAGGACTGCTGAAAGGTGGTCAGATTGTCCGGTACATTATAGAATAGTCTTTTAATGGTAGTATCTGTGTTTTCCCTGTAAGTAAGGTGTACAGCCGCCAGCAAACTATCGGCAGGGCTAAGTCCTGTTTGCGGCACAATTTCATAAATAGCCACGGCACAGTGTCCGGCGCCTATAATCCCCCCTCCTATCTGACTGGCAGAATCATCATCTTTAATCACCTTATTCTCATACCCTATCAGACGATAGGACCTGACCGTATGCGGATTGAACACCACATCCGCCTGCACATCCCTGGCGACGGTAAACAACGTACTCCCGAACTCACGTGCGAAGATCTTACTGGCTTCTTCCAGGTTATCTATATAGGCGAAATTGCCATTCCCCTTACTGGACAAGGTCTCTAATTTGGAATCTTTATAGTTCTTCATTCCAAATCCGAGACAGGTGAGCAATACACCGGTCTCCTTTTTACCCAGGATCAGTTGTTCCATATCGTGATCACTGGTTTGACCGACATTAAAATCACCATCCGTTGCCAGGATCACCCGGTTATTACCGTCTTTAATAAAGTTCTCTTCTGCGATCTGGTAAGCCAGTTTAATAGCTGCTTCACCAGCAGTAGCCCCACCAGCGCTGAGGTAGTCGATCGCATTCAGGATCTTGCTCTTTGCACTGCCCGGCGTACTGGGAAGGATCACACCAGGTACACCTGCATAGGCTACGATAGCAACATGGTCATTGCTACGCAGATTATTTACCAGAATACGGAAAGCGGCCTGTAAGAGTGGTAGTTTATTCGGCATGGCCATAGAGCCGGAAACATCGATCAGAAAGACAAGATTGCTGGGCGGCAGACTATCCAGGTTGACCGATTTCCCCCGTACTGCGATCTGCAGCAAACGATGATCTGCTGCCCACGGACAGGTAGCATAATTACTGTAAATAGCGAGGGTTTGTCCGGCAGGAGGTAATGGGTAGTTATAATGGAAATAGTTGACCATTTCCTCTATACGCACCGCATTCGCAGGAATACGCTCCTTCAGTTTCACAAAACGCCGGATATTACTGTAGGCAGCCCTGTCCACATCCACTGCAAACAGGGAAGGTATTTGGGTCTCCGCTGCAATGAATTTGTTTTCATACAGCGTACCATATGTCTCATCAAAGAAAGCCCGGGTACCCATGAGGGCATTGCCATAATTAGGATTGGAGCCGTTGGATGAACGCTCACGCGCAATGGCCTTGGCCTTTTTAACCGCATCTTCTGCTGACTCTTCCAGGGCATTCAATTGCACAAGCATACGACTGTAAGCTCCCGCAGATAATTGTTTGGGAAAGTATTTGCTGTGTTGGAATAATAATGTTGCGTCCTGAGAGGGCACCGCAATCCGAAAAAGCCCGTACTGATTGGTAATAACCCTGGCGGTATCATTGACGACAGTGACGATCACTCCTGCAAGGGGATTATGAGAAATGCTATCTTCCACGGCCCCTGAAATCCATATCTTCTGAGCGCTCCCAGGTACAAGGATAATTAAGCTGGCAAGCAGCATAAGGAGCCTTTGCATCAGTTTTGCATCAGTTGAATATAAATATAAGCAATTAAGCGCTAAAAACCGGAGAATAAAGGAGGTAAACGGGAAACCGGAAGAGGTATTTCAGTACCTGAAATACCTCTTCCGGTTCACTTATTTAAATTGGCTATCCACGCGATATTTACAACGATATCCGCTGCATGCCAATGCTTCATTTGCAGATGCTTAATTGGTCTCCACCAGTTTGTAGATCTCTGGCAGATTCCTTCCTAATCCATCATAATCCAGTCCATAACCCAGCAGAAATTTATTCGGTACAGAGAACCCGAGATAATCGATCTTAATAGGGTGCACCATCGCTTCCGGTTTTGTCAGCAAAGCTGCAACCATCAGTTTCTTCGGCTGCTGGTGCTCCAGCTGCGGCAGGAACTGGCTGAGTGTTTTGCCCGTATCCACGATATCTTCCAGGATCACGACGGTACGGCCATACAGGTCTTCATCAAGACCGATCGCCTGCACCACATTACCCGTTGACTTCATGCCTTTGTAGGAAGCCAGTTTAATAAAAGATATTTCCGCATCAATGGTGAGATATTTGAACATATCAGCGGCAAACATGAAAGAGCCATTAAGAATGGCAATGAACAAAGGTTTTTCACCTTTCAGGTCATTGTTTAGCGCTGTAGCTAATTCCTTAATACGCTGTTGTAACTGTTCAGCGCTGATGTAAGGTTCAAACTGTTTATCATGTACCTGGATAACTGACATGCGATTCCGATTTACGATTGTTTTAGATTTTGCCGACTAAAAGCCGTTGTCCTATTTTGATATCAAATGATTCAAGGTGATTCCACTGTTGCAGCTGTTCTACCGTTACACCATAACGTTTGGCGATAGCGTAGAGTGTTTCTTTTGTCTGCACTTCATGATACAGCGAGTTGCCTTCCCTGATCGGTCCTTTTGTCTCCGACGGCGTCGTAGCCGGTTGTGCCGGTGTGTTGGCCGGAGCAGGCTGTGAGCTAACCGGTTGCGCAGGCGCTGCCGGTGTTGTGCCCACAGGACTTGCTGGCTCTTCTGCCGGTGGTGTATTAGCCGGACGGGAAGGATTTACCGGTTGTGCCGGTGTTGTTTGTGCAGGCGTTGTACTGGCAGGTGTTGTAGCCGGTGCCGTCTGTAGAGGTGGAGCGGGCTCCGTATTGGAAGGTGTTGTATTCTCTGGTCTTGATGAGTAAACAGGCTGAGATGCCGCGGGCGTTTGTGTTGGCTGCGTACCCGTTGGTGCTGTCTGAGCCGGCTTGTTTTGGGCTGGCGCAGATGGCTGTGTTGTGGCGGGCCGTGTCGGTTGCGTGTTTGCAGGTGTTGTTTGCGCTGGTGCAGATGGTTGTGTGGTAGCTGCTGGCTTTGAAGCAGCTGGCGTACCCTGAGCGGCTGTACCGTTGGCCTTCACATCTCCGATCTTTTTGAGATCATCCATCATTCCGGCCGGTAAACCACCCTGTGCAGCAGCCTGTTGCTGGCGGCGTTCTTCATCTGCTTTCTGCATAGCCATTTCTTCCTGACGCTCTCTTTCGATCTCCGCTTTTACATCGTCCATGATCTTACCCGGATCCAGATCGCCTATAGTCGGGTCTTCTGGCGGCGGGTTTTTACCCAGTTTAGGCGCTTTATTGGCGTAACCCTGTAATGCCAGTCTTTCGCCAGCTTCGGGTTCCTGTCCTTCCTTCATCCTGTTACGACGGCGTAACCAGCGAAGCTGTATACCTTCTGTCTGTGCGATATCATACATTGTTTCTCCGGGAGCAACGGTATGATAGTCGTTTTTACCGGATTTAGCCTTCTTCTGTAAGAAGATGTAACTGTCTTTTTTCAGCGGATTATCATTCTCCAGGTCATTGTAATGCACCAGATTTCTGAGTTTAATATCCCGGTCATTGGCCACCTGTATCAATGAAGCACCCGCTGGTACTACGATCACCTTGCGGTCATTGATCTGGAAGATGCCTTTAGGCGAATTAGCCGCTGAAACACCCGAAGGTTTCGTCGTGGAGGCAACAGGCGTTGATGGTTTAACAGGTTTGTAGCCTACCATTTCCTCTCCTGTTTTGGCGCCGCTGGTGCCAGCTTTGGTCACCCCTTCCCCGTCCAGGGTATATTGCTGCAGATTGTAATCTTCAATGAGTTTGATGAGCTGCTGAGGATAGGTTGTACTGGTAGCATATCCGGCCTGTTTAAGACCATATGCCCATGATTTATAGTCTTCTTCCTGGAACTGGAAGAGGAACGCATAACGGGGATTATTTCTCAGAAAGTCTGAATGGTCTTTATAGGAATCGGCTGCAGAGCCGTATTTACGAAAACATTCCTGGCGGGCATCATCATCATATCTTACGCTTTCGCCTGTCCAGTTATTTTTACATTTGATACCGAAGTGGTTATTGGAGTTCTGTACCAGCCAGCCGTTACCTGACTGTGTTTCCAGGATCCCCTGTGCCAGCTTGATAGACGCAGGTACGCCGCTGCGCTGCATTTCATCGATGGCAATATCCTTGAACTTCGCAATATACTGTTGCGTCGTCTGGGTTTGTGCCTTCAGCAATGACATGCAGCCCAACAAAAAGCTGCACACTAAAACGGTTCTCCTTAGTTGCATTATGGTGAATTTAATGGGTGTGGTTAGTCTGTGAGGTCAGCCTATTTTCCTTATGATCAGCAGACCATCTCTCAGCGTGAGCAATAACTGTTCCGCCCTTCCGTCAGCCGCTACTTTTTCGCAGAAACTGATCATTGCTTTGGCATTATTACTTTGTTTTGATGGTTCTGCAAGTGTTTCTCCGTGAAAGAGCACATTATCAGCGAGTATAAATCCCCCGGGACGTATCTTGTCCCATACCTGGTCATAGTAGCGCTCGTAACCTGCTTTATCAGCATCTATGAATACCAGGTCGAATACTTCATCCAATCCGTTTATAATATCAGCGGCCTTTCCAATATGCATCCTGATCTTCTCAGACAATCCTGCTTCTTCAAAATAGCGGAGGCACATATCCTCTCTTTCCTCGTTGATGTCGATGGTGTGCAGGATACCTCCTTCTTTCAGTCCCTGTGCCAGGCAGATAGCCGAATAACCGGTATATGTACCCAGCTCCAGGATACGCTGCGGCTGCAACATATGGCTGACCAGGCTCAGGAACTGTCCCTGAAGGTGACCGCTCAACATATGTGGCTGATCTACCTTCAGGTACGTTTCCCGGTTCAGACGCCTGAGCAGATCTGTTTCAGGACTTGTATATCTTTCTGCAAACGTTTCTACAGCAGCAGGAATTATATCCATGTTGTATAATTTTTGCAAAAATATGTCAATAAATCCTTAGAAGTTTGGACGCAGCTTATTGGTAGTATAGAATACACGGAAGTATTCCACTACTTCATCCGCAGTATCAAAGAGTTTCAGCAGTCCGAGGTCTTCAGGATAGATGTTACTTTCCTTTTCCATCATCGTACTCTTGATCCAATCCAGCAGCCCACTCCAGTACTCACGTCCGACCAGCACCATGGGTGTATCGGTCATCTTTTTGGTCTGGATAAGGGTGGCCACTTCAAAGAATTCATCCATAGTACCGAAACCACCCGGCATCATGATAAATCCCTGGGAATATTTGGTGAACATGACCTTGCGGACAAAAAAGTAGTCGAAGTGCATGTTCTTATCATGGTCGATGTAAGGATTGGGGTATTGCTCATGCGGTAGTGTAATATTTACACCTACAGATTTCCCTTTCGCTTCCTGGGCGCCTTTATTCGCAGCTTCCATAACGCCGGGGCCACCACCGGTAATAATACCAAAACCTTCTTCAGCGAGACGTTTGGCAATATCGTGGGCCAGTTCATAATATCTGCTACCTGCCTTTGTACGTGCGGATCCGAATATAGAGATGCAGGGGCCAATTTTTGCGAGAGACTCAAAGCCATCCACGAATTCCGCCATGATCTTGAATATCTGCCAGCTGGAATGTGCTTTTGTTTCTGTCCAGTCTCTCTCCTTCAAATGCATTAAACGATCGTTCATTACTGAGAGTTGTTTGTTCAATAATTGGGCTAAAATACTGAAAAACTCACTGGTAACACGCCAGCTTCCCCGATAAGTTATTGTCATAATAAGCGATTATACAGTCAATTTCTGTGCTGATCCGTAGTCTGGCTACACGTATTTCTACAGTCGGCTTACCGGGATTTATGACAGGAAAAAGGGCAGATTAAAGGAATAGCAATATTGGCAATGGCCAAAACCTTGCAGCAAACGGGTATTCAATGGTTAGTTTAAAAAGAAGCAGGTAACTTGAAAGAAACCCGCTTAACATTTAACACGTTATGAACATGTAGTTGCCGTTGTTTGACATACCACATAATTTTTATCCATAGCTGGCCATAACGCATAACGTTCAATGCTTTTGTTCCCTTCCAAGTTTAGTGATGTAATAATTGTTGCCTGCAATAGCAGTCATGTACACAGTACAGTGTTTTCATATAACGTGGTTTAGTTTCTCTCACTGGCCCCTTGATTGGAGAGAGGGCCAATTTTAACTTAAAATACAGATAATCTTTGGGAATTCCTAACAAGATAATTACGAATTAGGAATTACTGCTGACCTGCGTCCGGTCGTCATATTACCCGGCTAAAATAATGGCTAAATAAAAAGGGAGGTGCTTCCATGAAGAAAGCACCTCCCTTTTATAAGACATTAATAATTATTCAATAATATGCTGACAGCATTCTGCTACCGATCGTTCCTACAGTCCTAATGACGCTCCAACACGCAGGATCAGTCCATTCTGATAGGGCGATCTGCTATCCTGTAAGACGTCATACAAAGCCATTATACTAAAAGCAGCGCGGCCGCCTAAAGGTTGTGAATAACCACCTCCCATGAGCAGGCTAGGCACACCATAACTATCTTTCACCACCGTTTTTGGATCGGTGTCATAATAAGTGCTTTTCAGACTTACATAGTTATACTCCGGCTGTATATGCACAAAGATAAAATCCAGCGGATATACACGGCCCCATAAACCGCCACCAAATATGCTGTATTGATTGCGCTGTCCGGTATTACCATAGTAATCACGGAAACGCTCAGAACCGTATTGTGCGTTAATCGCCAGACCTGCAGCAAACAGCTGTGAAATGCGGTAGCCTACCAGCGGCGATACGTTAATATTTGTATAATCACCGAATGACAGGCCCAGAGAACCTCCGATAATCAAACGGGATGCGTCGAAATCCTTCTTCCTTGCGGTGTCTGTTTTATAATACTGCGCCTGCGTCAGTTGAGCGGCTGATAACAGTAAAATACATAACAGTAAACGTTTCATAGTACTGCTCCTTTTAAGTGGTTTTATCATCAATCAAAAAATCTTCCTGTTCTGTATATTGTCCGGACCGAACTGCTGCTGATCAGCCAGGAGTAACCATACCTCATCGTGTCTCTTTCTCATTAACAGCTTTAGGGCCTTCCGGGTTCTCTGCAAAATTATTTCCTGTAAAACAGGTCCTGGAGCAGTTTATCTGAACGAAGGACAAATAACCGATCTCCGGCCTCCGGAGAAACTACGGTTGGGATAAAGTCCGGTGTATACGATACCTATCTCATAAGCTCCCCTACGGCCATTAAACTGGGCCAGGGAGGACGTGGTTGCATCGTAACTGAACATGATCTTTACGCTTTTCAACTCATATCCTACCAAAAATACGGCCGCATCCTTCATACGATAGTAAGCGCCGCCGTACAACTGACTTTCTCCGTCACCGGAAAGATTATAAGCCAGGTTACCACCAACTACTGTTTCTGTTGCACCTGCCTGTCTGCCGTAATAAGCAGAAGGATTCAGGATCACCATATCACTCATTTTTATGCTGGCGTTCAGGAACCCTATATAACGACGGGGAATCTGGTTGTTACCCTCATAAAAGGATTCCCTCGGTGTATTTACGTGTTGCGCAGAAAATCCGGCATTGATGTAAATATTATCAGTCGGGAAATAGGCATAGTTCATACCCACCTGCATATCAAAGTAGCCGATGCTGGTCTGACTGAAAGGTTCTGCGGTAGGTACCTGAGCGTCAAAGAACTTACCATTCCACTGATCCCCGAATGTCAGTTTGGAGACATCCACTCTTTTACTGGCTGATCCTACGTTGAAACCAAGGGATAATAAACTGCTCTGTCCGAGTAACTGGTGATAGGCAATGGAACCGTATACTTTGGTAGAAGTCAGGTTTCCGCTACCGGCTACATCTCTCAATATCACACCTCCCACACCTAACCAGCCGTATTCCAGTCTGTCGCGGAATAACTGAAAGTCGCCAAAGGCCGACATTGTTTTATAAGGCACCGGTATGCTGGACCACTGGTTACGGTAGTTCACACCAAGACGGTAGTTACCGTCCGGAATGAATCCTGTATTTGCAGGGTTGGTCGTAAGCGGAGAGTTGAAGTACTGCGAAAAGTGCAGATCCTGTGCATTACCCTCCAATGCTGCGGCTAACAACATCAGACAACCGGCGATATGTTTTAAAATATGCTTCATATCATCATCTTAACAAGGTTACGCTTCCATTCTTGGTAGCTGAAGTACCATCACTAAACTCTACGTTGATCACAAATGCATAGGCGTCCATAGGTTGAAGCGATCCCTTAAATGTTCCGTCCCATCCTATTAAAGCGTCATTTGTTTCAAATACCATCTGTCCCCAGCGGTTATAAATCTTCATATTGAACCTGGAGATACCAAATCCTCTTACCAGGAATACATCATTCACGCCATCTCTGTTTGGCGAGAATGCTGAAGGAATATCAAACAACGGTATTACGATAGCACTCACCTGCTTGTGGGCTGTATCCGAACAACCCGCGCTGTTTGTGGATATCAGATAAACATCATATACACCGGTCCTGTTGTATTGGTATACAGGATTTACTGCTGTTGAACCATCTCCATCTCCAAATTCCCAGAGGAACTTAACGGCATCAGGAGAAGACTGGTTACTGAAAGTAGTTGGCGTATTCTCCGTTGGTGTTGTTGGTGAATAAGTAAAGTCTGCTGTCGGCGGCGCAAATACAGTGATCACCATGGAGGTGTCATCTGTCCTGTTACAGGTATTGTTATCTACCGCCTGCATAGTTACTGTATAAACACCCGGGTTATTATATGTGTGCACCGGATTTACATCTGTAGAAGTGCCTCCATCACCAAAAGTCCAGCTGAATGTTTCACCACCACTCGTTGTATTCTGGAATTCGATAGTAGCCGGTACGCAGGTGCTGTCAGGTGCAATAAAAGAAGCTCTGACATTTGCAGCCACACGCAATGGCACTGTATCTATTTCAGGTGCATTACAATAGTTGGTATCTACCAGTGTCAGGGTGGCGTTATACACACCTTCTGCCTGATACCGGTGCAGATATGGGAAGTCATTCGGACCTACTTTTACTGTCGGCGTACCGTCACCGAAGTTCAGGTCAAACGAAGTGGAAGTAAATGGTCTTGGCGGATTAGGCGCTGTAAATGTGAACTGATAGCTCAATGATTCACATGGCGGCTGTCGTATAGCCTCCATATCAAAGCTGGCTCTGTCTGTACGGATACGCAGATCCAGGAAAGCAGTATCACATCCGTTACAGCTGGCAGGATCACATTTAACCAGTGTTACCCTGTAGTTACCTGGGTTCTGATAAGTATGACGGGTTGTATCAGCCGTACCTACCACCGGAGCAGAACCATCACCAAAATTCCATGTCCATGTCTGTGCCGGTGTACCAGTTGTATCAATGAATTCGATCGTAGCCGGTACACAATAGTTTGTTCTTCTTTCCAGTGTTTTGATCCCTGCTTTTACACCATCCAGATTAAAAGCGATTTTAAGTGCCCCAAGGTTACAGTTAGGTGGTGCACTGGTGGC
Organism: Chitinophaga sp. YR627; assembly: GCF_900114995.1. Taxonomy (GTDB): domain Bacteria; phylum Bacteroidota; class Bacteroidia; order Chitinophagales; family Chitinophagaceae; genus Chitinophaga. The sequence continues at coordinate 84,739 of NZ_FOUX01000004.1, forward strand.
ATAAGCACCTGGTGTAGTCGGATAACGCGGTCTGAATCCTGACTCGGAAGTAGGACACCATGCGCAGATACCCTGATAGATCACACCATTGCGGTCAAAACGGCTGGTACCACCATCTACGTGTTCGTAGGTACCATTACCGCCGAAATAGCTACCAAACAGAATGTCTGTCGCATCACGCTGCAATACGAAGAAGTAAAAATCCTGTGTATCAGTTGTACGTTGTAATGGATTCTTTAAAGGCAGACCACCTGTGTTTGAGTTCGGATAATGCAGCTGTACATCGATACCACCGCCCCATCCGGACACGTACACGTTTTCACAACGGTCTACCAGAAATGCCACCGGAGAAATACTTGGTGTAGAAGCAGCCTTACCAAACGTCGTAGAGTATACGAAAGCGGATAGGTTAGGTTGCAGCTTCGCTATGAATTGTCTTGAATCGTTATTATAGAATGTTGCAGTACCTGTTGGTTGCACGATCGGCCATGTACCCTCTGTCGTACCCATTACGTATACAAAACCGCGGGAATCGAGCTGAATACCATATACCTGATCTGCTGCGACAGTGTTTGCACCAAGATAAGTACTCTGTAACAAGGTGCCTCCATCTGCACTCACATGTGCAATGAAACCATCGCAGATACCACCACGGTAGGTTCCATATAAAGGATTACCTCTGATCGGGAAGTTGTTGCTGGCGGTACCACCTGCCACATAGATCGTATTTGTTCCGTTCAGGGCGAGTACATAAGCGGCATCTTCCCTGCTGCCTCCGATATAACTTGCCCATAACAGGTTAGCACAGTTTGGATCTATTTTCAGCAATACACCATCCTGCACACCACCAAAGTTAGGCTGGAAAACACCAGCTGTAACCGGGAATTTGTCAGAGCGGGTACAGCTGGCTACATAAATATTACCAGCATTATCTATCACCACTTCACTACGGGCATCATCGCCATAGTTACGCAATAATACGGAAGCACCCAGTGTTCTGTCTTCACGCATATTCATACCGTCATCTCCCGGACTGGCGATGATCATGGAACCGATAATACCGGTACCCGTCGCATTCAGTTTTGTTACAGCAATATCCCATCCGCCACGTGTACCTACTAATGTCGGTTGGCCACGGTTAGGTCCGGGATAGTTACCTGAATTCGTCCTGCCGGAAATCACCAGGTTACCTGCCGGATCCACGAACAGACTGTGAGGCTGTTCTTTACCACCACCACCGATATAGGTAGCATAGATCAGGTTACGGCCGTTAGAGGAAAATTTGCTGATACCGATATCAAATCCGCCGTTGGCATAAGTGCTCTGCACAGCGCCCGGCGTAACCGGATAACCTACATTGAACACGATACCACCGCCATAGAAGTTACCCGCGCCATCATAGGTAGCGGTGAAACCCCAGTTGTCAGCAGTAGAACCGGATACAGTAGAAAAAATATAAGAAGGATCGATGATCAGGGGATAATTCGCATCATATTTACCGGATACTTTGAAGCGCAGTTTCTGGCCATTCAGCACATAAGATACTTTTACGGATACACGCTGATTATCAATATACTGATAGGCAAAGGGCATTTGTTCTGTAACAGTACCTACTGAAGTCGTGATGATCAGTTGTTCCTTTTTGATCTCCAGTTTGTCTGCACCGGTATATTGTAACTGTATCAGTGAAGGATCAGCACCTGGCTGCACGATCAGATCATACTTCAGTACAGATGCTTCTGAATAAACCTGCATATCGATACCAGGATACAGGCCTTTGTAATTCACCAGCTGATAAGACCTGATATTGGACTGCCATTTTGAAGGATCATTACCGACAAAGTAGTTGTAATAAGTTTCTGAAGCTTTTTCAGCAGAAATTTCCGGATTACCTGCGTTCAGAAATGTCACTTCATAAGCATGTCCACGTACTGTGGGAACCGGCACATCAACATTTTCACTACCAGGGTTCTCAGTGCTGCTGGCAGCAGCGGTAGTACGGGCATTGTCATTCCGCGGACTTGGATCATGGTGCCAGGTGGTATCACCACCACCATGGGAATGTCCATGCATTTTTTCAGCGAGTGCGTAACGCTGTTGCTTGTCCTGCAACAGGAACGTAAAACCAGTGCGCTTCAGGAAGGCAGCGCCTCCGCCCATATCAGTTTTATAAAGGAAATCACCATTCCACTGTCCTTTATTTTCTGTGAACTGAAGCGGTTTATTATCGTAAAATTCCTGTACCTGCGCCTGTGCACTAGCCGTCACGCCTGTAAAAAGCGAAAAAAGGAAAGCTAAGCAGCCTATAGGGAAAGTAAAATTCAACGGAGTAGATTTAAAATGTTTATTCCTAGTTCTTTATCACTATTATAATACGTAATAACGCAGACGACGGTACATTTGTTACCGCAATAACAGCGCCAATTCACTTTGCAATGCAGTTTGCAGTTCATCTTTGTAGTATCATCCCCAAAAACACCGGCATTAATATAGATGGCGGAAACGTGCCGGAGTTTAAAAGAAGTCTATATACTAATTAACCGGGGCGCATTTGAATAATAAACGTAAAAGTGGCTCAGGAAATTTTACTCCACTGAGATTTTCCTTGCTGTGCGGCAAGAAACTGCTGTAAGGATTGATTCTCAGGCAGTGACAGATCCGGGTCTTCCTGTAATAATTTCTCTGCGCTGGCGCGGGCAGCTTCCAGAATGGGGCGATCTTCCACTATATCGGCCAGTTTCAGGTCAATCAGACCGCTCTGGCGGGTACCTTCGATATCTCCGGGACCTCTCAGTTCCATATCTTTTTCGGATATCACAAAACCATCGTTGGTCTGCACCATCACCTGTATCCGCTCTTTGGAGTCAGCGCCGACCTTATTGCCGGTCATCAGGATACAGAATGACTGCTCCGCCCCCCTGCCCACACGTCCGCGTAGCTGGTGCAGCTGTGACAGTCCGAAGCGTTCGGTACTTTCGATCACCATCACCGAGGCATTGGGCACATTTACGCCCACCTCGATCACGGTGGTCGCGACCATGATCTGTGTATCTCCCTTTACGAACCGCTGCATGTTGGTTTCCTTCATATCCACGGGCTGTCTGCCGTGTACCATGCTGATATAGTACTGAGGTTCAGGGAAAAAGGCTTTCACTTCTTCATACCCTTTCATCAGGTTCTCATAATCAAGCGTCTCAGAATCTTCAATCAACGGATACACGATATAGGCCTGTCGTCCTTTGCGTATTTCTTCTTTTATAAAATCCATTACCTGCGGCCGTTGAAATTCCGTCCGGTGTACGGTGGTGATCGGTTTACGGCCGGGTGGCAGTTCATCGATGACAGAGACGTCCAGGTCTCCATACACGGTCATCGCCAGTGTACGGGGAATAGGAGTAGCTGTCATGACAAGAATGTGGGGGGGCATGGTGTTTTTCTGCCACAGCCGGGCGCGCTGTGCCACACCAAAACGATGTTGCTCATCTACGATGGCCATTCCCAGATTTTTGAACACTACCTGTGGTTCCAGCAGGGCATGTGTGCCGATCAGGATGTGAATTTCCCCCTCTTCAACTGCCTTCAGGATCTGTTTACGGGCTTTCCCTTTGACATTACCGGTTAACAGGGCTACTTTGACCGGCATTTGCGCCAGCAGTTCGGAGATACTTTTATAGTGCTGTTGTGACAGAATTTCCGTAGGCGCCATCAGACATGCCTGGAAGCCATTATCTACGGCCAGCAGCATGGTCAGCAGGGCCACCATGGTCTTCCCGCTACCTACATCCCCCTGAATCAGCCGGTTCATCTGGCGACCGGTAGCGGTATCCTGACGAATTTCCTTCAGCACCCTTTTCTGGGCGCCTGTCAACGTAAATGGTAAGTGTTCGTTGTAGAAAGTAGTAAAAGCATCCCCCACGGTGTTAAATACAAAACCACGGGAGGACTGCTGCCGTCTGATCTTCAGGCGGCAAATCCTGATCTGCGCAATAAACAACTCTTCAAATTTCAGCCTCCGGCGGGCCAGATTGGCATCCTCTTCATTGGCTGGCAGATGAATCTTAAAATGTGCTTTTGCCCTGTCCATCAGCCTGTATTGGTGCAGGATAGAGCTGGGAATATTTTCAGGGATTTCTCCCGGGGACAATTGTTCGAGCAGGTTTTTTGTCAGCTTACCAATCGCTTTTGCTGTCAGTCCGCGGGCTTTCAGCTTCTCTGTGGTAGAATATACCGGTTCCAGAAATTGTTTTCCTGTTGCCGTTTCTTCTGTGACCAGATCCATTTCCGGATGAGACATCTGCAGGTAACCATTGAAAACGGCGATCTTGCCGAATACGAGGTAAGCCACATTCATTTGCAGGGATTTCTCCACCCATTGCCATCCCTGAAACCAGACCAGGGAAATCTCCCCGGTTTCATCCCGCAGGGTAGCCACCAGTCTTTTTGCCCGTTTATCACCAATCACTTCCATCCGGGTGATCTTTCCGCGGATCTGGACATAATCCATCTGCATATGCAGCGTGATGATCTTTTCCACGTTGGTGCGGTCCACATATCTGAATGGGAAATAATACAACAGGTCTCTGAAAGTATGTATACCGACCTCTTTGCGCAGCAATTCGCCACGCTGCGGTCCGACTCCTTTCAGGTATTCTATCGGGTTGGATAATATGGCGTTCCTAAAGTCCATTGTCTACGATCCACAAACTGTTTCTCTTAAGCAGGCTACAAAAATAAAAGGTAAATAGCATATGCTATTTACCTTTCAGCAATTTATTGGTAAATGTCGCTTATTCAGCTTCTACTTTACCGGCAACGAACTGTTTCATCCATTCGGTTGTAACAGATTTCGGTCTTTCCAGAGAGAATCCGAGGGCACGGTCCCAACACAGGGAAGCCAGTACACCCAGGGCTCGTGATACACCGAATAATACGGTATAGAATTCATATTCTACCAGACCGTAGTGAACGAGCAATGCACCGGAATGTGCATCTACGTTAGGCCATGGGTTTTTCACTTTACCCAGGCTTTCCAGGATCGGTGGTACTGTTTCGTACACCAGCCATACGATTTTCACCAGTTCATCGTCAGCGAGGTGTTTCTTCGCAAACTCCATCTGAGCGGTGAAACGAGGGTCTGTTTTACGCAATACGGCGTGACCGTAACCTGGTACTACTTTACCTTCAGACAGGGTCTTACGAACGTAATCTTCGATCTGCTGTTTGGTAGGAGAACCACCACCCAGTTCTTCGCGCATTTCCAGGATCCACTTGATCACTTCCTGGTTAGCCAGACCGTGTAACGGACCAGCCAGACCATTCATACCAGCTGCGAAAGACAGATAAGCATCGCTCAGTGCAGAACCTACCAGGTGGGTAGTGTGCGCACTTACGTTACCACCTTCGTGGTCAGCATGGATAGTCATATAAAGACGCATCAGTTCTTTGAACCCTTCGTCTTCATAACCCAGCATGTGAGCGAAGTTACCAGCCCAGTCCAGCAGACCGTTTGGCTGAATGTGAACGTTATTTTTGTATTTGCGGCGATAGATATAAGCGGCTATACGTGGCAGACGTGCAATGAGGTCCATTGAATCGTCATACATATAGCTCCAGTAGTCTTTTTTGTTCATCCCTTCCGCGTAAGCTTTTGCGAAAGTAGATTCTGTCTGTAATGCCATTACACCTACGGTGAACATTGTCATCGGGTGAGCGCTCACCGGCAGTGCATCGATAGCGGCAAATACATGGTTAGGTACATGGGAGCGACGTGCCCACTGGTTAGACAGGTGTTGCACATCTGCCTCCTCAGGCAGCTCTCCTATCAACATCAGGTAAAATAATCCTTCCGGTAAGGGCTCAGCGCCACCTTTTACTTTTGGCATTTTCTCACGCAGTTCAGGGATTGAATATCCGCGGAAACGGATCCCTTCATTTGCGTCCAGTAATGATGTTTCTGTCACCAGACCAGTGATGCCGCGCATCCCCTGGTAAACCTGTGCCAGTGTAACATCCTCTATCTTCATATCGCCATGGTTCTTCACGAGGTCCTTTACTTCCGCATTGAGCTCATCGGCCTTTACCTTGAATTTTTCTTTTATATACCCCATTTTAAACTGTTGATTAGGTAATGTAACAAAAATCGGATCAAGTCTCAAAAGTAATGATTTGTTGAAAACTTAGCTGCTTACAATCATAGTTTTACAGGTAGCAATAAACTTCATAACTTTCAAACAACTGATTACCAATATACAAATAAGTGAATATTAATGATTACGCAATAAATTAAAGAAATGTGAAATTTTCTATTTCGGCGCTCTCAGGTATAGCCAGAAGGCTAATCCGCCGAAGAGGAAGTTCGGAATCCATACTGCCAGCAAGGGATTCAGGTCTGCCTTGATGGAAAATACCGTGGAAAACTGCAGGAAGATAATATAGCTGGCGCTAATCACGATTCCGACAGCCAGGTGCAGACCACTACCTCCTCTTACTTTTTTGGAAGCAATAATCCCGCCGATCAGGGTCAGGATCACCACTGCTCCGGAGGAAGCGGTACGTCTGTACTTTTCAACGTAGAATGTATTTAAACCCTCTGCTCCCTTCAGCTCCTCCCTGGCAATATAGGTATCCAGTTCGGGAGTTGTCATCGCTTCCTGAATATTTTTCTCTTCATACATCTCCTTCGGATTCAGCGGGATCTTGATAGTCGTATCCGTTTTTGACCACCAGCGCTCTTTCAGACCATTGATGGAACGCATGGTCACATAGTCCAGTTTCCATTTTCCGGTGGTAGAGTCCCAGCTGATCCTGTCAGCCTTCATCTTGAATTTGATATTCTGGGCACGTACATCTTCATAGAGGAAGTTACTACCGCTTTTGTAGTTGGGGTCATAAGAACCGAAGGTCACATAAGTAAAGCTGTCCACACGGATGGTTTTGTCATACATGTTGAGCTGTGCCTTCTTCTTATGCACATATTCTGCTTCAAATTTGGTCCTGATCTTATTGGCGAGAGGTACAGTCCAGCGGTTCCCCAGCCACAGCAGTCCCCCAAAGAGGAAGGCGCCTACCCAGTAAGGGCGCAGGAAACGACGGAAACTTACCCCACTACACAGAATGGCAACGATCTCAGTGCGATAGGCCATTTTGGAAGTGAAAAAGATCACGGAAATGAAAATGAACAGGGGAAACAACAATGCAGCGATATGCGGGATAAAACCGAAGTAGTAATCTACCACAATCGTGTAAAAAGACAGGTTGTTGCTCATGAAGTCATCGATCTTCTCCGTCACGTCTATCACCACGGAAATGACGAGCAGGATCATGAGGGAGTAAATGAAGGTACCTATGAACTTACGTAGGATATACCAGTCTATCTTTGTCATATAACGGCAAGATAATATAAATCTAAAGTCTTTGTTTCAACTGTGGCACCATACTATTTTTCCAGGAGGCATAGTTTCCGGCAAGGATCTGTTTCCTGGCTTCCTGTACCAGTTCCAGATAAAAAGCAATATTATGGATACTTGCCAGCTGCATCCCCAGGATCTCGCCTGCGGCAAATAAATGCCTCAGATAAGCCTTGGTGTAGCGGTTACTGGCGAAGCAGGGGCTGTTTTCATCGATTGGCGTGAAATCAGTCGCCCATTTCTTATTTTTTATATTGATCACCCCGTTCCAGGTGAATAACATACCATTACGTCCGTTACGGGTCGGCATTACACAGTCAAACATATCCACACCCAGGGCGATGTTTTCCAGGATATTCCAGGGGGTACCCACGCCCATCAGGTAACGGGGCTTTTCCTTTGGCAGAATATCGCATACCAGTCCGCACATTTCGTACATATCCTGCTCCGGCTCACCTACGCTCAGACCACCAATCGCGTTTCCGGCACATTCACGGGCGGCGATTTCGGTTGCTGAAATGGTACGGAGGTCTTTATAGGTACTACCCTGCACGATCGGGAACAATGTCTGTTCATGACCATACACAGGCTGTGTTTCTGTAAGGCGTTTGATACAGCGGTCCAGCCAGCGATGGGTCAGTTCCATGGATTTTTTGGCGTAGCGGTACTCAGAAGGGTATGGCGGGCATTCATCAAACGCCATAATGATATCGGCGCCAATGGTACGCTGGATGTCCATTACATTTTCCGGTGTGAAAAGATGGCGGGAGCCATCGATATGGGACTGGAAAAGGCATCCTTCTTCCTTTATTTTCCGGTTAGCTGCCAGGGAAAACACCTGATAACCACCACTATCCGTCAGCATAGGTCTCTCCCAGCCATTGAACTTGTGCAGTCCGCCGGCCTGTGACAACACCTCCATACCCGGACGAAGATACAGGTGATACGTATTACCCAGAATGATCTGCGCTTTTACATCATCGCGCAACTGCTCCTGCGTCACTGCTTTTACACTACCTACCGTGCCAACCGGCATGAAAATAGGCGTTTCAATTTTCCCATGGTCAGTGGTAATCAACCCTGCCCGGGCTTTACTGTTGCTATCTGTTGTAGTAAGTTCAAAAATCATCTTGGTATACTGAAAGCTTGAGGCTGTTCCGGCCGTTTTTCAGGGGGCAAAAATAAGGGGAATTATGCAGAACGCCGCATCGGGGGCTGTCATGCAATCTGACGGTCATCCGGAAAAAGCCCCTGCCGGGCCCTAAAAATCTTTTTTTCCACAGGACTATACAGATAATCAAAAACGTATATATTTGCTATGCTATGTTGTATAACTTGGGCTTGATAGCCTTTTACGCTTTTGCTACCGTGGCAGCCATACAAATATTGTATTACCTGATCTTCTTTTCCCGCGTAGCTTTTTATCGCCGTACCTTCGAAAGTGAAGTCGATCCGGACGCGGAGTGCTCCGTTATCATCTGCGCCAAAGACGAAGAGCTGAATCTTCAGAAAAACCTGCCGGCTGTGTTACAACAGCGCTACCACGGCAAAAAGAAGCCAGCCTACGAAGTGATTGTCGTAAATGACAATTCCGAAGATGACACCAAATATTACCTTCGCTCTATCGAACCCGGTTATCCTCATTATCGCCATATCGAGATCAAACAGGCCGCCAAGTTTATTCCCGGCAAAAAATTCCCGCTCTCTATGGGCATCCGCACCGCCAAACACGATAACATACTGCTGACTGATGCTGACTGCAAGCCGTCCAGTACGTATTGGCTGTCACTCATGAGCCAGGGATTTACCGACGGGAAAGAGATCGTACTGGGCTACAGTCCGTATGAGAAAAAACCTGGTCTGCTGAACAAAGTGATCCGTTACGAGACATACTTCAGCGCTTTACAATATCTCTCTTTTGCCCTCAGCGGCATTACATATATGGGTGTAGGCCGTAACCTGGCATACAAACGTGAACTGTTCAACCGTCATAAAGGCTTTACCGCCCACCATCATATTGCTTCCGGCGACGATGACCTGTTTGTAAATGCAGCGGCCACCCGCCACAATGTGAGTGTGGTGATCGATAAGCAGGCATTTACCTACTCTGAGCCAAAGACGACCTGGAGAAAATGGTTTCAGCAGAAGACAAGACATATGTCCACCGGCAAGCACTACCGCTTTGGTCACAAAGTACTGCTGGGCTTATTTTCACTGACACATTTCCTGTTCTATCCGTTGTTCATTGGCTGTCTGTTCTATGAACCACTGCGGATCTATACACTGAGCGTTTTCGGAGGAAAACTGTTATTACAGTCTGTCATCTCCTTTATGGCTATGCGTAAGCTGGATGAGGGAGACCTCTTTAAATTCAGTTGGTTTATGGACTTTTTCATGTTCGTTTATTACCTGTTCCTGACGCCAGCCCTGATGTTCAAGTCCAAGAACAGATGGTAAGGAGTCTATAAAATTTTTATATGAACGGCTGTCTCAACAAGGACAGCCGTTTTTTATTGCAGCAAGCTCTTTACATTTGCACCAATTTACAGCGCATATAATATCATGGAGATCGTACTTAAATACTTTTCAGACTTTACGGATACACAGTTACAGCAATTACAGGCATTGAGCGGGCTTTACCAGGAATGGAACGAGAAGATCAATGTGATATCCCGTAAGGATATTGATGCACTGTATGAGAAACATGTGTTGCATTCGCTGAGCATTGCCGCTGTGGCTGACTTTCCGAATGGTATGCAGATACTGGACCTGGGTACAGGTGGAGGCTTCCCCGGCATTCCGCTGGCGATCTTCTTCCCGGAAGTACAATTCCACCTGGTAGATTCTATCGGAAAGAAGATCAAAGTGGTAGAAGGCGTATCTGAAGCCCTGGGACTGAAAAACGTGACCTTTAAGCACTCCCGTGTGGAAGATATCAAAGACCGTAAGTTTGACCTGGTGGTATCCCGTGCAGTTGCCCCCCTGAAGGATTTATGGCGCTGGGCCAAGCCGGTACTGAAAAAAGCGCCTGCCCATGAGCAGCAACCCGGATTGATCTGCCTGAAAGGCGGTGACCTGACCGAAGAAATCGCAGAAAGTGGTGTTCGTCCCCAGCTTACCAACATCTATAAACTGTTCCCGGAGGAATTTTTCCAGGAAAAGCATATTGTTGTTGTAAATAAATAACTGATAATCAACCTACATACTAAAATAGCGCCAAAAATCTTACAAAAACTTAGTAAACTGTAAAATATCGATACTGTTTTTTCGTCTCCCTTATTAAGATGAAAGAATTGCTCCTTAAAAAAACGCCTCTGGCTATGGCTGCAGAACAAAACGAGCGCATCCAGGAAACGGTGCGACAGGAGCGCAAACGCTTGCTTCATTTTATCCGGAAACGGGTCAATAATGTAGCTGATGCAGAAGATATCCTGCAGGATGTATTTTACCAGTTTACAGAGTATTCACGTGTGGGTAGTCAGATAGATTCTATCACTGCCTGGCTTTTTACAGTTACCCGGAATAAGATTACCGACTGGTTCCGTAAAAAACGTGAGTCTACCTTCAGCGAGCATACCCGCGAATATGATGGAGAAGAAACCTTATTCCTTTCAGAAGTGATAGCTGACCCGGGTGCGCTGAGTGATGCGCCCATGACCCGTAAAGTAATAGCTGAGTCTATTATGGAAGCTGTCGATGAATTACCGGAAGAGCAACGTTTTGTGTTCCTGCAACATGAAATTGAAGGCAAGTCCTTTAAGGAGATGTCTGCTGAAACTGGTGTGTCCGTCAACACCTTATTATCCAGAAAAAGATATGCAGTGCTTTTCCTCCGGGAACGGCTGGCGGAACTGTATAAAGACCTTTTACAAGATTAAAAACATTATATATGAGACGTGCACCCAATGTATCCAAGATTGCACATGTATTCAAGTTTATCCTGATGGCCTTCGTCTTCTGTTGTGCAGTCGGTTTTTCTGTACAATATCTGTGGAACTGGCTCATTCCGGAACTGTTCCATGGTCCTGTCATCACCTTCTGGCAGGCACTGGGCCTTTGTCTGCTGGGTAAACTGATCTTCGGCTGGCATGGTAGCGGCGGAGCGCCATGGGGTGCAAGAGCCAAACAAAAATGGCGCGCACGTATGATGGAGAAAATGCAGCACATGTCAGAAGAAGAAAGAGAGAAACTGCGTGAAAAGCTCCGTCGTTGCACCGTAGGTCCTCGTTGGGGACAGAGCCCTTTTGATGATGAAAAACAGGAGTCTAAAACCGAAACCAATCTGTAATGCATAGCATAGCCATAAACCACCTAATACCGTTTGACATGATAGGTATATTCAAAACCAATATCGCGACGAAGGAAGACCGGCAAACTATTCTGGAAGCGATCCGTGGCCGGTTTGAAGTAGGTCAATGTCACGTAGATCTTGAAGATTGTGATAAGGTATTACGTATCACGGAAATGAAAGCCGGGGAAGATGAAGTGATCAGTTTTGTGAAGGGGAAAGGCTTTGATTGTGATGTGTTAGAATAACAAGCTCGTTTTTTTTGATAGATAGACTATTGTTCATTTGTTTCCATGATAAAGGCGGCACTGCAAAGAGCCGCCTTTGTCTTTTTATGAGTGCCTCTTCGGCTTGATCTTTCACATACATTTATGCTTGTTTTTCTGCCAACAGTCTTTTGGTTATTTTCAGCATTCTTTCAGCTTCTAACGTTTCATAGTTATACAGATAAGCCATTACTTCGTCATGTTTTCTTACATGCAGATTTCTGGCAATAAATGCCTTCTTTCTTTGCGCCGGAGACTGATTCCTGCGTGATTTCGATGCATTGCGATTTGATTTACGGAAACTCATGATATTGCTAATTTAAAATTGTTTGGTTGTTGCTGATACAATCTTGCAGGATTATTTCCCTTAAAATCAATCAGTTTATAAGGTTGGTTCCTGGGTACATCTGAAGAAACGGCTCCAAAACTGGATATAACATTTTGTTTCATATTCCTTAGCATGTAGTAGTTGAGACAAGGATCATTACTATATCCATCAAATATCAGACTTAGTGGGACATATCGTCCGGTTTCATTAAATCTATGCAGCGCCCTTATTGTAGCATCTTTTCTGAAAAGTGATACCAGCGTCAGGTGCACTTCATATCCAGCTAATTTATAAGTATTACAAGTTTTAAGGACTGAATATTTATCTGATCCTATTTTGGGAACAACTACATTATATTTCATTTGAATGGCCGTTTCATAAACGGATAATATTTTCTTCGGATTATTTGCAAAACCGTTTACTATCTCGCTCGACTCATCATGAACAATTGTCGCGCCCCACGCATAGTTAGAAAATTCTGGCAGTTTACGTTTGGCAAAATCAGGATCTATAATAAGGGCTCCAAATTTTTCCGAAATAGAAACAGCAATAGATGATTTTCCGGAAGCGGGCAATCCAATCAGAATATATGCCTGACTGTCCCTTTTTACTCCACTGTGAGGAAGTGCGCCTCCATTCCCGAGACTAATTAAGTCATCGTTCTCTGGTCTTGTCAACGTCAGTAATTCCTGAATTATTTGCTTCCGCAAAGCCCACCTTTTGTTTTCCTCTTTGTAATTTCTGTCCCTGAATTTTGTATTGACAAGCGTTTGTGATTGAGTATCTGAATCATCTACTCCTTTTTCTCCCTGAATTATTTTATAAGCGATATCACTGCTTAACTGAGAATAATCTAACTCAAGAACCTTTGTCAAAAAATGTTCTACCTGGTCCTGGTCCTGTAATGTTCTGGCGTAGTTCCGGCTCATAGGCAATATTGGTATGGTTAACATGTTTTATCTAACAATATTACGCGAATCCTTATCCACATTAGGTTAACGTCAGGTTAATACATTCATTTTTCTTATATAAAAAAACGCTGCTTCACATTGCGAAGCAGCGTTTCAATTTTATCATCCCCAATCACTATTGCTCAAACTCGTTATTACTTCTGTTCAGATCAGCCATACGTTCACTCGGATCGATCTCCGCCTTTTTGATCTCACTCATCGGCATATCAATTTCCACATCGTATGTTCTGTTTGTCCATGGCCAGTAGTCATGCACTACGCGTTGTACTGCTGCATCTTCATTTGGTTTCGCACCAAACATCAGCGACATTGGAACATAGTGCATTACCTGTTTACCATCTTTACCTGTGATCAGTAGATCAATTGGCATCGGCATGTTATCCACACGACGTAGTCTTATAACTGTTTTACCATTGTTTTCAAACACGCTGTCGATGCTGTAATCAATGTGTTTTGTGCTATACACAAAGTACTGTTTGTACCAATCCAGCTGAAGACCACTTTCTTTTTCCATGATGCGAATGAAATCATTCACATTCGGATGTTTAAAACGCCATTCCCAATAGTATTTCAACAGACCTTTATCACGTGCTTCCGCACCGATGATATAACCCAGTTGCTCGAGGAATACAGCTCCCTTTGAGTAAGCAGTCAGACTGTAACCATAGTTGGTATTATAGTGATCTGAGTGTGTACTCATCGGTTCTTCATAACCACTTCTTACGAGGGCGAAGTAACCGTTGTAGGCACTTGTCTGTGCGGAAGGTGATTTTGTTGAATCGAGTGTATGATATACCACATTGTTTTCTGCGAAGGTGGTAAAACCTTCATCCATCCATGGATACAGGCTTTCGTTCGTGCCCAGCATACCCTGATACCAGGTGTGCATCCATTCATGTGCAGCCAGCCCATACAGTCCTTCCAGTTTACCATTACCCATGATGAGCGTAGCCATTGGATATTCCATGCCGCCGTCACCACCTTGTATAAAGGAATAGCTTTTATATGGATAGGGACCGTAATGTTCTTTGATGTATTTATAAGCCGTTGGAATCATTTTAGCGAAGGTCGGCCAGGTTTCTTTTGTTGTCTCATTCTCTATGTAGAAGAAGTGAGCAGTGAAACCATCCACCTGCTGTGTGATATGCTTGTAATCAGGATCAGCAGCCCATACGAAATCATGTACGTTCTGTGCAGAGAAGTGCCAGGTCAGTTTATTACCAGCTGGACGCAATACTTTACTGCCCGCCATTTCATAACCATAGCCGATCTGGTTAGGGTTCTGTAAATAACCGGTAGCGGCAACGACATACTTCTTATCGATAGCGATCTTCACATCATAATCACCCCAGATGCCGTAGAATTCACGTGCAATGTATGGTGTAGGATGCCATCCTTCGTAGTCGTATTCACACATTTTAGGATACCACTGTGCCATGGAATAATCTACTCCTTCAGAGTTGTTACGACCACTACGGCGGATCTGTACAGGCACCTGCGCCTCAAATTCCATATCGAATGTAGCAGTCGCATGTGGCAGGATCGGCTTGGCCAATGGCACTTCCAGGATGGTTCCGATCACGTTATAGGGCTGTGCAGCACCATCTCTTTTCAGGGAAAGTATTTTCTGATAACCGATCTGGTCAGGTTGCAGTTTAGAAATACGATCGGTAACACGTCCATCCCAGTCACGTCTTTCATTACCGTTCTTATCTCTGTACAGCACCGTTTGTCCCAGTTCGCGGCTACGTACATCCATCATACTACCTGGCTGAAATGCATTCCAGTACAGGTGATAGAATACCTTGTAAAGCGTATCAGGAGAGTTGTTGGTGTATTGCAGTTTCTGCTTGCCACTGAAGCGGTTAGCCGCAACATCCATATTGATGTCCATTGTATATTTTACTCTCTGCTGCCAGCGGTCTGACTGGGCTTTCGCACCTTGCCAACCCGCAATAAGCAGGCAAGCCAGCAGACATTTTGTTACTGTCGTTTGCGTCATCCTGAATTCTGTTTATGTTAATTGAGTTGTTTAACGGTTTACGATTTTCCTTCTACGATCAGCACGATTTCTCCTTTCACACCTTTTTCGGCGAAGTAATCATGTACTTCCTGTAAAGTACCTCTTTTATTTTCTTCAAACATCTTTGTCAACTCGCGACTCACGCAACACTGGCGCTCCGGACCAAAATAAGTGATCAGATCGGCCAGGGTTCTTACCAAACGCATAGGCGATTCATAAAATACCAGTGTACGCTCATCCGTAGCCAGCTGTGTGAACAAAGTATGCCGCCCTTTTTTTAGTGGAGGGAATCCTTCAAAGGAGAAACGGTTCATAGGAATGCCACTGTTGACAAGTGCGGGTACAAACGCAGTGGCTCCCGGCAGACATTCCACCGGTATGCCCGTACGGATACATTCACGTACCAGCAGGAAGCCGGGATCAGATACGCCGGGCGTGCCTGCATCTGTGATCAGGGCCATGGTCTTGCCACCCTGTAACTGTTGCAGGAGGTGCTGGAGTACCTTATGTTCGTTATGCTGATGGTAGGGAGTGATCGGCTTATTGATATTATAATGCTTCAATAAGAACCCGGAGGTACGGGTATCTTCCGCCAGTATCAGTGCAGCGTCTTCCAGCACTTTTACCGCACGGTAAGTAATATCGGCCAGATTGCCTATGGGAGAAGGAACGAGATATAACTTCATACAACTACGAATTACAAATTACGAATTACGAATGAAATGCAGCGATGATGATAGATGCTATAAGCTCATTCGTAATTCGACATTCGTAATTCGTAATTGCTGTTTTATTAGTGGATGCTAACTTCAAAAGATTCCATCACCTGGTTAGCCAACAGTTTCTGACAGGCATTTTCCGCCAGTTGTTGTGCTTCTTCTTTAGTAGCAGCTTCTATCTGAAGGGTGATGTGTTTGCCAATTCTCACGTCATGTACATTACCGATGCCAAGGTTCTTTAAACCACTCATTACGGCTTTGCCCTGAGGGTCCAGTAATTCTTTCAGCGGCATCACATTTATATGTGCAGTAAACGTCATGTTTTGAAAAATTTGACGCAAACCTAAGACATAAATCCCAAAAAACCACTACTTAGCGGCGCTTCCGGTCGCAGGTTTTGCCACCAGTGACAGCAAAACATAACATACAAAAACAAACGGAACAGTCGCAAACTGCAGGAAAGGAATAGCGATCAGTGACAGTGCCACCAGTAAGAACCGGGCCCAGTTAGGCTTGATCTGCAAACTCTTGAACTTCAGGCTGAGCATTGGAATCTCTGCTACCATGAGGTAACACAGCAGGGCAATAATGGTATAAAGCACCCAGATGTTCTGTAACCAGTGCGCCAGATTGAACGGATTGTACATGATGATCATCGGGAAAGAGGCTACCAGTAATCCTACAGCCGGTGTCGGTATACCGATAAAGTTCTCTGACTGACGGGTATCCAGGTTGAATTTTGCCAGTCTGTAAGCTGCAAAACAAGGTACCAGTAAAGCCGGCGCCAGATTCACATAAGACACATCAAATACGTCAGGCATACTCATGTATGCGCTTCTCAACAGGCGGAACAGCATCATACCAGGTACCAGCCCGAAACTCACCATATCAGCCAGTGAGTCCAGCTCACGGCCAAACGGCGATTGCAGTTTGAGCCATCTGGCTGCCAGGCCGTCGGTAAAGTCAAATAAGGCCGCCAGTACCACCATGGCAGATGCCCAGTACATAGGTGCAGGGTTGGTAACCAAATACTCTCCCCCGTTAAATTCCGCTCTGTATTCAGGAGAATGCAGAATGTAAATAACGGCAAGAGCACCACAAAACAGGTTGCCGAGCGTCAGGATATTAGGAAGTTGCTTCATCTGTATTCAAGCCGATCGTCTATGAAGGGTTTCTCCATAGACGATCGCACATTTTAGCATTAAATATTTAGTAAATATATATACTATTTCTTCATCAACGACTCTATCTCGTCAGCAGTAATAGGAATATTCTTCATCAGGTCCACATTACCACCTGCTGTCAACCATACATTGTTCTCTATACGGATCCCCATTTTCTCTTCCTCAATATAGATACCTGGTTCTATGGTCATCACTGAATTCTCAGGGATCGGCTGGTGGAAGGACGGTCCGAGGTCATGTACACCTACGCCCAGATGGTGTGAAATACCATGATACAGATATTTACGGTACGCTGGTACTTCAGGGTCCTGATTCTTAATGTCTTCTTCTTTCAGCAGACCGATCTTCACAAACTGCTTACCGGCTTCCACTCCTACCATTTCATGGTATTTCGCAATGGTAATACCCGGACGGAGGATGGTTTTAGCATAGTTATGCAGGTGCAGACAGGCATCATATACCTCACGCTGACGGGCGGTGAACTTACCATTTACCGGTACGGTACGGGTAAGATCAGCATTGTAACCACCATAAGCAGCGCCGAAGTCCATCAGGATCAGCTCTCCGTCTTTACACTCCTGATTGTTGAATATATAATGGAGAATGCGTGCACGGTCGCCACTGGCGATAATAGATCCGTATGCCTCTCCATCAGCCCTGTTACGCAGGAACTCATGAAGGATCTCAGCATGGATCTCATGTTCCCATACGCCGGGACGGATAAACTCCAATAAACGGCGGAACGTCTTTTCAGTAATATCGATCGCTTGTTGCAGCACTTTCACTTCTTCTGGCGTCTTTACCGCACGCAGTTGCTTGAATATAACGGCTGCACGCAGGTAATTATGCAAAGGATAACGGCTACGCATTTCTTCTGCATAACGGTAATCCCTTACAGGCACCAGACTTGATTTTCGGTTATTTTCGTTGGTATTCAGATAGATGTTGGTAACATCATGGATCCAGGGTTGCAGCATGGCATCCAGACTATCCAGCCATACAACGGTAGAAATACCGGAAACAGCCAACGCCTCATCTTTACGCAGTCTGTGACCATCCCACTTTTCCTTCAGTTCATTCGGACGTACCAATACCAGTACTTCCCGGAACTTAGGATCAGGATTATCAGGATATAAAATGACCATCGTATCCTCCTGCTCAACACCGGTCAACCAATACAGATCAGCATTCTGCTGGAATTTATACAACGCGTCCCCATTCGTCGGCAATTCGTCATTGGAATTGATGATGGCAATGGAATCCGGCTGCATGGCAGCAATAAAGCGCTGGCGATTCTTAATGAAGATCTGAGAGTCTAATGGTAAATTTTTCATATTCTTTTTTTACGGTGGCGTTCAAAAATGCGCGTCAAACCTACTGAAATTTCACAAAACGCCCCCTTGTCTATTATGTAGTCAAACTGTTAATGTTTGGATGTGGCCTGGCCGTCGCAGACTCGTCGCTAGTTCGTCCACTCTTCGTCCGGCGACTTGTTGCCAGTCATTTTACCTGGTACCTGATAAAGCCGGCCAGATTTTCTCACGGAAAAAGAACGATTAATAATAACAAATATAGCATAACATCTACCGGACTGTAATATAATGAAATATGCAGGGGCTTTACCGGGAATAAGCGTATGACACGCACTTAATTTTTTACTCATTCCTGCAAAACAGACAGATCCATTTTAGAAATCTATCAAACAAACAACCATTTAGCAGTTACATTTTCTAAATTTATTCAAAACTGCGGGCTTTAATTTGATAATATCAAAAAAGCACTAGATTTGCTTACTACACCAAAACAATCTTACCATGCAAGTCAGCAGTGTAAGGAATCCTGTTGCCGACCTATTAGAGCTGGGTATACGGCAGACGAGTCATATTTTCTATCAGTTAGAGCCAACAGAACTTATTTCGCAAACTGTGGCTCTCGGACAGGGCGCTATCCTCAGCAACGGCGCCCTTGCAGTGAACACCGGACAATTTACCGGAAGGTCTCCAAAAGACAAATTTATTGTAAAAGACGCGCTCACAGCGTCCACTGTCAACTGGAATGACTTCAACATTCCATTCAGCCCGGAAAACTTTGACAAACTGTATGACCGGATCACCCGTTATTTTGCGGGTAAAGACGTCTGGATGCGGGAAGGTTATGCCTGTGCAGATCCCTCCTATCGTGTCAATATCCGTGTCATTACAGAATCGCCCTGGGCTAACCTGTTTGCCTACAACATGTTCCTGCGCCCTTCAGAAGAAGAACTGGAAGACATTCACGCAGACTGGACCATCATTCAGGCACCGGGATGTCTTGCAGATCCGGCCACTGACGGCACCCGCCAGTCTAATTTTGCGGTAGTTAACTTCTCCCGTAAATTGATCCTTATCGGCGGCACCGCTTACACCGGTGAGATCAAGAAAGGTATTTTCACCATCCTCAATTACATTCTGCCACACGAACATGGCGTACTAAGTATGCACTGTTCTGCCAACCTGGGCGCCAAAGGCGATACCGCTATTTTCTTCGGATTGAGCGGTACTGGTAAAACTACGCTCAGCGCTGATCCGGACAGAAGACTGATCGGGGATGATGAACACGGCTGGTCGGCTGATAACGTCTTCAATTTTGAAGGAGGCTGCTATGCGAAGTGTATAGACCTCAGCGAAGAAAAGGAACCGCAGATCTTCCATGCGATCCGCGAAGGCGCTTTACTGGAGAATATCATGTGCCATCCGGGTACCAGCGACGTCAACTACGCCGATAAGTGTATCACGGAAAACACAAGGGTATCCTATCCCCTCCATTATATCGACAATGCAGTTATACCTTCCGTAGGTGGCGTACCGGATAATATCTTCTTCCTGACATGTGATGCTTACGGCGTATTACCGCCTATCTCCCGGCTCACGCCGGAACAGGCGATGTACCAGTTCATTTCCGGTTACACAGCCAGAGTAGCAGGTACGGAAACCGGCGTTACAGAACCAACCACTACCTTCAGTACCTGCTTTGGAGCGCCTTTCCTGCCATTACATCCTGTACAGTACGCCTCCCTGCTTGGTGAAAAACTACGCCAGCATAAGGCTACCGTCTGGTTGATCAATACCGGCTGGACCGGTGGATCATATGGTACCGGTCAGCGTATCAGGTTGTCCTACACCAGGGCCATGGTAAGCGCCGCACTGAACGGACAGCTGGATAAACTGGCTTATAAAGACCATCCGGTATTCGGTGTCTCTATTCCGGAATCCTGTCCGGGCGTGCCTTCCGAGATACTGGACCCACGCAATACCTGGGCAGATAAATCTGCCTACGATCAGCGGGCTAATGAGCTGGGAGTGAAGTTTGTACGCAATTTTGAGAAATATGCGTCACAGGCAACACCGGAAATTTTATCCGCTTCTCCAAGAATTTAGTTATATTGGGCAACCTTAGCCTGCCTTTAAAATTTCCACTACTATTACAAGTTCTGATATGTACAGGTTTTCCTGTAGCAAAACAAGTGACCTATTCATTATGTATGGCAGGGAACTTGTTTTGCGGAACTTGAAAGGAAATACCTACCTTTGCGCATGCAAATTTTAGACGGTAAACTTGTTTCAGCGGCTGTTAAAGCCCAATTGGCAGATAAGGTAACTGAATTGAAAGCGTTGGACAAAAAAGTCCCTCACCTGGCAGCCATCCTGGTAGGTAATAATCCCGCCAGCGAAACTTACGTGGCATCAAAGGTTAAATCCTGCGCCGAAATTGGTTTCCACTCCACCCTTTTACGTT
The DNA here is from genome assembly GCF_900114995.1 of Chitinophaga sp. YR627. Lineage (GTDB taxonomy): Bacteria > Bacteroidota > Bacteroidia > Chitinophagales > Chitinophagaceae > Chitinophaga. The sequence continues at coordinate 105,698 of NZ_FOUX01000004.1, forward strand.
TCGACGAGAAGATTTCTGAAAAACACTTACTGGACAATATCACATTACTCAATGAAAATGCAGATATTGACGGTATCCTCGTACAACTTCCTCTTCCAAAACATATCAACGAAGAACTGGTGATCAACGCAATTGATCCCAGCAAGGACGTAGACGGTTTCCACCCGATGAACGTAGGTAAAATGGTAATCGGATTACCTACCTACATTCCTGCGACTCCTTATGGCATCATGCTGATGCTCGAACACTATAACATTCCTACAAAAGGAAAACATGCAGTAGTGATCGGACGCAGCAACATCGTAGGTACGCCTATGAGCGTCCTGCTGAGCCGTAACGCGAATCCTGGTAACTGTACCGTAACGCTTACACACTCTCAGACCGCTAATCTGAAAGAACTTTGCTTACAGGCAGATATCATCGTTGCAGCGATCGGTCGCCCGAACTTCGTAACAGCTGATATGGTGAAAGAAGGCGCTGTTGTGATCGACGTAGGAATCAATCGCATCGAAGACGCAAGCAAAAAGTCTGGCTTCAGACTGGTAGGCGACGTTGATTTCAATGCAGTAGCACCTAAGACCAGTTTCATCACACCGGTTCCGGGAGGAGTAGGTCTGATGACCATCGCAGCCCTGTTGAAAAACACGTATAACGCTGCAAGCCAGAAAGTAAATATGAATTAAACAATATCCTGTAAAACGCTTAACGCCTTTTGCAATGCCAGGATAGGTTCACTGTCCGCCACAGGCGGGAAGAGAATACTGCCGCCGGCAAAGCGCGTTAAGCGTTCTGCATTTTCGTAACTTTGTAACATGTCAACTATTACAGCCGATACCGCCACATCTCTTCAGCTTCCTGTCATGGAACGTTTCTATACCCTTCAGGGGGAAGGTAACTACCAGGGACAGGCCGCTTATTTCATCCGCCTCGGCGGGTGCGATGTAGGCTGTCACTGGTGTGACGTGAAAGAAAGCTGGGACGCTTCCCGTCACCCGCTTGTCGCTATCAGCGAACTCGTGAGCGATGCTGCTGCACATCCGGGACGTATTGCCGTTATCACCGGTGGTGAACCCCTGATGCATAATCTCGATGCATTGACCGATGCGCTGCATGCAGAAGGCTTCCGTACACATATGGAAACCTCCGGCTCCTCTCCACTCAGTGGACACTGGGACTGGATCACCCTGTCTCCCAAAAAATTCAAAGCTCCGCTGCCTGAAATATGTTACGTTGCGCACGAGCTGAAAGTCGTGATATTCAATAAAAGTGATTTTGCCTGGGCAGAAAAGTATGCCGCACTGGCTGGCCCGCATTGTAAACTATACCTCCAGACTGAATGGGATAAGTCCGCTCAGATCATGCCACTTATTATCGATTACATCAAGGAAAATCCAAAGTGGCAGCTTTCTCTGCAAACGCACAAATACATCAATGTTCCCTAAGAACCACATCCATACATCATTTTAACACATTACATTTGTGCTTTTTTTCATATATTGGCGCTCAAGCCAATCTAAGTTATGATGAGAGTCCTCTTATTGATATGCTGTTGCTTAGTGTTAGGCCTGGAAATGAATGCCCAGGTAATAACCTATGACAATGCGAAGAAAAAAGCACAGAAAAGTTTTGACGATGCTCAGATGGCCGTAAGGGAATATCGTATGCTGGATGCCATTGATCTCCTGAAAGACGCTGTAAGACAGGAACCCGGTTTTACAGATGCTTATGGACAAATGGTGATCACTTACGTAGAGCTGAAAAAGTATAAGGAAGCAATCATTAATTTCGAGACCCTTAAAAGCCTGGACAGCCCTTCTATCAGACCTGCCCTGCTGGCTTATTCCAAAGCACTGGCAGGAGAAGGACGTTTCGCTGATGCCCTGAACGCTGTTACCATCTATAGTCAGACCGGTAAGACAAGAAGTGAGAAGGCTGAAGCGCTGATCAGGACCTATACTTTTGCCGCAAAAGCAGCAGCCAAACCAGTTCCCTTCAAACCAAAGAATCTGGGCGATAGCATCAACAGTAAAGACCCTGAATATTTTCCTTCGCTCACCATTGACGGTCGTATGCTCGTTTTTACACGCCGTGTAAACAGCAAAAACGAAGATTTCTATGTGTCCGAAAGAGATGATAGCCTCGGCTGGATGCCGGCTTACAGTATCGGCGCACCTGTCAACTCCGCCAATAATGAAGGCGCACAGAACGTCTCCCTGGATGGTAACATGCTGGTATACACCGGTTGCGACTTCCCCGGCGGCAGAGGAAGCTGTGATATTTACTTTACGATCCGTACAGAAGAAGGCTTATGGGTAGATCCGATGAACCTGGGTTCTCCTATTAATACCCGCGCCTGGGAATCACAGCCAAGTCTATCCGCAGATAAACAGACACTTTACTTTGCCCGTGAAACACAGGACGCTGGTTCTGATATCTTCATGAGTAAAATGCAGCCTAATGGCAGATGGGGTTATCCGGAAAGACTCGATTCCAATATCAATACAACCGGACGTGAAGCAACACCTTTCATACATCCTGACAATCAGACCCTCTATTTCTCTTCCAACGGACATCAGGGTTTTGGAGATATGGACATCTTTGTATCCCGCCGTCAGCCTGATGGTAGCTGGGGACCGGCTGTTAATTTAGGTTATCCTATCAATACGGCTGACGAAGATGCAAGTCTGATCGTAGCTGCTGATGGTAAAACAGCCTATTTTGCTTCCGACAGATCTGACAGCCGTGGACAACTGGATCTCTACAGCTTCGAACTGTATCCGGAAGTACGACCATTGAAAACACTCTACGTAAGTGGATTTGTTTATGATGCTAAAACCCAGAAACGCCTGGTCGCCAATATCGAAACGTATGACCTGGCAACAGGACAGGTAGCAGCGACGATCCGCACCGATAAAGTAGGTAACTTCATGGCGCCATTGCCAACCGGAAAAGATTATGCATTCAGCGTAAACCGCAAAGGCTATCTGTTCTACTCCGATAATTTTTCACTGAAAAATGTTTCTCCTGATTCATCATTCTACAGAGAGATCGCTTTACAGCCACTTGATACAAGCGCTGTACTTGTACTACATAACATCTTCTTCGATACCAGACAGTTCACGCTCAAAACAGGTTCTGAACTGGAGCTGAACAGACTTGTTGCATTGCTCAGAGAAAATCCGACTGTAACAATTGAGATCAGCGGTCACACCGATAACATCGGTAATACCAAAGACAACGTGTTACTGTCTGAACGTCGTGCACAGGCGGTTGTGAAATACCTGGTAGATAAAGGTATTCCTGCTGCAAGATTACAAGCTAAAGGTTATGGAGAAACCAAACCTGTGGCGGATAATATGACAGCTGCTGGAAGAGCGGAAAACAGGAGAACCGAGCTGAAAATTCTTACTTTATAAGCATTACAAACAGGAATCAGGAATTTGTATTGTTACTTCCTGTTACTGAAAATATTGACTGATCAATCTTAAGACTTTCACATAAAAAGAACGGCGCTTCAAATCACTGAAGCGCCGTTCTTTTTATGTGAAAATGCTACTAATAATAATCCCAATTACGTCAGATCAATCTCCGCTGCATGCCAACTCCTGATACCATAATGCTTAATTGTCTTAATAGTCTTTCAGCTGCTTCTTCAACAAAGAATCCATCTCTCCTGCCCTACGCTTATAATTATACTCAAACATCGCAGGTAACCAGTCGCCATACATCGGATTGGGCAATACAATAAATCTGTTACCAAAATCAGCAGCGGATTGTTGCGTTAATGCGGTGCGTTTATCCACAGGTTGTTTATCAAACATCTCTGAAAAGTCGCCCAGATTATCTCCCATCAGCAATATGATCTGATGTGTTTTTGCGACCTGCGCACGACGGCTTTCCTTTCCTGATCCTGTAGTTTTCAACAACAGGTGTTCATTATCTGCATCGGGAAAGTGCCAGCGTTGGAGATTCTGTAAAGTGACATTACGTTCCGTCTCCGCACGGTTACTGATATAAAACACGTGTACCCCTTTAGCAGCTGCATATTGCAGAAAAGACAATGCACCAGGCACGGTATCAGCGCTTGCTTTTGCGGTCCATTCTGCCCATGTTTTCTCTGAATAGCCTTGTCCTTGCAATGATGTGTGTACGGTATACGGACTGTTATCCAACACGGTTTCATCAATATCCGTTACGATAGCCAGCGGCTGTGAGACCGACTGTGACAGACTTTCATCCAACCGTACTCTCGCGATATTATATGCCTGAAAACACAGGGCTTTATACTCTGATGATCTTTGTTGCCACAAAGCGGCCCACGCAGGACCATAAGGTTGTAATACAGTAGCCGGTGCAGCAGGTGTAGTAGCAACAGGCGACTGTGTCGTCTTGCAGGCGATCATACCGGCAAAGAATACACATGTGAGTAAAATATTTTTGTGTTGCATGGGAGTAATGAGAAGATGTTTTAACTTAGATATGTTAACCGCAAAAATAAGCAATATGCAGGAGGAATTACGCCACCAGATTGCACTTACACAAATTCCGCAAATAGGAGATATTGTCGCAAAAAAATTATTGGCACATTTCGGTTCAGCCAGCGACGTACTGAACGCTTCCAGAAAAGAACTCAGCAATATTCCTGATATCGGCACTGTCAGAGCAGATGCGATCTTTCAGTTTCGTGATTACAGAAGAGCTGATAAGGAAATTGAGTTCCTGGAAAAAAACGACATACAGGCACTCTTCTACACAAGTACAAATTATCCACAACGACTGCGTCACTGTGCAGACAGTCCTGTAATGCTTTACTATAAAGGCACTACAAATCTGAATGCAGCCAGGATCGTCAGTATTGTCGGTACCCGTGCACCGGGAGAATATGGCAAAAACATGTGTGCAGAACTGGTGGAAGCACTCACCGTACACAATGTTGTAATCGTCAGCGGTATGGCTTATGGTATTGATATCATCGCACACAAACGTGCCGTACAACAGCGAATTCCGACAATAGGTGTATTAGCGCATGGATTGGATCGTATCTATCCACAGCAGCATAGAAGTACAGCATTAGAGATGATCGATAACGGTGGACTGCTCACTGAATTCCTCAGTCATACACAGCCAGATAAACAGCATTTCCCGATGCGGAACCGTATCGTAGCTGGCATTGCAGATGCAACGATCGTTATTGAAAGCGGTACGCAGGGAGGCTCGATGATCACTGCGGATATTGCGAACAGTTACAACAGGGATGTCTTTGCCATTCCCGGCCGCGCCAATGATCCGCACTCCGCTGGTTGCAATGAACTGATCAGAACCAACAAGGCTATGCTGATCACAAACGCCACTGATTTCCTGCAAACAATGGGATGGTATGCTGACAATACCCCATCTGCCGTAAAGTTCAATCCGCAGAAAGAATTATTCATCACACTCGATGATGCAGAACAACATATTGTTACGCTCTTCAGCGGCGATACAGAAAAACATATTGATGAACTACGCAGAGAAAGTCATCTTCCCGGCAGTCAGGTAAATTCACTGGTACTAAAACTTGAAATGCGGCATATATTAAAAAGCCTGCCCGGACAGAAATACCAGCTGGTCAATTGACACAGACCAATTGATACCAGCATTCAAAAACAACTCCCCTTGTATTCACTTTAATTTAATATCTGGAGAAACACCATATCTCCGGAATGAAAAAGCTTTGCCCTCTGAAATCACAGCATATCCCCCAACCTGTAACTCACCACCACCCTACAACCCAAAAGAAACACAGGAATAAAGCGCAGGATTTCAGATGCTAAAGCGGACCTTCGCCCGTCCCATGCAAAAAGCTAAAGCCCAACCAAAGCTCCAACCCCCAGCCCAACAACAACAGCAAAATCAACATCCTTAACGGGCACCAGTCCGCGACACCATCTGAAACCGCAGCGTATCCCCTGCCAATAACTCACCACCACCCTACAACCCAAAAGAAACACAGGAATAAAGCGCAGGATTTCAGATGCTAAAGCGGACCTTCGCCCGTCCCATGCAAAAAGCTAAAGCCCAACCAAAGCTCCAACCCCCAGCCCAACAACAACAGCAAAATCAACATCCTTAACGGGCACCAGTCCGCGACACCATCTGAAACCGCAGCGTATCCCCCTGTCTACAACCCACCACCACCCTACAACCCAAAAGAAACACAGAAATAAAGCGCAGGATTTCAGATGGTAAAGCGGACCTTCGCCCGTCCCATGCAAAAAGCTACAGCCCAACCAAGGCACCAACCCCCAGCCCAACAACAACAACAAAATCAACATCCTTAACGGGCACCAGTCCGCGACACCATCTGAAACCGCAGCGTATCCCCCTGTCTACAACCCACCACCACCCTACAACCCAAAAGAAACACAGGAATAAAGCGCAGGATTTCAGATGCTAAAGCGGACCTCAGCCCGTCCCATGCAAAAAGCTACAGCCCAACCAAGGCCCCAACCCTCAGCCAAAAAACAACAGCAAAATCAACATCCTTAACGGGCGCCAGTCCGCGACACCATCTGAAACCGCAGCGTATCCCCCTGTCTACAACCCACCACAACCTACAACCCAAAAGAAACAAATGAAAAAGCTTTCAAGACGACAGGAAACCATCATAACGCTCAGATATACATCCGCTATTCGTAAAAAAACTGCCAAAAAAACCTATACCATTGTATATCAACACAATAAACACACTCCCCGGACAATTCTCCGTATTATCTCCTTATTACACCGACATTACGCCGCTAAAGCTTCGTTCATGAACGAACAGATAACGGCTTAATACCGGTGTAATAAGGGCATAATCGAAGAAACCCTTGATTTTAACGAAGAGGAAACCAACCACGGTTAACCAACAATTAACAATACGATCCAACCCTGCCATTCACCGCACTTCCACTCAAAGAGAACATCGTTAATCACATTCCTTTGCAGCAACATTTTTCTATTTCCTTAAATAGCCGTACATTTGCGTGCAATTATTTAATAACTGACAAATAGTTGCAACATGCCTGCCGGAAAATCAAAACCGAAATTTGTAGAGGACGGACTTACCTTTGATGACGTACTCCTGGTTCCAGCCTACTCTGAGGTGCTTCCCAGAGACGTAAACATCTCAACGCAACTTACCAAAAACATACGCCTTAACATACCGATGGTCTCCGCGGCCATGGATACTGTTACTGAAGCTAACCTGGCCATTTCACTGGCTCGTCAGGGTGGCATTGGTATTCTGCATAAAAATATGAGCATTGAGAAACAGGCAGAACTGGTGAGAAAAGTAAAGCGCAGTGAAAACGGCCTTATTCTCGATCCGGTTACCCTGCACGCCAATGCGACAATAGGAGAAGCACTCCGCCTGATGAAAGAAAATAGCATCGGTGGTATTCCCATTGTGGATGAGAACAACAGCAAACTGGTTGGTATCCTCACTAACCGCGACCTGCGTTTCGAAAGAAATCACAAACGCCTGGTTAGCGAAGTAATGACTTCTGAAAACCTGATCACTGCCCCTGAAGGTACCGACCTGAAGAAAGCAGAAAAGATCCTTCAGCAGAATAAAATTGAGAAACTGCCTGTAGTTGCCAAAAATGGTAAACTGGTAGGACTCATTACTTACAGAGACATTTTACAGGTATCCAACTACCCTAACGCAGTAAAAGACGCCTATGGCCGTCTGCTGGTAGGTGCGGCACTGGGTATCACACCGGATGTTCTCGACAGAGCACAGGCCCTGATCAATGTAGGTGTAGATGTGGTTTGTCTGGATAGCTCACATGGTCACTCCATTGCGGTTATCAACAGCCTGAAGAAACTGAAAAAAACATTCCCTAAACTGGAAGTGATCGCTGGTAACGTAGCGACAGGCGAAGGTGCAGCAGCACTGGCTGCCGCTGGCGCTGACGCAGTAAAAGTAGGTGTAGGACCAGGTTCTATCTGTACAACCCGCGTTGTTACAGGTGCAGGTTTCCCTCAGCTGTCCGCTGTATTGCTGGCTGCTGAAGCACTGAAGAAAACGGGTGTTCCTGTGATCGCTGATGGTGGTATCCGTTATACAGGTGATATGGTGAAAGCCCTGGCAGCAGGCGCTTCCTCTATCATGGCTGGTTCTATCTTCGCTGGTGTGGAAGAAAGCCCTGGAGAAACAATCATTTACGAAGGACGTAAATTTAAGTCTTATCGTGGTATGGGTTCTCTGGAAGCGATGGTAGAAGGTAGTAAAGATCGCTACTTCCAGGAAGAAGATGATATCAAGAAACTGGTACCGGAAGGTATCGTTGGCCGTGTTCCTTACAAAGGCTTACTGTCTGAAGTGATTCAGCAGTTCGTTGGTGGTCTGCGTGCAGGTATGGGACTTACCGGTTCTAAAGATATCAAGACGCTGCAGGCGGCACAGTTCATCAAGATCTCTCCTGCTACCGTAAAAGAAAACCACCCGCACGATGTGGTGATCACAAAAGAAGCACCGAACTACAGCAAATAATCTTTCGCTGACAACTGATGGTGAACGGACAATAATAATGTGCTGAAATAATGTGCTGAAGTGATTGATGTGTGATAATATACAGTTGACAGATAATTGACGATTGACCATCGCAGTTCACAATAATGATAAAGCCTCCTGACTTGAGCAGGAGGCTTTATTATTATTTAATAATTTATTTGCCCGAGTACTTTTATATTCGCTCTTTCCCGACCTGTCAAGCAGGCGATCAGACAACAATAACTATGGTCATCCATGCACCTGCATAGAGGTCCGCTCACAAAACAACTCGACTATGAAACGCTGGTTACCCATACTATTAAGCCTTGCCGGTGCATTGCTGTTATGGGCCGCATGGCCAACCGCGCCCTTTACCTTCCTGATATTCATCGCATTTATTCCGCTGCTGCGGTTGGCTGATCTCGTACCACATGGTGGCCGCTTTTACGGATGCATTTTCCTGTCGCTGTTCTTCTGGAACCTCGCTACCACCTGGTGGGTAGGCAATACTACCGTACCGGCCAGTGGTCTGGCAGCAAACCTCATCAACACACTGGTAATGAGCGTTCCCCTGATGGGATACCACCGCTCAAGAACGAGATTGGGCAGAACAGCCGGCTATTTTGCCCTGATAGTATACTGGTTGACGTTCGAATATGTTCACCTGAACTGGGAATTCAGCTGGCCATGGCTCAGTCTGGGAAACGTTTTCGCCATGCATCCTTCCTGGGTGCAATGGTATGAATACACCGGTGTCAGTGGCGGTACATTATGGGTGTTGCTTGCAAACATCCTGATCTATGAAACCTGGCGGCAGCGCAAACAGTATCCGGTACCTTTTTCAACATTCCTGTGGAAAACAGCCTGGAAACCTGCTGCCCTGATCGTCATTCCACTGCTGCTCAGTTCTCTGATACAATACAGTTTTAAGGCACCTGCCGGTCCTACAGCCAAAGTAGTGATCGTGCAACCGAATATTGATCCTTACGACAAATTCGCAGAAGAAAACGAACAGGCACAACTGGATAAATTGCTGACACTTTCAGCCAAAGAAACAGATAGTACGACCAAATATATTGTCTGGCCGGAAACAGCTTTATTCACACGCGGTGTGTGGGAACATAAGCTGGCGTATGAAAATGAGACAGAGCGTATCAGACAGTTCCTGCGCAGTCATCCACGGGCAACGCTGATCAGCGGCGCGACTACCCTGAAACGTTATGATGTGGCAGATGAAGCACCTGTTCTGGCGCGTAGTTCAGATGACGGCAATCTGCGCTATGATGTGTTCAACAGTGCTATACAACTGGATACATCTTACGCCGTACAGATATATCACAAGGCGAAACTGGTACCAGGGGTAGAACTGATCCCATATGCCCGCTATATGTCTTTCATGAAGTCACTGGCACTGGACATGGGCGGTATCAGCGGTGGATATGGCCTTACACCAGGTGTGGCGCTATTGGAAGATGTGCACACACATATTAAAGTATTACCTACTATCTGTTATGAATCAGTGTATGGAGAATACGTTGCAGAACATGTAAAACGGGGCGCCAATCTGCTGTTCATTATTACTAATGATGGCTGGTGGGGAGATACAGAAGGGCATCGCCAGCATGCACAATATGCCCGTCTGCGGGCTATTGAAACCCGCCGCTGGGTGGCCCGCAGCGCTAATACCGGCATATCCTGCGTAGTAGATCCGATGGGAAGATTGCAGCAACCACTCCCCTACTGGAAAGAAGGAGTTATCTCCGCAACTGTAACACCAGACGATACTTTTACGTTCTATGTAAGATTCGGGGATCTGATTTCAAAAGCAGCCATTGCCTTCTGTCTGATGGTCATTTTATATAGCTATTATCTGAAATTCACCGGAAAAGGGAAGCTCCACAATGGTAACTGAGCACATCGTATTTCGTCGTCTGTAACTAAAAAAATTAATTCTCGTGTCAAATAAACCTTCGACCCAAAATAACAATCTAAAGGATAAGCCGGCTGTGCTGTTAATACATGGTTTTTCTGAGAATAACCAGATCTGGCACCGTCAGCTGGATACCTTGAGCGAACAGTTTTATGTGATCGTACCCGATCTTCCGGGTACAGGCGATACGCCAGTCACCACTCCGCTGAGTATGGAAAGTATGGCCGATTATGTATACGGTCTTTTACAGTCAGAAGGTATATCGAGGGTAACAGTGATCGGACATTCCATGGGGGGATATGTAGCCCTTGCATTGGCAGAAAAGTATCCTGCACTTATACAGGGATTAGGATTATTCCATTCTACTGCCGCAGCTGATACAGAGGAAAAAAAAGAAGCCCGCCGGAAATCAATAAATATGATTGAGAAGTATGGCAATGAAGCTTTTGTAAAACAGACAATGCCTAATATGTTCAGCCCTGCCTATAAAAAGCAGCATCCTGAACAAATTGAGTCGTATATTCAGATGTGTTTGCAGTGCTCACAGTCGTCGCAGATCGCTTATTATGAAGCAATGATCCTACGCCCTGACCGCACTGCAGTTTTATCATCTGTCACCGTGCCCGTGTTGTTTGTAATCGGAAAAGATGATACAGCAGTACCCATGCAGAATGTGCTGCCGCAGGTATCCATACCACGCATCAGCAGTATTTACATCTTTGAAGAAACGGGACATATGGGCATGTGGGAAATGCCCGAAGCCAGTAAACAACTGTTAGAACAGTTTATTCTTTTTTGCCAACACTATTGAATGTGAAAAGGACCCTTAGACTATTGCTATTTATTCTCCTGATTGGAAACGTTACAAAAGCCTCCCACATTATCGGAGGCGAAATGTTTTATAAATATGTTTCCCGCAATACAGCAGACAATACGATTACCTACCAGGTAACGTTAAAACTGTTCCGTATCTGCGGTAGCGGACAGAATATAGCAGAGTTGCCCGACAAGGTCTACTTTTCCATTTTCAATAAAGCAAGCAATACGCCCTTCGAAGCCCCGCTGGTGAGCAGGGCTACCAAAGAGACCAAAAACCTCGGACAGGTAGATCCCTGTATCGTGAATCCACCGGATATCTGTTTCCAGATCGGTACCTATGTGCACAACATTACAGTACCGGTGACCGGAAGCGGTTATGTGGTGTCCTTCCAGAGCTGCTGCCGCGATAACTCTATGCAGAATATCGTGGATACACGTAATCCGAATAACGAACAGCAATTCCCAGGCAACGGCGCTACCTACTTCACAGAATTACCGGGATCAACCGGTATTCTGGACAACTCAAGTCCTTACTTCGCAAAAGATGAAGCAGTACTCGTGTGTGCCAATAAAAAATTCTCCTATGACTTTTCTGCCATAGATCCCAACAGCGACAGCCTGGTATATACGTTCTGTGATGCATATGGTGGTGGTTATACTACCAACCAGACAGGTATACCCAACCCTTCTGATGCGCCGCCTTATAACTTTATTCCATATAAGAGTCCATTTACCGGATCAACTCCGCTGGGTATCGATGCTGTCATCGATCCGAAAACAGGGGTGATCTCCGGTATCGCTCCCAACGCTGGTAAATATGTGGTAACCGTCTGCGCCTCCGAATACCGTAATGGCATATTACTTGGCATTCACCGCAAAGATTTCCACATCAACGTCACCACCTGTGTGCGGGAAGTTGTCGCCGCCATGCCGGAGAAATACAATGACTGCTCCGGGTATACGGTCACATTTGTCAACAACAGTACAGAAGGTAAAACCTATGACTGGGATTTTGGCGACGGACAGAAAGTAACAACCACCAGTACAGCTGATCTGCCACATACCTACACCAGAGACGGTACTTATACCGTGAAACTCTGGGTGGATAAAAACAGTAATTGCGGCGACAGTGCAACGGCGACAGCCTATGTATATCCGATGCTGCGGCCAGATCCCCGTATCAGCGGATTCTGTACCAATACCACGACCGTTTTTACGGATCGCTCCACGACCTCCAGCGGCAGCGATGCAATCAACTATTATCGCTGGGATTTCGGCAATGAATCAACTGATGCCGATACATCCCGCCAGAAGAACGCAACTTATCAGTATCCTGGCCCAGGCAACTATGATGTTGTGCTGCAAATAAAGACGGTACAGGGCTGTGAACGTTTCGATACGACCAACATCATTATATATGATAAGCCGCCGTTAAACACTACCGTAGATACCCTTCTCTGTATCCGTAACTCCTTACAGTTATTTGCAGAAAGTCTGGTAGATGGTAATGTGGTAACCGGCACCTACGCCTGGACACCGGCCTATAACATCACAAATGCCAATACGGCGACACCTACCATTTCGCCTAAAAGAGATACCACTTACACCGTAACATTTACAGATGCTACCGGTTGTACCAATTCAAAACAGGTGGCAATAGATGTAAGAGATACGCTTGTCATCAGGACGATCGCCGACAGTACAGTATGTACCGGTGATGAAGTACATCTGCGCGCATTCCCTGACGGTGATTATCCGCTTACCTGGCGCAATGCAGCTACCAATACGGTTGTAGGAGAAGGACTCATTCTAAACATCGTTCCTCCGGCACCGACAGTTACTTACATTGTACGTGGAGAACTGGGTAGCTGTGACGGCTTTGACAATGTAAAACTGACTGTCGTCGATCCTCCGGCTGCTTACGCAGGAGAAGATACTACCATCTGTTATGGAGAACAGGTCATTTTGCGGGCATCAGGCGGCAGTAGCTACCAATGGTCGCCTGCCAGCACACTGAGCTCACCGAGAAGCGCCAATACCGCAGCAAGGCCTGTAGATACCACACAATACATCGTTACCGTTACGGACCTACTGGGTTGCCCTAAACCGATTAACGATACCGTACAGATCAATGTAGTACCTCCGGTACCTGCCTTCGCCGGTAATGATACCATCGCCATGCTGAACCAGCCTTTCCAGCTGAATGCCTCCGGCGGCGCCACGTATGTATGGACGCCGGCTGACGGACTGGATAATCCGAATGTCTATAATCCGACCACTACCATCAATCACGATTTTACATATACCGTAACCGTCTATACGGCTGAAGGTTGTGTCGGCAGGGATAATATCAAAATCCGCTTTATCGCAGGACCGGATATCTATGTTCCGACCGGTTTCTCACCTAACGGAGACGGCCAGAACGACATCTTCCGCCCACTGCCTGTGGGTATTGTACAGATGGACTTTTTCAGGGTCTATGACCGCTGGGGAAAACTGATGTTCAGTACTGACAAGTATATGCAGGGATGGGACGGCTACTTTAATGGTTCACCCGCTGCCGTTGGTACATACGTTTGGGTAGTCCAGGGTAAAAATGTCAACGATGAAACCGTGATAAGGAAAGGTACAGTGACCCTTGTCAGATAGAAAAATCTATATCTAATTACATACTTTCAATTGTAAAGAACTATTCTACAGATAGTTCCAGAACCCGCGTGTACACTGGAAAAAATGATTGTTCAAACGGCTTTTTTTTTGTAAATTCCTATACGAAAGTCATTTTACAGATTTGCACCCCTTTGAATGTACAGATTCCTTATTCTGGCTATTTGCTGCACCTTTGTCCACGTTAGAGCAGACGCCTACCACATAATTGGCGGTGAGATTTACTACACTTATGTGGGGACAGCGGGAGACGGAGTATTCCGTTATGAAATCGTGCTCAAATTATACCGGGACGCAGACTTTACCTGCGGGCCCATACAGGGTTGTCTCGATCACTTCGAAGACCCTGTCCCAATCAACATATACAATTCCGGCGGACAGCGTATCACCAACGCCCTCCAGTTGTATATCAAACAAACCTTCCCCCTCCGGGATACCCTCAAGAATCCCTGCCTCGCTCCCCGAACGCAAAACCTCGAAGTCGCTTATTACAGAGATACCGTTGAACTGCCGGCAAGTCCGGGTGGTTACTATGTGACTTATCAGCGTTGCTGCCGTGGAGAAAAGCTGGTGAACATACATGACTCCGAACATGAAGGGTCTACTTTTTATACCGTCATTCCCGGCACCGACAAGCGACCTACAAATAGCAGCGCACGTTTCAATCACGACGGAGCCATCGTCATCTGTAATTCACTCCCATTTGCCTTTAATTATTCCGCTACTGATCCTGACGGCGACAGTCTGACCTACATGCTTTGCAGCGCGCTCACAGGTGGCGCCACCCGAAGCGAAGCAATGTCCACAACACCGCCACCATACACCAACACCGTCAATTACGTGGCTCCCTATTCCGGCGCCAATCCCATGGGCGGCGCACCACAGATATCTATTGACAACAATGGTATACTGCGTGGCACGCCAAACCGGGAAGGTAAATTCGTGATCTCTGTTTGCGTTAATGAATATGACCGCCGTACAAAAATACTCCTGGGTACCCATCATAAAGACCTGCTGCTGACCGTCTTTAATTGTAAGACCAATATCAAGGCAGGCTTCCCTTCTGTGCTGATGAACTGTGTTGAAAATACTGATCTCGCTGTCACTATTCCCAACTATAGCAACGCCGGATTTACCTCCGCCTATTACTGGGAATTCGGAGACGGCACCGATACCGTTACTTTCGATAAGACCGTCTTCTCTCACCAATACCCCGATACCGGCATTTTTAAGGTTAAACTGGTCGTAAACCGGGGTTTGTCCTGTACTGACAGTGTAACCGGCTTTGTGCATAATTATCCCGGTTTAAAAGCAGACTTCACGATGGAAG
Source organism: Chitinophaga sp. YR627 (assembly GCF_900114995.1). Classification (GTDB taxonomy): domain Bacteria; phylum Bacteroidota; class Bacteroidia; order Chitinophagales; family Chitinophagaceae; genus Chitinophaga. The sequence goes on from NZ_FOUX01000004.1 coordinate 120,962, forward strand.
GTCTGTGCCGGGGGGAACCCATCCGCTTCAATGATATTTCTTCCTATAGATACGGCAAAATAACCAGCCGCCGCTGGGATATTGGTGTAACTGATGCACCGCAGTTCGCCAGTGCCGTCAGCACACAACTGAGCTACGTCTACCAGGATGGAGGCGCTTATACCGTCACACTCAAAATACTGACCGACCGATCGTGCAGTGCAGAACTGGCAAAAGATATCACGGTGTATGAAGTCAATCCGTTTGCCGGCAATGATACCATCCTTGCCAAAGGCCAGAAATTGCAACTCAATGCCAGTGGCGGGGAATTCTATGCCTGGTCACCTCCGCAGGGACTTAGTAATGTCAATATCGCTGATCCGTATGTCAGCGGCGATGTGGATATGACCTACCTGCTGAAAGTGTCCAACTCACAGGGCTGCTTCGGTTACGATTCCATTAGTGTGAAATACTACGCCGGACCTGAAATATATATCCCGACCGCCTTTAGTCCTAATGGCGACGGACAGAACGACCGCTTCCGCTTCATCCCGGTTGGCATCACCGAATATGAATACTTCCGCATCTTCAACCGGTGGGGACAGGAAATCTATTCCTCCACCGACTTCCGCCAGGGATGGGATGGCACCATCAAAGGAGCACCTGCGCCTGTAGATACCTACATCTGGATACTTGCCGGAAAAGATTTAACCGGTAAAAGTATTTTAAAGAAAGGCACAGTAACTTTGGTGAAATAAAATTGGATTTATGGCAATAGTTCTAGTGACCGGAGCTACCTCAGGCTTTGGTGAAGCATGCGCAAAAAAGTTCGCAGCGAATGGTTATGATGTGATTATCACCGGAAGAAGACAGGAAAGATTAACAGCATTACAACAGCAATTGCAGGAGGAACATAAGGTTGCCGTATTGCCACTTTGTTTTGATGTGAGAGAACAACAGGCTGTCAGTGATATACTGGGCAATATCCCGGAACAATGGAAAGCCATCGATATTCTGATCAATAACGCCGGACTCGCACTCGGATTCAGCTCCATTGAAGATGGTGATCTCTCCGACTGGGATACCATGATCGATACCAACGTAAAAGGACTCCTCTACGTATCCAGGGTCGTAATGCCCTGGATGAAACAAAGACGTACCGGCCATATCATCAACCTGGGCTCTACTGCCGCCAAACAGGTCTATGCCAAAGGACACGTATACTGTGCGACCAAAGCTGCGGTTGATTCCATCTCCCAGGGTATGCGTATCGACCTCCTTCCTTATCGTGTCAAGGTGACAGCCGTACATCCGGGCGCAGCTGAAACAGAGTTTTCAGAAGTCCGCTTCAAAGGAGATAAAGACAAGGCTGACAACGTCTACAAAGGCTTTCAGCCGCTGACAGGACAGGATGTAGCCGATACCATCTACTACTGCGCTACCCTGCCACCACATGTATGTATTAACGATCTGGTGATCACCTGCCTGCAACAGGCCAATGCTTACTACTTCGATAAAGAGTAAAAAAACATAATATAACACGTAGATGTTATTTCATATACAATACATTGTTTTTAAATTTGAAACTATTAACGTATATGAGGACTATTGTGATGTGATGTATGTAGGGTGAGGAATACCTCCGGACGGAGGTGATGCTAACTATGACCGTTTTTTAATGCTTTTTTAATGCCGACTATCTATCCTAAAAAACCATATCCCTATGCTTACATTTGCAACACTGTATTTGTTGCGCCTCTACTATCCAAGATGGAAAGCAGAGTGGCGCTTTTACTCCGACAGATCTAAAAGAAATAATTACGGTCGCTGGGTTACTCGCCAGGACGTGAATTGGGGCTTTTAGTACTGAAAATGAAATCTGATTAAATCCCGCCGGTGCATGCCGGCGGGATTTTTATTTACTCTCTTATCAACATACAACGCACCTGTTGCAGCTCTCCCACACGCTGTGTATATGCCATCAGCGCAGTGCCTTTATCCACACTCCTGATCACCGGAAAAGTAGAATACGCAGAATCAGACGTCAGTAATCCTGTATCCAATACTTTTCCTGCCCCATCTCTCCACTGAAAACCTACACGACTGTTAAACGTATTATTGGGCAGCTTCACGGGTTCATCCCATACGATCAGTACCTTGTCATCCGGCAAGGCGGTGATCTGCGGATGCTTTGCCATTGGCGCCGAACTTACTTTCTGCTTTTGAGAATAGGTTTGTCCGTTGTCGGCAGACTGACAATAATACACACCTTCTCCACCACCCATCGTAAACCAGGCAAAGTGCATTCCCTCCCTGTTTTTGACCATGGCTGGTCCGGTATGTGGACAACCTCTCACGACCCAGTTATCTGCGCTGATACGGTTCATCCTGGAAAAGGTATTACCCCCATCCTCCGATACCATATGCACCATATCTCTGATGGAATCATTGATGATATCCCTGAAGGCAATGTGAATACCTCCCTTATCATCCGTATACAGATCCGTCCTGCAACACTGACAAACTGTTTCCGCCAGTGCTTTCTCTTTCCGGAAACCGTTATGTCCATCAGTCACCGCAAAATAGAGTGAGGAGCCCTCTGCATCTACTGACTTTCTGTTATCCAGCCAGATAGCAGCTGCCTCTCCGCCAGGTAATAAAGCCACATCAAAATACCGCTGATCATAACTCCCCGTATCTGTTACTAATGGCACTGCTGCCTCCCAGGTCTTCCCTTCATTCAGAGAACGTGTGTAAAACACCCTTCCTGCGTATTTATTCCGTGCGTCGTCTTGTTCTACTCCATAAATAGCGATCACCTCTCCATCGGGCTTAAAAACCATTTTAGGCATGTTCTCCGCATGGGGTAGGATACCATTCGCAGTAGCAACTCTCACAGGCGCTGAAAAACTATTCCCCTTATCTGTTGACACAGCATAATACAAAGTACCTGTATCCGCCCCCTTTGCCGTCTCTACCCAACTGATAACCGTACGCCCGTCAGTGGTTGTTGTTACAAACGGACACGAAGCATCCTGCGTAACATTCGACAGCAACTGCTCTTTACTGTTTTTTTCACTGTTACAGGCAACTGCACACATTGCCATAAAAACTATCCATCGTCTGATTCCCATCGTGATTATTTTTTACCGTTGAACGTATATCCGAAACCAATATTGAAAGTCCTCTTAGGTCCCGGTCTGTATGTAGTACTGTAAGTAGTTCTTTCTGTAGTTGTGGAATAAATGACATCTCCTGCATTACGGCAGTTCACCCAGCAATCAAATTGCCTCCAGCTATATCCTGTACGGAAATTCAGCAGATCGTATCCACCATAGATACCTGTATTCCGTGGGTCCATGTAATAACTGCCTACATGCTGCCATTCTCCTGCAAGACGGAATCCGTTCAGGAAACGGGGCTTCCAGGTAATCTCTGTATTAGTGATCACCTTTGGTGCGCCTGCCATTTTATTATCATCATAACTCACCCCTTTTTCCACATATTCATTGAAGAAGTGCTCGGCGTATTGTCCGCTGCAGCGAATCCAGATAGAAGGGACAGGTGCATAACGCACATTCCATTCGATACCTCTGTGTGTCGTACGACCCGTATTGCGGTTTTCATAAGAACCATCATCCAGTTTTACACTGATGATCTCATTCGTACCCTGCATATCATACACACCGATATCCACATATCCCTTATCATTTGCAAAACCAAACCAGCCACCTGCTTCATAGTTACGATAAGTAGCAGGTTTGAGCACAGGTACTTTCACACCTCTGTACAATTCAGAGATATTCGGTGGAGCAAAACCAACACTATAATTTGCATACATACCACGATTCTGTCCGAAGTCATATGTCAAACCCAGCTTTGGCGTCAGCTTATTGAAATGATTGGTTTCATCTGGTGCACCGGTAAATGCAGATGGTGCGAGATGATTGTCAAAATCATAATCCATGCGATCGTAACGTACAGCGGCGACTAATTTCAGATGGCTTAACAACTCCATATCAAATTGTGCATATGCTGCGGTATTCAGTAAACCAACATTGTAATCTGTCAATACAGAATCTGTCGTTTTATAATTGCTGAAATAACCGGCGGCATCTTTTGTGACATCGATGAATTCGGCGTAATAGGTCGCCGGACTATAATCAGCACTCACACCGGCAATGATGGACGCATGCTTCCAGGCAAACTGTTTTTTATGCTGTATGATCAGACCGTAACTATTAAAACTATCATCATTGATCTCTCCGGCAGCCTTCAATGGATCTGACAGATTCTTCAATGCATAGAAAGGATTCTGTTCAATGGTATTGTTGCGGAAGAAAGCCGTCACTGTCGTTTTGTTGGTATTATTCCAGTTTTGCTCCAGCGTACTTCTGTAACGCAATGCGTTTACCTTACGATAAGAGAAGGTCTGGAAATTGCGATAGTCTTTTGCATAGAAATGTGCACTATCCAATCCTCCTACCTGGTCCGTATAATAATCGATCAGCGTCATTGAATTGATCCATTTGGTACGATCGCTGATCTGATAGTCTGCTCTTACTGTCAGTGCCAGTTTATGGAAATCACTATGGTCCATATAACCATTCCGCTGATCGGCATAATAACCGCCAACAACAATACCCAATTTATTGAACGTGCCGGAGGCACTGAAATCAGTACGTTTGTATCCACGATCACTGATCTCTGCCTGTACCCTTGCCATTGGTTTTAACGAAGGAGCAGCTGTAATAAAATTCACCGCGCCACCTACCGCTTCGCTACCATACAGTGATGATGCAGGCCCTCTTACGACCTCGATATTCCGCAGTGCCGCCATGTTGATCTCAATCAGCGCATTGTGATTGAAATCGCCGGTAGTACGGATGGGAATACCATCTTCCATATATAGAAATAAACTTTTGTAACCGATCGGCTGACGGATGGCCATCGTATGCTGTTCATTGCCCAGATCTACCATATATACACCACTCACTTTATTCATTAACTGTTCGAGTGAAGTGGCTTTGGTATCTCTCATTTCCTGGGTGGAAATAGTGCTGATCGCGATTGGTGCAGCTGTACGTGATTGCTTATCACGACTGCTGGTGACAATGATCTCATTCAGACTGGCAGTAGCTGGTGTGAGTGAAATAATAGCAGACGGCTGCGAAGACAAAGTCAGCTTCCGCGTCTGATAACCGACAAATGATACTTTCACAGAATCATCAGACCTACCCTGCTGTAAAGTAAAACGGCCACGTGCGTCTGTCTGACAACCTTTGTCAGCGTGCAGCAACTGCACAGTTACACCCGGCAACACCTCGCCTGTCTGCGCATCCACTACACTGCCCTGCACCTGCGCGTGTGAATACATAAAGAATAATACGCCCGTTATTATCAGTAATAAATATTTCATGGTCACAATAAGTTCCTTCCCTGATGATCAGGCATAGCGATGCCGGACAGCTGATAATACATCACTGCCGGTACGCAACTGCCCATGATCACAGGCAATAGCTGTTGATTAGTAAATAAGGATGGATGGATACAAATGAGACCTGTCATAGCATACAGCCATCGCATCACTCATGATAAAACACATCAGATCAAATGCGGGAATATCCGCGTAATAAATGCAATGAAAAAGAAATAGCTGTTAAGCCTGGGGTGGATGGAAAAAGGAGAATAACGGGGTATGTATTGCAGGATCCTGATAATAAACAAAGAGGTCTGTTGACGGCGCAATAGGCGCAAAATTAAACTCCTGTAAAGCATCAATGTATGTTACTTCATACTTCTCTTTACCGATATTACCATTCTGCTGTTGCTGCTCGTCCTGTTTGAGTTGCTTTCTCAGATAACATTTACCATTACAATGCATGTCAGGTTTATCCCTGTTCTCACACAATACGCTGGCAATGTACGCCTGATCTATCTTATACTTCACCATAATCACCACCTGACTGAAGTTTTGCAACAACAGCCCGAACAATACGGTTATGGCGAAAAGATATCTCACGGTGCAAAAGTATGTCAATAGATGACGAATAGCAAATGATATATGTCATGTAGGATTATGGCAAAAAAAATACCACCTCCGAAAACAAAGCACTCCCACAACTTCCGCTGGCCTGCGGCGCTGCCAAACCTCCCCCATTCGTAGCAAATAATACGAACCCTGTAAATAGGAAAGGCCTGATCTTTCAGATCAGGCCTTTCCTATAACTTAATTCTTAATTGTTAATTCCTAATTCTTAATTCCTCTCTGACTACTGTGCTAACATAAACCGCAACGTCAAACCACCTCTTGTATTCGTAATCGGATAAGCCGTCGAAATAACCGGTATCGTCTGTCTGCGGTCATAGAAGAAACGCAGGTTCAAACGGTTGTTCACCACATAGTCAATAGACGGCGATATACCAATTACCTTCTGACCACTGGTCGGTATCACCAGGTCTGCATCCAGCCTGTTGTTCACCGTCCGGTCATCACGGAAGCTCATATCCAGCCGGAAGTTCATATCATTCTGCACCTTCTTGCCATCTTTCTGTGTACCCAGGAATGCAAACTGCACATTCCGCAGACGATAACTACCACCCAGTGTCAGCTCAGTAGAGCGTAACTCCGTCAACTGGTAGTCGATCAGACTGAGACTCAGTGATCGGCTCTTCTTAAATTCCACACGCAGATTCAGACTACTTACGAAGGTGACATCAACACCCAGTAATGGTGCAAACTGCTCAGTCATTGTCAGGTTCGGGATCAGGAAGTAAGGGATATAGTTACCGGATACGGTATCCACAAATCCCGGATAACCTGCCAGACGGGGATCCTCATACAACATCGCTGTATTGTAAGAACTCATGCTCAGCGTACCCACATAAGCATGTGTCAGTGATACGTTGGTGAAGAGTGATTTGAAAGGTTCCAGTTTCGTCAGACCGTTATAAGCCACACGCCAGTTCGGACGTGGTATATAATTACTGAATGGATTGCTGCGCACATTAGAAAGACCTGCACTTTTCAGTAACCCGATCTTATCAGGATCTTTTCCGGTATAAGCAGCAAGGAACGCCGGTACCAGTACATCCTGTGCATAACGGCCATAACCATAACGATACGTAGGATCTTTAGGATTATTCGTTGGTACACCCGGATCACTATTATATGGGTTCTGCGCTGCCAGACGGTTAGAGATGTTCAGACGATAACGCTGGAAGTCATTGAACGTTTTGGTAGTACCTGTTTCGTTGTCAATACCTCCGAAGATCGTTTTTATCGCCACATAAGAGATCTCAAATCCACCTGCATCATACGGACTTAAGTGCTGGAAACCGAGGCTATCATTCACGTTCACATTCTTGAACAGTTCCGTATGTGTCTTGCTGAATGATTTGGTCATGCTCAGGTCAATACGCAGATCATTCACCGGCTCCAGTTGCGCCTGCAACTGCCAACGCTGTGTAAACTGCTGCTGGTACTGAATATTGAAAGTAGTATCCGGTGTGATCAGACCTTTCTTTGCAAAATTATCCAGCCATGCCTTCGTAGGCTGCATACCAAATACGAATGGTACACCAGGATTCCAGCTTGCCCAGTTCATACCCAGGAGTTTGGTACTATCAATATAACCTGGTAAGCGGGTGCCGCCGTTTTCAGAGTAATCCAGACTCACACGTTTCAGTGACAGTAATGGTTTCATGACTGCTTTCAGAATCGGTGAGACCTCTATACTCTTCTCCTGTTTGACCGGCTGTTTATTCTGACCAGGGGCGCCCGGTCGGGTATTAGTAGCCGGTTGCGGTCGCTTCTTCTGCTGTGTACCTGTAATAGCTCGCAGGAAAGGCGACTTACTATACAGTTCTGCAAACTTGAACTCAGCCATCACTGTTTTCTGATTGGAGTTCTCGATCGCATTACCCAGGTATTTCGCCAGCAGGGAAGCACCTGTCCAGCGGTAGTCTGTTGAATAACCGATCGCGATACTGGTCCAGCTCAGCGCAGGTATTTTAGACGTTGGTAATGTATAGGTGATGTTCGCAGTATGATAATAGTTCGTCGTTCTGCCCAGTTTGAAGAAGTTACCCCATACGCTGTCCTTCTTCTCTTTTGAATTCAGACGGCCCTGTGGTTCATCGATGCGGGCATTATTTACTGCATTGAAGTCGATGGTCAGACTGCGCGACAGATCCCATTTCAAACCATAATAACGATCGAATGTGAAGTACTTGTTGTACGTCTCCGGCAGTTTATAGTTAGAGTCATCTCCTCCGACGTTACGGATACGGGTGGCGCCAAACTGACGGGTCACATCTATCCTGAAACTGATCAATGAAGGGATGTAGTTAAAATTAAATTCACGGATCAGGTCCAGCCATGGCGTTTTGGTCTTGAACAACTTCTTGAACGGTGTAATGAACTTACTCTGTCCGGTGAAGGTATACCCCAGACCAGCACGGTGCTTGGTCAGCTCGTCACTTTCAATGATCGGGTTATGGCTGGTTGTCTGTGTATAGGAATAACTGATGTCAAAGTTTTCGATATCCCACAGCCTGTTGTGTTTTCTGTTCAGATTGAGACGGCGTACGTTGGTAAAGTTTAAGCTCTTGATAGCGGTGAAGTCCTGCGCCGCTTTACGGATAGAGTCCCGCTCATAATCGCTCCGTGCCATTCTCAGCTTATCCTTCAGTTTGATATCCAGATCGTACGGATCATATTCAGGCGTACTTACCGCCTGTGAATAACCAGCATATACCGGGATAGAGAGGCCTGTTTTCTTAGGCAACAGTTTACCCAGATCGAGGTTGGCCGCAGCATCATATTGCAGGTAGTTATCACGGAAACGTTCGTTCACACGCTGATCCAGGTTACCAAAACCTGCGGTGTGCATATTACCCGATACGCTCACAGTACCCAGATCGGCCAGCTGTACATCCACACGGCCCATACCGGCATAACCGCCTTTTTCATCCAGACCAGATAGACGCAGTTCATTGAACCATACCTCACCACATCGTGGCAGACCGTCATCTTTCGGGTTGGTCACACCCAGCATGATGGTTCTTACATCACCAAGGTTCGGGTTACCCACCACACTCATATAGTTACCCAATTCATCCGTTTCTGTATATGGTACCTGCGGAGAACAGTTGTCACATTGATTACGCTTCTGTTTAAGTACGGTCAGTTTACTCATTAACAGGTTCACGTCATTCACTTCCGGCCATATTTCAGTCGGACTTGCCGTTCCCCACTGTGTTACTTTCAACGGTATCTGGTATTCATAGTAGTTTTCCACAAAGTCACTACCCATACGGATAACAGCGCGAAGCTGACCATCTTTCAGTGAGTTAGGATCGCTCGTTGCTTCCGCATGCAGATACATCTGCAGGGTTTTGTACTGACGGAGGTCCATGCTCAGGTTTTTAGAAACCCCGCGGGTATCACCATCATTCAGATCGCATACCTGAATAGACATTGCCTGCTCGTTCAGTTGCAATACAGTACTGTTGGTGCTGAGTGTATTCTGACGAACTACTCCCGGCGGCAATACATAGTTGATCGGCTTACGGGAAGAGTTTTCTTCGATGTTTACAGCAGAAGTATTGAAAACGGTATTGTCATCATTCGGGATAGGATCGCCAGGCTGCAGTTTATAGTTATACTGACGCCATTGGTTACGCACCAGTTGCAGTTTAGCGAAACGCACCACTATTGAATCTTCAAATCCTGTCATGAACATACGCATGAAACGGATAGATTTGAAATCAGGAATGCTACCTACTTTTTTATCAAAGTCGCTGATCGGAATTTTAAACTGATACCAGCTTTCCAGTCTCTTCGGCGTACCATCCACCGGTGTAACTTCCGTTGTGATCTTATCTACAATGTAGTTGGATCCTACTGCCATTTTCGGACGAAGGTTCACACGATACTGGAAGTATTCTTCTGTTTCATTCAGGGTATTATCTCTGTTCAGGTCTTCCGATTCCGGAATGTTGGTAGCGGCAGATGAATAGATACTATTACCTGTAGAAACCGGAGAGTTACCTTCCGGATTGCTGAAACGCTTATAACGTTGGAGGATGTCAGCGTTATTATAAGCCGGGTCCCTGTAGTGACGATAGTCATCATTAGAAGGATCCGCCTTTGCTTCCTTGTAAATATCTGAAGCAGGTCCGAAGTTGGCAGCCAGACGGTCCAGATAAGATTGACGGAATGAAGCCTCATCTCCACTCTGCAAACCATCATACCCCACGTCCTGATAACGGCGGATCTCCGGATCGTTATCAAATGCCTGGGTGATCTGCTGCTGGAATTTCGGGATACGACCCCATACAGAAGAATCTGTTTTATTACGATCTGTATTCGGATTCGGTAATCCGTTTTCGAAGAACTTACGGGAATCTTTCAGGATATCCTCAGATACGTTACCAAGGTTAAAATATAACTGACCGCCGGTACTGGTTGAATCCTTCAGGAACGGATCCTGGATCCAGAATTCGATAAACTCAACGTTCTGGGTCTGGAAGTCACTGTTGTCAATGGCACGCATGATACCAGCCCATTTCTTTTTCGGATTGAGGAGGCGGCCTGCTGCCGTGATACTATCTCTGCCTGCCGTAAAGTTATACGGACCTCTTTCTTCCGGATAATAAGCCAGGTCAAGGGTACTCAGCTGGCTCTGTCCGAAGTCGGTAGAACGGTTGGCGAATACCTCTGTCTGATACACCAGACGCACACGCGGATCTGATTGTACCTGAGTTGTAATACCATCAGGCAGGGAAGGTGATTTCGGTATCTGAAGTGTAGGCTCAATAATATACCAGGCCAGTTTCGCCCTGTTAGCGCCATAGCTCAGCTGATCATTTCTGTCTGCTTCAGGGAAGAGGATCGTACCATTACTATCGGAAGCCTCTTTTGGGGTAGATGCCAGTGCCCAGGAAGTAGCCGGGAATTTCAGGTCATATCCACTCTGGGAGCCTTCAAAGTCATCGATGAAGATCTGTCCCTGATTAGTACCTGCCGCATTTACCAGTTTACTGTGACCCGGGAACAACTTGGCCACCTCACCGGTGAACATGATGTTGGAAGGTGTATTACTCTGGTAGTTGGGCAGTTTATTGAGGAAGCGGGTCAACCCTTGCCATTCTGAGTTATAGTTCGCGTCGAAACCTACCACGGTGTTCTTGATCGGATCTTCTCCATAGTTCACCTTCTGGTAGTAAGGTCTTTCACTCATCCTGGCGATAGTCGATCCCAGGGTCAGTTTATCATTGACGACATAGTCGAAGCGGGTACCAAAGTAGTTTCGCACCTGTGTACCAAACGCGGCATTGTTCTCAAACTGTACGTTGATCGCTACACCCGAGTTAAGGATACCGGCATTGATGATCTTGATACGGCCGAGGTTATAGTCGATGATATAGTCTACGTTTTCACGGAGCTGCTGTCCGCCGGCTGTTACGGTAACTGATCCCGGAGGAATGTTATAACCGCCCAGCTGTATTTCGGAAGAGTTACTGGACTTATAGGAACCTTTCAGGATATAGCGGTTCAGCTGCGGGAACTGTTGTGCGACCACCTTAATGGAGTCATACAACACCTTATACATATACTGTCGCTCCAGAGCGGCATTCCCATTGAAAGCTTTCTGTATACCCTGCGCGAACGGTTCAAGTACCGGGAACATTACCCTACCTGTCTGTGAATTGATGGTATACCCCTCTACATAGTCAAACACACCATCCGGCTGCGGGTCATTCTGGTTATTCAACCGGTCCAGGCTCAGGATGGAAATGAGCGGTGCTCCTTCCCAGGAACCCTGTGCATCCGGCAGATAACGTTTATCACTTGGAGCACGGGTATCAGTACCAGGGTCTTTATAATACACGTCCAGTTTAAAGTCAGCCCTGTTCAGCTGATAAGCGCCTGTTGCGTAGATGTTTTTCATCATCAGGTCCCAGATAGGGAGGTTCGGACGGGCAGAAGTGGCTTTCAGCAATTTCAGGAACAGGATACGCTGGTTGGCGCTGTTGTTCTGATCAGGGGGAATATCCTGGGAGAACTCACCCACCGTATGTACCTGACCATTATAAGTATATTGATAGGCGACGCCCAATACTTCATCCGCCTGCAATTGCTGGTTCAGCGTGATGAAGCCGAGTTGCCGGTTGATCGTATATTCTGTGGAGTCCAGCTTTCGGGCAAAGGTCTTTTCATATTCCTGTACCGCTTGTAATCCGAGGTTCTGCAAGCGACTGACCACCGTTCCCGTATACCGGCTCATGGGGTCAGAAATTACTTTTGAGTAGAGATCGTTGAGCTTGTTATCTGTTAATCTTGAGTTAGATAATACGTTAATAGAGGTATTGTAGGGACGGTATTCACCAAGGTCCATCAAACCGACGATATCCCTGGTATTGGTGGTAGCGCCCGTTTTATTGGTTACCCAGACTTCCACACGATTCACATAAGCCAGGGAGCGGATCACCGGAAGGTTGCTCATGGCATAGTTAAAGGTATCGCGGAAGAACTGACCGAGCAGGAAGTGTCGGTTGTCTTCATATTCATCTGCCCGCAGGTTAAAATCCTGTACCTGGGTACCGCCTTTGATCATCAGGTTCTGTTTCTGAGATTTCTGGTTGGACAGTACGCTGGTAACGGTCAGACGGCCAAACTGTAACTGGGTTTTGATACCGAAAAGGGATTGTACCCCTGAGATGAGTGAGCTACGTAAAGGAAAGCTCACGTTACCGGCCTCAATCTTCTTAATGATCTCATCGTCATAGCCGGTATATTCCAGTTTGATCTGGTTTTCAAAGTCGAAGGTCGACTGGGTATTATAGTTAGTGATCAGTTTCAGCTTGTCCCCTATCTTACCGGTCAGGTTCATATTGATATTCATATCAAATGCGAAACCTCCCGTTTTACGGGCCTGTTCTGTCAGCACAGGGTTTTTGATATTCTGACCTTCATAGCCAAAGGTCAGTTCCAGGCTACCCTGGGGTTTGATATCCACTTTATTACCACCAAAGATCCTGTCAAACAGCTTGCTGCCTTTGTAAAGCTCCGGTCCATTCCCCTTCTGGTTCAGTGAACCGAGGGTGCTGGCACGTTTCATCCAGTAATCATCTTCGCTCTTTTTGGACTGGAGTTTGTAGTATTCATCAAAGCTGAGGTAGGTAGGGTTACGGTAATAGTGATCGCCTATCTTTTCTGTGACTGTGTATTGCTTGGTTACCGGGTCATAATCAACTGTACGGGAAATACCTGCCGGATCTTTCAGATCTATCTGGTTTTTGACGGGATCAGTAATACCGGTCCCATACCGGTCCTTTATCGGGTACTTGAGTGTATCCTTTTTGACGGTATCTAAAGGTGTGGTATAATTATTGTCTGGTTGCCAGTAGTATCTGTTAGTATAGTTGTTATTATAACCCGAACGATTCCTTGCCGCAGTATCGAAAATAAACAAAGAAACAACTCCTATTACTGCAATAGCACCATAATATGTCTTTCTTGACAAGAGAAATAGGTTTTTATAGAGGTCAGGGTAATAAATGTTTATAGACCTTTCAGCGACTTTTTGATAAGCGCCTCAAGGTCGAGCAATAGTGGTTCAGCTTTAAGCACCTTGTTTATAGCCTGTTCGGCCACGTTTCTGGCTATTCCCAAAGTGACTAATGCATTTAACGCGTCTTCCTGAATTGTATTGTTTGGTGTTACAGATATTTGGTTGCCGACGTCTTTTTGCTTCTTTATTTTATCCTTTAATTCCAGAATGACTCTTTTTGCCGTCTTGGCGCCGATGCCTTTTATGCTTTCCAGCATTTTTTCGTTCTCCATCGCAATAGCCCGCTGAATATCTTCTGGTTGAAGGGAAGATAACATCATCCGGGCGGTATTAGCTCCTATACCTGAGACACTTATCAGTAATAGAAACATCTGACGTTCCGCATCATCCGCAAAACCATATAAAGTATGCGCATCCTCTTTAATATGGAGAAAGGTCAGCAATTTGCAGCTTTCCAATCCCTGTATGCGGGAATAGGTATTAAGACTGATCTGCACTTCGTATCCAACCCCTTGTACGTCAATATGTACCATGGCAGGGGATTTATAGGACAGTTTTCCGTTGAGGTAAGCAATCATACAGGAGTAGAATAGTTTCTAATATTCGGCAAACCTAGTAAAAATTTAGCAAGAACGGGGCAGTAACTAACGTTATACTTACATTTACAAATTCTTATGTATTTTTACGGCTCGTTTAAAACATCTATTTTACTAATATGAACAAAATAACGGCCGCTATTACAGCGGTAGGTGGTTATGTACCTGACTACGTGCTCACTAATAAAGAATTAGAGAAACTGGTAGATACAACAGACGAATGGATCATCACCCGTACCGGGATCACTGAAAGAAGAATTCTGAAGGGAGAACGTAAGGGGACCTCTGAGTTATGTGTACCGGTAGCGCAGGAAATATGCCGTAAAAGAGGGATCAGCCCGGAAGAAATTGACCTGCTGATCGTGGCCACCGTTACGCCGGATATGGTGTTTCCCGCCACTGCCAATATTGTAACTGATAAAATAGGTGCAAAAAATGCATTCGGTTTTGACATCAGTGCAGCCTGTTCCGGTTTCCTTTATGCCCTTGATACAGGTGCCCGCTTCATCGAAAGCGGCCGCTACAAGAAAGTAATGGTGATCGGCGCCGACAAAATGAGCTCTATTATTGATTATACAGATCGTACCACCTGCATCATCTTCGGTGATGGAGGCGCAGGTGTGCTGCTCGAACCAAACTATGAAGGTCTGGGTGTAGTAGACAGTATCCTGAAAAGCGATGGTCATGGTCGTGAATACCTGCATATGAAAGCAGGTGGTTCTGCACAGCCAGCAAGCATCGAAAGCGTTACCAACAGAGAACACTACGTATACCAGGAAGGTAAAATGGTGTTCAAATATGCTGTTGCTAACATGGCTGAAGCTGCTGCCGGCATCATGGAGCGCAACAACCTGACTGCAAATGATATCGCATGGCTGGTACCTCACCAGGCTAACAAACGTATCATCGATGCTACAGCACAACGTATGGGCCTGCCGGAAGAAAAAGTGATGATGAACATCCAGCGCTATGGTAACACCACCGCTGGTACATTACCGCTTTGCCTCTGGGATTACGAAAAGCAACTGAAGAAAGGCGATAACCTGGTACTGGCTGCATTTGGCGGTGGATTTACCTGGGGAGCGAGCTATCTGAAATGGGCTTACGATCCTAAGTAATTAAGCATTAAATATCAAAAATTATGAAGGACAGGTGCTTCTGCTACAGAAATGCCTGTCCTTTTATTCTTTTACAGATATACCCACTTCTTCACTTATTTATCTCCGCCGCAATTCCAATTCTTAATTTTTAATTCCTAATTGAATCTTGGCAGCCCATAACTCACTACCATCCGTTTATCCACCACTTCCGCACTGATCTGCCCACCCATCTTATCCATAAAATCCTTACAGATCACCAGCGTTACCGACAGGTCATCTCCTCTCCTGTATTCAAACAGATGTGCCGCCATCGCCGGGGTAAGGTCATTTACTTCGAATGTAATGCTGACCTTTACCAGCTCCTCCTCCACCGCATTCACTACTACCGTTCCTTTTCCACCGGAAAGCTTTGCTGCACAATGCAACAGACTACGGTTGATGAACAACAGCATCTCCTGATCGCCTGCCAGGCAAAGTCCTTTTGTAATATGCAGCGAAACCTGCGGATGGTCAGTATGGTGTAATGCCTGTTCAAACAGCAGACTAAGATCGCAGGGCGCCGGACTATACACAAATCCAGACAATTGCGATCTGATCCAGCGCAGGATATTATCAAAGATCACCAGCGTTTTCCTGGACGATATCACCGCTTCATCAATGATCTGCTGCATCTGCACCTGCTCCATATCTTTGTTCCGGAACAGGGCCGATACCCGGATAATATCATTCAGCGGTTCCCGGAAGTCCCTCGCCAGTATCGCGATCAGCTTATTCTTAAAATCATCATGCACACTCAGCTGCTGGTTCTTTTCCGAGATCGCATCATTCATCTCACGCAGCAACTGCTCCTGCCTGCGCAGGTTCTTATAGGACCGGTAACGTGCCAGTGTAAATCCCGCCATCAGCAACAGGAAACCTGCCAGGAACCCGATCAGCTGCTGACGGCTCTTCCGCTTCATAACAGTACGGGCAATTCTTTGCTCCTGCACCCTGTTACTTAGCTGCCATTCATTCAGCTCCTGTTCTTTCAGGAAATAATCCAGGTAGTTCATGTGATTGCTGGATCTCAACCGTAAGCGCTGCCGGACGATCTCCAGCAATGCTTTGCCATAATATGCCTTCTTGGCTTCGTTATTACCCTGCGCATAATGCCGGTACAGACCAATCACCGTTGGCAGCATCATATTCAGATAGCCCGCCTGAATACCAATAGCAAAGGCCCGCTCTTTCTCCGGCACCGCATCAGCAGGATAGCCGTGCTGGCGGTAGACGTCAATATGGTCCAACAGGTCTATGGCGACCAGGATCAGTCCATCTTTCAGCGCTTTTTCTGTTAGCTCATTAATGCGCTGAACAGCCTTCGCACCTTCTCCTTCCTTCATCCATTCATCAGCCTCAAAAGCCTGTATGTAGTAAATATCCCTGCTACCCGGATATTTCCGGATAATCTCCTTTGACTTTTCCACTGCCCATTTCACGGAATCCCGGTGAGTACTGTCATCCTGAAAACGGCTGGCATAATTGATCAATACCAGACTGTAGATAGAATCCCGTGCCAGCGTCTTTCCCAGGTTCATCGCCTGATACAGATACTGATCCGATTCTGGCTTCATGCCTTCAAAGAAATGATAAACACTCAGGTTCATCAGCATCTGACAGATATTCTGCTGATCTTCCAGTTCGCGGTACAGTAACAGGGCTTTAAACCCATATTCGATCGCCTGTTTCTGGTTGTCTTTCAGGGCATAGAAAATACTGAGGTTGTTCAGTGCGCCTGCCAGTCCGCGGGTATCATTGTGCCGGGTGGCAATACCCCTCGCCTTTACAGCATACCAGAAACAACTATCGATATTGCTCAGGTGATACTGCATGCCCAGCTGGTTCAGCACATCCGTATAGGCAATGCTGTCAGTCTGTTGCAGCAGACTATTCCTCAGCTGACGGATCACTTTATCCTGTGCAGTCAGCCGCCCGCTGGTCAGCAGACCGGCAAACAGCAGGAAAATGATATGTAAAAAGACTTTTCTCAAACTCGTATGCTATTGCTGTCTTTTGCCAGGGGTAAAGTATAACTGAACGTACTACCTTTCCCTGTGTTGTTCATTCCTCTTATAACACCGCCCATTTTATCCATAAAGTCTTTACAGATAATCAGCGCCAGACCGGCTCCTCCCTTGGATTTCCCGCTACCTTTCTCACGGTTACGGTATTCAAATAAATGCGGCAGCATCTCCGGATCAACTCCTCTTCCTTCATCCACCACAGCGATAGTAACATACTCGCCCGTAACGGAAGACGTGATCGTTAATTCACTCCCCGCAGGGCTGAACTTGATCGCATTATGTAACAGATTACGATGTACGAACTGCAACATTTCCCGGTCCGCCAGTAAAGCTAATTCCGCAGCGATATCGACTGTTACCTGTAGTCGTTTCTCAATACAGTTGTCTTTCAGAATTTCCAGTGCTTCATAGATCATCTCCGCCGGCCGACAAACAGCAGGTGTATACACAAACCCACTCAGTTGTGACCTGATCCAGCGCAGGATGCTATCGAATATATGTAAAGTATGTGCTGACTTGGTTTCCAGTCTTCTGAACAGGGCCATCGCTTCTTCAAAAGAAAGCGAATGATCTTTCAGCAGATTGGTAATATCGATGATATGATTCAGGGGTACCCGGAAATCATGTGCGATCAGTGAGATCAGTTTATTCTTAAAATCATCCTGTGTTTGCAAAAGCGCATTCTTCTCGCTGATCTCCCTGTTCTTCTCTCCCAGTCTGGCGGCATTCTGACGCGAGCGCCGGTGAGAGCGGTTAATATCTGCGAGTAACAGGATGATCAGTACCAGCAATACTGTCAGGAAGATGATGATTGCATAACGGTTCCGGCTTTCCATCGCCTTCTTATCAAGTATCTGCTGCTGATAGTCATGTTGCAGCTGTAAGGCCCGTAGCTTCTTCTCCTGCATGTAATAATCGATATAATCCAGCTCGCCCTGCGTTTTACTCTGCTCATCCTTCTCCACAATTTCCAGCATCATATTCGCGTACAGCTGGGCAGAATCCTCATCATGACGGGCATCGTACCAGGTATATAGCTTGGCGACCACCGGCAACGCCAGTTCCCGGAAACCACCGATCGTGGCCAACCGGGCCATATCCCGCTGTGCTGATATAGAATCGGCCAGTTTGTTACGGGCCTTATAGGAAGCCAGGTGAGAGTAACCATACATCGCATGATAGATATACCCCTTTTTTTCTGCCTCATCGGTCAGAGATGTCAGTCTGGCGAGTCCTTCCGTGATATCCATTTTGGCGTATATCAGTTCCTGCGCCTGTAGCATACCGGTATAAATGAGCAGGCGCTCATCTTCGGCTTTGGTAGCCAGGCGGCGGGCAGTAGCCAGTGCCTGATAAGCCCGTTTTTTATCAATGAAATCACTGCTACGGTTTGCGCGCAGATCACTGACATAAATGAAGTAATAGTTGGCCAGCAGCATGCGGAGGATGGTATCATTTTTCATGCGGTCGCTCATACCCATAGCCCGTTTCATATAACTGGCAGCTTCCTGGTACTGCTTCTCGTACTGATAATATACGCCAAGGTGCATGCTGGTCTGACAGATCCCGGCGCTATCGCCAAGCTCTTTATAGAGGTTCAGGGCGTCAATGTAAAAACGAAAGGACAGATAACTATTGTCCCTGTAAGCGTAATAGCTCCCCAGTCCGCGGTAGGCGGCCGCCTCTCCCCTTTTATATCCTTGTCGCTGAGCAACCTCTCTGGCACGGCAGAGGTAAAAGAAACAGGTATCCAGCTGGCGATGCTGGTATTGTCCGGCCAGCTGATTCATGAGATCGACATAGCGGGCGCTGTCCGTAGTGGTGATAGTAGCGCCTTCCAGCTGACGGATGACGCTGATCTGTGCGAAAGCTTTTTCCTGCCGGATAAAACAGCCGGCGAGGGCGATCATGAGACCAATTAATATATGCTGCTTATAAGAGATGTACAATAAGATGTGATACGCTATCTCCCGATAGCCGCTAGTCAACGGTGCGCAGGGCTGATCTTCGGAAGACCCTTACCCATACGGGACAATTCCTGTTCACCAGTTGTTGTGATATAATATTTTTTGTCATCAGGGCCATTCTTTGCGATCCAACCTTTTTCAGTAATCGTCGCTGCCAGCAACTGCCCCAACTTACCGCCGATATGACCTTCGCATCGTCTGGCAGGTTTGGGAAGCGCTGTCCTGGTTTTTTCGTGCCTTCGCTTTTGCTGTTACAAGATACTGTTATATCTCAAAGACTAATCCTCTCTGCTTTAATTCTTCATATTTCTCTTTGTCAAAACGGTATAGATGCGCACCTTTTTTTGAGGTTGTTTTATCTTTTTCTTCCAGCTTTTCCAGCACGTTCATAGAGAGGATCTTCTTGCGAAAGTTCCTTTTATCCAGTTCTTTCTGATAGATTTCCTCATACAGGCTACGCAGCTGAGAGAGGGTAAATTTCTCTGGTAGCAGTTCAAATCCGATAGGATGGAAATGTGCGTTATCCCTGAGTTTCTTCAGTGCATCCGCAATCATCTGCCGGTGATCGAATATAAGGTCCGGTATCTGGTGCAATTCCAGCCAATGCGCACTGAAATGCTGGGTAGGATTCTGCTCATGTTCACTGATGCGGATGAGGGCATAGTAAGCCATGGAAATCACCCTTGCGCCACTGTCACGGGTCAAGTCGCCGTAACAGGACAATTGGTCCATGTAGATATTTTCGAGACCTGTTGTTTGTTTCAACACCCTTCCCGCAGCTTCATCCACGCTTTCATCATTCTGGAGGAAACCACCCATCAGCGACCATTCACCTTGCATGGGGTCTACTTTTCGCTGCATGATCAGCAGCTTAAGTTTGCTGTTTTGGAATCCAAAAATAATACAGTCTACTGCTACCAGATGCCGAGGTACATTCGCGTAAAATGATTGAGCGTTCATTGAAAATATTATTGTCTGCCTTTGTGCTGACCAGCAGTCCGGAGGCCTATTTTCTGCCTCTCGTAAACTCGCTGTAATCAGTAACGGGAATTTTATTAATACCGGCCTGCCGCAACAGGGTTACAAGCTGGCCGCGATGATACGTGGCATGATTGAACACCTGCATCAGTATTTCTATAACGGTTGATTTACAATATTGTTTCCGGGTATCGTAATAAGCCACCACATGTTGCAGCCTGACGGGCTGTACCGCCCGGACCCAGTCTGTGAGCTTCACCGACTGTTCCTGCCAGCGGGCACAGGCATCTGTAAAGGAGCCTTCAAATGCGGGCGAGGGTTTAACCGCCTGCTCTACCAGGTGTAAACGCTGGTACCACAAGCTCTCCACATCCCACATATGGTACACTGTTTTACGTAAGGTCCCGAAGCTGCTGCCTGTTTCCTGGTCCAGCTGTGTATCCGGTAGCTTTTTTAATACATCCGCTATCTTATTGTTAGCCCAAAGGTTATAAGCTGCATAGCTGAGCAGGATATCCTTCATGGATATAATTTTAGTTTACTATCTTCACCAAAATACCAAAAATATTGCACCTGCCACCAGTTGCAGTCAAATAATCCTGAAGGATCATGGAAAAAATTACTATCAGGGACGTACGAAAAGAAGATTGTCCGCGGATCATGGAGCTCATACAGGAGCTCGCAGTTTACGAAAAAGCACCTGAAGCCGTTACCGTAACATTTGAAGAATTCGAAGCTGCTGGTTTTGGCGAAAATCCGGTATGGAAAGCCTTTGCCGCTGTTCATACAGACAATGACCAGGAAACCATCGTCGGATTTGCCCTCTATTACGTTCGCTACTCTACCTGGAAAGGTTGCCGTTTATACCTGGAAGATCTGGTGGTGACCGAAAGCTTCCGTGGAAAACGTATTGGCCATCTGCTGTTTGAAAGACTATTTGAAGAGGTAAGAGAGAAGAAGTTCAACGGCATCAACTGGCAGGTACTGGAATGGAATGAGCCGGCTATCAGGTTTTATAAGAAATTGAATGCGTCATTCGATCCTGAGTGGTGGAATGCCAGCATAGACTTTTAAAAAAATTAACAATTAAAAATTAAGAATTATCTCCGCGCCCATCTTCGCTGCATTGCAATTCTTAATTCTTAATTGTTAATCCTAATTTATTCTAATTGATTCCGTTCACTACAGCATCCTTCTGGATTTTCACCACCAGACCCTGTAATACCTTACCCGGACCAACTTCTGTAAATGTTGTTGCACCATCAGCTACCATAGCCTGTACAGACTGTGTCCAGCGTACGGCACCTGTCAGCTGATCGATCAGGTTCTGTTTGATCTCAACAGGATCATTCACTGCTCTGGCTACCACGTTCTGGTATACCGGGCAGGATGGCTGACTGAAAGTTGTCTTGTCAATAGCCGCTTTCAGCTCCTCTTTTGCAGGCGCCATCAGCGGAGAGTGGAATGCACCACCTACCGGCAGTACCAGCGCTCTTTTTGCACCAGCCGCCTTCATTTTCTCACAAGCCACTTCGATACCCCTGATAGAGCCGGAAATTACCAGCTGACCAGGACAGTTGTAGTTAGCCGCAACCACTACCTCTCCTGTTTCTGCGCTCACCGCAGCACTGATCTCCTCTACTTTCGCGTCGTCCAGTGCCAGTACAGCCGCCATAGTAGATGGCTGCAGTTCGCAGGCCTTCTGCATGGCCGTAGCACGGATAAATACCAGGCGTAAAGCATCTTCAAATGTGAGTGTACCATTTGCTACCAGGGCAGAAAATTCACCCAGGGAATGACCAGCTACCATGTCTGGCTGTGCAGCAGGTTCTGCGCACAGAAAAGCGATCACACTGTGCAGGAACACAGCAGGTTGTGTTACTTTGGTCTGTTTCAGGTCCTCTTCAGTACCGGTAAACATTACATCTGATATACGGAACCCTAATATCTCATTAGCTTTCTCAAAAAGTTCTTTGGCTTTTGGATTGCTATCGTACAGATTCTTGCCCATACCCGGGAACTGAGAACCCTGTCCTGGAAAAACGTAAGCGTGTTTCATCTGATTTGGTTTACAATGACCTGAACCCCATATGCATTATTATTTATACATATATCTTGGTCATTGGATTGCAAATATTCATACTCTTTATGATATATCAAAATTCCAGGCTCAAAAGCAGCTATTATTAACATCGGTTCAGTAAATTGCAGCTACTTACTCCCCACCATCCCTACTCCTGCACTGTTCGCTATCATCTTAAGGAAAAATGCTATTTAAAAAGGATTAAAATGACTGAGACCATGATTACAGGAAATGATTACAGCATTATTTCAAACAAAGGATTTGACGAATTCTTTTCGTCTTTTGTTGATGATCTGAAAGTAAACGACAGACAACTGATCGTCGAAGAAATAGCTGCCATTGAAGAAGAGGTCTATGAGTACTTTCTTGCAAAGGACAGACAGACCTACGACGATTATGAACAACACGGCTATGTCACCAATGAACACGGAGAAGGTTGCTTCAGTATTATCGCAAGAAGGGTCAATAACCTGGAGTACAAAATGGAGATCGTCAACAAAGCCGAAGAGGAAGTAGAGGAGGCCGTAGATCCTTATCCGGCCGTACTCATACTGCATGATACCTGGAACTATACACTGGTATTACCCGCTGCCATTGAAGACAGTACCTATTGCCAGCTGGTATACGAGAAAGCGATCAGGGCATTGAAATAAGCATATTTGTATAATAAGAAAAGCGCCCGACTACTGCCAGGCGCTCTTCCGTTTTTATTATAGCAAGAATATTATTTCGTGATCAGTCGCATAAACTCGTTTCTGGTCCTGCCGTCTTCAAACTGACCGGAGAATGCCGAGGTAGTGGTAACAGAGTTCTGTTTCTGCACACCGCGCATCATCATACAAAGATGCTGTGCCTCAATCACGACACCTACACCCAGTGGTTGCAATGTCTCCTGGATCGCGTCCAGTATCTGATGCGTCAGACGCTCCTGTACCTGCAATCTGCGGGCAAATACGTCCACCACACGCGCCAGTTTACTCAGACCGGTGATATATCCGTTTGGTATATATGCAATGTGCGCCTTACCAAAGAAAGGCAGCATATGATGCTCGCATAAAGAATACAATTCAATATCCTTCACGATTACCATTTCGCTATATGCTTCAGTAAATTTAGCACCTTCCAGGATTGCTTTCGCATCCATCTGATAGCCTTCAGTAAGAAACTGCATAGCTTTGGCCACACGCTCCGGTGTCTTCTGCAAACCTTCTCTCTCTACGTCTTCGCCCAATAACTCTATGCTGCTCCTGTAATGTTGAATAAGGTCACTCGTTACCTTTTCATCATACGTTTCAATCTTATTATAAGCCATTTCTATAATTAACTTAATCTGATAATCAACATTGCTGAATGCCCGTGCAGGTAAGGGATACTTGCTACTGCAACTTATTTCGAACCGAAATATTCCACGTAAATGCGGGGCGTCTCATATAACTTGATACAGTGAAGCTCCACACCCTCAGGCAGATGCGGCGTTAACTGGTCCCAGATGCCAATCGCCAGATTTTCAGCGGAAGTAAATTTACCCACCATGAAATCCACGTCCATATTCAGATTGCGGTGGTCTATTTTCTCCACAATAAAGTCCTTGATAAGAACTCCCAGCGTTTTTGCGTTGAAGACGAATCCGGTTTCCGGATCAGGTGTACCTTTTACAGTTACGTGTAATTCGTAATTATGACCGTGCCAGTTTTCATTAGCACATTTGCCAAACACCTCCTCGTTCTTTTCCTTACTCCAAGCGGGATTGGATAACTTATGCGCCGCATTGAAGTTCTCCACACGCGTTAAATAGATCATTATTAACTCTATATTTTCCGCAAAGTTACGATAATTCGATCATAGTCGATCGCTGCACCAAAAGCCCTACCTTTGCAGCATGAAAATTTTGGTCATTGCTGCCACTCCCTTTGAAATACAACCACTTATAGATCATCTGGCCGGTCGCCAATACCGGAATTGCCAGATAAGCACGCTCGTTTGCGGTATCGGTATGATGCACACTGCCTACCAGCTGGGCCGGCATTTAGCGGCCAGCAAACCCGATCTTGTCATACAGGCAGGTATTGCAGGCTGCTTTGATCATTCGTGGGAAATGGGAAAAGTAGTTATCATTGACCGCGAACAGCTGGGTGACCTCGGCGTAGAGGATGATCAGGCCTATAGAGATCTGTTCGACATACAGCTCTGGCAGCCGGATCAGGTACCCTTCACCAACCGTCAGCTGGTCAATACTTTTGAGGGCGTTCCTTACCTTCCCGAATTACCAAAAGCATCCGGCGTTACCATTAACACCGTCAGCGGTAGCGAACGCACGCGTCAGCTGCTGCTCGATAAGTATGCTCCGGAAGTGGAAAGCATGGAAGGCGCCGCTTTTCACTATGCCTGTCTGCTGGAAAAAATACCTTTCTTCCAGTTGCGCAGCATCTCCAATTATGTGGAGATAAGAGATAAAAGCAAATGGAAGATACCATTGGCTATACAGGTTTTAAATGATGCATTGATTAAATATATTGAACGATGGAACTAACACTGGGATTCTCACCGTGCCCGAATGATACTTTCATTTTCGATGCGATGGTGAACAACAAAATTGACACAAAAGGCTTAACGTTCACAACGCAACTGGAAGATGTTGAAACACTGAACAGATGGGCCATACAAGGTAAACTAGCCATTACAAAACTGAGCTTTGGCGTTTATCAGAAAGTAAAAGATCAGTATGAGCTGCTTAACAGCGGCAGCGCCCTCGGAAGAGGTTGCGGTCCCTTACTGATCGCTAAAAAAGATATTCCGCAGGAAGAGATCAAAAACTGTAAGATCGCTATCCCTGGCGAAAACACAACCGCTAATCTTCTTTTCTCTATCGCATTCCCTGAAGCGAAAAACAAAGAAGTACTGTTGTTTTCAGATATCGAAAATGCCGTACTGGATGGCAGGGTAGATGCAGGTGTGATCATTCACGAAAACAGATTCACCTATCAGGATAAAGGTCTCGTAAAGATCATCGATCTGGGTGAATACTGGGAAAGCACCACCGGTAGTCCGATTCCACTGGGTGGTATCTTCATCCGCAAAGACATACCTGATGAGATCAGACAACAGGTAGATCAGCTGATCCATGATAGTCTGCAATACTCTTACCAGCACTATCCGCAGTTGTCTTCCTATGTCACCCAACACGCACAGGAGATGGATGAAAAAGTAATGCGTCAGCATATCGATCTTTACGTAAATGATTTCAGTCTCGGACTGGGTGAAGCAGGTAAAGCTGCTGTAGACAGACTCATGTCTGTATATGCATAAACGTTAGTATAATCTCATTACATAAAAAGAGTCCCACAGATGATTGTATCTATGGGACTCTTTTGCGTCTTAATGGTATATAAAGGCGGTCTTCTTATTACGTTGACCTTATGAGGCCAGAGCAGCTTTGTAAACCTCTAATACTCTCTTTCGCGCCTGCTCATGCACCACCATCGGTTTCACATATGTCAGTTCCTCAAACTCAGGCACCCATTTCCTGATGTATTCAAAATCAGGATCAAATCGCTGCGTTTGTAAAGTAGGATTGAACACTCGGAAATAAGGCGCCGCATCACAACCACAACCTGCTGCCCACTGCCAGTTACCATTATTGGCAGCAAGGTCATAATCCAGCAGTTTCTTCGCGAAATAAGCTTCTCCCCAACGCCAGTCGATCAACAGATGTTTTGTCAGAAAACTGGCCGTGATCATACGCACGCGATTGTGCATAAAACCAGTGGTGTTCAGTTCCCGCATACCTGCATCCACGATCGGATAACCAGTTTCTCCGTAGCACCAGCGCTGGAATTCTTTTTCATTATTCCGCCACTGAATATTATCATATTCACGACGGAAAGATTGTGTCACTACATGTGGAAAATGCCAGATGATCATCTGAAAGAAATCACGCCATATCAGTTCTCCGAGATAGGTTTCATTCAGCGTATTTGCACGCTCTGCCAGGTCTCGGATACTGATAGTCCCAAACCGCAGATGTACCCCCAGGTGTGAAGTACCTTCTATACCCGGAATATCACGTGTTTTGTCGTAATTTTTGATGATGCTGTCTTTTACATTCACAGGAGGAAAACCCCTGAATCCGGCCTGGAATCCAAGCGCGCGCAGACTGGGTATTTTCTTTGCTTTCTGTTTGTAAAAATTCCTGAAGTACTTTTCAACAGGATAAGGTTTTAAGTAAAAATCAGTCAACAGGCTCTTCCATTTTTTACTGTAAGGCGTAAATACCGTGTATGGTTGTCCGTTATCTTTCAATACCTCTGAATGATCAAAAATGACATGATCTTTGTAGAGATGAAAGTGGATGTTTTTTGCCTTCAGCATTTCCGCGATATCACTATCGCGCTTCAATGCATAAGGCTCATAATCGATATTGGCAAACACTTCCTGAACATCATACGCTTTTGTATAATGTTCAAATGCCTGCTGTGGCGTACCATAAAATACGTCCAGCGTGCTGCCCAGTTTACTGAGTTTTTCCTGCAGATCTTCCAGTACATCGTGGATGAATGTTACACGTCTGTCGTGTTTATCATCCAGATCATTCAGAATATTGGTGTCAAATACAAACACCGGTACTACAGGATTCCCCGATTTCAACGCATGGTATAATGCTGCATGATCAAGCAAACGCAGGTCACGGCGCAACCAGCATAAATTTACAGTTGGAGGCATAAAGGTGGTTAGTTTTGCATTCACGTTAATTAGCTAATAAGCAATCTCGGCACCAAGATAAATTGGAAAACTATAAAATAGTGTCGCTAAAAATGTGCCACTGCCATGCGGTTTCAGGCTTAAGTTGTATTTATGATAGCAATCGTCCCGGATTTACAATCCCTCATGTATGAGCTCGTGTAATATCACCGCGGTAGCATTTCCATAACTACTGTCATGAAATGAGCTGACCCATCTGACACCTGTCACTGCATTGGTAAGAAATATCTCATCCGCACTCTCCAGATCTGCCACAGTAATGGGATTTTCTGATACAGTAAATGGAAGTTCCATACGTAAAAGATGTTTGCGCATCACACCGCATACGCCACCTTCAGATAATGGAGGCGTAATAATTTGTCGTCCCTGTACAATGAAAAGATTCGCAATCGTCGTATCCGCTACCCTGCCACAGGGGTTCAGCAACACTGCTTCATTAATGCGGTGTTGTTTGGCATACATAGCAGCCATTACATACGGCAGACAATTATTGGACTTAATAGAAGAATATTTATCGCTCGACTTTCTCACATCCGGAAAGATATCCAGCACCAGTCCTGTCGCATTCAACTCCAGTACCTGCCGGTTTAGTTCCCAGCTCTGTATAATGAAGTTAGGCAGGTTGTTGATCGGATCATACAAACCACCATCCGAACGGAATACCGTTAGCCGTACCCTGGCCAGCTGCTCATTGCCATTACGCACACAGAGCTCTGTGATCAGCCGGATAAAATATGCTTTTGTGAAATGCTGGGGAACATCAAAATGTAGCAGGTGCATACTGGCCATCAGCCTTTCGAAGTGCAGGTCAGCTAACAGCACCCGGCCCTGGTATACACGCATGGTTTCAAAACAACCATCTCCATAGCGGAAGGAACGGTTGTCGGCCGTTAATATAGGTTCAGACGCCCCAATAAATTTACCGTTATAACATAAAAACCCCGATTGCACTTCGAACACTTTAGCGTTAAATGGACTGTTAAGTTACGGAAATTTCATGGGGTAAAAATGGGTAGCGGTTACCCGGCAGGCAGCCGGATAACCGTCTTTTTTTCACATAGGACAGGGGTCCTTCCCGGCCCTGTGCCCGGACGAACGCCTGCTATGACAATAACCCCGTAATAAAGCTGTTGATGACACGATTCCCGCACCGGGCCTGAATACGCAGGTGCAGCCTATAGGCTGATGCGCACTGCTACATGTTAAACAGTATTACTTGATAAAATAAACAGTATAGGATAAATAGGACACGACGAACAGTCACATGACATGAACATATATATTTCTTCAATATATCGGTTCAAACTGATAACTATCCAATAATTTCTTTCCTATTTGAAATTAGGTACATACGTGGTAACTCCATTATAGTGTTGCTTGATTCTCTCTAGTTCACAGACGATAAACAATGCTTGCACATTGTACGATTTATTCATTTTGGTTTATTACAGAAGAACTTTTTTCTCTGTTTACGCTAATAGTTAGAATGCCGTTTCTGTTTTACACTCAACAATTGCTGCTCTCGTTACTAACAATTGTTGACTCAGCAAAGATGCTGAATTAGTTTTATTATACAATAGCAAGTTAAGGGTATTGCAAATATGAGGGATAATACTTATGAAGATTTAAAAAATTTGGAAACACCGTTTATTTAATTCATGATTAAAAATTAAGAATTAAGAATTACCTCCGCAACAATCTCCGCTGCATTCAATTCTTAATTCTTAATTTCTATTTCTTAATTCAGTTTCATTTCCGGTATATCCCCTTCCACAACAAGTCTTCCCGCCGTTTTCGCCACAATTTCCTCCACACTGACACCCGGTGCACGCTCCAGTAAACGGAAGCCCGCAGGTGTAATATCAAGTACAGCCAGCTCCGTTACCACCTTCTTCACACAGGACACACCTGTCAGAGGTAACGTACACGTTGGTAGTAATTTGCTCTCTCCTTTCGGATTCGTATGCATCATCGCAACGATAATATTTTTTGCTGCCGCCACAAGATCCATCGCACCACCCATTCCTTTCACCATCTTACCTGGTATCTTCCAGTTAGCGATATCGCCTGCATCAGATACCTCCATAGCGCCCAATACGGTCAGGTCGACCTTACCGGCCCTGATCATCCCAAAACTCTCCGCAGAGTCAAAAAACACGCCTCCCGGCAGTACAGTGACTGTCTCCTTACCTGCATTGATCAGGTCCGGATCTATATCATGTTCTTCCGGATAAGGTCCCATCCCCAGCAATCCATTCTCAGATTGCAGCATGATGGATATATCTGCCGGAATAAAGTTGGCGACAAGTGTAGGAATACCGATTCCCAGATTGACATACATTCCGTCGCGCAGTTCCTGCGCTATTCTTTTGGCAATGCCGTATTTATCTAAAGACATATTGATTCTCCGGTTTGAGGTTGCAGTAAACAAAAGGAATTAACCCATTTTCACGGTCTTCCGCTCAATGCGTTTTTCATAATTACTTCCCTGGAAGATGCGGTGCACATAGATGCCCGGTACATGTATCTGGTCAGGATCCAGTTGCCCGGGTTGCACCAGATGCTCCACTTCCACAATAGTAATATTGCCTGCTTTGGCCATAGAAGTACTGAAATTGCGCGTTGTCTTGCGGAATACCAGATTCCCCATCGTATCCCCCTTCCATGCTTTAACAATAGAAAAATCAGCATGCAGGGCCAGCTCCATGAGATAGTGTTTACCGTTGAATTCGCGTACCTCTTTTCCGGCAGCGATCTCTGTACCGTAACCAGCGGGTGTGAAGAATGCAGGAATACCCATGCCTGCCATCTGAATACGCGTAGCCAGCGTACCCTGTGGGATCAGTTCTACTTCCAGTTCTCCGGAAAGCAGCTGCCTTTCAAATTCAGCATTTTCACCTACATAGGAGGATAACATCTTTTTGATCTGCCTCGTTTTGAGCAAAAGGCCAAGACCAAATTCATCCACACCGGCATTATTGGAAATACACGTTAATTGCTGCGTACCTTTCCGTACCAGCGCAGCGATGCTGTTTTCGGGAATACCGCACAACCCAAATCCGCCCAGCATCAGGGTAGCGCCATCGCGGATGTCATGCAATGCCTCGTCGGCATTAGCTACAACTTTATTCATGTTTTGGTGATGTTTATCAAGAGCAGATCAGCGGTGCAGTTTCACCGGCTTCGGTTCTGATAACCTGCTGGCTGGTGGAACCTGAACAGGCTGCGGACTGATACTTCTCTTATTTTTCTTAACAAATGGAATTACTGTGTCCTGTCCACTCCAAATTATGGTATTATTATTAACCGGCAAAAGGGAGTTGATATTCGTCGTATACTCTTTATTGCGCACATCAGTATCAAGCCCTTCTTTCTGTTTGGAGATCACCGCAAACATCATATCATATATCGCCTTGAACCTGTCAGGGTGTGCTTCATAATAGGCATAACTGTGGTTAAACTCCTTTGGGGTGATTTTATGCAGATCGAGGATCTGACGGTAATAAACCTTCAGACGTTCCTTACGGATAGAATCATTCACAACGATACTCACGCCGTCTTCTTCCAGACCAGCATAAGAATCAGCCATGTTCATGTCAAGTAATATGTCACGCATGTCCTCCCTGGACAGAATGCCCTTCGGTGTCTTTTCCGCTTCCCCGCATGCTGCCAACAGCAATACCAGGCAAACCACTAATATTCTATACATACAGATTTTCTTCTTCAAGGATGCAAAGCTATTTCATCTGCTGATATTTCGCAGCATTCGTTACGTCCATTTGTGCCAGCAATTGAGCGGCACGGTTCTTTTCCTGTGGAGGCGCTTTCGCAAAGATCTTCTGCAACTCATCCGCCTTTGCACTGAAAAACACTGCCATCAGCATAGAGTTGGGGATATCCTGGTATACGGCATATAACATATTCAGACAGTTCATCACCGCGTTACGGCCTTTGTTCATATCCTCATACATCATATCCATTCCCTGACGGTGATACTGATACATCACATCATGGAAACGGCTGAATTTCACATTCAGGAGATTGTCCTGCAACCAGTAACGGTTACGGTTGCCTTCAAAAGGCTTCCATCCTGAGATCTCCTTGCCATCAGGCGCATTACTCACAATATTCAGCGCTTTCTTAAAATAGTCGTCTCCTCCCCTTGGTGCAAAAGAATCAGCGTCCAGTCCGAGGATGATATAGGTATAATAAGCCAGGATCGCTGTCAGATTTGAAGCCAGCGGATCATTACCCACTACGCGGTTGTCACTGAACTCCAGCGGCTGGAACTCTACATAACGGAAAGCCACATTCACATCCTGCATATTCAGCGTACTGCTCAGGTATCCGGCGTTATACACGGGACGGGTGGACTGTACAGTCAGATTAGCCCGGAAAGTATTGTTACCCACATCTTCAGTAATGGTCAGCAGGAAATTACATTCTATACGCTCCGCAGGTGCAAAGCCTTCATCTGACCATCTGCGGCCGTTCAGGAATTCCTTCATCGCATTCTGGAGGGTGGTAAATACCTTTCTGCTGGTATTGTTATTTACCTTACCGCCGGTAGTGACGGTCACATTTGCACGCAGCTCCTGCGCCTGTACGGAAGACAAGCCCAAAAAAATGCCCATCATCGACATCAGCAGAGCAAAGCAGCGGGATTTATACTTTGCACACCATAAATAAGCGTTCGTTGCCATTGTGATCATTCTGAGTTATATAGAGCAATGTATTTATACGATCAGGGGAGCGGTATTGGTATGCAGGATATCCACAATTGAACCTACAATATCCCGGGCCACTTCCTGTTTGGATTTCAGTGGTAGTTCCCTTGCATCGCCTTTTTTGTCGAACAAGGTCACTTTATTGGTATCATGATTAAAGCCGGCGCCTTTATCATTCAGGGAATTCATTACAACGAGGTCCAGGTGTTTTTCACGGAGCTTCTTTAATGCATATTCCTTTTCGTTATTGGTTTCCAGAGAAAAACCCACCAGTACCTGCTGATCCGTCCGGGTAGCACCCAGCGTACGCAGAATATCTTTCGTCTTCTCCAGTTCCAGGGTAAGGGCATCCCCCTCTCCTTTTTTCATTTTAATATCAGCCACATGTTTCGGACGATAGTCAGCTACTGCGGCCGCCATCACAATGACGTCGGATTGAGAAAAATGTGCTTCGCTACCTTTGAACATGTCTTCCGCCGTCACCACCCGGATCGTTTTAACCGATGGGTGAGTGGCAGACAACCCCGTTGGTCCGAGTACCAGGGTCACTTCCGCTCCGGCGGCGGCCAGGGTATCAGCAATGGCGATCCCCATTTTACCACTGGAATGATTGCTGATATAACGTACAGGGTCCAGCGGTTCTTGCGTCGGACCAGCCGTTACCAGCGCTTTTTTTCCTTTCAGCGGCTGTTCGGTACCGTTAAATGATTGTTGATCAGCAGACTGTATACCAGTCGCTGCTATATCAGCCGATGGCTGATTACTGAAATGCGTATGCAGAAATTGTACAATATGCTCCGGTTCTGCCATTCTTCCTTCTCCAAACAGTCCACTGGCCAGTTCACCTTTTTCTACCGGCAGCTGTTGGTGACCGTATGACAGAAGTCTGGTAATATTCGCGCGGGTGGCAGGGTGATGCCACATATCCTCATCCATGGCAGGCGCAAAAAGTACCGGACAGGTTGCAGATAAGTAGGTCGCCATCAGCAGGTTATCACAGGCGCCGTTAGCCATTTTGGAAAGTGTATTGGCAGAGGCAGGAGCGATCAGCATCACATCCGCCCAGCGGCCCAGCATCACGTGGTTATTCCAGCTCTGGTTATCACTGATCGTTACGGGCACTTCATGTTTGGAGAGCGTTGCCAGGGTTAGCGGCGTAATGAAATCACAGGCGGAGGGCGTCATGACCACTTTTACGTCAGCGCCTTCTTTTACCAGCAGGCGTACGAGGGTAGCGGCTTTATAGGCAGCGATACTGCCGGATACACCCAGTAATATTTTCTTTCCTTGAAGCATGACCGTATTGGCTATTAAACAAAAAAAGCGGCAGAAAATGTATTCTGCCGCCATGAAGTTAGATATTTTTCAGCCAAACTGATTAGCTATATAAGTCGTCGTCGTTTCTGCGGAAGTAGATCTTATCTTCCAGGAATTCCATGGTTGCCTGAATAGCAGGATTTGCCATTCTTTCATAGAAACGGGAGATTTCGATCTGCTCTTTGTTCTCATGCACTTCCTCCAGGTTATCTGTGTGGCTGGCAAATTCTTCCAGCTTGGAGTGCAGTTCTTCCTTCACAGATATGTTGATCTGGTTGGCGCGCTTTGCGATAACTGCAATAGACTCATACAGGTTGCCAGTTTTGCTCTTGATCTCGGTGGTGTTTTTAGTTTCAACCATCGGATTAATGCTGCTGGTGAGACCTCTTTTTATTTTGCTCATTCTCCAGGGAATTATTATGATTATTAATTGTTTTTAGATTCAGTACCCGTCTGGGTATCTTTTTCTGCCTTATTCACCGCTTTTTTGGCCTTTTTCTCTTCTTTTTTGCTACGGTCGGGCTTGTTGTAGCTATCGATCGTCTTAATATTACTCTGCGCTAAGGTATAATATTTTTCGGCATCTCCTTTCAGTTTGCTGGTGTTGTAGTGGTCAGCAAAGTCCAGATACTCACTCAGCACATCCTCATAACGCTCTTTTTGCTTATCCCATACGCTGTTTTTAGCGTAGTTATAATAAGCCTTGATAGCCATGTACTTATAAGAATCGCTCTTATCAGAATCCGGGAAGTTGCGCATCAGGCTTTTAAAGGTGATGGCAGCCGCCTGGTAATGGCCCAGGTTATAATATAATTCAGCGTTGTTGTATTCTTTCTTCTCCAGTTTCCTGCGGGACAGCTCGATCACCAGGTTCGCCTCAGGCACTTTATCTGACGTTGGATAGTTGTTGATAAAGGTCTGCATAGCAGCGATCGCCTTCTGGGTATTGGTCTGATCCAGCGCTACTTTAGGAGATTGTTTGTAATAGCAATAAGCCTGCATGTAGTCCATTTCGGTCGCACGCGGGCTGTTTGGGAAGTTATCCAGGTAATTTTTAAAGTAGAAACCGGCCTGCACATAATCTTTCATTTTGTAAGAACAGTAGCAGTAGTTATAGTACATCGGTTCGTACTTGTCAGTTCCTTTGTATACCTGGAATAAAGATTCATACAATGTCTGAGCAGTCATGTATTTTTTCTTCGCATACAGTTTATCGGCGTACGCAAGCTTCGCTTCGTAATCCTTACTTTTTTCAATTCTGCGCAGCTCGGTATTACATGATACCGCAGCTGTGGCCGCTACAAAGAGACAAATGTATAAAACTAATTTCCGCATAAAAGAGGGCAAAGTTAAGAATTAAATGTAAATGTAAGGTAGGGCAGGAATTGAAGCTGTTAAAATTTTGTAAAAGCGGAGGACCCGACAACCGGAATTGCCACTTTTCTCCACTAAAAACGCGCTTTTCCACATTTTACCACTGAAAGACCATTTTGGAGGGATTGCCTGAGAAAATCATTATCCGGCACCGGTTTCTGAGCGGTCAGCTATTGCTTAGATAAGGCTTCTCCTTCGTTCATCCTTCGTTCCCTCAACGAAGGATGAATGTAGGAGAACTAATACCTAACTAATATCTGACCAGTATCAAAACAGGATTTTACTGGTTCCGCAGATTATTTCATAAGCAATATCACCACCCCGTTAGTGGTACTCCGGACTTTCTTTTCCCCTGTTTCCACCCAGGTATACCCTGGAGGTGAATTTAGTAAAGTGCGCCAAAAACTACACAAAAAAGTTACTTACATGCTACTTAAACACTGTTAATCCTACTGTCACGCAAATGTGAAAAGTTCGAAAATGTGAATAACTGATGTTAAATATGGGCGAAATACGTAGAACTACGTACTGGCGGAGCGTATTGGGACTTTGAATATCCTATGCAATCTGGGTTATAAACACGAAATGCACATTTATTCACACACTATCTACACGTTACTAACATTAACTAACAATCAATGCATAATAAATGCCATGCGACTCAATATAATAGGCAAAATATTGCTGTGGAAAAAATTTATATTTCATTTTATCGTTAGAGAGTGGGAAAAAGTGTTATTTTGTGTTAGAAAATGTTTTTCAAGGACTTTCGCCCCCAATTATGACAGGCTTTCTCGGTGAATATGAGGCTACGTTGGATGCAAAAGGTCGCTTTCTACTCCCGGCAGGCTTTAAAAAGCAACTGGCAGAAGGCGCAGGAGAGCAGTTTGTCATCAACAGGGGTTTTGAAAAATGTTTGTCTTTGTATCCCATGAGTGAATGGCAGCCAATTTTTGAGAAGATCAGCAAGTTAAACGACTTCGATCCGAAAGTCAGAGAATTCAGGCGCTACTTTTTAAATGGGGCAACAATATGTGAACTGGATAGCGCGGGGAGATTATTAGTACCAAAAAACTTAATGGCCTACGCCTCACTCGGGAAAGACATTGTGCTGGCTGCGGCGACGAATAAGATTGAAATCTGGGATAAAGGTAAGTACCAGGAGTTCTTTGAAAATTTCTCACCAGGAGCATTTAGCGACCTGGCCCAGCAAGTAATGGGAGGCGGGGATAATAATATTTCGATTTAATTGACAGTATGGAAGAAGCTTCAGCATATCATCTGCCCGTATTACTGCAGGAAGTGATCACAAACCTGCAGATACAACCTGACGGTGTATATGTAGACGCCACTTTTGGTGGCGGAGGCCACTCCAGGGCAATCCTGGAAAAGCTAAATGAGAATGGCAGACTGATCGTATTTGACCAGGATGAAGACGCCTACAACAACCGGATAGATGACCCAAGGGTCACCTTCGTTCAGCAGAACTTCCGGCACCTGCAGCGCTTCCTCCGCTTATACAAGTCTGTACCGGTAGACGGTATTCTCGCTGACCTGGGAGTTTCCTCCTGGCAGTTCGATACCGCTGAAAGAGGATTCAGCACCCGTTTTGACGGAGATCTGGATATGCGGATGGATAAACGCAATGCGCTGACCGCCGCTTCTCTGCTCCAGTCGTCTACCGAAAAAGAACTGCACCTGCTCTTTCAGAATTACGGAGAAGTCACAAACGCCCGTACACTCGCAAAGACCATCGTCCAGGAACGCAAGGCAAGACCAATGCGTACGATAAACGAATTCAAATCTGTAATTCAGCCGATAGTAAAAGGCAATCCGCAGAAATATCTGGCACAGGTTTTCCAGGCACTGCGAATTGTGGTAAATGATGAATTTGGCGCCCTGAAAGATCTGCTGACACAATCAGCAGAAGTGTTAAAACCCGGTGGAAAACTGGCAATTATCACCTTTCACTCTCTGGAAGACAGGCTGGTGAAAAATTTCATGAAGACGGGACAATTTGAAGCACAGGAAGACACGTTCTCTTACGAAACACCTCCTAAATTATTCAGGTTAGTCACCAAAAAACCGGTTACAGCAAGCCCCGAAGAGCTCAAGCGCAATACAAGGTCCCGAAGTGCAAAACTAAGGGTAGCCGAAAAAATATAAACTGATTATGAATCCGCTATGCCAATGTGCTTGTCACCCGACAGGTAACATTGGCTTAGCAGTATAAATGATACAACGTGTTGCAGGAACAGGAAGAATACATATCAGCCGAAGAAGAAACCCCGGAAGAACAACCGGAACTATCGGAACAACCGGAACACAAGAGGGAATGGCGCCTCCGTATTAACTACAGGGCGATCACACAAAACATGCCCTTCATTCTGTTCCTCTCCGCGCTCGCCCTGATATATATTGCCAACAGTCATCTTGCAGAAAAAAAGATAAGACGTATCAATACGCTTGGAAGGGAAATCAAAGAATTAAAATGGGAGTACCTGAACGTTAAAAGTGATTTGATGTTCCAGAGCAAAATGAGCGAAGTAAGTAAAGCAGTCGATCCCCTCGGATTAAAACCGCTAAGCTCTCCGCCACAAAAAATTGAACTGGAGAAAAAGGAATAAACCTTTTTAACATAACAAACAGTGGAAGTAAAGAAAGACATATTGTGGCGTGTGTATCTGTGCTTTATCGGCATGGGACTGTTTGGTGTGGCAATCCTGGTAAAAATATTCCTGGTACAGAACATCGAAGGCAACTACTGGCGCAGTATGGCAGATAGCCTGCATACCCGCTACGTTTCCCTCGAAGCAGACAGGGGTACTATATATTCTGAAGAAGGCCGTATGCTTTCCACATCCATTCCTTATTTCAATTTAAGGGTGGATTTTGCTGCTGATGGTCTGAGAGAAAAAAATGGCAGACGATTCACAGAGAATGTTGATTCCCTGGCGCTTTGCCTCTCTCAGCTCTTTAAAGACCATACGCAGAACGAGTATAAGAATATCCTCAGAGAAGGATACAAACGTAAGGACAGGTACTTCCTCCTCAAAAGAGATGTACTGTTCGTACAATATCAGGCGGTCCGCAACTTTCCCATGTTCAGACTCGGAAAGAACAAAGGCGGCCTGATCGCAGAAACGAAAAACAAACGTATTAACCCCTTCAAACTATTGGCCAACCGTACAATAGGATTATCAAGGGAAAATGCACAGAACGTAGGTCTCGAAAGGACCTACGATAACTTTTTAAAAGGCGTCACCGGTAAAAGACTGATGCGCCGTATC
Organism: Chitinophaga sp. YR627; assembly: GCF_900114995.1. Taxonomy (GTDB): domain Bacteria; phylum Bacteroidota; class Bacteroidia; order Chitinophagales; family Chitinophagaceae; genus Chitinophaga. Next base: position 158,774 of record NZ_FOUX01000004.1, read on the forward strand.
GCCGGTGGAACATTTGTTCCCGTGGAAGGATACGATATCGAACCTGAGAACGGCCGCGATATCATCACCACCATCGACGTGAATATGCAGGACATCGCTGAAACAGCCCTCATGAATATGATGATTGGCAATGAAGCAGAAAATGGTACCTGCATCCTCATGGAAGTGAAAACCGGAAAGATAAAAGCTATTGCCAACTTAGGACGTCAGCCTGACGGCAGCTACTGGGAGGATATGAACTATGCCCTCCGCGTAGGTGAACCAGGCTCCACTTTCAAACTGGCTACCGTGATCGCTGCCCTGGACGACCAGTATGTCTCCATGAACGATCAGGTAAACCTCAATGAAGGACGCCTCCAGATAGGTAAAAGAACTGTTTTTGATTCTGAGCCTCACCCGGGACAAACAAACGTCAGCATCAAACATGCTTTCGAACTGAGTTCCAACGTGGGCATGGCCCAGCTGGCCATGCGGTGTTACGCAAAGAAGCCCAACGAGTTTGTGGCGCACCTGCGTAAACTGAACCTCGATAAAACAACCGGTATTGATCTCGTAGGAGAAGGTAAACCGGTGATCAAAAGCACAAAGTCTAAAACCTGGAGCGCTACCAGCTTACCCTGGATGTCTTTCGGTTATGAAGTGCTGGTAAGTCCGCTGCAGACCTGTATGCTGTATAACGCAGTCGCCAACAACGGCAAAATGATGAAGCCTTACCTCGTAAACTCCATCATGGAATACGGTCAGCCGGTAAAGGACTACGATCCTGAAGTGATCATGGACAGTATCTGTTCACAGAACACCTTAAGACAGGTGAAATCCATGCTCGAAGGCGTAGTGACAAATGGTACAGGCCGCGCACTCTGGACACCTTATTACAAGCTCGCTGGTAAAACAGGTACAGCACTGGTAGCAAATGGTAAAGACGGTTACAAAGAAAAGATCTACCAGTCTTCCTTCGCCGGCTACTTCCCCGCAAACGATCCACAGTTCACCTGTGTAGTCGTGATCAAGAACAAACCGAATGCGGTAAAGTTCTACGGAGGAGCAGTAGCAGGACCGGTATTCCGCGAAGTAGCTGATAAACTGTACGCGATCGCACTCGAAAAACAAAGACCCATGCGCGCCGCTGTTGCAATAGATACATTGCTGGCGTTTAAAACCGGACAGGGACGCGAATGGAAAACCATATTGAACACACTCGACCTGCCCATGCAGGGCGCTGTAGGAAACAGTAACTGGGTAAGTCCCAGGGTGAATGATAAGAAGATCACCTTCGCTGCCGTTAAACAGGCAAAAGGTGGTGTACCGGATGTAACGGGGATGGGACTGAAAGATGCGCTGTACCTGCTGGAGAATGCAGGAATGCGTGTGATCGTAAAAGGTGCCGGAAAAGTGACTAACCAGTCCATACCAGGTGGCTCCTTATTGGAAAGAAACCAGACTATCGTAATAGAACTGAGCTAAAAGAGCATGATGAAGACGCTGCGAGACATATTATACAATGTGAGCATCCGCGAAGTACACGGCAGTACAGACACTGCTGTCAGTTCGCTGAGCATCGACTCCCGGGCAGTTACCCGGGGAGGCGCATTTATCGCCATCAAAGGCGTACATGCGGATGGTCACCTGTTTATTGACAAGGCGATCGCACAGGGAGCAGCAGTCATCATATGTGAAGAGTTGCCGCAAAGCCTGGCTGATGGCCTTACCTATGTACTGGTCAACAGCAGCGCGACAGCCGCAGGTGTAATTGCCGGTAACTATTATGATAATCCGTCTCATAAACTGAAACTGGTTGGCGTAACCGGTACGAATGGTAAAACAACCATCGCTACCCTCCTGTTCCGCCTGTTCAGTAAACTGCGCTTCCACTGCGGACTGCTGTCTACTGTACAAAACCAGATCGGAGATAAGGTCGTACCGGCCACACATACCACCCCTGACGCTATCCACCTGAATGCTTTACTCGCAGACATGGTGGATGAAGGCTGTGAATATGTGTTCATGGAAGTCAGTTCTCATGCGGTGCATCAGCAACGTATCGCAGGACTGAAATTCGCCGGTGGTATATTCAGCAACATCACACATGATCACCTGGATTACCACAAGACCTTTGATGAGTATATCAAAGTGAAGAAAGCTTTCTTCGACGGACTGCCGGCAACTGCCTTCGCACTCACCAACCTGGATGACAAGCGGGGAAATGTAATGCTGCAGAACACAAAGGCGAAGAAACAGTCATACAGTCTGAAAACAGTGGCCGACTTCAAGGGTAAGATCCTGGAGAACAACCTGACAGGACTGATCATGACAGTGAATGAAAAGGAAGTACACTTCCGCCTGATCGGAGAATTCAATGCATATAACCTGCTGGCAGTATACGGTACCGCCATACTGCTGGGACAGGATAAAGACGAAGTACTGCAGGCACTCAGCGACCTGTCAGGTGCAGAAGGAAGATTTGACTATATCACTTCTGCCAAAGACAGGATCATCGGTATTGTGGACTATGCACATACACCTGACGCGCTCCTGAATGTACTCGCTACCATTAAGAACCTGCGCAAAGGCAACGAGCAGGTGATCACTGTGGTAGGCTGTGGTGGCGACCGCGATACAGCGAAACGCCCTGTTATGGCAGCAGTAGCTACTGAACACAGCGACAAGGTGATCCTGACGTCTGACAATCCGCGCTCGGAAGATCCTGTGACTATCATTCAACAGATGGAAGCAGGTATACCGGTGCATCAGAAGAGAAAGGCACTGTCTATCACAGATAGAAAAGAAGCCATCAAAACAGCTATCAGCCTCGCTAATCCGGATGATATTATCCTGATAGCCGGCAAAGGCCACGAGAAATACCAGGAGATCCAGGGAGTAAAACACCCCTTCGACGATAAAAAGGTATTGCTTGAGATGCTGGAACTAATGGAGAAATAACGACAACTGACAACTGAGACAACTAACTAACAAAACCTGTAAGTAACGACTACAGGCTATTGACCGAGACTAACTAACGATATGCTATATTACTTATTTAACTATCTCAAATCATTAAACTTCAGCGGCAGCGGGATGTTTCAATTCATCACGTTCCGGGTGACCATGGCATTGCTGCTGTCGTTAGCGATTTCCCTGTTATTAGGTAAACGCATTGTGAAGTATCTCCAGCGCAAACAGATCGGGGAAACCATCCGTGATCTGGGCCTGGCAGGAGAAAACTCCAAAAAAGGTACTCCTACTATGGGTGGTCTCATCATCCTGTCTTCCATACTCATTCCTACCCTGCTGTTTGCACAGATCAAAACAGTGTATATCTGGCTGATGCTGCTTTGTACAGTGTGGTTAGGACTGATTGGTTTCCTGGATGACTATATCAAGGTCTTCAAAAAGAATAAAGAAGGACTTGCAGGCAAGTTTAAAGTGCTCGGACAGATAGGTCTGGGCATCATCATAGGTAGTACACTGTATTTCAACGATAACGTAGTGATCTCCCGTGAGATCATCGGCGGTAAAAAACTCGCTCCGTATGAAAGAACAGTGAACCACCAGGAAAGGGTAACAAAAGATGGACACAGATTTGCAGATGTAAAGACGCCGATCACCACCATCCCTTTTGTAAAGAATCATGAGTTCAACTATGCCAAACTGATCTCCTGGATGGGACCAGGCGCAGAGAAATATACATTCATCCTCTACATCCTGATCGTGATCGTTATCATCACAGCCGTGTCTAACGGGGCTAACCTGACAGATGGACTGGATGGACTGGCAACAGGCGTATCCGCAGTAATAGGTGTGTGTCTCGGCGTATTCGCCTATGTATCGGGTAACATACAGTTTGCAGAGTACCTGAATATTATGTACATCCCCAACCTGGGTGAACTGTCCATTTTCATTGCGGCCTTCGTAGGTGCATGTGTGGGCTTCCTCTGGTACAACGCTTATCCGGCGCAGGTATTCATGGGTGATACCGGAAGTCTTGCACTGGGTGGTATAATTGCTTCTATCGCGATTATCGTGAGAAAAGAGCTCCTGATCCCGATCTTCTGTGGTGTGTTCCTGGTAGAAAACCTCAGCGTGGTGCTGCAGGTCTCCTACTTCAAATACACCAAGAAAAAGTATGGCGAAGGCAGACGCATTTTTAAGATGTCTCCGCTTCACCATCACTATCAGAAACTGGGATATCATGAAAGTAAAATTGCGGTAAGATTCTGGATCGTGACGATCATCTGCGCAGCAGTATCAATAGCAACGTTAAAAATGAGATAAACATGCAAAAGAAACTCATCATACTTGGAGCCGGTGAAAGCGGTATCGGTGCTGCCCTTCTGGGTAAGCAGCAGGGGTATGATGTATTTGTATCTGATGGCGGTGCTATTAAAGACATCTATAAGCAGGAGCTGGCAGTTAACCACATTCCTTTTGAAGAGGGACAGCATTCCTGGGATGTGATATTGAATGCAGATGAGATCATTAAGAGTCCTGGTATTCCTGAGAAAAGCGAATTGATGAAAAAGGTTCGTGAAAAACAGGTATCTGTGATCTCTGAGATAGAATTCGCTTACCGGTTCAGCAAAGACAGCAAGGTCATTGCCATCACCGGCAGCAACGGCAAAAGCACAACAACGGCGCTCACCTTCAACATCTTTGAAACAGCAGGTCTGCATGCTGCAATGGTGGGAAATATCGGCCTCAGTTACGCGAGGCAGGTAGCGACAGCGCCGGCGGATTATTACATTGTAGAAGTGAGTAGTTTTCAACTGGACGATATCAGGGATTTTAAGCCAAACGTCGCCATTCTGCTGAACATAACACCAGATCATCTGGACCGTTATGACTACAAAATGGCGAATTATGTGGCGTCAAAATTCCGCATAGCGATGAATCAGGGACCGGAAGATTATTTCGTGTATTGTATAGATGATCCTGAAATCACGAATTATCTGAAGGAACATACTATTTATTCAACAACAATACCGTTTACTATCATGGAACCATTAAAGCAAGGAGGATTTATGGCAAACGAACAGGTGAACATCCAGGTTAATGATGAGCCAATGATCGTATCAATGTATGATCTCGCATTGAAAGGCAAACATAACCTGTACAATTCGATGGCAGCTGGTATTGCGGGGCGAACGATGGACATCAGAAAGGAAAAGATTCGTGAGAGTCTGACCTCTTTCAAGAGCCTCGAGCACCGGATGGAGTATGTGGCAACGGTACGCGGCGTGGATTTCATTAATGATAGTAAAGCAACGAACGTTAATTCTCTGTGGTTCGCCCTGGAAAGCATGGAAAACCCGGTAGTCCTGGTGATGGGTGGTGTGGATAAAGGCAATGACTACAGTGCAATTCGCGATCTGGTAAAAGAAAAAGTAAAAGCGATCATTTGTCTTGGCGTTGATAATTCACCTATACAGGATGCATTATCAGGCTATACACCGGTGATGATAGATACACGCAGTATGAAGGATGCAGTCAATGCAGCCTTTCAGTATGCGGCCAAAGGAGATGTGGTACTGCTCTCTCCTGCCTGCGCAAGCTTCGATCTCTTCAGGAATTATGAAGACAGAGGCCGGCAGTTCAAGGAAGCAGTAAAAGAACTGTAACCAGCTTGTATCCGGATTCCGTATCCGGGTAAACAGGCACCAAAAAAGTTGAGATGGATGTACTTCAGAGGACAAAAGGAGACAAAGTGATATGGACGATCGTGATCTTCCTGTCACTGGTAAGCCTGCTCGCTGTTTACAGCGCCACGGGGTCCCTGGCGTATCGTGAACAGGGTGGTCATACGGAGTATTATCTGTTCAAACAACTGAGTGTACTTGGAATGGGGTTGCTGATCATCTATTTCGCGCACAGGGTGAATTATACGATTTACTCCCGTGCAGCACAGATAGGGTTTATCATCTCAATTCCTTTGCTGATATATACACTGGCATTCGGACATAGTCTGAACGATGCCAGCCGGTGGATCCGTCTCCCGGTGATCAATCTGACGTTCCAGACATCGGATGTGGCTAAACTGGCCATATTCATGTATGTAAGCCGCCAGCTGTCAAGACGCCAGCATATCATTACCGATTTTAAGAAAGGCTTTCTGCCGATCATTATACCGGTAGCTATTGTATGTGCGCTGATCATGCCGGCAAATATGTCAACGGCATTGCTGCTTGGCGCGAGTTGTATGATACTGTGCTTCATTGGCCGGGTACCTGTCAGGTTCCTGGCTTCCATGGTAATAGCCGGTCTGGTAATGATCCTTTTGATAATAGGTATCGCTGTAGCAACAGGTAATCCGATGCGTCTCGAAACCTGGAAGAAAAGGGTGGAACATTTTGTGTCGTCAGACAAAGATGACCTGCCTTATCAGGTACAACAGGCAAACATCGCCATCGCAGGTGGCGGCGTTATCGGAAAAGGACCTGGTAACAGCACCCAGAGAAACTTTCTTCCTCATGCGTACAGTGATTACATCTACGCAACAATTATTGAGGAGTATGGTATATTTGGCGCCTTTTTGATATTGATGGCCTACATGTTGCTATTGTTACGTAGCATCCGCATTTACAGAAAATGTCCCTATGCATTCGGCGCATTTCTGGCAGTAGGTCTCAGCGTCACACTTGTCATACAGGCACTGACTAACATGGCGGTGAATGTAGGGCTCTTTCCGGTAACAGGTGTTACACTGCCACTGGTGAGTATGGGAGGTTCTTCCGTGATATTTACCAGTCTTGCAATAGGTATCATACTAAGCGTATCCCGTAACGTAGAAGACCTGGAAGGCAAAAGGATAGAACAGGAAAGGATCGCGAAAGTGATGGAACAGAATGGTATGCAACCAGCAGCTTAAAAGAACTAAATAAAAAGTAAATAAAAACAGATGCAACGCAGAATTATCATAGCAGGTGGCGGTACAGGAGGACATATCTTCCCGGCCATTGCCATTGCCAATGCGTTGAAGAAGATAGATCCGGAGACTGAGATCCTTTTCGTAGGCGCCAAAGGAAAAATGGAGATGGAGAAAGTGCCGCAGGCGGGTTACAAGATCGAAGGACTGGAAATAGCTGGTTTCAATCGTAGTAACATGTTGAAAAACCTGTTATTACCGTTTAAGATATTAAAGAGCCTGGGACAGGCACGCCGGATCATCGATCAGTTCCAGCCACAGGCAGTGGTTGGTGTTGGTGGTTACGCCAGCTTCCCGATCATGCGAAAAGCGCAGAGCAAAGGCATCCCGACACTGATACAGGAACAGAATTCTTTCGCCGGCAAAGCGAATATGTCGCTGGGTAAAAAAGCAAAGAAGATCTGCACCGGCTACGATGGTATGGAGAAATTCTTCCCTGCCGATAAGATCGTGGTAACCGGTAATCCTGTAAGAGGCAACATTACACAGTCATCCGTGACACGTGAAGAAGCAGCGCAGCATTTCGGTCTGCAAAGCGGTAAAACAACCGTATTTGCAGTAGGTGGCAGCCTTGGCGCAAAAGCCATCAACGAAGCACTGCATCCTATGCTGGCGAGCTTTGTGGAAAAGGACATTCAGCTGATCTGGCAAACAGGTAAGCCGTATTTCGAAACAGCAAAGAGTGCAGCCGCCGCATATGCATCACACGTAAAAGTGTTTGAGTTCATCAACCTCATGGACTTTGCCTATAAAGCCGCTGACGTGGTCATATCACGTGCAGGTGCGCTGGCAATTGCTGAACTGTGTGTGGTGAAAAAACCGGTCATATTCGTACCATATCCGTTTGCGGCAGAAGATCATCAGACCTTCAATGCGCAGAGTTTAGTGAATAAAAAGGCAGCCCTCATTATTAAAAATGATGAAGCGGCTACACAACTGGGGACAACATTATTCAGTCTGGTGCAGAACAAAGCACTGATGGAACAACTGGAAGAGAACATAGGAAAACTGGGCAATACCAACGCTGACATGGTCATCGCAAAACAGGTAATGGCATTAATAGGGTAAATCACGTATTGAGAAAATGGATCTGAACAAAATAAAACGCGTCTACTTCATTGGCATAGGAGGCATCGGCATGAGCGCTATTGCACGCTTCTTTAATGAGAAGGGTATGCAGGTAAGCGGCTATGACCGTACCGAAACGGCGCTTACACGCCAGCTGGCAGAAGAAGGCATGCAGATCCACTATACGGATGATGTGCAGCTGGCAGACCAGCAGGCAGACCTGATCGTATACACGCCGGCTATCCCTGCTTCCCATGCAGAGCTGATCTGGTTCCGTGAGAAAGGTTTTGAAGTAGTGAAACGCAGCGACGTACTGCAGGAGATCACCAAAGAATTATACGCGATCACCGTTGGAGGTACACATGGTAAAACCACCACCTCTACCCTGATCGCCCATATACTCAGACACACCGGTTATGGCTGTAACGCTTTCCTCGGAGGTATCAGCGCCAACTATGACCGTAACTTCTGGAGCAGCGACAAACAGGTGGCTGTGATAGAGGCTGATGAATATGACCGTTCATTCCTGAAACTGCATCCCGATGTGGCAGTACTGACTGCCATTGACGCAGATCACCTGGATATCTACGGTACAGAAGAAGAAGTACAGGAAGCATTTATACAGTATACCCGCAACATCAAAGCAAAAGGCACACTGGTGGCAAAGCTGGGACTACACCGCGCAGCAGAACTGAAAGGAGACAATCATGTATGGTATCACCTGGAAGACAACAAAGCTGACATATATGCAGCCAATATACGCCCGGATGAAGGTGGATACAGATTTGATGTAATACAGCACAACTGGACACTGACAGACGTCTACCTTCCGATCGGCGGTACACACAACATCGAGAATACAGTAGCAGCAATTGCAGTAGCACACCTGTTAGGTATTGCAGATGAAAAAATCAAAGCAGCTATTGCTGACTTCAAAGGCATCAAACGCCGCTTTGAATACCTGGTAAAAAACGATTACCAGATATACATCGACGATTATGCACACCACCCGGAAGAACTGCGCGCGCTCATTAGCAGCGCACGTGCATTATTCCCCGACAGAAAATGTGTCGTGCTGTTTCAGCCTCACCTGTACACACGCACACGCGACTTTGCAACAGGTTTTGCAGAGAGCCTGTCACTGGCTGATGAAGTACTGCTGCTGCCGATCTATCCCGCACGTGAACTGCCTATTGAAGGCGTACACAGTGAGATGATCGCAAAGATGATCACAAAACCCGTTCAGGTGATGCAGAAAGAAGATGTGCTCTCCTGGGTAAAAGCGAACAGCGCACCACTATTTATCACAGCAGGCGCCGGAGACATCGATCAGTTCCGTGAGCCTGTTGAGGAAGTACTGAACGGAAAAGGTATCGTAGAAAACGAAGCAATAAAAAAGAAAGCTTAAAACTGTAGGAAACACCCAATGCAGACAAAGACCCGTAAGGTATTAAGACGAATCGGTACCACCCTCCTCTGGATGGGTGTGCTGGCTGGTTTTGTCATCTTGCTGGTATCCGCGGTGCATGATAAGAATGACGGTAAATGTACCGGTATCGTGGTGAAACTGCAGGGAGAAGACGACGCTAACTTCTTTGTAGAAGAAAAAGATATCAAAGCACTGGTAGCTGCTGACAAAAGTAAAAATCCTGTCGGTAAAGCCATCAAAGATATCAATACCGCCAGCCTGGAACAGATCGTATCACGCGATCCATGGGTAAAAAAAGCGGAGATATTCATAGACAATCAGCGCAGGCTGAATATCAAAGTAACACAGCGGGAACCACTGGCACGTGTATTCACGACAAGCGGCAACAGCTTTTACTTTGACAGGGACGGCGACCGTATACCGGTATCCACCCGTTACGCCGCCCGCGTACCGGTGTTCACAGACTTCCCTACTGATGCTGCAAAACTTGCATCTGCAGACAGCACGGTAGCAGCAGGAATCATGGCACTCGGCAGCTTTATTCAGGAAGATCCGTTCTGGTCTGCACAGATAGAACAGGTAACGATCACTCCGGGGCGTGAGTTTGAATTAATCCCAAAACTGGGCGATCATGTAATCGCATTTGGAGACGGGACTGACGTGGAAAAGAAGTTCAGCAAACTGCTGGCGTTCTATAAAGAGGGACTGAATAAAGTAGGCTGGAACAATTACGCCAGGATTAATGTTGCTTATGACAATGAGGTAGTATGCACAAGAAGAACAGGAGAAGAGTTGTCGAAAAAACTGGCAGCAGAAGACAGTGCACGTATTGCCAGACTAAGTGATTCTTCCGACGGATATCTGATACACCGCGATGATGTAAAGCGCACGGAAACAACAACAAGTACGAAAGCACCGGCCAGAGTAGTAACAGCAAGGCCATCGCTTTCCAAACCGAAAGTACAAAAGGAAACGGCGTCAGATAAAAAGAAGGCTCCGAAGGCTGTGTATAAACCGGTTAAAAAATCTGTCAACACAACAAAAAACAATAGAACGCCATGAATCAGGAAGCTCCCATCATTGTAGGTCTCGATATTGGCACTACAAAGATTGCTGCCATAGCAGGAAGAAAGAATGAATACGGGAAACTGGAAATCCTGGGATTCGGTAAAGCCCCGTCTTTCGGAGTACAGCACGGTATGGTGCTGAATATCGATCAGACGATCAAGGCGATCCGTCAAGCACTCGAAAATTGCTACGCTTCTAATCCGAATCTCGAGATCAATGAAGTATACGTTGGTATCGCAGGTCATCATATAAAAAGTTTGCAGACACGCGGCGACATCGTTCGTAGCGACACGGATGCAGAAATTTCGCAAAAAGACATTGATCAGCTGATCAATGACCAGTATAAAACGGTGATCCCTGCCAGTGATCAGATCATTGACGTGATACCACAACAGTATATCGTGGATAGCCTCCAGAACATCACCTACCCTATCGGTATGTCAGGTGTGAAGGTGGGCGCTAATTTCCACATCATCACCGGCGATAAGAACGCTATCCGTAACATCAACCGTAGCGTGGAGAAATCCGGTCTGAAAATACATGATCTCGTGTTGCAGCCCCTGGCATCCGCAGCAGCTGTTATGTGTGACATGGACTTTGAAGCAGGTGTTGCAATCGTAGATATCGGTGGTGGTACGACAGACCTCGCCGTATTCTATGAAGGTATACTGAAACACACAGCCGTGATCCCATACGGTGGTGAAAACATCACCAACGATATCAAGAACGGTCTGGGTGTACTGAAAACACAGGCAGAACAAATGAAGGTGCAGTTCGGTTACGCACTGGCTGATGAAGCTAAGAGCAACGCCTACATCACCATTCCTGGTCTGCGTGGTCAAAGCCCGAAAGAGATCTCTGTAAAGAACCTGGCCCACATCATACAGGCACGTATGAGTGAGATCATGGACTTCGTGGTGTACCATCTGAAACAGATCGGTATGGATAATAAAATGCTGAATGGCGGTATTATCCTGACCGGTGGTGGTTCTCAGCTGAAACACCTGATACAGTTAACAGAATATACTACCGGTGTAAGCGCACGTATCGGTTATCCGAACGAACACCTGGCAAGCGGTCATATCGACGAACTGACCAGGCCAATGTACGCCACCTGCGTAGGGCTCATACTCAAAGGTTACAATGACTATGAGAACGATCGCAGAGCACTGGAAGAAAACTATGTAAAGATCAACACCAGCTACGTAGCGAAAGAACAGGCAGCTAAAACTGTCAATCTTCCGGAAGAAAGCTGGGAAGACGATGAACCTACTGTTGAGCAGATTCAGGAGAGAAAAGCAAGAGAACGGAATGCTTCGCTGAAAACATTCCTGGACAGGATGAAGACAAAGATCATAGACATGTTCACGGAAGAAGAAGATGCGAAACTTTAACAGGGGTATTATCGGATATGGCGCAATTGTTGCAGCCACAAACGATTTAAAAATCAAATAATTAATAGCGGATAATTAATAACGTAAGATGAACTGTGGGGCGCATTATTAATTATACAAACTAACCCATAAAAGAGATAGAGTCATGATACATTTTGATCTTCCCAAAGAAAAATCTTCCATCATCAAGGTGATAGGCATTGGTGGTGGCGGTAGTAATGCGGTGAACCACATGTTCAACCAGCACATCGAGGGTGTGAATTTTATCATCTGCAATACCGATGCACAGGCTATTTCGAACAGCCCGGTGCCTAACAAGATACAGTTAGGACCGCATCTGACGCAGGGTCTGGGTGCCGGAGCGAATCCGCGCATCGGTGAACAGGCGACGGAAGAATCCTTTGAAGAAATCAAAAAGATCTTAGAAGTGAATACCAAAATGGCCTTCATTACTGCGGGCATGGGTGGTGGTACCGGTACCGGTGGCGCACCTATCATCGCACGTATATGTAAGGAACTGGGTATTCTTACGGTGGGTATTGTTACTACGCCCTTCTCCTATGAAGGGAAGAAAAGGATGGCACAGGCAGATGAAGGCATCTCCAGACTGAAAGAGTCTGTTGATACACTCCTGATCATCTCTAATGACAAACTGCGCCAGAAATACGGCGATCTGAAATTCAAGGCAGCTTTCGAAAAAGCAGATAACGTATTAGCTACAGCGGCCAAATGTATCACCGATGTGATCAACTCCACCGGTCAGATCAACGTGGACTTTGCCGATGTATGTACAGTAATGCGTAATGGTGGTGTGGCCATCCTCGGCGCCGCTGTTGCAGAAGGTGAAAACCGTGCACAGAAAGCGATCGAAGATGCACTGACATCTCCGCTGCTGAACGACAACGATATTCGCGGTGCAAAATGGATCCTTATCAACATTGCATCCCAGGAAGGTGAGTTCGAACACACCCTGGATGAAATGGATACGATCCAGGCATACGTTCAGAGCCAGGCAGGTGAGGATTGCGATGTGATCCTTGGTGTTGGCTATGATGATACGCTTGACCGCAGACTGGGCGTTACCATTATCGCTACCGGTTTTGAACAGAAACCGATCCAGCAGGTAAAAATGACGCCACAGGATCCTTCCCTCAATCAGCCCAAAATCGTAATGCAACTGGGCCAGAACGGTGATGAAAACAAGATGAACAATACCGCACGTCAAAGTACGCCGTTGTTCGTCGAACCAGCGGACCATATGGCTCCCCGCCTGGTAGAACCTGTGGTGACCCAGCCAGTAACGACTTACCCGCCAGTGCAACCTGCACAGCCGGAGAGACAGAACTATACGCTCAACGTTGAGCCGGTTAATACTCACCAGCAACCAGTAGCAGGTTACAACAGCGGCAACGTAAATGTAATACAGCCTAATCCGGCTGCCGGCGGATACCCTTCCGGTCCCGCTTACATCTACATTGAACCAGGTAACAACACTCCTGCTTCCGATGCTGAAATGAAAATCGTTTTCAGAGAAGAAGACCAGGCGCCAGGCGCTCCTTCAGAAATTCATCTGCATGCATTTGAAGAACAACTGGAAGAGCAGAAACGTAAACAGGCTGAACGCGTGGCAAAACTACGCAGCATCAGCTTCAACGTGAAAGGCATAGAGAATAATGCTGAGATGGAAAATATCCCTGCTTACATCCGCCGCAATATCAACCTCGATAACGGCGCAGGTTCCGCAGAGAATTTTTACTCTAACTATACTGTTTCCGATGGTCAGAATAACCAGGCAGAAATCAATACGATTAATACCTTTTTAGATGGGAAAAAACCCGATTGATCTATTCGGACGTTTGATTGTTTTTTAGTTGTGTTAAAGAAAGTCCTCCGGTTCCCCGGAGGACTTTTTTTATGCGCTTTCCACGAGATATACTATCAGTAACATACTCACCAGGAAAATAAAGGCCGTCAGTAAAGTGATCAACAATGACGAATGGTTATACACACCTTCTGTCAGCTGTTTCTCCGTACGCTTGTACCTGATATAGGAAAATACCGTCGTACTGGCTCCGACAGCAACCAGCAATATGCCTGCAATCGCAGAATAACCCCTGGAAGGGATGATATATTCCCTCCCCAATGCAAGAGACAGCTGCTTCACGAAAAGCGAAAATTTGACCACTACAAAGCCAAATGCCATGATGCCGATACTCGTCCTTGTCCATGCAAGGAGTGTACGCTCATTCGCAAGATGATCGCTTGCGCTTCCCTTTTGTTTGCTTTCAGCCATATACAGGAATTTTGAAGAAAGCAGCAAAGGCCGTTCCTGATCCCACACAAAAGGGGAAAAATCCCCTGCCGAAGGAGAGGATTTTTCCTTGTTAACAGCTGTTTAACAATTCTCCCCTGCAGATATCCTCACTTTTGATCTGTAATACTTTATCCCCATAACGGTTTAAAACATATGACCTCACTATTTAAAAATGCCTCCTATGGATTTTAAAGATCAGCTCAAACAACTGGGCGACAGAGTTGCCAGACTAAAAGATCAGATACAAACAGAAGAAGCAACTAAAAATGCTTTCATTATGCCCTTCATCCAATGCCTTGGATATGATGTGTTCAATCCCATGGAAGTAACGCCTGAATTCATCGCTGACATTGGTATCAAAAAAGGTGAAAAAGTAGACTATGCTATCATACAGGATGGTAAACCCACCATCCTCGTGGAATGTAAACACTGGTCAACTGATCTCAATCCGCACAATAGTCAGCTGTTCCGCTACTTTCATTGCACCAGCGCAAGATTCAGCATCCTGACAAATGGTATTCATTACAAGTTCTACACAGACCTCGTAGAGCCTAACAAGATGGATGAAAAACCCTTCTTCGAATTCTACATCGATGACCTGAAAGAAAATCAGACAGAAAAGCTGAAGGAGTTTCATAAGAGCTATTTTGACCTGGATAAAATACTAACAACTGCCAGCGAACTGAAATACACCAATGAGATAAAAAACATCATTGCCGGTGATCTCAATGAACCTTCTGATGAGTTCACACGCTATTTCGCAAAACTTGTTTATCCCTCCTCTGTTACAGCCAGAGTATTGGAGCAGTTCAAAGGATTACTTAAAAAATCCTATCATCAGTTTATCAATGATACCATCAATGAAAGACTGAAATCCGCACTCAATACACAACAACAACAGGAAGTAAAAGAAGAACCCGCAGAAACAGAAATACTCACCGGTGAGGATGCGAAAATCGTCACAACAGAAGAAGAACTGGAAGCATTCCACATCGTTCGTTCCATGCTGAGACAGAAGATAAACGCAGGTCGTATTGTATTCAGAGATACACAGTCTTATTTCGGCATTTTACTGGATGATAATAACAGAAGACCTTTATGCAGGGTACACCTGAATGGCAAGCGGAAATACCTTTCCCTGTTTGATAAAGACAATGAAGAACGGATTGAAATTGGTAGTGTGGATGATATTTATGACTATGCAGAGCAGTTGATGAAAGCAGCGGTGAAGTATGATCCGGTGATTGCCGAGGAAAAGAAGTGATAACTGACTAAAAATCATCCACCCTTTGCAGACTTCTATCCATTCCTTACGCTGTTTTGCTGTCGTAAATTTGCTACATGCAAAAGACAGTAAACAAGGTTGTAAGCAACCACCCGATAAACGGCTCTGTGAGCGATTATTACTTTTACAGTCCTTTGCCCTATCAGGACGGTAAGGCAACGGACCCATTCCTGTTATTACACCACCACGGCCCAATGACACTACCTCCCAACAACAGTGGTATGCCATTCGGACCGCATCCTCACAGAGGATTTGAAACAGTTACCTGGATCATCAGCGGACACGTGGTACATAAAGATTCTCATGGTTATCATAGTAAGATCGATGAAGGCGGTATACAATGGATGTCCGCTGCCAGAGGACTTATCCACAATGAATATGTTGAGAATTCTTTCAAAGAAGAAGGCGGTGATCTCGAACTCTTACAGCTGTGGATCAATCTCCCGGCAAAGCTGAAAATGACACCGGCAAAATATACAGGTTTACAGCAACAGGATATTCCTGTTGTCAGGACAGATGATGATAAGGTGCAGGTAGCTGTTGCCGGTGGTAGTTTTAACGGCCATAAAGGCGCTATCAGTTCACTGACAGATATCAATGCATCGCTGATAAAAATGCAGGCTGGCAGTAAGACTGATATCCAGGTAGCAGCTGGCAGAAATGTATTGTTCTATGTACTGAAAGGAGATGTGACGGTGAATGGTAAAGCTGCAGGCGACAGAGCACTGGTGCTGTTTGATAATGATGGCGACGAGATCAGTGTTGCAGCAGGTACTGATGCGATCATATTATACTGTGATGGTGAGCCGCTGAATGAGCCGGTAGCATGGCACGGACCGTATGTGATGAACACGCAGACAGAAATTATGGAAGCGATGCGCGATGAAAGAATGGGAAAATTTGGGTTCTATATTGACTAAAAAATAAGAAGGCCGGTATCACTTGATGCCGGCCTTTCTTTTATTAAGAATGTATGATTCGTCGCAATTGCAGGTTCGTGACAGGCGCCACTACCAGCGGATATTTCTCAATGGTCACATAACTGGAGTCCAGTCCGAAACCACGCTCTTCTGATAAACTGATCTTCTTCAGGAAGAAATACATACGCATAACCATTCGCTCATACAATGGCAGGTCGTTGTCATGCGACAGGAATTTCTCCATCACAATAAACTGGAAGTCGCCCACTACATTGTTTTTACTCAGCGATTCGTACCGGCTGGTGATATTCACCTCCTTGTTACGCACCATATCTTCCACCACCATGCGGAACATGAGGTTAATACGCTGCTCCACTTTGAAACCAAGTCTGAATTCCACCCTGATCACCTCATTTGGAATGATGGTCTGTACAGAGTATTCACTCAGATAAGGTTCATCTACCACGTCAACGTGTACAAACCAGTAGATATCCGCTCTCTTCGGTTTTTTGTTCAGAATAGAGTAGATGATCTTATGTTCAATTTCCTTCGGATTGTCGGCACTACTCATATATACCAGGTGAGTGGCATATTTAGGGATGGTGCTGTCATTGCTCAGCTCCTGGATCACCGGCAGGTGATCTTCCAGTCTGACAAACTCTACGTAACGGTTTTTGATCTTACGGGACTTGTACCATACCATCATGATCAGGAACAGTACTCCGGCCACGATAACGGTCACATAACCACCGTGCATGAACTTCACCAGGTTAGCGAAAAGGAAGGAGAATTCGAGCGTAAAATAGATCACCAGATAGATCAGGATGAGGCTTAGTCTGACCCTCCGCGTATAAAGATAGAAGGCGAAGAGACAGGAGGTCATCAGCATACAGATGGTGATGGAGAGACCGTAGGCCGCTTCCATAGCGCTGGATTCTTTAAAGATCAGTACGATAGCCACACAACCTACAAACAGCATGGTATTGATACCGGGGATGTAGAGCTGTCCGCGCATTTCCGTCGGATAGTTGATCTTTAGTTTGGGCCAGAGATTGAGTCGCATGGCCTCAGAGATGAGGGTGAACGACCCGGATATCAGGGCCTGACTGGCAATAATAGAGGCCAGGGTGGCGATCAATACCCCAAAGATGACAAACCATTCCGGCATGATGGCGAAGAAGGGGTTGGTATCTTTTGGAATGATCTGACCTTTCTGCGTCAGGAGCCATGCACCCTGTCCCAGATAGTTCAGGATCAGGCAGGCTTTAACGAAGGTCCAGGAGACGCGTATATTGCCTTTTCCACAGTGGCCGAGGTCGGAATAGAGTGCTTCTGCCCCTGTGGTACAGAGGAATACGGCGCCCAATATCATAAAGCCACGGGGATAGGTGGTCAGCAGTTTAATAGCGTAATGCGGGCTGAAAGCCTTGAATACGGATACATCATCCACGATGTGTGACAGACCGAGTACACCCAGCATGGAGAACCAGATCACCATGATCGGGCCGAATAATTTACCGATGGAGACCGTACCAAACTGTTGTACTACGAACAATAAAGTGATAATAGAAAGCACGATCTTGACGATAGCCCACTGGCTAAGGTCTTTAAATACCTCCAGGGTACGTAACCCTTCAATAGCAGATGTAACAGTAATAGGTGGGGTAATGATACCGTCTGCCAGCAATGCAGCCCCTCCGATCATCCCGAATATGACCGCCCATTTGGCATGCCTTCTGACCAGCGCATACAAGGAGAAAATCCCGCCTTCGCCTTTGTTATCGGCCCTGAGGGTCAGGATTACGTATTTGATGGTCGTCTGTAATGTCAGGGTCCAGATGATACAGGATATACCACCGATAACCAGGAGATCGCTTACGGGATTATTACCTACAATGGCCTTGAAAACGTATAACGGAGAGGTTCCAATGTCACCGTAAATAATACCTAAAGCTACTACTAAACCGGCCAGGCTAATCCTGTTAATGTCTTTTCTCACGAAATATGTATTTAATAAAAAAGCCACCAAAGGTAGGTGGATTTGAGAAGAACTACAAAATTATCAAAAATATCGGGGCATTAAAAAACCCCGTCTCGGTTTATACGAGACGGGGCCTTATATCTTCTTAGTGAGACACTATTAGTTAGCTGGAGCTAAATCAACAGTAGAAGACTCACCAGGAGTGTTTTGTTTGATGAAGCGACCGCGATCGATACCTTGTTTATCAGCCAGGTAGTCGATAACTGCGTCAACTCTTCTGCTGCTCAGGTCAACACCACCTTTTTTACCTTTAGCACCTGCGTGACCGGTAACCAGGATGTTGCAGGATGGAGCTGCTTTCAGAGAAGATGCAACGCTAGCCAGGATAGCTTCGTTGTCAGATGCAACTTTGGTAGAGCTACCTTTGAAGCTTACGCTAGGCAGAACCAGAGTAGCACATGGCTGAGTAGCTACAATGTTCTTGCAGCACTCAGGATCTGGGCATTTACCAACACCATCAGCATCAACTGGCTGGCAATAAGTTGGAGTTACCAGCTGTTTGTCTTTGTAGTCAGGAACACCGTCACCATCTGTATCTTTAGCTACACCGTGAACATCAACTGGAGCACCAGCTGGAGTGTTTGGTTCACGATCGAACTGATCAGTAACACCATCACCATCAGCATCAGGCAGTACCGGAGTAGGCAGCTTCATGTGACGAGGAGCGCTCAGTTCGTTGTAAGCGTAATTCAGCGGATTTACCCACCATAATGGCTCAACGCGTTTAGAAGAGTTACCCAGGTTGAAGTTCAGACGAACGCTTGTATAGCTGAATGCATCTTTAGCATTGCTATATGGTGCGGAATAACCGTCCAGATAGTCATCAAAGTATAAAGTATATTTCTCTTCAATACCGATGTTGAAACGTTTAGAAACTCTGAAAGCTACACCAGTACCGAAATCAGCACCATGACGCCACAGTTGGTTGTTATCTTTACGACCGATGTTACCTCTGTTACCCTGAGATGGAGCGTTCTGCTCATAATCTCCGTCGAACAGGTTTTTCAGCTGATCTTTGATGTCTTTACGAGGAGCACCGAAGTTGATACGAGAGAAATCGTATGCAGCACCGTTTGCATCCAATGCATCAACGTCAACATCGATCAGACCCAGGCTATAACCAGCAAATACATACCAGTTAAGTTTTGGCTGAGCTTTGTAGAACAGGATATTGCTCAGGGAAGCGATCATATCAAAAGACAGCTGGTGAGATGCAGTTTTGTAGTTGGCTACAATGTTGCCACCGTTACGAGCTGCGGTTGGACCCCATGCAGTGCTGTTGTTGCTGATTGCAGGTCTTAATCTGTAATCCATGCCTTTATCGAAAGCACCAGTGTACTCACCTCTGATGGAGAAAGTATGACCCAGTGATTTTCTCAGGGAAACACCACCACCGAAACCTGGTCTTGCAGGAATGGTACCGTTGATCAGGTGCAGACCACCGTGGAAACCTAATTCCCACATATCGCGTGGTTTAGCAGGGAAATCATACTGGTGGTTGGAGAAATTGTTCTGTTGCGCCTGTCTGGATGCTGGAACTTTGGTTGAATCCAGGGCATCATAAACAGGGGTAACTTGTGCAAAACTGGAGGACGCCGCTAGGAGACTCATAGCGCCAGCCAGTAATAAGTACTTTTTGCTTGCCATAATTGTTTTCTATTTAAAAACTGTTAAAAATTTACTAATAACCCGTTTTTTACCCAGCAAAGGTAAAATTCTCAGATGAATATTCAAATTTTTGTTACAATATTATTTTCATTGATAACTACTTAACTATTAGTGCGTAGGCAAAACAAATGTTATACCTTATCTTGGCCCGGCACATAACGAATAAGCATATTTGTTATAACTAAAACAATGTAATGTTAAAGTTATGTTACACCGATATATACAAATTAAGGGCCAATTTGTTAAAATTTGACTTTTAAAGCATAGCTTAGCAATCTTTTTAAAGCACCTATGGACGAAATTAAACACCTGATCAGTAAGGAATTACAGGATTTTGAAGGCAAATTCTCTGACGCTGTAAAAAGTCATGTCCCATTGCTGGACAGGATCATGCATTACATCGTTAAACGTAAAGGCAAGCAGATCAGACCCATGTTTGTGCTCCTATCAGCAAAACTCTTTAATAATAATATACAGGAAAGCACATACAGAGCTGCCGCCCTGGTCGAACTGCTACACACCGCCACCCTCGTTCATGACGATGTAGTGGACGACGCCAACGAAAGACGTGGCTTCTTTTCCATCAATGCACTGTGGAAAAACAAAATAGCCGTGCTGGTAGGTGACTACCTCCTTTCCAAAGGATTACTGCTTTCAGTAGATAATAATGAGTTCAGATCTCTTAAGATCCTCTCAGAAGCCGTAAAGGAAATGAGTGAAGGTGAACTGCTCCAGATCGAAAAGACCCGTAAACTCAATATTAAAGAAGATATCTATTTCGAGATCATCCGTCGTAAAACAGCCTCCCTCCTCGCCTCTGCCTGCGCAGCCGGCGCCTGGAGCGCCACCAATGACGATGAAACAACCGAAAAGATGCGCCTGTTCGGTGAAAAAGTAGGTGTCGCCTTCCAGATCAAAGATGACCTCTTCGATTATGGCTCCGATAAGATCGGTAAACCCACCGGTATCGATATCCGCGAGAAAAAGATGACCCTCCCGCTTATCTATACCCTCGAACATGCTACACCTGATACCCGCAGACGTATTATTAATATTGTCAAAAATCATAACACCGATAAAGACCGCGTCGCAGAAGTGATCGATCTGGTAAAAAAATCAGGTGGTATTGAATATACACAGGAGAAAATGTTCCAGTACCGCGATGAAGCACTCGCCATCCTGCACAGCTTCCCGGCCAATGATATCCGCGCCGGACTGGAAACATTGGTTAGATATACAACAGATCGTACTTTTTAACCAATAAAAACCTATCTTCCGAAACTGAACTCATTCAACCACTTTAGATACTAACTCATTAATGCAGAAACGCTGGACAGTCCGATCTTATCAACCTAAACAGGAAGCATTGCTCCAGTCGTCTTTACGTATACATCCACTACTGTGCCGACTCCTCGTACAAAGAGGCATGCACACCTACGACGAATCCAGGCTCTTTTTCAGACCTACAGTCGCAGACCTCCACGATCCATGGCTCATGAAAGACATGGATAAAGCAGTATCCCGTATAGAACAGGCTTTCTTCCACAGGGAGAAAATACTCGTGTTCGGAGATTATGATGTGGATGGGACAACCGCAGTAGCTACCGTATATGATTTTCTGCACTCCTTATATAATAATATAGAGTTTTACATTCCTCACCGGTATAAAGAAGGTTACGGTATCTCCACACAAGGCATAGAATACGCCAGAGATAACGAATTCACGCTCATCATCGCACTGGATTGCGGGATCAAAGCCATCGACCAGATAAAATGGGCCGCCGACAACGGAATAGACTTCATTATATGTGACCATCACCTGCCGGATGCGATCCTGCCCCCGGCCGTAGCTATCCTGAATCCAAAACAATACGACTGCCCTTATCCTTATAAAGAACTAAGCGGCTGTGGTATCGGATATAAACTGATTTCCGCCTTCGCGCAGAAAAAAGGTATCCCGGATGAACAGGTACATCGCTATCTTGATCTTGTGGCAACCAGTATCGCTGCTGATATTGTCCCCATGACAGGCGAAAACAGGGTACTGGCATTTCACGGATTAAAAAAGGTGAACTCCGCTCCCCTCCCTGGTATACAGGCACTGATAGAACTCAGCGGATTAAAAGAACAACTGACCATCTCTAATCTCGTATTCGTTATCGCGCCCCGGGTTAACGCCGCCGGCCGTATGGACGACGCCAGAAAAGCGGTGAACCTCTTCGTCGAAACAGACAAGGACAAAGCGATGGAGATCGCCAAAATATTACATGCAGATAACTTCGACAGAAAAGAAATTGATGGCAACATCACCAAAGAAGCAGTTGAACTGTTGCAGAACGATCTGACATTAAAAGATAAAAAGTCTACCGTACTCTATAAACCTGACTGGCACAAAGGCGTTGTAGGCATCGTTGCGTCAAGGCTGATTGATAAATATTATTACCGTCCCACGATCATTCTTACACTCAGCAATGATAAAGTGGCCGGCTCCGCACGTTCAGTGACCGGCTTCAATGTATACGAAGCCATACACCAGTGTAAAGATCTGCTGGAAAATTACGGTGGCCATTTCTACGCAGCCGGTATGACACTGAAACCAGAGAATGTAGAAGCTTTTCAGCAAAAGTTTGAGGAAGTAGTGGCGACGACCATCAATCCTGATCTCCTCGTACCTGAGATTGTAATCGATACCGAAATTCAACTGAAAGACATTACACCCGCTTTCTTTAATATACTTCGTCAATTCGAACCATTAGGACCGGAAAACCTACGCCCCGTTTTCCTTGTAAGAAACGTGGTAGACAGCGGATATTCACGTCTTGTCAAAGATGAACATATTAAGTTCTCCGTTAAACAGGGAAAATCTCCTAACGCATTAACGGGCATAGGATTCTACATGTCTGAAAAATTCCACATCGTGAGCAGTAAACAGCCTTTTGATATGGCCTTTACAATTGATGAAAATGAGTGGAATGGCAAGATGAACCTGCAATTGAAGGTCATCGATATCAGAGCACATCACTAAGTAATACTACCTATTTCATATCGCAAATGTGACTGTTGCTACTGCAACAGTTATTTATGTTGTTTCAGCATCCAGCTATATAAAGCCGTATCTGCATAAGCTTTTGTCCACGCGTCATGGCCGCCGGTTGGCGTCTCCGTATATTTCACCAGATTACTGCCACATGCCTTTAGCGCATTCACCATATCTCTCGATCCTGCTACCGTTACTGTAGGATCATCCGCATTATGGAAAGCCCATACCGGCATCTGCTTCAGCACACAGGCCTGAGATGGCGTACCAATGCCGCAGATCGGCACAATAGCTGCAAATTTCTCAGGACTTGCCTGTGCCCAGTTCCACGTACCAAAACCACCCATACTCAATCCCGTTAAATAGACCCTGGAAGAATCCACATGGTATTTCTTTAATACTTCTTTATACAACTCCTGCAATACATCTGTATTCCACCACACTGCCGTACATTGCGGAGCAATCATCACAAACTGCTTCCCTTTTACCACCTTCGGCAGCCCTGCTTTTTTGATCACATCTATATTATTACCGATCTCTCCCACTCCATGCAAAAAGATCACTACCGGCCACTTGTAGGTTTTCATTTCATTGTAGGTGTCGGGAATATACAGCAGGTATTCATCAATGTTGCCCTGCTTGTAATCAGCTGTCTGTACGGTAGTACCTGGGGTCTGCGGGGTAAAAACATCTTCCCTGGGTGAGTCAGGAATGGTGTCTGTTCCATTACCGCCGGGTGCTGCGGACTCATTCTTCTTGGAACAGGCTACTATATTGCCCAATACTGCAATAAGTAGTACATAAATAAATCTATTAATTGCTCTTCTTTTCATATGTGTAGGTAAAATGAAAAAATCCCGTCTCATGCTTGATGAGACGGGATTCCGGTTGCCAATGTTATTGCAAACCTACTATAATGTTTCGGCTTTGAGCCGATTAATTTTTCTTCTCTGCACTCATTAATTCAACACTTCTGTTCACGAATGCGGTCAGATCAGCACCGGTGAGCAGGTTTTGTGATAACAGTGCAAGATCAGCCAGATTACGCACCTGTTTCTGCTGTCTGTCATTATCTGCTTCTCCCAGGATCTGTAAGTAGATCGGATGATTCGCATTCACTGTCATGTTGATCTCATCAGGCATATTTGCATACCAGCTCATACCTGCGCCACCAACAGCGGCCATATCTTTCATACGGCGCATAAACTCAGGACGGGTCACGATCACCGGCTGTGCATCAGCGCTCAGACCTTTCAGTTCCACTTTTACATGTTCCTGTGGGATATGACCAAACAACTCTTTCAGTTTTGTTTCCTGATCGGTAGATAATACGCTTTCATTCTTCTCATCTACATTGATCAGGTTATCAGCGATATCAGCATCCACACGGGTGAACATCATGCTGTCCCATCTTGGCTCCATATTGTTGATGAACGCAGCATCCACAATGTTATCCAGCTTCACGATCTTATAACCCTTGTTCTTCGCTGCCTGAATATAACTATCCTGTTGTACTGCATTTGTCGCGTACAGCACTACCAGTTTGTTGTCCTTATTCGTCTGTAATGCAGCTGCTTCAGTCTTATATTCTTCCAGTGTATAGAACTTACCTGGTTCAGTGATTTCTTCCAGGAGCAGGAACTTATTCGCCTTCTCAGAGAATTTATCATCGGTCATCATACCATACTTGGCAAACAGGCCGATAGATTCCCATTTCTCTTCAAAACTCTTACGATCATTACGGAAGATCTCATCCAGTTTGTCAGCTACTTTCTTCGTAATATAAGAGCTGATCTTTTTCACATTCGGATCACCCTGCAGATAGCTACGGCTCACGTTCAGCGGAATATCCGGACTGTCGATCACACCGTGCAGCAGCATCAGGAATTCCGGTACGATGTCCTTCACTTCATCTGTTACAAATACCTGATTAGAGTACAGGCTGATCTTGTCTTTCTGTACTTCAAAGCTCTTACCGATCTTAGGGAAGTACAGGATACCTGTCAGGTTGAACGGATAGTCAACATTCAGGTGAATCCAGAATAAAGGCGCTTCTGCGTAAGGATATAATTCTTTATAGAAATTCTGATAGTCTTCAGTAGTCAGTTCTGAAGGCTTCTTTGTCCACGCCGGATTGGTATTATTCAGCTGCTTGTCTGCAAACTTTACAGGCACAGGCAGGAACTTACAGAATTTTTCCAGGATATTCTGAATGCGGCTGTCATCCAGGAACTCTTCACTCTCTTCATTGATGTGCAACACAATGTCAGTACCACGGCTTTCCTTGCTGGTTTCTTCCAGTTCATACTCCGGACTGCCATCACACTCCCAACGTACAGCAGCAGTATCAGGTTTGTGAGATTTTGTGAAGATCTCTACCTTGTTACTCACCATAAATGAGGAGTAGAAACCGAGACCGAAATGACCAATGATATTAGCACCGTCTGTCTGTCCTTTATATTTATTCAGGAACTCTTCTGCACCTGAAAACGCCACCTGATTAATGTATTTATCTACTTCTTCCGCAGTCATACCCACACCCATATCGGATATGGTCAATGTCTTCTTTTCCTTGTCTAATGTCACTGTAATTTCAGGGGTGCCCAGCTCACCTTTGAACTCACCAACACTGGCCAGTGTCTTTAATTTTTGAGTAGCATCCACTGCGTTACTTACCAGCTCGCGGATGAAGATCTCATGGTCTGAATAGAGGAATTTCTTAATAATGGGGAATATGTTCTCTGTCTGAACACGTATTGCTCCTTTCTGCATGGGTATCTTATTTTTTTGAATTTCCGGACAAAGGATATGCCAGCAGACATTTTGCTGACAAAGTGTCGGCTAATGCATCCGGACAGGTGCTTTTCTGGCCTTCTCTTCTACGTTGAACCTGCGTTGCCGGACGTAGATTCAACGTCTGGGATCCAACGGCTTACAAAATGGCAGTTTCCCTGCTGGCTTAACAAATAAATCATACAGACAGCCCCTGAACTCTAACACAAATGTTGTAGATTTAAGCTTCCTGACCCCGGTGAGTGTTGAGACCTAATGTTTTTTACCCGACACCCTTCTTTCTAAATCGCTTTGTACATGAAAAGACATCTACTCCTTTTCCTGGCTGTTACCAGCTTTGCCGGTGCGTATGCACAGACACAGCCTGCAACACAGGTGCTGCCTTATCAGCAGTCATTCAATAGCCTTCCAGCATCATCCACGACCTATCCTGACGGCTGGCAGGGCTGGACCCTTTCCGGTTCACCTTCCGGTAATTTCAATGTGTTGCCGCCGGCATCAGACAAAGCGCTGATCACAGGTGGCGCATCCAGTACCGCCAATGGCGTGTATAATTACAACGGGAAACTGGGTTTTCTCAATAGCGGAAGTGTGGATAACAGTCTGGTACTGGCGGTAACGACCAGTGGGCAGACCAACGTGGCCGTACAATACGACGTAATGACCCTCCGCAATCCGTATGATGGGACCTCTAATACCCGTATTAACGAGGTGACGCTCCAGTACCGCATTGGCAGCACTGGCAACTTCACCAATATTACCGGTATAGAATACCAGAATACCACCACTCAGCAAACCGGGTCAGGTGTAACAACACCGCTTGATTCAGCACACAGAACCCTGGTACTGCCTTCCGGCTGCGACAATCAGCCACTGGTACAGTTACGCTGGGTAAACAGACAGATCAGTGGCGCCGGCTCCCGTCCGTCTTTTGCCATCGATAATATCCAGGTTGGCAGTGGTGCTGCAGATGTAACACCACCTGTAGCTGACAGCTTATGGCCGGCAAACCACAGCATTGACGTATCGCCCAGCGCTCAGCCGGTTATTATCTTCTCTGAACCTGTTAAAGCTGGCAACGGCCGGTTGGTTATCCACAACAGCACTGCTGGTACAGCACAATTCATTCCGGCTGACAGCTCCATTGTGTCTTATGCTGCACAATATGTGACCATCGCCGCCAGTCTGCAACCGCAGCAAACCTATTATATTACTATTGAACCTGGCGCCGTACTGGATCTGAGCGATAATACCTTCGCCGGACTGACAGATACCAGCGCCTGGTCATTCAGCACCGGTTTACAGCAGCTGTCCTTCGACTTCAACAGCTGTGCTACCGGCAATATCTCACAGGGATTCAAACAATATAGCGTAACTGGTGCGCAACGCTGGGACTGCACTACTTTTGGCCGAAACAGTAATGGTATACAGATCAACGGCTATAGCGGCGGACCGATTGAAAACGAAGACTGGCTGATTTCTCCGGCTTTCGATTTCTCCGGTTTTGACTATCCCCTGTTGAACTTCTACAGCCGTACCGCGTTCTCCGGTCCATCCCTTCAACTGAAGGTTTCTACTAATTATGATGGTGTCAGCAACCCGAATACTGCCACCTGGACGACCGTAAATGGTCGCTTCCCGGCCTTATTATCGGATACCTGGACACTCTCTGACAGTGTTAACCTGGCAGCCTTCAAACAAGCCGGCGTTTATATCGCTTTTGTATATACCTCCTCTCCTGCGATCGGCGCTGCCCGCTGGACGCTGGATGATGTATTTATCACGAATAGTCCGGAAGCACCTAAACCATCCCTGGATCTGACCAGCAGCAGCATTGATTTTGATTATGTACCAGCCGGACAATCATCCGCTCCGCTGCCATTCACATTCCAGGCCAATGACTTCACCAAAACACTGAAGCTTATGTCTGCCGGCAACTTTACCATTGCCCCTGACAGCAACGCAGCATTCAGTCATACGCTGACCTACCAGCCGGCTGCCCTGAATGCCGGTCCGAAGACTGTATGGGTGAAATTCCAGCCAACCAGCGCCAATCAGAACTATACCGGCAGTGTTAGTTTTACTGCGGATAGCGTTGCGCTTCCAACGATCAGACTCTCGGGTACCTCACTGCGTTCGCTGAAAGTGGTAAACTGGAATATCGAATGGTTTGGTAGTCCGGTACAAAACCCGGCAAATGACAGTCTGCAACAGGCGAATGTGACCACCATCCTCAAAAAGATGGATGCGGACATCTTCGCGCTGGCCGAGGTAGTGGATACCGCCCGCTTCAGAGCGGTAGCCAACCAGATGCCTGGATATAGTTATATTATATCTGATTTCGGTTCTTATGCTGACAGCATCAAAGACGTGGATTACGTATCAGCACAGAAATTAGCTTTCCTCTATAAGACCTCTGTTATTAAAGGACTGCGCTCCTATGGTGTATTACGCACAGGAGGCAGCAGCAATGCCTATTATAACTGGTCTTCCGGTCGTTTCCCATTCCTGCTGGAAGCACAGGCGAAGCTGAACAATGACAGCGCTCTGATCCGCTTTGTACTATTACATGCCAAGGCAAATACCGGTACTGCCTCAGACAAGATAGAATCCTGGAACAGACGCCGGAACGGTGCGCTGGAACTGAAGGATTCTCTGGATGTACAGTATCCGACAGCCAATCTGGTAATCCTGGGCGATTTTAATGATGCATTCGACAAGACCATTACAACAGAACTGGCGCCTGACACAACTACTTCTTATATAGACTTTATTAATGACAGTATTCATTATAAACCGGTAACCCTGCCGCTGAGTCTGCAGGGTCAGCAGTCAACCGCTTCTTTTAATACAGTGATCGACAACGTGCTGATCTCTGATGAAATGGCGCTGAGCTACCTGCCGGGATCTGCCCGCGTACGTAAAGAAGTGGAAACACTGGTGAACAGCTATAGCAGCACTACTACGGACCACTATCCGGTTCAGACCAGTTACAATCTGCATGTACTGGCACATCCGGCTGAGCTCGAATTTGCCGCATCAGTAGATACCGGAGATGTAAAACTGACCTGGAGTGCTCCATACGAACTGAATATCAGAGATTATATTATTCAGAGATCAAGAAACCAATCTCAGTTTGAATCCGTAGATACAGTCGCCGCACATGGAACTACTGCACAACCGGTTAGTTATACGACTTACGATACCCGTCCGTGGTTAGGCGTGTCCTACTACAGACTGAAGATCACAGGTCTGGATGGCAAGGTTAGTTACAGTGAGAATCAGAGAGTTGTGGTGACGCTGAAAGATCTGATCCAAAAACTTTTCTGGTGTATTTTCGGCAACCAGCTACAGTTATGGATCGATATGCAGAAAGGTGGTCCTGCACAGCTACAACTTGTTGATATGCAAGGCCGTATCAGGTATCATGGACAGACAACCCTGAACAAAGGCAGAAATATCAAATCACTGGATATCAGTAATTTATCAAACGGTATCTATATCCTTCGCATCACAAGCATGGAAGGTACCCAGGTAAGCAAAATACTTGTTAGCCACTGATCTTTTTTGAAGAAACCTTGAACAATCAGGCCGTTCTGTACTAAACAGAGCGGCCTTTTTATTTGCTGGTGTCGGCAATTTCAGTATCTTTGCAATCCTAATTTTTTCAAACAATTAAAAACAGGGAAATTATGAACTACGAATTGATGGTGATCTTTACCCCTGTGCTGTCTGAGGAAGACTACAAAGCTGCTCAGAAAAAATTCGCTGATCTCATTAAAGAGAACGGCGGAGAAGTAACGCACGAAAATCCCTGGGGATTAAGATCACTGGCGTACCCAATCCAGAAGAAAACCACGGGCATGTACCTGGTACTGGAGTACAGCGCGCCATCCGACCTCAATGAGAAGCTGAAAATTCAGCTGAACCGTGATGAGAATGTACTTCGTCACATGACTACAGCATTAGATAAATATGCTGTTCAGTACAACAACCGTAAGAGAAATGGCGTAAACGCTGATTCTAAAACCGCAGAAGCTTAAAATTATGGCAGTAAAACAAGAAATTAAGTATTTAACGGCCGTAAAGACTGAGAAGCGCGCAAAGAAATATTGCCGTTTCAAGAAGTTAGGCATCCGGTATGTAGATTACAAAGACGCTGAGTTCCTGAAGAAATTCCTGAACGATCAGGGTAAAATGTTACCTCGTCGTATCTCCGGTAACTCTCTGAAATTCCAGCGTAAAGTAGCGCAGGCTATTAAGAAAGCCCGTCAAATGGCTTTGTTACCATACGTTACTGACCTTTTAAAATAAACAAACCACCTAGGTTTCCGGTGTAAACCGGGTAATTAAAGGTCCTTAAAACTAATTAACAATGCAAGTAATCTTAATACAAGACGTAGATAACCTGGGCCAGAAAAATGAGCTGGCTTCCGTTAAAAACGGTTACGCCAGGAATTTTCTGATCCCGCAGAAATTTGCGGTAGAAGCTAGCCCTTCTAACCTGAAGCAACTCCAGGAGCGCCTGAAAGTGCAGAAAGTGAAAGAAGAGAAAATGTTAGCTGAAATCGCCAAAGTAGTGGAAGTGCTGAAAGCAGGTCCCGTTAAAATTGGCGCTAAAACCGGTACTTCCGGTAAGATTTTCGGTAGCGTAACTGGTGTGCAGATCGCACGTGCTATTAAAGAGCAGAAAGGTTACGAAATCGATCGTCGCCGCATCCACATCCTGGATGACGTTAAAGAATTAGGCACTTACAAAGCGAAACTGGATTTCGGTAAAGGCAACGAAGCTGAACTGGAATTTGAAGTGGTAGCTGAATAAGACTAACATATTCTTCAAAAAGTCCCGTCTCATTCCAAATGAGGCGGGATTTTTTTATGTAGTTGCCTATCTTTGTACCGTCTATGAAAACGTATTTATCTCTATTCCTGGCTGCAGGTATCCTATTCTCCTGCAATGAAAGTACAGAAATAAGCGACGCTGTACGCGATACCGCTCATATCGAAGAACCTCCTGTCACCGGGAGAGTCCTGCGCGACACAGATACCTTCAGCGTAGGTAATAAACATTTCAGTATACAACCGCTTGCCAGGTCCTCCTTTGACAAACTGGATACACCTGACTACGACAGTACAGAAGATTCCCAGATCGCAAAAGACCGTGCACATGTCAAACGTCAGGGCGATTCTCTCTATATCACGCTGAATAATGGTCAGACCACATTGCTCGCTAATAATATCCACGGCG
This sequence comes from Chitinophaga sp. YR627, assembly GCF_900114995.1. Taxonomy (GTDB): domain Bacteria; phylum Bacteroidota; class Bacteroidia; order Chitinophagales; family Chitinophagaceae; genus Chitinophaga. The sequence goes on from NZ_FOUX01000004.1 coordinate 189,958, forward strand.
CGGATGACAGTAATTTCGCTAATTATTTCTACGCTGGCTATATCCCCGCTATCCACCAGCACCTGGTGTTTGGCAGTTATTATGAATCCAGCGACTATGTGCTGATCAATGCCGACAATGGAACCATTACCCACGTATGGGGTATTCCAGTCATCTCTCCCGACCATAAATACATCATCTGCCCTTCCGTTGACCTCGTGGCTGGTTTTAACAGCAACGGCTTCCAGCTGTTCTCATACGCCAACAATACGCTGACGCATGAAGGGGATGTTGAATTCAGCAAATGGGGCCCCGGTCAGATGAAATGGCTGGATAATCAGAGCATCGAAGCAGAATATATCGTACTGGACGATAATATGAATGAAGTGCCTAAGCCAGTGAAACTGGTGATCAGATAAACACGGTCACTTCGTATACTTTGCAATAAAATCAAACATCCGCTCTGCAGCGTCTACAATCTTGTCAGCCGGTATGGCATGCCAGCCCTTAAAGCTGTACAATTCATGTACGACGCCCGCTTTCTCCAGGACACTGTCCATCGCCAACGCCTGTGAATAACGTGCGAGCGTATCTTCTGTGCCATGTATCAGCAAGGTAGGCGGCGTCTTTTCACTGACATAAAACAGCGGACTGGAAGTACGGTATAAATCTGTTCGCTGTTCCGGTGTACCGCCCAGTACAGCAGCTGCCAGCGCTGGTACACCTGCGCTTCCTTCGTCGTAAAAACGTTGCATGTCATATACGCCCAATAAACAGACTGCCGCTCTGATATACCCCTTCTCATTGTGTTTACAAGCCTGTAATGCAGCCAGATGAGCGCCTGCACTGGTACCAATCAGTCCGGTAGCCGGAGAAATATGAAAGCTGTCCACCCTCTTCCAGACATACGCAAGCGCCGCATTGATATCCTCTTCTGCTGCCGGAAAAACATTTTTGCCATCTTTCACCAGACGATAGTTAATGTTCACATAAGCATATTGCGCATTCCGGTTCTTCATGTTGTCAATATGCGGGGTATAGTCCCGCTTATCGCTCCCCATCCATCCCCCGCCATGAATAAAAACCATGATACGTGTCTCATCAGGGCTTCTTCCGGCTGGCAGATAAATATCCATGACCTGCTGTGAATCCTTTCCATAATGCTCATTTAGCAATTCCATCACAGCTAATGGTTTCACCGTATCCTGTGGAATAGTCTCAACCGTGTCCGCTGATGGAACAGGAATTGAATCGTGGACTTCACGGGCAAGAAAGGCTGGTTTATTACAGGCAGGAATGACCAGGGCGAGAGAAAATACAGATAAAAGCAAAGCAGAGCCGTATATACGGCGTACGGTAACAGATGAAATAGGCATATTCGTTTTGGGATTATAGACAGATATACGTAAATCAGTTGCCGGAAGGATGCAGCAAAAATCTTACCTTCCTGATAAGAATCCACACACATGAAAAATATACTATTGTTTTCCCTGTTGCTGTTTTCCGGTCTGAGCCTTCTGCCAGCAATCTCCCAGGCTCAAATGCAGCAGGGCCCGCTTTCCAACATAGAAGGAAATGCAAAATCTATCACCAGTAAACTGAAAAATGCATTGTCGCTGACAGATGTGCAGCAACCAAAGATACAGGACGCAGTAATGAACTTTCTGGAGCAGCGTTCCACTATCCTGTCGCTGAATAACAGCAATCCGAAGGTCTACAGTACGAAATTAAAGGGGTTTCAGACAAGTTTCCAGCGCAAACTGAAGAATACACTCACGCCGGAACAATTCACTGGCTTCCTGGAGCTGAAACCAGTGAATAATGACATGACCAATGTCCTGTCACAATTATATTATTAGCCATTAGCTCCAGGCCTTACGCAGAAACCTTAACCAGTTTCCGTGCATAATATTGTCAATATCTTCCTGAGAATATCCTCTTTGGGCAAACAAAGCCGGGATCTTTTGCAGATCGGCGATTGTTTCCAGATCATGAGGACTCTGCTCTTTACCAAAAGCACCGTCCAGATCCGATCCGATACCCACATGTAAGGCATTACCTGCCAGCTGGCAGATATGGTCCATATGGTCCACCAGTACATCCAGCGATGCACCCATGTCCTTCGGATTGGATACACCTCTTACCCATCCGGGTACCATCATCCAGGCATCCATCGCGCCGCCGATAACAGCTCCGCGACGAATCAGTTCCTGCAGTTGTTCGTCAGAGAACTGCCTGTTATGATTCACCAGCGCACGCACATTATTGTGACTGGCCCATATATGTCCATGGAAATGGTCCATCGCTTCCCAGAAACTATCATCACAAAGATGCGTAGCATCCAGGATGATATTCAGACGTTCCATTTCTTTCAGCAATGCCTGGCCTTTCTCACCCATAAATCCGGTCGCATCTGTTCCCTGTGCATAACGTCCGGGGCCATAGTGAGCAGGTCCCACTGCGCGCAACCCATTATCGTAAGCGCGTTGCAGATAATTCAGGTCTACGATGGAATCAGCTCCTTCCAGACTCAGGATATAACCAATTGGTTTATTTGTATTTGGCATACCGTCATTCCAGAGGGCCAGGTGTTTTTCCAGCGCGGCCAGATTGGTGATCTGTGTCATTTCACCAGCGTCTTCCATCGCTTTATACCAGGCCAGTTGCCCCTGTGTCTGCGCCCAGGCCTGTTCAGGTGAATACCATCCTGGCAGGGGATTATCAGGTGCTACAAATCTGGCAATCTGCGTACCTACGACCAGACCGATGTTGCCTTCTCTTAACTGCGGAAAGGATACCACTCCTTTCGCACGGTCAGGCTTGTCAGTCATCCCTTCTTCGCGCTTCCTGATATCGTTAACCGGCAGGCGCAGGTTACGGTTCCATTCCATCGCATTCATGCTCAGGTCAAGATGCGCATCTACTATAAACATGTGCGTATTTTTTGATAAGTTAGATCATAATCTTTCTGTCTCTGGCGATCACTTTCCACCATGCTACACAGTTATTGCTTTCCACAACGCCTACGCGTTCATGCAGGGCTACTGTCGGACAGATATGCAGCGGGATCCCGTACAACACCGTTCCCACCGGGAATAACGAAGTATCAGGTACCTTCACCACCATGTGTTCCTCACTGTGTCCCAATGGTTCAGCATCAGGCGCATTCAGGAAATAAATACGGGGCTGTGGATTCTCAGCAGCTACTGACTTATGTCCCAGATCAACACAGATATGCGTCCCATCTATCACAGAGATCACTCTGGTGATAACGGTAGCAGCAAAATCAAATGTTTGTTCAGGATGTAGTTTGTGATATCCCCAATCCTGGAAAATAAACGTTCCCGGACTACATTCCACACCAGGGCGTTCTGCATGTATAGCGTAAGTGGGCGTACCTCCTGCAATGATCTGCGGAGCCGGAGCACCGGCTTCCGTAATAGCAGCTGCCAATGCGATGACAGGCGCAAACCCTGCATTACACTTCTCTCTGCGCAACTCAAAATCTGTATCGTGCAGATGTCCGTCGTATGCATGTAAACCCACCGGCGTAATACCTGGTAAATGCAGCAGTTCCTGATACAGTTCCTGTGCTTCATTACCAGGGCCCGGTTCGATACCGGTTCTGTTCATACCAACATTGAGATCAATATAAACAGGGATCGTACGTTGCGCTGCCGCGAATGTAGCCGCAATAGCGATAGCGGATGCGCTGTTATCCACAAGACAGGCATATTTCGTGTCCGGATATTGTTCCACTATCTGCAATAAGCGGTCTACTTTCGGTCCTACAGGCTGATAGGCGAGCAATACATCGCCAGCGCCTGCCAGACCAAGCATTTCTGCTTCAGCAATAGTGGCACACTTGAACTTGTTAATGCCTTCTCCCTGTAACAACTGCACAGCTTCAATCATCTTACTCGTCTTGATGTGCGGACGCAAACGCTGCACATCGCCGACTGTTTGTTTCAGCAGACGGATATTATCCAGCATACGTTCAGGATACACAAGCACAGCAGGCGTATCGATGGTGTTGATATTGTGTAGCTCGTACCACATAGCTGATTGTTTAGTGCAATTCAAATAATGCCTCTATTTCCACCGGAATATTATCTGGCAGGGAACCCATACCTACTGCGCTACGCACACCGATACCATTTTCCTCACCCCATATTTTTGCAAACAGTTCGCTGGCGCCATTGATGATATAAGGATGACGCTCAAAATCAGGTGAACAGTTCACCATGCCCAATACCTTGATCACACGTTTTACTTTATCCAGGCTACCCAGGTTTGCCACAATTGTAGACAACATAGTAAGACCTACCTGTCTTGCAGCCAGTTTGCCTTTTTCCATATCAAACTCAACACCAATACGGCCAATGATCAGGCTCTTATCATCCTGCACGGGACCGTGACCTGACAGATACAGGTATTTTCCATCGATCAGACATGGCTTGTAAACACCCAATGGTGACGGAGCCGGAGGTAATGATAATCCTAATGCGTTAAAATTCTCTGTTGGTGTCATGTGCACTGTTTTTCTTGAATTAGATAAAGAGGTTTAATATCAGACAGCCGATCAGTCCTACAACAGAGACAATTGTCTCCATCACTGACCAGGTCTTGAAAGTATCTTTCACTGACAAATTAAAATATTCCTTGAACATCCAGAATCCACCGTCATTCACGTGCGAGAACATCAGACTGCCTGCGCCGGTGGCCAGTACCATCAGACTCGGATGCACAGAAGTTCCCGCCACCAGTGGAGCCACAATACCAGCTGTGGTCAGTCCGGCAACAGTCGCCGAGCCTACACTCACACGTATCAGGGCTGCAATACTCCACGCCAGGATCAGCGGGTTCATATGCATTCCCTGTAAACTATCTGTAATAACCTGACTCACTTTACTATCCAGCAGCATCTGTGTCAGCGCACCGGAACCTCCAATGATCAGGATGATCACAGACACATCCCGGATGGCGTCTTCCATAATGCCCATCACTTTTTTCACCGGTAATCCACGACGAAGACCCAGTACGTAGGCGCCATTCAATACCGCCAGCAACATCACGATCACCGGATCGCCCAGCCAGGTGGTGATCTGCCACAGGAAAGTACCAGGCGCGGCGCCCAGTTTCAGCAACGATGTGCCCGCAAGCAGCAATACCGGCAGCAATGCTGCCACAATACTCGTGCCCATAGAAGGCAACTGATCTTCCGGCATCGGTGCAACAGTGAATAACTGTGCCGGCTCCTGTGTATAATGCTTCAGAAAGCGGGTGAATACCGGACCCGCCAGTACAATGGCAGGAATGGCCACAATCAGCCCGTATATAAGCGTTAATCCCATATTTGCATGGAATGTACCTACCAATGCCGTAGGCGAAGGATGGGGCGGTAAATAGCCATGTGTCACCGACAGGGAAGCCAGCATAGGAATACCCAGATAAACAGTCGGTAGTTTCGTTCTGGCAGCCACCGTAAAAATGAGCGGGACCATCAGTACAAAACCAATATTGTAGAATAAGGGAATCCCCACGATAAAGCCCGTCAGCATCAAAGACCACTGCACATACTTTCTGCCGAACACATGCATCAGACCGTTAGCAATACGCTGTGCCGCGCCGCTCTCAGCCACCAGTTTACCCAGCATACTACCAAATACAATGATGATCACCAGCGAACCGAGTGTCTTCCCGATCCCTGTTTGAATAGATTGGGTGATCTCTGCAATTGACATTCGCTCTTCCGGTACTCTGACCATGTTCAGGGCCAATCCCATAAAGAGACAGACAATCAGAAAAGCAATAAATGTGTTTAACCGGAAATAAGCTACCAGTAACACCAGCAGCAGGATGGAAACAAATACTACTAATAAAGCCATGAATGTTCAGATGTTGGCGTGTGCCTGTTAATTATTCGTAACGCAATGCAACTATCGGATCCAGACGTGACGCCTTGATGGCCGGATAAATACCTGATATCAGCCCTACAGCCGCACAGATAAATATCCCTGTCGTTATCCATAACCACGGAACTATAAAGCTGGATCCTGTTAATAATGATACGAGGTTACCCACCAGCATACCGAGTATGACACCCAGTACGCCTCCCAGTAAACTGATAATGATGGACTCGTATACAAACTGCTGACGGATCACCTTACTGGTTGCTCCCAGTGCTTTGTTAACACCTATCTCACGTGTACGTTCCGCTACTGATACCAGCATGATATTGGTCAGACCGATCGCCGATCCGAACAAGGTAATAGCGCCGATCAGCACAGCCGCAAACACCACATAACTCAGTGTACCGAACAGCATCTCTGCAATGCTGTCGCTTTTATTAATGTAAAAATTTTCTTCTTCATTCAATGTCAGCCGACGAACCACCCTGAACAGTCCCGTCGCCTCCCCGATCGCCGCATCCATCTTTGTGATATCCTTTACCGAAATACCGATATTATAAGATGCACTGGGACGATCAAATACTCTGCGTGTATTATTCACCGTTGTGATCACCACATTATCTGCACTCATGAAACCACTGTTCCCTTTAGGTGCCATCACACCCACCACACGATAACGTACATTTCCCACACGGATCGAACTATTGACAACATTCTTCAGATTATCGCCAAACAGCTTCTTCGCAACATCCATACCCAGTATCGCCACATTTCTGCCTGATTCCACATCCAGCTGATTCAGGTTGCGTCCCTCCCGCAAAGTATAATTGGATAACTGAAGATAACTTTCATCGCCGCCCATCACACGCACATTCGGATTCGTCTTCTTATCATTCTTATACACCGTCGCATTCCCTGTTGCATTTGTAGACACACTCACTGTAGCAGGAAAGGCATACTTCCGTTTGAAGTCCATTGCCTCTTTATAGGTAATAGGAATATTACTGTTAGAGGTTTTTACCTTCGTCTTCTTGCTTCCCTTGGTTGCACCGCCGCCGCCGCCGATACGTATCTTCAGCGCCCTGCTCTGGATATTGAAGCTGTTGGCTCCCATATTCGCAAAACTGCTGTAGATACTGCTTTTCATACTGTCAATGGCCGTAAAAATGCCCACCAGGGCCATAATACCAAAACCAATGATAGCAATAGTAAGCCCTGCGCGCAAACGATTGCCGCTAACAGAGCGAAAGGCGAGGGAAAATGTGTCACGGAACTGCATGATTTAAAGTTAATAAAAAGTTTTTTTCCGCTACTTTTATTATATAAATGGCCTGATGCCCAATCCACCGACTATAAAAGAAATCGCCAAAAGGCTCAACCTGGCCACCTCCACTGTATCCAGGGCTTTGCACAATCATCCGCGTATCGGCTTGAAAACCAGGATGCAGGTGCAGGCGCTCGCCCGGGAACTGCAATATGAGCCCAATCAGACCGCCATTTTCTTCCAGCAGAAAAAAACCTTTACCCTGGGTATTGTACTTCCTGAATTGTCGGAAGCCTTCTTCTCCGCAGCCATCAGCGGTATAGAAGATACTGCCAATAAAAGCAATTACATGGTGCTGCTGGGTCAGTCGCATGATGACACAGCAAGAGAACAGAAGATTGTGGAAATCATGAAAAATCACCGGGTAGACGGACTACTGGTTTCCCTGGCCAAGAATACCGTACAATACGCACATTTTGAAATGCTGCGTAAGTATAATATCCCTGTGGTGTTCTTTGACCGTATTCCCGATATGAAAGATATCCACTATGTCGCTTCGAATATGGAATCAGGCACCGTCCAGGCTGTCTCGTTATTACTACAGCAGGGACACCGGGTCATCGGTATGATCAACGGACCTGAAAAGCTGATCGCCAGCCGGCAGCGTACAACAGGTTACCAGAAAGCGATGCAACAGCAACGCCTGAAATATGACGCCACCCTCAACATACACAGCGACCTTACAAAAGAAGGCACCCGTCAGGCCATGCAGCAGCTACTCTCCCACAAAAGGAAAATAACAGCCGTAGTAGCCTTTAATGACTACGTCTCACAGGATGCAGTACAATATGCTGCCGAACGGGGCATACAGATCAATAAAGACATCTGTTTCGTCAGTTATGCCAATCTGCCACTGAGTAGTTATATGGCATATCCTCCCCTCGCCTCTGTCGAACAATACCCCTATCTCCAGGGCCAGAAGGCCACGGAAATACTCCTTGACCTCCTCTCCGGTAAACTGGCGCCGGATGCTTATCAGCAGGTCATCATCGACTCACGGCTGGTCATTGCACCGAAGAAGTAAAAATTTGCGCAACCGTTTGTCCAGCTGTTCTCTCAATTCTTATCACTATGTTTGATACACAGCAACTTTATCAACCAGCAATGCAGGATATACTGGCAGCTTATGGATTATCAATGGCCGAATGCCATATTCAGCCATTCGGCAGTGGCCTTATCAATGCCACCTGGAAGATCTCTGTGAGCGATCGTCACTACATTCTGCAACGCATTAATCATAGCGTATTTAAGCAACCGGCATTGATCGCTGATAACATCAGCGCTATCGGCCGCTACCTGGATACACATCATCCGGATTATTTCTTTGTACAGCCAGTACGCACCATTGATGGACAGGAAATGTACATCACGGCAGCAGGAGACTATTTCCGTATGCAACCGTTTGTAGCGGATTCGCGCAGCTATGATGTGGTGGATAATGCACAACTGGCATTTGAAGCAGCCAGACAGTTCGGTCGCTTTACAAAACTGTTGTCAGGCATTGATATCAACACGATGCAATACCCGCTGCCTGATTTTCATAATCTGACCCTGCGTTATCAACAGTTTGAACTGGCCGTACAACAAGGCAATGCAGAAAGAATAGCAGAAGCTGCCGCAGATATTGATACGATCCGCAACTATCAGTATCTCTCTGAGACATTTAAAGCCATACAACAGCATCCCGGTTTCAAAATACGGGTGATGCATCATGATACGAAGATCAGTAATGTCTTGTTTGATAAATCAGATAAAGGGATCTGTGTGATCGATCTGGATACAGTGATGCCGGGATATTTCATCAGTGATTTCGGAGATATGATGCGTACTTATCTGTCTCCTGTCAGTGAAGAAGAAACAGATTTCAGCAAAGTGCAGGTAAGAATGGATTATTACCGGGCCATTGTACAGGGATATCTGAGCGAGATGAAGGATGCACTCAGCGAGGCCGAAAAAGCACACCTGGTCTATGCAGGACAATTCCTAGTGTATATGCAGGCCCTCCGTTTTCTGACGGATTACTTCAACAATGATAGTTACTACGGCGCAAAATATGAACGACATAATCTCCTGCGGGCGCGTAATCAGCTTACACTCCTCAACGGTATCACGCAGCAGGAACAAACGCTTTCTTTAGTGGCAGCAGACTAGCTGTCACAACGCTTGAAAAGCAGCACCAACACACCAAAAAAAATACCGGCCAATTGGCCGGTATTTCCGTTTTATGTTAAGCTTACCGATTAGATAAACTGTAATAATAATCCAGGGAAAATACCAAGCAGGATCACGATCGCTGCGGTAATGATCAGCATCAGTTTAAAACTACCACTGATCTCTGCTGTTTCAGCTTCGCCCTGTTTGAAGTACATAGCGATGATCACGCGGAAATAGTAGTAAGCACTGATAGCCGCACAGATCACAGCAATGATCACCAGCCATAACAGGTTACCCTGTTGAACAGCTGCTGCCAGTACAAAGTATTTAGCGAAGAAACCTGCTGTCAGCGGGATACCTGCCAGTGAACATACAAAGATAGTTGTGGTGATCGCCAGTACCGGTTGTGTACGTGCCAGTCCGTTGAAACCATCAAATGTATAATCTTTCAGCTTGATCATTACAGCGAAGATACCGATGGTTGCTACGCTATAAGCTGCCGCATACAGGATGATACCCTGTGTAGCGAAAGTGTTCATAGAGATAACCGCCAGCAGCATGAAACCTGCCTGCGCAATACTGGAGTAAGCCAGCATACGTTTAACGCTTTGCTGGAATACAGCGGTAAAGTTACCGATGATCAGCGTAGCAGCCGTAATGATTGCCAGTAGTAACTGCCAGTCAGCTGTCAGTCTTTCACCTACAAACGCACCATGGAACACTCTGATAAAAGCGATGAAACCACCTGCTTTTACTACTGTAGCCATGAAAGAAGTGAACACGGTAGGAGAACCGTCATACACGTCAGGCGTCCAGAAGTGGAAAGGCGCCGCTGATACTTTGAAAGATAATGCGAATGCCATCAGGATAATACCGCACAATGCCAGTGTATTCACTTTACCTGCACCCAGGCCCAGTTCAGCTACATTGAAAGTACCGGTAGCTCCGTAGATCAGTGCAATACCCATCAGCAGGATACCGGTAGAGAAAGAGCCCATCAGGAAGTACTTCAGGGAAGCCTCTGTGCTTTTAGGCGTTTTCTTATCAGCACCAGCCAGTATATACTGTGGAATAGACATAATTTCTATTGCCAGGAAGAGTATTAATAAGCTGCTGAAAGTAGAAACCAGTGTGATACCAGACAGAATGAAGAAGATCAGGGCGAAATAGTCTGAAACGTGTTCGCCTACTTTTTCAAAAGCACTGCCTGATAATAAGAAATAGATCAGTGTACTACCCAATGCGATCGCATTGAACAGGATACTGAAGTGGCTGATGGTGATCATGCCATATAAGGTACGCTCGCCTGCTCCAATGGTAGATAACTCCGCCAGGTTGGCTGCAAATGAGATCAGCAGTACAACGATGGCTACAAATTTTATGCGCTGCTTATTACCGATAAATAAACCCGCAAACATCATTACAACGCCCGATAAAGCAGTAGATATTAATGCATTCATATTCCTGTGTTACGAAAGAACAACTTTTTAATAAACCTTGTTAACCAATTCAGTAGTGCTGCTTACCAGCTCCAGCATAGGCTTCGGATAGAAACCCAGTACCAGGATGATACCTACGATGATGATCAGTACCAGCAACTCATTTCCTTTCAGATCAGTAGTTGTTTCAGTCAGCTGATTACTCTGTCCGAAGATTACCTTCTGCACCATGTTCAGCGTGTATACCGCCCCCAGGATGATACCCAGTCCGGCCACAGCCATGAACCAAACATTGTACTGGAACAGACCACTTAACATCAGGAACTCCCCGATGAAACCGTTGGTCAGTGGTAAAGCGATATTGGCAAGACTGATGGTTACGAGGAAGATGGCAATACCCGGTGCATACTGTGCAATACCACCCATCTCGTTCAGGTTCTTTATTTTCAGACGATTCTGGATGATCTCAACGATGATCCACAGACCGATGATGTTAATACCGTGGTTGAACATCTGCACCATCAGACCCTGTAAGCTCTGTTCATTGTTAGTGAAGATAGCTGCACTCATCAGACCGATGTGGGCGATGGAAGAGTAAGCGATCAGGCGTTTGATGTCTGACTGTACGATCGCGATGCAGGATGCATAGATGATACCGATGATAGACAGTACGATCGCAACATCTGACCACATATAAGCGCCTTTCGGCAGTACAGGCAGTAACCAGCGAACAACGCCGAAAAGACCCATTTTCACCATGATACCGGAAAGTACCATTGTAACAGGAGTCGGTGACTGTTCGTAAGTGTCAGGCTGCCAGGTGTGGAAAGGGAAGATCGGCATCTTGATAGCAAATGCTACAAAGAACAGCCAGAACAACCAGGACTGGTCCTGTGGAGCAACAGCACCGCTTACAAAGCTCGCGTAGCTGAAAGAATGCTCCGGTGTTTGCAGGTAGATATAGATCAGACCTACCAGCATCAACAGGGAACCCGCAAAAGTGTATACAAAGAACTTAAATGTAACCGGAATACGTTTTTCGCCACCCCAGAGTGAGCAGAGGAAATACACCGGAATCAGTGCCAGTTCCCAGAAAACGTAGAACAACAACGCGTCGTACGCTGTGAACACTCCTACCAGACCCGCCTGAGACAACAGCATCAGACCATAGAAACTGTTAGGGCGTTCGTATTCTCTGTTATAGATAACGATAAAGATCAGCAGAAAAGAGATCGCTGTCAGCAAACAAAGCATCAGGCCCATTCCATCCAGCCCTACACTAAACTGCGCGCCCAGCTGAGGAATCCAGTTTGCGGTCAGTTGCAACGCATCCGGTGCAGTCCTGAACTGGAACAAAGCAGCAACTGTTACTGCCAGCGAAGCCAGGGATGCCACCAAACCCAGCGCTTTAGGGCCAGACCCCTTCAGACCAAACGTAACCAGGCCCGCAACTAAAGGAATCAATATGAGTAATACTGTCAACATAATTATATCTAAACTTGTCCTTTTTTAATGATGGTGCAGGTAGTATATTATTTCAGCAGGAAGCCTATCACAAATAAAACTACCATTCCAATTACCATAGCAAAAATGTAGAAGCCTACCTGGCCGCTCTGCAGCAGTCTTACCTGCTGACTGCCCCAGTGTACGCCACGACCTACACCATTCACCAGACGGTCAATACCTGATTTTTCGATCGCCTCTTCAAAGAACCGGCTCAGCATCATCAGGGGTTTCACTATGATCGCATCGTATAACTCATCCACGTACCATTTGTTTTCCAGTACTTTGGCAATACCGGTACGAGGTTCTCCATTATCTTCATAATTGCGGTACCAGCTGCGTGCAAAGAAGATCGTAATGATCACCAGCACAGAACTCAGTCCCATTAATAACCACTCAGTATTGTGTGTCAGATGCTCATGCTCATGTATGAATGGCGCAGAAGGCGCAAATACAGGAGCCAGATACTCTTTCAGAATACTGTGTGTACCGAATACTTCCGGTAAACCTACATAACCACCTACGATAGACAGTACCGCCAGAATGATCAGCGGGATAGTGATCGCCGCAGGACTTTCGTGCAGGTGATGTTCCTGTTCGTGTGTACCACGGAATTTACCACAGAAGGTGATGTAGTATAAGCGGAACATATAGAACGCAGTCATCAGCGCAGTAAGGAGCGCGATACCATACATCAGCTTATTGGATATGAAAGTTTCAGCAAGGATTTCGTCTTTAGAGAAGAAACCTGACAGACCAGGAATACCGGCGATAGCCAGACAGCCGATCAGGAAAGTAGCGTGTGTAACAGGCATGTACTTTTTCAGTCCGCCCATCTTATTGATATTCTGCTCTCCGCCCATTGCGTGAATAACAGAACCAGAACCAAGGAACAGTAATGCTTTGAAGAATGCGTGCGTCATTACGTGAAACACCGCTGTCGTATAAGCACCTACGCCAAGCGCAAGGAACATATAACCCAGCTGGCTCACAGTAGAGTAGGCAAGCACTTTCTTGATATCATCCTGTTTCAGCGCGATGGTAGCTGCCAGTACAGCGGTAGCCAGACCAATGATCGCTACTACTGTCTGAATACATGGCGCCAGGGTATATAAAATGTTGCTGCGTGCGATCATATAGATACCAGCTGTTACCATCGTAGCAGCGTGGATCAGGGCAGATACCGGAGTAGGACCCGCCATCGCATCTGGCAACCAGGTGTATAAAGGCAGCTGAGCAGATTTACCGGCAGCACCTACAAACAGCAGGATGGCAATAGCCGGGATCACTTTGCTACCGGCACCCAGAGCCGCAGCTTTCTGAAATACTTCAGGGAAGGAAACACTACCAAAATGCACGATCATCGTGAAGATACCGAGCAGGAAACCAAGGTCACCGATACGGTTCATGATGAACGCCTTCTTGGCAGCATTGTTATAGTTGGTGTTCTTGAACCAGAAGCCGATCAGGAGGTAGGAACAGAGACCTACACCTTCCCATCCGATGAACATCATCACATAGTTAGCGCCCAGTACAAGAATCAGCATGGAGAAAACGAAGAGGTTCAGGTAAGCGAAGTAACGCGCAAAACCCTCACTGCTTTCGTCATGCATATAAGAGGTAGAATAAATGTGGATCAGGGAACCGACACCGGTAATGATCAGCAAAAATAAAGCGCTCAGCTGGTCTACCTGGAATGCGAACGGAATATGCAGACTGCCCGCGGAAATAAAATCAAACAACGGTACTACCTGCGCCTGAAATCCCGGGGCTTTCACTTCCAGGAAGATCAGTAAGCTAATCACAAAGGCAGCTAATACAGCTCCGCTTCCTACTATACCCGCCAGTGATTTGGAGAGGTATCTTCTTCCCAATCCATTCACCAGGAATCCTAATAATGGTAAAAATGGTACCAGCCAAACTAGATGTATCATCTATTCAAATACTAATTACGATTTACAATTACGATTCAAGCTGTTAGTTCTTAGTTCTTCAGCCTGTTCATGATATTAATATCCACCGACTGTGAATTCCTGTATACCATCACGATAATAGCCAGACCAGCAGCAACTTCCGCCGCGGCAACCACCATGATAAAGAATACAAAGATCTGTGCGCCGCCGGCATCTACACGACCTGCATCTGCCCACATCTTAGAGAAGGCAACAAGCAGCAGGTTCACTGCATTCAGCATCAATTCCACGCACATGAAAATAATAATGGCATTTCTGCGCATCAGCACACCCATCACCCCGATACAAAAGAGTGCAATGCTTAAGAAAATGTAATATTGAACAGGCATCTTTAAAGAATTACAAATTGATCAATGACGATTAACAGTTGTTGTGGTTTACGCTTCCCTTTTACCGATTACAACGGCGCCAACCATTGCACTCAGGAACAGGATGCTGCTTACTTCAAATGGAACTACGTATTGACTGAATAAAGTTTTACCAAGGTTGGAAATCAACCCGATATCGGTTGATCCAGGTTGCAGAGGAGTAACGTCAGCTTCACGGAGAGCACCCAGCAATACCAGCAGGAGTGCACCACCACTGATAGCGCCCGCATATTTCAGCCAGTTACGCTTCTGTGGTTCTATTTCTGCGTTCAGGTTCATCAACATGATCACAAAGAGGAACAATACCATGATAGCACCCGCATATACGATGATATGTACCACTGCCAGGAACTGTGCATTCAGCATAATGTAATGCCCGGCGATGGTGAAAAAGGTAACGATCAGGCAGAGAACACTGGTAACGGGGTTCTTACTCAATATCACGCCAAGCGCGGATATAATAGAGATGATTGAAAGTACCCCGAAAACGATTTGTTGTAAGCTCATTCCCATTGCTAAATGACTATTATATTTTTTTGCTAAGACTGTCTTTAATTATGCTTTATTCTTTTCCGCAGGTGTTGGTATCAACAGATCCTGTTTACCATAGATGAAACCTTCACGTTTGTAGTTAGCAGGTGCAAATGTTTCTGTCAGATAGATAGCATCTTTCGGACAAGCCTCTTCACAAAAACCACAGAAAATGCAACGCAGCATGTTGATCTCATAACGGGCTGCATATTTCTCTTCACGATACAGATGCTCTTCACCTGCCTTTCTTTCGGCGGCCTCCATGGTAATGGCTTCCGCAGGACAAGCTACCGCACACAAACCGCACGCAGTACAGTTCTCACGTCCTTCTGCATCCCTGTTCAGGATGTGCAGACCACGGAATACAGGACTGAACTCACGCTTTTGCTCCGGATATTTCACCGTCTCTTTCCTTTTCCAGATATGCTTGAAGGTGATGATCATCCCCTTTATAATATTCCACAAATAGATACTCTCAATGAAAGTCATCGGTTTGCGGTCTACCTGTTTTGCCCTACTTGTTAAAGCTTGCATATTGCTATTATAATAAGTCGTTAATTAATGTGTACTGCGATACAGTACGATCGCACCTGTGATCAACATATTAGCCAGTGCCAGCGGAATCATAATGTTCCATCCTAAACGCATCAGCTGATCGTAACGGAATCTCGGTATCGTCCAGCGTACCCACATAAAGAAGAACAGGAAGCAGATGATCTTGATGAACAATGCCGCCGTTCCCAGAATGGTCACCAGGTTTGGCGCCAGTCCCAGACTATCCATACCAGGGAAGGAATAACCTCCGAAGTACAGGCTGGACATCAGCGCAGAACTGATAAACATGTTAATGTATTCCGCGAACAGATAGAAACCCAGTTTCATGGAAGAGTACTCCAGGTGATAACCACCGTTCAGCTCACTCTCCGCTTCCGCCAGGTCAAATGGCGTACGGTTACATTCTGCAAAAGAACATACCAGGAATATCAGGAAACCCAGTGGCTGGTACAGTACGTTCCAACCATCGTGGCGCTGCTGCTCAACGATTTCTTTCAGACTTAAAGTACCTGTCATCATCAGCAGGGCGATCAGGGACAGACCCATTGCCAGCTCATAGGAGATGATCTGGGAAGCCGCACGGATAGATGCGAGGAGAGAATATTTGTTGTTGGAAGCCCATCCACCCAGCATGATACCATATACACCCAGACTCACTACACCAAAAATATACAGGATACCGATGTTCACATCCGCGATCTGCAGTGAAACAGTATGACCGGCAATGGTCAGTGTATCACCCCAGGGAATTACGGCGCTGGTCATACAGGCTACGATCATAGCCAGGGACGGACCAAGAATAAACAGGAAACGATTGGAATTGCCAGGGATGATCTCTTCTTTAAAGAACAGTTTACCACCATCCGCCAGCGGCTGGAGCAGACCCATAAAACCAGCCCTGTTCGGGCCGATCCTGTCCTGGATAATACCAGCTACTTTTCTTTCACCCCATGTAGAATACATAGCCACTACCAGTGATATCGCCAGTACGCCGGATATCAGCACTATCTTTTCCAGGATAAAGAACCAGTCTATAGTCATCAAATACGAATTATCGATTACGAATTACGAATGAATCATTACTTATTAAAGTCGTCGGAATGTGCCGGACCATTGATCTGTGACAGATCGATGTTGGGTTTGTTCACCTCGCTGATATTGTGGATATCCAGCAGCAGTTTTGGCTGACGGCCATCCAGTACCTCTACCAGTGTTTCTTTCGGTTTGTTTACACCTACATAGTGCCCCTGAGAGATAACGCTCTGACGTTCTATTTTACGCGGGCCTTCGATCACCCAGTCTTTCACTTCTTTTTTATCGAAACGGCAGGTATCACAGATCCACTCTTCTACTTCACCGTATTTGTCTTTACGGGCAGTTACGCGGAACACCTCGTCGCCACGCATCCAGAGCGCCACTTTACCACAGCACTTAGGATCGTTACATTCACGGTGTGCATCTACCGGTTTCAGGAACCATACACGGTTTTTGAAACGGAATGTTTTATCTGTCAGCGCACCTACCGGACAAACATCGATCACGTTACCGATGAAGTTGTTGTCCAGGGATTGCTGGATATAAGTACCGATTTCAGCAGCTTCACCACGACCCAGTACGCCATGTTCACGCTTTTCAGTCAGCTGATCAGCAGTGAATACACAACGGTAGCAAAGGATGCAACGGGTCATGTGTAATTGTATCTTATCACCGATATCGACTTTGTCGAATGTGCGGCGTTTGAATTCGTAACGGGTGCTGTCTGCGCCATGCTCATAGCTCAGGTCCTGCAGGTGACACTCACCAGCCTGATCGCACACAGGGCAATCCAGCGGATGGTTCAGCAGCAGGAATTCTACCACACCTTTACGTGCTTCCAGCACTTCAGGAGAGGTGATATTCGCCACTTCCATACCGTCCATAACGGTGGTACGGCAGCTGGCTACCAGTTTAGGCATAGGACGGGGATCAGCGTCTGACCCTTTGGATACTTTCACCAGGCAGGTACGGCATTTACCACCGCTACCCTTCAGCTTGGAGTAGTAGCACATTGCAGGCGGTACGATGTCTCCACCAATTTGACGGGCAGCATTCAGAATGGTAGTGCCCGGCTCCACTTCCACGGAGATATTATCGATCTTAACCTTAAAGAGTTTCTTTTCTTCAGCCATTTTGCATCGCTTAAATTGATTCTTATACAGCAGCAGGAGCAGCTATTTCCAGTGGATCTGCATAGTGAGCCAGTCCGTAATTCCGTTTGGTCGCTTCTTCAGGATGCAGCACATGCCATTCAAACTCATCACGGAAATGACGGATAGCAGCAGCTACCGGCCAGGCAGCAGCATCGCCCAACGGACAGATGGTGTTACCTTCTATTTTACGCTGGATATCCCACAGCAGGTCTATATCACTCATTTTACCCTTACCGTTCTCGATGTTCAGCAGTACGCGTTTCATCCAGCCGGTACCTTCACGGCAGGGACTGCACTGTCCGCAGCTTTCGTGATGATAGAAGCGGGCAAACGTGAGGGTGTTTTTCACAATACACTGGTCTTCGTCCAGTACGATGAAACCGCCGGAACCTAACATAGTACCGGTTGCAAAGCCACCGTCAGCCAGACTTTCATACGTCATCATACGCGGCTCACCTTTCGCTGTTTTCAGCAGCAGGTTAGCAGGCAGGATAGGTACGGAAGAACCACCCGGGATACAGGCCTTGAGGCGTTTGCCATTGGCAATACCGCCACAGTATTCATCAGAATAAATGAATTCTTCTACGGAAATGTTCATTTCTATTTCATAAACCCCTGGTTTGTTGATATTACCACAGGCAGAAATGAGCTTGGTACCGGTAGATTTACCTGTACCATATTTCGCATATTCTTCACCACCGATGCGCAGGATAGGCACTACGGTAGCCAGTGTTTCCACGTTGTTCACAACAGTCGGGCAATCCCACAGACCTTTTACAGCCGGGAATGGTGGTTTGATACGTGGGTTACCACGTTTACCTTCCAGTGACTCGATCAGGGCAGTTTCCTCACCACAGATGTAAGCACCGGCGCCGCGTTGTACATATATTTCAAGATCGAAGCCGGTACCCTGGATATTTTTACCCAGCCAGCCGTTCTTTTTAGCGTCAGCGATCGCTTCTTCCAGGATATCCGGAATCCAGGCGTATTCACCACGGATGTAGATATAGCAGGAATTACAACCCAGCGTATAGCTGGATATCAGCAGACCTTCTATGAGCAGGTGAGGAAGAAACTCCATCAGGTAACGGTCTTTGAACGTACCTGGCTCAGATTCATCCGCATTACATACCAGATAACGGGGAACACCCTCTGGTTTTGCAATGAAGCTCCATTTCATACCGGTAGGGAAACCGGCGCCACCACGACCTCTCAGTCCACTTTTCTTTACTTCATCCAGCACCTGATCAGGGCTCATGCTTTTGAGCGCCTTTTCAGCCGATCCATAACCTCCATTGGCACGGTATACGTCGTAATACCGGATACCTTCTATGTGCGCTTTATCAAAAAGTAGTTTGCGTCCCATCTTACTTTTTATGATTGTAGACCGGCGTACCGGTCATTCAAAGTTTTAGTTTGCTTTACTCCTGCATTCCTCAATGATTGCATCTACCTTTTCAGGGGTCAGGTGCTCACGGTAGTGTTTACCCAGCTGCATCATCGGAGCATATCCGCAGGCGCCCAGGCACTCTACTGTTTTGAGGGTGAACAGTCCATCTTTTGTAGTTTGACCTACACCGATGTCCAGTTTCTTTTTAATATAGTCAATGATGTTATCTGAACCACGCAGCATGCATGGGCCTGTCTGGCAGACTTCGAATACGTACTGGCCTACAGGTTGCAGGTTAAACATCGAGTAAAAGGTAGCCACCTCGTACACTTCGATCGGCGTGATCTGCAGCAGGGAAGCCACGTAATCCATGGTCTCCGAACTAAGCCATCCGCCAGATACTTCCTGTGCCAGGTGCAGCACCGGAATCAGGGCACTCTTCTGTTTCCCTGCCGGGTAACGGGCGATGATCTCTTTTACTTTATTCAGCTTCTCTTCAGAAAACATAACTATGAAAGAAAAAATTAAAAATTAAGCATCCAGTTCACCTGCGATCAGATTCAGGCTACTCATACAGATTACCGCATCGCTCAGCATAGCGCCTTTGATCAGTTCTGCGTAAGCCTGGTAATATATGAAACATGGGCGGCGGAAATGCAGCCTGTAAGGGCTACGACCACCATCGCTGATAAGATAGAATCCTAACTCACCATTCGCGCCTTCTACCGGATTGTATAATTCACCCGGCAGGATATCAGATTCACCCATGATAATTTTGAAGTGGTAGATGAGCGCTTCCATCTTGGTGTATACTGCGCTCTTCTCTGGCAGGTAGTAAGCAGGTACATCTGCATGGTATACGTCTGAAGGCAGATCTTTCAGTTTATCCATCGCCTGACGGATGATGCTCAGACTTTCCCACATTTCGGCGTTACGTACCAGGAAACGGTCGTAGCAGTCGCCGGTAGTACCTACAGGTATAGTAAATTCAAAATCTTCGTAAGAGCAGTAAGGCTGTGCCACACGTACATCATAGTCTACACCTGCAGCACGCAGGTTTGGACCTGTGAAACCGTAGTTGATGGCTCTTTCAGCACTGATCGGTCCAACACCCTGGGTCCTCTCCATGAAAATACGGTTACGGTTCATCATGGTTTCGAACTCCTTCAGTGCTACCGGGTATTCTTTCAGGAAACGTTCTATTTTCTCGAAAGCAGCCGGTGTGAAGTTTCTTTCAAAGCCGCCTACACGACCAATGTTGGTTGTCAGACGGGAACCGCATATTTCCTCATAGATCTCATATACCAGTTCACGGTATTTCATGAGGTAAAGGAAACCGGTGAAGGCGCCGCTATCCACACCTACCACGCCATTACAGATCAGGTGGTCAGTGATACGGGCCAGTTCCATGATGATAACACGGAGGTAGTCTACACGCTTAGGCGTCTGAATGCCCAGCAGTTTTTCTACCGTCATGTGCCATCCCATGTTATTAATAGGCGACGAACAATAGTTCAGACGGTCTGTTAAAGGAGTGATCTGGTAATAGGGACGGCGTTCTGCAATCTTCTCAAATGCGCGGTGGATATAACCTACCGTCGATTCCGAACTCACAATGCGCTCACCGTCTATTTCCAGGATATTCTGGAATACCCCGTGTGTAGCAGGGTGCGTAGGTCCCAGGTTAAGGGTTTGTGTCTGCCTCTCAATAGAGCCTTCCGGCAGTGTGATATGTTGCTCTGACATGTTCAAACGAATAAATTATTAAATGCCAATATGCCCGCCGCGGCCGAACATTTCGTCGTCCTTATCGGTACGGGTCTGATCTTCCAGCGGAAATTCCTTACGCATGGGGAAATAGGTCATTTCATCCACGTTCAGGATACGTTTCAGGTTAGGATGCCCAACGAAGTTCACCCCAAAGAAGTCGTATGTTTCCCTTTCCATCCAGTTGGCTGATTCAAACAGCCGGGTAGCCGTGAAAACGCGGGTATCCTCAATGCTGGTGTACACTTTAAGACGCAGTCTTATCCGCTCCTGAAAATTGTACAGGTGATATACTACTGCAAGTTCCTCACCCGTCCTGTCAGGATAATGTACGGCTGTGAGGTCCGTTAAAAAACGAAATTGCAGCTCCTCTTCATCGTACAGGAACTGCATTACTTTCAGGTTCAGGTCTTTGGGTGCTGTAAATGACATTGTCCCAAAGGATTCTTCCACCTGGCTGATTGATTCACCAAACTTTTCTGCTAACCTTTGCTTTATATAGTCGTTTGTCAAAGACATTACGATTTCAGATTTTCGATTTCAGATTTGACTAGTCGTAGAATTGACCTATCTATTGAATAGCTCCTATTTAAATTACTGGATACCGTAAGAGTTCAGTAATTCTTTGTATTTATCGCTATGACGGCGACGCAGGCTCTCCTGACCTACCAGATCCTGTACACGCATAAAGCCATCGATGATCGCTTCAGGACGTGGAGGACAACCTGGTACATATACATCCACAGGAATTACCTGGTCGATACCCTGTAACACGGAATAAGTGTCAAATACACCACCGCTGCTCGCACAGGCACCCACAGCCACTACCCAACGGGGTTCAGCCATCTGCAGGTATACCTGACGTAATACAGGAGCCATCTTTTTAGAGATCGTTCCCATTACCATCAGCAGGTCACACTGGCGTGGAGTGAAGGCCATTCTTTCAGAGCCGAAACGGGACATATCATAGGTAGATGCCATGGTTGCCATGAATTCGATACCACAGCAGGAGGTAGCGAATGGCAGAGGCCAGATGGAATTCTTACGAGCCAGACCAATTACCTGGTCAAAAGTCGTAGCAAAAAAACCTTCACCGGAGTACCCCTCAGGTACTACCACACTCTTCACTTTTTCATTATACTGAACCGGACGTGCCATACCATGTCAGATTTAAAATTTCCAAAATCAGATTTGACCTAAACGCACACAGGATTGCCACAACCGGCAATCTTCTCTGCAATAATTATATAAAAATCAGTCTTCCCACTTTAACGCACCCTTCTTCAGGATGTAAATGAAACCGCACAAAAAGAACGCTACGAAAAGTAACATAGCCATGAAACCGTCCCATCCTAAACCCCTGAAATTCACCGCATAAGGATAAAAGAAGATCACTTCCACATCGAAAAGCACGAATAAAATGGCGGTAAGAAAGTATTTAATGGCTACTGGCTGACGTGCATTCCCTTTTTGCTCGATACCACTTTCAAAGGTAGCAAGTTTGTCGCTTGTTTTACGCTTTGGACCCAAAAAGTGAGTAGCGATCATTGTAACGCCTACAAAGCCAAGTGCAGCTAAGAGCTGCATCACAATTGGAAAGTAACTGAAAGGAGTAGTCGCTGACAATAGTACTGTGTCTGTAAACATAAGCTTCCCTGTATAAAATAATTCTCCGAATGAGCAAAAATAGGCTAACTAATGCAAAAATCAAATCTTATGAAGGATTAAAATATTATCTTTTTTCGCCAACCGGCAATAAAAAAGCCTTCTGTCCGTAGACAGAAGGCTTTTTTGTATAAGTTCTGAGTAATTATTTCTTGTTACCCTGAGCTGGTTTTGCAGCTGCTGCTTTGTTCTTGTTATCCATGTTTTCCTGGATAGCCTTTACAGTTGCATTGCTTGGATCGATAGCAGTTACTTTATCCATCCAGATCTTCATATTCGCCTGATCATCTTTGTTGTAGTAGTAGATCATCATGTACTGATAAGGGAACATCAGCTGAGCTGGTTTCATCTTCTCATCACCTTTGATCTCAAAGAATTTCTGGAAATATGGTACTGCAGCACCGTCTTTTGCTTCCGGATCTTTCGCCATGTTAGCACGGCCTCTCCAGTAGATACCTAAAGCTTCGTTGTTAGGATATTTAGCAGCGAAAGCGCCCCAGGTTGAATCTGCTGCATCGTACTGACGCGCATAGATCTCCATGGTACCTTTGAAGAACATATCCTGTACTTTACCAGTGTTCTGCTCATCAGTAAAATCATTCACCAGTCTGCCATACCATTCAGCTGAACGTTTGAAATCGTGCATAGATTTGAAGTTCTCTGCAACGGTTCTGTATTTTTCAGCATCTTTAGCTGTATCAGCCAGTGCATATTTCTCCATGTACAGACCTGCCAGTGAATCGTTCACAGCTTCCTGTGCGGAATCTGTAACGTGCTGCTGGTAGATAGCGCTCAACAGTTTGTAGTCATTCGCTTCCAGTTTGCTGTCACCTACAGTTTTTACGTACTCTTCGATCACTTGTCTACCGGTGGTAGTATCACCTTTCTGCAGATAAGCATCTGTCAGCAGGCGTACGAATTTACCTTTGTTTGCCGGAGTTGTCTGAGGCAGTACACCTTTTGCTTTGTTGATAGCAGCATCATAGTCTTTTCTGTAGAAAGAGATAGCTGCCAGGTTGTACTCGTTTTCTGTTTTACCAGCACCATCACCTACTGCTGCCATATATTTCTCCAGGTATTTCGCTGCATTTTCCAGGGAAAGCTGCGCTTTGGTTGGAGTGATATAGAACTGATACAGTTCGAAATAAGCAGGAGCATAGTTAGGATCCATGTTGGTAGCCTTGGTCCAGTCATTTACCGCATCCTGTAACAGTTTTGCGTTGTAGTTTACCAGACCCTGTTTCATTACCGCTTCTGCGTTGTTCTGATCCAGTTCCAGTGCTTTATCGTAGGAAGTGATGGCTTTACCACCATTTTCACCACCCAGATAACGATAAGCATCACCTAACTCGATATAATCGGCAGCAATTGGATTGTAGATCTGTTTTTTCTTACGGCCTTCATTGTTCAGCAGTTTTTCCATTACTGACAATGCGTAACCGCGGTCGCCACCTTTGATTTCGCTGCTGGCATCAGCGATAGCACGTGCTACATCGCCATCACGACCTTCAGTAGCTGTGCTGGCTGCATCAAATTTCTGTTTTGCAGCAGCTGCATCACCTTTTTTCAGATCAAGGCGTCCCATACCCACCTGCAGGAGTGAAGAGGTCGGTACAGCCTGCAGCCCTTTTGTGAAAGTAGCAGCGGCACCGGCATCATCATGCATTCCTAACTGTGCAATACCCAGATAATAATATGCTTTGTCTTCTGTAGGTTTAGCTGCAATAACTTTTTCCAGCGTCTGCTTGGCTGTCTCATACTTGCCATAATACAGGTCTTTCAATCCATCTTCCACAGATTGAGCCATTGCGCCGTTCGCGACGCACAGCATTGCAACAATTAAACTTTTCCGTCTGTTCATGAGCAATCCGGTTTTAAATTTTAGTTGTGTTAGTTTTTTTACCTAATGTTCGCTTCCCTGAATACCACGTTCAACCTCGCAGGGAACAGTCTGAATTTTGAAATGATCATCTGTCCTTCATAACTCCCCAGGAAAGTGGCGAACCCTGATCCTAATCCTCCATATGGTTCTTTCAGACAAAAGAATAAACCACGTTTGAGGGGATAGGAGCCAAGAGCGATGTATGCCTGATATGGTTTTACAAATTCTGAACCATAATCTGCCCGCACCTTTACCACTGTCACTTTATTTGTAAACTCTATAGAGGTAGAGTCGTTCGGATCAGAGATCCAGCTCACCCCTACTACGCCAATCGCATTTTTCAGTTTTGCCACATAATCAACCACTTCAGGATTGGTTTTCGCAGCCATCACATCAGATGGCAACGGTTTTCCCTTGTTGATTGAATCGAGGACATATCTTACCGTGCTTGAATTCTGATTATCAAAAACTATCTGACGTTTCTGCGTGGAATCAGTTCCGTCCATAATTTTCCGCACCTGGTCCATCGTGAGGATGGTATCCGGATTACTATGGTTAGTAATCAGTGCAACTCCGTCCCATGCCAGTAACATGCTTTGTGGAGCAATCTTCTTCTCTTTTATATATCCAGTCTCTTTCTCACTAAAATCCCTTGTTACAAAGATCAGCCTTGAACTGTCATTCAACAGGTCCTTGAAGCAATCTGCCTCAGGTTTGTATTCAGCAATGATATGCGCTTTCTTATACAAAGATTCGAAAACTTTGATCTCTGCTTCCATCAATGGACGATAGGTTTCATCCACACTTATTCTGATGGTACCTGAAGTTGGCGTATCCCGCTCTTCCCCGGACGTGTTGGCCTGTCCGCAAGAGGCCAGTAAAGCTGTCGCTGCTAACAGGATAGTAGCTATCCGGCCATGCCTGATTAATCTGGTAAACATATGTTCGTCTCTTATTTAACCCTTTTGATGAAATAGATACCTCACTCCTCTATATACACGGAAAAGGCCGTACGCAATTAGTACACCGCCCAAAATATTCAGTACAGTTTGAGAAATTTGAAATTCACCCAGGCCGTATTTCTGCGCAAATATTGCATACAGTCCAAAGAGTACAAAAAATATACCCCTGATTAATTCCCCGAGCGAACGATAATTTACCTCAGTCCGCGTGTTTCCAGATCTTTCTTGTTGCATTAGCATTGTTAGCGAATTACAAGTATACAAAAAATTATTTCCAAATAAATACCCGTTCTTTTAGAAGATTGTTAAAAAAATCCGATTGCATGCCAGCACTTATATTGGCAAACCAGCCACTGCGGCCAGTTTTATAAACGTCGGGCATACACACATTTTTTCATATTCAATCTACATCTAATTACTTAAGAACTTGTTAAAGGCATGTTAAATACGCCCCCTTTCCCAGCTATGTCGTACATTATCATAAGAATACATACGCATAAAAAAGAAAGTATGGTATTAGTCATTCTTACTATATAGATGCAGAAAACACAAAATTCCATAAGAATCATTGAGGAGAATTTTACGCGGACACAGGCTAACACGCGATATTTCAAGATTCAGATCTCCCGATAAAATAATGTTAAAATCTTGTAGGTTTGCGGAAATTATGAAAATATTGATGGTATGCCTGGGCAATATTTGCCGTTCGCCCCTGGCAGAAGGTATTTTAAGGCACCTTGCCATTCAGCAGGGACTGAACTGGGAAGTAGATTCAGCCGGTACAGGCAACTGGCATGTCGGCGATCCGCCCGACCGTCGCTCCGTAAAAGTCGCTCAGCGCCATGGTATTGACATATCCGGCCTGCGTGGCCGTCAGTTCCAGACCGCTGATTTTGACGAATTTGACCGCATATTTGCAATGGACCTGAATAACTACAGGGATATCATTCTGAAGGCCAGGACCGAAGAAGACAAGGCAAAAGTGCAGCTGCTCCTGGACGATCAGCAACCGGTCCCCGATCCGTGGTATGATGATGCCCTGTTCGATCCGGTATACAAAATGATATATGAAGCCTGCGAAAAGATCGTTGCAGGTAAAAAATAATTACTCAAAGCATAACTGACTAATAATGATAAAACCCAGTATACCAAAAGGTACCCGCGATTTCGGACCGGTTGTAGTAAGAAAGCGGCAATACATTTTCCAGACCATCCGCGAAACATTCGAACTGTTTGGCTTCCAGCCCCTGGAAACACCGACAATGGAGAATATGGATACACTTACTGGTAAATATGGTGAAGAAGGTGATAAACTGATATTCAAGATCCTCGATAACGGTGATATCCTCGGACGCGCCCAGCAGGCAAAAGATAGCCGGGAACTTGGCATTCTGCTGTGCGAAAAAGCGCTGCGTTACGACCTCACTATTCCTTTTGCAAGATATGTGGTGATGAACCAGCATGAACTTGCCCTCCCTTTCAAACGCTACCAGATGCAGCCTGTATGGCGTGGTGATCGCCCTGCCAAAGGCCGTTATCGTGAATTCTATCAATGTGATGCCGACGTAGTGGGTAGCAACTCCCTGCTCAATGAGATCGAATTACTTCTGATATATGATACCGTGTTCACTAAACTCGGTATGGAAGGATATGAAGTACGTATCAACAACCGTAAGATTCTTGGCGCACTCGCCGAAATCGTTGGTCAGCCAGATCTGCTGACAGATATTACCATTTCGATCGACAAGCTTGATAAGATCGGCATTGATGGTGTTAAAAAGGAATTGCAGGAACGCGGTCTGAGTGACACTGAGATCGTAAAAATTGAGAACTTCCTTAACATCGGTGGCTCAAATGAGGAAAAACTGCAACAGTTAAGTGTACTGTTCCAAAACTCCCCTACCGGTCTGAAAGGCATTGAAGAATTGTCTTATGTACTGCACACGCAACCTGAAGCATTCAAAACAACCCCTATTCTCGATGTAACACTGGCGCGTGGTCTGAACTACTATACAGGTATGATCGTGGAAGTAAAAGCACCGGAAGCTGTGAAAATGGGAAGCATCGGTGGTGGTGGCCGCTATGATGACCTCACCGGTCTGTTTGGCCTGCCAGGTATCTCCGGCGTTGGTATCTCATTCGGCGTAGATCGTATCTATGACGTACTGGAAGAACTGCAGTTATTCCCGGCTACCGCACAACAAGGTACACAGGTATTGTTCTTCAACCTCGATCAGGAATCCACCGGCACCGCATTTAAACTTGTTATGCAGCTGCGTGCAAAAGGTGTTTCATCTGAACTCTTCCACGAAACATCAAAAATGGATAAGCAGATGAAATACGCAAATAAGCGTAACATTCCTTATGTGATCATTATGGGTGAAAGTGAAGCGAAAGAAGGATTGGTGAGTATCAAGAATATGGTGACAGGTCAACAGGAAAAAATAGCAATGACGGAACTCGCAAATTATCAGTTCTGATCTGCTGAAGATAAATGTAAAAGGCGGATGTGCAATATGCACATCCGCCTTTTTTATGTCCTGTAAGGACCAGATAGATAATGAAATGCCAGATAACGTCAGTCCTTTGACTGATTTAACCAGTCCGGCTTCCAGGTTTTCTCCAGATGCCGTGCAAACGCTTCGCCGGACTCTTTCATCCCGGGGAAAAAGAGCTTACCAGTAGCTACAATCTTTCCAACTCTGTCCATAATTTCATCATGTGACATAGTTTCCAATTCCTCATCAGTAAATAATAATTCCTTTGGTATGTCTGGTGTATTCATAATACTAATTTAATCTTTTTTCAATAATTATCCCCTTATAGCTTTTGTCTTTTTTATACGGCTCAGTCGGACTATCCTCTTCTATTCCTTCCGTACCATGAAATGCAAACTCCTGATTTAAAAGTTCATAATGCTTGTCCAGAAAATTCCTGTAAATACGAATCCTTCTGTGTGCTTTTTTACAAAGATGGTCAACACATTTTCTCACACAAACTTTTTTACAATCCTCCATAAACTGAGGCGTACTATCGCTTCCACGCACCATCACTACGCCATCCCGGTATTCGCTCAACAATCTCGGTATGGTAGCTAATACAGTATTAAATACACGGTAATGATCTTCATTATCAGACATTTTTTCGTCAGATAATTTTCCCGTTTTTTGGTCAAGATCTCCAAACCCCAGATTAAATAATGGCCGGCCATTAAACTGTCTGACGTATTCATACAATACCAGCTTGATGATATTTTTTTTCCCTTCACTGACAAAGTAACATAACAGCGCTTTTTCTTCGGGAATACTCTCTCCCCGAACGTCATAAACGTCCTGTGAATGATTCATTAAAATGGTTGGCTTATGGTTAACAAATAAAATCCCCTGCCGCATTACGCAGCGCAAATTTCAGATCAATGGTGTTGCTGAAATGGTTGGTTAACAATTATACATTCCCCTAAATAGATATGGTTTTTATGGTTAACAGATTGCAAAAAGCACGTACAACTAATATAAATAAAAAATGGCTGCCTCATCACAAGACAGCCACTTAAAAATAAATATACTTACTAACTATTTATTCTTCTTAAACGCATCCAATCCGCATTTCAGCCAGTTCGCATACTCGCCTGCATTTGGTGTGTAACCTACAGGTTTGGTCAGCAATTTCTCATCTGGACTGATCAGCACATAATAAGGCTGAGAGTTATTCACAAAGTTCTCAGTCTGCATGGTTGCATATTTATCACCGATAGATTTGATCTCCTTCTTACGGCCAGTGTTAGTTGTGAAAAGGAACTGCTGATCTTCCGGTAATAATTTCCTGTCATCCACATACAGTGACACCAGGATATAATCTTCTTCTATCAGCGCCTTCACTTTTTCATCAGGCCATACATTCTCTTCCATCTTACGGCAGTTCACACATGCCCATCCGGTGAAGTCGATCAGGATCGGTTTATGTTGCTCCTTCGCCAGTTTCAATGCTGCTTCATAGTCATTCACTACGTTTGCTTCCACACCCTTCGCTGCATTCTTATAAAGACTATAGCTCAGTGGTGGAGGGAAACCGCTGATCAGCTGACGGTTTGCATATTTTGTATTGGTCACACCCGGTAACAGATAGATGGTCATCGCCAGGAAGACTGCAGCCAGGATCCAGCGGGTAGTACTGATCTTCTTCAGCGGTGCATCGTGTGGGAAACGGATCTTACCCAACAGGTACAATACGATCAGGAATCCACAGATGATCCATACTGCGAAGAACACCTCACGTTTCACCAGTCCCCAGTGTGTTACCAGGTCAGCATTTGATAAGAACTTGATCGCCATCGCAATCTCAATGAAACCCAGTACTACTTTCACAGATGTTAACCAGCCACCGGATTTAGGCAGTGATTTCAGCAGGTTCGGGAACATCGCAAACAGTGCAAATGGCAGTGCCAGCGCAAATCCGAAACCACCCATACCTACTGTCAGCTGCATAGCGCCGCCGTCGGTAGACAACGACCCCGCCAGTAATGAACCCAGGATAGGACCTGTACAGGAGAAAGATACCAACGCCAGTGTCAGCGCCATGAAGAAGATACCGATGATACCTCCCACACTTGTTTTCGCATCTACTTTGCTGGCCAGTCCACTTGGTAAAGTGATCTCAAAATATCCGAAGAACGAAATGGCAAACACAATGAAGATCACAAAGAAGATCAGGTTTAACCATACGTTGGTGGAAATGTTATTCAGAATTTCCGGGTCCAGTGAATCCAGGAAGTGGAACGGCAGACTCAGTAACACATAGATCAGGAAGATAAAGAAACCATAAATGGTGGCATTCAGCACCCCGGTTTTCTTGTCCTGTGATTTCTTTGTGAAGAAAGATACTGTCAGCGGAATCATCGGGAATACGCAAGGCGTCAGCAATGCGATAAAACCACCGACCATACCCAGGATAAACAATCCCCACAGACTCTTTGGCTCCTGTTCAGCGCCGCCACAATTGCTCAGCGGATTCGCCATATCGATTGCAGTACGCTTCAGGTTTTGTCCGCCAGCAGCAGATTCCTGTAATCCGGCAGCCACATTCACGATATTACCGGATGCATCCACATTAAAGCGGAATTTCACTTCCTCCGGTCCTACCACTTCATCTCCTTTCAGTGCCATGTAATTCACCGCACCTTCCAGTTTTGTCACTGCTCCGCTCAGCTTCACCGCTACATCCAGTGTAACGGCACCTTCGAAGTATTTAATTTCAAGATTGTCAAATAATGCTTCAGGCGCTTTTTTCAGTGTGCCCTGCTCTGTAATACCTGTGATAGTTGCAGCACTATCCACCACTACACGGGTATTAGGTTCATCATCTTTCATGGTAGTGGAAAACAACTTCCAATCTTTCTCTACAGTACCCTTCAGATGTAAAATATATTCCTTTTCAGCCTTCTTCTCTGCGGTGTATTCCCATTTTGCTACAGACGCCTGTGTAGCAGTGTCTTGTGCTTTTACGGCAAATACAGCGGTAATAAGGATAAGGAACGTCAGCAAATGCTTCATATAACTAATAGGCTTTAAAGACTTTCAACCATTCCAAACAGTAAACGAGCTCCTTGGGGAACTCGTTTACAATTCACTCAACAGACGGTTGATGCCATCATGTATCGTAATTTCTTTATTTTCCTCCTACGCTGATTGCGAATTCCACTTCTTTTGGTGGTAAACACTGGTGATCGTCACACACCATGAACTCTACGCTACCTTTCACTTTAGTGGCAGCCTTACCTTTCACGGTCACTTTCTGTACGAAATCAACCTGATTTTCATAATATTTCAGTTCGGAATCGAAGTTCTTGTCAAATGCCTTGTGCAGTTTGCCCACTTCACGGATCTTACCTACCGGTGTTACAAGCGGATTTTTAGTCAGCTTGAAAGAAGTAGGAACCGGACCTTCGCCTGCTTCCTGTGCGTACAGGTGCCAGTTGCTTTCTACTGTAGCTGTCATGTGCAGTTCATAGGTAGTTGCATCGATTTTCTTAGCGGTAAAATCCCATTTTACCGGGTTTTCTATCTGCGCACTTGCCAGCATCGGCAGGGCAAACAGAATAACTGCTGTCAGTAATTTTCTCATACTTAGATTTTTTTTTAACTGGTTGGTTGGCTTGATTTCAAAAAATAAGAGTGCTTTTCACTCGTTAAGTCAATTGTTATTGATAAGGCTCTGGAAAATGAGCTGACCATCCGTATTACCCAATACAGAGCTGGTAGCTCTCTCCGGATGTGGCATCAAACCAAACACGTTACGCTCCCTGTTACAGATACCGGCAATATTGCGCAGCGCCCCATTCGGGTTCGCATCATCCACAACATTACCAAATTCGTCACAATAACGGAACAATACCTGATTATTGGCAAACAGACTTTCCAGCGTAACGTCATCCGCATAGTAACGGCCTTCGCCATGTGCTACAGGGATCTTTAATGCGCGGCCAGCTACATCTTTCGTCAGGGATGCAGATGTATTATCACTTTTCAGGTATACATTCTTACACACAAACTGCTGATGCCCGTTCTGCAATAAAGCACCCGGCAGCAGCCCCGCTTCACAAAGGATCTGGAAACCATTACACACACCTATCACACGACCACCTTTAGCGGCAAAGTCTATCACGCTTTTCATCATCGGACTAAAACGCGCAATTGCTCCGCAACGCAGATAGTCGCCATAAGAAAAACCGCCCGGCAGCACAATACAGTCCGTTGTACTGAACTGGCTGAGGTCAGAATCTTTATGCCATAACTCTATCACTTCCTGCCCAAGGTCATTGCGCAGGGCATCGATCACATCGTGATCGCAGTTAGAGCCCGGAAAGGTGACAACCCCAAATTTCATGTTAATATATTGAAAGTTACGGTCCTAAATATTAATCTATCCTTTATCCGGCAATTAATAGCTGTTGAACCATTTATCGAAATTACCGGAAAGGCACAAAATTACTACGCCGCCCGCACATTTCCATAGCCGCTCGTCCGGTTTTAACAACTCAGACGAATGACAGCTAGTTTCTGCTGAAGTACTGCATCACAATCACATATGCCAGTGTCAGTATGTGCACAATATTGGCAACGGTGTTATTGACAATAGACCAGTACGCATTCGCGACAAACAGAGAAAGAGGCAGAATAGCCAAAACCCAGTACGACGGGGAGAAATGTACGTTAAAGAATGGAATTACAATGGCAATAAATACATATACCGCCATTACACTCCAGATCTTACGTCCCTGGATCAGCATCTTCTTAAGGGTACGCTGTAACAGCAGCCAGCCCACAGCAAAGAAGAACAAACTTACCGCCATGGCGCCCCATACCTTATAGTGGCCAATCACAGGCACTTCCAGACCAATTCGTGGAATACGGGCAAATAAAGCCCACTGGTCTGTCAGGAACAGGTATGTACCCAGCAGATATATCGGACAGATCAGCCCCAGTAATGCAATAATCCACTCCGCCAGACGGAATGGGCGCATGATCAGGAGACTTAACCATAAAAGAAGACAGAAAATAGTAGCAGGGAAGTAAAACAAACCACATACACCCAGTGCAAATCCTATATTAAATACCACATCCCTGGCCGAAGTACGGGTGTATAACAGTGTTATACTGGAAATTACCCACAACATCACCAGATTCACCAGCAAAGCCGGAGAAAAGACATTCCACCCCTGGTATAAAGACGTGAAAAGCATATAAGCCATCGCCGGCAGGTAGTTCGTTTTGGCAAACAGTCGCTGGTGATTGACAATCTTGGTCAGCAGCAGGGCCTGCAGTAATAACAACAGTACCGCCAGAGAAGTAAACAGGAACGGATTTTTACCAAACACCATCCCCATCCATTTTACAAGCAGATCGTATAACAGCCCTTCATTCCCATCTGCCAGATAGGAGGACGGATGGATCAGGTAATAGAATTTTACCAGGATTGTATACATCAACAGCAACACTACCGTAAGGGGGTTGCCTGAGCGGAAAAACTTTACCACAATATGATTTCTCTTTTCAACTTTTGTAAGCGTTCCAAAGGTATTTTAAAGCAGGAGAAAATCAAAATATTATGAAATCCATGCATAGTTATCCTCTTTTCTCTCATTTTCTTTAAAAAAGACCTCCCGTACCAGCTGTTACTGAATCCAGTAAAATCATGTCCTTTATTAACAGGATGCCCTATGTGTTCAGGCGTAGATATTCCCTGTATACGCCGTATATAAAGCATGTCAATAGTGCTTTTTACCGCAATAAGGGGTATTCAGGACAAAATTCCTCACCAACTGATCGCAAATGCAAGGCAACATACTAATATTCAATGTATAATCTTCAGAAAGCACATATCTTATCGCTTTCATGATAGCATTCCTATAGTTATCCTTCGTCCATTCTTCCCTTTTTCAATGAAGGATCAACGACCAATAAGTATAGTCTGACTAATAAGATACCGGTATCAACAAACCCACTGACCATCAATAGCCAAATCACGGCTGTCCTGTCCCGGTCGCCGTCCCGTCTTCCGGCGTCACCACGTCAATCCTGTCGATCAGCAACCGATCCCCCTGGATCACAAAATCGATCCGGAGGGTATAAACAATCGTAACATCGATCGTTGCCCCGTTTTCTGTCTCCACATAATTACTGAACGTTGCCTGACTGAAATTAGAAATATCCTCCTCGTACTCCTGGCTCAGCAGGATCAGATCCGCATCAAAACCATAAGGCGTCTCTGTGCGTACGCTATCCTGGCGGATTTTGCTGTCGCAAAGGTGGAAGTATTCGTTTTTGTCTTCTACATAATCGTGGGTAAAGATCCCCGCTTCAGATAATATATGCAGGTAAGCAGCCGTACTGTCAAAATTAACCCGGTACAAACCCGTGTCTTCCACTCCGGAGTTATCCACAAGTTGTATATCAACCAGTCCATCTACATGACCGGTGTACCAGTCAAAAAATTCCCTGACCTTCCCTTCCAGAACTTCCTGGTTCAGTTTCGGACTGACAGTCCCCTTAAAGTAAGCTTTGGCTGAAGGCGTCTCCTGATGACGACAGCCCGTAAGACTGCATAAACTGATGATCAAAGTTGTGCATAGCAGGACAAGGCATAGTTGTCTGTTCATGATAAGATATGAGATATGGTATATAGCTTATTTACCGGAAAGGCGTTTCCGTATACGACTTAATGATGGTCCCTGAATACCCAGGTAAGAGGCGATATGATACAACGGTACACTATTAAATATGTCCGGATGCCGCTCCAGCATCTGCTTATAACGCTGTTCAGGCGTTTTAAACATCATATCCTCCGTATGATCCATCACCTCATTGAACGCAAGTTCTGCTATAAATCTGCCAAAACGCTCCCACTGATGTGATGCTGAATATAACCTGTTCAGGTCATCGATATGGATATAAAGAATAGACGAATCTACTAAAGATTCTGTGTAATAATTGCAGGGCGTCTGTGTAAGAAAGCTCTTGTAAGACGTCACGAATTGCTTTTCACTGAAAAAAAGCAGGTTTTTCTCCTCGCCTGTCTCTGTATTGACATGGTATGTTCTGAATACACCACTGATAATAAATCCCAGGTGCTTACATACGTTCTTATACTCATTATAAAATTCTCCCTTCTTATATTCTCTCAGCTGCCAGTCAGGTAAAGACATAGCAAACTCCTTTGCGGGCATTCCCGCAAAGGAACTAAGTGTCTTTTCCAGCAATTCCAGTTCTGTCATTATTCCGAATCCTTTTTCAAAGCGCCCGAGACAGTCAGTCCTATCCGGGAAAAGCTCTTTTCGTCTGTTATCTGAATCCTGTTTTCTTTAAACCATTTGATAAAATCATCCCATTGCTGCTTGTGATCACCCACCCACTCGCTCAGCACATTCTCATCTCCCTGACCCAGTACCCAGTAGTTATAAGCTTCAAAGTGACCGGCATCTTTTACCTTTTTCTGAAAGTCAAACAAGACAACATTATAAGTGGTATCATATCCTGCTGCAAAATACTGCTCCAGGAACTTTGTACGGATACGGTGTAATGAGGCCACGTTGATCGCTTTTTCTCCTATCACCGCCAGCGCCAGCGTCTTCTCATAGATCGCGCCACCATAGGAAAGTCCGCCGATAGAAGATAACAACATCATCGCCAGATCATTATCCCCTTTCTTTTTCTTTGAAGGGTCATACCGCAGTTCGATATTATTGCTGGCAAAACTCACGGAAGCAGCCGTATCCGACTCAAATCTGATCTCTCCTTTATAGGTGTAGTATAACAATTTACTGATTTCCTCTGTACGTTTAGACCCTCTTTCCAGGTTCATAAAGATCTCTCCATAGATCATTCCCCACACTTCATTCTTAGAATCCAGGAAGTGTTTAGCAGCCCGGTAATAGTTGGACGAATGCATTGGCGCATTCTTAATACCATCTTCAAAAAACTTCAGTCCCGCATCATTATTACCTTTTTTCAGCTCCATCACCCCTCTTTCCACATACAGGGCCCCTTCTTTTGGAAACTTCTTCAGTCCCTCGTCATACGTGTCGATCGCTTTTTCCGGCTTTCCCATATCATCCTGCACATTCCCCATCATCGCATATACCCTGCCGTTGGCTGCATTTTGCTTTATCAGGTATTTCAGATCTTTTAATGCTTCATTAAATTCCTTCTGCTGATATTTTGCCAGGGCCAGCTCATAAACAATATCCATTTGTGTCGGATCCAGCTTACGCGCCTCATTGAGTAAAGTGATAGATTCAGCCAGTTTACCATTGTCCATTAATTCGATCGCCTCATTCTTTTTGGCGATCGCCTGTTCCTGATTGCTGCTCTGAGCCAATACAGCCGTAAATGAAAAAACACCTGCTACGACCAGGGGTAATAATTTGCGCATAACGATATAGGTATTGAGATTGTCCCTTAAAAAAAATTATAATTTAAAGATAAATCATTCCCGTTCAACTACACACTTTTCACCACTTTCCCACTGACATACTTATTGTTACGGATAATAAAACGGTATGGCAACAAGGCATCCGCACCGGCATAATCTACGCCGATCCTGGGTGTGGCAATAATATCTCCGGCGGCAGGTATAAAACCATCCGAAGCCACATAACAATCATCTCCCAGCAAAGATTCCCCTGTATGGGCCAATGTAATGCCCAATGCTTTGGAAACATTGCCCGGCCCCCGGGTCAGGGTAAAATCTGCTACTTTCTTGCCTGTACGTCGTAGCATCACAGGTATACCTGTAATGGGTTCCGCTCCGCGTATCAGGATCGCATGAGGAATGTCTGTCTTGTCAGTAACAATGTTAAAAAGCTGGTGAATGCCATAGATCAGGTAAACATAGGCAGTACCGGCCTCCCGGTACATGATTTCCGTGCGTGCCGTACGCCTGCCGCCGTATGCATGGGAAGCTTTATCCGTTATACCGGCATAAGCTTCCGTCTCCACAATACGGGCAGCAGTCAGCTCTCCGTTAAAGCTGGTCACAATGATCTTTCCCAGCAATTCACGGGCAATCGTCAATACATCAGGACGATTATAAAAATCGGATGTTAGTTTCTGATAAGCGATGGTATGCAAGTTCAGTTTGTCCCTTTCCGTTAAACAACTCTCAAACGGGGCTCCAGCAGCGTATAAATCTGACCCAACACAGGCACAAATGCATTAAAATCAAAGTCTTCTCTGAAAGAATCCGTATCGGACGACCAAAGGAAAAGATCTGCACAGATCTCCATGTATTCATTTACGATCGGACTATCCAGCAGGGTTAACAACTCTGTGTTATTCTCCTGCTCAGCATAATCTCTTACAACGCTCAGCGCGCCATAGATCTCATACAGCAAAGGATCGTCATCTGCCTCCAGGTGCTCCGATTTCAGCGAAAAGAAATCAACGCCCGTGTAAGCGGTA
The DNA here is from genome assembly GCF_900114995.1 of Chitinophaga sp. YR627. GTDB lineage: Bacteria > Bacteroidota > Bacteroidia > Chitinophagales > Chitinophagaceae > Chitinophaga. The sequence continues at coordinate 227,505 of NZ_FOUX01000004.1, forward strand.
TCTGTTTCATTGATATCTTTCCCCCAGGCCTGCAGATTCGGGGTATCGAAAGTAACAACCCCCGCTTCTATTCCCTTTCTCAGGGAAGGAAGGTCGGCATACAGGCAAATCTTGCCATCCGCATCTGTCAGCAGCCTGGTAGCCTCGTTGTCTGACAGGTCAGCACCTGATACGGTGTAATAAGTCTCATCGTTATACACTACCTGCAATAAATACTTCTTGTATTTCTCAGAGGCGGCATCATAAAATTCTTCCATGTGAACGCTTGTTATTCTTCTAAGGTACTAAAATAAAAAAACCGCCCCATATAACATGAGACGGTCTTTATCATCACTCGGTCATTCTATTACTTTTGTCCATACAACCCATTGAACAATAGCTTAAAAGTACCATGTGACTGCCCGCGGAAAGTTATTTCCGGACCAAAGGCATAGAGCTTCCCCTTGCCTACCGGCGCCTCAAAAGCAGCCACACCGTCCTTCAGATAAGACTGTCCCCAGGCCCATCCGCTACGTAACGGACTATCCGTAGTGAACCAGGCGATCGGATGCACCCCTTTGGAAGCAGCATCACTATCCAGCCTGAACACCGGACTGTTATCAAAATTCACATCACCGACAGCCGGCATCCCCCAGGCGGCTGACTGCGTACTGTCAAATGCCACCTGCAAAATGCTCCCCGGCACGAAATATTTAGTTCCTGGCAAAGGCGACTCCTTACCATCCTTCCCCTTCTCTACCAGCGCGTTATGCACAGGCAAACCCAAATGGTACGCCAGATTAGTACTACTGCCGATCGTAATAACTGTACCGCCTGCTTCCAGGAATTCCTTCAGTTTAGGAATAGACGTATCCTTTGAGATCTTTCCCAGCATATTCCGGTATTGCTCCGGGATATCGGCAGCATCAGGCTGCGTCTGCCGGTAAGCAGACCTGTTATTTTCCTCTCCTCCTACCGGCGGAATAGCCCTTGTCACAAACACGATCACATCATAACGCTGCTTCAGCGTGCCGGCATCTATATCTTTCGGATAAACCAGGCTGAAAGGGAAATGATATTGTTCCATCATCCAGCGTACCCAACCCGAAGGCATAGAACCGCCATAGTTATCCCACAAGGCAATACGTAAAGGAGTCGCCTCAATAGCGCCTTTCGGACGTTTACTCACCACCCTGGCCGATACGCCCCATTGTGCGGCAGCAGTTTTCAGGATACTATTGGCGGATGCACCAGCCGGCACAAAGAAAGTACCTGGTCCCATTCCATCCTGGCCCTCAGGCAAACGATAGACCTTCACTCCTGCTTTCATCAGGTCATTGATGGTGATAAATGCATTGTTCACCTGGGCGCTTAACAGATAACCGCCACCGGTAGCCGGCGTAAAGGACAAAACAGCAGGTGATTGTAACTCCCCGTAAGGCAGCTTCTCAAACGGTCCGCTGAAATCATCCAGTACACGATCATACTTTACACCCATCTGAAAGGCGAGGGTCCATCCTGCCGCGTCATAGGGGCGAACAGGTGGACCTCCCGGATATTGGAAGTCATTAGGATGATCCTGTGGTTCAAACATATCCAGCACATGCGGACGAAAAGCCTGATTCGTACGTACGATATAAGACCCCGCCGGATATTGCTTACCTGCTACCGTAAAAGCGGCTGTTGCCTTCTGTACGCCAATACCAGCCTTGATCAGGGCATTTACAAACTTAACAGCTGTGGCAAAGTCCGGCTGATCTGCCGGAATAACATACCCCCGCGGATCTCTTTCCGCAGGATTCTTATACACTGCATCATAATACTCCATACCAATATTACTGCCTCTTCTCATCCAGCCATACGGATCACTACCATCATCTTTGGTCGTATCATGCTGTGCCTTCTTATAGGCAGCAGTGATCGCGTCCGCTCTCTTAGGCGATAATGTCCAGGAGTCTGTATTCCCCTTATCGATCGCATTCTTACCCATCTTATAGATATTGAACAATACCTCATCCCGCTGACGGGCAGCATAATCCAGCACCGCATAGTTCAGGGATACCGAATAATCAATGGATGTTCTGAAACGCCAGTCGCCCGTTGGTCTGACAGGATTAGGCGTTGCTCCGTTAGGGATCAGTCGCTGTGGTACTACCGGTATTTTCTCAGGTGTCGGATTACCAATGATCTCCGTCAGCAAACCTATCATGTTATGATACTGGGTCGTCGTACGAAGTCCGCCGTTATACCAGGTAGAAAAGCTGGAACCGTTCAGTCGTGTATAACCAGGCTTGTCTTCCACATTCAGCCGGTTATACATCGCTGCACCCAGTGCATCGATCCCGGTGATCATCAGCGGATCGAAGAAATAGTTAAAAGGATCGCGATACGGAGGTCCTGCCAGTACAGAACCTTCCGGTCCGCGTTGGTGATGATTGTACATGATCTGCGGCATCCACTCCAGGAATAATTGTTTTCCCATATTGGCGCTTTCCTTCATGTTCATGATATAGAAATCACGATTATTATCGTGCCCTATATACTTCTGATATAATACGGGTAATTGATCTGTTGAACGTTTCAGGGTATCCGCATTCCGCATATACCAGCTACTCGTCAGTTCCTGTCCGTCGGGATTCGCATGCGTCATAAGAATGATCACGTTATCGAGTATACGCATCGTTTCAGGATCATTCCTGCTGATCAGCTGCCAGGCAGTTTCTATCAGCTGATGTGTACCTACAACTTCAGTCGCATGTAAACCACCATCGATCCATACAACTGCCTTTCCTTTTTCTGATAATTCTTTTGCCTGCGCAGGTGTTAAGCCTTCTGCCCTGGCCAGCTGCTGTGAGATCTTTTTATACTGATCCAGTTGTCTGATATTGGCAGGAGAAGAGATCACCAGCATATACTGATGACGGCCTTCTTCTGTAAGTCCGATATCCATCAGCTTTACCCTGTCGGATGCAGCCAGTTTCTGAAAATAAGCAGCCGTTTGTGTATAGGTTGCCAGCTGATAATCATCTCCGATATTAAAACCGAAGTGCTGTTTAGGTGATGGCACAGTCTGGGCCTGTACTGCTGAATGGGCAACAATGCCAGCCATCAGCAACCAGCCCTTTAAGGTATATCTCATAGTCGCTATTTTTTACGGTAATCCAATGCCGGTTCTCTGTTGCCCAGCATGGCTTCATATTTAAAAGCAGGTCCCTGTCTTGTTTTCAGTTCTTCTTTTGCGGTGGTCAGCACAGCAGGATCATTGAACAGATCATAGGCCGTCAGCGCAATCGTTTTGGCAGCGATCATCATCCCTTTGGTACCAATACTCGTACTGGCTGCGGCCACATTCTGCCAGCTATGACCGGAAGATCCCGGTACAAAGGTAGCAGTAGAAATGCCGGCGGTAGGTGTTACCCAGCTCACATCCGCTACATCTGACGAAGCACCTCCACGGATACCTGTTTCAATAACGAATGGTTGTACCGTACCCGTCGCCTTATCTATATCAGGTAACTTTGACTGATCCACTAAAGTAGATTGTATTTTTTTTGCAAATGCTCTTTCTTCGGATGTGTAGGTATATCCTCCCACCTGCCGCAGATTGGTATCCATGATCCTGGACAAGGCCTCATTTGGCAACATGTTATACACACCACCGATCACTTCATACTTCATCGTCGTACCCGTTCCCAGGGCAGCACCTTCTGCCGCTTTCACCAGTCGCTCCCATACATCTTTCACCACCTGCATATCCGGATGTCTTACATAATAATAGACTTCCGCAAAGGCAGGCACCACATTCGGCGCCTCTCCACCTTTCGTAATTACGTAATGAATACGCGTATGATCAGGCACATGCTCTCTCATCATATTGACCATGAAATCCATCGCTTCTACTGCATCCAGTGCAGAACGGCCTTTCTCAGGCGCACCTGACGCATGTGAGGCAGCGCCATAAAAACGAAACTTCGCATTCTTGTTGGACATCCAGGGATAAGTCGCAGCAGAGTTGTCATTACCGGGATGCCAGTGTAACACCGCATTCACATCGTTAAACAATCCTGCTCTCACCATATAGACCTTACCGGAACCGCCTTCTTCTGCCGGACAACCATACACCCTGATCGTACCTTTACCATTGTGTTCCTTCAACCAGTTCTTCACACCGACGGCTGCCGCAACAGAAGCCGTTCCAAACAGATTATGTCCGCATCCATGTCCGGCGCCTCCTTCTTCTATCGCATGCTGCTGCGGTTCGTCTGTCTGTGACAAACCAGGCAATGCATCATACTCAGCCAGTATACCGATCACCGGTTGCCCGCTACCATAAGTGGCGACAAAAGCCGTAGGAATACCTGCTATACCCTTCTTCACTGTAAAGCCTTCTTTTTCCAGTACAGATTCCAGTAAAGCAGCACTCTTCTCTTCCTGGTAACCTACTTCCGCATATCCCCAGATCTTCTTTGAGATATCTGCATAGGTAGCAGACTGCTTATCAAGATACGTGGTGATCGCCTGTTTGTCATTGTTCTGTGCAACTGCCAGCACAGGCAAACAACTTAATAAGGGAATGATCAGTTTTCTCATTTATACAGTTGATTGAACAGTAATTTGAATGTACCGTGCGACTGACCACGGAAAGTGATCTCCGGACCAAATGCATACAGTGTTCCCGCTCCTACCGGCACAGAGAATGCCGCAATACCACCTTTCAGGTATTGTTGTCCCCAGGCCCATCCGCTATGTAATGGCGTCTCCGTAGAGAACCAGATCAGTTTACGCATACCGGCACCGGCAGCGCCATCCGTAAACCTGAATACAGGACTTCTGTCAAAATATACATCATTCTTTGCAGGCATCCCCCAGTTCTCCGCTGCCGTTGTATCAAGATCTGCAATCAGCAAACTACCCGGGATATAATATTTTGTACCTGGTAATGGCTTCAGTTCGCCTTTCTTATTCTTCTCTGTCAATGCGTTTTCCACAGGTAGTTTCAGATGATAGGCCAGATTAGTACTGGTGCCGATCGTAACGATCTTTCCACCTGCCTCCAGGAATTTCTTCAGCTGCGGAATGGAGGTATCCTTGTTGATCCTGCCCAGCCATGGTTTGAATTCATCTGATAGTTCTTCCGGCTTCGGTAATTTGCCAAACCAGTAATCACTCTTCTTAGGTTTACCGGTATCAGGAATAGCTCCGGTTACAAAGATCAGCATGTCATATTTCTTTCGCAGATCGCCTTTATCCACCTCCTGTGAATAAAGGAAGTCATAAGAATAGTGATACTGCTCCATCAGCCAGCTTAACCATCCAGCAGGGATAGATCCTCCATAGGTATTCCAGATACCAATACGCAATGGCGCTACTGCTTTCAGCTTAGCCGGTACAGCGTCTGCTGCACTGACAAGAATACCCAGTTCTGTTGTCGCCTTATTCAGGATACTTTCACTCTTTGCCCCTGCTGGTACATAGAAAGCGCCCTTATCAGTACGGGATACTTTAACACCTGCTTTCAGCAGATCATTCACCGCAATGAATGCATTGTTTGCAGCAGGGTCAATCAGATAACCCTTCTTCGCAACAGGTAATGTTGTAGATAAAGGCGACTCTACCTGTCCATAAGGCAATTGTGTAAACGACCCATCAAAGGCCGTCAGGATACGATCGAACTGTACGCCCATCTGGTACGCTAAGGTCCATCCGGCAGCATCATAGGGACGTATCGGCGGACCGCCAACATACTGAAAATCATTTGGATGATCCTGTGGTTCAAACATGTCTATCACATGCGGACGAAAAGCCTGCGCCGTTTTCACTACATAAGATCCTGCCGGATATTGTTTACTATTTACGTTGAATGCAGCACTTGCCTTGTGAATAGTGATACCTGAACGACTCAGTGCGTTGATGAATTTAACGGCTGTCGGAAAGTCTGGTTGATCTGCTGAGATGATATATGCACGTGCATCACGATAATCAGGATTCTTCAATACACCTGCGTAATATTTTGTAGCGATGGTATCTTCTTTTCCAAAGGAAAACTCTCCGCCACCTGTTTCTCCTTCAGTAGTAGAATCATTCTTTTTATCAAACTTGTATGCGGTACGAATTGAATCTACATAACGCGGATAGAAGGTCCAGTGGTCAGCGCTGCCACGCTCAATACCATTCTTACCCATACGGTAGATATTGAATAACAACTCACTTCTGTAACGCGCCGCATAATCGAGTACAGCATAGTTCAGTGATACAGAATAATCTATCGACTGACGGAAATACCATTCCTGCGGAACGATCGGATTAGGTGTTGCACCATTGGGAATTAATCTGTCAGGTACTAAGGGCACCGTCTCAGGTGTTGGTCCGCCGATGATCTCTGTCAGCAAACCTACCATGTTATGAAAGTAAGGCGTAGTACGCAGCCCCCCATTCCACCAGGTGGAAAAAGTAGATCCGTTCCGTTGTGTATATCCGGGTTTATTCTCTGCATTCAGCCTGTTATTCATGGCTGCGCCTACGGCATCAATACTTGTTACGATCAGCGGATCGTAAATATGATTAAAGGGATCACGATAGGGAGGACCTGCCAGTACAGAACCTGCGGGGCCGCGCTGATGATGGTTGTACATGATCTGCGGTATCCACTCGACAAACAACTGCCGGCTGATATTCTGACTCTCCTTCATGTTCATCATGTAGAAGTCCCTGTTATTATCATGCCCTACATATTTCTCATACAGACGGGGAATATTCAATGCTCTTTTCTTCGGATCAGTCGTTCGCATATACCAGTTAGACACCAGCTCCTGTCCATCAGGATTGGCATGCGTCAGGAGGATAATATCATTCTGCAGAATGTTCATCGTCTCCGCATCTGTACGCGTTACCAGCTGATACATTGTTTCGATCAACTGATGTGCGCCGACAGTTTCGGTAGCATGTAATCCACCGTCTATCCACACAACTGCTTTTCCTTCTGCTGATAACTGACGGGCTGTTTCATCCGTCAGCCCCTCAGCATGTCCCAGCTTTTGTGAGATATCCTTATAACGGTTGAGCGCCTTAATATTTTCAGGTGCAGATACGATCAGCATATACTGATGACGCCCTTCTTCTGTCATACCAATATCCACAAGGGCCGTACGATCAGATGCAGCAAGCTTTTTGAAATAAGCTTCTGTCTGCGTGTAAGTGGCTAACTGATAATCATCACCAATATTAAAACCAAAATGCTCTTTTGGAGAAGGCACGGTCTGTGCCCAGGCCGTAGCTGCGGATAGCAGCAGCGACAGCATACCGTAGAATTTTCTTGCCATAAGTCAGTTTTATTTTGCGATGCCGGCTTCGGCTAATAAGATCAACAATGCGTTTTGAATACCCTGATAACCTTTCTCATTGATCCACCATTCCTGTAAAGCATGCGCATTACCACCGGTACCACCGGAGCCGATCGTAATAGCAGGTATGTTTTTGGAAATAGGAATATTGGAATTGGTAGAACCTACGCGCAGACTTGCAACAGACCCAAATGACTGTACTGTCGCCATCGCACGTTGTATCAAAGGCAGGGTCGTATCCAGTGCACCGGAAGGACGATCTCCGATCAGTTTTACATCTACCGTCAGATCAGCTCCCCGTTGCTTCATTTTATTTTCTTCTGTCAGCGCACGCTGTACAGCAAGTTGTAAGAGTTGGTCGATACCACTGACCCGCTCCGGACTTTCAGAGCGCATATCTACTTCCATCCATGATTCGAAAGGAATAGAGTTCACAGAAGTACCGCCACCAATTACACCCACGTTATAGGTTACACGCATACCAGGTGCACGGCTGAAAGAATCAGCAGCGACTGCCCAGTAATGAATGGCCCTGCCTAATGCGTTGTGAGGATTGGCCAGTCCGAAAGCACCGGAAGAATGTCCACCGGGACCTTTAAACGTGATTTTATAACGATGGGAACCTAATGCACGATGTGTGATCGATTCACGGTTCCAGCCATCTATCGCGATATAGCTATCTATTTTACCTGGACCATTTTCGCTGAAGAGTGTCTTCACACCACGCAGGTCACCCTGCCCTTCCTCTCCTACTGTACCAATAAACAATACATCTGCATCCGTCTCAATACTATTCTTTTCCAGTGTCTTCACAATCGCCAGTACCACTGACAGTGCTCTCGTATCATCTGCAACACCGGGTGCATATAGGGTATCTCCTTTATGCACGATCTTGACATCTGTGCCTTCCGGGAATACCGTATCAAGATGCCCTTCCAGTACAACCGTTTTCTTTCCACCGCCACGACCTTTACGTCTGGCGATCACATTACCGGTCTTATCGATCCACACGGTATCCACACCTGCACTTTTCAGCATCGTAGCAAACTGTTTAGCTCTCACTTCTTCCTTATAAGGTGGCGCAGGAATTTCTGTCAGCTGGATGTGATCGCTGATCGTCTGTGGCTCCAGGTCGATGATTGTCTGAAAGGCTTTCTTTATAACAGGTTTGTCCGTCAATGCTTTGATCTCTGCCTGATACTTTTTGTCTGCCGGACCCGCTGACCTATCCTGGGCACAAAGGCTCAGGGTAGCTGTCAGCAGCGCGAATGATAGTGTTGCTTTCTTAATTGTGCTCATTACTATTTTTTTTCTACAGGGACTTACTGTTTCTTGAATCTGACACCTACTCTGCAGTCGCCGGGTTCTCCACGTGATTCATCGCATATATTGTTGAAGAATGTGACTATTCTGCGGCCATCTTCCAGGTTGAGTATAAACTTGAAGAGAAAATAGTCATTTACTGCTACAACTCCAAGCGACACATTATTCATCTCCGCCAATTGCGCCGCTGTAAAGGAATACGATTTTGGAAAGGTTGTCACCGTCTCATATAGTTTGTCCTTTGAACCGATAATACTCGGTAATGGAAACTGAGCAATATTCGTGTACTGGTTACCCGGAGAAGAGATCACTAAAGGGTAGGCTGGCACACTGGACTCTGCTTTATTGTAACTGCTGTATACCTCAATAGATTTCACAACTGCTTTTTCAAAACCTGCCCAGTTGAGGGAGAAGGCAAACGTCTGATCGGCCAGCGCCGGATCATTGAGATTGAAGAAAGCGACTTTACCGGCCTGTCTGGTAGGCAATGCTGTTTTTGTCGTATCGATCGTTACGACAGGAACAGCAGTATATTCATATTGCTCCCATTCATAGTCAGCTTTTTTACACGAATTAATCCCTGCGTAGATGATCAGTATAGCGATTATCAGATATCTCATGTGTTACAATTTTGCGTGATAGTTATTTATCCCAGAATACAGGCGTTGTCTGCTGTGCGATCTGCATGGCGCTGGCATTCTCTCCCAGACTTGTATTAGCGGATAGTTCTGTCTGCGAATAGTAGAGTCTCAGCGGGAATGCGTTCAGCGGAGACAATGGCGCACGTAATACCGGCAATCCTGTTCTTCGATAGTCATTATATGCCTCCATTCCATTCCCGTAACACGCAATGTATTTCTGCGTCATCACCATGTTCATCTTACCTGCTACGTCAGCTGCATCATAAGCTGTCAGTAGTTTATTCACAAAACCACTGATCGTAGCGGCTGACAAAGCTACGCCACCATTCGCAGCGCCATAGGTACTAACGTTATTCAGATGCGCAGTAACACCATCCGCAAAATTCTGTCGTGCATCATCTCCTGTGTTTAATGCCAGTGCCGCTTCTGCACGGATCAGTTTCACCATCGCATTTGTCAGCAGAGGTATTACACCTGCACCGGTACCATCTGAAGTAGCCACTACTTTTAATGTCGCGGTAGCGCCTGTATTGCTCAGATAACTATAAGTATCAGGAATGTTGTTGATGGGTGCATTATCATACAAACCACCGGAAGGAAAGACGCCAAAAGTGGAACGTCTGTTAAGGTCCGCAGGAGCAGCAGTACCATCACCCGGATTGCGTCCGTAGTAACCATTACTGTTTGTAGAGTTATTCAGACCAGCTGTGGCATTCTGCCGGTAGATAAAATACCGCAAACGGGGATCGTCGTTATTGAATAACAGATCAATAAATGACTGACACATGTAAAAGTTCTTACTGGACTGATACTCCGAACGATGCCATGGATGACGGTTATTAGGGTTTTGTGCAGCACCGAACCGGAAGGTGTAATCAGTAGTATTGGAATTAGTGGTACCACCTATCAGCGTTGCCGGATCACTGATCAATCCCTGGATAGCGGATAAAGATCTTGCCGGATCAACCAGTCTTATCTGGTTATACAGTTTTAGTTTCAGCGAGTTCGCCAGACTCACCCAGGAAGTTTTCAATCCGCTGTAGATCATATCTGCACTGGAAGGCACAAGCGTAGTAGCTGATACTTTTCCTGCATCCTGTAATGCTTCTTCTAGCAGTGTGAGTACATCTTCATAGATATCCACACCTTTATCCAGCGGCGGACTCACTGTTTGTTGTCCTTTCTCTGCTTCCGAATACGGAATATCTCCCCACATATCTACCATCAGACTCACCAGGTAGGCCTTTTCAATTTTTGCAATGCTGACATAGCCCCACTCCTGTTGCGCTGTTCCGCTGGAAATAATAGATTCCAGGTCGTTCAGCGTCTGACTGTAAAAACCATCCCATGGATCATCAAAACTGGTTCCCTGCTGCTGATAACGACTCAGGTCACCAGAAGATACCATGTGTTGCATGAAAGTAGAGGTACCACTATTCAGTTCGTACATATTAGCAGCCATAGATACTTCTGTGGATGGCAGTAATAAGGATAACTGTGCGGTAGTCGGGTTATTAGGATCGGTGTTAATATCGACAAACTTATTACAGGCGCCTGCTATCAGTGCAATGCCGCTTACCAGTAATGTATACGTTGTATGTTTCAGTTGCATAATGAAGTCAGTTGAGTGATGAATATCCCTTATCAGAAGGAGCACCTTAAGTTCACACCAAATCGTTTGGTAGTAGGCACGGACAGGTTATCATATCCCTGTGAGTTACCCACACCCAGTGAACTTACTTCCGGATCGAAGTTGCTGTACTTAGGGAAGTTGGGCGCATTGTACCAGAGATTCCTGCCTGACAGTGAGATGCTGGCAGAACCGAACGGCGTATTGCCGAGGAAACTTTTCGGGAACTCAAAAGCAAGAGAGACTTCACGTAAACGGAATACGGTCGCGTCGAAGATAGAACCTTCATTCAGACCACCAGGCCCCATACCACCATTGAAGAAATGGTCTTCATAAGAGATCGCTACATTATTAGGGATCTTCTGACCACGTTCATCTTTCAATGCTGTCAGTGTGTTAATATCTCCCAATACCCCTGGTGATACGATCTGAAACTCACGTTCTTCTGTGTCTCTTGTCACACCACGGGACAGCATCTGTCCGACGGTGTTGGAGTACATTTGTCCTCCCTGTTTCCAGTCAAACAATACATTGAGTGTAATACTTCTGAATCTGAAGGTATTGGCAATACCAAGAATAAAATCAGGATTCGGATTACCGATAGCTTTCAGCGCACCTGATGCCAGTGGTTTACCAGAACTGGGATCAATCAGTATATTGCCTTCTTCATCACGCGCATAGGCAGTTCCCTGTATCAGACCATAAGGCTGTCCCACGATATGTACGCTACTGGTACCATTCGTACCACCATAACTGAAGCTTTCATATCCACCGAGGTCTTTGATCAGGTTCCGGTTGCGGGTGAAATTTGCATTCACATCCCAGTTGAATCCTCTGTCAGTTTTGATAGGTACGGCTGTAAATCCGATCTCAATTCCTTTATTGGTGGCCTCTCCCAGGTTGAGTATCTGTGTGGTATAACCGGAAGAAGGAGCAGCCGTTACTTCAAATATCTGAGAAGTACTGCGCTTGTTATAGTAGGTAAAGTCAATACCGATACGATTATCGAGGAACTGTAATTCACCTCCCAGTTCCAGTTCTGTGATGAACTCAGGTTTGAGATTACTGTTAGTTAACAGATTGGATTGCGTAACAATATTATAGGTAGCACCATTGGCAGGTGTAAAAGGCAGGCCTACATTAGAAGGTGTTGTACTTCCTCCCAGTATCGCATTGATCTGGTAAAAGTTCGCCGTCTGATAAGGAGAAGCTTCATTACCTACCCGTGTATAACCTGCTCTTACTTTACCAAAGTTGAGGATCTCCTTGTTAAGATGTAATGCCTCTGTAAATACCAGTGAACCATTCACACCACCATAAAAGTAACTACGGTTATCGGCAGGCAGTGTTGATGATACGTCGTTACGACCTACCAGGTTCAGGGAAGCAAAGTTCTTGTAGTCGAATGTGATATCTGTAAAGAAGGCATAGTATCGCTGCTTTAACAAATTCCTGTTGTTGGTAAGTTGCACACCGGTCACAGAACTGGTATTGTTCATATCATGCAGATCTGCTACAATGATATTATCACCATAAAAAGCTTTTCTGTCTGTCAAACGCTGGTTCACGTTATTACCCAGGATCGCGCGGACAGTGATATCAGGCGTAACGGCATGTGTTGCTGTTAACAGGAGGGTATTATCCAGTTCCTGTCTGTAGATATTATCACTGGTGATACTACCGTTCGCATAGGAAGCAGAACCTTTTCCTCTTACGCTGAGCCTTCTGTCAGTATAGGCATTGAAACCAATCGTATTCTGCACATTCAGCCAGGAGAAAGGATCAAAACCAACGATCAGGTTACCATAATAGCGGTCTACATCACTTTTACTCGGACTATGTTTTACAGACCAGTAAGGGTTATCCACACCCGTATAATCATATACATTACTACCATCTATCGGATTTTCAAAAGGATAGTTGGTGAGATCGTAGCTGGTGGGCACATACATCAATGTAGACATAATAGAGCCTGTCAATCCACCTACTGGAGGGGTTTTTTGACGGGTAGTTACATAGTTGATGGAACCACTGGCATAGAATTTATTTTCAAGGCGGATATTCCCACCGATATTCACAGAAGTACGTTTGATTTCATTACCCGGCACTACGCCTCTGTTGTCTGTATTCGAAAAGCCTGCATTAAAGTTTCCTTTCTCACTACCAGAAGAAATGGTGATCGCATTCTCATATACACTACCTGTTCTGAAAAAGTTTTTAGCATTCTCTTGAGCGTAAGATCTGTAAGGCACCTGTATAGGAGTGACACCATCTGCTTCATAAAACTCAGGGAAGACGGCGGAAGTAAACTGACGGGTAAGCTGATGCGGTATAGTGGAGCGGGTTGGCAACATGCTGCTGACGCCTTCGTAAGGCTGGCCCCAGGAAGCATATACACCTTGTCTGTAGTCATTATTTGTTCCTTGTCCGTAGCGGGTTTGATACTCCGGCAAACCGGCTACATCTTCAATCGCATAAGACGTATTGTAAGTAATTTCAGTGCCTTTACGGCTTTTCTTTTTACCTGCTTTTGTGGTAATGATAATAGCGCCATTAGCTGCTCTTGAGCCATACAATGCAGCCGCTGCTGCACCTTTCAGGACCGTCATGCTTTGTATGTTATTAGGATCGAGATCGAAGGCGCGGTTTGTTACACCGACACCACCTACAGAAGAAGAACCAACATTGGCAAAGCTGGAGTTATCGAATGGTACGCCGTCTACTACGAAGAGGGGCTGGTTATTCCCATTCAGCGAAGAGTTACCACGGATGGTGATATTGGTACCACCACCGGCTACACCACCCGCTGACTGTATATTCACACCGGCTACTTTACCGGTCAGTGCACGTACAGGATCAGGTTCAGATTTCTGCGCCAGTTTTTCAGAACCGACAGTACTGACAGAATACCCCAGACTGTTCTTCTGACGCGCGATACCAGCGGCTGTTACAACGATATCATGTAATTGCTTTACGGCAGCCTGCAATTTAATAGTGCCAGCCTGTGATGCACTGATCTCTGTTACATGATAACCGATAGCTGTAATAACGAGCGTAGCGCCCTGTTTTACTTTTAAGGTAAATGAGCCGTCACCTCCTGAGGTGACGCCATTGCTGGTACCTTTTTCAACGATCGTAGAACCGGGAAACGGATCGCCACTTTCGCTGAATACTTTTCCTTTGATCACTGTATCTGCAGCAGGTGCAGGCAGTGATGGCATATTGCCTTGTTCACTTTTCTCTTTCAGGATAATAAAATCTTCATTCACGACATATCTGATATCCAGTCTGCCCAGCACTTTATCCAGTACTTTGCCCAGTTCTTCTTCTTTAGCAACGGCAGTGACTTTCCTGTCCATTGCGATATGATCGGAACTGTATACGAACTTCACATCAGCTTTAGAGCGGATCTGGTTCAACACCATTTTAAGGCTCATATCGTCAGCCTGCAAAGAGATCTTTTTGTGCAGGATATTCTGTGCACAGGCATTCCGGATGCCTGTAAAAAGCGTCACCACAGTTGCCAGCGAAGTGATAATGACGGATTTGTTCACAAAAGCATTTGTCTTTACATGTTTGCGCATAGGCCTGTTTTCTTTGTTAGATTTCTGGTTGAATGAGACAAAGGGATTCCCCTGCCGCGTTTGTACGCAGCATCGCAGGGGTTATCATTTTCAGCAGCAGCGCTTAGCGGCTGCCGGGTCTTTTACTGTCTGCTTGTCTGATCATAGGCGATTTTTTTAGTGTCATACTTCCTGATTTTGGTTGAATTACAGTTCATTGTTTTATTTTTTTGCTCGTAGTGATACCATCTTATCATTGATCCTTACGTCCAGGTTGAGTGCCTGGCTGATCATCTCCATTGTGTGTGCCAGTGATTGGTCGGTCATGTCCGCTGTAATGACATTATTTAGTATAGCGGTATCTTCCAGGTTGATCTTAACTTCGAACTTCTTTTCTATCTTCTGTATAACGTTATGCATACTGGCATCACTAAATGCCATATCGTACTCTGTGCCATTTATAATTTCGTGTATATCTTTCCGTGAGGGATGCACATTTACTACGGAGGACTGTTTTTCTGAATACACGATACTTTCGTTGGTATGTACGATCTGTTTACGGGTAGCATCTGAACCGACTACCACAGCGCCGGTCAGCACAGATATCGCTACTTCTCCCGTTTCATTGCTACGTATGTTAAAGCTGGTGCCCAATACCTGTGTGGTCAGTGAGCCGCAGGTGACAATAAAGGGTCTTTGCACATCTTTACTGACTTCAAACAGGGCTTCTCCTTCCAGAGTAACGCTGCGTTGGTCGTTTTCAAACTTCGCAGGAAAGATCAGTTTACTGTTTCCCTTCAGCCATACGATCGAGTTATCTGACAGGATCTGTTTTGTAATGTATCCTTTCTTATTATAGGCATATGTCGTTCTGTGCGGCGCGACAATATCGAGTATACTTTTGCGGCAGATATAACCTGTCAGTACGATCGCTGCGATACCAGCAGCTACTGCCAGCGTACGTTTGTAACTGATCAGACGTACTGGTGCAGCTGGTTGCTGTATCCGCCGGGTCAGCTGACTGAACATTGCGGCCCGGGATGCTGACAATTCCTCTTTATCCAGACTGTCAAATGCGGTCTTATCCTCCATAGCATCCAGCCAGCTTTCGAGGCGTTCTATTTCCTGTTGATTGAGGAGACCTTTGGTATATCTGTCCAGTAATTGTTTGAATTCCTTGTGATCCATCAGTATCTGAGACTAGTTTTAGTGTATGACAGCAGCACCTTGCTATATATATGTAAACCGGGAAAGACGAAACACCTACTGTAAAAGAAAAAAAATCTAAAAAAGCCAGAAGTATTCCCGGAAAGCCAGTCTCAGGTGTTTAAGGGCTTTGGTCAGATGGTTTTCCACTGTTTTGTGAGAGATATTCAGGGCAGCAGCGATATCCTGAATAGAGCGATGCTCATTCCGGCTCATCCGGAACACCTGCTGACACTTTTCAGGCAGGCGGGAGACTTCTTTTTCCACTGCATTTGCCAGGTCGGCGTAGGTGATATACTCTTCATTCGAGTTATCCTGTAGTTGGTCGTTATAGCGGGAAAAAGCACCCGCATAGGTTTTCCTTACCTTATCGGCCTTCATGTAATTGAAGATCTGGTATTTGACAGCCGTATAAAGATATGCAGAGAGTGTTTGTGTAAGCTGCAGCGCCGCCCGTCGGTTCCAGAGAGAAAAGAAGACCTCCTGGACAATTTCTTCCGTTATTTCCTTTGATTTCAGGCGATTATACACATAGGCATATAACAGCGGCCAGTACTTGTTATAAATACACTCGTAGGCGGCCATATCACCTGTCTGCAACAGGTCAATTAACGCTGCATCATCATATGTATTATAATTTCTGATAATGTAGACTTTTAGCGATCCTGAACTTGGTTGATACTATAAACTAACAAAAAAAAGTAAAGAAATCATAGCATAACCTAAAAATATTCTCTATTTCCCATCAAAAACTACTACTTATAAGTAGGTCACTGCAAAGACTGTTCATCAGAAATACGGTTATTTCCTGTTATACGGGCATAAAAAAAGACGGTAACTGGTGTTACCGTCTTTCCATATAAGCTGCTATTCAGGGTGTTTAGAAATCGATCTTTGCAAAACAGATGTAGTTTCTGTTGATGCAGGGGATCAGTACCGAACGGGAACTGATCTGTTTACCATAACGTGGCATCCAGGTGAATCCTTTATCCAGGTTACGGAGTGTTGGTTTACGGCTACTCTGACCATCCGGCTGGATACTATTGTCCGTGATCATGAAGCTACGTCTGTCCAGTTCGTTGTACAGGAAGCGCAGTTCGCTACCGATGTTTACCATCATGTAAGACAGGTACAGGTCAGAACCGTCGTCGTACTGGCTTTTATGCACGAAATTGCTCCAGAGCAGGTTGCCTTCGTTGTCCAGGGACAGTACGGCTACGTTATCGTAGTGGTAGCGGTCCTGGGAGTTATAGTTATTATACCATGGATTGTAGTAGAAAGGCGAATACGGAGAATAATAGTACGGTGTGTACATCCCGTAAGGGCCGTACATATAATTCCAGCGGTTCCAGGGCTGTGTACGGGAAGTCGTGTAATAGGACTCTGCCGTCACCAGGAAGCCGCCATCTTTGGTATTGATGATCTTACGGATGAAGTAATCATTAAAGGCAGCGCTCGTGGATGCGTCACCTTTGGCATTTCCTTTCAGTTCCGGTGTAAAGACCACTTCCTTTTCGAATAGTTGCCGACTCTTTCCGTAGTCATATTTGCTGACGTACAGGCCTTCCACATTTCCCCGTTTCTGCTTGTAGTAAAAGGCGGTCACCAGTACATTTTTGTTGTTATTATCCACCTTCATCTTCACTTCATCCAGCAACTGTGTTTTCAGTTCCATGGGCACATAGTTAAACGAATCCACCACGGCCTTCTTTACAATCAAACTGCCACTAACAATGTAGTCCCTGTTGCTGGTACGTTCCAGTTTGTTGAAGAGCAGGTCACCTTCGTTGCTCAGGTTAAAGTTGCTGAGGAAGATCCTTTTATTTTCCATCGGCAGCGATACCCTGGCATTATTGATCAGCTGAAAGGCGCTGTCATAAAGGAAGGTATAGAAGACGTTATCATTTTCCTTATCCTGGTTGATCTTGTAGACCATGATACGGTTTTTGTCTTCTGAATATTCCACAGAATAAACCTTATTCTCCTTGGTATAGAAACCGATACGGGTGGAATCCACCATAACGGGTGCTCCGGTAAAATTGGCGGTACCATCCATGGTAGCACAGAAGCTATATACAGCATCCTTCCGCTGGAACTGATAGATCATAAATACTTTGTCAGCGTAGTTGATAAAATCCACACTGATCAGTTTTTTAGGCAGGAAGTCGAGTTTCACCCTGTTTTTCAGTTGCAGGGCGTTATCATAAATAGAAATAGCATAGTCTCCTCTATCACTCTTGTAGACCATGATATTGCCTGATACCTTGCCAATGATTTCGAATTCCGTGCTTTTGTAATCGTCCCGTTCCAGGTCTGTATAGGTGACTTTCTGAGCCATGACAGCCCCACTCCATAACACCAGTAAAGCATAGAGATATAGAATGCGCATTATCTAAATTTTAAAAGGTTGCAAGTTTAGGATACTGAATTAACGGCAAATGGCTATAATTCATTGTGAAACAGCGGCAGGAAAACGTGGAGCATTCCTTTACGCTGATACTAAAATACGTAATTAGGGCGTATGAATAAGCAGGGCTGCGGTAATTCGTCATTCTCAATTCGTAATTTCTAGCCCTGAATGATGTAATTTTACTGTTATGGATACGGTCTTAATTACCGGCGGCACAGGTCTCGTGGGCCGGGCACTTACTAAATTGCTTACAGAGGTAGGTTATAGGGTCATAATTCTGAGCCGCCACGCGGGGCAGGATAGTGATAATGAACTTGTCAGTTATGCCCAGTGGGACCTGACAAGACAGACTATTGATGAAACAGCTATCCAACAGGCTGATTACATCGTACACCTGGCCGGCGCCAATGTAGGTGATAAACGCTGGACGGCTGCCCGTAAAAAGGAGATCGTCAACAGCCGTACGCAGAGTGCGGCACTGTTATTCAAGGCGCTGGAGAAGTATCCAAACAAGGTAAAAAAGGTGATCAGCGCTTCCGGGGCTGGTTACTATGGAGAAGATAAAGGCGGAACGGCTTTTACTGAAAAAGACCCTCCTGCCAGTGATTTCCTGGGTACCACCTGTATTGCCTGGGAGAACGCCATCCTGAAAATGCAGGAACTGGGTAAAAAGGTGGTCATCTTCCGTACAGGGATTGCCCTCAGCCTTTCCGGCGGCGCCCTCAAAGAATTCTACAAACCCTTACAATTCGGCTTTGCCACTATCCTTGGTAACGGGGAGCAATATGTCAGCTGGATTCATATACACGATCTGGCACGCCTGTACCTCAGTGCGATTGTCAATCATGACCTGGAAGGTATCTATAACGCTGCCGCCCCTCATCCTGTGCAGAATAAGGAACTGGTGATGACCATGGCGCAGGAGGCGAAAGGCAAGAGCTTCATTTCTGTACATGTACCGACATTTGCCCTTAAACTGGCCTTAGGCGAGATGAGCGTAGAAGTGCTGAAAAGCTGTCGGCTGTCATCTGCGAGAATACAGGAAACAGGTTTCGTATTCTCTTATCCGGATATTCGCAGTGCGATGGAAAAGATCTTCCAGGAGAAAGAAAGTTAGCGGGGGAAGTAGGTGTTAACCCTCAAGGATTTTTTTCATAGCTTCTGCCTTCAGCAGACATTCTTCCCATTCTTTTACAGGATCAGCATAATAGGTGATCGCGGAACCGGTCGTAAAGGAAAGGTACCTGCGGCTGGCGTTATACAATATACTACGGATCACCACATTAAAATCAAAGTCACCTTCTGGTGTGATATAACCCAGTGCTCCGGAGAACAGCCCCCTGCGGGATTTCTCGTACTGCTCTATCAGTTGCAATACGCTCAGTTTAGGCGCGCCTGTCATAGACCCCATTGGAAAGGCCTGACGGATCACTTCTGTGAAAGGTAGATTAGTTTCGGGTATAGCCCTGACCGTAGAGATCATGTGATGCACCTGCGCAAAGGAGTAAATACCGAACAATTCTGTCACTTCGACACTACCACGTTGAGCCGTATGAGAAAGGTCATTCCGTACCAGGTCTACGACCATCACGTTTTCTGCCCTTTCTTTACTGTTCTGTTGTAATTCTTTGCGACGCGCTTCATCCACTACAGGATCATCCGCACGTCTGATCGTTCCCTTGATAGGCTGGGAGATCACTTCCTGTCCATGTTTCTGCATGAACCGTTCCGGACTGGAACAGGCCATGTACAGGTCATTGGTACGATAATAAGCAGCGAAAGGCGAAGGCGAGACATGATTCAGCTTCTCAAACAGTGAGAGCGGATCGACGGTGATATCGGTGATAAAGTTTTCGCGACAGAAGTTCACTTCATAGCAATCTCCACGATGGATGTGGTCCTGGAGCCCTTTGACAGCGTCGAGGTATTGTTGTTTATCCAGGTGTGCCTGTACGGTACCGCCGGGCGTATGTTGTGTAACATGTACTGGCGCCGCAGTGCATTGTGCATAAATATCCCTGGCTGCGTTTTCGTCCATATCCCATCCCCCTATACGTACTTCATGACCGCTTAAAAGCATGATGATACGCGGCCGGAAGAAGAACAGGTCCGGGAAGTCTACACCGTCTTTGTTATGGGAAAATAAGCCCGGGAAGGTCTCATTTTTGAGATCATAGGCAAGGTGGCCAAAGAGCCAGTCCTGGTGGGTCTGATGATATTGCTGCAGACTGGAAAAGGCGTTACCGGCCTGGCAGGAAAGCGTATCCAGCGCGTCTGCGGCCAGCATAGCTTCGTTTTGGTGATAGATGGAAGCGTAGTTGTTATTATCCAAAAAACAGCAAATGTTGAACTGGTTGCTCCAATTCAACATTTGCTGTTTAAATAAGTTTGGATCATTAACCGGGAAACCGTAAAATATCCTGATAATGCTTGCTTTTAATGCTTAGAAATCGTCGTCGTCATCGTCAAAGCCACCTCTGTCGTTGAACAGACCCATATCTTTGAATTCATCGTCGATGCCCAGATCATCATCATCGTCAGCGCTTTTCTTGCCGGGACGACCGCGTTTGCTCTTAGGTTTAGGCATATCGAATTCTTCGAAGTCAGGATCATAGTCCTCGTCATCGCTTTTGCCCCAATTATCATCATCATCATCCAGATCCATATCATCATCTCCCTCTGCATCATCCTCCTCATCATCATCTTTCTTCCTGGACTTTGAAGCCGACTTATCTGATTTTTTAGAAGCAGCAGACTTACGGGGAGTTTCCTCCTCATCCAGATCTTCATCATCGTCCTCCTCTTCCTTCTTAGGCTTACTGGCAGCTTTAGGCGCTGCTTTCGTAGTCTTTGGAGAACTAGTCTTTTTGGTCTCTTTTTCGTTATCAGATTTTGATTTCATAATAGGTTCACTTAAGTCTTTAGCGTATTTCTTTTGCGTAAAGTTTTAACAGTTTTTTGTATTAGCCAAATTTTTTTTGCCGATTTTTTTCCGTAATTTTTTAAGCATTTTCCTGCTCCAGAATCTGATCACGGCCCGGTCCATTTGATACAAATTTAACCGGTACCTGCAGGTAATTTTCTACTGCTTTTACGAATAATTTCATCTCGGCAGGCAATTCATTGAAATGCTTGCTTTTGGCTGCTGTTTCATCGCTCCAGCCTTTATGTTGTTCCCAAACGGGTTTCACTTCTGTTTCGTTCAGCTGATAAGGCATTGCTTTTGTCTGCTGACCATCGATCTCATATGCAGTACATGCATATACTTCATCGAAAGCGTCGAGTACGTCGCTCTTGGTCATTACCAGTTGTGTAACACCACTCAGCATACAGGTATAATTCAGAGCCACCAGGTCAATCCAGCCACAACGGCGCGGACGGCCGGTAGTTGCGCCAAACTCATTACCTTCTGCGCGCAGTTTTTCACCGGTTGCATCGTGCAGTTCTGTAGGGAATGGTCCGCTACCTACACGGGTACAATAAGCTTTGGTTACACCGATCACTTCCCTGATCCATTTTGGTGCTACGCCCAAACCGGAACATACGCCGGCAGAGATAGTACTGGAAGAAGTAACGAACGGATAAGTACCGAAATCCACATCCAGCATGCTACCCTGTGCACCTTCCGCCAGGATTTTCTTACCAGCCTGCAGTTTTTCGTTGATGAAGTACTCTCCATTCACGATGTTCATCTGCTTCAGGTAAGCAACCGCATCAAAGAACTCAGCTTCCCATTCAGCGATGTCATTCGCAATTTCAGCTTTTGTCTCTGCAGAGAAATCATAACCTGCCAGCAGGTGCTGATGTTTCTCTTTCAGTTTAGCATAACGCTCGTTGAAATCGCTACGCAGCACATCACCTACTCTCAGACCATTACGGCCTGTTTTATCCATATATGCAGGTCCGATACCTTTCAGGGTAGAACCGATCTTTTCAGCGCCTTTAGACAGTTCTGAGGCCTTGTCAAGGGCACGGTGAGAAGGAACAATGATATGTGTTCTTTCCGCGATAAAAAGGTTCTTCTTCAGATCTACGCCAAGAGCGGTGATCTTATCACATTCCTTTTTAAAAGTAACAGGGTCCAGTACCACACCATTACCGATCAGGTTAATGGTATTTTTATGGAACACACCTGAAGGAATGGTATGTAATACTACCTTCTGGCCTTCCACATATAAAGTATGCCCTGCGTTGGGTCCACCCTGAAAGCGGGCTATGACATCGTATTTACCTGCGAAATAATCCACAATCTTTCCTTTGCCTTCATCGCCCCACTGTAGGCCCAGCAAAACATCTACCATAAGAGTTGATATTGATTTTTGAAAACGAAGAGCAAAACTAAGAAAGAATTAGGAATTAGGAATTAGGAATTCAGAATTAGCTGGCTTAAAGGGACATTATTACTGAATTCCTGTCATGAATATACAAAAAAAGAACTGCCGGTCAAATAGCCGGCAGTTCTTTTATATTGAAGTTCTTAAATATTAAGTCCTGGTCGATCATACCTGATCGCTGACTGGGATTACTCGTCTTCCAGACGGCTTACTGACTGAATACCATCCAGTTTCTTCAGTTTTTCGAACAGTTCATCCAGTTCTTCCTTATCGTGTACGAATACTTTAATAAGGCCTTCAAAGAGTCCCTCACGGGATTCGATGGTCAGACCGGCAATATTTACCCGCAGTTCACCGGAAATAACGTTGGTGATCTTGTGGATAACCCCCACATCGTCCATTCCGACGATCCGGAGACCGGTCAGGAAGGAGATCTCCCTGTTCTTCACCCACTTGGTCTTTACCACCCTGTGGCCATAGTTAGCCAGCAGCTGGGCGGCATTCGGACAGTTGGTACGGTGTATTTTCAGGCCTTCACTGGCGGTAATGAAACCAAAAACGTCATCGCCCGGGATCGGACGGCAGCAGTTGGCCAGTTTATAAGCGATCTTATCTGAACTTTCCCCGAAAATGATCAGTTCCGCGTCTTTCTTGGCGGGGATCATATGTTTCAGGTGATCTTCGGAGACATGTTCCGGCTGTTTTACCGGCGCCGGTTTAGGCGCTTCCAGTTTATCACCCAGTACATTGAACTGCTTCAGCTCCTTCAGGTCGATATTCTTGACAGCGATCTGGTAGTACAGGTCCAGCGGTGAAGGTTGCTTATAAAACTGTACCAGCTCATTGATATTATGCTGGCTGTTGGCGATCTTCATGTGGTCCAGCTTACGCTCCAGCACATCCTTACCATCCATGGCTACTTTACGCTTTTCCTCCTTCAGGGCATCCTTGATCTTGGATTTCGCTTTGGCGGTCAGCGCATAGTTCAGCCAGTCCTCTGTCGGCTTCTGCTTATTGGAAGTAATGATCTCCACCTGATCCCCGCTGCGCAGCTTATGGCTGATAGGTACCAGTTTGTAGTTCACTTTGGCCCCGATACACTTGTTACCGACGGCACTATGGATCGAATAGGCAAAATCCAGGGCAGTAGAATTAACCGGCAGGATCTTCAGGTCACCTTTCGGTGTATATACATAGATCTCTTCCGTAAAGAGGTTGCTCTTAAAGTCAGCCAGGAAGTCCAGGGTATTGGAGTCCGGGTTGTTCAGGATCTCCCTGATCTGGGTAAACCACTGGTCAAATTTAGACTCTGTGCTGGCACTCTGGGCACTACCTTCCTTGTAACGCCAGTGGGCCGCCAGACCTTTCTCTGCGTAATCGTTCATACGCTTGGTACGGATCTGTACTTCCACCCATTTACCCTGTGGACCCATTACGGTCACGTGCAGGGCTTCATACCCGTTGGATTTAGGATTACTCAGCCAGTCGCGGGTACGCTCAGGGCTGGGGTGATAAAAGTCTGTAATAATGGAGTATACCTTCCAGCAGTCTGACTTCTCCTTCTCCAGGGGGGAGTCCATGATAATACGGATCGCAAAGAGGTCGTACACTTCCTCAAAGGTGACACCCTTCTTTTTGATCTTATTCCAGATGGAGTGTATGGATTTCGGACGGCCGAAGATTTCGAAGTTCAGCCCTTCCTCCTGCAATACCTCCTTGATAGGTTTGATAAACTCGTTGATATAACGGGTACGCTCACGCTTGGTTTCCTTCAGCTTTTTGGCGATTTCCCGGTAGGTCTGCTGCTCGGTGTACTTCATGGAGAGGTCTTCCATCTCCGATTTGATGTTGTACAGACCAAGACGGTGTGCCAGGGGGGCATAGATAAATACGGTCTCCGAGGCTATTTTGAGCTGCTTTTCACGGCTCATACTATCCAGGGTACGCATATTATGCATCCTGTCCGCCAGTTTTATCAGTATCACCCTGGGGTCATCCGCCAGTGTGAGGAGTATTTTTTTGAAGTTTTCCGCCTGAGCGGTGCTCGTGTTAGAGTCTATAACGGTCGATATTTTGGTCAGACCGTCTACGATATGGGCTATTTCAGGCCCGAACGCTCTTTCTACGTCTTCGAGTGTGACTTCAGTGTCTTCCACAGTATCATGCAGCAACGCACAAATAGCGGAACGTACACCCAAACCAATCTCTTCAACGCAGATCTGCGCTACAGCGAGGGGATGTAAGATGTATGGCTCACCGGATTTCCGGCGCATTTCCTTGTGTGCATCAGCCGCCATTTCAAAGGCAGTACGCACCAGTTCGCGGTCTCCTTTCTTTAAACGGGGTTTGAGCGACTTCAGTAAAGCGCGGTAATGACGAACGATCTCTTTCTTTTCCTGTTCCTCGTCCAGATTATATTGTTTTACTACCACTGTTTCCATCAGCTATAAAGTTACAATTTTATTGCATAGGATAACATGGCAGGAATGTGCTAATCATTCGCCTCCCAGCCTGCATTTCTGCAACACTTCCCAGGAGGTACCTGTATGCCGTAGCAGATAGAGGTTACGTACGGGAAAAACCGCATCAAAAGGACGAAGCCGGTATTCTTCCATGGCCTGTTCCAGTTCCCTATCCGAAAGGTCGCGGAAGGCCAGGGAGATATGCGGGTTGAAGCCGTAACGGGCCAGCATGTGACTGAAACCGAACTCTTTACGCAGGAATTCTACCATCTCATGATGCAGGTGAGTGATCCCTTCGTTCTTTTCCACATTGATATACAATACTTTCCGCTTTGTCTGGGCTACGCCGCCAAAGCCATGCAGTTTGATCTCAAAAGGTTGGATAGAAGCCGCAAAAGTGCTCAGAGCGGGACACAATGTCTTTTCCAGCTCCGGATCGGCGGTGAAAGGTACCTGTAAGGTGATATGAGGCAATACCCGTAAAGCCCTCCGGGCGTCATACTTTTCTGCGAATTCCTGCTTCATGCGGATGATCTCTCTTCCGACTTCTGCATTGGGCAGCAGGGCAATAAAGTAGATCTTACTTTCTGCTCTGGGTAGTTTGGGCCTTGGAGGAAAACGGGGTCCATTGTTCGGACGCGGCTTGCGAAATTGGTTGCCGTTGTGTCTTTGTGTACGGTGAGCACGGTCTTCACTCTCCGGGCGACCACCATTGCCCTGGCGCTGCTGGCGTGGCTGGTCATGTCTGCCGTAAGTCATTGTCTTGGTGGTTGTGGGGTTTGATTAAGTCAGTATCACCCTTCATTGTCTGTAGAAGTGGATTCACTGTCCTTATCTGTACATTCGGGAATATTCAGCCGGACGCCCACATTATGCAGCGTCTCCAGCGCAATTCCCGGTTCCTCTTTAAAATGTTTTCGTAAACGTGTCAGGAATACATCCATGCTTCTGCTGGAAAAGAAACTACTGTTCCCCCATACTTTCAGCAGGATCTCGTCCCTCTTTACCAGTTTATTGCTGTTTTCTACCAGGTAGCGCAATACCTTCGCCTCTTTCTTCGTAAGCGTAGCAAAAGGTTCGCCCCCGGCACGTGTAAGCTCCTTTTCTTCGTAATTGAATCTGACGTCATCACCCAGTTTATAAATACCATCACCTGGTACATCCTTGGGCAGTGTCCTTCTCAGGAACACCCTGATACGCATGATCAGCTCGCGCATGCTGAACGGTTTTACCAGAAAATCGTCCCCACCTATCCGGAAACCATGCAGCCTGTCCTCGTCCGTTGCTTTGGAGGAAATGAACAGGATCGGTATCATACCGTTTTTCTTCCGGATATCCTGCGCCAGCGTAAAGCCGTCTTTCTTCGGCATCAGTACGTCCAGTATGCAAAGATCAAAATCGTCCCTTTGAAACTTTTTCAGGGCTACCTCGCCGTCAAAACAATGCACGACTGCGTAACCTGCTGCTTCCAGCTGCTTCTTAATGATGCTGCCATACTGGTAGTCATCTTCGGCAAGGAGAATTTGTACATTACTAACCATGCGTTAAATTTTATATCCGGTTCAATAGTTGTTAACACACAATGTCATTCCCATGACTCTGCTACAATATTGCTGAATAAACTGCTCATTTTAGTTAATAATTAGTTATCGTGTCAAACTTTTCTTATTTCGATATACGTGGGATCAACATGAAATTGAACGGATTGGGTTATCATAGATTACATACTTTCATAAGACAACAAAAAAAATGGCTGCCTGTTCAAAGGCAGCCATTTTTTTTGTTCACAGCTTTTCCAGCTTTCTGTGCACATGTAATTTTTTCTCTCTATTACTCTACAGCAGAGATCTGTATAGCGACTGCATGTTTCCATGCTTTCTGCTGCACAGCCGCAGGAATAGTCAGCTGAGTACCGGTAGCGGTAGCTTTCCAGGAGATCTTCTCCTTTGCACCCAATACCGTCACTTTTGCGCCTTTCGCTGGTTTCAGTCCGTTAAAGGCTACCTGTGCAGGCAGCTTTTCGCCTTCTTCCAGCATATAGATCGCATATATATTACCATTCTTCTTACGGGTAAAACATACCTTACCATCTTTGTAAGGCGCCACAGAACGTGTACCGTAGATCGCATCGCCATTGATCTTCATCCACTCACCGATAGCGGTCATTGTGGTGTAAGCCTCTTCGTGCAACTGACC
Source organism: Chitinophaga sp. YR627 (assembly GCF_900114995.1). Lineage (GTDB taxonomy): Bacteria > Bacteroidota > Bacteroidia > Chitinophagales > Chitinophagaceae > Chitinophaga. The sequence continues at coordinate 254,589 of NZ_FOUX01000004.1, forward strand.
ATCAGGACCAGGACCTACGTTCAGCAGGTAGTTACCACCCTTTGCTACTATATCCACCAGGTTGTGAATGAGTTTATTCACAGACTTGTATTTATCGTCCGGTACATATGACCAGGAATTCGCCATTGTCATACAGGTTTCCCATGGATAAGACAGTGGTTTATCAGGGATCTGCTGCTCAGGTGTACGGTAGTTCTCGAACGGACCATGTACCGCGCGGTCTACTACGATCAGACCCGGCTGATGGCTGCGCGCCATTTTGGTGATGCCTGCCATGTCGATATCTTCATTCTGCTTACCTGGTCTGGTATCGATTTCAGCAGCCGTAATGTCGTTCTCCTTTTTGTTATCCTGTTTGCGTGCACGTACCCAGCCGCCATCCAGCCAGAGGATCTCGATCTTACCCATAGTGGTCATCAGTTCCTCGATCTGTTTGTAGGTAAATTCCCTGAAATTATTCCAGCGATCCTTGTACTTATTCACATCATAGTTCACGTGTCTGTCTTTCGGCGGGAAGTAAGACCACCAGTAGTACTCACTGTGCCAGTCAGGTTTGGAGAAATAAGCACCGGTGTGAATACCTTCTTTCTGGAATGCGCTGAACACTTCTTTCGCTACGTTCTTCCTCGGATCGTTACGGAAAGCACTGTTCGGTCCAGCAATACTATAGTCGGTCTGTTTGGTATCCCACATACAGAAACCGTCGTGGTGTTTGGTAGTGAATACCACATATTCCATACCTGCACCTTTCGCTGCTTTTGCCCATTTGGAAGGGTCAAATTTGGTCGGATTAAAAGTGGTTGACAATGCTTCGTATTTCTTTACATAATCATAGTAAGGAATGCCATAGGGTTTACGCTGTGTCCATCCTTCATCTTCCGGACAAATACTCCAGGATTCCACCACACCCCATTGGGAATAAGCACCCCAATGGATGATCATACCAAATTTCCAGTCCTGCCATTCATCCAGTTTCTGCAATACGGCTTTATCCGTTTCAGGGATATAGGGTTGACCAAGGCCATGGTCCTGCGCATTGGCCGTGGAAAACGCCAGTAATGCACTGCTAAATAATACAAAAAGTTTTCGCATGATTAATTTTTAAATGTATCTCTGAGACTTATAACTTTCAGCTGTTCTTTTACCTGTTGTAAGGTCAGTTCACTGTTTACGCGCACGGTTGCTGTTTCTCCAGGCAGCAGGTCAAAATAATTATCACTGAACTGTGATTTCGGATCGTTCTCCAGCAGCAGGTAAACGTTTCTCGCCAGTTTCCCGGCAGTGATCTTCACGGCGATAGTTCCATCAGCACCTGTCGTAACGCTCGTCTGAATACCGGGATCCGGTAATTCCATGGTGCTGGCTTTGGCAAAGTAATACACATTCCGGGTTAATAGCTCATCTTTCTTTACCACTTTCGAATAGAATATTACCTTTTGCGCATCAAAGCCCTTCAGTAATTCGCTGACAGGCACTTCATACAGCAACTGGCTCTTTGCCGCTTTCGGCTGAATATTAGTTATTGATCTCTCCCATAGTACTTTTCCTTCCAGGTCCATTAACTGCATCTCCAGCGTCAATGGCTGCTCCTGTGGTACATCTGACACCACCCATGTCTGCAATTTATCTTGTGCCTCTACATGAGAAACGATCACCGGCGCAAATGCCTTCTTCACAAAATATTGCAGGGATTTCCATCTTCCATAGTAATCAATTCCTGACCAGGATGGGCCGGGCCAGCAATCATTCAGTTGCCAGTATAATGTACCCATACAGTATGGCATCGCACGGCGATGGGCTTCTATCGCGATCCGCATACCCTCCGCCTGCAACACCTGGTTCACATAGATCAGCGAAGCAAAATCCTTTGGCGTTTTATAGTAATGCTGCAGGTAAGTGTTAATAGCCGCATTTCCTCTGTTGGTGCTTTTCTGATGCGACAACATCACCGGAGAATAAATATCCTGGTCATTTTTACCTGCAAAACGACGGATGGTATGCATATCAGGGAATGACTGGAATCCGTACTCACTCATGAAACGCGGCACATGTGTATTGAAGGCTTCAAACCATTCCATCCCATGCCATACTCCCCAATAGTGATTATCTCCTTTGGTGAAATCCTGCTTGCTGCCCCAGTTACTGATCGGCGATGAATGAAAATAAAACCTGCCCGGATCCATTGTCTTAACCTGTTCGGGCAACAATGATTTAAACAGTATGTCGTATCCCTGTTGCAGGGTCTTCCATTGTGCGTCGGTATAGCCATAACCACTCTGCCAGCCCCAGTTTTTAATAGCGACAGCTACCTCATTATTGCCACACCACAATGCGAGTGACGCATGATTGCGCAAACGGGTAATATTATAACGTAGTTCTTCTTTTACATTCGCCAGGAAGGCGGTATCTGACGGATATACCGTACAGGCAAACATAAAGTCCTGCCATACCAGTATCCCCTGCTGATCTGCCAGCTCATAAAACAGGTCCTTCTCATAAGCGCCACCACCCCATACGCGTACCATATTAAAATGCGACTCCTTCATATCCTTAAACAGCTGCTGATACCGCTCATCTGTTATTCTCGGGCGGAAATTATCCTGCGGAATATAATTGGCGCCTTTCATGAATACCGGCTGTCCGTTCACTTTCACATAAAAACTCTCTCCCAGACTATCCGGAGCATTGATCACCTCTACGGTTCGTAGTCCGATGTTCAGCATACGTGCAGCAATCAGCTGTTTACCATCCAGGATACTTACTTTCACTTTATACAGAAAGGGATCACCCAATCCGTTAGGCCACCAGCGTTTCGGGCGTTGGATGCTGAACGGCAGTTCCAGTGTCTGCAGACCGGCATTCAATCCTTTTTCAACTGTAACAGTTGTAAACAACTTATCAGGACTTTCTATCTGCATTGTATATTTTCCCGCCTGTACGGTTTCCAGTGTGATTGCCGCCCGCACAGTAGCTGCCTTATCTGTCAGACCTTGCTGTTGCAGCCATACATCGCTGATGTTTGTTTTATTCCATGCTGTCAGCGACGCTCCACCACTGATACCGGAAGTGACCAGTCTTGGTCCCCAGTCCCATCCATAGTGATAAGGCGCCTTACGTGCATAGACACTTAGGGGAATATCACTCGCATCATTTCCAGCCGGATATATCAGACTGTCTTTCAGGAAACGTTCCATATCATAACGAACAGGGCTATGAAAGAAAATGCGCAGCTGATTTTGCCCGCTATGCAGCCACTGCTTCACATTTACTTCATGACCGACAAACATGTTATGACTCTGCAATACCAGGTGATCATTGATATATACATCCGCATAGGTATCCAGTTCCGGCAATTGGAGACCGATCACATCATGTGCTAACAATGCAGCAGCTACTTCAAAACTTTTACGATAGATCCAGTCCTTTTTATCCACCCATTGCACGGCTTTTTCATTCATGCCCACAAATGGATCTGGTATCAGGTGATGTGCCAGCAGGTCGGTGTGCACCGTACCCGGTACAGTCGCTTTTCGCCAGACGCTGTCATCTGCATCTGCGAACTCCCATTCTCCATTGAGAGAGAGCGTTACTGTTGTCTGCGCATGCGCCATCCGCGCCAGCATACACAGGCATAAGAGGAGTGTGTAATGTAACTTATTCTTCATAGTCCACGCTGTTGGTTATTGTAGGTGTATATAAACTATCTTTGTATTATGAAAAGCATCTGGCAACAAATACTGCGTTACCTGTACATAGGCAAAAAGGATCCTTCAGCGCCTCAGGGACGCTATGTCTCTATGATGCACGGCATGAACCGTATCTCCATCATTGTATTTCTGATCGCATTGATAATAATGCTGGTAAAGCTGTTTACCCGTCATCATTGAGCGGGTCTGGTATAGCCTGTTTCGTGCTGCTTACGACCTAATTCTTCGCTTCAGCATAACTCACTGCTGCTGCCCGGCGACTCGCATCTTTTTCTCCCAGTTTTGTCCACAGTGCAGTGTAATCTGCCTTAATACGATCGCGCGCGGCTTTATCCTTCAGCAATAAGGTCAGTTCTGTCAGCAGATTCTCTTCTGTCAGATCGTGCTGGATCAGTTCTTTTACAACAGGTTTGTCCATCACGAGGTTCACCAGTGCAATATATTTTACCTTGATCAGTCGCTTGGCAAAGAAGTAGGAAATAGCACTCCCCTTGTAACATACTACCTCCGGCACGCCAAACAAGGCAGTCTCCAATGTAGCTGTACCGGAAGTCACCAATGCTGCTTCAGCCTGACGCAACAAGGTATAGGTTTGTCCTTTTACAGTAGAGACATTCGGATGGGCGCCGATCAGTCCCTGTATAAATGCATCGTCCAGACTGGGCGCCTGTGCAACAATAAACTGATAGTTAGGGAAATGTTTAGCCATGGTCAGCATGATAGGCAGCTTAACGCTTATCTCCTGCTTACGGCTACCAGGCAGTATGGCAATAACAGGCTTGTCTGACAAAGGAGCATCGGCCGGCTTTTCTTTTGCCTCTCTGATCACCTGTATCAACGGATGGCCTACATATTCCACCTCATAATCCCATTTTTTATAGAAATCCTGCTCGAATGGCAGGATGCAGAGCATCTTATCCACACTCTGTTTTATCTTTTTCACGCGACTCTCCTTCCAGGCCCATACCTGCGGAGAAATATAAAACACGATCTTATATCCCAATGGTTTCGCCCATTCCGCAATACGCAGGTTGAAACCCGCATAGTCGATCAGTACCAGTACATCCGGCTGGTATTGCTGAATATCCTTTTTGCAGAACTCCATATTGCGTAATACGGTACGGATATTCATCACCACTTCAATGAACCCCATAAAAGCCAGGTCTTTATAATGCTTCACCAGCGTTCCTCCCGCCTGTTGCATCATATCGCCTCCCCAGCAACGGATATCCGCTGCAGTGTCCTGTTGTTTCAATTCTTTGATCAGATTGCTTCCATGGAGATCACCGGATGCTTCTCCGGCGATGATGTAGTACTTCATAGGACAAATATAAATTAGGAATTAGGAATTACGAATTAGGAATTGGTTAGCCTGATTTTTAATTAGTCCATTATTCCGAAATATTAGCTCATGTGAAGATCCAGCCCTTAAACCTGTTTAGGTCACAAAGAAAAAATAATTCGTAATTCGTAATTCGTAATTCGTAATTCGTAATTTCTTTAAATAGAAAAGCCGCTTCCATATCTGGAAACAGCTTTAAAAAATATAAACAACCTGCTGTAATTACCCGTGTAATATCTTCAGTAACAGGATGGTAATCGCATACAGCATCGTCACCAGGAAGATACCTTTTGCAGTAATGTCTTTCCTGACCCTGGTATAGAAATAAAATATCACTCCATTCAGCAACAGGCAAACACTGATCAGTTTTGGTAAGGTCTGACGGTTTTCAAGAACAAGCTTCATAAATTCAGACAGGGATACATCATGCTTCGGCATGAATACCAACAGGTAGTACAGGAAGAAGGCCAGTACCGGTGTAAATATACCCAGCACAATGCCTAATGGGAGATTATCTCGTTTTAACATAGTAGGTTTTGATCATGTGCATGATACACATCAGAGTTTCCAGTCGTTTTCCAGCTTCTTTTTCATCTTATAATCTGTCAGGTCGAACTGCACAGGGACAAGCGAAGCGTAGTTATTTGCGAGGGCATATACGTCAGTATCTTCTCCGTTATCGCGGTTGGTGAATTCACCGGTGAGCCAGTAGTATTTTTTACCACGGGGATCACGGCGCTCGTCAAACGCTTCTACCCATTTCGCATCTGCCTGACGACATATTCTTAATCCTTTATAGTCTTCTTTTTTAACAACAGGGATATTCACGTTGAACAGGGTGCCCTCCGGCAGCTCTGTTTCCAGCATTTGCTTTGCTACTGAATGGGCCACTTCCTTACATAAAGAGAAGTCAGCGTCAAAACTGTAATCCAGATAAGAGAACCCTACTGAAGGTACGCCCTCGATCGCCGCTTCCATTGCAGCCGACATTGTACCGGAATAGATCACATTAATGGAATGGTTCGCACCATGATTGATACCGCTTACACAGATATCCGGCAAACGGTGCAGGATCTTGTCACGGGCCAGCTTCACACAATCTACCGGCGTACCGGAACATTGCCATGCTTCTATACCATCGAAGATATCTACCTGGTCCAGACGGAGCGGCACACCAATCGTAATCGCGTGTCCCTTTCCTGACTGCGGACTATCCGGCGCTACCACTACCACTCTTCCCAGCGGACTTACCGCTTCAATCAGTGCCCGGATACCCGGAGCGGTCACACCATCATCGTTTGTTACCAGAATAATCTTTTCCTGCGCTTTACCCTTCACGTGTTGTTGAGTTTTCTTTTCGGAACAAATTTAATACACTTACCTGATAGTCCATAGCGCACGATCATGTAATAATGTGCGTAACAGCTTATCAACGTAAAAGATATGGGAAAGATTACGCCCCTTCCCAATATACTTTTACAAATAACATATAATTAACATGCTATATTATAGATCAGTACGTAGCATTCGCCGGAACACCAGCCAGATGAAAAGCGCTGTATAGGCGATCAGCGCTGTCAGGTATACCACGCTGTCATAGGGCCCGGAGAATTTCACCAGTTTCTCCACAATCGGGAAGGGAAGCAATTCATCTCCGGCCTGCAGCGGGAATAATCCCCCGATATTGCCGAAAAAGCGCTTTACAATGGAAACAAGTATCTGTTCAATAAACATGATATACCCCAGGAACAAAATGATAGCCAGTCCGGTACGTTTTACCAGCATGCCGACCAGTAGTGCCAGACATAATGATACCAGCACCTGCAAAAAGTAATAACCCAGGAATCTGGAACCTTCCATGCTGAAAGGAGCTTTACCATACACACCGCCGAAAATCAACACGGCGACCAGGGAAGTCAGGAACGCCAGTAATGCCAGCGCCACTACCCAGAACAGTTTGGAGAGCACAAAGTCCCTCCGCTCCCATCCGTCAATCACATTCTGCCGGTGGGTTTTGTAATTGAACTCATTGCTGACCAGGGTGATGACCAGCAGACTGAAAATACCGGAAGTATAAGAGTTTACGCTGGCAACGGTCTGCCATACCAGCGGGAAATCATACATAGACTGTCCCAGCAATTGCTGGGCTTCTTTAGGGATATTTTTGACAAATATGTCGTGGATAATAAAATTCGGGGCCAGCATCGCCAGTAGTCCCAGGCCGATAAACACCCAGAAGGTGCGGTAATTCTTTACCTTAAGCCATTCTATTTTAATGATTTGCAGCATAAGCTTCAGTACAAAGAGGATTAGTTGTTGGTTAATTCCAGGAAGGCCGTTTCCAGGCTCTTTCTGCTCATCTGGAGATGATTCAGCCAGACGCCCTGTTGTGCGCACCAGCTGTTCAGACTTGCCGGATCGATCGTTTCCCGGAAAGTGACCTGCAAAATGCCATCCTGTGCAGGTAATACCTGTACAAAGGCCGGATGCTGTTTTATGAGCTGTGCCAGTGCCTGGTTATCAGGACCGCCGATCTCGATAAAATTATCCCTGGACAGGACGGCATTCACCGGACCTGAACCCAGCAACTTTCCTTTGCGCAGGATCGCCACATGTGTACAAACTTTTTCCACTTCATCCAGCAGGTGACTGGCCATAATAATGGTCTTACCTGATTGTGCCAGCTTCCTGATCAGGTTCCTGACTTCGGCAATCCCTACCGGGTCCAGTCCATTGGCTGGTTCATCCAGTATCAGGACCTCCGGATCGCCCAGCATTGCTGCTGCGATAGCCAGCCGCTGTTTCATACCGAGAGAATAGGTTTTAAAGGCCGAGTGCTGTCTGGCCACCAATCCGGCCAGTTCCAGCACCCGGGGAATATCCTGTTCGCTTGTCTGTTTAATATTAGCGACTATCTGCAGGTTCTTATACGCTGACAGATAGTGATAGAAGTTAGGCGTTTCCAGGAGCGTTCCGATCTTCCTGCGCTGGGCGGCAGAAGGTGTCTGCCCCATCAGCGTAAAAGAACCGGCATCCGCTTTCAGTACATCGGTCACAATACCCAGCATGGTGGTTTTACCACTGCCGTTGGGTCCGAGTATACCATACACGCTGCCGGCAGGAATATCAAATGATACACCATCCAGTGCCTGTACGATTCCGTACCGCTTTGAAATGTTGTTAAGGGATAGAATAGTTGACATCAGGTGATTTAATTTCTGATTGGTTTGCCTGTTTTGATCACACTCTGTAATCTTTCCAGGGTTTTACGCTCACCGGCCAGGCTAAGGAATGCTTCCCGCTCCAGGTCCAGCAAATATTGCTCGCTCACCAGTGAGGCTTCTGAAAGATCGCCCCCGCTCATCACATACGCCAGTTTACCGGCTATTTTCGCATCATGTTCTGATATGTAATTGGCAAAGCGCATACTGTGAATACCGGTCAGCAGCATCCCCAGTGCGGCGCGGCCCAGGACTTTTACATCCTTTCTTTCCACCGGACGGGTATACCCTTCATCTGCCAGTTGTATTACGCTACGTTTTGCATCTGCGATCAGGCGGCTCTGGTTGAGTGTGATCTCATCATGTCCTTTACGCAGCACGCCCAGGTCGAAGGCCTCATGTGCGGAGGTGCTCACTTTCGCCATGGCAATCGCCATAAAACGATCTTTCAGCGGCTCCTCTTCAATACGGCCTTCTTTGAATTCATCACTGGCGCGCAGGGCCATTTCTTTGGTACCGCCGCCACCAGGGATCAGGCCTACACCCAGTTCCACCAGTCCGATATATGACTCCGCCGCTGCCTGTACCTTATCGGCATGCAGACACATTTCACAACCTCCACCCAGGGTCAGCGCATGCGGCGCTACAATCACCGGAATAGAAGAATAACGCAGACGCATGGTTGTTTTCTGGAACATACGTACGGCCATATCCAGCTCATCATACTCCTGCTCTGCCGCGTACATGAAGATCATGCCCACATTCGCACCAGCCGAAAAGTTCGCGCCTTCATTCCCGATGATCAATCCACGGAAATCTTTTTCTGCTCTGTCGATCGCTTTATTCACACCTTCCAGCACTTCTCCGCCGATGGTGTTCATTTTAGTTTTCCAGTCGATCGTTACAACACCGTCTCCGATATCATACAGGGTGCATGCACTGTTTTTCCACACTACATTACCCGAAAGATTTTCCAGGATAACGAATGTATCTGCACCAGGCAGCAGTTTATAAACATGTGATTTTACGTCGTAGTAATAGCGCTTGCCGCCTTCTATTTTATAGAAGCTCTTAATGCCTTTTTCCAGCATTTCCTTCACCCATGGCGCTACGTTTAATCCTTTCGCTTCGATGGCTTTGATACCATTTTCCACACCCAGCACATCCCATGATTCAAAGGCACCGATCTCCCATCCGAAACCAGCTTTCATAGCATCGTCCACTTTGTAGATATCATCCGCGATCTCAGGGATACGGTGAGAAATATAAGAGAACAGGTATGCATGGAACTGCTGGTAGAACTGACCTGCTTTATCGCCCGCCGTGAATAATCCGCGCAGACGCAGCTTCAGGTCTTCCACCTGTTTAGCCGCTTCAATGCTGGCGAATTTAGACTTCTGACGGGGACCATATTCCATCGTTTCCAGGTTGAGCGTCAGTATTTCCTTACCGCCTTCTCCTTTGGTCTTTTTATAGAAACCCTGGCCGGTCTTATCGCCCAACCATTTATTTTCCACTACTTTTTGCAGGAACGGCGGTATCACGAAGATATCCTTTGCTTCATCCTGCGGACAATTCTCTGCCACACCTTTTGCCACTCTCACCAGTGTATCGATCCCTACGACATCGGCTGTACGGAAAGTAGCAGATTTTGGTCTGCCGATCACCGGTCCGGTCAGCGCATCTATATCATCTATATTCAGCTGCATTTCCTGCATGATATGGAAGATCGCCATGATGGAATACACCCCTACCCTGTTCGCAATGAATGCAGGGGTATCCTTACAGAGTACGGTTGTCTTCCCCAGATAGAGATCTCCGTAATGCATCAGGAAATCCACAATTTCCGGGTCTGTATGCGGTGTTGGAATGATTTCCAGTAAGCGCAGATAGCGCGGAGGGTTGAAGAAGTGGGTACCACAGAAATGTTGCTTAAAATCATCGCTGCGGCCTTCCGCCATCAGGTGAATCGGAATACCTGAAGTATTGGAAGTGATGAGTGTTCCTGGTTTACGGTACTTTTCCACTTCGGTGAAAACAGACTTTTTGACGTCCAGGTTTTCAACAACGACCTCAATGATCCAGTCATAGTTGGCAATCTCCTTCATATCGTCCGTAAAATTGCCTGTACGGATCAGCTTTACTACGTCCTTGTTGTATACCGGGGAAGGGTTTGCCTTCAGGGCAGACTGCAATGCGTCGTTTACGATGCGGTTCCTGACCGCTTTGCTGTCAAGCGACAGTCCTTTAGCTTTTTCTGTATCAGTTAACTCTTTGGGGGCAATATCCAGTAACAAAACCTGTACTCCTACGCCAGCGAAATGGGCTGCTATTCTTGAACCCATTACTCCTGAACCTAAAACAGCCACCTTGTTAATGTGTCTTTTCATAGAACGCGTTTTATGTGCTACAAGCGCTGAGGCATTGTAGTGAGTCTTGATTGTTAATATCGATAAATGAATATATGATTTTTTGGGAGACTTGCCACAAAAGCCATAAAAAAACGAAGGACCGTCCACCATACAGCGGACGGTCCTTTCTTATGACAAGGTGTTTATTTAAACTGCCTGAGGTACGCTTGCTACCGGCGCTTTTTTCGTAGCCACACTTTTCTTTGTTTTCTTCTTCTTACCCCACCATACCAGGAAACCTGTTACCGGCAGACTGGCCCCTATCAGTGCGCCAAAGAAAGCCAGGATCTTACCGGGTAATCCGAGTATGGAGCCCACGTGAATATCGTAGTTCGCTTTACGCAATTTTGAACCGAAGCCGGCTTCTGCAAAACTGATATCGTATACTTTACTACCAGCCAGCTCTTTTAATGTATGCTGATCGAATGCATAACTTCTGTTGTTATAGAATTTACCTGCTGTAGGATAGATCGTGATACTGATGGCGGACTTTGGTTTGGAAGTATCTGCAAAAGAATAGTAGAAGCCTTCTGCATCCGGGTGTTTAGCCAGTACTTTCCCCCATGCCAGGTCCATTGCCTGCTCAGGTGTATACATTTTACCCAGCTGCGTTGAGTCGGACTGTGGTCTTTTAAATTCTTCAAGTGTTTGTCCGCCGGAAGTCACCCAGTACAAGCCATTGCTGTACCACTTGATACCATACACCATACCGGTCAGCGCGATTGCCAGTAATACGATCAGGGAATAGAACCCCAGTACATTGTGCAGGTCATAGTTCACCCTTTTGAAAGAGGCGTCCCACTTTATTTTAAAGCTTTGCTCACGTGCTTTTTTGGTCCATTTCTGCGGCCACCACAGTATCATACCACTGATCAGGATAATAACGAATATCAGGGTGCTGTAATTGACGATCGGTCTGCCTATTTCATATGGCATCCACAGGAAGCGGTGACCATTCAGGATAAAGCGGAAAAAATCGGTCTCTCCTGCTTTATGCTCTTTTACACTGATCACTTCCCCACTGTACGGATTTACACGTAGTACCGTATTGCCTTTTCTACCTTCTCCCAGGCTCAGGTAGATCGCATTTCCCTGTTGATAGGTAACATAACCTGGTTTAAGCTTTGGATACTTTTGTGCGCCAATTTCTCTTACCTGCGAGGGAGTGATAACAGGTTTATCCTGATGGGCAATTACAGTTTCAGGTTCCAGCAGGCGGGTGATTTCGTCATGGAACACCCAGATGCAGGCTGTCACGCATACAATGATCATCACAATGCCGGTGATCAGACCCAGCCACAGGTGTAACCAGGCTGAAATACGATAAAACAGACTGCGGGATTGTTTTTTCTTGACGGTTGGCTTCCTCGAAAAATTCATGTTTCCTGTAATTGATGGCCCTTTTATCCGGACCTGCGCGCTAAAAGGTGATAGAATCCGCCAAAAATACCGTGTTATAACGCAAATCGTTTACGCAATCGGGAATAATAATCGCCTTATTAAAGATCGGATTTGAGTTGTCAGAATGGAGAATTGCCCCTTTACGCTTAATTTTGCAGCTTTCGGCCCCAAAAATGCCAGTCACGTACCGGGAAGAGGTACATATCAGAAACAAGTATTATGAATCAGTTCAATCATCGTAACGCTATGGATGCCAATGAGGCTGCACAATTGCAGCGTGTGCTCAGCGATTACACCTATGCCCTGGATGTACTGGATAAGTACGATCACCAGTTACTCGAAATAGAAAATACGACAACGGAGAACCTGTTTGTGATCACCTATGAAACGGCTATGCTCGCCATTCACGGATTAAGAGACCGTTTTGGAGGAAGCCGACTGTTTGGTAATGAAAAGGACGATTCATTTCAGGGTTCATTAGCAGCAATCTGCCAGACATTCGGTGGTCAATATCTGTATCCCAGTGTGGAGGAAAAGGCCGCCCATCTCTTATATTTTGTGATCAAGAACCATTCTTTCTCTGACGGGAATAAGCGTATTGCGGCATTTCTGTTTGTCTGGTTCCTGGAAAAGAACAGCATTCTCTACAGCAGGGATGGCAGCAAAAGGATTGCGGACAATGCCCTGGTGGCGTTTACCCTGATGATCGCGGAATCGAAGCCGGAGGAAAAGGAGATGATGGTAAAAGTGATCGTCAATCTGATCAACAGTAATAATTAAAATAAAAAAGTCCGCCGCCGGCGGACTTCCTATTCTTTATGCCTGTACATTCAGTACAGTAAAGCGCTTTACGCCAGCCGGCATCTTCCACTCTACTTCATCTCCTTTACGGAAACCAATGAGAGCTGCACCCAGCGGCGCCAGTATAGAAATTTTCTTTTGTTTGATATCTGCATCGATCGGCATTACAATACGGAAGTCTGTCACTTTTCCTGAATTGACTTCCTTCACACTTACCAGTGAGTTTAAACGGATGGTCCCTACAGGCAGGGCTTCATTATCCACAACAACGGCGCGATTCAGTTCATATGCCAGTGACATTTCGCTGATATCATCTGTTTTGGTGCCTGCAAATTGTTTCAGGAGGTTATAATCTTCTTCACAAAGAATTACGGGGGTCTTTTCTTTGGTCTTTGCTTTTCCTGATTTCATACACTACTAATTTTAAATTAAAAAAAATTCCTGCCGATGTGGTATATCGCGCAGTGGAACAAACTATACAATAGAAAAACCGAGGGATCCCCGAACAATAAATATTATTAATAATAGTCCGGGGAAAAAGTATCGAAGTCCTTAAAGGTTGTGTAATAGTAAGACTTACTTGCTATTGGGGTATTGGTATGCACAACAACAGCCATACGCAGTACTGGCGTAGGCTGAACGGATGAATGCTGATATGTTGTGTGCAATGACATCAATACGAATATAAGGAAAAAATCAGGAAATATGCATGAGACAGGAAGAATTGTGATAGGGTTAACGGATAGGGATGGGAGGCTTCATACATGCTTCATACATGCTTCATACACGACGTATAGGTGGACTTGATCGCCTGAAAAAAAGGGGATATTCCTTCCGGAACATCCCCTTTCTGGGTATAATTTGTGAAAAAGTATTATCTCACTTCACTGCCTGCATCTACTGCTGCATCCGGATTAACGAATACCAGTTTACCGGCAGCATTTTCAGCCATCAGGATCATTCCCTGGCTTTCGATACCGCGCATTTTTCTTGGTGCGAGGTTGGCTACGAGTGTTACCTGTTTGCCTACCACTTCTTCCGGTGCAAAATGTTCCGCGATACCAGATACCACTGTACGTTTCTCTGTACCGATATCCACCAGTAATTTCAGCAGTTTGTCTGCTTTTGGTACTTTCTCTGCTTCCAGGATCGTACCTACGCGCAGGTCGAGTTTTGCGAAATCGTCAAACTGTATCTCAGGTTTCATTTCTTTTACTTTATTCTCAACAGGAGCTGCTACTGGTTTAATCAACCCAGCTTTCAGTTTATCGATCTGCTCCTGGATCTTCGTATCGTCAATTTTGCCGAACAAATGTTCCGACTCACGTAGCGGATATCCTACATTCACCAGTTTCAGGCTGCCTGCATTTTCCCACTCCAGCATACGATCTACTACCTTCAGCATGTGACAGATCTTTTTCGCTGTGAATGGCAGGAATGGATTAACCAGAATAGCCAGGTTGGCGGTCAGTTGCAGACACAGATGCAGACAGTTGTCAATGCGTTTCTGATAATCTGCTGCCAGTGATGGATCCGCCGCCATCGCACTTGCCAGTTTCCATGGTTCTCTGTCCTGGAGATATTTATTACCGGAACGGGAGATATCAATTACTTCTGCCAATGCTTCACGGAAGCGGAAGTTTTCCAGTGAATCTTCTATCTTCTGTATAGAAGCCTTTAGGGCTGTAAACAATACATCATCCCGTCCGTCTTTCAGCGCTGCATGGAATGGTGGTACCTTACCACCGCAGAGTTTATGCATCAATACCATCGTACGATGCACAAAACTGCTGAAGATATCGGCTAACTCACTGTTGTTACGCTGCTGAAAATCTTTCCAGGTAAAGTCACTGTCCTTTGTTTCAGGCGCGATGCTGGTCAGTACGTAACGCAGTACATCCTGCTGATCAGGGAAGTCTTTTACATAATCATGTACCCATACGGCCCAGTTACGGGAAGTGGATACCTTCTCACTTTCGATATTCAGGAATTCGTTCGCCGGTACGTTTTCAGGCAGTACATATCCACCATGACCTTTTAGCATTGCCGGGAAGATCACGCAGTGGAACACGATATTGTCTTTACCAATAAAGTGTACCAGTTTGGTATCATCTTTACACCAGTAATCTGCCCAGTTGGCGGTCAGTTCCTTGGTTGCGGAGATATAACCGATCGGTGCATCAAACCATACATACAGTACTTTACCTTCTGCATCAGGCAGTGGCACTTTAATACCCCAGCTGCTGTCGCGGGTCATTGCCCTGCTTTGCAGACCGCCATCGATCCAGCTTTTACACTGTCCGTATACGTTGTTTTTCCACTCTTTGTGACCTTCCAGGAGCCATTCTTTCAGGAATGGTTCATAGTTCTGTAAAGGCATATACCAGTGCTTTGTCTTTTTCTTGACAGGCACTGCATTGCTGAGAGTTGAACGCGGTTCGATCAGTTCGTCCGGGCTCAGTGAAGTACCACATCTTTCACACTGGTCACCGTATGCATTCGGGTTACCGCATTTTGGGCAGGTACCAACGATGTAACGGTCGGCCAGGAATACATTGGCAGTTTCATCAAAGAACTGCTCGCTTTCTCTTTCTTCAAACAGCCCCTTATCATACATCGTTTTGAAGAAGTCAGCTGCTGTTTCGTGGTGTACCTGATTAGTGGTTCTGGAGAAAATATCGAAAGAGATACCCATGTCTGTAAAGCTGTCATAGATGATCTTATGATATTTATCCACAATATCCTGCGGAGTTACGTTTTCCTTCATCGCCTTGATGGTGATAGGTACTCCGTGTTCGTCAGTTCCTCCTATGAACTTTACATCCGCCTTTTTAGCACGCAGGTAGCGCACATATATATCGGCGGGAATATAACAGCCAGCCAGGTGACCGATGTGGACCGGTCCGTTGGCATAAGGCAATGCCGCTGTTATTAGATATCTGTTAAATTTTGCCATGTTCGCTTAAAGAATGCTTAAATAATGGAAATTCTGTTTTTGCTTTTGGAAGAGCGAAAACTATTTATCAACTTAGCCCTGTCGGGTTTGGGATAACTCCCCAAATGGTCTGCAAAGGTAATTAAAGCATAGAACAATGAAAATTCCGCCATACCTCAAAAAAGGTGATCTGATAGGCATCACCTGTAGTAGTAGCAAAATGGATCTGCAGGCAGCAGAATATGCGGCTGGCGTGATCAGTTCCTGGGGTTTCCAGGTACACCTGGGCATTACGGTAGGCACCAGTTTCCATAATTTCTCCGCTCCGGATGAACTGCGGCTGGAAGAGCTGCAGGATATGCTGGACGACCCTGATATCAAAGCTATCATTTTTGGCCGCGGTGGATATGGCATGGTGTGTATCCTGGATGAACTGGATTTCAAGCAATTCCGCAAACATCCCAAGTGGATCTGCGGGTACAGTGATATTACCGCCCTGCATACGCATATTCAGCACCAGTACGGCATTCCTACCATCCATTCCATGATGTGCAGTGGTATCAGACCGGAAACCGTTGAGAATGAATATGTGGATAGCCTTCGGCTGGCATTAAAAGGCACTTCCTACCGTTATACTGCGGCGCCAAATGATCTGAACCGTACCGGAAAAGGTACTGGTAAGCTGATTGGCGGTAACCTGTCCCTCCTGGCCAATCTGTCAGGTACTGACTCGCAACCTGATACAAAAGGGAAAATACTGGTTCTGGAAGATATCGGCGAGTACCGCTATAATGTGGACCGTATGATGTATAACCTGAAAAGGGCAGGATGGCTGGAAGATCTCGCCGGACTGGTAATCGGGTCTTTTACTGATGGTAAAGAGACAGAAACGCCTTTTGGCCAGACCGAGTACGAGATCATCCGGAATATTGTACAGGATTACGAGTACCCGGTCTGCTTTGGCTTCCCGGTGGGACATACGCATGAGAACTATTCCCTGAAACTGGGCCTGCCACATGAGCTGCATGTAACGGCCAGACAGGCTAAATTATCGCAACGCGACGTCTAACGCTTTCAGATAGTCTGGATATTTCTCCAGGTTATTGTGATCCGCGCCGGGTATAGTAATAAACTGGTCGCCTGTTTTGAACAGCTTTTCCAGTTTCTTCCCTGATTCAATGGGTATTGTCTTATCGTCCGTACCATGAATAATGACAACAGGCGCCGTTACTTTGGGCAGGTATTCATTGGTCGGGAACTTAAAATCGAGCATATACGCATACGGGTAAAGCGGCACCAAACGCATTGCCATCTCTGTCATGTTGAAATACGGGGCTTCCAGCACCAGACGTTTACAATCGCGGACAGCTGCCAGCTGGGCAGCGACTGCCGTCCCCAGTGATCTTCCGTAAATGATAATACTATCCCGCGGGTAAAACTTCCGGGCTACCTCGTACATATGCAGGGCGTTGTCGTAGATCGCTTTTTCGGTCAGTTCGCCGGTGGTTTTCCCATAAGTGGGATAATCCATCATCAGCACACTGTAGCCGCGCTCCAGCATCAATTTAGCCTTATTTCCATATTTGGAAATATTGCGGGCATTTCCATGAAAGTATATCACGATTCCCTTTGGCTTGTCTGCCTTAAACAGCATGGCGCTCAGCGTCTGTTTCTCATTGATCCGGATGCTGATCTCTTCAAACGGGATGTCGTATTTGAAGGCATAGTTCGCCTCCAGCGGTTCCGGATGAAAGATGAACTTCTTCTGGAATAAGGTCAGCACTACGCCGATCACCAGGTAAAGTCCCAGGATCGTGGAAAGTATAGGTTTTAGTTTCAGCTTGCTGAACATATGTCGGGTTTAATCTTCAATATCCGGTACGATGTCTATACCATATTCTTCGGCAGTCAGCACGCCTTTCGCCCTGATATCGGCCAGTATACCGGCATCCGGGAACAGGGTATTGACCTGATAGGTATTATGCAGGAAATTCATGCTGTAGAATTTGTTGGCCAGTCCGTCAGGAACACCGGCAATATATTTCAGCACCTCATTAACGATCATCATACCGGTCGCACCATGTGTAACACCGATAGCGCCTGCATCGAAGTTACGATGGTCATCTATCAGGTCAAGGTTACAACGGTAGGAAGCAGCTGCATCACCACTGGCAGGAGCGATATTGAAGCCAGCCCACCAGGAGACCCAATTATGTACTTCACCGATCACGAATGGTTTGCCATGCGCTACACAGGCATCGTTGATCACGAGGTGGGTTGCATGATGCTGGGAGCAATCGATCACGAGATCCATGCCTTCCAGCAGTTGTTTTATATTTTCCGGCTTTACCTGTAACAGTAAAGGATAATGTTTGGTAAAAGGATTGCTTGCCCACAAGCGGCTGGCAGCCATTTTAGCTTTATGTTTACGCAGGTCCTGCATCTGATAGATGGGTTGTCTGTGCATATCTTCATCAGTAATTACACCATAATCGGCAATACCGATCACACCAACGCCACTCGCGCTTAAATACTGTATTACCGGAGATCCCAATCCACCGGCGCCAACTACCAATACGCGTGTTTCCTTCAGTTTTTCCTGCATTGCAACGCCCATCCCCGGAACAGCAATAGCGTGTTTAAAATGCGCAAGTTCTTTTTCGATTAATGCCATAGTCTTTTCAATTAGGGATCAGTAAGTAAAAATCAGTCGCCGGGAATCAATTGACTTAATTCCCGGTTACTGGTATTTATTTACTGACTGATGATTTATTCTTGTGGAAATTCCAATGTAAACTTACTACCCTTCCCCATCGTGCTTTCTACTTTGATCTTGCCTTTATGGGCATCCACGATGGCTTTCACATAACTTAATCCCAATCCGAATCCTTTTACGTTATGCACATTACCTGTATGTGCACGATAGAATTTTTCAAAGATACGGGAAATCGTGTCACGGCTCATACCGATACCGTTATCTGCTATTGTAATAATGAGGCTCTTACGTGTATTGTGTGTGGATATAACCACCTCGAGATTTTCTTTTGAATACTTGATCGCATTGTCCAGCAGATTGAAGATCACATTGGAGAAATGCACGTCATCCGCTTTAATGATAGGGTTGATCGCATCCAGGCGAAGTTCTGCGTGGCCTTGTTTTGCATCCAGCTGTAACTGCAGATTTTCTACTGTACTGGATATTACGTCATGCACATCTGTCACCTGCAGATTCAGTCCGATCTCATTCTTTTCCAGTAAGGCAGATTGCAGAATACTCTCCACCTGTTTGTTCATGCGTTTGTTCTCCTCCTTGATGATACCGGAAAAGTATTTGATCTTATCCCTGTTGTCCATGACCTTCTCATTACCGATAGCATCAATAGCCAGCGAGATGGTGGCCAGTGGTGTTTTCAGCTCATGCGTCATGTTGTTGATAAAGTCTGATTTGATCTCCGACAATTTCTTCTGATTGAGCATTGTGCGGATAGTCAGGATAAATGCGGTAATGATCACAGCGGTAAATAACAGACCACCTGCCATCATTTTTCCCAGCGATAAGAGTAACATCATGTTATTCTTAGGCTGCACCAGCAGCAGTGTTTCTGTTTCACCTGTCACATAGTCAAAACTGTTCACCAGGGGTATATACTGGAATGTATAATCGAGACTGTCGGTGCTGGTCGTATTTTCAAGCATTTTGGACAGTCCGGCGGACTGCATACGGATACCATTGCTATTACCAAAATGGCCTTTACCTAATACGGCGAACTCGAAGGTGGTATCGAGGTGTTGTTCACGCAGACTGTTGGTGATCAGTTTCTGTACTTCTTCTGTGGTGAAGCGGTCACTGACCTTCTCTGTCAGATCGATGGTATTGGTGATCTCATATTTATCGATCGCCAGCCCTTTTTCTGTAGGCCTGATGGCGGCGCCATCTACTTTAAAACGCATAGGAGGTGCCTTACGCTGAAGCATCTGCTCCTTCACGTTTATCATTACAGTTACCGCACGCTGTTCCATCTGCTCACGACGTACGATAGCTGCGTTATAGATCCAGTTGACCTGGATCCAGATGATTCCCAATAATGACAGGGTAATTAACACCACAATTATGGGAAATACTTTCTTCAATGGTACCATGCTACATCAATACTAAGGCGCACAAGATACTCACAAAGAACGAGGGTACCAGCACCTGAATTGTTAAAAATCATTGCTTGCTATAGCAACATTAATACAAATTTAAAAGCTCAAAACCGTTATCCATCCTCACTTTAGCAATAAAACATCACTTTAACGTAATTTTAACTGGGAAATAATATTCATAATTGATCAATCTTCTGTACATTTGCCTTATCAAACTGGTACTAAATTTGATGTACTGGTTTAACAAACTAGCAATTTTTAAATTTCTACATACATCGACATGGATTTCGTTTCCATAAGCGATTTAGATTTTGGTTGATAAAATGGTAAGGAGGCTTTCTAGCCTCCTTTTAATTTTTTAGCCTGTTTTAAGGCGTTTTTAGCCCCTCTTTACGCTTTCTGCAATCATTCTCTCCCTCCTCAAAGAATACCGGAAACTGGCAAGTAAAACTCCAATAAATACTATTATACTTGCTTTCAATTAGTTAAATTTGGGTAAGTGCTAAAATTGTATGTGTATGGTTTCTTTGTCGCCTGGAACATTACTGATTGCGGACCCATTCCTTAAAGATCAGAATTTTGCCCGTACCGTTGTATTACTGTGCGAACATCAGGAGAGTCGGGGGAGCTTTGGTTTTGTGCTTAACAAGCTGTTTGACCAGTCTTTGAATGAGCTTGTACCGGAAGTGCTGATAAACAATATCAAAGTGTATTACGGAGGACCGGTACAGATAGACACCATTCACTTTATACATCAGCAGCCTGAATTGATCAGAGGCGGTTTTGAGATACAGAATGGCGTATACTGGGGTGGTGAGTTTGACCAGGTGGTATCATTGATCAATACCGGCCAGCTGGACCTGAACAAGATAAAGTTTTTCATTGGTTATTCCGGATGGAGCAGCGGACAGCTTGAAAATGAACTCAATGAAAAATCCTGGATCTTATCTGAAAGCAATGCACCGCTTATTTTTGAAGAAAAAGAACAGAATATATGGCCGCAGGCGTTGAAGAACCTGGGCGCTAACTTTGCCATCATGGCTAATTTCCCGATAGATCCTTTACTGAACTAACTGCTGAACAGCTACGTATATGCTCCTCCGTATGCCGGTAAACCGGCTTTAGAACCACCTGTGGAAAAAAAAGTTAAAAAATTATTATATGCCTATCGGCTGAGGCCCAATGACTAACGTCAATGGGTGCATTTCCGCTACTCAAAACGCTTCCCTTAAACGAGGATATTTAAAAAAAATCAAATATCTTGCTTAGGTAAAAAAGTAATGTAGTCAGAGCATTCTATTGTTTGTAAACCTGCTGATAATAGGACACCGTAGGGGAAGGAATTCTAATATAACCGAATATAAATACCTATGAAGGACAAACCAGATCACGTTTACACCTTCCTGGATATAGAATAAAAACTAAAACAATTCGCAACAACGAAGTAAATGAGAGACCCTTTTTTTTATCAGGGTCAGGACATTATTTCAAACGGTTGAAGCAATAAAATCATTCGTCATTATAAACATAAAATATTCATTTTCATAGGAACAGGCCCTAGTGCCGCTGTGGGATGTATTTCCTGCGCAGCCGGGACCTGATTTGTGCAACGCCCTGGCCAGTAATCTTACTGCGCTCCAGAACAGGGTTATTTATTAATTAGATTGGAATAGTTAGGACAAAAAGAAAGGCCGGGTAATCATACCCGGCCTATTTATTTTAATCAGGAATTAGGTAATTAACAATTAAGAATTGAAATGCAGCGGAGATTGACCGGGATTGAATATAAAGAAGATTAACAGGTAGAAATAATATGAGTTGATATACGAAAGCCAGTATCAATATAAAAGTTGACATCTGGCTGATGTATAAATAAAAAAGAGACGCTTCAATTGAAACGTCTCTTTTTCTATTTGAAAGTAAATTATATCTACTTTGCTATTAATCCTTAAGACCTGAAATTAAGTTTCAGCCGTAAATAACCAATTCTTAATTGTTAATTCTTAATTCTTAATTTATTTCGCTTCTGCGCCTTCAACAAGCACAGTTGCTTTATTTCTGTATACTTCCACGAAACCACCTTCTATGTTATAGAACTCGTTCTGTGTTTTATCTTTCAGCACCTTCATCCTGCCTTTGCCCAGGGCAGCGATCAACGGTGCGTGCCTGTCCAGCACTTCGAAAAGACCGTCAATGCCTGGCAGCTGTACACCATACACTTCGCCGGAATACAGTTTTCTTTCAGGTGTTAATACTTCTAATAACATATTAAAAGTTAAGGGTGAAAAATATTAGTTATTAGCTGCTTCCAGTAGTTTCTTACCTTTCTCGATAGCTGCTTCGATGTTACCAACCAGGTTGAATGCTGCTTCAGGATACTCATCTACTTCACCGTCCATGATCATGTTGAAACCACGGATAGTTTCTTCGATTGGCACCAGTACACCTTTCAGACCAGTGAACTGTTCTGCTACGTGGAAAGGCTGAGACAGGAAACGCTGTACACGACGAGCGCGGGATACTGTCAGTTTATCTTCATCACTCAACTCATCCATACCCAGGATCGCGATGATGTCCTGCAGCTCTTTATAACGCTGAAGGATCATTTTCACTCTCTGTGCACAGTTGTAGTGAGCTTCACCTACGATACTAGGACTGAGGATACGGGAAGTAGATTCCAGCGGGCTCACAGCAGGATAGATACCTAAGTCGGAGATCTTACGATCCAGTACCGTGGTAGCATCCAGGTGCGCAAAGGTTGTAGCAGGAGCCGGGTCAGTCAAGTCATCCGCAGGTACGTAAACCGCCTGTACGGAAGTGATTGAACCATTTTTAGTGGAAGTGATACGTTCCTGCATCAGACCCATCTCTGTTGCCAGGGTTGGCTGATAACCCACCGCTGATGGCATACGGCCTAACAGCGCGGATACTTCAGAACCTGCCTGTGTGAAACGGAAGATGTTGTCTACGAAGAACAGGATATCCTTACCACCACCTGCAGTACCATCTCCATCACGGAAATATTCTGCCATTGTCAGACCGGATAAAGCCACACGAGCACGTGCTCCCGGTGGTTCGTTCATCTGACCGAAGATGAAGGTAGCCTGAGATTGCTTCAGACCTTCTTTATCTACTGCGCTCAGATCCCATCCGCCATGTTCCATGGACTCCTGGAATTTCGCGCCATATTTTACGATACCAGCTTCGATCATTTCACGCATCAGGTCATTACCTTCACGGGTACGCTCACCCACGCCGGCAAATACGGATAAACCTTCGTAACCTTTTGCGATGTTGTTGATCAGCTCCTGGATCAATACGGTTTTACCCACACCAGCACCACCGAACAGACCAATCTTACCACCTTTTGCATATGGCTCGATCAGATCGATTACTTTGATACCAGTGAACAGTACTTCTGTATCTGTTGCCAGATCTTCGAATTTAGGCGGCTTACGGTGAATAGGATATCCATTGCTGCTATCAACATCACCCAAGCCATCGATAGCCTCACCTACCACGTTGAACAAGCGACCTTTGATGCCTTCGCCCACCGGCATTTTAATAGGAGTGCCCTTGTCCGTTACGGCCATTCCTCTCACGAAACCATCCGTAGAGTCCATTGCCACGCAACGAACGCTATCTTCACCAAGGTGCTGCTGTACTTCCAGCACTACCTTCTGACCATTTTCGCGGGTAATTTCCAGTGCGTTGTAGATTTCGGGCAACTTTCCATCAAAGTGGACGTCCACCACGGGACCGATAATTTGCTTGATCTTACCTGTGTTAGGCATATTTTTAAGAGGTTTATAAATGCTTAAAATGAGCGGTTTGTTAATTTTGCCGCAAAGGTAACTGTTAATAGGAGAAATTCAAAAAATAGTCGGACAGACCAGAGACACTTGTCCACAGCCCTCAATTATCTATTGGAAGTCAATTAGTTCTTACAAGAAAAGGCGATGAATGAGGAATGCAATTTAGTCCTTTTAACGTATACATCCTCCACTAAAGTCTATAGATAACTATTTTTTATTATAAGCAAAGTATGATATTATAAATTCTCTTCAACCATTAGCCCTGCTAACTTTCAACCTCCCTCCTGTCTAACATTTTTTTAACGGTTTCTGTGAATATTTTGCTAAATAAACAAGCTAGCAAACTGATCAAACCTGCTGTAGACAAGCTTTTAGCGTTTCAGGCACAGATATTGATTTATACTAAACAAGCTAATATCTGACTCCGAACCATCGAACTAAACAGATGCCAAAGGCCAGCTTTCAGCCTTAACAATTGATCAACTGTTATATACCACGCATTCGTTCACCGTTAAATTTTATAGCCTTCAGTAAGTACTAAATCGCTATACAGTATTGTTTTCGGACAAATTATAAGTTGCCACACCCATTTAAAACAATCGACATGAAAAACATAACAAAATATATTTCATTAGCTGTGATTGCGGTTTCGCTGTCAGTCACCGGCGTATCCTGCGCCACGACCCGGCAGCCTTATCAGCAGACACAGGTTTCTATATCCGGCTTCTACGACGAACTTAGCCCATACGGCCGCTGGACCTCCTACGGCAATTATGGACAGGTATGGATCCCGAACGCCGGTCCCGACTTCCAGCCCTACTCTACCGCAGGTCACTGGGTATATACTGACTACGGCTGGACGTGGGTATCTGATTATGACTGGGGATGGGCGCCCTTCCACTACGGCCGCTGGGCATTTGACGATGCATACGGCTGGATGTGGGTACCTGGTACCGAATGGGGACCAGCATGGGTAAGCTGGAGAAACAGTAATGATTACTATGGATGGGCACCGCTTGGCCCGGGTATGACGATCGGCGTCAGCATGAACATCCCGGTAGGTTACTGGTCATTCGTACCCTGCCAGTACATTACCAGCACATATGTCAACAGATACTATGTGGACAGAAGTCATCGCGTGAATGTGTATAACAACACGACCATCATCAACAATACAACCGTGATCAATAACCGGACTTACTACCGTGGTCCTGCTACCCGTGATGTGGAACGTTACACCCGTAATGAAATCCGCCCTGTCCGTGTAGTCGATGGTAACCGTCCCGGCCGTGCCACCGTTGACCGTAACCAGGTAAGTATGTATCGTCCGCAGCCTTCGTCTTTACGCGGAGGACGTGGCAATAACACCTTCACCAATGGTAACAATAACGACAGAAATAATTCTGACAGACCGGTACCAGGCAGGACTATCCGCAGAAATGACCTGCCCGACAGAAATAATGATGGCCGTCCTGACAACGGTGTACCCGGCAGAACAATAGACAGGGGAAATATAAGTCGGCCGGATAATAGTACACCAGTAAGGCCCATCGAGAATAACAATAACAACAATATACCTGGCAGAAGACCAGAGTTTGACAGGAATAACAACAGACCGGTCACACCGGCTCCATCTACACCGTCTGCTCCGTCTACAAGACCGGTAACGCCGTCTAACCCGGGTAATAACAATACGTTTACGCCAAGACCTGACAACAATTCAAGGCCTGACCGTTCTAACAGCAGACCTGAAACAAGGCCGATGACGCCGACACCGAGCCCTGGTCCGGTAACAAGACCATCACAGCCACAGATGTCACGTCCGCAGCCACAACCTGAGATGTCTCGTCCGCAGCCGCAGCCTTCTCAGTCCCGTCCGCAGATGGTAGCGCCACAGGCACAACCTCGTCCGTCACAGCCTCCAATGCAGTCACGTCCGCAGGTACAGCCATCACGTCCGGCGCCACAGCCGCAGCCACAACGTGCTGCTCCGGCTCCATCAGCGCCACGTAGTGACAGGGCCAACAGAGGCGGCCGTTAATCACTGGCAGCCATAGACTTCGAGATATATTTCGTTACTGATTTTGGTAAAGGTATGTTCCTCCGGGGGCATACCTTTTTGCATGAGGAGCATAGGAAGGGGCGCTCCGCCTGCCTGATAGGGAGGTTGCAGATAATTGAAGGCATAGGCCCTAAAGCCCAGTCCTTCGTAAAACCGGATCCGGCGCTGTGCATCGATGGTATGGGGTAACTCCACTTCAAGCACCAGCTTTTTATGGTCTGCTTCAAGTACCTGCATCACAGCACTGCCAATACCGGCGCCCCGTTGTTCGGGACTCACCGCAAAATGTTCTATGAATACAAAATCTGTCAGTTGCCAGTAGAATACGAAACCGGCAAATTGTTCACTGTTCTCCAGCAATCCCAGTCGCAACGCACCAGTGTTCAGCAATGTCTGCTGAGCGGTCAGGTTACGCCGTTCCTCTGCGGGAAATGCCTGTTCATATAAATCCGCTACATGCCCGGGGATGATGAGCGGTGGTAATAAATTCCGTATTGATAACATTAATGCAAATGTAAGGCTTGTGTTAGTCCGGGAAACTGACCAGGATCAGTCGCAGGTACTGTTTCTGATCATCCTTATCGTCCAGAAGAAAAGAGGCACTGCCTGCAGCTCGTCCAAAACTACAGTAGTGCCTCACAAACGAGAACCCAAGATAAATATTTGAAAAACGTAGTTTAAATCGTCATTACTGTGGTACACACATGTAAGGGTCCACAGCGCCCGGTGCTGCCGGTTTACTGGCAGACCAGCAGAAATTCATCGGCTGACTGGTAATACTCTGCAGCTTCAGGGAGACCTTCTGCCCTTTCCGGCTGGAAGAGGCATCCACTGATTTTGTGCCCTTTGCCGGTACGTCGTTTACGGTGTACTGTTCTGTCTTAAACACATCACCGTTTCCCTTCATATACTGTACCGCTACCACGACATTATCCAGCGGATATTCCGTCTGATTGCGCACGATGATCTTCAGGTCCTTGATACCTCCCAGGAAGCCGGTGCGGTAATCGCTTGTATTGACCGAAATAAACTGGTTCCAGTTGCGGCGGTAATAAGTACGCCGTTCTACGAAAGTACCTTCCGTACGGGCGTTTATTTCCCTTCTGTCGGCTATCTGCCGGGCCGTCTGGCTGTTTACTTCCAGAGAACGTCTCAGATCACGGTTTTCGTTGATCAGGCGTTCATTCTCTGACAACACCTGTTTTACCCGCTTTTGCTGCCGGGAGTAACTCATCACCAGAAAAAATATCAGGCAGATGATTACAAAAATGTATCCCACTTGTCGCTTCATATCAGGCGAAGTAGAAAAAATAATGCCAACTCCGGCCTCATCTTTCTTTAAACTCGTATCTGATCTTCTGGGATCTCTCAAAATCGTACAGCGTTAACAGGCGTACGGTATAGTAAGAGGTCCAGAAGGAGCGCAGTGCGTTGATGTAGTTCTGATTGGCCATATCCTTTTCCTGCTGGGCCAGATTGAGGTCTGTAATGGATATTTTGCCAATATAGTAACGCTGTTTCGTGATCTCATACCGCTGTTTCGCAATGGTATCCGCTTTAGCCGCACTTTCCAGCAGCTTACGCTGGATGTTGAATTGCTGTGTCTGTAAATAGATCTCCTGTTCGAAATTCCGTTCCTGTTGCTGTATATCTATCTCTGCCAGCTCCTGGTTCGCTTTTGCCTGTCTGATGCGATTACGGGCTCTTCCCCAGTCCATAATCGGGATGGACACCCCGACACTCAATAACTGGGTTTGTTGCAGATTTCCGCCTCCATAAGCGTTTTTTAGCGTAGAACCCTGACGTGCCTGTCCGAAGTTGGCCGAAACGTTTAACTGATAACCACTGTTACCTCTGGCTTCTGCTACCTGTTGCTCCGCTTCCAGCCGCTGACGGCGAAAGGTCAGTACTGCCTGGCGGTTATCCTGTGCTTCGCGCTGCGCGACGTCCAGGGGGATCATCAGGGCAGGAATGGTATCCGGCAATGAAACCTGCACACTCGTACCCTTGGGTAAGGTCAGGAACTGGGTCAACTCACGATAGGCTATCTCCTTGCTCAGTGAAGCCTGTTCCAGGTTATTGCGGGCATTGATCAGGTTCAGTTCTATCTGCAGCAACTCATTCTCTGCGATCTTACCCAGCTCATATCTACCCTTTGAAATCTTGTATAAAGTATCGGTATTGGCAACGTTCTGTTGCAATATTAACTCCTGCTGCTGAGCCACCAATGCATCGAAGAAATAACCGGCTGCCTGCAGGCCTGTTTTTTCCAGTGTCTCGATGTACTGTTTCTTTGATTCCTCATACAGCAATGGCTGTATACGGCTGTCCCAGCGATAGGGATTGTATAAGAGCGTGGGCTGAAAATAACTGATGGAAAACGGTGTAGAAAGATAGCCTACACTTGAAGACGGATCAAAGACGTCGTTCCTGGACAGGTTGGTGGCAACGGAGAACTGTCCGCCGGTAAAAGGGACGATCTGGTCTGCTGCCAGACTGGTAAACGTATATGAATAGGAACTCTTGCTGAAAGCATAGGTACCATCCGGCTGACGGATGCTCTCAATGTTCCCCAGAAAACTACTGTTATTGGTGGCCTGCAGTTTTAACTGCGGACGGCGGCCTGCCACATAGTATCTGAAGGCATAGAGACTGTTCAGCGCACTGCTGCGCGCTTTATAGTAAGAAGGCGATTGTTGCTGTGCCTGTACAACCACTCCCTGCAAAGACAATGTTTGCTGAGCATGGGTAACAGCGAAGGTTAACAATCCACAGATCGTAAACAGAATAGGTTTCTTAATCATGTCGCAAACATTCAATTGGGTTCTTATGAGCCGCCTTGCGGGCAGGGGAAATACCGAAGATGAGACCAACGGCTGATGCCAGCACGAAGGAGATGAAAATGGATATACCGGATACAATTGTGTGTATATCGGCTAACTTATCCACTAAATAAGCGCCTGAAACACCCAGTATCACACCGATGATTCCTCCCGTAAGACTGATCAGTACTGCCTCAAACAGGAACTGCATCACGATATCTTTCTTCTGTGCACCCAATGCCATACGGATACCGATCTCGCGGGTACGTTCCAGCACGGAAGCCAGCATAATATTCATAATACCGATACCGCCTACCAGCAGGGAAATACCGGCAATAGCACTCAGTACGATATTGAATACATCCTTTGTTTTCTGTTGCTGTTTCAGCAACTGCTCCGGAATAGTGATCTCAAAATCGAGTACGTCATTGTGTCTGCGGCGCAGCATACGGCTGATGATGGTCGCGGATTCCGACAGTGATTCTGACTCATGTACCTGTATCACCAGCTGATCCAGCTGATGAAAGATCTGATTACCTGGCTGCTGGTTATTGTTGCTGAAAAAAGCATTTTCACCAGCACCCAGATAAAGTGAAGGATTCTTGTAACGAATCAGTGAAGTCTGTATAGGGATATAGATATCTAAGTTGTAATCTCTGATACCAAGGTTATCCTTGGTTGATTTGGAGATCGTTTTTTCTTCGGTTACACCAATGATCTTTAACCATTGATCACCGCATTTTATCGTTTTACCTATCGGATCTTCGGAAATAAAAAACTTACGTTTTACATCACTACCGATAATACATACCCCCTCTCCGGCAATACGCTGCCGCTGATTAAAAACAGTACCTGCGCCGATGGTGATATTATTGATCTCAAAGAAAGCAGGCTCCACACCTACGATCTTTAGTTTACTGCTTTTACTGGCATAGATCACATCCTGTTCCTGGATCATTTCAGGACTGATCACCGCAACAGTGGGAATAATACGCCGGATGCTTTCTGCATCGGCGATACTGAGTCCTTTTGAGAAACGTGCTTTTGTTGCAGCTGCTTTTCCGTTGCTGTTGCCGCTTTTATCATCGGACTCTTTCTGCTGCTGATCGCCGTCTTTTTTATCTTCTGCTTTTGGTTTGATCACAATGTTATTCACACCCACGAGCTTCATCTGATCAAGGATTTCAGCCTGTGCACCCCGGCCGATGGCCAGCATGGCGATAACAGCCGCTACCCCGAAAATGATACCTAATGCAGTGAGGAATGAACGTAGTCTGTTAGCGCCGAGGGAGTCCAGGGCGATATAGAGGTTGTTGAAATTTCGGTCCAGCATTACATTATTTTAATGTCGTGATTTTGGTTTCCTTTGCTGACGCGGGTTCAGAGAGATATACCACATCTCCTTCCGCCAGTCCTTTTTCAACAATTACTTCTTCGTCATTTGATTTACCCAGTGTTACCTGTTGTTTGGAAATGTCACCTGATTTTCTCAGGTATACGAAGCTGGTCTTTCCTTCTGCGAATACAGCTTCCAGCGGAATGATCAGCTTTTTAGGTACTTCACTGATGAGGATGTTGTTGGAAGTAGTCATTCCGGGTTTCAGAATAGAATCTACTCTATTCAACTTGATGTTCACTTCGAACACCTTGGCAGTGGCGCCCGGGCGGGTTTCTCCGATATTCGCTACTGTCTTAACGACGCCTTCCATTTTTACTTCAGGGAAGGCGTCGAGTCCCATCGTCACTTTCTGTGACTGATGAATTTTGCTGATATCAACTTCGTTGATATAGACTTTGGATAACATGGATGAAAGGTCCGGCAGCATGGCTACGCGGGGATCCCAGGAACGTACAACAGAACCTGTTTTCTTTTTACCACCGCTTGCCCAGTCGCTTATATATACTAGTAACCCATTTTTAGGAGCCTTAATCACAAAGCGGCCCCTCAGCTCTTCCAGCCGGCCGATGATCCTTCCGAATTCATCTGCTTCTCTTTTCGCCTGTTCCATCTTTGTTGCCGCCTGTTGCTGCTTGATCTTGTAATTGTCTTTCATCTGTACAAGATCACGTTGTGCTTTCTGCAGATCGATCTCGGCCTGTTTAATAGTAGCGGGAGGCTCATATTTACTGAGTTCCAGGGCGAGTTTCTTTTGTTCCATCTGGAACTGCAGATTGGTCATCTGGTCGCGGGCTTCCCTTAAAGTCAGCGCCGTATCCAACGCAGTCTGCGTGACGGTTGAATTTGATTTCTCCAGTGATAGTTGCATATCACTGATACGTTTATTCACCAACGTTGGATCGAGTGTAGCGATGTAATCGCCTTCTTTTACATGTGAACCTTCCGGTACCATCTCCTGTATCTTGATCTCATCATAGATCTGATTTGCCTGCAGGTCGGCCGGAGCAGAGATATACACGGTATTTTCCGCCTGCAGTTCACCGGAACTGCTGACTACATCGCGAAAACTACCTTTCCGGACCTTGGCTGTAATACTGCTGTCCGCAGCTTTACCGGCAAATAGAAAATAACAGATGGCAATTACAGGAATAACAATGGCAGCCAGTAGCCACTTTCTCTTTTTTAGCATATGGGTGAAATGGAATTATGAAAGGCCGGGACACTGAGTTACTACAGACACGTTATAAAAGTAATCGTCCATTTGAAAAATAAATGTTAAAAGTACCTCTATAGACGGGCATGTATCGACGAACACCCGCGATATAAAGGCCATTGGCCTTCCCTTATCGACTATCGGTTTTAAACACTATTTTTGCACCTCAAATTAGCTTCCTATGGAACTGGTGATCGTAAATAGTGAAAAAACAGCAAGGCAATTCATCGACGCGCACGTTCAGGTGAATAAACACATACCTGAATGGATACGTCCTCTGGATAAGGATATCAATCAGGTATTCGATCCTGAAAAGAATAAGGCTTACAGGCAGGGTGAATGTGTCCGTTGGATTCTAAAAGATGATAACGGAAAACTGATCGGCCGTATTGCTGCCTTTGTAAATAAAAAATATAAGTCCAAGGGAGACAAGCAGCCCACCGGTGGGGTTGGCTTCTTTGATTGCATCAACGACCAGCAGGCAGCCAACCTCCTGTTTGATACCGCCCGTGACTGGTTAAAGGAAAAAGGTATGGGCGCCATGGATGGTCCTATTAACTTCGGAGAACGTGACCGTTGGTGGGGATTACTGGTGGAAGGCTTCCATGAACCTTTATACTGCATGACCTTCAATGCCCCTTATTATAAGGAGTTGATGGAAAACTATGGTTTTCAGCCGTTTTTCCACCAGATATGCTATGCAATGGATGTTGACGCCCAGTTGCAGGAGAAATTCTATGTCAGACATGCGGCTATCACGGCAGATCCCAATTACCGTGCGGAGTATATTAATAAAAAGCACCTGGACAAGTATGCGGAAGATTTCACCATCGTTTATAATAAGGCATGGGCAAGCCATGATGGCGGAAAGGACATTTCCAAACAACAGGCACTGAACATCTTTAAACAGATGGAGTCCGTAATGGATGAGAAAATCGTCTGGTTCGCCTACTATAAAGATGAGCCGATCGCCTGCTGGATGAACCTTCCTGAACTGAATCAGTTCTTTAAACATATGAACGGAAAATTCGGCCTCTGGCAGAAACTGAAGTTCGTCTTCCTGAAACAGATGAAAATGAACAAGAAGTTCACCGGTATCGTATTTGGTATCGTGCCGGAGTTCCAGGGAAAAGGAGTAGACTCTTTTATGATCATTGAAGCCGCCAAAGTCATCCAGCGGAAGCTGTCTTACAGAGAGTATGAATTGCAGTGGATCGGCGATTTCAACCCGAAAATGCTCAATATCGCGGAAAGCCTGGGTACCTATGTCAGCCGCAAACTGACCACATACCGATACCTGTTTGACAGGGAGCAGCCTTTCGAACGCCACCCTATTCTGGGGGCTAAATAGCTTATCAGGGCTTAATTCTTCGATTAAACCCTTACTACGCCGCTATTAAGCCGCTATTTCTTCGCTTACAAGCGGACAAATAGCGGCTTAATAACGGCGTAATAGCGTTATAATACGGAGAAATACCCCTCAAAGGGGCCATAGATAAGCGTTTGCTTAATGTGCAGTTTTAACCAGGGAATTCTCCGAACGGAGATGCCGGATGATCACATTATAAATTTCTCTTTCACGGAAGGGCTTTAGCAGGTAATCGTCAAAACCCGCATCTATAAATTGCTGATTGCCAGGCATCGTTGTATCTGCAGTCAGGGCCAGCACGGGAATGTGTGCTTTCAGCGGTTCTTTATCCTCCCTGATCCTTTTCACCACTTCCAGCCCGGTCATACGGGGCATCTGCAGATCCAGCAGGACCATATCATAATTATTATTGACAAATAACTCATAGGCAACAGCACCATCCGCCGCTTTATCAAAGCGACACTGCCAGCGTGTAAGGATCTTGTCCATCAGTGCCAGGTTCATTTCCTGGTCATCTGCAACCAGCAGATAACGCCCTTTCATGAACTGACCGGTGAGTTGTTCCACTTCTTTCTGGGTGATGATCACCGTTTGTGGTACAGGTAGTACGCGATAGCTGATATTGCAGGTAAAACTGCTCCCTTTTCCCGGCGTACTGTCCACCTGTATTTCGCCATGATGCAGTTCAATGAGCGCTTTCGCCAGTGCGAGTCCGATACCTGTACCATGCACGGAACCAGCCTGTGATACGGTATTATGCAGATATTGTTCAAAGATCATAGTTTGTTTGTCGGGCGAAATACCACGGCCGGTATCACTGACACGGAGCTGCACTTTTACTTCTCCTGCAAACTCCTGGTCTATTTTTAGCTGACAACGTACGTTCCCGGCATCTGTATAACGGATCGCATTATCCAGCAGGATGGCTATCAGACGCCCCAGCCGTTCGCCATCACCGGCTACCTGCAGCTGTTTATCGCCGTCATATACTGTTTCGAATGTCAGCTGTCTGGCTTTTGCCTGTACATGCGCGTTTTCGGTAATACTGCTGAAGATCTTATATAGTGAAAACGGATAGGTATCCAGTTGTAATTCGCCCCGTTGTGACCAGGCCAGTTCCTGGAAATGCTGTTGCATACGGCTGAGTGTACCGGCGGCATTTTCTATTGAAAAAAGCATTTCACGTTGTGCACTATCGAGGGTGGTATAATGCAGTTGTTCGCTGAAACCAATAATGGCATTCAGCGGTGTACGCACCTCCTGACTGATATTGTTAATCATGTTAACACGCGCGTCCGCCAGCGCTTTCCCGGTACGATTTATGTGTATTATCTGTTTACGGAGATACCAGACGTAGTAAAGTGCAACAAGCAGTACAAGTACTGATAATGCAGGTATAAAAAAGGAAGGATCAGAAACAGTAATAACTGCCGAAATAGAGAAGTGATTCACTGGTATTACATCCACAATCACGAATACGGGGAGTGTAAACGGGGTATGTCCAAAAGCAACCGACCGATACATCGTATGTATTTAAAGGTTGAAAAAACGTTGGCGTTAAACATACAATTTGAGAGAGTTCCAGGCGGTTCTAAACCCGTTCTATTATCAGACGCTACGATGTACCGAATTTAACTAAAAGCGGTGAGACCTGAAAATTATTTCCCTTTCGTGTTATGTTCCGGCATAGAAAATAGAATTATATTTATCATGCGTTGACAGCACTATTCCAC
Organism: Chitinophaga sp. YR627; assembly: GCF_900114995.1. GTDB lineage: Bacteria > Bacteroidota > Bacteroidia > Chitinophagales > Chitinophagaceae > Chitinophaga. Next base: position 288,966 of record NZ_FOUX01000004.1, read on the forward strand.
AACCTGTTAACACTATGTCCAACAACCAATGCAGAGACTCCAAGAACTGCTGTGAATATGAGTAATATGGCGCCAGGTATGTACTTCAGACAAGAGGTGCTAAGAATGACCGGAGGGATCCTGTTGTTTTACATCACCTATATTATTTTATTACTATGCTCCATGCTGCTGATGGCAGCGTGCACCTGGAGCGGAAGCTCCATTATATTGTATGCTTCCTATCAGGGCTTATCGGGCACATTGATGTCGCTACTCGGCGCGGTGATCATACTGCTGGGTATTATGCAGAGCGTGTTCATCCTGCTTTTCCTTTTCCACCGGCATAAAACCAGCATTCCTTACCGTACTGTTGTGACGGAAAAGGAGCAGCCTGTTTTATTTGATTTTATCCACAAGCTGGTTAAACAGACTAAAACGCCGTTACCGGAAAAAGTCTATCTGGTACCGGATGTGAATGCAGTGGTGTTCCATTCACCGAAAGGAATAGGCCTGTTTGCTGATACGGACAAAAATCTGGTCATCGGACTGGGGATGGTGAACAGTCTGAATATTTCCGAGTTCAAGATGGTACTGGCCCATGAATTCGGGCATTTCTCCCAGCGGAGTATGCGGCTTGTATTACATGTCTATACGATCAATAAGATCATCTATAATATCCTTTACGAGAATAAGGGATGGCGTAATGCGATCATCTGGTTATCCAACAAAGGTTTGATAGCGGCTATTTTATCAAGGCTGTTTCTACTGATGGCTGCTGGTTTACACTTTCTTTTCCGGAATATGCATGAACTGATCAACCGGCAGTATATGCGGTTGAGCCGTGAAATGGAGTTTAATGCAGATGAAGTGGCTGTTTCTATCTGCGGAACGGAAACAGCTATCTCAGCCATGCGGCGGGCGGAAATGAGTAATGCCTGTTTTCAGCAATTACTGCAAAAAGTAAGCGCCTGGTCGCATCAGCATCGTTTTGTACGTAATATTTACGAAGCGCATAGTATGCTGATAAAATACCATGCAAAACAACACAGTGCACCACTCGATCACCAGCAGTTACCACTATATGACGATGACCAGTTCAGCACCACGGTGAAGAGCCAGGTACAGTTTCGCGATCAGTGGGCATCGCATCCCACACAGGAAGAAAGAGAAGAACGTTATCTGGCTGCCAATATTCCCGGGGTAAAGATCCCGCAAAGCGCATGGACACTTTTCCATAATGCAGATGTGTTACAGGAACAGATGTCGCAGCAGATCTATCAGCTGCTGGCGCCCGAAGCGACACCGGAACAATGGGTATCTCCTGATGACGTCATCCGGGAGATTGAAGATGTGCATGAACAATACGCGTTTCCTGTACAGTACAATAATTATTTTGATAACCGGCCTTTCTCGGATATTCCTGGCGGCAGACTGGAACCTTTTTCAGAAGAGGAGCAGACTTTATACACATTAAACACCCTGTATACAAAAGACAACCGGCAGCGTATCCGCCATTATTTCAGAGATGTACAGGATGCCGCTACCTTACACGCTATTATCAGCGGGGCTATTCAGGTAACACATTTCACTTATCAGCATGTGCAGCATCGCAGTCAGGAAGCGGGCAGGATTCTGGAAAAGCTGCAACACCAGATTGTACGGGACGAAGAGTGGCTGCACAAACATGACCTGCTGGCCATCCGTTACCATTATACGTTTGCGCTGCAACAGGCGATGGAAGCAGCTACCAGTCTGCAGGATCAGTACCGGTCTATCCTGGCACACCAATCCAGGGCAGCCCTGCTGAATGAAGTAACCGGGATGATCGTCGAACATATTCCGGCATTTGCCGGCAATGAAACGGCTTCCCCGCAAACAGAGGCAGCCCTGCGGACCTTACGTCAACAGGCAGATCAGCTACAGCAGTTGTTGCATGATCTGTTGTACCAGCATCATATCAGCGATCTGTGGGAGCCGGAATTGCAGCAGCGGGTAACGCATTTTATACACTACCAGTATCCTTATCTGCAGGAGAATATGCCATTACCGGAGGAGCTGGAGATCATGCATGAGATCAGCGCAGTGGTGTCTGACCATTATAATAACAGTATCACGCTGATAAAGAAGGATTTCCTGTATCGCTGTCTGGACCATAGCGAATTATCCATTCCACACTAACACTGTCTTTTCCTAATATGTAAATAATTACGTCTGTGGGAAGTGCCGGGAACTGTACGGCACTGTCTAGGGACTGTCGACAATTTTCTGTACTTTCGGCCTTCGCGAATGCGTTTGCATATATGGAGAATTTTATCGTTTCAGCCCGTAAATACCGTCCACAGAATTTTTCAACCGTAGTCGGACAAGCACATATTACGACCACACTAAAAAATGCGATCCGCAACAGTCAGCTGGCTCATGCCTTCCTGTTCTGTGGTCCGAGAGGTGTGGGTAAAACTACCTGTGCCCGTATTCTGGCCAAAACAATCAACTGTGAGAACCTCCAGCCTGATGGCGAAGCCTGTAACAAATGTCACTCCTGTACTTCTTTCAATGAAGGAAGTTCTTTTAATATTCACGAGCTGGATGCTGCGTCCAACAACTCCGTAGACGACATCAGGACCCTGGTGGAGCAGGTGCGTTTTGCGCCGCAGGCCGGAAAGTACAAGATCTATATCATAGATGAGGTGCACATGCTCAGTTCTTCCGCATTCAATGCGTTTCTGAAAACGCTGGAGGAACCACCTTCCTATGCGATATTCATTCTGGCGACCACAGAAAAGCACAAGATCCTTCCAACGATCCTGAGCCGTTGTCAGATCTTTGATTTCAAACGCATCACCATCCAGGATACTGTTGATCACCTGCAGGAGATCTGTTCAAAAGAGCATATCGAGGCAGAACAGGATGCCCTGCACCTGGTAGCGCAGAAAACAGACGGATGTATGCGTGATTCCCTGAGTACACTGGATAAGATCGTCAGCTTTACCGGCGGGCATCTTACATACCAGAATACCCTGGAGCACCTGAACATTCTCGATTACGATTATTTTTTCCGGGTAATGGACTCCGTACTGCAACAGGACGTAGCCACTTCCCTGCTGATATTTGACGAGATCCTGCAAAAGGGTTTTGAAGGGGATAACTTCCTGAATGGCTGGGCGGAATTTCTCCGTAACCTGCTGATGAGCAAGGAGGAAAAGGTATTACACCTGGTGGAAGTATCCGGTAATCTGAAAGACCGGTACAAACAGATGGCGGGCAAGGTGAGTCCGTCATACCTGATCACCGCCCTGCATCTGCTGAACGAAACTGAGATCAATTACCGCATGGCGCGTAATAAACGACTGCATGTGGAGATGGCGCTGATCAAGCTCTGTTTCTTACAACAGGCGGTAACCCTGGTAAGTGATGATCAGACCGGAGAGGTCGTAAAAAAAAAACTGGTAGCTGATGGTGCACCACCACAGAAACTAAGATCATCCTTTGCACAGGCGGCTCCGGAGGCCAAACCGGCAGCAGGACAGGCAGCTACAACCAGTTCTATTGCGGCTAATGAAGCCCGGCTGACGATAGAAACCCCGGTCAGCAATACAGGCGCTCCGGCACAACCGGTTACACAACCGTCCCAACCGGTACAGCAACAACAACCGGTATCACAGGCGCCGGTCAATACACAAAACGCATCTTCTTATAATACAACAGCTACGGCTACCGCTCCGAAACCAGCACAGGCGCCATCCAATACACCTAAACTGACGGGGCTGGCAGCAATGAAGGAGGCACTGGCTTCAAAACAGCAGACGCAGACGGTTAAAGCCATCATTCCAATGACGGCGGGCGCCTTATCTGTATACTGGGATGAATTCATCGACCGCTTCCGGCAGGCTAACAAAATGACAGTCGTAAGTAATCTTCAGCTGGCGGCAATTAAGTTGCAAAGTGCGGAAGAAATCTGCATTGTGAGCAGAAATATTGTGCAATTCCGGTTCATGGAAGAAGAAAAGCTGGCAATTTCAGCTTTCTTCAAAGATAAATTTCAGAACCCCGGAATTGTGCTGACCTTACAGCTGGATGAGACACAGCAAACGCAGGATATTGGCCCCGCGCCACTTTCCAGCCGTGAGCAGTTCCTGAAAATGACGGAAAAATATCCGTTGGTGAAGGAACTGAAAGAGAAGTTGAATATGGAACTGGATTTTTAAAGGCGGTTACGGAAATATCTTCCGTAATCTAACTTTCACAATTCGCATTTCTTTTGTAGGTTTGGGCAAAATTTGGATAAATACTATGGCAGAAGTTATCAGAATGCCCCTTTTGAGTGACACTATGACTGAAGGGGTGATCGCGGAATGGCATAAAAAGGTAGGTGATACCGTAAAAGCAGACGACGTAATTGCTGAGGTGGAAACAGATAAAGCCACCATGGAAGTAATGGGTTATGTGGAAGGTACTCTATTATATATTGGTGTCGAGAAAGGTAAGGCTGCTAAAGTAAATGAGATTATTGCTATTGTAGGGAAACCAGGTGAAGACTACAAGTCTTTACTGGGTGGAGGAAATAATAATGGCCAGGCCGCACCTGAGGCTAAGCCAGCAGCTCAGGAAGCTTCCGCTCCGGCGCCTGCCGCAAGCACCGCAGACAGCGCAGCTGTTGCTGAAGCACTGAAAAACGCTACTGTTATCCGTATGCCGCTGTTAAGCGATACCATGACAGAAGGTAAGATCGTAGCCTGGAATAAGAAAGTGGGTGACACCGTAAAAAGCGATGACGTATTAGCGGAAGTGGAAACTGATAAAGCGACCATGGAAGTAATCGGTTATGCTGATGGTGAACTCCTTTATGTAGGCGTAAAAGAAGGTGATGCTGCCAAAGTAAACGGCATCATTGCAATAGTAGGTAAAAAAGGTACCAATGTAGACGTTATCCTGGCCGCTGAAGGCGCAGGTGGCGCTAAACCAGCCGCTCAGGCAGCACCGGCAGCTACTCCGGCTGCATCTGCAGCTCCTGCAGCTACGCCTGAAGTTTCTGAAAACAAAGACGGTCGTGTGAAAGCATCTCCGCTGGCTAAGAAACTGGCTGAAGAGAAAGGTATCGATATCAATAAAGTAACTGGTTCCGGCGACGGTGGCAGGATCGTGAAGAAAGACGTAGATAGCTTTGTTCCATCCGCTGCTCCGGCTGCTGCTGCGAAACCAGGTGCTGCTCCTGCTGCGAAAGCTGCGGCATTTGCACCAGCAGGTCAGGAAGGTCATACAGACATCCAGCTGAGCCAGATGCGTAAAGTAATCGCTAAGCGTCTGAGCGAAAGCAAATTCTCCGCTCCTCACTTCTACCTGAAAGTAGATATTAACATGGATAAGGCGATTGAAGCACGTAAAGCTATCAACGAAGTATCTCCTGTTAAGATCTCCTTCAACGATATGGTGATCAAGGCTTCTGCCCTGGCACTGCGTCAGCATCCTGATGTAAACAGCAGCTGGATGGGTGATTTCATCCGCCAGAACCACCACGTACACATCGGTTCTGCTGTGGCTATCGAAGATGGTCTGATCGTTCCCGTAATTCGTTTTGCTGATCAGAAATCGCTGAGCCAGATTGCGGCTGATGCGAAAGAGCTGTACGACAAAGCGAAAAACAAAAAACTGCAACCACAGGATTTCTCTGGTAATACCTTTACTATCTCCAATCTGGGTATGATGGGTATCGATGAGTTCACTGCTATCATCAATCCGCCGGATTCTGCAATCCTGGCAGTAGGTGGTATCAAAGAAACCGTTGTTTCCGAGAAAGGACAGTTCAAAGCTGTAAACATCATGAAACTGACCCTGAGCTGTGACCACCGTAGCGTGGACGGAGCAGTAGGCGCACGTTTCCTGGCTACGCTGAAGAGCTACCTGGAAAATCCGGTTACAATGCTGGTATAGTTTATATCAAGAACTAACTATAAAACAGGCGTCCCGTAATACGGGGCGCCTGTTCGTTTTTATACCGTACTGATCAACTTAACATGCTGTTATTCAGTACCAGAATTTGGGAGTTGATATAGAAATGTTTAAATTTAAGGAAGCCCCCACAACTAAAATATCAATGGAGATTCCTAAGAATGCGGTAAGCTGGTTCGAAATCCCTGTACACGATTTTGACAGGGCCAGGAAGTTCTACAGCTACATATTCGACTATGAAATGCCTGAGGAACAACTTGGCTTTAAAAGAAAGGCTTTTTTTCAGTTTGACAGACAACAGAACGGCGTAGGAGGAGCCATTGTACAAGGTTCTGAATACTTTCCCAGTCAGCGCGGCACACTTGTTTATCTGCATGCGGGCGATGACCTGAGCTATGTCCTTGACCGTGTAGAAGCAGCAGGTGGTAAAATAGAGCTGGATAAGCGCCCGGTATCCGACATACAGGATATGGGATATTTTGCCATCATATTTGACCCGGATGGTAACAGGGTCGCCCTATATTCCAAAAGCTAGCTATCCGTCGTATTATGGGAAAACCTGATCGTTCGTCCACTAATTCCACCACAGTTTTATTTTCAGTACACCCGATCCTATTATCCACACCGAACTGAGATTTTCCTTTTCATTTCCCTCAAATCAGCCGCTGTTTTAGTGTAATGCTTCCTGTTATCCACCTGGTTGGGGATAGTCGGTGATTTTATGCCTGTTACTTCTCCGCAGGTATATTATCCGGGTACTGTGCCGGCCGGCAGCTTTGTGTGCCGTATACTGGCGCCTCTTGTTATACGCTTTCATACCGGCTCCTTATCACTGTTATCATTATCCGGTATTCGTTTTATCCATTTACATCAGCATCATTGTCATTGTCTGCATTTATCTGCATTCAGACAGACGCCTGTTTCATACCAGCTCTTTATCAAGCTATGTTATGCATCATCTGATTGATTCCCTCAGTACCTCTCTCCTGCAGATAAGGTAATTTATCAACTGACCCTCAATGTTATCCACCTATTTGAATGGCCAGCTATACTATAACTGTTTTAAGCATCCAGTTTATGTCTGCTCTTAATATCAGCGTCTTTTCGCTTGACACCTGTTGTTATCCACTTATTTGACCAACATCGTTTCTTATACATCTGTTCCTGATATGACGACTATCATTAAACGGAGAGAAGCCTTTACCAGATGGACTTTCCCGAAAACTGACCCATACTTAACATAGTCTTCTTTTCACTTTCTTTTGAAAGTTCAATAACATAATATTACATTTGAAGTAAGAAAACGGAGGATTTTACATGAAATTGGCTGACGCAAAAGCACAGTTTATACAAAGCTGGGGATCACTGGGCGCTCAATGGGGCATTAACCGCACCATGGCACAGATCCATGCCTTGCTCATGATCATGCCTGATCCGCTGAGTGCTGATGAGATCATGGCAGAACTGAACATTTCAAGAGGTAACACCAATATGAATGTACGGGAACTGATCAACTGGGGCATCGTAGATCGTGTATTGATCCCTGGTGAACGTAAAGAGTATTTCACCGCTGAGAAAGATATCTGGAAGGTAGCGACAGAGATCGCCCGTGAAAGAAAACGCCGGGAGCTGGAACCTATCATCAAGACATTGAACCAGTTACAGGAAGTGGAAGGTGATGCAAAAGATAAACATGTAAAAGCTTTCAGAGATTCTATACAGAATCTAAACAAGTTTGCGCACCAGACTGACAAGGCAATCAATTCCTTTGTAAAGGCAGAAGAAAGCTGGTTTTACGGTACGCTGATGAAACTTTTTAAGTAATATTTTTTTACTGACATGTTTCAGTTTTTATTGAAAGTTCGAAAACAAGATCAACCTGATTACCATGAAAAATAAAAAAATCGTCATTGCAGCAGGAACAGGCTTTATTGGGACTGGCCTGATCGAATACTTTGGCAATGATAACGACATTGTGATATTGACCCGTCAACCTCAAAAGGACCATCAGCGCGTAAGCTATGTACAATGGGACGGTAAAACCCCGGGAGACTGGGTGAAGTATCTCGACAATACGGACCTGTTGATCAATCTGGCAGGAAAAAGTGTCAACTGCCGTTATACAGAAGAGAACAAAAAGGAAATATTTGATAGCAGGACCGATGCAACGGAAGTACTGGGAGCGGCTATCCGCACTTTACAGCACCCTCCTGCCCTGTGGATCAATGCAGGATCTGCGACGATCTACCGGCACGCAGAAGACAGGCCGATGGATGAATTTACCGGTGAGATAGCGGATGATTTTTCGGTGCAGGTATGTAAACGCTGGGAAGCGTCATTCAACGAAACAAAAACACCTCATACCCGGAAGGCTATACTGCGTATAGCCATCACGATCGGTCACCAGGGAGGCGTGTTGGTACCTTTTATGAATCTCATGAAATTTGGTCTTGGCGGCTACCAGGGTACTGGTCATCAGAAATTCAGCTGGGTGCATATCGATGATGTCTGCGGCATGATAGAATGGCTGTATACGCATCCGGAGCTGGACGGGACATTCAACTGTAGTGCCCCACATCCTGTCACCAACCGGGAGTTTATGCGCGCATTAAGGAAAGCGGCCGGTCATTTTTTCGGTTTGCCTGCCTTTCCCTGGATGCTGAAAATTGGGGCCAGGATCATAGGAACGGAGGCAGAATTGCTGCTAAAAAGCCGTTGGGTACTGCCTGCACGGGCATTACAGGCAGGTTTTGTATTCAGGTACCCTGAACTTCAGCCTGCCATGAAACAGATTATCGGGAAACTGCCAAGGCGGCGGTATCACCTGGTATAAAACAGGATGGTTTAATGTTTGCTCTTATATAGGAAGCACCTGCCGGTGTTTATACGCTGGTAGGTGCATTTAAATCTTAATACTATGAGCGACAAGAAACTTACGGTTGTATTAGGCGCCTCTCCGAATCCGGAAAGATATAGTTACCTGGCAGTATCCAGACTGACAGCAAAGGGGCATCCAGTGGTGGCAATCGGAAAAAGGGAAGCTTTGATAGGCGCAACGCCTGTTACGAAAGAACACCCTGCAGTACCTGATGTGGATACCGTTACCTTATATATGAATCCTGTGCTGCAGCGGGAATACTACGATTACATCCTGCAGCTGCATCCCAAACGTATTATTTTCAATCCGGGCACCGAGAATGACGAACTGGCCACACTGGCTACCAGCAAGGGCATAGAGCCTGTTGAAGCGTGTACGCTCGTATTATTGAGCACCGGTCAATATTAATTCAGGGTAAACTTACAGCGGTTGAAGGCTGTCACCGATGGCCTTCAACTCTTTCCTCCCGCCCTCCTCCTCCTCTCTGACAGCCGCTTTCTCCCTGTTTCCCCCATTTCCCTGCTGCTAAATCCTATTAATTCCCCCTGACTGCTACCTGAATCATGAGTTATTTTTTGTAAATTACTTATACAATAAGTTCCCCCGCCAGCAAGGATTTAATACGACAGACCAGCTATTGTATTGTTTTAACGACCACGCCTATTCACTCTAATCATATATATTATCATGAAATGGAGAAGATTCAACGGCGAACCGATTCAGCTGCCCATTAAGGAAGAAGTGCGCCAGGCAATTATCCGGGAGACCGGCAAGGGCTTTCACCTAAAAGTATGCATAGGTACCGATTCACAGGTAAAAGGTCTGGAGACAGAATTTGCTACTGTGATCGTTTTTCTGCGTGAAGGGCATGGAGGTTTCATGTTTATCCACAATGAAAAAACACGCGATGCTTACTCCATCAAAGAGCGTATGCTCATTGAAGTGGCGAAGAGCATCGAAATTGCCTACGAGCTGTGTGACATGTTTACGGATTATGATGTAGACATGGAGGTGCATGCTGACATCAACACCAATCCTCAGTTCAAGAGTAACCTGGCGCTGCGTGAAGCAATGGGTTATATACTGGGAATGGGATTTGCCTTTAAGGCTAAACCGGATGCTTTTGCGAGCAGCTGTTGTGCCGATAAGGTAGTGAATTAAGCTATCAGGCAGTTATCTTTTATTCCACGCTTGCTGGATGCGCCCGCCGCCTCCAACAGGGAATTTTCCCCCTAATGTGCTGGTTTCTCGATTTTTTTCCCTAATTTATAGTCAATATATTATTGAATACCTGTCCACATGCGTACCTACACAACTGTCATACTACTGCTAGTATTCGTGCTTGCCAATTCCGCGTGCAAAAAAGAAACTATTTCAGAGAACTCCTCCCAGAAATTACAGGGCAGCTGGAGATTGCTTTATTCAAAAGCGGCCAGCGGAGCAACTCAGATCAAAGAAGACAGCAGCAATCTTACCATCCTCAAATTTGATGGCAACAACATGTTGCGTTATAAACGCGACAGCCTGATTTCCCGGGAAACTTTCCTGATGGCGCTGAAAAGCGATCACCAGCCCTACCTGGTAGCAGACAGCGATCCCTGGAATCCAAAGATCTTCAGCTGCACCATTACAGGCAATGACACATTATCCCTGTTATCTGTACACTCCAGTGTACATGTAGGTCAGATATATGTAAGAGTAAGGCCCTGAGCGGAGACGACTCAGGTTATGCAATCGTCTTGTACTGCACATTATTTTCGTCAATAAATGACAGGATGGCGTCCCTGCCCATCTTCTTCACTGTGCTGGTTACGAAGTGAGCCGGCAGGAATTCCCATGTTTCCCGCAACTTATTCAGAAACGCCTTGATATTACGGCTGGTTTCTGCCTGAGTGCTCTTATCCGCCTTGGTAAATACCAACGCAAAAGGGATCTGCCATTCGCCCAACTGGTTCACAAACTCAATATCCAGCTTCTGCGGCGTATGACGGCTATCTATCAGTACAAATATATTTACCAGGTTTTCACGCTTACGGAGGTAGTTTTCGATCATCTGCTCCCATGATCTGCGCTGAGACTGGCTCACCTTTGCAAAACCATAACCCGGCAGATCGACCAGGTACCAGGCCTGATTGATGAGAAAATGGTTGATCAGCTGGGTTTTACCAGGTGTGCCGGATGTTTTGGCCAGCTTTTCATTGTTTGCCAGCATATTGATCAGGGAAGATTTGCCCACGTTGGAACGGCCAATAAAGGCATATTCCGGGAGGTTCGGAGTGGGACATTTCTGCCAGTCAACATTACTGATAAGATATTCTGCGCTTTTGATGATCATAATAGTTCAATCGATATTCAATGACCGTCAGATCATTGAGGTTTAGCACAAAGTTCATGAAAATTTAGTTATTGCCCGCATTTCTCTGTTTCTACCTATTTTCTCCTAACTTTGCGCCCTATGTCAGATAAGAAGATTGTACCATTTGCCACATCAGAACTCAGCAAGAAAGAACAGGTAGCGACCATGTTCAACGACATCGCACACCGCTATGACTTTCTCAACCATTTTATGTCTTTAGGCATTGATATTCAATGGCGTAAAAAGGCTTTAAAACAGCTGAAAGCTTTACAGCCGAAAAAGATGCTGGATGTGGCGACAGGTACAGGGGACTTTGCCATCATGGCCAATAAAATGCTGCGTCCCGATTCTATCACCGGCATTGATATTTCTGAAGGAATGCTCTCCCACGGCCGTGAGAAGATCAATAAACTCGGTCTGAACGATAAAATTACCTTACAGCTGGGCGACAGTGAGACAATAAGTTTTCCTGATCAGGCGTTTGATGCAATAACGGTAGCATACGGTGTACGCAACTTTGAGCATCTGGAAAAGGGACTGTCGGAAATGTTGCGTGTACTTAAACCGGGCGGAAAACTGGTGATACTGGAATTTTCTAATCCAACAGTTTTCCCTATTAAACAATTATATAATTTATATTTTCGTTATATTACACCATTGATCGGAAAATGGATCGCTAAGAGTCAGGCTGCATATACATATCTGCCAGCATCTGTGAAGGCGTTTCCACAAGGTCAGGAAATGTGTAATATTTTAACTAATACCGGTTTCCAGGCAGTAACATGCAAAAAACTCACATTCGGCATCAGCTCTATTTATTGCGCGTCCCGCTAGTACTTCTGATTATCCTATGGAATATGGCCGGCGTGAAAGCGCAGACCGTCATGAACATGGAAGAACATGATGCCAAGCCCTATTACTTCGGTATCACACTGGCCGGCAATAACTCCAATTTTAAACTGCTCCAGGATGAGATCTTCCTAAAACAGGATTCCATCATGGTTGCTGAACCTCTGAAGACCTTCGGATTCAATCTGGGTCTGCTGGGTAACCTGCGTCTGAGCGAAAACTTTGACCTTCGCTTTAATCCGCAGTTATTATTCGCCTCCAAGAATCTCTACTATAAAGAAAATTACCCGCAACGGGAAACGACCAAAAACATTGAATCCATTCTGCTCAGCTTTCCGCTACAGGTAAAATTCAAATCTGATCGTATCGGCAACATGCGCGTGTATACGATCGGTGGCCTGAAGTATGATTATGACCTGGCCTCCAATGCCCGCACCCGTCGTGCAGAAGACCTGGTGAAGATCAGAAAAAGCGATTTCGGGTATGAATTCGGAGCAGGATTCGAGTTTTATTTCCCCAGCTTTATCTTCTCTCCGGAGTTTAAGATCAGCAATGGTATAGGCAATGTACACGTAAAAGATGAACACCTGCGCTACTCCAATGTGATTGATAAACTACAGTCACATATGATCGTATTCTCCATTCACCTGGAAGGTTGATTTCTCCTATCTTTGCGGCATGCAAAACTACTTAATCCGCAATATATCAGTGGTCAACGAAGGGACCACCACTGTTCAGGACGTGTATATACAGGATGGACGTATCGCTAAGATAGCTCCGCAGATCACTGTCAGCGGTCAGTATACCGAGATCAACGGCGAAGGTAAACACCTCCTGCCCGGTGTGATCGATGACCAGGTACATTTCCGCGAACCAGGTCTTACGCACAAAGCAACCATCTATACGGAAGCACGCGCGGCTGTTGCCGGTGGTACCACCACTTTCATGGAAATGCCGAATACCAATCCGGCTGCACTTACACAGGACATACTGGAAGATAAATACAAAATAGCCGCACAGCATTCCCTGGCGAACTACTCTTTCTTCATGGGCGTTTCCAATGATAACGTAGATGAAGTACTGAGAACCAACGAGCGGAAGAATGACATCTGTGGTGTTAAAATATTCATGGGTTCTTCTACCGGCAACATGCTCGTAGACAACTACATCACCCTGGAACGCATCTTCTCCGGTAGTGAACTGCTGATCGCAACGCACTGTGAAGACGAGAAGATCGTGAAAGCCAACATGGAGAAATACAAACAGGAAATAGGTGCTGAGAATCTCACCGCAGAATATCACCCTATCATCCGTAATGAGGAAGCCTGTTTTGAATCTTCCCTGACAGCGATCCAGTTTGCTAAAAAATTCAACTCAAGACTGCATATCCTGCATATCACCACCGAGCGTGAATTACAGCTGTTCAGCAATATGCTGCCACTGGCAGAAAAACGTATCACGTCAGAAGTATGTGTACATCACCTGCACTTCTCCGCTGATGATTATGCCAAATACGGCAACCTGATCAAATGTAATCCTGCTATCAAAGCCGTACACAATAAACAGGCACTCTGGAAAGGACTGCTGGACGACAGACTGGATATCATTGCGACCGACCACGCGCCTCATACCTGGGAAGAAAAACACCAGCCTTATCTGCAGGCGCCATCAGGCGTACCATTGGTACAACATAGCTTACTGCTGATGCTGGAACATGTTTCCCTGGGCAATATCACCCTGGAAAAACTAGTGGAAAAGATGTGTCACGCACCGGCTATCTGTTTCCAGATCAAGGAAAGAGGTTATCTGCGTGAAGGCTACCATGCTGACTGTGTGATCGTAGATCTGCAACAGGCAACCATGGTAGATAAAAAGAACGTCTACTACAAATGTGGCTGGTCCCCGTTTGAAGAACATACCTTCCCGGCAGCTGTGACCCATACATTTGTAAGTGGCCACCTGGCGTATGAGAACGGTCAGTTCAACGAATCAGTAACAGGACAAAGATTACAGTTCAGTCGCTAGTGCTGCGCAACATAAAAAAGGAAATGCTCTTATCTGCTGACAGATAGGAGCATTCCCTTTTATTGCCTTTATATTTATGGAAATACGCATGTTCTGCATCTCTGATATTAATCGGAACGATGCGCGCATGATACGAACGTTTCTTTCGATTATACGTATATTCACTAAAAATACCTGTGCATGGAACTGGACAAAACCACCTACTATGATCTCTCTATCTTTAACCGTGACGAAGAGTATTCGTTGTTTCATAAACTGGACTTTACCACGACCACAGGTGGAAGGGATTACTTACGGCATCTGTATAGTACGCCGCTGAAAGATATTGCGTCCATCGAAGACAGACAGCACACATTACAGTTCATTCTCCAACAGGAAGACAGCTGGCCGGCTGATATCATCAGCAACGGTACGATCGTGGTGATGGAGAACTACCTGGAAGCACAGATCGAACCGATCTCCAATCCTTCAGGTATAGGTTTGATGGTAAGCTCCCTGTTAACAAAAACCATCTTTTCTCCGGACTATAGCTTTATTAAATTCTCTTTCACCCAGCTGCTTAATCTGCTGAAAGGTTTCCGTCAGCTGGAAAAGAATTTCAATAGCGAGCAGACGCCTAAGATACTGAAACTGTTGCTGGACAGGGCACATACCTTACTCTATCAGCCTGAATTCAATGACATTATTGCGGCCAGTGAAGCAGGTCCTGTTTCCTTTGTAAATATCCTGCGTCATGACCACTACATCCGTAAGAAACAGCGTAAGCATATTTCCGAATTGCTGGATATTTACCGCAAACTGGATGCTTATTATGCGATGGCGAAAGCGGTAAGACATTTCAATTTACAGTTCCCCACTTTTGAAGATACACCTCATCCATTTGTACAACTGGACGGCCTGTATCATATCATTCTGCCCAAACCGGTAGCGTATGATATCACCATGAAGCCACAGTCACACTTCCTGTTCCTCACAGGTGCAAACATGGCGGGTAAAACAACCTTTATCAAAGCGGTGGGCGTTGCAGTATTCCTGGCGCATATTGGTATGGGCGTACCAGCAAAGAGCATGAAACTGAGCTTCTTTAATGGTATTTTCAGTAACATCCAGGTGCAGGATAATATCTTCAAAGGAGAAAGCTATTTCTTCAACGAAGTACAGCGTATTAAAAACACTATCATCAAAATCAACGATAGCAAAAAATGGCTGGTGCTGATCGATGAGATGTTCAAGGGAACGAATGTGGAAGATGCGAAGAATTGTTCACTGGCGGTAGTGAATGGATTGCTGAAGAGTACGAATTGTCTGTTTATCTTATCTACGCATTTGTATGAGATCGCTGATGAATTACAAACAGCGGAGAATATACGATTTAAGTATTTTGAGTCACAGGTGATAGATGACAATCTGTATTTTACTTATCAGCTGAAAGATGGAGTGGCGAAAGAGAAGATCGGGTATCTGATATTGAAGAGGGAAAAGGTACTGGACCTTTTGAGTCAGATAAAATAAGTCTGCAATCGTTATGTATATTAAACACAAGAGCCGCCGGAATGTAAAACTTCTGGCGGATCTTGTGTTTAATATCTATTGCAATAATTATTGTTGCGGTATCAGGTATTTTCCTTTCCAGCGGAATCGCTGATTATCCAGAATGAAATAATTACTGATATCATCATTATTCAAAACAGTCAGTGCAATGCATTGCTGACCATTAGGAATACTGATCCATTCCGATGACATACCATTTTCAAAACCTACCTTCACACGGTGTATCTTTCCAATTTTTTCGTTGTACATCTCCATCGCTGGAAGACACTTGATGCTATCTTCATTTACTGAGATAATAACATCCTGCAGTAATTTCTTTTCCTGATTTTCCACGAGAGCAATCACTGAACCATTGGCGAAATGCCGTCCTTCTTCCGCACTTAATATCACAGGGATATTGTTTTTCTGTAAAGTACTTTTCAATGTTAAAATCCCCCTTGATAAAGTCCAATTACCAGTGCAATGCCTATGGGAAAAACATATGCCGGTACTGTAGGAAAATGTACCATCGTTCATTAATAACAGGCCGACATATCCGTATCCACCCGCGTCAGACCAATGAAATTTCCTGAAAGCACCCTGATCCCGTTCCTCTTTTGAAACCTTTATTTGCCTGAGTGTCTGGCATTTCGCATGTAATGCCAGCGAAGTAAGAAATGTAATAAAGAAAAATATTCTCATGTTATATTTTAATCGTCTCCTCCGGTGAATGTGCCAGACGACTATTCCCCCAAATATTTTATGACAGCCAACAATGCTGAACAAATTAATACAAAAAGAACAGAAATGAACAAGCGAAAAACAATCACCTCACCTTACATTCGCCTCGTTATTCACACTATCATTTTTCATCCATGATTGTTAAAACCATCGGCAGCGCCGTACAAGGCGTAGAAGCCATTTCCATTGTTATTGAAGTGGACGTATCTCCCAAAGGTACACAGTTCCACATCGTTGGTTTACCTGACAGCGCCGTCAAAGAAAGCGAACAACGTATCGAATCCGCTATTACAAATATCGGCTTCCGCTTTCCACGTTTCCGGACGGTAGTCAACATGGCGCCTGCCAATATACGCAAAGCTGGTTCCGCCTACGATCTTCCTATCGCCCTGGGATTACTCGCTGCTTCCGAACAGATAGACAGCACTGCATTATCACAATTCACTATCATGGGCGAGCTCTCCCTGGACGGTACTGTACAACCCATACGCGGCGCTTTACCTATTGCCATTCAGGCGCGTAAGGAAGGTTTCAAAGGACTGATCGTACCGGCATCCAATGCAAGAGAAGCTGCCATGGTGAATAACCTGGAAGTATATGGCGTTACACATTTGCGGGAAGTGATCGACTTCTTACTGGCGCCATCTACGCTGCAACCTGTATATGTAGATACCAGGGCTGAATTCGCCAATGCAAATCATCAGTTTGATGTTGATTTCAATGATGTAAAAGGACAATATACGATCAAACGTGCGCTGGAAGTAGCAGCAGCCGGCGGACACAATGCGCTGCTCATAGGGCCTCCCGGCGCAGGAAAAACAATGCTGGCCAGACGCCTTTCGACCATACTGCCGCCACTTAGTCTGCATGAAGCGCTTGAAACCACTAAAATACATTCTGTTGCAGGAAAATTACCAGCCGACACTTCGCTTGTTACGCAAAGACCTTTCCGCTCACCACATCATACCATCAGCCATACTGCGCTGATCGGTGGTGGTAGCATCCCTCAGCCTGGAGAAATATCTCTGGCACATAACGGGATATTATTCCTGGATGAACTGCCTGAGTTCAGCAGACAGGCACTGGAAGTCATGCGGCAGCCACTGGAAGAAAGAAGAGTTTCTATTGCCCGTGCAAAATTATCCGTAGAATTCCCAGCCAGCTTTACCTTGCTGGCATCTATGAATCCATGCCCCTGTGGCTTCTTCAATCATCCGGTAAAAGCGTGTACCTGTCTGCCGGGATCTGTACAACGCTATCTGAACAGGGTATCAGGCCCTTTAATGGACAGAATAGACCTGCACATAGAAGTTACGCCCGTTCCGGTTGAATCCCTGCTGGACCACACCTATGGGGAGTCCAGCAAGGATATCAGGGAACGTGTAATAATGGCAAGAGAAATACAAACAGCCCGGTTTAACGGCTACAGGGGTATTTACTGCAATGCACAGATGAACAGTCAGCTGCTGAGAAAAGTCTGTCGCCTGAATAGCGAAGGTGAAGACCTTCTGAAGAATGCAATGCAAAAACTCAAGTTGTCGGCACGGGCATATGATCGCATTCTCAAAGTAAGCCGTACAGCGGCTGACCTGGAAGGGAGCGAGCATATTCAAACAGAGCACCTGGCAGAGGCGATCCATTGCAGAAGCCTCGATCGGCAGGATTGGTGGGATAAATAGTGTAGCGCTTCTAAAGTGGTAGCATGACGTTATTCTATTTCCACGGTAGGATCTTCCATTTACAACTCAGCCAGCACTTCACTCATTTTCTCGTCATCCCTTTTGCTGGTCGCCTCAATAGCAACCCTGACTTTAGGTGTCGGGAATTCGATGGGTTTCACCTGCTTAACGGGTTGTTTGTCGGCTGACAGTGTGTGATTGGTGAGCGTAGTTTTCAGTTTCAGCATACAGCCAATATCTCCGGCACGTAATATCTCTACCGGATGACGGTTACGGCCATCCGTAATGAACAGCTGATTGAGGCGTTCGGTAGTATTGCCCCTTTTCGCTGTGTAATTCGACACCTGCCCTGAAAACGGACAGAAAAAACGTGACCGCTAGTTAAGAACGTTACTGTATTGCTAAAGGTTCATGCTTCAGGTGCATTCCAGTTGTTATACTGCGATTTTTAAACATAAAGTGCACACCAGTATTTCTGGTGTGCACTGAAATACAACGGTTACAAAGCTTATATATATTGCTTAGGAACAAATTGAAAACCAGAACCTTGTACTTTAACATAGGTCAGACATGGGAATTCAAAATGGGGACCGGCCAATAACAACCGTTCTTCTGCGGCTTTGCTCAACGTATCCCTTCGTGTTTTTACAGCCAGGTCATGGTCAGCATCGGTAGCAAAACCAACCTCAGGATATATCAGCTGAATAGCAGGCAAATTCAATATATCCGCACAGAATAGTAGTTTTTCCTCAGAAGTAGTTAGAAGAAAACCTGTTTGCCCCATCGTGTGTCCCGGCAGTGGTACTGAAGTAATTCCCGGTACGATCTCTTTGCCATCATCAACCAGCATCTCATATGGTGCCAATGCCTCGCGGGCATCTTCAGTATTGGTTTTTTCCTGCTCGCTTAATTGCGGGTTATTGAACCAATAATCGTATTCAGTTTGAGATAACCAGACTTTGGCATTAGGAAATGCTCTCTTTTTTTCCGGATCAAGTAGACCGTAGAAGTGGTCACCATGTAAGTGGGTTATCAATATGATACCGATATCTTCTGGTTTTTTTCCGATAAAGGCCAATGCCTCTGTTAATCTTCCCGTCAGGTGCGGAGCCATTTTAGTGCCCATACCGGTATCGATCAATACAGGCTCATGTTCTTCTGATTCGATCAAGAAAACACTGGTTGTAAGAATTAGGCTTTCAGGTCTGAAGGCTTCAATTAAAGACGATCGAACACCTTCTTCCGGTAACTTTGTAAAAAATTCTTCTCCCGCATTAAAATGACTGTCTGAGAGTACCGTCACTTTTCTGTTCCCAATTGTCCATTGTAATGTGCCTGGCAGTAGTGGAGTTTGTTTAATAACTGTCATGATTTCTTGTATTTTTGGTAAAGCTATCAGGAATGCCATAGATTTGAAATACGGCACTTTTTAGTGTATTACTTACCCAAAGGTGAAATATGGAGCTGGAACCATCAGGCGCAGAAAACAAATTGTCAATCTTAAGTCAAATCAAAAATCTTGGTTATGAGAGGATCGTGGTTGATAAAGATTGTGTCCTCCACGAGGCACTGATGCTGCTCGCTGACAAGTGGACTCTTCCTGTATTACTATCTTTAATGCAGGGGCCAAAGCGTACCAGCAACCTGCTAAGAGAGGTCAATCCTGTTTCACCAAAAATGCTGGTGCAAACGCTCAAAAAGCTGGAAGACGCGGAGTTGATCCAGCGAAAGGTTTACCCGGTAGTTCCTCCAATGGTTGAATACAGTCTCACAGAAACCGGATTGGGCCTCAATCAGGCACTATCAGAACTTTTTGAATGGTCGATCAAGAGAGCATCAAAGAAGAAGGAAACCGCTGCTATGGCATCTCCCGATAAAGGTTGATCAAAATACCGAGTTGGGGTCGCGAATTCGGATTGAGACCATCCATTGTACTATCGCAACAATTTTACTTTCCAGACCAAATGCTCGTATCAATCTTAAATGGGAAATATTCCAAAAATTTTATAATTGCTGGGTAATACCTGACGTTTGGTTTCGAGCGGTTGTTTTCCCAATACATCAAGGTATCTTCACATACGCCAATCAATGCTGCAACTTCTTTCTGTTACATCTTCGTTTCCAATCTCTTGTTTCTAATTTTTTCTCCAATTGTCGAAGGCACATTTAAGTACTTATTACCCGGCTGACATGGAAGGCAGCGAGCATATTCAAACAGAACACCTGGCAGAGGCGATCCATTGCAGAAGCCTCGATCGACAGGATTGGTGGATAAATAGTGTAGCGCTTCTAAAGTGGCAGCATGACGTTAAACAATAACAATGGAAGCACATGCAGGACCAATTGCAAGCCTTAGCGGGCAACCGTAGTATTTAGATGCAGGGACCGATTACAGATAGATAACCGAAATCGTGTGGTATCTCTAAGCAACCAGTTCTGCGCCCTTATACTCTTCAGACAATTTCTTCTGCAATTCCGGTGGTACAGGCGCATATTCTGCGAAGACCGCTTTGATCTTTGCCTTACCCTGTGTCACATTCCGCAAAGCAGCATATAGTTTATCTAATTCTGCCTGTGGCGTACGTGCCTTGATCACCTGATAACCATTCAGGGAATCCATACCGGTAATGATACTTCTGCGGCTTTGTAATTCACTCATTACATCTCCTGCCATGGTATCTGCAACGGTGATATCAATATCAAATACCGGCTCCAGCAACTGTGGCGCTGCCTGATGGAATGCATCGCGGAATGCCATCATACCGGCAATTTTAAAAGAAATATCATTACTGTCTACAGGATGCATCTTACCATCATACACACTTACCCGGATATCGCGCACATAAGAACCTGTCAGCGGACCTTCCTGCATTTTCTCCATCACACCTTTCAGGACGGAAGGTAGAAAACGGTTTTCTATCGCCCCCCCCACGATGCAGTTATTGAACACCAGTTTACCGCCCCAGCTCAGGGCAATTTCCTCCGTCTCTCTGACCGGGTGTTCCTTATAGGCAGGCATACCATCATAATAAGGCTCAATGGTGATAAACACCTCTCCAAACTGACCAGCGCCGCCAGATTGTTTTTTATGACGATAGGTAGCCGCAGCATGCTTACGGATGGTTTCCCGGTAAGGGATCTTAGCCGGCAGGAATTCCACATGCATTTTGTAGATATTCAGCAGACGCCATTTGGTTAACGCAAGATGCAGATCGCCCTGTCCATGGAGGATCACCTGTTTCAGTTCACGGTTGTATTCTATTTCCAGCGTAGGATCTTCCATATGCAGTTCGGCCAGTACTTCACTCAGTTTCTCGTCATCTCCCTTATTGGTTGCTTCAATGGCGACCCTGACTTTAGGCGTAGGGAATTCGATCGGTTTCACCTGCTTACCGGATTGTTTGTCCGCTAACAGTGTATGGTTGGTAAGCGTATTCTTCAGTTTCAGCGTACAGCCGATATCTCCGGCACGTAATACCTCTGCCGGATGACGGTTACGGCCATCTGTAATGAACAACTGATTGAGGCGTTCAACGGTATTGCCCTTTTCGCTGTATAATTCGACACCTGCTTTGATTTCGCCTGCCAGTACCTTAAAAAACGAAAGGCGCCCTATATGGGGCTCCTGAAGGGTTTTAAACACAAACAATACGGGGGATGCTGAAGGATCACATGGAATAGGGCTACCGTCTTCCGCCTGTTCTGCAGGCATGTCGATGGCAGCCGGAGCGACATTATCGATGAAACCCATCAGGCGTCCGCTGCCCATATTATGTAAGGCGGACAAACAGAATACCGGGAATACGTGGTGTTTCAGCATGCCGATCTTCAATCCCTGCCGCATTTCATCCTCATCCAGACTGCCCTTCTCAAAATACTGTTCCATCAGCGTATCATCGTTTTCTGCTGCTTTTTCTACCAGCTCGTTATGTAATCGCTCCGCCTGTTCTTTCTCACTGTCAGGTATAGGCAGTTTTTCAGGCTTACCACCGTTTTCCGGGAACCGGTACATGGTCATTTTCAAGAGGTCAATTACACTGTTAAACCCTGGTCCCTGGTTGACAGGATACTGCATCACCGTCACCGCAGTCCCGAATACACGACGGGCTTCCTCCACGGTACGGGAGAAGTTGGCCTGCTCCGTATCCAGCTGATTGACGGCCAGAATAGTCGGTTTCTGGTACTTATCCACATAATCCCAGATCTGTTCCGTACCCACTTCTACCCCATGCTGCGCATTCAGGAGCAGTAAAGCTGTGTCACAGACCCTGATAGAAGAAATGATCTCTCCGATGAAATCTTCCAGTCCGGGAGTGTCGATAATATTGATCTTGTAATCGCGCCATTCCGTATGAAGGCAGGTGGCATAGACCGAACTTCCTCTTTCATGCTCGATGTCATGATAGTCGGAAACAGTGTTTCCTTCTTCTACAGTACCGCGGCGGGGAATAATACCAGCTTCGAACAGCATGGTTTCGCAAAGGGTCGTCTTTCCGCTCTTGGCGGCGCCCAATAATACAATGTTCCTGATGTGCTTCTCATCATAGGTCTTCATAAACGTAAGAATTAAGTATTGTCAGCCGGAGCGGGCTGATCGTAAACAATAAGATAAGTAGACGTGGAAATGCCGTTTTGGTGATTTTAGCCGTAGCTGGATAAGCTATAACCGATTCTGAGTATTAAGTTACTCTATTTTTTCCTACCAGCACCGCTCAAATGTGTTGCAACATCATTATTAGTGTACCTTTGCACTCATAGATTGTCTTTAGTATCATGAAACTGTTCTTATATTATTTAAAAAGTTACAAATGGTTGATAGCACTGGCTTTGTTATTAGCAACCATTAACCAGGTATTCTCCCTGCTGGATCCGTATATTTTTGGCCGGATCGTAGACCTTTTTGCGAATCATCCGCATACCGATGCAGGTGGGGTAGCACGTACGCAGTCCGACTATGTGGCGGCCGTTATTTTATGGCTCCTGGCCTCCGTAGGAGTTGCCATGGTGTCCCGTATAGCCAAAGCGTTCCAGGATTACTTTACGAACGTCATTATCCAGAAATTCGGCGCCCGTATTTACACGGACGGATTACGTCACTCTTTGAGACTGCCTTACCAGCAGTTTGAAGATCAGCGTAGCGGTGAAACACTGGCCGTTTTGCAGAAAGTACGTACGGACAGCGAGAAGTTCATCACTTCCTTTGTCAACGTATTATTTGTAGCCATGATCGGCGTTGTTTTCGTAATGATATATGCGTTCAGCGTTCACTGGAGCCTGGTATTCGTATATTTCGGCGGTAGTCTGATACTTGGCTGGTTGATCAATGTGCTGAGCAGAAAGATCAAAACCATCCAGAAAACGATCGTGAAGGAAACCACCATGCTGGCAGGCGCCACTACGGAATCCCTCCGCAATATCGAACTGGTAAAAAGCCTTGGTCTGACACACCAGGAAATCCGCAGACTGAACTCTACCACCATCCGTATCCTGATGCTGGAACTGAAAAAGGTGCGCAGCATCCGCAGTATCAGTTTTGTACAGGGTACCTTCGTCAATTTCCTGCGTCAGAGCATCCTGTTCCTCTTACTGTTCCTGATCTACAAGGATACGGTTACCGTCGGACAGATGTTCACACTGCAATTGTATTCCTTCTTCATTTTCGGTCCTTTACAGGAGTTGGGTAATATCATCATGTCTTACAGAGAAGCCCAGGTTTCACTGCTGAACTTTGAAAGTATTATGCAGACGCCTGTGGAAGATACGCCTCCTGATCCGGTGAAGATCAATCGTATAGACACACTGACCTTCAACCATGTAGGATTCAAACACCTGACCGCCGACAATAAAGCACTGGACGATATCAATTTCAGCGTAAATGTAGGTGAGACGATCGCGTTTGTCGGTCCATCCGGCTCCGGTAAAACAACACTGGTAAAACTGCTGGTAGGATTGTATTCTCCACAGGAAGGCGCTATTGGTTACAACGGTGTGGATAGCAGGGAAATAGATATCGAGGAACTGCGTTACCAGATCGGTTTTGTGACCCAGGATACACAGTTATTCTCCGGTACGATCAAAGAGAACCTGCTGTTTGTCAATCCGGGTGCTACTGACGAAGAATTACTCAAAGTCATGAAGGACGCCAGCTGTACGACCTTACTGGAACGTGCAGACAATGGGCTGAATTCAGTAATAGGTGAAGGTGGCATGAAGATCTCAGGTGGTGAAAAGCAACGTTTATCCATCGCCCGTGCTTTGTTACGTCATCCGCGACTGCTGGTATTTGACGAAGCTACTTCTGCACTGGATTCCCTGACAGAAGAATCTATCACTAATACTGTGCGTGATATCACTTCAACCCGTGAACATATCACTGTGATGATCGCACACAGGTTATCCACTATTATGCATGCGGACAGGATCTACGTACTGGAAAAAGGCCGTATCGTGGAAACAGGTACGCATAGTGCACTGGTGGAAGAAAAAGGCCTGTATTATGCGATGTGGAGACAACAGATTGGAGAGAGATAGTTATCTTTGCGCCCATGAGCAATAAGCGACCTAGTTATCTCCTGAGCATGCTTACTATGAAATGCCCGCACTGCCGCAGAGGAGATATGTTTAAGACGAAAAATGCATATTCTAACCTTCGAAAGACGTTTGATATGCATGAACATTGTCCTGTCTGCGGACAAAAATACGAACTGGAAACAGGCTTCTGGTTTGGTACAGGGTATGTAAGTTATGCTTTGGGTGTAGCATTTTCGGTAGCTACCATCATTGCCTACTGGGTCTTCTTCGGCCTGTCCTGGGAAGATAACAGTGTCTTCATCTGGCTGGGTATCAATGGGGTATTGCTGGTATTATTGCAACCCTGGCTGATGCGTATCAGCAGAGTCATCTATCTCTACTTCTTCGTTTACTATGATGAAAGCACGGCAGAACTGCCGGACAAATAAAAGAAAGGGCTGTCTACCGCTGGTATGACAGCCCTTCTTCTTAATACCCTTTCTATTTGCACGACTTTTGTTATATCTCCGGCAAAAGACAGCTCATGCAAACCAATCACATACTGTACATCTGTGGCATCGTATTACTGTCCTCCTGTGCGACCGCTACCCAGGAGACAGAGCAACAGGCCGATACCTCAACTATTATAGCTGCTCAGACAGACACACCGGCAAAACCACAATCTGTGGATACCGCCCGCAGCGCCCCTCGTTCTGAAGTACTGAAATCTCAGTCCGGCCCCTACGCGCCCGAATGTTATAAAGCGATCACTGACATTATCCAGAGCTCAGATTTCAAATCAGATCTGACAAAAAAGGAGAATATCAGGGTGCGGATAGACCGTCAGGAAAACAGTAAACTGGTCCTGCAGTTATTTGGTAACGAGAAAGATCATGAATCGACGGTCGCCTGGTTAAGACTGGATAAAGCCAATGAAAAACTGGAAGATATTACGGTGGATCCGGATAAACCTGTAGAGCTGCATTACGATCGCGCATTGATCAGTGCACTGAGGCAGAGTTGCCCGTGAGTATACGTATATTGCTATAGCAAAAGGCATCCGCCAGATAGCGGATGCCTTTCATTTTTACGCTAAAGTTTCATTGTCGTCTATCGTTGAAATCCTTTCTTATATTCGTTTTGCCTATACTTATTCTCCGTTAGTGCTCCGTACAAAACGCAGCGCTAACGGAGGATAAGTATAGGCAGAAGCTTTATTTGAAATCAATTGGCACCACTACTTTCACGCTGAAGTTCCTACCCATATTATACACACCGCTTCTGCCAGTCACTTCATTTACAGCGGCATATTTCAGACGGCTGAGGTGATTCTGGTAAGCTACATCTGTCAGGTTGTTAGCTGCAAGGTGCAGAGAGAATAACACTTTGTTGCTCTTCCTGTTAATGAAGTCAGTACCTATACCTGCATTTAATAAAGTATAACCCGGTGTAGCTGTTTCTGTCTGATAAGCATAGAAAATATCATTCTGCGCGAATGTTCTATCCATCTGTACACCCACGTATGCATTCTGCATCACACCACCTACTTTTTTGAAGTTGCCTTTCAGTTCGGAGATCCAGCGGGCAGCAGGAATATTAGGCAGATATTTCGTAGAATCAGTACCTCCTGAAATAGCAGTACGTACGTAAGAAACAGTGTTCTCGAAATGCAGCCAGTCGATCGGATGCGGATGGATATCCAGCATAAATTCACCGCCATACAGATTAGCTGTATGCTGCTGATATTTAAAAGCGGAATAACCATCTTCATTATCAGCTACCGGAATAGAATCCGTACCGGCAACACTCACCAGTTTACGGGCAAAAATGAAGTTATTAATGTGGTTATAGAATACGCTTGCTGTCAGTGAGATGTGCTGTGAGTTGAATTCAACACCCAGGTCACCCTGTGTACTCACTTCCGGTTTCAGATCACTGTTACCATATTCATATTTGATGGTACCCTCATGTACGCCATTTGCAGCCAGTTCTGATACATTCGGTGCACGGAAACCACGGGCAGCATTCAGTTTCAGCGTTACCTGCTCACTGGCGGCATAGCTGATACCAGCGCTTCCGGAAACATTGGAGAAGTTACGATCAAAGGTAGAGAACTTCGTTTCACCCCCGTTATCAACAGGCACACCTTCATCATTTAACTGCAGCCCTTTGATATTCATATGACGATTGTCAAAACGCAGACCACCACTCAGGGTCAGTTTATCGAAAGTCTTGCTGGTTACTGCGAATACACCTGCATCAAACAGGTCGTAAGCAGGGATCAGGTATTCTTCTCCACCGATATTATTTTTCTGCTGCATACCATTTACGCCGATGGTTGTCTGCCAGCCATTCATTTCCGGTAAATAGTACTTCAGACCATAGTTGAAAGTGTTCAGTTTCAGGAACAGTTCCGGCTCATCCGGTTCCAGCACATTACCTAATTCTTTACGACGGTTCCACTGATAACCCAGTGTCAGTCCCAGACGGCCACCATTATGCAGATAAAGATTGTTATCCCACACCAGTTTGTTATGGGTGATCTTCTGTTTAGGTACGCCGATGCTGTAAGATTTGAAATCATCATTCGTAGCCACTGCTTCATCTTCCTGACCATTGTTATTGATCGGTTTGATGAACTGACCGTTCTCGTTACGGTCACCTTCTACCAGTCCCAGTTCCTGGTTAAAGGAAGTGAAACGCAGGATAGAAGAGCCCCATTGTTTATTCAGACCGAGACTTCCACCATAGTTGATATTCTTAAACCTGGAGTTAAATACGTAGCCATCGTATTTATTCTTGTAGTCATGTGCAAATTTCTGGGTACCAAAAGCGCTCCAGCTGAAGCCTCCTTTTGTAGTACCTGCGATATCTGCGTGATAGGACACCTGGCCGTTATTGCTCAGATAATTCGCAGCCACATTCCCTTTTACCTGTCCGGCGGCAACAGCGCCCGGAGGTACGATATTCACCACACCTGCCAATGCATCAGAACCATATACCAGTGAAGAAGGTCCTTTCAGTACCTCTACTTTGCTGACATTGTAATCGTCGATCTCAATACCATGTTCATCCCCCCATTGTTGTCCTTCCTGACGTACACCATCACCGACAACCACTACGCGGTTGTAACCCAGACCACGGATAAATGGTTTGGAGATAGCTGGTCCGGTAGTCAGCTGACTCACCCCTGGTAATTTAGCGATCGCATCCACGATATTGGTGGAGATATTGGCATCGAGGTATTCCTTTCTGACAACACTTACCGGAGTCGGCGTCTTTTTCAGGGTAGTCGCCAGGTTAACACCTGTGATCACTACTTCATTTTTTTCCAGCAGTGTTTCAGATAATGAGAAGTCCTTGTGGGTGCTGCCATCGATCTGAATCACTTCAGTAAAAGCGGCGTAGCCGATATAGTGTACCTCCACGAGGTATTTACCTTTTGGCAGGTTTTTGAGTTCATATTGTCCCTGTGTATTGGCAGAAGCACCGATATGCAGATCTGGCAGATAAACGGTTGCTCCTGGTAACGGGCTGTTAGAAGCTTTATCGGTCACTGTTCCGCTGAGGGAGTTATTGGCATCGTCACCGTTATATAAATTAGCAAAGCCGGATGAAAAGCTAAGTAAGCTGATAATGACAGCTGTATAGAGAACACGTAAATAGTGCATAGAAAGATTTGTTTATAGAGGAATACCTGCACGGCAACCTGGCAGTCGCTGTAACAGACATAATACGGGCTATGAGACCCTTAAAAAGCGTTCAAAAGAATAAACTTAAACTAAACAAAACTTGCTGCCGGAGGCGCACGGGGAGATAGTGTCCTGTAGGGGATGTGTTTGATAACCGGGATAACCGGTGGGGGGAAATGCCAGGTAACTTCTTTTACCAGCACATAGTAGAACATGCTGGTAGGTTCGTAAGGCTCCGGATCTATCTGGAGAAATCCACAGTGTACGTGTTTTACCGAGAGTGTGGTGCCATGTTTTACGATACCCGGCGCGTCATCATCAGTATCGTGATGCTCGAAAAACTGGTGAATAAAGGCCCTTGGGGTGGTATTAAATGCAAATACCCCCAACAGCATGATGGCCAATATCCTGTATAGAACTTTCTGCTTCAGATCATGAGTTTGACGGGAACAAAGATAGGTAATAAATGCAACACCGTTGCTCAAATACGGGAAAACAACATTAATATCCATAAAAGATCCATATGGCTGATGGCTGGCTGGGATATTTACAAAACAAAAGTCCCATGGCTTTAACACCATGGGACTTTCACATATAGTGTAATAACTATTAATATTTCACCTTCAGCATAGATCTTACGTTCTGATATACACCGTTTTGTATACGGGCGTAGAAGATACCTGCTGCCAGTTTACCACTATCAAAAGTGATGGTGTACTCACCAGCTGCCTGTACTTTATTCACCGGAGTGGATACCAGTCGGCCCATGGTATCAAAGATCTGAATCATGGTCTGTCCGCCCCTTGTTTTGTACTTCAGGGTAGTCGTAGTGACAAACGGATTCGGATAATTGGTAATCAGGTTGTTACTACCGTTATTCACATCGTCGATCGTTGTCAGCGTACCACAGGCGATACCACTAACGATTGGAAGACGCTGGTAATCTTTGAAGAGAACTGTCTGCAGGGTCATATTATCCACACAGAACCATTGTTCCAGCAGTGATGCATATACAGAGCGGAAATCGTACTGCATAGGCATGTTATCACTTACGTTGGTCTGTGTCGGGATATCAGGGGAAGAACCCAGTACACCCTGTAACACATAGTCTCCGAAGATGATCATTGGAGCAGCGGCGCCGTGGTCGGTACCCATACTACCATTAGATTTGATACGGCGGCCAAACTCAGAGAAAGTCATACCTACTACACGGCGGGAAGCTTTCAGTTTGGTCAGGTCATCCATAAATGCCTTGATAGAGTCGGACAACTGACCTAACAGTCTTGCGTGTTCACCTTTACCGGTATCACCAGCCTGTACCTGATTGGCATGCGTATCGAAGAATGCATGCGTTACCATGTACACACGGGTTTTCAGACCACCTGCTACCAGGCGGGCTACTATTTTCAGCTGTTCTGCCAGCCTGTTGTCAGGATAAGGGCTCTGGGAGGTTACGTTCGCAGCGGCCTTTTTGATAGAATCAGCAAATCTGTTGGATTGTTTGGCGATCAGACGTACATATTCCAGTTCCACACCTGCGTGGGTGTTTGGAACAGGGTCAGTAATGTCTTCGATCAGGTTGTAGAAGTCAGTAGAACTGGAGATCGCAACCGCCATATTAGCATCGGAGCCCTGGAACACCGGGGAGGTCAGGGAACCGATCTGGATGGCCAGTGGATCTGAACCTTCATAAGAGTCAGGGAAACCAGGATATTGTGTTTCCAGGTAGCGGCCGGCCCAGCCTGTTTCCAGGATCTGGTTCTGATCGGAACCACTCAGCCAGATATCCATTGCGCGGAAGTGGGAGTAATCCGGAGAAGGGTAACCAACGCTCTGTACCACACACACTTTACCATTCTCGTACAGTTCCTGCAAACCGGTCATTGCAGGGTGAAAACCGGTTTTTATATTGTTTGCCAGCGGCAATACTTCACCTTGTTTGATAGCGATGTTGGTACGTGCGGCCTGATAGTCTGCATAAACATCCAGTGGCACGATCATATTCAGACCATCATTACCACCGATCATCTGGATCATTACCAGCACGTGGTCATTATCTTCGGCAGACTTCTGTAAAGCGTTCAGCAGCGAAGAGCCGGCGAACGCCTTTACGGCAAAGCCATTTATAAAGGTCGGCAGGATCGTTGCCGGAGCGGTATATTTAAGAAAGTCTCTGCGTTTCATAGTTTATAGGTCTTTCTAAGATCAGGCTAATTGATATTCAGACAAATTCATCAGGTACTTGTACAGCGTTTGCAGACGGTTTTCCACAATGCTACGGTTGGCAGGCGTAGGACTGGAGATCCAGGCGTTCCATGCATCTGTCCAGTAGTAGTCACTGTCAGGACTCTGGCCGCTGAGCAGGATGATATTCTTCAGTTTTGCCTTTGATGTGTCAGATAATTCGATACGGTATAAGATATCCAGTGCGTCCTGGATCAAAGTAACCGGGTTGGAAGGATCGGAGAGCTTTGCGGTGAATGCCAGGGGATCGATCTTCACATTACCAAAACCGCCGGTGCTGATCATGGAGTCACTCATCATGTTACGCTTAGGCAGCGTATCGGTGTTGATCCAGATCTCGTGGTACTGAGGCGCCTGGTGATAAGCTTCCCAACCAGCTACCTGTGGAGGATCTCCCAGGTCCTGCAGCATATTTGCGCAGTGGTTACGGATGGCATCCAGTGATTCATGCGCAGCCATATATTCGGTCGGGAATTCTATACCGAATTCGCGTGCCATACCTACGGCAAACTCTACCGGGCTCTTGATCAATGCTGACATATTCAGCGGATCGAAGAAGTGCTCACTTTTAAACAGGGCTTTCAGTGCTGGCTTCAGTTCGTAGTTATTATCACGCAGGATCTGCGCCATTGGCGTAATCACATTCTGTTCCACTGCTTCATCGATCACGTAGTATACGAAGAAACGGTATATTTTACGGCTGATGAATTTGGATACTTCCTGCTGATCAAAAATGATATCCAGCAGGTCATCCAGTTCGGTAGCACCAGCTGCACCTGTCTTACCTGTGATCTTACGGGTATTATAGAAACTTGAAAACTCTTTATTGGTAATAACGTGCTGGGTAGACTCAAAGTAAGACTCCATGGTAACAGGATTGATCCTGTACCCTGTGAGCACCTGTGCGGTCGCACGTACGTCCTCTTCCGTATAGGCGGAATCAGGTCCTTTACCTACGGTGAACAGCTCGTGCAGTTCGCGGCCATAGTTTTCATCAGGACTTTCCTTACCGTTCAGATAACCGTTCAGGTATCTGAGCATTGCCGGATCGAGGGTAACGGCTTTAGTCAGTACTTTAAAGTTGCCGGTGGCGTTTGCCCGCAGCATTGTATTGTACTTGTAGATATAGCGGGAGTCATTCACCATATCCATTTCGGTTACGAAATGGTTATGCCAGAAGAGCACCATTTTCTCCTGAATGCTGCGTGGCTGGTCGATCATCACTTTCAGCCACCAGGCTTTATAAGATGACCAGCGCATTCTGTCCAGGTCTCCTTCTTCCGGAGGGGGAGCAGAATTCACCCAGGTAGCGCCAGGTGCGATACCGGTTTCATCTTCACCATATGTATTGAGTGGCTGTGTTGTTACAGTGTTTACTGTATCAATGAGGGCATCTACTGCTGCGTCCATGCCGAGCCCTTTGGCCCATGCGATATCTTCAGGCGTGGAACCGAACATCGCGCGTTTCAGCAGGTGTACTGCCTGTGCAGTACCAAATTCTCCCGTATATGCTGTAAGACCAGATTCAGTACGAAAGCCGGCTTTCTCCGCTTTGACTGCTGCTTGCTGGCGATTTGCAGGAAGCGTAAGGAATTGTCTGCGATCCATAGATATTATGATATGGTTGTGTTGTGTGTATTCTTCTTATAGGGATACTAAAGTAAAGTAGGCTATTTCCACAGGTCCCATTTGCGCATCCAAATTAATAAAAACTTTAATTCAAGCCGATTATTTTATTTATAATGCAGTACTCAAAAAAGAAAAGGGTTGACTACCATCTGGTTAGTCAACCCTTACACAAGTATTATCTCTTCTTACAATCTTTCAATTACACCGGCAATTCCCTGTCCGCCACCTACACAGGCTGTCACAACCCCATATTTCTTATTCAGGCGTTTCAGGTCACTGAGTATCTGTACCGTAAGTTTAGCACCTGTACAACCCAGCGGATGCCCCAATGCGATGGCGCCACCATTGATATTCACCAGTTCAGGATCGATGCCGAGTTCGCGGATGACCGCTACCGACTGGGATGCAAACGCCTCATTCAGTTCCACCAGATCAATATCATTCAGCGTTTTACCTATCTGCTGCAATGCTTTAGGCACAGCAGCCACAGGTCCGATACCCATGATACGCGGATGTACACCTGCGGAAGCACAGGCTACCAGTCGGCCGATAGGTTGTAACCCCAACTCCTTCACCATCGTTTCACTCATCACCACAACAAACGCCGCACCATCAGACGTCTGAGAGGAGTTACCTGCGGTCACACTACCACCGGCAGCAAACACAGGTTTCAGTTTTGCCAGTGCTTCGGGAGAAGTATCTGCACGCGGACCTTCGTCTGTATCAACGGTGTAAGTCCGGTTCTGTTTGCGGCCTTTTTCATCCACATATACCTCATTAACACTGATAGGCAAGATACCTTCTTTAAAATATCCGTTTTCGATCGCCTTCAGGGCTTTCTGATGTGAGTTATATGCAAAGGTATCCTGGTCCTCACGTGATACGTTATACTCACGTGCAACCGCTTCCGCTGTCAATCCCATACCCAGATAATATTCCGGTGTGGTAGAAGCGACTGTATAATTCGGAACAGTTTTCCAGCCGGCTACCGGTACAAGGCTCATACTTTCCGTACCACCAGCGATGATACAATGCGCCATCCCTGACTGGATCTTCGCTGTTGCAATCGCAATGGTTTCGAGTCCGGAAGCGCAGTAACGGTTCACCGTCATACCTGGCACCTCTATCCCCAGCGCACGTACAGAGATCATACGACCGATCTGCAAACCCTGCTCCGCTTCAGGAACAGCGTTACCTACGATCAGATCATCGACCCTTTTAGGATCGAGCTGCGGTACACTTGCCAATAAGCCGGTAATTACATCCACGGCCAGGTCATCAGGCCGGTAAAAGCGAAAGCCGCCCCGCTTGGACTTGCCCACAGCGGTTCTAAAGCCGGCTACGATATATGCTGTTTCCATTTCCTTAACTCCTTTTCCGGGTGTAACACCCGATTTTTTTCTTTTAAGTTAAAGAAGTTTTGTGAAATAGAAAACAAGGTGTTAGATTTGCAGCCCGATTCGTCGGGAATGGAAAGACTCCTTAGCTCAGCTGGTTAGAGCTACTGACTCTTAATCAGTAGGTCCAGGGTTCGAGTCCCTGAGGGGTCACGGAAAATTAAACGCTTCAAGTTGAAAGACTTGGAGCGTTTTTGGTTTTCGGAGTGTTGAACACAATACGCACATTTTCAATCTTTAATTGTAGTACTAATATCCCTATCGTACAACCTCAAACTTTTGCCGCCTTTAATACTTCTCTCCAGTCAAATCACTTAAATCGACAAATTCCTGCGTAATCTGTTTAGTTTATTTCCCCTCGCGCTTTCCTTTTCACTTTGTCGCTCATGATTTTTTGAAGACAAGATCATCCAGGGCAATGTCATGACAGCGCCCCCCGTTAAAGGAGTATGAAAAAAAATAATAGGTTGGAATAGGCTTGACTAAACAGACACCTTAAGTTTTCTTCTGTTATTCCGATGCCGATTTCTGCATTTCGCTTAGAATTTTATATATAGTCGAATCGGCAGTTGCCTGTTGATATTCCAGTTCGATCCTTGTCTCTCCAAGTTTATCAACTATAGATATCATACTCAACCTTCCTTTAAAATTCTTTTGAATTGTGTAGAATGGAATTGGGCTTGACAGATTGGGTTCCATATATAAAGTTACTGCTGCACCTTTTGCCTGTACACCGCTATTTATAAAACTTATTACCCGATAATGCCGGTTATCCATAATGGTATCCTTAGAAACGAATTTTTCTCCGTTATAGAAAGGATAGGTAAATCGAACACCGATTTTTTTATCTTCAATTGGTAACCAGTTTTCCTTAGGGCTATTTTGTAGTGCTGTTAAGGATGCATATCTAAAAAATTGCCTTTTGTTAAAATCAATGACATGATAGCCATTTTGCACGTTGTTGCTGGTTAATTTACCATCCGCATCCTGCACCTCATTGATTCGTATAAGACTTTCAATGGCATAGCCATTATGATAAAATATGCTATCCGGAGCCATTAACTCAACGAATTTTTCAGATGGCTTTTGCCTGATCATATAGTGCCAGACAAACAAACCTTTGACAGCAGGTTGTATTACCGGCGACTTATTTGACCAGGAGAAAATCGTTCCTGTTAATAACATAGTAATCAGAGACTGTAATGTGATCATCATATAAAATTTGTGGACCACTCTTACCATACTAAATAGATGGTAAGGGTAATATAAATAAATCTGAATTAATACTTTCCAACATCAGCTACATAAGCCGCAACAGCGTTGACACATCGCGAATTGACTTTTCCATCGTAATGCCACAAGCTGATAGCGTATC
Organism: Chitinophaga sp. YR627; assembly: GCF_900114995.1. Classification (GTDB taxonomy): domain Bacteria; phylum Bacteroidota; class Bacteroidia; order Chitinophagales; family Chitinophagaceae; genus Chitinophaga. The sequence continues at coordinate 323,796 of NZ_FOUX01000004.1, forward strand.
AGCTATATAGCGTCAGGCAAAATATAGCTGCTGCATGTAATTATTTGAAAGTGTCTTTGTCCATTCTACCCCACCGGTAATGCCAGCAATATAAGAGGACACGGGTTCTGATGCTACTATTTTGAATTGCTGTTCGGCTTCCTTTTTCTTAACACAAAATCCGGGGTTTTTGATGGGCTTTATTATGCAATCCATTTAATTCATTTACAATTAATTACGAAATATCCTGATAAAGAAAACATGCATCTTTCTTGTTTATTTCAAATTATGAAACGTATATGCTCATAACAAAATAATTAAATTATGCCTCCTTATGATGGTGGATAAATACATTGTTTTCCGTGAAATCCATATATCATCACTAAAACAACTATCTGCTTGTTTTATACCGGTCTAATAGAAAATTCATGAAAACAATTAAGGTTTTATGGTTGGCTGAGGCATTTATCGACTGTGATTAATTCATCAATAATTGGGTTCGAGTTTCCCATACCCAGGGTCATGGAATGAAGCCTTTTAAGTTAAAAGACCTGGAGCGTTCCTGATTTCACCAGTTTCAATATCACCATATAATCCTCGTTTAATTGGATTAGGGACATACCGGATCTTCGAATAAACACAAAACTAAATCAGCTTCGAATGTAGCCGATCATCTAACTAATGCAGGCATATCCTATAGACATTTATAATTCCTCATCATTAACAAATAGATTGACCTTTCTAAAATTGATAGTATCATACTAATAACCACATATCCTTACCCTTCCATATTTAACTAAATATTTTCATTTCCATTAACCGTTAGTTAACGCATTGTATATAACGGATATTTGACCTTTGCTTTAAGTGATTGTACTTGCCTGGTATAAAAATCATCGGACTTGCAATTACACACATTTGTTTGTTCCTGACATCAACTATTCTCAATAATTTAACTATAATGGCTATTTCAGTTAAGATAAACTTTGACAATGTCTACGACATTGATATTGCTTCGAGTGAAATGACATCAGCGAGTTTTGAAACAGAACTCTCAGATGGAACTAAAAAGAAGTTAATTGTAGAAATAAGTCCGGAGGCACATGAATTAATGCCAAACGTTTATAATTTGGCTTTCGGTCCTCCCGACATTAATGGAGAAATTGATGATAGGGCGCAGTTAAAACACAAAGACTATTCAAAAGTCTTCTCAACAATTCTTTTACACGCTCAGGCATATTTAACAATTCATCCTGATCACTATCTTGGGATTGACGGATCTGATAACTCTCGTGCATTTTTGTATTATCGGTTTATATTGAACAATTTTGATTATTTAACCAGCTATTTTAGTATAGGCGCTCTAAAATACTATGTCAGAATTACCAGATTTGGGAAATATCAATACGAGAATCCTTTTGATTTTCATGATATTATGCCAGCGCTGGTAAGAATAACAGATAGTAGTCCCCGCCATGTAGATTTCATGTATAACTATTTTATTTTCAATCTAATAAAGGAAAAAAATTAGCAATTTGCCAACTCTGTCAAAAAATAGTAACTTCAATATCATGAAAGACAAGAAAGTGGAAGATAAAGTCAGGAGCTTAATTGAAAAAGCTCGTGCTGTTGAAAGACCTATTAAGGTTAAAACATCTGCACGCCGCAGATCATCATTAAATAAGATCATTAAAACTAAAGAACAGGCAGATGCTTTAATGTCAGCATTAAAAGCATTGTAGCTAATAAATAATTTTCACAAGGAAAACGCTATCTCATTTAAATTGAGACAGCGTTTTTTTATGTGCGATTCAATGATATCTAACCGCTGTCAGGACTTTTTAAAATACTTCAGCTAAAGTTTACGCATTCCAGTTAGCATTGCTGAAAGCCCCTCAGCCACACCTGTCTACTATCACTTTATAAGGCCATAATGTACTCCCTATCAATAAAACATTGGTTCTTCTTATTAAGATCTGACAGGCGGAGAAAAGCGCCTGCAAAAAGCCCCCTTATTGCAGGTAATAACAAAGCCGCTACAAAAGATGCTACACATTCATTTATCCATACCATAACCAAATTAAAAACACACAACACTTTCAAACTATGCTGGAACTTATCCTTCTCTACAAAAAATACAGATCACACGGACATTCTGACCTTTTCTTAGAGGTTGTTGGTACGCTGTCCCTGATTGTCATAGGCATCATCTATATTTTTCAGGACAAGATCAAGCAGAATGAATCACCTGATGAATAAACCGTATATTGCCTCGCAATTAAACCCTGAAAATAACCATGTCAATTTGAAATACACAAGCGCACTCCATTAAACATATATATACCACCAAATCCATTTTTCTATAATAAAACTATTTAACTATGTCAATGTGGGAATTTGAAAGCCTGGTAGAAGAATCTATCAAACTGGTTGATAAAATAGACACGACCGACGAAAAGAAAAATCAACTGATCGGGAATCTGTACGCTATACAGGAGCAATTTGATTGTTCGTTTACCAATTTCAGGGTAATGCCTATCCTGCTTAAGACCGGCTATACAAAAACAATCGACTATACTGAGCACCCCGACTATAAAGGGAACGAAGCCTACTTCGAAGAACTGCTGACTAAAACTGGAACTACGTTTATCTACCAGGATATTACACAAAAATGGCACAGACGTACTAATCCGGTTGTAGCCTATCTTAATCCTAAAGACAAGCAGATTTACATTGATTTTGGCTCTCCATTGAGAAAAGGGGAAGCAGTCCTGGAAAATATGTATTCCTATGATCTGGGAATATACCTCATTCGCGAAGCAGATAAACTGGGAAGAAAAGCAGAAATTTATGACTGGGCGGCTTATCTGATCGCTTTCGGCGATGATGTTGATGCAGAAGAGCTGATTGAAAAATATTTCAAAGAGATAAAAGCAATCTGGTCGAAGTATGACTATTCAGATTACGAGCCCATTCACTCTTCTTTAACTTTGTCAAGAGAAGCACTCGATGATGATGACGACTGGAGGGACACATTTGAAGACGGACGAGAAGGTTTAATGAACTTCTTTTTTAATAAATAGTCCTGCAATAAAAGAACGCTTCAGGTTTAAAGGCCTGAAGCGTTCTGTCTTAAAAGCAATCTCAAATAAAAGCGCCGGTTAAGTAAAAACTTACCGGCGCTACACAAGGACAACAAATTACGACTACTTACCCGACAGGTAATTTAACACCTGCTGAGCATGTTCATCGCCTTTCATGAAATCGCGGAAGCTGTAAACGATCGTGCCATCCAGGCCAATCACAAAGGTCTCACGACCACTCACCTTTACGTTGTTACCAAAATCCTGCTCCTTAACACCAAACTTGTTTAAAACAACATTATCCGGGTCACTCAGCAGTGTAAATGGCAGGTGATTCTTTTTCGCAAACGCTTTGTGACTTTCCACAGTACCATTGTTAATACCGATGACCATTGCATCAGCATCTTTATACTTCTCATAAGCATCTCTGAAAGCACACGCTTCTTTGGTACAAACAGGACTTTCATCTTTTGGATAAAAGAAGATTACAAGTTTCTTCTTCCCGAGCACATCTGCCAGGTTAAAAGTCTTTCCGTCCTGGTCCTTCAGTGAAAATTCGGGTACATCCTCTCCTTTCGCCAGTGTATGTTGTTCCTGAGTTGTCTGTGCTTTTGCAGCCGGAGCAGCAACAAAGAAGCTGCACCCGATGGCCAGCATGGCAACGATCGATACTTTCTTAATATTCATTTTCATGATCTGAATGATTAAATAAATGATGTCTGATTTTTCTCAAAGCTCCGGGGAATTATGCAGGGGAATTTTCACTTTGGTTAAAATCGACAGTTTTTTTTCTTCTACAGCAATATTTGTCCCTCTACCTCCTTCACGAAATTGTCATGCATTGACTTATCTCACTGATTTTAACTAAAGTGAAAATCGGTGGACAGGAATTTGGTCACTTTTGTTGCATCACTAAGGTGCAGACTACACCGTAATACAATAAGACATGAAAAAGCTATTAATACTCATTGGTTGTCTGCTGCATTTTGCAGCGTTCGCCCAGATTGACAACCCGGTCCACTGGACCTTTAAAGCCTCACCTGCAGGTGAAAACAAAGTAGAGATCAGTGCCACCGCCCAGATCGATGATGGCTGGCATTTATACTCGCAGTTCCTGAAAGAAGGCGGACCTGTTCCCACCTCTTTCCAGTTTACCAACACAGAAAGCTACCATCTGGTAGACAGTGTTACCGAAATTCCGGCTGCTACAAGTGGTTATGATTCGACTTTTGAAATGACCATCCTCTATCATGAGAAAAGCGTAACGTTTAAACAGCTGGTAACATATACAGACCCTGCCGCACGTATTAAAGGCCAGGTGCATTATATGGTGTGTAGCGGTCAGAAATGTCTTCCTCCCACAGATGTCGACTTTGAAGTAGCGGTCGATCCTACTGTAAGTGTTGCAGGCAGCACCGCACAGGTGCAAAAAGACAATTCGACTCCTGATAAACAAAGTCCGGTTAGTGATAGCAGCAGCTCCATCTTATCTATATTCCTCGCTGGCTTTTTAGGTGGCCTTGCTGCATTCTTCCTCCCATGTATTTATCCGATGGTGCCATTAACAGTATCCTTCTTTACCAAACAGTCGAAAACACGCCGACAGGGGATCCGTGCAGCAATCATCTATGGTTGCTCTATCATTGTGATCTATGTGGGATTAGGTTTGCTGATTACCGCCATCTTCGGCGCATCCGCACTGAATGAAGCATCCAGTAGTGCTGTATTTAATCTGCTGTTCTTTACCATTCTGGTAGTATTCGCCTTGTCTTTCCTTGGCGCATTCGAGATCACACTTCCTTCCGTATTCGTGAACAGGATCGATCAGCAATCCGGAAAAGGTGGTTGGATCGGATTATTCTTTATGGCCTTTGCGCTGGCGCTGGTATCATTTTCCTGCACCGGTCCGCTGATAGGTACACTACTTGTCGAAGCGGTAAGCAAGGGCAGCTATCTGGGCCCAGCTACCGGTATGTTTGGCTTCTCACTGGCCCTCGCTTTACCATTTACCTTGTTTGCCATCTTCCCATCATGGCTGAAAAGCTTACCTAAATCAGGTGGCTGGTTAAACTCCGTAAAAGTTACACTTGGACTGCTCGAACTGGCACTGGCTTTTAAATATCTGACCAATGTGGATCTGGCCTATCATTGGGGTTTGCTGAGCCGTGACCTGTTCCTTGTCATCTGGATCATCATTTTTGGTGTGCTGGCCTTTTATCTCTTGGGTAAGATCAGACTGAGTCATGATACTGAAGTAAAGACCCTCTCAATCCCCCGGTTATTACTTTCCATGCTCGCGCTGGCATTTACCGTTTACCTCATCCCCGGCCTCTTTGGGGCGCCTCTCAAAGGCATCAGCGGATGGCTGCCTCCGCAACAAACGCAGCAATTCACACTAGGCGCCGCGACATCTGATAAACCGGCAGGAAGCTCCACTCATAAATATGCAGGTCTGTTCCATGCACCGGAGAACATCGACGCTTTCTACGATTACGATGAAGGAATGGCATATGCCAAAAAAATGCATAAACCAGTCCTTCTTGATTTCACCGGCTGGAGTTGTACCAACTGCAGGAAAATGGAAGCTGCCGTCTGGTCTGATCCGGAGGTATTAAAACGTCTGAAAGAAGATTACGTCCTGATCTCCCTCTATGTGGATGATCGTACGTCACTCAGCAATACAGAAAAGTACGTGTCTAAAGTTTCATCAAAGTCCATCAATACAATCGGACAGAAATGGAGCGATCTCCAGCAGGAACGTTTTAACACAAATGCACAGCCCTTTTATGTATTACTGGACCCGGACGGCAAACCAACCGCCGAACCAAGAGCCTTCAATTTAGACATTAAAGCATACATCGATTTTCTTGACCTGGGCATCTCCGCGGTAAGAAAAGATCTAACTGTTCAATTATCTAACTAATCAGCATCATGAAAATTAAATTATTCAGATCAGCTATGCTGGCCTTCAGCCTCGCACTGATCACATCCGCTTATTCTTCCCCGGTCATTGCACAACAAAAAGCACCGCAGGAAATCAGTTTCAGTTCTAAAACCTATAAAGAGGTATTGGCCACAGCCAAAGCCAGTCACAAAAAAGTCTTTATAGACGCCTTCGCTACCTGGTGTGCGCCTTGTAAAGAGCTACGCAAGCAAACCTTTAACGATCCTAAAGCAGCTGCTTATTTCAATAAACACTTTGTCAATTTCAGTGTTGATGTGGAAAAAGGAGAAGGTATAGCGCTGGCAAAGACCTGGCAGGTCGACGGACTACCAACATTACTGATCGTTGATGAAAAGGGCCAGATACTCGCAAACCATGTCGGATTTGTCAATGGAGAAGGCCTTATCCAGTTTGCAAAAGAAGCTACAGAAAATACCCAGTCAAAAGGCAGTAAACCTGCTTCTAAACGTTAAGTTCATGAAAGTAAAACAACTCTTCTACGTCTTGCTGGCTGTATCAGTTTTCATTGTATTGGGTATAAAAAACACCAAAGCCATCCAGCAGCAAACATCGGAGAAAAACGACACCGCCACCTTTGCTACAGGCTGCTTCTGGTGTGGCGAAGCGAAATTCTCACAATTAAAGGGTGTAATTAAAGTGACCGCAGGTTATACAGGCGGTCACACTGAAGATCCCTACTATTCACTGGTATGTACCGGCACTACCGGCCATGCAGAAGCCTTCAATGTGATATACGACAGCGCAGTCATCACTTATGATGAATTATTGCAAGCCTTCTTTCTTTCCCACAATCCGACAGAACTAAACCGTCAGGGAAATGATATCGGCACCCAGTACCGTTCTGCCATATTCTATCACAACCAGGCACAAAAAGAACGGGCTGCCTACTATATCAAAAAGTTCACGGAGGAAAAGATATATCCAAAGCCCATCGTAACAGAACTGACCCGCTTTACGGTATTCTACGACGCAGAAACACATCACCAGCAATACTATAAAAAACATCCGACGCAGGACTATTGTCGCTACGTCATCCAGCCAGAACTGGAAAAATTCAAACAAATCTTTAAAGACAAACTAAAACAATGAAAAAGATCCTGATTTATAGCGTCCTGCTGATGCTGATTAGTATCAGCAGCTTCGCCCAGAATGAAAAGTCTGTCCGCGGACATGAAAACAATCCCTGGTATTCTAACACCGACACTGCTACTCTGCATGTAAGTAATGCAGAATGGAAAAAGGTACTTCCCACTGCCCTCTACGCAGTCGCCAGGGAAAAAGATACAGAGCGGCCCTTCACCGGTAAATACTGGAAAAGCACCACCCGCGGTACCTATTACTGTGCTGTTTGCGGCAACCTGCTGTTCCGTTCAGATGCCAAATTTGCCAGCAGCTGCGGATGGCCCAGTTTCTACGAACCCAGGCGGGCAAGTGCCGTACGTTACCAGGAAGATTACTCCGTTGGTATGCACCGGACGGAAGTATTGTGTGGCCGTTGTGATTCCCATCTGGGACACATCTTCGATGATGGTCCGGCACCCACTTACAAACGCTTCTGCATGAATTCGGTATCACTTGATTTTGAACCGGATAAAAAATAAAATCGGAAAAAGTGGCTCATTTTCCTTTGTATTTAACTTAAGTGAAAATCGCGCGGAGGATTTTGAGTGACCTTCGATGTAACACGACGACAAAAACAGTACATCATGAAATCAAATCAATCCAACACTCCCCTCTCCAATGAGGTGATCGAAACAGCAAAATCATTGCGCACGCTTTATTTCACACGTGCCGCATTCTCCATCATATGGGTATTGCTGGTGTCATTCCTGGCTAAAACCAATGCCACCGCAGCTACGATCTTATTCATCATATACCCTGCCTGGGATGCTTTGGCCACTTTTTTTGATATTAAGGCCAATCCTGGTGCTACCAACAAAACACCGCAATATGTAAATATGGGCATCAGCATCATTACAACCATCGTAGTGATCTTTGTCCTCCAGAAAGGCATTCCTGAGGCCCTGATCACATTTGGCGCCTGGGCATGGCTGACAGGTCTTATCCAACTGATTCTCGGTCTTCGCCGCCGCAAACAAATGGGGGGTCAGTGGCCGATGATCCTCAGCGGCGGCCAATCTATGCTGGCTGGTGGGTCCTTTATCTATATGGCGCATGAGCCCAATCAGGGTATCACTACATTAGCAGGCTATGCTGCTTTTGGCGCATTTTACTTCCTGCTCTCTGCCTTCCGTTTAAGCAAAACGGTCAACAACAATGCTGCTACCGCGTAGTTTTTTTACGCTGGTCACCAGCTGCCAGATAGCCAGCCATGTGTTGTCAATTCAAGAGCGTGCTATATCTTGCTTTGACACTATTGGCTGGCTATTTATTACCAGATAACAGTTCCACTGCCGCACATACCCCTCACCGGATAAGCGATTGCCTTCCGGACGGGGATTGCATGCTATTTATATTTCATCACACCCGGACGATCGCTGCCGCGCATCGTCCTTTAAGTATCAATTACACCAATTAATGAAAATCAACTTTCTGGTGACCGGTATGCTCTTGTGCACTACCGGCACATACGCCCAAAACATGTTCAGTATGGCCAGCCAACACCCGGCCGATACCACTAAAAGCGAAGCAATGGAACAGGCGATCCGCTTCTCTTCCCTTCGTCAGGCATCTGTTACAGCAGACTTCTTCGGCGCAGGTCACTTCGATTCAAAACTGAACGATAAAGATTTCGCCAATGGCAAAAGCCGTAATGCAAGGATCAGCTCCTATGTAACAGTCCCCATCAGCAGCTGGAACGGAAATACCATCGGTGCTTCCATCTATCATACGGAGACCTTTTTTAATGTCAGAGAGGTTGACAATAAATTAGCTAATCCAACGGTTAACGTAGGCGATATGTCCAAAAGTACATTGGGCCTGTCCATCAACTATTCAAGAATCGATGCGCTCTTCCATACTCCTGTTGTCTATTCCGCGGTTGTTACAGGTATATCCGACAACCTGAAAACCATCAGAAGGTTTAACTTCAATGGTAGTATCGCGTTCCCATTAAAGCGTAATGAAAACACTTACCTGTCCGTGGGTGCTATCGTGCTGATCGATCCGTCTGCACCACTACCGGTATTGCCTGTGGTCAATTACTTCCACAAACTCAATCATCATGGCTTAGAACTGATTGTGGATCTCCCTCAGGGTGCCATGATCAAACAATCCTTATTCCGTAATGCATGGGTATATGTCGGCTCCAGTTATAATACCTATGCAACATTTTATAAGTCAGATAACACAGCCTTACCCGAACATTTCAGCTACAACACCGTTGAGGTTAAGAGTGGTCCAGGATTTGAATACCTGCTTGGTAAACACGTCATCCTTGGTGTTAAAGGAGGCCTAAACAATGTGCTCACAGCAAGAGCCTTTGGAAAAAACAGCAGCTATAATGACTCCTTTATTATGACAACCAATAAAGCCACCTTTGCAGGTGAGTTCCGGATATCTTTATTGCCCTTTTAACAGTAGCAATATCCATAGAAACCGAAAGGCCGTATCATCTCTGATACGGCCTTTTTTAACTGATTGATCAGCTCTCTCTAAAACCTCGCAGACAGTTAAGCATTTGTATTTCCCCCTTGCAACAAACAGCAAATAATAAACTTCGTCGGACAAACAGTGTATGAAAGAAAAATTGCGGAGCTTAGTCACAAGTCTAAACTCCGCTGAAGTATAGCTAACATATCAACCACACACTTAGCTTGCCTGCTGAAGATCATTTATTGCAAATGAGAGCCCCGCTTCACGCTCATTCAGAAAACGTTCTGCATCCAGCGCTGCCATACAACCTGTTCCGGCAGCAGTTATTGCCTGACGGTACACAGGGTCCTGGGCATCGCCACAGCAAAACACACCAGGCATATTGGTAGCCGTCGACCTTGCATTAGTTTTGATATAACCAGCTGCATCCATGTCTATTGCACCACGGAATATCTCTGTATTTGGTGTATGACCAATAGCAACAAAAAATCCGTTTACAGGTATACTCGATTCCTGGTTAAGCTGATTGTTAAATACCTTTACGCCTGTCACCGTCCGGCCATCTCCCAGCACTTCAAGTGTCTCAGTATTATATAAGACCTCGATATTAGGCGTGCTGAGTACGCGCTGTACCATCAATCTGGATGCACGAAATTCATCACGGCGAACCAGCATATACACTTTATTGGTCAGCTTGGACAGATAGATGGCTTCCTCTGCCGCTGTATCACCGGCGCCAACAAGCGCAACATCCTTCCCACGGAAAAAATAGCCGTCGCATACCGCACAGGCAGAAACCCCGGAACCATTGTACCTGGCCTCTGACTCCAGTCCCAGCCACTTAGCGGAAGCACCTGTTGAAATGATGATGCTATCTGCCAGGATCTTCTTTCTCTCATCCACTGTTACTTCATATGGATAAGTATTGAAATCTACACTACTGATATAATCATAGCGAACATCCGTACCAAAGCGTAAAGCCTGCATACGAAAATCTTCCATCATCACAGCACCGGTGATGCCGCTGGGATATCCCGGAAAGTTTTCCACCTCTGTTGTCTTCGTCAGTTGTCCGCCTGGTTCAATTCCGGTATACATCACCGGCTGTAAACCGGCACGTGAAGCGTAAATAGCTGCAGTATAGCCCGCAGGACCTGATCCGATGATCAGGCACTTAATATGTTCTGTCTCAGCTAACATGGTCAACAGATTTAGCATTCCCGTCAATATGTTGATGTAAATCCTTGTAATTAACCTGCAGGCTGATCACAACGCCGGCTAATGCTTTAGACAACAGACAGTTCTGTTTAGCGCCGATAGCATATTCAAGAAATCCTTCTTCAGATAAACCCTCGATCGGCGAAGCATCTAAAGTCAGCTCAATATCAGTAATGCTGGATTTTGACATATCGGCTATAACAACAGCAGTCGTATCCAGATCAGCTACTTTCAGACCTGCCTGTGATAACGCATAGCTCAATGCCATCGTAAAACAACCAGCATGTGCAGCGGCCAGTAACTCTTCAGGATTTGTACCAATACCATCGGCAAAGCGAGTATTGAAGGAATAACGGGTCTTGTTTAATACAAGGCTATCTGTAGTTAATTCACCATGACCTGTGCTCAGGTCACCATTCCAGTGTGCTTTTGATGATCTTCTCATTGTTGTAATAATTTTGTTGATCCAAAGTTGCACTGAAACACATTCTTGTTTTTTCACCTTAGTTAAATCCGGCAGAAAAATTTTACAAGGCCTCCATTTTTAACTTTAGTTAAAAATAAGCAACTGCAAAAAGAGGATTTTTGCACTATATATTATTTGATTTTATGAATTTAAAAATCAATCAACCCGCACCGGATTTCATTACACGGGATATCAGGGGAAACACCATACAACTCAGCCAGTTCCTGGGACAAAAAGTACTACTGACATTTTACCGGCACGTCGCCTGTCCTGTCAATCACCTTCGTTTTCAGGAACTGAGAGCATATGAAAAGGAATTCCGTAAAAAGAATCTGGTGGTACTGGCTGTGTACGAAAGCAGCAAAGACAATCTCCTGCGTTATAGTGAAGACGAAGATTATTATGCGAGGTTAATCGCTAACCCGGAGTTTGATCTATACGAGCAATACGATATAGAGTTAAACACACTCAAGCTTTTATTCTCTATGTACAATGGGGGTCCTGCAAAAGCAGCAGCGGGATTAAAACTGATGAAACACAGATTCAAGGCAGAGGGACATAACAATCTGATGGGTGGCGACTTTCTCATTGGCGAAGACGGTCTCCTTAAACAGGTTTATTACAACCAGTTCCTGGGAGACCATCTGCCAACAAAAGAAATACTGACATTCATTAATGACCCGAACTATAAAGTCATCGATTCTTCAACTTGTTGTGATTAATTCATTTTTTATCGTATACCCCATGCTGTTACGACAATACCAATATCTTGTATACACACTAGATATTTACAGAAGGTTGTCCAGAAGCAAGGATATACGCCTCTTTCAATACTTCCGCATACGTTGGATGCGCATATGAGATCTTTCCCACTTCATTGACCGTAATCTCAAATTCCATGGCGGTCACAGCCTGTGCAATCAGATCGGCGGCTCTTGCGCCGACAATATGCACACCCAATATTTCTCCATATTTTGGATCTACCAGCACTTTCACAAAACCCTCTGTATCCATGCCTGCCCGGGCTCTTGCATTAGCAGAGAACGGAAACTTACCAACATTATACGCCACCTGTTTCTTCTTTAATTCCTCCTCAGTAGCACCTACTGAAGCAACTTCCGGCCAGGAGTATACGACAGACGGAATACGGTCATAATGGATATGCGGGTTTCCACCATGAATACGCTCTACCACAAAAGTTGCCTCTTCCTCTGCTTTATGTGCCAACATAGCACCACCGATCACATCCCCGATAGCATAAATATTGGGAGCCGTTGTTTGTAAGGCCTCATTCACAACGATCATTCCCCTTTTGTCCAGCTGCACCTTTGTATTCTCAAGTCCCAATTGATCTGTGTATGCCTTTCTGCCCACTGCCACCAGGATATAATCCGCAGTCAGCGATTGTTCCTGACCCGCCGTGTCCTTATACCAAACCTTCGCGGTATCTCCCGCATTTTCTGTTTTAAATACAGACTGTTTCAACAAGATCTCAATACCCTCTTTAGCCAGCAGTTTCTGTAACGCAATACCCGATTCGCTATCCATGGTTGGGATCAGACGGTCAGCATACTCCAGAATGGTCACCTTTGTACCAATCCGGCTGAAAATGGAGGCCATTTCCACACCTATCACACCTCCACCGATAATAACCATCGTTTTAGGCTGTTCCTCCAGTGATAATGCTTCTGTAGAGGTAATGATCCGCTTTTTATCCAGTACCACACCTGAGATAGTTGCAGGCTTAGAGCCGGTGGCAATGATGTATTTGCCAGCCTGAATGTTACGAATCGCTCCATCCTGACCGGTAACATGCAATGTAGTATCATCCTTAAAAGCAGCCAGGCCCTGAATAACGCTGATCTTGTTCTTCTTCATCAGGTAATTCAGTCCCTGGGTATTCTTGGTTACCACCTCGCTTTTTCTTTTGTATAACTGCTTAAAATTCAGCTTTAACCCCTGAATATCTATCCCCTGCACTTCAAATTTGTGTAAAGCATCATGATAATGATGGGTACTATCCAGTAACGCCTTTGTAGGGATACATCCCACATTGGTACAGGTACCTCCCAGGGTACTGTACTTCTCAATAATCGCCGTCTTATAACCTGATTGCGCAGCACGTATAGCTGCTACATACCCTCCGGGTCCTGAACCTATCACTACTATATCAAACTGTTCCATTGTTGTTAATATGTTTGTTGTTACTAATTGTAGCTGATCAGAAAAATACCTTTCGGTATATTTACATGCATAAAAATGGGCTCGTCCATCGAACTTACCACTGTAAAGGTAGTTAAAATATACCAATTGGTATATTTATATATCATAAAGCTTCCCCATCTTTGCAAAAAAAGAAGAACGGATGTACAGCTTTAAAAACGATTATGCTGAGGGAGCACATCCCAATATCCTGCAACGACTGATAGCAAGTAATCCTGAACAACATCCGGGATATGGGGAAGATGAGTATAGCGTAAAAGCCAGACAGCTGATCCGCCAGCAGATAGCAAAGGAAAACAGCGGCGTGTATTTCGTTACGGGAGGTACGCAGGCGAATCGTTTAGTGATCACTGCTTTTCTCAGACCGCATGAGGCTGTGATCAGCGCCAGAACAGGCCATATCTTCGTACATGAAGCAGGCGCTATCGAAGCCAGCGGACATAAAGTGATCACAGTTGACAGTCCGGACGGCAAACTAACACCGGCAGCAATAGAAGAGGTCCTGCAACAACACGCGCTTGCCCCTCATATGGTCAAACCTAAACTGGTTTACATCTCCAACTCTACCGAAATAGGCACTATTTATACCAAACAGGAACTGACGGCTTTATCTGTATGCTGCCGGCAACACCAGTTGTACTTGTTCATGGACGGTGCCCGTCTGGGTAGTGCATTGGCAGCGGCAGCGGGTGATCTTACCCTGGCTGACATCGCCAGTCTGACCGACGCCTTTTATATAGGCGCCACCAAAAACGGCGGACTCTTAGGCGAAGCCATCGTCATCAATAATCCACAACTAGACGTTGATTTCCCTTATATCCTTAAACAAAATGGCGCTTTACTCGCCAAAGGACGTTTGTTAGGCATCCAGTTTTTCGAACTGTTCCAGAATGACCTTTATTTCAACCTTGCCAGACATGCCAATGCAGCTGCCACCAGGATCTCAGATCATGTACGCAGCAAAGGATATGACCTGCTGATCGACTCTCCTACCAACCAGATCTTCCCGATCTTTCCAGATACGCTGATAGAAGAATTAGGCAGGCAATTCCAGTTCTACCCCTGGAAGAAGATAGACGATCAGCATACCGCACTGCGGTTGATCACATCCTGGACAACGGAGGACAGCATGGTAGATGCTTTCATAGCAGCTATCCATTAAAAATCAATCTCTTTCAGATCGTAATTTATTACCTTTACCGGCCTAAAAATGTCCCAACCATAAATGTTATACATACTACTAAGCGTCATTTGCAGCGTCACGGTATCCGTATTGCTGAAACTGGCTAAACGCTACGAGATCAATATCCTCCAGGCCATCACCACCAATTACATTGTTGCTGCCGCCTTCAGTTTTCTACTCTATCAGCCTGACCTGGCACAGGTCGGTGCCCAATCTCCCTGGTGGGCATTTATCAGCTTAGCATTATTGCTGCCTTCTGTATTTCTGATCTTAGGCGCTTCTGTTAAGCAGGCAGGTATCGTAAAGACCGATATTGCACAGCGCCTGTCATTGTTCATATCAATTGTTGCCGCCTGGTTGCTATTCAAAGAGACCTTTAATAACTATAAGATCATCGGACTGATACTCGGTTTCGTGGCTATCTTCTTTGTGCTTCGTAAACCACAGCAACAAACCAGTGAGCGTAATCAGTCATTAGCGCCGTTATTTGTATTCTTAGGATTTGGTATCATCGATATTCTATTCAAACAGGTAGCTTTATCAAAAGAAGTTCCCTACACCACTTCATTGACTCTTATCTTTATATTATCATTTATCGTTGCTGTTATTATTTCAGCGGTACAGGTAATTGCAAAAAAAGAGCAGGTACGTGTTAAGAATATTCTCTGCGGAATCATCCTCGGATTCTTCAACTTCGGAAACATCCTGTTCTATATGAAGGCGCATAAATTACTGCATGACAATCCTTCTACTGTTTTCGCAGCCATGAACCTGGGTGTGATCATCATAGGCAGCCTGACAGGTATTATCATCTTTAAAGAAAGGCTCAATCGCTATAATTACGTTGGTATTATCCTCGCTATCATTGCCGTGATCTGCATTACGCTATCACAGATATATGCTGCTAAATGATTAAAAAATTAGCTGTATCTTTTCCCAACATCTATGGATATGCGAAAAAATACAGCTAATTTTACACTGTGATTTTTACAGATCAAAACAACAAAATCCCTGGTTTAACCTATCCCCTGACAATTCATATGTACCTTTCGGCGATCATCCCTAAACATGTGTCTGCGCAAGTGCATTTATAGTTTCCCTTGATATTTATAGTTAACCAAATAAATAGTCCCTTACATGAAAAAAACGATTGTATACCGTTATGCCATTATCCTGTCGGTATTATCAGGTATCTTATTCTCCTGCAGCAAAAGCAACATCGAGCCTGAGCCTGCTGAAGGTCTTCCGGACAACGCTGTGCTGAGCTACATTAAAAAACTAGGTTATAAAGACAGTCAGATCAAAGACATCGGAGAAGAATATCTTGTTGATGAAGATATTTTATTCAGCAAAACAAGCCAGCCGGACCTGTCCCTTTTGGATGAACCCAAAACAGAACAATATGGCACCGCCAATTATGTAGGATATATTTACCAGCCCTATATTACGGTGAATATTAGCCCTTCTATGATTAATTATGAAGACGAGGTTAAGAGCGCGATAGCAATGTGGAACGCCGTTCCTAACTGCAGGGTTAAGTTTATACTTTCAATTACGGCTGCAACTGCTAATCTCATCATCTCAAACGCCAATCTCGGAACAGGCGTTTGCGGCGCGGCCTATTACCCAATGAACGGCCGTGTTGGCGCAAAGGTAAAGATCAATATCAGCCAGATCGCCGGTAATTCTTTTGCACAGCGGACCCGTACGATCGCTCATGAACTCGGACATGCTATTGGTTTCAGACATACCAACTGGCAGTCCGGCGAACCACAATCAGGTGTACTAAGCGATAACGGCGCCTATTTCGACGCTTATCATATTCTCGGCACACCAACAGGTGAGGATGCCAATTCGCTGATGAACGGCGGAGAATGTGGTTCCGGCGCCACCAAACTTTCCCCCTATGATATCTTAGCTGTTCAGTTCCTGTATCCAGCACAGGCTCCGGTAGCTGGCACGGTCCCTGCCTTCCGTTATTATTCCAGATCCACACCAACGGATTATTTCTATACGACCAGTCTCGGAGAACTTGGTGTCGGCGCCAACAACGATTATATTTTTGAAGGCATAGGATTTTATACGCTCCCTGACGAATCAGCCAATACAGTTCCTGTGTACCGTTGGGTACGTAACGACGGAGATCACTTCTGGACGACCAGCACAAGCGAAATTCCTGTCAACAGCAATTTAGAAGGTATTGCTTTTTATGTATACGGCTCTCCTATCAATAATGCAGTACCTGTGTACAGATATGTTAACGGTGCCACCAACGATCATTTCTATACTAAAAACCTGGACGAAGGCACGCTCCGTGCGGGATATGTACTCGAAGGCATTGCCTGGTATGCTTACTAAATAAAACGCTTTTTTACAACAAGCCTGGCATCCAGTAGCTGCCAGGCTTGTTGATAACTCCTCAATACGCGACTATCCCCAATTATCATCCTCCTGCTTTTTTTCTCCTGCAAGCAAACAACCCATACCGATACTGCGGCTTCCGCTTACCTCTAATTTCCGTGACCTTACACGGAATTCCTATTTTTAATTGTATATTAAACGATTAAATCAACCTATCAGCCGTAGCATGTATTGTAAATTATTTATCCCGATCGGTATTTTGCTGATCTGTAGTTGCCTGCAAAACCGGCAACCTACAAATCAGGACCCAACATCCTCCATTCCAAAAGAACAACTTGACTCCATTATGGCGCTCGCTCAGGCACAGGCAGCACAAGCTGATACACTTGGTACACTGATCCTTTCCATTGACTACAGCGTAAAGGCAACCCCGGAAGATAAATCCCCTGATGGAATCCTTCCGTGGGTGAGCATCGCGGAAACAGACTCCGAGATCAAAAGACTGATTGACCCGGATGAGATAGTCCTGCCTTATACAAAAGCCAGGCTGATCATAGACTATCCCCTGAACAATCCCGCTATATTTGAGTTATCTGCCGAAGGCAAAGGTTTCACCAGGAAACAGCTCATCCAGTACATCGGTGATAAATACCATATGATATATGAAGAAGAAGAGCAGTCAGCGGCTACCAAAACGATCCCGTTGAAGGAAAGAGATGGGCTGATTAACAGGAATTCGACCGATGGAAAATATGGCGTTTGGGGGCATGATCTTTCCGACCTCTCTTTAACCACTGTTGAAGTATACAGGGATGACAAAGGGCAAATTTCTCTGATCCTGGATATCAATTCCTGACAGGATGCGGTAATAAGCCGTACAATAAGCGTTCGTATAATATGGGGCATTGCCCATCGATTTATAAATCGTACAGGTAATGTTATAAAACCTACCCGTATCAGAACGCATAGCCATTTATCTTTGACACAAAGATTCAACCATGCGTTCTACTAATATTTCCAGAAAAGATTTTATCAGAAATTCTGCACTCGCCACATTGGGACTGGGTATTACCCCTTCCCTGCTGACGGATGCAAAAGCGGCCACTTCCCCCGAAACGGCCGTAGCTGGTAAAAAGCAGCTGAAACTGAAAAACGTACGCCTGGAAACGGGATTTGAATATGAAGGTGAAGAAGTGATCGCTACCAGAACCGGACTGTTCTGTGTTGAAATAGACAACGGAAAGATCACAGCCATCCTTCCGAATGATCCAAAGGCCAATGCAACAGATGCCAAAGGCTTCCTGATGTTGCCCGCCTTCAAAGACATGCACATCCATCTGGATAAAACCGGCTATGGTAGCCCCTGGAAAGCTGCCAGAAGAAAACAGGGAGGTGTAAAAGGAATGATCGCGCTGGAACAGCAGATCCTCCCGGAAATGCTGAAAACATCCACCGATCACGCAGAGAAATTAGTAGAATTATTACAGTCCTGCGGTTCCAGCTTTGCCAGAAGCCATGTGAATATCGAACCTACCTCTAAACTGGACTCGCTTAAAAATCTGCAGAAAGCACTGGAGAACAAAAAAGACTCCTTTGGCGCCGAACTGGTCGCTTTTCCTCAGCATGGGCTGTATTATACAGACTCCACGTCCCTGATGAAAGAAGCCGCTAAGATGGATATTGATTTTATCGGAGGGGTGGATCCCTATTCGCTGGACGGAGAGATCGCCAAACCGATGGACTTTATCGTTAAACTCGCGCTGGATAATAACAAAGGCATCGACATCCACCTGCATGAATCCGGGGAGTCCGGACTGAAAACAGTAGAATATCTGATAGACAGGGTAAATGAAAATCCGGTCCTGAAAGGAAAAACCTTCCTCAGCCATTGCTTTGTACTGGGCAAACTGGAAAAACAGAAACAGGAAGAAATCGCAGATAAACTGGCGCAGGCGCAGATCGGTATTATGTCTACCATACCTTTCGGCGGACTGATCATGCCAATTCCAACATTATATAAGTACGGTGTCACCGTAGGTACCGGCAACGACAGCATTATTGATCACTGGAATACCTGGGGACTGGGTAGCGTACTGCAGAAAGCCAATCTGATGGCACAGTTATATGGCTATTCAACAGAATTCCTGCTGTCCCGTAGTCTCAAGCTGGCTACCTACAACGTCCTCCCGCTCGATGATAAAGGGCAGCAACAGTGGCCAAAGACAGGTGATGCTGCTGATGTGGTACTGATTGATGCCAGCTGCTCCGCAGAAGCTGTATCCAGGATATCCCCTGTCAGATCACTGATCCACCAGGGTAAAATTGTCTTCTGATTCCCCCTGCAACACGCAAAAAAGGCCGGTTACAGGGAGATCGTAAAGATCCTGGAGTCCTGATAGTGTGGTAGTTATCGTTGACGGGGCTGCGTTATTTTCACTAATTTAGCCAGGCTATCGCAAACGAACCATACCAGTCAGATGAATAATCAGAAAGATCATTTTCCGGTATTGAGCATTCAGGAGTTCAGTCAGGGTAAATCCGAAGATTGCACCGTATTGTTTCATGAATTACATGGAGAACGATCTATTGACGAAGCCCATAAACATGACTTCTTCATCGCCATCCTTTTCGAAGAAGGACGCGGAACGCATACCATCGATTTTATCGAACATCCCATTGCCAATCTGCAACTGCACATGGTCTTTCCCGGGCAGGTACATCAATGGAAAATAAAAAAGGAAACGATCGGCTATCAGCTGATGATAGAACGGGAAGCTTTTGAATCTTTCCTTCCCAACCTGCGCTTTTCATCAGCGTTATATCAACGCCATCCGGTGATAACACTTAAGAAGGGAGCTTATGACACACTGCTCTACGAATTTCGCTGTGTACAGAAAGAACTTGAAAAAAATGTCCCTTTTGAAGCACTGGTCAAAGCCCGCTGTGGTATCATAGGATTACTGATCAGTAAAACTGCGGAAAAACGCTTCAGCGATTTTGATATATACAATTCCAATGCGATCCTCTCGCGCTTCATTGGTCTGATTGATAAACACTTTAAGGAAGAACGTTCCGTCGCCTTTTATGCACATGAGATCAATATCTCTCCCAATTACCTGAATATGGTGTGCAGAAAGCAGCTGAATGTCGCTGCATCCTCTCTTATACAGGACAGGGTGTTGCTGGAGGCAAAAAGACTACTGAAAACGTCTGCTATGACGGTAAAAGAAATCGTATTCGACCTGGGCTTTTACGATCACGCCAACTTCTCCAAATTCTTCAAATCTCATACAGGCATGACGCCATCAACATTTAAAGACCTGAAATAAAGGTATAGTTACTGTTCGGTCTATTCTTTGTTTGATATTTACCATCCTACGTTCATCCTTCGTTCATGGAACGAAGGATGAACGTAGGATGGTAAATATCAAAGCGGCATTTATAAATAATACAAGACCCGGTTTTATATCCTTGCCACTAGCTTAAGGGTTTTCAGGTCATAGATCAGGATCTGGTTTTTGTCCGTTTTATCATATTTACCATTATCATTTGTATCATAATGGCCTGTAACAGTGACAGTTCCGGTCTGGCGATTCACAATCCAGGTACGGACAAAAAACTTATCTTCTGTTAACTGCACCTTTTCTTCTCCATCTGTGGATAACACTACTAATTGTGTAGGATCGGTCCAGCCGATCCCCTTCCGATGATCCAGGTTGACCGTCCGCGCTTCCAGGATGATCCTGTTAATCTGCAGACTATCTATCCTGACCTGGATAATGGACTGCCAGGATCCCCCTTCGGAGAATTCCACCTGCTTCGTATGCCCGTTTTTCGTATTAATGAATAGAAGGTACTGGTCATGCGAAAGGAACATCTTACCCATATTATAAATACTGGCGATAATGTATTCCGTTCCACTGACTTCTGTCATTTGATTAAAGTAAACATAGTTGTATTTATCCTGTGCATAGGTGGAAAAAGATAGCATAGAGCAGGCTAAGACAAGTAAAAGCTTAGCTGTAGTGAAAATGTGCTTTTGGCTCATGGGATGTCAATTTTGGTTATATCCCGCAGGATTCCCCGGAACAACTTTTTCCATAAACCGGACTGTTAAGAAAAACCCAAAAGTCCCTTATCCCCCTCCTGAAATAACTAATCCAATGGCTGGGAAACATCAGCACCAAAACTTTATGTATAAAAATAACATAATGCGTCATACCTTCGCAGCGGTTGGGGGTAGCTCAAGTGGAAGAGCGTCTACTCTGCAGGTAGAAGGTTACAGGTTCGATTCCTTGTCCCCTGATCTTTTCCAGGACTTATAAGCATATCTTCATGCAGGAATTTTCGCAACAGGAATGGGACAAGTTTTATGAGATTTTACAGTTCCTAGGCAAACATCCCTTTGATTCTCCCGATAACGACCGTCTGAAAGGTCTGGTTACCAAAATTTATAAAACAGCCAAAAAGGATATCAAACAGACAGCGGCTAATGACCGTAGGGCTGTCAGTCTGAATGCTATTGAAAAAACAGCCGTCTTCAGACAGGCCAGGCAGTCCTCTGTCAATGAAGCGCCTGAAAATGTGATCGCACTCCCATTACAGCAGACTGTCCCCAATGCAATTGTCTGTTATGCCTGCAGAAAGCAGTATACACAGCTGCATCAGCATTACCATCGGCTGTGTCCGGAATGTGCAGATATTCACCTGGAGAAAAAAGCACAACGCCTGGACCTCCAGAACCGGACAGCCATTGTGACCGGCGCCCGTATGAAGATCGGATATGTCACCACCCTGAAGCTGTTACGTGATGGCGCAACCGTGATAGCGACCACGCGATTCGCAGCCGATGCGCTCCTGAGCTATAGCAAAGAACCTGACTTTAATACCTGGAAACACCGCCTGTTTATCTACAGTCTGGACCTGATTTCCATCCCACAGGTGGAAATGTTCCTGCAATATGTACAGGAGAATTTTTCCAGTCTTGATATTATTATCAATAATGCGGCACAGACGATCTCTTATCCTGCCGCATACTATAAGCCACTGATTGACAAACAGTTCCAGCTGAGTACTATTACAGCAGAAGACCAGTCCCGTATACTGGCCAATCCGATGGTAAGCGCACCGCTGAAACTGGAGACAAATGAGGCCTTACTGGCAGCACACACCTTCTTCCCGGCACATAAGACGGACTTTTTCGACCAGCCGCTTGACCTCCGGGACAGCAATTCCTGGACGATGAAACTGGAAGAAGTGGATACCGCAGAAGTATTGTCCGCCAACCTTGTCAATAACATCGCCCCTTTCATGCTGAACAGCAGGTTGAAACCAATGCTGATGAATTCCCCGTTCCGGGACAAGTATATCATCAATGTAAGTTCTTCTGAAGGACAATTCAGCTATGAAGGCAAAACGATCTTCCACCCTCATACAAATATGACCAAGGCAGCCCTGAATATGATGACCCGCACCAGCGGCAGGGACTACGCAGGCGATGGCATTTATATGAACAGCGTCGATGTGGGTTGGGTATCAACCGGTAATCCGATAGAGAAACGTACCCGTCTGGAGGAAAAAGGTATTATTCCGCCACTAATGCTGGATGATGCCGCCGCCAGGATCTATGATCCGCTCTACAGGGGTATGCAGGGTGAAAAGCTGGCCGGTAAACTATTCAAGGACTATATTGAAGTAAGCTGGTAATACCCGCGTCACAAAAAATCAACTAACTTAGCAGCAATAAATCATTGCCTCTGCAATTCTTCTTCCCATACAGGCATCATACATTGCCTGGATTTGTATACTAACGGGCGCCTTATGACCCGTCTTTACATCGCAGTACCTGCGATGCCATCATCATTATGTATATAAATCAAAAATAAACCCAGACATGTTTTTTATAGAAACGGAACGGCTACAGCTGATTCCCCTGACCCACGATCTACTGATGCTTTGTCAACAGGACCGCGCTACTATGGAGGCACAACTCGGACTCAATACATCTGATATGTGCATAGATCCACTCTACATAACGGAACTGGAAGATGCACTGACTCATTTCTGGATCCCCATGACCGCTGCCCATCCCGACAGGTACCAATGGTACACCAACTGGGAAATCGTACTGAAAGAAGAACGGCTGGCTATCGGCGGTATCGGCTTCATTGGCTATCCTGATGAAAACGGGCAGACGGAAACCGGCTTTATGCTGGATAAGAACTTTCACAGCAAAGGTTATGCAAAAGAAGCATTGACAGGTATCACTAACTGGGCTTTTAGTCATGAGGAGGTGAAGACCATTATTGCAAAAACAGCAGAGGACAATCTTCCCAGCAGAACACTTCTGGAACGTGCAGGATTCATGCCTGTAGGGCAGGAAGCAGACCTGATCATCTACAGTAAACAACGCGTATGATATAATAAACAAAGACCCGGTATACCGGGTCTTTGCATCTATAAATGATCAGCGCGATCATCTTAACAGAATTCTGTCATCAGCATTTTAATCTCATCTACCTGTTTTCCAAAACGTTTCCTGATATACCACAGGTTAAGATAATACCCACCTATTCCGGACAATACTGTCGCAGGCAACATCCAGTACCATGACATTTGTAACAGGGTAAAAAGTACACCCAGCACCAGTGTCCAGGTAATCGTTGAACTCCAGAGGTATATGTTCAATGTCCTGCGTGTACGCTCGTATAATTTTGTCAGATAGCTTTTAATGTGGGTATCTTTTTGCAAAAGCGACAGGCGCATTAATCTGATGAACATGAACAGACAAGTCAGCAGATATACTATTCCCGCCAGATAAATAACATTAGTCATCATGAGCACCTCAGGCTTCTTACCCTCTTTCAGGAAAATGTTCATACTTAAAAAAAGTATGCTAGACGCTAATGCGCCCAGCACCAGCAAAATCTCGGTAATAAATTCAGATGTCAGTTTGCTGCTACTAGCTGCAAGACGTTCATCCAGTATTTTGCTCACAGACTGCTCAGTAAGCGGGTCCATATTATATCTGCCGGCAGCACCCTTCAGCAGGGAATCAAAATCATCTATTGGCTCCATACTATTGCATATTTTTAGCGGTGAGGGAATGCTTCAGCTTTTGCCGGATACGGCTCAGCTTAACACCAACATTATTCTCAGAATCTCCGGTGATATCTGCTATTTCACGATAACTGATACCTTCAATATATAAAAGTATCAATGCCTTCTCTGCCTTAGGTAAAGACCGGATCATCTCCCACAACAGGCGCTCCTGTTCACGTGGCACGTTATCTTCTTCCTGTGTCACTGGTATCACCTCAGTATGAAGCACGTGCTTATTCCGGACGGCCGACTTTCTCGTATAAGTCAATGCCGTATTTAACGCTACCTGATACATCCAGGTAGAAACCTTGCTCTGAAAACGAAAACGGGGAAATGATAACCATAACTGAAGCCATATCTCCTGCAACAAATCTTCTTTATCCTCTTTCGTATCGGCATAGATATTCACTACCTTATGCACAATTCCCTGATTTGGCATCGTATGTTCCAGAAACGCTGCTTTGGTCATTACTCATGGGCCTTTTTGATGGAAAAAGGGATATTGGTGAGTGTATATCCTTTTTGTTTCAATAATACAATCAATCCTTTACCAGCGCCAAGATGCGCCGCACCAACAGCTATCAGCGGATGCTCGTTTTTCAGTAACGAATCAATTCTGTCAGCCATCACGATGTTCCTCTTCACCAGTAACGCATCGTTTGCACCATCTGATGATGATGTATTATAATTGAGCTCATATAACAACTGTTCAATATCCTGTTGCACATAACTGGTGGTCATTCTTTTCAGCATTTCAGCCGGAGATATTTGCTGATCCAATACCAGCCGTAACATATCCATCTGTGATGATAAGCTCACTGCTTTAAGGGCCTCCATTTCTTCCCGGACTGTTTCCAGTCCGCCTACAGGCAACTTTCTACTATTTGCAGCTTTATACAACTCAAAATCAACCGATGCTGCTTTTCCCGCACTACCTGTCAACATAGAGATTAACAACATCGGTTTAATAGCATATAGCTTATTTCCCATAGCGGATGACAACGGCGCGGATTGAACAAATCTTCTCATCTTTTCCATGGATAATGCATCCAGCTGTTTGTCAATATACGCTGTACTATCTGAAATATACATGCCTTCCATCATTTCCCGGAGATCTATCTTCCCTAAATCCAGCTCCAGGTAGAGCTTATCTACCTTATCAAGTAAATCAAAAGGCAATTGTGGTAACTGATAACCTGCTGTATCATATATATGCATGGAACCAAACAGATACGCCGGTTTAGAAAGCCCCTTACCGGAGATTTCCCATAAAAGTCCCTTGGGTTGTTGCTGCGCAGATACAGGATGAAAAGCACCCCATAACAGGATCAGGATTAATACAAAGGCTTTCAGACAGTTGCGTGTTTTCATTTAAATCGTTTTATTCATTAGTACACTCACCTGTCAAAACCTTACAGCTTTTCTAAAAAAACTTTTCTGCGGAAGATGCTGGATAAGCCCATTCTTTAAGACAATCTTTCTTTCCTCCTGATCAATCAGCAGGAAAATTTATTTGCAGCATTTGTTCGCTGAGTATCCACAGACGCTGTGCAGCTGATTGATCCAGAGAATAAGGACGCACACCTGTTAATGTAGACGGCTCATCGAATTGATATACAATATTACCTTCATCCAGTACGGCTATATCCGCATCTTCACAATACACACCGCCGACATTATTCAACGCCGGACTGGTAGCACACCATACCGTTGTAGCAGCGCCCTGTGCCAGTGTTTTCAGCTTCTTTTCCACCTCCGGATAAATATTACCATTAGCATCATGCGTACCCATCTGCTGATACAATTCCATAGGAGCTTCCCGTCCCAGGTCTGTACCATACACCGATCCAGGATGCAGCGAATAAGACCTGACACCAGCACGGCTGCCACGTTTATCCAGTTCTACTGTGAATAAATTATTAGCCGTTTTAGAACGCCCGTATCCTATCAGCGTTTCATACGCCGTATGTGTAAAGTTGGGATCATCAAAATCAAAAGGCGCTATCTGGTGGCCAAAAGAAGATACATTCACCACCCTTGCGCCATCCGCCTGCTTTAATGCAGGCCATAAACGGGCAGTCAGCTGAAAATGTCCCAGGTGATTAGTAGCCAGTTGTGATTCAAATCCCCGGCTATCCCTGCGTAATGGTACCCACATAATGCCAGCATTATTGATCAGCAGGTGTAAAGGTCTTCCGGATGCGAGGAACCGTGCTGCAAATGCATCAATAGATGCAGGATCCATCAGGTCAATCGTCTCTGGTTCTACACGGACAATATCTTTTAAATTTTTAGCTGCCTTTGCCTGATCACGTGCCGGAACAATAACAGTGGCCCCGGCTTCGCTCAGTACTTTCGTGGTTTCCAGTCCGATACCAGCATAACCGCCGGTAATGATGACTACTTTCCCCTTCAGGTCAATGCCATTGATCACATCCTGTGCGGTAGACCTTGCATTAAACCCGGAGCCTAATGGTTGTTGCAGTACACCCTGATAATTATGTTGTTTCATGCCTTGTATGTTTTTGATGAAACAAAATTAGGACCTTATCTACCAGGGGGCTTTGTTTAGCGTGCCATTTTTACTTTGTTTTAAGTGCCATCTTTCTCAGTAAACGAGCATCGTTAAATAAAACATAAATCAGTTATCGTGTAGTTGTTGACTTTATTTTCTTCATAAATTGCTGCTATAAATTCACACCACCCATGCGCAAAATTCTACTACTGGCTTTGTTTAACCTTGGCTTCCTATACACTCATGCCCAAACATCGTTCGGAGTTACTGCCGGCTTTGGAACTTCGAAAATACATATTCCGGATTATGATGATTTTGATTCTAAATTCAATCCATCCTGGCGGGCTGGTGTCATGGCAGATATAAAACTGATAGGAAAATTCTATCTGCAACCGCAGTTACTGATCAGTACCAAAGGACAGCACACTTACAATGAAGGTGCTATCGGACTAGATATGATGCCAACGAAAATTCATGCAAAAACACACTTAACATATCTCGAACTACCTGTTAATGTAGTTTTTAAACTTCCCCTGGGCAGCGGAAAACTGATCACAGGCGCGGGTGGCTATATTGCATATGGGCTTGGTGGTAACTATAAGGTAACAGGAAAAGTACGTTCTACCGGCGCAGATTATGAGCAGAAAGGGGATGTTAAGTTCGAAAAAGATCCACATCCGACAGAAGCAGATCTCGGTCATACTACTTATTACAGACCAATAGATTTCGGGCTTAATTTCCTTGCCGGATATGAATTCAAAAATGGTCTGGGTCTGAACTTTACTTACAGTCCCGGACTGAAAAACATGGCGCCACCACCTATAGTAATAGGTCCATCGACCATCATGTATGATAAACGGACGAATGTCTACGCCGGACTGTCAGTAACATACGTACTCAAAAAACACACTACAAAAGCTTAAATACACTATAACTTATTATAAACGGAGGCCTTGCTTTTACCACAACAATCATGTGGCAGATAATCTATTGCCCTTATCCCTATACCTATACTCATCACCTAAAACAGCACAACAATGACCAGACAACTGAGTACATCCTTTAGCGGAGCGCTACGCACCTTTGCTTATTTTATGGCCAGCGGCACACATGATGCATTGAAAGGTGTAGACTATCTGCCTTTATATGGCAACGAACCCAGCGCCATTGAAATGGCGTTTGCCATCTATGCTAATGTGATCAAACTGGACGAGAATGGCCATGTGCTAAATGCAAAATATGCAGAACGGCGTGCGGCTGAGTATCTGAAAGAATATTGTATACCCGGTTATAAAGCCTATCCCGAATTTGAAGAATGGGAAACAGCCTTACATGCGCCCCCTTCATTGAGAGATCAGCTATAAAACAGTATCAGGGCTTTTTAAAAAATACTTCGACCTGTTTATTAAATTCATCTGGTATCTCGCTGGGTGCGTAGTGAGAGGCATTCCTGAATATCACTAATTCCGCACCGGGGATACTTGCTGCAATGAGCCGGGTATGTGCTTCCTTGATCATATCGTGCTCTCCTGCCATCACCAGCACCGGGCATCTGATTGCTTTTAATGCCTGAGGATCAATATGTGGCTCCTCCAGCATACTACGATTGACCCGTATGGCGAACTCGCTGACAGGGGTATGTTGCGTCTCAAGTACCTTAATTTGATTTTTAACAGTATCGATCAGCCAACCATATAAAGCAGTTGTATCAGGACACAGATTAGCGCCCATTGCAGCAAGCTTTTTCACTTTCTCCGGATGACGCATAGCGAGTATCAGTCCCGTAATACCGCCATCACTCCAACCCAGTATATTTACACTATCCAGCTTCAGCTCATTCAGCAACTTGTACATATCATCTGCATAAAGCTCATATGTGAGCCGGGTAGTATCCGCGGTAGACTTTCCATGTCCACGGGTATCGACAGCTATTACTCTGAAGGATTTAGATAATGCAGGTATCTGTTTTTCATAATGAACGATAGACTCCAATGCACCATGCAGTAATAACAGCGGCTCTCCTTCTCCATATTCTTCATAGTATATCCTGTTACCATTGATCATAGCATATTTGCCCGTTTTTTCATTATTCCCATAAGTCAGGGAAACAATACCGCTTGCATCGATAGACAGTGCCTGTTTATCCCCATGCACCTGCTGATCAGTCACCGCAACCTTTACAGCAGATGGCTGATTGATAAACTTCCAGGCACCCAGATCAGCTTCTTCAAAACCTGCATTTTTCACCGGTACTTCCTTTTTGTTGATGAACAGTTTCATGTCATCAAAAAAGAACCGGGCCTTCCCGGAATACAATGCGCCGATATAAAGCGATTGCGTACGCTTGTCTATTTTACCAGATACCTTCAGCCGGTTCCACTCCCCCGCCTTAAAATCTTCCATGCTCAGTTTTCCTATAGCAGTACTCACCTGCGTCTGCTGATCGTAACCCAGCGCCATCAATGCCGTACCCGAATTATTTTCTTCACGCTCCGCATACATCCAGCACTCTACGGTAAAAGAGGCACCTTTATAGGCACTAACATCTATGCTCTGAAAGAAAACAGGCGGTTGCCCATCCTGTGATCTTGCCGTCAGCGCAATGAACAAAGCAATACAACAAGCAATAAAAGCGGGAATTTTTCTCATCATGGGTTAGCATTTACAGCGGTAAAAATTAAACTAAAAAACGGGTATTCCCAAAACCGGCACAACTGCTTTTATTAACAAAATATATAGCAATCTCCTGATCCGGTATCATCAAAATTAAAGTATATTAGTACAGACGTCTTCAGGTACTGATTTCCGCAATCACCCGCAATGTATCCGTCTATGCATCTTCAGTGGTATCCACAGATATTAGCCCTTGCCTTACTCTTCGCTGGCTGTACAAATATGCAACAGAAGTATGCCGGAAAAGATACACTTCCGTTTGAACCGGCACTCCTTCCATCAATTGTATCAGATGCGTCCTCTGCTCCCGATCCCTATCCGCTTTTCAGAATAAGGGAAAAGATGCATACAGGTTACATCGACAAAGATGGCAATCCTGTCATACCGCCTACTTTCGTAGCAGCAGGAGACTTTTCAGAAGGACTGGCAGCAGCACGCTCGGGGGGATATTATGGCTATATTGATAAGACAGGACACTTCGTCATTTCGCCCAGTTACGACTTCGCCACAGCATTCTCTGACAACACCGGATTGGTATATAAAGACGGACTTCCCATCTATATCGACAGAAAAGGCAACAAATTATTTGAGCATCCTTTCCTGCAGGCAGGCCCTTTTGTAAATGGCCTCGCGATGATAATAACAGCCTCCAATAAACCAGGTGTGATCAATAAAAAAGGAGCACTCGTGATAGACACTATCTACACAAGTATTTATCCATTCAGAAATGGTCTGACCATAGCCGGTGATCAGCCTGCAAACAACATGGTACTACTGGACACCGCCGGCAGATGTATCACCCCTCCGGCAGCTATTCAGGATGCCAATGGCTTAAAAGCGTATTACGAAAAGCTGCCCGTCAACGAGCAGACCAAAGGCCGTCTGATCGACGGCAGGTACCTCGTGGATATGGGCAATGGTATCACGTTAAACGTACGTCATGGTGATGCTTACTATATGGATCAAAGAAAGTACATATTGTGGCAATTCGCTAAAACAGCAGACTTTCCACATGACTATGATATCGATTATCAGCTGATGGGATTCTATCCCATCAAAGATGATCCGGCCCCCCTCTATCACTGCAAACAAGCACTGCCTCCAGGTGTATTTAGCCTGACGGTCATGCCCGATATCCGGGAAACTGAGCATGCGTTTTCCGGCGCTAACGGCTACCGTACGATCCTGGCCAATCGCTCAGGACAAGCCATTACATTCGGCACCTATGACCATGGACTTGTGATGAGCATGCAGGCAAAGACAAATACCGGTGACTGGCGCGACATAGAAGATATCGCACGGGGTTGCGGAAACGGATTTGGTGAAATGACCTTACGATCAGGTCATTATATTCACCTGGTATCACCTGCATATAGTGGCGCTATTAAAGCCAGGCTCAGACTACGGTTTGCATATGTAAACTACGGCGAACCGCACACGATCTATAGCAATGAGTTCGATGGCAGTATCAATCCCGGACAGCTATGGCGATCTGAATGGAACTTCCCTTCTACAGATTACCTGCGCCCCTGACCAGCTTTACAATAATATCTCACGTCCCATATTGATCTCACCCAGAAAATATTCATCGTGACTGATCACGATCAGGGTACCCTGATACTCATTGACAGCCGCTGTTAATATCTCTATATTCTGGATATCCAGGTTGTTGGTAGGTTCATCCAGCACAATAATATCAGGGGCCTGGTTACCGATAGTCAACGAACAAAGCATTAGACGCATTTTCTCTCCGCCACTTAAGGCCTGACAAGGCTTATCCCAATACTCCCTTGTAAACAGGAAACGGTTCAGCCGTATCTTTATTTCATGTTCCTGTAACCCGGTTTTGTTATACTGTGCAGCCTGTTCATAAACACTCAGACTATTATCTATAAGAGAATAATCCTGATCAATATAAATCGTCTTCACCGCTGCTCTGTCTATAGTACCGCTTTGTGGCACCAGTTCTCCCAGCAACATCCTGATCAATGTTGTCTTACCAGATCCATTATGCCCACGGATAACAATCCGTTCACCGCTGGTGATCTGAAAACTAAGCGGAGCAGACCAGAGCAAACGGTCTCCATAACTGAAGTTAACGTCCTTTGCCGTCACCAGGATCTTTCCTTTATGCAAAGAGGAATTGTCGAAATCCATTTTCATTTTGTCCATATCGGGCAACTCCTTACGCAACTGATTCAGCTCGTCAGAAATGTTACCCACCTTTTCTGTATGGACGCCTTTCATCCGTGCACTACTTTTCTCTGCATTGTTCCTGAAAGTATTCATGGAGATGGTGGGTAGTCCTGCTTTCTCCTGTTTCTTCTTACCACGTGCATCCAGCTTTTGCTGACGTTCCATAGACTCCCGTTCTGTCTCCCTGGCTTTCCGCAACTCTTTTTCCTTGCTCTTCACATCCTGGTTCAGGGCTTCACTGGCAATCATCTTCTGTGCTGTATAAAACTCATAATTGCCACCATAGACAGTAATACCCCGTTTGGACAATTCAAAAACAACATTCAGCAGATTGAGCAAAGTCCTGTCATGACTCACCACAACAAGCGTATCTGTTGTAGAAGAGATATAGTCGTATAAAATACTTCTCGCCTGTACATCCAGGTGATTACTTGGTTCATCCAGCAATACCAGTGCGGGCTGATGTATGGCAATACCCGCCAGAAAGACTTTCGTCTTCTGGCCGCCACTCAGTGTACGCATGGATTGCATCAGATCAACATCCTCCAGTTGCCAGTGTGCGAAAGCCTCCTGACAACGTTCTTCGATCGTCCAGTCATCATCCAGCGAAGTCATATGCGCTTCCGTCACATTGCCTGCCAGAATCTCACGCAGTGCAGTGATCTTCACATCTATACGAAGCGCCTGTGCCACGGTATGATCATTATACTGGCCAAATAGCTGAGGAATATAATAGGGTATTACATCTTTTTTGATGATCCCGGCAGAGGGGAGTAATTCCCCGGCTAAGATCTTTAAAAGCGTAGACTTACCGGCTCCGTTATTGCCGATCAAAGCGATTTTATCCTGTTTATTAACAGTCAGATGGATATCAGAAAAAAGTATATCTCTGTTGGGATGGGTATAGGTTACACCTTGAAGAATGAACATAATTTCCTTCTTTAAAGAATGAATAATGACAAATACCGGGCAGTGCCGGCATGTCTATTTATTTGTTCTGAAAGAAATTAAATCTCACATTAGTGTACTATCGGGTTTGATGACGGGTGCAAAAATACAAAAAAAATGGAAAAGCCTACTTATTCCACTTATCCCTTATAACGAACAGAAAGATCCAGTAAGGCACCAGGTAGATCGCACTGGGTATCATTAACATAACAGCCGGCAATCCCATGGTTAACACGATTGATAACAATAGAAATCCCCACACAACGGCCATTATCACATTCAGGTTGATCGCCCACTTAGCACCCATCCACACCGGGAAAGTCATCAAAAATAAGATAGCACCAGGTATCAGGCACATCACCGACATACTAACAATATAGCCTGTACCATAACCCGGATTACCTTCCGCTATATCCCGGAAACTAAAGAAATTCATCACCGCCAGCAGTGTGACCAATCCGCTAAGAACCATACCGATCCAAACGAATACCCGCAAAAAGATATGTAACAGTTCGCGTCTGTGCACCGGCAGACCGGCATTAAAACTTTCGTCAAATATGCTTGACGTTTCATCCAGATTGTCCCTCATAAAAATATTCAAAGTAGAAAGCTAAGATATTCAAATAAATAATAATAAAAAACTCCTCACTGGCCGACCAGTGAGGAGTATGAAAAAGGAATATATATTGATTGTTGAACGCTTCAGATTATCCAAGCAGTTCTGCCTGGAGGGAAATTTCAATAGCTGCGTAAGCACGGCTTACAGGACAACCAGCTTTAGCGCCGGCAGCGATCTCCTGGAATTGTTCATTCGAGATACCCGGTACTTTTGCTTTCAGCACCAGATCAGAACGTGTGATCGTACCGTTGTCCAGTGTAACTGCTGCTGTTGTTTCCAGCGTATCTGCTTTAAAGCCTGCAGCTTCCAGATCAAGAGTAAGCTTCATGTTAAAGCAACCCGCATGCGCTGCTGCCATCAGTTCTTCCGGATTAGTACCCACGCCTTCCGCAAAACGGCTGTTAAAAGAATACTGTGTTTTGTTTAAAACAGTGCTCTGGGTAGTGATGTTACCGCTTCCTTCTTTGATGGTGCCATTCCAGATGGCAGATGCTGTACGTTTCATACTATTAAATGTTTTAAGTGTTTTGCTTGTTTGTTTATCATTGAACTGATGATACAAAAGTACGGCGGACATACAGGGTGAGCAATGCACATTTGGCGACTCTTATTGTACTTTTTACCCCCCTCCGCTTTTCCCGGACAAAACAACAGTCAGTGGCACACAATCCAACCATAGCACCATGTGCCACATCTTATATTATAACCTTCTTTCAGACTCCTCTATCGGCAGATCATTGATACTGGCGAACCTCCGTTGCATCAGTCCATTTTCATCAAACTCCCAGTTCTCATTACCATATGCCCTGAACCATTGCCCATTCTTATCATGATACTCATACTCAAACCGCACAGCGATCCTGTTATCCGTAAATGCCCACAGTTCTTTCTTCAGTTTATAATCCAGCTCTCTTTTCCACTTATCGGCGAGAAACGCTTTGGCCGCCTCACGTCCATTCAGAAAAGTGGATCTGTTCCTCCACTCTGTATCCACACTGTAGGCCAGTGAAACTCTTTCCGGATCCTGTGAATTCCAGGCATCTTCAGCAAGCTGTACTTTCTCTTTCGCCGTCTCTAATGTAAACGGTGGTAATGGATATCTCTTTTCCATGGTATATTGTTTTAATTGATTAATGAATTGACTATTTTCTTTGCGCGGTTCACCGGCCACGGATCTCTGTACAACTGGCTTTCCACAAAAGCGCCTTCATACAAAAGATATACATGATCAGCCAGTTCCGCATTATCCAGCAGGTTCCTGAAGTTCTGACGGATATTGCTTTTATGATCATGGATGACTTCTCTGACCTTTATATTGTCAGCAGGGATCTCCGACAGAATATTGAGAAACGCACATCCCCTGAAACTTTCCTTTTCATTCAGCAATGCGATCAGATCAAAAGATGCCAGCACTTTCATTTTATTACTCCTCTTCTGGGCACTCAATGCCTGCGCCTGCTCCTCTATATACTGATGCCGTTTCTCCAATACGCCCACACACAGGTCCTCTTTTGATTTGAAATGCTGATAAAAACTGGCCTTCGCCACATCAGCTTCTTCGATGATCTGGTTGATACCGGTAGAGTTATATCCCTGTCCTAAAAACAGGCGATAAGCAGTATCCAGTATCCGTTCCCTGGGTTGTAATGTTTCTTTGCTCATGGTACAAAGGTAAAGGGATTTATTCCATAAACAGACAAGTCTGTCTATATTTATTTTTAAAGGATATATTACTTTATATAGTACCCTCTTTTTCAGGCAACTTTAGATTTTTATTATCTTGTGCACCGATCCGGCGAACTTCCGAATGCATAAACAACAGTCTATGTTTAAACACTTCATCCTATTGCTTACCTGTACCGCAGGCATGGTGGCTTGTCAGTCTCCTGCACCCAAATTCACTCCGAATCCTCAAAAGCGGGCCTTCATCAGAAATGAAATAGACAACGCTTACCGCCGGAACTGGCTTACCTACAGATTACAGGGGCAGGTAAAAAGCATTGCGCAGTTTACCTACAGCACCGCTGCTGCGGATACTACTGCACCTGGTTATGAAACAAAAGAGTACCTCTCGTTTGACAGTACCGGAAAACTGGCGGAACGTATTGTGTATGATAAAGGCATCTTCTCAACAAAGGCATTGCACAAATACAATGCTGCCGGTAAACTGACAGAGATCCTGTATTATGGGAGCGATGGAAAATTCAGCTTCAGAACATACAACGGATATGACGCAGAGGGTAACCTGATCGAAGAAGGACAACGCAACAAAGACAGCAGTACACCAAAACAGGTGTTCAGTATATTTGACAGATATGGAGGACTGGTCAGTCAATCATCAGGTGACAAAATCGTCGAGTATCTGAATACTTATGATAATGATAGTGTGCTCGTAGAACAGGATGGCCTGGTGGATAAAGTACCTGCCGGAAAGATCACCTGGAAATTTGACAGTATAGGACATATGATCGAACAAACACAGTATGCTGTCAATGGAGCGCTCTTATACCAGAAGAAAACCGATTTTAATCAACAGGGATTACCCGTTCTCTTATCCATTAAACGGCAGGGTAAAGAAGAAAACATACAGCAGCTGGCATACGATTCATCGGGTTCGCTTATCAGACAGGCAACCATCAATCCGGCCAATGGAGCACTCTCCAATGCCACCTGGACCAGCTATGAATACGATGCAGCAGGCAACTGGACGAAAGCAACGGTACACGGCGCCGGAGATGCCATAACAGGCGTTATCATCAGAAAGATTGCCTATTATTAACATGGAGCGCCTGCTCTCCAACCCCTGATTTGCCACTTTCAGCTATTTATTCGCCGTATACAACAAATTCCGCTTGTTGTTGGTCTTTAGTACAGGCATCTTTGCCCCGAACTATAAATTGACGGAATATGCGTGTATCCAGAAAGAAATGGACCGTAATCGGACTCTTCCTTGCAGTCGTAGTGATTGCCATCCAGTTTATCAGACCGGGCATCTCCAATCCGCCCGTAACCGGTGAGATCAAAGTACCGGATGATGTGGCCCAGATCCTGCGTGCCTCCTGTTATGACTGCCATTCCAATCAGACACAACTCAAATGGTTTGACCAGATCGCCCCTGCCTCCTGGCTGGTCGCACAGCATATCAGAGATGGCCGTAAGATCCTGAACTTCTCCAACTGGGATAGTCTCGCCCCGGGCGACCAGAAAGGAAACCTGTTTCTTTCCGTCAATCAGGCTATGTTTGGGGAAATGCCGCTGGCTTCCTATGCAACCTTCCATCCGGAAGCAAAACTGACTCCTGCGGCGCTTAATACACTCAAAACTTATGTCAATAGCCTGGCGCCGGTAAAGGTCTCTGATACCAGCCGCCGCTCCGTAGCCGAAAAGCAGTTTG
The DNA here is from genome assembly GCF_900114995.1 of Chitinophaga sp. YR627. Taxonomy (GTDB): domain Bacteria; phylum Bacteroidota; class Bacteroidia; order Chitinophagales; family Chitinophagaceae; genus Chitinophaga. The sequence goes on from NZ_FOUX01000004.1 coordinate 360,275, forward strand.
CCCAATGGACAGCAGGCGCCATACCAACCGTACAACAGGTTAGTCCGGTGCTGAACGGCATTGCCTACATCCAGGGCTACCGTAACTGGCAGATTGTGAATATCTCCGACAGATACGATAACGGCACCATGCGGGTTATTCTGGGTAACGACATCGCGATGAAGGCCATCCGGGAGCACAAGACCAATCCATGGCCGAATGGGACCACCTTTGCCAAAGTGGCCTGGGAACAATTGACAGACAGTAGCAAAATCGCTACCTCCGGAGAACTGAAACAGGTGGAATTCATGATCAGAGACGATCAGAAATTTGCCAGCTCCGCCGGTTGGGGTTGGGCCAGATGGAAAGGCAATGACCTGAAACCTTATGGTAAAACACTCACCTTCTCCCAGGAATGTGTGAACTGTCATCATCCCATGAAAAATAATGACTACGTTTTCACTGAACCTTTAACTGATAACGACAGACCGGAAAAGATCACCGGCCGGCCAGAGGGACAGCTGATCACATCTACCATCGATAAGAACCAGCATACGCATAGTGTACTGTATGGCAATGAGATTGCCGTACAACACGCCAGAAGCGGTGCTGCGGGTCCTTACCCGGCAGGCGCTGTACTGACACTGGCCACCTGGTCTCAGCAGGACGACGCGCACTGGTTTGGCGCTAAAGTACCACAACACCTGCAATCAGTAGAGGTCGTGAAAGTAGACGCTAATGCAGCATATGAACAATATCAGGCGCCCGGCTGGAAGAAAACTGCCGCTACGCTTCGTCCGGACAGAATCAGCTATATTACACAACTGAAAGCCGCTGTGATCTTTAACTAAACAAGCAAACAGTTGTACATATCCAGAAACATACGCACATTCCGGGTGTCGAACGCCGTCATATGGACAAGCGCACTATTCATCGGTATCCTGGCGTCCGTACCCAAAATATTACGCATACATATCACGAAGTGGGAATTGCTGGCGGATATCTCAGTAGCCACCAGCTTTTCCATACTGATCTGGTACTTTAATATATACATGCTACCCACCTTCCGGGCAGGGGCAGCAACGGCCAGGTTTGCCAGCAAACGACTTGCAGGTAGCCTGGCTTTAGGCATAGTGGTAATGGCAGCCTTAGTGGCGATATATCAGCTCATTCTGCCCCAATATCATTTTCAGTCTATGATGCTGATGTATGAATTCAGAGGACTGGTCATCAACCTGACCATCTACCTGTTCCTCCACCTCATTTATCAACATCATATCACACAACTGATCAGTGTCGAACTGGAAAAGACAAAAGCAGATAACTTGTCCGCCCAGTTTGAACTGTTGAAACAACAGGTAAATCCACATTTCCTGTTCAACAGTCTGAATACACTGAAATCAATGGTAGAAATGCAGGACCAGCATGCGTCCAGGTTTATTGTGATGCTGTCTGACTTTTACCGCTCCTCGCTGGAGACACGTAAGCAGCATCTTATCAGTATGCAGGAAGAATTATCCACACTGGATGCCTATCTCTTCCTGTTAAAAGCCCGCTTTGAAGACGGCATCTCATTAACAGTAAAGATCAGCGATGCACACCGCGCCTCCTGCATACCACCATTTACATTACAGCTGTTAATTGAAAACTGTATCAAACATAATATCGTTTCACTGGGACAACCACTACATATTCACATCTTTTCGGAGGACGCATTCATCGTTGTTGAAAACAATCTGCAAATGAAACGTACTCCCGAACCATCTACCGGTGTAGGCCTCACGAATATTGCACAGCGTTATCAGTCCCTGCACCAGCAACAGATGGAAATAATAAAAGACAGTACTTCCTTTAAAGTTAAACTACCGGTGCTCCATGAAGATACTCGTGATAGAAGATGAGATCAAAACAGCAAAGGCACTGATAAAACTGATCAGCACCATTGATCCGGATGCGGAGATTGTCGCTTCCCTGCAAACCGTCAGTGCCGCAATTGAATACCTGTCTGCATCCCCATCCCCCGATCTGATATTCATGGATATCCAGCTGGCCGATGGCTCCTGCTTTGATATCTTCAAAGAAGCAACAGTTACCGCACCAGTCATTTTCTGCACTGCATATGACGAATATGCCATAGAAGCCTTTAAAGCCAATGGCATCGACTATATACTCAAACCATTTACAGAAGAAACACTGGCTGCCGCCTTTAAAAAGGTAGCCGGCTTACGCCGTTCACTGGCACAGCAGGAAGTAAAACCAGTTTATCCGCTGCCATTGCAACAGGGTAAAAAAAGCTTCCTCGTATTCAGAGACAACAAGTATGTGGTGATCGCGGTGGATAACATTTCATTCTTCTATATCAAAAATGACTTCCCGGCATTGGTCACCTTCGACGGAAAAGAATATACGCTCAGTCAGTCCCTCGATACGATCAGCGCCCAGCTGCCGCCCGAACAGTTCTACCGCATCAACCGGCAGTACCTTATCAACTTCAGTGCAGTACACGAAGTAGAACATTACTTTGGCCGCAAACTGCTTGTACACCTGAAAACGGCCACGCCCGAAAAGATCATCATCGGAAAGAACAAAGCCACAGAATTCCTGCACTGGCTTGATAACCGCTGATACCGGCTGTTTTTCCGACAGGCCCTTCCGTTGATGGAAAACGTAGATATATTTCCTAGCTTTATGTAGACCATCAAACATAGCCTTATGAATCATTTGAAAATAGGTTGGGCAGGTTTAGGCCATATGGGTGTTCCTATGGTAACAAACCTCGTCAAAGCCGGCTTTGACGTAACAGTATACAATCGTACAACAGACAAGGCCATCGCATTGCAGGAGAAACTGGGCGTTAAAGTGGCGCATTCTCCCAGGGAACTGGCAGAAAGCAAAGATATCATCATCACCATGGTGACCGATGATGCGGCATTAAAAGAAATATATGAAGGTACGGATGGGATATTGTCCGCTACTTTACAACGGGATATGCTGGCGATCGACATGAGCACTGTATCACCTGATACGACCCGGCAACTGGCCGCCTTGTGCGAAGCGGAAGGCATCTGGTACCTGGATGCACCTGTGTCCGGTAGTGTAAAACCTGCACAGGAAGCACAGCTGGTCATTATGGTCGGCGGCAGAGCAGAAGATTTCGAACGTGCCAAACCTGTCTTCAATACCCTGGGTAAAGCCGCCCACCTGCTGGGAGATGCCGGCGCCGGCAACTATGCAAAACTGGCCATCAATACCTTCCTGGGTATTACCTTACAGGGATTATCAGAAGCCGTGATATTTGCACAGAATAATGGCATACCACCCGCACAATTCCTCCCGCTGATCAATAACGGTCCTATAGGTAGCGCCATCACCAATCTGAAAGCAACGAACATCGTTAACCACGATTTCACACCCGCGTTTCAGTTAGGTCTGCTGGCAAAAGATATAAGACTGGCCAAAGGGCAGGGACTGGATACGCCTATCGGCAATGCTCTCTTCGATACCTTACAGGACGCACTGACACAAGGACTGGCCACCTCAGATATGAGCGCCATCTATCAGTATCTTGAAACCAAATATGCTGAATAATTAAGAAGAGGATGTATCAAAAATAAATGAACGTCTTCAGCATGGTTTAAATGACTACCTGATTCCATCAGGTACCCTAATACAAAGAGGCTGCTCAATACCTTTGAGACAGCCTCTTCTGCATAATGTGCCTGTGTGTCTTCTGGCAGCACCTGGTTCTTCAATGAGGATATAGCGATGGTTGTATCTTTCAAAAAATAGTATGTAACTTATACCCTGCAAAGTTACCACGGACTTTGCGCGACGTCTACTACCTAATGTGGTAGTTATACACCACCAATCAAGGTGAGGTACTACAACATTCAGTATAAATTTCACGGCTTAACATAAAATAATATTAAAATGTAATATCATTGTACTGTATTACCAAGTACAACCATATTCTGAATGCCAACTTAAAAATCCTGGAATGACCAAATTGAAACTTGCGCTCTTTATGAGCATCTCCCTGTTCCTTGCATCCTGCGGCAAAGACAAAGACAACAACCCAACAAACGGAAACGGCAATGGCAACGGTAATGGAACCGGTAACGAAGTCGTGTACGTAAAACCTGCCAACAAGAAAGGTGCGGATTTCAGTACCGATGTTGACTTCGGCACTTGGTATAGTAACGTGGTGAACCTGAAAAGTCACTGGTTCTATACCTGGGGCACACTGATGCCGGCTAAAACGGTTCCGCAGAACTGTGAATTTGTACCCATGTTCTGGGGTAAAGGCAACGTCACTGCTGCCGCAATCGACTCTGTTAAAAAATTAAAAGCAGCCGGTACTGTTAAATACGTATTAGGGTTCAACGAACCTGATGCAGGTGATCAATCCAGCATGACCGTACAGGAAGCCCTTGACCTCTGGCCTCAGCTGGAAAGCATTGGCTTACCACTGGGTAGTCCTGCTACCGTATGGCCTGAGGTAGACTGGATCTATCAGTTCCTGGATAAAGCGATACAGCAGAAACGTCGTGTAGATTTTATCTGTGTACACATGTACGTAGGAACGGACGATGTACACTTCGTGAATACCTTGCAGAAGCTGTATGATAAATACCACCTGCCTATCTGGATCACGGAATTTGCTACGGCAGACCACAATGCAAAAACAATTGAGGCCAATATGTACAAACCGGAACAGGTACTGGCATTCATGCAGCGTCTGTTGCCTAAACTGGAAGAGTTACCTTATGTACACCGTTACTCCTGGTTCTCCAGTTCACCAACCCAACCAGCGTTATGGCCTTCTTCCCTGTTCACTGCGGATGGTAAACTGAATACTTTAGGTCAATGGTACGCCAACTATAAGCCGAACGCAAACGTAAAATAAGTTGTACTGATACAAATAGAAAAGCCCGCGTAAACAATTACGCGGGCTTCCTTTTTTATTCACATGACGATCAATAAAACTTAGGCAGCGGGTTCAGTTTCAGATTACCACGCTGATGCCAGTACGGATAGATCGTTGGCGCATCACTGGCGGCATCCAGTTTCTTTACCTGGTCTACCGTCAGGTTCCATCCCACTGCAGCCAGGTTCTGTTTCAGCTGCTCTTCATTCCGCGCACCGATAATGATACTGGACACGGTCGGTCTTTGTAATAACCAGTTGAGCGCTACCTGCGCAACTGACTTACCTGTTTCCGCGGCTACTTCATCCAGCGCATCCACCACATTATATAACAGTTCATCCGGTACTGCGAATGATGGCACCGGACTACCTCCCTGGGCTACACGGCTATCAGCCGGATAAGGCTGATTACGGCGGTATTTACCACCCAGCATACCAGCAGCCAGCGGACTCCATACCAGTGCACCCACCTTCTGATCGATCCCCAGTGGCATCAGTTCCCACTCATACTCCCTGTTCACCAGTGAATAATACACCTGGTGCGCCACGTATTTATTCCATCCATAGCGCTCAGAGACAGACAGTGATTTCATCAGGTGCCAGCCGGAGAAATTAGACGCCGCGATATAGCGGATCTTTCCACTCTGCACCAGATCGTCCAGTCCGCGTAATACCTCCTCTACAGGCGTATTACCATCAAAACCATGCATGTGATAAATATCGATATAGTCCGTGTTCAGCCGCTTCAGACTCGCTTCCACATTTTTAATCAGCTGCGAACGGCCCGAACCCTGATAGTTGGCCCCCGAAGCATTACTCATAGGGAAAGTCGACTTGGTGGATATTAACACCTTATCGCGCCTTCCTTCAATAGCTTTACCAAGGATTTCCTCGGATAAACCATCAGAATAGGTATTCGCTGTATCAAATAAATTAACGCCGGCATCCAGACAAAGATTCACCATCCTTGTCGCTTCCTCCGCCTGTGTACTACCCCACGCCTTGAAAAATTCATTACTTCCACCGAATGTAGCCGTACCGAATGTCAATACCGGCACCTGCAATCCTGATCCTCCTAAAAATCTGTATTCCATTTTATTCACGTTAAATATTAAAGAATTAGATAGCTGCACAAAGGTGGTAATTCCATGATTTTCAACCCTTGTACTTTTTACAGATATATCTGTAAATTTAAAGGAAATCACTTTCCCTGCCCGGCTATCTCAAAAAATAGCAGGGACTGCCACAACTTCAGGCACCCGCACTTTTGCATATTTTTTGTGATATCATACACATACTAACAGTTACAGATCATGGCAACATTTTCAGAGATTATAAATAGTGATAAACCAGTATTAGTTGACTTCTTCGCCACCTGGTGCGGCCCCTGTAAAATGCAGGCGCCTATACTGGACCAGCTGAAACAGAAAATAGGTGATACTGCCACTATTTTGAAAGTAGATGTGGATAAAAACCCGGCTGCCGCCAATGCATACAATGTACAGGGTGTACCTACCCTCATCCTTTTTAAACAGGGAAAGATCGTATGGCGTCAATCTGGCGTAGTACCGGCTAACAACCTTGAACAGATTGTCAGGCAGAACGCCTGAGCCGTTCAGCAATAAATGATGCTACAATATGAAGTATGAAGAGAATTAATATATCTTAGTACTTCACATTGTAGCACTGTAATATGAAAGAAATGTTTAAAACCCTATCCCAACTAGGCAATTTTGTTGATCCCGCCACTATCATTACAGGCGCTGTCTTATATGGGATCGGTGCACTGATCCTGACACTTGTCCTGCTGATCATTTTCCGTAAGAAAGTATTAGTGACACGTAAATATACGGCCCTGCGCATCCTGGCTTATAGCTATTTCGTGATATTGCCCCTCCTCGCTGGCTTTTTGGGTATGAAATGGGGCTTCTTCAACGGACTGCGGAAAGACATCAAAGCACACACGACGGTTTATATTGAGCATATCCCCTCGTCAATAGATGCAAAAACGTCAGCCGCTGTAAGCAGTTACCTGCGAAATAATAATGTCTCTCTCTCCACGCTTACTACAGACCAGCTGATTGATGCTGTAGCTGAAGTCATTTATACACAATACGATTCATTGCTTGCACATCAGCAGACTTTACAGCAGGGAAGCAACGTGATCCTGCCATGGTTGATAAAACTGACCAAAGGAAAAGGCATGGCGCAGTTTGCCAAACATACTATTCATAAACTGTTGAAGGAGAAACTGGGCCTGGATGAAGACGTCAGTAAGGAACTGATGGCATCCCGTATCGATGAAGTCGTTCGGACAGGACTATTTGCGAAAATCGCCATGATCCAGATAGATCATTTCCTGAAAGGCATCCAGAAAGGGATCCTGATCACCCTTTGCATCCTGATGGCGATCCCCCTGGTGGAGATCATTATCGCTAATTATCTGCTAAAAAAGAAGCAACCCGCTCCGCAATCCCAACCCGCCATGTCGCAGGTTTAACCACTTATACCCCTAAAAGCTCATTTTATGCCATTTGGCCCCCTGGTCAGTGAATATGCTGGTAAATTCACAGCATATTCACTGATTAACAAGCGGGTTTTATGGTAAAGTCAACACAGGCCATAGCACTGAAATATGCGCATTTTATAGACGCTGCGTACCATGTAAAGGAACAGAGTCCGTCACAGGAACAGTACCCCTTCTTTCCGCCGGGTTTTACGCTGGTCTATAATATTCACAGGAAAGATACCGGTAAAGGCAGGACAGGACTCGCATATAGTGGTTTTCTGGCAAGAAGTAACTTTTCACCGGATGCACCTACTACTTATGTGTTGGCGCTCAGAGGATCTGCTGAGTTTCTTGACTGGGCAGAACGGCTCGATATACTCCCTTCTCCAAGCCCTTTTGGCAATAACAGTGGAAACGTCGTATCCGGATTCCTGGATATGTACAACGGAATGACCTTTTCAGAGCCCGGGCAAACAAAACCCAAAGGGCTGTTGAAATATATCAGATATAGCATCCATTATACCAATATGCAGTCAGAAGATGACACACAGCCTATGGTATGTACCGGTCATGGTCTGGGTGCGGCGATGGCTACGCTGTTTGCCGTGGGAGATGCTTACACCCTGCATCCCTGCCGCTTATACACATTTGGATCGCCGTGTGTGGGTGACGCTGCTTTTGTTTCTTTTCACAATTCGCTGATCACAACCAGCGAGAGGTATTACAATCTGCCTGACCTTATACCTACACTGCTGGATGCATTTGGTTACGACCACGTGCACAATGGCATACCCCTGGATTCACTGGGGGATGCCTCCCTCGGGTGGTTACCTGATTGTACACATTCCCTCAGAACATACATGTACATGCTCGGCGCTGCTAACACAGTGCTGAGCGAGAATTGCCTTATCTCCGATATAGACGATGACGTCATGATTAAGAAATTGAGTTTTCGAAGAAGATATTAGTTCACTATGGTTATGTTAATCAGGAAGTAAAGCCGCTTCGTTTATACGAGGGGGCCTTTTTCTTTTTCAGAATGTTATAAAAGGGAAAACCGCAAATCCCTCTGTAAAAGGATCCGCGGTCGTCCATATATGATTAAGCAGGATTGTTAAGATAATGCTGGTGCAGCAGGGAAATCAAGCGGTACTTTTGTAGCAGCGTACAGATAGTTAGTTACCACCTTATCACCGATCACGATGATCACATCTACCAGATTTTCATTGGTAAAACCAGCAGCAAAGAACGCATCTACCAGCGCAGGATCCACTTTACCCTTATTTTCTACCTGGTTTTTAACCAGTGCAGCCAGTGCGTTCAGTTTAGGATCGAAAGAGGCGCTACCCTTACGGATCTCTATGATCTGTTCATCAGAAAAACCGTTCAGTTTACCAATGTAAGTGTGTGCCGCCAGACAGTAGTCACAATCATTCACCTGGCTAACTACCAGATTCACTACTTCTTTTTCTTTTGCTTTCAATGATGTTTTTCCGGTCGATAATGCCAGGTAAGTAGCCAGTGCATTTTCAGAATAAGCCATTGTAGCATACAGGTTAGGTACTTTACCCAGACCTTTTTTCAGATTGTCAAACAGTGTCTGATTGTTGGCACTTACTTCTTCTCTTGATGGAACATTGAACGTTTTCATTTTTTTATGTTTGATGTGTGTATGTTTGTCGTTATTGACGATGTAAAATTGCAACAAAGTCCATCGCCGGAAAATGGATACTCTTCCCTATGTCTTGTACATTTTTCCTTGGCAGGCAGTTCCTGTATCTATATTATATACCCACACATACGCCCCCGTGGCGCTTTTTTAGAAAAAATCTCAAAAAAGTTTTTACTGCGCAAAAAAAGTGCGCACATGCGTTCCAACTTTGTATCATCAAACAAAAACAAACGGTCATGAGATTCAACAAACTCAAAACTATCAAACAAGTAGTCAACCATGAAGGAGCAGCGGCTTATACCCTGACGCCTGAAATGGAACTGTACAGTGCCGTAGTTACTGCTTCTCTGCAAGACCAGTTTTATGAGAAAAGCACAGAGAAGCTGGAACGTCTGCGGACACTGATCGCTAAAAACGATCCTGGATTCGTAGCACGACTTGCAGTATACACCAGGGAAAAGATGTATCTGCGTTCAGTACCAATGGTATTGACAGTGGAACTGGCTAAAGTGCACAAAGGAGATGACCTGGTAGGTAAACTGACAGGACGTGTTATCCAGCGGGCCGACGAGATTACAGAGGTACTGTCTTATTACGCAGTAGCAAACGAAAGGAAAGAGACCAAAAAGCTCAATCACCTGAGTAAGCAGCTGCAGAAAGGACTGGCTGTAGCTTTCAACAAATTTGACGAATACCAGTTCGCTAAATATAACCGTAAGACGGCTATCACATTAAAAGATGCCCTGTTCATCGTACATCCGAAAGCAAAAGATGATACACAGCAGGTGCTGTTCGATAAGATAGTACAGGATAACCTGGAGACGCCTTATACATGGGAGACTGCCTTATCCGCAGCAGGTCAGGCAAAATATGATTCTGAATATGCTAAAAAAGAAGCATTCAGATGGGTATGGACTGAACTGATAGAAAGCGGAAAGCTGGGTTACATGGCAGCATTGAGAAACCTGCGTAACATGTTTGATTACAATGTTGATACGCAATACCTGATAAAGGTATTTGAAATGCTGGCCGATAAAAAGGCGGTCATGAATGCAAAACAGTTGCCATTCCGTTATCTGTCTGCTTACAGAGAGATTAAGAATATTCAGCATGGTAACATCATCGAACTGAAAAGAGCACTGGAAAAAGCATTGCAGACCAGCGTAGAACACCTCAAAGGCTTTGACGAGCATACTAAGGTAGTCATCGCATGCGACGTTTCCGGTTCCATGCAGCAACCTGTATCTCCGAGAAGCACGGTATTACTGTACGATATCGGTCTCTTACTGGCCATGCTGCTACAGCATAAGTGCAGAAACGTCATCACAGGTATGTTCGGTGATTCATGGAAAACAGTGAGGATGTCTCCGGATAATATTCTCGGCAACGTTGATGAATTTTACAGAAGAGAAGGTGAAGTGGGTTACTCCACCAACGGTTACCTCGTGCTGGATGATCTGATCAATAAAAGATATGTAGCTGACAAGATCATGTTGTTTACCGACGGACAGTTGTGGGATAGCAACACTGGTAACGCCAGTGCAGCCAACACCATGTCAGCTAAATGGGCAAAGTACAAGCAGATAGCACCAAACGCAAAGCTGTACCTGTTCAATCTGGCGGGTTACAATACCGTACCGCTGGATGTGCGTCAGGATGATGTTTTCCTCATTGCGGGATGGAGTGACAAGATCTTCGGAGTACTGGATGCGATTGAAAGAGGAGGTGATGCCATCACTGAAATTGCCGGCCTTGCTTTATAGCAGTTCATTATTGTTAACCTCATTCATACATCCCTCGTTGCCCGTCCGCCTGGCAATGGTCAGAATTTACAGTGCACCGAAATCTGAAAGAAGAAAGTAGGGAAGCGTATTTATAGCCGTACTGCCCGAAGGGGAATGCAAGTTCGATTCCTGTCAGGGCTACAAAAAAGGAACACAGGTGTCGTTGATAAACCTTACTTCGCAGGGATTACGAGGTTATGGGTGCAAGTCCCATTCTGCCGCAAGGCAGGTGGCGCAATAGTAGCGCACGTATTGAAAAGGGTTTATCGGTTTTTATCCTGTTAATCCAACATAACAACGAGTGTCGTGGGATAGTGTTACTTCGCTCTTTTAGGTAGAACTACAAACACTTCCAGTGGTTACCTCTGTTGTTTATGTTTTAAAATCTTAGAACGGGTGTCGTAGAGTAATAATACATCGACTCCAATTCGAAAAAAATCTCCCACGGGGGTTGAAATCCCTCTCCGTCGCAAGGCGGATGGCCGAGTGCATAGGCAGAGATCCAACAACTTATTGCTCGAATTTTACCCCGTTCTTTATTAAACAAGTGTCGTTGAATAGCGTTACTTCGATTCCAGGCTGCAAGCGAAGGTTCGAATCCTTCTTCGCCATACGGCGAATGGTCAAATGTAAGACGGTAGCCTCAAAGCCCGCGTTATTCGCATATTACCTTGTTTTATAATCTTCTTGATAGTGGGTGTCGTAGGAAAGCGCTACTTCGCTAATCTAAGGGTCGGAGGTTCAAGTCCTTCTCTGTCTGACGTAGTCGGCAGGTAGCTCAGCTGGATAGAGCATTAGAATTTGTTCGCTTCCGTTCTTTTACCCCGCTTCATCTTTTTATATGCATGTGAATACTTCGTAAAAGCTGTAGTTTTCATTCTTTGTTGACAGGAGAGAAATATCCATTTCTCTCCTTTTTTTCGTAATTATCCATACCCTACACGAAGCGCATTAGCAGCTGTTCAACAGTACACGAATTACCTTTAAACAATCTGCAACCCCACCCGAAATCCCATTAGAAAATCCATAATTCGCTCTTCCGACAATAGCAGCAGCTAATCCTATATTTACAGCTAAACAGTATACATTGCTATGGCAAAACAAACATCCATTATTCAGTTCACCGGCCGTTTGGGTAATATGATCGGGTACTATCGCAAAGGGAATTATTTCCTGCGTAGTATGCCGGACGTGACACGCCAGACCGCCGCTACACAACGCGCCTCACATCGCTTTGGTATGGCCAGTAAAACAGGCGCCTTCATCCGTCATGCTATTTATGCAGCGTTGGATGTGCATTGCGACAGTACACACGTCAACAGACTTACAAAGCTGCTCATTCCATCTGCCGGCAATCAACTCAAAGCAATGAAAGGCTTCCGCTTTAATCAGCATGCCGGCACAGATCATTTCTTTCCCGTTACGCCTTTCTTTTCTGCGGATAATGCATTGCATATACCCGCGCAGACATTACGGCAGCACAAGGGTATTACAGCCCTGGAAGTAAAAATGATCGCTACGCGTGTTGACGGTACAACCCATCGCACAATGGGTATACAAACAGCTGTTTTCCGCATCGATACGACTGCACCATTCGATGGGATAATGCTTCCTGTGGAGGTTTCCGGCACAGGTACCCTGATCATTACCTTACAGATACGGGCCTTCAACGGCACCTGCATAACAGCGAACAAACAACATCTCGTTGCCGATATCATTGCTATACAGACAGCGCAGATAAAAGAAACCTTCCATACACCAGCTATTACAAAAACAATCACGCTGCATCATAAAGAACAGGTGCAATTATGCACATCACATCGTCAGTCATCATGCACTTTTACTCAACGTGAATAATAGTCGCTGCCATCGTATTGTATACTGTTGATAATCATATATACCCTATACCCTTTTACTGAAATATACCATATCGCTGCCGGCCCATCCGGCGGCCATTCCCATATCCGGCCAACAGCTGCCAACCCACACTACACATAACTTTCAAGACCAACAACACACTTCAATACAAACACCATATCAAGTCCACGTTTACAGCATCTATACGGGCTATCTAAAGAATATTTTCCGGCTATTTTCACTACGCATGATGGCTGCGTAATGCACCTGTATCTTTGTAGGGTAATCATGAAGATCAAACAAATAAAACACCATTCCTATTGAATATAAATCCCTGTACAGCAGAAATAAAACCGCTGCTGTACAATTAAAAATCAATCTTGTAATGTACAAATCCTTGGTTATGTAAGTCTTTTTTTCCACTTCATTTTACTGCCTGCCCGGCAGCAATTAACTGAGTTGCATTTCATGGCGACAAGCCACACTCATGCCAGCGCATGACGGGTTAATGCAACTATTACAGATACCTCTTAAATATCTTTTATATACTATGCTGAGATCAAGAATGAACCAATTTGTAGCAACCTATTTTAATAATGGTACCCCTGGTTACTTATCCAGGCCTGCCCAGCTCTCCTCCGGTGGCTCCGTAACAACTGTAGCGACCATCGATAACAGAGAACTGAAAAATTCAGATGGGATATTGCAGATCACATCTTTTGGTTCGGTAGATAACATTGATCCTTTATCCACATCACACGATGATCTGATAATGGTATTCGGCGATGAAAGGGACAAGCACCAGGAGCTCGTGCTGTTTGATCAGGTCTTCACACAAAGTAATGTAACGTTCAGAATTGATATGCAGCTGTACCCCGCTGCTATTTCATACGAAGGCGTATGCACCATCTTTTTTTCCACTGGAGAAGTGAAAACATTGTACGTGTTTCTCCCGGATGTGAATGAGAATAATTTCACAGCGATCCGTTTCAAAAACACGAAGCGCTCTAACAGTGATGTGCAGACAATTGTAAGAGCATTTAACGTGGTGCTCATCAAATAGTACCCCGCACTCATCCATTATGTTGTTAGGAGCCGCGGTCTCCGTCAGTGCATTGTGGCAAGGCGCCTGCTGCCTGCACTGATATCCCCAACCCCTATTGTTTGTTTAACCGGCCTTTTACATAATCTATGCCTGGCCTTGCTTCCATTGTTGTTTTCCTATATGTGCTTCAGTCTGGTGTTTTGCGGCGCCAGGCTGAACTCTTTTTGAATGGTCATATACTATCTCAGGTAACGCAGTCTGATTACGTGCAACACCCTTATCCAGTGACTGATACCCCGCTGATGCAACATAAACACGATCACGATCAGTATCCCCATAATTCCCTCTGCAAAGACCACCACTCCTACACCGAAATAATGTGCAAGATATCCGATCACCAGACTACCGATCGGTAACATTCCCTGGTAAGACATAATGTAATAACTCAGCGTCCGCGCACGCATTTCAGAAGAAGCATGCGTCTGCAGATAAGTATTGATCGCCGAGTTCTGGATCATCAGTCCGCCGCCTGTTGCAGCAGTAGCCGCCAATGCCAGTACAATGGAAGAAGATACTGCCAGTCCCAGTAAGGCTACAGCAAATACAGTACTGGAAAGGATCGTCAGCCTGATCAGATCACGGCCGGGTTTAAGTGTTGCCATAAACACCGCCCCAAACAATGCCCCTAAGCCAGCAGCACTTTCAAACCAGCTAAAGGTAGTGGCATCGCCATGGAACACGTCTTTGGCGAAAACAGGGAGTAAAGTCGTATAAGGTATCACCAGCAGACTGGAAGCCGCCAGCAGTAATATCAGTGAAGAAAGATCAGGCGATTCCCGGAGGTACTCATACCCCTTTCTCAGATCAGCCCAGATATTCACATCAGAACGGGAAGCCGGTATGAGCGCTAATTTCATCATCACCAGACAACAGATCACCGCAATAAAACTCAGGAAGTTGATCAGAAAACAGATATCCTCCCCAAATGAACTGAGGATGATTCCCGCCAACGCTGGTCCTACCAGTCGTGCGGCATTGAATGCGGAAGAGTTCAACGCGATCGCATTCGGCAGATCTTCTTTGTCATCTACCAGATCGACCATCAGCGCCTGCCGGGCCGTGGTGTCAAAAGCATTGATCAGCCCCTGCGCCAGACTCAATACCGAAATCCAGATCATACTGTAATAATTCAGCCAGACCATCGCCGCCAGTATACCCGCCTGCACCATCAGTGCGATCTGGGTAACCATGACTACCTTGAACTTATTATGTCTGTCAATGAAACTGCCGGCAAAAGGCGCCAGCACCAGGGAAGGTATCAGACTGAGGAAAGTCACCAGTCCAAGTAAAAGAGCGGACCCTGTGATGCGGTATACCAGCCAGCTGATAGCTACCCTTTGCATCCATGTCCCTATGAGTGATATGGCTTGTCCTATAAAGTGAAGTCTGAAGTTATGGTGTTTTAATGAACGAAATACTGACATTTGATTAAGTAAATTAATAAAGTTACTTTACAAAAGTACAGCTTTTTTATGAAACACAGCCGTTCTATTCTCTCCCGTTGGCCTCAAAAAGGTGTTTAAAGGGCCTATTGTAGACATAAAATGCCCGTCAGTAGCCGGAAATGGCATTTCGGTAGACAATTGTCCGGGTAATAGGCGATAGTTCAGAAAATGTAAAGTAACTTTGTAAACTGATTCTGTATTATGTCCGCAAACACTTATGAAGTAGCCGCTTCCCTGCGCAGTACGGTCACCCGTCTCGTCAGGCAGCTACGCAAACAAAACATCAGCTCCGATTTCTCCAACGCAGAGTTACTCACAATGGGCCTGCTCGACCAGCACGGCAAATTACTGCCCTCCGCCCTGGCAGAAATGGAGCGTATATCGGCACAGGCCATCTCCCAGATCCTCAACCGGCTGGAAGAAGTAGGCTGCGTCAACCGCGTAATGGACGAAACCGACAAAAGGAAATCTGTTGTATCACTGACCGAAAAAGGGATCCAGCACCTGTATGAAAACAGACGTATTAAAGAAGAATGGCTGGTAAAAGCAATGGATAAGCTCTTTTCTGCTGAAGAACTTGCGCTGATAGAAGCTTTTCTCCCGCTCCTGCAGCGGCTCGCGGAATACAATGGCTAAACAGGCACTTATCTGATATGATTATGAAAGGAACGCACCATTATAAGATGACCACCCGCTGGACCGGCAATACTGGTTCCGGCACCTCAGCCTACCAGGCATACGAACGCAATCACATCCTCCAGGCTGACGGCAAACCTGAAATTCCGGGTTCCTCCGATCCCAGCTTCAGGGGAGACAAGACCCGTTATAACCCGGAAGAAATGCTGGTAGCTTCACTTTCTTCCTGTCATATGCTCTGGTACCTGCACCTCTGTTCCGAAGCAGGCGTCGTAGTCATTGATTATGTTGATCATGCCACCGGTACGATGGTAGAAACGGCAGATGGCGGCGGTCACTTCTCCGAAGTAACCCTGCATCCCGAAGTAACGGTAACGGATGTTGCCATGATCGATAAAGCCAATGCGCTGCATGCGAAAGCAAACCAGCTTTGCTTTATCGCTAACTCGGTGAAATTCCCGGTTCATCACGACGCAAAATGCAAAATATAGGCGCGAATTGCCAGCATGGCTACTTAAAACAGTAAGTAGTGGCACTCAGCGAAATCCTACCACTCATCAATTTTAGTCACCAAAAGGGGTAAAAAAGCATGAAAAGGAGTTAAAATACAATAGGAACGTCCCTCTTTCCAGTATTTTAACATTTGCGTAGCGATAAATTTAACTAAATTTATATGTGTATAACGTAAGCGCTTATATCCAGTTTCCCGGTTACGTATGAAAAAGATACTCGCAATAGGATTGGTTATTACCTCATTAAGTACCCTTACATTACTGTATGGTTTTAAAGAGGAAGCGCCGCTGCGCTCAGGGGACCTTATTTTTCAGACATCTATGTCTCCGCAATGCCACGCGGTAAGACTCGCCACACATTCGCAGTTCAGTCACTGCGGCATGATCTGGAAAGTGGGCAATGAAGACTATGTACTGGAAGCTGTACAACCTGTCCGAATGACGCCACTGGACGAATGGATCTCACATGGGGAAGGGAAAAAATATGTAGTACGCCGGCTGAAAAATGCAGATAAACAGTTGACACCGCAGGTATTGCAAAAGATGGAAGCCGAAGGCAAAAAAATGCTGGGCAAATCCTATGATGCATTCTTCGAATGGTCCGACGATGAAATATACTGCTCAGAGCTGATATGGAAGATCTATAAGAGAGCCGCTGGCGTAGAAGTGGGCAAATTGCAGAAGATGAAAGATTTTGATCTCAGCAGTGAACCAGTGAAAGAGATTATCCGTGAACGTTATGGGGACAATCTCCCTGTAAATGAAACGGTTATCTCACCGCAAAGCATCTATGAAAGCAACTTATTTATGACCGTTAGGTCGAAATATGGCAAATAATAGTATTATCTCAGTAACTTTGTACTCCAAGGTCTGGTCTAACCAGTAAGAACAAGGTTCGATTTTTTATATCAACGGCGTAGTACCGTTTATTCCAATCCTATGAATATGAAAAGATTTTCTACATTCCTATTGCTGTCTACAGCATTCTCTGTCCCTACTATTGCCCAAAACTATAAGCAGGATTTCGAAAAGTTAAGCACTAGCGGCGACACTACCAAACAACGTGTACTGCTGGCGAAATGGGAGAAAGCGAAACCCAATGACGCTGAACTCTATATCGCATACTTCAACTATTACGTTTCCAAAAGTAAAACAGAAGTAGTGACCATCAACCATACTGCCAACGGCTCCAATGCCCTCAAAGCAGGTAAAAATGGTGACCCTGCCGGTTATACCAGTGAGGTTGGTTACAAAAAAGAACCACTGAACAAAGGTTTTAAATACATTAATACCGGTATCTCCAAATTCCCCAACCGTCTGGATATGCGCTTCGGCAAAATCTATATGCTGGGTGAAAACTATAATTATACCAATCTGACCAAAGAACTGGTGTCCGCTATCAACTACGGTCACACGATCGACAACAAATGGAAATGGTCCGATAACAAATCACTGGAAAAACCGGAACAGTTCATGCTCAATGCCGTGCAGGAATACGTTGCCCAGATCTACAACGTAGGTAAAAGCCAGGCAGACAACATCAAACTGATCTCCGAGACCGTGCTGAAATATTATCCTAAACACGTGGAAAGCCTCTCCGACCTCGGTCTGGCATACACGCTGAAAGAAGATACAGAAAACGCACTGGCTACGTTCCTGAAAGCCAATGCCGTTGCGCCGAAAGACTATATCGTATTAAACAACATCGCTAACATCTACGCCAAAAAAGGTGATGATGAACACGCAGTGATGTATTACGAACAGACCTTAAAATATGGTGACCAGGAAGCAAAAGACCTGGCCAGTACCGAAATAAAAAGGATCAACAGCAAAAAGCCGGTTCCAAAAGCAACCATGCCTAAACCAGCTACTGCTAAAACATCCGCAGAAAAAACAACAAACAGCAAACCAACAACCGCTAAAACAGTTTCCAAAACAAAAACGGATACTGATAAATCAAACTCCTCTAAATCAACAGCGGCGAAAAATACTAAAAAGCCAACAAGCAAAATGCCTTCTAAGAACTAACTTAGAAGGCATTTGCCTGTAAAAAGCAGATTGCATTTATTTGATAGACTGCAACAGACTACAGAACTCCAGCTTCTCATCTGAAGTCAGAAATGAATTGGCTATTGTTTCATTAATTAAGTCGCTCGTCAGAGAAAATTCATCGTAAAGGTCATTTTGTTCCACTCCATACTTCTTGGCGGTTGAATAACGAACTGCTCCTAGGATTTCCTTCGAAGGCACCTTCTTTTCGACAAGTAAAGGCCTGATGGAATACAGCATTTCGTTGTTGGCAATCTCTATCTTCTTCTGATAGTCTGTCTTGCCATGTCTGGAAAAATTATGCCTGGTCAGCAGAAATACAATGAGGGCCAGCATTAGTCCAAATACTACAGTAATGATTATGTTTTCAGGTAAGTGCATCATAAAAAATTACGAAAGCTTAAGCGTGTATAATACATGATAAACATACGCAATATATACCCTGACAGTTTCAGTAAGATGCCCGTTAATTGCGTGTTCCAACAGCTTCTGTTTTCGCTTTTCCTCCAACTAATTGCTAATCAGCACCCCCTAAAATATGTACTCATTGAAACACAAGTGAGTACTACTACTCGTTATAGAAAGAAAAAATAACATCTTTAACCAGTTCTTAGTCAAACAGCATATAAGCCATGGCAATACCGGCATGGAGGCTCTCCTAACTATAGCTATACGAAAAAAAATATTTTCAGAAAAAATGCAAAAAGCTCCTGCCGGACGATACCGACAGGAGCTTTTTACATAATTATTTACAGATCCTTACTTCCAGGTAATAACCGCCATCACCGGGAAGTGATCAGATGGCACACGCGCCACATACTTCTTCAGTGATACCTCTTTCGGGAAATCAGCTGAACTCACCTTGTCGTCGCCATTTTCTGTTACCACCGGACCACGATAAGTATCCGTCAGTATACCATATTTTTCCACACGGAATTGTCTGGTCAGGAAAATGTGATCGATACGGCTGTCCGTCTTGCTGTTTGGATTGAACGCGTTGAAAGTACCATTCTCCGCATAACGGATAGCAGTCGTTTCATAGGCATCTTTCAGCAGACCGGAAGTATTGATCAATGTATAAGATTCACTTTGCTGATCCACGTTAAAATCACCTGTCAGAATAGTCGGAATATTACCCGCCATCTTCCTTACTTTATCCATTACCAGTTTGGCACTCTCCGCACGCGCTTTCACACCTACGTGGTCCATATGCAGATTAAAGAAGTAAAAAGTAAATCCTGTTTTGATCTCTTTGAATTTACCCCAGGTACAGATCCTTGGCAATACCGCATCCCAGCCTTTTACTGGCTTATCAGTTTCTTCAGCCATCCAGAAATCTCCATGTTCCAGTAATTTGAACTTTACACCATTGTAAAAGATTGCAGAATACTCTCCAGCTTCTTTCCCGTCATCACGGCCGATACCTACATACGCATAACCCGGCAGACTGTCCTTCAGGTTTTCCAGCTGGTGGTGCATACATTCCTGTGTTCCAAAAATATCAAACCCATGAAAGCGGATCATGGAAGCGATCACCGGATAGCGCTGTTTCCAACCGTTGCCATGAGCAGCGTCTTCCTTGTTATTGTCATTACGCATGTTGTAAGTGGCCACCGTCATCCTCTGCGCCATTACAGCGTAACTCAGCACGGTAAAAACAGCCATCAGGAGCATCTTTCTTTTCATCTGCATCTCGTGTTTATAATGATCATTTAATTTAATTCCTTACAGCTCCCAACCCGGATTCTGTCCCAGTTTAGGGTTCAGTTGCAGGTCGGTATAAGGTACCGGATAAAGATACTTATAGTCAGCCCATTCGCGGGATACATTATCCAGCCAGTGCAGCTCACCATGTGTATCATTTGACAATACCTGCGGATTAGCGCCACTGCTCAGCACAGGGTTTACATTGATATACGTAACCCCTTTTACCTGATCAGCGGGTGCTGTCTTGTAAAAACATACATCCAGCACGCCATCACCATTCAGATCCATAGGTGTATCCAATGCAGGCACATACATACCGGTCCACGGCTTCGTCAGCAGATCGCCCGCTTTCCATCTGATCAGATCATGGAAACGGAAACCTTCCAGCACCAATTCTATACCACGCTCTCTGCGTATCTCCAGCAACGCTGCGTCTGAAATACCCGGAAAATAGTTTGTTTTCAGGTAATTGTCCGCTACCGTCGGCTTAGCCGTAATACCACCGGTAATACCAGCACGGGCACGCAGTGCACCTACTGTTTTCGCCCAGTCATTATCCGAAAGTTTACCCAGTTCCGCCATCGCCTCTGCATAGTTCAGCAGGATCTCTGCATAACGCATCAGGGTGATAGAGTTCGTACCGGTCGTACCGCCGTCATAATAAGTATCATCCAGCGTAAACTTGATCGGCATATAGCCAGTGTAAGTATAAGAAAATACAGGCGGAGCTGCAACCGTTTTTCCATTATCGGTACGGGTATAAGATCCCATACGGATGGTCTGCTGCAAACGCATGTCACGTCCCTGCGTTTCCTGCGCGAATGTCTGCGTTTCATATCCCGCTTCATTGGTGAACGGTGTCCCGTCAATATTCAGGTACGTGTTGATAAACGTCCTGGTAAAGCTCAGACGGTTACCATAAGTAGCAGAAGTGAAATACCAGTTGGCATCATTAAATACAGCCAGTGTACTGCTGGTTACGTTCGACAGCATCACCTCAGCAGCTACCGGCGCTGCACTGATGAACAACTGACGGTAAGACGCAGCTGAACCACCGGTCTGATTAATGGTGTAACCACCTTCATCCATCACCTTTTTAGCGGCATCAGCAGCCTGTTGCAACAATGCCGGTGCAGTACCTGCCAGGTTGTAAGAGGTCTGGTATTTACGGAACGTACCTTCAAACAGGCACACTCTTGATTTTAGACCATACACCACGTATTTAGTGATCTGACTGGCACTTGCATCACTTTTCAATGTAATGTGATCCGCCGCATAATCCAGATCTGCGATAACAGAATCCATCACCAGCGTACGGTTATCCCTGCCGGCATATAGTCCTTCCTGGTCATTAATGTCCAGTGGCTTGTTGATCCAGGGAACATTACCAAAACGCTTTACCTTTTCGAAATAAAAGTATGCACGGAAGAAACGCGCCAGACCAATGTAATTATTACGGACAGTTGAATCGATCCCCGGGTTGTTACAGTTCACGATAAAGTAGTTGATATTACGCAACTGCTTCCAGTCCCATCCATCTGCCACACGTGCATTATACGCGCCTGTTCTCAGAAAATCAGGCACGGAGCTCACCGCACTGTAATCCGCCATCGCGTCTTTTCTGAACACATCTCCCATGGCTGGCAGCACATCGTAAAAGGAGTTGGTATATAACTTCATGCCTGCTTCACTACCGAAAATAGCATCCTTATCTGCAGTCGCTACCGGTGTCTGATCCAGGTTCTTCGCACAGCTGCTCATTAAAGCCGCCACACCTGCGATCATAATCACGCGCTGTAACCGGGAAAAATATTGTTGTATCATTACTATCTTTTGATTGTGTTATTTATCAGAATGTAACATTCAGACCAAGGGTCATGCTTTTCAGAATAGGATAGTTGTTACCATTACCGGAGTTACCGGAATCAGTAACAGTATCTGATCTGCCAATGCTTTCAGGATCCAGATCTTTGGTTACCTTAAACATAGGAGAATGCGCCCAGAGGTTTTCCGCAGAAAGGAATACGCGCGCGGCAGACAATTTCGCACGACTGATAAATGTCTTCGGCAGATTGTATCCTACCTGGATATTTTTCAGACGGATATAAGCAGCATTCTGAAGGTATTTGGATTGCTTCGCATTCAGTACACCGGAACCATTCTGCGCGATATAACCACGGTAACGTGGGAAATATGCATCCGGATTCTTTTCAGACCAGATCTTTCCTACCTGCGATTTAGGCATAAAGTTGTAAGGCCTGTTGTATTGTCCCCAGAACACATCTGACTCCGCGCCCGGCCACCAGTCCTGTTTACCAACACCCTGGAAGAAAGTACTGAAGAAGAAATTATTCCAGTTTGCATCCAGCGTCAAACCATAGCTGTAACGTGGGGTTGAATTACCGATGATCTTCATATCACCATGATCAGCCACCGTATTTGCACCGTTGTTGATCACACCGTCGTTATTCTGATCTTTGAACTTGATATCTCCTGGTAACCAGGTACCGCTGTTGGACGCTTTGAATAAAGCCTGTGCTGCTTTCGCCTGACCAACATTCTGTGCGGTCCAGTAACCATCATTTTCATATCCCCAGATCTCGCCCAGCTTCTGTCCTGCATAATAGTCAGAAAGCTTATTATTGGTGTTATTGTACTTCGTGATAGTCGCTGTGTAATCAGAGATCACAGCAGTAACACCATATTGGAAAGGCTTGTCAGCCACTTTGAACTGATCTCTCCAGGAGATGGTCGCTTCCCATCCGATCGTCTTCAGGTTAGCATAGTTACCCTTCGGCACATCTGTACCAAATACAGCCGGTAATGTCTGACCTACGGTGAACATGTCAGTTGTTCTGCGCCAATAAACGTCTCCGCTAGCTGTCAGACGGCTGTTCAGGAATGCCATATCAATACCGCCATTGGTAGTGGTGGATGTTTCCCAGGTAAGACCATTCGGCAATACATTCGGCTGACTGGTCGTCTGTGGTCTGATACCATTGATGACACGTCCGGACTGCGCGATCAGGAACTGCTCCTGGAAAGCATAAGAGTTGATATTACCATTGCCCAGTGAACCATAGGAACCGCGGATCTTCAGATCAGACATGATGCCGGACGGCACATGCCAGAAAGGCTCCTGCGATACTCTCCAACCTGCAGATACAGATGGGAAGAAAGCATAACGCTGATTAGAAGGGAATTTGGAAGAACCGTCATAACGGCCATTTACCTCCAGTAAGTAACGGTCTTTATAACCATAGTTCACACGGAAGAATTCTCCCTGGATCGCCCATTTCTCATAACCACCTGCTGTAACAATGTTACTGCCCAGCGCCAGGTTCAGGTCCTTTGCATCGCTGTAGATCAGACCATTCCTTGTCACCGCCAGACCATTATAGGTAGCCTGTTCATAGTTGAAACCACCCAGTACTTTCAGATAGTGACCACCCGCAAAAGTATTTTCATACTCACCATACAGGTTGGAAGCAAAATATCTGTTGGTAGAATCTTTCATCATCAGGTCATTGTAACCGGTACCCACATAAGCGACTACGCCTGGCGCAGCACTGTAAGGCACCTGTACACGCAGACGTTTCTGTTTGTCTGTAATGCTCTGATAAGTGAAATCGCCTCTCAGCCTGAACTTATTCTTAAACACGTTGGCGATGAAACCAGTTGTATTACGGAACAATGCACGGTTGAAATCAATACCGTTCTTACCATATACAAAATCACCCACGGTATAAGCTGCTGTGTAAGTGAGCGTACCGTCCGGATTGAACAGCATAGAAGAAGGATGCGCTTCATCCGCCATATTCCTCCAGATACCACCGCCTTCACCAACGTTCAGCGGATTATGATATTCCCTGCTGGAATATTCAGTATTATTATATACCTGCAACCAGTCCGTCAACTGAATATTACCCTTCGCGCGCACATTGTACATGCTGTAGTCATCAGAGTTAAAACGGAAAAGACCATCCTGTCCGTAGTAACGGCCAGACACAGTATAACTCGCCTTTCCGCTGCTTCCTGATACAGACAGGTTCTGATCCATAGCAGTTGTGCGGTTTTTATAAAGCAGGCCATACCAGTCAGTATTACCATAATAAACATAGTTACCACTGGCATCCAGCTCCGTTTTTGGCAGAGAAGGATTGTCATTGTGCGCCTTTAGTGCCTCCAGGTAGGCTGGTGAGAACTTCTGGGTTTTGTTGATATTCTGTGGCGTCTGGGAATAATCATTCCAGGCAGACCATGCCTCATTGAAATTCTTAGCATACTCATAACCATTGGTCACCATATCAGGTACCGTGGTTGGTTTCTTTACAGAATAATTAGAAGAATAGTTAACCGTCAGTTTGTCTTTAACAGGCGTCTTGGTGGTGATCAGCACCACACCAAACGCAGCTCTTGCACCATAGATAGCAGCCGAAGATGCATCCTTCAGTACAGAGATACTGGCAACGTCTGCCGGGTTCAGCATACTCGGATCACCCTCTACACCGTCGATCAGGACCAGCGCATTGCCTCCCTGACCAATAGAGGTCGTACCACGGATGTTAAACGCAGGCGACTGGATAGGTTTACCATCTCCCATCACCAGGTTCAGGTTGGGGATCACACCCTGTAAGCCCTGGCTCAGGTTGGGAATAGGACGATTTTCCAATACCTTTCCGGATACCTGTGACACCGCGCCGGTCAGGTTTACTTTTTTCGTTGTACCATAGCCCACTACGACCACATCATTCAGCGCCGCTACATTACTACGCAGCACCATATGAATGTCTGACTGTGTAGTAACCGGTAAAGTGTCTGATTTGTACCCGATAGAGCTGAAGATCAATATAGGCCTGTCAGTTGTGTTCAGATGGAAATTACCCTTTTCATCTGTCCCCGTCCCGTTGCTTGTCCCCAGTACTTTAATTGTTGCACCGATCACAGGTTGCCCCGTTTCGTCAGTGACCCGGCCTTTAACAATACGCGATTGTGCATACGTGCTAAAAACACAACAAGTCAGTAAGAGGACGCATAACCATCTTTTCATGATGTTTCTGTTGTGATTGTTTGTAATAATTGGAAATAGAGTTAATGTCCCGCAAAGGAAGGTTTGGGGTATAAACAGGGACATTAACAGGGGATTAACAGGGTTGACTAATCTTATTAATACACCCATGTTAACAAACTAATGCAATACGAAACAATCACTTACAGTTTAATTAATTACCCACTGTTAAAGAAAAGTTAACACAACATTGCCGGGAAAGATTATAACTTGCCGTCCGAAAACAGGGAACAATGTGGGTTGCCCGTGAACATATTTTATTGAAAAAGCGCCTCCATATATACGCATTAATGGCATTGTTAATCATAATGCCCAGGGTCCTTTTTGCGCAGGGAAAATACGGACTGGAATTCGCCAGTAAGGATATAGATCCGGATGCAAGGACCGGTATGAACATGTTTCCGGATAAACCATTCATGGCCGGAAAACAATTTGCGCTCAGCTTCGACATCTCATTTATACCCAATATTGCTTCTTACTTCGGATACGTGTTTCGCCTCACCGACGAAAAAGACCAGCATATTGACCTCGTATATAATGTCCGTACACAATCCTTTGAACTGATAGCCGGTGATGAATATTCAGGTATCTCCCTGAAAACAGCTCCCGCTCCCTTCATTCACGACTGGCAGCGCCTGCAATTGGAAGTCAACAACTTACAACATTCCCTCACCCTGCGTATGAACAGGCAGATAGTTGGCAAAGCCCGTCTGCATTTCACACCAGGAAAGGAATGGAGATTGTACTTTGGCGCAAATCGCTATGACAGGGCGCAAACCTTTGATCTGCCGCCCATGCGTTTGAAAGATATCCAGTTACACCGGGAAAACGCCCTCGTTCACCACTGGCCCCTGCGTCAGTATACCGGCAATAACGATACAGACATTATCCATCAGCAGGTCGCCGAAATAGATCATCCCATCTGGCTCGCGCATGTCTACCGCAACTGGGAACAGGCAGCCGACTTCACCACAATAGGCAATGCCAGCGTCGCCTTTAATAAAGAAACTGGTATGCTATATATCTGTGCCCGCGATACCATGTTCCGTTATGACTGTAATAAGCACGTCCTGCGGACTGACAGTCTTACACAGCCGCATGGCTTACCTGCTGGTAATCAGTCGGTTTTTGGAGGAAAACAGCTCTATAACTTCCTGACTGACCTGAAAAAAGTAAGCACCTACGACGAAAACAGCCATTCCTGGAACACCCCGGTAGATAATGACAGCGTTACTAAATACTGGCACGCCAACAGGTTCTACGCCGGATTTGACAGTGCCATCTATGTCATAGGCGGCTATGGTAACTACCGGTATACCAATCAGGTACAGCGGTACAACATCGCCTCCGGCCAATGGGAACTGCTCAATCCCGGCGGAGATACTTATACTCCCCGCTATCAGGCAGCCCTCGGTACAACCACAGATGGCGATTCCGCCTATATCATTGGTGGCCGGGGAAGCGTAAAGGGCGACCAGCTGCTGAATCCTCACAACCTCTACGACCTGAACCTTTTTGACGCCAGAACAGCGTCTTTTAAAAAGATATACGAACTGCCCGCGCCTGAACAGCCTTTTGCCTTTGGCAATTCTATGGTCATTGACACCAGAGAGCAAAGCTATTATGCACTGACCTTCGCCAATGACAAAATGCAATCTTCCCTGCAACTGATCAAAGGCTCACTCACAAAACCGGAATATACACCGCTGGCATCCGCCATTCCCTTCCGTTATTTCGATATCCGTTCCAGGGCAGAGCTGTTTTACTATGAAAAAGCCCAAAAATTGATCGCGGTCGTATTATATACACCGGAAAATCATGTCACACAGGTTCGTATTTATACCATCCTCTTCCCTCCTGCTCTGCTGACCACCCCGGAAGACAGCCAACCGGCCAGTCACTGGCTCTTATGGTTGTTAACAGGAGCCGGTATCATGTGCTGCCTGGCCATACTGTTCAGCATGCGGCGTATCATAGGCGCCACCACACCCAAACCAGCCCCTGCTGAGCAGATAATAGTGACACCCGTACCGGTAATGGTCACCATCAGCAAAGAGGCTATTGAAACCGCTGTTGCAGCGGCGCCGGCCGGACCAGCCATCTACCTCTTCGGACAATTCACCGTACTTGACAATAAAGGCAATAACATCACCCGTTTATTCAGCCCATTGTTAAAAGAACTGTTCCTGCTGCTCCTGTTACATAGCATACCAGACCGGAAGGGGATCACCTCTGACAGGATCAATGAACTCCTCTGGCCGGGACGCACTGGGAAAGACGCCAGGAATAACCGCTCTGTCAATATCGTCAAACTAAAGAACCTGCTCGACAAAATAGGCCCTTATACCCTGGAAAAGGACAATGACAAATGGCTCCTCTATTTCAATGATGAGCAGGTCAGCATTGACCTCTTACAGTTCCTTGAAAAGGCAGATACCGACACCCCGGAAGATATCACAGCACTGGTGGCCCTCACCGTAAGAGGCGGTCTGTTAACTGAAACAGAATATGGCTGGCTGGATAAGTTTAAATCTGATATCTCTGCCGATATCACGACACGCTTCCTGCACCAGTTACAGCGAAATACACATAAATACGCCCCCGAACAGGTGATCGCCATCGCCAACAGCATCCTCAACTTTGACCCGCTTAGCGAAGACGCTGTCATGTTTAAGTGCAGGGCATTGGTTGCCCTTAAACAACATGCCGCTGCCAGAGCGGTTTATAACAGTTTTGCAAAGGAATACGAACACATTTACGGGGAGTCTTTTGAGAAAGAATACCAGGCCTTACTGGTAGATTAGAAAAAAATTTTCATACTGTTGACGGACTACTGACATAGGGTTGTCACAAGGCGCTTGTTACTTTGTTTCAGAATCACAAAACAACGCAATATGGAAATCATTCAATCTCTCCTTAAAGAAATGGAACAGGAAGCACAAACCACCCGTAAGATGCTTTCTATCATTCCTGAAGACAAGTTCAACTGGCAGCCCCATCCAAAAAGCATGTCTGTGATCAGACTGGCTACGCACATCGCTGAGCTCCCGGGCTGGGTAAGCATGGTGCTGGATACAGAAGAACTGGACTTCGCCACTGCTCCTTACGATCCTAAAGTGATCACCAGTGTAAAAGAATTATTAGCCTATTTCGAAGAAACCCTGGCTGCCGGCAAAGCAAGACTGGAGAAAGCACAGCTGCCGGAACTGGATGAACAATGGATCCTGAGAAATGGGGAAGATATCTATAGCAGATCCACCAAAGCTGAATTCATCCGCATCAGCTATTCGCAGATCGTACACCACAGGGCACAATTAGGTGTAGACCTTCGCCTCCTGGACGTTAAGATCCCGGGGAGCTACGGCCCAAGTGCGGACGAGCAATTTGAAGTACTGGAAAAAGCATAAAGTATATATTATCATGTAGGTGCTCGTTATGGTAGACTAAGCACTACAGTAAATAAGATAGCAACGCCTGATCATAATGATCAGGCGCTCTCTTATTGATGGTTGCCGTTATTATTTAATACTCTTCATTTTTTTCACATTGTAGTTGGAAGACTTATTCATCTTCTGATACATGCTTTTCTCTGATTCCCGCATCACACTTACAGAATCCATCTGCTGTACATAGGACGACATTTTCGTCACCTGCTCCTGTAGTTTAGGAGAATTATACCGGACCTGTTTTTCCTTCAGTACCTGTACAGCGGCCTGTCCCTTCTTACGGGCAGCATCATATTCCCCTTTATCCACATCCGCCATGATATCATCAAAGCTCTGGGTGGATTCAAACAGCGCCAGCATTTCCTGCACTTCTTTATCTTCTCCTTTTGCCACCAGTTCTTTATCACTTGTCATCCTGATCTGCACCGGTTTACTTTCTTTTACCTGCTCAAACGAAGAGACATTAGTATACCCCACAGTACAGTCGAAACGCAGATTCGTGGTATAGGTACCCTTACTTTTCAGCTTGATCAGTATCCCTTTTTCATCATTCGCATAAAGGTCGTTAAAACGGACCAGGACCTTCCCTCCCTTCACTTCATAAGGATAGCCATACACATAGGTGCATTCCATATCCTGCGGAATAGTGATCTCCGCCCAGGCATTCTGCGCCACAACACTCAGCAGCCCTTTTAACTCACCGGCAAATATCTGCGGAATCTTATCCGGACTATCAATAAAGTAATAGTTCGCCCGGCCATTTTCCGCGAGCATAGCCAGCAGGTCTTCGTTATAGTCCGCACCCACGCCAAATGTGGATAACGCGATACCATCCTCCTTATACTTGTTCTCCGCCAGTCTTTTCAAGGCCTGCGGATCAGTAATTCCCTGATTGGCAAGACCGTCCGTCAGTAACAGCACCCTGTTCACATACCCTTCCTTACGGGTGCTTTTCACCTGTGTATATCCTTCCAGCATGCCACCGCTCAGATTAGTAGAGCCACGGTCGTGGATCTTATCGATGGACGCCTTGAGCGCTTCCTTGTTTTTAACTGACTGAGACGGGCTGGTCACCTCCACCCGGTCATCATAGTTGACTATCGACAGATGATCTGCGCTATTCAGCTGATCTATCAGGAACTTCGCGGCCTGTCTGGCGTATTTGATCTTATCCCCACTCATGGACCCGCTCCTGTCCAGCACCAGTGATATATTCAGTGGTACCCTTGGTTTAGTCGCCTCTCCCTCCCCACTTTTGATGTTGACATACAGATAGCAATCGCCATTGCTATTCTGGTATACCCAGTTGTTACCCGGCTTAACATACCATTCGATGACCTTTTTATCGTCTGTCAGCGCGGAAGCTACTTTCTCCGTACGACGGCTGGAAAGTCCTACGCTGGAACTCAGCCATACAGGTACTGATAAACTTGCAAGGAAAAGTAAGGCATACTGCATAGCATAATAGAATTTAGGGTAAATGAATGTTTTCGGTATGATGCAGCAAAATCGTTCTTTCCATAAATGATGGGACCACTTTAACATTTTTTTGGCGAATCACCTGCTATCGGGAAAGGGTATGTTCTTTGCTGCACTTCTCCTAAATAGCCCCATATGACACAGGAAGCGGTCACATTGATATTTCCACACCAGTTATACAAACAACATCCGGCACTGGACAAGAGCAGACATGTATACATCGTGGAAGAAGCGCTCTATTTCACGCAATATCCCTTCCATCAGCATAAGCTTACTTTACACCGCGCCAGTATGCAGTATTACCGGCACTTCCTGGAACAGAAAGGCCATCAGGTCAGCTATATAGACAGCACTGAACCGCATGCAACTATACAATCATTCCTCAAATGGCTGCACGGTAAAAAAGTATACGAACTGCACTATGCTGAACCAGACGATTATCTGCTGGAACGACGTATCAACCGGTACTGCCGCCAGTATGATATGGCGCCGAGAATTTACACCAACCCCGGGTTCATTAACCGCCCGGATGAAGTAATGGATTTCTTCGATGAACGGAAGCGCTATTTCATGCAGGACTTCTACATTCACCAACGTAAAACCCACCAGATCCTTATCGATGTCAAAGGACCTGTCGGCGGTCACTGGAGCTTCGATGCAGATAACCGGGAGAAGATTCCCAAAGGAGAAAGCATTCCTGAAACACGCTTCCCGCCTGCCGGCAAATACCTGAAAGAAGCGATCGGCTACGTACAGCAACACTATAAAAACAACCCGGGAGACGCCGCTACATGCCGCTATCCCGTTACACACCAGCAGGCAGAACACTGGCTGGAACAGTTCCTCGAAGAACGTTTCCGCAAATTTGGCATCTACGAAGACGCAATCGTTCAGACAGAAAGCATTCTGTATCACAGTATGCTGACACCTGCATTAAACATAGGCTTACTCCTTCCCATACAGATACTCGAAAAAGCGATCGCCATGGCGCCTGTACACAAAGTACCGCTGAATTCACTGGAAGGATTTATCCGGCAGATCCTGGGATGGCGGGAATTTATCAGAATACTGTACAGACGCGAAGGCAGCAAACAACGCACCACTAACTTCTGGGACCATGAACGGCCTATGCCGGATAGTTTTTATACTGGTAATACCGGCATTCCACCTATAGACCAAACCATCCACAAATTACTCAGACATGGATATACGCATCACATAGAACGACTGATGATACTGGGTAATTTTATGTTGCTTTGCGAACTCCATCCTGATGCCGTCTATCAATGGTTCATGGAATTATACATCGACGCATATGACTGGGTAATGGTGCCCAATGTATACGGCATGAGTCAGTTTGCCGATGGTGGCCTGATGAGCACAAAACCCTACATCAGCAGCAGTAATTACATCCTGAAAATGAGCAACTATCCCAAAGGCGAATGGTGTCAGGTATGGGACGGACTTTTCTGGCGATTTATGCACAAACACCGGGACTTTCTCGGCGACAATCAAAGGCTGGGCATGCTGGTAAAGATGCTGGATAAGATGGACAAACAGGTATTAAGATCACACCTGCATCATGCAGAAGAATTCCTCAGCAAACTGACGTAGCTTTGTACTTCTACGGCTAACATGGAGAGTGAAACAAATAAGAAATTACGGAAGATCATTCATATTGACATGGATGCATTTTATGCGTCTGTTGAGCAACGTGACAACCCTGAATATCGCGGTAAAGCAATCGCAGTAGGCGGGTCTCCCGAAGGTAGAGGTGGGGTGGTGGCAACTGCCAGTTATGAAGCGCGTAAATTCGGCGTAAGATCTGCTATGCCCTCCAAAAGAGCCTTACAGCTTTGTCCGGAGATCATCTTCGTCCGGCCAAGGTTTGATGTGTATAAAGAAGCTTCCCGCAAAATACGGGAGATCTTTTCCCGTCATACCGATATCATAGAACCGCTCTCTCTTGATGAAGCATTCCTGGACGTCACCGAAGACAAACAACAGATCGGCTCAGCTATAGAAATTGCAAAACTCATCAAACAGGCCATAAAGGAGGAACTACAACTCACTGCATCCGCAGGTGTATCTGTAAATAAGTTTGTCGCAAAGATTGCATCTGATCTGAATAAACCCGACGGACTCACCTTCATTGGCCCTTCTTCCATAGAATCATTCATGGAAAAACTACCGGTCGAGAAATTCTTTGGTGTAGGAAAAGTCACTGCAGAGAAGATGAAGCGTATGGGACTACACACCGGTGCAGACCTGAAACGTTTATCAGAAAATGACCTGAAAACACACTTCGGAAAAGTAGGATCATTCTATTTCAGAATTGTCAGAGGGATCGATGAGAGAGAAGTACAGCCACATCGTGAAACAAAATCCCTGGGCGCTGAAGATACCTTCCCCTATGACCTGACACGCACAGAAGAAATGGATGCTGAACTGGAAAAGATCGCCATAACAGTATATGAACGGTTAAAACGGTATGGCCTGAAAGGCAGGACGGTCACACTAAAGATCAAGTACAGCGACTTCAGACAGATCACCAGGAACCAGTCATTTCCTTTTCCTGTCGGTGACCTGGAGAAAATACTGGAAACAGCAAAACAGTTATTACGCTCAACAGAACCGGAAGATAAACCCGTACGCTTACTGGGGATATCATTGTCTAACTTCGGAGAGATTATTACGCTTAACGACCGCCGGGATAATACGATACAATTGTCTCTTTTTGACGACATACAATAAACGAAGAAGCCGCCACCAAACGTAGAAGGTGACGGCTTCTTTATACCATTGACATTCCAATTAATGTTATGATATTTTGTTTCTGATATCATTAAATACAAGAATGACAGTAACAGCTCCACTTATCAGTAAATGAATACTCACCAGCATGATCAAGTTTGCTCCTGGCAACATGTATAGCAACCCTGCTGCCAAAATCGAATTAAATACGATTAGCTTGTAATGTTTTGCAGACAAATTACAGTAAATCAGAATAGCATACACAATCATAATAACAAACCCCAATACTGCTAAATCCTTAGCCTTTAACCATACAAAACGTTCCATGAATAACTCCAAAGAGTCTGCCAGGTTGTAGCTAAAAAGAAAACAAACTATATAAACTAAATAACAAATAGTGTAAACGATATTAAGAAAGTATTTTCTCATTCAATAAATGGTTTATGTATTCTTACTTCAATTTAGTAGGTACAGCAAATGTTCCTTTGGTTTGCACAGTAACTGTTTCTTTAGCAGGCGAAGCGCCCCAAAAACCACCTTCCTTAAATTTAACCTCATAGGTGTACTTTATTGTTCCATAATAACGATATCCCGAAGTAGTAGTACTTGCTCCTATACTGCCACTTGAAGTGTTCTGTTCTTTCGTGCCTGCTTCAACTTTCAAAGTGTTGCCAGTCTTTTCAGTCCCTGCCTTCGTTTCATTTGATACGCCGAGATTATTTTCTAGTTGATTTGAGCCGTTATTATCCGTGGTACGGGTTACATTTTGTCGCAGCTCATATTTTGAATCTCTGTCAACTTCAATGCTGATAAGTTCAACTGTTATGGCATCATCTACTGCAAACAAGCCAGGATCATCAATTTCTAATGGGACCCTACTGCGGCCATCAGGTAAAGCTCCTGACAAAGTTTTAGCAATCATCTTATCAAGCTCATCCTTAGAGTTATCAGTTGCATAGTCGGTGATATTCCTTGACCCATCACCGGCAGAAGCTTTTTCAGCAGCCGGGTCTAGATAATTCTGACGAATGAAACGGGGATTTACTTCAGACCCAGCTATCGTCGCGCCATCAGGTAATGGAATCAATGAATCATATACCGTTGCTGGTACCATCCCATCAGGATCAATAAAACGTATAGGATTATTAAATGCATAATTATATGGAGAATGCCGGGACATCTTATTAGCCATCGGGTCAACCCCTTGCCATCTTCCAATCTGCACATTATACATCCTGGCGCCATAGTCATACCAATCCAACCCTCCACCTTTCAAAAATTCATCAGACTGCAATTCCTTGCCATTATATTTCATCCTGTTCTCGACATAATCAGTCCCTTTTAAAGCATTGGACGAAATTCCCCTCATCACCAATCCATAAGGATAATAATGAGTTTCCTCCAGTAAAGGTCCCGAATTTAATCCCAGGATAACGTTATCAAAATAAACATCCTGCTGACTCTCATTGCTTGTATAAATGTATAGGAAACCGCTCTTGTCCATTGTCATTTTCTCAACATTCAGCGCCTGTAATTCGTCAGGCGTCGCCTTGACTTGCCTTACACCGCTATTTCCTTCCACGACATTAAACTCATCATCAAATAGCACAAAGTTAAGATAAGCTTTAGGGCGTCCCGTTTGTTGAGGTTGTTTGCCTTTTTCCTTCAATCTTTGATAAGTATTATTGTAAAAGTCAGCTGTAAATGGCGTTGAATTGCTCAGAACATTTCCCGCGTGAGACCCATCTATTACACCGTCGCCACCAAATGCCTGTGCCAGTCCTATCAACATATCTTCAACAGGCGCTTTTGATTTATCTTCAGGTCCCTGTGATTTATAAAAGGCCTTGGTACTCATTGCGACAGTATCTCCCGCCATTACTCTCAAAACTAATGAAGGACCAATTTTTTTACCGCCTGTTCTTGCATTTAATTTAGAGACAAATTTATTTTCCTCAGTTGTCTTATCCTCCGGATAGCCAACTGGCTTTTCAGTACGGGTCTGTTCAATATTACTGAATAATGCAGATTCTGTAGCCGCTTTTCCTGTTTCCATCGTCGCCGCATACATAGAAAAATCACTTTGTTCTGTTAATATAGTTCTAACATTATCTAAATAATCCTTCTCAAAATAGTCATATACATATCTGACGGAATCACCTGTCTTATAAACCGGGCGAATACGACCTTCTTCATGACTGATTAGCTCAAGAGAATCTTGCTGATAGACAAAAAGACCATTATAATCAGTTGTCAACACCTTAGCTGGCGAAACTGTATTATCAACTACAATTTTACTCAATTTTGTACCAAGAGCATCATAAACATATGTTACCGAACCTTTCCCATCAATAGTGATAACAGTAGGTTTATTTAAAAAATTATACTGTACTCTACTGATATGTTTATTGGAATCTGCCACAAGATTTCCATTCGGATCGTACCAGTAATCATTTCCTGTATTAGTACCGTTGATAAAATCACCTAACATTGCTGTCACCGTTTTCGCGGGGTTCGGATCGGAAACAGATAGCAGCTTATTACTATTACTCTGGTATACATAAATCAGCTGATCAATAGTATCTATTTTTGTACCTATCATCCCTTTCTGCCGCATCGACTTAATATTTCCGTTTGCATCATAAGTCAGATTATCAACTGAAAAGTCCATTTTATCTTTGAGCCAGTTAGCGCCGCTTAGTTGTGAAAATTCTGCGCCAGTTAATCTCTTTGCTATATCGTAACTAAACCCATATGCACGGGCAATAGTATCAGACCCACTTTTCCATTTGATACCTGCAACATTACCGTTGTATTGGTTGGTAGTAAATCCATAATCATAACTGAACTCTTGCCCAAACCAATTGCTTTTGCCTGTAGCCCCTGTCACAAAATTTCTATTTATTCCTTGGATCCAACCTTTTATATTATACGCATAACTCAAAGAGTCAATAACGGCACCTGAAGAAGATACGCCCAGGTATTTAGATCTAAGCCTTCCTAATTCGTCATATCTGCTACTCGAAATCGTTCTCTCTAAATCAGGTCTGTCATTCAGACGTTTTTTTATAGTAGTCAGACGATTACTATGATCGTATGAATTTACTGTCAACAAAGTAGTTTGCGGAGTGATACTCTTAGGATTTTGATGGCGCATGTAACTACTCAGCAGGCGACCATTGAAAGCATATAAATTTGTAAGAACATCCTTTCCATCCAGATGATTGTCACTTATGATTTGAATAGCAAGGCCTTTATCATTATAATAGGTACTCGTGACCAACCACTTATCTGTACCTAAAATGCGAACTTTAGTGCCTGTCACTAAACCTGTCGTCAGATTACTGTAACTGGACGCTCTGACAGGAAACAGCGAATCTGCAGCTTCAGGTTTATTCATATCGGCGCTTGCAAAAGCCTGTCGACCCGAATAACTGTAATCATCATAAAATGTATAGGTTAAAGGTATCAGCGCACTTGAAGGGATATCAGGCAACGGATTACTAACTGTTAGGATGGTGGTATCGCCCGTCGCGCTAGTATCAATTTCCATATTCACCTCACCATTACCTGTATCAAAATTATCCAGCGCAGTTATACTGTTTGTAGCTTTATAAATCGCACTACCATCATGGATATAAAGAGCAATATCAGCTTTTGGGGGGATACCATACTTAATTGTCTGTGTCGTTGTTGCTGTATTCATACTAGCCTGCAAAGCTGCCCTTGTTACGTTTGTTGTATAAATGGCAGTCATTGTAGGACGGTTTTGGGTATCATAAAACGTAGCCAGCCATTCCTTTGGTGACTTAGACCACTGTGCCGAGTCCTGCGTAAATACCAGTCTGTCCCGAACGTCATAAACCATTGATACCGGACCTGCGCCAGGAAACTTCTTTACAACCATTCTTTTCCGCTCATCATACTGATACTGAAAACATAGTTCCTGCGCAATCGTCCCTATGTTCCAATTGTTTGTCAGTGCAAAGTCAACAGCCATTGGTGGAATTGTAAATCTCAGATTTCCCATATCATCAAAAACATAATACGTACACAACCATCCTATATGAGCTGTCCCTGGGCTTGAAGACAATTGGACTTTCTTCAATATGACATTTCCACTTTTATCCTCATACTCAATCACCTGACTCCCACTCTCATCAATGGTCACGCTCTTACGAAGCTGGCCAGCGGCATAAATGCCTGTACTTGCTGGCAACCATGAACCAATACTCCATATCCGTACAGAGTCAGCCGCCGTATTAAATAGATATTTATATTCCACCGGATGCGTTGCCCAACTATCGCCAGCACCATAAAATTTAACAACCCTGTTTAATGGAGAGGCATCATACTCGCTCTTGTTGTAAAATATATGCTCTCCCACCAAACCCGGATTCAATGCTCCATTTCTGTAAAACGTATCCTGCGCACTGAAAGGATTGATTTTAAACTTCCCATCATTTACGTTAGCTGATCTGGGCGTAAAAGGAAGGTACTGATATTGCTCATTTCCAAATTCGTCATAGACATTGGAAGATACCAGATCCCGGCCAAAGTCGCTGATGCCTTTACCCACACTTTGGAGAGGACGGCCCAGGCCATCAATGTATTGTGTGGTTTGTTTTACCTCTCGCACCTTTCTTAAGGTTGAAGTCACCGCACTTGTATCTGTTAGCGGCATATCAGGCTCCCAGATTCTGACATAGTTAATTGACGTGTTAGTATAAGGTACCGGCAAGGAATCAGGCGTGGCGGTGGCCCTTGTACCTCCCGGCTTTTGGGCATTTACAACAGCTGGGTACATAATACCGGCTATCGAAACACCTACCAGACATATAAGTTTAGAGATATTCATATTAATAGGAACTTATTTGGTTATTGGCGCCTGATATTGATAATCGTATTCCTTCAACACCTTTCCATCGGCATCTTTGATCACTTTCAGTCTGCCAAATCCATCATATTGATAATATAGGAATTCATTTTTAGGATTACATATAGCTGTAACGCCAAACAAAGGTTGATACGTATAGCTACTCATAGTGGCATCTACCGGATACAGTCTGAGGTCATCAATGATCACAGTACCGCTCACAGATACACTTATCGTATTAGCTGGTAATACGTGTTCATAATAAAGCCATCCATTTCTATTGCCCTTCTGTACACCGCTTGTACCGCTAATAGTTGCCGCACCACTTTTACTCCAATACGTCACCTTATACCTGCCAGTTGCGTTTAATCCCGTTCTGGAAATAGATCCCGTAGATAAGTTGTATACTTTATTACCGGACAATGCACTGGCGTCTGTCACCGGCACACCGGTAAAAATCCAGCTACCCTTACCATCTTCATCAAAGCCAGAATAAGCTATTTCACTAGCCGAAGCATTAATAGCTTCTGCAATCACTTTACTACCGTTATATCCATATATATAGGCATGCTTAGTATCGCCGGTTTTACTTTGCTCACTAAGATATCCCTTAGCAGTATATTGACTAAATGATATCAGGTCCTTAAAGAGATTAGCATCTCTGTTAAATGAAGCTACATTAAATGCACCAACGGATGCTGTAGGAATAGCTGTTGTTGACATCAGTGCTGCCATTCCTGAACTTCTGATACCGGAACTATGTTGAATGTACTGATTAATATATCCCCCTGTAAGATATTTTGAGGCACCCTTCGTCTTCCAGTTCTCTACAGCTATCTCTTTCTTATACATATTCTGCGCCTTCATTGCCTGGGCTACCGAGGTGGTATACTCATAAGGGTAAGTAACAACTTTTTCCAGTTTTTCACCAAGGCTGTTGGTCAGCGCAATTACTTTTACATTGTACGCTGTATCGTAACTGTACTCTGTTTGAGATTGGAAAGCCTGACCGTTTGCGTACTCCGTAACAGTTGACTTCTTAAGATCTTTTCTGCCACCGCTCGGAGCAAATGTTCTGGATGCATAATAATAAACCTGTTCAACGCGCTCCCATTCAAATCTCGGATATCTTGCCAGATATTTTACAGGCCCTAGAGCGACACAAGTAAAATTAAGCAGGCGTTGAGTATTATTATAATAACTATCTACTAATGTCTGATACTCATTTTCCGTCTTCTTAATCATTACGCCGCTCGTGTCATATATTAACTCTTTGTCTAGTTGTCCGTAGCTCCAGCTAAAATATGATGGTGATATAAAAGGAAATACGTTATATCCTGCAAGCCCTCCGGGTGTATAAGAACTAAAATAGCGTTCTATACGTCCATTAGTTTTACCATTATTAATTTGTCTTTCTATTACCCTGCTGTAAGTAACAGGGCTACCATTAATGGTCGCCAGTGATTGAGTCGCAGAACTTACTCTTACGATTGCATTCATCAGTCCATAATGCGTATAAGTAACATATGGTTCCATCGTTGTTGTAATTGGCACATCCTGCTGTTCGATCCACACCGGATACTCATAAACCGGTAAAACGCCGAGTGATCCGGAACTTTTTGTACTATTTTCCTGTGTGTATTCAAATAACCTGGCAGTCGAAGGAGTCGCGCGAATACCATCATATGCTTTTATCGACTTTACTCGCAGACCGCCTATGTAGATATTCTTGGTAATGATCCTGATTGTATCAGGGTTAAGATTATGCACTTCTTTCCAGCTCATGGTCATATAGTTGTTGTAGTTCATATTCGTAGTATATACATACCATTTGTATGAACCTTTTGCCAGATTGGAAAGCGAAAAGGAATAATCCTTATTTGTATAAGAGCCGTCATTGCTGATTGTCTGAGTCGTCAGCACCTGATTATTATTATTCTTCACTTGTACAATGAAGTTGCAACCTGAGCCTGTGCAATCTGCAGATTGATACACATTCACATTAAAAGTAGTGACAGTTCCAGCATCTCCGTCAAAAACGAATGGTTCTGTTGTCGGTGTATTACTATTGCAATAAACTGACATATTGTAGTCTTTTTCTCTTATATATGTTACAGCCGTATCTGTCAATCGCGGGTCTTCAGACGTATTCGCCTCCATTTCAAAATCAACATATCCTCCCGTCGGATAGCCCATTCTCTTCAAAGTACCAGTATTGACACGGGTAGGATCCGTATCTCGCTTACCACCCTGTAAAACAGCCCCAGTCAGCTCATATCTATATGTTGGCAGCATATCATTACCAGGGTTTGTATTATAAAATCCCCAGTGATCTTGGTTATTGTCAAGACGCGATGGTAAGAAACCTGCATAGTCAAAAGAATAGCCTTTTTCCTCACCACTATTACTATATGGACTAACTTTTCTAAGCGCAAGCCTGTTAATAGAATAATCATGGTAGAGATTATATCCACGAGTATATGTTCCATCACTAATGCTAATCTGCTTAAGCCTTACCAAACCTTCACTAAACTGCATATCTTCCCTTGGCGTCGTATCGTAGCTAAAGCCAACATTAGTTCCATCCGGAAATTTTACATTCTTAATGCGCACCCCATCCGTGATCAGTGTTGAATATGACGTCTCCCTTGTCTTGGATGGAAAATCATTAAGTCCATAAGTCATCGTTACAAACCTACCCGTCGTGTATTTGGTATGTTCAGACTCATATTCCAATACAATACTATCTTTCTGTGATGGCGAGATAATCTTAGTCAGATACCAGGCAGATACCCATTTGTGATAAGACCCCGAAGTACCGTCATCACTGAATTCAATTGCGTCGAAAACATACTTCACTCCACTTTCGTCCGTCACGGTAAACTTGGAGATCATATCAGACGTCATGCCGTTTAATACGGCTCCATGCTGTTTTTCGACTTTTAGCTTATTGGAAGTCTGCATAAGAAAGTCATTATTCTTCCCATACATAAACTGTCCTGACTGACCGGAAAAATTAAAACTGAATATATCGTTCTGCCCATCTGCATTTTTCGTAGCTATATAGTTAAAAATACTAGTTGCAGTTCCCCCTCCGCTACGTTTATTGCCCTCGGATTCCGAAGGAATTGTCATATAGTTCATAAATCCAAAAGGCACCGCCTCATCATAGATATCACGTACAGTACGTGTAATAGCGCCACCGGCACTTAGTGACCACCCGCTACCAGTGTTGGATGCTACCTCATCTACACGTACACCACCAGCGTGATAGTCAAGTGAGATATCAAGCTTCAAAGTATTATCAATATTACTATAGCTGTAAATTGGCACATTAATCTGAGGTATTCCTGTTGCCGGACCGACCTGCACATCGCCGAACTTACCCAATGCTGCTGCATTAGGACTTGGAGGTGTTATATTAATTAATGACGGTTGGTCTGTTGGACTCTGCGCAGATATATTCCCCCAATTTATAAAGGAGAACAATATGACCAGATAAAGCGTTCCTGCTTTTCCTTTCATTTCTTTCATTATAATTTAAATAGTTACTTAGATTCCTTTCCTGAAATTGTGCACTCGTAGTTTGATCCTGAATATAAGATTGTGCTTTCGCTGACATAGCAGTACCGATAACAAGCATTGAAACCGCAGATTTAATAAATACTTTCATGGTAACTTGCTAAGGTTCAAAATGCTATACCTCACTGGTAGTCCCAACCACACCTCAAATAATGAAATCATAAATTTGTATTGAGGTTTGGTCGCTATTGATGATTCATTTGAAATTGCATCAACAAGGTGTTTCACCTTGCCAAAGGCATTGAGATTGGTACTAGACATACTGTCTCAAATGCTTTTTTTTTATTTTAGTTCAGGCATAACACCTCTTTAATTATCTACATCATTTTTCTACACCAATTTTGTGAATAAAACTTACCGGACCATTGATATACGATATGTAATAATTTTTAAAAAGTGAATTATTTAGCAGTAAGATTCATCAAAATCAATGGAAACTATTGCCTGATTCTATTTTGGACCTAACTGTTCTGCGATTAATCGCACCTTCTCTTCCAGATCTCTGTTCCTTTTACTTTCTTCTATCAAATGAAGGGTCAATTCCTCAATCTTCTGCAACAAGATCTTATTTATCTCTCCCAGATCCAAACCTTTTGCCACCACCTCTTTAGCAGACGGCACATCAGGCAAATGCTTGTTAGTCTTGATATAACTCTCCAATTCCGCTAACGAAGGCAATTGATAATCCGGCGCAAACACAAAATCTGCCCATCCTTCCTGTGTGACTTTTACTCTCTTCGAAAAAATATCGCCATTCACTGCTAACTTCGACTGAGGGTTAGTTATACCTATACCCACGTTGCCGTTAGGTAAAATAACGGCATCAACACCGTTTACATCACCGCCGAGAGTCAGCCCAGCTGTAGTGGTCCCAAATACCTGAGCGCCTACCGTACGGGTAAAGCCAATACAATAAGCCGTCCCTCCTGTAGAAACTCCCAACCTAAAATCGCCGTTCACATCCAGCGTAGTTGTGGGCGCGTTGGTACCAATACCTACTCTGCCAGTATTGGTCACATTGATAACCCCTGTTCCCGGAGTAGTGCCTCCCATTTTCAACACAGATCCACCCTTGTATATAAAAACGACTATTGGTCGCTGATTGCAAAGAAATCGCCGCAGAATCTTCCGCCGTACCGTAGATACTTAACCGTACTACAGGGGCCGTCGTTCCAATCCCGACATTCCCCGTATTTTCAATTTTGTTGGTTTGCGCAGTCAATGCCAATGGCAAAAGTATGGCTGCCATGAGCGGCAGGAACGAAAAAAAACGATACATAATGATGTGGTTTATTAAAAATAGTTAGTAAATCATATTGTGTCTTACCAACAGGGTCAGTATAGCAGACAAAGTTCAGGGTACACCAATGCCAATGAATTAAAAATTATAGCCCAGCCTAAGCTTAATCGGGCTTGTAGAAGGTGTGTTTTGCTTTGCCAGAAAATCATACAACAACATGATATTTCCCTTAAGCTTTGCATTCACGTTATATTTCTTACTCAAGCCCAGCAGTGCGCTTCCCTGCCAGCCACTCCAGTCTACCTGCTGACCTGCATGCGTAAGGGTAGAAACATAGTTTTGCTCGCCCCCCCCGTTAACATAGAAGCTGCCTTTCAGTTTCCAGTCAATGAATAACCTTAAACCGACACCCTGATGGCTGAGCACAATGTTGTTCCAGCCCGAACCCAATCCCAGCTTGTAAGACGCACCAATGCCCGCCGTCCCGCTTTTATAGAATCGATAACCCACTTGCCCCGCAATATCAGAGGTAGTTGGAAAATAATG
This sequence comes from Chitinophaga sp. YR627, assembly GCF_900114995.1. Classification (GTDB taxonomy): domain Bacteria; phylum Bacteroidota; class Bacteroidia; order Chitinophagales; family Chitinophagaceae; genus Chitinophaga. The sequence continues at coordinate 403,447 of NZ_FOUX01000004.1, forward strand.
GTTGGATTTCTGAAACTGGATATTGCCTCCAAATTCCAATCGTTGCACGAAACTTTTCGTCTTCATCGGATTGGGTTTAAAATCGGGCATATCACCCGCATTGTCAAGGTCAGGGAATTTTTCCTTCAATTCATTTAGCTGTGTTCTGGCCTGTTCCATCTGCTGACTGGCAGCCTGCCTGGCCACAGGATCACTCCCCAGGCGTTGCTGGATCATCTGCTCCACCTGCGAACGGGTTTGTAAACCTTCCAGACTCTGAGCAGTATTGCTTCCGGTAGCGCCCAGATTGAACATACCCGCTATTTGAGAATTTTTACGGAGGAAATCATTGTATGCATGCATTTTTTTTAGCAATTCTATCGCTTTTGCCTCTGCTTTCTTTCTATCCTTCAGCAGGGCCTTATACTCGCTAACCTGTTGACCATAGTAGTAAGCCTCCTTATTGATCTTCATCAGATCTTTAGAAAAGCCAGTATACTTCGATAACTGCTCTTTAAGTTCCTTCTTATGCTGACGGATATAAGCCTTGATCTGGTCGGCCTGCTGCAACTTACCCTGCAGCGACTCAATACTCCTGGTTACGCCAGATAACTTCTCTTTTGAAGCACAAAGCAATGCGCCTTTCCCCTCCAGGAATTTCAGCGATCCCCCCAAACTATCCAGGTAAATATTTCCCGCAGGCAACTTACTTGCGATCTTACTCTTCAGCCCAGACTTAAGGCTTCCCAAACTATCTATAGATTTCGTGAAGATACTTTTAGCAGCTAGAGAATCCGCTTTCCATAGACGGGCCTTCATCTTCTTCTCTTGCTTCAACAGGCGGGTCAATGCTTTGTCAGCACGTTTATTTACCAGCCGTTCTACGCGGTCCGATTTCTTTTTGACTTCTGACAAATACTTACCAGGCAACTGTTCTGCCTTCTGCAAACTGCTATCCACGGCTACGACCGATAACTTCGGCTGAGTCACACCAATAGGGTCATGCAGATTCATTATAAGAAAACTTATAATAATCCCACCATTCATACGTATAGGTTAAGATTTAAACTGATTTAATCATTCACGGACAAAATAAGAGCAGCCAGATAAGGTACAGGGCAACATCAAATTTTAATAAAGTCAAAGGTCACAAAATGAAATGAAAAACACATAATACATTCGTTGTACGATGCTACCTAACATATCTCCACCTTTGTTCAACAAAGAAAGCAACAGTATGCGCAATCTATATGCGCGGAGAGAAAAATCATAATCTTATTTTTTACAGCTTAATACAAACACCAACGACAGCTCGCTTAATACATGACACTGTTAATTATTACTGACATAAATTATCTACATTATTTTTCCACACCTGTCTTGTAAATAAATCTTATCGAACTATTGATGGTATAGTTTTGTGTTTATTCCAATTTTATAATGACATTTTATATAAAAACTTGCTGCAGATTAATATTACACAAATGCTAGCCCACATGTATTAATGAGATTACTCCCGATATGTATCTACATAGATTTGTCTGAACAAAGGCATAGAAGCTTAATGATAAGGGTGGTCCATAACACATGCAGTACTGACTAGCCGTTTACTGGCAATGCTACAACGGTCAGGGTATTACAATAATCTATTCTAAGTTTTAAAATTAAGGTTGGGATATATACACTGACAGGCTAGGGCTAAGGTATATGGCAAACTCAAACTTCTTGAACAAAGTTGCTGATTCACAATCAAAAAAACACATACCATACCAATGTTACTATTCAATCTTAGTGTTATATACCAGGCACGCGCTATAAATGCGTACCTGGTATATAACACACAAATGCCGTCCGCTATAAGCGCGACGGCATTTGTATTTTATGTAAAACCGCACGGCAAACAATGCGGATATACGACTATTTAGGATAACCAGGATTCTGTTCTAGGTTAACGTTCAGTGCTCGTTGTACCTGCGGAATGGCAAACAGCTCTCTGTATGATTCAGAAGCTTTGTGATCCCACCAGGTAGCAGTTGTATACTTACCCCAACGGATCAGCTCCTGACGACGGTAACCTTCAAAGATAAACTCACGGCCCAGCTCAGCTAACAATTCATCCATTGTCAGTGATGTAGTAGTATACTTATTCGCCTCCCATACCTCAGGTGCAAAAGCACGCTGTTTACACGCATTCACCAGGTCAACCGCTTCCTGTGTAGCCGTTCCGCCATTCTTACGCATGAGCGCCTCTGCTTTTGCAAAGTATACCCATGATAAACGGTATACAGCCCAGTCAGTGCTTCTGTAATGGGGATCAGTGATCGGGCCGAGTTTATATTTATTGAAGCGCACACCGCTATTCTCTTCTCCCTGCGTCATATCAGATACAGTGCTGCCAATTTTGTTCTTACGGATGTTATCAACAAATACCAGCTGTTCTCCGTTATATTCGTTACCACCACTTGAAATCACAGGATCAGTACCATTTGAACCATATTTCCATTGTGGTCCTGCTGATATCCATTCTTTCTTACGCATATCTGCATCACTGAAAGTGGTATACACACCAGGAATAACAACAACACCATCATTACCATTACGGTCATTACCATTGATAAGACCCTGGTTAAAGTGATAGAAGTCACCAGTCCACTGTGGCGTAAAGTCTGCCACCTGATAATCGTATGCGATAGAAAAGATGATCTCCTTGGACAGGTCGTTAGTTGGCTTATAAGTATCCGTGATATTAGGATCAAGCGCAAGTGCGCCGTTCATACCACCCGCTTCACCGCTGATGAGTTTATTGGCTGCAGCAATACAGTCATCCCATCTTGGCGTACCACTCCATTTCTCCGCATTCAGATACAGCTCAACGAGCATTGCATAAGCACCTGCTTTAGACATACGTCCGATCAGTGCCTTACTCAGTACTGGAGCATCTTCAATATGATCGAGGATCTCTTTTTCAACAAAGTCAAATACTTCTTTACGGGTTGCAGTAGGCGGACTAACCGGAATACCTACCTGCGTCACAATAGGCACATTACCCCAGATATCCATGATACGGAGATAGTGGAATGCACGCAGCAATCTCAACTCAGACACATATGCATCCTTTTCTGCCTGTGTAATCCCCATCTCACCAGCCTCACGGCGCTCCAGGTTCTCAATGGCAGTCGTACAAAAACCTAAGCCTGTCCATGTCAGATACCAGCAATCCAGGATCGGACCATCATCCACCAGCCAGCTATGATAATGCAAACGGATCCAGTTACCACCATCATAACCGTGACGACCTTTCTGTGGCCATGCCAGCTGATCTGCAGATAATTCGCTGAGACGCCACCAGCCATTCTGGCCAGGTGTTACCCAGGCATTCGCATGGGTATATGGTCTCAATACTGCAGATACTACTTCTTCTTTATTATTATAGAAATTACGTGTATCGATCTGGTCATACACATTTTCAGTCAGGTCGGTACAGCTGCTCCCAAATACAGGAAGTAATGCGAGCGCTGCAAATGTTGCTATTTTCGAAATTCGTTTCATCTTAAATGTTTAGTTAGGTTATCAGAAGCTCACATTCAATCCCAGCATAAAGGACCTTGTACTCAGATATGATCTACGGTTATCGCTGTTGTTCAGCGCATCAATACCCGGATTCAGACCTGTATCTTTTACAAAATCAGGGTCATTACCTGAGTAACCGGTGATGGTCGCCAGATTACCACCAGTGAAATACACCCTCATGTTATGAACGTATTTATTTCTGAACGGAACATTGTAACCAAGTGTAACCTCATCCAGTTTCACGTAGCTGCCACTTTCAAGATAGTAGTCAGAGTACTGGAAGCTATCGTCCAGTTTAGCATGCTTGGTAAATGCAGTTTTCAGCACATTACTTGGCAGACCTGCTTTATTACCATACAGCATTTCCATGGTGTTCAGTATATCAAAACCGAACTTACCACGCATGAATATGCGCAAATCCCAGTTTTTATATTTAAAGCTATTCGTCATTGACGCGTAGTATTTAGGGATAGCATTTCCGATCACTGTCTGATCATTGTCACGGCTGATCTCATCTGCCGGCCCCGTAGAACCATCTCTCTTATAAAAACGCCATTTACCTTCGTCGGTCAGTCCGGCAAAACGCTTACCGTAGAAATTACCCAGTTTACCACCCTCATATGTTCTCAGGGCATTTCCAAGTGCACCATAACCACCGATATCTCCCTGGTCCAGATACGTCATCTTATAGGTCTGGTTGGAGAAAGAAGCCATGGTGTTACTTGCAGTACTGAAAGTCAGATCGGTATTCCAGCGAAAATCTTTCTTATCCATCGTTACTGCATTCACCATCAGCTCGATACCTTTAGATTTGAACGTACCAACGTTATTCCAGATATCCTGTTGCACCTGTGAAGGCACCTGAGATTTAAATTTGGAGATCAGGTCTGTAGTTTTACGGCTGAACAGATCGATTGAACCGCCCAGACGTCCTTTAAAGAAGGTGTAATCGATACCGAAGTTCCATTCTGCTTTCTTTTCCCATCTCAGATCAGGATTGGGGTTGGTATTAGGACCATAAGTCTGACGCCACACACCATCAGGATAAATGTATGCACCACCTGTTCCTAACAGTACAAGAGAAGCATAGTTATCAAAATCAGAGTTACCTGTTACACCATAACCAAGTCTTACTTTCAGCTGGTCCAGGAAACTTACATTACTCAGGAAATCTTCTTTATGCAGGTTCCATCCCGCAGAGATAGCCGGGAAATTTCCCCATTTATTGTTAATACCAAATTTGGAAGAACCTTCACGACGTATGATAGCTGATGCCATGTATTTATCATTAAATACATAGTTTACTCTTCCGAAGAATGCGATCAGTGTATTGTCGTTTTTATAACTGTTAAGTGTCGCTTTACCTAACTTGATCTGGTTACCGGCGCCCAGGTTATCTTCATGAAATCTGTCATTGAGAAAACCGTAGTTACTACCGTCAAAGCCTTGTTCTACATCATAACGATAGCTGTAACCAGCTACTGCAGAAATATTATGCTTATTGGCCGTCAGACTATACTCAACCGTAGGCTCAACCGCATATTTTACCTTAAGCTCACTGTTCTGGGCAGCCCAGCCACCTCCCTGATAAGTTTCGATCGATAATTCTGATGCACGGTCAGCATACTGTCCATCCGTCCAGCTATCGCGGGTCACCGCACCGAAAATAGATGCTTTCAGTCCTTTCAGAATGTCCAGAGATACCTTTCCATCCGCAGAAGTCGTTTGCTGCTGACGTTTGTAAGTCTGCTGATGTAAACGTGCCAGCTCATTTGTGCTGGTCTGTTCAAAATACCAGGAGCCATCGTTGTTATAAGGAGAATAAGTAGGCTGGAAAGTAAAATATCCAACCAGATTACCACCATCTGTCAACAGATTCGCATTGTTAACATTGGTAGCAAGGTTGAACTGGCCTGTCAGGTGATTGTCAAGCCCTTTTGAAGTAATGCTCAGACGACCGCCATATTGCTGACGTTCGTTCTCTTTCAATATACCTACCAGATTAGAATAATACACACTGGCGCGGTAAGTAGTATTTTCGCTACCACCGGAGAAAGCCAGATTATGATACTGTGTAAGGTTATCGTGGTTGATCAGCAGATCAGGAAAATCAGTTCTGTGACCTTTGTCTTCTGAATTAATTTCACCACTTGCAATCTTTGCAGCATATTCATCAGCCGTCAGAAACTTAGGCATACGCTGTAAATACTCCTTACGGAAATAGGTATTGTAATCTACCCGTGGAGCACCTGATTTACCGCGCTTGGTAGTGATCAATACAACACCGCCATTCGCACGTGTACCATAAATAGCAGCTGCAGAACCATCTTTCAGTACGGATATAGACTCGATATCATCTTGTTGCAGCAGGTCCAGGTTACCACCTGGAATACCATCCACAACGATTAATGGTCCCGTGTTACCAGTCAATGAAGTAGCACTACGCAACTGAATAGCCGGACCATTATTCGGGTTGGAGCCACTGGTACGTGTGATCTGTAAACCAGCTACCTTACCCTGTACAAGGTCCATCGCGTTACGCGCACCACTCTGTCTGAAATCTTCAGCTGTAACAGAAGTGATCGCGGAAGTAACTTCTGTTTTCTTCTGTGTACCATAACCTACTACCACCACATCTTTCAATGCAGTAACATCAGCTGCCATGGTCACATTCGTAGCGCCTGAAGCATTTATAGGCTGTTCCAGTTTCTTATATCCGACAAATGTGAAAACCAGTGTAGTAGCACCTTGTGGAGCTTCCAGTTTATACGTACCATCTACTCCGGTCTGTGTACCTTTACTCGTACCCTGTATTTGTACCGTCACACCAGGTAAGGGACTATTCCCTTGTGCGTCCGTTACTCTACCGGTGATGACCTTGTTCTGGGAAAATGCTACCAGCGATAGGAGTAGCATCCATAAGCTGTGCAGGCATACCCGGGAAAAAAATGAGAAGCCTCTATTCATATATTTCAATTTTGGTAATAAAGCAGCGTATCTGGCAATACGGCCCCATCCCCATGCTGCACGTGGCACAGCAGGGATCAAACATGCGTTCCCTATCTCATTTACCTTACCGGTAATGAAAGCTGAGTTAATGAATCCCCCCTACGCTCTACATATCGCAGTTACACGGGATCAAACATTTCCTTAAGCTAAAGCTGGAAATAAGTTCATAATAGTTACTCGCAAAATGACGCTGGGTCCGATTAACAAAAGGTTTTTAACAAGTGAAATTATTTTTGTTCAATAACGTTTTATTTTTTTGAATAGACACATGATATACCGTTCGCGGGCATCGCATGTTTCCTTTTTTCCATTACGTTTTTTACGGCTTTTCAGATAGCGTCTTCTGCATAATCGTTTTAGCAATCTGAGGTAAAAATAGAGACTTTTTTCACAAAGCAAAATATTAACTGTTAATTTTAATTTGCATTAACAATTTTAAAATTCTGTTAACAATTAACAGGTTGCAAAAAATAATGGTATAAGTAAGGGATTTTTTGTCAACATCTATTTTTTGGACGTTTTACTACTTTTTATAGTAAAAATCATTCTAAATCTGTTTGTTAAAGATTTTATAAACATGCTGAAGAGAAACAAATAAAGGTTAACAATTGTAGGGTATTAATGGTTAAGCTTTAACACTTTTACTGTCACGAGTAACTGTCCTGTGTGTCGCATCGTATGTTCTGCCGCATGAAATAATAAACCCATGACGGTCGATGGTAATTGCTTTCTGCCTACGCCTCTAAATGCTGTCAGCGTTGCTTCGTCTGTCACTTTTAATTTTTCGATCGTCTTTGTGATCTGTTCATCTAATGCCGTCAGCAGCATTGCTGTTGTAACGTCTCCCGGTGTCTTCTCTCCTGCCAGATAAGCAAGCTGCTCATCAGATAAAGCCTGGCCATCCGCATATACAGATAACCTGTCCAGCACTCCGGCAATATGTCGCAGATGAAATCCTACGGAAGCAACACCTGCCGGCTGTTGCCATAACAATGTATCAGGAAAGTCCTGCAACAGGGCATGTATTTCCTCCTGCGCCTGTAACAATGCATGCGCGACTGGTTGCAGTAAAGCGGGTACCCCGGGAAGCGGCCCCCGCATCCATACTTCTGGTTGAGCCATGAGAGACAAATTTTTATACCACGAATTACGGAAGATCTTTTCAATAAAAAGAGGCAGCCCGCCCGCCGGTGAACTGCCTCCTGCTCTATTATATATAATAGCCCTATAATTTTAATACCACATACCTGATGTTCTTTCTGTCATAAGTATAAGTGATATGTAATAAACCATCTTTTGTCTGTATGATCGCCGGATAGCTGAACTCTCCTTTTGCCTCCTTTACCAGTACATATATATCTTTCCAGTGTTCTCCATCTTTGGATACTGCTACCCTCAGCTCATTTCTTCCGTTCCACCAATCCTTTCCGGACATAGCCGGATTATACACCAGCACCTGCTGGCCCTTCGCCGTGGTAACCGCATCTATACCTGAATTAGGATTCAGCATTGACTGTTTGGTCAGTGGAGACCAGGTCTGTCCGTTATCGGTGGACCAGGTCTGTACGATCGCATTCTGTCTGCTACGGCAAAGCATCTGTAAGCGCTTACCGGCATGAAACAGGGCTGAAGGTTGTATCACCCCAAAAGTATCACAGTCGATCGGCACACGCTTCCACTGGTGGCCGGTACTGTCAGATAGTTCCACATGAATATGCCAGTCCTTCTCATCCAGGCTTTCCGTGCTGGAAGGATGTAAGATGCTGCCATCTGCCAGTTGTACCGGCTTATTCTTGATAGGACCCAGTATATTATCCGGCAAACGTTCAGGCGCAGACCAGCTACGACCATTATCTGTACTGGAGATCATCATACCCCACCATTCCCGGGGATTAGGCCCTGCTTTATAGAACAGTATCACCCGTCCTGCTTTTGTGGTGATCAGTACCGGGTTCCAGGCGGCATAGCGGGTACTATCATTGACTACCCCACTGGCTACTATTGAAGGCGCTGACCATTTCCCCTTATGAAAGCGGGCTACATAGATACATACATCCGGTGCGCTTTCCCTGCTTCCGCCAAACCAGGAGGCAAGCAGATCACCATCCGGCAGTCCGGTAATAGTAGACGCATGGGCTGCCGGTACCGGCGGCTTTTCCATTATAAATTCCTCCCTGACAAGGGTGGCTTTGCGTTGTGCGTTGGCTGCGAACAATGACACGACCAGCAACGCCGCTATCAGCATGTACTTCTTCATCATATTATGAGACCTGTGTAAAACTGGCAAGGCCACAAAGATAACAATGTCTGCCATTGTTAGCTTTGCGGCCTTGCCCCCCATCTAAATTATAATTCTTAAATCCTGTCTGTTATTCTCCCATCCAGAAAATTTTTGCGTCACGTGTATTTTTCGCTCTTACCGCTTCGTAGCTGGAGTTATAGCCTGTCTCACTCGCAGGATACAGGAACCTGGTTGGAGGCAACTCATAACCAGCACGCGCAGAAGGAATTACAGTAATGCGTGGGTAACCGGTCCGACGGTACTCTGCCCACGCCTGACGGCCCTGCAATATGTTAAAGTGCAGCCACTTCTGTATATAGATCTTTTCCAGTTTTTCTGTTGAAGTACCCGTATAAGCAATGTTCGGTCCGCTGATGAATGCAGATACGGTGGCAGTTGACGGCTGTGGCAGCGATTCTCTTGCACTTGGGTTCTGCTTATTCAGGAAGTTAATGAACGCAATTGCCTGACGGATACCCAGTTCATAGCAGGACTGAGCAGTATAAGGTACCGGCAGCGCCCAGCGTTCAATAGCTTCCGCTTTCAGGAAGTTCACTTCTGCTGCTGACATATAAATACCTGGCAGTTTTCCATTTGTCAGATAAGTAGTAGAATCCCAGATAGAATAGTTATTCATACTATCCGTCTGACGTACCTCTGTCTGACTCATTGCCTGATACCAGCGGTTTGGTGTTTTATCCGCACGGGTATTCTTATCAAACATGAAAGGAATACGTGGATCGTTGGATGGTACCATTACCTTATTCAGCATGTACTCCGGTGCCATCTGTGCCCTGATCTCTGTAAAAGAGTTCCATGGCGTGTTGGTGTAGTTAGTCAGCTGATATAACAGAATGTCTGTGCTTGCAGGACTATAGTTGTCACCAATATTATCTCCATCTACCAGTGGATAAAGTATCGGGTTGGTCAGGATCTCACGGATTTCTGTTCTCGCTCTGTCTTCTTCAACATCTGATCTGGAAATACGTATCAGGTAACGCAGACGAACAGAGTTGATGTAACGGCGCCATTTATCAATACTTCCTTTCATCAGGTAATCCTGTGCATTGAAAGAAGCAGTAGCGATCGCGTTAGGAGTTGTTGCAGTGAACCAGTCAGCCAGGTCTTTCAGACCTACCAGTACGGTATCATACAACATACGCTGATCATCAAATTTCGCATTGGAAATAGTGTTGTCAATATCCAGAGAACCTGCTTCAGTGAAAGGAATATCACCAAACATATCCACCATCTGCGCAGTCTGGTCCAGTAACAATGCCTGGCCGGCTTTCATGAAGATGGTAAAGTTCGGACGTTCGTCCAGCGGAAGTTCACGATACAGACGCTCCATTGTACGATACTGCGCCACAATACCGTTACCGGTATTATAGTTAAGGTCGGTACCCTGGTTACTTGGCGTGTAGTAATCATTCCACAGCGATTGAACAGGGTTGGCTGGCTGCAGATATCTTTCTTCTTTGTTATCAGCAGCAGCAGTCTGACAGAACGCAGCACACATTGGCAGAACAATCTCACGCATCTCACTATAGTTAGGTCTTACGCGGTTATTGTCCAGTATAGAAGAAAATAATTTTTCAATAGTTGGGTTGCTGGTTTTATCGGGGTCGATATAGTAATCATCCAGTTCGCCCTTACATCCCGCCAAGCCAATGCTTAACGCGATAAAACAACCTATTTTTATTAATGTTTTTTTCATAATCATAACTGTTTGTAACAAGTCACATTTATTAATTAGAAGCTGGCGTTAAGACTGAAACCGTAGCTACGGGTTGCACCGGAAGAACCTTCATCGATACCCTGTTTCAACCAGCTGCTACCCATTGGTGCTTCCGGATCCAGGTTCTTCATAGTTCTGTATGCATACAACAGGTTTCTTCCGATCAATGACAGACGCAGACTCTGCAGGTGCAGTTTCGCAGCTGTTGCTTTGGAAATGTTGTAGCCCAGTACCACCTCACGGAGTTTTACGTAATCATTCTTCGAAAGGGTTACTTCGTTCCATGCTGTTGGGGAGTCATTGAACTGGTTCAGGTAGTAATAACCAGCCTGTACCATCTTGGTGTTTTTATTACCATTCTTATCCACACCGTCCAGGATCACACCATCGTGATAAACAGGACCATTTGGAGAAATAGAATTGTGGCTTGGCAACTGGATCATTGTTTTACCATCGGTATCCAGGTAGTAAGGGAGACCACCATGTGCTTCATCACGGTATTGCAGTGTACTTTCATACATACCTGCACCAGTCATGTATTTGAATGGAGTTGCTACGATCATACCACCGAAACGGTAGTCAAACAGGAAGTCGAGTGACAGGTTGTGGTAAGTGATGGTGTTAGCCAAACCACCAACGATTTTAGGTAACAGGTTACCTTTTTTCTCATATTTGGTGATGTCAACATCATACAGTCCGTTGTCAGTGATAACAAGATTTCCTTTATCATCTCTCTTACGTGGGTACATGTAGATATTACCGATAGGCTGACCCTTTTCAGCTACTACTTTCAACGCATCTCTGGATGCAAAGAGCATTACGATCTGAGATACGCCTGGTGTCAGTTCCTCTACGCTGGAAGTACTGTTCGCAAAGTTCAGACGGGTGTTCCAGGTAATTTTACCTTTTACCGGAGTAGCAGTCAACGCTACCTCGATACCCTTACTGTGCAGTTTACCTACGTTTGTGATCCTTGTTTTAGCACCATTACTTACCGCAACGTTCAAACGCATCAGCAGGTCGGTCACTTTACTGTCGTAGTAAGAGATGTCAAAACCCAAACGGTTATCCAGCATTTTTACCTCTGTACCGATCTCGATCTCAGTTTTCTTTTCCGATTTCAGCTGTTCGTTACCATAGTCACTCTGCGCGATCAGCAAAGGAATTGAACCGGTAGTCGTAGAAATTGGTTTCTGCGTATAAGTAACGTTTGACTCAAATGGCGGCGGAGCGTTACCTACGAGACCGTAAGAAGCACGTACCTTACCATAAGAGAAGATAGTAGGCAGATGGAACGCTTCAGTGAACACAAAGCTGGAGTTCACAGAAGGATAGAAGTAACTGTTGTTCTTGTGGGGCAGTGTAGAAGAATACTCCTGACGGGCAGTACCTTCCAGGAACAGATAGTTCATGTAACTCAGGTTCATGATACCCAGGTAAGCATATTTAAATGCACCACTACGACGTTCAGATGTATTCTGGATGTTGTAGGAGTTATTGATACTGAACCAGTTTGCCGTTACGAGACCACCATTGGTAGTGGACACCTGGTCACTATAGGTTTCTTTACGTGTCTGGAGACCTGCACTTACAGAGTAACCAAATACTCTTTTATCCTCATCTCTTGCGAAAGTCAATAACTGGTCACTGTACACAATGCTGTAACGACCTTTTGCAACACCATAAGAACCGGTGCTTCCACCACTATTGAACGCGATTGGCTTTTCGTTGTATTCTTTCGTCTCCGTGTTCACACTGGTGAAGTCATTACCCAACCTGGTACGGAATCTCAGTCCTTTTGCCAGGTCGATGTTCAATGTAACACTGGATATTAAACGATCCTGCTTTTCTACCTCCTGGTTACGCAGCTGTTTCCACAGGAAGTCCAGCAGGTTGTATGCACGGATAGGATATTTGATCGCTTCATCAGGGTTCTGTGCCGCGTTCTCAGGCGCTACATACTTATAACCTTTGCTGGTTTTGTATTTATCAAACACAACCGCTAAATCTTCCTGACGACCAAAGTAACCGGCGTAGTCATTGAAGATACGCGCCATCTGCAATGGTCTGTTGGTGATCTTCGTGTTCACATAACCACTTACCACGTCTAAGCTCACCTTGTTGTGCAGCTTGATAGTACTGTTCAGGTTGAAAGTATTACGCTGCTGGTCACCACCGATCTGGACACCTTTGTAATCGTTACGGGTGTAAGAGAAGCGGTAATTCGCTTTTTCTGTCATATTCGAAAGGGATACATTCAAATTTGAATTGTATCCCTTCTGAAAGAGTTGATTATAGTTATCGGGCTGGGGTGAATATGGATGCATACTACCATCCCACCAGGGTACAAGCTGTCCGTCCAGTTTTGGTCCAAACTGCGCATAGGCCCTGAAGTAAGGCCTTACAGTTCCGTCGGTTCCGATGGGGACCCAACCTGCTGCATTCGCATTCGCGCCCGCAGTTGTCCTGTCATAACCGGAGCCATACTCATTCTGATATTTTGGTGCAAAGGCAACTCTTTCTGCTGTGTGTGAATAGTTCAGATCAACACCCAGACCTCTTCCTTTCATACCTTTCTTAGTGGTAATTACCACCACACCACTCGCTGCATCAGAACCATACAGGGCGGTCGCACTCGCACCTTTCAGTACTGTCAGACTCTCGATATCTGCAGGGTTGATATCCAGGATACCGTTACCACGGATACGGTTATCAGCCCAGTAGTCAGTATTGTTTGTACCACCAGCACCTTTTTCGTTGTTGTTCCTGATCTGCACACCATCCACTACATACAGCGGCTGAGTGTTATAGTTCAGGGAGTTCACACCACGAATCTGGATATTCACCGCACTCGTAGCACCACCTGGAGCGGTAGTGATCTTTACACCGGCAGCTTTACCATACAGTGCAGAAGCAAAGTTGGTAGCGCCGGCGGCGGTGATTTGTTCAGAAGTGATAGTACTTACTGCGTATCCGAGAGCTTTTTGCTCTCTTTTGATACCCAGTGCCGTTACTACTACCTCATTCATTACGCTTTGATTTGGCTGCAGTGTAACTGTAATTGCAGTTTTACCACTAACAGGAATTTCCTGTGTTTTAAAACCTACATAAGATACAACCAGCACAGCATCATCCGGAACACTAATGGTGAAGGCACCATTTTCATCCGTAGCTACCCCATCGGAAGTCCCTTTTATTTTAATAGATGCACCGATCAGCGCTTCACCTGTCTGATCCAGTACTTTACCTGTAACTTTGATCGCCTTCAGCATAGCGCCTTTTGGCATGATCACGATCAGGTTATTAGATAATTCCTGGTAAGTAAAACCAGAATTATTCAGGATCAGATCCATCACTGTGGTGATCTGAGCATCTTTCACGTTAATGTCTACCTTGTTATCGTTAGGTATGTTCCTGTTACTGAACATGAAACGATAGTCGCTCTGGCTTTCAATTACAGTGAGCACTTTCTTAAATTCCACATCACGCAGATTAAGAGTGATCTTGGTTGCAAAAGAAGCTTTTGCCAGTACATTAAGACTGGTGGCGAGCACCAATCCCAGTACTACATTCATAAGTAGCATTGGCTTTAAAAGCCCGTAAGGGATCTTTACGCCCCTGGGGCGTAGGATAGAAATCATAACTTAGATGTTAAGGGTGATTAAAGTCTTTCAAATTTTTCAGGATTGTTCAAAACCTTCTTTAAGGATATTGATTCTTGGTTCGCGGGTACCGGTTAAAAACAGTGCCCGCATTATTTAGTAGTAGTCAAATTCATTTCCCATAGACAAATTTTAGGCGTTAATACTTTGTTTCTGGTGAAATGAAAGAGCGCATACATAGGTATAATCATAGTGTTTTAACATAGGTATTGGCTTCATATAGGGTTTTCATCTCACCTTCCAATGTTTGAAAGGAATGTTTAGGCTTCTTAGTCTCGTCCCATCTTTCGGATCAATATATCACGATCGTCGAATCTTCAATTTTATATGCGAAATCCTCTGTCAGGTTCAGCGCATGGAATGCTTCCGCTACTGTCTCTCCTTCCAGGATCCCCGTAAATCTGAGTTGCTTTTTGCGATCTGCATTAAAGCTGATCCTCACATTGTACCAACGTTCCATTCTCCTTGCCAGCGTCTCAAAATCTTCATCATGGAAAGTCAGCTTATTCTGTAACCAGGAAGTTTCCATGATCATGGTATCTTTCTGGCTGAAGTAGGTCATCGTCGTTAAGGATGGCACCACATCTTTTAAAGCCACTGATTTCTTCCGGGTAGAATCGTAGTCGCTCACAACTACCTTCTGTGATGGTTTCAGTACGATCTTCTCATCCGGATTATCAGCTACCGTCACTTCAATCGCACCTCTCAGCAGTGTTGCCTCCGTAGAGGTTTCGTTTGGATAGGACTTCACATTGAATGCCGTACCTAACACCTTGATATCCATCTTGTCCGTATGAATAATAAACGGTTTCTGCGCATCGCCATGTACATCGAAGAAAGCCTCACCTGTCAGATACACTTCTCTGCTCTTCGTTGGAAAGTCTGCTGCATACTCCAGTTTACTGTCTGCATTCAGCGTAACCCTTGTACCATCATCCAGCATGAATGTGGATTTTTCCCCCCTCGAGGTGAATTTAGCCGTCAGAGGATCATGCTGTGAGCGGTAATAAAACACGCTGGCAGTGATCAGCAACGCTACAGAAGCAGCGATGCCCGATAACCATACCAGGCGACCTTTTCCGCGTACCGGTGTCATCAGCGGTGCTATATCTTCAGTACCTGCTTCTTTCTCAAGTTCACTAATACGCATCTGCACGTTTGAAAACAGTCTTCTGTTATCGATATGATCGTGATGATTCTGGGCCCAGTACATGCGGAACAGTTCATACTGTCTTGCAGCGACAGCATCCTCACTCATGATATGTTTCAGTTCCTGGCCTTCTTCAGGTGTTGAATCACCAGCCAGGTCCTTTATAACAATTTCAAAAAAACGTTCACTCATTGTCCGTTGGAATAACCCTTTGCATATAAGACAACATTTAATACCTGTTATGCGTACAAGGTTTAAAATTTTTTTTAACATATAATATTAAGGGCTAATTACCCATAAATATCCATATCAGCAGTAAAGCCGTCACAATACTATCAATATTGTCCGGCGTCTGTTTATTTGCCTTTTTCAGATAAGGCTCCATCGCTACAGTCATTTTCTTCATAGCACGTAGCATCTGTGTATGCACCGTGCGGGGGGATATATTCAGGATCTCAGCTACTTCTTTGTATTTCATACCATTCTCCTTAATCAGGCGGAAAATGATACTGCATTGACGCGGTAAAGAAGAAATTGCCTGATCCATATGGAAAAGCAGTTCCTTCTTCTCAAGTTCCATCTCCGGAGATGCACTGTTAACCAGCTGAGCACCTCCCTCATGGTCGTCCAGATTCACCAGTTGAACACTGGAGAATCGCTTATTGTAGTTGAGCGCATGATTTTTTACAGCAATGAAAAGATAGGTTTCAGGCTTCTGAACTTCCCGCATCTTAGCCCTGTCCATCCAGCATTTTACAAAAACATCCGACACTATTTCCTCCGCAACCTGCTGATACTGAACATACATTGTGCAAAATTTCACGAGTCTGGGGTTTAATTCATGGAAAAAAACCTCAAATGATTTAGAGTCGCTATCAACTGTGATGCGCTCCCATAGATCATTTATATTAACCTCCTTTTGCATTCTAACTTTTCCTTATATTTCAGACGGCAATGTAGTAAAAGTATATGGCAAATAAAAATAATAAAACTTTCTGAATTAATTATTTATAATATATATTTCCTACCATACATTAGTAAAATCTACCTCCCGGAGACGGCAATAAAAAACCCGTCCTGCTTACGCAGAACGGGCCTTCAATTAGTTGAATATCAAACTACTCCTGATCCATAGTCATGATATCGCGGTCAAACAGGTATAAGCCACTCTTGTCATCACCGATCAATTCCAGCTTGTCATTACACTCACGTGCCAGACGTTCTTCCTCAATCTGCTCGTTTACATACCATTGCAGAAAATTATGGGTTGCGTAGTCCTTCTCCTGCAATGCGATATCCACCAGCTCATTGATCCCTTCACTCACCTTTACCTCATGTGCAAACAACTCTTCAAATGCCTTCTTTAAAGACACAAATGTGAGTACCGGTTGCGCAAGTGCAGGTACGATGGCGAAACCGCCCCTTTCATTGATATAATGGATCAATTTCAGCATGTGCATACGTTCCTCATCACTATGCTTGAAGAAAAATTTTGTTACGCCTTTCAGACCGGGCTGAATATCTGCCCAGCTGCCCATTGCCAGATAAGCCTGAGAAGATTGTGCTTCCATCGCTACCTGCGCATTCAGGGCTTCCTGCATTCTTTGTGACAACATATAATTCGCTTTTTAAGTGAAGAATTGAACAGGTTAAAAATACTGAATTTCCTGAGCCCGTATCACGCTCAGGAAAATTTAAATGCTTCTTTTTCATGCTGTTCTCTACCCGCAACACTCCTAAAAACAGTCATTGCCGTCATCGCCCCCTCCCATCGGACAGGCACCAACGAAGTATATGCAAAAACAGTACTTCGGATGATGGCCTGAACTATTTCATAAGCCAATACCCTAACGCCAGCCAACATAAACCTTTGGCAAGAAAGAAGATAAAGCCCCAGAAACCAATACGCTTTATCCACCTGATGAATTTTTCTTTGCGCTGTTGCTCCATCTTAAGCGACATACCTGATACTTTCTGGCAAAGCTACAAATTGTCACTACATTGTCATGAACATCGGATTACCATCTACGGAACTTTTATTACCATATCGGGAGGAACCTTCACCAACAGCAGCACCCGGTCACAAGGCATTTTTTATCGCACAAAATCTTCCCTGTACGGACTAAATACATCAATTAACACGCCCGGCTCCAGGCACACCGCACCATGTACCACGTTTGGCGGTATATAATACGCATCTCCCGCCTTCAGTATCCTCTTTTCACCATCGATCGTGATCTCAAACAACCCGCTTTCCACATGTGCCATCTGTGTGTGATAATGTGAATGCAACGCACCTACCGCTCCCTGCTGAAACTCCACTTTCACCATCATCAGCTGCTCATTATAAGCCATTACCTTCCGGCGTATACCCGGGTCAGGATTTTCCCAGGGAATATCCCTGTCTTCAATAAAAACGTTCATCTGTGACTATTTTCGGATGATTAAACAGGAGACGGAAGGCCGGAAAATACAATAGTCCATAGCGGTGCCGTCATCCCTGTACAGTTATCTGCTTACCAAATTAACAATTGATCGGCGAATAACTATGCAATAATTACGGTCTGCTATGGACTATTATTATTACTGCGAATGCTGTCAGCCGTTTATGAAAGATAAAACGGCCCTGTAGCGTCGCGCTTATTTCAGTAATTCATTCAGGCGCTTATCCAGCTCCTCACCTCTCAGGTTCTTAGCGATGATCTTACCTTGTGGGTCCAGCAGGAAGTTCTGCGGAACTGATTTTACACCATACTGTTTAGCGACATCATTGTCCCAGAATTTCAGGTCGGATACGTGTGTCCAGGTCAGACCATCTTTGTGGATAGCATTGATCCATGCATCATGACCGGTTGGCTGATCCAGGGATACGCTCACGATAGTGAAAGCTTTGTCTTTGTGATTGTTAAATGCGGCCACCACATATGGGTTTTCCATACGGCATGGACGGCACCAGGAAGCCCAGAAGTCAACCAGTACATATTTACCACGGAAGTCCTTCAGGTTCACCGGTTTACCCAGGGTATCGTTCTGTGTGAACAAAGGCGCTTCAGCACCAATAACGGTTGCTTTCCAGCTACCGATCAGTTTTGCCAGATCCTGACCATTTTTGGTCTTTTTCAGAGAACCATCCAGGCTGTTCAGCATAGAATCCAGCTGACCAACTTTATCAGAAGCCTCATAAGCATACTGCTGGATCACATCCAGGCTCACCATTGATTTTGGATGCCTGGCGATGAATCCTTTATAGATATCACCCTGCTGACCACGGATCACTGCCAGTTTCTCATCCAGGTACTGCTGGAATTCCGGACTGTTACGTTTCTGCTCATCAGCAGCCATATATTCTCCGTTCAGCGCCTGATAAGCAGTGCTTACACTTTTCAGAGATTCCTGTAACTGTTGATTATCAGTATTTAATGGAGAGCCGCTGAAGGTTACCTTTTTCAGGGAGTCAGCGCTGTTCATAGTGATCGTACCTTTTTCCACGTAGAAAACGACCATATCTCTCATCCGTGGATCTGCCGGCGGATTAACATGTTTTAATACCATCATTGCCTGACCTGGCTCTTCTACTGACCCTTTGAACTGGAATACACCATCTTTCAGCTCAGCAGAATCCTTTACTTCAACACCACCACTACGGTATACCAGTTGCAGTTTGGCAGGTGCATTCAGGTTGCCGATCTTGCCTTTGATTGTGAAATCCCCTTTCTGGGCTAACAACACACCGGGGGACAGCAGTAAGGCTGCTAATAATTGCTTCATGCTAGAATTTTGTTTGGTTTGATTTTGATTTTCACTAAAATTAGGAAATAAAAGTGAAGTAGGGCCGCTGGAAAGACCGATTCGGGATGACCGGTCAAAAGGCTGTATGAACTAAAAACCCTGTCACCTTCGATATCAACGGCTGTTCTTCGTTGTACAGCGCCATTACGCCGTTAT
The DNA here is from genome assembly GCF_900114995.1 of Chitinophaga sp. YR627. GTDB lineage: Bacteria > Bacteroidota > Bacteroidia > Chitinophagales > Chitinophagaceae > Chitinophaga. The sequence continues at coordinate 422,781 of NZ_FOUX01000004.1, forward strand.
TAAGCCGCTATCTGTCCGCTCGTGAGCGAAGAAATAGCGGCGTAATAGCGGCGTAGTAACGTTTAATCGAAGAAATAATACCGGTTCTTATTCTATACCCAGCTCTTTCTGGATTTCTTCCAAAGACCTGCCTTTGGTCTCCGGCATCATCTTCCAGACAAACAGCAGATGTAAGAGCATCATAACACTATAGAATACAAAGGAATAGAAACCTCCCATCACACTTCCTGACACAATGATCGGGAAGGTCCAGGAAATAATGGCAGCCATGATCCAGTGGGTAAAGCTGCCCAGTGCGCCTCCCTGGGATCGTACAGAATTCGGGAAGATCTCGGAAATAAATACCCAGATCACTGCTCCCTGAGAGAAGCCGAAAAATGCAATATAACCGATCAGATAGATCAGTACATTTCCACCCAGACTGGCCGGATCGCGGAAAGCATAGGCTGTCAGTCCCAGGAAAACGATCATCCCTACAGAACCGATCAGCAACAGGGTCTTACGACCAAATTTATCAATCACCGTCATCGCCAGCAGGGTACACATAAGATTGGCCGCTCCTATATATACCGGCTGCAGATAAGCCTGCTCTTTACTGAAACCTGCCAGTTCGAAAATACGGGGCGCATAATACAGGATCGCATTGATACCCGACAACTGGTTGAACATTGCCAGCAATACCGCATAAATGATTGGTTTTGCATAACGTTTCTGGAACAGGTTCTCCTGGTGGGTCTTTACAGATTCCCGGATCGCCTGAATAGCCTTATCGACATTTTGTTCCTGTAAACGCTGCAGGATAGGTACCGCTTCCGATTCCCTGTTATTCAGGATCAGCCAGCGCGGACTCTCAGGAATCGTACGCAGCAGAATACCAAACAAGACCGCCGGTACCACCATGATACCCAGCATCCAGCGCCAGGAATCATCCCCCATACCGACAAACAGGAAGTTGGTCAGATAAGCGATAAAGATCCCAGCTACGATATTCAGTTGGAAAGAACCCGCCAGACGACCACGTAAATGTGCCGGCGATATCTCCGAAATGTACATCGGTCCGACTACCGAAGAAGCCCCTACGGCCACACCGGCAGAAAAACGGAATAACACAAACAACAGCCAGGCCGAAATCGAAGCACAGCCAATAGCCGAAATAATATACAGACCCGCAATCACCAGCAGTACCTTTTTACGGCCATGGATACGGGCAGGTACGCCCACTACCAGTGAACCTAATACAGTACCGATCAGGCTCGAAGCCACTGTAAAGCCCAGCCAGAAAGGACTGAGCGACCATAATTCCATAATCGTTTTCTCTGCGCCGGATATAACCGCCGTTTCAAAGCCAAACAGGAACCCGCCAAGGGCAGCGATTAACGCTATTCTAACAGGATAAGACAACATGTGCGTAGTTTATTGTGATTTTTTGTGGAGCCGTGGATTTCATCATAACGTTTTGTCTAAACAGGGAAAAAAAGTAAACATAAAAAACGGTAAAAACAACCTTTCGGAGGTTTAATCAGAATATTCTACATTTACCCTATATCTATCACCTCATGAAAAAAGAATTTGATGCCTTGTAACACCAATTGTGTTACAAATGAACAAGTCACAAAGAAATCTCAGAAACATTCTGAAAACGACTGACCATCGTGGAACCTATAACCGTGCCAGCAAGAATCTCTATGCGGAATGTCCCCTTTGCAGATGGCATGCCTCATTCTGGAGATGCTGCTTTAATCAGTCTCTCGCTAAAATGACTTACAGCGATGACCTTGATGGTACACCATACAAGTTAAGGTTCATGGATCATTACAACTGGAAACTCGTCTCTAAAAACAAAAAACAGTGGATGAGAAAAAACATGAGGGCACGTTACAGGCGTTATGACGATGGATGTGTACGTATTACTTTCGGCTTTTAATTACTTAACCGTGAGGAAGTTTCCTCACGGTTTTTATTTTCCCTGATATTTGAAATTCATATACCCCTGATTTGATATTGCTATAAACCACCCGCCTGCCCTGCCGCACCTTTGTATTGTCAACAACAAATACACTCCTCCGTAATAACAAACAACACGCATCATGAACAAATTAAACATTAGCGCAGGCAAATGGATCAAAGCACTATTATGCTCCGCTGCCATTGTTAGTGCGCCATTAGTAATGCACGCACAGAAAACACCTAAAGTAAAAAACATCATTCTCGTACATGGCGCCTTTGCTGATGGCTCCGGATGGGAAGGCGTATATAAGATCCTGGCGGCAAAAGGTTACAACGTTACCGCATTACAATACCCGATGACCACACTTGACGACGATATTACCGCCCTGAACCGTGCAATCGACAAACAGGACGGTCCAACCGTACTGGTAGGACACTCTTACGGTGGTACAATCATTACAGGCGCTGGTGCAGATCCTAAAGTATCCAGCCTGGTATATGTGGCCGCATTCGAACCGGATTCACTGGAATCTACCTTCCAGCTGGTGCAGACAAGACCCATCCTGCCTGAAAACGGTATCCTGCCCCCGGACGACAAAGGTTTTATCTACTATGACAAAGCAAAATTCCATCCTGGTTTCTGTGCAGATGTGCCTAAAGAAAAAGCTGACTTCATGTACGCTTCTCATGGCGCTATCGGACTGCCTTGCTTCGTCACACCGGTAAAGCACGCACCATGGAAATACAAACCATCTTATGCCATCCTCACAACTGATGATAAAAGCATCAATCCTGAACTGCAAAAGGACATGGTAAAACGTTCCGGTGCAAAAGTCACTACGATAAAAGCAAGCCATGTAGTGTTTATTTCACATCCGAAGGAAGTAGCAGCGGTGATTGAAGAAGCAGCGAACAGATAGGCATTAATTAGGAATTAAGAATTGATTACTTAAGGCTTAAATACAAACAAAGGCGATTCACTTGAATCGCCTTTGTTTGTATTTATCATTAAAGTACATTGAACCTTCAGCAACCGCTGCATTCGAATTCTTAATCCTTAATTCTTAATTTCTAATTTTTCTCCTGTACTCTGCCGGCGTAATCCCCGCATTCTTCTTAAAAAACAAACTAAAGTTAGGCTGCTCCGCAAATCCAATACAATAGCCAATATCCTGCAGGGTCCAGTCTGTCTGCAACAACAAACTTTTCGCTTCTTCCAGCAAACGGGTACGTATATGCGTACTTACATTCTGACCAGTATGTTTCTTTAATAAGGTATTGAGATAATTAGGATGCACATTGAGATTAGCGGCAAACTCTTTCGCCGTTTTCATGGAGATAGGATTCGAGTAATGCACATTCATGATCTCTCTTTCCAGCAAACTAAAAAAAGTATGTACATGCCTGTAGTCATCTGATATATGGTCCGGCTCTTTAAAATCAGTAATACGTGCACATTGTATCAGTAACAATTGGAGATAGGTCTGCATCGCATCTTCATTCAGCCGGTTGCCCGACATTTCTTCCTGCTGCATACTACTGAAAATAGTACTGAGTGCGGCAACATCCGGGTACCGTAAACGAATGATATTGTTCTGTCCATCAAAAAGATGATACTTTTCTATCGTCAGTTTGAGCAAGGGGTGTTTGTCCAGCAGATTTTTACTGAACAGACAATTATAGCCTTCCTGTCCGGAAGAAAGCCCCTTCCAGGAAATAATATCTGAGGGGTGCAGGAAGATGATCATGGGCTCCTCAATATAGTAGGTACTGGCGCCTACGGTTAACATACCCTGGCCTTCCGTGACCATCAGTATCTTATAAAAATCCCTCCGGTGGGGTGAAAGGGAATGTTTGCTGTCTTTGTCAGAACGGCTATACACCCGGATGGACAAGGCGTCGAAGTGTTCCCTGGTAAGGGGAATCTTATCCGGAGAATCACACTGCAGGCCATCCGTTTTAAATTCCGGTGTCTTCATCATATCTGTCTGAGTTTTTACACCTACAAATATGTCTGAGATCAGCGGATTTACGGTTGTACCTATTCTCGGAATTCGGGTATTTTTCCCTGCTTTTTAGAAAATAAAAAGCTGCCCGCCCGTTTTAACGGGTGGACAGCTTATAGTGATCATACCGTCTTATTTAGACAGCTGGTCGAATTCTTCGTCCGTCAGTTCTATATCAGCCGCCTTGAGATTCTCCTCCAGGTGCGTGACAGACTTGGTACCAGGTATCAGCAGGATATTATCTGCGCGTCTCAGCAACCATGCCAATGCGATCTGAGCCGTAGTAGCATTGTGACTGGCAGCGATCTTACTGATCTTGTCAGCCAGGGTATCCGGACCAGAAGCCAGCGGGAACCATGGAATAAATGCCAGTCCACGTTCAGTGGTGTAATCCAGCACTTCTTCCCATTGACGGTTACCCAGGTTGTAGAGATTCTGTACAGATACGATCGGCAGTACTTTTTCAGCACGCTCGATCTGCTCCACATTCACTTCAGATAAACCTACAAATCTGATCTTACCTGCCTTCACAGCTTCTGCAACAGGCGCCAGTGTTTCCTCTACAGGAACATTGGAGTCAAAGCGATGCAGTTGCCAGAGGTCGATCGTGTCTACCTTCAGACGTTTGAGACTACCTTCGATATTTTCGCGGATAAAATCAGGGTTACCATTCGGTACCCATTGATCAGGTCCCGGACGGTTGAAGCCGCCTTTGGTGGCAATAACCAGGTCCTGTTTATAAGGATGTAAGGCATCCGCGATCAGTGATTCATTCAACTTAGGCCCGTATGCTTCCGCAGTGTCGATGAAGTTCACACCGGCTGCCACCGCAGCCTGTAGCACTTTCTTCGCATTCTCACGGTCAGCCACCTCTCCAAATACTCCCTTTCCTGTCAATTGCATTGCACCGTAACCAAGACGGTTGATTTCCAGCTGACCTCCTAAGGAGAAAGTCAGACTTTTTGTGCTTGTTGCCATTTGTTTTGTTTTTAAATCAATCCTGAAATAAGTGAGATATTACTGTTGTGTCAGTTTGTACAAACTGCTCTTAATGCATCAATAAGTATACCCGTGTCGCTCCGGCAGGATGCTATCTTTATGTATAGTTGTGTAGATGTTATGCTTTCAGCAACCAACCTTTAAAAACCAAACTTACGGGGTGATGATTTTATGCATCATACTGTACATATTATCTGACGCCTTTATCATGTGCACAAAGGTCAGGAGATTCCAGCTGACAGCAATTAGTAAAAACAAAGGATTTAGTATGAATATCAAAGAATTTTCAGACGGGTATAAAGTAAAAGGGCATCCACTGGTAGTGGAATGCCCTTCCTGTTATTAAGCGTAATACCATTATAAGGCGGTGAAACTGTAGGTTTTCCCCTTTTCAGTCGCTACATCATAGGTCGCTGGTGCTACGATTTCCAGTGGGGCAACCGTTTTTGCATGTACCAATGGCTCGGCCACCGGCGTTACCTGATAAAAAGGGTTACTGTTTTCTCCGGATGCCTGCTTCAGCTGACTCATCCCTTTTAAAGGCACAGCACTGCGGATACGGCAATTACCACCTAAGGTAGAAGTGATCACCAGTTTTGTGATCTTACCATCCTGCCATGCCAGGTCCTCGATCACAAAGCCGCCTCTGGCACGTAAGCCTTTGATGTTGCCGGTCTTCCATTGTGGTGGTAAAGCCGGTAATACATAAATAGCGCCATCGTGGCTTTGCATCAGCATTTCTGTGATACCTGAGGTACAACCGAAGTTACCATCGATCTGGAAGGGGGCATGTGCGTCAAACAGATTGGTATAAGTACCTCCTCCATGCTGGCCTACAGGGCTCAGCTGATTAGTGATCAGTTTCAGGGCATGTTCACCGTTTTGCAGTCTCGCCCACCAGTTCACTTTCCAGCCCATACTCCAGCCGGTAGATACATCTCCGCGTTGCAGCAGGGTGGTATTGGCAGCACTGGCTAATACCGGTGTACGGTCAGGAGAGATCTGTGCAGACGGATACAGGCCATACAGGTGAGAAATGTGGCGGTGATTATCTTTCGGATTATCCAGGTCATCTATCCACTCCTGTAACTGTCCGTACTGACCAACCTGCATAGGTGGGAGCCGGCGGCGGACTGTCTTAAAAGTATCCACCAGAGCGGCGTCTTTCCCCAGGATTTCGGCCGCATTGATAGCAGCACTCAGGGCATCAAAAACGATCTGGTTATCCATGGTACATCCTGCATCAAAAGATACGTTCGGACGGGTGGAAGGCGCATTCTCAGGAGAGGTACCCGGATTGACCACCAGGTATTTACGCTTCGGATCTTCTACCAGGTCATCTACAAAGAACAGGGCAGCCCCTTTTATAGCCGGATAGACGTCAGCCAGATAGCGCTTGTCGCCATTGTACAGATAACGATCCCAGAGATGCTGCGCCAGCCAGGCGCCTCCCATGCTCCAGATACCATAGAAGATCCGGTCTACCGGTCCTGTGATACGCCAGAGGTCCGTATTATGATGGGCCACCCATCCTCTGGCGCCATAGAGTATACGCGCAGTACCCTGTCCGGTTACTGACAACTCTTTTACCATTTGTACCAGCGGCTCATGCATTTCCGGCAGATTATCCTTTTCCGCCGGCCAGTAGTTCATTTCAGTATTGATGTTGATCGTGTATTTGCTATCCCATGGGGGCGACATTTCTGAGTTCCAGAGTCCCTGTAAGGTGGCAGGTTGTCCGCCTGGCTGGGAACAGGAGATCAGCAGGTAACGGCCAAACTGAAAGTACAGCGATATAAACTGTGGATCATATGCTTTGGAAAAATTGACCAGTCGTACATCCGTCGGATCTTTTGCCGCATCAGAAGTACCCAGGTCAATTTTCACACGATTAAAGTAGCGTTGATAAGCCGCAATGTGTCCTTTCAGCAATACATCATAAGGTTGTTTAACAGCTGCATTCAGATAAGCGCCCGCTTTCTTTACAGCGTCGGCGCTCAGGTCCTGGTAATTCACATAGTTGGTCGCCATGGAGATAAACAGCAGGGCACTATTTGCATTCTTCACTGTAACAGCGGTATCAGACGTTGTTACACTTCCCCCGCTGGCGATCACACGGGTAATACCATTGAATCTCACTTTCCCTTCCACGCCTTCATGGCTCCCGGTAGTACCATTAACAATGAGTTCTTTTCCGCTGGCTTTGACCGTCGCATTCTTTTGCGGTGTAGTCAGATAAGCAGAAAATCCAAGCGCACCAGGTTTACTGCTGCTGAGGCGAACAACGATCGTTTGCGCCGGTACAGAAGCAAATACCTCACGCGTATACTTAACACCGTCTACTGTATAGGTAGTGGTTGCGACCGCCTTTTCTATATCGAGTTCACGGTAGTAATTATCGTAGTGATCATGACCAGGAAAAGCAAGATGTAAAGTACCTACAGGCTGATACATTTGTCCGCCGGAAAGTTTGGTCTGGATCTTCTCTCCCGCCAGGTCCTGTGCTTCTTTCTGTTTACCGTCAAAGATCAGCTGACGGATCTGTGGTAATGCAGCGAGTGCTTCCGGATTCTCATTGCGGTTCGGACTACCCGTCCATACCGTTGCTTCATTTAGTTGCAGCAGCTCTTCTGCCGGATTACCAAACACCATTCCGGCGATACGGCCATTGCCGACAGGCAGGGCAGCCGTCCATACATTACCGGCGGGTTGTTTGTACCATAATTTCAATGCTTGTTGCGCATGTGCATAGAATGGAGAGATGCTGATGAACAGCAGGGTTAGTTTTTTCATAACAGCGGAAAGTCAATTTTCAATTACGAATGACACATGACAAGGTTGATCATGTTGTCTGTGTCTTTGGTCCTGTAACAGGCATACAATTACACATTGCGTTACAATGATGTAATTGTATGCGTTGAATCTTCAAAATACAAATGATGTCTTATACCTGCAAGAAATGATTGTACAACCAATACATAATTCCATGAGCGGCAGTTCCGCATTAATGTGTCTCATCTATCAGCATCACATCCCAGGGTTGTAATGTCTTACCGATCAGTAATATGCCTGTATTATTCGACAATACCTGCTCTTCTCTCACGGCCATTGCCCTTAACTGCATGAGCCGCAGCTGATCGCCACTTAATGCATCCGGATTACCTGCCTGTTTCAATGCATTGAGTGCATTACCATTTTCACGATCCAGTATTTCAACATTAAAGCGGGCGTCCTTATTGGTATTCAATAATTTAAAGTTATAGTCACGTGCTTCCCCCAGTTTCAGTGCACTTTCTGTGACATCTGTACCACCAAAGGGAGGCACAGTTTTCAGGGCTGCCGGGTAGTTATACACAATAGCGGTTAGCCGCTGACTATCCTTATGACGCGTTACAATAATACCGTCTTTGTTATACAGCAGTTCATCACCCAGTGCATGCAACATGCGGTAAGCATGGAAAGAGGGTTTGGCAATACCCTGATAGTTGAGCAGACCGTTACCACCGGAGAAAGACTGCGCACCACTGCCTTCTTCCCCACTATCGGTCAGGTTCCAGTAAGCCATTCCATCGGCCAGACCAATACTATCTACATTTGCTTTGATGATATAAGCGGCGCTGGGCAGTGCATCATGCATCGCATCTCTGGAGGAGGAACTGGTTCCCCATTCAGACAAATGGATCTCTGCTTTTGGAAAGGCGCTTTTATCCACAACTGCCCGCAGCCATTGGAGATCCTTTAATGTTGCATCCACCCCTCTTAAAGTGCCTTTGCCATTATTAAACGGCATATCTGTCGGATAAGGATGGGTGGATATAAAGTCAACAGGTGCCTGCTGCTGTTTACAGTATTCCAGGAAATCTTCTATCCACACACCCTTCCACTTCAGGGCTTCCGGGTCGCCTGCTGCTACTGATATCTTTGATTTATCTTCTGTTTCACCATCAAAACGGCCGTCACCAACGAAGTTGCCGGTGGCAGGACCACCTACCCGCAATTGTGGAGAGACGGTCTTCAGCGCCTGAGCAGTCGCCTTGTACATCGCAAAATACTGGCTCTTACTGCCATCCCAGGTAGTGCGGACATTCGGTTCATTCCACACTTCAAAATACCAGCTGCTCACTTCTCCTATGCCGAATTTCTCTATACAATGTCTGGCAAAGTTTGTCACCAGTTGTGACCACTTTGAAAAATCACCGGGAGGAGAAACATTCGCTTTCCACCAGTAAGCAGTGGAAGCGCCACCAGCCATTTCCTTTGGAAAAAAGCTCAGTTCTATAAAGGGTTTTACACCGGCTTTCAACATTCTGTTGATCACATCGTCCACCCGGAGCCAGTTATAAACACCTCCCTGATAGACGGACATATCATCGTGAAAGATCCCGTGCAGACGGCAATATTGAAAGCCGCAATGTTTCTGGCCGAATTGCAGGTGTTCCAGCCAGGGCGATCCGGTACGGAGTACTTCTCCTGCGCGGCCTGCTCCCACACATTTGCTCCAGAAGTGTGAAAACGTGCGTCCCTGAACTTTGGTGTCAATTATCAACGGAGGTTGTTCTTCCCATAGTGAACGGCCTGCTACAATGCCGGGTATTAATGCACTACCCGCAGCTGAAACGATTGCCTGTTTCAAAAATTTACGTCTTTCCATGAGGTAAGGGTTAGATAGTTATACGGCCGTTCCCCTGAACATTGCCAGCATTGTTTTTCATATTGTGATATAGCTCATTTACACAAATTCCGGGGATACAAGCTCTCTTTGATTGATAAATTCTACTGTAAAATCATAACAAGTACTGAATACAATGTACGGCATTTTATGAAATACGCAAACGTTTGCATAATCCATTGACTACAATACATATATGTACAAAATACTCTATGATATTGAGAAATGCAAGTCCGGGGCGAGGGAATATTCATTTAAGTAAGTCCCTTGCTATAGACAGAAAGGGGAGTTTTGGTGGGAAAGGTATCCTGATCTACACCGGAAGCGGATCAGGCCCGCCTTAAGCTAGGATGAGAGACCGGGTAAGTGCTTCCTTAAATAGGGATCAGGTCCACCTTTGGTACGGGTCAGATGCCGGGTATGTACCCTTTAAACAGGGATCAGGTCCACCTTAAGTGCGGGTCAGATACCGGATAAGTACTCCTTAAACAGGCATCAGGTTCACCTTAGGTACGGGTCAGATGCCGGGTAAGTACTCCTTAAGTAAGAATCAGATTCGCTTTGAATGCTGCGAAGCTCTATACCGCTTCCCTTATATCAGTAGCCAGAGGAATCGCCTGTAATACCTCTGCGACCTCCTCCATCAGCGCAGGGTCCTGCTCGAGGATAGCAAATAGCGCAGCATCTGAGTCGACAAACAGGGAAACAAACAGGCCGCTTTCATGTACCTGCAAACCGGTACGCAGTACCTTTCCCTCCAGCTGTAGCTGATGGTAATACTGCTGCTGAGCGATCAGGCACTCCTTATTCCCCTGCTCCCAGTTCCTGCCTTTTCCAAAGAAAAGTAACACTTCGTGTGGCTGCCTGTAGTCCATAATACTTTATTTTTGTACAAAGATCTGCAACAGAAAGAGTTCCCGGTTAACGCAAACGGGACTTTTATCAACGCAAAAAGGTCTGATCAGCTATTTTCTTTCTATGCAACCATTGCCTTCACTGCCATTTCCTGCATACTCCTATAAAATGGAAGAGATCACCCGTACCCTCACGAAAGAACAGACCACCGGGCCTGAGATCAGGTATGATGAGGTAAAAATGGATAACGCCCGTATGCTTTGGTATAAGTATACGGCCGACCAGGAATACCACATTCCCATGCGCCTGGAAAAAGAAAGGGTCGAGCTGCACTTCAAATTGCAGGGACGTTCCGGTGTCTCCTATGCGGACCAGCATCTTATCATGACCGCCAATCAGCAAAGCATTTTCTATCAGCGGGAACTGGAAGGAGAATACATCCTTTTCCCCGGGGAAGAAAGCGCCTTCTTTGAAATAGAAATGCCCATGGCCGTATTTGGTTCCCTTGTCACAGACGAAAGTCAGTTCCTCCGTAACTTCTTCGATCAGCTGCAAACACCCCGTCACTACCTCTGGCCGGGATACTGTAGGCTCATCACGCCAAAGATGCACAACATCATTGCGGAGATGCATACTACCGCCTATAAAGGGCAGATGAAAAGACTGTTCCTGGAAGCCAAGATGATAGAACTGTTCCTGTTACAGGTAAGTAGTTATGAAGAGCAGTACCTGCAACCGGCGGCCCTGCGTCCAAAGGAAATAGAGGCTTTACATGCCGCCAAACAATACATCGGGCAACATTTTGCGGAAGACTGTTCCATTATTTCCCTGGCCGGACAGGTAGGACTGAACCAGAAAAAGCTAAAACAGGGCTTTAAGGTCTTATTCGGACATACCATTTTCGGTTATGTCAGTCATGTGAGAATGGAAAAGGCGAGACAATTATTACTGGACGAACAGAAAACGGTCGGAGAAGTAGCAGAACTGGTAGGTTATCAGCATCAGCAGCACTTTACTGCTGCTTTCAGGAAGAAATATGGTATTCTTCCAAAAACCCTCAAACAGTAAAACTGCGCGCCGGTGTAAGGTTCCACCGGTAAGTATCACCTTACAACCGGACTATAGCAGTTAACAAATCAGGGATGTACAGGAGGACAGACACCTATCAGGATGGCCGGTCTTTGGTATTACGAATCAGACCAATGCCCGCAAAGAAAAAGATCGCTCCCAGTATGGAATAGATGATAATTCCCTTGATGCTCCTCGTACCGCCGGTACTATTCATAAAACTGACAGCTCCCATTATCAGACCGGCAATTCCCAGAAAAGTCAGGAGCATCCCGATAACCCGTTTTTCCATAACTTTTTTACCCCTGTAATGCAAATTGTATGCCCTCGCTATCAAATAGCAGTCACTACCCGGTCTCCCTGCAACGAGTTGCAAATGAATAAAATACCAAAAAAGCCAGCTAAAACTGACATTTAGGCGTAACCGACAGCAGGTGGTGCAATTTTTGCCGCTTCCCACAGCATGAAGATCTTCTGGACTTATTTGCGTCCCCACCGCTGGATGATCGCCTTATCCCTCTTACTGGCAGGTATAGGCCAGCTGGCAACAATGGTAGACCCCCTGATCTTTGGAAAGATCATCGATGATTATACACTGCACCCCGGTAATAAAGCACAGGATGAACTGGTAAGAGGTGTGCTGTTCTGGCTGGCCATAGCCATTGCCGTGGCTATGATAGCAAGACTCTGCCGCGCTTTCCAGGAATTTGTGATGCGTATCGTCGTACAGCGCTTCGGTATGCAGGTCTTCAATGATGGTCTGAAACAAACCCTCCGGCTTTCCTATCAGGAATTTGAAGAACAACGCAGTGGGGAAACGGTCGCATTGCTGCAGAAAGTACGCAATGACAACGAACGCTTTCTCAATGCACTGATCAATATCCTGTTTTCTTCCATGGTAGGCATCTGCTTCCTGATATGGTATGCTGTTACCAAACACTGGGCGCTGGTGCCCGTCTTCTTCTTTGGCGTACTTGTACTGGGTACCCTGACAGGCTTACTGAGCCGGAAAATGAAACAGATACAGCGCGCCATCAATAAAGAAACACTGAAACTATCCGGCTCCATTACCGAGTCACTCCGCAATATAGAACTCGTAAAAAGCCTGGGCCTGACCTTCCCGGAAATACGCAGATTACGCACTTTCACCCGGAACATCTATGACCTGGAGATTAAAAAGGTAAAACAGGTACGTACACTGTCATTTATACAAGGCACCACGCTCAACCTGCTACGGCAATCTATTCTGTTCATATTGCTCTGGCTGATCTTCCATAAGGTATTAAGCACTGGTGAACTCATTGCCATGCAGTTCATATCTGCCACGATCTTTAATCCGCTACAGGAACTGGGTAACATCATCGTTTTCTACCGCGAGGCAGAAAGCTCCTTACAGTTGTTTGATCAGCTGATGCACAAACCAGTGGAACAAAAACCTGCCAGTCCGGTAGAACTGGGCTCCCTGGAAAGCATCCGTTTTGAAGATATCGTGTTCCGTCACCAGACGGCTACCCAGAATGCCATGGATGGCATCAGCTTCCATGCCGGCATCGGAGATACGATTGCCTTTGTAGGGCCTTCCGGCTCAGGCAAATCTACCCTGGTAAAACTGTTACTGGGTTTATATCAGCCTGTATCCGGAGAGATCTATTTCAATGATATTCCCTCCGGAGAGATCCGTTTTAACCAGATGCGCCGTCAGATAGGCTTTGTATCACAGGATACACAGCTGTTTGCAGGTACCATCCGGGATAACCTTTTATTTGTGAAACCTGATGCTACAGATGAGGAAATGCTGGAAGCCCTGCATAAGGCCTCCTGCACACAATTACTGGCGCGTTCTCCACATGGTGTGAATACTGTGCTCGGTGAAGGAGGATTAAAGCTCTCAGGCGGCGAAAAACAACGTATATCCATCGCGCGTGCACTGATACGCCATCCGCGCCTGCTGATCTTTGATGAAGCAACTTCCGCGCTGGACTCTCTGACAGAAGAAGCTATTACAGATACCGTCAGGAATATCTCCGCAAGAAGAGAACAACTGAACATTCTGATTGCTCACCGATTATCTACCATTATGCATGCAGACAACATCTATGTACTGGAAAGAGGGAAGGTCGTAGAGACAGGTACCCATGAAACACTACTTGAACAAAAGGGATTGTATTATGCGATGTGGCGCCAGCAGATAGGCGAACGCCGCAGTATTGCACAGTAAAATACATTTTCCGGGGGCATGGTTTTTGGGTCGCACAGCGTATACAAAATCATTGTTTTATGGAACAGATGAGGCAGATCACCCTGAATATTCCGCCTACGACCAAACCCCGCGTTGTGATTGTAGGCGCTGGTTTCGGCGGACTGAACACTGCGCAGTCGCTTCCGGATGATAAATTCCAGATCGTACTGTTTGACAAACATAACTATCACACCTTTCAGCCGCTGTTATACCAGGTTGCCTCTGCTGCTTTACAGGCCGATTCTATTGCAGGTCCGCTCAGAAATCTGTTCCATAATACCAAAGACTTTCACTTCAGGATGCTGCGGGTATTATCCGTAGACCCGGCTACCAATACGATCAATACATCCGCAGGACCTCTGCAATACGACTATCTTGTCATCTCTACCGGAGCCAGAACAAATTACTTCGGTAATGAAAACATGCAACGTTACGCGTTACCGTTGAAAACAATACCTGATGCATTGAACATGCGTAGTCAGCTGATGCAATTGTTTGAATGGGCCAGTCTCAATGGGAATCCTGCCATCACTGATTATATGCTGAACGTGGTATTGGTAGGTGCAGGGCCTACAGGTGTTGAGATGGCAGGTGCATTATCAGAATTACGTAAGAACGTATTACCCAAAGACTATCCCAGACTCGATTTCAATAAAATGAAAATATACCTGCTGGATGGTCTCGACCGTGTATTGCCTCCTATGCATCCGAAGTCGAGCGCCCGTGCGCAGAAATACCTGGAGAAGATGGGGGTCATCATTAAACTGAATACGATTGTGCAGGATTATGACGGAGAGACGATCACCCTGAAAACGGGAGAACAGCTGAAATCCTTCCTCGTGGTATGGAGCGCAGGCGTAACAGGAGAAACGTTTCCGGGCATACCCAAAGAATGGACAGAACGCGGACGTCTGTTAACAGACCCAAATTGCAGAGTGATCGGTAGTCCGAATATTTTCGCCATTGGCGACATTGCCCTCATGAAGCTGGAAGATTATCCAAAAGGCCATCCCGGCGTAGCACAGCCTGCCATACAGATGGGTAAGTATATTGGTAAAAACCTCAATTCGATCCACAAAAATGACCAGGTAAAACCGTTTAAATACTTTGATAAAGGCTCACTGGCAACAGTGGGCAGAGGCAAGGCAGTGGCCGATCTGCCAAGGAACATTCATCTTGGCGGCAGACTGGCCTGGTGGATCTGGTTATTTGTGCATGTGAATTTCCTGGTAAGTTTCCGTAACAAATTACTGGTACTGACAAACTGGATCTGGAACCTGTTCACATTTGATAAAGGCAACCGCCTGATCATCCGCCCGTATATCAGAAAAGGTGATGAACGTGCGAAGGCTGTGTTTACAGAAAATGAATCCGGCAGTTAGTGTCTATAAGAAAATGTTAATGTTCCGTTGCTTAACTTCTCATTAACTCAATTCGTCTGTTGAAGTACTAATATTGCCATCATATAAAAGTAGTCAGACTACTTTTTAATTTGTTTTCATAACGTGGAATTAGACAAGGGCTGCCTTTCAAGGCGGCCTTTTTTATTGTACCTTTGTGTCTGCTTTGGAAACAAGAAACTACATAACGTTATCACAGCTGGCAGCCGGCATACAGGGCACTATCAAAAACGCTTTTTCAGGACAGAGTTATTGGGTGGTGGCTGATATTACCAGTCATTCCTTCTATCCTGCCAAAGGATATCACTACTTTGATATGGTGGAGAAAGATCCGCGCAGTCACCAGATGGTTGCGAAGATATCCACCACAGCATGGGGAAATGGAAGTACGCGCATCAAAGAATTTGAGAATGTAACAGGACAACGTTTCTCTAATGACATGCAGGTACTCGTACGTGTTGCCGTAGAGTTTCATCCCGTATACGGCCTCAAATTATCCCTGATGGATATTGATCCCAGCTATACCATCGGACAGCTGGAACAGCAGAAGCAGGCCACTTTACAGCGATTGGTAACCGAGTGTGCTGACATCGTACAGAAAACACCGGATGGGTACATGACCCGTAATAAGGCCCTGCGACTGAACCCGGTCATCCAGCGTATTGCTGTCATCTCTTCGGCTTCTTCCGCAGGTTACCAGGACTTTATACATACCATGCAGTCCAATGCCTACAGGTACATATTCTATACAGACAATTACTTTACCGCCGTACAGGGGGAAGCCAATGCAGCACAGGTATGTATGCAACTGGCTGCCATCATCGCTTCCGGCAAACAATATGATACGGTTGTGATCATTCGCGGTGGCGGTGCACAAACAGACCTCCTGCTATTTGATCAGTATACATTGGGTAAAGCTGTCGCCGGATTCCCGGTGCCTGTCATCACCGGTATCGGTCACCATAAAAACGAGACCATTACCGACATGCTGGCCCATACCGCCACGAAAACCCCTACAAGAGCAGCTGAACTTATCATCGCACATAACCGTACCTTTGAAGAAGCATTGCTGACACAGCAAAGTCAGATCATTATCCGGATGCAACAAATGATCGCAGGCAGAAAGCAACAGCTGTCTTCATTACATACCGGTATTATCAATCGCTCGCGCGATCTGCTGAGTGTACACAGAGACGGACTGACACGTGCAAAACAGGCCATCCCGCAAAGAGCCCGGCATACTTTACTGAGACAGCGGAATGCCATCTCACAGTTGTCCGGACAATTACTGGCAAAGCCCGGGCAGGTAACCGCCACCCGCTTACAGGAGCTGGCCCATATCCGCAAGGATATACAGGTATACGCCCGCAAACTGCTGCAACAGCAGCAACAAAAACTGGTGCATCATGAAACAGTGGTAAGGATTATGAGTCCGGCAGTACTATTACAAAAAGGCTTTGCCATGGTACAGCACAAAGGACAGATCATTACCAGCGCCGCACAGTTGTCTCCCGGAGACGAGATCACCGTACAAATGGCAGATGCCGGCGTACACGCAACAATTACTTCAAAAACAACGACCGATGGATACTAGTCTGACATACGAAGCAGCTTATAAAGAACTGCAACAGATAGCCAGGGAAATCGAAACGGAATCCGTTTCCGTAGATGTACTGGCAGCGAGAGTGAAACGCGCTTCCGAACTGATTACCTTCTGTCAGGCACGCCTCCGGGCGACGGAAGCGGAAGTTGAGAACATCATCCAGCAAATGGAAGATAAACCGCTTTAAGCTTTTTAAGCTGCGGCGCCCGCTAATGACCATAGGGCGCCGCCCCCAATTCCTTACGCATAACCTATTCCAGCCCCAGGAGCCCCGATATCCCTCACCTTAAAGGTTTTAATATTTTAATTAAAAGCCGGTTAAAATCAATCCGGTCGTATTTCCGGCAAGATTACATTCTTGACATTTGTATCAGATACATTCATCAGCGGACAAATATCATCTCATGAAACGAGCGATCGTCCTGGCTGTAGCAACATTGGCACTATCCTGTATGGGGATCGTTGCTACCGCCCAAACTAACTACACACTATCAGCGGCATTAGATACCGCCCGCACCAGCAGCCCCGTACTGAAAGCAAGGTACATGAACATCGATGCGGCACAGGCAGATGTCATTACAGCCAAACTACGGCCCAATCCTAATCTGAACAATCAGACCATGCAACTGGTCAGTAGTGATCATTTTGCACCTGGTACAAGATGGGGTTCCAATCAGAACAGACAGGTATGGTACCAGGTCACAAAGCCGATTCAATGGCCCAATCAGCGTAAGTATAAAATAGAAACCGCTGATAAGGACGTGACACTCGCCAATAATACCTACCAGGAAGATGTACGTAACCTCTCCCTGAACGTAGGTTCCAGCTGGATCAACTGCTGGGTACTGAAAAAAAGACTGGCGCTGCTCAATGAAAGCAGAACCAATCTGGATACCCTCGTAAAGATCAATGAACTCCGTTATAAAGATCAGGTCATCTCACAGACAGACCTCACGCGTACCAAAGTGTTGCTGTCGCAATATGATCTGCAGCTGAGTGTATTTACCCAGGATTATCAGAATGAACTGCATACCCTGCAACTGCTCACCGGTAATACCACTCCCATGGAGATCGATACCAGCAACGAAATACTGACATTTGTACCATCTGTTACACTGGACAGCCTCATTGCTCAGACCATGGATAGCCGCTCCGATGTTATACTGGCAAAAAACACCATCGATGAACGGGCGAGCAATGCTAAATATCAGCGATCCCTGGCTGTACCACAACCCGAACTGGGGGTGATATACAATCCACAGAACTCCGTTCCCTATATCGGGTTTTATGGCTCCATCGATCTTCCTTTCTTTAACAGAAATCAGGGGGAGATCAAAAAAGCACATATACAACAGCAACAGGCGCAACAGGAATTATCTGCCACACAGCGACAGGCACAAACAGAAGTAGTTACTGCCTACAATACTTATCAGTTGCAACAGAAAAACATCGAAAAATACAGTGGTATCCTTCATCAGTCACAGCAGATCCTGGACAATGTGAAATATGCCTACCTGCGCGGAGGCACCAGTATTATCGACTTCCTCGATGCACAACGCAACTGGTACGATACACGCCTGCTCTATTATGATTCTTTACAGGCATACTACCAGAGTTATATACAATTATTATTTGCTACCGGCCTCATAAACCAATTATAATATGCAACGCATCACCCGATATTTCTTTGCAGCTGCTCTCCTGCTGGCAGGATGCAAACACAAAACACCACAGCCGGTTGCCACAGACGATCCGGCGCCTGTTGTCACTAATAACGGACAACAGATCACATTTCCGGACAGCGCGTCCACCAGCTTCTTCTCAGTGGAATCTGTAGGCGACTCTGTACTCAGCGGCACCTTACATGCACCTGGCAAAGTAGCAGCAACAGTTGTTCGCGGAGATGAAGGCGGACAAAACATCGTGCTGTTTGACGATCCGGGATTAAACAGTGACTACTCACAACTCATACAGCATAAGATCAACATCAATCATATACAGCAGATCAATATCACTCAACGTAAAATAGAACTGGACCGCACACAGGACCTGTACGATCATGGCGCCGCCAGTGGTAAAGATATACTGGAAGCTAAGTCCAATCTTTCTATGGAACAGACCAATCTGGCCAATGAGAGAACACAGCTGATAGAACATGAATCAGGACTGAAAGCAGCTGGCTTCGATCCGGAAGCATTGCGCAGCACCAGTCCCGGATCGGCTTATATCATCTGTGACATTCCGGAAAATCAGCTGAACAATGTGAAGAAAGGCGCACCCTGTACAGTTGTATTGTCTTCATTTCCTAACAATGCATACGAAGCAAAGGTGGAAGACATTGCAGATGTGATCGATGATGTGACACGCATGATCAAACTGCGTATACGGCTGAACACACCCGATACCGACATTCGTGCAGGTATGTTTGCCACAGTGACATTCCAGGTACACGGCGACAATAAAGGCATTAATATCAACAGGGATGCACTGGTCACCTCTGAAGGACAGAACTATGTATTTGTGCGTACAGCACCTAATACGTTTACCAGAAGAGAGATCCGCACCGGACAACAGATCGGTGAGCGCATCGCTGTATACAGCGGCTTACAGAACGGCGAAAGCGTCGTTGTAAAAGGCGTCATGCAACTGAAAGGGCTGAGTTTCGGTTATTAAGCACCAGGCCTATTATACACATCAATACTAACAATATCACCCCATGCTACAGGCGCAGATATTCATAGACAAAGACGAGGTATTCGGTACACAACCATTATACGAATTCATCATGCAGTTCCTGCTGAAACAGAACGTTGCCGGAGCAACAGCATTCAGAGGTGTGATCGGTTTCGGGGAACATCATCAGCTGAAACGGCCGGACAGCCTTTTCAGTTTTGATGAACCACCCATGCTGATCACCTTCATCGATGAAGACGAAAAAGTAACAGATACACTGACCGCTTTACGCAAACGTGTCAGCAGTGGCTTTATCGTCATCAGCAAAGTAGACCGGTTCCATATGTAATGAATGATTGAAATACACAGACAATGATTCGCAATCTTTTAATATTCTCTCTTAAAAACAGATGGGTGATCATCCTGATGGGACTGGGCCTGATGGGTATCGGTTACTGGTGTTTTACCCAACTGAAAATAGAAGCCTATCCTGACATTGCTGATACCAATGTCATCATCGTGGCACAATATCCTGGTCGTGCGGCAGAAGAAGTGGAACAACAGGTCACCATTCCCATAGAAAGGGCTTTACAGAATACACCGAACGTACTCGATCGCAGAAGCCGCACCATCTTTGGCCTGAGCGTGGTACAGCTGACCTTTACTGACGGTACAGACGACTACTTCGCCCGGCAGCAGGTAAACGAACGACTGGCCACAGCTGAACTACCAGATGGCGTAGCACCGGAATTAGCGCCTTTGACCACAGCGGTTGGTGAGATCTTACGCTACGTCGTAGAAGCGCCACCTGAATATACACCAACAGACATCCGCGACCTGCAGGACTGGGTCATCAAACCTAATCTGTTGCAGGTACCAGGTATCGCGGATATTACCACCTTCGGCGGACCACTCAAGCAGTTTCATATTCTGACAGCGCCGGATAAACTGCGCAAGTTTGACCTGACCATGCAGGATGTCATTGACGCTGTGCAGAAGAATAACCAGAACACAGGCGGTAACATTATCAATCGCGGGGAACAGGGATTTGCCGTACGTGGCTTAGGAGCTGTAAAAACAGAACAGGATATTCAGAATATCGTGCTGAAAGCAGCGAATGGTATGCCTGTTTACCTGCGTGATGTGGCCACTGTAGAAGTAGCGCCGCCACCACCAAGTGGTGTGATGGGATATACGATCAATGCCACTAAAACCAATGTAAGCAATGGCGTGGAAGGCATCATTCTGCTGCGCAGATATGAGAATCCCAGCGAGGTATTGAAGGCGCTGAAAGAACGTATGCAGGATCTGGAACAGAACGAACTGCCCAAAGGTGTACACCTCCGTACATTATA
Source organism: Chitinophaga sp. YR627 (assembly GCF_900114995.1). Lineage (GTDB taxonomy): Bacteria > Bacteroidota > Bacteroidia > Chitinophagales > Chitinophagaceae > Chitinophaga. Next base: position 443,595 of record NZ_FOUX01000004.1, read on the forward strand.
CGACCGCAGTTTCCTGATCGATCATTCTCTGGAAACCGTAGGTCATACCCTGCTGGAAGGCGTGTCTATCGTAGTGATCATCCTGATCTTCTTCCTGGGCAGTTTGCGTAGCGCACTGGTAGTGGCGCTGACCATTCCATTCTCCTTGCTGTTTGCCTTTATACTGATGCGGCTCACGGGCATACCGGCCAACCTGTTGTCACTCGGCGCTATTGACTTTGGTATTATCGTGGATGGGGCCTGCGTCATGGCAGAACACCTGATACGAACGTACCGTACCGCCACACCGGAAGAAAAGAAGAAAGGTATTATCGCCCTCACCTTACGGTCTTCACAGGAAGTAGGTCGTGAGATCTTCTTCTCTGTTACCATCATCATCCTGGCTTATATGCCGATCCTGCTGATGACAAGGGTGGAAGGTAAACTCTTCTCTCCGATGGCACTGACACTGGCATTCGCAGTGATCGGCTCCATGCTGGCGGCGCTGACACTGATACCCGTATTGATCTCATTTGCCTTTAAAAAGGCATTCAGCAATACAGACAAGCCCATGAAAGCACACAGGAACGTAGTGCTGGACTTTCTGTCCAATCAATACGCCCGCGTACTGACACGTGTCATGAAATGGCCTAAAGCGACCGTTTTAGGCGGCTTTACGATCGTGATACTGCTGGTGATGCTGGGTGGTAGTCTGGGCTCCGAATTCCTGCCGGAACTGGATGAGGGATCGATCTTCCTGCGTGGCAACTTCCCGGCTGGTATCACCATACAGGAAAATGCGAAGTATTCTCCGAAGATCAGGGAAGTGATCGCGAAGTATCCACAGATCTCTTTTGTGATCACACAGGCAGGCCGTAATGACGATGGTACGGATCCATTCCCATCCAACCGTAATGAGATCCTGGTAGGATTAAAGGATTATAAACTCTGGAGTGATACCATTTCCAAAAAGACACTGGTGACCAGCATCCGGCACGACCTGGAAAAAGCTATGCCTTCTGTGAAGTTCTCCTCCGGTCAGCCGATCATCGACCAGGTAATGGAAATTGTAACCGGTAGTGCAGCCGATCTGGCGATTTCGATTGTAGGCGATGACCTTACCATGATGCGGGCAAAAGCAGATACAATTGCCAGTCTGGTGAAAAACATGAAAGGTTCGGAATCAGTGAATATCGAACAGGAAGGACCTTCGGAACAGATTGCCATCAACATCAACCGGGAAAACGCGGCCCGTTTCGGTATCAATGTCGCGGACATACAAAGTATGATCGAAGCGGCCATTGGCGGTAAAGCCATCTCCACACTCTATGATGGTACCAAACGTTATGATGTGGTGATCCGTTACCTCCCGGGAGAACGCAATACGATAGAATCTGTCAAGACCTTACAGGTACCTTCTGCTACAGGAGCGCTGATCCCGATGAACCAACTGGCGGATATCTCCTATGTACAGGGGCAGACCAACATTTACCGGTACAACAACAAAAGGATGGTCACCGTACGTACCAACATCCGTGGCCGTGACCAGGGTGGTTTTGTAAAAGAGATCGGGGATAAGATCAATAAACAGTTATTTATCCCTAAAGGCTATTCTATTGTTTACGGCGGACAATACGAGAACCTGGAACGTGCCGGTAAACAGTTGTCCCTGACCATCCCGATGACCATCATCATGGTGTTCCTGGTATTGTTTATCCTGTTCAGAAACATGCCGCAGACCTTCGTCACTGTCAGCTGTCTGTTCTTTGCGCTGGCAGGAGGTATAGTGGCACTGTTCATCAGGGGATATCACTTTAATGTATCGGCAGGTGTAGGTTTTGTAAGCATATTTGGTATTTCTGTGATGGCGGGTGTACTGCTGGTATCTGCCTTTAACCGGCTGCGGGCAAAGCCGGAACAGACATTACAGCAAAGTGTTTTACTGGGCGCCAGGGAGCAGCTGAGCGCATTGTTGTCCATCCTGATCGTAGCCATTGCAGGGCTTATTCCGGCAGCTACTTCCTCAGGTATTGGTTCAGACGTACAGCGGCCACTGGCCACGGTGATCATAGGCGGATTGACAAGTACATTGCTTTTCGCCCCTTTATTGATACCTCCGTTGTATTGGTGGGTTGAGCGGAACAGGGCAGTAAAACAGGTGGTAAAAGAAGATATCGATGAGTTGTCAGAATAGCGAACAATGATAAGCAACGGTCAACAAAAAAGGGCTGCGGATCTATGATCCTGCAGCCCTTTGTATTTTAAGAACGAATCAGCTTATTCGTTAACGATCTCACATTTGATCTTTGCACCTGCTTCCACTTTCTTAGCGATATCAGCGCCGCCTTCTTTTACCAGGCAAACAGAGAAGTTCTCATCCTCCACTTTTGCTACCGCAATTTTACCCAGGGTTTTCTTCCTGTGCATTTTCTTACCGTCTACAGTCAGATCGGTGATTTCATATACACGGAATTCATCGTGTTCTTTCAGACCTGCCAGGCTACCTGCTACGATCAGTACGCGGATAGCTTCACCAATGCTGTTTTTTTCCTCTATCTGTGCAATAGAAACTGCATTCTTCAGGTTCTCACGAATGAATTTGTCGATACCAGGTGTCAGTTCCTTCATGGCATCATCAAATGCATGTTTGCCTTTAGTAGTAGATGTAAATCTGGTGGAAGCCACTTCCTCACCACTATTGACGTCAACAACAGCAACATCAAATAACAGTTCGGCGGTGGTAGTATTGGTAATTCCCAGGGGGAGATCGGATGGTTTTGTTTCTACGTTGGCTTTCAATATGTTACCGGTTACAATGTACTGAGCACCCAGTGATTTCGCCTGTGCAATAGCTCCTGCGTCCTGATCTGCCTGTCCTACTCCTGTCTTAATTTGCTCCAGCTTGTCTTTTCCCATCAAAGAAAAACCTCTCACTTTCAACGTAGCATCGTATACAGCATCCTGTATAGCCGTTACGTATTCAGTCCTTCCACTACTTTTGAAAGATGCTACCCCTACAAGGTTCTTGTTTTGAGCGAAAGCAGATGAGAAAGCGACAATGCCGCATAATACGGATAATACTCTTTTTGTCATGGCTAGGTATTAGTTTGAAATAGCCGCCCAATTTACGACTATTCCCTTTACATATATTTTTTTATGATGAATATGTCCCTAACCGGCACGCTGGTCTTGTTTCACAGGCAGGATAATGTTAAACGTAGCGCCTTCTTTTTCACGGCTATGTGCTGTGATCAGGCCATTATGCTTATCAATGATCTTGCGGGTAACCGCCAGTCCGATACCGGTCCCTTCATATTTGTCTTTCGTATGCAAACGCTGAAAGAGCACAAATATTTTATCCAGGTATTTTTCATCAAACCCTATCCCATTGTCTGTGATAGAGATACATACAAAAGGTCCGTCCGCTTCCTGCGGACTATCAAACTTTTTCTCTTTTATGCGGGTAGCCGTAATGCTGATAACCGGCTGAATATCTTTGCGGGAGAATTTAAAGGCATTGCTCAACAGGTTCTGGAACACCTGGCGTAACTGACCAGGTACGGCTTCGATCACCGGCAGCGATGATACGGTTACCCTGGCATTCTTTTCCTGTATAAGGATCTCAAGATCAGAAAGGATCTCATTGATGATCACCTTCAGATCTGCCTGTTCGAAGAAGCTGACCTGCGACAAACGGGAGAAACGCAGCAGGTCATCTATCAGACTGGCCATACGTGCCGAGGAGCCGATAATACGGCTCAGGTAATCGCGCGCCTTATCTTCCATAGTGGCCTGATACCTGTCTTTCAACATGTTACCAAACATATGGATCTTCCGGAGTGGTTCTTTCAGGTCATGAGAAGCTACAAAAGCATATTGCTGTAACTCAGCATTACTGGACTCCAGGTCCTCGTTTGCCCGTTTTAACGCGAGTGTACGTTCCTCTATGCGCTGCTCCATGATTTCGGCAGCCATTTTCTGTTCATGGATATCTGTACTGGTGCCTACCAGGGCGGTCGATTTACCATCCGCATTCTTCTGTACGCGGGTACGGTGCAGGAACCAGTGGTAATTCCCGGCCTGATCACTGAGACGCATCTCCATAGAGAAATCTTCCTTCGATCTGATCGCACGCTCCATGGCATTTTTCCAGGATTTTATCTCGTCTTTATGGATCACACTTTCCCAGCCATGCTCCTGCAGTTCCTGGAGAGAGTTGCCGGTATAGGTACAAAACTGTTCATTGACAAAATTCACATTTCCATCCGGCTCTGCTGTCCAGAGGATCAATGGAATGGATTCGGCAAGGAATAGCTTTTCTTCCCTGTTAACCACTGCCTGTCGCTCGGCCTGACGCAGATTAGTCACATCCATCAGTGACCCCAGCATGCGGTAAGGTGTGGCATATTCATCTACCAACAGGTAGCCACGATCCAGCACAAAAGCATATGTACCGTTTTCACGACGCATTCTGTAGCCTTCTGTCCATTGACTCTGTTTGGTATTGATAGCCCTGGAAATACTGTTTTTTACGCGTTCGCGGTCCTCCGGATGGATATTCTCCTGCCAGAACGTACGATTGTTTGACCCCTCCTTCTGATAACCATATGCGGCATAAAAGTTATCACTCCACCATACGGTATTGTTGGTCAGATTCCAATCCCATACCGTATCATTGGTTGCTTTGGATACGAGCCGGAAACGCTCTTCACTCATGGTGAGTTCGCGTGTTCTTTCCAGTACCTTATATTCCAGGTCGGAATTCAGGGAACGCAGACTCTCTCTCGCCTGCACCAGTTCATTATAGTTTCTGCGTAAACGATCTTCCGCATCTTTCTTTTCAGTAATGTCAGCACAGGTGATCACCATATTGCCATCCTGGGTTTTTACACCTGACATCTCATACCAGTAATCCTGTTGTTTGCGTTCCAGGTGGAATTCAGTGTGTAAAACAGCCTCGTGATCCACCACCTGTACGTATTTTTCAAACAGTCCATGGTCCAGCAGCGACGACATGGTCTGCTTCATGGAAGGATGTTTATGAGCAGTTACATCTTTACCAAGGAAGCGCAGCCCTTCGCTATTAGCGGCCACCAGACGGAAGTCGGTAATTGCGCTTACATCATTCCTTACCGGTTTAAAGGCGAGGATCACGTTGGTACTGGCGTTAAATACACCTTTTAACAGCATATCCAGCTCCCTGATCATCGTAATATCCACAAAAGTGATCACCACACCATCCGTCTGTTTATCCTGCCGGATATAGGGCAGGATTTTCATCAGGTGCATATTGCCATTGCTCAGTACCATCTCTTTTTCCACAATGCGCCTGGTCCTTATCACCGTTTGAATATCATCTATCATGCTATCCTGCTGGATGTTGGTAGAGATATGATTGATAGGACGCCCCACGTCAGAAGGAATCAGGTTGATCATTTTTATGGCGGCCTGATTGAACTTACGGATACGCATATTACCGTCTACGAACACCTGTCCGATATCCGTACTACGGAAATAGTTATCCATATCATCATTCAGTTCTACCAGTTCCTTGATCTTGAGCTGGTGCTCTGTATTAAGGGTGTGCAGCTCTTCATTGAGTGATTGCAGTTCCTCATTACTGGATTGCAGTTCCTCATTCGCTGAAAGTAGTTCTTCGTTACTGGATTGTAATTCCTCATTGGAGGTTTCCAATCCCTCTATCGCCATCTGGAGGTTGGTGCGGGTTTCACCCAGTTCTGCCTCCAGGGACATGATATGCTCTTTTATATCTGCCGGCTGTGCATGCGTATCAGGCGTATCTCCGGATATGCTGACTTTTTCCACATCCTCATTGAACACAACCATGGTATACTGATTATTGCCGGTACCAGGTTTGATCATGAGATTCACCACCCGTACCCCTTCAGGTGTAGTCACTTTGACACCTTTCACCATCGATTTCTTTTCGGAGGTCCAGGCCTGTCTCAAAGCGATATTGAGTGCCATGGAAAGATCGCCGGGCACCATCTTCAGAAGATTCAGGTTTAGTCGCTTCTCTGGCAGGGAAAGGAATTTCTTATAGTTCCCCAGCGCCTCATGTATCTCATATGCCTTATCAATATACACCGCCGCATAACCGAAATCTTCTGCCATCACTTCGCGGAAATCTTCCAGCAAATTGTTGCTTTTTTTATCCGCGATGATACGGCTATTGCCATTTGCACGCACTTCACGCGTCTGCCGGATGTATTCCAGCGGACTATAAAGATTATCCGGTAAAGGAGAGCGGGAACTATCAGTTTTGCGATAGATCTTCCATTTCTGGCTCACTTCTTCCAGTCCGCCGCGTATCAGCGAAGCTGACTCACTGGGTCCCAGGAAGAGAATGCCCCCTGTATTCAGGGCGAAATGTAAAGAGGAAAGCACCTGCCGTTGTAACACATTCTCCATATAAATGAGCATGTTGCGACAGGTAACGAGATCATTTTTTATAAAGGGAGGGTCCTTTAAAATATTGTGACGCGCAAATACGATCTGCTTACGCAGCCGTGGCGCGATCTGGTATTTCTTATCTTCTTTTAAGAAGTATTTCTTCAGGATGGAAGGTTCTACTTCTTTTACCACTGACAAAGGGTAAGTTCCTCTGGCGGCAAATTCGATCGCATTACTATCAATATCAGTAGCAAAGATCTTTACGTCCAGCCATTTATTCTTTTCCTGTAGACACTGATCCAGCAATATGGCCAGCGAATAGGCCTCTTCTCCCGTACTACACGCAGTCACCCATACTTTCAGAATGGCGCCTTCTTCCTTCTCGTCTATCAGTTTGCTGATCACTTGCTCTTTCAATATGTCGAAAGCGATTTTGTCCCTGAAAAAACGGGTAACCCCGATCAGGAAATCTTTAGCCAGCGCCTTACTTTCCTCTTCGCTTGACCGCAGCAATTGCAGGTATTCCTCCAGTGATTTTATATTGAACTGCGCCATTCGCTTCGCGATACGGCGGGTAATGGTAGGCGGTTTGTATTGGTGAAAATCCTGTCCGCTATGCTCTCTTACCAGCTGAAATACTTCTGCCAGTAAGTCTTCATCGATCTTGCCATTGAAGACCTGTACCGGCATATCCTGTATATAATTATAGATTTCACCTGGCATGAATTCAGGCGCCAGGACATAATCCATATTTTCAGACCCGATCACACTGCGGGGCATTCCGTCAAACTTGGCGGTTTCCGGGTCCTGTACCATCACCATACCACCCGCTTTTTTCACAGCAGCAGCACCTTTGGTGCCATCTGTCCCCGTTCCGGAGAGAATGATACAGATTGCCTGACGGCCCTGATCTTTTGCAAGGGAAAAAAGAAACGTATCAATAGCGGTATTAGGTGCTTTCTCAGCTGGCTTCTGTACCAGTCTGAGACGTCCCTGCTCTACGATAATTTCCTTGTTATTGGGAATGACATATACGCAGTCATTCTCGATTCCCATATCTTCCTCCACTTCTCTTACTTTCATATTAGTATGCTTGGAAACCAGTTCCACCAGCAGACTTTTATAATCGGGAGACAAGTGCTGAATAATAACAAATGACAGATTGCCGTACTCCGGCATATTATCAAAGAATTCATGGATGGCTTCCAATCCACCTGCAGAGGCTCCTATAGCTACTATGTAGTTCGCTTTCTTCATTCAATATTTACGAAATAACCATTTTCATACCAATTCATCTGTGCGGTACACTTAATCGAGACCTCTGACAATAAATTCCAGGATAAAGTTACGGAGCAAGCCAGCCATCTGGATTTCTGTTTGTTTCCAGGAAATGGCTGTATTACGGACTGTCTGCTGCCAGATACTAAACGAGTTGCGGGGATGATATTGTATATTATCTTTTTCAAAACGTACTGCTTCATTGGGATTTCCGCCCCAGTTCACCTGCTGGATCACTTCCGGGCGGAAGACCACCAGGAACTCTCCCTTATTAGGCTGGACAGGAATCACCAGTATACCGCTGGCAATTTCCGCATAGTGTATAGATGGTTCGTAAGTTCCGGACAGATGAAGTTCCTGGAATACCTGACCGGAAGTGGAAGTACTCTGCAACCAGAGGAACAGGTCCTTTAGTTCATTTTTGCCAGGCACTTTACCAACAGTCTCCAGGCGTTTGTTATGCATGATGGCAGCACCGGAGGCATTAAGCAATTGGAGCACATTCGTCTCACGGCTCAGTAACCCCTGGGGCAGATCACTACCGGTAAATACCTGCTCTATGAGACGGGTATGTACATCGTGCAACTTCGTGTATTCGTCACTTTGTTCTTTATAATAAAGCGACTGGATACGTGCGGCAATAATATCTGAGAGCAATTCAAACAAGGCTCTGCCTTCATAAGGCAACTGGTATGCCGTACGGTGGTGACAGGAGAATAATCCCCATAACTGACCGTCTTTCAGGATACGGCAGGACATAGAAGTCATGATCTCCATGTTCTTCATATATTCCAGGTGTACCGCAGGCACGCTGCGCAGGTTACATCCGGAGAGATCCGTAAAGGCGTTGGTCAATGGATTGATAACCGGATAGAGGCTGACAGGCACATATTCCCTGTTGGGAATCATGCGGTAAGGATTGTCCAGGTACATCGCCCTGGCCTGACGGGGAATGTCAGATGCAGGAAAGGTGAGGCCCAGATAAGATTCCATACCAGGTTCCTGTTCTTCAGCGATCACGGTACCATTCCAGTCTTTGTCAAACTGGTATACCATTACCTTGTCATATCCCGACAAGGCTTTCAGCTGTCTGGCAGCTGTTTCACAGGCAACCTGAATAGACGGCGCCGCATTGATCGCGGCCATCGCATATTTCAGCTGCTGATAAATATTAATGAAAGAATTGTCTTCGCCAGCCTGGCCAAGTTCTTCTATTTCAAGTATTAAAGCTTCCCCTGACAGATGTGTGATAGCCAGATAATCTTTAGGACCATCCGAACCGGTAAAGGTCAGGGTAAAGGGCAGCTTATTCACCAGACCTTCATCCAGTTTACGTTGCAGCTCCTTCATCTGGCTGGCCGGGATATAATCTGACAAGAGCGTATCCACTATTTCCGGTGCTTGCCGGCCAACGGCCACACTGATATTTTCACTGACCTGTACGATCTTATAATCTGCCTGCCGGATCACCAGCAGCATGCCATAGGGTTGTATCAGGTTTATCTGATGAAGGGGTACACTTCCACAAAAAGTAGAATCAAAATTCCGTTTCTGCATATGACGGGTCTGAGTGGGTTAATAAAAGATATTACTGTCCCTGTTGCTGGAGCGCCCACAATTTAAAGCGTTCAAAAGTGGCTGCTGCTGCTTCCAGCATTCTTTGCTGCTGGGTTTCATTACCGTGATAACCCTGCAAATAATGTACAAAGGTATCCCAGTAAGACTGGGTATCAGTGCCATAACCATTAAAGAAGGAAAGTGCTTTGGGTAATTCAGGAGCGGCCAGATTCCGCATCAGTATCTGGCAAATGACTTGTCCGCCCAGTGTAGAACCTTCCAGGACATACATAGCTCCCAGTGCCTGTGCGTTATCTGTTATTTCCGGTATATCTGTGCAACAGGGTGGTGTAGTAGCAGGCGCGCCGCTGATAGCAGCTATATCATCCAGTAAAAGGGATGCTTTTCTTCTCCGCTCAAAACCTCCTGGAAAGGAGATATCCATATGCGCAGCAATATGCTGCTCCAGCGGATAATAGTAACCATAAAAAAGTTGTAACAGCTTGATATACGCGGCAGGCGTATTGGCAGCTTTTATGCTGGGAATCAGTACACGCTCAAGTTCCTGATGTTGTTTCCCCGTACGTTCCCTTAACAGTTCGATCATTATTATACTCAGTTATTAAGTTGTCGAGAGTAGTTAAAAGTACGGTGAATATATGTGTAGTCTGTGTGGAAAGATTTCTACGGTAGTTGAACAACTGTAAACCAATAGGTATGCAGCATGCGGGTAAACGCTACCAGGTCAGAAAAGTTGGCGGGCTTGATGGTATAACTATTTACGCCCAGCTCATAACATTTCGAGATATCCTTTGCCTCTGTAGAGGTGGTCAGAATAATGATCGGCAACCATTTAAGGCTGGCGTGTTCCTTGATTTCGCGCAGCGCTTCACGACCGTCTTTACGCGGCATGTTCAGGTCAAGCAAAATAATGCTGGGGAACGGATACTTTTCCTCATCGGCATATTTACCCTGCCTGTTAAGATAAAACATCAATTCTTCTCCATTCTCTACAAAACGCAGTTCAGTGTCTGCCCCACTTTCTTCAAAGGCCACCTTTATCAGTTCCCTGTCGTCTGCGTCATCATCTGCAACAAGTATACATTTCCTGCTACGTAGCACCTTTTTGATCATCCAGTTTTCATTTAACGGCTAAAATTACTTAAATAAACTTGCAAAACACGCAGCGAAGTTGGGGAATTGTGCCTTGGGTCTCGTCTCCAGTTGTCAGGAGACGAGACCATTAAGGACTTATTAATGTTAAAGAAACTTATGTTCTGCTAAAGAAGTCTGCTTTTGGAGTAAACAAACAGCACTTTTAATTAGGAAGCTGTTGCAAAGGTAGCTGCAGCAATGCTAATACATTGATCAAATCGGGAAAAAACATTACGATATAAGGAAATATCAATGCAGTTTCAACCTGGTTTCGATCATGCCGTTGAAGGAAGCCGGCCCCATGTGTACAACCGGTTTAATCGCTCCTATACGACCTGCAGGATGACCTTCTATGTAGTTCAGTGCTGACATCAGACACATTTCATCCGGATCACCGAAATCGTGCGTAACATCATCGGAAGAGGGAATATCTACATCCATACCATGGAAGTAGTCCCCAAATCCGTCAGCATTCTTCATAGAGAAATTCGATAAGTATACGGTGTATTTATCGATACGTAAACCAAAGAAACCAACGGGTTTTCCATAAGTGGTCTGCCCCACCAGTTTCACCGGCATATATGGTTTCAGGCTGTTAATGACCAGTTCACTTGCAGAAGCAGTACTACCACTTACGATGAAAACGGCTTGTTTTACGGAGTTCAGTGCGCCGATATTGTCAAACTTGAAGGTATTACCGGCAACGGAATAGTCCAGATCTGCATAAGTGGCCAGGTGACCATTCCACATCACAGTTTCTCCGGCGGCATTACGATACAGCTGTTGTTTCAGAATAGGCGCCTGGCCGTTCTGCAACAGTGTATTGAAGTATTCTGTATACATCACCTTTCCATTCAGAGAAGAAGGCGCGATCTGATTCACCATATACTCAGCAGTCTGTGTATAACCTCCGCCGTTATAACGCAGATCCACTACAAGCGCAGTAATGCCAGCACCGGTGAACTGACTGAATGCCTGATCCAATGCAGCTTTCGTTGTGTTATAATTAGAGAAACGGCTGTATGCGATATAGCCGACTTTCTGCGCACCCGCATCCAGTATAGCTGTTTTCAGCACAGCGGTGGTCGTATAGTTTTTACGGGTAAGGTTTACCGTACTGGTCGTGCCATTATCCCTTTCAATAGTGATAGACACGGTTCCCTGTGCGAGGGCTGATTCAATGAAAGAGCCTGAATTCACAGTTATAGGAGTACCATTAAGGGCTGTTACTTTCATGCCACGGGTGAGTCCGGCATTAGCAGCAGCGGAGGAAGGATGTACTATCCGGATACGCACATCAGTATTTCCGTTAGCGGAAAGACCGATACCAAGGTCATCTCCTTTATCATTCAGGTCAACTGTTCCCTGTCTGCCTCCATCGAGGCTTTCTTCACTGATAAAAGAATATTTGGGATGTCCGGGTGTACCGGAATACTCAAAAGCCTCTCCCGTTGTCGAATTGATCTTTATCTGTGTAAGGGCATATAGCTCCCGCTGGTAGTTTTCCAGCAGATTACCGCCGGTTGCGTATTGCCTGGGATTAAAAACATCGTATGCCGGCAGTGCATCGTACCAGAGGTAGACCTGCTGGGCATAAAGATAGATGGAATCCAGTGTCAGCTGCTCTCTTGAACCTTCTGCAGGCGTAGGAGGCGGCTCTGATTGTTTGTCTTTTTTGCAGGCAAACAATAAACTGGATAAAAACAGTAGCTGGATTAGGGAATTGCTTTTTTTCACCAAAGTGGTTTTAAGTTGACCTATAGAATAGTACAGTCCGATGAAATTACGAAAAAAATACAGAGTCACAATAGCACAGCCTCAAAGACATTATAATAAAAACTATATGACATAATACTACCTACCATATTAATTTTTTAACCATTTTTGCATAAAATCATCCGATTCCAAAGTAAGAGGAAGGTAAAAAACCGGATTACCGGTTGACAAAAACAGCTTTAATAACTTTCTTTGCATAGCGAATCGACCAAACTGTACAAAAGGAAGTGTATAGGGGGATAAGACACCACAATGCCAAAACGATCGCATGCAGGAGTGCACAAATAATTAAATATCAATTAGTCCAATGGTAAAATTTGAGTACATCTGGCTGGATGGTTATCAACCAACCCAAAGCCTGAGAAGTAAAACCAAAATCGAAAAAGAATTCAGTGGTAAACTGGAAGATCTTCCAATGTGGAGCTTTGACGGTTCTTCTACTAAACAGGCGCCAGGTGGTTCTTCAGACTGTCTGCTGAAACCAGTTTTCTTTGTAAAAGATCCTCAGAGAAAGAATGCGTATCTGGTAATGTGCGAAGTACTGGAAGCAAGCGGTAAACCACACGCAACCAACGGCCGTGCTACCATTGAAGATGATGATAATGATTTCTGGTTTGGTTTCGAACAGGAATACTTCCTGTGGAACCCAAATAACAATAAACCTTTAGGCTTCCCTGACAATGGATATCCAAGCCCACAGGGTCAGTACTACTGCTCTGTAGGTACTAATAACGCCTTCGGTCGTGATATCGTTGAAGAACACCTGGACGTTTGTATCGAAGCTGGTCTGAACGTAGAGGGTATCAACGCAGAAGTAGCTGCTGGTCAGTGGGAATTCCAGATCTTCGCAAAAGGTGCGAAAGAAGCTGGTGACCAGATCTGGATCGCCCGTTACTTACTGGAAAGAATCGGTGAGAAATACGGTGTTTCCATCAACTGGCATTGTAAACCATTAGGTACCCTGGACTGGAACGGTTCCGGTATGCACGCTAACTTCTCCAACACCCTGCTGAGAACTGCTGGTGATAAAGCGGTGTATGACAAAGTATGTGAAGCTTTCCGTCCTGTAGTATCCGAGCACATTGATGTATACGGTGCTGACAACCACCTGCGTCTGACAGGTCTGCACGAAACTGCGTCTATCCACGATTTCAGCTACGGCGTATCTGACCGTGGTGCTTCTATCCGTATCCCCGTTGCCACTGTAGAAAGAGGCTGGAAAGGTTACCTGGAAGACAGACGTCCAAACTCCGCAGCAGATCCTTACAAAGTTGCAGCGAGAATCATCAAGACTGTAAAAACTGCATTATAAGCCTGGCTTATCTGCATGTATATAATTAGAAAGGCGCATCATTCTCATGATGCGCCTTTCTTTTTTGTCAGGGCGGCTGACCTGATAAAAAGTAAAAAAATGATTAGTTAAGTCTCTTGTAACGGAATTTAAAGAACGGGAAGTTATTAGCCTGTACGGTTGCATTAGGCGTACCGTTTGAATACAGGTCCTGTAACTGTACTTTGTACTTTACATTTGCGCTCGTAGTGACGATCAGACTAACTTCCACACCCCATTCAGCAATAGGATATACAATGTGATTTACCACATCGTAGTTATACCATCCCGGATGAGCCGTATTCAGGGTGGTAGCACCTGTTGGCGGCGCCATCAGGATACGGTTGTAACCGAAAGTGCTCACAGATGTACCTGTGGTAGAAGAAGTGATGCTGGCAAAAGCAGTTGTGGTATACTGTAAGGTATAACCTGCCGGAACGCTGATATCTGCATTGGCAGTACCACTAAAGATCAGGTCAAAACCATCACAACCACCATCATTGTCGGCCAGGCTGTAGTAATATACTGAATGTGCAATGTGTGGAGGATTACCGGTAGTACCCTGTATTCCCTGGAAAAAGTTTGCCACGTTATACACGCCGCTGGCATCCAGTGTAACGGTGCCATAAGTGCTATCGCAGTTAAAAGATACTGTCTGACCGGTAGACGGACTGGTTGCCGCTGTGGTCACATCAGCTCCAGACAATACAGGTGTTGCCTGGTTGCCCTCTTTCTGACAGGAAGAGAATATTGCCATCGCACCCAGCGCTACTGCGTAGAATGAGCGAGCAATATTTTTTGTAGTTTTGGCTGCTGATTTGGGGGCAGTGTCTAAGATTTTCATTTTTAGAGTTTTAAAATGTTAAGGATAAGATATTTGTTCTCCGGATCTTCGGGGAGCCGGGACAGTACCAGTGTCCGGCTCTCTTCTTTTCCGGTATGGCAGCCGCCATTGACAATGTTTATTCTGTAATGATCAGAACCGGATTGATTGTTCCCGCACGCATATATACCGTCACTCCCTGATAGTTCCGGAATGCAGCATGCAGCAGGTTATAATTTCCCAGCGGGAAATCAGCAGGTATGCGGTAAGTCACACTGGTCAGGTTAAACTCCGCCAGCTCCAGGTCGTAATAGAGCTGTCCACCGGTCAGCCGGGCTCTCCCAGGCAACATACCTCTCATATTACTGCCATTCAGCGTAAATGTTTGTCCTCTCTTTACTGTAATAGCCGTTGCTGGTGCTACGACAGATGGCAAAGGATAAATAACTTTCACAAAAGCCTTGTCACTTGTCACAGTTTTAGTAGCACTTATCACTTTCAGTTTATAGCTGCCAGTATCCACATCAGGCGTCGCCATTTCCAGCGCATAATCATTGGCGCCCAGTTCGGTGAAACCATTGATCGTACATTTGGTCTCCTCTCCTTTTGCTGACACGAGGTAAGCACTTGTTATATTCACATCTGGTATCAGATAGGTAATACCTCCGATACTCAGGTTAGCACCCAGCTGTCCTGCCATATCGGTACCGCTATTGATCTGCAACTCCGGCTGATTCACGATCACCCGTAGTTTATAAGAAGAAGCAGCACCGTTCTGGGCAGTCACCACGTACGACACACTGTCCTTAATGGCAATTGCAGTACCCGAAGCTGGTGATACCGTAGCTTTATCAGATACAGCGATCAACGGCGTGATAGTAGCTGGTACAGGCTCGTCAAATGGCCAGTACAGTATGATACTTCCATCAGCAACAGCAGCCTGAATGGTATCACCTGTTGCAGCTACGACTTTAAATGTCTTCAGTTCATGATAGGGATAAGGCGCTTCCACCTTCTCTTTGCTACAGGCGCCGGCTATCATCCAGCACGCCAGCAAAACAGCGGCTGACACCTGTGAATATGTTCTATTAAAAAATGTCATGGTTATTCAATTGTTGCAGATGATTACAGAACGTTTAGAGCGTTTCGACTTTTACAGGATTCTTCATCGTTGCGGAACGTGTATAAGACGTTATCCGGATCCGGTACAAACCCGCAGGTAATTGCGCTGCAGATGGTACCGCCGTACCGATACTGTTAGTAAAATTATCTCCATTAACAGCTGTATACACCACTGTTCCCTGTTCATTCAGGTAACTGATCGTAGAAAAGATGCCCAGCGATTCCTGTTGTGGAATGAAATTCTTTCCAGTGATGCTGAAGAAGTTGAACTGAAAAGTGGATGGATCACTATGGTACAACACCAGTGGATTAGCAGGATCGGGGGATAGTTCATCTACCGCAATATCCGGCTGTTGGGTAGTCAATACCAGGTTATAGGTCGCCTTACTGCCATCCTTACCTGTTACGACATATGCCACCTTTGTTCCTTCACTCAGTTTTTTGGTAATATCATCAATGAGCACACCGTTGCCGGGTGTCACGGTAGCCCCCTCAGAAACCCTGATTTCAGGCTGTATAGCCGTCAGAAAATAGTAGTATGGCAGTATGAGTGTAATAGTCCCTTTGTCGTCGTCAATTGCCCCGTATACGGCAGCATCGGGTACGTTTGTCACCTTATAGGAAAGTATCCTGTTATTAGCGGGTGCAGGTGGTTCAATTGTTTCCGTTTTTTTACAGGCAGTCGCCAGCATGGTCGCTGACAATGCCAGCAGCAGCAGATTTTTTATCTTCATTGCAGGTATATATTGAGATTGATTATTTCAGGTCAAGATTCCGGGTACCATCTTTCTGAATAGCATATTTAAATGTCACGAATCCAGGCTTATAAGAACGGGTCGGTAATTCAGGTGCGCCCTTGTAAATACTGTAAATGACCATTTTCACATAATGTCCTTTAGCTGTTTTTATGATCAGCGCACGCGGCATACTATAGCATACATGGGCGACACTGTCCGCTGGCGATGAGGGGAACTGTAGACCGTAAAAATCATAGAAGGCCCATCCGTCAGTACTCGGACCAAAATAATCCAGTCCTACGCCATCATTGGTAAGCAGCTGCTCATCATTTACCGGCATTGTTGTGACATGTGCAAATGCACTGTCAAACAAGCGGCGTGGGGGGATTGATTTCATCGCTTTCTGCGGACCACCATAATATTCCGCATCAATGGCAGCGTCTTTTACCAGGTAGATGCCTCCGATACCCGGACCACCATAACCTGGTGAGAATTTCGCCTTCCCATTGTTGATCAGGATCGTACTGTTATACGTACCACTGAAAGCTATATCCCAGTTGGAGGTCTGCACCTGTGATGCAGGGATCGTCCGCTGGGTTTCAAGACTATAGTAGAATGTCTTTGCAGCGGCGCCGGACGTCGCATTTGTATCCGCAGCCAGATTAACCAGGGTGTATACACCTGTTTTCACATCGACAACCGTTGTCGTATCCTCCGGCGTTGGTACCTCAGGGGTATTTTTGTCGCCTTTCGAACAGGCAATAAGGGACATGGCAAGGGCCATGCATAAAAGAGTGATCTTTTGCATAGAGTGAGTGTACTTAGTAAAATGATTGCTTATCAGGGCGTTCTCAGATTCCTGCTCCCATCTTCCTGCACATAATAGCGGAAGGTGAAATAAGGCGCAGGCCAGTAGAGATCAGTCACCGCCGGTGGATTACCCTGATATACATTGATCAGTTCCAGCTTCGCATATTTACCCTCAGCTGTCATGAGGATAAACGTGCGGTTCTTTATGGGAATCGCCAGATGGGTCGTTAATGAATAAAAGTACCAGCCCGTATTGTAGACCTGTGGGTATCCATCCCAACCGGCAAACTTCAGGTTATTTTCTTTCATCACTTCCGGAGAAGGCGCCGTCGTCACTTTTGCATAAGGGGAATCAACCGCTATGATCAGGCCTTTCCCCGGTCCGCCGTACCCCGGACCATTTGCATTGCTGCCGTCGTTCACATATACCAGCGCATTATACACATCGGTGAAAGCCAGATCCCAGCTATTACTGCGACGGTTTGCAGCCGTACTATCCCATGACTGCAGCTTCGTCTTTAATTTGAAATAGAAACTCCTGAACGGCCTCCGCTCCTTTCCTTCTACGCCATCTGACACAGACGCTTCTGTATCACCAGCCAGATCGTAGACAACGGTGCTCACGCCATCTTCATAACTGGCCTTCGTATCTTTATTTTCGTCCTTTTTACAGGATGCAGCTAACAGGGTAGCGGCTAACATACAAGTCAGGGTTGCGTATCGCATGGTTTAGTTTATTTAAAAAAGCGCCATTTTAAGCCGGCCATCAAGATGCGTCCAGGTTGTCCGGGCATCAGCATATCTGTATAATTAGTCACATTATCCGCCGTTATCTGTACGGATAAATGGTCCTTACATAGTTTCTTTTCCAGAGAGGCATACAACATCGCATAACCTGCAATGAAGGTATCATACCTGTCCAGGAAGCGGTTGTTATTCGCATCGTCATATCCGGCTTTACTACGGTATGTCACACGACAGGTCGCACTGATGCCCCAGGGTGCATATTCATAGAATACCCGCAGGTTAGCCATATGCCTGGACCTGTTCTCCAGTCCGATATAGTCACTCACCCTGGAAGGGTTGGTTTCTCCCGTATTGCTGTTCCGCACTTTATTATACGGATACTTACCACTACGGATAGAATCCATGACGCCTCTGTCCTTTGCATATAATAACTGGTATCCTGCGGAGATGTCCAGTCCGGGCAGCGGACTTACCACTACACCGGCTTCTGCTCCGGCAGTGTAAGAACGGTCAAGATTGATGTAGGAATAAACAGGCTGATAATTCGTTCTGGTAGCCACCTGCACGGTATTGATGAAATTGTGCAGACTATTATAAAAGACATTCAGGTCCACCTTAACTGAAGTATGCGCCTGTACACTTAACCCCACATTATAGGACACAGAGGTCTCCGGTTGTAAAGCAGCACTGATATTCCGGGCTACAGGTCTTATTTCACTGATCAGTCCCGCAGCCTGCATCTCTGCTAATGTACCGGCGACTTCTTCCACACCTAATACCGTATATCCAGCCTGTGGATTGGTAAAGACCTGATAACGTTTCTTAAAATCAGGTGTCTTATAGCCAGTACCAACAGCTGCCTTCAGTAACACCTTCTCACTTACACTGTAACTAAATCCGGCACTCGGATTCAGACGACCTCCATAAAAACCATTGTGGTCATATCTGAGACCGATACGTGTCATGAGTTTACTAAGCAGCTTCCAGTCTCCCTGTGCGTAAGCATATCCGCTCCAAAGGTCATTTCCGCCATGAAACTCTGTATCATTCATCCGCTCCAGATTAGCGCCTGCGCCACCTGTAAAAGATAGGTTCTCTGAAGGTGTATACAGGAACTGTTCTTCCAGCCGGTGAAAATATTGGGTAAAATCATTGGCTTTCAGGGCGACCTGCTTGCCTGTGCTTACGTCCTGACTGGAACTGTAACGTGTCAGATAATACTGACTATTCACCCTGAATTGTTTGTTGACCGAAGACTGTAATACAGCAGAAGCATTTACATCACTTTCACGTAATACATCCTTCGTACTGTTTTGCGTCTGGCCACTACCATACACAGATTCATTCTGTGAGTTACGCAAAGACCATCTGCCTGATAACAATAACTGATGCGTGTTGCTCAAACGATAACGTAAACGGGACTGCAGACTATAACTGTCATATGGTGGTGCTGTTGCGCCCCTGCTGAGATAACTGTTCACATTATAGCCGTCTGTATGGTAATAATTACCAGACAACGACACAGATCCTTTCTCTTTTGAAAAAGGCATCTCTCCTTCCAATGTAGCATCCTGCGTATTCTGCGAACCATAACGTAGAATGGCCTGTCCCTGCTTAGTGGTAACTTTCTGACGGGTGATAATATTCACCACACCTCCCAGTGCTTCACTACCAAATAAACTGGAGGACGCTCCTTTCACAATTTCAATCCGTTCAATATCCGAAACGGTAATACGCGACAGATCAAAATTCCCGGCATTCCTGCCTATCATCGGCTGCCCGTCAATCAATATCAGGATATAATCAGCACTAAAGCCCTGCATCTGCATACCAATGGCACGTGATCCTGCTGCAATATCATTCACGATATTCACACCGGTTTGTTCGCGCATCACTTCATCCAACCTGCGGCTGCCCATCATCTCCAGTGTCTTTCTGTTGATGATCGTCACCGGCATAGCGGCTTTGCTGGTCAGCGTTTCCAGGCGCACAGCTTTCACCTCCACTCCGTGCAGGTTCTTAGCCCTGGAAGTGTCAGTCTGGGCCATAGCCCACTGGTGTCCCACACACAGCAGGATGATTGAAGTGTAAAAATCTTTTCTGATATACATTGGTTAATATGCCGGTACGGATATCCCTGTGCCTGTAGGGAACGGGTCGATAGTACGGGTTACTGAAATAATAAAATGATTGTCGGGCGGAGTAGTAATGTAAAATTAGTACGGAGTACTGACAAGTTAATGACGAAACGGGAAAATGACTTACGCAATCGGGAAAACAATGCGCAAAAAGAAACGCCCTCACAATTGTGAAGGCGTTCCTGCTATTATACGCTATCTGGAATTCATTTACATGACTATTTAGCTGATTGCACAAGCTTGTATTCTATCACCGGATAACCTCTTACACCACCGTCGGCAAGACCCATGCTCACAAATTTCAGTTTATAGTAGTTACCATTGGCATCTTTCACCACGTAGTAGAAGTTTTTGTAGATACCAGCGCCGGTTGTAGCTCTCCAGCTGCTGCCGATAGCATCACGTTTGTCGGAGAATGTCAGCGTAGCGATGTTGGAAGCAGAGAAGTTGTTATAGCTGATTACAGTGCTGTCCACTTTAGCTGCGGTTACACCTGCATATTGGTTGGTCACCACGAAATCAGAGAAGAAATAAGGAATGGTCGCTGTGTAATAAGCAGCATATGACCATGCGATATCCCAGTCAGCTTTCTTAGGTTCTATATTTACGGTGTTACCATTCTCCAGGGAGAAGAAAGTAAAGTTGAAGCTATTATCTTTTGTGATAGTCGCTGTCTTAATAGTCGTTTCTTTCAGCTTTGCATACTGTAAAGTATAGCCATTGCCGTTTCTTGTAACACGGATCTTGTACCAGGTAGCAGGATCAGTAGCAGATGAAGTTTCTGGTTTTACCAGGTATACTTTGTTGCTGGCTTCAGCAGCAGATACTTCGGCGATCGCTGTCTTGGTCAGATCACCATATACATCGTCGATCATTGCCAGTGTACCCTGTCCCTGTCCGATAGCCAGATTGATACCGGCAGTATCTTCGATATTAACAGTATTGATATCAGTTTTATTTAAAGCCTTTGCGCTGATAGAAGTGAAACCATTGAGGATAACACGGTATTCAGCACCGCCATAGAAACCAAGGGACCAGCTGGTACGACCTCTTGTAGCGGTTGAGTCAGAGCTGAAATCTACATATACTGTATTAGGGGAGCCTGTGCCGCCACCGCCGTTCAGCGTAAGCTGAGAACCATCAGAAGGTGGTATTACAACGGTAGGGTCCTCGTCTTTACTACATGCACTGAATAAGGTTCCAACAGCAAGTACGAGGAGAAGTCTGCTTAATTTCATAGCCATTTTTGTTTGATTGTATTTATTTGATTAATTATTTGTTCCTGTTCCAGTTGAAGCTCAATCCCAGGAAATAAGACCGTCCATACCACATCGGCAATATGCCACCTGCTGTATGCGCCTGTCCGCTGGTCAATGTTGAATTGTTGATATTGGTATTATTAAACAGGTTTCTGACACCTGCATTGACCGATACATATTTTGTAATGGTCTTGGTTGCTGTAAGATCTGCCTGATGAAAAGACGGAGTCCTTATCTCATGTATAAAAGAAGGAACAGCAGTTGTGACTTCCTCATAAGCAGGACGCTCTCCGTTGAATTTATAGGAGAGGTTCAGCGCACCACCGATCTTTCTGAAGTTGTAGGTAATATTGGCATTCACTTCCGGTGTCCAGGTAAATGCAGGTGTTGGATAATCTTTGTTATAGGCATCGTCATCTGAGAACTGATTATAACGCGCGATGTAAGAGAAACCAACATTCACCTGCAAATCCTTCCAGTTCATTACACCACTTAATGTTCCACCAGTCGTTTTAAACTTGCTGATGTTCACATATGTAGAAGTATCCGATCCATTGATAGTCGCAATATCTATCCTGTTGTTGAAGTCATTGTAGAATCCGGTAGCAGTCACACCTATCTTTACCGCTCCTTTTTCAACAGCCTGCCAGCTGATAGAACCGGTGAAGCTGTTGGAATATTCTGCTTTAAGATCACTGTTTCCTTTGATAGAATGACTGGCGTCAAAGAAATAGAAATACAATTCTCTTAAAGCAGGTGCTCTGAAACCACGTGCATAAGAAAGACGCAGGTCCAGATTATCGCGTAATGCAAATTTGGTATTAACAGAAGGGATTACCGGTGGTGCATCGTATACGGAATTTTCACTCAGTCTCACACCCGGACGTATATTCATCCAATGTACCGGTTTGATTTCAGCAGAGAGGAATACGGAATAGTCGTTGATATAAGGTGTACCCAGTATACGCTGTCCGGAAGAACCATCACGACGATATTCTACACCCGGCTGAAAGGACCATACCGGAGAAAAAGTATACTGCGCTGTTCCTCTGAAGAAAATCGTATTGAACTTAGACACATCCTGTGCACCGGCATCAGTTGCCAGTGCCTCTGTATTATTTGTAAAGTCTTTAATTGTTGTACGCGTGATCCGCTTGTAATCCTGATAAGAAGCAGTCGCATTAATGCCCAGGTCTTTGTTCACCTGCCATACAGCCTGTGCCTGGTGTGTAAAACGATCTGTCAGGTAATGCTGATCTGTTGCCTTTCCGTTATCATAGTTAATATCACCGCGGCTGATGATATCTTCATCGAGATAATCCAACCGGTACCACACTTTCAGATTTTCATTACTGTATCCCAAGGAACCATTGGCGATGAGCTGATCTTTCGGCTTCCAGGCTTTCCGGCGACCGGTAAGTGAATCACTCCATCCACCGAAATCATTCCTGGTAAAACCAGCACCGGCAAAGAAGCCTTTGTGCCCCCACTGTATACCGATGTTTTCATTATGTACACCTTCTGCTTTGAAAGCGGCATACTCTTTACCAACGGTTTCTTCCTGTACACGGGCTGTAACAGACAGCTGTTCTTTTCCGTGATACTTTTTTGTGATGATATTGATCACACCAGCCAGTGCATCTGTTCCATAGACCACAGACATGGGCCCCTCAACAATTTCTATTCTTTCGATGGTATTAATATCTATCTGAGAAAGACTCTGACGGGTGCTACCTCTGTCGACCAATGGAACTCCATCTAACAGGATCTTCACGTTTGTACCAGACATCCCCATGATCTCCACATCGGTTTCACCTAATGTAGCATCATTAGAAAAGCGTACACCTAACTGATTATCCAACACACCAAGTACGTTGGTAGCACCTCGCAACTTTATATATTCGCTGGAAATCGTTCTCACCTGATACACAGACTGCTTCAGAGATTGTGGGGCATACTGACCCGTTACCACTACGTCGCGTAAACGTACTGAATCAGCAATAACATTATCAGGCGCTTTCTGTTTGGCAGACTGCGCCCATGCGCTATTGCATAAGGCAATAGACAGACCTAACACAATAAATTGTGACCTCATAAAGTATAGTAGCATTGACCCCTTTAAAAAAATTGCATAAAAATCCCCTGCCGTTGTGTGCTACAGGCAATACAACGACGCATACTGGTACCAACGGTTAAATGAATAATGCTTTTGTATTACACGAACTGCGGGCGGAGATTGCAGCCATGGTGTAATACCGGATATCTGGCGGAGTAAATAATGCATGCAAGATAAGCATGCGTTTGACGAACACGTTTATCTATTCAGGAAAAAGACTTACGCAAAAGGGAAAAACACTAGCGGATCAGATCATATACCTGTTGCAGCAGAACTGCCTCACCCATCGCTTCCTTCATATCCAGCCATTCCTGCAATGTAAACGTAAAACTGATATCTCGGCATGGCGAATGCACGATCACTCTTTCTTCTCCATCAGGAAACATCATACTACAGTCGTAGAAGTCCTGGTGTTCGAGCGTTTCATGAAACAATTGAAAATCTTTAGGAGTGAAATTCAGGATAAGGTTATTATGCCATATATATACGGTCTGGCAGTTTGCACAATGGCTGATCTGCGCCTTATTCTTATTCCACAATGGTCTGATATCGCACATATATTTTTGTTTAAGGGTTTGTGTCGTAATCTGGATCGCCAGGCAGCGTGCACACTGCCGGCAATAGCAGATAAACTTCACTGATAAAGGGTTGTCGAGGATAGTATAGTTTCTTTCTGGAGCTGACAAACAATGGATGTCTGCAGCAATAAATCTTAATATCAATTACTCTTTCGCACGGATCAAAAGTACAATGTTGTGTGATGGATAGATGCTCAAATAAGGAAAACGATTTGTCAATTAGGGAAAAACAAAAGCGCCTCCATGTAAATGAAGGCGCTTCAACTATTGCAGGTTTATAGAAAACAGTTGTTCGTTACAGACTCGCAGCCAATGCTCTCCATGGCTCCAGTTCAGGATTGCCAGGTTTGCGCTTACCAAAGAATTGTGCGATCATTTCACCGGCGCCATCGAATACTTCCAGCGAAGTAACGATACCATCTACTGAAGGTTTCTCTACTACCCAGCTTTGTGCAATGGTATCTGTTTTCAGATGCAGGTTAAAGTCTTCATCCATTACATTGATCCAGTTTGGGATCTCCAGGATCTTCTGTACCGGACCAGTATGAATTTCGATATTACCCGGATTACCCACGAATACCATTATCTCCAGACCAGTTGCGGAAGCCTGGTTCAGCAATGTTTTTACACACTCACTGTTTACCCGGCGGGAGAATTTGCCTTCTGCCAGTTCAAGCGCGCCTGTTCTGGATAATTTATGCTTCATCAGCAATGGGAAGAAATCATGTGTATCCTGTAAGTTTGCCCATCCTTCCAGGAAGGATGCAGCATCTGCGTTTGCATCATTATATACCGGCGCAGCAGGAGCTGGCGCAACTGTAATAGCAGCTGCCTGCTCAGCAGCAGTGAAGTCAGCCACTACTTTATCCCATGCGCTGAGATCGGTCTGTTCCACAGCGTATATTTTCATGATGGCGCCACCCTGTGCATCAAAGATCTGAAGAGATTTTTTGAAGCCGATCGTTTCGTCGTTCTCTACTGCAAAACCATATTTCCAGCGGGAGAAGAACATACGCAGATCAATGTCTTTACCCAATACAGTACCGACATGTTTATTCTCAGTATTTACTATTTCAAAAACGCCTTTGCGTTCTATTACACAATTTTCATTGCGGGTCAGCACCATCACTTTACCTAATGCCGGCATCGCCTGCATGAGTGCAGGAAATTCATTCTTCAGGTGCTTAATGGTTGTTCCGGTGCAGGCGGCGACGATTTCGCCCTCGCTCACTTGCAGCTGATGGGCAGCATCACGGATCCTTGTTTTTGGATGTTGTTCACGGAAATTCAGCCATTGTTCTTTTAATGTAGAAGTCGCAGTTGCATTCATTGGATTACAATACGTTTATTGCCTTTTCGGCAGGTGATTTAAAAAGGCCGTCGGCAGCGGCGGTTACCACCAGCGGATAATGACATTGAGGATGTTCCAGTACGGCTACTTCCACACCGAAACAGTCTTTAATATGTGCGGGAGTCAGGATCTCCTCCACAGTGCCCTGTGCATATACGCCTCCATCCTTTAGCAGCAGCATTTTATGAGCATAAGCAGCGGCCAGTTGAAAGTCGTGCAGCACGGCTACTACCAGTACGCCGCTGGCGGCGAGAGAAGTAGCCAGTTGCAGGGATAACTGCTGATGCAGGATATCCATTCCTGTTACCGGTTCATCGAGTAATAACATCTTTTTACCGGTATAGTCAGTGGCCTGCAAATCAGGCGCTTCCAGTAGCTGCGCCAGTACCCGGGCCATCTGTACCCGTTGTTTTTGTCCTCCTGATAACGTCGGATATGTTCTTTCACGCAGGTTATATACCTGCATCATCTTCAGTGCATAGATTACGATCTCTTTGTCCAGTGCAGAAAGATGGGTATTATATACATAACGCCCCATATTCACTACTTCCGTTACAGAGAAAGGCTGATTCAATGTGATCTGTTGTGACAGTACTGCCCGCATCCTGGCCTGTGCATCTACCGGCAATGCTTTCAGTTCATTTCCGGCGATATTCACACTACCCTGATAGTGCATATACTCTCCTGCTATTACTTTCAGCAGTGTTGATTTACCCGCTCCATTGGCCCCCATGATCACACAGAGTTCGCCGGCGTTCGCATCCATGCTTACACCACGCAATATCTGTGCTTTTCCCAGGGACAGTGATATATCTTTTGCACGCAACATCATGCCAGTATAGTCCTTTTTTCTTTAATAATCAGCCATAGGAAGAAAGGCGCTCCTATGACCGCTGTAATGATACCTACGGGTAGTTCAGCGGGCGCTACGATGGTCCGGCACAACAGGTCGGCAACTGTCAGCAGCACGGCTCCCGATAGCGCGGAACCTGGTATCAGTATCCGGTAATCCGGTCCGGTGAACTGCCGTACAATATGTGGTACGATCAGTCCGATAAACCCGATGATACCTGCCACTGCCACACCAGCAGCGACCGCCATGGTGGCCAGTATGACCAGGAATGCTTTCAGTTTTGGTACACGTACACCACTGTGCATTGCCTCTCTTTCACCCAGTGCCAGCAGATTCAGTGCCGGCGCAAGGCGGGGCAGCAGTATCAGTGGAATGATAATGAAAGGTGCAATACCGGCAACGGTTTTCCAGCTGGCGCCACCTAAACTTCCCAGTGACCAGAACGTAATACTACGCAGCTGTTCATTGTTGGCCAGGTAGGTCATCAGACCGGTCACTGATTCACACAATGCCCTTACGGCAATACCTGCCAGCAGTAGCGTAGAGATAACTGCCTGTCCGCCGGTACGCGCAATGCGAAAGATGAATAACGTTGTGATGATCGCTCCGGCAAATGCAGCGAGATTCAGCGCATAAAAGTTAAGCGCCGGTGCACTTTGAAAAACAGGTAATGCATTTTGTACAATAATCATCACTACCGCTCCCATCGATGCACCTGAACTGATCCCTATCAGTCCCGGATCAGCCAGCGGATTACGCAGCAAGCCCTGTAAAGAAGCCCCTGCCAGCCCCAGTCCTGCTCCGATCAGCACACTTAGTACCACTCTGGGCAGACGGATCATCCAGAGCACACCCGGCATATTCTCTTCGTAGGCAACAGGGAGGTGTATACCTGTTTTCTCCAACAGCATGGCAAGCACCTGCATCGGAGACATGTGCATTGCACCTGTACCTGTCGCCAGCAGTATCACTACAATAAGCAATACGCTTAAGATCGTGATACTGCTGACGTTTTTTATGTTGATATTCATCTTTATTAGTTCAGCTTCGCAGAAAGCTCCTGTACGGCCTGAATCACACGCGGTCCAAATCCTGTCAGCAGCTGGCCATCCATCGTAATCACTTTCTTTTGTTTACCTGCGTTGGTTTGCGCAACACCCTGTACTTTCAGCAGACCATCTACACCACCCATGCTTTTTAATCCATCATCAAACATGAGGATCACATCCGGATTAGCTGTTACCAGCGCTTCCGGTGTCAGTGGTTTGAAATCATTAAATCCATTGGCTGCATTCTGTGCACCAGCCAGGGCGATGATCTTGTCCAGCGGTGTTTCTTTACCGGCTACCATCATGGTACCAGCGCCACGCGCATAGATGAACAACACTTTCTTAGGGTGTGCCTGGACATGCAAAGTCTTTTGTTCTTTATCCAGCTGTTTGATCAGCGTCGCGCCTTTTTCAGGCACATTCAATGCAGCAGCCACGTCTGTAATCAGCTTTTTAGTGCCGGCTACGGAAAATTCCTGCTTCATCTGTATGGTTTTTACACCTACACTTTTAAACTGGTCAATAACGGCAGGCTGGATAAAATTATCTGTAGCGAGGATCAGGTCAGGCTGTAACGCCAGGACCGGCTCCGCGGAAATATTACGGTTGTGGCCTACTTTGGTCACGGCTTTCATACTGGCGGGATAAGTACTGGTGACATCCACCCCTACCAGTGATTGCTCAAATCCCAGTGCGCACACGATCTCGGTAACAGCACCATTCAGTGATACAATACGTTTCTGCGCATTCACATTCATCGTCGCCAACAGGCATACAGCAAAGGATACGATCATTGCACGTACCCGCATATGATTCATCATAAGTTTGAATAAATAAGATTGATTAATATGCTGGAAAGAAAAAATTAATGGTTGACCCTACCCGGGGTTTGGGCCAACCATCGCTTACCGTAAGCATTTTTACTCCGCCATGCTCCGGCAAGATCTTAGCAATAAGTTATCGGGTACCAGACACCGGGAAGTACAGTATTGACACGGCAGTGCCCTTTACGGAACTTCGCAGTTTTCCGGTACAGTTTACCAGTAATGAAAAAAATTAAGTGTACCTGACAGCCGAAAATGATATAAGGATATATCAGAAATGGTCTGACAGTTGCGGCGGAGTAATTGAGTAATGCAAATCTATGTCATAGAAATGTAACGAACTAATCAAATCGGGAAAATTTTATGACAATCTTTACGCAAATGGGAAATATTTATAAAATTCAATATTTCCTCAGGAAGTTCCCGGAGGGGTTAAACTAAATACTTTCCGGTGTTGTTGTTTATATATTACCTATCACCGGAAAAATTAATACCCATGGATTGGGATGAAATACTAAATCCATTATCGCCTTACTATCAGAGTGCGATGCAGGAACAACAACAACTTGTTAATCTGCAGGACGGTCTGATATCTGCCGCCAAAGAGCTGATGTCATCCGTATACCCGCAGATCTATCACCTGGAATCAGCGGGCTATACAGAACTCGAAAACACCATTATTTCAGAATGCGTAAAACTGTCATGTAAGCTGAATGATATTATTCTCAAATACCAGATAGAGAAATAGAACTGCTATTCTACTGCGAATGAAAGCCTGCCGGCATTCACCCCCGCAACGATGCCATATCCGTTCTCCACATTGGAATAGATATCCTCCGGATTCAGCGTAAAATCAATGCCGTCTTCCAATCGCTGATCTGATGTGGCATCCAGGTATTTATAAGCACCCGTTGTCAGATTGCTGACTTCCACTATCATGTAGGAAGCTGTAACCTGTTTGCTTGTCTGTAATACGAACAGCACGTCTTTTCCGCTGATACGTTCATCGCTCAGCAGCACTTCTCCCTGGTAACTGTTGCCTATAATATCGGCAAAGTTGTTATTAAAGGAAGGGTCCAGTCTGAACTTTACCGTATCGCGTTTAAAAGGGGTGATAATACCGTTTACGGTGTCGGCATTATACACGCGTATTCTGTAGTAGTTTTTCTCATTGCTATCATCTTTCAGGTTGAAACGCACCCTGTTGCCCAGCTTTTGTGCAGCCCCGTCTCTGATCTCAGGACGCTGTGGAGTACTGTCTGTTGCAGCGACACTGGTCAGTCCGCTGTAATTAACCGTGATCTTATACTGACTTCCTGCCCGTGCCGGTGCATGCGACACATAATATCCTTTCCCATTGATCACTTTCCATTCCGGTGCCGGTATGGATTTACCGTCTTCATACATCGTGACGGTGGCATTTTTTAACTCAGGGAACTTCAGGTTCTGATATTCCCTTACCGGCTTACTACCGGTTACCCGGATATATACAAGGCTGTCAGGCTGTATCAATGCATTCAGCACGATCTTATCGCCATCATAAGGTATCGCAATCCTGGACTCCTTGCTACAGGCAACGATTATAACAGTACATAATATTGCAACAATGATAAACGGACGCATACGTTTCATTTAAAATTTTATTGCGTAGGTCACACTTGGCAGAATAGGCAGGATACTGACCTCAGCCAGATACCGCTCCTGTTTCTCCCTGTCGGTGACAATCGTGTAAAAGAATGGGTTCTGTTGATTATAAGCGTTGTACAAACTGAATGTCCAGCTCTTTGTCCAGAGTCGTTTCTTCTTACTGTACGTCGCACTGAGATCCAGGCGGTGCATCGGCGTAGTACGATACTTATTCCTGTCACCCATATGATCGAGTATCGGATCATTCTGTGGCGGATCATAAGGAGATGGATCATCAATTCCCTCATAACTGGCGTTGGGTAATGACAAAGGCGTACCGGAAGCATATTCCCAACTGGCAGATAACTCCCAGCGTTTGCCCAGTTTCTGTGTGATCACCACTTCCAGATCATGCCGGCGGTCGTATTTGTAAGGGAAAGTCTTACCCTGATTTACACCGGGAAAAGTCCTTTCTGACCAGGCCAGCGTATATCCGATCCAGCCACGGGTGGTACCTTTCTTTTTCTCCAGTAATAATTCTGCACCATAACTACGCCCCTTACCGATATCCACTACTTCATCCCAGTCCTTGCCTGCGCCATTGAACGGAGACGCAGAGCCTTTATACTCTATTACATGATCCATGGTCTTATAATAGCCTTCGAGCGACATAGCGTACATCCCTCTTCTGCTAGTTTTAGATACGCCCAAAGAACCCTGTCGTGAGAACATTGGTTTCACCCTGCCGGATGAGGGTACCCATAGATCTGTAGGCAGACTTGCCTGGTTATTGGCCAGCAGATGCAGGTACTGCGTCATATGCGTATACGATCCTCTCAGCACCCATCTGCGAGGCAACTCATAACGGATACCCAACCTGGGTTGTATAGAATTATAGAACCGACCATCTACCAAAAAACCGGACGCATGTACCCCCAGGTTCAACCAGAGATTATGCACCGCATTCCATTCATCTTCTCCATACAGGTACAATTCCTGTCCTACCGAAGTCACATCCCCATAAGAGGTATCCACTGCCGGTTGATCTTTACCATTGTCCTGAAATACAGATACGCCCGGTGTGAAAATGTGCGTGATCGCACCAGCGCCAAATTTAATCGTGTGTTTGGGCTGCGGTCTGTATTCAAAGTCCATTTTAGCCACTGCATTCTGTATCCGGGAATAGTACTTACCGGATAATATGACCGTGTCCAGGGTATTCAGCGGCTTGTAGTTATATTTATAATCAGTGGAAAAATAATATTGGGAATAATTCGCCGTAACATTTGCAAACATCTTCGGCCCAAACACATGGTTCCAGCGTAGGGTACTGGTATAATTTCCCCAGAGAAAATTAGAACGGCTGTCTCCATAATAAGTCCCAATGCCGCCATCTGAAGCACCTTCCTGCCATCTTACACTTAATTTATCCTGCCCTATATAAGTGCTCAGATAAATACGGTCTTTGGGAGAAAAGATGTGATTAATCTTCACATTGGCATCATAGAAATACACATATGCCTTACTTTTCGGCCCCGTCTGGGTGTTATTGTTTATAGCCAGATCATCCATCAGCATATCTGTATGTGAACGACGGGCAGATACCAGGAAAGAGGTCTTGTTCTTTTTCAACGGCCCCTCTACCATCGCTTTCGCAGCAATCAACCCGATAGCCGCTTCTCCATGATATTGCTGCATATCTCCGTCTTTCAGGGAGATATCCACAATGGAAGACAAACGACCACCATAACGGGCAGGAAATGCACCCTTATAGAAATCTGCATTCTTAACGATATCCGGATTGAATACAGAGAAGATACCAAACAGGTGAGAAACGTTGAAGATGGGCGTACCATCCAGCAGCACCAGGTTCTGATCGGGGCTGCCTCCTCTGACATTCAGGGAGCCTCCGCCATCCAATCCGCCGGAAACACCCGGCAACGCCACTATCGTACGCATTACATCCGCTTCTCCCAATAAACGGGGCATGGATTTAACAGCTGCAGGAGATACATTCAGGCGACTGACAGTACTCTGCTCCGTTGGCCGGACTGTATCCACAATAATTTCCGGCAAGCTGCTCCGGGGATGTAACGACACGATTACGGGCGTGTTTTCGTCCTTTCGGGCAGACAGGCGTCCAGGTTCATATCCCACATAAGAGACGAGCAGACTACTGGTATCCCGGGGAAGCGTAATACTGAAAAAACCGAACTGGTTTGTCATTGTTCCCACATGTAATATCGGAGAATAAACGGTGGCCCCGATCAGTTTTTCGCCGGTGAGGTGATCCTGTACATATCCGCTGATTGTATAAGTAGGATGTTTTTTAACCGTCAGGACGATCTGATCGCCGATCCGGGCAAAGGAAATATTGTAGGGGCTAAAAATTTCATCCAGGGCTTTTTTCAGGGGCCTGTTCTGCACATTGATGGTCACCAGCGGTGAGAGGTCCACAATGTTGCGGCTATAAGAAAAATGGATACCATATTGTTGTTCGAGTATAGTACATACTGTTTCCAGCGGCTGGTCCTTAACGGCCACGCTGATTTTCATTCTCCAGTCCCACTCTGACGCCTGTACAGAAATACTGATCAATAGCATCCCCAGCAGGAATCTACCAAACAGTGACATCATTCGTTTTAAGGTTATAGCTATTATTCATCATGCTTCTTTAATGTGACTCCTGACGCTCCCTTTTCTATTATCGCATTGGTCATAAATGCGAGTGAGGCCAGTATATTGTCGGCTGTTTCGCCGGTAAAAGTGGCAGTTACCGGCAGTGCCAGCAATGTACTGTCTGCGGTAACGGTTATGTTATACACCAGTCCGATAGTCTCCAATACCTCTGACAATGGCGTGTCTGTAAATGATAGTTGTTTGCCAACGGCATCTGCCACATGCGCAGCTACCCGGAAACGTTCCTTATCCTGTTGCTCCAGCAGCATACCGGCAGAAAGCACAACGCTGTCGCTGCTACGGCTATCGCTGACCATCACTTCTCCTGTATCCACATGCACCCGGAACGGGCTTGCTTTTCCTGCGGTTTCCACCATAAACCGGGTACCCAGTACCCTGATGGTACGTTCCCCCAGTCTTACTATAAACGGACGGGCAGCATCCGACGTTACAGTAAAAAGCGCTTTTCCTTCCAGACTCACCTCTCTCTGCTCTTTACCAAAACCTGGTGAGACCTCCAACAGGGCTTTATCTTCCAGCTGAATCGTAGAACCGTCTTTAAGATAAGCGACCACCGGCCCGGTATAACGCTGCACCCTGTTGCTGCGGGCCGTCAGCCACCACCATCCTGTTCCTGCTGCGATGAGTAACACGGCTGCTGCCGCCCACCAGCTACGCCGCGTATGACTGACCGTCCTGCCGCCCATACGGCCACTGAGAGACTGCCAGGCACGTTCCGTATCCGCCGGGGTCACCTGAATAGCAGGTTGCCCTTTGAGCAACTTTTCAAGTGAAGCCAGTAAAGCCGGATGTTCCGGATCGCTTTTCAGCCATTCGTCCACCCATTGACACTCAGTCACATCGGCTTCACCGAGCACGTATTTACATAGCAAGGCATACAGTGCCTCGTCAGCATTCAGTTTAGTCATCGAACAGTTTGTAGTGTTTTAAACAGGTGAAAGCCGTGCCGGAGCACGTACTGACTTTCCCCGGTAACAGGACGCAGGTTATTAGATCTTTCCCCTATAGGGATAGGTAAATATTTTGGTGCATATAGCTGCTATAATCCCCCGGCGGATATATATCCATCCCTAAAATAGCAGTAGCAACAGGTTCAGGTAGTCCTTCAGTTCCCGGTGCATAATTTTCAATGCTTTTCCCATCTGGTTTTCCACCGTCTTCACAGAAATGTTCATCACTTCGGCAATCTCATGGTACTTCAATTGTTGCTGACGGCTGAGTATAAATACTTCACGGCAACGCTCAGGGAGTACTTCCAGGGCTTGCTGATACCGTTTTTCCAGTTCCCATACCGGCGATTGAACCGGTACATCTGCTGCCTGAAGGTGACCGGCGGTCTGCTCTTTTTCCTGCCTCACTGTCTCTTTCCGCCAGTTACTGATGGCCGTATTCCGGATCGCGGCCAGCAGGTAGGACCGGGTTGCCCCCGTGATATCAATAACCGCTCTTTTCTCCCACAGTCGCAGGAATACCTGCTGCACTACCTCTTCCGCCTCGTGGACATTACCAGTGTAATGCACGGCAAAAGCGAGACAGGCGGCATGATGTTCTCTAAAGATATCTTCAAATGTTTGGCGGTCCAGCATTGGTTAAAAGCGGTGTAAAGATATAATATATACCCGGTTTTGCTGTGTTATCACCTGACAATCATTCTTTACAGACATACAAAACGGGTATTATACGTCTGCTGTAAGGGACTATCGGTTATTGTCTAACTTATTTATCTTTGTGCCCGCATGTACAATTTTATCAAGAATATACTCTTCCGCTTTCCTCCGGAAAGCATCCATTACCAGGTAATGAAGGGCCTGCAGATCATGCATGGTCTTCCCCTGGGAAAAAATATACTCCACTCCTTTTGTCAGCCGAAACGTAAAGGACTGGAAAGACAACTCTGGGGACTGACCTTTAAAAACCCTGTCGGCCTGGCCGCTGGTTTTGACAAGGACGCCCGTTTTACCGACGAACTGGCCAGTCTGGGCTTTGGCTTTGTGGAAATCGGTACGGTTACGCCAGTATCTCAGCCGGGTAATGATCAGCCACGTCTGTTCCGCCTGCCGGCAGACAAAGCGCTGATCAACCGTATGGGTTTCAATAACGGAGGCGCTATCGCTGCTGCCAAACGCCTGCAAAAAAGAAAATCCAATATCATCATCGGGGGGAACATCGGTAAAAACAAGATCACTCCTAACGAGGAAGCGATCAGTGATTACGAGAAATGTTTCCATGCCCTGTTTGATGTAGTGGATTACTTTGTCGTGAATGTAAGTTCTCCAAATACACCTAACCTGCGTGCATTACAGGAGAAAGAACCTCTGAAACAGCTGCTGCATCACCTGCAGACACTGAACAATCAGAAAAGCAAACCCAAACCGATATTGCTGAAAATAGCACCAGACCTGACTACGAGTCAGCTGGACGATATCATAGAAATCGTACAGGAAACCAAACTGGCGGGTATCGTAGCGACCAATACTACTATTGACCGCTCCAACCTGGAAACCCCTGCTGCTGAAGTGGAAGCCATCGGCGCAGGTGGACTCAGCGGTCTGCCTGTAAGGGAGAAAGCAACAGAAGTGATCCGCTATATTCATAAAAACACCAATGGTGCTGTGCCGATCATTGCGGTAGGTGGTATCTTCACCGCTGCAGATGCCCAGGAAAAACTGGACGCCGGCGCCTCACTGGTACAGGTCTATACAGGCTTCGTTTATGAGGGCCCGACCATCGTTAAGAAGATCTGCGAAGGATTACGTTAATAATCCTGTTGATAAATAATAAAAGCGAAGGGTGTCTGCCACATGGCAGACACCCTTCGCTTTTATCCCACTATCCAGAAACTGAAAACACTACTAAGATTCCTGAAATCATCACCATCATCCCTCCTGTTATCTGACTGACCTTTGACCTGTAAATATCAAATCACATGAAGACACCAGATATACAGGCAGCACCGCTGAGTGCTGAGGAAATAGCCGCTATAAAAGTATTTTACGGCGCATGGAAAGAACAGCAACCAGACCTGCTGGATAACGTCTGCACACCAGACTGGCAGGATATCCCACTGGGCCCCGGACAGGCAGATGGCCCACAGGGGCTGAAAGATATCATCCGTAGCTTTGTAAGTATCTTCCCGGATATAGAGATCATTATTCATGAGATCATGGGTGTACACGAACGGGCAGCCGTAAGAGCTGCTATCACTTTTACACACGATAAAACAGTGTTGGGTATTCCTCCAACCAATGAGAAAGTGAGCATTCCATTGCATGAATTTCATTACCTGAAAGACGGAAAACTCACCCATACCTGGCATATGGAAGACTGGTTCGGATTACTCGTACAGAGTGGCGCGTGGACAGCCGAAGGATTGGGACAATAAAAAACACAAAGGGCTGTCTACCCAATAGCAGACAGCCCTTTACATTTATCAGATCTCATGCATTACTGTGCCAGTATATCCACATCTGCGATCTTCGCAGGAAACCAAACATTCATCTCCCCTTCTCCCCGGTTTGCCCAGGCATAATAAGGGATCAGCGTAATTTGTCTGGGTGTCGTATTCACCTGCTGTTGCTGCACATCTACATTGACACTTTTACCTTCTCCCTTCAATACAACAATGCCATTCAACAGCTCTTTTCTTTCTTCCGGCTGGAATATCGCAGGAAGTATAAGATTGCTGGTACGGCCATCATTATCTTTCCACTCAGCGCAATACATTAACGGTCCACGCTGAACCGCCACTTTTCCTATGTCATCTTTGATCTTATTATCCGCCAATACTTCATGTGTATCCATTGGCAGCTGCATTTCCACAAGATCCTTTTTACTCCATTTTCTTTTGATCACGGCATATCCCTGCTCCAGCTGGTAATCAACCGACTGACCATTTACTTTGATCACTACCTTGTGCTGATCCTGGTCTTTGAAATGATATAATCCACCAGGAATGGCTTCCTGTCTCGCCCATCCCGGCACACGCAGTTTTAAGGTAAATTCAGTGGCTGTTGCCGGTTCAATATTGAAACGCAGATCGCCGTTCCATGGATAATTGTTGGTCTGTACGATCTTCACTTTCTGCTTTTCTACCTGGATATTAGCAGTACTGCTGATAAACAGATTCACATATACATCCCTGGCTTTCTGTGCATAGATATAACCAGGTAATGAGGGCAGAAAGCGCGCCATGTTAGTAGGGCAACAGGAACACTCAAACCATCCGGAACGGCCAGGTTCCATACTGTGATGATGCACGCCATTTCTGATCTGCATAGCATTAGTATAAAAGAAGGATTTACCATCCAGTCCGACGCCGGCTATCAGTCCGTTGTACAACACTTTCTCCAGCATATCCACATATTTCGCATCACCGTGCAACTGGAACATCCGCACATTCCAGAAAGCATTACCGATCGCTGCGCAGGTTTCGTTATAAGCGGTCGCATTAGGCAATTCATAGTTCTCACCAAAACGTTCTCCATCAGGAATAGCACCGATCCCTCCCTGTACATAGATCTTTTTTGTGGCCATATTATCCCAGATCCTGTCTATTGCATGCAGATAGGCAGTATCTCCATCCAGTGCAGCTACATCGGCCATCGCTGCATACAGATACATGGCTCTTACGGCATGTCCTACGGCTTCAGACTGATTAACAACGGGCTCCTGGTCCTGCCAGTATTTCCCATTCTCCCACTGATTTCTGCTCTTTGGATTGTACTGACGTTTGCCCCTTTCATCGATGAAGAACCTGGCCAGTTGCAGGTATTCTTTTTTACCGGTGATACGGTATAAACGTACTAATCCCATTTCCACTACTTCATGTCCCGGCGCTACACCACGTTTTCCGGGTCCGAATGTCAATACCAGCAGGTCGGCATTCTTCAGGGCAATATCCAGGAAATTACGTTTGCCGGTAGCCAGGTAATGTGCGGCGGCAGCTTCGAACATATGTCCGGAGTTATACAACTCGTGACTCAGTTCATGTTCTCTTACCCAGCGTTCCGGGCCAGCCCAGTCATGCGGATGCGCCGGGTCTATGGTACGGGCAGTATACAGATAACCATCCGGTTCCTGTGCTTTCGCTACGATCGTGATCAGCGAATCTACATAGGCATCCATCTTTTTATCTGGTGTTACTGCCATTGAATAAGCTGCTCCTTCAATCGTTTTATAAATATCTGTATCGTCGAAAGGATACTTTGTACAGAACTTACCTTGCTTTGCAGCTGCCATCTCAAAGTTCTTCACACGGCCGGTACTTTCACATCTCGCAAAGGAAGCCGGGATTGTGACGGTATGATTGACACGGATCCTTGGCAGCCAGAAGCTGTCAGTCAGTTTTACAGCGGTGATATCCACCCCTCTTACAGGATAGTCAGCCTGCTGCGCACACAAAGGCAGGGCATACAGCAGGGCCAGTGTTAACAATTGTTTCTTCATAACCTTTATTATTAGTAACCAGTATTCTGCTTCAGATTGCCGTTCTTGTTGATCTCAATACGGGGAATAGGAAAGAGTGTGCGGTAATCACCATTCGGCAAATGTGAGAACCAGGCTTTCCTTGTAAATACTTTAAAACGGATCATATCCTGTCTGCGACGATCTTCCTGGTTAAACTCCCATCCCAGTTCATCCAGAAAACGGCCATATTGTACATTATCGCCACCCTCTATCGTTTGATTCAGGTGATTACGCAGACCATAGTTATACACACTTCCTTTCACCAGATCAGCGGCTGTTACGATCGCTTTTTCCGGATGATCGGTGAAGTTACGGCGTCTTACTTCTGTAACCAGATCAGCTGCAGCAGCGGTCTTTCCATCCCTCATCAGACACTCTGCTTTCATCATCAGAATGTCCGCATATCTGAATAAAGGCCAGTCATTACTCA
Source organism: Chitinophaga sp. YR627 (assembly GCF_900114995.1). GTDB lineage: Bacteria > Bacteroidota > Bacteroidia > Chitinophagales > Chitinophagaceae > Chitinophaga. The sequence continues at coordinate 481,713 of NZ_FOUX01000004.1, forward strand.
GCTGCACATTCGCATTCTGTTTGATCTCAAATTTACCCAGACGGAAACCATGGATCTCTTCTGAAAGATCGATACCCGGCACCTCATTTACAAATGCCAGTGGCTTTCCGGTATAAGCCCCCATTGTACAGTTAAGCGGTTCTCCTGCAGCGCTGTATTGCTGTCCTTTGATCCAGTTATCCCGATAGCGGGCATCATCCTGGTCAAAGGTGTTAATAAACTGTGGGATCGCACAGATACCGCCCCATGGGGTAGACTTCAGGTTATAAGTCGCCTGACTGGCAGGCTGCAATGTCTGCATATGTATATCAAAGGCATTCCAGTCAGTCACATATGTTTCATCAAAAGGCAGTGCGAAGATGATCTCTTTTGAATTTTCATTCTCTGTAACAAACAGGTTACGCTGTATCGGTTCCAGGATAAACCCTTTTCCTGAATTGATGATGGCATCGCAGGCGGTGATACAGTCAGCCCAGGCAGCAGTACCGGTATAGACTTCCGCATTGATATACATCTTAGCCAGTAAGGAATAAGCTGCCCACTTATTGAATTTGCCATAAGTGGATTTATCATTCTTGTCACTCAGTAAACCGATATTGTCTTTGATCTCTTTGATGATGAAGTCGTATACTTCTTTTCTTGAACTTTGTTCAGGCAGGAATCCATCAGGCACATTAAAGTCTGTCACGATCGGCACATTGCCATATACGTCACACAACACATAGTAGTAGGAAGCCCGCAGTACCTTCAGTTCCGCCAGTGTCTCTTCCTTACCACTGGTAACAGGTATCGCACCTGATTCCAGCTGATAGATCACGCGGTTACAGTTAGTGATACCAGCATATGTACGGCCCCAGGTGTTGATGGTCACATCATCGTCAGAGGTCCATTTATGTTCATGTAAACGACGATAGATACCTCCATCTACCCAGCCATTGGGTCGTGCAGGCACTACGGCTTCATCTGAAGTCGCTTCCTGGATACGCGCATATCCATTCCAGCCATTCAATACAATACGCCAGTTCACATAAGCAGCGCCTACCAGCGATGCCAGGTCCTGTGCGGTAGGTTCAAATTGTCCGGCGATGATCTGATTATAACTATCATCTTTCAATTTGGTACAGCTACAGAGAACGATCAATGTAGCCAGCAATATTTTTTTTGCAGTATGTTTCATAACGGTAGCATTAACGGATCAGAAACTCATGTTTACACCAACAGTAAATGTTCTCACAGACGGATATTTATCCCTGTCATCAACACCAGGCGCCAGTCCCAGTCTGTTCACTTCAGGATCTATCCCTTTATAACCAGTGATCACAAAAGTGTTCAGCGTGGATACATACACTCTTGCGGCATGCACGTATTTTGATTTCAGGTTACGGAAATTATAGCCCAGTGTGATGTTATCTACCTTCCAGAAATCACCATCTTCCACATAGTAGCTATTGAACTCCAGCGGCATATCCTTACTCAGTACTGCTTTACCGAACACCTTATCATAAGCTGATTTCAGGCGATTGTATTGCTGCAGACCGGTATTCTCATAATACATCCGCTGAAAGTTCAGTATCTGATAATCAAATGCACCGCGCATAGTGATATTCAGGTCAAACTGTTTGTAGCGGAAGCTGTTGTTCCATCCACCGTAATATTTCGGCAAACCATTTCCCAGTACACGCTTATCCTCAAAGGCATGCTGGTAGTCGTCATAATTAACTGGTTTTCCATCACGGCCTTCATAGATCCATTTACCATCCTGAGAGATGTCTGTTACCTTGAACCCATAGAAGTCACCGATCTTGTCACCGATATTTACAATGTGCGTGAAGGTCTGGATCGGTTCACCGGTCCCGCCGGTTGTGAAATAGTTATTGGTAGCCTTGTAGATATTATTGGAAAGACTGAGCAATTTATTGGTATTCGTAGAGAAGTTCACGCTGCTGCTCCATTCGAAGTCTTTTGTTTTGACAGGAATAAAGTTCACGATCACTTCCAGACCTTTGTTTTCCATCTTACCAACGTTGGCACGGGTAGAAGAAAAGAGGTTCGGCGGACTAGGCACCTGATAATCATACAGCAATCCATTGATACGACGGATGTAGTAATCTACGCTACCGCTGATCCTGCCCTGTAACATGGAGAAGTCAGCACCGGCATTGGTTTCATGTTTCTCTTCCCAGCGCAGGTCTGCATTCGGGTTCTGTGAAGGTCCGAGTGTCTGAATCCATACGCCATTGGAATATACATAGGAACCATAGCTCAGAATGGCCACACCCAGAAACAGGTCGGTCGGCTGTGTACCTGTAACGCCATATCCTACACGCAGTTTCAGGTCATCAAACAGACTTTGTCCTTTCATGAATGCCTCATTGCTGATACGCCAGCCCGCGGATATCGCCGGGAAGTTACCCCATGGCTGTTTCGTACCGTACAACTGACTGGCAGCTTCATGTCTTAAACTGGCCATTAACAAATAACGATCATCAAAACTATAGCTTGCCCTGCCGAAGAAGCCGATCAGGTTTGTTTCTCTTTTTTCGCTGTATTCCGGCGCCAGTCCTTCTTTCAGTGCCTGTCCGATACCAATGTTATTATAGGTAAAGCGGTCGGTCGGGAAATCCCAGTTCTGTGCCCAGTGTGTATTGAACTCATTCTCCTGATAACTGTAGCCACCCAATAAAGTGAACTTATGACGTCCGATATTCTTATTGTATTGCGCTGTCAGTTCCATCAGCCTGTCAATAGATTGTGTACCTCCTACGGAAGCATATCCATTCCGGCCGTCTCTCAGCGTGGAGATATGACGCTTGGTCTCTGAATACCCTCTGTCTTCATTATAACGCGTATAAGAGAACAATGCAGACAGTTTCAGTCCTTCGACAGGCAAGAGGGTCAGCGAGCCATTTAAACGGGAATTCTGGGATGTATTACGGCCATCACTCTCATATAATCTTGACAGGGGGTTTTCATAGTTGAAAAGTCCTGTCTGCTCGTACCAGTTTCCTAAGGAATCACGTACCGGTGAAGTCGGGTTCCGGATCATGGCCTGTCTGTAGGTATAACCATTGAAACTGAATCCATCACCGGTAGTAGTGTATTTATTATTAGCGTTCAGCATACCCAGATTGATACGAAGTTTATCATCCAGCATACTGTGATTGATATCAATGCGGCCGGTAAAGGTGCGGTTATCTGACTTCTTCATGATACCTTCCAGGGAACGGTAATTCACATTGGCGAGGTAGTTTGTTTTACTGTTTCCCCCTCTGAAAGTCAGGTTATGCACATGGGTCAGCGGCGTCTGTGATATTTCTTTCAGCCAGTCTGTATTAGCGCCCTGGTTCCAGGAAGCATCCCTGAGGCCTTCAGCGATCTGTTTACGATAGTCAGCTGCAGTCAGCATGTCCGGTTTGCGGGCAATCGTCTGTGTACTTACATAACCACTGTAATCTACGGAGTTACTGAATGTACCACTGGCTCTGCGGGTGGTGATGATGATCACACCGTTGGTACCACGCGTACCATAAATTGCAGCCGCAGAACCATCTTTCAGTACGTCGACTGACTCTATGTCTTCCGGCGCTACGGTCTTCAGGTCACCGGGAATACCATCTATCAGCACCAGAGGATTGGCATTCGCACCCAGCAGTGTTGTATTACCACGCAACAGGATCTGTGAACCACTGGTAGGATCACCACTGGGGGTACCGATTGACAGACCGGCAACTTTACCCTGTAAGAGCTGACCAGCATCCAGTACGTTTCCCTTGATGAAGTTTTCTGATTTTACTGTGGCGACAGCACTGGTCAGATCGCCTTTTCGCAGACTACCATAACCAATCACTACCACGTCAGCCAGAGAGTTTTCACTCAATGTCAGCTGAATACTCAGCTGACTACGGCCCCTTACCGCTACTTCCTGTGTACGATAACCGATATAACTGATCAGCAGTGTATCGGCATCGCCCCTGGCTTCCAGTGAAAAGACGCCTTTATCGTTTGTCATGGTACCGGCGCGGGATGCTTTTACGACGATACTTACACCCGGAAGCGGCTGACCTTTTTCATCGGTCACTATCCCGGTAATCACCTTCTCCATTCCTGCAGGGGGTGTAATCCCCTCTGCGACAGCCTGCATGGCGGCTGACATAGGTCTTCTTTTGATAATAATATAATTACCATCCTGTACATAGAACAGTTCATCGGGCAGCAATATATCCAGCACTTCTTTCAGGGAACGTTTTGTTCCTTCGAGTGCGGGAGCAGGAATGCTGCTGGCAAGAGCGCCATCCACAATAAAAAAGAAGGGTGCCTGCGTTTCGATACGCTTGAGGACTTTGTCCAGTTTGCCTTCTTTGGTGTTGAGCTGCAACATGACGGTATTGAGGTCCTGCCCACTGGAGGGCCGGGCCATCAGTAGTAATGTTGTCGTGCACAGCACCATCATTATCATGATCACAGTACGCATCAGCTTAAATAAGAGATCAGGTAAATAATATATCAGCCGGGAAGAGCGCATAGGCATCCCTGACAAAATACCGGAGTATTTCATATCTTTAAATGCATTTTGTATGATGTAATAGAATACAAAGCCGTAGCGCCTGTTTGCATGTATGGTTTGCAGACTTTGATGCAGACAGCGCTATGTTTATCCTTTCCTTTCAGGAAGGGATTTTTTATGTGGTGTTACCTGGGAAATTGTTTGTTTTTTTCATAACGGGATTACTTATTGTGCGTGAAATTATAAACTGCAACCTTGTCCGCTGATATACACTTCCTGCTGATCTTCGCTGATGCGGTACGTGGAATTGTTAATCTTACATAATAGTCCGAGTATCCTCTCCAACGTGGCATGTTCATCAAAACTGGCGATGAAAGTACATTTGCGCAGTGCTTCGTTTTCAAAGTGAAAAGTGACCCCATATTTTCTGCTCAGGTTATTCGCCACTGTTTCAAATGTTTCATTATCGATCTCAAACCTGCCGTGGATCCAGGCGTGGGCAACCGTAGCGTTCACTGTTCGTTCGACTGTCGTTTTTTCCAGCGTGATCTGCTTGTTGGCTGTTAATATGCTGATATGTTGTTTTTCATCCTGTACCTGGATCTTTCCGGAAGCAACCGTAATAGCGACTGCTTCATTATTATATGCTTTGATATTAAAAGAAGTGCCCAGTACTGTCGTGATACATTTGCCGGCTTTTACGATGAATGGTTGGGTCCTTTTGCTGACGTCGAAGAATCCTTCTCCTGTCAGTGTTACTTCCCGCGAGAGCGTGTCTTCCCTGTACTGTAGTTTACTGTCCGCATTCAGCCATACGATGGAACTATCTGGAAGTACGATCCTGTTCTGTTGTTCACGAGGTACATAGACTGCCATCCTGCGTCCTTCCGGTTTTTGTATGATCCACCAGACACCGGCTGTCAGCAGTATTGTGGCGGCTATACCTATCCACCAGACAGGTTTATACTTCTTTTCCTCCTCTTTCCCATACCATTGCATCAGAACTGCGGTTTCTTCTTCAGTAGCAGTACCAGCCAGCCATTTATGTGCAATGGAACGAATGTAGTCATCAGACATCGGCTTCAGTATTGTATATTATATATAGAGTGTTAAACTGACAATTTACCCTTGGTGTAAATAAAATATTTTTCTGAGGAGGGTTTAGCGGAGGAGATGTACAATGTATCTGGTTTTACCTGTAAGGTTTTCAGGATGCTGAAGGAGATGTGCTTGTTTTAGATAATATATTGCTGTTTGCGATCAGAGAACGGCGCTGTACAATGCGCTTAGCTTTACCCGCAGGGTTTTGAGGGCTTTTGTAAGATGCCCTTCTGCTGTTTTAGGAGATATATCAAAAGTTTTCGCTGCCTGTAATAAGGAGTGATCCAGCAGTTTATTATACCGGAACACTTGTCTGCTTTTCTCCGGTAATTCATTAGAGATGGTTTCTATCAGCTGTAATAATAAGCGATCGCTGACAAGACTTTCCAGATCGGCATGACCACCCACCAGCTGTGGCGTATGTGACAGCGCTTTCATACGGGAAGCGATGGTCTGTTGCCTGGCGATGTAATGAAATACGGCGTAACGGGTGATGGCAAAAAGGTAATGTTTCAGGACGGAGATCTCAATATCGTGCCTTTTTTCCCAGAGGATGATGAATGTGTCCTGCACGATCTCTTCGGCGACTTCTTTTACCTGTAGCCGTTTCAGGGTAACATGATACAGCATATCCCAGTAACGGTTGTACACTTCGTTAAAAGCGTCTACCGAGTCAGTCCTGATCATGTCCCACAGGTATTGATCCGTGTGTGTGGAATCCGGATGGATGCGAGCGTTTTTCACCGTGAAAAAGTATAAAGACGTTACATTGTTCTACATACCCTTATAAGTGTGTAATCTACAATTAAATCTTAACTTTTCCAACAGGGGATTGGTGTTTACAGTTTTAACCGCCAGCATTTACCGCATTCATCATCGTACATCCCACTACGCCGGCAGTCTCAGTACGCAGACGGTTATCACCCAGGGAAACGGGCTGAAATCCCTTATCTAATGCCAGCTGAATTTCCTCAGGCGTAAAGTCGCCTTCAGGTCCTATCAGCAGCAAACTATCCTTACCTGCCTGCATGGCCTGCCAGAGATGTGTTTTTTGTTCAGGCAGACAGTGTGCGATAAACAGTTGTTGCGCAGGCGGCTGTTGTACCAATGTATCAAATGCGGCAGGTGCTGTCAACTCCGGCAGGTAATACTGTTGCGATTGCAACATCGCAGATACCAGGATATTTTCAAAACGGTCCGCACGGAACTTTTCCTTTTCAGTACGCTGGCTGACCAGGGGAATGATCATCTGCATGCCTATTTCGGTGGCTTTTTCCAGGAACCATTCTATACGGGAGGAATTTTTTGTAAAGGAGATCGCGATACGAACAGGCGATTGTACAGGCGGCATCAGTTCATATTGTTTTATGGTGACTATACATTTCTTCCGGTTATCGTCAGTGATGGTAGTGGTGTAGCGGCCGCCACGTCCGTCGGTTAACAGCACTTCATCTCCTTTCTCATGTCTGAGGACCATGATACAGTATTTTGAAGTAGGCTCGTCCATGGTGTAATGTCCTGACTGCGGAGTAATGTCTTTTGCGTAAAACATGATTGCCTGTTTAATTTTTGCAAATATCGGGAGGATATGATTCAGTACAATAGTGCAAATGAAAAAGCCTTCACAGTTGTGAAGGCTTTTTCATTTATCAGATACAGATCATTTTACAAATGCACTTGCCAATACGGCTTTGGTCTTATGCTGGAACCTGAAGAATAACAGGATCGATGCGGTCAGCAATCCGATCAGCAGTCCCCACCAGATGCCCTGTATACCAAAATTCAGGTGAATACCGAAGAGATAACCAATCGGCAATCCCAGTCCCCAGTAAGCCAGTAAGGTGATGACGGTCGGTACCCGCACGTCTCCGAGTCCACGTAAGATCCCCAATCCTACCACCTGTGTACCATCGAACAACTGGAAAAAAGCAGCAATGATCAGCAGGTGTGCTGCGATATCCACTACCTGCGGATCAGTGATATACATCAGTGGCAGCAGGCGGCATCCCAGCATGAAGATCAGGGCGGTAGTACCCATCATTACAAGCACCATATGATAGCTGGCGATGGCAGATGAACGTAAGTCCCGCCATTGTTCAGCACCGAAGTGATTCCCGCTTTTTATACCGGCAGCAGCAGAAATCCCGCTTGCCATCATGTAGGTAATAGAAGCCAGGTTAATTGCTATCTGGTGAGCAGCCTGTTCGCGGGCGCCTATCCAGCCGGCCATGACAATGGCGCCGCTGAATGCGCTTATTTCAAAGACATATTGTAATGCTACCGGTGTACCGATCCCCAGGAGCTGTTTCAGTGCTGCACCGGACAGGTAACGTTGTCTGAATTCCTGCAGATAGGGCTTAAAACGGGGAGAGCGCAATACATACCAGGCCATAGCCACGCCCATTAATGTGCGGTCGGTCAGGGTAGCGATACCCACACCCACTACACCCATTTTTGGTGCACCAAACAGCCCGTATACCAGGATGATCCCCAGTACGATGTTCAATACGTTACCGATGATACTGATATTCATTGCCTGCCGGGTAAATCCCAGTCCTTCGGCAAACTGCTTAAAGGTCAGGAAGATCATCAGCGGGAAAAATGAAAAGCCCAGTAACTGCAGGAAAGGTCTGGCTAACACGCGTACCCGTTCTTCCTGTCCGAGCAGATCAAGATGATTACTACCGATGATAATTACGGCAGATAATAATATACCCAGCAGGATGTTGATCGCAAGACTATGACGTAACAGATAGCCGCAACGGGACAGGTTCTTTCTTCCGTTCTCCTGTGCGATCAATGGTGTGAGGCCATAGGACATACCGATGCCTACCACCATGAAAATAGAAAAGAGGCTGCTGCCGAGAGCAACCGCAGCCAGGGGCACATCTCCGGTATGACCGATGACGATTGTATCAGAGAAAGCCACCATGGTGTGTCCCAGCTGGGAGATCACTACCGGGTAGGCCAGTTGAAAATTGTCTTTATAATACTGACGATATTTAGTCCACATAATAATTCTTCAATAAGGGGTAATAAAAAAGGCGCCCGGTATCGGACGCCTTTCAGTATTGCTACTAATCTCTTTTGCTAAAAAGGAGCGTCTTCAAAACCTTCGTCGAAGTTCATGTCGTTCATGCGGGAACCCTTCTGGATATACAGCTTCGCTTCATCGCTGCCACCACCACCTGTGTCGTGGTTACGCATACCGGCAAATGCGTTGCTGCTACCTCCACCCGGGTTTTCCAGACTACCATCATCTTCGAAACGCTGGAATTCCAGGATTGCGCGCAGTTTGATGGTATCGAGCTGACCGTTACGGTGTTTCGCGATACGAACGTGGGTTTCACCTTTATTGGACTCGCCCATTTCATTCGTGTTGATCTCATAGTATTCAGGACGGTACAGGAACATTACCATGTCGGCATCCTGCTCGATCGCACCAGATTCACGGAGGTCACTCAGCTGCGGCATCTTATTACCGTCTTTACGTTTTTCCACATCACGGCTCAACTGGGACAATGCGAGGATCGGCACCCCAAGCTCTTTCGCCAGACCTTTCAGGTCACGGGAGATCTTACTGATCTCCTGCTCACGGTTACTGCCTTTACCATCTGCATGGCCACTCATCAGCTGCAGATAGTCAATGATGATCACACCTACGCCATGGTTGTGTACCAGCCTTCTTGCTTTTGCACGGAGCTCGAAGATGTTGAGGGCCGGGGTATCATCGATGAAGATGGGTGCTTTTGCCAGGCGTTCGATACCATGGGTCATCAGCTTCTTCATCTCATACTCTTCCAGTTTACCCCTGGTGATCTTTTCGAGTTTTATTTCCGACTCTGCGGACAGGATACGCTGTACGATCTGTCCGGAGGACATCTCAAGCGAGAACACTGCAGCTCCTTTCGGGAATCTGGGGTGCAGCGCTGCGTTTCTGGCCAGGTTCAGCGCGAAGGCGGTTTTACCCACCGCGGGACGTGCCGCGATGATGATCAGATCCGTCGACTGCCAGCCATACGTCACTTTATCGAGTGAAGGGAAACCGGAAGGTACCCCTGTGATATCGTCTCCCCTGTTACGAAGGTCTTCGATACGTTTCATGGTATTCACCAATACGCGGTCGATACTGTCGTAGTTCTTGCGCAGGTGATTATTGGTTACCTCAAACAGCTTGCTTTCAGCTGAATCCAGGAGATCAAACACGTCGGCCGTATCCTCGTAAGATTCACTCAGAATCTCACCCGAGATACGGATCAGTTCACGCTGGATAAATTTTTGCAGAATGATACGGGCATGCGCCTCTATATTGGCGGATGATACCACCATGTTGGTTAACCGGGTAATATAATAAGGACCTCCCACTACTTCCAGTTCACCCATGGAACGCAGTTCTTCCACTACAGTCAGGATATCCACCGGCATGGATTTACCAGCCAGGCGGGTCATCGCTGAAAATATCTTCTGATGTGCTTCTACATAAAAACATTCACCTTTCAATATCTCTACTACCGTGTCAAAAGCGCCTTTTTCCAACATAATGGCTCCCAATACGGCCTCTTCCATCTCCTTTGCCTGAGGAGGAATCTTGCCGTACATCATGGTAGATACGTCAACGGACGGTTTGCGCCGTACGTTGCGGTCCTTCTTAAGATTGAGATCCATTTATATGTTTTATGATTAGTCTGTTAATCAAAAAGTTATATGTCGTGGCTTCCTTAGTTGTAATTACAATTTTATTGTACCAGCTGAGCTATTGACATTTTATGAAATTGTAAACTTTTTTGGGCCGTAAAAACTAAGGTAACCGCATTTTTTCATTTTCTAAAGTTTGCCCGGGTATATAATTTATAAGGTGACATCCACATGTTATGCACCCGCAAAATGGCAGTTATGCACTGACTATAGACGCATTATCCACTAATTACACACACACTTCACACACAAAGGTGCGCTATTCACATAATATGTGCAAAAAAGAATATTTAGCCCGGCTTGTTCTTTTGACAGATTCGTTCGCTGTAGTTATGGCCGCGCCCGCTATTCATTTGATAACCATTTGAAAAATACCGTTTGGCCGTCGCAGATTCGTCGCTTCTTCGTCGCCTGTTCGTCGCTTCTTCGAATGAGCCACTTTTGCCAGTACAAATCACTTGCCTCTTCCGACAATAACCCGTACATTTTACCACGCTACATCGTACACCAGTAGCGGATAAATCTCTTCAGGTTCAATCGCTTATATTTCGTATATTGATATAGCCGCCCTGCTTCTGGCAATCCCCGGTCAGACTATACTCTGATGATACTTACCCTCCGTCAATCCTGGCTAGGGAAGGTAAGATCAACGTAAGATGACTATAGCATAAGCACTTTCCCGCTTTCTCCTGTCAATAATGCAACCCTTGCACATGAATCGGCTGACTGCCTATGGACTATGCATGAATTACACTAACTTTACGCACTTATATAATTTTACAAATGACTATTTCGTACAATTGGCTGTGTGACTATTTGCCGGTTAAACCCACACCGGAGGAACTATCTGTTATTTTGACGCGCATAGGTCTTGAGGTGGAAAGTTTGGAGCAATTCGAGTCCGTTAAAGGCAGCCTCGAAGGACTGGTGATCGGTGAAGTCCTGACGGTAGCCCCGCATCCCAATGCCGATAAACTCCGACTGACAACTGTAAATACCGGTCAGGGCGAACCCCTGCATATCGTTTGTGGCGCTCCCAATGTAGCGGCCGGACAAAAAGTGGTGATCGCTCCGATAGGCGCCACCATCTATCCTGCCAGCGGCGAACCGCTGACCATGAAGAAAGCAAAGATCCGTGGAGAAGAAAGTCATGGTATGATCTGCGCTGAAGATGAGATCGGTCTGGGTGGCAGTCATGCCGGCATTATGGTACTGGATGCGTCCCTGCAACCTGGTACACCGGCACGTGAAGTATTTAAACCTGTACAGGACTGGGTATATGAGATTGGTCTGACGCCTAACAGAATGGACGCTATGAGCCATCTGGGTGTAGCCAAAGACGTCTGCGCATACCTGAACAATACCGAAAACACACTGAATAACAAAGCCTTAGTACCTGTTTTAACGGATTTACCGAAAGCAGCGAATACACTTTCTATCAGTGTGGAAATTGAGAACCTGGATGCTTGTCCGCGTTACAGCGGCATCTCCATCACCGGTGTGAAGATCGCTCCTTCTCCTGACTGGCTGAAAAACAAACTGCTGGCAATAGGCGTAAGACCTATTAATAATATCGTAGACATCACCAATTTCATCCTGCATGAAACCGGTCAGCCGCTGCACGCATTTGATGCAGATGCTATTACCGGCAACAAGGTGATTGTTAAAAATCTGCCACAGAATACCTTATTTGTAACACTGGATGAAAAAGAGCGTAAGCTGGATGCCGCTGATCTGATGATCTGCAATGGCAACAGCGAGCCAATGTGTATTGCGGGTGTGTTCGGTGGTCTGCGTTCCGGTGTAACCGAAGCGACACAGAACATCTTCCTGGAAAGCGCATGGTTCAGTCCGGCGAGTATCCGGCCGACCTCTTTCCGTCACGGTCTCCGTACAGATGCGGCTGCCCGTTTCGAAAAAGGTGTGGATATTTCCAACACAGTTTATGTATTACAGCGTGCGGCGGCACTGATCTGCGAACTGGCAGGTGGTCAGGCAGCATCTGAAGTAATTGATGTATATCCTCAGCCTAAGCAGCAGACGGAAGTGACCAGTACCTGGTCTTATATCCGTAAACTGAGCGGTAAAGCCTATCCGGAAGATAAAATTGTGAATATCCTCAGCAGCCTCGGTTTCGGGATACTGGAACGTGATGGGGAAAAACTGCGGGTGAGTGTGCCTTACAGCAAACCGGATATCAGCATCCCGGCTGATATCGTGGAGGAAGTAATGCGTATTGATGGTCTGGACAATATTGAGATCCCGTCTCAGGTATTGATCACGCCGGCAGCGAATCCTAAACCTGACAAGGAGAAAGTACGTGAGAAAGCGGCTAACTACCTGGCAGCGAACGGATTCAACGAGATCTTCACCAATTCCATCACCAACAGCAAATATTTTACGCCGGAAGTACTGGAGCGCACGGTGAAAATGATCAACAGTCTCAGCGCTGATCTGGACGTAATGCGTCCATCTATGCTGGAGACCGGTCTGGAAAGTGTGTCCCATAACCTGAATCGTCGTAATGACAACCTGTTGTTCTTCGAATTGGGCAATACTTATGCCGTACAGGAACAGGGTAAATATGAAGAAACTGCTCACCTGAGTCTTTACCTGACAGGTCAGAAGAGAACCGAAAGCTGGATGCATAAAGCAGAGCCGGTTGATTTCTTCTTCCTGAAAGGATATGTACAGAATCTGTTCCGCCAGCTGGGCATCAACGGCCTGCAGTGGACGGAAGAAGAGACTGAGGGTATCCAGCATGGCTGGCAGATCCGTGTAAAAAACAAGCCGGTTGTAAATCTTGGCGCGGTTAGTGCACAGAAGCTGAAGCAATTCGATATCAGGCAGCCGGTATGGTTTGCTGACATCAACTGGAATATTGTATTGGGATTACTGCAAAAAAGCGATAACTTTTACAAGGAAATACCGAAATTCCCTGCAGTTCGCCGTGACCTGGCACTTATCCTGGACAAACAGGTTAAGTTTGCGGCAGTCGAGGCAGCTGCAAAGACGGTTAAGTCTGCACTCTTACAGGATCTGAACCTGTTTGATGTGTTTGAAAGTGAAAAGCTGGGCGCCAACAAGAAATCCTACGCGGTGAGCTTCACCTTCCAGGATGCACAGAAGACCCTTACTGACAAAGAGATCGATGCAGTAATGGAGAAGCTGGTAAAAGCATTCGAAGGGCAGTTACAGGCGGAGATCAGAAAATAGTTCAACAGTTGCGGTTGACGAATTACGGATGAAGAAAAATCATACGTAATTCGTTGACTGTTTTAAACAAAAAGCCGTTTCATTCGTAATTTGTAATTCCTAATCAGTAATTCACAACAGACTTGGCTTTAGAGCAGTACATACAAAGGATCGATGATAAACTTCACCTGTTGTTAAAAAAGCTCCAACAGGTGCAGGCAGAGAATGTATTGCTGAAAGAGCAGTTACAGACGCAGGAAGGCACACTGACGAACCAGCACGAAACGATCGCTGCACTTGAAAACAAGCTGCATCTGGCCAAGATGGCTGGCGCAACCGGTCAGGGCACACCAGCCAGTCGTGAAGATGATGAAGAATTCAGGAAGGAAATGCGCAACAAGATCAATGATTATATCAAGGAGATAGATCGTTGTATTGCACTGTTAAACAGTTAGTTAAAAAACAAATCCACATGGATCCGCTGATTCCCATTAATATTGTGGTAGCCGACAGGTCATACCGCATTAAGATCAAACCTGAAGAGGAAGAGGAAGTACGCCGTACCATGAAGGAGGTGAACGAAAAGATAGTAGAATTTAAGACCGCGTATGCCGGTAAAGACCTGCAGGATTACATTGCGATGGTCCTTATCATGTACGCGACCCATCCGGTAACGAGTGGGGGTAAGATCCAGATCGGCCTTGCGCCGTTTCTGGAAGAGAAGTTACAGCACCTCGAAGAGCTGCTGGACAACTCGCTGAAATAAGCAGGAATTAGCGTTTAGAAATTAGAATCCGGGGCCGCCCCCTACAGCTGTTCTGAAAATAATTACTGACCAACCCGGCGCTGTGTTGCACTAAAATATTTTGAAAAAGTAGATTAGCAGATAGTAACGTATTGAAATAAAACAACAGCATACTACTAACATAATCAACGCTTTATCCATTTATCAACTATAGGACATTCCTGTAAGTGACCACACAACTGCGTATCAGCTTATCATCCCGTCGTTTCGCACATTCTTTTTTGTATTTTCGCGAATCAAGTTCTAAACCCTCTACTTTTCCACGGAAATGGGACGCGGCAAGGAATGCAACATAAATCAAGTATTAAAAATTTTGTATGGAAGTTACTTTAATATCGACAATAGCTGCAGTTGTGGCATTGATCATAGGTATTTTGTTAGGTAAGGTGATATTTGCCAAAAACACACAGCATAAAATCCAGGAGGCTGAATTACAGGCACAGAAAATAGTATCCGAAGGACAACTTACTGCAGAGAATCTGAAGAAAGACAGACTGCTGGAAGCAAAAGAAAAATTCCTCCAGCTGAAAAGTGAGCACGAGAAAGAGGTATTACAACGTAACCAGAAAATAGCGGACTCAGAAAACCGTATCAAACAGAAAGAACAGTCCCTGAACCAGAAGACTGAAAATATTCAGAAACAGACGCAGGAGAATGAGGCGATCAAGGAAAACCTGACCCGCCAGATGGAACTGGTTGCTGTAAAACGCACTGAACTGGAAAAACACCAGGAAGAACACATCCGCCGTCTGGAGAAAGTCGCTGCGCTGACTGCTGAAGAAGCCCGTCACCAGCTCATCGAAAGCCTGAAAGAAGAAGCCCGCTCACAAGCGCTGGCACACATCCAGGAGATCATCGAGGATGCTAAACTGAAAGCAAACAAAGAAGCTAAAAAGATCATCATACAGTCCATCCAGCGTACTGCTGCTGAACAAACCATCGAGAACGCCATTACCGTGTTCAACCTGGAAAGTGATGAGATCAAAGGTCAGATCATCGGTCGTGAAGGACGTAACATCCGCGCTATCGAAGCTGCTACCGGTGTTGACCTCATCGTGGACGATACCCCTGAAGCAATCGTACTCTCTTCCTTCGACCCATTACGTCGTGAGATTGCCCGTCTGTCCCTGCAGCGTCTGGTACAGGATGGCCGTATCCACCCTGCACGTATCGAGGAAGTAGTTGAAAAAACCAAGAAACAACTGGAAGAACAGGTAATGGATATCGGTGAAAGAACCGTTATCGAACTGGGTATCCACGGTCTGCATAAAGAACTGATCCGCCTGGTAGGTAAAATGCGTTTCCGCTCCTCCTACGGTCAGAACCTGCTGATGCACTCCAAAGAAACGGCTAACCTTTGTGCTGTAATGGCAGCTGAACTGGGTCTGAACCCTAAACTGGCAAAACGTGCCGGTCTGCTGCATGACATTGGTAAAGTACCTGATGAAGAAACTGAACTGAGCCACGCCCTCCTCGGCGCTAAACTGGCTGAGAAATATGGCGAGCACGCTGCTGTAGTAAACGCTATCGGCGCTCACCACGATGAAATGGAAATGCAATACGTTATCTCTCCGATCATACAGGCTTGTGACGCCATCAGTGGTGCCCGTCCTGGTGCCCGTCGTGAGATCATGCAGAGCTATCTGCAGCGTATCAAAGACCTGGAAAACCTGGCAGTCGCTCATGACGGCGTAGAAAAAGCATACGCTATCCAGGCAGGTCGTGAACTGCGTGTAATTGTTGAAAGTGATAAAGTAACGGACAATGATGCTGACCGTCTGTCTTTCGAGATCGCTAACAAGATCCAGACAGAAATGCAATATCCGGGTCAGATCAAAGTAACCGTGATCCGCGAAAAACGTTCCGTAAACGTAGCTCGCTAATACCGGCAACTGTAATAAAACCTATTCTGAAAGGCGTCCGCTCACAGCGAGACGCCTTTTATTTTTCTACCACTCCTCCACTCCCCACTGGCATAAACAGCTTTCATTTCTTACATTTAAGGTATACACGTCACCCGCTACCCCCTGTAGCTTAAAAAACCGTTCTGAAAAATGAAAAAACTCCTTTTGATGGCTGCCCTGCTCGTTGGCAGCAATTTCACGTTTGCACAGAAACAATCACTCTTTAATGGCAAAAACCTCGATGGCTGGAAAGTCTATGGTACCGAGAAATGGTATGTGGATAACGGTACGCTCGTCTGCGAAAGTGGACCGGACAAAGAATATGGTTACCTCGCCACAGATCAGTCCTACAAGAACTTCGAACTGACCGTGCAATTCAAACAGGAAGCAGACGGTAACAGCGGTGTGTTCTTCCACTCCTCCATCGAAGGTACCAAGATCACAGGCTGGCAGGCAGAAGTAGCTCCCGCTGGTAAACATACCGGTGGTATCTATGAATCCTATGGCCGCGGATGGCTGATCCAACCAGCGCCTGAGAAAGAACAATACCTCAAACAGGGAGAATGGAATACCATGAAAGTCATCGTTAAAAACGATAAAGTCACTACCATCCTGAATGGACACGAGATGATCACGCTCACAGATGATAAGATCGGTGGCGCTAATGGTCAGATCGCCCTGCAGATCCACTCCGGTGGTGGTATCAAGGTGAGATGGAAGAATATTTCCGTTGTTAACCTGGACTAAAGACAATCAGGAATTACGGATCAGGAATTGCCCCTCCTGATAGACGGCTAAGGAATTAAAAGCCGGTCCCATTTATGGTATCTGACTATATTGCGAAATATTCAGGGAATTGCTGATGTTCAATTCGTAATTCCTAATTCGTAATTCCTAATTGACTATTATGCTCCAACAGCAGATAAAAGAAACAGCCGCATTTCTGAAAGACCTTCAGCCTGCCCGTGTAGGGATTGTATTAGGCACAGGTCTGGGCCAACTGGTGAACCATATCAGGATTCAAAAGACGATTCCTTATCATGAAATTCCTCACTTCCCTGAGTCCACAGTAGAATCTCATAAAGGTCAGCTTATTTACGGGCATATTGGTGAGACGCCTGTCATTGCCATGCAGGGACGGTTTCACTATTATGAAGGATATACCATGCAGCAGATCACGTTCCCTATTCGTGTGATGAAGGCACTGGGTGTACAGTTCCTCTTGCTGAGTAATGCGGCAGGAGGTATCAATAAGGCTTATTCCAAAGGAGATATGGTATTATTGGATGATCATATCAACTTACAGACAGATAATCCGCTGCGGGGGTTAAATTCACCTGATTTCGGTGCGCGGTTCCCGGATATGAGCCGGCCGTATGATCCTGTGTTAGGACAGGCATTACTGGATGCAGCAGCTGCGTTGGGACATAAAATGCATACCAATGGCGTGTATGCGGCGGTGACAGGACCGAATCTTGAGACGCGTGCGGAATATAGATATCTGCGGACGATAGGAGCGGATATTGTGGGGATGAGTACTGTGCCGGAAGTGATCGTAGCGAATCAGTTGCAATTGCCTTGTGCGACAGTGTCGGTGATTACAGATGAATGTGATCCGGATAATTTGCATCCGGTGTCGATAGAGGAGATTATTGCGGTGGCAGGGACGGCGGATAAGAAGCTGAGCGGGATATTTGCGGCGGTAGTGGCTGGGTTGTAGCTTTCAGGCATTAATAATAAGCCTGAATGTGATTTTTTCCAGGCTTATTATTAATGCCTGTCCCTTAATACAGACAAATAGAATACAATACTTAAACAACTACATATCAGATACTTAAAAATTGGCTACTATTAAACTAATGCCTATATTTACATAGCTATAATTTATGGCCAAGTACAAGCCATAAAATTATTGAGCCTGCTTGTAAAATAGCATTCAGCATATAATTATAAGCCCAGTCACTAAACAATACTGGTATTAAATTGGTTAAAAAGTACATGGCTGTAGTGACAAAAAATATCAACAGGCTCATTAATATTATTGCTGCAATTCTTTGAATTACAGGTTGCCTTGATACGAATATGTGTGCTAAAACCAACAGTACACCTATTATAGCATAAATTCCGCTGGAAGAAACGAAAAACATAAACTCGTTACGTATGGACGCATTTGCCGCAATCTTCGTCGTTGTTGTCGTTCTGGGAATGGTTGTCTTCTTAATTTCAGACATCGACCGCCAGAATTTTCCAAAAATATTCAGGAAACTAAAATAAACAGGTTGCCTGCACATTATCTCTTCCCTTAATAATTCTGCTTTCACTCTACTTGTTGCATCAGTAGTAGTGTCTACTATTATTTTTGTTAACTTCTCAAAGCTTTCCACCTTTTTATCAGTGCGATAAAAATATGCAAAACCTAACAGGTCATTCACTGTAAATGCTCCAAATAATATTATAACAGCAACCGCAAGTTTTTTGGGCAGTGTACGTCCCGAATTAGTAAACCATTCTGCCAGAGAATCAAAAGCGCTCATCAAACGAACCTTTATATGTAGTACAATAGCAAAAGCACGTTATTGTATTTATAAAGTTTAGACATCTGTCTACTTAACAGGACAAATTAAGATTTATCTTTTACGTTGAGATCAATTTGGCGAGCAACATACTTCTATTACGCAAAAAAGCAGAAACACACTCCATCGAGTCATATTCCTGCCTTATAATTTATAAAAAATCAATTATTTATTCTCATCCTCTTCCTCATCGAAGTCTTCATCTTCGTCAAAGTCTTCATCATCTATATCTTCCCCATCGAAATCTTCCTCAGCTGCAGCTGCGAATGCAGCATCGTCGTTTGCTTTATCCTTAGCTTCCTGCCTGTCATCATCGTCAACGCCGCTTTCATCATCATCATCGCCGTCTGTATCATCTTCATCTATATCGTCGTCGTCCTCATCCTCATCATCTGAATCATCCTCATCGTCTTCTTCATTATCCTCTTCGTCGTCAGTATCTTCATCTTCTTCATCTTCATCTTCATCATCTTCTTCTTCGTCATCTTCTTCTTCGTCATCCTCATCGTCACCATCTTCATCTTCCTCATTCTCATCTCGCTCATCTTCATCTTCATCTTCATCTTCGTCATCATCGTCATCCTCATCATTCGGCACTACATCAGCAGCAGCATTCATAAATGCAGCCAGTTCTTCTTCTGTTGCATAGGTCACCTCCTCTTCTTCTTCTTCATCCGCTGTATTTGTATTTTCTTCTTCGGCCTCTTCTACGTCATCTTCGCCTAAAGCCTCGTCCATAGTCGGGATCTCTGTATCTGCAACAATATCGTTATCGCTGATATCAGTGTCGTTATCCACATTCACGGTATCAACGTCTGCCGTATCTGCTATCTCATCTGCATCGGCGGTATCATCAGCGGCTTGCGCTTCATCCTGAGGGGCTTCTTCATCAAAAGGAAGAAACAGCTTCGCCTGCAGGTCATTATTCTTTTTATCGGGAGTATCGACTAGAGGGATTTCCTCTGAGGATACTTTAGAGCCGTTCAGATGTGCTTCAGGACCTTCGCCATTGTCGTCCTGTTCTACCAGTTCGCCGTTTTCGGAAACGACCATGTTACGGGCATCTTCCTCATTGACGGCTTCTGATTCGAGACCGATCAGGGTTGGCTGGATGGATTCTTCATCAAATACCTCTTTCAGTTTTGGCAGGTCTTTCGGAGAGTTCAGACCGAAATAGTCCATAAAGGCTTTGGAGGTAGCGTATAAGAGTGGTTTACCGGGTAGGTTTTCACTACGGCCGGAAATCACAATCAGTTCTTTTTCAAGCAGTTTCTGGATAGAATAGTCAGTGCTCACACCACGGATATGCTCAATTTCACCTTTAGAGATCGGCTGTTTGTAGGCAACGATCGCCAGGGTTTCCAGGGCAGCTGTAGACAGACGCTTCAGGAACTTGTCACCGTTCAGCTGTGCCACCGTCTGATAGTATTCCTTTTTTGTCAGGAACTGGTAGCCGCCACCGCTTTCTCTTACTTCAAAAGCATAGAATTCAGTGCTGTACTTTTCCTTGATCGCCTCCAGGGAAGCTTCCACCTGCTCCAGCGTGGCCCTGTCTTCCAGGAAAGCCAGTGCATTGTTCAGCATGTCAAGTATATCCAGCAGTGGCAATGGCCGGTCTGCTGCAAATATCAACGATTCTATGTGCGGTATGATCTGTGAAATTTCCATGATGCGGTTTTCAATATCCGTTATCCTTATCCGGAGTAGAAAAGGCTCAAGCCTTTGCCACGCCTGCAAAACAAAAAAGTCAAAGGCCGAAAATACAGCCTTTGACCCTTATGAAGAAATCAAAATCTTTCGATGTCAATTCGATGTGTATAAGTTGCTTAAGATCAACCTTCCAGCGCTGCTGCACCGCTCACGATCTCAGTCAGCTCAGTTGTAATGGCCGCCTGACGTGCACGGTTGTAAGAGATCTTATAAGAACGTAACAGTTCGTTTGCGTTCTCAGTTGCCTTATCCATTGCAGTCATACGTGCACCGTGCTCAGAAGCATTCGCATCCAGCATGGATTTGTACAGCTGTGTATTCAGGATCTTAGGCATCAGTTCTGCGATCAGCGCTTTCTTCTCTGGTTCAAAGATGAAATCCGCACGACCAGCATTCGCATCTGTGCTTTCCACACGTGCTACCGGCAGGAAGCGCTCAGCTACAAAACGCTGAGTAGCAGCATTTTTGAATTCGCTATAGATGATTTCAACGGCATCGTAATCACCGTTTACGAAACCTTCCATTGCAAAAGCAGCAGCCTGTTTAACGTGTTCGAAATCCAGTTTGTGGAACAGGGTCCAGAAAGAATCATTCAGTTTATACCCATTTTTCAAAAAGTGCTCGTAGCCTTTTTTACCGATAGGCAGTATTTCAACATGGCCTTTTTCAAACTGCTCCTCGTATTTCTCGCGGATCACCTGTTTTGCCATTTTGATCACATTGGAATTGTAAGCACCACATAATCCTCTGTCAGACGTAATCACTATCAGCAGTACCTTTTCTACAGGACGCTGAGCAGCCAGAGCCAGATCAATGCTTCCTTCACTGTTGGAAACGATGTTCTGCAACATTTCCTGCAGTTTCAGCGCGTAAGGACGCATCAGCAAGATAGCATCCTGTGCACGACGCAGCTTGGCAGCACTTACCATTTTCATGGCTTTGGTGATCTGCAGGTTAGACTGTGTTGACTTTATACGGTTGCGAACTTCTTTAAGCTGACCGGACATAATGTTTTATGTATTACTTTATTTTTAATGTAAATTAGACCCTTGGGGACTTTTGAATTTGGCTGCAAAGGTAATAAAAAACATGTCTAATATAACATGATGACGGAGGAGTTTGAACTTTTTTTACCGGATCGGGTAAAGAAAAAGCTCCCGCCAATGACGGGAGCTCGTGTATTCGTTTAGCCCTTGCGGACTTACATATCCTATTACTTATTATCAGCCCCATGTGCAGCTGGTAATATAGGTGCGGCTTCCGCCCAGGTCTCATTACCATCCATATCCACATAACCAACCCTGCCGTTCTGCCTGATCATCCCCTTCCCCTTCGTATAAGTATACGCTTTGTCGTATTTCTGGGCAATCACCACCTGGTTCTTTTTATTGATAAAGCCATACTTCTTTTCTGTTGCTACGGCTACCAGTCCCTCGTTGAAGTTCCCTACCCAGTCATACATCACCGGGATCACCAGATCTCCATCCGCATTAATAAACCCAAATTTCTTATCCTGTCTTACCCAGGCCATACCGTCCCGGAAAGGCCCTACCTTCTCATAAGACGTCATCACCACCTTGCCTTTCAGCAGGTCAGCCCGGCCGCACTTACCATCAATATACACCAGCATGGTACCATTGGTCACGAAACCAAGTCGCTCGTATTCAGGCTTTAACACCATTTTCCCCTGGGGATTGATCACGCCATACTTCCCGCCCTGCTTTACCGACACATAACCGTCCCGGATACCGTTCACCTCTTCATATTTTGGTGCTACCAGTTCTTTACCCTGGTCATCCAGCAGACCAACCTTGCCATCCAGCTTTACAAAATGGTATCTGCCTTCTTTTACCCAGGCAGAATCATATCTGAGCGAGGAAGTCTTACCATTCGGCAATAAATAACCTGTCTTTTTACCCTTCTTCACGACGGCCAGTCCGCGCTGAAACGGTCCGATCGCATCATATACCGGCGCAATAACCATCTTCCCTGACGTATCAGTGAAGCCATACTTGCCGGCTTTTTCAATTTTTACAAGTGAAAGGGTATCTTCTCCGGCCCTGGTGGCGGAGGTCAGTGTCTGAGAATAGCCCATAAAGGCAGGAAATAACAGGCACAGGAGGATGGGATACTTTTTCATAGGTAGCGGTTCTGCTACCAAAAATAAAAAAAATGAGGCATTTAAATATAATAAATATGTAAACGCCTCATTGGTATCAATGATTTAACAATGATTATCAGTTCTTTCCAGCCTTACAGCTCGATTTTCGTACCCAGTACTTTCAGGAAAGCGGCTATCCATTGCGGATGTGCCGGCCAGGCCGGGGCTGTTACCAGCTTACCATCAGTGACTGCCTCATCTATATTAACAGCAGCATAGGTACCGCCGGCCATTGTCACTTCCGGGGCAACGGCTGGGTAAGCGGTCAGTTTTTTACCGCGCACCACATCAGCAGCAGTAAGGATCTGAATACCATGACAAACAGCGGCAACAGGTTTATCAGCAGCAACAAACTGTTTTACGATATCGATAACCTTCGCATTGAGCCGCAGGTATTCGGGCGCTCTGCCTCCCGCAATCATCAAAGCATCATAGTTGGCCACCTGCACATCTGAAAAAGAGGCATTCAGCACAAAGTGATGCCCACGCTTCTCGCTATAAGTCTGATCGCCCTCAAAATCGTGGATCGCCGTAATGATCTTATCGCCTGCTGATTTATCGGGACATACCGCATGAACAATGTGTCCGACCATCTGCATCATCTGAAACGGTACCATTGTTTCATAGTCCTCTGCATAATCTCCTGTCAGAAAGAGAATCTTTTGTTGTGCCATATGTGGGGATTTTTAGGGTGAAGTCTTTAAAGTTAACAAAAAAAAGACTCCGGTAGTATTAAGTCTATACTACCGGAGTACCGATTATTTATGAGGGATCGTTTGCGTCTTTTTGTAGTTAACCCGTAATAACAAAACCGGGTCGTACGAAACTATGCACGAAGAAAGAGCCGTTCATGACGGTTATTAGTAACCTGGATTCTGCGGAAACTCGTTGCTCGTTCTGTCGATCTGGTCCTGCGGAATAGGACGCAGCAAATGCTTGGTCTCGATATTCGGACCGGCCTGCGGATTATGCAGCCGTACGCGCTCCAGCAGTTTGTTGGTACGTTTCAGATCAAACCACTGCAACTGCTCTCCCACCAGTTCACGGCCGCGTTCATCCAGAATGAAGTCGATATCTAATTGCGCTTCCGAGATCTTCATCGCTTCCTTATGTGCATTGGTCTCCTCCTCTGTAGCACCAACAGCTGCTGAACGCATACGTAATGTATTCAGATAAGTTACCGCTGTTGCCTTCTCGTTTTTATACATGTATGCTTCTGCCGCAATCAGGTAATCTTCCGCCAGACGATACGCTATAAACGGACGTACGCCTGAAGCCTGGTTGTCCGGACGTAATGCATCGGCAAACTTATTCAGTGAAGGATACAGTCTTTCCGTATAACTGCGCGGAGGCACCAGCTGGTAATTCTTACTGGCGATCACCGCATCCGGCACATCATGTCCCGGCATGTATACAGAAGTATCACCCACCTTCAGCTTTGCACTACCGGCATTGGCAAACCATACAACCGTATAGAACTTATTATAACGGGCGTCATTGACCCTGTCTGCATACAATGTATCCAACAGGAATTTTGTAGGGCGGAAACGCTTCCAGGGTGTACCATTCGCCAGATCACGTTTCATTCCTCCCAGTACATCATACTGCATCAGGAAAAAACGACAGGCATTGTTATCGCCTGAATTATACAACGCATCATTGGTATACTGAACAGCCCAGATAGTTTCTGCATTGTTCTCTTTACCCTGCGCCCATACCTGCCCAACGTCGGGTAACAATGACAAACCATAACTGCTGATCACTTTTGTAGCATACACCGCTGCACTATCATAGTCATGTGCGCCTTTTGCTTCAGAAGTGGCACGTGTCAGATACACTCTTGCCAGCAGATGTTCAGCCGCTGGTTTGGTGGCACGTCCCCATTCTGACTGTGTAACCGGCAATGACTGTGCAGCAAAATTCAGATCTGCAATAATTGCATTGTAAATATCCGGTACAGGATCACGATGTGCTTCTGTAACGATCTGTGTGTTTTCCGTCAGCCGTAATGGCACTGCACCAAACATCTGCAGTAAGATGAAATAATAATTCGCACGACAAAAACGCGCCTGTGCGATGCCGGAACGCTTGGATACACTATCCAGTTCCGGTACCTGGTCAGCTCTGCTTACCACCGCATTCGCAGTATTGATAGACTGATAGAAAGCATTCCATATTTCTCTCAGATGCGCATAACGACCATCAAGCTGTGACGTGTATTGATTGGTGAATTTGAAATCACCATCTGAACCATTGGTATACGTATCTGTACCAAATACGGTGACCGTCATTCCTCTTTCTGTACTATAAAAACTACGCAGCGCGGCATAACTCCCATTTACCGCTGTCGTAAACCCTCCGGGGGTATTGTAGAAATCATCCGTCACAGAAGATACCACATCTTCATCCAGCATTTTGTTGCATCCTGTTACAATGCACGCGCATACAAACAGGTACCAGCATATATTTTTCATAACTATTTTTTTATTGCATTAAAAAGTAGCGTTGACACCAAACTGTAACATCCAGGTAGCCGGTGCATCTACACCGATCACGTTCACATCTTCCGGATCTATCCCTTTATATTTCTGTCTGTAAGGTGCAAGGATCAATGGTTGTTTTACATCAACAGAGAAACGTAAGGCTTCCATCTGCCAGCGTTTCATAACACTCTTTGGCATGGAATACCCCAGCGTGATATTGCGGATCTTGAAGAATGATCCATCGAAATAACTCAGCGTGTTATAGTTGTTCGGACGTTCCTGGTTAGCATTCGGACGAGGGAATGCATTAGTGTGATTGGTAGGCGTCCAGTAATCAACATCGAGGTTATTGTATCGGCCGAAAAGGGTATTGAACGTAGAATAGAAATCACTCTTTACCGTACTACCCATACGCGCAAAAGCAACTACAGACAGATCAAATCCTTTATAGGCAACACGCTGTGTCATACCACCTGACCACTTAGGTTGCGGAGAACCCAGGATCGTACGGTCTTTGTCATCCAGCTTTTTATCGCCATTCAGGTCAGCCAGCTGAATTTCACCCTGATGTTGTTTATACACCTGTGCCGCAGCTTCCTCCTGCCAGATACCTACTTTTTTATAGTCGTAGTATACATAGGTCGGACTACCTACAAACCAGCCGTTACCAATGTCCTGTGTTTTACCTTCACCTAAAGCCAGGATCTTTTCACGGTTCATGTAGAAGTTGACGTCCATTGTCCAGGAGAAACCACTTTTGGTTTCCAGATTCACGGTGGATAAACCGATTTCGATACCTTTGTTCTGCGTAACACCCGTATTTTCCAGTACATAGTCTACACCATTACTGAAAGGCAGGAAACGCTGTAACAACAGATCAGTGGTCTTCTGTTTATACACATCGACATTACCACTCACACGGCCTTTGAGAATACTGAAGTCGATACCGATATTGGTAGAGGCAGTCGTCTCCCAGGTCAGATTCGGATTACGCAGCAATATCGGAGAGAAACCGGTTACACCTTTGTTGCCGAAGGAGTAGGGAGAGCGACCGAGCAAGCCCTGTGTGGCATATGGCGGAATACCGGTGTTACCAATACGGCCATAACTACCACGCACTTTCAGGTTTTCTACCCAGGATACGCTTTTCATAAAGTCTTCACTACTCACATTCCAACCCAATGCGACAGATGGGAAATAACCCCATTTATGTCCTGGTGCAAAACGTGATGAACCGTCCGCACGTAAGGTCAGTGTAACAAGATAACGGTCATCATAACCATAGTTTACACGACCCATATAAGAGAGGATGGTCCATGTACCCAGCTGACTACCAATACCGGTTACGTTCGCTGCCTGTCCGAGGTTATAATACTCCTGCCATTCAACAGGAATGCCTCTTACAGACGCGGTGGAAGTATCTTCACGCTGACGTTGTACGCTATATAAAGCAGTTACGTTCAACGCATGTTTTTTGAAAGTCTTGTTATAGGTCAGGAGATTTTCCACAGTATATGCCCATACAAACTGTCCCTGTTTGGTAGCGGTAGCATCACCACCACCGATGAGCAGGTCGGTATTCTTCTTACCCTGGAAGAGACCGTAGTTGTTTTGCATCACGTCTGTACCAACGTTCAGCCGGTATTTCAATCCGTCGAACAGTGATACTTCTCCATATAAACTATTAAAGAAGCGGATATGGCTGAGTCTTTCCACACGGTTACCGTCTTCATAATCCAGCAATGCATTGGGTTGCTGGTTATCGGCGGTCGGATAGATGATCAGTTTACCGGAAGCATCATAAGGATCGGCTATCGGGAGCATTTTAAGTGAAGCACTCATACCATTATAGGTACCGCCTTTACGCATGCTGTAGGTAGCCAGTGAAGAGGCCCCGATCTGGATACGTTTGCCGATCATCTGGTCTACTGCAATATGTAAGTTGTAACGCTCATAACTCTGGAGTTTCAGTACGCCCTCATCTTTGAAGTAACCACCGGTCACCGCATATTTAGTGGTCTCGGTACCACCACTTACCCCTAGTGCGTGACGGGTCTGCCAGCCCTGGCTCAACATCAGGGATTGCCAGTCGGTGTTCACCCCTCTTTTGATATTGGCGATCTCTGTAGCGGTGAATATTTTAGCGTCGGAGGCGTCGGGGTTATTGTCATCGTAGAGACCAGCGGCACGGTTGGCTTCGCGTTTCATGGCCAGGTACTGCTGACTATCCATCATATCGGTTTTACCCAGGGTATTGACGATACCGTACACTCCACTGTAGGTTACCTGCGGAGCGCTTATTTTTCCCTTACGGGTGCTGACCAGCACCACACCGTTTGCACCACGGGAACCATAGATAGCTGTAGCAGAGGCATCTTTTAGTACATCCATGGAAGCAATGTCCTGAGGATTGATGTCATTGAGATTACCAGCGAAAGGAATACCGTCCACTACATAGAGCGGATCATTACCTGCTGATAAAGAACGTGTACCCCTTACCCTGACCCTGGGCTCGTCGCCAGGCTTACTACTATTATTTAATACATCGATCCCGGGAGTTCTTCCCTGCAGGGCCTGCTGAGCATTGGTAACAGGCACTTCCATAATGGCCTTGCTGCTGATGGAGGAAATCGAACCGGTGATGTCCTTTTTCTTCTGCTGACCATAACCGACTACAACCACCTCATCCAGTTTTTTCTGGTCTTCTTCCAGTTTTACATTGACTTCGCCCCTGTTGTTTACAGGTATTTCCTGTGGCAGATAACCAATAAAAGAAATCACCAATGTGGCTGTGCCTGGCGCCTGTAGTTTGTAAGCGCCCATCACATCTGTAACAGTACCCTTTTTTTGCCCTTTAATAGCAACTGAAGCGCCGATGATTGGGTTTCCATCCGGACCAGTTACTTTACCGCTAATCGGGACAGACTGCGCACTGATAAATGTGCCCCACAATAGCAGGCATAGCAGGATGGCTCCTACTTTCGATAACGTGTTTTTCATACGTAGAATTTTAAAATTGTAACAGAATACACATCCCTGAAAAGCAATCACTTAGGTTTTCTTCAAGGTTTTTCTAACGCTTTTTTCAGGTAATGGGGTAATACAAGTTAAGTAGATTAGTTATAAATTGCAAACGATTGCATAAAATCAACATCAAATAATACCGCTTATCATAAAAAACGTGCAATCGGTTGAATAAATAATTATCATTAACTACTTTTAAGAGTACCTTAGGTCTATGGTTATGAAAAACACGTTATTAGTATGCAGCGCCATGCTCATAAGCAGCTTCGCTATGGCCCAGAAGAAGGCAGAA
Organism: Chitinophaga sp. YR627; assembly: GCF_900114995.1. Classification (GTDB taxonomy): domain Bacteria; phylum Bacteroidota; class Bacteroidia; order Chitinophagales; family Chitinophagaceae; genus Chitinophaga. The sequence goes on from NZ_FOUX01000004.1 coordinate 510,160, forward strand.
TGGCATAATCTCTTCAATGGCAAAAATCTGGATGGCTGGAAAGAAGTAAACGGCACTGCCCTCTATGATGCAAAAGATGGGATGATCACCGGAACATCAGTAGCCGGCAGCCCGAATTCCTTCCTCGCAACTGAAAAAGACTACGGCGACTTTATCCTCGAACTGGAACTGAAACTGGATGCTGCTATGAACTACGGCATACAATTCCGCAGTGAGAGCAAACCTGACTACAACAATGGCCGTGTACATGGTTATCAGATGGAAGTCGATCCAAGCGACCGTGCATGGAGCGGTGGCGTTTATGACGAAGCCCGCCGCGGCTGGTTATATCCGCTGGAATTGAATCCGGCTGCGAAACCTGCATTCAAAAAAGAAGGCTGGAACAAATACCGTATTGAGTGCCGTGGCGCGGAGATCCGTACCTGGGTGAACGGCGTTCCATGTGCTCACCTGATCGATGATATGACGCTGAAAGGTTTCATCGCATTACAGGTACACCAGATCTATAAAGAAGACGATAAGGGCAAACAGATCCACTGGCGCAATATCCGCATCATGGAGAATCCAGCCCCTTCCCAATACTCTCCTTACGACAAGATCTTTGTTGTAAATAATCAGCCAAACAACGTTTCCCCACAGGAAAAGAAGAATGGCTTCACACTGCTCTGGGATGGTAAGACCTCCGAAGGATGGCGCAGGGTGAATCAGGATAAGTTTCCAACTACCGGCTGGTCAATGGACAACGGCGAACTCACCATCCATCAGTCCAATGGCGATGAAATGGGATCCGGCGGAGACATCGTGACCACCAAAGAATTTGGTGCATTCGAACTGGAGTTTGACTTCAAACTCAGCGAAGGTGCTAACAGCGGGGTAAAATACTTCGTAAAAGAAGACTACGATACCAAAGGTAAATCTGCTATCGGTCTTGAGTACCAGGTACTTGATGATGAACGTCACCCGGATGCCAAGCTGGGCCGCGATGGGAACAGGACTTTGTCCTCCCTGTATGACCTGATGACCCGTACAAATACGGATTTAAACAAAGCCGCTATAAAGAAGATTGGAGAATGGAATAAAGGGCGTATAATTGTATTTCCCAACAATCATGTCGAACATTGGTTGAATGGCTTCAAAATGCTGGAGTACGAAAGGGGTTCCAAAGAATTTAAAGACCTGGTAGCGATCAGTAAGTACAAAAATTGGAATAACTTTGGATTATGGCCAGAGGGACACATCTTATTGCAGGACCACGGCAATACAGTGTCATTTCGCAGCATAAAAATCAAAAATTTAAGATAGGTTAACAGTTTCACTTTGTTAATTAAACTAATTTTGCATTCGTTTGCTGGGCTAACCAGTTAAACGGGTTGATAGAAACCGGTTCCGCGTATCAGACATTGTGCAACAGATCTCGCACGGAATCAATTACTTGCCTTTACTATACTGTTATAATAACGGCATTATCAACCGATGAAAGAGTTTTCATTGTTCACTGTTCTATATAAAACATTCCGATTCTTCGGAGTGTTTTTTTTATGTTTATTCTATCCTGAAGCGTTTTATGTATAGCTAACCTGCTATGCCGCATATATCTCAACATCATCTAATCGTTCAACATGCCCAAGAAAAATCACGCCCTCCTGCTGGCTTTAACAGTGTTTGCTGCCGCCTGCTCAGGACCAGACAAAAAGACCGGAACAGGCGCTGGTACCACGGATTCACTCCACCAGCTTGTCCAGCACTATTACGATGAAAAGATGGAGTTTTTCCCGATGGAAGCTACCATGAACGGAGAACATCAGTTCGATGGCCTCCTGCAGATCGATATCAGCGATCGTTTCCGCTCCAGACTGGATAGCTTCTACACACATTATCAGACAGCCTTGCAAAGTTTGGATACAGCAGCGCTGAACGAAAATGACCTTATCAGCTATTCCATGCTGCAAAGAGAAGTCTCGATAGGTAAGGAAGGTCTCCGCTATCCGGACAACCTGATGCCCATTCAGCAGTTCTGGGGACTTACACTCTCCCTACCTCAATTCGGTTCCGGTACAAGCGCACAGCCGTTTAAGAACAAAGCAGATTATGAAAAGTTCATTCAACGTATGAAAAGCTTTGCCGAATGGAGTGATACAGCCATAGCAAACATGCGTCGCGGTATGTCTCTCGGATATGTAATACCAAAAGCCTTAGCCGTTAAAGTTGTTCCTCAGCTGGCCGACCTTTCAAAGAAAGACACCACCAACGTATTCTATACACCATTACGCCTGCTGCCCGCCGGACTTGATACCGCAGAACAACGTTCGCTTCGTGTGGCCTATACTGCTGCAATAGAAGAATATGCGCTGCCTGCCTACAGCAGACTGCACGAATTCTTTGTTAAAGAATACATCCCCAGAACCCGTACGTCCAGCGGCATCGATGCCCTGCCACAGGGTAAAGACTGGTATGGTTACCTGATCAGATACTGGACCACCACCGATCTTACGCCTGATGAGATCTTTGCGACCGGTGAACGTGAAGTGGCCCGTATCAGAAGAGAGATGGATTCTGTGAAAAACAGCACCGGTTTTACGGGTGATCTGCCTGCCTTTTTCAACTTCATCCGCACGGATAAACAATTCAAAATATTCAGCACGCCATCCCAGATCCTGGATACATTCAAAGGGATTGAACAGAAGATCATGCCTTCCGTAAAAGAACTGTATGGTCATCTGCCTAAAACTAAGTTTGAAGTCCGCCAGACGGAAGCTTTCCGCGCTGCGTCTGCCAGCGCAGAATACATGCCAGGCGCAGCTGATGGTAGTCGTCCGGGCGTATTCTACGTACCCATCCTGGACGCCAAAACATTCAACTACACCGGCATGGAATGCCTCTTCCTGCATGAAGCCATTCCCGGACACCATTTCCAAACTTCTATCCAGCAGGAAAATGATTCCCTGCCTAAATTCCGCCGCTTTACCTGGATCGGTTCCTATGGCGAAGGCTACGCGCTTTACTGCGAAGGCTTAGGCAAGGAACTCGGACTGTACACCAATCCCTACAGCTATTTCGGGCACCTCTCCGATGAAATACACCGCGCGATCCGTCTGGTAGTGGATGTGGGTATGCACGCAAAAGGATGGACTCGTGAACAGGCTATTAAATACATGATGGAGAATGAACCGCTGAGCGAACAGGAAGCGGTTGCAGAGATCGAAAGATATATGGCAATACCAGGCCAGGCATTATCATATAAGATCGGCGAACTAAAGATCAGGGAATTACGAAACAAGTATAATCAGACTACTGGTTTCAGTACCAAAGATTTCCATGATGAACTGTTAAAAGATGGCTGCGTTCCCCTAAGTGTACTGGAGGAAAAAATGGCCAGAAGATTCAAATAATCCAGATCCCCGGATAAGATAGTCCATAGGTGATAATCACTAACTTATAGTATTTTTTTAAACTATGAGTATTTTGGTGCTTATTACCTGTGGACTATTCATTTATAGTCTTGTCTGAATCAGTTATTAACAAAAAATATACATGCCGCTTTGGGAAAAGATACTTAAATTTATAGTGGGAATTTTTTATTTAAAGTCAGGGAAACCTTGAAGGTTTTTAGGTTGATTACTAATCAGCTGTACACAACTAATAAGACAACATATCCGGAACAGACCTCATGTCTGGCAAATAGCTGGAGTAAGAAGACAACTCAACAAACCTTTACCATTACTTGTTGTTTCTTTTTTTTCGATTGAGCTTTTATATTTTCCACTCAACGATTTTTTAAACTTTTAAGCTGCCAGTATTATGTTTGACATGACCCTTAATTACTGTCTTGCTTTTCCTGCCGTAACACAGGAAGAGAAATGGGACGAAGATCTGCGGTTCTCTGTGGGAGAAAAGCTCTTTTGCATGATCAGCAAATCTGCTCCGCACCAGGTTTCTTTAAAATGCCGGCTGGAGGATTTTCACCGTCTGATCTCACAACCCGACATCGTGCCGGCTCCGTATCTGGCACGTTATCACTGGGTACAGATCAAAGCCCTTGATACCTTACCAGTCCCTTTATTACAGTCATTGTTACAGAATGCATACGATCTTGTGGTGAGTACGCTTCCTCCGGAAGAGCGGGCGCAGATACTCAAAGAAAGAGTCTAAATTTTTCAGGTGATGCATTGGTGCTGTTGATAGACCCGAAGTTCTGCGTATAGCGCCTGGCAGCGCCTAAGTAAGATAAAAAAGGAAGAGAGGCGATAGCAATGCTGTCGCCTCTCTTCCTTTTTATGTGAATAATTGTTGCCTTATTTCTTCAGATACTCACAGGAAATTGCGTATATTTAAGCTGTTAAATAACCGAATTGTTAATCCAACTATACCATTGATCAGAGAAAGGAAACCATCACCACTTAACCCGTTTCATTAAAAAAAGATTATACCATGAAAACTAAATTGCTTACGCTATTGCTAAGCGTATTTGCCTATTGTACCGTGTCCGGACAGTCCCTTACAGGAGAACCGAACCCCTGTCCCGGCATAGACTACAACTATTCTATTACTGTGCCTACTTCGGCCGGTATTCCCTATGTTACCAATCTTTCAAATGGATTTCAGTCTGCTGATATGGTTCCTACACAAACAGGTACCAATGTAACGTACAAGTACACTATCAGGTGGAATAATTACTATCAGACATCAAATGGAGCCCCGGTTAAATCAGTGTTTGAAGTAACAACTCCTGCAATGGGTACTACTCCTGCAAAACCTTACCCTATCCAGGTAACTATTAAAGGTTTATCTGACGTGCAATTTTCTTCTGTACCCGATCCGTCCTGTGCCTATCGGGGAAACATCACTGTCAGTGTATCGCCCGTAGCTAATGCAACCCGTTATGTCTGGACCAATTCGGCCGGCTGGGGTGGAAATGTTACCACAACAACCGCCAGCAATGTCTTTAATGTTACAAACGAAAGTACTGCAACGATAACAGTTGTTGCGTACAATGATAACTGTACGGCTGCCAATCCGGTTTCAAAGACAAATTCGACCACTGTTACAAGGCCTGCTGTTGCTATCGTACCTGCTTTCACAGCAGCTCCTGCGCAACTTTGTTCAGCAAACGTGCTGGCAGCAAGTGTATCAGTTGCAGAAGGAACTCCTGTATCATATGAGTGGTATACGGCGCCTGCAAATTACATCGGACTCAATAGTGGCGGTAGCTACAGCGCAACGGCCCCGCTGGTAACGACAACACCGACCGTAAATATGTCTTACATCGGTCCTGCAACAGGCGGACAACCAACGACCCTGTACTGCAGAGCAGTATATTCTGCCACCTGTAAAACTGCGTACAATTACTATACCCTCAGCACAGGAAAACCAGCTGTACAAATGTTCGCTGCTTTCACAGCTACACTTGGAGAAGTATTTGGAGACAGTTTCGGCGCCTGCCCGATAGAAGTGTTACAGATACGTCCTGTCACCAATTATGGTACCGGCGCCGTAACCGGTCATCAATGGGAAATGCTGTCCGGTAGTTATTCCAGCGTAAGCAATCTCACCGGCATTCCGCTCAGACTCAGAATGTCCAGTCAACTGAATGCAGAGGTGGAATTCCGTTACCGTTTCAACACGGCATGTGGCTGGTCTGATTGGCTCAATTGTTATGCATTCACCTGGAGTTGTAACGGCGCACGTACAGCTGTCATTACTGAAAAAACAGCTGCTGCCCCAACAAATCCGCTGAGTTTCACGCTTTCTCCCAATCCGGCTGCTAACGAGATTTCCGTTAACATCCCAGATACAAAAAGTAACACAGCACTGTTGCTGAATATCGTTGATATCAAAGGAACATCACTGATCCGCAGCAAACATGCGGCTGCTTCAAAAGTAACAGTAGATATCAGCAAACTGCCAGCCGGCCAGTATATCTTACAGGTACAATCCGGCACGAACAGTTATTCAAAACAATTTATTATCGCAAAATAATTTCCTGCCTGGTATAGTAGGATACAATAAAAAAGCGACTGCCTGATGGCAGTCGCTTTTTTATAACATATACATAAACTTATTCTGTTCGCAAACTCTTTACCGGGTCAGCCAATGCCGCCTTTATAGCAGAATGCCCCACCGTCAGCCATGCAATCACCAGTGAGAACAACAAGGTAACAACAAAAACACCGGCTCCTATTTCCATCCGGAAACTGAATTGCTGCAACCAGTCATTCATAAAATACCACGCAAGCGGTGTAGCAATCGCAAAGGCCAGCGCGATCAATATGGTAAACTCCCTCGACATCAGCATGACGATGGTCATCACATCCGCGCCTAATACTTTCCGGATGCCTATTTCCTTCTTGCGTCGCAACGCCATAAAAGAGATCAATCCATATAAACCAAGGCAGGAGATGAAAATAGCGATGCCTGCAAAGATCTTAAACAGTTGCGCCAGCTGATTTTCCTGTTTGTAATAATCGGCCAGCGTCTGGTCCATAAAACTGTATTTAAACGTATAATCAGGGTAATTTTTATTCCACAATGCCTCAATAGCAGCTATCGTACTCCGCGCCTTACCGGTTTCAATCCGGATATTCGCCGTTTTGTAAATCCGCTTAAAAGTTGTCATCACTACCGGATCGATCGGATCACGTAAAGACTTTACATGAAAATCCTTTACAACACCCACGATAGGCAGGGTCTTGTTCATTACGGTGATAGGTTGTCCGATAGCCGCCTCCGGACTAACAAAACCAGCTTTCTTTACCAGGGTTTCATTCACCACAAATTCGCTGACGGTATCGGCGTCATAATACACCCTTCCTGCCAGTAGCTGCATTTTATAAATATTGAAATAGTTGGTATCTGCGGGTTTCATATTCACAATCAGGTCTGCTTTATCCGTATGATTACTACCAAGCTTAAAATCTGTCGCCCAGAAATCCTCTCCTGCAGGGGCAAACAGACTAAAACTCACCTCACGCACACCTGACTGGTGCATCAGTGCATCACGCAGATAATCGAACCTGGTACGGCTGACACTATCATGTGGAAATTCTGCCGTAATGATCGCTTCTTTACTAAAGCCCATATCCGCATTACGAAAGTAGTTTGTCTGTGCAATTACGATCAGCGTACCAATGATCAGCACCTGCGCGATGACAAACTGGAAAGTCACCAATCCTCTCCGCAAATGAATACCCCTTGGATTTTCTGCATTTAAACGGCTTTTTAGCGCATTCATCGGATTAAACCCTGACAATACCAATGCGGGATAAAAACCGGCTAATACAGTCACAATCGCCCACAAAAACAGGATAAATGAAACAGCTGGTATGACAGGCAATACAGATAATGAGATCCTCATCTCCAGCAAAGCACTCAAAAATGGCAGTAACGCCATAGCCAGTATTAAGGCCCCGGACATAGCAACAAAACAGGATAGTCCGGTTTCTCCCAGAAACTGCAATAACAGTTGCTCTCTGTTACTACCGAGTACTTTTCGTACGCCTACTTCGCGCGCACGGCTAATGGCATTCGCGGTAGACAGGTTGACAAAATTGACACAGGCGATGATCAGCAGAAATATGCCGATCAGGCGTAAGGCAGTTATAATTTCTTTACTGAAAACGCGGCCGCTGAAGGTCTCAAAACGTTTATCGGTATGTATATCCTTTAACGGTTGCAGCGATAGTTGATAACCGGCATGAGAAGCAGGAACGTGTTTCGTAATAAAGCCAGGCAGGAGCGCATTCAACTGCCCCTCGGTATAACCTTCCTTAGCAAGTACCAGGACGTAGTTATTCGTAATCCCCACCCAGTCATTCACACCAAAACCCAAAGGCTGTAAGGTAACGTAAGAGATAACCATGCCTAAAGAAAAGTCGGTATTGTCAGGCGGAGTTTCCATGACACCCGTAATACGGATGTATCGTCCGTAAGCGCGGATCATCTTACCCGTCGCCTGCTGCCAGTCGCCAAAATACTTATTGGCCATATCCCTGGACAGCAATGCGGTATTTTGTTCTTGCAGGCCATTGACCGCATTACCGGTAAGCATCCGGAAATCAAACATTTCAAAAAAAGAAGGCTCCGCAAAAAAGACGCCCTCAGCTTCACTGAATTTCTTCACTGTCGCACCATCTTTTCCAGGTATGGTGACCTGTACATTTTTATCGCCGTAAATACCTGCTACCTTTTCCAGCTGCGGATAATCAGTCCGCAGCCCCTCTGCATAGGGAAACGGCGCCCCTGTACCAAAACCGCCCCCTTTCAGATCAGACCTTACAATACGATAGATCCTGTCTCTCTTTGTATGAAAATTATCATACTCCTTTACATATTGAACAACGATGGAAATAAGCAGAAAAGCCCCAAAGCCAACCATCAGACCAGTGATATTCACCAGGAAATGACGTTTGTTATGTATTAGATTTCGGAGGGCGGTCTTCAGGTAACTGTGCAGCATAAAGGTACTTTGGATAGCTGATTATCTAGTTCAGTGCCATACTATATAATAATGGAAAATAATACAATATGATTGAACAGTAATCATTATCTGTCCGGTTTTGATACAATCACTGTCCGCTGGAGGGCAGTGAATAAAAAAAGACCGCTCATTACCTGAGACGGTCTTTTTTCTGTTAACATTGCTCAGCGGGCAATGCAATAGTCATGACATCCTAACACTAAAATAAAATCATAAAAGCTTACTTGCACAAGGTATAGATGATATCATACACACCGAATAAGATCAGTGTACATGCAAACAACTTTTCCAGTAAGGGAGACTTCATCTTCACTGCTGTCTTAGCGCCCAGATAAGAAGATGGAATGGCTGTCAGCGATAATACCAGCGCAATATTCCAGTCGATATGTCCCAGCCACCAATGTGCCAGTGCGCCCGGTATAGACAGTAATGCTGATAAGACAATAGAACAGGCCAGCGCCTGTTTGATCGGCATATGCAATTTCTTGATAAAGAAAGAACTGAATAATACGCCGCCTGCATTCGCCAGCAAACCGGATAATAATCCAATACCCAGTGAAGCCCACACGATCATCTGTTGATGTCCTTCTGCGGCATTTTCAACAACAGGCGTTTCTGCTTCGTTCTTCTTTCTCAGAAAGGAAAATAACAGTGACCCACCGATAGAGACAATAAACAAAGCTGTCAGTATCATCAGTGTTTTACCCGGCAGAAACTTGCTCAGAAAGGAACCTGCCAGTGTTGCAGGAATGCCGAACAGGGCGCCGGTCAGTATCACTTTACGATTGAATAACTTTTGACGGCTGTAAACAGTTGTAGCTGATATTGTACTGGTGATCGCTGCCGGTAATGGAGAGGCCAGCGCATAAAACGGATTGACACCCGCAAATATCTGCAGGGCAGGTGTACTGACTGCGCTACCTCCTTTGCCCAATAAGCCGGACAGGTAGCCTACGATAAGGCCAATAACTAATACGACCAGATAATCGGTCTGTTGTAATAATGTGAACATAAAACTTCCTTCAGCAAACAGGCCTGGTGTAAAGGCGAAGCTGGCTTAAATAATGATGGTTGGTAAGAGTGAAATTACAGGTATCCTTTTCTGTTACATCGATGTTCTAAGTGGAAGGACAACCCAAAAGTACAGTGCTGTAGCGGGTCTAACAAAATTTCAGCCAATAGCTGGTCATTACTAAAAGTTATAGAGGATAACCATAAGTAATAATTTTGACAGCAGCGGCCCGGACTAGGCTATAACCTATTTAGCCTACTAAATCTATGATTTGGATAAAATCACTATGAAAAGCTTAAATCAGACTTTTTTACCATTGATACACCATCCCGATGCCTCCGGGAGCGACAGTTAACTGCAGTTCGTTAAAATGTTGAAACAGACCTTTCCCACGACTATGATGCACCATAAAATTTACGCCATCGAACAATAGCAGGAACGCCCCCTGAAAAATGAGCGAATTACCATACCCTTTCCAGCGGTCATACCCTGTCCCAAACAGTTTCGTCTTCCCATGCTCCCGCATATACAGTCCGCCGGCCATATAAGCCAGATCCAGCGCTCCGTTCACCAGGAAGATCTTTTCAATTTTATGCTGCTCATTAATACTCCCCTGCCAGTTATATTGCCCGGGGTCCAGTCTGCGGTTACCCAGGTAACTGGCCGTAGCAATCCCAAGATTGACCACCCCCCAGATGGCATTCATCTGGTGAAAATATTTAGCCTCTCCATGCGCGCTACTGTTTCCGATCAGACCGGCAGCGAGATTCGCCGTACCCCAGCTTCCCAATACCAGCATGGCCGTTTTGGTGTTATTGATGCGTACTTTGTTGAAAGTGCGTAAATATGAGGTATCCTGCGCATGGGCAGCGAACGTAACAATCAGCAGGGAGAGGAAAAGGAGTTGTTTCATGGGGTGCGTTTTTCGTATATACGGAGGAATTAAGAATTAAGAATTAAGAATTAAGAATTAAGAATTAAGAATTAAGAATTAAGAATTAAGAATTAAGAATTAAGAATTAATACCAAAGATCTGCATTCCATCCAAATAGTTCAACATAAAAAGAGCCGCCCCGACTGTTCGAAGCGACTCTCTTTTTATTTACTTTAAAACTAATTACTCAAAATGCCATCTTCCGCACCACTCTCCGCTGCATTTCAATTCTTAATTCTTAATTCTTAATTCTTAATTTCTCGTCAACGCTTTCCATATTACCCCATAAACATCCGTAGCAGCCAGTTCCTGCCCTTCACCCACCTGATTGGATATCAGCACAGGGTGAAATGACTTATCCTCAGAAATACGCCCGTGAGAGCCTTTTATAAGGGTAGCATCCAACGGTATTACATTCATGAGATAACGGAAGCCCAGTTTTTTCTTCAGTAATTTGAACCCGGCCTTCAGCTTAATCAACGGATCTGCAGGGTTCATGAACATTTCCACAGGGTCATAACCAGGTTTACGGTGGATATCTACCAGTCGGGCGAAATCAGGTGCTTTGGCGTCATCCATCCAGTAGTAGTAAGTGAACCAGCTTTTGGCGTCTGCCACCAGTACCAGTTCCCCGCTACGGCTATGATGCATCTTATGCTGACGCTTACCTTCTCTGTCCAGCACCAGTTCCACACCCGGTGTATTCTCCACGATACTGCGTACTTTCTTATACACAGAAGGGTCATTGACATATACATGCGCGATCTGATGGTCTGCCACCACAAATGCTTTGGAAGCACCGGGATCCAGCAGTTCCAGCCCTCTTTCCTCTCTCACTGCGATCAGTCCTTCTTCCCGGAAACGACGGTTCAGGTGGATAGGGTTATTCACATTGGTGATACCATATTCCGACAGAATGATCACCTCACTGCCTTTCTTTTCATAAAATTCCACCAGCTGCTTACACACCGCATCGACTTCACCCAACTCTTTGCTGATACGGGAGAAATCCTGACCGAATTTCTGTAAACAGTAATCCAGGTGTGGCAGATAGATCAGTGTCAGCGTCGGATCGTACAGGTTATCGGTTACGACAGATGCATCCGCGATCCACTGGGTAGAACGGATGTTCGCACCTGGTCCCCAGAACTGAAATAAGGGGAAAGTCCCCAGCTCTTTCTGCAGATGATCACGCAGTGAAGCAGGGTGTGCATAACAGTCCGGCGCCTTACGGCCATCTGCCAGGTATTGCGGACGGGGAGTGACGGAATAATCGGCGGTTGAATACATGTTATACCACCAGAACATCTTTGAGCAGGTAAAGGAAGGATCAAGACGTTTGGCTTTATCCCAGATCTTGGGAGCTTCCACCAGTTTGTTGGATTGCTTCCAGAACTTGATTTCACTGTCCTGCCTGTCATACCATCCATTACCCACAATACCATGTTCTGCCGGCCATTGTCCGGTTACATAGGTACTCTGTACTGCTGTAGTGACAGCCGGCACCATGGGCCGGATAGTGGATAAATGCTGTTTCTTCACATATTCCTGCAGGAAGGGCGTATGTACACCTATAAGGGAGGAGGATAAACCTACTACGTCAATTACTACTGTTTTTTTCATATGGCGCCATTAGGATATGAGTTCAAAACTATATTACATGGCTGGTAATTCCAACTGTTGCAATACCCAACGCAGTTCCCTTGATACGGACTTGTCCATTGGTAATTTCAGTTCAGCCGGTAATACATCCCAGGTATATGTTTCAACTTCCAGGTGTTGTGTAAATGGTTGTTTCCGTTGTAATTGTAATACATTCTCTATATCTGACCGGGTAGAAGACAATACACCGTAACTATCCACAAACACCGGTACATGGAAATGCGAACGCCATTCTTTTACCGCAGGATTCGCGGCATCTTCCAGGGCCTGTGGCAGGTCAGGATAATGCAGGAAGCCATCTTCCTTGCGGGCTATCACCTGATGCAGATAAGTTGGCTCATTGAACTCCTTAAAAGCATTGATCACCTGTTCCCGTGCGGCTGCTTCTGCTGGCAATGATGCTTTCAATGCAGCGCTGATCTGTAGCTTACCTACTTTCAGCCCGTGCTGGTCCAGTTGTTTTAACACATCGGCGGCCGACTCATACACCAATGCAAAGTGGCATACGTCGTAGCATAGTTGCACATGTGTTTTGATAGCAGCTGCCGCTTCATCCGCGCTCATACCAAACTTGTCTTCCAGGGAAGGAATACCAAGGGGTAACAGGTAATGGAGATACCAATCCAGGAACTCCTGTGTATTTTCCATCATGCCGTCCGGCTCCGGCTCTATATCAAGATGCATAGTGGGACCACCGCCACGTTTAATACGTACCAGTTGCTCTACTATCTGCAGGATATGCAGGGTAGTGGTCTCCATGATCGCTTCTTTCTCTGATTCGCAGCGTACATGCCACAATTTATACGAAAGTGGCGCGGTGGAGATACCTCCTTCCATCCCCTCAGGTAAGAGGGACGCCAGCAGCCGGAATAAACGGCTGGTATAAAACACACGCTCTGACGTCGTCCAGTCAGGCGTATGCACATGATCTTTTACAACTGTATGGTGGAAACCTCCGTATGGAAAGCCGTTCATCGTGAACACATAACAATCGTGCGCTTTCAGCCAGGCTTTGAATTCTTCCAAAGCCGCTTCTTTACTGAGCTCCAGACTGGCTGTATTGGACAGGCGCAGACCGATACCGAAAGGTTTATCAGGAGATACTTCTTTCTTTACCGCGGGTACATACTGTTTGAGCTGTGCAAAATGTGCGCTCCAGTTTTCACCGGGATGAATATTCGTACAGTAGGTTAAATGAGATTGATCAGATACTTGCATGGTTCACTTTTAAATGCTGTACAGCTTCGTTCAGTAACATTTCGTCTATCACGTGCACTTCAGCGCCTACGCCGATCGCCTTTAACAGGCAGATCGTCAGCCGGCCACCCAGATGTTCACGGAACTCCTGTAATCCTTTGATAACAGGTGACGGTTTACCTTCTTTCATCTCCAGCAATTCATGATAAACCGGTAACTGTAATTTTACCAGCAGGTGCACAATCCTTTCTGCCGCAGCGGTACTGATCCAGCCTAACAGAGAGGAATAAACGCTGTCTACTGCAATACCGATTGATACGGCTTCACCATGACGTAAAGCAAAGTCAGTCAGTTGTTCCAGTTTATGTGCGCTCCAGTGACCGAAGTCCAGCGGACGGGAAGAACCACTCTCAAACGGATCTCCGCTACCACCGATATGTGCCATATGAAGTGCCGCACATCTGTATACCAGTTCCTGCATCACTGTCAGGTCGTTATTGACCAGGGCCGCGGCATTTTCTTCCAGCCATTCAAAGAAGGAAGCGTCTTTTATTAACGCCACTTTCACGGCTTCTGATATACCCGAACGCCAGTCTCTTGCTGGCAGTGTGGTCAGGAAATGTGCGTCATTGAATACGGCTGCAGGTGGTGCAAACGTACCGAGGAAGTTTTTCTTTCCCTTGTAGTTGATACCATTTTTCACACCTACACCTGAATCATTCTGTGACAGTACAGTAGTTGGTATACGAATATGGCGCACCCCTCTGTGAGAAACTGCCGCCACCATACCTACCATATCAAGGACAGCGCCACCGCCGATCGCCACCACAAAAGAGTGACGGTCTATGGCCTGCGTGTCCACCAGGTCTACCAGATGGTAAAAAAGCGCCTGGTCATTTTTACAGGATTCTCCTCCCGGCACAATTTCAATCTCTCCTGCAAGCTTAAAACCTTCTATCTGTTGTAAATAAGTTGTTATTTCTGTTGCAAGCGCCGGATGGGCTTTTGCCACGCCATCATCCACAATGAAAAGCAGCTTCTTGGTAAGTCCTGGCGTAGTCTGCGAAACCAGGTAATTCCTGAACTCCGCGTTGGCTGGATTAAAAAGGTATCGGGTAAAGAAAACCTTAAAAGAATAATCTACACTAAAAGTCTGTTGAATAAACTCCATGGATATCGCTCTGGTGTTTCGTTTAATAATCGTCCTGGCGGCCGTTAATGTACAAAAATTAATTGCTATTGACGAATTACGAATGACGAGCGGATTGCGATCAGGTCACTGCAAACGCTCTCGCCATCAGTAATGACAATGGCAGAAGGATCAGTACGAGCAATGCGTGAGGCAACGTGGAGAATGCGGCTACCCAGGCAGCGTTCATAGCGACCAGCGCAATGATGCCTCCCTTTACAGCCTTTCCTATGTTAGGACCAGATGGGTCTTTAATGGCATTGAATAATGGCAGATTAATCATGACTGCAAATAACAGTATAAATGGTATCGCAATCACAATATGTCCGTTAATGGCTGCCAGTGCCAGCATGGTACCATATACCAGGGCATAACAGAAGGCTGTAATGCGCAGGGTACGGGTATTTCCTCCATGCACCTCTCCACGACTGATAGCGGTCACAGCAGCGATGTATAATACAGGGATCAGGCCAATCCACCAATACTTATTTAAGGCAGGCACAACCATACTGATTCCCATCAGCAGGTTTAATCCACGACAGAGCCCCATATTGACCGGACCCCACGCCTGGTGTTTACCCCACTTATCATATACCAGTGCACATACAGCAATACCCAATGCCAGGTAACCGGTGATACGGCCTACTGTAAAAGCGGCCAGCACACCAACCAGCAACAGGTAACTACCCAGTACAATGGCCTGTGTCATCGAGATCACACCACTTGGAATAGGACGCTCAGGGCGCTCCACCTTATCCAGTTCTGCATCCATCACATCATTGAAAACCACTCCGCCGCCGTACAATCCAATCGTTGCCAGGCACATACATACTACTGGCAACAAATGATCCAGATAACTGGATACTTCAGAACCCAGAAATCCGGAAATAGCTACGCCTGCCAGTATATCTGCTACTGCAGTTACTATATTGGCGGGTCGCATTAAACGTAAATATCCTAATAACTTGCCTATAATATAATTCACCGGGCTCGGGTTTTCAACAAGCAAACAATACAAATGACCGATCGTGCAGCAATGCAGCAAAGGGCTGCAATCTACATGTACCGGGCATTGGCATTACCGACTTGTAACTGTTTATCTGATAATATTAGACTGTTTATCTATCCTTGGCTGCTGACCACCACGCAGCACAGTACTTCCATTAAACTTCAGACTCTGATCTACATTTTTTACGGTATCAAAATCAGCCATGTCCATCTGACCACTTTGGGCAAAAGCAGCTACAGCATTGCCGAAAGTTACCAAATGAATATCATTCAAGTCAATACCACTTTCGTGCATGAGGGCCGCGGTTTTAGGTACAGCCAATGGGTCACTGATACCCCAGTCGGCAGCAGAATTGACCATTATGCGTTCACTACCATACTGTTTTACGATTTCCACCATGCGTTCATTACCCATTTTAGTAAACGGATAAATAGTGAATGCAGCCCAGAAACCACGGTCAAGTACCTCTTTTACAGTCTCTTCGTTGTTGTGGTCAACGATGATCATATGCGGATCCAGTCCGTGTTCCAGCGCAATATCCATACTACGCTGTGTCCCTTTTTTCTTATCCCGGTGCGGGGTATGTATCTGTACAGGTAGCCCTGCTTCTTTTGCCAGTTCCAGTTGTGCGCGGTAGTATTTTTCCTCTGCAGCTGTCTGATCGTCAAAGCCGATCTCGCCAACACCTACTACGCCTTCTTTATAAATAAAGGATGGTAATATTTCCATTACTGCCTCTGCCAGTCTTTCGTTGTTGGCTTCTTTCGAATTCAGACCGATTGTGCAATAATGTTTTATACCAAATTGTGAAGAGCGGAAACGCTCCCAGCCGATCAGGCTGTTAAAATAATCCCTGAAAGTATCTACTCCTGTACGTGGTTGTCCGAGCCAGAATGCCGGCTCAATGATCGCTACTACACCTGCGTCCGCTAACGCCTGATAATCATCTGTTGTGCGGGAGGTCATGTGTATGTGCGGATCAAAAAAACGCATACCCTTGATGCGTTCCATATAGGAGGAAGAGGTTGTAATAGGTTGAAATTCTTTACCTGTTAACTCATGACTGCAACACATGTCTTTTACTATTTATTTGAGACCTGTAAATGAACAACCTGCTACCGCGGGCTGAGATTTCCGTTTCGCAAGTTAAGATTATATACACTGAAGGTGTGATACACGTTTATGCTATTCGTGCGGCGACACTATTCCAGGTAAGGCGATCGCTGGCAATTTCTTCTTTTAAGGTGGCTGATTGCTCCAGCAAGGCAAGTGCTGGCGCATATGTACTTGAAGCACAAGCTAAAGCAGCGGCTTCTTTCTCTACATTCACAGCTGAATTCCAGACACGCCGGATATCCTCGAAATTGTCCGCCGTAATAAACGGTCCTACCAGACGCCATAACAAAGGATGTACTTTCCTGCCGGCAGCCCAGCGCTCGTGGGCATAGTCTGTTAATATGGCTGCCAGTGACGCGTTGGCTCTCTCGTCCAGCCCGGTAATAAGATGGATAGGTTTGTCAGTAAAAAACGCCTTCATCACCAGCTGATTCCAGGCTGGTTCGTCCAGATGACGGGAAGGATAAACATTGTGCAACATGACAGCTTCCTGTACCGGACCAATATTGGACCGGATCCCCTCCGTTGTGCGGAATACCCATGCATCCGGCCATGCCAGCAGCGGTAATGCGCTATAGAGCGCCGCCTGCTCATTCATATCGGCGGCATCAAACAGCCCCTCGATCACTTTCACATAGGTATCTCTGTCGTCAGCCGGTAGCTGTAATAACCACCACAGCCGCACCACTTTATCTAACGTAGATCCCTGTATGAAAAACGGCGTACCGTCTGATAGTGCAATAAACGCTTGCTCCGTCTGCACCAGCTGCTTCCCGGCAAAACGCGGAATAGCTGTAAAAGTAAGATTGAATCGCTGTACACTTACAGGTACCCCCAGTTTTTCCTGCTGCTGCTGTAGCCAGCTGAGTGCCTGCTCCGTACTGTTGTGCTTAATGATTTCAAATAATAACGCTTCCGTTTTATTCCTGTCGTGGTAATACGCTTGTTCCATCAGCCGGGCTAATTTATCTAGTGCTAAAGTTAGCAGATTAAGTATTAAAAAAAGTGAAAAACTGTGATGGATGGTGTAGTAAATAAAAGAGAGGCACGTTGTGCCTCTCCTTCCGCCATTCTAAAACCTGATCAGTTCAATCAGGAGTATCTTTATCAGCAATAATTCTGCGGAAACTATTGCTTCATAAAATGCATTACTGATAACAGGGAAAATGAAATACTATACGTGGGCTAAACGTGACGTTTGAGCAGCATAGATTTAGATTTTTGCCTGACATTGCATATGCAATATAATCAATTATTTGTTACAACTGCAATCGAATGAGCAAAAAACTATCCAGCGGGTTACTATTTTTAAACTGAGAAAGCGTAACAATCTCATTTTGAATTATTTCTGAGCAATATAAGGGGTGTGTTAACATTCCAGTCAGGCCTGAAACCGTCCTGAATAATGAACCCTTTTGAGTAGTTTCCCAGCACAATATCAGGGTCTCCATCCCGGTCAAAATCACCCACATCCATACAAATCCACCGCCCCGCTTTCTGCAGTTCCGGCATCGTATGTGGTGTAAATTCCAGGGGCTTTTCCTGTTTGAAAAGTATAAATTTCTCTCCCGGGCGATTCTTCAGATCAGCAAAAAATGCAATACTTGCAATGTCCAGATCACCATCTCCGTCAAAATCAGCAGCCACTGCTTTTGTACATCCGTTTACCGGGTAAAACCATTCCTTTTCAAAATGGAAGTCGCCTTTATTAAGGTATAAATACACACCATGAAACGGCTTCAGCTCCATGGAATAATCACCGTTGTCTCCAGAAGTATACAGAATATCCAACAGCCCGTCCCTGTTCATATCCACCACCTGAAAACTGGTGGAACCATTCACTGGCGGAAAACGTAATAACTGCCGCTGTTTAAAACCACCTTTACGATCATTTGTGAATAACCAGATCCCTTCATCTGCATAAGCAAACAAAGTCATGATATCCGGCCAGCCATCCTTATCAAAATCAGCTACGACCGAATGAATAGCGCCTGGTACTTCCCATACCGGCACTTTTTTATAATCATCTTCCATCGTTTGCTTCAGCACATACAATCCACCGTAATCATGTCCGAATCCACATACCAGGTAGTCCATAAGGCCGTCCCTGTTAAAGTCAGCCGCAATACTCTGCACCGGACGTGGCAATCCCATACTGATCGTCTTGACCTGTTCTGCCTCCGGCCGGGAAGGATGTACCTCCCACAACATACCCTGGGCCACATCTACAGCCCGCAGATTCCCTATGCAGGTAAGCAGACCTGCATCCGCTGACTGCCAGTTCAGATCTACCGCTGTTGATTGCAGCTTGATAGCCGTCTGACTATGCAGCAACGAATCCCAGCGGAACAAAGTAGCGCTATGCTCAGAAGAAGAATACAGTTCCCCGGTAAAAGGATTGATATTCACCATCGTAGTAGTCGCCATTATATTCCCTTGCTTATCCCTGATCTCCGCTTTGGCGCCTAATGCCTCCAGACGGCTCTTCAACCCTACCGCTGCATCCCTCGTAATGCCACTTTTAACCACATTAGGGACACCATCCACCAGTCGCTTGCTATCCAGCAGGTCAAGCTCCGTTTCAGCCTTTACCTGCTTTACCAGCTTTAATTTATTCGGACCTATTTCCGTCAGTATCACCTCGCTCGGTGATCCTTCGGGTCCGGCCGTCTGTATATCAAACAGTTTGAGGTCCTCTGCCAGTGGTTGCGGTACCTTAGCCGCTTCCAGCTTTTCAGGCGCCAGCTCCTTATAAAAAGCCACAATAGCATTCCAGTCCTCAATGCTGATATTCACGCCCTTTCCAGGCTTTACATAATATCCGCTGCCCTGCCAGACACCAATACCCAGTTTGGGCGCCATGGCCGGCAACACATGCTCTGCCCAGGTAGCTTTGTCCAGCATCGCAGGAGCAACCGGCAGGTGACAACTGCCACAATATTTTTCAGAAAGCAATTTGCCTTTGTCCTGTTGGGAAAGTGTACAGGAGGATAGCGCGAGGATTAAAGGGAGTAGTCGTTTCAAGTGTGGAGCGTGGTTGCGTACAACAATAAATACGATGTGGCAACGCAAAGTAGAAAATGGGAACTGTTAACTATTTTAGCTTCAACAGTAGTTCCTTCGCTGGAACCTTTTTCACATTGCCATATTTGTCTCCAATGACAAGTGATTTGTCGTTGGCAGCGCTGGATTCTATTAACTTTCTCACAGCGTCGTTCATTCCTTTAAGCACTTTCTCAGAGAGTTCGTCAATATGCCTTTTATTTTCCATGGCGCTCACTTTGCGTTAAAATATTTTCCCAAATATCGTTTTTTATAATCATTTTTTCAACTCCATCTCCCTTGGCTATAACATCTGCCGGAGTTTCCATATTTTCAAAAACTAACCATTCGTCACAAATAGGTATGTACAAATTTACCAAATTATAAATCCCTCTATAATACCTACGTCTAATAACATCTTCCGGAATATTATGTCCTCCTGCTTCAACACGTTGAGCAACACGTTGTATTGCAAACTCCGGAGAACTCAACCAGAAATATAACAGTGTTACATTATAACCCAACATTTTCGCTCTCTTTACCAATGATACATAACTTCTCGTTGATAGTGTTGTTTCAAATGCAAAGTCAGATTGTTCTGCCAGCAAATGATCTATCCGCTGCAACATTATCCTTCCCGCTTCCAAAGCGACATTTTCAGGATTAAAAGGAGAAAGCCCTGCCGCAATACTGTCTGCATTTACAAACTCGCGACAATTAAGAATACTTGGAAGTACAGCATAACTTGCGGTCGTTTTTCCGGCACCGTTACAGCCAGCTATTATATACAATTCAGGCATATTGTAAATATACCCAAAAAAAGAAAAGGCCCTGTCACCAGGGCCCTTCCATTTTTCCTCTTCGAATAAAAGTGTAAAATCTTAGTATCCGTCATTCTGTTCCAGGGTCTTCGCACCACCTTTCAGACTCAGGTCAATCTGACGCTGAGGAACAGGATAATGCTCATTACGTGGCGCTACGAATTTAGCACCGCCCAGGTCAGTTGTGATCTTGGATTCATATGCAAAGAACTTGGTCAGTTCCGCATTTGCAGTACCCCAACGGGTGATGTCGAAGTAACGCTGACCTTCCATTGCCAGTTCAAGCTTACGCTCAAAACGAACAGCTTTCAGTGCGTAGTCTTTACCCTGTGCAGTAAATCTGCCGGCAGGATAATTTGCGATCACATAGTTAGCCGCTGGTGTAGTGGAGAAACCACCCATTGGATTACTGTTATCCAGGTAAGTATACACAGCTGTTTTAGGATTTGCAGCTCTGGTACGCACCTGGTTTACATATGCCTGTGCAGCATCCAGGTTACCCAGTTCTGCTTCTGTTTCCGCAGCGAGTAACAATACGTCTGCATAACGGATCAACACCAGGTTGATCGCAGAACCTGGCGCCCAGGAATTCGGATCTTTATATTTATCCTGATTGAACTGCCAGTAAACATTCTTTTTAGGCGCATACGGACCAGCATAGTTCTGATCACGTACCCAGCTACGGCCAGGGTGATTACCCCAGTCCAGGAAAGGAATACCACGACGGCCTACTGTCCAGTCAAGGCGTGGGTCCAGTGTACCATCATCCGGTGTGAACGGTGTGGTAGACAGGATCTTCATATCGCTTTTTACAGGGTGTGTGTTATAATCATCCAGGTAAGGAAGACCATTTGCATCTGTACGATAAGAGTTTACCAGGTCCTGTGTTGGCTGATAGAATCCGCAACAACCGAATGGGCTGTTATAAGGGAAGTTCAGCATTTCACCCTGGTTACCGTTAGAGATCTGACCAGTACCATTGTTGGCCGACATCTGAATAGCGAAAACAGATTCCGCATTGTTTTTAAACTCAGAATCGAAGTTATCTTCAAATCTGTCTGTCAGACCATACTTGGTGCCTTTAGCCGTTACACCCTGTACCTTGATCACATCGAACAATGCTTTCGCATCATTCCATTTTTTCTCGTATACATATGTTTTTGCCAGATAAACACCCGCAGCCCATTTGTTTGCACGGCCTACCAGTGATTGTGTAGCTGGTAAGGTCTCATATGCGAACTTGAAATCAGCCTCGATGTTAGGCCAGATATCTACATTGTTAGGCTGTTTGTAGTCATCGATATGGGTTTCATCTACCCAGGGCACTTTACCAAACATCTTCTTCAGTTCGAAGTAGTAGTGTCCGCGCAGGAAACGGCTTTCTGCTGTTACCTGTGCTTTCTCATTCGCCGTCATGTCATTTACATTGGGCAGCAATGACAGTACGATATTCGCGCGTACCACACCATCAAACAATACCTTCCATTTGGTATTGAAGAAGCCGTTACTGGCATCAAACTGACCTGTAGCGATCAGACTGATAGGCGGCTGGTCAGTCGCGTCACTACCCTTGTGTGCATCACCGGCAGCAACACTACCGTAGATCCAGTTGCTTGGTGCGGCTTCCCATGGGCCACCACCACCAATAGCGGCTACGTCCTGCTGCTGACCATCCAGCGCTGCATAAACACCTACCAGCAATTGTGCGATACCATCTTTGGTAGATACATTTTCAGGCGTCAGGGAACCTTGCGGCTGACGCTCGAGGAAACTTTTACTACAGGCGTCGAAGAACAATCCTCCTGCTACGACTGAAGCAATTAATATATATTTTGATCTGATGAATGTCCGTTTCATTTTAATAAATTTTGATATTCTCCAATAGCTTTCAGCTTAACCCTCAACGTTAGTTACTATTAGAATCCAACGTTTACGCCCACCAGGAACTGACGCTGGTTTGGATAAGCACCCTCATCCAGACCGAAGTTGGTAGTACCACCGGTGATCTCAGGATCAATACCGGAATATTTAGTGATGGTGAACAGATTCGCTGCCTGCACATAGATGCGGAATTTCTCGATGCCAACGCGCTGTAATACGGCTTTAGGCAATGTATAACCCAGCATCATATTTTTAGCGCGCAGATAAGAACCATTCTCTACGAGGAATGAGTTAGGTACTGTATTGGTACTGAAAGAACCTTCGTTTTCCTGAATAGGTGCTTTTGCGTTCTGATGATCAGGTCTCCATGAATCGTAGAGTGCTGTTTTACTCTTAGCACCTGCGAAAGATGGATAGAAGTCAGTCCACCAGCGTACCTGGTTCCAGATCTTGTTACCCTGTACACCATACAGGAAAACAGTGAAGTCAAAATTCTTATAATCCAGTTCCAGGTTCAGACCATAGCTGAATTTAGGACTTGGATTACCAAGGAAAGTACGGTCAGCTTCAGTGATGATACCGTCACCGTTGGTATCCTGGTAGCGGAAACGGCCAAGACCAATACCTGTCTGATAAACAGCATTCGGATTGTTGGTGGCCTTCTGTGCCTGGTCATTCGCAGTAGCGATTTCCTGTGTACTGTTCCAGAAACCTACGGTTTTGTAACCATAGAAGCTGGAGATCGGATGATCGATCGCGTTACGGATAATGAAGTTACCGTTGAAACGACGTGCTTCCAGATCGAAGTAAGGAGCGTCACCGGAGATGTTTATGATCTTGTTCGTGTAAGTCGTAAAGGTGGCATTCGCTTTCAATACCAGGTCCTTGGTGATGTTGATATTATTTCCACCAAGGGAGATGTCTATACCATGGTTCTCCATTTCAGCGATGTTAACTGTCGGAGGCGTTGAACGGCCGGCAGTTCCGGAGATCTCTGGCTGGAATAACAGGTCTTTAACTTTCTTCTTATAGTAGTCGATGGTGAACTCCAGTTTACCTTTAAACATGGTCGCATCCAGACCAATGTTCATGTTGGTGTTGCTCTCCCATTTCGCATTCGGGTTACCGATCGTTGTTCTGAAGAAGCCGGAATTCAGGTTATTGGATGTACCACCCAGGTCATAGAAGGAAGAACCCTTGTTCAGACCAAACTGAGTATATGCGTTTGCAGGCGCAACGTTCAGCTGGTTACCCATTATACCGTAACCACCTCTGATCTTTAAGTCAGACAACCAGGCCACCTGTTTCAGGAAAGCTTCCTGAGAGATACGCCAGCCTGCACTCACAGCAGGGAACCAACCATAGCGATAGTTAGAACCGAAACGGCTGGAACCATCACGACGGATAACAGCGCCCAACAGGTATTTGTCCAGCAGACTGTAGTCTAAACGACCAAACAGGGAGAACAGACCATCCGTGAACCTGTCACTGGAGTTGGTTACAGTACCTGTACCAGATACCAGTGTAGTGAAGTTAGGATCGAAGATGAAGTAGTTCTGTGTAGTACCGGATACCAGACGACCATGGTTATCGAAGGCTTCTGTACCTAACAATACCTTGATATCATGCACCTTGTTGAAGTTCTGCTGATACTGGATAGTATTACTCCAGGTCCAGTTGTAACCGCTGGTAGCAGCTTCTGTATAAGAGTTTACTTTATTGTTCTCTGCATTTTCATACTCCGGATACACGAAGCTATGATTGGATGAAGAATATACTTCACCACCGAAGGTAGTGCGGAAAGTAAAATGCTGCAGGAAATCTACTTCACCATATACGTTACCCAGTAAACGGTTGCCAAGACCACGGTTATCTTTTGTACGGTCCTGGATCGCTACAGGGTTACGGGCGTTACCCAGCTGTGCGCCATTGGTACTGAATGAACCGGCGAAATTGCCTCTGATATCATGAACAGGAATGATCGGCTGCTCACGGAATGCCATACCGATACCGCTACCTTCTGTCAATGCAGTGATACGTGGGTTATCGATCACGGAGAACTCCAGATTTTCACCGATACGTACATGTTTACCTACATTGAAATGGCTGTTGGAACGGATGGAATAACGTTTCAGATAGGTATTCTGCAGCGTTCCTTTCTGATTGAAGTAATAGAAGGAGAGATAATAAGCTCCCTGATCACTGGCGCCGCTTACAGATATGTTATGGCTGGTGATATAAGCTGGTTTGAAGATTTCATGGAACCAGTCAGTACCGCCTTTATTCGCCCTCGTAATTCTGTAGAAGTTATCCAGATCAGAAGGGTTTTTATAGAAAGGATTGACATTATATTTTGAAGGATCTACGTTAGGATCGCCTTCCATCAGACCACCAGGTGCAATATAATCCGGCAGTCTTGGAGTAGCACCGCTACCATAAAGACCATCGTTATATACTACGTTAGGATCTGTGTTTTTCAACGCCATCCATTTGAGATCGGCCATTTCCTGTGGATTCAGGATATGCCATACGTTTCCACCTTTCGGACGTTGTGTACCATAATACCCGTCATAGGTAACATGTACTTTACCATCTGCTTTACCTCTTTTGGTGGTGATGATGATCACACCATTCGCAGCTCTCGCACCATAGATAGATGCAGAACCTGCATCTTTCAATACCTGCATGGAAGCCACATCATAGGGGTTCAGGTCAACGATGTTCTGGGTTGGTACTCCATCAATAACGTAAAGGGGCGTATTGTTACCGAAAGTGTTCACACCACGGATACGCACCTGTGGTTCTTCACCCGGCTGACCGGAACCCAGTACAGTGATACCAGATACCTGGCCCTGTAACTGATTGCTCACCTGTGCTGTCGGCTGACGGCTGATCTGTTCTACGTTTACAACAGATACCGCGCCTGTCAGGTCTTTCTTTTTCTGCGTGGCGTAACCTGTTACAACCACCTCTTCCAGAGAACCTACTTTTTCAGAGAGTACGATATTCACCGTTGTTGACTCTCCGAGTACGAACTCCTGTTGGGTATAACCTACAAATGAGAACACGAGTGTCTCACCTTTTTTGGCGGTAACGCTGAAGTTACCAGCAGGGTCAGTGGCCGTACCCTTACCTGAATTTTTAACTGCCACTGTTACTCCGGGCAAAGGGTTACCGGAAGTCTCGTCGGTGACTTTACCGGTAATTTTAGTCTGGGCGAATGCGGCACTGGCAAATAATAACAACAACAACCAGCAACACGCAAAGGTGCGGTAGACATGTCTCTTCATAACGTGAAACGTTTTTTTTTGGTTAATAAAAAGCCTGTTCGGGCCTGGAGACTGCTTTTCGTTGGCAGGTACAGGCACGAAAAATGACCGGGTTAAATCAATATCCTGGTCTAAGAGGGACAATATATAACTCCTTACTTCAGATTAACTCCAATACTGAGCTGCTACGCAGTTCAGCGTAAATACATCCAATCAGTTGTTTTACCTGGGAATTTTGGTACACACAGTTTTAAAAGAGTACAGTTTAGTTTTGAGTACAGTTTAGTTTTTTCATACACGTGTTAACATCAAATTTTAGGGAACATGGAAATTAGATTTTGGTTACGCTTTATACACACACTAAAATTTCAATTGTTAACTGTATAACAAGGTAACACATTCGTTTAATTTAAGCAAGACAACCTGTAAATTTTTAATCAGCTTTTAAGAATTTAGTACTAGTTTTTTCAAATCTTAAATAAATAGGCCCTTCCGGGAACCGGAATTACGAATGACGGAAGTCCTGCAGCAGTAAACGTATTTTTTACACTCATTTTTCCACATTCGTAATTCACCATTTCCGGCGTCATAATTTATCTGTAATGACTTTCACCGCACGGCCTCTTTCCAGCTCATTATGTTCCTGCCACTGATCCTGCTGTTTTGCCAGCAGTTGTTCCATCTGCCACGCCATGAACTTCGCTTCCAGTCTTTTCAGACAAAGCTGCTTGTTTTCTAACTGCGAACGGCTGTCCATCGCCAGTACCTGGATACCCGATGGCAGGTGCGTACCACGTACTGCCGTCTCCACCTTGTTGACATGCTGTCCACCCGGACCAGACGCCCGGCAGGACTCCAGTTTCACGTCCTTCAGGTTCCATTCCTGCTGTTTATTCACGTCAAAGACCTCCACACCCACAAACCAGTTCTTTCGTTTATGGAATTTTCTGAAAGGACTCTGCGCCACCCACTGTATCGTACCCCTCCATTCCTGTATAAACGTCTCAAGGGTCTTGTTGTTCGAAACACCACCCGTCTGAATGAGTAATACTGCTGATAACAAAGTACCTTTCAAATTGCCTTTTTTGCTCTCCAGTAAGGTGATATCCAATGCTTTTCCACGGGCATCCTTCATCATCATCTCCACCACCCGTGCCACTACTCTGCCACATTCCTCCGGACCTCTCCCGGAGGTTACCTGTATAATTGACTTGTTCATTGTACTATTCTTTATACATTCTTACAATACGGGGCAGGAATTTGCCTTCCATTGCCACCAATTCTTCCTGCGCGCCAATGACGCTTTCAATGTCCTTATAAGCCAGCGGATTCTCTTCCACACTGCCACCTATCAGGGTGACATTCGCCGCCGCCAGCATCTTCTTTAAGGCCGATACCGTCATGCTCTCTCTTGCACGCTTCCGGCTCATCGCTCTGCCCGCTCCATGCGAAGCAGAATACAATGCCTGTTCTTCACCCTTTCCTGACACCAGGTAGGCCGCCGTTGTCATACTACCGGGAATGATGCCCAGTTCTCCTTTATGTGCCGGCGTAGCGCCTTTACGGTGTACGATCACCTTACGGCCATCAGCCAGCGTGTCTTCCCAGGCGAAATTGTGGTGATTTTCAATGGTTGCCAGGCGCTGTATGCCCAATGCTTTAGCCAGATTGATATGGATCCTGTCATGGCAGGCTTTGGCATAATCTCCCGCCAGCTGCATACTCAGCCAGTATTCCTGTCCTGCCTCACTGTTCATATCCAGCCAGGCCAGTTGCTGCGCCTCTCTTGGCAGCTTACAGGTATCCATCGCGATCTTCGTATAATGCATCGCCACATTGGCGCCTAAACCTCGGCTGCCGGAATGTGATAACAACGCCACATAATCCTTTGCCGGTAATCCAAGAGAATTGCCTTCTGCTAAAGTGATCATACCAAATTCCACGAAGTGATTACCACTACCGGAACTTCCCAGCTGACGCGCTGCTTTGGCCTGTAGCTTTCTCAGCATTTCGGTCGCCTGAAATGCCGGATCATCCAGCACTGCATGTTCCTGCGCTACCTCCAGTCCGCCCTCCATACCAAAGTGTGTCCACTCTTTTAACGCGACCTTCATCTGATAACCAAAACGTTTGATAAAACTCTCTCCTTCATCAAAGATGGATAAAGCCATACGGCAGCCAATATCCACACCAACCGCATAAGGTAACACCGCATTCGCAGTAGCCAGGACACCACCGATCGGCAAACCATAACCGGTATGCGCATCCGGCATCAATGCGCCCTGCACAGTCACCGGTAACGACATCGCCAGCTCCATTTGTTTTTTGGCGCCATGCTCTATTTCCTTTGCACCATATATTTTTAATCTGCCCGTCTGCTCCAGTAAGGCAAACTCCTGGTGATGACACACCTCTTCATGATCAATGAAAGTAGCCGCTATCTTACCGAGTATTTCATCACGCAGATATTGTTCAGGCGTGGCTTTCACAGCTGCCAGCAATGTGAGCAACTGATCCTTTGTATGATGCTTAAAATGTTTTGAAATTGTATTAATGACCAGACTTCTTGCACGGTCATTTGTATAACCGATCTTACTCAGTTCTTTTGTGCGTAAATTGCCCATATGGGTACGAATAAATTGTATAGAAAAGTATACCATTCAACAGATGGTGAACGGTGATTTGCGGCAATAAGAACCCTTTCCGCATAGGCGGTTCCACGCTTTCTATACAGGCATAACAAGGCCTCC
This sequence comes from Chitinophaga sp. YR627, assembly GCF_900114995.1. GTDB lineage: Bacteria > Bacteroidota > Bacteroidia > Chitinophagales > Chitinophagaceae > Chitinophaga. The sequence goes on from NZ_FOUX01000004.1 coordinate 538,515, forward strand.
GTTAGTGAATAACGATTATTGCATACTACTATACTGACAGGCAATAAAAACCTTATCAGACAAAGTCTGTTGCAAGCGGCCAGCATTACGTACAGGCATTAGCTATACTGATGATGATTGATCATCAATACCTGCGCACGTCCCAATAAATAAATAAGGATTGTATGCCTGAGTTAGGCAGCGGGCGAAAAGGGTAATATGTGAATACGTTCTGTCATGATTCCTTTCAGTTTTAGAAGTGAGTAATAAGGAATACGGTTGCAAAGGTATATATTTTCTATATTATATCAACTATCTTCGTTTTTTAGCTGATAATTTTTTTCAACATGAAAATATTCAACATTGTCTGGTGTATACTGTTCATCATTTTCGCCGGACTCCAATACAATGATCCTGACCCATATGTATGGGTACCGATTTACCTGTTTGGTGCAGGTTGTTGTTTCCTCGCAGCAAGAGGACGTTTTCACAGGAAAGCATATATCTTCGGCATCTTCATTTACCTCGTATATGCCGCTTATCTTTTCTTTGATAAAAATGGGGTGATAGACTGGGCAACAGAACATCATGGGGAAAACATCGCTGAGACAATGAAAGCTGCTAAACCATGGATAGAAGAGACCAGAGAATTCTTCGGACTGTTCATCCTTATCATTGTCTTACTGGCCAACTACTTTTACGCCGGTAAAAAGAAAGTATAAACAGTACTAACATAAAGGTATAAACGTAAACAGGGTATCTGCCAACCGGCGGATACCCTGTTTCGTTTATCTGAACAATACTTTTACTTACTCAGCAGCTGGAATGTGGTAATACCCAGATTACCCTTCTCAGCCGGATCAGCAGCTTTAAGACGTACATACAACGTATGTTTCTTTCCATCTGCAACTGGCGTAAAATTGATGCTCGCTGTGTTTGGCGCTTTCGCTTTCGCTCCCACACCAATCAGTGTTTCTCCCAGTTTCACACCTTCTGCTTTATCCAGGAATATTTCAACAGTATAACCATATTTCAATGGTTCCTGTGTAAAGTAAATAACATCGATACCTGTTACCGCTGTCAGATCGATTCCATTGTAAGTTACCCATCCGTTAGCTGTTGGAATCAACAGTTTTTTACCATCAAATTCGAATGTAGATACCGCATCAGACTTATCAAAAGAAGGTGCAGCGATCTTCGGACTTCTCAGTGAGATTGCATCAGTACCAGTGATTGGTTTGATACCAGGTCCGCCTTTATCAGTATAGCTGGCCATCAGGTACAATACGCCATTGTCTTTTTCAGGTTTACCTGTGGTCGGATCAACTGTACCGCTTACTGGTAATGATGGCGCCTGTTTATTAGCACCACCTACTGACATGATATATTCTACCAGCTGATGTGCTTCTGACTGTGACAAGGTAGGATGCGCAGACATCGCTGTTTCACCCCATACGCCGCCACCACCTTGTATGATCTTGTTAGCAAGATAATCAGGCGCTTTCGGATCGTCCTTGTATTTCTCTGCTACCTGTTTGAAGCTTGGTCCGATAGATTTCTCATCTGGCTTATGACAGGTTTTACAGTCACTTGCTTCCATGATATTCTTACCCGCAATCGCACCGGTAATGATCTGGTGACCCTGCTGTGGCGCCTGTGCCTTGTCATTTCCTTCCATGTATTCCGCTCTCACATACAGATTAGCTACATCGATCTTTCCATCAGCTGTAGAACCATCTTCCTTATCATTTACAGCGATATTATAAGCAACTGGCTTACCGGAGAAGTAGAACATCGTGTTACCAGCTACATTCACTTTCACCTGTGGTGTTTCATTACCTGCATACAATTCGATGCCTTTACTACGTGTGCTGACGCCATTGTTATCCACTACTTCTACAGATACTGCATATTCACCTGCGGTTGTAAACGTCGCTTCTGTTTCCGGTTCTTTGGTTTCTTTCTTGTTACCATTACCCAGGTACCAGATGTAAGTCAGCTGATCGCCATCCGGATCGGAAGAACCTTTTGCACTCAGTTTCACTTTGAATGGTAAACCGCCTGACAGTTTATCCACATGGATCTCTGCCAGCGGTGCACGGTTACCACCATTGTAATCGATACGAGCCAGACCAGCATCTTTATTCTTACTGAACCAGCCGTTACCATATTCCAATACGTAAATGCGGCCGTCAGGTCCCATTTCCATATCGATGATCGCGTTGAATTTGGTATTCGGCATGAAGTCTTCCGTTTTTGACAGGTTGTAATCCTTGTCAAACGTAACCGCTTTTATCCAACCACGTACCCAGTCATAGATAAACAGCTTGTTGTTATAGTAATCCGGGAAACGGGTTTCCTTCGGATAGAACTCATTATAATAAACAGGTCCTGCCATTGCATTACGGCCACCGCTACCCATTGACGGGAAATCCGGAGACTTCGCATAAGGATACCAGATGAACGCTGGTTGTGCAGGCGGCAGATCTTTGATACCGGTGTTGTTACGTGAGTTATTCACTGGTTTCGCAGGATCAAATGCCGGACCGCTCTTACCTGTCTCATAATCATACAGGTGGTAAGCATAGTTATTCCCTACGAACATCGGATAACCGAAGTTGCCCGGTTTCTTTGCCTGGTTGATCTCGTCGTATCCACGCGGACCACGATCCGGTTTATCATCATTTGCATCAGGACCTACTTCACCCCAGTACACATAACCATTTTTACGGTCAACAGAGATACGGTAAGGGTTACGGGTACCCATTGCAAAGATCTCTGGACGGGTATTGGCCGTGCCTTGTTTAAACAGGTTACCATCAGGAATGCTGTAGGTACCATCCTCATTGATCTTCAGACGAAGGATCTTACCACGCAGGTCATTGCTATTGGCAGATGTACGACGGCCATCATATTGCAGATGCCCCGGACGATCGTCCAGCGGACCATAACCATTGCTCACATATTTCTGTCCGGGTTCGTCAAATGGTGTGCTGTTATCGCCGGTAGAGAGGTATAATAAACCGCCAGGTCCGAAGGTGATAGAACCACCGGTATGGCAGCAGATATTACGCTGTGAATATAACTGGAGGATCACTTTCTCAGAAGCGGTATCCAGTACATTATTCTCAAACTTGAAGCGGGACAGTCTGTTTACAGAAGTATCCGCAGGAGAATAATAAACATATACATAGTGATTCTTAGCAAAATCAGGATCCGCCGCTAAACCCAGTACACCTTCCTCTGCATTCACATTCGGTGTCTCTGTTTTGTAATACACACGCAGGAAGCCCGCCTGTGTCAGTTTACGGCTGGTCTGATTGAAATACATGATCTCACCACGGCGTTGTGCTACGAGGATATTAAGATCAGGTAAAATGGTCATTTCTGTTGGTTCAAAGAACTCTCCGGTAATGAGCACATTCTTCGTGAACCTGTTTTCTTCAGGTACACGTAATGTCTTTGCCTGTGCATAATCCAGTAAGGTATTTTTACCGATGGCATATTTAATACCACCCAGGACATGCGCCAGGAATTCTGGTTCAGAATAAGATTCATTGGTATGTCCTAATTCTGTGTAGAAAGCACGGCCACCATCAAACTCATGGTACCAGCTGATAGGATGCTCAGGACCATTGGTACCGCCTTCATATGTTTTTTCATCAACAGTGATCAGCTTAGTGGTATTCTTGCTGATCTTTTTGAAGTTGTACCATTCGTCGGTATGTTCCCATGTATCAGGCAGCGTGGCGGTTGCCAGGAAAGATTTGTCCTTTACGGTGAGCTTCGCTTTGTGCGTACCGGCAGGGTGATTATCAAAGTAAGCACCAACCAGTTCGCCATACCATCCCCACTCATATTCTGTGTCGGTTGCGGAGTGGATACCTACGAATCCACCGCCGGACTGAATATATCTTTCGAAATCGGCTTCCTGGTAGTTGTCCAGCACATCGCCGGTCGTGTTCAGGAAAATAACTGCTGCATATTTTTGCAGCGTGTCTTCTTTAAAGTTTGCAGCATTCTCCGTAGTATCTACTTCAAAGCCATTTTCTTTTCCCAGTTTCTGGATAGCCTGTATCCCGGCAGGGATGGATGCGTGCCGGAAACCTGCGGTTTTGGTAAACACCAGTACTCTCGGGTTACCGGGCCGGGTTTTCTGCTGGCAGCCGGACATTACTGTTACCAGTAACGCCAGCATCATCATTACGTACCTGATTTGCATGATAGTTTTTATGTTGATTTACACTTATGCAGCACGCAGCCATTCTATATGACTTACGTACCGGAAGAGGGATTATGCGTTTACTTTTTTGCCTTTATATTCATCGCATAGCGAAGTCCGCCCAATACATGCTCCAGGTATGCCTGATCGGCATAAGATTCTTTTGTGTGGCCCAATTCAGTATAGAAAGCGCGACCACCTTCAAAGTCATGGTACCAGCTCATAGGATGGTTGTCACCATTCTTGCCGCCTTCATAGGAGCTTTCATCAATTTTGATCAGCACATGCACATCAGGATTCAGGTCTTTGAAATTGTACCATTCATCCCAACGTGACCATTTTTCCTGCAGGTGTGCAGTCGCCTGATTATTGCGATCTACCACCACCAGTGTGGCCTGCTGCTGTTTCGGGTGACTGGTAAACCAGGCGCCCGCCAGCTTGTTATACCATGGCCAGCCGTATTCTGTATCGGTTGCAGCATGGATCCCCATATAACCACCGCCGTTGTGAATGTATGTTTCCATAGCCGTCTGCTGTTCATCGTTCAGCACATCGCCTGTCGTGTTCAGGAACAGTACCGCCGCATAACGTTTCAGGTTTTTAGCATTGAAAACGGACGCGTCTTCAGTCGTGTCCACTTCGAAGCCATGCTCCTGTCCGAGTTTGATCATGGCTGTTTTCGCAACAGGAATACAGTCATGACGGAAACCGGCTGTTTTGGAAAATACGAGTAAACGGGGAAGGCGTTTTTTAGCAGATGCGAGCTGACTGGTAAAAGCGAAGCAGACAGTCAGCAGAAAGGATATCATTATAAATGATAAGTTACGAACTGCGAATGAAGGTTCATTCGCAATCCGTAACTTGTCATTATTTATTTTTCTCACGTGGATATTCTTCATGTATGATCGGTATTACAGTTGGCGGATTTTAACACTACGATACCATACCTGATCGCCGTGGTCCTGCAGGGCGATATGACCCTTTGGATATTGACCGAAAGCTTTCCAGGTTTTGAATTTGCTGTTATCCAGCAGTGTTTTCCACTCATCGCTACCCATGGTCGTTTCAATGGTCTGTACACCATTCAGCCAGAAGGTCAGTTTACCGTCTTTCTTACGGATCACTGCTGTGTTCCACTCACCAACTGGTTTTGCAGCATATTTCTCAGATTTCTTCATGTCATAAAGATCTCCGGAATTGTGCTTGGTAAATTTACCATCCGGGTGTTTCTGATCATCCAGCACCTGCATTTCAGGACCAGACAGATAGGTAGCGCCCAGTTTAGGATCTTCGTGTACACCGAAGATGATACCGCTGTTACCACCTTCAGAGATCTTCCACTCTATTGATAATTCATAATTTTCATACTCATCGTTGGTCACCAGGTCACCACCAGGAGCGCCATTCTTTTTAGCGTCCTGATCGAGGGACAGTGCACCATTTTCAACTTTCCAGGCAGCGCTTGGTTCAGTTTTCAGATAAGTGTGCCAGCCCTGTGTGGTCTTACCATCGAATAATAATTTCCATCCCGCTTTTTTTTCTTTTTTGGAAAGCGTGTTAGGTTCCTGTGCGGATGCGGAGAGAGTTAGCAGACTGAGTGCCAGAACGGGAATAATGTGCTTCATTGCAAATTGAGTTTTTTATAGCCGGTAATTGTAACACCGTACACATAGGCGCATACCGTTTACAACTACCGGCTATATATGATAGTTAATTATAGAAAGCTGAGAGACCAAATACTAAAACTGTTATCTCACTATTTCAGAGACAGGATGTATTTTACCATCTCTTTAGCGTCATCTTTAGACAGATCGGCGTGCGGCGTCATAGCCACTTCACCCCAGTTACCGCTACCACCGGCGATCACTTTATCAGCTAGTTTGTCGATGTTTGCTTCAGTAGCTTCGTATTTCTGTGCTACTTCTTTATAGCCAGGACCTACCAGTTTGGTATCGATCTTATGGCAGGTTTTACAGTCTTTCTGCTCGATCAGCGCAGCACCCTTAGAAGCTGCAGCTTCAGCAGCGCCCGGAGATACCATAGAGTTGTCTACCGGAGTTTCGCTGGTAGCAGCTGATTCTTCTTTCTTTTCGGTTTTGTTCTCGCTGCCGCCACCGCAGGAGGCCAGCAGAACTACGCTCAATACAACAGGCGCCAGAAAACGCATTCTCATTTTTCGATTATTTATAAGTTACCAGATTTGTGAGAATTAAGAATTAACAATTAAAAATCAAGAATTGGGTTAGCCGTACAGGCACATAATAACCTATTCCCGCGTTCCAAACCATCCAGGAAAACGGAGCAGTTGTAATGGTAATTTGTAAAGCATTTGATAACACAATTCCTAAATATTAACTTTTAACTCTCAATTGACAATATACTCATCCTTAAAGAACGATTCAAGCAGTAAATGATGAACGTCAGAATTGAATGATGCTGGTTTAGCACATAATGCCGATTTTCATATCAGCCCCCCAATTCTTAATTCTTAACTATTAACTATTAATTTCTAGTTGATTCCTAACACCTTCTTATTCAATTCCTCATCTGCTCCACCACCTGCAAAGTCATCAAATGCCTTTTCAGTTACGCGGATGATGTGATCCTTGATGAACGGCGCGCCTTCTCTTGCACCGTCTTCCGGATGCTTGATACAGCATTCCCATTCCATAACGGCCCAGCCGGTGAAATCGTACTGTGTCAGTTTGCTGAACACCGCTTTGAAATCTACCTGTCCATCGCCCAGTGAACGGAATCTACCCGGACGGTCGATCCATCCCTGGTAACCGCCATATACACCGGAACGGCCGGTAGGATTGAATTCTGCATCTTTTACATGGAACATCTTAATCTTTTCATGATAGATGTCGATGTATTGCAGATAATCCAGGCATTGCAGTACGAAGTGACTCGGATCGTACAACAGGCAGGCACGGTTGTGATTACCGGTTGCTTCCAGGAAACGCTCGTAAGAAGCGCCATCATGGAGATCTTCACCCGGGTGAATCTCATAGCAGAGATCGACGCCATTTGCATCAAACTCATTCAGGATCGGCAGCCAGCGGTTAGCCAGTTCCTTGAATCCTGTTTCTACGAGACCAGCCGGACGCTGAGGCCATGGATATACGGTATGCCACATCAATGCACCACTGAAGGTAGCATGTGCATTTAAGCCGAGGTTTTTGCTGGCTTTAGCAGCATATTTCAGCTGATTAACGGCCCATTCGGTACGGGCAGCAGCATTTCCTCTTTTATCAGCAGGCGCGAAGCCGTCAAACAGTTCATTATAGGCAGGGTGGGTCGCTACCAGCTGTCCCTGCAGGTGCGTAGACAGTTCGGTGATCTCCAGTCCTGCGGCATTTACGATGCCTTTGATCTCGTCTGCATATGTTTTGCTTTCAGCAGCCTTTTGCAGATCGATCATACGCGGATCCCAGGTAGGGATCTGTACACCTTTAAAACCTAATCCTGCCGCCCATTTACAAATACTATCCAGGCTATTGAAAGGCGCAGTGTCTCCAAGGAACTGCGCCAGGAAAATACCAGGCCCTTTGATGGTCTTCATATATAAATGATTTTAAAGTTCAAATGTTGTCCATTTCTCTGTGCTCTGGCTGGATTTCACCACGTTGTCGATGAATGCCATACCACGGATACCTTCTTCTACACCCGGGAAGTCCAGTGATTCAGGAGATGGAGTCTGACCATCGATCTTAGCCTGCAAAGTCTGTGCGAAATTGCGGTAGAGGTTACCAAATGCTTCCAGGTATCCTTCCGGATGACCACCCGGTGTACGGGTATTGTGGATAGCATAGCTGCTCTGGTAAGAGCCATAGCCGGCACCGGCACGATAGATCTCAGTTGGTTTATCCAGCCATTTTACCAGGAGGGTATTAGGTTCGTGTTGTGCCCATTCCAGACCGCCATTTTCACCATACACTCTGATTTTCAGTGCATTCTCTTCACCGGCAGCAACCTGGGAAGCCATCAGCACACCCGCAGCACCATTATCAAAACGCAGCAGCACGGCTCCGTCATCATCCAAAGCACGGTTTTCTACGAAGATGTTCAGGTCAGCACACAGTTTTTCTATTTTCAGACCACTGATATATTCGGCCAGGTTTGCAGCATGGGTACCGATATCTCCGAAACAACCGCTTTTACCGGAACGTTTAGGATCTGTTCTCCAGGCAGCACCAGCACTATCTTTTTCAGTAGCACGGCTCAGCCATCCCTGCGGATATTCTACCCAAACCTTGCGGATCTTACCCAGTACGCCATCAGCCACCATACGGCGTGCCTGTTTTACCAGGGGATAACCGGTATAGGTATGCGTCAGCAGAAGGGTCAGACCTGTTTCGGCTACTTTGGCCTTGATTTGTTTAGCCTCATCGAGGGTAAAGGTGATCGGTTTTTCGATCACGACGTTAAAGCCTTTGTCCAGCGCCATCATCGCAGGTTCAAAGTGTGCGAAGTTGGGCGTAACGATCGTAATAAAATCCAGTCTTTCACTTTCAGGCAGCGCAGCTTCCTTTTCCAGCATGGTCTTGTAGTCAGTATAGGTGCGTGCAGGATCCAGGAATAAGATCTTCCCGGATTCAATCGCTACTTCAGGATTTACACTCAGCGCACCAGCTTTCAATTCGATCAGGCCGTCCATATTGGCAGCAATACGGTGAATAGCACCGATGAAGGCATCCTTACCGCCTCCGATCATTCCCATTCTTAACTTACGGTTCATTGGCAAAACGTTTTATTCTTTATAGGTTTTGAGTTGTCTTACAGACATAGTAACGTGGAACAAGCAAGGAGAGTTGATTAGTTTTTCACACCGTCGTACTCACTCCACATTGGCTTTTCCGGGGTCTAATATATAAAAAAGTACAGGCAACCGTCAATATAACAGTAAAAACGACGACTTTCCAGGGGGATTCCCCCTGTCGCATTCCTGTTTAGCGAGACCTGTACGCTTTTTTTGAACCAGACTATTCCACAAAACCTTAAATGTAGAAAACTCCAGGCACATTTTCGTGTGATATTTTGATGAACGGAATAGGTAGGAACACTCATGAAATGTGCACCAAATGTCCTACTAAAGTGTTACAATTGATACCTTTTTGTGGTAAAAAGTAGTTGAAAAACGGGAAATATAACAAGTGAAAGAGGGGCTACCAAGGCTCTCAGGTACAGACTTTTATAAAAAAATAAAGAGCCAAATAAGACTATCCGGCTCTTGTTTTACTATCCTATGAAAACCCTAATAATGTAAAGGTAAAGTGTTGTAACAAATGATAGTGTTAAACGGTCGTTAATAAATTAATTTTTTTTCCAAACGAGCTGTGGCACTATTATTTTTTTTCTACATACTTTTTTTGCTTCTTTGCACCACTTTACGGCGATATAGCCGCAGAGAATGAAAATTGTCAATATGTCACAGTACTTACTTTCCGTGATCATCCCGGCCTATAACGAAGAAAGGTATATATATGATATCCTGGAAAGAGTCCAGGCGGTTTCGCTTGCCGGCGATGTCCAGAAAGAACTGGTTGTAGTGGACGATTTCTCCAAAGACAACACCGGTGGAGAAGTAGCCCGTTTCCAGGCAGCCTATCCGAATGTAAAACTGCAATACGTTCGTCACGAGGTGAACAAGGGAAAAGGCGCGGCTTTACGCACCGGCATTCAAAAGGCAAGTGGTGACTTTACCATCATACAGGATGCCGACCTGGAGTATAACCCGGAAGAATTTAACCGTTTACTGAAGCCCGTACTGCAGGGCGTTGCTGACGTAGTATATGGTTCCCGCTTTATGGGAGACGGTCCTCACCGTATCCTGTTCTTCTGGCATACCATCGGGAATAAGTTCCTGACGTTCCTTTCCAACGCGCTGACCAATCTGAACCTGACAGACATGGAAACCTGCTACAAACTGTTCCGCAGCAATATCATCAAACAGATCGATCTGAAAGAAAACCGCTTCGGATTCGAGCCTGAGGTAACTGCCAAGATCAGCCGTGTACCAGGCATCCGTATTTATGAAGTAGGTATCGCTTACTATGGCCGTACATATGCCGAAGGTAAGAAGATCAACTACAAAGACGGATTCCGTGCGATCTACTGCATCCTGAAATACAATATCTTCAGCAGACAGAAAAAAACTGTCGACATCAATAAATAACACACTATGCTGTTCCTGTTCGTTAAGTTCCTGTATATCATTATACTGTCTTTCCTGTATGGATATACGTTGCAGCGATTCCTGCAAAACCGGGTACTTAAGAACAGTGAAGCCGGTCCACATTTCACACTGGTCACACTGACCGGTAGTCTTGTCATGACCGTACCCGCCGCCTGTCTCAGTTTCTTTATGCCGCTGGCGGGAGCCGCCCATGGTATATTACTGGCAGGAGGACTGCTGTGTTATCTTTTACAACGTAGTAAAATTCATCAGCAGGTATCGGTTTATATACAGGCGGCAAAAGCTGCAGGTAAAGGCAAACTGCTTTTTACCGGAATAGCTGTGTTGTATGTGTTATATCTTTCTTCGCAGCAATCGCTTTCCTATGACGAAGGACTGTATTACGCACAGTTCATCAAATGGATGCAGCATTACAAGGTCGTTCCCGGATTAGCCAATCTGCATGAGCGTTTCGGATTTAACTCACACTGGCATGTGTTGTCGGCCGTTTTCAATTTCTCCTGGCTGACTGGCATTGCAGATAATCATATCAATGGCGTAGTATATCTGCTTACCTTATTATATCTCCTCCCACGTGAACAGGACAACCGGTTCCTGACGCTCTTAAAAGCAGGTATGCTGGTGATGATCAGTATGCCGCAATTCTGTGTGTATAATACGACTGCGCCTGCGGCGGATATGGTGATCTACTATATCAGTTGTCTGCTGATCGTTGTGTGGCTGGAACATAGTGTTAACGGACAATCACAGCTTACGGGCGACAACAGCGTCTTCTTGCTGCTGGCGCCAGTATTCCTGATCACCGTGAAAGTATCTTCCATGCCGGTGATGATCATTACAGCGGTATTGTTATGGCAGGTATTACAAGCGAAACGCTATCTGCAACTGATTACGCTTTGTGGAATAGCAGCAGTCATTTTATTACCATGGATAGCCAGGAACGTGATACTGACAGGATACATCCTCTTCCCGATCGCGCTGCCTGATTTCTTTCACCTGGACTGGGCCGTATCTACAGATGTGATCCGTTCCACCACAAAGGATATCCACATCTTTGCATTTTACCGGGTGGTAGATGCAGCAAGATTTGCATCAGAGAGTTTTGTACAACATTATATCAGCTGGTTCAAAGAGAGCGTACGCATATACGATAAGTTGCTGATACTGGCAACATTTGCAGCAGTGCCCCTGATCTTCTTCCGGAGAAAAAATTTACCGGCGGGTACCCTGCCTTTGTTTGCTTTCCTGTTATTGGGTTTGATCTACTGGATATTCCAGGCGCCGGATCCAAGGTTTGGCTACAGTTATCTTGTACCGCTGGTGATCATTGCAATTGCATTGTATGCCCCTTCACTGCGTTTCAGGCAAGTCTATCTGGCCACTTTAGCGGTCACATTTGTTTTTATGATCGGTACCATCGGATTGGGTCGTCATCTGCTGAAAGCATTCATCAACGACAAACTGGTAGAAGTTGTGCATCATGGTAACTGGTGGCTGACACCGGCACCTTATACCGCTACTACTACGGTCTCCACGGGTACTGCAACGCCGCTTATAACGACAACCAGTCATCTTTGCTGGGATAGCGAATTGCCTTGTGTATCAGCTATTCCTGACAACATACAAATGCGGGGTCAGACACCTGAAGAAGGCTTCAGGTGCTTCAGGCACTAAACCGTATGATATACATAATCGAAACACAGGTTCCGATGTTATTAATGGGTAAAATAGTATCTGTATATTCATTTATCTGTCTATTCTCAGCTTCGTCGCTTATTCGTCGCAGATTCGTCACAGATTCGTCGCTTGTTCGTCCATCGGATAAATGATTCTTTTCCTACTCAAACCCGCTAAAAACGATACTTTTTTCTCTTTTTTCGTCGCTCAGTCTCCGGAAACTTATACTACGCCGCCATTATAACGTTATTTCTCCGTTGTTTCTTCGCTTAAAAGCGTATAGATAGCGGCCTAATAACGGCATAATGAGGGTATTATACGAAGAAAAGACCCCGTATTACCTCATAAGCTGTCCTTCCCTTTTCAAATGACACTGTCAACTATCCTTTACAGGCATACGAAAGAAGTAGTAATTATTCTACATTGATCTCTCAATGGAAACATTTTGTACTTTTATTTAATATTTACGTAGACCTATGAATAAAATCCTATTATCCTTATCGCTGGCAAGCGTGATGTATGGCTGCAATGCAGCAGGAAGGGAGAAAAATCCTTTACTGCAGAAGGACTACGCATTAGCTGACACCCTACACTACGATCACGCGGTCATTGACGCATTGAGAGAAAGCATATCCGGCAACATCAGCAGATTAACGCCAACCATGCGTGAAGTAAACGGAGCAGCAGGACTGGAAGACGCGTTACAGTTTGAGTATGATGTAAATGCGGACAACAGCAGCGACTACGAAAAACTACGGGCAGCCCTCAAAAAGCAAGGATATCTTTTATTTAAGTCGGAAGAGAATTTTGGTACGAAACCTGACAAATACGCCGTACTGAAGACCAGTAATCAGTTTGATATCATTAAATTCCGGGCGACTAACGGCGCGAACTATGATATCACCAATGACAGTGTGATGCGGAAGCTGCATCATCTGTATGATAAGGAACCGTTTGAAATAACCGGTGCTGACATTGATTGGGTGGAAGTACATCTGAATAAATTAAATCCGGCAGACGCCATGACGTTTGCCAATGATGTATATGAGTTTTGTCCGGATCTGGCAGAGCAGGGAACGGAGACAGTGGAAAATCTGGCAGCTGAAATACTGGAGACAAAACAGCTATTCCTTTGGTGGGATTAATAACACTATTTTAACATTTGAAGCCGCCTCGTCCACACCGGGGCGGCTTTTTAGCACCCATATCCTACTTTAAAGGTACCTGAAGCCCTTTCCCATGCTATATTCCCGTTAAAAATCCATTCTTGCTGCCACAATACCGCATTTAGCCTTCACTATGTGCAAATAATTCCTAATTTTACAGGCCTTGCCAATACCGTGCGAGCCTGACAGCTTGTCATCGGATGCTATGTAAGCATAATATTTGGGTAAGGAAATCCGGTATCGGAAAGACTTTCGTTCTGGACTGTACAACTGTTTTAACAATCATTCGTAATAAACTCAACATGTTAGGTTTTTTAACTAAACTTTTTGGCGGGCACAAGTCGGAGAGAGATATCAAAGCTATCGAGCCTATTGTGAGGCAGATCAACGCGGAGTATGAAAAACTTCAATCCCTTCCTGTAGACCAGCTACGTAACAAAACGCAGGACTTCCGTTTGCGTATCAGCACCCATCTTGCCAAAATTGACGAGACCATTGCTGAAAAGAAAGCAGAAGCCGAAAGCGCGCATGACGTAGCCCAGAAAGACGTTATTTATCAGGAAATAGACAAACTCAAGAAAGAACGTGATACACAGCTGGAAGGTGTACTCAGGGAAATCCTCCCTGAGGCATTTGCAGTTGTAAAAGATGCGGCACGCCGTCTCTCACAGTCACCTGCCATTACTGCTACAGCGACGCCGCTGGACAGACAACTGGCTGTCAGAAAAGATTATCTGACGATCGAAGGTGACAATGTGACGTGGAAAAACAGCTGGAATGCTGCTGGTAGTCTTGTAACCTGGAACATGGTTCACTATGATGTACAGCTCATCGGTGGTATCGCGCTGCATCAGGGTAAAATTTCCGAAATGGCAACAGGTGAAGGTAAAACCCTTGTATCTACGCTGCCAGCCTATCTGAACGCATTAGCCGGTGAAGGCGTACACGTGGTAACCGTGAACGACTACCTGGCTCGTCGTGACTCCGAGTGGAATGGTCCGCTGTTCGAATTCCTCGGTATCACAGTAGATTGTATTGATAAACACCAGCCTAATACCGCTGAGCGTAGAAATGCCTACCTCGCGGATATTACCTATGGTACAAATAACGAGTTCGGCTTTGACTACCTCCGTGATAACATGGTGCATAGCCCGGACGAAATGGTACAGCGTAAACACCACTTCGCAATGGTCGATGAGGTGGATAGCGTATTGATCGATGACGCACGTACGCCATTGATCATTTCTGGTCCGATCCCACGTGGTGACGAACAGGAGTTCCATGCGCTGAAGCCGCGTATCCAGGCACTGGTAGAAGCACAACGTAAAGCAACCAACCAGTTCCTGCTGGAAGCAAAGAAACTGATCGCTGAAGGTAAAGACGACGCAAAAACAGGTGGTATGGCGCTGATGCGTGCATGGCGTGGTTTACCAAAGAACAGCGCCCTGATCAAGTATCTGAGCGAACCAGGTATCAAAGTATTGCTCCAGAAAGCAGAGAACTATTACCTGGCAGACCAGCAGCGTGAAATGCCGAAAGTAGATGAAGAACTGTACTTCACTATTGACGAGAAAAATAACAGCGTTGACCTGACTGAAAAAGGTATCTCACTCATCACCCGTACAGGAGAAGATCCACACTTCTTTATCCTCCCGGATGTGGGTTCTGAAATAGCAGAGATCGAAAAGAGCGGTCTGACAGCAGATGAAAAACTGCACCAGAAAGATACCCTGCTCCAGGACTTTGCACAGAAATCTGAACGTATCCACTCCATTCAGCAGTTGCTGAAAGCATATACTCTCTTTGATATCGATGTGGAGTATGTGGTAATGGATGGTAAAGTAAAGATCGTAGACGAACAGACAGGTCGTATCCTGGATGGCCGTCGTTATTCCGATGGTCTGCACCAGGCGATCGAGGCAAAGGAAAACGTGAAAGTGGAAGCTGCTACGCAGACATTCGCTACCGTTACCCTTCAGAACTACTTCCGTATGTATCACAAACTGGCTGGTATGACCGGTACAGCGACTACAGAAGCGGGTGAGTTCTGGGAAATCTACAAACTGGACGTGGTAACCATCCCGACCAATTTGCCTATCACCCGTAAAGACGCGGAAGATCTGGTTTACAAAACAAAACGTGATAAATACAGAGCGGTAATAGATGAAGTAAAACAATTACAGGCTGCCGGTCGTCCGGTACTGGTGGGTACTACTTCCGTAGAAGTATCCGAATTGCTCGGCAAAATGCTGACCTTCGAAAAGATCCCTCACAATGTATTGAACGCTAAACAGCACGCCCGTGAAGCACAGATCGTTGCAGAAGCTGGTCTTCCAGGTGCTGTAACCATCGCTACCAACATGGCAGGTCGTGGTACGGATATCAAGCTCGGACCTGGCGTAAAAGAAGCAGGTGGTCTGGCTATCATCGGTACTGAACGTCACGAAAGCCGTCGTGTTGACCGTCAGCTGCGTGGTCGTGCCGGTCGTCAGGGAGATCCGGGTACATCCCAGTTCTTCGTATCCCTCGAAGATGACCTGATGCGTATGTTCGGTTCTGACCGTATCGCTGGTCTGATGGACCGTATGGGCTACAAAGAAGGTGAAGTGATCCAGCACAGCATGATCACCAAATCCATCGAAAGAGCACAGCGTAAAGTAGAAGAAAACAACTTCGGTATCCGTAAACGTCTCCTCGAATACGATGACGTGATGAACAAACAACGTACGGTGATCTACTCTAAACGTAATCACGCACTGTTCGGCGAACGTCTGTCCATCGATATCGACAACTCCTTCTACGACGTAGCAGAAAACCTCGTTACTACACATAAAAACAGCGGCGACTACGAAGCATTCAAACTGGATGCGATCCTGAACTATGGTATCGATACTGATATCACCCAGGAAGAACTGAACCGTACAGATATCACTTCGCTCTCTACACGTCTTTACCAACAGGCAAAAGACAACTACGAGCGTAAGACTTCTGAACTGGCACAGCAGACGCTGCCTGTTATCGAGCAGATCCACCGCGAACAGGGTCATCATATCGAAAATATTTCCATCCCATTCACCGATGGTAAGAAAGGTATGAACGTCCTCGCGAACCTGCAGAAAGTAGTCGACACCAAGGGTTACGAAACGATCAACGCACTGGAACGCAGCATCACCCTGTCTCTGATCGATGAGGCATGGAAAGAGCACCTGCGCGCAATGGATGATCTGAAACAATCCGTTCAGAACGCCGTATTCGAGCAGAAAGATCCATTGCTGATCTATAAATTCGAAGCATTCAATCTCTTCAAAGACCTGAATGCAGAGACTAACCGCGAGATCGTATCCTTCCTGTGCCGTTCAGGTATCCCTGTTCAGGAAGATAACCGCCCGCAGCAACAGCAGCAGGAAATCCCACAGCAACCAGCACCACAACCACAGATCCGTGAGGGTCGTGAAGAAAAAACTGATATGAGCCGTTTACGCGCTACACATCAGGAATTCGATGGTGGTGATGCAGCTGTAGCAGAAGATTTCGCTTCAAATGCGGAACAGTTCAAACAGGAGCCTGTGAAAGCGGGTCCGAAAGTAGGCAGGAATGATCCTTGTCCTTGCGGAAGCGGTAAGAAGTACAAACAATGTCACGGAAAAGATTTTTAATCTTTTGGAGATATAAAAAAGGGTTCACCGATGGTGAACCCTTTTTTATTGCGGTTGTTTTTAGTTGTTGGTTGGGATTAGAGATCGGAGATAGGGTTTTGGCGGAAGAAAGCTCTTTTCATGGCGGCGTATTCGGTGTCGTCGCGAAGGCTTTCCTGGTAATATTTATTCACAAGGAATTTTGCATAATGCCTTACTTCAACATCCTCATCAGAACATTTTTTAGCGATACTATACAAATCCTTTACTATTTCAAATAATTCTTCTTATATCGTTGATTACACAGTTCACATGACAGCAAAAGATTATTCCAATCATATGACAACCAAAAATACCCTGGTTTGTTCAACGCTTCTTCATGCTGCACCCACGCTGACTTAGGTCTGTAGTGCTCAACATCGCCATAACTGGTATGACTGATTTTAGATTCACAAAAGCAACACTTATGCCCTTGTACATCTAAAAGAGACGATTTTACATCATCATGTGCATAAATGGTACTATCAAAATCTGTCTTTGATTTAAAATTACGTTCTCCTTCTTCATATCGTGCTATTAATGCAGCAGTAGCTTCCTGACCTTTTTTTTGGAGTACAATGGGTACGGCGACAGATGCCTTCCTTACAATTTGTATCATTTATTCATTATTGTCCTTTTTCCCTTTAAAGTAAGAAGCTGCATTTCTAATAAAGGCCATCGCTTCAATATCCAGAGGATTTTCAGCAGTAGGTAAAGAATAGACTAGTTCATTTAGCTCATTTAGTCTTTTCTCCTCTTCAACAGATCGATTACCTTTACTAATTAAGGCAACGCGCTCTTCCATTTCTTTTGTTATTTCTGGATTTCTGGCACTTTCTAATCCGAATAAGTCACTTGTAAGTATCTGATCTATCCTCCAGTTTCTGACATTCTTTACTTCATTATCTATAATGACGGTATTCCCCTCTTTCCGAAGCACCACAATATTAGCATCTTCAGGGGCGGCTTGCACTATCAATGGGCTATGAGCGGTCACAATAAATTGAGTTGCGGAAAATCTTTCTGAGAGATATTGAAAGATATTACGCTGCCATTTGGGATGAAGATGTAAATCTATTTCATCAACCAACACTATTGCGGGTTCTGGTAATGGATTATCGCTATCATGATAACGCGCGTACATACGTGCTGCAAGATCTACTACCCATGCAATCATAGATCTATATCCGAGACTAAGTTCATGAATATTAAACCAACCAAAGTCTGTATGGAATAATAATTCTGGTACTAATTGATCCTTTGTGGGCTCACTGAATATGATATCATCAATATCCGGCAATAATTCAATAAGCGTAGATATCACCTCCGCTCTCTTTTTCATTGCCAGTTCTTTTATTCCAGAATCTCTGCTGGCAGCATAATCCAGCTGTAGTAACCATTCTTCTGCATTGATCAATGCCTCATGATCATCAAACAATGTTGTTGCATTTTTTGAAAGAAAATCATCAGCTAATGCGCCCCGTCCCATTATACGATTTGCTCCGTATGAGAAAACCATCCATTTATCGGCAAAAGAGCTATCAACTTTTTGAAGCCATACAACTGCGTTTCTTGTATTACCATCTGGTAATTTCA
The DNA here is from genome assembly GCF_900114995.1 of Chitinophaga sp. YR627. GTDB lineage: Bacteria > Bacteroidota > Bacteroidia > Chitinophagales > Chitinophagaceae > Chitinophaga. The sequence continues at coordinate 557,028 of NZ_FOUX01000004.1, forward strand.
CTGGCACTACAGTATAATCTTTTCGCAAAGTAAATCTTGGTTGCTGGTTAAAATCACTTAGTGAATCATCAAAGAGCTTTACAGCGATTTCTCCACCATATTTTCTCATATTTTTATCCAGCTCAGAACGTTTTAACCGAATACTCAGCTCTCCCTTATCATCAAATGATTCATACATCTCAAAACTCGCCAGCGCCTGCAACAAAGTCGTCTTCCCCACACCATTATCCCCAAGGATAACCGTCCATCTCTTCCAGTCACTTTTATCTTTATTCAAAAAGTTCAAAGTAACCGGCTCCCGGAAACATTTTACATTTTCCAGCATCAACTCTGAAAAATAAACGCCTTTAGTCTCTTTTGCAGTCATAAAACAAAAATAACCCTTTGAAAACACACTCATCAAACACACCTACCAATAAGTGATAATTTACCTCAATTTCTTTATACTCCAGCTCCCTTATCCCCTAATTTCCCTCCATTTCCATATTTCCCTTACTTTCGCACACGAAACCTGTCACAATGAAACTCAACAGATACATCGACCATACCGTTCTCAAACCTACCACTACCCTTGAAGACATCAAGACGCTCTGCATGGAAGCGGTAGAATACGATTTTGCTGCAGTATGCATACCTCCGCCTTTCGTCAAAATGGCAAAGACCTTCGTAGGCAATACAACAACAAAAGTGGCGACTGTAACCGGGTTCCCATTCGGTTATTCTGCGATTGAAGCAAAGGTGGCTGAAACCATCCTGGCGATTGTAGATGGTGCTGACGAGATTGATATGGTGGCCAGCATCCTGGCGATCAAAAATAAGGACTGGGCATACCTGGAAAAAGAGATCGCTACCATGATGGCGGTGATCCGTCAACATGGCAAGGTCATTAAAGTGATCATTGAAAGTGGCATATTATTGGAAGAAGAGATTGTACAGTGCTGCGAACTGTACGCCAGATACCAGGTGGATTTCGTAAAGACCTCTACCGGGTATGCCGAAAAAGGGGCGACCGTTGCCGCAGTATCACTCATGAGGGCGAACCTGCCGGCAAATATTCAGATAAAAGCTTCCGGCGGTATTCGTACCTTTGACTTTGCAAAGGAGCTGATCGACGCAGGTGCCACAAGGATCGGGACGAGCAATGGCGTGGCCCTCATGAAGGGATAAAAGTATGAATATGAAACACTTAATATTATTATTCTCCGGATTGCTGATCGGAGGCCTGGCTATGGCCCAGGACGGACCTATTGCCAGTAGCGGCGGCGTAAAAGTGGTAAAAGACAGTCGTCTGGACCTGCTGATCAGAAAACAGATCTACATCAACACCCTGGCTATCCGTAACCAGCCGGGCTTCAGGGTACAGGTCATTTCTACCAACAAAAGAAATGAAGCCAATGATGTAAAGGCACGTACCATGCAGTTATACCCTGATTACCGTACTTATCTGGATTACCAGGCCCCTTACTTCAAGGTGCGCGTAGGTGACTTTAAAACCCGTGAAGAAGCCACTGAGCTCAGAGAGAAAATGAGCACCAGTTTCCCGGGAGGCGTATTTGTTGTACCTGCCATTATTAATCTGTCACCTGAGAAAGAAGCCGGTAATGAAGAATCGTATTAAAGAACTGGCGCAGCAATATGCGCCGGAGTTCGTTGCTATCCGCCGTCACATTCACGCTCATCCTGAATTATCCTTCCAGGAATATGAAACATCCAAATTCATACAACAGAAACTGGACGAATTCGGCGTATCCTACACTGCTGGTATTGCCGGAACCGGCATTATCGCTACCATAGCAGGTAAAAATCCATCTTCCAAAACCATCGCGTTACGGGCTGATATGGATGCACTCCCTATCACCGAAGCGAACGATGTACCTTATAAATCACTCAATACAGGCGTCATGCATGCCTGCGGGCACGACGTACACACTACCTGTGTACTGGGCGCTACCCGCATCCTGCAAGAGCTGAAAGATGAATTTGAAGGTACTATCAGAGTGTTGTTCCAGCCAGGTGAAGAAAAACACCCGGGAGGAGCCAGCCTGATGATACAGGATGGAGCACTGGAAAATCCCCGCCCTGACGCGATACTGGGTATGCACGTGCAGCCAAGTATGGAGGCAGGTAAACTCGGCTTCCGCGCCGGACAGTACATGGCCAGCGCTGATGAGATCTATATTACGATCAAAGGAAAAGGCGGTCACGCAGCTTTACCTCACCTGACAGTAGATACCATTCTCGTGGCATCTCACCTGGTGGTAAGTCTGCAACAGGTGATCAGCCGTAACAATAATCCGTTTTCACCGTCCGTGCTGAGCATTTGTGCTTTCAATGGCGGTTATACAACAAACGTCATCCCCAGTGAGGTAAAGCTCATGGGTACTTTCAGGGCGATGGACGAAACATGGCGCTTTAAAGCGCATGAGATCATCAAAAAACAGGCGACCGAACTGGCGCATGCGATGGGAGCGGAGATCGATATTGAAATACTCGTAGGTTATCCCTGCCTGTACAATAACGAGGCTGTAACCGGCAAAGCACGCGGTCTGGCAGAAGATTATCTGGGCCTATCCAATGTAGAAGATACAGAAGTACGTATGGGTGCAGAAGACTTTGCCTTCTATTCACAGATCGTTCCAGCCTGTTTCTTCCGCTTAGGTACTGGTAATATCTCCCGTGGTATCACCTCCGGTGTGCATACGCCGACCTTCGACGTAGATGAAAATGCCATCGAAGTAGGTATTGGTACCATGGCATGGCTGGCCACCCAATTCTGATACAATAGCTTATTATATTGAGAAAAGCCGTTCGCATATGCGGACGGCTTTCTTTTTATCTAAACTAAAGTAACCAAAGAGGTCCGCTGGAAAGCAGACCTCTATCAACATAGCCTTTTTGTCTTATCGTTATAAAAAAAGTTTATCTGATCTTTTTGATAGATGCTGCGGATATGCCTTCCATGCGGAATACAGCCAGGGTCTCTATGTCCATCTGTACATCCTTATAAGGCACATTGTAAGACTCCACAGCACTGTTTTTACCTAAAGTAACCTGCAGAGAATCTACTTTGCTATAGTCTCCCTCTACCTTCAGTTCGCAGCCATCTCCTCCGCTGACAGCCAGCTTGCCCAGTTGTACATCGATGATATGAATACCGCAGCCCTCCTTTGCAAGAACGTTTAGTACCGGCTGATTGAACTGCTGCAGAAAAACCGAACCTTCTTTTAATATTACATCAGTGACATCTGTACACTCCAGAACGCTTACGTTATGTTTGTTCAAATTGAGAAACAGCGTATCATTATGATATGAATACATAAACTTGCCATTCTGGTCTTCTCTAAAGACCACAACATTTTTGTCGGCTTTTATAACCGGTAAATGGCTGTCACGTGGTCCTTCTAATACCAGGACTTTGAATGGTTTTAAATCCAGTCCTGTTCTGGGCTTATTCACTTCCATAGTTATAGGACCTTTACCACTGTAGCCCCTTTTAAAATTTGCCCACATCACACTATTTGCGATCAGCATTAGCAGCACAAGAAAGCCTGCAAAAGCGATTAATAATTTATAACTGGTCTTCATGACTACCTTTTTAATGAATTACCTGAAATGAGATTTTTTAAACTTCTCGTAATGCGTCTTTAGTTCATCCAGCTCCAGGTCCAGCAGATATATACTGCGGAAGAACTGTGGCAGCTCATTCGCCAGGAACTGCTCCTTTTTCAATTGCTTGATCTTCTTAGATGCACCAGCTGCGACGAAGTAACCAATCCCTCTTTTATTATAGATGATCTCGTAGTGCTGCAGATATTCACAGGTGCGCATCACCGTATTGGGATTCACTTCCAGCTGCACTGCCAGTTCTCTTACCGAAGGAATTCTGTCCTCTGGTTTCCACTTGTCAAGCAATATCTGCTCGCACATGTAGTCGGCGATCTGGAGATATATAGCCTGCGTATCTTTGAATTCCATAAATGATCTTTTTAACCGGTACTACTGATTATATTTCCTTGTCTCTCAGCCTCACATATGCCAGCGTCCATAGGATAGGCGGTAGTAAGTATTGTGCGGCGAATCTGAAAATCTGCTGCAACGTTTCTGGTATGATCAGCAAATCATGCACTTCCCCCTCAGCTGTTACGCCTTTTTGTATCTGCACAACGATAAACGGAAAGTGAGAATACCATTCATCGAGTATTTTACCAAAGAACAGTAATACAAAAAGTGTATTCACCAAATACAGACAAAACAGAAAAACAGCCAGCAGAAAAATAGTTTTTATGAAACTATATTTTTGAAAATACACTGCTCCCAGTAACATAAATGCCTGTGCAACGAACCAGATGGAATAGAAATATTGCCAGGGAGTATCAACTGCAAATTCCTTTAGGTCGTTAACAATATGTACGGACTTTTTGGTATAGATGATAAAGTCCATCATCTGATAAGCCAGATAGAATGCCACATGATAAAGCAGGAGGAAACCAACAGTAGTTACCAGCAACGTACTGATGAATTTTTCCAGGTGTGAGGCCGGAAATAGCAGGTAGTCAATGCCCTGCTGCTTATTACCCAATTCTGCGAAACAAAGACTGGTGAAAATAAGACCGGTAGCATACATCCCGATAAAGAACACAGGCATTAATCCACTGGCCTTAATAGAGAAATTATCAGTAGTAGACAACAGCAGTAATGCCAGGGAAAGTACTGTCAGTACAATAACAGACATACCGTACAGGCGGTAGTTATCCTGAAGATGTTTCCTCATATACCACCCGAAACGAACCGGGCTAAATAAATTATTCGCTTGCATAAGGGTTAGTTAAAGATTTGTGTGATGCGCTCAGGTTTATCCAATACAGCATTGAACAACAGTTCCATGTCAATCTTGCTATGCTGCGCTCCTTCATTCGGTGTGATAACAGCATGACCACGGATAGAACTGTCTGAAAACAGTACTTTATTCGTATCCGCAATGTTGGTCACAGTACTGAATAATAGTCTGTCAGTCACTGTTTCGACATCCTGTCTGAAGATGATCTTGTGATTGTCGATGATCACAATACTATCGATCAGGTTGTCCAGATCACGGACCTGATGCGTAGAGATCATGATGCATTTTTCATCGCTGACAGCCGCCGCGATCACTTTACGGAACTGGCTCTTGGAAGGGATATCCAGACCATTGGTCGGTTCATCCAGGATCAATGCTTTTGTGTTGGATGCCAGTGCAAAACTGATCAACACTTTCTTTTTCTGACCATAGGACATTTCTGTCAGTTTCTGGTCCATGGGAATCTGGAACTCTTCCAGATAATTGTAGAATGCCTTCTTATCAAACAAGGGATAGAAAGGGGCATAGGTACTTACGTAACTCTTAATACTCACCTGTGGCAGGTAGAACTCTTCCGGTACCATAAAGATGTTCTGTAAAAACGCCGGTTGGCGATAACGTGATTCAAAGCCCAGCACCTTACAGTGACCGGCATTAGGGAACAACAACCCTGCAATATGCTTCAGCAGACTGGATTTACCCGCACCATTCTTTCCCAGCAAACCATAAATGTGACCAGCCTCCAGCTGCAGATTCAGGTTCTCGAACAAAGGCTTGTTCTTCCGATAGCTGAATGATAGATTCTGGATGGATATCATAGATTAGTGATTTAGTGTACTACTTACCTAGTACACTGTAAAAGTAGGAATGATTTTCAAATTGCAAAATGTTTTTTTCAGCGTTTGGGGAGAACAGAGATAAAAACAGTTGATATTCAGGCTTTTTTAGGGATTTTATTTTTTCCAGAGCGGAATAGCGGGGCAATACCGGGACTATCTACTCAATAACAAGGCATACATAATGAGTAAATGCTGGTTTAATCTTGACTTTGTCGGTTAAATTCTACACATTAAGACTTTTTTATAAGCTATATTTGCTTTCATGGTTTACATTTAAATCTATCCCCTATGAAAGGCCCTATAGCAGCCGTGCTTTGTTTAAGCCTTTTATTTTCAGCGATTACGGCATCTGCACAGTTCGTGAAGACGAAAGACCTGGAGAAGATGAAAAAGCGAACAAGAATCATTGTGTTGAAAGAAAAACCTGATAAGAAGATCCTAAAGCAACTCGCCCGTACTTCCCCTGAAATGGCAAATGCTTACAAGCAGGCGATCAGACAATTAAATCAGGATTTCCCTGAAGCAGTCAGACAGTTTTGGACAGTGAACAGTGGCGCTACTATTGAAGTACGCACCGAAAAAGAAATTGAGAAAATCCGTAAAAAGAGTGACAGAACCAGTATCGTGATGGATTGCCAGTCACTCCATGTGAAACCTGGTGTGAAAAGCCGTTACTCCAAACTGACACGTACCTACACCTCCGGACTAAGCTGGCAGAAAGATCCGAAAGACCTCAGTATCCCGGTTATCAGTATGACCTTTATTGAGAGCGACCTGCAGTATCCTTTCTACATCCAGAACATGTCCGATCAGTTCCCTGATTATATCGATCTGGCAGTAGGATTACGACTGGCCACCTTTGTATTTAATGAGCAACTGGAAGGCAAAACATCTACTGTTCTTCAGAAAGAGATCAAACACAATGCAGTACTGATGAAGGGTAAGACCCTGGTACTCTGCAAAGACTGGCTGGATGAAACATTCGAAGCCAATGTGGCGAAGAATGACTACCCCTTCCCGATTAAATACGTGAGTCTCGAAGAACTGGAAAACCTGATCCGCAAAGACGTCTACGACAGTACAGTCGTTGCCTACGTCCCGGCCGGCGTATTCTCCACCTTCGATAAAAACGCTCCCAGTATGGAAGTCCATGTACCGGTTGTTTTTGATCCGGCGAATGGTATGCCCCTCTGCCACTCCGATATCAGTCATGAAATGTTCCAGGCATGGGGCTTCTCACTGATCCCGAGAATGGGCAAGACAGTAGTGGGTTTCAAGAAGATCAGAAATGAGGATATCAGACATTTTGCAAAGTCGATCACCGAAGGAGAAGAACAGGAACAAATGGGACTTAATAATTAAGAATTAAGAATTAAAAATTAAGGATTAAGAATTAGCCATCTACATATAGGCTGACATATAAACAAAAAAGCTGCGGAAATCAACCGCAGCTTTTTTGTTTATTCTACTTACTAACCTTATTTAAGAATCACAATTAATCAAAACTCAGTTCATTAACAACAATTCTTAATTTTTAATTCTTAATTCTTAACTGACTACAGTTCAGGATACAGTACGAACTGTTTCATGAAGTCATTCACTGCTCCTCTTACACTGTTGATACGAGCTTCGTTATCAGCATCCATCAGCAGTTCATCGATCCAGGAAACTACCTGACCCATGTGCTCTTCTTTCATACCACGGGTGGTGATAGCCGGAACACCTACGCGGATACCGGAAGTAACGAATGCAGATTTATCATCGAATGGTACCATGTTCTTGTTGACAGTGATGTCAGCTTTTACCAGTACCTGTTCAGCTTTTTTACCAGAGATATTCTTGTTACGCAGGTCGATCAGCATCAGGTGGTTATCAGTACCGCCGGAAACGATCTGGTAACCTTTCTCAACGAATGCTTTAGACATTGCCTGTGCGTTTCTGATGATCTGTTTAGCATATACATCGTACTCGTCAGACAGGATCTCGTAGAAAGATACTGCTTTCGCTGCGATCACGTGCTCCAGCGGACCACCCTGAATACCAGGGAATACGGCTGTATCGATCAGAGAGCTCATCATACGGATTTCACCTTTTGGTGTTTTCAGACCGAATGGATTTTCAAAATCCTTACCCAGCATGATCATACCACCACGAGGACCACGCAGTGTTTTGTGCGTAGTAGTAGTTACAAAATGACAATGCTCGAACGGAGAGTTCAGCAGACCTTTTGCGATCAGACCAGCCGGATGTGCGATATCAGCCAGTACAAAAGCACCTACCTGGTCAGCGATCTGACGGATACGTTTGTAATCCCAGTCACGGCTGTAAGCAGAAGCACCACATACGATCAGTTGCGGTTTTTCTTTCAGCGCGATCTCTTCCATCTTATCATACTCGACAAGACCAGTTTCTTTATCTACGCCATAGGAGAATGGCTCATATAATTTACCGGAGAAGTTTACAGGAGAACCGTGTGTCAGGTGACCACCCATGCTCAGGTCCAGACCCAGGATCTTGTCGCCTGGTTTCAGGATCGCCAGCATGACAGCAGCATTTGCCTGTGCACCGGAGTGCGGCTGTACGTTTGCATACTCAATATTAAAGATCTGTTTAGCTCTGTCGATGGCCAGTTGTTCACTCTGGTCAACAATTTCACAGCCACCATAATATCTGCGCCCAGGATAACCTTCTGCGTATTTATTGGTCAGAACGGTCCCCATAGCCTGAATAACCTGCAGGCTGGTAAAGTTTTCCGAAGCGATCAATTCTATACCATGACGCTGACGTTCCAGCTCCTGGCTGATGATATTAAATATTTGCAGATCTCTTTGCATTGTATGAAACTTTGAAAATTTGCTGCAAAGGTAATCGAATTTGTGAATAGTGCATAGTCAATATCAGCTATTCAATAGTTTTTTTTGCTACAAAAAGACAATACAATAGTCATAAACACTAGAAAACTATATTTGCCATAGACAATAATTGTTATATCTTAAGACAGTCCGATGATTTATCTCCCCCAGTCTGGCCTAACATCCTGTACTTCAGCCCTATGGACTATTTTCAATTTTTGTTCTACCTTCACGCCCTCGGTACGAGAACGAGATTATTAAACCTAACCTGCGTACATGAAGGCCATAATACCTGTAGCCGGTGCCGGCACCAAGCTACGACCTCACACATATACACAGCCGAAAGCATTAATTCCCCTCGCGGGCAGAACGATATTAAGTATTATCATTGACCAGCTGGTAGAAGCCGGCATCAACGAATTTGTATTTGTCATCGGATATCTGGGCGATAAGATCCAGCATTATGTGCAACAGAAATATCCTCACCTGACCTGCCATTTTGTGCAGCAAAACAGCCGTGAGGGTACCGGACATGCGATCCTGCTCACCAGACAGGTCGTACAGGACGATGAAATCCTGATCGTATTGGGAGATACTATCTGCGAAGGCAATTTCCAGGAACTGATCGCTGCACCTGTATCGATGCTGGGTCTGAAGAAAGTGGATGACCCGCGTAACTTTGGTGTGGCCGAACTGAATGAAGATCACAATATCGTCCGCGTGGTGGAGAAACCACAGATCCCTAAGTCCAATCAGGCCCTCGTAGGGGTCTATAAGATAAAAGAGACGCCACAGTTATATGACTGTCTGGAACAGAACATCCTGCATCAGAAGAAATCGCATGACGAATTTCAGCTGACGGACGCTTTACAGTGTATGATCGAACACGGCGTGACCTTTAAGACCTTTAAAGTCACCAACTGGTTCGACTGTGGCCGTAAAGACACCCTGCTCGAAACAAACGCTATCCTGCTCAGCAAATACAAAATGGATAATAATCCGGCTCAGGCTTATGAGAATACGATTATTATACCGCCTGTTAGTATTGCAGAAGGATGCAGCATCAAAAACTCAATTATCGGCCCGAACGTGGCCATAGGCGATAACACTGTGATCAATTACTCTATCGTTAAAGACTCTATCATCGGCTCATTCAGTAACTTATATGAAGTGGTACTGAAATCGTCGCTGATCGGTAGTGATGCGAATATCCGCGGTTTGAGCCAGAGCCTGAACATCGGGGATAATACGGAGATTGATCTGGGTTAAATACTCCTCTTCATCCCAGGCTGATAGTCAAGACCTATGTCTGCTGTCTGCCTGGGATTTTTCCTTATTTTCATTCCATGAACCGTATCACCCAACTATTCCACATTCAATACCCCATTATCCAGGCAGGCATGATCTGGGCCAGCGGCTGGAAACTCGCCAGTGCTGTCAGTAACGCAGGCGGCCTTGGATTAATCGGCGCCGGAAGCATGTATCCCGACACACTCAGAGAACATATCCGCAAATGCAAACAGGCGACCGACAAACCCTTCGGCGTCAATGTCCCCTTGCTCTACCCGGATATCAATCAGCTAATAGACATCATTATTGAAGAAAAAGTCCCCATTGTATTTACCTCCGCCGGCAATCCAAAAACCTGGACACCTGTATTGAAAGCAGCGGGCATCACTGTTGTACATGTAGTATCAAGTGCCTTCTTCGCAGCTAAAAGCGAAGCAGCCGGTGTAGATGCAGTAGTAGCAGAAGGCTTTGAGGCCGGCGGACATAACGGGAGAGAAGAAACTACAACAATGGTGCTGATCCCTGCTGTATGCGAACAGGTAAAGATCCCTGTCATCGCAGCAGGTGGTATCGGTTCAGGAAAAGCAATGACAGCTGCATTCGCATTAGGAGCTGAAGGCGTACAGGTTGGCAGTCGCTTCGTAGCCTCTCCGGAAGCCTCCTCTCATCAGCAATTCAAACAGGCGATACTCGATGCAAAAGAAGGTGACACCATGCTGACCATGAAAAAGCTGACACCTGTAAGATTATTAAAAAACAACTTCTTTCAGAGCGTTAAAGAGGCTGAAGATAAAGGCGCCGATCCGGAAATACTAAAGACCCTGCTGGGTCGCGCACGCGCCAAAGCTGGTATGTTCGAAGGAAATATGGAGGAAGGAGAACTCGAAATCGGGCAGGTAAGTGCATTGATCCATACACTTAAACCTGCCGGAGAAATCGTTAAGGAAATATGGGATGAGTTTAATCAGACCATCCGTAAACTGAACAGTTAACGCTGTACGTTACGCCTTTCTACTTACCCATTTCAACGCCTCTTTCCACGTGATCTTCTTACCATACATCAGTATACCGGTACGATAGATCTTACCAGCCATCCAGGTGGTAAACAGAAAACCTACGATCAGTAAACTCATGGACAAAGCCAACTGCCAATATGGTACTGTTCCCGGCACGCCATAAGGAATACGGGCCATCATCACCATCGGAGAGGTGAAAGGTATGATACTGCCCCAGAACGCAACCGGCCCTGAAGGATTTTGTACTGAAGAGATCATCACCATAATACCAATAATGATAGGTAAGGTGATCGGGAAGGTCAATGCCTGCGCATCTGTAGGGTCTTCATTCACCAGACTACCTACTGCCGCGAATAACGCAGAATAAAACAGGTAACCGCCCAGGAAATAGAATACAAAGCAGGAGATTACAGCGGTCCAGTTCACACTACCCACGACAAACTGGATCTTCTCGATCGCTTCTACCATAGCAGCATTACTACCACCCTGCATCATCGTATTGCCTTCATTCATGGCAGCGACCGCATCACCGGAAATAAATAATGGTAATATCAGTTGTACACTGACGATCAGCGCGACCCATATAAGAAACTGCAGGAGTCCGACAGCCGCAATACCAATGATCTTACCCATCATCAGCTGGAAAGGTTTTACACTGGAGATCATCACTTCTGCAATACGGCTCACTTTCTCTTCCATGACACCACGCATGACAGACATGCCGAAAAACATCAGGATGATATAGATAATAAAACCGCTGGCATATCCTACGCCGTAAGCAACAGCAGCACTTCCTTTCTGTCCTTCATTACCGGTCCTGAATTCAATACTGATATCCGCTTTAGCGGCTTTTAGTTGTGCGGCATCTATATTCGCTTTCTTCAGACGCTCTTCTTCTATGAGGTCATTGATCCTGCGTGTGAGCTTACTTTCGACAGAAAGGCCCGGCTGTGCATCACTGTAATAAGTTACGCCAGATGGACGCTCAATATCCAGTTGCGGAATGTACAGCAGACCGGAATAACCATATTCTGCATATTTATGCTGAAAAGAGTCGACGCTCGTATTCTCAAGGTACTTGTAATACACACCCTTGTCATCCGGGAAACGGTTCATGAACAGGTGACTGTCATCAATCACTGCTATACGCTTTTCTTCCTTTGAGTTGGTGGCTATCAGGATAGGCACAACGATCATTGCAGCGAAGAACAAGGGTACAAGCAGGGTAACGATCAGGAAAGAACGTTTCCTTACACGGGTGATAAATTCTCTTTTTATAATGAGCCAGATTTTGTTCATAAAAACAAGCGGGAGTTGCGATGAGGAAATAGTAGTTGAATGTGATGAAGATACTGTGATCAGTTGCTGGAATATGCCGGCTGACTGTCATCAATATTGGCAGCCTGAGGAGGCTCCCCGGTCATAGAAGTAACCTGCTGAATGAAAACCTCATTGATAGAAGGCAGGATCTCCTGGAAGGAAGTGATCGGCACATTATGACGGATGAAATGATCCAGGATATCATTGTTAGTGCTGCCCTCGGTAAGTTTCACCGTATAGGCAAGCTGCTCCTGTTTGATGATGGAAAAGTGATGGGTAGCCACTTGTGCGAAGTTGGGCATCACACCAAAACCAATACGGAACAGGTGTTGTTTGAAGTCCTGCTTGATCTGTTTTACCTCTCCATCCAGTAATTTCTTACCCTGGTTGACCAGCACGATGCGATCACAGATCTCTTCTACCTGCTCCATCCTATGGGTGGAAAAGATGATAGTAGTACCATTCTTACTGAGGTCAAAGATTTCCTGCTTGATAAGATTTGCGTTGATGGGGTCCAGACCGGAGAATGGCTCATCGAGTATAAGCAGATCCGGACTATGCATGATCGTAGAAATAAACTGCACCTTCTGCTGCATCCCTTTACTCAGCTCCTCTACCTTTTTGTTGTACCAGCTGTTGATCTCAAACTTATCGAACCAATATTTGATCTTATCTTTTGCGTCCCGCTCTGACATGCCTTTCAGCTGCGCCAGGTACAGGGCCTGTTCACCCACTTTCATTTTCTTGTATAATCCCCTCTCTTCCGGCATATAGCCAATAGAATGAATATCCGTCTGTGGATCGAACGGACGCCCATTAAAAAGTATCTCCCCTTTATCCGGATAAAAAATACCAGTGATCATACGCAGCAGCGTAGTCTTACCAGCGCCGTTGGGGCCCAGCAATCCGAATATGCTTCCTTTGGGAATAGAAAAGCTGATATCGTCTACAGCCTTATGGGTGGCATAGTGCTTATACAGGTGTTTTATCTCTATGAGGTTCATAGATTAAATGTAAAAAAATTATATGGGATTTCTCACCCAAATATCTCTCCTACAGCCAGGGCATAAGCCGCTCCGATACTGATAGCGACACTACCTATATACAGCGAACTCCTGTCCACCTTATCGATCTTATTGTTGGCCACAATAAAAGAGCGGTGTACTCTTGTAAATTGTGCCGGGGGCAATAATGCCAGGGCTTCCTGCATAGACAAGCGCGACAGGATACGCTTGTCTTTTAAAACAAAGTTGATATAGTTGCCGGCACTTTCAAGGTAAAGGATATCATCCAGCATCACTTTATACTGCTCATATCCGCTTTTAAGCATGATATGAGCAGGCACATCTGATTTTGAACGCTGGCCGATTAACACCTGCAAAGCTTTGGCCTTATTGCAGGCTTTCAGAAAACGTTCAAAGGAAAATGGTTTGAGCAGATAATCCAGCGCATCCAGTTCAAAACTCTGTACCGCATGCTCAGAGTAAGCGGTGGTAAAGATCACCATGGGTGCACCGGGTAAGGTAGCCATCAGCTCCAGACCGGAAATATCCGGCATACGGATATCCAGGAACAACAGGTCGACCTTTTCCTTTTGCAGATATTCTAATGCTTCAAAAGGATCAGTAAAATACCCTTTGATATCCAGAAAAGGTACCTGCGCCGCATGAGTACGTATTACTGATAATGCGACCTGCTCATCATCTATTGCGATAGCGGTTAATGTCATACGATCTGAATAGTAAGATGTACAAAATATTCTGTGGTCGTTTCACGGATACTCAGTTCATGCTTACGTGGATAGAGTAACGCCAGACGCTGCCGTACATTCTGCAAACCGATTCCCATACTGTCATTCTCTATTTCACTTGCTCTGCTGGCATGAACAGTATTATATACATCAAAGTAGATCTTTTCCGGTGTACAGGATAATGACATGGTGATACGTGACTTGTTGCGGGAACTGATACCATGTTTAAACGCATTTTCTAAAAACGGGATGAGCAGCATTGGCGCAATTTCATGATCACAATGTGTATCATCAATATTGACCTCTATACCGATATCAGAAGAGCCCTGTGTACGTAAACGCTGTAAAGCGATATAGTTCTCCAGGTAGGCAATTTCTTTTGAGAGGGAAATACGCTCCTGCATGTTATCATGTAACATAAAGCGCATCATGTCTCCCAGCTTTTGTATACCCTCACTGGTAGCAGGTGCTTTTTCTGTCAGTGCAGTACCATATAAAGTATTGAGGGCATTGAAGAGGAAATGCGGGTTGATCTGCCAGCGGAGGAAGTCCAGTCCGGTTTCAGACTGATCCAATGCTTTGCGCAGACCCAGTATCGTATCACTACGTGACTGACGCACATAAAAGATCCAGTATGACAATGGCAGTACAACCATTATTGTACCTGCGAATAATGCCAGGCAACTGAGAATAGCATCTTTGGGAGGATGCGGTATCATTATCAACAGGAACACCGGTGACAATGCAAATATCATGAAGTAAACAAAAGCAGGATCTCTGACCAGCAGACGGCGATCCCGATGCAAATGATAATGCGGTAGCAGACGGTACTGTGAAACGAAATACACGACACTATAATAAAATCCGATCAGACTAAATACGGCAAACTTCGTGATGTTATTACCGGGAGTGATTAAAGAAAATAGTACGATCAGCAACAGTATAACGATCGCTTCAGTTCTTATCTGTATAAACCAGGGTTTACTGACAGCCTTAGCATGTAACTGCTGAAAGTAAAGTCGCTTGGCCCCATAATATAAAGCGTACAGTGTTACATAGAATATTGTAATGATAAAAGCTGATTTTGCACAATGCATATGCACTCCCTTACGTGTACTGTACACGCCAAATAGGTATCCGTTATACCATGTAGAAGCCGTCATTATAACCACAAATACTGCCCCGCAAGTCGCAATCAGCAACAAAGTGCCTATTTTCCAGCTCCCCTGCTCATAGAACGATGGCATGATCCAGCTGTTGATACCTACAAAAGCGAGATACACAATTGTAATGTGCGCCAGTAATGGTAACAGGTAATGTTTATAATAGTCAAATACCTGATCGTACCTGGCGAACTTATAACCATATTCATGTTGTAGTTCAAATACGTTGTAGCTAACACTCTTATATAAAAGAGCGAACAGGATCAACAGGAAGATCGCTGTAGCAACACCAAGTTCTATTTTTCTGAGCTGGTTCATAAGGATAAAATCTTTCAGCAATGATAGTTATCCCTTCCACACTTTTTGGAAAAGTGTGATAAAACGGATATTACCTGTGATAGAAAGCTATAATACGCTCTGCTACACGTTCTCCGTCCATTGCTGCTGACACGATACCACCTGCATAACCGGCGCCTTCCCCACAGGGATAAAGGCCGCTGATCTGCGGATGCATCAGTGTTTCGTCTTCACGCGGAATACGTACAGGAGAGGATGTGCGGGATTCAGTAGCTACCAGTATAGCGTCTGCTGTGTAATATCCTTTCATCTTACGGCCAAAAGCCTTGAAGGCTTCTGCCAGCCGGGAGTGCACACTAACAGGAAGGACATCACGGAGATTGGTGCTGTTTACACCAGGTAAATAAGAGCAGGAAGGTAAAGTTGTGGAAACCTTACTGTGGACAAAATCCGTCATTCGTTGAGCGGGCGCTACAAATTGTCCACCGCCAGCAGTAAAGGCTGTACGTTCTACCATCTGTTGATAGTACATAGCGGCCAGCGGACCTTTATCAGCAAAGATCTGGAAATCAGTTTCATCTACGGTCACCACCATGCCTGAATTGGCATAGGGGTTATCACGTCTGGATGGTGACCATCCATTGACTACCAGTTCTCCCGGATCTGTTGAAGCAGGCGCAATGATACCACCTGGACACATACAGAAAGAAAAAACACCACGTCCTTCTACCTGTTCCACAAGACTATAACTGGCAGGAGGCAGATGCTCATTCCTGGTAGGACAATGATATTGTACGCTGTCGATAAATGACTGTGGATGTTCCACGCGTACCCCAAGGGCAAAAGGCTTTGCAGTGATCAGTATGTTCTTCTCATGCAGCAGGTGGAAGATATCACGGGCAGAGTGACCAGTAGCAAGGATGATCTGGCCGGCTTCGAATGTTTGTCCGCTGGCAGTCTTCACCCCTGTTACCTGATTATTGGCTGTCAATATATCAGTCACCTTTTGTCCGAATAACACCTGTCCGCCACTGTTGACAATCTGCTCCCGCATAGCCACTATGATCTGAGGTAACTTATTGGTACCTATATGTGGATGCGCATCATACATGATCTTTTCCGTAGCACCGAAGTGTACAAAGATGCTGAGTATGCGGTTGATGTCACCACGCTTATTGGAGCGGGTATATAACTTACCATCAGAGTATGTACCGGCGCCACCTTCACCGAAACAATAATTGGACTCCGGATTGACAACACCAGTCTTATTGAGTGCAGCAAGATCTCTTCTTCTCTCACGCACATCCTTACCCCGCTCAAGCACAATAGGTCTGATACCTGCTTCTACAAGGCGCAAAGCGGCAAACAGACCTGCTGGTCCGGCTCCTATAACGATGGCCTGTGGCGCGTTTGCAGGCAGCGTATCATATATCGGTATGATGCGTTCTCTTTCCTGAAAGGGTTCATTGACAAACACCTTGATGGTGAGCATGAAGTAAGCCTGGCGGGAACGTGCGTCTATAGAGCGTTTGAGCAAATGGAAGCCTGTAATGGCGGATGGTTTAACACCGAGGGCGGCCGCAGCTTCAGTGATAATGCTGGTATCAGAACCTGCCTGAGATGGCAGCAATTTGAGCGAGAGTTGTTGTATCATACTGAGGATTGGTTAGGTAGTTATCCCAACAATTGAAAACGGATACCCGTATTTCAGGTATCCGTTCTCAGTTATTTTGTTAATGAGTTGTTATTCTCAGAGCAATTAGAATGGTAAATCGTCTGCCTGACCGCCACCGGAAGAAATCTCCTGAGAAGCGTTGTAATTTGGCATTGCATCAGTCGTAGGACCGCCAGCAACAACAGATTCCATGCGCCATGCGTCCAGATTTGTAATGTAGTTCACTCTGCCGTCTTTTTCCCAACGTGTACCTTTGATATTGAAGTATACCTTCACTGTTTCACCCTCGTTGAAGCGATCTACAATTGCAGTTCTGTCCTGTACTGCCTGGAACTTGATGTAGTTATTTATAACGCGGCCATTGATATCATCGGATTTTTCGATAACGAACTCCCTGGTTTTAAAGGTTTCGCTACGCTGCATCGTATTGTATTTCACAATCAGTTTTCCGGTTATTTCAAAACTCATATAAAAATTTTTAGCTGTTCAGAGGGCCAAAGATAGGTTTTTTAGCAGCAATCCGATACAATAAAATTTAAAACAGGCAGTTATAAACAGGGGCACGTCAACGCACGGGCGCGTATATAATAATTTTGCATGGTATTTGCTAACCTAAAGGACATTTTTTTAAATGCAATTACTAACATAGTTTTGCACCCCCGCGATGAAATTATCAACATTCCGGAAGATCAGAAAGCAATCACAAAAGGTGATTTAAAGAGCGCTTGAATTTACGTACAATAGTATTTTATCAGTTAGTACACATATCTATGACAAACAAGTTAATGTCAACAGGAAAAGCCTGTCTATCAAAGCAGTGCAGTACTGGCTTTTATCATATTATAAAAGCAAAAAAACAAGCGCTTAAAATAGAATAAAAACAGCAAAAAAAAACAGGCGACAAACTGTTATCAGTGAAATAAAAACAAGGGGAGATAAATTTTTTTTTTCAACATTTTCTACTGATATTCGTCGTCCTGTCTGAAAATCTATCAACCCCCCACGTTGGTTAGATTTACAATTCGAGAACAATCCTTAATTTAAGAACAACATTAATTTACATTAGCTCAATGAATAAAACTTGCGAACAAGTTTGGGAAAGGTGTCTTAATATAATTAGGGATATTGTGGAATGGCAACCATTTAAAACCTGGTTCGAACCGATTAAACCCATCCAACTTGAAAACAATGTTTTAACCATTCAGGTACCAAGCCAATTCTTTTACGAATACCTTGAAGAACATTATGTGGGACTATTGGGTAAGACAATCAAACGCGAACTAGGAAAAGACGCAAGGCTTGAGTATCGTATTGTAGTGGAAAACGGCACACCTCATCAGCATCCAAAAACCGTAAACATGCCAGGGCAGTTTACCAAAAGTAAGAAGGACAGCGAAGTAGATTTTCCGTTAACTATACAGAATCCTGTAAAGAATCCGTTTGTAATACCAGGAATCAAACGCGTACAAATCGATTCACAGCTGAATCCTCACTACACGTTCGAATCTTATATAGAAGGTGATTGCAACCGCGTAGCTCGCAGGGCAGGTAAAACTGTGTCTGAAAAACCAGGAGGAACTTCCTTTAACCCACTGGTAATATATGGCGCTGTAGGTCTTGGTAAAACACACCTTGCACAAGCGATCGGTAATGAGGTTAAACGTATACATCCGAATAAAGCGGTGTTATATGTGAGCGCAGAAAAATTCATCAATCAGTTCATCGATCACTCGAAGAATAGTATCATCAATGACTTTATTCACTTCTATCAGTTAATTGATGTATTGATCGTAGATGATATACAATTTTTTGCGCGTGCAGAAAAAACTCAGGATGCATTCTTTGCTATCTTCAACCACCTGCATCAATCCGGTAAGCAACTGATCTTAACTTCAGATAAACCACCTAAAGACCTCGATGGTTTGCAGGAAAGATTACTGAGCCGTTTCCGCTGGGGACTCAGTGCCGACATGCAAATGCCGGACTTCGAAACACGTATGGAAATCCTTGAGATGAAAATGCGTAACGATGGTCTGGAAATGCCAAAAGAAGTAGTAAAATATGTTGCCTATAATATTCAGAGCAACGTACGTGAACTGGAAGGCGCTTTGATCTCTCTCCTCGCTCAATCTTCTCTTAACAGAAAAGAAATTGACCTGGAACTGGCGAAACGTGTACTGAAATCTTTTGTCAAAACTTCATCAAAGGAAATCACCATCGAAAGCATCCAGAAAATGGTATGCGAATACTTCGATGTACCTTATGATAAGCTGCTGCAGAAAACACGTAAACGTGAAATTGTACAGGCCAGACAAATCACCATGTACCTGGCGAAATCTTTTACCAAGAATTCACTGAAAACTATCGGCGAACATTTTGGCGGACGTGACCACACTACCGTGATCCACTCCTGCCAGACTGTAAAAGACCTGATGGATACAGATAACGCATTTCGCGATAATGTCATTGAACTGCAACAGAAAGTTCAGCTGGCAGCCATGTAAGATGCCCCCTATACAATCAAGCTCTTTGTCCCGGGTAACTCACCCGGGACTTTTTATTTCCCGCTGCTTAACAATTTCATAATTCACGGCAGATACAGCAGTTCATAACAACTAATAACTTTGTGCCACTGTACAATATGCCACAAGAAGGTCAACACACTTTATGGAGTGCTATCAGGAAAGGCGATGAAACCGCCTTCCGCCAGCTATTCGAAGAATGCTGGGAGCCCCTGTTCACCTATGCCAGTCGTATCACCATCGACCACTCTCTGGCCCAGGATAGCGTACAAAGTCTCTTTATACATATCTGGGAGAAACGTGACAGCCTTCCCGATGTTACTGCCATCCTGCCATATCTGCGCAGCGCACTTAAAAACAGATTGCTCAATGCCCTCCGTGATGAACATGTCTATCAGAAACACGTAGATCTCTTCACACAGGTCATCGATACCAATTCCCCTTCTTCCGCAGAACCGTTACACCTCAAAGAAACAGAACAACAGTTATTACAATCCATCAACCGCCTCCCAGGCAAAATGAAAGACGTCTTCTATCTGCACCGCATAGAAGATCTCTCCGTTGCCGAGATCGCCTGTAAACTGGGCACCTCTCCACAAACAATAAGAAACCAGATCAGTACAGCCATGCAACGCTTAAAAGCGATCGTCGGTTAACGACCCGACAACTAATTAGTTATCCTTATCACATACACTTCAATCAATTGTTGATGATATGATCGCTATACGATTGGTTATTAGTATAGTTATCACGCTATCTTTCACCACACATTTTTCCTTCCTATATTAGTTTTACACCCGCACACTATCACATCACAAACAGCTTAATCGCTGAAGCTTAACTACTTCCCAACGTTACCAAATTGTTAAGCCAACTTTCCCGATAGTTATTCCATTCATAACCCGTGTCTTACTATCAAACCACAGAACAGTTTGGACAAAGGGACATTATTATTATTACTTGAAAAATTCCGGCAAGGGGCCTGCTCTCCCGAAGAAGAAGCCCTGCTGTACAAATGGCTGGATGCACTGGATGCTGAAGACACCCTGCCGGCATTATCTGCTGATGAAATGCAAACGATCAAAATGAACATGCAGGAGCAGATATGGCCGAAGACTGTCAACCGCTACCGTCGTATAGGATTGCGCATCGCCAGAGTAGCCGCCGTAATAGTCCCCCTTGTTATCTCCGGATACTTCGTACAAAGGTTCTTTAATCGTAACCATCGCTTAGCGCCCGCGGGCCTGGCATGGCAGACAGTGAAAAATAACAGTGGACAATTACAGAAAATCGTATTACCGGATCAATCAGTTGCTGTAGTAGGTCCTTACAGCACCATCGAATATCCTGCGCATTTTCCTGCTGACGCAAGACCCGTAAAAATAAGAGAAGGAAAAGCCTTCTTCGACGTCGTTAAAGATACACGTCCATTCAGCGTAGAAGATAACAGCGGTGTCCGCACTACTGTACTCGGTACCTCCTTCACGGTAGAAGCCAGCAAAAGCATGCACATCTCACGGATAGCAGTCGCTACCGGTAAAGTACAGGTAGAACAAAAAGGCTTTGCCACTGCAGTCCTGGGACCATCGCAACGACTTACATTCCGTGAACGATCAATTGAAAAAGACAGTATCGCAGCAACAGATCTCCTCGCGTGGACAAAAGGAGAGATCATTCTGCGCAACGCAACCTTGCAGGAGTTATTACTGACCATAAAAAACCAATACGGCATTACAGCCACCACAGCATTGAATACAGACCAGGGCAATTACAATTTACACATCCCTGCTACAATGACCTTGCAGGAAGTCCTGGACATTGTGGAGAAAATCAGTTACAGACCAAAAATTCAATTTACAATGCAAGACAAACAACTTATAATCAATTAAGAATTAAAAATTAAGTATTAAGAATTGTATTCCCGATTAGCATCAACAATTGAAAATGATTGCTGAAGATGCCGAAAGAAAATTTAAATCATACATTCTTAGGAATCATAACAAAGGCATCGTCCACTCGTCAGACTAACCAATTCTTAATTTTTAATTGCTAATTCTTAATTCCTCTATAGGCCGTCCTTTTAAAAAGGACCTGACATGCTATTGCCTTTACCTTAATACAGACATATATGCAAAAAGACAAACTACATTTCTCTTCACGACTTCGCTCAGTATTCCTCACGGGACTGTCGATGCTCGTGCTGGCATCTACCGCCTTTGCCCTGCCAACAGGTTCTCAGGCATTACAGAAAATACTCCAACGTTTCCAGGTGAAACAAGGTAGCCTCTCCGCTGCCCTGAAACAACTGGAATCAACCGCTCAGATCAGCCTCGCTTATGACGAAGCTGCTCTCCGGAAAATGCAGGTACACGCAGAAACTTATCAGAAAAAATCTGTTATCAGTATCCTGCAGGATCTGTTAAGTCAGTCCTCTCTGAAATTCGAAGAAAAATATAATACCGTATTGATCTATGACAGCGCTGCTGCTCCGGCTATCAGCATTACTACTATGCAGGCGCAGGAAAAAGTAACCCTGATCGGTTCCGTATCTGATAAGAACGGTCCATTGATCGGTGCTACTGTCATGGTAAAAGGAACGAACAACGGTACCGGTACAGATGCTGCTGGTCAGTTTAAACTGTCGGTTGCGCAACCAGTAAACAACGTCGTACTGGTTGTAAGCATGATCGGTTTTAAAACACAGGAGATCATTGTTGGTAGTCAGCACAGCTTTCAGATCGTGCTGGTTGAAAACAGCCTTAACCTGAACCAGCTGGTAGTAGTAGGTTACGGTACGCAGCGTAAAAGCACCGTATCCGGCGCTATTGCTGACGTACAGCTGGATAAACTGAACTCACGTTCCCTCGGTGATGCAAACGAAGCTCTACAGGGTAAAGCGCCGGGCGTAACCGTTCAGAACAATGGTGGTGATCCAACCTCTTCCCCAAAAGTATACATCCGTGGTATGGGTGGTATCAACGGTGAATCTGCACTGACAATCGTAGATGGTTCCATCTACACTGGTGGTCCGATCAACCCGAATGATATCGAATCCATCAACGTACTGAAAGATGCGGCTGCCGCTATCTATGGCGCAAGAGCTTCTGGTGGTGTGATCCTCATTACCACTAAAAAAGGTAAAGAAGGTGCTGCAAGCGTAACCCTCGATGCGAAGATGGGCTGGCAGTATGCTGCCAAAAAACTGGATGTGCTGACAGCAAAACAATTCGCTGATGTAGAAAACATCGCTTATGCTGCTGCTGGTACGCCACTGGCTGACGCATTCAACGCTACTAAATATCCTGATGGTCAGATCACCCGTACTGACTGGCAGGACGAGATCTTCCGTACCGGTAAGATCAACGATTATAACGTAAACGTAAAGGGTGGTACCGATAAAGGCAGATATTACATGGGCTTCGGTTACCGTCGTAACGAAGGTATCCTGCTGAATACACAGGCTGAGCGTTATACTTTCCGTATGAACTCCGATGCAATGGTAAAACCATGGCTGAAAGTAGGTGAGAATCTCTCCTTCACCTATACCAACGGTAACGGTGCAAATACCACCAGCCCTTATACTGGTGCGATCTTCACGGCACTGGGTTACCCTCGTCATATCGCACCACGTACCCCTACCGGTGCATTCAGTGGTATGCCTGTTGATTATGCTGGTTCTTATGGTGACCTGGCCAACCCGGTTGCGATCCTTGAAAGAATGGATAACAAAACGCCAACTACCAACATCAATATCAACCCATACGCTGAGATCTATTTCACCAAAGATCTCGTGTTCCGTTCCAACTTCGCTTTCACAAGATCACTGACTGATCAGAAATCATTCTCTACGCGTGCACTGGAAATCGGTAAGATCAACACCAGCAACGGACTCTCTGAATCAGTAAACAATGGTACTAACCTGCTGGCTGAACAGACGCTTACCTACACCAAAACTTTCAACGGCGTACACAACGTTAACGCAGTAGCTGGTTATACTTATCAGCACGACGATTACACCTACCTTTTTGTATCTGCCAGCAACTTCGGCGATGAAAGAGATGTATACCGTTACTTCGATAACGCCGGCACATGGGCAAAACCATCCAGCGGCAGATCACAGACAGCTGTAGAATCATTCCTGGGTCGTGTGAACTATGACTACAAAGGCAAATACCTGTTCACCGTACTCGGTCGTCGCGATGGTAGCTCCCTCGTAGCTCCGCAGAACCGTTACCAGAACTACTACTCCGTATCTGGTGGTTGGGTACTGACACAGGAAGATTTCATTCCTCAAAGCTCCGTACTGAGCTTCGCGAAACTGCGTGCAAGCTATGGTGTACTGGGTAACCTGGGTAGCTTACCTGCTAACGCGATCAACATCAACCTGAAATCAGTAAATATCTATACCGGCGCGAATGGTACGCTGACAACCGGTCTGGCTGAAGACGCGCTGTCTAACCCAAACCTGACATGGGCTGATTCCCGTCAGATCAACTTCGGTACTGACCTCGCTTTCTTCAAAAATAGCCTGTCCGTTACTGCTGACTACTTCATCAAAACTACCGAGAACATGATCCTCCAGGTAGACCCGCCAAGTACTGCAGGTGTTAGCACCGGTATGTACAAGAACATGGGTAAAGCCCGTGATAATGGTATCGAACTCGGTATCAACTATAACGGTCGTGCAGGTAAAGAATTCACTTATGGTATCGGTGCTACATTGACCAAAGTGAACAACAAACTGCTGGAACTGGAAGATGGCAGAAACGAAGTAGTCTCTTCTTCCAACATCAACGTACGTAGTACGCTGAACCCGATCGTAACCCGTGTAGGCAATCAGATCTATGCGTATAATGTGATCAAGACTGCTGGTATCTTCCAGACACAGGCAGAAGTTGACAACTATAAAAACAAAGATGGTCAGCTGATCCAGCCAAATGCAAAACCAGGCGACCGTAAATTCATCGACAGAGACGGTAACGGTACCATCAACAACAACGACAGAGAGATCGTAGGAAGTCCATTCCCTTCTTTCTCTTATGGTTTTAGTCTGAATGCTGCCTATAAAGGATTCGATGTGAACGTATTCGCACAGGGCGTACAGGGTAACAAACTGTTCAACGCACTGAAATACACTAACATGAACGCCAGCATCGGTACTAACTACAACATGCTGACCGGCATCCTGGATGCATGGACGCCAACTCATACCAACACAGATGTAACCCGTATCATCTCTACTGATAAAAACGGTAACTACGGTAACACCTCAGACTGGTATATCGAAAACGGTTCTTACCTGCGTATCAAAAACATCACCCTGGGTTATACACTGCCTGCACTGCTGACTAACCGTGCACACATAGGTGCTGTAAGACTGTACTTAACAGCAACTAACCTGTTCACCATCACTAAATACAAAGGATACGATCCGGAAGTAGGTATGGACGAATTAGGTATCGATAAAGGCCGTTACCCACAGGCTAAAAATGTTCTGATTGGTCTGAACGTTAATTTCTAATCAACACAAACTGACGATTACAATGAAGCAACTCATAAAAAATATCACCCTCTCCCTCGCAGGTATTTCCCTGCTGGCGGCTTGTAACAAAAAGCTGGATATTACACCGGAAGGTGCGCCTACCTCCGGTAACTTCTGGCAGACAGAAGGCGATGCTATCTCCGGCGCTAACGCGATGTACAACCTGTTTGACGATGAAAACTTCTATGGCCGTGGCTACTGGTGGTTTATCAATGCCAGCGATGATATGGTGACTGGTCGTGTAAAAGCAGAAGGCGATAACATCAAGAACTTTAACAGCAACTTTATCGGTGGTTCTTATACAGAAGGACAATGGAAGATGAGATATATCGTGATCAAACGTGCGAACGATGTGATCATGCACGTACCTTCTATCCCAATGGACGCCAAACTGAAAAACCGTATCCTGGGTGAAGCATACTTCCTCAGCGGTCTGATGTACTACGAACTGGCATATACTTACGGTGATGCCCGTGCCGGTGTACCTATCGTAAAACGTGACAGTCTGACTGGTGACAAACCCATTCCCCGTTCCGCTAACGTAAACATGGTATATGACTATGTTGAACAGGAACTGAAACAGGCGGCTGCGCTCCTGCCTTATTTTGATACCTATTCTTCTGATATATATGGCCGTCCGCATAAAACAGCAGCTTTCGCTTTCCTGAGCAAAATGTTCCTGTACAAAAAGGACTATGCAAATGCAGAAAGATATGCTGACTCTGTAATTTTGAGTGGTAAACACAAACTGCTGGACAACTTTGCGGATGTATTCACCATCGCTAACAACTGGAGCAGCGAATATATCTGGTCAGTATACTCCAATTCACAGGGCCCGGGCGGCTGGGGTAGTATCCTGCCAGGCGTAATGCTGGAGAACAAAGGCTGGGGTAAATACAATGGCTGGGGATATTATATGCCAACCAAAGAACTGTATGATTCTTACGAAGAAGGCGATATCAGAAGAGAAGCAACGATCCTGAAACCAGGTGACCATGTTAAGTTCTATGGAGAAGATATCACCTATTCTTCTACCAACAGTTTATCTGGCTACCAGTTCCGTAAATACATGGAACCATTCTCTTATCCTGCAGGTCAGCACCTGAGCCCTAACGGCGACCATCCTACCACTGATCTGAACCTGCCACTGCTGCGTTACGCAGAAATACTGCTGATCAAAGCGGAAGCTGAACTGGCACAAGGCAAGAACGCAGATAAAGAGATCAACATGATCAGACATCGTGCTGGTCTGAAAGACGTCACCGGCGCTACTATGGCCGAACTGAAAAAACAACGTCGTTCAGAACTGGCAGGCGAATGGGCTAACCGTCACTACGACCTGGTACGCTGGGGAGATGCACAGGCCGCATACGCTAAACCATTACACGGTGTTGGTGGTGCTGAGATCTGGCCTGCACGTACTTTCAATCCTGCTATCCACAACGTATGGCCTGTGCCAAGAAGTGAAGTAACCAGTAGCGGTGGAGTAGTAAAACAGAATGGCGGCTGGGAATAATCTCCTGACGACTTAAAGAATACATGAATTACGAATTGCGGACTACGGATCATGATCCACCGGTAGCTAAAATTACCGGTGAATGCAGAAAACGTAATCTGTAATTCGTAATTTGCTTTTTATAATATATTGAAATACAGTAATGCTTAGATCCTCATTTCTTTCTCTCTCTCTGCTCGCCGCGATGACAGCCGGCGCGCAGACCCGCAACTATGCATCGATCAATGCACATTCGCATAATGACTATGAACATCCTATTCCGTTCCTGACGGCCTATTTCCGTCATTACGGCTCAATAGAAGCAGATGTTTTTGAACGTAACGGCCAGCTGTTCACCGCCCATACCGAAGAAGCGATCCGTCCGGAACGTACACTGGAAAAACTGTACCTGAACCCTTTGCGGGAGCAGATCAAAAAGAATGGCGGTACTGCTTATAAAGACAGTAAGGATACTTTACAGCTGATGATCGATTTCAAGACCACCGGCGTACCTACTATAAAAGCACTCATAAAGATCCTGGACCGTTATCCGGATATCACAAAGAATCCGACTGTAGTAGTTACCATCAGTGGCGACCAACCAGAACTGGCACTATGGGCACAATATCCTGACTATATTCATTTCGACGGAAAACGTGGATTCACCTACACCGCTGCACAGGAAAAACGCATTCCGATGTACAGTGTAGACATCAAACAATTTACCAACTGGAATGGTAAAGGAGTGATCGTAAAAGAAGAAAGAGCAAAAATTCAGCAATGGGTCGATAGCGTACACCAGGCTGGTAAAAAAGTGCGTTTCTGGGGCATGGCTGATAATGTGAATACCTGGAAAACCCAGATGAATATGGGCGCCGATTATCTCGGTACCGACCTCGTGGAAGATATGGCCACCTTCCTGAGCAACAGACAAAATCTTGAATACAACGGCACAGCCGCTCCTCATACACTGTACAATGCCCGTTATGTGAACAACGACAGCATGGGCAAAGTGACCAATGTTATTCTCCTGATAGGCGACGGTATGGGCCTTGCGCAGATCTATGCAGGTTTCACCGCTAACCATGGTCAGCTGAATCTGCTGCAGATGAAGAATATCGGTTTCTCTAAAACCTACTCTTCTGACAGCTACATCACTGACTCGGCAGCAGGTGGTACTGCAATGGCGAGTGGCAAAAAGACCAATAATCGTTACGTAGGTGTAGACGCTACCGCTGTCCGCATCCCTGCTATTCCTGATATCATCGCACCAAAAGGATATAACAGTGCCCTCATCAGTGCCGGCGATATCACAGATGCTACTCCAGCCGCCTTCTACGGACATGTTCCTGAAAGAAGTATGGAAGATTCTATCGCTGCTAATTTCCTTACCAGTCCGGTAAGCATTATGATCGGTGGTGGTGCAAAACACTTCAATCAGCGTAAGGATGGTAAAGACCTGCCTAAATTGTTGCAGGACAAAGGTTATACCTTCAGTACCAATCTCGATGAACTGAACAATATCCAGTCTGATAAATACCTGGTCCTGGACAGTCGCGCAGAACGCTCCATGCTGACCGGAAGAGGGGAATTCCTGACACAGTCACTGGAAAAATCCATCGCTTCCCTGCGTAAACAAAACAAGGGCTTCTTTATTATGGCCGAAGGCGCACAGATCGATTATGGTGGTCATGCGAACATTGTGCCTTACGTAGCCACTGAAATGATGGACTTTGATAAAGCAATTGGCGCTGCTATGAAATTTGCAGATGAAGATGGTCATACACTGGTGATTGTAACAGCAGACCACGAAACAGGTGGCTTATCTCTACTGGATGGTAATATCTCTAAGGGTTATGTAGACGGTCATTTCAGTACCAATGATCATAGTGCGGTAATGGTGCCTGTATTTGCCTATGGTCCTCACTCACTGGATTTCAGAGGGGTATATGAGAATACGGAGATCTTTGCAAAGATCATTGCACTGCTGCAGTAATACCAGGAAGAAGTTGTAACTAGCTGATAGTTCTCTTACATATCATCTGACTATACTCATCTTACGCTCATCTTTCGATAAAAACGAAGCACTAACGTAAGATGAGTATAGTCTGACTAACAAAAGACCCTATTTATCTTCTTTTTTCATAAACTTCTCCAACACTCTTCTCCTGTCTCCCGGATTTCCTTCCAGGTACTTCAACACCCCTCTTTTCACAAATTTCCGCACATCTTTTTTCAGGGCCGGCATGTCCAGTTTATCCTTACTACGTCCTGCATAAGTCAGCGGTTCTCCCTTTACTGCAGCAAACAGCACAAGCATTTTCCCGATCCGCTTTTTATTGACTTTCAGCTCTACGCCTTCTTTTTCACCTACTTCCAGAAAGGCATCTTCCAGCCCTTTTAACACCCCATCCACCAGTGAGCCATGCCCTTTGGTACTTTCATTGTTGGCGAAGGAACGAATATATGGTGCAGGATGAACCGTATAGATATGATGATATCTCAGAATAACATGTAAGATATAACCGTTGATAGCTGTTTTCAGTTCTATGGGTAACCAGGCATTCATACTGCCATAGTCGTGTTTATCGAGCAGGTCATTAAACAGTTCGGAGATGCCCGTTCTGAAATAAAACACATTGCGCTGCAATTCTCCCCGGTTATCCACACTGATTATTTTCAGTCCGGCGTTCAGATAGGCCAGCTGTTGCAGCATGATATTCATGGGAATATAGGCCACCTGGTTATTTCTGAAGATGTTTTCTTCCAGCTGGAAGTCCACTTTAATGCCATTCGGCGCCCCATCAGCAGGATGCGTTTCCATTTCGTATATGCCAGCGTGAGAGGTCACGGAATGTATTTCTCCATCTACAACCACACGCACCAATACAAAACGGGCGATCGCTATGAGTAATGCAATTTTGAAATTCTTACCGGAGGATATTTCCTGCAAAAAGGCGACCTCATGTAATAGCTCATCAACCGGCGCACCTGAAATAACCACACTCACAAAGCTATCGGGATTGAACGTGATCTCTATGGTGGATAACCCTGTTACATCTTCAAGATAATCGGTGATCAGCATTTTCATCAGGCGTCTGATACCATAGCTGTTTACCGAACCCAGGTACATCACCGGTCGGTTACGGATCGATTCAATAACAGGAAGAGAGGGCCGTCCATTCATATTTTTCTGCTTTACGTTCTGCAAAGTAATGCAATCATTTCACACCACCAGTTTGCTGCTACAGGGGAGTTACGGGAATTCCCTCACCCTGTCATTAGTTTAAATTATTTGTCAATACATAACCCATTATAATATGTCAATAAAACTTGTTAACATTCTGCGAGTAGCGTAATTTTATAAGCAGATACAACACCCCAAAAACCAGCTATTCCTCCCATACGCTGCAAACATTATTCTAACAGTAAAATCAGTAACCTCATGGACCCCGTGACCGCAATATCCGAAACACCTCCTGCTACAGCCCTGTGTGAAGAGGCCATCAATGAGAATCTGTCCAAAGGACTACCTGTCAATGAAGAAGACTACGCTGTTATCGTGGGCGTCAGTCACTATATAAGTCTTGCACCACTGGATGCCCCCGTTACAGACGCCTGCCGGCTGAGAAACTGGCTGATCAAAGCCGATGGCGGCAATATGCATCCCAAACACGTATTCTTCATTCCATCTGCTGCGGGCAGCAATACGCCTGACCAGCTGGCCATTGACAAGGCATTATCTGACATCATCCAGATGGCGACAGCCAAACCTGCACGCCGGCTGTATTTTTACTTCTCCGGTCATGGCTTTGGGTCTAACTGGGAGGTAAATGGTATGTGTCTGCCAATCTGGTCACCCAGTTTCTACAACGCAGCCCTCTCTTCCAAAGCTTATCTGGATTTACTGGTAGAGCAGGACCTGTTCCAGGAAGTATATTTCTTTCTCGACTGTTGTCGTGACAGGAAGATCAACACCAAACCATTGCATTCTATGCTGGGTGGTGAACGCCCCGGTGGCGCCAATACCATGGCGGTTGTGTTATATGCCTCAGAATACGAAAATCCTGCCTGGGAGGGTATGATGAACAACAATGGCAATCTGCAGGTACATGGCTATTTCTCCCGTGCATTGATGGAAGCATTGAATGGTGGCGCCGTCAATAACAACGGCGATATCACGATCACCAGTTTTATTGATTACGTCCGTGAAAAGACAGAGTCATATGCACAGGAACGCAACCAGACACAAACAGTGCGCTCCGATATCAGGAACAACAAAAACGGACTGAACTATGTGTTCCACCGAACCGGCAGAGTACCTGGCACTGTGCTAACGATCTCATTCAAATCCGCAGGAGATATTACACTGGACGGACCGGACCTGAATAACATCAAATCAGGCGCTGTACAGGCAGGCGATTCCTGGCTGGTACCACTTGGCAAAGGATACCACCAGATCACCAATAAAACGACCCGGTCTTCCGCATTCATCACCATAGATGGTACACTTAAAACCATGAATTATGACTTCTGAGACGCCCACTTACAGACTGACCGTCTCCGCCGTTGGCGTAATGTCAGATTTTGCACATCTCACGGTATACAACGGCTTTCTGGAAGATATCGCCAGAGGATATGAGCAACTGGAGCTGGAGCTGAAACCTGGCTTATACAGCATCACGCTTAAACTGGATGGGAATATCATCAAAGAACACGTACGCCTGACGCAGGATATGGATTTCCAGATACCTACACCTCCTGTATATGCCTCGCTGGTGGCGGATAACTTCAAGTCCTCCCACGAATATTATGCAATCAATGCACATAAATACAGCCTTGAACCTACTGTGGAAAATGCACCAGAGGAAGGAGGGTCGATCTTTCTCTTTTTCCGGTATACGGATGTGGAGAAAAGGAGAGAACTGAATAACGAACAGCAATCTCCCGGACAGGGATTCTCCCTACTCGATGCTGGCCGGAATGTCATTTATAAACTGGAAGGGAATAACATCAAAGAAGATACAGACGCTGGATGGCTGGCTTTTCATGCGGTATTACCGGAAGGCACTTACTACCTCCATTACACCGGCCATCAATGCAGGACAGGCGTTGCGGAAGATCAGGATCTGCCCGCGCGGGAAATACCCATCCAGGTATTTAAAAGCAGCAGTAAGCAAAAAGGTTCGTCTGATGAATACTGGCAGACGCAGGTCTTTCTCACGTTTGGTTACGGGCCGATCTTTCCGTCAATGAGTATCTTCATTGCACCACGCAAACAGGGCTTTGTGAATAACGATGAAGGTAACTATCGCATTGATGGTCTGCGGCATAAGTTCCATAACGGTGTGTATATCCTGCCGGAGAAAGTACTACTCGAATTTGAACAGGGGCAATGGACGTCTCCCATGAAAGGCTTACTAGCCGCTTATGTCTATTTCAGTAGTCCGGAACAGGATAATGAAGCATTATTCCGGAATGTTACAGAAGATATCCCCATCCTGCTGGGTCAGGATACACCAGATGTAAAAGCCTTACAGATCATGGCCGCCCAGTACTATCACGAACCGATACCACCGATCTCTTTGAATGCACCCTGTATGTTCCTCGCTGGTATCCGGGCGATTATCAGAGCTTCTATCAAAGCACCGGATGTTATTGTGGATGATAGTCTGCTGGAAGACATTACCGACAAACTATACAACGATATGGTCTGGACGTCCTATCAGCCGGCGCCACTTCCTGCACCGATCCTGGAATCCATGACAACATCACAAAGTGAATCTGCAGCCAGTATTTTTAGTGTAGTAGAAAAGATCATCGGTAATGAAAAATCACCGGAGGAAATCGGCGAGCGATTATTACAATCGCAGACGGTCAGTACGCTGCTGTATTACATCGACAAACTGGATCACGAACTGGATGTCAATGACCTGGCTACCCGTTTACAGATTCCTCCGAATGTGGTCCGCAAAACAGTACAGCATATTCTCGATTTTTCTGAAAGCATCAAAGATGCAGAAAGTAAGCCGGAACAATTCACACTCCGCAATATCAACAAACTGAAAAACATCCAGTAATACATCTCCCCATGACACCACAGAGCTACGCACTACATATCGGACTTAATGCCGTTAATCCCGGCAGTTATGAAGGCTGGAACGGCGAATTATTCGCCTGTGAGAATGATGCGGCTGTATACCGGTCCATCGCCGAAAAAGCCGGTTTCCGGCAGATCTACTCTTTACTGACAAAAGAAGCGACGGCTGTAAACGTATTGCAACACCTGCAAACAGCTGCCGGACAATTAGCAGCAGGCGATATCTTTCTGATGACCTATTCCGGTCATGGCGGCGTATTGGCAGATACCAATAAAGACGAGACGAACAACTTCGGCGAAATGGATGGCTTTGATGAAACCTGGTGCCTGTATGACCGGCAACTGATAGACGACGAACTATTTGCCTGTTTCGGTCAGTTCAAAGAGGGGGTACGCATTCTTCTTTTTTCGGACAGCTGTCACTCGGGATCTGTTGCCAAAAACACTGCTCCTGTGAATAATAATGCGCCTGTAGATCCCGCGACTTACACCCGGGCCAGATTCGCGCCCCTGGGCACATTGATACGTACGTATAACGCTCATAAAGCGGAATATGACAGTATACAGGCGCCCCTCAATACGCGACCGGAAGACATCAAAGCATACGTTGTTCAATTTGGCGCCTGTCAGGACGACGAATTAGCGATGGAAGTCTGGGGGAATGGTAAGTTTACTGCTAAGCTGCAAAAGGTCCTTAATGAGCCTGTAAATAGCTATAACGAGCTATTCTCTGCTATTAAAAGAGGGTTTTCCGCCGAACAGCATCCCAACCTGTTTCATTATGGTAATAAAACCTACGAATTTCTATCACAGGCACCGTTCTCTATTGCATCAAATGCGGATGTAAAAGCGGAATAGGATTACTGCTGATGGAAGGTAAGGCGGACTGTCAGACCATTCTTACTTTCAATCTCCAGCTGACCATCCAGTTGCGCGGCAAATGTCTGTATCAGTCTTATACCCAGGGATTTTCCTTCTGCGAAGTTGACGTCAGCAGGAAGTCCTTTTCCATTATCCGCAATAACCAGCAATAGCTTTGCATCACCGATATAATCCAGCGAGATGGAAATACTACCTGCTTTCCCATTTGGAAAGGCGTATTTAATGGCATTTGTGACCACTTCACTCAGGATCAGGCCCATAGGCACCGCCTGCGAGACATCCATCTCTACCGGTGCAACATGCAGATCGAAAAAGATACGGACAACTCCCCGATAGCTGTCTTCGAGGTAGTGTACCAGTTCGTGGATATAAGAGGGCATGCTGACAAGACTGAGGTATTCAGACTGATATAGTTTCTGATGGATCAGTGAGATAGACTGCATACGATGGGCGCTGTCTTTAATAGCGGCCAGTGCTGCCTCGCTTTCCAGGAAATTGGATTGTGTATTCAGCAGACTCATAACGATCTGCAGGTTATTCTTTACCCGGTGATGTACCTCTTTGACCAGCCATTCCTTTTCTTCCACTAATCTTTGCAGGGAGCTGTTTTTATCTGTAATCTCTTTTTGTTTGATCGCCAGGGCCTGGAT
This sequence comes from Chitinophaga sp. YR627, assembly GCF_900114995.1. Classification (GTDB taxonomy): domain Bacteria; phylum Bacteroidota; class Bacteroidia; order Chitinophagales; family Chitinophagaceae; genus Chitinophaga. Next base: position 591,258 of record NZ_FOUX01000004.1, read on the forward strand.
ACTCCGCTGCTTTAAACGATACCGGTTCACACTTAGTAATAACAATAACACCAGCAGAATAATACTACCGAACGTGACACGTTTCAACAGGTTGGATTGTTTGATCTGCTTCTGTTGCATCCGGCTTTGCTGACGCAAGGCTGCGATGTCTTTCTCTTTCTGACTGGTTTCATATTTCACCTGTATTTCTTCCAGCTCTTTCACGTGTGTGGCACTGTAGATAGAGTCGCTTAACAGCTGGTAGGCACGCAGGTGATGGATTGCGGATGCATTTCTGTTGAGGATGGAGTCTGCCTGAAACAACATCAGGTGCATATCCTTCACCATTGTCACCGGCGTACGGCCGGGTGTAATGGATAAAGCTGTATCCAGATAGATAGCAGCCTGCTGGTATTGTTTTCGTTCGAGGTAGAACTTTCCAACGGAATAATAGGTGATGGCGGAGATCTCATTACCCAGACGGGTACGGCTTTCCCAATACAGCATTTGATGATAATATTGCTCCGCTTTCCTGTATTGCCCCATCTCTGTATAACAGGCAGCAAACGCACCTGCCACCAGCTCCTTGTTGAGACTATGTACCGGCGGGAAATACTTCATGGTACGATGCAGCATAGCCAATGCTTCGGCCGTCTTTCCCAGTTTGATCAGTTCTTTGGTCAGGAAATAGTTGATCCTGGATACCGGTCCTTTATCAAAATTACGTTCATAGACTGTCAGTGCTTTCCGGTACCATTCAATGCTCCGGGTAGGATCGTTCAGTTGACTGTATATCGATCCTATTTTCTCATAGGTCATGCCTGCCATGGAGCTGTCTCCGGATTCATCGATCGCCTGCACACAGGCCAGTCCGTAGCCCAGGGCTTTGTTCAGATTACTTCTGAACAGGCTGATATCCATTAACTGGATGTAGTTGCGCGGAAGGTACTTATCTCCCTGTGCTCTTTCCATCTCCAGGACCTTCAGCAAACCCGCTTCTGCCAGCTGTAATTTACCCTGACGACGATACACTTCAGCCCTGGCGCCCCATACCCATATCTGCCGGGGAATATCCCTCAGGCGGATATAGATCAGCAGGGCGTTGGTCATGTATTCCGCCTTTTCAGTAAAGGTGCTGTCATGATCCGGGATACGATACCCCAGATCGATCCACCAATCAGCTTCGTCCAGGTAATTATGTTCAGTATGTAATTCATTGATAATACCCAGGTACATTTCTTTACCGGCCCTGATATTATGTGATTCGAAGTAATGTCTTCCCAACAGGCGGGTGCTCTCACGTCTACCCTTTATGTATCCGATCTTCCGGCTCTCATAAAATGCCTGCCGGAACCAGATACCGGCAGTATCCATATCTGCTTTATTACTGTAAGGCCGTTCCAGGTAGCTGATGCCCACCAGCATTTGCGCATGTACAACAAACACTTTATCAGTTGAAATGCGGATCAAGTCCACCACTTGCGTAAGTTGTCGTCCTTCCAGTAAAGCCTTTACCCCCAGCAAACGGGCTTCCATATACCCGTTCTGATAATGAATACGCTGTGCCAGTTCCTTTGCCCTACTGGACAACAGAAGTGCAGTATCCAGTTGAACCCGCAGCTTCTCCGGCATCCAGACATAATGTTGTCCCTGCTCGATCATCAGATCGACCAGATTACTGTCCTGTGCTGCACTATTGATCAGCGCCCAACGTTCCTGAATAGATATTTCTTTTTTGAGTCGTGGCTGCGCTCCTGCATTCAAACATAACAGTAAGGGGAAAAACAGGCAGATAATACTCCTGGCAATGCTCATTTTGGTTGATTACCTTACAAAGATGATTAAGATTTTTTGATCTTCCTACTGTAAATAAAAATCCGGAAGCCCTGTCAACCAGGACTTCCGGATCATCAATCATTTATAATCAGGTTATCTCTTCGCTTTGAATTCTGAGCCTTCTTTCCATTGCGGGAACTTATCCTCATTGGATAAGGTTACACCCACATCAAAGAGGAAGCGTACATCTTCCACCATACCAGATAACTCCCAACTGGGATCCAGCTGATCGAACGGAGAGTGATAATGATCACGGCCATACATGGCGGCATGATCCGGCGCCCAGGTAGAGTCATGGTTCAGCGACTGATTACCGCTACCCGGATACAATGCAGGGATACCCACTTTGGCGAAATTGAAGTGGTCAGAGCGGAAGAACCATCCACCGGAAGGGTTGGCTTCAGGTATGAGGAACCGACCTTGTTTTTCAGCTGCTTTTGCGGCATAGTCATCCAGGTCAGACTGTCCCTTTCCGATAATGGTAATATCTTTTGTGCGACCAAAGAAGTTCAGTACATCCATGTTGATATCAGCAACGGTGGATTTGATCGGGAAGATGGGATGTGTCGCATAATATTCTGATCCCAGCAGCCCCTGTTCTTCGCCGGTCAAAGCCAGGAATAATACAGACCGTTTAGGCGGATGCTGCAGCTTTTTGAAAGCGGAGGCCAGTTGCAGCAGGGCTGATACACCGGAAGCATTATCAAGTGCACCGTTGTAGATCGTATCACCTTTTACGGCTTCGCCTACACCCAGGTGATCCCAGTGAGCGGAATAAATGATGTATTCATTCTTCCGGTCGGTACCCGGCAGCAGGGCGGCCACATTGTGAGAGACTGATTTACGCGTCTTGTTATGCAGGGTCAGGGAAGCGGTGACACCTAAGGATACCGGCTTGAATCCAGGGCGTTTTGCCTGATTGATAATTGTATCAGATACGCCTGCCAGCTGGAACAGTTTCTTTGCAGATTCCTGGGTGAGCCATCCTTCGATAGCGGCGCGACTCATATTATTATCAGCCGTTTGCAGATCCAGTTTGGGTTTTGACCAGCCACTACGTACGACAGTCCAGCCATAACTGGCGGGTAACACATCATGAATAATGAGGATACCGGCGGCACCCTGACGGGCAGCTTCTTCAAATTTGTAGGTCCAGCGGCCATAATAGGTCATGGTGCGGGTCTTTCCTTTGAACAGGGTACTGTCATAGAAGCCCGGATCATTCACCATTACCACAACGGTCTTACCTTTTACATCGAGCCCCGCATAGTCATTCCAGTTATATTCCGGAGCGACGATACCGAACCCGGCAAAGATCATTTCGGAGTTATTAATAGATACCTGGTCCTGTACACGCTTGGTGCCGGCTACGTACTGATCCAGGTAGGACAGTTTCAGGTCGCCGTTTTTCCCCTTGAGCCGGAGATCACCATCCGGGTTAGACTGGATTTCCACCATGGGGACATCCTGCAGGTAACTGGTACCGTTACCCGGTTCCAGACCAATTTCCTTAAATCGTTTTTCCAGATAGGCGAGGGTCTTCTCTTCGCCGATGGTAAAGGGTTTACGACCCTGAAATTCGTCGGAGGCCAGTACGGAAATGTCACGTACCAGACCGGCGGAGTCAATGGCTTTAATGGCGGTTGAGTCGTCTTCCCGGCCCGCCTGCTTTGTGCCTGTATTACAGGCGGCGGCCAGCGTAGCCAGGAGTAAAAGAGAACGCAGGTCTTTCATGAGCAAGTTGTATTTCCTCTAAAGATATTAAATTCATGAAAGGTCCTACCCGCTGATGTTCTCTCTTTGCGTAAATAATTATATGTTTGCCGACCACACACCCCTCCCTAAATCTAAACTGTATGCAATATTTCGGAGAACGATTAAAAGCCGCACGTAAAATTAAAGGCTGGTCCCTGCAGGACCTGGCCAACCAGACCGCCAATTCCATTACCAAACAGGCGCTGAGCAAATATGAAGCTGATGTAATGCATCCCTCCCGTAAGATCTTATTGTTGTTATCAGCGGCATTGGGGGTAAAACCAGGTTACTTTGAAGGACAACCGGCATTCAGACTGCCGGATTTTGAATTTCCGCGTAAAGGGAACGTACCATCTAAACAGATCGACAGTATTAAGGAGAAGGTAAAAGGCGTACTGGAACGTTATCTGCAGGCAGAATCCCTGCTCAACATGCCGGTTAGATTCAACAATCCACTCAAGACCTTTCCGGTAGCGGATGAGACAGCAGCGGCTGCAATTGCTGTCAGGCTACTGGACAAATGGGACCTGGGCAGAGGCCCCATTCACAACATTACGGGGATGCTGGAAGAAAAGTCCATCCGCGTTATTGAAGTAGATGCACCTGTTACATTCGACGCCCTGGGCGCATGGATTGACAAGGTACCGCTGATCGTACTACATCAGGACCGGCTGGCTGACATCAAGCGTTACCATGCATTGTATGAATTAGGTCAGCTGTTGCTGACTGTTCCTGCGACTGCTGACAAGGACAGGATCTGCCAGACCTTTGCGGCCGCGATGCTGCTTCCGGGCGACACACTGGAATCGCTGCTTGGCGCTAAAAGGACGGCTATTGCGCCTGGAGAACTGATCTGCATCAAGGAGCAGTATGGTCTTCCCATGCAGGTGATCATGAGGCATGCCATCTTCAAAGACATCATTGATCGTAAAGAGACAGGGGCATTCTTCCGCATGATCACGGAAAACAAAGACGAAGCGGGCCTGGGCTGTTACACCGGACAGGAAAAGACCGGCCGTTTCGACAGAATGGTCCGCAGACTGATGGCGGAAGAAGTCATTCCTGCCCAGAAAGCGGAGGCACTGACCGGCATACCGGAAGAAGCGCTGAAAAGGCAACTGGAAGTATTTGCGGGGGTATCCTGAGTACCGTAATTTTTTATGGAAAAAGCCTTTTACGTAGTACGTAAAAGGCTTTTTCCATTTCATATCGTGCTCCTACGGGAAAATCCCCCTCTCCCAAAACCGCTTATTTCCCATTGTCTGAGGCCTCGCTACGGGACTACATTTGTATCGTACAAACGCCCCATCACCTTAATCCTTACGATCATGGACCCCGCATTACTTACACATCACCTGGAACTGATTGACAAAAAGATTGTCAGGAAAATAATTGCCACTGCCGCAAAAGATCATTTGATACCTGTTCATCCCAAACCAGCCAGCTCCGAATCTAACCCCAATAAGTACACCCGCAACAGAAAAGCGCCCCGGTAGTATCCGGAGCGCTTTCCCTTGTGTATGTGGGCTATTACTACGCGTTGTTAATGTCCAGCTATAGCTGACACTGCCTTTTCTTCGGCATGCGCATGATGTACTTTCCGGTGATGCTGTTTGTTGTGTTTTGCAGCTCTCTTCTCTTTCTTTCCCTTATTCCACCATACCAGGAACCCGGTAACAGGTAAACTGGCGCAGATCAGGCTTGCAAAGAAGGCAAGGATCTTACCCGGTAATCCGGCAATCGCACCTACATGGATATCATAGTTCATACCGATCAGTTTCTCACCGGCATTTCTGTCCTTCGAAGTTTCCCGTAACAGCAATTGACCTGTTGTTTTATCAAATTGCAGGTCATCCCGGTCATAGTAGGTTTCTTTTCCCCAGTATACGGACATCCGTATTGTCGCCTTACTGGCCGGAGGCGTTGCCCGTATGCCGATACGTCTGGCTTCCGGGAACTGCTTTACCGCGGTGGCATAGGCAATATCCAGCGGATTGACATTGGCCAGTGGCAACGCCAGGGTATCGGAGAACACCTCTTTATGCTTTGGCGGAGTCACGCTACGTGAGGCGACCACATAAACGGTGGTCTGGAACCATTTAAAGGCCCATACCATTCCTGTCAGCGCGAGTACGAGGGCTATCGCCATGGCATAGAACCCTAATACGTTATGGAGGTCGTAATTGACACGTTTGAAGTTGCCCGACCATTTGATCTTAAAGCTCTGTTCGCGGGCTTTTTTCGACCATTTCTTAGGCCACCAGAGTATGAGTCCGGTAATGAGCAGGATAACGAATATGAAGGTGCTCCAGCCTACGATCGGCTGACCATACTTATCATTGAGGAGCAGGCTCCAGTGCAGATATTTTATGATGACGAAGAAATCTTTCTTCAGGTCACGTACGGCTGTTACCTGACCGGTATATGGATTGACATATGCCGTTTTATAATACGCGGTGGTACCAAAGAGGGTCAGGGCATTTTCATCGCCATCCTTGTAGGTAATGAACTCCCATGCACGATCCGGCTGACGGTAGGTAAAAGTGCTCAATACCGGAAAATCCTTTCCAAGAGCAGCCTGGGCCTTTTCCTGTAATACACTTAAGGGAAGAGCGGGTTGTTCTTTTGGGGTGACGAACAGGATATCATGATGCACCCATTCGCTGATCTCTTTCTGGAATACAAAGATACAGCCGGTGAGCGCGACGATAAATACAACAATCCCGGATGCAAGTCCAAGCCAGAGGTGTAACCAGGCATTGAGCTTTTTTCTCCAGGATGGGCCTTTTTTCTTGCCGTTTGCTTGCGTATTGTTCCCCATGGTGGCAGACAAAATGTTTAAGAAATGGATTGCTTCCGTACGGTAGGGGCCGGTCACATCAGTCGCATAGGGTCTCCTTACCGATTTAAGGGACAAAAGTCGGGGAGCTAAAATGGAAAAACCAGACGAAAAGGGAATTTGACTTACGCAAAACGGAAAAATAAAAATTGAACACTGGTAGTGAGGCTGCAGTACCGTTCTATAATTTGGTAGTACGATGACCCTACCATTGTCCATTTCAACCCAAATAGGGCAGCCGATATTGTTTACCCCCGGCCTGCCAGCGGCCTATTCCAGCTACGCGCTGCAGGGCACCCAGCCGTATTATGCGGTGAGTGACAGCTTTGGCTGTATCCTGTTCCAGCAGGTAGCCAATCACAACTACAAGGCGTGGATGAGTCATTATATCATTAATAAACCGACAGCATTCAAAATAAAAGGAAATGTGGACGACCTGCTGCTCCACCATACGTTAAAGGGGAATATGTTTTACGAGCTGAATGGCCACGAAAGCGAGACTTTTCAGCATCAGATGAACATTGTCGTAACGCCGCGTCTTCGTCACCTGGTCAGGTTTAAATCACCTGGTCTGTACGTTGCGCTGGAGATTCAGATACCGGTAGATGAACTGAGGAGTTATCAGGAAAGCTTCCCCGTCGTGCAGGAATTACTCAATAAATTATCTAATGAAAATACCATTACTCTCCTGGATCAAAATATGATTGCTCACGAGCGGCTTCGCAACATTATACAAGACATAACAGAACGCCAGTTACCCAAAGCAGCCAGCGAAAAATACAGAGAACAGAAAACAGGAGAATTCATCATTGAATCACTTGATATGCTTACACGTTATTTAACAGATGCCAACGGCCTGAGTGCCGCCGACCACGAAAGAGGAGAGCGTACTGAAGTACACTTGCTGAAACATCTGCAGCAGCCATCACCTCCTACCCTCAAACAGCTTTCAAGATTTGCCGGTACAAATGAAAAGAAACTGGAAGAGATCTTCCGGAGTCGTCACGGTATTACGGTATACGACTTCTTCCAGAATGCACGTATGCGTATCATTTACCGCAAACTCACGGAAACGACTGTACCCTTGCAGGATCTTGCGGAAGAATTCGGTTACACGGATTATTCCAGCTTCTCTTATGCAGTAAAGAAGCGGTTTTCGCTGAGTCCGCGAGAGCTTCGGAAAAACAGCAGTATCAACTCTTAAGAGAAATTCTTTTTTTCCAAAGTTCGTCGTATTACTCCTAACATGAACCATATAGTCATGACGTAACTTTAAAACAGAAAGAACAATATTATTCGTTTTCGTTGCCATAACGATCTATAATACGACAAGAACATTTAATGGTATATTGAGGAAAACAACGTCCTGGCTTTCTAGCCGGGACCCTTTTTCTTACAATGTTACCATTTCAGTTATATCGCAACATATACCAGTTGTAATATGCCAATTAAATTTTCTTTACGTTGATTATACTCCCATTAAACATACTTAACCCAGGTACATGAAACCGTTTAAAAGCACGCTTTTGTTTGTTACCCTATGTTTCCCCTATTTTCAGATCGCCCTTGCCATTGGTGAGGGCGATCGATTTTCGGGCCACTGGGCGATGAAACAGGTCCCTGTTCAGACCCAATGGGCAACAGCCGTCTCCCCGGATAATGTCCTCCCGGAATATCCCCGGCCACAAATGGTACGTTCCCAATGGCAGAACCTGAATGGTCTCTGGGAATATGCCATTACGCACTGGGATGCCGGTATGCCGGATAAATTTGATGGAGAGATCCTGGTACCCTTCGCGATTGAATCGGCCCTTTCCGGCGTCCAGAAACAGCTATTACCGACACAACGTCTCTGGTACAGGCGGCATATCCGTAAACCCGATACGCATGGTGGTAAACGCGTATTGCTGCACTTTGGCGCGGTCGACTGGCGGGCAGCTGTTTTCCTGAATGGCAAACTTCTCGGGCGGCACATGGGTGGTTATCAGCATTTCTCTTTTGATATTACCGCTTCATTGCAGGAGGGAGATAATGAGCTGGTCGTCACAGTACTCGATCCTTCTAATCTCGGACCTAATCCCTGCGGAAAACAGAGTCTGCGGCCGCGGAAGATCTTATATACCGCCGTCAGCGGTATCTGGCAGACAGTCTGGCTGGAAACTGTCCCACCTACCTATATTACCGACCTTTATTCCACCCCGGATATCGATGCCCATTGTCTGAATCTGCGGGTCAATACTTCTGATACGACCGGTGTTACTGTTGATGTCACTGCTTATGCAGGTGCTGTGGTAGCTGGTCATACGCAAGGCCGGGCAGGCCGTATGCTGGACCTCGGTGTGCCTTTTACACGTCTATGGAGTCCTGCAAACCCCTTCCTTTATCATATGACCATCCGTCTGTTAAAGGATGGTCATGTCATTGATTCGGTCAACAGTTATTTCGGGATGCGGAAGATTAAAGTACAACCTGATAGTAGCGGTATGCCCCGGTTATTTCTCAATAATAAATATACTTTCCATCTTGGCGTCCTGGACCAGGGATACTGGCCGGAAGGGCTGTATACAGCTCCCACCGATGCCGCCTTACTATATGACATTGTGGCAATTAAAAACATGGGGTTCAATACTATCCGTAAACATGTCAAACTAGAGCCCGACCGCTGGTATTATTATGCGGATAGTCTGGGGATGCTGGTCTGGCAGGATATGGTCCCTTGTGCGGATGCCGATTATTACGCTACTTCTCAGTTTGAGCAGGAAAATGCGGAGAATCTCCGCCAGCTGCATCACTTTCCATCCATTGTGATGTGGATCCTGTTCAATGAAGGATGGGGGAAATACAATCAGCAAACACTGACCGAATGGATGAAACAAAGTGACCCTTCCCGTATTATCAACGGTCATTCGGGAGAAAACCTGGATGAGTACAGCGATACACCTGTCCGCGACCGCTGGATCAGTAGTGACGTGGCAGATGTACACTATTATCCTGGTCCTTACATTGCGCCGGCTTTGCCAGGTAAAGCCAGGGTATTAGGGGAATGGGGCGGTGTAAGAGTGCCAACACCAGGACATCAATGGGCGCCCGCCACGAGCTGGGGATATATACAGGTAACGGCGGATCGGTTTGCACAGCGCTATGCGTATATGATGGAGCGGTTGAAAAAGTATGAGCAGCAGGGATTGTCTGGAGCCATTTATACACAGCCGTATGATGTGGAGTCGGAGGAGAATGGGTTTATGACGTATGACAGGAAGGTGGTGAAGATAAAGCCGGAAGAGATGCGGAAGGTGAATCAGATATTAACGCATCAAACAGCCGGGCGCTGATGGCCCCGGCTGAGATGTGCATCATTAAAATGCGGTAGTTAAATAAGTTGTTATTACCGAACAAGGTTGATCAGCTATTGTAATAGCCGCACCATTAGGAGCAGTCAGGGTAATAACTCCTGATGGCGAACCAACGCTATAAAAAGTGGTCGTATACCAGGTACCTCCGTTAGAGATGTAATAAACATCTCCTGATGAAGTGCAGAAAAAGGTGGTTGTATAATATGGGAGAATACCGCTTCTCACCATAGTCGTATACTTCCAGGCTGGAATACTTGTAAATCGGTTTGTCTTAAATGAAAAGATACCTGCAGTAACTGTTAATACAAGCAGGGCGGCCAACAAAAATTTAGCTTTCTTCATAATGTGATTTAATTTTAAATGTGGAGACGCCCGAAAATACTTTCATTATAGCAGGATTACTTTGGATACAGCGGATTTAAAAAACAGGGCTTATCTGTGGTGACAAGCCCTGTATGATATTACATTATAAGCGTAGTACGTGTATAAATCGTCACACACGGATAAAATGGCAGAGTGATAGTTAATGGTCCTCCAACCTGCGTTAATGTAAGCGTAGTATATGGTACAGTCAGCAGATGCCATACAGTCGAATATACACCTAATTGTGTATGTATCCATCTATTCGATGACGTACATAGGTTACCAGTGACAAAATAAGTAATGCCACCTCTCTCTACGGTAACGATAGTAGTAGGATAGAATACTTGATCCAGTGTAAACCTTGCTTTAAATGCCAGCATACCTCCGGCAACAGCAAATAGTGCGATCAGCACAATGATGATCTTGGCTTTCTTCATATAGAGGGGATTAAATCATTCTCAAAAAGTGCCTACTCTTTTCTGATGGTTTTCGGCACGCCCATTATGCCGGCCGGCAATATTTTAAAGTAAGATGAAAAGGAAATGAAAATTATTTAGCTAGGAATATGTAGAATACAGGTCTTCTCAAATGTTCAGTTATTCAAAGGTCTTCATTTTATCAATACTGGTACATAGGACTGAGGTATAATAATTGCTATGAATTATCTCTATCTACTAAGCATTATACGCCCCCATCAAGCTACATTAAAGTGACTCCATCATTATGAGATATTTACTGATCCTGCTGCTCCTTTGCCAACTTGCTGTTACCAGTGCCCAAAAGCCTCCCATTAATAACATGACCTACAAAGGATGGGACATGCTATTAAATTACAATATCTGTGATAATGGGAAATACATCTGGTATACATATGGGTCTGAGTTGGCAGGCAGTTCGCTGGTAGTACGGTCTGTTCATGGGAATTATAGCCGGATCTTCGCCGGGGTAATGGATGCTGCTTTCACTTCAGATAATAAACATCTTGTCTTTCCTTCTCCACAAGGACTGGGCGTACTAACACTTCGGGATAACGCCATTTCATTTGACAAGCGGCTGAGTAACTATAATTTACCTGCAGATGGAAACGGCCAATGGTTGACGGCAAAAGCAGCGGACACCCTGGTATTAAAAGATCTGCATAGTGGTGAAGAATATCCATTCAAGGGAGTGCTGTCTTCTTTATTCAATGAGTCAGGGAATGTCCTGTTGCTCAATTTCAGAGATAGTCTCATCTGGTTAGATTTGACAACGATGCATCGGCAAAAGATCTCGTCCTGTTGCAACATAGAGAATCTCACATTTGCACATGCTGATACAGCAGCAGCTTTTACAAGCGGGGTACAACCAGATGTACAGTTGCACTATTTTAATAAAGGAATGGATAGCGGAAGACTTATTATTAACGTCACGGTTCCTTCCTTAGCGAATTTGCCTTTGCAATTCAGCGGTGACGATCAGTTGTTGTTTGTTAAAACAATGAGGATAAGAGATAAGCAGACCGAATCCTCTTACAGCAAAGTAAGCGTATGGGATTACCGGGATGTTCGTTTACAGTCGCAATCTGCGCCCGACCCATACACTCCTTATTCTGCAGTTGTTCCAATCTCCAGAGGTCCCATCACACATCTTGAAAACATTGATACAACGCTGGCTTCAATACCAGGCAACAGATACGCGCTAGTATCTAATGTGGTGAATGAGGAAGATAGTTACTGGAATGATCAACAGATTAAAAGTTATGATCTCCTGTCGCTCTTTGATGGTAAGAAACAGCATATCATTCATGCTCCTCAGCGGGTAAGTGACATTCAACTATCACCGGGGGAGCGATTTGTTATATGGTATGATATTGCCAATAAGCAGTATTTCAGTTATGAAACTGCCAGTGGGAAAATCCGATGTCTTACCCAATCTATCAATGTCCCGCTGATACGTGAGCGGATCAGCCGGAAAGAAATATTTACTTACGGAATTGCCGGCTGGCTGGCCAATGACCAGCGGGTGTTGCTATATGATGAATATGATATCTGGATGCTGGATCCTTCCGGACAAGTGGCTCCTGTAAATATTACTAACCAATACGGTCACCAGCACAAAACAGCACTGCGGATGGTTTATCCACAGCGGTTGTCAACGTTATCTTTAAAAGAGCCATTGCTACTTACATGTCTGGATAGTAACAAAAACAATGGATTTATGCAGATTGTATTGGGAGTCAATCCGAATCCTGTACCAATAAAAATGGATCCAGTTGTATATCATTTTCCTGCACTGGTGGTATTTGAACCTCCGCCGCCCATAAAAGCGAAGAAAGCAAATGTGTATTTACTACAACAGCAAAGCGCTACTCAGGCGCCTAATCTTGTCATCACTACTGATTTCAGCACGTTTTCGCCTTTCTCTGATATACAACCACAACATAACTTTAACTGGCTGACAGCTGAACTGGTACATTGGCCCATATCGGATAGCCTAACCGGAACGGGGATTTTATATAAGCCTGAAAACTTTGATAGTACGCTAAAATATCCGGTCATCTTTACTTATTATGAAGAACGGAGTAACGAATTGAATGTCTTTCCACATGTGCGGCTTAGTTCTGGTACTTTGACTATCGCCTGGTATGTAAGCAATGGATATCTTGTTTTTGTACCGGATATTTATCGTCCGACCGGGAAAAGTGGTGTTTGTATTCTTAATACGGTTGAATCCGCTGCGCGGTATCTTTCTCTGCGTTCATATGTAAATGCCGCCAGGCTAGGTTTACAGGGGCATAGCTTTGGCGGATATGAGACTAACTACATTATCGCGCATTCTAACTTGTTTGCCGCGGCACAGTCTTCCGCTGCACCGGCTGAATTATTCGGGTTACATGGTGGATTGGGATTTAGCGGACGCAGTTATCATTTTATTTCTGAAGTAGGGCAGATGAATCAGGGCGTTGCACCCTGGGAAGATCCTACATTATATATCCAGGGTTCGCCAGTGTTGTTTGCGGAGAAAATTAATACGCCTTTGTTGATGATGCATAATAAGGAAGATGGGGCAGTGCCATTTTCACAGTCGGTGGCGTTGTTTACAGCGTTGAGGCGCTTGGGGAAGCCGGTATGGTTGCTGGAATATAAAGGGGAAGGGCATGTGCTGTATGATTGGGAGTGTCAGGTGGATTTTACGAGGAGGCAGGAGGAGTTTTTTGGGAGGTATTTGATGAAATAAATCAGGACATCTGAAAATCAGGTATTTTGAATCCACTTGCAATTAGCTGTTGTTTTTCACGGACTATCCCTATAAATTCATGAAAAGACATAAGCCATTCATGCTGTTTGGGATTATAAGTTTTATGTATCCCCCTGGGAAGGACTAATTGCACCTGATGAGCTTTCATCTGATTGAGCTGATGATCACTTATTCCAGGCTGCATAGTAAGTAAATGTTTGGCACTGATCCTTGCCGCCTCAGCCAACACCTGTCTCCATCTATCCTTCAATGATGTTTTTACACCAAGCATTGTAAGTAATTCAGCAGGAACAAGAGGATTGTGGTAAAGTTTAACATGTGGGAATAAAAAATCCGGTTTTGCTTTATCCTCTGTAATCTGTCCCTTTGAATAAGAAATTCCCTGCTGCTTCAGAATATATTGAACATGTTCTTCAAAGGCGCTTCCAGCACGAGCCTTTCGTCGATTAAGTACGCTTAACGAGAACCCTATAAATGCTTCAACATCGGGCTCATCTCCGTTTAAAAACCCCTCTCTTAAACGGGCTGCTATTTTGTGCTTTTCCAACCGACGAAAAAGCATCTCTTCCCATGTCATCAATTCAATTAATGCATTATCCGGATCCTCAATTACATCAATCTTCACAGGAAGAGATCGGCGTGCCAGTTCGGAAAATTCAGTCACTGAAGGAAATTCCCCATTGTATTTAGCAATTAATTCATCAAGCTTTTCATGTTCAGATTCCTTCAATTCAATTCCAATAGCCTCCATTATAAAACGCGCTGAAAAGTCTATTGCTTTGTCCTTTATATTAAGCTCCGAGAAGGAAAACAAATTACCTTGCGGCGGAGTAAGGTTGAAAAGCCAGTAAAGTTGACTGACCACCGAACTATCAGAAGGGCTGATTATGATGAGTAACGTATTATCCGTTTTTCTTGCAAGAAACATAACATCTCCGACATGCGCATTCTTCATCACCACATTATCAGGACAATACAGTCGATATTCACTCCTATCAGGGCTCGCTTCCCGGGCATCATACCATGTGACAACTGTATCTGCTGTGATAGGATCATTCTCATCATTCATCCATAAAAGTTTACAGCCAAAGTCTACCCGCTCTGTCTCAAAAAGAACATTTTTCAATTCTTTTGTCCCATTGAACTCATGTTGGTTTGACTTCGTACCATAGACCTCAACAGTCCGCAGCACTTTTGCCACTACTGATTGGAAATATTGTGAGAGATGGCCGTTCTGCATATCAGTGATGTTAAGCAATCATTTCAGGATTATCAAAAGGTAGGCGCATCTGAGCTTCTTGTCTGCGACGTATTACTTCATTTATGTAAGGCTTCATAAATTTAGCAATTGCCGCCGCAGCAGGCACAACTACAGAATTACCAAACTGTCTGTATGCCTGTGTATCAGAAACAGGAATTATAAAACTGGATTCATCGGGACGATCAAAACCCATTAAACGGGCGCACTCACGCGGAGTAAGTCTCCTCGGCCGATCACCATCCTGGTGTATCAGTATTTCAGAACCATCCTTATGATATCTTGCAGAAAGGGTACGGGTAACATCGTTAGGACCGAAAACACTATAGCCAAATCCATTCCCTTTTGCACTGTGTTTTTCACGATATTCCCGGAGATAGTCCCATAAACGGGGAGTCAGTGTATACTTTTCAGCAACATAACCTTCTTCTGTAAGATAGGGGGATCCATCTTCCGGCATTTCTCCCTGCTTATGCAGTATAGAGCCTAGTCTTGGGCTTTTATCCTTATCTGGTATTTTGAAATCTTCAAAAGTAAATCCGACATCTTCCCGGAAGCCTGCAATAAATATACGTTCCCGATGTTGGGGTACCCAGCCACGCCCATCTATTATCTTATAAGAGACCTTGTACCCAAGCTCTTCTGTAAGCGTTCTATAAATGATATCAAAAGTTCTCCCCTTATCATGGCTTCTTAGATTCTTAACGTTTTCCAGCAAAAAAGCAGCTGGTCTGTGATGCTGCAATATCTTTGCGAGATCAAAAAACAATGTCCCCTGAGTTTCATCAAGAAATCCATGTGTTCTTCCAAGGGAATTTTTCTTTGATACTCCAGCCAGGGAAAATGGCTGACAGGGAAAACCTCCAACAAGAAAGTCGTGGGCTGGTATGTTATTAAGAGCTTCAGGAGAACTGGTATATTCCCTTATGTCACCAGCTACGGGATGATCACATATGTAGTTTGCCTGATATGTTACGCGACAGGATTTGTCCCATTCACTTGTGAATACGCACTGTCCATTTATGGAATCAAAGGCTTTCCTGAAGCCACCTATTCCGGCAAACAAATCTATATATCTGAAGTCATAACGATGCTCCGGACCGTGAGCAACAGAATTAGCAGCCCTGATGATTGCTTTAAGATCCTTTATGACATAAGCTCTGGGATCTGCCTCACCCTTTTCCCACCTATAAATTGTGCGCTTTGTAACACCATATTTTTCAGCAGCATCCTCAACAGACAAACCTGCTTTTTCTAATAACTCTGCAAACTTTTCAGCCATCGCTGGGTCTATTTTTGACATTATGTCGCAAATAACAACAATTTAGTAAACCCACAAAATCACGTTTTCCCCAACTTTACTAACAATTCCTTCAGTGTATTCTCCAATTTGTCTTTTCTAAGTTCACATTCCCAGATAACAATGACATTCCATTGATTTTCAGTCAGCTTCTGACAGGCTTTCCTGTCGTTGTTTATATTTGAATTGATCTTTTGCCGCCACCAATCTGTTCTGGTCTTAGGTATTACATAATATTTACATCCTTCATGCCCATGCCAGAAACAGCCATTGATAAATATTACTGTTTTGTATTTAGGAAGTATGATGTCAGGGCGGCCAGGCATGTCCTTTACATGCAACCGGTACCTGAATCCATTTGCATGAAGGAATTTACGAACCAGCATCTCAGGTTTTGTGTTCTTACCTTTAATCTGGCTCATGTTGTAACTACGGGTCTCTACACTATGTACATCTGCCATATGAAAGATATTTACAGCAAAGGTTGATCCTGAAATTTACCGAAGTCTAAGTTAATCTGAAGATTTTGTCCCTGAGTTCAAAAACCTTATCATTAGACTTCCCGTATTCATAGGCGATTTCACCAAACATATAAATTTTTAATTTCATGGCTCTTATTTCAGCCAGATGTCTCGCCATTCCATTCACAATATTTGTGCAACAAACATGAAATCCATCTGTATGAAATGCTCTAACTAGAGCATATGAAGGATGACTATAGGAATTTTTTCTACCTGCTGAAATTATAGCATACGACAGGTCCGACTTTTCCACAATCTGCCAGAACTCCGGACAATGCTTTTCAGATTTACTCATTTCTCCAGCTATATGAAACATGAATGGTATTGCATCTTGGGGCATGTATAGACGAGACTGGTGAACGCCTGTTTCACCAGCATCATTCGATGAAATGAATTTACAGAAAATCAGCTATCCTTTATATACAGCCGTAATTGCACTTCGCAGCTTCGTCATATTGCCGGAGGGTTCTACGGTTTATATCGCTAAAATAAAATTTAATGTATTAAAAGCAACATCCATCAATAAAAACCGAACTATATATGTAGATATTTTCCTTCAAAAATGACATATTTATGCAGCTATAAAAATAAACTGCCGGCAGTACAATTACGCATACCGGCAGTTTATGAAAATATTTTGATCGTTTCTAGCTACGAATTACCTTTTTCAAAGAATCCACACTGATACCCCCAATGATAATTTCCCTAAATTCTTTCTTCTTGTCATACACTGCCAAATAAGGAAATCCCGGCGCCTTATAATAGCTAAAGAAAAATCCGTTGACATCCTTACCAATTGTAACATTCTTGAATTTATCTAGCTTAAACAAGGTATCATACATATGGATCTCCTTGAAATCAGCCGCGCTTACCAGGTAAAACCGGGTATCTTTTAACTCATCCATTCGTTTTGTCAACTCTCTGGTCAAGGCCTGACAATATGGACAATCAGGGCCAAAGAAAAACAATACCACCGGTTGTCCTTTGGGAATAGAAGCTGTATTTATTTTAACAGTAGTGTCCAGCAATTGAATTTTAAAATCAGGCATCTTTCTATCGATTCCCGGAGGCAATGGCCTTTGTCTTTCGCAACTGAATATCCCTATTAAAAACAGGGCTACAAACAATACTCTCATCTTTATGATATTTTATTATTGGCTGCTTTCCAGATATAATCTATCAGTAGCAGTCCGAAGGAGAAAAATATTAATATCGGCAGCATCTGGAATCGCAAAGCGATCTGGGATGCGAATACACTAAATCCAAAGTTGATAATCCATAAACCAAAAGCCAGCAGCAATCCAACGGATAAGGCTTTGTTGTATTTGAAACCTTTTAATAGTACAAAGCCAAACAAACTGAATATGAAGACAACGTTCATCATCCCTACAAGGATAGGGTAGAAGTTGAGAATGGTGACTTTCAGATCTTTGAAATGAGTTTTTAATTTGCGGGATTCAAATCCGAACCATTGCTGGCCGATAGGTGCAATACTATCTTTACCCATATTATAGGTATCCAGAAACTCAACCGGTGGCGCATAGTACTTCATGGTATTGGGCACCAGGTAGTATTGGGTAAACGTAACCGGGTACTGTTTGATCAGGTAAGCACCATATTCAGAAAACAGCGGTCCTACGGAGGCCCATTTCTTTAGTATATGCGCAGTGGAGTCTTTTTTGAACTTCTGATACATGTATTGCTGTAGAGGAGATTTCGGATCCCACATATACCAGGTATTCGCGATCATCATTTCCTGCTGATGCATGAAAACGTTCCTTGTTGTATCAAAGTAGGTGCGCACCATCTTGTCGAGTTGTTTAAACTTCGCGGGCATAGGAGGTGGTGGTTCGTCCTGGACAAAGCGGTAAGCATAAAGCGCATTATTGGCCATCTGCCAACCGCTGAAAGGAGAGAACTGACGGATACCAGTGAGTCTATCATATTGATTGCTGGTATGCCAGACAAATCCCGCAATAAGTACTAAACTTGACAGCATCCCAATCACCTTCATTCTCCATGGTTGTCTGCTGATAATAAAGGCGATGGCAGCAACTATAGGATAAAACAGCGCGTTGTACCTCACGGTGAAGGCTAACAGAATAATAACCGCATGCCAGATGATCAGACCTTTATTAGGTCGATGCAATATCCACAGTAACAATGTAAACCAGATCAAGCTCAGACTAAGAAATAACGCGTCACTGGATACATAATTGGCAATGAAAAGAAATACCGGATTAAATATCATTCCTGCGAATAACAATCCGAATATAACCTTTCCTGGTCTGTAGAAATAAGCCAGCGTTAATATGAGCATCAATGCGCTGGACTGTAAGAGCAGATATTGGAAACCGACCAATGCGGTATCCCATATGGTGAACGTACTGAAGAATCTTAAAAATTTGGAATAACCAATCGGATAAGTGTTTATACTAAAGTTGCCAAATGCGGATTCCAGGTAAACATAAGAATCTCCATCAATAAATCCGGCTGATGGATAGAAATGTTTAAATACCAGGAACTGCAAAATGACAGCCAGGCCTGCAAACCAGATCAGTGCTTTATTCCAGGGCTGGCCCCATATAAACTCCTTAAAAGAAGGCACTCTCTTAGGTGCTACTGCGACTGGCACTTCATCTGTGGATTTCTCTTCATGATATTCCTGCTCGGTGTTAATCGCCCAGATGTTATCTTTCGCAGTAACACCAGCAATGATATTATCAACCGCTACCATGGCAGTAAGCATGGAGTGGTCTGCATTGTTATACTTATGCATACCGTTACGTCCCACCAGGAATATATTCTCCAGCTTATCTGTATAAGCTCTCACCTGATCGAATTGTTCATAAGCACCGAAGTACGCAGGGTAAGTCTTTTCTACTCTCAGCACTGTACTATCTAATACATTGTCTGTGGATGCCAAACCGATCTTCTCCAACTCCCGGATTGCTAAAGCAGAGATCTCACTATCAGGTAATTTCCAGAAATCGTCGGTTTCATTACAGAAAAACTCCATTCCTACCCAGGCGGTATCTGGATCTTTCACCATATAAGGGCTCCAGTTATTGAACAGCTGCAGGCGACCCACCTTTACATCTTTCTCCTGGATGTATATCCAGGTATCTTCCAGCTTCAAAGGCTTCCATTCCCCCGTGTGTTTATCCAGGAAGGATAATTTCCTTAATAAAATACCGACGGTAATGAAATCCCTGTATTGCAATTTAGATGCGATATCCCTCACCTGAGCTGGCACATCGCCTACAATACCGCCTATCAGCTCTTTAACAGGCATAGTGCTGAAGAAATAATCACCAGTTAACCGCAGTTCTTCTCCGGTCTCTCTGTTTACGGCCGTTACTGCCGTTACCTTATTATCTTCTGTATAAATATTCTTTACATCACAATGCATGTGGATAATGCCCCCCATCTCCTGTACTTGTCTGGCGACTTCCTCCCATAGCTGTCCGGGCCCAAGCTTAGGATAGAAGAATTTTTCGATCAGACTTGTCTCTGTACCTTTTTGCGCAATATCTCCCTGATCTTTTGTCTTCTTTTTTGATAATTCCTGTATCGCATGCTCAATAGCTTTCCGAATACTCACGCCTTTGATGCGTTGAGCGCCCCATTCCGCCGGGATCTCATCACATGGTACACCCCACACTTTCTCTGTGTAATCTTTAAAGAAGAGGTTATATAAAGTCTTCCCAAAGCGATTGATCATAAAATCAGCCAGACTCTTCTCGGGCTTCTTAGGGAATAATTGCGCCCATAAATAAGAAATGAGGATGGCGATCGTCCGGCCTACGCCTAGTTTTCTTAGCGTATCTACGGATAATGTAATAGGATATGTAAAGAACCTGCGCAAAAAGTAGATCCTGGACAATCTATTACGTACCAGCATTACCTTATCAGGATCATCACTCTTAATACCGGGGAAATCTTTTCTGTTTACTTCCCTCGTTTTATTCTGGTAAGAGATCTTGTGACTATCACTCCCGGGTTCCAATGGCAATATATTTAACCACCATTGCATCACTCTATCTGATTTAGAGAAAAAACGGTGGCCACCGATATCCATACGGTTGCCTTTATAGTTAATCGTTTTTGAGATACCACCTATATCTCCGCTTTTCTCTAATATAACAGGGATAATATCTGTACGCTGTAACATCTCATAAGCAGCAGTCAGTCCAGCAGGACCTGCTCCAATGATAATGGCTTTTCTTTTTGACTCCATAATGTGGTATTGATAAATGTGAAACAGGGCGCCTCAAGAGGGTCATGGTTAACTATTCTAAAATACCACAGTATTTATTCCCATTTGTTAGGAGAAAGCGGATAATTATATAGCTGGGTCTGGAACCGGGCTTTCTTCGACTGGTTTTGACTCCTGCCGGCTTTCCTGGATGACAAATCCTAGTAATAGCACTGCGAAAGTCAACGTGAAAATAAATGGGAATGCCTGGTATCGTAATACTATTGGCGATGCCAGTACACTGAAGGCGAGGTTGCCAAGCCAGATGATTAACATCACCCATAAAACTTTCCTGTAGTAAGGGCTGACTTTAGAGAAGCCGCCTAATATTACAAAACCGATGAATCCGAAGAAGAAGATTACATTAATCATTGCCAATAGCAGCGGGAATATTGCAGTGAGGATGATGTTTTTGTTTTTGGAGAAATGATGGACTTTGTTGGATTTGTATCCGAACCAGGTGACTGCGCCGGGATCTACTGTGTCACTGCCCATGTTATAAATACCCAAAAACTCAGTTGGTGGGGAGTAGTAATTTAGAAAATTAGGCCAAATGTAGTATTTAATAAACTCCGCAGGGTGTTGCTTGATCAACCATGTCCCGTACTGGCCATATAGAGGCGACACAGAGGCCCAACGTTTTAAGTATGGCGTAGTACTGTCTTTTTTATACTTATCAGCTAAATAGAGCTTTAAAGGAGCTTTTTCGTCCCAGAGGTAATAGATACCAAGTTCTCCGTCGGGGCGTTGTTTTAATTTATTAAGTGAGTCCATGTGTTGTATAGTGAAATTGTGCAATTTCACAAACTGTTTAGGAATATTTGATCTTTGAGGCGGAACGTGAGCATACATAAATAGCGCATTGCTTCCTATTTGCCAGCCGCCGAAAGGAGAGAATATTGCGACGCCTAAGTTTTCCTTAAACGTTAAAGTGGTATATGTGAAGAACCAGGCTACAGGAAGCAATACTATAGCTAATCTTAACAACTTCTCTTTTAAGATGCCCTTGGTTATAAATACCACCAGTATACTTATTATTGGGTAATATAAGGCATTATAGCGTACTGAGAATACAAACCCTAGTATTAGGGCATGTAGGATAAACATGCGCGTATTAGGTTCGTAAATGAGCCAGAAAAGGGTTGTTAGCCAGAGTAAGCTGAAAGTGGCGAATAAGGCGTCGCTTGAGACGAAGTTGGCGATGTATAACCATAAAGGATTGAGTACGAGCAAGGCGAATAGTATGCGAGTGAGCAATTTACCAGGTTGAAGTAGGTATTTGATTGAAAATAGAAAGGACAGTATTGAGAATTGTAAAAGGGAGTATTGAACAATGACCAGGCCCGTGCTAGATCTATTGAATACGCTTATAAAGCGAAGGAATTTTGAATATCCGACTGGCCACATATTGATATTTACGTTATTGAATGCGGCATCTATGTACGAATAAGAATCAGGAAGGAAGTTGGGGAAGGGGTAAAGTCTAAGATTGACAATTAACAAAAGCATGGCCAATAAGATGGAAATAAGCAATAACCATCTGTTATCTTTTTCAATCCAGACATTACAAACAAAGGCGTTAGGAAATAATAAGGGTTTAAATTCCATAAGAGCTCAGCTTAGCATATCAACTTTAACAGGAAAGTTAATTAAGGAAACAGAGTTCTAAGTTACGAGATAGAGAATTATTTCTCTAAGCTGTGCTTTGGGGATTTCTTAGAGGGCTAAGATAAATGCGAAAAGGGGAAATACCGTATGTAGAGAGTTCATTTTTGATTCTAATCAGAAATTAATTCTAATCAAACTTTGATCAGCTATCATATGGAAAGCCAGAGCAAGCCCCAGTTATCCAAAGGATTGCCGACATTGGAATAAATAGATTGACAATTGATATTTTAATTGGTATCCAAACAATTGTTGATCGAACTATAAAAATATATTGAAAACGATTCTTTTGTAATAAAAATATCACGTCTATAACTCCAGAAAAATCTCAAACAATTAATATTAGAGACGATGGCAATCCATGTTGAATACCACTACAGATTTCACATTTCTCACTCAGAGCAAGTTAAGACAATAGTTTGTGATAATATATTTTATAGTCTATTATCTTTTAGAGAAAAAGATCAAAAGTCAGATTTAACTCTATTAAAATTTAGAGGCATGCTATTGCCCATCCAATAGGGCAGTGGCAATCCTTTTAAATAATAATCAAAAAACTGTTGCTGACGAATCGTAAAATCCATTTTATTCTCTACATTAGAAAGCACGTGTCCTTCCCCATCATATTGAAGCAGCCAAGTTGGATTTCTATTCCTTCTAAGAGCTATAAATTGTGATACGGCTTGTGAAAAAGGAACACTACCATCCTTTTTATTATGCATTATTAACACCGGTGTCTTTACTTTATCCGCGTATGGGATAAGTGAATTTCTAGTATATAAATCTGGAGAGGCCCAAGGAGATGCTCCAATATTAAATATTCCTTTCTCTAATAGAAAGCTAAGACTTTTCTCACCAAACCCAAGGCCTCCGAAGTATCCAAACAGATCCGAAATACCGGCGGATGGTTGTGCTGCAGCGAATAGATTACAATGTGAAATCAGATAATTTGTTTCATACCCACCAAAGCTATGCCCTTGCAATCCTAGCTTGGTACTATCTACATATCGGAATCCTGACAGATATCGAGCAGCAGATACCACCGAATTACTTATTCCTTCTCCCAATAATCCGGTTTCTCTATAAATATCAGGCATAAATACAAGATATCCATTACTAACATACCACGGAATACTCAAAGTCCCAATACTTAAATCCGGATAACGAAATCTAAAAACTTCATTACTACAACCTTCATAGTAATTAAAAATAACTGGGTATTTTTTCGTTGAATCAAAATTCTCGGGTTTATAAAGTATTCCGACTCCGATTTCGCCATTCTTCATTTTCCATCTGACCAACTCTGAAGTCATCCAATTAAATTCGACTTGGGGCTCTATGTTAGAGACTGAGATAAAACTATTAAAATCTTCAGTAATAACTAAATTAGGAGGACGTTTAGCGCTTTGTTTCTGAAGTAGGTAGACATCTGCAAATTTAGCTTTTAAGGGAGGCGGAGGATCCAATGCATAAATAGATGGGAAATAATATAAACATTCTTCCATAGGAATTGATGTCATTTTATTAACGTGACCTAGCCTTGCCTTGGTAAAACCATTCTTCCTGGTAGTTATATCCAACGCGGTTATAGGGAGAGAATCAGAATCTTGATATGTTGCAAGTCTATCTTTAGGCACCGCGCTACGAAGCTTAATCTTGTTATTCCTTCCAAATTCGTTAGTAATATTTATTGGCTTAACAACACCAGATGGATCTATTTCCCAAATATCATATTCATCATAACATAGAAAGCGCGAATCATTTTTAATCCACCCAGCAATCCCAAATGCATATTTTTCAGGGCGATTGGTCTGGTTATTATATAACTTGCTGGAAATTCCAGCACTAACAATTTTCCCCTCTCGCCTAGCAATGTCAAAACATACATACTGGTGTTGAGAACTATCATACCAGTACATATATTTTTCGTTAGGCGAGATAAACGGCTGATAAACTCCCTGTGCTGAAGATATGGTATATATAGTATCTCCTTTTTCCAAAGATATTAACTTATAAAGTTGAGGTTTATCTGATTGCCAATAAGCTTCAAGATTACTTATTTTATTAACAACCATAGCATATTTACCGATCGGAGGCCACAATAAACTCCAATATTTATTTTCTAAGCGAATAAAAGTTGCATTAGAAAAATTGTAAACAGCGGAAAACGTCCTACGTGGTTCACGTAAATAATCATATTGTTGTTGCGAGTATAAAATTGAATCCTTGTATGACCATATATCAAGACTTGATAATAATTGTACATTCTGATCATTTCTCTCAAATTCAAGATCGCCAAATTTCAAAAAAAGCCGATTCCCTTTTTCACTAAAAGAAAGCTGATCTGGCAAAATCCGCTCATTTTTAGTGAGATTCGCAGATTCTTGATCTAGAATCACTTCTGCATGCTCCATACCCGGTCGGAATATAAAAATTTTTGATCCGATCGAATCTGAAACCGAAAAAACAAGTTTCGAGCTTGATTGATCAAAAATATAATTTCCATCGTTATGCCCTCGATAGATAACCTTATCCATTTTCTTTTGCAAATCCTTATAAATTAAACTGTCTCCCATTTCAACTAAAACGGCATTTCCGTTTGGATTAAACAGACTTTTAACAGCACCTGCGTATCTTTTAAAACTCGAATCTTTAAATTCCGCTAAGAAAAGTGTGTCACCGATAAAGTAACTTATCCAATTTCCATTTCCATCATTAGGTATTGCGAACCACTTTGCACCTAATATGGTTTTTACACTATTATTTTCTAAGTCTATAATACCAATACCATTTTCACTTTCAAAAACAAACCGTCGACTGTTTGATGTAAATTTTCCATTTCCAACATTAGACAAAGAACGTATTAACCTTCCATTTTTATAACAAATAACAAGAGTAGCCCCATCTCGCTCATTGCTATATGAATATTCAATAAACCTGCCATCATTAGATAGTTTATAGTCTGAAAGTTTATTCCATTCTTTATAGACAGCATTCTCAATTAGTCGCTTTTGTCCCAAACATGTAAAACCAATGCAAAAATCGAAAATCAATAAAAAGAAGATAATGCTTTTATAACTAGACATAAAACGAATTAATGTAATTAAAAATCACATACAATATATTAACCTTTAGGTATACTGAACATTAGGGATACAGAAGATTATATACGAGACACGGAAAATTTCATACTAGCATCCATCCAATGGGCACTAGTATAAAATAAATGATTATTTACAATATGAGTATTTTAGATAAAATGCCATGATGTACCATTTTTTTTTAACCCCTACTATGCCGCCTAAACCAATCCTTGGCTAATTTCACTAAGAATAAATATCAAAACTTTTTAGGGCGAACGCCGAACCCCTTCTAAAAAAGTAGGCATCATTTCTTAACCCAAAGGTTAGCTTTTAACCCAAAAAGCATTTTCGTATATGAAAAAGGCAAAAATCATTCTGGCATCCATCGCCTTATTTGCATTCGTTGGAGGAGTTCTTGCTTTTAACGCACCAAAATTCACTGCGTTGCAGGCATTTACAACTACCACAAGAATTAGCACTGTTATCAACGGTTCAACTTATTACAAAGTAACAAGCCCTGCTCTTCCTGTTCTTTGTACAACAACTGATCGTTGGATCACAAATGAAGGCGTATTAGTTAACACTCTTACATCATCAGCAACGACCTTAGGAACATTTACTACCTTGGGTACTACTATCACAACTAGTTACCCAACATGTACAACAACCCAAACATTCACTACTGTAGTTCCTTGATCATTGACTATTCAAAAAGGCTTTAAGCCTTTATCGTTGATTAAAAATTATGCATGGCTAGTATAACACTAGCCATGCATAAACATTTGCCTACGCAAATTCGCTTTCATCTTTATGGAGAGGGATATCCTTCATTTTGCTTAAGATTAGAATTTAATAATAAATCACTTGTAGGTATTGCATCCCATTTCCTATAGGTATACCATACAGATCCCTTCTCATCTGCAACTTTTGACATAACATTATCAAGATATCCGAGTCTTTTTAGGTCAAACCAACGATGTCCCCACTCCATAAACATCTCTACTTGCCTTTCGTGTAAAATCTTAGTCAAGATCTTAGGAGTGTCGTCAATCTCAATATCTTTTAACCCTGCACGTCTTCTTATTAAGTTCAAATCAACGAGTCCTTCTGGGATATCCCCATTTCTAACCCTTGCCTCAGCTCTAATCAAGTATTGTTCAGCTAATCTTAAAACCATGAAATATTCACCGGATTCATCGTCTGCATTTGACAACTTATATTTATAAAAGAAATTGTATTTAACTCCTGTTGAGGAATCAACACCAATCCAATATTTCTTCCGGAGATCATTTTTCTCAATACTATTGAACAGATCATCACTCATCCAAACGGGGTGATCAAAGTAATCTGGCCCTGCTACTAATACCAACCCTGGTGCATCTAAGGTATTTTTAAATATCCCATTGACATCCACAGGATATAATTGCCAAATTGCTTCCTTGTTATTTTTCAAAAACACATCGCTTATTTGTACAGTATCAAACATCTGTTTGTTATCAATAAGCAGTGTCGATTGTCTAATCGCATTCTCCAATTCACCACTGTATAAATATACACGTGCGAGTAAAGCCGTTGCCGCCCACTTGTTAGGTCGAATTCGCTCTATTGAAGAATGTAAACCATCTGTATCTAAGTACTCATCGTCTAATAAATTCTGAGCATCAATAAGATCATTAATAATTTGTATATATACTTGCTTTTCTGGGGCCCTACTCAATTTGATATTTAATTTATAGTCTGTTGTAGTCACCAATGGAACATCACCATATATATTAACCAAATAAAAATATATAAAAGCCCGTACAAATTTAGCTTCTCCAATCAATCTTTCCTTTAGCATTGGGGTCAAAGTAGTTGACTTACTTAATCCTTCAATAGCAGCATTTGCTCTATAAACTATTTCATAAAATGGGACCCAATATTCGGAGGTGCTATTATTCGTATAAATATCGTAACAAACACTTCCCACTAAAGTGGAACATTCATCCGCACATAATCCATAAAATGTAGATATTGCATAGCTTCCTCCTTGAAAGCGCTGCTGAAGTGAGAAAAAAATCCCCGTTAACACAGAATTAGCGGACGCATCATATTTATATACATAGTCAGCAACCACTTTATCTGGAGGATTGCCGACATCCAAAAATCGCTTACAAGAAAATGATAGAAAAATAAAAAAAAACATTATTGAATATTTACAACACTTAAGCATAGCAGTGATTTAAAGAGTTATCTGAATTCCAAAAGTGATGGTACGTAAAGGAGGTATTACAAGGGTCGATCTAGTTTCAGGATCCCAACCAGGATAATTGGTAACTGTAAATAAATTTTGGCCTAACATATATATTCTAGCGCCTGAGAGCTTCATCCTTTCTCTCAATTTTGTTGGCAACTCCCATGACAACGAAACATTCTTACACCTTATAAATGAAGCTTTTGTATATGCAGCATTACTTGATAAATAAGCGCTAAAATCGCTTTGCAATTGATAATTTTGATTAAATCTTTGATAATTCGCAGTGCTGCCCTTATCTGTCCATCGGTTCAAAACAATCTCAGGCTGATTTCTCATTACTCCTGGGACATAATTAGGATCGAACTCGCCCCTGTATCCCATTTGTTTTACATACTGAAAAAAAACATCTAACCTAAAAGATCTATACTTTAAATTATTTTGAATTCCTCCATAGAAATTTGGAGCTAAATCGACCGAGGTCGCATCAGCCTTCGCTCCTTCATTAGCAGATACAGGTTTCCCATCGGCACTTTCAAATAGGTAAGTACCTTTCTCCTTATCTAACCCAACAAATTTATATAAATCTTTTACCGAAAGTGATCGACCTTCTTTTGCTACAATAGGCACATTGCTAGGATATGATAGAAGCTTATTTCTTGAAAAAGTAACATTTAAAGATGAGGACCATTCAATATTCTTTTTATTGATATTTTTAGACGTGAATATAATTTCCAATCCGGAATTGCGAATCTTCGCCAATTGATTACTCAAAATGCTAGATGCTCCAGCCATAGCTGGTAATGGAGATTCCAATAGCTGGTTATTAGAAAGATTAGAATAGTAACTTGCAGACGTAAACACATTCTTCATTATACTTAATTCGAGACCAACTTCCGACTTTTTAGTTACCTCCCAAGCAAAATCTGGATTAAATATACCAATAACTTGAAGGCCTTTATTTCCTTGATAAAGCTGATTCTGGAAGTCATATCTGTCAAGATATTGATAATCCCCTATGCCATCATTACCGGTCGTTCCATAGCTAATCCTTAATTTACCATAGTTCAAAAATGGGAAAACTTTATGAACAATTTCTTCTTCTGAAAATATCCATCCAGCTCCAACCGAACCAAAATTCGCGAATTGTTTACGACTACCGAATCGGCTACTCCCATCCCTCCGAACAGTGATATTCAAAAGATAACGATCATTGTAAGTATATCCTATCCTGCTAAAAAAAGCCATATATTTATACAAACTGCCCACTCCATTTGATGTAAACGCATTTGCGGCCTGACGATTTCTTATTAGTGCATCTTGGCTGATGCCTGTTGCATTCAGAGTTGTAGCTTCATTTCTATTACTTTGCAACGTAATGCCTGATAAAAAATTTAGAGTTCCGCGACCAAATTCCTTAAAATAACTAATCTGCGGCTCCATTATCCAAGACCTAATATACGTATCTGCATACAATGCGCTAGCTCTAGCATTTCCCTGAAATGCTGGGTTGATTCCAGCAATAGTTGTTCCTCTAAACACGCTATTTCTCATCTCATTATACCCTAAATTTGAACGAACCATTAATCCTGGAAAAACGTTATAACTGACATCTATATTAGTCAATAAATTATTGGTCTTTAGTTCATACACATTGCTTATCAACTGCCTATATGGATTCATCCAAGTAGAATTAGCCCAATTTAAACTACCATCATCGTTATATCCAGGCGGAGCATTAGGTGGTAAATTCACATTACTTGCAAAATCTCCTCCTGGGAAATTTGAACCATTCACACTATAATTCCCCGTCAACGTAGCTCGAAAGTTTTGGTCCGGCGAATACCCTGAAATATTAAAATGCGCCCCACCACGTTGCGTCTCAAAATCGCCTGGGTAAATAGTTGTTTCTTTATGATAATTTCCGCCTATTAAATACTGCATTCCATTAACTCCCCCTGATATTGTAGACTGAGCATCAGTGTAACCTGCAATACCTCCAATCATTTCTTTATGCCAATCGGTATATCTGGAGGTATCCCAAACCAATAGATCGGGAGCATTTTGTGTTGTTGGCTCAATACCATCATTTTCAAATGCCTCTCTACGCATTTCCAAATATTGCTTAGTTGTGAGTTGTGCTCTACGTTTTCCTACATTTTGTAATCCTCTATTTAAGTTTATATCTACTTTAATGCTGCCAATTTTCCCTCTTCTGGTGGTGATCAAAACAATTCCATTTGCACCTCTAGAGCCGTATATAGCGGTGGCGTCCGCATCTTTTAGTACATCAATACTTTCAATATCTGCAGGATTTATAAAACTTAACGTCGAAATAATATTTCCGACTGCACCAAATCCAGCACCAGGTAGTCCGGTAATAGACGGACTATATGGAACCCCATCTACTATAAATAAAGGCACAGTCCCACTTTTGATACTATTCTGTCCTCTTATTTGAACTTTTACTTCCCCTCCCTGCACACCAGTTGTTTGCGAAATCACCATACCAGGTACACGTCCCTGCATTGCAAGAAGAACATCTGCTACTGGTTGGTTTTTGATCTCCTCCGCTTTTATAGAAAATACATTACCTGTGTTAAATCTTGGAGTAATCCTATAATAACCTCCTTTTATAATAGTCGCATCCAATTCACTTACTACCTCACTTAGTTTTATTATCATGCTTTTTCCTGTTGCATCAAATTCTTGATTTTGAAATCCAATACAGCTGACTAACAATTTGGAATTTGGAATAACATCAGATAGACTAAAACGGCCATCGGCATCAGTTTTAGTACCTCTTTTACTCCCTTTTATTATTACTGTGGCACCTAAAACTGGCTCACCATGTGCATCTAAAATTCGTCCGCTTACTATAATAGTAGGTTCTTGACCATTTAAGGATTCATATTTAAAATGCATTAACCTCATCTTTAAAGAAACTACCCCGTCTCTATACATCCACTCCAAACCTTTCTTTCCCAATAAGCATTCTAACACCTCGTCCAACGTCACCTTCTCAAGCTCCACACTCACTCTCTCCTTCACATCCATCGTCTCACTCGCATACATAAACCTTAACCCCGTCTGCTTCTCTATCTGCTTAAACACACTCTCCAACGTCTCATTCTTCGCAATAACCGTCACCTTCTGCTTCCCGGTCTGATCAATCTCAGAGAACGCAGAAAAAGAAAACCACAATAAAAAGACGGACATAAACCTGACTAGCAGGTTCCTGCGAGGCGTAGAGATGCACATAGATGGTTGGTGTTAGTATTAAATAAAAAGCATAGCAATAAGCGCCGTTCAAATACACGACAAAATCACACACTCACTATAGTAATATTCTTAGCTAGTAACTCAAAAATGGTTGGTTGATTGGTATTATTGAGTCATTCCCAAAGTGGGTCGCAAAGAAAATTAAAAAGTACTCCCAGATTTAACAGAAATTTAAACACCTCCAAATGTTACAAAAAATTCGCTCCCGTTAACACCGCATTAACTTCTCGCAATTTGAGATTCAGTAGTTTAGCAAGCGTACAAAATACAGTTCATCATTGTCTGTGAATCCTCAAATTATTATCCCTTGAATTCCGTATACAGCTTATTGTATAACTATTCATTCTGATATTGGTATGCATGCACTAGACGGTTACAGCGATGAACACCTCTTCACCCTCCTGCAGGATGACAACGAAATCGCCTTCAACACTATATTCGGCCGTTACAGCCGTCGCTTATACATGGAAGCATATAGTAAGCTACAGGACGAAGATGAAGGCAATGATATTGTCCAGGAAGTTTTCTGCTGGCTGTGGGATAAACGCCGCGTGCTGGATACACCGCAATGTCTGAAGGCATATCTGATACAGGTAGTGAGGAATAAATGTGTCGACCTGATCCGTAAGAAGACCAGTACCAGGGGTAAAAAGCAACAATACATTTGGCTGGCGGATACCTATACTACAACCTCGCCGATAGAGACAAAGGAGCTAGGCAGGCAACTGGCCATTGCGATTGATAGTATTACACCTGCCAGCAGACTGGCTTTTGAACAGTTATATCTTCACAAAAAAAGCCTGAAAGAGATCGCAGACCAGATGGAGATCAACGTCCAGTCTGTGAAAAACCATATCCACCGCGCGTTGAAAGTCCTGCGCGAAAATCTGAAACACAGCTTATCATAAGTACCTTTTGAGTTTTTATCCGACTCTAAAAGTGCTATGATTGATGAAACCCAGATAGAACAACTGGTGCTGGATGAATTAGGCGGTATCATAACGCCGGAAGACAGTGCCACCCTCAAAAGACTGCTCGAAGAAGAACCGGAAGCACGCATTATCCGAAACGCCATCTACGAACAGTTTTCAGGCCCTGAGGAACAGGCCTTTCTGGCACTATCGCCGGAAAACCTGCCCCTTGAACAGGTATGGGCCAGGATCCGTAAAAGAAAATGGATCCGCGTAATTGTACGCACAACAATAAGCATTTTACTCCTGGCATTGGCAGCCCCGAGTATCTACATATTATTCGTCAAGCCGGATAAGCTGGATAAGCGCACGGCAAACGTCCATGGATTGTCCCTGAAAACTGTTGCGCTGCAGCTGCCCGATGGCGAAATCGTCAATCTGGGCAGCCCGCAGCAACAAGTTACCCTCGGTGATATAACCCTCAACGCACAACAAAAACAACTCTCCTTAAAAGGCAATAAATCAGGAAAAGGTATCGCCACGATCACTGTTCCTTCAGGAAAAGACTACAAAATCAAACTCGCAGACGGCACAGAAGTACAACTCAACTCCGACTCAAAAATGTTATTCCCCGTTTCCTTTAATGGTAAAACCCGCGAAGTCACCATCGAAGGAGAAGCTTATTTATCCGTCGCCAAAGATGCAAAAAGACCATTTATTGTCCACCTCCCTAAAAGTACCATCCACGTACTCGGAACAGAATTTAATGTCAATACCTACGATAAAACATACGAACAAATTGCATTGATCAAAGGCGCTATCAAACTGAAGACTGATTCTGCAACACTCATGTTGAAACCCGGATTCTCAGTTCGATATCAGCAAGGTCACAACTTACAGATGATACGTTTTGATCCGGAAGAAATTTTAGCCTGGCGAGTGGGTACTTATGTGTTTCGGGCAACGACTATAGACGAATTATGCAAAGTAATGAAAAGATGGTACGGAATAAAAGTCGTTTATGACAATCCGAATACCGGCCAACGCCGCTTTACAGGATACATCGACAAATCCAGGCCCATGCGGCATTTCCTGGATGACTTAGAGTTCACTGGACACTTCAATTATTATTTTGATAATGACAGTGTCTTACACATCAGATGACGTTACAGGATCTTTATTTTTTGTTATGCAGTTTTGAATCTAAAATGATGTTATTTCACGAGGAAGAATTATTATTGTCAGTGAAAAACGGGGATGCAAATGCTTTTGCTTCACTCTACGAGAAATATCGTCCGCAATTGCTGACGGAAGCATACCACAAAGTACGCAACCAACACGAAGCGGAAGATATGGTACAGGAGATCTTTACTTCTTTATGGCAACGACGCAGACAATTGACGATCACCATCTCTCTGAAACACTATCTGTTCAGAGCCGTGCATCTGCAATATGCCTACAAGTGCCGCCGCAATGAAGTAGCGCGTAAGTTCGTAACACACACGTACTATACAGCCACGGATGCTGCCCTTCCTCAAAATCTGGAAAACAAGGAACTGGGACAACAAATCCGTCAGGCCGCTACTTATGTATCGGCGCCTGCCTGCAGAAAAGTATTTGAACTACTCTATCTGCAGGACTGGAGTCATAAAGAAATCGCACAGGATCTGAAGATCCAGCCACAGGTAGTAAAAAACCAGGCAAGCCGTGCACTGAAAGTGATCCGTACCCGTCTGAGAGAAGTTGTCTGAAGCGGCACATTCCGTCTATTTACGGACACTAAATAACCATATATGGGTACTACACTTTCTGGCACTAATAAGCTACTACTATTCGAAAGATTAAATCCCTCTTATGTTTCACCAACCGATATCCCGGAGGAATACGAATCACTGATCATCCCGGCAGCGGGCGCCTATTTCCGGGAAGATGCTGAGGCGGAAATACTATCTCAGAATATCAACTTTGGTCCTTTCACGCTTTGGATACATGACATTTGGGCGAAAGAAAATATCGTGCTCTGTCCTTTTATTCCCTCCCACATCTGGTCCCTGCACGGCCTCTATGAAGAAAGCCTGCACCTGGAAAGTCCGGATGCGCCCAGTTATCTCCTGGAAGAAAAAGAATTTAATCTCTTTAATCTCCCGGCAGGTTTACATCGCATCCCTATGGCGGCTGGAAAAAAAATCCTGTCTATACACATCAATGTAGAACAGGAAGTACTGAAGGCAATGGTGGAAGAATTTCCGGGACTGGAGGCTTTGACAAAGCTGGATAGAAAAGAAGCAGGAGCGCTAAACGCATATCCTTATAACAGCAATCCTATCTGCGACTTTCTCATGGAGAAAATGCTTTCCTGCAAATACCCCATGAAGAGAGCCTATCCATATATCTTCAGGATCTGTATCGATCTCCTCAGAAACATCGCTGCACAGGAAGCAAACCTGCATCAGCCGTTAATGGTCGACAGCGTACTGAACACAGAAAGCACTCATCAACTACTGAACTTCATCAGGGAACATCCTTTCAGGAAAAATACGGTCACCCAACTCGCAT
Organism: Chitinophaga sp. YR627; assembly: GCF_900114995.1. Lineage (GTDB taxonomy): Bacteria > Bacteroidota > Bacteroidia > Chitinophagales > Chitinophagaceae > Chitinophaga. The sequence goes on from NZ_FOUX01000004.1 coordinate 625,687, forward strand.
ACATGTTCGATACAAGTGCGAAGAAACTTTCGTTCGAATTCAAACAGCACTTCGCCGTATCTATACATGATTTTATGCACACCGCAAGAATGATGATGATCTATGACATGATGCAGGAACAAAAAACTGCAATGGCGGAAATTGCCAGGATCTCGGAATTCCCCAATGTAATGAACATGATGATGCAGGTCGCCGATTATTACGCCTGTAACAGAAGTGCTACTTATCAATGATCGCACGAACGGTATCCAGTGGCAATGATCCTAAATTCGCACGTTTGATCTGTTTGTTTTTATCATAAAACACAAGCAGGGGATATGCCTGTCCGCCGTAATAGCGGAAGAACGTATTATTATAATCTAACCCCAGTTTCACATTCGGGAATTTTTCCACGTTATACTTCTCCTGGTACAACTTCACATCATGAAAACTACCGGCACTGATGAACAAAAGATTAATATCCTTCAGGGTGTCAATCGCCGCTATCATTTTCTGTGTGAAGGTGTCACAAGGCAAACAACCAGGTCCGTAATAATACAACAAGGTTGGACGTCCTTTCGCCAGACTGTCAGTATTAAACTTAGACACGGTATCTCCCTTTAATAACACAATCGGAGGTAACGCTTTGGGATCTTTGGGCATCTCGTCGGCATGAGGAGCAGGAGTACAGCTGGCGAGCCCCAGGGCAAACAAAAGGAGTAGCTGTTTCATATCGTATAGATGGTTAACGGCGGGTAATATAACTTCATTCACCGGGATAATACTTAGGAGATAGCGATTATCAGAAATTGTCTTTATCTCCTAACTATTCCTCCCAACGTACCTGCTACCTTTAAAAGACCCGTTAACCACAATCAGCTCCCCCATGAGTAACCCAAGTCTCAGAGATTACATCTTTAAAGATCCCAATAACCGCCCTTACGTGTGGACTGCCATTATCGGAATAGTATTGCAGTTGTTATTCTTTAAATACCTATATCCCTTTGCCAGTTATATTAATGGTGACTCCTATGCCTACATGGAGACAGCACATATGAACTTATCCATCAACACCTATCCCGTAGGATATTCTATGTTCATTCGGCTGTTCAGCGTATTCACGCATTCCGATACTGCACTGGTAGTATTTCAATACCTGATGCTGCAGGCAAGTATCTTGTCGCTGGTTTTTACTTTGTTCTACTTCTACAACCCACATAGATATACCAGAATAGGATTGTTCGGGTTTATGTTATTCAACCCCGCCTTTCTCTATCTCGCAAATTATGTATCCAGCGATACCTTATTCCTCTCTCTTAGTCTAACCTGGTTTACGATACTATTGTGGATCATTTACCGGCCTTCCAGGAAACTGATGATATATCATGCGTTAGTCCTGTTCCTCGCCTTTACCGTGCGATACAATGCATTATACTATCCACTCATCGCCGGCGTCGCTTTCCTGCTATCCCGGCAGGCAATGTTACAAAAGATACTGGGACTGGCGATCTGTGTGATCCTGATCGGCAGTTTCATCCAATACAACAAACACCAATACTACGAACTGAGCAAAAAGAGCATTTTCACACCGTTTACCGGCTGGCAGATGGCCAATAATGCCATGTATGCCTATAAGTTCGTACCGAAAGAACAGCGTAAACCGGTCCCTAAAAAGTACCAGGTCCTCGACAACATGATCAGGGAGTATTTTGATAGTACCGTCGGTAATCCCCGTCACCCGGAAGAAAATCTGGTTGCCAGTACGATATACATGTGGACGCCCGGCGCGCCATTACGGACCTATATGCAGAACCAGTTCAAAAAAGACAGTACTGCCCCGGAGTTGAAAAGATGGGCCAGTGTATCGCCCTTGTATGAAGAATATGGCAAATATATCATCATGCAATACCCCTGGCAATTCGCACAATTCTATTTGCTGCCCAACGCATTAAAATATTATGCGCCTCCCATTGAATTTCTGGAATACTATAGCACCGGCCAGGAAACCGTCCACCCCATCGCCCAGACATGGTTTGAATATAAAAGCAACAAGATCGAAACGAAATTCAAGGATTTTAAGGTTGATATCCTGAACTTTTACCCCATCCTGGTAGGAACGATGAATGTGATCTTTTTCCTGGGCATGATCGGCTTCCTGTTATTACAGGGTTATAAGCAACAACCATTGATGGGAAAAGGCTTATTACTGGTTGTCTGCCTTTGGCTGACCAACTTCGGTTTTAGCGTCTTTGCCTCGCCAATCGCCCTCCGCTTTCAGCTATTCCCGATTCTGGTCATGACCTCCTTTGCATTCCTCTTTATGGAATATCTTATCAAAGAGGCCACAAAGAAAGAATAATCCGAACCATTGGGCGACGATCCTTGTTATAGAGCAAACCACCACAAAATGTCAGCATTTTCACATGGAGATGCGAGGTTGCTTCCATTGGAAGGAAAGCGTATTGGTAATACGAATACCGCCCGAATACCCGAAGAGTATCTTCAATTATTACTACCCAACGCCAATGTACACTATTGGCAGAACGGCCAGGTATATGTACTGTCACAGCACATGGTTCTTGGGGTCTATTCCCTTTGGATCCACGACGTTGTAGCAGATGGCGCGCAGGACATCCTGCCCTACGTGCCTCACCCGCTATATACACTGCATTATATGTTTGAAAGCGGACTGGACGTAAGATTTCCTGATTCGGAACCTTTCCGCCTGGAGGAGGATACCTGTAACCTGTTTTATCTCGAGCCAGGTGTAAGCCGCCTGCCTTTGGAAGAAGATTTGAAGGCGTTATCTGTATTGATCAACATATTACCCGAACATATATCCGCGCTTACAGCAGACTTTCCGGATCTTCACAAACGGCTGCAACAACACCGTTCAGGGAACCAGGTGATCAACAAGCAACCTTTTACCGTGACGACCGTCAACCGGATGCTGATCTCCAAAATACTGACCTGCCGTTATCTCCGGGATGATGCAGCAGTCTTCCTTGAAAGATGCTGCGCCGATCTCTTCCGTATATTCTGTCGACAGTATAACGTCGCTATGGTAGTTCCTCCGGCAGAAAATGATAATTACAATAAAGTATTCGAATACATGCGGACATATCCTCATGTCCGCTGCGATCTCAGGTACTTTTCACGGATGTTCCATATACCGGAGCACGAAATTGAAGCAGGCTTCCTGAGTTATTTTGCCATCAGTATACACGATTGCAGTCATATGCTGAAGATGATGACGGCATTTGATCTCATTATACAACACGGTCAGTCTTTTGGTGATATCGCAATAAGGGTTGGCATGGAAACGGAAAAGATGATTCACGCCATTGAAGCATATTACAACATCAAAGTTGCCGCTCAAAGAAATTAGTACAGAAAGCCTCCGCAATTTGCGGAGGCTTTTTCACCGTCTAACAATAACGGTTTTCTTACATCACTACTTCTTTCATTGCCTCATTACCAGGTGTATCAATAGCAGTTGCCGTGATTACTGTCTCTTCCAATGCAGCATTTACAGCCGTCGAAATATATAACCAGTCAATACCATTCGCCTGTAAGATGGCTTCTCCCTGTTCCACATTCTCATCAGTCGCGGTACGGATATTCACCCTAACCCTGGCAACTTTCACGCTATCTACTGCCCGAACAAGAATACTACCGCCAATAGCACCTGTATAGTTTTCCGTATTGATACTGATGACTTCAGGAGGCTTAACTGCATCTTTCAACGCAATATTGTATGCACTCTGATCAGGGCCAGCCAGGGCCGCATAAAATGCTTTCTTCACTGGATCAAGCAAAACAGCCTTCGCATATTGAATGCCTAACTTGAACCGTTGTTGTACTTCCAACTGTGCATCAGTAGGCGCACTACGACTTGCGCGTCGCTTCTTACCTAAGATCAGTTGTCCGGAACGTTTACGCGTCAGTGTCAACATATCGCCAATCGTACCGAATGCTCCTTTAAGAATAATATTATCTGATGATTTAGCCATGATAAAAATTTTAATATTTTAAAACATATACTGGCAGAACATTTGAACGATGCTTGTTCGTCGCAGATTCGTCGCTTCGCCGTCGCTTATTCGTCCATTGTTCGATTGAACCAGCTTTTACTTCAATATCCATTCAGCAGATTTGAGTAATACAACAGGCGCCTCTCCGTTGTATTTGGCGCGGCCTCTTTACCGCTGATTGACAATACAATATTACGATACGTCCATAGATCAGAGAACTGATAATAGACGTCACCGCATCAACGTTTAGACGATGACGCGGTGAAGCAGTGATAAATGGTAAGAGCATTATTCTTTGAAAATATTTATATCAAATTGACTTTTGTGTTGAAGGATTTTACTTAACTTAGCATACGATAACTTTTTCCAACGGATCTTTTATTATAAGCTGTTTGTAAACCCAAAGCATAAAAGACAGCAACAACTACAAGAGCAATACTAAGAAGAACTAGCTATCCACGAAACAATAACTGTAGCATAATAAAGGTCCGATCAAATAAAATTTACACAATGAAAAAATTACAAGCAATGTGCTTAGATGCACGATTATTCCGATCACTCGATCTCGTAGATCGACTGCATTTGCGTTCCAGTAAACAGCAGTCAGACAACAATACCCGTTCCTTACTATCTCTACGACTTCGCCTCTCACTACTATCTCCCCTACGACTTCGTTCCCTATAGGCGATAGCCACGCTATAGGCTTGCTCACTCAGGTACCACACCTGATAGCAAAGTCCATCCCCAGGACTTTTACAAAGGGAGTTTTTTCAATCGCACTTATTAACTACTAATTCCAACGCCGTAATCCAGGTACAGCAATTTTGCGCTGCCTGACAGCGTAATTGATTGTATCGGAGTATCGGTACAAACTACTGACATATGAATTACATCATTCATTTGAATGCTTTCTTTATGAAAGCAGAGGAAGACCATTGGCTGACACCATACCATCAGAGCTTATACCTTGCATTATTCAGAGCATGGAACCAGGCCCGGTTTAAACAGGTATTGAAAATATATCGTGAACCGTTGATGGCAAAAGCCAAAATCGGCTCAAAGGCTACTTATTACAGATGCATGAAAGAACTTTCAGATGCAGGATATATTCAGTACTACCCATCTAAACTGAGATATGAAGCGGCAACAGTCACTATTGTTCCATTTAATACAACTATTGATGTCAACAGTGGATCACAAATGGTATCGTCGGAGTCCGGATCTGAGACCACACAGGTATCACAAATGGTACGCTTTCCTAAACAACAACATAAATATTTATTAAACAAAACAATAAACGATACGACAACACATCAAAAGTCAAATGACGAAAATCATATTGAATCCGATCAGGGGTATCAGGAGCCATTTTGATTATAAGAACATCCTTCAACAATTACAGAAGAAAGGACAGCAACGCTTTGGACAGCATTTCCGGCTGTATAAAGAAGACCTACCTATCATTGTACCCATTGTTGCATGGATGTTAAGAGATGAGGATGTTGCACAACAATGCCAGATAGACCTCAAAAAAGGCATCTTTCTGTCAGGACCCATTGGATCTGGAAAGACACAGCTCATGCAGATCATGCGCTGTCTAACCACTCCATCCTATGAATATGATGTATATAGTTGTCCGAAAATAGCGTTCGATTTTGGAAAGTATGGAACAGAGATTATTACCCGCTATACATACAACAGCTTTCATACAAAAGGCGACACACCAGCCATCTGTTGCTTCGATGATCTCGGCAAAGAAATCAACGTACAACATTATGGCACGTCCTGCAAAGTGATGCAACAGATCTTATTGGCCAGATACGACCTATTTATTGAACAGGGCATGATCACTCATGCTACTTCAAGCCTGTATACAACACATCTTGAAGAACGCTATGGTCCAGATATCAGAAGTCGGTTTCGTGAAATGTTTAACAAGCTCTCATTTCACAAAAACACACAGGACAAGCGAAAAAATCATTTACAATAAAAATAATTCATGACAATATCGAAAGAAAACAGACACGTCATCAAAAGAGTTCGCAGTCACTCGAAAGAAGCATTGCATAACGACAAAAGATTTCAACGCGTACGCGACAACTGGAAGGATTTCACCAAGGCTGCCCGCTGTGCAAAAATGATGAGAACTATTATGGAAAGCATACAACAACCAGTTCATGACAGAACCAGGCACACTATGCTCACCAGAATATTTTCACAAATAATAAAATCTGATAAGGAAGTACCTCCCGGACAACGTAATGTTAAACGCGAGCATTTTGAGCAAATCGAAGGCATTGAACTCAATAATGGAAAGTCATTCTACGAACTTATGGGTATTGTATATAATCCTACTCATTTCCAGCTGATGGATGATATGTATTATGCACACTGTGTTTTACATTATGAAAATATAAAACGAAAGGAGTTACCAGAAGATGTCACCAATTATGAAATAACCGTTGGATTTGCGGAAATAGATTTCACGTTACTAACGTTCCGTCTGTACCAAAAATCTTCAGGTCTTATATCCGTAAAAAGAAAAAGTCCGCCTACGATAAAAATGAGAGTGCTTATAGGCTCTCAAAGACGACCATATATGTTTTTATTTGTGGCTGTTAGTTTCTATGGCAAGGATAAACATTTTAAAACCGGTGCAGTTAAATTTGCCGGGATCTTCGAGCCAGTAACGCACGTTGAATGGTTATCTGCCATAAGACCATACCAAACACCACCCCTAAAATCACATTTAATAACTGATACCGCAGCACCACCGGAGATGCCAACACACTAAAACCATAATGTATAATCCAATAAAACGTACCGATCCGTAACGCACTTCTGAATCTGGCATCTGCAAATGACGGGCCTCCAACCCGGTAATATGCAATCCAGCCGGAAATAAAAAACAAAATAACAGCAAGCATCAAAGCAGGGTAACAATTAAAGAACACCAATTCCCTTGCACCGGATCTTGTATAGATTTTATTGGAAGGATAGTGGAACCAGGCCTGTGCAATCGGCCATACCGTATCACGGCCATCATTGTACACGGCCAGGTTCTCTACTGGTGGATAAGCATATTGAAAAAAGTTAGGCAACAGATAATAACGAAAATATTGAAAGGGATACTGACTGATCAGATATTTCCCATAATCATTGTATAAGGGAGCCACCGCTGCCATCTGGCGAAGATGTATAGCATTATCTGCAATATTCACGGCACCAGGTGATGGTTGCAGCGGAGAGCCGGGATCCCATAGGTAGAATGCCATCATCGGCCACCCATCCGGACGCTGAGACGATGATACCTGCTGTAGTGAATCCAGATAAGGAACTACTTTAGCATGGACGGCCGCAAATTGGTCAGGCACTTGCAATGGTGGTCTTTCTGGCATATGTGCATAGGCGTAAACAGCATTGCTAACCATCTGCCATCCACTAAAAGCCGAGAACTGTCTGGTCCCCATTACTTGTTGATTAACAGCTGTCGTGTACAGCATAAAAGCACCGATCACGCCTGCCATGATCATGCCACTGGCAATTTTCACCCTGATAGAAAACGGACAGAAGACGATGACAGTGATACTGATGATTGGATAGATCAATGCATGATACCGCACGGTATATGCCAATATCAATACCAGTAGGTGAGCAGCCAGCAGCCATTTTTCAGGCTGATATACAAGGCGGAATAACTGTGATATCCATACCAGACTGATACCGATAAAATAAACATCGCTGGTTACATAATTGCTCAGATAAAGGATGGCTGGATTGAGAAAAAGTACGCAAAAGATAATCCGGCGTGTCCACCGATGCAGGCTTGTCAGGTCGTGTAATGTGTAGAAGAAATAAAGCGCGCAGATATGATAAAAGCAATACTGTATCAATACCAACACAGTATCATTATGTGTAAAGCAACCAACGACACTGATTAGCTTCGCATACCCTACCGGCCACATATTCGCATCCACATTTTCGGCAGCACTACGCAGGTAATTGTAAGAATCCTGCATAAAGTTGGGAAACGGATAGAAATATTTGAAGACAATGAACTGTAACAACATGGTGAACATTGCCAGGTATATGTATCTCTTAAATTGCATTCTCATAATATGCAGGGAATTTAAACTGGGAGATCAATTCAACAGTTTGGAGATAGAGAATATTTTTGATACGCGTTAAAGTTAACAGTTAAATATTAACTTATAGGGACCGTACAAAAACGCACCCGTGTTAACCTCCTGTAGACTCATCATACTGCTTTGCTGTTATTCGCTTCCGGTCTGGTCACAAAGACCGGCCCTTACTAACGATAGTTGGCGGACCTGGACTACCCTGGCTCCACAATATGGTATACGGGATGACGGTCACTACTGTTGGTATCAGTATGGAAGTCCGGCAAAAGGTGATACCTTATGTTACCATTCCTTTTACCAGCATCAGCGCACAGTATTCCCACATGGTTTTAATCCGGTATTTGCCGGCCAGTATTTCCTGTTTCAATTACCCGGCGATACACTATGCATTATGACAAATGACAGTCTGCAGCAAATACCAGGCATAAAATCTTACACCATCGCACAGGAGCAGTTATTATTACAGGAAACAGATACCCTTCGTTGGATAGACCTTACTGCAGGACTCACCCGATTTATATGGCCTGGCTCCGTCAGTCAATTAGCAGCCGATGGACATCAACTGGCTTTTCTGGAGGGCAATACACTACGTTATTACCAGCCAGGTATGGATAGCGCGATTGTATTAAACGAGCAATGTGCCGGCGGATTACAATTCTCCCGGGATGGCAAATACTTCCAATATCAGTTGCCTTTGCCAGTCCCGGCGCCTAAAGAAAAATTGCATATCTGGCATTACCAGGATTACTATCTGCAAACGCCGCCTGTGGTGCCTACAACCATGGTTCTTTGCCTCGCAAACGGAAAATCATTTACGGTTAACCCACCAGGGACACAGATCGCCTGGCAACATGGCGGGCGATATATCATCATACAAAACAGTGTGAATCACCAGGAATACTATTGGAATAAAAAGATAATCAACACCCTATACCTGGTAGACACCCATACGGGAATGCAAAAAATGATCACTGCGAATCCTGGTAAGCTGTTGCTACAGCCATCCATCTCACCTAATGAGCGGTTCATGACCTGGTATGATCATACAACAGCAGCGATCTACAGCTATGAAATTGCTTCAGGGCATATCAGGAAACTGATAAAGGGCATCGGAGTGGCACAATGGTCTGCCGGAGATAGTATTGTGTTTATACATAGTGACAGGGATGTCTGGCAGGTAGATCCTTCCGGGAGACTAGCACCAGTAAAGTTGACAAAAGGAAAGCAGCAGCATCTGGTCTTCCGTCAACTTTATCCTGATGTCTTTATTGCATTTAATACGCATACTAAGGCAAATGGTTTCTGGAAATGGGAGCAGGGAAAGCTCAATGTTTGCACTATGGAAGATCGGCTTTTCTATATGCCGGTCTATCCACTGGACCAATATCCACCAATAAAGGCAAAGGATACCAGTATCTATCTGGTAGCAGGCATGCGTGGAGAATCGGGTCCTAATTTATGTGTTACGGGAGACTTTACGCATTTCGCATCACTCACAAAAATCCATCCGGAAGACAACTATAACTGGTTAAGCGTAACCCTGACAAAATATGGTCTGCTTTATCAACCACAGGATTTTGATCCGGCCAAAAAGTATCCGGTCATCTTTCATTACTACGAAAGCAGTAAAGATTATTTGCACAGGTATTTAGCACCAGCGTTAAGCGAAGGAACACTGAATATACCCTGGTATGTAAGTAATGGATACGTCGTATTTATCCCGCACATCCGGACAAGACCGCGACATCCGGGCAGAAGCGCCGCCCGCGCAGTGATCCATGCAGCGAAATACCTTTCTGGATTCAGCTGGGTGAATAAAGAAAAAATGGGATTACAGGGACATAGTTTCGGGGGATATATCACCAATTATGTAGTCACACATTCGCAATTGTTTGCAGCTGCACAGGCCTCAGCGGGACCAACAGATTTCCTCAGCGGGTATGGTGCTATCAGAAAAATCACAGGGAGTGCCATGCAGCAATTGTATGAACAGGGACAAAACAAGATGGGACGTCCACCCTGGGAGATACCGCGGCTGTATCTGAAGAATTCACCTGTGATGCGGGTCAATCAGGTAAATACACCTCTTTTATTGATGCACAACGATAATGACAATGCAGTACCATTTGCACAGAGTATAGAACTGTACACTGCCCTACGGCGATTACAAAAGAGAGTCTGGTTGCTGCAATATCGCAATGAAGGGCATCAGTTATTCCGCGATCCGGATAAACTGGATTTCACCATCCGGCAACAGCAGTTCTTTGATCATTTTCTCAAAGACAAACCAATGCCGGATTGGATGAAGGCTCACTGACCGGCATCATCATAGATCCCATTCAGGGTGATCCAGGCAGGGCCGGTCACAACTGTGATAAAGTAAAAACTCCCCCCGACAGTCGTTGTAGACTGTGTCGTACCAGTATACAGCGGACGAGTAACATTAATCGGAAACTCATAAACATCCGTACGAAACGTACGATACGGCGCCAGGTAAGCATATGTGAGATTACGTGAAGCGCCATTCTGCGTAAAATCTCCGGTAGTAGGATAGAAGAGGTTACTGAGTTGACGGCGTTTTCCTGCCTTGAAAGACATGATCCCTCCCAATAGTGCCAACAAGGCGATGATCATTAAAATAAACCTGGCCTTATACATAACAAAATGTTTTATGCTAAAGGTAGAATCACTAAAATGGAAAAATGTAGGATGTGAAATACGGAATTTGGAGATAGCGATTAATCATGGTACCCCTCGTTTTGAAAAAGGTGTTGATTCAGGATAATCTCGCTTTGAGGAATGGGATACCATTGCGCATACGAGGCCCAATTCCCTTCTTTGGTTCCTACAGCGCCCTCCATTACGGCATTAACGTGGTGTGTACGCTTAAGGTCCAGCCAGCGATGGCCCCATTCCGCAAACAGCTCAATGCGCCGCTCCTGTTGAATGGCTTGCATTAGCTGATCCGGAACCGTAAAGGTAATGTCCCGCAATCCTGCGCGGGCCCTTATTACATTCAGATCTGCTTTTGCACCGTCGATATCGCCCGTCTGCAGACGTGCCTCAGCCCTGATCAGGTATTGCTCAGCTAATCTCAGCATCACAAGATTTTCGCTGGAAACACCTGTTCCATCGATATTTTTATATTTATAAGGGTACAGGTCGCTGTTTATTCCACCTAGCCAATCCTGTCTGCGAAGGTCTCCTTTCTCAAAAGACAGCAGCAAATCATCACTGATATGTACGGAGCGTTGCTGGATAAATAGCACCGCATCATCTGTAAATGTTTTATCAACAGGTTGTAACTGCCAGATCGCCTCTCTGCTATCCTTTTGAAATACCTGAGAGATGTTGCTGGTGTCATAAAGGTCATGGTTATCAAGTACAATTGTCGACGCATTGATCGCGTCCTGCCAGTTGTCCAGATATAGCTGCACCCTTGCCAGTAAAGCAACGGCAGCCCATTTGTTAGGCCTTACCCGATCGCTGGTAACCGATACCATGTCAGCCTGCAGATAGTCCGTCCGTAGCAATTCCTGCGCATCTTTCAGGTCGGCCATGATCAGGTCGTACACTTTACTGGCTGATGTTCGGTACAATGTTGCATTGATCTTATAATCTGTACCAATAACCAGGGGTAGATCTCCAAAAAGATTAACAAGATAGAAATAGCAAAAAGCCCTGGTAAATTTCGCTTCACCCATCAATTGTTGTCGGATGACAGGCGTAAGTTTTGTAGCGGTATGTAAGCCCTCTATAGTGGCATTCACACGGTAGATATATTGATACAGCACACGCCAGAAAGGGACGTCTGTTGTCTGGATCTGGTTATGGTAAAGTGACAAAGCCAGTTCTTCCTCCTGTTGTAACAGAAATTCATCGGCAGACAATCCACAGAGATAAGAGATCCCTTTGCTACCCATAAAAGCGCCTCCGTTGCTCATATCATAATACAGGCCTGTCATCAGCGCTGCGGCCGTGACGTCTGAATTAAAGGCAGAGTTGGTGGTAACATTATCTATCGGCGAACCGACATCCAGTAGTTTACGACAACTACTTAGCAGCACTATTCCGATAAGTAGTAATTGTCCCCCTCTCATGATACGAGATTTATAATGCTATTTTTAATCCACAGCTGACCATCCTTAATGGCGGCAGCGTTGTCTTTGATTGTGTTTCAGGATCAAGTCCTGTGTAATGTGTCCATGTCAATAAATTTTGTCCCTGCAGGTAGCATTTCCCCTCCTGCAAATGCAGTCGCTGCAATAGTTTAACAGGGAATGACCAACTGGCTTCTACATAGCGGCAACGTATAAAAGAGGCATCTACATACCCCAGATCGCTTTCAATGGCCTTTCTATATCCATTCCGCAAACTACCTGTTTGTGTATACCGTTGATAGGTAGCGATATCACCTGGTTGCTGCCATCTCGATAAGACAACAGCATATTGGTTTTGTACATAGCCAGGCATATAGTTCGGATCGAAGATTGTATTCAATCCTTTTTGCTTTGTGAACTGTAATAAGATCTCCAATCCGAATCTACGCCATTGAAAGTTATTCCGCCAGCCACCATAACAAACAGGCGCCATATCCATAGGTTTGCTCTCCACCGCCTTATCTGCAGGTACCGGATGATGATTAGCATCCGCAAACTGATATGCACCAGTGGCAGGGTCGACTCCCATAGCAGTAGCTACGTATAACTGAGAAAGTGCCTGACCTTCTACAAAGCCTGTTGAACTTTGCATTGGAATAGTAGGATCAGGATAACGTAATAGCTGATTATGTCCGAAAGTGATGTTAAATGATGAAGCCCACTCAAAGTTCCTATTTCGGATATGCTGTGCGGATAACACGAGTTCAAGTCCGTTGTTACGGATGACAGCAGGCAGATTACCGATGATACTGCCTGAGCCGGTAATATCAGGTAATGGGTAAGACACTAATTGGTTACTGGACCGGTACAGGTAGTAACTGGCATACAACAGGAGCTTATCATGTAAAAATCCCAGATCCAGTCCGAGCTCCGATTTACGTGTCAGTTCCCAGGCGAAATCCGCGTTGAACAAACTGGCAGGCCGGAGTCCGGTAACGTTCTGATAATTGCCATCCACCTTCTTATACTGTCCGAGATACTGGTAATCACCTATCTGGTCGTTACCGGTTGTACCGTAACTGGCGCGGAGTTTACCGAAGCTCAGGATATCCTGTAAATGCTTTGCAAAATGCTCTTCTGTAAATATCCAGGCAGCACCGATTGCGCCGAAGGAGGCAAACTGTTTCCGCGGACCGAAACGGCTACTCCCATCACGGCGTACACTGAGATTGAGCAGATAGCGGTTTTTGTAATTGATCCCCATCCGGCCAAACAGGGCGACATATCGGTATGCCGCCGTTTCTGTTTTACCATACACAGTATCGGCATAATAGATATTGCTTAAAAGCGCATCGTCTTTAAATCCGTCCGCGTACAGTGCGTCCCTGTTTTCATTATATCCCTGAAGGGTGCCACCGGCGAGTATTTGCAGATGCCAGTCGAATTTATCCAGGGTATAGGTGGCCTGTGGCTCGATGATACGGGAGATGCCTTCATAGTGAAAATGTTGGGCGGAACCCCTGCGCGTATTACGAATAGCGGGTGCGTAGATGGCAAGCGGCGTCAATGAAGCAGAGCGGCCGGTAAGCCAGTTGTAACCCACGTTTGTTTTCAGCACCAGACCAGGTAGAAGCCGGTATTGTAAACCGATATTTGCCAGCAGGTTTTTCACATCTGCGTTAAACAAAGGGCCGACCAATCCGATATAAGGATTTAACCAGCTATAATTGAGACTCCCGTCCTCCAGGTAGGCAGGAGGCGTATTAGGAGGCAGCATGATCCTGCTGGTAAAATCAAAGCCTGGAAGTGTGGTTTTATCTGCCAGGAAGCTACCTATAAAAGTGACAGAAAAGCGTTGATTATTAGAATTTGTATTGGTACTGAGATGAAAGCCGCCACGGGTATCTGCAAATGCACCAGGGAAGACCATGCTTTCACGACGGTAGTGCCCGCTTAGTAAGTACTGATAATTGGTGCTGCCCCCTGAAATAGAGGCCTGGGTACTGATGGTCCTACCGGTGCCACCAATGAGTTCTTTTTGCCAGTCGGTATATCGTGTAGTATCCCATTTCAACAGGTCCGGGGCATTTCGGTCGGTCGGTTTAATGCCATCATTCCTGAACGCCTCATTTCTCATTGCCAGGTATTGCGGCGTATTAAGCAGCTGGACGCTATGGCCGGTATACGTCACACCGGTCGCGATATTGAACCGGAGTTGTGTTTTTCCGGCTTTGCCTTTGCGGGTATTGATCAGGATTACGCCGTTGGCGCCACGGGAACCATAAATAGCGGTCGCATCTGCATCCTTCAGCACATCTATACTTTCTACGTCTTCGGGATTAATAAAATTAAAAGCAGATGCTTTTTCACCCCAGATCTGCGATCCGAGTCCGCCGCTGAGGGTGGGATTATAAGGAATACCATCAATAATGAATAAAGGCTGTGTGCCATTTTCCAGGCTGTTTTGTCCACGGAGCTGCACCTTCATGGCCATACCGCCGATACCACCTGTTTGCGTCACCAACAGTCCAGGTACGCGGCCCTGCAGGGCTAATAATAGGTTGGTACCTGATTGTCCGGCGATACTTTCCCCTTTGATCGCAGTGACATTACCGGTACTAAAGCGCTGTGTAGTGGTACCATAGGCAATGATGACCGTTTCATCCAATGCTTTTCCCTGGATGAGTTGAGGGGTGTCTCGAGCCGGTTTATGAGCAGGAACGGGTATCGGTGTTGATGGCAGTTTTCTGATATTGATGGATCGTCCGTCGAATTCCCAGGAGTAATCATTTCCCAGGATGGTCTTTAAGACGGTTGACAATCGTGTCTGTTTAAAATCGACATCCATTGTACGGGCAACATTGACATCAGCACCATAACTGAAGTAATAGTCTGTCTGTTCCTGAATCTTTGTGAAGAGGTGTTGCAGGGATAGGCGCCGGCCACTGATGGAAATACTGATTCGCCCCTGCTGCCCATGTACCTGCAACAAACAACAGGTATAGAGCAGGAGGAAGAGCGTACAGCATTTTGTGCGTTCGGGCATCCCCATATTGGAAGTTGTGACTATATATCTATATAGTTGCAGTAAAAAGGAAAAAGTACTCACTGCAACAATTTTTTTCCCTTAACAACGAGTTAACTCAACCGTATATCACTTTAAAATACTTTTACTCATAAAGAAAATAGAGTCTTTATTATGAATCCATTGAATATCAACCATTCAGAAGACGAACTATTTTTACTGTTTCAACAGGGAAATGAAGCTGCTTTTGGCGTTCTCTATGCCCGATATGTTGACCTGTTGTACCTCCATGCCTACTATAAATTGCAGGATGATGCCATTGCTAAAGACGCAGTACAGGATGTACTGATTTACTTCTGGGATAATCACGCAAACCTGGAGATCAGGACCAGCATTAAAACTTATCTGATCGGGGCCATAGGTCAACGTTGTGCAGATCTGGTACGGAAAGAAGTCAGCATCCGGAACCGGCAGCAGACGTATGCGTCCATGACAACTTCTGTGACGGGAACTTCTCCATTGGAAACAAAGGAGCTGAATAAGCAAATACAGAGTGCAATGTCCTGTATGAGCCCAACAAGCAGAAAGGCTTTTGAAATGTCATATTTAGAAAAAAAGACAAGCAAAGAGATTGCGACCATTCTTAATATTAAGGTCCAGACTGTTAAAAACCACGTCCAGCAAGCATTGAAGATCTTACGCAAGCGGCTGAAAAAAAATTAATTTTCTCCCCAGTACTTTTCCCCCTTCTGTTACTACATATAAATGCGTTATCACATTATAGGATTATCATGCCGGTAGATCCCGAATACATTGAACAATTGGTATTGGAAGAAATAGCAGGGACCATTTCTCCTGAAGACAGTACCACCCTCAAAGATCTCCTGGAAAATGATGCTGATGCATATGCTATCTGGCTAAAGATGCACAAGCAACTGACAGGTGATCATATTCAATCCATACGTGAAGACCTTCCGAATACGCTGCCTGTATCACAGATCATCGCTGTGGTAAGTAAACGTAAACGGCGGAAGATACTGGTAAAAACGAGTCTGAGCGCAGCGGCGGTATTGTTGCTGACAGCTTCAGTCTGTTATAAATTATTGTTCCCGGCGTTCAAGCCAGTTTCGCCGGGCGCAAGCCCATCTTTTGCCCTCAAATCTGTTATGCTGCAGCTGCCCAACGGAGCGTATTTTTTACTGGGCAGCGGGCAGCAGCAGTTCAAGGCGGGTGGGATCACTTTCCGGGAAATAACCGGAAAGCTGTCCTGGTCCGGTGGAGGTACCGAATCCCAGCTCGCTACCATAATTGTTCCACCGGGCGAGGACTATACTGTGCAGCTGGCGGATGGCTCTGAAGTGATACTGAATGCGGATAGCCGGATGGAATTCCCGCTGACCTTTGATACCAGAAGAGAGATCCACATCAGTGGAGAGGCATATGTACAGGTAGCGAAACAAGAGAACAAACCATTCCAGGTACGCTTGCCTAACAGTACAGTGCAGGTATTGGGTACTTCATTTAATGTGAATACTTATGAGTCCTCCGAGGAACAGGTGCTGCTGGAAACAGGAGCAGTTAAAATGGTAACAGCGAATGGGGATGTCCTTTTACATCCGGGACAGGTAGCCAGTTACCAGCCAGGAAAAGTACCGCTGGTCAATCATACGGATACCGCAATGGCATTAGCGTGGAAGAGAGGATATTATGTATTCCAGGCCACCCCAATAAAAGAGGTTAGTAAGGTGATGGAACGGAATTACAGGATCAAAGTGATACTGGACAATGTAGCAGCAGGAGAGCAATTATATTCTTCCCGATTGGAAAAACAGGAAGACCTTGGAAAATTCCTGATACGTTTAAAATCAATTGTCAAAATAGATTATCAATTCGAAAAGGGCGACAGCGTTTTGCATTTGTCATACAGACCGTAAACTATCATCAATATGCGTTCTACCTTATTTAAAGCGAACCGGTTACTGCTGATCGAGAAGAACAGACAAGCTTATCTACCAGCGAGTAGTCTGCCTGTTGAATATCTCAAGTTGATTATCCCTTATGCCGGATTGTATTTCCGTGAAGATGCCGCATGTGAAATTCTTTCACAGCATGTAAATGCGGGCCCCTTTTCCCTATGGATGCATGATATCTTTGCGAAGGAAAAGATGGTGCTATTGCCATATACACCTTATCATATCTGGACATTGCATTTCATGTATGAAGATTCCTTGATTGTGGAAGGCAATCTCAATTCCCCATATACACTCGAAGAACGGGAATGTAACCTGTTCAATTTGTACCCGGGGCTACATCGTATTCCTATGGCGGACAATACGAAAGTATTGTCCGTCCATATTAACATCCGGCCAGAGTTCCTTCCTGCACTGGCGGCGAAATACCCTCAGCTGAGAGACTTACTAAACCGTCCTATGTCTGCGCAAAGCAGCGCTTTGAACGCACATCCGCATCATGTTAACCTGGTCTGCGACTATTTGATCCAAAGGATCCTTACCTGTAAATACACAGGCAAAAAGGCGCATCTCTTCCTTTATCGGTGTTGTCTCGATCTCCTGTTGAACTTCGCTACACAGGAGGCACATGCCCATGAGCCGTTCCTGTTTAGTAGCCTGGCGCATCAGGATGCTTACCGTCAGCTACTTCACTTCATGATCGATCATCCGCATAAACCATGCTCTACAGCAGAACTGGCTTTAATGTTTGACATTCCGTTTGCTGAGTTGGAAAAGGGCTTTCTGCAGCACTATTCCATCTCTATCCAGGACTTCAGACATATGTTACAGATGATGATGGCATTTAATGTACTGCATCAGAAACAATGGTCATCAGAAGTGATCGCAGACGCAACCGGATTCAACCATTCAAATGAGCTGGCCTCTGCATTAGAGGCATATTACGGGTTTAAATTGAAACAGTAGGAATCAATATTTGGTGGGCGTATTACCATACTTTACTGAGTGCAACTTAATCAGCGCTAAATAAAGTCATGCATCCCCCCGAAGATGGGGTGTGTTAATCTCAAATACGAACACCTTATGACGAGAATGAATGCAGCTGTGGCCGCCATTGCATTGTGCTGTGCATCATACTACAACAGCTACGCGCAGACAACCATTAATAACTCCGCCTGGAAAATGCAACCTGTAAGCATCCAGACTCGATGGGCAAAGGATGTGAATCCCCAAAACGTATTGCCGGAGTATCCCCGTCCCCAGATGGTGAGAAGTGAGTGGCAGAACCTGAATGGTCTGTGGGAATATGCTGTCACGGGAAAAGATGCTGCCAAGCCAACACAATTTGATGGACAGATATTAGTGCCATTTCCGATTGAATCAGCGTTGTCTGGTGTACAGAAGCCTTTATTGCCGACACAAAGGCTTTGGTACAAACGTAGCATCAGCAAACCTGATGTAACAGGTGGTAAGCGAGTGCTGCTCCATTTTGGCGCCGTGGATTGGGATGCAAAAGTATACCTGAACGGCAAAGAAGTTGGCGGACATACTGGCGGCTATCAGAACTTCTCTTTTGATATTACAGATGCATTGAAGGATGGCATCAATGAGATAGAAGTATCCGTTTTCGACCCAACAGATCAGGGTATTAATCCTCATGGCAAGCAGGTGTTAAACCCTCAGAATATTATGTATACCGCCAGTAGCGGTATCTGGCAGACGGTTTGGATGGAGACGGTTCCTGCTGCTTATATCAATAACATCCGTCTTACACCGGATATTGATAAAGGCAATCTGAAGCTGGAAGTATTAACTGCTGGTAAAACCGGTGATTATACTGTTGAAGCAATTGCCTCCAATGGGAAAAAGGTAAAAGGAAAGCCGAATGCTGAACTGCTGTTACCTGTTCCTGATGCTAAGCTGTGGAGCCCTGATCAGCCTAGCTTATACAACCTGAATGTAAAACTGCTGTATAAAGGGAAGGTTGTTGATACAATCGGAAGCTACTTTGGTATGCGCAAGATTGAAGTAAAGAAAGATGAGAAAGGTGTTGACAGGCTGTTCCTGAATAACAAGTACACCTATCACCTGGGGGTTCTGGATCAGGGTTTCTGGCCTGAAGGTTTGTATACAGCCCCTACGGACGAAGCTTTACAGTTTGATATTATGGCGATCAGGAACATGGGGTATAATACCATTCGTAAGCATATTAAGCTGGAACCCGCACGTTGGTATTATCATGCGGATAAAGCGGGAATGTTGGTATGGCAGGATATGGTGACTTGTGCAAGCGATAAAGCAGAAGCGAAGACTGCATTCGAAAAAGAAAACAAAGAGAATATTGCGCAGCTGTATAACTATCCAAGTATTGTAATATGGGTACTGTTTAATGAGGGTTGGGCGCGCTATGATCAGAAACGCCTGACGGAGTGGATGAAGAAGGAAGATCCGTCTCGTATTGTGAATGGGCATACGGGTGAGAACTATGATCGTAGTGCTCCACAGGAAGTATCTCAGAAATGGGCTAGTAGCGACCTGACTGATATTCACGACTACCCTGGCCCCGGCATTCCACCTACCTTACCTGGTAAAGCGTGCGTGCTTGGTGAGTGGGGAGGTGTAAGAGTTCCTACACTGAAACACCAATGGAATGATATGGAAGGATGGGGTTATATCCAGGTTCCGGCTTCCGCATTTAAGATGAAGTATGACTCTATGGTAAAAAGCCTGAAAAAATTTGAAGAGCAGGGTTTGTCTGGTTCTATATATACTGAACCATTTGATGTAGAGACTGAAGAAAATGGTATGATGACTTATGACCGTGAAGTAATCAAAATCTCGCCAGAAGAACTTAGAGACATACATAGCCAGATATTAACTCAGGCACAGAGTTACGCTGCGGCTAATGGTGTTTTCCAGGCAAAGGTCGCTGATACAGCCAATCCAGATTTACAATATGCGACACTCTTACAGCAATTTAAAGACGGTAAAAAAGACCCGGACTTCGTGAGAGATTTGACATTAATGGCGGTTCGCTTAAAGGACGAAAAAAATGTTGCTGATCTAAGTACAGCATATATCAATAGCTTATCCGATCCTCTGACTTTTAGCAACCTAACGTTTATCAACCGTTTCACAAGATCAACAAAAGATCCTGGATTTGATATCCTTTTCAAAAATCAGGAAAAAGCTAGTGAACTGATAGGTGCAGACCGCGTAAGAGGCAAAATAAAATCCGTCATTTTTAATGACGAAATTAAGGTAGCCGTATCGGCTCCAAATGCTAATCCAGACTGGAATGCTTTAGAAGAAAAAATTGTCTCCAAATATGGCTCCCCAGGTGAAGAAATATTCTTACATGCCAAAGCAATTCATTATATAAATCATAAAGACTGGAATAATTTCGTCCCTACTGCATCTCAACTTATAAACAAATATAGAGCTAGCGTATCTAGTAATTTATTGAACGACTTTGCATGGAGAATATTCGAGAATGTCTCCGACACTAACCTGCTAAAATCGGCCTTACAATGGAGCAAATATAGTCTTGAAACAGAACAGGTTCCCATGATGATGGATACTTATGCTAATCTGCTTCACAGATTAGGCAACCAGCAAGAAGCCATCAAATGGGAGCAAAAAGCTGTCGAAGCTCAGCCATCCGAAGAAGTATTCAAACTCACCCTCGAAAAAATGAAACGCGGCGAAAAAACCTGGAACTAACACACTGTTTAACTCCTAAATACCCCTTAGCGGCTCATCTTTCGATGAGCCGCTTCCACATTAACCTCACATTAACTTCTTTTTATTTTTCATTTATTAGCTTAGTATAAACCATCCCTACTATAATGAATCACTATACCAACTTTATCAAAAATTTCGACGCACTCCCTATTGAAGACGTCGCCAGTTTCTTCCACGACAATGCCGACCAGATCGACACTTTAATCCAGCTCTACCAGGCATACAACAAACATATTCTGAACACACAAGCCAAACGCATCCATGCATTAAAACAAGCTATCACAGTTATCACCACCGATGACGAATGGTCTGACATGGAAGGACTCGAACTCACCTACGACCAGTTCATCCCCAACATCACTATTAAAGCCGGATTTGCCTCCAGTGCAACCGATCCGCTACACACCTTCAATATCCAGTTAATCACTCCTGACATCCAGGGCTGGAATCACTACGAGAACCACCTGATCAACCGCTATCCGGTGCAGGAGCCAATTATAAAAGGCGAAAGAACCATTCTAAACATCGCCACTATCCCCGGCAATGAGACCGCCAAAATCCTTGACACCCTCGAGGAAGTGTATTCATTCCTGTCCAGCCTCACTGTCAATACTTTTTTACACTCGTTAACATCTCATTAACTAACTTCCCTTCCCAATTTATTAGCTTAGCTCCATAAAGAAATAGTGAATGTTGTGGCGGTATATTAGCATTGTTCCTGTAGCCAGCACAGATCAACCGTCTGGCTCATTGTATAGCTCATGTGTTTCATCAAAAAGTGACCGTTAAAACGCGATTATGTATGTACCCGACGTTATTTGAAGAAAACAAATTGTTGTTGATAGACCGCCTCGAGCAGTCCTATCTCCCCGCAACATATATTCCGACTGAATATCTACCCCTTATCATACCTTATGCTGGCTTATACTATGAGCAGGACAACGATTTTAACATGCTCACACAGCATGTGCCGTTAGGACCTTTCTCATTGTGGCTGCATGATGTCTTTGCCCGCAAAGACATTGTGCTCTGCCCATATGCACCGTTTCACCTCTGGGCTTTACACTTCATGTATGAAGATACCCTCAGAGCCGTGACCTTTAAAACAAACGGATTCACCTTAGAGGAAAAACAATGTAACCTTTTCAACCTCTATGCGGATATGCACCGGGTGCCTATGTTCGCCGGCCAGAAAATATTATCCTTTCATATCAATATCCTGCCATCTGCGTTTATGCAGCTCGTACAGGTTTTCCCAGGACTACAGTCCTTAGCCAATAAAAGACTACAAAAACACTCCAGCATTATCAACGAAAAACCGTATCGTATCAACGCGGTTTGTAATATGCTGATCCAGAACATTGTTTCCTGCCGCTATATCGAATCGCAGGCACGGCACTTCATGGAACGGTGCTGCGTCGACCTGTTCCTGAACTTCGCGCAACAGGATGCCATCGCCGATGAAGTACGTATCCCCAATGAAGCACAGGCACGCCTTTATCACGACATCTTCGAATACCTGGTCGATCACCCCCATCAACCCCATACTGCAGACCAGGTCGCAAAAATGTTCGATATGTCAGGCGTTAAACTGGCCACCGCCTTCCGGCACCAGTTCAGTGTTGGTATCAACGCTTTTATTCACATGCTCAAAATGATGCTGGCATATAATAGCTTAATGCAGCAGTCCGTATCACTCAAAGAGGTCGCCCACACTGCCGGGTATAAAACCATCGACGAACTGGTACGCGAAGTAGAAAAGTACTACAACTGCAACATTGCTGCGCTACGTAGAAGCATGTAACTTCATTTTGCATTGTTTTCCGAAAGCTCCTTTATGGGGCTTTCTTCATTATAGCCCTTTCCCGCTCCCTCCAAAGTTTTTCTCCCCATCTCCTAAGTTCACTTCTCACCGCCTCTCCTACCTTTGAAACGTACGAATACTGCGTTACTACCATTTTAGAGTTCTCCAAAAGTTAGCCCATGGATCAGCCTATTTTAATACCACAAACCAATACCGAAGCTCCGGTAAAAAGAAAAGCCATTATTATCGGAGCCGGTCCCGCCGGATTAACAGCCGCGTATGAATTACTGAAAAGATCAGATATCATTCCTGTCATTTTGGAAAAATCAGGCGATATTGGTGGTATCTCAAAGACCATTAATTACAAAGGCAACCGCATGGACATCGGTGGCCACCGCTTCTTTTCCAAATCAGACCGTGTCATGAACTGGTGGTTGAATATACTACCTGCTCAGGATACCGGGAGTGAACAATTTACTATCAGCTACCAGAATAGATCCAGACAGGTAGCACCGGGGGAAAGTATCACCCCGCAGGACAGCGATAAAGTAATGCTGGTGAGAGAACGTCTCTCACGCATTTATTTCCTCCGTAAATTCTTTACGTATCCAATCCAACTCTCTATCGATACACTCAGGAAACTGGGAGTGGGTACCACCATCTCCATCCTGGTTTCCTACCTACAGGCACAGGCATCTCCGCGTAAACCGGAAAACAGCCTGGAAGATTTTATGATCAACCGCTTCGGCAAAACATTGTACAACCTCTTCTTCAAAGACTATACAGAAAAAGTATGGGGTGTACCTTGTCACGAGATCCCCGCTGAATGGGGCGCTCAACGTATCAAAGGTGTCAGCATTCGTAAAGCCATACAACACGCAGTACAATCTGCCGTGAAAAAGAAAAAATCAAAAGATATCTCTCAGAAAGATACCGAAACCAGCCTGATCGAACAGTTCCTCTATCCCAAACTCGGCCCCGGCCAGCTATGGGAAGAAGTAGCCCGCCAGGTACAGGAAATGGGCGGTACCATTCTCATGCACCACGACGTGATATCCGTAAACGCACAGGATGGAAAAATAATTTCCATCGAGGCCTTTAACAAGAACGACCTCCAGACTGTAGAACTAAAAGGGGACTATTTTTTCAGCACCATGCCGGTGAAAGAGCTCATCGCCAGCCTGGAAGCTGATGTGCCACAAAATGTAAAGGAAGTAGCCGCCGGTCTGCAGTACCGCGACTTCATCACTGTTGGTATCCTGCTCAAAAATCTGTCTGAACAGGATAAACGCTCCGGTAAATGGAAGCCTCTCCAACTGAAAGATACCTGGATCTACATACAGGAAAAAGATGTAAAAGTGGGCCGTCTTCAGCTGTTCAACAACTGGAGCCCATACCTGGTAAAAGACCCCAATACGGCCTGGGTAGGTATGGAATTCTTCTGCAACGAAACAGATGACTTCTGGAAGATGCCGGATGAAAAGATCGCCGCTCTCGCGATTCGTGAATTACAGAAAATAGGCCTCGCCAACGCAAGCGATGTACTCGATTCTACCGTACTGCGCGTAGAAAAGACATACCCCGCTTACTTCGGTGCCTATGAAAGATTTGATGAGGTAAAACAATATGTCAATACCTTCCCGAACCTCTTCCTGGTGGGCAGAAACGGTATGCACAAATACAATAATGCAGACCACTCTATGCTGACCGCCATGGTATCAGTCGATAATATTATCGCTGGTGAAACGGGAAAAGACAATATCTGGTCCATCAATACCGAACAGGAATATCACGAAGAGAAAACAGAAAAAACGGGGCAAACAGCCTGATAGGTCTATAACATGAAATTAGCCGGACAGGAGTGCCCGGCTACATGTATACAGACTAAAAAATTCAATCAGGATGCAATGATAAGCCTTTCATAACGCAAATAAGTTAATGCGAGGTTAATAGAAATAAATTCCCCTTGTAACCACTTAAAGGTTTTATCCGGCGCTTCATACCACTTGTTTTGTTCCTTCAGCGTCGCGATTACGCTGATCGTTGACCCGGCTGTAGGACAATTGGCCTGGCTCACATACCCGGGCCACTTTTCCTGCACAAACAATTCCTCATTCCTAACTCCTGATTTATTATGCGAACGCCATTGTTACCACTGCAGCAGCTGCTGGACAGTCTGCAGCACCCGCCACAAACCGACGATCCGGACGCCTATGAAATTGCCAGTTTTATGCACAGACAATCCCTTGCCGCCATAGAAGATATCACCATCGCTTTTGAAGAATGCCTCGCCGCAGGCATCAGCGAACCCACCATCAGAAAATATGTAAGCATCTGCCAGGAAAAGATCACAGCGCTTTGTAATGACGTCCCCTTCAACTGGCTTGAAGTAGAAACCGCCGCGCCCGTACAATACGACGAATGGCGCTACCTCTGTAATGACCTTTGTCACCAGCTGGAAGACCTCATTCTCTACCTCATGTTTACCTATGCCAGGTATTATAACAAAATGGCAATCACGCCCAACGTGTACCGGGAACTGATGCGGCAACGCATCGCTCCCGGTCTTTCCGTCATTCGGAACTGGTTCGGCGAAACGGATGAAAGTTGCCGGGAACTCCAGCTAATGATCCTCAGCCTGTACGACGCCTTTGATCCGCAAATGCCCAACAGAATGAATCATTATCAGCTCGATTTTCTCCGTGAACTGCAACAGGCCCTCCTGAAATACTGGGCACAGGAAGATAATACCCTCGATCACGGTTCTTTACAGCAATTGCTGTTCACACTCAATTTCAACAGCACCGACTATTATCATTACTGTACCTCCTATATCAGCCAGCAGCTGATGGAATTGCCCGATGCACACACGCAACTGGACCTGCTGTCCTTCATCCATAAAACACTCTGCCAGTTGCCTGTAAAAGCCGGATTGGCCTATAGCCACGACGCACCCTCCATCATTTCTTTACTGAAAGAATGGTTACAGGTAGAAACACGACACCTCCAGATCAAACTGAAACGCAGTTCGTCTGGCAGCGTGAAGAAATTCAAAAGCTTACCTGAAAATTTCAAATTGCAAACATCCCTGACACTGCCGGAGCTGGCAGCCTTATTCAGGATCTTAAAAGAAGCAGGGATCGTGGAAAACAGGAACATGCAGGATGTGTTCCGGGTCATCTCCCTCTGCTTCTCTATTCAAAAGAAAGAAGCATTCGAAGGAAACTTATTCCAGTCACATTACTACCACATTTCTCCGGAAACATATAAAAAGATGGAAGATCTGGCACATACCCTTGTCAGGAAAACCTTCCAGCTGAGAAAGGAACAGTAAACCGCTCTGTACGCGGTTTACTTCTTTTTCTTTTTCTTCTTCTTCAGCAACTCCTGGTGTTTGTTGTGCTCGTCCAGCAACAGTTGCCAGTTATCATTAGGAATATCTTCAGAGAAACTGATCGTTTCCCGGTAATCATTCTTATCTATTTTCATCACCGTAATCTCCTTGCCGAGATATTGCTGAATAGCATCCAGTACCGGTTTCTCCTCATCGCTACAGAAAGAAACAGCCTGCCCTTTCTTTACGCCTCTGCCTGTACGTCCTACACGGTGTACATAATTCTCTGGCACATCCGGCAGATCATAATTCACCACATATTCCACATCCGGGATATCTATACCGCGTGCATTCACATCAGTGGTGATCAGCAGTTTGATATCGCCTTTTTTAAACTCGTCCATCACCTGCAGACGGTTATCCTGCTCCTTCCCACCGTGCATGGTCAGGGATTTAATACCTACACGCTCCATGGCGGCAGCTACACGCTCCGCACGCACCTTTGTACGTACAAACACCAGGATCTTATTCTCCGGGAATTCTTTCACCAGCCTTTCCAGGAAGAAACGCTTGTCATCCATACCCACATAAGCCACCGCATGCTGCACATTCTTAGACACCGGATCCTGCGGAGAGATCTGGATCCTTATCGGATTATTCACCACGGAATAAGCCAGGTCCTTAATATCCTCGTCGATCGTCGCTGAGAAGAACAGGGTCTGGTGTCTCCTTGGCAGATGTTTCAGTACATCCCGGATGTCCCTGATAAACCCAAGATCAAGCATATGATCCGCCTCATCCAGGATCAGGATGCCGGTCTGACTCAGGTCAATAAAACCCTGACTGATCAGGTCAAACATACGACCCGGGGTCGCAATCAGCACATCTACCCCCTGCGCCAGCTTCTTCAGCTGCGGCGCCTGGTCCACACCACCGTGCAGCCCCAGTATATTAAGTTTAGTATATTTTGCGAGCCTCTCAAACACTTCTGAGATCTGAACAGCCAGTTCCCTGGTAGGTACCATCACCACACAGCGTACCTCTCCCTTGGTCTTCCGGGGATGATACTGTTGCAGCTTATGCAGCACAGGAATAGCAAAAGCGGCTGTTTTACCCGTTCCTGTCTGTGCAATGGCCAATACGTCGTCACCCTTCAGAATGGAGGGGATCGCCTTAAATTGAATATCCGTAGGACGTTTAAAGCCTAATTCTTCTAAACTTCTCTTAATTTCCTCGGAAATACGGTACTGCTCAAACTTCATGCGGCAAAGATAGGCTAAAGCTGACAATGCTGCGGCGTACTGGCGCACTAATTGTGAATAAGCTACCTTTAAAGACAATTCAGCTCCCCCATGAGAAACAACATTTTTGTCAAATTACATCCCATCCATCGCGTCCTGATCAGTGCCGGCCTGGCCGGCGCCGTATTCCTGCTCACACAGGCTGCCCCCCTGACACCGTTTATTCGTATGGTACTCTTATGGGACGTCTTTGCCCTGGTCTACAATATCACCTGCTGGGTTGTCTTTTTCAGCCGTTCGGTAGAAGAAATTCGTAAATACGCCCGAACCGAAGACGGCAGCCGCATCTTCGTGTTCATAGTCATCCTGCTGGCCTGCTTCGCCAGTATGCTGATGGTATTATTGCTGATGTTATCTGATGAAGCCCAGGACGCGGGGAAAATATTATACGTAGTGGTAGCTGTAGCCGGGATACTACTTTCATGGGCAATGGTGCATACCATGTTCGCCTTCCACTATGCGCATATCTACTATGATGACGATGAAAATGATGCAAAGAAACATGCCGGCGGACTGGAATTCACAAAAGAACAACACCCTGACTACCTCGATTTCGCCTATTTTTCATTTGTAATAGGGATGACATTTCAGGTATCGGATGTGGAGATCAGCGCCCGCAAACTACGTCGTATCGGATTGCTGCATGGGCTGATTTCCTTTTTGCTGAATACTTTCATAGTAGCCATGACAATCAACATCATCGCCGGGCTTAAAAACTAAGCTCGCAAGTCACCTGGTATAAAGTCTGTCCGGAGTATCGCCCTTAACATAGACAGTTTCTCCTTCTATCCGAATATACTAGATCTCAAACTCATGCGAAAATGCCTGAGTCGCCAGCATACCCGCCCGGTGCAGTTTTTTCCGCTCCCGCAGGGGCTGTACCAGCGAATAATACGCCTGTTTCAGATAAGGCCATCCAAAGGCTGTAGTATTGAAAATGATCATGATAGTAGAGAATAACTGCAGTCCCATAAAGATGGCAATGCCGGCATGTAGCAATACAATCGCCACATAGCCATAAGGACGGCTGCGACGCCACCAGATATATAAAGGATAACAAGTTTCCAGTAATAAGGTACTCCAGCATAACAGCTTCGCAAACAAAGGATAATTAGCCATCCAGCGCATATCAAACCGGGCAAACTGTCCCTGCATCAGCGTCTGCCAGATCGCCTCTCCATTCCACCACTGGATACCCATCGCTTTTTCCGCTCCGGAAGCTACATATACCACACACAGGTGTATCTGCAATACCCGTAATGACAGCGTATTCCATTCACTCTCCACAGGTTTGGTGCTCAGAGAAAGCTTATCCCAGGCAAAAACTTCCCCAACCGGCATAATGATGCAGTAAAACAGAGCAATATGCATGAACGTCTCCACGCCATACGCGCCCATAAAACCGGTATTGATAAAGGTAAACTGGATAGCCCAGGCAATAAACGCCGCATACCGGGTGAACTTTCCGATCAGCAAAGCACCTAAACTGCACAGGTAAGTACCCATCAGCACATACACCAACGTCGTTGCATTGGTACCTATCAGCTGGGAAAGAGGTTTTAACCAGGATAATTGTGGCATATAGGGGTCAACAATACCACTGCTGACAGACCAGGGGATCAGTCCATCAGGGCCATATAACATTGCAATACTGCCAATCAGCCAGCCGCCCTGTATTAAGCCTAACAACGCGATCGCAATCCTGAAAAATGCCAGTGGTTCACCGGTAGAAGGAGCGAGAAAGAAACGTTTTATCATAACGGAAGGTTTTATCGGGTTACTCGAAAGTCTTTTACCAGGAAGGGTTCCCATTTCGGCTGACTCCCTGCACGGTATGCCGCCATAGCCGGCACACGTTTATCAATAACGGTTACACGCACAACATTACTCGCCGGATGCTGCCGCAACATATATGCGGCGCAACTTTTTGCAAGCAACGACTGCGCTTCTTCTATACTAAAGAAATTGTAGATGGTCTGAATACGGCGGTTACATTCCGTATTAGGTCCCTCCAGTCTTGTCACTTCCTGATGACTGCCATCACCAAGGGTATATACTACCGCGATCTCATTCCCTACATTTGGCGCAAAGAAGCTGAAAATATTGCCACTACCGGTAAAGTCTCCATAGGTAGTGATCTGTTTCAGCAGCCAGGGTTTATGACTGGTCCACTCTTCCAGATGTGCAGCATGCAATGCCACTACTGTCAGATGGAAACAGGCAA
Source organism: Chitinophaga sp. YR627 (assembly GCF_900114995.1). Classification (GTDB taxonomy): domain Bacteria; phylum Bacteroidota; class Bacteroidia; order Chitinophagales; family Chitinophagaceae; genus Chitinophaga. Next base: position 655,344 of record NZ_FOUX01000004.1, read on the forward strand.
TACTTAGCCAGATGCGTTGTTTTATTGTAAGCATAAGAAAGAAATTAAGAGAATTAAGAATTAAAAATTAAGAATTGGTTGACCTCCGCTATCACAACGATCAGATATAAACTCACATCCGGTTTTCATTGAGAGAAAGAGCATTAACAGATACAATTCTTAATTTTTAATTCTTAATTCCTAATTATTTTAGAATCCAATTACCGCACCTCCAGCTACTTCTTCGATAGCCAGTTTGTCAAACCGTGGATCCAGTCTTGCAAACTTGCTGCGGATATCTTTTAAGATTTCAGGATCGAAACAACCGATCAGATTCGGGAATCTCTTTCTGAGGATATCTTCCCATTTCAAACCATTGTAAACAGTCACACGGGCACCTGCAGGGAATTGGGTAATATCTGCCGTACCATAGAAACCACGGGTGAAATAAGGATACGCACCTGCCGGAATGGATAAACGGAATTTGGAAAGCGAAGCTGTACCGATCACTTTCTGATCTACCACATCAGGTTGTAAACGGGATGCAGCTGTCAGGAAAGTCTTGGTAGCCAGCAACTGTTGTCCTTTACCTACTTCATATATACCCAGATCAAAGAGCTGTTTAGGATCTACCTTCTGCGCCAGCGCACCAACGCGTTTGGCGATGTCCAGATATGGTATCATCGTTGGACAGGTCTTGATCCAGATCTTTCTGAAAGGAATTCTTTCGTAACCGATCTTGGCCAGTTCAGGGAATGGCGGACGACCTCCAGGTCCGAAATACTGTGTCTCGTCAGATAAACTGCCGTAAGTTGCTTTGGTGATGTAATTGTTTGCTGGTAAACCATCCCAGGTTAACAGGTAGGTTTCCGGAGAAAGATCTTTGAGGATAGCGTCCAGTTCATCTGTACCTGCCGTCCTGCCGCCGGCATCAGTCGTGGAATTATTGGATGACTGTGGATTAGCTTGCTGTTCTTTTCTGCAGGAGAATAACGACAGAGTAGCCAACGCAGCTACGCCTGCGAACAATAGATGTTTGCGCATTTTTTTGGGGTTTGTGGTTAATAATGAAATTGATGACTCAAAATTCCATTAATTAACCTTTCCCATCAAGTGCAAAAACACCTGTTTTACTACGTATAAATACGCAAACAACAGAAAATCAACGGATGAGCCGTGGGTTTGCAGCTCATCCGTTGTTCAATTTCTTTCAATCGTTCTTTCCTATCTCAGGAACAGGATACGACCGGACTCACTCTCTTTGTAAGTACCGCTTACACTGTCAAACGTATACGTACAGATAGTGAAATGGGCCCATTCGCAGATGTAATCATAGTCTCTGATACCAGCTTCATAGAACTGGCCATTGCTGGATCTGAAATACTTGGTTTCAGCTTTCGCAGCTTTTGTCTGCATGTTAGTCGCTACAGCAGTGCCAGCAGCAAGAATAACGGCTACCGCCATTAATGAGAATCTTAATTTTTTCATTATAGGTTTGATTTTGCAGGTGATGGGGCTAACAAGCGGAGGAATATATTTTATCTCAGGAACGAGATCTTACCGTACTTACTTCTTTTGTACGTACCAGTAGCACTGTCAAATACATATGTACAGGTACCGAATTGAGACCATTCGCACACATAGTCATATCCCTCTACACCAGCAACAGCATAACCGCTGCCATTCCAGTAATATTGAGTTACCTCGCGAAGCGTATTTGTTTTTACAGTGGTTGCTAATGCCGACCCGGCGCCAAGAATTACAGCCAGTGCTAAAAATGAGAATCTAACTTTTTTAAGTTTCATGGGTTTACATTTTGTGGGTGACAGGGTTAACAAGAATAAAACAGGATACCGAAATTTTCATGGATGATAAAAGGCCGTCTTTCCTTCATTGGTGCAACGAAGATATAATAACCTGCTGCATCCCGACAGCAGTTGTGAAATTGATATTATAATATTCCTTACCTTTGCGTCAGAATAACACAAAGTTTGAACATGAAACCCTTTCACAGTTATCAGAACCCCTCCCTCGCAGTGGACCTGGTCGTATTCGGTTATAGCAAACAACAGCTTGCCGTCCTGTTACTTAACAGGAAAGAAGAACCGTTTAAAGACCGCTGGGTACTGCCCGGAGCCTTCCTGCAAATGGAAGAACGCTTCCGTGATACCTGTTCAAGGGTACTGAAAACGAAGCTGGGTATGGACGATGTCTATATGGAACAGCTGTATTCCTTTGACGAACCGGAACGTGATCCCCGTGGACGTGCCATTGCCGTAGCCTACTATGCACTCGTTAACCCCGCCCGTGTAGCCATTTCAGCTGGTAATATGGCCAATGACGTCGCATGGTTCAATATCAGGGAACTCCCCAAACTGGGCTTCGACCACCATGCCATCTTTGAGATCGCCCTGCAAAGGCTCCGTTCCAAGATCACCTATTTCCCGGTAGGTTTTGAACTGCTGGACGAGTTGTTCACCATGCCTGAACTGCATGAACTGTATGAATGTATTCTGGATACCACCATCGACCGCCGCAATTTCAGACGGAAGATCATGGACTCAGAATATATTATCAACACCGGAAATAAACGGGAAGGCGCACAAAACAGACATCCCGATCTGTATAAATTCAATAAGAAGCTGAAAAAGAACAGCTTCCAGATAAATGTATGATAACGATGAAATACAACAACGATTGGTTAATCCGCAGGTACAAGACAAAAGAAAAATTAAACTTCACCTTCTTCTGGGGACACAAAGGTGAACCCGGCAACGTGACAAAAAGCTGCTTCAGTCAATGGTGGCCCGCTGCTTTTACAGATGGAACACATACTTATGCAACCGCTGAACACTGGATGATGGCAGGTAAAGCACGCCTGTTTAAAGATCCCGTTACCGAACAGGAAATATTGCAGACCTCAGACCCTGCCACTGCCAAAAAACTAGGTAGAAAAGTAGCCCACTTTGATACTGCCGCTTGGGACGCTGAAAAATTCACCCTCGTCGTACAGGGAAACTTCCTGAAATTTTCTCAATACCCTAAAATGCAGGAATTCCTGATCAGCACCGGTGATAGTATCATCGTAGAAGCCAGTCCCCTCGACAGAATATGGGGCATCGGTATGGGCGCAAATCACGAACACGCAGCCAACCCCTTACTATGGAAAGGTCAGAACCTCCTGGGCTACGCCCTGATGGAGGTCAGAGACCAGTTAAAACAACAATGAAATGAACGAAAAACAAACAAAAAGCATCAGTAAATTTATGAGTCTGGTGCTCCGACATCAACCCGAAACCATCGGGATCACACTGGATGAAAATGGATGGACAGATGTACAGGAACTGTTAACCCGGATGAGTCAACACAAACACCCGATCACATTAGGTCAGCTCCAGGAAGTAGTCGAAACCAATGACAAAAAACGTTTCTCCTTTAGTGAAGACGGCACTAAAATACGCGCCAGTCAGGGCCACTCCGTAGAAGTCTCCCTGGGACTGGATCCTGTTACGCCGCCTGAATACCTGTATCACGGTACTGTCGCCAGATTCCTGGACAGTATTAAAAAGGAAGGTCTGCAGAAGATGAGCCGTCAGCACCTGCATCTCAGTAAAGACAGAGAAACCGCTGTCAATGTTGGCAGCCGCAGAGGTGCGCCCTATATCCTGACCATCAGAACAGGGCAGATGCACAGAGATGGATTCCTGTTTTACCTGTCAGACAATGGCGTATGGTTAACTGACCATGTACCCCCTGCCTACATTGAAATCTAGCCCCATGAGCTACAAAGATTATATCAAAGACGCCCTGCTGGGCGTCGCTACCGGTGATGCCTTAGGCGTACCGGTAGAATTCCGGTCACGCCGGTCCCTGTCAGAAGACCCTGTAACCGACATGCGTAGCTATGGTACGCACGGTCAGCCGGCAGGTACCTGGTCAGATGATAGTTCGCTGACCTTCTGTCTCGCAGAAATGCTCTGCGGCGAATACGACCTGCAAAACCTGGCCAACCGTTTCGTGAACTGGATGCAGTATGCCTACTGGACACCACATGGAAATGTATTTGACATTGGTTTTGCTACCCGTGATGCCATCCTTAACCTGGGCCGGGGCGTATCTCCTGTAATGGCGGGTGGTATCCACGAACAGAGTAATGGTAACGGCTCTCTCATGCGTATTCTGCCTTTGTTATTTTATATAAAAGACATGTCTATAGAAGAGCGGTACCGGCACACGCAGGAAGTATCCTCACTGACACACAGGCATCAACGCTCCATTAACGGCTGTTTTATTTACCTCGAAATGGCGCGGGCCATCTTACAGGGACAAACACCTGAACAGGCCTATCAGACGATCTGTGACACCCTTCCGTCATTCCTCAAAAATGACGAGATCTATTACTACGACCGCGTCCTGTTCGGCCAGTTAAGGGAATGTAAGGATACCGATATCCGGGGTGGCGGCTATGTCGTACATTCCCTGGAAGCGGCTATCTGGTGCCTTTTACACACCAGCTCTTATGCGGATGCAGTCCTGAAGGCTGTCAACCTGGGAGAAGATACAGACACAACAGGCGCTGTTACCGGCGGACTGGCAGGATTGACCTACGGATGGGCCACAATTCCGGCCGACTGGCTAAATGTTTTGGCAAAAAGGGATGCAATTGACGTACTGATTACTAACTTGCAGGCCAAAATTTACAGGTAAATGGCCCGGACGTTTGTAATTGGGGATATTCATGGCGCACTGAGAGCACTGGAACAGATCATCGGAAAAATCAAGCCGAAAGCTGCCGATACGCTTATATTTCTGGGCGATTATGTAGATGGCTGGTCACAATCCGCACAGGTGATCGACTACCTCATGCAACTCGATCAACAGTATAAATGTATTTTCATTAAAGGGAACCATGACGCATGGTGTGAATCATGGTTAATGGGCTCCCTTCCGGATCCTACCTGGGTATTCAATGGAGGCCAGGCCACCATTGACAGTTATTCCAATCTTACACAGGTACAAAAGAACATCCATATTGCATTCTACAACAGGATGAAAGATTATGTCATTGACGCGGAAAACAGACTGTTCATACATGCGGGTTTCACTTCAATGCACGGTCCGGCAATGGAACGCTTTGAAGGTAATACCAGATGGGACAGAACACTATGGGAAACAGCGCTGGTAATGGGTAAGCGCATCAAAAGAGACTCAATTCTTTATCCCAAACGGATGAAATTGTTTAACGAAATATACATCGGTCATACGCCTACCATCAACTACGATGTATTTGTACCTATGAATGGAGGAAATGTCTGGAACGTTGACACTGGAACAGCTTTCTACGGAAAACTCACAGCAATGGATATCGCAACAAAAAAGTTCTGGCAAAGCGATCCGGTAAGAGAACTATACCCAGATGAAAAAGGCAGGAACCGTTAGCTCCGCAATAATCGCAACTCTTTTCTTACAAGCGGAAAATCGCTGTCATTGACATCGGTCTCATAATAATAAACAGTACCATCTTCCAGCACGATCCGTTTTTCAAGGTCCTCATCGCTGATATATTCACAGGCGGTGGGGATATACCAGTAATCGGAAATACGGAGCCACCTGCCGTCGCTATACGACCAGGTGCTGACAGTATACGTACATGCACGCATCGACTGCTCGAAAACAGATATTTCATCTTTACCATCGCCATTCAGATCTCCTTCATTCACCAAACGGATGTGCCTGCCGGTGATGACCGGCATAGCTCTGATATCAGCTGCTGAAAAACGCACGATATACTGATATTCCATATTCGATTCAACTTCTTCTCCATTTCCTTCACGACCTCTCTTAGCGTAAAAAACACCATACCCGGTGTCTTGTCTGAAATCGCCATCAAAATCACCCAGAATATGCACAGTATCCGGTATAAGCTGTAACTCTTCAGGAGGAGCGTCCAGCATCATCATACCCGTGTCAACAGGCGCTTCTGCCATATTATTTACTGTCGTTGCACTAACATTCTCTTTTGGGGACTCTACAGTGGAATGGCATGCTGATAAAAAAAGGAGACCTAAGGCATAAAGGGATCTTTGCATCTCACATGAATTACGAATTAGAGAACTAAAGTATCACTTTATTTATTAAGAATATCCCTTTTTTGTCCATTTTAGAGTGGGAACGTTTGCGTAAATATTTACCCTCACTTCTGAGCGCTCAGCTTTCAAATCCTGTAATTTCAGGATGAAATAAAAACCCCCGTCCCGTTATGAGAACACAACTACTACTGGCACTCGCGTGCCTTCTTGGAGAAGGTATGGCCTATGCACAAACCCCTTTGTATGTTGCCCCCGGCGGTTCCGCCTCCAACCCCGGCACCAGCATCAACGCACCAACTACACTCGCAACCGCTTTAGCAACTATTCCTGCTGGCGGCACTATTTATCTGAGAGGAGGCACTTATAGTTTATCCGCGTCTGTTATTATTCCTGCTACGAACAATGGTACAGCTTCTACCAACAAAAACGTTGTTGCTTACAGCTCAGAAGTCCCTGTACTTGACTTCTCCGCGCAGGCAATTGCTGATGCTAACCGCGGACTGGTACTGGATGGCGACTACTGGCATTTCACCGGCATAACCATTACCGGCGCAGGTGACAATGGTATGCTACTGGCAGGCAATAACAACATCATTGAGAAATGTATCTTTAGTAAAAACCACGACAGCGGACTACAACTCAGCCGCTACGTAACGAGTAACACAACGATCGGCTCATGGCCTTCCAACAACCTCATTCTAAACTGTGAAGCATTTGACAACCAGGACCCCGATAATGAAGATGCGGATGGTTTCGCCGCTAAACTAACCTGTGGTACCGGTAATATCTTCAGAGGTTGCATCTCTCATCACAACATTGATGATGGATGGGACCTCTATGCAAAGAGTGATACAGGGCCTATCGGTCCGGTAACCATTGACAACTGCGTAGCTTACAGCAATGGTACACTCAGCACCGGTAGCACTTCCGGCAATGGTGACAAAAACGGATTCAAGCTCGGTGGCTCTGGTATTGCGGTCAATCATATCATACGCCGTAGCGTGGCATTTAACAACGGTCACCACGGATTTACCGACAACAACAACCCCGGTAATATCGAAGTGACCAACAATACCAGCTACAACAATGCTGAGTCTAATTTTAACTTCAGAGAAGGCAGTACCGCTACCTTCCGCAACAATCTTTCTTTTAATGCAGGCTCCAGCGACAAGAGCAATGGCACCGAAGTGGGTGCCAGCAATGTGTGGTGGAAAAACAATGTCAGCACCAACAGTGGCGGTCTGGTTGTAAGCAGCGCTGATTTTATTTCAACGTCTCCATCTGTAGGCAAAAACACGGATGGTAGTCCGAATCTGGGCAACTTCCTCGCCCTGGCTTCCGGTAGCGATATGATCAATGCAGGTGTTATTACCAGCGGTATCACCTACAGTGGTTCTGCTCCGGATATAGGCGCGCGTGAATCAGGCAGTACGACCAATCCGGGCACATATTCTCTCAGCATCTCGGCATCTCCTGCTGCCGGAGGAACTGTTACTGCCAGCCCGAATGCGGCGGCTTATACAGCAGGTACAGTAGTCACCCTTACTGCTGCTCCGACGAGTGGTTATACCTTCTCCGGATGGAGTGGTGCCGCTAGTGGCACAGCTACTACCACAACGGTAACCATGAACAGCAACCTGGCTGTTACGGCCAGCTTTACAGCCAGTAATGGTGGCGGCGGCGGTAATACACTACGCATTGACGATGCAGCTACTACAACCAGCGGTTATTGTGGCGCTGATGGCAGTCGTCAGAACAGCTATAGCGGCGCCGATGGTGGGTATTACATCAATCTGTCCAACTCCGCGTCCAAAGGTGTGAATTACAGCATTACAGTTCCTGCTGCCGGTACTTATTCCTTTGTATGGAGATATTCCAACGGTGGCGCAAACGTCTCTACTACAGCGAGATTACTGGTAAACGGCAACACAGCTGTATCCAGCGTATCATTCCCTAAAACAAGTGCATGGACGTCCTGGACAACGACAGCCGCTGTTACAGCTACACTGGCCGCCGGCACAAATACGGTTCGTATAGAAACCACCGCTTCAACGGAATTTGCAGTTATCGACTGGCTGGAAGTAACAGGTAATAGTCCTGCTGCGGGTACCTGTGGCAGTTCATTACTGAATACGCTGTCTTATCAGCATGGAGCAGAAGAAACAGCTGCCATCAGTGAAGCTGCGAAGGTCTATCCGAACCCTGTAGTGAACAATGCCACTATCAGTTTCTATAACAGGAAGGAAACAAGGGTAGCAGTGAAGATATTTGATGCCAATGGTGCATTGATCAGCAATGTGAGCAATCAGCTTTATCCTGCGGGTCAGAACCAGATCAACGTCGATTGTAGCAGACTGGTGAAAGCCGTTTACTTTATCCGCGTAGAACGGAATGGTAACAATGAAACACTAAGAGTGGTGAAGCAATAATGGTCTTATCCGATAAGTATTGGTAATTTCCTGGATGAAAGCCTGGTCTGTAAAGATCAGGCTTTCTTTTTATCTCTTTACATTTATTACACCGTCCAGTGTTCTTTACGGATGATCTCCTCCAACCGCACTTTATCCTCTGTCATCTGTGGTTCCAGTCCCAGTTGCTGCATCAGACTATACGTGTTAATAACACCTTCTTTGAACCAGGGCATTTCCCTGCTAAGGGTCATGAACTTGGCGAAGGCTTTCATATAATCACCTTTCTGCACAAGATAAGTGGCGTGTGCAGAACGGAAATGTGGATAATGATAGAATTCACAGGCAATACTATCCCATAATGACTCCGTTACGGCAGTATCACCTCTCAGCATAGCCACCGCATATACCGGGGAATGTAAAAGATCGCTGTCAAATCCCACCAGTTCATGAATAGTCAGCGACTTTCTGGTATCGCTCGTCAATTTGATCTTCAGCACCTCATTATAGATATCGTGCGCCCGTTCCTGTTGGTGGGTATGATGCCAGATATCTCCCAGGAGAATCTTTGCCTTCATGTGATTAGGCACCAGACTAAGCGCCTTTTCTGCCCGTTCCTGTGCCTCTTTATACCTCGTCAGGATAAAATAAGCCCTGGCCACCGCCATGTGAAAATTGGCGTCGGTCAGATCTGGTCCGGTGGCATATTCCACCGCAATCTTCAGTGCGTGCTCCGGATAGCGATCGATGTTATAACGCTCAATTACCTGCCAGAGCTTTAGTGACTCTCTGATAGAGTTGTCCAGTACCTTGTAAATGATCCCCCTTTTGTCCCAAACTGATTTTACCTGTTTCCATTCTTCAAATGCTTCCGGAAATGCCAACGCGAAGGGAATCACTTCGTTAGTCTCTTCCGAACGTACCCGCATGTTCATTTCCCCCTTTGGCCGGCTTGTATAACGGGAAGCGGCGGCGAGGAACTCTTTGTCAAAAATGTCGATGTCTGTCAATGCTGACGCGGGAACTGCCCGCTTATTCCTGTTGTTTCGAAGGCCAAATAGATTAGCGAAAAAGCCCATAGTCGATATAGCTGTATTGTTCCGCAAGATATATAAATTATATACATATTATTTATTATACCATTTGAATAAATTCTCACACGCAGTCAACAAATCTTTTTAAATTAGAGAAGGAAGCGAAGTATTCATATTTTTTCATATATCAACCAGAATGTCAATCTCAAGAAGAGCCTTCTTATCCCAAACCGGGAAAGTTGCGGCTGCCTATCCGGCTATGCTGGCCTTAGGAATGCTGCCTCCCGCACCCGCCCACGCCTTCGCACTCCGGGGCACGGGGAACGGTAAACGTATTGTTATCCTCGGCGCAGGCCTCGCCGGACTCACAGCCGCCTACGAACTCACAAAGCTGGGCTATCAGTGTACCCTCCTCGAAGCAAGGAACAGGGCAGGTGGCAGATGCTGGAGTATCCGGAAAGGGACCGTCCACCAGGAAACAGATATCGCTGCACAAACCGCCCGGTTTGACGAAGGCATGTACTTTAATGCCGGTCCCTCGCGCATTCCGCATCATCACGAACTGACCATGCACTATTGCCGGGAACTACAGGTACCTATACAGGTCTACAATAACGTGAACGAGGCTACTTACCTCTTCGCCGAAGGCAAAGGCCCCCTGTCCAATAAAAAGATCAGGGCCCGGGAAATCCATAATGACCTCCGTGGGTATACAATGGAACTCCTGGCCAAGGCAGTCGATCAGCAAAAGATTGATACCGCCCTTTCCAAAGAAGATACCCGGAAGATATTGGAATACCTCCGGGCAGAAGGCGGACTCGATATCGACAAACTCTACAAGGCATCCGACAGAAGAGGATTTACCGAACAACCGGGCGCCGGAGACAAACCCGGAAAAATAGATAATCCGCATAAACTGGCGGATATCATTTCCTCCGGACTGGCCGATCCGGACTTCTATAACGTGGCAGAATACACGTATGAACTCCAGATGACCATGTTCCAGGCCGTCGGTGGTATGGACAATATATCCAAAGCATTTGAGCAACGCCTGGGTAAAATGATCCGGTACAACTGTGAAGTGACGGATATCCTTAATCAGCCGGAAGGTGTAAAAGTCCTCTATAAGGATAAAAAAGGCGAGGGAGCCATTCAGGCAGACCTCTGTATATGTACGCTGCCACTCCCCGTATTAAGCAATATCAGGCATAATTTCTCTTCTGATGTAAGCAGGGCCATCGACTATGTACCTTACATGGTCACCGGAAAGATCGGTATGCAATTCAAAAGAAGGTTCTGGGAAGAAGATGAACAGATCTTCGGCGGCATCACCCATACCAATAACGAACTCACCCAGATCTTTTATCCCTCCTATGACTACCTCAGTAAAAAGGGCATCTTACTAGGCTATTACAATTTCCATGATAAGGCGAAACGGGTAGGTAACCTGACACACGCCGAAAGGGAAAAACTGGCCATGGAGAAAGGTAGCCTGATACATGCCCAGTATCCGAAAGAGTTTGAAACGTCCTTTTCTGTCAGCTGGCACAAGACGCCCTATAGTATGGGCGGATGGGGTTTATATACAGACGCCACCCGGCAGACGCATTATAAAAGTCTATTACAACCCGACAAACAGGTATACTTCGCAGGTGAACATACCACCTACCTCAATGCCTGGATGGCAGGTGCATTCGAATCGGCAAGAAGAACGGTAGCTGATATACACGCACGCGTAACAGATCAACGTATTTCCTATCCCACTGCCACCGGCAGCTGACGTATAGATATTCTTTACAACCAAAACGAATTGCTATGAGTACCACCAACTCCATGAACAGACGTAACTGGCTGAAAACAACGGCGCTGTTTACCGGGGGATTCACCATGCTCCCGCCAGTCCTCAGCCGGCTGCAGGCAGCGCCCGTTGCCGGCAATAGTACTGCTTATGCCACAGACTTCACCATTTCACCCAAATTGCCGGTCAATCTGAAAGCCCGGCTCTTTGCCAATGAAAACCCATTTGGGCCTTCTCCTGCCGCTAAAAAGGCCATTATGGAGGCAGTAACGACCAGTTATCAATATCCCATCAGACTGATCCCCGAACTGGAAGCAAAGATCTGCGCCTATGAAGGCATTACGCCTGATATGCTCATGATCAGCTCCGGTTCCTCTCCGCTGTTGTTAGGTACCGCTGTAAGTCTGTTAGGAAGCGGTGGCAACATCGTCACTGCCGATCCTACCTACGATGATCTGCCAACCCGCTGTGAAAAGGTCAACGCCAAATGGATCAAGGTCCCTTTGACAAAGGACTATACACACGATCTGGATGCCATGGAACAGGCTATCACGTCTGACACCAAACTTGTTTACATCTGTAATCCAAACAATCCAACGGGTACTATCGTTGATAAGGACAAACTCAAAGCATTCTGCGAGAGAGTATCTCAGAAAGCCACCGTATTTGTTGATGAGGCCTATATTGATTATCTGCCGGATGCAGACAGCACCACACTTATCGGCAATGTGAAGAAGGGACAGAACATCATCGTGGCGCGTACCTTCTCCAAAGTGTACGGTCTGGCCGGTCTGCGTATCGGATATATCGTCGCACCTCCTGCTATCATTGCCAGGTTACAGCCTAACACCTCCTGTAGCTGGGCAGCACTTTCTGCACCCGCTATCAGCGGCGCACTGGCCAGTTACCAGGACAAAACCTATATGCAGGAAGTAGTAGCAAAAACCAATGAAAGCAAAAAGTTCCTGTACGAAGCATTGAAAGCAGAAGGTTATTCATATATCCCATCGGCTACCAACTTCGTCATGTTCCCGCTCAAAATGGATGGTGAACGCTTCCAGGAAGAAATGATGAAACGGAGCGTAGGCCTGCGCAACTGGAAGATGAACAACAATCACTGGTGCAGGATCAGTATCGGCCGGATGGATGAAATGCAGGCATTCGCAGCTGCATTCAAGGAATTATCTTAACAAAATCATTGTATGAAAAAATATCTGCTGACATTACTTTGTTCTTTTCTCGTATTACAATTGCTCGCGCAATCCCGTCCTATGACAATGGCGGAATATGTAAAAGCAAAATCATTTACCGTAAAAGATCTCGATAACGACACCTACGTCAAATTCAACAATGAATACGTACTGGACCGCTATGAGATGCGTAAGCCCTATCTCATTACCGGCGATGACGGGCAGAAGAAAAGGATTGACCTATACCGTCTCGTCGCGAAAGACAGCATGCTGGATATTGCTACCGTCATCTTCTATACCAATGAAGCCGGCAAACTATACACCGCTGTCATGCCCTTATTCAACAGTAATCCTGATATCTGGAATCAATACTTTGAAGATATTCACGCAACCGACAAAGTGGAGAAAAACTATGTTTTGAAACTCTCTTATGTGCTATCCAAAGAATTCAGTTACCAGTTGTACAAGTCGATGAATGCCGGTAAAGACGTGAAAGAAGAAGCAGGCACCTATGGCACTGACATCTGCTTCCCTGGCGATCAGCTGGTCAATCTGGCCAATGGTGCACAGAAAGCCTTACGTGATATCCGTCCGGGTGATGAGATCATCAGTCCGGATGCAAATACCCATAAAACAAGCACTATCCGGGTAAAAGAACTGGTACAACATACCGCAGAAAACTATGCCATCACACGCCTGCTGGTAATACATGCCACAGAAAACAATACAGCCGGTATGCATGAAGTCCTGTTATCAAACAAGGTACTGCAGGCTACGCCGAATCATCCTGTACTGACGGTAGCTGGTAAAAAGCAAATGGGATCGGTTACTACCGGTGATCAGCTGCTGTGCATGGATGAACACACCAAAACACTCGTCACATATACTGTTATTAACAAAACAGAATCTGCCGGTGGAAAACAACCGGTGTACAACATCATTGCAGCAGGTGGTGACGCCTTCATGATGAATAATATCATGGTTTTACAGAAATAAACCAGATAGCGGTAAAGATAAAAGGCAGTTCACCTTGCGATGAACTGCCTTTCTTTTTATCAGATCGTTGCCAATACTTTACCGGCAATGTTGTTCGGTACCAGCTGATAATCCTGGAAGGTCACGGAAGCAGCGGCTCTGCCGGATGACAGCGTACGCAGCGTCGTCACATATCCAAACAGATCAGACAAAGGCGCTTCTGCTTTGATATACTGTGCACTCGCTTTCATTTCCATTCCTTTGATCACACCACGTCGTCTGTTCAGATCACCGGTGATAACGCCGGTATGTTCTTCAGGCAAGGTCACCTCTACGCTCATAAAAGGCTCCAGTAAACGGGGAGCGGCTTTTTTCGCAGCATGACGAAAGCCCAGGATCGCAGCATGTTCAAAGTCCTGTGCGTGAGAGTCCTTCACGTGCACAGATCCATCCAGTAAACGCACTTTCATAGATTGTACCGGATAACCAGCCAATGCACCGGTCTTCATCGCTTCTTCAAATCCTTTCTTCACAGAAGGAATGAATTCACGGGGGATCGCACCACCAGTCACTTCATTCACAAATTCAAGCCCCGCCTGTCCGTCTTCGCGTGGAGACAATTCAAACACAATCTCTGCGAAACTACCGGAACCGCCATTCTGCTTACTATACACTTCCTTGTGTTCAATCGCCTGCGTGAACAGTTCCTTGTAGGCGATCTGTGGCTGACCTTTACTGATCTCCACATGATAGTCGGTGGCCAGTTTTTCCAGCACAACTTCCAGGTGCAGTTCGCCCATACCTTTCAGGATGGTTTGACCGGAAGCGGGATCCACACTGACACTCAACGTAGGATCTTCTTCGACCAGTTTAGACAGGGCCTCACTCAACTTACTCACATCTTTCGCCACTTTCGCCTCGATCGCGTAGCCGATCATCGGTTCGGGGAAACTGATCTTTTCGAGCAACACCGGTTGGTCCGGATCAGATAAAGTATCACCAGTGCGTACGTCTTTCAATCCTACAACAGCACCAATATCACCAGCAGTGATCGCATCCGCAGTCTCATATTTATCAGACATGATACGCATCAGGCGACTGATACGCACATGTTTACCCGTACGACTGTTCCACACGGAGTCACCAGTACGCAAGACACCGGAATACACCCTGACCATCGTCAGCTTACCGGCATAATCATCAGAAATGATCTTAAATGCCAGGGCAGCAAACGGACTTTCTTCCGCAGCCGTGAGCATCCTGCTTTCTTCTGTCTCTGCATCCACCGCATGGATCTGTGGCATATCAACCGGAGCAGGCAGATAACGCACAACAGCATCCAGTAAAGGCTGTACGCCCTTATTACGATAAGCAGCACCAGCCAGTACAGGTATTACCTGCATCTGTAAGGTGGTCTGACGTAAGGCACGATAGATGTCTTCCGCAGCTACAGTCGCCGGATCATTTGTATAATTACCGAAGATCACTTCATCATACAAAGACAACTCTTCCAGCAACGCTATACGGGCCTGCATTGCATCTTCCTGCATATGCGCAGGGATATCTGTGATGGTGTAAGACTTACCATCATCACCATTCCAGACGTAAGCCTGCATAGTGATCAGGTCAATCACACCGGAGAAATCATCTTCAGCACCAATAGGTATCTGCACAGGCACGGCATTCGCGTGTAACATATCACGGATCTCTTTCACTACGCGACGGAAGTCAGCACCTTGTCTGTCCATCTTATTGATCATAATAATGCGGGGTACATTATAACGGTTCGCCTGTTGCCATACTGTTTCGGATTGCGGCTGCACACCTGATTTCGCACAGAATACAGCAATAGCGCCATCCAGTACACGCAGGGAACGTTCTACTTCAGCAGTGAAGTCAACGTGGCCCGGTGTATCAATGATGTTCACCTGGTATTTAGTATTATCTAATTGCCAGTAGGTAGTGATCGCAGCAGAAGAGATAGTGATACCTCTTTTTTCTTCCTGCGGATCGCTGTCCATCACCGTGTTTCCTTCATCTACGCTACCCAGCTTGTGTGTAAGTCCTGTATAATAAAGCATGCGTTCAGTAACAGTCGTTTTACCTGCATCGACATGCGCCATGATTCCTATATTTCTGAAGTTATCCAATCGTTTCATCGTTGTTGATTTTAAAGCCAAATAAAAAAGCCTTCCGTTCTGGTAACGGAAGGCTTCTCGCAATATGCAAAGCACTGACGTTACCGGACTAGCGGTTTAAATAAAAGAGTCAATGTTTTGATAATAGCTTTCATATTGCTTGTTATAAATAATGTTATTAATGAACTGTAAATAGTGGGAGAATGGGGGAGACAAAATAAAAAGGCCTCTTCGGATGAAGAGGCCTCTGAAGAATATCCAGACACAATAATTAACCTCTTACATCCGGGCAAGGATTTGCCTCCCCGTTCTTAATAAAGACAATACAGGTACTAGCAATTACTGCTCTTATTGCAGCACTTGCGTTGAACGCTGATTGATATGTAAGAATGTTTGTCATTGTGATTTATGCTTTTTAAAATCGTGTACAAATGTACGAAGAATTTCGATATAAAAATCAATCAATGCAGGGTATTGCTTTAACACATGGTTAACTTTCACGCTAACTGATTGAATGATATACGCTTGATTTTATTAAAGGGAAAGACCGTAACTCGCAGTCCATTTTTCTTTGATCGCAGCTCTGGCTTCGATAAATTCTTTGTCTGTTCCCTGTGCGATTGCATCCAGCGGATAACGCAGCGGACGGGTACCTTTTTCCATATTTACCAGTGCCAGTACACCGTCGGCAATTACCTGCGGATCCATGTTAAATTCCGCCATCTTACCGAATAAAGCCGTACCGATAGCGCCAAATAATTGCTGTGCCGGTTCACCATATTCAGCTGTAATGTTCTCTTTATCTGCATGCACCCCTGCCTTTCCGCCGTTATTCATCTCTGTCGGATACACACCTGGTTGTATAGATACGTTTTCGATACCATACTGTTTTAACTCATGCTGTGCACCTTCAGTGATTGTTTCTACCGCAAACTTGCCCATCAGGTAAGGCACCATAAAAGGTAATGTAAAGCCGCTGGCGCCGGAGGTGAGGTTAATGATCAATCCGTTCTTTTCTTTACGCATGGATGGTAATACAGCCTGATAAGTGCGGATCACACCATATACATTGACTTCTTCCATCTTTTTGATCTGATCGATGGACCAGGATTCCAGTAATCCGAAACCAGATACGGCTGCGTTATTTACGAGTACATCTATTTTACCATATTTTGCCAGTACAGTAGCCACCGCATTCTTCACAGAAGCATCGTCTGTTACATCCAGTTCGACCACATCTACATTAGGCACTTCACTCAGTTCTTTTGCTGCTGCAGCGTTCCTGTCTGTAACGCCTCTCATTGCAGCGATAACGGTATGTCCTGCTTTTGCCAGACTAAGGGTCATTAATTTACCAAAACCGGTGCTTGTGCCTGTGATCAGTATTATCTTTTTCATGATTGCAATATTTTTTTGTTGTTGATTTTTTGTTTTGTTTACAACACAAAATTGCATCATATCAGGCCTTTGCGCCATTGATTTATATTGGTTAATTTCGTTGATAAATGTCAATGAAACGGTCCCGGTAATCTTCCCATATAACGATAGTCAGACTATACTTATCCTCCCTTGATGCTGCCTTTTAATGGTAGCAATAGCGTAAGATGACTATACTATAACTATAGTATAAAGCCTGTTACATGATCATACAGGCATACTATCTGACCAGATATAACATCTATCCGCTATAACCATATCAATGGATGTCTGACAGGTAAATTTCTCACAACTTCTGCATTTGATGGCTGGTGATCCAGCTTTTTCCAGGTATCCAGCCAGGCCTGCTGCTGCCAGGTATTTGCACCAAATACCAGAAACGGATGCGCGACCGGCCATTCCTCCCAATACATTACATCGGGCTTTTCAGGCCATTTACGCTTGTCTGCCACATAAGGGTACAGGAACTCGATCCCCTTACGGATCGTCCTGCCATCAGGCAATTTATACGTCCAGAGGGGATGATCTGCATCGGAGAGGATCTGGCAGATCGTCACCATGGCATCCAGGTTAAAAAGGGAATAGCCGTAGGGTTTCGTTCTGGCTAATTCCAGCGGGAAACTGCCATCCGCAGCCATCTGATTGGGTAAGAGAACTTCCTGGTATCTTTTCCGGCAGAACTGTAATAAAGTAGTATCACCGGTAAAACGGGCAAAACTGGCCACCTGCATCACCCAGCAGGTACCATGATTGTTCTTTGCATTCATTTCATCCTTTCCATAGGGATGGCTGGTCAGCCATTGCAGATAATCCCCGAACCAGCGCCTGATCCCATCCAGTAAGGTCTTATCAAAAATAGCTGCTTCCTGCATGACCAATACGCCCTGGGCCACTTCCATCAGATGGATCGTATCGATGATACCAATTCCTCTCCCGGTGAAACGGCCCTTTATAGCCTGTGCGTATAACAGATTAGGATGCATGAGGGTAGCTGTATCTGTAAACCAGGCTCTCAGGTGTATCTGTGCTGCGGCGACATATCGCTGGTCATTGGTAATACGGTAAGCGGAAGCCAATGCCCCGATAATACGGCTAAAGCGGATCATGGCCAGCCGGTGGGCAACAAAGTTATCCGGGTTGGTCAAACCGTCCCTTTGCACATAGGGACTATCCGGCTGACCAGCCACCGGCCACCAGTAATCCCCCTCTGAGTAAAAGTCATGTTTACCACCGGCGCTGCGTATACAGCTTTGTGCCGTTACCGTCTCCGGAGACTGTTGTAAAGCCCAGTCAGCTTCTGCCAGTACCTGCTTACGTAAGACAGCGGTAATGGATTTATCAGGCGGAGAAGGCATAAATGCACCACAGCAAAGGAGTAGTAGTAATAAGATTGAGTTTTTCATGGGTTATCAACGTGAACTGATCACATAATACAAAACTAGCCTGATATTTCCCTAACTTGCCCGGATGATGAACAAACTTCCGGTTATCCTGCTGATATTGCTCAGCGCCTGTGCCCAACCTTCTCTTCAGCCTGTTATGGTCGCTAAAAAGATGTTTCAGGTGAATGCAGACGAAAAATTCATCAATGCACATAGTACCGGTGACTATCGTGGTAGCCCAAGCGGACGTGATCTTCCGGCTGATATGCAGCGGTCCTTCCTGCTCTTACAACAGCGGGACGAAACTAGTACCGTAGCCCTCAACCTCAGACAAGGCAATCTGATCGCCGATAAATACCTCTTTTTCACAAAAGACAGCGGTAGCTGGAAACTATCCGGCATTGGTACCCCTACACTGGCGCGGCTTAACGTAAGAAAACTACAGGCCATGCAGGCATTATCACCGGCAGCCATTGACAGTACTTTGCGGGAAGCGCAACAGTATACCGATCCGGAATATAAAACCAGGGAGGAGTTTGATTTTATTGTCAATAGTCTGCAATTGAAATTAGCACCTGATGATACCCTGATCGCACATTTCCATAAATACAGACCTGCGTTTGATAGTCTGCTGATAGCCGCAAAACAGGCCCTCCGGCAACCGTATGATGAATACAACTCACTAGTCAATACAAAAACACCGGCATATCGGCCATTACTGATCAGTAACATCAGTACAGGAGGATTTCTTCCCAAAGAATGTATCGACTTTCACATTCTCTATGACCAGGTAGGTTATCTGTATACACCAGATGAAAAGTATCTGCCCGAACTACGACCTGATAAAGTGATGATGGTAAGAAAATTAGGCAGGGGATGGTATCTGTATAAAGTAGCGATCTATCTATAGGACTAAAAAGGTGAAGGGCCGACCAGCGTAAGTAAAACTTACAGGTCAGCCCTTGTTTTTCACCAGAAAAGGATGCATTAATTCCAACCACCACCTAATGACCTGTAAAGGTCGATCACAGCTGTTAACTGCGCTCTTCTGATGGCGGCCAGTTCCAATTCTCCAGACAGTGCATTCCCCTGAGCGGTCAATACTTCGAGGTAATTGGCCATCCCGTTTTTAAATAACATACCCGCATTACTGGTAGCTGTTTGCAGCTTATCCACACGTGCCTGTGCAATGACTTGTTGTTTACCCAGCTTATCCACACTCACCAATGCGTCCGCAACTTCCTGATAGGCGGTCAGTACAGATTCACGGAACTGATATACGGCCTGCTCTCTTTGTAATTTAGCTACATTATACTGCGTACGAAGTGTTCTTTTCTGCAACAGTGGTTGTGCTATTCCACCTGCCACCACACCAAATAAAGACGAAGGCAGATTGAACCAGTTACTTGTTTTAAGTGAATTCAGACCTCCCTGTGCAGATATCGTCAGTGAAGGATACATATACGCTCTGGCCAGTCCGATCCTTGCGCTGGCAGCATCCAGTTCCAGTTCAGCACTTTTTACATCCGGCCGGCGACTCAGCATATCAGCAGGTAATCCCACGCCTATCTGCTCCGGCAGTTGCAACAGATCCAGCTTTCCTGTTCTCGGAATGGCCTGCGGAGGAATACCTATGAGTACACTCAGTGCATTTTCCTGTTCGATGATCGCCTGTTCCAGTTTTGGTACCAGCTGCGCGGCTACCAGTTGCTGTGCTTCTGTTTGTTGCACTGCCAGGGAAGAGGTCATGGCAGATGCATATTGCAGGCGAACGATATTCAGTGTACTATCATACAGTGCAAGGTTTTTTCTGGCAATGTCCAGCTGAAAATCCAGCATCAGAAGATTATAATAACCTGTTGCAATACCGGCTACCAGCATTGTCTGCACACCTTTACGCGCTTCCTGCGTCTGGAGGTATTGCGCCAGCGCTTCGCGTTTCTGGTTCTTTACCTTTCCCCATATATCGGCCTCCCAGGATACAGACAGCGCAGCTGTATAATTATCCAGGTTATTGGTACCCAGGAACTGAGAGGCCGTCAGGCCATTCAGACTATTATCAGACGGGATACTGTTACTGGAAGTGATACTCAGCCCTACTTCCGGCAAAAGCCCACTTTTTGCTTTTTTAAACTTTTCATTCGCGATCTCGATGTCCTTGATCGTTACCAGGAGATCATTATTTTTTGCCAGCGCGGTGTCTATCAATGCTTCCAGTTCCTTATTCGCCAGAAACTGCCGCCAGGGGAGTGTGGCAATGCTTTTCTCAGCATTGCCCACTATATCATTCCTGTAAGTACCTGTCTGGGCAAAAGCCAGATCACCGGTATGCTTTGGCTGCGCATAAGCGGTCAGCCCGGACGCAAGTGCGATCGAAAAGACCCAGCCTGCTTTTAATATATCGTGCGTTTTCATTGTCGTAAATGTTAGTTTTTATGAATATCGATCACCAGCGCCTCTTCATGATGACTGGATGTTACTGCATCATCAGCAGGTTTGGGCGATACTTTCTCATGGAGATACTGGAACAGTACAAACAGTACCGGTATGATAAATACACCCAGTAATACACCCGTGATCATACCTCCGGCAGCACCTACGCTGATAGAGTGGTTACCAGCCGCAGAAGGGCCTGTTGCACGCATCATGGGCAGGATACCTGCTACGAAAGCGATTGAAGTCATGATGATAGGACGCAACCTGGCCTTTGCTGCCTCAATCGCTGCATTCACCAGGGTCTCTCCTGCATGCCTGCGTTGTACCGCAAACTCGACTATCAGGATGGCATTCTTGGCCAGCAATCCGATCAGCATGATCAGGGCCACCTGTACATAGATGTTGTTTTCAATACCTGCCATACCAATTGCGGAGAAAACACCGATCACACCTGTCGGGATAGACAGCAGAACGGACAATGGCAGAATGTAACTGTTATACTGTGCAGATAATAAGAAGTAGACAAACACCAGGGAAAGCAGGAAGATAAACAGGGACTGTCCACCGGAGATGATCTCTTCCCTTGTCACACCGGAGAACTCATAAGAGTAACCCGCAGGTAATGTCTGTGCAGCCACTTCTTCTACTGCCCTGATCGCATCACCCGTACTATACCCCGGTTTTGGATTGGCATTCATCGGGATGGAATTGTACAGGTTATAACGGGTTACTGTTTCTGGTCCGAGTACTGGTTTCAGATTGACCAGTGAACTGATAGGCACCATCTGTCCGGCGGCATTCTTCACCGAAATATTATCCAGGGAAGAAGGGTTCGCACGGTCTGCCTTTTCAGCCTGTAACACCACACGGTAGTATTTACCGAAACGGTTGAAATCTGACACCTGCTGACTACCATAATAAGCCTGCATAGATCTGATCACCACATCCACATCAACACGCAGCTGCGCTGCTTTCTCTTCATCGATCACCATTTCCAGCTGTGGATAATCGGCACGGAAAGCCGTATAAGCCAGGGCTATTTCTTTCCGTTGATTCAGGGCAGTCAGGAACTTATTGGACACGGCACTGAACTGATCCAGTTTACCACCGGTACGGTCCTGCAGTGCGAAGTCAAGACCATCTACGTTACCAAAACCAGGTACGGTAGGTAGGGTAAAGATGATGATATTAGCCCCTTTAATATCTGCTACACGTCTGCGCATATCATTCATGATATCATTCAGGTCACTCATCTCACCACGTTCTTTCTTAGGCACCATAAAGGCTACTGCAGAGGAAGGACTGGTGGCGTTGGTGAAGATATTCAGTCCGCTGATCTGCGTAAAGCTCTTAACCACCTTCATCGTGATCAGACGGTCATTGATCTGTTTCATCACCTGTTGGGTACGTTCCTGGGAAGAGCCCGGAGGCAGTGTTACAGAGACAGCGGCGAAGTTCTGGTCTTCTGAAGGAATGAAACCTGTACGGGTATTATGTACCAGCATGGCAGAGATCAGCGTAACCAGTACCAGTCCTGATATACCTACCCATTTGTGTTTTAAGAGCCATTTCAGGCCTTTTACATAGCGATTGGTCACACTTTCAAAGCCTACGTTAAAGGCGACAAAGAAGCGTTTTTTGAAGCTGCTTTTATCTATTGGCTCACCATCATGGTGTACATTCTTCAGGAATAAAGCAGCCAGTGCAGGACTCAGGGTCAACGCATTGATCGCAGAGATGAAGATGGCAATGGCCAGTGTAAAGGCAAATTGTTTATAGAACACACCTGCTGATCCCTGCATAAATCCTACCGGCAGGAATACGGCTGCCATTACCAGGGTGATCGAGATAATCGCCGGGGTGATCTCATGCATAGCTGATAAAGTCGCCGATCTGGCCCCCATTTTCTTATGCTCCATTTTGGCGTAGACCGCCTCCACGACGACGATCGCATCATCCACGACGATACCGATCGCCAGTACCAGTGCAAACAGTGTCAGCAGGTTAATGGAGAAACCAAAGGCCGACATAAAGAAGAAGGTACCGATCAGTGCCACCGGCACCGCGATAGCCGGGATCAGGGTAGAACGGAAGTCCTGCAGGAAGATGAATACCACAATAAATACCAGTATGAATGCTTCCACCAGTGTATGGATCACCTGTTCGATAGACTGGTCCAGCAGGTCTTTTGAATACCAGATGATCTGCTGGCGTAATCCTTTCGGAAAACTAAGCGCCGCTTTCTTCATCATCTCTTCCACCCTGATCTGGATCTCACGTGCATTGGAGTTGGGCAGTTGCAATACCTGGATAGTAATGGCTGACTTGTTATCAAAATCAGGGCTTCTACCAGTCAGGGTATTGAACGTACCATAAGTGTAAGCGCCCAGTTCGACACGGGCAATGTCTTTCAGTCTGAGTAATGTACCATCATCATTGGTACGGATGATCATATTCTCATAGTCGCGTGGTTCGCTGAATTTACCCTTATACTTGATCACATATTCAAAGGCCACATCACTGCTTTCACCAAAGCGGCCGGGAGCTGCTTCCAGGTTATGTTTCTGAATAGCGGCAGCCACTTCTTCAGGAGACATATGATAGGCGGCCATCTGCGCAGGTTTCAGCCATACACGCATGGAATAGTCCTTGCTGGCACCGATGATCCTTGCTTCACCTACACCGGGAATACGTTGTATCTCCGGCAGGATATTAATGGTGGCATAGTTAGCGATGAAGGTCTTGTCAAACAGTTTGTCATCATCACTGAATATATTCACCCCCATGATCAGACCATTCTGCGTCTTTTTGGTCGTAATACCTGCCTGCACTACTTCAGGAGGCAGTAAGCCGGTAGCGGAGGATACGCGGTTCTGTACGTTCACCGCTGCCTGATCGGCATTTGTACCAAGTTTAAAATAAACACTGATCACAAGAGAACCGTCATTTGTAGCAGAAGAGCTCATATAGCTCATATCTTCCACACCATTGATCGCTTCTTCAAGCGGAGGGATGACAGCTCTGAGAATTGTTTCGGCATTTGCGCCGGGATAGAAGGCTCTTACCTGTACGGTAGGAGGGGCGATATCCGGGAACATCTGAACAGGAAGACTTTTTAATCCTACAAGTCCCAGGATGACCAGTAAAATGGACACTACGGTTGCCACTACCGGTCTTTCTATGAATTTCTTTAACATGATTGTAGTTTTATGTGTTTTGGGATTTTAAGGGCAAAGCAATCCCCGGGACAACACCCCGTATTGTTTTTACGGATCGTTGTCAGAAGAATGCCGCCCTCGTTCAGCGGCTGCTATAGCTGCTGTGATTAGTTTTTAAGCGCTACCGGCTTATCGGTGGCGGCGGCAGGTTGTACTTGTGTACCTTCCTGCAGACCTTCGATACCTTCCAGTACAATGCGGTCACCGTTTTTGAGTCCGTCGTTTATCAGGAAGGTGTTACCGGTACGACCTATCACAGTCACCGGCTGTTTGTGCACCTTACTGCTATCGCCTACGGTATACACAAATATTTTGTCCTGTATACTTGTAGTGGCTGACTGCGGAATAGTGATCACGTTTTCCTGCGTGAAAGTAAGTCTGATCTTACCGGTATTACCGGAGCGCAGCAGCCCATTGCTATTGGCAAAAGAAGCCCTGATGGTGATGGCGCCACTGTTTTTATCAAATCCACCGTTGACCATATCCAGACGGCCTGTTTCAGGATACACATCCCCTGCTGCCAGCGCTAATGATACCGGTCCGGCACTCCTCAGTTTCTCTTCAATACTGTTGCCAGTCAGCTGATCCTTCAGCACGGCAAACTCAGATTCACTCAATGAGAAATACACGTGTACTGTTTTGATATTGGATAGATTGGTCAGTTCCTGTACATCACCTACGGAGAGCAGACTACCCACCTTCTTATTCAGACGGCCAATATAACCAGGTGCAGGCGCCTTGATCAGGGTATATCCCAGATTGATCTCTGCATCCGATAACAGGGCCTGTCCCTGTTTTACACGAGCCTGCGCAGCTTCCAGGTTAGCATTGGCTGTTTTGAGCTGCATCTCTGCGACTACCTTGTTCTGTACCAGGGGTTGGATTTTATTCACCTCTACCTGTGCGCTGGCAACTGCTGCCTGTGCAGCAGATAGTTCTGCATTCGCGTTATTCACACGTTCACGGTATACCTGGTCATTGATTTTAAAAAGCGGTTGTCCTGCGGATACATAAGCACCTTCATCCACGAAGATCTTTTCTAATGTACCACCTACCTGCGGACGGATCTCTACTTCTGCTTCACCTTCAATGGTAGCAGGATATTCGTTCACTGTTTCGGCATTACCGCTGTTTACGGTTGCCATAGGAACTGACAATGCTGCTGTTGTGACAGCTGTCTGTTGATGCGCACACGCTGCCAGCAGCGCTGCAATAAAAGAGAATGTTATAAATGAAGTGATTGCTTTCATGATACTATGTTTTTATTTTTTACCGACTGTTATCTGTGCTGTTGATTTGTTACCTGCGTACTGCCTCCTTTATATCAGGGAGCAGCATTGTGAATCATTGTTTCCATGTCTAATTTGGTTAAGGTCCTTATCGTTGTTAAGAGCTGATGAAAAAAAATTTATTCTGCTATTGAGGTGATGGTGCTGTGAATAGCCTCATGCAGTACACGCTGATTGATCTCTTCAGATTTACCTTTATTGACAAGATTGATAGAGATGAGTCCATGTACGACTGACCACATGCGGAAATATTTGGTATTGATGATTTCCTCGCTCACTTCTTTGTCCTTTACCAGTTGTCTGATCATATCAGTGAACAGGGTGGCCAGTTCTTCGCTTTTGCGATGACCACTCTTCATCGAACTGCAGTGCACTTCTATGCCAAACATGGCCTGATAAAGCTCTTTTTCGGTGAAAGCGAAATTCCAGTAGGCAAGCCACATAGCCAGGAGTTGTTCCACTGTTGAAAGCATCTGATTACCGGCTGTCCGGATGCTTTGTAACAGTTTTGCATAACCCTGATAGGTCAGTTCTGCTATCAATGACTCTTTGCTATCGAAATATTCGTAGATCACCGGAGCGGTATAATCAATATCCAATGCTATTCTGCGCATGTTTAAGGATTGCCAGCCATCCTCTTTAACGATGTTAAGGGCGGCAGTCAGAATATTCCGGCGGGTGTCATCCTTTAATCGTTGTATCCGTTCTTTACTTCCCATGATGCGTTTGATTTTGTAATACAAAATTGCATCGGATAATTGCTTTTTCCCTTGTCCTTCATTTCGTAAAATTTGTACAATTCTATCAACCTGACATAAACAGGTCAATCTTTGGTGATATCAAACATTGTTAACCGGCGGAAAACCGGTAATTGAACCACTAATAGGTAGCTCTAACTATGTTAAAGGAGATTTAAAGTAAAAAAACGCTTACCAGGAAGAAAATTTATACAAATAATCGCCTCTGCCGGTTTATTAAAGGCGTAAAGGCTCCCAACTGTTATCAGCCGTATTTCTCTTATCTGTCCCTGGGATTGCATACCGCTGACACCCTGTACATATCATATTGATAATGAATCTAAAATGGAGATAAGGTGGACTTGATGTGGGGGCTATCGTTGCAAGAATTGTACAAAAAAACCGAAAGAAGACACAAGGGATTTCTGATTCGTTTACCGGAGTTTTGCAACTTCTTTAAACAAATAGCATGGAACATACTGTGACCAGCGAAGCTCCTTCGCTTCCTCATAAAAAGACTGGTATTAATAAAAACATCGTGTATCTGCTGGCCTTTGGCATCTTTGGCATTATCACCACTGAATTCGGTGTAATTGGTATTCTACCACAGTTAGCCGCTCATTTCAAAGTAAGTATATCGACAGCAGGTTGGCTGCTGACCGCCTTTGCACTAACGATTGCCATTTTCGGCCCTTTCATTACACTGGCAGCGGGAGGCATCAACAGGAAAATCGCATTAAGTGGTGTATTGATCATCTTCATTCTATCAAATCTGCTCTCCATCATCGCATCTTCTTTTCCCATACTGATGATCGCAAGAATACTACCTGCATTCTTCCATCCGATCTTCTTTTCAGTAGCGATGGCAACAGCCGCACAATCTGTAGCACCCAGCGAAGCGCCTAAAGCGGTATCTATCGTATTCTCCGGTGTCAGTATTGGTACGGTACTGGGTGTACCTATCTCCGTTTTCTTTGCAGATCTCTATGGATGGGAAGCAGCCTTTATTGTCTGCTCTATAGTAAACCTGATCCCTTTGATCAGCCTGCTGATATTACTGCCTTCTATGCCCGTAAAAGAAAAGTTTTCTTTTGGTAGTCAGTTAAGCATTCTTAAAAATGCAAAGATCTGGTGGAACATCACGATCGTTACCGTATTCATGGCCGGCATGTCTGCCAGTTACGGTTATATGGCAGAATATTTAAAAGAAGTCGTGCAGATGTCCGGAAAAGCGATCAGTCTGACAATGTTCCTTTTCGGTGTAGCAGGTGTCTTTGGTAATCTGCTCATGGGTCGCTTGTTAAGCATTAACATGGTCCGTTCCGTATGGCAGTTCTTTGCGGGCATTATCATTGTACAGGTCATCTTATATTTCATCAGCGGACTATTTTACCCTGCGGCAGCCATTGTATTACTATGGGGATTTGTGATGACGTCCGGCTATCTGCTGGGACAGACACTGATCACCAGTGCTGCGCCTAAAGCGCCTGAATTTGCCAGTAGTTTGTTTGTATCCTCTGGTAATATGGGTTTTGCGATCGGCCCTGTAGTCGGCGGACTGGCATTAGAAACGCTTGGTGTAAGCTCACTGCCACTGGTAAGTGTAGGGATTATCGCTATTGCCGCCTGTATGTTTTTCCTCGAACAATTCATTTACAATAAGCCTAAAACGCATACGCACCATTAAAGTCAACGACCATTCCTTTTCCAATCCAGGTAAAATGCCAATTTTACCTACAGCCGTTCGCTTTCTGCGAACGGCTTTCTTTATTCCTGATACCAGTAACACGATGAATAAAGATGACATTTTATTAATGTTCCCATAACATACACTCTCAAACGCTTTTATATTTTTGCTCCCGCCCGTTTCTCCTGAGAGCATGAATTGATTACCCACGAGGCAAGCGAATCTGTTTAACACTGTAAAGATTTCTTTAGAGTACTGTAAGCATTTTCGCAGCAGTCGAAATGCGGAGAAAATAAGTATCCTTGACCCGGTATTGCAGCAGAAAGACAGTCATTCACTATCCACGTTTTTCCTTAAAAACCTATAATAAATGAAAAAAACAACCCTCTTCCTGTTAAGCTGCTGTAGCTTATTACTGTTAACACAATGTCAGAAAGCTGACGAAGAAATGGCGCCAAAAATGAAGAACGAAACGGAAGTAGCTGCAGTCGCAGCTGTCGCTCCATGCGCCTGTTCTGAAAGTTCCACGAAGATAAGCGGTACCACCGCTCAGGCATGGGCAACACAGTTTGCGCCATTGATCAAATTTGACCGTGCGTCACCAGATTATCCGACTACTGTAGAAAACATTTTCGCCAGTTCTGATCCTTCTTCCGCAGTATGTGGCGGCAAACTGGTACTGGTTGAAAGAACAGTTCCAAGATCAAAAGATTTCCCAACTTATTTCGATGTACAGGTACACCCAAGCGATGCTGACAGGATCTTCATCGACTACTGGTGGGCTTACAAACGCCAGGAGAACTGTTTCTCTAACCTGGGTGGACACGACTATGACCTGGAGCACGTTGTTATCCAGTTCAGACCATCCACACAGCGTATCATTTCTGTTACTTACTTCCAGCACGGTGGTTACTATACCAAAGACTACAGAAGTAAAGCAGCTGGTACAAGAGTGCAGGCATGGGTAGGTAAATTTGCACATGGCATGTACCACTTCGGCAGCTCTATCACCTTACCAGGTTATGAGTGTGCTTACTGGGGTGATTACAGAAATCCGAATGGTGCACAGGATGAAGTACTGACTGGCAACAGACTGGTACAGATGAGCTGTAGCGCATTTGAATTTAACTTCAGCGGTAACTGGGGGGATCCAGGTAAAGGACCTTTGTTCCGTGACAGATCTTACTGGAATTTCCCGGCCTGCTCTGGTACAGATGGTCCGTTCGGACAGGATGGTTGCAGCGCCTGTGACTTCGGTAATACCAAACAGATTGGTACTATCTAGTTAAGGTAAATGTCTGTATAATCATAACGTATGATGGTTTAAAACTGAAAAGGGGCTGTCCGGTCAACACAACCGACAGCCCCTCTTTTATAAAGTATTCTACTACCGCCATACCATCGGGAACTGCGACACGCGCAGTTTGGTACAACCATATGGAATGAGTGTAATCTCTTCCGCCGCTGTTGTTTCCAGTCCCCACATCATTGAGAACGGAACAGGACCGGTCATTTCATTATAAATGCCCCAGGAAGGAATACGTTTTGCTTTCGTACGGATCAGGATGGGCGCATGTTCCTGATTCCATGGATAGCTCACCAGACTGTCCTTCTTCTCTACTGCATACCATTGTTGCAGCTGATCTTCCGGCACTTCTAACAATGCATAGTTCCATGGTGTAGTAGGATGCACTTCGTAGTAGGCGTTACCAAATGCCACCGCTTCTTTATCCACCGCTACTTTCTTAACAGCTTCTCCCATCTTCAGGGCATAGGTCACCGGACCACGTTCAACAGACACAGAGTTTTCATACCATCTGCTTTGTGAAATATGCATCGGCAATATCAATTCTACAATGTCTCCTGACTTCCAGCTACGGTCTATTTTTACGATCTGATTACCTGGCGACTGCTGGAATACCTGTCCATTCACTTTGATAGTCGCCTGTTTACACCAGGCAGGTACACGCAGATGGAATGGGAAGGAAACAGCTGCAGTCTTTTTATTGGTAGAAAAAGTAAAACGAACGGATTCGCCGAATGGATAGGCTGTTTCTTCTTTAAAAGATACAGGCGTTTGTTCGCCCACATAAGTGGTCACAGTACTGGGGGCGTATACCAGTGCGGCGATCCCTTTATCTGCCGTAGCATACCAGAGGTTTTGCGTGAACTTTGGCCAGCCCTGGTGCATATTGGAAGTACAGCAGGGATAACCTGTCAGCAGACCATAACAAACGTCTGTACCGGCATGGTTCTGATCAAAGTTACGTACATAGCGGGTCGCCATTACCTGGTTGGCCTGCTGGAAATACTGACGGTCTATGAAGTTTTCAAAGACCTGTGCAGGTAATGCGTTAAATGCAATTTTCTCCAGATGATCAGCATAGGCCACATCTCCGGTAATTTCCAGAATGCTTTCCAGGGAAAACATCATTTCTACGGCTGTACATAGTTCGGAACCCTGTGTAGGATTGTTACCATGCAGGGCTTCATCACCACCATAGAGACCATGTGCCATCCCGTTATAAAAGCGAAGGTCTTTGAAACCGGTCTGTAAAGCTTCCAGATATTTCTTCTCCGGATGTTGCTGATAATAGATACCCGGTTCTTTAATACCCTGTGCCAGATTAACACCATGGATGCTGAATGGTCTGCGCAACAGATCACCGTGCAGGAAAGCTTCGGTATAGTCGAAGGTCTGCTTGTGTACGAGTTCTGCGAGATCCAGCAGGAATTTATCTCCGGTGATGTTGTACAGCCAGTAAACGACCATCAGATTATCGCCACCCCGGTACTTTCCCCAGAAAGACCAGTGATCAAGCGGATGTTTAGGCAGTTCATTCAGCTGATAGCGGAAATAGTTGGTCAGCAGGGTAATAACGCGCTTATCTCCCGTAGCGGAATAATACTGCTTCAGTACCTTCAGCATGACCATTTTGGGCCACCAGTCGCGACTATTATCACGTTGCAGACCAGGTTCTGCGGGATAATCAGTGGCAGGGCCAAAGTAGCCATCCGGTTGCTGACTGTTGATAGACCATTCTATCCAGGGCTTTACTTTAGCAATAAGGGCGGTGTCTTTAAGGATGTAGGCCAAAGGCAACAAACCATCGATCCAGTAAGGACCACGTTCCCATTGGTCGCCATCACCACCCAGCCAGCCATTTCTGTGATTCATGACCAGTGGGTACAACTTATCAAGTTGTCCGGTAGCGCCGTTTTTCTGATTAACGAGCATCGTGCGTAACCATCCCTGTGGTTCTATAGAACCGAGAGGTAGTTCGATGTAAGGTTTTTCCTGCAGTGGAGCACGATTAGCAATGTACTGTTGGACCTGTGTGGCATTCTTCCTCGTCTGACCTGTAACGACGCAGGAGAAGCCCATAACAAATAGTGGAATAATAGCGGTGATCTTCATATTACGTTCTTAGAAGATGAAAGATGGGCGGGTTATTCGCCGGAAAAGAACGAAAATATAATTTATTGGCAGTTTATTATAGCGAATTATGAGCAGGATGTAAATGTAAAAAGGGGCTTTCATCATATGATGAAAGCCCCTTTGCCTTATATCAGTAACATCAGTTACTCGACAGTCACAGATACTGTGTTTACATTCTTCAGACCACTGATACCGTCGCCCTGGTAAGCAACTTTGTAAGTACCAGGAGCAGAGATCTTGTAACCTTTTGTCAGGTCAATCTCAGCAGATACAGTTCCTTTTGCAGGTACTTTAATGAAAGATTCTGCCGGAGGAGGCATGATTCTTTTTGCCATTACACCCTGGTACTGTGCAGCCTCGCCTTTGCTGTCCTGGATCTCGAAGAAGGAATTCAGGAATTTCTCTTCGAATGGTGTGTGCCATTTACAGAATTCAGCTTCCTTATCGGAATTGTTGGTTACTGTAAATTTCACCTTGATCGGAGCGCCTGCTTTTACTTTTTCAGGTGCAGACATTACAGTTGTCAGGGCTGCAGCAGCGCTGGTATCTGCTGCTGGTGTTTCCGCTACAGTAGCAGTCGTGTCAGGTGCTGCTTGTTGGGTGGTGTCATTCTGCGCATTCTCTGCGTTTTGGGACTGCTGGCAGGCAGCGAATGAGAAAACTGACAGGCATACTGTCATTGTGATAAGCTGGTTTCGCATTTAAAATGAATTATGGCCGAAAATTAAAGGAAATATTCGAATTATTCTTATCATGATGCCTGCTTTATTGTTAAGACTTTATCAATATTGGAAGATTCTTACACCAGTATTACGCATATAGGCATGCACTTTTGCTGTATGAACGACAATATCACAATAACGGGTATGCAACAGGTGTCTTTAAGGGCATTAGCAGTACAGGATGCGTTACGGCTGAGTATATTGGCCAACAATCCTACAGCACAGACGTTTGAAACACGTATTCATTTGTTTCAGCGTAGTCTGTTTCTCCGGACACACGCCCTGCACAACCTATACAAAGTCGAAAGACTACACCGCATCATGCGCTCCTTTCATTCACTACAGTTGAAAGGAGAAAAAGAGATTGAAACAATCTGTAAAAACAACTGGACAAGCTATTCTTCTGCAAGAAGAGACTTCCTGCAATATGTTGGATTCACCCCGAAGTATAGTCAGCAAATTATCCGCTTTAAGCATGCACTGAAAGCCTATAAAAAAGAAGGATATCAGTTCTATTGTGAAGACTACGGATATACAGATTTTTCTCATTTTGCAAAAGACGCCAGACTGATCACAGGCCGCCCTCCATCTGATTTAATATAGCATTATCCCTCTTAAAAAAGATTTTTGTGAGTTCGAAATATAGTTTAACTTGACTGTGTTACTGTGAACATACGTTAGTCGTGCAAACAACCTCAAAGGACCTTTAAATAAATCTACTACCAGGCCGTCGCCGGAAATTATTTTCTTAGCTGCTAATCTTACACAACGAAGGATATAACACATCCTGGCTAATTACTGTGTATGTATTGACCGGTATAACACCCACCGGAATGTGTATGTAATGCTATCCTGTAAGTCACAACATCTCTAAACACCTTAATTCCCCGAATGATGAAAAATCCAATTCAAAACACACCCGATCAACATGGGTTTATTCTGAACGGAACAGAGACATTATACGTTTGTCATCTGCCTATGTTCAATATGCCGAATCACATGTACCAGATGACACTGGAGATCACTATTCCTGCGGATGCCCTCGCACAATATCTTGCAGACAGACAAGCCAATCCCGGCAACTTCTATGTATTAGGTAATCTGCAAACGGATCTCTTCACCATTCCTGATGTAATACTGGGAAAGATCAAAAACTTTCAGGCAGATATTTTCAGAGGTATGCCGCAAGACCCTAATACGGACACACCACTTATCCATAATGTGCAGACGACAATTACGCGTATTGTATATGCACGTCATTTCGACTACAGCATACCTTATCCGGAAGAGATGACCTACATCATTTTCGGTAACGAGAAAGAAGCTTTTCTTGATCACTATCTCACAAAAGAAGAAGACTTTCTCAATATCCTCTCACTCAACCAGGTGCCTGTATGGTTGCCTGTAGATCAACTGGCTATTTCTGCGAATGCAGGCTTCATCGGTATGCCCGGTACGCCCATGCCCGAAAACCCTCCTTTATCCGCCGGCACTTATAAAGTTACCTTCCAGGGACAGGAGCAGGTATACGAACTACAGGTAGGAGATAATATTTTCTTTGATACCGAAATCGTCAATGTACCGATGGAAGAACACGCCATGAAAGGATTCTATACTTATTAATGTATACAGTTGCACTCATTTACCCCCCACTTAAAATACCACTATCATGAAACAACCTTCTAATTCGAAGAAACTCTTTGCGCGTCAGTTACAACAACAACAACACGATATTCTCTCCAAACTACGCGTAAAAGGAACCGGCTCTGATGATCTGGCCGGCTGGTTCCTTGGTCCTAAAGCAGAAAATACGGAGTTATTACAGCAACTGATCCAGCGTACGATGGAC
Source organism: Chitinophaga sp. YR627 (assembly GCF_900114995.1). Taxonomy (GTDB): domain Bacteria; phylum Bacteroidota; class Bacteroidia; order Chitinophagales; family Chitinophagaceae; genus Chitinophaga. The sequence goes on from NZ_FOUX01000004.1 coordinate 689,151, forward strand.
AATCACTGTAATGACCGTAAAAATCTATACCCGAATGATCCGGTGTATGTAACAGAAGAGATGAAACAGACGCCTGAGTACCAGGAAACCGTAAGGGTATTACAACATAAACTGGACGTACTACTAGAAGAATTAAAAGGTTCTGTTCCTTTCTGGAGCTATCGCTGGCAATCGCATATGAACTGGGATACAACCTTGCCAAGTATGGTTGGTTACTTTGGCACCATGCTGTACAATCCTAACAACGTTGCCGCAGAAGCCTCTCCGGTAACAACGGTGCTGGAAATGATCGTTGGGGATGAACTGTGTAAAATGCTTGGATACAACATCACTGATACAGATCCGGATGTACCAAAAGCATGGGGACATATCACCTGCGATGGTTCTATCGCTAATAACGAGGCCATGTGGGCAGCCCGTAACCTGAAATATTATTCTATCAGTCTTGCGGCTGCTATTAAGGATACACCGGAACTATCCCAGGCCGGCGCACTGCAATTAAAACTGGCTAATGGTACCATTACGACGATCGGTGCTGCCAGTAGCTGGGACCTGCTGAATCTTTCTGTGGATGAAGTATTAAGTATTCCCGACAGACTACAATCTGAATTCGGTATCAATCTCGATCTGCTCACACAGATACTGAACAACTACAGTATCCAGAACATCGGATTTGATGGTATCAATAAATTCCTGGATAGCGGTATTCAGTCTCCATCGATGATGGCAGCTTCTACCTGTCATTACTCCTGGCCTAAATCAGCTGCTGTACTGGGATTGGGCGCCAATAACCTGATCAAGGTATATGTAGATGAAAATGCGCGGCTGCATATTGGCCGGCTGAGAGAAGAACTGCAAAAATCACTGGATAGAAAAAGTCCGGTATTGATGGTGGTAGCCGTAATTGGCAGCACGGAAGAAAGTGCAGTAGACCCGCTGAAAGACATCGTAGCTGTAAGAGAAGAGTTCAGACAAAAAGGACTGAACTTCGTGATACACGGTGATGCTGCATGGGGTGGTTATTTTGCATCTATCCTGAGACAACCGGAACACCAGGTACTCTCCAAACGCGCGTTATTGTATACGCCTACGCTCACCATGAATGACTATGTCACTGAGCAGTATGCGAATATCCAGGAATGCGACTCCATTACGATCGATCCGCATAAGGCAGGATATATTCCTTATCCAGCTGGCGGTTTATGCTATAAAAATGGTGCTATGCGTAATCTGGTAGCCTTTACGGCACCGGTGGTATATCATGGAGGCATTGATCCGACAGTGGGCATTTACGGCCTGGAAGGCTCTAAACCAGGTGCTGCTGCAGCTGCTGCTTACCTGAGTCACCAGGTTATCCCGCTGGACCAGAGTGGCTACGGACAAATACTCGGCAAATGTCTCTTCAACAGCAAACGCCTGTATAGCGCCTTTATCACGATGGCAGAACCGGATGATCCGTTTATCATTGTGCCGTTCCAGCGCCTGCCGGCAGAGAAACATGGTGAAGGTCCGCAGAAAATAAAGGAACAATACGACTTTATCAAAAACGAGATCGTTCCGAAAACCAATGAAGAGATCATGTCTAATGCGGAAGCAGTAAAACTGTTACCAGAACTGGGCAGTGATCAGATCATCATTACCTACACCTTTAACTTCAAAGAGAATGGCGTATTAAACAAAGATGTAGACAAACTGAATGAGCTGAACCTGAACATCTTCCAGGCACTGAGCTTATCTCCGGGCGAGCATGACCATCCATCTAAAACACCGATGTATGTTACGCAGTCACAGTTTGACAATGACTCTTATGGTAAATCATTTGTAAATAATTATAAAGAAAGACTGGGTTTATCTACAGATAATGATGAACCAGTGAATATCCTGATCTCCACTACCATGAATCCGTGGCTGACAGATACCGCAGATGGTAACTTCATCCCTGAACTGGTAAAAGCATTACGTCAGACAGTGCTGGAGCAGGTTGAAAAAGTAGTAGGAGCAATGGAACTCGCATAGTAAGTACTCCGAAATATAAAGGGTGTCATCAAAAAAGGCCGCATCAGATCTGATGTGGCCTTTTTGCTTATTTATTATAATTCTTCGCAGGGGTACATCTTTCTGATAAAGAAAACTCCGTCGAAAATGTTATTCCAGGATGCCTCGTAGTTCTTGTGGTATAGGTTGCCTTTTACCGCACCTGACAGGTAGAATGGCCATCTGTAATGCGGCCATTGAGCATTAAATGCCCTAAAATCAGTAAATGCAAATTCATACTCCCGGTTGATCCAGTTCTCAAAGCTGTATTCCCTTGGTTTGTCTACTTTATATGGCTTTTCCACTTTCTTATTCCCTATATACAATCTTTTAGAAGTCCCTTCATAAGAAGTGAATCCCAGGATATAGGTTTCTATATCTGTAAAACTTCCGGTGAATATGCTACCCATCGTACTTGCCCCGTCCATAGCCGGATCTTTATATTTATAGGAATCTTTTGAAACATGGTAATTATGTGCCCATACAATGATCTTCTCATTAGGATATTTATTGCGCAGCAGCCACTCCAGATTCACCGCCATCTGACTGTCCCGTGCGCCTAACCTTTCATAATAAGACTTTGCAGTACCTGATTTATTCAATGCGATCAGATTGTCGATATATAACAGCCAGAAGTCTTTCTCTGGCAATTGTTGGCTCAGTTCACGCCTGATTCTTTCCAGGTTACGCACATACCGTCCGTTCAAAGCGGTATCTTTCAACTGCATCCCCCAGCTTTTCAGTAAAGGCAGTATTGCTGACTGATAAGCCGTATCTCTGGTAACAGGGAGCTGCCAGCCCCTCATCAGACTATCCAGTACTCGTGAAGGGTAAGCGAGCCCCATCTGAGGATCAATACCGGATAATTGTAAAGGTGTGTCCTGTTTTTGTGAGGCAGGAATATAATTGTAAAACAGATCGCTACAGGCGGAGCAGGCCGTCCATAAAGGGTAAATACTGCTTTTTATGAAGGAATCCACACTGCCTCCCTGTTTCTTCAGTTCATCCCATCCATAATTCAGGGCAAAAAAATCACTTTCAAAGGCCAGCACGTTAAAGCCTTTCTTTTCATGGAGATATTTGATCAAACGGGTTTTAGCCAGAAAAGCAGGCGCATCACCATGGTCCTGTTCTCCCAGCATTACCACACGAGCATTGCCAATAGCGTTACCAAAAGCAGCGAGATCTTCATAATTAGTGGCGTCCGGGGAGATAGCAGTGATCTTTGCGGTGTTTTCTTTCACATACTTTTCGATTTCCGCCTGCCCTCTGGCGACGGACAAGGATAAACAAATAATAGCGGATAGCAGGGATAGTTTCTTCATAGCAGCAATAACGTTGACAGGGGCCGCTTTTGTATGCGCTCGTCGGATTTCATAAATTATTAATATTTATGCTACCTTACCGTACTGATTGTTCAATTTTAGCCCGAAAACGATGACTTATTTAGATCCAGCCTTACAGGAACTTCTTGCCCGTTTCCAGTCTACACAGAGAAAACTGACCGTATTAACCGGCGCCGGTCTTTCTGCTGATAGCGGTATCCCGACTTTCAGAGATAAGGATGGTTTCTGGACTGTAGGCTCTGAAAACTACACCCCACAGGATATGGGGACCTATGAAATGTTCTGGCGGAAGCCTCTGGAAGTATGGAAATGGTTCCTTTACCGTAATACAATTTGTTCCATGGCTGCACCTAACGTGGGACACTTTGCCATTAAACAGCTGGAAGACATTTTTGGCGACCGTTTTAAACTGATCACCCAGAACGTAGATGGTTTGCATACGAAGGCATTGTCCTCTCCGGAAAGGACCTATTTTATCCATGGCACACTGGATAAATCTCGCTGTGGAGATGAATGCAGCAAGGATTTCTATCCCTTTCCAGACATCCCTTTTGAAAAAGGACAGGAACTGACAGCAGAACATATTGCCTTGCTGAAATGCCCTAAATGCGGTCATTATCTCCGTCCGCATGTATTATGGTTTGACGAATACTATGACGAAAAGCATTATAAACTGAACAGTTCTCTCCGTACAGCAAAAGAAACCGGTTTACTGCTGATCGTCGGCACTTCCGGCGCTACAAATCTGCCGAGAAGAATAACAGAAACGGTATTAAGCAGACAGGGTATGATCATTGACATTAACCCGAACAATAACTACTTTTCAGATATAGCCAGAGAGAAGAAAAACGGCTACGTATTAAAGGGAAAGAGCAGTGATATACTGCCGGAATTTGTGGAGTTTTTCAGCTCCCGAACTTCCGGGGAAAATAAGTGAGTGTCAGCATAAAATACTGCTTCAGCACATTATGAGACTCCTGTGTCAATACATAGTTGTTACCGTAGTTACTGATGCTCCGGTTCTGTCCGAGCAGGTCTAATGCGGAAAATTTCAGCTCCAGGTTATTACCCGGCAGGAGCCGGTAGGCAGCACTCAGGTTCCAGATAGTAAAGGTAAGCGGTTCGGCGGCAGATGAGACTACCGTATTACTGGTTACATTACTGCTGATGGTAAACCGTTTGGTAGGCGTATAACCACCACTCAGTGTAGTATTGTACTCATACGAACTGACACGGGCATCATTCAGTCCGCGTTGTTTCGACAGGTAATAACGGGCATTCTGAGAGAGATTAAGGGCTAGTTTATCCAGGTGGATAAAGTAAATCGTGATCTTATTTTTCAGCTGACTCGCATAAGAGATGTTCATTACATCCTGCTGTTCATTATTCCGCACCAGGTAATTCGGATTATGTGACCGGATAAAGGAAAGTTCCTCCATGATCTGTAACTGATCGCCATTTTTCAGTTTCAGAGGTTTCTGCACTTCTCCCCGCAGTTCTATACTACGCCGGCCATCCAGGTTGATCGCTTTGGTGATGGTAGTCCCATTTTCATTGATATAGGAACTACCCGCAAAGAAATTGTCTGTTGTAATGGCGGTCACCACGAGACCATACTCAATACGGTTGCTGTTGTGACTATAGCGGAAATTAAACTCTTTTGTTTCTGCGGGCGTCAGGTCCGGATTGCCTTCCGTCAGGTAATAAAAATTGGTACTATCCACTATCGGATATAACATATCTACTGTCGCATACTCGAAGGACCGCTTAAAGGCCAGATGATAGCTATTGCTGAAGCGGTTGAACTGCTCATTTACATACGATAAACTGACAGAAGGAACGAAACGCTGGTAGTTCCGTTCAAACTCCTGAAAAGCATGAGAAGAGGTGTTCTGTTGTATAAAGAACTGTTCCTGCAGATTGAGGTAAACAGACAATGACTTTGTGTATTTATCTTCCAGTGTACGTTCAAATGTCCGGGAAAAACGGATAGCAGGATTTTCATTGACGATCCTGTATCGGCTCCGGTAGGTCAGATAGGGGTCGTGTATGAAATTCTTGGCAGTCGTATCATTGTCCAGGGCGATATTATCTGAAACCTGTGAAGAATATTCCAGCTCATTTTCCACATCGATATGCACAGTAGAAAGGAAGTTGCCACGTCCAAACAGCAATGGCGCCAGTTTACTCCAGGCAGCATCCATCCGGTGTCTCACATCGGATTTTGTATTAAGGGCTTTTCGCTCTACGTGCTGATTGTCGCTGGCATCAGCCAGAGAGGTAAAAATGGACTTGCTGTACCTGTTGCTTTCGTCATGGTTATAATCAATGGAATAGGCCATTGATAAGGACGTATTGTTATCCAGATCGTGAGAATACCTCGTATTGATGGCCAGGTGCGTATTCCGTGCATGGCTTTCAGACTCTACACTGCTCATACTCTGCAGACCGGTTTTAGTGGAAAAACTGCTGGCATGGCTACTGGTAACATTGTCATAGGTCGTGTAAGCCAGAGAAGGCTTTATGGCCAGTTCTATGTTCTTTCCGGAAAGCAGTTCTATCTGGTGAATATTCAGCTGCTGGTTGATCTGGTTGTCTTTAACCGTGACATTACTTTTCTGCAGGATCGCACTATCTGGTCCCAGGGTGGTCAGACTACTGATATCGGTCAGGTGGTTATTTCTATCTCGTTTAAGGAAATAATCTGCCCCCATTGAAGTAGGCATAAATGCGGGCCTGCCACCATCATATTTAAAGTCGTGGTGATAGAATACGCCGGCGCCCAGGGACTGATTTAGGCCGCTTTTACCAAAGTCCGGCTGATTATCAATATCCCCTTTCAGACTCTTAAAAGCACTATTTAATAACAGGTCAGTAATACCACCTGCTGTTTTATTCACATTATTGGCAATACCAAATAATCCCCATTGATTACGCGGAGAAAAGAAGTTGATATTCATGCTGCTTTCATAGGTCTTGCGGGAACCATATCCTGCGGAGAGTTCACCGAAATGTCCCTCATGCATATCATCCTTCAGCTGGATATTTATTTCAGGGATGGAATCATGCGGATTTGCCTGTTCCTCCTTTCTGGTCTTCTGATAGACCTGTATCTTTTCAATGGCGTTTTTAGGGATGTTCTGCGTCGCAATGGCGGCCTCATTTCCAAAAAACGGTTTACCATCAACCAGTACACGGGATACTGTCTTTCCGTTGGCTGTAATCGTACCATCCGACCATACTACAACACCCGGCAGGCGGATCAGCAGTTCTTCTGCAACTGCATTTTTATCCAGGGAGAAAGCGTCTGCGTTGAACTCCAGGGTATCTCCATTCATACGTACAGGAGGAGGAGCCCTGACGACGATTTCATTCAGCGCAGTATTTTCCGGCAGCAGATTGATATAATGCAGGTCGGTGACAGGATTTTCCGTGTCAAGCCGCAGGTTTTTAGACCAGGTGGCATATCCAAGATAGGAGATGACGAGTTTGAAGTTTTGTCCCAATGGTAATTTGGGCAGGGAGAACTCGCCCTGTGCATTACTAAGACCATATGCAAGCAATTCGTTTCTAAGGTTATAGATCGTTATACTCGCATTTTTGAGCACATAATTATGAGTAGAGTCAAAAGTAATCCCCGATACATTGCCGGCAGACAATGAATCTTTTTGCTGTGCCTTTACAGACACACACAGCACAGTAAGCCATATGGTAAGCAGATATTTCAGAATGGCTTTCAAGGCGGTACAGGAAATGTTAGGTTATTAGTCCCTTTGCACTTTAAGTTACTGCAAAAAATGCTAAGAGCATGTTAATAGATCTGAATGACTATTAAACGGTTAGGACAGGCAACGTTTTCACGCCTGAGTAAGCGGATAAAAAGCAGTGACTTTTCATCATTTGTTTGTTATCTTTAAAAGGATATACCCCCTATTTGTTAATCGTTAATATGACTACACATGAAAAACATGAAAGCCTTTCTTTCACTGCCGCTTTTTACGCTCTTATTGCTGTTCAGTTCATTTTCACCAAAGCAGGAGCCACAAGTACAACCTGCCATCGTGAACTATGCCTGGTACACGCCTTCCGGTCAGTTTGTCGCCTGGAGTACGCTGGCAAATGCTGAAATTGTGAGTGATGCAGATACCAATCCCGTAAATGGCACATTGGTAGCGCTGGGGTATACTGATGGCGGATTCGGAGTACCTCCTTCCGGTACGCTGGTATATCAGTTATACACGCACCCTTAAAAGGTATTGAGGAAAAAAATAAGCCGTCTGCCTTTCGGTGGACGGCTTATTTACTCATTATGCTGAGTAGATATTCTTATTATTCTGCGTGATTCTTCAGCCAGGTCACACGACGCTGATCAGGGAGATGTTTCACTGTAAACTCTTCAAATTTAGCTTCGAATCCCTGTCCGTCGGGAGATGCTGCCATCAGTCCCACCATTACCGGATGGTTATCCTGTAAAGGCGCATTACGCGTCATGATATAGTTCTTATCATCGAATGAATAGTAGAACTCTACGGCGTCCAGTTTTCTGATTGCCTTGATCCAGATGAAAGGGGGTACTTTATCCAGCGGCGTAACACTCCAGTCACTCGTTGTATGTGTTACAACGGTGCTGACATTGAGTTTGCCGTCTACGAATTCCACACCGCTCTTAATATAGTTCTGGTGATCTGTTCTGATCATCAGTCCCATCTGGTCAAATCTGGCTTTGTAATTTCCGGTGAGTTTTACTTTCACTTCAAATTCTCCGCCATAGGTGGTGTAATAGAACGGCGCGTCATCAACGGTAAATCCGTAGTGGGAAATACGCCAGTAATCTGTCTGCGGCGTAACAAACATGGTAAATGTTTTATTATTGATCTTCCATTCAGCAGGTTCGTTATACCATTGCATTTTCTCAAGCGTTTGCGCGGAAGCGGCCTGCATACCGGTGATCATGAGCAGCCCTAAAATGATTCTCTTCATTTATTAGATATTATAAGTTTTTGAAAGACAATTAACCATGTTTAATAGTTACCTTCGCAAAGGTAGAGTCCCGCCAGATAACGCACAATGGTTAAAAATAACCATACTTTAGAGATGAATGTATTAGAGAAACTCAATACCAATCTGCTGCAACAGAATTTTGCCGGTCAGGATACGGCAGCTGCACTGGCGTATTGCCAGTCGATCGCTGCGATGTATGCCCGGGTTGAAAATGCCATCAGCGTTTTAAGCGATCTTCAGAACAATAAAAGCTACATCTATACCGGCAAGATAGCCCCTGCACTGGGCATTGCTGCACATCCTGCCATGAAGGAGATTGATTCCATCTGGGAAGGGGAGATCTTTAACCGGATCAAGCCAGATCATTTGCTGGAAAAGCATTTACTGGAACTGAAATTCTTCCATCTGGTTGGTGGTGTACCTGTTGCAGAACGTTGCGATTATCAGGTAAACAGTTACTTACAGATGCAGGACGCTGACGGCGACTATGTTCCCGTCCAGCACCGGATGTTCTATCTGCACAGCAATAGCAACGGGAGTATCAATCTGGCGCTATGTCTGTACAATTTCGCCGGTAATCCGCATTCCGGTGACCAATACCAGGGAATGATCGTCAATACCAGTACGGGGAAGGTGATCACGACAGATAACAAACGCTTCAGCAAGATCCTCTCTTTCCGGGAAAAAGAGTTGTTACAGCTGATCAAAAATGGTAAAAGCAGCAAGGAAATAGCGACCCAGCTGTCCATCAGCGTAAACACCGTTAGCCGGCACCGTCAGAATATCCTGGAAAAACTGCACGTAAAGAACTCCATAGAGGCCTGCCGGATCGCTGAAGCTATCGAGTTGTTATAAGGGATTTCCTGACAAAACAGCCCCTTTTAACACCTGTTTCTGCTAAAATGACGGCCAGTACGATCTGGCACAAAAGATGCGCTTAACAGTCAAAATAGATTATATGTCAATACAAACTGCAATACTCGCCGGTGGTTGTTTTTGGGGTGTAGAAGAGCTCATCCGTGCACTGCCCGGAGTAAGCAAAACTATAGTAGGTTATACGGGGGGAGAGGTACCTAACGCTACCTACCGTAACCATGGTAGTCATGCGGAAGGGATAAAAATTGAGTTTGATCCGAATGTACTTTCATACCGGAAGTTGCTGGAATTCTTCTTCCAGATTCACGACCCTACCACCCGCAACAGGCAGGGGAATGATATCGGTACTTCTTACCGTTCTGCCATTTTCTATCTTGACGAAGCGCAACAGCAGACAGCGCTTGAGTTGATCAAAGAACTGAATGCCGCCGGCATCTATAAGAATCCGATAGTGACAGAAGTAGTACCTGCATCTGATTTCTGGGACGCAGAAGAAGAACACCAGGATTACCTGCAGAAACATCCTTTCGGTTATACCTGTCACTTTATCCGCCCGGAATGGCAATTAGCGACTTCAGAAGGTAAATAACCTGACTTTATATAAATTAGAGCCTGTATGGTGTTAATAAGACGCTATACAGGCTATTTTTATCGCTGTACTTTATGCGCTACGAGATACTTGAATTCCTACCGCCATATGGCCCTATGCCAATTGCCGTTACTGAAAACGGTGCCCCTTACTATTCCGCGGGTTTTCCCGTGCGATTCTTTAAAACAGACGGAACGGAATGGGTAGGCAACTTTGCCCCGGGATCAACAAAATTTAATGCTGTGTTGCCTCTCAGAGATTCGGAACATATACTTGTCATTGCAGGCGGGATCTGTTATATGATGCATCCAGATAACACATTACCAATGGCGTCTTTTGGAGAATATTATGTAAATGCCATTCCAATGGAAGATGGACGTATTGTATTACAGGAGACAAGTCATTTCAGTATTATACACCCCGATGGCACACATTGGAATACAGGCCCTATTTCTTTCTGGGACTTTAAAGACGTAACTGTAGAAGGCAGCATTATAACCGGTCTGGCCATGACAGACACGGGCTATTATGAAGATGTATTTGTACCTTTTACATATGATATTGACACAAAAACTTTGACGGAGAAAGGGTATGTATGGGAGTGAGCGGCGGTACTTATTCTCCTCTATATTGTCCTGAAAGGAAATACTTTAGAAACTTATCCTTATCATCAGCGAATAGATAAGTCGTATCAGTCGTTATTAACATAAAGTAAGAACCTGCATTGATCGTCATACTATAAGGTACACCACTTATTTTCACTTCACCAGATAGTTCACAGGGTAGTTTATCGAAAGACAGGTCCAGGGTTATCCTATCGATGGGTTTGAAGTGTCTGAGGATTTTTACGATTATTCCGGAATCAAGTCTCCATTGTTTGCAGACAGGGGAATTGATCATTTCTTTTGCACTTGAGTTGCCATGGGAGAAGGTGAATTGGCCCAGTTCGATAGCGGAGGTATCGGTGATGACGATAGCGGAATCGATATATTTGTGAAGGGGTGTGTTTTGGCGAATGATGGTGTCGGTTAGTTGAAGGGAGTCGGTTGAGGGCTGGTCATTGGTGGTGCTGGAAAGGGTGCACTGGAAGCTTAGGATGAGTGTGGATAACAGAAGGAGTGATTGTTTCATGAAGGGATTAAGCGTTAGTATTCAAATGACAAAAAACAGGAATGATATCATCAATAGGTATCTGTATATGGACTGGTTTTGACTACCAATTTTGAATTGAATTTCTTTCTGAACTCGCGATCCCACTCCTGGATCTGCGTAGAGGCTAGGGGACTTCTCGTACAGATAATATAACAAACCCTTTTTTGTTGTTTGTTTTTTGCACCTAATATGCCTATTGTACGTTCAAGTTGTTTTTTGGCGTGTTCTAAATCCTGGCCCTTTAACTCGATATAAAGTTCAAGCTCTTTGGCTAAATGTAGATAATCACATCTCAGACCATCAGTAATCTCACATCCATCAACGTGCACTTTCGTGGATTCCACTTCATCAATATTCTTTAGGATAAGCTCACTTCTTTGTTCTTTGAAAGTAAAAATTTTATTCTTTGAAGTTAACCTGCAATTTTCCATTAAAACTCAATATCTAAAAGTTTCCCAAATTCAATTGCTATATCGTTAGAAATACTGTCTAACACGGTCTGAGTGATTAGATTAGTTTCCTGATCTATAAGATTTTCCTTTTTGCCATTATTTACGGAATATGCAGTCAGCAAACCAGGCTTCAATTGTTCGGCTTTAGGCACAATCTTCGCAATTGCCTTATTTTTTTCAGGTTTCAATTCAGTTAATCTTCCTGCCTCTAATAAATTATTAAAAGAAGATAAAATGTACGGACTGTGTGTAGTGACAATAATCTGAAACTTACTGGAATTATTATTGAATACCCGGGCGAGTAATTGTACTATCGCCTTTTGCGCATTAGGGAACAAATGTGCTTCTGGTTCTTCAATGTAAATAGTAATTCCTCCAACCGACAACTGTTCGTTATGCAACGCTTTCAAAACAACTATCAATGGTAAGATTTCCTGTTGTCCGGAGGAGGCTTTCGACAATTCCACTTTACGCTTATCTTTATGTAACAGATAATCAATATCCTTCTCGCTTACATAATCCCCTTTCAATACTTCCAGAATAATATTATCGAATTCTTTCTGAGCAGCTTTATCCAAAGAGCTATCATCATAAGACCGCTTTAAATTTTCATACTCAACCCCGAACTCAATAAGAAAAGGATCTAAAGTGGTATTGTCGCTTAACAATGAAAAGATACTCTTTTGAATATTTGCATAAAAGCTTCTTCCTGCTGGTATAAAAAATTGTGTATGAATTGAAAAATCACCCAACTCCGCTCTTATCAATTCTCTTATTTGCATGAGTAGGGAAAATCCTCTTAATAGTGGACGTGCTCCTTCTTCAGCTAATTTCTCTATTTCATCTGCATACACTTTCCTTATTCGGCTAATTGCCTTTTTTAAGTTTTCTGAATAGTCAAACTTAATTTGATTATTCAAATGCTCTAAAGAGATATTAAATCCATTAACAGAATAACTGACTTTAAAATTGCCATTAGGCCAGGTTTCCTTTGGAAAAAATGTAATGAACTTTTCTCTGTGTCTACGATCAAGTTCACGCTTGGATTTTCCTATTATGATGTTCCTTTCCAGCTCATGAAAGAAACTTCTGAAAAAGTAGTGTAGTTTCACAGTGACACTCTTTCCGCTGCCCTGAGGGCCAATAAGAATATTGATAGACTTAAACTCAACGTCCATCGATTTAATCCCTGCAAAATTTTGGATGCTAACTTTTTCCATTCCTTTGAATTAGAACTAATCAAATATACCAAAAACAAAAAAGGAGACCAATCTCTTGATCTCCTTTTTTCCGGTCGGGGCGGCAGGATTCGAACCTGCGACCTCCTGCTCCCAAAGCAGGCGCGATACCGGGCTACGCTACGCCCCGAATTTCTCACATTTCAAAACTCATAGCCCTCTATAAAATAAAAAAGGATAACATTGCTGTTATCCTTTTCTTTTTCAGTCGGGGCGGCAGGATTCGAACCTGCGACCTCCTGCTCCCAAAGCAGGCGCGATACCGGGCTACGCTACGCCCCGAGACCCGACTGAACATCTTTGCTTTGTTGCCATCGCTTTCGATGTTTGGGATTGCAAAGGTATACAGTTTTTTGATTTAGCCAAAAAACTTTCAGAAAAAATATAAGATTTTTTGAAATAACTTTCCGGTACGCTTAATAAAAAATAGCCCAAAGGCTTGCTGACAAAGAAAAAGATCAAATTTCATGCGTCTGAAAAAATTTTTGCTAACGGGCAGCCTGCTGCTCTCTTTAGCCTCCTATGGACAAACAAAAAAACTGCCGCTACTCCGTGAGCAGTTACTCGATGATAACTGGCTTTTCAAAAACGACAGTCTGCCGGGAGCAGAAAAACCAGACTTCCCGGAGACAGGCTGGAGAACACTCCACCTGCCGCACGACTGGGCTATTGAAGACCTTCCCGGACAGAACGACAGTACCATTATCGGCCCTTTTTACAAGTATAGTGCGACACAGGAACATGGTGCTTATGTCGTAGGGGGGACGGGCTGGTACCGAAAGTCTTTTGCGTTGCCGGCTATTCCCGCCGGACAAACCGTCGCCATCTGGTTTGAAGGCGTTTACATGGACAGCGACGTCTGGATAAACGGACATCATCTGGGTAATCACCCTTATGGGTATACGCCCTTTACCTACAATCTGACACCTTATCTGGCGGCGCCGGGCAAAAAGAATGTCGTGGCCGTCAGGGTGAAGAATGAAGGAATCAATTCCCGCTGGTATACCGGTGCAGGGATTTACCGCCATGTGCATCTGGAGGTATTACCGGCCGATCAACTGGTAAAGGAAGCCACTTTCATCACTTTCCCGGAAGCAGAAAAGGCTAAAGCCGTCGTACAGGTATCAGCAGCTGTTATTGGTCAGCGGGATGCAGGTAGAATAGTCGAGATCAGTCTCAGGGACAGCAGTGGTCAGGTCGTTGCGACGGCCGCGCAGTCTATTCAGCTAAAAGCAAAAGACACTGTATCCTTCATAAAACAGCTTACGGTGCTGAATCCGGCGCTCTGGTCTCCCGGCAGGCCTTATCTCTATACAACCGAAATAACGCTGTCTGACACCGTTAAAACGGCCAAAGAAAAGGTGCTGGATATGCTGAGCTACGCCACCGGTATCCGGCGGATCAGTATCTCCGCAACAAAAGGCTTCCTGCTCAATGGACAAAAATTATTGCTGAAAGGCGGTTGTCTGCATCACGACAACGGTCTTCTGGGTGCTGCTGCTTTTGACCGGGCAGAAGAACGGAAAGTAGAACTCATGAAAGCAAACGGGTTCAATGCGATCCGTACCAGTCATAATCCACCATCTGAGAAATTCCTGGAAGCCTGTGACCGCCTGGGTATGCTCGTCATCGACGAACTATTCGATATGTGGACAGAACGGAAACATCCGCAGGATTATCACCGCTTTTTTCCACAATGGTGGCAACAGGACCTCCGCAGCGTTTTACTGCGCGACAGAAATCATCCTTCCATCATCATGTGGAGCATCGGGAATGAAATTCCGGAAAGGGCTGATAAAGAAGGTCTCGCCATCACCCACGAAATGATCAGCGCCGTACACCGGTATGATACAACCCGTGCCATCACGGAGGCAGTGCCCGAATTCTGGGAACGTCCCTATCAATGGCAGGCAGCAGACCCGGTATTTGCCCTGCTGGACGTCGCTGGCTACAACTACCAGTGGAAAAATTATGCGCTCGATGAGAGACGTGTGCCCGGCCGCGTGATGGTGGGTACAGAAACACTGCCCGCCGATCTTTACGACACCTGGAACCAGGTACAGGGACTCCCGTTTGTCATTGGTGATTTTGTGTGGACTGCCATGGATTATCTCGGAGAAGCCGGTATCGGACATTCCACCTACACCGGCACAGGCCAGGGTAGACGCACCTTCCCCTGGATCAATGCCTTCTGCGGCGATATAGACCTTATCGGCAATAAAAAACCACAATCCTTTTACCGTGATGTGGTATGGCGGAATAGTCCGGTAGAAATGCTGGTACACGCTCCTATCCCCGAAGGGAAAAAAGAAAAGGTCAGCCGATGGGGATGGCCGGATGAATCCGACTCCTGGACCTGGCGGGGTATGAACGGAAAAAATATGCAGGTACGGGTCTTTACACGTGCCAGAAAAATTGACCTGATCCTGAATGACTTCAGGGTCGCTACAAAAGAAGTCTCTGACAGTACACCGCTGACCGTCACCTTTGACGTGCCTTATGCACCTGGTCAGTTAACGGCCTTTGCCTATGACGCCAAAGGCAATGAAGTAGGTGTTAAAGCAATTGCAACCGCCAATCCGCCTGCTGCGATCAGACTTACTGCGGATCACACTAAAATTGCTGCCGGTAATGGTTCACTGGCCTATGTGAAGGTAGAGGTGACCGATGATCAGGGCAGGGTTGTTCCTGACGCCAATTTACCGCTACAGATCAGTATCAGTGGAAATGGATCCCTTGCTGGTGCAGGGAATGCATGTCCGGACTGTCCGGCCAGCTTTCAGCAACCGCTCATAAATAGCTATAAAGGGCAGGCACTGGTCATTTTACGGGCAAACGAGCAACCAGGCAATATTAGAGTCGAGGTAAAAAGCAAGGGGCTGAAAACGGCTAAAATTGACATTAAAACGAAATAGTAATTTCTCTTTCTGAGAATGGAGAATTCCCGGTTTTATGTTTTACTATCCTTCGTTCATCCTACGTTATATGAACGAAGGATGAATGAAGGATAATAAATATCTAAGCGGCATCAAACCATTATTACATCAAAGAACAAGTTAACAGGAATAACTCCACAACCGACCGCAGCTGAACATCACTATTTAAAACTTTTCAACATCCGGTGTAATATAACCGGATACACATCATATAGCAGTATCGTGATCAGCACCAGCGGTATAACAAAAAAAGTAGCCATACCGATCAGGTTGAATAACAATCCTCCCAAAATCCCACCTGCAATGAAGAACCCTATTACCGTCAGCCGGATGTAGATTTTTTCCTTCAGTGCACGCGTCTTTTCCGCATGCGGATGCACCAGTTCGGACAATTCAGACGCCAGATCCGTCACCATCCCCGTCAGGTGGGAGGTCTTGATCAACCCACCAGAAATCCTCGATACTAATCCATTCTGGAGCCCCATACAAAACAGTACGGCGCCGGTAACTGCTTCCCGCTGAAACTCACTCCCGTTATACACATCATTCCCATAGATCGCCACACCCAGCAGGATCACGATTTCCAGCAGCACAGGCATACCATGCGCAAAGTAAGTGCTCTTGTAATCGAAGGACCTGACAATAAAATTGGAGACAAAAGCCCCGAAAAAGAACATGAACAACCAATATGCAACTGTATATACTTCTGCCATATTCTGTTCAGTGATCTTACCAGCCAGTGTAGCAACATGGCCGGTAATATTGGATACAAAAGATAAAAAGGCAATCACACCCACCACATTTGTCATGCCCGCCACCGAGGCCGTTGATGACGCCAGCATCAGATTCTTTTTCAGGCTTCGCTGCCCGGGGATTTCACGTAACATATAAATAATTCGGGGTTTGATATTGTTGATGGTCTGGACAATAGTAATGCCAGTATTTTTCCATTATCTTTATTTCACGAACACGCCAAGCCACGTTCCTGATACTATGAGCAGCACCGTAAATGAGCAGACATCCCTTCATCAGCATAACGAACAGCATGAACGTTCCGGGGACACATTCCGTTTGGAAGCACTACTACAACATCAGACGGATGTAATGGAAATGCTGTCAGCAGGTATCCCTTTACAGGATATACTTACACAGATCATTACCTGGATACAACAACCAGACCAGGACATGATCGCCACTATTTCACTGGCAGGACAACTATCCGCTCATCCGGGCGCGGTGTGCTGCACCACACCTCTGACAGGAAAACAAGGAAATGCCCTCGGAAGTTTTGAGATCAGTTATAAATCCGGGCGGCAACCCACTCCCGCAGAACTGCATTTCATTCGCCTGGTCGCCCGCACGATCGTGATGGCCATCGAATATTCGCAGAAAACAACACCTCCTGCAACGCAGCCGGTCCATACGCGTCCTGCCACATCCGAAACAGCTGCTGAACGGGAAAACTTCTATCAGCTGCTCATGGATACACCGGCAGTTATTGCCGTACTCAGCGGTCCGCAACACGTATACATACTGGCGAATAAACTGTATATGGAAACGATTGGGACAGATCGTAGTATCGTAGGTAAACCGATCCGGGAAGCCCTTCCCGAACTGGCAGATCAGGGAATCTTCGAACTCCTGGATGACGTATACCGTACCGGACAACCATTCATCGGCCACGAAATTGAAGTAGGTCTCGATCGTAAAGGCACCGGCGAACGGGAACCTGTATTCTTCAACTTTATTTATCAGCCTATCCGCGATGCGGAAGGAAAGGTCATACAAATACTGGTGCATGCGATCGATGTAACCTCTTCCGTTATGCAACGCAGAAAAGCAGAACAAAGCGAACAGCAATTCAAAAGCTTTGTCGCCCATTCTCCAACACCCATCGGTATATACGTAGGGAAAGAATTACGGATCCGGACAGTTAATGATGCCATCCTGAAAGCCTGGGAAAAAGACGCTTCCGTTGTCGGCAAGACCTTCCGCGAAGCCATACCCGAACTGGAAGGACAACCCTTCTTTGATATCCTTGACAAGGTGTACGACACCGGCGAAACATACGAAGCCATCGAAGAAAAGGTTATGCTGATGCGGGACGGCATACTATCACCCACCTATTACAACTTTACCTATAAGGCGCTCCGGGATGAACAGGGAGAGATCTATGCAGTTATGAATACTGCCATGGAAGTAACCGAACAGGTGAAAGCACGCCAGAAACTGGCTGAAGCAGAAGAAAACCTGCGCAATGCCATCGAAGTAGCGAAACTGGGTGACTGGAAAATAAACCTGCAAACCGGAGAAGTCGTACTCGCCGATCGTATACAGGAATGGTTTGGCGCTTCCCCTGGTGAAACCATCACCATCGAAGAAGCCACTGCCTGCATCACCGATCCTTCTATTCTGACCAATGCCATCGACCGTGCGTTACAGCCCGGCTCTGACAGGATTATGAATGTGGAATACGAACTCACCAACTTCCGGACAGGTGAAAAACGTATCATGCATACCTCCGGTAAAGTCTTTCTGGATGATATCAGCCAGCCCTATATGATCATTGGGATCACCCAGAATGTTACGGAGCAGCGGCAACGCCAGCAGGAACTGGAACGCCTGGTCAATGAAAGGACCCGTGCACTCAGCATCGCCAATATAGAACTCAAGGAAGCAAATAAGACCCTGGAAAGGGTCAACAATAACCTGGAACAATATGCCTATGTCACCAGCCATGACCTCCAGGAACCACTGAGAAAGATCAAAATATTCTCTGACATCCTTCAGAACAGAACAGATCATACAGCGGATATTTTTACACGCAAATACCTGAATAAAATAGACGCGTCCGTCAACAGAATGATGGCGCTCATCAATGATCTCCTGAATTTCTCCCGACTGGATAAAGCCGAGAACACCTTCTTCCTCACCGATCTCAACGGCATCATAGAGGAAGTAAAAGAAGATTTTGAACTCGCTATTAAAGAAAAAAAGGTAATTTTGAACGTCTCGCCCCTGCAGCAGATAGCTGCCGTACCACTACAAATACGGCAACTCTTCTTCAACCTCATTGGTAATGCTATCAAATTCTCCCGGCAGGACGTTACTCCAACCATCAATATCAGCGGCCGCCCCGTACCCGCAACAGACATTTCCACGCATCCACAGTTGAATCCATCATGGAACTGGTATGAAATCATCGTCAGCGACAATGGTATCGGCTTCGAACAACGCTATGCGGAAAAGATCTTTACCATATTTCAACGACTACATACCCGCGACGTCTACTCCGGTACCGGCATCGGTCTCGCACTTTGCGAAAAAGTGGTCAGCAACCACCACGGAAAGATTTATGCCACCGGAAGAGTCAATGAGGGCGCCAGCTTCCACATCCTTATTCCTATCATGCGATAGGGAAATTGGGATTTCCCGATATGTTTAAATAGCTTTGCACTCTCAAATACTTATTAATGGAAGCAACAATGCCAGCCCGGCAGTATTGGTCCCTGATTTTAATTCTGGGTACCATGACCGCATTAGGGCCATTCTCAATAGATATGTACCTGTCCGGATACCAGGCCATCGCAGAAGACCTGCATGTCCCTACAGAACGTATCGGATTATCACTCGCCAGTTACTTTATCGGTATCTCCGCGGGACAATTATTATACGGTCCCTTACTGGACCGTTTTGGCAGGAAGAAACCGCTTTACGCCGGACTGATCGTCTACCTGATCGCCTCCGCAGGATGTATTGCGGCAAGATCACTGGAATCTTTTGTACTGCTCCGCTTTATTCAGGCTATTGGTAGTTGTGCAGCGGCAGTAGCTTCTGTTGCTATGGTACGTGACCTGTTTCCGATAAAAGATAGTGCGAAAGTTTTTGCACTACTTATGTTGGTAGTAGGCGCCTCTCCTATGCTGGCGCCAACCATTGGTGGTTATATTACAGCTGCCTGGAACTGGCAGGCTATCTTCATCGTACTGGGAGGAATGGGATTACTGCTGATGATCGCCTGCTTTGCCTTTCTGCCTGAAAGTCATCAGCCGGATACCTCCATGTCACTGAAACCAGGTCCTATTATCAGTGGATTCTGGTCGGTGATGCGGGAGCCACAGTTCTATACCTATGCATTGACCGGCGCATTTGCGTTCTCCGGACTGTTTGTATATGTGTCATCTTCCCCTGTAGTATTCATGAACATCTTCCATGTGTCTGAAACGCATTTCGGCTGGATCTTCGCAGGATTGTCCGTTGGGTTCATCGGTTCCAGTCAGTTGAACAGTCTGACCTTACGTTATTTCCGCAGTGAACAGATCATTCGTATTGCCCTTGTAGGACAAGCCCTGATCGGGATCGTCTTCTTTGCTGGCAGTTACCTCGGATGGTTCGGATTGACATCGACTATTATCATGCTGTTCCTGTATCTGAGCTGTCTCGGATTTGCGAATCCAAATGCTTCTGCACTAAGTATAGCACCGTTTAAGAAGAATGCAGGTACAGCAGCTGCGCTGATGGGCGCATTGCAGATGGGTATCGGCGGACTGGCATCTACTGTTGCCAGTTTATTCCACGCAACGTCTCCGGTCCCTATGACCATGCTGATGGCGGCAACAGCACTGATATCAGTAGCGATATTATTCCTCGGAGGATTACGTATTACCAATCCCGTTTTCCTGCATGATGGAGGTGATGCGGTGGTGCTCCACTAAAAAAGCTGCACATAAAAATATGACTATACATGAACGGCCATGATCATATGGCCGTTCTTTTTTATCTTAGCCCCAGCCATATATCCTATGAAAAAGTTAATCATATTCCTGCTTGTCATATGCAGTTTCCAGTGTAACCGTCACTCTGCCAACAAAAACTTCGATCTGAAGATCAATGTAGATGTGGGTAACTATAAATACACCAGCCATCCCGTTACGGAGGAAGAATTTCACGTCCTGAAACAAAACATCGCTAAAAGCTGGGATCAGGAAATTGTCAGTTCCGGCAGTCATATTCCCGAAGGGGAAAAAGAAATCGCCAACCTGATGCCTGCCAGGTATAACATACAGGAATATATCAGGATAGTGAATGAAATGGAGACTTTCCGGAAAACACTCCTACCACCGGGTGACTATCTGAAAAAGACAGCGCCTACCCAGGAAATAGCCATCCTTGAATACAACAAGGTATTTGCACCACTGTTGAACGAATGTGCGGGAGAACCAGTGAACTACAGTGATCTGATTATGACTTCCATGAAGGATATACTGGCGGATAATCACCTCAAACTGGAAGTCTGCTACGGCTTCAAACAACTATCCACTTTTGAGATCAAGTACACGATCTATGCTAAACTGAACAACATCCTGCATACCATTACCTTTTCCAATACCAAAGGGTGTATGCCTGATAATCATGCCATCTACCTCCTGCTGAACAAGGTGCTGATGAGTACTGAGCTGAAGGAAAGACTGGTTAAATATGCAGATCATAACAGCCTGGTATTTGTGCAACCAGCCCGTTATGAACGCCTGGGAAGAAGACTTGCCCAACCATAATTACCCGGGCTTACACTGCAGTGAGGAGATTGTATTTTTCTTTACATTCACGTTTTAAACAGTTGACCATGTCAGTAACCGGTACCCCAGTCGCGCTGCTCTATCAGGCGCAACAACCACCCGCCAGGAACGGCATTCTGAAACCTATGAAGCCCGGAGGTTATTCAGACAGCGGAGCAGATATTGCCTATGCACTGCGTGAAAAACAGGTACCGGTCAGCACCCCCGTGATGCATCCCCAGCTCATGATCGATCTTGACTGGGTATTTCCTGATACGGAAGCGGGTATACTCCATGCACTGTCTAAAGGCGCCCAGGTATTATGGCTGAATACCATCCTGTATAATGGTCACCCGGTAGAAGCATTTCTGAAAAGAGGGATCGCCGCTGTCGGACAACTACCCCGGAATACTGACCTTTATGACGACAAATGGACCACCAATAAACTCCTGCAAAAAAACAACCTCCCCATTCCACCGGCTATCCTGATCAACAAAGACAACCTGCACGATTACCAGCTGAATTTCTCCTTTCCGGTAGTTGCTAAACCTATCCGGGGCAGGGGAAGTGACGGTGTACAGGTGGTGGATACAACGGAAGGGCTGAATAAGGTCCTTGCAGAGATGTTTGCGGAAGATAAATATGGTACTGCTGTATACGTAGAAAAGTTCCTCCCCGGTAGGGAAGTGACCATTACAGTCATGCCACCGGGGAAGTATATGCTCAAAGATATCTGTCAGGAAAAAATCAATTACTGGAGTTTGCCACCAGTAGAACGTTTCAATCACGAGGATGGCGTAGCTCCTTATAACGGCACTGTCGCTGTTGTGAATAACAGCAGGGTGCTGGATGATGCGCAACTGCAATCGGCGGCTATCATTACTTTATGTAAACAATGTGAATCTGCGGCGGCACTGGTGGGTGCGAAGGCGCCTGTAAGGATTGATTGCCGCCAGGATGAACAAGGCCGTTATTTCCTGTTTGACCTGAATATGAAACCTAATATGACCGGCGCTTCCCGTCCCCATAGGATGGACCAGGATAGCCTGTCAGCACTGGCTGCCCGTAAGATAGGCTGGACATTTGCTGATCTGCTGGAGAATATGTTACGCCAGCAATGGCGTATGTAGATTAACGGACTGCGCTGAGTGCAGGCTGTTCCTGCGACATATTGACCACGTTAGACGGCCGCAGCTTTCTGAATAAACTCACCAAATCCTGTAATGCCAGCTCTCTGATGTTTTTAAAACACTGTTCATGCGCCTCTTGGGTAGTTTCCAGGATATGATAGTAATTCCGCACATTACGGAAGGTCAATAATAATAACTTTGAGGTCATTACATCCTTTTCACCCCGCTGGTTTGCGAGATGCCTGGAAGTCAGCAAGGTACCGGTATTCATCAATACCATCCTCAATTCAAACAGACTACCTGTATTCTTATACTGCATAGTCTCCAGCTGCGCTCTTATCTGTAGGAGTTCGTACATACTATATATATCGGATAAAAGTAATTTCAAATACCGCACCAATACACAGACATGTACTATTATTCGATATAAATGGTAATGCAAATCAAATATTTGTTAAAATAACATCACCACGAGCGACCCCGTCGTTACCACAGCTTGTTTACAAAAAACCACGTAGCGGGGAGACTATCTGATTTTTAACTTCTCCAGCATTTCCTCACTCAAGGTATCAGCAGAAGGACCATATGCGGTCACCAATACCCCCTTTATGCCATCAGCTGACTCTATTGCATATACTGCTGCTTCATCAGATGGATCAGTATCGCCTTCGTAACGATAAATATCCACTATATTAAATTCACTGAGCGCGATCTTGTCATCTCCATTCACCAGGTAGTTCCCTTCCAGGTTAAAATCAACCGTAAATCCCTGGTTTTTCAAAGCGGTGATCGCATTGGCAACAGTATCATAATGATGTTCCATAAAACGTCTATTTTGAGTGAGTGAAAATTAGTTTACCCTGCCGCGTCCCCGTTTCCAGTCAGTACGTATTTTCTGCAATTTCACTACATACGCCGACAACAGCAGCAGTTCAAGACCCAGTGGTGCAAATACGTGTGCCGGTCCGAAATAATTATAGATCATCACAAACAGGCAGACCAGGATCCCCATCCATCCATCTGCAAGCCCTATATCCACCGCCCATTCCTTTTCTGCGAGCAGTCCGAAGGAGGCGATACCTTTCAGGATAAAGAGTATAGTAATGACCAGCATAAGAAAAGAAGTACGATTCGCGCTTTCTAATCCATACAATGCCACCCGTGGATCACTATCTGTCAGAAACATATATGGATAACTTAATACACCCAGGGTGCCGGTCACAACAAAGATCGCACTGAAAAACTTCAGCCACCATGTCAGCAATTCTTTTCTGCGGGGGACCATTAACTCTTCCAGGTCATTCAACTGATCAGCGATGATTGACTTATCTTTCATTATCGGAGGGATTGTGGGTTATGCAGCAAATATACGAACTGCGTCCCTTCGGCCCTTACGAAAAAAAGGACCGTTCCTGGAGAGAAACGGCCATTAACAATCAAGCTCCACTGTATGAATAAAAGGAAGGATATACTCTTTGATAACTTCAGCGCTACACTTTTAGTTAGCAGTCCATAGTCGATAGACTATAGTCCATAGCAAAACACGGGTTTGTTGTTTGTCCTGTCTTTTAACTATGTCCGATTAAGCTTTGATTCGTTCTATGTGCGTTGTGCCACCTGAACTATTGCCTATCGTCTACAGACTGCTCCCTATCCCTTATAAGCTAATAATTGCCGACTATCTTCACTTAAAACCATGCGACTGTTTCTTCGACTATTCTGCTTATTTCATCCGCTCTGTTGTTTCTTTTTATTCGCTTGCTGAATCTGTTACAAATCTACTAACACAGCGCCCGAAAGTCAATTGCCTAATCAACTCTTCTGTTGTACTTTTTATGGAGAACTTTATAATGTATGTCTTTTTACAATACCCAGTTTTTTCATCTTCGATGCCAGTGTAGATGGCGGCAGATTCAATAGCTCTGCGGCTCCGCCGGGACCAGATATCTTATGATTACACTTTTTCAGCACAGTAAGTATGTGTTCCCTTTCTAATTCCACAATTGTTTTAATATCTGTTTCAGTAGACACAACTGTTGTTTCTTTCTTTACACTCACAGGTAAGATCACTTCTCTGATGATGCTTTCGCGCGATAACAATACACTTCTTTCAATGAGGTTCTGTAATTCACGTACATTCCCCGGCCAGGCATAATCCATCAGTTGCCTTAATGCAGCAGGTGCTATATCAGATACAGCTTTACCTGTTGCTGCTGCGTATAAGCGGATGAAGTGAGCGATCAGCAAAGGGATATCATCCCTGCGCTCACGCAGTGCAGACAACATGATCGGGAATACGTGTAATCTGTAATAGAGATCCAGCCGGAAACGTCCTTCTGCAATCTCTTTTTCCAGATTACGGTTAGTCGCCGCAATGATGCGAACGTTCACTTTTATAGGTCCATTACCACCTATTCTTTCTATCTCCTTTTCCTGTAATACACGCAGTAATTTCACCTGCAGATCAGCCGGCATATCGCCTATTTCATCCAGGAAAATAGTACCGCCATCAGCACGTTCAAACTTACCGATCCTCTTTTCCAGCGCACCTGTGAAGGCGCCTTTCTCATGACCGAACAATTCTGATTCTATCAGGTGTGTAGGCAATGCCGCACAGTTCACCTTGACGAATGGTTTGGCTTTACGGGGAGACAGATGATGGATACAATTCGCTACACCTTCCTTACCCGTTCCGGTTTCTCCCAATACCAGCACAGAAGTATCCAGTGGCGCAACCTGACGGATCAGTTCAAACACACGCTGCATAGGCACACTATTACCAATAATACCCTCAAAATTGGGGATAGGAGGCGCCACTTCTTTCTTTACTTCCGGTATCGGTTGCTGCTGTACAGGCAATGCAGGTAAGCGCAGGTCATCGGACTGTGATGCAACGCCTGGTTTCACCTTTAAGACCCGATGATGTTCGTAGCGGTAACGTGCAATATCCAGCGTTACCAGGAGGTCTTTTTCCCTGAATGGCTTCACGATAAAACCATAGGGCTGAGTCACCTTGGCGGCCTCCAGCACTTGTCTGTTGCAGTTAGCGGACAGATACACAAAAGGTATATTATGTTTATTCAGTTCAACCGCCAGGTCAATGCCTGTCTGATCGCCCTTCAGATAGATATCCAGTAATACGAGATCAGGTCTTTCTACGTCGATAATCTCCAGCGCCCTGTGTACAGAGCGGGCAACGCCTGACACCTTATATCCTGCTCTTTCCAGTGTTAATCGTATATCACCTGCTACAATCAGTTCGTCCTCTACGATCATGATTTTTTCTTCCATACTACGCAGTTTTATTTACTAATTTCAGTAAGCCGGGAATCGTTCCCCTATTATGTTGTGGTTTAAATATTACGATGACGCTTACGCCATCTTTGTTTGTCACGGATAGATTACCTTCCAGTTGTTCTGTCAGGGTTTCCATTAATATAATTCCCATGGATGTCCGCTTACGTATCCCAAAATCAGCTGGCAGTCCTGTACCGTTATCCTTCACAGATAGCAGCAGATAATTTTCTGCCACATAATTAAGCACTATAGTGATCACACCTTCCTGCCCCGCAGGAAAAGCGTACTTGCATGCATTGGTGATGGCTTCGTTCAGGATCAACCCGATAGGCACCGCCTGATATACTTCCAGGTATACCTTCGTGAGATGCAAATCAAATGAAATCTGGTGTAATCCGTCAAAACTGTCTCTAAAATATGCAACAAGTTCCCGGATATATATATCCATATCCAGTTCTGCTGCACTATCTTCCTGATACAGTTTCTGATGAATCAGGGAAACGGCCTGCATACGATGCCGGCTTTCCCGGATAGCAGCCCGTGCTGACTGATCATCTACATTGCCCGCCTGTGTATTCAGCAGACGAACAATGATCTGGAGATTATCTTTTGCCCGGTGATGTATTTCCCGGATCAGCCATTCCTTTTCTGCCACCAGCTTCCGTTGCCGGTTAACCAGGACATTCAGGGACTGATGCTGCTGACTGATCTCCTGTTGCTGCAAAGTTAAGTCACGATTGATCCGTTGCTTCAGCTGATAACGATTATACCCCAATACAAGCATCAACACCAGCATCGCTGTACCACCGATGATCATATTTCCTTCCAGACGTGCACGTTCCAATGCAGCGCTTTGCAGTAAGCCTTCTCTTGTCAGCAGCTGAATACTTTTTTCTTTCAGTTGCAGATCATGATCCTTACGTTCGGCATCATATTGCAACTGCAACTGCGCGATCTGATGACTCTTTTCTTCTCCATAAAGAGAATCCTGCAACAATTTATATTGCTTGTAATAGTCAATCGCAGCTGCAAAATTACCTAGTGCAGAATCTGCACGGAAAAGATACGCGTAATCGTTCAACAGTTCATAAGCGTATCCACCACGCCGGCAATATTCTTCGTAAGCCCGGGCATAATAGCGCAGATGCCCATAATCTGCTATCGCCTGATAATAGTTCAGCAATGCTACATATATGACATCCTGGACATAATTATAGCGATCAAACTTACTGGATAAGTTCAGCAGTTTTTGTACATACACATTAGCTTCATCATATCGCCCCATACTGACATTACTAAGACACAATCCGGCGGCAAAAGTGATCCTGTCTTCATCATAAGTAAGCGGGTATCGCTTTTCTGTGGATGTCAGTATACCGATTGCTAACCGGGGTTGTCCCAGCCGCCAGTAAGTACTGGCGATATTCGGAACCAATGTCAGTATGGAAGCAGTATCCTTCCATTTATACGCAACACCCAATGATCTTTTAAAATATATCAGCGCTTTGTTATACTCTGCCAGATGGTATAAAGTCAGTCCAAGTCTGTTGTAGATAGTACATAACTGCAAACTGGAATCCTGTTGTGCTTCTGCCGTCCGGACAGCCAGGAAACCATATTTCAATGCAACATCATAGTGGGCCTTTTGCCCGTTTACATTCCCCAGAAGATCATAGATGCCCTGTAAAGCGGTATATCCTATTTCCTTATAAATAGTCAGTGCCTGTAACAGTTCCTTTTCAGCAGGCGCCAGTGAACCCTGGTGATTATGGCAGTCGCCAAGGATCTGTAATGCATCTGCTTCCTTCCGGCGGTTAAGCGCCTTACGGTAAAGATGAACCGCCTGCTCATAACAGGCAATACGCTGCACCAGCTCTTTGTCTGAATAGATACTATAATCCAGTGCCACCTTCATCCAGACGTCTGCTATACCCTCAGGAACAGGATATTGCGCTGTTTCCGGCAGGGGAAATGGCAACAAGGTATTTTGTTGTGCGGATGTATGATCCGTCCAGATGCAAAACAGTACACAACAGCACCAGCGTAGCATTTTCCGGCAGAAATTTATATAGTCCCCGATGGTGTCAGGCATAGTTTGAGATTTCCTTCTCCAGTGCTCCCGATCCGGTAAAAGCTTGTTTCTCCTGGTATTTAAAGTTGACTGTAAGTATTACACCGATCCTGCTCTCTATGTTCAATATCTCCTGCAAATGTTCCCATAAGGTACGCTTCAGGTCCACCTTTTCATCAACAGATAACCGTATGCTGTTTTGGACAACATATGGCAATAAGTATCCTGTCAGGCAGTTGGAAAGCCCCCATTGCCAATTCATAGATAAATAATTTAATACGCTCTTTGTCTGAGGTTCTACTTTTAATGTTGTTTTCTTGTTACGCTAAGGATCGGTTCGTCAGCAATTGTTATTTCTCAAGAAATGGCTTGTTCGCTTAATTGTGTGATTGACAGCTGAAAATACAACATTTTTTCAAGACCGTATAGACCACTTATAACATAGGGATAAATCATCATTTAAAACAATATTAAGACATGACGCCATAGGAGGAGCTCAATGCTGATGCTGCTGTTTCCTGCGCCGGTTCAGGCTCCTGATACCTGAAGTTGACTGTTATTACCACACCACTTTCACTCTGAATATCCAGGGAGCCATCCAGCTGTTCACTCAGCGTGTGCATCAGCATCAGCCCCATTGATTTCCTGACACCTGTAACAGCATTTGTCGCGAATCCTTTACCGTTATCTGCAATCACCAGCGTAAGCTGATCTCTTCCGGTAAACTGCAGGGAAATCAATATGGTACCGTTATCGGTAAATGCGTATTTGATCGCATTGGTGATCGCTTCATTCAGAATCAGTCCAATGGGTACAGCCTGAGACACATCCAGCTTAACGGGAGCTATCTGCATATCAAATCGTATCCTGCTGGCCCCTGTAAAGCCATCCTGCAGGAAATGGATCAGTTCGTGTATATAGACGTTGATATCGATCAGGGCCATATTTTCTGACTGATAGAGTTTATGATGGATCAGGGAAATCGCCTGCATCCGAAAACGGCTCTCTCTGATCGCATTCAGGGCATCTTTATCATCCAGAAAAGCGGCCTGCGTATTCAACAGGCTCATGACAATCTGGAGGTTATTCTTTACCCGGTGATGGATCTCCTTTACTAACCATTCCTTTTCTTCCAGCAGTTTATGTTGCGAGGAGATCAGTGCCTGCAGGGACAGATTCTGCTGATTAATTTCATCCTGCTGTACCTTGAGCTGGCGGTTACTACGTAATCGCAGCTGATAACGGTTATATCCCAGTAAAAGGACGATGACAAGCATGACTGCGCCAAAAATGATCACATTCCGGGTGAATCTGGCTCTTCTTAATTCGGCTTTTTGCAGCTGACTATCCCTGGTCAGCAGTTCGATACTCTTTTGTTTCAGTTCGAGGGCCTGGTCCTTCTTTTCCGTATCAAACTTCACCTGCAGCTGGTTGATCTGACTGGTTTTCCTGACGCTGAACAGGGAATCACTATAGAATTTATACAGCTGAAAATGCCTGATAGAAGACGAAAAATCTCCTCTGGCGGAATCTGCTTTGTACCACATACGGTAGTTTCTCGCCTCTTGTGCCAGCATGCTGTATTTCTTTGTGATAAAGCCTATTTCCTCACATTCTTCGATCGTCTTTTCATACTGTCGGGTCATATAATAGAAACTGGAGGTGGCAGTGAGCAGTTGAAATCTGTTCACGTCATTCCGGTCCATGGTTTTCTCTTTTGCCACCAATCGCATTACATAGGGGCGTGCTGCATCCAGTTTATCTCCTGCTATATAAGCATGTACCATAGCCACCTCCAGCAGCACTTTAGGTTTTTCTCCCGCAGGAGGGAAAAAGCGTTCCTCCCGCTTCAGCACACGTAAGGCAGCAACACCGTTTTTAAGACGGATATAGGAGTTAGCAAGATTACCAGTGATATATTGCATGGAGGTCGTATCCTTCAGTTTTTCGGCGATAGTAAATGCCTTATTATACGCATCCACCGACTTTTCAAAAGTCTCCATCTCATAGTACATCATACCCAGACCATTGTAAGCAGTAGACAGTGACTGTGTCGTATCACCGATCGATTCTATTTCCTTTATGGCCCGCAGCTGATAGTCGAGCGCCGCGCTTAGTTCGCCGGTCGATCTGTATGCCAGTCCGAGGAGATCATATACACCTCCCAGGTGTGTATAACCGATCTTCTTATATAATGCTTCTGCCTGGTGCAACAGTTCAATCGCTTTGTACATGTCAGGGACACCAATCACGTAGTCGGCAAGTAAGGTGAGCGTATTTGCCTGTTTCAGGTGATTACCTATTTTCGCATATAGTTTGACCGCCATTTCCTGGTCATGTATGGCTTCTGCCAGGTTTTCATCATCCTCATAAGAAATATACCTGGACAATTCCACATATGCATCCCCCTGTAATTCATCCTGACGGGCACGTTCAAACATCATTCTGGCCTTCCGGGCATATTCATTCCCTCTTGTCAGCTCTCCTTTTTCCCGGAATATCTTGGAATAGATCATACAGGCCTGCCCCTGCCAGCCGTCATTGTGCTGTTTTATACCGGCATTGAGCATCTTATTAGCGCATAGAATGCTGCTATCTATATCTTTTGGCAATATTCCGGGTCTGTTAATGTAGTGTTCTCCCCAGGTAAAAAGCTGTTTAATATCCTGTTCGTCCGGCTTTTCCTTCATCAGCAAGACGCTGAGCTGCTTATCCTGTAGTGGCGTCTTATCCTGTGCAACACATTGCAAAACACATATTGTTACTAAACAAATAAGCAATAGTAACCTGTTCATAAATCGTTTTTTAGTACATCTCTTTCCGCTGACAGACCCTGTGCTGTCTTTACAGCAACTTACTTTCCTGTTTACCGGTATTTGCTCATTGTAAGGTCTGGCCATGATGATGGCTTTCAAAATATGGCATAGTAGGTTGAGACCGCGTGAAAATACGCAATTTTAAGGTATCAGTCAATGCCTGTAGGGTTAATCAGCTCTTTTGCTGTTTAAAAGACACTTGTACAGACACTCCCGGCGCTTCTTTAATTTCAAGCGTTCCTTCCAGTTGCTCTGTCAATGTCTCTATAAGGCGGATGCCCATAGTACCATGAGTATAGACGTCAAAGCCGGCAGGAAAACCATGTCCGCTGTCAGCTACACGTAATAATAATTGTGCTTCCCCTATATATTGGAGTGAGACATAGATGATGCCGTTCTCATTTTTGGGGAAAGCATATTTGATGGCATTGGTCAGTGCCTCATTCAGTATCAGGGACACGGGTACAGCCTGGGATACATCCAGCTTTACCGGGGCGATATTGATATCAAAATAGAGCTGCTGTAAGCCGCCGAAATTGTCTTTCAGACCAGCTATCAGTTCACGGATGTAATTCTGCATATCGATCAGGGCCATGTTGGCAGACAGATATAATTTCTGATGGATCAGTGAAATAGCCTGCATACGATACCGGCTTTCACTGATGGCTTCCAGTGCATCGCTGTTATGGAGATAAGCTGCCTGCGTATTCAGCAGACTCATTACTATCTGCAGATTGTTTCTCACCCGGTGATGTATTTCCTTTACCAGCCATTCCTTCTCTTCCAGTAATTTCTCCTGTACATCTATCAGCCCCTGTAAGGACTGGTTCTGCAACCAGATCTCTTCCTGTTTTTGCTGCAACCGTTTGTTACTGGCCTGTTTCAGCTGATAGCGATTGTAACTTAATATCAACAGCAGCAAAAGCATAACAGCGCCAAAGATGATAATATTACGGGTCAGACGCGCCTCCTTCAGGGCGGCTCTTTGTAACAGACCCTGACGGGTCAGCAATTCTATATTCTGCTGCTTTAGGGTGATATCCTTATTCTTCTGGTCAAAATCGTACTGTACCTGCAGTCTGGCGATCTCACCCGCTTTGGAGATCCTGAACAGGGAATCATTCAGTACCTTGTAATCTTTATAATGCCGGATCGCCGCCGGATAATTTCCCAAAGCGGAATCAGCCCGGAACCATTGCAGATAGTTGTGAGACAGTCCATTTAACTGACCTATCTGCTTACAGACCTCTGCCTGTAACGCACAAAATCCTGCGGCTTTTTCAAATTGCCTTGCATGTATATAATACATTACCAGGGCCGAGTAGATCATGGTCTGATAATAATTATACTTTGACATATTTGCGGAGATGGTCAGCAAACCAGGTACAAAAGCAGCGGCCTTGTCCAGCTGTTGCAGCTGCACATAACATCGGATCAGGTTTGTAGAGATCCAGATACGGTCTTTCTGAATGGGTTCTTTATATAGTTCGACAATTCTGTTCAGGAGTTCCAGTGCCTTTGCCGGCTGATTATCTCTCAGGTAGATGGTAATAAAATTCGTACTTACGGTCAGAATAGCCGTAGTATCCCTATAGTGACTGGCTATTTTCAGCGACCGCTGTGCGAAGTCCAGCGCATGTTGATAGTCGCCCAGTTCATATAGGGTAACACTGAGCCGGTTCAGGATCGTACATAGCTGCAATGAACTATCTTTTTGTTCCTCAGCGGTTTTCAATGCCAGCAAACCATAAGTCAGTCCCTGACTGTAATCTCCTTTACCGGTGGCGATCGTTCCCAGCAGATCATAGATCCCCTGTAAGTCCTTACGGCCGGTTTTCTTATATATTGCAAGTGTTTTATTCAGGTATAGCAGGGCTTCATCATATTTCCCCCAGCAATGGTAACAGTCGCCCGTCATTTTACAGGCATAGGCTTCTTCGGCGGTATTACCTGCCATTCTATACTGGATAATGGCATTTTCGTACAAATGGATCCTTTCCTTCAGTTCAGCTTCTATATCTATGCTATAGTAATGACCAGTCTCCATGAGCACATCTGCTATGTCACCGGGGTAATGAAGGGCGGTCAGTATTTGTCTGGCTTTAACAACAGCTGCTTTGCCTTCTGTATAAAGGCCTTTTTCACGATATGCTTTTGACTGGAGGTAATAACTACGGGCTTCCCAGCGGGGTATCCGGCTATATGTATTGAGGGCGGAGGCTTTTTTCAGATATAGGAATGCACTATCCATATCTTTCTGTCCGGCGCCGGGAAGACGAATATAGGCTTCTGCGATGGCCAGTGAGAGCCGGATCTTTCCGGTATCAGTCGTGCTTTTTTCCAGCGAACGTTGTAATACAGGGATGGATACGCCATACTGTTGCCGGGCCATACCGGGTAGTATGCCCAACAGCACGAAATGGAGGACCAGTAAAAGCCTGTTCATAGATCAACGTTTAAATATCTCTCTGCAGTCGGAGGCGAAGCACAATGATCCGACATTGTTTTTAATATTTCCCGCCTTTCGATGATATATACAATAGATTCGATAATAGGGCAATTGACATATTTATTTCACTTGCAGCCATTCCGCTAAGACATCGGTTTTAAGCAGCCCGGCATGGAAATCTTTCATCCGGTAATGTGTATCCAGTATGATCCAGGCAGGATAGGCCACCTGTTTAAATGCTACGGGATCGATAATTTCGTTAAAAGCAGCAAAGTCGGCACTTTCAGCATTCACGCTGACAAAATAATACTTTTCGGATAAAAGTTGTTGTAACGCGGGAGAACGTTTTATTTGTTTTTCCTGGATTCTGCAATAGCTGCACCAGGTGGTATAGAGTTCGATCACAACAGGCCGGGGTTGTATAGCCATACTGTCTTTCAGCTGGGCAAAAGTTACCGGCCCATGCTGTGCATGAGCCGGTAGTAACAGCACAAGGCTGCTTATAAGACAGGTGATGGATAGCAGGGCTGTTTTCATTGATAGAGATTGTATCGTATGCCCAGAAATCCCCTGACGCCCTGTAAGGGGGCATAATTATATTCTGTATCGAAAGTATAACCATTCGGATTGTTCACCGGGTCATTCACATATTTATCAAATGGATCAAAAGGACGTATCAGGGCGTATTCAGGTACGTAATTCAGCAGATTTTTCACCCCCCCATACACTTCCCATCCTTTGGCAAACTTCTTTGTTACCTGCACGTTTGCCAGCAGAAACCAGGGTGAATAATCGGGTCTGAAGTCGTTATGCTGTACCGGCAGGCGCATAGGACCATTCCAGTTACCTGTAAGGTCTATACCGAAGTTGTAAGGAAAACTATATCCGATCGTAAATGTACCGGCCCACTCAGGTGCGTATAATTGTCTGCTTTTCTGCGGGATACCGGCATCATCTTCATCTACCTGATATACATCCAGATAGGTCAATCCAGCCAGTACTTTCAGCGGAAATGCGAAAGCGGCGTCTACATTTAAAGAGATCCCCTGGGATATTGCATGTCCACGGAGGTTATCATAGATGATCTTATTGGGATCTACATCAAAATCTCCGTTGATCTTATTGGTGAAATAGGAGTAGAAGCCGGTAGCATCCAGGTTGAGGAACGCGTTGTTCATCGGTATCTTCAGTACATAATTCAGGTTGGCGTTGTAAGACTTTTCCGGTTTCAGGGCTTCCGCTATCACCACCTGACGGGAACCGGTCAGCGCGGCATGGTCTTCTGTGAACAGGTTTACAACACGGAATCCTGTTCCAAAACTGGCGCGCAGGGTATTGTCTGTATTGGGGGCCCATTTGTAGGCAATCCTGGGAGAATGGATACTTCCGTTGTATTTATCATGGTCATAACGATAGCCTAACAGCAACTTATGCTTATCTGCCAGAGACCATTCGTCCTGTATGAAAGCACCTGGCAGCGGTGTCTTTGCGGGGATATTCACTTTACCATCTTCTGAAAGCGTACCCGGCGTATTGTCATCATACCAGGTATAACGATAGGATGCACCCGTCAGCAGGTTGTGCTTTTCGCCCAGCTGTTTATCCCAGTAGAGCTGTGCAAAACCTACATGTTGTGTAGCCATATAGGGCGTTTTGCCATAGTAGGAGTTCTGTTCATGCCGGTTATAGGAGTATTGCAGCATGATCTTTTCCTTTACCGGCAACTGATACATACCTATCAGTTCCACTCGCTTTGTATAGATACTTTCCCCATAGATGCTGTCGCTGCCACGCCAGGATTTATTCCAGCGCATATCTCCGCCCCAGCGGTCTTCATATACATATCTGGCGGCAATACTGGCCTGACGGTCTTCTTTACGATGGAAGCCCCATTTATTAAAGACAGAAATACGGTTTTGCAGGGTGAGGTCAGTAAAGCCATCTTTATTATTATCCTTCGGCTGCTGGTAGTTGAAATAGCTGACACCTATCAATCCCTGCGCATTACCGGCTTTGACTTTCAGGGCTGCATCTACATTATATTCCCCCCAGGAGGTGCTATAGACGTCCGCACTCAGTAATGGCGCCTTCATGGGATTTTTAGTGATCACATTCACAATCCCACCCATGGCTTCGGAGCCATAAAGAGAGGAACCGGGCCCCTTTACGACCTCAATACGTTCCACCATACTCATAGGGATGCCGCTTAGTCCATATACGGTGGATAAGGCACTGACAATGGGCATGCCATCAATCAGGATGAGGGTATAAGCCCCTTCCATCCCGTTGATGTGGATATCGCCGGTATTGCAGATATTACAGTTCAGCTGCGGACGTACCCCATTCACCATACCGATGGACTCAAACAGGGAGGGGGATGGATTTTTCTGGAAATATTTAGGCGTATAGACTTCCACCGGCACCGGACTTTCTGCCCGGCTGACGGGTTTCAGGGTACCGGTTACTACGATGTCATTGAGTTTGGTAACATCTGCCTGCAAGCGGATCTGAATGTTTGCTTTTCCACCGGCGGTAACGGTTACCTTGCGCGTAAAAACGGTATATCCCGTCGCGGAGGCCTTCAGGGTATAAGTACCTGGTTTAAGGTTATTTATATGAAAATACCCGGTCGAATCTGTAGCGGCGCCTGCCTTATTTTCCACCAGCATGACATTCGCAAGGTACAAAGGCTGCCCATCAGATAACACACTCCCACTGATGGTACCAGTCGGTGCAGACGTCTGGGCGACCGAGGGAAATGCCAGTATAACAAGTAATGCTATTTTTAAATATACTAAAGT
Organism: Chitinophaga sp. YR627; assembly: GCF_900114995.1. Taxonomy (GTDB): domain Bacteria; phylum Bacteroidota; class Bacteroidia; order Chitinophagales; family Chitinophagaceae; genus Chitinophaga. Next base: position 724,894 of record NZ_FOUX01000004.1, read on the forward strand.
ATAAATACGGATCATTTTGTAATATTATTTAGCCTTGTCTAAATTATTATTTTAGACAAATCTAACTAATTATTTAAAATTAACCACTCCATAAATTAGTAATATTAAAAAACATAATTAACCAGGCATTGTCAGAAATCGCTATGCTTTATTCGTATTATACCATTATTACATCGCTATTATACCGCTATTTGCCCGTTCATGAACGGACAAATAGCGGTATAATGACATCTTAGTAAGGCGATAGAGGAATCCCCTTTCAGGGAGTTTATGGAGCAAAAAAAGCTGTCACGCCTTTCAGCGGACAGCTTCTATATCGTTTTCTGCCAAATGGCAGGGTATCTAGCGTTTTTTAGTCATCAGTTCCTCTACGGCCGGCAGATATACACTCCTTGGGAAATTGTATTTGAAGTAGTCCAGGAGGGCGTACTGTTTAGCCTTATCGGAAGGACGTTTATTAAGATATGCCAGAAATTCGTTCCCGGCATTCATTTCAAGCAGGGCAGAGGGTGCGTATGCGTAAATACGGGAAGGTTCTTCAAAATGCAGCCAGAAATCTGTCATCGGGGCTGGCCCACGGAGATAGCCCTTTTTCAGGAGGTAGCATTTTTTAGCCACCAGCTGACTCGCGTCAGGACTGGAGGTGTATTTCTCATCAAATGGATCAAAGAGGTCTACAGCATCCTGTAACAGCTGTTTCATCTCTTTTTCGGTCAGTGCTTTATTTTTCCTGGTTTCGGGTTTATCCAGGCGGTTGCCGACGGCGTTCAGGAAATTATACAACAGCCGGCTTTCGAGCGTGGTGACCATATTCTCATAAAATCCTACAGAAATCTCTCCTTTTCTCAGGTATACCAGTAACGGGCTTTTCAATTCTGACAGGTTGTTACGCATTCCCCATAACGCGCCATTGACAGTTTTAGCTGTATCGAGGACCTGTTCCATCAGACCAGCCATCTTATCTTCGGAGAGTGGCGTATCATTGTTGAATAATTCATGTCCGGCGGCATTATTTCCCTTATACAATTTCTTCCCCTGACTACCCTCACGACTAATGCCGATATCGACATAGTCGCCCGGTTCTACAAAAAGAACCGACTTCACATATTTGTTTTCGATCGTAATGAAGCCAGGTGTAGTCATTGGCACTACTAACTTAAACTGGTGTTCTACCACCTTGCCTACACCCTGTTTATATTGGGAATTGAAGTAAGTTCCTATGGGTTTATAGACGAAGACGTCCATACTATCCGGGCTGTCCGGTACTTGTCCTGTAATAACAACCTGTTGCGCAAACGCGGTGAAAGGAATCAGTAGGATAAATAGTATTTTTCTCATATCGTTTTCTAACTTGTCAAGTCGGACCCTCATGAGCTACCGGTGACAATTTCCAGTTGGCTCCATTAATTTACACAAAAAAAAGAAATCCCCGGGATGAATATGCCCGGGGAGCCTGCTTTTTTTGTTAATCGACCTTATTTTTTTCTCACAGGAACTACTTATTGGTCTTTCACAAGTAGCAGAGGGTGTATAGGGTATAGGATAGATAATTATTAGTTGACTCCGTCAGTTCTGAGATAATCCAGCACTTTACCGGAGTAGATTTCTCCATTTTTAAAATGGCCGCGGTAGGTATATGTGATGTTCCCACCGAGATCAGTAATAAACGTTTCCCTCATATCGTGAAAGAAACCTGCTTTCGTACCAAACAGCCTCAATGCTTCATTTTGTGGATCACTCAGCAGCACATACGGCAGCTGATGCTGCTCCTGAAAGGCCTTGTGGCTTTCCACACTTCCCATACCTATACCAATGATCATCGCATTCGCAGCTTTGAAGTCGGGATAACTGTCTCTGAAGGCGCAGACTTCTTTTACAGCCATCTCACTGTCATCCTTATGATAAAAAAAGATCACCAGCTTATGTTTGCCAATATATTCACTCACCACAAAATCATTTCCATCCTGGTCTTTCAAAACAAACAAGGGCAGTTTGTCTCCTGCTTTCAGAGAAGACTGTGCGTACATTACATTGGCGGCAAACAATAGGGCAAGGGTTAGTAGAAATGTTACCTGTTTCATGTTCGTGGGTTGATTGTGAAATAATGACAATGCGAAAGTAGGCGCTGTCAGCTGCAGGAATGATGACTGGTATCAGCGTTAACAATGACAATGGTCTGGTAATTGTGAGATGAAACCTGCAATCATCATATAATGACCTGATAACTTTGGGAATATGAAAAAGCCATATCAAAAAAAAGACCTGCCAGTTGCGGAAATCCGGCGATACCTGGAGCCGGGACCAACTGTACTGGTGAGCTCTCACTGGAAAGATGCAACGAATATCATGACGATGGGCTGGCATACGGTGATGGAGTTTTCTCCGTCCATGATAGGCTGTATGATCACAGCTGCTAATTACAGCTTTGAGTTGATCAAAAAAAGTAAGGAATGTGTGATTAACATTCCGACACATGACATGATCAACACGATTATCGGCATTGGCAACAGTACAGGTGCGGAAATAGATAAGTTCAGTAAATTTGGGTTAACAGCCGTAGCGGCAGAAAAGGTAAAAGCACCCCTTATAAAGGAATGCTATGCCAATTTTGAATGTAAGGTGATTGACGAACACCTGTTACCAAAATATAACTTCTTTGTCTTTGAAGTAGTAAAAGCGCATGTGGCCATCTCTCCTAAATATCCCCGTACCGTACACTACAGAGGGGATGCGACGTTTATGATCTCAGGCAGTAATCGTTCTTATCCCGGCAAATTCAAATCTCAGAACCTGTAAGATCAGTAACTGGCTTGTCCGATATCCAGGCGGTCGATCTTACCGTCACTGTTGATCCGGAACTTAAAATAGGTTTTAAAATCTCCCCAGTGATCGCTGTGGATGTGACCATATATATCCAGTCCGTTATTCTCTACCTTGTCGATACTGGTGAAACGGTCGTGCCCCAATGCTTTTTCAAAGAAACTGCGGAAGTCCATTTTATTACCGTCATCGTGCAGGATCGCATCTGTCGTAAACAATGCGAACCACGCTTTGCTATCAGCACTTTGTAGTGCGTCTATCGCTTTCCTAACGGTCGTGTTGGTTAGTTTATCCGTATTCATTGTCTTAGATGTTGTTTGCGCGAACGTAGTCAGTGCAAGTATTACAAACAGAATTGTACTCAGCAATCTTTTCATCATTAATCTGCTTTAGCGAGCGGATGTTGCAGAAAAATAGCCACCAGGTTCATCAGGAGAAACGGGAGTTCTATAGCAGCGCCTTTTAGATCTTTTAATGATAACTCACAACATATGATCAGCAGGATAGAGGCGGCCATCAGAAAATTACCTGCAACGAAGGTCCCCGGGAACAGGATCAATACGGCACTCAGTAAGGTAACAAGTCCAATGATCAGCATGACGTTACGGCTGAATTGAAAGCGGCCGAGCAGCTGTGCCATTTCCGGTTTACCCGAGACCATGGCCCAGCCCTGTTTTATACCCATGAATACGATGAAGAGAATCAGTAGGGTGTTGAAAATTCTGATGAACATAGTTGCTATTTTTTTACATCAACAGATCGCGGGGAAACTTAGTTTGTGGCACCGCCATTTACCAGCAAATGCTGACCGGAAACGAATGAAGAGAGGTCACTTGCGAAGAACTCTGCGAGATTCGCAACGTCTTCTACTTCTGCCAGACGGCCCATCGGACAACTATCCAGCAATTGTTTTCTCAGTTCAGGATATGCTGCGGGATCCACGAAGATACCAGAATGATCAACAGCGAAAGGTATGATAGAGTTCACTGTTACACCTCTGTGACCGATTTCTTTCGACAAGACATCTACCATGTAACGGGGAGTGGTCTTGCTACCACCATATACAGCCATCCCTGGTACCGGGAAAGATGTGGTGCTGGAGGCTACATATATGATACGGCCATTGTCTTCTACCTGTCTGGCAGCCTGCTGCATAGTGAAATAAGAGCCTTTGGTATTGATAGAAAATACGCGATCAAACTGTTCTTCGGTGAAATCTGTCACGGGGGTTTCTACCAGTTCGATACCGGCATTTGCCACTACGATATCCACTTTTCCGAAGGCTGCTTTGGCCTCGCTGAACAGTCGCCCGATATCACCTACCTTACTTACATCTGCCTGTACAGCGATCACTCTTCCACCCATGGCTTTGATATTACCCACCACTTCATCAGCGGATGCTTTATCCCTGGAGTAATTCACTACGATATCAGCGCCAAGAGCTGCATAACGTTCTGCGATGGCTTTACCTAATCCTCTTGCTGATCCTGTAACTATTGCTACTTTATTCTTTAAGCTATTCATGATTGACACTTCATTTAATGATTTAAGAAATAAGGGGTGCTATTAAGCCATAGCACCATTTACACCGATATTCTGTGCAGAAACCCATTTGGCTGCATCGCTGGCAAGGAAAGCGACTACCTCAGCAATATCGTTTGGTTCACCGATACGGTTGAACGCAGAGAGAGACGCGAGACGGCCTATCACTTCATCAGATTTACCTGTGGTAAACAGTTCTGTATTAGTTGGGCCGGGAGATACAGAGTTTACATTGATACCCCTTGGGCCAATTTCTTTTGCAAATACACGGGTCAGTTGTTCTACTGCTGACTTCGTAGCTACATAAGTGGCATACGTAGGCAACATGATACGGTTAACCGATGTGGAGAAGTTGATAATTGATCCTTTGTCAGCCAGTTTGGTAGCAGCCTCACGTAAAGTATTGAAGGTACCTTTTACGTTAATATTGAAGATCCGGTCGAAGTCTTCGTCGGTGGTATCTTTCAGCAGTTTGTTGATCATAATACCGGCATTGTTCACGAGTACATCAATTCTGCCATAGTGTGCAATAGCATCATCAAACAGTTGCTTTACATCGCTGGCTTTACTAACGTCAGCCTGTAATGCGATAGCATCTCCACCGTTTTGTTTAATGTCGTTAACCACCTGTTCTGCGGCATCTTTATTACCGGCATAGTTAACAATTACCTTTGCACCTTCTGAAGCCAGTTTAGCTGCGATTGTAGCACCAATACCTCTTGAAGCGCCTGTTACTAAAATTACTTTTTCGTTTAGTGTGTTCATGTTTCTTTGTTTTTATTGTCGTTGTTGACATAACAAAGGTGTAACATAAGCACGCCAAAAAAATACAAGTTTTACACTATTAGTTGTAAAAAACTAAGGTCAGCCTTTGGAGAGTTGTTTTCTGTATAATACGGGAGTCATATCGGTGTATTTCTTAAAATAATTACTGAAATGAGCCGATTCAGCAAAGCCCAGCTGATCAGCGATCTGCTTAATAGGCGTAGTGGAATTCTGCAGCATGGACTTGGCTTCTGTGATCGTCTTATCAGTGATCCAGGTGGTAACGGACTTACCCGTCTTGGATTTAATCACGTTATTAAGATAGCTGGGATGAAGGTTTTGTTCGGCAGCATAATCCTGCGACCGGAAGACTTTAGTCGCCTTTCCGGTGCTGAGATCACGGTAATGTTTTTCCAGGGTGCGTTTAAATGTTTTTACGATCTGGGAGCTTCTGTTACCTTCATATATAGGGTTGTAGTCTTCCCAGAAGTACTCTTTTATTTTCAGCAGGATCACTACAAAAAGGTTCCCCATCATTTTATTCTTATAGGGGGAGGTGGAGAAATACTCCTTGTAGATCTGCTGGTATAAAGGTTCAATTTCGGCATATACTTCGGGCTTCAGCACTCTTGGCGGGACTGTTTCGGCCAGCAGAAAGGGGAATTCCTCGAAGATATTGGCGTGGACGTTCTCTTTGAGGAAAGATTCGCTCATGGTTACCAGGAAAACTTCCTCCAGGCTGCTCCACTCAAAGGATTTATAGTGTCCGGGATTGGTAAAATAGATAGTCCCGGGCTCCGTACCAAACTCCAGTTCATCGGTCGTATACTTTCCATGTCCGTTCTTTACAAACAGAAAGGAGTAAAAATTCGCCCTGTAGACCGGGGATTTATACGGCAGCTCATGGTGGATATCATTCAGTTTATGAATAGTAAAGTCATTTTTGGGATCTATCAGTTCGACGGGCAGTCCGAGGTGGTCATAATTTTCTACCAGATTATTAAAAACGGGGGGTGCGTCTACTTGTTTATGCTTACTCATGTGCCGTCATGGATTTTGGACCTTGCTAATTTACAAAACCTTCCCTACGACACAACATATTAGAAAATATCGGCAGTGGTCCCTTCCAGCTCCAGTACTTCCAGATGATGTTCGCCTATGAGTCCACTGGCGTCCCTTGCTGCCTGAAATGCCTTAAAAGAGGGTACTTCCAGTACGGCTGTCTGAATATCCCGGTCTTTAAAATGTGACAGGTGGATAAAGGTGTTATCCTTTGAATAAACTGTATACCTGAAATCTCCGCTCACTTTTTTAAAATCCTGCAGAAAAGTATTGATATTCTGCTTGTTATCTGCCACAAAGCTGTCTTTTACTGTATAAGTTACTTTTACAACTATCATATAAATTATCTTTTGTTGATATTAAGACAGCCCCGGAAGGAAAAACGTGACAAGATGTTATTAATTTAGTCGCCTATGAACTTTCCGAACACACCTGAATCACCTATGGCGGTAGCCAATATGCCTGCTATGCTGGGTTGCCGTTTGTTGTTCAAGCAACAACCCGTCATTCATTACGCCCGCATCCTGGAAGAACTGCAAAAATCCTATCCCGCGGTGGAAAACACCGGGAATATGTTATTTACTTTCCCGAATCTGCCGGTTGAGTTCTCCGACGCCACCGTACACGCACAGTGTGCCATCATGCCCGTAAACAAGATCGGGTTGATACCAGAGCAGGTTTTACAACAAAACTGGCACTGGTCTGCCGCTGCTGAAGTAGCTGCTACCTGTCAGTACGAGTTCCTGATCAATGACCTCATGACCAGGCCTTTACCCTATAAAGCCAGACATGAGCTGTTTATGCACTTTTTAAGGGCTGTCATTACCGTCACCCAGCCGGACGTGGTCTACTCCCTTCCTGCGGAGAAACTCCTTCCTCCTAACCAGATATTCGAGCAAACGGGCTTACTGGACACGCTGGTGAATGTGCGCCTGTTCAATATTTCGAATTCGGCTAACAAGGAAATGCTCATGGACACCATCGGACTGCATACTTTCGGTCTGCCGGACTTTGAGCTTCGTTTTACCAATGAAAATCCATCAACAGTGGCAACGCTGCTCTGGAATTTCGCTTATTATGTCTTTGATAAAGGGGATGTCATTCAGGATGGGGACACCGTAGAAGGGATCACCCCTGGTTCAAAACTGACCTGTCAGCATTCGGTATCTCTGATAGCACCGGACAGAGAGGTGATCAGTATATCCTAAGTCAGCTTGCAGGTATGCTGCGGTAGTTTTACCTTTTCTCCATTTTTACCAGTCTTACGCGGCGAAAGTGCTATTTACTGATGGTACTTTCGCCTCTTTATATACCTCATTTTCATTTATCGAAATACCGCTTTATCTTCACTTATCAGCGATATCCCGCTGCCACTTTCATCCATCCACCCACCTAATTCACTAATAATCAACACGCCGCAATAACGGCATCATTATTATACTCCTCCTGAAAACAAATCAGCTGTTTATGTCCTCCCGTCCTTCTTTCCTGCAATTCCTTCCCGTGAGTCTTTTCGGTGGCGTAATGGGCCTTTGCGGCCTCAGTTTCGCCTGGCGGATCGCACATGAGGTCTGGCAGGTACCGATCGTAATAAGCGAAATACTGGGCCTTACAGCTCTTATAGCCTTCATCTCCCTGACGATCACCTACGGTGTGAAATGCACCAGGTACATGTCCCTGATAAAAACAGAATTCAATCACCCTACCTCCATCTGCTTCTTTGCCACCTTCATTGTGTCTATCCTGCTACTTCCAGGCATACTGTTAAATTATAGCCCGGAACTGGCGCTTGGCATGTGGGCAACCGGCGCTATCCTGATGTTTGGCTTCGCCTGGTTTGTACTGAAAAAGTGGATGGACCATCAGCAGGATCCTGGTAGTGCTGTTCCTGCATGGGTACTCCCTGTAGTGGGCACACTGGATGTCCCTATCATCGGTAACCGTTTTTCTTTCCCTGGCTCCCGGGAAATATGCCTCCTGTTCTTTGGTATCGGCCTGCTCTTCGCCGTCATCCTCCTGGTTGTCATCATCTCCCGTCTCATGTTCCAACCGCCCCTGCCGGAACCGGTACAACCCACCTTACTGATCCTTACAGGTCCTTTCGCCCTCGCCTTCAACAGTTATATCGGTCTGTCAGGTACAATGGATATTACAGCCGCCGTATTCCTTTATTTCAACCTGTTCCTCCTGCTGCTACTCGCCAGCAAGATCATACTCATTCCTAAAAGCTGTCCTTTCCGTGTGTCCTGGTGGTCTGTCAGTTTTCCGCTGGCGGCTACGACCATCGCCACACTTAATTACACAAAACACAGCATGGCCATCGGTCACCAGCTTGTAGCCGGATTATTACTTGCCGTCACTTCTTTTGTCATTGTTTATCTGCTGATCCTGACCATCACCAAAATCGTTAAAGGCACATTCGTCCCTGCTTCCTGAACCCGCCGGAAGTGAGGGATTAATTGTACTTTCGCGGCTATGTTACAAGTCAGTCAATTATTCATCTACCCTGTAAAATCTCTCGGCGGTATCGCCCTGGAGAAAGCCGATATTACAGACCGCGGTTTTAAATATGACCGTAGGTGGATGTTGATTGATGACCAGAACCGTTTCCTGACACAAAGGGAGCATACCGTAATGGCATTGTTTAAACTACAGCTGTCAACTGAAGGTATCCTTGTTCACTTTAAGGAAGACGCGTTTACAATCCCCTTTGAACCCCTCACGACCATCGTAGAACAGGTAACTGTCTGGGATGACACCTGTCCGGCCACGATTGTCAGTCCGGCAGCCAATCAATGGTTTTCTGAGAGAATGGGCTTCCCTGTCCGACTCGTATACATGCCGGATAACAGTCACCGGAAAGTAGAAACAGCATATGCTAAGCAGGATGAGATTGTCTCTTTTGCGGACGGCTATCCTTTCCTGATCATCGGACAATCATCCCTGGATGAACTGAACGACCGTCTGGAAACACCTGTCCCTATGGACCGCTTCCGGCCTAACATTGTATTTACCGGCGGTACTCCCTTCCAGGAAGATGAAATGAATCATTTCAGGATCGGCGATATCAACTTCTTCGGTGTTAAACCCTGCGGACGTTGCGTGATGACCACCGTCGATCAGCAATCTGCCGTCAAGGGACAGGAACCGCTCCGTACACTCGCACGTTACAGAACCCGGAATAAAAAGGTCCTTTTCGGACAAAACCTCTTACACAATGGCAAGGGGGCTATTCACACAGGCGATATACTCCAGCTCCTTCAATAAGGAGTTATATTAAATCTGACTTCGCTAATGATCTATTCGTGTAGTTCAACTAATCTTGTCTACATCAGCGTACAACAAGCAACGCTAAATGTTCATATAGTACGATGGCGGCATCTTGTGCCGCCATCGTACTTATTTATAAAGACTCTCCATTAATATCAGTCGTCAACACATCACTCATATAATCCAGGAATGGACGCATCTGCTTAAATGCACTGTTCATTTCTTTCAGGAACTGCCCGCTTAACACTACCTCATCCGGAAAATCCTTCTTCAGAATAAACTGTTTATAACGCAGCAGATCAATCCCTTCATGTGCCGGATCAAATCCCTTTGGCGCCTTCTTTAACTGCTCTCCCTGCAAACCACCGAAAGTAGATACAAACGTCTTTGCCTTCAGTATTTTACGCAGCGGAGCAGGATCAAAAGCAATTTCATCTCTGATACGTCTGAGATCTTCCGTACTCGGTCCCCAGAAACCACCAGCTACAAAGGTATTACCTGGCTCTATATGGAAATAATAACCTCCCCGGCGATACTTTGTTGCCCGTTTAAAACTACCTGCCAAATGCTGTTTGTACGGTGTTTTATCATTCGAGAAACGGGTATCTCTATAGATGCGATACAAACTGTCTTTACCTGATAAAGTCTCGATTTCATCATGCGCCTTCAGCTCCTGTAACAGTCCTTCTGCAAACTGCTCCACAATGTCTAACTCTCCCAGATAGGTATCCTTGTTCGCATTAAACCACTCGCGGTTATTATTGTTTTTTAATTTATTCAGAAAATCAAATACCGATTTAGTAACAACTGCCTGTTTTGCCATAAAACCATTTTTAAATAACCGGATAAAGGTACAATATCCCCGTCACGTAAAAATGTATAAGTAAATCCGACTTTTACGTCATTTCCCCACCAGTCGCGCATGTAGCTTTGTCCTATCAATTTAAAAATAAGAAACAATGTCAAAGATCATTTTCATAACAGGCGCATCCAGAGGTTTCGGCAGATCATGGGCAGAAGCCCTGCTGAAACGCGGTGATAAAGTTGTCGCTACAGCAAGAGATATCAGCACACTCAATGACCTCGTACAACAATACGGCGACGCTATTTTACCCTTACAACTCGATGTACACAGCAGAGAAGCAGCATTTACTGCCATACAAAAAGCAAAAGCACATTTTGGCCGTATTGATGTAGTCATCAATAACGCTGGTTTTGGTCTGCAGGGCGCGATAGAAGAGACAACAGAAGAACAGGCCCGTAAACAGATGGAAACAAACTTCTTCGGTTTATTATGGGTAAGCCAGGCAGCGTTACCAGTGTTACGTGAGCAGAAAAGCGGACATATTATCCAGGTATCCAGTTTCCTGGGACATGCCACATTACCAACATTAGGTGTCTACACAGCCTCCAAATTTGCAGTCGAAGGATTGAGCGAAACACTGGCAGCTGAAGTAAAAGCCTTTGGTATTCATGTTTCACTGGTAGAACCTAATGGTTATGCGACAGAATTCTGGGGAGGTTCCTCTTATGCGCAGACCGAACACACGCCATTGTATGACCCGTTAAGAGAAGCCATTAAGACAAATGTAAAACCGGAACATTTCGGAAAAATGGAAGCCACCAATGAGGCTTTACTGAAACTGATAGATAGTCCGAATCCTCCTTTACGCCTCTTTATGGGTAAAGTAGCTTTGCCTGTCGTAAAACAGGTATACGAACAGCGACTCTCCGTTTGGGAAGAATGGAACGATGTAGCAGTTGCTGCACATGGATGATCAATTCGCGGTAATATATGTACAAACAGCAGCTGAAGGAGATGACTTGCGCCATCCGGCTGCTGTTTCCTTATCCCCTTTTTTGAAATATAGAAAACATGCAATAATTTCGTGCCTCCTTATATATCCGCTCACTAAATGAGACCTACATCCAGGTAGAAATAGTATTCTATCATTTTTATACCATTAGTATATGACACAAGTAATCTCCTGGAAAAAAAGGACCGGAAGCCGTATTGCATTTTTACTGAAACTCCTGTTGGCACTGATTGTATTGCCCATTCTCTATGGCCTCTGCATTGTCTTTACAAACGGCATCAGCCAGGGCAAACTGGCCGCCGGTATCACCTTGCTTATCGTATTCGCCACCGGCTGGTTATTTCACAGACTAAGATGGTTATCCTCCCGGACAAGACTTTTTACCTGCCTGTTTGTCTTACTGACGTTTATCGTATTTGTCATTTATACAATTGTCCCCGTTGCATCAGATCAGGCCATAAAAATGCCTTCCGATTTACCCGGTGTCACTACCAGATATTGGTTGCTAAAAACGGGTAGCAAGATTGCCTATTATCAGTTCAATGCACAACCAGGTGTCGTCAGGAAAGAAACACCCATTATCTTTATTCATGGCGGTCCGGGGGCTTATGTAAGACAACTGGAGGTCGACTTCTTCTCCACATTTACAGCAGAAGGTTATGATGTGTACCTGTATGATCAGGTGGGAGCGGGAAGAAGTGGACAACTACCTAAATCAGCGTATTCACATAAACGGAATATACAGGACTTTGAAGCGATCCTGGATAAGATCAATGCACGGCAATATATTGTCATCGGACAATCTTATGGCGCATCCATGCTGGCTCAATTGACAGCTAACACCGTTATCGCCAAAAGAATAGCAAAAGCGATTATTACAGAACCCGGCACTACCGTAAAAGAAGCAGAGCACCCTGTATATGCAAAATCGCCCAATGCCCTGAAAGACAATGTAGATATGCCTTTCAGGATATTTCTGGGATTCCTGGTAAATCCTGCAGGAGAATTTACCACACAAAATGAAGTGATCAACTATTTCGCTGCACATACAGACCTTACGCAAAAGATCTTCCGTAATTCATTCCCGGCGGCCGACAGCAATCAGATACCGAAAGTTGATATCAGCGTGATCAATTTTTCGCTGGTAGGTATCATTCCGCAGCAGGTGCCTTTGTATGATCAGCATCTCGCGGAAGACTATAAAAAGGTACATGTACCAACCATGCTGATGCTGGGAGAAAGCTCCTACATTGACAGAAATGCGCCTATGGACCTGCTGGCGATTAATCCGAATATCACACGGAGCCAATACATCAGAAATGCGGGGCATATCCTCTGGAATGGTCTGCATAACAACAATCAGCTGGTAAAACAGTCCATACTGGAATTTCTGAATGATCAGCCTCCAACCTTACCTGACTATCCCAGACAAAAGGATATTAAAAAATTCCTGGAGAACAGATTGTAAATAAAGAGGCTGTTACCTGTCAACACGGGCAACAGCCATCTTTTTTTCAGAAACAAAAACAAACACGCTCCTTATTCGAAATAAGACCTGTGTTTAATAATGAACTCCTTTATGCCTAATGGCTCTCTGCCGGTAATATCTTTCACTGCACTGTTAGTCCCTGCAAAAACACCATCTCTGCAATCCTGTGCAACAGACGTGATATGCTGGATAAAATGTGAATGATATCCCATCTCTCCCATGATCTGCTCATACGTGCGGATATCAACTTCTTCATAGGTGATCGTACGTCCCAACACATCCGTAAGGATCTCTGCTATTTCATATTCGTCATATTCTTTCGGACCATACAAAGGATAGATCTTCCCTGCATGTCCTTCAGGATGCGTCAGTAATTCGGCTATCACACGTCCCTGGTCTTCCGCAGCAATAGGAGCGTAGCGTCCCTTACCAAAAGGCAGGATGATCTTGTTGTACTTTTTGACGGTATCGCTATAGAGTAACCATTCAGCAAAAAATGTTGGCCGGATATGCGTCACCTGTAATCCTGAAAGGTCCAGCATTCGCTCCGCCATCCAGTGATCCAGTGCAGCATGACTCTTTGCCTCACGTCGTGCTGATATCTGCGACATATTCACAATGCTCTTAACGCCTTCTTCCCTCGCGGCCTGAATAATGTATGCTGTTCCGGTTAAGATCCCCGGTGTCAGTATCGGATAGATATAATATACATTGGTGATGCCTTCCATTGCTTTACTGACAGTGTGAAAGTCCTCCAGATCTCCCTGTACGATCTCCACACCCATCTTTTCCAGTTTCTCCGAACGGCTGTCTATTTTATGCACAAATGCCCTTACATCTACTCCTTTTTCCAGCAGCGCCGGAATGGTATAACCAGCAGTGTAGCCAGTCGCTCCTGTTATCAGATATCGTTGTTTTGCCATGATATAATGCTTTATTCACGCCCAATCATTCCATGCGCCGGCAGCACTCATAACTGGTAATCAATTATTTGTAATTAAATTTTTAGACCTCCAGGGTTATGCATAACTTCACTTGCATTTTGCAAGTACTACAAAGGTAAAGGTATTTACTTGCAAAATGCAAGTAAATAGATAGGAAATATTTTATGAAGGAAATAAAACACCGTTCGGATTGTCCTGTTAGCTATACGCTCGACTTTCTTGGCGATAAATGGACATTGCTCATACTGAGAGATATGATACTGGATGATAAATCCACTTATGGGGAATTTCTCGGCTCTTATGAAAAGATCGCTACCAATATACTCGCTGACCGTTTAAATACACTGGAAACACATGGTTTTGTTACAAAGCAAACGGCGACAGATAAAAAGTCAAAATTGATCTATCGTATCACCGAAAAAGGGATTACATTGGTACCAATGATCATGGAAATGATCATCTGGGGCTCACAATTTCATCCCTACAGCCCTTATGAAGCACTACTACAGGCATTACAGACCGATAAGCAGGGTGTCATCAATAAATATCAGGAAAAATTAAGGGCAGCCGTTGCAAAGGGATAGTGTACAAAAACGTTGCCCTCACGATATTTCGCAAGCCTGAATAGGAATTAGCCGTATATGAACATTCAATAAGTGATCACCGTTATTCATAAAACTGAATATCAAACACTTGCCTACTGGCATTACCATTGCAATATTCACTTTCGCTAATACCAAAAAAATCATGGCAATCCAACTCACAACATTAGGCTATGTACACACAGTTATCAGTGTACTGGCACTCATTCCCGGTTTCGCATCCTTATTTTCACATGGCATTATTACCCCGCAGACAAAGTCCGGAAAACTGTACATCCTGCTGACTGTCCTTGCATGTTTAAGCGCATTTCCTATCATGAAATCGGGACACCCTTCACCAGGCCACTTCCTGGGCATTCTGATCCTGATCATATTGCCACTGGCTTATTATGCCCGGTCTATCAAACTATTCGGACAGAAAGGCTTGTATGCGCAGGTCATTCTACTAACGACAACATTATATTTCTCACTTGTACCGGCTTTCTCTGAAACGCTGACACGCGTCCCCCTGGGCCATCCATATGCTACCAGTCCGGACGATCCGGCTATGAAACCTGTACTCTTGTCACTCACAATTGTTTTCCTGGCGGTAGTCACTTACCAGATATTCAAACTAAGAGGGCAACGCAGTAAACTGCATTCTCTCTAAACAAGCTATATACGGTTCCTGGGCAACACTTCACTTTGTTGACACTGCGCTGTACAGATAGCTTATCTCCATTAAAGACCAGCATATACAAAACGTCGCTTCCGGATGCTAAATGTTTACCGGAAGCGACGTTTACAACAATCACTTATTGACAATTACCAATCCTCGGATTCTCTGAAGAATTACAGGGGAAGGTATATTTAGTTTGTAAAAACGACGGACTGGGATTATCGGTCACCACCAATGGCGTTAATGCCTGTCCCCGGTAAGAAGGTAAGGTCACCTGTTCCGCAGCACCATTTCCCAACGCAACATTCTTCGCGGCTGTATTACCATTGAAACTATAATCGATCATAGCGTCCAGGAGTCTGTATATCACATAATAATCGTACGCATCATAAGCAGAACGCGTATTGGGCAGGTCATGTTCTGCAGTATATGTATACGTAGATAATACGCTCTTTTTTACAAGGATGAAATCCTTTTCTGCCGCAGGTATGTTGATATGCTTAAACACATCTATCGCCATCCTGTGATCATTTGTAACGTCATCATTATATACCTGCGTGATCAGTTTCGTATTGGCGGGGAATCGTTGTAACTGTGAATCCGGAAGCTGATAGGAATACCATTGTGCCATAGAAAATATAAAGCGGCCATCATTTCCCCAACCTTCCTTTGTAAAAGCCCGATAAGCCAGTGCGAAGGATGCGCCTCCTCCAAAAGAATGCCCCATAAAGCCCACTTTACGGGTATCGATAATTTCCGGGTAATTGGTCACTGCTGCCTTAAAACTCTGCCAGAGTGTATTATATCGCTCATCAACCGTAACGCCGGTTGTCGGATAAGGGGCAAAGACAACTGCATAACCTTTCTTCGCGATAAACTCATATAACCCGATGTTATACGCGCTTTCTTCTCCACCATAAGGATGTGAATAAAATATGACCGGACGGGCGCCTGTCGCTTCTTTGGGATAAAAGATTTCCACCTGTTTTCCTGCATAGGCAGGACTGGCAAAACTAACTTTTGCTACCGTATAACTGCCATCCTTCCCATAACCTGTTGCCGGTCGGCCGATAGGACCATCAAGGTCATCATCAATATAAGTCACTGTAGTATCTACAGTTGGAGTTGCAGGCTCGCTCTGGTTGCTTTTCGAACAGGCAAAAAATAAGAACAATGCAAGTAATAAAAGAGGTCTCATAGTACGATGCGATTTAAAATACCATTAGCACAGTAAAGAAAGACGATTTATCGCATCCGTAACAGGTAATCCGGGTAAAACAATCAATTAAAGCAGTGAACGCTCATTTGTGGGGGGTGAATTATTCAAAAAACGTAACCGTATAGGTATAGCCACGGATGGTTTCTGAATAGGGATTGATCGCCAGGAGTTTTCCCTGTTTTATCAGATACGCATACTGATAGTGTGTCCCACGGGGTACTAACCTCAGTGTATCTCCATTCACCTTATACGCGCCTGTAGTGCGCAGCAGGGGATCCCGTTGAGATCTTTTACCACCAAATCCTTCTGCTTCCATCACATACACCGAGTCCTTCTGCAACTCAAGTTTCCAGCTTCTATCCTGCACATAAACTATAGAACAATACTGAATATGCCTCCTGTAAATGTTTTTCAGAGGCGGAGATGAGTGTAATGTCAATAAAAGCAATAAATACTTAACCATAATAGCAAAATACTAAATCCGGTTGATTGGTAACTATTATCATTTCGTTGATTTTTGTCAATGTCTTTTTCAGACATATGTCAATGTATCAATTTCTCAGAACGGCGGACATTTGTGTTGTCAATAGCACAAACAATAACAACACAAAAATAAAGAATCATGAAAGGTTTAAAGCATAGCATCGTAATACTGATAGCAGCACTGACACTAGGCACAATACAAACAGCATCAGCACAAACCAAAGCCGGCATTCTGGGTATAGACCACATCGGCGTTAACGTTCCGGACATGTCGCAGGCAGTTACCTTCTTTACCGATGTACTGGGCTTCACGCCTGTTACCCAGATAGGACCTATACCACTGAATGATGCATGGAAAACGGCCAATCATATGCAGTCAGGTACAGGCGCCGTATCTATCAAAATGGTACATGCAGGTAGCGGAGCAAATATTGAACTGTTCTATTATGAAAATAATAAAGGCACCCGGCAACAACCTGGTGGTGATGATGCCGGCGCAACACACATTGCATTTTACACAACAGATATCAACGCCGCGGTGGCTTACCTGAAATCAAAAAATGTAAAAATGCTGGGAGAACCTTTCCATACCACCATGGGTGATACCGAAGGTGAAACGTGGGTATACTTTGAAACTCCCTGGGGCGCTAAAATGGAACTGGTATCCTATCCGGAAGGGAAAGGATATGAAAAGAATCATCCAAAAGAATTACTGTGGTCTCCTAAAACAGCAGTCAATAACTTAAATACAACTACAATGGATACAAAAGAGCTCATCTCGATCGTAGAACAACACCTTTTGATATGGAACGAAAAAGATGCTGCTAAGCGCAGTGCAATTGCTCAAAAGGTATATGCAACAGATATTGAAATGGTAGACAGACACTTTACTGCCACTGGTTACAACAGTATCAATGAGTTTGTCAATAAATTACAGAAAGACAATCCAACTGCCCGCTTTACACATGTAAAAGCAATCAATGCACATCATAATATCGCACGTTTATTCTGGCAGTTTGGTCCTAAAGAAAAACCAGATGCGGTAACAGGAATGGATCTGTTTGTGATTGAAAATGGTAAAGTGCAAAAACTGTATGTGTTTGTAGATGAAGCTAAATAAACAAGCTTACACTATATATAAGAAAAACCCCGGTAGCTGATACTACCGGGGTTTCCTGTCTGAAGACAGTAAGTTTATTAAGATCAGCCCAGTAAAGGAATAATATGCTCCCATCTGAGTTGTCTTGCGAAATCAAGCGCTGTCTTACCGTTATTCGTTTTCCTGCCTGTATCTACTCCTTGTTGCAACATGACCTCTACAGATGTCCTGTTACCTGCAATTGTTTCTCTATGCAACAAGGTATATCCCTGTTCATCCGCATTGGTCATTTCCTGTGGATAATCCTGCAGAAATTTCACAAAACCATCTTTCATATTGATGCTCATCGGATGTTCTACCAGGTGTTCCGGATGCGTATCCTGATCGCGTACCACCTGAATATTGTTATAATCGCCGAAATCCATTCCCCAGGCTTCATCATGTGAAGCCCTTTCTTCCGGAGACATAGTAGCGCGCAGCTGATGAATGCTGAAGCCACCGTAGGTTTTTCCCATACTCAGTAGCAGCCAGTCGCTTACCTGTTCAAGCGGTACTGTAACTGCATCCCCATTTTTAACATTTATCAGTGATTCAGGATCATTGATGAGTGTACCGCTAACATTGTCACCGTCAAAATACACATCATTGATCCACATATGCTCTATCGTTGGTTCATCCTCATCAGGGAATTGCTGTGCGAATGCAACCTTTACACAGGCAAGATCAACACCTGGAACAATACGTCTTGCCTCCCAGCTGAGTTCACGCCAAAAATGTTTAAATGTCTTTCTTGCATGCTCAAAAGCCTGAATCATTTCAGGAGAATCGCCTTTCGCGTAAAAAATTGAATTATCTGCCATGGGTAACTTTATATGGTGGTTGTATGAAGATCGGTTTTATGAATAATTTTTTGACACTAATAAGCATTTTTAGTGCCAATTATGATAGCAGAACTGGCACTGCCGGGCTTTTGGCGTTCTGGCAATCTTACCACAGACAGGGCAGAGATTTAAGGATAATTCCTGTCTGTGCTGTTCCCATACACGGCGTACAATCCTGTCCCTCAGTGCATCTCGGCCATCAACCATCATGGCCAGGACTTCCGGATCATCACTTATCTGCCCCGTTTCTTTCATCAGCTTCAACAAATGAGCAGGCGTATCTGAAAGATTGTGATAAAGCACTGTTTTGTAGGCCATAACTTCATGATGAGTTTGAAATTCTCCACAAAACCGGAATATATACGTTTCTAATTCGGGATATAAGTCATTCATTTTTAATAGCATTAAAGGAAACGATAATATCATCCAGGGAGGGACAGATGAACCTACTTTTATCAACAGCTGCAAGCTAATTATCCACATTACAGCCTCAAGTCAGATGTCAGCTTCATCGCCGGCTCACAAGCTACTCGATTTTGTTAAATTCATAGTAAACAAATCAACACTGATGGCAAAACAAATTTCTTTCATCACCTTCACCGGTAAACTGGGTAACCTGATCGGGTACGAGCGCGGAGGCAAATACTTCCTGCGGAGCACACCTGAACAAGTCAGACAAACCCCTGCTACCCGTCGTGCGGCACAACGCTTCGGATTAGCAAGCAGCAAAGCGGCGCTTATTCGTCACGCCTTTTACGATGAACTGGATATCCATTGCGATAGCGGTCATATCAACCGTCTGAATAAACTGCTGATCAAGGCAGCAGGCAATCACGCTGCTATTACCCGTTTCCGTTTTAATCAGTATACGGGAACAGACCGTTTCTTTTCTATAGAGCCTAAACTGTTTAGAAATGGCACTTTACACATCCCTGCACAATCAATCCATCTTCATAAAGACATAGCTGCATTGGAAATTAAAGTGATCGCTACCCGGATTGATTTCAATTCAAAACAGATCTGTCATACAGAAACAGTAGTGATGACAATCGATCCCGCTGTTCATTTCTGCGGAGCAGATGTCCCGCTGGATATTACCGGCACCGGCACACTAGTAGTCACCTTGCAGATAAGAGGACTAGATAAAGAAGGTTATTCCCGTAAGCAATACGAGGCCGCTGATATTATAGCTGTAATGGAGCCGCATATACCGGTGTTCTTTAGCAAGCCTGCTTATCCATCAGGAATACTTTCTTTCGATAAGACCAGGCAGACGTGTATTTCAAAACCAGTAGTACAACGAGAATAAACCATCCACCGCCACAGTGTTTTTGTTATGATGATACCATTGAATTGAATGCCCACCCGTTTTCGTTATTATACTGCATTACCAACTTTTACTACAGCTTTATACTGGAGTTATATTTCCATGTCCGTTTTGTATTGCGGCATATTCAATTGTCCATGATTGTCGCTATATACAGCTGAATCAGAGAAGCGTATCAAGTCCACGTCTTTTCCAGCAACGCCTCCTGTACTTCCCGGGTCTTATACGGTTGCAAAGGCAGTGTATCAGCCTCCATTTCCATTCACTATTCCGGCAAAAAGACAAGTTGTCAATACATTATACCCTTTAAGGTATAATAAATGCTTTTGGCGTGTGCCTTCCGGCACCGCGCTTTCCGCTCCAAGTCCTCGTACCTGCGGGCTTTCCACTTCAATCGCTCACGCGATTGGCTGTTATATTTATATCGTCTTTCACTTCTTTTAACAAACCTTTGCCAGCTGGTTGTGGAGGCAATCCGTTCATCTTCCACCTCAGGGAGCAGCAACCTTTTTTGCAGTCAGTGATGATCTTAAGTAAAACGTTGCTAAGGTCCAGGGCACTTTTACAATAATTTACACAGTTTACATTTCTATTTACAATCCAAATCCCCTGCACTGAAATATATCAAAGTAAATTGGCTGAATCAAAATTTGATAGGATGATAAAATATACCCTGAAGAGATACCCACACATTTACACCCTTTTCCTGATGTTCTTTTTTTGCACTTCCAGTGAAGGACAAAACATACCAGATCTCCCGAAACAAAATCTCAGGTCCGAAACTAAAGATTCAATCATTTCCCAGGTGCCTAATAGTATGGTTCGAAATATAAAGCAAGCCAGGAACGGAGACATTTTGATTGCTTCTTTCCTGGGCGTATTCCGATACGATGGAAAATCGTTTACTAATTTAACAGGTAAAATAAGTTCCCCCAGCTTCTTCGATGTGCTGGAAGATAGAAAAGGAAATCTTTGGCTCGCTTCCAGAGATTCAGGTATCTATTGTTTTAATGGTAAATCGTTTCAACATTTCACAACAAGGGATGGGCTTGCCAGTAATACGGTCCTTCATATTTATGAAGATAGAGCCGGTAATATCTGGTTCGGAGCAACCCGTTACGATGGGAAATCTTTTCGAAATTTCACCACAAAAGATGGATTTCCCAGTAACAATGTTCGTTTACTTCTTGAAGACAAGACCGGCAAGCTTTGGTTTGGTGGACATGGAGAAAATATGTTTGTTTATGATCCCCACCTGAATGGCGAAGTCGGACGGGGAAAACCATTTACCGTTGTAAAAAACAAAGATGGTAAAGTATTTAACAGTGTCTGGTCAATAATCGAAGATAAAAAAGGAAACATTTGGTTCGGTGAAGACGGTCTTTGGCGCTATGATGGCAAAACCTTTACAAAGGTGTCTCAGACGGGGGCTTATGCTATAATCGAAGATAAAAAAGGTAATATCTGGACTAATTTAGGGAATAGCATTTTGTGTTATGAAGAACAGTCCTTGTTTAATACAAACCCAACTGTAAAAGAAATTAAAGTATCAGGAGAAAACAGTTTTTTGTTTGGGATGTTAGAAGCTAACGATGGAAGTATCTGGATTGGAGCGAGGGGACCTGAGAGTAAAGTGTATCGTTATGATGGAAAGACCGTCATAGGCTTTAAAGATAAAGACGATCAGAAATAATTTGTATTGCTAAGCATTACTTCATCGGGAGTGAAGGCCTTCGCGGTCTTCAGGCTTTTTTTATTCCTACATTTTATCGTTTCATACTACTTCACATTTTTTATGTTCAAATATTTGTTTTTACCTTAGAATACGCAACAGATGCTGACAGCAGCACTGATGCCGGGCCCATAATAACATGTTGATATAGTGAATAAGATAGGGCATAAGGGATTGCGAAATAAAATTACAGGCATCGTATCAAAAACTTTCACCTACAGTTTTGAAATATGACATTCAACGATTTTTTAAAGACCATGGAAAGTAATTTCCTAAACATCGATGAGAGACATATCTTATTCTGGAACTTATGGTGCCTCAACTATGCATTTGAAAAAATTGCACCAACTTACACTCACTATATTGAACTCAGTGATAGCTACAATCGGCTGTGGCGCATCAATGATAATAACATCACTGTTGATCCCACAGATTTTTCGTTCATTCAGAATTTTGATGATACCTCGTTCGATGCACTGGATGATTTTAAAATAGAAGAACTGGCAATAAAAGAATTTATCAACGGAGCCGATATTATCATAAAAGGGTTAACAGGAGGGACGAACAGATATGGTGGTAAAGCGGTGTTTACCATCCCTTTTAATATCATAGAAATACTATTGGATAAAGAAGGCTCTTCGGTAACTAAAGCGGAAGGCTTCAATCAACCAATCTGTATACAGGAAGCAACAGCTCAGCTAAAACTATCAACCGCCCTTTCGCAATTTGACACACGCTATCCCTTTGCTGACAGGAATATTTACAGAACTGGGATTTAACGTGAAACACACTCATGACACCGGAAAATCACAATCTGTATTCTCCGTATCCACCCCATTCACCACATTGAATTTAGCATCTATCCTTTTGCCTGAAAATTCTTCACTGCCAAAGATCTCATGCCGGTGTGCTTCGCCCCACCGATGCATCTGACAAACGATATCCAGTAAAGTTTCTCCTAAAGGAGTGATAGTATATTCTACGCTAAGCGGGAAACCTGCCTTTTCTGTTTTAGCAATAATGCCATGCTGCACCAGTTCTTTTAACTGGATATTCAATACTCTTCTGTCCCCATCAGGGATCTTCCGCTGTAACTCCCCAGGATGCCGGGATCCGGTATAAATATTATGCCTTATCAGCATTTCCGTGGCTGATATATTGGCCAGCCGCAGACTTCCCACCGTGCAAAACCTAGTGTCGCCGGTCAAAGTCAGATCAGGTGCATAAAAAGAATTGAATTGCCGGTTACGGGTGAAATAGGCGTCATCCAGCGATGTATCACTAGTCCTGCAGTAAGCGATAAACCCTTTCTCTGATGAAATGATGGCATTCAGTCGCTCCAGCTCAAGGTCATAGCCGGAGGGACCGGGAAGACGATAATTTGTGTTCGAGCGATCGAGGAGACAGATATGTTGTTATTTTCTGTTTTCCAGAATAAAATGCAACATAATTGCTTAAACCCTCCACATATTCTAGTTCATCTAAACTGATCCGGACCATATTCCCCTTTCTTCCTGATTCAACAAAAATATAGTCATCATCGACATTATCACCACCAGAAGGGAATGTCATTGTTCCATATGCTCGCCTGACAGCCTTTAAGAAACGATTGTACTCTATGGGCTTCATGAGATAAGCTATCGCATTGAGTTTGTAGCTTTTTACTGCAAATTCAGAGTATGCCGTACAAAAAATCACCTTAATATGATCAGGGAGAACACCTACCAGCTCAAGTCCGCTCACATCATCGATTCGGATATCAAAAAAAACAAGGTTAGGATTATGTTGCAAAGCGAGGGCATTCAGATTATGTCCTTTTGTCGAAGTAGCAACCAGTTCCAAACCTAGTACCCTTTTTATATAAAAAGCAATAACGTCTATCGCTGGTTGTTCATCATCTATTATCAAACATTTTATCATTTTCAATCAGATTTATCATCATGTTAATACTATAAAATTCTTTTTCGTTATATACAACCAACAAATGCCTATCAGGATAAAGCAGTCGAAGACGCCTTCGCAAATTATTTAAGCCAATCTCAGAGGAAGATTCATTAAACGCTCTTTTCTTCTTTTTATTAATACAGGTAAACGACAGGTAATCGCTGGTACATTCTAATATGAATTTTAATTGGATGATTTACATCCAAGCTCTCACAATATTTAAAAGCATTCTCTAACAGGTTAATCATAGACCAACCTGGAATATTGCGCATGTGAAGATCACCATTTTTTTAATCACGATTTGCATGGCGCCAGCAAGTCGATGCTGATAGACATCGATGAGCAACATCAGATTTTTATATTCTTCACTTACCGAAACGACTCCTGATGTAGCAGATAAACTATCGTCAAGTGCGTACCTCATTAACATTGAAAGTTTTCAAATACCCATAGCTAACTCCTCGGAAACAGTTAATCCTTGTAAAAAGGACTATTTAAAGTATTATGTAAAAAGTGGGGATTGATCTTAGCCTTCAACAACACCATCTCCAATAGTAGGCTTTGCTTTTCCCGTTGCAACTCATGCTGCCTAAGTAAGGCATTTTCTAATTCCATCTGTTTCCCTTTACATTCCAGCTCATACTTCTCACGCTCTATTCGCCGAAGCTTGTTTTCTTTCCTATAAAATACTCGTCCAACAAAATAAAAGAGGGAATAAAAGAAATGTTGAATATATCCTAAAAAGGCAGTTTGCATATATTGTATCATATCATAAGTGACATATAATTTTACTCCCCAAAACGACAGTACTTTATACACATGTAAATAACCAAAGAAAAGTAAGATGAGAAAACTTTAGCACAATACCAACGCACCCACAAACCGCCCTAATCCTGGAAACGATCGAAATATCTAGAGACTCAAATAAAAAGTGGCGCTAAATGGGATAATATGGAATATAACTTTCGTCAATCCGGGGTTCTAATTCGATAAAACATTAATACCATATACATATCCGGTGTAAGCAATCCAAGTAGCAACATGTATTATAGCATTATTCTTTAGAACATCAACAATTCGCACGCTAACCATAACGATTCGATTTTTTTAGTAAAAAATATCTTCTTTTACATAAATGCTGCAGTCGTATCAAATACACAAGTCCGATATCTCTTCAAAAAAATAAATACAAGAGAAAAAAACGGACAATAAAATCTACGATAAATGTGTATCAAACTTTATGTCACGACAGAAGCAAAACATTACCACAGCGAATTTCCAAATCTTTACTGCGAACAAAGCGCATTTACTACGAAGCGAATAACTCTTTGGACATCGAGAATATCAACGATATCGACTAACCATTTTCAAAATTATTCACCATCTTTGATAAAGAGCCAACAAGAATAACATTGGCGAGTTAACCTAAATAGTTTTACAATGATGTTAACATTTGGAAACACCTCTTATATCAAAAAAAGAAAATTTCAGTAATGCCCAAAATTCTACATAAGTAGAGTATTCAAAGAATTTGATTAGCTAGGTACAACACTTTAATCTTATTCCTCAGTCACGTCAGGGGCAAGCTTTGCTAATCACAAAGCGTAATAAAACATATAAAATCAACGAAGCATTGATTATCGTAAAAACTGCTACAATGGGTTATTAATACGCTCATGCTACAAGGCGACAACTTATACATTTTAGCAATATGGCTAAATGCATGCTGTAACAAAGGATTCGCTTTGTTACAAAACAACATCAACAGGTAACAACTTTCACATGCATCAATATACTCTGCTGCATGCACAAACATCGAAAGATTCAGCAAATAATACCAAGTAAAATAAGATGCATACGCTTAACTATTAAAATTTGTAGTACACGATAAAAAACGAAAAGTGAAAACAATTCATAGATATATCAAGATAACGTCATTGTTCATATTAATTGTGGGAACGGCTTTCATTTTTCAACAAACGAGTACGGCGAAAAAAAGTAGAACAATGTATATTTTCTATAAGACTGGATCGTTGGGATTTTGCACATCCCCGACGATAATACCATACACGACCAATGTAGCAGACGCAATAAACGATAAACCACTCACGCAAAGTATCTATTATACCACAATGTTTTTTTCCAATTGTCCATATACTGTAATCTATAGGTCAGAAGATGAAACAAAGTAATAAAAACAATTCCTAAAACAAATATATGAATCTTGCAAAAATAATACTATCGGCTATCATCTTATCAAGCGCTTTTGCAACGCTGACGGCTCTAAAGGCGACTAGGTCCCTAAACCTTTTTTATACCGTAGATGCCGCAAACCCAATTACCTCGTTAAGGATATGTACCAGAGCAACATTGGTATCATATACTACCGACCAACAGGTTGCATTACCTAATGCACCGGTGATAATACAAACAACATACTACACGACTCCAATCAGAACAAGGCCCTGCCCAACAACTACCATTTACAGCGCAGAGTAACATAAAATCTTATGGGATAGCCGAAAACCATCAGAACAGAGTAGGCATTACTTTAAAAATTAAATTTAGCCTTTTGTGAAAAGGCACCATTGCTATGAAAAAAGCAAAATTAATTCTTTCTGCAGTGGCACTGCTGGCAGTAGCCGGAGGAGCAGTTGCGTTCAAAGCGACTAGATCTTTGAACACCTTCTACAGCGTAGACGTGGCTAACTCAGTACCTTCACTGCGTCTGTGTACTAAGGCTGTGCAGACTACTTACACAACTGACCCTCAGCTGGCCATCCCACAAGCACCTGCAATCACTCAGACGACCTATTACACTACACGTGTAAATTCAACATCTTGCCCTGCAACAATTTTGTTCAGTGCAGAGTAAAGAAAAAGACAGGACCTTCGGGTCCTGTCTCCTTTATTACAAGTCGACAAATTTAGTACGTTCTCAACCCCATCCACTTCGGGCGGGGCCTACCAATTAAATAAAAGGCAAAAAACTCAGACATTCTTATACTGAAGTCTTCAATTTGTACCGCATTAGTTAATCCATGATTTGCATCTCCGCCATACTGTAACAACCATGCCGGCATTTCCAAGCGACGCAATGTAAGAAAAAGTTGAGCCGCTTGACTGAACGGAACTGCATTATCCGTCGAAGTGTGAAAAAAAAGCAAAGGGGTGCAGATACTCGCGGCAGAATATAAAGGTGAATTCGCAATAAACGGACTGGGATCCTCCCAAAATTTGCCTAAGATCCGGTATTGCTGGTATGAAAACGAAGTGAACTGATTCATATATTTTGAACTTGCCCAACTCATTACATCTGATCCTCCTGAAGCTGAGCTTGCTGCTTTAAAATGCTTCGAATGGGATACAATATAATTAGTTTCATATCCACCAAAACTGCATCCCTGAATACCCAATCTTGCAGAATCTACAAATGAAAGTCTCGACAATTCAATTATCGAACTTTCGACAGCTTTGAGCGCTGATTCGCCAGGTTGATTTACTTTGTAAAGAATATCCGGACGAAACACTAAATAACCCTCGGAAGTAAATTTAAGCACACTCATTACACAACCGCCTGTTAACATTTCCGGTTTAACAAAAGCGTTAAGGCTGCTTGAAAATTGCTCATACACATTGAATATAATAGGATACTTTTTTGACGGATCAAAGTCTTCAGGTATATATAATATTCCGTTAAACGTCTGTCCCCGATCCGAGTTCCATTTAACTAACCTGGTATTACACCATTTAAACTTTTGCTCTGGATATAATGAACTAATTGGTTTAAATTTTTTAAAATCCCGAGTATAAAACAAATTCGGCGATCTGTTTGGTTCTTCGCGCTGAACAATATAACCCGACGAGCTTGAACTACGAATAGGTTTCATTCCCTTGTTTTGTCCAACTGCAAAAAACGGAAGATAAAATAAATACGGACCCATAAACAGCTTTTCGGGATCCATCCTAGAATCCGAAAGTGATATTGAATAGAATCCATTAGACTTAGTTTGATAGTCAAACGCGCTCAAAACTAGTTTTCGGTTTATCAGACCTAGCTCATAATTATCTTTATCCAAGAGACTGAAAGCAATGTCATTACGACTTCCATAATTATTAGTTAGATTAACAGGATCAGCACGCCCGTTCAGGTCCAACATCCAAATATCTCGAAAACCATAGACTAAAACAGTTTCTTTTTTATAAAAACCTGCTATACCTCGAGACCTAGGCGGCAAGTAACCTAAACTATCAATCGACTTGAAGCCGAAAGATTCTCCCCGAACATTACCGCTAATCCGTAACAACCGTTTAGATTCAATACTGTAACAGAAGTATGCATCTTCATCAAAATCAAAAAAAACGACTAGTTTCCCATCAGGAGAATACTCATATACGTTTTGTTGATTACGACCATTTAATTCGGGTACAGATTCTCTGATCCCAGTTCTTAGATCGATTCTATACCACAATTTTAAACAACTTTTATTCCAAAACTGTTCCCTAAAATCACAATTACCGGCAGTCTGGGATAATAAAATAAAACGCGGCCATTCCCTTCGCTGGCTCAGAGAAAGCCATTCATCATTCGATGTATCAAGTTGAACAAAATGACCATCCGCGACTTTCACAATCGAATAATGTTCAGATTGAGGATGCACACCACTTTCACCAATTTTTTCATCAGAGGATGACCATATTATAGGGTCTGAAGCACCGATACTATTCCTGACTACGCTTCGCTCCGTCCACCTCACAACCATATCGCTTTGCCCTTCGACAAACCCTAAAATATCTTGTATATGCAAACCATCTGGCACCAAAATGGCTCTCAACTTATTGTTAATGATATCCAATACAAATAAGCTGTCGTGGAGAGGTAAGTTACATTCTGTAGACCACGCCAAATGCTGTCTCGACTTATCAAATGCTATATTTTGAAATTTCTGGCAGATAAAAACTGTATCAAACCTTTTTTTCGATGGTAAATGCAATAGTAAAGCTTGGGACGAATCAGAGCCCTTTATCATTAATTCTGTAGTATTGGGCAATTCTAAAAACCAAGTGACATTTCCAAAATGTAGAGACTCATTACGATCTTTAAAGATAATACCGCTATCGCCAGAGAGAATTAAATATTTTCCACCTTCGGAACGATCCACTGAGCCAAATCCACCGATTGTGGTAGGATTCTCTCCATTTAATGGGATAGTACAAATAGAATCGTATCCCTTGGCAAACACGAATTCATCTTTATTAAATACACCATTAAAAAAGCGTTTTTTACATTCTATACGTTTTTCCCACCTACAGTCAGTAGAGCTAACAACAACGTACATAGAATCTGAACCGCCTAGTTCGATACAATAAGCAAAGAACCGTCCGTCGTCAGACAGAATCGGCGAGACTATAGATGGCCATTTTTTATACGAACCTATGTTAAAAATGTTGTCTTTTTGCGCGTTCGCAATCCCAACATAAAATGAAAATATCAATACAGCCGATAAAATTCTTGCATAGTTCATATCACTTCAATTAAATAAACAGGACTAGAAATCTAGTCCTGAATTAGAAGATTTTTTTAGGAGATAAAGAATATTTTTATAACGTACCATTTTTCATACGCTGATATGTTTCAACGAACTCCTTATTGTTTTTAGAAACTTCAACCGCTTTAGCAGCGATCTTTAAAGCATCTTCTCTACGGCCGATTTTGTAGAGCAAATTAGCATATGTATCGTAAGCATTTGGATTCCGCATGTCAAACTTTGAAAGACTGTATTCAATCGCCTTGATTGCGGTGGATAATACAGCAGTATCTTTAACGTTTACAAAAACGTGCCATGTTAAATTATTAATATGATAAACATTTCGATTGGTTGTCAACATATTGTCGAAATGAATCTTATATGCTTTTCCATAATTGCTCCAATCTTCATGTTCTAAAAAGTAAATCATTTTAGCTGAATTAAGGCGTTCAGATGCCAATTGCCCATACTTCGGGACAACTGAGTGCGAAATAGAGTCCCAATTTGGGTTACCGCTAATGATGCCAGGCTTGATCTCAGAACTATAAATTATATTCATGAGCAAATATTCCGATGTATTAGGCCCTGAAAGACGATTAATAATCGAATCATGTTTACCGATAATGGAGAACCCGACATCATTTACTGAATTCGTAGTCCTAACTAACAACTTAAAATTTGCTTTGGAAATAGGATCCCGAACAATCCGAAAATATTCGTTCCCCACTCGACTTATAAATGCAGTGTCGTTTTGTCCAATTCCCATTACGATTAAACTTCTCAGAAATGCAGAGTCATTTATGTGTTTCTCAAATTCTTTCTTTCTTGCTCCGTAGCTGATTATTGCGCTGTCGGCTGAAGACAAAAAAGAAAACGAATCACTATCCCGAGTAGCATACGAGTTAGTATAAACTCTTGAATTGATGTCAGCGAAGAATCGAATGGGGAGTTTTATTACCTTCCTGTCATATGTTAATAAACCGTTTTGCTCACTCTCGACATCAAAAGGCTGCGTATATATAACACCACTTACCCCCTCTTCCTTTAATCGAACGATCGAATCGATCATATACGTGTATTTAGATCGAAGACTACTTACATTCTCCAAACCATCATACCCCCACCCCGTTTGTAGATCATCCCAAATATGCCCCTCAATAGGTACACCAATTCCTCCAAATTCACCTATAACACTAGCTTTATTTGACTCAAAGGTTGGCTTGCGCGGATTGGGGTAAGCATGTATATCAATAATATCTGACGAAGCATATGCATCGGGAGACGGGCTTCGGAGCTTATCATTAACATATAATAACTCACCGGAGTGACCATTTACAATTCGGCTATGATCGAGTGATTTAACCCACTCTGTTACGCCTTTTTGATTATATGATCCCCACTTTTCATTAAATACCACCCATGTTGCGATTGACGTTATGTTTCTTAGCTGTTCGATTGTTTCTCGAACTCCAACTTCGAATTCTTCTTTAGCTCCTTCGGGCAAGCCTTGATTTGGATTAACAAAATCCTGCCACACCAATAAACCGATGCTATCTGTGTAATAATACCACCGTGCAGGCTCTATCTTTATATGTTTTCTTATCGTATTAAAGCCCATTGCCTTAATAACCTCAATATCAAATTTCATAGCATCTTCAGTTGGTGCTGTGTATAAGCCATCCGGCCAAAATCCCTGGTCTAGTATCCCTAGATTGAAATAAGGTTCATTGTTCAAAAAGATCCTTTCCGTTCCCTTATTATCTTTTGCGATTGAAAATTTTCGCATTCCAAAATAGCCCTTCACTTGATCCTTTTTTCGTTTACCGTCGTAGATGGCAATATCTAGCGTATACAAGAATGGGCTGTTCGGTGACCACAGGTGCGGATCCACGATTTTACCACTGAGCATCGTGTTAGATTTTCCAATTAACTCGCTAACTATTTTTCCGTCATCAATCACCTTAACAACCACATTTAGGTCACCTTGGCATTCAACTTTAACTTGGAACGAGTTACTGTCGATATTCGGCACTATCACATATCGTTCAATATGCTTATCGGGCACAACCTCCATCCATACCGTTTGCCATATACCAGAAGAAGGTGTATAATAGATATTTTCTGGCTGTAACATTTGTTTACCGTGTGGTCCGATCCCTTGATCAGTGGGATCAAAGACTTGAACTGTCAGCACATTATCTCCATTCTTTACTAAGTCAGTAATATCCTGCGAAAATGATGTATAGCCACCTTTATGGACTATAGCCTTTTTTCCGTTTACAAAAACCGTGGCCTTCCAATCAACCGCTCCAAAATGCAAAATCAGTCGTTCATTAGATCTAATTTTTGGTTTTTGAAAGGTCTTTTTGTACCACAGATTCTGTGTTGGCAACAAAGATTTATTCACACCTGACAACTGAGACTCAATTGGATAAGGAACTAAGATTTTGCTTTCGAAAAAACTTGGAAAAGTATCTTTTACATCACAGATTCTGTAATCCCAGAGTCCATTTAAATTGATCCAGTTTGACCTTACCATTTGCGGTCTCGGATATTGGCCGTAAGCGTTACTAGGAGTAACGTTTCCCGCCCAAGGGCTACCTAAATGAATATTTTTACCGCTCCAAATCGGAGTTTGCGCGTATCCAGAAATAAATGAGAAAATAAAGTACGAAAACACTAGAGCAAACTTCAACTCGTATAATTTCATAATACTTAATTTGATCAATGATAAATTATTAAAATACCCAAAGTTAGTATCCGGGGTTCTGATGTCCAACTAGTGCAACGTTCTCTTGGATTTCGGAAAGCGGAATTGGAAAGAGCTGATCGGTGGCTTGCCAAGAAGCGCCTTTAAGATTAGATAATACTCCATCAACAAGTCCCAGCCTTTTCAAATCAAACCAACGATGGCCCCACTCAGTAAAAAATTCAAACCGCCGTTGAGAAATTATTTCCGCCATAATTTCTGATGCCGACGTTGAATTAAATTTTTCAAGCCCTGCCCTAGCTCGGATAATATTTATATCATCCACCGCAGATGCAAGATCGCTCAGTTTTAAATTTGCCTCCGCTCTGATCAAGTATTGTTCACTAAGCCTCAACACAGTTACTCTTTCTGTTGTAGGCTCCATTGGAGTTATCACCTTATATTTCGCAGGCAAATAATACCATTTACTATCTAAATAGAGGCTATCGAACCATATAGTGCGTCTCTGGTCGCCCACTGAAAAGGAATTCACTAAATTCTCATTTAAATAAACTCGCGCGGTCAATGGCGATATCTTAGCTGCAAGAAACTCCAATGCGTCTGAAGTATTGGTGTTAAAAGAGCTGACTGATTGTATTTGCCAAATTGACTCTTTACTGTTGACTAGGAAAACTTCTTCCGGCGTAGATAATTCATACAAGGAAGTATTAAGTATAACCGAATCAGAATACCGTTTTGCATTTGTATAATCCCCAGAAAAAAGAAAAACTCTAGCTAATAGAGCCTTCGCACAGTAACTATTGGGGGCAATGCGCTCAATAGAAGATCTCAACAAGGTGCCATCAAGGTAATTTCCGCTTAATAAACTCTCACTTCGCCTTAAATCTTGTATAATCTGCTCGTAAACATTGGACGATTTTGTTCTTTCAATGTTCGAGTTTGTCTTGAAATCTGTAGTTAGTACCAGAGGGATGTCCCCGTACAAATTAACAAGATAGAAAAAACATAGGCTGCGAATAAACAGCGCCTCTCCTAACAATTGGTCTCGTACCTTGGGAGTCAAGAATTCGTTATTTGAAAGACCATTAATTGCAGAATTACATAGGAAAATGTATACGCCGTAAGTATTTGACCAAAAATCCCCAGCACCTGGATTTGAGGCTGTTAACGAGTTAGAATAGTAAGGTGGAACCTGCAGATCGTTAGTAGATTCGAAATATTTTAGGTCATCTGAGGAGAGAGACGTATACAATGACAAAGAAGTAATCCCGAGTGAGATACCTTGTTGACTCATCCTTGTATATATATTATTGAGTGCGGCGATAGCGGACGCATCCGTTTTAAAAACCAACTCTGCGTTAGTACTTGTGGTAGGGGTTTCCACTTCAACAAACTTCCTACAAGAAAAGAGGAATATTATCATTGTACAGCACACCAGCATTCGTAATCGATCGCTATAAAGGAACTGACTGGCGGGGCTCGATGAACCGATAATTCTTTTTAAAAAAAAGGGTTCAAATATTTTCTTGATTTTGTTTTGGTCGAAATACATAATCAATCATTTGTGAGTTAAAGTGAAATCTGCGCACCGAAAGTGACTGTACGAAGTGGAGGTAAACTAAAGTTCGATTTAGATTCTGGGTCTAATCCTTTGTACGGTGTAAATGTTAGCAGATTTTGACCATGAGCATAGAAGCGAACCGATCGCAACTTAAGTTTTGAGAGAACAGAAGTCGGTAAGTCATACGATAAGGATACATTTTTTAGACGTACAAAAGCTGCGTTCTGCCAAAATGCATCACTGAATAGATTATAGTTATAAGCCATCGTTGCATCGAAATTTGTTGCTGATGCAAATTTCTGTATCGTAGTTATATCACCTGGCTTTCTCCAATGATTAATTACATCACGTTGCTGATTATTACGTCCAGCACCGGGCATAGAGGAGCCGGGTATGTTTTCTCCAAGTTGCTTTACGAACTGAAAGAGAAAGTCCAAAGTAAAACGTCGACAATTCAGTGTATTACCAATTCCTCCATAAAATCGTGGGTTAGGGTCTATGAAGCGATTGTAATTAAGAGGATCACTATCGGGATTATTTGTTATTTTCCCATCTTTGTCATAAAATTCATATAATCCTGTCTCTGCATTAACGCCCGCAGCCCTGTATAGTTTAACGAAATTGGCGGGTTGTCCCACTATCAAAGTACCTGCATATGTAGAAGATTCAATATCGCCAAATTCAAGGAGTTTGTTTCGAGGAATGGTGAGGTTAAAATAAGTATTCCATGTCAGGGTATTAGTCTTAATATTTATTGAATTCAGTGAAAACTCAAAACCCGTATTTTGAATTGTTGCAGGCATGTTTTCAATAAAGCTACCAACCTGACCAGCAGTAGCAGGAAGAGTACCCGGTACTAACATGTTAGAAGACCTGTTGCGGTAATAAACACTCGTTAATAGTATTCTTTCATTCCAAAAGCCTAATTCAAGACCTAAAGAAAGTTTTTTTGTTTCTTCCCATTGAAGATTCGCATTCGCAATTTTGGAAACAGTTAATGCTCCTCCTCGATAAGGCACATCAGGATTAGCCTCCTCGTACAGACTAAGAAAATTATAATCTCCAATCTGATCGTTTCCAGTTGATCCAATGCTTCCTTTTAATTTACCGTAGGATATGAAAAGCGGCCTTTGCTTCAAAAAATTCTCATTTGTGAATATCCAACCAGCGCCAACTGCTGCAAAATTATGAAAGCGATTTTTTGAGCCAAATCTGCTGCTTCCATCGCGCCTGCCCGAAATATTTAATAAGTATTTATTTTGATGTTCAATATTAACAGAAAAGAAACCCGCAGTATACTTATATTTTGAAAGAATTGAACTTCCTGGTAATGTAGACAAATTGGTGGCTGCGGAGATGTTTTCTAGTACGTAGTCATTAGTAAATCCAGAAGCTAATATCAACCGTCGACTGCTGTTGTTGGTCTGAAAAGTAGATCCTACAAGTACATCGATATTCGCCAGCTTAGTTTGTGCTTTGTATTGAATTTGAGGTTCTACAATCCAAGAATTAATATCGTTAAATCCATAAGACGCGCGCCGCGTGAATGTCGCTCGACTTTCAGGAGCAACGATACTAGCAGGTGTAGTAGATATCTCATCGGTTCGGAGTCTATTATATCCGGCATTGGCCTTTATTAATAGTCCCGACATTATTTCATAAGACAACGCCACATTACTTATTAGGTTTGCTGTTTTATTACTATAATACGATGATAATGCAGCCAATGGATGTGGTACGAGGGTACTAAATCCTGTACGTGAAGGCGCCCAATTTAATGTACCGTCTGAATTCTTTAAGGATGGGGTATTGGGCGCCAATGTCATTGCACGTAATGTCAAATCAGCATTTGGCAATCGATTATCATCAGCTAGGTAACTGTTAGATAATGTAATTCGGAATCTACTGTCTTTCGACTTACCATCCAGATTGAATCTAAATGCCATTCTCTGATCCCTCAGGTCGGAGGGAAACACAGTAGATTCTCTGTGAAAATTTCCTCCAACCAAGTATTGAACATTGGCGGTTCCGCCACTTAAATTCAATTGTGCGTCGTTAAAATTCGCGGTACCTCCTAGTAATTCCTTTTGCCAGTCAACATTTCTAGTCGAATCCCAGGTTCCATTGATGTCATAGTCCGTTGTTCCAGGCGTTCTTCCGTCATTTACGAGAGCCTCTCGCCGCATGGCCAAGTAGTCATTTGTATTTAACAATTTAAGTCGACGACCGTTCTTTGCAAAACCAGATTGAATGTTAAGCTCCAACTTCATATCTCCCGCTTTCCCTCTCTTTGTTGTAATGATTATAGCGCCATTTGCTGCCCTCGAACCATAGATTGCAGTCGCATCAGCATCCTTAAGAATTTCAATGCTCTCAATGTCTTGAGGATTGATATATGATAAGGGACTTCCATTTACTGGACCATCGCCAGTTCCCCTCCCAGATGTTCTCTGGACATTACCTAGATTTGGCAACAAAGACTGAACAAATGGAACACCATCAACCACATAGAACGGAGCTACGCCTCGTAACAAACTGTTAATCCCTTGGATATTTATATCAACTCCACTTCCCGAAAAACCAGAGGATTGGGAAATTGTGACACCTGGCACACGCCCAGCAACAGCAAGTATTGGATTACTGACTGGAGAATTTTCAATATCCTTCGACTTCACCTTACTTACATTTCCTGTTAATCGTCTACCTGTTGTAGTATTATATGCCAGTACGACGATGTCGTCGAGTGGCCTTACCAGCTTATTCAATTCCGCAACCCCAATTGAGCGCCTGTTCTTCACAGAAATTTCTCGACTCATGTATGATACACTAGTAACCGTAAGCACATCACTCCCTGAAATATTGCTAATTGAGAAAAATCCGGACTCGTTAGTTATCGTCCCTTTTTGAGTTCCTTTAACCTGTACTGTTGCACCTGCAATATAATTTCCATTTTCATCTGTAATCCTACCTGACACAGACATCGTGTCCCCAGAATTAAATGATGTGGGTCCTTTAGACTCAATTTTCTTTACACCGATATACCGCGGGCCAATTACATTATATACAAGATTTCGATTCTTGAACAATTCATCCAGAATTGTTGGAACATCTTGTTCTTTTGCTTCGCAATCTACAGTTTTATAGGTTGAAAGATCATCTTCTACAAAGTATATAGTAATTCCGCTTTTCTTACTAATCTGATAAAGTATCTCAGACATAGTAGCCTTCTTTATTGAAATACTAATTTTCTTCCCTTGTAAAGGATTCCCCTGAGCAAGTGGCCTAATAAAGCAAACACAAAAAATAATGACCAGCAATCCATATAGGTAAGGTCGGTTCACATGAGTACATGTAGGCATAATGACAGTATTTTGGTTCAAAATGGTTGGTACAACTCCCCGACTACTCCTACCTGCATTGTACACTGCAGACGTAAGTAAACGAACCGTAACATCCTCGATGCAGCACTATTATTTGCTGGATAATGGATGTTTCACTCCGTGTTCTTTAAGGTTATCAGGGAAAAAAATGACAAAGCAATAGCTAGTTGTAGTATTCGCATTCCCATGTCGTACTACAATTATTTCAAGGTATAATGGGCAGTTGTTTTAGCCTTGGTCGGGGACCACTCCCGGACCACCGCAATTAAATGACAGTCCCTTTATTTAATAACCAAGATTTAATGAAAATGTCACGTTGACTTTTGAACTTTTTTCCAAATTAGCTTTTATGGGGCGCCGCAATTGAAATAGCGCTTGAATTTCATGATATTATGTTTGACCATTTAACGTAACTTTATTAAAAGAAAAACAGTAGTATTGAGTTTCGGTTGAATCGCTTATTTTGGTCATAAATAATAACCTTGATACCTGAAAATTGATAGAATATATTTCATCCTTGCCCTTTCCTCTTAAACACCATGTGACACAGTTGCGCCCGGCTATTTAGAAATTGGCTCAAATTTTTATTAATTGTTTTTAAGAGAAACTGTTCAGGGTTGAAAATATGAGTGATACGAAAAAGACATACACTGATATTGAATTACTTCGTCAAATGAGAGAGGGGAATCAAGCCGCTCTCGCGATTTTATACGAACGCTACCGTAGCTGGCTTATCAGGGAAGCTTACTGTCTTATTAAAGACGCACCAGCTGCTGAGGACCTGATTCAGGATGTATTTACATCTGTTTGGAATCTTCGTGCCAAACTTGAAATCAAAAATTCTTTTCAGCCATACTTACTTACTGCGGTTACCAACCGTTGCCTTAACTTTTTACGTAGCAAGCAGCAGCAGCAAAATCATGATGCTGAATATCAGTACATCAAAGACTGGAGTACAAGTCCTGAACCATTCGAGAGAGAAGAATTAGGTAGGCTACTTGAGCAGGCTCTTCAGCGTGTACCACCTGCTGCTCGGAAAACATTCATTTTACAGTACCAGGAAGGCTATTCACAGAAAGATATTGCGGAAGAACAGAATATCAGCAAACAAGTGGTGCGTAATAACACCAGCCTGGCGCTTAAAATTCTCAGGGAAATTTTAGGATTCAAAAAAAAGTAGCCCTAAGGACGTGACATTTTTTTCAATTATTGGTTATTAATATAATAATGGATACGAATCTAGAACATATACGTTCACTGGTTATGCAGGAAATCGACGGAAAATTATCCTCTGAAGATCAAAACAACTTGCTTAACCTTGCCTCCGCCGATGCTGAGGTTGCGGAGCTTCGTGACCATTTATGGAAAACAGCCGGAGACGAAGAAATAAAAAAATACCTTGACAACAATCCTGTTAAAGAACAAACAGAACGTCTGCTCACTCGTATCAATAAGCCCAAAAAGAAAGCAAAAATTATCCTGATGGGTATTGCCTCAGCAGCAGCTGCTGCAGGGGTGATATTGATACTTTTCGTCAATGGCATATTTAGAAACGAAGACACTTCCAGTAATAGAAGGTTGGATTTACTGGCTAAAGGCCCTTCCAGTAATCAGATTCAATTATCGCTTTCATCCGGCACTACATATACCTTAAACGGTGATACCGTCATCGCTACGGCGGCAGGCCCATTAAACGTAACTAGTAAGACACTCAGTTATGATGCAAAAGGATCGGTTGCTGGACAGTATGCAACCCTGACAGTACCAATTGGGCGGGACTACTCTGTAGTATTACCAGATGGTTCCCGTGTACAGCTGAATTCAGCGAGCACGATCCGTTTCCCGCTATCGTTTGACGGACCTTTAAGAGAAATTACAGTCACCGGAGAGGCGTACATTAAAGTCAAATCTGATCCGGCAAAACCATTGTTCGTAAAGCTGCCCGGCTCTACCGTTCAGGTGTTAGGAACAGAATTCAATGTAAATGCATACGATTCAATTGCTAAAATTTCGCTTGTTACGGGCGCTGTCAAAGTAAAATCGATGGGAGATAGCCTGATATTAAAACCAGGCTATGTGAGTCTTTCATCACCGAAAGGAATCACAATGCAGCAATTTGACGAATATGAGACTTTGAGTTGGAGAACTGGGCAGTTTGTATTCCGAAATGCAAAATTCGAAGATGTCTGTAAGGTGATACCACGTTACTTTGGCGCAAATGTGATCTTTGACAATGTTCAAAACGGCTCGAAAAGATTCACCGGAGTGCTAGATCGAACCCAGCCGCTAGAAGTTCAGTTGAGAGGTTTAGAGGCAACTGGAGCCATCTCCTACAAAATGACAAAAGATAGCATCATTCATATCAGATTCGAGTAAAAATTAAGGTTTCTATCACTACCTTTTTATAAGTTATTTTCAATTTTAATCATTAAATGACAGTATTTTTCCAGGGAAACGTGTCTACGTTACCTTGTCTTCCTTTTATTACCCTGAAATAAAGACCTTTTCCTGCAGCTTATGATCCCACACCATCGTCTCACTGGCGCCTTTCTCTATATCCATGTCACCCATCTTATGATTCATAACACGTCTGAAATTCGTAAAACATTAATCTCTCCACTTATACCGGTAACCTATTGGATACATCTATGCTGGCCTGCCTGTTGTGATCCATTTCCGTCTGACAAAGTTCAGCATGATCTTTTCGAAGTTCTTTAAATATTTCCTGGTCACGTTCTTACCAAGCCCGCGAACAGTCTTACATAACAGATCAAACTTTTCAAAGAAGATCTAATCCACATTGCGGATATTAATACCCGGTACCTTATAGCACAAACTGATAAATGCATGGATATGTTTATGGGGCGTCTCGTGACAACAGAGTGTACCCTTCGCACATTCGCATTTCTTCACCTGCACTTCCATATCCTCATTATGCTCTTTAATTACGGTTGACAGCATACGGGATGCTTCCTTACCCGATAAACATCGTTTGAACTGGTAAACTGTAGAAGATAATTACCGGGCCAATAAGAGCTTGTAAGCGCCTTCTACATCTCTTTCAGAAAAGCGTGAGTGATTATTGAGGGAACGTATTTCTTCAGATACAACTTTTACACTCCGAGACGTTATCCCAATCTTTATGATCGATGTAACCCTTCGATGAAAATTCAACGATGCCTATGGAAAAAGTAATCCTGAAAAAGCTGGGGCTTTCCTGTTAGTGTTTGTTTTCTATTTCCTTACATACTTTAAATCGAATACCGCCTTTCCACGATAACAACCATTGCAGGTGAAAGAATATTGTTATCTGATGTCTGCAAAAACACCTGAACCCCCTTTTTGGTAAGGGTTAGCTCAGAAATCGTGACCCAAATATAGGATTGGGGAGATAGGTCACGAAAATGACACCAGCGGCTTTGGGAGACAATGCGTGAGATTGGGTGGGCCTAAAAGCAAGAAACGTTGACAGTCATCGACTATCAACGTTTCTTATTAAGTTTGATCTTTCAATCCGCGGTGAGAGAGGGATTCGAACCCTCGGTACAGTTTAACCCGTACGACGGTTTAGCAAACCGTTCCTTTCGGCCACTCAGGCATCTCACCGAATCATTTTGCCCCGTTAGGGGTTGCAAAAATAGGAATTGTTTTAAATTATCCAAAAACTTTTTCTAATAAGATTTACTGGATTAATTCGTTTACCTTACATATAACCAATTGCGAGCTCGCTTCACTTCCTCCTAACAACTGTAAATGAAAGCTTTAACCAATGTAATCACAGACCCTGTTTATGTGAAAAAAACAGGCCCTGACTCATTTTTACAGCGAACTTTCAAGTCTATGATCAGGGATGAACGTGACCTGCCGTTTGTTTACCTCACCCTGGAACTGACCTTGATCTTATTACCGCTGGCGATCATTTTATACCTCCCGCTGCCCGCCTGGGCATGGTGGACAGCCGCCGTGCTCTATCAGTTGCTGAACAATTTCAGGTATAAGGGTTCCTTCGGATTAATGTTACACTGCACCAGTCACCGGGTGTTTTTTAATAAAAAGTACGATTTCCTGAATCATTACCTCCCCTGGGTGATCGGACCGCTCTTTGGCCAGACGCCGGAAACATATTACAGTCATCATATCGGAATGCACCATCCGGAGAACAATATGCCCGATGATGACAGTTGTACGATGCCTTTCCAGCGGGACTCCTTCCGGGGGTTTAGTAAATACCTGACGAGCTTCTTCTTTGCCGGTGTTATCAACCTGTGCAGATACTTTATAAAAAGACACCGTAAAAAATTACTGGTGAAGGCTTCCAGAGGAGAATTTCTCTTCTTTGCCGTTTGTGTCGGACTCTCAATTGTAAATTTCCCGGCAACATTTACGGTCTTTATCCTGCCATTCCTGATTTCCAGGGTGATTATGATGGTGGGCAACTGGGCGCAGCATGCTTTTATTGACGCCACTGCACCGGACAACTCCTACAGAAACAGTATCACCTGTATCAACACAAAGTATAACCACAAATGCTGGAACGATGGTTATCATATCAGTCACCACGTAAAACCATCCATGCACTGGACAGAACACCCGCATTTCTTCAAACAAACCCTCCAGGAGTACATTGATAATGAATCTATTGTGTTTGACGGCATCCATTTCCTGCACGTCTGGCTCTGGCTGATGAGCAAAAGGTATGACCTGCTGGCCAGGCATTTTGTCAATATTGGGGATAAATACAGTTCAGATGAAGAAATTATGGCTTTTTTAAGGCGGCGGACAAAAAAGATCGACCTCGCTACCGTACCGGCCACTAGTGCAATTGCCTAAAATAAGGCTCCCTTTTTACTTATATGACACATAAATCTTATGAATATGCGTAATCATAAGAATAAGTGACTAAATTTGCGCTCTAACTTTCGATTTTAAAGTCAAAGCATTATGCGCACTGTTACGTTAAAAAGGGTTGTGGTTACCGGGCTGGGGGCCTTAACGCCTATCGGAAACGATGTAAACACATTCTGGAATAGTCTGAAATCTGGTACCGGTGGTGCTGGTCCTATTACCCGTTTTGATACTACGGAGTTTAAAACTAAGTTCGCTTGCGAACTGAAAGGTTTTGATATAGAAAAGTTCATGGAGAAGAAGGAAGCCCGCAAAATGGACATGTTTACTCAATATGCCATGGTAGCTGCTCAGGAAGCTGTTGAACATGCAGGTCTTCACCTGGACGGTGTTGATAAAACCCAAATCGGTGTGATCTGGGCTTCTGGTAACGGTGGTATGCAAACCTTCGAAGACCAGATCGTAGAATTCACCCAGACTAATTTCGTTCCTAAATTCAATCCTTTCTTTATTCCAAAACTGATCTCCGACATCGCGGCTGGTCAGATTTCCATGAAATATGGATTCATGGGCGTAAACTATTGTACGGTATCTGCATGCGCTTCCTCCAGCAGCGCCCTGGTAGACGCGTTCAACTATATTCGCCTCGGTAAAGCTAACGCTATCGTAGCAGGTGGTTCTGAAGCTCCTGTAACCCGCGCTGGTATCGCAGGTTTCAATGCCCTCAAAGCCCTGTCTACCCGTAACGATGATCCATCTACCGCTTCCCGTCCTTTCGACGCTGACCGTGATGGTTTCGTAATGGGCGAAGGCGCTGGCGCTATCATCCTGGAAGAATACGAACACGCAGTAAAAAGAGGCGCTACCATCTACGCTGAAATGGTAGGTGGCGCTATGACCGCTGATGCTTACCACCTGACCGCTACCCACCCTGAAGGTCTGGGCGCGCGCCTCGGTATGGAAAGAGCACTCGAAGACGCTGAACTGAAACCGGAAGATGTTGATTATATCAACGCACACGCTACTTCCACTCCACTAGGTGATGTTAGCGAACTGAAAGGTATCACCGGCGTATTCGGCGACCATCTTAATAAAATCAATATCTCTGCTACAAAATCCATGACAGGACACCTCCTGGGTGCTGCAGGCGCTATCGAAGCGATCGCTTGTATCAAAGCAACCCAGTTCGACATCGTGCCGCCAACCATTAACACCGGCACCCTGGGCGAAGGTATCCCAACCAACCTGAACCTGACCATCGGTAAGGCACAGGAACGTACCGTAAATGTTGCGATGAGCAATACCTTCGGTTTCGGCGGTCATAATGCGATCGTAGTATTCAAGAAATACAAAGCCTAATCTGCTACCTTTTTAATAAAAAAGCGAATTACGTGGCCCCGGCCGTCGTAATTCGCTTTTTGCTTTAGGGCACATATCGACTACAGGCCGGTTTGATAAGGCTTTAATATTTGTTATCCTACGTTAATCCTTCGTTCATGAACGAAGGATTAACGTAGGATAATAATAGTCTGACTAATATTCATTCCCCATCCATCCGGAACCTTTATAACCTTCCGTACCGTCTGGCATGCTATCCCTGATAATCAACATCTTAATATTAACGTACACTAAAATTTTTAGTAAACTCGTAATTATCCCGTAGTTTAGTAGTCTAAAATAGTCCGTGGTACTTCACCTTTATTCCACGGCTTTTTATACCGATATGGCAAAGAAGAAAGAGAATGTAATTGCGCCAGATCCAACACCGGTTACGGCAGATGAGCATATAGCAGTGTTTGGAGCCCGGGCGCATAACCTGAAAAATCTGGACCTCCAATTACCCAAAAACAAACTGGTAGTAATAACCGGCATCAGCGGAAGCGGAAAATCCTCGCTTGCGTTCGATACCATTTACGCAGAAGGCCAGCGGCGATACATGGAAAGCTTTTCCGCATACGCCCGCCAGTTCATTGGCGATATGGAAAGACCAGATGTAGATAAAATTACCGGACTCTCCCCGGTGATCTCCATCGAACAGAAAACCACCAACAAAAATCCACGTTCCACTGTCGGAACGATCACGGAAATATATGACTTCCTCCGCCTCCTCTACGCGCGTGTAGGCCTTGCCTATTCTTATAATACCGGCAAACGCATGACCCGCTTCTCCGAAGAAGAGATCCTGGAGCATATGTTCAAAAACTTTCCGAAAAAGAAACTGGTGATCCTTGCCCCGCTCATCCGCGGTCGTAAAGGTCACTACCGCGAACTGTTCGAACAGCTCCGCAAACAGGGATACCTGAAAGTACGTGTCAACGGAGAGATCCTCGATCTCAAAGAACGTATGCAGGTAGACCGTTATAAGATCCACGACATCGAACTGGTCGTAGATCGCATACAGGTGCTCGACGATGCCCGCGCCCGTATCAGTCAGAGCGTACAAAAAGCCCTGCAGATGGGTA
This sequence comes from Chitinophaga sp. YR627, assembly GCF_900114995.1. Taxonomy (GTDB): domain Bacteria; phylum Bacteroidota; class Bacteroidia; order Chitinophagales; family Chitinophagaceae; genus Chitinophaga. The sequence continues at coordinate 769,034 of NZ_FOUX01000004.1, forward strand.
AAGGCCTGCTGTTTATCATGGATAACGACAGCGGTAAGGTCAGTCAGTACAGTAAACAACTCATGTGTGAAGATACCGGCCTTTCCTACGAAGAGCCTTCTCCCAACACATTCTCCTTTAACTCTCCCTACGGCGCCTGCCCGCGTTGTAAAGGTCTCGGTACCATCTATCAGATAGATATGGATGCCGTGATCCCTGACTACGCCGTATCCATTAACGATGGCGGATTAGCACCACTGGGGGAAGCCCGTGATACATTTACCTTCAAACAGGTACAGACACTGGCCCGGAAACATAAGTTCTCGCTCACAGCACCTATTTCTGACCTGCCACAGAAAACACTGAACCTCCTCCTTTTCGGAGATGAGAATGGTTCACTGGAAACGGACATGGAATTCGGTGATGGCACCGAAACAACCTATTCCGCCGAGTTTGAAGGGGTGATCAATACCGTACGCCGCTATTTTAACGATACCTCTTCAGATGCCGTACGCAACTGGGCAGAAAGTTTCATGAAACTGCATACCTGTCCGGAGTGTAACGGTACCCGTCTGAAAAAAGAAAGCCTTTTCTTTAAAGTAGACGAAAAGAATATCGCAGAACTGGGCGGTATGGACCTGGATAAATTACAGGTCTGGTTCAAAGACATCGAAAAACGACTCGATAAGAAACAGAATACCATCGCGAAAGATATCCTCAAGGAAATCCGCGAACGCCTTGGTTTCCTGCTGAACGTCGGACTGAACTACCTCACCCTCTATCGTGCTACACGTACACTGAGCGGAGGAGAAAGTCAGCGTATCCGTCTCGCTACCCAGATCGGTTCTCAGCTGATGGGGATCACTTATATACTGGATGAACCCAGTATCGGTCTGCACCAGCGGGACAATATGCAGCTGATCGACGCACTGCGCAACCTGCGGGAAATGGGTAACACCGTTATCGTCGTGGAACATGATAAAGATATCATGCTGAACGCCGATTATCTGGTAGATATCGGACCCGGTGCCGGTATACACGGTGGTCAGATCATCGCACAGGGAACACCCAAACAGATCCTTAAACTGGATACGCCTACCGCCGGTTATCTCAATGGGAAACGGGTAGTACCTGTACCTGCCGAACGCCGAAAAGGTAACGGTAAGGCACTGGAATTAAAAGGCGCTACCGGCAATAACCTGAAGAATGTCAGCGTGAAATTCCCGCTTGGGGTATTCATCTGCGTTACCGGGGTATCCGGCAGTGGTAAATCTACCCTGATCAACGAGACACTGTACCCGATCCTCAGCAAACATGCTTACGATTCCAAGCTGGAACCAATGCCTTATAAGAGCATTAAAGGCTTGGAAAATATCGATAAGGTCATTGAAATAGACCAGTCACCAATCGGTCGTACGCCAAGAAGTAACCCGGCAACCTACTGCGGATTCTTTACCGATATCCGTCAGTTGTTCTCACAGGTACCAGAGGCCAAGATCAGAGGTTATAACGCCGGTCGTTTCTCCTTCAACGTGAAAAGCGGTCGCTGTGATGTTTGTGAAGGCGGCGGTATGCGCGTCATTGAAATGAATTTCCTACCGGATGTATACGTACACTGTGAGAAATGTAACGGACGCCGCTACAACAGGGAAACCCTGGAGATCCGCTATAAAGGCAAATCCATCTCCGATGTACTGGATATGACAGTAGACGAAGCCGTGGAATTCTTCCAGCCTGTCAGCTACATCTACCGTAAGATCAAAACTTTACAGGATGTAGGTCTGGGTTATATCACCCTGGGACAATCAGCCGTGACCCTGTCCGGCGGTGAAGCCCAACGTGTGAAACTGGCCACGGAACTGTCCAAGAAAGATACCGGCAAAACCATCTATATCCTGGATGAACCTACTACCGGTCTTCACTTCCAGGATATTCAGCTGCTGCTGAACGTACTAAATAAACTGGTAGACCGTGGTAATACCGTCCTGGTAATTGAACATAACCTTGATGTGATCAAAATGGCCGACCATATCGTCGACCTGGGTCCGGAAGGTGGTGCAGGTGGTGGTACGATCCTCTGCAGCGGTACACCAGAGCAGGTGGCTGACTGTAAAGACAGCCATACGGCCCGCTTCCTGAAGATGGAACTGAATAATTAACAGACATATATCACATTACATATTTCCGCTTTCTGTTGGTGAAATTAATCATCGGCAGAAAGCGGAACTTGTAAATAGGAACTCGTAATTTGCAGGCATGAAATATATTTCTGGGATTATAGCAATACTGCTCCTGTCAGTGTTTGCGGCCTGTGAAGATGAGACTAAGACATGTGACTCAACCTTGCTCAGCGACCTGGGTATGAACTTTAAAAAGGATACACTTCAGGGATTTCTGGTCAAAGACACGATATGGCCCAAAGTAACATTATATGCCATTGGTAACGACTCCGTGCTGATCAGAAGGCAGCCAAGAAGCAGCGCGTTCATGCCGCTGGACCCATTACACGATACCTGCAGATTCTACCTGCAACTGGACTCCATCGCTACACCTGATACCCTTACTTTCAGGTATAAAAGAGTGCCCAGCTTCGTATCTCCGGGATGTGGTTTCGCCACCTTCTTTTCACTGGATACAGTGATCACCACTTATAATACCATTGATTCCATACACATTAACAATAGGGAAGTAAACAGTTCGAATGATACGCACATTTCTTTATTCTTTATCTATTAGCCTGGCCGGTCTGCTGACCCAAGCCGCACAGGCACAGGTAAAACCCGCTCCAGCGGCAAGGGATACCAGTATCAAAAGGACAACCACAGATACTTCCGCTCCCCGCAAACCGGTAAAAGCAACCAGCGAGGTGTTACAACCACCCAGAAAAGACTCTTTCTATATCACAGGAGGCGGACTTCGCTTAGGACTGGACATCAGCAGATTTGCGATTCACGCCTTTCAGCCATACCGGACTGACATTGCCATACAGGGAGATGTTCGCCTCGGCAGAAAGATCTATGCAGCTGCCGAAGTAGGCTTTAACCGTACCTCTCATAGCGACTCAAGCTATACTTACAAAGGCAACGGCGTATATACCACCCTCGGATTCGATTACGACTTTCTTAAAAAGAAAGATCCGAACGAAAAGAATATGGTGTACCTGGGAGTGCGCTACGGATTTGCAAGAAATAGCTATGAAGCCCCCAATTACCTTATCAAAAATGGCTATTGGGATGTAGAAACACCAGGCTCTTTTCCCAAAACCAATATGGTCGCCCACTGGATCGAATTAACCTTTGGCATGCGTGTGGAAGCCCTACCCAATTTCTTCCTGGGCTGGGCAGTACGTGAAAAAATCCTGCTGAGCAAAAACTCACCGGATAACTTCGATCCACTCGTTATACCCGGATTTGGCAGCGGCTCTAAAAGCTCTCAGTTCGACCTGACCTATACGGTATCCTACTATATCCCCTTATATAAGCTGAAGTTCAACGAAACAAAAAGAATGGAAAAGCTGAAGCGGAAAGAGGAAAAGAAAAAACTACATCAGTAACATCTTTACATACAAAACGCCCATATTTACTAATAAATATGGGCGTTTCTCTTTATAACAGCAGCCGCTTTACACAACCCCAACAAACCACAATCTTCGCTGCATTTCAATTCCTAATTCTTAATTTCCTAATTCCTAATTGCCCTTTAGGCCCCTGCTTCCCGGATCATTTCAATATGCGGAATATCATCTTCCAGGTACATTTCACTACTCTGCTGAAAGCCCAGTGAACGGTAAAACTTATCCAGATACTGCTGCGCACCTATTTTGATAGGCACTTTTCCGTAACGGTCCTCCACAGTGGCAATGGAATGCTCCATCAGCTTTCTGCCGGTACCATTGCCCCTGGCACGGGAGGAAGTCACTACCCGCCCGATCGAGCACATATCGAATTTAATCCCCGGACCGAAAATACGTGTATAGGCCACCAGCTCATTGTCCAGTGTATCATCATATCCCAGAATATGCAATGCCAGCTGATCCGCATTATCCATATCCTGGAAAACGCATTTTTGCTCTACAACAAACACTTCGCTACGTAACCGCAACAAGGCATACAGCTCCTGCGTGGTCAGTTCCTCAAATGTCTTAATGGTCCACTTTATCATAAGAAGAGGATTTTATTGATTCCCATATGCAAGATAATCAATTACTAATGTCAGGAAAGAATAGGCTCATCCATCGTAATTACTCATAAAACAATCTCCCTGAATCCGGCAATAAATAATAAATTAGCGCGAATTAACGAGAAACAGCATAGATTATGAGTACCCAAGCCATGCCATTCCTTTCATTGGAGCATATCACTGTTCGTTACCTGGACAAGACCCTTTTCACCGGCCTGGACTGGCATATCAACAAAGGAGAGAACTGGGCGATCACTGGCCCCAGCGGCTCCGGAAAATCCGCCCTGCTAAGTACGATAGCGGGAAAATTCAACGTTATTAACGGTAGCATCCAGCATCATTTCAGCGACACCTACCGTAGCGAACATACTGTTACTGATCCATATTTCACCTACCGGGACCTCCTGGCACTGGTAGGCCATCATCATACTTTCAGAAACCGTTCCAATACCACAACGGACTTCTACTATCAACAGCGGTTCAATAGTATGGATTCTTCTGATGCGCCGACTGTACGGGAATACCTCTACGGAGAATCAGACGGAACGCCAGAACAGACCCCGATCCTGGAACCACTGCGGATTCCGGCACTGATGGACAAAGAACTGATCAAACTCTCCAACGGGGAAACCCGTCGGGTAATGATCGCAAAGTCTCTGCTGAAGCAGCCGGTATTGCTCATGCTGGATAATCCTTTCACCGGACTGGATGTACAGACGCGTAAGCATTTCACCGGGATGGTGAATAAGATCATAGCCAATGGTACCACCGTATTACTGGTGACTTCCCCTTCAGAAGTCCCCGAAAATATCACCCATGTACTGACGCTGGAGGAAGGCCAGGTAACCGGGAAGTATACACGGGAAGAATACCTGAAAATACCACAGCCGCTCAGTACGCAAAACTGGCAGGTGGATGAGGACAAGATCCGGGCGATCGTAAAAAACACAAAATCCCCGTTTGAGACCATCATCCGGATGGACCACATAAAAGTGCAGTATGGCGAACATTTGATCCTGGATGATGTTAACTGGTTAGTGAAACCCAATGATAAATGGGCCCTTTTAGGTCACAATGGCGCCGGTAAGTCAACCCTGCTGAGCCTGATCAATGGTGATAATCCACAGGCTTATGCACAGGAACTCTACCTGTTTGACCGTAAACGCGGTACCGGAGAAAGTATCTGGGATATCAAAAAGAAGATAGGTTTTGTGTCACCCGAGCTCCATCAATACTTCCAGGCAGGCAGTAATTGTCTGCAGGTAGTTGTATCCGGATTTTTTGACATCATTGGCAGCAGCAAACCGGGTACCGAAGCGCAGCAGGCGCATGCGGCCGCATGGATGGATATACTGGATATCGCTTCATACGCCTCCCACGCCTTCAAAGGTGTACCCGAAAGTGTACAGCGACTGACCCTCCTGGCCCGCGCCCTGGTAAAAGAGCCCCCATTGCTCATTTTTGACGAACCCTGCCAGGGACTGGACCAGCAACAAAAAGAACATTTTAAACATGTAATAGATACCCTGTGTAATGTGATGGATCTAACCCTGATCTTTGTTACACATTATCAGGAAGAAATTCCATCGGCCGTTACCAAAGTATTAAAACTGGAAAGGGGAAAGGTCATATATTAATTTAATAACGCATTTGTTTACCTTTATATCTTAAACAGCATTTAAGCCTCATGGGTCCCAAAAAACGTCTGGCGGTCGTCTCCGCCTTTGCTGTGTGCCTGTTAATCTCTTGCATCACAGCCTGTAGAAATACAAAAAAAGTCATGAACCCTGCACTGGCGAAATACATCGAAGCCTATACCGCTGGTGTTATTTCCAGGCAGAGCACTATCCGGGTACAATTAACCAGTAATGCGAATGTAACCCACACGCAGAATGAGCCTGTGGATGAAGATCTTTTCAAATTCAGCCCTGGTATCAAAGGAAAAGCCTACTGGGTAGATGCGACCACGATCGAATTCCGGCCGGATGCCAACCTCGAAGCCGGTAAGACCTATAACGCCACCTTTAAACTGGGCAAGGTCATGAAGGTGGAAAGCGATCTGAAAGAATTTGACTTCGAATTCAAGGTCATCAAACCTTCCTACGCGATCGAAGACTACGGTCTGAAAGCCACCAACAGCAATACGCTGAATAAAATGACTTTCTCCGGCGCCATCACCACCGCCGATACCGAAGACCCGCAACAGATAGAAAAGATCGTCAGCGCTTCCTATCAGGGTAAAAAAGTAGCGATCACCTGGCAGCACAATGCAGCAGACAAGATCTCTACCTTTACCATTGACAACCTAGGTCGTGCTGATAAAGGACAAGGTTCCCGTCAGCTGGAAATCACCTGGGATGGTAAACCCCTGAAAGTAGATAACGTATCTGGTAAAAAGACGGTAGAAGTACCTGCTGTCTCCGACTTCAAAGTACTGGAAGTTCGTGCGGTAGCCGAAGAAGAACAATACATCCTGGTACAGTTTTCCGACCCTATCAGCGTTGCACAGTCTCTGGATGGTCTGATCGGCGTAAGTGGCGTAAGCGATCTCCGCTTCTCCATTGACGGTAGTGAAGTAAAGGTATTTGGTCCAACCAGATTTGAGGGCAACTTTAACGTCATTGTCAACGAAGGCATACTGAACGTAGCAGATGCGAAACTCGAGCAGAGCTTTTCTGCGAATGTAGTCTTCGAAAACACACAGCCTTCCGTTACCATTCCGGGCAAAGGAGTGATCCTGCCGGAAAGCAATAAACTGGTGATGCCATTCGAAGCAGTGAACCTCAGTGCGGTAGATGTGACCATCATCAAAATCTATGAGAATAATATCCCGCAATATCTCCAGCAGAACTCCCTCGATGGTAGTCAGGAACTGCGCCGCGTAGGTCGTCCGGTAGTGGAAAAGACCATTCGCCTGGATGCTGATAAGTCCCTGAATCTGCATAAACGCAACCGCTTCTTCCTCGATATGGAGAAACTGCTGCGTACAGAGCCGGGAGCTATCTATCGTGTAACGATCGGTTTCCGTAAATCATACTCCCTGCTGGGTTGCTCCTCAACTGATAGCGGCAGCAGCAGCGACGGAGAAGGCAATAGCGAAGAAAGCGAAGAAGAGTACTATGGCGGTTACTACGGCAATGACAAGGTCGATGAAGACGATGATTTCTGGCGCCGTTATGACAGCTATTACCCTTATGGTTATTCCTGGGAACAGCGCGATAACCCATGCTCTAACTCTTACTACAATAAAGACAGATGGGCTTCCCGCAACGTTTTCTCCTCTAATATCGGTCTGACCGCTAAAAGAGGAAATGATAACAGTATGCTCGTCGCTGTAACAGATATCCGCGACACCAAACCAATGATCGGTGTCGAACTGGAACTTCTCGACTATCAGAACCAGGTGATCTTCAAAACCAAAAGTGATGGAGACGGTCTGGCTACCTTCGATCTGAAACGTAAACCCTACCTGCTCATCGCTAAAAAAGATGCAGAAAGAGGTTACCTGAAACTGGATGATGGTAACTCCCTGCCACTGGGTCGTTTTGATGTAAAAGGGGAAGATGTACAGAGTGGTATCAAAGGATTCCTCTACGGTGAACGTGGTGTATGGCGCCCGGGTGATACCCTGTTCCTGTCCTTCATCCTGGAAGACAAACAGAAGAAACTGCCGGAAAATCACCCGGTAACACTGGAACTCTACAATCCAAAAGGACAGCTGTACAGACAACTCAACGCTTTACAGTCTGTAAATGGATTCTACAGCTTTACAACAGCTACCGGCGCCAATGATCCTACCGGTAACTGGACCGCGAAAGTTAAAGTAGGTGGAGCCGTATTCACCAAAAACCTGCGTATCGAAACAGTAAAGCCTAACAGGCTGAAAATAGACCTGAACTTTGGTAAGAACACAACCCTTTCCAAAGCAGATGCGACAGAAGGTACCCTGAACGCCCGCTGGATGTTCGGCGCTACCGCACAAAACCTGAAAGCGAAAGTGGACGTCTCTTTAACACAGCAGACAACCAGCTTCAAAAACTTCCAGAACTACCGTTTTGATGATCCGATCACACACTTCGAATCAGAAAGCAAGACGATCTTCGAAAGCAGTCTGAATGAGAATGGTACTGCTCCGGTGAAAGTAAATCTGCCACTGGGCAAACTGGCCCCAGGTCAGCTGAAAGCCAGCTTTGAGATCAAGGTATTTGAACCAGGTGGCGATTTCAGTATCGACCATTTCTCCATGCCTTACAATCCGTTCGCCACCTATGCAGGTATCAGAATGCCTGAAGGTGACCGTATGACAGGTATGTTGCTCACCGATAAAGATCACCCGATCAGCATTGTCAATGTAGACGAAAATGGTAACCTGCTCAGCGGTAACCAGGATGTACAGGTTGAACTGTACAAAGTACGCTGGCGCTGGTGGTGGGATGAGAACAGTGAAGATGAATTCAGCAACTTCACCCAGGATAGCTACAACCAGCTGCTGAAGAAAGAAACCATGACCTTACATGGTGGTAAAGGCACCTGGAACCTGCAGATCAAATATCCTGACTGGGGTCGCTACCTCGTACGTGTAAAAGACCTGAAAAGTGGTCATACCACCGGACAGGCCGTATATATCGACTGGCCGGGATGGGCAGAAAGGGTACAGAAAGAAAATCCTTCCGAAGCAGCCATGCTGGTATTCACATCGGATAAGAGCCAGTACAATGTAGGTGATGATATCACCCTCACCATCCCAAGCAGCGAAGGCGGCCGCGGACTGGTAAGCATAGAAACCGGCAGCAAGGTGCTGAAGACCTTCTGGATCAGCACAGAGAAAGGACAGACCGTTTACAAGTTCAAGGCGGAAAAGGAAATGTCTCCGAACATCTATGTGAACGTGAGCCTGTTGCAGAAACATGCACAGACAGTAAACGACCTGCCGATCCGCATGTATGGTGTTATTCCAATTACGATCAATGACGCCAATACCGTCCTGAAACCGGTGATCAGTATGCCTGATAAACTGGAACCAGAACAGAATGCCAGCATCACGGTATCTGAAGCAAACGGTAAATCCATGACCTACACCATCGCACTGGTGGATGAAGGCCTGCTGGATCTGACCCGTTTCAAAACACCGGATCCACATAGCGTCTTCTACGCACGCGAAGCACTGGGCGTGAAAACCTGGGATCTCTTCGATTATGTGATCGGTGCATGGGGCGGTGATATGGAACGCATCCTCAGCATTGGTGGTGACGAAGGTCTGAATAAAAATGCAGGCAGCGCGAAAGCAAACCGCTTCAAGCCTGTGGTAATTTTCATGGGGCCATTCACTTCCAAAGGAGGAAAACAGACACATAATTTCAAACTGCCACCATATGTAGGTTCTGTGAAAGCGATGGTAGTAGCAGGCCAGGATGGTGCTTACGGCTCTGCTGAGAAAGCAGTAGCTGTAAAGAAACCACTGATGCTCCTCACTACATTACCACGCGTATTGGGCCCATCAGAAACGATCCAGATGCCGGTAACCGTATTCGGCATGGAAAACAATATCCGTTCGGCTAAGGTAACGCTGGCTACCAGTCCGCTGCTGGAAGTAGTAGGCGAGCGTACCAAAACCGTTACCTTCACACAACCGGGCGAGCAGATCGTATACTTCGATGTACATGTGAAACCTGGCGTAGGTGTGGCGAAAGTAAAAGTGACCGCTACCAGCGGCGCTGCAAAAGCAGAAGAAGAAACTGAACTGGAAGTGCGTAACCCTAATCCGGTGATCACTACCGTTCAGGAATCCACATTACAGGGAGGTCAAAGCTGGAGTACCGCGTATAAACCTGCTGGTATGGCCGGCACCAACACAGGTGTACTGGAAGTATCTACTATCCCTGCCCTGAATCTCGCAAAACGTCTGAACTACCTGATACAATATCCACACGGTTGCGTAGAACAAACTACCTCCAGTGTATTCCCGCAACTGGCACTGAACCAGCTGATGGACCTGAAACCAAATGAACTGGCTAACGTTGAGAAAAATGTAAAAGCCGGTATCGGACGCCTGAAAGGCTTCCAGACATCCGACGGAGGTCTGAGCTACTGGCCGGGTGAGGCAACATCAGACGAGTGGGGTACCAACTATGCCGGACACTTCCTGCTGGAAGCACAGGCAAAAGGATATGAACTGCCAACGGGTATGCTCGACCAATGGAAGAAATACCAGCGTAATAAGGCAGGTTCCTGGGCGCCGTCTACCAACAATTTCTATGGTGGCGACCTCACACAGGCATACCGCCTCTACCTGCTGGCATTGGCTAAAATACCTGAACTGGGCGCTATGAACCGCCTGAAAGAGTTCAGGTATCTGTCTGCCGAAGCGAAATGGAGACTGGCTGCTGCCTACAAATTATCCGGTCAGCCGGAACTGGCAAACAGTCTGGTACAGGGCTTACCAATGGAAGTAAAACCATTCAATCAGCTGGGTGGTACCTTCGGTTCCGATCTGCGCGATAAGGCGATGATCCTGGAAACACTGACTATCCTCGGACAGCGTACCCGCGCAAACGAGCTGTTACGTCAGATCGCCGCTAATCTGTCACAGGAAACCTGGTACAGCACACAAACCACTGCATATGCACTCATCGCAGTTGCGAAATATTGCGGCGTAAATACCAGCGGTAACAAGATGAACTTCAGTTACACCCTGAACGGTAGCAGCAATACAGTGAATGCCGCTTCTTATGTAACACAGGTACCGGTTACGGTTAATAGCGATGGTAATATCAGCATCCAGAACAAAGGCCAGAACGTACTGTACACCCGCCTGATCCTCCAGGGACGTCCGGAAGCAGGTCAGGAACCAAACGTTCCAAACAATCCTGATGTACTGGATATCCAGGTGAAATACAGCACCCGCGATGGTAAAGTACTGGACCCAGCAGCTATGCGTCAGGGTGCAGACTTTATGGCTACTGTAACCATCCGTAACCCGGGCAAACGTGGTTATTATGAACAGATGGCACTGACTGAAATATTCCCAAGCGGATGGGAGATCATCAATACCCGTTTGCTGGAAAATGACAGCACCTTCAGTTCATCACCATTCACTTACAAAGACATCCGTGATGACAGGGTATACACCTACTTCAACATTGAAGAGGGCAAAACCCGTACTTACAGTGTCCTGCTGAATGCAGCCTACCTCGGCCGTTACTACCTGCCGGCGGTATCCTGTGAAGCGATGTATGATAACACCATACACGCATTCCTGCCAGGTAAATGGGTGGAAGTTGTGAAGTAATTAGCAATTAAAAATTAAGGATTAAGGCTTAAGAATTAAGCCTATAGAACGGCGCTTCGACACCCGAAGCGCCGTTCTTTTTTAATAGCCCATTGTAACATATTATTCCAGATAATCAATCTTCACTGCTTTTCCATACTTGACTCCTAAAACCCAAAGCAACGCAGGAATAATGCGAAGGTTCCAGATGGTAAAGCGGACCTTAGCCCGTCCCCTGCAAAAAGCTAACGCCCAACCAAAGCTCCAACCCCCAGCCCCCACCAATTGCCACATCCACATCCTTAACGGGCATCAGTCCGCGACACCATCTGAAACCGCAGCGTATCTCCTGCCTATAACTCAAACCACAACGTACCTCTTGCCCATAAAGCACCCTTCAACCCAACACCAACTTGTTACTTCCAAATACTTAAAGGCCGTCAGTCCGCAACACCATCTGAAACCGCAGCATTATCTCCTGCCGATAAAACAAACCGCAACCAAAACCCCAGCATCCACATACTTAACGGCCATCAGCTATCCTAAACCACATCTCCCTAACTATAAATTCGTAATTTAGCACTATGTCTCCCTGGTTCCGAAAACGTAAATGGTGGCTCCTTGCCGCAACACTACTCCTTATACTCTACATCTTTTGCATCCCTTCCCGTCTTTTCACCACACCGACCTCATTTGTAATTGAAGACAGTAACGGTGAACTGCTCAGCGCAACCATCGCTACAGATGGCCAATGGCGATTCCCCGCCGACAAACAGGTACCTGAAAAATTCGCCGCCTGCATCGTCGCCTATGAAGACAAACATTTCTATCATCACTGGGGTGTAGATATACTGGCACTGGGACGTGCGATCAAACAGAACCTCAGCAATAAAAAAGTAGTCAGCGGTGGCAGTACGCTCACTATGCAGGTGATACGCCTCTCCCGCAATAAAGAGCGTAATATTATCCAGAAACTCATTGAAGCTGTAATGGCTACCAGGATGGAGTTTTCCTATTCCAAGAAAAGTATTCTCTCATTATATGCAGGTAATGCGCCTTTCGGCGGAAATGTCGTAGGACTGGAAGCAGCTTCCTGGCGGTATTATGGTCGTAGTGCGACACAGTTGTCATGGGGAGAGACGGCAGCACTGGCGGTATTACCGAATAGCCCGGCCCTGGTACACCCGGGTCGTAACCGACAGATCTTACTGCGCAAAAGGAATCAGTTACTGGAAAGGTTATGGCATAATGAAACGATCGATAGTGTGACCTGTCAGCTGGCTAAACTGGAGCCCTTACCAGATCAGCCGAAAGCATTGCCACAGGATGCTCCGCATTTGCTGGACCGCTTCCGCAGAGACTATCCTGCACAAAGAGCCAGAGATGAAAAAGCCGTAACACGTATCCGGACGACACTGGATGCTGCCCTTCAACGGAATGTCAGCAACATTGTAGAAAGGTATCATGCTGTTTATAAAGCCAATGGTATCAACAACGCCGCGGCAGTTGTACTGGACGTGGAAACCGGTGATGCATTAGCCTATGTCGGGAATATTTATCACCCGGAAGATCCGGAAACAGAGAGTCATGTCGATATCATACAGGCACCACGCAGTCCGGGTAGTACACTGAAACCGATCCTGTATGCAGCCATGCTGACGGATGGGATTATACTGCCGCATTCACTGGTACCCGATATTCCGACACAGATAGCCGGATATACACCACAAAACTTTGACCTGGGTTATGACGGCGCAGTACCAGCCAGTAAAGCACTTGCCCGTTCATTGAACATACCGGCGGTCAGAATGCTGCAACAATACAGATATGAAAGAATGCATGCATTACTGAAGAAACTGGGGATTACTACATTGAATCAACCACCGGACCATTATGGCCTGTCACTGATATTGGGTGGAGGAGAATCCACCCTCTGGGAAATGACAGGCATGTATGCCAGTCTGGCCCGTACACTGCTGCATCTTGAGCAATATAATGGCAGGTATGATGCAGATGATATCCATGCACCAAACTATCGTAAAGACACTAAACTGGTGTCAAAATTTGCACCTTCCGCTACAGGTGTATTAGATGCAGGCGCTATCTGGTATACATTCCAGGCAATGGAAGAAGTGATGCGTCCGGGAGAAGAGATGTTATGGCAACAATTCTCCTCCTCACAGCGTATTGCATGGAAGACAGGCACCAGCTTTGGTTTCAGAGATGGATGGGCCATCGGTGTGACGCCACAATATATTGTTGGCGTATGGGTAGGTAATGCCGATGGAGAAGGAAGACCTGGTCTGGTAGGCGTATCTACTGCTGCGCCGATCATGTTTGATGTATTCAGGCTCCTGCATACAGGTAGCTGGTTCAATACCCCTTATGATAAACTGCGGAAGATTGAGGTCTGCCGCCAAAGCGGGTACAGGGCCAGCGATCTTTGTCCGGAGAAAGATTCTATCGCCGTTCCTGTTAACGGACTCCGTTCCGGACTCTGTCCTTATCACCAGTTGGTACACCTGGATCATAGCGGTCAGTGGCGCGTTACTGCAGATTGTGAATCACCTTCACAGATGCGGCATGTGCCCTGGTTCGTACTGCCGCCTGCTATGGAATTCTACTATCGCAGCAAACATAATTATCTGCCCTTACCTCCTTACAAACAGGAATGTCTGGCTACGCTCAGTCAGGATAAAGCGCCAATGGAGGTGATCTATCCAAGACCCAATGCACGTATTTACGTACCGATAGAGATAGACGGTAAGCCGGGAGAAGCGGTGTTCACAGCTACGCATCGCAATACGGCAGAGAAGATCTTCTGGCATATGGATGACAGCTATCTGGGGACAACACAGGAGTTCCATCAGATGGCATTACATCCACCTGCCGGTAAGCACATCCTTACACTCGTCGATGAGCAGGGCGTGCAGATACATGTACCATTTGAAATACTGGCGAAAAAAAGTGAAGATTAAAGCAGATCAATAACCGTATTTCTCTTTCCAGAGCATACGCAGATGCTTACGCATCTCGTCTTCCCGTGCGTTTTTACCCGGGTCATACAATTTCATGCCTTTGATACGATCAGGCAGGTATTCCTGCTGGGAGAAGTTGTTCTCATAGTCATGAGAATATTCATACCCTTTGTGATAACCCATATCTTTCATCATTTTCGTAGGCGCATTACGGATGTGCATCGGTACCGGCAGATCGCCTGTCTGAGATACAACAGATAATGCATTATTGATCGCCATATAAGAGGCATTGCTCTTTGCCGAAGAAGCGAGATAGGTTGTACACTGGGAAAGGATGATCCTTGCTTCCGGATAACCGATCATGGTCACTGCCTGAAAACAGCTGGTTGCCAGCAGGAGGGCATTAGGATTGGCGTTGCCGATATCTTCAGAAGCAGAGATCAGCAAACGGCGGGCAATGAATTTCACATCTTCCCCACCTTCTATCATACGTGCCAGATAATAGACTGCCGCATTGGGATCACTGCCCCTGATAGACTTGATAAATGCAGAAATGATATCGTAATGCTGTTCGCCTGTCTTGTCATAGATCGCTACCCGTTGTTGTGCGATGTCCATCACCTTCTGATCGGTAACGACAATGGGCCGCTCATTTTGCAGCGTACTTACGACAAGCTCAAAGAGGTTCAGCAGTTTCCGGGCGTCCCCACCGGATATATTGAACAAGGCAGTTGTTTCTTTTAATTCGATCTGTTTACTGCCCAGCCATTCGTCCTGTTGCATGGCCTGCTGCAGTAATTGCAGCAATTCACGTTCACTGAGTGGTTTCAGTACATATACCTGGCTACGTGACAACAATGCCGAGTTCACCTCAAAAGAGGGGTTCTCAGTAGTGGCGCCGATCAATGTAATGATCCCTTTTTCGACAGCGCCAAGCAGGGCATCCTGCTGTGACTTGTTGAAACGGTGGATCTCATCGATAAACAGCACGGCATATCCCTGTTTACGGGCTATTTCGATCACTTCGCGTACTTCCTTCACACCTGCCGCGATAGCGGAAAGGGTATAAAAAGGCACGTCCAGTGTATGGGCTATAATATTGGCGATTGTGGTCTTACCTACACCAGGAGGACCCCACAATATCATTGAAGGAATTCTGCCTTGTTGTAAGGCGGTGCGTAGTATACTGTCCTTGCCGGTCAGGTGTTCCTGTCCCACCAGCTCATCCAGGGTCTCGGGTCTTATGCGCTCGGCTAATGGTTCCATTTGTTCTTATATTATGGGTTTGGGCTTATGTATCAGATCAGGCGCCTATATCATCTGTATCATCCTGCTGGTCTCCGTTCTGGCGGTCCCTCCACTGTTTGACATAAACCATTGACAATATCGCATTGCCGACAAGGATGATGCCATACAACGTCATCACTACCTGACAGAAACTGAATGCAGCTTCTATTGTACCTGCCGGTAATACCTGTTTCTGGGCAGCAGCCTGCTCATTCAGCTGTTTAGACAATACATCCCGTATTTCAGGGTTATTCAGCATGGATGCCATCAGTACTGACAATAAACCAACCAGAATCGGGAAGAAGCCCAGTACCTGTACACCACCAGGCGTGTTTTCCTTAAGGGGGTGTGCCGGATTCGCGAGACTTTTCTGTAATGCATTCGCCAGTATGGCGTGGATCAGCACACCGCCGAAGAAGAATACGATAAAGAGTACCGCCATATCTCCCGTTTGCAACAGCAGGTTCAGGAAGATCAGTGTAAACAAGCCGGTCAGGAATATCCCAATGCCATTTAATATTCTGAATAATTTAATGCCAAGGTTCATGTATGTGTCCAGTTTTAAAAGACCACAAACCTACTAAAGAGTCGGCAAACCTCCCACAATCATCCTTTCGATCGGACCATTTGTCAAAAAGCGGTAAGGCCGCATGGGATGTTTTAGCTATATTTAAAAACTAAACCTGTTTATTTTATGAAGAGCACTTACGCTTTGCAACTTCCATTACTGGCAGCTGTCACGCTTATGGCAGCCTGTAATGGCGGCAACACCACCAAACAAACGCAGGATACAGCAGCTGTAGCAGCAGCAGACACGACCAAAGTCCCCGCTTTCGAAGTAAGTTCCATTGATTCAAGCGCTAAACCATGCGATGATTTCGACCAGTATGTAAACGGCAACTGGAAGAAAAACAACCCCATCCCCTCCACAGAAAGTCGTTGGGGCGCATTTAACGTACTTGATAAGGAAAACAAGGAAGTACGTCTGAAAGGCATTATTCTGTCACTTGCAGATCAGAAAGATCTCAAAAAAGGTACTGAAGAGCAGCAGATCTCTGATTTCTACCGCTCATTCCTGGACACTGCCACTATCGAGAAACTGGCCGTTACGCCATTACAGCCTTATCTCGATAAGATTAATAGTATCCAGACACTGGCAGATTTTTCCAAAGTTTCAGGCGAACTCGAAGCAATCGGCTTACCGGGTGTGATCAACTTCGCGGTTGAAGCAGACGCCCGTAACAGTAAAATGAATGCCCTGTACCAGGGTCAGGATGGTCTGAGCCTTGGCGAGAAAAGCTATTACGAAAGACCAGACGCCAGCACGAAAGAAGTGCGCGACGAATTCGTAAAGCACGTAGACAAACAATTTGCAACCGCTGGTTTTAAAGAAGTGGAGCCGGGTAAAACCATCCTCGATTTTGAAACCAAAGTAGCTAAGTTACAGCTCTCCAATGTGGAGCTGCGCGATCCGGTGGCAACCTACAACAAAGCAGCCTACAGCGACTTAAAGAAACTGGCGCCTGATTACGACTGGGACGCGTTCACCAATGCACAGGGTATAAAATCTGATACCCTGATCATCCAGAACAAAGCATACGTATCCAAAGTATCAGCGCTGCTGAAAACAACTGCTCCGGAAACACTCAAAACATGGCTGCGCTGGCAGGTATTGTCTCATTTCGCCGGCTTCCTGAACAAACAGCTGGATGATGAGAACTTCCACTTCTTCGCAACCGTTATGCGTGGTACCAAACAACAGCGTCCACGCCTGGAACGCGCTATCCGTGCCACAGATGGTATCATGGGTATGCCGCTGGGTAAAGTATTCGCTAAGAAATATTTCCCGGAAAGCTCCAAACAGAAAGTATCTGAAATGATCGAGAATGTACGCGCCGTATATGGCGAACGTATTGACAGCCTGATCTGGATGAGTGCCACTACAAAAGAGATGGCGCACAAAAAGCTGGCTTCCTTTACCTACAAGATCGGTTATCCTGACAAATGGAAAGACTACTCCAGCATCGATATCAAACCAGGCGCCCTGGTAGAAAATATCGTTGCTGCAGCACAGTATGATCATAAGGAAGCCCTCAACAAGATTGGTAAACCAGTAGACAAAAGCGAGTGGGGTATGACACCACAGACTGTAAATGCCTACTATAATCCACTCAATAACGAGGTAGTATTCCCTGCAGGTATCCTCCAGCCACCATTCTTCAATGCCAACGCAGACGATGCGATCAACTATGGTGGTATCATTGCGGTGATCGGGCACGAATTCACCCACGGTTTTGATGACCAGGGTTCTCAGTTCGATGCAGAAGGTAACCTGAAAAACTGGTGGACAGACGCTGACCGTAAGAATTTCATGGCACTGGCTAAACGTTATATTAACTATTTCAGTGGTATTGAGGTACAAAAAGGCTTCTTTATCAATGGCGCCCTGACCATCGGTGAAAATATCGCTGACCTGGGTGGACTGACACTGGCTTACAATGCCCTGGAAAAATCCCTGAAGGGCAAACCGGAACCAGCATTGATCGACGGTTTTAGCTGGAAACAGCGTTTCTTCCTGGGCTGGGCACAGGTATGGCATGCAAATACCACAGATGCAGCCCTGCGTAACCAGATCCAGACCGATCCTCACTCACCGGCAAGAGACCGTATCAATGGTCCGCTTCCTCACCTGAAAGCATTTGCGGATGCATGGGGTTGCACACCAGGTAGTAAAATGGTACTGTCTGACGATAAAAAGGTGGTTATCTGGTAATTATAATCACTTCATAATATCAGAAAGGGTCCGCCATACGGCGGACCCTTTTTTGTTTTTCTATCCTGATAAATTGACATAAACCGGTCATCATTCTCCGGGATTTGTACAATGCATTCTATTCATTATGCCTTAAATTTGTGCATTATTCACCGGAATTAATCTTTGAACCAATGACCGGCCTGTTAAAACAATACCGCACAGAAATTCGTAATATATTCATTATCGCCCTGCTGGCGTTAATCGCACCTTATTTACCCAAGCTGTCAGCGTTCCTGCTGACCACGGCAACCGGGTCCATTATTACTTTGAGCCTGGCAGGCACCCTGGTACTTGCCTTTACGCTTAAGATATACTTCCGCATATTAGTGATGCGTATCAACAAAGACAACGAGGCTGCTGCCTGATTCCTTTAACCGCTAACAATATGACGATGAAGCAATTACTGAATATATCCTGCACACTGCTGCTCGTAGCTCTCATGACTGCCTGCGGCAACTCCGGTACACAACACACCGGTGGTACTGATTCTGTCACTACACAACCTGCGGAACATGCTCCGGCTGAAAATGCAGTTGTTGCCGGTAAACTGCCGGACCCTGTGTGTGGCATGCCTTATGATACCATGTACAAGGAGTGGAGTGTATATAAAACTGATACCTTACATTTCTGTTCTCCCACCTGTAAACGTGTATTTGAGAAGAATCCGGAGAAATACGCAGCTAAGTTGGGATTATAATGTAACTAAGTAAGACTTTTTGCGTTCTAATTACAAACTCCTATGCATGAGATCACTATTAACCAGCTTGCTGCTACTCATGTTATTTTGCAGCTGCGAGAAAAATGACATAGAGGCTACCCCCTCAATAGATATTACCGGATCCTGGCAGTTATCCCAGCAGTTATCCATGCCTGAT
This sequence comes from Chitinophaga sp. YR627, assembly GCF_900114995.1. Classification (GTDB taxonomy): domain Bacteria; phylum Bacteroidota; class Bacteroidia; order Chitinophagales; family Chitinophagaceae; genus Chitinophaga. The sequence continues at coordinate 788,414 of NZ_FOUX01000004.1, forward strand.
ACTGCCTGGCAGACAATAGGACCGAAAGATTCTGCGTATTATATATTTGGCCGTAACGGACAATTCGTATTTGACGCTAAAACATACCACCTCAGTGGCACTTATAAAGTAATTCCCGCCGGCAGAAAGATCAACCTGATCATCACCGGCAAGGATTCTGTTAACCAATACCTCCAGGTAGAACGGTTGACAGATACCACCATCAGGATAGATGACTGGCTGATAGGCGTTACAAAGGAACAGATCAGCCGCCAGTTCATCCTCATCAATAAATAATCATTCATAAGCGATAAAGACATAAAAAAGTCCCGGGATAATTCCCGGGACGTTCGATTAAAACAGCTTATGAAAATCTACGCTTACGTTCAAATTATATTGTAAAATTACCCGCCCTGTATTACTGCATTGTTACGCCTACATTATCTGCGTATTAACAATTGACCCAGGCAGAATATCTCGTTAAGGATTAAGGATTAATAGTTAAAAATTCCCGCAATAATTACCCTGCTTACTGCTCTCAGGTACTACCGCTGATCTATATCTGATAATTCATCTTCCTACATGATAAGCATATATACCTAACAGATGTATTGTCAATAACGTAGTTTGTCTGGCAATTATCCATCTACATAAGGACCCCCTCATATTCTCCTTCTACATCATTTCCACTGCCCGCATTAAGCCCCTTTCCGGCCCCGGTAATAAACAGTCTGTTATCTTACTCCAGGAGGCTGCTTCAGCCCAATTCTCAATTTCCTGATTCTTCTCAGGTCTGGCGCATAAAAAAAGCCGGACCATGTACGATCCGGCTCTTTTTATGCGCTATATCTTTTAGAATGAGTATCTCAGACCAAGCTGCATCTGGTGTCTGCTACCAAAGAAGTCTCTGGAATAAGGAGTACCAGGATTAGACCACTCATATACTGGATAAGCAGTAGGAGAGCCTGCAGTTTTCTGTGACAGACCTACACTCGCAGTTGAGTTGAAGGTGTTAGGAGAGAAGTATTGGATACCCCAGTCCTTGTTCAGCAGGTTTGTCAGGTTGATGATATCATAAGTCAGTGTCAGCGTGTGAGTGGATTTACCGGCTTTGAAGTTGAAATCCTGTGAGAAACGGAAATCAGCCTGTGTATTCCATGGTGTACGACCACCGTTACGTTCTGTGAACTGACCTTTACGGCTGCTCAGGTATTTATCACCCTCTACGTAAGCGAAGAACGCATCAGCCATTGCCTGGTTAGCAGGAGTGAAGAACTGACGTGCTTCTGCCTGATCTTTTGGAATGTACGCCAGACTAACCTGCTGCGGTGTACCCTGGATAGTTGCATTCACGAAACCATAAGAGAATGGCAGACCGGAAGAGGTGTTAAAGAACAGGGCGAAGTTAGACACAAAACGACCCTTGTGATTCCAGTCCATTTTGTAGTTAGCAGTTGCTACGATACGGTGACGGATATCAAAGTTAGAGTAAGCCAGGTGTGGATCGTTAGGATTCAGTGCCTGGTTCAGCTGCCAGTTAGACTCCATGGAGTTACGGATACCGTTGGTGATATCTTTAGACTGACCATAAGTATACGCTAAGCTGAAGTTAAAACCGAAATCAAACGCTTTGCTTGCCTGACCAGTTACAGCATAACGGTAACCTTTCTTTGTATTGGACAACAGGTAAGCGTTGGTGAATTTAGAGTTGATCTTGGTACCGCTGTAGATAGGCTGTTGCTTATCGGTATCATAGATATTGTATGTAGGATTATCTACCAGGTTCACCTGCTGGAATTTCAGATCGTAGATCGTCTTGGTATAGATACCTTCGATAGTGAATCTCCATCTGTTCTTAGTAGAGTAGTCCAGTGCAGCGCTGCTTCTCCACATCTGCGGCATCTTGAAGTTGTTGTCGATCAGATCCACCTGAGTAGCACCTGTTGCATCGTGTACATCAACACCCTGTGCTGTTACAAACTGTGCAGCGCCCTGGTCAGATACTTTTACAGGATTGCTGCCTGCTACAGGAGGAGCTGCTGCTGTAAAGCGTTTGTCATATGCACCATAGGTAGTACCGTTGTTGTAATAAGCATAACCTAACCATGCAAACGGAATACGACCGGTAAACAGACCTGTTCCACCACGCAGTACCAGGCTCTGGTCACCTTTGATGTCGTAGTTAAAGCCCAGACGAGGGGAGATCTGAATATTGTTCAGGTATTTGTTGTTGATATCTTTTGGCTTCGTGTAGCTATAGGTAGTACCGAAGTTAGGATCTACAGGAGCATTGGTTGTCTTGTCACTCAGGCTCTGTCTGTTAGGCAGATTCGTGTAATCAAAACGGAGACCTGGAGTCAGTTTGAAACGATCAGTGATCTGGATCTCATCCTGTCCATACAGACTGTACATACCGATCTTAAACTGAGCTGGCGGATTCGCCATGATATAATCACGGGAGTTATTAGCGTAGTTAAAGTTAGCACGTACACGGCTTGGAGCGTCATTCAGGAAGTCATTGATACTTTCGTAGTCAACACGACCATTCCAGGAGTTCACAAAACCGTAAGTGATGTTGTACAGCTCATTGTGTGTACCAATCGTGATGTTGTGTTTACCCTTGAAGATATTCACGTTATCAGTGAATTCGAAGGTCTTCTGCTTCATGTTAAAGATAGACGCCTCACGGTCTGTACCCAGGAAAATGGTACCACCTCTTGATTTGATCTGAATCTGTGCCAAAGAAGGATCAGAAGTTGGATCACGGTAATCGTGCACTGTAGAGTAACCAACGATCAGACTGTTAGAAACGGAGTTGTTAAAACGGCTTTTCACCTCCAGTACAGTTGAAGACTGATTGTTTACCTGTTTGAAGTCGATACCGCTGAAACGGAAGTTCTGCTGATCACGCTCCAGGTTGGTAGCTTCTGAAGTAATGGTATTGTTACGCAGGGACAACTGGTGTTTATCATTGATATTCCAGTCTAAGCGGTTAAAATACTTATTGGAATTTGAATAGATAGAAGTGTTGCCATAAGTTCCCGGATCGTATTTACCTGTTTTGGTTACATCCAGATCCAGCATATGTTGACGGATCTGCTCAGCTTCCTGTACAGTGATCAGCGGCATATCTGCAGATCCCGCACCCAGGATCACCGGGTCACGGCGACGTGCGATCTCTTCGTTGGTGAAGAAGAATAATTTATCCTTGATAATAGGGAAACCTAATCTGATACCAGTCTGGTAGTCATGGAAGCTGGAAGGCAGTTTGGAACCATCACCGGCATTGTTCTTACCGATCAGGTCAGCATTACGGCCAAAACCATATACGGAACCATGGAACTCATTGGTACCGCTACGGGTTACAGCGTTGATACTACCACCCAGGAAGTTACCGATCTTCACATCATATGGCGCCAGATATACCTGGATATCCTGGATCGCATCCAGTGATACCGGGTTAGAACGGGTGCTGCTACCAGGCTGTCCGGAGCTATTGCTCTGACCACCCATAGAAGGGCTAAATCCGATCGCATCGTTATTGATCGCACCATCCAGTGTAACGTTATTGTAACGGTAGTTGGTACCCAGGAAAGAGTTGTTGTTACTCTGTGGAGTAGCACGGGTGAAATCCTGGAAACTACGGTTGATGGATGGCAGGGTCTTTAACTGGTTCTGACCAATTTTGAAAGCACCACCTTTCTGTGTAGTGTTACCTTTTACGACTACTTCGCTCAGCGCTGTAGAAGCATCGGTCAACTGGAAGTTGAAAGTAGAGCTACCCAGGGAAAGATTGATTCCCGGAGCTTCTTCAGTTTTAAAACCTATATAGGAAACGGTGATTGTGTATGGACCACCTGGGTTAACGTTGTTGATAAGGTAACGGCCGTCTGGCTGTGTCTGTGTACCGTAACGGGTACCTGTAGAAGTGTTGACTGCCAGTATTGTAACCCCTGGCAGGGCCTCTCCTTTACTGCTCACTATTTTCCCGGTGATCTGGGAAGTGGTGATCTGAGCTCTTAAGCCGGCAGCCGACAGTACAAGGATACTCACAAATAACAATAATGAATAGAATTGCTTATTCACGTCTTTTCAATTTTGACGCAAACGTATCCCCGCTACATTACGCATATGTTAACACAATATTAAATTAATGTTAACACACAGACGTACGTATCACTCTCAATAACTTATATGTTAAGTTTTGAGCTATGTGAGCAAAATATTCTGTTGGGCCTGTTTAATTTCTTACTTATTCCCGGACATAGACATAGGTAAAATGACAGGAGAAGCAGATAGAAAATTATTCATACAAGCTTGTTATAGGCAACAATAAGGGTGTTTATAGTAATAGGTTTCCTTATATGTTCGCATGTTTCCAAAAATATATAGCGTGTGTTAAGGGAGTGTTACCCTAATATTAACTTTGATAATTTCTAATGTTAAGTTTTTCCAGGATGTAACTTTCACAGCCGGCTGACCGCTTTAACGTAAAATTCCCCTACATGAAACTAATCTCTAAAGCCTTATTGCTGTGTAGCATAGTATGTTCCGTGCTGTGTATGACTGCCTGTACTAAAAATAACGCCCAGGATGAACCCCAGCCCGTTTGTCCGGCGCCGCCTGGTATTGCGGGTATCTGGGAACTGGATGCCTTTCTTCCATTTCTGGACTCGACAAGACAGTGGCATGGTGTAATGGACGAAGACAAGATATTTTACACGTTCAGAGAGGATGGCACCTTCTCTATGGAAAGACCTGCATTTAATTTTCGCGAGGAGGGCACCTACAAATTCGAATATGTTGCAGCCGGTGATAGCAGTTATCAGACGGGGCACAAACTGGTACTGTCCTCGCCCGATGTTGTCACCGAATTCAAAATTGAATCGCTGTCAGCAGATACTTTCCGTCTGGACTGGTGGTTCTTATGGTGTGCGACAGGCTATAGCAGTAGCCGTTATAAGAGACTTATTACCTCTTCGGCTAACTAAAGTCCTTCTTCCCTTTTACCATGCTTTGATGTTTTAATAATCTGCCCTGTGGTCAAAGACAGGGCAGTTTCATGTTTAGGCTCCGCTATTACAAAAAGACTGTTAATCCTGCTGACAGCATCCAGCCGTGAAAGTTTGTTCGTAATAAACAACTCATACTCCTCCAGATCAGCTACCATTACCTTGAGCAGATAATCGTACGGACCATTGATCTTATAACACTCCATCACCTCCGGAAAGGTATTGATCTTAGCCTCAAACTGCTGGAAGATATCATGCCCATGCTCTTTAAGTGTAATATTTGCAAAAGCTGTTACCTGTTTTCCCATGCGCTTTTTATCCAGGATAGCTACATAGCCCTTGATATAACCTTCACATTCAAGCCGTTTCACACGTTCAAATATGGAGGTTACTGATTTTCCCAGTCTGGCGGCTATCTCCTTGTTGGTAAGACGCGCGTCTTCCTGTAACAGGTCCAGTATGTGCAGGTCGGTTTCATCTAACGTGAAATGCATTGGGGAATATTTTACTAAAATTACGCAGATTCAGCCGCTGTACCTGAAAAAAAATCATGATTAACAACTCATTATAGATTTGTTTTCGCCTTCTTCCCGCTTCTGTATTTCTAGTTACAATAATGATGACCTTTATCCCGACGCCAACTTTGTCATACACCAAAACTAATCTCTTCAATGGAAACACGAATTGTAATTCCTCTTCAGGCATTATGCCTGGAGGATATCCCTATCGTAGGTGGTAAGTGCGCCTCACTTGGAGAAATGATTGCCAACCTCACCAAAGCAGGTATTAACATTCCCTCCGGCTTCGCTATCACCACTACAGCCTATTATCAGTTTCTGCGTCAGAGTGGTCTGGAAGATTATATCCAGGAACAGATCGCTGGTATTGATTTCACCTCACTGGTAACCCTGAGACGCGCGGGACAACGTATCCGCCAGGCAATCAGTAATACCAAATTCCCACATGAGCTCAGCGCCGAGATCATCAGCGCCTACATGGAACTCTCCAGAGAATATGGTCAGGACATCACAGACGTAGCGGTCCGTTCTTCCGCTACTGCAGAAGACCTTCCGGACGCCTCTTTTGCTGGACAGCAGGAAACCTACCTGAATGTCAGAGGACCGGCTGCACTGATCGATGCAGTACGTAACTGCTTCGCTTCTCTCTTCACCGACAGGGCTATCAGCTACCGTCAAAACTTCGGATATGACCATTTCAGTATAGGCCTATCCGTTTGTATACAAAAGATGGTCCGCTCAGACCTTGGTGCAGCAGGCGTGGCATTTTCACTGGATACAGAATCCGGTTTCAAAGATGTCGTTGTCATCAACGGGGCCTTCGGTCTCGGAGAAATGGTCGTACAGGGAGCCATATCTCCTGATGAATTCATCGTATTCAAACCTGCGCTCAACGGTCATCACGCACCGATCATTGAAAAGCGCCTGGGTATGAAAGATAAGATGATGGTATATGGTGAAAGTAATGACCAGCGCACCAAGATCATCCCACTCGATAAAGCTAGTCAGCAAAGATTCTCTCTACGCGATAATCAGATCCTGCAACTTTCCGAATGGGTATGCAAAATAGAAGAATACTATTCGCAGCTCAAAGGAAAATGGTGTCCGATGGATATAGAATGGGCCTTAGATGGGCTCAGCAACGAATTATTCATCGTACAGGCCCGCCCCGAAACCATTCACTCACAGAAAGAACATCACACGATCACCTCCTATAGTATGGAACAAAAAGCGACACCGCTTTTAAAAGGAATCGCTGTAGGAGATAAGATCGCATCCGGAAAAGTCAATATCCTCTTCTCCCTGGACAAACGTATTACCGAAGGTTCCGAATTCAAACCCGGCGACGTACTCGTTACTGATATGACAGATCCCGACTGGGAGCCTATCATGAAAATGGCGGCAGCTATTGTGACCAATAAAGGCGGACGTACCTGTCATGCTGCTATTGTAGCCCGGGAAATGGGTATTCCTGCCATCGTAGGATGTGGTAATGCCACTGAGCTGCTCAGTTCCGGTCAGGATATTACGATCAGCTGTGCTGAAGGAGATGAAGGTATCATCTATGAAGGCATTGTGCCCTTCAAAGAAACCTCGCTTGATCTGCGGGAACTGCCAGAGATCAGTACTTCACTGATGCTGAATGTCGCCTCTCCTTCAATGGCATTTCAATATTCGCATTTGCCCAACAAGGGCGTCGGACTCGCCAGGGAAGAATTCATCATCAACAATTATATTAAAATACACCCGCTTGCATTATTGCATCATAAAGAACTGCATGATGCGGCACTGACCGCTGAGATCACACAACTGATCAGAGGTTATGAAAATGAAGAAGCCTACTTCGTACAAAAGCTGGCCTATGGCATTGCAAAGATTGCCGCTGCATTTCATCCGGGAAAAGTGATCGTGCGTTTCTCTGATTTCAAGAGCAACGAATACTACAACCTGCTGGGTGGAAAATATTTCGAACCGGAAGAAGAGAATCCGATGATCGGCTGGAGAGGCGCGTCCAGGTATTATTCTGAGAAGTATAGCGCAGCCTTTGCACTTGAATGCAAAGCCATCAAAAAGGTAAGGGAAGAAATGGGGCTGGAGAATGTAGTCGTCATGATCCCTTTCTGCAGAACAGTGGAAGAATTGCTGAAAGTACTGGATACCATGAAGCAATACGGTCTTGAGAGAGGAGAAAATGGTCTTGAAGTCTATCTGATGGCGGAAATACCTTCTAATATCATCATGGCAGAAGAATTTGCCGCACATATTGATGGTTTTTCCATCGGGTCCAATGACCTGACGCAACTGACATTAGGACTTGACCGCGACTCTTCACTGATTGCGAATCTTTATAATGAACGTAATCCGGCGGTGCTGAGAATGATAAGTATGTTGATCAATACAGCTAAGAAGCAACACGTGAAAGTAGGCATCTGCGGACAAGGACCTTCTGACTTCCCGGACTTCACAAAGTTCCTCGTAGAACAGGGCATTGACAGTATTTCTGTCACCCCGGATGCTTTGACCAAAACGGTGAAAGCGATCCATGAAGCAGAAACGGTCTTACACCTTAAAGAACAGGTCCCTTATTGACAATATATAAAGAAAACAGCGGAGCTTATTGCGTCCGCTGTTTTTAACTTTATCGTGCCGCAACCAGTTTATGGTACGTACACAAGAAATTTAGAGGTCATATCACCCAAAAAAAGGGAGTATCAAATGATATTCCCTTTCTATTTTTAAACAGTTATCTTATGGCAACTATTAGTATTTAGTAGACTCAGCAGACCAGTTAGTCCAGCCTTTAGTCCAGTCAGTAGTAGCATCAAATGCACCACGGTAAGTTACATTTGTGAAACCCAGACCTTCTGGAATAACACCACCATTTACTGCAGGAGAAGTAGCTTTCAGCAGGAAGCTAGGAGTACCAGCAGATGCACCGACACCAGCAGAGAACAAGTTTGGATTATCCAGCAGGATATCTTCAGCTTTAGTTACAACAGTTGTGTTGGTAGCTGTCCACCATGTAGTCCATGCAGCAGCATCCAGTGCGCTCCACTCGCTTTTAGAAACAGTTACAGCACCAGCGATGATGTTGTTTTTGAATACCAGTGAACCTTCAGAAGCGTTCTGAGAAGTTTTGTGGCTGGCAACTTTAGAATCGTCGATATATACACCGATTGGGAAACCTACGATTACTGAGTTGATCAGACTCATAGAAGAGTTACGACGAATCTGAGCACCGTGCTGGAAGTTAGCGTTGATACCGGAAGTAGAGTTACCTGCTACGATTGGACCAACGATAGTCATGTTAGAGAAGTATGCTTTAGTCTGTGGAGTGTTTACAGAACCGTTTGCATCATTATCTGATTCGAAACCGTTAGAACCGGATACGTCAGCGATAGCTTTGTAACGGTGAGCCAGACCGAACTGAATTTTACCGGAGAAACCGTTATCAGTATCGAAGTCATCATCCCATGTGTAAGTAGCAACCAGGTGATCACAGTTTACAGAACCACCAAACCATTCGAACGCATCGTCACCGGAACGGTAAACCTGTACGTAAGAGATTTTAGTACCGCTACCAACGCCGCCCATAGTCAGACCGTTGATTTCGTTATCCGGAGAATAAGCGATACCAGCGAACTCGATACGTACATATTTCAGTACACCAGAGTTATCAGCATCATCAGTACCACCGTAGTAGATATAATCTTTGTCGTTACCACCTGCAGTTGGAACCAGACCACCTTCGATCTTAGCCTCACCACCAGCAGCATTTACTTTACCTTTACCCAGGATGATCACACCACCCCAGTCACCCTGTGAACGAGCATTAACTGCCTGAGAAGAAGTGAAGATAATTGGCTTTTCAGCAGTACCTTCTGCCATGATCTTACCACCACGTGTAACTACCAGGGTACCTTTGTCTGCTTTATCACCCATGATAACAGTACCAGGCTGGATAGTCAGGGTAACACCACTTTTAACATATACGAAACCGTCGAGTAAATATTTTTTGTCAGCAGTCAGCGTCTGGTTAGCGCTGATATCACCTTTCAGAACTACCACATCGTCACCACTTGTAGGCGGAGGCGTCACATTGTTATCTTTATCATCAGAGCAGGAAGACAAAACGCCCAATGACAATGCTGTGGCGAATAATAAAAAATACCTTTTCATGGAATGTTTCAATTGTTTAGATTTCAAAAATATACCCGCACTATGATGTGTATGTTACGGATATGTTACGGTTATATTAAGACTTTATATTATTTAGACAGATGGAAGCTGTAAGTCAGAGAGATAGTTGAACCCGGACGGTACTGCTGTAAAACGTAGTCTTCACCGGAGTTGATAGTTCCTCTCTTATATACAGGATTATCGAACTTGTTGTTACCGTTCTGGTCATAGTAGAAGCGGTATTTCGCGTTCAGGATATCTTTCACATTCAGACGGAAGCTGCTGCGTTTGCTGATGTTCATGTTAGCCTGGAAGTCAAGCAGGTTACGCGGACTTTCGAAGATGTTACCCAGTTTACCGGAACCATCAGCTCCACCACCTTCACCTACCAGATACAGCCGCTGACCAATTCTGTTGTACAACAGATTAAAGCTCAGTTTATCATTTGGCAGTGTATAAGAAAGGCTGGTGTTGATCACGTAGTTAGACTGACCAGACAGTGGTCTTTCTTTCGCATTTACGATAGAGTTGTCATCCACTACAGATTTGATGTAAGCAACGTTTGCATAGAAAGTCGTGTTTTTCAACACGCTGCTTTCGCCCAGGAAACTCAGCTTCTTACGCAGTTCCACTTCCACACCGATGTTATATGCACTTGGATAGTTGTAAGGAGTTACGTCATACTGGCTCAGACCAGAAGAAGTTACTCTGCTTTCAATCGGGTTTTTGAAGTGTTTGTAGAATACAGATCCGGAGAAGATCTCACCTGCATTAGGGAACAGTTCGTAACGGATATCTGCGTTGTCGATCTGGCTACGTAACAGTCTTGGGTTACCATTGATCAGGGATGACATTTCGTAGTCATAGTAAGATAATGGAGCCAGCTCACGCAGTTCAGGTCTCGCCACTGTTCTGTAGTAAGAACCACGCAGATTTGATTTTTCGCTCAGTGAATAAGTCAGGTTAGCAGAAGGCAGTACATCGATCCAGCTATGATCAACTTTCACAGTCGGGTTGTCGATTGGCGCTTTCAGATTCAGGCTGAAAGATTCTACTCTCACACCCCATACCAGGCGGAATTTGTCAGACAGTCTGTTATCCAGCTGTGCATAACCAGCACCGGTAGTAGTAGTGGCTCTGTATTCATCAACAGAAGAGGTGATATCGTCCAATGTGTAGTAACCGTTATCAATAGCATCATTACCAAACAGAGAGGAAATAGGACGCTGTGCGATTTCTGTATTACCATCTTTCAGCGGATCCAGTTTCAGACCCAGATAACGAGCATAGAAATCTCTGCTACGGTACTGGAACAGCCCCCCCACTTTCAGTGTGCTCTTGTTGTTCAGGAAACGGAAAGGATGTGAATAGTTTGCGCTTGCGATGTAGATATTTTCATCCAGGTTAGAGAACAGACGGTTGTTTGCTTTACCTACAGTACCAACATCCGCAGTCATTATCGCCGTTTCATCACCCAGGTTTTTACCGTAAGATACCTTACGTTGGTCAGGCTGATTGTTGGTTACTTTATTGTAAGAGAGCAACCAGTTGATTTTGCTCTGACCCTGACCTACCTGGTGTTCTCCTTCCAGTGCAGTTTTGAACAGGGATTTCTGTACCAGGTCAAAAGCGTAGTAGTTGATGTATTTGTTGCTTCCCAGGTTATCGCCTTCACGATACAGGAAGTTGTCGTCGAAGATCTTGTTGTACAGGTTCTTCCATACAAACTTGCTCTTTCCTGATGAGTAACCGAAGTTCAGTACTGCACCCAGGTTAGAAGAGTATTTATAAACGTTATCAATGTAATCGAAGTTGTCATAACGACGCAGTACATCTCGTTGAACAGTTTCCTGGTGGTTGTAGGTAACTGCAGCGATCATACCAAGGCTACCATCTTTTTTGGTATTCCAGTGATTACCCAGGGTAGCTTGCAAATTCACAGCAGGTAAACCATTTTTCTCTTTAATACTGAAATCGTTATTTAAAGATTTAATGGCTGTTTTCTGCTGATCCATCGTCAGCTGATTATTTACAATAGAAGTAGTGGTAGGGAAAGAAGAAGGCAGTTGACGTCCACCATCAAAACCCAGGAAGTCAGTGCTGCTTTTATAACCAGATTTGAATGATTTAAAAGTAGAAGCAGTATTAAAACCTGTACCTACAGAGATATCGAAGAAATGCTGGTCTGGAATTTCCTTGGTTTGTACGTTGATCACACCACCTGCGAAATCACCTGGCAGTTCAGGAGTAGCAGATTTTGTGATGGTGATATTATCGATCATGTTAGAAGGGATAATATCGAAAGAGAAGGCTTTACGGTTAGGTTCTGTACTTGGGAGTACAGCGTTATCAACCAATGCAGTGTTATAACGGTCGCTCAGACCACGTACGATTACGAATTTGTTATCCTGAATAGTAGTACCACTCACACGTTTCAATACTTCACCGGTACTACGGTCAGGAGATTTCTTGATCACATCACCAGAGATACCATCAGATACTGCCGCATTGTTTTTCTGTGCGGTATACAGTGCGTTAATGGTTTCCTGTTTAAAGGACCCTCTGATCACCACTTCCTGCAGTTCTTTGGATTTAGGTTCATCCATAATGATAGGAAGCTGGGTAGGAGCACCAGCCTTCACGATAACCTCGCTAACGGCTTTGGTCTGGTAACCCATATATTTAAACTCCAGGGTGTAAGTACCAGGAGCGATGTTTAAAGTATAACGGCCTTCGACGTCAGTAACCGCACCCGTAGATGTACCTTGTACAATTACGGTTACCCCGATAAGGGCTTCACCGGTTTTCTGATCGGTTACTTTACCTGTAACTTTACCATTATCAATGGCAAAGGCTGAAAGGAAGGAACTCAAAAGGAGGCACACACATAACAGTGCAGACGCAAGAGAATGTTTCACGATATAAGCTGATTCAGTGACTTGATTGAATTACTGACGCAAAACTATCACGGGCGTGTTACCGCAGTGTTACAGCAAGGTTACGAGAATGTTAATTGTTAAGGAATAATTAAAAAATAGTTAACACATTCAGGAGAGTGTAGGCGCATAGGATAGATAATAAGGTATAATCAGGATAGGGATATGGTAATGCTAGAACATTGGTCAGCAGGCTATTTGCTGCGGTCCCTGATGATTATTATTCAATAATCTTTCCAGTGTAATGTCCAGTTGTGCGCTGTACTCTGAATTGAATTTCATACTGTCATTCAGGGTAGAGATCAGCTGAAACAGGTGCATACTTTTATTGGTAAAAGGTTTGTTATCCTTATTACAAAGCTCCAGGGTAAAATTGAATTTGTCTTCCAGTTCCTCTTCGAATTCACGCAGACTCAATGTTTCATCGATTGGAAATTCGATCAGCATCTGCTCAGGGAAACCGGCTTCCTGCAGGGTATCAAATGCGTTAGCCGGGGAGTTACGCATATATACGGCTATATTACAGGCGAGCAGTCGCTGAAACTGCATCTGTAATAGGGAGACTGTCATTAAAGGATGTAACTTCAATACTTTCATCTTACTATATGTGTTAGCATTACCAGTCGGTCACTTAACGTTTGGACTATTAAAGAATAATGCAAACTTAGTGGGCCTGTATTAAGTGAATATTAAGCAGTTGTTATTATATCATAAATAAATGTTAAATAACAACTACTTATATATGTCTTATTGTTGCGGGAAGCTGATGACCTTGGAAATATCCTCCCAGGGCATGGCTGAGCCATCTTCTTCCTCTTCTGGTAATACAACGCGCGCTTTTGACACGGGATACTGATAGAGGCTCCACTGACCATTGGTATATTCCAGCGAGGTGAGACTTTCCACCCAGTCACCGGAATTCAGATAGGTCACGCTCTTACCATTGTGCTGCATATCCTTGATAATCGGCTGGTGTATATGCCCGCAGCATACCACATCAAATCCCTTATCAACGGCAATCTCAGCTACTACCTGTTCAAAATCTGAAATAAACTTAACAGCTTGTTTCACACCATGTTTCACCTTCTTGGAAAAGCTCATCTTTTCCTTGCCCATTCTCTCTAAGATATTATTAACCAATCTGTTGATGATAATCAGCAGATCATAGCCCTTTCCACCCAGTTTAGCCAGCCATTTTGAGTTTTTCATGGTCACGTCGTATACGTCTCCATGGAAAAACCAATGTTTTTTCCCATCTACCTCCAGAATCAGTTTATTATCAATGGTCAGGTTACCCAGTCCAAAACCGGCAAATTTGCGTAATGCCTCATCATGATTTCCTGTCAGATAGTATACTTCAGTCCCTTTTCCGGTCATTTTCAGGATGCGGCGGATCACTTTGGTATGGGCTTTAGGGAAATAACGCTTGCTAAATTGCCAGATATCAATGATATCTCCATTCAGTACCAATATCTTAGGATCGATACTGTCCAGGTACTGGACTAATTCTTTCGCGTGGCAGCCGTAGATGCCAAGATGAACATCAGATATGACTACAATATCAAGAGGGCGCTTATCAGACATTTTTTTTAAGAATTGAACCGAAGAAACCGGACAGTTGTTAGGTTTAGTTTATAATATAGTATAGTTCGCTTAAAAGCACTGCCATTGCGGGTTAACCCCACAATCACGCAGTCTTTTTTTACAATACAAAGAAAAAATTGCTATATTACTTTTATATTAATCCAGTGTTAAGGAATCATTAAGGATAATTTTTTCTTGGCGGTATTGCCCGCGGAAAGCTATTTTTGCGCCAAATTTTCAAACAAAGAGTATGGGAGGCTTCAATTCCTTTGTAAAGTTATTTATACCGAAAGACAGGGTTTTCTATTCATTATTTGAAGACGTTGCGGCTAATCTGGTAGAAATGGGTAAAGTGCTCGTAGAGCTGGTATCCTCCACAGATATGGCTGTACGTAAAGACAAAACCCATCTTATTGAGCGACTGGAGCACAAAAACGATGATTTCACCCATCGTATTTTTGTTGAACTGGGACAGAACTTCATTACTCCTTTTGACCGCGAAGATATTCACCATCTGGCAGCAACGCTGGACGATGTGGCTGACTACATTCATGGATCTGCAAAAAGGCTGGACCTGTATAAAGTGCACGAAATCAATGATAGTGTACGTAAACTGGCAGATCTGATCTATCAGGGTACCCTGGAACTGCATAAAGCGATCCCGGAACTGCGTACCATGTCTAACATGCGTAATATTACGGACGCATGCGTAAGGATCAACAGTCTGGAGAACCACGCAGATGACATCTACGACATGGCCATCGCTGATCTCTTTGAAAAAGAATCTAATAATGCAGGAGAACTGCTGAAAATGCGTGAACTGTATCAGGCATTGGAAATCGCGACCGACAAATGTGAGGATTGCGCCAATGTGATAGAGTCGATCATAATAAAATATGCATAATCAATTGGTTATACATATTCAGCCAGCTTCTTTAATGCAAATTTCATTCTAATGACCTTACTTGTCACGATCATCATTCTGGCGTTTATTTTCGACTATATAAACGGTTTTCATGATGCGGCTAACTCAATTGCGACCATAGTATCGACAAAAGTACTGACGCCCTTCCAGGCCGTACTTTGGGCAGCAGTTTTCAACTTTGCAGCCTTCTTTATCTCCAAATATGTTTATGGCGAGTTCAAGGTAGGTAACACTATCGCGAAATCTGTATTTGAGCAGTTTATTACACTGAAAGTTATCTTGTGTGGCCTGATCGCTGCGATCGTTTGGAACCTGCTGACCTGGTGGTATGGTATACCTTCCAGCTCTTCCCACACACTGATCGGCGGTTTTGTCGGCGCTGCCGTTGCAGCCGCGCACGGTTCTTTTGCGGTGATCAACTACGCCAAAGTAATGCCGATCATCTACTTTATCGCCCTGGCGCCATTCATAGGTATGGCCGTTGCCTTCATAATTACCATTATAATTATGAACGTATGCCGCAGGGCAAACCCGTATAGGGCGGAGAACTGGTTCAAACGTCTGCAGCTGGTTTCTTCCGGTGCATTGAGCCTTGCCCATGGTGGTAACGACGCGCAGAAAGTAATGGGTATCATCGCAGCTGCCCTGGTAGCACATGGTACTATTGATAATATAGCCGACGTTCCGAACTGGGTACCATTATCCTGTTTTATCGCAATCGGTCTGGGTACCATGAGTGGTGGCTGGAAGATCGTTAAAACCATGGGGTCCCGTATCACCAAGGTAACACCACTGGAAGGTGTGGCTGCGGAAACTGCGGGTGCAGTAACGCTTTATCTCACAGAATCACTGGGTATTCCTGTAAGTACCACCCACACTATTACCGGTTCTATTATCGGGGTGGGTGCTACGAAACGCCTCTCTGCGGTACGCTGGGGTGTAACAGTAAGCCTCCTCTGGGCATGGATACTGACCATTCCTATCAGTGCACTACTGGCTGCTGTTGTATACTTTATAGCAGACCTCTTTATCTAAACAAAGCGCTCATACGCAATATAATCAGCCCTCCGGCATCCTCATCCTGTGATGAAATGGCCGGAGGGCTTTCTCTTTATACCCTTTCCTTTTTTAGTTTTTCCTTTTTTTTATCGCGGAGGCCCCTATTTTTGTAGGGCTTTTTGAAAGACCTAGTTCAATTATTCATTATTATAATAAATGCTATGAAAGGTATCATACTGGCCGGAGGCTCCGGAACTCGTCTGCACCCCATTACCTATGCCATCAGCAAGCAAATCATGCCGGTATATGATAAACCAATGATTTACTATCCACTATCGACACTGATGCTCGCGGGTATAAGAGAGATCCTTATTATTTCCACCCCCCATGATCTGCCAGCCTTTCAGCGTCTCTTCGGAGATGGTTCCCAGCTGGGCCTGCGTCTTGAATATGCGGAACAGCCTCAACCTAACGGACTGGCACAGGCATTTGTCATCGGCCGTGAATTCATCGGTAAGGATAATGTAGCCCTCGTACTGGGTGATAATATATTCTATGGCGCTGGTCTTGGTACCCAGCTGGCCAATAACGTCACTCCTGATGGCGGTATCGTCTATGCTTACCAGGTCTCCGATCCGGAACGTTATGGCGTAGTAGAGTTCAATGATAAAATGCAGGCCGTTTCCATAGAGGAAAAACCGCAACAGCCAAAGAGTAGTTACGCGGTTCCTGGTCTTTATTTCTATGATAATGAAGTGATCGAAATCGCCGCTAACCTGGAACCCAGTCCACGTGGTGAGTATGAGATCACAGATGTTAATAAAGAATACCTGCAGCGCGGTAAACTAAAAGTGTCCATTCTTCCACGTGGCACCGCCTGGCTCGATACCGGTACCTTCGACTCCATGATGCAGGCTTCTCAGTTTGTACAGGTAATAGAACAACGTCAGGGTATTAAAATAGCCTGTATCGAAGAAATCGCCTACAGACAGGGATTCATCTCCCTTGAGCAGCTGCAGGCACTCGCTAAACCATTGCTGAAAAGCGGTTATGGCCAGTACCTGGAGAAAATTATTGAACATAAACTCTGATAATCGGAGATGGGCTACGAATTATCGATCTGGAAACGTACATTCGTAACATAGCATTCAATTCACTATTTGTGTTTCATCATTGGGCATATTTTCAGACATCTGATTGTACTTAATCCTGAAAAAAATAAATAAAATCAAGACATATGAAGGTTCTAGTTACCGGTGGTTGTGGATATATAGGCTCTCACACTATCGTAGATCTGATTAACAATGGCTTTGACGTAGTATCGGTAGACAGTAACATACGCAGCACCACTCAGCTGCTGGATGGCGTAGAAAAAATCACAGGCAAAAAAATCCGCAACTACAAGGTAGATCTTTGCAACCTGGAAGACACACACGCAGTATTTCACGAAAACAGGGACATCGTTGGAGTAATCCACTTCGCAGCACTGAAAACGGTGCCCGAATCTGTAGCTGATCCGTTATTTTATTTCCACAACAACCTCGCATCGCTGGTGAACATCCTGAAATGCGTGAAAGAGTTTAACATTCCCAACCTGGTTTTCTCCTCCTCCTGCTCCGTTTATGGCAATGCCACTGAACTGCCGGTTGTAGAAACCTCTCCGCTGCTGGAAGCGCAATCTCCATATGCGCGCACCAAACAGATGGGCGAACAGATGATCCGGGATTATAGTAAGGTGAATGACACCCAGTCCATCCTGCTGCGTTATTTTAATCCGGTAGGTGCTCACCCGTCCGGCCTGATAGGAGAATTACCGATCGGTCGTCCTGATAACCTGGTTCCGTTTATCACCCAGACTGCCATCGGGAAATTACCTAAACTGACCGTATTCGGCCACGACTACGATACACGCGATGGTTCCTGCATCCGTGACTACATCCACGTAATGGATATCGCCAATGCCCATACAAAAGCCCTGCAATACCTCCTGGCTAAAAAGAACAAGGATAATTGCGAGGTTTTCAACCTTGGTACCGGTAACGGTGTTACCGTTCTGGAAGCAATCAAGGCATTTGAAAAAATATCAGGTGTAAAACTGAACTACGAACTGGGACCCCGCCGTCCAGGTGACGTTATCGCCATCTATGCCAATAATACCAAAGCCAAGGAAGAACTCGGCTGGGTAGCCAGCACTGGCATCGAAGATATGATGCGCACCGCATGGCAATGGGAAGTTGCCTTAAGGGACCGGGTACTTAGCAATTAAAAAGTTTATTTCTTACATTTATGACTCAATTCTTAATAAAAGGCTATGGTAAAAGATATTAAACCGTTAAATGAGAAAGAGACACGCGCAGGCTTTGGAGAAGGTATATTGGAAGCTGGGCGTAAAAATCCGAATGTAGTAGCACTGACCGCCGACCTGTTGGGTTCGATGAAACTGAATGCCTTTATTAAGGAGTTTCCTGACCGCTTTGTACAGGTTGGTATCGCAGAAGCAAATATGATCGGTATTGCTGCCGGTATGACCATCGGTGGTAAGATCCCTTATACAACCACATTCGCTAACTTTTCTACAGGCCGTGTATACGACCAGATCCGTCAGTCAGTTGCCTATTCCAACAAGAACGTAAAGATCTGTGCATCCCACGCTGGTCTGACCCTCGGTGAAGATGGTGCTACCCACCAGATTCTCGAAGATATCGGTATGATGAAAATGCTGCCAGGTATGACTGTGATCGTTCCATGCGATTTCAACCAGACCAAAGCTGCAACCATCGCTATCGCTGACTATGAAGGTCCGGTTTACCTGCGCTTCGGTCGTCCAAAATGGCCAAACTTCACGCCGGAAGATCAGCAATTCGAAGTAGGTAAAGCCCAGGTACTGCACGAAGGAACAGATATCACCCTGTTTGCATGCGGTCACATGGTATGGTTATCTGTCGAAGCTGGTAAGATCCTGGAAGAAAAAGGCTACAGCGTTGAAATCATCAACATACATACTATTAAACCACTGGATGAAGAAGCAGTACTGCGTTCTATCCAGAAAACCGGTTGTGCCGTAACATCCGAAGAACACAACGTACTGGGTGGCCTCGGTGACAGCATCGCACAGGTAGCTGCACGTCACAATCCAATTCCTATCGAATACGTAGGTACTAACGATACTTTTGGTGAAAGTGGTAAACCACTGGATCTGCTGAAAAAATACGGTCTGGATACAGAGCATATCGTTGCTGCTGCTGAAAGAGCAATCGCAAGAAAGAAGAAATAATCTGTTTCGGATTAAACTTTATGTAAAAAAAGCCATCATAATGATGGTTTTTTTTATTTAAACCATTTAACCTAAGAATGAGCATACCTCAGGATGATAAGGCATTATTGGCAATATACCGTGACCCTGCCACAAGGGAAAAGGGCTTCACGTATATCATCCAGAAATACCAGGAACGCCTTTACTGGCATATCAGACGACTGGTACTCGACCATGATGACGCCAATGATGTATTGCAGAATGTATTTGTAAAAGTCTGGAAAAACCTGGAAGGGTTCCGCGAAGATGCACAACTTTATACCTGGCTATACAAGATAGCCACGAATGAATGCCTCACCTTCCTGGAGAAACAAAAGAAAAATAACTCAGTTTCACTGTCAGATGTAGAAACTGGTCTTAGTAATACGCTGAAAGCAGATGCCCAGTTCGACCCTAATAAACTGGAATGGAAACTGCAAAAGGCGATTCTGGGACTGCCTGAAAAACAAAGGATTGTATTCAATCTGAGGTATTATGATGAAATGCCCTATGAAGAAATGAGCCGTGTCCTCGACACCTCAGAAGGCGCACTCAAAGCATCCTACCATCACGCCGTAAAAAAGATCGAAGAGTTCATTCGAAATAGCTGAAAATGCGACATCTTCGTACTTTTAAGAGGTGAATCACAATTTTTTAGAGACGAAACCACAACTTTTTTAAACTATTGCTCTCTTCTGCTGTCTAAAAAGCTGTATGATATCCAGAGACAACGATATTGCGAACGAACTGCGGGAGATCATCCCTGACGCTGAATGGCCCGGTATCAAGCCTTTCCCCGGAAAGGTACCCACCGGATACTTCGATCAGCTGCCAGGTCAGATCCTGCAGAAAGTATATGCTACGGAAGTGAAAGAGGAGCTGGAAACGCTCTCTCCGCTACTGTCAGCTATGCCTAAGTCCGTTCCCCTGTCAGTACCTCAGGACTATTTCAACCAATTATCGCAAAACATACTGCTCAATATCAGCGAAAACATTACCGGTATTTCAGATAGTGTAATGGCTTCCGATGATGAGCCTTCCATATTGGCAGACCTGCCAAAGGCGTTCCCCATGACAGCCCCTGCCGGCTACTTCGATCAGTTACCTGCACAGCTCCTGCAGCAGATACATGCATCTGAAGCCCGGGAAGAACTGGCTGCACTGTCAACTTTACTTGTCGGCATCCCTAAAAACATGCCGCTGTCTGTACCTGAAGGCTATTTTGCTCAATTGAGCACCGAAGTAATGGCTGCCGTCGCAGCATCCGCTACTAAACCTGCAACTGTTATATCTGAACAGCCTTCCGCTCCGGCACCTGCAACCGTTATCCGGAAAATGCACACCCGCCGGTATATCAAATGGGCCGTTGCGGCCAGTCTGATAGCCCTGGTGAGTGTCAGTACGCTGCTCTTTGTCAGAGAGAATAACCATTCTGCCAATATAATAGACAATGCCCTGGCCAATGTCAGTGACCAGGAGATCATGGAATACCTACAGGCCCACACAGACGCTTTCGATAAGGAAGAATTGGCGACCTACGCGCCTGCCGCTGAAGAAAGTTACGAGATCCCGGAAGTAGACGAGCTACCGGCAGAAGCCATCGAACACTATTTAGATAACACTGGTTTGTTAAAAGAAAGCCTAACAGACAATTGAGATGAAACATTTTTACACACTTTTTATATTTATTGTCCTCTCATTGTTTTGCCTACCTTCTGCCATCCTTGCGCAGCAGGGTGCTGACGATCAGATGAAGGACCGCATCCGCGCTGCTGAAATCGCCTACCTGTCACAGAAACTGGACCTTACCCCGGAAGAAGCACAGAAATTCTGGCCACTATATAATCAATACACAAAGGAAGTAGAGATACTCATCGCTGAACGCCGTAAACATACCACCAATGGTCCGAAGGCATCTAATACGCCGCCTGCCGATCAGAAAGAACTGGGGTATGAACGCCGTATGCTCGATATCAAAACACATTATAACCAGGAATTCCAGAAAGTATTACCCGCCACCAAAGCTGGTAATGTATTCAGATCCGAAAGAGAGTTCCGGAACACATTGATCCGCGCCATGAAAGAACGGCAGATGAGAAATGTGAACGGGCTTGGCGGCGCCAGAAGAGGCCGCCCCTGACAACTGATGCAATGCTTTAAAATATAAAAAAGCCCTGATCCTGCCGGATCGGGCTTTTTTTATTAATTAGAATCAGGCGGCTGTGTAATGTGCCCTCACCTCGCATACCTTCCCATCCTCATTCAATACCATCATCTCCGTAGACAGCATCTCCTTTACGCTCTTATAATAGATCACTACTGAATGTACCCCATCCAGTACATGGTAAGGCTCAAAATACAGTTCCGGATACGCATCAAGTCCACGTTTAAAGTAGGCCTTCAACGCCTCCTTTCCCCTGATACACCCTGTAGGATCATTGTTTATCTGCTGGATAAAGGGAGAATAAAAGACGATATC
Organism: Chitinophaga sp. YR627; assembly: GCF_900114995.1. GTDB lineage: Bacteria > Bacteroidota > Bacteroidia > Chitinophagales > Chitinophagaceae > Chitinophaga. Next base: position 810,317 of record NZ_FOUX01000004.1, read on the forward strand.
TGGAGCATAATGCGTCATTATCGCCTCCAGGTCATGGGTATTCCAGGCATGCAGCCACTCCCGGGCAAAATCATTCATATTGATCAGATTTGATGAGGTATACAATATAATGCACCCGGATCGGGTAGGATTTGCTGAAAAGCTCAAATTGGGAAAGTGTACTTCCGCCACACTGCCGGCGTCATTCCGAAGGCATTTCTGAACAAACGGTAGAAGTGAGAGATGTTTTCAAAACCTGCACGGTAAGCAATATCCGCAATCGGATCGGACTGGGTACGTAGCAGAAAAGCTGCCTGTTCCAGCCTTTTCTCCCAGATCCAGTTCATCGGCGCCACATCATACAGTTGCCGGAAACGTCTTTTCAGGGTAGCCTTGCTCATACAGGCATGACGGGCCATCTCCTCCAGCTCTCCCATATGGGATAACTCCTGTCCGAGGGTATGCATGGTGGATGGCTGAACGGCTGTTGCTGCCTGTAACATCCGGATGACGGATTGCCCCTGTACTGTTTGCCCCATGAGGGATAATGCCGTTACTGCGATCTCCGGCTGAGATGGTCTTCTGTGTATATACTCAGCCACTGTAAATTGTTGCAAAAGCTCATTTTTCAGCTGCTGCCATGCATGGGTAGTAGCTAACTGTATCGCGCCAACAGGGGTGAGAGGGGTGGAAATTTGCGGGAGGGAATAATTACCGATCACGGCGTCTGGCAGTTCAATATTGATACTCTCATAGCCATACCGTTGTCCGGGTATTTCGGAACAGAGCAGCGAACCGGCAGGAATGATAAAAACATCGCCGGCCTGCAACTGATGTATAACACGGCCGTCATACATCCTTTTCTGTCCGCGGACGATCAGGTTCAGAATAGTGTGAGGGGTATATACTTCGTGATGCGCCTTTTGTGTGTATACGCTGTACGCGGCCCAGCTGTGCGTACCCTGCTGCCAGGTATCTATCCGGTCATGGCCGGTAAACCGCAGGTTCTCGTACAGCGTATACATAAAGACTATTGAAATTTGCCGTAAGGCACTTTGGTATCGTGATAATACAGGAAAGTCCAGCCATCGCGGATGCCCCGCTCTTTGAACTGCTCGCGCAATTCCATTCCGCGTTTGCCATCATAATCATACTTAGCGGCAAAACGACGTTTCATATAAGACACCTGTGGCGCTTCATCACCTCCGAAAAAGATCTTCTCGTCGCCGGTATCTATAAGGAATGTCTGGTGATAAGGACAGTGACCACCGGTTACTTCGTAGGAAATATAGCCGTCAATCGTACCGTCTCCCTGGGTAAAGACTACATTGTCGCGCTGCTGGAGGATACGCACATCTTCTGCATGATAAGACTTACCATCGTTGTCCAGTGCATATTGCATTTCATCTGCATTCACATAGTAGGTCGCCTGTGGGAAAGTCAGGTTGCGCTCCCCGGTCAGCGGATCTACAATAGAGATTCCCCCGGAATGATCCTTATGGAGATGGCTCATCAGCACTTTGGTGATCTCCATCGGATTCACACCATTATCGATCAGATGCTGATGTATCTGCATCACGCCATCCGGATTACGATAGCCTAATCCTGCATCCAGCAGGATATAGTCCTGGTCAGTAATGACCAGAAACGGCTGGATCTCTACCAGCAACGAACCGCCGGCGCGCTGCTGCATGTTATCTTTTTGCAGATCGTACGGTATGAACTTCTTCGTCGCGTCTACTGTAAATGCCCCTTCTGATAGTGGTATAATACGTGCCATTCTGCAAAGATAGGCAACTATCGTAATACCATCTGTCTGTCAGCATCCAAACGGAGCATGATGAAAATGAGCATCGTGAACGTCATAAGGGAAGATCCCCCATAACTCACCAGTGGCAATGGGATACCGATTACCGGCGCCAGACCGATGGTCATGGAAATATTAATGGCCATATGGAAGAATATGATACTGGCCACCCCATAGGCGTATACACGGCTGAATGTCGATCGCTGTCGCTCCGCCACGAAAATGATCCGTAAGAGCAGCGCCACATACAGGCCGATAAATATAATAGACCCCAGGAATCCGAAATCTTCACCTACGGTGCAGAAAATGAAGTCAGTACTTTGTTCAGGAACGAAGTCGTAGCGTGTTTGCGTTCCTTTCAGATATCCCTTTCCGATCACACCACCGGAACCGATGGCGATCATACTTTGACGGGTGTTATAGGTCGCCTTGGGATCGTTCTCTTTTCCGAGCATTACCTCAATACGGCGTACCTGGTAGTCCTTCAGCACTTTGGTAAAGGCGAAAGGCACCACAAACATCACAAATACGGAACAGAAAGCCCATATACCCAGTATGACGACCAGTCTGGAACGGTTACGCTTGATCTCGCGCCGGCTGAAATAGATCACCAGCACGGTAATGACCGAGAATATGATAAAGAGGATATTCTTATCGACTAACAGGGCCGAGAGTACCAGTACGATACCCGAGAAAGCGATCACCAGTAATACACCCGGCAGACCTTCCCTGTACATCACCAGGAAGAAGGAGAAATATACCAGCGCCAGTCCCGTTTCAGATTGCAGGATAATGATGGCGCAGGGGATGAGTGCCAGGGATACGGCGATCAGCCTGGAACGGAGTTTTGTAAAATCAGTTTCAAGAGAGGACAGATACTTGGCCAGGGCCAGATTCGTACAAAGCTTGGTCAATTCGGCGGGCTGGAACTGAAAACCTCCTATCACCAGCCACGAATGCGACCCTTTTACGTCTTTACCAATACCCAATACCAGCAACAGGAGCAGAATACCTCCGGCATACAGCAGGTTGGCTGTAGCCGTGAAGAATTTACTGTCTGTCAGCCATATTATGGTCGCCAGTACTGCAGATACACCCAGCCACATGAGCTGGCGGGAATAGTTTTTATTCAGGTGGATGATATCATTCCAGATGTTATCACCTTCCCTGTACTCAGCTGCGAAGATCGATAACAGTCCCACGGTTACGATCCCCAGGTAGAGGCCCATGATAGGCCAGTCAATACCTTCTGTCAATTTTATTTGCTGCCGACGGTTCATAACTGATTAATCCCGGAAATAAAGTTTAAGTATCTGATCAGGTGTCATTTTAGCGCTGGCTCCGTTCAATGAGTCAAGCTTGGATTTTTCCCGTACCACGGGATCCAGTGTATTGTATTCCAGCAGTGTTTTCATTTGTGGCTTACGCTTCACAGAGATCGTATCATGCAGGTATTTCTCCATGATCAGACTCGCGATAGGTGCAGCGTAGGTACTACCAAAACCGGCGTTCTCCACGATCACTGCAACAGCGATCTTCGGATTATCTCTCGGTGCGAAAGCAACGAATACGGAGTGGTTTTTCAGTTTGGTCAGTTTACCGTTTACGATCGCGTTGTTCTCCGCCGTACCTGTTTTACCACATACGATCTCACCTTCGATCTTCGCGATCATACCGGTACCTCTTTCCACCACATCCTGCATACCATAGATCACCGGCATATAGGAAGAGTCAGAGATCTTGGCCACAACGTGTTTCTCTCTGAATTTCGTCAGCAGTTCGGTGTCATCATTATCGATCTTATCCACGAAATGCGGCAGATAATAGAAACCTTTGTTCGCAATGATACACATTGCATTCGCCATCTGAAGCGGCGTAGCGACTACCTGTCCCTGTCCCATACCCACATACAGCTCAGAGCAGGAATTCCACTGATTATGATACAGTCTGTTCATACCGGCTGTATCGATCGCTTTACCACCTGATTCACCCGGGATGTCAATACCCAGTTTATGTCCCAGACCGAAAGAGGAGATATAGTCATGCCAGTGCTGGTGTCCTTTTTTCACGCCACCCCATTTCGCTGCATCTACTTCCATACGGTAGAGGTGTACGAAGTAGGCGTTACAGGAGTTGGCGATCGCCAGGCGCAGGTTCGCTGCGTGTCCCGCATTATGGTGCGTACAGGCGATAGGACGGCCGCAATAGGTATATGCGCCACCACAGGGGAAGCCGAAGCTTGGCGTAATAACACCTTCATCCAGTGCGATCAGTGCCGTCAGCGGTTTCATAGACGATCCCGGTGGGTATCCGGCCTGGATAGCACGGTTGAAAAGCGGTTTAGTTGTATCGGAGAAGAGGCGGCTGAAGTTACGGGCACGATAAGAGCCGGTCAGCAGGTTCGGGTCAAAGGTAGGCGCACTTACCATGGTCAGGATACCACCGGTGCGCGGGTCAATTGCCACGACACTACCGATCTTGTTACGCATGAGATGCTCACCGAGTACCTGCAGGTCTACGTCGAGGGCCAGGCGGAGGTTCTTACCGGCGATAGCCGCAGTATCGAATTCCCCTTTTTCATAAGGTCCCTGCGGACGGTTCAGGTTATCTTTTACGAGGTACTGAATACCACGTTGTCCCATCAGCACACTTTCGTATGTTCTTTCCAGACCGGTCATACCCAGATAATCACCCTGGTTATAGGCGCTGTATGCTGCTTTCTGCAGCATCTGCGGCGATACCTCCCCGATGTAACCGAGGATATTGGCAGCGGCGTTGAAAGGGTAGGAGCGGATCTGACGTTGCACCAGCTCGAATCCGGGCTGGAACATGTACATACTTTCCTGCAGACGGCCGAACATTTCGGGCGGCAGCAGGGGATAGAATATGGAAACACGGCGACTGCCGTTTTTAATGATTGCGGTAGTGATACGTTTTCTGAACTCCTCTTTGTCGATGCGGAGAATCTGGCACATGTAGGTCGTGTCGATATTTTTAACGCTGATCGGCGTTACGACAAGGTCATACATGGCGTCATTGCTGAGGATACTTCTGCCTTTACGGTCGTAGATAATACCACGGCTGGGATAAACGACCTTGCGGAGTACCGCATTCGCATCCGCCAGCTTGGAGTATTTCTTCTCGACAATCTGCAGAAAGAACAACCTTGTAATGATTAAGATCACCATTCCAAGGATGATAAACTGAATTACTCTTTTCCTGGGCTGATTATAGACAGACATTTACGCTGAATAATGTGGCCACTTCACGGCCTCCCCCACCGTCTGGCAGAAAGATGAAGCAAGCGACCTGTTGCTTTATAATATGACTTTCAATTCCTTCTTAAAGATAGATATTACGTTCTGTGCTATCTGTTATCGTTCTTCTAATTAACAAAACATAATCTCTCAAAAAAATATGGTCTTTGTAATGATTCCCGCCTACTTTCTGGAAAAGAACAATAATTCATACAGTACGATCAGCAGAATGCTGGCGGCTGTTGACAAAAGGATCTTCAAAAGCAGGTAAAAGAAGCTTGCAAAGCTGAACACCTCCAGTGGAAAATACAGCAGGTTGTGTAAAAATACCAGGATTCCGATATAGGTCAGGAATTGGGAAACACCCATGCTAGTCATGGACGGTGTTTTCTGGGTCGTCTCAAAACCACCTTGTGGAGACAGTACGTTGATGATGAACGGACGGAGGTAAGCAATGAATACGCAGGCTGCGGCATGCATACCCATGGTATTCATAAACATGTCCATACCAAGTCCCATCAGCAACGCCAGCAGCATCAGTGCAGGTCGTGGCAGGTTAAATGGCAGCAAAAGGACAAACAACATATACAGGTTAAGGCCTACCAGCTGGTGCAACAGGATATTATTCAGTACGAATACCTGCAACAGCAGTAAGAGCACAAAGCGGATAATATTTCTTAACAGTATACTCATTTAATCAGCCTGTAGGTTGAGTCTTCCAAAGATTGTTGTTCCTCTTTCAGCAGATTGTCTACGACATATACGTACTGAAGGTTATAAAAGTTGGTAGCCAGTTTAATCCTGATGGTATAAGAAGTACTGGATTTATCTGTAGTGGTATAGGATTCAACGTAACCGATAGGTATATTTTCGGGGAACAGGGCAGAGTAACCACTGGTCACCACGGTATCTCCTCTGATAAGTTTCACACTCTTCGGCACATCTTCCATCACTGCATATCCGGCTTCTCCACCGTACCAGCGTACGGTACCCATTTCCTTGCTATAGCTCAGACGAGCGCTGAAACCGAAGTTACGGCCCTTGGAGAGCAGGGAAAGCACAACAGCGTAGTTCTCATTCACACTACGTACTACACCAACCAGACCACTCGGACCAACCACACCCATATTCGGCCGGATGCCATTGGCACTGCCGCGTCTGATAGTAATGTAGTTGATTGGATTATTAACACTGTTATTCACCACCTTAGCTTCTTTATAGAGGTAACGGCGAACTTCAGTACCGATCACCTTACGGGTGGTATCTGTACTGTAGTGACGGATGGTGTCCAGTTTTACAATATTGTCGAGGGAAACACTGTCGAAGCTGGTGCGCAACATGTTATGGAGGCGGGCATTCTCTTTCACCAGGCTGTCATTGGTAGCTTTCAGGTGTAAGTAATACTCCACATTGTTGTAACTTTCGTATAACCTGGCGCTGAAACTATTGGCGGAATTGAGGTAGGCTGATTTCTGCAGATCGTTGTTCCGGAATACCAGCACAAAACAAATCACTTCCAGCAGCAAAAACAGAAAAAAGTTAAAATAGCGCCTAAAGAAAATGATGAGATTACGCACAGGATATATTTTCTTGGTAGAAGATGTACAAGGCAGCTGTTATACTGCCCTGTACATTTCCTGATATTATTGCATTAGGAACGGATACTTACCTACATGTTTCAGTGCGATTCCGGTACCTCTTACTACCGCACGTAATGGATCGTCCGCTACGTGTACCGGTAATTTAATCTTCTGTGTGAGACGTTTGTCCAGTCCGCGAAGCAATGCACCACCACCTGTGAGGTACAGACCTCTGCGGTAGATATCTGCTGCCAGCTCCGGAGGAGTGGTTTCCAGTGCTTTCAGGATGGCTTCTTCGATCTTGAAGATAGATTTATCAAGTGCTTCTGCTACTTCCTGGTAAGACACCATGATCTGTTTAGGAATACCTGTTACCAGGTCACGGCCGTTTACTGCCACGTCATCTGGTGGGTTATCCAGTTCTTTCAGTGCGGAACCGATCTGAATTTTGATCTGTTCTGCAGTTCTTTCACCGATCAGCAAGCTATGGTAGCGACGCAGTGCTTCCATGATATCAGCAGTGAATTCATCACCGGCGATACGGATACTCTGGTCACAAACGATACCTGCCAGGGCGATTACGGAAATACCGGTGGTACCACCCCCGATGTCGATAATCATGTTACCTACCGGCTCTTCTACATCGATGCCGATACCCAATGCAGCGGCCATAGGTTCATGTATGAGGAACACTTCCTTCGCGCCTGCCTGTTCAGCAGAGTCACGTACGGCGCGTTTTTCTACTTCTGTGATGCTGGATGGTATACAGATAACCATACGCCAGCTGGGGGAGAATAAGGGCTTTTTGGGATACACCAGTTTGATCATCTCGCGAAGCATACCTTCTGCCGCGTTAAAGTCGGCGATCACACCATCTTTTAACGGACGGATCGTACGCAGGTACTCGTGTGTTTTCTCGTGCATCATCATGGCCTTCTTTCCTACCGCCACGATTTTACCGCTTGCGCGCTCTATAGCAACAATGGAAGGTTCATCCACCACCACCTGGTCGTTGTGTATGATCAGCGTGTTAGCTGTACCTAAGTCAATCGCTATTTCCTGTGTTAAAAAATTAAAGAACCCCATTGCTTAATATGGTCAAAATATTATTGTGTGCAAAAATGAATAATTCCAACGAATATACAATCTAAAAACTGTTTGTTTTCTCAATAATACAACTATAATATTAAAAAATGTTAGTTATTGTATTGGATGAGCCGGTTAATAAGTTGTAACAATTAATGTCAATGTGACCGTTGGCATAGTAATGACTCTCGAAAACGCTTAAACGAAAAATGGTTGCTGTTAATTGTGTACTCTATATGAATGAGTTATGTGCTCCAGGACCACCCCAGCCAGTCCTTCCCGGTACTTTCCGGGCCACAGGATCAAACTACACTTTTCGCGCCGTAAGGGCGTGAAAGGCGCAAATGAACATCACCTACACGAACTCGTAACCAATATCCCTCCTGTAATATTTACCTTCAAAGTCAATAATTTCAGCTGTCTGCCGGCTGTGTGTCAACGCAATGCCCAGATCTGCTGCCAGGGATGTTATCGTCAGTACACGTCCTCCGTTGGTAAGGATTTCTCCGCCAGCGGCACGTGTTCCTGCCTGAAACACCAGCTGATCCTGCGTAGGTGCCGGTATGTTGCTGATTACCTTTCCTTTTTCGTATGCTTCCGGATAGCCTTTTGCTACCAGCATAACCGTGGTTGCCACGCGGGCATCCTCAAAAATCTGCTGTGAAGAAAGTTTACCTTCCTGCACCGCCCTGAAAAGTTCCAGCAGATCGTTCTGCAGTCGTGGCATTACCACTTCTGTTTCCGGATCCCCCATACGACAGTTGTACTCAATGACAAATGGTTCCCCATCTACCTTGATCAAACCGAAGAAGATAAACCCGTTATAAGCGATCTGCTCTTTTTCCAGTCCGGCCACCGTCGGACGGATCACACGCTCTTCCACCATGTCCATAAATGCCTTGTCGGCAAACGGCACCGGTGAAACAGCCCCCATACCTCCGGTATTCAGACCAGTATCTCCTTCTCCGATCCTTTTATAATCTTTTGCAGTAGGCAGTATCTGGTAGGAACGGCCATCTGTCAGCACAAACACTGACAGCTCTATTCCCGTCAAAAACTGTTCTACCACTACTTTCTTGCTCGCATCGCCAAACTTCGCATCTTTGATCATCTGTGAAAACTCCGCCACTGCTTCTTCGTGATCGTTCAGGATCAATACGCCCTTGCCAGCCGCAAGCCCATCGGCTTTCAGTACGATCGGCAGGGAATGTGTACGCAGGTAAGCCACACCTTCCTCATAATTTTCCTCACTGAACTCGCGGTAAGCGGCAGTCGGAATATCATGACGCAGCATGAACTGTTTCGCAAATGCTTTACTACCCTCCAGCTGTGCTCCCAGGGCAGATGGGCCCATTACCGGAATGTGCTGTAAAGCAGCGTCCTGCTGAAAATAATCGTAAATTCCTTTTACCAGTGCCTCTTCAGAACCCGGCACTACCAGAGAGATCGCATTCTCTACGCAGAAGGTCTTTATTTTCTCAAAATCAGAAACAGCGAAATCCAGGTTCTGACCGTACTGGGCAGTACCCGCATTGCCGGGCGCTATAAACAACTGTTCACAATGTGAGCTCTGTGCCATTTTCCAAGCCAGGGCGTGTTCGCGTCCGCCGCTTCCTAATAGTAATATCTTCATATGAAAAAATAAAAATTCGCTTGCGCGCTTAAAATACATTCACCTGATCAATCTGCTCCGTTCTTCCAATTTTTTTGCAAAGAAAGGCCAAAATTTGACCAAAAACACCATTTTACCTGATAAAAAGCTGAATTTATTTAACTTGCCGGATTCGACGGACTGACTAACACCATAAACAACAAAAACTAAACGTACCTATTATGACTCAAACTGCTGTTGAGCAGCCTGTAATTTCGCCGTCCCCTAAGGGGAAGGGGCACCATAAGGGATTGTATGTACTCTTCTTTACTGAAATGTGGGAACGCTTCGGCTACTACCTGATGATCGGTATCTTCTTCCTTTATCTTGTAGATCCTGCCGCCAACGGAGGTAAGGGTCTCGATACGACCAAAGCTGCTGACCTCGTTGGTTCCTACATCGCATTAGTATATCTCTCTCCATTCCTGGGAGGGCTCATGGCCGACCGCTACCTCGGATACCGCCGGGCCGTTATTCTCGGAGGTTTCCTGCTTGCTGCCGGATACTTCTGTCTGGCCTTTCCCGGCGATATGGCCATGTATGTGGCCCTGGGCCTGATCATCATCGGTAACGGGTTCTTTAAGCCCAATATCGGTACCATCCTGGGTAATATCTATAACAGAGAAGACCTCCGCGCCAAGAAAGATGTTGCCTACAATATCTTTTATATGGGCGTGAACATCGGCGCCTTCATCTGCAACTTCGTAGCCGCCTATCTCCGTAACCACTACGGATGGGGCCACGCATTTGCCGCTGCCGGCGTAGGTATGCTCATCGGCCTGGTGATCTTCAGCACCAACCAGCAGGTAATTGCCTCCGGCGATGTCAGAAAAGAGCCTTCTCCGGATGATATGCCGATCGGTAAGATCGTATCCCTGGTGTTCGTACCGGCTATCCTCGCTGCTACGCTCGGTTACTTTATGCATGACATATTGGGTTACTTAATACATGATAATAAAGAACATACCCTGTTCCACACCCGTTCCAACGACGCGTTCATGTTTGCCTGCGTACCGATCATTATCTTCTATATCCGTCTTTATACCACTTCCAAGAAACATGAAGACAAACGCGGACTCGGCGCCCTGCTGGCGTTCTTCGCAGTAGCGATCGTGTTCTGGGTGATCTATAACCAGAACAGTACCGGTCTGACCATCTGGGCTGACCAGTATACCGACCGTGGTATGTCCGCTACCGTGGAAGAAGCAGCTAAGCCGTTAGGTATGCTGCAAACCGTTACTACAGACCCTCACGCCGTAACACAGGTTGACGAGCACTTCCGCGCTGTGACCGATGCCAGCGGTAAAACCCTGGAAACACAGGGACCTGACCCATACTTCCAGAACCTGCCAAAAGACCAGTGGCCAAAAGATGGTAAAATGAGACTGATCTCCACCGAGATCTTCCAGTCCATCAACCCTTTCTTTATCGTGGCATTCAGTCTCATGGTAGTAGGGCTCTTCGGCTGGCTGGCCAAAAGCGGTAAGGAGCCAACCACGCCTGTGAAGATCGCTATGGGTATCTTCCTGGCCGGCGCATCCTCCCTGCTCATGGTGGTAGCCGCTTCCATGACCAACGTTTACCTCGATAAATCGTCTATGGCATGGCTGTTTGGTACCTACGCCGTATTTACGGTAGGTGAGATCCTGGTAAGCCCGATCGGTCTTTCCATGGTATCTAAACTGTCTCCTCCACGCGTAACGGCCCTCATGATGGGTGGCTGGTACCTGGTAAATGCGATCGCCGGTAAAGTGGCTGGTCTGATGGCGACCTTCTGGGACGAGTTCATCGACAAGAAACTTTACTTCCTGATCCTTGTAATATCTGCCGCTGTTGCAGGTGTTGTCATGCTGATGATCAGCAAATGGATCGCGCAGGTCGTGAAAGAAAAGACGGGTTCTTACTAAATTCAACTGATTATCAGATAAATAAAGAAGGCGCGACCCCGGTTGCGCCTTCTTTATTTATGTCTGCTAAAACTTGTCCCTGACTGCAACCAATTATCCGAAAAGCCCGTTCTAAAAGGGATTTTTCACTTATATTGCCGTTTAATCAACAAAAATCTACACTATCAAACCAACTTATGGCAGATAAATTCAAGCCTTTCGTATCACCCGAGGTGAATATGAAGGAATTTACCATCAAGTCCATTGTACTGGGCTGTATTTTCGGGATCATCTTTGGCGCCGCAACTGTATACCTCGCATTGAAAGCAGGTTTGACCGTTTCTGCATCTATACCTATCGCAGTTATTGCCATTACCCTTGGCCGCAGATTCTTCAAAACCACTATCCTGGAAAACAACATTATCCAGACTACCGGTTCTGCTGGTGAATCCATTGCTGCCGGTGTGGTATTCACCCTGCCAGGCTTCCTGTTCCTGACAGATGGTGGTGGTGAGCAGTTCTTCAATTACATGACGATCCTGATCCTGGCCATCTTCGGCGGTATCCTGGGTACCCTCATGATGATTCCGCTGCGCCGCTCCCTGATCGTGAAAGAGCATGAAACCCTCCCTTACCCGGAAGGTACTGCCTGTGGTGAGGTACTGATCGCTGGTGAGAAAGGCGGTGATTTTGCAAAAACAGCTTTCTACGGATTAGGCTTTGCTTTTATATATGCCATTCTTCAGAAGGTCATGCACATTGTGGCAGAAGTGCCTTTCTACATGACCAAACAGGTAAATAAATACTTCCCTTCCGCCCGTATCAGTGGTGAGATCACCCCTGAATATATGGGTGTGGGCTATATCATCGGTCCCCGTATCGCGGGTGTACTGGTAGCTGGTGGCGTACTGTCCTGGCTGGCACTGATCCCTTTACTGTCCTCACTGGTACCGGCAGATATGATCGCCGCACAGCTGGTAAAACTGGGCTATCTGGCCAGTGTAACCACACCAGGTGGTAAAGGTAACTGGGATCCTACCCTGCATACTTTCGGCGATTTCTCTGCCGCTGTATACTTTGCCTATGTACGCCAGATCGGCGCCGGTGCAGTAGCAGCTGGTGGTTTTATCACGCTCATCAAGACTATACCTACCATCATCTCCTCTTTCAAAGGCAGCATCGGCTCCTTTAAAAAAGAAGGTAACGGTGAAGGTGGTACAGCAAATGGTGCTGTTCCCCGTACAGAAAGAGACCTGAATGTGAAGATAGTATTGATCGGTAGCATCGCGCTGGTCGTATTAATGGCCTTCCTTCCGCAGTTACCGGGCGATTCCATCGGCAAGAAACTGCTGGTAGGTTTGCTGGTAGTGATCTTCGGCGCCTTCTTCGTAACTGTATCCAGCCGTATAGTAGGGCTGATCGGTTCTTCCAATAACCCGATCTCCGGTATGACCATCGCAACCCTGATGGGTACCTGTCTGGTATTTATCGCAGTTGGATGGAGTGGTAAAGTATATGAGCCAATGGCACTGGTAGTAGGTGGTATGATCTGTATCGCTGCTGCGAATGCCGGTGGTACTTCTCAGGACCTGAAATCTGGTTATATCGTAGGAGCAACACCTATGTATCAGCAGCTGGCCCTGTTCATCGGTGCGATCGTTTCTTCAATCGTGATCGGTCTGACCGTGAAATTCCTGGATAAACCAACTGCTGCAATGATCGCTAATGGTGTTACTGACCACGCGATCGGTAGTACTTATTATCCTGCGCCACAGGGTACCCTGATGGCCACCCTCGCAAAAGGTATCCTTTCTTATAACCTCGACTGGCAGTTTGTACTGGTAGGCGTGTTCCTGGCAATCACCATGGAGCTCTGCGGTATCAAATCCCTGTCTTTCGCAGTAGGTGCTTATCTCCCATTATCTACCACCCTGCCTATCTTTATCGGTGGTGCGATCCGTGGTCTGGTAGACAAAAAACGCAAAAAAGATAATATCCAGGTATCTGCTGAAGAAGAGGAACTGGGTAAGGGTAATCTGTTTGCAACCGGTCTGGTAGCAGGTGGCGCCGTTGCCGGTGTAATCATTGCCATACTTGCCGGCTTTGATGGTTCAGCAAGTGTACTGGCCAGCATTAACCTGGAAGAGACGCTTTCACATACACTCGGAACAGGTGGATACTTCCTGCTGGGAACTGTCGCCTTTGCGCTGATGGGAACCTATCTCTATCGTGTAGCTGTTAAAAAATAAACCGGCGCAGACAACTCATTGTCTGTCGTCCATAAATATTAAAAATCCTGATCTGTGACAGATCAGGATTTTTTAATTTTCAGGGGCTATAATATTCACAATTAACTGCTTATTATTGCGTTATAGAACCAAATACCCCTTCTTATGCGCCCAATTTTAACTATTGTCTGTGTTGCCTTATTGCTATCTGCCTGCGAAAAAGAACAACATGAAGAAGTACGCAAGTTTATATCTTGTCAGATGGACAGCATCTTCTTTATAGGCGAAAATCCAAAAGCTGTTATCACCAGGGCCGATCTGACAGATACCGATCCGAACAATGATATCGACAAACTGACCATTACTGCCAGCGGGGAAAAAGCCGAGAAACTGAACATTACCCTGATAGGCAGCAGTGAAGGACTTGATCATGGTGTATTCTATTCACAGGATGGCAACAAATTCTCTGTCCATTATGATAAAAACAATATCACACAGTTAGCAGATCAGACATACGGCTTTTTTTCCCTTTCTATCAGAAACGTTAAAGACAGCCTCATAGAAGCGTCTTTCTATGGTACAGCCGTAGACACCAGTGGTACATTCGTTCCCAAACCTATCACACACGGTTTCCTGCGGGCGATTGTCACTACCAATTAGACAAAGGATAAATGTTCGTACTGCTTTTTCAGAATAGCCGCATCATCTGCACTCAACCAGTTTTTTAATAATGTAGCATACACACTTTTGAAATCGACCGTGTGTTGCAGGTCTCCTTCATCCAGATTGACCAGATCCGGTCCATCATTCAGCAATCCCTGTTTTTTCAGTCCGCCGCCAATGAGGAACATATTATTAGCAGTGCCATGATCTGTTCCTCCACTGGCATTCTGTGCCACACGACGGCCAAATTCAGAGAAGGTCATAATCACCACATCCTGGAAACGATTGTTATTCTTCAGTTCACGGGTCAGTGCTGTAATCGCTTCATCCAGCCTTTTCAACTGCGTTTGCTGTGATGCCAGCTGATTCACATGTGTATCAAACGCACCATGTGACACATAATATACTTTCGTACTGATATCTGACATGATCAGACGGGCAATAGTCTGCATGTTTTTGCCCAGGTCCGTCGCCGGAAAAAGCTCTTTTGTTTTATATGCCTTAAACTGATTTTTAATATATCCTGCGGATGACATGGTGGCGCCCATCGTCTTGTACAGATAATCTACCGGCGCATGATCATCATCTATCGGATGACCCCCATTTTCCTTACCCAGCAGCTCTTTGAACATGCGGTCATTGGCTGCTGCCTGCAACTTATCAGGATCTTTAAAGGCCAGCCCTTTCTGCAGATCACCTTTCATCGCCAGACTCAATGTATCATCTATTTCCAGTGCCTGTACAGGCTTATCACAACCTTTACACTGAGCATCCAGGAAACGGCCGATCCAGCCATCTGTCCAGTTTTCAGATGAGGCGCTTGCAGACTGCCAGATATCCATCGAACGGAAATGCGAACGGTCCGGGTTAGGATACCCCACGTTATTCATGATAGCCAGCGAACCTTCATCATACAGTCCTTTCAATCCCTGCAGTGCAGGATGAATACCTATTTCATCTGTCAGGGATAAAGCCTGTTCACGTTGAATGCCCAGGGTCGGGCGGGAGCGGTAGTAAATATCATTACGATAGGGAATGACGGTATTTAATCCGTCGTTACCACCAGACAATTGTATAATGACCAGTACTTTATTGCCGGGAGGCACCAGGTTATCTTTTTCGAATGCTTTCAGGAATTTAGGCATCATCATGGAAGCAGAGGCCAATGATCCCACCTGTAAGAAACTTCTTCTGTTTAAGATCAGCATGATTTGATTTTTTAAAGTGGATACATTAGCACAACTGATATTCCGGTGTGCTCATCACTGCGATTGCAACGGTTTTAATATAGTTTTCACGGGAAGATGCGTCTGCATAATTTTCCAGCACCTGTTTACTGACGTTTTTATTCGCCTGCAACAATGATCCGGAGATGGCTTCCGCGAGTTTTTCACGCGATACTTTTTCATAATCTTTCAGTAACGCATTCCAGTTGATCACTCCTTTGATCTTTCTTGCATACTGTTTCTGTACAGATTCATTCAGCTCCATCGTTACTTTATAACTACCCATACCCATTTCAGGCGTAATTTCCTTTGGTGTGATATTAAACTCTTTTTCATAGAGTATCATCTTGGGTAACTGCATGCGGTACATCAGACTGGAACTATCGATCCAGTTACGTCCACCTGGCCATCCGGCCACATTGGGAGGATAGAATAAGACCTGTCCCAATACCTGCTGGAATGACAACATCACTTCTTCTCTTTCGAACTCAACGGGTACGGTTCTACGTAATCCAACCAGTAACTCTACCGGTGATTTTATACGTGTACCTATCAGACCTGCATCATAGAACCAGTCCGCATTGAAAAGGTATTGCATCAATGCACCGATATCATATCCGGAGGAGTAAAACTTATCTGCGAGTTTGTTCACATTCGCTTCGTCCAGGTTCTCACTGACGAAGTAGCGATATATTTTAGTGGTGATATATCTGGCAGTTTCTTTCTGGTCTAAGAGTATTTTCAGTACATCATCTCCATTGAAATTGCCGCTCTTTCCCAGCACTGTTTTTTGTCCGTTATCATGTCTTTTCTCTCTGAACACAAAACTGCCATCGCCTTCATATGCCCATCCCGTAAAAGATCTAGCGGCCTCTTTGATATCAGTTTCGGAGTAATGCCCTCTTCCCATGGTGAATAGCTCCATGACTTCGCGGGCGAAGTTTTCATTCGGATGTGCTTTCACGTTCTGCTGATTATTCAGGAACTGCAGCATAGCGGGCGACCTGGAAACAGCGGTCAGTAATTCACCGAAATTACCCAGGGCATTTTCTCTTATTACCTGTAATAACTGCTGATTGAACAGTACATTCTGCGTACGGCAGGCAAAATGTCCATGCCAGAAGAGGGCCATTTTCTCCCGCAGGGGATGCTCACTTTGTACCATTTCATTCATCCATTGCAGGTTGAGGTCTTTGACACCCTGGCGGTTCATTCTGTTCAGTTCCCTCCTTTCTTCGGGAGACATCATTTTGCTCCGATCGGGCAAATCGGAAACATCGCGGACTTTCAGCGGCGTTTGTACGTCTTTTTCAGGTCCTGCCAGGATCTTACTGATGACCTGACGACGTTTTTTGTGGGTCCAGTCTTCAATTACTGCAGGAGAAGCACCAAATCCGGCTCTCCATGCCAGGTGCTGCATTTGTAGTTTTTCAGGAACTGCGGGCATACAGGTAGATAGATTTTGGGTTTGACAAGAGAGAAGAGAGAAGGTTTAACAGCAGGCAGAAGATTTAACATCACCAAATTGTTACGACAACAATAATTAGGAATTAAGAATTAGGAATTGGTTAGCCGCACTTTACATAAAAACTACTATTCGAATAAACCAGACAATTGCAAAAAGGAATTAACAATTAAGAATCAGCCATTTACCAAAGCATAATTCTTAATTGTTAATTCCTAATTCTTAATTGACTATGGTCTGAACCGCCATACGGGGTAGCTACTTCCTTTTTCAAACACCCGCTGTTCGGCAGGCAGTTCCAGGAAGCCATCTGCCTGCAATAAAGCGGCGAGGTCTCCTGAACCGTGATAAGGTGGCGGCAGGGCAATCAGCTGTCCACCCGCTACCGGATGCAGTCTTACCGGCATAAAGTAGGTCAGTGGAGACGAAAAACTGACATCTGCTCCCAGTACCGCATGCGGCGTAGGAGGCGCTGTATATTGGAGGCTGGCACGCAACCAGGGTAATACATAACGGTAGCAGCACATAAAGCCGGATACGGGATTACCCGGCAGGGCGAATACGACAGGACCGTTTTCAAACTGTCCGAAGAGGAAGGGTTTTCCCGGGCGTTGCTGTACTTTATGAAACAGCTGCTGCATGCCCATTTGTTCCAGTACCAATGGCAGGTAATCGTATTTTCCGGCTGATACAGCCCCTGTACAGATCCAGGCATCCGCATCCTTCAATGACTCAAATAAAGACCGTATAGCGGCCTCATTATCGTGTACATGGTGACAGCTGGCTTCGATACCCAACTCTTTTAACGCAGCTGCCAGGCTATAGGAGTTAGAGATCCTTACCTGGTGGATATCCGGTGTATCGGCTACAGGTACCAGTTCATCGCCGGTGGCGATAATAGCTACTTTAGGCAACCGGCTGACATTCACCAGTGTTTTCCCTACGGAAGCCAGTACGCCGATCTCAGCGGCGGTTAACCAGGTGCCGGCAGGAATAACCAGTTGTCCGGCAGCAGCGTCTGCACCCTGTCGGTGAATAGCCTGTCCTTTTTCCACGCCGGCGTTGATGGTAAAACGCTTAAAGCCTTCATGCTCTGTAGCGACCAGGTGTTCATACTGGATGACGGTATCCGTCAGTTCCGGCAGGATAGCGCCGGTCATTACTTCCATGCAATTGGCGGTATTTCCCAGCTGTTTACGGGGCATACCTGCTGCCTGCATATCTTCTACACCAAAGACAGTCTGTCCTTTAGCATAGGTCTCATAATCGATGGCAATACCGTCCATCATCACCCTGTCGTACGGGGGAAAATCTCTGTCAGATAAGACCGGTTCCCGCAGGATACGTCCGGTAACGGCAGTAAAGGGCAGCTGTTCCATTCCGAAGTCACGGACAGTACTCATCACAGCGGCAGATGCGGCAGTTACGTCTATCAGCATTGTTTTGGAGGTTTGATTGCTTTAGTTGTAAATTTATTCCATTATGAGCAATGATTCAAGTCAACAGGGATTTTCACATTTGAATGCAGCAGATCAACCGGTCATGGTGGATGTGAGCGGCAAAACAGATACAGTACGTGTGGCAGTGGCAGAAAGCAGGGTATTTCTGCCGGAGATCATAAGACAACAATTCAGCGGAAAAGATATACATACTGCGAAAGGGGCCGTCTTCCAAACCGCCATCCTGGCGGGTATTATGGCGGCCAAGAAAACACCGGAGCTGATACCTTTATGTCATACATTACTACTTGACGGGTGTCAGGTGGATATCACACTGGAAGAGGAAGAAGCAGTGGTACGCTGTACGATCAAAACGACCGGTAAAACGGGTGTGGAGATGGAAGCGCTGACAGGCGCCAGTGTGGCTGCATTGACAATTTATGATATGTGTAAAGCATTTACACACGGGATGGTCATCAGACAAACACGGCTGCTGAGCAAAACAGGTGGCAAAAGGGATTTTTAAAAACAATGACATGGCAGCTCCATTAAAAGGACTCATTCTATGCGGTGGCCGCAGTACACGTATGCAGCAGGATAAAAGCCTGATCGCCTACCATGGCGTGCCGCAATGGCAATATCTCTATGAACTGGTAAGATCCGTCCTTCCGGAAGTATATGTCTCCTGCCGGGAAGATCAGCAGGAAAATTTACGTACAGATATCGATGTTATAACAGATAGTGTGGAAGGCGGTGGTCCTTCTATAGGCTTACTGAGCGCCAACAAGGCCTTTCCGGATGCGGCCTGGCTGGTACTGGCGGTAGACCTACCATTGATCAGCGAACAAAGCATAAACTATCTGATCACACAAAGACAGGCAGAAAAAGACGCGACCTCACTAATCAGTCCTGTTAATCACCTGCCGGAACCGCTGATCGCGATCTGGGAGCCTTCCGGATTGCAAAAGCTCTGGCAGAATGTAACGGAAGGCAGAAACTGCCCCCGTAAGACCTTACTGAACGCTGATATCCATCAGATAGAAAATCCGTTCTCAGCAGAGCATTTTAATGCCAATACACCAGACGAAATGAAAGAAGCAGGGGCTCAGCTGGGACTGCAATAATGAACGTACGTTGGTATTCGTATTAAACCGTTATTAGACCGGCATTACACCGCCATTTGTACGTTCATGAACGAAGCGGTAACGGAGAAATTCCGGTGTAATAGCGGTGTAATACGAAGCTCACGACCATCACTTAAAGCCGCTTTTTCCAAACGGAGAGAGCGGCTTTTGTTTGCAAATGACATACAACAAATCTATCCGATCTGATGCTGTTTTTTTGCATCGCATTATTCGTACAACCCAATAATAAGTATTTTTTATTGCAAACTATTTGCAACAAAGATGCAAACAATATATATTTGCCCCCGTGATAAGATCAAATCTATACAGGTTCGTAGCATATCTCCTGCTGGTAACGTTCAGTTACATCCAGGGGGTACAGGTCCTGCATGATTATCACCATCACTATTATTCTCCTGACAAACATCTGCACTTCGGGAAAGATCCGGCCTGTAAGATCTGTGATCATCTGCTGGTGAAAAAACACCAGTCACTGACCGCAGATATTTTCACGTTGCGTGATATCCATCTGAAACCCGAAATCATCCGGGAGGTAGTCTGCACAAGTCCTGCAGCAATTTTCCTTCCCAGTGATCTGAATAAAGATCCTCCATCAATAGCATAAATACAATCCCTCCATTAGCAGTTTTGAGTATCCTCAAAACATTTTAAATCATACATACATGTCGATTTCAAAACAGCTACCGCTGTTTTGCCTGCTGACCTATGCCGTATCCGTACAGGCACAGGTCGGGAGAGGCGATACTATTCGCCTGCGCGACGTCGAAGTAAGAGGTAAGACGCCTGTAAAAACAGGTACTGCCACTGCTATGTCGCTAAGCAATGAACAGCTGGAGCAAACACGCGGCGCGAGTCTCGCCGGTGCATTATCTGTATTACCGGGTATCAGCATATTGAAGACAGGACATTCTATTGAAAAGCCCGTGATCAATGGCATGCACAGTAACAGGGTACTGATACTGAACAATGGCGTACGGCAGGAAGGCCAGCAATGGGGGACCGAACACGCTCCCGAAGTGGATGCCTATGTTGCCAAAGAACTGGTCGTGATCAAAGGTGCAGAAGGCGTACGTTATGGCGCAGATGCACTGGGTGGTGTCATTCTCGTGAAACCTGCTCCACTACCGGAACAAGGCAAACTGAATGGAGAAGTATATCTGAACGGTGCGACGAATGGCCGTTCGGGCAACGCGGCCATTATGTTGCAAGGCTACTTACGGGGTGTTGGATGGCGGACACAGGGCTCATTCAAAAAAGCCGGGAATATAAGCACAGCGGATTATTACCTGGGCAATACCGGTGTCAATGAAAGCAATTTTTCCGGTGCACTTAAATACAGATCCTTCGATCTATACTATAGTCATTTCAGCACGGAACTGGGTATCCTGCACAGTGCGCATATCGGCACTGTGGAAGATATCGCTGCGCGAATTGCACATGGCCGCCCTTTTGAAGAATATGGTTTTACATATGATATTACGCCTCCCCGGCAACAGGTGACCCATGATCTAGCCAAACTAACCTGGAAGACGGATCAACTGGAAATACAATATGCGTTTCAGCGAAACCACCGGCAGGAATTTGATCTGCGGCGTTCAGCAGGTAATGATACAAGGGCGATGATGGACCTTGTACTCAGCACCCAGACAATCGATGCGGCTTATCATATCCGTCACAGTAATTACCTGAAAGGTACCTGGGGCATCAACGGCATGCTACAGGTCAATAACAATACACCTGGTACCGGAACGACACCGCTGATACCGAATTTTGACAGTTACACTTTGGGGGTATATGCGGTAGAAAGACTGGTAAAAGAACGCTACGAACTGGAAGCAGGCATCAGATATGATTTCAAATATTTTGATGCGGCCGGTTACCGCTATGATTATACAAAGTTCAATGATAACGGTGGATTTGATCTGAACCTTTTTACTGATACCCGGCAGTTTCATAACGTGTCCGGCGCATTGGGTGCTGTAATACATCTTAATAACAAACTGGAGCTGCGTAGTAACATAGGACTGGCCTGGAGAGCACCAGGCGCAAATGAACTGTATAGTGATGGCTTACATCATGGCGCCGCGATCTATGAGATAGGAAATCCGGATATGAAAAGCGAACAGGGATATAAATGGGTCAATTCGCTCTCGTACAGCAGCAACAAATTACAGTTACATCTGGATGTATATGCGCACTACATCCGCAATTATATCTATGCACAACCAACACCGGATACAGTCAGAAGGACGGTACGTGGCACCTTTCCCATCTTTATCTATCAACAGACAGATGCTGCATTTGCAGGCATAGACTTCGGTGGCAGTTATCGCTTTTTACCTGCCTTCATGTATACAGCAAATGCTGCGATGATCAGAAGCCGGGAATACCTGCCCTATATACCAGCGGATCGTTTTGATCATGGATTACAATGGGATTACAAGCAATGTTATATAAAGTTCGAACACAGGTATGTTGCCCGGCAGAAAAGATATAAAGCCAATACTGACTATGCACCGCCACCACCTGCCTATCATCTCTTTGCAGCCACAGCGTCAGTAAAGTATAAATCAGTGGCCATCAGCCTTTCCGTTGACAATCTGACTAACGGACTTTACAAAGATTACATGGATCGCTTCCGGTACTACGCGCATGAGATGGGTAGAAATTTCACACTCCGGATTCATTATACATTTTAAACAATATACAATTATGAACAAGTTACGCAACTACCTACTGTTAGGAATGATCACATTTGGTGTGCTCACGTTTTCTTCCTGTTCGAAGGAAGATCCCGTACCAGAAAAAGATCAGGAAGAAGTAGGTAAAACATCCCTGTTGTTACAGGAGGTTGAATGGGACGGTGATTTCAGAACAGGTCATCCACATGCAATTGACGGCGCAGCCATTGATACCATTGAGTTTGATGAACAGGGTAATGCACCAGTAGGATTTCATCTGCATCTGCACACCGGCCATTCCTACAAACTGACACTCATTGCACGCGACTACGCCGGACGCGAGATACAGCAAACATTCCTCGACAGAGCAGACATACATCAGGCAGTCATCCTGGGTGCTCCCAATGGTGTACTCGACTATACGTATGGTGATGATCAGGTGGGCGTCACAGGTTATCTGCACATCGTGAAAGGCGCGTCCACCTTTACCCTGCAATACCTGATGCGTCACCTGAATCCTGGTGTAAAAGCAAGCGTAACAGCAGATGACTGGAACAATACCAATTATCAATCTAAACTGGCCGGCGCTACTGATCTCGATTTAAAATTTGAATTACACCCTGTTGAATAAAAACCAATAAAATAGAAACCATGAAAAAGTATTGCTATGCATTTGCTGCTATTGCCTTATTCCTGACAGCATGTAGTAAAGACGATGAGAAAGTCACACCAGAAGATCCGAATGTGATCGCCTCTTCAAGACTTGATTTCATTGAAGTAAACGGAAGCGCTCATGGCGATCACTTCCATGATCTCGCAGAAAAAACCGGTGAGAAAGACAGTATTGCTATACTGTTTAATGCCCAGGGAGAAGCACAGAACGGACATGTACATCTTGATCCGCATAAAATCTACAGAATGCAGTTTCGATTGATTAACAAAGCAGGCAACGAGTTACAGCAAAGCTTCCTGCAAAACAAAACGATTGCCGATTCTTTCAAGGTATTCTTAAGCGGCGGAAACTTCATCCTGAATCCAACTACCGGCGATGCTGAGAATGGAGCGATCTTTCAGCCAAGAGAACAGGTGTATGGTGATGGAACTACTGTAGGTGGCAAGTATGAAACAACAGGTATACTGGCTTACTTTACACTGGGAGAAGCAAATAGCGGCGCAGAAGCAGATATCTCTTATGTGTTACGCAAGTTCAATGATCCGGCGACTAAAGCGAAAATTGAACGCACGGACTGGAACTATCTCGATTATGCTACCCTGTATGCGGGAACAGATATTATAAAATTAACTTTCGAAGTACACGCGGAAGAACACGAATAGTGATCAATTACTTTCTTATAAGAAGCGTGTCCCGGCTATGGCTGGGACACGCTTCTTTTTATGTCTTATCAGGGATGTGCAGCAACCCACACTTCTCCATCTTCAAAATATTCTTTCTTCCAGATAGGCACGGTTTCTTTTAACGTATCGATCGCATATTCACAGGCATCAAAAGCAGCTGCGCGATGAGGTGCGGCAACGGCAATCACTACGACTATTTCACCCGGTTGTTTCTCTCCAACGATATGCAGCATGGCGATTTTTTTGAGTGCAAATTTCTCTACTGCAACATCTGCGATCTTCTCCATTTCGAGTAATGCCATTGGTTCATAACATTCGAAGAAAAGTTTGTTTACTTTTCTTCCTTTTGTATTGTTACGCACATTGCCGGAGAAGACAACAACACCTCCGCAGTCGGGCGTTTCAACGAAGTCCAGCGCTTCTTGTACGTTCACATTGCTGTCTATTTTGATTAACTTATTCATCTGATTATCGCTTAGAGAATTTGTGTATTTCGAAGTAAAATAATTTTTATTCAACAGAGAAATTGATCTAATATTGGTGCATTAAATATTTGTTTGTAATGCCAATACATCCTATTGTACACACGCTTATCTGGATCGCTTGTATCGCGAGTTTTCTGTATCCTATTATTCCATTGATCAGATACGACGCTACACTGAGAAAAACTCAGCGAAAGTTTCTAGCAGAAATGGATGAAGAAATCAGAAAATTTAAAGCTGATCCTGAAAACTACAAAGCAAAACAGCGTTAATTGCTTATTCTAGGGAACAACGTGCGCTTTATTATTTAAAATCCAAATCTTGTTACATTGACTAAGTTAGCCAATTCCCGGAAAGGGGAACAGAAGCCGCATGCCTATGCAAATAAAATTGGTGCTGGTGGCGGTACAGTTTTATTACTAATGGCAGAATAAATGCCTGATGCTTACTGGTTCAAAAACTATATAATCGTGGCAGCACCTTCACTAGCTATAAGCCTTGCAAAGTTTACGAATTGGGTAATGAGCTACTGTGAAGCATTTTTTAATTTTGTGCGTATCGCACAAACAGAGCGGACTATTGACAGAGAAATCCGTTCTTTAAAGCTGGATCCGATTGTGCCAGCAGATGCAATACACCAGCTGGAACTGACAGCAATAGAAGCTAAGATTCAAAACGTAGAGCAGACGATTGACAAACTAAACAAGCTAAGAAGAAACTAATCTTATCCACCACTCACCGGAGGAATCACTGCAATTTCATCACCAGGCTGCAAAGTATCCTCATCATTTGCATATACTTTATTCACAGCAATCATCAGGGAACGTAACCGTTCCAGGGAAGGATATTTTGTATACAACCAGGCTCTGAGTGCTGCTACTGTAGTGATTCCTTCTGCCGTAATAACAGGCGCACCTGCTATATCTTTCGCTATGCCGAATAATAAAATGCGCATATCCTAATCATGAAATTTAGATAAAGCTACGATATTGTAGTAATTTAAGGGGTGATATATCAAATAACAGTCAAATGAAAATCAGAATCAGAGGCAATAGCATCCGTTATCGTCTGGATAAAAAAGACGTCGAAATACTCAAAAATGATGGTAAAGTAGAAGAAAGCACAACCATTGGCGCTGGTCAGCTTCATTTCTGCATTAAAGCAAAAGAAGGCGCAACAGGTCCCTTTATCAAACTGGAAGGTCCTGCTATACACCTGTCATTCCCAAAAGAACAGGTACGTGAATGGACCGATACCGATCAGGTTGGATTCTCCGCAGAAATTCCCAATGCGGATGGTTCCTCCCTCCATATACTCGTCGAAAAGGATTTTAAATGCCTCACTGAACGTAATGAAGACGATAGCAATGCTTTTGACAATCCATTAGAAAGCTGTTGATCAATCATTTACACATATCTCCACCTACTGGAATATCTATTATTATCACCATTAAACAGACAATCAGCGCACTATTTCTTTTGATAGCTGCCGGCCGCCGGAAAGCCTTTTTCAGTGCGGTTGTACAAATCGCGGATAAGCTATAATGCTTTGCAGATGTACCTTATAAGAGATTTAAAAAGGGAATACACCGTTAACAGGGGATAAAGTAATGCCTGTATCACACTATAAAATATGACATCGTTCTGACATGCATCCACTATCCAGGCCGTTTTTTTCGCTTTTGATCAAAGATTTTCCCGATCCGATCATTCATGAGCCACTTACTGATCGTTCTTTGTGAAAAAATTCGTCAGTTCATGTTCGGCTACGATGGTTCAATGGTAACCAGACTGCAAACGCTTCCGTATACCACATCGTACAGACCAGTACATTGTACAATGCCAACAAGCCGGATACAGGTGAATTTTCAATAACGTACGTACCAAATAAAACTATTGGGGTGGAGGATATGATGATATCTGCCATTTCCCGGGGGAGCCAAAGCAACTGGCAGACAACGATTTCTTATACAATCTGATCATGAAAAAAATATTTGGCTGGTTACATCTCTGGCTGGGCATCGCCTCCGGTTTAGTGGTCCTGGTAGTAGCAGGAACAGGCAGCCTGCTTGTATTCGAAGAGGAACTGGAACATGCGTTCCGGTCTTCTTTTTTTTACATAGAAGCGCCCGCCAATACTTCCAGACAACCTTTGGATAATCTGACAGCCTATGTGCTGCGCGAAAATCCGAAATATAAAGTGCTCACTATCGGCGTAGAACCGGAAGCAAACCGCAGCATTGTATATCTGCTCGTGAAAGGGAAACCCAAGGAGATCAAAAATCAGCTGTATGTGGCGGTGAACCCGTACTCAGGCCAGATCATCTCTTCTGTGGCGGGTAACAAACGTTTCTTCTCTGTCGTACTCCAGTTACACCGTTACCTGTGTATGGGGGAAACCGGAAAGATCATCACCGGTATTTCCTGTTCCATCTTTACCATCCTGATCCTGACAGGTCTGATATTATGGTGGCCTAAAAGGAATAACCGGAAACAGCGTTTCCGTGTGAAATGGGATGCTTCTTTCAAACGCCTGAACTGGGACCTGCACGCCGTATTCGGTTTTTATGTGCATATCATACTCTTCGTAATAGCAGTAACCGGACTGATATGGAGTTATAAATGGGTGAATAACCTGCTTTATCTTGCATTTGATGGTAACACCAAACAACAGAAGATCGTTGCGCCTGCCAGCAAACCGGTAGAAAATACGGGTATTGCTTACCTGGACAAGATCGTGACGACTACTAACGAAAAGCTCCCTTACGAAGGAAAGATCACCATCCGCTTTGCGGATTCAGATACACTGGCCGTTTCTGCTGCGAAAGAAAACAGGGCCAGACACGATAACGTGAGCGATTTCCTGTACTTCGAAGCAGGTACCGCCAAGCTGTTAAAAGTGAGACTGTATGATAATGAAAGCGCCGGTACAATTGCCAGAAGATGGGTCTATCCGATCCACACGGGCAGTTTTTACGGATGGCCAACCAAGATCATCGCGCTGATCGCCGCACTGGTGGCATTCACCCTTCCAATCTCAGGATTCCTGATCTGGATGGGCAGAAAGAAAAAGAAGCCAACAGCAAAAGCAAAGAAAAAATTACCGGTAGATAAAACTGCGAATGCCAGGGTACAGGTACAATAACGATATCCTGCAAAAGTATATAAGAGAAAGGGCCGTTCCGCAATACGCGAACGGCCCTTTCTCTTATAAGATCAACCTGTTTAATACATATTCATTTCCACATCTATTTCTGCTGCCCAAGCGTGAATACCGCCCTCCACATTATATACCACAGGGAAACCGGCTGCATCCAGTTGCTGCGCGATCATCAGACTGCGCATTCCATGATGACACAGTAAGGCGACAGGAATCTCTTTACTCAGCTGGGCCATTACACCACCCACCATACGCATCGGTATACGCATTGCCTGTGGAATACTGCATATTTCCCATTCATCCGGCTCTCTCACATCTATCAGCTGGAGTGGTTTTTCTGTATCCAGCCAGTCCTGCAACTGGTGTACGGACAAACTCCTTACACCGCCTGTGTCACAGGGCTGGTCATAAGTTTCCTGTAATGCTTTGATATCATGATTACCTGCTACGGGCTTGATCTGGAAAGTATCATGCATGTTATACAGTGTATCTATTGTCAGCAGCTGATTACTTAATACTTCACCTATACCGGTAATGATCTTCACGGTTTCATTAGCCTGATAGGAACCGATAATACCCGGCAGTATTCCCAGTACGCCAATATCGCTGCAATTCAGCATAGTACCTGGTTCCGGTTGCTCGGGAAATAAACAGCGGTAGGTAGCGCCGCCTTTGTAATTGAATACACTGACCTGTCCTTCATATTTATGGATAGCACCATATACAAATGGTTTGTTCAGCATGACACAGGCGTCATTCACCAGGTAGCGGGTACCGAAATTATCCGTACAATCCACCACTACATCATAAGGTTGAATGATGTCCAATGCATTATCTGGCATGATCCAGGTATCATATGCGGTGAACTGTACTTCCGGATTCAACTTTTGCAAACGCTGAACGGCGGTACGCAATTTAGGTTGCCCGACTTCTTCTGTGTTGTAAAGGACCTGTCGCTGCAGGTTGGTGAGTGAGATATTATCGTGTTCCACGATGCCGATGCGGCCTACGCCCATGGCGGTCAGGTATTGTAATACAGGTACGCCTAATCCGCCTGCACCTATAATCAGTACTGCCGCATTGTTGAGCAGTTGTTGTTTTGCTGGTCCGAAGCCTTCCAGTTTCAGGTGTCTGTCATATCGTTGCATCATCCGTTCTTTATCCTTTTTGACATAAATATTGAATCTCCGTATGTGCCGTCAGACTGCTTAAATGCCTGCGGCAGACGGCCATATTCCATAAAACCAAAGTTACGATACAACTGAATAGCTCTTTCATTATTTGCAAACACGTTAAAGTGTATGATTTCCAGCTCTTCATGTTGTTCTGCCCATCTTATCGCGGCTGTCATTAATCGTCGCCCGATGCCCATATTCCAGCACTCATGCAGCACAGCGATCCCCAGTTGACCCAGGTGTTTCTCTTTTTTGAAACCGGATTGTTTGATGGAAATACTGCCGACCAGCCGGCCCTCTATCTCCGCCAATAACATCAGGTGTTGTGGATGATTACAGAAGGAGCGGAGAAATGCTTCTTCATCAGCGACAGTGAGTGTTGCCGATTCCTGCGGAGTCATTAACAGAAAGCCTGTCTCTGTGGTCAACTGCTGGTATAATGCCAGCAGGGCCGGAGCGTCTTCCAGTGTGGCCGGGCGAACCAACAATACCTGTCCGTTAGGGAGAAAGTGCTGCATATTACAAATGTAAGCACAAAAAAAAGCGCCGCACAGGTGCGACGCTTTTATATTATTTTAAATATTACTTGCTTATAGCGCGATCTTATCAGCGCCGAAATAAGGCTGTAATACTTTCGGAATATTGATTCCTTCTGGTGTCTGATTGTTTTCCAGGATACAAGCCAGGATACGCGGTAACGCCAGGGAGCTGCCATTCAGGGTATGTACCAGCTGTGGTTTACCTCCACCGTCTTTGAAACGGATCTTCGCACGGTTTGCCTGGAAAGATTCGAAGTTAGATACAGAGCTCACTTCCAGCCATTTCTGCTGTGCGGTGCTGTATACTTCGAAATCGTAGGTCAGCGCAGAAGCAAAGCCCATATCACCACCGCAAAGACGCAGTATACGGTATGGCAGTTCCAGTGATTTCACCAGTTCTTCCACGTGTGCCACCATTTCATCCAGGATCTCATAAGATTTCTCCGGATGTACCACCTGTACAACCTCTACCTTGTCAAACTGGTGCAAACGGTTCAGACCACGTACGTCTTTACCATAGGAACCTGCTTCACGACGGAAACAAGGCGTGTAACCGGTCATTTTTACCGGCAGATCAGTGTCTTTCAGGATTTCATCTCTGAAGATATTCGTCAGGGGAACTTCAGCAGTCGGAATGAGGTATAATTCATCTTCTCCTACAAAGTACATCTGTCCTTCTTTATCAGGCAGCTGACCAGTACCATAGCCGGAATCACCGTTCACCAGGTGAGGCACCTGGAATTCAGTATAACCTTTATCGGTATTGAAGTTCAGAAAATACTGGATCATAGCGCGCTGTAAACGTGCTCCGCGGTTCTTATAAACAGGGAAACCAGCACCTGTGATCTTGTTACCCAGTTCGAAGTCGATCAGGTCATATTTTTTTACCAGGTCCCAGTGAGGTACAGCACCTTCATGTAACTGAGGGATATCACCACCCTGGCGGACTTCCACATTCTCTTCCGGTGTTTTACCCGGAGGTACCAGCGGAGAAGGCAGGTTTGGCAGTTTTACCAATGTATCGTGCAAAAGCTTTTCTGTAGCCGCGAGTTCTTCGTTAATAGGCTGCAGTCTTGCTTTCAGTGATGCTACTTCCGATTTACGAGATTCCGCTTCATCTTTCTGACCCTGTGCCATCAGTTTACCGATTTCCTTGGAATTCGAGTTTACTTTGGCCTGTGTTTCATCATACTCAAGGGTTAATTTCTTGCGCTTGTCGTCCAGTTCAAGCACCTGGTCCACCAGTTCCAGCTCCCTGAAGTTCTTCAGAGTCAGCCTTTCCAGTACCTGGTCCTTGTTTTGACGAATGAACGGAACTTGTAACATTTTACGATTTATTAAATTTCAGCAAATATAGGAGTCGTTTGGGATTATGAAAGGTATTTTCCAACGATCGGCACTCTCCGGCCTACACCAAAGGCCTTCGATGAAACGCGTATAATAGGGCAGAACTGGTTCCTTTTATACTCATTGGTATTGACCATTTTGAGTGTACGCGTCACTAATGCGGCATCAAAACCCTGTGCAATGATCTCTTTGGGTCCCTGACGACGCTCGATATACTGGTACAGAATGCTATCCAGTACTGCATAGTCAGGCAGACTATCACTGTCTTTCTGATTAGGGCGTAATTCCGCGGAAGGCGCTTTGTCAATGATATTAACAGGGATAATTTCTTTGTCCCGGTTGATATACCTCGCCAGTGCATAGACCTGCATCTTGTATACATCACCCAATACTGCCAGACCACCGGCCATATCACCATACAAAGTACCGTAACCGGTAGACAGTTCGCTCTTATTGGATGTATTCAGCAGGATATAACCAAACTTGTTGGATAAGCCCATCAGCAGGTTTCCACGGATACGTGACTGTGTATTCTCTTCCGCTACATTAAAAGGTCTGCCCTCAAAAAATGGATTCAGGGTCTGCAGGAAGGTCTCGTAAATATCATTGATACGGATGATGTCGTAAGGGTTGTCCAGATTTTTAGACAGGGCAACGGCGTCATCTACAGAATGTTCGGTAGAATAAGGGGAAGGCATGAGAATGGCTCTTACATTCTCCTTACCCAGCGCTTCTACTGCCAGGGCCAGTGTTACAGCGCTGTCTATACCTCCGGAAGAACCCAGGATCGCTTTGGTAAAGCCCATCTTCTGGAAATAATCCTTAATCCCCATGATGATCGCATGATAGATGCGATCGATGTTATATTCAGGCTGCAGTTCATTTACCGGGATATAAGCCGGCTCCGTTGCAGGCTGTTCTGATTGTAACAGTACTTCCAGATCGTAACCGTCGATGGCTTCTTCGAAGTAAGGCAATTCTTTTACGATATTACCTTGTTTGTCAAAGATCACTGATCCGCCATCAAATACGATCTCAGTCTGTGAACCCACCGCATTACAGTAATACATAGGAATACCGTACTTCTTCACGTTTTCACGGATGATCTTCTTACGGTCCTGTGCATGATTGTAATCAAACGGAGACGCAGACAGGTTGATCATGACGTCAGGCTGCTGTTCTATCAGCTGATCCATCGGACAGATCCTGTACAGCGGGTTATCTCCCAGGTTCCAGATATCTTCACAGATGGTCACTGCCAGTTTTTTGCCTTTGAAAGGCACAACGTTCCAGGCATAACCCGGTTCAAAGTAGCGGTATTCATCAAATACGTCGTAGGTAGGCAGCAGGGTCTTGTGGATGATCTGCTTTACCTCACCCTCATGCAGGAACCAGGCGGCGTTAAAAAGGTCTTTACCTTCCGGCTGTGTATTACGGCAGGGAGCACCTACCAGCACTGCTATATTGGAAGTATGGGCTTTGATCTTGTCAATAGCCGCGTATGATTGTTGTATAAAGTCGTCAAATTCAAGAAAATCTCTGGGAGGATAGCCGCACACACACAACTCTGTGAACACTACCAGATCTGCGCCCTGTGCTTCGGCTGCTTTTATTCCTTCCAGTATCTTCTGCGTATTCAGTTCGAAATTGCCGATATGATAGTTCTGTTGCGCAAGTATAATTTTCATCTACAATCGTCTTTTTAAAAGAATAGTCCCAGGTTTATTGCAAAGCTATTCATATTTACCTTACCATCACTCCATTTTCCATTGCGGGTAGCGTCGATAAACCCATTACGGTAGGTGAGTCCTACAAGTCCACTCAGTCTGTCTCCCAGCGGATATTCCACTCCTGCTCCTACCTGCAGACCAATATTGATCGGAGTGATATCACGGAGTACGTTCACCTTATCCTGGTTCACACTCAGACTTACCACGTCAGCGCGGCCCTTGACAGGAAATCCCAGATAGGTACCGAATTGTCCCCAGATACCCATACCATTGTCGGTATCGGTCTTCAGTTTGATGGCCAGCGGGATTTCCACGTAGGTCACTTTCAGCTTATATTCAGCAGGGACCTGCTTATAATCATCCAGACCCTTATCTGCCACATATTTCAATGTACTGCCCGTTGTGGAAATCTGTAAACCGGAGGCGATGGCATAACGGCCGGATTCATCCAGGAGGAAGTCCGCCATCAGACCGAAGCTGACCCCGAACCGGGAGGCATTCCGTTCAACCCCTGATTCCTGGGGCTGCAACCAGAAAAAGGTAGGGTCCAGCTTAAAACCAAGGCGTACCCGGTTGTCCCTTATAAAGTTATTCTGGGCCTTTGCCACCATCACCGTCGAGAACAAGCATGCCATCAAAAATATCTTCCTCATATAATTTTATCTTTTTTTTAATACAAGCTATATAATATTTTTACCTGTCCGTAAGTTAGATACCAAGTATGCGAAATTACATTAATAAATTACCCGGTAACAGTCAGTGGATATTATCCGCGCTCATCCTTATATCCTGTTTATCTGCCTGTAAGCACAAAAACGTGCCAGATGTAAGTCATATTGCCGTGAATGTTCAAATTGACCGTTTTGATCAGGCATTGATCAAGCTGGATACCAATAACATTCAGGCGGGCCTGCAACGGTTGGATAAGGATTATCCTGTCTTTCTGCCTGCCTATATCGAGCATATTATGAATTTCGGTCCCTATGCTGACAGCAGTAAAATGATACAGCTGCAGACTAATATGCTGATCGGGAATGCAGATTATCGTGTTTTACAGGATTCCATCAATGTGCATTTTCCTAAACTGGATGGACTGGAACGTGATCTCGCGCAAAACTTCCGCTATATAAAGTACTATATTCCTTCGTTCCCTATTCCCGGCAGGATAGTGGCATTTAGTTCTGTGATCAGTAACTATGGGGCCGTAACCATTGATTCTGTGCTGGGTATCGGACTGGATATGTACCTGGGAAAGGATTTCCCAATATATGGCATACTGCCGGATTATCCTGTCTATATGATCCGCAAATTCTCTCCTGAATATATCACAACCAACGCTATCCAGGCACTGGCCCAACAGGTCTATCCAGGTGCTGCTCCGGGAGACCAGCTTGTAATACAACTGGTAAAGGCCGGCAAGCTACAGTATTTCCTGGAACAGGTGATGCCCGAGACAGAAGACAGTGTCCGGCTTGGTTACACCAACACCCAGATGGAATGGTGTAAAGATAATGAACAGCTGATCTGGCAGTTTTTCGTACAACAGAACCTGTTGTATAAAGCCGACTGGCAAAGCAACATGCATTATATGAATGATGGTCCTTCCACACAGGGAATGCCTGAACAGGCGCCTGGCAGGATCGGTACTTTTGTAGGCTGGAGAATTGTAAAACAATACATGGAAAATCATCCGGAGGTAACGTTGCAACAACTGATGGAAGAGAAAGATGCGATGAAGATCTTTTCTCAGTCCAAGTACAGACCTAAATAGCATTCAGGTATATACTTTTGAAATGCTTCTCTTTACGGGGAAGCATTTTTTATTTCCATCAATCATGTTTGCAATATCACATCTGAATAATGAATATCATCTCCAGATACAAAATACCTATCTGTTCAAAGAGCACTTAAATACGCTTAACACTATTGTTGCACTGGCTTAAGGATTCGAACCTTAATGAATAGTTGTGGAGACTATCATCTTATCATTAGATGAAGCCAGTATTTTATATTTATCTGCTTCGCATTGCTGCGAAACACATTGCACTGATCTAAGGATTCGAACCTTAATGAACGGGGTTGGAAGCCGTCATCTTACCGTTAGATGAAATCAGTATTTATAACATTCCCGCTCCGCATATACACACGCGAAAACACTGCACAGGCTTAAGGATTCGAACCTTAATGAATAGTTTTGGAGACTATCATCTTACCATTAGATGAAGCCAGTATTTATAATTGATCTGCTTCGCATTACTACGAAACACATTGCACTGATCTAAGGATTCGAACCTTAATGAACGGGGTTGGAAGCCGTCATCTTACCGTTAGATGAAATCAGTATTTATATCATTCCCGCTCCGCATATACATACGCGAAAACACTGCACTGGCTTAAGGATTCGAACCTTAATGAATAGTTTTGGAGACTATCATCTTACCGTTAGATGAAGCCAGTAGGCATAAAAAAAGCCCGATTGGAATACCAATCGGGCCTTAATGTCTTTGTATATCTGACATCACACAGTAATCCGACTGGTATCTTGCTGACACCATGACCACGAATTACTATATGACATATTTTTTTGCATGCAACAAAGATAGAATGATTTTTTTGAATAAAAATATGCTGCATAAAAAATTGCAGGAAATATTTTTACGCTTACACGAAACGGATCGTGTTTATGCATTGATAGCTTTTCCTTTCAATACATCTACCACAGTCTCTCCCGGCAGTATTCTATAGACAGGTATGTTCAAGGCATATCTATCGCAGAGTAACCGTATTGCATCATCAATCTTAATCGCATTGTATCTGGATGAGAAATGCCCCAGTATTAATTTTTCAATATTACTACCACTCACCATTTCGATCACTTCATCCAGCCGGCTGTGTTTATTTTTATGCGCATGTATTTTGATCTCTTCTTCACGTTCAAGAAATGTTGCTTCATGAATCAGGATCTTTGTATCATCCCATTTATGCAGGTCATCCACAGGTGTATCACCAGAATAACTCAGGATATTTGTACGCACTTCTATTGTAGTCGCTTCCTTGCCGTGTTCAATACCGATCTTACGAATTTCTTCTCCCGATAAACCTATGAGTTCCGGGCGCAGTTTTCTTTTTGTCTGATAGATCTTATATCCCAGACTCCGTGTTACTTCGGGTGGTACCGGCACATGTTCATTACGTACGGGTACAACGAGAATATCATCCTTTACACGAATTTCATCACCTGCTGTAACCGGCTGCCATACAGTACCTGTAGCATAAGTGTCAAATCTTGTAAAGAATTCGTGCATTGCTGGAAAAGAACGTGAATCTCTTGGGTAAGATATCACAGGATAACCTTCTCTTGCATTCAACTGATTGAATTGTAATAATCCGGTGAGATGATCTCTGTCTGCATGTGAGATAAATGCATGTGTGATCTTTCTGCTTTTCTGCAAAAGTGCAGACATCATGCCGTCTCCGGCATCGAGTAAAATTCCTAATTCTTCTATAAAATACCAGCTTGAAAATAAAGCTGTTGAATAGCCTGTAATCGTTAGTTCCATTAAACTTTCTTCAAAATAATTGTAAGTATCCTGGGGATACCGTTTCTATCGTTATCATCAAAATATTCATTGAGATCTTCCACTATCAGACCATACTTTCCGGCGGAACGAATAAAGTCAGAAATATGATGATTAAAACACTCCAGTATTGCTGTTCCGCCAGCAGTATCAAAACGTGCTTTAGTGCCCGCATACTGTTTAAAAGGGTGCAATTCACCTATATATACATAACCACCAGGATGCAGTGATTTTGATACCTGCTGAAAGATATGATCCAGGTTTTCAATGTGTTCCAGTACCAGACTAAAGCTGACCAGGTCATACAAACCGTCCTGGAAATGCCATTCCTTTGTAATGTCAGCCTGTTTAAACAGCACCCTGCTGGAAGATATCTTCTCTTTTGCTTTGTCCATCATGCCTTCTGACTGATCGATAGCAGTGATATAGGTGGCTCTTTCCTGGAACCAGAGCGTATTTTTTCCGGTGCCGCAACCTATTTCAAGACAGGTTTTGAACTCAATATCAGCGAGTGAGGTACGAAGCGCATATGCCTCCAGATCACGTGTTTTATTATCGTTAGAATCGTATTGGGATGCCCAGAGGTTATAAGCTTGTTTGGTGTCCATGCTATTTTCTTTGCTGGTGATGGGGAATGATGATAGTTATCTTTCGCTAATGCTCCCAAATGAAGGTAGCACTAACATAGAGTGAGTACTATATAAGTATTACCAGAGCGGATTTTAGGGAAAAAAGTGTCCACTGACCGCTGGTAGTCTTACAAGTTATTAATAAAACCCTGAAATTAAACGTAAATCAATTTAGCTTAAAAGGCACAATCATCTGAAATTCGGGAATCTTGACCTCAAACTGCTTTTTATTCAGTTGATTTTCCATCTGGTAGGAGCCGTACATTTTACCGATCTCGGTACGCAGATTGGACCCGGAAACATATTGATAGCTTTCAGACGGGGCCAGCAGTGGCTGTACGCCTACTACGCCCTCTCCTTCGACTTCGCGGTGGGTGCCGTTGGAATCGATGATATACCAATGGCGGCGAAGTAACTTTATGGGGAAAGTATTATTGTTTTCAATCGTAATACGGTAGGCGAACATAAATTCACTACCAATCGGATTTGAATAGTCCGGTTGATAAAATGTCTCCACACTGATGGTAATGCCGTCTGTTACTTTCTTTACCATATTACACCTCCGTTTCGTTTAACGTAAAAATAAGCAAAATAAATCCAGTAGTACTAAAAATTATATGTCCGGAAAGACTTTAACTTTTCATTTAGAAGTACCCGGAAAGGGTATTGAATCGGCTAATTTATACTGAAAATAAGCAACTTATACAATAATAACTCTTTCCATGATTGCGGAGTTGTGTTCGGCTGCCCTCGCTTCCACTTCAAAACGGTTGGCGTAGTAACCTACTCTGGCACACTCCCACAGGTACTTCCAGAGAAAGGGGATCAGCCCTAATTCCCTGTATTGCATTACATGGCATATTTCGTGCCTGACCCACCATTTGTGACTGAGAAAGTCTTCACGGGTGGCTCCGTGCAGGTGAATGGTCTTCCCTATTACCATAGCGATCTGGTTTCCACCCATATAACGGGCTGCCAGACGTGCCAGCAAGGATCGCTCTTTTATGTAACAGGTCACAGGTTCCATTAATTAAAAATACAAATTAGGAATGACGAATTGTACAGAACGACCATTCAATTTGTTCATATACAATCCGTCATTCCCAGGATGTTATAATGAGAATCTACGGGAAATATTGAAGCCCCATCTGAACTGTCCCTGCAGCCAGGAAGAGCGGGTTTCTGTAATAAACTGGTTTTCCAGAATAGCGGTAGAGTTCCCAAAAGTGATATGGAAGACGTGTCCGCCGGTTTCCAGTTCGAGTCCTGCTGCCAGTGGATTATACAAATCTCTTCCCTGTGCCTTGAAGTAGTCTTTACTTTCCTGGCTACGGAACGGATAGTAGTATTCCAGCAACAGACCGAGGCGCTTGGTGAACTTCAGTCTGCCGCCTCCGCCTAATGCGAAGACATCATTCTGGTCTTTATAACCTACCCTGTTACGGTGCACCCATGTTGGCAGTAAGGTCAGTGACAGA
Organism: Chitinophaga sp. YR627; assembly: GCF_900114995.1. Classification (GTDB taxonomy): domain Bacteria; phylum Bacteroidota; class Bacteroidia; order Chitinophagales; family Chitinophagaceae; genus Chitinophaga. The sequence goes on from NZ_FOUX01000004.1 coordinate 847,883, forward strand.
CTGGGCGTGAATTTACGGGCAATGATCAGTTGGCCGGTATAAGACAAACGGTCGCTGAATTTTCCAAAATAGCTGGCATCAGAGATCGTTTTACTGGAGGTCATACCACTCACTACGGAGTTACCAAAGAGGCTTACGCTCAATGGTACATGATCATCCGTCGTTTGTTGGAGCAGCTTGTATTTAGCCAGTCCTTCGTACAACTGGGTCAGGTTACCGGAGCCTTTTGTGCGGCCGATACCTACCATGAAACGGTCGGTAATACCATATTCAAAGGCAATACGGATATCAGCAGAGTTGTCCATTCCAAAGAAGGTCTTGGGGCCACCAAACTCTCCTCCAAGGTCACCGAAATGGTGTGCTACCCTGAAATCAAGCTCCCGCTTTTTCAGCGTTTCTGGAGAATGTCCCTGTATGATACGGGTGGATTTATAGGTAGCGATCACGGGTTCATGTGTCTTTACTTCCTCCTTGCCAACCAGTGCTTCCAGGCTTTCCTGGGCGAAAGAATGTAATCCCAGGCAACAGCCCAGCAATAACAGATAAATATGTTTCATAGGATCTGACAGCTTATTGTTTTTTTATCAGGAGGCAGCGTTGTAAGCGGCTTTTACCGTTACTTCCACTACTTCTGCAATGTTTTTGATAACCAGTGTTGGTATTTTAATTTTATGATCAGCCAGTTTTACATTGAATTTGGCATTGGCGGAAGGTTTGCCGTCTTTTACGATGATAGTGGCTTTCTCCTTATAAGGTTTGTCCACCCCATGCAATGACAATACACCGTCAATTGCTACTTCATAGGTACCATCTTTATGCAGATCAGGAGGGGACACCAGTTTGCCTTTGAAGATGGCATAAGGGTATTTGTCACTCTCCAGGTAATTTTCGTTAAAATGCTCTTCCATGAGCTGCTTCTTGAACTTGAAGGTATTCACGGCTACTTTAAAATACAGTTCGCCGGTTTTCACGTTCATGGCCGACGTTCCTTTATCAGTGGTAGCGTCTATGTCCTCAACAGGTGTAGCTGAGAAGAAGGATAATCCGGTATTGCGGCACATAAATACATCCTGTGCGAATCCGGCATGTGCAAGGAACAGTCCTGCAAGCAAAGTAATCAGTTGTTTCATTGTAAACTGTTTTGTTGAAAATGGGTTATCAATCTGGCATTCCATGGTTCAGCCAGCAGTTAATTGAGTCACGCGTACCTTCACTGAGTTTGCCACGGGGAGGCATATCTGCGTTCGGACTCGTCACTCTTTCCCTGAACAGCGATTCATTGGCATTCAGGTAGGTTTTCAGCTTTTCCAGCGTTGAAAAATCTGATACAACGAAGTTGCCGGTCCCTTTATGACATGCGCCATTCGTACATTTTGTCGAAATGGTGGTCATAATGTAGGCGGATGTAATTACTGCGGTATCGCAGGCAGTTGGCGTAATGCCTGGTTCCGGAGCAGGCGCCTGTTCGGCTGTACAGCTGTACACGAAAAGCATCGCCAGGATGGGCAACAGCGCGGTTCTCATAGGTTTTTTCATTTCACTTTCGATTTAAGGGCGGTTTATCCGGCCGGGTCTTTGAATGGTTATTTGTTTTAACGCGTAAAACAAAAATATATTTTATAATTGACAGTCCATAACCGGAATGTGTTTCTTTGGGAGCTCAAAGGCCTCATAAGCCTATTGATTCCTGAATGTTAATTCTTCGTTCCTAATTCAAACGGGGTCTATGGACTATCAGCTTAATTTTAATATTTTTGTTTTTATGAACATTGATCAGCTTTACGATATATACCGGCAATACCCATCTGTCCAGACAGATACCAGACAGCTCAAGGCAGGCGACATTTTCTTCGCACTGAAAGGGCCTAATTTTAACGGGAATACCTATGCGGCAGCCGCGCTTGAAAAAGGGGCCGCATTTGCTGTAGTAGATGAGGAGGCATATTATACGCAACCGGATAAAATGATGCTGACCAGTGATGCACTGGAAACGTTACAGCAACTGGCGCTTCGTCACAGACAAAGTCTCAATATTCCGTTTCTGGCCATCACCGGTACTAACGGCAAAACGACTACGAAAGAGCTGATCAGCACTGTACTGGCAAGTGCATTCAAAACCACAGCTACTGCGGGTAATCTGAACAACCATATCGGTGTTCCATTAACGATATTACGCATTCCTGCTGATGCGGAAATGGCAGTCATTGAAATGGGGGCTAATCATGAGCATGAAATAGAAGCATATTGTAAAGTGGCACTCCCCACACATGGTATCATCACCAATATCGGGAAAGCGCACCTGGAGGGCTTTGGAAGTCCTGAAGGGGTACGCAGGGCGAAAGGTGAACTGTATGATTTCCTTCGCAGTAATAAGGGCACTGTTTTCGTGTGTAATGAGTATCCTTACTTAGTCGATATGAGTAAAGGTATTGAGACTGTTATTACCTATGGAGAAACAGCTGCTGATTATACAGGACAGCCACTGGCAGACAGTGCATTGTTAAGTGTAAAAGTGACAAGCCATGAAGGCATCGGACAGATTGATAGTCAGCTGGTAGGTGCATATAATTTCCCGAATGTAATGGCAGCTGTAGCTGTCGGATTAAATTTCGGTGTACCTGCTGAAAAGATCCAACATGCGATCTCTTCTTATGTACCATCCAATAACCGTTCTCAGGTGATGAAACAGGGTAGTAATACCATCATCATGGATGCGTACAATGCGAATCCATCCAGTATGAAAGCTGCGATAGATAACTTTGCGGGTATTACTGCAGAGAAAAAGGTATTGTTATTAGGAGGGATGATGGAACTGGGTGATGACAGTGTTGCAGAACATCAGGCACTGGTAGATCTGTTGCAGCGTACACACTGGCATGCAGTGGTATTGGTAGGCGGAGATTTCATCAAAACCAATCATCCTTACATCTATCTGGAGAATGCAGCAGCAGCAGCTTCGTGGTTGCAGCAACAACAATTTACCGATACTTATTTACTCATTAAAGGATCAAGAAGTATGGGTATGGAAAAGGTAATTGCGTAATACATTTTTCAATATTATCGGATACAATGAGGGGCTTCTTTTCAAAGGAGCCCTTGTTGTTTATAAATATTGAAACTCTCTCCGTAAAAGGCAATACATCACAATAAGTGTAATATTAACACCTGATAGATACCCGCAGCAAAACAAGTGCAGATAAAATAAATTCCTAAAGAAACGGGGAGCTATATAATATCGCAGAAAATGTTGCGTTTTATAGACTTATCCTTCTCAGATAACCTGGTCAGCTTTACATAAAAAAAGAGACCTGCAAGCTGGAAAGCCCGCAGGTGTTCATAACCTATGCCAACTTTAGAGTATTGTAAATAAGCTTAGATAATGACGTTTTTTCAAACGCTATATCTGATATATATAAATGTGATTATGTTATAAGTGATGATTTAGTTTTTACAAGGCATATGAGACCATTGGCTAAAAATTATTTTTCTTACGAGGCATAATTTCTAATGAGGTTTACGGGCTATTCTTCAGGGTAAAGCTTGGTTTAATAAGATAATGTAAGGTATATCATATTGCTGCTAATACACTTGCGAACACTTCCGCGCTCTAATACCAACAATTTTGCGTCTTCTTTGTTTAAAAATCTTAGTTATTCTGATTGATGTTTTTTCTCCTAACGTGTCTGTCTACATGTGTCTGAAATATATTTACGAACACTTTAATCTTCTGGATTTCATTATTTGAAAAAAATCTCAGATTTCCTGGCAAAGCTCCACCAATACGCCATTTGTACCTTTTGGGTGCAGGAAACAAACCAGTTTATTATCTGCCCCTTTTTTCGGTTGAGTTTGTAATAACGTGAAACCTTCTTTACTTAGTCTTTCCATTTCTGCATAGATATCAGTCACTTCGAATGCGATGTGATGTATCCCCTCACCCTTTTTGTCCACAAATTTGGCAATTGCGCTGTCGGGGCCGGTCGCTTCCAGGAGTTCTATTTTTGTTTGTCCGGTTTGAAAAAAAGCGGTTTCCACGAACTCGCTTTCCACTAATTCTTTTTTATAGCAATCACTGTTCAGAAGCTTCTCAAACAAGGGTATTGAGACCTCTAACGATTTGACTGCTATTCCTATATGTTCAACTTTCTGCATATAGCAATTTAACAATTTATAGCAGAAATAACCGTTCTCTATGCAGTTATCATTTCTTACAATGATCGTGGTAGGTAAGCAAAGCAATTAAGCATTAAATTTGTAGTAAAGGAATCAACACGTACAACTAAAGACCGACAGATATGCTAAAACTGCCCGTTTACCTGGATTATAACGCTACTACCCCCTGCGATCCGCGCGTAGTAGAGGCCATGCTTCCCTATTTTTCGGAGACATTTGGTAATGCATCCAGTCGTAACCATTCTTTTGGATGGGCAGCAGAGGCAGCAGTCGATCTGGCCCGTGAACAGGTAGCTGCGCTGATAGGTGCAGATCCTAAGGAGATCATTTTCACCTCCGGGGCTACGGAAGCTGATAACCTTGCCATGAAGGGCGTATTTGAGATGTATGCCGACAAGGGCAACCATATCATTACTACTGAAATTGAACATAAAGCAGTGCTGGACACCTGCAAACACCTGGAAAAGCTGGGCGCAGAGATTACTTATCTCAAGGTGAACAGTGAGGGCTTTCCGGACCTGAAAGAACTGGAAGCTGCCATCACGCCAAAAACCATCCTGGTGTCCATCATGTATGCCAATAACGAAATAGGGGTTATTAATCCTATAAAAGAGATCAGTGCCATTGCCAAAAGGCATGGAGTGCTGATGATGAGCGACATATCCCAGGCGGCAGGAAAAGTGCCTGTGGATGTCAACCGCGATGGTATCGACCTGGCGGCCTTCAGCGCTCATAAGCTCTATGGTACTAAAGGAGCAGGCGCCCTTTATGTACGCCGAAAATCCCCCCGTGTAAAAGTAACTGCACAGATGGACGGCGGCGGACATGAACGCGGGATGCGCTCCGGTACGTTGAACGTACCTGGTATTGTAGCTTTCGGAAAAGCCTGTGAATTATGCCAACAGGAAATGGAAGCAGAAGGACAAAGATTGGCAGCGCTGCGTGATAAACTGGAAAACGCATTGCTGCAACTGGAAGAAACCGTTGTCAACGGATCAAAAGCCAACCGTTTACCGCATGCTACCAACATTTCCTTCCGCTATGTGGAAGGAGAAGCCCTGATGATGGGTTTTAACAAGAATCTTGCGCTATCATCCGGTTCTGCCTGTACCTCCGCCTCTCCGGAACCCAGTTACGTATTGAAGGGCCTTGGCCTCAGCGATGATATGGCCCATTCCTCCATTCGTTTTGCACTGGGACGCTTCACAACTGAAGAAGAGATCGATTATGCTATTCAAACCGTTACAGATACGGTTAATAAACTTAGAGAAATAAGTCCGCTGTGGGAAATGTTTAAAGAAGGTGCGGACATGAGCTCAATAGAGTGGTCCCGTCTTTGATACAGTGAACATATTGGGGACGATTGGTGAAATCTTTTATACTTATGCTTATGGCTTACGCTGAAAGAGTTCTTGATTATTACAACAACCCCAGAAACGCGGGAACACTGGATAAGTCCAGTCCGCAGGTGGGGACAGGGTTAATACACGTGCCGGAGTACGTTGAAGTAGTAAGGATACAGATCGAAGTGAGCCCGAAAAGGCATGTTATTATGGATGCGCGCTTCAAAACCTTTGGATGCGGCGCTGCCATTGCAGCCACCTCTATTACTACGGAGTGGCTGAAAGGAAAAACCATCGAAGAAGCCGCCAGGCTCGATCATATGGATATTGTGGAAGCACTGAGCCTTCCGCCTGCCAAGATCCACACGACCATTCTTATCGAAGATGCAGTGAAAGCCGCCATCAATGATTACCGCTTCAAAAACGGGCTGGAGCCTATCAGCGAAGAGGTACCTGAAGAAGGTTATGAACTGGAAGAAGAGCATAACTAAAATAATTAACTGATCAATTGTGCGTTAATAATCGGGATTTGGGCAAAATACCTGCTTAAATCCTAATTCTTAATTCGTAATTGATCATTTTTAATTATATATATTTGTGCTTTCAGTCTCACTATGCTAGCAATTTTTAAAAAAGAAATACATCAGTTTTTCAGCAGCATAACCGGATATGTCGCCATCATCCTATTTCTGCTGGCCAACGGCCTGCTGTTATTCGTTTTTCCCGATACCAGTCTGCTCGATTATGGATACGCCAATCTCGACCCGCTTTTTGAGCTGGCGCCCATGATCTACCTGTTACTCATTCCTGCTATTACCATGCGTAGTTTCGCAGATGAATTCAAATCCGGCACCATGGAGCTGTTAAGCACCAAACCATTGAGCTGGTGGCAGATCGTCACAGGGAAATTTTCAGCTGGTCTGGTGGTCGTACTGATCTCACTGATCCCTACTGTTGTTTACTATATCGCTGTCAGACAACTGAGCGCCGATCCTGATAATCTTGACAACGGGGGTATGACAGGCTCATATATCGGTCTGTTCCTGCTGGGCGCTGTATTTACCGCCATAGGTGTATGGTCTTCTTCCCTGACCAGCAATTCAGTAGTCGCCTTCCTCATTGCTATTTTTACCTGCTTCATATTTTACAATGGTTTTGACGCGCTAAGCAAAGTGCCGGCCTTTTCCGGCAGCGCTGATTACTACCTGCGTATGGCTGGTATCAAATTTCACTACACGTCTATTAGCCGTGGAGTGATCGATAGCCGGGATATTATTTATTTCCTGAGCATTATCGGCCTGATGCTGTATCTGACAAGATTGTCACTGCAGCGCAGGATATGGGACTAAGTCAATTAGGAATTAACAATTAGGAATTAAGAGTTAACAAGCCTTGCTAATCTTCATAATTCCTAACAAAAAAAATTGTTGTGGCTACTAATAGAAGGAATCAATATATACAACGGGCGATACTTGTGGTGGGCGTTCTTGTGGCAATCAATGTACTGGCTGCTTACTTTCATACCCGTCTGGACCTGACCGCTGAAAAAAGATATACACTTACTCCTGCTACCAAAAACCTGCTTCGCGGGCTGGATAGCACTGTTACCATAGAAGTTTTTCTGAAAGGCGATTATCCCGCCAGTTTCCGTCAACTGGCACAAACCAGCCAGGAATTACTGGAAGAGTTCAGAGAATATGGCGGTAACCGCATACAGTTCTCTTTCCAGAACCCGGGTCAGGGCCTGCCGGACTCCGCCCGTATGGCCTTCCAGCAATCACTGGTAGAAAAAGGCATTATGCCTTTTAATATGCAGGTACAGGAAGACGCCAACCAGGGATATTCTGAAAAACTGATCTTCCCGGGCGCCCTGATACATTACGGAACCAGAACAGTCGGTATCAACCTCCTGAAAAGCCAGGGCGGATTAAATCCTGACGCGGCCATGAATAACTCTGAGTCGCTGCTGGAATACCAGTTCGCCAACGCCATTTATCAGCTGCAACAGAAGCGGACGCCACTGGTAGGATATATGCTGGGCAATGGCGAGCAACTGGGTGCAGAGGTATACGACGCTCTCACCACCCTGCAGAGCAACTATCTGCTGGACACACTGACACTACAGTACATCTCCTATATTCCTAAAGAGTTTGACGCAGTTGTATTTGCAAAACCGGCCACACGCTTTTCTGATGAGGATAAGCTGAAAATAGACCAGTATGTGATGAATGGAGGTAAGGTATTGTGGTTTGTCGATGAGCTGAATGCCTCTATTGACAGTCTGGCGCACCAGGAAAGCTTCGTCGCATTTGATAAAGGATTGAACCTGGAAGACCTGCTGTTTCGATATGGCGTACGTATCAACCAGGATCTCGTACAGGATATGCAGTCTGACTTTGTCCCACAGGTTGTGGATCGTACAGGGCAGATGCAGCCATTGGCCTTTCCGTTTTTTCCGCTGCTGACACCCACCGGTGCACATCCGATCGTGAAGAATATGGACCTTGTGCTGAGCCACTTTGCCAGCTCTATTGATACCATAAAAGGCGGTAATATCAGGAAAACAGTATTGCTGACCACTTCGGCCAACAGCCGGAGCGTAAGCTCCCCGACGGAGGTTACCTGGAACAGTCTGCGTACAAAACCGAATCCGAGAGAATTCAATAAAAAGTTCCTGCCGGTAGCTGTATTGCTGGAAGGAGAATTTACCTCATTGTTCCGCAACCGTCTTGATGCCGGCACACAACAGGCCATTCAAAAGGCAACAGGCAGACCGTTTAAGAACAACACTGATACGATCAATAAAATGATCGTCGTGAGCGACGCCGATGTCATCACCAATGCTTTCTCACAGAAAAGTGGTCCGCTGCAAATGGGGGTCAACCTCTATGACCAGTCAATGGTCTATGCTAACCGCGAATTCTTCCTTAATACCCTGGGCTACCTGACCCACAATTCAGGTATCATGGACGCGCGTAACAAAGAATTAACACTACGCCTACTGAATCCGGAAAAAGTAAAGCTGGAGAAAAGCAAGTGGCAGGCAATTTGTTTCATCGTTCCTATCGGACTGATCTTATTGTTCGCTTCGGTGTTTATGTTTTTCAGAAAAAGGAAATTCGAAGTATAGCTTTTGTCGTTGCCAGCGTGGCTATCAGCCGATGAGCCGTGATAATACACAATTCTTTCTGTCTGTAAATAATTGATTTATAGACAATAGACTATCATTTTCCGGCGTTGGAAGAACATGACAGCTTTTCGTAACAATCACAGCCACAGACTATCCATGATAGTCGTCAAATATTCATTGAACGGGCATATCTATGGACGGAAGTCTATTGACTATGGACTATTCCCCATATATTTGCCCAGCGATAATTTAAAAGCGGCTACCTGAACCCCTGAAAAACAAGAGCCAACTTTTAAATAAAATTAATACCCGGTAAACCCGGAATCATTAAGGGAAGCAGTGAAACGCAAACACGCTTTTCACATCAAAATATAACCACACGTGTACAACGCAGAAAGTATCAGCAAAGTGCTGAAAGGTGAACTATTGCAGCAGACGGGTAATCCGGAGATTGAACACATTTTGCTGGACAGCCGGAAACTCAGCTTTCCTGAAACCTCTCTTTTTATACCACTGGTAAGCAGTCGTCGTAATGCGCACCAGTATATACAGGAGCTGTATGAGAAAGGTGTTTCCAATTTCGTTGTAAGTGAACCCGTACCAGAGGGTAAATATCCGAAAGCCAACATCATATTAGTAAAAGACACTATGCAGGCACTGCATGCGCTGGTCGCTTATCACCGGCAGCAGTACCATATACCTGTGATCGGTATTACCGGCAGTAATGGTAAAACCATCGTCAAAGAATGGCTGTATCAGCTGCTGGAGAAAGACTACAATATCATCCGCAGTCCTAAAAGCTATAATTCCCAGATTGGCGTTCCACTCTCTGTATGGCCAATGAAACCGGAGCACCAGCTGGCTATTTTTGAAGCAGGCATTTCCCAGCCAGGGGAAATGGAGCATCTTGAAAAGATTATCCGCCCGAACATCGGGATCTTTACCAATATCGGGGAAGCACATAATGAGGGCTTTCTGAACATCCGTCAGAAGATCAATGAAAAGCTGGTATTGTTTTCCAAAAGCGACCTGCTGATCTATTGTAAGGATTATCTCGCACTGAACGAATGCGTGTTGAATTTTCACAACCTGGTAGGTAAGAAAGATAACCATGAAGGTGGTTTACAGCTGTTTACCTGGTCCCGTAAAACGGAAGCCGACCTTCGTATTATCAGTGTTGATAAAAGTGAACATCATTCCCGTATTGATGCATTATATCAGACCATTCCTATCCACATCAATATTCCTTTTGTGGATGAAGGATCAGTGGAAAACGCCATTCATTGCTGGGCGCTGATGCTGCACCTGGGTATGGAACACTCTGTGATACAACAACGGATGGACCAGCTGGGCAATATTGCTATGCGCCTGGAACTGAAGCAGGGGATCAACAACTGCTCTGTTATCAATGACAGTTACAATTCCGATCTGGGTTCACTGACCATTGCACTGGAATTCCTGCAACAGCAGCAGCAACATCCTACCCGTACGGTCATCCTCAGTGATATCTTACAGAGTGGTAAAAGCGATGCGTCTTTGTACGAAGAAGTGGCCAGTCTGCTCCAGCAGAAAGGCATCAGTAAAGTAATTGGTATCGGAAAGAATATTTCGAGGGAGAAAAAATGCTTTCAGCAGATCACTGGTCTGAAAAGCAGCTTTTTCCTGACAACAGAAGAATTTATTCAGCAATTCAATCAGCAGGACTTTCAGCATGAAACCATCCTGTTGAAAGGAGCGCGTATATTTGAATTTGAGCGGATCGGTAAACTGCTGGAACAAAAGGTACACCAGACGATCCTGGAGATCAACCTGAGTGCGGTAACGCACAATGTGAAGCAGTATCAGTCGTTGCTGAAGCCGGGTACCAAACTGATGGCCATGGTGAAAGCCTTCTCTTATGGCAGCGGAAGTTTTGAAATTGCAAACCTATTGCAGTTCCATGGTGTAGATTACCTCGCCGTTGCTTATGCTGATGAAGGTGTGGATCTGAGGAGAACAGGCATTACAATGCCGATTATGGTCATGAACCCTGAACCCAGTTCTTTTGACGCCATCCTCCAATGGAACCTGGAACCCGAAATATATTCCCTCCACCTGTTAAAACAGTTTGAAGAAGAAGTACAGCTGGCAGGTAAAACCGCTTTCCCTGTACACATTAAACTGGATACAGGCATGCACAGGCTGGGTTTTGAGAAGAAAGACATCCCTGAGCTGGCCCGTTTGCTGAGCGATAATATCTATCTGAAAGTAAATTCTGTGTTCAGTCACCTGGCTGCCAGCGAAGATCCGGCAATGGACGCCTTCACGAAACAACAGGGACAGGCATTCTTTGAGATGAGCCACGAACTGCAAAAGGCACTTGGCTATATGGTGATCAGGCATATCGCCAACAGCGCGGCTATAGAGCGTCATCCTGATCTGCAACTGGATATGGTCAGACTGGGTATCGGCATGTACGGCATTGACAGCGCCGACAAGATGCAGGACCAGTTACGTCCGGCCAGCACCCTGAAAACAACGGTTGCACAGGTAAAACACCTGGTTGCCGGAGATACAGTGGGTTATGGGGCCAAATGGGTGGCTAAAGGGCCATCTGTTACAGCAACAGTGCGTATCGGATATGCAGACGGCTATCCCCGTCGCCTGAGCAACGGAAAGGGAAAGATGCTCGTACGTGGGCAACTGGCACCTGTGGCAGGCGTTGTAGCCATGGATATGCTGATGCTGGATGTGACCCATATTCCGGATGTGACAGAAGGAGACGAAGTGATCGTATTTGGCAATGAGCTGCCGGTACAGCAGGTATCTGCCTGGGCAGACACCATTCCTTACGAAATATTAACAGGAATTTCGCAGCGGGTTAAGCGGGTATATTTCGAGGAGTGACCGGAAATTCCGATTTTGCACATTATTATTATTTTTGATAAAATTTGAAACCTTTGAAATATCGTCACGTAATCTGGATTGTTGCATTGGTGCTGGTTTTTGACCAGGCACTAAAATTCTGGATAAAAACCCACATGAACTTTAGCCAGGAATTCATCATATTTCCTAACTGGTTCCGCATTCACTTTACCGAAAACCCAGGAATGGCCTATGGCCTGGAACTGGGAGGCGAATGGGGTAAGGTATTACTGACGCTTTTCCGTCTGGCTGCCGTAGTTATTGGCTTCAAGTACATGAAGACATTGGTGAAACAGCAACATCACACCGGTTTACTGGTATGTGGCGCCCTGATCCTGGCTGGTGCGGCAGGCAACCTGATAGACAGTATGTTCTACGGACTGATATTCTCAGAGACTAACTTCTACGATGTGGCTACCTTCCTGCCAAAAGGCGGTGGATATGCTTCTTTCCTGCATGGTAAAGTGGTGGACATGCTTTATTTCCCTGTTTACCGCGGCTACCTGCCTAACTGGATTCCGTTTAAAGGAGGAGAGTATTTCGTGTTCTTCAACCCGATCTTCAATATCGCAGATGCGGCTATCTCTGTTGGTGTAATCACCATCCTGATATTCCAGAAACGTTTCTTCCACAAGCACATTGCAAAGCAAGAAGCTGATAAAGAAGCTGTTGCAGCGACAAAATAAGCTTATCAACATACTTTAAAAAGCGGTCTGCCAATGGCGGACCGCTTTTTTTTCAACGTTTTCTTTGAAAACTTGAAATGCCGTATTACATTTGTCTACAATTCCGATAGACTAATAGATATATTAAAGCTAAAAGTAGTATTCACCACCAATAAACTAAACGATGCACACTTCTTTACGATGTTGTTGAGCGCTATGCAGCACTTTGCCCCAATGAATCCATAGGGGTAAGCCCCCAATATTTTATTTCACAAGACCAATTCATATATAAACTATAGTTATGTCCGCAAAAAGACGCACTATTCGTATTGCATACCTATGGCTGCTCGTGTTATTAATGCCTGTACTGGCCCAGGCACAGCTGAACGGCTCTTATATCCTTGCTGGCAAGATCGCCGGTGATAAAGGGGAACCCTTACCAGGCGCTACTGTTCAGATCAGGGGAACTTCCTTTGGCGCTACAACCGACAGTTCCGGACGGTTTGAAATAACCGCTAATACCCGGTTCCCGCTTAAACTGCAGATACGTCTCCTGGGTTATCAGCCACAGGAATTCGACGTAAAAAACAGCAATAGCCGTTTACAGATACAGCTGGTTACCCAGTCTCTCCTGGTAAATGAAGTGGTAGTATCTGCCTCCCGCCAACAGGAAAAATTACTGAAATCCCCTGTTGCCATCGAAAAGCTTGATGTAAGAGCCCTGAAGGAAACGCCCGCGGCCTCCTTCTATGACGCGATCGGTAACCTGAAAGGTGTTCAGATGACCACTGCCGGTCTGACTTTCAAAGTCTTCAATACACGTGGTTTCAACGTGCCTAATAACTTCCGTTTCATGCAGTTGATCGATGGGGTAGATAACCAGGCAGCAACACTGGGTGTGCCGCTGGGTAATGCCATCGGCCCCACTGAATTGGATATCCAGAGCATTGAGGTAACTCCCGGCGCTTCCTCTGCCCTGTACGGTATGAACGCGCTGAACGGTATGTCCAACCTGATCACCAAAAATCCTTTCCAGTATCAGGGGATCAGCGTATACCAGAAAGTAGCTTTCAACCATTTTGATGGCAAGGGTAGTTCTCCTAAACCGATCACTGAAAGTTCCTTCCGTTACGCACAGGCCCTGAGCAAGAAATTCGCGTTCAAAGTGAACTTCTCTTATATGGAAGGTACTGACTGGTATGCGGACAGTCATAATGACTTCAATCCGGGCACCAAAGCCAATCCGGACTTTCCACAACTGGTAGGTGCTGATAATACGGCCAATGATGCCTGGAATAAATATGCTGACCAGAGTACATTCCCTATCACCGACAAAAACGGTAAATCCTATAATGTTTCCCGTACGGGTTACTGGGAGAAAGACCTGGTGGGTGATTACAAGGTAAAGAACATCAAATTTGATGGTGCACTGCATTACAAGATCACGCCAAAGCTTGAAGCTTCCTATACCTACCGTATTGGTAAAATGGATGGTTTCTTCCAGCGTGGTAACCGTATCGGTCTGAAAAATGTAGTCGTACAGAATCATAAAGTGGAATTAGTCGGAGAGGACTTCACTTTCCGTTCTTATATGTCCCTGGAAAACACCGGTGATTCATACAATATGAACCCGCTGGCGGATAACCTGGAGAAATCTTTCAAGACCGACAAACAATGGCAGGCTGACTACAAAAATGCCCTCAATGCGGCGCTCGACGCCACCGGCAGCAATGTGGCCGAAGCCCACAGAGCAGCACGTGCAGCAGCTGATAAAGGTCGCTGGACACCTGGTACTGCAGCTTTTGATGCACAGTTAGCCAAGATAAAAGGCATCAATGACTGGGATATTTACCCGGTATCAAAAGATAGTACCAACAAAAGCGGTGGTGCTGCTTTATTGCAGATGAGCCATTTTTATCATGCAGAAGGTACCTGGAACCTGCGTAAGTATGTGCATTTCATGGATGTACTGGTAGGCGCAGACTATCGTACCTATGAGATCATTCCTGATGGCAACAACTTTGTTGACCTGACCAAACCACTGGATAAACGTAATACACCTGGTGGCAAAAACATCTGGTATGGAAAAGTGGGTGGTTTCGTACAGGGTAGCAAGTTATTCCTGCGTGATCAGCTGAAAGTAACCGCTTCTCTTCGTTACGATAAAAGCCAGGAGTTCTCCGGTAAGTTCAATCCCCGTGTAGCAGCAGTGTATACTACACAGAACCAACGTCATAACTTCCGTGCTTCCTGGCAGAATGGCTTCCGCTTCCCTTCTCTGTTTGAAGCTTATTCTTTTGTGAACAATGGTGGTGTAAGACGTGTAGGCGGACTGGCATTCATCGAAGAAGGACTGGGATATTTCAAGAATTCCTATCTGACTTCCAGTGCAACTGCCTTTACGACTGCGGTAAATAAAGCAACCAACGCCGATCCTACCCTGAGTCGTGCAGATGCGGAGGTACAGAATGCGAAAGTGCTGAAAGTAGCGAACCTTGACCCTATCAAACCAGAACAGATCCAGTCATTTGAAGTAGGTTACAAAAGCGTACTGTTTGATAACAAAGTATTTGTAGATATCGACGGTTATTTCAATACCTACAATCACTTCATCGGACAGGTGGAAGTAGCGGTTCCTCAAACGGGTGATGTAAATAATCCAACCCAGGAGGTACTCAACCAGATGTATGATAAACAGTTCCAGAACCGCTACAGGGTATGGACCAACAGTAAGTCTACTGTACAGAACTATGGTTTCGCAGTGGGTGTTACCTATAACTTCCTGAAGAGCTTTACCATCAGTGGTAACGCCAACTACAATACCCTGGCACAGGATAAAACCAAAGACGATGCATTGATCCCTGGTTTCAATACACCAAAATGGTTTACCAATGTCAGCTTCGGTAACAGACAGGTAGCGCGTAACCTGGGTTTCAACGTAGTATGGCACTGGCAGGATAAGTTCTATTGGCAGAACCTGTTTGGTAACGGAGACGTACCAGCTTACAGCACGGTGGATGCACAGGTGACCTACGGCTTACCTAAACTGCATACTTCTGTGAAAGTAGGCGGATCCAATATCTTCAACACTTCTTATTTCCAGTATGTGGGTGGGCCGACCATCAAAGGCCTCTATTATGTAGCGATCACATACGATCTGCCTTTCACGAAGAAATAAATTATTACAGAAAAATAAATGTCACCCGCCGGCAGCGTTGTTTGTCCGGCGGGTGTTTTTTTAGCCACTATGGATAGTTTTTCTATTTCCACCGGTCGTTCTTTTTAATAATCTTCATCACATTTTAATCTCCTGCATTTGGATATCCGATGATTTAAACATACCTTAGTCTATCATATCTATAGACTATATAACTGAAGTAATACATGTCGCACAACGAGGAGATAGACCAACTTGAAAAAAAGTATGCTACCGTGGAACGTCAGGAATTGTTAATAGACCTTGTCAATGAGGAAAACCGTCACAGGCCGTTCTTATGGCTGCTGATAGGACTTATTGCAGTGGCTGTATTGGCAGGAATAGGCGTTCTGACCTACTATGGCACTTCAGCGGCCACGCATACGCGGGTTTACGAGTTTACGCAGTCTCTTTTCACCAGAGAGCTGCTGTTCTATATTCTTGTAGGTTTGGCGGCACAGACAGTAGATGGTGCACTGGGTATGGCTTATGGCGCAACCTCATCGTCTTTACTGCTGGGTCTGGGCATTCCTCCTTCTGTTGCCAGTGCAAGTGTACACGTAGCGGAGGTATTTACTACAGGCGCTTCCGGTATATCGCATTTTCGTTTTGGGAATGTGAATAAGAAGCTGTTCCTCTATCTGCTGGTACCTGGTATTATCGGGTCTATTGCCGGGTCTTTCCTGATCTCTAATATGAATGCGATTTCTTCGGCGGTACCTTTTCTTTCCTATTTCACGGAAGAAAATGTAAAACCTTTCATCAGTGCTTATCTGCTGATATTAGGTGCGATCGTACTGAGAAAGGCGTTTCTGCCTAAAAAAGCGAAGAGCAAGACCAGACGCCTGGGTTCACTGGCGTTCTTTGGCGGCTTTATGGATTCTTTTGGTGGCGGCGGATGGGGCCCGATCGTCACATCTACCTTGCTGAGCAAGGGTCGTTCGGCTCATTATACGATTGGTTCGGTAAATGCGGCTGAATTTTTCATATCACTTTCCAGTGCAGGCACATTTCTTATCTTTGGGGCAATTGCCGGCTGGCCGGTTATTATCGGTCTGATCATCGGTGGTGTGATCGCCTCTCCATTTGCAGCGGTACTGGTAAGAAAGATCAAACGTAAGCCGCTGATGATCATGGTAGGTACATTGATCATCCTGTTGAGCCTCCGCACAATTATCATTACACTCTTACACTAACATAAACCGGATTACCGGTTAAAACAAAGGGGTATCTATTCGTATAGATACCCCTTTGTTATTGTATATCGTTTGTGATATTTTATTTGATATCACCCACCATGTCGATCGGATTAACCCATGCGTCGAATTCTTCTGGTTTTACATAGCCCAGTTTCACCGCCATTTCTTTCAGGGTAGTACCTTCTTTGTGAGCTGTCTGCGCGATCTCAGCTGCTTTGTAATAACCGATTTTTGTATTGAGAGCGGTTACCAGCATCAGGGAGTTGTCTACGTGCTTTTTGATATTTGCTTCAATAGGAGCGATACCTACTGCGCATTTATCATTAAAGCTTACACAACCATCGCCGATCAGACGTGCAGAGTGCAGGAAGTTATAGATCATTACAGGTTTGAACACGTTCAGTTCGAAGTGACCTGTAGCGCCACCGATGTTGATAGTCACATCGTTACCCAGTACCTGTGCAGCGATCATTGTCAGCGCTTCACACTGTGTAGGGTTAACTTTACCTGGCATGATGGAAGAACCTGGTTCGTTGTCAGGGATGTGGAGTTCACCGATACCGGAGCGTGGGCCGGAGCTCAGCATACGGATATCGTTCGCGATCTTCATCAGACTAACTGCAACAGTTTTCAGTGCGCCGTGAGCTTCTACGATCGCATCGTGTGCAGCCAGTGCCTCGAATTTGTTTTCAGCAGTGATGAATGGCAGGCCGGTCAGGTTAGCGATGTGTTTAGCTACGTTCTCAGAATAACCTTTTGGTGTGTTGATACCGGTACCTACGGCTGTTCCACCCAGTGCCAGTTCGCTCAGGTGTTCCAGTGTATTTTTGATAGCTTTCAGACCATGATTCAGCTGAGAAACGTAACCGCTGATTTCCTGTCCGAGTGTGAGTGGCGTCGCATCCATGAAGTGGGTACGGCCGATTTTCACGATATGTTTAAAAGCTTCCGCTTTTTCTGCCAGTGTATCTCTCAGCTTTTCGATACCAGGAATAGTGGTCTCGATCAGCATTTTATATGCAGCAATGTGCATAGCAGTAGGGAAAGTATCGTTGGATGACTGTGACTTGTTCACGTCGTCATTCGGGTGCACAGCTTTCTCTTTATCAGTCAGCAGACCACCGTTGATCACGTGTGCACGATAAGCAACCACCTCATTCACGTTCATGTTGGACTGTGTACCGGAACCAGTCTGCCATACTACCAGCGGGAACTGATCATCCAGTTTACCAGCCAGGATCTCATCACAAGCCTGTGCAATCAAATTTGTTTTCTCCTGAGACAGTACACCCGCATCCAGGTTGGTCAGCGCGGCCGCTTTTTTCAGGTAAGCAAATGCCTGGATAATTTCCTTTGGCATTTTGTTAATATCCTGCGCAATCCTGAAATTGTCGATAGAACGTTGAGTTTGAGCACCATAGTAAGCATCTACAGGTACTTTCACTTCGCCCATCGTGTCTTTCTCTATTCTATATTCCATATGCTTGATTTTTTGCGGTACAAACGTACATATCAATTATGAATTATCAATTACAAATCGGGAATTAAAACAACTGTAATGCCTTGACACTACTGCTAAGTCAGGTTTTTGACTCCCTGGTTTCCCCAGGTTCCGCTACTCCCCGGTAAATACCGCCGGTCTTTTCTGTACAAAGGCGGATGCGCCTTCCTGCATGTCTTTGGTTGCGAAGCAGGCGCCGAATTCATTCAGTTCTATTTCAAAACCATCAACCTCATAGTTCTGGGCGGCATTGGCGCATTTGATCACCCGGGCAATAGCCAGCGGGGCTTTAGTATGTATTTTCTGTAATAATTCAGTGGCTTTCGGCAGGAGATCAGCGGGCGCTACCACATAGTTTACCAGTCCCCATTGCAGGGCTTCGTCGGCTTTGATCATATCACCGGTCATCATGAGCTCCAGGGCTTTACCTTTTCCGATAAGTGTGGTCAGGCGTTGGGTACCACCATAACCGGGAATCAGTCCCAGGTTCACTTCCGGCTGACCGAATTTCGCATTGGTAGATGCTATTCTGAAATGACAGGCCATAGCCAGTTCACAACCTCCGCCCAGGGCGAAGCCATTTACGGCCGCTATCACAGGCTTAGGGCAATCTTCTATATGCTTAAAAACCACATGTCCTTTCTTGGCCAGCTCTGCACCCTGCTGATCAGACAGTTCCAGGAATTCCGAAATATCAGCCCCTGCCACAAACGCTTTCTCTCCCTCACCAGTGATCACGGCACTGCGGATATCTTTATTGGAATATACTTCATCGATCGCCAGGGCCAGTTCTGACATTACCTGCTGATTCAGGGCGTTCAGCTTATCTGGGCGGTTAATGTAGATAAAGAGTGTATTATCCCTGAGTTCTGTTTTGATGGTATGATACATGAGATCCGGGTTTTGTTAGATGGCTAATTTAAGGTTTTAAACTTGGTTACGACACACTGACAATCAAGGTTTGCTGTAGTCCGGCAGCATTTTCCAGGAAAAAATTGTGATATTATTTTAACATCAGACAATTAGTAGTAAAAAAGAGAATAATTGGGTCAAAACACACCTCTCAGGAAGCAGAACAGACTTATTTATGTTGTTTCAGATGCCGTTTAGGTAATGCTTATCCTACGTTAATCTTACGTTCATGAACGTAGGATTAACGTAGGATAAGCATTATCTAAACGGCATCGAAAGAAGAGCAAAAGGATTATTACGGAATGTGAAGATAGTACAGGAGCACAGGATTACGATAAAAAAGGAATGACGGATAGTTGACTGCACATTCTCAGTCACCCGTCATTCCTAATATACGATATTCAAAGATGAAAAACCGATAATATTACCCTCCAACTTATCGTGTAGAGGTATTGGGATATCAGAAGTTCTTTTCATATTTCCGCTGATAACGCACTGTTTTTTCCTTCACGTGTTTGTGAATATTATGCCCGTGGAAGTCATAACTGAGCGTTACGAAAAACAGTTTGGCGTCAAGGTTCTGATAAGGATAGGTACTACCGCTACTGTTACCGGTTTCCTTGTATTCCTTGTTAAAGAAATTGTTAGGGTAGTACTGTACTTTCAGTCCGAAGCCCTGATGCACTCTGATACCGGCAAAGAGCGATGGCATCAGCAGTGGTGTACGGTCACTGAACCATTCATTGAATTTCTCCTTTTTGTCGCCATTAATGAACTTTTTCTCCTTGTAGTTGAATGCCAGATCATATGCACCGCCGGCAAAGAAGAAAAAGCCTCTTTTCAGATCCCCGATCTTTATCCCCAGAGGAACTCCCAGTGTATACACACGGCGTTTCAGCTTTACAGAGTCCTTATCATCTTTGGTGATCAAACCGATGTTTTTCAGATTGAGTCCTGTGAAAATACCCACATTCCGTCCGAAGTCGTAGTTGTAATTACTCCCGACATTGAAAAAGAAAGTAAAGCGGGGCACACTGCGTACATGATTACCCGATTCCCGGATATCACGTCCAAATGATAACAAGGGGCCATCACCTCCCCAGGTGGTATAACTACGTTTTGATTTTTCGTAGGTACGGGTGATGGTCACTTCTTCGATCACTTTCCGGGTGGAGTCTGTATTTTCCTGGGAAAACGCGGGTAACTGCGCCATGGAAAGCAGCAGCAGTGGAATAAAGTAAAGCTTACGTGTCATAGAAATCAGTCTGTTTAAATCGGGTTAAGTATACAGCAAAGACGACCGGACACGGCAAAGGTTTCAAAAAAACAGACTTTTTTTAAAAATCCCTGTGTGTGGCCACCCAATCGGTGATATAGGTCGCAATATCTTCGGTACGGGTACCGGGAGGAAATAGCTTTCCGACACCTAGTTCATTGAGCCGGGACATATCCGTTTCCGGTATGATGCCGCCGCCGGTGAGCAATACATCATCCATCCCTTTTTCTTTCATAAGGGTCATAATACGTGGAAAAACCGTCATGTGTGCGCCGGAGAGGATACTTACGCCAATGGCGTCCACATCCTCCTGAAGGGCTGCGCTGACCACCATTTCAGGCGTCTGACGCAAACCGGTATAAATCACTTCCATACCGGCGTCTCTCAGGGCTGCCGCGATCACTTTCGCTCCGCGGTCATGGCCGTCAAGACCAACCTTGGCCACCAGCACGCGCACAGGACGTTGCAGGGGGTTGACCATAATTGATTTTGTTAAGTTTGTAAATATAGGTTTTTTGGACTGTCTACCGCCGTATCATTGCATACCTTACTATCTGTAGGGGTCTGTGGACTTTTTACTACCTTTGCCGTCCGAAATATATTAAACCTTATGAGTGAAGAAAGGACCCTCAATTTTCTGGAACAGATCATAGAAGAGGACATTGCCAACGGCGTCAATGACGGCAGGGTGCTTACACGCTTCCCACCGGAACCAAATGGCTATCTGCACATTGGTCACGCTAAATCCATCTGCCTCAACTTCGGCATCGCCCAGAAGTACAACGGTAAAACCAACCTCCGCTTTGACGATACCAATCCCGTTACGGAGGATACTGAATATGTGGATTCCATTAAGGCCGACATACAATGGCTGGGCTTCCAATGGGCGCAGGAACTGTATGCTTCAGATTATTTCGAACAGATATACAACTTCGCAGTAAAACTGATCAATAAAGGACTGGCTTACGTAGATGATTCTACCGCTGAAGAAATCGCGGCTTCCAAAGGTACGCCAACCGAACCCGGTAAAGGCACCACCTACCGCAACCGCAGCGTAGAAGAAAACCTTGACCTCTTCGCCCGTATGCGTGCAGGAGAATTCAAGGACGGTGAAAAGGTATTACGCGCAAAAGGAGACCTGGCTTCTCCGAACATGCACATGCGTGACCCGATCATCTATCGTATCAAACATGCCCATCACCACCGTACCGGTGACAGCTGGTGTATCTATCCCATGTATGACTTTGCCCACGGACAGAGTGACAGCATCGAAACGATCACCCACTCCATCTGTACCCTGGAATTCATTCCACACCGCCCGCTGTACAACTGGTTCATCGAGCAACTGGAAATATTCCCATCCCGCCAGTATGAGTTTGCCCGTCTGAACCTTACCTACACGGTAATGAGCAAACGTAAGCTGTTACAGCTGGTAAACGAAAAACACGTCACCGGATGGGATGACCCCCGTATGCCAACGATCAGTGGTCTGCGCCGTCGTGGTTATACGCCTGCAAGTATCCGCGCTTTCTGTGAACGTATCGGTATCCAGAAACGTGATAATATGATCGATGTAAGTCTGCTGGAGTTCTGTATCCGTGAGGAACTGAACAAGACAGCAAACCGCGTATTCGCTGTACTGGATCCTGTTAAACTGGTGATCACCAACTATCCTGAAGGTCAGGTAGAAGAAATGACCGCTGAAAACAACCCGGAAGATCCAAACTCCGGTACACGTATTCTGCCTTTCAGCAATACACTGTACATCGAGCGTGAAGATTTCATGGAAGAACCACCTAAGAAGTTCTTCCGTCTGGGTCCTGGTCTGGCGGTACGACTGAAAAACGCCTACATCATTAAGGGCGAAAGCTTTGAAAAAGATGCAGATGGCAATATCACGACTATCTATGCCACCTACCTGCCGGAAAGCAAAAGCGGCGGCGATACCAGCGGTCTGACAGTAAAAGGAACCATTCACTGGGTAAGTGCAGCGCATGCAGCTACAGCTGAAGTAAGACTGTACGACCGCCTGTTTAAAGTGGAAGATCCAGGTAACGAAGAAGGTGATTTCAAATCTTATATCAATCCTGATTCCCTGCAGGTTATTTCCAAAGCGTATATCGAACCTAGTCTGCTGAATGCTAAACCAGGCGATCGCTTCCAGTTCCTGCGCAAAGGCTATTTCGCCGCTGATGCGGACAGCACTCCTGATAAAGTAGTGTTCAACCGTACAGTGACCCTGAAAGATGCCTGGGCAAAAGAAGCCAAGAAAGGATAATTCAGACATTATCAGATAAAAGAAAAAGGAGAGGTAGCTACCTCTCCTTTTTCTTTTATCTGATAATATTAAAAGTCATTTATGCATTGATCGCATCCAGTCCTCTCATGATCCTTACGATCGTCTCATGTTTGCCAAGGGTCTCTGCGATATTGAATACCGGCGGACCGAACTTACCACCACACAGCATAATACGGAATGGCAGCTGCAATTCTCCTGGTTTAATATTCATAGAACCAGCCAGGGTTTTGAAGCTTTCTTCCATTGAAGTAGCGGAGAAATCAGACAATCCTTCCACAATGGAAGCCCAGTCACGGAAGAACTGTGTCTTATCAGCATTCCATTTGGGTTTCACAGCCGCCACATCGAATGTTTCAGGCGCCTGGAAGAAGAAGAAGGCATGATCCCAGATATCATTCACAAAATCACAACGCTCTTTTACGAGACCAGCGATCGTTGCTACATATTCAGGAGATGCATTGACATTCTTTTCTTTCAGTACCGGCATAAACAGTTCTGCCAGACGGTTATTGTCTGCATGCAGGAGGTACTGGTGGTTAAACCATTTTGCCTTTTCGAAATCGAATTTGGCACCTGCTTTATGTACACGGTCCAGGGAGAAACGGGCGATCAGCTCGTCCATTGAAAATATCTCCTGACCAGTACCATCGTTCCAGCCCAGCATGGCCAGCATATTCACAAATGCTTCCGGCAGGAAACCTTTCTCACGGAAACCGGTGGTCATTTCACCTGACTTAGGATCAGCCCAGTTCATTGCATATACCGGGAATCCCAGACGGTCGCCATCACGCTTGCTTAGTTTACCGTTACCATCAGGTTTCAGGATCAGCGGCAGGTGTGCCCAGTCAGGCATCTGTGCTTCCCAACCCAGGTATTTCCACAGCAGGAGGTGTACAGGCGCTGAAGGCAGCCATTCTTCACCACGGAATGCGTGTGTAATCTTCATAAGGTAATCATCTACTACCACAGCGAGGTGATAGGTAGGCATACCATCTGCTTTCAGCAGGACTTTATCATCAACAGTGCTGGTATTAAATTGTACGTGACCGCGGATCATGTCGGTAAAACCAACTTCTTCACCCTGCGGCATTTTAATACGGATCACGTGCGGTGTACCGCGTTCCAGCAGTGCTGCTGTTTCTTCCGCCGGCAGACTGATAGAGTTACGCATCTGCTGACGCGCAGCAGCATTATACTGAGGAGAAGGGTTTTGTTCCGTCTTCAGTCTGGTACGCATTTCTTCCAGCTCTTCCGGCGTATCAAACGCATAATAGGCATGACCAGCTGCAACCAGCTGTTCTGCATACTGACGGTACTGGGCTTTACGCTCACTCTGGCGGTAAGGGGCGTAAGGGCCACCTACATGAGGACCTTCATCCGCATTCAGACCACACCAGCGCAGGCATTCTATGATATATTCTTCCGCGCCCGGCACATAGCGGGTCTGGTCAGTATCTTCTATACGAAGCACAAATTCACCATTGTGCTGCTTTGCAAATAAATAGTTGAATAAAACCGTGCGTACACCTCCGAGGTGCAGGCCACCTGTTGGACTGGGCGCAAAGCGTACCCTTACTTTCTGATGTTGCATGCCGCAAAGGTAAAGAAAGATTTAGCTACCTTTATTTTTCAATCGCGACATCCATGTTTTATCTTACGAAAACACCTGGGCTGCTGAAAGCACTGTATAAAAACTGCACCTGGAACTTTTCCCCGGCCAGGCCATCTGTATACCTCACATTTGACGACGGTCCACACCCTGTGGCGACTCCTTTTGTACTGGAACAACTCCGTAAATATGAGGCGAAAGCGACCTTTTTCTGTATAGGGAAAAACGTTATTGAGCATCCGGATATCTACCAGCAGATACTGGAAGAAGGTCATCATACCGGCAATCATACCCATAACCACCTGAATGGCTGGAAAACCGGTACAGATAAATACATGGAGAATATTCTCGAAGCCCGTAAATATATCAGTTCCCCTTTATTCCGTCCACCTTATGGCAGAATCACCCCTTTTCAGGTCAAACACCTGAAGAAGCTGGTTCCCAATGCGCAGGTGATCATGTGGGATGTATTAAGCGCTGATTTTGACACGGAAAGAAGCGGAGAGGAGTGTGTGCAGAATGTGGTATTTAAGGCGAAACCAGGGTCTATTATTGTGTTTCACGACAGTACAAAAGCCTGGGACCGAATGGAATATGCTTTACCCAGGGTACTGGAATACTTCCGCAAGGAGAAACTGAGTATGGAAGCAATCCCTTATTAAAATACAAAAGCCCGGGCGATGAACCCGGGCTTTTTCATGAATTATTATTGCTATTATTTAGGCAATTTAATGCTTTTCACTTTATCACCCAGATCGATGCTGGCTGAGTCATCACACACACCATTACCGTAGTTTACATTCGCAGTGATATTACCTACTGTTACCAGGGCTTTGCCTTTGCTGAACCATGGGCATTCGATCTTTCTCTGCAGTGCATCTGCTTCACCAACGGTGATAGCTGCAGTTGTACCATTTGGATAGATCAGGGAGTCAGTACCAAAGATGCTGAACACATCATCTGTTACGTCAGCCAGGGTAGCTAAACCGTCTGTCTGTTTGATAGTAGCGTTGCTCTTGTAGCTTACTGTTACGGTATCCAGTTTCAGTACGCCATCATTGATAACAGCGCTGTATTTATATTCACTGTTGCTGCTCAGGTTAGTGATCACTTTAGTACCCTGTACAGCGATACCATTTACAGTATAGCTCAGCGGTTTGATAGTGATCGTCGCATTTGGATAATAGAAGAAGTTGGAATAAGTTACCTGGATGTTTCCTGCACGTACACGGCCGGTTGCATCAGCACACTGTGCACCGAACTTGATCAGCATCACTTTAGGCCACTGACCAGCGCTTACATCGTCGATTTCAGCGATTGCACAGCTACCCAGCTTGGCAGTCAGGTCAATATTTGCCTTACGGCCAGCCTGGTTCATACCAGCTTTTGCACCTACTTCCAGCGCAATACCGAAGAGGTCATCATATATTCCGCTAACGATCGCCTGATCGGCAGCAGCATTAATTGTAAGATTATCAGCCTGGTTCGCGTTCGGACTAGCTGATTCAGTTGATTTAGAACAGGCAAAAAAGCAGGTTACCACCAATACCAGGATAATTACTCCTGCGAAGATACGGTTAAAGCAAAAATAGCTTTTCATAGAATAAGTATAGTTTTAAATGAGGTCTTTCGGCTGTACTTTTGTACAGCACTTACTGAAATATAAATATTATACAAATGTAATATTTTTAGTAATTGAATAAAAAAATTTAATATTTTATAGATGAATTGGATAGACACACACGCCCATTTATATGGGGAGGATTTTTCGGACGACAGAACAGCTGTAGTAGAGCGGGCCCTGGCCGCAGGTGTGTCCCATTTATACCTGCCGAATATCGATAGCAGTTCAATAGCCGGCATGCTGGCGCTGGAAACGGAGTTCCCCGGCAAGTGTTTCGCCATGATGGGAGTACACCCCTGTTACGTGAATGAGAACGTTGATCAGGAACTGGGCATTGTAAAAGACTGGTTAGCAAAGCGTCCGTTCAAAGCCATTGGAGAGATCGGTCTGGATTTCTATTGGGACAAGACACACGTTGAACAACAATATAAAGCCTTCCGCACTCAGCTGGAACTGGCCTGTGAATATAGTCTGCCGGTTGCCATTCACAGCCGTGAAAGCACCCGGGAATGTATTGATGAAGTAAAAGCCTTACAGGATGGCAGACTCTCTGGCGTGTTCCATTGTTTCTCCGGTACCCTGGAAGAGGCCAAAGAGATCATTGACCTTGGTTTCTATCTTGGCATCGGTGGTGTGGTTACATTCAAAAAATCGGGGCTGGATAAGATCCTGGAAGATATTGACCTTGCAAACGTAGTACTGGAAACGGATGCGCCTTACCTGGCCCCCGTACCCTACCGTGGTAAAAGGAATGAGAGCGCATACATTCCATTGATCGGTGAAAAGATTGCAGATGTAAAAAATCTAAAAATAGCCGATATAGCTGCTATTACGACAAACAACGCCCTCAAATTATTCAAAATGCTTTAACCTTTAAGGCGGTACATTTGCAGGCAATTTGGAACAGCAGCATCAATGAGTAAAATCCTGATTATTTATACAGGGGGCACCGTTGGGATGATCTACGACGAGAAAACCAAAGCCTTGCGTCCTATCGGTTTTAATGAGATACGTAACAATCTTCCGGAACTATACCGTATGGGGATTGATTTTTACGTATACGCTTTTAATCCGCCTATCGATTCTTCCGACATGCAGCCCGAAATATGGGTGGAACTGGCGTCTATTATTGAAGACCGCTATGACCGGTATGACGGATTCGTTATCCTTCATGGTTCTGATACCATGTCATTTACCGCTTCAGCACTGAGCTTCATGCTGGAAAATCTTTCTAAGCCCGTCATCCTGACCGGTTCGCAGTTGCCGATCGGAAAGATCCGTACAGACGCGAAGGAGAATATTATCACAGCCATGGAGATCGCCGCTACCCGTCATAACGGACAGGTGGTTGTGCCGGAAGTATGTATCTATTTTGACTTTGCACTGTTCCGTGGTAACAGGTCCAAGAAATATAACGCGGAGAAATTCGAGGCGTTCTATTCGATGAACTACCCTCCACTGGCAGAAGCAGGTATCGACATTAAATACAAAACACAGTTTGTATTACCTTGTCCTGACAAGCCACTCAAAGTACATAAACACCTCGACGATAATGTTACCGTACTAAAAATGTTCCCGGGCATCACGCGTAAGGCAGTAGAGGCTATCCTGAACGTCAGCGGCCTTCGCGGCGTGATCATGGAGACCTTCGGTAGCGGCAATACCAATACACAACCCTGGTTTATAGAATGCCTGAAAAAGGCAATAGACAAAGGTGTGATCATTGTGGATATCACCCAATGTGACGGTGGATCGGTAGAACTGGGTAAATATGAAACCAGTCAGCCGCTGCAGCAAATAGGTGTGATCAGCGGTCACGACATGACCTTTGAAGCAGCAATCACTAAATTGATGTTTGTACTGGGACAGGACCTCGATCCAGCCTCCACAAAAGCGATGATCGAGACCTCTCTGAGAGGGGAGTTAACGGCTAATACCAACGACTGGGAAACGATTTAAATTTTATTTTGGTAATCTGGTAGAAATAGCTACCTTTGCCATCCTGAAATAAAAATTCAACCTACCCGGAGAAGTGCAGGAGTGGTTGAACTGGCACGCCTGGAAAGTGTGTAAACTCGAAAGGGTTTCAAGGGTTCGAATCCCTTCTTCTCCGCTAAAAGGGACTGATTATCGAAAAGATGATCGGTCCCTTTTTCGTTTTTACTCGTATTGCCCAACAGGTGGGCAATACGAGTAAAAATATAATTGACTTTTGGGGTTCGAAATGCCTCATTTTGGCGGTCATAGATGATTCCGTCGGGGAATACGAGGGTTTGGAGTTTTTCCTTTGCACCTGTATTACTGGAGCGCCATACCATATCGAGATTGGAAGAAAGAGATATGGCTTGGTTTATTACTTCTTCAGGGTTCGAAATACTTCCTGTGCATTTTTCCAATTTTGTAGAAATAAGATTCCGCTCCTTACTATACCGGGAGTAAAACTTATCAAACGTTTCCTGCCCTATTTCTTTTAATACATACCTACTTTCCTCCAAGCTGTCGATCTTGTTATCGACCTCCTTCAGTTGGGCGGTTAATATTTTCTGTTGTTCCATGTTTTCCCTGTTCATTTCATAATACTCCTCAATAAGTACCTTTCTAAGGGATTCCATCTGGTCCTCATTAAAACAAAATTGACTTAACAACTGCTCAAATAGTTCATGCATCCTTTTGGCGCTTTTATTACATTTACAGCCATCCTTCCGGCACTTGTAATACCACAGTGATTTTGCTTTGACTACATAACCTGTAAATGGCTGGTTGCAGGTATCACATTTAATGAAGATTTTAAGGGGTACAGCGTCTTGTTCCTTTTTGTGTGGCACTCCGTATCCTCCTGAGCCCTGATGAATGTTATTGACCTTTAAAAAGATTTCAGGGCTGATCATCTTCTCATGGTCACCTTCCACTATTTTACCTTCCAATAACCCGTGGTTAATCATACCACAATAGAAAGGACGTTTAAATATCTTAGTTAACTGCTGTTTATACATCTTAACTCCCATAGCCTTTAGCCTGGAAATAATTTCCTCATTCTTCATACCCTCGGCCTTCCAGATAAATGCCTTCTTTATCTTTTTACCTACTTCGTTTAAAACAATTTTACGTTGACCGTTAATCTTCACAATATCATATCCCTGTGGTGGCTTAGTTACCCAAATACCTTTGTCAAACTTTTCTATCATCCCGGCAACTGCTTTTTGCTTACGCAGCTGATTATCGTACTGACTAAACAAAAAGGTAATATTCTGATGCAATACACCACTAGGATTGGATGTATCAGTTGGCTGAGTTACTGCAAATATTGTAACACCATAATTCTCCCTTAATTCCTCGGCTAATTTAATGGCAGCACCTCCTATTCGGGAGAAACGATCAAGTGTATAAACTAATATATGGCTCACTTTTCCCTTACGGGTTTTAATAAAGTCCAACATCCGATTAAACTCTTTACGACCATCGGTTTTAGCGCTTTCATAAGTACCTCCAAAGTAACCGATGATACCCAAATTGTTCTTGCGGGCAGATTCTTCGATTGATTTACGCTGAACATCCAGGCTTAAATTATGGTCTGCCTGTTCCTTACTGGATACCCTGGTATATACCACAGCTGCCTGTGCGGCCACTTTAACAGGTTGTTTTTTGGAATAGTTTCCAAATTGTTTAAAAGCGTTAATAATACTCATGCGGCTAATTTTTCAGGTGATGGATTAAGATTTACAAATGGTGTCTCAATGTGTTCTGAGTGGTTAACAGATAGTAGAATCCTCGCGAATATTTTAAGTGTTATTAAAAGCTCAGGGTCTGATATATTTAGGCTTTCAGTATCCTCTGATGGTTCAGTTAACTCAGTGTTGCACATAGGAAGAAATTAAAATGAAAAAATAATACTCATAATGCAATAGGGAGTATAAAATTAATTACACTCCCTATTACGGATACTACTATTCATCCTTGTCATCATCATCTTCCTCGTCATCGTCACCTTCTTCATCACTGTTATCAGCTATCATATCCTCTATCTTATGAATTACTTTCCTGTCTTGTTTACTATACTGTAATTCAAGACTGATTGTATCTTCATCCTCATCTACTTCCATGATGGTATGCTCAAGTTCGTGTTCGCAAATTAAACTGCATACATCCAGCATAATATCGGCCGGTATATCAAATACCTGTCTTGTGAGTTTAGTCATAGTTTTTTTTCTACAAAATTACCACCGTCGAAAAAGGCAATGTCCGGATTATGTCGATTTATGTAGTTTTATGTCGTTTTATGTCGAATTTTCCCTAATTATGTTTAATATTTCCTGATTGGGGAGTTTGGGGCCTGTTTTGGCTCATAGAAACAGATGCTACTTTTAAGGAGACATTGACCAGAAAAGATTGGACGTTAATACAGGTGATCCAGGAAATGTATCGTCAGCAGGTAGAGATGTATAAGAAAAGAGAACAGAAAATAACAGATCGGATTGTAAGTATCTATCAACCATATGTACGTCCAATGCCGAGAGGTAAAGACCGTGTATCAACAGAGTTTGGCAGCAAGCAACTGGTGCTGTTGAAAGATGGTTACACACATATAGAGAATCTGAGCTGGAACAATTACAATGAAGGTGGATTGCTGATAGACAGCCTGGAAACATACAAACGCTTGTTTGGTTGTTATCCTGAGCGTGTATTGGCAGATCAGTTGTTCGGCGAACGAGAAAACAGACAGTTTATGAAGGAAAAAGGGATCCGTTACTTTGGCAAGCGATTGGGGCGACCCTCACCAGATGGTAAGCAGCAAAAGCGATTATTGCAAAAAGAGATGCCGGAACGAAATGCGATTGAGGGGAAGTTTGGACAGGGAAAAAATGCATATGGTCTGGGTAAGATCAAAGCACGGCTCAAGGATACGGCTGAGAGTTGGGTGATGTCTATATACTTTGTTATGAATCTGCTTAAACTGGCAGCAGGTTCTTTGTTGTCAGCACGCCAAATCTATTACTGTCTGGTAAAGGAGGGCTATTTGACCACAATGGTAAATAGTTCTGATACACAATTTATACCCCAATATATGAGACGTCAGGAATGGTAAATAGCCAGGTGTTAAAATGAAATTTAGTTGGTCAGAAAACTTATTCAGCAGACCCTACCTGACAAATAATGGTATCAATTTTGAATTGAGAAACTTAACATAAGACTGGAATGAGAGAAGATGGGCTATTAAAATATTATTTGCAGAACAACTCCAATGGAGACTTTTTTGGCAACTAAACACCTGGCGCAAGAAAAACAGCTAAATCAGTTACCTTTATCTACTAGCCAGTGCGTAATGATATCGCCTTCGACCCTACTCCTCTCCGAAAGATCCTAAAAAAACAAACAGTTCATAGAAGCCTTCGGAGAGTTGCAGGGCGAACAGCTAAAAACCGCTCCCAAAGGGTATGATAAAACACATGAAGCGGTAGACCTGTTACGCTATAAACAATTTATAGTACGTCGCTACTTTACAGATGAAGAGGCATTAAACAGTTCTTTTTTAAAAGAAGCAGATACTACGTTTAAAAGAATGCGTCCTTTCCTGGATTATATGAGCGAAGTATTGTCAACAGATACCAACGGTCTTACAAAATAGTAAGAGCCTGCTCAGGGGTATTCTATCAAAAATGGTGATTCGTCAGTAGTACCAACCGCATTTGCCTGCTCTATATACCCAAGGCCACCTGGCAGCGCATATATGATATTGTTATTGGTCTTAGCTTTGTATATAGCCACAACACCACTAGGGCTTATGGCAGGTCTTCTGCTGCTGTATGCAAGCTGCCCGGATGCAGTCGTAATCTTAACAGGTGTAGTCCAGTTAACCAGATCAGTGGACACTGTAGATTGAAGCTGTCCACCTGCATCCGCCCCAATGATGACTGTCCTGATAGGATTGGAGGGACCTGCGAGGGTTGATGCTGCTGCGGCATAACGGAAATAACCAATATTCAACTGTGGGCCCTTTGTCCAGTTTATTCCATCCCCAGACGATAAAATGGTAAAAACCGGAACCGGATTATGGGTGTTGCAATACAGGATATGTATCCCATTGTTAAAAGTAAAGATATATGGATCACCCCAGGATGTATAAGGCAACACCACCTGTGTCCAGTTTTGTCCATCTGAACTGTAAGAATAGTAAATAGGGGTAGAATTGTTTCCAAGCTGAAAAGAAGTACTTGAATAAGCCAGGAACATTTTACCTGCGAAAGTACATGCAGAGGGATCACCAGCTGTGGCGGCGTTATTCCCCAAAGGTACAGCCGTAGTCCAGGAATCTCCGGCATCAGTACTGTAACCATAATACAGGTTATTACTTGTCTTTCCTCTATGGAATTCATAGATATTACCGTTAAAAACGGTTGCAGTAGGACTACCCTGGGCTGCTCCACCATCATTAACAAAGATGGAATTCCAGGCAAAACCATTGTTGCCGTACCCGCTAAAGATATTGCCAACACCGGGGCCCTTATAATAATATCTTAAAAAAGCGGATAATTGGGTAGCATTACTACTGGCAGTCAAACTATTGCTACTCAGTTTTTCGGTTTCTTTCTTTTGGCAGGATACTAAAGCAATGGCAGCATACAGCAGAATAAAGATGGAGTTTTTGGTCATGGTACAATGTTAAAGGTCAACTCAAAATAAATTACAGCGGCAAGTTGTATCATAAAAAAATCACTGCCAAAACTAATAGTCAAACACCCATGTTTTTGAGTAGAAAACGCTGTTTGCTTCTAATGCCTATGGAATAGAGCCGAAATTTAAACAGCGTCTACACTAGACGAAAAGACGGATTATTTTCACTAACAAAGAGATTAATTTTAGTTAAATCATCTACAAACCGGTTCGAAAGTTGTCCCTCCGCCCCGCAAGCTTTAAGCCTTCAAATCGAAAGATTTGGAGGCTTTTTGATTTCTACAGCCAACCTTATCCGATCTTACTTCGCTGCGTTCATAAGTATATAACTCTCGCATGTCGTTTTTGACGTTTCGCTAATCTTAGGTGCCTGCTTAATAACATTCTCCAAAAAACCGCGATTATCATCCCCCCACTGGTTCATAGCCTCAATAATAGGCATCAGCGAATAACCGATCTCTGTAAGTGAATACTCCACTTTAGGCGGCAGTTGGGGGTAGGTTTTCTTCTCTATCATACCATGCCCTTCCAATTCTTTGAGTTGTACGTTCAACACCCTGCGGGTGGCGCCGGAAAATAAACGTAGTATCTCGCTTGGACGCTTTACATCCATCGAAATAGCGCGGAGGATGGCTGGCTTCCATTTGCCATTCAGCACTTCTTTCGTCAGGTGCAGTCCGCAATCTATTGTGAGGGGAGTCTTTCTTTCGTACATAAAGTGTTGCTTTATTCAAAAATAGGCATTGTATGCTAATCGCTCTATGGGATAAATTTATCCCTATGGCATTAGTTTTTCCCGTATTGCGACGCTGGAACAGATGCCCGAAGTTTGTTTTTAAAAAAGCAATGGAAAATATAGCACAACCTCTGCTGGAGGAATATCAGATAGGTGATTTGAAATTAAAGAACAGGGTGGTAATGGCTTCACTTACGCGTGGACGTGCCACCAATAAAGGCCTGGTTCCTACGCCATTGATGGCAAGATATTATGCACAACGCGCTTCAGCAGGCCTAATTCTGAGTGAAGGCACCTGGGTGAATCCGAAGTCTATTGGTTTTATTAATGTGCCAGGCATTTATACGCAGGATCAGATTGACGGATGGAAACTGGTCACTCAGGCAGTACACAACAAAGGAGGTTTAATCTTCTCTCAATTAGGTCATATTGGCGCCGCATCTCATCCGGATTTTTTTGATGGTGAATTGCCCGCTGGCCCATCCGCCATTAATCCGCAAAGCCAGTCCTATACACCCCAGGGCTTTAAAGATACACAAACGCCCCGCGCATTCACTGTGGCTGAAATTAAACAAACGATACAGGATTACCGGCAGGCAGCTAAGAACGCGAAAGAAGCAGGATTTGATGGCGTTGAAGTACATGCGCAGAGTGGCATGTTAATTCCTCAGTTTCTGAGCCTCGCTACTAATCATAGAACCGATGAGTATGGTGGCAGTATTGAAAATCGCGCACGTATTATATTTGAAATACTGGATGTTATCCTGGAAGTATGGGATAGTACAAGGGTCGCCATTAAGTTTACACCGGTCGCATATAGCCATGTAGGTATCGTGACGCCGGACGAAGAAACTATCCCCATGTTTCAGTACATCCTTAAAAAACTGAATGATTACAATCTCGCTTTCCTGCACATTGTCGGGCCTGCAGAAAGCTTAATAGGCACACCGGTAGAAGTATTGCAGGATAACTATTTCAGCCATTTCCGTTACCATTACAATGGCAGGTTGATGGCGAATCTGGGCTTTACGCGGGACAGTGCGAATAGTATTCTGAAAGAAGGTATAGCCGACCTTGTATCTTTTGGTGCACCATTTATTGCCAATCCCGATTTGACAGTCCGCTTTAAAAACAATTTACCATTATCAGCAATCAACCAGGATACGTTGTATAGTGGGGAAGAAAAGGGATATACTGATTATCCGGAAGCGGTGTTTTAATATTCCGGATCTTGAAACAATTAAAGTCACCAACGGTTAATCCGCTGGTGACTTTAAGGTCACACCGCTTGCTGGTTCAGGCAGTCTATTATAATAATAATTGTTTCCCCCCATTGTGATCACTAAGGCATAACTAACAACCTTTGACTCTCAGATTTTATTGAATTTTTCAGTGCGTATACCATTTGGCATGCTTTTTTTACTAACTAACCATCACAACCAACAATAAAACATGAAAACTAAAACTGCTCCCGGGAAAATATTGATCATTGATGACGAAGGTGACCTGTGCCTCCTTTTAAACATATTACTTGATGGGGAAGGAATGGATGTCGAACATGTACAAAGTATTGCCAAAGCTGAGGAATATCTTCTACAGGAAAAGCCTTCTTTAATATTATTAGACAATCGACTGCCTGACGGTTTTGGCGTCGACTTTCTCAGTTTTGTAAAAAATGAACATCCCACTGCAAAGGTGATCATGATCTCTGGCGTGGATGCGGCCGCTCAGGACCTGGCACTGGAAAATGGTGCTGACGCTTTTCTCAAAAAACCATTTACCAAGGCGCAGTTACACGAGACGATTAACGAGTTATTGAATAGGGAAGAAGCTGTTAACTTGCCTTCTTAAATGCTTCGGGGCGCTGTCCTGTCTGTAATTTAAACAGCCCGTTGAATGTTGAGGGTGTTCAAAACTCCGCTCCATTGGCAATGGGCTATTTATATTTTCTTGTACTTCAGAAAAAAGGAGTCTGGATTGGGGTAAAAGCCAGACAGATATTTGCATTGTCAATAGGCACCCTAAATCTGTGTATATTCATGCGATATTACCTTATGAATATTCTATCAGGCTATATCCCTTTCCCCTGATATTGATGATTTCAATAGAAGCATCTTCCCGAAAATATTTCCGAATCCTGGTAATATAAACATCCATGCTCCTCGCAGCAAAGGGATCATCATCGCCCCATAACCTGAGAAGTGCCGTTTTTCTATCAAGTAATTCGTTTTTCACTTCCAGTAATAATCTCAATAAATCCGCCTCACGCTGTGAAAGCTGAATCACCTGCTCTTCAGCCGTTAATTCCTGTTTTTGAATATTAAACATAAACCTGCCGACCTTTACCATACCGGACGAATTATTCCTGAAGGCCGAAAACTGATACTGCCGACGCACCATAACTTTTAGCCGCAACACTAATTCTTCCATTGAAAACGGTTTCTTCATGTAATCATCTGCTCCTATTTCAAGACCATATATAACATCTTCTGGTTGCTTTCTGGCAGTAAGAAAAATAATCGGCACCTTCTCATCTACTGTGCGAATGTCTGAAACCAATGAGAAACCATCTTTTCCAGGCAACATAACATCAATGATACAAATATCCGGCTTCAGCTTTCTAAACAGCGACCAGCCGTTATTACCATTGCCAGCAATATGAACAAGGAAATCGCGGGTTTCAAGCGATTCTTTTATGATAGCAGCCAATACCGGCTCATCTTCCACAAGTAATACGCTAATCTTATTCATCATGAAACTGAATAGTAAAAGTTGTTCCTTTATTAATCTGACTTGTAACGGAAATCTCTCCATTTAATGCAGTAACCAACAGTTTAACATAGCTTAATCCCAGACCATATCCTTTCACTTCATGCACATTTTTCGACTGTACCCGATAAAACTTATCGAATATAAAAGGTAAATGAAATGGATCAATCCCTTTCCCGTTATCCTGTATCTGCAACTGCCAGCCATTAACAATAGTGCGAAAGCTAATATTTACACGAACGTTCCCCTGTGCGTATTTAATGGCATTATCTATCAGGTTACTCAGAATTGTATCTATAATAAAACGGTCCGTATTGACAACTTTCGGCTGTAGTGCATTGAAGATAAAAATCTCATCTGGTGCACGTAAGTCAAAACGGTCGACTACCTCGGCAGACAAATCCGTTAAATTAACATCCATGCGCTGTGCAGACATGATACCGTGTTCATATTTACTGATCTCTAAGATGCGATCTATGTCCGTGTCCAGCTTCTTAATGATATTCAAATTGATATTTAAATACCTTTCAAGTCTATCGGGATCTGATGAAGCACCAAAGCTCTTTAAAGCATCTATTGATGATTGCAGGATAGTCAGTGGTGTTCTTAACTCATGTGTAATATTATTAATGAAATCATCTTTAAAACTATTGAGCCGCATCTGGCGTTTAATCATTCTCCCCATAAAAAAAAGACTTCCTGCAGATAACAGTATCAATGCAAACGAAATAAAGGCCGGAAGAATATTCTGCTTCCATAACATCGTTGATGAATTTACAGGAATAGCCTTTACAATGACAACAGGCGATCTATGAAACTTTATCGGCACAGAAACTTCATCTTGTGAAAGAACTGCTGTGCTATCTAACAATATGAGTTTAAATGACACTGCAATATTTTCCTTACGTAGTTCTTCTTTATATAACACAGCCAAAGAATCGAGATTTACCGGTCGGCGAAACTGTTGCGATATCAATCTTCCCATGATAGCACTCACCTCGTTTATATTATACTCGTCAATTTTTACTGTTAAAAATTCGGCATGAAATGGTTTGATAACTGCTGGCGTATCAAAAGCAATAGAATCACGGTTAGGAATTGTTCTCAGAAAAAATGTCAGCGTGGGATCTTTGTACTTCAGAGAAGTAGGCAATTCACTCTGTTGAAGCTGGTAGGCACTGATACTTTTCTGTAATGCGTACCTGGCGGATGCTATAAAATTATACTGGCTGACCTTATAGTTATTATACACCCAATAGACCTGAAACAATACGATCA
This sequence comes from Chitinophaga sp. YR627, assembly GCF_900114995.1. GTDB lineage: Bacteria > Bacteroidota > Bacteroidia > Chitinophagales > Chitinophagaceae > Chitinophaga. The sequence goes on from NZ_FOUX01000004.1 coordinate 885,166, forward strand.
GGGATACAGCGCATATTGCAATCAGGAATGTGAACTTCAATCTTCTCCTCATAATACCCGCTAAAATTACAGTATAAAGCCTTCATTGATCTTTCAGTTAACAGTAGTTAACAGAAAAGTGCTCCTTTTTAACATTCAACCATATTACGCCTGATATCTTCGTCATCAAATTATATTAATCATGAAAAGACACTTCCTTTACCTTTTGTTCTTTTGCATCCCTGCCACGATGCAGGGTTATTCAAACACCGGATATAAGCAAACACCTATCGACACACTATTAGATATTCCTGCCCCTCACTTTAAAATGTTAGATACAGAAGGCAAAATTGTAAGTCTTGCTGACTTTAAAAATAAAGTGCTGATAGTGTATTTTTGGTCAACATGGTGTTACTACTGCCATAAAGATTTCCCAATGGTCAACAAAGTAGTAAAACAATATGCAAATGATACAAGCGTAGCCTTTCTGTTTGTTGACACACGGGAGAAATCAGCTCAATATAAAGAACTGGTGCAAAAAGACATGCTAAAGAACAATTATAATTTCCATGTTGTGTTTGATGAAAAAGGGAAAGACAGCATTCAAAATAAATACTATACTGAATTCGGAACAATTGGTATTCCTACACGATTTGTGATTGACCGGAACAGGGTCATCCGACATAAGTTTGTAGGCTATGATCCGGATCTTACTGAAGAGCAGGCCGCAGCTGCTTTCATCCGTTCAATTGAAGATACTAAAAAAATAGCGCCTTCCCGACATTGAGAAACAGTGAACGGCGAGATGACCGAATGAATCGCTATCCCGCTGTTCACTGATATTTTCCTATACATTTACTTTGCCAGGAAATTAAGCATTACGTTGCTCATTGTATAAACCCTTTTATCAAATCTGCAACATATTCGTGATGTTCCTCAAGCAAAAAATGTCCTCCATCGATTTGAATGATTTTCGCATTGGGCAGATCTTTTCGGTACGCTTCTCCTCCAGGCGCTATAAACATAGCGTCGTTTTTCCCCCATAATACCATGGTATCAGGTTGATGTTCTTTAAAATACTTATGCCATTCATCATACAAGGCAATATTACTTCCATAATCGCGGAAAAGGGCAAGCTGTATTGCATCATTTCCGGGCTGGTCAAGATAGTATTGATCGGTGATATAGCTATCCGGACTTATCCTGGTTTTATCACTGGCACCATTCAGATACATCCATTTTGTAGCTGCTGATGTCAGGAAAAAACGAGCTTCTTTTTCCTGAGCAGCACCTGGATCCTGAATATAGGTAACCAATGGCTCCAGTGCATCGCCTAAACCTTCGTTATATGCATTTGCGTTTTGTATGATCAATGAGCGGATCAACTCAGGCCGGCGGCTGGCGATCCTTAGTCCGATAGGACCACCATAGTCCTGGATATACAGGCTTATGTTCCGAAGTTGCAATCGGTCAATAAAGCGTTCAATGATCACAGACAGATTATCAAATGTATATGAAAACTGTTTTACGTCAGGGGCACTGCTTTGACCAAATCCCGGATAGTCAGGCGCAACAATATGATATGTTCCCGACAGATCAGCAATAAGATCCCTGTACATATGCGAAGAGGAGGGAAAGCCGTGTAATAACAGCAGAACCGGGCGTGTTGCCGCACCTGACTCACGATAAAAAATATTTAAGCCATCTATGTCAATGGTTCTATAAAATATCTGATCTTTCATAAAAAACATTAAGCCATCAAAATAATTGCTGCGATCAACCTATTTTTTACCTGCTGCTGCTAGGATCACTTTTACTACAGCTGCTGGTTGTGACAACATCACCACATGGCTTGCAGGCAAGTGATAAGTAGTTGCATGAATGTTTTTAGCCATTTCAGTTTCCAGCTGAGGTGAGATCATATGATCGTTGTCCGCAACAACATAGAAACTGGGTTTATTCTTCCAGGCAGGGTTCGCCACTTTGGCTGTTATGGTACTAAAATGAAAGCGGCCCTGTCCGGCTGCAATGACCTTTGCATCCTGTGCTGGCAGGTCCTGGGCAAAATGATTTACCACTGTTTCTTCCTTCAGTCGTATATAACCATCACTACTCACAACAGGATCTGCAAGTCCAGGCACATTAGCTATCTTTCTCACCTCATAAGCATCCTTACTGAGACTTTCAATGCTTTGTCCTTCATCTGGCGCATAAGCGGCGACATAGACAAGCGACTGTACTTTTTCGTTGTTTCCGGCCTGGGTAATAACAACGCCTCCCCATGAATGTCCTACCAGTATCACCTTCCCTTTTGCTTCTGCGATAGCCCGCTCTACAAATGCCACATCATCGCTCAGGGAGGTCAGCGGATTCTGTACAGCAATTGTGTGGTATCCTTCTTTCTGTAACGCAGGTATTACCTTGTTCCAGGAAGACCCATCGGCAAAGGCGCCATGCACCAGCACGATTGTTGGTTTTTCCTCTTCTCTGGCGGTTGCGCGCACCCCTGGCTTAGCAGTAAAGGAGACTAATGAGGCAAGTACGAGCAGTGCGCCCGCTACGCTGGCCATCACGACCACAAAATCCTTTTTCATAAAATAAAATTTAAAGTGATAATTAGGTATGACCGGATTGATCAATCAAATATGATAAGAAGTAGCTAACCTGAAAAATAACCTGAGTAATAACAACCCTTATAATTTTAATAGCCACTTTCCTTTCAATCATATTCATTTGTACTAAAAAGTAGCCAACAATACATTTTGTACAGTGATGAAAAAAAAGACTACGCTACCTTCAGGCAATGATATTCATCAGTCAATATTTTGTACCTCTTTTCTGGAGTACCTGTCGAAAGATATTGTACCTGATGAGGCAACAAAAAAACTGGTAGAAGAAAACTGTAGCTTAGTAAAATATGGCGAAGGAAAAAGATTGCTCGAAACTGGCACTACATGCCGATATATTTACTTTATCATTGAAGGGAAATGTATTTCCTACTTTACCGATTTTAAAGGAAAAACAATTACCTGGTTTTTCCATTTCAACAGCCCGGAAAGCACTACAAAGAACGTTTTTGCCGTAGACTACAGAAGTTTTCTTTCCCGTGAACCTTCCACACTTACAATTGATACCCTCTCACCCATAACTGCTATCCGATTTTCTGCGGAGGCACTAAAAAAGCTGGTCGATGAATCTCCTGCAATTGAACGTTGGCTGCGTATGCTGACAGAAAAGGCCTTCATACAGGTCTATGACCGTCTTAATACCTTGCTCACACTGCCCGCCGCTGATCGTTATAAGAAATTTCTTCAGGAAGAACCTTACCTGTTAAATATGTTTTCGAATTCGCTGGTCGCCACTTATCTAAACGTAACGCCACAATCGCTGAGCCGTATCAGAAAGCAGCTTAGACGTTATTGATCAGGCGTCAGCACTATTAATTACCCTAGGGTAACGATCATATAGTTTGCATTACAGAGTTTTGCATCGAAATTGAGAAAAGCAATGAAAAACCACCTTTAATATCAGTATTAAAACAACAAAATGATGTATTCAAAAAAACCGTTCGCACTGATCGCATCCATGGTATCGCTGATGCTGCTTGCTAACTGTTCCGTGCCAGACCCAAAAGGTAATCAGGCCGACTATTTTATTACAGACACAACGACCGTGCAGACAGGAGGTGTTAAAATGATACCCATAAAGACGCCTAAAGGCGTTTTCAACGTGTGGACAAAACGCATTGGCAATAACCCCAAAATAAAGGTGCTGCTACTAGCCGGGGGACCAGGCTTTCCTCATGACTACCTGGAAGCGTTTGAAAGTTACTTTCCGGGAGAAGGAATAGAATTTTATTACTACGATGAATTAGGCAATGGTAACAGTGATAAGCCAGGTGACAGCAGCCGTTACACCGTAGCAAGTGCTGTGGATGAAGTTGAACAGGTACGGCAGGCACTACAACTGAATGCCTCCAATTTTTACCTGTTCGGCCATTCATGGGGTGGTCTGCTGGGTATGGAATATGCCGTCAAATATCAGCAAAATCTGAAGGGGCTGATTATCTCCAATATGGTAGCAAGCGGCAAAGAATTCAACAAATATATTCAGGAGGTATTGGTAAAACAATTGCCGCCTGCTGTGCTGGACACGATAAATGAGTTGTCAGCCAGGAACGATTATAGTAATCCGAAGTATTCAGAACTCGTAACGAAGCATTTCTACGCCCGTTTTATTTGCCGGCTGCCACTGGACCAATGGCCAGAGCCACTTAACCGGGGACTTAGTAAACTGAATACGCCTTATTATCTGACATTACAGGGACCCAGTGAATTTGGCATCATTGGAAGTTTAATGAACTGGGATATAAGCGCCCGGCTGAAAAAAATTACGGTACCGGCATTATTTATCGGCGCCAGATATGACGAAATGAATCCCGAACATATTAAATGGATGAGCCAGCAGTTGCAGCATGGGCAGTTTTTGTACTGCGCCAATGGCAGTCACCTGAGTATGTACGACCAGCAGCCATTTTATATGAACGGGATCATACGCTTCATAAAAGAGGTTAATAACAGTTCTGCGAAATAAAAAAATCCCTCATAGTAAATGAGGGAATGAACCAGTAAACAGCAGAAAAGACAGGAAAGCCTTCAGTACTATCAACCTGAAGGCTTTCTAAAATTTCTCCACAACAACAACTCCCGCAATGATCAGCAGTATGCCGAGGCCACGCCAGACATTAACAGCATGTTGTTCTGCAACCAGGATATTAAAGTGATCAAGTAATACTGAAATGATCACCTGTCCGGCTACCACAAGTCCAAAAGTAAGTGCCATACCTAACCTGGGCAGCGCCATCATACTCGCTGTAATGAACACAGCACCAATCAAACCACCACCTAACACAGCAGTAATATCACTACCCTTCAGCAGTTGCCAGGAAAATGTTTCTTTTGTAAAAGGAATATAAACGGCCATCCCGAGCGCTCCAACGATAAAACAGATCATTGACGCATAAATGGGACTACTTATTGATTTGGCTAGTTTTGCATTAAGCCCTCCCTGTAAAGGCAATAGCGCACCACATAAAAAGACTACAAAAAGCCAGACTATTTTCATAAAATATATTTTCGTGAATAAGACAATGGGTATTTCATTTACATCGAAACACCTTTTTTGAAATCGGTAAAGTTTATGCCGGAGCAATTCTTAAAATACTTGCTGAAATGAGCAGGGTCCCAAAATCCCAGATCATACGCCGTCTCTTTTAAACTAAAGCCATCATGAAGAACCCTTCTTTTCGCTTCAAGAACAATACGTTGCTGAATGTGATGGCTGGCCGGGCGTCCCGACATTTCCTTCACGACACCATTCAGGTAACCGGGAGATACCGCCAGGATCTCAGCATACTCTTTTACCATCTTTTTGGATGCATAGTGCTTTTCGACCTGCGTAAAAAATAGCTTGACCAGGTGATTTTTCCGGGACCAGTAAATGTCCTGGATATCCTGTATATTCTGTTTTATCTGCCGGCATAAATAGATCATAAATATCTTCAGGTATCCCTTCAGGATGTCTGAACGCAGATCCAGCGTATTATTATACTCCTGTATCATTTTGTCAGCAAAGGATTCCATTGAGGCTATTGAGTCGCCACATATATAGATGATAGGTATGGAGTTCAACTGGTTGAAAAATGAAGTGCGAAATAATCCCGCTACTCTGATATCAGTTAATTCAATGTACTCTTTAACAAAAGAGATCGCATACCCTTTTGCGGCTTCATCAATCTCCATTGTGAAAACCTGCCCGGGGGGCACATAAAAAAACACGTTTTCATTTACAAGAAAGGCATCCGTATCAACACCTATTTTCACACTGCCTTCCAGTATCCAGATCATCAGGAACGTATCCACGCAAAAAAAAGGCGTTTCTCCTTTTTTATTGTTTGCCTGAAGGGATTGGATGGAATAGATCTGAAATGGCGCCGGCACTGTAACCGGAGCATCTTGTTTTAATACGCGGCCAATTTTCATTTTATAAATTTTTATATTACTCGTCAGCCACTGGTCTTTCCTTCAGTTTCTTCAGTTCAGTTTCACGATGTTGTATATAAGGATATCCATTCCCCCCGATGGTAGCCATATAAAAGCTATCCCGGTCCGAAATAAATACCATTTCATTCTCTGTCAGACCATCTACATAGCTGCTGTTCTCCAGACAGGCATAGCTTTTACGGCTACCAAATTTTTCCTGCATCTCTCTGACCGCATCTGTAAATGCCAGTGATGGATAATTCATTGCTACTGTTTGATTTGGCTATTCTCTGTTTCAGAAGAGGAGGGAACCTGATCAGATTCCGGAACCGCCGTCTTATTGATGATTGTTGTCAGGTCCGGATATTGCGCCAATACCTCATCCCACAGCGAATCGCCACATTCATCTGGTATAACAATGATGTCCGGTGTCTGCCTGTTCTTATCCTGCGATTCGGCGCTAAGGGGCTGTGGTTTTATTTCGCCTGGGTTAGTGTTGGGTGCAGCACTCATAAAAACGTATTTAATGAAGAATATTATTATTACAAAAGGATACATCAAAGCCCCTTTCTCCTCACAGCACCTCCGTCACATCCGGGGCTGTTGTATCCCCAACCAACGCCTTATACTGATTCGGTTAATGCGTTCTCAACCTTGCGGCCGCTTAGTTTTCTATCTAAAAAGTCTCTGATGGTTCCGGTAATTTCATCACCGAAGCTTTCCAGTGCAAAATGTCCTGTCGGATAAAGATGAAACTCAAGGTTCTTCACATCTTTTTTAAATGCCTCTGCACCAACACCAGGGAAAATATAATCGTCCTTGCCATATACTATTAACATTTCCGGATTGCTGGTACGCAGATATTCCTGCCATTTGGGATACTGTTTTACATTGTTGCGATAGTCGTAAAACAGGGCAATCTGTATATCATCGTTTTCAGGACGCTGCAGATGCCTGAGATCTATTTCCCAGTTATCAGGAGATATAGCGCTTTCATCCGGAACATGATGCGTGTATTGCCATTTCAAACCTTCAGGGCTATGAAAAGCTTGGCAGGCCTTAATAGCATCTTTATCATTTCTATCTTTCCAGAGTGCCTTAATAGGATCCCAGAAAGTTTCTAATCCCTCTTCATAGCAACAGCCATTCTGTACAATGATGGTCTCTATCCTGTCCGGATATTTTGACGCGAGCGTCCAGCCAACGGGAGCACCGTAATCCATCAGATAAAGGCTGAATTTTCCAACATTCAGCTGTTTCAGCAATTCTTCCATTATCCTGGCATAGTTTGCAAAACTGTATTCAAAATCGGCCATAGGTGGTTGTTCGCTTCTTCCATAGCCTGGATAATCAGGGGCAATCAAATGATATTTATCTGACAAATCATTGATCAGGTTACGGTACATATGCGAAGAGGTCGGATAACCATGTAACAACAGTAACACCGGAGCATTTGCAGGACCTGCTTCCCTGTAAAAGATCTCTACACCGCTGATGTTTGCTGAGCGATAGTGCGTTTTGTTTTTCATTGTGTTTGTTTTAGTATAATAATTGTTTGTGTCTCTTTGAGGTCACCCTAAAGTTGCTTACGCTGACTGCTTATGGTTCCCACTATTATAGATTGCTGTATGCATGTCAAAGCTCAGTTCTATAACTTGATTTCTAAAATCACTGTAGTAATCGTCACTATCAAAAAAATAATATGCGCAGTTGAACGGTAAAACATAGTTAGGTCTGGTACAGGTTATCTCTTTAACGCTGCCCAAACTGAATAAGATGATGATACCCGTTTTCAAATGGAGGTACTGCAATAGAAGTTTGCAGGAATTGCATTAAAGGCGCAAGCGCCGGCTCTTTTAAATGATATTGAAAGGTGTCCCAGTTGCGCAATTTCTTATATACTACAAACCTGGTTTTGTGAGCTACTATCTGGCTTAGTTGAAACAACAGCACACCGGGGGCTCGCCGGATTACAGGCATTAAATCACGGTTTATCGATTTGAAACGCTCTTCGGTACCAGGCCTGACATCTATAAATAACAGGATGGTTAAAGCATCCCGGCTAATTTCTTTAGAAAATATCTCCAGCTCCTGTAAAAAAAAATTCTTCACCGGCTCCACTATTCCCACTTTGACCAACGCACCTATCGCTTTCGCGGCGATACTACTTTTATGTTTTTCATAAGCAATACGACAGTTCCATCGCTCTATAATCCACATTACGCATACATCCCCTCTCTCATAGTATGCTTCCGCCATTACATTACCAGTAGATGCGATGGAGCTAAGCGTGTATTGGCTCAGGACTTTGAAAAATTGATCCTGATAGGAAGTTTTCACGTGGTATTGTGTTAAAACAGCAGTCTGTTCATTTTTGACATGGAAAAATCCAGAGAAGGCTATCTCCCATATTCTGCGAATTTTCATTGCGATAATATTAAGAAATGCATAAGTTTGTCTGGTAAAGTAGCCAATAAACCTTCCGGCGGAAAATAAACACAGTAATGACTGGTCCTATTATTTTAATAGTTATCTATACCCTGCCTGTCTGATGGAGATCCATTAAGGCGGTACAATGTGCTATATGACTTTATATTTTATGATTTCAGAATATATGCTAATTTTTTAAGCAGCTACAACTATGACGAAAAAGGTACTGATAGTAGAAGACGAATTCATTGTAGCCAGTAATTTGCAGCAGGTATTACAGCGATCAGGCTATGAAGTAATTGGTATTGCGGCTTCTGCACAGGAAGCAGAAGCGCATTTACAGCGGGATAGGCCTGATATTGTATTACTTGATATCCGTTTACAGGGAGAACGTTCTGGTATTGATATTGCCAGGAAATTAAAATCTGAGCATATTGCGTTTGTCTACTTGTCGGCCAATTCAAACCAGAAAATATTGGAAGAGGCAAAGATGACCTATCCTGACGGATTTCTGGTGAAGCCATACAGAAAGAAAGACTTGCTGATTATGCTGGATATTGCCTGGTATCGTCATGCGCATAGTCTTGAAACAAAAAACAACCAGGAAATACTTGTACCGAAACAGATAACGAAAATAATTAATGACAGTACGGATAGCCAGCAAAAGTTGCTGAAGATCGCGGAGATCATGCAAACCTGTGTACCGTTCGATCTTATCACATCCGGACTAAGACCTCTTAATACTGCCCAACTCAACGACAAAGGATATCTGCGTGTTGGATTCGACGAATACCAGTTTATTGGTGAGAAAGAGCTACTTACAATTACGAATCTGAAGAGAACAGCGCTATCCGTAATTCTTGCAAACAGCCATCTGGACATAAATACGAACATTTACAACAATGACCCTGCCAATGAAAAACCGAATGTACCATCTCTGCAAAAAACATTGATTGATACGTTTAATATTCAATCCTATCTCGTATTTCCGGTTGTGCTGAGCAATGGACTCTCCTTTCATTACTTCTTTTACAGTCGTCAAAAAGATATTTACACGAATGCGCACATATCCTTACTGGACAATTTGAGAACGAGTCTGGCGGCGTTAGCTGAAAAAATGATCTACGGAGAACATCTGCCCGTTTCAAAACATACGCCTATTCATTATGAAAGAAAGTTACAGGGGAACACACTGAATTACCCCGAATTCCGGAGTATCATTGGGAACCATCACCTGCTGCTGGGGGCACTGGACCTTGCTGCACAGGTGGCGTTTTATAATACATCGGTATTAATCCTTGGCGAAAGTGGAACCGGGAAAGAAAAGCTGGCACAAGCTATTCATTTATTGTCGCCACGAAAAAATGCTCCCTTTATTACCGTAAACTGCGCGGCCATTCCGGTTGCGCTTATAGAGTCGGAATTATTTGGTCATGAAAAAGGCGCATTTACCGGCGCCATTGAGAAAAGAAAAGGTAAATTCGAACAGGCTGATGGTGGAACTATTTTCTTAGATGAGATCGGAGAACTTTCTCCGGAGATGCAGGTAAAAATTTTGCGTTTCTTACAGGAAAAGGAAATTCAATGTATTGGCGGCGACTCGCTTACAAAAGTAAATGTGCGCGTAATAGCCGCTACCAACCGTAACCTTGAGAGAGAGGTAGCTGCCGAAAATTTCCGGCTTGATCTGTATTACCGCATTAATGTTTTCCCTATTACACTACCGTCATTGCGGGAACGTAGAAGTGATATCAAAGAATTGTCCATTTATTTTGCAGAAAAATTCTGTAGTGAATTTAATAAGCCCTTTCACGGCATTTTCGCTTCCATGATGGAAGAAATGATTGCTTATGACTGGCCGGGTAACATCCGGGAACTCGAGAATGTTATAGAACAGTCAGCCATTCTAAATGATGGCAAATCAAAATTAGAACTGAAACGAACACTTACAGGTAAGGCAGCAATACCTGTCACAACACCAATTAAAACGTTTGAGGATGTGAAAAACATCCAGGCTGAAACAGAGCGGGAATATATCATTTCAGTACTCAAACAGGCAGAAGGCCGCGTCCGCGGAGCCAATGGAGCGGCAGAGCTGATGAATATCAAACCTACTACGCTGGAATCCAAAATGGCAAAGCTGAAAATCAGAAGGGAAGATCTGTAGCACGACTCCGAAAATATCGGAGGCAAAAAAACGATGAACTCCGATATCTTCGGAACTTAACACCATCACTATTACCCGGCCTACCAGGGAAACCCGCTTAAATGATTACTCATCAACACATTGTATATTTAAATTTCAGCTTGACACAATTTGTCCGCAAATGGCATTTTAATGGCTTAAGTGATATCTCACTCACAGTAAATTAAAAAAAACCTTCAGCCATGTTAAATCTGGAATGGTTTAGAACATTTAAGGCAGTTTACGAGACGGGTAACCTGTCTACTGCTGCCCAGACACTATTCATCTCCCAACCCGGCGTAAGCGTCCATCTGAACTCCCTGGAGGCCTATACCGGATACCGCTTGTTTGAACGGGTAACAAAAAAGATGGTCCCTACTGAACGGGGCATCATACTATACAATTGTATAATAGACCCTATCAACAAACTGCAGGAAGCGGAGGAATCCTTCCACAGGAATTCCAGCGTGGAGAAGCCAACGATCAGCGTAGGTATGGGATTTGAAATCTTCAAATACACGCTTGAAGAGCATCTTGCACAACTACCTTTCAATCTCGTCTTACGGTTTGGGGAGTATCGTCAGATTCTGCAGGAACTTGACACAGGGAAGCTTGACCTGGTATTGACGCCCAAAAAGGGTAGCGGAACAAACCTGGAATATATTCCGTTTACAAAAGAGCGTATCATTCTGATTTGTGGCAGTGAAACAGACACTGAACAATTTGATACCCTGGTCCTGACCAACGAAAGAACTGCGATCAGGCAATGGCTGAAAGAGCAGATATGGTACACCACTGCAGCCGACATGGAATATCTTGAGCATTTCTGGATGGCCAATTTTGATTGCCTGCCGGATCTTAAACCCAACTATATAGTACCTTATTTCTCTTCCATACTGCGTTGCCTCAGTAAAGGGAAAGGTTTCGCAGTAATACCGGATTTCCTGGCCAAAAAAGAACTTGCGCTTAAATCGGTTAAACTCGCCTGGGAAGGAAGTCCTCACGTAGAAAATACCCTCCACTTCGGCAAACGGAAAAAAACGATCTACTCCAATGAGATCCGGCAGCTGGAACAAATATTGACCGAGAACTGGTTCTGAGCAACACAACAAAGAGAAATTATATATCTGTAATTTCAACTACACACAACTTTAGAACAACTTTATTACATCGTTTTGTTAACACCCGTATATTGCATACTTAAACACCCTCTTCATGCGCTTCCTCCTGTTCCTTTTCATCATCTTCGCAGTCGTTCCGGCGACGGCCCAGGAGTTCAGCCCTCAACAGGCCGATTCACTCAAACAGGAGTTGGCCACAACCAGCGACGCCCACACACAGGTCAAAACACTCATACACCTGGCAGAATACCACATCTGGAAAAAGGGTGAACTGGCCATAAACCTGGACAGTGCCAATAACTGTTTGATCAGGGCCGAACGGCTAAACAGGACCGTACGATCAACAGAACTGGCAGGCCATCATCTGCTCATGAAAGGTTTTATGCTTACCGAACAGGGAAAACGCAGGGAAGGAGAGGAGGCTGTAGCCCAGTCTATTCCCTTCCTGCAAAAAAGTAATAGTCAACGGCTGCTTGGTCTGGCTTATTTCGAGCTCCAGGCCTTTTATGATTATTCAGATGTCACTCAATGCAGGGAACGTATCCGGATCACCGGCCTTGCGGTAGAAGCCTTTCATCTGGCAGGAGATAAAGCGCTGGAAGGATGGGCCCTCACCACGCTGGGGGACCTCTATAGTATACTGGAAGAATATGCAATGTCCAATAAATATCTCCTGCAGGCTTTAACTGTATATCAGTCCATCGGACATCAGAAAGTACAGGATGTGTATGAACTGCTCGGCAGAAACTGTAACAACCAGGGAGATTACAAACATGCCTTCGAATATGCATTGCTGGCACTGAAAGCAGCACAGGCTACCAAAGATTCTACCATGCAGATGGCTACCATCAACAACCTGCTTGGCTCGCTGTACCGGAATGCCAGCAGGTCAGAGATGAGCCTGACCTATTATCATGAAGGCCTGAACGTCGCCTTAAAGCACAAAGATGGTCCGAATGCGCTGCTGATCGTGTATGTATTAGGCCGTACCTACCTTGACATTCACCAGCCCTATAAAGCACTCGAAATTTTAGATGCCATTCCCAGGGGCTTACTTGACTCTTCCAATGCCAGGGTCAAGGCTATAATGGGGATGCTTTACATGGACGGATACTATGCCGTCAAACAACCTAAAAAAGCGCACCAATACGCAGTAATCCTGGAGAAGCTGATTCAGGATAACGCACTGACCCCAGAGTGGACCAACCGTGTCTGCATCACACTGGTCAGATATCATCTGAACGAACAGAACATCGCCAGCGCACGACTGTATCTCGATAAATGTATGACAGTATCATTGCTGCCAACCTCTCCTGAATGGGTTACCCGATATGATATCAGTTACAGGGTTGACTCGGCTGAAGGAAACTATAAAGCTGCATTTTACAATTTGCTCAAATACAAAACCCAGGACGATTTACTACACAATGATGTCAAGACACGGCAATTCCAGCAACTGGATGTAGAATACGAAACTTCCAAGAAAGTGGATTCCATCTCTTTACTCACCCAAAAGACCAGACTTCAGGGTATTAACCTTCAACAGGCACAACTGATCCGCAACATCACCATGATTGGTATCGTACTCGCACTGGCGGTCATAGGTCTGCTCTACCGGCAGTATCATCTAAAACAGCGCAACAATAAAACAATGGCTGTCAAAAACGCACACCTGGAACACCTTGTCTCAGAAAAAGAGTGGTTGCTGCAGGAAGTCAATCATCGCGTGAAAAATAACCTGCAGACCATCGTAAGCCTCCTCGAATTACAATCCGATTCCCTCAGCGGTGATGCCCATCTTGCATTGCAGATCAGTCAGAATCGTATATACGCTACATCTCTGCTTTACCAAAAATTATACAGAACAGAGAACGTGTCCTCCGTCAATATGAAAGTGTATATCACCGAACTTGTCCGGCACCTTGAGGATGCACTTGGCACCAGTACATTCGTGAAGGTCACATTGGATATAGCACCAATTGAACTCGATGTTTCGCAGGGCGTGCCCCTCGGACTGATGGTGAATGAATTAATTACGAACTCATTTAAGTATGCATTCAATCAGACCATTGCCCGTCCGGAAATCGTTGTTACCTTTTCCATTGAACAGGGTGTCGCCAGCCTGATCATCAAAGACAATGGAACCGGCTTTCCGGATGCTGACGAAAACAATTTTGGGATCGGTTTAAGACTGGTAAAAGGACTGGCAGAAAATATAAAAGGGAAGGCAACCATCATATCAGACAAGGGGACCTTTGTACAGATCCTTTTTCCACCACAGGGCTCCCTCACATCAGAAATGCAAAACGGCACCCCATTGGGGATACTCAACCTTTAATCCGGATACTTTCTACTATAATTTCCTGGAGAATCATCACCGGTTCAGCCACATCTTCAATGAATTCGCTCTGCTTTTACTGACAACAATCCCTCCAGCTACTTCAGGCTTAACATACACCTTTAGTTTACCGTTAAAATAATTATGTACTGTTTTCACCGCCGGAAATGCTGTGATATACTGTCTGTTGAGACGGAAAAAGAGCTGTGGATCCAACATTTTGTCCAGTTCATCAAACGTATAATCCAGCATATATCTCTTCCCCTCAGTTGTATAGAGGAAAGACAATTTATCCTCTACACTGAAAAATGCCACATCAGTAACAGAAAGAGGAATAAACTTATCCCCCTGTTTGATCAGGAAACGCGTTTTATAAGCCGGCTGCACCTCCCGGTCTCTCATCGGACTAATCAGCAATGACTCCAGTACTGCCTTCAGGTCTTCCGTTCGTGGCGACAAGGAACGGAATTTCTTCATAGCCGCTTTTAGCAACTCAGGCTCAACCGGCTTCAGTAAATAATCTATACTGTTGACTTTAAATGCCCGGATAGCAAATTCATCGAAGGCCGTTGTAAATATTACAGGCGTCCGGACCTCCGTCTGTTCAAAGATCTCAAAGGACTGACCATCGGCCAGCATAATATCCATAAAGATGAGATCAGGTGGTGAATTATTCTCCAGCCAGTAAACAGCATCCTCAACACTATCGATAACATCAAGCACCTGGATGTCGGGATCATATTCGAGGATCACTGTCTTTAGTCTCTTTGCCGCCAGGGCCTCGTCTTCAATTATCAGTACTCTCATAGGCCTTCGTTCGAAAAGATCAGTGGAAGTGATACACGGAATTCTGTCGGTGTGACGGTCACATCAACCTGTTTGCCATTGAGCAGCTCGTAGCGGTTGATGATATTTTTAAGTCCGGTATTCGTAGATTCTACTCCGGAGGTTTTCCGCTGGAGATTATTGCTGACAATAATAAAGTTCTTATTTACCGCAATCAGAATAGTTAAAGGTTTACGACTGGATATGATGTTATGCTTAATCGCATTTTCCACCAGCATCTGTAAAGTAAATGGTATCAGTGACAGATGATCCAGCTTATCCGGAAGCTGAAACCTGACGATCAGATTTGAATTGAAACGTATCTGATGCAAAAAGAGATAATCATCCAAAAAGTTCTTTTCAGTCTGCAGGTCAATAACATCCCTGCCATTATAACTAAGCACATGCCGGTAAACATTGGATAGCTTCTGTATAAAAAGTACAGCAAGCTGTGGATCTTCCGGTACCATCGTAATAAGCGCATTCAGGCTGTTGAAAAGGAAGTGAGGGCTGATCTGACTCCTCAGTAATTCTACCTGAGAGATCAATGCTTCTTTTTTTAAACGTTCAGACTCCAGCTGACTTTTTTCATACAGTCCGAAATAGTAAACGCATTCGTAGACAACGGTGACCACTCCCAGCAATACTGCGCTCTTTCTGAGAATTTCCAGATACTCGCTCCAGAAATTTTCATGGCTGTTCTGTGGAAGACGTACATTGATCATGGTAAAGATCAGCCCAGCGAACATCATATAAACGATAAATAGTAACAGATGATGCAGGATACGCTTTGATGTATCTTTCAGATCCGGATATCTGTTCCGCATATAGGTAAACAACATACGGTTGCTTTCCCAATAGCAGAGTACAAAAAAAGCGTTCCGGAATAACTTAAAAACCAGCATTTCTGTACTAAGCCGGTCCGGACCTGAATCATCCATCAAAATCAGCAGGACGACAATTGTCGGCACGCCAATAATGCGGATCCACTTATCTTTTATAATTGTTTTATCCATATCAATCAGCTTCCTATACGTAACACGTTAAAGGGAAAAGCAGTTCACCTGCATCATGCGTGTTCATAAAATTAATTTTTATTCTTCTGTTTTAATCATAGGCCGCTTACTTCAATTCCACTGTAGGCAACACAACGGATAGTGATGCGCCAAAATAACCCGTTGCAACCTTTGCAGATGCTGCGTTTATATTGATCACGTTCGTTGGTACATTTGCCGGAACCGGGGCAAACAGCCCTCCATTATCAACCTGTGTTTTCAGTTGATTCCAAAAATCGTATGCCTCCGGATCAAGCGACCATTGTTCCACCGTAATAAGATCGCCACTTTTATATCCTGTAAAAGAATTCATCTCCAGTCCCTGAACATAGTTTCCTTCCACATTGTCATCGTTATAAATATTGAGGTCATCCGGCAAATTTTGCAGTATCCCATTCCGCTTGATCAGAATACGGAGGGCATCCCCTTTTCCGGTTAATTCCTGTCCCCAGATCTTAACACGATAACCAACACTATCGTGGTCGCCTCCTTCGGGATAGTATTTGAAAGTAAGCGAATCAATAACCGGCGACAAGCGGGAAACGGAGGTTGTTGCCCTATATGTTTCTCCTTCAGCCTGAATGGTAAGTGTGTATTTGTGGCCGGAAGTGGCCCTGATCTGTTTGATAACAAACACCCCCGGTGCTATTTCTTCCAGCTGTTCTGTGTGCTGATGATCATCCAGGAGCAGGATACCAGCCCCTGTAACCGGCGGAGCACTGCGCTGGTCAAAGAAATCAATGGTTTTGGTAAGCCTGATCGTATCCCCGGCTTCCCGGTTGGTGATCCAGCCATCAACGTTGAGTACAGGCGTACCGGAGCGAAGCGGAACGCTCTGTAAACTTTTTTCACAGGCACTTAACAACAACATTAAAAACGCAAATAACAGAATGATATCTTTTCTCATGATGCCAGGAGGTTTGGTAAACTAAAAGTTGAAATTCCAGGTAACGCCGGGGATAATAGAGCCGATGACTGACAACTGATTCGCAATTGTTTTGTTCGGGTTAGCATTATCCTGCTTAAAGTATAGAGCATACACATTCTTGCGGTTCAGCACATTGTACAGAGAAAACACCCAGTTACTGCTGAACCGGCTGCCCGCGCGATGCCGGACGAATAAGGTAGCAGAAAGGTCAAGCCGGCTATAAGGACTATACCGGTAATTATTACGTAGATCCCCGTTATTGTAGGGAACGATAATCCCCTGAAACTCGCTGCGGCCGGAAGGGAAAGTGGCCGCCACGCCAGTCTGATAGACATAATTAGAAGAAAATGTCCATTTGGTGCTATAGTTATATACGACAACCATATTCAGATTATGGGTACGGTCATACTTAGCATTATACCAGTCCCCATTATTGACACCATTGATCTGGCGCTCTGTTTTACTCAGCGTATAGCTGACAAAGCCGTTCAGCTTACCCGTATTTTTCTTCAGGTAAAGCTCCAGTCCATATGAGCGCCCTTTTCCATAAACAAGGTCCTTCTCAATATCCGGATTGCCGATCGGCTCTGTCCCGTTGATCACGTCAACCTGATTACTCATCGTCTTGTAGTATGCTTCTGCTGACAGTTCATAGCTACGCTTTGTCATAAAATAACCCAGTGAGAACTGGTCGGCAAGTTCCGGCCGGATGTTGTTGGTTGAAGTCATCCAGGCGTCGAGTGGCGTAGATGCCGTGGTAGCAGAGATCAGGTGTACATACTGCGCCATCCGGTTATAGCCAGCCTTTATCGAACTACTCTCTGATAGCAAATATCTGAGGGATACCCGCGGTTCAACATTTCCATAGTTTTTTATAGCCGCTCCTTTTTTAAATTCCGTTGTCAGCACAGGGAACAGTTCTTTGCCCGGTACACCACCATATGTATATACAGGCCCATTTTGTGCCGCTACAGCGCCGAAATAAGACAACCGGACACCGTACTGGGCAGATAACTTATCGCTGAATTTATGGGTATTATTCAGGTAAAAACCGAGTTCGTTACCCGCCTGTCTTGCCGACGCCGTAGTATTGAAGACCGAACTGTCCGTTAGTGGCGTCTGTACACCAGGATTAACATCATACCGGATAGCGGATAATCCGAAAGCCAGATCAATCGCGTCATTCCTCCGGTAATGCCAGTCGGTTTTTAATGTATACTGTTTGATGTACTGTTTACTCATCAGAGATTGCGGCTCCTGTAGTACACCAAGATTACTTCTGTACTGGCTAAATAATACAGTGGTCTTTGCAGAAAAACCCGTTGAAAACTCATGAAGGTAGGTTACCGCGGCATTTGCATTATCATAGCCTATTGTAAAATCTTTCTGTAACCCCAGTTTGTCGTTCCCATAGTACCCGGCGATGCTGATGTGATCTTTTGTACTCAGCTGATAATCCATCTTGCCGTTAAAGTCCTGAAAATAGGCAACGGTTGATTTGAGATTTTCGTCGGACGAAAGTTTGAGGAACTGATCGGCATAGGTCCGGCGGGCCGCAATGAAGACAGACCCTTTATTATGCAGAATAGGGAATCCTGCGGACAACCTTGCTGATACGGATCCGATGCCTCCGGAAACCCGAAGAGAATCAGGGCTGCCGCTTTTAAGCCTGATATCCATCACTGAAGATAATCTCCCCCCGTAGTCGGGTGTTATGCCTCCTTTTATCAACTTTACATCCTGTACTACCTCCGGGTTAAACACGGAGAACAACCCAAACAGGTGCGACGTATTAAAAACAGGGGCACCATCCATCAACACCAGATTCTGATCAACATTGCCACCACGGACGTTAAAACCGCTCGATCCTTCCCCTACCGAACTCACTCCCGGCAACGACAGTACACTACGCACCACATCTACTTCTCCCAGCAACGCAGGCATCTTCCGGAGCGTAGCCAGATTGATAGATTGCACCCCCATTTCCAGATTTTTAACCGGGTTAGTCTTGTTTTGGCCCCTGACTACAACCTCCTGCAGCCCTGTGCCACCATTCCGCATCACCACCTTAAACTCGCCATCAGCAGGGACGTTTATACTTTGGCTAACAGATTGAAATCCAATGTATGTAAGAGAAAGAATATAGCTTCCTTTAGGAAGGCGGAATTCAAAATGCCCCTCCCCATCCGTAGAACCGCCCGAAATGGTTTTCGATATGTTATCTGCTGCGGCTACGCGAACCGTCACACCGATGAGACTTTGACCAGATGTGTCCCGTACTGTAACGGGCAATCGATAGTATCTTTCCTGGGCAAATAGTTGCTGGCCTGGAAACCCCAGAAACAGGAGCAGTACCAGGATGTTTTTTTGCTTCATGAATTGTTTATTGACCATGCAAAGAAGCAATACTGCGCTCCATTTTCCTTGTTAAATGGGTCCGAAGCGTCCTGATACAATGATGAAACGTATGAAAATGTAACCGAAGCTCTGATAGTGACGTTAGTACCTTAGTTAGTCTTTAGTTCTTCTGCGTTAGTGCTACGTTCATGAACGTAGCACTAACGCAGAAGAACTAAGATGAAATCATATATTTATACTACCCAAAAAATTCACTACGCATAATGGATAGTAAGTGACCCTTTATCTTTGATAAAGCCAAGACAAAACACATAGTTTATGAGGACCATTACACACTGCTTACCCACACCCACCTTAAAACGAAACGCTTTCTAACACTTTCTTGACCGGATCACCCCCTCAGTGAGTCCCTATCTCTAATCGTCAGGTTAGCAGGTAGTTACCGGCGTCCATACAATACGGTAGCCTACCTGGATAGTACTCCCTGTTATATATACCGATATCACCTTATCCACAACTAAATGCATTAGAAGACTATGAGAGGACAACAATCACTTTTTGACAATTATATTGAGAAACCCGTCAAGAAAACGACAAGAAAAGGACGTTCATCTGATATGATAGCCCTCAGGGATGAATGTCTGTTACACAGGTATTATTATCATATCAAATTACAGGGCAAACGCTACGATATCGCTATTCAGGAATTGTCCACAGAATTCTGGATCAAGAACAGCAATATCATCTATCGTTTACAATGTAATAGCGAGAGACTGGAACAGATCATGAAGCTGGAACAACCAGACCTCAAACAATTAAAATTATTGTATCCCTGGTGGGCCTGGTAAGCATAAAAAAAAACCGCTGCAATTGCAGCGGTTTTTTTTTATGATTCTGATGATCACTTCTTTCTGATGAAAATACGACCTAAAGTGCCTTCAAATCCGGCATAAGTGGACTCATAATCCGTTCGCACACTGATGATTTCGCCGTCCCTGTTGACCGCCATATAAACATCTTCAGGCTTTTTAGCCTTTACTTTTTTATCATAAAGATTTGCATACAATTCTATGATATCAGGAATACTTCCTGTAATACTCACTTCATATATGGCATCCGCCTTTGTATCCTCATCTTTGTTAAATTCTATGATAATACGTCTGGCATCACTATCAGGCCCTTTCAGGGACACCTGCATTCTCGACCGGTTATTATTTGTATTTGCACTATCCGGCGCATTCAGGTGCATGGTCTGCGCAATAGTGCCGGCAAATGCATATGCCTCTGAAAATGGTTTTCCCAGGACCTTTAACTGTTGTGCGTTAGAACGGGAAGAAATAAAACAGGATGCAAGGAGCATCAGTGTACAGCAGGTTTTCAATATAAAACGTTTCATAGTTGAACTGGTTTGGCTAACAGATTATAAGATCTAAATATAGATAAATAAAATCAGAACGCATCAAATCCTATCCTTCCCGTTAGCCAAACAATCCTCCCTTATCAGGATAATAATTCCAGTGGTGGTTTTTCAATTTCACTGGTTACCGGCGGCAGGGGACTTTCATGAAAATTCAGACTATAAGTAAGTACCCGCACACGAAATGTATCATCTCTGTCTTCTGTGCTGACACTGATACGGGTCAACGGTGCGATCGTACTGTTTGTCCATCCCTGCAGCACCTGATGCAGTTTCAGTTCTGCTTCATAATAATTAAGCGCAGCAGACGTATCCAGGAACGTGGATCCGTTTGAACTGGTGACCGGAAACACCAATCTGCATTGCAATTCGCCGGATGCGGCCTGTATAGAACCCGTCAGTTCTGAATAAGTCAAATTGGTAAAATCAAGAAATACACAGGGCCATACAGAAGGATTACCATTGTAGTTTTCTGTCTGTGAAAGTTCCGGATATACACCTTTAATTAAAGGAACACCGGACCCAATACGTGCTTCCAAAGTAAGGAAGAGATTCGAAAATAAACTATCCATTTTAATTGTTTGAGGTTATCAATTTTTTTGTTGGTTAACTGATGTAAAGGTCGGTGCAATACGCATCTTTTCCGCTTGCAATTTTAATGATTGAACAGCGATTGAATTATCATTATACAATAAAAGAATAAGCATTATTTCCTGATTTTTTCAACGTCCGTTAATGTCGTTCCTTTGTATTGTAATCGCTTGCTGACAGTAAGTAAAACCCTAAAAAAGAACTGTTTCGAAGAAAAAAAACATAGTGATCGGGCAGTGATAATGTTAACCTCAGATGTTACTATTAAATGCAATCATACATGCAGATCCTGAGCAGACCGTCTTACAGCGGATCGGAGACCAGGCATTCTCAGTCGTCGTCCTCGTAGGCATAGCATGGATACTATGGAAACGCCAGATAAAACTGGAAGACCGTTTAACACAGTACCTCGATGACGATCGCGAAAAAATGCTGGGCGTGATAGAGAACAACACGAAAGTGATGGAGCGGCTGGAAGACGCGCTGAACAGGAGTAATCCCCGATAGCGAAATGCGTAAAATAGATTTTATTGTTATCCATTGTACTGCAACCCCTCAGGACACACGTCCTGAAAGCATCCAGCACTATTGGAAAGAATATCTCAAATGGAAAAGTCCCGGTTATCATTACCTGATTGAAGCATCAGGCAATGTAATACAACTGGCAACAGAAGATCGTATCTGTAACGGCGTAGCAGGATATAATGCGAATAGCATCCACGTCAGTTATATCGGCGGAGTAGATGCTGATAACAGGCCATCAGATAACAGAACGATCGCACAAAAAGACGCAATGAGAACATTGGTCACGCTATTGAAGCAACAGTATCCGCAAGCGCGGATCCAGGGCCACCGGGACTTTCCATTTGTTAAAAAAGCATGTCCATCATTTGATGCACGTGAAGCATTCAGCGATTTATAAAAAACATACCTATGGCATTTTGCAGAAAAACCGGCTCAAAGATCAAACAGGCATTACAACAATTTGATGCATTCATTGAACGTCATGCTGAAGAAGCATTACGCGTCACAAAAACCATCAAATCATTATTGGAAAGTCCGCTGGTCAACTTACTGGAAGCAATCATTCCGGGAGACGCTGACACAATTTTCAAGAACAAAGTATTACAGGCGCTGGAAACAGGCATTGATACACTGAACATCGTAAATACCTGCCGGCAGGAGCCAAACCTTGAAGCAAAACTTGTATGCTTCGTAAAAGCACTCAAAGAAGTATCACCTGACCTACAGGACGCAGTACTTCAGAAATTACAAAGCATTCTTTTGCGCGAGCTGGATGGCAATACCAGGAAGCAGAATATTTACGACCTGTTTAGTCAGGCCGCTTACAGCAACAGTAAATAGCAATTCAAATCAATTACAATGACCAAAAAAAGTAAGAAATGGCATTACCAAAAGTAGCAATTACATTAGGAAACGGCAATCTGGGAGCAAGCGCTGCAACCGATGATGGTGTAGCAGGACTGGTACTGACCGGCGTAGCAACCGCTGGCCTTCCACTGGGTACACCAAAAGTGATCTTCAGTCTGAGTGAAGCACAGGACCTCGGCATTCTCGCAACAGGCAGCAACGCCAGCGCACACCGCCACATCAGGGAATTTTATGACATCGCAGGAGAAGGCGCTGAACTGTATATCATGACTGTCGCAGACACAGTTACGCTTACACAAATGGCTGACCTGACAAACGCCACAGGCGCTGCAAAACTGCTGGACGCAGCACAGGGTCGCATCAGATTATTAGGTCTTACCCGTACCCCTGCAGGTTCCTACATTCCAGGACTGACAGACGGTCTGGATAAAGACAGTCTGGATGCCATATCCAAAGCACAGCAACTGGCACTGGCCTATGCCGCACAGTACAAACCTGTACGTGTACTGATCGAAGGACGTAAACTGGATACTACCAATCTCGCTACACTGAAAGATCTGCGTACCTACACCGCTAACCATGCAGGTATTGTTATCGGCAGCACCACCAATGATGGTAGCGCTTCTGTAGGATTAGTACTCGGACGTGCAGCATCTATTCCTGTACAGCGTAACCTGGGCCGTGTTAAAGACGGCGCATTACCAATCCTGTCCGCTTACGTAAACACTGCAAAAGCAGAAGATCTGACATCCGGCGATCTGCTGCATGACAAAGGTTACATCTTCCTGCGCACATTCGTTGGCCGCTCTGGTTATTATCTGAATGATGACCCGATGTGTGCTCCTGTTACAGACGACTACAGTCAGCTGGCATTAGGCAGGGTAATAGACAAAGCCACTATCGTCGCTTATCAGACCTATGTAGAAGAACTGAACGACGAGATCACTATCGACGAAAGCGGTAAGATCAGCGTACCTGTTATCAAGTACCTGCAAAACAAAATCGAGTCAGCAGTAAACCTGGCAATGGTAGATGAGATCAGTTCCTTCAGCGCATACATTGACGCTAGTCAGAACGTACTCAGCACCGGCAAGCTCACTGTTAAAGCTGCTATTGTACCGATGGGATATACTAAAACAATTGAAGTATTACTCGGTTTTACCAATCCTGCTCTCCAGTAAACCTGTTATTCACTAAAAAAAAGAACCAATATGATTTTTGACAACAAAGAATGTACCTGGGCCAACATGAAAGTAGTAGTGCTCGGTAAAGAATTAACAGGCATCCGTGGCATCAAATACAAACTGATGCAGGAAAAAGAACATTTGCATGGCGCAGGTGATGAGCCGATCGGTATTCAACGTGGTAAACGCACTTATGAAGGCGAAATCAAACTGCTGAAATTTGAATACGATGTACTGGCTGATGCCGTAAGACTTGCCGGTGGCAGAGATCTGCTGGACCTTACAGCTGACATCATCGTTACTTATGTAAAAGATGGTCTGTCTGTTCCACGTACTGATATCATCCGCGGTTTCCAGTTCAAAGAATTTGAAAAAGGATGGGAACAAGGCGCAAAATTCATGGAGATCACCATGCCGATCGTTTTCATGGGACTGCAACAGAACGTATAATAACATAGCACGATCACCTTATTTTAAATAAATACCTATACACTTAACAGATTATGACAGTAGAAAAACCGGTAGCAATTACCAAAGAACATATTGAAGCCTGGAAGCAGAAATACAAAGATGTATTCAAGCTGACAGCTGCTGATGGAAAAACAGGTTATTGCAGAAAACCCAACAGAGATGAAGTAAGCTATGCCATGACCCTGATCGCAGGCGATCCGCTGGCGTATCATGAAACCATCCTGAAAGCAACCTGGCTGGGCGGAGACGATGAAATACTCAATGATAAGTCTTACCTGTACGGCCTGGGCGCGCAACTGGATAAACTGCTGGAAGCGAAGAAGGTTGAAGTGGAAAAGCTCTAAGCGAGGCGTCCGGCGAATTTGATAAAAACCCGCTCGGGTATATTCAAACGCTGTTCGAATATTATCTGCCCCAGGTTGACACCTCGCAGCTGACAGATGCTCAGTGGGCAGAAAAATTTGCACAACTGCACGACATCCGGCAGCGGGAGCTAAAAGGATTGCCATTACTCTCAAGGTAGAGATCGTGCTAAAAAAAATAAAAAATGGCAGAAACAACAAGTGATGAGTATTATCAGATAAGCAGGGCCGCCGACCTTGCTTTGAGCAAAGTATCCATCTTCCAGAGAACCGTGATGTCAAACAATAATACCCTGAGTTCGTCTTTAAGCGAACTCAGGGAAAACATCACGCAGATCGAAATAACCAGCGCCAGAGCCTCTTCATCCGCATCTGCTCAGATTGGGAAAAAGACCAAAGAAGAAAAGAAAGATGATAAAGACAAAGGCGAAGAATTCGAGGTAGATGGTATCATCAAAGGTGGAACAGCCATGCTCAAAATGGCGATGGACCTGCAACAGACACAGGTGGCCTTTCAACAATTCACCGGCAGCGCTACCACTGCAAAAGCACTGATAGGTAGCCTGCAGGAAATGGGAGTCGCTACTCCCTTCAGCAGCAGTGACCTGATGAAAAACGCAGAAGCATTGCTGGCATCGGGTACCGCAGCAGCCAACGTCGTTCCTACATTGAGCCTCTTAGGTGATGCAAGCCGCGGTAACAAGGAAAAGCTCGACTCGCTGACTGCCGCCTTTAGTCAGGTGCAGACAGACGGTAAGCTGACTTCTGATACGATGGCTGAACTTGTAAAAGCAGGATTCAATCCACTGGAAGAAATATCCAGAACCTCAGGCATATCAATGACCAGATTACAAAGAGACCTGGATGCCGGAAAGATCTCAACCGATCAGCTGACAAACTCTCTCATCTCAGCAACAGGCCCCGGCGGACAATTCTTTGGCGCTATGCAGGCTCAAAGTGAAACAGCAGCCGGAAGATGGCAGGCCTTCACAGAACGCCTCGAAAACGCAGGAACGACGCTGGGCACTGCGCTACTACCAGTTGCGACGGACTTTGTCAACAATGCGCTCATGCCAATGGCCGCGTTCCTTGAAACAACCGCCAACTGGATAGCAGAACATTCATCACTGGTGGGATTCCTCGCCGTAGTGATCGGTGGCGCCCTACTCGGTTATAAACTTTGGGCAATAGCACAAGGTGCTGTTAACCTCGTGATGAGCCTCAATCCCGTAGGACTGGTTGTCGCAGGAATTGTCGCACTCGTAGCCGGTGTTATCTATGCCTGGAACACTTTCTCAGGATTCAGAGGAGCAGTCGTTGGCGTTTGGGAATGGTTGAAAGCCTTTGGTTCACTGATCAAAGACTATGTCATAGACAGGATTAAAGGCATGATCAGTGGCATCGCCGGCCTTGGACAGGCCATCATGTATATGTTCAAAGGTGATTGGAGCAAGGCATGGGAAACAGGCAAGAGCGCGGTAAAAGACCTCGTAGGCGTTGACGCAAAAAAACATGCTGCTGAAAATGCCGGAAAACTTGGTTCCGCTTTCTCCAAAGGATTTGATGACGGCGTAAAAATGAAGCCAATATCCCTGAAGAGCCTTATGCCTGCTACCGCTCCGACAACCAGGATGAAACCCACGGGAGACTACGGTTCACTCGGTAAAACACCAGAACAAACAGGTGGCTTAGGCAATACCAAAGAAAAAGTCGATGGTATCACAAGTGGTGGAGCCCGTAATATCATTATCAATCTGCAAAAGCTTTTTGATAATATAAACATTAGCTCAACAACTGTACAGGAAGGCGTCAATGATATGGAGCAAATAGTAACAGAAGCTTTGCTCCGCGTTTTAAATAGTGCTAACGTATTACCAGTTTAACTATGGCAGCAAGTTTCGATATAAAAAAGATCTTCAGAGAATCGTGGGGGTACCAACCTCCCATCTTTGATGTGGCTCTTCAGCCTGAACAATCAATTACAAGTGCCGATTTCTTCGCCAAAGGTCTTTACGGACGGCCTTACTTCATGCCGGTAACACTGGGAAAAGTAGAACTTCCCAATCCTGTTATCCGTGTCACGAGCAAAAAGACCATTGTTGAAACCGTTCTCGTAGGCCGCCCCGGCACCGTGAAGGAACTAATCGGACAGGAAGATTACAAGATCAATATTAAAGGCATCATCGTCACGGAGAACAATAATTATCCTGAAGATGATATCAAGAAAATACACGGGCTCTATACACAAAACATTGCCCACCGTATCACCAGTCCACTGACAAATCTGCTGCTTGGTGAAGGCGCCAGTGTTGTCATCACTGATCTGACCTGGCCTGAAATAAGCGGCATACAGAACGTCAAGACCTATGAAATGAACCTGATCAGCGACATTCCATTTGATTTAATTCTTAAATAATGTTCACACTCAAATGTAAAATCATAATAGGTGACTACAAGCTCTTCGCAGTAACAGATGTGAAAATAAAAAGAAGTATCTATTCGTTTGTCGACACCGCTACTATTACACTGCCCGCGTCTGCCCGCTTACAGAGTGAAGCTACTAACGCTCCAAAGTCTGTTTCAACCGCCGCTACCTTCAAGGAAGGTGATAAGGTTGAGATATGGCTGGGATACGATAACAATCTCCAGCGTGAATTTAAAGGCTTTGTAAAAAGGGTGAATGCCGCGACCCCTTGTGAGATCGAATGTGAAGGTTATAGCTGGCAGCTAAGAGGCAAGAACGTACTCTGGTCAACAGAGAAAGGTAAAACGCCAAAGCTGAAAGACCTCCTGGCGACACTTGTCAAAGAGACAGATATTACCCTGAGTAAAAACATACCGGATATGGATGTGCAGCAAATCTCTGCAGGCAACCTCAGTGGAACAGATGTACTGGACTGGATTAAAGATAATCTTTTTCTCACCGTCTATTTTACAGAAAACGAACTGTATGCCGGACTAGCCTTTATTGAGCAACGTGATAGTACACCTGTTAAATATAAGATCGGCGTTAATGTCGTGAAAGATGATCAGCTGAAATTCAGAAAAGCAGAAGATGCAAAAATCAGGGTGAATGCCATCTCCTTTGACAAGAAAAATGTAGCCGTTAAGGGTGTAGGAGGCGATCCAAATGGAGCGATCCGAACCATCTTTCTTCCACACAACCAAACCCAGGAGCAGGTCAACCAAACGGCGAAATCAAAAGCAAACGAGCTGAGATATACCGGTGTTGAAGGGAAAATGATCGGATTCCTGGAACCTTTTGCCCTTCCTGGTTACAGAGTAATTCTTGAGGACCGTAACTACGGCGAACGGGAAGGCACCTATCTGCTGGAAAGTACTGAAGTAAGATTTGGCCCGGGCGGAGGCAGAAGGACCTGTGACATAGGTGTTAGAATAGACAATAAAACAAGCAAAAAATGAGCAGACAACAGTCACAGCTGATTGAAGCACTCAGGATTCTTGGCAGGGAAAAGGCGACCATTATACCCGCACAGGTTGAAACGTCAGATAAAGCAAAAGGGACCATTGACGTGATCACCTTTGAAGGTTTGAAAATACCCGATGTACGTCTGCGTTCCATCATCGAAGAGGATGAAAAAGGTGTGCTTACATTTCCGGCTGAAAAGACCAGTGTGCTGATCGCAAGGATCAATAAAAGCGATAACTACGTTGTCGTTAGCATACAGGAACCAGAAATGATAAAATGTAAGGTCGGCGAAAAATACCTGGAGCTCGATAAAGACGGACTCCAAGTAAGTGCCGGCGACGACACCCTGAAGAAATGCCTCGACGATCTCTTAGATGAGATCATCACGATCTACGCACCGATGAATAAGGCCGCATTCACAGCTATCAAAGACAGATTAGCTAAACTTTTAAAATAATCATATGCCCCTGAACAAAAGCGGACTGGAACAAAGTATCAAAAATGCTTTCAAAAGTATGAGAGACGGAGATACTGACGAAGAAAAAGGCCTGGACGCGCTTTGCAGTAAAATCGCAGACGCCGTGGACACCTATGTTAAAACAGCCCAGATTAATTACACCGCCGGTCTGACGACCGCTAATGGTCCGGTAACCGGCGTATTCAACGGTACTTTATCATGAAAGATATATTGTTAACAGAAGACCTGGACCTGGATATACATGGAGGCGATCTGACAATCGGAAACAGCGATCTGCAACAACAGGAGCTGTTACTGATCAACAACAAGGGAAACATAAAGGAATTCCCTACTGTCGGAGTCGACGCCTTCAGTTTCCTGCAGGACAACAACACTTCGTCGTTGCTGCAGGAGATACGCAGACAATTCTCTGCTGATGGCATGGAAGTAAAAGCGATCAATATCACAGATACCGGTCAGCTAAATATTGATGCGACTTATGGAAACAGTTAATGTAAAACCCCACCAGTGCCTGCTGGATCTCTCCATGCAACTGAAAGGCAGCATTGACGCACTCTTCGACTTTGCAATTGCGAATGGTATAAGTATTACCGACGACCTCAAATCTGGCAGTACGCTATGGGTTCCCGACAGAGCCATCATTGACCGCCGCACATTCCAGACATTGAAAGATGAAGAGGCAATACCCGCCAACGCTTACACTACCGAAGACGAAGCAGCTATCAAAGGTGGCATCGGTTATATGGGGATACAGGTGGATCTCCGTGTAAGTCAAAACCAAGAGTAAAAAACTATTATGGCAAGAACAATCACCGAAATACAGAACGATATGATCAGCAGGATCACAGCAACTGCCGGACTGACTGATCTCAACAGCACCAGCAAAACGGCTGTATGGCGCATGTGGACCTACATCGTGGCAGTAGCTGTATGGGCGCTTGAAAACCTGTTCGATCTCCATAAAAACGAGGTGAACACGCTCATCAACGAAAAAGCGCCACACAGCTTACGCTGGTATGCCAACAAAGCAAAAGACTTTCAGTACGGTTCTGAACTTGTCGATGGAGAAGACTATTATAATAATACAACTCTCTCTGAAGAAGAAGTAACGAAAAGAAAGATCATTGCCTTCAGTGCAATCGTGGAACAGGCCAAAGGTTTACGCCTCAAAGTGGCCAGAATTGTATCTGATGACCTGGATGCACTCAGCAATATCCAGCTGGCCTCTTTCGAAGCGTACATGAACCGCATCAAAGATGCAGGTGTTAATCCACTCATCATTGAAAGTCTGCCAGCCGACAATTTAAAACTGACGCTGAACATTTACTACAATCCACTCGTGCTTGATAATACAGGTGCAAGACTGGATGGCACAGACCCCAATCCTGTAGGAAAGAAAATAAAGGACTACCTGAAAAACCTTCCCTTCAACGGTACAATGGTACTGGCTTATCTCGTAGATGCATTACAGCAGGTGGATGGTGTGGTGATCCCTCATATTGTGCAGGCACAGGCAAGATACGGTGCGCTTCCTTATACCGCATTTGACGTGAAATACAGTCCGGATGCCGGTTACCTGAGGATCCTGAATGAAACCGATCTGCAGATCTCCTATACCCCACAAAGCGCAATCATATGAGTAAACTATTCGAGGTAGATCTTCCCAAACTCGTCAGGCTCTTAGTGCCGCCAAGGATGAGGAAGATGAAACATGTAGCATGGCTACAGGCTTTAACAAATCCTGTAAACTACCTATACCAGCAGTTCAGGCGCAACAGGGACGCAAACCTTTACCGGCTCTACATCACCCCACAGGTAGTGTATATGGAAAAGTTACTGAACGACAGATATGATATATCAGGACGCAGGATCCGCATAAAAGATGCATTGGTCTATGACGCTGAATATCTGTATCAGGAACAGGAACTCAAACCAGTATACATCTACAGAGAAGAAGAAAACAAGCCGGTATATCTCTTTACAGATGATGAAATAGGCAGCGACTCCGTCGATTTCTTTGTGCTGGTACCGTCAGATCTGACCTTCAATGACAATGAAATGGCAGCATTGATCGACAACTATAAACTGGCCGGCAAGCGATATAAAATTCAAAAAGTATGAACAAAGTAGAACAACTCACAAATCTCGGCGGGTTTCCTATGACCCAGTATACGCTGGACTTCATGCAGCAGTCATACCGGGATGCACTGGGCGCACTGGCCAAACTTGTTGGCAGCGCTGTAATAGTGTCAGGTATGGAAGAAACCGGCAACAATGTGGCTAACGGATGGATCAGCTACAACGGGGAACTGATTCCCTTCACAGGTGGCCCTAAACAATCAACCTGGATCATTGAAGATATAACAGAAGATCGCCTCTTTGCTGATCAGGTGAGCCGCACTGTTTATTTTACCCGCAAGGCAAGGTTTGCAGCAGGCGGTATCAACTACAGCAACCTGCAACGTATAGAAACGCTGATAGGATTGAAAGGTGTGATAGCTTCACTGGACAACCGTCTTACACAACAGGTACTGAACGTATGGAAAAGAGGCGACATCATTGAGGTGGATTGCAGTACGGCCTATATACAAACAAACTTTGATGGCACAGGCCTCGGAAGAAATGAAAGAACAGGCTGGGCTATCTGTAATGGTAACAACGGCACCAGAAATCGCGGAAGCAGATTCCCTGTTGGTTATGATCCATCCAGAGGTGAATATAATACTGTCGGTAATATCGGCGGACAGGAAGCGGTAACGCTCTCTGTTGGACAGCTGCCGCCTCACATGCACTATGGTAACAAACAAGTCTCCGCACGGGGATGGCCTGATGATTCCGGAGACAGAACAGACAACTATTATTACATCCACTCTTCCAGAGATAGCTGGCAGTTCATGCAAACCTTTGACACGGCCTACACAGGGTCAGGACAATCGCACGAAAACCGTCCGCCTTACATTGTTACGCTCTGGATAATGAAATTATAACAACATGGCAATACGTGAACGTAATAAACTAAAAGGCTGGTTCCAGACAGGAGATTATCCTACGCAGGACCAGTTCTGGGACTGGCTTGACAGCTTCGTGCATAAGTCAGAAGATCAGCTGGAGATCGACAACATAGCCGGACTACGCAGTCTGCTTGCCGCCAAGGCCGACCTGGAAGCATATCTCATCCTGTATCAGCAAGTGCAGGATATGACTGCCGCCGGCGTAAAAATAAGAAGGCCGGATGTGTTGTTCCCGCTGTCTGATGAAGAACTGAATATACAGTATCCGGACGCATTACCAGGCACCCAGATCATCTGCCCTTCCATAGATGGCGGCGGAGAAGTCTATGAGAAATTTGACCAGGAGACAAATAGCTGGTTCAGATTATACATGACCAAAGGCTCATCTGGCAACCCTGGCGTCATCGCTGGTATTGAACTGGACAGTTTCGTTTAGTCATCCTGTTAAACTACCTAAAATGAACTTTGAGCTAAAAAAAATAAACTGGGAGCCCGGCAAAGCACCATCACAACTACAGCTGATGACGCTGCGCATCAGGAAGAAAAGTGATGATGACGATGAGAGCTACTACACGACTATTACAGACGCCCTGCAGGTACACGCTGATGGTACGATATTAAATCCACCCATCATCAGCGACCTGGAAGAAGAAACAAACTATGTGCTCCGCGTATTGAACAACGACCCTGCTGGTGGAAAATTTGATATGGTGTTTACAACGCCCGGGACATTTGAGACCGAGACTTTCACGCCATCCTATTATCCCAATTCCGAGGTGATGTACACCGCAGATAGTAATATCAGGGGTGCGATGTTACCGCCTAAATCCGGCGCTTATTACAGCCTGGACTATACAGCCGCGGATTGGTTCGAGACTTATAACGATGCAATTCTGTCCGTTGACACCGTGTTTGAGAAAAAACAGGATATGGCAGGTATTAAGTTACAGACCCCGTCTGACTATGTAATTTTTGCCATGGATGCAGGATTCCTGGAAGGGCTGAAAACGCAGTACGCATTAGGCCTCCATTTCTATGTAGATGCAGCAGATCTGCCGGCAACCGGCAGATGGCCGCTGATCTCCTTTGGCGCTCCGCCAGACAGAGATGGTGTGTCAGTATATGTAAACTGCGAAACCAAAAAAGTGCATTGGGCACAACAAAGGAATGTAACCATACAGGAGATCGTAAGCACTGAACCGATCAAACTGGGCGAATGGAACCAGGTACTTGTTTCCCGTCCAGCTGATATAAGTGCTTCAAAAATGTGGTTAAACACATCCGATACATCTACAGGAGCATTTACGACAGCCACTATACCCAATATCATATGGATGCTTGACTCTGTTAGTATCGGCGCTCCCGGAGGTGTCTTCAGTAAATACTACTATACAACACTGAATATAGATAATGTTATCGCTGAAAAATATCTCCGCCCACCTTATCCGGTTGGCATACTGGAAGACTATTATGATGCAGAGAACAAATTTACAATCCCTACAAAAAACCTGGTTGTATTAGATAAGAATTATGTCCTGTGTTCACTACCAACTGATGCGCCCTCAGGCCGCAAATGGTTCTACTTCGAAGATAGCCTTGGTAAAAGAAGAAGGATAGAGGTCAACATACTACCGCTTGAAAAAATACAGTATCCGGTAGAAATGGATTTCAGTCCCGAAGGAGGTGGCGAATATTACTTCAAAGACCTCTACTATCCAAGAGCTACAGGATGGGGCGGCGCAAACGGCGGCGTATCGGAGAAACACATCTACACCCAAAACGGGCAGCTTGTGCTCGAAGCACATGGAGACCAATATAAAGGCACCTCCCGAGGATATAGACAAGGTGGTGGTCTGCAATATCATAATGATCAGCGCGACCCATCATTTGGTCTTCCATGGACTACAAGGGTTGGTGCGATGATCACCTCTAAAGACTATTATGGTTATGGCCGCTATGTGGTGGAAGCCAAACTGCCCCGCGATATAGGCGTAGCGCCCAGTTTCTGGACAACTAACTACGGGAAAGTATACCCACGGGACCCGCGCTATGATCAGATACTGGCGCAGGGTTTACACAGGCAGGGCGATTTGCAGACAGGATATTATGTAGTGGAGGATAACCAGATCAATATGGATATGCCCAGCAATAATGCCTCCTATATTTTCTACAATATTGAAGAAATGCTCGCCACTCATTATCACATGACATGGGAAGGCCAGCTGGTAGCAGTAGAAGAAGATGAAGACCCGGCAAACAATGGTACCTGGAAACTCAACAACACAGCTGCACCACAACTGCTGGAAAGCTGGACGAAAGTGAATAATGAAATACAACATGTACATCAGCCACAGAAAGACAATATCATCTGTACCAACCGGAAAGGTGAGATTGGAGAGGGCAGAGGACTGATCACCTACAACAATCCATTCGAAGATGAATTTTTCTCTATGCTGACAAACATCGGCAAAGATGTGTGGGATGACGAATTCCATGAATTCAGATATGACTGGTATGCAGACAGGGTTGAATTTTACGTAGATGGCGAAATGATACAGGTGAATAAACACTTTGTACCTGACGTAGCGGGAAGATGGTCAATAGGCCTTTGGTTCCCTTCTGAGCCAGAACCACAACGTTCATGGCGGACAGACATAAGGACGGCATGGGCAGGACCAGTTGCAGACTGGAAATATCAGAAGATGTTTATTAAACGGATCGCACACACACCTTTCACGGACGAAGAAGCCGGTGGCACAAATCGTCTCGTAGGTGAAAACGACCCTTTTGATGGATTACGGAGATATCCTGCACCTCCTCCTGCTTAAAAGCAACTCATCTATAGGCGGGAACGGCCTGAAATAAAGCCGTCCCGCCTTGCTGTTACAAATCGTAGCAAGAAAATTTAATACT
Organism: Chitinophaga sp. YR627; assembly: GCF_900114995.1. Taxonomy (GTDB): domain Bacteria; phylum Bacteroidota; class Bacteroidia; order Chitinophagales; family Chitinophagaceae; genus Chitinophaga. The sequence goes on from NZ_FOUX01000004.1 coordinate 919,675, forward strand.
ATGGCCATACAAGATAGAAACAAACTTAAAAGCTGGTTTGTAACAGGTGCATATCCCGTCCAGAACCAATTCTGGGACTGGCTGGATAGTTACATACACAAATCAGAAGATCAGATATCAATCGATAATGTAGCGTCACTCAGAGACATCCTGAATCAGAAAGCAGATCAGGAAACCTATTCCGCCATGTTCAATCTTTATCAGCAACTATCAAACGATGCATTGTTAAAGAATGCCGCATACGGTGGAGAAGTAAGCGGCACCTATGATGCGCTGCAACTGAACAACGACGCAGTAATTGCAAAGGTGCTGGAAGGACTTGATATTCCGGTTACACAGGAATATATCAGCGGCGCAGATACAATACTGACTGCCTTCGCCAAATTGCAGGGCCAACTGTACAAAGCAGTGATACTGGATGAAAATAATAAAGTACCTGCGGAATATCTGCCAGCCATTGCTATCACCGATGTAATGACAGTAGCAGATGAAGCAGCCATGCTGGCATTGGATGCACAACGTGGCGATGTTGCTGTCAGAACAGATATCGCCGCAACTTTCATTTTATCTGCTGATGATCCGACAGTACTCGCCGACTGGAAAGAGATCAAAAGTGGGCTGTCAGTCCAAAGCATAAACGGTAAGAGCGGTGTAGCAGTACAACTGAGCACTAAAGACATACCGGAAGAGCAAAACGAATATTTCACAAACGACCGTGCCCGTGCAGCATTCACTGCCGGTACAGGCATTCAGATTTCACCTGAAGGAGAGATCAGTAATTCCGGCAATACATTACAGGCCGTTACCGAAAATGGTGCTGATACAGACACCAGAATACGCATAACTGGCGCTATGGGTAATATTGATGATGGAGCGGGATTAGAATTACTCTACTCAGGCGATACTGCAGAAGTCTTCTCCATTGACAGAAATCCTGGTGGTGGCTATAATAAACTGGCGATAAACGGATCAACCTTGTTATTGAACAATGCGCTGGGTGGGCTGGGCGGTCATGTACTTATAGGGAATGGAGCGCCGGATGCCAGACTGGGCGTAGCCGGCGACGGTGTTTTCACCGGCAATGTATCAGGTAGTAATGCAACAGATCCAAGACATTTTGTAACCTATCAACAGCTGAACAATCAATTTTCAGAAGGTACCTGGACACCTGATTTTGGAGGATTGAACGGCTTCGTGAAAGCTGTCAATGCATATTATATCAAAAACGGGAACAACGTACGTTTGAGTTTACAATTCCAGATAGATGAAGTCCCATACCCACAGTTTATTTACCTGATCTTCATAAAAGGACTACCATTCCCGGTAAGGGACTTCGGTATACCTTATTATAATGGATATTACGGTACAAGCTTTGCTGACAGCCAGGTCCAACCCGGGTCAGCCAATCAACGGCTCAATCTCAGTGCGACCATTACCTCTCAGGGAGATGCAATTATGACCGCCACAAATGAGCGCTGGGGTGATGTACAAAATAAATCTCTGGTGATTGATATTACTTATGTAACTACACCATATCCAACATCGGCAGCATAAAATAAAAGCTGGAGGTGAGAACACCTATAAAACAAAGTGGCAGTACCTTTATTGATACTGCCACTTGTTATGTAATAATTATTTACCACTCCGCACCACTTTCTCCAACGCTTCATTCTTTTCTTTCAACGCACCAATCTCTTTCTTCATTTCAATCAGATACAGGGTCATCTCCTCTATCTTCTGTAACAGTTTTTTATTCATTTCTCCTACATCGATACCATCCTTCTCTACCTCAGCAGCAGAAGGGATCTCAGGTAAATGCTGGTGCATCTTAATATAGCTTTCAACTTCAGACAAAGTTGGCAATTTATACTCCGGCTGGAAAACAAAATCAGCCCAGGCCTCTGAGGTCACTTTCACCTTTCTCGCGCCAATTGTACCTGCTACTGACAGCTTGTATTCATCCCTCGGCACAGCGCCGATACTGATATTACCATTTTTTGCAATGATCATTTTTGCAGATGTAGGTGAACCTACAGATAAACGAAGCTCTCCTGTATTTGGCTGCACAAATACCCTGGCGAGTTCCGTGCCCGTACTACCTGAAAAAAACAGATCTCCCGGATCATCTGTTGCTGCATCCGGGGCCTTCAATATCAGATTGTTACCACCACTTACCATCGTCTGGCCATTAACCTCAAGACGGGCAGCCGGAGTCTCTGTATTAATACCGACATTACCGCCATTCAGAAAAGACGCGCCTTCCGCCCTCAACTGTACTCTTAACGTATAATTATTGGGTGAAGGGGTAAGAAACATCTGTAACGTTGAATTAAGCGCCCCACTTGTAGAACCTCCCGGACGTAACATCAGGGTATTATGGGTATAAAGACCTGGTCGGCTGGCTATAACCAGGTTATGACCGCTGTGATAAAAATAGTTGTAACCAATCCCATTTATCAGATTACCGCTATTCAGAAAGATATTACCGCCCTGAACATGTAATTTCTCATAGGGGGTGGAGGCTGCGGTACCAAGTCCGACAAAACCATTTGCAGGATAATTATTCTCCTGCGCGAAAGCACCCAATGACAACAAAGAAAACGCGAAAATGAAAATTCGTTTCATAAATAAGGGAATAGAGAGCTTAAAGTTTTATAAATTGTTCTAGCACATAGGCCGGATCTTCCCGCATTCCTAAAAGACATATAACGATTGCAATTACCTCTTACAGGGAGTTCACATTAAAATTGCATTTACGTTACGAACAAACATATCATGACTTTCCAATGTTAATCAGAAGACGCTGGCGTATTGGATCAGCCGCATTTCTGTGTTTAATTACGGAAACAATGAGACGTATAGGTTACAGTCATTTGGGCAACAATGTTAACAATCCTGGCATAGTTCACTACAAAGTAATGACATTTAAACGATTATTCATAATTTACCAACAAACACTTAACTAATTAATAGATAACATGCTGTCTACCGCATTTAGTACACGAAAGTGTTAATTCATCCCGGAAATACTGTAAAGCATTTAATAAGATAGGAAAAGGTGATGCTCCGCAGAACATCACCTTTTCTTATCGTTGAATCCGTCTTATTTACCCGCAAATATCTCAGCATAATTCGCCGGTATCCACTGATATTCCTTTCCCACATGTCTCAGGTGTCCGATACCAGGGAATGATAAATGCGGCGCTGCAATCCAGTAACCCTGTTTCACGGCATCTTCAAAAGTCTGCTTTCTGGCAGCCGCAGCTCCTGCCAGGTCCACGTCAAAGTCTACCGTCACCGCAGGATCTGCAAACTGTATCGCACCGGCATGGATCACATCCCCCCAGAACACCATTTTTTGCCCCTTACTTTCCAGGACGAAAAAGCTATGTCCTGGTGTGTGTCCTACAGCAGGTACAGCTGAAATGCCAGGCAACAGCTGCGCGCCGGGTGCAAACGTCTTTACTTTACCTGCCTGCTGATAAGGCTGAATCGTTGTCTGGGCAAGATCAAAGAACGGCTGCGCTCTTTTATTGGCAGTTGCCTTATTTGATGCTGTTAACCAGAAATCCGCTTCTGGCTTGCTGATATAAAGTGTTGCATTCGGAAAGACTACTTTACCTTCATTTACCAGTCCGCCAACATGGTCCACATGCAGATGCGTCAATAATACCGCATCGATATCCTCAGCCCTGACACCCACTGCTGCGAGTCTGGACTGTAGTTTACCCAGTGTTGGTCCCAGAAAGCTGCCAGAACCGGCATCTACCAGGATCTGCTGATCACCGTTCAAAATGAGATAAGCGGTAATAGAGGTCTCTACTATTGTATCAAGATAGTTTTGTTGCAGTAATGTATTGACCTCTCCCTTCTTTGCTTCATGTAACAAAGTATGCATATTCAGGGGAAGCGCACCGTCTGAAAGCGCCACTATACGGAAATCCCCCAGCTGCATGTTGTAATATCCCGGTTGTACTGGTACGCCCGATGTTTGCGCTTTCGCAGATAATATGCCGCTCAGTAGTAATAATGCCAATATTCCTCTCAGGGAAAATGTTCGCAGAAAATTCATTGCTTTAAAATTTATAGCACAAATTTCCAGCTGTACACTTCCCTGCGAAAGGACCTTTGTCACTTAAAAATTGTGACAAATGTGTCGTTATTTCCGGTATAAACGGCTTATGGTCTCGCGGGATACTCCCAGAAAAGAAGCAATATGCATCTTCGGAATACGGCTATATAAATGCGGATATTGCCTTACAAAATTCTCAAATCTCTCTTTCGCACTACCCATGATCATCAGCTGCAGCCTTTTCTGCAAAGCCACATAACCCAGACTTGATTTAGTCAATAGATAGTGCTGATATTTCCACATCTCTCTTGCCAGTTTATCCCGGTTCTCTGCTGTGAGTGACAACAACTGACAATCCTCCAGACACTCAATAGCCGTATTTGCGGGGATCTGTTTGACAAGTGACTCCCGCTCTGAGATCCACCATCCCTCAGCGGCAAACTGATAAGTGAATTCCTTCCCGGTACTGGCTTCTGTCATATACGCCCTGAGACATCCCTTCAACACGAAATACTCATGCTTCACCAGATCTCCCTCACGTACCAGTGTAGTGTGCTTCTTATACTTCACAGGCGTAAAGTGAGACAGGACATAGTCAAACTCCTCGTCTGTCAGCTTACAGACCGACTCAATATGTACTCGTAACGGATGCGACATGCCACAAAGGTAAAGAATGCCTTATATACCCGTGTCAGCAGTATTACTTCCTATATACATTACCGCAGAATCTTCAATATATTTCGCAGGATTGAAGGAATTGCCAAAGGTCTTTTTCACAAAAGACAACTTCTCCTTCAGTTCGCCAACCTTCGTGGTAAACTCAGTAGGGAATTTGTTACTATCTGAATAATCGGTGATCAGCTCATTGTATCGGTCAATGTTGATCATCATACGGGCGGTCAGCTGCCCGAAGCGCATACGCAGCGACTGTACCTTATACATAAACGTTTCTACCTGACCTGACCACTTTCCTTTCGTCAGACTATCCGCTTCCATCGCCTGTATTTTTCTGGCAATCACTAAGCGGCATTCATTCTTATACTGTTCTCTTTTACGGTCCAGTGTAGTAGACAAATACTCTCTTTTATACCCTTCACTATCCAGACCATAATAAGACAACTGTTGGCTAAGCAGGTCCTGATTCTCCTGTTGCAGCTGATTCAATTCCTTCGTGATGGCCGTCCACTCATAGTCGATCACAGATTTCTGTTGCTCAAACTGGCTGGCCACATTCAGTAATCTCAGCATGGATGGGCTCTTACCCTTCAGTTCCCTGTTCTCCTTACCAAAGGACATCACCAGTGTATTTACACCGGATGATACCGTCTGCACAAGAGAACCATATAAAGGTACCCTGTTGGCAGCATTCGTCACCAATGAAAGGGATGAGTTCAGGAAGTCAAACATCTGATCGCCACGGCCTTTTTTTGAATACCAGTTCTCATATTCTGTCTTCCAGTCATTGAAATCCTTGTACTGTTGAAGATTGCTGACAGCGCCCAGCTGCGTAAAGAATTGCTGTGAAGCTAAAAACAGGTCTGCCGGCTGTACATCACGCTGTATACTGAGCAACTCGGTAAATGCCAGCTGGCCATTCAATCCCACCCTGATTTTCGGCGTCTTCTCCAGTATAGCCAGTCTGCTATCCAGGGCCACCTGCAGACTTTCCATCGCACTCATTTTTCGTTTTGCCTCCTTGTCATTCAATCCGGACAGTTCGCTCTTCAGTATTTTAATCTCGCCCTCATTCAGTTTAAGCTTGTCATTCAGCTCTCTTAATTGCTGGTCTCTTTCCAGTTTAATTTTGTCGGCAACGGTGGAGTCCTGTTGCGCAAATGAAGTAGTTGTTACGGCAATGCTGATAAAAAATAGTAGAATTCCTCTTGTCATACTTGATGTTTAAGTTATAGGGATATGCGGTATTCACCGGGATAAATGCGTACGGTACAGGATATATCAAATTATCCCCGAATATAGAACAAAGTCCATTAAAAATGGAACAGTCCCCCCGTCCCCAGGCGCTGTCAGCACAGCCCTCCTTTATCAGGTATTCGCAAGCAGATCGAAATATTCATCGTCCTCATTCTTTCCACCATACCCTTTACCCACCGTTGTATGAGAAGCCACGAATTCAATAGACCGTATCCATTTCACCATCTTATACCCCAACTGATTCTCTACCCGCAAACGCAGGGGTGCACCATATACCGCCGTCAGTGGCTGATAGTTCATCTCCCAGGCCAGGATCGAGGCCGGCTTCAGACAATTATCCAGGGTATGCGTATCATAGTATACGCCACCGTAAAGGCCCTCTCCAAAGGAGTAGAAGACAACAGTGGTGACTTCCGCATGCGGTTTTACCAGGTCTACGATGGCTTTGATCGGCAATCCGCCCCATTCCGCAATACCCGACCAGCCCTGTATACAGTGATGCATGGTGATCGTTTCCTCTTTACCCAGCTTCATCAGCTCTTCCAGCGACAATTCCACCGGGTTATCCACCAATCCGCCCACCTTCAGGCGATAATCCTTAAAAGCATTACCCGCCAGCCCTTTCCACTCTTCAGAATCGGGTAGCTTCCCATTGGCCCAGAAATAGGGGGAAATATCTTCCTTTTTATAATACCCCTTTGGCCTGAACTGATTAATAGACAGCTTCCACAGGGTGCCATTCAGCCAGGCCTCTGCATGTTGCAGCATCCGCGGCCGCCGCCAGGAGATCCAGTGAGCGGCTACACAGGTAAATATAAACAGGGCAATGATGCCCGCTCCGATATATAACCCCGTAGGATTAGCAGGATCATCTGTCCCGATAGTGATGTGATTCATATTACGGGCCAGTCCCGTAGCCGCGATCATACTCACATGTATCACCGCAAACATCACATACCCAAGCATCACCAGGAAATGCACCGATCTGGCGCCCTGGCGGTTCCCAAATAACTTTGGCACCCAGTGCCAGCGATTTTCTATGGCCGGAGACATAGCCATCCCCGATAACATGGCCAGCGGCGGGAAAATAAAGACCACCCCAAAGTAGGAGAATTGTTGCAGTGCATTATAATGATAGAAACCATTGGGCTCCTCCGGCATATGTAAGGTGGCGTAATGCACAAAGACCTTCCAGGCGTCCGGTAGTATCTGCCAGGAAACCGGCACTAACCGCAACCATTGATTGGTACAGCAAAGAAATACCACAAAGACAAGTCCGTTCAGCAGGAAAAAAGGAACATGTAAAAAATGCCAGCAACGGGCAATCCCCACCGTATGCCGGTATCCTGGCAAACCGATCAGCGGACTGATATACCGCGCATCTTCCTTTGCCGTCCACAGTTTATCTTTCGGTACCAGCAGGGGAGTGAACCTTACCCATTCAGACCCCGGTTCACAGCTGTTATTCCAGTATAAACGGGGATGATCCATCAGGATAGAAAGTCCGCTTCTAACCAGCAGAGTCAGAAAAAAGAAATTCACCCAATGCGTAAGACAGATCAATACCGGAAAACCAGCAGGATCGCCTGGTCCAGGTGCAGATAATGATAATGAAGGATCGGCAGGCAATCCATATAACAGGTATTGTAACCATGCAACACCCATTGTCAATAGCAGTAATACGCCAATAATGACATACACACGGAGTTGTAAACCGATATACACACGCCTGTCAGGAGGAAAATGGACGGCCTTTTCTGCGGGGGAGAATCTCGTGAACATAGACTGACACAATGGTTTTTGGGTACACAATAGCGTATATACAATTTACCACAAAACGTTTACTTTCAGCTAAAAAGAACGGGACGGAATATAAAATTCCATCCCGTATTGCGTTTGAGATTCAATGAAAGCCGCCATCTTATGGTCAGACTATAACATTACAGCGCAATGGGCATCTACTACCATTGCGCTTTATCGAACCAGGGAATGAGGGGTCAGTCAGTTGACAATCTCAAAAGGGAAATACCCTTATGCACAGGACAACTTCCCAAAAAATATCCGTTAACAGGGAAGCAAGCTTCCCTGTTAACGGATATCATGATGCGATACAATAAAACTACTTCACGATCAGCTGCACATCAATATTCCCTTTGGTAGCATTAGAATAAGGACAAACCGCATGCGCCTTTTTCGTCAGTTCTTCCGCTACTGCTCTGTCCACACCAGGTATCTCCACTTCCAATACCACCGCGAGCGTAAATCCACCGTCTTCTTTTTTACCGATGCTGACATCAGCAGTCACCGTTGTAGTACCAACAGTTACTTTCTCCAGCCGCGCAATATGATTCAGCGCACTGTCAAAACAAGCCGCATAACCGCCTGCAAATAATGTCTCCGGATTCAGATAAGTGCCTGCAGCACCTCCCATCTCTTTTGGCACACGTACATCTACGTCCAGTGCCCCATCTGCTGATTTTACATGACCAACACGTCCGCCGGTCGCGGTAGCCTTCGTCGTATACAACTTTTCCATTTTAGATGAATTTTTACCTGTTAGAAGATATATTTAGTTCTCTGCTAAACTGTCTAATATTTCATGTAACTGCTTTACCAGTTGTTTCCCTTCACTGGCGCCCATTGGCAAACTCTTCCGCAATGCAGCGGGTACTTTTACCGCCAGCTCTCTCAGTTGCTCGCCCTTATTGGTGATACTGATCTGTACCAGGCGCTCATCTTCCGTATCCCGCTTCCGTTTAACCAGCCCTTTCTGTTCCAGTCTTTTTAATAAAGGCGTCAGCGTACCACTATCCAGCCACAGCTGTAATCCGATCTCTTTCACAGATACCTGCTTATGTTCCCACAATACCAGCATCACCAGGTATTGCGGATAGGTCAGCTCCAGTTCCTCCAGTAAAGGCCGGTACAGACTGGTGATCTGCCGGGAAAGTGCATATAAAGGAAAACATAATTGGTTACTCAGATGCAGTACATCCATTTCAGTAAATTTAATTGTGCAAAATTAAATATCATCATTCAGCATGCCTAATCAATTATATCTATTCCACTCCTGCCCGCTGACTATATCTACTCACAGATAATCTTCATTTCTACTCATTCCCACTAACGGATTATCAGTCCAGAGCTGAAAATTTTTCCATCCACGTAAGGGTGCTTCTCTTTGTGCATTGTCTACCTTCGGGTAAAACACTTTTACGGCACATTGGAACCACTAAATGACCTTAAAACAGACAGTGCCTTACTTGAGCAGTACTTCCTTGAATATTTTGAGGTATTGCACAGTTATGCGCATACGATCCTAAAGGATAATGATGAGGCCAAGGATGCAGTACAGGCTGTTTTTATCCAGCTATGGCAGAAAAGAGAAAGCCTGCAGATCCGGCAATCTGTTAGGGCTTATCTCTACGCAGCCACCCATAACCACTGTCTGAATCATATCAAAAGCAGGAAGATCAGGCGGAAGCATTACGACAGATTTGCATCCGGCGCCTCATCCATCAGCATAACAGATATTGAACAGCAGATCGTATTTGCCGACATGAAAAAAGAAGTCCTGGAAGCCATGAAGGCCCTGCCTGACAAATGCCGGGAAATATTTTTCAAAAGCAGATTCGAGGAAAAGAGTTACAGTGAGATCGCAACAGAACTACAAATTTCAGTAAAGACAGTAGAAGCACAGATGGGCAAGGCATTACGCACATTAAGAACGATCCTGTCTGAACGAACTTTCAGCTGGCTGATCATCAGTGCACAACTGATCTCCGTCCTGAAAGATCTCTTTCACTAAGTATGGCACAAAAAGCTGAAAATATGAACGTGACAGATGAACTCCTGTCCAGGTATTTCTCCGGAGAGGCCTCTCCCGAAGAAGCCATGACCATTGATGACTGGAGAGACCGCAATGACGGCAATAACAAAGAGTTTAATGCCCTGCGTACTGCCTGGAACGCAACAGGTGCACATCCCTATGTCGTACAAGATGCAAGAACGGCATGGCAGCAAATGCAGCCATTACCACAACGTCACCGCCCGCGACGTATCAGTATCACTACCTGGATTACCGCAGCCGCTGTACTGACCGGAATTGTCATTTCCCTGGCCATTCTGTTACAGCCGGTACGCCAGTATACCATAGCTACTACTGCCAATGAAACCAGACAGCTTAAACTACCTGACGGCTCCGATCTGACACTCCTGGCCAGCAGTATGCTCACTTACCCGGAAACATTCGCAGCAGGAGAAAGGCATGTTACTTTGCAGGGCAGGGCCGGTTTTGATATCCATAGCATCCCGGAACAACCTTTTATCATTACGGCAGGTGGTTTACAGATAAAAGTCCTTGGCACTGCTTTTCATGTTGCTGAAGAGGATACAATTATCACGGTAAATGTGCTTACAGGAAAGATCCTCCTGTATACCAGCAGTGATACGTTACCTGTTGCCGGCGGACAAACAGCCATTTATAGTAAACACGACCAGCATATAAGATATCACCGCGTGTTTCACTTTGAAAACGAAGAGTTGTCTGCTGTCTGTAAAGCACTCTCAGCCGCTTATCAGACCAACATCATCATAGACCACCCTGCTATCGCTTCCCTGAAAATATCCAGCAACTTTGACAACAAATCCCTGGATTATATTCTCGAAGTCATTACTACCACCCTCAACATTCAATACACCCGTAAACCCGCAAAAAATGAAATCCACTTCACCCAGGAGAATTAATTATATCCTACACTGTATTATCGCTTTACTATTCTCTACACCTTTGTACGCCCAGCAATACGACAAAGCAGTAGTTAATATCACAACCTCACCCATCGATATTACTACACTCGCCAAAACCATTGCAAAACAAACAGGATTGGAGTATTCACTTAATATGCAAAACTCTTCCCTGAAAAAACGGATCACTTTACGCGCCGGCAACTGGCAATTAGCCAACATATTAAAACAGGTACAGCAACAGGCTAACCTGAGCTACAAGATCATCGGCGATCATATCCTGTTTATGGATACCCGCTCTGGCGAAGGAAAGCGTAATTCCCTTGCGGCTGAAGCATCCAAAACAGCACCTGCACCAAGCGCACCTAATCATCAGAATGCCCGTCCTGCTGAAAGTAGCACAAGAAGAAACTTAGCTGAAACAACTATAGAGAACAATGGTCCTTTCGCCTTGGATGCTTTACCCACATCCGCTATAAGCACAAGTGATACTGCTGTACAGCTGAATACAATTTCACAAACACAACAAGGCCCTCATTTCAAAAAAAGAGGCGCTAACTACAGAATGCCTGTGACTAAAAAAACAAACAGGTCCGTAACAGGTACAACAACCACAGGTAGTAATACAATAACAACAGGCACGGGGAATACAACTGCGGCCGGTGCAAAAGAAAACAGTACACCTAAACCCACTGCTACAGTCAGCAGTAATAACAATGATGAGGGAACGGTAAACTGGTACAAACCTTACCTGAAAGCAGGAGTAAGTGCAGATGAAATATTATATGGCAATGTATCGCTGATAACAGGTTTCAGATACCTGTATGGTATCGCATCTTACGGATTCACATCCTATGGTGGCAGATTTCGCTGGGGTGCAGGTATTCCTGTAAAACTCAATGAAACGCAACAGCTGCACATCACCTTTACAACGGGCACATTCAAATATCAGTTTAAAGACAGCCTGGGAGTAACCGATATCCATCTGAAAGAAAGACTGAACCGCTTTAGCCTGGGATGGTCTAAAACATTCGCAGAAAAATGGTCTTTACATGTACAGGTGCATTATAATGACCTCCGGAAAAAGGCCGATCAGGTTCCTCCGCCTATATTTGAAGATTATGGCGATCAGCGAAAGTTCAGGTATGGTAAGGCGCCATACACCATGAGCGAACGCTTTGGCACCCAAAATGATTATCAACGCTGGATAGGTGTTCAGTTATCCCTATACTACCACTTCTTTTAAGGCACTTAACTCAGCCACTTGCGCAAGGCAATAGATTTCTCTCTGCTCACAACTACTTCCTCTGCCGGAGGGTGCAGGTCCAGCTTCAGCTTACCGTTGAAGGTCTGGTGTATCTTTCGGATAGAGGCGGCAGAGACAATATACTGTCTTGTAGCCCTGAAGAACTCTTTAGGATTCAACTCCTGCTCCAGTTCTTCCAATGTCTGATCGATGGCATAACGATCACCCTGCTCGGTAACCAGGTACACTAATTTATGTTCAGAAAAGAAATAGGCAATATGATGTACCATCACGGGAATAAACATATCCCTGTAAGACACCAGGAAACGGGTACGGTATACCACCTCTTTATGTTGCATCTTCCGTATCACGTCCAGCAGATCTGGCCCGACAGATAAGTTTACCAGGGTCTTGATACGTGTAATACTTTTTTCGAGTTGCGCCTCTTCCAATGGCTTCAGTAAATAATCGATACCATTCACTTCAAACGCTTTCAAGGCATATTCATCGTATGCAGTAATAAAGATCACATGCGATTCCACGGCCACATGATCAAATATCTCAAAGCTCAGTCCATCCGTCAGTTTAATATCCATACAGATAATATCCGGATGTTCATTTTCTTTCAGCCATGTGATCGCTGACTCTACTGTCTGAATTTCACCAATGATCTCAATATTCCTGTCTATCTGCAGCAACAACTTTTTCAGCCGTGCCGCGTTCGGTAATTCGTCTTCAATGATCAATATGCTCAACATCGTCTTTCGTATTTATTTTCAGCAATGGTATCTTCACTTCAAAATAATCAGGACCGTCATCTATTAGTGGTTTATTACCACATAACAGGACGTAACGCTGTGTAATATTCTTCAGGCCCAGTTGCGCACCGGGCTCTTTCACCCGCTTCGGCTTCTTGTTATTTCTGACAACCAGCCATTTCTTTTCCTGTAAGTAAATATCGATAATCAGGGGCGCATCTCCTGAAAACTGATTGTGTTTAATGGCATTCTCTATCAGCAGCTGCAATGTCAGCGGGGCGATCTCCCCCTGCCATCCTTCTACTTCCCCGGCGATATTTACACGAATAGCCTGTCCATACCGGGTCTGGTGCAGGAACAGTACGTTTTTGATAAAGTCCAGTTCTACCGCAACAGCGATCGTATTCTGCGTACGGTTACTCATCATATAGCGGTAAATGGAGGAGAGCTTCACCACATAATTGACGGATAAAGCCTGGTTTTCCTCTATGAGGGAGGTCAGGGTACTTAAGTTATTGAAAAGAAAGTGAGGGTCTAACTGTAGTTTCAGGGCGTCCAGCTGCGCCTGTACAGCCAGCTCGCTTAACTTGGAAGCTTCGATCCGGGCGTTGTTCAGACGGAATACCAGGTATTCTGTGGCAAATATAGAAGTGATCACCAGACAGAAGATCATCCCGGTAATAGAGGATTGCCGGTATAACAGCTGATTGAAGGCAAATTTGGCCGGGAAAGGTATGCGAAAGAACAGGTTCACGATCAGCAGCACAATCGCCATATGCGCGATCAGCTGTACGATAAAACGCATCTTCATATTCCTTTTCCAGTGTAAACGCTGGTTCAGGAAATAAGTCAGCCATACACCGGTTTCTATCACTGCCAGTGGGAAAAGCAGGGAGATCAGGCTATTGATGAAGAAATCCAGTACCGTGAATTGTCTCCAGGCATTGAATGTGCGTTCGTAAGGATTGATCAGGAAAAAGATCAGGTTCGTCAGCAGGCAAAAGATAGGATATCCATATAATCTTAAAAACTTATAATTGGATGCAGCCATAGTATCTAATTAGATCAGACTGTTTACCTGGCTGCCCTATCTGCTGATATTTTAGTTGACAGCAACACGGTGAGATACCGGCCTTGTCAGTGATTCCCATACCAGATAAAACGTGCCTAATGATAAAACAGACAATACAACTTTAACGATTTTCAGCAATTTACCTATTTTATACAGCTGTGACACGTAATGCATTTTTTTTGTCATGATCGGTTCCGTTTAGTAATTATGAGGGCAATTTGCCGCAAATACGACAGACCTGCCGGTCCAATCTGACTGAAGTCGCGAAATTGGATACCCAAGTTAAAATATCGCATACCGAACTAAAATGCTGTTGGTTCTTCGTATTACACCGCCATTATGCCCTAATTACGCCGTTACCGCTTCGTTCATGAGCGTACTACTAACGGCGTAGTAAGGGGATAAGACCGGGATAATCGAAGAAACCAGACAATAAGAATTGACAATCAGCCTCTTTAAAAACGCTGCAACACTGCTGTCATTTTCAGTAAATTAGAGGAATGGAAATGCAGACATTTCTCCCTTCCGACATCTTAAAATCTTATATTAAGTATTACTGGGTCTTTGCCACAGAACAGCAAAGTATCAATGATGCGATGTATCCCAGCGGGTACCTGGAACTGGCCATTAATATCTCGGAAGGGGAAGTCGTTTCTGTATTGAATGACCGTTATATCGGCATGCCTCCGGTAGAGGTACTGGGTCAGTTGACGGCGCCCGCCCGGATTATCGCAGGAAAACAAACCACGTTGCTGGTCACCCGCTTTTATCCCCATGCGACGGCCCTGTTCTTCCCCAACAGGATCGCTGACTTTACAGATGATTCTGTGGACCTTTTAGACGTTTTTAAGGCAGATGCTGTCGATCTGCATGCCCGTATGATGGACCAGCGTACGCTGGCACAGAAGATCAGTATACTGGACAGCTTCCTTGTCCGGCAGCTGATCAAATCCCGGAAGAACCTGTCCCAGATCTCCCTGATAGAAAGTATATGCCGGTATACCGGACAGGGAGGAGATGGCCCGGATATAGAGCAACTGGCGCTGCAACACGGTGTATCAACCCGTTATATCCAGAAATTATTCCTCGACTGTATTGGCATCCCCCCCAAGCGCTTTTTCAATATCAGGCGTTTTAATAAGAGCCTGCACCTGATCAGAAAAGCAGAGGAATCCCTTACATCCATTGCCTATGAGTGTGGATACTATGATCAGGCGCATTTTATCAGGGAATTCAAGGCCTTTTCGGGCGTAACGCCTTCCCGCTTCCTGCAACCTACGCTGTTGGAAAATACAGCTGAAATCTGACGCTGTTCGCTTTTTTACAATTTTAAACTTTTCAGGTGTCCTTTCTTTGCTACAGCATTCTAAAACAAGGTCATCATGAAAAGAAAACACCGTCATATCATATTATTACTATTCCCCGTACTGTTTGGCTTTTTCAATACCTATGCCCAGCAATTACCGGAGATCGTAGCGGCAAAAGCTGCCATTGCCCACAGCAACAGTATCTATTTTGAGGCCTTCGCAAAAGGCGATTCCGCCATTTTTATCAACCGGTATGCAAAGGACTGTTGCATCATGGCGCCAGATGCACCTCCGCTTTGCGGAGCAGACGCAGCACTTCAATTCTTCAGAATAGCTTATTACCAGATCGGATTGCGAAATGGAAAATTCACGACCACCAATGTCTATGGCAATGGTGATGGATATGTGACAGAGGAGGGGTTATGGGAGTCGTTCGATGCCAATAATGTGCGCTTTGATAATGGCAAATTTCTGGTATTGTGGAAGAAGACAGCAGATGGCTGGAAAATGTACAGAGACTCATTCAGTAGTAACAGGGGAAAATAAACAGAACACGCCATTCTAAAAAAGGGGACAAAGGACGGTATCGTCTTTTGTCCCCTTCCCCTGTCTATACCGGATAAGGTCCGTCCTCAAATGTTTCTGCATGATACCCTTTCGCACCTACCTGCCGGGTCAGCTGACTCCTGAAATCGCGGTCAGCCTTTAACTGCTCCACCACATAGGCGAAATCATATTTAGGCGCCCATCCCAGCTCTTTTCTGGCCTTTTCATTGACATAGACCCTGTCTATCTCTTTGAACATCCGCCAGCCCCTGCGGGCATATTCCTGTACAAATGCGGGTACGACACCCTGCACCACCCATTCCGCATTACTGCGTAAATAAGGCGTATGCCCCTGCATAAAGGGCGATGTGGCACTGATGATGTATTTTCCGAAACCGATCGCTCTGGCCCGTTTAATGGCCAGTATGTGTGCTTCAACGGCATCCTCCAGTTCCACCCGTCTGCACAGGTACTCGTTGACTTTCAGATTATCATCCGTAAAAGCGCTCCTCCTTCCTTTATTGTCATCTTCTTCCGGGAAGAAGCGGGAAGTACGCAACACGATACAGGGCAACTGGTGGTTACGATAAAACAGCTGACAAATATCCTCTGCGGCCGCCTTCGTCACGCCATATATATTCTTGGGTACCGGTATCACATCTTCTGTGATCCAGGCAGCAGGCGTACCCGGAGGTGGGACCAACGCATCGCCGAATACACTTGTCGTACTGGTGAAAACAAAAGCTTCCACACCGGCAGCAACTGATTCCTCCAGCAGGTGTAGCGTACCGGTGATATTAGTATCAATAAAATCCTGTTTACTATGTGTGGCAACATGCGGTTTGTGCAGGGTAGCGGTATGGATCACTGCCTGTACCCCCTCAAGACAACTTTTTACAAACTCCCTGTCTGTGATGGAACCTACGTATGTTGTGAACGGAGAAGCCTGTATATCTACGCCCGTCACTTCATAACGACGTGCCTGCAGTGTACGGACTAACCCCTCACCAAGATGTCCGGCGCTCCCGGTAACTAAAACTTTCATATGTTAGCGTATTATCTTAATGTTCAGGATCGAAATTAAACGGTCCTGATGCAATTTTTGGGACATTTGTCCCATTTACAGCTATGATCAAGACAAACCTGGCGCTATTACAGCTGATGAAAGAACTCTCTGAAGGAGAGCATACAAAGAGCGCCATTACACTCCGCCATCTCGATGTAAAACAAAAACTGATTATGCAGGATCAGACATTACAAAATGTCTATATCATCAAGTCAGGTGTTATCAAATGTTTTATGACAGAAGAGAACGAGAAGGATTATATACTCGATTTTCTGGGGGAAGGAGAATTACTGGGTGAAATAGAAGCGATACGCCATAAAACGGCTGGTTGTACGGTAGAAGCTATTACCCCGCTTACCGTGTATGCGCTGACCAGCACTCAGTTCAGGCATTTCCTGGAAACCATCCCGGCTTTTAATATGGCTGTGCTGGAGCAGCTGGTCAATCGTGTGATGAGAATCTCTGAAAAGGCTTCCCGTCATCAGTTATATACCCTGGCCGAGATCCTCCCTCAGTTACTGAATACCCTGGAATCACAACAGATCAATTTCACGAAACAAGACCTGTCAGAATACCTGGGGATTTCTGTGAGAAGCCTCAACAGGATGCTGAAAGATACCGGTCATACGGCTATTTAAACCGGGCCAGTACCCGTTTTGCCTCCTCAGGATATACCGTAATCAGGTGCGTACGCATAGAATCCGGCGTAGGACTGGTCTGCCCGTTGGTCAGCAATGTGATCTTACCCGAAGCCAGGGCGGGCATATGACAATCAATACAATTCTTCGACAACACCTCCGCAGATACATTTTTCAGTTTACAGAAAGTAGGTTGTCCTGCCTGATGACAGCTCATACAACGCCGGGAAAATGTCGCCAGCTGATTGCGTTCACTGTTATGCGGATTATGACAGGAAGAGCAGGTCATATCATTGCTTTTCACAAAACACTTACTGGCAGTGAATAACTGGTATTGCTTTCCGTGTACGTCCAGTTCGGCCGCCCGGGTAGGACGGGTAAAATCCGGGAAGAAATAATCTGACAGGGCATCACCCGGTTTGTAATCAAAAGCTGGCTTTTGCGGTGTTCCTAAACCGGAATGGCACAAAGCACACATATCCAGTCGCTGCTGGTGTTGTAAGGAACGCACCTTTGTAATATGTATGGGATTTTTCTCCTGCGGATGCCCGGTGTGAAAAGCCACATGTTCTGCAGCAGGACCATGACAGCGTTCACAATCTATACCGTATACCAGCTGATTCTTTTCAAACTCCTCTGACAAATGCCTGCCTTCCATATGCACATCCTTAATACCTACAGCAGAGCTGTGACACCCGAAGCAGGTGCTGGGGATCATACGGTCAAACTTGGGATAGGAGGGAGGAAAACCCGGACTATTCGCCCAGCTACCAGCTGGTACAAACCAGGAAAGCGGTAACTGAAAATACTTCCCGGTACTCCAGGTCAGAAAGGTCTGCGCCTTTCTACCCGATCCCATGGTGATATCAAAACGGTGTATCTCCTGTAAGGTACTGTCTGCATAAGCTGTCTGGAATAAACCGCTATCCCGGCTTTCCATCGCCACCCGGATACCATTGCTGTAGGAGAAGCTATTATCATGGGGACCAAAACTACCTTTAATCGTTTTGGTGGATGCGGGAGCAGATGTATTAAAATGTCCTGTATTAATATAGGAGTCGTAAATCTGACGGTGGCAACTCACACAGGCGGCCGCTCCGGCAAACGCTTTCCCCCTGATATCAGCACCGTCGCTTTCCGGCGCTTTACGGACACATTGGGAGAATATCAGGATGCAGGATATGATCAGTAAGGATACATAAAACAGTCGCTTGTTCATAACGTTGGAATCTTGGGCCAAGATATATAATGTTTACAAAAATCTAACCGGCAGGCCCCAACTTCCCCATGTGAAATCCTTATATTTAAGGAGCAAAAATGCTTATACCCATGAAACATATTCTGACTGTTAGCCTGCTACTGGTACAATTCCTGTCCGCCAAAGCACAATACCCAACAGATAATGATCTTCCGGAAAAGGCAGAAAGAGTTAAAAAGATAAAACTGTCTTCCCAACCCGCTGACATATCAGCACCGGCTGTTCCGATCGCAGGTATAAAGGTGATCCCTTCCTGTGGCGATACACTCCGGCTTGGCTTCGTACAGGTAGGTATGGCCAACAAAAAGATCAGTGCTGTACCAGACAAACCATGGAATGCCTATCTCCAGGATTTTGTGGATACCCGTTTCAAACCTGCTTTAACGGCTTCAGGCGCACAATTACTCTGGGTGGTCGAAGACCTGCGTATCAACGAACGCACTTTTGCTATGAGTGAAAAAGCCTACGTCCGGTTAAAAGCCAATGCTTACCTGAGCAGGGACAATGCACACTATCAGCTTATCAGCTCACTCGATACCGTATTATTAAAAGGCGGTATGGACGTTACCCACAAACACGACCAGAACATTGCGGAAGTATTTGAACTGCTCTGGAGCAGATCTGTTGATGCTTCGAATACGGGCGCTGAAAACGCTACGCTGACCATGGCAGATGTAGTATCCAAAGAACAGAACCGTTTTGCATTACCCATCCTGCAAACGACCACCTATAAACCAGGTGTATACAAGACCTACCAGGAATTCCTGAATAACCAGCCCTCCATCGAAAAATTCAATGTGGAGATCAAAAAACGAAAAGTGACCATTCAGGAAATGGGAGCGAATGACAATGCGGGTCCGGTAGTAGAAGAGGCCTGGGGTATCTGTAAAGACGGAGAGCTTTATAAATACTACAAAGAACGACTGATCCCTATCGAGAAAAGCGGCAACAGTTTTGTGCTGTCCAATTACCTGGATGCGATCAATCGCAGAAACAAAGCGATCTTCTGGGGAGCAATGGCAGGCGGTGTTGGCGGTGCAGCATTCGGACTCACTACTACCGGTCTTTTCAATGTAGAAACGATCCCTTATATCACCAGGCAGCAACCTGAGGCAACAACGGTAGATATTGATAACGGAACTTTGATGTTTTAACAATTCAGTAATACTTTTTTTTGGTACATTTATCTCACTTTCCCCCCGATCTATGTATCACTCCAAAGTATTGCTGCTACTGTTGATTTTACTGGCATTGAACGCCTGTACGTCCAAACGTACGCCTCCTGAACATGCCTTTTATTACTGGAAATCAGACTATGATTTAATCTATGACACGTACCCTTCAGGGGATCCGCAGGATTCCCTGAGAAAAGTACTGGACGTATCGCACGTTTACCTGCATTTATTTGATGTAGACTGGAGCGAAAACCTCTCCATGCCTATACCCAAAGCCGAGTTCAGAGGAGCGTATGAAATAAGTCAATTCATCAGAAGCGGTTACACGCCGGTGGTATTTATCACCAACCGGACCTTTGAAAGAATAGCGGACAGTTCCTGCGCACAGCTGGCCAGAAGAGTTGCTGATAAGATCAATAAACTGAACAGCAATCTAAGCGACACAGCATCCGGCCAGGCACATCCTGTACCTCCACCGGAGACAAAACAACGGGAAATACAGATCGACTGTGACTGGACTGCCGGTACGCGGGAAAAGTATTTTCATTTCCTGAAAGAGATCAGAAAGCTATTTCCCGATTATGCTTTATCTGCTACCATCAGATTGTATCCTTATAAATATCCTGATAAAACCGGTGTACCACCCGTTGACCGTGGAATGCTGATGTGTTATAATCTTGGTAATATTAAAGATGCCAGTACCATCAATTCTGTATTTGATGTCAATACACTGAAACAATACCTTTCCGGAGGCGATTATCCGCTACCACTGGATATTGCCTTTCCGGTCTTTGGCTGGTATGCCTGGTTCAGGGGGAATGAATTCAAAGGTATCGTACACGATGGACCGGAGTTCATAGAAGATACCAGTTCATTTGCCGCCCTCGACAAACAACGTTACCGTATTAAAACCGATACCGTACTGGGTGACAACTATTATCGTGCAGGAGATATACTGCGCAGAGAATATCCGGATACCGCTACCTTGCAGACCGCCATTACACTGGTAGAGGAAAAGATCCCCGATTATAAACGTATTGCTTTTTATCACTGGCATCAGTCATCAATCATGACATATGAAAAAGTTATTAAAACGGCTTTTGCTGGCCGTTAGTGTTGCTGCTTTATTGTTTGTTCCTTATCTGGATACGCAGAGCTGCGGACCGGAATTGCCGGATGAAGCGTACCGTTTTGCATTGTTCCAGCCGGACCTGTCAGGTAAAAACGACCTGGCGCCACTCTATTATTCCATTCCCTTTGTCAGTTATTTTGATTCCGATCCCCGGAAAAAAGATTACTGGACAAATTGTAATGAATGGCAGCAGATCACCGGAAAAACCGTCTCTTTAAAAGATATCTATACCGTACAGTATGACGTCTCTCCGGATGATTTTCTGTATGCTTACAAGCATAAGCAATGGCAGCAGCTGAAAGACAATTCCTTTGTAAAATGGTTATGTCAACCTGCTCAGAAGGATGTACTGGATTATATGGCCCTGGCCAAACAGATAGAGTTCAGTCAGCAGGGCGAAATGGATCCCTGGAATGAAAAAGCAGGCGGCGTCAATACAGATTCCATCCTGCATGTCATTCGCCAGAAAACCGGCAAAGCGACAATGCCATTCCTGAAAGACCGTTATGCTTTCCAGCTGGTAAAAATGTATTACTATAATGCGGATTCCGTATTAAGACCACAACTGACCGATTATTATGATGCCCATCTGAAGAACCATAAGACGGTTGTCGCCGATTGGGCATTATTGTATTATGCGCTTACACAACCAGATAAAAATGAACGGACCCGCTACCTGCTGGAGACGTTTGAAAGGTCAGAAAGTAAAAAGGGATTCGTATTCGGCTACCTGTCCAGACAGGAGCTCAAAGACCTCGCAGCGACCAGACCAGGTCCTCATATCTCAGCCCTGATATCCCTGATGCAGGGATTAAAACAAACTGGCCGGGCGCTGGACAATCTGAAGCAATTGTATGAACTGGAACCAGACAATGAGTTCCTGCCTATGCTGGTATGCCGGGAAGTCAACAAACTGGAAGACTGGATCTATTCTCCCACCGTACTTGGCTTCAATCCCCAGATCAGCTTAAATACCTTTTATGCGGAACAAGAGGCAGCTCATCAAAATGATCCGGAAAGAGATAATAAACCAGATACCAGCTATGTATATTATGCGAACAGAAACCTGTTAAGCGACCGGGAATATCTTCGCACACTAAGAGATTTCCTGATCAGTATACAGCAAAAAAAGACGCCGCACAGAGATATGCTACGCCTGGCCATTGCACACCTCTATAATATGGATGGGCAATATGCTACCGCCGCGACTTATACCACCGGTATCAAAAACCTGAAGGATAATACTTTCCGCCGCCAGGCGATTGTGGAGGACCTCCTCAGTTCTTTTTATTCAAAAGACCTGAATAGCGGTCAGGTAAAACAATACCTGTACGAACAGTTCCAGGCCCTGGAAAAAGTAGGTACTATCATGAGAGGGGAGCAATTGACATATGCCAATGAGGACTGGGGACAAAACAGGGACCTGCGCTCCGCACTTTACCTCTTACTGGGGCAACGTTACCGAGCACTGGGAGATCATCTGACAGCAGGGCTACTCCTCCAGCAAGCAAAAACAGAGATCAATGAATATACAGGTTATATAGGAGATACGGCCAGGGTCAGTTATTCACGTATTGCTTATTTTGATAAATATGCCACTCCGGCAGATCTTGATAAGGTGATTGCCTTAAAGCATAAAGCCAATAAGACACCTTTTGAGAAAATGATCTCCCCGTCTATCTGGGCGCCGGATGATTTTTACAGAGATGCTAAAGCTACCTTACAGATAAGACAACATCAATTCAAAGAAGCAGCAGCAACACTCAATAAAATCGCGGATGACTTCTGGGAAGCTAACTATGAATACAGCACCTATCTCACCCGGACTTACATCGGCAGCCCGGGTTCTCTGATGCCGAATGAACCAACACAGAAGCGTTATCCGCTTGCAAGTAAAAAAGCAATCGTAAAAGACATTGTTTTGCTGGAAGACAGTCTGGCAAAAGCGACCGACAATTCAGCCAAAGCACGCTTCTATTATGCGCTTGGCAACGCCTATTTTAACATTAGTTATCACGGCAGATGCTGGATGTTAAGCAGTTATGGCAAATCAGGCAATGAGCCGAATAGCCAGGAAGACAGTGATTATCAATGGGCTTACTTCTCTTTTTATCCTAATAAAGCGATCTTCAAAAGCGACTATTACCGGTGCAACCATGCGATGGAGATGTACGAAAAAGCGCGTCAGTTTTCCGGCATCCAGAAAGAACTACATGCGAAGGTGTTACTCATGATGACCGTTTGTGACCAGGCCAGGTATGGCTTCTTTATCGAAGAAACACGGTATGGATCAACGAACGGTATTTCCAACTACAAAAAAGAGGTTTTACCATACAGTTATCCTTACCTGGCAGTCCTGAAAGAAAGATATGCTGATACGGAAACATTTGCCGATGCACGTACCTTTTGTCCGGACGTTGAAGAATACCTAAAGCACTAGAAAACACTACTTTGGAACAAAAATTTTATAGAAGTTATGCACATCGCATAACGATATGATTTACATATTGTAGCGAGGTATTTTTACACCCGGTTTTATTCTCATTATTCCAAATCATTTTTGCAATTCAGAAAATTGTTATAACCTTTGTATGGTAATCAATTTACAAATGGACACCGATTCCTCTATACGTGCTGACTTGCACTTTTTACACTTCACCATTCTTAACACTTCTCCCCCCGGAATTTAAGTTTACGAACGACGGAAAGTTTTAACAGGCTTCCTGTCAGCGATCTGCTGTAATACAGTTCAAACTGTACCTGGCATTGCTATGCACACTTGTACGGCAACGTACAATTTGCCCGCGTATATGCATACATACGCGTCAGGGGCATCCTATATCTATTCACATTCACATACATAAACACTAAACAGCAACACTATGCAATCATCTGAAGTGATCAGGTGGCTGATCATGATCGGCCTGCCCATCCTATGTCTTGTATTTTACAAGTACATCCTTCGCGTCTTCTTCGGGCTCGTTATCGTACCGGAAGACAAGATTGGTCTTGTGACCAAAAAATTCGTACTGGTGGGTAAACAGGAATTACCCGAAGGACGTATCATCGCTACTGGTGGCGAGGCGGGTTTCCAGGCCCAGACACTGGCTCCCGGTGTATACTTCTGGAAATGGTTCTGGCAGTATGAAGTGACCTTCCAGTCCTTCACCATCATTCCTACCGGTAAGATCGGTCTGGTACTGGCAAAAGACGGTACACCACTGAATCCTGGTACGATCCTGGCTCGCCGTGTAGAGAGCGAAGCATACCAGAACGCGGAGGCTTTCCTGAACAATGGTGGTCAGAAAGGTCGTCAGACAGCCATCATGACACCCGGTTCTTATCGTATAAATACCTTCCTGTTCGAAGTGGAGATCACTGATATGACGACCGTACCTGACAACACGGTTGCTATCGTCACCACCCTGGAAGGTCAGGCCATCGAAAATGGTCAGATCGCTGGTAAGATCATTCCCGATCACAACAACTTCCAGGACGCAGATGCTTTCCTGAATAGTGGCGGTTACAAAGGTTTACAGGAACAGGTGATCCTCGCCGGTTCTTACTTCCTCAACCCATGGTTTGCCAAAGTGGAAATGCGTCAGATGACGGAAATCCCGATCAGCCATGTGGGTGTTGTCATCTCCTATGTAGGTAAAGACGGCGAAGACATCAGTGGTACCGAATTCAAACACGGTAACATCGTTGCCAAAAACCATAAAGGTGTATGGGCGGAACCACTGGGACCAGGTAAGTATCCGATCAACTCCTACATCATGAAGGTGGAATATGTGCCAACGACCAACCTGGTGTTAAACTGGGCCTCCGCACGCAGCGAAGCACACCAGCTGGATAAAAACCTTTCTACAATAACAGTACGTAGTAAGGACGGTTTTACCTTCAACCTGGACGTCGCACAGATCATCCACATCCCTTCCAATGAAGCGCCTAAGGTGATCGCACGTTTCGGTAACATGAGCAACCTGGTGACACAGGTACTGGAACCAACAATCGGTAACTACTTCCGTAACTCCGCGCAGGATGCTGAGGTGATCGACTTCCTGAAAAGCCGTAAGGAACGTCAGGAGTCTGCGAAAGCACATATCGGAAGAGTACTGGAGCAATACAACGTATTCGGCGTGGATACCCTGATAGGTGACATCGTTCCGCCGGAAAGTCTGATGAAAACACTGACTGACCGTAAACTGGCGGAAGAGCAGAAAGTAACCTACGACACCCAGATGCGTGCACAGGAAACAAGGCAGGCACTGGAAAAAGAAACAGCGATCGCAGAAATCCAGAAGGAGATCGTAAAAGCCGACCAGGGTGTATTGATCGCAGAAAGGATCGCTGACGCATCGGTGAAAAAAGCGACAGGTGACGCGAACAGCGTACGTCTGCAGGCAAATGCGGAAGCCGACAGAATGAAACTGATGGCAAGTGGTGAGGCGGAAAAAGTACGTGTACTGGCGAAAGCAGAAGCTGAAAGAACTGAGTTGATCGCAAAAGCGGACGCAGAAAAGATCTCCCTCACAGGTAACGCAGAGGCAGAAAAAATCCTGGCGATCGGTAAATCAAGTGCCGAGTCTTATAAACTGGCGGTAGAAGCGATGGGTGGTAACAACTTTACACAATTGAAAGTAATGGAAGCCATCGGTCAGCAACATATCAAGATCATGCCAGATATCCTCATCAGCGGTGGTGGCGACAGCTCCAACGGTCCTATCGGTGGATTACTCGGCCTTAAACTGCTTGAACAACTGGGCAACAAACAAACATCAGAAGCACAAACAGACAAAGCGGAATCCGCTGAAAATAAATAACCCTTTCATCCATTTCTACATATGCGACAAAGGGCTGTTCCGCCAAAGCGGGCAGCCCTTTTCCATTTCCCGTCTTTAATAAACGATCGTTCTGTTACCTGATCAGATAAAACTGATGAACAATAACAACAATCCTGGTAAAGCAACGGTCCATAAGCCGAAGTGAGCCGCCAGAAATGCGCCGGCGACACAACCTGCCAGAAAACCGCCAATAATGACGAACTGTTTCCCGAAAGCCGGACGTTTATCACTGTTCCATACACCTGGCATTAATATTTTCGCGACATCCAATGTCAGCTGTGTTACATTTCCCGTCATCATAGTAGTAGGCGCATACGCTGCCGTGGCGTACAGGCGCCCAAAAGCATTCTGTATCCCCATAGCCAGTACAACTACATAGGGCAATACCGCTGACCAGGTAGTGCCTGGTCTGTCAAATGCCAGATCAAATGCACCAGCTACCAGTAAGATCACCCCTTCTACAAATAACAGCGTATAACCGCTTTTCAGTTTAGGCGCGTACCAGCCGGCGCCGACTACTGCCAGCGTGAATACCGGGAAGGACAGTAGTTTTAACCAGGATTGTGTTTCTGCACCTCTGATCAGGTCATAAGCAAAAACCACAAAGTTGCCCGTCACATGCGCAGAGAATAACTCCTGCGCAGCCGTGAAGGTAGCCGCGTCGCAGAAACCGGCAGCAAAAGCCAGTATTAAGCTGACAAGGGCAATATTCTTTTTATCCATATCAGATTATCTTAAATGAGCTCTTAACATCCACGCCATCTTCTCATGCGTCTCCATCAGACCTGTGATATAATCACTGGTACCCAGGTCATGCCATTCATTGGCAAAACGGTTCACATTCTCACGCAGGTGGATGATGATGCTTTCATGATCTGCCAGCAGTTCGCTGATGAAACCAGCACCATCATTTGCTGAACGGCTTTTCTCTGTCAGATGAGTCAGTGACAGATACTCCTTCAATGTAGCAGGAGAGTAGTGGCCGATAGAACGGATACGTTCCGCAACGCTGTCCATGATCTCATCCAGCTCTTCATACTGCGTTTCAAAGAAAACATGTTTAGAATGAAAATCTGGTCCTTCCACATTCCAGTGCGCATTACGTGTTTTGGTGTACAATACGAATTCGTCTGCCAGAATTTTCATCAGTTCATGTGCTACTGAGGAAAGGTTGTCTTTTTTGATACCGATATTTGGTTCCATCTGCAATTAGATTTACTGTGTTAATATTGAATAGAGGTAGTGATCTGCTGATATAGTGCCCGCTCCCATACATAAAATGAACAGGAAACAAAGCGTATACATATAGGGTACGTCTCTTACTTCGGCATTATCATGGCGGTGGACTACAAAATAGCCGATAGCGGTCACCCCGATTATCGGCAATACCACCAGCCTTGTACCGATACCGATCATTACCAGGAAGGGCGCCACGGTATCGGCCAGGGTTGCCATCATACCATTCAGTTTATCCGGCAGATGTAAAGGATTAGGAACATGTTCCCGTTCACCGTTTTCTACCCTGAATTTCTTCAGTCCGTGTACCCGGAATAATTCAAATGCCAGCAATATCCTGAAAACCAGCAATACGCAGTTATTGAAATCACTGCCTGCGTCGGAGTACAGCAATTGTCTGATTATCTCGATCATGCGCTTATTATTGGATTAGAAAGCAAAGCAGGAACAACCTAAAGCGCCCCAGAATGCTGTGTAGTTATTAACTGGCACCTCGCTCATACGTGCTTTATCATGGTCATGCGCATGCACCCCACAGCTACCTATACATTGATGTACAACAGCACTGATATCGGCAGCAGGAGCGGACGTATTTTTTGCAGAAGGCGCTTTGGCGCTTAGTCTGTTCGAACCGGGATAATAACCATTGTAAATAGCAACAGGAGACCAGTCAGGCAATACCGGGATCGCCGGTGGCGCCCATTGCTGGAAATCATCCTTCGCATATACAATGCGCCCACCTACGATGGTCAGCTCAGCTTCTATAGACTTGATCGCTTCATCCTCAACAGTGAAATAATCACTGTCAAGTACTGTCAGATCTGCCAGCATCCCTGTTTTGATACAACCTTTTTTATGCTGTTCACTGGAAAACCATGCACTACCTTTTGTATAGAGTTCAAGTGCGGTTTCCCTGCTCAGTCGTTGCTGATTATCGTAGAGGGCTAGTCCGCCGACGGTCTTCCCGGCACTCAACCAGTACAAACCAATCCACGGATTATAAGAAGATACGCGCGTAGCATCTGTACCTGCGCCAACCGGCACGCCCATATCCAGCATCTTCTTTACCGGTGGCGTCTGCGCGGCAGCAGCCTTACCATATCTGTCAGTAAAATATTCTCCCTGAAAAGCCATTCTGCTCTGTATCGCGATACCACCTCCCAGTGCTTTTACCCTTTCTATATTTTTCTCATCGATCGTTTCTGCGTGATCAAAGATCCAGGATAATCCATCGAATGGAATATCCCTGTTCACTTTCTCAAATACATTCAGGAAACGGGTAATACTTTCATTATAAGTGGCATGTAAACGGAAGGGCCAGCGATTGGCGACCAGCAGTCGTACGACCCTTTCCAGCTCTTCTTCCATCACTTCAGGCAAATCTGGACGTGGGTTCATAAAAGACTCAAAATCCGCCGCTGAGAACACCAGCATTTCACCCGCGCCATTATGCCGGTACATATCATCCCCCTGATGCAGCTTTACGGATTTCACCCAACTATCAAAATCTTCTTCTTCATGTTTGGGCCGCTGCGTAAAAAGATTGTAGGCGATACGCACTGTCAGTTCACCACTTTGATGTAGTTCATCTATCACTTTATAATCATCCGGAAAGTTCTGAAATCCGCCACCTGCATCGATAACGCTGGTAATACCCAGGCGGTTCATTTCCCGCATATAATGACGGGAAGAGTTCAGCTGGTACTCGTATGACAATTTCGGTCCCTTCGCTAGTGTAGCGTACAGGATCGCCGCACTCGGAGATGCCAGTAGCAATCCTGTCGGCTCTCCGCTGACGGTACGCTGGATCCTGCCTCCTGGCGGATCAGGTGTATCCTTGGTATAACCAACGGCTTTCAGCGCGGCTCTGTTCAGCAATGCACTATTATACAGATGCATGATAAATACCGGCGTATCAGGAGCGATGTCGTTGATCTCTTCCAGTGTCGGCATCCGTCTTTCGGCGAACTGAAACTCGCTCCATCCACCAATCACACGCACCCATTGCGGCGTAGGAGTACGGGCCACCTGTTCCTTCAACATCCTCAGTGCATCTGCCAGAGAGGGTACTCCATCCCAGCGCAGCTCCAGGTTATAATTCAGGCCACCACGTATCAGGTGTGTATGAGAATCATTAATACCAGGAATAGTCCGCTTTCTTTTCAGATCGATCATCCTGGTACTGTCATCTGCATATTTCATTACAGTACTATCATCGCCCACTGCTACAAATTTGCCATCTCTGATAGCAACAGCTGTTGCAGTCGGCTGCTCGTGATCTACTGTATGGATGCTCCCGTTATAAAGTATTAAATCCGCTTTCATGCTATTGTATTTGAACAGCTGATGCCGTTTATGCAGGACGCCCGCTAATCAGCCTGTAATGCGGAGGCACGCTATATGTGCCTCCGGTACAGGCGCCCTGTCTTGTTGTATTGTGTGCAGTATAACTGCTATAAAAGATCTGATTAGTGTTTCAGCATGTTGTGGCCGTATTGAATACCGATGCCATAAGCTCCTGAGTGTTTTTTCATCAGGGTAGTAACCGGTTCATAAGTACCAGTCCTTGCCCAGTCACGTTGCAGTTCCAGTACATACTGTACGGATGTCATCGGGATTGCACCTGCCTGCACCATACGCTGTACCGCTCTTTCGTGCGCTTCAGCAGATACATCTCCGCAGGCATCAGTGATCACATATATTTCGTAACCTTCAGCGATTGCTGATAATGCCGGTCCTACGATACATACGCCTGTCCAGAGACCAGCCAGTACGATCTTCTTCTTTCCCTTACCTACGATCGCTCTGTACGCGTTGATATCTTCCCATGTGTTCATGGAAGTTCTGTCGATATAGCCGGATGTTGCTTTAGGATAAGCCTCCTCCAGTTCCTGGAATACAGGTCCGCTGAAGCTGTCTTCTGCAACAGTCGTCACTACAGTCGGTACATTAAAAATTTTGGAGCCACCGGCAACCAGTGCTACGTTCTGGCGCAGTTCGAGGATATCGATATTCTTGGTAGCAAAGCCCATCTGACCTTCAAAATCGATCAGAACGAGTGTGTGGTTATCTGGTGTAAGTAATGCAGGTGATGGTTGAGCTTCTGCACCTGTGTGTTTAGTCGCATTAGACATGATCTCTATAATTTAGTGTGTGAATTATGAGATCAAAGGTATTTATGCGTAAGCGGGGCGGCAATTGCCATATGCCTTCAAATGTTGTATAAATTATCGAAGGGGCGGTTTAGGGTAATCACGTTCGTTTATCATAATGAACAGCAGATTATTCGCCGCAAAATATGTGGAGATTAAGTGTCTTTTTCACCCCAAAAAATTTGCGGATTGAAAATTATTCTGAAATTCCCCGCCCTACTTGTTATTTTTACTTACAACCTGATTAATTGAATGATTGTCAATTAACTCAACATAATAGAATCTTATCAACAGGTCCAATGAAAATGAAAAAATTCGCCGGTAACCGTAGCCATTTCATGCTTTGTATTGCAATGCTCGGTCTTGGCACTCAAGCCTTCGCGCAGGTCAAAAAGACCTCCACTACTTCAGTTGTCTACAAAAATGCATCCGCACCAGTTGATGCCAGGGTGAAAGATCTCCTGAAAAGAATGACACTGGAAGAAAAGGTAGGCCAGCTCTGTACCTTGCTGGGATGGGAGATGTATGACAAAAAAGGCGACTCTGCAGGCGTCAGTGACAAGTTTAAATCTGTAATGTCCAAAAGGTATATCGGTAGCTTCTGGGCTACGCTGAGGGCCGATCCATGGACACAAAAGACATTAGTTACCGGCTTGTCGCCTAAACAGGCCGCTATCGCTACCAATGCCCTGCAAAAGTACATGATGGAAAATACCCGCCTGGGCATTCCATTGCTGCTGGCGGAAGAATGTCCGCATGGACATATGGCGATCGGAACGACCGTTTTTTCCACATCTATCGGTCAGGCCAGCACCTGGGACCCTGCCCTCATTCAGGAAATGGCAGGTGCCATTGCGAAAGAAGCACGTGTACAGGGCGCCCACATCGGTTATGGCCCTGTGCTGGACCTTGTACGTGAACCACGCTGGTCCAGACTGGAAGAAACTTACGGGGAAGACCCATACCTGATCAGTCAGATGGGTATCTCTATGGTAAAAGGTTTCCAGGGTAATAGTATCGGTAGTGGCAGCAACGTCATTTCTACGCTGAAACACTTCACGGCTTATGGCTCTCCGGAAGGTGGTCACAATGGTGGTATTGCGCTGACAGGTCTGCGAGACCTGTATTCTTCCTACCTGCCTCCATTCCAGGCAGCAGTGAAGGCCGGTGCACTCTCCATTATGGCTTCTTATAACTCTATTGATGGTATACCATGTAGTTCCAACAGCTTCCTGTTGAAAGATGTACTGGTAAAACAATGGGGCTTCAGGGGTTTCTCTGTATCTGACCTCGGTGGCATTCCAGGTGTACGTTCTACACACCATGTAGCCGCAACGATGGAAGAAGCTGCTACGCTGGCCATTAACGCCGGATTGGATGCTGATCTGGGTGGCGAAGCATATGGTGATGCGCTGATCAAAGCAGTGAATAATAAGAAAGTTACAATGGCAACCCTGGATACGGCAGTAGCACATGTACTCAGACTGAAATTCACCATGGGGCTCTTCGAGAATCCATATGTAGATGTTGATGTAGCAGAGAAAACCGTAGGTACAGCAGCTAACAGGGCATTATCCAAACGTGTGGCAGCTGAATCTATCGTGCTGATGAAAAATGATAACAGTCTGCTCCCACTCCAAAAAACGATCAAAAATCTGGCTGTAATAGGGCCTAACGCAGACAATATCTATAACCAGCTGGGTGATTATACCGCTCCGCAGCCACAGGAAAAAATAGTGACCGTACTGGAAGGTATCAAGGCTAAAGTATCTCCTGATACCAAAGTAACCTATGTAAAAGGTTGCGCTATCCGTGACACGGCACACTCCAATATCAGTGCCGCTGTAGCTGCCGCTAAACAGGCAGATGCAGTCGTGATCGTACTCGGTGGTTCCAGCGCACGTGACTTCGAAACAACTTTCCAGAGCACAGGTGCCGCAGAAGTAAAAGCTGCTGAAGTAGCCGTAAGCGATATGGAAAGCGGTGAGGGTTATGACAGGGTGAGCCTGGATCTGATGGGCTTACAGTCAAAGTTGCTGGAAAGCATCGTAGCGACTGGTAAACCAGTTGTACTGGTACTGATCGAAGGACGTCCACTCAATATCAACTGGGCGGCTAAAAACGTACCTGCAATCGTAAATGCGTGGTATCCTGGTCAGGAAGGTGGTAACGCTGTCGCGGATGTACTCTTCGGCGATTACAATCCTGC
This sequence comes from Chitinophaga sp. YR627, assembly GCF_900114995.1. Classification (GTDB taxonomy): domain Bacteria; phylum Bacteroidota; class Bacteroidia; order Chitinophagales; family Chitinophagaceae; genus Chitinophaga. Next base: position 952,064 of record NZ_FOUX01000004.1, read on the forward strand.
CGGCCGCTTACCGGTATCCATTCCTAAATCTGTGGGTCAGCTGCCGGTTTACTATAACTACAAAAGCGCCGCAAGACACGATTATGTTGAAATGGATGCTAAACCACTTTATAGCTTCGGTCACGGTCTGAGTTACGCCAGCTTTGAATACAAAGACCTGCAGTCAGATGTACAGGCTACTGGCAACACCCTGAAAGTAACGGTGAGTTTCAAACTGAAAAACACCAGTACTGTAGCAGGCGATGAAGTCGCACAGCTCTATATTCGTGACGATGCCAGCTCTGTAGTGACTGCTGTAAAACAGCTGAAGAAATTCCAGCGTATACACCTGGCACCAGGCGAACAAAAAGAAATTAAATTCGAACTCTCCCCCGATGATCTCAGACTGCTGAATGTTGATATGAAATGGGTAGTAGAACCAGGTACATTCACTATGATGGTAGGAGCTTCTTCTGAAGATATCCGTTTGAATGGAAAATTTGAAGTGAAACAACAGGTGGTATGTAAATACTAAACTGGATTGTTATAAAATAAGAAAGGCCGCCAGCAAATAGTTGGCGGTCTTTCTTATTTATAAAGATATTACTCCATCAAACTCATATTCACGGGCAACATCTGCTTCTCCGGTATCCCGATAATAAACGTCGCACCATTATCAATCTCACTCATAGCGGTAATAAAACCATTGTGCTGCTCCATGATCTTTTTACAGATAGACAAGCCGATACCCGTTCCTTCTATCTCATGATAGCTGTGCAATCGCTTAAACACAACGAATATATCTTCGACATACTGACTCTCAAAACCAATACCATTATCAACGACAAAGATCTTGTAATAATTACCATCCGGTCTTTCACGCAGATGTGGATCAGGAGAAGCGACCAGCTCTGCATAAATGCGCACCTCCGGTGAAACCTCTTTCTTACGAAACTTCAGCGCATTGCTGATCAGGTTGTAAAACACCTGCCGCATCAGAGTCGGTATTACCTGTATAGAAGGTAGTTTCTCGATCTTTATATTGGCACTGGACTGCTGTACTTTGATCTCCAGTTCTGTCAGTGCATCGCGCACCAGGTCATTCAGGTCACATACTGTAAAGTCGCCTCCCTGAATAGAGTGACGGGAAAAACGTAACAGATCGCTCACCAGCTGTTGCATACGGATCGTTGCATTGGTGATCTTCTGCACATATTTATCAACGTCGCCCGCACTGCTCTTCTTCTGAAGGATCATATCACTGAACACCCTGATCTTACGCAAAGGTTCCTGAAGGTCATGCGAAGCGATATAGGCAAACCTGTCCAGCTCTTCATTGACCGCTTTCAGGTGAATGTTATTCTGTAACAATTGCCTGTTCAATTCACGCACCTTTAACTCAGAGGCTTCTTTTTCTTCAATTTCCCGTTGCAGGGAAGCATTCGTATTCAACAGCTTCTGTTCCTGTGCAATGAGCGACTGTGTTTTACGGTACAGCTCAACGAACAAACCTACCTTTACCCGCAACAGTTCAGGGTTGATCGGCTTGTAGATAAAGTCCACAGCCCCCACTTTATATCCCTTAAAGATCGCCTCTTCCTCATGACTATGTGCCGTGATAAAGATGATCGGAATTTCTTTCAGTTTATCCCGCTGATAGATCAGAGCTGCAGTTTCAAAGCCGTTCATATCAGGCATCTGCACATCCATCAGTATCAATGAAAAATCAAACTCCTTCAACAGAATCTTCAATGCAGCCCTGCCCGAGTTGGCTTTCACAATCGTATAGCTCTCCCTTTCCAGGATGGATTCAATCGACATCAAATTATCCAACCGGTCGTCAACAACTAATATTTTTATTAAGTCCTGTTCGTGCAAAACTGTCTGATTTTTCAAATGAATACGCTATTACTATCTATACAACCATACCCGCATCAACGATAATAACTGATCTATTTTTAACGGTTTTGTAATATAATCTGAAGCACCGGCTTCCAGACACTTCTCTCTGTCACCCTTCATCGCCTTGGCCGTAACTGCAATAATAGGCAATGCACTGTTCTTATGCTCCCTTCTGATCTTCTGCATCGTCTCATAACCATCCATCTCCGGCATCATAATATCCATCAGCACAATATCGATATCACTATTTTCACTCAGGATATTCATGGCCTCTTTGCCACTTTCCGCTGTGATGGTATTGATATGGAAACGCTCAAAGGCAGTGGTCAGTGCAAACAGATTACGTACGTCATCATCGACTACCAGCACATTTTTATGGATCAATACGTCTTTCTGTGAACGCAGATCTTCAATGAGTTTCTTCTTCTCTGGTGCCAGGAACTGGTGATTGATATGCAACTGCATGATCGTCTCTTCCAGCAACAGGTCCAATGAGTTAACGCCTTTCAGCAGTATTTTATTGGCATACTGTTTCAGTTTCGACCGCTCATTGTTTGTAAAGTCCTTCGCTGAATATACAATCACCGGCGTAGCATTATGCCTGTTGACTGTATTCATGTTCGCCACAAACTCAGCGCCATCAATATCGGGCAACATATAGTCCGCAATGATACAATCATATAACGTACTATTCACCTTGTCAATAGCCGCCTTCCCATTTTCTACAAAGTCCATTTCGATTAACTCACCATTGTCCAGGATACGGGCAATCTGTGATGCATCCGGTTCATTGTCCTCTACGACAAGCACCTTCTTCGTCTTACGACTATCATGCTCCATGATACTGGTGAACAATATGTTCAGCGCTTCTGCTTTTAATGGCTTCAGATTGAAACTTCTCGCACCACGATGCATAGCCAGTAAACGGTTCTCTTCTCCGGATATCAGGTGAATCGGAATATGTCTTAAGTTAATATCATTTTTGAACAGGTCAAGCACCCTCCATCCACTGGCATCCGGCAATTTCACGTCCAGTGTAACTGCGATCGGGTTATACTTGTTCGTCAGATCGAATACATCGCCGAAGCTGGTCGCTACCACTACTTTCAATCCCATCTCATGGGCCTTCTCCAGCATGATCTTGGCAAAACGCACATCGTCTTCTACGATCAGTACGACCTTGTCTGATTCAATGATATGTGTTCTGTCGTCACCTATTTCGTTGATGATCTCATTCAGCCCTTCCAGTGTTTCAGGAAGCTTCGTCTGTACGACAGGCTGTACAAGACTGGTTTCATAGCTCTCTGGTAACTGGTATTGTCCTACAGTCAGGCTACTTTGTTTTTCACGTTTGATAGCAGCCGGATTATACTGCAATGGCAGGAACAAAGTGAATATACTGCCTCTTCCAACTTCGCTTTCCAGTTCGATAGAACCACCCAGGAGGTCTGCCAGACCACGGCTGATAGACAGCCCCAGACCAGTACCACCATACTTACGGCTGGTAGAACCCTCCGCCTGCTGGAATGCTTCGAAAATGATATTCTGTTTGTCTTTTGAAATACCGATACCCGTATCCCTGATCTCAAACGCGACCACTCTGTCCGCGCTGTCAAGGCTACCGTTCATCAGTCGCCAGTTACGTTTCGCTTCATAGATGCGGAGTTTTACTTCCCCTTTTTCTGTGAATTTGAACGCATTCGACAACAGGTTTTTCAGGATCTGGTTGAGACGCTGTACGTCTGTTTCCAGCGACTGTGGCAGCTGTTCATCCATTTCAATACGGAAGCGCAGACTCTTACTCTCAGAGATATGTTTGAACGTAGTTTCCACAAAAGATACCACTTCGTTGAAACGTACTTTGATAAAGTCCGTAGAGATATAGCCAGACTCGATCTTCGACAGGTCGAGAATGTCATTGATCAGCTGAATAAGGTCATCACCACAACTATGGATGGTCTTCGCATAACGCACCTGTTTTTCATTCAGGTTACCATCATGGTTTTCATACAGCTGTTGCGCCAATATCAGTAATGAGTTCAATGGCGTACGTAACTCATGTGACATATTTGCCAGGAACTCTGATTTATATTTCGATGTCAGCTGTAACTGTTCGGCTTTTTCCTCCAGTGATCTTCTTGCTTCTTCCACCTCTTTGTTCTTCTCTTCCACTTCATCCTTCTGTTTCACCAGCAGGTGCGCCTTATCCTGGAGTTCCTCGTTCGTTCTTCTCAGCTCATCCGCCAGTGACTGTGACTGTTCCAGCAGATCTTCTGTTCTGGAGTTCGCCTCGATCGTGTTCAGTACGATACCGATACTTTCGGTCAACTGGCTCAGGAAGTCTAAGTGCGTCTGACTGAAGGTATCAAAGGAAGCCAGTTCTATCACCGCTTTGATCTCCTGCTCAAACAATACCGGCAGTACGATCAGGTTCACCGGCGTAGCTTCACCCAGTCCGGAGCTGATCTTAATATAATTAGACGGTACGTTGGTCAGCAGGATACGTTCTTTCTCTACAGCACACTGACCTACGAGCCCCTGTCCGAGTGCAAACTCGCGGGATACGCTGACCTCGTTGCCGTATGCATATGCTGCAAATAATTTCAGTTTTGGATTCAGCAGGTTCTCTTCCTGTTCCAGGATATAGAACATACCTTTCTGTGCATTTACCACCTGGGCCAGCTCAGACAGGATACGACGGGTTACCGTATTCAGGTCTTTCTGTCCCTGCAGCATCTGCGTGAATTTAGCCAGGTTGGATTTCAACCAGTCCTGTTCCTGGTTACGCAGGGTTGTCTGTTTCAGGTTGGCGATCATCTGGTTGATGGTATCTTTCAGCTCTTCTACCTCACCTTTCGCTTCCACACGGATCATCTGGGTCAGATCACCCTTCGTTACCGCCGAAGCCACCGCCGAGATCGCACGTACCTGTGTGGTAAGGTTCTCTGCCAGCTGGTTCACGTTCTCCGTCAGGTTTTTCCAGATACCGGATGCACCTGGCACACTCGCCTGACCACCCAATCGACCTTCCACACCCACCTCACGGGCCACCGTTGTTACCTGGTCGGCAAACAACGCCAGTGTATCGATCATTTCGTTGATGGTCTCTGTCAGCTGTGCAACCTCACCGCGCGACACGATGGAGAGTTTCTGTTTCAGATTACCTGTCGCCACGGCAGTTACTACTTTCGCGATACCACGCACCTGGTTCGTCAGGTTGGATGCCATCATGTTCACAGAGTCTGTCAGGTCTTTCCAGGTACCACCCACACCCTGTACTTCCGCCTGACCACCCAGCTTACCTTCCGTACCTACCTCACGGGCCACACGGGTTACCTCAAAGGCGAAGGAGTTCAGCTGGTCCACCATCGTGTTGATGGTATTTTTCAGATCAAGGATTTCTCCTTTTACGTCGATCGTTACTTTCTTGGAAAGGTCACCCGATGCCACCGCTTTCGTTACCTCAGCGATGTTACGTACCTGTGATGTCAGGTTACCCGTCATCTGGTTTACGGAGTCCGTCAGATCCTTCCAGGTACCGGCTACACCCGGTACGAAGGCCTGACCACCCAGTTTACCGTCGGTTCCCACCTCACGGGCCACACGGGTTACCTCAGATGCGAATGCACGCAGCTGGTCCACCATCGTATTCAGCGTTTCTTTCAGCTGCAGGATCTCTCCGCGTACGTCCACCGTGATCTTACGGGACATGTCTCCGTTCGCCACCGCAATCGCCACATCCGCAATATTTCGCACCTGTGCTGTCAGGTTACCCGCCATCTGGTTCACCGAATCCGTCAGGTCTTTCCAGGTACCACCGACGCCCGGTACGAACGCCTGGCCCCCCAGTTTACCATCTGTACCCACCTCACGCGCCACACGGGTTACCTCAGATGCGAATGCACGCAGCTGTTCCACCATTGTGTTGATGGTATTTTTCAGTTCAAGGATCTCTCCTTTAACGTCTACTTCAATTTTACGCGACAGGTCACCATTTGCCACCGCCGTTGTTACCTCTGCGATGTTACGTACCTGTGATGTCAGGTTGGACGCCATGATGTTCACGGAGTCGGTCAGGTCTTTCCAGAGACCTTCCACACCCGGTACATCGGCCTGTCCACCCAGTTTACCCTCAGAACCTACCTCACGCGCCACACGGAACACCTCCGAACCGAAGGAGTTCAGCTGATCCACCATCGTGTTGATCGTATTCTTCAACTCCAGGATCTCTCCCTTTACATCCACCGTGATCTTACGCGACAGGTCTCCTTTCGCCACCGCCGTCGTTACCTCTGCGATATTACGCACCTGCGCTGTCAGGTTGGATCCCATCTGGTTCACCGACTCCGTCAGATCCTTCCAGGTACCCCCCACACCCTGCACTTTTGCCTGACCACCCAGCTTACCTTCTGTACCTACCTCAAGCGCCACACGCGTCACCTCGGAAGCGAAGGAGTTCAGCTGATCCACCATCGTATTGATGGTCTTTTTCAGTTCAAGGATCTCACCCTCTACGTTTACTGTAATCTTCTTTGACAGGTCACCATTCGCCACCGCCGTTGTTACCTCAGCGATGTTTCGCACCTGTGCGGTCAGGTTAGATCCCATCTGGTTCACCGAATCCGTCAGATCCTTCCAGGTACCACCTACACCCTGCACTTTCGCCTGACCACCCAGCTTACCTTCCGTACCCACCTCCAGTGCCACACGGGTTACCTCGGAAGCGAAGGAGTTCAGCTGGTCCACCATTGTATTGATGGTATTTTTCAATTCAAGGATCTCACCTTTTACATCCACCGTAATCTTACGCGACAGGTCACCTTTTGCCACCGCCGTTGTTACGTCTGCGATGTTACGTACCTGCGCTGTCAGGTTACCCGCCATCTGGTTTACGGAGTCTGTCAGGTCTTTCCACACACCACCGACACCTTTTACCGTTGCCTGACCACCCAGTTTACCTTCAGAACCTACCTCACGCGCCACACGCGTCACCTCTACGGAGAAGGAGTTCAGCTGGTCCACCATCGTATTCATGGTGTTTTTCAGCTCCAGGATCTCTCCGCGTACATCCACCGTGATCTTACGCGACAGGTCACCTCGTGCCACCGCAGTCGTTACCTCTGCGATATTTCGCACCTGACCTGTCAGGTTGGACGCCATCTGGTTAACGGAGTCGGTCAGGTCCTTCCAGGTACCTGCCACACCTTTAACCTCTGCCTGGCCACCCAGCTTACCGTCCGTACCCACCTCACGCGCCACACGGGTCACCTCGGAGGAGAAGGAGTTCAGCTGATCCACCATCGTGTTGATCGTATCTTTCAGCTCAAGGATCTCTCCCTGTACATCTACTGTAATTTTCTTGGATAAGTCCCCTTTTGCCACTGCCGTTGTTACATCTGCGATGTTACGCACCTGCGCTGTCAGGTTACCCGCCATCTGGTTCACGGAGTCCGTCAGGTCTTTCCACACACCGGCCACATCTTTTACTTTCGCCTGTCCACCCAGCTTACCTTCCGACCCCACCTCACGTGCCACACGCGTCACCTCACGTGAGAAGAGGTTCAGCTGTTTCACCATCCCGTTCACCTCTGTTGCAATACGGGCAAATTCTCCCTGCAACACGTGATCTTCGATCTGCAACGGCATTTCCTGCGAAAGGTTCCCCTTCGCCACGGAACTGATTACGTGCGCTATTTCAATAGTAGGATGAACCAGATCAGAGATCAGTGTATTGATGGAAGCAACCGCTGTATCCCAGGAACCCTTTGCCGTACGGGGCATCACCACACGGTGATTCAGACGTCCCATCTTTCCGATGGTATTCCTCGCCAGGGTTAGTTCCTCCACCAAAGTTTCGTTCAGGGAAATGATCTCATTGAGGGTGTCACAGATCTTACCACTCAGACCAATATTGTCCGCTGACATCCTTGTGGAGAAATTGCCACTTCTAACGTCCAGCAGGACCTGCAACAATTGTCGCAAATCCAGCTCATCTGCTACGGGTGTGTATACTTGCCTGGTTTCTTTGCTGCGCTTAGTTGTGGAAGTCTGTGGAGTCTTTTCCACATCTTTCTTGGACAGGGCAGTACTATCGGGATTTTTTCTCCGCGTGTTCATAGTGAAGGTGTTAGCGAAACACTTATATGTATAAGTTAAAAATTTCTTTAAGTTGTGTTTATCAATCTCTACGGCTCTTTTGGCTATCGCATATAGATGTTATGTGTTATGTGGTTTGAAGTGATTACATTTGTTCTTATTAAAAAACAACTTTACAGATGCAACTTTCAGGCCATTCGAAGAGGCTGATCCTGTTGGCGGAAGATGATATTGATGACCAGGAGCTGTTGGAAAATGCAATAGAGGAGATAGATCCCACCTGGCAACTGGTGTGCATCCCTAATGGCAGAAAATTCGTGAAATATCTTGACACCATGGGTGAAAGCGATTTACCCGCACTCATGATACTTGATTATAATATTCCTGAACTGACCGGTGTAGAAGTCGTAAAAGAACTGAACGATCAGGGACGCTTCATGGATATTCCGAAAATTATCTGGAGCACCTCAACGTCTCCCGTTTTCAAAGCGAAAAGCATTGAACTGGGCGTTAAAGACTATATCACAAAACCTAATGACCTCGCTTCTTTCCTGACCACTGCGAGGTATATGCTTTCTTTTGTCAAAGAATGATCGGAACTTGCACCAGCCATGGTGAATCATTCCTTTTACACTGAACAGTACCAATCACTCGACGCCGATGCCCGCATCGTCGCAGACGTGCTGTCCGTCTATCTTTATCCCCTGGAACGATATACGTTCCTCGATGCCGTAAACCGCGTCAGGGAAATGCCACAGGACAGAATACTGGATATCCTTGAATTACTGAAGGAAAAAGGACTGGGAACATACAACCTGGCAGGCAATTATTCCCTGATACCGGAACTGGGTTTCCTGTTGTTTCCGGAGAATATCAGAAAGCCGGAATACCTCCGGCTGCTCGATCACGCAAAACCATATTCGTTTTACAGCACCAGCGCCCGCTTGCAGGAACTCCAGCAACTACTGACCGCCTTCTTTACCGGCGATCGTTCCCTGTTACTGCAACCGGTCAGAAAGATCAGTTTTGAACTCGCTGAATACTTTCCTTATCTCTGCTATCTGCTGTACTATCCCGAATACGAAGGATTATTGCGTTTGTTCGATACTGGGAGTATTACCAGTATCTACCATGCGGCAGTCCGGCAGCATCTGCTGGCAATGAGTACGCCTGATGCATTACAACAATTAAAAGTACAGGTCGCAGCATTGATCAGAACCGAACCGGCAGCATTGGCGCATGCAGAAGTGACCTTACAGGCCGGAGAAACAGGAGAGGAGATTACCGGCACAGATGCTGTATATGCACAGGCTGTTGTACACCTTTACGAAGGTCAGCCCGACAAGGCATTCACCGCCTTTGAACAGGGCATCAAACAGCAACGGCAACAGGATAAAAAACATTCCATTCCGGTATCGCCACTCTTCGCTTTGCTGTATACCTATACCCTGACCATACTGCCTGAAGAAAAAACATATACGACGATCAACAAGGTAGTAGCCGCATATGACAAAAAACTCTTCCAGGATATTACTCCTGCCATTGCACTGTTACACTTTCATAGCGGACGCAAAGAAAAAGCAGATCACATCCTGCAGATATTACTGGAAACAACATCAAAACAACCAGAAAAATACCTGCTCAGTTACCTGGCTTTGATATGCCTGCAGGCTTATCATCCGAAAAGTAAACTGCTCAAACAATATAGCCCTTTCCTTAAAGTCGTTTTATATCACGGAATACAACGCAAATACCGTTTGCTCACATACGAACTGTTATACCTGTTCCGTGATCAGGCTTACCTGAATAACGAAAAGACTTTCCGTGAACTGGCTGCCTTCATTGGCAAAGAGCCCGTCTTCTCGCGGATGCAGCCCGTAGCGGACTGGGAACGTCTGCTCAACGTACTCATACTTCCTGAAGCGGGCAAACCACAAAAAGAAAAAGCACCACCCGCTACAAGACTGGCTTACCTGATCGACATACGGAAATCAGAAATACAGCCCGTTATACAAACACAGGGAGATACAGGATGGAGCAGAGGCAGGATCGTGGAACTAAAAAAACTAAAGGACGGTTTGATAGAAGCGATGACGGATCATGACACCAGGATTGCCGGTGCGATCATCAAAGAAAACTATCATACCTACGGTACCGAAGCCTACGCTTTTGGTGAAAGAGTATGGCATGAAATAACAGGTCATCCCTATCTGTTCATGCTGGAAGCTCCGGAAATTCCTGTGGAGATTGTCAAAGGACAACCGGAACTCATTGTCAATAAAACAGGAAACGGGTACGAATTCAGCACCAATATCAATGACTATATCAGTGATACTGTACTTATAAAAGAATCAGATACCCGGCTGAAAGTGATCAGGCTTACACAACAGCAACGTACCGTATTACAGACACTCAGACAGATTGAAACAGTACCTGCTACAGGAAAAGATAAACTGATGCAGGCCCTGCGCAATATAGGCGCTCATATGACAGTGCATTCAAACCTGGATGACACAGCCGCATTAAATATCAGACAACGCGCTGGCGACGCTCGTATACGTGTACAGCTGCAACCTACCGGAGATGCATTGCGCGCTTCTTTCTTTGTAAAACCATTTGTAAATGATCCCCCTTACTGCAAACCAGGAGAAGGCGCACGACACCTGATCGGCGTTACAAATGGAGAACGTTGTCAGGCCACCCGTGATCTCGATGCAGAGAAGAGCAATCTGGAAAAACTCATTATACTCATTCAGGAATCAGTCAAACAGGAAATAGAAGATGACGTAATCATCTTCGAAGATCCGCTGGAATGCCTGCAACTGCTCGAAGTCATACAACGTCACCCCGAACTGGCCATCGCTGAATGGCCGGAAGGGCAAAAATTACGGATACGTATGGTCGAACCACAGGCGCAACTCCGTCTTACCATCCGCAGAGTAGATGGTAAATGGTTTGCCGCCAACGGCGACCTCAAAGTAGATGAAGACACCGTTCTGTCACTGAAAGATTTACTGGACGCTGTAAAAGCCAGCAATAGCCGTTTTGTAACAGTAGGTAAAGGAGAATTCCTCTCGCTGACCGGTAAACTCTACCGCCAGCTGAATGAACTCGCCAGTGTCGCCATAGCAGAACACGAAGAACTCCGTATACGTCCGCTTACGGCACACATGCTGGACGAATTACTGGATGGCGCCAGTCAGGTGGAAACAGACGAACACTGGAAAGCACTGCGCGCCAGACAGGCAGTAGCTGAAACAGTACAGGCGGAAGTCCCGGCTACCTTACAAACACAATTGCGTCCTTATCAGGAAGAAGGCTTTCGCTGGATGGTCAGATTAGCCGCCTGGGGAGCAGGCGCCTGTCTCGCTGATGACATGGGTCTCGGCAAAACTATCCAGGCAATTGCCATGCTGTTGTACAGAGCACATGAAGGCCCTGCACTGGTAGTTTGTCCGGCATCTGTATTACCAAACTGGGTAAACGAACTGTATAAATTCGCCCCTTCTTTACAAGTCAAACAGATCACCGGCAGTAAACGGCATGCTATGCTGAAAGCAGCGGCCCCATTTGACGTAGTATTGATCACCTATGGTATCCTGCAATCTGAAGATGAATTGCTATCAGTGATTCCATGGAACACTGTTATATTGGACGAAGCGCATACCATCAAAAACTACCAGACCAAAACCTCCAAAGCAGCAATGTCTTTACAGGCAGGCTTCAGACTGATACTGACCGGTACGCCGGTACAGAACCACCTGACAGAGATCTGGAACCTTTTCAACTTTATCAATCCCGGACTACTCGGCAGCCTCCCATATTTCAATAAACAGTTTACCACACCGGTTATCTATAATGCGGAAAGCACCGTTACCAAACACCTGCGTAAGATCGTCGCACCATTTATGCTGCGCCGTACCAAAACAGCCGTGCTGGATGAATTACCAGAGAAAACAGAGATCGTGAAAATGATCTCACTGTCGCCGGAAGAAGCCGCTTTCTATGAAGCGCTTCGCCTGAAAGCAGTAGAGAATATCAAACGCTATAGTAAGGACAAGACCAGCAAGCATAATTTAAATACGCTGACAGAGATAGGGAAACTGCGTATGGCAGCCTGTAATACACAGATGATAGATCCGGAAATACGAATACCTTCATCTAAACTCGCCGTATTTATCGAGATCGTAAAAGAGCTGATCGACAATAATCACCGCGCACTGGTGTTTAGCCAGTATGTAAAACACCTCGACCTGGTAAGGCTGGCCCTCGACGAACTGAATGTCTCCTATTGTTACCTGGATGGTAGCACGCCGATCTCCGTCAGGGAAAGAGTGGTGAACGAATTCCAGGCAGGCGCCGGTTCACTGTTCCTGATCAGCCTCAAAGCTGGAGGAACTGGCCTGAACCTGACTGCCGCCGACTATGTCATTCACCTGGACCCATGGTGGAATCCCGCTATCGAGGAACAGGCCTCTGACAGAGCATATCGTATCGGTCAGACAAGACCCGTGACAATATACAGGCTGGTGACAAGACACACCATCGAAGAAAAGATCATCGCACTCCATAACAGTAAAAGAGACCTCGCGGACAGGCTCCTGGAAGGAAGCGATATCAGTGGTAAGTTATCCACTGACGAATTATTATCCCTGATCGCAAAAGCAGACAAATAGTATAAGTCGATCGTAGTACTTCAGCAATGGAAACACTGTTAACATCTATTTCAATGACAGAAGAAGAATATATTGATAGTATTCCTATCGATATTGAATGATCTGATCTTTAAAATTTGACAAATTATCACATAGAAATCTTTCATTTTTTATCGCGCAACGCATTTTTCTTCATTTTAATATTAATTATTTCAAAAAGAGAAGAAATAATTTCCTGATATCAAAATTTGATTATCTTTAGCGTGTACTTATCCTATGAATCACCTTTTTACATCGGCTCGAATCCCGCTATGGCGTGGCATTTGAGCCGATGCAATGAAAATCATTCGTAATAATTTTCTGCTATCCTATGAAACACCTGCCTTCGATAAAAGGCACCTGAAAACCGTCTGAAATCTCCCCCTTGTATCCCCAATTTTTGTTACTTTCAGGATTACTGATATCCTGATGTGATTTTTCATTCCCTCCTGCGAATAATAAGGTAAATGTTTATTCAAATGACCTTAATGATTACATCATATGGCCCCTCCAAAAGAAGATAAAGTCTTTCTGTCGGTCATCGAACAGCATAAAGGAATTATCTATAAAATAGCCAATTCCTATTGCCACCATACAGAAGATAGAAAAGATCTCATACAGGAGATCATCTTCCAGCTATGGCGATCGTTTGACCGGTATAATGATCAGTATAAATATTCCACCTGGCTATACAGAATAGCCCTGAATGTGGCCATTTCCTTCTATCGTAAAGACAGTCAGCGCAACAGCGCTCATGAACTCACCGCCGATATCATCGTCGTTACAGAAGAAACAGCAGATGTGGAACAGCTGCAATTATTACAACGCTTCATCCACGAATTGCCAGAACTGGACAGAGCCATCATGCTGTTGTACCTGGAAGAAAAAAGCTATAAAGAAATAGCAGATATACTTGGATTGACAGAAACCAACATTGCCACAAAGATCAACCGCATCAAAGGCAAACTAAAAACCAAATTTTCCACCATTCATACCTGACAACAATGGAAGACATCTTATTAAAACAAATGTGGGCTGCTTACGATAAAAAGCTGGAAAAGTCCCTGGCCCTGAATCATCGCCTGGTCACAGAAATACAGACCCAGAAAGCAAGAACTGCACTCCGGCCACTAAAGGCGATCAAGATCGTAGCGGTGATCCTGGGTATTATCTGGTCGCTGTTCCTCTCCATACTGGTCGTTTTAGCCATCACATACATGACACCCTATAGTCTCTTCTTCATCCTGTCAGCCATGGCCGTGATCGTCATCACCGTCACCGCCATCGTTGTATATATACGACAGGTAGCGCTGATACAACAGATCGACAATGACAGCAATATACTGGACACACAGAAGAAACTCGTCCGCCTCCAGCTTTCCACCATCAGTATTGTACGTATACTCATGCTGTCGGCACCCTTTTACACAACCTTCTATTTTAATAAAGGTATGTTTGAAAATGGTACCATCGGACTGTGGGTGTTTCAGCTGACAATCACCCTCCTTTTCTCAGCTCTCTCCATCTGGTTCTACCAGCATGCCAGGATCGAAAATGCCGATAAACGCTGGTTTAAGATTATCTTTGGTAGTAGTGAATGGACCGCGCTTACAAAGGCCCAGCACTTCTTGCAGGAAATTGAAGCCTACGAAAAAGAATAAACACATGTCCAGGAAAGTAACTTTTGATGCAGTGATACAACAACATGGCGGTATGAATGCCGGCTATGTCGTGTTTCCTTATGATGTACAGGAACTGTTTGGCGTAAAAGGCCAGGTAAAGGTGAAAGCACTGATTGATGGTAAAGTGACCTACCGCGGTAGTCTGACAAAGATGAATATGCCTGAACACTGGCTGGGCATTACCCAGGTCATCCGCAGGCAACTGGGTAAAGAACTGGGGGACACCATCCATGTCGAACTGGAACAGGACCTGGAAGTCAGAGAAGTACTACTCACTGATGAAGTAGTCGCTCTGTTTGCCAAACACCCCAAAGCGGAAGTATTCTATAATCAGCTATCCTACACTGACAGAAAGGAATACATGGTATGGATCACCTCCGCAAAAAGGGAAGAAACCAGGCAGAACCGCCTTACACTCATGATCGAAAAACTGGAGGCAGGAAAGAAGGTGACTGAGAAATAATAATTCGGTTCCTTTGATTTAACTTTACCTTCAATGGACTGCCAGTGAAACATGAGTGAACTTACTACACCCAAACCGTCTATCCCTCGGGACCAGGAAATTCAGATACGCTTTGCATTACATGCTGCCGGGATCGGTACATGGGATGTAGATATGGTCAACCGGCAGATCGTACTCGATGAACGTTGCAGGGCTTTATTCAGACTGGCAGACGACGAAACGCCTACCTACGAAACCGTTATACGGCATATTCACTATGCAGATCAGGACTCCATCCGGCAGACGGTCAGACAGGCATTACAGCCACAATCTGACCACCAGTTCAGTATCCGGTTCAGGAGCATTGCAAGTGACAATAACACTACTTTATGGCTGAATGTAAAAGGACAGGCTTACTTTGATAACGAAGGAAAAGCCATCCGCCTCTCTGGTATCAGTCAGGACATTACTACAGAAATAGCCGCGCACGAGAAGGCAGAAGCTGCCGAAAGACTGGCCAGCCTCGCTGTCGAAGGTTCTGACGCCGGCATCTTTACCGTCGATCTGAGCACTGATGACATAGACTTCTCAGCCAATCTCCAATATATCATGACAGGCGTACGCGAACCTGTCGTTAAGAAACGGAATATACTGATCAGCCACATTCACCCGGATGATATGCCGCTCAGAGAACGCGCATATGCAGTCGCCGCCCAAACCGGCGCCCTGCACTATGAAGCCCGCTTTGTATGGGAGGATGGCACGATTCACTGGGGTAAAGTACGTGGCAAGTACTATTATGATATAAACGGCACCCCTGTATCACTGTCCGGTATCTGCCTGGATATCACCCTGCAGAAAGAACAGGACCGCCTGCTCAAAGAAGTTGAACAACGCTTTGCACTCTCCTTTAACAATGCCACCATCGGTATGGCTTTCATCGATAGCCAGGGAAAGTTCAATATGATCAACAAAGCCTTTGCGGGACTATTGGGTTGCACAGCAGAAGAACTGGCCGGCAAAGAGTATATAGAAATCGTACATACCGAACACCAGCAGGAAAACGTACAGCTCTTCGGAGAACTGATGCAGGGCAAACGTGATGTATTCAACCAGATCAAACGGTATCGCCTGAGGGATGGTGCAGAACGTTGGGTACAGGTCAATACAGCCCGTATCTCCAGTCAGGATGATCAGAAGGAAGATATACTGGTGATCGCTTTCGATATCAGTAATGAAGTAGCCGCCCGCCAGGAACAGCAAAAGCTGCTGACATTGGTAGAGAACAGCAGCGACTTTATTGCCGTGGCCAATCTCGACGGCACCATTACCTACGTGAATGATGCCGGCATGAAGATATTGGGAATGGGACGTAAGACCTCCACCATTACCCGTAATATCAGGGATATCTTTACGCTTGAACACCTGGTACATCTCGAACAACATGTTCTTCCTGCTGTCTTTACCCAGGGCAAATGGACGGGAAGACAATACTATACACAACAGGAAACCGGCGAACAGATACCTTTCCATACCAATGCTTTCCGGCTGGATAGTCCGATGAGCGGAGAGCCCATCGCTGTCGCCTGCGTAGCCAGAGACCTGAGAGCAGAACAGGAAGTGCAACAGGCACTCCTGGAAAGTGAATACCGTTTCCGTTCCCTCGTAGAAGAAGCTCCTGTCGCCACCGCACTCTTTGTCGGACCCGAACTCGTCATAGAGGTCGCCAATGAACCCATGATCAATGTATGGGGTAAAGGCAGATCCGTGCTTGGTAAAAAACTGTCTGTGGCAGTGCCGGAACTAAAGGAACAATTCTTCCTGAAAATATTGGATGAAGTATATAAAACGGGTATCGCCTATCATGAAAAAGAAGCCAAAGCTGTCCTTGTCATAAATGGTAAACCGGAAACATTCTATTTCAATTATACCTACAAACCATTGCTGAATGCAATGGGCGAAGTCTTTGCAATCGTAGACATGGCCATCGATGTAACCGAACAGGTACTGGCCCGTAATAAACTACTGGAGCATCAGGGCAACCTCGAACTGGAAGTAGCAGAAAGGACCGAAGAACTGGCCGCCTCCAATGAGGAACTGGCCGCCATGAATGAAGAATTGCAGGATGCCAACGCCAATCTCGTCAGATCCAATCAGGAGCTGGAACAATACGCATACGTCGCCAGCCATGACTTACAGGAGCCTTTACGCAAGATCCGTATCTATGCGGACCTGCTGAACCGCTATGAAGACCTGGCCCCGGATCATAAGAAGCTGGTGGAAAAGATCAATCAGTCATCTGAAAGGATGTCGATGCTGATCAAAGACCTCCTGGAGTTTTCCAGACTGCTGGAGAAAGGAAATATGACGCGGCCAATAGACCTCACCTTTATCTTACAAAGCGTCATCAGCGACTTTGAACTGATCATAGAAGAGAAAAATGCAGAGATTCTGATAGGACCACTCCCCACGATACAGGGTATTCCTTTACAGATCAATCAGCTGTTCTATAACCTCATGAGCAATGCCCTGAAGTTTACACAGCCAGATA
This sequence comes from Chitinophaga sp. YR627, assembly GCF_900114995.1. Taxonomy (GTDB): domain Bacteria; phylum Bacteroidota; class Bacteroidia; order Chitinophagales; family Chitinophagaceae; genus Chitinophaga. Next base: position 969,410 of record NZ_FOUX01000004.1, read on the forward strand.
CCCGCCCTGTAATAGAGATAGGTGCAAAGATCATTACACCTGATATGGCAGGTAGTTACCTAGGTAAGTCCGAACGATACAGACAATACTTTGATATCACCTTCAGGGATAATGGCATCGGCTTCGAACAGAAATATGCCGACCAGATCTTCGAAGTATTCAAACGCCTGCACAACCGCGCCATGTATCCCGGCTCCGGTATCGGATTATCCTTATGCAGACGCATTGTGGCCAATCACGCAGGCCACCTTTTTGTAGAGTCTGACCCTGGGCAGGGTACGCTCTTTCATATCATCATTCCCGGATTATAATACTAGTAATTCCACCATGGCGTTATTACCGGCTGTTCTCCTACAGTAACCGGCTGACCGATCATAGGTGTAGCAATAGGCATATGTTGTGCAACAGCAGCCTTTGTTACTCTTTCAATGGGTTCATTCCAGGGGTGTAATGCCAGCTTAAATTTAGCCCAGTGTACAGGTAAGAGCATTTTTGCTTTCAGATCGAACGCGGCCTGTACGGTCTCTTCCGGCATCATATGAATATGTTTCCAGGCTTCATTATACTGACCGCATTCCAGTATAGCGATATCTACAGGTCCCTGCTTTTCACCAATCTCCCTGAAATGCGCGCCGTAACCGGAATCCCCACCGATAAAAATAGTATAACCATATATTCTCAGCACAAAGGAGGACCACAACGATCCGCCTCTTTTAAGTCCCCTGCCGGAAAAGTGACGGGCAGGTGTAGCAGTAAGAGAGATCTCCGGACTTAACTGTTCCGTTTCCCACCAATCCATTTCTGTGATGTGCTGATCATCCACACTGCAACCTGCGATATCCCGCCCAACACCCAATGATGTGTAATACGCTTTCGTCTGTGGACGTAACTTTTTAATCGTCTTTTTGTCCAGGTGATCGTAATGGTTATGTGTGATGATCATGTAATCAATAGCAGGCATATCCTCCGCCTGGTAAACATTCGACCCGGGAAAAGCTTTCACCATCGTACGCAGCGGAGACGCATGTCCGCTTAATACTGGGTCTACCAGTATATTGACGCCCCTGCAATGGATCAGATAAGAGGAATGCCCGAACCATACAATCACTGGTTTATCCGAACGCAATGCTTTCAGATCTGTCCTGACAGAAGGAAGCTCGCTGGCAGGAACAGCTGTTACCGGCGGACGAAAATACTCTACCAGCATTTTGCTCATCGAGGTACCCTCGGTCATCATAGGAGTATACTCCAGATTCAGGAACTTTCCTTCCTTGTAATTCCGGGACTCAGTCAGTATCCGCCATTGCTTTTTCATACAGTAAATTTAATCAGGATGTTGGTTCAGACAGTCATTGCCGTCTGCGCAAAGGTCAGGAAAAAGCGGCTATCACATATAATAAAAATCAAAGGATTGATATCAGATTTCAAAGAGACGCTTTCATATATAAAAAACCTCCGGAACAGCTGAGGTGCTCCGGAGGCCACAAAAAACATATATAGTTATCAGTTGGTACTGATCCTGTGCACTTTCAGATTATCATAGTAGATATATCCATCCGTAGATGACTGCCAGTAGGTCTGGCTACCACCACGGAAGGTATGGAAGGTCAGGCCTCTGATGAGACGTTTGCTGTCATTGGTTGTCCAGCGGATATCCTGATCCAGTACTACTGTACCATCGATCACATACTGCACATGACCATTGGTATTGCTACCCGTATTGCTCTTTACATACAGGTGTACATGGTAGGTCTGTCCTTTATTCAGACTACCGCTGGATGGATAAGACTTACCAAAAGTCTCTCCATACTGACCAGACTGATCTTTGAAGTAAACATAAGGCTGAAAGAATACCCTGCCGGCATCGGTCTGATACCACATCAGACGGGCAGTACCACCATTACCATCCCATCCCGGATCGCCACCGGTATTACCATCACCAATAGAGAAACCAAAGCCCAGTTTTCCACCCCTGCTCCAGTCAAACTGACTGTGGAACCTTACATCGTAGTCTACTTCGTAGGCAGTACCATCAGAAATGTCGATGTTGGCAACAACGCCACCCGCACCCGATAAGGCATTCTTTAAGAGGGTAATACGCAGATTACCATTGGAGATCATCCCCCGGCTATCTACCCAGCCGGTCACGTTACCAAAGTCGGTAGCGCCATTATTGGCGGTATAAGTCACGCCATGTGTGTAATTATCCCAGTTCACACTCCAGGAATTAAGGATAGTATTGCCCACTGCCTGAGCAGCTAAACTGCTGCCGGCAGCAAGACGTTCTTCCTGCTGAACGCTCTCTTTTGCACATGCTGACAGTAATACGGTCGTGGAGAGGGCTGCGGCCCGGGTGACATTGACAATTTGTTGTCTGTTCATCTTTGAATTGGTTTTTTTAAGGGAAAATGAAAAAAGATAATTCGCTATAGGATAATCTATTAGGTCTTCAAGTCACTAATACAATCGATTGCATCTATACGCAGGCAGTTAAACGTGGATCCAGTCTGTAGGTTTCCTTAGATGTCGCGCGAGGGGAAAAAGGGTACTACTCGTTTCAATAAAAATCTTAAAATAAACCGGAACGGAGCATTAACCGGGGAGGAGAAGAGCTCCCGGTCAGGTAGTCCAGACGAAAGTGGGTTGTCTGCCATACGGCGGACAACCCACTTTTCTTTCGACGGACGTTATAGGGATAATTAGCGGTTCGTATTACTTACCACGATCTTCTGACGGTGAATGATCTTTTTATCATCAGTCACAGTTACAATATATACACCATCCGGCAGGGATGAAATGCTCAGACTATTGTAATTGCCTTTGATACGCTGAGACAATCTCTTCACACCAGAGATATTGTAGATATCCACACTGTATACCTTCACTGCATCTGGCAGGGAAAGATTCAGCACGTTACTCGCAGGGTTAGGCCAGATGTTCAGCACAGCTGCTTTTTTCTCCGCTACAACCGCAACAGCTGGTGCTAACAATGGCTGTGGATAGGTAAACGGAAAATCGATCTGTGCCTGTTTGAACTGCATTTCAAGTTGTTTGGTCCAACCGAATGCAGTATCTGCCTGTAATTCCAGACTGAACTGAGCCGCGCCACTCCAGAAATGTACAAACTCACCCAGGTTCAGATCACGGGTGTATTCGCCATTATGCTGCGGGAAATATTGTGATAACAGTTCGAAATATCTGTTTAATGCAGCACTGGAATCAGCTCTGTCGTAGATCGGATAGAACCAGTCGCGGAACCAGTAAGTATCCGGACCAGGGAAGCTCTCTGCTTTCACCACAAAATCATTGTACGCCTGCTGTGCATCAGCTGACCATCCCAGACGTTTCATCACGTCATAGATGAAGATCTCAGCCCATTTGCTATCTCCCCAGATTGGGAAAGACGGTGAATTGTGCACACCTTTACTACCACCTTCCACGATATGTCCTACTTCGTGAATAGACGCATGCAGGTTCCAGCCCTCACGGGTAGCCCAGCTACCACCAAGGTCGCCCACATTTGCATAGTCATGAGAAGCATCAAATACATTCGCCGGGTGACCACCGGAATAACCTGCTTTACTATGGAACACCATGTTCAGCTTAGGATCACTGAAAGAACCGTAGTTCTGTTTTACATACTCCCATACATTCGTGAAATCCTGGTTCATCCAGGTGATAGACGGACTTACCGCAGCATCAAAATAGATGTTCACGCTGCTGTTAGAATAATTTAAGGTCAATGGTTCTACGTGTGCAAACCAATGTTCCTGCCATACCGTTTTCGGAGCAGCTGTCAATGTTGTATTGTTGCCGGTTACCCATGCAGATGCACCATTCGCATTTTCTGCCCTGAGACGATAATAGTACTTCGTCAGCGGAGACAGGTCAAGCGAATAGAAATGCGTCGTATTTACGGGCAATACAAATGCGGTACTCCAGTTGAGTGTATCTGTCGTTCTTTCCAGACGATAACTGGTCTCTGTACTTGCAGCATCTGCCCAATCCAGGATGATCTGGTTGCTGGATACAGACTGCGTCGTAAAGCCTGTTGGAGCGGCAGGAACACCTGTATTCACAGTACCGGTACCTGTACCGATGATCTCGAATTCTGATAACTGGGTGATAGAAGCACCATTATTCGCAGTAATATTCAAACGGTAATACTTATAGGAAGTCGTGTTAGGGAACACATAAGTACGTTTTTTATAACGGGCAGAAAACTGCTGGTCTGTTACCACCTGCAGGTTCGTCCAGTTCGTACTGTCATTGGAACCCTGGAATGTCCAGTTACGCGGATCACGTTCTGCTGCATCATTCGCAGAAGTAATACTGTACTGTGTAGCTACGGCACCACCTGGCAGAGAATAACCAATCGCAGTTGTAGCCGCCCACGCCAGATATTTGGTGTAAGGGCTATTGTCAAAGGCTTTATCCAGCCCTTCAGCACCAGTTGTATTGTATGGATCGTTGAACTTTGCGTTGGTGTAATTAGTGATATCAAATCCGGAAGGAGCCACGCTTGTTTTTACAACATCGGAAGTATCTGCGGAAGATACACCTGTCGCATTCACCGCTCTTACGCGATAAATAAAGCTGGTACCTGCACTCAATGCGCTATCTGTGTAAGCAGTCGCATTCGCAGCAACAGTAGCACGTGTCAGGAAGTTAACCGCATCTAATGAGCTTTCAATACGGTAACCGGTTTCGTTAGTCGCATTGTCTGACCAGGTCAGGTTTACTTTATAACCTGACTGCACAGTGGCTGTCACATTAGTAGGGCCGGAAGCTGGTCCTGTTAATGTACCCTGCAATTGCCACTCTGCTATCTGAATAGCGCCTGCGCCATTATTCGCAGTAACATTCAGTCTGTAGATAGTGTAAGCAGTTGTGTTGGTAAAGGAATATGTTTTTGTCAGAAAACGACTGGCGAAGGTCTGGTTGGTCTGCGTGTTTAACGTAGTCCATGTTTTGCCATCATTCGATGCCTGCAGATTCCAGTTCTTTGGATCGCGGTCAGCATAGTCATTTGCAGAGGTAATTGAGTACTGGGTAACAACGGCGGATCTTGCCGCTTCAAATTGTACCCACAGGGATGTTTTGTCAATGTAATACTTCGTGCTGGTGTTATTGTCTACCAGCTTCGGATAGTTTTCCACGGCGTTGGAATTTCCATACTGAGCGGTCAGCGAGCCCGCTGTAGACGTGATGTTCGTCTGAGCCAGGGCCGGCACTGCAGCGCATAGGAGGGCCACATACAAAGATGCCTTTGTAAAATTACGCATAGTAATTGCTCTTTTAGGTTTATTATGTAATTAAAAAATGCCTGATTTTTTGCGAATCATAGGGTGACGAAATGTTTCTCAAGTGGGTGTGCTTTTTGGTTGATATAAGTGCTCACGAAACGGCTAACACAAAGGCGATATACGATTTACTAATATCGTAAGTAAACAGCTGCAAAGCTGTCAACGGATTTCAAACAGATTGTTAATGGAAATTAAACTACAGGCGGACACCAAAAACATCCTTTAATGCCTTCTTCGCAGCATGATAACCACACATACCGTGAATACCTCCACCGGGAGGTGTGGAAGAGGAACAAACATAAATCCCTTTCGCAGGCGTCGTATAGGGCGACCATCTCATCGCTGGCCGGGTATAGAGTTGTGTAATATCCAGGAGACCTCCATTAATATCTCCCCCGATATAATTAGGGTTATACGCTTCCACATCGGCGGTGTTCATCACATGTCTGCCGATGATCAGATCCTTAAAACCGGGTGCAAAACGTTCTACCTGGTTTTCTATAGCCGCTGTCATGTCTTTGGTAGAACCATTCGGCACATGACAATATCCCCAGGCGGTATGCTTACCTTCCGGAGCACGGGTTTTATCAAAAATACTATGTTGTACAAACAGGGTATAAGGTAACTCCGGATGCTGACCATCCACTGTACGTTGCTCATTGGCAGCAATCTCCTCAATGGTATTACCCAGGTGGATCGTACCCGCCTCCCGGCAACCAGCTGCTGTAAAAGGAACTGGTCCATCCAGCGCCCAGTCCACCTTAAACACGCCCATCCCATATTTATATCTTTTCAGCTGCCATTTATAGAATGAGGTAAATCTTTCTCCGGCAATCTGTAGTAACTGCTTTGGCGTCACGTCCAGCAACACTGCTTTCGAAGGTGGTAATTCCTTTAATGCTTTAACGAAGGTTCCTGTCACGATCTCTCCACCTAACGAAGTAAAATAAGCGCCTAATGCATTGGCCAGCGATTGTGCACCTCCTTTGGGTGCAGGCCAGCCACTGACATGGCTATTCGCCATCAACACCAGTCCTATCGCGGAAGTCGCAATATTCGTCAGAGGTTGTATCGAATGTGCGGCCACTCCTCCAAACAATCCACGCGCTTCCCGCGTCTTAAAACGCTTTGCCAGATGCATAGCAGAAGGTAATGCTTTCAATCCGAATTTAGCCATCGTCAACGGATGTTTCGGTATCTGCAAAGGCCCCAGTATATCTTCAGACAGATCTTTAAAATCTTCTAATAAAGGACGAAACAAACGCTCATAAGCCTGACGGTCACTACCCAGTAATGCAGCCGTTTTTTCAAGAGAAGAATACAATACGGCCGCTGTTCCATCATCAAAAGGATGCGCAGCATCTGCTACCGGATGGAGAAAAGATAAACCAAACTGCTCCAGTGGCAACTGACTAAAGAAAGGCGACGTCTGCGCCATCGGATGAATCGCAGAACAGATATCATGCGTAAATCCCGGCAACGTCAGTTCTTTGGATCGCAGGCCTCCACCTATCTCATCCCGACCCTCTATCACAAGCACAGATAATCCCTGCTGTTGCAGAAGGATAGCTGCTGCGAGTCCGTTAGGACCTGAACCGATGACAATGGCGTCGTATGAATGCTTCATATAAAAAGATTAAGAATTAATAATTAAAACTGAGGCACACTAACAACCCCAATTCTTAATTATTAATTCTTAATTATTAATTGGTTTAATACTGTCCTGCTTCTAACTTACCGGGCGACAACAAATACTGCTTATCCACCCTGTCCAAAATTACGTAAATAGAATCTTTTTTTTCATTTAAACCATAAAGAATGATCCGCGTATCGCTTGGTCTTTCATAGTGCAATACATACGGAGGATCTTTCTTCTTACTGGTATTCGGACGGTCAGTAGCATTCCGGCGTTGGCGTTCTCTGCCCTGATTAGCCTGACTTCTGTTCTTATCACGCAATGCGAGCTCCTGTTTGACTGTATCGGCTTCATAATAGAAGAACCTCCGTCTGCCAGCCACGCCTGCCAGCTCAAAGTTTCGGTCCACATCATTCTTTGGAGAACCACCGCCGTTACTCAGGTCAAGCCAAACAGGCTTATTTACCTGGTAAGTGATGGTAGACCATTTCTCAAAAGTCACATTCTGCCAGCGTACCGTGTCTTCTGGTGAATAAGGTATCACCTGATTATTCAACCGGAATTCTGTCACATTGTAATACCCCTTTGTACCTGCAATCCCTTTATTCACAGGTTGCTTATACGGATCATACAGGTAATTCCACATCTGCAGATAAAATAAGATCACCACAAATAACAATACGGATCCTCCTTTCAGGATATAACGGGAATACTGTTGCCATTTCTCCTTAAAAGAAGGATAATAATGTACGGGTACGGTATATCTTTCAAGCACCAGCAGATTGTAGATCTTCGGCACATCATAAGCCAATACAAACAACGCCAGCAGTACAAAGTAGGCACTATACACATGTACGCCGCCATCATAAGCAAAGTTGACAAAGGTGATATTCGCCAGCGCTCCTGCCAGTAATACAGCACCGATAGCGGCAGTCCCTCTGAAGAATAAAAGCACGCCTGCCAATACTTCTACGATACCGGCAAACACCTGGTACCAGGGGACGATACCAATAGACAACCAGTATATTTTCTGTGCGGTAAAATCACCAAAATTGGTATGCAGATTCGAGATGGACGGATAGGGCATCTGTACAGGAAATAACTTGGTATACCCAAACCCGATGATCCCGATACCTGCACGGTAACGTACGATCACCCGCAACCAGTAGTACAGGATATTATACTCTTTCCTGCGGTCAAATATGCTCCAGATACCGGCGCCTGCGATCGCAATGAGCAACGCCGCCAGCCAGCTGGCATAACTGGCAATTCCCCAGCGGCCACTCTCTGATTCCACATTCCATAAATTCGGCTGAAAACGTGCAATATCATACACATCCCTGTACTTCAGATGTATCCAGTCCATCGTAAAAAGATGCTGATACCAGTTCCAGCTGGTCGGGATGCTCATGAGCACAAAAAAGATAAAGGCAACACGGAATGCCACTCTCTGCCAGGTTTTCCAGGGCTTTCCAGACGACGCAGCGGCTTCCGTATGTACTTCCGTTACGGGCGTTACAGGTGCTGCAACAGTTGAATGAGTTATATCAGACATAACGTTGATTTTAGAGTTTAAGCGGTTTACGGCGACCTTCTATCAGCGGATATTTTTTATCGAGCTTATCCAGCACGACATACACAGAATCTTTCTTTTCATTGATACCACTGAGGATGATACGGCTGCTGTCAGGTCGTGTATAATGCAGCTCCAGCTGTTCCTGGTGATGATACCTGTTTTTATTCTGTAGCAGTAACACCTGTTTTGCTTCATCGATATGATAGCTGTAATAGTGTCTGCTGACTGATCCTGCCAGCTCATAGTTACGGTCAGGATCATTCACAAATATCTCTTCGGTATTCGCCAGATCAGGATGTACATAACGATTCGAACGCACACTCAGCGTAGCCCATGGCTCAAATACCACATCTTTCCAGCGCACGGTATCCGTCAGTGAATAAGGGATTTCCTGGTTATTGATACGAAACTCCGTCACATTGTAAATACCCGCAGCAGCTGTCAGACCAGGTGTATGCGGATACTGATAGCCCAGTTGTTTATAACTCGCATAGGTCTTATAGCCATATAGGCCGACAAAGAAGAATATAAAAAGTGTTTTCAATGCCAGCTTCAGGCCCCGCTGCCAGGGTTGTGGCAGGTATGGACGCACGGTATTCGGGGCTGTAGGCTGCTCCAGCGTCAGCAGATTGATAATACGGATCGCGTCATATTGCAGCAGGAATAAAGCCAGTACGACCAGATAGAAACTGTATACAAACTCTCCGCCTTCATACGCCAGGTTGGACATAAATACGTTACCGGTGAAGGTGATGATAATACCCGCACCAATAGTAGAAGTTCTCCTGTGCAATAACAACAGACCCGCTACTGTCTCCACCAGGCCCAGAAAGGTTTCCATAGAAGGCACCACGCCGGTGCTCATGGCAAAGATCTTCCAGGCCGACAGGTCGCCATACTGAGTATTGAGCTGACTGATAGAAGGGAAAGGCAGTTGCTGCGGAAACAGCTTCAGTAATCCATAGGCGATCACCCCGATTGCCAGCCGGTACCGCACAATTACGCGTAACCAGTAATACAGCTGATTGTACTCCTGTCGTCTTCTGTCCAGATAAGACCAGATCAGCGCACCTGTAACTGCGATAATAGCAGCAACGCCCCAGTCAGCAAAACTGCCGAAAGGACTATCCGTCGTTACAAAACGTGGTGTATAACGGGTCAGATAAAAGATATCACGGAAACTCAGTTCGCCCCAGTGAATCTGAAATAAGCCCGCATAATAGCGGATATCCAATGGCACGCACTGGATAATGAAGTAGATGAAGAAAAAACGGAAAAGCACCTTCCAGGATGCTTTCCACGTTTGTGGTGGTAATAAATTTGCGGGATGTGTCATACCAGCAGGGTTTATATGGTCAGGAAATCTGTCTATGTTTAATAACCCGGATTAGGCGCCAGTGCATCGTCTGCACTCAGTTCGATAGCGGGTATCGGCATTACATATCTGCGTTCATCCGTAACGCCCAATACAGTGCCCGCACGTCCTGTTCTCACCAGGTCATACCAGCGGTGCGGCTCAAAAGCAAACTCCAGTCTGCGCTCATTCTCGATCGCCAGCAGGATCTCATTCTGTGATACGGCCGTACTGCCAGTCAGTCCTGCTCTGTCCCTCACCGCATCCAGGTCAGCCAGTGCCCCCTGCAGATTGCTTTGTTGTGCACGTGCCTCTGCCCTGATCAGGTACTGCTCTGCAATACGCAGTACGTAAGCCGGATCTGTCGCCGGACTGCGATAGTAGAAATTGCCATACCAGAGCCCCTGGTTCGTAATAGCTACAGCTGCATTCCTGTTACCGCCAACAGCCGGATTATTGATCAATGCAATAAAGGCATCGTTGGGCGCCCACTGACGGGTACCGTTATTGGCAGGGGGCTGCCAGTAGCCACGATGTGCATTTGTATTGGTGGCGCTGTAGGATATTTCGAAGATGGATTCATCGGTTGCGACCACATTATTGGCGAAGAACGCGCTATAGGGCTTTAGAAGCCTGTATTTTGAGTCTTGTATCAACCTGGAGGAATATACCTCTGCCTGTTCCCAATTGCGCTGATAGAGGTAAAAACGGGCTAATAATGCCCATACTGTCTTACGGGTGGCACGATAACGATTCGTGGTTTCGGGTAAAAGCGGTTCTGCCGTCTGCAAATCCTTCAATACCTGTGCATAGGTCTGCTCCAGCGTACTGCGTTTCAGCCCTTTTGTGTCATTGATATTGGAAGTTGCCTTTACGACCAGCTGCACGCCTCCCCAGGTACGGGCCAGGTCAAAATAAGCCAGCGCGCGTACAAAGTAAGCCTCTCCCAGCAGGGCATTTCTTTCATCTGCTGTCAGGGTAGCATCGTTGACTCCCGGCAGCTTATCGATCACCTGGTTGGCCCTGTTGACCGTCGAGTAGATCGCTGACCACACTGTCGCGATATTCGTATTATCCGCCTTTACCGCATGCGAGATAAACTGCTGGATAATCGACTGTGAACCGGTCCACTGAATATTATCTCCGGAGAGATATCCAATCGTCTGAAAGAGTGCGCCATAATAATCGTCGTCGCCCAACTGCCGGTATATACCACGCACCGCTGTCTGGGCAGAGGTTTTATCAACGATCGTTGTTTCATCTGAAACGGAATCCTTCGGTTGCACATCAAGAAAGTCACTGCAGGAAACCAGCAAAAAGACGATCGGTAATATGCGGATCAATAATTTTATATTCTTCTGCATAACGCAATTCTTAATTCTTAATTTTTAAATCTTAACTCCTTACAGGGTCACATTTAACCCAAACTGCAAAGTCCTCGACTGTGGCGGCGTACCCAGGTCAATCCCCTGTACCGTCTGCGAAGCCGAGACATTTGCTTCCGGATCAGGACCAGTGTACTTCGTCAGTAACCAGAGGTTATTACCAGCAAAATAGACGCGTAGTGCATCGATATGCCAACGGCTGGTCAATGCCTTTGGCAGGGTATAACCAAGTGTCAGCGCCTGCAAACGCAAAAAGGAACCATTTTCAATAAAACGGCTGTTCTGCTCCAGTGTGTAGTTGTTACCTACCTTCGTCAGTCTTGGCACGTCGGTTACATCTCCTTCTTTCTGCCAGCGTTTCAGCTGACTTGCAAACAATACCCTGTTGGCATCACGGGTACCACCGCCTTCCCCAAAGAAGCGGTTCAGGTTTAACACCTTATTGCCGTACTGATAGTTGAACTGTACAGACGCATCAAATGATTTCCAGGAAAAACTGTTATTGATCCCGCCAAAGAACTTAGGCAGTGCATTTCCTACGATCTGCCTGTCTGCCACAGTAATACTTCCATCACCATTTACATCTTCAAACACCGCATTACCCGTCTTCGGATCCACATACTGCTGTTTGTACATCCAGAAGGAATACATGGAATAGCCCTGCTGCATCCTGATCCAGTCACGGTTATACTGGGTAATAGGCACCGGTAGTTTATCTACCCTGTTCTTATTACCGGAAATCGTGAAGGAAGTATTCCAGGTGAAATCACCTCTTTTGATATTTTCTGAACGGATCGCCACTTCATATCCTTTGTTACTGATCTCACCTGCATTAGAGTAGTAGGTGGAATAGCCGGTGTTGGAAGGTACCGGCAGCTGTAACAGTACATCAGATGTTTTCTTCGAATAAACGTTCAGCTCCACTGACAAACGTCCATCCAGGAAGGCCGCATCAAGACCAATATTGGCCTGTTTAGTCTTCTCCCAGCGCAGATCAGGATTGGATAACTGTAAGGGCGCCGTAGCGGGTTTATCCCCACCAGTCTCCGCATCCGGATAACCACTCGCACCTGTCCATAAGCCACGGGCAGCAAAGTCATTGATACCGCTCTGGTTACCGGTTACGCCATAACTGGCCCTTAATTTCAGATCGCTGAGGAACTGTGCATCTTTCAGGAACTGTTCTTCTTTCAGGCGCCATGCAGCTCCCACAGCAGGGAAGTACCCCCAGCGATGGTTACTGCCGAAGCGGGAAGAACCATCGGCTCTGAAACTGAATTCGAGATAATATTTGCTGTCGTAGTTGTAGTCGAGTCGGGAAAAGAAAGAAGCCAGCGTCCCCTGTGTCCAGGTTTGACCGGAGGTACGGGTAGAGGCGGAAGAGATATCTGTATAGGAATTATTCGGAAATCCTGTTCCCTGCGCAAACGTGCGTTTCAGGGTATTCTGTTGTACGGTATTTCCCACTACAGCACCAAAGGTATGTCCACGACCCAGCTTCTTACGATAGGATAAAGTCTGCTCATTGATCCAGGTACTGTTCTGTGTGATGGAAGATGTTGCCAGACCGTAAGTCGGCGCAGCGCCTAACTGTGTTTTATCATTCCAGTATTCTGATTCATCGTAGTTGTTATAGTCAACACTCCAGCTGGTACGGAACTTCAGATCAGGGAGAATTTCGGCTTCTGCATACAGGTTACCGATGTAACGAAGGCTGACTGTATTCACGTCGTAGTTATCCAGCAATACCTGCAGGTTATCAAAACCGGCCCAACGAGCAGGCGTACCATCTGTATTGGTCTCCGGCAGATAGGTAGGAGTGTGTAATGCGGATTGCAGCAGGCCTCCCTGCGGACCGTCACCTGCGCGTGCCTGATTCCTGTAGGAACGGGTGACACCATTGCTTACGCCTACCTGCACACGGTCGCTGATCTTATGATCGATGTTGAGTTTTAGACTGGCTCTTTCAAAAAATACAGGGCGGATATTCGCTTCCTGTTTGGTATAACCTGCGCCGATATAGAATTTAGTCTTATCGCCGCCACCATTCAGGGACAGGTCATAGTTTGCCAGCTGTCCGGTACGGAATAATTCACCCAGTCTGTCATAGGTCTTTTGTTCTTCCGGTAGTCCACGGCCACCTTCTGCTACAGGACGGAAAGGCCTGTTGGCAAAGGTCTGATTGGATGCAGGGTTGTCTATCCCTGTATTGATCCAGTATTCATTGATCAATGCCGCATGCTCCGGACCAGTGGTCAGATCCCACAATTCCGGCGCCTTCGCAAAGCCATGCGATACGTTCACATTCACTTTGGTTTTTTGTCCGTAGTTGCCTCGTTTGGTCGTCACGATCACTACACCATTGGCGCCGCGTGAACCATAAATAGCCGTCGCACTGGCATCCTTCAGGACCTCTATACTAGCGATGTCACTCGGGTTGATATCTGCGATAGGGGAGGTGGCACGACCACCGGTGCTGACTGTCTGCAAACTGGTATTATTCACAAATACACCATCCACTACATACAGTGGATCATTACCGGCATTGATAGAGGTCGTACCGCGTACACGCACAAATACGCCATCACCGGGTACACCCGTATTGGAATTGATTTGCAGACCGGCAGCTTTACCCTGTAACTGTGCATCAAAGCCGGCTACGGGGATATTCTTTGTTTCAGAAGTATTGATCGTAGATACAGAACTGGTCAGATTGCGTCGTTCCTGTGTACCATAACCAACGATCACTACTTCACTCAGTTTTTTATCGTCATTTTCCAGTTGAATATGAAAGGAAGCGTTACTACCCACTTTTATTTCCTGCGGTTTATAACCCAGGTAAGTAAAAACGAGCACGGCATCTGCGGGCGCATTCAGTTCGAATGATCCATCTATACGGGTAAGGGCGCCACGTTTGGAGCCTTTTACGATCACGCTTACGCCGGGGAGTTGCTGTCCGTTAGTATCAGTGACTTTTCCTTTTACCGGGATATCGGCAGGAAGGCGGTCAGACAGCGTAGTGCTGACTGCATCCGGCAAAACAGCTCCCCTCATAGCAGTGCTGCCCAGTACAGCGGGAATCAGCAGAAAGCCGGCATTCCGGACAAATCTGCGCATCACAGGGTGTCTGTAATAGAAGGTGGTTGACATATTACTGATTGGTTTTTTATGCTGATAGTGTTATTTCCATTTTTCTGGTCTGTATACGACTTCTCCGCCCCGTTTTACCAGCCATGCTGTTACGGGATTCAGGTGATATCCTGTTCCTATACCTCTTGCTGCGATCAGCTCTTTGAGTGAAGGTTGTGTATAGCCTGTTTCATCTGTCGCGCGACTCATGATCTCTGTTGTATCGCCGTCCCATTGCCATAAATACCTGAAGCAGGTATGCGCTTTATCCATGACGGGTTCCTGCAGCCGGGCGGCCTGCCAGGTTTTCCCTGCATTGGTGCTGATCTCCACACCTGTTATTTTTCCACGTCCGCTCCACGCAATCCCCCTGATCTCTACCCAGCCTTTCTGTAGTTGTACTGGATAAGCAGGATAGGTGATGATAGAGCGGGCGTCCATCGTAAAACTGAACTGACGGATCTTCCCATCTTTTACAGGCTCTGTATATTTTGATGTTTCTTCACGGGTCATAAAAGGACCGTCTGATAATTCAATACGGCGCAGCCATTTGATACTGGTGTTGCCTTCCCAGCCCGGTAGCAGCAGTCGTGCCGGGTAACCTTGCTGGGGGCGAATGGCCTCCCCATTTTGTGCATAAACGATCATAGCATCGTCCCATCCTTTGCTGACCGGAATGCTACGTGTCATCACAGCTGCGTCTGATCCTTCAGCAAGGAACCAGGTCGCCCTGGGATCGACACCTACTTCCCTGAAAATAGTAGACAGCATCACACCCGTCCATTCGCTCTGACTGGTGAGTCCGCAGATGTCCTGCGGTGTGATCGTTTCTTTATCGGGCTTACGGAAGTTGCCGGAACATTCTATAAAACAGATCCTGGATACAGAAGGAAATCGTTTAAGATCAGCCAGGGTAAAGACGGTGGGCCGGTCTACCATACCATGTATGGTCAATTCATAGGTATGGGGATCGATGGCAGGCACACCGGCATGATGACGTTCGAAGTGCAGATCAGACGGTGTAATGATACCGTACAGGTCCTGCAGTGGCGTCTGCGATGAAGTGAGGGATGCTTTTCGCTGCGGATGTTCAAACGGCGATCTCGTACCAAGAATGCCGGGTAGTGGCCCTACCTGTTTGGTCGGGTCTATTGCAGCTTCGGGAATACCTGTCTGCACCATTTTGCCAAAGGATGACTTTACCATAGCTACAGCAGCTGTGGCGGCACCTCCGAGCAAAAGGCGACGACGCGTCATCTTCTGGCTCATATTATGTTCTGTTAAGAATTACAGTTTTATGCGACACATATGTTATTCATATGGTCCGTCCCCTCCCTTCCGGTTGTCTGTGACATAGTATTTTCTGGCCGGCATAACGATGCCGGGCAAGGTTTTCGCATTCATGACAGCAGTGCTGTCTATCAGTTTGTTAGCATACAGCAGATACGCTGTGACACTATAGACCTCATTATCTGATAAAGAGCCAGGTGCATTAAAAGGCATGGCACGCCGTACGTAATCGAATACGGTCGTCGCATATGGCCAGTAATTCCCAATGGCTTTCACACGTTGCGGCGCCCGGTCAAAAGGAATAGCGTCTGCTGTATCCGGTGCTACCAGTATGTTGAATGGACCTTCCACACCAGTCACACCATGACAGGCAGCACACTTTGTTGCATAGACAACAGCGCCATGCTGCACAGTACCACTACCCGCAGGCAATCCTTTCCCATCGGGACGAATGGCTATTGCTTTTGCTGCAATCTCCTGCTGTGTAGCAGGACGGCCATAGCCAAAATGCGCAGGCGCGGTATTGACACGGCGTTCACATGAGATCATAGCAATACCTGCAACGCAGGCCCAATAAGGCATTCGTAGCTTAAACATCAGATAATGAGACTTGGATTCTTCTGGTTGATTACAATGCGCAGAGTGTAGCCATAACGACTACTGCATTTGTCTCTTGGTGGGAGCACAATAATAATCTGATGCAAATATATACAGTAGAAATTTAAAAGTCTACTATTTATGTAGACTTTTATTTGAACGGTATTTTTTTGCTCTTTTAAGTAGTAAAAGAGGGGGGATAGTATTAATGTTCCATCATATCAAGGATATCTGTCCAGATGATGCGGGCGATCTGTTCGCTTTCAATAGTTCTGACACGTTCTTCTGCCGTGATCATACGGTCGTCCTGCCAGTCGATGGCTTCCGGCATAAAATCCCGCAGGATATCACCGCTGGTGATGACTTCGTAAGTGGTTTCCTGTGCGACATCGTCCACCGTTATTGCAAGCTGATAAGATCGTCCTTCGATGTATACTGTAATCGTACGCCTTTCCATAACAAACAATTAAAGGGGTGCTACTGCGGGATATTCCACAGCAGATAAAGTCGGAGAGTATCTGTTGATATATTACTATTGGCTGCTGACCGCCTGGGGAGAGTACCGATTGTCACTGTTCGATGAAAGATCTGTTGTTGCTTCCTTAGCTCCTCCTGTCACCGTCTCTTTACCCCTGATTGAATACGTCTTCATAATCTCACGGTTTTAATGGGTTAGTTAAAAGCTGACATACTAAATAGAACAAAATATTTGCCAGTATGTTCTTAACGGCCGGGTGTGGAATAATACTCCCAAAGTCCTAATCCGGAAGGGGATGTCCCCTGAAAACTGGGGTATTTGTCAGTCAATCACTTTAAAATATAATTGAATGTCAACTAATTATAAAATGGCTTTATGGCAGTGACTGACGTACACATGGTCTTTTCCCGGGCTTAGAAGGCCTTTAAAAACGATGGTATGGGCAACATAAGCCATAGGTAATCTGTACATAACCCGTAGATAACCCGTAGATAATCCGTATCTATAAGAATGGATCATATACGGCTTATCTACGGGTTATGTACGGGTTATCTAGCAATTATCTCCCAGATACATTGCTTTTTGAAACGGATTAAACAGACTCACCTGCCTTACAGTAGTCCAAAAGAAAATGCACCGGAACAAAGCCGGTGCATCTCTTGAAGGCTACAGTTTAATAACCTCATCATAGGGGATCAAACCATTACCTATATGTTTCTCTGCATCAATACGTGATATTCG
The DNA here is from genome assembly GCF_900114995.1 of Chitinophaga sp. YR627. Classification (GTDB taxonomy): domain Bacteria; phylum Bacteroidota; class Bacteroidia; order Chitinophagales; family Chitinophagaceae; genus Chitinophaga. The sequence goes on from NZ_FOUX01000004.1 coordinate 986,902, forward strand.
GGAAAGTCGTTCTTGCCTGCTGGAACTGCGTTTCCCAGCTGGCAGGCCATCCGAAGGCAATAGTAGCCTGTGCTTTCAGATTGACGCCTGCAGCGCCGCTCCAGAAATGCACAAACTCTCCCCAGTTCATATTGCGGGCATAGTTACTGCCATTTTTAGGGAAGTACTGTGCTAACAAAGTGAAGAATTTGTTCAGTGTAGCCGTACCACCGTGCTGACTATAGATAGGATAGAACCAGTTCCTGAACCAGCGGGTATTCGCTACCGGGAAGTTGTCTACCTTATTCCACATGTCATTATACCATGCATTCGCAATAGTTGTCCAGCCCAGTGATTTGTAAACATCATACTGGTAGATCTCCATCCACTTACTGTCGCCCCACAGCGGGAATGCAGGCGAGTTATGGAAACCTTTGGAAGCGCCTTCCACAATATGCCCTACTTCATGAGCGGTAATATGCAGTGGTTGCCCTGTGCTGTCAGCCCATGAGCCGTTCAGTCCTACGTCGATGACATTCCGGAAATCATGGCTGGCATCAAAATAAGTTGAAGGATGTCCGCCACTATACTTATTTTCATGCAGGATTACGAACAGGCGTTTATCCTGACCGAATTCACCGTATGTTCTTTTTGTATAGCGCCAGATGCTATCCAGACGGCGATAAGGCCACGTAACATTTGTGGGCATATCATTATCATAATACACCGCAATGTGATCATTGTAATAAACACGCTTTAGGAGTTGTACGTGTTCAAACCAGTGTTCCTGCCAGGTCGCGGGCGGTATTTCTGCCGCTGCTTCTTCGGTCACCGGCTTTTTTGATTGAAGGGGGGCATTGTCTTTTTTACAACTTCCCAGTAAGAACGTAGATGCCAACAGGCCTAAAAGAACGATTAATTGAGGGTTCTTTTTCATGGAATCTGTGATTAGGGTTTAAGATGTGATTAACTAACAAACAAGCTACAAGCCGTACAGGAGTACAGCCTGTAGTTGTTACTTTTTTCTCTAAAACAGCTGAGTACGTGATCGTGGTAATTAGCACAAAGGTCTGAGACGCTTTGTTGTGACAGTTAAACAGTATTGGTTGATAATAATATGCTCAAAATGGATGAACGACAACCGAAATTAAAAAAGCAGCAGCAGAAAAGTTGTAAATGGAAAGCAAACAAAGTGTAAACAATCTTAAACGAATTGTGAATGAAATTTAAATTTCCGATATTTAAATATGACTAGAAAATTATGGAGTTTGCGCAAACTGCCATCTGAAGGGATATATTTGTTCTTCAGGAATTTTTTCATGCGGCATCCTTTCAAAATCTATATCACCACATCTGTCATTGGCTTCCTGGTACTGGCACTCGTGCAGTTCATGCTGGTATACAATACCTACGATCTGCTCAATCGTCGTTTCTACTACGAAAAGAAAAACAAGATCAACGAAGAGTATTCGAAAGCCATTACCAATGATAAATTATTTCCCGGCGGGCAAGCAATTGTAGATTCTATATTGATGCCTCAGTTAAGAGATTTAGAACAGCTTTATCAAACTGATACCACTAAGTTCCAGACGGCTTCACAGGAAGTATTGAACGAAGTATTTCACCGGCTCGTCAAACAGTCCACTGCAGATAGTCTGATGCGCGTGATCCGTCAGCGCAACAACATCACAGACTCACTGCGCTATGCATTGACCATCCTCAAAATAGACATCATGACCGGCGACAGAAGATATATCAATATCTACAACAGCCGACGAAAATATGACCTGATAGACGATTCACTACAATGGTCAGATGGCATCCGCATCTTTGGTGATCTTAAAGACCCCGATGAACGCAGCCAGGTGCTGGGACTCAATGTCAGCACGCCTGTACCTTACAGCTACGCCATGCAGTTCAGCCTTCACGCAGAACCTTACAACAGACGCGAGATGGTGTTCCGGCAGATGCGGCTGGTGCTGACAATGTCTCTTTTATCAATGTTTGCGATAATTGTATTATTTTTCATCACGATGCGCAACTGGATAAAACAGAAACATCTTTCAGATGTCAAGACTGACTTTATCAATAACATTACGCACGAATTTCATACACCATTATCAGCCATTATGGTGGCCAATAAAAATATCCAGAACGAGAAGATACTGGATAACAAAGTGGCCATCCGTTCTTTATCAGAGATCATCGACCGGCAGTCGCACCGGTTGAAATTACTCTTCGGACAAGTACTCGATCTTGCGACAGTAGATAAATTATTTGTACAAAAAACGCCACATCATCTTAACATGAGAGTGAGCGAGATCCTGACAGACTTCAGCATCAAGTTTTCGGCGTCCAATGTGCAGATAGATTTTAAACCAGCAGACACAGATATTGTAGTAGAACTGGACAGCTTCCACTTCACTACCCTGATGCTTAACATCCTGGACAATGCCGTGAAGTACAATACACACCCGATCAAAGAATTGGTTGTGATGATCACTGAAGATAATGAGCAGATCTATATAACAATAACAGATGATGGTATCGGCATGTCGAAAGAGACGCTTAAACACATCTTTGAGAAATTCTACAGATACCAGAAAGATCTGACACAAAACACAAAGGGACTGGGACTCGGGTTGCACTATGTAAAACAATGCATAGACGCCCACAAATGGAAACTAAAGGTAGACAGCGAAGTAGGAAATGGAACTACATTTGTAATTGTAATTCCTCAATAACAAGAGTAAACATTCTAACGAGACAATGTCGCCTGCTTCAAATTAAAAATTGCAGCTATGAGACACCGAATTTTATTGGTCGAAGATGAAGCTGATCTGGGTAATGTAGTCAAGCAATACCTGGAGTTAATGGACTTCGAAGTAAACTGGCAGCCAAACGGCAGCGATGCACTGGAAGAATTCAAGAGAGCACCTGAACTATACCACATCCTGCTGATCGACGTCAACCTTCCCGGCATGGATGGTTTTGAGCTGGCCGAACACATTGTGAAAATCAACAACCAGGTACCATTCCTGTTCCTTACCGCACGCGGTGAAAAAACCGATCGTCTCAACGGTTTGAAAATAGGAGCAGATGATTATGTGGTGAAGCCTTTTGATATCGACGAACTCGTACTGCGTATCCGTAATATCATCAAACGCAAACAGCCTTCCGCAGCGCCTGAAGTGATAAAGGCTAAAAACGTCATTACCATCGGTAATACACAACTCTACGTCGATTCACTGAAACTCGTTACCGAACAGGGTGATGAGATCGTACTCACACCAAGGGAATGCGACCTGCTGGTTTTATTCTTCCATAACGTCAATCGCGTGATCAAACGTGAAGAGATCCTGACCAAGGTATGGGGCTCTAACGATTATTTCGTCGGACGTAGTCTGGATGTATTTATCTCCAGATTCAGGAAATATTTCCAGCAGAATCCGGGTATCAGTATCAAGAACGTATACGGAATAGGCTTTGTATTCAACGTAAAATAATTCATCATTCGGCTGATATTATAACGTCATTATTTACCGGCAATGGAACCCTACTGGCAATACATGCCCCTACCGATTTTCCACCACTAAATCGGTCAGACAGTGTTCGCTGCCAGCAGCGTTCCACCGGCAATATCCTGATCATCCTTATCTTGAACCGCCTCTTTCTACGGCACGCGCCGCTCTTCTGTAGGCAGTCTTCATTTTATAATCAAACCATTTCTTACCTAATATCCTGCGCATCGCATCGTCAAAACGACGGGTGATAAAGATATTCCTGACACCTACCGCACGTTTCAGCATAGAGACCGGTAATGCCCTGTAGGCTACGGAATAGCCCGCTGTTTCATACTGTATGTAATGCCAGTAGCCGGAAGGAATGTACAGTGTCTCTCCAAAATGCAGGGTACATTCCCATCCACTCAGCTGCCGTAATGCAGGAAAGGCTTCATAATCCGGATTACGCAGATCAGCAATCCCGTGAAAATTCCATGGTAAACGGTATAAGAGGTCAGATTGCTCATTGGGGAATAACCATACCTTTTTCACGCCCTGAAACTGCGACAGGAAAACGTGCGACATATCAATATCATAGTGATACCGTACCGAAGAGCCTTCTCCTCCGAAGAATAAAAAAGGCAACCAGGTCAGCAGATTATCTGCGATCTTCCGGACCTTCAATTCCTTTTTGATATCCGGTCGCTCACGCAACAGGTTGAAAAGGAATAGCCTTCTTACTGTAGGCCGCGATGCTATCAGGTCAAGGTAGTCGGCGAATTTCATCTTTTCGCCCGGCTGACTCGTCGCCTTGTCGAGATGCGCGTTTTCTTCACTATGCACACCGACCATTACTTCTCCCGCTTCCTGCCGGAAGTAATCATAGTTCCATTTCTGCAGGGCGACACTGTCCGGTTCAATAAAATCTTTGATCAATACCGGAATACCGGGTTCCAGATATGCTGTCGTGAACTGTTCCCGGGTGTACCCACTAATGGCTGTTACAGGTTTCAGATGCATGATATATTTTGTTGTTAGTTCCCAAAATGAGTGACGATAGCGCCTCCTGTCGCTGCTTTGCCCGGTACGCCATTCAAAAAGACCGTATAGCTTTTGCCCGCCTCCAGTGAGAGATGGGAAAAGGCGTCCCTGTCAATTGCCAATGGTTGACGGTCTGCCACAGTGCTGATCACCAGTGCGGAAGCACCTGCCGGTACTTCCACAAAGGGTCCCAGTGACCAGGTATTCAGACCATCTCCTGATAATACCGATCCTCCGGCACGGCCATAATCCACTGTGTCAAACAGCAGGCGTTCATGACCTTCCTGCTGTAATGACACCTGTACGGCGGGAATAGACGGCGCCAGATGCACAAAGCGTAGTTTGGCTTTACCGGCAGCAGGGGGCTGCGGATTGTCATAGAATAGTATGAGGGTATCTTTCGTAATATCTGCTTTCGATCTGGCAGCAAACACCGTATGATAGTAACCGGCTATTGGGCCGTTAGGGCCTCCATTCGCAGAGAAAGTAGCCTGATTACCAAACTGACGGGATAACTTATAGCTGGTGCCTGTTCCTTCTGTAAAATTGATCTGTACATTACCGAATAAGGCAGGCAGATAAGGCGATGCCTGGTTGATACCAACCGCAGTTGTCGTCACCTGCGTGGTAAATATCCAGAACTGCAAAGGCACATCTGCCGGACGCGCATTGACAAAACTGATCTGTGCATTGAGCGGTGGTCTTTCCCCCGCATTCACATCAAGATAGTCTGACTTGTTGCAGGCTGTCAGCAAGACAAATAGCAACAGCACGATCGTATGGTGGAGATAAGGTTTCTTGTTCATGTTGCATCTTTTAATACACCATCAGGTGCGTTTAAAATTTAGCGAGTAGTCTGGCGAAAGGTTGCACACCAGCACTACCATTCTGGATACCCACTACAGTAGGATTACGCAGACCGGAAGTCTCCGGCGCGGTGTAATCACCCAATGCATTAAATGCATTATTGACGCCAAGGGTTGCCAGCAACTGCGGTGTAATATGATAACCCACCGAAAGATCGGTTACCCATATAGCAGGCAGTTTCTGGAAGAAATAATCCGGGCGGGGGAAGGTAGCATTCAGCGCTGTAGCTGTCGTGACAGTGCCGAAATAAACGGTACGCAATAAGAGGTTCCATTTGCGTGAATTATAAATGCCCTGTAAAGTGATCTTCTGCTGAGGAATATTCGTCGTTACCCGCGCTCTTTCCGCTTCGCTGAAGATGACGTAACGGTAGGCTTCCAGGCCCCTGGGCGTATTTACACCCGTTACTTCATTCTTAGAGAAATTGGCTCCTGCAAGGAAGGATAAAGAACCCTTATTCAGCAAAACTTTATAACTACCGGTGAACTCAATCCCTTTCGTACGGGTGCTGAAAGCATTGTAGAAGAATTTAGCCTGTGTGGTGCCTGTCTGTAGTAACAGGCTTCTCACATCCTCTGGCAGATTCGTATCCAGCGCAGAGAAATTACCTGTATTGCCTACGCGGTTATCGATCTCCACATGATAAGCGTCTATGCTGAGTTCAGCCCTTGGGGCAGGTTCAGAAGTGATCCCCGCACTGAATCCTCTTGAACGTTCGGGTGTGAGCGATGGAATACCTAATGCCCGCGCGGCTGCACTTTTATTGGATGCTGTTACCAGGTCCACTGCACGTCCCTGCTGGAAGGTCGTGGACGTTTCTGTGTAATAGAACTGCGCCAGATCAGGAGCGCGGAAACCGGTGTTATAGGCTCCCCGGAAAGCCAGCCATTTAGCGAGGCTATAACGACTGGCTACTTTCCAGGTAGTCACGTTACCGAAGTCAGAGAAATGTTCTGCTCTTACGGCGGCAGACAACAACCACTGACGGGTGATGTTTGCCTCAATATCTACATAACCGGCCGTTACAGCACGGTTGACATTTACTTCATTCGCAGGACGAAAACCTGCATGGATCTGGGAGCCGGGGGAGAGGCTGTTCAATGCGATCAGGCCTGCGGCAGACTGATAAGGCACGCCTGCTGCTGTCGTATCTATGTTATAGATCGTCCGAAGATCCGCCTTGGCATAAGAAGCTTCCTCTCCCGCGATGATCTGATAGGTTTCTACACGGTACTGTGCACCAAAGGCTACATTGACACCCTTGAGCGCATGGTCGAAATAGCGGGAGATATCAAGTCCGGCGGTATTCTGGGAAGCATTATACCGGCCGGCATCGAAGGTAGTAGGGCTCTTCAGTCCATAGCTTGCATTCAGTGAGTTGTCAATGACATTCCCGAAATCATTCTTCCCGTATACGTTTGAAAGATCGATTGTCCACTGTCCTATCTTTCCTTTTACGCCAATAGCGATCGATTTATCCGTGATGGTATTGTCCATTTCGGGCAGGAATCCATCAGGGTAGAGAAAGGCGTTATTTCTTTCTGTCCATCCCGGTAAGCGGTATACCGCTGTAAATTCTGAATTACGATGACTGATCCCGCCGAACGTATATAACTCTACGCCTTCCTTCAGAGGGATGGCTGCATTAAATGACAGGAGGGCATCTTTCGCTTTGTTAGCGCCACCACCACGCTGATCAAAATAATGACGGTCGATGCCACGGCTGGCCAATATCGCATCGTCTATATCTTTTGTATAGATCGCATCATAACCACGGGTATTGGCGCCGCCACCATAGATCGGACCATTGTACAGTCCTGCATCTGTTTTACCGGCAGGCAATGCAATTGCCTGTGTGGCAAATTCCGCGGTCAGGCGAAGGTAGCCGCCATTATCTCCCAGCTTAAAACCGTAACCGGCGCTGGTACGTGTTGTTAATCCATCTCCCCGCCGGCGTACACTGGCGGTAGAACTGAGTGTAATATCATCGGTTGATTTTTTAAGCACTACATTGATCACACCGGCAATGGCATCTGAACCATATTGCGCGGCAGCGCCATCCCGGAGTATTTCTATACGCTCTATGGCGCCGGCAGGAATTGAATTCAGGTCATAACCCGTAGCACCATTGCCTAGTCCACCCCAGTTAACATTGGAGCTCTTATGTCTTCTTTTACCATTCACAAGGACCAGCAGCTGGTCCACACCCAATCCTTTTAATTGTGCGAGATTGAGTGCAGATCCTGCATCACCGGCGTTGCTGCCGTTCACAGAGTGAAAGGAAGGAGAGATATATTGCAGCAACTGCGTCAGGCTGGTCTGGGGGGCGTTTTCCTGTAAAGATCTGAGGTCAATAACATCTACTGGTACAGGCGCATTTAAACGTGTACGCGTCACGCTGCGGGAACCTACTATCTGTACTTCACCCAGCCGTCGCAGGGTAAGGGAATCCCTTTCCTGCGACTGTGCCGGCGCGTAGTAGCCTGTCAACAGCAGTAGAATAATGATAGTAAAGATTCTCATGTTATAGTGTTGAAGAGACTGTCCGCCTGTGGCGGGATTTGATTATTGGTTGATAAAACGGTCGTCTGTAAGTGTTTTCAAAAAAGCTTCGAGTTCGTCTATTTCTGTGTCCGTTAAGTTCAATGGTGTATTTAATGATAAATCCCTTTTGATGCCATCATGTACCAATGCATCTGGTGTGTTGTAGTATACAATGACCTCACGCAGTGTCCTGAACATACCGTTATGCATATAAGGCGCTGTAACCGCCACATTCCGCAGACTTGGCACTTTGAAGAAACCCAGTTGGGCGCTATCATGTGTGATGTCAAAGCGGCCTGCATCCTTCAGTGTCGTACCGTTGTACAGTCCTATATTTTTGAAGCGGTCGGCAGTAAAGTCTTCACCCGAATGACAGTTGCTACAGTTGGCTTTTCCGATGAATAATAAACGTCCCCTTGCGGCTGCGGCTGAGATAGCATGATCATCACCGGCAATGTATCTGTCATAGGGACTGTTGGCTGTTTCAAGCGTACGTTCAAATGCCGCCAGTGCCTGTAGCAGATTTTTTTCAGTAGGTGCACTGTTAAAGAGCTTTCTGAATGCCTGTACGTATACACTGTCTGCATTCAGGCGTTTCACTGCTTCTGCTATCGGCAGTCCCATTTCATCCGGAGAGATAATTGGTTGCTTTGCCTGCTCTTCCAATGTGGCGGCCCGTCCATCCCAGAAGAAGCTGGGCCGGCCACTTTGGTTGGTAAGCGCAGGAGTATTTCGTTTGGTGGGCTTGTCATGAATGCCTTTACTGAAGGTTGACGTATCGGCAAACGCAAACTGTGGCCTATGGCAGGAAGCACAGCTGACAGTCCTGTCCAGCGATAATACCGGATCAAAAAACAATTTTTCCCCAAGGGTCGCCCGCGTCAGCGGTTCTTCTGAATGAAAAGCCAGCAGAGTACATGCGGTCACTAACAAACCTATGATGAGCCACGTTTTCATTACTGAGCATTAGCGAGCAGTGTTATATCCAGATCAAAATCATCGTAGATAGCCTTATCGCCCAGGTTTTCAAAGTAGTTCTTAGAACGGAATTTGATACCGTACTTCGTTCTGTCCACTTTCACTTTTGCGTTGGCAGTCAGCTTACCCTTATCGATCACGACAGTGGCAGGGAAGCTGACATCATTGGTAATCCCTTTGATGGTCAGTTTACCTGTTACATCGTACTGGTTATTACCATGCGGCTTAATACCTGTGATCGCAAAATCAGCTTCAGGGAATTTCTCCACAGCAAAGAAGTCATCACTTTTCAGATGACCGGTCAGCTTTGCATTACCATCCGCATCTTTAATGTCTGTTACGGCAATGCTGCGGGTATCCAGTTTAAAACTGCCACTTTGCAGGGCCTTGTTTTCCACATTCAGCGTACCGCTGCTGATGTTGATCGTACCGGTATGCTCTCCGGTCACCTTACGGGCCGTCCATAAGAGTTTACTGTTTTTGCTGTCTACCTGGAAAGCCGTGACTTTACTGGTAGCGGCAGCAGTTTTTACAGTTGCAGGTATAGGAGCTGTATTTTGAACCTGCACAGTGAAAGCGGTGATCACAGCGATCACACCTATCGAAGCGAAAGATGCAGCGTGTTGAAAAAGTTTCATGGGATTTTTGTTTTAGCAACCTGCAGGGCCGATCCACGCGGCCCCACAGGCATTACAACAGAGAACAACATGTATAGACGAGAAGAGATTAGTTAATTGCTACGTCCTGGCGGACAGGTTCTGCGATCAGCGCATCCAGATCGTCGTTCCACTTCTTTACATAATCTTTGAAATAGTTACCGGTTACCTCACCGGTGTATCCCGTATGTATCTGACGCACATCACCATTACGATCTATAATAATAGTTGTAGGGAATGCCATCATACGGTTGAGTGCCGGAAGTTTTTCCGAAGCCACTTTCTTATCAGCAATGCCACCAAAAAGAATATCATATTCAATACCGTATTTATCTTTTAATTTACCTAATGTGTATCGGGCGTATTCCAAATCATCTTTCTGCTCAAAACCGATGGCGATCGCCTCTACACCACGGTCTTTGTTCTTTTTGAACCAGGGAGCAAGAAATGCTGTCTGATCGGTACAGTTAGGACACCATGTGCCGATGATCTCAACGATCACCACTTTTCCTTTATACTTTGCATCGCTTAGTGATATCTCTTTACCATTCAGGTCAGGCAATGTGAAATCCAGCTTCTTATATCCTTCTTTCAGATAGGTCAGCTTGTAAGGATCCGGCAGTTCTGCATTGGCGTTCTTATTACCATCAAACTTTACATTGTTATAGATGCCCAGACTCAGTTCTCCGGTGAAGGACTGATCATCATTGATATGACCTTTGATATAGATCGGGCTTGGTCCGGTAAAACCTGACAGTTCAAATTCATTGCCCTGTACAGTGCCTTCGAGCTCACGGCTATCACCTACGACAGACATGATCACGCCTGTCAGACGGTTACCCTCCTGTTTCAAAAGACCAATCCTGTTAGGTGTAGGCTCCTTACTGTAGATCTGTAATTCCCATTTACCGGACAGATTCACAGCGGGTTTCACATCTTTTCCTGGCTCTATAAAGCGGTATTTCTTACCAGCTTCCGCTACAAAAGGCAATGCATTGCCTCTGAAGTTGGGTACCAGACTTCTGTATTCACCGGTGATACGGCCATCTGATTCAATCTTTGCAAACAGTGCAGCATCATAGGTATTCATTTTTATAAACAGCGAATCGTCTCCGACACGCTTTACTTTAAACTCATCACGGCGTGTACCATTTATCAATGAGAACACAGCGTGTTCGGGGTCTTTTCCTTTGAATTCGAAGTTGAAAGGCACATTGGCTTCATTAACAGTAAATACACCACGCCATACACCTTCTTTTAAAAACAGGGGCTTTTTCTCAGTTGCAAATACAGTACTGCCGAATAGTACAGTGGCCAGCAGGCCTTTTACTCCGATACGGGCAATTGTGTTCATGAGCGTAGATTTGATTTGAGTGGTTGATAGTTCAGGGTATAGCTATCCCTTTCCGGTTATCGGTCGTTTGAAATCATTATATGACGATGGAAAAAGAAAGCGCCTTTGGACAAAAGGCAGATTAGCGACAACAGCAGGGCATACAGCCGGAAGAACGAAGGAAGTTGTTCATGTTCAAAAGTGTTAGTTAATTTTTAGAAAATCAACTAATTAATGGTGGCTTAATTAGGGTGGTGATAACAAAGATAGACTGGCTGATTTTATTTTCCAAATAATAGTCTATAAATTTTATAGACTATTCAAAATAAACATGGAAATCCCTGTACCTGAATAAGATAGCACGTGGCAAACTATCCTGACCATCTGGTACAACGGCATCTGACAAAGTATGTTGGCGGGGTTACCTTATGCGTGGCGCTTAAAGTTGTTCATTGTTCTCCTTCCAGTTAACGCTGGTCTTGTGACCGTAGAATCTGTTCACTAACACAAACATAACTGTAATGCACGCAATGATAACGTAATGTAAAACGATTGACGGCATGATGATAAAGCTGATAAAGTACTACACTAATTGTTATACTGTTGTTGTATCTAAATCTACATAAAACAGGCGGAAAATATACGGCAGTCTCATTAATTACCTGACATAAGTATAATTTCGTTAACAAAAGTTAACACAGCTTGGCGACTCTGACAATACCACGATCGTTTAATTTCTCTGCAAATCCGCTACCATAAAGAAAAATCCCCCGTCAGGAACGGGGGATTTGTAATAAAGTATCTGTTTTTAACGGTGTTCCGAACACTGGCCAGCCCAGTTTATTCCAGCTAAACCGCTGGATCCTGGGTGATCGCTTCCCGCCACAACCATCTCCGGAATGGTCGTTGGCGTGATATAAGATCCAGTATTCTTTACCGTCAGGCGATGTAAAGAATGAATTGTGCCCAGGGGCATATACCTTATTTTCAGGTGATTGTCTGAAAACCGGTTGATCATGTTTTTTCCACGAAGCCGGATTTAACAGATCACTTTTTCCATCAGCTACTAACATCCCTAATGCGTAATCGTCTGTCCAGCAGGCAGATCCTGAGTAAATAAGGAAAAGTAAACCCTTATGTTGCAGTATTTGCGGCCCCTCGTTAACGTCTATATGTTTCAGATCAGGATCTCCGAGATCTCCTTTGGTTTCCCATGGATACTGCGGTGTTGATATTTTTACCCTTTTCCCCTGGATGGTCAGCGGGTCTTTCATAGCGGCGATATAAATATCCTGCCGGCCATTCTTGTCGCCTTCCCATCCTGACCATATCATATATAATTTCCCCTGATGCTCAAATACACTGGCATCAATGGCCCACTTGTCTTCCGGGTCTGTTACTTTTCCTTTAAACTCCCAGGTACCCTGCATAGGATCGGACGAGCTGTTCTCAAGTGCATAAATGCGATGGAACTTATTATCACCACCATCCGCAGCAAAATAAACGTACCATTTACCCTTCAGATAATGGATTTCAGGCGCCCAGATATCTTTGGAGTAAGGACCGGAAGCCGGTGGCGTCCAGATCGTTTTATGTGGCGCATCTTTCAGCTGAGCGATGTTCTTTGTTTTCCACAGCTCCAGGCGGTTGCCCATCGTATGCATATAATAATAATATCCATCCTTATATACACACCAGGGATCAGGCCCCCCTGGAAGCACCGGGTTTTTAAACGTCTGTTGTCCGTAGGCAACAGACGTCAGTAGCAGCAAAAAGCAAATAAGTGATCTTATCATATTTTTATTTCAGATTAATCTGCTGGACTTCGGAAAACAACAGATCTTCCACACCGCTGATTTTCACTCCGATACGTGCGAATACATAATCCTGGTCGCCGCTTGCGCCATTGCCGGAGCGATTGTCTGGCACATTAACACTCAGATTGACGTTCGCCAGGTCTGTGATATCTCCGCCGTTTAACGCCGTACGTGCCAGGTAGTTAGTTCCGTCCACAAACTGAGTCTGGTTCAGGTACAGGAACACCGACTCAACGTTTCTCGCATTAGCATCCGTGATGATCTGTTCCAGCTTGCAGTTCGCATTCACGGTCGTACCGCTCAATGTCAGTTTAGCATCCCTGACCATATAATAAGGCATCACCTCGATATTCATGTCACGGCTACCGCTGACTGTCAACAGCATCGTGTCAGTTTTGGTCTCTGCATTGGTGATGGACCTGAATGGTCCCTGTGAACGGGGGATGACCAGCTTATAATTACCATCAAATAAGAGCGCGGAATAAGAACCATCCTCTTTTACATTGACAGTGATCGCTCCGCTCTTTCCCCATCCGGGTTCCCATAGTTCGAAAGTTACGTCTTTTGAACTGACGTTGATCGGCACTCCCTGATAGGTGATATGACCGGAAAGGGTAGAAGAAGGTGGATCATAGTTATCTTTCTTACAGGCAAATGCAGTCAGTGCCAAAGTTATATATACGAATGTTTTTTTCATGTGGCAAGTTTTACGATCAATACTTAATGATTAGGATTCTTCACCAGCTTAGGGTTGTTACTGAGAATATCAGAGCCTATTACAGAATAATAGTTCCCCAGATTAAAGCGGTGTGCAGCGGTTACATTGGATGGTTTTACAATCCTGTACACCCATTTGCCATCATTCGCATTACCCGGATTATAGATCTTATACCCCCACATCGCATAGATCATGGTATTTACCCTGTCCGCCTTGCCGAGGTTGGAAGTCACATCAGTTGCAGAGATATTCTCTCCGTTCCATACCTTATGCGCGATCCTCCAGCGTTTGTTATCAAACATTTCGTGTCCTTCGAAGGCCAGTTCTACACGTCTCTCGTGTACGATCCTGTCAAAGGTCATTTGAGCGTCTGTCAGCTGGGTAGTAAAACCTGCGCGCTCACGCAGCTGGTTAATATAAGTGGATGAAAGACCGGTTTGACCGAGTTCGAAAGCAGCTTCTGCCGCATTTAATAATACTTCTGCATAGCGGAAACGTATCCACCATACATCACTACGTGTACCTATCTGACCAGATCCTACTGTAGGGTCCATGAATTTACGAACGAAGAAACCAGTCTGCGCACTGTACTGCAGTCCGTCTACCGGACCGTCTGTACCCACTACCTGAGAGCTCTTAGGCGCTCCTGCTACCGGAATACTGTCTCTGTCGCCGAAGTTATCACCGGAGATAATATTGTATTTACCATCCTTCCAGTACATCACACCAGCCCAGATATCCAGGGGAACACCTTTGAAGCGGGTACCAGGTAACATGATCGTGCCACCCAGACGGTTGTCTCTACCGGCGAAAATATCACCCGGATTATTGTAATACACATAATCGTTGCCGTTATTCGTAGCGAATGGCGCGAACGTGTTATCCAGTTTCTCATATTGCAGGGCCAGGTTCAGGGAAGGATTCACTCTGCCCCCCTGTTGTTCCTCTGCAGAAGACCATGGCTGGTTAGCCAATGTCCAGTCCTGTGTCTTACCTGATTTCAGTTTAAAGTCCTGTGCGAAGATGACTTCCGGATTGTTTGACTTATCATAAAAGAGTGCAGCGAAATTCTCCTGCAGGTCTTCCGCTTTCTTTTTGTATAAAGAATATTTTCCTCCGGTAATAATTGCCTGTGATGCCTCCAGTGCTTTTGTAAAATAAGTAACGGCTTTGTCAGCAGAGATACCAACTTCACCACCTGGCAGACTTACCAGCGGCGTAGCGCCACCATATTTTGCAATAGAACCTGCATATAAAGCAGCTCTTGATTGCATCGCCAGTGCGGCGCCTCTGGTTGCGCGTGATTTAATACCACCATCATCCGGCAATACATTTTTCACGCTATCCAGTTCACTGATCACGAAATCATATACTTCAGATTCCTTTGCACGTGCATGCTGCAGATAAGTAGGATCACCGCTGAAGTTATATTCCATTGGTTCCAGGATCAGCGGCACACCGCCCATACGTTTTACTTCTTCAAAATAGATAGCAGCGCGCAGGAAACGGGCTTCTGCCAGAAAACGGGCGCGTGCATCAGCACCCAACTCGTTAGCTGCCTGGCATTTCTGCACAAACAGATTCAGGTCACGGATATAACCGTAATCCCACAAAGACCACCATCCGGTAGGATAGTCCACCTGTTTGGTTCTCCAGTACTGGCCAGCTTCTGAAGGAAATGCTTCATCAAAGTTGGTAAACTCAGCCCAGTTGGTAATCGTCTGCTGTTCAGGGTAACGATCATATAGATCAGCCAGTACAGAGAGCACCAGATCCGGGCTTTTCCATACAGCATCGTCAGTAAGCAAATTGGTAGGATCAGTCGTCAGGAATTCATCATCCTTTAAGCATCCTGTTGTTATGATAGAAATGACAGCTGTCAGTATCAGCAAATATTTTTTCATGCTGCGTGTAATTAAATGATCAGAGAGAAAGTTCAAAACCAATGTTCACAAATCTGCTTTGCGGATAGGTAAGACCGTTATCATCCACGATCTCAGCATCTATACCGACATTTTTGAGGTTGTCAATAGAGAAGAGGTTATTCGCGTTCACGTAGAAACGGGCTCTTTCTATTTTCACACGACTCAGCACATTTTTCGGAATAGTATATCCCAGCTCCATCGTTCTGGCACGCAGGTATTTAACATTGGTCAGCCAGAAATCGGAATCTCTGCCGTAGCTGCTATGACCACCGTCATTGAAACGGAGTGCAGGGTATTTACCTGGAATCCAGCGGCTGTTTACGTCGAGCGGATTCTCTCTGTGCCAACGGTCGTTATACAGATCGGCAAACAGGTTACCACCATTCTGGAATGGATTACGCGTTTCCCAGTTACGGTTGAAGGAATAACCGCCACCACCGGAGAAGTCGATACGGCCGTCAAAACCTTTCCAGCTGGCAGAGAAACTCAGACCAAAGTTCAGGATTGGATTTCTACCGGTACCATAACCGATTGGACGTCTGTCCTGATCATTGATGATACCATCATTGTTGAGGTCTTTGTAAATGATATCACCTGGTAATAATGTCTTGTTACCAAAACCATCCACGTTCACGGGATATTTATTGATCTGCTCCTGTGACTGGAACTGTCCTGCTGATTCAAATCCCCAGAAAGCATTCACGTAACGCTGTTCGCGGGAGTTGAAATAATGATCGAGTGAGTTGTTGAATACCGGCTTATAGGTACGCAGCGTTTTCGGACGTGCGATGGAAAAGTTACCACCGATATTAAAGCTTACTTCTTTCACTTTTCCTGAGTAGGCGATGGAACCTTCAAAACCGGCAACCTGATCGCTGTTCACGTTTTCAGATGGCAGATTGTAACCCAGTTCGCTAGGCACGAGGATGTCATATTTAGATCCCAGCAAACCTGTTCTTTTTCTGTTAAATACATCGATCGCACCAGTGATCTTGTCATTGAACAATGCATAGTCCAGACCGATGTCCAGCGTCTGGCTCACGAACCAGGAGATATTGGTGATAGGTACGCCCTTGTTACGGGAACCGATCACGGCATTACCATCCAGTATAACAGTGGATGAGTTATAGTTATAACCTGCCAGATAATCGTATGCACCAATACCGATATCATCATCCCCCATTCTACCGAAGGATCCACGGAGTTTCAGTTCACTGATAGCTTTCTTGCTTATGCCGCTGAAGAATTTCTCTTCGCTCACTCTCCATCCACCGGATACAGAAGGGAAGGTTCCCCATCTTTTATTCGGTGCAAATTTCCAGGAAGCGTCACGACGTGCAGAGAGTTCAATGTAGTACTTACCGCCATAGTTATAGTTTACACGACCGATATAACCGAGTCTTGCCTCTGTGTTATCGTAGTCATTGTAAGTGTCCATTGTCGAGAAATAGATCAATGGTAACTGGTTGAGCGTTGGTACGGAGTGTACGTAGGTGCTCAGGTCTCTTCTCTTGATCCTTTCAGCTACCAGTGTAGCTCCTACTGTATGTTTGCCAAAGGCTTTATTATAATTCAGCTGAGCCTGTAAAGTTGGCGACAGAATGGTTCTGTTACGCCTTTCGCGGTAAGGGTTGGAGCTACCGCCTGTTACGTTATATGTATCGTCTGCCGGATTGTAGGTATACACTTTATAGGTATACTCATGTCCGTTCATAATTTCATTTGCATAGTAATAAGAGAACAGACCCTTTGCAGTCAATCCTTCCAGCGGGAACTGGTATTCTGCGGTCAGGTTGGACTGTACTACACGCCAGTCACTTCTCCAGTAACCGGACAATTTTTTATTCTGCAAAGCCCAGTTCTCCGTGTTGTGACCGATATCGTTTGGATAGTTCGGATTATCGTTTGCATAAGGACGTTCTGTTGGTCTGTTACGCAGGATCGCAAAACGTGCTGCCCAGTAATCATCTCCTCCCGGTACGCCTGGCTGGTCACGTGTTTCCACACGACCATTGATCTGCGCACCGATTTTAAAACGATCGGATACACGGGCATCGATATTACTCTGTACGTTGGACCTTCTAAAAGTAAATTCTCTGCCAAGTACGGAGTTCTGATCCAGGTGAGTAGCAGACACATAGTAATTAATACGCTCAGAGCCACCGGTGAAGTTGAGGTTTGCCTGTGTCAGCGGGGAGTTACCTTTTACGATAAACTTATACCAGTCAAAACTCTTATAACCGGTTTCGGTACCAGCCTGCCATTTGTCCAGTTCTGCCTGTGTGATAGCAGTATGACCTGACTGGTTCACATCTGCATCGGCTTTACCCACCATCCACTCATAAGCGTTCACTGTTTTCGGGAAACGGGTCCAGTTCTGCCATCCTCTGTAAACGTTTACGTTGATGGTGTTGCGACTGCCCAGTTTACCGCGTTTAGTAGTCACTACGACAACGCCGTTAGCAGCTCTCATACCATAGATCGCTGCGGAAGCGTCTTTCAGTACAGTAATGGTTTCAATATCAGCGGGAGCGATGTTGTTGAACTGACCTTCATCCTGCTGGATACCGTCAATTACATACAGCGGATTACCCATGTTCCTGATCTGTATGGAAGCGCTGGCGCCAGGGCGGCCATCAGACATACGAAAAGACACACCGGCGATCTTTCCTGCCAGACCAGCGCTCACAGTAGAACCGGCGTGTACGCCGTTGAGGTCTTTACTGGTTATAGAAGAGATAGCGCCTGTCAGTGATTCTTTACGCTGTGAGCCATATCCCACGATCACAACATCGCCCAGTGCGGTAGAAGATGATTCCAGTGTAGCATTCACGGAATGCTTACCATTGATCTCGATCTCTTTAGGCGCATAGCCTACATAAGTGAAGATGAGGATACCGCTGAGCGCAGGTACATTAAAACCATAATTACCATTAGCATCAGTAGTCGCACCGGTAGATGTACCTTTCAGCTTAACGCTTACGCCTGGCAAGGGCACGCCTTTCGGGTCAATTACCTGACCAGTGATACGTACAGGTTGTTGTTGCCCGGCTTCAGCAGGAGCGCGTAATCGATTTAGCACAATCTGCCGGCCAGAGACATGGTACTGGAGTTGCAAAGGAAGGAGTAACTCATCCAGGATAGCAGCCAGTGTTTCATTGTCGGCAGCTACGTTTACCCTGCGGTCAGACTGAATAAGGGAGGAACTGTAAAGGAATTTGACATCCACCATTTTTTCAATCTGGGTCAATACTTTACCTACAGGTTGTTGTTTTACTTCCAGGGAGATTTTCTGCTGTAATACTTCCTGGGCTTTGCCGGACCTGGCAAATACGATGGTGGTAAACGACAGGGCCACCAGCAACTGGTAAACACAAGTACGCATAACGTGGAAGATTAAATCACGGATTCGTAATCTTTTTTTCATAACTTGGATTGTGTTCCTTAATAAATATTGGGAAATAGAATGGCTGTCTCAAACCCAGTGGAGCGGGTTTAAGTCAGATGTGACTTTGGTGCTAGCCAGTGGTACGGCCATACCGCTGGCTATTTTTCATTAAGTACTGCGGTTCATACTACATTTAATCGTGGTTTAGTTTTCAATAACATTTGGGCGACATCCTTTAGCTGTCAGCGTTATTTCATCTCCCTCGATGATACATCCCGCCTCCAGCGCCTTACAGATCAGGCGAATTTTCTCTATTAATGGTTCATCGGTCAGCGAGGCGGTCAGCCTGCAATCAGCCAGTAATACTTCGTCATAGTGGATACGTACCCCGTAGGCATTCTCTATAGTTGTCATCACACTATCTACCGGCGTATCACTGAATTCAAATGAATAAACGGTTGCTTCGTCCATCTTCCGGGTATTGACCTGTGGAATGGTCTGTAATACCGCTACGGCCAGTGTACTTCTTGTAAGTACGGCCTGCTGGTTGGCAGAAAGATTGGCGACAACTTTGTTTCCCAATGGTTTCACTGACACTGCTATTTTTCCTGTTCTAACGTGCACTTCTACCAGGCTATCCTGTTCATATGCTTTTACATTGAAGCTGGTCCCCAGCACATTGATCACCATCTCATTTGCATACACAATGAAAGGTTGCATGGTGTTGCGTGATACTTCAAAAAAAGCGGCTCCCGACAGATATACTTCTCTGCTGCATTTATGGTCCGGACAGGCAGGATAACTGATCCTTGCGCCGGGTTGCAGTATGACAGAGCTACCGTCGGGCAGACTTACTGTTCTCGGGTGTTTCTCTTCATTAATTTCTTCGATCCTTTCCTTCCCTTCCAGTTTTGCTTCCTGCAACAGGCGGCTGTATGCCGCGGGAGCAGGGGCCGGTCGCATCCACCAGATGGCAGCGCCGGCGGCTATACATAAGAGGGCTGCTGCCCAGTACAAAAAATACCTCCGTGATGTCTTTACTACTGTCTGTTCTGCGGGCGTCATTGTTTCCCGGATATTCTCCCACATCAGCTGCTGCTCCTTCTCTTTCAGCTCAAAGGCAGGTAACTGTGCAGCTGCCAGGATTATGGTCCTCGCCTGCAACATCGCTTCCCGTTGTGCGGGATACCGTGCGATTACCTCTTTCCAGTGCGCCTCCTCCCTTCCTTCTTTCACCCATGCCACAAAAGAATCGTCACAGACAAAATCTGCTGTATCGTATACTGAATAATCCATAGCATTATGTGCCTTCCGACAGTAGTTGTAATAATAAAGGCAGGTATGTGTCGTTTTAACTCACTTTTAAGAAAAAAAATTTCAGAACGTGTTATTTCCAGTTTTCCCGCAGTTTAACAATGGCCCGTTGTACCAGGTTACGGACGGACTGCTCGTTGATCTGAAGGATACCGGCTATCTCTTCCCAGCTGAAATTATCATAGAACCGGAGGCGGATCACCTCCTGATGTTTTTCGGGCAATTTCGACATCAGGTATTGCAACCGTTGTTGCTGCAACAGATCTTCTTCTGAACGGATCTTCAGTTCTTCAATAGATTCGGTCTGTAATGAGCTGATAACAGGCACTGGTTTGATATCTGCCAGCCGGTACAGCCGTCGTCTGAGTGAGCGGAAAAGATAATATTTGATGGAACTGGTATCAGAAAGATTATTGCGGGTACGCCAGAGGTCTGCAAACAAGTCCTGCATAGCATCTTTCACCAGGGCGGCATCGGGTACAAGGTGATACCCATAGTTATACAGGGTACCTGCATGACGCCGGTACATTTCACTGAAAGCCTGTACATTCCCCTGTTTGAAAGCAGTCCATAGCTCGTGGTCCGCTATGGTTGTCTGGTTGATATTTTCGGACCCCGCCAATTTACCTCGTTTAAAGCTATTGCCTATAAACTACAAGCTATAAAAATAAAATGATACAGTAAACAAAATAAAAAAGGGGCCTGATAAAAATCAGGCCCTCCCCAAATTAACCATTAAAAAAACTCATTTGAATTTTGCTGTACCAAAAATAGGCGGATTCTATCCGCCATCTGTTAATCATAAGTTAATGATTCCAAATTATTTCTGATGAAAACGAGGTCATGGGAAGGGCAAAAAAAAGGCCCCCGCAAGAAATTGCAGGGGCTTACCATTTAACCTATATTCTGTACTGTAGCATCAAATTTTCAAATATTTTCCAGGGCGCTAACATTTTAGATTGCGCTGTCTTCACTACAATTATCTATCGCTAAAAGTGCTGCCCTCAAATATTTACTTTATCTAAGACTCCTTATTATAACCGAAGTTTAATCGCTGCGGAAAATTTTTTCAATTTTATTCTAACTTGCTGCTGATATGAACAGGATAGACCGTCTTTCCGCCATTCTCATTCAGCTACAGGGCAAGAAAATTGTGAAGGCAGCAGAAATAGCCGAACGCTTTGACATCAGCCTTCGTACTGTATACCGGGACGTCAGGGCCCTGCAGGAAGCAGGCGTACCTGTCGGCGCGGAAGCGGGTACCGGTTATTATCTGGTAGAAGGCTATCACCTGCCTCCTGTCATGTTCAGCAGGGAAGAGGCTGCTGCTCTGCTCACGGGAGAAAAACTCATGGCCAACCTGAGCGACCATTCCAACAGAAAGGAATTCAGCAATGCCATGCAGAAGATCAAAGCTGTACTGAGAGGTAGCGAAAAAGACTTCCTGGAATCGCTGGAAGACAATATCGCAGTGGTCAGCCGGCGTCCGCCGGTAGGAGAGGAGTTTCCTAACCGCTTCCTGTCAGACATACAGCATTCTCTGGGTAAACAGCTCATTCTGCAGCTGGACTACTTCGCCCTGCACAATGAAACCCATACCAAAAGGGAGGTGGAACCGATCGGTATCATCTTCATGAACGGATACTGGCACCTGATTGCCTGGTGCCGGCTGCGTCATGGATACCGTGACTTCCGTATGGACCGTATAAAAAATGTAGGGGTCTCTTCCGACAACTATGACAGGCAACGTCATATTACACTCAAGGAATATATGGACAGGTATGGAGACCATGAAGCACAGGCGCACATGGTCAAAATACGCTTCCCTAAAATACATGCCCGCCGTATGGGCGATCAGAAATACTATTATGGGCTGGTAGAAGAACAGCTCATCAATGATGAATGTATTGAGATGACCTTCCTGGCGCCGTGCCTGGACTGGTTTGGCCGCTGGCTCCTGGTATGGGGCTCCATTCCGGAGATCGTTACCCCTGTAGCCCTGACTGAAAAGATGCAGGAGCTCGCCCTGGAAATAAAAACACATTATCTGTAGTCTCTCCTGACATAAGGCTGTCACTTCCCCATTATTACTTTGTATCAGTAACGATAAATCATTACTGAATGAAGCCACATCTATGGTGCCACTGGTTATTGCTGATCATTGGTATTGCGCACCAGTTTACAATGTCTGATCAATCATGCGTTATCACGCATAAGAATAAACGTGTTGCTGATTCATGCAAAACTAAAACAAGCGTTATGTCTAAAACAGATCTTACCAAAGTACATCGTGAACTGTATACGGCAAAAGTTCAACCCGCACTGATATTTGTACCTGCCGGTCATTATCTGGCCATCACAGGTAAAGGCGACCCCGACAGCCCTGTATTTGCCGACAGTACCCAGGCTTTATATACTGCTGCCTACAGTATAAAGAATGTCTATAAACAATCCGCGCAGGACTTTACGGTCAGCAAACTGGAAGGCACCTGGTGGGTAGAGCAGGAGGGGTATCCGCTGGATATACCCCGCGCTGAATGGTGCTGGCAACTACTGATCCGCATGCCTGACTATGTGATCAACCCGGTGGTACAACAGGCGCTGAAAGCCGCCTTTGTCAAAAAGCAACTACCTCTGCTGCAACAGGTCTCACTGATCACCCTGGCGGAAGGCAGGAGTGTACAGGTATTACATACGGGTCCCTACTCGGAAGAACCGGCCACATTAGCGATAATGGAGGAATTTATCAGAAAGGAAGGATTAGCCTATAATGGCAGGCATCACGAGATCTATCTGTCAGATCCACGTAAAACAGCACCCGCTAAAATGAAGACCATTTTGCGGCAGCCGGTAAAGTAAATAAGTGATTATTTTTCACCGAGGCCCAGTAGTTCTATGGCCTGTTGTGCAGCTATCTGGCTGGCGTCTTTCTTATTGAAAGCCTTACCGCTGCAAATCAGCTCACCATCTACGACAGCACCCACAGTGAAGATACGGCGGCCGTTATCCATCTGTTCTTCCAGCAGGTCGAACTCAAGGGTCTTGCCGTGTTTATTCGCCCAGCCGTACAGCTTGTTCTTATGGTTCATTTCCACATTTTCCAGTTGTTCGAGGTCAATGTAGGGAACGATGAGACGCTGGTGTACAAACTGTTTGGTCCTGTTATAGCCTTTATCAAGGTATACGGCGCCAACGAGGGCTTCGAGCGTATTACCGAATATCTGGCTGATTTTCAGGAAGCTGTTGTATTTATCGTAGATGGTCAGTTTACGCAGGCCCATTTTGATAGCGATATCATTGAGCTGCTGACGGTTAACGATTTTAGACCGCATTTCGGTCAGGTATCCTTCCGTTTTGTAGGGATACTTTTTAAAAAGGTAGTCTCCTATAATGGCGCCAAGGATTGCGTCGCCCAGATATTCCAGGCGCTCGTTGCTTTCGAGGAACTTCTCTTTGCTGGAACGGTGGCTTAGTGCCACTTCATACAATGAGAAGTTGCCCGGGGCAAATCCCAGCAAATTATAAAGGTCCTTGTAAAGGCTCCTTTTCTTAGGAACAAATCGGTATAAAAATCCTGGCAGTAATTTCACACAATCAAGCAACAAATTTTTTGAAAATAACAGATGCATTATGCCCTCCAAAACCGAAGGTATTACTTAATGCAGCGTTGATTTCTCTATGTTGTGCGACGTTAAAGGTAAAATTTAATTTGGGATCCAGTTCCGGATCTTTCATGAAATGATTGATGGTAGGAGGTACAATACCATGTATTATAGACATAATAGCAGCGATGGCCTCAATTGCTCCGGCAGCGCCTAAGAGGTGCCCGGTCATAGATTTCGTGGAACTAATGTTCAGATTGTAAGCATGTTCCCCGAAAACCTGTTGGATAGCTTTTACTTCCGCAATGTCACCCAGAGGTGTAGACGTTCCGTGCACATTAATATAATCAATATCATGGGGTTGCATTCCCGCTTCTGCTAAGGCCAACCGCATTACATTCATTGCGCCAAGTCCTTCCGGATGTGGTGCTGTAAGGTGATAGGCATCGGCAGTTGCGCCGCCTCCGGCCAATTCCGCGTAAATTTTGGCTCCTCTTGCCGTCGCATGTTCATAGGATTCTAACACCAGTCCACCAGCGCCTTCCCCCATGACAAAGCCATCTCTGTCAAGATCAAAGGGGCGGGAAGCGGTTGCCGGGTCATCATTTCTTTCAGACAGGGCCTTCATCGCGTTAAAACCACCTATACAGGCTTCGTTAATAACGTTTTCTGATCCTCCGGTGATCATCACATCCGCCTTACCAAACTGAATATACAGCATGGCCTCAATAATAGCATTGGTTGCGGAAGCGCAGGCAGAGACAACTGAGAAGTTAGGACCTCTGAAGCCGTGACGTATAGAGATATGCCCTGCGGCAATATCAAGGATTAACCGGGGAATCAGGAAAGGACTGAAACGGGGAGTTCCATCACCCTGACCAAATTCTTTCATTTCCTGGCAGAAATTGATCATACCACCAATGCCTGAAGCCCAGATCACCCCAACTCTGTCAATATTGACAGTATTGCGGTTAATCCCGGCGTCCTGTACTGCCTGGTCGGCAGCAATCACAGCGGTCTGCGTAAAAGGATCCATCTTGCGTGCATCCTTTTTGTCCAGAAAATTGGTAGCGTCAAAGTTCTTCAGTTCGCAAGCAAAACGGGTCTTGAACTTGGCAGCATCAAAATGTGTAATAGGGCCGGCACCGGATACACCGTCCGTCAATCCCTTCCAGAAGTCGGATATGGAATTGCCGAGCGGTGTAAGTGCGCCTAAACCTGTAACGACTACTCGTCTTGGTTGCATTAAAACAAATCTGATTAAGTAGGATTATTTCACATGTTCTTCCAGGTAGGCAACTGCCTGGCCAACAGTAGTAATAGTTTCAGCTTGTTCGTCAGGAATGGAGATGTTGAATTCTTTTTCGAATTCCATGATCAGTTCTACCGTATCCAAAGAGTCAGCGCCCAGGTCGTTGGTAAAGCTGGCTTCAGGAGTTACCTCAGCTTCGTCAACGCCCAATTTGTCAATGATGATCTTTTTAACTCTTGATGCAATGTCTGACATAATTTTAAGTGTTTTTGGTTTAAAACTTGAGTGCAAAAATATAATTTTTATTGAATTGACAAGAAAGCATGCAAATTTTACGCCCTATACTTTAGTTGTATACGCCGGAAACAAGCTACCATTAAGGATTTAAGCCCCTATTATTTAAACCGGCAAAAGTCCTTTTCCGGCCCAAAAGCCCTCTCTGTCGCACAGACACACACCTATATATATGCAGTTGATCGCACAATATCCACAAATTGCCACTCAACAGCCTAATCTGCCATCTATATACCGATAAAACACAATTAACTTTAATTAACACTGCGGCCATCGTCGCAGCAATCGCATTTATTAAATTTGCCCGGATTTATCCCTCTATATTAAACTAATACAAGCTCATGGCTGGCAATAAGAAGATCCTGACAACTGTTTTATTCCTGATAGTGGCTGCTGTCATTGTCGGTTTTATCATTAACAGAGTGAATGCTCCAGGGGAAAAAGGGGAAAATGCTCCTGAAAAATCAAATGCGAAAGGTGGCGGAGGTCCAAAAAACCTCCTCGTAGACTACTATGTGGTAAAAACCAGCTCTCTGAACGAAACAATCGAAGCGAGCGGAACCCTGCAAAGTAATGAAGAAGTTCAGGTGCAGGCAGAAATTACCGGTCGTGTTACAGGCCTCTTCTTTAAAGAAGGTACCCAGGTAGCCAAAGGCGCCCTGCTGGTGAAAATTTATGACGAAGACCTGAAAGCCCAGCTCCAAAAGCTGGAATTACAACGCGAACTGGCTAAAACCACGCTCGAAAGACAGGAAAATCTCCTTAAAATAAATGGTATCAGCCGCCAGGATGTAGACGTTACCCGTAACCAGGTCAGCGCTTATGGCGCCGATATGGAATATACCCGTACTCAGCTGCAGAAAACTGAACTCCGTGCACCATTCTCCGGCCGCCTCGGTCTCAGGAATGTCAGCCTCGGCGCCATCGTTACGCCTACGACTGTTATTACCAGCCTCCAGCAGATAGATCCTCTGAAGGTAGACTTCTCCGTACCGGAAAAGTACCGTACAGCTATCAGCCAGGGTGATGTGGTAGATTTCAAGGTAGCCGGCGATAACCAAACGTATAAGGGCAACATCTATGCAATCGACCCGAAAATCGATCTGTCTACCCGTACGATCAAGATCAGAGCGCTCGTTCCTAACGCCGGTAAATTGCTGCCAGGCGCTTTTGCACGTGTACTCATCTCCCTGAAAAATATGCCCGACGCTATCATGATCCCTACTCAGGCCGTAATACCTGGTACGCGTGATAAAAAAGTAGCGATCGCTGACAGCGGAAAAGCGAAATTTGTAATAGTAGAGACAGGGATCCGCAATGCAGACAATGTACAGATCACCAGCGGACTCAACGTAGGTGACACCGTGATCACCAGCGGCATTATGCAGATCAAACCAGGACTGGTACTTAAATACAATGACGTTAAATAGGCCCGGACAATTAAAGCTATAGATTATGAGCCTTCCTTCACTCTCTCTTAAACGTCCCGTATTTGCTATCGTGATGAATATCATTATCGTGATATTCGGCCTGGTGGGATTCAATTTCCTGGGGGTAAGGGACTTCCCCGCTATTGACCCGCCTATCGTGAACGTGCGTACTTCCTACGCCGGCGCCAACTCCGATATTATCGAAACCCAGATCACCGAACCGCTGGAGAAATCCATCAATGGTATCGCGGGTATCAAAAATATATCCTCCAGCAGTAGTCAGGGTTCCAGTAATATCACAGTTGAATTTGAACTGGGTATTGACCTCGAAGCTGCGGCTAACGACGTACGTGACAAAGTATCTCAGGCACTCCGTAGTTTGCCGCCTGATATCGACGCGCCTCCTGTTGTATCTAAAGAAGATGCCAACTCTGATTATATCCTGTCCATGACAGTACAGAGTAACATCCGTAACCAGCTCGAGGTAACCGAATACGCCAACAACGTATTGCTCGAAAGATTGCAGACCATTCCTGGTGTCAGCTCCATCCGTATCCTTGGTGAAAAGAAATTTGCCATGCGTCTGTGGATGGACCCTGCGCGTCTCTCGGCCTACAGTCTGACACCAAGCGATGTACAGTCCGCCCTCTCCCGTGAGAACGTGGAACTGCCTTCCGGTAAGATCGCCGGTAACGCAACGGAACTGACCGTGCGTACCTTTGGCCGTCTGAATACAGAAGAAGATTTCGATAACCTGATCATCAAAAATGAAAACGGCAATGTGATCCATTTCCGTGATATCGGTCAGGCGATACTCGGACCGGAAAACGAAGAAACTATCCTGAAGGAATCCAACGTACCGATGATCGCATTAGCGCTCACGCCACAGCCAGGTTCCAACTACGTAGCAATCACAGACGAATTCTATAAACGTTACGAACAGTTAAAGAAAGATCTTCCGGATGATATCACCACCGATATTGCGATCGACAATACCAAGTTTATCCGCAAGTCCATCGAGGAAGTGGAAGAAACACTGATCGTCGCACTCGGTCTTGTGATCATCATCATCTATCTCTTCTTCCGTGACTGGCTCATGGCCTTCCGTCCATTGGTGGATATCCCTGTGTCACTCATTGCTGCATTCTTCATTATGTACGTCTGCGGATTTACCATCAATATCCTCACCCTGCTGGCGATCGTACTCGCTACCGGTCTGGTGGTGGATGATGGTATCGTGGTCACGGAAAATATCTACAAAAAGATCGAGGCCGGTATGCCGCGTATGAAAGCGGCAAAAGAAGGTTCTGAAGAGATCTTCTTTGCGGTAATCGCCACCTCTATCACACTCGCGTTCGTATTCCTTCCCATCGTATTCCTACAGGGTTTCGTAGGACGATTGTTCCGGGAATTCGGTATCGTGGTAGCAGGTGCTGTATTGATCTCTGCCTTCGTATCACTGACACTTACACCAGTACTGAACGTCAAACTGGGTCGTAAAACACATAAACACTCCTGGTTCTATGAAAAGACCGAACCATTCTTCACCGGAATGGAATCTGGCTATGAACGTGCACTGGAAGCATTTATGAAGATCCGCTGGATGGCAACGCTGATCGTATTGGCGTGTCTCGCGATGATCTGGTTCATCTTCAAAAATCTCCAGTCAGAACTGGCGCCAATTGAAGACCGTAGCCAGTTCCGTCTGTCTATCAGTGCACCGGAAGGAACGTCTTATGATTATATGGAACTCTATATGAACCGTCTCACACAGTTCATGGTAGACTCCATCCCTGAGAAGAAGATCCTCATTTCTGTGACCTCTCCCGGCTTTGGCGGTAACTCAGTCAACTCTGGTTTTGCCAACGTCGTACTCACCGAACCAAACGAGCGTCAACGTTCGCAGAAGGAGATCGTGAATATGGTGAACAAAAATATGTTCCGCTTCCCGGAAGGTAAAGTGTTTGCGATCGAACAACAGACCATCCAGGTAGGCCGTCGCGGTGGTCTGCCGGTGTCATTTGTATTACAGCATATCAACTTTGACAGTCTTTCCTCTGTACTGCCGAAGTTCCTGGAAGAAGCCAATAACAACCCGACGTTTGCTGCAATTGACGTGGACCTGAAATTCAACAAACCAGAACTCCGTATTCAGATCAACCGTGCGAAAGCAAGTGAACTGGGTGTATCTGTTGATGATATTTCACAAACCTTACAGCTTGCACTAAGTAACCTGCGTTACGGCTATTTCATCCGTAATGGTAAGCAATACCAGGTAATGGGACAGGTATTCCGCGGAGCGCGTGATAAACCAACTGACCTGCAGAACATCTATGTGCGTAACAGCCGTGGAGAAGCTATTCAGCTCGACAACGTGGTAACGATCGATGAGGAAACCAGTCCGCCGATCATCTATCACTTCAACCGTTATAAATCCGCTACCGTTTCTGCGAGTCTTGCGCCTGGTAAAACAATCGGAGATGGTATCAATGCGATGTACGGAATATATGATAAACTGAAGAAGCAGGGCGTACTGAATGACAACTACGTCTCTGCACTGGCCGGTTCATCCCGTGACTATGCAGAAAGTGGTTCCAACACGATGTTTGCACTGATACTTGCACTGGTACTGATCTATCTTGTACTGGCCGCACAGTTTGAAAGCTGGGTCGATCCGTTTATCATCATGCTGACGGTACCGCTGGCGTTTGCAGGTGCATTGCTGTCGTTGTGGATATTTGGCCAGACCTGGAACATCTTCTCCCAGATCGGTGTAATTATGCTGATAGGGCTTGTTACGAAGAATGGTATCCTGATCGTGGAATTTGCCAACCACAAACGAGATGAAGGTATGTCCAAGGCGAAAGCAGCTGTAGAAGCATCTGCTATGCGTCTGCGTCCTATCCTCATGACCAGTCTTGCCATGGCCCTCGGTGCATTACCGATCGCCATGTCACTGGGTGCTGCGGCTACCAGCCGTATCCCGCTGGGTATCGTGATCGTAGGTGGTATCGTATTCTCACTGATCCTTACCTTATTCGTAATTCCGGCGATGTATACTTTCCTGTCCAGAAGAAAACCTGCGACAGAAAGAAAAAGTGAAGAAGAAGAAGAGGAGACAGCCTCTGTGCACGCATAAATTATCAGCAACTACATGAAACGAACACTTTTATATCTCTCTTTGCTGCTTTGTTCTGCTGCACATGCTCAGCAGATACTGACGCCGGAACAGGCAATCGACGTCGCATTGAAGAACAACTATGATATCCGTCTCGCAAAAAATGATGCAGCTATCACGGCGAATGATTATGCGTATGCTAATCTCGCTTTTGCACCACGTGTGAACGGAACCGCCAATAAAGTATGGAATGCTACGCAAACCAAACAGGAATTCGCCAATGGCTCCAAACGTGATACTTCCGGTATCCGCGCCAGTACGCTTAGTGCAAACGTGAGTCTTGCATGGACCCTGTTCGATGGTCTGAAAATGTTTGCTACCAGACAAAAACTTGAGTCGCTGCGCGATCTCGGTGAACTGGCAGTAAAAGACCAGGTGATCAATACGGTTGCTAATGTCATTGCCGGTTATTACAATGTTGTACAACAGAAACAACAGCTGCGTAATCTCTCAGAACAATTATCTATATCAGAAGAAAGAGTGAAACTGTCAGATGCCAAGTTCCAGACCGGTCTGGGACCTAAAACGGACTGGTTACAGTCCAAGGTAGACTACAATGCGCTCAAGGCATCCTATCTGCGTCAGCAAACCCTGATCGAACAAAGCAAAGCCACCCTGAATCAGCTGATGGCCCTTGAAGCAGGCAATACGCAATATGATGTGATGGATACGATTCCGCTGAATATGGATCTTTCCTATGGAGGACTGAGACAACAGGCACTGGAGAAAAATACCGGGATCAAGGTAGCACAACAGAATCTGACCGTATCGCAGCTGCAACTGAAGGAAAGTAAAGGAGATTATTTCCCTGTTATCAACTTCAACTCTGCATACAACTACTCCCGTGTTAATTCCAACGCAGCCACCAACTCATTCAGTCCGGTGTATAACCAGAATGGTGTGGTGAGCTATGGATTCTCTGCAACGATTCCCATCTTCAACGGATTAAATGTAAGAAGACAGGTAAGTGCTGCGAAACTGAATGTGAATTATCAGCAGCTGGCACTGGATAACACCCGTACGCTGGTTGACCTTTCCCTGATCAGCGCATTTAAGGATTATGAATACTATAAAACAGCCGTAACGCTGGAAGATGAGAATCTCGGATTAGCCAGAGAAAACGTGATGGTAGCCATGGAACGATTCAGACAAGGGGTAAGCACTGTGATAGAAATGAAAGAAGCACAGCAGAGTTTAGAAGATGCCTACAACCGCCTGATCAATGCACGCTATAATATCAAACTGGCGGAAACACAGCTACTGAGATTAAACGGTATGCTGGTGAAATAAAGAAAGTGGATGCGTAACACTTATAAACGAAGAAGAGGCTGCCCGCCATATGGAGGACAGCCTCTTTCTATTTATTGAATATTTTATTGCTATTCTTCGTCAGGTTTCTTCGCTGCCGGAGGAGTCGCTTTATCCAGCTGATAGTGCCTGAAATTTTCTTTAATAAACAACATCAGGTCATAATCAGTGGCCTCCTTTAAGAACTGATAACCGGGTCTGTAACGCAGCATAAAGGTATCCAGTTCATCCCCGCTCAGCTTCGTCATCCTTTCTACCAGTTCAGGACTATATCTGTCGTCGATATATTTCTCTTTTTCCCAGTATACCAGCTGCTCCTGGAAGTGTTCTTTACGCTTACGCGTCTTACTGGGCACAAGATAAGTCAGGGCTGTGATCGGGTTGGATGGCAGGGTTTTAAGTATATCTACTGCACCTGGTTTATGATAATTGAAGTATTTACCATACTCCTCACGTGTGGCGAGTGAATCCTTTTTATGGTCCTGTCCAATTACTTTATGTTCAGTCAGTCCGATCACCTGGCGGGTCAGATAGACATTAATAAACATTGAAGTAGTGGGAACGTCGATATTCTTTTTGTAGTAACCCAACATGGAGAATTCCAGGGTATCACCTGGCATTGCATCTATGGCAAAACGGCCACTTTCGTTGCTGACAACGCCCGAACGTGAAGTTTTATTGAGAATGGTAACTCCCGGTACGCCTGCTCTGCTATCGGCTTCGGCTACCATACCCGATACCCTTACCTGCGCGCTGGCATGCTGCAGAAAGAATAACAGGTACAAAAACAGTGCTCCGATGCTACCGGAAAGTTGTATAAATCGTCTAGGCATCGCTCAAAATTAATTTTCCCAGCGCAAATGAAAAGTTAAAAAATAGTTCTCGTTCGACAGACTACAGTCCTACAGTTATAGGAACAAGCAATAAACTTAGGACTTTTATTTCTAATAAACGGTCTCTTCCTTATGAATTGACAATAAATTCTGAATCAAATGCGCTGATAATCTGTATATAAAAACTATATTATTATCTTTAATCCTTATTTCAAAGACTATGCCTCACAGGATCTTGTTTGCAACTCAACGTTATCAGTATCTGAAAGACAGATTATTGACGCTTGTTCCGGAATGGGAAGAAGGAAAATTGGATATCCGGGATTTTCCTGATGGGGAACATTATCATCGTATCAATTCCAATGTCACCAATAAAGAAGTGATATTGCTGGGAGGTACGATCGATGATAAGGAAACATTAGAACTTTTTGATATTGCTCATGGCTGTATCCAGGAAGGCGCATGTGCGGTCAATATAGTCATTCCGTTTTTCGGTTATTCCACGATGGAAAGAGCGGTAAAATCGGGAGAGATTGTGAAGGCAAAGACCAGAGCGATCCTGTTTTCCACGTTGCCGCCCACCACATCGGGGAATAAAATACTGATGCTGGACCTCCATGTGGATGGCATTACTTACTACTTTGAGAATAGTATACGTCCTGTACATCTTTACGGGAAAGACCTGGTGAAAGAAGCTGCACTTGAAATAGCAGGCGACAGACCTTTTGTGCTGGCCAGTACAGATGCCGGCCGTGCAAAATGGGTAGAGTCACTGGCTAATGATCTGCATGTATCAGCAGCATTTGTATTTAAAAAACGTCTCTCCGGAGAAGAAACACATATCACTGCGATCAGTGCCGATGTACAGGATAAACTGGTGATCATCTATGATGACATGATCCGTACAGGAGGATCGCTTATAAACGCAGCAGAAGCCTATTTACAGGCAGGTGCTTCAGAAATAGCCGTTATCACTACACACGGAATTTTTGCCGGAAATGGCTTTAATAAGATCAAACAAAGCGGTATTATCAAGAGAGTGATATGTACTGACACACACCCCAACGCACTCACGATCAAAGATGAAATGCTCACCATTAAATCAGTAGATAAGCTTATCGCAGATTACTTTAACTAGCAATACTCAGTACCAGCCAGTCTTTTTAGAGTATGCCATTGGCAAGGTGTTTGATATACAGCGCAATAGAAGGGATTGCTCTTGTAGCGGAAAGACCATGCCCTGGCATGTCGTGCCATATAATACAGGGAAGGGACAATTGATGAATGGCTGTTGCATCCACTATTTCATCCAAGCTAGAATAAAAACGAAATGTACAACTGACGCCAGATGGCTATACCTACGCAATGCAGGCATAGGTATGGACTGCCAACTGATGAGGTGAATGAGCGCTATTTTCTTTACATGACAGAAATAAATCAGCTGCAGGCTCATTGTGAAAGGCGATTGCGTTGTATTATAGTTAACAGAGAAGATATTGAAGTTATCATAGCAATATAGATAGAAGCAGCTGCCCCTGCTTCAAAAAAATTTGTAACCAAATCTTACTATATAAGATGAGAAGCCATGTACTCAACTGGTTGTGGCTGTGCTTTGCCTTTTTCTGTAGTGTAAAACCCACAAAGGCAAACACAAGCGTTAACCACTTCTTTTACGAGACCAGCGCTGAGATAAATAAATATCAGCCCTCAATTACAGCCTTCCAACAAAAGGATACCACTGTAAAACCCACTACCAGTCCGGTAGTTATTACACCTTCGTCATCTGCAAAAGATACGTCTGGTAAACAAATGAAGGATACTGCAAAGCCTGCCGCCAGCTCTCCGGTAGTGATCACACCAAACTCTGCTGCGAAAGATACTTCGGGCAAACAGACAAAAGATACCAGTGCGCCGGCTACTGCATCTCCTGTCGTGATCACACCAAACGCAGATACCAGCAAGCCAAAGCAGGATTCTTCATCAGCGTCCCGCACAGACAGTACACGTACTGCTGCTGCTAAAGACACGACGACAAAACCCAAAAGCGATACTGCATTAATACTACCTGCTGATCCTAATACGGTAAAGCAGACAACTGGTCAGTTCAGTCTGAAAGGCACAGTGAAAGAGGCCGGAGGAACAGCTGTTCCAGGTGCTCAGGTGGTTAACCTCAGTACAAAACAGGGCGTAGCAGCAGGTCCTGATGGTACATTTACAATAAAGGCTTCTCTGAAAGATACTATCAAAATTTCCGCACCGACATTCGCAGAACAATCCATTCCACTCGACTCACAGGAGCCGCTGGCAGTAAGTCTGGCTCCTGCCTCATCCGGTAAGAAAGAATTGAAAGAAGTAGTAGTGACTGCACTCGGTATCCAAAAAAATACACGCGCTGTAGGTTATGCAGTGGAAGAAGTTAATGGTAGCGCTGTACAGGAAGCGAAAGAGGTCAACTTCGTGAATGCACTGACAGGTAAAGTGCCTGGTCTGCAAGTCAACAGCAATACGGGTTCCATGGGTGGTTCCACCAAGATCACGATCCGTGGTGTAAAGTCTATTCTTGGTGATAATAACGCATTCGTTGTTGTAGATGGGACACCATTTATCAATAACAACACGAACCAGGGCGGTCAGCTCAACGGTGGTGGTGGTTACGATTTTGGTAGCTCTCTGCAGGATATTAATCCTGAAGATATCGACAACATCTCTGTGTTGAAAGGTGCTGCTGCAACAGCTCTGTACGGTAGCCGCGGTGCTAACGGTGTGATGCTGATCACTACGAAAAAACGTCCTGAAACTTCCGGTGGTATCGGTGTTACATACAGCATCAATGCACAGGTTGATAAAGTATATGTACTGCCTAAATACCAGAATGAATATGGTGGTGGTACCGGTGGTAAATTTGATACACTCTATTACAACCAGCATCCGGAAGGCTTCCTGAATGAAGGCGCAGCAACATACGATGATAATAATGGCCTCGGCCGTTATGACCTGCTGGTAAGATATTATGATGATGCGTCGTGGGGACCAAAATTAGATGGCCGTCAGGTACGTCACTACTGGTCATGGGATAAGAATAAAGGTAATCCTGACTTTGGTAAGACAGCTCCATGGTCAGCGAATCCAAATAATGTGAGGGATTTCTACAGAACGGGGTTCACGCTCACCAATAATATTGCCATGGCGGGTAACAATGATAAAGGTTACTTCAGATTATCCTATGGCAATATGACGCAGAACTTTATTCTGCCAAATGCAGAAATGCGTCGTAATAACTTCTCATTTAACGGAGGATATGATGTAGCGAAAGGATTGAAAGGTGTGGCATCCATCAACTATAGTGCGACCAAAGCAAATGCACGTCCGGGTACTGGTTTCACCGGTCCTAACCCAACATTGCAGTTCACTATGTACGGACAGCGTCAGCTGGATATGGAGCGTCAGAAAAAATATCAGTATGATGACGGATCACAGATCACCTGGAACCGTAAGTCATGGGATGATCCTGCTGTAGCATCCAGCAATGGTCCATACTGGAATCGTTACATGGACTATGAAACCGATAGCCGCAACCGTTTATTTGGTAATGCAGGTCTCGACTGGGATGTATCAAAATGGCTGACCATCAGTGGCCGTGTATTCATGGACGACTATAATACGCTGGAAGAAGAAAGATCTGCGAAAGATTATCTGATCGGTGGTTATATCAAAAGAGTACGTACCTCCAGAGAGATGAACTATCAGTTAACAGCTAATATCAATAAAGAACTTAGTAAAGACTTTAAACTGAATGCGTTGATCGGTGGTAATATCATGCACCGTAAATGGACCACTACCGGTGGTAGCACTGTAGGCGGTCTGATCATTCCGGGTGTATACAACCTGAATAACTCATTGCAAACAGCACAGCCTATTGATGAGTTCTTCGAAAAACAGATCAACTCCGGTTTCGCAACTGCATCACTGGGTTATAAAAACTATTTGTTCCTGGAACTGACCGGACGTGCTGACTGGAGCTCTGCGCTTGCCAGTGAAAACAATCCATATTTCTACCCATCAGCATCTGCTTCCTTCGTGTTCTCTGATCTGCTGAAAGACTGGAAATGGCTGAGCTTCGGTAAACTGCGTGGAAGCATTTCACAGGTAGGTAGTGATACTGATCCATATCAGATCTATGATACTTATCAGTTCATTCCTCCATTTGGTAACTTCCCTGCTACACAGCTGACTTCCGTTAAATATAACAAGACACTGAAACCAGAACGTACGAGAGAATACGAAACAGGTATCTCCCTGAAATTCCTGGATGATCATATCGGACTGGATGTTACTTACTACGACAGGATCACCAAAGACCAGATCATTCCATTGCCGATCTCTTCTGCAAGCGGCTTCACCAGCACGATCGTAAATGGTGGTTCCGTACAGAACCGTGGTGTGGAAATAGGACTGAACCTGAATCCGATCCGTCTGAAAAATGGTTTCCGCTGGGATATCAATGCCAACATTGCACGTAACCGTAATAAGCTGCTGGATCTGAATATTGACCAGTACAACAGCTCACTGCCTGTATTGCTGATCGGTACTGACCGCAGAACAACAAAAGTATCTGTAGCCGCTTATGTAGGTAAACCAATGGGTACCCTGCTCGGAACTGATTATGTATACGATGCACAGGGACGTAAGATCGTAGGACCTGATGGTCTGTATAAGATCACCGACAATCCTGTTCCGATCGGTAACGCATATCCTGATTTCGTAGGTGGTGTAACCAACAGCTTTACCTATAAAGGTATCTATCTGTCTGCACTGGTTGACTTCCAGCACGGAGGCGATTTCTTCTCCTACACCAACATGTATGGTAAAGGTTCCGGTTTGCTGGATATCACTGCTGCCAATGGTGTAAGAGAAAAAGGTATCATTGCGGAAGGCGTAACTGAAGACGGCAAACCTAATGATGTCGTACTGGATGCAGCAACCTACTTCCAGAATAACGAAGGTAGAAACCTGAGTAAAGCGAATCTGTATGATGCGAGCTACATCTATCTGCGTGAAGTAAAACTGGGTTATAATCTGCCGGAAAGCTGGTTCAAAAAAGTAGGCGCACAGACAGCAAGACTGTCTCTCTACGGACGTAACCTCTGGCTGATCAAATCCAATGCTCCAAACGTAGACCCTTCGAACATTCTCAACTCCTCTTCCAATATACAGGGGATTGAAGGTGGTGCATTACCATCACTGCGTTCTTATGGTATTAACCTGAATGTATCATTCTAAAACTGAGTTCAATGTTGAAAAGATTCTTAATATACGCATGGCCGGTATTATTCATCTTTGTGATGATGGCAGGATGTAAAGACCTCGATGAGATCAACCACGATCCCACCAAACCTACAGAGTCAGAGCCGGCATATCTGCTGACCAGCGCTGAGAAAAATGCGATGGATTATATGTACAGCACTTTGCAGAATGGCTATATTGGTATGCACTATTCGCAGTTCTGGTCTGCCAATTCAAGAGTGAATGACAGTCAGTATGCGATCGATGAAAATAACAATACCGCTTTCTGGAATTTCCTGTATGTATCCTTACATAGTCTTGACAGAATAGTAACGATTAATAATCAGCGTGGCAATAATCCGGCTGCTAAAAATCAGAACGCCATTGCCGGTATTCTGAAAGTATGGTTGTACCAGGTACTGACAGATACGTATGTGAATATTCCTTACTCACAGGCATTAAAAGAGGGTGATAATATTACGCCTGCCTATGACAATCAGGAAGCTATTTACACTTCCCTGATCGATACGCTGAACAAACAGATTACAGCGCTCGACCCATCTCAGCCTACTTTCGATGGTGGTGATGTGATCTATAACGGCGATGTGACAAAGTGGAAAACCCTGGCGCATTCACTGATGCTCCGACTGGCGATCCGTATTGCGGACGTAGCACCGGATAGAGCTAAAGCAATCATTGAAGCAAATTATACAGCAGCCATGCAGAGCAATGCAGATAATGCAGAATTTGCGTATCTGGCTACAGCGCCCAACAAATTTCCGCTGAATGATTCAGAAAGGGAAGTGCTTGACTTCTTCGTGAGCACCACACTGGTGAACTACATGAAGAGCACCAATGACCCACGTCTGCCGATTTATGCAAGACCTGCGAAAGGTACTGGTCTGATCACTGGTCTTGAGTATGGCAGAAGTGCGAATGATCCAGGCAGACTGTCTCCGGACAATTATTCCTATCCGGGCACCAAAATTTATTCAGCTACAATGCCTGGTATCCTGATGACCTATCCGGAAGTAGCATTTATTCTGGCTGAAGCAGCCGCCCGGACCTGGAATGTAGGAGAAGCGGCGCCGGCACTTTATGAGAAAGGTATCCGTGCCTCCATGGAGTACTGGGATGTGACAACAGGTGTGGATGAATATGTGGCGTCTGTTCCATATAATGCGGGAGACTGGAAAAATGTGATCGGCACCCAGAAATGGCTGGCACTCTATCCACAGGGATTCCAGGCATGGTTTGAGCGCCTGCGTCTTGACTTTAAAAAGCCGAATGGAGATTCACTGTTCATAGCACCCTATTCGGGCTCTCTGGACCAGAATGTACCATATGTACCCTCCCGTCTGACCTACCCATTGGGTGAGCGTACACAGAATGCGGCTTCTTACCAGAAGGCAGCTGATGCGATCGGAGGTGATACCAAAAAGAGCAAAAGCTGGTGGGATAAGAACTAAGGAACACAACTATCCTCATAAATCCTGAGCCCCGGTCACAAGCCGGGGCTTTTTCTTTGTATAGGGGATACCCTATCTATAGTCACGCTACGTTACACCTCCGTTCTGATCGGAGCACTAAGGCAGGGTAACTATAGTCAGACTATACTCAGACCACAGCTATAAGATCCCGACATAGAAATCCTTATACCGGCCGTAGCGGACCTGTAATCAGGAACCAATATCAAGAAAGGAGACAGGGCAGAATAAGGTTACTCAGACGTTTCCCGGGGCTTATTTACGGGCATACGGCCATTCCCGGATATGGTTATCCGGACCCGGTGCCAAAGGGCTGTTTTACCAGTAAAACTTAATTAATATGATCATTCGCCAGACGGCTGAATTCCTCATGCGCGTCAGCGGATTTGAATGCGCTGGTAGGTACGAGGAAGAAGTTCTTTTTACCACGATAGAGGAAGAAGAAGTTTTTGGCTTCCACAACCCGGGTAAAGGTGCTCCAGGAGAGCAGGCGTTGTTGTTCGCTATTACGGGTGGAGATGGTGATACCTTCCTCTGAATATTTCAGATGGATATCGTCTTTAAAGGTAGCAGCCTTATTATAGATGGAAACGGGCAAAAGGAACCAGAACACCATAATGATGAGTACCACCATGGAGACAATCCCTATCAGGGCGCCTATTGTGACTATTTTGAAAGCAAATCCGGCCAGTGTGAAGGCCAAAAGGATGAAGAGTGTGTTGCGGAATACTTTTATTTCTCCCAGCTGCAAAAAATGATAGCGTAATGCATTCAATACCTCCTCCTTATTGTAATTAAACTCCAAATGCATTATGGCAAGGCAAACTTTTTATTTACTAACGGGGAGTGTCATCTGACTCTCCATATCATCTCTACGGCTGACAGGCGCGTATTTCTTACGGTTGGCAACAGGTTGTTTTTTCACAGTGTTGGAAGAACCATCGGAGAGGTCATCCTCGCTTAAACCTGGAAAATTATTCTTTACGAACTGAAAATACTGCTGTAAGGTCTTTGGATCAACTTTGAAAGGAAAAGCCAGCTCGTTGCCGGTCAGTTTTGACAATTCATTGCTATTGATCCGGGATTCGTTCTGAAGGTACCATTTATAGAGATCCAGGATACCTTTTTTGAGCTCCTCCTCATACATTTTATCACCATCCTGATCCTTGGGTAACATCCATACGTACTCTTCCACCCTGGTCGGGCGGGTTACTTTGGTTACAGTTACCGTCTTCTCCTCGCAATTAGCATTCTTATTTCCGGCCTTATCGCCTTCCTTCTCCTTGTCTTTCTCCTTCTCTTTCTCTTTACCGGCTTTGGTTTTATCCTCGTCCTTCCATTTTTCGCTATTTGCGCTTGCTGATGCGGCTGAGGCAACGGAGACCAACAGCAGGAACAACAGCTTCTTCATAGTGTAAAAAATTTGTAAGATTAAAAATACAAAATCCAAATTATAAATCCCAAACTAATTGTCCGGCGGCAGGGAAGGATAGAGGGTTAAAAAACAAAAGCAATGGATAAACCATTGCTTTCGAGAGTCATTTTACATTGCATGATGATTCACGCCTGTAGGAAATATTTGGTTCTTCATAGGACAGTAACCATAATAAAATTAATACAATAACAAATATAATAAATATTTATTGCAAGATAGGTGAGACCATAAATATTTGAAATTCTTCAATTTACCATCGTCATTTTTGCAAAGCTGGTAAAAAACATAAAGGATTGTTAAAAATCCAAAACAGGACTTTTTACGGATATATATAAATAAAGTTAAAATGACCCCAAAATGCATTGCAAGGGAACGTGTGAATGAACTGACGATCGCCAACTGTCATACTGTATGAAAAAACCAATCGTGAGAATGCTGAAACGGGCAGATAAGGGGAGAAATTAACATTTACGGAACACAACCGTGAGAACGGTACTAAGTAGAAATAGTAAGGGCACCTGGAAAGGCGCCCTCAATTTGTTACTATCCTATGAAAACCCTATTTGAATACAAATGTAAGGGCATGTTATTTTTCTTTGAAATTTTAAAGCCACAATAACAAATCGTTAACAAAGATAGCAATCCTACTACGCCTGAATCCCTTAACAGTATTGATTTCCGCTTATTCGTACTTTTTCGTAAATTCGTTAACAAACTGCTCAGAACTTATTGATGGGCCTGTCCACGAGAGTGTTATTTTGTATGTAGAATGTATGTAGAATTATCGTCTTACCAGTTTCCCTTATACAGGGGATCCGCTCATTTAAGTACTTGACTGGAGGGTTAAAAAAGTATATATTTATTTGATATGATGGTGTTTTAATCTTTTTATTTCCATTTTTTCAGAACGAATATATGGCCTGAAGATTGCATTATAAACGGACAGAACCCTTACTGGATGGGAATTTGGTCGAATAAAAAATGAATAATATGCATATTCATTTAACAATGTGGCTTATTACCGAAAAAATTATACATTTGCGACAACCGGAACAATGCTATTTTAATGCACAATAAAATATACAATTCTTTTATCGATAGGAAAGCGAAGGGCATCAAGTCATTCGCAGTACTGATTGATCCGGATAAGGTAACTCCTGCTGACATAGCAGACCTTGCGGCGAAATGTACGGCAGCTAAGGTGGATTATATATTCCTTGGCGGTAGTCTTGTGATCACCAACCACCTCGATGAATGCGTACAACAGTTTAAAACACTCTGTGATATTCCTGTGGTGTTATTCCCTGGCAGCCCCTCTCAGGTCTCCCGTTATGCCGACGCATTGCTTTACCTGTCTGTTATATCAGGGCGTAACCCCGAATTGCTGATAGGACAACATGTACTATCTGCTCCAGCCGTTAAAAAGAGCGGCCTGGAAGTTATTTCTACCGGTTATGTCTTAATTGACGGCGGCGCGCCGACTACTGTATCTTATATCAGTAATACCACTCCCATCCCTTCAGATAAGGACGACATTGCCATGTGTACCGCAATGGCAGGCGAGATGCTGGGCATGAAAGTAGTATTTATGGACGCCGGCAGCGGTGCCCGTAAGCCGATCACGGAAAGTATGATCTCCCGCGTAGCCAGCCAGGTAGCAGCCCCTATTATCGTTGGCGGTGGTATCCGCGACGCAGAAAAGGCTTACCTGAACTGTAAGGCAGGCGCCGATATCATCGTGGTAGGTAATGCTATCGAGAAGGAAACTTCACTCATCAAAGAAATGGCCGACGCAGTGCACGCAGCTGCTCCTGTGTTGAAATAATAAATGCTTTATAAAAGCGAAACGCTGATCATCGTAGTTAATACGATAATCAGCGTTTCGCTTTTTAGCTTAATATGGACCTAGAGGCTCATCATTTCCTTGAACTTAACCGCCTGTCTGCGGCTCACTTCTATTTTTTCTCCTCCACGCATCTCCAGCAGCAGGCCTCCGTTAAAATAGGTGTCTATTTTCTCGATCATCCGCAGGTTCACAATGTGCTTTCTGTTGGCCCTGAAGAATGTGCGCTCATCCAGACGCTCTTCCAACGCATTCAATGACTTCAGGATCAATGGCTTATTACCTTCAAAATACACCCTCGCATAGTTACCTACACTCTCAAAAAGGCGTATTTCCTGTAATTTTACAAACCAGCAGCGATCTCCGTCCTTTACAAATACCTGGTCATTCTCAGAAAGGAT
Source organism: Chitinophaga sp. YR627 (assembly GCF_900114995.1). GTDB lineage: Bacteria > Bacteroidota > Bacteroidia > Chitinophagales > Chitinophagaceae > Chitinophaga. The sequence goes on from NZ_FOUX01000004.1 coordinate 1,029,311, forward strand.
GGTCCGGATCGTACCGGCTTCCGCCTGTCTTTCCTTCTCTTCCTGCTGATGCAGTTTGTGAATGGCGTCTGCCAGCCTTTTCGGCTCAACAGGCTTCAACAGGTAATCCAGCGCATTATACTCAAATGCTTTCAGCGCATGCTCATCATAAGCAGTGGTAAAGATCACCTGTGGTGCTTTTTCCAGTTCGGCCAGCAAATCAAAGCCCGTCTTATCCGGCATTTGTATATCCAGGAAAAGCAGGTCAGGATGCAGCGTTTCAATTTTTTCCAGTCCGTCCTTTGCATTTACGGCTTCTCCCACAATGACTATCTCAGGGTGGTCAGCCAGTAATTTCTTTAGCTCGCTTCTGGCCAGGCGTTCGTCATCGATTATCAATGCTTTTTTCATGAGCAACTACTTTTAAACTTGGCGCGAAATACAATAATCAGAACAACGGCATCAGCACAATGGCTTCCACCGTTTCCTCATTTTTATTATAAATGTTAAATGATGCCTTATTGCCATACAACAGACTCAACCGCTGTTTTGTACTCTGGAGACCAAAACCATGTCCGGTGGTAGCAGCTCCTCCGATCTGTCCCGTATTTTCAATAGTAATTTCGTGGTGTGTATCCCTTACATGAGATCCTATTATCACTGTTCCGCCGCTGACTGTACGTGAAATACCATGTTTAATGGCATTTTCCACCAGGGTTTGCAGCATCATAGGGGGAATAGGTAACTCAAGTGTTTCAGGATCAATATCATATTGCACCCGCAGGCGCTCTTCAAACCTGATATTCTCCAGTGCAAGGTAATCTTTTACTATATCCAACTCGTTTTCCAGGTTCACTGTTTCCGCTTTTTCCACCTGCATGGAACTTCTCAGGATGTTAGACAACTCCGTAATGGCCGTCCTGGCCCTTTGCGGATTCTCATCTACCAGCGCCCTGATACTGTTCAACGCATTAAATATAAAATGTGGATTCAGCTGGGATTTGATCGTTTTCAGTTCCAGCTCCTTCACGGTACTTTCCAGTTTCAGCTTGTCCACCTGACTATTTCTGCTACGCTCGATATAGTGCCACACGAAGTAGATCAGCCACCAGATGGAGGTAATCAGGAAGATCGGCAACAGAAAAGTCAGGGTCGTCTGATCAGTCAGGGCCCTTTGTTGCCAGGAATACCGGTAAAGATTACCGGCAATCGTATTTCCCACATAAATAATCACCCCGGAACTCACCGTCAACGCGAAAAAAAGCAGCATCTGGCTCTCAAAGCTGTACTGGAACCAGTTCAGACGCTTGATGATGCTCCGCAGCAGGTGCGTGGCCAGCATGCCGAAAAACATGATGACCAGCAGGTTTACCAGGAAGTAGGATCCGAATGAACCGGCAAAGGAATAGGCAAAAAACAGATTAACTACTGAATAAGCCGTCCAGCCAAGGATCTGACACCACCAATATCTTGATATTCGTTTAAACATCTATCTGAAAATTAGTAAACTACTGCTACATTTTCAAAAATACCGATGTGCTTAGCCCGTCCGGGGCTAAATGTTATGAGTGGGTACCTTACATTGAAGAATGTCGAAATGTGCTGATGTATGGAATCACTGTACATTAGCACAGAATTTGTACTTTTGCTTACTTAAATCCTGCATCAAGAAGTATGAATATTACGCCGGGCCCTCTTTTGGGCAAGATCGAAACCCCTGCTGATCTGCGGAATCTCAGTAAAGAGCAACTGCATGAAGTAAGTGAAGAACTCCGCCAGTTCATTATTGATGTTGTCAGTGTGCACGGTGGCCACTTTGCAGCCAGTCTCGGAGTGGTGGAGCTTTCTGTCGCACTACACTATGTTTTTAACACCCCTTATGACCAGCTGGTATGGGACGTAGGTCACCAGGCCTATGGTCACAAGATCCTGACCGGCAGAAGAGACGTTTTCCATACCAACAGAAAATATCACGGTATCAGCGGTTTCCCGAAAAGGGATGAAAGCGAGTACGACACCTTCGGTGTAGGTCACTCCTCCACGTCCATCTCAGCAGCCCTGGGTATGGCGATGGCATCCAAATATAAAGGTGAAACCGACCGTCAGCACATCGCTGTAATCGGTGATGGCGCCATGACAGCAGGTATGGCGTTTGAGGCACTCAATCATGCAGGTGTTGCCAATGCCAATGTACTGATCATTCTCAATGACAACTGTATGTCCATTGACCCGAATGTAGGTGCGCTGAAAGAATACCTGACCGACATTACAACTTCTCCTACTTATAATAAACTGCGCGACGACGTATGGAACCTGCTGGGTAAACTCCCCGTAGGCAAACGCTTCACCCGTGATATGGCCTCCAAACTGGAAGCTGGTCTGAAAGGTGTTGTTTCCAGCTCCAGCAACCTGTTCGAATCTCTCAAACTCCGTTATTTCGGCCCGATCGATGGTCATAATATCGTGAAACTGGTAGATACCCTGCAGGATCTGAAAGACATTCCCGGCCCAAAACTGCTGCATATCGTTACCACCAAGGGTAAAGGTTATGCACTGGCGGAGAAAGACCAGACCACCTGGCACGCTCCGGGCCTGTTTGATAAGATCACCGGCGAAATCTTTAAGAAACCGGTGGATAAACCACAGCCGCCAAAATACCAGGACGTATTCGGTCATACCATCATCGAACTGGCAGAGCAGAACAAGAACATTATGGGTATCACCCCGGCGATGCCTTCCGGTTCTTCCCTGAAATTCATGATGGAGAAAATGCCGGACCGCGCCTTTGACGTTGGGATCTGTGAGCAGCATGCCGTTACCCTCTCTGCCGGCCTGGCAACACAGGGTATGCGCGTATTCTGTAACATCTATTCTTCCTTTATGCAGCGCGCCTATGATCAGGCTTTACATGATGTGGCTATCCAGAAACTGCCGGTTACTTTCTGTCTGGACCGTGCCGGTCTGGTAGGAGAGGACGGACCTACCCACCATGGCGCTTACGACATCGCTTTCATGCGTTGCGTTCCGAACGTGATCATCAGTTCTCCGATGAACGAAGAAGAACTCCGCAACCTGATGTATACTTCCCAGCTGCCTACCCAGGAATATCCTTTTGTGATCCGTTATCCAAGAGGACAGGGTGTAATGCCTGACTGGAAACAGCCATTCAAAGAGATCAAAGTTGGTACCGGCCGCAAAGTGCGCAACGGTAAAGATATTGCGATCCTCTCCCTGGGTCATCCGGGCAACTTTGTAACCGAAGCCTGCAAAGAACTGCTGGCTGACGGTCTGCAACCAGCTCACTACGACATGCGTTTTGTAAAACCACTGGATGAAGCCATGCTGCACGAAATATTCAGTCAGTTTGACAAGATCATCACTGTAGAAGATGCCGCTGTAACAGGCGGATTCGGTAGTGCGGTACTGGAATTCATGGCAGCGAATGGCTACAAGGCAGATGTACGTCTGCTGGGTATTCCTGACCGTATCGTTGAACATGGTAAACCAGATGAACTGCACCGCGAATGTGGCTACGATGCTGCTGGCATCGCTGCTGCTGCACGCGCTATGCTGAAAACAAAGATCACCGTTACAGCCTGATAAAAAGGGTTGTACCCGTAAAATAACAAGAAAGCCACCGGTTATGACATTGCTCATACAGGTGGCTTTCTTATTTTTATAATATGGATGAATTGTATATACACCTCCGCATCAGGGAGGTCATAGCGGAAACAGCGGATACATTTACTTACAGACTGGAGACTGTCGACGGACAGCCATTGAACTATCAGCCAGGGCAATTCATTACATTCCTGATCTATCTGCACGGTACCGAATACAGAAGGTCTTATTCCTTCAGTTCTACGCCCGGTATAGATCCTTATCCTTCGGTAACTGTCCGCGAAAAGCAGAACGGTGAGATCTCCCGTCATATACTTCGCGACTGGAAAGCCGGTGATAAGATCACGGCATTATTACCCTCCGGACGTTTTACCTTACTTTCGCACAGCACCACTCCCAGAGATATCTTTTTACTGGGCGCGGGAAGCGGTATTACGCCCTTATATTCGATCCTGAAAGATGTGCTGCATCATGAGCCCACAGCACATATCAAACTGGTATACAGTAACCGTTCCGAACAGCGGACGATATTCCATCAGCAATTACTGGCGCTTGCGGCACAGTTTCCTGAACAGCTGCATATCATACACCTGTACAGCAGCGAACCACCTGATCATATTATACGCCGGCTTGGCAATCTGTCGCTGGAACCACTTGTACAGCAACAGCTGCGCTATAATAAACAGGATGCGCAGTTCTTTGTATGCGGACCACCTGAATATATGCGTATGGCGCTCTTAACGCTCACTTTTATGGGCTTTGAAGAGGAACAGCTGCATAAGGAGAATTTCGTCGTAAATACTGCCCCGCAACTGGCAAGAATAGGCGTACCGGATGATGCATCTCTGAAAGATGTAGCAATACATTTTCGCGGGGGAGTACATCAGCTTTCCCTTCCCGGCAATCGTAATATACTGGCGGCAGCACTTGAGCAAGGCATAGCAATACCCTACAGCTGTAAAGGAGGTGTTTGCGGATCCTGCACGGCCCGTTGTACAGCAGGTAAAGTGTGGATGGCCCTGAATGAAGTATTAACGGACAAAGAGGTAGAACAGGGCTTTGTCCTCACCTGCACCGGTTACGCGGCTAGTGCAGCGGTAGTCATAGAGCTATAACTACCAGATAACAGGATCACGAGAAAGACCTGAATTTCTCAAATTCGTCCTGTAATTCGTTATACAATTTCCGGAAGGTATTCATGCGGTCATACATTACATCGTAATCATCAACCGGGCGGTCGTCATGTAATATGGCTGGCTGACCATTATTGGAGATCTTTTTTGAAGATTGCTTCAGATCATGACGGAGTTCATCTGCTTTTTCTTCCTGACAAATAAACTGGTTCTGGAAATGTTCGATCTGGGCCAGGGATTCATCGTCAGTTTTGTGGCGGGCAAGCTGCTCCAACTGACTACGCATAGACCGGATAGACTCCCTGGTAGCAATCACTTCGTCTCTCCAGTTACTGATCTGTTCGATGTCTGAGGTTTGTGCGGAAACTTCCATGTGTATTGATTTTAACGTGAAATAATTAAGCAATACAATATTCGTCCGTTACATATTTCTAAGGTACAAACCTTTTTTCACATAGGCAGCATCAAATAAACACCTGCCTATAATCCGCCATACGAGCCATTTTCAGGCCTTTTACCACATAGTATTTCTACCGGATTTTCTTCATGATACAAGCGCACAACTGACTACTAATCGTTTGTAATCTTTGCAGGCAGGTGGGCAACAGCAGATTATCGCATAATAAAAATAATTATTTCAGCATGTAACGCCCTGCCACTATAGGATTCACCCTCTTCAACTGTATTTTCAAGGGGTGATGGCAGATAAATTATATAACAAAGATTTTGTCATTAGAGAAAAAGAGCTATATTTGCACCCTCATTGTGAGGTAGAGCAGTGGTAGCTCGTCGGGCTCATAACCCGAAGGTCAGAGGTTCGAATCCTCTCCTCGCTACTCAGAAACACAAAAGCCGAAGTTATCTTCGGCTTTTGTGTTTTTATCACGTCACTGTCTATATCAGCCTATTCTCTATCTCAGATAAGCATTGTACATCCAGACGATCTTCTCCTGCTCACGGATATAAGTTGTGATCAGATCGTTTGTACCATCATCACCCACTTCATCGCTCAGCGCAGATACTTCACGTTCGATCTCTATCAGTGATTGCAGGCCGGACAACACATGTTGTACACACGCTACATCTTTACTTTCATTTTTCACTTCCGCAATAACAGATTGTTCTATATAATCAGAGAATGCATGCGTAGGTGTGAATCCCAATGTCAGGATCCTTTCTGCGATCTCGTCTATCTTCGTTAACGAGTCTGTATATAACTCTTCGAATTTTACATGCAGGGTGAAGAACTTATCACCACGAATGTTCCAGTGAAAGCCACGCACGTTCATATAAAACAACTGGTACGTAGCCAGCAGTATATTCAGTTTCTCTGCAAGTTCTTTAGATGTTTTCTTTTCAAGACCGATGTTCGTAGTCGCAGTACTCATATCGTTATGTTTTTGGGTAATGGTAATTAACTCATAGGAACATCAATCAACAAAAAGTTTGCCGCTTTGAGTGTCTTTACCGTAGCGCTATCGTAATTGCTTAACCCAATGGCATCACGTGCTTTCAGCGTTTCTCCGGCTACTTCCACCTCTCCGTCGAGTACAAAAAGATAGCTACCCTGCTGTGCCATTTTTGGCGTAATCTCCACACTTTGCCCCTCATCAAAATGTCCCAGTGAAAACCATGCATCCTGGTTGATCAGCAAGGCATCGCTGTCTGCTTCAGGAGAAACGACCACCTGCAGTTTGTTTTGTCTGTCAGCAACATCAAATGCTTTCTGCTGATAACGTGGTGTTATGTCCTTCAGTTTTGGGAATACCCATATCTGCAGAAAGTTGACCGGGTCTGTTTTGGAAGCATTGAATTCAGAGTGTGCGATACCACTACCGGCACTCATGATCTGTACTTCATTGCTGCGAATGATCTCGTGTCTGCCCGTATTATCACGGTGTTCAAGCGATCCGCTTAAAGGAATAGAAACGATTTCCATATTATCATGCGGGTGAGTACCGAAACCCATTCCACCTTTTACTATATCGTCATTGAGTACACGTAATGCACCAAAATGAATGCGTTCAGGATTGTAATAACCTGCAAAGCTGAATGTGTGATAACTCTGTAACCAACCGTGGTTTGAGAAACTGCGTGAATCCGCTCTGTGAATGATCTTGTCCATATATCTTATCTCCTTTACAATACAAATATCCTCATAAAATGAAGCCCGGGAAATGGATAGCTTGTTGAAAAGAGTGGACTATTTATACCTATAAAAAAGAGCCGTGCAGTATATCACGGCACAGCTCTTTCAAAATAATTTTTCTCTTACTGATTACGCCAGTTGAGCGTCCAGTGTGATCTCTGTATTCAACAGCTTTGAGATAGGGCAGTTTGTTCTTGCCTCTTCTGCCAGTTCGAGGAACTTAGCATTATCCAGACCAGGAACAGTTGCTTTTAATTCCAGGTGACTGCTGGTGATGGCGCCATTCTCCAGTGTGATCGTCGCTTTGGTATCAATATTTTCAGGGGTAAAACCGGCGCCGGAAAGCAGAAAACTGAGCTTCATGGTAAAGCAACCTGAATGCGCAGCCGCTATCAGCTCTTCAGGATTGGTGCCGGTACCGTCTTCAAAACGGCTTTTATAGGAATATGCTGTATTGTCCAGTACACCTGACTGTGAACTTACTGTACCTTTTCCATCTTTACCGGTACCTTTCCAGTTAGCGGATGCTGTTCTTTTCATAATAAATACGTTTGATTAGATGAATGAATATGTGAATGATCAAAGTGGTTAATCTTCCTGAAATTACTATTCTTTTTTGTTTCCAAAGACCTTGCCACTCGTAGATTTTTCTCTACAAGCCTGTATACAATAAAAAGCCGGATGAATCACTTCATCCGGCTCACACTATTGCTGGCAATCATCCTCAAAAAAACATCTTTCTCTTATCCATTGCCTCCACTCTTTTCCTGTCCTTAATTCTTTATTCCAGACTGTCTGACATTGTTTCATTATTGCAATGGCTTACTGCCAGTCTACTTCCGATTAAGCCTGTTTCACCAGCTGTACACTCGCCTGTAACTTCACTTCATCACCCAACACCAGACCACCATTATCAGTTACAGCGTGGAATGAAACACCGAAATCCTTTCTGTTGATTTTACCTTTAATATCGAAACCAGCTTTTGTCTGACCATATGGGTCTTTTACGATACCGCTGAATTCTACAGCCAGTTCTACTGGTTTGGTCACACCGCGCATAGTCAGGTCACCAGTTACTTTATAGTTCTCATCGTCCACTTTCTTCACACCGGTAGATACAAAGCTCAGCTTAGGATACTGTGCAGCATGGAAGAAATCTTCTGCCTGTAAGTGCTGATCACGCTGTTCGTTTTTAGTGCTGATGCTGTTTACATCTGCTTCGAAGGTGATCTTTGCATCAGTGAAATCATCGCTGCTGCTTTCTGCAGTTCCTTCATATTTACCAAAGTATCCAGTTACGCTAGAGATCATCAGGTGTTTTACCTTAAATTCTACATCGCTGTGAGATGCGTCGATTTTCCAGATTGCCATAACTTTAAGTGTTTTTTAAGTTTAGTGTTTTTTTAAGTCTTGCGTTGTTATTCGTTTTGTCTTATTTCCAACTGATGAACAAATACATCATCGATTCTCTTCATCCCTTCTCTTGTATTTGTTTGCCGTTCTTTTGTTTGTTATATCCGTTTCATTAAGACAATACAAAATTACATGTTGCAACAAATGTTAGGAATGGATAAAATGACTTAATCGGTGTACTTTTTTTCGCCGATTATAAAAAACACTAATTATCAAGCACTTGCGCGGGAAGCTTCTTTAAACTCGGAAGGGGTCTGGTTGGTATATTTCTTAAAGAAGCGGCTGAAGTAGTGGGGATCTTCAAAGCCCAGTTTATAGGCAATCTCCTTGGCGGAGAGATCTGTATTATATAAATAACGCTGTGCTTCCAGGATAACCCGGTTGCGGATATGCTCTCCGGCAGTGACACCGGACAACTGTTTGCTGATCTCATTCAGTAAGACCGGCTTGATATACAGGATCGCAGCATAGTCAGACACATTTTTCAGTGTGACATATTTCTCTTCGATCAGGTTTTTAAACTGCAGGAACAGGGAACTGTTATGTGTAGCATGTTGTTCCGGAGCGGCCAGCATACTGCTCCCCTTGATACGGGAGGCCAGTACCAGGAAGTAACGTAACAATCCATGGAAAGCAGTTTCATAGTCTGCTTCCTGCTGTTGCACCTCTTTCATCATCATATGCACTACCATCTCGAAGTCTTTTTCCTGCTCCGGATTGAGGGTAATGACGCTGCTGAACTGGTTATTAAAGAAGAGAGAGGAATTGATGCCCATCAGGGTAGCTGCCTGGTCTTTCAGACACATAAAAGCATCCTGGAAAGCGATCATATATCCTTCTATCCTGTCGCTGAATTCCATCTTATGCACCTGTCCCGGCGCCAGGAAGAACAGGGTATTCTTCTTTACGGCATGTGTGACGGTGTCAATGGTATTGATGAGTTGCCCTTTTTTGATCCAGTAAACGGTATAGAAATCATGTCTGTGGGGGATACCATTGCTGGAAAAGAACCCGTCTCCCAGTTCGCAAAGTCCGGATACGACAAATTTCGGATCCGCCTGTGCGTACTTCGGCAAAGACACTATTTCTATATGTGCTCGTTTATCACTCATTCTAATGTACCGGCGACTTCTACTTCCCGGTCCTCAGGCTCAATGTAGTCAATTATAAAGTTATTCCTGCCTTCTCCCACCATAATTCCCAGGTATTTCATCTGCACCAGTTCCAGCATCCCCAGGAACAGGAAGATGGCATGTACCCTGTCACGACAAAGGTCAAAGATCTTTTCAAAAGCGAGGGTCTTTTCTCTGGCTGCCAGGTCAATCATATATTCACGGGATTCCTCCATGGTGTATTCATATTTGTATACAACGTGCTGAGGCTTGTTTTCCCGCTGTTTGATCCTTTGCATCACCTTTTCAAAGGTCTGGGTCAGTTTGAACAGGGTCAGGGTCTGTATTTCAGTCCCTTCACTGGTCTCTTCCCCAATGCTGGCAAGTTCTTTCTTTATATTTCCGCGTTTGAGCTGCAACATACGCTCTGCCTCGCGTTCTGCGAGTTCAGCGGCGGCCTGCTTGAAACGCTTGTATTCCAATATCTTGTCGATCAGCTCCTGACGGGGATCTATCTCGATACCCTGTTCATCCAGTTCCTTACGGGGCAGCAGCATTTTAGCCTTGATACGCATCAGGGTGGATACGAACAGGATAAATTCGCTGGCCAGCTCAATATTGAGCGATTCCAGGTGATGGATATAATCAAGGAAATCGTTGGTGATAGTAGTAATGGGGATATTATAAATGTCCAGTTCGTCCCTTTCAATAAAGAAGAGGAGCAGGTCAAACGGCCCCTCAAACTGGGGTAATTTTATTTTGTAGGAGTTGTCATTCATAATGTTATGTATGGCTTTCACTTGTATTTCAGCACCAAATGGCAACCGCATTTATCAAGTGAAAGCCATCAAAAATAACGAAAATTCCCGCTCATCAGAATTTGGCGGTGAATCCGACCCCGATCACCTGTTTGACCTGCAATCTAGGGCCTAAAACGCCTGTTTTGGTATTTTCGAAAACACGCACATCGTCATCATAGATCATATCCAGGGATATGTTTGCCGAGATGTACTTGTTCACCTGCAGGTTCAGGCTATTGGTCCAGAAGAGGTCAATATTCTCCGGGTTATTCTTGTAATTGGAGTACAGGTCCATCCTGGTCTTATAAACAATATTTTTTGCCAGTGTCTTTACCCAGTTCACCGTCAGGTAAGCACCCAGCTCACTTTTCACATGTTTGCCGGTATCTACGCCGAATGCAGCCTGCGCAGCCAGGCGATCGTCCATCACAACCACATAACGCGCAGTAACAGGAGAGAAGAATACGGACAGCTGATCACTGGGTTTATAGTCAAGACCCGGAGACAGCAGCACATATGCCGGAGAGAAGAAACGGGACACCAATGTAGGCTTCACAGAATCTACATTTGAATACAGGTAACCATCGGTGAACTGTGTACGTAGATCCAGCAGGGCACTCAGATACAGGTTCTTTCCGATCTCGTAGCCATATTTTGTGGTGATACCGATACGATCATCACTTTTACGACCACCAAGACTGGTCGTATTAACGTAACCATATGCGAGGTCCAACACATTATCCCAGTTGTTTTTCCCCTTCTTATAAAATGCATACGCATTCAGATTGGATGCTACGGAGAAGGAGAATTTATCACCACCCGCAGCCCAGTTGGTAAGAGTTCCCTGATTAATGTTCAGGTTGAAGATGCCACCTTTTTTCCATACGGCAGGTATGGTATCGGCAGCGTCTTTCTTGATTTTTCCGCTGGCTTCTTCTCTGGATGTTTTCATCCAGTCGCTTTGTGCGTGCAGCACCTGGAAGCATACCAAAAAGCAAATAATAGTCAGGACGGATGTTCTCATCAGTGTAAAAAGTTGTTTAATGCTATGGATAATATGATTGCCGTTATATCGGCGTTACGAACATGCCGCGTCAATTGAACGCGGCCGCAAAGTTAGGAAACTAAAAGAGAATTTTTTCGGAGTTGGAAGAACGGCCGGATAACGGTTTACTATCCGGCCGTTATGGGTTTATTTATTCTTCAGTGCGTCACGGATCTCCATGAGCAGCTTTTCTTCATTAGTTGGCGCTGGTGGGGCTGCTGGTGCTGCTTCTTTCTTCTTACGCATACTGTTCATGAATTTCACGAGCAGGAATATACAGAAGGCAATCAATATAAAATCAATGATACTCTGTACAAATGCACCATAGGCAAATACCGGTGCCCCCGCTTCCTTCGCCTTTTCCAGTGAAGGGAAATCGGTACCCTTACTTGTATTCAGCAACCAGAACTTATCTTTGAAATTAATACCGCCAGTAACAATCCCCAACACTGGCATAAAGATATTATCAACCAGTGATGTGACGATCTTCTGAAATGCACCACCAATGATCACACCGACAGCCAGATCCATTACATTTCCTTTCGTGGCAAACTCTTTAAACTCTTTGAAGAAAGACATATACAACTATTTTTTAAGGGTGAAGACAATCAGTTGCTAAGATAGTTATTATAAGTTACAACATTCATTCACATGACATTTACTGATCCAGGTTAGGATACTGCATTTCAAACGAACGCAGTGTATCCCTCAACGTTTGTGCCACCACATATTCCTTGTACCAGTTTTTATCTGCCGGTACAATGTTCCATTTCACCTCGTTGCAATTTTCAATGGCATCTTCATACATCTTTCTGTAGTCCTTCCAGAGTTTGGCTTCTACAGAATCGCTCTTGTTGTACTTCCACATTTTACGCGGATCTTCCAGTCTTTCCTGTAATCGTTTTGACTGCTCTTCCTGCGAAATATGCAGATAGAATTTAAGGATGGTAGTGTTGTTGTCTTCGCTTAACAAACGTTCAAAATTATTGATCGCCTGCATCCTTTTTTCCGCAGTTTTATCGTCTATCCATTTATGTACCCGCTGTATAAGAATATCTTCATAATGAGAACGGTTAAACACCTGTATCATACCTTTTGCCGGTACATGCCGGTGAATACGCCACAGGAAATCATGCTCTTTTTCCTCGTCGGTTGGCCCTTTGAACGACTTTACGTTAACGCCCTGCGGATTCATATTTCCCAGTACCTTACGTATCAGGCCATCTTTACCGCTGGCGTCCATTCCCTGTAATACAATCAACACGGAGTGTTTATGTTCTGCATATAGCAGATTTTGTAATTCATCCAGTTCCTTGACGATCTCCTTGGTCATTAACTTGATAGCTTCCTTATCCATTCCATCGGGAGGGGTTGTACTGATATCTGATAATCTGATCTTACTCATGCTGAAAGGGTTAGTTCATGTATTTGTAACAAAATACAATCCGAAGTGTTGCGGTAGCACGAAATTCTACTCATCTGTGTACCAAAATATTCGGACCTTGCATGCTTAAATCAACCGCTTGTGAACAACCGTGCCATTCACTGGAGCATTTTCCTTCTTTTATCACTCACCTGGGGTAGCTCCTTCATTCTGATGAAAATCGGTCTGCAGGCTCTTTCACCATATCAGGTAGCCAGCCTACGCCTGCTTAGCGCCGGTATTGCCCTGCTGCCTTTCTTTATAAAATTCATCCGTCAGACGCCGCTGAACAAGATACCGATGATTATCCTGTCAGGTATTCTGGGCAATCTTCTGCCGGCATATCTGTTCTGTATCGCAGAAACGCGTATAGACAGTGCGCTGGCTGGTATACTGAACAGTCTTGTACCATTGATGTCATTGCTGGCAGGCTTTTTCCTGTTTCGCGCCCCTATTGTAAAGCAGCAGCTGCTGGGTATCTGTGTGGGATTGCTGGGAGTAGTCATGCTGTTTGCCGTGAAAGGGGTGGATGCCGGCTACTGGTATTATGGCCTCTGGATCGTGGTAGCCACCATCTGTTATGGGCTAAATATTGCATTGGTGCACCATCACCTGAAGGGGTATAGCTCCCTGCAACTGGGGTCCATTGCGCTTTTCTTCTGTGCTGTTTTCGCCCTGCCGGTACTGATCTTCAGTGGCTTTTTTGGCATCCTCTCAGGGCCATCTATTCCATGGAGCTCTCTGGCAGCGAGTGTAACACTGGGTATCCTGGGTAGTGGTGTTGCGTCTGTATTATTCTATATCCTGATCAATAAGGCCGGGGCTATGTTTGCCTCGATGGTGACCTATGCCTTACCGGTAGTCGCTATTGGCTGGGGCCTGGTAGCAGGAGAGCAGATCTCCTGGTTACAGGTACTTTGTCTTGGTATCATTCTGGCCAGTGTATATACTGTCAATAAAGCAAAACGCTGACCCATCGGATCAGCGTTTTGCCTGCATCTTATATATAATAAGTGCTGTCCCGTTAGATAACCATGATATCTTTCTCTTTCTGAGCAGTGTGTTTATCTACCAGTTCAATATGTTTGTTGGTCAGGTTCTGTACGTCTGCTTCAGCATCTTTCGCAGTATCTTCGCTCAGACCATCTTTCTGCAGTTTCTTGATACCTTCGATCGCATCTCTGCGAATATTTCTGATCGCAACTTTTGCCTGCTCACCTTCGTTCAATGCACGTTTTACAAACTCTTTTCTTCTCTCTTCGGTCAGTGGTGGCAGGAACATGCGGATGATGATACCGTCATTCTGTGGATTAATACCAATGTTAGAGGCGATGATAGCCCTTTCAATTGGCTGGAGCATATTTTTTTCCCATGGCTGAACTGTCAGGGTACGGGCGTCTGCCACGGTGATATTAGCTACCTGCGCGAGGGGAGTAGGAGAACCATAGTAGTCTACCGTGATTCCGTCCAGTATCTGCGGATTGGCTTTACCGGCCCTGATCTTGGTAAGTTCCGATTCCAGGTGTCCGATAGCCTTACGCATGGTTGCGGTGGCATCTTCTATTATTAACGTTAGATCATCTTGCATAGCAAAAAATAATTAAGTGCCTGCAAACCTACAGGATTTATCTGAATTTGGAAAGGGGGAACGGAGGGGAAGGTCCCGGTACAGGATGACCGGGCCTGAAATTATTTGTCCTGAAGGATACCCTTTGTATTTACGCGAAGGATCTTTGGATGGTTAATAGCAGCCTGCGCTTCATTTGCCGCATCACTGATAGCAGAAACCGCCAGTGCACGCAACATTGCCTCTTTTCTTTTTTTCATCTGGTACAGTACACCAGTCAGCAGCAGGGCAGACCCAAGGATCACGCTTAACAGATACGCAGAACCAATATTCTGTAATGCGAATGCTAATACGATATAACCAGCATTGATGGATACCATTACCACGGTCGTCTGTCTGTGGGTCAGACCCAGTTCCAGGAAATAGTGGTGGATGTGGTTACGGTCAGCCGAAAAAGGAGACCTTCCATGCATCATACGGATCGCAAAAACACGTAATGTATCGAACAGTGGCATTATCAGAATTGCAATAGCCACAATAGGAACAGCGTTTACAGGCAGTTTTCCTGCAGGATTACCTGCCACATCGATGAACTTGATCACCAGGATCGCATTCACCAGTCCAACCATCAGGGAACCGGTATCGCCCATGAAGATGCGGGCAGGAGAAATATTGTAGATCAGGAATGCAGCCAGACCACCGGACATTGCAAAACCCATTACCGCATACAGCAATTCGCCGGTATACAGAAAATAGGTACCCAGTACACCGGATACCAGCATGCCGATACTACCCGCCAGACCGTCGATACCATCTATCAGGTTGAATGCATTGATGATTACCAGGAATGTAAAATAGGTAAGCATCAGGCTGATGTAAGGAGGCAGGGCTTCGATTCCCATGATACCATACATACTATTGATCTGTAAATTACCGAGGTATATAACAGCAAAAGAGGCCATCAGCTGGCCAATTAGTTTCTTTAATGGAGAAAGACCTACGATATCGTCTTTCATACCAACCATAAAAATAACTATAAAAGCTGCGACCATGTACTGAAATGGAGAATCGGCAAACCCTGGTACGCATACCGCGGAAGCCATCACAAATCCAGAAAAGAAACCTATACCCCCTAAAGTTGGTATACGCGCCTTGTGAGATTTTCTTTCGTCCGGTTCGTCATAAAGATGTTTCAACTCTGCAACCCTGATCAGTACGGGGATTGCAAAATAGGTTATAACAAAACTCAGGACAGTCGCAATTAAAACATTCTCCATATTGGGAGGGGCTTGATTATTACAAAGATATTAATTTCAATCAAATGTGTATCACAAAAATAGGAAATTAAAAAGAATTGAGTCTTAGTCACTAAAAACTATTAGCTTAGAGACCAAATATGCCAGATTCTATCTAAATTCTATTAATTTAGCAATCTCAAAATTTGCAATTATCATGCCTCAGTTGAAAGACATAGCAACACAAATAAGACGGGATATAGTTCGTATGGTGCATGGCTGCCAAAGCGGCCATCCAGGCGGTTCTTTAGGATGTGCAGATTTCTTTACTGCGCTCTATTTCAAAATAATGCAGCATAAGCCGCAGCCTTTTGAAATGGATGGTTTAGATCAGGACCTGTTTTTCCTCTCCAACGGGCACATTTCTCCGGTATTCTACAGCACTTTAGCCCACGCAGGCTATTTTGACAAGTCAGAACTGGCCACTTTCCGCAAACTCAATTCCCGTCTTCAGGGTCACCCGACTACACACGAACACCTTCCAGGTATCAGGGTAGCATCAGGTTCCCTCGGTCAGGGTATGAGCGTAGCTATCGGTGCTGCACTCTCCAAGAAATTAAATAATGACGATCGTCTGGTATTCTCCCTCCATGGTGATGGTGAACTGGAAGAAGGTCAGAACTGGGAAGCGATCATGTTCGCTCCTCACCATAAAGTTGACAACCTGATCGTAACAGTAGACTGGAATGGTCAGCAGATCGATGGTACCGTTGAACAGGTAGGCGGTCTGGGTGACCTTGAACCTAAATTTGCATCTTTCGGTTGGAAAGTATTGCACATGGACGGTAACAACATGGATGAAGTGGTAGCTACACTGGAAAAGGCAGTTAGCCTGACCGGTCAGGGCCAGCCAATCGTAATCCTGATGAAAACTGTAATGGGTAAAGGTGTTGACTTCATGGAAGGCCACCACGAATGGCACGGTATTGCACCAAGCGACGAGCAGCTTGCTAAAGCGCTGGAGCAGTTACCGGAACCAGCAGAACTGGGGGACTACTAGTCTGCAAGAATCTGGCAATTACGAATGATAGATCAATGTGGTCTGCATAACACCACTAAAGACTTCGAATAAATAAAAGAGGCGGTCCCTTATGGTGATCGCCTCTTTTATTTATTACCCGGACATAAAAAAGCCCCCGTCATCCGGAGGCTTTCTCATATGATGATATGATACTGATCGTCAGGTTGCTTTTAATTCAATACCCTGTTTCCCTGCTCTTCTGGCCGGATACCAGCTGGCTGCTCCGCCAATGACAATGATCGTCACGCTCACCAGGATGAAGTCTGAAATATGCATACTCACCGGATAGGCATTCACCAGAAAAGAATCCTCCTCCAGTTTGATCAGACCGAAATGCTGCTGTAGCAGGCAAAATCCGATACTGATACCAAATCCGATAACGGTACCGATCGCCGCAATGATCATTCCTTCTGCCAGGAATATACGGGTGATCAGTCCCGGACGGGCGCCCATTGCCTTCAGGATCGTAATATCCTTTTGCTTTTCCATCACCAGCATGTACAGACTACCGATCATATTAAAAGCCGCGATCACAAGTATAAAACTCATGATCACATATACCGCCCATTTTTCCGTCTGCATAATGGCATACAAAGCCTGATTCTGTTCGTAGCGGGTCTGGAGATTATAGTTAGTACCCAGTACTTCCTGCAACCGGCGTTTCAGCACATTGTCATCCAGTCCTGGGCTAGCCTTTACCTCCAGCGCTGACATTTCATCTTCATTCATGCCAAGCAGTCCGCGCATGAACGCAATATTGGTAATGACATATTTGCTGTTGAACTCCTGCTGAATTGCGAAAGAACCGGCCGGATACAGAATGCCGCTTCCAAGAGCATCTTCCGGTGTGGTGACACTGCTGACGTTCCTTCGCGGCAGATATACGCTGACGGGGGTCAGGTCTCTGTCCACATCCACACCCAGTGCCATTTCAAGCTCAATGCCCAGCACAGCCGTATAGCCGTCCTGCTCATTGCCGGTGTCAAACTTACCTCGGGATATACTTTTATCGACCGCAGCCACTTTATTGTAGTTACTGTCTACGCCCTTCAGGATAGCGATCGTCTGATCTCCCTGTCCGTAGCGCAATACCGCCTTTTCCTCTATCACTTCCGTCATATAGGCAACCCCTTTCACACCGGCAATCTGTTTCAATTGCGCCGGCGTGAGGGTAATACTTTTTCCACTTACTGCACTGATTTTTACAGAGGGATAGAAAGTAGAGTATAAGGATTTCACCAGTCCTTCAAATCCGTTGAAAACGCTGAGAATGACAATCAGCGCGCCTGCACCCACCGCAATAGCCGAAACACTTACCCAGGCAATGATATTGATGGCATTGGTACTTTTTTTTGCCCTGAAATAACGGGATGCGAACTGCCAGATCAAAGTGAAGCTATTTTATTTGTTTTCCTTCCCTGCGTCGTCTTCTTTGATCTTTTTGAACAGCTCTTCCATTTTGAAGATGTATTCCAGCGTATCATCGAGGAACAGCGTGATTTCGGGTATACGGCGTAATTGTTTGCCCACACGGTTTCCCAGGTCTTTCTTGATTTCACCCATTCTTTCCTTGATCCTGTTCACCATTTCATGGGAATCAGCTATTTTGAACATGCTCAGATACACTCTTGCCTCCAGCAGGTCTGGCGTCAACTTCACGGAAGAGATGGAGATCATCCCCCCATCCACGACGTTGAATCCCATCCGCTGAAATATTTCGCTCAGTTCCTTTTGTAATAGCTGTCCTATTTGTTTCTGTCTTTTGCTTTCCTGCATAATGTTTAAAGATTTGAGATTGTATTAACTTGCACCCTTAATTCAATCTTCTCCGGCAAAGATAAGGAAACGGGCATGTGCTGACAGATATAAAATCGGTTCCTGCTCCCGGAAAAGCAAAACAGATAAGATAAATAATCGTAAGATGAAGACTTTTTTCAGGTTGCTGAGTTTGTCGAAGCCCTATCACCACTACGTTCCGGAATATGTTGTATACATTTTCCTCTATACGCTGTTCAGTCTCGTAAACTTCACCCTGCTGATTCCACTGATGGATACACTCTTTTCCACCGGCAAGCAGGAAGTTGTGACAATACTCCCGGATTTTTCATTTTCCTTCGCTTACTTTAAGCAGGTATTCTACTTCTATTATAACGAGTTACTGGTACATTACAACGGCAACAAATTTGCTATACTTGTATACGTCTGTGGAATCCTCTTCGTGGCTATTACGCTCAAAAACTTCTTTGGTTACCTGAGTCAGCGTGTACTGACCCGTGTACGTGTCACTATGGTACGTAAGATGCGTGAGAAAGTGTTCCACCAGTACAGCACGCAGTCCCTTTCCTTCTTCCAGAATGAACGTAAGGGGGATCTGCTTTCTGTGATCAGCTCTGATGTGGTGGAAGTGGAAAACTCCGTAGTGACCTCCATGCAGACGGTATTACGTGACCCATTTGTGATTATTACAACCTTCATTACCTTATTTTATATATCGAAAGAGCTGACCTTCTTTACCCTTATCTTCTTCCCGGTATCTGGGCTGATACTCAGTTCTATTTCCAAAAAACTGAAAAAACAGTCGGTACTTAGTCATGGATTATTAGGTAAACTCCTGAATATCACTGAAGAATCCCTGTCTGGTATCCGTATTATCAAGGCATTTAACGCTGAACGGTTCATCGGAAAGAAGTTTGATAATGACAACAGAGCTTTTGCCCGTACCATCAAAGCGATGTCGGACCAGCGTGAAGCTGCGTCTCCGGTATCTGAAACACTGGGGGTACTGATCGTAATTGTGATTATGCTGTATGGTGGTCGTTTGATCCTGGCAGGAGATCCATCCCTGACAGCTTCCGGTTTCATCGCTTATCTGGGCTTCTACTTCCAGATCCTGGCACCGGCAAAATCCATTGGTAGCGCCTTTACTGCTATGCCTAAAGGTCTGGCTGCCGGTGAGCGTGTACTGCGTATCCTGGATGCACCTAATCCGATCACTGACAAAGCCAATGCAGAGACCCTGGCTGGCTTCGAAAAGAATATCGAATTCAGAGACGTCACCTTTGCTTATAATGAGAAGCCTGTCCTGAAAAATGTACAGCTGACTATCGATAAAGGTCGTATGATCGCGCTGGTCGGCAAGAGCGGTGCCGGTAAATCAACCATGGCCGACCTGATCCCACGTTTCCATGACGTGACTTCCGGTGCTATCCTCGTTGACGGAAAAGACATCCGCGACGTGAAAATGCATGATCTGCGTGCGCTGACGGGTATGGTTTCCCAGGAGGCCATCCTCTTCAATGATTCCGTATTCAACAATATCGCCTTCGGACAGGAAAATCCTGACAGGGAAGAGGTGATCAGAGCTGCCAAAATAGCCAATGCACATGAATTCATTGTACAACTGGAAAACGGCTATGACACCCCGATTGGCGACCGTG
The DNA here is from genome assembly GCF_900114995.1 of Chitinophaga sp. YR627. Classification (GTDB taxonomy): domain Bacteria; phylum Bacteroidota; class Bacteroidia; order Chitinophagales; family Chitinophagaceae; genus Chitinophaga. The sequence goes on from NZ_FOUX01000004.1 coordinate 1,049,306, forward strand.
GTATGAAACTCAGCGGCGGTCAGCGTCAGCGTCTGACCATTGCACGTGCGATCTTCAAGAATCCGCCGATCCTCATCCTGGATGAAGCCACCTCGGCCCTGGATACAGAATCAGAAAAACTGGTACAGGACGCACTGGACAAGCTGATGGAAAACCGTACCACCATTGTGATTGCACACCGTCTGTCTACTATCCAGCATGCGAATGAGATCATCGTAATGGACCAGGGAGAGATAAGAGAGAGAGGTACCCATGATGAGCTGATCTCTAAAGATGGTATCTACCGCAAACTGGTAGAGATGCAGGAATTCAAATAACACAGCGTTCTGTAAATAAAAGAAAACGGGGCATTCTCTGTCTGAGAATGCCCCGTTTCCTTTTGTGAGTAGCCCCGCAGGGGCTGCTATGGTACTATTTTTGTGACCCATTGGCCCTATGTCCATGTATGGCCTGATGATATTTTTATCAACGGCCGATTATTCACACTAAACAAGCATTCACCTATGATTTCCATTATCATTCCGGTTCTGAATGAAGGGGCTACATTACGTCAGGTAATCAAAACCATCAAAAAGACGACAAGAAAAATTGAGATCATTGTGGTAGATGATAATTCCAACGACAATTCGGTTGAGGAAGCATTGAAAGAGAAAGTGCGCGTCATTACCAGCAGTCAGCGGGGCAAAGGGATTTCCATGCGGGAAGGTATGATGGCCGCCAAGAACGATATTGTCATGTATGTAGATGGTGATATTCTGACCTATCCGGACAATATAGTGGAATTACTGACCGATCCCATTATTGAGGGAAAAGCTGATTTTGTAAAATCCTATTTCGAGCGGCAGGCAGGCAGGGTCACCCAACTGGTAGCCAAACCACTGCTCAGCATTCTTTTTCCTGAACTGGCTAATTTCAACCAACCGCTTAGCGGCATGATCGCAGCCAGAAAATCATTATTATCACAGGTTCAGTTTGAAAATGACTACGGTGTAGATATCGGATTGCTGATCGACCTGCACCTACAGGGCGCCCGCATCACTGAAGCCAATATTGGTCGCGTAGAAAATGCCATGCAGACCTGGGAGCAGCTGAGCAAAATGTCAAGGGAAGTATCCCGTACCATTCTGCGTAAGGCTGAAAACATTCCACAGGAAAACCTGGAAACACTGGGAAACATCAATATGATCCGTGAACAGATGGAATATTCTATCCTGGAATCTATTGACAAGCTCCACAAAATGGTCATCTTCAATCTCGACGAGACTATCTTCCGTGAGGACTACCTGATGGCGGCCGCTACTGAGTTTGGTTTCGAGAATACCTTAAAACAGATCCGGGGCCATTTCTCTGATCCGGTATCCATTATTGAGCATACAGCGACCCTGTTCCAGGACAGGAATCTGGCGGAGCTGCTCGAGGTAGCGGATGAAGTATCGCTGGTACCCGATATCAAAGTGGTCGTACGTGAACTGAAGAAAAGAGGATATACCTGTGGTATTATCACGGATGGCTTTGAATGTGTAGCCCGCCATGTTAAAAATAAACTGGGAATGGACTTCGTATTCGCCAACAAACTGCATCTCTTCAATAGCGTGGCGACAGGGGAGGTGACCATTCCTGAATATTTCCTCTGCCCGGATAAAAATCTGCCCACACAGGCGCCGGTGTATTGTAAGAGCAATATATTAACCTATATTGCAGACAAATACCACGTCACTCCACAGAATATTATATATGTAGGCAGTGGTTCTGATGGTAGCCAATTGCTGAAAGAAGCAGGAATTGGCGTTGCATTTGATGCAGAAAACCCCGACGCAGAGAAAATCGCAGATAAAATTATTCCCGGCCCATGGATGGAACCGTTGTTGCAGATAGCCCAGGCCAGTCCTGAGAAGTTTAAGCTACGCTTACCGGCGATCAGCAAGAAACAGGCAAAAAGGATTGGTGTGGGAAGCCTTATCGGACTTGCGTCCGTAGGGCTGGTTTACCTGGCGGCCAGGCAGATTACTAAACGCAAAAAACAAGAGGTCTCATAAAGAACTTCTCCTTGAAGCCCCTGTTTATTTACACTGGCGTTCCTTCTGAAAAGAGGGGACGCTTTTTTTATGGTGTTAAATGGTATAAGGAGCTTCTTATACCATTTAAGTGCTTATATTTTGGTATAAGAGGCTCCTTATACCATATTAAAGTGATATTATACCATCTTCTCTGTATCATGGGGAGAACCACAATGAGACAACTCTTATCTTTTGTTTCGTTTATTTCGTTTATTCATATTGTTTCACTAACTTCACAATAGCAAATAAGTAAGTGATATGGAAGCGATATTGGAAAAAACCACAAGAACCGATCAGGAAATCGCCAGGGCGATAAGGCCCAAAGTATCTGAAGTATCTACTGAAATTGCAAAAAATGAAAGTGATAAAGTTTCATTGAAAATTGCCGGGTATGAAGAAGAACTGGAAATACCAAAATCAGCAATACTACTTTTCTTCACTATTCTGGATAAGATGGCAGAAGGTAATTCATTTGCTTTATTCCATTCAGACAACAATACAGATATCAGCACACAACAAGCCGCAGAAATGCTGGGCGTATCAAGACCTCACATAGTTAATCTCCTGGAGAAGGGTGAAATCCCCTTTCATAAAGTAGGCACACATCGCAGAATCCAACTAAAGGATCTCATTGCCTATGATAAGAAAATGAAGAAGAAAAGAGCAGACAATTTAGACTTTCTGGCCGGACAGGCACAGGATCTTAATCTGGGATATTAAATGACTGAACATAAAAAGTTTGTTACCGTACTGGACGCCAATGTCCTGTACCCAGCACCATTACGTGATTTTCTTTTGTGTCTGGCTCAGGTAGGGTTGCTAATTCCAAAATGGACAGATCAGATTCATGATGAATGGATACGTAATCTCTTACTAAATCGAAGTGATTTAAAGTCATTTTAGTTAGAGAGAACACGGGAAGCAATGGAAAATGCTTTTCCTGATGCTAATGTAACCGGCTACAAAAATTTATAGCTGGCTTGCAACTACCTGACGAGGATGACAGGCATGTATTAGCAGCCGCTATAAAATGCAAGGCTGATATACTGATCACCTTTAACAAAAAAGACTTTCCCAGCCGTTATGTTTTTGTCCATAATATTCTGGTAGAAACACCTGATGAATTTGCATGTAGGTTGTTGAAGGCTAATCTGCCTAAAGTCTTTCAGGCTTTATTAAATCAGGTCAATGCGCTCAGAAATCCTCCTCAAAATACAGAGCAGGTATTGGATACACTGGAAAACTGCGGACTGTCCGAGGCTACCGCCATCCTTAAAGAAGCGCTGGCTACATATACGCTAAACCAGTCGAACATGTCATTGGACCTTTCTGACACACCTCTCCCAAAACAAAAATCCTGATCTTCCCTCCGCTACCACTTCCTGGCAATGCCAGTCTTGTGCTTAACGGATTTTAGATCAGGATTTTTTCCTATACCGGATAAGTAATTACTTATTTGCTTTTCGCCAGTTTCGCTTCGATACTTAGCGTAGCATGCGGTACAGCACGCAGTCTGGCTTTATCGATCAGTTTACCGGTTACGCGGCAGATACCGTAAGTTTTGTTTTCGATACGCACGAGTGCTTTCTCGAGGTGATCGATGAACTGGATCTGGCGGCTTGCCATCTGGTTCAGCTGTTCTCTTTCCTGAGAACCGGAACCATCTTCCATGCTCATGTATTTGTTTTCGGTATCATCGGTACCTGCTTCATCTTTACGCGTGATCAGGCCCTGCAGATATACCAGTTCCTTCTTGGCAGCTTCCAGCTTTTTCAGGATCAGGTCTTTGAATTCCTGCAGATCTGTATCACTATAGCGGTAAACAGGACCGGACGGCTGTTCTGGCTGATCGAGAACAGATTTAGTAAACTCTGGTTGGTAGGTTACTAATGTACCTGCTTTAGATGCGCCTTTTTTCTCAACTTTCTCAGTACGGTCAGCTGGCTTTTCAGCCTTTGCTGCTGGTGCTGTTTTTTCAGCTTTTTGTACCTTGTCCGCTGTTTTTTTGGCGTCCTTAGCAACTACTTTTTCTTTATCGTCTTTTTTATTTACTGGCATTATTACTTCTTTTTCTTCTGGCTTGGAAATTAGTTTTTCTTTATCTGCAGTAACGCTTGGCGTCACCACTTTCTTTGTATCAGGCACTTTCGCGGAAGCTACGGACTTAGCAGGAACCGTCGCTTTCTTTACTTCACTTTGAGGCACCGCCTGTGCTGCTACGGGTGCTTTTTTTACTACAGATTTACTTGACGAAGCCGTCTGGGTAACTGCTGATTTTTTGGCAACAACTTTCTGAGTCGTAGTTGGCTTGACCTGTTTGGTAGCAACTTTTGGTGTCGAAGTTTTTGCAGCTGGCTTTGCAGGTGCTGCTACCTTCTTCGTCGCCGGCTTGGCCGCTGCGGATTTCTTTACAGGAGTAACCTGTTTTGCCGCTGCTTTTTTAGCCGGTGCTACCGCTTTCTGGGTCTTTTTACTAGCAACTTTCTTGCTTGTTGCCATGGGATTAGCTTTTTTTGTTAACTAATACGTTGAATGTCAAATCATTTACTTCTATTTCAATTCCATCCTGTAATTCCGGCACCAATTCCAAACTATCTGCCAAAATTTCCGTGCAAATATAGTCATTATAGTTAATAATCGCCGATTTCAAGCTCTCGATTACTGCCACTTTTACCTGTATTCTGTCAGTCAGTTCGAAATCACTATCCTTCCTGATCTTCTGAATACGGTTGACTAATTCACGGGCATTGCCCTCATCCAGCAGCTCTGGTGTAATAGTAATATCGAGCGCCACAGTAAGTGCGCCCTTATTAGCTACGGTCCAACCGGGAATATCTTCTGAGATGATCTCTACGTCAGATAACTGTATAGGCAGTTGTTCATCGTCAATCTGAAGGATAAATTCTCCGTTACGTTCGAGGGATGCGATATCGGCAGCAGAGAATGCACTAATGGCGGCCGCAACGGCTTTCATCTTTGCCCCCATTTTACCACCCAGGGATTTATAGTTTGGCTTGATCTTTTTCTTGATAAAACCTTCCGTTTCCGTAAGATACTCAATACCTTTCACATTCACCTCACTTTTTATCAGATCTTGAATTTTTTCAATCTGTTCCTTAATATGCAGGTTTTGTACTGGTATCAGTATCTTCTGTAACGGCTGACGTACCTTAATATTTACCTTCTTTCTGAGAGACAATACGAGCGAGGAAATATCCTGCGCTAACTGCATCCTTTCTTCCAGGTCCGCATCGATCGCCGTTGTTACCTCGGATGGGAACAGCATATGGTGAACTGATGCCTCCGCATGACGACCACTTACCTTATTCAGGTTGCCAAATAACCAATCTGCAAAGAACGGTGACACAGGCGCCATTAAACGGGCCAGTGTTTCGAGACACTCGTACAAGGTCTGATAAGCAGATATCTTGTCCTGAGCGTACTCACCTTTCCAGAAACGGCGACGGCACAGACGCACATACCAGTTGCTCAGATGCTCGTCAACGAAGGACTGTATCGCCCTTCCCGCCTGGGTAGGCTCGTAATCATCGAAATAACCTGTAACGTCTTTCACCAGTGTATTCAGCAGGGATATAATCCAGCGGTCTATCTCCGGGCGTTCTTCCAGCGGTACATATGCTTCACTGAACGTGAATTTGTCCAGGTTCGCATACATCGCAAAGAAATTGTACGTGTTGTACAGGGTGGAGAACAATTTACGTTGCACCTCACGAATCCCATCAATATCAAATTTCATGCTATCCCACGGAGACGCGTTGGTAACAAGGTACCAGCGTGTTGCGTCCGCCCCAAATTGTTCCAGTGTAGCGAACGGATCCACAATATTACCCAGTCGCTTACTCATCTTGACGCCATTCTTGTCAAGTACCAGACCGTTCGATACAACCGTCTTATAAGCTACATTGTCAAACAACATCGTTCCGAGCGCATGCAGGGTATAGAACCAGCCACGTGTCTGATCAACACCTTCCGCAATGAAATCTGCCGGAAAGCTCTTCGCAAATTCTTCTTTGTTATCAAATGGATAGTGCCACTGTGCATAAGGCATCGCTCCACTGTCAAACCAAACGTCCACCAGATCCGGCTCACGATACATCAGCTGACCTTCATGATCAAAGATCAGATTGTCCACCATTGGTTTATGCAGATCGATATCTGCTAATGTTTCTTCGGTGATCGCTACGCAATAGCCACTTACCAGATCCGTCAGGTAGAAATTAGCCAGCGCTACATCAACCAGGGTGATCTCTTCTTTCTGAATTTTCGCGCGAACCTTATCTATATTAATAGTAAACAGTTCCTGCTCTTCCTTACTCTTACCAGCGTACTGTGCGTTATGGGCTGCAACACGTTTGCTCAGCTCACTGTCTGCATCCAGTACATCTGCCTTAAATTCATCTTTCTTCACAAACAGCAGCGCACCTACCAGTTCATTCTTCGCACCCAGACATTTCTGTACAGCGCCCTCCGGACTATCTTCCTTCACAGCAACTGTTCTCCATACCGGCAGCGGCGTACCCCAGAAACGGCTACGGCTCAGATTCCAGTCTACCATGTTCTCCAGCCAGTTGCCAAAACGGCCTGTACCAGTAGTAGCTGGCTTCCAGTTGATCGTCTTGTTCAGTTCTACCATCTTCTCCTTCGCAGCAGTCGTACGGATGAACCAGGCATCCAGCGGATAGTACAATACAGGTTTGTCTGTACGCCAGCAGTGAGGATAAGTATGTTCGTATTTCTCTACTTTGAATGCACGGTTCTCCTTCTTCAGCTTTACAGAGATATCAACATCTACATCTTTATACTCCGGATCGCTCTTGTAATTTTTCACATAACGACCGCCAAACTCGCCTACTTCATCCAGGAATTTACCCTGACGATCTACCAGGGTCAATATACCGATGTCATATTTCTGTCCTACGCGATAGTCATCCGCACCAAAAGCAGGCGCGGTATGTACGATACCTGTACCATCTTCTGTTGTTACGAAATCGCCCAACAGTACACGGAACGGATCGCCGGATTCAGGCTGTACGTATGGCAGCAGCTGCTCATAACGGATATTTTCCAGCTGACTTCCCTTGAATACTGACAGGATCTGCCATGGAATGATCTTATCACCTTCATTATAGGCAGCAAAATCCCCGTCTTCACCTTCCTGTTTGAAATATTTACCCAGCAGGTCTTTCGCCATTACCACAAACTGAGGCAGATGGGTATATGGGTTGAATGTACGTACCAGGGTGTACTCGATATTAGCACCTACAGTCAGACCCAGATTGGATGGGAGTGTCCATGGGGTAGTGGTCCAGGCCATGAAGAATACTTCTGCATCCGCAGCAATTTTTCTTGCCGCTTCAAACAGAAATGCAGAGTTGTCAGCTTCTATCGCTTTAAACATCGCTACAACCGTGGTATCTTTTACCTCTTTATAGCAACCCGGCATGTTCAGTTCATGTGAACTCAGACCAGTACCTGCAGCCGGAGAATACGGCTGGATACTAACGCTTTTATATAACAGATTCTTTTTATACAGTTCACTCAGACACCACCACAGACTCTCAATATAGTTGTTATCAAAAGTGATGTAAGGAGATTTCAGGTCAACCCAATATCCCATCTTACGGGTCAGGTCATCCCACTTGTCTTTGAATTTTAATACTTCTGTGCGGCAGGCCTTATTATAGTCCTCAATGGAAATTGTTTTACCGATCGCTTCCTTGGTAATACCGAGCATTTTTTCTACACCCAGTTCCACAGGCAAACCGTGGGTATCCCAACCACCTTTACGTTTCACCTGGAAACCGTTCATTGTTTTGTAACGGCAAACCAGGTCTTTCAGGGTACGGGAAATCACGTGGTGAATACCAGGCATACCGTTCGCACTAGGCGGACCTTCATAAAATACGAAAGGAGTGGCGCCTTCGCGAATGGATACGCTTTTCTCGAATGCCTGGATTTCTTCCCAGTGCGCCAATATATCCTTCTCTATCTGCGGTAAATTCAGCTGATTATATTCCTGATATTTGCTGGCCATAAAACAATTCTCCGCCCTTTGACGTTATTAAAAATATGTTGATTAAAATTCTGCAAAGTTACGGATTTTACAGCAGCCTGGAAGAGACCGTGTCACGAAAAAGATGGTTTTGCTTTTAATTGTGGTTTTTTTTTGTATTTTTACCGGGCATTAGTTCGTTGATTACTTTTTGGCATTGTTTTGGTAATTACGACGGAAGAATAAGTTGAAAAACTCAACCCAATTGAAAAACCATATCTGATTATTTATGAAAAAGTTAGTATTAATAATTTGTGTGGCACTCATATCTTCCGGCACAACTTTTGCACAAAAGAAATCAGCAAAAAAAACAAAGAAGGTAGTTGCGAAAAAAGAGATAGTAGCTCCTGTCGTAGTAAAGGATGCTTTTCAGCAGAACTTTTCAGGCACAGAAGCGAAGTGGGCGAAGAACTACAGCGGACATTGGGTAGCGAACTTTACTAAAGAAGATGTAAAGACTGCGGCCGAATATGATGCTGATGGTAAGTGGATAGCAACCCGTAGCACTTATGCAGCAGACAGGCTCCCCGAAGCGGTTGCCTCTACGCTGAGATCTAAATATCCAACCGCTACTATTAAGGACGGTTCGAGAATTGAAAGATCTGACGTAGCTGCATATTATAAGGTTAATATTCAGGACAACGGTACAGAGAAATCTGTGTTAGTGAACGAAAGTGGCACCGTTGCAGAATAATTAACCACATTAATTTGTATTTCATAGGTATAGGGATAAATAGGACAGACCCTGCTCTTTTGGGCGGGGTTTTCTTTTTTATATATCTGCCGATATCCCATCCTGTCACCCTCCGGCACAGAATGTCATACCCAACGACTATCTGACGTAATAACTGAAATTCAGACAGTACTCAATTTAGTATAAATTCCTGTTAACCAGCCCCATCTTTACGTATTTTTTTCTACAGACTGTACAATAGATCCTCCTCCACAGTCCTCATTTCCACGCATCCGGATAGCACCACTAATTATTATACTTGTCTTTCACCCGTACAGATATTTATTTGATAGGCTTTATCCTACGTTAATCCTACGTTCAGGAACGTAAGATTAACGTAGGATAAGCATTATCTAAACGGCATCTGTATGATCCTGAAATAGGTTTACACCTTAAAAAGTGTAAAACATGCAAAATTCAAACAATGAGGGACGTAAGGGGCGTCTAGGAATGCAATTCCAATATGAGCAATCATTCATGAATAAAGTCGTAGCCGAATATATGGCTGGGGACCAAAGCATGAGCCAGGTGGCTGCTCGTTATAAGATTACAAAATCACAAGTAGC
>NZ_FOUX01000001.1 GCF_900114995.1 Chitinophaga sp. YR627
TGATTAGTGATGGTAATGGTGGTTCAGTAACCGTGACAGTAAATATTACAGTTACAGCTGTAAACGATGCGCCGACAGGCACAGGTGATACGCAGACTACTCTGGAGGATACGCCAGTAAATGGCGCTGTATCAGGTGCAGATGTGGATGGCGACGCGCTGACTTATACCTTAGGTACAGGTCCGGTAAGTGGAACAGCAACTGTGAATGCAACGACGGGTGCTTACACTTATACACCGAACCCTAATTTTAATGGTACGGATGTCTTTACTGTTGTGATTAGCGATGGTAATGGCGGTTCAGTAACTGTGACAGTAAATATTACGGTTACAGCTGTCAATGATGCGCCGACTGGTACAGGAGATACGCAGACTACCCTGGAAGATACGCCAGTAAATGGAGCTGTATCTGGTGCTGATGCAGATGGCGATGCGTTGACTTATACCTTAGGTACAGGTCCGTTAAACGGAACCGCGACTGTTAATGCGACAACTGGAGCTTATACTTATACGCCGAACCCAGATTATAACGGTCCGGATGCCTTTACTATAGTGATTAGTGATGGTAATGGCGGTTCTGTAACTGTGACAGTAAATATTACAGTTACCGCTGTCAATGATGCGCCAACAGGCACAGGAGATACACAGACAACCCTGGAGGATACGCCGGTAAATGGTGCAGTATCTGGTGCTGATGTGGATGGTGATCCGCTGACTTATACCTTAGGTACAGGTCCGGTAAGTGGAACAGCAACTGTGAATGCAACGACGGGAGCTTACACTTATACACCGAACCCTAATTTTAATGGTACGGATGTCTTTACTGTTGTGATTAGCGATGGTAATGGCGGTTCAGTAACTGTGACAGTAAATATTACGGTTACAGCTGTCAATGATGCGCCGACTGGTACAGGAGATACGCAGACTACCCTGGAAGATACGCCAGTAAATGGAGCTGTATCTGGTGCTGATGCAGATGGCGATGCGTTGACTTATACCTTAGGTACAGGTCCGTTAAACGGAACCGCGACTGTTAATGCGACAACTGGAGCTTATACTTATACACCGAACCCAGATTATAATGGTGCGGATGCCTTTACTATAGTGATTAGTGATGGTAATGGCGGTTCAGTAACTGTAACAATAAATATTACGGTTACAGCAGTCAATGACGCGCCAACTGGTACAAATCAGAATCTGACCACTCCTGAAGACACACCATTAAATGGTGCTGTAGTTGGAGCCGATGTAGATAATGATCCTTTGACCTATGCAATCGGAACGATCACCCCAGCAAATGGTAGCGTGGTAGTTAATGCAGACGGTACATTTGTTTATACACCAAATGCTGATTATGTAGGCACAGATGCCTTTAACGTAGTGATCAGCGATGGTAATGGTGGAACAACTACTGTAACAGTTAATATTACGGTTACGGCAGTCAATGATGCGCCAACTGGTACGAATCAGAATCTGACCACTCCGGAAGACACACCATTAAATGGCGCTGTAGTCGGAGCGGATGCAGACAATGATCCTTTGACTTATGCAATCGGAACGATCACCCCAGCCAATGGTAGCGTGATAGTAAATGCAGATGGTACATTCGTCTATACACCAAATGCTGACTATGTAGGCACAGATGCCTTCACCATAGTGATCAGCGATGGTAACGGCGGAACAACTACTGTAACAGTTAACATTACGGTTACAGCAGTCAATGACGCGCCAACTGGTACAGATCTTAACCTGACTACACCAGAAGATACTCCGCTTAATGGAACAATAACCGGAGCCGATGCTGACAATGATCCGCTGACCTATGTTATAGGAACGACAAATCCTGCAAATGGCATCGTTACAGTAAATACAGACGGAACATTTGTTTATATTCCGAATCTTAACTTTAATGGAACCGACGCCTTTACGGTAGTGATCAGTGATGGCAATGGTGGTGCAGCTACAGTGACTGTAACGATTGTCGTGACACCTGTAAATGACGCGCCAACAGGCACCGGTGATACCCGTACTACGCCGAGAAATACGCCTGTAAACGGTGCTGTAAGCGGCACTGATGTAGACGGAGATGTATTGACTTATACCCTGGGTACACCTCCTGCAAACGGAACTGCCATAGTGAATGCGGATGGTACTTACACCTATGCACCAAATGCTGGTTACAGTGGTCCGGATAGCTTTACAATCATTATCAGCGATGGTAACGGTGGTACTGTCACCGTAACAGTTGATATAACTGTCACCGCTATTAATAATGCACCAACCGGTACAGGTGACTCGCGCACGACACTGGAAGATACTCCTGTAAACGGAGCCGTAACCGGTAATGATGCAGATGGTGATCCGCTGACATATGTCGTGGGTACCGCACCTGTAAATGGTGGTGTGATTGTCAATGTTGATGGTACTTATATCTATACGCCAAATGCGAATTATAATGGTCCGGATAACTTCACCATCCTGATCAGCGATGGTAACGGTGGTTCTATCACTGTACCGGTAAGCATCATTGTTACACCTGTAAATGATGCACCAACCGGAACCGGTGATACACAGTCTACATCGCTGAATACGCCGGTAAACGGTGCAGTCAATGGAACAGACGTGGATGGAGACGTCCTGACTTATACGCTGGGTACGCCTCCTGCAAACGGTACTGCTATCGTGAATGCAAATGGTTCTTATACTTATACACCAAATACCGGTTATACCGGCCCTGATAGTTTCACAATCATTATCAGTGATGGTAATGGTGGTACAGTTACTGTAACAGTGGACATCACGGTGATTACAGTAGTGCCTAATCCTGCTATTGCACTGGTGAAAGTGGGCGCAAGGGATAAAAATGAGATCACTTACATCTTCCATGTCACGAACACCGGTAATGTGCCGCTGCACGATATCGTGGTATCGGATCCGCAGATGGGTGTAACCAAAAACTATAGTGGTACCCTGCTACCAGGTGCGTCGGTGACAATGACTGCGGTATATCACATCACACAACAGGATAAAGAAGCCGGTAGTGTTACGAATACAGCAACCGTTACTGGTCTGACGCCTGCTAACGCAACCGTGACAGATATCTCTGGTACATCGATGAATAACGATACGCCTACAGAAACAACTGTTCCGGCTCCGCCACAGGCAAATGATGATCAGGCTGAGACGCGTGCAAGTACGGCGGTTGTCATTACGGTGCTGGATAATGATGATCCGGTGGAATCAACATTCAGTGTTCCGAGCTTAACGATCATCAGCATTCCTAAACATGGTCAGGTGATCATCAATGAAGATGGTTCTATCCGTTATGTACCGGACAACGGTTATACCGGAGAAGATGACTTCAGTTACCAGATCAGCGATGTCGATGGTTACATCACCAACATTGCTGTGGTGAAGATCACTGTTGTAGAAACAGATCTGAGAATACCACCATTATTTACACCAAATGGTGATGGTAAGAATGATGTGTTTGAAATACGCGGACTTAACAAGTATGTAGAAAATGAGTTAATAATGGTCAATCGTTGGGGCAACGAAGTATACCGACAGAAGAATTATCAGAATACCTGGAGCGGCAATGGATTGAACGATGGTACTTACTATTACCTGTTGCGTGTTAAAAAAGCCAACGGTGAGTGGGAAGTAGTGAAAGGATACACGACGATTATCCGCAAAATGAAAGATTAACATGAAAAGAAGTCTAATATTGATGATGTCGTTGTTGCTGGGCAAACTTGCGTTTGCTCAGCAAGACGCACAGTTCAGCCAGTACATGTTCAACGGCATATACATTAACCCTGCTTATGCTGGTTATAAAGAGGTGCTGAACATACATGGTTATTACCGTAATCAGTGGGCAGGTATAGATGGGGCTCCCCGGAGTTTCTCTATTGCCGTTGATAATATTGCTGCCGATGGTAATGTGGGATGGGGTGTGCAGGTAGGTGGTGACAGACTGGGCGCCCAGACTTCTGAATCCGTATATGCTAACTACGCCTATCGTATCAGAACAAATGAGGATGGCACCGCCAGACTCTCATTCGGTATCAGTGCCGGATTGGTACAACTGGGAATAGATGGCAGACAACTCTGGACACAGGATCCGGAAACCACGATCACGCCTGGTGTTATAAAAACCATGGTACCGGATGCCAGAGCAGGGATCTATTATGCTGATCAGACATTTTATGCAGGATTTTCTGTCGATAACCTGGTGTCGCCACATGTGAACAAGGCTAAATACGCGTATATCCCGCAACCAAGACCGCATTATTATCTGACCGCAGGTTTTATGTTGCCGGTAAATGAGCAGATACAGCTGAAACCTTCTTTCCTCATCAAAGATGACAGGGGAGGACCAACCAGTATGGACCTGAACGTTTTCGTGCTGTTTAAACAAATGCTCTGGGTCGGAGGTGGTTATCGTACCCGTATTGATCTTTACAGTAAGGATTATCTGCAGAAAGCATTATCCACCCGCAACTCGGCTATCGCAGCAATAGAGGTATTCCCAACGGAAAACCTGCGCATCGGATATGCTTACGATTTTTCTACAGGACCACTACAGAGTTACAATAACGGTACACATGAGTTGTCTATCGGATATACTTTTGGATCTATGCTGAGTCCGGAGAGAAAGAAAGCAAGAGTGGATTGTCCGAAATTCTTCTGATGAAATATAGTTGTTTAAAAAGCCGGTGTAAGTAGCTTACACCGGCTTTTTTGCTTTTAAGACTGGATGGTTAACTGACAGCTAATCTGGACATAAACGGAATTAATATATCGACTGATAAAATATAGCACAGTGTCTTCCTACCTTTCTGTTGTTATTATCAACCAAGATCTAAATCCGGGAAATGAAGCGATCATCTGTTGAATTGCTGATGGCTTATCTCATCGCCATGCTATTCCTCACTGTGGGATTGAGCAAGTACCTTGGATTTAACCGTTTCCAGGATACCCTTAGTAAATCGCCACTGGTAAAAGATCATTTCCTTATTCTTTCGTTTTTATTACCTGCAGCAGAGATCGTGCTTGCCCTGTTATTACTGACCAGTCGTTTCCGCAGGAAGGCGCTCTTTGGATCGCTGGTGTTGATGCTCCTGTTTACATTGTATAATGTTTACCTGTTGACACTCGCTCCCTATATTCCCTGTTCGTGTGCAGGTATTGTTACCCAACCATATAGCGGACCTATCCTGCCCTGGAACAGTGTACAATAAAAAGAGGTCCTCTGGTGAAGAGGACCTCTTTGTCTATAAGTTTCCGGATGTAATAAAATATTTATATTATATTTATTGCCATAACCGGGACTGATATCTCATGAAAGCCATTTTTTTAGGGACTATTGTTTTGTTTTTGTTGTCATGCCAGCGAGAGACCTCCAATAATCAAGAGCGTGATGTGATTGATTCCGTACCAACCCTGCAACGGTCCGAACTAGCTGCCCTCATCGAGGGATTTTCTATTCCTTTTAATGAAGATCTGAGAGATACTAATACGGTATTCTTTTTTTGTCTTCCTTCTTTTGATACTTCATATGTGTTGCATCTGCGGAAACGGAGGGATGGTGTGCAAGGTATTATCTATAAGACTATGCCACAATATAGAAATGCTATCATGGGATTTGCAGGTAAGAGCGATGAAGTGCTCCCTTTTTCAGGATTTGGTTTTCGTATGGATATTGCTGGCTGGGACAGATTTATTGAACATGCTTCCCGTGTTGCGATAAATTCCAGGAAAGATGGTAAAAACAGTGGCTGTTGTGATGGCACATCATATCTGTTGTTATATAAAAGTCAACCATTTCCAGGTGGAAATCTTGGAGATACTGCTTTCGAAAACTTTACTCAATATATCAAGGATTCTGTACTAAATAAATATGTGGCCAGTCGGATAGACCGGCCATGGTAAGCGAACATCATTATTGTAAAACCTATCAAAAAAATGCTCCAGTATTTCGAATTGCAGGATGGGACATCCTCAAAGTTTTGGCAGATTTCATTGACTGCCCATACCATTGCTACCCGATACGGTAAGATCGGCACCCATGGAAAGACCACAACAAAAGATTTTGATGACCCCGCAAAAGCCCGTCAGGAATATGACAAACTTGTCAAAGAAAAGACAGGTAAAGGCTACAAAAAGATTGTAAAAGACAGCAAGGCCCTGGCACCAGGTGATTTTCACATTATTTCCGAAAAAGAGGCGGTAGCACGTTTTCAGCTTGATCAGTACATTAATGGTTTGTATGATGACGGCGGAAAGTACATGGTATATGAAGGCGATGTTACATTTGACAGCATGCTGGATACCTATAAATTCTGCATTGCTGCGAAGGACGACATATATGGGATCATCGTGGATGGTAACCTCACTGTTAATGGTGTATTATTCCAGCCGGACATTGATAATGGCGAACACCTGCTTGTCACCGGAAATGTACAGGTGAAAAGCATTAACAAAGGCGGCGGCGAATTTTATATCAAAGGCGACCTGGTGGCTGAACAGACCATCTATGGGTATTATAACCATGGTCAACTAACGGTAGAAGGCCGTACGCAGGCAATGGCCATCTTTGCAGATGATCATTCCTTTACTTTTAAAGGAGGTGTATCCGGAACAATTGTCGGCGATTATGGGATAGAAGCTCCAAATGCTGAGTATAGTGATATCACTGTATTACGGCCTGAGCTGGTGAGGGAGAAAGAATATGCTGACAGCGATAAGATTGGCAAATACATCAACAAAGGCCAGCACATTATCAGAGACGAATTTTTGCCGGGTTTCAAGGCAAGCGCCAGCGCACCTAAAAAAGCAGTTGCATCTGTTCAGCCAGAAATTCTGACTGCTGAAGAGGCAAAAGCAAAATTCGATTTCAGTGGCTATGATCCTATCGGTGTTATTGATTTTAATCTTGTATTATACTTTGAGAAAGGTCTCACAATAGATGGTGATCTGACTGCTGACCTGGCGAGGCAAATGCTGGAAGACCAGGAAGAACCTGCTGAAATTGCCGATCTGCTGGTATTTGTAAACGGTAATCTTACTGTAAAAGGCGACATCTCACTGGGTGAAGAAAGCTTCCCATGTCTGTTTGTACGTGGGGATGTGAAATGTGACGTATTATATAGTGGCAGCGAGTTTATTCATATCACCGGTAATGCGGACATTAAATTTGCCCTGGATGGTAACTATAACGATGGTGCGATCACTATCGAAGGTATTACAAGTGTGCCATATGTCCTGAATTCAGACCATGATACGAATATCACGCCTAAAGGCGCCGTTTTGATCAATTATTTTGGCGATTCGGATGACTTCTTTACCTATGACTATACGGAAAAGGATTTCGAAGAAGTCATGGTGGCAGGTGTCTTTAAAAACAATGAGTTTGACAGGCACGCATTTATTGATCTGCTGAAGGCAAAGAAATCTCCGCTGAAGAAAGGCATACAAGCCGGCCGTCTCATAGTGATGGAGGAACTGGAGCGCCTGAAGGCGAAGCCTGAAACTATACAGGTGCTTGATCTTAGCAAAAAGTCCCTGAGTAGGTTCCCGGCGGTACTGACAACGTTTAGCGCGTTGAAGAAATTAGTCTTAAATGGAAATGAGATCAGGGAGATTCCTGCGGAAATAGCTGGTCTCGAACAATTAGAGGAATTATATCTTTCCTCCTGCGGGTTGGAAACGTTGCCTGTGGAACTGACCCAACTGAAACACCTGCGTGTGCTGGACGTTTCTAAGAATACTAATCTGAGCATACCGACGGATTTCAGCCAGTCAACATCCCTGCGTGTATTAGATGTAAGCAAGTGTATCGGTTTCGGATTAACCGCCGGTATCCCCGCATTGGAAGAACTCCACTGTGATAAATGCACGGATGTTAGTCCGGTGGATTTTCCTGACGCTATTCTCGGCTGTACAGGTCTGAAACGTCTGTATATGAACCAGAATTCAATCAGGCAGATTCCAGCTGCGCTTACAACATTGAAACAGCTGGAAGAACTTTACCTGGATAGCGCATTGTCTTATATCAATGAACTGCCGGATTTATCAGGGCTGACGAAACTGAGGATAATACACGCTTCAGGAATTTATAATGATGCCAGTTCTCCATTGGTCAAACAGGAGCTGTTGAAAGGTTTCTTTAAGATCACTTCCCTTGAAGAACTGAAGATTGATCTTTACAGGAGATGGTTGCAGGATCTCGACAAGGATGCTTTTGAAGACATCGCAAAGAATCTTGCACACGATCCGGTAAGATTGCAGGAAATAAAGGATCTGCAGGCTAGTAAAACAGATTTCGGTGACGGAAGAATGGTCGGTCATTTAAGGAAACCATTTACAGCTGCACACCTGGAAGGAATTGGTGCCTTGCAGCAGTTGCATATACTTAATCTTAATGACAACATGTTGTCCGAACTGCCGGAGGAATTGTATGGCCTGCCTAAACTTCGTTCGCTGAGTCTGAAAGGGAACTCGTTTACTATTGATGATCGTTTGAAAATAGCAGAAAGATTGCCAGACGTGGACCTGGATCTACGCGAGAACTGGGTACCTAATGAAGTGATAGATACGCCGGCAGCCAGATTATGGAAGGAAGTGGCAGATCTTATTGAAGCAGGCAATGAACTGTGGTTTAATTATGCAGGAGAACCGCTGAACGCGATAAAGAAATACAACGAGGCCCTGGAATACTTTAATACAGGTAAGGTGAAAGACAAATACCTGTTCCTGTATCTGCACTATGTGAAAACGAATGCGTACAGCAATCTTGCCAGCGATGACTACTATGATGATATGTCCGAAGAAGATAAGAGAAAGGGGCGTCTAACCTGTATTGAAACCGGGCTAAAAGGACTGTCCCTGATACCTGAGGATTTGCTGCCAGATACCAGTATGGGGAAATTCTATAAGGAAGCAATCCGTATTATGGGCAATGCCGTAGCCTGGGAGATGCATGAGACATATGAGGATGCCGCAAAAATGGAGGAAGCGCTAGTGCTTATCAATCAGGCGGCTGCCTGGGTAGAGGACAAGAGCGAGTACTTTATCTATGATAGCAAGATCAGGATACTATTGCGTCTCGGTAGAAAAGAAGAAGCCTGGCAGTTGCTGAAGAAAACGCTGGAAGAGAACAAGTCTTATACTGATTTGAAAGATATAGAAGACAGTAAAGAATATAAACAGTGGTTAAAGAAGCAATAACCACAAGCGACGTATGCTCCTTTTGATAAAGGAGCATACGTCATTCATCAGTATAGAGACAAGTTATTGTTTGGTATAGGTCATTGTCATTTTATCTCCCGGTAATAGGATGCTGCCCGCAGAATATACCAGTTTACTACAGTCGAAGCTTTCAATAGCCCCTGTTGCTTCGCCGTCTATTACAATCGTTTTATCCTGTAATTTCCATACACCTTTTTCAGAAGAGGACGGATCACAGACAACGCCCAGATCTTTGTACTCATACGTACCATCTTTACCGAAAATAGTGATATTGTCTTTGTCACAGTCATCCAGGAATGGCAGGTAGTTGACAGGATCTTTATCACCAGATGCCGTGTAGGTTAAAGCCGTTAGTTTATAGGTGCCTGCAATGCTGGCCATATCTATGGTACAGCCTTTTGGAGGGGTGGGTTTGTCGTCATCTTTTTTGCAGGAAAAGAACAGGCTAACAGATAACAGTACTACTAAAGTTTGCTTGATTGTTGTCGCTTTCATAAAGTTTGTTTGATAGTAATACCCCCTCATGAAAGCAAAGGGTTGGGTAACCCTGAAAATTTTTTTTATCCCAGTGTTCTGATGAAATTGTCCAGATTATCGTCCTTTCCCAAGCCCAGTTTTTGTTTGATCCTGTAACGTGCCATACGGATACTTTTTGCTTCAATATTTAAGCGGTTGGAGATCTCTTTATTAGACAGTCCCATCAGGATATAGGAGCAGTATTTCATGTCCAGTCTTGTTAGTGAATCGCCTGCCTGTTGTTGCAGCTGTTCGAAGAAGGCTGTGTGTACCTCTACGAAGTCCGTTTTATGGCCTTCATATTCCTCATCCAGCTGCTGCTGGCGTTTCAGTAATTTTTTAATCTGATCATTACCGGCAGTAGATTTATCAGCCAGCATTTCCATCAGTTGGTTTTTCTCCTGTTTTTGCAGTTGTTCGGCCAGCAGTTCTTTTTCCAGTCTTTCCTGCCGTTCCCGGAGGAGTTCCTGTTCGGCGATCAGCTGACTTGCTTCTGCTTCCTTTAGTTTCACTTTAAGAATAACTTCTTCTTTCTCCTTGTCTATCAGTGCCTGTTTACGGATGGAGGCTTTAAGACGGTAATTATAAGACACCAGGAGCAGGGTAAGGGCGAGAAATCCCGCAATACCTAATCCTATGTACAACAGGTTCCGTTTGCCCCGGAAGACGGCTTCCTGTTCCAGCAGGGCTATTTTTTGTTGCTGTTGTGCTGACCGGTAGCGGGCTTCTATGCGCTGGGTATTATTGATCTTTTCCTGGTTGAAGGCTTTCTCGTTGGCGGCAACAAAGCTTTTCATATAACCCAGGGCTTTTTTTGTATCTCCCTGTTTCTCAGCAACTCTGGCCAGGGCATTATAAATGCGTGACTGGGTCAGGGGCATTTTTATGGGCGAGCTTTCCGTACGGGCAAGAGCAGTCAGCAGAATGAGTTCCGCTTCTGCAGGTTTGTTATTCAACAACTCGTATTCACTACGCATACCGTAACAATTGACCAGTATTTCTGTCAGTCCGCTGGCCGAAGTGATATTTTCTGCCAGGTCGAGGTAATGATATACGCTGTCCCGGTAGGAGACGGGGTAGTGTTGGAAGTAGATATTGGCCAAATTGAGGGCAATACCGGCCGTATTGCTTCTTACGAGTATGTGACCCGGATCGCGTTTGTTCAGGTCAATGGCTTGTCTGTAAAAGGACAAGGCGGTATCCAGCAGTGGCTGTTGCGTTGGGTTCAGTTTATATTGGTCATAATAATATTGCCCTATCGTATAATAACCTGTATTCAGTACGTCGGCTTCACCGCTTTGTCTTGCCAGGCTATAACTCAGCCGGGCATATTCTCCCTGGCGGGCGGGATCTGTACCATAACTATAGATGCTGGCCAGGTAGTGACAGGTGATGGCGGAGTAGGCAACTCCGGCGTCTCCCTTAAAGTAATCCAGCGCTTTCAGGAACTTCGTTACTGCATCATCATTTTCATTATCAATGAGATCCAGCCAGCCGCTTCTAAACCAGACCATGCCTTTGGCGATAGGATCTTTAGCACTGTTTACATAGCGCATGGCGCTGTCCATTGCCGCGTAGGCAGCTGGTTTATCCTTTCGCTGCACCAGCAGATGTATTCTGGTCGCGTAGAGCCATGCTTTTGCGTCGGCCCCGGGAGCCTCGGCGGCATTGTTGGTGAGCTGGATAGCTTTTTCCAGATTTGTCTCAAAAAGCGCCCTTGTCAGTTTACAACGGATGACTGTCTTTTCGTAATCAGATAGTTGCTCCCGATTGAGTTTTGCTTCCAGTGAGTCAATATATCGTTGCTGAGCAAACGTAATGGGGCTAATGATGAGCAGTAGCGATATGGTTATGAGTTCTCGTAACATCCGGACTAAAGTACAAAAAAGAATCTGGCTGGAAAAGGGCGTATAATGTCAATTTGTTGATAATCATCATGTTGTATCTTTTTCGTAGACGCTTTGTAGACGCGGCAAATTGTAGTCGTAGTCCGCTTGTAGCTGCTGTTTTCATGGTAAGTCGCTGATCACATGTTACGTTTGCATGGTATCAAAAATCCATATCATGACGAACCGCACGATGGCAATTGTTGCCTATATTACGCTGATAGGATGGGTAGTTGCCTATCTTTCTTACAGGAAGTCTGACGATAAAAGCCCGTTTGTTCAGTATCACCTGAGTCAGTCCCTTGGTATCATCATTTTCTCTATTGCCCTGAGTATTGCCAGTGGCATATTGGTCGGTATACTGCCATCTCTGGCGACATTGTTTTACATTATTTCGCTGTGCCCATTCATTCTGATGCTGCTGGGAATTATTACAGCATCTAATGAGGCACAGCGCCCTATACCGTTGATAGGAAAATTAGTGGAGGGGAAATTCAACCTGTGAGCCGTTGGGCCGCGGGTCTTTCATCCCGTTGTTGTTAATCCCGAAGATTGTCATAACCCAATATAAACAGCAGAGCCGGTCAGGATTCCCGACCGGCTCTCGTTTTGTAAAGAAGGATGTTTATTTCCATCCACCTCCTAAATTCCTATAGATATTTACCACTGCGTTCAGCTGTGATTTTTTTGTTTCCACCAGTTCCAGTTTGGAATCCAGTGCATCACGCTGTGTCAGCAGTACTTCTAAATAATCGGCTCTGGCAGATTTGAACAGGTCGTTCGATACTTCGATGGATCTGGTCAGTGCGTCTACCTGTTTGGATTTCAGGTCGTAGCTTTTCTCCAGGTTATTGATATTGGAGAGCTGCGTAGACACTTCCACGTAGGCGTTCAGGATGGTCCGCTCGTAGTTGTACAATGCCTGTAACTGTCTTGCATTGGCGCTGCTGAATTCGGCTTTGATCGCATTTCTGTTGATCAGCGGAGCGACGATGTCGCCAGCCAGGGAATACAGCAAAGATTCCGGCATCTTGAACAGGTAAGAAGGTTTGAAGGCATTAAAACCTACACCCGCAGAGATCCCCAGGGAAGGGTAGAACTCAGCGCGGGCTACTTTCACATCCAGTTTTGCCGCTGTCAGTTCCAGTTCTGCCTGTTTGATATCAGGACGGTTGGCCAGGAGCTGTGAAGGGATACCTGTATTCACCATCGCTGGCAGTACATCCAGGAAGTTGCCTTTGTCCCTTGCGATTTCCTGTGGGTAGCGACCCAGCAGGAAGTTGATCCTGTTTTCCGTTTCTTTTACCTGTTGGAGGACCTCATACTCCAGGCTCTGAGATTTTAGTACTTCTGCTTCGAATTTCTTCACTGCCAGTTCTGTAGCTCTGCTTGCCTCTTTCTGCACCTTTACGATTTCCAGCCCGTTCTTTTGCAGTTCGATATTCTGTCTGATGATCTCAAGCTGGTTGTCCAGCGCCAGGAGTTCATAGTAAGAATTAGCGATCTCTGCGATCAGGTTGGTCAGTACGAAGTTTCTGCCTTCTACGGTTGCCAGGTAACGGGTAACAGCTGCTTTTTTGGAATTGTGCAGTTTACTCCAGATATCTGCTTCCCAGGTAGCGTAGGCGCCGATCATAAAATCGGGCAGGGGGTCAGGCATTTCCTTTCCCGGCTCTATCTCCGTAGTTGCGTCACCGGCACCCTGGCTGGTATAACGCCCTACTTTCTCAACGCCTGCACCCGCCCTTACACCTACTGACGGCAGTAACTGTGCCTTTCTCGACCTGATATCGTTTCTGGCAATGTCTATTTCCTGTAAAGTGATCATCAGCTCCTGGTTATTTTTCAGCGCTGTGTCGATCAGGTTTACGAGGTCTTTATCTTTAAAAAATTCACGCCATTGTACCAAAGCAGTATTGGTGGTATCCTGGTTTCCGTTGTAGGCGCCCGGAACCGATTTGTTTTCGGTTGGCGTCACTACTTTCGGCACTCCGCAACTGGCTACTGCCAGACACACTCCCAACACACCGATACTCCTGTTTATCCTGAATTTATACATATACATTATGATCGATTTCCTCGGTTAATGGATTTTCTTCTTCTTCTTTCACAAGCATGCGTTTTTCCGCAATCTTGCCGAATATGTAATATAATCCGGGTATGATCAGTACCCCGAAGATGGTACCGAATAACATACCGCCTGCAGCAGCTGTACCAATGGTACGGTTACCGATCTTACCAGGGCCTGTAGCGATCACCAGTGGGATCAGACCCGCGATGAATGCGAAAGAGGTCATCAGGATCGGACGGAACCTCACTTTGGAACCCTCCATAGCTGCCGCCAGTACGGTGGAGCCGGAACGGTGTTTCTGCACGGCAAATTCCACGATCAGTACGGCGTTCTTACCTAAGAGACCGATCAGCATTACCATGGCTACCTGTGCGTAGATGTTGTTTTCCAGTCCTAATACGGTCAGCAGGAAGAATGCGCCACAGATACCAGCCGGCAGGGAGAGGATTACTGCGAATGGCAGGATAAAGCTCTCATACTGTGCCGCCAGGATCAGGTACACGAAACCAAGACAGATCAGGAAGATGTAGATCGCCTGGTTACCCTGCGCCACCTCATCCTTAGAGATACCTGCCCAGTCGATACCAAAACCTCTTGGCAGTGTTTTCTTCGCTACTTCGTCAATTACCTGGATCGCCTGACCACTACTGTATCCCGGAGCGGCAGAACCACTGATCTGGGAAGAGTTGTACATGTTGTAGCGGGTGATCTCAGACAGACCGTATACTTTTTCCATCTTCATGAATGCAGAGAATGGCACCATCTCATCACGGTCATTCTTTACATACAATTTCAGGATATCTTCAGGCAGTGCGCGGTATTGCGGAGAAGCCTGAATGATCACTTTATACGGACGGTCAAATTTGATGAAGCTGATCTCGTAGTTACTACCTATCAATGTAGAGAGGGTATTCATGGCATTGTCAATGCTCACGCCTTTCTGCTGGGCGATATCATTGTCAATCTTCAGCATGTACTGCGGGAAGCTGGCTGAGTAGAAACTGAATACGGAAGCCAGTTCTTTATGTTTGCTCAGTTCTGCTACGAAATCATTGCTGACAGTTTCCATTTTCTTATAGTCACCAGAGCCGCCTTTATCCAGCAGACGTAATTCGAAACCGCCCGCAGCACCATAACCAGGTACGGCTGGTGGCTGGAAGAATTCGATATTAGCGCCGGTGATGTCTTTACACTTCTCTTCCAGTTCTTCGATGATCTCCTGTACAGAGTGTTTACGTTCTTCCCAGCTTTTCAGGTTGATCAGACAGGTACCTGAGTTGGAACCGGTACCTTCCGTCAGGATCTCATAACCTGCGAGTGCTGATACGGATTGTACACCATCGATCTCTTCACATATTTTCTGCAGTTTCTCGGCTACCTGATTGGTTCTTTCCAGAGACGATCCCGGAGGCGTCTGGATGATACCGTACAACATACCCTGGTCTTCGTTCGGAATGAAACCGGAAGGTACGTGTCCGTTGAGGTACCATGTAGCGGCACAGAAGCCGGCCAGCATTGCGAATGTTACCAGACGTCTGTTGATGATGGACTTCAGGATACGCATATAGCGGCCCTGTGTCTTATCAAAACCTCTGTTAAATGCAGCCAGGAATTTATCTACAGGAGAAAGCTTTTTCTTTTTGCCATGATTATTTTTCAGGATCATCGCACAAAGTGCAGGCGTCAGCGTCAACGCCACCACACCGGAGAGGATGATCGCAGTTGCCATTGTGATGGAGAACTGGCGATAGAAGATACCTACCGGACCTGACATGAACGCCACCGGCACAAACACCGCTGACATCAGGAAGGTGATCGCAATGATCGCACCCGCAATCTCATGCATGGCCTTTTTGGTGGCCTTCAGTGGCGAGAGGTGTTCTTCCTCCATTTTGGCATGGACGGCCTCAATTACCACGATGGCATCATCCACCACGACACCGATCGCCAATACGAGGGCGAAGAGGGTGATCAGGTTGAGGGTGATACCAAAGAACTGCATGAATACGAAAGTACCGATCAGGGATACAGGTACCGCCATGGCAGGGATCAGGGTCGAACGCCAGTCACCCAGGAAGAGGAATACCACGATACCTACCAGTACGAATGCTTCCACGAGGGTGTGGATCACTTTTTCGATAGAGGCATCCAGGAATTTAGATACGTCATAGCTGATCTCGTAGTTCATTCCTTTCGGGAAGGAGTTGCCTTTGATCTCTTTCAGTTTTGCTTTAACGTCCTTGATTACCTGGCTCGCGTTACTACCATATGACTGTTTCAGTACGATCGCTGCGGAAGGTTTACCATTCAGGTTGGAATAGATATCGTACATGGAGCTACCGAACTCGATCTCTGCCACATCTTTCAGGCGAAGGATCTCGCCATTGGGATTAGAGCGGAGGATCACGTTTTCGTACTGCTCTTTAGAGTTGAACCTTCCGGAGTATTTCAATACATATTCAAAAGACTGGGATCTTCTACCGGAGCTTTCACCAGTTTTACCAGGAGAGGCTTCCAGACTCTGTTCAGACAGTGATTTCATCACTTCGTCCGCAGAGATCTTGTAAGCCAGCATACGGTCAGGCTTCAGCCAGATACGCATGGCGTATTCCCTGTTACCAAGGATATCCACAAAACCCACACCGTCAACCCTTCTTAACTCCGGCAACAGGTTAATGTCGGCGAAGTTGAAGAGGAATTTCTGGTCAGCATTTGGGTCTTCACTGTAAAGGTTTACATACATCAGCATGCTGGATTCCACACGGGATACCTTCACACCTTCACGCACTACCAGTGGCGGGAGTTTGTTTACTACGGAAGCCACACGGTTCTGTACGTTCAGGGAAGCCTGGTTTGGATCGGTACCCAGGTTGAATACAACCTGTAAGGTAGCCTCACCATCGTTACCTGCGTCAGAGGTCATGTATTTCATACCGGGAACACCGTTAATGGCTCTTTCCAGCGGAATGATCACAGATTTGATCATCAGCTCACCGTTCGCACCCGGGTATTCACAGGTCACATTCACCTTGGGAGGGGATATGGACGGGAATTGCGTTACCGGTAACGAGGTGATGGAGATCACACCCAGGAACACGATAATGAGCGATATTACTATTGAGAGGACTGGCCTCTGTATAAATTTATTAAACATTGATCTACGCTATTAGGAATGATAGATTATTCCGCTTTCAATCGCAGGTGGGAAATCACCTCTTGCGGCGCCAGATATTCATAGCTGATCTTGTCGTCATCTTTTACTTTCTGAATGCCTTCCAGCAGGATCCTGTCATTCTGGGACAGGCCGCTCTGTACTACATACAGGTCCGGAACTTCGCCACTGATAGTAATGTTTCTTGATTTCAGCACGTTGTTCTTATCAACTACGAACACGTACTTTTTATCCTGGATCTCGTAAGTAGCTTTCTGAGGAATGATCAGCGCATCTTTTAATGGCATTGTCATCAATACCTTTCCAGTTTCACCGTGTTTCAGCAGTCTGTCCGGATTAGGGAACTTTGCTCTGAAAGCGATGTTGCCTGTTTCATTATCAAACTCACTCTCGATCACCTGCACTTCACCTTTATAAGGCAGGGCGCGGTTGTTAGCCAGCAGCAGGTTGACATGGTTGTCGCCTCGGCTTTTTGCATTGGTTTGATACTCCAGGTATTCCGGCTCGGATACGTTGAAATAAGCGAACATTTCGCTGTTGTCGGAGAGGCTGGTCAGCAGTTCTCCTTCATCGATCAGGCTTCCCAGTTTTTTAGGGATACGGTCAATTGTACCAGCGAATGGCGCCTTGATCTCAGTAAATGACAGGTGCAGCTTTGCAAGTGCGATCTCGGCTTTGGCCTGGTCGAGTTTCGCCTGTGCCATTGCCTGTTCGTTCTTGGAAACGATGTTTTTGTCAGCAAGTGTTTTTGCATTTTGCAGTTCGATCTCTGCAGCTTTAGCCTCTGCTTCTGCTTTCAGTAATTCTGCCTCATACAGTTTTGGCATGATCCTGAACAGCGTCTGTCCGGCTTTTACGAACTGACCTTCGTCAACATAGATGTTTTCGAGGTAACCTTTTTCCTGTGCACGCAATTCAATGTTTCTCACAGAACGGATCTGCGAAACATATTCCTTGGTAAAGGAAGTATCCATGACCATCGGACTGGTAACAGCGTACTTGCTTACTTCTTCTTTCTCTTCCTTGTGTGGTTTGCAGCTGGTATGCCATAAAAGCGCACACAAGCTGGTGTACATGACGATTCTCTTCATGATAATTGATAATAAACGATAGGATGCTTGAATGGTAATGGTCGGGTTGAACACTTCAGTGCCGGAGATGGGAGTAAGAACAGCTATGTAGGGGGAAGTAGGGATATGATACATCCGACTGACATGCGTAAATACACCTCCGCTAACTGAGGTATGCAGCCAATCAGATTCTTAAAGCTCTCTGTGTAAGATATTTATAAGATATCCGATCAGAAAAAGATGGTGGGGCTTTAAAATACCTGCGGAGGTACCTTAAACTTGTCTGGTATGCGTATGAATCGCGGCTTTTAGCCAGTAATTTAACTTTGGGGCTGAAGTAGTTGTTTGGATCTTCGTCTTCCACTTCCTCACTGATAATGTACTCATCCTCCATAATGGGACGGGTATCCCTGACTATAGAGCAATCCTCATTTGTTGTTGTGAAGCGGCCGTTATCTTCTTGCTGATCCTGATCCTGTATGGAAAGAGTGTAGCTTCCGTCGTTTTGATACGCACGTGCAAAGGAACTTTCATTCCCCTTCAACAGCATGATGCACAGGTATACAAAAATTATTGCTACTCTCATTTGGGAGCCAAAACTAGGATAAAGTTTGAGAGAGAAAAGGGGGGAGGGTAAATTTTAATCAATTTTTAAAATCCTCCTTTTTAAGAAAGATGGCCAAATGGATGATTGCTGTCGGGCTGGATAAGCAGGTTAGGTGGAATGTGCCTGTACTGGCCTGAAGGAGGTCGTTTCCCGGGGGAATCAATAGCGAAAACAGCAGGAGTAGATAAGGCTATAGGCCATTGATTATGAAGTTATTATGGACTTAAGGTGGACTTGATCCGGAGATGAGGGGCTAGTGTATTGATAATGAGTTTATTAGGGGTAGAAGGAGGAGTATAGCATCTCCTGTTCATTTTTAAGGCTCCCGGTTGATCATGACAATCATCCGGGAGCTTAAAATTTGCTTAATAAGTTTGTATTTAACGTTGTACTAACAATACTTTTTTATCTAAGTCGAAAGTGATTTTCTGACCAAACCAGTTGATCCAGATAATACCGTCATAGATCAGCCCTTCAAGAAACTGTACAGGGAAGTCTTTTCGGCCTACTGCCGGTTCTTTTGCTGAAGCAATACTGCTTAAAGTAGTAAGATAGATGTGTGATACATGGTTGGTATCGATCTCGCTTTTCTTTGCAAATTGCTTTACATGCAGAGAATCATTGATATCTACGCCCAGTTGTTTCAGGTATTTTGCATTCAGTCTGAATACATCTTTTCCCGCACCGCTATCCAGGGACAGCTGGAGGTTCAGGGTATCGTTGATCTTAAAATAGGAGAAGATGGAGAGTGCTTTCCCACGGGATTGTTCCAGCTGTACCGGTACTGTTTTTGCCTTTTTCCTGATATCGGCCAGTGTCCGGGCTGATTCAAAACGGATCACTTTTTTATCGAAGTCAATGGTAAAAGGGAGTGATTCCACCAGTTTCAGGGAAATGATGCCATCTATACCTCCCAGATTTGCGTCTACATAACTGATCTCTTCATCTGTCTTTTTCAGGTTGCCGAATTCGAATGTTTTTACTCTGAACAGGTCAATGTCCAGTCTTTCTCCCGTTGCCCTGAAGCCGGTATAACCACCATCTTCCGGTGTTACCTGTTTCAGTTTGTCGAAGAATGTTTTGGTGAATACGGTGATACCTGCGCCGGTATCGAAGATAAAGTTACCATCCAGGCCGTCTACTTTCGCTTTCACAAGAATATGGCCGGAGGGTAACAGTGTAAAGGGAACTTCATTGCTGATTGACTGGGAAAACAAGGCAAATGGTATGCAGAGGGCCAGGCATAGTGAAAGGAATACTGATTTCATTTTTCTTTTAAAAATAGGAAATTTTGCAGCAAGTCGTACTTCCGGCAGAGTTATTCAAGCAGCATAAAAAAAGGGACCCATGGCGGGTCCCCGGTATTTTAGATAATAAGATCAGGCTCCTTTGAACTTAGCAGTGATCTCTGCGACCCTCCTGCCTTGTAGTTTTGCCGCTGTGATGGCAATTTCATCCGGGTCCAGTTTCCCATTCTGGGAAGTGAAAGACGTACCATAAGGGTTACCGGACTGAAACTGACTGGGTTCTACATAACCGGGTGAAACGATGATCATGCCCCAGTGATAGAAGGCTGTATTAAGGGCGAGGATGGTTGCTTCCTGTCCGCCGTGTGCCGTGGCTGTAGATGTAAACGAAGAGCCGATTTTATTGGTCAGCGCTCCTTTTGCCCATAATGCGCCTGTCTGATCAATGAAACTTTTGATCTGGGCTGCCGGTAATCCATAACGGGTGGGAGAACCGAAAATGATCGCGTCTGCCCATTCCAGGTCATCATTGGAGGCTTCCTGCACGCCGGAAGTTTCCTCAATGTGTTGCTTCCATACCGGGTTATTGTCCCAAAGTTCATCGGGCGCCGTTTCCTTAACTTTCAGGAGACGGGTTTCTGCACCGGCAGCCTTTGCTCCCTCTTCAATAGCTTTTGCCAGGAGATGTGTGGTACCTGTTTGACTGTAATAGATGATAGCGACTTTTGCCATAGATGATGCTTTAAAAGATTTGGAGTAATGACTTAGAAAAGAACAGTTAGCTATGATACATTGTTGTGCCTAAAACCGTTCCGTTATATCCGGAATGCCGCAAAGGGCATACCATAAGTCGCTGTGCTTAAATGAGTACCCTGTTACAGGAGCTATCTATGGAAATTCAGAAAGAGCAGCAACAACAATGATAATGATCTGTTAAAAACCCGTTCCCGGGAAATATCGTCAAGTCAACGGGAAATGCAGATATCATTGTCGCCTGTGTCTTGTACTAGTTTTGTCTTGTCACTTAAAAACGGATCAAAACTATGCACAGCAAACACATAACATTCTGCTTATCAATGGGACTTATTCCCTTTTTGTTAATGTCCTGCGATAAAGACAACGACAATAATGCAATGCCACCCGCAGTATCCTCCACTATTGTCGTGGAAAATGTACTGCAGGCAAAACCACTGGTGGAATCAGGCAATTTTCAGCATGAGGGTAGTTCCCCGTTGACCATGCCAGGTGAATCATTCTCAGTGCATTTCTCCGCCGCTAAAGGTCAGGCCGTATCATTTGCCACGATGTACGGATGGTCGAATGACCTGTTTTTTGCGCCGGCGAATCCCGGCATTAAACTCTATACGGAAGAAGGTACGCCCATCGAGGGAGATGTTTCCGCTCAGATCAAGCTGTGGGATAACGGTACACGTATAAATCAGGCGCCGGGCGCTGCTGTCAATCATCCGGGAACGGCTGAAACGACGGGACAGAATATTATGGAAGTGACTGGTACGGATGCGCAGGGAAATAAGTATGCTGCTGCTTCTGCATTGATGAAAGCGGAACTGAAATATGAAGGCAATTCCACGTTTACCCTGACGGTAACAAATACATCCGGCGCTACGACCAATCCGACTCCTTTCAGTCCGGGGGTATGGGCTATTTCCTATATTGCCGGAGGAAGTTTGCTGAATCCCAATCCTTTATATGAGAATGGCAAGCCTTCTGCCAATGGCCTGACGAATATTGCGGAAATGGGGAATAATGCTGCTCTGGGTACTTACATCCAGGGGCAGACAGGCATCTTCACCCCACTGTCTCCAGTATTGGTGGTGGTATATAACGGTATTGACAATCCATTATTCAAAACCGGAGAGAATGACAGGGGCAAAGGCTTGAAAGAACTTGCACAACAAGGTAATGCAAATATACTGGCAGCGTACCTGAAGACATTATCAGGGGTGAAAAGCGTGTATGTGCTGCCCGCTGCAAATACAAATATATTGCTACCCGCCATAAATGGACAGGCAGGAGCGAAGGTTTCTCAGCAATTATCTGTAAATGAGGGAGATAAGATCGCCGTTGCCACCATGTACGGATTTTCGAATGACTGGTTCTTCGCTACAAAAACACCGATCGACGCTACTAAAAAAGGAGATTTCTCATCAGGTATAGGACTTTATGACAATGGTACAGCTATAGATCAGTTCCCTGGTGCGGGTATCACTCAGTTCAATCTGGCTGATACGCCACTGGTAGAAAATAAAGCTATTCAGGAGGTGCCTAACCCCAATGCATTTACCACATTACCTTCGATCCCTGAGATCATAAAAGTCACAATTCAATAAGTCAAAGCAGGAAAAGGTGTTTGTTTTTACAAACGCCTTTTCATTTTAATCTGAAAAGCCGATAATGCATATATTATTGGGTAATGATCGATGGTAATACCCAGTCAGGGTCCGTGGTTTGAAAAAAACAGACATGATAAAGGAATTTGAAGAAAGACCAACGCTGGCAAAATTTGTCATGCATATTGGTAATGAGCAGTTCAGGGGCGCCGGGATGCGTAATCCGCTACCGAAGCCGGTAAATACGTTCGTTTATAACAAAGGGGAGGCTCAACAGGTAACAATAGATGAAATTGAATACACGATGCCAGCTAAGGCGATTCTGCCGCTGGTATCCAATCAGCATTTTCATTTTGAGCGTCCGGACGAACTGATTGCCTGGCAGTTTAACCGGGAGTTTTACTGTATTGTCAACCATGATGCTGAAGTTGGTTGCGTTGGATTCTTATTCTATGGTATCAGGCATCCGATGTTCATTCAGTTGGAGGATTCAGAAATAGCTGAAATGGCCCAGATGCAGCAAAATTTTGCAGATGAATGGCAGCATAGCGATAACTTCCGTGGTGAAATGCTGCGTATTTTATTAAAGCGTCTGATCATTAAAACGACCCGTCTGGCCAAGCTGCAAATTGAAAGTTATCAGCAATTCAGTGATGAAAAGATGGATATCATCCGCAAATTCGCCCTGTTACTGGAGATCAATTATAAAACAGAACATGAGGTGAAATTTTATGCAGCCGCCCTGAATAAATCCCCGAAAACCCTTTGTAATATCTTTTCGCTGTTACATCAACCATCTCCTTCAAAGCTGATACAAAACCGGATCATCCTTGAGGCAAAACGTTATCTGTACTACACTGACAAGTCAGGAAAAGAGATCGCTTATGAGCTGGGGTTTGACAGTCCGGCCCATTTCAGCCGATTTTTTAAGCTTTATTCAGGATGCCGGATTTCTGATTTTCGGGCAGATAAAGTGCAATAGTTTGCAGTAATAGGATTGTTTTTTGCATTTATTTGCATTTAGTATGCAAATAAATATCCTATATTTGCAAATATGAACAAAGAGGAACGGCACCAACTGATCATTAATAAGCTCCGTCTGCTTGATAAAGTCGATTATGAATCACTTAGCAACGAGTTATCCGTTTCCTCTGACACTATCAGAAGAGATATTAACGAACTGGCGGAAGCGGGTATGATCAGAAAGATCAAAGGTGGGGCGCAGCCGAGGGCCCTGATCCCTGTTTCTTATGAGGAAAGAGCGCATTATGGCAATGCCGGTAAACGTATCGTCGCCCAGAAAGCTGCGGCGCTTATCAAAGACGGACAGGTGGTTGTCTTCGATGGCGGCACCACACCATTCCTGATAGCAGGTAATCTCCCCCGGAATATACAGTTAACGGTGATCACGCATAGTTTCCCTATTGCCAGTCTGATACTGGACTACCCCAATGTCGAACTCATTTTCGCCGGTGGTCGCGCATCTAAAAAATCAAAGATCACTACCGGGTTTGATGTATTACATAAGTATAATAACATACATGCTGACATCAGCATATTGGGTATACACAGTCTGCACCACGAGGCAGGGGTGACCGATCCTGTATATGAAGAGGTAGCCGTAAAGGCCCGTATCAGTGCTATGTCCGACCAGCTGATCGTAGTGCCGACCGCCGAAAAACTACATGCCGTTTCCAACTATACCATCTGCAGGCCCGAGGCCATACATACACTGGTAACCGATCTTCAACCGGATGACCCGGTGTTGCAACCCTATCAGCAACTGGGTATACAATTGCGCTGAAACCATTCATCTTTATAATTTATTCGCCACATGCAGTCGATATTCGAACATGCCAAAAGACTAAAGGCCATCAGCCATCTCGGACTTACTTATTCCAATAATGAGTATGACAGAGAGCGTTATGAAGAACTGGAGACCATTAGCCTGGACATTATGGAACAACTCACGAATGAACCGGTGTCCAGATTATCGCTGTTCTTCTCAGATACCAAAGAATATATCACACCGAAAGTCGATATACGCGTTGTCATTTTTAATGAAAAAGAAGAGATCCTGCTGGTGAGAGAGAAAGCAGACGGTCTGTGGTCATTGCCAGGTGGTTGGGCTGATATAGGCAGTTCTCCGAGAGAGGTTGCTGTAAAAGAAGCCTTTGAAGAAACTGGTCTCCGGGTAGAAACGGTTAAACTGGTGGCAGCCATGGATATGAAATGCCATCCGCATCCACCGCAGTTGCATTATGCTTATAAGCTGTTTATCCGTTGTAAAGTGATCGATGGTAGTTGGAATGAAGTACACGATATCCTGGATAAAGGATATTTTGCGCAGGATACACTGCCGCCGTTGTCGTTAGAGAGGATATTGCCACAACAGATAGATCTGATGTTTGAATTTTTGAGAGAACCGGATAAAGAAACGGTGTTTGATTGATAAGGATTTTATCTATTTGCAATATTGTTGCATATTCTATAAAATGCCCTTATCTTTGGCGCCGTGGACAATTCGGGCAACATATTGCAAAGAAGATGGATAGCGCATGTATTATTAGTATGCTTACTGATAATACATGCGGTAAAAATCTTCCACCACCATACAAGGCCCGAAAGCTATTCGCGGAATGATCATCAGGCCCTGATGATCGCTACGGCTGATCATTGCGACATATGTGATTTTCAACCGGGGAGGGACACGGCGCTCCCGATACTTTATACTTACCTACCTGTTACGCTGGTCGTAACGGCGATCTATACCTGTTTTCCTCCTGTAATTTATACTTCCCATCCTCTATGCCGGCTATTACGTGGCCCGCCGGCGACAGTCTGATATACTACAATACTGATTCATTACGGATAAGGATATTCTTATCTGTCACTATCTTTTTTATCATTCCAAATTACATGACGCATGACCGTGCTAAGCGCTGAACAGCTTAGCAAGCAGTATAATGGTACGCTTGCTTTGAACAATCTTAATTTATCGGTAGATAAAGGCGAAGTCTTTTGTCTGCTGGGCCAGAATGGCGCCGGTAAGACCACTACTATTAACCTATTCCTTGGCTTTACGGCCGCAAGCAGCGGCAAGGCCATGATTAACGGGATCGAAGTTCATCCTAATGATAGCAGTACCCGGC
Source organism: Chitinophaga sp. YR627 (assembly GCF_900114995.1). GTDB lineage: Bacteria > Bacteroidota > Bacteroidia > Chitinophagales > Chitinophagaceae > Chitinophaga. The sequence goes on from NZ_FOUX01000001.1 coordinate 25,324, forward strand.
AATTTGTTGCCTATATCCCCGAGATCGTACAGCTGTATGGCAATCTTAATGGGATAGAAAACCTGGACTTCTTCAGTCGTCTGGCCGGATTCAAATATGCGGGAGCACAACTTAGCAGCTTTCTGCTTAAAGCCGGGTTACAGGAGACAGCACACAGACGTTCCCTGTCCACCTATTCCAAAGGAATGCGACAGAAGGTAGGTATTGCAATTGCGCTGGCAAAGAATGCGGATGTAATCCTGATGGACGAACCTACTTCCGGACTAGACCCAAAAGCTACAGATGAATTTACCCGTATCTGTAAAGAACTGGCTGCGGATGGTAAAGCCATTTTTATGGCTACCCACGACATTTTCAATGCGGTTAATGTAGGCGCCCGTATCGGCATTATGAAACAAGGTTCATTGGTGCATACGCTACACAGCAATGAGATTACGGCCAACGAATTACAGCAGTTATACCTGGAAACAATCTAATCGATGATGAATATCAGTACAACGAAATTATTCGCTGCGCAGATATACTGGAATACCCTTAAAAATAAAGCATTGCGGGTATTGCTGGGTATTGTCGCGCTGCTTATCATATATGCCGCCTTCAGTGGGGCACTTATTTATCAGGAGCAAACCCAGACCCGCCAGCACTATCAGCATGAGGTAAGGACCAACTGGGAGAAGATGCCGGATAAACATCCGCACAGGATGGCGCACTACGGTTACATTGTATTCCGTCCTAAACACCTGCTTAGCGTATTCGATTATGGCATGGAAAGTTTTACGGGTAATGCTGTGTTCCTGGAAGCGCACAGACAGAACAGCGCCAACTTCTCTGAAGCTGGCTTCAGCACAGGAATGCTCCGCTTCGGAGAGATCAGTATGTCCATGATACTACAGGTATTGGTGCCACTGGTGATCTTTTTTATCGGATTTGGCGCAATCGCAACTGACAGAGAGAATGGCACCTTAAAGATGCTGCTCAGTCAGGGCGCCACCTGGAAAGAAATATTAACGGGTAAAGCGATTGGCTTACTGGGGATCGCTGTGTCTGTACTGTTGTTTGCTGTCGTTGTTTTGCTGGTAGCTTGTCTGGGCATAGCCGGCAGTCAGATCAATGGCGATGATATATTGCGGATTGGGACGGTATTGCTGACCTATACGCTGTATTTCAGTATTATCTGTCTGCTGACGGTGATCATTTCTGCTGTGAGCCGGACCGCGAAGTTTTCGCTGGTAATATTGATCGGCATCTGGCTGACCGCTGTCGTTATTTTCCCGCGTACCGCACAGGCAATAGGTAATTTTCTCTATCACACTCCGTCCAGAATTGCCTTTGAAGCGGCTGTTGAAAAGGACCTGATCAAAAAAGGAGATAGCCACAATCCGGATGATCCTTATTACAAGGCACTGAAAGATTCTGTGCTGAAGGCTTACCATGTACAGTCCGTCGATGAACTGCCTTTCAACTATGGTGGTTTTCAGATGAAGGAAGGGGAGCGGTTGAGTGCAGACATCTATAATCAGCATCTGGCAGGACTACTGGGTATCTATCAGCAGCAAAATAATGTATTGCGGTTGAGTGCTATTGTCAATCCCTTTACCGCCCTCCGGAATTTATCCATGGCGGTCAGCGGGACAGATTTTCAATCTTATACCGGGTTTCAGCAACAGGCGGAGACTTACCGTTATGCGCTGGCGCAGCACATGAACGATCTGCAGATAAAGTATATCAGCAATAAGAAGCCGGATGATCATGATCATCCACCCAGTATCAGCAAAGCGCATTGGAAAGAATTTCCTGATTTTGCTTATCAGCGTGCCAGTCTGGGAACAGTGATGTATCATGAATTATGGTCCCTCCTGGCATTGCTTTGCTGGACTGCCGGACTATTACTGCTGATAAAGCTCCTTTCGAATAAATTAAAAGCTATTTAACGTATGTTTTTATTGTTATTAAAAAGCTTTCTGCGTTCCAGAATAGCCGTGGCGGGTATTGTGATCGTATTGCTGGCAGGGATAACCGGTATCTTTATTGGTCAGCAGCATATCCGTAAACAACAGGAAGCCATTGCGCTGACGGAACATTTCCAGCAGGAACATATACAGCGAAATGCGCAGTTTTTCGATAAGGAATTAGGTTTACTGCTATATTACCTGCGCTTTAGCCTGGTGAATAAACTGCATCCGCTGAATGCATTGAGTATCGGGCAAAGAGATGTGAACAGTTCTATACAAAGTCTGACCATCCGTAACCTGGAAGGTCAGAAATATGATACAGACCTTTTTAATCCGTCCAATGTGCTGACGGGCAATCTGGATATGGGCTTCGTGCTGATCTATCTGTTGCCTTTACTGATCATCGCCTTTACTTACAGTTTGTTGTCAGAGGAAAAGGAAGACGGTACCTGGAGATTGGTCGCCACACAAAGCAAACGGCCTGTCAATGTGCTCATCCGTAAACTTTTTGTGCGTATGATTACTGTACTGATGGTATTTGCCGTACTGCTGCTGTTGGCCACTTTTATTTTATCATTGCCTGTGGACAAGCTGTATCTGGCAGTTATTTGTCTGGCGTTTATCTATATGCTTTGCTGGTTTGGCATCAGTTTCTGGGTGATCTCTCTGCAACGTTCTTCCAGTACGAATGCGGTGATATTGCTCAGTATATGGATATTGCTGACCGTTGTATTGCCCGGTGTCGCCAATAATTTCATTACCAGCCGTTATCCTGTACCGGAATCTATGGCGACCGTCGTACAGCAACGTGAAGGATATCATGAGAAATGGGACATGGAGAAGCAGCCGACAGTAGACCGTTTTTACGCGCACTATCCGCAGTTCAGTAAGTATCCGCTGCCAGATAAACAATTCAGCTGGTTATGGTATTATGCCATGCAGCAGATGGGGGATGATGAAGCGGCTGTACAGGTGAAGCAGCTACAGGAGAAGTTACGTCTTAGGGAGCAGTCCAGTGAATATATAGGTTATTTCATTCCAACCCTGCATACGCAGCAGCAGCTGAATAGCCTGGCCGGCGCCGGGCTGGCCAATCAGTTACAGTTTATGGATAGTACTGCCAGATTTCATGAAAGGATGCGGCTGTATTTTTATCCGAAGATATTTGAAGAGGCGAAAGTGAAGAGCGTGGACTGGGACATGTTCAAAGTAGAATATTTCTCTGAAGAGAAACGTGTTAGCTGGGGAGGATTATTGTTGCCGTTGCTGTTGGTCACTCTTGTATTTTCGGTGACAGGGTGGATGAACTTTAACAAGCGGATGACAGCCTTCGCTTAGTTACGCTATACAGTTGGAAAAAAAAGAGAAGCAGGTATCATTCCTGCTTCTCTTTTATTCTGTATCCGGACTTAACCATTGATAATCTTTTATGTACTCCCACAGCGCCCACGTTTTCATTTTCTTCTTTTCAATAAACTGCCCTGTCCAGGGATTAAACACATAGACAAGATATTTGTAAGTCGGCTTCCTGTCATACGAACCGCTGGGTATCCCTTCCGTTTGTGGAATGGTCAGGTAGTAAAGAAAGCGCCTGGAACCATCTTCCCCTTCAAAAACCAGGGTGCCATCAGCCTTCGAGGTATCACTTTCCGGAAATCCCTGTCTGATTGCCTCTTTTAACACGCCGGCGAATGTCATTTTGAATGCGGTGCGCGGATTGCCGGCTTCGAATGCATGAGAATTTTCAGGATCAAACACGCCGGCTGGACTGAAAGTGAGTCCTATCCGGCTATAGGAATTTTGTTCGTCGATTTTTACATTATAAGATAACATATAGCTTACAGGTGGCTCTTCCAGTTTATCCGTCCAATAGCTCCAGCTTTTACTATCAGTCACTTTAGATAGTGAGGCATTGAATATCACGTTCTTTGTAAAAAAGTCGCGGCCATACCTTTCAATAATAATACTGTCACCTTTGGCTTTCATCGCCATCTGTTCTTTATAGTAAGGATGCCTGAGCATATCATAGACCGTCCACGTCAATGTATTATAATCAAATGTCTGGTCTGGCTTTCCGTTTTTCAGGTATTCTCTGTATATCCCTGTCTTGTTTCCTTTTTCATCAAATTCAGTGACATCTTTTAACTGCGGACTGCCATCATAATAATACTCATCAAGGATAAGATTGCCTTTGCGGAAAGTTTTGATATGCCTGATCTTATTCTCTTCCTCATCCGTCCAGCTGCTTTTTTCCAGTATGAGGTCGCCTAAGCAAAGCGAATCATTGAAGGACCATAATGTCGGTAGTATATGACCTTCAATCGTATCATAATAGGCGGCCACCGTAATTTCTTTATGATAATCTTTTTTAAAACGATCTATCAATAAACTGTCTTCTTTACTGAGTTGTTGCCCGAACAAACATTGCGTACTGCAAAGCAGTGCAAATAATATAGATATAGGTTTCATACAAATTTATACGTAGGCCTCAGGCAATCTGCCTGCTGCAAACATTTTCTGGTATTCCACAGGCGTTTTCTTCGTCATGGATTTAAATTTCCTGTTGAAGTAGGATATATTGTTAAACCCTGACTGCAGACTGATCTGATTCACCCCTAACAGCTGTTGCTGTAATAACTTACACGCATGGCCGATACGTACTTCTATCAGGAATTCTGAAAAGGTCTTACGGGTATATTTCTTAAAGTATCTGCAGAAAGCTTCCGGTGACAGGCAGGCGACAGATGCAATATCATTCAGCGGAATTTCCTCTTTGAAATTACGCAGGATATAGTCCAGCACTCTCCCCATGCGTTCTGATTCGGCATGATCGGATTTGCTGCTGAAGCCACGGCTGGACAGCAGTTCAAATTCAGCGGACTTTGCCAGGGTATGCAGCACTGACAACAGCTGAATGACAATGGCCGTTTCATCCATCTGTACCATCGCCCGGAGCATACGAGTGACTTCCTGTAAGGTTTCACCTGTAAAGGTGAAACCCCGGATGGCTTTGTCCAGTAAAGCCCGGATAGGTTTAAACGGCGCTTTGTCAAAGAAGCCTTTACCGAGGAAGTCCTCATTGAACTGGACCACGATCTGATGGATATCCCTTGGACCTGCGATGTGTTTATTGCTATAGGTATGGGGCAGATTGGGTCCGAAAAAGCAAAGGTCCCCGGAAGAGAATTCGGCAATATTATCACCGACAAAGCGCTTACCTGACCCATTCAAAATCAAAATAAGCTCATACTCCGGATGGAAGTGAAGGGGGAATTCATTTACGGTGAAATGTTCCTCTTTTACCACCAGGATATTGGATGACGGTATAATATTCTCCCTGTATAGTTTCATGGGATTTGCAGATTCTGTGGGTAAGATAGGTAAAATATCAGCAAAAAAAGGCCTTATATTGGTCAATATAGTGCAACTTCCCGCTAACCCAGTGCTAAACTCACTTTGATTTAAAATGCAATTTTGTTCCGTAGCAGTTGCAGTACGCAGCTTATCCACGGTTTTAATGCAGGTTCTTATCAGATAAATAGTAACACGAATGCTTTTTCGCAGGTCTCATGTGTTGCCGGCAGCAGTATGCCTGGCGCCACTACTCTTTTTATGCCAACCCAGCTTTTCACAGGACAACCGTATAGTGGTCAATGCAGGACAGACCATGAACCGGATACCGTCCACCATTTATGGTACCTGTATTGAAGACGTGAACCATGAAATATACGGCGGCTTTTATGCCCAGCAGCTTTTTGGGGAAAGTTTTGAGGAACCTTCTTCAGGGGCAAATTACAAAGACTGGAACAAGTACACCGGTTATTGGGCCGCCGAAACAGCTTATAGTGATGGCGGACTGACCCTTATTCCCGGCAGGGGTACAAAACGTTATATCGGTAAGATCGATATAGGGGTTGAGCCGGACGATCATGCACGTCTGGTCTATGGTCCTTTAACGATCAGCAATGGTACTGTCAGTTTTGAGCTCAGGATGCCTGAACCAGATGGGGCATCTGCCGGCGTGTTGTTGCGGGTATCCAATGCGGGTACCGGAGAGAATAGTTTGCGGGGATACGGTGTTAGTCTTTCCCGTAATGGCAGACAACTATTGCTGACAAAACATAACAATAATTATACGCTGCTGGCGCAGGGCGCTGTAGCTGTTAATCCGGCTGCCTGGAACCGTATCCGTGTGCGACTGGAAGGAACGCTTATACAAGTATTCCTGGGAGAAGCTAAGCAGCCATTGATCAGTTATGAAGATAAACAGGCGCCTTATCTCACCGGTAAAATAGGGCTGACTACAGCACGTACTGCCGTTGCTTTCCGGCAGGTGCAGTTGACCGATGGTAGCAAGACCGTTTCTCTGCCGTTGGTCAACGAACCCTATCAACAGGTGAGTGATCACTGGGATATGATCAGGGATGACGATGTTCGGGCGGCTTTTGCGCTTAGTCAGGAGAATGCGTACAATGGTGTGACCGCACAGAAAATAACATTCTCTGGTGGAAAGGGCAGGGCAGGTATTGCCAACCGGGGACTGAACCGCTGGGGAATTGCGCTGCAGAAAGGACAACGACTGAATGGTGCTGTCTGGTTACGGACGGAGAGCGGTCTGGTGAATGTAACAGTGGCGCTGGAAGACCTTAGTGGGACTAAAACATATGCCAGTCATACTATTTCCCTGGAAGAAAAAGACTGGACAAAGTTTGATTTTCCGCTGACCGCAAATGCGGCTGATTCAATTGCCCGCTTTGTGCTTTATATAAGTGAAAAAGGAAGGATCGCTGTGGACCAGGTATCCCTCTTCCCGACAGGGGAGCAATTGTTTAAAGGCCTTCCTCTGCGTGCAGATATAGGCAATGCGATCGTTGGAGAGCAGATATCTTTTATCCGCTACGCGGGATCGATGGTGAACGCAGCAGGATACCGGTTCAAAGAGATGATCGGCCCCAGAGATCAGCGTCCGCCATATACCGGACATTGGAATAAGTATGCTACCAATGGTTTCGGGATAGAAGAGTTTTTGCAGTTCTGCGAAGCCGCCCATCTGCCGGCAGCCTTTGCCATCAATATCGAAGAGACAGCCCAGGATGTGTCAGATATGGTGGAGTACCTCAATGGAGATGTCTCCACCACCTGGGGGAAGAAGAGAGCAGATAACGGTCATCCTGCTCCCTATAACGTGAAATATATCGAGATCGGCAATGAAGAAGCACTCTTCAGAGGTGATAACAAGGAGGATTATGAACATTATATTGAACGCTTTAATGCATTGTATACCGCTATTCACAGTAAAGACCCCGGTATTAAACTGATCCAGGCTGCCTGGTGGCGTCCGGAGTCTAAGCATGTGGAAACAGTATTTAAGGCATTGAACGGTAAAGCGGATTACTGGGACTTTCATCCATGGGCAGACGGTAAGGACGCCGGTCTGGACATAGACAAAGAATTAACCCGGATGCAGGAATTGTTCCGTAAGTGGGACCCTCATACATCCATGAAATGTGTCATCTTCGAAGAAAACGGCGCTTTACACAATATGCAGCGTGCCCTGGGACATGCTACTACACTGAATGCCGTCCGTAAACATGGCGATTTCCTGTTGACCTCCTGTCCTGCGAATGCCTTACAACCTTATCATCAGAATGACAATGGCTGGGACCAGGGACAGATCTTCTTTACGCCAACCACCGTATGGGGTATGCCGCCATACTATGCACAACGTATGGCTGCCCTCAATCACCTGCCTTTACGTGTAAAGGAAACGGTGACAGGAGCGCTGAATGTAACTGCAACTATCAGCGAACAAAAAGATACGCTGGTACTGCACATTGTCAATACGGCTGATCAGGCGGCAACGACCGTACTGGAACTAAGCAATTTTGGCAACAGGAACAACCGTATGGATACCTGGACGCTTGCAGCTCCACTGGCAGCAGAGAACCTGCCGGAAGCGCCCGGTCAGGTCAATGTGCAACAAAGCGCTATAAAGCTGTCGGCGGCTCCGGGGATTCAATACACATTCCCTGCATTCTCTTACACTATTTTACGTTTAACCAAAAAGACCCGTAAATAACATTATTCATGCAAGCTCGCTCCACGATGCAAATACTCAGGAACATACATACGATCAAGGTGTTTTCTCTCAGCGCGCTGCTGGCCGGCAGCATTGCTGCGTACGGACAGCCCACTACGCCAACAGCTCATATTATCCAGCCTGCGGACCTTTCCCAGGTAAAGATCAAAGACGCATTCTGGACACCAAAGTATAAAGTATGGACCACACATACAGTCTATGATGTGCTGGACAAACTTGAAGGGAGTTATGATCCCGACAGACAGGATCTGATCGATGAAAAAAAACGCCAGGGTAAAACGAGGAATGCTTTCCTGAATTTCGACAGGGTCGCATTCGGAGAAAAGAATACGCAGGTGTTTGATGGGCCGCCATGGTACGATGGGCTTGTATATGAAACCATCAGAGGCGCTGCCGATCTCCTCAGTCAGTACCCGGATAAAAAACTGGAAAAGAAACTGGACGCCTATATCGAAAGGATCGCTGCTGCACAGGCGGCAGATCCTGATGGCTATATCAATACCTATACGACACTTAACCGTCCCGGTCAGCGTTGGGGAACCAATGGTGGTGACGACAAGTGGCAGCATGATGTATACAATGCAGGTGCGCTGATTGAAGCGGCTGTACACTATTATCAGGCAACGGGGAAAACCCGTCTGCTGAATGTGGCCGTGAAAATGAGCAACTATATGTATGCACAGATGGGACCAGCACCTAAACTGAATGTTATTCCGGGGCATGGCGGACCGGAGGAAGCGTTACTAAAACTATACTGGCTGTTTAAGACAGACCCTGCACTGAAAGCTAAAATAAGCGTATCTGTGCACGAAGAACAGTATTACAGTCTGGTGCAGTTCTGGATCGAGAACAGAGGTAACTATGGCAGTGGCTCCTATGCCCGTAAAAGTGATGGCGCCTACAACCAGGATCATCTGCCGGTATTGCAGCAGCAAACCATAGAAGGACATGCGGTACGCGCTACTTTACTGGCCACCGGCGTTACGGCGATGGCGATGGAAAATAACAATCCGGCTTATTTTACAACTGCTGTTCATTACTGGGATAATATGACCGGCAAACGCATGTTTGTGACAGGCGGGGAAGGGGCTATTGCAGATCAGGAGAAGTTCGGTCCGGACTACTTCCTGCCTGAATCTGCCTACCTGGAAACCTGTGCCTCCATTGGTGCTGCATTTTTCAGTCAGCGGATGAACCAGTTGCTGGCAGACGGTAAGTACATGGATGAATTTGAACGTGTGCTATATAATAACCTGCTGTCAGGCCTATCGTTGTCAGGTGATCATTATTTCTATGAAAATCCGTTAATCGCCAAAGATCATAAACGATGGGCGTGGCATAGTTGTCCTTGTTGTCCGCCGATGATCCTGAAAATGGTAGCAGCGATACCGGAATATATTTATGCCGCGGATAAAACCGGCTTGTATGTCAACCTGTTTATCGGTAGTGAATACAAAGGGGCTGTGGGGGATAAAAAGGTATCCCTGAAGCAATCTACACAATACCCCTGGAAAGGTACTACACAGATCGAAGTCAATCCCGCACAGGAAGGCGACTTCGCCATAAGTGTACGTATACCTGGCTGGGCGCAGGGCAAAGAAAATTACTTTGATCTTTATACCTCTCAGGTGACAACGCCGGTTGCGCTAAGTATAAATGGAATAGCGGTTCCCGTTCAGCCTGTGAAAGGTTATGTCAGCATTCAGCGTCGCTGGAAGAAAGGAGATAAGATCACGCTGGAATTGCCCATGCAGCCAAGGCTGATATTTCCACATGACTCCGTAGAGACAGTCCGGGGCAAGGCGACTATTGCCGCCGGTCCTGTTATTTATGGACTGGAAGGAATTGACAACAGCGGGTTGGATAGCTTAGTTGTCAGTCGGAATACACCTTTACAGCTGGTATTCAAACCAGGTTTCCTGGGAGGTGTAAATGTGGTGACAGGAAGAGAGGGAGGTAGCACGTTTACTGCTATTCCGTTCTATACGCTGGCCAACAGACAGGTAGCGCCGTACAGGGTATGGTTGCCGCTTGAAAAAGCAGATTGACATAAACTGAGTAATCCGTTAGAAAGGCGTCCCACTGACAGCGGGACGCCTTTTCTGATTCATCACTAATACCCCGGATTTTGATAAGCCGCCAATGCGGACGCATCAAGCGCCTGTCCATTGGCATCCGTCAGCTGTCTTAAAAAATCGTTCGGCCAGGGCCTGAAGGTGAACGCTTTCTTCATCTGTCCTTTTCCGTTTCCATCCTGTCCGTTGCCATTGGCGGTATTGGCCGCCGGGATCCACCGTCCTGCCAGTGGGGAAGCCATCTGGTTCAGATAGATCGTACGTTCGTAAAGAATGCCGGCATTATGGAGGTCTTCCCAGAGCATACCTTCCGCCAGCAGCTCTCTGGTCTTTTCATTATAGATGAATTGAATAAACAGGTCCTGTATGCCACTGGCTGTGGGGATATAATGTTCTGCCTGCGCTTCCGGTGTACCTGGTGTGAAGATGCTGGTGGTAATGCGGAGCGCATTGTAGGAACTGCCATTTGCGGGATAAGGGGATGTCTTTTCCGCAGTACTTAATGCTGTGGCCTGGGGTTCCCATTGTACAAGTACTTCCGGACGGTTTTCGCCTGACTTAAACGCAGCCCGTTGTCTGAGCACATTGATATCGTCTACTGCTCTGTCATACATCCCCTTACGACCATAAGCTTCGGCCCGCACCAGGTAAGTCTCGGCCAGTCGTATGAGAATAGCGTCGCGGGTGCCATTTTCGCTGTTAAAGTTGCTTTCATCTGCACTGCCACCCCTGAGCGGATCGACATATTTCTTTACAGACAAATAGGGGGCAGGGGTACCGGTATTCAGACCAATGGAATTCTGATTGTAGTTAAGGCGGTAATAATACCGGCCGCTTACGGATGATCTTACCCAGCGTACGATAAACTGGTAAGGCTGACTCATGACAGTAGTAGAATCCAATGCGGTTGACTGTTCATTTTCCAGATATATCAAAGCCCTCCTGCCAGGTAGTGCCCGCGGATCACCGGCAACAACAGCCGGTTCTCCGGTAGGTTTATTGAGGTTCCACCAGGCCGCTGCTGCCGCATTCCAGGTAAATCCGGCTGTGCCATTGCGGAGGTACTCATACTGGAAGGTTTTGTAATAACGGGAGTCATTTACTTTGTCAGTGAATACATCATATCCGAAATCAGTCGGTTTAAAAGTGCCAAAAGGACGGCCATAGGCCATGGAACGGATCACACCCGTTGCATCGGTGTAGTTACCGGTGTGATAGTTCACGGAGCGGTTGCCAAAACGGCCGTTAAGGGACGTATTAACGTCAAATTGGGCCGCCCATAACACTTCCTTATGAGGAGTCGTCTCGGAGACTTTCGGGTCAAATAAGGTCCAGTAATCAGGCGCCAGACCGGCAGGTCCGCCTGCCGCATTGATCACCTCTGTAGAAAGCTGTATACAGGAGTCAAGATCAGTGGGTACATTGCCTTTATACAGCATTGCCAGGTGTTTTTCTCCATTACCCTGAAAACCGGCGGCCTGTGCCCGGGTAAGATAGAGTTTAGCAAGAAAATGTCCTGCCGCCAGTTTGCCTGTACGTCCGCGGTCAGTGACGCTCAGGGGCAGGTCATTATATGCTTCTCTCATATCGCCGATGATCTGTTTATAGATTTCTTCCATTTTTGCTTTCGGATAATAGTAGATCTGATTATCCTCACGTTTAGGAATTAGTAGCAGTGGGGCATCTCCCAGTTGATTGGTGATCAGGTAATAAGCCCAGGCACGCAGAAACAGGATCTCCGCTCTTCTCGCTTTACGATAGGCTTCATCAGTCCCGAATTTCCCCGGTCTGATCCTGTCCAGCACATCCAGTGCAATGTTACAGTTATTGATATGCGGATAGGCGCCCATAGGAGCATTACTGGCATTGACAGCTCCCAGGTAGTTGTAGACGTTGCTGGTGATGGTGCTGACGTTGGAGCCGTATCGGGTGGCTGTCAGCGTTGCGTAGGTATTATCGCTGGTCATATAGGCGTCTGTCTCTGTTTGTGTGAGTCTTGCGCCATTGCCATCCCATTCATGTTTAACACGGGCATATACATAGAGTCCGTTGATCAATCCATTCAGTCCCTCTTCTGTATTGTAATAATCCTGTGTCAGGTTGGAGACCTGTTTTTCTTCCAGGAATTTCCTGCAGGAAAAGCTGCCGGTTGCAAAAAGTATCAGTATCAGGAGGAGTTTTTTCATACCGTTGTTTTGAATGCGTTAAGTATCACAGTCCTACTCTCAGACCGAGAACAATGCTGCGTGGAAGGATCGTATTATTGTTGGCCCCACCCAGCGGATTGGTGTTAAATGAGTTGGGTTGTGATTCGGAAGCCCAGTTGGTTTCATCATCCGGATTCAGTCCCATCTTCACCACTTCGCCACCAAAGATGAAAGGGTTCAGTACCTGTACATTGAACTGTACATTTTTGATATTGGCCCGGTTAAGTAGTCTGGCGGGAACATCGTAAGTGAGCGAGATGTTTCTTACTACTGCAAATGAACCATTTGCATACTGCATAGCGGATGTGATATTGGTATAACCTGTTGTACCCAGCATCTGCAAAGGCCATTTACCGCTTTGGTTATTCCAGCTCCAGAAGTCCTTTTCATTTCTGCCGAATGTACCGGGATATCCTCCAAAGTAGGTCTGTCCGATGCGGGCATAAATGAAGGAGCTTAAACTGATGCCTTTATAACGGAATGTATTCGTGATACCGCCATACCATTTGGGTCTTGGCGTGCCCCTGATCACATAGTCGTCTGCGTCGATCTTATAGTCTCCGTTCTGATCCACCACCTTTACGGTGCCGGGTTTGAAATCCAGTCCGCCGGTTGTTTTGAACTTGTCCATTTCTTCCAGTTCCTTCGGTGAACTCCCCCATATCCCGTCATTTTGCAGCTGATAGAAGACCTGCCATGGTTGTCCGATGAACAGGCGGGAACTGATGATATCTTCTTTACCATTGATCAGTTCTACGATCTCTTCTTTGTTACGGCTCCAGTTGATCTCCGTACTCCAGGTGAAATTTTTCGTCTGCACATTCACGGTGTTGAGACTGATCTCCACGCCGCGGTTCCTTGATTTACCAATATTCATGACTTTGGTAACATAACCGGAGAGCGCCGGAATATCCCTGGTGAAGAGCAGGTCGGAGGTGTTTTGTATGTAATATTCCGCGGAACCGGAAATACGGCTGGATAGTACGGAGAAGTCAACTCCTGCATTCAGCTGCGCTGTTTTCTCCCAGCTCAGGTCCGGGTTCTGGATAGATTGTGGCAGGGCGCCTACGGCAGGAGTGGACCCGAATACGTAGTTATTGCGGCTCAGCGGACCGGTGGTGGTATACGGCGCTACGGAAGAATTACCTGTGACACCATAGCCGATACGTGGTTTCACTTCATCGATCCAGCTGATGTGGCGCATGAATTTTTCCTCCTGTAATTTCCAGGCCAGGGCAAAGGAAGGGAAGAAGGCCCATTTATGCCCGGTGGACAATACTGAGGACCCATCCCAGCGGCCGGAGGCCGTCAGCAGGTATTTATTCAACAATGTATAGTTTACCCGTCCCATAAAGGAACCCAGCGTGTTTTCTGTAAAGCCGGTACCGATGCCCGGATTACCCTGTGTGTTGGAAGCAAGGTCATACCACAGACTAAGCGGTATGATCAGGCCGCCTACACTGGTGCTCGTACTCTCTCTGCGCGATTGCTGGGCAGATTGCAGCAGTGTCATACCCAGGGAGTGTGCTTTACCAAATGATTTATCGAAGTACAGGAGGTTCTCCATCACCCAGGAGAAGTTTTCCTCGCGTGCATAAGAGGCCGTATTGGCACGTGCGCCCAGGTGTGCAGTGATATTCGGACCTGTCCATGCACCACTTCTGAAGTTCCTGATCTGAGCGCCGAAGTTGGCCCGGTATTTCAGCCAGGGCGTGAATTTCACTTCTGTATATATGTTGCCAAGGGCGGAGGAAATACGCCGTTCATTGAGGGCCTGACCTATATCTACCAGCGGATTCCACATATTCAGGTTACCGCCGGCATTCCTGACATAGTTGCCGGTACTGTCTGAAGGAAATGCCCATGGATATTGTTCAATGGCCCGGCCATAGAGATCTTTTGCGCCGGTGTTGCCCTGATTGGCATTGGTACCAAAGTTCTGTTTCGCCAGTGATGCGATCATGGATACACCGAGGGAGAACCATTTGTTAGCTGTGATATCGCCATTCATATTGAGGTTGAAACGTTCAAAATCCTGGTCGCGCTGTACACCTGTCTGTTTGTTATAACCCAGTGACATATAAAGGCGGGAGGTTTCTGTACCGGAGGATACGGCCACCTGGTGGTTTTGCGTGATACCGGTGCGGGTCACGGCGTCTATCCAGTTAAAGCCAGGGATATTAGCTGCATTATACACCGGGATCATAGCGGGCCAGCCCAGCGCTTTTTCTTCCGCTGTTGTGGCGCGCATTTTTACTGTTCCATCCGTATTCCATGCATAACCTTTCATAGTAGCTGCCAGCAGTTCGTTATAGTTGCTGGTCACACCGGAGGCGGAGAAATTCAGACTATCCAGGTGAGGGTCGGCATACCATTGTTGTGGTGCTACTTTCAGGTCAGTAGGAGCGTCCGACTGATAACGGCGTCCGTTAATGAGGGCATTTCTGAGGCGATCGATGTATTCACCCCCACTGATCCAGTCAGTTAATGACTTATAACTATCAAAGGATACACTGGAAGATACGTTCACAGCGATCTTTCCTTTCGTGCCTTTTTTTGTAGTGACGAGAATAACGCCATTGGCGCCTCTCGATCCGTAGATAGCGGTTGCAGAGGCGTCTTTCAGGATTTCCACGGATGCAATGTCGTTGGGGTTCAGGTCATTGATGGAAAATGAATTGACGCCCAGGGCAGCAACAACAGGTACGCCATCCACCACATATAAAGGCTCGTTGGAGGTGTTCCCGGAGCGTGTACCGCGGATGCGTATAGAGGGTACTTCACCCGGCTTGATGTTGGTGGCTACGTTCAGACCAGCCGCCTTTCCCTGCATCGCCTGTGCGAGGTTCGTGACAGGACGTTCCTGTATTGTCCTGGCAGAGATGCTGGTCAATGCGCCGGTCACGTCGCTCTTTTTCTGCGAACCATAACCCACGACCACCACTTCGTTAATAGCTTTGGAGATGGATTGTAGGGTGACATCCATCGTACTACGACTGCGTACGTTGACCTCCTGTCTGTCAAAACCGACGAAACTGAATGCAAGCGTCGCATTTCCGGAGCGGACCTGTAAGGAAAAGGAACCATCTGTTTTGGTGGTTGTCATGTTTTTTGTACCCGTTTCCATGACGGTGACACCCTGCAGTGCCTGTTGATTGTTGTCGGTTACTTTACCCGATACACGGAGCGTCTGTGCAGCGACGCACAGGGATAACAATACGGGTATTGTGGTGAGCAACATACGCTTTAACAGTGTAATTTTTCTATTCATAATGTAAGCGATTGTAATGTCAGATTGTTTGAAGGCTGTGTGGCAGAAAGTGCGCGTTATCCCGGTCCCTGAAGTACAGGCAACAGCGTGCCTGATCATGGTGTCTGTACCCTGATAAAAAAGGCAATAAATAATATGTCGCAGTCCGGCGAAGGATTGCGTTGCCTGTAAGAAGATGATAAATGATGATTACTCCTGTTTGAAGGAGCCCTGATTCATTGACTGTTCGCTCGTATATTCAGGTTGACTGTTTTCCAGAGGCTTCACGGTAGCGGGTCGGGGGGAATGTGGTCAACGTGTCTGATGGGTCATCACTGTTTGCTTACAAAAAGGGCTTATTCAAATGAAAGGGTTGCTACTGCTGTAATGTACGATCGTTTACGTACTAACAGGGCATAGTAAGGTGAACAACGTTTTTTCATAACGACGAGAATTTGTGGAATATAATTAATAACACTATACTACGATTAAGCAACATAATAAGTGTCCTAGGGTGTCCTATTGACACTAAAAGACATTGACTGTTTTTGCAATTAGTGGATTTATTGCAGTGATCATCACATTGTTAAATGTTGTTATGTCTTCCTGTGGATGCGGGAAACTTGTTACCTTCGCCGTGTATGAAAAACTAAAGCACCACATCGATACTCATTTATAGTTTTCTCTTTTCTTAACCTTAAAAACACGATTATGAAACCGATTAGCCCTAATGTTGCTAATTTCAGCGCTCAACCCGCTGATGCCTCCAATGGCGTATGGCTTTGCCTTGTCACTTACACTACAAACCCCGTTAATGAAATTGGTCAGTATCTTCCCGGCTGGCAGATCATCTGGAATGGTGTACAGACCTTCGACGGTAACTATGCTTTTGTTGCTTCAGACGCCGCCGGAGAAAACTTTGCGCTGGCGATCCGCGGCTCTCTGCCCCCTAAAGACATTTTCAGTAACTGGAATGCGTTTGCCAACTGGATACTGGAAGACCTGAACGTCGTAACACAGTCAAAATGGCCTTACACCTCACCGACAGTAAATGACGCTGTTGTAAGCAGTGGCGCCTACCTCGCATTTACCAATATCGAATGCATGAGGGATTCGTTGGGTTCAGGGTTGTCCCTCCTGCAATTCCTGCAGCAGCACGTTATTAATGCAGGTAAAAAACTGCTGATCACCGGACATAGTCTGGGTGGCAATATGGCGAATGTATACGCGTCTTACCTGGTACAGCAGATCAGCGTCACGGGTTATGTCGCCAGTAAACTGTCGCTCTTTACATTTGCGGCGCCTGCCTCCGGCAACAGCAGTTTTGCCCGGGATCTGGATGATAAACTCCCTAATGCGTGGCATTATCATAATGCTAACGATATCATCCCCAACTGCCCGGTAGGCAACCTGATCGTCCTGACAGGTCTCCTATATACGCCGCAGCCGGCAGCATACAAGATCTCCGTTACATTTAAAGGGCTGACAGTGACTTTACAGGAAGCTTTTCTGATGCTGGGTGGTATATTCCTGTTGTATGATTATCAGCAGGAGAGTAATCACTACGTGATCTTTGGTACGGACCTGTATCCGGAATATGAGGATAATACCCTGGAGGACTGGTTCGCGCAGGCAGGTGCACAGCATGCACTGAGCAACTATGCCACCTTCCTGGGTATAGACCTGCCGGTTATTACGACCAATTCACTGGTACGGCCATTGGTCGCACCTGCATTGGGTTGATGATCTTGTATATAAGTATCCAAAGGGCAGTCAGTACTGCCCTTTGGCGTTTTACCTGGTTCAGCTATGTTTTATGGTCATCAGCGCTATAACGAATCTGCAGATATACTTATATTCGTGTCTTAAATAGCTGTTGAGCCGTATGGAGCAGCTATTGTTGATTTACAGAAAACCTTACTTATGAGACTTCTTATCATGCTTACAGGCGCCTTTTTTACCCTGGCGACCGATTGTTATTCCCAACAGAAAAATACGCCTGCTGTTTCATTCAATGGCTTATATATCAGTAAAACCGGAACCGTGGCGGATGGTAAAATCGATGTGTATACCTACCTCAGATTTTACAACGATGGGAGCGTATATTCTCAGACTGTTAGCAGCCTGGATGCTCAGGCGGTGTCTGCATGGTTCGGAAGATATAAGCAATACGCACAGAAGGGATATTACCAGGTAAAGGGACCTAAAGTGGACATTCAGCTGAGTAACAAAGGTTTAGCGGATGCCCGTCTGGAAGGGGAGCAGCAAACGATGTATGAAGGGAATGTCTCTGCGGATAACCGTTTGTGTCTGACAGCCGGTAGTGAAAAGAAGGAGAACTGTTTTAACTTTTATCCGGTGATGGATACTACAGTAAAAAAATATTCGCAGCATAAAGCGAATATCAAACTACCTGGTGAATGGAAAGTGAAACAAATACTGGAGGGTGGACAGGTATTTTTCATCAACGCAGATTCAACGATCGCTGCAATGGCTGTTTTTCCTGCCTCCGAAATGGAATCATATAAAGAAGGACAGGATGATTTTGTGACGACAGAGACTTACTATGAATGGGATTCCAACTACATGCGGGATGAACGGAAAATGACGGTGAAGAAAATAACAGAGAATAAGGATAAGTCGTTCATTATCTGGAATGCAAAGGATCAGTATAATGACAATAATTTCCTGTTCGGCACCCACAACGGGCTTGTCTACAATATCATGATCTACGATAAGAAGATGCCGGTGGAGCAGCAACTGCGATATATAGAAATGCTCTATGATCTGAATAAGGAATAAGCCCTCATTGCGCCCATCAATGAAGCCTCAACCTTTTGTCAACTGAATTGTTGAATAGCTGAATTCCAGCATTGATGGGCCGTTACTATATCGTACTGATCTTTTTACTGGGTGTCCGTAATATGCTTCCTGCACAACAACACGTTGATACGAATTACATCAGATCGTATGAACGGAAAAACATGCTGGAAGTATATACTGGTATCTATAATACTGAGTTCAGTTTCACACACCGGCATGACCGCAGGAAGAACTTTCGGCTGAAGGTCAACAGTAGCAGTTATCTTGGGGCAGATATCAGTTATAAGTGGTTGTACCTGCAATATTCGTTTAACGTCCCCGGTACACAGCTGGACAACAGAAATAAATTCAATTACAAACTGATCCGTTTTCAGTTTGGTAACCGCAGACTTAGTTTTCAGCCCTTTTATAACTACTACAACGGTCTGCTGATCCCTACTACACATCGCCGCGATTTTGAACCTTTTCAGGGAATTGCCATCAGCAACGCAGGGTTTGATCTCTACTATACCAATAGCAGACGTTTTTCCTCTTCTGCGGCCAGTATATTTTCCGAAAAACAAGTTAGTCCGGCGGGCGCTGTATTCTTCTCCTTCACGCCCGTCTGGCAGCAGATACACTGGAAGAAACCCAGTCCGCAGCTGGTACCTGATACCATGACTTTCAAACTACTTAGTTCCAATCCGGAATGGATCTCTGTGCTGCCGGGTATCGGGTATTCCTATAATTTCGTTCCGCATAGAGGCTGGATCATTGCGCCTGCCATATTGCTGAAACTGGGAGTATTGAATGAGATACATCCGGACAATGACGGTCTGCAGTTACTGAACGATGAGCAGTTCTGGCTGAATACCGGTTATAGTAACGAACGGTTTTACATCTACCTGAACCTGGCTTTTGAAAGGGAGAGTAGTAACCTGTTGCTGAAGGATATGACCCGGGTGGATATGAGTGCCAGTATAACGGCTGGTATGCGGTTTTATAGTCTTAAAAAGAAAATACTGCGCATATTATAAGTGCATAATGTAGCTGCGCTGCTGGTAATGAAATGTACCAGTGCTCCGGTCAACAAATTTCTTTTCAGGGTGTTATAGAGAAGCTAAAACCATATTACATGTTCAAGCCAGTTCATCTCTTACTGTTGATCCCTTTGCTGTTTTCCTGTGCGGGCACAAATACTACCGCCTACAACAGTTATAACGAAGAGCCCCCTGCTGCTACTGTCACGTATCAAACCTTTTATGATGAATTAAGTCCTTACGGGCAATGGATCGACTATCCGGGTTACGGGTATGTATGGTCACCCAGTGTCGCCGATTTCCGCCCTTATTACAATAATGGCGGCTGGATCAATACCAACTATGGCTGGAGCTGGAATAGCGGTTATAGCTGGGGATGGGGCCCTTTTCATTACGGTCGCTGGTTTTATGAGGCAGGCTATGGCTGGTTGTGGTTACCGGGATATGAATGGTCGCCTGCGTGGGTAAGCTGGCGTAACAGTACTGATTATTATGGATGGGCGCCGCTGGCGCCAGGTATGGACCCCAGAAATGCAGGTGCTACTTCGCTTCCCATACGTAGTATGGGCGCGCCGGGTGTAAGAAGATTGTAAAGAAAAGCCCCCGTCATACAGACGGGGGCCTTTCTTTACAATCTAAAATCTGAGGGCTATTACTCGACAGTTTGCAGCCGGTCATGCATTATGCTTATGAAAAAAACTAGTAGTCGTATTTCTGGTCTACGTTCCGCTCATCCACGCTGATACCTTCCGTCATCCATCTTGGCATCGGTTTGCCTTTCAGATAATGATCAAAGAATTGCCCCATACGAAGTGTCCAGTCATATTGTGCCGCTTCTCCGTTCAATGAATGGTTTTCTCCCTTATAGTTCAGTAACCAGGCGGGTTTACCCAGTCTGCGCATTGCCAGGAACATATCCAGTCCCTGTGTGAAGGCGACTGCCCCATCCTTGTCATTGTGGAAGATCAGCATAGGCGTCTGTATCTTATCTGCATTGAATATAGGAGAGCTTTGCAGGAATTCTTCCCTGCCATTCCAGAGATCTTTTCCGATACGGCACTGTTCCACTTCATATTTGAACATACAGGGGGCTCCGTTCTGACGGATCGCAAAGTAATTATAGGTAGCGTTCGAAACGCCTGCGCCTGCATTCACACAGGTAAAGATATTGGTACGGGTAACCAGATAATATACCTGGAAGCCGGACCAGCTGTGTCCCTGCAGACCTATTCTGCCTTTTTCGGCTACGCCTCTTCTGATCAGTTCTTCTGTACCACTCACGACCGCGTTATAGGTGCTCTCACCCGGATTACCGGATTTAAAATGCACATCAGGGCGGAATACCACATAGCCATTGCTCACATAGCTTGGAATATCGATCGTACTGGTGCTGTATTCCGGTGTCAGGTAGTCATGCAGATCAGCAGTATGTGTTTCATAGAAGTCCACGATCATCGGATATGACTTCGCCGGGTCATAATTCTCTGGTACATACAGGATACCCTGATTTTGTTTACCCTCATAATTCTTCCAGGTCACCAGTTTGGCGCTGCCCCAGTTGTACTGCTGTTGCTGTGGATTGACATCCGTCAGCCGCTGCTGCTTTTTGAAGTTCTCTCTGCTGAACCAGAGATCCGGGAATGTACGATAGTTCTTTCTTGTATACAGGAAGGAACTGCCATCCCCGGATACGGTATTTACTTGGATGGAATAGTCAGGATTGTCTACCAGTGGTGTTACGCTTTTACCTGCCATGAGACTGTACAATCCATTGGATTTTGTACGCTCATTAAAGCTCTGCAGGTGTAAAGATTTTGACAGATCAACATGATTGATGAATGGGGTGGACAGCCATCTCAGTTGTACCTGGTGGGCACGTCCATAGCCGTTTGTCAGGCAACGGGGACCCTGCTTGCCGGTAAGGTCAATGGCCCAGATATCATACCTGTCATAAATGATGGCAGTATTACCATTGTCTGTCCAGCCGGCAAGTCCGTAAGCTTCTGCAGCATCCGGTTCATCGTGATCTTCATTGTATAGCGGATAACCAATTGCATGAGAAAATCCTTTTAAAGCACCGCTTTTGGTATCCAGTACCTGCCATTCTCTGGTGGTCCGGTTAAACAGGACGGCATATTTCCCGTTATAGCTCCATTGCGGGTTCTCAGGACTGTCTTTCATGATCAGCCTGCGCTCACCTGTGCGCATATCAACCACATAGAGATCTGCATTGGTATCATATTTCCAGTCTACCATAGGTATATATGGGCGCTGGTCTGCGATGATGGCATAGTCGTAATCTTCACAGTCAGGTGTGAGCAGTCTGCCTGCTTTTTCCGGCGCCACTTCTACTACCTTCTTCTCCGCAATCAGGTACATGAACTGTGCATCATCCATCTGTGTGCGGTTGTATACGCCTCTTCGCTGGCGGCGCTGGGATACCTGTTCATTCCAGGTCCAGAGCTCCAGCTCAAACCCCGTATCAGCAGGTCTGTTCATTTTAGGCGGCTGGTTGCTGCCATTGAAAGACGCATCCAGTAACACATGTTTTGCTGCTGCGGTAATGTCATAAGCTTTGGGACGAATGGTATATCCTTCCGGTGCTTTGATATCATTGTAATCCAGTATTAACTGATGCTTCCCTGTTTGTAAGGAGAATGCGTACAATTTTGAGCCGGACAGGAGCGTCCCTTCCTGTGTCTCCTTATTGAAAGTATAATCGCTTACAGGGACTTCAAATACGGCTTTATAAGCGCCTTTTAAAGGGCCTGCCATCAGCTGGTCCTTCTGAAGGAAGAGAATGGAATGTTCATTGTCATACAGGGCATACCTGGCCGCGCCGTTCAGCACAATGCTGTCCTGTGTATCCAGGTTATACAGAAAGGCACTGGCAGCGCCGTCTTTCCAGTTGGTGTAGGATAACCAGGGAGTATTGGCGCCCGTCAGTACATAGGGGCTTTTTGTCCATGCTATCTTTTTACCATCTTTTAAACGGGTCAGGAGCAGTACCTGTTGGCCGTCAATGGTCTGGTTGTATTTCATCCACTTCCCGGAGTGAAAGAATTCCGGGTTGTCATTTCCTTCCAGTCTGACTGCTTTGCCTGACTGTGTATTGACCAGATACCGCTGTGCTATTTCATGTTCCGTATAGCTGTAACTTACCCATGCACCATCATAGGAGAGGGTTGCATTGCCCAGCCGTTTCCATTCTTTATAATTGGCAGTATCCAGTGATCTGCGTTGCGACATGGCAGGCTGTACCGCAATACAACTCACCATGGCAGCTAACAAAATAGTTTTTCTCATTAGTTCTCCGCTTTTAATAGTTCAATGACATAGGTCAGTTCGTCGTACAGTTTGCTTGGACTACCCTGATAGCCCTCTGCGGTATAGCGCATCACGCCGTTTTTGATGACGGCTTTTCTTGGAATGGCAGAAGACTGGAAAACAGGGGCCATACTCTTAAATACCTTATTATTGACACTATTTTTTGTGGTTTGCTCGTCAAACAATACATGGAACCGGTAACCGGAGGTTTTGATATAGTCTTTCACCTTTTGTTTGTAATCCTGCGTGGTTTCCATGGTAGAGATAAAATAGAAGCCTACCGCCGGATCATTTGCGTATTTATCTACCGCCATCTGCATGCCCGGGAAGGCCATTTTACAGGGACCACACCAGGTTGCCCAGAAGTCTATTACAACGATCTTATCTTTCCAGTCTGCGGAGTTCACTGTTTTACCATTGATATCTGTCAACCGGAAGGCCGTGATCTTTTCATTGATCAGTTTTGCTTTGATCTCGGCTTTGATCTTCGAAATATCTTCCGCTGACTTCAGTGACTCCATATATTGCTCAAAACCATCTGTCTTGCCATTCTTTTCTGTATACAATGTCTTCAGCTTTTCGATCATCGCGGGTGTTGCGGTATTGACTTTAATCGCCATTTCCAGCATGGGTAGTACCACCTGCTGATTACCGGTATTTTCCAGTACCGCGATCCTTGCTTCATTCAGATTGGCATTGCTGTATTTACCTGCTTCAGAGAGTTGTGCCAGGTAGGCCGGTGCTTCATTGTATTTGCCCATTCTGGCCAGTAAACGGATGTGTACTGCCAGTTTGGTATCCAGTTGTCTGAGTGCGTTCTCTGTTGCCTGTCTTGGCGTATTGCGGGTGCCATCCATGTAGGAAAGGTCCTTACGTTTCTGCAGCATGGCATCGATGAATGCTTTGGAGATCGGGTAAAGCTGCTCTACCGGTATTTGTTTCAGGGCAAAAGCCTTATGGATGTTACCATGATAGATCTCGTTCAATATAGCGAAATCCATATCCGGGATCATCGCCAGCAGTTTGTCATACTGACCTTTGTCAAAATAAAGTGCTCCGAGTGTTCTGTATGCATTCAGGTAAATAAAACCCTGTGCAGCGGTGGAGTCTTTGCGGTAGTCAGTCACCGGAAATTCCCGCAGGAATTCCTCCAGTCCAGCGATCTTCTGATCTGTTGCTGCATCGCGGGTGTAAGCTGCCGAGTATTTATCAAAACGCATCGCACGGCCATGTGGATACAGTTGTGTGATCACTTTTTTTACAGAGTCTGCTTTTTGTGTGTCTTTTAACCCAAAGCGATAAGTATCCCATATCAGCTGATAGCCATCCTCACCGATACCGGGGAGCTTGCCAAATCTTTCCAGGTTACGGGGAGCAACCGCCGGGAATTCGTCGCCTTTGCTGATCTTCAGCATTGTAAGATAGCTGTCAAAGTACTTCGGCATATTTTGCGGATACTGCTCCATCTCCTTTCTTACCCACATTTCCAGTGCTTCATCACTGATATCCTTTTTATCGAAATACCCATCTGGTGCTTTATGGATAGAAGGTTTCCGGAAGATGCCCCAGGCCAGTACACCACCTGGGAGTTTAGCGCCCTGTTTATCTACTGTAGTCGCTACATATCCAAAATCATTGTTATTATCGGCTAATACAGCATAGCCATTTTCTTCCGTTACAAACTTAATGGCCACAAAGGCACAGTTGGCCGGTACCCCATATTTGCCTTCCAGTATACCCTTGTGGTTTACAAGCGCAATATCATCTACTACCCAGCGATAGTCATTGAACAGATAGATGATCCCCTGAATGTTCTCTTTTCCCTGTAAGGGACCACCCGCAGGATTGTAACTGAGTCGGAGGGTATCGCCTGCTACGGGCGTACCGAGTCCTGTTAATCTTACACTGTCTGTCTGACTATACGCCTGGTATGTAACACCCAGGGATAAAGCCAGTACGCTCATCCATTTTTTCATATTGTTTGTCTGATTTGCAAGGCATGGCCCGGAGAACGATCGCATAGATCGTTCTCTGTGGGCAGCCTTAGGTTGTAGTGGGTTATGGTTGGTTTGTGATGGATTTATGGATTCTGCTCAATCTCAGGATTCAGCAGTATATATTTTGTGCCAATGGGATACACATAACGCGGACTGTTAGGTTCCAGTGTATACTCCACATCTTTGAAGGTGCGTTTGACCGTTGTAGCCAAAGCGGCGTCTTTATTCAATCGTTTCTGATCCAGCCATCTTAAGCCGGTTCCGAAGAATTCCAGTTTTCGCTCTTCTACCACACTTTTCAGTGCTTCAGCTGCTGTGCCTACCGTTAAGGCGATATAATCTGCTGCCAGGAAACGTTTCTCCCTCAGTGTATTCAGCAGGTCGATCGCGGCATTAGCATTGTTATCTCTTGCAGCGCATTCCGCTTTGATCAGCATCACTTCTGTTACGGTCAGGCCGTTATTGATCGCCTGCATTTCCCGGCTGTACCGGTAACGCCAGTAACCATATCCGGTGAAGGCAGGAGAGAAGTTAGTACCTGGTTTTACGAAAAGGGTATACCGCAGGTCTTTGGTACCCAACTGTGACAGCAGGGCTGTATCCAGCTGTATACCAGTGAACAGGTAACTACTTACGATCTTGGAGAAGATCACTTCCTTATCATTGATCCTGTAAGGGAAGGAAGCCGTGCTGGTGGCAAACTGGCGCAGGTCCAGGATGTTATTCTGGATAGCTAATGCTTTGTCTGCATACAGTTGCGCATTGGTAAAATCGCGCATCCCAAGGTAAGTGCGTGCCAGCAGTGCATACACTGCCGCTTTTGAAGGACGGGTATTATAATCCGGCAGGTCTGATAATGCAGGTTCTGCCGCTTTCAGATCACTGATGATCTGGTTGTAAACGGTTGCAACGCTGGCTCTTTTCAGACTGACAAACAGGTTGGGTGTCAGTAATACCGGTACGCCCAGATCAGTGGAAGCCGTGGCTGCATCGTACTGTTTCGCATACAGGCTTACCAGGCACCAGTAGGAATAGGCGCGGTGTACCTGTGCTTCCGCATACAGTTGTCTTTTAAGATCATCTGTACCTCTTTCACTGTCCATCACACCATCCATGACCTCATTGGCGGTATAGATGACTTTATAGAGTCTTTCCCAATCCACATCACCTTGTATGTCTGACCAGTATTGTGGTTGCCAGGTGTAGGCGTTGTAATAGATATCCGTCATGGAGGCCTGTTTGGAGGCATCCAGGAAACGGGTGTCATCACCGGAATAGATCGGCAGACTGAAACCAGCTTCCATTACTGCACTATTGTCCAGCAAAGCGCGGTAATCACTGGTGTATTTGAAGGTACGGGTTCCGATCTGGTCGATTTCCACGTATTTGCGGCAACCTGTTGTCAACAGTACAGCCGCTAAAAAATATATTACTCTTTTCATGGTGGTCACGGTTAGAATGAAGCATTGATGTTGAACAGGTAGCTGGTTACCGGCGGCATGCTATAATAGTTGGCGCTGGAGTTGAGGTATTCAGGATCGTAACCTTCCTTGTTCTTTGCCCAGATCAATCCAAGGTTACGTGCACTTCCACTCAGGGTCAGGCTTTTGAATACGCGCTTAGGCAGCATACTGTTCGGGAAATTATACGACAGGGAGATCTGCTGTAAACGGATATTATCCGCGCTTCTGACCAGTTTATCGGAGTATCGGTAACGCGTAATACTGTTAAAGTTGACGTTACCCAGGCCTGGTACATCTGTAAAGGCTTCGTCTCCTGGTTTACGCCATCTGTTGGCCAGGTCTTTTTGTCTTCCTACGATGCCATAGTAGTCACCGGAGAACTGCGGATAGTTATTGATACCTGGAACCAGGAATTTATGTCCGAAATAGTAGGTCATCTGTACGCCCAGTTCGAAACCTTTATAGCGGAAGGTGTTAAAGAACCCGCCGTGATAAGGAGCTATTGATTGTCCTACATATTTGATGTCGTTGATATCAAATGCGGATGTCAGGTTGGTTGTACTTTCGATGATCTTGTTATTCCTGTCGTAAATGCGGGTCTGTCCGGTTTCCGGGTTCAGTCCTGCGGAGCGGTAGACGAACATGGCTCCCATCGGATAGCCATTCAACAGGTTGCTGCTCATGACCAGGGTAGAAGCCAGTGTAGTGTTGAAGCGGGAATCTGTCACTTCTGTTTTACCATAAGAGAAGTTGAAGACGGACGTGATGCCCCAGTCTTTTTTGTCTACGATCTTCGCCGTAATACCTGTTTCAATACCATGGCTTTTCATGGTGCCGGTATTGTAGGACAGGCTGGACCATCCATAGGTCGGATTGAAGGGGAAGGTGGCGAGGATACCGGAACTTCTCTTACGATATACATCAATACTTCCTGAGATACGATTATTGAGTACCCCTGCATCCAGACCGATGTTCCCGGTACGGGTCAGTTCCCATCCCAGTTGCTGGTTAGCCGGATTCTGAATGGTAGCGATTGGCAGCTGTGTATTCGGATCGGTTGCATTTAACGTAATGATCGGTACGTTGGTACCGCCCAATGGAACAGAACCACCGGTACCATAGGTGACGCGCAGACCGAGGTTAGTCAGCCAGGTGACAGACTGCATGAATTCTTCTCCGGTGGCGGTCCATTTGAAACCGGCGGACCAGAATGGTTTTGCACGTTTGCTACGTTCCAGTCCTAGCAGGGTATAATCATCAAAGCGCATGCTACCGCTGAGGTTATACCTGTTTTTATAAGTATAGGCTGCATTACCGAAGTAGGAGAGATAACGGTTCCGTTGTTCTGATATACCACTCTGGTTGCTGCCGAGTGTGGTGGTCCAGCCGTACATGGTCATAAAGGGTGTAGTCGGATTCACCGTTGCAAAGCTGTTAGCATCCGGATCGTAACCGTACCTGATACTGTTGTATGACCTGCTGTAGGTTTGTCTGATCTCACTACCGGCGAGCGCCGTCAGCTGATGATCGGCATTGAAAGCATAGTTGACATTCAGCATGCCGCGCAGGTTATAGTCCCAGGACGTACCATCTGTCAGTGTATAAGTACCGCCGTAAGGGATATTGTACACAGGTTTATGAGTGGTGGGCGAAATAACAGTACCTGTATTGACAGTGGTTCTTCCGGAGTAACTGTTTACTTCGTTGATGGTCTGCATATTGTTGATGTTCCGCTGGTACATACCGGATACATCGAAGTTCATCCAGTTTGTCAGTTTTACAGTCAGACCGGTATTCAGGCGAATAGAGTTGATGCTGTTTTTCGTATTGGAGTAGTTTAGTTCATCGATGGCACTGTAGGTAAATGGCAGATATCCCAATTTTACCAGACTGTCATTCGTTTCCGGACGCATGGTGATGCTACGTCTGATCGGCTGACCATTACCATCGACCAGCATATCATAAGGACGCAGGGAGACGAGGGACTGGCTTAATGCTTCCACTGCAGCGATGTTCGCGGTATTGGTGGCGTACTGGTAGTTGAAGCCTGTTCTCAGTCTGACGGTCTTATTAAACAGGTCATTGGTAAAGTTACCGGTGATGATGGCATTTTGTGCACTGTTACCACGGTAGATCGGCAGGTCCTTGTTAAAGTTGCCGGAGATGTAGTAGGAGTTGTTATCGCCACCACCCGATACAGACAGATTATACTGCTGGTTGATGGCTGAACGCAGCAGGTATTTCCGTAT
This sequence comes from Chitinophaga sp. YR627, assembly GCF_900114995.1. Lineage (GTDB taxonomy): Bacteria > Bacteroidota > Bacteroidia > Chitinophagales > Chitinophagaceae > Chitinophaga. The sequence goes on from NZ_FOUX01000001.1 coordinate 53,786, forward strand.
CTGTGACTGGTTATTTCTTGTTCCGATCTCTGCCAGTGCTGCATCTGCTTCTGCCTGTGTAGCGGTGCCGCGTTTTACTTTGAAGAGCCATTCCACTACTTCACTCGGGTTGTTGTTTTGCAGCGGGAAGTACCAGGGCGATTGTGTATTATCAGTAAAGAACCCCTTGTCATACATCTCTCTTTCCAGGTCTACATATTCTGCGCTGTTCATCCAGCGGAGTTTGGAGAAGGAAGGTGCTTTGGAACTACCTACGGTAGCGGAAAAGTTAAGCGTAGGCGCGCCCTTTTTACCTCTTTTTGTTTCGATCACGATCACTCCGTTGGCGCCCCTGGAGCCCCATATAGAGGTAGCTACCGCATCTTTCAGGAAGGTGATCTGTTCAATGTCGTTGGGGTTGAGCGTAGATAGTACAGAACCGTTGGACATCTGGGAACTCCCCAGTGTTGTCAGGTTCTGGTCACCGGAAGATGCTGGTATCAGCGGAAATCCATCTATTACGATCAGCGGGGCTGTATTGACAGAATAAGTGTTGATGGTACGGATCTGTATTTTATTGAACCGTATATCAAAGCGTACACCCGGTACTTTACCTTCCAGTCTTTCTAGTATATTATTGGCAGGAACGTCCTGTAATTCTTCAGCAGTAATGATGTTATAGGCGCCGGTAGCTCGTTCTTTGGAGATCGTCTGATAACCGGTGGATACTTTTACGTGGATCTCGTCGATGTTGATGGTGGCACGTTTCAGTACAATAGTGAGATCGGTGCTATTGGAGATCTTCACTTCCTGCGTCTGGAAACCCACAAAGCTGACGATCAGTACATCGCCTATATTAAGTGCTAATTCAAACCGCCCATCAGTATGGTTGATAACTGAGCGTTCGGTCCCTTTTACCTTAATGGTAGCGCCGTAGAGGGGATTTTTATTCTCATCGACAACTACGCCCTGTACCAGTACTACATTCGCAGTTTCCAGCACCTTTGACGGATCGGCGGTGGCGGTTGTTTTTTTGCTGACGAAGATCGTCTGTTCACGTATCAGATACTGGAGTGACTGGTTCCTGAAGATGATATCCAGGAACTGGCTCAGCGGCATATTGTCTGCGTTGACATTTACAGGGAGCGCCTCTTTTAATAAGCGGCTGTCGCAGAACACATGATAGCCTGTCTGGGAGCGGACGGTTTCGAACATTTTCTCCAGCGGAATATGCTGACCGGAGAATGTGACAGATTGAGAGATACCTTTTGCACTGGCCCCCATGAATGCAATGGTCAATAATAGTGCGGTTAGCTTCATCACTAACAAGATTTTGGTTGAGAACCGGTTGCCATGGCGCCTGCTGACAGGCATGGCATGGCCTTTCCGGTTACAAGAAGCAATTTTTTGCATAACTTGCAATTGGTTAGGTTGATTTGAAAAACAGTTTTCCGAAATAATTGTCTATCGTCCACCCTGACTATCAGGCCGCTTTGAATCCTACCTCAAAGCGGCTTTTGTATAGGGATAAAACTCATTGTTCAGGAGGGCAATACGATCAGTCGTTTGCCTTCTATACGAAAATTCACACCTGACATCTTCAGTCCTTCCAATACCTGTGAAAGGCTCAGGTTCCTGCCGATCTCTCCATAGAACCGGATATCAGGAATATTCTTTTCATAAACTACGTCTATATCGTACCATCTCGCCAGTTGGCGCATCACTTCTTCGACGCCCATTGCATCGAAATTAAAAATGCCATCTTTCCAGGCGATAACTTGTCCTGTGTTCACTGCATTGTTCAGCTGTATTGTCTCTCTGATAGCGGCCTGCTGACCTGGCTTCAGTATAGCGTCGCCGCCTGCAGCGTTTACTTTAATGCTGCCCGCCAGTAATGTTGCCCTGATGCTGGACTCATCTGTATAGGCATTGATATTAAAATGAGTGCCCAGCACTTCTATGGTTGCTTTGTTGCCGATCTTCACCCTGAATGGTCTTTCCGGGTCCTGCGCTACCTCGAAATAGGCTTCTCCGATGACCTCCACGGTTCTGTCATGACCGGTGAAGGCGGTAGGGTATTTCAGGGTGCTGGCGGCATTCAGCCATACGGCGGAGCCATCCGGAAGTACGAGTCTGAATTGTCTGGCGGCAGGTGTACGTACGGTATTGATGCTGGCTGTAGCGGCGCTTGCGGCGTCGTAGTGCAGACTGCCATTCTGCAATGTGATCCTGCTACCGTTCTGATTGCTGATCTGACCGTTGCCGATACTATCCAGGGTGATCTGGCTGCCATCTGCCAGTGTCAGTATAGCGCCATTCCTGCCAGGCGCTATATCCTGCACTGGTTTGTTCACTGCTATATCCTGCTTCAACGCAGGGCGTTTCATCACCATCCAGGTGCCTGCTGCCAGTACCATTATGGCTGCGGCTGCCCACCAGAAGCGGGACATCTTTCTGATCCGTGCACTCTGCTGTTCATTGTCGAGCGCTGTCAGGCGACTGTTCAGCTGAGCCAGAAAGGCCGGGCTGGCGGCTTCATGTGCCAGTGGCTTGCCACCGTCAGCTGCCTGTTGCAGTAGGTGATGAAATTCTTCGGCACTCACATCGTGATACCAGGAAAAGAAGTCGCCTTCTTCCTGGTCCGTCAATGTGCGGTCCATATATTTTTTTAATAATACTATCTTCTGATCGTCGGTCATATAAGGGATTATATACTACAGACGAACATCCAGCAGTTTTGTATACGCTCCGGAGAAAAATTTTTCTGAAGGGGTTTATTTACCCCGTAACCACAATAAAAAGAGAAGGGATACCATGCCTCCGTGTTGTTCAAGGATGGTTTTTAAGGCATGAAAGGCAGCATAATAATGTTTCTTTACAGTGACTACCGCCATATCATACCGGGCGGCTATTTCTTCGAAACTGAGGCCTTCTTCCGTGCGTAACAGGAAGATCTCCCTTTTTCGGGGCTCCAGTTCGCTGATGGCTCTAATGGCCATATCATGCAGTTCTTTATATACCAATGATCCTTCGCCGCTGCTTTCTTCCATAGCGGCCCGTTGTGCGATAGCGTCGATGGCTTTCAGGTGTACTTTCTTACGCCTGAGCTGGTCGAATAAAATGTTTCTGGCAATCCTGAATGCATAATTCTCGAACGATTTCACCAGTACCAGTTTCTCGCGGGTCTTCCAGATCCGCAGAAAGGTTTCCTGGAGTAATTCGTCTGTTTCGTCCCTGTCCTGTGTAATAAAGGTGATGGCTACCTGTAGATTGGGGTAGTAGTGTGTATATAGCTGTCCATAAGCATCCCGGTCGCCTTCAGCGGCTGCTCGTACTAAAATCTTTTCATTGTCCGGTAGTACGCGATGAAATAGTGGATGGTCCCTCTGCGTCAATAATAATAAGCGAATATTTGGCAAGATACGCAATCAGTACCGGAAGTTTTCGGAATTCTTGCCTGCGCTCCGGTTTTACAGCGATATCGACCGTTCAACCATCTGTGATTGGATCAATTCAAAAATTTGAATTATATTTTCCACTATGAAAAAATCATTACAGGCTCTTATCACAGGGACGACATTCGTGCTCGCTTCCTGCGGTTCTCCTTCCGGTGGTCAGCATAATTCCACTGACAGTACCGCTACAGACAGCACTATTGGTCCCGTTGAGACGAAAAAACCTAATTCTGATTACAAACCCGCATTTCCTGGTCAGACCCGCGTTAACGGTATAAAGACCCAGACTCCTTATGAAGGAACTGTATTGTCCGATAAACTGGAAAATCCATGGGGTATTACCACTTTACCTGACGGCAGACTGCTGATCACGGAGAAAAAAGGGGTATTGCGTATTGCGACTACCAGCGGACAGCTAAGCGAACCTATTACTGGTCTGCCGAAAGTAAATCCTGACGGTCAGGGTGGTCTGCTGGGGATCAGGGTAGACCCTGATTTCAAAACTAACAGGATGGTATACTGGGTATTCTCAGATCCACGTCCGGATGGTAACCTGACGGCTGTAGCCAAAGGTAAGCTCTCTGCCGATGAAAAGACCATCGAAGGCGCTACCGTTATCTACAGGGCGACTCCTGCTTTCAAAGGTACCCTGCACTATGGCGGAAGGATCGTTTTTGATAAGGAGGGTAACCTGGTGATCAGCACCGGTGAACGTTCTGATCTGCAGACCCGTCCACAGGCACAGCAACTGAACTCTGCCCTGGGTAAGGTACTGCGTATCACCAAAGAAGGTAAACCTGCTGCCGGTAATCCATTTATCGGACAGGCAGATGCCCGTCCTGAGATCTATAGCTACGGTCATCGTAACGTACAGGGACTGGCTTTCAATCCTGCTACCGGTGACCTCTGGGAAACAGAATTTGGTCCGAGAGGTGGTGATGAACTGAACCGTATCGAACCAGGTAAGAACTATGGCTGGCCTACTATTACCTACGGTATAGAATATAAAGGCGATAAAGTTGGTGATGGTATCCAGCAGAAAGATGGACTGGAACAACCGGTTTATTACTGGGATCCGGTATTATCACCAAGTGGTATTACTTTCTACTCCGGTAAAGGTATTCCTGAATGGAAGGGTAACCTGTTCATCTGTGGTCTGAGCAGTATACATATTGCACGACTGGTGATCGAGAATAATAAGGTAGTAGGTGAGGAGATGCTGTTGCTGAGTGAAGAACAGCGTTTCAGGGATATTACAGAAGGAGATGATGGTGCGTTGTATGCGGTGACGGATAATGGTAGGCTGTATAGTATTCATAAGAAATAGTTATATTAAATAGAATTAAGAATTAAAAATTAACAATTAAGAATTATCGCGAAGATCTTCGCTGCATTTCAATTCTTAATTGTTAATTTTTAATTCTTAATTTTTTTATGCCATGGACAAACACTTCCTCCATTACCTCTCCACCATCCTCACCAATCACTGGCATTCCCCGGTAGAGATCCATAACTACAGTTCCGTCAGCGGTGGCGACATCAACGAAGCCGCCATCATCGAAACCAGCCGCGGTCCCTGGTTTCTCAAACTCAATCACAGCACTTATGCCTCGATGTTTGAAAAAGAGTTTAACGGATTACAACTGTTAAGAAGTACAGGCACATTGAAAGTCCCTGCGCCGTTATTATTCGGCAATTATCAGCAGTATACTTATCTAATAATGGAATACTTACCTAAAGGGCATGCAGGGCCGCAGAGCGTATCCTGGCTGGCGGAAGGACTAGCCGCTTTACATAGGAACAGCCATGAGCAGTTTGGTTTAAGAGAAGACAATTACATCGGCACGCTCGTACAGCGGAATACCTGGAAAACATCCTGGGCAGATTTCTATGCAGAGAACCGCATTTTGCCACTGGTGAGGCAGTTGGTTGATATGAAGCAGTTCGGGATGAAGGAGCGCAGACTGGCAGATGCATTGGCGATACGGCTGACAGCGATCTTTCCGGTAGAATCGCCGGCATTATTGCATGGTGATCTGTGGGCAGGCAATTATATGTTTATGGGGAATGGTGATCCGGCAATTTATGATCCTGCGGTCTATTACGGTCATCGGGAGATGGATATAGCGATGACGATGTTGTTTGGCGGTTTTGACAGCTCTTTTTACCAGCGATATCACGAGGCTTTTCCTTTGGAAGCTGACTGGCGGAAACGGGTCTTACTGTGCCAGCTATATCCATTGCTGGTCCACGCGGTTTTATTTGGCGGACATTACGTGGGGCAGTCCGCCGGTATTATCGAACAATATGCTTAAACACATTTAAGCTTCCTTGTCATGCTCACACCATACCAGGGCGTCGATATCATAGCCCAGTTCCTGTGCCTTCAGCAGATAATTATCCTTTACATTTCCAGGGATGTTTGTTTCCCGGGATAGTATCCAGAGGTACTGGAGGTTATTGCCGGCAATGAGGGCGTATTTATATTCCCTGTCGATAGCGATCACATTATAACCGGCATAGAAAGGTCCAAAGAATGATACTTTCAGGCGGCCAAGGTCTCCTTCTCTGACGAATTTTGCTTTCCCGATACTTTCCTTCCATTTGTTCTTTGTGTAATCATAGCCACGGTTGTCGACCTTGATCGCCCCATCTTGCCGCAGGCTGTAAGTCGCGGTAACGTTGCTGAGGTTATGTTCATATTTGTAGTCCATACGGGCGATCTCATACCATTTCCCCAGAAATTTATCGACGTAGAAAGGTCTTACGGCAATGGCTCCTTTGGGAATGGTAACCGCTGTAGCTGTACTGAGCATCAGGAGACCTGCACCAGCCAGGAGGGCAACATGAACTTTATTGATTCGTACCATATGTCGGGGTTTGCCTGTAACTAATCAAAATACATGCCTTTTCGCCGTCTCGGTATCCGATTTGTCCGTTTCGTATTGGTCCCGTTTAGCCGGAGGGGAAAATTGGCCTACCTTTAAATGATGAAAATGAGTCCGCTCATCAGGGAAATGATACGCTATTGCTGGGTATTGGCTTTTATTTCGGCAGCATCAGCGATCATGTTTATCATCGTCTTCAGACTGGGTAACGGAGCAATGTCAGGCGTCGCGTTTATGACGGGGTTTCGTTCGATGATAGCAGGTTTGGCGAATGTCTGGATCTTTGCGATGCTGAGACGGCATATGCCTTTCCAGAGCCCCAAACAGGAGCGGATAACCAGATATATAGCGGGGTATCTGCTAACGGGTATTTTGTTTCCATTGACAGTACCACTGGAGTTATACATTGATATCGCCAAAAGTCATTTTACATTTCTGCAGCGACTCCCTGGTGTTTTATTACAGGGGTTCTGGATGAATAGTCTTGTAATTGTTACACATAATCTCGTGATTCTACGTTTCGAAAAAGAAAATATTGAACTGGAAAATTCCCGTCTGAAAGCCGCTAATCTTGAATCGGCCAATCTGCTGTTGAAACAGCAGATCCATCCCCATTTCCTCTTCAACGCACTGAGTATGCTGAAAAGTCTGTACAAGACTGATATTCAGGCAGGAGAGGCGTATCTTTCACACCTGGTGAATTTCCTGCGGGCCTCACTGGCGGAACCGCAATCCCGTGCCAGCCGCTTATCTGATGAAATAAAGCTCTGCAAAGACTATCTTGAAATGCAGCAGATCCGTTTTGAAGATGCGCTGCATTGTACGATCGATCTGCCGGAAAAGGTATTGTCAACAGGTTTTGTACCTGCGTTTTCTCTCCAGTCACTCATTGAGAATGCCATCAAACACAATGAAGCAACAGAGGCATCTCCCTTACACATTACCATGTATTATCAGGAGGGGAGGATCATTACAGAGAATAATCTGCAGGTTAGAAAACATATTGATTCTCAAAGTGGTAAAGGACTGATCAATCTGGTTGAAAGGTATCGGATATTGTCAGGGGACGAGGTGATTATCTCACAGGATTTGCATAACTTTTCAGTCAGCATTAAAGTTTTGAGTAATGAAGGTAGTGATCATAGAGGATGAGAAAATAACCGCGAGAGACCTGGTACAGACCATTCAGCAACTGTTTCCCCAGATCAGCATTCTAAAGGTGCTGGGAACGGTGAAGGACAGTATCAGCTATTTTAACATAGACCGCAGCGCGGACCTGATCTTTGCTGATATACAGCTGGGAGACGGTCTGAGCTTTGAGATCTTCTCTGCCGTGGATATAGACGTTCCTGTGATCTTCTGTACTGCCTATGATGAATATGCTTTACATGCCTTCAAAGCTAACGGGTTTGACTATATCCTGAAACCTTTTACCAACGAGTCTGTATCCGCAGCGATCAATAAGTACCTGGCCTTCAGGGGCCGGATCGCGGAAAATGCAGTACCCTATAAAGCACTGGAGCAGTTATTCGCGACAAAGAAAACAACTGAAACGGGTGCTGTATTGGTGTATGAGAAAGACAGGATCATGCCGGTGGCGATCAGTGACATCGCTTTCTTCTATCTGAAGAATGGCGTGGTTAACCTGACCACTTTTGATAAAAAGACATACGTCGTCAATAAAACGATGGACGAATTGGGTAAATTTACAGAACCGCTTTTTTTTCGCGCTAACAGGCAGTATCTTGTGCATCGTAAGGCCGTCCTGGATGCTTCCAGTGCCCTTTCCCGCAAACTGACGCTTTCCTTGTCAGTGCCGGTTCCGGAATCCGTTACCATCAGTCGTGAGAAGATGGGGCAGTTCCTGGAATGGTTAACACAACGTTGATTTACTAGTTCCTCCATAACACACTTCAACAGGCAATATGGCTGTTTCACTACAGTTTTGTTGACTGTCAGCTTTGCGTATACAGACATTTGCGTTTGTATATGTACGATCGTATACACACATACTTCATCTATAAGGTACACATACATATTCGTAACAGAATATGAGAAAAGGGGGCGTATTCATGCGCCCCTAAGCTTTTTTCGAAAGGGGTGTTTCAACAGGTAATTTGTCCGTTTCAGGGTATTGGAGTTGAGATTTAAAGCGGATTGTAAGAACTTCGGCTCAGCGTATTAACACGATAAAACGATACTAAGATATTTTGGTTGCTGATCATCGGCAACAGTTGTAGGTTTAAGGTCAGCCGGAACATTCCTGTTCCGGCTTATTTATTTAACCATCTGTAAATGCAAGTATCGCTTTTGTTTGATTCCCCGGCATATCCGCTGCTGTTACCTGTATCTTCTCCACCTGCTTCATGTCCATAACCACCGTCGTCGTATAATCCCAGTACATCGGCTTCCACTGCTGAACAGCAGCTCCCTTTTCAATGACCTTTCCCGCAACATCGATGATCTCAACATTCACCTGATAAACCCTGAAAAAATCTACTGCACGTATACTTATCACCTGGCCGCTTTCCCCTGTATACGCATCTGCATCAATCAGACTGATCACCGGTGCGCTCAGCGCATCCTTCATCGCCACATTAAACGCGCTCTGTCCTTTCCTGGCAAGCGACAGGTAATACAAATTCATCTCCGGGTCTTTTATTACCTGTTTTGAATAGACCACCGCATCCGTAAAATTATGCTGCGACTGGATCTGCATCGCCGAAAACTGCACCTGTTGTTTCTTCTTTGTGGTCCTCAGATATGTTTCGCCATAACGGTTGAAAACATTCATTTGTTTGCCGATAGTACCGGATACATTTTTCAATAAGATGTTGTCTTTTACGCGTGCCATAGTGATATAGTTTTGATGAAAAACAAAGTTACCGATCCATTTAGCACGATTTCAGACAATGTGCACAGGACGCAAAATCGTGTGCATGGGACGCCAAAACGTGTGCACGTGTTTTATTGTTTATACGATAAAAGTCCGTATTACAGGGCTATTAAGCCGATATCCCTTCGCTCATGAGCGGAGCGGTAACGGCATAATGATGGAATAATGCCGGTGTAATGGGACAAGTAGGACGTGATCAACGAAGCGTGTGTTATAAGTCGTTGATTGGTAGTGTTAGCTGCTAATGTTGAATATAAGCAGGGATTTGCGCGTATTGATTGTTGATACTGAAGGAGTAGGGGATGATGACAGGAATAGTGTAGATAAAGACAAAGCAGCGGTCACCAGCCGGTAACCGCTATTACTATTTCAACAAATTTTCATGATAGTCAATCAGTTCTTTCAGCACATCTACCGCCGTTTCATAACGCTCGCGACCGATGACCTTGATATATTCCTTTCTAAGCATTTTCGCTTCATTCGTCGCGATCTCCTGGAATTTCTCTCCCTCTTCTGTCAGGTATAACTTTACCGACCGGCCATCACTATCACTCTTTTCGCCCCGCACAAGACCAGAAGCCTCCAGTTCGCGTACGATCCTGCTGGCAGCCTGTTTGGTTACCCGCATTTTTTCTGCGATCTCATTATTGGAAATACCCTCGCTACCGATATTCATAAAGAACGGCATGTAGGTCGTATTGAAATTCTCATAGCCCCAGGTTCCAATATTACGGCTGCCCCAGTCATCCATTGCCCGCTTCAATATATACAGTGTGGCAAACAGGTTATCTTCTTTGCCGGTTAATTTATTTTTTTCTTTCATGGCCATACACAAAAGTAATCTTTTCCCTGTATAAAGACCGGCAAACCCTTGCCAGAATACCCCCTAATAAAAAAAATCAGAATAAAAAAATAGTAAATAGTGTTTACTATATAGTCAACAATGTTTACTTTTGTTCAGCAAAAATAACCTAGCACAGGAATGACACAGGAAAAAACGCAGCAATCTAAAAGCCCGGTAAAATTTATTGTATTGGGCGTAGCCGGAATAGCGATCCTCTATTTCGGAGGAAAGAAAATAATGCATGCCTATTCGCATGAAAGCACTGATAATGCACAGATTGAGAGCAACGCGATTCCTGTGCTGAGCAGGGTCGGTGGTTACATCGATACGTTTGCATTGCAGGATTATCAATCTGTAAAAGGAGGGCAGCTCCTGCTGACCATCGACGATAAAGAGTACAAAATAGCGGTACAACAGGCAGAAGCGGACCTCTCCGCAGCCAAAGCTGATCTCATATTTGCAGAAGCACAGATCACCAATATCGGCTCTGATAAAAATGTGGCGGATGCGGGCGTGAGTGTGGAACAGGTCAATCTGGAAAAAGCAACCCGCGATCTGGCGAGAGATCAGGCGCTGTTTAACGATGGCTCCATCACACAGCACCAGCTGGATAATAGTCAGTCTGCCTATAAGGTAGCCCTGACGCAGCTGGAATCTTCCAGAAAACGCGTGAACCAGGTAGTGACGCAGAATGGTACTGCCAACGCACAGATCGAAAGAGCAAAGGCCAATGTCGCCCTGAAAGAGGCCGCACTGGAATCCGCTAAACTGAAATTATCCTATACACAGGTGATCGCACCGGTAGCCGGCAGGATAGGGAAGACCAATCTGCAGAAAGGCCAACTCGTACAGGCAGGACAGCAACTGTTCAGCGTCGTGAATAATGAACGCTACTGGATCGTTGCCAACTTCAAGGAAACACAGCTGGAGAAAATGAAAATAGGACAGGTGGTTAAAGTAGAAGTGGATGGTTATCCTGATAAGGAAATCTCCGGTAAGATCGTCGCCTTCAGTGACGCCACCGGCGCTAAGTTTTCGCTCCTGCCACCGGACAACGCTACAGGCAACTTTGTAAAGGTAACACAACGGGTACCTGTTAAAATTGAAATTGACCGCGCAGACGAACTGAAAAGTATCCTCAAGGCAGGTCTTAGTGTAACTGTAGATGTACAGGTTGATTAAGACCTAAACAGCATAGTGTATGGCGGTAAATAAATTTACGCGGGTAATCATAGTCATTACCACAATCTCAGCGGCGATCATGGAGCTGATAGACACCTCCATTGTCAACGTTGCGCTCAATAACATAAGCGGTAATCTTGGTGCTACACTGGAAGATACTTCCTGGGTAGTAACAGCCTACGCGATCGCGAACGTGATCGTTATTCCGATGACAGGTTTCCTCAGCCGCTACTTCGGCAGAAAGAACTATTACCTTACATCCATCATCATATTCACGATAGCATCCTACATGTGTGGTTCTTCTTCCTCTCTGTGGATGCTGGTCTTCTGGCGATTCGTACAAGGTGTTGGCGGTGGTGCCCTGCTATCTGTATCACAGGGCATCTTATTCGATGCCTTCGATCCTTCTGAAAAAGGAAAGGCCTCCGGTATGTTCGGCATGGGGATCGTAATAGGACCAACGATCGGACCTATACTCGGCGGGTATATTGTAGATAACTACGCATGGCCGCTCATCTTCGATATCAATATTCCATTTGGTATTGTCGCTTGTCTGCTGACCTGGAAGTTCATCGATAAAAAGGAAAATGAATACAATATCGACCGCAAATCTATTCCCATTGATTATATCGGTGTACTCTCATTATCTGCCGGGATCGGCGCTTTGCAGTACATTCTGGAGAAGGGACAATCAGACGACTGGTTTGAAGACAGTACGATCCGTATAATGACGGCAACGGCAATAGCCGGGCTCGCGGCATTTATCTGGTGGGAATTAAAGACGAAGACACCGATCATCAACCTGCGGGTTCTGAAAAGCAGGAACCTGATCGGGAGTAATGTGCTCACCTTTGTATGTGGCTTCGGATTGTTCGGTTCTGTATATCTCTTTCCGCTGATGGTACAGCGTGTAATGGGTTATACACCTACAGAGTCAGGGCTGTCCATGATTCCCGGCGCCCTGGTGACGATCATGGTAATGCCGTTTATAGGCGCTTCACTGGGTAAAGGGGTATCGCCGATGTTCTTTGTAGTGACAGGTTTTGGCTTGTTCATTCTCCATGGATATACCAGTGCACAGGCGACGATTGACGCAAATAAATGGTGGTTTACATATACGCAGATCTTTCGTGGTGTAGGCACGGCGTGTCTCACAGTTCCTTTGTTAAGTCAGGCTGTCGTCGGATTGAAGCCACAGGACATGCCCTATGGTATATCACTCAACAACATGTTCCGGCAAATTGGTGGTGCATTCGGTATTGCGATCATGAATACGTATTCAACACAGCGTTTTGCCGTACATCGTTCTGACCTGGTATCCAATCTGCAGGGGAATAATCCCCTGATGAATGAAAGGGTGGCAGGTGTTGCTCAGGGCCTGATCAGTAAAGGTGTGAATCCTATTGCGGCTCATGCTCATGGTGCCTGGTCTAACCTGGATCATGCGGTTACCAGACAGGCACAGATGCTTGCTTATCTCGATGGCTTCCTGCTGGTAAGTGTGTTTTTCGCCTGCACGATCCCATTCATGTTACTGTTAAAAGTAGAAAAGATGGATGCCGAAACACGCGCGAGAGTTGCTGCGGAGGCGCATTGATCTTATTTAAAAAATTACATCATGAGAAAAGTCATTATTATATCCCTTCTCTCGCTTGCAGGGCTACAGAGTCATGCACAGGAAGTCAGCAGTGATCTGAAGGAGTTGATCAATAAATCATTTACTTATTTCCCGCGTTTCAGCGAACTGGAACAGTCCGTGAAAACAGAAGAGGAAAGGGTTTCACTCGCAAAGGCAAATGGACTGCCCAATCTGACAGGCAGTGCGGGTTACCGTTATTCGCATCCTGTATCGGAGATGACGATACCTATCAACGGACAGCTATCGACGTTTAAGATCATGCCGAATAGTAACTATAACACCGGTGTGAATGCGAGCTACATTTTATGGGACTTTGGTGTGGTAAAAGCGAATGTAGAGAGTGCAAAACGTGCCGTGCAATATGCAAAGGACAACATTGAATACAATAAGGCGCAGATGGCTTACCAGGTGGCGGTGATCTACTATCAGATCGTCTATCTGCAAAAAGCCATCGCGATACAGGATAGTGTGCTGGCCTTCCTGAAAGCGAATAAAGAGGATACGGAGATAAAGCTAAAACACGGCGATGCATTGAGATATGATGTATTATCCATTCAGTCGACCATTGACCAGGAAAACAATGCCCGCATTGATCTGGAGAATTCACTGCTGAAGCAGTATAACCTTTTACAGTATTCAACGGGTAGTGCTACCGCCAATGGAAAAGAGTTTGATTTTACGCTTGCAGCAGAAAACAAACAGGAAGCATTGAACGTTGCACAACAGCATAATCCGGAGTATACATTGCTGAAAGACAGGATCAGTCAGTCGGAAGCCGGACTGGATATCAGTAAGAAAGCAGGACTACCTTCACTCTCGCTGAATGCGAGTACCGGTTTTGCCAATGGGTATATGCCGGATCTCAATCAGTTCAGGTATAACTATACAGGAGGTGTGACCCTGAGCGTACCTATTTATCAGGGTGCGAGAGCCAGGAGACAACGTAGCCTTGCACAGAGTCAGCTGAAAGAAGCAAACCTGGGTATGCAGACACTGAACAACACCGTACAGAATGATATCAGACAGGCATATACAGATATAGAAAGTAATCAGTCCAGGTTGGTCAACGCAAAGGAGCAGGTAGAGGAGGCGAAGGAAGCACAGAAACTGGCGCAGAGCAGATACAGGAACGGAACAGGTACCAACCTGGAACTGACCAATGCCAGTACCAATGTACAGCGCGCAGAGCGGTCAACGTTGCAGTACACTTACCAGCTTTGTCTGGCGAGACTGGAACTGGCAAGAGTACTGGGAACAAAGTACTGGTAAGATTTTTAACAGTTGTAGGTTAGGTTTCGGGCGGAGCATTTTTGCTTCGCCTTTTTCTAAAGGGGATATTGGATACGAATTTTTACAGGGCATATATTGTATAATCTTCTATTGGGCATAAAATAGCGGTTAACAAGGGTAACTACCTATAATCGCTAGACGTTATAAAAACATACTTGATTTAGTTGTTTTTTTCATCGAATGTATGTAGTTTGGACTTGAATTATTTAACCTTTAATCCACATAACACTCAGGCCCGTTTACTTTTTGTAAACCCAACATTAAAAGTTAGGAACATCCCCGTATACCTTAGATTTTGTTTGCCACAGTTGCCTTCCGCAATACATTGTGCAAAGAAATGTGACCTATGTAATTGCCGGAAATTAACATCAGTGGGGGATATATTATATATTAAATGACCTGAATGATGGCTGCGCACCATCAGTGGTATTTGTATGTATGTCCGGAATAAGAATCTGCAATTTAGATCCTTCTTTTATCAGGAATACTAAGATTGGTGAATGTACCAATTATATTCAAGACAGATTCCGTATTACAGATAAACAGGTTTTATATGCCGGAAAAGACGATGCCTGAACTTTCTGACTTGTATCATAGGAATGCAGATCTTTATTAACTATTTTCTATACCAGCATGAAACATATATATCAGCTCATATCAATCATATTTCTCGTTTTAGTTATTGCGGCATGTAACGGATCTCTAAGCCGTAACCGATATAGAGGCTTCGAAAGTGTGATAGATGTAAATAAGATAACTTCTTTGAAACCGTCTCTGCGGGGACAGGTGCTGGATGTTAGAATTCCTCCTTCTGATAGCCTGACATTCGATCATAATAGCCGCCTGACTGATATTAAATATGTCAGATTGGAAACTACTCCTGAATCTAAAATTGGTTTGCTGGAAAAACTAATTATAACTGGTGACAGAATCATTGTTGCTGATTTTAGTGTGTCTAAATCAGTTTTTGTATTTGATTCAACCGGACATTTTATAAGCAGAATATCAGCTAACAAAGGGACAGCTTCGAGGAAGGCCATGATTTCCAACTTTATTGATATTGCATACGACTTTGAGCGCAACGAAATTATTCTTCATGATCAGAGTGAGGCAAAAAGCTATTATTTTGACAAAGACGCTAACTTTTTACATAGTGAAAAGGAGTATGTTTATTTTTACCACTTCGCAAATTTGAAGAATACAGATCAGTATGTTTATCTTAATCAATTTGGTGCCAATGAACATATTCCTGGTTTGGCTGGTTCGACACTTTACCTGGGAACACGTGGAACAAAGTTGAATTTTACGACTAAGGATGCTGTTCCGGGTATGATTGGAGACCTTAATTTTTATATTAATATTAACCTGTCATTTAATAATAGCAACGATAACATTTTTTATACACCGGAATTCTCAGACACGGTTTATCAGATTGGAGTTGATCCCATAGCAATTTTTCCTAAGCTGGTGATTCATTATCCGGGACCGGACATCAATTCAAAGCTTAAAGAGTTACATAAAGAGAATTTAGCTGACTACATGAAACTGTTGTCCCAAAACCAGTACTACTCATTTAAAGGAGAAGTGTTAGGTAATAATGACTCTACGTATTATATCGGTACTTATAGGGATAATTTTTATGGTTATTTTTTGTCAGCGAGAACGGGTAATATTATCGGAGGACCGGTATCTTCAACTTTCTCTGTGAAGGATTCACTTGATCTGGATGGTTTTAAATATCCTTTAACTACTTATAAAGATCATTTCGTCAGTATACTTGGTTTTTCTGATTTTAGTCTGAGTAAATCTTTACCTTCTTCGAAGCTGGCCGCTGTCAGGGGAACGATTAAGGAGTCAGATAATCCGGTATTATTATTTTATAAAATAAAAGCTTTTTAATGCATACGATAGAATAGTTGTCCGCTATTTGGCTGCCATTTTTCCTTTTAATGAAGACTTTAATTTATTCCGGCTAATATTTTATGAAACATTGTTTCATATTCTATTTTTACATAGATTGCAACAATGTTTCAATTCCTATTCCCCAGGAAGTCCTTCCCATTCTTCAGGCAGGCCGACGCCATGGATTGCGGCCCTACCTGTCTGCAGATGATTGCTGCCTGGCATGGGAAGACCTATCCTTTACAATACTTACGTCGTCAGTGTAAGATATCCCGGCAGGGCGTCACTTTTGCCGATCTGATAGCAGCAGGGGAACAGCTGGGCTTTCATACGCTATCGGCCGAACTGCCTTTTACGGTATTGGCCGCAAAAGCACCATTGCCCTGTATCCTGCATTGGGACAAGCAGCATTTTGTCGTATTGTACCGGGTGACTGAACATAAGGTATATGTGGCGGATCCTGCGTTGGGGCGCCGCATCCGTTACACCATTCCGGAATTTATGGAAGCGTGGCAACTGGCTGATAAACCCGGATTCGGAAGGGCATTGTTCCTGGAACCCACACCTGTATTTCATGCGTCTGCGGAAGTGAAAATACCTCCCACCGATCTGCGTACGCTCTGGCCATACGTGGCCACGCACCGGCGCAGGCTGATACCTGTCGGTGTGAGTCTGCTGATAGCCGCCGCCTTGTCTTTTATGATGCCTTTACTGACAGAGGCGATCGTAGACAGGGGGATCAACAAACACGATATTCCCATTCTTTTACTGATCTGTGCCGGACAGCTGATGCTATTCCTCGGAAAGCAGGTGACTGATTTCTTCCGCGCGCGTTTACTGTTAACACTGGGCGCACAGATGAGTATCATGATGCTGGAAGCATTCCTGTTAAAACTGATGCGTTTACCTTTTTCCTTTTTTGATAACCGGCAGTCGGGAGATAATATGCAACGCGTTACGGATAATCAGCGGGTGGAAGATTTTCTCACTACCTCCGCAGTCTCTTTTGTACTATCGGTGATGATCCTGCTGGTGATGGGAGGTACCTTACTTTATTATAACTGGCTCATTTTTATCCTGTTTGCGGTAGGGGCAGTGGCAGGTGTTGGCTGGACCGGGGCCTTTGGAGAAAAACGCGGACGGCTGGATCAGAAGCGTTTCCGTGTATTGTCAGCAAACCAGGATACACTGCTGGAGATCTTTTCCGCTTTTCAGGAGATCAAGCTTACGGGGAGTGAACAGCTTAAAATAAACCAATGGACACAGCTACAGCAACAGTCCTTTGCCGTGAAACTGGAAAGTCTGAAGCTGGATCAGTTTATACAGGGGATCGCCTTGTTTATCAATGAAACCCGTAATGTGATCATCACCTGTTTTACAGCGGTACTGGTCATTAAAGGACAGCTGACACTGGGGGAGATGCTGGCGATCACCTTTATCTGCGGACAGCTCAACACACCGGTGGCCCAACTGGCAGAGTTCATAAGGGCGATGCAGAATACGAAGTTTAGTCTGCAACGCATTGCAGAAGTACATCATGAACAGGATGAAGATCCTGTATCAGCGATCATTGTACCGGAAGATAGGAGTGGTCGTGATCTTTGTCTCTCGGGGGTATACTTCCAATACGGTAATAAGCATTCTCCGCTGGTACTGAATAATGTGCACCTTACCATACCGGCTGGTAAAATGACGGCTATTGTAGGTATGAGCGGCAGCGGTAAAACCACGCTGCTGAAACTCCTGCTGCAATTTTATTCGCCAACACAGGGAGCCATCTTTGCAGGAGATCAGTCATTCAGCGACATTACAGCGCAAGCCTGGAGAAGCCTGTGCGGAGCGGTCATGCAGGATGGATATGTGTTCCGGGATACCATTGCCAATAATGTGTATGGAGGTGAAGCAGACAGGGATATGGACCGTATGATAAAAGCCTGTATGATGGCTAATATTCACGACTTCTTCGCAGCAATGCCTTTTGGTTATGATACGATGATCGGGAAGGATGGGTATGGACTGAGTGAAGGACAGACACAACGCTTGCTGATCGCCAGACTGATCTATCGTGATCCTGCCTATATATTCCTGGATGAAGCGACGAATTCACTGGATGCCAGTAATGAGCGGGCGATCATCAATAATCTCCACGAATTCTTTGAAGGCAAAACTGTGGTGGTTGTGGCGCATCGGCTGAGTACCGTAAAACATGCAGACCAGATACTGGTGATGGATAAAGGTATGATCGTGGAAGCCGGTACGCATGAAACGCTCACCAGGACGGAAGGCGCCTATTATCGCCTGATTAAAAACCAGCTGGAACTCGGCAGGTAAAAAGATCTTGTTACACCTAAAAACTACTTTCCTATGGCGCTCAGCATTTTTCCGCACATCCTTGTGCGCTATGCCGGTATGCCGCTAAGCGTACTACATAAGGCAGCAATTCAGGACATAGCCGCCCATTTTCAGAAAACAGCAAGCGCTGCACAACAATTACAGACGCAAAAGGATGCCGTTTGTGCACTGTTGTACACCGCTATCAATCAGTCAACAGATGATAAAGAACGACGACAGCTGCTGCAGTTAAAGCGGGATATTTTTAATGATAAGCTGCCGGTGAAGTTACCTGCAATCGTACCCGAGGCAGTGGAATTATATCTGCAACAGCTTGCGGACAGGGAGAAGGAAGCTGCGAAATGGCGGGAGGATTTCGAAGAGAAGCACATGGTAGCCAGACGGGAACTACAGGGCTTCGCTCAGCAGGAAGCACTACGCAAAGGTATTTTATTATCCAGTCCTGTACTATACGAGCAGCTGGATAGTTTTGCCCTCGCTGATAGCAGGCAATTCAAAAGTCGTGAGTTAAAGAATGAGTATAGTCTGATACGCTACGTTAGCCGGATGGCTGCGAAGACCTCCCCGTTCAGCACCTTTACCTATACAGGTCCGGGGAAGATAGGTCCGCAGCAGGATATTACCACAATACCGGACATACACAGCAGTATCCGTCTGCATAACGGATTGTTCAGCTATATCCGTGTGCTGATGATTCATCATCCGGTATTGAATGAAATTATCACATTAGGGTTGAATGTGACGGCCGCCGTCATACAGGAGGAATTACGGTTTCTTGTCAACTACTTCAATGTAGAGGCATTCCAGCGTTTACCAGCCCGTAATCTGCCTTTGTGGTTATATCAACAGTTACAGGACAGAGATGCAATCGTGACACTCGGTGAATTGACCGATCAGCTTTGCAGTCAGATAGCAGATACCGACAGGAGTACGATCAAGGCATTTTTATTAAAGTTGGTATGTAATGGTTTACTGGAACCGGGAATAGGATGTGCTGGTATTGATCCGGACTGGGATAGACAGTTGCAGCAATTCCTTACACCGCATGCGGATAAGCAGGCGGTAGCATCGTTACTGATGATGTTATCAGGGTTACAGCAAACCAAAATGGTATACGCGATCGCCGGGGCAGATGAGAGGTTGCTGTTTTTACGGGAGGCGTCTGCCATGTTGGAAGATCTGTTTGGGACCTTACAGGAGGAGGCTGGTTTGTCAGATGATATGCAGGTGAAGGAGGGGGCATTTGAATTATTCCGTTTTCAGGCACGCCGTTTTTTGCCGCAGGATATTTTCTACGAAGATGCATTTACTGACAATACTGCCATATTATCCGAAGCTACTTTCACTGCCTTTACACAGGAGATCAGCCTGCTATGTACGCTGTTAGCACCGCTGGATGCTTTACAGGAGGAACGTGCGCATATGCAGCGCTTCTTTTTACAGCACTATGGGGAGGTACAGGAGGTAGCAGTTACACAGTTTTATTATGACTATTATCTGTATGAGAAAAAACAATCAGCGGAGCAGCAGGCAAAGAAAGAAATAAAGGAGATCGGGTTACCGGATACGCTTCAGGTGATCGTAGATCGGAATACAGTACATATTACTCCCACGATAGCGATGAGTCCTGACAATAACAGTGCAGGCGCCTTTGTACAGTTCTACCAGGAGGGAAGTCATACGAAAGGAGTCGTCAATGCGCTATTACCAGGTATGGGCAAAGTAGCCGGACGGTTCCTGCATCTGCTGGACCCGACCATAACAACTGACTTCCGTACATGGAATGAAAACCTGTATGCAGATCATCTCTTGCTGGAACTGAATGATGGATCGGCCTTTAATGCGAATATTCATCCGCCTTTACTGGCTTATGAGGTGTGTATGCCGGGCGGTAATAACAGTTACCCGGCGGAGGCCCGGGTTTCCTTACAGGATCTTGTCGTGAAGTATGACAGGGATACAAAAGGGCTGTTCCTGTTCCATACGGTGCAAAATAAGCCGGTTTATGCCTTTGACCTCAGTCTGGAGTCATTTTATAACCGATCGCATTTTTACAGGCTACTGGCGCATTTTAATACCGTGCAGCGGGTTCCCTTACGCGCATTGATCACAGCACTTGACCGTAAGCATGCTACGGTGTATCCACCTGGTGAGTATATACAGGTAAAGCCACGGATCACTTTTGGCGAACAGGTGGTATTAAGGAGAAAAGGCTGGCTGATAAAAACGGCTTTTATACCCCTGGGAGGCAATGATGAATCTCCCGCGGACTATTTTGAGCGGCTGCATCTATGGCGGATAGAAAATGGTTTGCCGGAGCAGTGTTTTCTGTTCCTGAAATCCCCCTACATGCCTGTGAAGAATGAGGCAAAGAGTCAGTTGCAGCGGGACGACTATAAACCTCAATATATGGATTTCAGTCATCCGCTGCTGCTCAGTCTTTTCAGAAAGGTCTTATCCAGAGCAGGAGCGTGGTGTTACCTGGAAGAAATGTTGCCTGCTGCTGCACATGTTGCAGCTGATGGTGGACTTGTGAAAGAATATTTACTACACTGGTATAATATGTAATACATGCAACGGAACTGGTTATCGGCACATCTTTTTTATAGCGGAGATTTACGGACGCTGTTATTGGACATGGTGCTGCCTTTTTTAAGTGATACCTGTTACAGGGCTTTTTTTATCCGTTACGGAGAAGGCGGTCCGCATATCAGATTACGTCTGTTGACGGATGAGGCAGATCCCGCAATTGTACAATCACAGTTAATACAGGCAGGGAAGGAGATCCAGGGATTAACGATACAGTTTATTACATATGAAGCGGAAATAGTACGCTACGGTAATCAGGACAGTATCGCCTGGGCAGAAGAACAGTTTATTTGCTCTTCCTCTTATGTGCTGACTATTTTAGATGGCAGGAGAGAATGGGATGCTTCCAGTGCGTTATTGGAGGCGCTTAAAATGAATATCGCAATGGCGGGTGCTTTGGATGTTGCCGGCCTTGAGATGATGGCGATATGCAGACAGTTTATTCATCAGTGGTTGCCCCGTTTGTATGATCGTAGCAAACCGGCTGCCGCGCAGGAACAATATTATATGGCACTTCTTGAGACCCGTTTTAGTCATTATGCGGAGTTATTATTACCTGTTACTGCTGTGCTATGGGAGGAATTGTGCGAAGGAAAGGCAGACCCGGTATTACAGACATTCATGCAATCGAACCGGCAGGTTTTTGAGGCATACAAACAGCTGGGATTTGATGAACGTTGTATGAGAGATATCACAGGTAGTTTTATGCATATGGGGCATAACCGCCTGGGGATCTCCAATCTGGATGAAGCTTATATCATGTTCTTTACCTTAAAATGTCTCGAGAATGTCTATGCCGGTGGAAGATCTGAAAGATGAGCAGATAATAGCGGCTGCTTTACTGGAGCTGGCTGACAGACTGTTACCCACTATGCAGCCGGGAACACTGGCCGTTGATCTCACAAATGGCGCAGCTGCAGATCTCTTCAATGGAAAGGCGGGGATCATTGTATTTTATCTGCGTTTAGCAGCATATGATCCGGCGTATCTTGCTGTATGTACAAGTGCCGCAGATGTATTGCTTGAGCATCCGGCTATTCTTCAACAGGAGTTTTTTACCTTATATACCGGGGCTACCAGTCTGGTATACTTATGTATACAATTGTATGAAGCAACCAGCGATAAGCGATACCTCGAAAGGGGACTTGCATTGGTGTATCATTACCGGGAAGGTATTTTACAAAAAGTAGTACAGGATGATTTTATCAGCGGACATGCTGGTAACCTCTTAGTGTTGACACAACTGCATGCTTACACAAAGGATGATGTATTGCGTACGCTGATCAGGCAACTGGCGGATAAGCTGATCGCACATGCAAGGATCGCTTCTCAGGGATTGCGCTGGGGACATCTGAAGCGGTCGTATGATTGTCTGACAGGACTTTCTCATGGTGCGTCAGGCATTGCACATGCGTTATTGCAGGTAGCCACTTATTTTGAAGATGAAGGTTTACATTACCTGGCTATGCAGGCCTGGGCTTATGAAATGAAATACTATGATCCGGGCTTGCAGAACTGGCTGGACCTGCGACTAACGAGTACCAGTTTAGAGGAAGAGGATATTATGGGCTGGCAGCTAACCGATTTTCGCCGGTATATCAGTGATGTGAATGCATGGGCACATGGCGCTGCCGGTATCGGGTTAAGCCGGATGTATGCCTGGAAGACAAGCGGAGAAGTCCACTTTGCTACAGCATGCGAATGGGCATTGACGCGTTGTATACGGGACGCTGGCACCCTGACACGGGGAGATTTTACCCTTTGTAGTGGTTATGGGGGAGTGGGGATGTTCTTACTACAGGCGGCGGCTGTATTGAATAGGCCGGTTTTACGACAAACAGCAAAGCAGATCGCATTGGCTGCTATCCGTTATTACGAAGTACATGGTACGTACAATAGCTACATTAAAGATGCACAATACGACCCTGGATTGTTTTCAGGACTGGCGGGAGTAGGCTATTTCTTTGTCAGTGTATTGCTGCCTTATAGGGCACATACGGTCATGGCGCCATTGATCAATATGGATGTAAAGCATAGTCCCCTGTATGAAAAAGGAGCAGTAAAGCGGGCGCTGTTTAGTCGTTATTACGAAAGGTCATTGCAACGATATCCCGGGGCAATGGCAGCCAGAGACATCAATGAACTGGAGATGCTTTTAGGAGAGGGGATGGAGGACCAGGATTGTTTCGGGTATGAGAAAAGTCTGGCGGATACATGGAGGTCGCATGGCGGATGGTTATGTTATCAGCAGCGTAATCAGCTACTGGAAAAGCGGAATGGGTATTTATTACAGGAGTATGATAGGGGGTTGTTGCAGACTGTTTTTATGAGGGTGCCTGAATTGACTGTATGCGTTACGAAACGTGCCTGGCATGATGAGGCTAATACGGTTCAACAGCATAACACACAGTGTCATTATGTACATGTTGCACATGTACAGGGGGTAAGTACCTTTCCTGTTAATCAGTTTACAGCAATATTGTTAGCGGCTTTTAGCCGGGAGTTACCGTTGCAGCAGGTGATAACAGACATTATCTGTCCGCAGGTAGATGTTAGTATGGCTGCTTTGCAGGAGGCTGTGCTGTCACAGATAAAGGTATTGTTACGGCAATACATGATCACACAAAAACAGACGCGGGGGTGAGGGGGAAATATTCCCTGATCCGGCAAATTTACCTGCAATAGCTACGATCAACATATTGCTTATTACCCTTCCCATCCAGGTAATAACATCCGCCTCTTGGGCCGGTATAATACTTTCTCGCCGGCGCTGTGTTGGCCACTCTCATCGCACGTTCTTCTGCGGCAGCTGCCCTTTTTAATTGCGCCGTATAGGCAGCAGTGGGGGTGAAGTAATGTTGTTGGCCACTCTCCAGTCTGGTGCTGTCCTCATGCGAAAGTGGCATTTCATCCCAGTCTGCCGCCACATGTTCCCGCAATACATAACCAGTGTGTTCACCAAAATTTATTTCCGCCCAATCGGGATTATTATCAACTTCATAGGCTTTTATATAACTAAGCCGGCGTATTTTGCCAATGCTGGGTGATTTGGCATCTGGCCTGGTCCGCACGTTCAGACTGTCACCGCTGATCCATGCATAATTGGCTTTCAATCTGGCGAAAAATGCTTTCTCTTCATCCGCTTTCTTTTGTGCCAGTGCTTTTACAATCATCTCTTCCTTCAGGTCCTTGAATGCTTTCACTTCATCCCTGTAATACTGTACCGGAAACCTGGAGTCTTCTTTTTCAATATTCTGACAATCGCGTTCAATGTTCCCGTATATATCCATTCCCCCGTAGGAGGGAGACTTGTCGTAATAATTTGCTAGTCTGTCCAGCAAATACTGCACATCCGAAACAGGGCCTACAAGCGGTGAACCGAACTGTGTATCAGGCACACGTAGTATAGTGATCTCTTTACCATCAACAGTCTTTTTTTTGACCCATGGCGTCACATCGTGTGTCTGGCCGAATATAGAGATGGTGAGCAAAAGTACAGGGAATAAAAGGTAGAGGAAAGATTTCATGTAAAAAGGTTGAGGCGCAAAAATAAAGTTTTTTAAGTTAATGACTGTTTAACGTGCCTGATGGGATGATGCTAACTGTCCCGCATAACAAAAAGAGGCTGCTCAGTACCTGAGACAGCCCCCTTTTTCATATCCTGCAGAATTATGCACAGATAATGGTTGTGCACAGATGTCCTTCGTCATCTGTTGCTACTGTGTGCGTTGGATGGCTCTGTCCTGCGAGACCACCTGCCAGGCGCATGTTCATTTCGCTATCGATACTGGTTACAAAACTGTCGATTTTGAGGTCATCGATGCTCAGCTTAATCTGGGTTACCTGATTGTCTTTCATAAAATAGTATTTAAGTATGAATGCCTACTGTTATGGGGTTTCGGCTTATCCCCTATTGCGCAATAATGTTATAGTCTGATACCTGCGAATGCTTTGAAAGATATCGGTGCACCCTCTATGTAGTAGTAGCTCCTTACGCCTTCATAGACTGAGCCTACCAGCATATCGCCACTGGAGAAATAACGTTTGTTGGTCAGGTTGTCGGCCACGACACGCAGATACCATTTCCCATGTGTATATGCGATACCGCCATCAAACTTTGTATAGCCTTTGAGATCGAATCCGGGTGTATAGGTCGCTGTTTTAGTAACAGAGTTATGTCCCAGACTCAGGCTTAAACGGGATACAGCTGTCAATGGAATCGCATACTGGATCCAGCTGTTGATGACCTGTTCCGGCGTAAAGGCCAGTTTATTCCCCTCATTCTCTTTATTGCTGTCTTTGCTGACGATCGCATGTGTATAGGAGTAGTTGGCCGATACGGACAGCCGGCTGGAAATACGTCCGGTGATATCGACTTCTGCACCGGTACTGGTTACCTGGCCGATCTGCCTTCTGAAACCAGGATGTTCCAGGTCGGACACCAGCAGGTTATTCTTGATGATCCTGTAACCGGCGATGCTGGTCATGAGTTTATGCTGAAACCATTCCTTTTTAGCGCCTGCTTCTATACTATTGCCACGTTGCGGATCGAATCGTTGTCCGCTGGCATCCACACCTGATTGTGGTATGAATGACTGATCGTATAAAGCGTAAACAGCCATACTATTACCTAACAGCCGTGTAATGCCGAACCTGGGAGAGAAGGCAGTTTCATCCTTTTGCGGCTGTCTTGGGTTCGTAGTGACCGGTGTATTGATCGTGAAACGCCCACCGTAGTTGAACAGCCAGTTGGTATGAATACGGGTCGTGTTATAAAAGAATGCGGATGTCCAGTTATTCTCCCTGACGATCAATGCCGGCTTACCCAGCATTTTTACACTGTCAGTAGAGAGGCCATATTGTGGATGCGTTCTGTCGAACGTAAAGGCATATTGACCATAGGCATTGACATAGTTATCCTTGCTATAATTGTAGTCGAGTCCGGCGACGAAGTTGTGCGTGATCTGCTGCCCCGTTTTAAAGTTGCCGCTGATATAAGCCTGTACGGCTGCCACACGACCGGTAATGCTATTGTTGACCGGCAGACGACGGGTAATGTTGGTACTGTCAAAGTTGATCAGCGAGTAGTTGTCTGATATCAGGTACCATACCGCCGTGGAGTTGACCGTGTATTTTGATTGTACGGTCAGCCGCAGGTGATCATTAAAGCGGTGTTCAAAGGCGAGTCTGACGCTTTGTGATTTAGAACCTGATTGTGGCAGGTTAGGATCGCCTGCATAGTTGTTACCGATACGGTCTTTGAGTACCTCGGATTCGGTGCCGATCTTCGTCACACTGCTACCTCCGTCGGATAACATATGGATAAAGTTGTATTCAGCAAGCAGGGATGTCCGGCGACTGAAGTTGTACTGTATAACGGGGGAGGCTACATATTTCCTGGTTTTCAGGAAATCCTGGAAACTCTGTTGTTGCTGGTAGGCGCCATTCAGGCGATAGGAGAATCCTTTTTCTTTTACGGCACTACCCAGGTCCAGTGATCCGCGCAGGAAGCCGAAGCTGCCACCGGAAAGTTCCAGTTGACGGATACGCTGTTGCCGGGGTGTTTTGGTTGTGATGTTGACGCTACCACCAGGATCACCGGATGAGATAAGGAAACCAGCTGGTCCTTTTACAAAGTCAACCCGTTCAATAAAAGCTGCATCGTCTGTCAGGGCCCCCATCGTGCTACGTTGTGGCATACCATTGACATATGTTTCGGTATAGAAGCCCCGCATCATGACAGTGGCAGAAGCATCAAATACGGAGCTGTTATAGCCTATTTTAACGCCGCTGGCATTACGGATGATATCTTTCAGTTCGAGACCTCCCTGTTCGCGTATGAGGTCGGCGGTAACACCGGTAATATTCTGTGGTATTTCCAGCATACGGCCTTCCATCCGGAGTGCCGGCGACATACTATCCGTGCGCATGTTCTTTTTCTTTTCCATGATCTCTATTTCCTTCAGGTGCTGCTTTCGCAGACTGTCGGTCTTTTGTTGCGCCTGTGCGCTCAATACCAGGAAGCATAAACTAAAAGG
This sequence comes from Chitinophaga sp. YR627, assembly GCF_900114995.1. Lineage (GTDB taxonomy): Bacteria > Bacteroidota > Bacteroidia > Chitinophagales > Chitinophagaceae > Chitinophaga. Next base: position 80,840 of record NZ_FOUX01000001.1, read on the forward strand.
TATGGGTAGTGATCTTTTCATCAGCCTGATCATTTGAATGATTGATTTAAATACTGTGTCTTGTATGGCGTTGTCGTAACAGGAAAGTACCTGTCAGTAATAGTTCGGCAGCAAGTAATAACAGGTAGCAACCACCCTGGATCTGTTCTTTCCGGCTATCGGGACGATAGGAGGGATGATAGACGGGTAGTGACCGGTAATCATCAGGACCGAACTTTTTATCATTGAAATGATAGCTATACAGGAATGATTTCCAGTGTTGCCGGAAGAGCGCTGTTTGTTGCTGGAAATAGGCGTAATCAGCGATGTCGGTATGCGCAACGCTGTTCAGCAGCGACTGTGTGTACACAGCCGGGTTATACCGGTAAGACCGGTTGATCTGCTGTATCTCCTGCGTCTGATTGATATCCCGCTGTGCGGTGAACCGTTGCATACGACGTGCTACCAGGTCATAATAGGCCATCATTCTCCGGGTACTGGCAGCACTGGTATCATAAGCCTGGCTATTACGATAAGCGGGATATACTGCATAGAAACTATCCAGTACCTGCTTTTGGGGCAGGTCCCAGGTGTCCCATTCAATCTCTCTTTGCCGGGAGGCCAGCATTGCTGTGTTTTCATCTTTATCCGGCTGACTGAGTCCGAAGCTGAAGACTGCAGGCAGGACGACGAGCAGGAAGATCCAGGCGCAAAGCATGGTAATCAGACTGACAGCCGTCCCTGTATTACATGCAAGGAGTAACCATATTATACCGGTCCATACCGCCAGATAGGCGGCGCTGATCAGTAACCAGCTCAGGGTATCTGCGATGGCAGGCGTCCGCGTCAATGAGATGCTCAGTAATGTGAGCAGCAATACACAGCATAAGATCACAGCGTATCTGATCAGCAGGCGTAAGAATAAGAGTCCGGCGATACCGCCTTTCTGAATGATCAGCAGCGAAAGGGTTCCCTGCTCTTTTTCCTGTGCCAGGAGATTGTAACTCGTACATATCAGCGCCAGGGGCAGCAGGTAGATGATGAGAAATGATATATCAAAGTTGCCGGTCAGCAGATGCTGTGGATTATTGATCTTTTCTTCGACAGGGACATACGTTTCTTTTATCGTGACAGGGGCATAATACCTGGTCATATCACTCATGCCGATAGAAAGCCCTGAAAAGGCAGCTGGTGGGTGCATGACTGTTTTGTGCAAACGATAGTCTATTACCGCAGGATGTGACGCGGATATATACGCTGCTTTTCCTTCAGGTGTGGAAGTGTCCGCAGAAAGTCCCTTATACAGCTTATCGTATTGGATACTGTAATCAGTCCGGATACTATCGAGTGTATTCAGTTGATGTACCCGGATATGATGGCCAAACAACACGGCGGCGGTTCCTGCTGCCAGTATGATCAGCAGGAGGGCAGGAAGGATACCTGTGCGGAGTAAGGTATGCAGCTCGAAATAAATGATCTGCTTACAGCTGTTGATTTTGTTATTCAATACCTGCATGTCGTGCAATGATTTGTAATAAACAGATACTGATGGTCAGCCATAATACAAGCGAGGAGATCATCATCCACTGGCTTTTTAATACCTGGCTTACAGCAGGAGGCTTATAATGGAAAGCGGGAATGCTGCTGTAAAAAGCCGTATTTACCTTCCAGTGACTGTCGTTTGTTTTACTTCCACGATAGGCCAGTTCATTATTCAGCCGGCGGATAAAGTCGTTACGGTATTGTCTGGCCGCCTTGTCCAGTTGTTGCTGATGGAAGTAATCTGTAGCGCACAATGCCATTGACAGATTGCGTATTGCCAGATAGGGATCAGCCAGGGCCAGATAGTTGCTGTACCTGTTTTGTAGTTGTATGATACTGTCTGTTTTTGCCGTGTAAATATCATAGACCATTTGTGCATAATCTTCCGAGGACTGGAGCAGAATGGCATTCAGGTTAACTGGTAACTGATCGGTACTGTTAACATGATATCGCTTTAATACAGCGTCGGTAAGCTGTTGTTGTCTTTCTTCTCTGGAAGAGTGACCGTCTATCCCCATTTTAATCGCCTTCTCTATCTTTTCCTGTTGCTGGTATTGAGAAGGAAGCGGATGTAATTCACCGGCAATACCCGCACCCAGTCTTGGTAACAGAATATTCCAGACTAACCAGCAGCCGGTCAGGAGGAGCAATGATTGTCTGGCATTTTTAGCAATGGCAGATATAGCGACCGCGATCATTACAAAAATGCTGCAATAGATGCTGTAAGCGATGACCAGGAATAATATTGAGAGGTACGTTGTTTTATCAATAGTGGCTGTACCAGCGAAAAGTAGTGCCGGCAGGTAGATGAGTAAGCTCCCCAGCAGCATGCCGTTCATCACCAGCAGATAATACTTTGTTTTACTCTTCAGGAGGATGCCTTGTGTAGCTCCCTGGATCAGCAGGAGACGCAATGTGCCGGTTGTTTTCTCCTGTGTGTAACTATTGTAGCAGCTGAAGATGATAAACAGGGGAAAGAATAGCTGTAATACACTGGCGATGGTCAGACTGCCGAAACGCGTATAGGTATCGGCTGGGCGTAGTGCAGGAGTGGCCATGGTATGTTGCAGATGTGCTTCAACACGCATGGAAGTACCGGTGACGGTTTCCAGTCCGCTGTCGAAATTGCTCAGCAGCATGACCGGTTTAAATATATAAGTGCCAAAGTGAGCCGCACCATGCGGATCACCGGTTTTAAGTTGTTCCCATTGCTGGCGGAAGTGTGCATTTGCAGCTAATCTGTTCCTGCTTATTTGTGCTGAGCGGCTGTGCGTACCGGCAAAGGCGATACCCAGCAATACTAACAGGGACAGTGATACTGCCGGTAAGGCATAGGTACGCAATCCCCCCAGCCACTCTTTGGTTGTGAGTAGTAGATACATGTTGTGAAATATGGATGATTTGATCAGACGGTACGCATGTGTTCCATGTAGATATTTTCAAGCGTGTAATGATCTACAGCATCGGCTTCCATATCGGCAATCAGTCGTCCGTTCTTCATGATGCCTATCCGGGTGGCTACTTCCCGGGCACGATACAGATCATGCGTCGCCATCAGGACCGCTCTGCCTTCTTCGCTAAAGCGGCGGAGCAGATCGGAAAACTCATTACTGGCATGTGGGTCTAAGCCCGAAGTGGGTTCATCGAGTAACAGCACCTGGGCATTCTTGGCAGCAGCGATCGCAATACCTACTTTCTGACGCATCCCTTTGGAATAGGTCTTCACTCTTCTGTGGATCGCATGTTCCTGTAGTCCCGCTTTCAGTAATAATGTGGTATAATGTTCCCGTGTATGATGATGGCCTGTGAGGGAATCAAAAAAGATGAGATTTTCGAGTCCTGTCAGGTGTGCATACAGCATAACGGTTTCGGGTATGTAAGCAATATGTTGTCTTGCCTGTGGCAGTTGTTGTGCGACATCAATTCCATTGACCAGGGCACGGCCACTGGTGGGTGCAACAAAGCCGAGAAAACAATTGACAGTGGTGGTTTTACCTGCGCCATTAGGACCAAGCAAACAGAAGATCTCACCTTTTTGTACGGTAAGGTCAAGCGCGTGCAGCGCTGTATGCCGGCCAAATTGTTTGGTCAGCGCAATAGCTTGCAACATAATATAGGAGAATACGGTGATAAAGGATCTATCAGAAAAGTGTGTAGGGTATTAAATAAAGCGGGCAGGAGGGCCTCTTCCTGATAGTACGGCGGATAGATCAACCGGCTGCTCAGCAGCGTAGTATACGTCTGTAATGATATAATAAAATGGCGTCTGTTGTACTACTGGTATTGTCGGCAATACAGCATCTTTACAAAGATGATAATCACAGATAGCACATTCGTGAGCGCTTTTAAAGAAGGGAACAGATAAGTCAGCGTGGTATTTGCCAGCACGGGCATCATGGCGATGAAAGGTCTTTAATCCCTGTACATACATAAGCACTGACAGCAGAAGAAAGGCTGTCAGTTTTCGCATAAACGTATGTTGGGTTTCACGCATGGCATAAAGATATACAAATGTAACAATGTTGCAAAAAATAAATAAGAAATATTTTAGTGCAGACATTGATTATAGCGCGCTATTGCTGATAGGCCTGTAATCCGGTGAGTGCATCTGTGATCTTTTTTTTCCAGCGTGCCTGTGCTTCGGCATTTAAACCATGTTCTGTTTCTGCATCATATAAGGCCTGTTGTTCTCTGTATAACTCATAGGTTTGCAGGAAGGCGTCTTTGGAGATCCTGGCGACATTAACGGGCGTGAGGTTGGTGGCGGCCAGTGTCTTTCGCAGACTTCTTGCATATGCTTCACACAGATCAAAATGCAGTTGTTCATGTGCCAACAGGGCTGGTGTTTGCTGATTTGGTCTGACACTACTCTGGTAACAGATAAATTCACTGGTGACGATCACCCTGGCTTTGCCAGGTGTACTGCCTGTGTCGATCTTTATTCCGAAACGGCAGGAAGTTCTTGCACCTACATTGGCTTCGCGGATCGTTGAGGGGTTGCCTTTATAGTCTTCCCAGCTGAGTGTACGTTCGGGATGCCAGGTAAATTTCCGCTCATAGGCTTTGGGATGATCAACGCGGTATAAATTAGCCGTGATCTGTTCACAGTTGTTGCCGGTGCGAGGTGTTCTATAGTCTGTGATCTTAATGAGGTTTGCACCACGGGCTCTTGCTGTCTGTTGCATACGGGAGATGATGTCCTCGTAGGTACAGGCAGGAGCGATGTCATTACCGGCTGAGTGAATGGTACCTGCTTTTTGTCCGCCGCTGAACCGGTCAGCTTCTTCCAGCACTACTACAAAAGCTGTATCGGACAAAGGTGTCAGGGTCGCAACGGCAGGTCCCTGTAACCGGGGAGAACAGGCAAAGCAGCAGATAAGCGGAAGGAAATACAATATTTTTCTCATGGATGAAATGAATGATCAGACTCATCCTAAACTACAGAAAATATGCCGTATTTCCTGCCGGGTTTAAGCTGGTTGTAAATCCTGTTTTATCTGCAGGCGGTTGGTGAAAAACACTAATAGTAACAGGGTCAGGGCCGTACAGCCGAACATTACCGTCGCCATGACATTAGCGGTGCCGTTGAAAAAGAAGTTGACAGTCCAGGAGGCGATAACGCCAGCGATCATCTGTATGGATCCTAATACAGCCGAGGCCCTTCCTGCTGCCGCTGTGAAAGGACGGAGCGCCAGTGCTGTGGTATTCGGATTGAGGAAACCCAGACAAAAGAGGAACAGGAAAGTAAAGCAGAGGGTCATTGGTGCACCGGCAATACCCATGGTGGTGCTGATCAGCAACAATAGTCCTGTTATAAACAGCATGATAGCGGCATAAAAGGAGATGTGTGTGCTGTCATACCTGTTGAGTAATACACGGTTGATCTGACTGCCGGAGATCAATCCACAGGCGTTGAAGGCAAAAGCCCAGCTATAGGCGGTATCGCTGAAACCAAACCTGGTCATAAATACAAAAGGAGAACCCGCGATATAGGCATAGAGTCCGGCGTAACTGATACCTCCTGCCAGGGTATATACCAGGAAGGTGGGCTTTTTCAATACGGAGATATATTCCGGTAACACGTCTTTAATGCGGAGGGATACGCGGGGATCGGGTGTTTTGGTTTCCGGTAACAATTTATAGGTGGCTATCAGTAAAGCGAGCGCGATCAGCGCCATTACACCAAATACCCATCTCCAGCCGGCAATAGTATTGACAATACCCCCGATCGCAGGCGCAATGATAGGCGCGATGCCCATTACCAGTACCAGCAGGGATAGTACCCTGGCGGTGTCTTTTGGCGGAAAAAGGTCCCTTACGATCGCCCTGGCTGCCACCATCCCCACACAGCCACCCAGTGCCATAAAGAGGCGTACTGACACCAGCATATTAATATTTACAGAAAAGGCGCAGGCAAGTGTTGCGATCAGGTATATCAACAGACCGGCATATAAGGGCCTTTTACGGCCGAAACGATCGATCAGGATACCATATATCAGCTGACCGGCACAAAGTCCGGCATAATAGCTTGTAAGCGAATATCCGACATGTGCAATATCCGTTTTCAGGGAAGAGGCAATAGCCGGAAACGCTGGTAGGTACATGTCGATAGAAAAAGGACTGAGCGCAATGAGCAGGCCCAGAATAAGGATAATGATGGTATGTTGCTTGTTTTGCATGTTGTCAGATTACTGCTGCAAAGTTGGGTATTTGCGGAGGGTGGTAAGGAGACTTTTAAGCATATTTTGGATACAAACCGAACATGGCTTACAGTAAATGCCTTTAAAAATGGGGTATCTTTGTATAGAAAGGGATATTTTTCGAACATGAATGCCGGCTGTTATGAAACAGATCAATAAATACGAAGGGCTATATGGCGACCGGGATGCCAAACCGGATGCCGGGTATATATTTTCTGAACTGCTGGGTACCAGGAGCTGGAAGTTTGACTGGAATATCGAGCCACATATACACCCGTCCATTTATCAGCTGTTTTTCTTTGAGGAAGGGAAGCTGACTTTTTTTGAGGCGGATAGTCAGCGGGAACTACAGACGCCCTGTATGTTACTGATCCCACCTATGGCGTTACATGGATTCAGGTATGAGACAGTTGCCGGTGGAAGGATATTGACATTGTCTGACGTCATGCTGGATACATTGTTTCCCGAATCAGCACTATTGGCGCCTATGTTGACAACGATCCGCTGTTTTGCAGATTTCAGCGGTCCCTATACGGCTGAAGATATCCTGGCTTTAATAAAAGAAGTGGATAAAGAGTTGTTTGGTGATCTGCCGGAAAAGAAGACGATGTTACGGATCTGTCTGCAGAAGTTATTCCTGGCCGTCTATCGTTTGTGGCAGGATCAGCAATCAACGGGTACGCTATCGGATCATCATTCCCTGGGTTATTTCAGACGATTTCAACAGCGCATAAGAGAAGAAGGTTTGCGGTATACGATTGCGCAATTTGCAGAAGAACTGGGTATTACCACTGTGCATCTGAATCGTATCTGCCGGGAAGTGATCGGTAAATCTGCGGGTCAGTTAGTACAGGACCATATTTTAGAAGAAGCGAAAAAGTACCTGACATATACCTCCTATACTGTTTCGGAAATTGCGTATCTGCTCAACTTTGAATATCCGAATTACTTTGCACGGTTCTTCAGAAAACATGCGGGAGTTTCTCCAAAAGAGTTCAGGACAAAAAAAACAGGGCATTGAAAATAAAGAACTGGGTCTTACAACCGCAATAGTAGACGACGATACTTGATCAAGTACTCTCTTCCTGCACCCTGTAAATTATTAGTACATTAATTTGGTGGACTAATAAATACTTTCTATTTTTGGTCCTATAACCAGCGTATTCCCCTGTAATTTATTACCAATGACACAAAAGGGATCAACCAGATATCAAACAAACAACACTTGTAGTCACAAAGCTGACAGCTGTTGTTGTTGTCGCTGTTAATTGAAGTTACATCCTGGCTTAATTCTTCGCCTGAATCTTACCCGCTTATCAGACTGATCACTGAACAATAGTATTTCCTGTGGAGGGAGATGCCATACTATAAACACAAACTTATGTCGTCAGCAGAAATCCTTGTAAAGATCCGCGGTATCCCGCGATAATATAAAAAAGTTGGCCTGTACTGCGGGAACAGTACAGGCCCGACTAAACAAATGCTTTGGGCGTACTACTCTGCGAAAAATCGTGGAGCGGCACTTTATTGTCTAATCACTAATTACAAATTTAATGAAAAAAGTTCTCTTGCTCATCACCTGGCTTTCAGGGATGGCACCTGTAACGTTATACGCACAACAAACCGTCTCAGATCCTGTAATTAATTCTACACTCACCGGCACTGTCGTAGACAGCAAAACACAAACGCCGATCATTGGCGCATTGGTACGCATCAAAGGCACTACCAATCAGGTATTGACGGATGCAAAGGGGAACTTCTCTTTTAAAACGGGACAGAAACTACCTTATATCCTTGAAGCAGCTTTCATCGGATATAAAAAACTGGAGATCAAAGCAGAAAAATCTCCCCTGCAGATCGTATTGCAGGAAACGGAAAGTCAGTTGAATGAGGTGGTGGTAGTAGGATATGGTACGCAACGTAAGAGTGATATTACTGGTTCTGTGGCCAGTGTATCTAAAGTATTACTGGCGCAACCGGCTGCTGCATTTGATAATCTCCTGCAGGGAAGCGTACCGGGTGTAGCTGTTACACAAAGTTCGGGTCAGCCGGGAAGTACGGCAACGATCCGTATCAGGGGAGGAAACTCTATTAGTTTCGGGAATGCGCCATTATACGTCATAGACGGATTTATTATCTATAACAATAATGACTACGCCAATACAGGCGCGTCCAATGGTACCGGGGTCAACGCATTGTCTACTATCAACCCCAGTGATATCGCTTCCGTAGAAGTCCTGAAAGATGCTTCCGCTACCGCGATCTACGGGTCACGCGGTGCTAATGGGGTTATCATTATCACCACAAAAAGAGGCCGCAGAGGACATGATGAGGTCAGCTATAATACCTACGTCGGCACACAACAGGTAAGAAAGAAACTGGATCTGCTCAATGCCACACAGTGGGGTGAGTTGATCAATGATATCAATGTTAGTACAAACAGTCCTAAAACATATACAGAAGCCCAGCTGGCAGCTTTAGGAGAAGGCTCCGACTGGCAATCCGCTGCATTGCGGAAGAAAGCCCTGCAGAACCATGAACTGTCTTTCTCCGGTGGTGATGAGAAGTCAAGATACCTCATTTCGGCCAACTACTTTGATCAGGGTGGTATTATTGTCAATACTGGTTTTAAACGTTATTCCGGACGTGTCAACTATGAACGCTCCGTCGGCGATAAACTGAAGATCGCGACCAATATTTTTGGTAGTCAGTCGATAGAAGACAAGTTGTATGGTAACGGTTATAACAGCCTGAATTTCCAGAGTACGGCTTTTGCCAATCTGTTACAGGTATCACCGGTAGCAAAGATCTGGAATGAAGACGGGACTTATAATACCAGCAGTCCGTACTCAGCGAATCCAACCAATCCTATACAGGATTTTCAATCTACCATCAATAAGACTTACCTGAGAAGGATCCTGGCCAACACTTCCCTGGAGTATAAACTGTTCAGGGAGCTCACGCTGAAAGTTACAGGTGGTGCAGACCTGATCAATACAAAACAGAACTATTATTCACCTAGTTATGCTGGTTCACCAGGAGGTAGTGCCAGTGGCTATGCCGCCGGTGGTTATGCTTCTGTTGGTAATCTGAGTGCTACTACCTGGATCAATGAGAATACATTGACCTACGATCATGCCTGGAATGAAGAACACTTTCTGAACGTGCTGGCAGGGTACACCATGCAACATCAGAAAGATGAATCGGCAGTAGCCAGTGCGCAGAAATTTCCAAACGATCTGACCTCATTCAATAACCTCAATTTCGCCAGCACGCCTGTCCTGTCAGTTTCTGATGGACATCAATCTGCCCTGAACTCTTATCTCGCAAGGGTGAACTATTCTTATCAGCATAAGTATAATGTAACGGTTTCACTTCGTTCGGATGGTTCTTCGAGACTGGGACGAAACAACCGATGGGGGTATTTTCCATCGATAGGATTGTCGTGGAACGCCAGCAAAGAGACATTCGCACAGCGCTGGGAACCCACGGTCAGCGACGTAAAAGTGAGGGTATCTGCGGGTAGAACGGGTAACTCGGAAGTGCCGCCTTATAGTTCGCTGGCAGCATTGTCGCCTACTAACTATTATTTCAATGGTGCGCTGGTAACAGGTATCGCACCTGTACAGATCGAGAACCCTGATCTGAAATGGGAGACGACGACGCAATATAACGCCGGACTGGATTTCGGTATCCTGCACAGGAGAGTGAATGTCTCTGTGGATGCTTATTATAAGAAGACGACAGACCTGCTGCTGAACGTACCATTCCCGTTGTATACCGGTTATGCCAGCGTATTACAGAATGTGGGTAGCGTAGAGAATAAGGGTATCGAACTGAGTATCACTTCCGATAATATTAAAAGCGCTGATTTTAGCTGGAAATCAACCCTCGTACTGGGCGCCAACAGGAACAAAGTACTGGGACTGGGTGATGGTACAGATTATTATTTCCCATTGGCCCCAACGGGTTATGTTTCTCCGGTGATCGTAAAAGTAGGGCTGCCTGTAGGTAGTTTCTGGGGATATAATACCAATGGTCTGATCACGAAAGAGGACCTGGTAAAGGGTATTCCGGTGTTATCAGGCGTGTCGCAACAGGCAGGAGATACGAAGTATGTTGATACCAATGGTGATGGCGTGATCAGCACGGCCGATAAACATAATCTTGGCAGTGCACAGCCAAAGCTGACCTTTGGTTTGACCAATACGCTGAACTATAAAGCCTTTGACCTTTCATTTGTATTCCAGGGAAGCTATGGCAATAAGATCTTCAATTTCCTGCAACAGAAACTGGAAATTCCGACCCTATCACTGAATGCCTCAACGACCTTACTCGACAGGTACAGTGAAAGTAACCCGAATGGTAAAGTGGCCCGTGCCACGAATGCACCGGTCGCCCAGGTAACTGACCGCTATATAGAAGACGGAACATTTGTAAAACTGAAAAACCTGTCGCTGGGCTACAATCTCCCTAAATCAGTACTGGAAAGGATCCATGTCAACCAGTTACGCATTTATGTCACTGCACAGAATATCCTGACCTGGACCAACTATACGGGGCTGGACCCGGAGGTTAACTTCTATGATAGCGATAACACCAAGCAGGGGATCGATTATGGCGCTTATCCTGCTTCAAAAAGCTATCTCGTCGGATTGGGCGTAACCTTCTGATAACCCTGTTCTATTTTAAAATCAACACAATGAAAAGACTAGCGATCATATTACTGGTGACGGGTACTATGGCTGCATCCTGCAATAAGCTGGATGAGTCGGCGTCTTCCCTGATCACTTCTTCACAGTTCTATAAAACGAAAGCGGATGCCATAGCTGCTGTATCTGCCATATACAGTACTACTAATACAGATGCTGCCGGGGATTTCCCGATGTATGGAAGAAATCTGAACCTGCTGACCGGTAATGGCAGCGATGACCAGGTGTTCAGTCCATCGAATACCAATCCGGATGTACGCGCATTGGGGACAGCCACTTATGTGGCGTCAAACGACAGGGTGAAAAAGAACTGGCAGCAGCATTACTTTGGTATCAGCCGTGCGAATGTAGCTATTGATAATATTCCGAACATTGATTTTGATACGACCCAGAGGGCACGACTGGTCAGAGAAGCAAAGTTCCTGAGAGGCTTGTTCTATTTCAATATTGTACGTCTCTGGGGGGATGCACCCCTGATATTACATGATCCTGCCAGCATCGATGTGAAGGCACAAAAGGTAAAACGTGCGCCTAAAGACAGCGTATATGCACAGATCATCCGGGACCTGACAGATGCGACCCTGTTGCCAAAGACCTACATAGGAGGCGATATCGGCAGAGCTACCAGCGGAGCTGCACATGCGTTACTGGCAAAGGTCTATGTAAACCGCCGGGAGTGGAGTAAGGCCCTGACAGAGATCAATGAGGTGATAAACGGAGGGTATGGCTACGCCTTGTTTGAGAAGTATGCAGATGTCTTTCAGCAGGCAACAAAAAATGGAAAGGAGCATATTTTCTCTGTACAGTTTGGGACGAACCTGGGAGCAAAGAATAGTTCGCAATCATTAAGCAGTAGTAATTTTTCCTCTTTCAATACGGCTGTTTATCCGGGTGATCAGCCGGCAGATACCAGTCTCTTCCAGCTATTTGCAGCAACAGATGCAAGGAGAGATGTGAGCTTTCTGACCCGTATCTATAACGCGGCGACTGGTAATTATGTCACTTTCAGTCCGGCCCGTTTTGCAAAGTTTATAGACTACTCTATCACGCCGCTGACCAATCAGGCGCAGAGCGGTATCAACTACCCGGTGATCCGGTATGCGGATATCCTTTTGCTGAAGGCGGAGGTATTGAATGAAATCGCAGGTAATCCTGTTGCGGAGGCTTATACGGCCATTAATGCCGTAAGGGCAAGGGCTAATGTCGGCGGACTGACACAGGGCCTAAATCAGGCTGATTTTCGCGATTCTGTCTTCCTGGAGAGAAGAAAGGAGTTTATACAGGAAGGGAATCGCTGGTTTGACCTGTCCAGACGGGGCGGCAGTTACCTGTATGACGCGCTGAAAAAGTTACCTGCGAAGACGGGGGCTGCACTGAAGGATACACTTTATCCTATCCCGCAGGCCGAAATAGATATCAACAATCAACTCACCAATAATCCAGGGTGGTAATCACAACAATATAAACAACAATTACACGACATGAAATTCTTCACTTTAAGCACAGTGATACTTGTAAGCGGGCTTGCACTGAAGGCCCAGCAACCTTATCAGGGTACGGTAGGCCGCACGCTGGCAGAATCAAAAGAATGGTGGCCCGCAGCAGTAAAACCGCCTGCGGGTTCACCCAATGTGATCTGGATCCTCCTGGATGATGTCGGTTTCGGTGCTACCAGTGCCTTTGGCGGTGTGATCAGTACGCCGACGTTTGATAGTCTGGCGAATAACGGTTTGCGTTATACCAATTTCCATACAGCTGCGATATGCGCACCTACCCGGGCTGCACTGATGACCGGGAGGAATCATCATGCCGTACATATGGGCGGGTTTGCGCATTACTTCTCTTCTGCCGGCTTCCCTGGTTACGACGGTCGTATTCCCTCCAGTTCAGGCACTATCGCAGAGATCCTTAAAGAGAACGGTTATAACACTTTTGCGGTGGGTAAGTATGGTCTGACGCCCGATGAAGATACCTCTGACGCAGGCCCTTTCGACCGCTGGCCTTCCGGTAAGGGATTCGAACACTTCTTTGGTTTCCTCGGATCAGAGACTGACCAGTATAAACCTGCCCTGGTGGAAGACAACGTGAATATCAAACCAGATGGCAGGCATCTGAGCGAGCAGATCACAGATAAGGCGATCAGTTACATCGCACGTCAGAAGAAAGCAGCCCCGGATAAGCCATTCTTCCTGTATTATGCACCAGGAGCTACACATGCACCGCACCAGGTGACACCTGAATGGAGCGATCGTTATAAAGGGAAATTTGACGGTGGATGGGATGTGTTCAGGGAACAGGTATTTGCCAATCAGCAAAAACAGGGTATCATTCCTGCGAATGCAAAACTGCCGGAACGAAATGCAGATATACAGGCATGGAATACCCTGCAACCTGATCAGCAGAAATTGTACGCCCGCTTTATGGAGGTATATGCTGGTTATCTGACGTATACCGACTATGAAGTGAGCCGTGTGGTAAATTACCTGCGTGCTATCAATCAGCTGGACAACACCCTGATATTCGTGGTGCTCGGTGATAATGGTGGCAGCAAGGAAGGTACACAGGAAGGAACCGTTACAAAGGCTTATACACCGAGAAGAAACAAAACCCTGACCCGTGATTCGGCCAGGTTATTTAATGAGGCGCATATCAGCGATATCGGTACGCCGGAATCTGATGCCAACTATCCTTTAGGATGGGCGCAGGCTGCTAATACGCCGTTTAAATACTGGAAACAGGATGCTAATTCAGAAGGAGGCACCCGTAATCCGCTGATTGTATTCTATCCGAAAGGGATCAAAGAGAAAGGTATCCGTACGCAATATGGCTATGTATCAGATTTGCTGCCAACGACACTGGAATTCCTGAAGATACCATTCCCGAAGGAGATCAAAGGCATTAAACAGGATAGTCTGCATGGTACTTCCCTGGTGTATTCCTTTGAGCATGCCGGTGCTCCTTCCCGTCATACAGAACAGTATTACTATATATTCGGCTCCCGTGCGATCTATAAAGATGGCTGGAAAGCAGGTGCTGCCCATCATCCGAATATGGTAGAACTGAATGACTATGCCGGCAGTGTGAAGCAGGTACCCGCAAAAGACTTCGATAAAGATGTCTGGGAACTATATAATCTGAATGAAGACTTTAATGAGCGGGTGAACCTCGCGGAGAAATATCCGGAGAAGCTGGCGGAGCTGAAACGGCTGTTTGAAGCCAATGCGAAGAAGTACAATATCTATCCGTTTATCGACTGGGATGATGTATTCCGTGCAAGACTGATTAATTCACGTAAGGCATTCAGTGCCGCTGCAAAATGATTATACTATGATTGTACAGGACATTCTGCTATTGATCAGGAAGATCATTGTAGGTATTATTGTTTTTCTGATCCCCTTATTTGTTATTGGTGGTGTATTATGGTTGATACAACACTGGTTTTTTGCTTAAACAGATCTTTATGAAACTGGATAAAGTCACCCGAAACAAAATCACCAGGGATGCACTGATCAGCATCTTTCTGTTTGCATTACCGGTATTACTGATGTTACTGTCCTTTAAGATCTCGGGACAGCGGCCCTGGAAACAGCAGGCAGCAACGGCTAAAGTAAGCAGGTAGAAATTGTATTTAACCATGCCTTTGCGGCACTTAAAAACAACAATGTTATGTTACAGTATATTGAATCCATCTTCACACATCTGAGCACCTGGGGCCTACCGGTGATCATGCTGATCGTTGGTATTGCTGAATTCTCTTTTGGCTTATATGAACAGCGCTGGACGCGCAATGAACGTGTCCTGGATATCGTCTGCTTCGTAGTACCGAAGATAGTGGTAAGACCCTTTGTGGCTTATGTCGGACTGTTATTACTACCAAAGTTCCTGCCGGGAGCGAAAGGCGCCTTTGCCTGGGTACCTTTCTGGTGGGGCTTCGCCATTATTGCGGTAGCGGATGACCTGACACAATACTGGTATCACCGTCTGCATCACCAGGTGCCCTGGTTGTGGCGTTTCCATCGTACCCATCACTCGGCGCCCTATATGGGGATGGCGATGGCCAGTCGTCAGAATATTATTTATACGATCTTCTTTTCGCAGATATACCTGACAACGACACTGGTGTATCTTGGTTTAGGATATCCCGTGTTGTTTGTAACCGGTGTGAAATCGCTGATCACAACAGCCGCCCACTCCAGCATAAAATGGGATAAGCCATTCTATACAGTGAAATGGCTGAAACCGATCGGCTGGGTGATGGAGCGGCTGATATCAACGCCTGCAACGCATCATGCACATCATGCAGACACGAGTGATGATGGTGTAGGGTACTATAAAGGAAACTTCGGGAATATGTTCTTTATATGGGATATTATTTTCGGTACAGGGATCATTACAAGACAATATCCCAGCGGCTATGGTATTAAGCATTATAAAGAGGAGGAGTGGTACTCACAGTTCCTCTGGCCTATTTTTAAATCAAAGCGTGAAGGTAGTGAGTTATCCCTGCATGGACCGATGGTAGGAGATAGTGTAGAAGCATCAAAGTAAAAATATGGTATAAAGACTTCCTGGCAATAGGATTGCCGGGAGGTCTTTATTTAGTCACCACCTCCTCCGCAACCACCACATCCACCTCCGCAACTACTTCCGCAGCCGCCTCCTCCACTGCTGCAACTACTACCACTGCAACCTGATCCGCCGCTACTACAACTGGAAGCTCCACCGAAGTCCTGGTTCACAGGCATTGCACGTTCATTCCTGAAAGCGCTGCTGGTATAGGCAGCAAACATGCCGGTCAGGAACCCTATCTCAGCAAAACCACTTACAGCGGATAGTCCATTCATCGCAAATCCGGGTACGATGTTGTCTGTTTTATCCGGATTATCTCCAAACTTTTCAATAAAGCAGTCTTTTGCTGCCTGATACATAGCGAGGTCTCTTCGTGCAGCGGCGGATACCAGTCTGCTTATGATGAATACGGCGACTATTTCCAATATCAGGTATCCGATGGCTTTTCCATTCATCAATCCCTGTATGAGTCTTGCACCTGCCATACCATATAATGCAACGTGTATGATGTTGATGAAAGGCCGGTGTTGTACGGCGAATTTGTCCAGTGCGACCATTAAGGGATGGCTGGCTTCACCCGCATTATACCAGCGGGAAGAGATCTCACTGTAGGTGACATCTGCGTCATCGTTTTCTGCTTCGAAGCCAGGCATCAGAGGGTTTAGTTCATTTAACCTGGGTGCATAACCCCGCTTATTTAAAACGAATGCATGATCTCCTTCGGGAACGATCAGACCCCGTTTAACAAGATCAATAATCCCGGTTTGTACTGCCCTGGCTCTACCGTATACGAAGGCCGCGATCTGATAAGGAGATATATCATCAGGGAAGTATCTTTTCAGTACATCAACAGCCTGTTGTTTACTTTTTTCCAGGTAAATGCAAAGGATGGTCAGCAGACAACTGGCGTATACAAAGAAGAATGCCAGGAACTGCGGGCCTTTCAGCTCGAAAGGAATGAGCTTTCGGAATACCAGTCCGGAGAAGATAAACGGGAGTGCGCATAAAGCAATAAACCAGCGTTTCAGCGCAGGTGTCCATTTGATGATGGGCTCCTCCGGCACCGGAACAAATTCCTTTGGAGTTGGCCAAATATCTTCCGGGGCTTCTGTGCCGAAGTTCCGGTGGTATAATCTTTTGGTTGTCTTATACCAGTTCAGGTGTTTGTAATCTTCCTGTGTACCTCCCATTGAAGGATAGTGATGAACGTCCTGCCCCAGTGTATGCTTACAGAAGTCTGTCCAGTAAGACTGCGTATGGGTCAGATGAAGGTGCCATACCTCATCAACAATCTGAGAAGGTGCTGCACCGGTAGGAGAGGTACAGCAAAGCAGCATGAATTTTTTGTACTCTTCAATGGCTTTCTGTGTGAATGCGATTGTCCAGTTTTGTTCTGCTGCCAGTTTCTTTGTAAAGTGATTGACGGGACTTCCGCCATCGAAATTAAATGCCTGGATCTTCGTCCAGAGGGCTTGCTGTTCTTGTGTCATAACTTGTTTGGGTTAAATTGTGAATGCTGTTTTTGTTTCATATAGATGGCCTTTTTGATCCTCTCCACTGCATAGGTATATGATACCGGTAATGCACGATGTATAACGTGTTTACTGGTATACCAGCATTTTGTAATGCAGGTATAATTGAGTGGAGGTATTAGTATATATATTGTATAGATGATGAAGAAAGCAGGTAACTGAGGAGCGTTCAGGATATAGGGAATAGGGTGTCTGAAATCCGGCGCACAGATGAGAAGTGCTATAAAAAGAAAGAGGAAAGCGGTAAGGGTTGTTTTATTATTCCACGGAGTGGGAGGAGCGTTCGTAATGGGAAAAGATTTCCTGGGAGGTGGTGATGTGTCAGGTGGTGGAGGTGCGGTACTAAAGATACATGGTTTCTCTATTGTATCCGGTGGCGCTGCGCCCGTCGGAGATATACAGCAGAACATGATACATCTTTTGTATTCATCTGTAATGCGTTGCGTAAATTCCGTGAACCAGTTTTGTGAAGTAGATAATGTGTGGGCGAAGTAGCTGTCGGCAGTGCCGTTGTCGAAAGTAAAAACCTTAATATTTGTACAGTATGTTTGATATGTTACTATCATGCGTTTACTCAAATACTTTCACGATGTAAATTAAGTGGAATTTTTGATATCTGTTCATTTTCCGACCTTTAATTTTATGTTATCAACTAAACCAGTATGGTAGATCAGGATGGTGTATATCATGCAGCACTACTAATTGTTATTTTTGTATTGATCCCGTTCAGATATTTGTCAGACAATGCTTATGTTACGTTTGTCCTGCGTTTGTCAATGGAGGATGAACGTAACATAAGTATTGTCTGATACTGTGCTATCAGGCAGGATGTACACTTGGTTTATTTACTTTTTGGGTATTGGTGTTTTTTTCAAGGATCATTTTATTGATCCTGTAGACGAGGTATATACAAATTACGGTAATTATCACCATCATATAACCAACGATATTATAATGTTCCAGGGGTTGTAGCTTATCTTTTTGCGTCACGATAATACCTGCAACTGCTGCTGCTATACCTCCGGCTATTTGCTGGAGAGAGGCAGTGATGCTCATGTATGCGCCCCTGTCCTGGGCTTCCGGAATAGCGCTGGTCAGTGCACTGCTAGGGATCATCCTGCTCATAATACTGGACATCATCAGCATATTCAGGGCAACAACAATCCAGAAAGGAGTAGGTCCGAGATTTGTATAGATCACTACTATTGTCATCATAAGTATGGAGGCAAATGTGAATAGCTTAAACTTGTCCATTTTATCACTCAGCTTACCTATTAATGGCATTACCACCAGTGTTGTGATACCTGATGCCATAAATAATACAGGTAGCTGGTTTTGTGTTATATGCAGATTATTTACAGCAAAAGAACTGCTGAAGGGCATCATCATGAAACCACCTATTGACATTAATGCGGTGGCGATATAACCAATATGGTAGCGGCCGATGGAGAGTGCATGTCTGAGATGTAAAAGCGGAGAACGCGTTTGTTGTATTTGCAGATGTTGCTGTAACGGCTGCAATTTAACGGCGATCATTATCAATACTATTAGTCCTATTGCAGATACGAGTACAAACGGATACTGCCATCCCCATAGATTCGCTATTAATAAACTGACAGGAATACCTAATACCTGGCTTGCACTAAAGCCCAGTTGCAGGTATCCCATTACCCTGCCCCGTTGTTGTAAAGGAAAAATGTCGGCAATGATAGCCATAGCCATAGAGCTGATCACACCACCGAACAGGCCTGTAACAATACGTGCGGCGACTAGATAAATATAAGAGGGTGCGATAGCGCAGCACAATGTTCCTACTATAAAACCTGCATAAAAAAAAAGTAATAATTTTTTACGGTCGTATCTGTCCGCGAAACCTGCAATTAATAATCCCGATATTCCCGCACTAAATGCATAAGCGGATACTGCAATCCCGAACTGTGCTGGTTTTAGGGATAAAGATTTAATTAATAGATCGCCTAATGGAGCGATCACCATAAAGTCAAGCAGTACAGAGAATTGAGCAACTGCAAGTATGAAGATGGTTAATTTCTGATAAGAACTGAACTGTATAGTTTCGTTGGATGTCTTTGCCATGGCTATTTTAAAGGGTTTAAACGGATTTGGAATTATTTCTGAAGGGGTAGATCGATGTGTGTAGTAATTGCAAGTTCTTAAAAATATTCAGAGAAACAAATCGTTTCAACATTTGTTTTTATATTTTTTTTACTAATTTTATCAAAACATAAACACACTATCCATATAATCGTAGACACGAAGTTTTTAATCCTTAAATAACCCAAAGACTTTGTTAACTAGCAGTATCGTTTAAGTAAGTTTTCACAAAATTTTTTGCTTTTAATATAACATGCCTGTGGCATAGTCCGGCGAAGCCATGTTTTGCCCGCAACTGTATATGACTTTAGAATACGGCCTACAGCCTTATGAATGAATTTGTTACATATGCCAGTTCATTCGTTTCCCTCATTTATACTATTCAGTAACAAACACATTTATGAGATCATCAATGTCTATTACGCAGCAGCGTGACAGCAAGTGGTATGTATTATATACATACCCGCTGTTTGAAAAAAAAATAGGAAGGCAGTTGGCACTAATAGATATTATTCATTATCTCCCGGTAAGAACAGAAGTGCGTAAGTGGAGTGACCGTCTCAAAAGAACAGAGGTGCCTTTATTCCCCAATTACATATTTGTTAAAACAAACTTACTAAACAAAACGCCTATACTGAGCATACCTGGTGTAGTTCGCTTTGTTTCGATAGAGGGAAAGGCTATCCCTGTGAGCGAGGACGATATCAATAAGATCAGACAGATAGAGGCGTCTAGACAGGATGTAGAAATAGAGTCTGTTTATAATACGGGGGATAAGATCAGAATACTAAATGGCGTGTTTTCCGGATTAGAGGGAGAATTATATAAAAGATCAAACCGTCTGCGTGTGTTGATCAAACTGCCTGTAATAGCGCAGGCTGTATCAGTAGAGATCAGCAACTGTGATATAGAAAAGCTTGCCTGACAGAATCTTTCGCTTGTAATTTAATATACTTGTTATGATTGCTTATTTGTTTCCCGGACAAGGCTCTCAGAAAAGAGGGATGGGTGAAAAATTGTTTGATAAATATACTTCGCTGGCAGATGAGGCCAGTGAAATACTTGGTTATAATATCAGGGAATTGTGTGTAGTGGACGAACATCGTTTACTTAATCAGACGCAGTATACGCAACCTGCATTATATGTGGTGAACGCTTTGTCATACCTCGACAGACAGGAAACAATGCCCAAACCTGATTTTGTATTGGGACATAGTCTGGGGGAATATGTGGCGTTGTTTGCTGCAGGTGCATTCTCTTTTGAAACGGGTCTGAAACTGGTAAAACAACGTGCGGAGATAATGGGACGTGTGAAAAACGGGGGTATGGCTGCTTTACTGGGATTGAAGATGGATACTGTCAGAAAAATACTTGTCGAAAATAGCTACAGCAGCATCGATATCGCTAATTACAATTCTGCAGAACAGATCGTTATTTCTGGTTTACAGGACGATATTATCAGTGCACAGAAGGTATTTGAAGCGAATGGTGCGAAGCTTTATTATCCACTGAATGTGAGTGGCGCTTTTCACTCCAGATATATGAAGGAAGCAGAGGAGGCCTTTGCCACAGCTGTCGCCCATGTACATTTTTCCCCATTGCAGATACCGGTTATTTCCAATGTGCTGGCCCGTCCCTATGAGGATGGCCGTATCGGAGAATTACTGACAACACAGATCACCAGTCAGGTAAAATGGTATGAGAGTATTTCTTTTCTGCTGCATAATGGTGTATCTGTATTTCAGGAAGTAGGCCCCGGCGATGTACTGACGAAGATGCAGGGATTTATTGCAGCCGCGCCTATGCCGGCGCAGGTGGCCGGTTTTACACCAGTGCAACCGCCTGTAAAACGGCTGGAACAACTGGCGCCACCTGAAGTGAAAGAGGATGTAATAACAGATGAATTGCCTGCCTATTACAGGCAGTTGATTGGAGACGAAGTCTCAGAGGGAGATGAGCCGCTATTTACAGCAGCACACCTGGGGAGTGCCGGCTTTCGTAAGCTATATAAAGTAAAATATGCTTATGCAGCAGGTTCTATGTTTTATGGCATCTCCTCAAAGGAGTTCGTGGCAAGAATGGGCCGGGCCGGTCTGTTAAGTTTTTACGGGTCGAAAGGAAAGAGCCTGGCAGAGATAGAAGCCGCTATTCTTTATTTTCAGGGCTTACCGTCCCTGCCTTATGGTATTCATCTCTGGCACCAGCCGGACGATGCATCCGCAGAGATGGCGCTTGTAGCATTGCTGCAGAAACATCAGGTAAGCGTTGTGGAAGCCGGTGGGTATACTACGCTGAGCGAGGCGATCGTATATTACCGCGTATCAGGTCTTGTAAGAGGTGAAAACGGCCGTACAGTTATCCGGCATCATATCCTTGCTAAAGCTGCCCGTCCTGATATAGCAGCGCTATTCCTGCAACCACCACCGGAGAAAATAGTGGAGCAGCTTGTAGCTTCCGGGAAGATCACAAAAGAACAGGCCCTTATGGCAGCAACCGTACCTATGGCAGATGATATCTGTGCGGAAGCGGAAGGAACAGGTATGGGAGGACGTAAAATGCCTTATGCTTTGATGACGGTATTCAGGCAACAAAGAGATCAGCTGGCGCGTCGTTACGGTTACCAGGAGGCACCCCGTATCGGACTGGCCGGAGGCATAGGAACACCGGAAGCAGCGGCAGGTGCGTTTCTGACAGGCGCTGAATTTGTACTGACAGGTTCGGTGAATCAGTGTACAGTGGAAGCCGGTACCAGCAGAGAGGTAAAAGATATGTTGCAGGAGACAGGTATACAGGACACCGACTATGTACCAGGAGAAGAGTTGTTCGAATTTGGCGCGCGTATACAGGTGCTAAAGAAAGGACTGTTTTTCCCGGCCAGGGCGGCCCGGTTATATGAGTTTTACCGGATGTATACTTCTCTGGATGAACTGGACCCAAAAGACAGGACGCAGCTTGAAACGCGCTATTTCGGTGCAACGCTCGACGCTGTTTTTGAAGAGCTGAAACAAACGCTCAGTCAAGCTACTATTGCCAGTGCTATGCAGCATCCGCGGCACAAGATGGCGCTGGTTTTCAGACAATATTTTGAAAAAAGCATGAAGGCGGCACTTTCCGGCGATCAGGCTGCCAAACTGGATTATCAGGTACAAAGCAGTTCGGCGCTGGGGTCATTTAATGAATGGGTAAAAGACACCCCTTTAAGACACTGGAATAACCGGCATGGGGATAGTATCGCCCTGTTACTGATGACCGGTGCAGCCGCTTATTTATCCCGTTTTTATAATACTGCACTTGTCGCCCGGGAAAGCGGGGCTATGATTCCGGCATAACCATTTTCAGCTATTTGAACATGCAAAATACTATGTCAGCTCCGCAGCCTGTATTGCTGTTTGCTGGTCAGGGAAGCCAGTATTACAATATGGGGCGGGCATTGTTTGACACAAACCCTACTTTCAGGAATACCATGCTTGGGCTGGACGAGGTCGCAACCCGACTGACCGGCCAGTCTGTTATCGGATATCTCTATGATGGGAATAAGAGCTATCCGCTGGACAGACTGCTTTACTCACATCCTGCCATTTTTATGGTGCAGTATGCGCTGGCCCGTACAGTCAGCGAACTGTTACCAGCTCCCCCGGCATATGTACTCGGATCCAGTCTGGGAGAGACCGTCGCAGCTGCTGTCAGTGGAGCCATCTCCGCAGAAGATATGCTGGAGATCGTTATCCGGCAGGCTGCACTGGTGGAACGTAGTTGCACAGAAGGTGGTATGATCACCCTGTTGCATGACCAGGCGATATTTGAAAATGAACCGGCGCTTTATATGAATGCGGTCATCGCTGCATATAACTACGACGCTCATTTTACTTTAAGCGCAGCAAAGCCTGCTCTGTCAGGTATCAGCAGTTTTTTGCATACCCGGGAGATCATGTACAGCGTACTTCCGGTGAAATATGCATTTCACAGTTCGGAGATGGAAAAGATCAGTGCATCATTCCCTGATGGGAACAGGGATAAGCACTTTTCATTACCGGTAATACCGTTCTATTCTTCCGTATATGCGCGGGAATGGTATGATATCTCCATTACTTATTTCTGGCAGGTTATACGTCGCAGGATCAGATTTAAGGAGGCGATAGAAAGTCTCGAAAAGAAAGGCCCCTATTATTACATTGATTGCAGCCCCTCAGGAACCCTGAAAAACCTAACGGCGAAAATTGCTCCGTCATCCATTTCCGGTCGTCTGTTTGATGTATTGTCTCCCTTCGGTAAAGACAGAGAGAAACTTAATACGCTACAGACTTCCATTCATCATATCAGCAAACAAATTTCGCTCACCCTCAAAACGTGAAGTATGAGAGACTATAAGCTAATTATTAACTGCGAGTACGTTAACGAAACAGGCATACTGGTAAACCATGTCTTAAAGGCCGATACGGCCAGAAAACCCCAGGTATATGATAAATTTATGTTTGTGAGTAAACAGCACTTCAAGCCCATTGTTATTGAGATAAGAGATATTGTGGAAGTAGCTATGCTGCCAGGTATGCACGTAGTGTGCGATGGCGAAGAAGTTGATGAAGCCGATGATATTAAGGAGACATTCTACAGTTTCCTGATTGAAGACTAAAGGATCACCGTTGTTTACTAATAACCGTTATATGAACAAGCAAGCCATCTTTGAGCTGATAGTACAGCATACAAAAGAGATTATCCCCGAATTGGAAACCCATGCATTTGTCATTACTGATGAGCTGAAAGAACTTGGCGCAAACTCAGTTGATCGCGCAGAAATCATCACGCTGACTATCGAATCTCTCTCTCTGGACATTCCACTGATTACATTTTCCGGGGCACAGAATATCGAAGACCTTGTCGATACATTCTATGAACAGCGGGTGGTATAAACAGCCTGTTATTACAGGAATAGGTATCACTACTGCGACCGGCCAGGGAAAAACATCCGTAACATCTTCATTGCTGAAAGGACAAACATCTTTTGGCATTATGCAACGCGAAGGACGTCAGCATGCATCAGCATTTATAGGTGCTGAACTGGGGATGTTATTGCCACCTGAACGTATTTCTCCTAAATTATTCAGGAGCGCATCGCTTTCCGGAAAAGCGGCATTGATCACGCTGGCCGAGGCCTGGGAAGATGCGCGATTGGATGAAGTACCTCCTGTAAGAATAGGACTGATCGTAGGCGGATCCAATGTGCAGCAAAGGGAAGCCCTGCTTGTGCATGAAAAGTATCGTGACCGGCAGCGGTTCATCACGCCTGCTTATGGCATTTCTTTTATGGATACTGACATCTGTGGTTTGTGCACGGAGCAGTTTGATATCCGGGGACATGCATACACGCTGGGTGCTGCATCTGCCAGCGGGCAAGCCGCGATATTACAGGCGGTTATGGCAGTAGAATCCGGGCAGGTAGACGTCTGTATTGCCCTTGGGGCATTGATGGACCTTTCTTACTGGGAACTGCAAAGTCTGAAAAGCCTTGGCGCACTGGGATCAGAACGTTTTGCCAGTCAGCCCGAACGAGCCTGCCGGCCATATGATATTGACCGGGACGGATTCATTTATGGTGAGAGCTGTGGTGCTGTGGTCATTGAAAGCAGCGCATCCGCAAAAGCCAGGGGCGTCCGTAGTTATGCTATATTGAACGGCGGAGCTATGTATATGGATGGTCATAGAAACCCTGATCCTTCTTTTGAAGGGGAATCTTGTGTGATCAGCCGTGCATTGCAGCAGGCAGGTATTTCCGCGGAAGAGATAGATTATATCAATCCGCATGCTACCGGTTCACGTATTGGCGATGAAACAGAACTGGCCGCCATCAGGAACTGTAAACTGGAACATGCCTTTATTAATACGACCAAGTCGGTACTGGGCCATGGGCTTACTGCAGCAGGCTGTGTAGAACTGATAGCAGTGCTGTTGCAAATGGAGGTCGGTATGTTACATCCAAGTGTTAACCTTGATAACCCGATAGACAACAACTTCAACTGGGTAAGGCAACAGGCCGTTGCCCATCAGATCACCCATGCCATGACGCTTAGTTTTGGTTTTGGCGGAATGAATACCGCACTGGTGATAAGCGCTCCGCAATAATTCACTGTTCAGATAAATCTGTTCCGATACGGGACCATCTCTCTAATCATCTTAAAAAATACTATTTATGGAAACGACCACTCAGACGGCAAAATGTCCTTTTGCAGGAAAAGGCATTCCTGATATTGATTTTTCAGATTCCGCTTTTATTAAGAATCCGTTTGCTACCTATGCTGCTATGAGAGACGAGGCGCCTGTGCATCGTGTGGCTTTCAGTAGCGGACAGCCCTTCTGGCTGATCACCCGTTATGAGGATGCCATGCTGGTATTTAAAGATCCCCGCTTCACAAAGGATATTAAAAAGACATTGCCTCCTGATCATAAGGCCCCTGCATCACCGCTGGCCATGAGTCAGTTATTCAGCCATCACGTGCTGTACATGGACCCTCCTGATCATACAAGAATGAAACAACTGGTGCAGAAGGCTTTTACCCCTAAGCTGGTAGAAGGCATGCGCTCGCATATACAGGACATCACCAACAAGCTGCTGGATAAACATATACCAACTGGCCGCATCGATATTATAAATGACTATGCCCTGCCACTGCCTATCAGTATTATCTCTGGTTTGCTGGGCATACCAGAGAAAGACCAGCAGTTATTCAGAAGATGGTCCAACATTATCCTGAACATAGACATTAATGTCACCCGAGAAGAAAGAATGCAGCTAATGCCGGAGGCTATCGGAGGCTTCACGAACTATCTGCGTGAGATATTTGCCAGCAAACAGGAGCATCCGGCAGATGACCTGATCACACACCTGGTGCAGGCAAAAGAAGGTAGTGATAAACTGAATGAAACAGAGCTGATGTCAACGGTGTTTCTGTTGTTTGCCGCAGGTTATGAAACTTCCGTTAACCTGATCGGAAATGGCGTACTGGCGCTCCTGCAATATCCTGAACAACAGCAGGCACTCCGCAATGATCCTGGTCTGATCAATACCACAGTAGATGAAGTACTGCGACTGGACCCACCAGTGAGCCTGGCCAGTGAAAGATATGCATTGGAAGATGTAGAGATGAATGGCGTTACCATTCCGAAAGGAGAACTGGTACATATCTGTATTACGGCTGCCAACAGAGACCCCAGAAGATTCGATTCTCCGGATACTTTTGATATTACCCGTAAGGATAATAAACACTTTTCCTTTGGACAGGGTACGCATTATTGTGTGGGTTCTGCGCTGGGAAAACTGGAAGGTGAGATCGCTATTAATACGCTGCTTAGACGTATACCCGCGTTTTCAGTGGAAGGAGGTGATATCGATGCGCTGAAGTATAAGAACAACAGTGTGATGAGAGGACTGGAAGCATTGCCTATTGTATTCTAAATACTGATGTGATAAACAGATAATATGGACAGATACTTAATGTCTCAATATAACCCGCTGACGGTGGGTAATTCATGGGAATATCTGAATAATGGTAAATCCACTATCAGTCATAAAGTAGTAGAGGAGGTGAGTCTGAATGGTATTGCTATGGAGAAAGTGATCTCGTCAGATGGTTCCGTCGTGTTGTTAAAGAACAGGGATGGACTGGATACCTACGAGATCAAAAAGAAGGTGGGTAAGTTATCGTACAGTCCTCCTATCAGTCTTTCTCCGGAAATAGTGAAACCCGGCGTGGCGCATGCTTATGTTTCAAAAGTTACGTTCTCTCTTTTTGGTATCAATTTCAACTTTGGCAATATCAGCGGTTCAACAGTGCTGACAGGCGTGGAGGATGTGACAGTGCCTGCTGGTCATTTTCCTGACTGTCTGAAGTTTGAGTCATATGCCTATCAGCGGAAACCACTGAAGGCAACAAGCAAGTTGATTATCTGGTTTGCCAGAAATGTGGGAGAAGTAAAGTGTGAATTTGAAACGTCGGTGGCAGGATTTAAGACGACACAACGAAAAGAATTGTTACATGCTACGATCGGAAAAAGGCATTTTCCGGAAGTACTTGCTGAAAGCCGTTATTGACCGGCGTCGAATATAGTTAACCTCAAAATGCTGTATGTATGGACCTGAATGAAATCATTGTTTTGTATTCCGCTGGTGAACTTTCCGGATATGAAGTAAAGGAAAGAATCAATGCACTCGGCATCGCTCAGACTGAATCCGGCAGAGCTGCTGAAAGTGCTTCTCTATGGACATTACAGGACGAATTACCGGCTATCCAGCCAGACAGATCACTGCTGCATGGTGAAGCTCTGAGTCTTTTTCAGAAAATATTACTGACCACAGATGGCACGGTTACCGATCTGATCTCATTGTATAAAGGAGAAGCCATTAAGGTTGATATCATTGATCAGGAAATCGTATTCGCAGATGCACCGACCTATCTGCAATGCGGTAAAGAGGCGCTTTTGCTGAAAAGGATCGTTTTACTGAAGGGGCCTTCCGGTAGTCATGTATATGCGGAATCCATTTTTGTGATCGAGCGTTTATCTGAGCGTATCCGGGAACGCCTGCTGGAGACAAACTTACCGATAGGATTGCTGTGGAAGGAAGAAAGACTGGAATCACACAGAGAGATACTGACCTACTACATAGAAAGGGAAGAAAAGGTAAGTGCATTGCTTGGACAACCGGCAGGCAGTGATCTGCTAAGCAGGACCTATCTCATTCACAACAGACAGTCTGTATTAGGGGCCATTACCGAGAAGTTTCCGTTAACAAGTTTCAGATAGCTGTATACATGGAGAAGAGAACTGTTTATGCTCCGCTGATCGACGCATTATTGCAGACGGCAGAAAGGCATCCCAATAAGGTATTATTTGTTTTCCGGGAAGGGCGGAAGACGGTGGCGGCGATAACCGGCAGAGAGTTGTCTGCAGGTGTCGCAGCAGCAGGTGCTGTTTTGCAGCAATCCCTGGTCGCGCAGGAACGTGTGTTACTGATACTGCCGCAGGGCATTGATTTTATATACAGTCTGCTGGCCTGCTTTTATGCCAATGTGGTTGCCATTCCGGCGCCTGCAGCAGATCCCCGTCAGCCGGACCTGGTACAGCGGACGCTTTCCCTGTTGGAACATGCCGCAGCCGGTACGATTATCACAACCGGAAGTTTTCATGAACGACTGGCAGAGAGTATAGAACTGGACAGTATCACGCTGCTGGATGTACAGGAGTTGATCACACCAGGTAATGAGCCGTTGCCGGCCAGAGAGATAGGCACAGATGATCTGGCGTTGTTGTTCTATACTTCTGGTTCCACTTCAGCTCCAAAGGGCGTTATGACGACGCATGCACAGTTATTTGCCCAGGCAGATGCAGGCAGGCAACAATGGAAGATCACAGACCATAGTTGTATCGTTTCCTGGATGCCACAGTTTCATAACCTGGGACTGAATTTTGGTATACTGGCTCCCCTGATCAGCAGTGCTTCCAGTGTGTTATCTGCACCGGGTGGATTTGCAACTTCTCCTGAAGACTGGTTCTACAATATTACCTTGTTTCAGGGTACACATACGGCGGCGCCGAATTTTGCTTTTGATCTGGCTTGCAATATGGTCGGAGATAACGCGCTCGCTGATGTTGAACTTTCTTCCCTGGAGGCCATTGTGTGTGGTGGTGAACCTGTCAGGAAAGCAACATATGATGCATTCTTCAATAAATTCAGTGCAGCAGGTCTCCGGCAACATGTGTTCTGCCCGCATTATGGTTTATCCGAGACAGGGTCTGCCTCAACGATCGTACCGGGAGAAGGCATTCGTACACTTTCGCTGGATATTGCGGCACTGGAGGAAGGCAGGATCGTGTACAGCAGTGCCGGAGAAAAACACAAGGATATTATAAGTTGTGGTCCTATACCTGAAGGGGCGATCATATTATGTGTTGATCCTGTTACCAGTGAACCGTGTGCAGCAGGTGTCGCAGGTGAAATATGGTTACGTACACAGGGAACAGCCAGCGGATACTTTCAGCTTTCAGAGGAGACTGCTGCTACTTTCGGCGCTGTGATAAAAGGAGGAGAAGATATCCGTTTTCTCAGGACAGGAGATCTGGGTTTTATTGAAGACAATCATCTCTATATCACCGGCAGGTTGAAGGAAGTTATTATTGTCAACGGGAAGAATTATCACCCTGTTGATATAGAGTGGACTGTGAAAAAATATTTATCACAACTGACCTTACCGCTCGCTGTATTTGCAGATGAGCAGGATGGAAGAGATCGTGTAGTGGTTGTACAGGAAGTGGCGGCAGACAAACCAGCTGCATATTATGAGTCTGTTAGTCTGGAGATACTGGCAGCTGTAGCAGAAGTACATACACTGGATGTCAGCCGGATCATATTGGCAGCTCCCGGTAGTATTCCGCGTACGGCCAGTGGGAAAGTACAACGCCGTGCCTGCCGGGATGCATTTAAAAAAGGACAGCTGTCCCCATTATTTGAATTTGCTACCGGACATAGTGTTGCGGTAGAAAAGGAAGTATCACATGCGCCGGTAGATCTCCGGCTGGTAATGGAGATACTGCAGCAACAGGTATTTCAGGATATACCAGGTGCGGATGCCAACAGGCTTTCAGGATTAAAGATATGGGGTGAACTGGGCCTGAACTCCTTACAGTATGTGAACATCGCACAGCGGATAGCGACGGCATTTAACAGGCCCTTTGCTCCGCCAATGCTTTTTAAGTATAGGAATGTTGCGCAACTGGCCAACTATCTTTATCCGCAGGGAATGGGAAACGTAGCTGTTACTACTCATACAGCCGCTGAACCGGAACAGACAGCAAAACACCAATACAATCAGAAAGATATTGCGATCATCGGTATGCATTGTCAACTGCCAGGAGGAGTGAATTGTCCGGCGGACTTATGGCAGCTGTTACTGGAAGGAAGAGACGCTATTCGTCCGGAGGGCGCAGGGCAGCGACTGGCCTCTGCAAATAACTGGACAGCAGCTGATTTTCCACAGTTTGGCGGATACCTGGAGGATGTAGCAGGTTTTGACCATACATTTTTCCATATATCACCACTCGAAGCAGAGAGTATGGACCCGCAGCAGCGAAAAGCGCTTGAACTGAGCTGGCATGTACTGGAGCATGGAGGATATGATCCATATGCACTTGCGGGTGCACCAGTGGGCATTTATCTTGGCGTACACAGTAATGATTACGCGGAACTGGCGGCTACGAAAACGGATGTAATGTCTACTTATGGCGCATTCCTGGATTCAGGTCTTCATCCAACGATGATTGCCAACAGGGTGTCCAGATGGTTTGACTTTCATGGTCCAAGTGAGGTCGTTAATACAGCTTGTTCCAGTTCGCTGGTAGCTGTACACCATGCAGTGAACGCTATCCGTAAAGGCAATTGTAATCTGGCCATTGCGGGTGGCATCAACATACTGCTGACACCCAGGATATCCAGAGCCAGTCATCAGGCCGGGATGTTGTCACCTGATGGAAGATGTAAAACATTTGATGAAAAGGCAGATGGATTTGTTCGCGCAGAGGGACTGGGAGCTGTGTTGCTGAAACCATTATATCAGGCCGAATTGGATGGAGACACTATCTATGGTGTGATACGTGGTACGGCAGTTAATCATGATGGTAAATCTAACTCACTGAGGGCGCCTAACCTGGTTGCACAAAAACAGGTGATCAGTGCGGCCTTGGCTGATGCAGCTATTCCTGCTGCAAGCATCAGTTATATTGAAACACATGGTACTGGTACCGCATTGGGTGATCCAATAGAAGTACAGGCTTTAAGGGAAGCTTTTGAAGAAGATCATGCAAAGGGAGAAGCTTTCTGCGGATTGGGTACTGTGAAGACGAACATAGGCCATTGTGAGTCTGCCGCCGGTATTGCCGGCTTGATTAAGCTAATATTATCTATGCAGCATCAGCAGTTGCCGGGTATTCTTCATTTTAAGCGGCTTAATCCGTTTCTTGATATAGCTGGCAGTCCGTTTTATATTGCTGATGCCACGCAACAATGGCAGCGCCAAAAAGATGAGAAAGGCAATGAATTGCCGTTGAGGGCAGGCGTTAGTTCCTTTGGATTTGGTGGTGTAAATGCACATGTTATCCTGGAAGAGTATACGGCTGCAAAGCGGGGCACAACAGCAGGTAGCAATGGTCTGCAGCTTATTCCATTGTCTGCCCGACATAAAAAACAGGTGCAGTTACAGGCTGCCAGTTTACTGGAACAGCTCACACATAGTGATGAAGCCGATTTAGCGTCAGTCGCATACACCCTGCAAA
Organism: Chitinophaga sp. YR627; assembly: GCF_900114995.1. Classification (GTDB taxonomy): domain Bacteria; phylum Bacteroidota; class Bacteroidia; order Chitinophagales; family Chitinophagaceae; genus Chitinophaga. The sequence continues at coordinate 112,301 of NZ_FOUX01000001.1, forward strand.
CAGGCAGGGCGGCTATGGAAAGCAGGATTGTTTTCATCGTATCTGATATGGATAGCCTGATAAAAGGGCTGCAAACATTTCTGCAAGGGGAGCCTTCCTCGTTGTTTCTGGAAGGACAACAAAGCGTCAGTGCGATGTTATCGGCGGATGATGAGGATGTATTGGCGTTGTTGCAGCAATGGTTCAGGAAAGGTAAACCGGAAAAAATAGCCGCTTACTGGATAAACGGAGGATATGTAGCATGGAAGGCGTTGTATGAAGGGCAAACGCCTGTAAGAACCGCATTACCCTTATATCCTTTCAGGAGAGATCAGCACTGGTTAAGAACGGGGGAAACGCAGCAATTGATGACTACTCAGCTGCATCCTTTGTTGCATGAAAATATATCAGATTTCTACGGACAGCGTTTCCGTTCATCTTTTACGGGCAGAGAATATTACTTCAGTGAACATGTTATTCATCAGCATAAAACTTTACCGGCTGCCGCTTTTATAGAATTGATCCGCGAGGGATTACAGCGGTCCGCACACCAGACAGGTGCTGTTGTAATAGAAGATATTTGCTGGTTGAGGCCTTTATACGCTACGGATGGGATGGATGTTATTACCCGCATTGAAGCAGCACATGATGATTTCAGTTTCGAGGTATACAGTGAAGTATATGACAATGTCGTAGTGTATTGTCAGGGGAGAGCGCATTTTGCTACAATAGCGGATGCTGTAATTGACCTTGCTGAAGTAAGGCAGAATTGTAACCATACCACTATTTCTCCCGATACCTATTATGATGCCTTCCGCAATGCCGGTATCGTATATGGACCAGCATTCAGCAGAATAGCGGCAGCATACACTGGCAAGGGTCAGGTACTGGCTAGTCTGGCTGCGCTGTCATCCGGTCCTGCATCGGAAAATGTATATGGCGTGTCTCCTGTCATGCTTGATGCCGCGTTGCAGACGGTGACCGCCCTTGATTTTCAGCATTTCCTGCCTGAAGGAGCACCTGCGGCGATCCCTTTTGCTATAAGTACAGTTACATTGAATAGGCTATCTGATGAGCTGTCCTTTGCCTGGGCAAGGTATAATGATGCAGGTACCATTGATATTGACGTCTGCGATGAAAGCGGACATGTTGGTATCTCGGTTCGCGGTTTACAACTGGTAAGGCCCGAAGGTTTACCAGCTACAGACAATGAAACCTTGCTATTCACGCCTGTGTGGGAAGAGAAGAGTGGCGTGAAGAACGCTCTTCCAGACAGAAGGATCATTTGGTTATCTCAGGAGACAGGCAACTATGAAGACACTGTAAAAGCGGCATTGCCAGAAAGTGAAGTAAACATACTGGTTTCTCCATCCGCCGATACAGCAGAGAGACTAACTGATTATACGGTGCTGTTGCTAAAACGGATACAACAACTTTTGCAGCAAAAAGAGGCTGGAAACACATTGCTACAGATCATTCTTCCGGATGATCACAACGGTCATCTGTATGGTAGTCTGGCTGCATTACTGAAGACAATACAGGCAGAACAGCCTTCCATCAGCGGGCAGTTAATTATTACAGACGATCCGCAGGGGATAGCCGCAATGCTACACGCTGAAAATAGTGGGGACGATCATGTAAGCGTGAGGTATCAGCAGGGTGTTCGCAAAGTACAAACATGGGAGGAACAGACAACAACAGTTACACAGTCAGTATGGAGGGAACATGGCGTATATCTCATTACCGGAGGAGCAGGTAGCATTGGGACTGTTTTTCTGACGGAAATTACTTCGAAGCTGCAACAGGCCGTCGTTTATGTTAGCGGTCGTTCAGCAATAGCCGAAAATGCGTTTGCCGCATTTAAAAAACCAAGGCTCAATATTATTTACAGACAGACCGATATTACTGATCAACAACAGGTGATTTCTCTGATAAGAGAAATCAGGACGAACCATGGTACATTGAATGGCATCATTCATAGTGCTGGCCTGATCAGGGATAACTATATTTTCAGCAAAGATCTGAAGGATGTACCGGCCGTTCTGGCACCTAAGGTAGCTGGCATACGCGCGTTAGATGAGGCTACGAAGGATCTGCCGCTTGATTTCATGGTATTCTTTTCGTCTGTGGCCGGAAGTCTTGGTAGTGCAGGGCAGGCAGATTATGCTGTTGCCAATGCATTTATGGATCAATATGCTGCATTCCGTAATGGGCTTTGTAGACGGGGCCAGCGCGCAGGAAGAACGTTGTCTGTCAACTGGCCACTATGGGACGCCGGTGGTATGAAGATGGAGCAAACCATACAGCAACAACTATACGCAGCTACGGGTATGCTGGCTATGTCATCTGCTGCTGGTCTGCATGCTTTTTATCGCGCGATGGAATTATCCTGTGATCAGGTAATGGTATTGAGTGGTGAGCGCAGACGTTTGCTGGAGATGATCCACCGTGAAAGAAAAAATAAAGATCAGCATACCGGAAAAACGACAGGACAGGCAATGTTGGATCTTCAGCTGGAAGATAAGGCTGTTGAATTCTTTGCATCGATCGTAGCAGATGCATTACATCAACCGAAAGAACTGATAGATGCAGATGCCTCGCTTGATAAATATGGTATTGATTCAGTGTTGATCACTGTATTGACAGGTAAACTGGAAAAATACTTCGGTCCCGTATCAAAGACGTTGTTTTTCGAATACCAGGACTTACGTTCTCTTACCCGGTATTTTGTTCAGACATATGGAGATCGGTTGTCCGCCTTACTGGAGACATCAAACGAAACAGATGCCGCAAAACCGGCACCGGCAAACAACAAACCTTTATCTCCGGGAAGCAGCCGTTTTATGCGCACTACGCAGTCTTCATCAAAAGATAGGGCGGTGGCAATTATCGGTTTGTCCGGCAAGTATGCCGGGGCTGATAATATCAATGAATTCTGGCATAATCTCAGAGAAGGGCGTAACTGTATAACGGAGATACCGGCAGAACGCTGGGACTGGAGAACCTATTTCGATCCTAAGCGCGGGAAAAAAGAATCAATGTATACCCGTTGGGGCGGATTTATAAAGGATATTGACAAGTTCGATCCCCTGTTCTTTCATATCTCTCCGGTAGAAGCGGAGAAGATGGACCCGCAGGAAAGGCTTTTCCTGGAACAGGTATATGCCGCGATAGAAGATGCTGCGTATACGCCGGCAAACCTGAACAGCAACCGTAGTGTAGGCGTATTTGCAGGTGTGATGCATGGCTTATATGCGACCGAAGCCGCTTATTGGTCTATTGCTAACAGGGTATCGTATCTGTTTAATTTTAATGGTCCGAGTCTGGCGATTGATACGGCTTGTTCCGCTTCTCTCACAGCGATCCACCTGGCCGTTCAGAGTATTCGTAGCGGCGCCTGTGAATGCGCGATCGCAGGAGGTGTGAACCTGGTGACACATCCGCAACATTTTATTGGTTTGTCAGAGATGACGATGGTATCCTCATCAGACGCCTGTCGTTCTTTTGGCGCAAATGCAGATGGATTTGTAGATGGGGAAGGTGTTGGCGCTATCGTGTTGAAGCCTTTGCAGCAGGCAATTGAGGATGGCGATCATATTTATGGCGTCATCACGGGAACTGCTATCAATGCTGGTGGTAAGACAAATGGCTTTACTGTGCCCAACCCTGTAGCACAGGCCCAGGTGGTCAGTGCTGCACTAAAAGACGCTGGTATCTCTGCCAGATCAGTTAGTTATATAGAAGCACATGGTACTGGTACTGCATTGGGTGATCCTATTGAAATCAACGGTTTAAGCCGTGCGTTTGATCAGGATACCAGTGACAGGCAATATTGTGCTATCGGTTCTGTTAAGTCGAATATAGGGCATTGTGAAAGCGCCGCAGGTATAGCGGGATTGAGTAAAATACTGCTTCAGATGAAGCATGGTTTGTTGGCACCGTCTCTGCATGCCACTGCGACTAATCCCAATATAGACTTTAATACCACACCCTTCCGCTTACAACAAACCCTCGCACCATGGACAGGTAGACGTATCGCAGGTATCTCTTCTTTTGGTGCGGGTGGTAGTAATGCGCATTTGATCATCGAATCGTATACACCTTTTACGACTGCTGTTATACCTGAAAATGGCCCTGTCATTATTGTGCTCTCCGGCCGTACGGCCGATCGCCTGCAGGAACTGGCAATGAATCTACTGCTGTCACTCTCCGGAGATGATGCACCTGCAGACCCCGCGGCTGTTGCATTCACTTTACAGACCGGCAGGGAAGCCATGGAAGAAAGACTTGCCATGATCGTTACTTCCATTGATGAGTTGAAAACGCATTTAACCTTATTTCTGGCAGGAGATACAGATGGATGCTTTACGGGACAGGCCAGTGTGGGAAGGACTGAAGCAGAGGAATGGAAACGTAACCATGATGCTGACATCATGCTTCGCCGCTGGATGCAGGAGAAAGATTATGTGCAGTTGTGTCAATGGTGGGTAAAGGGATTAACGATAGACTGGAATGGTCTATACAATACAGGACATCCGGAAAGAATCAGTTTACCCGGGTATCCATTTGCCCGGGAACGCTACTGGTTGGAAAATAAAGAAAACGATCTGCTGGCGCAGTTGCTGGACGATATGCTGAATGACAATATCAGCATCGCCGCAGCCGCAGCAACCATAAGAAACGCCAATTAATTCAAATCAGCACGCACTATGAAAGATTATATCGAACATATACTCGAAGAGATAAAACACAACCGTCTTAGTAAACAGGAGGGGCTTGAACAGATCCGTCAGTTCAGGAGTAAAGGCACCGTCGTGCAGCAGACTCCGGATGAAGGGCAGCAAACCGGTATGCAGGAATCAACGCTCATGCTGGCGCCTGTATGGGATATCGTTGCTGCTACACAGGATGTTCTGTGGCCTGCCGCAGATACATCTGTTTTACTTATTGGCGGTGATGCCAGCCGGTTTGAATGGATGCGGAAAATTTATCCTTTCTTACAACGACCTGAGCTTTCTGCTACAGATAATGTTGAACAGCTGCTTGTGCAATTGAAGGCCATTGATAAGATCAGTCATATCTGCTGGGTCGCACCGGTTTCTTTTTCAGGTGGTTTGAGTGATGAGCGGCTGATAGATGCGCAGTACGAGGGCGTGCTTTCCTTATTCAGGCTGACAAAAGCTTTGTTGCAGTTAAACTATGCAACGACAGGTATCGGACTGACCATCATAACAGAGCAGGCACTGGAAGTAAATCTGCGTGAAACAAATCATCCGGCTAATGCAGGCGTGCATGGTATCGCCAGTGTGATTGCAAAGGAATATCCGTCCTGGAAGGTGCGACTGCTGGACCTGGAAGAAAATACTGACTGGGAACAGGCGGCTGTATTTAACGTTCCGCCATCGCCTGAGGGAGAGACATTTGCTTATCGCAATACACGCTGGTTTAACAGAAAGTTCGTGCCGTATACAGCTACAGATAGCAGTGATGTAATATACAGGCAAAAAGGCGTTTATGTGGTTATAGGAGGTTCCGGTGGCGTAGGAGAAGTATGGAGTCATTATCTGGCGGATCGGTATGATGCGCAGCTGGTATGGATTGGAAGAAGAAAGGCGGATGAAGATATTCAGACCAGGCTGGAAAAATTTAAGAAAAAAAGACCTTATTATATCAGTGCGGATGCCAGTGACAGCAACGCACTGAAGGATGCATTGCAGGATGCCCAAAGGCAATTTGGTGCCGTTCACGGTATCGTACATTCCGCCCTGGAAGTGGCGGATAAAAGTATTGCCGATCTTAAGGAAGAAGAGTTTCGCCGTGGCGTGAAAGTCAAGGCAGATATAGCTGTTCGTATTGCACAGGCAGTGGAAAATGACAGGCCGGACTTTATACTTTTCTTCTCTTCTATGGCGGCATTTACCCGTGAAGCGGGGCATAGCGTATATGCTTCCGCCTGTACATTTAAAGATGCATTTGCGCTTCAATTAGCTAAGAGTACCGGTATAACTGTCAAGGTGATGAACTGGGGATATTGGGGCGATATTGGCGCCGGTGGGCAGGTGCCAGCTTCTTTCAGGGCAAGATTGAGTAAAGCGGGCATAGGATCGATTACGGCAGAAGATGGTATGAAGTCTCTGGACAGTCTGATGGCTGCAAATATCAGCCAGATAGGTCTGACCAAAGTAAATACAAACTTCAGTATGCCACAGCTGCTGCCTCAGACCAGTGTGACAGCCTATACAACGAGGAGTGCTCCTGTAATTGATCGTCTGCAACAATCGGCTCGCTGGGATCAGGCGTTGGTGGATCGTATGTACAGCGAGGTAGAGGACCCTATGAATGCTATGGGTAAGTTGTTGTGTCATCTGCTGTTCGGGCAGTTACAATCGCTTGGATTCTTTCACGGCGCTATTGAGGATGTGTCAGAACAGCGTGTGGTTTCAGGAGTATTACCCATCTATTACCGTTGGCTGGAAGAGAGCTTACTGGTGTTGTCACGTCATGATTTTGTACGCCTGACGGATAACGTCTGGTATGTGACAGACTATTCACCAGTTGACATGGATGCTGTCTGGGGAGAATGGGACAGCAGGAAAGAAGCGTGGCTTAGTAATCCCCATATTAAAGCCAAAGTTGTATTGCTGGAAGTGTCATTAAAGGCTTTGCCTGAAGTGCTGACCGGCAGGAAACAATCTACGCAGATCATGTTCCCTAATTCCTCTATGAAACTGGTGGAAGGGATCTATAAATATAATCTCGTGGCGGACTACTTCAATGAAGTACTCGCTGATACTGTAGTGGATTATCTCAATACACGTATAAAGGATGATCCGGCAGTGCGTATCCGTATCATCGAAATCGGTGCGGGTACGGGAGGTACCAGTGCAATGGTATTTAAAAAACTGGCAGGTTACCATCAGCATGTTGCGGAATATTGTTATACAGATCTTTCAAGGGCATTTCTTATGCATGCTGACAGGGAATTTGGAGCAGAGAATCCGTTCCTGACCTACCGCATATTTGATGCGGGTAAACCGCCCGCTATGCAGGATGTACCGGTGGAAACCTATGATCTGGTAGTTGCAACGAACGTATTACACGCAACAAAAAATATCCGTGAGACCTTAAGAAATACCAAGGCGCTATTAAAGAAGAACGGCCTGGTATTATTGAATGAACTGAGCAGTAACAATATGGTCAATCATCTGGCCTTTAGTTTACTGGAAGGCTGGTGGCTCAGTGAAGATGAGGAATTACGTATACCGGGATGTCCGGGTCTGTTCCCGCATCAATGGCAGGAGGTACTGGAAAACGAAGGGTTTGATCATGTTATATTCCCGGCTGAAGGAACACATACGCTGGGGCAGCAGATCGTGGTGGCACAAAGCAATGGCGTGGTAAGACAGGCGATGGCAACAGAACAACCGGTTACGGAAATTACAAGGGAAACCGCCCAGGCAGCTCCACAGGCAAAACCAGTGGAAGTAGTTTCCTCATCCGTAGCTAATGATCAGCAAAGAGAAGACAAAGTTAAAGCTGCTATTATAGACAAGCTGACTATTTCCCTGAAAATAGACAGGAAACAGATCAATGCAAATGCACCCTTTGCTGATTATGGCCTGGATTCTATTACAGGGGTACATTTTATAGAATTACTGAATCAGGAGCTGGCGATCAGTTTAAGTACGACCACTTTATTTGATCACAGTTCTGTGAATCAGCTGACCAGCTATTTATTAGAGACCTATCCTTCATTGGTACATACTGGTCAGATGACGGAGGTTCCGGTTACGGTCGCTGAAAAAACAGCTGTAGCGATTGCAGCAGCTACGGAACAGACAGGAAAAGAGGGGATTGCTGAGAAAGAAGCGATCGCGGTCATTGGTATCAGCGGCCGGTTCCCAGGTGCTGATAATGTAGATGAATTGTGGGAGCACCTGGCAGCAGGTAACGACCTGGTGGGATCAGTGAAACGTTGGGATCTGTCTTCCTTTTTCCCGGATGGACGCTATTGTGACAAGGGCGGTTTTCTTGATGATATAACACGCTTTGATCCGGATTTCTTTGGCATTTCCGGATTGGAAGCGACATATATGGATCCCCAGCATCGTATTTTCCTTGAGGAGACCTGGAAGGCGCTGGAAGATGCCGGTTATGCGGGAGCGGATATGGAGGGTAAGACCTGCGGTATCTATGTGGGTTGTCATGCCGGAGATTACCAGGATCTGTTTAGCGGACATGAACCGGCACAGGCCATGTGGGGCAATGCCAGTTCAGTAGTCCCTGCACGTATTGCTTATTTTCTGAACCTGAAAGGACCGGCAATCTCGGTAGATACGGCTTGTTCCAGTTCGCTGATGTCAATACATCTGGCCTGTCAGGGGCTATGGACCGGAGAAACACAGATGGCGATAGCCGGGGGCATATTTGTACAGAGTACGCCTAAGTTCTATGTGTTTGCCAACCGGGCGGAAATGTTATCCCCTACGGGGCATTGTCACACTTTCGATGAAGCGGCAGATGGTTTTGTGCCTGGTGAAGGTGTGGGTGTTGTTATACTGAAACGCTTAAGTGAGGCATTGGCGGCCGGAGACCATATTTACGGTGTAATAGCAGGATCGGGTATTAACCAGGATGGTACGACCAATGGTATTACTGCGCCAAGTGCAATATCCCAGGAACGACTGGTTTCAGATGTATATACTTCTTTTGGTATAGACGCTGCTTCCGTGCAGATGATCGAGGCACATGGAACGGGTACCCGTTTAGGAGATCCGATTGAGTTCGAAGCAATAACAAGGGCTTTCAGAAAACAAACTAATCTTAGCGGATATTGCAGCATAGGCTCTATTAAAACCAATATAGGACACACTTCTGCAGCGGCAGGCGTGGCTGGGCTAATAAAGGTATTACTCTCGCTGAAGCATAAAAAGATACCGGCTTCTCTGTATTACAAGCAGGGTAATCCGCGTATCAATTTTAATGACAGTCCGTTTTATGTAAATACAGTACTAAGACCATGGGATATAAATGCCGGCAAAAAACGCATGGCGGCTGTAAGTTCCTTTGGTTTTAGCGGCACGAATGCGCATCTGGTCATAGCAGAGGCGCCTGATGCAACTGTGAGCAGCATACAACAGCCAGCATATCTGGTGGTATTGTCAGCCAGATCGGCGGAGCAACTCCGTCAGCAGGCGGATATGCTGGCTATTGCTATCGGAACACACCAGTATCAAACAGCGGCTATCAGTTATACGCTGCTGAACGGAAGGAGACACCTGACGCATAGACTGGCTTGTGTTGTAACAGATAGTGCTGAGCTGAAGCGCTTACTTGAACAGTGGCTGGAAAAAGGAAAAGTTGCCGGTATATACACAGGCATAGTAGCTGATGGAGAGGAAGGTAGCCAGACTGCGCTAAAGCAATATGGTAATGAGTGCATTGCTTTTTGTCGTAGTTCACCCGCAAAACAGGAATTCCGGGAGAAACTGGTAGTTGTCGCGGAATTATTCACACAGGGCTATCAGTTGAAATACGGGAGTCTGCTGGAGAATGGTCATCGTATATCACTACCATCTTATCCGTTTGTTAAAGAGCAGTATTGGTTACCCGATACAGCACCACAATCTGGAACAACATCATTAAACGGTGTCTTGCATCCTATGCTGCACCGTAATATATCCAGTCTGTCATTCACACGTTATGAATCCACTTTTACAGGAAAGGAATTTTTCCTATCAGATCATGTTGTCAACGGAAAACATATCCTGCCTGGTGTCGCCTACCTGGAAATGGCCAGAGAAGCAGTAGCGCAGGCGCTCACGGATCATGGAGGGCCACTGCCTGATGTACGCCTGCAAAATATTACCTGGTTACAACCTTTTGCTGTGAATGGTCATCCGGAATCTTTACAGGTACGGCTGCAGCAGTTACAGGATACACAGGTATCTTTTGAGATATTCAGTAAGAATGGGAATACGGAGTTTGTGCATAGTCAGGGTCAGGCGGTTCCTGTTGCTAAACCAGTGTTGCCTGCACAGTCTATAGAAGCCATAAAAGCCGCTTGTCATCTCTATCAGTTATCGGGTGAGCAGTGTTACCTTGCATTCACCGCAATGGGTCTTGCTTACGGACCTGCCCACAAATGCATAGAAGAAGTATTTGTAGGACGTGACAAGGTGCTGGCCAGATTGGTTGTGCCGGAAGTTATCGCCACTACCAGTGATGCTTATACCTTTCATCCGGCCCTGCTGGATGCTGCTTTACAGGCAGCCATGGCATTGAATACAGATCTGAGGGAACCTTCCCGTATTGCACCGGATAGTTTGGCCCTGCCGTTTATATTACAGGAAGCTGAGGTCGTTGAAAAAATAACGACACCGGTCCTGTGGGTAATTGCCCGTAATAGTGCAGAGAGCAGGCCTGGTGAACAAATTGTAAAACTGGACGTAGACGTCTGCGATGCAACGGGCCGTACGCTGGTGAGATTACGCGGTTTTTCGGCCAAAATACCACAACGTCATTCAGGTGTAGCCGTGAATAGTCCGGCGACAGTGGCTGACCAAACATCATATACATCATTGTTAACGCCTGTATGGAATGAGCTGCTGCACTGGACGCCTGTGAACAGTCACCTGTCTAAAGCAGCTACTGTTGCAATAGCAGGTGGTACGGATGCAGCCGTCGCCCAGGTACGCGCACACTTCCCACAAAGCAGCATATTGGCTATCAGACCTGAAGAAACGGTAAATGCCATTGTGGAAAGGTTAAATGGTTTTGGTCCTGTTGATCATCTGGTATGGATAGCCCCATATACGCATTTTGAGACGATTACAGACAGTGGCATTATCAGCACGCAACAAACTACTGTCCTGGCATTATTCCGGCTTATAAAGGCTTTATTAGCTGTAGGATATGGCATAAGAGAACTGCAATGGACGATTATCACAGTAAAGGCGCAGGCAATTAATAAACATGATCATATACAGGCAGCAGCCGCAGGAATACACGGGCTGGCCGGATCTATGGCAAAAGAATATGGAAACTGGGCCGTCAGGATTGTTGACGTGGATGACCAGTACCATCTGCCTGTAGGGGATCTATTCTCTTTACCTGCGGATAAAGCAGGCGATGCTTACGCATTTCGTCAGGGTGCCTGGTATCAGCAACGATTACTGTCTATTCCTCCAACCAGGAATGACGCCCCCGTATATCGGCAGGGTGGCGTATATGTCGTAATTGGAGGCGCGAGCGGTATAGGTAAAGCCTGGAGCGAGCATCTGGTAAGCGCATATCAGGCGCAGATCGTCTGGATAGGAAGACGTCCGGAAGATACGGCTATACAGGCGGCAATATCAGTACTGAAGGCTGCAGGTAAGGCCCCTGTATATATACAGGCTGATGCCACCAATGAAACATCTCTTGCAGCTGCCTGTCGTGAAACAGAACAGCGCTTTGGACGCATACATGGCATTGTACATTCAGCCATCGTTTTGCAGGATAGAGGTTTAGCGAGTATGGAGGAGACACAGTTCATGGCGGGATTGTCGCCAAAGGTGGATGTCTGCGTGAACATAGCGAAAGTATTCAGACATGTACATCCTGATTTTGTATTGTTCTTCTCTGGTATTATGTCCTTTATCAAAGCAGCAGGACAAAGTAATTATGCGGCAGGTTGTACATTCAAAGATGCGTTTGCGCATCAGCTGGCAACAGAATGGCCGGTGAGTGTAAAGGTGATGAACTGGGGATATTGGGGTACACTGGGGATTGTTGCTTCCAAAGAGTACCAGGACCGGATGACGGCAGCGGGTATTCTTTCTATCAGTCCGGAAGAAGGTATGAGGGCATTGGACACATTAATGACCGGATCCTTCGGACAGATCGCTTTTGCAAAGACAACCCAGGCTGTACCGCTGATAGCTATGCTGCCATCTGAAAAAGTAGCGATTTATAATAATACGATCCCTTCATTAATAGGTGCTTTGGGTAATGCTGCACAACAGACCAATGCCGAAAGCGATACATTATATAATGCTGTACTGAGCGAATTGTCAGACAGAGCCGCATTACTTTTTGGCGCTGTTGCGGATGGAGTAGATCCTGATGCACCCTTAACAGAGTATGGTTTTGATGAATTGGCGCTTGCAGGTGTACTTAATCACCTGAATGAGCGTTACGGTTTGCAGTTGGTGCCGTCTATGTTTGCCGAAAATATCACTTTCAGACAGGCGGCTACACAGGTGGCAGGTCTTCGTCCAGGTACATCGGCAATTGCTGCTGCTTATGAAGAGAAAGCAGATCGTATACGAAGGACGGTATTACCGCATATGCAGGAAATGGATGCTATGCTGGCGAAGGTGCTCTGGAGTATACTGGGAAGTATGGGACTGTGGCGTGAGCAAGTGGTAACGGTTGATAGTCTGCTGTCAGGGACTACAATACGTCCCGGCTTCCGCAGATGGCTCGAGGAGAGTCTGGAGGCACTGGTAAGAAAAGGATATCTGCTTGCAGAAAAAACGGGTTACACTGTGCAACAGACATTTTCATCTGCTCCCGATGTAGTATGGTCCGAATGGCATCAGCAAAAAACAGCATGGCTTAATAATCCGTCTTTACAGGCCCGTGTAAAACTGCTGGAGGAAACACTAAAAGTATTACCAGAGATATTGACGGGTGAGATAGCAGCTACCAGTGTTCTTTTCCCGGGATCTTCCATGGAAAGGGTAGAAGGCATCTATAAACACAATCTGGTATCTGAATATTTTAATGAAGTACTGAGCGCTACGCTGCTTGAATACCTGCGACTCAGGAAGGAGCAGGACCCTGCTATGAAAGTCCGCATTCTGGAAGCTGGCGCAGGTACAGGAGGCACGAGTTATACAGTGCTTCATCAGTTAGCTCCTTATAAGGCGCATATTGCCGAGTATTGTTATACGGATGTGTCAAAGGCATTCTTACAGTTTGCAGAGCAAACTTATGGCCCTTCATTCCCTTATCTTACCTATCAGCTTTTTGATGTTGAAAAGCCCATTGAGGAACAAGGGATACCGGCAGGTGCGTTTGATATCGTTATTTCAGCAAATGCCCTGCATGCTACGCATAATATCCGGCAAACGCTGCGGAATATTAAGGCAGGCATGAAAAAGAACGGTTTGTTACTGCTGAATGAAATGTGTGTAAATCCGTTATTCCCGCACCTGACATTTGGTTTACTGGACGGATGGTGGCTGTATGAAGATCCTGCACTACGTATGCCGGGATGTCCGGGACTATCACCTGCATCCTGGAAACGTGTGATGGAAGAGACGGGACTGGATCCGGTAGTATTTCCTGTAGCAGCAGCAGCCGATCTTGATTTTCAAATTATCGTGGCAGAAAGTGATGGGGTTGTAAGACAACCGGAACAACAGCGAACATCAGTAGTAGTTACGCCAACGGTGGCGCCGCCTCTTGCTATGCGAAACGAGGCGCCGCAGCCAGCACCTAAGCCTTTACAGCAGGTGACAGCGGTAGCCACGGGTGTTACAGATCAGATGATAGAAGAGCATATACGCATGGTTCTCCACGAAAGTATCGCAACGGTGCTGATGATCAAAGAAGACAGGATACTGGATGAAAGAAGTTTCTCAGAATATGGCATTGATTCCATTATCGCAGTAAAGCTCATTAACCTGATCAATAAGGAATGTGGTGTGACGCTGCAAACGACCGTGTTGTTTGACTACAATAACGTCAATCAGCTGTTACGCCATATTATCGATAAGTTCAAACCTGCACTTGTAAGGGCATTATCTGCAGCGGTAATTACCGATGTGCCAGCTGCAGCGATCCCCGCTGAAGTACCGGAGCAGACTATCATTGCCCCGCCCGTATATACCAATGTCCCGGAGCTTTCGTTGAGAGTAACACCATTAGCTGAAATACCAGCAGCAGCTATGGGAACCTATCACCGGGTATTGCTGGAAAGACCGGGAGGGATAGAAGAATTACAGATTGTGGCGGCAGACGTATCTGCACCTGCGCCAGATGAAGTACAGATCAGCGTACGCAGTTTCTCATTAAATTTTGCAGATCTGTTATGTCTGCGTGGGCTTTATCCTGGTATGCCGCCATATCCTTTTACCCCTGGTGTGGAAGCCAGCGGCGTGATCGTAAATGTAGGCAGTAATGTAAAAGCATTCCGGAAAGGAGATGAGGTGATTGCTACGATAGCAGAGACAATGGGCGGACAGGCAACGCTCATTACCTGTCAGCAGAAGGATGTTTTCCTGAAACCGGCATCGCTGTCATTTGAGGAAGCTGCTGCTTTGCCGGCAGTAGCTATGACGGCGATCGATACACTGCATAAAGCAGGATTGAAGAAAGGGGAGCGCATTCTGATACAGACCGCTACAGGTGGTACAGGACTGATGTTAGTGCAGCTGGCATTACATTACGGCGCGGAGATTTACGCAACGGCGGGTTCACAGCATAAGCTGGACTATCTGCGTCAGCTGGGTGTACAACATGTTATTAATTACCGGGAGAATGACTTTCAGCAGGAACTGATGCGTATGACAGGTGGTCAGGGCGTACATGTTGTGGTGAATACCCTAAGCGGAGACGCCATGCAGAAAGGTATGCAATGCCTGGCTCCGGGAGGAAGATATGTAGAGCTGGCGATGATGGCGTTGAAATCTGCCAGAAATATCGATCTTTCCATCTTCAGTAATAATCAGGCATTCTATAGTGTAGACGTCAGGAAGCTGGGTATGCTCGACCATACGTTGATCACGTCATATCGTAAAGAGATGCTGGCAATGGTAGAGAAAGGCGTATTGCGGCCAACTATCTGTAAGCAGTTTTCACTGGAGTCTTTATCCGCTGCTTATGCATTTCTTGATCAGCGGGAAAACATCGGTAAGGTAGTAGTGGGTATTCCCGCGGCTTATCAATATCGGGCAGGACTAGACCATGTGGCGGTATCCGGTAGACAGACTACGGTACCTGTACAGACTGGATTTGCAAAAGAAGATATCGCCGTCATTGGTGTCAGCGGAAGATTTCCGCAATCAGACAATATACACGAGTTATGGGAACATCTGAAAGAAGGACATGATCTCACCGAGGAAGTGAATCGCTGGGACCTGGAAAGTTATTATGCCAATGATCCCGAAAAGGCTTATTGTAAGCGTGGTGGCTTCCTGAAAGATATTGCGTCGTTTGATCCGCTCTTTTTCAATATATCAGGAGCTGAGGCTACTTATATGGATCCACAGCAGCGTATTTTCCTGGAAGAAGCCTGGCGAGCGCTGGAGGATGCCGGATATGCAGGTAAGATAGTTGATGGGGCATCCTGTGGTGTATATGTAGGTTGTCATGTCGGTGATTACCATCATCTGTTTGATGAGCGTGAACAACCGGCACAGGCGATGTGGGGGAATGCTGGTTCGGTGATCCCGGCGCGTATCGCTTACTATCTGAATCTGAAAGGACCGGCTATTGCAGTGGATACGGCCTGCTCAAGTTCGCTGGTGTCTATCCATCTTGCCTGTCAGGGTTTATGGAGCAATGAAACCTCAATGGCGCTTGCTGGTGGCGTTTTTATACAATCAACACCATGGTTTTATCTCTCTGCGAATAAAGCGGAAATGTTATCACCAACAGGATACTGTCATACGTTTGATCAGCAGGCAGACGGTTTTGTACCCGGAGAAGGCGCAGGTGTGGTTGTATTAAAAAGGCTATCGGATGCATTAGCCGCGGGAGATCACATTTATGGTGTGATCAAAGGTTCTGCCATTAACCAGGATGGTACTACAAATGGGTTGACAGCACCAAGCGCCTTATCACAGGAACAGCTGGAAGCAAAGGTCTACAGTAGTTTTGATATCAATCCCGCTGAGATACAACTTGTAGAGGCGCATGGCACAGGCACACGCCTGGGCGACCCGATAGAATATGACGCGTTGACCAGAGCGTTTGCACGTTTCACGGATGAAAAACAGTTCTGTGCAATAGGCTCTATTAAATCAAATATGGGACATGCCGCAGCTGCCGCAGGCGTAAGTGGTCTTGTCAAACTATTACTTTCTCTTCGCTATAAACAAATACCGCCATCATTACACTTCCATGATGGTAATACGAATATTGCGTTTACGGATAGTCCATTTTATGTAAATACAACGCTGCGTGACTGGCCGCAGCCAGTTCATCATAAAAGAATGGCCGCCATCAGTTCCTTTGGCTTTAGCGGTACCAATGCACATCTTATACTGGAAGAGGCACCGGCGGTAGTCAGGACACATGCCGCATTACCGGGTTATCTCTTTGTACTATCTGCCAGAACGGATAAACAACTGAAGGCGCAGGTAAGTCAATTGTTAGCGCATTTGAGCCAGGATCCGGATGCAGATGCCGGTAATATCAGTTACACATTATTGCTTGGCAGAAAGCATTTATTACATCGCATTGCCTGTGTGGCGCGTACTACGCGTGAGTTGGTCAATATGTTGAAAAAGTACCTGGAAAAGGGTAAAGCGCCGCAATTATATACTGCTGTGCTGACGGAGGGTGAATTCAGGGAACAGGCAGCACTTAGAAAGTATGGTAATGAGTGCTTACGACAGCTTGGTCAGACGGATAATCCAACCGATTATTTAGAAAGACTGTTTTCTGTCGGAGAGTTATTTATACAGGGTTATAACCTGGAGTATGAGGCATTGTTTACGGGAGGCGAATATGGCAGGGTGCCGTTGCCGGTATATCCTTTCGAAAAGGAAATATATTGGGTGGAAGAATCCGTGCGTCCCCGTGTTATAGAGACACAACTGCATCCATTGCTGCATCGTTATGCCCCGGTAGCCGGATCACAACAATTCATTACTGTATTTCGTGGTAGTGAATACTTCTTTACCGGGCATGTTATACAACAGAAAACGATCCTGCCGGGTGTAGCTTATCTTGAAATGGCCAGGGCTGCGATTATGCATGTATTGCCGCCATTGCCGGCAGGTGCCGTACTTCAACTGAAAGATGTGGTGTTGTCGCAACCGCTCATCGCGGAAGATCGTACACTGACCGTACATACCCGTTTGGCAGAAGACGGTGCGGGAGACAGCACCTTTGAGATCAGTAGTATCAGTGCCGATGGGCAGACTATCCTGCATTGCAGCGGACGACTGTCAGTACAAACCAATTTGCAGTTCCCTTCCCGTAATCTTTCTGCGGTGGCAGCATCATGTAATGTTGGTGTGGTATCGGGAGAACAATTGTATGCGCTTTTCGCGGGTAAGGAAAGTGTATACGGGCCTTTGTTCCAGGCGGTACAGCATGTACTTACGGGCAGAGGTATTTCACTTGCCACTATTCAATTACCATCTTCATTACTTTATAAACCGGGAGAATATCAGTTGCATCCGGTAGTTATGGATGCTGCTTTACAGAGCACATTGGCACTGTCTCCTGATGATGCTCAGTATTCCGCACTGCCGTTCTTATTTGAGGAAGTAACCGTATTGCGGAGCTGTGAGCCAAATATGAAAGCCGTTGTGACGGAGACGTCAGGGGCAGGTAATGCAAAGGTGCGTAGTTTCTCCATCGAATTATATAATGAGCAGGAACAACTCTGTGTACTGGTGCGTAACCTGCACATACGTATGCTGGCATTGACGCCTGCTGTAGTGAATGAAACGGTTTACTTTCTGCCGCAATGGCGTCAGGCAGTCTTATCTGACAGCGGTACCGTCGTTGCCGACCGTCAGTTAGTGGTATATGGCCGTCATCTGGCAGACAGATGGTCTGCTGCCGCTAAGGTAAAAGTGATAGAAGATCTGTCAGGAACACCGGAGGCCCGATTTACGCAGGCAAGTCTGGCCCTGTTGCATATTCTTCGCGATATGCTGGGTATGAAAAAACATCATCAGCAATTATTGCAGGTAGTCATCTCTCAGCAGGATGCGGCGCTACTGATGGCGGGTTTTTCCGCTATGTTGAAAACGGCGCATCAGGAAAAGCCAGCATTGCTTTGTCAGCTGATCGTCGTGGAGGAGGGAACAGAACCTGAACAGTTAGTTCTACAGAATGGCGCTGATCTGGAAGAACAATTGATAAAGTATGAGAACGGACAGCGTTATGTAGCTGGCTTTACCCGGATTGATAGTACTTCTTTAGATGACCGTATGCCCTGGCGACAAAATGGTACCTACCTGATTACCGGTGGCGCAGGCGGACTGGGTCGCATCTTTGCAAATGAGATCGCACGAAAGGTTGCTGGCGCGCGGATCATTCTTACAGGCAGAAGTGCGCAGGATGTAAGGCAGCAGGAGTTGTTGCATGCACTGGAAGAGTCGGGCGTAAAAGCCGTTTATCAACAGATGGACGTCAGCAATGAAGCAGCAGTACAACAGGTGGTAGCCGATATCCTTCGTGAGAATGGGGCATTACATGGTGTTATCCATTGTGCCGGGATTACAGCCGATGATTTCATTATTCGCAAGGAAGACACTTCGTTTGAGCGTGTATTAGCACCGAAAGTAAATGGCCTGGTAGGGCTGGATAAGGTCACAAAAGATCTTGCTCTTGATTTCTTTGTAGTAAGTTCTTCCATGGCAGGTGTATTGGGCAACACTGGTCAGGTAGACTATGCGGCTGCGAATGCCTTCATGGATGCATATATCGCCAGTCGTCAGCAACTGGTAGCATCCGGTCAGCGCCACGGACGAAGTGTTTCCATTAACTGGTCCCTGTGGGAAGAGGGTGGTATGCGCCCTGACCACATTTCGGAAAATATCATAAAAGAAACGACTGGTATGCTGGCGCTTGATCGTCAGCAGGGGATCAGCGCATTTTATAAGGCATTGAACAGTGGTTTGCCGCAGGTCATGGTAGTTGCGGGTAATGGTCAGCGATTGGTCGAGGCTATCAGTCATACTGTGAAAAAAACAGTACCGGATGAAAAGAAAAGTACTGTTGCCGGAACCTCGCATGAAAAAGCAGTTGCTTTACTGAAGCAACGCTTGTCCGCCGTACTGAAGATACCGGCTGCACAGATAGAAACGAATGCGCAGCTGGAGAAGTATGGTATTGACTCCGTAATGGTAGTGACGCTGACCAATGCGCTGGAGCAAACATTTGGTCTTCTCCCTAAAACCCTCTTCTTTGAATATCAGACTATCGCACAACTGGCAGGATATTTCCAGGAAGCTTTCCCCGAAAAGATCGCTGAATTAACTGGTGGTGGCGGTACGCGTAGTGAGCACAGGGAATCCGTCCTTCCTTCTGCTATACAAGCGAAGATGCCGGTAATACAGCAACAACAGGCAAAAGCGTCTCCACAACAACAGCTGGAGGATGTAGCCATTATTGGCCTTGCCGGCCGTTATCCTGGTGCTGCCGATATCAATGCATTCTGGGAGAATCTTCGTGCCGGTAAGGATACTGTTACAGAAGTGCCATCAGAAAGATGGGCGCATCAGTTGTTCTTTGATCCGGCAAAAGGGAAGGCCGGAAAGACATATACAAAATGGGGCGGATTTATTGATGGCGTGGATGAATTTGACCCGCGCTTCTTTAATATCTCACCACGTGAGGCGGTGATGATTGATCCACAGGAGCGCTTATTTCTACAATGTGTATATAACACCATGGAGGATGCGGGTTATACAAGGCAGTCACTAGCTGCCGCCGGAAATGTAGGGGTGTTTGCCGGTGTGATGTACCTGGAATATCAATTGTATGGACTACAGGAAACGATGGCAGGGCGTCCTGTTGCGATGTCAGGCAGTGCATCTTCCATCGCCAACAGGGTATCTTACTTCTGTAATTTCCATGGGCCCAGTCTGGCTGTAGATACGATGTGTTCGTCTTCATTGACGGCACTTCACCTGGCCTGTCACAGTTTACAACGTGGAGAATGTGCAGTAGCTATCGCAGGTGGCGTGAATGTATCTATTCACCCGAATAAATACCTGATGCTCGGACAAGGTGGTTTTGCTTCAAGTAAAGGACGATGTGAGAGCTTTGGAGAAGGTGGTGATGGTTATGTGCCTGGTGAAGGTGTGGGTGCTGTGTTGCTGAAGCCATTGTCCCGTGCCGTAGCAGACGGTGACCATATTTACGGTGTTATCCGTGGCAGTGCTATTAATCATGGTGGTAAGACAAATGGTTATACCGTACCTAATCCACAGGCGCAGGCGACCCTGATCAGCACCGCATTGCGTAATGCAGGCATCGATGCGCGGACGATCAGCTATATAGAAGCACATGGCACAGGTACTTCTTTAGGGGATCCTATTGAAATAGCCGGATTGACGAAGAGTTTCCGTGAGTATGGTAATGACGTACAATACTGCGCTATCGGGTCTGCAAAATCAAATATCGGACATTGTGAAAGTGCGGCGGGTATTGCAGGTATCAGTAAAATATTGTTACAGCTAAAGCACCGTGAACTGGCGCCTTCTTTACATACAGCACAATTAAATCCTAATATAGATTTCGCTTCAAGTCCATTTCAAGTCCAGGTCAGGTCCGGGAAATGGGAACGACCAGTAGTGACAATAGATGGGGTAACACGACAATATCCTTTACGTGCGGGCCTATCGGCTTTTGGTGCTGGTGGCTCCAATGCACATATACTGATAGAGGAGTATGTGGCTGTGAATGAAGGTCCATCTTACATTGATGGGCCATTTGTGATCGTATTATCAACCAAGGACGAAGCTCGTCTGAACGAGTTAGTTTCCCGGTTACTGGCCAGTGTACGTCAGGGTGTTTATACAGACGCCGATCTGGCGTCTATCGCCTATACATTGCAAGTTGGCAGAGAGGCAATGGATGAGCGTCTGGGCTTGATTGTGCATAGTCTCGCCGAACTGGAATCATTATTGTCAGCCGGAGCCGCAGCTATCTATCGTAGTGAAGGGGCGACGCAGGCAGCGGTGCTGTCTGGATTACTGGGAGATGAAGAGGTGAATGCTTTAACTGATAAGTGGTTAAGGGACAGGAATTATGATAAACTGCTTCGTTACTGGGTGAAAGGTGGAACGGTGAACTGGGAGTTATTATATCAAGGGGCTCATCCGCAGCGTATCAGTTTACCGGTATATCCTTTCGCAAAAGAAAAATACTGGATCGTAAAACCGGAACATGTTGATCAATTAACGCTTTCACTTACGCAGCAAGGACATAAAAATCTTGTAAATCAGGATCAACCGGCAACAGTAAAAGCCCCGGTTGTAAGCAAAGAAGAGAACGACCACAGGATTGACCTGACGCCTTTGTCTGTTGTTGATGAGATAATACCAACCGGTCCAACATCAGTGACACAGTCTATTGAATTGACGTCTGAGCCTGTTCCTTTACCAGAAGAACGTGTGCCTGAGACATCGATTATATCAGTGGTAGCGGAAAATAGCTTAGTTACAATAGAAGAAACATTGAGGAAATCACTTGCTCTGGCACTGGGGCTTGAAGAAAGTGAGATACTGGCGGATAAGAATTTTATCGACCTGGGACTGGATTCGATCATGGGGGTAGAATGGATAAAGTCAATTAATACTGCCTTTGGTATAGAACTGGGCGCTGCAAGATTATACGACTATCCGGAGTTAAGAAAGTTGGCAGCATTTATCAGGGCAGAACAGCAAAAGTCAGGCAGTACGACGAGTGCACAACAGGAAATTCCGGCAGCAGCTATCCCTGTAGTAAAGCCTGCTTTACAAACTCCCGCACAACCTTCATCCGGATCTGCGATCATCACAGCGCCTTCCGTAAATATCCTGAAGGAAGAACTGACCAGGAGCCTGGCAGGGGCATTGAGTCTGCTGCCTGGAGAGATCAGTCCGGACAGGAATTTTGTTGACATGGGACTTGATTCCATTATAGGCGTAGAATGGATACATCAGATAAATGCCCGCTATGGTACAGCCGTTATTGTAACGAAGATATATGACCATGCTACTATTAATGAATTCGCGAAGTTCCTGTCATCAGAAATGACGAATATCAGTACATATGAGCCCGTACAGTCTTTGCAGCAGGAATTTTCGCTGGATGATGTGGTGCGACAGGTAGAAAAAGGAGAGATGGATGCAGAAGCCGCTAATCTTTTACTGGCCGTACTATCCAAACAATAATATTTCAATATATCACTCATAACACCCCGAAGAATGAAGCAAGTCGGAATTGAAGCTATGAATGCTTTTGGCGGCACCTCGTGCCTGGATATTGCCCAGTTATCAAATTACAGAGGACTTGACAACAAGCGTTTTGAAAATCTCCTGATGAAGGAAAAGGCAGTTGCTTTGCCCTATGAAGATCCTGTCACTTTTGGTGTTAATGCAGCAAAGCCATTGGTAGACCGACTCTCACAGGCAGAGAAGGATCGTATAGAACTGCTGATCACCTGTACGGAGTCAGGTATTGATTTCGGAAAATCGATCAGCACATATATACATCATTATCTGGGGCTTAGCAGGAATTGCCGTATGCTGGAAATAAAGCAGGCCTGTTATTCCGGCACTTCCGGTTTACAGATGGCGATCAATTTTATACTCTCACATACCTCGCCGGGTGCGAAAGCACTGGTGATCGCCACAGATATTTCCAGGTTTATCGTTACAGACGGTGGTAACGCACATGATCAGGACTGGTCCTTTGCGGAGCCGAGTGCAGGCGCAGGTGCTGTCGCTATGCTGATCAGTGATACGCCTTACACTTTCAGACTGGATCAGGGTGCAAGTGGGTATTATGGTTATGAAGTAATGGATACCTGTCGTCCACTGCCGGATAGTGAAGCGGGAGATGCTGACTTGTCATTAATGTCTTACCTGGATTGCTGTGAGCAGTCATTCAGGGAGTATACTAGACGGGTGAAAAATGTATCCTATGATCACTCATTTCAATATCTGGCTTTTCACACGCCTTTTGGAGGAATGGTGAAAGGTGCACATCGTACGATGATGCGGAAGATGGTAAGGGCAAAACCAGATGTGATCGAAAATGATTTTCAGCAGCGTGTATCTCCCGGGCTCCGGTATTGTCAACGTGTTGGAAATATCATGGGAGCTACTGTATTCCTTTCACTGGCGGGGATCATTGATAGTGGAAATTTTGAATCGCCGAGAAGGATCGGATGTTTTTCTTACGGTTCGGGATGCTGCTCAGAATTCTTTAGTGGTGTAGTGACAGCTGAAGGACAACAATACCTGCGTAATCAGCAGATTGGTAGTCAGCTGGATAACCGGTATCGTTTGTCAATGGAAGAATATGAGACGCTGATTGCCGGTGGACAGGCGCTGAAGTTTGGCACACGTAACGTAAAACCCGACCGTTCGTTGCAGCCTCCTGTACCGAAGGGATTTGCACGATTACAATTAAATGAGATAAAAGAGTTTCACAGACGCTATGAATGGGTATCATGAGTTATCAAACCATCTTATTCAAACAGGAAGGAAATATTGCATTCATACAGTTCAATCGTCCGGATGCGGGTAACAGTATCAATGACCAGTTGATAGAAGAGTTGAACGATGTGCTGCAACGCTGTTATACGGCTGCTACAATCGTCGTGTTACAGGGAGACGCCCTGAATTTTTGTACCGGTGCAGATTTCAAAGGCATCCATTCATTGATGAAGGAAGGACAGGCCGTGAATGGTCATGCCGCCGTGTTATATGATATATGGCGGACAATCGCAGAAGGCCCTTTTGTTGTTGTGGCACATGTAAAGGGAAAGGCAAACGCAGGTGGCGTTGGTTTTGTTGCGGCAGCTGATATTGTGATCGCGGATACGACGGCCCGTTTTAGTTTGTCGGAATTGTTGTTTGGTCTGTTCCCCGCTTGTGTATTACCGTTCCTGGTCAGGAAGATTGGTTTTCAGCAGGCGCACTATCTCACACTGATGACGAAACCCATTACCGCGGATGAGGCGTGTAAAGCCGGACTGGCAGATATCAGCGGTGACAACAGCGACCTGTTATTACAGCAACATCTCGGACGCCTGCGTCTGCTCAATAAAGCGGCTGTAACGAAGTATAAACAATACATGAATGATTTCCTGGCCATGAACAGGGAGTGGCAGTCTTCGGCCATCGGGGCAAGCATGGATATGTTTGCTGATGCCGCTAATCTGGGCCGGATATCCCGGTTTGTAGAAACAGGACTGCTGCCCTGGCAGGAAAGTAACCCAATACATAAATAGCAGGATATGGAACAAGCTATCGTTGATCTGACAGAGATCGCTCCCGGTATAGTTGAACTGACGATGCAGGACAGGGTCAATAAAAATACATTCACTGTTGGCCTGACAAATGAGCTGACAGCTGCTTTCCGTACAATTAATGAAAATGCGTCCTGGAAGGTGGTTATCCTGAAGGGATATGATAACTACTTCGCATCAGGAGGGTCTCAGGAGGCTTTGCTCAGCATATTTGAAGGCAAGATGCAGTTTACGGACTCTGAGCTTTACAGTCTTGCCCTGAACTGTCGTATACCTGTTGTTGCAGCCATGCACGGCCATGCTATTGGCGGTGGTTTTGTGTTTGGTCTTTTTTGTGATATCGTGGTGCTCAGCAGAGAATGTATATATACGACCAATTTTATGAAGTATGGGTTTACACCGGGGATGGGAGCGACCTATATATTACCCAGGAAACTGGGTCTGGCATTGTCAGAAGAGATGTTACTGGGCGCCTGGAATTACAAAGGCGCCGATCTGGAGAAAAGGGGTATTCCTTTTTCCGTGTTACCCAAAAACGAAGTATTAACCCATGCCAGGCAGATGGCCACCCAACTGGCAGAAAAGCCACGGCATTCATTGATAACCCTTAAAGATCATCTTGTGAAAGAGATCCGCAGAGAATTGCCCGAAGTGATCCGGGAAGAAGTACGGATGCATGAAACGACCTTTCATCAGCCTGAAGTAAAAGACAGGATACTCCATTTGTTTGGCAAGTAAAAAATTCCGCCATGGATTCTTTAGCAATATTAAAAGCCCTCAGTACCGGCGCTATCAGTGCCGGTGCGGCGAGGGAAGCCCTGAAACAACTTGCGGTTGCACCGGTGTCTGTAAAACCAGGACACGATGCACGTGCAACGCCTGAACCTATCGCTATTATCGGTATGTCAGGAAGGTATCCTGATGCACCGGATGTGCAAACATATTGGAACAATCTGCTTGCCGGTAAAAATGCGGTGCGCGAGATTCCTTTATCCCGTTGGGATGTACAGTCTTACTATGATCCAAGACCTTTACAGAAGGGGAAAGTATATTGTAAATGGTTAGGGATGCTGGATGATATCGCTGAGTTTGATCCTTTGTTCTTCTCTCTTTCGCCGGGAGAGGCGGAATGGATGGACCCTCAGCATCGTATTTTCCTGCAGGAAGCCTATAAGGCATTTGAAGATGCAGGTTATCCCGGAGAAGCGCTGAATGAGCAAAAATGTGGTGTTTACCTGGGGATTATGAGCAACGAATATGCCTTTTTACAGCATCAGTTGCAACCCGGTATTGCTGGCGCAACGGGTAATAGTTACTCCATTGCTGCCGCCAGAATTGCCTATTTCCTGAATCTGAAAGGTCCGGCTATTGCAGTTGATACTGCCTGTTCTTCTTCACTGGTAGCGATTCATCTGGCCTGTCAGGCATTGAGAAACGGAGAAACAGATATGGCGCTGGCCGGCGGCGTCAGCCTTTACCTGACACCAGAGTCCTACATCAGTATGTGTTCTGCCGGTATGTTATCTAAAGATGGTCAGTGTAAGGCGATGGATAATAGTGCAAATGGCTTTGTACCAGGTGAGGGCGCAGGAGCTGTTATTCTGAAGCGTTTGAAGGATGCAGAGGCGGACAATGACAATATTCTCGGCGTGATCATAGGATCGGGCATTAACCAGGATGGTCGTACAAATGGGATTACGGCGCCTAGTATGAACAGTCAGGCTGCATTGCTGCGGGATGTTTATGCCGGATTTAAGATACATCCGGAAACGATCAGCTATATAGAATTACATGGCACAGGAACAAAGCTGGGTGATCCCATCGAACTGGAAGCATTGTCTACCGTATTCAGGGAAAATACTTTCCGGCAACATTTCTGTGGATTGGGTTCGGTGAAAAGTAATATCGGTCATACCTCCGCAGCAGCGGGTGTAGCCAGCGTGCAGAAGGTGCTCCTGTCCATGCATGCGCATACCTTACCGCCAACCTTACACGTGACGCGGCCGAATGAACATTTTAAATTTGAACAATCACCTTTTTATATATGTGATACACCACGGGAATGGAATAGCGACGGCAAACAACGCAGAGCCGGCATTAGTTCCTTTGGCTTCAGCGGTACCAATGCGCACCTTGTTGTAGAAGAATATCAGCCGGTGCTGCAAACACGCCCGGCAGAAAGTATATCTGTGCTGGCGAGCGTGTTTGTATTATCTGCAAAGACTGAAGAGCAACTGAAAGTATATGCAGGTATCATGCGGCAGTTCCTGGAAGCGCATCCAACGCTCAACTTCACAGACCTGCTGTATACGTTACAGGTAGGCAGAGACGCGATGGAATACAGACTGGCATTTGCAGCTGCAGGTATCGCCGATGCGATTGGTAAACTCGGCTCATTTCTGAATGGCCATCATAATGGTAGCTTTTTTACAGGACAGGCGGGCGGACAAACAACTCCTGTAAATGCCAATGGGGCTACTTTATCCCGGCTTTGGGCAAACGGTGCGAGTGTGGACTGGAAGTTGTTCTATGAAAAAGTAAAACCCCGCCGGATTAGTCTGCCTACCTATCCGTTTGCGAAAGAAGTATACTGGATCAACGCATCAGTGCAACAACAGCCGGTAACGGCGTATCCATACCGGATTGTCCATAAGACCTGGCAGGAGCAGGGCACCAATGAACAAAGA
Organism: Chitinophaga sp. YR627; assembly: GCF_900114995.1. Classification (GTDB taxonomy): domain Bacteria; phylum Bacteroidota; class Bacteroidia; order Chitinophagales; family Chitinophagaceae; genus Chitinophaga. Next base: position 139,166 of record NZ_FOUX01000001.1, read on the forward strand.
GCTTTTCATGGTAAGGTGCTGGTGCTGGCAACAAAACCGCTGCTTTCTCTGGCAAATGAAATCAAACGCCAATACAATAATATCGATATCATCGATCCTGTCAATAGCTTGCCGTTGGCAGATGGCACTGCTGAGACATACACCGGTCTGATAGACCTGACAGGTTGTGATGATACCGCTGAACAGGCACTTGCAGGCATCCCATTATTACAACAGCTGATCAGTGTGGGAAACCGTCCCCTGACGATGATCGGTGCTACACAGGGACTGGAGAAAATGGGGAGAAAAGCTTCCGGACAAACAGGGGCGCTCCGTGCGGGGCTTTTCAGGATGTTACAGGCTGAATACCGTTACCTGAATGCGATACATCTTGATATAGAGCACGACGGAAATGCAGCATTACAGGCGGCGCAGATACTGTCAGAACTAAGTGTTGCGGGTACTTACCCGGAAATTTGTTTCCGGGATGGAAAACGTTATCGTGCCGTACTAACTGCCAGCACCCCAGATAAAACCAGGAATATGCCAGCTTTTCCTTCCGGAGGCGTACTTCTGGTAACGGGGGGTACCCGTGGGATCGGATTGGAATGCGCACGGTATTTTATAAAAAAGTATGGTGTAAGAAAACTGGTGCTTACCGGTAGAGAGCCTTTGCCACCTGAGGAACAATGGAGTGTACTGTTACAATCGGATTTCGTATTGTCGCGTAAGTTAAAAGCGATACAGGCTTTACGTGCAGAAGGAGTGACCGTGTTGGTAAGATCAGTTGTCCTGAATGATGAGACAGCAGTCAATGCGCTGTTAACGGAGATCAGGACGACCTTAGGTGATATTAGCGGTGTATTGCATTGTGCAGGTATGGTAGACCTGGGGAATCCGGCTTTTATCCGTAAATCAGTGCATTCCATCAGGGAGGTACTTGTGCCCAAAGTGACCGGTTTACAGACCTTATTCCAAAGTCTCAGTAAAGACCCTTTACAATTCTTCGTGTTGTTTTCGTCTGTGGCGGGGACTGTGCCTACGCTGGGTGCAGGACAGTCAGATTATGCCATGGCGAATGCTTATATGGACTATTTCGCAGCAGCGGCCCAGGCGTCGTTTCCGGTTGTCAGCATACAATGGCCCAGCTGGAAAGAAACCGGCTTTGGGGAGGTAAAGAGTCCTGCCTATCAGCAAACAGGGTTGATCAGCCATAGTAATGCGGATGGTTTGTTATTGTTAGAGCAGGTGATCAGTGGTGCTTATGGTCCGGTGGTGTTACCTGCGATGGTGGATACGAGCCGTTTCAAACCCGAAACATGGCTGGAATATCCACAGAAGGTAGTAACTGAGCCTTTGCCTGCAGCACCTGTAGCTGTGCCGTCAATGAATAAAGATGATCTCATGACGGTTGTAGAAACATGGTTGATGACATTGCTGGCAGCAGAATTAAGAATGGATGTTGGCAGGTTGCGGAGGGATAAAGAGTTTCAGATATATGGGGTTGATTCGATCATTCTAGCACAGCTGGTTAGTAAGATAGACCGTCAGTTTGAAACCATCCATCTGGATCCTTCTGTTTTCCTGGAGTATCCAACAATAGCCGGCATGGGTGCCTATCTGCTGGACACCTATCCGAATGAAATGGCGTCTTTACAGGTAGTAAAGAATAATGAACCAGTGGCAGAGAATGTCCCTGTCAGTTATACAAAGAAACGGGTGGCGATAGTCGGGATGGCCTGTCATTTTCCTGATGCGGAAGATATCAGCGCTTATTGGAAGAATCTGCAGGAGGGAAAAGACAGTATCCGGGAAGTACCCATTTCGCGATGGGACTGGCGGCAACATTACGATCCGCTTGGTCAGCAGCAGGGCAGGAGTCGCAGCAAATGGGGCGCTTTTTTACCGGAGATTGAAGCATTTGATCCTGCCGTATTCAATATTGCCCCGGCGCTTGCACCTTATATTGATCCTATACAAAGGCAATGGCTGGAAGTGAGTACCGCCGCAATTGCAGATGCAGGTTATGAAAAGGACGCACTGTGGGGTAAACAGATCGGTGTATTTGCAGGAGCGAGGGCCGGAAATTTCGCGTATAAGTATAATAGTCCGGTGAAGGACCGTATAGTAGGAACAGGACAGAATTTCATTACTGCACATTTAGCACATATATACAATTTCAAAGGCCCCAATATCGTAGTCGATACTGCCTGTTCAAGTACCCTGACGGCTGTTCATCTGGCGGTAAAAAGCATTCTTTCAGGAGAGAGTGAAATGGCGCTTGCTGGTGGCGTAGATATTCTATTGGATGAAGGTGTTTTTATTGGACTGAGTGATGCAGGCGTACTTTCAAAAGAAGGACGTTGCCGCACTTTTGATGCGGATGCCGACGGTATCGGATTAGGAGAAGGCTGTGGCGTACTGGTCCTGAAGCCGCTTGATGCTGCTATCCGTGATAATAATAAGATATATGGGGTGATTGATGGTTCGGCCATTAATAACGACGGTAATACCATGGGCGTCACGACTCCTAATCCGGAAGCACAGCGTAGTCTGATTGCGGCTGCCATGGAAAACGCAGGTGTTTTACCATCCTCTGTTTCTTATGTTGAAACACATGGAACGGGCACACTGATCGGCGACCCTATCGAACTGAAAGCATTAACGCAGTTGTTTGCCCAATATACGGATCGTAAACAGTATTGCGGGGTGGGAAGTGTAAAGAGCAATATAGGACATCTCTTAAGTGCCGCTGGCGCCGCCAGTATTGTGAAGGTGTTGTTGTCCATCGTACATGCACAACTGCCTCCTACACTACACTGCGATCATCCTAATCCCCGTTTCAGTTTTGACGCTTCTCCGTTTTATCCTGTGCGGGAATTGCAGGCATGGAATACGTCTGATGGGATACGCAGAGCTGGTATCAGTTCATTCGGACTAGGCGGTAATAATGCACATCTGATCATCAGCAATGAGGGCGTGCCTGCCAGTCATATTGCTACTTTACAGCCACGATTAAATCCCATTCAGTTTAACAGGAAACGCTACTGGCCGGAAGTTACTGTTAGTAATTCTCATCAGCATATATCTGCTCCGGTATCTGAGACCCTAGAAACAGCCGCTGTGGTAAACGATTTTATGAAATTATTTGAAGTCAAGGAGGTGTAACATGAGGAATGATATGAACAAAACCAGGACCTTTCTACAGGAGATAACCCATTCTAACTATATAGTCCGCGACCATACCGTACATGATGTAAGAACATTGCCGGGTGTTGTCCTGCTGGACATGATCTATCGTTTATCCGCATTGGCGATTGGCACGCAATCCATCGTGTTGCAGCATGTATTGTTTAAGCAGCCCGTTGTTACCGATACATCATTTGATAAACAATTGCAGATATCATTTACACCGGCAGGCGATCACTGGACCGTTAGCGTCAAGAGTAGAAAAATAAAGAACAATGTGTTGCTGGGAGAAGAGGCAGATGACAATATGGAGTGTCTGCTGTTCAAAGAAATAAACCCGGCAGATGCTCACCCTTTTGACGTAACAGGGTTTATGCAGACAGCCACCCGTCGCTGGGATATGGACGAAGTATATGCGCTTGTGAGAAGAGCAGATATCCGGCACCGGGCATTCATGAAAACATTAGGTACCGTTTATCAGGCTGGAAACAGGGAGTTGATGGCATTGCACCTGGGAGAGGAGGCAGAACAATTCAGAAGTAATTTCTATGCACATCCGGCTTTCCTGGATGGCTCAACATTAGCGGGGCTTTCAGCGCAGCTTACCGGAAATGGGATCATTATGGATAATACGCCTTATATCCCGTTTATGATAGCGCGTTTCTGTATCCGCAAACCACTGCCTGCCAATGTGTATACTTATTCTGAATTAAAGCCATTGCCGCTTCCTGGTAGTGAACCGGCAGATATTCTGCATGCAGATATTACGCTATACGATGAGTCGGGAGAGGTATTGGTTGAATTCGGTGATCTGTCTGCCAAAAGGATAAGAGACCCCAGACTGATAAAGAAACTGGTCGCACCGCAGCCTAGTGAGAAACAACCAGAGAAAGTGATGGTGACAACGGATACACCGGTGGCGAATGACAGAATGGGAATCATTATTCAGCAGTTGCAGGGGCAAATCGGCAGACTTTTAAATACAGCACCAGCGGCACTCGATATTCATACAGGGTTTTATGACCTGGGACTGGACTCCGCGCATCTCCTGCAGGTCGTGCGTGAGCTTGAAAAAACGGTACAGGCGCAGTTATATCCTACCTTGCTTTTTGAATACGCTACTATTCAGCGGCTGGCGGAATACCTGCAGGAACATCATGGGGCCGCTTTTCTGACAGGAGCAACAGCACATGTAATGGCTGAAGTGAAAAACGATATAGTAACCGGAGAAAGCGAATGTCTGCAGTTTATGCCTGTCTGGCATCCTGAGCCTGCCGTTGAAGTGAAGGATAATGTTTCTATCAATAAAAGAGTGCTGGTATTGCATGATGTGACAGATCACCTTGCCGGATTCATAAAAGCACATATAAGTGATCAGGTGATTGAGTTGCCCGTATTAGGGGAAATGGAGATAGCTGATAGGATAAGACAGCAGTTTGTTGGCGTGTTTGGGCATGTAAAAGAATTTCTGACAGCACAGAACGGCCCCGGACTGTTGCAGTTTATTACCGGAAATGATGCGTACAGTGCTGTATTTGCGTCGCTATTAAAAACAGCCGTGCAGGAACAGCCGGCAGTGCATGCACAGGTGATCAGTTTTCTACAGGAGGATATAGACGCAGCTGCTGTGGTGTCACTGATCAATCAGGAGGCAACACACGTACAGAAAGGTTGCAGAGAGATAAGATATAGCCATGAGCAGCAGCGGGAGGTGAAACGCTGGACTGAAGTAACTTCGCCGGCTGTACAACAACCTGTATTCAGAAAAGGGGGCGTATATGTTATCACCGGCGGTGCAGGCGGCCTTGGTTTACTTACAGCAGAACATATTACAAAGCAGGTGGACGCCCATGTAATCCTTTTAGGTCGTTCCTCATTAGACGTATCTAAAAAACAAGCCTTGTTATCGTTACAAAACAATGGAAGCAGGATTGAGTATATAGCAGTTGATATCAGTGACCTCGCACAGACATTTGCCGTTTTTGAAAAGATAAAAACGGACGTGGGCAATATTCATGGTATTATTCATGCTGCGGGCATCGTAAAAGATCAGTTTATTATCCGCAAAGATATATCAGTTATAGACAGCGTATGGTCGCCTAAAGCGAATGGTATCCAGCATATAGATCAGGCCAGCCGTTTACATCAGCTTGATTTCTTTGTGGTCTATTCTTCATTATCTGCCGTAGCAGGTAACCCGGCGCAATCGGATTATGGCGGAGCGAATGCTTTTATGGATGTCTATTGTGCGCTGAGAAATGAGCAGGTAGCAGCTGGTGTTGGTTCGGGAAAAACGCTTACCATTAACTGGCCTTTATGGGCAGGAGGAGGAATGCAGATCGACGCTGCATCGGCCGCATTTATGCGGGAGCAGACAGGCATGGTTCCATTACGATCAGCAAGCGGTCTGGCGATGCTTGATCGTCTTTTGCAGGGAGAAGAGCGACAGGGAATTGTGTTATATGGTGATGGAAAAACAGTACGCCGTTATTACAAAGACTTCCTTATTCCGACGACGGAGAAAGCTGTTGCGGCGGCGCAACAAGTGCATACTGCCGGTACCGCGAAAGAAGATATCGCCATTATTGGTGTAGCAGGACGTTATCCTGGTGCAGAGACGCTGGAAGAGTTCTATTATAACCTGCTAAACGGGGTAGACAGCATCAGTGAAATGCCGGTGGAACGATGGAAAGGTTATGATTTTGGTTATGATATCACGAAACTTTACGGGCATGGTGGATTTCTCAAAGAGATAGCCGATTTTGATCCCCGGTTCTTTAATATATCTCCACATCAGGCTGAGATTATGGACCCCCAGGCACGGTTATTTTTACAAACGGCCTGGCTGGCCTGTGAAGATGCAGGCTTTAAACCTGACAAGATCGGACATCATTTTGCCGGAAGCAGTGAAAAGAGTGTCGGCGTATTTGCCGGTATCTTTTGGAGTCATTATGAACTGTTCGGTGCGGAAATGTCCCGCGTCGGACAGCCCGCAGCATTCGGTGTGAGTGCAGCCGCTATTCCCAATATGGTGTCCTATTGCATGAACTTTCACGGTCCAAGTATGGCCGTGGATACAATGTGCTCGTCAGCATTGACCTCCATTCATCTTGCTATAGGGAGTGTCAGAAAAGGAGAATGTAACTATGCTATAGCCGGTGGTGTGAACCTTGTCACCCATCCTCATAAATACCAGTTCCTGGGACAAGGCGCTTTTCTTTCTTCTGACGGACGGTGTCATAGTTTTGGCGAGGGAGGGGATGGCTATGTGCCCGGGGAAGGAGTAGGCGCTGTTTTGCTGACCAGTCTGGAGCTGGCCGAAAAAGAAGGATATCCCATTTATGGTGTTATAAAAGGGTCCGCTATTAATCATGTAGGGCGTACTTCCGGCCCTACGGTACCGGATCCTGTTGCGCAGGCCGAGGTGATAAAGGCTGCTTTGCAGGATGCGCAGGTAGATCCCCGTACGATCAGTTATTTAGAAGCACATGGTACAGGTACTTCACTGGGCGATCCAATCGAGATACAGGGATTGAAAAGGGCTTTTGAAAACTGGACAAAGGAGAAACAATTTTGTGCGATTGGTTCTTCCAAATCCAATATCGGACATCTGGAAGCTGCAGCGGGAATTGCTGCATTAACGAAGTTATTATTGCAGTTCAGACATGGTAAGCTGTTTCCGACTTTACATGCCGATCAGTTAAATCCGCATATCCCCTTTAAGGATACGCCGTTTTATGTACAGCATGGCCTGAAGGATTGGGACCGTCCACAGATCCATGTAGCAGGGCAAGACCTGATTGTGCCAAGACGTGCGGGGCTAAGCTCATTTGGCGCAAATGGGAGTAATGCACATCTGATCGTCGAAGAATATATACCAGCTGCACAATCCAATGAACAGGGTAATGTACAGACGGGCTACCTGATACCATTGTCAGCACGGGATGAAGACCGGCTGATGGCCTATATCAGATCATTGTATGCGTTTGTGTCAAAGCAGACAACCAATGATGCTGCTGATCAGTTAAAAATAACTATCAGGGAAGAATTGCTGAAGATGGTATCTGAACTGATACATATCCCAACAGCTTCCCTGGATCCTGGTCAGGAGTTTTTTGAGTTGAATGCTGATATCGTACAGCTTACAACACTGGCAGATCAGCTATGGCAACAGTGGGGTATTCAACTCGCGGCAGATGTATTGGTCCGTCTGCGTTCTGTGTCAGAAATAGTGGACTATCTGCTGGAGTATCATAAAACTATACTGGAGAATATATTCATCCGTGAGGGCAGGTCAGCTGTGCATGATGGACAACTGGTCTCATTAGCTTATACATTACAGACAGGCAGAGAGGCAATGCATAGCAGGGCAGTTTTCCTTGTCCGGGATTATGCTTCATTAAAAAGAATGCTGTCGGCTGTTATTGAAGGACAAACACCTGCTGAGGGATACTTCGTGGACATTAGCAGAAAAGATGCGGCGAAGCTGATGGCTGTCATGTCTGAAGATAAGGTCAGGACTGCTGTATCAACCTGGGCGAACAGTGGAGAACTGGAAAAGATAGCCGCATTATGGGTCGCAGGACATCCGGTAGACTGGCAGCAATTGTATACAGCGACAGGGCTTCCACGTAAGATCAATGTACCAGGGTATCCTTTTGCAAAAGAACACTACTGGTTCCCTTATTCACCATCGGTAGCGCCGGTGTTAAATGTAACACAGACTTTACCACAGGTAACAGCGACTTCGCCTGAAGTACCAGCTGCATTTGATCTGCTGACATTTGAAGAAGTCTGGATAGGACGTCCTTTATCAGATAGTACGCCGCAACCCCTGAAGCGGCTGTTGTGTTGTGTGGAGGATCACGAAGAAATGGTCTCGCTGTCGGCGGCTCTGCAATCGCTGCTGCCGGGTATCTCATTGCTGTTTATCATTACAGATGGTGCGGCAGAACAGGCAGATAATGTATTTGTAGCCGGAAAGGATAAGGGAGTCGCTTATAAGGCTATATTAGATCAGATCAGTGAGCAGTATAACACAGTGGATGGTATATTATATACTGGTCCGGGTGATGAAGCGGCCTATGAAGACATTTTTTACCTGTTACAGGGTATACTTTCTTCCGGATTAAAGACAGGACGTTTATTACTGGAAGGACGTTACAGCTCGGCACTTGAAAAGTGTTATGCGCTTTCATGGATAGGTTATGCGCGTTCGCTGGGATTTGTATTTCCGGGAATGGATATACATGTTATACTGCGTGCCGCAGAAGAAGTATTAAGTATTCAGACATTCCTGGGCGAGTTGTGGCATAAAGGAAGTCACGTCGTTCATTATGAAAATGGTGTACGTACAGTGCCTCAGCTGGAGGAGCGTACAACGCACGCCGCCGCACCTTTGTTAAAACAAGGTGGTACTTACGTGGTTACAGGTGGATTTGGTGGGTTGGGATTGTTGTTTAGTCGTTATCTGAGCGACAACTGGAAAGCCAATGTAGTGATGACCGGTCGTCGCCTTTTGTCTGTAGAAGAGGAGAGGCAGGTAGCTGCTATGCAGGGGCACGACAATCGGGTGGTCTATGTACAGGCGGATGTGAGTGATGCGGTTTCGATGGAAAAAGTACGGGCGACCGCCAGACAGATGACGGGTAAGATATCAGGGATACTGCATATAGCAGGTGTACAAGGTCACACGGCAATAGGTGACAAGCACTATGAAGATTTTAAATCGGTATTGTCCGCAAAGGTTCGGGGAAGTCAGGTGTTAGATGAAGTATTTGGTCTGGAAACGCTTGATTTTGTTTGTTACTTCTCCTCTTCGTCGGCCGTATTAGGCGACTTTGGTTCATGTGACTATTCCGTTGCCAACCGTTTTCAGATGAGCTATGGCGCTTTGCGTCGGGCAGCAGGTTTTAGCGGCGTTACGACTGTGATCAACTGGCCGTTGTGGCGTGAAGGAGGAATGAGTAATGGAGAAAGTAGTTCGCTGGAACTATATCTGAAAAGCAGTGGGCAGAGTTACCTGGAATCGGCATTGGGATTGTCCTCCTTTGAGGGACTGCTGAGTGAAGGGGATGTTACACGACTGGTGATGTATGGTGATCGGGCGCGCATTTGTCAAATGCCTTTGCTGTCAGGGAAGACGGTATCGTCTGCATCAGTTATTGTATCAGCGAATAACATCGCGCGTAGTATAGAGACGCATGACGGGTCAGTTGCGGAAAGTCTGCTGTGGGATTTACGCCGTCAGGTAAGCGAGCTATTGAAGCTTAGTATTGACAACGTGGAGACGGATGTAAATCTGGCAGATTTCGGCTTTGATTCGGTGAGTCTGATGGAGTTATCCAAACGCTTATCTGCCTATTATAATATAGCGATAACACCGGCAGTATTCTTCGGATATGCCACGCTGGATAAGCTACAGTCATTTTACATGACGGAACATCAGGAAAGTATACATCGCTTTTACTCAACAGAAAATGAGCGACTGAAAGCTACTTTACCACAGCCAGTGGCATTACCACCCCGTTTGAAAGAAGATGAACTGATGCACGCGGTATCTCCCGCACAGGGAATACCGGAACCTATAGCCGTAATTGGTATGAGTGGCCGTTTCCCGCAGGCGGCTAATAAAGAAATATTCTGGCAGCATATACTGGAAGGTAAAAGTGGTATCACGGAAATACCGGCGGAACGTTGGGATTGGAGAGAATATGCTGATACTGCATCAGGCAATGTCAGTTGTAAGTGGGGAGCGTTCCTTGACAGGATAGATACCTTCGATCCCTTATTCTTTGAAATATCCCCGGCTGAAGCAGCGCAGATGGATCCTAAGCAACGCCTTTTCCTGGAAGAAGCTTGGCACGCACTGGAAGACGGCGGCTATATGGGCAGCAGGATAAGAGGGGCCGGTTGTGGTGTGTATGTAGGCGTTGAGGAAAGTGAGTATGGTTTCTCTGCTGATGATAGCGGAAGGATAAGTAGTAATCAGAATGCTATTCTGGCTGCACGTATCGCTTATACCCTGGATCTTAAAGGCCCTTGTATGGCATTGACAGCAGCTTGTTCTTCCGGATTGGTAGCCATTCATCAGGCTTGTCAGGCACTTAGAACAGGGGACTGTGAAATGGCATTAGCGGGAGGTATTAATCTGCTGGCTTCGCCAATGATCTACCTGGGCCTTGGTAAAGTAGATATGTTATCACACGATGGCGCCTGTCCGGTATTCGATCAGGACGCTAATGGTATGATACCTGGTGAGGCAGTTGCCGTTGTGTTATTAAAGCCGCTATCAAAGGCAATTGCTGATGGCGATACCATCTACGGTACGATCAGGGCTACAGGTGTAAACTATGATGGTACCACAAATGGGATCACTGCACCAGATCCGGTGAGTCAGGCGGCATTGATCAGAAAGGTATATGAGCAATACGATATTCAACCCCGTGATATACAATACGCCATCTCACATAGTGTCGGCTCAAAACTGGGCGACCCGGTGGAGATTATGGGATTAAATAATGCTTTCAACAGCTATACGCAGGATAAGCAATTCTGCCATCTCAACAGTATAAAACCATTGATCGGTCATACGTTTGCTGCATCAGGAGTGGTGAGTCTTGTTACGATGCTGATGGCTATGAAACATCAGACATTGCCAGGAAATCATCATTACAAGCATAGTAATGAGTACATAGATTTTAATAAAACGCCTTTTGTTGTTGCAAAAGACAATAGCACCTGGGATAGGGTAGCTGGTAAGCCAAGACTTGGAATCATCGGGACTACCGGTATTAATGGCACCAATGCGCATGCAGTTATTGAAGAATATATTGCTGCAGTAAGGCCATCCGGCGTTAACACCGGACAACAATTGTTTGTATTCTCTGCTAAAAGCAAGGATAGCCTTGATGCATATGTTGCGGAGATAAAGCATTTTATCTCCATACAGCAGGAAGTCTCGATCGCAGATATCGCTTATACCTTGCAAACCGGTAGGGAGGCCATGGAATATCGTATGGCCTGTGTCGCCGGTTCACGGGAGGAGTTGTCAGGGCAACTGGATGCCTTTCTGAGCGGCAGTAAGGATAGCGCGTATATGAGTGGAAGAATAAAGCGTAACGTTAAAAAACAACACGCGCAGCAAGGTCCCGAACTGAAAAATGGTCATGCTCTGTTGCAAACGGCGAAAGACTGGTTAAATGGGGAACTGATTGACTGGAAGACTTTATATAATGGCACACAACCTTCACTCGTTCATTTGCCGGGATATGTATTTGAGAAAGACACCTTTCCGGTACCACGTGTATCTTTTAAGTCTTCTGACAGACGTAAGAAAGTTCAGTCACTACACCCCTTACTACATCAGAACATATCCACGCTTGCACAACAGCAATTCATCTCGCATTTTACCGGAGAAGAAGCCTTTCTGGCTGACCACGTGATCAATGGACAAAAGATATTACCCGGAGTAGCCTATATGGAAATGGTGCATACTGCTATCGGGCGATCAATAACGACAGAAGAGGGGACTGTCAGTATACATAATGTAATCTGGGCCCGTCCGTTAGTGGCTGATGCGAAGGGAGCAGATGTGTACGTTACCCTTGATGCGAAGTCAGATAATAGTATTGACTTTAGCATCCATAGTTTTACTTCGGAGAAGATGATACACAGTAAGGGGACAGTACAGATAAATGCGTTGCCGGAAAAACCTCGTATAGATATTGCTTCATTGCAACAGGACTTTACAGCAATTAACCGGAGCGCACAGGAATATTATAACGTCTACCGTGATATGGGTATCGTGTATGGTCCTTTCTATCAGGGTATCAGCCGTATATACAAAACAGATCAATCTCTGCTGGTAAAGCTGGTACTGGAACAGCCGGAAGGAATAAGTGATTATGCGATGCATCCCGGTATGATGGATGCTGCGCTTCATGCTGCTATAGGTTTCAGTGTGGGTGCTGATGCAGGAGATGCCTTGTCACTCCCCTTTGCGTTGGAGACGCTTCGATCTTATCGCGCATGTGAACAAGAAATGTGGAGCTGGATCCGGTTTAGCGAAGGTGATGGAGATAACGAAAGGGTACGTAAACTGGATGTAGACATTTGTAATAAAGAAGGATGGGTCTGTACAAGCATTCGCGGTTTGTCACTAAGAGAGGTGAAAACGGAAGCTAATGTACAAGCGCCTGTACAGAGAACTGCACAGGTAGATAAACAGGAACATGTATCCATAGCTGCACCTGATGCATTACTGGAGAGCACTATCAGGTTTTTACAGCAGCAGCTTTCCGTTGTGATTAAATTGTCTGCCGACAGGATAGAAGCAGATGCGCCGCTTGAAAAGTATGGCATTGATTCTGTTATGGTGATGGCGCTTTCTGAGCAGCTGGAGAAAAGTTTCGGCTCTCTTCCTAAAACATTGTTTTTTGAATATCAGACGATAGATGAACTGGCTACCTATTTTGTAAGGTCCCATCAGCAAAAGCTCCTGGAACTCACAGGTACAACTGTTACGCCAAAACAGGCAGCTGGCGGGGCAGATGCGCAGATAAAATATAAGCATAAGGTAGTGGCACCTGTTCCGCTTCAAAAGAATGAGGAGGAAATAGCTGTTATCGGTTTGGCAGGACGTTACCCCGGAGCGGTTGATATCAATGCATTCTGGGAGAACCTCAGAAATGGCGTAGATGCTATCTCTGAAATACCTGCTGACCGCTGGGATCATCAGCAGTTCTTTGACCCGATAAAAGGTATACCCGGAAAGACATATGCCAAATGGGGCGGGTTTATAGAGGGAGTAACCGAATTTGACCCACTCTTCTTTAATATCTCCCCTTTGGAAGCGTCTGTTATAGATCCACAGGAGCGATTATTCCTGCAATGTGTGTACAATGCCATGGAGGATGCGGGTTATACCCGTCAACGCCTGGCAGCATCCGGTAATGTAGGTGTATTTGCCGGTTCTATGTACCTGGAATACCAGCTCTATGGTGTGCAGGAAACAATGAAGGGAAGGCCGGTAGTATTGTCAGGAAACGCTTCATCGGTAGCCAACAGGGTATCTTACTTCTGCAATTTTCATGGACCTAGTCTCACAGTAGACACAATGTGTTCTTCTTCACTAACAGCGCTTCACCTGGCATGTCAGAGCTTACAACGCGGAGAATGTGTTGTTGCCATCGCCGGTGGTGTGAACGTGTCTATCCACCCTAATAAGTACCTTATGTTGGGGCAGGGTGGTTTTGCATCCAGTAAGGGACGTTGTGAAAGCTTCGGTGTTGGAGGTGATGGTTATGTCCCTGGCGAAGGGGTGGGTGCTGTATTGTTAAAACCACTTTCCCGTGCAATAGCGGATGGTGATCATATATATGGCGTCATACGCGGAAGCGCTATCAATCATGGTGGTAAGACAAATGGGTATACCGTACCTAATCCACAGGCGCAGTCATCCCTGATCAGTCATGCGTTGCAGAACGCTGGCATTGATGCACGAACCATCAGTTATATAGAGGCACATGGCACCGGTACTTCTTTAGGCGATCCGATAGAGATTGCAGGGCTGACAAAGAGCTTTCGCGAATATGGAGATGATGTACAATACTGTGCGATCGGATCGGCTAAATCAAACATTGGTCATTGTGAAAGCGCGGCAGGTATCGCAGGTTTCAGCAAGGTGTTGTTACAGTTGCAACACCGCGAACTGGCGCCATCCCTGCATGCTGAAGTCCTGAATCCTCATATTGCTTTTAATGAGAGCCCGTTCCGTGTCCAGCACCACCTTGAAAAGTGGGAGCGGCCCGAAGTAACAATAGATGGCCATACACAGCAATATCCTTTAAGGGCTGGTATATCGGCATTTGGGGCAGGCGGGTCTAACGCGCATATACTGATAGAAGAATATGTGCAGCAGCAAACGCAGGAACCATCTGTTGATGGGCCCTTTGTGATCTTACTATCAGCAAAGAATACGGCTCGTCTGGAAGAACAGGCAGCTCGTTTACTGGATCGTATACGGCAGGGTGTCTATAATGAAGCTGACTTACCAGCTATTGCCTATACACTGCAAACAGGCAGAGAAGCCATGGAGGAACGCCTGGGTATGATCGTGAATAGTCTGGCAGAACTGGAGGACCTTTTGTCCGCCGGTCTTTCCGGAGACAGGATCTATCGTAGTGAAGAAACTACATCGGGAACAGGATTTTCCGATCTGCTGGGCCATGACGAGATTGGTGCTTTAACAGATAAATGGATCAGTGAGCATAATTACGAGAAGCTGTTACGGTATTGGGTGAAAGGCGGACAGGTGAACTGGGCGCTGTGTTATACAGCTGTACACCCACGCCGTATCAGTTTGCCGGTATATCCTTTTGCAAAAGATAAATACTGGTTCCCATCAAAAGAAGTACATGTCCCGGTGCTTACAATGGCAGGTATGCCATCTGTTCTACATCCATTACTACACCAGAATGTCTCTGATCTCTCCGGACTGAAGTTTACTACATTGCTGGATAAAAAAGCCTTTTTCCTGGCAGACCACGTGATCAACCGAAATACAATGTTGCCAGGTGTTGCGTACCTCGAAATGGCATTAGCAGCTTGTAATACTGTTTCCGGCCGTACCGCTACGACCGCAGGTGTCAGTATAAAACATGTCACCTGGTCGAAGCCGGTTGTAGTGAATACACCAATAGCTATTACAGTGTCCCTGTCGTCGGATGAAAGCGGAGAAACAGATTTTACCATCACCAGTGGAGAGACGGATGCTGCTACCCATTGTAGTGGAACTGTTACACTGATGGAGGAGGCACCGGCGCTTGTACTTGATCTGGAAGAATTGCAAGCAGTATGTAATAAGGGCGTCTTATCAGGAGCAACCTGTTATGAGGTATATCATAGCGTCGGACTGGCATATGGTCCTGCTTTCCAATGTATACAGGAAGTATATGCGGGTGAAGGACAGGCGTTGATCCGGCTGGCGCTAAAAGAAGATCTCTGGAAAACGATGCCGGATTTCGCTATCCATCCATGTATCGTAGATGCGGCTGTACAGGGTGCTATTGGCCTCAACGTATCCGTTGATGCGCATGGAAATACAACAATACTGCCGATGAAGTCTGCCTTGTTGTTCGGTATGCAGGAAATGGAAATTCTAAGCGCCTGCACAAAAGAAATGTGGGCCTGGGTCCGTTTTGCAGAAGACAGTGGCAGTAAGGTACATAAGCTGGATATAGACCTGTGCGATGAGGAAGGTAATATCTGTATCATGATGAAAGGCTTTTCTTCCAGGATCATGGAGCAGGTGCCGGAAGCGACAACGGTAGCTGTTCCAGCGGCTTCAGGTAGTGGATACATCACTTCAGCAGGAGCATATGTATTTGCGGAAGATGTATCTATGCTGACGCCTGTATGGGATCCCTTGTTCCCGGATTTTGATGAATTATCTCCCGAAACAGCTTCACGACTACTGGTGGTTGGTTGCAGAGAACACGAACTGTCGCTTATCCGGGAAACATATCCTAATGCTGTCTTATTTGATAGGCAGTTCACCGATAGTATTGAGGAGATGAGTGATAAGCTGCGTACGTTCGGTGCGCCTGACTACATCGTATGGTTTGCAGCACCATCGTCTTTTTCTTCCGTAGCGGATGAAGCGATCATAACAGATGAACAAAAGGTTGTACACTATTTCTTCAAAATGATCAAGGCCCTGCTGTCCCAGGGATATGGGCATCAGTCAATCGGCTGGACGATCCTTACGCGTCAGGGGCAGAATGTGAGCAAAGAGGAGAAAGCAGATCCTGTACATGCCTCCCTGCATGGACTGATTGGTTCTATGGCAAAGGAACATCCTGAATGGCGTGTGCGATTGCTGGATCTTGGTTATGAAGATAACTGGACCGTTAATGAGTTGTTCAGTCTTCCATATGATTCACAGGGGAATGCATTGTGTGGCAGAAATGGACAGTGGTTCAGACAGGAACTACTGCCGGTCATTCCTCCTGCGGGAGAGAAGGGCCTGTACAGGGAAGGAGGTGTGTATATAGTGATCGGTGGAAACGGTGGAATTGGAGAAGTGTGGACCGAGTATATGATACGCACCTACCGTGCAAATATCATCTGGATAGGACGCCGGCCCCTGAATGAGGACATCAGCAGCAAACTGGATCGTCTTTCTCTGAATGGCGTAAGACCTCAATATATAGCTGCGGATGCTTCCGACAGAGATGCTTTGGATACGGCTTATCAGCAGATCAAACAGGAATATGGTGTTATACATGGCATTATACATTCGGCAGTCGGATCGCTGGATCAGAGTCTGGCAAAAATGGACGAAGCTTTGTTCTATGAAGGATTGTCGGCCAAAGTAGATATCAGTATCCGCCTTGCGCAGGTCTTTGTGAATGAACCACTTGATTTTGTGCTCTTCTTTTCTTCTATTGGCGCCTTTGGGAAGGCGCTCGGACAAAGCAGTTACGCCACCGGGTGTAATTTTAAAGATGCATTTGCCCGGAGACTTGCCCAGGAATGGCCCTGTGCAGTGAAGATCATCAACTGGGGCTACTGGGGTAATATCGGTGTTGGTGGCGTTGTGCCGGCGGCTTTCAAGAAGCGTCTTGCGCAGGCCGGCATTGGTACCATAGAACCCGGGGAAGCTATGGAGGTGCTGGAAATGCTACTACGTGGTCCTGTTGATCAGATGGCCTTTATGAAAACAACAATAACCACAGACACACTGAATTAATCTATTGTCGCAGAGAACTCTCTACACTCTGCAGTTAAACCTTATTGTATGAATGTTAATCTTGGTGTAAATAAAGCGGAAATTATCACAGCTTTACCTGCAACTGTTATTACCGTAATTGATAAGCTGGAAGAACATATACCAGACACAAATGGGGTGGTAAGCGCTATGAAAACAGAAAGTGCATCGCATCTTTCTGTACTGGATAAGCTGCTGACGGAATTGTTATGGTGGCAGTTAAAAAAATCAGATGTACTAAAGACAGGAGGCCTTGTCAGAAGTGAATACCACAGACCGCAACAACTACCCGCTTTTTATGAACGCTGGCTGGATGAAACCTTACGGGTATTAGTGAGTGCGGGGTATTTACAAAAAGAGGACAACAAATTTACCCCAACAGGAAAGGGAAGTTCCTTAAAAGACGCCTGGTCTGCCTGGGAGACGGCGAAGGTGACCGACCTGTCTGACGTGAACGTCAAGGCACAGGTGGCTTTACTGGATGCGACTATGAAGGCATTACCGGATATTCTTTCCGGAAAGGTGCCGGCAACAGATGTGTTGTTCCCCGAAGGCTCTATGAAACTCGTAGAGGGCATTTATAAACACAATAAGGTCGCGGATTATTTTAATGAAGTGTTGTCGGAAACGTTGACTGCCTATTGCCAGGAACGAATCAGACAGGACAAAAATGTGCGCATCAATATCCTGGAAATAGGTGCAGGTACAGGTGGCACCAGTGCTATTCTGTTTAAGCAACTTGCGCCGTTCCGTGAGCATATAGAAAGCTATTGTTATACTGATCTTTCCCGCGCGTTCCTGATGTATGCAGAGAACACTTATGCGCCGTCTGTTCCATATCTGCAATGCCGCATCTTTGATGTGGAGAAAC
The DNA here is from genome assembly GCF_900114995.1 of Chitinophaga sp. YR627. GTDB lineage: Bacteria > Bacteroidota > Bacteroidia > Chitinophagales > Chitinophagaceae > Chitinophaga. The sequence continues at coordinate 156,976 of NZ_FOUX01000001.1, forward strand.
CGGCAGTACAACAGGGAATAGAGCAGGGTAAATATGATATTGTGATCGCTGCCAACGTATTGCATGCTACCCGTAACATTCGCAGGACATTGCGTAATGCAAAGGCAGCTATGAAGAACAGGGGCTTGCTGATGCTCAATGAAATGAGTCATAATACACTGTTCACACACCTTACTTTCGGTTTACTGGAAGGATGGTGGCTGTATGAAGATGCACCGGTACGTATGGCAGGATGTCCCGGACTGTCGCCGGAGTCCTGGAAGAACGTCTTTATCGCGGAGGGATATGACAAGGTGTTTTTCCCTTCAGCCTATGGTATTGCGCTTGGTCAACAGATCGTGGTAGCTGAGAGTAATGGCATCATCAGACAACCAAGACCATCTTCTGTCACCAATGGAGATGTATCTTCCTCAGGACCTAAGTCATCAGCAGGTAAAACTGTACCTCTAAATACCAATGCTCCTGATGTAGATGGGGATGGGCTAAAAGGGAAAACGATCGCTTATCTGCAACAGATCATTGGAGAGACATTACGAATACCTGCCGGTAATATCAAGCCAGCTGTTGCACTAGAAGACTATGGCATCGATTCAATCATAGTGGTGCAGCTGAATAAGGCGCTGGGAGAAGTATTTGCAGATCTGAGTAATACACTGTTCTTCGAATATCAGACTGTCAATGAACTGGCAGCTTATTTTATAAAAGCATATCCTGATAAACTGAAGGAGGTGCTACAACTGGATGCAAAGCAGGAAGAAACGCCTTTGGTGCCTGAGAAGGAAGCAAAGCCAGTGACGGCTAAAAAGATACCTGTTTTTAAAGGAGTAAAGAAAAAGGAAACAGTAGCGGCAGTTAAGGAAGCAGCGCAACCTTCCGTAAGAGAGCCCATTGCTATTATTGGTATCAGTGGACGTTATCCGGGAGGAGATAACCTGACCGCTTTCTGGGAGAGCCTTAAAGCCGGAAAAGACAGCATCAGTGAAATACCGTCAGATCGCTGGTCACTGGACGACTTTTATGTACCTGATAAAACAGCTGCCCTGGAAAATGGAAAGAGTTACAGCAAGTGGGGCGGATTTATCAACGGACATGCCGATTTTGATCCCCAGTTTTTTAATATATCCCCAAGGGAAGCGGTCAATATTGATCCGCAGGAACGTTTGTTTTTACAGGCGTGCTGGGAGGTGATGGAAGATGCTGGTTATACCCGGCGTCAGATCGCGGAGCAGTTCGCACACCGGGTAGGCGTATTCGCGGGTATCACGCGTACCGGGTTTGATCTGTACGGGCCTGAATTGTGGCGGAAGGGCGCTGCCTATTTCCCCCGCACGTCTTTTAGTTCACTGGCTAACAGAACGTCTTATTTACTTAATCTGCGTGGTCCCAGTATGCCGGTTGATACCATGTGTTCTTCCTCACTGACGGCTATACACGAAGCCTGCGAGCATCTGTATAGGAACGAGTGTGACATGGCCATTGCCGGTGGCGTGAACCTGTATCTGCATCCTTCCAGTTATGTACTGTTTTGTTCGCAGCAGATGCTTGCGGCAGATGGCAAGTGTAAGAGTTTTGGCGAGGGTGGAGATGGTTTTGTTCCCGGTGAGGGCGTAGGCGTTGTACTGCTGAAAAAGCTGTCACTGGCGGAAAGAGACAATGATCATATCTATGCAGTTATAAAAGCTTCGGGTGTAAACCACGGCGGAAAAACGAATGGGTATACCGTACCCAATCCTGTGGCGCAGGCCGCATTGATCAGCGAAACGATTGCGAAAGCAGGTATTGAAGCCGAAGCGATCAGTTATATAGAAGCACATGGCACAGGTACTGAATTGGGAGACCCGATTGAGATCACCGGTTTAACGCAGGGATTTGCAGCAGCAACAAATCAGTTTTGTTCCGTAGGAGCTGTGAAGTCAAATATCGGACATTGTGAAGCTGCTGCGGGTATTGCCGGCATCACAAAAGTGATCCTGCAAATGAAACATGGACTGATAGCCCCGACCTTACATGCAGAGACGCTTAATCCCAAAATAAGATTTGAAGCAACTCCTTTTGTTGTTAAACGTGAACTGACGGAGTGGAAACGACCCGTGAAGGAGCAGAATGGTCTGCTACAGGAATTGCCAAGAATAGCGGGTATTTCTTCTTTTGGCGCTGGTGGATCCAATGCACATGTACTGGTAGAGGAATATATTTCGCAGGTAAGAGAGCAGGTGGTGTATGATCAGTTGGTGATCGTATTGTCTGCACGCACAAAGATACAATTAGACGAAAAGGTCCGGGACCTGTTACAGTTTATTAATAGCGAAGGTCAGTCTGCAGAGTTGGCTGACATTGCTTATACTTTACAAACGGGTAGGGAAGAAATGGAGCAGAGAGCTGCGTTTGTCTGTTCGTCTGCAACCGCGCTCAGGGAGATACTTGCAGCTTATCTGTCATCAGAGAATGAGCCTGCCGGTGTTTATCGCGGACAAGTGAAAAAGGGTCAATCCTCACCAGTTATTTTCACTAATGACGAAGACTTCCGGGATACACTGGCCACATGGATCAGTAAAGGTAAGCTGGAGAAACTGGCTGAGTTGTGGACGGGAGGACTGGAGATTGACTGGTCTTTATTGTATAATAATGGTATGCCCCGGAGAATTAGTCTGCCGGTCTATCCATTTGCGCGTGAAAGATATTGGTTCCCGGAGCTGGATCAGCAGGGTAGTGGTCAGACAGCTGATAAATCTTCTATTGTAAAATCAGCTATTAATACGGATAAGCATGAACTGCTGACCTTTGAAGAAGTATGGATACAAAAAGCTTTGTCAACTCCGGCACTGCCGGCGGCAGGTATCTTATTATGCGTTGTTGAAGATACAGCCAGTATAAACACTATTTCCGCGTCTGTTGCGTCGCTGTTGCCGGCTGTGAAATTGTTGTTTGTGACAAAGGATCATGTAGAAGGCGGGGATAATATATTCCAGCTTGATAAAGATAAAGCAACTGCTTACAAGACGGTCTTCAATAAGATCAAAGCGGCATATGGTGTTGTAGATGGTGTATTATACGCAGGCCCCGCCAATGAAGTGGCCTACGAAGATATTCTTTACCTGTTGCAGGGACTCCTGTCAGCAGGATTAAAGGCAGGACGCCTGTTATTGAAAAGTGCTTATGCATCCACACTTGAGAAATGTTATGCATTTTCCTGGATAGGTTATGCGCGTTCGCTGGGCTTTGTATTTCCTGGTATGGATATACATGTTGTATTACATGCAGCAGGGGATGCCCTGAACATGCAAACAGTACTGGGGGAATTATGGTATACGGGAAATCACGTTGCGCACTACGAAAATGGCGTCCGTACGGTACCTCAACTGGAAGAACGTAATATACAAACAGGTAGACTGCCATTATTGAAACAAGGCGGTACTTATGTGGTTACAGGCGGTTTCGGCGGACTGGGATTATTGTTCAGTGCTTATTTAAGCAACACCTGGAAGGCCAATGTGGTGATGACTGGTCGTCGCCGTTTGTCCGTCGAAGAAGAAGCGAAAGTATCGGTGATACAGCATGACAATAATAAGGTGATCTATGTACAGGCCGATGTGAGTGATATTGCTGCTATGGAGCAGGTAAGAGCTGCTGCAAAACAAATTACGGGTGAGATATCAGGTATACTGCATATAGCCGGTGTACAGAGTCATACGACTATCGGTGACAAACATTATGACGACTTTACATCAGTATTGTCTTCGAAGATCAGGGGTAGCCAGGTATTGGACGAAGTGTTTGGTCAGGAAGCGCTTGACTTTGTATGTTATTTTTCTTCTTCCTCTGCTGTACTGGGTGATTTTGGCTCCTGTGATTATGCGATTGCTAACCGCTTTCAGATGAGTTATGGCGCTTTACGCCGCACAGCAGGTTTTAAAGGCGTTACGACTGTGATCAACTGGCCATTGTGGCGTGAAGGAGGTATGAGTCTTGGTGAAAGTAGTTCACTGGACTTATACCTGAAGAGCAGCGGTCAGGGTTATCTGGAATCAGCGATGGGATTATCTGTTTTTGAGTCATTGTTGCGGGAGGGCGATGTAACGCGATTAGTGATGTATGGGGATAGCACCCGTATTCACCAGATGCCGTTGCTGTCAGCAGAGACAGAATTGCCTGTACCGACGATCGTATCAGTGAATGGTGCTGGTCGTAGTGCAGAGATGCATGGCTGGTCTGTTGCGGAATGTTTGCTGTGGGATTTACGCCGCCAGGTGAGTGAATTATTGCAACTGGGCATGGAAAAGGTTGCAGCAGATGTAAATCTGGCAGATTTTGGTTTTGATTCAGTGAGTCTGATGCAGTTATCCAAACGCTTAACTGCCTATTATGATGTAGAAGTGACACCAGCTGTATTTTTTAGTTATGCTACATTGGAGAAGTTGCAGGAATATTACCTGGATGAACACACAGAAAAGATCAATACATTTTATAGCGAAGCGCATACGGTAGTTGTGCCGGGTAAACGATCTGTAGCTGAACCTCGTTCTTTTGCTGCGTCGGCTACGCCTGCACAAACGTCTGTTTCAAATAATGATGCAGATGAACCAATAGCAGTCATCGGCATGAGTGGCCGTTTCCCACAGGCAGGTAATATTGCCGAAATGTGGAAGTTGGTTGCAGAAGGAAAGAGCGCCATTGCAGAAATTCCTACCACAAGATGGGATTGGCGCGAATATCATGATGAACAGATTGTGCCTGGTAAGTCTAATTCTAAATGGGGTGGGTTTATTCCAGATGTAGATCAGTTTGATCCGCTGTTCTTTGAGATCGCACCTCTGGAAGCTACCTATATGGATCCGCGTCAGCGTTTACTATTACAGGAGGCCTGGGCTGCTTTGGAAGATGCCGGATATGGTCCGGCTCAGATCAGTAGCAGTAAGGTCGGGATGTTCGTAGGCGCTGAAGATGGTGAATACCAGATCTTAACCGGCGGACAGGGGAGTATTACTTCCAATCATGCCGCTATTATGTCGGCAAGACTCTCTTATTTCCTTAATCTCGACGGACCAAATATTAGTATCAATACCGCCTGTTCGTCAGGACTGGTCGCTTTGCATCTTGCCTGCCAGAGTTTACGGAGTAATGAATGCGATACGGCTTTGGCAGCTGGTGTGAACCTGTTACTGACGCCGATGTCTTATGTGCAGATGAGCCAGGCCGGTATATTATCACCTGATGGAAAGTGTTTCACTTTTGATAAACGGGCGAACGGCATGGTGCCGGGTGAGGCAGTTGCTGTCGTGGTACTGAAGAAGCTCTCTGCTGCGATCGCAGCCGGTGATCCGGTGTATGCGGTGATTGACGGCAGTGGTGTAAACTATGATGGGAAAACAAACGGTATTACAGCTCCAAATGGTAATTCCCAACGGGCATTACTACAGGATGTTTATAACCGATATCATATTGATCCGGCAACCATTGACTATGTGGTAGCACATGGAACCGGTACTAAACTGGGAGATCCTATTGAGGTGAATGCCTTAGCCCAGGCATTCCGGAGTTATACGGATAAACAGGGCTATTGCGCGATCAGTTCTGTAAAGACCAACTTCGGACATACCTTCGCCGCTTCCGGTCTGGTAAGTCTTATTTCATTAGTGAAAGCTGTACAGGAGAAGGTGATCCCTGCCAGTCTGCATTTTGAAGAACAGAATGAGTTCATTCACTGGAATGGCAGTCCTTTTTATGTGCCCCGTCAGGCGGCAGCGTGGCCGGAAGTCAATGGGAAAGCAAGAACAGGTGCCGTAAGCTCATTCGGTATGAGTGGCACGAATGCGCATGTAGTGGTGAGCAGCTATACCAGGGAGAATACTTCTGCCGGGCCTACTTCAGGGCCGGTATTGCTCTTGCTGTCGGCTAAAACGGAAGAGGCATTACTCCGTAAAATGGAAGATATGATCGCCTATCTGCATCACACCAGCGAAAGCCTGTTTCAGATAGCTTATACTTTGCAGGAAGGACGTCATCATTTTTCACATCGTACGGCTATTGTCGTGCAACAACAACAGGATGCGATACAGACCTGGACCAGGGCTTTGAACCAGGAGAAGTTACCCCACCTCTTCAGCAATAAGGTATCCCGTGATTTTAAAGTACAGGCAGCTCTACTGGGATATGGTACTGAGTTGCTGCGTAAGTGTTCCGGCAATCAATTACCTGCGCAGGAGTATCGTGAGTCATTATATGCGTTAGCAGAACTGTACTGTCAGGGTTATGATTTCCCCTGGCGCGAACTATACAGCGATGTGCCGCAACGTTTACATCTGCCGGTCTATCCATTTGAGCAGGAGCACTACTGGGTAGCGGAAAAGCAGATAAACGGAGGTAATACCGGTACCTCCCATATCGGAGGCTTATTACATACAAATACATCTACGCTGGATGGTCTTGTGTTCAGCTCAACTTTTAAAGGGAACGAATTTTTCCTGGCGGACCATGTCGTGAAGGGGAAGAAGATCTTGCCAGGCGTCGCACATATAGAGATGGCATACACTGCCTTGAAACAGATAGCCGCCGGATATGCAGCAGAAGGAACTGGTGTGATATTGAAAAATATTACCTGGATGCGTCCTGCCATACAGGAGAATGGGCCATTGCAGATGAAAATATCATTGACCGCTAATGAAGATGGTCAGATCGATTATCAGATCCATAGTATAAGTGCTAATGGACGTGAAAATATGCTGAACAGCACAGGCACTGCATATATAATGGCGGAGGCAATACCGCCTGCATACGATCTTACTCAATTGAGAAGGGAACTGGGTAATACGGTTGACGGAGAGAGGGTATACAATACGTTCAGCGGGATAGGACTTGATTACGGCGCCTCCTTCCGTGGTATCAGCCAACTGTATACAGATGGTGTACAGGTATTGGCTCGCCTGTCATTACCTGAAAGCCTTTTCTCTGCATCATATGCGCTACATCCGGGAATGATGGATGCAGCTTTGCAGTCATTTATAGGATTTGTATTTGGCAACATTGCGCATCCGGAGGAACTGGATAACAAGTCATTAAAACCAGCCTTGCCATTTGCGTTGGATAGTATAAGCGTTTTTGGCGTCTGTCAAGCGGAGATGTGGGCATTGACCCGTTTTAGCGAAGGCTATAGTGCAGAAGGCAGTATTCAGAAGCTGGATATAGATATCTGTGATAATGCAGGAAATATAATAATCAGTCTCAGGGGCTTTACGACGAGAACATTGACGGAAGAAGTGGCGGCTGACAATAAGCAGGATGCCGGTACACCAGTAGGAAAACTATTGCTGCGACCAGTATGGAAGACCATTCGTCATCAACAGGATACCTTATATCCGGCGGCAGATGCGAAGATACTTGTTGTTGTACATAATGGAAATGAACGTCATGCAGTTGCCGCTTACTATCCGGATGCCCATTTCCTTATCATTACGGGGCAGGAATCAGTTACCGTGCTTGAAGAGAAACTGGCGGCTGTTGAAAAGATAGATCATATCATCTGGCAAGCTGCTGCAACAGGTACATACGCGGTTGATGCAGAGGGTATGATAACAGCACAGGAGGGTATCGTGTACGCATTGTTCCGGTTTGTCAAAGCATTACTGAAAGCAGGCTATGGGGCAGAAAAATTAGGCTGGACGATCCTTACGAGGCAGAGTCTTTCTATCGCCAGGGAAGAACAGGTAAACGCTGCACATGCTGCTATACATGGTCTTGTTGGTGTTATGGCAAAGGAGTATCCTAACTGGAAAGTAAGACTGGCGGATCTCGGTCAGGAACATGAACTGCCGGAGAGTCTCTTCCGGATGCCTGCCGATCCTCATGGAAATGCGTTCGTCTATCGTGGAGGACAGTGGAAACAGCAGGAACTGATTGTTTATGAACAGCAACGACAGGAACTTACCTCTTACAGACAGGAGGGCGTGTATGTAGTGATCGGTGGCGCTGGTGGCATCGGAGAGGTGTGGACCGATTATATGATCAGCCGTTACAAGGCACAGGTGATCTGGATCGGCAGACGTGCTTATGATAAGGACCTAGAAGAGCGCATTAATAAACTCAGTATAAAGGGACCAGCGCCTGTTTATTATACGGCTGATGCGACCAGTTATGCGTCATTACATACCGTATATGAACAGATAAAACAGCGTTTCGGAAAAATAAATGGTGTTATTCATTCTGCCATTGTTTTGCAGGATCAGGGCTTAGGGAATATGACAGAGGAAAGATTCCGTGCAGGACTTTCTGCAAAGCTGGATGTAAGTGTCCGGCTGGCGCAGGTATTTGCTGCTGAGGAGCTTGATTTTGTGCTTTTCTTCTCTTCCATGACCACCTTTACCAAAGCACCGGGACAGAGTAATTATGCAGCCGGTTGCACGTTTAAAGACGCCTTTGCATTACAGCTTGCCCAGACCTGGCATTGCCCGGTGAAAGTCATTAACTGGGGTTATTGGGGCAGTGTAGGTATTGTTGCCGATGACAGCTACAGGGAGCGTATGGCATTGGCGGGATTTGATTCGATTGAACCCGCAGATGGAATGGAGGCGTTAGAAGCATTACTGGCATCGCCGGTTGAACAACTGGCATTTATTAAAACCTGTAAACCTTTGCAGCTGGAAGGGATCAGACTGTCAGAAAGAATGACGGTGTATCCTGCTCCTGCACAGGTAAGTGCTCCTCGTACCATGAATGATGTAACAGGTACGCTGAAGCAGATAGTAGCAGCAACTACTGGTATTTCCGCTGAAAATATAGACGTGCAGGCCGCGTTTGGTGAATACTGTGCCGATCCGGAGGTATTTGCAGCAATAGCAACCGGTATCAGTGAGCAGATGGATATTCATCTCAATGCAGGATTACTCATGTCTTTCACAGATCTGGCAGCATTGTGTAAACATGTACAATCGTTGACAGGAGGCAATAGCGCCGATTATAGTTCGCCGGAAAGACTGGAGCAGATCTGGCAGAAAGTAGGCGCTCAGGCACTGGAAATGGAACAGCTGCTCGCCAGACTATTATTTGTGCATTTAAGAGAACTGGGCTGCTTTACAAGTCCGGGAAGCTGTACGGTGTTAATGGAAAATGGCCGGATCGTCATTGGATATAAGAGATGGATGGAGGAAAGCCTTGCAGCATTGGTAAGAGCCGGACTCCTCACAGCAGAGCGTGGACAATATACGATCGCTGAAAAAGCACTGGAGCTGCCAGCGGCTGAGGTGCATCAGGAGTGGGCTGCCAAACGTTTGTTATGGCTGGAAAATCCGAACCTGAAGAACCAGGTCGTATTAGCAGATGCTACAGTAGGTGCGTTGCAACAGATCATTACAGGAAAGCGTCCGGCAACAGAAGTGATGTTTCCCGGTTCATCCATGGAGATGGTACAGGGAGTATACAAGGATAATCTGGTGGCCGATTACTTTAATGAGCTGATGGCGGTAGCATTGGTGAACTACCTGCAACAACGCCGTACAACAGATCCTGATCTGCGTCTCCGTATACTGGAGATCGGTGCAGGTACCGGAGGCACCAGTGCAATGATCTTTGGAAAACTCAAACCTTATCAGGAGCATATTGCTGAATACTGTTATACAGATATATCAAGAGCATTTTTATTACATGCGGAGAAAGCTTATCTACCGGATAATCCTTATATCCGGACTAAGATATTCGATGTAGACAAGCCGATACAACCACAGGGCATTGAAGCAGGTATGTATGATGTAGTGGTTGCAACAAACGTGTTGCATGCTACTTCCAACATCAGCAATACCCTGCGTAATACCAAAGCTGTTTTGCAGACAGGCGGCTTGCTGTTATTAAATGAGTTGCGTGCAAGTTCCTTATTTACGCATCTGAGTTTTGGACTATTAGATGGCTGGTGGTTGTATGAAGATCCGGAAGTAAGACTGCCGGGTAGTCCGGTACTGGTGGAAGACAGCTGGAGACGACAGTTGACAGATGAAGGTTTCAGCGATCTGCAATTCCCTGTAAAAGCGGCTCATCATCTCGGACAACAGATCATCATTGCCGCCAGCGATGGTATTGTACGGCAGCTTGTCCATCAACCACCTGTTGCGCCAGCAGTTACTGTACAGGCAAAACCGGTTGTAAAGAAATCTGCACCAATACAACAACAAGCAACAAACAGCAGACGTGCTGATAAAAGGGCCGGTCTGGAAGAGAAAGCCCTGGCTTATTTCAGGGACCTGGTGGGTGGCGTGCTGAAGATCCCAGCGCACAAAATAGACGTTGACGCTTCATTTGAATCTTATGGCATAGACTCGATACTTGTCGTACAGCTAAACAATGCATTGAAAGAGGTATTTGGAGAAGTATCCAGTACGCTGTTCTTCGAATACCAGGATATCCGTTCGCTCAGTGCCTATTTTATAGATACACAGAAAGAGGCGCTGATCAGCTTATTAGGAAGTGATGCGCCATCTGTCGGGCATACACCTCAGGAAGTAACGCAGCCTGCTAACACGCAGATAGCTGTTCCGGTAGCATTTGGCAGAAAAGCAAATGTGACAGCCGTTCAATCAGTAAACAGCTTTACGGAACAGAGAAATACCACTATACCCATTGCTATTATCGGTATCAGTGGGAAATATGCGCAGGCAGCTTCGCTGGATGCGTTCTGGGAAAATCTGAAGACAGGTAAAAACTGTATTACAGAGATACCGGAAGAGCGCTGGAACTGGCGGACACACTTCGATGAAGAGAAAGGGAAATGGGGTACTACCTATTCCCGCTGGGGTGGTTTTATTCCTGATATAGACCGCTTTGATCCTTTGTTCTTTAATATATCTCCTTTAGAGGCAGAACGTATCGATCCGCAGGAAAGGTTGTTCCTGGAGACATCCTACAATGCCATCGCTGATGCAGGTTATACCCCGGCTAAACTGGCGGTTGACCGGAAGGTGGGGGTATTCGCCGGTATTATGAACGGCAATTATATCACCGGACCAAGCTATCATTCTGTCGCTAACCGTGTGTCTTATGTGATGAACTTTCAGGGGCCTAGCCTGGCGGTAGATACCGCCTGTTCGTCTTCACTGACGGCTATTCATCTCGCTATCGACAGTATACGCAGCGGTTCCTGTCATTGTGCGATAGCAGGTGGTGTAAACCTGATCGTAGATCCTGTACACTATATGCGACTTTCAGCCGCAGGGATGTTGTCAGCAGGCGATCAGTGTAAAGCATTTGGTGATGGCGCTGATGGGTTCGTAGATGGGGAAGGTGTTGGTGCTGTGGTGTTGAAACCGCTGTCCAGCGCGATCTCAGATGGTGATCACATTTATGGTGTGATACAGGGTTCCGCTATTAATGCCGGCGGCCGCACCAATGGTTATACTGTTCCTAATCCTGTTGCGCAGGCACAGGTCGTGGCAGATGCACTGGATCGCGCGGGTATTGATGCACGGACAGTCACTTATGTGGAAGCGCATGGCACCGGTACTGTCCTTGGCGATCCTATAGAAGTAAATGGCTTGACACGGGCATTTTCAGCAACAACAGACGACAGGCAATTCTGTGCGATTGGTTCTGTCAAGACGAACATCGGGCATTGCGAAAGTGCAGCAGGTATTGCCAGTCTGACGAAAGTACTGTTACAGATGAAACATGGCCAGCTGGCGCCATCATTGCATGCCGCGCAAACCAATCCCAATATCAATTTTGCCAATACGCCATTTAAAGTACAATCGCAATTGTCCGACTGGGCCTCACCAAGAATAGCAGGTATTTCTTCTTTCGGAGCTGGTGGAGCTAATGCTCATCTGGTTGTTACTGAATATATACATGAACCTGTAGCGTTGACAACACAAGGATCTGTTATGATCGTTCTTTCTGCCCGTACAGCAGATCGTTTACAGGCGCAGGTGAGTTGTCTGCTGGATGCGGTATCTGTTGATGGTTTCAATGAAACGCTCGCTGCGATTGCTTATACTTTACAAACCGGCAGAGAAGCGCTGGAAGAACGGCTTGCATTTACGGTTGCCTCTATCGAAGAACTGAAGCAGCAGTTAGCTGCTTATCTGCAGGAGAAGCATACAGCTGTTTTCCGCGGACAGGTAAAGCCCAATAAGGATATTGTCGCTGTTTTCTCTTCGGATGAGACGCTGGCACAGGTAGCTGATCAGTGGTTATTACAGCGCAATGATACAAAGGTGCTGGAATGGTGGGTAAAGGGATTACAGATCAACTGGGAGTTACTATATACCGCAGATCGTCCGCGCAGGATCTCATTGCCGGGGTATCCGTTTGCCGGTGAAAGGTACTGGCAGGCAGCATTGCCGGTTAAGGAAAAAGCTACAGCGCAGGTTACTGCAAGAGATGATAAAGAATATTACGATTTGCTTGATGCTGTACTTAGCGAAGAGCTGAGCGTACAGCATGCCACTAATGAAATTGTAAAAATGCTTAACTGACAAGACATGAAAGAACTGGTTACGTATATATTGAATGAATTGAAAGCAGACCGGATATCCCGGTCTGAGGCAGTCAGATTGCTCAAACAGGCAGGTACTAATGGACCTGCGGCTGATACTATAGTGTTACATCCACTGATCCACCGAAGTACATCTACGCCCGGAGGTCAGGTATTTGAATCGGTATTCACAGGGACGGAATTCTTTCTTACAGATCACGTGGCTGCCGGAAGAAAGATAGTACCGGGAACGGTCTATCTGGAAATGGCAAGAGCAGCTGTTGCTCTGTCAACAGGTGTGGCAGAGGATGCAATTGCTTTATCGCGTGTCAGCTGGCAACAGCCTATGGTTGTAAGCGATGAAGCAGTAAATGTATATACCGCTTTACAGGTCCAGGAAGATGAGACTGTTTTCTTTGAGATCTATAGTGAGTGGGATGGTGTGAAAACGATTTATAGTAATGGATGGGCGGCGCTTACGGAAAGTGATGATACAGCCTCTTCTGATATAGCTGAACAGTCAGCCGAATTACCAATACTGTTGACGGGCGATGCGTGTTATCAGCTGTTTGAAAAAGCAGGTATGGTATATGGGCCTGCCTTCAGGGCTATTCAACAGATCTCTGGAAATGAGGAACGGGTAGTTGTTGATCTGTTGTTGCCGGAAGCCCTGGAATCTTCCATGGGTGATTATCCCTTACATCCTGTTTTACTGGATGCTGCTTTACAGGGAAGTATAGGTCTGACTATTGGCGATGCGGTAATGAAGAGTAAGGCGCCTTTTGCACTGGAGGCAGTTAAGGTATATCGTCCCTGTTCTGCACGGATGCAGGCAATTATTACTTATAGTAAAGGATATACGGGGTACGGCAATATTCAGCAGCTGGATATCCAGTTGAAAGACCAGCAGGGGAATTTGTGTGTCCTGTTGAAGGGGTTTACTTTCAGGTTACTTGATCTGGGTGTATCGGAACAGTTATTATTACTGGAGAAAAAGGAACTGCCATTTACTGCTGCGAATGATCCGGTAACACCGGATTATGAAAGACATGTCATCCTGTTGTATGGAGATGCTGTGCCATTCGCAGGAATTATACAGGAGGCGTTTGATAAAAGTAAAGTGCTTACGATCGAGACGGGTAGTGACACGCTTCCGGATAATTTTATGTCAAATGCTGAGCGGCTGTTTCTTGAAATAAAGCGTTTACTGGAAGTACGCGTGACCGGCAGGACGCTGTTGCAGGTAGTTATGACGGGTGCGCATCATTCGTTGCTGGCGGGTGGATTAAAGGGTATGTTGCAGACAGCGGTATTGGAATATCCGTTGCTGGATGCAAAACTAATTGAAACAGATGAAACAGGAACAGGGCTTATTGCAGTTTTAAAACAGCATGCAGGACCTGGACCATTATATGTAAAATACAGGGAAGGAAAAGGATGGCAGGAAAACTGGTCGCCATTGTCAGCAGGCAGCGACACGACGCCCTGGAAGGATGGAGGAGTATACCTGATCACCGGTGGAACCGGTGGTTTAGGACAGTTATTCGCCCGTGAAATACTGTCGCGTACCCAGGATGCGATTGTTATCCTGGCAGGCAGACGTGCGCAGGACAATAGTATTAGCTCGTTGCTGGAAGCGCTGAACAGTGAAACAGGGAAAGTCGTATACCGTCAGATGAACCTTTCAGACGCTTCGGCGGTAAATACGGATATCCAGGATATCGTATCTCTTTATGGTGGTTTGCATGGTGTTATACATAGCGCAGGATTGACAAAGGATGCCTATATCACCAAAAAAGATATTACAGATTTCAGAGAAGTATTGTTGCCGAAGGTGACTGGTACAGTCCACCTGGAGAATGCCTGTCGTGACATAGCGCTGGATTTCTTTATCTTGTTTTCTTCCGGAGCTGGTGTTACCGGTAATGCCGGACAGGCTGATTATGCAACAGCAAATGCCTTCTTAGATACCTTTGCGCTGGATCGTTCATCCTACGTTGCTGAACGAAAGATGAATGTAAGATGGTTATCTATCAACTGGCCCTTGTGGGAAGAGGGAGGGATGGATATAAGCCGGGAAGCGCGGCAGCTGTTATGGCAGACCACAGGCATGACACCTATGAGTACCACAAATGGTTTGCAGGCTTTTTATAAGGCCTGGGCTTCGCATAAGACACAGGTCCTGGTGATGCAGGGAGATCCGCAAAAACTGCAAACATTTTTCCGCCAGCCAGAAAAGCGAACGGAGAAGCGACAGACAACTTCACAAAAAAACATTCCTGTTATAGATAACAGCGTTGATATACAAGCGGCAGCGCTGACTTATTTTAGTCATCAGCTGGCGGACTTTGTCAAACTCCCTTATCATGAAATTGAGTCAGATGTGACGCTTGACAAATATGGCATTGAGTCTATATTGATGATGCAGCTCGTATCGCATTTTGAGAAACAGTTTGGTCCTCTACCAAGGACCTTATTTTTTGAGTATCAGACGATCGCCGAGCTAACAGGATACTTTATATCCGAACATAGCGCACAGTTACAAACAATACTGGGTGTAGGTAAGAAGCCTAATGAAGAAAAGGTAAGTAAACCGGTAGAACGACCTGTTGCATATCTCAGGGAAAAGAAGCCTTTAAAATCTACTTCAGCGAAGGCAGTAAACCCTACTGCTGACCGGGATAAAGAAGCCATTGCGATTATAGCTATTGAGGGCAGATATCCGCAGTCGGCCAATATCGCTGCATTCTGGGATAATCTGCGCTCAGGAAAAGACTGCATCACTACTGTACCGACGGAGAGATGGGACAATAGTCGCTACTTTGAGCAACGGTCGGCTGCCCCGGGAAAGACACATTGTAACTGGGGTGGATTCATATCAGCCGCCGATCAGTTTGATCCGCTTTTCTTTAATATATCTCCAAGAGAGGCTTCGCTGACGGATCCACAGGAGCGGCTTTTTCTGGAGACGGTGTGGCAGTTGCTGGAAAGTGCAGGTTATACAAAAGATACCCTGAAGCGAAAATATAACGGAGCAGTAGGTGTATTTGCAGGGGCCATGTATAATCATTATCAGCTACTGGGCGGTGGAGATGCCCAGGAGGCGGTAACTGCCTTATCGAGTCACAGCGCCATTGCCAACAGGGTATCCTATTATTTTAATCTGCAGGGGCCTTCCCTGGCTGTTGATACAGCCTGTTCTTCTTCTTTGGTAGCCTTGCATTATGCCTGTGAGAGTATCCGGAAAGGTGAGTGTAAAATGGCGATCGCCGGAGGAGTAAATGTGACAGTGCATCCGAAGAAATATACGGGACTGAGTCTGACGGGTATGATCGGCAGTCATCCGGACAGCCGGAGTTTCAGCGCAGGAGATGGATATCTCCCTGCGGATGGCGTCGGCGCGGTTTTGCTAAAACCCTTATCCGCAGCGATAGCAGATAATGATCATATACTGGCGGTGGTGCGATCTACGGCGATTAGTCATAATGGACAATCCAACGGATTTACAGTACCTAATTTAACGGCACAGGCACAGCTGATAGAACAGCATTTCCGCAATGCTGGTATCGATCCTTCTAAAGTCAGTTATGTGGAGGCTGCGGCGAATGGATCTGCTATGGGAGATGCGATTGAATTTGCCGCACTTTCCAGGGCTTTCAGGAAGTTCTCTGATCAACAGCGTTTTTGTGCTATAGGGGCTGTTAAGTCGAATATAGGACATGCAGAGGCGGCATCAGGTATGTCTCAGCTGAGTAAAGCTGTTTTACAACTACACCACAGACAGTTGGTGCCTACACTCAGAAAAGGAGCGCTGAATCCTGATATCATATGGGAGGATTCTCCGTTTTATCTGCAGGATCGCCTGGAGGAATGGAACAGGCCTTTCCCGCTACTCGCAACGGTTAGCTCTTTTGGCGCAGGTGGAACAAATGTACATGTGATCCTGGAAGAGTTCCGGAATGAAGCAGTGAAAGACGTGGTGGATAGCGGGACCTTTATCATTCCTCTTTCAGCGAGGAGCGCCAGACAATTACAAGCGCAAAAATTACAACTATCCGCTTTTCTGGATACACTTACGGATGTGTCCCTGACGAATATAGCGCATACTTTACAGACCGGCAGGGAGGCAATGCCTTACCGTTGGGTGGCCGTTGTAAAAGATATAACGGCATTAAAAACGGCATTGCAGCATGCTCCGGAACTACCCGCTGATATACAGGTTTATACCGGCGAGCCCGGAGAAGCCGATGCAGCTGTCAGGCGTATTCTCTCCGGTAGTTCGCAGCAGGTATTACTGGAAACAGCGGCAAGGGAGAAGAACTATGATCTGCTGGCATTATACTGGGCAAAGGGCGCGCAGCTCAACTGGTCAGATCTCATTTTATATACCGGGGCGAAGAAAATGGTCCTGCCGGGATATCCTTTTGAGAAACGTCGTTGCTGGGTAGAAACCACTGATACGCCGTATCCCATAGGGTCGAAACCTATGCAGACAAACGGGATCAATGGAGAGACAAAAGAGCTGGCTGATCTGATAGCGGCAATATCAGGCGTGGACAAAACCGAGTTGGATGCGGACAAACCGCTGGAAGAATATGGCATGGATTCCATGCAGATGATGCAGGTTGTACAGCAGTTACAGCTACATCATCATCCGGGCATACACCCGGGGCAACTGGTGGCTTGTCGTACGATCAATGATATCCGCGCAGTACTGGACGGGCTGGGAGGTTTTGTATCGAACCAGGTTGACCTGTCGCCATTTCCGGAGCTGATCAGGCTGAATGGCAGGAAGGAGGGCCGGCCCGTATTCTGGTTTCATGCCGCTGCGGGTGGGGTCGAGCCTTATCAGGCGCTGGCGCAGACCATTGAGCGTCCTTTTTATGGTATACAGGCCCGGGGGTATATGACTTCCCGGCAACCGCTGAAGGGTGTGAGCGCTATGGCTGCTTATTATGTACACATTATAAGATCAGTGCAGGCAACAGGGCCCTATGACCTGGGTGGTTATTCCCTGGGCGGTGTGATTGCTTACGAGGTGGCCCGGCAGTTACAGGAGATGGGGCAAAAGGTGAATACCATTGTGATGCTCGATTCACTGTATGGAGCAGAAGTATCTGCTGAGCGCTTCGATAAACGCGATGCGATATTACAGGCGGTGAACATGTCATTGTTCTCTGGAATCGTCCATTCTCCGGAACGCTTTAAAGAAATTCTTATAAACAGGTCACTTGTTAGTGATATAACGGATATGGATGAATTGATCTCAACGCTGATGGCACATTTTAAAGAACGGGGAGGTACGCAATCACTTGCCAGACTGGAGGAATTCATCAGACAGAGTGTACGGGTGCAGGAAGCATATGCAGTAGACCAGTATGAGGTATTCCCACTGCCGGATCCTACGGGAATAAAGTGTCACTACTTCCGGAATGGAAATGGATATTTTCTGGGAGAGCTGGCGCCGTTCTTTATGCTTAGTAAAGAGCAGCCAGCCTATGATCATATTAATTACTGGGCCGAGTGGGAGCAGCAGATACCGGATTTTGAGATGACAGATCTGGATGTGGCGAATCACATGATGCTGCTTTCCGATGAAACTGCCTACAATATTATTAGCAGTTATTGTCACAAAATATATGCGACAGACGGTACAAATAGTGCAACAGTAGCAGGTGCTGCTGTAAAAAGACGGAATTTGCTGCTGGAGGAAAAGATTGCTGTGACAGCAGGTGAATCGTAAAAAAAGGCTTCGGTTTCTGAAAAAAAAGAAACAAATTTGTCAGTATATAACCATTAAATCATGAAGACGGCTAATTTAGTCAGCGAAACACTTGAACAGTTTTATTCAGAAACGTACGAGGAAATCAGGCTTGAAGTAGGATTAGGTCCACTTGAATTTGAACGCAATAAGGAGCTTATTCAGCGCTTTTTACCTAAGAATGGAGTCGTGGCCGATGTAGGAGGCGGACCAGGCGTCTATTCTGCCTGGATGGCTAAAGCGGGGTATGAAGTTTACCTCTTTGACCCCGTTCCGAAACACATCGAGCAGGCTACAAAAAAAGCTGCCAAATACAAGAAGAATCCATTCAAAGCTATATTGGGTGAGGCACGGAAACTGGACTTGGCTGATGCATCTGCAGATGTGGTGATCCTGCATGGTCCGCTGTATCATCTGCAGGAGAAAAAAGACAGGATCGCCGCGCTCCGCGAAGCGTACAGAGTATTGAAACCGGGAGGCGTGCTGCTTGGTTTTGCGATTAACTATACGGCTTCGACGCTGGTAGGACTGACCAATGGTTATATCCATGATAAGGCATTCCTGGAGATGTGTCAGCAGGAACTGGCTACAGGTGTACACAATGCACCAGGCAGCTGGCCGGGTATTCTTCCGGAAGCTTATTACCACAGACCTTCCCAGCTGGCCGCAGAGGTAAAAGAGGCTGAGTTCGGGCATATTGATACTTTTGCGGTAGAAGGGGTGATCTGGCTGGACAGCAAGTATTTTGAAAACAGGTCAGATCCTGAGAAAAAGCAACAGCAATTTGCCCTGCTGAAGGCTACTGAAAATCATCCGGAAATGCTGGCTATGAGTCCGCATATGATGATTGCTGCCAGAAAGAACGCTTAAAATATATAGTACATAAAAGAGGAAAGGCTGTTCGCCATTGGCGAACAGCCTTTCCTCTTTTATGTAGATGGAGGGACGTGCTATTTATTATGATGCTGCTGCCGGAGACTCCGGAACAGCCGCTGGTTGCAGCAGGGCTTCATTATGTGCTATAATGGTTGCCGCTGCCTTTTTCCTGTCTTTTTGCTGCTGTTTTTTGAGGACTTCTTTGTAGAAATCAGCTACCTTATCCAGTTGTTTGTCCAGGTAATCCTGTAGCTTTTCCTTTCCCTTCTCGTTTAATCCATCAAATTGAGCCATCATTACAAAGGACAGGCGTTTTTTTAAATCCTTTTTATCCACTTTGTGTTTCATACAGCAAAAATAAAGGACATCGGCGCGTTGATCAACGCATGGACCCCGGAAAGAAATGTATAAACCATGGTTTTGCTGGTCGATTATCTGCCAGACATGTTTTGAGGGGGGAGACCCGTCCCGCATTTTTCGGTGGTTTATGGTTATTTTAGTAGAAAGAAACGCATATGTGTTGCCCCCAAATCCACAACATGCTCAGAACAGGCATCCTGTCTGTCGTATTACTATTTGCCGGAGGTTGTTACTCCTATCGCGTAGCTACCCATGCATTACCTTCCACCGGCGCATCTCCCCGTAACAGGATAAAAACCTGTAGTCTCTTCTGGGGATTGCTCAACAAACCACAGATTATCCGGACCCCGGTATGCGACTCGCTGGGTGTCAACGGTGTAGCGGAAGTAAGGGTGAAGAATAATTTTGGCAATGCCCTGCTGACTGTCTGTACCCTGGGTATTTATTGTCCGCTGACCATAGAGTGGCAATGCGCGACTCCCTGTCCGCCACCGGTTGACTCATTGTAATTCTTCCACCTACAACTTCATCCCGTATGAAAATTGTCAAAAACGGCTCCTTTACCTGGAGTAATGAGCATCGCACCTTTTCCCTGCCGGTGCAGGATCTGTATGATCTCGCCAATGAGACAACGGGGACGGCGTTGGAGATCTATAACGATACAACCAAAGGTATTCAGCAGATTATCCGGGAGGCGATTCAAAGTAATACGCCGCTCCGGGCACTGGGTGGCAGCTGGTCATTTACCCCGATCGCAGCCTCAAAGGGTATTATTCTGAATACCAAACTACTGAATATACGTTTCCCGGTATCCCAGGGGAGTGTTTCCCCGTTGTATAAGGGAAATCATAAGTACCTCTGTATGGCGCAGTGCGGCAACCGGATATGGGAACTGAACAAGTTCCTGAATGAACGGGGCTTCTCTCTGTCCTCCAGCGGAGCCAGTAACGGACAGACGATTGCAGGAGCAATAGCGACGGGGACCCATGGCGCCGGACTAGATTTCGGTGCTTTACAGGAAAATGTGGTAGGGCTTCATCTGATCACCGGTCCGGATACACAGCTCTGGCTGGAGCGGTCTTCTTATCCGGTGATGGCGGACAGTTTCGCGGACAGACTAGGTGCTGATCTCCTCAGAGATGATGATGTATTTGATGCGGCACTGGTCAGTATAGGGGCGATGGGCTTTGTGCATGGCGTTATGATTGAGACTGTGGATGACTTTCTGCTGGAGTCATATCAACGCCGGGTGCCATATGATGATGCTTTGATCCGTCAGCTGACAGCGCTGGACTTCTCCAATCCAAAGCTGCCTTTTCCCGGGGAGCGTCCTTTTCACATGCAGATGATGATCAATCCCTATGAGATGAAGAAGGGAGTATATGCCACCACGATGTATAAGCGCCCTTATCGCAATGACTATACGCCTCCAAAGCCTAACGGGGCCGGTATAGGTCCCGGTGATGATGCCCCCTGTTTTGTGGGTAAACTGGCCGGAATAGTGCCGGGAGCAGTACCGCTGATGGTGACCAAAGTACTGAGTGAAAGTCTGAATATACATGAAAAGCAGTTTGGCAGGCTGGGAGAGGTCTTCAGTAATACGATCCTCAGGGGGAAGATTGCCAGTGCGGCGATAGGCCTTCCCCTGACGGCAGTACCACAGGTAGTACAGGCCCTGATGGCCGTAAATGAGGCGGCAGGACCTTTCGTTGGTCTGTTCGCATTCCGGTTTGTGAAGTCCTCCCGTGCAACCATGGCATTTACGCGATTTGCCCCCGTAACATGTGTGATGGAACTGGACGCGGTGCTGTCCAGGGAGACGCAGCGCTTTTATGATGCCGTGTGGGATAAGCTGGACCAGCTGAACATTCCGTTTAGTTTCCATTGGGGGAAAATGTCCTCTATCACGCCGGATAGGCTCCGTCGTATGTACGGAGACAGTCTTGATAAGTTTCTGCTGGCCAGGTCTAAAATAATCGACCCTGCGACGGCGGGTATTTTCAGTAATGATATTATGAAAAGCTGGGGAATAGATGCGGTCAGCTGAGGGGATATGGGCCAGTTGCGCTCCCGCTGATACTTTTATGGTCGTAGTCAAAGTTGCACAATCGAAACCGTTTTGTGCAACTTTGACTACATGTTCCCGCACATTATTTATCTTTCAAATACACCTGCATTTAATTTTTTATTATTAAATACTAATATATGCAATCCCATTGCGGATAAGTCCGTATCTTGGAATTTTACTTTTGATTTGCAATGTAATAGGCGCCGATTTAACAAACGAGAACTAAAATTGTATTTAGTAATGAATATCAGGCGACTTATCTTCGCAAATTCTTAAACACAGAGAATGGACTCAAATATCGAACAGCCGGAGAAACCAGTCATATCGAAAGGTATTGACGGTTTTTTTAAAGACATTTTTAACATCGTTTTATTCATCGGCAGAATCTTTAAGGAAGCCTTCAAGCGACCTGTTGAAATACGCGAGGTTATCCGTCAGTGTTATCAGGTTGGCTATAAGTCCCTGGCGCTGATCACCATGACCGGCTTCATTACCGGTCTCGTATTTACCAAGCAATCCAGACCTTCCCTGTCCGAATTTGGTGCTACCTCCTGGTTACCTTCTCTGATCGCTATTGCTGTTATCAGGGCGTTGGCGCCATTGGTGACGGCCCTGATCTGTGCCGGTAAGGTAGGTTCCAGTATCGGTGCGGAGCTGGCATCCATGCGTGTAACTGAACAGATAGACGCCATGGAGGTATCTGCGATCAACCCGTTCAAGTTCCTGGTTACGACCAGGGTCATGGCGACGACCATATCTATTCCTATCCTTGTTGGTTATACCGGACTGGTAGGTTTACTGGGGTCTTTCCTGGATATTCACCTGAACGAGCAGACCTCTTTTACCAGTTTCTTCCAGGAGGCATTCAAGAATATATATTTCCTTGATTTTATCACAACTGGGGTGAAGGCGGTCGTTTTCGGCTTTACGATCGGGGTGGTAAGCTGTTATCAGGGATACCATGCGACCCAGGGTACCCAGGGTGTAGGTAAAGCAGCGAACATTTCGGTGGTGATCTCCATGTTCCTGATCTTTATTGAAGAGATCTTTATTGTTCAAATTGCCAATTCTATCCGATAATATGAAGTCATTTACGCCGGAAATAAATATGAGCGAGAAGGTGATCGATATCCATGACCTTTACAAGTCATTTGGTACCAATCATGTGTTACGCGGTATTGACATAAATGTGCACAAGGGTGAAAACGTGGTGGTGCTGGGTCGTTCCGGTACGGGTAAGTCTGTATTGATCAAGATCATTGCAGGGTTGCTGAAACCGGACTCCGGTAGTGTCAATGTACTGGGCAAAGAAGTTGATACACTGAGTACCGTCGATCTGCGGGAGCTCCGTCTGAAAGTAGGGTTCTGTTTTCAGAATGGCGCGCTGTATGATAGTATGACCGTTGGTGAGAACCTGGCATTTCCCCTGAAGCGGAATACCCCGGGTATCAGCAACGAGCAGGTGAGAAAGAGTGTGAATGTTACCCTGGAAGCGGTAGGTCTTTTAAAGACCATCGACCAGATGCCTGCGGAACTCTCCGGTGGCCAGCGTAAGCGTATCGGCATTGCCCGTACCCTGATCCTGCGTCCGGATATTATGTTGTATGATGAACCCACAGCAGGTCTTGACCCTATTACCTGCACAGAAATCAATAATCTGATCAACGAAGTACAACGCCGTTTTCATACCAGTTCTATCATTATTACGCATGACCTTACCTGCGCCAAAGATGTAGGAGACAAGATCGTGGTAATGAAAGAAGGAAAGTTTGTGAAACAAGGCACTTTTGATGAGGTATTCAGCACCAAGGATGAACTCATCAATGAATTTTATGACTATAATTTTATACAGTAAGATATGAAAGAAACAAGCAACAGACGCGCGGTAATAGTAGGCATTTTTATCACCCTAGGTTTGCTTATTGTTATAGCAGGCGTACTTACACTTGGCGGACAAAAAAAGGCTTTTGTTAGCGCGGTACATGTCAGCGCGACCTTCAGTGATATCGGAGGGGTACAGACCGGTAACAACATCTGGTATTCAGGCGTAAAGGTAGGTACCGTAAAGAAGATCACTTTTATAGAGCATAATAAGATCAGGGTTGATCTGAACATTGAAGAGAAATCAGCACAGTTCATACATAAGGACGTAGTGGCGAAAGTAGGTTCTGATGGTCTGGTAGGTAACAAGATCATCGCTTTATCCGGTGGTACTGAGGGCGTTCCTGCTATTCAGGATGGCGACCAGCTGAAAGTAGCGGTTAACATCAGCCCTGACGAGATCATGACCACACTGCAGGAGAATAACAAGAAGCTCCTGCTGATCACCGGTGACCTGAGCACACTCAGCAAACGTATCGTTAACGGAGAAGGCTCTATCGGTAAACTGATGAGCGACGAGTCGCTTTATAATAATCTTTCACAAACAGTTGCTACGTTTGAAAAAGCAGCTGCCAATACGGAACGTTTGACCAAAGGTCTGGCGGACTATGCATCCAGTCTGCGTAAGGAAGGTACCCTGACCAACGACCTGGTAACTGATACTACTGTATTCAATAACCTCCGTGCAGCGGTTGCCCAGATGAATGCTGTGGCAGGCAATGCGAACGTAGTAGTGGAAAACCTGAAGAGCACTACACAGGGGCTGAAAGACAACCTGAATGATGCAAAATCTCCGGTTGGTGTATTGCTGAATGATCAGCAGTCAGGTGAAGACCTGAAACAGACCCTGAAGAACCTGAATGTAAGCACCGCGAAGCTCGACCAGGACCTGGAAGCAATGCAGCATAACTTCCTGCTGAGAGGCTTTTTTAAGAAGAAGGCAAAGAGAGAGGAGAAGGCGAGGAAGGATAGTATTAAGAATGCGCAGAAGCAGTAGGTGTCGGAAGCCAGAAGCAAATAATCATTATACAAAGTATTATAGAAGCCGGTGTAATCTTCAGGATTACACCGGCTTTTTTTGTGCCGGAATGTATGTATTATATGTTAGTATGCTTTACTATTTTAGCAGGTTTGTATAGAAGGACGGGCAGTAGTATTATAACTGCCACCAATACAAAAAATAATCCACTGACACATCCTGCTGATAGTGCGGACCAGAAGCTTTCCTGTTTATCTTCGAGCATTATAGGTACGAAGCCACAGCATACGGCCGCAGTTGTGAGTAAAATGATGCGTATGCGCTTAAATACAGCTTTGAATAACAAGCGGTTGTAATCCTGATGTGAAGTACGTAGAAGGGAATTTAAGTCGTTGATAATGAAGATAGCCGGATTAGCAATCTGACTTCCCAGGATAATAAGAGTTGCATATCCGCCGTAATCGAAAAATTTATTTGTAAAGGCGAACAATAGGAAGGGCCCTATAAAAGCAACAGGCGTAATGCAGATTATTACAAGAGGTTGCCGAAGATTCTCGAATAAAATACTGCAAAGGATAAAAACAGTAAGAACGATGAGGCTGAGAAGCATATAATATCGATCGCTATCCTGGCTGTTTTCCTCGCCTGAAATCTCAATAGTATAACCTAAGGGCATACTGTTACGAAGGTCTTTTATTTGGCGATCAAGAAATTTTTGCCCATCCTGATACTGGCCTATATATTCAAAGCTCACTAACTGAATATATTGTCTTGCTTCTCTGTAAATGTTGTTCTCCAGGGGTGTAAACTTAATCTCACTAAAGTCCTGAAGACGAATTGTTTTATTGCTATTTAGTTGTAATGGTTTATGTAGCAGGTCGTAGATGCTAAAATTTTCAGCGTCTTTTTCTTTTAATACTACAGGGTATTGGTCTTCTTTAACATTGATTGCAGCAATGCTGTTTTTTGTGTTACTGATAAAAAATAATTCGTTCAGCATTTCCTGCTGACTGGTTCGGCGCAATGAAAGAAGGCGGGGATCGGTGTTCAATACATAGCCTTGTTCTCTGTCTTCAGGATCATCAGCAAAGGCATTGCTATTAATATGTTGTATCCTCATATTGCCGGAAAGCTTTTTTATGAGTGATGAAACCTGTGCTTTTAGCGCATTATAATTATAACCTTTAAGTACGAGAGTGAAGTCTGTTTGTTCTCTCTCACTGGTATTGCTGTATCCTTGTCCAATGCCAGTAATTGTCCATTCTGCCCCACCTCGTTCTCTGGAGTAATCAGTCAGAATCTCTTTTAAGCGTATAGGAAGTGACGTAGTTTCATAGTCATTTTTAAAGAAGATTTCAATCTGCCCTGTCTGACCAGAATAAACGGTGGTCAGATACTCGTTAATTGAATTTATTTTAGAAAGATAGACCTCTATTTCATGAAGGAGTGCATTCATTTGTTCAGGTGTACTGCCAAAAGGTAGTTTTGCTGATAAATGCAGACTTGTCTGTTCAGGTTCTATGTCCGGATTTTCTATGTTAACTTTAGAATGGAATTGATATAATGTGCCACCAAGATACTTGTCTGTGTGGTGCCGGATTTTATAAGTATAGAGATCGCTTCCTATTGTGGAATTGTACAATTGCTGATACCAGTGATGCCCTTCCCATCTCTCAGGTAGTAAAAAAAGGGGACATCCGAATAGTAGTACGAGTAAGGAAATGAAAGTTTTCCTGCGAACCGCGATAAATTGTACTGATCTCACGTATGCTAAGTATAATTTTACACCCTTTCGCGGAAAGGGTTGTTTATATTCAACATGTTTAAACAGCCTCAATAAAGCCGGTGTAAAGAATAACGATGTAAGCAGGGATGCTCCGAGAGAAATAGATATAATAAGTGAGAAATCTGTCAACGCCTCATATCCCATAAGGGCAATCAGACTCATTGCACAAATGATAATAAGATTTGAACATAGTAATGCCGGAAAGATCTTTCGGTTGCGCTGTCTATAACTATTATCAAGAACTACAATGGCATTATCGATAATTATGCCAAATGAAATAGCCAGTCCCGAAATAGTATAAAGATGGATTTCGATGCCAGATGTCCATACAACAACTGTTGTTAAGGCGAGACTCATTAGTAACCCGATCAATAAGTTACAGATATGACTTATTGTTCTGTATGATAGCATAAGAAGAACTAGTAGGATACTGACAGCAATAGCACTTCTCTGAACATTTTTTTGAAGTTCTTTTTTGAGAAACTCACTATCATTATAGGCGAGCGATAGCGAATACTGCGGGTGTTTGAATGTAGTTAACTGTTCGATAATTGTATCGCTTAGTTTAATTCTGTTAATACCTGGCTTTGATATTACACTTACTGTAAGAAAACTTTTCCCATTTACCCTGAAGTAACCGGATGTCGGGATTTCTTCAAAAAAGACAGTAGCAACATCTTTTAATTTCACTTGTGGGGCTCCCGGGAGAGAGACAGTTAGTTGTTCGAGGGTAGCCAGTGATTCGATATTGTTATCGGGAATGTTCAAAAAGTATTGTGTTCCATCATCGTTTTTTGAGATACCGGGGAAGGATCCGCTGAAAGATGTTTGCAGCTTAAATATTATTACCGCGGGATCAATTTCATTTGCATAACACCTGGCTTTATTAAAAACAATACTTATCTGTTGTCCGGAGCTACCACTTATGTTTATTTTGTCTATACCTTTAATACCGCTGAGTTGCTTATTCAATATATCAGAAAGTTGTCTTGTTGTCGTCGGTGCAATATCAGTTGCCAGTACATTATAAATCAGCAGTGGTCTTCGTTCATCTGTTGAATGATTACCTCCCGCAACGACAGTAGGATAGGATGTTCCGGGTGGCAAATGAGGATAAATCTGCCGGATCAAAGAGTTTACCTCTACTTTTTTTATTTCCAGATCAGTTGATCTGTCAAAAAGTAATTGAACAGTGCCACTGTTGTAGCGGGATGTGGAAGAGATTTTTTTGAGTTGTCCAAGATTAGCACATGCCCCTTCAATGACAGATGTAACACGTTGTTCTATTGTTTCAGGATTACTGTCCGCCAATGAAAAAGAAATATTAATAGCAGTGTTGAAAGACGAACCCTCTTTGCTAATCTTTAAATAAGGAGTAACAGCGATTGCTGCAATCATAATAATCAGAAAAAACAGTGTTACGCGTATAGGAGAAATAAAAGCCAAGTGTTAATATTTAGCACGTTCAAATAATACTAATATGCCAGGATGATGATTGCAATTATGTAATTGATCAATCTTCTCTATCCAGGCAGGAATACTTTGTACTGTCTGTCTCAGATGATTCTTTTTTATGATCGCACTATAGACAGGATCTGCGATATCAGTTTTCTTTATTACTACTATGTCAATATTCTTTGAATCATAGCTCTCTATTGATATGCATTCTACATTAGACCTTGTATAAAAGTGCTCTGTAAGGAAGGGCCATGGTTTATAGGGGTTGCCATTTTTTCCATAAAGTAGCCTGAGTGGGCGATCCCCATATTCCTTTGCTATCCGGCGTGTGAGGTCTTGTCTGCCATTGTCAGCGTCTTTGTTCATATTAACAGCGATTCCGGGTATGTTGACGAGAATGCATATTATTATAAGGACTGGTTGCAAGGCAGGGAGTGAACGTGAAACGGGTATTTGCCATGCTGATATGATGATGAAAGGCAGAAAGTTTACGATGGGAAAGAGAAATCTGATTTCTTTATGTGGAATTGCAAGGTGTAAGAATATAAACGGCAGTACTACCCAGGTGATAAGATGTTTTGGTCTTCGGATAGCAAACACGAGGATACTTAGTGTAATAAATATGCCGATAGGATAGACACTTGCCTGTACTAGTAATTGCATATATTGAAATACAGTAGATGTACCAAAACGTGAAGCAACGCCTTTAATGATATTGACCTGGAAATAATTTACGGCGGTGATAACAAACCTTCCATAATAGACGGAATCAAGAATACCACCAATGATGGCTACGAAAGCTATAGCTGATATCAATGTGAAAATATGTTGAATAGTAGTTTTTCGTATGAAAAAAGAATAGCAAATAATACTTGCAATGGCAATTCCTGTCTGGAAACGAAATAGATAAGCAAGTCCGAGCCAGAAACCTGCAATGAGGTAGCTGGGGTTGTTGCCTGTATTCTTATGTAGCACTGCTGTGCCGGAAAGAAGACATAGGCCTGACCAGCATTCTGCAGAGAACCGGATATTGATAAAAGGCAGAAACCATAGAAACCAGGAGAGTATTGAAAATATTATCTGATGCGCATCAGGGATTTCCTTTCCAAGCGTATTAACAGTATATCGTATTACGCTAATAGCAAAAATCATTGTTAAAAACCGAAGAATAGCAGCAAGTATATATGGATCAGAGATGCCAAATAAATGCATG
Organism: Chitinophaga sp. YR627; assembly: GCF_900114995.1. Lineage (GTDB taxonomy): Bacteria > Bacteroidota > Bacteroidia > Chitinophagales > Chitinophagaceae > Chitinophaga. The sequence continues at coordinate 185,806 of NZ_FOUX01000001.1, forward strand.
GTGCTAAATATGGTATAACATATCCATGGCTGAATAGTGGATCGAAGCATACTTCCATATTCCCATGCCATCTCTGCCGGACTATTAATACCTGATTTCAAATTGGCAAATTCAATGATCTGATAGTGTTCGTCTGCATTATAGTAACCATGGCTGTTAAGCGCGGTAACGCCATAAATAATAATAGCCAGGATGGTTAACAGATTTTGGAAACTGGGTCTAATGAACATGAGCATTTTGTATAGGAGCGATAAAACTAACAGAAAGGAAATTAATTTTTTTTTTTGATTTGTAAATTATATCCTAATTTGTTGCGGAATTTTAAAGCAACCAGACTTCAGTGCGTGCGTTTCTGTTACCCGGATAACCCATGTTACCCGTTTTTATTTACGTTTTTTAAGAGAAAATTTTACTACTCAGGTTCATACTATACGGCTATGAAATTAATCCGAACCTATGTATGGTGCGCATTGCCCATATTGTGCCTTCTTGTGTATTATAATATTTGCTTCCATGAATTTCAGACTCTATGGGATGACCATTGGGTTGTGTTGAATCGTTACACGCGTAGTGGCGTTAATTTTGTCAATATTGGGAGGATACTAACGCAATACTTTCATGGACAGTACGCACCAGTGAATGAATTGAGCTATTTGGTGTTATATTCTGTTTTCGGACGGAGTCCCGGGTGGTTTCATCTATTTGGATTGTTGGTGCATACTGCTAATGTTCTGCTAACGTTTTTGTTTATTAAAAGGCTGCTTTTACTTTCCAGAAATTTTCAGCAGGATGCAGCAATGCGTATTGCTTTTATTACAGCGACATTGGTCGCAGTTCATCCCTTTCTTGTAGAATCGGTTGCATGGGTATCTGCATCCAAGATCATTAATTATGTATTATTCTATCTCCTATCCTTACTGTTTTATCTGAAATTCATAAGTACAGGCAAGTCAAAATTTCTGGTCTGGACGGGTGTGTTTTTCATTATTTCTTTTGGTGCAAAGGAGCAGGCTGTTACAATGCCATTGTGTCTTGTCTTGCTGGATTACGTTTTAGGACGTGATCTGAAAGACAGGCGTATATGGATGGAAAAGATTCCTTTTTTTGTTCTATCGTTGTTCTTTGGCGTCGTTACAATGCTTTCGCAGGCTGCAGATGGAGTAGGCGTACTTTCAGAGAATCTTAATTATCCGTTTTATCAGAATATTTTGTTTGCCTGTTATGCATTTATAGAGTATTTCATTAAATGTGTGATACCTGTGAAGCTATCTTATCTATATCCTTTTCCTAATCCGATTGGAGATCCTGTACCCGGCAGATTCTGGATGTATCCATTTTTATTAATTGTAATCATCGTTGCGTTGTGGCGTTTTTTGAAGGAAAAATGGGTGAGCTTTGGATTGTTGTTCTTTCTTATTCACATTGGGTTGGCACTTCATATTATTCCACTCTCCCGTTTTGCGATAGTCGCGGATAGATATGTATATCTGGCTTCTATTGGCGTGTTTTTTATGATGGGCTATCTGTTTAATCATATTTATGAGAAAAGTGTATCATACCGACAGCTTTTCGTAAGTATTGCTGCGATGTATATTGTTTGCCTCGCTGTGTACGCACATGAGCGGACAAAGGTCTGGCATAATACCGATACACTAAAAGCGGAACTCAGAAAAGTAATTAAATCCAGATCAGACTATGAAGCTTTAAAAGAAAAGCAGGAGGCGTTTGAGGACAGCCAGTACGAGTCGTTTTAAATTACATTTACTATATATTAAAATTTGTAGTCAGCTTTCTATAGGAGAGCTTGTCCTGGAAGTCTTTTGTTTTTTTAACCATTTAAACATTTCACGAATGAACAGAAGAAACATTCTGAAGTTCTCAGGAATCCTGGCAGTAGTATTTGCACTGACTGCCAACCTCCAGTATGCCATTTACAATTATGGTATTGGCAAGAACAACCTCGGTTTAGCCATAGTCGCACAAACAAGCAGCAGCAGTGGGGGAAACAGTAATACCGATGTAACCGGGACTACTGATGATCCGAATGATCCGTGGATTTATAGTATGCCAGCCGATGTTGAAGTTGGTGGCAATACGGATCAGCCATCTGGTGGCGGTAGTACCTTACAAAACTATGAGATGAAAACTCCGCTTTGTATTACATCAAGCCTGAGTATTAAATTTCCAATTAAGCAGTCTCAGCTAAACATTGCACTTAGTAGTAAAAAGAAGTGTAAAACTCATAGCGGATATGAGTGTAACACTGCTAATGAAACTTCTTGCGGTAAATAAAGAGCATTGCTGAAAATACTTAAATTGGAATATTGCAAAATATTTCAATTTAAGTATCTAAAATAGATAAGAATGAAAAGAATAATCTGGCTGTCACTGTTATTGTTTATCGCCGCTTGTTCGGGTGGAGATTATAATTATGCTATTATTGATGAAGTAGGGCGGGATTCATCATTTTCTAAGATTAACCTAAAAGAAAACGAGCCTGGACCAATGAATCTTTCTGAGCTGGTCAAAAGGAACGAATATATACCGTTAGAAACTAGTCCTGATTGTCTGATTGGCGCTGTTGATAAGTTGATTATGACCGAAGATAGGATCATTCTAATGGATAAGGAAATAGCAAAGTCTTTATTTGTTTTTGATACGGCAGGTAAGTTTCTCTTTAAACTTAAAAAACAATTGGGTGCTCCAGGAGAATTTACAGATCTGACAGACGTAACAATTGATGAGAAAGATTCGACTATTTACCTGTTGAGTAGCCGTCAGCAACTACTATTTGCCTATGATATGCATGGACATTTTAAGAAGACGATTCATTTACCTCCTTATATTGATAATGTAGAGAGCCTTGGAAAAGGAGATTTTCTGTTGACCCGGGAAGGACATAACTTTTCCGACAGATTGGGAGAAAGCCGTATGATGATATTAACCAAAAGGGGGAGCCTCGAAAAGGGTTGGTTTACTAATTCTCTTAATGACCATATTAGTCTCGATGCTAATATGCCTATTGTACCATCAGCCGGCAGTAATTTTTCTTTTATCAGACCTTTTGAGAATCTTATATATAGTTTCAATAGAAAGGACCGGGACATAAAGGTAAAATATCAGGTTGATCTTGGTAATACGGATTTGCAGGAATTGAAGGAATCAAAAAACTTTGATCAACTAAAGAAATATAGGAGTAAACATGGATTTGTTTTGGGAGGGATGATTGACATGAATAAATACTTATATTTCCCTTTTTATGAAAAGAATAGTATTCATTTTTATTTTAAGGATAAAATAAGAGGGAAAGAGCACATTATTGATAATATCGTAAATGACTTAGATTATATTGTAACCTATCCTTTTCAATATGGGAATGATGAATATTTGGCGTCAGTATTACCCACTGGTTCACTAATAGAGCTGTCACAGGCTGCAAAAGAACATAATGAAAGTGCAACAGATAAAAAGGTCGAAAAACTCATATCCTTCGCTGAAAATGTTGATGAGTTAGATAATCCGATAATTGTCAAATATTATTTAAACTGATTAGAAAGATTATATGAGAGCGCAGTATCTAGTGTTAGTTATTCTTCTACTCTTGTTTTCGGGGTGCAGAGCAATATTGTTGAAGAAAATGGTTAATCAATATGATAATCGTACCGGAGAGCAATTTGCACCCATCATTGCTGAGGATACTGCCGGCTTAAAAACTACGGTTGAGGCGTATCAGGATAAAATTTTGTATGTTGACTTCTGGGCTACATGGTGTGCCCCATGCATTAATATGATCCCACACCATGATACGCTTGTACAGTTATTGGAAAGCGATACATCTATTATCTTTGTTAATATTTGTGTTGATAAAAATGAGAATAAGGCCCGTTGGCGGGAAATTATTCATCAAAAAGACTACAAGGGACGTAATCTGTTCCTTGATATTGCAGACCCGCAGACGAAGTCGCTTCGTCTGGATGAATCTGGTTTCCCATTTTATTTGCTGGTAGGTAAGGGAGGTGTTGTACTTGGATGTGATCTGTCTCCGGATGAAAAGATTTGGGTGCCTTACGCATTGCTTCAGGCAAAAGATGGTAAAACAGTTAAAGCATCACTTAAGAATTTTTTTAAACAGGCCAAACGAATGCATCATCATGATGACGCTGAAACAAAGGCTTTTGTGGATTTCCTCGACAAATATATCATTAAGAAAAATGCCGCTGAATAAACTATATGTAAGGACCATTGTTGCCTTCTTACTTATCGTAAATGTGATGCTCGTTATAGTTGTTGTCCGCGTCAGATCTGTTGCCGGGCAGACTGCTAAGAGTTACGCGGAACGGGAACAACGTTTGAATGTCATCTTAAATACAGGGACTGCACATCATTATATGAAAATACCTCAGCAGGTATCAGTATTCGATCTTACGCATAATGTAATGAGATTGGATTCATTAGTGAAAGCTGGTGCAGGTGCTAAACTGGTATTGCGCTTTACTGACGCGAACTGTGAATCATGTGTGAAAACCGAATTGGAACATCTGGCTAAAATGGCCCCTGTCATCGGCGCCGAAAATATTTTGCTGCTGGCTTCTTATCCTTTTGCTAATAGTTTACCGGTTGTCAAAAGCCAGTTTGAAATAATATATCCTCTTTACAATATACCTATTGATAGCCTCAAAGAGAATTCTATCGAAAGTATACAGGCTCCATATTATTTTATTCTGGATGAGGATATGCAACCCAAATACGTATTTGCTCCTGATAAATATCTTCCGGAGACAGCGTTCAGGTATTATGAGCTCGTAGAGGAGTTTTTTCAGAAAAGTAATTTGTCACTGAAGAAAGAAATATCCCGAAAGGAGACGCATATCACTTTTGACAGAACATCCTATAACCTGGGCAAAATAAGACAAACAGATCCTTATACGGTTTCGTACGTATTCAAAAATACCGGAGATTGTCCTCTGATTATAAAAACTGTAAAAACGGCATGTGGGTGCACTACCCCTACATATCTGACGCGGCCGGTAATGCCAGGTGATACATCATCTGTTACTATCACTTACAAAGGAGCCACCAGTGGGTACTTCAATAAGGATATAACCGTTTTCTTCAATAGTAAAGAATCTCCCGTCAGGTTACAAATTACTGGTGAAGTCATCAATAATGAACCTTAAAATGATTAGATATATAGTAATATGCAGCCTGGTATTTGTTTCAGCAGGTTGTAATTCGTCAACATCCGTGAAAGCTGTACCGACTGATGATATTAACCTTCCCGAAATAAAAAAAAATGTTAGTGTAACTACTGCCAAAGCTCAGCGGAAAGATTTTGAATATCAGATCAGTGCCAATGGTAAGGTACGATCAGGGAAAGAACAAATGATATTTGCTGAGACGGACGGGAAATTGTTGGCATTGTATGCAACAATGGGGGAATTTGTGCAGAGCGGCAAGATTATCATTCAATTGGATACATTGCTTCCGAGACATAAAGTAAACAGAGCAGAGTTACAGGTTTTCAATGCAGGGAAGGAATACGAAAGCCAACTATTAGGATACGAGAATCTGTTAAAAGATAGAACACCTGTTAAGACAGCAGATATCAAAAAGAAGCTACGGATTGCCAGTGGCCTGGCAGAAGGTGAGGAAAGCCTTTTTGAGGCAGGATATGAGTTATCAAAGGCTACAATCCGCGCGCCATTTAAAGGGTTGGTTACTGATATAAAGGTCCAGGAGGGACAGTTTGTAAAGGCCGGGACCGAATTGTTTCGTATTTATGATCCAACGGATCTGAGATTAGAGATCAGAGTACTTGAATCGGATGTCACATTGTTACATAAAGGTTTGACGGCTATCATAAGTCCGGTGTCCGCATCGGATCAGCATATTGCGGCTTATGTACAGGAGATTAACCCTTACATTGATGAAAATGGTCTGGCGCTCGTTAAGCTGGGTATTAAGACAGGAGGTATTCTGTTCCCCGGTATGAATTGTACTGCATTATTAAATGTCCCATTACATAAATCTATCGTTGTTGCTAAGGAAGCTGTAATACAACGGAGTGGAAGAAGTATCGTATTTACAGTTGAAAATGGCGTGGCGCGCTGGAACTACGTTACAGTAGGAAGAGACAATGGTAAAGAGGTGGAGATACTTGATGGGATAAAAGTTTCACAAGAAGTAATAATATCTGATAACCTGCAACTGGCTAATGAAACGCCTGTGACGGTCCAAAATAAATAACAGAGAGGAGATGGTGCGTTATTTTATCCAAAGACCGGTTGGCATAATTATGATTTTTATTGTATTGGTGGCAGGAGGTTTATGGTTTAGCGGCCAAATTCCTGTGTCATTATTGCCTGAAATTGATGTTCCTCAGCTAACAATACGCATTCGATATCCTGATAAGGCTGCCTCGAATATAGAGCAGGATGTAATGCAGCCATTGCGGGAGCGTCTTTCATCGCTTGATCATCTGGTAAATATTGAATCCCGCTGCTCCAATCACGAGGGCGTCCTGTATTTATATTTTCGTCACAGGACACGTATGGACCTGATGTATATTGACGTTAACGAAATCCTCGACAGGATGACCAATCTATTTCCGCGTGATATGGAAAGGCCACAGATCATAAGGGCTAATACCGCGGACATACCTGTTATCAGACTACAAGTAACTCCACGTTCTCCTGATGGACAATTAGCGGCATCTGATCTGGCTGAAAAAATCCTGAAAAGAAGATTGGAACAATTGGATGGCATTTCCATGGTAGACTTAAGTGGATTGTCCCACGCGATTATTGTAGTTGCTCCTGAAGAGAATGAGCTGAAGGCTCTTGGTCTGAATCAGGCTGTTCTCCCAATGGCCATTCAAAATGCAGACAGGAGAGCCGGGAATCTTAGCCTAAGAGATGGGCAGTATCGTTATCTTGTAGAGTTCTCTAGTTCATTAAACACGATAGACCAGATCCGACAGTTACCATTGCGCTCAAAAGGAGGTACTGTTATCAAACTTCAGGACGTCGCCAAAGTAGCACAGGTATTGGAAGATCCATCAGGGTATCACGTTTACAATGGTAAAAAAGGAATAGTCATTACCATACAAAAACAGCCGGATAGCAGAATGAATGAATTGGTACCGGCGATTAAAACCCTGGTTGAAAAATTTAAAGAAGATTATCCACAGCTGGAGTTTGCATTTTCACGGGATCAGACTTTTCTGCTTAATGCCGGGATCGACAACCTATATCAGGATCTTATTTATGGTGGCACATTGACGGTATTGCTTTTGTTTATGTTCCTCGGAAATTGGGGTGCCCCGGTGCTGATGAGTATTAATATACCACTGTCACTTATCATTACATTTATATTTTTTTATTTTCTGGGCATCTCCTTTAATATTATTTCGCTGTCAGGTCTGGCATTGGGTATAGGTATGCTCATTGATAACTCCATTGTGGTTATCAACAATATTACAAGGAAACGAATATTAGGGTTGAACCTTACAGAGAGCAGTATACAGGGAACCAATGAAGTAGTGGTACCCGTTATCAGCCAGGTGCTGACGACAGTTGCGGTATACGTTCCTTTGGTGATCATGAATGGCCTTTCGGGTGATCTGATAGCAGATCAGAGTATTGCTCTTTCTGTTTCCATGGGGATATCATTATTGGTCGCGTTTGTGTTGACACCGGTACTTTATCCACTACTAATGAAACATGCGTCATCCGGGCAAAAAGAAGATACCGTGTTTTATAAATGGGTAGCTGCGGGATATCATCGTATGATCCACAATATATTACGATTCAAATGTGTGTATTTTCTGATTACTGTCGGGCTGATGTTTGTGGGGGGCTGGTTGGCGATGCATATTCCGATAAAAAGTCTTCCACATATCGAAAGAACCGAAAGCCTGATTAAAGTGGATTGGAATGAACCAATCAGTGCTGGTGAAAATCTGAAACGCAGTAATGAAATTGAACAGCTAATCCGCCCGTATTGTACATCTACAGAGACTGAAGTTGGCATTCAACAATTTCTCATGCAGCCCGAGAATAACGAAATACAGCAGGTGATTTTATATTTTAATACGCAAAGTGAAAAAGAGCTCGAAAGGGTAAATATGCTGGTAAAAGAATGGGTTCCGCTTCATTATAAAAATGCTGGTTTTAGTATCGTTGATGCTCCCAATGCTTTTACACAACTTTTCGAAGATAAGAAACCTTATATCGAAGCCAGATTCCGTTATGGGAAAGCTGGAGATCTGGAGCCGTTACTTCAAAAATTGTCAGAGAAAGGTCTCAGACTGGCGGAAAATACGCAGATGGTACCCAATATGACATTGAAATTTGACGAACCGAAGATGTTGCTATATGGTGTGCAGAGAACTGATATTCAAAGTACGCTGCAGGAACTTTTTGGAACATATCATATTTTAAGTCTAAAGGGAGCGCAGGGGGAGAACAGTGTGAGGCTAAACAGTGAAGAAAAGAGCATGAATCAAAAATTACAGAGGACAGTTTCCGGCGCTAATAATACTTCATACCCACTGAACCTGTTTGTTAGTATGACATATGGTCTGCAACCTAAATATATTGAAGCAGATAAAGCCGGCGTATATTATTCAGCCTTTTATGAAACGCAACATACAGACGTTTTACAATTGCAGGACAGTATACGGAATGTGTCTCTGGAAAGCGGATTTTCGGTTGATTTTAACGGACGGTATTTTGAAGATCGCGTTCAACTCAAACAATTATTGATTGTTTTTTTGGTTGTGTTACTTCTATTATATTTTATCATGGCCTTGCAGTATGAAGACCTGTTGCTGCCACTCGTGGTTATGCTGACTATTCCCCTCGGTGTTACCGGCGGCTTATTCCTTTTATGGATAACAGGAAGTGCACTGGATATTATGGCTGCGATAGGCTTTATTGTAATACTGGGCCTGATAGTAGATGATCCTATCCTTAAGGTAGAAACTTTAGTCAGGCTTGAGAAACAATATATGCAAGAGGGAATGATACGGGATGAGCAATTACTTTCCCGCATTATTCATGAAGCCGGAGATCAATGTCTTAAGCCACTACTTATGGTTTCGCTGACCACCAGTATTGCTCTGGTGCCTGTTCTGTTCCTTGGAGGGATAGGGAATGATTTACAGAGACCCATGGCATTAGTAGTGATTGGTGGTTTAAGTATCGGCACCTTTTTTACGACATGGTTTGTACCTCTGGCTTATTGGTACCTGTTTAAATGGAAGAATAAAATATGACATTACGATCAGCCTGGATATTATTGTTATTTACGGGGCTTTCCCCTTTATTTACTGTGGCGCAGCAACAGAGTAGCATCTCATTGCAGGAAATGGTAGCTTTGTCTCAGACAAGATCTTCTTTATCGAAAGTAGCGGTTACTCAGAAAGAAATCAGGTATTATCAATTTTTGACATTAAAGAGCGATTTAAAGCCACAAATTTCTCTTTATGGTAATGTTCCATCGTATAGTAAGCAATACTCCTCTGTTACACAACCCGATGGTAAAATCGCTTTTTTACCGGTGCAACAAAATTATTCTAATCTCGGATTCAGTCTGAGCCAGGAGATACCTTTCAGCGGTGGACAGTTGTCTCTTAATTCAGAGCTGAGTCAATTTTACGATTTTCAGGAGAAATATAAGGAATATAACGGAACGCCTGTCTTCCTGCATCTTGCGCAGCCCATCTTCGGATTTAATACATTGAAATGGCGTAAAAGAATAGAACCACTGTTGTATGAAGAATCAAAAAGAGAATATGTTCAGACAATGGAAAATATTGCTCAGCAAACGGTAAAATTGTACTTTGATGTGTTGGATGCACAGGTTAACATCGCCATAGCTTCAGGTAATCTCAGAAATGATAGTATAAACTATATTATTGAAAGCCGGAGAGTAGACCTGGGAACCACTTCAGAAAGCAAACTGATGCAATTACAGTTACGCCATCTGAGAAGCCGGCAGGATCTTGATCGGGCCAGATATGATTATAAAATTGCAAAATTGGCATTGGAAGGTTATACGGGGTTCCATATAGATACTGATCTGACGTTACGACTGCCGGAAGATATTCCGGATATGGCCATTCCTATTGAACTTGCGATTGGTTTTGCCAGACAATATCGCCCCGAGTACATTGCGTTTGAGCGAAAAAAATTAGAAGCAGAAAGGGATGTCGCACAGGCAAAAGCAGAGAAACAACAGATTAACCTTGTAGCAAACTTTGGTCTTAACAGAGCCGCTACTTCTTTGCGACCTATTTATACTGATCCGAAGAATCAACAAACATTGTCTGTTGGTATTAATATGCCCATTGTTGATTGGGGGCGTCGACGCAACAGATACAAAACATCGGTCGCGCTTGAAAAACTTACTAATTTTAATAATAATATTGACAGCGTCAACCTTGTTCAGGAAATAGTGACACTTGTCAGTAGCATAGAACTCCTGAATGGGAACATTAACCTCGGAAAGATGACCGATTCAATTGCGGAGAGATCTTTTGAGATGATCAACAGCCAGTTTCAGACAGGCAAGATGACGGTAGTAGATCTCAATCTCGCTCAGACAGAAAGAGATAATACCAGGAGAAATTATATTGACACACTTAGAGAATACTGGGATACTTATTTTAGAATAAGAAGATTAACCTTTTATGATTTTGAGCATATGAAGCGTTTGTTTGAGACAAACTGACAAGCAAAATATCCATATAAGTTAACAATTACTTAATCCAAACTTAACATTCGCTCTCTATTTTGCGCCCTGAAAATTAACACGTACAGCTTATCACGCTATTGTCAGTGAATATCATGTTATCAGGAGGTCTCTACACTATCTCTGCTGAATAATGTTCAGACAGACTTAACATTACCTTTACAATAGCGGTGTAATTTTGTTTCGTAAACACCAGGTTAAATAAGATGCGAATTAATATTAAACATAGTGCTTCATCTGACCCTGAGATGTATTTTGACAGGTTATTCAAAGAGACCTACGCTAATACCGTCGCATACCTGGAAAAAATCAGCAGTGATAAGGACCTGGCCCGCGACCTGGCGCAGGAGGCTTACCTGAAGATCTGGCAGAAGCTGGACTTACTGCCGGAAGACGGGGAGGAGATGCTGAGATATATTCTGATCATCGCACGCAACTGTTTCCTGGACCATCTGAAAGGTGTGCTGAAAGAAAAGAAACAACAGGACGCCTACGCCACTGTATATATTGAAACAAGTGCTGCCGCCAACTACATGGAAGTAAAAGAGCAGCAACAGATTATCGACCATACTATCAATACACAGGAAGAATCCGCCCGCCGTTTTTATCTCCTGAACCGCGAGGAAGGCCTTACCTACAAAGAGATCGCCCTGCAGGAAGGCGTATCTGAAAAAACCGTAGAGCGCTATATCGGAAGAGTGCTCCGTACCCTGCGTACCCGCCTTGCCAGCTTCCTTTTTCTTTGGTAACAATTCCTTAACCTTGATTGCTGACGGTGACCTGTTTGTTTTGCTGTTCTTATAATAAACACAATAAACAAAGTCAGCTAAATGGACCTACAGGATATCCGGAAAAGATTGGAAGATTTCAGAACTGGTAAATTGACCTCCGCACAAAAAGAGGAATTACAGGACTTGCTTGACTCCCTCACAGAAGAGGAGCAGGCGGCTTTATTTCCCGTGGATGCTTATTTACAGCCAGGAACTCACCAGTTACCGGATGAAGAAGTAGCCGTTGCCCTTGCTCGTCTGAAACAGACAGTAAAACCAGGCAGGGTATTATTCCTGGGTGGCTGGAGAAATGTGAGCAAATATGCCGCTATCCTGGTGCTTGTAATGGGAAGTACTTTCCTGCTGAGAAAACAGACCGGTCTTTATTTCAAAAAGAGCGGACAGACAGCCAAACGTTATCAGGTCATGAAAGTGGCGGATGGCAATCACGCTACGCTGATGCTGAAAGACGGTACACGTATCGTTATCAATGGCGGTAGTGAACTGTTGTACCCTGAGAACTTCGAAGGCGCTGAGCGTATGGTGGTGCTGAAAGAAGGGGAAGCTTATTTCGATATCGCAAAAGATGCAGCGCATCCGTTCGTCGTAAAAACGCAACAGATGAGAGTACGCGTACTGGGTACTTCATTCTCTGTCAGAGATTATAAGGAAGAAGCACGCGCCTCCGTATCTGTCAATAGTGGGCGGGTAGCACTTGAGAGCATATTAAAGGCAGGACCATGGCTTGAACTCAACGCCGGCAATGGATCAGTAATAGATAAATATAAAGGGACAATTACCAAACAGGACATCGAGATATCAGCCACCACTGCGTGGATAAGAGGAGAGTTTAATTTCCATGATGCCGCTTTACAGGAAGTATTACAGGTGCTGCAACATAAATATGCAGTACGTTTCGAAGTAAAAGATTCAACACTGCTGAAACGCAGATTTACAGCAACATTCAGGAACAACAGTATTCAAAACATCATGCAGCAGTTGAAGCTCATGGGTAACATCGATTATACTATTACAGACAACCTAATATTAATACAATAACAACCACCCATTAAGGGATCGAAAAAATTCGGTACAAAAGCTAAATTTTAAATGAATGGACAAAAGTACAAATAAGCGGGGAGGCCCGCTAGGGAATTGCTGTCCGCAACTGAAAGGGATCATCAGGAATGCGGGGCTGCTGGTACTGTTATTCTTTACTGCATTTATGCCTGCTGTTTATGCGCAAACAGGCGAACAAAAGCTGGACATTGCCATCGAAGGGCAGCCACTGAAAAATGTATTTCAGTTTATTGAGAAGAGCACTTCTTTCGTCGTAAACCACAGTGAAGACGAAATAAATACCGGTGTGAAAGTGACAGTAAATCTGAAAGGCGCTACTGTATCTGAAATACTGAGAGCTGCACTGCGTACTACCGAATACGAATTTGTGCGTAATGGTAACACATTTGTTATCACGCGCAGACAACCGGATATCGTTATCCGTGGTAAAGTAACCGATGAGAGAGGTGAAATACTGATCGGGGTGAACGTACGTCCGAAAAATGGTGCCAGAGGTACCATTACCAATAAAGATGGATTCTATACCATCGCTGTTCCATCTCCGGGAACATCCCTGGTATTCTCTTTTATGGGTTACAGCATCCGTACTATACCGGTAAAAGAAACCCAGACGCTGAACGTACAGCTGTTACCGGATGCAAAAGCGCTGAAAGAAGTGGAGATCACTACAGCTCTGGGTATTAAACGTGATGAGAAAGCCCTGGGTTATGCTGCTACTGTTGTAAAAAATGAACAGCTGACCGATGCGGTATCCAATAACTGGACAGATGCATTGTCCGGTAAAGTGGCTGGTCTGAACCTGGTTCGTTCCAACGCGGGTCCTACCGGTTCCAACAAGATCATCCTGCGTGGCGAAAGCAACCTGAATGGTGATAACGAAGCGCTGATCGTAGTAGATGGTGTGGTGATCAACCAGAGTAGCGGTCGTCGTACTGCGAACAGCGGTGAAACGCCATATGGTACGGGTAGTGATAACATGCCGGCTGACTATGGTAGTGGTCTGAACGACATCAACCCTGAAGATATTGAGTCTGTGACCGTACTGAAAGGACCTGGTGCTGCGGCATTATATGGTCAGCGTGGTGCGAATGGTGCATTGATCATTACCACCAAGTCAGGTAGTCCGAAGAGAAAAGGACTGGGTGTGACCGTTAACTCAAACGCTGCGCTCGAACAGGTGAACCGCTGGCCTTCTCTGCAATATGAGTATGGACAGGGACTGGATGGTGCTGCTTATTATTCTTATGGTGCATCTGCTGATGGCGCCAGCACCAGTGGTACCAGCTCTGCTTATGGTCCGCGTTTCGAAGGACAGAAATTCTTCCAGTATGATCCGGTGACACAGGCACAGGGTAAAGAGAGAACGCCATGGGTGGCTCATCCTAATCAGATCCAGAAATTCTTCCAGACAGGTCAGACCTTTACAAACTCTGTGAGCCTGGATGGTGGTACTGATAAAACAACTGCACGTTTCTCTTTCACGAATGTAAACAACACATGGACAGTGCCGAATACAGGCTATGGCCGTAACACAGTGGCCATGTCCGTGAATTCAAAAGTGAATGATAAACTGCAGATCTCTTCTAAAGTAAACTATACCAATAAATTCAGCGATAACCTGCCAGGTTCCGGTTATGGTAACCAGTCACTGATGTACTGGTATATCTTCTGGCAGCCGAATGCTGATCTGGACGGGCTGAGAAACTACTGGGTAAATGGCCAGGAAGGAAAACAGATCAAATATCCTTTCAGCTCTTTCCCGGAAAACCCATACGCGGTTTCCTATGAGTTCCTGAACTCCACCAACCGTCACGGTATTACCGGTAACGTACAGGCAACTTATAACATCATCAAAGGTCTGAGCGTACAGGTAAGAACCTCTATTGACTTTGCGAATGAGCACCGCGAACAGAAGCGTCCTTATGACGCAGGTGCGAAGTTCCAGCGTGGTAGCTTCCGTACACAGAACATCTTCGGTATGGAGTCCAGCACCGACTTCCTGGTGAGATACAATGGTAAGATCGCCAAAGATCTCGAGTTGTCAGTAACAGCTGGTGGAAGCACCCTGAGAAACAACTACAGAAAAGATGAGGTGCGTGCTGACTCCCTGATCTATCCGGGTATTTACAGTATGGCAAATGCTGCTGGTCCGCTGGTAACAATGCCTTACACTTCCGGTTATAAATTCAACAGTGCATATGGTTTGCTGGCATTGGCCTATAAAGAGTACCTGTTTGTAGACTTTACCGCCCGTCAGGACTGGGCAAGTACATTGGCCACACCTGCACGTACTGGTAATGCTGCGTTCTTTTATCCTTCTGCTAACCTGAGTTTTGTTCCTTCTGAGTATTTCAAATTACCTGCTGCCGTAAACTATGCGAAAGTGAGGTTCTCTGCTTCCGGTGTAGGTAGTGGTGGTACTACTCCTTATATGACAGCTTATACATATCCGTCAGCGGGTAGCCTGTATAGCGGTGGTCTGGAAAATCCTTCCGTACTGGCTAATCCGAACCTGCGACCGCTCAGAACTATTTCCTATGAAGTAGGTGCGGCTGGTAAGTTCTTCAATAATCGTATCGGATTTGACCTTGCATTGTACAGAGGTATGTCTAAAGACCAGCACCTGTATCGTATCGTAGACCGTGCTTCCGGTTACAATCAGGTATTGATCAACGCCGGAGAGGTAAGCAATAAAGGTATTGAACTGGCACTGAATGGTACGCCGATCGCTACCAAGAGCGGGTTCAAATGGAGCACCAATATCGTATTCTCTTCTAACCGTAACAGGATCGAGAAACTGGTAGACAGTTCAGTAGTACTGAAAACCGGTTACGTAGGTGGTGGCCAGATCGTGGCACAGGTAGGCGGTAGCATGGGTGACCTGTATGGTCGTGGTTACCAGCGCTCTCCTGACGGCCAGGTCATCTATGACAAAACAACCGGTGTGGCGCTGCTTACTGAAGGTGTAAAATACCTGGGTAACACGATTCCTAAGTTTAAACTGGGCTTCACCAACGATTTCACTTTCAAACAGTTCCACCTGGGTATACAGTTCGATGGCCAGTATGGCGCCGTTGCACACTCCTTGATGCACTACAAACTGGCAGAACAGGGTAAAACTACCAACACACTGCCTGGCCGTTACAATGGTATCATCGGTAATGGTGTTGTACAGGAAGGCGATGGCAAGTTCCGTAAGAACGACGTGATCGCTACAGATATCGATGAATATTACCGTTCTCACTTTGGCGTGGATAACGCAGAGGGTAGCACTTTCCGTACGGACTTTATCAAATTCAGAGAAGCACGTCTTGACTACACCCTGAATCCAAAGGTGGCTAAACGTATCGGTTTCCAGCGTGCAACGTTTGGTGTGTATGGTCGTAACCTGTTCATCTGGTCTCCATGGCCGATGTTCGATCCTGAATTCGGTACAATCACCGGTACTGATATCGTACAGGGTTTTGAAGTGGGGCAGTTCCCATCTACCCGTACAATTGGCTGTAACCTGGTACTCGTACTTTAATCTTAAAAGCAATGAAGAAAGTTATATATAAATTCTCCGCTGTCGTATTGATGGGTAGCCTGCTTTTCTCATCCTGTACGAAAGACTTTACAGAGATCAATACTGATCCGAACGGTACTCCTACGGCATTACCTGAGCAGCTGATGGCGCCGGCACTGGTAGGTACACTTGGTTACAACATGCTTCGTAACCGCAACTTTAATAATGAGTTGATGCAGGTAACGGTAGATCCGAGTGATGCAGAGGGTAAGGTATTCAGATATGATTACCGTGCTACCTGGGCCGATTACCTGTACAATGGCCTATATTCTGAACTGACCAATTTCAAGGACATGTATAAGGTAGCCAGCAAACCGCTGACCTACAACAGGTCCTACATGGGTATTTCTGTTATCTGTCAGTCATGGATCTATTCCATACTGACAGATACTTACGGAGATGTTCCTTATTTCCAGTCCAATGAAGCAAGAGACAGTGCTATCTATGAGCCCACGTTCGACGCACAGAAAGATATCTATATGGATATCTTCGATAAACTTGATTCAGCCAACGTATGGTTATCCACCGGTACGGCGATCAGTTCTACCAGTGACCCTGTATACGGTGGGTCGGTAGCGAACTGGCGTAAGTTCGGTAACTCACTGTATTTACGTTTGTTGCTGAGGGTATCCGGTAAAGCGGAGATGACAGAATTCTGTAAAGCCAGGATCAAAAAAGTTGTTGAAACTTATCCGATCATGGCCAGCAATGCAGAGTCTGCGATCCTGAGATGGACAGGTGTTGGTCCGCTGTCTTCTCCTTACATCGGTGTAAGAGAACAGGACTTCAGGGCGCCTGGTATTGCCAGCTATTTCATCGATAACCTGAGTTCCTGGAATGATCCGCGTATCGACATTCCTACCTATGGCACCAGCAGCATTAACAGATGGGGTATTGCTCCTTACTCCGGTTCTTACCAGGGTATTCCAAGCGGTTATGCGCCAGGCGAGAACCCGATAAAAAAATGCTACTTCTATTCTAACACCTCTGCGGTGTCGCTGATGACAGAGCCAATGACGGGTATGATGATGAATTATGCGGAACTGAAGTTCATCCTGGCAGAATGTGCTATCAGGGGATGGATCACTGGCTCTGCTGAAACCTACTACAATGATGGTGCACAGAACAGTATCACTTTATGGCTGCCTAACTGGGTTGTGCCAATCAAAGACTTCCTGACGGCAGCAGACATCGAGTGGGATGATAAGTTATCATTCGAAGATAAAATGGAAAGGATCCACAAGCAGAAATATTATGCGCTGTTCCTGATGGACATGCAGCAGTGGTTTGAATACCGTCGTACTGGTCACCCGATCCTGCCTAAAGGCGCGGGACTGAAAAACGGCGGTGTGATGCCTGCAAGGATGACTTATCCTGTATATGTACAATCAACTAATCCGACAAATTATAAACTGGCAGTTGCCAGACAGGGGGCAGATCAGATCTCTACCCAGGTTTGGTGGCAAAAACCATAATTGATATTCAATACCAAAATACTGTCATGAAAAAGATATTTATATACGCTTTCTTATTGTCCTCACTGATCACGCTTTGGGGATGTGAAAAGGATAATTATCCTGGAGCAGAGATAAGCCCTTATGTGGCAATAATGGATGTCAGAAACCTGTACAGAGGTCAGGACCTTGTACTGAACAATGATAATCTCAAAGGTGGTCATAGTCTGGCAGCGATGGTTGTATCAGACCATTCCGGCGGCAACCTGCCGGAGGGACTGCTGGTGGTACAGGATGCCCGTCGCCTGTCAGCCATGCGTGGTATTTCGATTCCTTTAGGCGCTGATGCAGCCTCCTTTGTACCGGGTGATTCTGTGATCATCCATATAGATGGTAAGACATTGTCAAGGGTAAATGGTATCCTGGAGATCAAGGGCGTTAGCAAAAGCGATATCCAGAAGGTTTCTTCTGATAACCCGCTGACGATCATGCGTGTGACGATCGGTCAGATGCAGACCAATCCGGATAACTATGAGAGTATGTTGTCTGTGATTGTGAAAGGTACTTTTGATCCGTTGCCACAGCCCACAGATGTTTTATCTGGTGATAAGACACTGAATGATGGTTTTGGCGATATCATCCTGCATACCGAAGCAAATGCTGCCTTTGCAAATAACGCGGCTTTTGTGAATGCTAACTATACCGGTATTGTCTTCAACTCCGAAGGGAAGGAAGGAAAGCTGACCCCGCAGTTCAGGGTGCGTACCGGAAAAGATGTGCAGGAACTGAGTTCTCAGATCCAGGTAGCACCTGTACTGATCACTGGTTTTATGAGTGATGTAGCCGGCGGTGATGGTAACTATGAATACGTACAGCTGATGGCGACAACCGATATTGATTTTGCGCAGACCCCTTATGCGGTAGTGATGACCAATAATGCCAATGCTTCTACGCCAACGGGCTATCCTACCAATGGATGGGCTACGGGTAACATGCGTACATATAAATTCAGTCTGAGCAAGGGTACTGCGAAGAAAGGCACTTTCTTCTATGTAGGCGGCGCCGGTAAACTGATCAATGGTTCCGGTTCTACCAATATTAGCAGTTCCAACTGGATCAGGGCATTTGATTATACCAAGAATGACGGTGATGGCTTCGGTCTGAAAACAGGCGGTCTGTTTGCTAATAGTGGTAACGCATCCGGTGTAGCGGTATTTAAAGATTCTACCGTTACTGCCAGCTCTACGCCGGTGGATGTGATCTTTATCGCTACCGGTGGTAGTTTGTACTCCGGCAGCAAAGGATACCGTGTTGCCAATACGGATTTCTATGATATCATTAATCCGCTCACGATGGCGCAGCAGCCATTCTACAGACAGGGTTCCAATACCCTGAGTCTGGTGTACAACACAGCTGACCTGGGCTATTTCAATATGCTGGGTGGTGTGTACAATCCGGCGCTGGGTAAATGGGTAAGAGCAAGGGCACAGAACAACAGACTGCTGACCAAGAGCTCTCCAATAACAGATATCGAAGGAGAAGGAGCTACAGTTCTCAAATAAACAGATTAAACAGTTATGACGCTTAACAGAAGAAAATTCTTAAAGAATCTTGGTATTACCGGTTCACTGCTCACAGTGCCTTCGGTAATGCTGAACGCAAAGCCATTATTCGGAAGAGGAAACATCGATCTTTCCAACGTTACATTAAAAGGAAGGGTACAGAGCAACGGTAAAGGGATCTCCGGTGTACAGGTAACTGACGGTATCAATATCGTGCTGACCGACAAAAACGGCGATTATGTGCTGCAGAGCAACGGTACCGCTGAATTTGTATATATCAGCGTACCATCAGGTTATGCATTTCCGGAAGAAAAGGGGATCGCTAACTTCTTCAGACCACTGAGCAAGGGAAATCCTGTTGTCAAAAATGACTTCAGTCTGGAGAAGTTGAAAGTAGATGACCGTAAACATGCTTTTGTTGTGTGGGCCGATCCGCAGATGAAATCGAAGAAAGATGTGGAGTTGTTAATGAGTCAGTCAGTGCCTGACCTGCAGGCGCTGGTGAAATCCTACCCAACGGACCTGCTGATCCATGGTATTGGCTGTGGAGACCTGGTATGGGATGAATTCGAACTGTTTGCAGATTATAAAGAAGCGGTTGGTAAAACCGGTATTCCTTTCTTCAATGTGATCGGTAACCATGATATGGACAATGAAGCCCGTACAGATGATGGTTCTTCCAACACGTTCAAGAAACAGTTCGGACCAACTTATTACTCTTACAACAGGGGAGAAGTGCATTACATCGTACTGGACGACGTATTCTTCCTGGGCGCTGCGAAAAATTATATCGGCTATATTACTGAAAACCAGTTACAATGGCTGGATCAGGACCTGGCCCATGTAAAACCAGGCAGCACCATCGTATTGAGCACGCATATTCCGACCTTCACCGGCCAGCAGAGAAGAAACGGCAAACCGGAAGAAGTGGGCGGTGGTACAGTGGCTAACAGAAAGCAGTTGTACAAGATGCTCGCGCCATACAAGGTGCATATCATGAGCGGACACACGCACTTCAATGATAACTGGGAAGAAGGAGATATCATGGAGCACAACCATGGTACCGTATGTGGTGCCTGGTGGACGGGCCCTATCTGTGGAGATGGTACGCCGGGCGGATATGGTGTGTATGAGGTAGACGGTACTGAGATCAAATGGTATTATAAATCAACCGGCTTACCAAAAGAAACACAGCTCCGTATCTATCCGAAAGGAAAAGTAAAGGAATCGCCGGATGAGATCTCTGCCAATGTATGGAACTGGGATAGCAAGTGGAAAGTTGAATGGTATGAGGACGGCGTATTAAAAGGGCCTATGGAGCACCGCGTAGCCTACGATCCGTGGGCGGTGGAACTCTATCTCGGACCACAGTTGCCTAAAAAGCACAAGTTCGTGGAGCCTACTCTCAATGATCACATGTTCTTCGCAAAACCTTCTCCTGATGCTAAAAAGATCACGGTGAAGGCGACCGACAGGTTCGGTAATATTTACGAAGAAAGCATCTGATAAACACGTTTCAATTTTTCAGAAAAGGCAGGTCATGAAAATGACTTGCCTTTTTCTGTTATCAGATATTAAGTTAATAATCTATATTTGTGTCCGTTATGAAAAATGTCGGAGTGGGAAGCCACTTTCGACATTTTTTATGAACATTGTTCGGGAATGATGACAATATTCTGTCCCTTATTTAAGTAAGTGTGTTTCCTTAAACCAGTGAAATATACGGCCGGAGAGGGCTGTTAATTGAAAATACCTATGAAGACAAAATTCTTCGGAGCACTTTCGGGCATTTGCCTGATGCTCTTACCCATCCTTGTTTACGGACAGTTGCCATTCAGCCCCTGTAGTCCGACGGGAGGAAAGAAAGCCGATATTCTCGGTGTGGAAACCAAGTACAGGGCCCCTGGCGGAGCGCCGCCGACCTTCACCATTCCTGCAGGTACAAAGTCAGTCGTGGTGTATGTTGCATCGGAAACCGGTTTGAATAATCCGGCGGGAGATGCGGAAACCCTGAGAGGAGATGAAGACTTTATTACGATCAATGCGATCATCGACATCCCCACGCTCACTTCGTCCGGATTTCTCAATTATGCCAAGAATACCAACACGCTTGGCTCCGGAACAAATGTATATGGATGGAGAAAAGTAAACCTCGGCGCTGTTATCCCTGATGCAAGTAAGATTGGCGACAAGACCCCAGACCTCAACAACGTTAGATTTTCAATCACCGGCTCTACACTGACGATCGCGGAAAACGCGACAGGTATCCATTCCTCTTATCATGTTGAATATCTGTCACCTAACACAAACTCACTCAATCCGCTGCCTACGCTTATCCGCAGTATGCAGCACGGTGTGACGGCTGCCAGTACTGATCTGATCATACCCATCCCTCCGGGAACAAGTATTATCAGTATAGCAGGTAAGGGTAGTAATACCAGTGTAGCAGATCTGGACAGTAATAACGGTACAGAAGAAGGTTATTCGAACCTGCACTTCCTGCTGGACCTGGACCAGTCGCTCCTGAATGGATTTGTGACACTGGCGAACGGTGGTTCTGATGACAGAAGGTCTACTTATGTAATTAGTAATAAGGATGTTACGCTTGCTGGTCCTTTGACTGCTTCCGGTACTATCACCGGAGACTATACGTCAAAGAATGTCAGCGCCGGAGCTGTCGGTATATATGATCCGGAAGTTTACGTGAGCGGTGGTAACCTGATCATCAAACGTGAATCGAATTACGCCCGCGACTTTGACGACTCCTATGTGTTTGAGTTTTATAGCAGGGTAGGACAGGGTATGAGTGCGGAATTTATTGATTCCGATATCCGCAGTATAGCCAGTGCAACCTATCCGGCAGCAGGTGTGACCAGGACCTTCAGAATTCCTTCCGGTACCAACTTTATTTATTTCAACGAGACAGCCAACGCGATCAACTTCAACAACGAGAGTAATGAGAATCCGCTGGCGTCTTATGCATATATAGATCTTGAAAAGGAAACGGCTACTGGTTATTATTATCAGCAGGTAGGTTCTTCTACCGGTACCGGCAGACGTGAAGACAACTTCGCTTTCCGTGATGTGCCGCTGGACAGTACCAGTACCAAGACACATGTCAATACCGTAGGTTTCAAGGCGGGTTTCCCGTATGACTTCTCTTTTAAACTGACGGCGGATAAGAGTCAGCTGATCGTTACCAATAAAACGGGCCTGGCCAATCAGTCTTACCAGTTCCTTTTGTCGGCTGACTTCTTTGGTGCACGTCCGGACGTAGCCTTCAATCCAACCAATATCAGTTTCACCAAAGGCACTAACTGTAACACTGTTCAGGCGCATGTGCAGATCTGTAATCCGGGTTCCGGTAATAACAACGGTGGAATGCCGGTGGCTTTCTATGAAGGAGACCCTACTACGGATCCGAATGCACGACTGTTATATGTGGGCCTGGTACCTGATCAGATCAAAATGGGTGAGTGTAAGGACTTTGCCTTCAACCTGGACCTGAGCGGAAGAACGAATCTGAATATTGGTATCTCCATGATCCTGAACGATAATGGGTCTTTTGTAACAGGAGGTGTCGGCGCAACGGTCGGTACGCCTTTTACACTGGCTTCTTTAAGTACGCAGGATCCTTTCTATACAGAGTGTTACTATGATAATAATATATATAGTACCACTATCAATGTAAATAACTGTCCGGTATTAAATCCGGACCCTGATCATAGCTCAGGAGCGGCTGGTAATTACAGTTATCTGAATTATTACAATGCAGGTAGTGCGGTTGGTGCCAGGATCACAGATACAGATCTGACGATCACTGATCCGGATGGCGGTACAGTTGCTTCTGCGACCATTACCCTGTCTAACCGTCCTGATGGTAATAATGAAGGATTGCACCTGAATGGTACATTACCGGCAGGTATTACTGCTACAGGAGATAGTACCGGTACGATCATACTGACAGGTGTTGCTTCTCCGGCAGATTATATTACAGCCATCCAGCTGATCGGGTATTATAATAAACAATTAACGCCTGATCAGACAGACCGTACTATTCTGACCACCTTAAATGATGGTACAGAGAATGGTCCGGTAGCAACCACCACTATTAAGATACTGGTAGATCCACGGATCAGCGTATCTGGCAATGCGACCGTGATCGCTGACAATAGTGCTACGGTGAATACGACGGACGGTACAGACTTTGGTGTGACGCTGGCCAGTTCATCTGCAGTGGTACATAACTTCTCTGTTCAGAACGTGGGTACAGGTACTTTACATCTGACAGGCGCTCCTGTTGTCAGCATTAGTGGAGATGCCGGATTTACGGTTTCTACACAACCAGGGGCTGCGAATCTGGCAGGTGGTATCAGCAGCAATTTCAGTGTAAGTTTTGATCCGGCAGGACATGCCGGTGGAACTTATACCGCTACGGTACAGATCTCCAGCGATGATGCGGATGCCGACAGAGCTGATTATATCTATGTTGTCAGCGTACTGGTGAACAACCTGCCTGCTGTCAGCAACAGCAGTGTGAACGTAAATGAAGACAATACCCTGCATTTTGCGGCGACTGACTTCAGCAATAACTATAGTGATATTGATGGTGTGACACTGACGAAAATAAAAGTGAATACCCTGCCTGCGAATGGTACCCTGGAATTGAACGGCGTACCGGTTGTAGCAGGAGATGAGATTGCGGCAGCAGATCTGGTGAATCTCACATTTGTGCCAAACCTTAACTGGAATGGAACTACCAGCTTCAGCTGGGTAGCTGCAGATCAATATGATTATGCTCCTACAGCGGCCACCATGACCATCAATGTTGCCCCGGTGAATGATGCCCCTGTTGCGACTGTTCCTGTGAACATCAATGTAACGGAAGGAACACCTGCAAGGATAGATGGTATTTCCTTTGCTGATGTAGATGCGGGTAGCAGTACGGTGACGGTCACCATCTCTGTGCCGGAAGGGTCCTTTGCGGCTTCTTTAGGTGGAGGTGTGACGGTAGGCGTATCTGCAGGTGCGCTGACACTGACCGGTACAATTGCGAACATCAACGCGTTTATTGCCGCAGGTAGTGTTAAATATATGACGATCGTAAATCCTTCCCCTACGGTACTGGTGACAGTGAATATTTCCGATAGAGGCAATACCGGTAGTGGAGGTGTTTTACAGGATACGGAGACATTCCCGCTGACGATCACCAGGGTGAATACGCCACCAACAGGTACAGGCGATACAAAGACAACCCTCAGAGATACTCCTGTTGACGGTGCTGTAACAGGTTCCGATGTGAATGGCGATCCGCTTACCTTTACAAAAGCGACCGATCCTGCACATGGTTCTGTAGTAGTACGTGCGGATGGTACTTATACTTATACACCGGCCCCGGGTTATGTAGGTGGTGATAGTTTTACCGTAACAATCAGTGACGGTAAGGGTGGTAGCACAACTGAAATAGTAAATATTACGGTTACAACGCCGCCGAACAATCCGCCGACAGGTACAGGTGATACAAAGACAACCCTCAGAGATACGCCTGTAGATGGCGCTGTAACAGGTTCCGATGTGGATGGTGATGCACTGACCTTTACAAAAGCAACCGATCCTGCACATGGCTCCGTGGTAGTGCGTGCGGATGGTACCTACACCTATACTCCGGCAGCGGGTTATGTGGGTGGTGACAGCTTTACTATAACAATCAGTGATGGTAAGGGTGGCAGTACAACTGTGACTGTAAATATCACAGTGAATACACCGCCAAACAATCCGCCGACAGGCACAGGTGATACAAAGACAACCCTCAGAGATACCCCTGTAGATGGCGCTGTAACAGGTTCCGATGTAGATGGTGATGCGCTGACCTTTACGAAAGCAACCGATCCTGCACATGGCTCCGTAGTAGTGCATGCAGATGGTACCTACACCTATACTCCGGCAGCGGGTTATGTAGGTGGTGATAGCTTTACTATAACAATCAGTGATGGTAAAGGGGGCAGTACAACTGTGACTGTAAACATCACAGTGAATACACCGCCAAACAATCCGCCAACAGGTACAGGTGATACAAAGACAACCCTCAGAGATACCCCTGTTGATGGGGCTGTAACAGGTTCCGATGTGGATGGTGATGCGCTGACCTTTACGAAAGCGACGGATCCTGCACATGGTGCTGTAGTGGTACGTGCAGATGGTACTTATACTTATACACCGGCTACAGGTTATATAGGTAGTGATAGCTTTACCGTAACAATCAGTGATGGTAAAGGTGGCAGTACTAGTGTAACTGCTAATATTACCGTTACCACACCGCCAAACAATCCACCGACAGGTACAGGTGATACAAAGACAACCCTCAGAGATACCCCTGTTGATGGGGCTGTAACAGGTTCCGATGTGGATGGTGATGCGCTGACCTTTACGAAAGCGACGGATCCTGCACATGGTGCTGTAGTGGTACGTGCAGATGGTACTTATACTTATACACCGGCTACAGGTTATATAGGTAGTGATAGCTTTACCGTAACAGTCAGTGATGGTAAAGGGGGCAGTACAACTGTGACTGTAAACATCACAGTGAATACACCGCCAAACAATCCGCCGACAGGTACAGGTGATACGAAGACAACGAACAGAGACGTGCCGGTAAATGGTGCTGTAACAGGTTCCGATGTGGATGGTGATGTACTGACCTTTACAAAAGCAACCGATCCTGCACATGGTACTGTAGTAGTGCATGCGGATGGTACATATACTTATACACCGACCGCAGGTTATGTGGGTGGTGATAGCTTTACTGTTAAGATCGATGACGGTAAGGGTGGAAGCACTACCGTAACTGTAAATATTACCGTTACCACACCGCCAAACAATCCGCCAACAGGTACAGGTGATACAAAGACAACTGATCAGGATGTACCAGTGGATGGTGCTGTAACCGGCTCCGATGTGGATGGTGATGCGCTGACCTTTACGAAAGCGACTGACCCTGCACATGGTAGTGTAGTGGTACGTGCAGATGGTACTTATACTTATACGCCTGCAACCGGTTATAGCGGTAACGATAGCTTCACTGTTAAGATCGACGATGGTAAGGGTGGTAGTACTACGGTAACGGTGAATATTACTGTTACACCGGTAGTCGTGCCTCCGGTGAATACACCGCCAACAGGCACAGGGGATACTAAGACAACAGATCAGGATGTACCAGTGGATGGCATCGTAACAGGCTCCGATGTGGATGGTGATGCGCTGACCTTTACGAAAGCAACTGATCCTGCACATGGTAGTGTAGTGGTACGTGCGGATGGTACTTATACTTATACGCCTGCAACCGGCTACAGCGGCAACGACAGTTTCACTGTTAAGATCGATGATGGCAAAGGCGGCAGTACAACGGTAACAGTGAATATTACCGTTACACCGGTAGTCGTACCTCCGGTGAACACACCGCCAACAGGTACAGGTGATACAAAGACAACAGATCAGGATGTGCCTGTAGACGGTGCCGTAACCGGCTCTGATGCAGATGGCGATGTACTGACGTTTACAAAAGCGACCAACCCTGCACACGGTACTGTCGTGGTACGTGCGGATGGTACTTATACCTATACGCCTGCAAGCGGATATAGCGGTAATGACAGTTTTACTGTTAAGATCGATGATGGTAAAGGTGGTAGCACAACAGTGACTGTAAATATTACTGTTACACCGGTAGTCGTAACTCCGGTAAATACACCGCCAACAGGTACAGGTGATGATAAGATCACTAATAAAGATGTACCTGTCAATGGCGCGGTAACCGGCTCAGACGCTGATGGCGATGTACTGACATTCACGAAAGCAACTGATCCTGCACATGGTACTGTCGTAGTGCGTGCAGATGGTACTTATACTTATACCCCGGCAGCTGGTTATACCGGTGATGATAGTTTCACTGTTAAGATCGATGATGGTAAAGGTGGTAGTACCACTGTGACGGTGAATATCACTGTTAAACCAGTGATCACTACACCGGTGAATAATCCGCCGACTGGTTTTGGTGATTCTAAAACGACACCTGAAAATACGCCGGTAAGCGGTACTGTAAGTGGTACTGATCCTGATGGCGATGTGGTGACCTTTACAAAGGCAACAGATCCTGCGCATGGTACGGCTGTCGTAGGCGCAAATGGTACTTATACCTATACGCCGGCAGCGGGTTACAGCGGACCGGATAACTTCAACATCACAATCAGCGATGGTAAAGGTGGTACAGCGACAGTGACAGTAAATATCAATGTGACACCGGTGATTGTGATTGAAGATCCTGTGGCCCTGAATGACAGAGGTGAAACAAAGGCCAACATCCCTGTTACGATCGATGTACTGGCAAATGATGACGCACGTAACTCAACACTGGATAAAACATCTGTTGAGGTGGTTGTATCACCTGCGCATGGTACGGTGAAAATAAACGAAGATGGTACTGTGGTGTACACGCCTGATCCGGGTTATACTGGTGATGATAGCTTCACCTACCAGGTGAAGAATGCAAACGGTCAGCTAAGTAATGCGGCGACCGTTGCGGTAACGATCACAGCAACCGGTATCAATGTACCGAACCTGTTTACACCAAACGGTGATGGTAAGAACGACTTCTTTGAAATACGCGGACTGAACCAGTATGCAGAGAATGAGCTGATCATTGTCAACCGCTGGGGTAATGAAGTGTACAGACAAAAAGGATATCAGAATACCTGGAAAGGTGACGGCCTGAATGAAGGAACCTATTACTATCTGTTGCGCATCAGACGAAGCGGCAGTGCGGAATGGGAAGTGATGAAAGGATACGTTACACTGATCAGGGCTTTCAAATAATCATGTGAACCACAGACCTAAACTATGAAAAAAATATTTTTGATAGCTGGACTGCTGACATCATTGGGATTGACTGTGCATGCACAGCAGGATGCACAGTATAGCCAGTATATGTTCAATGGCATTTATATCAATCCTGCCTATGCAGGGTATAAGGAGCAGCTCAATCTGCATGCCTTTTACCGTAATCAGTGGACAGGGCTGAAAGGTGCGCCGGAGAGTTTCTCGCTGGCGGTAGATGCGGCGGCCAATGACGGTAACGTCGGACTGGCACTGCAGTTATCCGGTGATAAACTGGGTGCGCAGGATAACCTTTCTGCTTATGTCAGCTATGCTTACCGCATCCGCCTGAACAGGGAAGGTTCTTCCCGTCTGGCGATCGGCCTGAGTGTGGGGATGCTGCAAACGGGTATTAATGGGTCACAACTGAACCCGAATGATCCGGAGACAGATATGCCGGCGGGACTCCACCGTCTGACGCCTGATGCGAGAGCCGGGATCTTCTATTCGGATGACCGTTACTATGCTGGTTTCTCGGTTGATAATATCGTTGTACAGGCCTTTGATAATAAAGGTAAGTTCCTTTATCTGCCACAGACCAAACTGCATTACTATCTGACCGCTGGTACGCTGATCCCTTTGAATGAGGATATTCAGCTGAAACCATCCTTTCTCCTGAAAGATGACCGTGGTGGTCCTACCAGTCTGGACCTGAATGCCTTCCTGCTTCTGAAAGAGGTCGTATGGATCGGTGGTTCCTACCGGACGGGCCTGAAGCTATATGATAAAAGCTATCTGCAGAAAAACCTGATGTATCGTAATGCGGCGGTGGCAGCGGCAGAGGTATTCCCTATGCCGAATCTGCGTATCGGGTATGCCTACGACTTTTCTGTAGGTCCGTTACAGAACTACAGCGGCGGCACACATGAGATCTCCGTAGGATTCACCTTTAACAAACAAAACATCAGGATGGCTACCCCAAGGGTATTCTGATAGCTTAATCATGCTGACGATGAAGACAATACATTACGCGATCGGTCTGTGTTTTTTGCTTACTGCTGGTTCTGCAAAGGCGCAGTATATCATTAAGGCGGCTGATAAAGCATACGATAACTATAAGTACGCAGAAGCGACAACGCTTTATGAGCAGGCTTATCATAAAAAGGCGAGTCTGCATGCGGCGGAACGTCTTGCGGACTGTTACCGTTTTAATAACAACTATCAGGAGGCGGAGCGCTGGTATGCAGTAGCTACCGGTATGAGTGGCAGTAAGGCAGAGAATACCTACTATTATGCCCGCGCTTTACAGAACAATTCAAAGTATCCTGAAGCGCGTGTACAATATGAGAAGTATGCAACCGCAGCAGGAACAACGGTTACACCTGAGTTACAGCGTACCTGGATCGCTTCCTGCGATTCAGCCATCAGCTGGATGCAGACGCCTGACCGTTTAAAGATCGACAATTACAAGGCCCTGAACTCCGGTAAATCAGACTGGAGTGCGGTGCCATATATGGGTGGTGTGGTGTTTACGTCCGACCGTTCTGCGGCTGGCGTACATCAGCCGAAAAAGCACCATTTTTTCCTGCGTTTTGATACCAGGGTAAAACCAGATCCGCTGACCAGTGGCTGGACGGGTAATGATTACCTGCATCTTTTCCGGAAGCCGGCGAACGGAGACAGTATCTCGCTGTTCCCCTTGCAAACCGGTACCGGATATCATGTTGGTTCCGCCAGTTTTACGAGAGACGGGAAAGAAATGTTCTTTACCCTGACCCGTATTCCCGGCAGGGGAGACCGTGCGAAGGGCAAGGCGGCTACTGTGAATGTGGAGATCTACAGCAGTAAACAGGATGCTTCCGGTAAATGGTCCGCACCTGTAGCATTTTCACATAATAACGTAAATGCATATTCCGTAGGTGATCCATTCATTACACCGGATGGTATGGCTTTATACTTTGCCTCCAATATGCCGGGTGGCGCTGGTGGTACAGACCTGTATATGTGTTACCGCACGGCTACAGGCCAGTGGGGACCTGCGCTGAACCTGAAATCTATCAATACGGCAGGTAATGAACGTAGTCCGGCGATCGTAAAAGGTGACATCCTTTATTTCGCCAGTGATGGACGCATTGGTATGGGCGGTCTTGATATCTATCGTGTAAAGCTGGATAAGTATCAGTCTGGCCAGATGAGCGGTACAATCAGGAACATGCGTTATCCGCTGAATTCACCACAGGATGATTTTGCTTTTGGTTTAACTGATGAAGGGATTGCCTATCTGTCTTCCAACAGGAACGGCGGTAGTGGCAGTGATGATATTTATGCGGTGGAATCCCTGCCGGAAGAAGAGATACCTGCACATATTCCTGACCAACCGATCAAGGATGATACACTCCGGAAGGTAACCGGTGATGTAACTGGTGCCGAAGCAACACCTGAGCCAGCGGTGCAAACACCTGATCCTGCGCCGGTGGCAACGCCATCAGATGATTCCGGGCAGTCAGGATTACTGGATATCTATTTTGATTTTGGTAAGGCTGCTATCAATCCGGCTGCTGCACAGGTACTGGACGGGCTGGTGAAGACGATCATGGAAAATCCGGATAAATCAGTGGAACTGAGTGCACATACGGATGCCCGTGGTAATGACGCCTTTAACCTGGCATTGTCTCAGAAACGTGCGACGTCTGTAATGAATTACCTGATATCCAAAGGGGTGGCGAAAAGCAGAATTTCAGCCAAAGGCTATGGGGAAACGAAGCTGCTGAACAGGTGTGGCAATGGCGTCAACTGTAGTGAGGAAGAGCATAAGCTGAACAGAAGAACTGCGTTTAAACTGGTAAAGAAAAAGTAAGCAACTATATATCATCAGGGACAAAGCGGAAAGGGCAACCTTTCCGCTTTGTTATTTTGGGCTATGGCCATTCGCCATAAAAAGCACTTTCATAACCATAAGACGGACAATCTGTTTTATATTTATTGATATATTTTTGTATTCGTCAGATCATTATCTGTGTGCATGAAAAGAATCTGTTCTTCCTCCAATGAAACTTTGCTCGGACTCGATACCGGAGAAGATTGCCTGGCAAAGCCTGTGCAGTATGCAGAATATACGATCGTATTTGTAGAAGAGGGTGAGGGCATCTTTCATGCAGACTTTGGCGCATTTCCATTTAAAGGGCCGGTATTGCTGTTCTCTACGCCCCTGCAAATGATCTATATTGAACAACCTGGCCCCTGTAAACTGGCCATGTTGCAATTCCACAGTGATTTCTATTGTATAGAATATCACAAGGCACAGGTAGCCTGTAATGGCTTACTGTTTAACAATATCTATATAGAACCTTCGGTGAAACTGAACGACCGGGAGGCGCGTATCTTCAAAAACCTGCTGGATGAACTGGCAGAGGAGTTTGACGTCAGCGGTTGTGATGAGATCGTGATGCGGGGGTATCTGCAGTTGTTCCTCGCCAAGTCGAGTAGCATAAAGACGCGCTCAGCCGCTAATATGCTGAATCCTGAAGAACGGGATGAGCAGATGGAGGAGTTCAGACGTTTGCTGGACCAGCACTACCTGACCTTACACAAGCCAGCCGACTATGCGGAGCTGCTGGCGATGTCTTCTAATAACTTTACCAAACGTTGTACAAAATACTTTAAGAAGTCGCCTTCTGCCATGATCCAGGAACGTTTGATCCTGGAGGCCAAGCGCCAGTTGCACCTGACCCGGCGTAGTATCAAGGAGATCGCGTATTCGCTGCAATTCAGCGATGAGTTCTATTTCAGCCGCTTTTTCAAGAAGTTTACCAGGGTTTCCCCGCAAACTTTCCGGCAGCAGACCGGTATTTCCATCGTAGCGGACCTTCCCCAGTAATCCTGTTGTCTTATTGTACCCTCTGACCTGACGCCTGGCATATTTGTCCAAGTGACAGACTGGATCGTCCATGTTCTGCCGTGGCAGGTCTGTCTACCTTTACATTGTCAATACGCACACTAACAACTAACTTATATTAAAATGAAAAATTCAATCGTCAATTTCGTAGCTAACCTCGATCAGTTTGGTAAAAAGGCCGTCCGTTTGGGTATTGTTGTCGTATTCCTCTGGATCGGCGGTTTGAAGTTCTTCACTTATGAGGCAGATGGTGTTGTTCCTTTCGTAGCCAACAGTCCGTTTATGTCTTTCTTTTACAATCATCCGGAAGAATATAAAACACATCAGAATAAAGAAGGCGAACTGATCGTGGCCAATCATGAATGGCACACTGCCAATAACACCTATGGTTTTTCTGCGGGTTTAGGCGTGTTGCTGGTCAGCATGGCCATACTGGTAGCCCTGTACAAGGTAGCGCCGTTTGCCAGTATGATCGGTAGTATCCTGATCTTCATTATGACCCTGGGTACGCTGTCTTTCCTGGTGACCACACCTGAAAGCTGGGTGCCGCATCTGACAGATAAGGACTGGGGGTTCCCTTTCCTGTCCGGAAGAGGCCGTCTGGTGATTAAAGATATCGTGATACTAGGTGGTGCGATCATTACGGCGAGTGAGTCAGCGAAGCTGTATCTGCAAAGACGGAAGGCAATTAGGAATTAGGAATTACGAATTAGATAGAAAAAGCCTTACACGGATTAAGTGTAAGGCTTTTTTTATGTCTTTTGTGTGTGTTTATATCGCTTCGATAGAGAATTTCGTGTATTTCTCTTTTCTGTTGTATTCGGCTACGATCACATGGCCTTCTTTGGCAGGAAAGACGTTCGTACGAATGTTACCATCTTTATGAGGAATGACGCGCACGATACTATTTTTCTCCAGGTTATAAATGAGCGAATTCGCCTGGTTATTGACGATCAGATAAACAGACCTGGTATCAGATGAAGACACTGTGTATAACGGTGGCATACCGATAAAATCAGATGGTTTTCTGAGATCAAAGGGATCGAGATCTGCATTAACGAAAGGTGTTACTACCCCCAGTTTGCCTTTTGCATCCTGTTTGATCATCACTACACCGCCATATTTGGCTCTGCGGTAATTATTGGTCCCGGCGATATACGTATTACCCTGGAAATCTCTGAAGGCAATGACGTTTTTCATAAAGGCATTATTATGCAACAGAAAGTCATTCTCAACCAGTTCTTCATCAACTTTGTCGGTCCAGTAAGTAAATTGCCGTTTCACGGCCGTTTTTTCATGTCCGTCAACATTGATGACAAAGATACCTGAGAATATGTGCTGTACGACATTTTTGGTGTACAGGTAAGCACCGGCTGCCATCGGATCAGGAATATAGCCAGCCAGATACGGATGGCCGGTGGCAGGATCATTATCGAATTCCACTGCCAGCAAAGGATTGCGGAACTGGTCCTGTAAAGGGAGTTTCAGGATGCCGGTTTTTGTATCTGTATTATAGGAGATCACTGTATGGTCACGTAAGGATCCGTATCCCTCTGCTGTGATAAGGAGAAGCACATCCCTGCCGGAGGTCAGCATGTTATAATGGTCGCCATCCTCAATAATATATTTTTCCCAGAGTAATTCTCCCTGTGTTGTTACGACAAGCAGATAATTGTGTGCGTTATCGCC
Source organism: Chitinophaga sp. YR627 (assembly GCF_900114995.1). Lineage (GTDB taxonomy): Bacteria > Bacteroidota > Bacteroidia > Chitinophagales > Chitinophagaceae > Chitinophaga. Next base: position 219,441 of record NZ_FOUX01000001.1, read on the forward strand.
GAAGAAAAAAGTAAATCCTTTCTGATCCTGGTTTTTGAGTTGCAGGGGATATCTAAGTCCGCCGTTGCCGATCTTACCGTCACGGGTGGTTGTCCAGGCCAGCCGGATATCAGTTCTCAGTCTTTTCTCAAAAATGTGTGCAATTTTACCATCCAGGCTGATAAACTGTGCGAACAGGGAGAGGTAGCCTTTTGACAGGGAATCATTCCGCTCGTTTCTGCTGGCCCAGTCATAACCCAGTACATTGCTTTTCAGATAAGCCATGCAGAGGGTATCATTCACAAAGGATACCTGTTGCAGGTCCAGTTTCTTTTCTTTGAAGTTGACAATCCCCAGATCCTGCAGGTTCTCGTCCATGATCTCGATCTTATAGTTGAAAGAGTCTTTATCGGCCCTTTCCAGTTCTGAGAAGGACAGATAGCCGATCAGGTCTCCATTCTGAAGAATGGGCTTAAATTCGGTAGAGATCCCTTCATGTACCTCCTTAAAGACTTTTGTTTGCGCCTTTACAAGGAAGGGGGAGAGAATGATGAGGAGGAAAGAGAGTTTTTTTATCATAAAGACGTTAGTGGGAATGAAATCTTACTTCTTGACTTCTTTTTTTAAGTCGTCCGCATATTCACCATACAGACTACTGGTATATTTTTCCGTAAAGGTTTTGGCTGCTTTTGTCTTGCTTGCCTCGTTGCTCTCTTTGTTGAGTGCAATACTCTGCATCAGCGTTCTGAAGCCCTGTTCCTGGTCCTGCATTTTGCTCCAGAAACCAGCTCTTTGCAGTTGCTCACAGCTTTTGCCCAGTTCCTCACGCGGCATCTGTTCCAGCATGGTTTGCAGTTCGTAGAAGTCTTTAGAGATATATTCTTTCTGCGTTACCCCGATAGCGGCAAAGCGATGCAGTTCGTTGTCTGCATGGAACAGTTCGAGCATGATATTATGGATCATGAAATCGTACCATGGATCGGTATTACCGTTGTCTTTCGCCATTAATACGCGATACAGGCAGGGCGCCAGGTTCATGTTACAATACATATTCCATATCAGCATTTTATTGGCTTTCTCCTTAACGGCAGCAGGGATCGGCGTCTGTTGTGCCGGCGTAGTAGCCGCTACTTTCGTTTTATTGTACCTGTCTACACAATCAGGGTGTGTTTTCAGGGAGTCCTGCATGGTGACGTTTTCCTGGAAGTTATAGTTCCGGGTAGAAAGGCCTTTGGAGCGCTTTTTCAGCCAGGCGTCCTCTATGCTGACACCATATGCCGTGAAGTAGTTTTTTACCGGTTGTTTCAGTGGCTGGTGATACAGCATATCTGCAGTATCCAGGCGAAGGAATACATTCGGATCGAAGGCTATATTGGCATTTTTGAGCAGGACCACGGCGAGTGAGTCGGCGTCTCCTTCGTGGTAGCGTTGGTGACGGCTTCTGTCAAAGGAATAGTTCTCGAATACCTTTTTCAGGCGGGTCAGTCGCTCGTATTTAGAGTCAAGCACGTCTTCCATTGACTGTTTATATTCACTGGAAGTCAGCCATTCTGCACGTTTCTTCATACTGTTTTCTGCGTGCAGGAGGATGTTATGCGACAGTTCGTGTGCGAGTGTCAGTGCCAGTTCTTCTTTTGTTCTGGCAAACTGGATCAGGCCCAGGTTGACCGCGATAACGTTACTACCTACTGCATAGGCGTTGATTGACGGACTTCTGTCCAGCACCAGGAATGGCTGTGCGGGCAGGAAGCCTTTGTTGCCTTTGCAGATTTCGGTGATAATGCTGTATACGTAGGCGTATATGTCTTTGTCGTATACATAGTTGTCAGATTTGATGGCGCCGGTGAAAAACTCGGTTCGTCCATCCCAGATCTCCTTGTATTTCTTTTGCGTTTCCTTGTCTTTGTAATTGGCAGGGCAGGTCCATGCTTTTTGCAAAGAGTCCTTTTGCTTCTGGTAAAAAAGGTGGGAGAGGTCCTGGTAACTATAGAGCTCATTTTGCTGACTTTGGGCTACCTGACTGGTTACAACGAGCAGTAACAGCAGCAGGGATACATACTTTGGTATAGGTCTCATGCGTGATTTGTCCTTCTTATTCCGGATAATGTTGCAAGATAATTATTTTAAATATATATCTAAGCTTTTCATTGTAAAGGAACTGTGCTTTTCACTGTTCGGGATATAAAAACCTGCGAACGGTAGATTATCTTTAGTTTTCCGGTTCCCAAGATCCGGGTTGAAAAATGAGAAAAAACCAACTATTAATCCTTTTCCTGCTGCTGTTAGCGGGAAATACCTATTGCCAGCAAGCTAATGATTTTCACGGATTTACCTTACGCGAGGTCAGTACAGCACTCCCTCACGCCTATGTGCGTATGTGGGGGTATGATACTGTTGCCCGTCAGCAGATGAGCGCTACGTTCAGTGGCGTCGTTGTTACGAAAGAAGGCCATATTCTGACCGTGGCTCATACAACCGTACCCGGTAATATCTATATGGTGACTTTTACTGATGGCAGATCGGCGATCGCACAGGCACTGGGTAAAATTAATTTCCCGGAAACGCCGGAGTTGCCGGATGTGGCGATGATGAAGATCCTGACGCCGGGCGACTGGCCGGTGGCGCCTATGGGCTGGTCTTACGATCTCCAGGTAAATGAACCCTGTTTCAGTATTGCGTATCCGGAGAGTCTGAATCAGCCCCTGCCTATGATGACGGCGGGACATATTACCCGGGCAAAGAATGAGAAGGGTTTTATTGAGTCTACCTGTATGATGGAACCGGGTGATTCCGGCGGACCGCTGTTCGACTATCTGGGACGGGTCATCGGGATGAGAAGTGCGATAGAACCGGATGAAAAGAAGAACTACGACGTACCTGTTGATCTGTACAGAAAATACTGGACGGCTTTGACGCAGCCGGTACATTATACAAAGTATCCGGAGATAACAGATAGTGTAAAAACAGATCCGGCAGCAAATCAGATCAGTTCCGATGATCAGCTGGAAAGGCTGCGTCTTGTGATAGGATCGAACAAGGCGGAGAAAAAGGGCTGTGTACGTGTACAGAGTGTAGCTGGCCATCAGCAGCGTGTGATCAATGGTATGCTGATCGATGTAAAGGGGGCTTCTTTTGTGGTGAGTAAGAGCAGCGAGGTAGGAGAAGCGCCGGTTGTCGTATACAACAATAAACGGACGAAGGCCCGGATCATCGCACGGGATAAAGAGAACGACCTGGTATTATTACGCCCTGAGATCCGTATAAAAGATGGTATTCTGTTTCCGCTAAAGTGGCAGACGGAAATTAAAACAGGCATGTTCCTGGTATCGCCACAGCCGGATACCCTTGCTATTGCCAGCGTATTTGGAAAGGATACATTCAGTTTGCCTAAAATGAGCAGTCTGGGTTTTCTGGGCGCCGCTATCGCGCCTGATAAGAAACCCCTGGTCCTGACCTATGTGATGCCGGGATCTCCTGCTGATGCAAAGGGCGCTACACCCGGTGATGAGATCATCAGTATCAATGGTGTTGCGGTGAATGAACCGATGGATTATGGCAGGGAATTATTTACCTACTGGCCGGGTGATACGGTGGTCATACAACGACGTCTGCATGCGGTAACCGCAGGTCCGGATGGCGCAGATGCTAATCTTCATCAGACAGCGGAAGTAAATGATACGATCGTACTGGCGAAACGTCCGCAGGCGCCTGCAACCCATGCGACAGATCTGTTCAGGGGAGGCAAAAGCGAGCGTAGAGATGGCTTTCAGGCAGTGATCGCACATGATGGGATACTCCGGCCGGAGCAATGCGGCGGACCGCTCTTTACGGGAGAGGGTGCATTTGCAGGGATGAATATAGCGCGGTTTTCCAGGACGGTTTCATTGGCTCTTCCGGCAGTAGTGGTGGAGACGTTTGTGCTACGCCAGTTAGGAATTAAACGTTAGTCATTGGGAGGGCAGTTCCTGTTGATAATGTTTAGATAGTACAACTTCGCCGTTACACCTCCGTTTGGAAGGGAGGTGTAACGTAAGATAAGTATAGTTAGATTATAGTAAGACCACTAGTCGCCTATTCGGGTACATTTCTTCGATGTATACCGCCATTACGCCGCTATTACGCCGTTATTACTTCGCTCCGGAGTGGACCGGTACCGGAATAATAACGGCGTATCTACGTTGTAAAGCGAAGAGAGAGCGCTTATCTGGTTAATACTCAGTGAATTAAAGCTATTCTGAGCGAAGAAGGCTTATAGTCGATTGTAATTCAATGATTTATATGATGTCGTGCTATGTGGAGCTGGTATATAGGGAGGGAGACAATAAGTGGATGTCCGGAGATGAATTGTACAGGAATAAGCCGTTCAATGACAATAAATTCTGTTACAAAAGCTACCGGAATATGTTATCTTGTTAGCTGTTAACGCAATTATATAACATTAATTCCTGTCATTATGCAAGAACAAGAAACCTGTCAACACATCAGAGATATCAAAGAAGTGCAAATAGGCGAGGGGGGCGTATGCGAGGAATGTATCAAAAATGGGGGAGACTGGGTGCATCTGCGTACCTGTCAGACCTGTGGAGAGACGCTTTGTTGTGACCAGTCACCGAATAAACATATGACACGTCATCATCATGCTACGGGGCATCCGGTGATAGCTTCTGCGGAACCCGGGGACCGCTGGCTGTGGTGTTATCCTGATAAGCTGTTTGTAGAATATTAGCCTGAGAGCATACGTAGTTCTACGCATTTTTGGATGCTAACCCTTATCCTGCTACGCAAATTGCCGGATTTGATAGCAGATAATATAAAAAGTGCTTACATTCGTACACATTATATTTTTCTTTTGACCATCCATCTTTAATTCTAAACCAATAATTATACGATGAAAAGGATCATTCTTGTGTCTTCTGTTGCCCTCATGGTAGCTATGGCTGCATGTAAAGGAAAGAACAAAACAGAGAATGCTGATCAACAGGCCCCAAGCTCCGAACAGCAGTCTGAAAGCACTCCAGCTGCCAGCACCCCGGCAAACGAACCTAAAACTTTCGCAATTACTTTCGCCCCGGACTCCGTATACCTGGGTAAGAAAAAAGAAGTGCTGGTTCGTTTGAAAAATGCAAAAGGTATTGAGTTAACTGACCCGGATGGGAAAGTGACCGGTACTGAAATTACCTACGAAATTGAAGTGACCAACAAAAATGCAGTAGGTGGCAATGGTATTTTCTTTAATCCAAACGACTTCCGTCTACAACTGGATAATGGAAATAACCTGACGCACGACAATTACAATACTGTAAACGTTGATGCGGAGTCTACGAAAACTTCAGAAGAAAACAAATTCAAACTGCCAGCGGGTGCAAAACCTAAAAACCTGAACCTGTTTTATGATGAAACAAGGGTTTCAGTTGGCGTTGAAATGAAATAACCGGATATAATCCGTTTTTTACAATAAAGAGCTCTGGCGATTGCCGGGGCTTTTTATTTTTCGGCAGCTTCTTCCTCCCTGATCACACAAGATAAACTACTCTTGATGACGGGTATATTTTCTTTTGCCATCTGCTGATCTCCCCACTCCCGTAAATGATCGATAAATGGTATCAGCAGCTGACTGGACGCCGTCAGCGAATACTCTACACGGGGCGGCATTGACTGAAATACTTCCCGGTGTACCAGCCCGTCTTCTTCCAGCTCACGCAGGGTCTGTGTCAGCATTTTAGTGGTAATATCCTTTATGGCACGACGTAGTTCGCCGTAACGTAATACTTTATACTGATGCAGGTACCAGAGGATCCGGCCTTTATACTTACCACCTATTCTTCTGAATGCGAAATCGACTGCACAGATAGGACCCTCAATATTTTTCTTTGCCATGCGAGCACTTTTTTACGATTGAAAATCAATGTTAGTTACTTTTAAGTATCCTGGATACTTAAAAGTACTTACTTGACTCAAAGATACAACCCCCATACTTTTGACCTAAATATTTGAAGATGGAAAGAAGAACCCTCATAAAAAGAATGGCCATTCTGGGCCTCGGTGCAACATTACCCATACATCAACTGCTGGCCCGTTCCCTGAACAAGGCGGTCGCGCGTCCCTATCATCGCTTTCAGCTGGGAGCGCTCGAAATGACGGTAGTGACGGACGGGCATATTGTGATGAGCCCTGTGCAGGACCATTTTGCCCAGGATGTACCTGCGGCAGAAGTGACAAAATTGTTACAGGATAGTTTCCGTTCTACGAAAGCGGTTGACCTGGGTATGAATATGCTGCTGGTCCGGAAAGAAAAAGAAGTGATACTGATCGATACCGGCGCAGGCTTTGGATTTGGCCCTGACTGTGGCTGGCTGCCGCAGTCACTGAAAGATGCAGGGATAGCTATAAATGACGTAACAAGGATCGTGATCACGCATGCGCATCCGGACCATATCGGCGGACTGTTCAGCAGGGACGGTCAACTGGTCTTCCCGCAGGCACAGGTGTATATGTCGGAAACAGAGCATCGTTTCTGGCTATCGGATAAGCCGGATTTCTCAAAGAGTAAATTTGGAGATAAAGCATTGCTGGCAAAGATACTGGTAGCTACTAAGCAGACCTTAACTGCGCTCAGAGACCGGCTACATTTCTTCGATTACAAGGAAACTTTATTTGGTTGTATACGTTTGCAGCCGGCACCGGGTCATACACCGGGACATACGCTCGTGCGCGTATTTTCAGGTGATGAAGAGATCGTACATATTGCTGATCTGATACATTCTGATGTATTGCTGTTCCCTCATCCCGAGTGGGGTTTTGATGGCGATACTGATTTTACGCAGGCAGCGGATACGCGCAGAAAAGTGCTGGCATCGCTGGCCGCTGATCGTACGACGGTGTTTTCTTATCACCTGCCATGGCCGGGAATCGGGCATGTGCAAAAGAAAGAAGATGGTTTTGCGTGGATCGCCGAAACATATGCATTCCCTGATTGATGTAGTACAACACAAGCAGCACTTATTGCTGCTTGTGTTGTTATATAATTATCGGATAGCAATATCTTCCAGGGCTTTTTCCAGTTCGGCGGAACTAAAGGTTCGCAGCTTACGTTGCGATGAAAGTGCCTCCGGTGTACCTTTTACCCAGAGTTTGAGTTTGAGGCCATTCATGCTCATGATCATGTCTGTATTGGCCGGATTGAAAGCCCATGAGGTATAGTTTGCATAACCACCAAAATTCTCTGTACGATACCCGTTGTTATCATATATGGATAAGGAGCCGCTTTCTCCCGTAATGAGATAGTTTCCGTTTTCAGAGAGTACCACACGTCTTGCGTAAGGAATATTGCCGGGTAATTTCCTGCTGCTCTTCGGCAGACTGAATGCATATAATATTGGCGGATTGCTCAGCTGTGGTCTGATAAAGTTTTTACTGATCTGTTGTTGCTGTACCTGTTGCTGCTGTTGCATCTGTTGCTGTTCGGCCGGTTCCGCCATAAAGAGCAGGGTACGCAGGTTATCGGCGATGCTGACGATGGATACCCTGGAGTAATCTTTCTCCAGTGGTACAAAATATCTTTCTGATACAATCTTATTGCCGGCGCTTCTGGCTAACAGCAGCCTTTTTCCGGATACAGCAATAAATCCGTTACCACCTTTGGCGAGGAAGCTGTTGGGTTCCTGGAAGGTTCTTATCAGCCGGCCGTTGGTCAGGTCATATGCTTCGATTACACCACTCTTTCTGATATATAGCAGAGAATCATTGGAGCTGACTTCTGTATCATCATCATTATTCCCCGATGGGATCACTACAGCTGTCGTGGCACTGACACTCTTCCTGATCTGTACTTCAGACGGTGTGACGACGATGATCCTGCCCCGTGCTGTGTATAAGGCTTTTACCACACTTTCCATTCTTTCAGAAGTGCCCTTTAACGCGCCGTTCGAATTATAGCTGAAGATATTGTTGCGGGTGGTGATCAATGCGCTGTTGTCTACCGGACTGAATTGTGCGGAGAGGATCTTGCCATTGAGCACGATGCCGGTATCTTTGTGATTAGACAGATCGAGCAGCCTGAATTTATTATCTCCCTGTATGGCGAGTACTGTTTTCCCGTTGTCAGCAAAGAAAGCGGAAGAGACATTATCAATAATAAAAGATTCGTAGTATGTATTGCGGTTGTTCAGGGTATCATGAATATAGTTTTTGATCTTCTGGTTGCCACTATCGTACTTCAATGATTCAAGCGCCAGCTGATAGGCCATAGCAGGATCTGAATGCATGAGTGAGCGGGATTTGGTGAGATAGGCAGCAGTTAGTTTGGCATATTCCACTTCCCTGGTTTTGTTCTGAATGATGACCAGCTGTGTCTTCAGCGAGTCGGAATAAGTACGCAATGAGTCAGCCTTTGCCTGTAAGGATAAAGAATATTTTTTTACTTCTTCCTGTGATGAGATCAGTGCATTTTGTTTGATCAGGAGTTCCTTCTTTTGTCGTTCGACAATAGTACGTGCTTTCTTTTCCTGACTTGCGGCGGAATCGGCTTTTTGTCTGGCGATATTAGCTTCTTCGGCGCTTTCACGGGCTCTTTCTGCGGCGACGTTCAGTGACTGATTGAGTTTGGTGAGATCATCTGCGGAGCTTTGTAAACGGTGATTCAGTTCCTGTATCTGCTTTACAGATTTCTCTGATTTATTCCATTGACTGTATACGTAACTGGCTGCTATCAGCAGGGAGAAGAGCCCCAGGGCCAGCAGGATGGTTCTTTGCTTTTGCAGCCGCGTCTTTGCTTTTTCTCCTTTGAGTTTTTCCAGGAGCACGGCTTCTTTTTCGCTGTTCAGTTTAGCGATCGCTTCCTGTTTGCTGAGTTTTTCTTCCAGCAGTTCTTTTTCTCTTCTTTCCTTTTCTGAACTTAGTTTGGCGACAGCTTCCTGACGACTGAGTTTTTCTTCTACGAGTTCCTGTTCCCTTCTTTTCTTTCTGTCTTCGAGTTCGTTTCTGCGCTGGAGGCTTTTCTTTACGAAATTGGTTTCCTGCCGGTTCAACCAGTTGTCGGGCGACTGCATAATATTCAGCAGGGTATTCAGTTTCGGATCGTCATGCCACAGCTTTTTAGGGTTGAGTCTGAACTGTTTGACGGCGTCGGAGAGGTCCTGTTGCAGGTAAAGCAGGTCTTTACCATATTGTTTGATCCAGTCACCGATGAGGTTCCAGGAGCGGATCAGAGAATCGTGGGCAGGCTCGTAGTAGATCTGGCCATTTTCATCCGGCCCGGATACGATCAGGCGGCTGTTCACCAGTTCGTTGAGCACTTTCTGCACCCGTTCATTTTCCACCGGACTTTCATACACCAGGTCTTCCGCAAGGATGCGTTTGGATGCTTTTTCATTGATACTGAGGGACAGCATCCGCAGCATCACGTTTTTGATGGTGTGCTGGGTTTCAGGATCAGAGTTACTATATAGTTTGGAGGCTCTGAGGCGTAGTCCGTCGACAACGCCGCCGATCGCATTGTAATGATCTTCCGTGAGGAAACCGTCATTTGCCCCGCTTTTCTCATACTCGATGTACATCTGTTCCAATGCGTAGGAGAGCAGGGGCAGCGTACCGTTGGACTGCATCACATCACGTACGATATTGTCAACGAGGTAGGTGGGTTTGTATTCGAGTCCGGCGAGATAGGCCGGTTCCGTAATAATCTCTCTGACGGCGCTTTCCATCAGGTCGGGAATGGTCTTTTTGGCTTCGCGCCAGCCGGTAAGAGCTCTTTCAAATTCGTATTCATAATCTGCACGGACGCTGAGCACTATTTTCAGTTGCTGGAGCCTGGGATCGGGACTGTTCTGGACATCATTGAGCAGGTTGATGAACTCTTCACTTTCCTGTGTACTGGCCTGGGTACTGAGTTCTTCGAACTGGTCGATATATATGAGGGCTCTGCCGCCGTCGAGGGCTGTAAGCCGCCGCTGTATTTCCCGGCCGAAGATCATGGGATGTGTGCCGGGTTCACCGTTGATAACGATATATCCTTCTGTTTTCAGCGCAGGAATGATACCAGCTTTGATGATGGAAGATTTACCCGAACCGGAGGGACCTACGATAACGAGCAGGCGTTTGTCTTCGAAAAAGGTCAGCAGTTCCCGGAGGATCATGCTACGGCCGAAGAAGATAGTGGCGTCTTTTTCTTCGTAGGCAGGCAGTCCTTTGAAGGGATTACCCTGTACGGAGGGGTGGATATTCCTGCCCCTGGAAGCGGCTGTTTTCTTTTGTACGATCAGTGGTACGAGGCTATCGTGCGTCAGGGTATAGACTTCGTTGTCTGTTTCCCGGCCACATTTCACCAGTTTACTTTTACTCAGTTCGTTGAGCCACATGCGGGCCGTCTGCTGGTCAATATCCTGTAATTCGGTGAGCCGGAGCGGTTGTTTGGTCTGGGAGCGGGATACAAAATGTTGCAGCAGGAACCAGACGCCACCTGTTTTTCCTTTAGAGACCCGTTCAACGACGGCGTTCAGGTAGCGCGTCAGTACATTTCTGCCATCACCGATCTCCCGGAGGATGTTATGCGTGAAAGCGATATCTGCGTCCGGTGGGGCTTTCTCAGCCGCTTTTTCCCATGCCCAGAAGAGGTAGACCTGGAGATTGGCCAGGTCTACGCGGCTGTCTATTGAGCAGTCGGTCGCTATTTTGGCGGCGCAGGCCCGGTGGTCGGCATCGGGCGTCTGGATATTGTATTTGTCCAGGAGTTTGGATACGGCTTCAGTCGCCTCCGGGATGCTCATAGGCTCTATTTTGACGGAGGCTTTGAAGACCGGCAGACCGGCATCCTGTAATGTTTTGAGGTGGCCGTGGTATTCTTCCCGGACCACCAGGATGATCTTGCACTGTATGTCACTGCTCAGGATCTCTTTTATGATGCCTATAAAGGCCTGAATTTCGCCGTTTGAGCCGAAGATGAATAATTCCTCCAGCTGATCAAAAACGAGGAATATGGGCTTAAAATGCTTCAGGTAGACCCTGCGGATGATCTCCGGTACGGGAGAGGGCGGCGCGGAAGGACTGTCCCCTGCTTCCCGTGAGAGTGTTTCGGTCAGGCTCCGGTTGAGTTCTTCTTTCCGGGTGATCCAGACGGCGTGCCAGTCGGTGCGTCTGAACTTATTGGCCAGACCACATTGAATGAGACTGGTTTTACCGACGCCGGAGACGCCATATACCAGTATGAGATTGGCCGCAAAAGAAAGGTTGTACAGGTGCTCTATTTCTGCGGACCGCCCGCCCCATATGTCCTTGTCTTCCTTGGTATAGGACTCCAGCAGCTTGAAGGGATTTTCCATCAGTTTCATCATGACTGGCTGTTTATGGGTGTGGTGTTTTGTACGGTGACCGGTGTAGCCGCTATTTTTGAGCGGTAGTACGCGAATTCTGCATGCAATTGCAGCAGGCGGTTGGTGATCCTGTTCTTTTCACGGTCTGTTTTGATGGCCATATCCTCGATGAAGCGCAGAGTGGTTTTGGTAATGGTGGAGGCGCCGAGTTCTATATCCTGTGTTTCCGGCAGGATGTGGATGAGTCTTTCGTTACTGGTCAGACTTTTATAGACGATGCCATTGCCTTCGGTGTAGTTGTAGAAATAGAGGTCTACCCCGTCAAACTCGCACTGCACATTTTTATCGATCAGGAAGGGGGAGAGGGACAGGTATTCGAACATCCTGTAGATCTCTTTGACCAGGATCACGGAATAGGATTCTGCATATTCCGGCAGGGATTGCAGTTCCATGACCTCCATTCTGTCGGAGATACGCTGTTCCAGCAACATGTACTTATGGAAGTAGGTCTTTGCGAGTACATTCCGTTTCCGGATAGCCTCTACGTTTTTGATGACAACCATCTTGTATTGCAGGATAAAGAACAGTTCTTTCAGAAGATTGATCAGTCCCCGTTCTATTTCCTTACAATGATGAATATAGGCGGCGGTTGTATTGAGCATAGGCATTTTGGCTTTAATGCCTTTGATCACCATATGAGAATTAAAGAAATTGTTCTCATAGGTGTTGATGCTTTCGAAGTGCAGGTATTCTTTGACAAAAGGTGCGATATCCGGTTCATCTTTCAGGTTTTCCTTTAATACCTGGCTGATGACCTCGATGAAGGAGGTGTAGTCAAAGTCCTGTTCGTTTTCTTTGGTCTGCCGGAAATAGTTTAAGATGATCTCCTTCTGGATAGGATTGAACGCCAGTATTTTCCCGATCTTCTCTTTCATGCCGTATACTTCCAGCAGGTCGGAGAGGATGGTAGCGGCGGCCAGTTTGACCAGTATTTCATAGAAGTTGATCTGCAGGTCGAGAAATTCGGCGTAGTCTTCTTCTGTGAGGAGGTTCTCTTTACTGAAAGAGTACATCCGCTGGAGGAGTTTACCCAGTGGCAGGGGGAAGGTATTGATCAGTTTATCAGCGATATCGCTCAGGCTTTGCGGGTCCTGGATATAGGCTGCATAGAGGTCATTGATCTCTTTCAGCTGGATATTGCGCCGGTTGAATTTATCGTTGATGTTTTCGACTTCGATGAGCACTTCTTTGGCGGAGAGGTCTGACTTGTCGTAGAGGGTGGCGATGAGCGCGTCCCTTTCTTTGGCCAGATTGGCATACAGGCGGCTGGCATTGGCGGCCAGTGCCCGGATCAATTCGTCATTGGGGGCATATTTCTCCTTGTCATCATATTTTTCGTTGAGGTATTGGGTGATCGACCAGTCGTCTGTCAGCGATTCCTTGTAATAGATCCCCCAGGGAAATTCCTGCTGTTCAGTATCCTCCTCCGGATCATCATCCATGACGGCGGCACGTTTTGTACCGATATAGCGATTGGGCCCTTTGGGGAACAGTGCGAAGTGTTCGCCGGAGAGGACGAAGGTCTTTGCAAAGTCGAAGGCTTTTCCGATGGGCCATGACTTGGTCAGGGCGGTGTAGAAGTAGATGGAGAAGTCGGCCGCTACTTTATCGTATACAGGACGTTGTGTACCGATGACGATAGGAACACCTTTCTGCGGATTGGCCGGATCGGGCGTATGCAGTACGTCTATGATCTCTCTGGATGCACAGGCGTTGAGGAATACGAGTTTGATATTAGGGGCGAATGCCATGAGTTCTGCGAGACCTTCTTTTCTAAAGGCGCCATCTTTTGTGAAGAAGAGGGCGAGGCTGTTGCCATGGCCTGAAAAGTGCATGATCTCAATATCTGGACCGTGGTCAGCGAAGTAACGGAATAAGTCATCTTTAGTGGCACTTATAAGAATATCCGGATTTAAGTGCTTTTTGATGTTTCCGAAGTAGGTGTTGATCTCTTTGATCTCCTGTTCGACATAACGTAGCGGTTCTTCTTTCATGTCGTTGGCATACGCCAATAGCGCTATTCTTGACATTTCTCACTAATGTTTTAACCAGGTTGGAAGGATATATTGGGGGTGCTGGGGTACTCTGAAACTTTGCTGTTATTTATAATATGCCAGTATTAAGTTAAGGAATTTAATCGCAATTGAAAAATATAATGGCCAGAGCCAGCTGAACTTTGATTCCCATTAAATTATTTCTATATTGGCTGCTAACGAAGCCCGTTACGGAAAACCAGTATAAATAATATCATAATAGGAGAATATTATGCAATAAGAGGTCTATTCCACAGTTACAGGCATTGCAATCCTACACCAGGCAAATAATTCGTAATCTATTAAAGTAACAAGATGTTAAAAAGAATTGCATCTATTTTAGTCTTTTCTCTGGGAGTGAGTGGCGCTCATGCACAAAGCAACTACTCCATCATCCCGAAACCGGTTGCTGTACAGGCAGCGGTGGGTCATTTTGCATTAGGTAAACAGACCGTACTGGTCGCAGCAAGTGATGCGGCCAGAAAGAATGCAGATCTGTTCAATGAATTTCTCTGGAACCGTTATGGTATCAAGCTGACCGTGACCCGTGAAGCCAGCGGAAAAGCGATCGTACTGGAAGACCAGGCAGATGCGGCAGCACAGGAGGCTTACAGTCTGAATGTGACACCTGACAGGATCACTATCAAGGGTGGCAGCGCAGGTTGTTTTTATGGGCTGCAATCGGTATTGCAGCTGATCGAAACACAGGATGGCGGATTGAGCGTACCGGCAGTCAATGTTAATGACAAACCGGAGTTTGGTTACCGTGGCGTGATGATCGACGTAGCGAGACACTTCTTCTCACTGGATGAAATGAAGAAGATCGTTGACCTGCTGGCGTACTTTAAATTTAACAGACTGCACTGGCACCTGACCGATGACCAGGGCTGGAGACTGGAGATCAAAAAGTATCCGAAACTGACCCAGGTATCCGCGTGGCGTGATTCCAGCATTCTGGGACAGTATGGCGATTATAAGCCATTTGTTTACGACGGCGTGAAACATGGCGGTTATTATTCACAGGAAGAGGCCCGTGAGCTGGTGAAATATGCGGCTGACCGGAAGATCACCATTCTGCCGGAGATCGAATTACCAGGACATAGTACGGCAGTACTGGCGGCTTATCCGCAGTTTGGCTGTAAAGATACCGTGTATCATGTACCAGGTTACTGGGGCGTGCATTATGCGATCTATTGTCCGAAGGAAGAAACCTTCAAATTCCTGGAAGACGTGCTGACTGAGGTAATGGCGATCTTCCCGGGTGAATACATCCATGTAGGTGGCGACGAGGTGCCAAAAGAGCACTGGCAGGAGTCAAAATTTGCACAGAGCCTGATCGCGAAGCAAAAGCTGAAAGATGAGCATGAGTTGCAGAGCTATTTTATTTCCCGTATCGAGAAATTCCTGAACAAGAATGGCAGACGCCTGGTGGGATGGGATGAGATCCTGGAAGGTGGATTAGCCCCTAATGCGACAGTGATGAGCTGGAGAGGAGAGAAAGGTGGTATCGCAGCTGCGAGAATGGGTCATGATGTGATCATGACGCCAAACAGTCACCTGTATATCGATCATTATCAGTCAAAAGATAAACAGAACGAGCCAACAGCTATTGGCGGTTTCCTGCCACTGGAAAGAGTATATAGCTATAATCCCCGTCCTGATTCCCTGACGCCGGATCAGCAGCAGCATGTAATGGGTGTACAGGCGAACCTCTGGACAGAATATAT
This sequence comes from Chitinophaga sp. YR627, assembly GCF_900114995.1. Lineage (GTDB taxonomy): Bacteria > Bacteroidota > Bacteroidia > Chitinophagales > Chitinophagaceae > Chitinophaga. Next base: position 234,546 of record NZ_FOUX01000001.1, read on the forward strand.
TGGTACCAATAATAAACTGGAGTATATGCTGTTCCCACGTATGCTGGCATTGTCTGAAGTGGCCTGGTCATCGAAAGGGCAGCGCAATTATGACGACTTCTCAACAGCACGTTTGCCTTTACGTTTGCAGGAGCTGGAAGAGATGAAGGTGTTCTATCGTATTCCGGAGGCAAAGGTGACCTTTGGTGCTGATGCAGCTGGCAGAAGAACAGCGGAGATCATTCCTTTTGTAGCGAACAGCAATGTGTATTATACCGTTGATGGTCATAAGGCTGATCAGACAGCAAATCTGTATAACGGCGCAATATTGCTGCCGGTGAAAGGGAAGAGTGAGAAGCCGATGGTGTTGAATTATATTATTGTGACACCAGGTGGTAGAGTGAGCAATATGTTTACGGTGCCGCTGGAGGGTAATTGATCGTTCCTGTAAAGTTTATATAAAGGGCTGGTTGCTTATAGCTACCGGCCCTTTTCTTTTAGTCGTATACTGGCCGTTGTGCAGACAGGCAGTAGCCGTATACAGGGCGTATCAGGGGTGATGAGCTGGACTTGATGGGGAAAGTGTTATTCCGGAAAGAGGTGAGATATACAGGCAATAGGGGGTATGCTGCATTTATGCAGGTCATAAGCTTATATTTTTTGAAATAAGGGTTTTAATGGATGGATACAATCACCGTTATACAATCGCCAGGCATGGGGCGTTTACTCTCTTTGAACGGGATACAGCGGTGTGGATGGCTCTATGGGAAGTGATATGCTTTGTTTAGTTGCGGGGAAGGCGATTCTGTTCAATGAAGCGCTTTTCAGCATATCGCTCTCCGGTTCCTGTATGGCAATGATATCGGCCGCCATGTGTTGTTTGTGCTGAGAGGGGTGTTCATCCCTGCAAGCCTGTACCTGTAACACCACTACGAGTGTTCCTTTACCCGGAACAGATACAGAGAGTGTGGCGCCGGTAAAAGGCTCCCGTGGATCGATTGTTATTCCATCTATATCAGTGGCGATCGCCTGGTGCTTTTTGAAGTCGATACGCGTAGCGATCACCTTTACGTCCCAGGCATGGATGCCTTTGAGCTGGGGCAGTGTCTGTGCAGGGATGTGTAAGTAACCGTCTTCAGTAAATACCGGTGTAACCGCAAAGAAATGACTGATGCCCGTTGCTGCATTGAAGCGGAAGCCCGGGATATTAGTCAGGTTGTTTACATTGGCGTTGACCAGCGCAGCGGTGAGCCGGGTGACGTGTGTGCTGTCACATGAGATGTCCAGTTCACCATAAATGGATCTGCGGAGCAGGGCGCCGCGTTTACTGGCGATACCGAAGCGTTTTGCTGCGCTACGGGTGGCTTTTGTCTGCCGCACCTTTTGGGGCATGCTGCGGAGATAATATTTCCCGTTACGCCGGTAGCCGATCATGTTACCGAGCCGGCCGGTAAAGGGGAAGATGGATGTTTGTAATGCCATTGGCAAATTGTATTGGTTGATATAAATGTATGGTAGCAGACTGCGAGATCCGGCGGTGTGCATTAGTTGTTATTAAAAGTGAAGACGAACATGGGCAGAGGATCTTGAATCGCGAGGCGGTGGAGGATAGATGAAAATGAAGGGACCTTTCCCGGTGATTGCATAAATGAGAAAAATGTTTCGCACGAACCGGTAAAACCATATATCAATCCGGTACTAAGAGAAGGGAAGAGTTTTATGAAAAAGGAGGGCTTAAAAAAATCGGTTTTACAGCAAAAAAGGGCGGCGTATCTGCCCCTAAAAACCTGCTGCGTACTTGTACGCAATTTCTACTCCCCCGTATTTTAAAGTTTGTTATTTCGGGAATAATACCTAGTTTTACATTCTCTATGGTAATCGTGTGTTATGCGTTTGAAGAACTCCAAAATGTAAATTAATTAGAAGACAATTTTTTAATTACCCCGAAAAGAAAAATCATAACAGAAAAGAAGAACTTGTAACTCTTGATGCGCTGCAGTCACCGCAACATGTGCATTATGGTCATTAATTACACCCCCAAAAGAAATCCGTAATTCAGAATGCTGCATGTGCTGTACAGGAAGACTGGTACACCATTTTCCTCATCAACCGTATCCATAAAGAATACATCATATCGAGTATGCAGCCGCTGGCAATAGCCATTGGCCTGATCTCCGTGTCTTGATTAAAATCATAACCATGATCTTCACTGCTTTTAAGTTATTAAAAGACCAGTTAGATAGTTATATCCAGTCCTTTAACCCTATGGGAAACGACCCCGAAAGCCATGTAGTACTGGACAATGTAGCTACGCTGGAAACACCTGACAGACCCCCGGGCGCAGAAGAACGAATCATTCTGAGCATGGTGAATATAGAAGAGGAAGCAACCCTCAAAAACAGTTCGCATTTTTACAGAAATGCGCAGGGTATTGCCTATCATAATCCTCCCATTTATCTTAACCTGTACATGTTGGTGTCGGCACATTATAAGAACTACGAAGATGCGCTGTCACGACTCTCTCAGGCTATTCAGTTCTTTCAGGGTAAGAGTAGTTTTACACTGAAGAACTCACCCAACGAAGTCCTGATCAATAGTGGTCAGGCGCTGGATGACCTGCAGTTACACCTGGAACTGTTTTCCCTCTCATTTGAACAATTGAATCATCTATGGGGTGCATTGGGTGGTAAACAAATGCCGAGTGTCTTGTACAAAGTAAGACTTGTGAAGATCACAGAGAACAGGATAACAGGACTTGGTACTATTGTGGAGCAAATCCAGTCCAAAGACAGTATTGCTTTCCCCAAATCATAATGAATGGCTTTTCAGATTACATACAGGCGCCTGGCAGTCGTAAATATGTTGCACAGCTTCTACCTCGATAAAGAAGGCAGCAACTATTACAGTCTGTCACAGGAGGACCAGGAGTTCAGATTGGCCGATCTCCTTATGGACAACCGGTACAATCTGATGGATGATGTAAGCATCACCCCTACACCTGCAACGGAAAAAATATTAAAAGGACAACGTATCGTGTACCGTCAGACTTCCACCGGGATCGTACTGGGTGTCGCTTCAACACCGGGTACTAATGGTGCATTGACAACTGCGGTACCACTGGATGGGCAAACGCGCTTACAGTTTCTGATACGGTTAAAGAACGCCGCACTGGTGTCGCGCAGCAATCTGCGTATCAATCCCGTATTCCCTTCGGTTTATTATTTCACCAATGACGATACGACCAGTGGTAAATCTTTTCCCTCACTTTCTGCTGCCGTTCAGGCGATCACTGACGGAAGGACCTATGAAATGGGAGAGACCGCGGTGGTGAACGGAAACGTATCTCAGGCCATTGCACGCACGAGCAGTGCTGCGACAGGCTGGGTCAACACAGATGATTTTCATTATATCAACGAATATGACCGGATACTGCTGCCATTGAAATTTCCATACACTTTCGATCAGCAGGGAATAGAGCAGGCCACGTTTACATTGCTGAAGGACGCAGATGAAATCAAAACACTGCCGTTTCAGCAGGTGGGTGGTTTACGTGATGCATTGCTTGACTTCACCGGTACACCGGATGGTATCTATACATTGAAGATCGCCGGTAGTAATAACTATAACCGCAGTTACACGATCTATCTGCATGCGAAGCTTTATCAGAGAGATGCCTGGGGTGTGCTCGATCTGGTGATGCGTCCTGCGGATACCGCGTTCCAGCTGATAGACGCAGCTGGTTTGCTGACCCTGCCTGCTGCGCCTGTGTTTGAGTTACGTTTTGCCAGCAGGGCAACCTACTGGAAATATTATCTGCAGAAGGGTGATACGCCGGGGGCAGATAGTAACTGGGATGAAATATCTCCCGCTCCGCCAGGCATCAGAAAGGTGATCATCAGCAAACAGCCTTATCCGCTGATGCAATCCTATCGTAAAGTGAGCTACGCGGCTGTCAACCTTCCTAATCCGGATGGAGAACTGATCAGCAAACAAGGCGATCTTATATGTTCTGAAATTTTACTTCCTAAAATGAAATTATAAATCGATCAACTATGGCAAACACATATTATACACCAGGCGTGTATATTGAAGAAGTCTCCAAGTTCCCCCCGTCCATCACCGCAGTAGAAACAGCAATTCCTGCATTTATCGGCTTTACACAGACAGGCACCGTAGATGGTAAAGAGATCTATGGTACACCTGTACGTATCAGCTCACTCCTGGAGTATGAGAACATCTTTGGTGGTCCTCAGCCGGAAGTGAACCTGATCGTTACCATCACTACCAGCGATACTTCAGGTACCCGTTATACGGTGAGTTATGATCCTGCTGACGGCAAGGGGCTGTCCAAACACATTATGTATTATGCGTTACAGCAGTTCTACGCCAATGGTGGCGGTCCATGCTGGATCATCTCTGTAGGTCCGTACCAGGATTTCGGTACGCCTATTATCGATCAGGACATATTTATGGATGCACTGACCGAACTGAGAAAACAGGATGAGCCTACGCTGATCATTTTCCCTGAAGGACAGAACATGCCGCAGGATACCTACAAAACATTGCTGGAGGCTGCGCTGACACAGTGTTATGATCTGAAAGACCGTTTCGTGATCATGGATATCTTTGACAATGGTCTTACGCTGAAAACAGAAGGCGAGATCCTGGCTGCTGCACAGGAATTCAGAGATGCGATCAATTCTCCTTATCCAAGCTATGGAGCTGCGTATTTCCCTAACATCCGTTCTACTTTCGATTATGCATATGATGAAAGTACCGTGGTGATCGTAGGTGGTAGTGCCGCTAATTTCGGAGGACTGAACAGTCTTGAAAAGTCGAATGTTAAACTGGCCATTGCCAACTATTCTATCATTCTGCCGCCATCTGCTTCTGTTGCTGGTGTATATGCCCGCGTTGACAATTCCCGTGGTGTGTGGAAAGCGCCGGCCAACGAAGGGCTGCTGGCAGTATCCGGTGTAACCTGTGATATCAGCGATCAGATCCAGCGTAATCTCAACGTAGATGTAAACGCAGGTAAGTCTATTAATGCCATCCGCTTCTTCTCCGGCAGAGGTATTAAAATATGGGGCGCCCGTACTCTGGATGGCAACTCCAATGAATGGCGTTACGTATCCGTTCGCCGTTATTTCAATATGGTGGAAGAGTCTACCAAAAAAGCTTCTGAAGGTTTTGTATTTGAACCGAATGATGCGAATACCTGGGTGAAGGTAAAAGCGATGATCGAGAACTTCCTGATCAATCAGTGGCGTTCCGGTGCACTGGCAGGCGCTAAACCTGAGCATGCATTCTATGTGAAGATCGGTATCAATGAAACGATGACTGCATTTGATATCCTTGAAGGAAAGATGATCATCGAGATCGGTCTGGCTGTAGTACGTCCGGCAGAGTTCATCATCCTGAGATTCAGTCACAAGATGCAGGAATCCTGATCACCTGATAACCCCGGTAACAACAAACCATAAACCCCAGAAAATACACCACATATGAGTGACTTTAAACCTCCGGTAGAGACACCGGTAGTACAGTGTGCCCCACCTTCTCCGTCTCAGTTCGATCTGCTGATGAAAGACTACGGCGTAGTGCTGAAAACCGAACAGCAGCAGAAATCAGCGGCGCTTGAAGCTGAGGTCATCAAGACCAATACCGCCAGTCAGGTGGTATGCGTTGAGCGTAAAGTCAATGAAAAGTTCGCACGTGCTGTGAAGGAGTACAACTTCCTCAGCAACTGCGTGACCGTATACACCGGTCAGGACCTCGAAGGACTGACCAGCACTGTCGCACTTGCACAGGCAAAATATACAGGCATAAAAACGTCTTTTGATGCGGCCGTTGCTGCGATCAAGGCAGCTAAACAGAAGGCTGGTCTGGTGAATACACTGGCTGGTAAACTGAAAGACGCTGTAGCTGATTCCTGTAATTCAGAAGAGCTGAAGCTGATCCGCGAGAATCTTTCCAAGGGAGGTCCCGGCAAAAAGAACATCGAAGACAGCGTGCAGGAATTCGTGGCTTATGCAGAGAAGATCAATAACCAGGCTGACGACGTTGTACAGGCTGCGGTAAAAGTAGCCGGTATTAATGCCTTTGTCAATGTAGATAATCTGGCAACGCTGATCGCTACTGCAAAGACAGACGGTACGAACCTCATTACGGACGTGGAAACCAACGTTAAGAATTCCCAGAAGAAATATGATGATTCCCGCAAGCCGCTGGGCGACGCATTGAAAGAACTCAGCAAAGCCAGCACCCTGAAGAATATCGCATGGGTGGTGAAAGATGCTGTGGCAGATGCGGCGAAGTTTGTTGAGGAGAAAAACTGTAACGGCGGTGGCTGTAAAAAACTGGACGATATCTCAGAACAGGCGGAGCATGCATTTGACTGCAACAACTGTGACGAACAACCGGCTGAGCAGCAGAACGAAAGCTAACGCATTCCACATTATTTAAAACCGTTTACAATTTACATCATCATGGCATCCAATAACGATACCGTTCAACAATATCTTGACCGCCTCAAAAAAGACTGTATTGAGGCTGATCAGGAACTCAATAATGCCAGGGCCCAGGAGGCATTCAAAAAAAGTGCGCTGGACAAAAAGAAGCGCTGGTCAGATGTGCTGAAAGACATTCTGGCAACCATTACGGAGACCAACCGGCTGGGTATGATCTATCTCGGTACGCTGGGTAGAACGCGCAAGTACAACAAGAAAACGGGTAAGAACGCGCAGCTCTGTATCGAGGCGATCAAGATCCTCATCTGCGAAGCAAAACAGCTGCTGGATTGTTCTGAGGTACTGAAAGGCCAGATCAAAGTACTGACCGATCGTATCGACAACAAGATCCCATCCAAAGGACCGAACTCTATCATCGCTAATCTGACTGCACTGAAAACAGCAGAAGACGATGCACTGAATGCGATCAAAGATGCGATCAATGCATTGCTGATCACCTATCGTCAGGAAGAAGAGCTCTGGGGCCTGCTGGCAGGAGAAAAAGGGCTGCTGTTCCAGGTAGATGGTTCTTATAAACTGGTGACTGACGGTAAGAAACCGGATCTGGAAGATTGTGCTTCCTGTCATCCGCAGAAGACGCCGTTGTTCCCAATGGACGATGAAGCCTGCGATTTCTACACCAAAACGAAACATCAGTACGAATCCACCCTGGATGAACTGAAGGATCTGCAGAAAGATGTAGAAGTGGTTTCCTGCAAACGTGAATTTGCCCAGGCCCGTAAAGATGCACTGGACAAAGCATATGCAGCCGCACTGGCAGCAAAATCCTGCGAGACAACTCCCGCACCGGCAACTAAGAAATAACAAAGATTTCCATATTCAATCATAACAGTACAAAAGAAAAACAATGGCAAATTATCCATTACCCAAGTTTCACTTCCAGGTAGAATGGGGTGGTAAAAACATCGGTTTTACTGAAGTAACCGGTCTTACTGTTGAAACAGAGGCGATCGAATACCGCCATGGCGCCAGTCCGGAATATCACAAGACCAAACAGCCAGGTCTGAAAAAATACAGCAATATCACGCTGAAACGCGGCACATTCCAGTCAGATAACGAATACTTCGACTGGTGGGAAGAAACCGTGTTCTTCCAGGAACAGAACGGTAAATACCGCAGAAACATCACGATCAGCCTGCTGGATGAAATGCATAAACCTATCATCGTATGGAAGGTTAAAAATGCATGGCCTATCAAGGTGCAGTCAGCCGATCTGAAAGCAGATGCCAATGAGATCGCCGTTGAAAGTGTTGAACTGGTACATGAAGGCCTGGTGATTGAAAACAAATAAAGATGGCAGCCGCTAATTATCCTCCTGTAGGGTTCCATTTTAAAGTAGAATTCCTGTTCGACAAAAAAGGTACTGTCCAGCAAACGGACAATGACATCCTTTTTCAGTCTGTATCGGGACTCAACTTTCAGATGCAGACAGACACCCTGCGGGAGGGAGGAGAGAACCGCTTTGAGCATGTCCTGCCCCTGCGCAATAAGTGTACGGACCTGGTGCTGCGCCGTGGTATCTTCAAACCGGCGGATTCCATCGTCTCACAATGGTGTCTTGACGCTTTCAAAAACTTCAGCTTCGCGCCCATTGATCTCATTGTAACCCTGCTCAATGAACAACACCAGCCGCTGATGACCTGGAAAGTACACCGCGCCTGGCCAAAGAACTGGAAGGTGGCGGACTTCAATGCAGACAAAGGCGAGATAGTGATTGAAACATTTGAACTGAATTATAACTATTTCAGTGTGGAATAGCAGAACATTAAAACAAGGCCCATGCCAGTAGAGATAAGAGAAATGGTCATCAAGGTAGCTGTCGATGAAGCTGCCGGTAGTAAAGGTAACACAGGTGGCAGTAACGAGCAGCAGGAGGGATCTCCTGAAGCGATCGTACGCACCTGCGTGGAAAAGGTGCTTGAAATCCTGAAAGATCAAAGAGAACGCTGATGGCAAACAAAGAAACAGCGAACGTTGAGAAGATCGTTATCCGGCCGTTTCTGGATCAGAAACAGAAACAGTCGGCCGGAGGCGACTTCACCATCCCGATCAACCCGGAGAGTTATTCGCAGTCCTACAAGGTAGAGGCCAAGCAGAAGACCACCGGCGGCAATCAGGGCAGCGCTCCTGAATATAAGTTCACCGCACCGGAACAGCTGAAACTCGACTTCACCCTGGACAATACCGGCACCATCGAGGGTAACGTCCTGAATGGTACGGAAGTAAAGGACCAGGTGGACCAGCTGCTGGGCGTCGTATACAAGATGCAGGGGGAGGCACATAAACCCGCTATTCTGAAAATTCAGTGGGGTTTGTTCACCTTCGACTGTATCCTGACGACCCTGGATATCAACTATGTGCTTTTTAAGCCCAATGGAGCCCCTTTAAGGGCAAAAGTGAGTGCTACCTTCACCCAATACACGGAACCCAAAAAACGGGTTGCAAAAGAAGATAAACACTCACCTGACCTTTTCAGGAGCGTCCGGGTAGCTGATGGAGACACGCTGCCGTTGCTTTGCTACAAGAATTACGGCGATCCTGCCCTGTATATGCAGGTCGCTTACTACAATGAACTGGTCAGCGTACGGAAGATCCGCACGGATGATGAACTGGGCTTCCCGCCGGTGAAACAGTCAGAAACACAAAAAACTTCCTGAACATGGCCAATGAGGAAAATATAGCGACAGACGAACGGATCATCCCCACTCCCGGGGTCTATGATTATACCAGCTTTGAAGTGCTGATCAATGGCAACAGGGTGAATAATCCGGCTTATCAACTGCGCTCGGTTTCCATTGTCAAGGAAGTGAACCTGATCCCTTATGCACGTCTCCAGTACCTCGACGGTGACGTCGCCGACGAAAAGTTTGCGGTGAGTGAAGGAGCTGACTTCATTCCCGGTAATAAGATCGAACTGAAAGTAGGTCGTGATGGTAAACAGACGACCGTGTTCAAAGGTATCATTGTCAAACATGGTATCCGGGCAGGCGAGAGCGGTAATGCCGTTCTGCAGCTGGACTGCCGCGATGAGGCGGTATCGCTGACCCTCGGCAGGAAACACAAATATTTCAGGGACACAAGCGACAGCGATGCACTGAAAAAGGTGCTGGGCAATAAGGCAGGTGCGCTGGATAGCACGCCCGTACAGCATAAAGAACTGGTACAGTTCAATTGTACCGACTGGGATTTTGCCCTCAGCCGCGCTGAAATGAACAGCTGCGTACTGATGGTGAAGGATGGAAAGGTCGATATGAAGAAACCTGAACTGGCCGGATCTCCTACGCTAACACTGGTATATGGTGCTACCATCGACGAGTTTGAAGCCGAAATAGATGCCCGCACACAGTGGCAGGAAGTGAATACCAGTTCCTGGAGTTACAAAGATCAGGCGGTGCAACAGAACTCCACCACCAGCGTGTCGTTTAAAGAAGCTGGTAATCTGTCCGGAAAAGAACTGGCGAAAGCCGTCTCTCCTGATAAGCTGGAACTGCGGCACAGTGGTCTGATCAGCGAACCCGAACTGAAAGCCTGGGCGGAATCAGTCATGCTGAAAAGCAGGATGGCGAAGATACGCGGCCGGGTGAAGATCAAGGGATCTCCGGACACCAAACCCGGTGATACGGTTGAACTCAAAGGACTGGGTAACCGCTTTAACGGACTGGTATATGTAAGCGGTGTACGGCATGAATATGCGGAAGGGATCTGGACCACACAAATGCAGTTTGGCATTTCTCCTGAATGGTTCCATCACAAGGAGGAGCTGACAGAGACGCCTGCGGCAGGTTTGTTGCCGGCTGTACATGGATTGCAGATCGCTGTGGTAGTGCAATTGGAGAGTGATCCTGACGGAGAAGACCGCATACTGGTGAAGATGCCGCTGACTGATAATAACGATAAAGGCACCTGGGCCCGTATGGCTTCACTGGATGCCGGTAAAGAACGTGGTTATTACTTCCGTCCTGAAATAGGTGATGAAGTGATCGTAGGTTTTGTCAATGACGATCCCCGTTTTGCGGTAGTACTGGGTATGCTGCACAGCAGTAAGAATCCCGCTCCTGTAAAGGCGGAGGATACCAATCATATCAAAGGCCTGGTGACCCGCAGTAAGATGAAGACCATGTATGATGATGAGAACAAGGTGATGAAAATGGAAACGCCTGCGGGTAATTTCATTGAGCTGAGTGAAAAGGACAAAGCGATCACCATCCAGGATCAGCATGGCAATGTGATCAAAATGGAGTCAGCAGGTATAACCATTAAAAGCGCAAAAGATATTAAGATGGAAGCTACGGGCTCTTTCTCACTGAAAGCCGGTACTGACGTCAAGATAGAAGGCATGACCATCTCCGGAAAAGCAAACACCACACTGGAGCTGAATGGTCAGGCGAAAGCAAAAGTAGCCTCTTCCGCCATGCTGGAACTGCAGGGCGGAATGGTAAAGATCAACTAAAAAACAGACAATGCCCCCGGCAGCAAGATTAACAGATATGCATGTTTGCCCCATGTCGACAGGTCCGGTTCCCCATGTAGGTGGTCCTGTCAGCGGTCCCGGCGTACCTACGGTGCTGATAGGCGGTATGCCTGCGGCGACAGTAGGAGATATGCTGGTGTGTACCGGTCCGCCGGACGTCATCGTCAAAGGATCGGCCACCGTTATGATCGGCGGCAAACCGGCAGCCCGTATGGGCGATTCCACCGCACATGGCGGTTCTATCGTACTGGGATGTCCCACTGTGATGATCGGAGGATAATATAGATCGTATAAAAGTTTTGTATATGCCCGACGCGAAAGATTTTCTAGGCTGCGGCTGGTCTTTTCCCCCCACCTTCCGCAAAGACAATGATGACAGGGATTGTTACGCCGTGATGGCTGTAGGGAGGGAGGATATTGAGCAAAGTCTGCATATTCTCCTGTCGACCAGTCTGGGTGAACGCGTGATGATACCCCAGTTTGGTTGCAATCTGGCAGACTACCAGTTTGAATCCATGAGCAATACACTGATCGGTTTCATTACAGATATGGTCACTAATGCCATTCTCTATTATGAAGCAAGAATAAAGGCAGACAAGATCACTGTATCCCAGTCAGATTCCTGGGATGCGATACAGGGATACCTGCGTATCAGTGTTGATTATACCATCAGAGCCACCAATTCACGGTACAACTATGTATATGACTTCTATGTACAGGAAGGCCGTGCAGAAGGAATAAATGCAGCTATAGCAATAAGATAATGAATGCTTCAGATAACATATCGAATAACCTGGTACGCGATGGTGTAAGCCAGTTGCAGCGTAAAATGGATGCGCTGTCAACCGACACGGTACAGATTGATGAACGCAGTACTGCACAGTTACTGGGTTTCCTGTACCGCTATGCCAGATATGTACTTTACTATGATGATACTGATCAGCCGTTCCGCCGGGCAGATACACCGCTTGTATCGCGCGGGGACTGGCAGGATTTCTTCCGGAACAATCCTCCTTTCCAATATGCCGCTATCCAGCAGTTTGATACGGCCGGTTTTGACGCCGCCTATCAGAAGGCCAGGACGGAGCTGTCGCAGCAACAACCTGCTGATCAGTTCTGGTCCATGTTCTTCCGCATATTGGATATGGTGATGCAGCTGGATAGCTGGAATACAGATCTTGATACCGGCACCGGACTGAGTGGCATGCTGAATGCGCTCGTTCAGTCTGACTTCAGTAAAGCATTGTACCGGCTGATTGCCATTGCGAATACAATGGTGGATGCGGACCATCCTTTACCGGATGAAGCGGTGAACAATATCGCTATTCTTCGCAGCAACCCCTCCTGGTCACTGACCATGGATAAGCTGATCGCAAAAGATACTTACCTGGTAAGACTGGGTAATTATCCCCGCCGGAGAAGAGAAAAAATGCTGACGCAGCTGGATGAGCTGTTTGTCATCTTCTATAAAGGTATTCAGCAGGTACAGGGTTTTGCTGTGCAGGATTTTGATGCCGTGATGAGCAGCTCACAACAACACCAGCCACATGTTGGTTTGCTGTATGGTTTCATGGAACTCTTTGCCCAGGTGAAGACACAGCTGAATACACTCGGCCGTCAGCATCTGAACTTCTTTTACGAAGAAGTACTGCAACTGAAGAAAAAACCACTGACGCCGGATCATGTACACCTGGTGGCGGAACTCGCCAGACAGCTGCCGGATTATCTGCTCGAAGATAACACGGGCGTAAAGGCTGGTAAGGATGCGCTGGGTAATGATGTTACTTTTTATACCGAAGAAGATGTGGTATTGAACAAAGCGAAAGTTGCCGAGTTGCGTACACTCTTCAAAGATGAAAATGCGAATATCTATACAGCGCCGGTAGCGGCAAGCGCTGACGGACTGGGAGACGGCTTCCGTAATCCTGCCTACAACAGCTGGCCTTTACTGGGTGCTGCGGAATATGTCAGCAAGAATAATCCGCAGGCAGGCGTTTCTCATTTCCCATTTGGCACGACGGGTTTGTTGCTGTCTTCTCCGGTGTTGCTCCTGAAAGAGGGTACCCGTAATGTGACGGTAACGATCGAACTGACACAGCCAGCGGACAAAGCAGATCAGCTGGCAGCACTGCTGGCCAAACCGTTCTATCTGCTGAATGAAGAAATACTGACAGCATTTGAAAAGGCAGCGATCGATAAAGGTACGGTGGCAGCGATCCGTAGTAAACTGAAAACAGCCGGTCTTACAGAGAAATGGCTGGATGATGAAGTGGGAGACAATGAATTCAGGATCTATACGGGTATCAGTTCGCAGCAGTTACAGCTGGCTAAAGATATTGCGCGGAAAAGATTGTTGCAGGTAGACTGTACCACCGCAGACGGTTGGTATGCTGCACCGGTATCCGTGATATCGCTGGCAGCAGGTGTAATGACCATCAGCTTTGCACTGGCCGCAGATGCACCTGCATTGGTACCGCCTATCGCGGATGTGTTACTGGCAAACTACCCGGTGAAAGATCCTTTACTGAGGATACTCTTCAACCATGGTTTACATTTTCACCTGGCAGAACAGGATGAACCCTGGTATGACGTGCTGAGTAACCTGGTTGTTGTCAATACTTCGATCAATGTACATGTCACCAATATTAAAAACCTGTTGATTGGTAATGATGAAGGTCCGCTGGACCCGAATAATAAATTCATTCCTTTCACCAGTGTACCTAAAGCTGGCGGCAACTTTTACATCGGTAGCGATGAGGTGTTCAGAAAGAAACTGACGGATGTAAAACTGAATATGGAGTGGGAGGGATTGCCTGACAATTTCGCTACTCATTATTACGCTTACAACATGGGTATCACGAATACCTACTTCACCGCTTCACTGCAACGACTGAATAACGGACAGTGGGAGAATATCTCCGGTGGTAATGGGATACAGCTGTTTGATCAGGATGGCGGCAGTCATCTGCAACCTTTGCGACAGATCACAATACCGGCTGCCAACAGTATCCCCGTGATCAAACAATCGGCGCCTTTACTGCCGTATAACAATGCGACCCTTTACGGATTCCTGCGTTTCCGGCTTGATAAGAGTTTCAAACAGGAAGAGTATCCGGGTATACTGGCTGATCAGCTGATCAGGATAGGTAACCTTAAACTGAGTGTGCTGCAGACGAACACAAGCGGTTTGCTGACACAGTCACTGGATGCCTATACCAAAGCATGGAATGTATCCAATCTTGCTGCTAATCTGCACAGCGGTGATCCCGAACAGGAACACACAGACCTGAAAACAGCCGCAGATGGCACTACTACCAGTGCGGGCAATACCTATAGTAAAGCGGCTTCACTCGATAGTTATGTGAACGGTACATCTGGTAATGTACTGGGTTTCCCGCCACCGCCTTATACACCTGTTATCAAGTCATTTAATCTGGAATATTCGGCTGCTGCAAGTGGCGCAGATATTACGCTGCTGCATCAGTACCCTTATGAACCAGGTAACTATAAACTGCTGTCATCCGGTACTACTGCTCATTTTATGCCGGTGTATGACGACGAAGGTACTTTGTATGTCGGTCTGCAACAGGCGGTACCTGGTACCAATGTTACGCTGTTGTTTCAGCTGGCGGAGTTTACGGCTGATCCGGATATCCGCAAGGCAGATATCAAATGGCATTACATGTCGGGGAATGAGTGGAAAGCGCTGGAAGATCATTCGCAGATCATCAGTGATACCACACAGGATATGCTGGTATCCGGTATTGTAACGATCGCGTTGCCATGGGATGCGGATACGACACATACGGTATTGCCATCCGGTTATCACTGGCTGCGTATCAGTACGCACCTGTATTCAGCGGCAGTATGTGAAGGCGTAGCTGTCATTGCACAGGCGGCGAAAGCGACCTTCCGCAACCAGGAGAATGATCCTGCGAGGGTAGGAACGGCACTGGCGGCACAGACTATCAGCGGACTGGTTGTTCCTGATGCGATGGTGACGAAGATCAGTCAGCCGTATCCGTCTTTCGGCGGCAGAAAAGAAGAGACTGCAGATGAGTTTTATATACGCGTCAGCGAACGCCTGCGTCACAAAGGAAGAGCGATCAATGTTTTCGACTACGAGCGTATCGTCCTGGATGCATTCCCTGAGATCTTCAAGATCAAATGTATTCCGCATTCGAAGATGTGCAGGGACGAGGTGGGCAGCATTACGCAGTTACAGTCACCCGGCTGGGTCACACTGGCAGTAATACCACGTATCGACGAGTATCCGGCCGATGAAAGATTCAGTCCGAAGGTAAGCCGCATCATACTGGAGCGGGTGAGCGAATACCTGAGCAGCCGTACATCGGCGTTTGCAAAGGTGCAGGTCATTAACCCGGTCTATCAACAGGTAAGCTTCAAAGGCAATATCCGCCTGCGAGCGGGCAGAGATGCAAATTTCTACCTGAAGAAACTGGTCAGCGAAGTACAGGCTTATCTGTCACCATGGATCAATACGGGCGCACAGGATATTGTGTTTGGCGGTACGATGATGATGTCTTCCGTATTACAGTTTATCGAACAGCGGGAATATGTGGACTATGTAACAGACTTTACCATGTTCGATAAGAAGGATGGAGTGGAAGGGCCGCCGGTAAAAGCGATCACTGCCGACACTCCGTGGTCCGTACTCATAGGAGGAGAACAATCATACACAAATATTATCACCGATTCCTGCACAGCGGACAGTCAGCAAGCGGTATTCAGGATCAAATAAAACATTCATAAAAAACTAAAAGATACTCCCATGTCTATAACAACCAGAGCAGCGCTGAAAGCACAATTCAAGACCGGCGCTATACCCACCTCGCAGGATTTCTTCAACCTGATAGACTCAACGCTGGTGAGAAGGGATGATGCTTTTTTCGGCAAGTGGGCAGCTGGGACCTGCTACTACGAAGGAGATGTAGTGATCTACAATAATGCATTATACACCTGTGTGCCAGCCGGCGATAAACCCTGCGGCTGTGAAGGAAAAGAAGGAGATACGAAAGCGGACAAGTCAAAAGGACATTGTTCGGTAGACAATCCTGAGATTGATTGTACAAACTGGAAAATGCTGGATATCGATGCTTCTGATGAAGATTGGGAGATCGTCCGCAATGAGGATAAAGTACCCATTATCATGTACGCAAAGGTATTTGGTAAGATCGGTATGGGAACAGAAGATCCTAAGGCACGCGTGCACATTCATGCAGATGAGGTGAAAGGCGATTTCCTGTTCAGTCCTGATAATGCACAGACTCCTGAGTTTGTGATCCAGCAGGCAGGTGGCGAAGCGCCAACACAAACCCTGTCTGAAAAGATCGCAGATAATAAAGCTGTTTTTACAACGAATACAGACGGTTTCCTGTTTACGACTACCGTACCTCCGGTGCCAGTGGAAGGAGAGGAGAATGTACCGAAAGAACCAGCGGCAGTGAAGCCGGTGTTTATTACTACGCCTGATGCCGGGGCGGCAGTGGGTATTGGTACAACAGCGCCAGAAGGAGCTGTTGATATCCAGAACCAGCCAGCAGCGAGACTCATACTCAATCCGGTACAGTCAGTCGTACCACAGGCAGTATGGTTGCATAAGGGCGAGTACGGTCAACAGAGCTATCTGAATACCGCCCTGGATGGCATTGCTACTACATTCACTACGAATGCTGCGGAAGGCTTTTATTTCCGCAAAGGACTGGACGAAGGCAAGAACTACCTGAAGAATATTGCCAAACCTGCCGCTGAGACATTAGTGTCTATTAAACAGGATGGCCGTGTAGGTATTGGCACCGAGTCGCCGGTCACCAATGTAGAGATCACCAAAGAGAACAGCGCCGGCGCATTCCTGTTGTGTCTTGATAATACCAACCCGGGTTTCAGTATCATCAATAACCGCCCTAATAACGAAAAGAGAAACTACCTGTTGCTGGGTGCTGACAATGACTGGGGTGCTTTCCTGACGGATGCTTCCAAGGGTTTTGTTTTCAAGAGAGGTGGTGAATACGGTAATGGCAACGAGCTTGATATCAATCAGGGTGATGACCTGGTAACCATCTCCAACGAAGGTAAAACGATCATCGGTGGTCTGACCGCACAGGGTTTTGACCTGAATGTAAAAGGTAAAGCCAGAAGTTTTGGTCTGTACCTGGATACAGATGTACGCAAAGTGACGAATCAGGCGAAACTGGGTAGTGTGATCGATAAGGTAAGGAAACTGAACCCTATCACTTTCAACTTTAACCAGAAAGCGAATTGTCCTGCGAATGAATCACAGATCGGTTTCCTGCCTCACCAGGTAGAAGAGTTTTTCCCGGAACTGGTGAATACAGACGGCGATGGCACACAGACGCTGGCTTATGCCAATATGGTAGCTGTGCTGACCAAAGCAATACAGGAACAGCAGGATACGATCGCAGCCCTGCAAAAGCGTCTGGATGCCCTGGAAGGCAAATAACAGGATGTGATCACTGATACAATTTACCAAGCACTCTCTTACAATGCCTGATCTCAAATATATAACTACGGATAAAAACAGCGGGTTCCCGGAGTACCTGGACTTTGCCACGCTGCGCAAGCTGGGTATACAGCATGTTGCGGAGCTTTCAGGCAAGATATGGACAGACCACAACCTGCATGATCCGGGCATCACTATCCTTGAGGCACTGTGTTATGTGCTGACAGACCTGGACTACCGTACCAAACTTGATTTTAAAGACCTCATCGCCGCTCCTGCCGGTGCTGAAGGAGCGGACGATAATTTCTATACAGCAGCAAAGATACTCGGGAACAATCCCCTGACGATCGCAGATATCCGCCGTATGCTGATCGATATCAAAGGGGTGCGTAACGCCTGGCTGATACCGATCAATGAAGCAGTAACAGAAGCGGAATATTCGCTGGTGTACGATTGCGAAGCGGGTGTACTTGATAACACCCGCCTTACGAAAGAACAATCTGCTGTTCCATTGAAGGGCCTGTATCGCGTGTATATCGAACCTGATGATGTATATGCGGCAGCCTATGAGAAGGACGCCTGCGGCAATGATGTATTTCCGATGGATACGGTGCTGACAACTATTGATCAGCGACTGCATGCACACCGTAATCTCTGCGAAGATTTTCCGGATGTAGTTGTACTGGAGAAAGAACCGATCAATCTGTGTCTGCATATCGAACTGGCTGCTAATTACAATCCGGATGATGTATTGCTGAACATTTACAGCAGCATCCAGGATTTCCTTTCCCCTGCGCCTGTCTATTACAATCTGCAGCAATTGCTGGAGAAAGGCAGAAGTATGGAAGAGATCTTTGAAGGCCGTCCTTACGATTTCGAAAAGGATGCACCGTTACAACAGAATGGTTTCATCGACGTACAGGAACTGGAAAGCCTGGAACGGATCACAGAGCTGCATGCTTCCGATCTTTACCGCATTATTATGCAGGTGCCAGGTGTGGCGGGCATTACCCGTCTGATGATGACCAGCTTTGACGAAGATGGTTATGCACTGACAGATGCGGCAGGTAATCCTGTTAAACAGGAAGGCGAGGAGTGGTGTCTGCACCTGAAGAAAGATCATCGTCCTGTTTTATCTCCTGAAACCTCCAACGTTATTTTCTTCCGTAATAAGCTGCAGTTTGGCGCGAATACGGAAGTTGTTAACCAGCGTTACAAGAAAGCAATTTCTGACTATAGTAAGTTTCCAAAGGCGCCTGCCGCATTGGATACGATCGTGCCGAAAGGGCGTCAGCTGGACCTTGCGCAGTATACTTCCGTGCAGTATGAATTCCCAAAGGTATACATGATCGGTAAGAATGATGTACCAGGAGATTCTACTGCGGCAAGAAAAGCGCAGGCTTTACAGTTACAGGCCTACCTTTTGTTCTTCGACAGGATGCTGGCGGATTATTTCTCCCAGTTATCTGCTGTACGGAAACTGTTTTCGCTGCAATCATCTGCAGATGCGCGTACCTATTTTCCTGCTGATCTGGATGGTATCCCTCAGTTGCCTTCCCTGCTGCGTTATAAAAAGCAGCTGCCGAAAACAACTGCGGGTAATACCTACAATGGTATGCAGCTGGCGTATGAGCCTAATGAGAGTGACAGCGGCAGAAAGGAATATGATTCCATGTATCTGCGTGATGAAATGATACGCCGCATTATCAGCGAGTGTAGCAACAACAGCGTAGTACGTAAGATATTGCAGCGGGAAGATAATGCCTACTGGTTCTTTCAGCTGACGGATAAGGCGGGTAAGGTCTTACTGGAAAGTACGATCTTCTTTGATACGGAAATAGCAGCGGAACAGGCGGCGCTGGATGTTGTATTCCTCGCGGCGTTATCTGGTAGCTATGTAAAGAATAATAACCGTCAGGAAGATATATACAGTTTTGACCTGGTATACAATGATGCCGGTGATACGGAAATGCTGACCGCATTGTACGAAACATCCGGGCAATACCAGGAAAGAAAGGAACGCTTTCTGAATCATCTGCTGGCAAGGTTCTCTGAAGACTTTACCGATTATGCGCTGATGATGTACAATATCAGCGGCAGGAAGAATGATCCTGCGCGCAATATTGCAGACAAGGCGGCTTTTTTATCTGCTTATCCTGAAACCAGCGCTAACCGTGCACTGGCGTTCAATTATAAAGATGCGGGTAGCGGGTTTCCTGTCTGCGGACTGGAAAAGCGAGTAGCAGGTCTGATGGGTATCCGTCAGTCACCTGCTGCATCCCTGAATAATTTTGATCTTGTTCATGCGGAAAAACGCACTGGTTTTATCTGCAAGTTACCAGAACAACAGACGCCCCTGTTTATCAGTGATAGTCTGCATAATAAAGAACAGATCGCGGCTATTTTTAGTCAGTTCCTGGAGCTGGGTAAAAACAAGGCTAACTATACACCTTATGGTTGCATTGGTGAAGGCGTGTATGGTTTTTCTATTCAGTCGCCTGCTGCTGCCAAAGAATGGATCTCTGCGAAATGCAGTATTGAATATACTACTGCGGAAGAAAGAGATACGCTGATCGACTGGTTTGTACATTTCTTTGAAGATGATGGCCAGTATAAAATTTATCCGCAGACACAGGAAGGATATTATTTCCTGTTACCTGATGATTACGGTAAGACATTATTTAAAAGCAAACAGGGTTTTGATACCCAGGAACTAGCCCTGTCACAGGGATATGATTGTCTGGCGTTATTACAGGAGGACATCGTATGGGAGGTTGAACCTGATGTGGCAGCTGGTAATTTCAGGATCATCATCGTACAACAGGACGTACAGATCGCTTATCATCCACAGACCTATGGTACGGAGGATGCAGCGTTGCAGAAGATAAAAGAGTTGCAGGAGTATTTCCGTCAGCATTACCTGGTGTACCAGCGTGAGGCAATTGAATTATACAACTGGAGAATGACCCATGAAGGGCAGGCTGCCTGGGAGGGTATTCTTCCTTACAAAGACATTGCACAATTACCCGTAGCGTTTGTACAGTTTGTAGAACTGGCTTCTAAAGCAGAAAATTACCGGATCGTACAGACAGGTGATGGGGTGTTTCGTTTGCAGGTAGTGCGTACAGAGGAGGGAGAAGAAGAAGGAATGACGGTGAGTACGGTGATTTCGGTACACCTGTCTTCCTTTGTAAATGGTGAAGCCGCGCAACAGGTGCAACAGACCTATGTAAACTTATTTAGTGGTTTGTGGCTTACTGTTAGTGGTGCGGTAACCAGCGTATCGGCGGCTACCTATTATTTCAGAGACCTGGATGCACCGAAGGATTCATCCGCTGTGCTGTTGACCACTGTACGTCCGGTACCAGATGGCCCTACGGTGACACAGGTGACCCGCGGTATTATCCGTTATGCTTCCAATCCGAAGAATGTTACGATAAAGACATTGGATAACTGCCATTACATCGTGCAGGTGCAGGATGACAATGGCGTGTCATTAGCAGAAAGCAATGAGGTGGTTGATCACGCAGCGGCAGCAAAACTGCTGGAACGCATCCTGCTCAAAGCTGCACAGGACACGCTGTGGGTGGAGAGAGGCGCAGCGATAGATGCCTATGGACTTTACTGGGAAGACGCCACATCAGCAACACCCCTGCTGCAAAGCATACATGTGTGGGAGACACGGGAAGAGGCAGTAACGGCATTTATGGATTGGTTGCTGAACGCTACTGCTGAAGATATCTGTCCGGAGCAACAGGCGGCCAATGGATATGGGTATAATATTTTCAGTAAGGATAAATCTCCTTTTGCCAGACAGGTACAGTGGTTTGCATCTGCTGAAGAGCGAGATGCCACTATGCTGCTCCTAAGGCAACAGGTTAACGCTTTACAGACCAGCACCGGCTGGTCGGCCGTTACACTTTATCATTATTATTTCAAGATCAGTGATAAGGAAGGACTGTTATTGCAGGAGCCACATTACTACACCAGTTATGATGCGGTACGAACCGCTTTTTATGATACGGTAAAGTATGGTAAGCAAAGACAATATTATCTGCTGACTGTACAGGACAATTGTACTTACAGTTTTAAGATCGTTGATGCGGATAATAATGTCCTGGCGATACATCCTTTTGAATATACTACAACAACAGAAAGAGATGCGGTTGTGGAACGCACGCTGCGTTTCCTGCAGACACATGGGCAGACAGTTAGCCAGGTGAAACTGGCAGGCGCCTGGAAGTATAGCTGGCAATGGTTGTCCTGTTGTTGCTGGTATCCGGAAACGGCATTGGAAGGTCTGGATGAGAAGCCGGAAAAGGAAGATGCAAAAAAGACACTGGAGTATATCATTGAGAAGCTGGCGCCTGTAAAAGATAACTATGACATTGTACAGGAAGAAAGCGGATTCCGTGTGTTTCTGAGAGAAGGAAAGGAACGTGTGGCTGTGCATCCGCACTGGTACGATTGTGCGAAAGAGGCAGAAGCTGCAAGAGACCGTCTCATTGCCTGGTCAGGTTTCCGTCTGAGTAAAATAGAAGAGGGTAGTTATTCAGTAGAAAGAGATATCCGTACTGATCTTTATAAGAACGGCGATACAGAGCAGGCATTGGGCTATCGTCTCTGGGACCGCGATTTCAGGATTGCGCGTTATCTGCCAAAGTTTGAATCTGATGCAGATCGGGAGGATGCCATAGCGGCATTGTTACAACGATATCAGCGTAGGTTGCCTGCATTTACTGCATTGGAAAGAGGTTCCTCTGTTGTGGTGTCTGAGCATGGCGCATTTTATTATCAGCTGCGTCGCAATGACCTGTTGTTATGGCAGAGTGTTACCGGATATGGTTCTGCGGATGCTGCTGCCGCCGCTTTTGAAAAAGAGTGCTGGGGCTTGTTACAGCGTACGCTTAAACAGGAATATTACAGCAGCTGGACGCCTACGGCTACGCAACTGTATCTCAACGATGACAAAGGTCAGGTGCTTGCGGTAGCACCGCTTACACCGGGCAGTTATGAAGCATATATCGCCGCTGTACAGGCAAGACAACAGTTTGTCCGTAAGCATGGTGTGTTCCTGAATGAAGAAGGTACATTCTCTTTTCATATCTATCATTCGAAAACGAATCGTTATGAATGGGAAAGTGTGCACACCTACGCAAACCCTGTTGATGCAGAAAATGCATTGCTGGAGTTCCGGCAGCTGCTTCGCTTCCGTGGCAACTATTGTTCGGATGATGAAACTGTTGGTTGCTATTATTCCATCAACCTGGGTAAGGTATTACTGGATATACAACAGGTAACCCGGAAATGTGAGGGTGATAAGGAGACAATGACGGAAGCGGATGCCTGGGATCGTTTACAGGTATTCCTGGATAATATCGATCCTGATAACCGGAACTTATTCCCTTATACTGATTATGCGGGAGATTGCCGTTATGCATTCCGCCTGGTGGACGACAGTGTTTACCGCGTGGCGCAGCATACCGGTTGGTACCAGGGCATGGAGAAAAGGGAGGAACACCGGATGGCGCTGCTGGCAGATATTTATTGTAAGCAACATCTGTATGGCTGGTTTGTGAAACCAGAGAATCTGAATACAGATCCAAGGATACTGGATTGCTATTTCAAACATCCGGAGAAACTGAATTTTGCAGATCTATGGATGAGTTATGGTCAGGTACCGGCGCTTAATCAGCTTTGGACCATTGCGGAAGAAACATTGCCAGCTGTCAACGCAAAGTTGTACTACTATCAGCTTTATGGCAAGGTAGATAAGGATACAAAGGTGATGTGGCAGGCAGTGAGCCGTTATAATTCTGCGACACTGGCGCAAGCGGCAGAGGCACGTTTTTATGTGTTCCTGCTGGAGATGGCCCGCTCAGCTGCTTCTTATTACTATGAACCAATGGCGGGTTGCGACAATGCTTATACACTGTACCTGAAAGATATGGATGGTAAGGTCATCGCTGTAGCGCCGGATGTGATCTGTGGTGAGGATATAGAGAACGACCGCGCTACCCGTATGTTCAATGCGATGTTATTCCCTATCGTGGAAACTGGCAAAGGATACACTTTTGAGATCAATGATATCAACCAGGTGGTGGGCGATACCACCAGCTATACATATGCTGCTGTATGGGAGTCTGTTCAGACATATGATACGCCTGAAGATGCGTGGGACGGGCTTACAACAGCCTGTGAACTGTTGACAGACCTGCGCAATTATCAGCGTGGTGATGAAGATGCCTGCGGACCATTCAGCATTACGCTGGTGAATCCGGAAGGTGTACAGGCAGAGCATCCGCTAACTTATACGAGTCTTTCAGCCAGGGATGCGGCGATGGAGTATGTGTTGAATGCGATCAGCGCAGAAGGTCTGCATCTGCTGGAACATATACTCATGCGTCCGCGTACACAACAGCAATCATATGAGGCATGGCAGCTGGAACTGAACTGGTATACACAGCGTGAGTCTATGATCGTATTGCAGCTGGTGAATGAATCGGTGTTTGCAGATGCGGCGTCTTATGTGAAAGCCTTACAGAATGCAGCTGTAGCAAACGAAGTATATGTCGATCAACAGGCGTCTACACTGACGATCTCTTTCTATAAAAAAGACGAGCGGCTGGCAGTCGCGAAGCTTGATGCAACAGATGCACTGATTGCTTTACTGAGCGATCTGTCAGCTGTACGGACGGCCATGCAGTCCCTGCTGGTGAATGCGTCAACAGAACAGGTGCACACGGTGGTGATCCCGATCGTCTGCAGTACGGAGAATGCGATTCTGCCTATCTGCGATGATGTGTGTCTCTGTTGTGATGAAGAAGAAACTGACAAAGAAAATGCGATCTACTGCGACCGTACTTTCCTTGCAGATCCTTATTCATTCTGGGCGACGGTTGTATTACCGGCCTGGCCGCAGCGTTTCCGTCTGGCACGTTTCAGACAGTTCTTTGAAGACACCCTGCGCAGAGAGGCACCGTCACATATCCGGCTGAACATACTCTGGGTCAGTCCGCAACAGATGCTTGAATTTGAAGGCGCCTGGAAGAACTGGCTGGCAGCATTGTCGAGAGAAGAAAGCTGTGATTATGATGATAGTCTGCAGGCATTGAACCTGGTATTAAAAGAGCTAAAAAATGTATATCCGGCCGCTTACATGTGGGATGACGAAGGAGGGGACGACAAGCCACTGATCTTACTGGATGAGGCTATGCTGGCATAGTTTAACTAAATTAAAATTCTTCAGAAAATGATAATTAATAATTCTACCCCTTACCCGGTTTTCAAAAAGGGGCAGCAGTTGAAGAGTAGCAGCCTGAAAGGGATCGTTGATTTCGCGGAAGGAGAGATCATGGATACCCGCATGTTCCTGGAAGGTTCGGGTATATTTTACGGACTGGATATTGAGATCAATGCGCAGGCAGGCACCCTTCGTCTGTCGCCTGGCGCCGCGACCACCTCTGACGGTAAACTCTTTACCCTGGAGCAGGAGGTTGTGTACAATGGTTTCAGTGCAGAGACACCGATCACCCTGTTGAAGAAGACGCCTGTTGTTGCTGTACTAAGCACCAACAACGAGAACCATAATGAGTTTGCTTACCGTATCACCGGTACAGACCCGGGTAATCCCAACAGAACACCTAATACCACACCGTATATTGTTCTGCTGATCCTCACCGAGAAGACGACCAGCAATGATAGTTGTCTGTACGGACAGGATAACAGTGAAACATCTCAGACGAAAACAGTACAGGCGGTATTGATCGATAAGAACCTGATCGACCAGTCAGATCTTGATAAATGGTTTATTACCGATAATACCACGGATGGCGCCGATGATGCCGTGATCAACCGTTTTGGATATAATACGGGAGATGGTAAACCTTATATTTCATTTGAAAACTTTACCAGCTGGAAGAATGTCAGCGATGGTTTTGACAGTGTATGTCAGGCTGCTGAGCCGCTGATCGGCACTTCTCTCAAGCAACTGTATGACCTGGTAAAGGAGAAACTGGGGCTGAATCCGACGAATCCTTTCAATAACCTTGAAAGTAATCTTAAACAACTGCGTGAAGCGGTAAAGAACAAGGGCGGTGTATCATTCCCCTGGTTATATGACTATTACAGGGACCTGATTGCGGGGTACCAGGAGCTGGTGTCCACTGATCTTTTCAGTTATCTGTCATTCCTGCCAAAGCGTGACCGTTTTGAAGAGTATATCGCATTAGGCAGTATCCGTGCAAAACACGGAGATAAGGCGGCTAATTATCGTATGGGATTGTATCGTCCGCCTTTTGCTGACCTGAGCATTAATGCGCTGGAGAAGCCCTTACTGTTGATCAGAAGATTACAATACCTGGCTGATACTGCGCATACCCGGTTTAATGCACAGGGATTCCCGCCGTCTGAAATAATACTGACACCTGATGCAGGTATCAATGAAGTCCTTTCCAGACGTGCCATTCCTTTCTACTATAATGATCCGCAGGAGTTGTCAAAGAGCTGGAATGCGGAGCTGACACGTAACCGCCGGACCTTTACCATACCAGGTATCACGGATGAGAAAGACCGGAGTCTGTTGCTGGCTAATATGGACGGTTATGAGTTCTTCCGCATCAAAGGGCATACCGGTGCGCTGATAGAGCCTACACTGGACGCGATAGCTACACAACGCAGCGAGTTACACCTGCCTTTTGATGTGAAGGTATTGTACCTGGGAGAGAAGGATGATATGATCAAACTGGTGAAAGAGCGTTCTGCTGCTTTTAGTGATCTGACGGTGTTACTGGAGAAGATCGTGTATGATATCCGTTGTGCACGTACCTGTTCTGATAATTTTGAAGAAAGCATCTTTGGCGGGCCTTTCGACAGAAATGATATCGGCAGTATGTTTGAGGCGCTGGTGACCTTATTCGGGCCTTTACCGGTAGATCTTGATAAGAAACTGGAAGAGTTGTGCAGTCGTGAAGGTACCTGTTATGATGAAGATAAAACCTGTTGTCGTTCACATCTGACAGCATTGTTCGCGATATACGAAGAATACGTACGTCGTAAAGATGAACTGGCGGGTAATCTGCTGTTCCATCTTTTCGCAGAGAAACATCCGGGTATAGAGCATAATGGCGGCGTACCTAAGGGTGGTACACTGATCCTGGTATGTGGTAAGACTGATCCGGCGTTTCTGTCTGAAGAAAAGAAATCCAGTCTGCTGAAAATGGCCTTGAGTAATGCAGCTGGTGTCAATATCGCGGATGAACTGGAGAACTACATGGTGATGGCTGATTTTTGTCTGCCGTACATCTGTTGTTCGAATAAACCTTCCATCAACCTGATCTTCCAGGAAGCGCCACCTGTGGCATTGTTCTCTATAGCAGAACAGGAGCAGCTGCCGGAAGGACAAGGTACGGCGGTTGCATTGAAGAATGAATCACTGCGCGCCGATACCTATCATTGGGAGTTGCAGGATTACCAGGGTAATGTGCTGAAAGAAGAACATACTACGGATATCAATGAGATGCCGAAATTTGAATTGCTGATAGAAAACGGTGTGGTGTTTACGCTGGTACTGACAGCTTCGCGTGAGGGTATGAATAGTAAATATGCGCTGGAGATAACGATTTGTCCGCAGGGCAATGTAAAGGTGACCAGCAAAGGTCAGTCATCTATTGACTGGGACATTACAAAGTCTCCTGAGCTGGAGATCGAAGCTTTCCCTTACGGCGGCAGTTTCGGATTGGTATTAGAGCAGAAGGAGAAGGGGAACGAACAGGAGCTGGATCCGTCAGAATATGATATTACCTGGAAACAGGATAAAGAGCATCTGACATTAACGATAAAACAACCTCAGGCAGGTATTTATCGTCTGCGTTACACGTTTGAGGATATCGAGAACTGTGAGAAGGGATTTGCGATACTACAGATCAATACGTTTGTGCCTTCTAATCCGCAGCCCAAGGTAGCGGGAACGGAGACTGCTCCGGTTGCTGCACCTGTAACAGCCTCTTCGAATACGCCGGTGGCGGTTAGCCGTGGTTTATCCGCCGGAGGAAATGAAGCGGTGTTTAATAAGCGTATCCTGGGCTATCGTAGTGGTATCAATGCGATGTCTAAGGAGGATGATACATTGCTGGAGGACAGTCGCTGGTCAGATACCAAAACCTTCCTGCTGGCGAGTGGAGCACCAGAGGAACTGCATGCGGCATATGAGCGTTTGCAGGGTGTTTTACAGAGTGGATTCAGTAAACTGAAGGTGGCGCAGAAAGCGCAGATGATCAGATTGCTGATCTATGCGACTGCTTACTATATGGATAGATTAATTGCTGCTTCTCCGGATAAGGTACCGGCGATTGCCAGAAAGTTGATCAAGGCAGCCGGAGAAAGCATCGCTATACAAAAAGATGGTGCACAGCAATGGTCACAGATATGGAGTAGTGAAGGTATTGTGACACCTGAGAATGAAAAGACAGTATCTGCATATAAAGCTATGATCGCGTGATAGAACAGCAGCATGCCATAGGAAAACTGGTGCTGGAAGTACAATTGCCTTCCAGGGATGATGCCTTTTCAATACAGCAGGCACTGAGTGTACGTTGTAATGTAGAGCTAACACCTATGTTAGGTCAGTTACTGGATAGCTGGTCTGATCCTGATACGCTGTTACAGATTGATAAACTGGAAATAGATCTTGGCAGCTGCAATCTGAAGGCTTTGCAGGAAGAGCTGCCGGGAATGGTGATCGCTTATCTGCAGAAACATTTCCAGGGAGTGACAGCTACGCCCTCGCCGGAATTAAATATACAGCACCTGCAGCGTCGTCCGCTAACACAGGGCTATTTTGAAAGCTGGCTGTATTTTATGCAACATGGCGTCTTGCCGTCTACAGCAGTCAGATGGGAACAGGAGGAGTGGGAAGCGGGTATTCTGACAGCGCTGGCGACAGAAACAAGTGCATTAAAACAATGCCAGGAATTGCTTACGGCACATCCATATGCGGTACGCCGGTTAGTGATGCAGTTCTCCCGGAGCTTCGTATACAACTGGGTACTGGCTTTTAGTGCAGGCGCTTACAGACAACAGCTGGTGCTGATAGATGAATGGGAGGCGTTTGTGTTTAGTCCGCGGTTTGTTACTGTGATGAAAGCACAGATTACGCAGCAATCTCTTCCTTCACTTGCATTGCCTGAACATAGTCGTTATGCAACGCAGGTGATGGAATGGTTGATCGGAGATATTGTGATTGCCGGAAAAGCGATCAGTCACCCGGCATTACTGGAACAGTTAGTGCGTTTGATGGGTAGCGTATCACAGTTACCCGTGCGTTTGTTTACGCTGGAAAAAGTCACGGCTGCGGGTGTTAGTATGCCTGTGGCAGTACATGAAGCCGTAGGCGCTGTGGCCGCACGATATTCAGCGGAGATGACAGTTCTCAGAGAGACATTCAATACAAAGCCTGATCTGAAAAATGCTGCGACTGATGCACGTGTGAAAGCGCAACAGGAGAAGAAGGAACGTCTTCAACAGGAACAGCAGCTTGCGGCCACATTACGACGGAAGCAGGAGCAGGATACAACTGCAAAACAGTCAGCTTCATCAGGAGTACAGTCATCAGAGACGCCTGATGATAATAAGGTCAAAGATCAAAAGGATCAGCAGGGACAGCGTCAATCAGGTGAAAGTACGACAGCAGCAGCACGCACTGTTACTGATGAGGAAACTGTTCAAAGTGAACAAACACGTTTATCTGAAACGGAAAACGGAGAGGAGTCTGCTACGGCAGGTCTGCCTGAAGAAGGAACCGTGTATTACATCAATAATGCCGGACTGATATTACTGCATCCTTATCTTTCTTATTGTTTCGATGCATTGGAACTCAGAGAAGGACAGCAGTTTAAAGATGAAGCGGCAAAGCATAAAGCGGTGCAGCTGATCGGTTATATGGCTTATGGTGAAGAGGAGATCCCTGAATGGGATCTGGTGTTGCCGAAGATCCTGTGTGGTATTTCACCTACGGAACCTGTGAGACGTTTTGTGCCATTATCCGAAGCAGAAAAAGACGAAGCCAATCAGCTACTGAGCGCTGTGATCACACACTGGAATGCTTTGGGTAATACTTCGCCTGACGGCTTACGCGGCAATTTCCTGTTGCGCGAAGGGAAGCTCGAATGGAAGGAAGAGGAGTGGCAGTTATTTGTCACACAGCAGGCGTATGATATGCTGCTGAACCGTTTGCCCTGGGGTTTCAGTGTAGTGGGATTGTCATGGATGCCGTGGCTGATCAAAACCGTCTGGGTCTGACAGGAACTATGTTTTTAACCCCTTACGCCATGTGAATATGGCTTGTTAATTCCCTTACTAAGGACAAATGATCAAAGCAACCGATAATAAAAGCAAAACTGCAAAAACGAGGCAACAGCCTGCGGGAGGCTCCTTTTTCAACAAAGAGAAGGGAGCTGACAGCGCGTTTTTGGGGGAGACTGCCGCATCGGAAGAACCCTTTTTCGTTCAACGGAAACTTACCATCGGAAAACCAGATGACCATTATGAGAAGCAGGCTGACCAGGTAGCTGACAAGGTCGTACAGCGTATGAGTCAACCGGCGCCGGTACAAGCTAAGACAGCTACGCCTTCTCCTGTCAGCACTGTTCCTTCCGGCAGTGTGCCGGTATCTGCGGCACAGTCTGCGATGATACAGCAAAAGGAGCAGGAGAAAAAAGAAGAAGACATACAGACGGATGAGAAGAAGCTGCAACGCAAGCCCATATTTGATAGTATGGGCGATCCGCCTGATGATATCCAGAAGAAAGAAACGACACAGGCGCCTGCACCTGCGGCAGATGCGAAGGCCAGTGACGGCAGTCATCTTGAACAGCGTTTGCAGGGTACTAAAGGCGCTGGTTCGCCCCTGGCTTCTGAGACCCGTTCAGCCATGGAGTCAGCCATTGGCGCTGACTTCAGCGGCGTACGCGTACATACCGGCAGGGAAGCAGCGGAACTGAGTAATGATCTGCAGGCGCAGGCCTTCACGCACGGTAATGATATTTATTTTAATGAGAATAAGTTTGATGAAAGCAGTAGTACGGGCCGCCATCTGCTGGCACACGAACTGACGCATACGGTACAACAGGGTGCCTCTGTGCAACGAAAGGCTACGCCTGAAAGCGGCGAGTTGAAAGAAGAAGCGCCAGTAGCTAAAGATGCTGCATCCGAAGTACAGCAAAAAGCGGATCCTGTATTGGCTGCTGATAACATGACGATACAGCGTGCACCTGCAAAACCTGGTGCTGCGGCGCCTGCGGCTGCATCCGGAGAGGTGGTGAATATAGCCGCAGGTAAATTCAATCCGTCTGCCGCGTTACAGGAGTCTATCCGTGCGGCAGGCAGAAAAGGGCTGGATGTGAATGTCAGCGCTGGTAAGATAGCGGGTGCAGGCGTGATGAAAGTGCGGGAGAAAGATGGTGTGATGGAGAGTCTGAAGAATGCCTACCTGCCATTGAACATGCCAATGTTCAGTGCTGCGAATCCTGTGCTGGCAGTCAGACTGGCCAGTGGAGAGATCAGTGGTTTTGGTACTATCGGACAAAGCAATGCGCCGGAGGCTATTCCACAATGGTTGCGTAAAAATGGTAAGGCGATTGGGTGGCTGACAGGTATCGATGTAGAAAATGTACTCTCTAAAGCAACTAATACGTTTGAGAACGGCAACTTCACCTTTACCCTGAATGGCATCAAGGTGAAAGTGGGCGGTTTTGCGTCTGCGACGATGGACCTTGGCTTTACGAATATGCAGCCTTCCGCACATGTGGTAGCAGAAATGGATATTCATGGTATGGCGAAAGGCAACCTCGATATCACGATGGCAGAAGATAAGATGTCGGGTGAGGGTGCATTTGGTGTGAGCTTCAAAGGATTCTCCGGAGAAGTGGCCGCGAAGTTCCAGGAAGGTGTGCTGGATGTAAAAGGCATGGTGCAGTATGCCGGGGATAAGCTGAGCGGTTCGCTGATGCTTGTGATGACCGATAAGAAAACAGCAGACAATTTTGCGGTTACACAACTGGGTGGCGCACCGGCAGCAGAAGCCGCACCACCAGCAGAGGTGCCTGCAGCAGCTCCAGGCAAGGGACCACGTGGTATGGCGGGTGTTGGTACGCTGACATTCAATCTGACCGAGTGGTTTGCCGGTAGCGTAAATGTGATCGTAGATGGTAAGGGATGTGTGACTGTCGTGGGTAAGATCGCACCACCAAAAGAAATCATTCTGTTCCAGCAGCGGGACTACAGCAAGGAACTCTTTAAGATGGAGGCCCGGGCGGCATACGGTCTGCCGGTGATAGGCAACGTATTTGTCTTTGCTAACATGGCCCTGATAGCTATGGCGAAAGTAGGTCCTGCGAAAATATACAATATCGAAGTAGAAGGAACTTACTCCAACAACCCTGACATTGCCAAGAGCATTACGCTGTCAGGTTCACTGAATATGTCTGCTTATGCGGGGCTGCGTCTGCGTGCAGAAGGCGGCGCGGGTCTTGAGCTGTTAGGGCATGATCTGAAAGTGGGTGTAGGTGTAAATGCGGATGCCGGTGTGAAAGGATATGTAGATGCACGTCCGACCATCGGTTATCGTGATCCGGGAGAATTCTTCTTCAAAGGACATATGGAGATTGCGGCGCAGCCGTTCCTCGGACTGAGTGGCGATCTGTTTGTTGAAGTGGATAGTCCGTGGTGGTCACCATTACCAGATAAGAAATGGACATGGCCGATCGGTGCGCTTGAATATCCGTTACCAGGTGAGTTTGGTATAGGGGCTGACATGGAATACGTACTGGGTTCCGGTAAGGTACCAGAGGTGACATTCAGCGAAGCGAAGTTTGATGGTGCGAAGTTCATGACAGACCTGGTAGATGATCATGTACCACCGAAGAGTGGGGCAGGTGGGAAAGAGAAACAGGGTAAATTTACAGACGGCGGTGGTGCAGGCGCTGCACCAGCAGCAGGAGCTCCTCCTCCTGCGGCGGCAGGTGGTAAACCAGGGGCTCCGGGCGGAAAACCAGGCGCAGGTGCCGCACCAGGTAAAGGTGGCGCTGGCGGCGGTAAAGGACCTGGTAAAGATAAAGGCGCCGATAAAGCTGATCCGGACCAGATGAAGAACTTTGCTGCGGCGATGCAGAAAGTCAAAGCGCTTGAAAGTCATAAGGCGATGACCCGTGCTGAAATTACCACGGCTGTTGAAGGTATTAAGAAACAGCACAATACGCCGGGTATTACTATAGCTCCACAAGGAAATGATCTGTGGATTGTGACGGGTAGTATAAAGGGCAAACCGAATAAACAGTCGGTGAAAGTGAAGGCGCTCCGAACACCGGGTGATGATAAAGATAAAGGTGATGATAAGGAAAAGCAGAAAAAGCTGGATCTTGCGATACAGGATCTGAAGAAGATCGATACTACAACCGCAGCCGATGGTAAATTAAATGATGATGAAGCCAAAACGGTTGCTGAGAAAGCACAACAGAAACATACGGATGTATTTAAGTCTGTCAAGGCAATAGATGCCGGTAAGAACTGGAATTATCAGTATATTCAGAAGGCGGAAAATCCTGTGAAGGGTAGCGGGCATGAAGAACTTGATCCGAAGATCAAGAAAATGGTACACAGGGAGTTTACTGCGGAGCAAGCGAAGGCACTATTAGATCAGGTAAATGGCATTGTTGGCGTTCCTGCTATCATTGACAATATATTTACCTCAAGTAAGAAGCAGAAGTCCCTGGTTAAGTTCCTCAAAGATGTAGTAGATATAGCACATCAGAGTAACCCTTCCCCTAAGTCCGGTTTACCGGCGCAAACCGGGTTGAAAAATGGTTTCAGGATTCACTGTAACGGTCCGGCGAATGGGTTACTTACTTTTACCTATGTAGGTTTTTATGGTAAAGGTGATGCTGTGAATGTGGGAGAGACGCCGATACGCAGAGGTGCATTCAATAAGGCTGATGTGAAGAATAAACAGTTGTTCCTCGATCTCCTTATATTGAGTAAGGTAGGTGAAGCAGGCGTAAAAGGCGTAGGAAGTGTGATGTTCGAACTGGCAGTGAAGTTATTTAAGAATGACTTCACGGAAATCAGGTCACAATGGGTTTCCAATGACAGGATCTACACCAATAAATTTGCCTGGTCCGACAACCTGAGAGATTTCATCAACGCGCTGAAGACGGACAAGGGGAATACCAAAAAAGCGGCCCAGGCTACCTGGTCTTATGCGCAGGCCAAAAAGCAGGGATACGGCACTGTAAAGGACGTTAAGCTCAGATTCGGTAATCTCGAACATTTCAAAGAACTTGCGAGAGTGAGACCAATGGATTTTACCGGACCGGCGAAACCAGGAGAAATGTTCCCTCCACCTTTGAAAATAGACGAGATCAGGATTCCGGCATATCCTGAGAATATTATACAGGTTGATGCCATTTTTATAGAAACTACAGAAGGAGATAAATAACAATAATGATGAAAGAGGTATATACCTGTTCCGCCCACGATGAGAGTATAATTATGATCTATGACCAGGATCCGCTGTTTGACGCGGTATCGGACATATTGGAGGATACATATGGTATTGAAAAAGAGAAATTCGGAACCAGTGATATTATGCTGAAGGGAGATGAAGTATCCCTGATGAAATTGCCACTGGAACAGTTGATGAAAGAGAAGCTGGCAGTACATGTACCTATCGGGGAATCTAATCAGCGGGTGACAGTGTTTGGACAGCAGTATGC
This sequence comes from Chitinophaga sp. YR627, assembly GCF_900114995.1. Lineage (GTDB taxonomy): Bacteria > Bacteroidota > Bacteroidia > Chitinophagales > Chitinophagaceae > Chitinophaga. The sequence continues at coordinate 268,773 of NZ_FOUX01000001.1, forward strand.
GCTGAACACCCGCGACGATGAACATATGACCATCTATTCTCTGAAAATGTTGCTGGATATGATTGAGGCTGAAATCGCTGCCGGAGGCCCTGTCTGGTTTTATAATATCGCATTTGCAAATGAAACAGACCCTTATATATTGGGTGTCATTAAACCAGCGGAGGACGGTATTACAGCTGATGCTGCATTTGCACAATTCCGCGAATCGGAGGAAGCGCTTACTGCGGATCAATTCAAAGAACGCCTGCAGGCGCTGAAGATACAGGGCTTTATCAATGATAGAAAAGCGGGTGAGGATGATCCGTTGTTGTATCCATCTGAAAAGACGTTGAAAGTGCAGACGATTTAATCATTATTACCCCTTTAATTACACCCCATGATCGTTCTATCCATTGCTATACAAAAAGGTGGTTCGGGCAAAACAACCACGGCCCTGAACCTGGCCGCTGCATTCCAGCGAATGGGACAGAACGTACTGCTCATTGACCTCGATCCGCAGGCTAATCTGACGCAATCATTGGGTATTGCAGATGATTCAGACCTGAGTATATATGAACTGCTGAAACAGGCTGCTTCCGGAGAACTGACAGACGTACACCAGGCCATTGTGGAAACAGGCATATTACCGCTTATTCCGGCTAATCTGGAACTGGCCAGCGCTGAGCTGGAACTGGTCAGTATGTATGGAAGAGAACAGTTGCTGAACCAGATACTTACCCAGCTGGAAGATACGTATGATATGGTGGTGATTGATTGTCCGCCGGCAGTAGGTATGCTGACCGTCAATGCGCTCACTGCCAGTAACTATGTCCTGATGCCTTTGCAGGCAGAATTTCTGCCTTTTAAAGGAGTGCAGCGTTTTGTAAAAAATGTGCACCTGATTAAAAAGCAGCTGAATAAAAAGCTGGAGATACTCGGTATCATATTGACGAAGTATGACGAACATAAGAGCATGCACCGTCAGATCAGGACACAGTTGCAGGAACTCTATCCCGGTTGGGTACTGGAAGCTAATATTCGCAGTAATATCTCCCTGGCAAAAGCGCAGGAACAATCAAAAGATATTTTCACATTTGATCATAATGCCAATGGCGCGAAGGATTATCATGCCCTGGCAACTGAAATAAAAGAACGCCTTTTAACGGTGGTTGAATAATACCCCGTTTACTTAAATCGATAGATATGAAAACGAACAGTCGTCGCTATCGGAGACACCGTAACCCCGAAAATACAGATACGAAGGAAGCTCCTTTCTTCAGTCCCACTCAGAAAGTATTGCAGAGCAAGGAAGACGCTTTCTTTCAACCGAAGCTGTCCGTAGGACAGCCGGGAGATAAATTTGAAAGAGAGGCAGATGCTGTGGCAGATAAAGTGGTCAACCGCCAGTCTGCCAAAGGCAATGCCGTACAACGTAAAGAAATCTCCTCCGTACAGGCTAAATCTGAGCCGAAGGAAGAAGAAAAGAAAGTGCAGAAGCAGGAAGATAAGGATGAGAAAGTACAGAAAAAAGACGCAAAAGAAGAGAAGAAACCGGAGCTGAACGCCCCCAGAAAAGAGGAGGAAAAGCCTGTACAGAAGAAAGGCAAAGAAGAAGAAAAGAAGATGCCTGCGCCTGGGAAAAAAGAGGAAGAGAAACCTGTGCAGAAGAAAGGCAAAGAAGAGGAGAAGAAAGCGCCTGCACCGGAGAAAAAAGAAGAGGAGAAACCAGTACAAAAGAAAGAAGAACAGGAGAAGAAACCTGCTGCCGATGAGGTGCTCAAAGAAGAGAAAGAAGACGATAAGAAAGGTGGAAAGCCTGCTGTGATGGCGAAAGAAAGTAACTCCCGCGGTATGGAAGATGGTGGCGAACAACTGGGGCAGCGTTTAAGCGAGCAACGTGGGAACGGTGTGCCACTTTCTCCTGATGTTAAAAGAGAGATGAGTCAGGCGATCGGTGCTGACTTTGGTAATGTGCGTGTACATACTGGGGATAAGGCTACTGAACTGAGTTCGGAACTGGGCGCACAGGCCTTTACACATGGTAATGACGTTTACTTCAATAGCGGAAAATATGATCCTTCCACCGCCGGTGGCAAACACCTGCTGGCGCATGAACTGACACATGTGGTGCAGCAGGGCGCTGCGCCAGCGATGGACAATAAGAAAGGTGCACCTGCCGCCGGACATAGTACACCGGGTGTACAAAAGGAAACGTCTACTCCTTTACCGGAAGGCGTAAAAGCAGACGAGGTCTCAGAGGTTGCTAAATTCCCCATCGGTGATTTCAGCGTGGAAGTTAAACCCGATAGAAAAGCCACCAAGGAAGAGAATGTTGCTGCTGACCATGCGGAAACAAAGGGGAATATTGCGGCCTATGTTTCCTATGAGACAGACAGTAAAAAGAGAGTTACAAAAGTCACTATCTCTAAGACACTGATCATTGAGACCATCTATGGCGCTGACGCCACTTCGAAGAGTGATTCAGGTTATGGCCGTGGTCACATCAAGTCAGATAAGGATAAAGGAAATAAATCGCTGGGCTTCCATGAAGGTAACCATGGTGTCGATTTCATGGAGTATGTGAAGACGCATCCTTTCCCGGAAATTGTGATCAGGAAGCCGGTGAGTCAGGCAAAGTTCGAACAGTTACAGGCTGCATGGAAGTTACAACATGAAGCTTACGTGAAAGATATGGAGGCGGTCAGCAAGAAGAAAACAGATGATGTGACTGATCCGCCAGCTCCTGCTCCGGCGCCTGCACCTGCACCGGAAGCTCCCAGACAATAATCCGCAGTCCTGCTGCCGGCAATGAATAAGCAGTTTTAATATACTATGATCGATAACCAAAAGAATGCAAACGTCCTGCAGGCGTATTTATCCTGGCTGCAGGAGGAAATGAAGAAAAGGCTGGGCCAGTATTTCGGTCCGGATAACAATGTTGTTCCTGTTATACCCACTCCTGATGCTGCACCCGGCGCTTCCTGGCCGGATGCGCCTATCGTCAGGTTTATCAATGACAATCAGCTGGATAAGGAATCACAGTTATTGCTGATCATGGCGCTTGCGCCGCATGTTAATGCGGTATTTTTTGAGCATGTCATCAATGAATACCTGGTAGACAAAGGTGATTTCCCACTGATAGGTTGTGTGAAAGGCACACAGTTCCGCGGATTACTCCCGACAGGCGATACCTTTTTGTTCCTGCTGGCGGGTGCTGATCTGTCAGCACGTATTGATAAAATGCGTTACTTCAGCGAGTCGCATGTGTTTGCGCAGCGTCATGTGTTGTGGCTGGAGAAGCCGGAAGAAGGGGAACCCGCCATGAGTGGCAGGATCGTATTGTCACAGGAATTTATTGATCTGTTCCTGACGGGATCTTATGCGAAACCGCGCTTTGGCAATGATTTTCCGGCGGAAAGTATTACGACACCGCTGGACTGGTCTGACCTTGTACTGAATGCACAGACCATGGAGCAGTTGCAGGAGTTGAAGAAATGGCTGCGGCTGAAAGATAAATTACGCGCTACCAATAAACGGTTAAAACCTGGTTACAGGGCATTGTTCTATGGTCCTCCGGGCACTGGTAAAACCCTGTCTGCCTGTCTGCTTGGTAAGCGTGATCCTGCGGAAGATCCGGATGGTTTACCGGATGACCTGGATGTATTCCGTATTGACCTGTCCCTGGTGGTGTCTAAATTCATCGGGGAGACAGAGAAGAATCTCTCCAGTCTCTTTGACAGAGCAGAACACAAGAACTGGATCCTTTTCTTTGATGAGGCAGATGCTTTATTCGGAAAGCGTACCAACATCCGGGATGCGCACGATAAATATGCCAATCAGGAGATCGCTTATCTGTTGCAGCGGATAGAAAACTATAACGGACTGGTGATACTGGCATCCAATTTTAAGAATAATATTGACCCCGCCTTCTCCCGCCGTTTTCAGTCTATCATACAATTCCCGATGCCTAATCAGGCGGAACGTCTGCAACTCTGGAAGATGATCCTGCCGGATCATATGATGCAGAAGGAGGGCATACTGGAGAAACTTGCGGCTACGCATGAGATTTCCGGTGCGTCGATCATTAATGTGGCACAGTATTGTTTTCTGAAGAATATGCAGCCGGGAGGGGAGATCTTGCCGATATCGGCAGTGGATGTGGAAGAAGGGCTGGTGAGGGAATTTAATAAAGAGGGTAAGATTTATAAATAGTTTTTGGCTAATTTGACTGCGCTAAAGGTGGTCATGTTTATCAGCTAAAATCTATATATGAAGCGTGTATTTCTGCTTATGTCATTCTGCTGTGTGCTGGTATCTGTTACCGTACACGGACAGCAAAAGAAATTGCCCCGTATCGCTATTGCGGGCCTGGGTATTGAATCCAGTACTTTTTCTCCTGCTTTAACAAACGAAGAAGCCTTTCACGCCCGATATGCGGCGGAGGTGTTCAACGCCTATCCTTTTTTTGGCGTAGACTCTCCGCTGAGAAGCCGCGCGGTATGGGTACCGGCTATTGTCGGTAAGTCCCTGCCGGGTGGAGCGGTGACGAGGGAAGCGTATGAGTCCCTGGTGAATAAGACACTGGACTCTCTGAAAAAACATGCGCCTTACGACGGATTGTTCTTTGATATACATGGCGCGATGAGTGTAGTGGGACTGGAAGATCCGGAGGGTGACTTTATTACCAGGATCCGGAAGGCGATTGGTACCAAAACGATCATTTCCACTTCCATGGACCTGCATGGTAATGTATCCTGGCGCCTGGCGGCAAATACTGACCTGATCACCTGTTACCGGATGGCGCCACATGAGGATGCCATGGAAACAAAAGAACGGGCGGTACGTAACCTGCTGGATCGTATAGAGAGTGGCAAGGGAAAACCGGCATTTAAAGCCTGGATCCCGATCCCGGTTCTCCTGCCGGGGGAAAAGACCAGTACCCGTATAGAACCCGCTAAAACGGTCTATAAAGCAGTAGCGCCTGCCGCTTCACAGCCAGGTGTCGTAGATGCCGCTATCTGGGTAGGATATGCCTGGGCAGACGAACCGCGTAACCATGCGGTGGTAATGGTGACGGGTGATGATAAACAAAAGGTATCTGCTACGGCAGAGCAGCTGGCCAAAAGCTTCTGGGATGCGCGTAATGCCTATGCTTTCGTAGCCCCGACAGATAACCTGAAAGGTAGTCTGGACAAAGCGATCGCCAGCAGCAAACATCCTTTCTTTATCAGCGATTCGGGCGATAACCCTACCGCAGGTGGTGCAGGAGACGTGACCTGGACCCTGACGGAGATCCTCGCACGAAAAGAGTTTCAGTCCGCAAATGGCCCTTCACTGATCTATGCTTCCATTCCCGGTCCGGAGCTGGTGGAAAAAGCGATCGCTGCCGGTGTTGGCGGACATGTAGATGGCTATGCCGGCGCAGCCGTAGATGCGCGTTATGCACCTCCTGTACGACTGAACGGTACTGTGGAGTCAATTGAAAAGGGAGACAAAGATGCGGTAGTAGAAGTGGTGGTGAAAGTAGGCAGTGTGCACGTCATCGTTACGCAGAAACGTAAGCCTTATCATAAAGAGAAAGATTTTACCAGACTGGGGCTCAATCCCCGGCAGTCAGATATCGTTGTGGTAAAGATCGGTTACCTGGAACCGGAATTGTATGCGATGAGAGCGGACTGGATCCTGGCGCTTACGCCGGGAGGAGTGGACCAGGACCTGGAACGCCTGCCGTATAAACGGATCAACCGCCCGATGTTCCCGCTGGACAAAGACATGAAAGAACCGGATCTTTCCGCTCAGCTGGTACCGCTGTCAGATAAGCAAAAGTAATTGATACAGAAAGGCTTCCATCAGCAATGGAAGCCTTTTTATTATTTAAGACTTTTCAGCAGATAAGACACTCTTTCCCGTTGAGGGGCTCTTTTTAGGGAGATTATCCTGAGTGCTGCTTCCTGTTTCGAGATATAAGTAACCAGGAAATCCAGTTTGTTGACCAGGCGCGTTGCTATTTCATACTCCCCGTTGTCCAGTCTGATATCCGCTTCTTCAAACAGGAGGTCCGTCAACGTATCCAGGGTCTGGAGGTTCATGTTCTTTTCTGTAATAAAAGCTTCCAGTTCGCCAACAGTCAGCCGGTCGAAGTTATCCTTTGACTCAAATTTAGTCGCTTTAAAAACTGTTTGTATGCTTGCCAGGGCCTTTAACGGCTCACTTCTTTTCATGCCGATCACTGCTCTTAATACGCGTCCCAGCTCTTCGATCATTTCCAGTATATAGTCCTTTTGCATAGATATCGTCACTTTAAAAGGCTAATTTAGTTAACTTAGTGCTGACGCACTCAAATAGTACTAAGACCCATAAAATCGACCATGAGATCCCCTTTTCTGCCTATGTTGGTATTGCTTAACCTTATCTGTTGTCGTATAACCGCCCAGGTAGCGAGTTTTACGGTTCCGGATACCGTTTGCGTCAACCAGACATTTAATATACAGAATAATTCTACCGGCGGTTCTACCTACTTCTGGAATTTTTGTTCGGGTAATCTGTTCAGTACGCCTGTAGTGACACATCTGACCAATATCAGTGGTGCTTTACGTACACCCACGTTCCTGGCCATTGCTGAGGATGCCGGTAATTATTATGCATTCATTACCAATAATATCGGAGAACTGGTAAGGTACAATTATGGTAACAGTTATCTCAATACGCCTACGGCGGATAACTTTGGCAGTCTGGGGGGAATCATTCCTAATCATACAGAAGGGGTGCAGGTGATCAAAGATGCGAATGGCTGGCATGTGATCGTGGTGGGAGGAACCAGTGAAATTGCGCCCCGTATCGTGCGTGTCAGTTTTGGGAATGCACTTTCCAATGCACCGGGAGCGACTGTCAACTGGGGGAATCTGGGTAATATGGATTACCCGCATGACCTTTACATTACGCAACAAGGGGGTAATTATTATGGTTTTACCGTCAATATCCTGAGTAACAGTGTGACCCGTTTTGACTTTGGTAACTCGGTAGCCAATACGCCGGCAGCCACCAACCTTGGGAATGTAGGGAATCTTGATCACCCTACCGGTATTTTTGCCATCCAGGATAATGGTAACTGGCACGTATTCGTGACGAACGAAGTCTCTAATACTATCTCCCGGCTGGACTTTGGTACTTCGCTTGCCAATACGCCCACGGGTGTCAATCTTGGAGATGGGGGTGGTATTATAGACGGACCACGCGATATCTCTGTGATCCGTGATTGTGGTAAGATCTTCGGACTGGTGGTAAGTGCAGGGGCATCTGATCTGACCAGGATCGACTTTACAGGGGGGATTACCAGCAGCTTTACGGCAGCTTCCCTTAATTCCGGTGGTGGGTTTAGTTTCCCGCATTCCATCTCCACGATCTTCCGGGAAGGCAACGATCTCTATGCATTTGTCACCAATGCTACCGGACACAGAATATCAAGATTTGTCTTTAATAGCTGTAATACTTCAAGTATCAGCAATTCTACCTTACAAAATCCTCCGCCTGTCTCTTACACACAGCCAGGTACCTATACCATCAATCTGCTGCTGAACGAATCATTACCGACACAAAGCACGTTTTGCAGAACGGTCGTTGTGCTCAATCCGCCTGCCGTGAATCTGGGTGCTGATCTCGCGATCTGTGAAGGCGCCACCCGTGTCCTGGATGCAGGCCCAGGCTTCAGTAGTTATCTGTGGAGTACGGGAGAAACGTCTCAGACGATCACCGTCAGCGATCCTGGTACTTATAGTGTTGTCGTCGGCAATGGTGGTTGTACAGCGACGGATGCGGTAGTGGTCACCAGAAGCCAGGTCCTGAATATGGTCCCTACGGTAACAGACGTAACCTGTACAACGCCGCAGGGAAGTATCGCGATCAGTATGACGGGCGGTGCTTCACCTTATACATATTTTATCGGTGGCGCGAGTAATGGTAATAACAACGTATTTGGCAACCTCTTGCCAGGCATGTACACAGTGAGGGTCGTGGATAATGGCGGCTGTACCATATCAAGGATCATCGAAGTGAAAAAAGATGCAACTAAAGTACTTGACGCAGAAGCAACAGTTACGCCTCCTGATTGTAGTGGCAGGGGTAGTATCAGCGTACAGATAAAAGAAGGACCTCCACCTTACGAATATGCGCTGGGTGCAGGCGTTTATCAGCCCAATGCTACATTTAATGATGTCGTTCCGGGCAATTATGTTGTGCATGTACGCAATGCATCCTGTATCGTTGATATTCCTGTTACAGTAGCCCAGGGCGCTGTTATGCAGTTAACGGCAAACGGTGTCGATGAGTCCTGTAGTCAGGGCGATGGTCAGATCAGTGCTACCGTCACCGGTGGTACTCCTCCTTACACTTATACCTGGAACAATACTGCTGGTAGTGAAACATTGAATGATCTGACAGCAGGCGCCTATGCCCTTGTGGTAACAGATCAGCATAATTGTCAGGTGGATACGACCATCACTTTGCAGAATATTTCAGAGCCGCCGGTAGTGATCACCAATAATGATACGACAATTAATATCGGTCAGTCGGTACAATTGCATGCGATCAATGCGGTGGATTATGGCTGGACGCCGGCCAGCGGACTGAGTTGCCAGTACTGTCCGAATCCTGTTGCGACGCCCAGGGAAACGACTACTTATACCGTAATTACGGTAACAGGCAGGAACTGTGTCAAAACAGATCAGGTGACCATCAATGTAACCTTTAATAACTCACTGTATATTCCTACTGCGTTTACGCCTAATGATGATGGTGTGAATGACCGTTTTGTCATCAAATCGCATGGCATTGCACATTACAATATCCGTATTTTCAATCGCTGGGGACAGTTGCTCTTTACCTCCAATAGTGTGTCCAGTCACTGGGACGGTCGTTTTGGAGAGTTGTTGCAGCCGGCGGGTTCTTATGTATATATTGTGACTTACAGTTACTTCGGACATGAGAACGAGGATATTACGGAGAAGGGTGCTTTCACGCTGATCAGATAAAGACGTTAACAAACAATGGAGATGCGCTTATAATTCCTTTATGTTATTCTCCTGCTCTGCATCGGGCATGTAACAATAAGGATCGATTGAGACCGCTTTAGGCGCCTGATCTGTCAGTATCGTCAGTACGGTATCCGTTGCTGAGAAATGATATTTTTTCAGATAGACAGGATGGGAATTCATCTGCCAGTCGGATTGTTTTTTATCAAACACAGCGATATCGATATCATCATCAGGTGCTATTTCTTTATCTGTTTGCAGATCGTGTCTGATCGCCTTGACAGACAGTGTCAGTTTGTATTGGCCATTAGACTGTTGCTGACAGGACACAACATTGATCTCCAGGTCGTAGATATAGGTCTTTGTCAGCCAGTCATTGATCGTCCGGATTTCCTGTGGCGTGGCATTTGCACGAAGTGTAGTCAGCAGGTCCTGTGTAATAGCTTTGTTACCCGGCCAGGCGTGTTCCTGTAGCAACTGTTGTAAAGAGCGATTGACTTTTTCTTCTCCCAATGTTTCCTTTAATGCATACATGGCTAAACTGCCTTTCTGATAGCAAACGGCGGATTGACCGACTGTGCCTGCCAATGGTAGCTCCGGTTCATTCGGATCGCGCATGGCGAAGTACAGGTGATTATCATTCCGCAGGTATTTACGCATGAGGGGCCTGCCGCCGTGTTTCTCCAGTACCATAGCTTCTGTGTATTGCGCCAGTGTTTCTGTGAGAAAAGCGCGTCCGGGTTGGTCGGCGGGTGTCAGGATATTTGCCCACCATTGATGCGCGACTTCATGTACGGTAGTGCCATAAGCATAGTTGATAGTATTGCTGTCACTGAAATTACTTTTGAAGTTAAGCGTCTCTGCGCTGAAGATTACGCCCGGATAAGCAGTGGCAGCTCCTTTATATTGCGGGATCTCTGCTAAAGTTAAGGTTTGATGCGGATAAGCACTGAAATGTGTAGTGCCATAATCAATGGCATCTTTCATTGCCTGCAACATAGCGTTGATGTTCATGGTATGTGCCGGATGGTAATAGATGGCATAGTTGATGCCTTTGTATTGTTCTCTTCTGACGGCATATCTACCGGCGCTGAGCGCAAACATGAAATTGACAGGTGTAGCTGTTTTGTAATGGAAATAACTACGGCCTTTTTCCTCCCAGTTTCTTTGCAGCTGACCAATCGTTACTACCTGCTGACCGGCAGGAACGGATATCGTTGCCTCATAGTTGATACGGTGGTAGTTGCTATCAGCAGATGTGAGCGCAACATAGGGCGGCATGCCGTTTTTCTTTCTTGTCAGTGAATCAGATACTTCAAAACGATCGTTGTATCCGAGGAAAGGAACATACTTTTCCAGCTCGATATAGCTGCCATTGCTGACCAAAGTATGTTCTTTATCTACTGGCGTAAAGCCGGAACGGATCATTGTCATGGCGAAGTGTAACTGTGTTTCCTGTCCGGGTAACAGTGGTCGTTTCAGCTCATATAAAGACTGTTTAAAGACCGGATCATATTGTTTTTGTGTCGCATCTGGCAGGGAGAGCTGGCAGGTGTTTACCTGTGGATCTACACCTATCCATAATTGAGAAATAGCGCTGTCCGTTTCGTTGTGAAGCGTATAGGTCCCTTTTACATGATAACTGTGGGAGGAAGGATACAGATCTATTGTTGTATGGACGTTTGTAATAACCGGTTGTGGCAGATTAACAAGTGTACGGTATCGTCGCTCATAGTTAAGTCGCCAGTCCAGTGTCGCTTTTTTATTACGATAAGTTGATTCAACGTTTGTCTTATAATAAATGTAGCTGCCTGTCAGGAGAAACAGTGATATTGGCAGCAGCCATATCCGCCGCAGGCGAAAACTTCCCTTTATGTATCCACTGCGTTGCCAGATGCTGATAGAGAGCATAGACAGCAATGTGGCAAAGCTGAACCAATACAGCATATACCAGTTGAAGGCTGAAGTATAATGTCCGAAACTGTTCATGTCGGAATAATCCATGTCCGGAACGGTGGCATATCTCAGGAGATAATGTTCTATACCAAAGCGATGACTGAAAATGATCAGTACTGCCAGGAACATGTTCAGTACCATGCCCAGGTATTTATTGGATGTAAGGCTTTGAATGAACAATGCGAGTAAGGCAAATAACAATAGTGGTAATCCGCTGTAATAGAACAAAGCGATATAACGTGTCAATTCAAAGTTGTAATAGCCTTTGCTGAGTTGCAGCGCTATTCCTATGCCGATATTCGCAGTGATCAGTGTCGCGATCAGCATAGCAAGGCTGGCGCATTTGGCGGCCCACATGATACTGTTCCGGACAGGCGTACTATATAACAAGCCCTGAATATTGACACTGCGTTCTCTGGATACTATTTCTGCCGTATAAAAGATGATCAGCAGCATAGCGGGTTTTACAGATCGTAAAGTCTCTATGATAATGCTGGTGGCCGGATAAAACTGTACACCATAAGCGCCGTTGAGCAGTGAATCTTTTAGTTCGATAGTATAGACAAATATCCAGAGGGCGAGCATGACCAGGAAGGGAATGTGTTTAAAGACCTGTGCTGTTTCCAGTTTCCATTGCGTCAGGAAAGATTGCCGGTAATAAGCGATCCCGTTCACGATCGTGTTGCGGGCACTATATGGAACAGGCGTGATACGGTGCTGTTGTTTGTCTGCTACATTCCTGGCTGTTGCGAAACGCAAGCGGAAAGCGTATGCCCTGTATGTAATGAATAATAGCAGGAGGGAGAATGAACTCCAGATCAGCCGGTTCTGTAATAACAGGCCGCGTAGCGGGTAGAGTTGCTCATTGCGTTGCAGGTCGGACCACTGACGGGTATCTCCCAGAAAGATGGCTAATCCGAAAGGATCGGTCAGCAGAGGAAGGATATCAGGTGTGCCGGTTTTCAGGGAAGAACTGGCAAACAGGGGAGAGTTACCCAATATAGCGGCTACTGAATAAAGGATGTAAAGTAATACCCCGGCGGTATAGATAGCTTTCGTGCTCCGGCTTAGCACAGCGGTACAGAAAAGGACTGTGCTGACAAACAGGACATTGGGCAGACCTAAGATCAGCAGGGGCTGTAAAAAGAAGATAGGATAAAATGGTCCCAGCCGGTCGCTATCGGCGAAACAGGCGCCCAATCCAATCCCGATGGTACACAGACTGATGGTCAGGAAGACCGTCAGCAGTAAACCAGCGAACCTTACAAAGAAATAAACCGGTTTCTGAATGGCAGTAGTAAAGAGTAACTGTTCCATTTTGTAAGTCTGGTCCCGTAATATCACGCTGGCTGAGAATAACGTACAGACAAAAATGGTAAACAAAGACAGGAAGCCTGTCAGGTAGGTGATGACATAAGGCGCGTTGGCATGTATTGCGTTGCCGCCGAAATGGCCCTGGACGCAGAGCATGCCTGACAACAGGAATAATAAAGCCGTCACTTTAAAGGTGATCTGCCGGAAATGATAATATAATTCAAAACGGAGTAAAGCGCTTAGCATAATACGCCCTCCTTTTTAGAACGCTGGGTTCCAAAGAGTGCGGAGAAATAGACGTCTTCCAGGTCCGGCGTAAATGGTTCAAAACCAGCTTCCGGGCAACCGGGCGCCAGCACATGCAGATGAATACGGCCTGCGATACGCCGGGTGGAAATAACATCCATGGAAGAGAGGTAGCCCGGTAATGCCTCTTTAGAGACTGTTTTACGCCATGTCTGTCCTTTGAGGGCTAGTGTCAGTCCGGCCGGTTTTCCGCGTAAAATGACCTTCCCCTGGGCCAATACAGCCATTTCCGGACAAAGGTCATGTACATCTTCAACAATATGTGTTGACAACAGAATAACCACCTGTTCACCGATCTCGCTCAGGAGGTCGTGAAAACGGTTCCGTTCCTGTGGGTCCAGTCCTGCGGTAGGTTCGTCTACAATGATCAGCTGCGGATTGCCCAGTAGTGCCTGTGCGATGCCAAAACGCTGGCGCATACCACCGGAGAAGGTACTAACCGCCTGTTTTCTGACATTATAGAGATTGGTTTGTTGTAACAGGGCCAGCACCTGTTCTTTTCTTTCGGCTTTGTGCAGGATGCCTTTAAGGATGGCAAAATGGTCTAATAAGGCATAGGCAGAGATCTTTGGATACACGCCAAAGTCCTGTGGCAGGTAGCCGAGTTGTTTCCGTAGTTCGGGTGCGTGTTTGTGTATGTCTTTGCCGTCAAATAGTACCTCTCCGCTGTCGGGTAGTTGTAAAGTGGCCAGTGTGCGCATCAGGGATGATTTGCCGGCGCCGTTGGGTCCCAGTAATCCGAACATGCCATTGGGTATGTCAAGAGATACGTTGTCAAGCGCTTTGATCTGAGCACCATAGCTTTTATGTAGTCCTTTGATCTGTAGTCTGTACATCGGGTTGTTATTTAGGTGAATCCGGCTGCAAACTATATCGTGGCTACAGGGCGCTCAACTATATATGAGGAAGGAAGGGTGTATAGTGACAAACGTCCGATAAAGGCTTAGATCCGTCATTTGACGCTTACGTCATGAAAATGGAGACCTTTGTCATTAATATTTGTGCCGGTGCCGGAATTGCCTTTCTTTTACCAGTCAGATATATGGATGTAATAAAGGAAAAAGAAGGACTGATCGTAGCTAAGCTCGATGTATGGCTGTTTACAGGGATGCTGATATGGGTCAGTATACTGGCTGTAACTCCTGTGAGCTGGCCGGTTTTTGTCCGTCACCTGCTGGCGCTGGCCCTGCCACAGTTACCCGTTCTGCTGTTTGCCTGGTACCGTACTTACCTGCTGGAGCGCTTATCCCGGAAACAATACCTGTTATCCTGGATGTGTGTTTTTGGTGTTTGTCTGCCGCTGCTGACTGCCATCTGTATTTATACACAGGTATTGGGTGTAACGGATCAGCTGCTTGCTACCGGGGCGATCTATTGTATCTCACTGGAGTCGTTACTGGTGCTTAATGCCTGGTACCGGCAACAGGTCCGGCAGGTGCGTTGGATCGGCCGTATCAGCCTGGATAAGGCAGTGTTGATCAGTTTGCTGATGATTGCCGTTATTCTTTCGGCGATGGCTGTATCGAGTCTTAATAACCCCTTGTATCATACGAAAGACCAGTTGCTGATCGGGTATGAATTTATACCGGCGAAGATCATTGCGCACTTTGGTCTTTTTCTGTTGTTTATCGCGCAGTTCCTTTTTATGTATATGTGCGGCTATTGTCTGTACTACCTGAACAGCCGGTGGCTGGTCGCCCGTGTATTAAAACAGCGGGGGATCATTGCCTATGTGATGAGTGCTTTTGCGGTTATTGCGATATTATATCCGCTGATGGGGCAGTTACTGGCCTGGATGCCGATCAACCGTTTACTGGGCGGTATCTTTGCAGAGAATCCCTTTGTCCTGGAAAATGCATTCGGCGCGCTGATGATCGTCTTTGCGACACTACCTGTGGTGCTGGCCATTCAATGGACACGGCAGAACAACCGGATCGTGGCATTGGAGCAGGAGAAAACCAGGACGGAACTGGATCTGTTAAAGCAACAGCTGAACCCTCATTTCTTTTTTAATACGCTGAATAACCTGTATGCTTTAAGTCTGCAGCAGTCGAAGCAGACACCGGACAGTATTCTGCAACTATCAGAGCTCATGCGTTATGTCATTTACAAGGGACAGGAACCACGGGTGAGCATCCGGGAGGAAGTGAAGTATCTGGAGGACTATATGGACCTCCAGCAGATCCGTTTAAGGAAATCACTGGACTTACAGTTTCAGTCCGATATTGAAGATCCTGCGCAGCAGATCGCGCCCATGCTATTGATCGTATTTATAGAGAATGCTTTCAAACATGGGATAGAACCCGCGGAAGATGCAGCCTTCCTGCATCTCACACTACGTTGTAAACAACAACGTTTGTATTTCAGTTGTGAGAATTCATTTGAAGGAGACGTCTCTGCTGCCGGTGGTATTGGCCTGAGCAATCTGCAAAAGCGGCTGGAATTACTATACCCGGGGCGCTATCAGTTACAAACCGGTATAAAAAATCATACATTTAAAGCAGAAATGCAACTGGATCTTTCATGAGTTTACGATGTCTGATAGTAGATGATGAACCACTGGCGCACGAGGTGATCCTGCGGTATATGGAAGACGTACCTTTCCTTCAAACCGCCGGACAATGCTACAGAGCGATGGAAGCGCTGGAGTTGCTGAGTAAGCAGTCTGTTGACCTGATCTTCCTGGATATCCGGATGCCTAAGCTGAATGGGCTGGATTTTCTGCGAACATTACAACAGCAGCCGATCGTGATCATTACTTCCGCTTATGAGGAGCATGCGCTGGAAAGTTTTGAACTGGAGGTCTGTGATTACCTGCTGAAGCCTTTTCGTTTCGATCGTTTTCTGAAAGCCGCCAACAGGGCTTTATCGCTTTATAACCTTAAACAACAGGCCGGTCATCATACACCGGCACCTGTTCCTGCTATTACAACAGAGCCTGCGGCGCTTTATATCAAATCGGATAAGAAACTGATACAGCTAAATCCGGAAGAGTTGTATTATCTTGAAAGTCTGGGCAACTATGTCAAAGTGTGGGATGCCAGCCGTTTTGTGCTGACGCCGCGTACACTTTCGAGTTTTGAGAGCCAGTTGCCCGCTGATACGTTTATCCGTATCCATAAATCTTATATCCTCAATAAAAAATTTGTGTGTTATCTTGAGGGCAATACCATTACCCTGAAAAATGGTAAACAGCTGCCGCTTGGTAAAAACTACAGGCATCAGGTGAAACTGTTGCTGGGCGGACAGGGTATCTGAACAGGCATAAATTATTCAAACAGATGGTGGCATTAAAGACGGTAGGGCTTTTAGTAGTCCGCGACAGGAAATTATTACTGGCCTTCAGCAGGAATAAACAATGTTTTTATTTACCCGGTGGTAAAGTGGACGAAGGGGAAACAGAGAAGGGCGCACTTTGCCGGGAGATCGAAGAAGAGCTGCATGTGCAGCTGACGGAAGAAGACCTCGAATACTACACACATATCACAGCGCCTGCTTTTGGCGAAAAGAGAGGCGTGATCATGGAACAGGATTGTTATCTGGTGCACCGGGACATCGAACCGAAACCGGCTGCCGAGATAGGAGAGATACGTTTCTTTTCTTCAGATGAATATGCAGAACAGTCCGCACAGGCCCCCGGAGCGATCGCTATTCTGAAAATATTAAAGGAGGCCGGATTAGTGGATTAAGCCCTGTTAATAAAGACTTACAGCCGTTTTTTGGCGCAATTGTTCATCTCCTGATCACATTGGGGACTACCTACTAGTCAGTTTTGGTTTTATCTTTACCCCCGGAACAGCGAAAATTGTCATGAGATATAATACACCTGTGCTTAAGAAAGACCAGCCCGATGATTCTTACAAATTCAGACCTTTGCCAGCCCCCAGCGGCCCTTATCCCTATCATTTAGCGTTAAAGGACGTGTTGCCTTCCATCGGTGAAGACAGTATGGTCTTCCATATGGTGGGCGATACCGGAAGCATGCGCAGTCCGGATTTTCAGCGGGAAGTCGTGAAGGAGATGGTAGAGCAATTTGAAACGGCCGCTCCCGGAGAGCGCCCTCAATTCCTTTATCACCTGGGAGATGTAGTGTACAATCATGGAGAAGCGTCGCAATACCAGCGGCAGTTCTTCGATCCTTATAAGTTATATCCCGCCCCGGTCTTTGCGATTGCCGGTAACCACGACAGCGATGTGAACGAGGAGTCTGCTGTGAAGTATAACAGTCTGGAGCCGTTTATGACCGTATTCTGTGATACGGAACCGCATACAGTACCATTCAGTGGTGGTGCTGCCAGGAAAAGTATGGTACAGCCCAATGTCTACTGGACGATGAAAGCCCCGCTGGCCAACATTATCGGTATGCACAGTAATGTGCCGAAATTTGGTATTGTGACAGATGAACAGAGGGAGTGGCTGAAAGCTGAGCTGAAGGCCGCAGATGGCGAACGTCCCGGTAAGGCATTGATCATCTGTATACATCATGCTCCCTATACGGCAGATATCAACCATGGATCGAGTATTCCGATGATCACCCTGCTTGAGTCTGTTTTTGAGGAGACAGGCGTACGGCCGGATATCGTGTTTAGCGGACACGTACACAATTATCAGCGTATGAAAAGGGCGTATCCGGATGGTAAATCTGTATGCTTTATTGTAGCCGGAGGTGGCGGGTATGACGAATTACATGCCATCGCAGCCCTGGACGATACGCGTTTTACAAATGACTATCCCACTTTTCAGCAGGTAAGACTGGAGAGTTATTGTGATAATAAACACGGTTTTCTGAAGGTCGCCCTGGAGCGCAGTGCCACAGGTTTAACCCTTACCGGCCGGTATTATTCCGTGCCACACCGTGCGCAGCCTGATACGCCTGTGAATGCGACCCTGGAAGATACTTTTGTATTACCGATCAGCTGATCCTGACCCGTCAGGATCAGGCGGGCGTATAAGTGGCTACTGGTTGCAGGAAATAAGCAAGCAGGGAGAGATTGACCTGCTCTATCGGATGCGGCGTACCCGGTAATACGGCCATCTGTGCGCCGTTGATCCCTTTATAGGCCACGACGGTTTCTTCTATGGAGACCATCTTGTCACGGTCGCCCAGCATGATCAGCGTTGGCGTCGTAATGTCTTTATAATCATCGATTTTTAACGGATTGTCCCTGCCCATGGACAGCATCATCTCACTGGTTTGCAGTAATACCTGTTTCCAGTCCCTTGGCGCATGCAGACGGGCCAGGTTGTCGGCAAAGGCAGGTACCTTCTGGAGGATCGTCTCCGGGTTCAGCATTTTGGTCTCTTTCGCTGCAGTGACCTCATCCCAATGAAATTTCGTACCCAGGGTAATGATCCTGCCGATCAGGCCCGGATGCTGTCTGGCCAGATAAAGGGCTACATAACCGCCCATGCTGTAACCAAAGATAGTGAGGTCTTCCAGCTGGTGCTGGCGGATGTACTGTAATGTGGCATCGGCAAAAAGGGCGATAGAAAAAGGCTGATCGGGCAGGGGAGTACCGCCATGACCGGGAAAATCAAGGAGATGTACGTCATAATGAGCCTTCAGACTCTCTGCAAGCGGCTGTAGCTGAATGGACGCGCCAATTGCGCCATGGAGCAATAACATGGAAGGTTTCATGAACTGAAGTTAGCGTTTTAGTACTTAAGTCACTGATAATACGTAGAAATACGCATTTTGTTCAGGAAGAGGTGCAGGGGTATGTTCTTATGAGAAAAAATAATATATTTGTTTTTATTCTTTAAACCTATACACTAATCCCCTTTCTTATGGAACAACAGTATGGCCAAACCGGCACTGTAAACCGCCCCGCCCTTACCTACAATGGTGACGGAGGTACTTTTTTCGGCATTCTCATTTTAAACGCATTACTTACAGCTGTAACATTCGGATTCTACTATCCATGGGCTAAAGCCAAAAAACTGCAATACATCTATTCTTCCACAGAACTGGATGGTAGCCGTTTTGCATGGCATGGTACCGGTAAAGAGATGTTCAAAGGTTTTCTGAAAGCAGTGGGTGTGATCGTGGCATTGTACATTACATTCTTCCTGCTCATGAAAGCTGGTATGATTGCAGTGGCTTTTATTGTTTATTTCGCGGCGATCATCGCAGCTGTTCCTTTCGCTATCCATGGTTCCAACCGTTACCACTGGTCAAGAACGACCTGGAGAGGTATCCGTTTTGGTTATCGCGGTCAGCGCAATGAATTCATTCTGCTGTTCATCAAGGAAATGTTCCTGACACTGATCACTTTTGGTATCTATGGTTCATGGGCGACCATTAACCTGCGTACTTACATTGTCAGCAATATCCGTTTCGGCAGTGGTGAATTCAAATATGAAGCAAATGGCAGCGACTATTTCTTCATGAACCTGAAAGGATATTTCCTGTCTGTTCTTACCTTGGGTATCTATTCCTTCTGGTGGCAGGCAGATATGTACCGTTTCATGGTGGACCATACTTATCTGCAACACGAAGATAAAACCTTCAGTCTGCGTTCTACTGCTACCGGTGGTGAATTCGCTGGTCTGCTGATTGTGAATGCGATCCTGCTGATCGTTACCTTAGGTATCGGTTATGCATGGATAGAGACCCGTACGCTCAGCTTCCTGATGTCTCACGTTGAGATCGAAGGTAACGTGGATCTGTCTCAGCTGTCACAGACAGAAGAAGAGTACAGAAACGCTATGGGAGAAGATATGGCAGATCTGCTGGACCTCAGCATCATTTAATTTGATTTATGTTTAAAGGAACATTTTACGATCACAAGGTGGCTGTTGCCATTCCTGCTACGATCCGGATATTCGATGAAAGTTTACAGTTTGAAACGCCGGTAGAGGGTATGCCTCCGCGCAGGCATCACTGGTTATTTTCAGAGATCAACGTCGATATGGCTGACAAGCGTTTTATCCGTCTTGTCAACCGGGCCGATGATGCCGGTACGCTGGAAATAAACGACGCTGCCTTTGTGGAGCTGTTCCTGGAAAAATACAAACACATACGCAGTATTGGTCTGGATAGACTGGTACTGCGTAATGGCGTTAAAGTGGGCCTGGCTGCCCTGCTGGTCATTGTCGGTCTGGCAGCACTGGCGCATTTTGTGATCCTGCCCTGGTGTGCCGACAGGGTCGTTGACCGTTTACCCCGGTCCTTTGATAAAGAATTAGGTGAAACCGCCGTGCAGAGCATGGATGAAGAACGTGACCCGGCTGCCAGTGCTTTACTTGCAAAATTTGGCGCACAGATGCACTGGGATTCCCCTGATTCCCTGAAATTTTTTGTTGTACCCAGCAAGATCGAAAATGCCTATGCGCTTCCGGGCGGTTATGTGTTTGTGTATACCGGTCTGCTGAAGAAGCTGAATAAAAAAGAAGAACTGGCCGCATTATTATCACACGAAGTGGCACACGTCAGCTGCCGTCACTCTGTACGTAAATTATGCCGGGACATGAGTTCTTCTGTACTGGTAACCCTTGTGCTGACAAACAGCAGTCAGGCCGCCAGTGTGTTTTACTCCAATGCCAATGCGTTATACAACCTCACTTATTCCCGTCAGTATGAACAACAGGCGGACATTGTCGGTATGGAAACCTTACGTAAGAACCATATCGATCAGCATGGCATGGTAGAACTGATGCAGGTCCTGCAAAAACTGAGCGAGAAGGTGGATGTGCCCGAGTTTATCAGCACGCATCCGCTGACTAAAAACAGGATCAGTTACGCGAAGGAAAACATCAAAAAGCATCCCGGAACGGTAGATCCGCATGAACAGATGGACGTCATTTTCGCGCAGTTAAAAGCATTGTACAAGTAATAATCTTTCTCTTCCCTTTTCTCTTTCCAGCAGCTTTCCTGACACAGGAAAGCCCCTTTTGACAGCACATGCTGATGACTGCGGGCAATAAGCCAGCCGGCATAAGTATTTTTGCTATAAAACGGGGGTAATCCTGGTGTGGTGTATAATCAATTAGGAATTAGGAATTAAGAATTAGCAATTTGCTTCAATATGCTGATGCTTCATTTCTAAGTCCTATTGATGAATTGTCATTCATAATATAATCTTACGTGTAAGACAGATGAATGCAGCCTATACTTATCTGTGATAGTAACCACCGTGATGATGGTGATGAGGAGGACGCGAGTGATAATATCCGGGTCTGTCACGAACGACCAGGCAGCTGCTCAATCCTGCAACCAGTAATACAGCGACGGCTAAATATTTAAAAGCTTTCATGTGGTGAAGTTTAATTAAGCGTGATGAAATTTTTGAAAGTTCAACGTCTGCAGGCGGTTTAAACTTCTTTCGTCTACTGTAATGACAAAACTGTGCCAGATGCTGTTACGGACTGTTATTTATTGTTAACGGGAAAATGATAGGGGCTATCGGGTGTTTGGGTATCGTTCAGATGCCGTTTTAATATTTGTTATCCTACGTTAATCCTACGTTCATGAACGTAGGATTAACGTAGGATAACAAATATTAAAACAATATCAGAAGGGGGAGTAAGTAAATGTTGAGTGATCTGACAAATGTATGGAAAATATAGATCCGGGTGAATGAAATACAGGATCTCGTTAAACGCTGTTTTTAGCCCTTTATCGCCCGAATTTTGGACAGGATGACTGTCTCCTTTCTTCTTTACTTCTGGCGTCTCTGCTGCTGCTTAAAAAGTCCCTGTAGGATAATGTCAGTTCGAAGCCACCCCGTCGCTGGGATGCCACCGCCAGTTTATCTATATTCACATCATAGCTCATACCGACCATAAACTGTGACCACTGGAGTTGTATAACAGGAATGACTGCGTCCCGCATGCGGTATAACATACCCAGTGTAAGCGTCTGCTGATCAAATTCATGGCTGAACATCGCACCCGCCTGTATTGTGCTGATGCCGATGGGCTTCAGTCCGCGGGTGAATTGTTTGAAATAGTCAGCATACAATATAAAACGATCGGTCTCACTGGTGGGAGCAGAAAGACCTGCATTCGCCGTAAATTTCCTGTTCAGGGTAATGATATTTCCTTTAAAGAAACTAACCTCCGGCATGGTGATATGATAGAGACCAGCACCAATAAAATAGTCAATGTCATAGAGATCATCGCGACGGTTTTTGAAAACGCCGTTATAACTCAGACCAATAGATGCATCGAAATAACTAACGCTGGTGTTATTGATCACCTGCCGGGAGGAAGGCGCGATACTATAACTGCCATTGCTGCCTGCAATGAACTGGTCATTGAACACCAGTTTACTCTGGTCAAAGCGTTGCTGCATAGAACCACCCATAAAGCCGAAGCTCAGATAGGAATTCCGGTATTCGCTCAGCGACACGCCATAGGTCAGCGAAGGCATGATCTGGGTGGTATTGAATTCAGAGGTCCCGGCCACATCTCTCAGCAGTTGTAGTCCGAAAGTAGCGTAGCCGTCCCGTACAAAGTTGACCGGTGTTTTGAATTCCCCGCTCAGACTGAATGTACGGTAAGGAATGGTGACGCTTTCCCATTGATTTCTGTAAGAAGCCGATACCCGGATATTGCCGGTGAATACGCCGGCAAGTCCGGGGTTGCGTAATAATGGCTGGTCGTAGAACTGAGAGAATGCTACGTCCTGGCAAAAGCCTGTGGCAAAAGAAAGACAGCTTATCAGCAGCAGTGCGCACGTTTTTAAATATCGTCTCATAGATAAGTTGTTTAGAATAATGTAACATTACCTTTAAAGGTGTACGGTACGCCGTTTTCGCAGACTACCTCCACTGTGTAGACATACACGCCGGTATCTGCCCGTTTACCGTTGATCAGTCCATCCCATCCGAAAGCAGGATCATTCGGAGCGAAATTGCTTCGCTCATACATGATCCTCCCCCAGCGGTTGAACACCCGGAATGATTTCACGGCATTGATACCCGTAGCCCGTACGACCAGTCTTCTGTTCTCCGGTATATCTCCGCCAGGTGCAAACGCATTTGGAATGAATACCTGTGACTCCTGACAGAACACTTTTATACAGATCTCATCTTTCGCTGCACAGCCGTAAGCGTTGGTCACTTCTACCTGATAACAGATATCGTTTTTGATCGTGGCTACCGGTGCGCTGCAAAGCGCATCATTACATCTCAGGTTTTGTACAGGCGTCCATTTGTATTGCGTGATCGGTAATACGCCGGGATCGTCTGCATTGGTGATAGTAGTGGTAAGCGGGAGCAGGTGGCCTGTCGGCAGACTCACCGTATCCTGTGGCAGCGTAACGACAGGGTATGCGCCTACCTGTATCAGGGTGTCAGCAGATGCGCTGCAACCCGTTTCGGTAGAAGTAACAGTAATCGTATAAATACCGGAATTGCTGATCTGTACATTGTTGATCGTGACATTAGCGGTGCTTACCGGTAGTCCGGCGCCGGGACCTTTCCAGAGATAGGTCAGTGCACTATTCCCCGAAATAGAACTATAAGCCTGTAACAACAGGTCATCACCTACACACAAAGGCGATCTTGTTGAGATCAAAGGTTGTGTAGGTCCCTGCGTGATCTTTACTTCGAATTCTGCCGGCAGGGAGATACAGTTATTCTGCATGGCATATACTGCGTATGTACCGGCGTCGCTGGTGCTGACGGATGGGAATGTAACAACCGTGTTTCTGCTGGTATCAGAGAAAGGACCGAAGGCGGGTCCGGCCCATATATATTCAACAGGTCCTGTTTCTTCGCTGGTGGCAGATAAGGCAGTCAATGTCAGCGTAGCACCTGCACAGAGTGGCGGATTGTATCCGGCTACCGGTTGAGCCGGCGGAGAAGGATCCCGCAGGATGAATACATCCGGTATTTTCTGAGCGAGACAATTACCCACCGTTTCAACATAGATCTGAGAATAGGTGCCAGCCGTCAAAGGAACGCTGATGTTACCATTGGCGTCCGTACGGGTGCTGTAACTGTAAGGTATCTGGAATTTGTTGTAGTGGACGATCACATCCATATTCGGAACGGCGCCGTTATTCAGGTCCAGCACATGCAGGGCAATCGTACCGGAAGGGATGCCGCATCTGACAGGATTGGTCGCTGTTGCACTGGTGATCTTTAGTGTAGGATGTACGACCGCAACAACCGGCGCTTTCGGACTCTCACAACCTTCGGCGTTTGTCTGACTTACATAGAAACGGTAAGTAGCAGCGGTGGTGGTTCTAATGAGTGGCGCACTATTCAGGGGATTTTGACTGGCGTCATACCAGTTGATCGTATTACCGGGTGATGGCGTTACCTGTAGCGAAGTAGAAGGCATACCCATACAGAAATGCGCGGTATCCGTAACAGGTGCTGCGGTCACGGGTTTGACCGTCAGCTGCAGATTGTAGTCTGCACCTGTACAGGGCGATGGTGTCGGATTAACCGGTGAGACACGGATGGTGAGCGTCTGACTGACATTACCTGTATTGGTAAATGATAAGTTGATAGCTGCATTCGTACCATTGACGGAACCGGCACTGATGCCGGCAACGCCAGCAGGTAATGTACCGGTAACGGACCAGTTATACGTCGTATTGGCTACTGTCGATCTGGGTCTGAAGGTCGCCGAGCCACCGGAACAAATTGCCTGTGTGGTGACAGGGAATGAGATCACAGGTTGCTCAGTAATAGTGACGCTGGCGGTAGTATTGAATCCTGGACATGGCGGCGCTGCGGCGATCGCATATTGTACCGTATAGTTGCCCGGCGTACTCTGAGAAGGATCTATTGCACCCGTTGTTGGATTGATACTTAAGCCGGTACCTGCGCTAAAAGTACCGCCAGGTGTTCCGGAAAATGTAACTGTCTGTGGTGTACTGGTGCTTCCGCAATAAGGAGAATTGGCATAGCGAATAGTTGCCGCAGGCGTACTATTGACAGTGACAGTAGCAGAGGTGCTGAAAAGCGCACAACCGCCAGTCCCGTTAACTGTATAGCTGATGGTATATATACCGGGTGTAGCGCCCGCAGGTGTGATCGTACCGGTACCCGGATTGATCGTTAAACCAGTAGCTGGCGTGATACTGAATGTGCCCCCGGTATTGCCCGTTATAACTGGTGTTACAGGCGGATTAGGCGTACCGCTGCTTACATTGCAGAGCACTGCCGGTTGATAACTGATAGTGGCAGCCGGCGCCCTGGTGATCGTTACCCGTGTGCTGGTGCTGAAACCTGCACAGGGAGGAGATGGTGGGATTGTGTAGGTGACGGTATAGGTACCGGGCGTACTGGTTCCCGGGGTAATAGCTCCCGTGGATGCACTCAGACTTAAGCCTGTGGTGGAGGAAAAACTACCTCCATTTGCACCGGTTAACTGTACACCGGTTACACCATCAGACGAACACATCGCCGGATAGGCAATTGTGGCAGAGGGAGTACTGTTGATCGTGACAGTCGTGGTCGTCACGTAGTCAGGACAGGGGGCCGTACCGCTAATGGTATATCGTATTGTATAAGTACCCGGACTCGCACCTGCAGGTGTAATATCTCCGGTTGCGGCATCTATTGTCAGACCAGCGGCTGGAATGACGGAAAAGTTGCCTCCACCGGCGCCGGTACGTGTAACATGCACAACGGGATTCGGCGCAGCCGGCGTATTGGGCGCATTACAGAGAATCGCCGGACTATAGGCAATACTGGCCGAAGGACTGGCTGTCACATTCACCACAATAGCAGCGCGTGGACTCTCTCCACAACCCGTTATCTGACTGACATAATACGTGGTGCTGCCCGGTGTAGCGGTAGATGGAACCGGTGCAACAGGCGAACCTGTACCGCCGGTAGGGAGAGTATACCATCGCAGACTGGTGCCTCCCGCAGTCAGCGGTATTGCTGACTGGTTCTGGCAATAGCTGACCGGAGAAGTCACGGTTGGTGCTCCTGCCAGTTCGCTGACAATCAATTCGATCGCAGCTCTCGGACCTTCACATCCATTGGTCGTCTGACTGACATACCAGGTGGTCGTACCGGCAGCCGTTGTTACAGGCGTAGGTGCAGTTGCTGTTCCTGTACCACCGGTTGAATTGGTATACCATAAAAGACCACTACCGGAAGCAGTTAATGGCGTAGCTGTCTGATTCCGGCATAATTGTACCGGAGAATTGACAGCAGGTGCCGGTGGCCGCGCATTGACGATCACGGTGATCACCGCTCTCGGACTTTCGCAACGATTGGGTAGTGTTTGTGTAACATAATAGTTAAAGGTACCTGGTCTGCTGGTGGAGGGCGTAGGGGCTGTGGTAGAACCTGTACCACCCGTCGAAAAATTATACCACAGCAGATTGGTGCCTGTTGCCGTCAACTGTGTTGCAGGATCGCCCTGGCAGTAGGTCGCCGGACCAGCGGCTACAGTAGGTGGTGGAGAAACATCCAGGACTGTAACCTGTTTTATTTTAATATCATCTCCACAGGCGCTGTTAGTCGCGCTTAATTTCACGTTGTAGGTACCTGGGCGTGCGTAAGTATGACAGGGCGGCGTTCTGTCGGTAGACGTCGTGCCATCACCAAAATCCCATAAAAAGTTGGTATTCCTGTTACAGCTTGTTCCCCCGTAACCGTCTTCTGTGAGATTCGTAAAACAGACCGGTGTATTGATACAGAGGACGGGTTCTGTGCGGAAGTCTGCTACCGGCTTTTTCCGGATAATGATCTGGTTAAGCGTATAGGTAGTGGTAAAGCAACCATTGCTCACTTTTAAGGTGGCGGTAAAGTCTACCGCCGGACAGGAAGAAGTGGTGTAGGTATGAGAGACAAGATGTGTGGTCAGTGTTGTATTGAGCGGGTGTTGTAAGATCAGGTGCGGACTGTTATCCCCGAAATCAAGTTCGTAAGTAGTACCAGGTGTATTGCCTGTCCAGTTCCCGATCTGGAACTCGATAGGCGCCGGCACACAAAGACCGGTCGTAGAGGTAGAGGTACTTAAACTGGCCAGAGGGTTCTTACCATTGTAGAACTGGTATTGTTTGGTCTGCGTACAGCCATTGGGTGGTGTGATGCTGATACTGATGAGGAAATACCCCTGTGAGCCATAATTATGACTGATCTCCGCGCCACTGGGCCAGTCTTGTTGTGTGAAGGCAGGAGTGCCATCACCCCAGCTGATCGTGTAGTTGTTCCCTGTCGTCTCCGGCGTATAGGAAAGATTTCTTATACGAAGGAGATACGTCTGACTGCCATCACAGTTGGAGAACTCAACATCTTTTGTACTAACGTCCCGTAAAGCAGGGCGTGGAGCAGCACGGATCGTGAGACTGGTGTTACTGTTGTCAGATCCTCCGGGCGTTGTCACTGTTATACGCTCGGTCTGAGCGCTATAAGAGACAACTGCTGTGATAGAGGTCGGACTATTAACAGTAAAACTGACCGCATTATCGGTACCGACCCTTACAGCCGTTGCGTTCTGAAAGTTCGTGCCGGTAATGGTAACGGTCTGACCCTGACAAACATTGGCTGGCGTAAAACTGGTAATAGCTGGCGGCGGCGGTGTTTGTCCGAAAGCATACTGTGAAACGAATAAAAAGACATTAAATAAAATACATAAGTTTACGTTGTTGTGGGACAAACGAAAAACAGGGGCAAATAATCGCATATTAAGTTGTTACAGTTAGGGACCAACGAATAACAAACTAACATGCGATTATGTTCAGCTTTTAAGAGAAATATTTTGTCAACAGGAACTGAGTTGGATCATTGTTTTTGTTGGCTCATGGAGCTGCCGATAGGCATTAAGAATGGCCATCTTATTTGCGGTTATTCTGTTATATGTATTGCTGTACGATCTTTATTTTACGCAGGACAATACTCAGGCCCCAGCTCAATAGCAGGGTGCCGAAGAAGGATAACAGGAATTTTATCCCTGCCGGTGCGTGTAATGGCAGTAAGATGAACTGTGTCCAGAGAACAAAGATATAGTGTACGAGATAGATCATGTAGGCATTTGCCGTCAGCGAATCCATCCATGGGCCGGTACTATTGCTCTTTGCCCTGAAGGCGGTCAGGAAGGCAATACAACTGAGGGTGCAGGAAGATACATATACCGTAAAGTAGATCATCCAGGCGGCCAGCGGAGGCATCATTCCTTTTATCACCATGTTGCGTAATGGCTCATAAATACCATTGAGGGTGATCAGTGTATAGGCGATCAGCGCCCCTATGCACCATACTTTCCAGTGACGGGTCAGTGCGGCATCACGGGAGAAGAGTCCCTGCTGGAAGTCGCCACTACCAGTGATCACACCTAAGATAAAATAAGCAAAGTAGAGAATGACGCGGTTCAACTGGAAGTCAAAAGGACCAATGCCTGTCCAGGTGCCCATTCCGATAGCTGCAGATAAGGGCACATAGGTGATCCAGGTGATACCGATGAATAATCCGAAGAATAAAAAAGGACGGCTGGCCAGTCGCTGGATCGCTTTGCCGGCACGGATGTATGCGTTTTTAAATAACAACCAGCTGATCCCAAAGAGGGCATTGAATGCAAACAGGACCCAGATAAACCAGGGTGGTCCTACAGGCCATTGTTCTGTTGTAAAGAAGTCTTTGATATATGCTGGAATGTCGAGATCATGATGCGCCAGGTAGTAAGCCGGGAAATAGGCCAATAACATGAGTACGCTTACGCCAAAGAGAAAGGGTAAGAACAGTCGGTAGCAACGATCTTTAAGGAAAGCGGCGACGCCTTTCTTTGTAAGACTTTTAGTGAGGAATAATCCGCCTATGAAAAACATCAGTGACATGAAAAAGATATCGTTGAAGTTTTCGAAGATATCGAGTCCTATCCAGCGTTGCGTGTCTACTACCGGGTGGGTGGAGTTGATATAGGCATTCGCATCGAATGAGGCGAAGGTGGTATAGGCGAGAGAACAGTGATGGGCCACAACCAGCACCGTAATGGAGCTGCGTAGATAATCTATCCAGTTGTCGCGATGGGTATTATTGAGCATAAGGATGTTTCCGGAAGGGTAAAGTAGTGAATAATTTGCTTACCAGGAGATGAAAAATATGCTTTCACCTTCTATGAAGTTGTCAATGAAGTTTTGCCGGAAGTTATCTATGCGTTCTTTGTAGTCTGCCGGATCATCGTCGTAGATATAATCCATAGCTCTGATCACGTCCTCTTTTCTGAAGTACAAGGTATCATTTGTGAAGATCTTGAAAAAATCCTGATTCATACCTCTTCGCTGATAGCCTGCATCTGTATGGTAGAGCACTTTTCTTTTAACATCGTGCATTGAATAAAATCTCCGGGTATAGGTTATTTCAGTTTTTTTTAGAAAGCTGCTGTACGTGTGAGTATGCTGTTCTGAGAAGAAGTCTGAAGGATTCAGGTTGTATCGGTCCTCCAGTTTTTTTAGTTCCTGTCGTAAATGATCGGGGCCGCCTGTGATCAATGCGCGATCTGATGTTGCAGGATTTTTTTTAGCATATAGTTGTAGCTCCTGTTCGTCTTTAAATATAAATACATCAAAATACCCTGCTGGTTCTTCTATTTCTGCGATGAGGTGTTCATGACGGCTGATCATTTCAGGACATGCTGCAAGCTCGCTCAGGCGAAAATAGTCCAGTATAGTATCATATTTTTCCGTGATTTTTAAGTGATATATATCCAGGCCCATTTAAAACTGCTGATCGTTGTGTTACATCAGCTGCCCAATATAGTTGTTTTTGCCGGCGCATAAAAGCAAACCGGCGTAAGAAAGCTTCTTACGCCGGTTTAGATTTATAGCAGGTATATATTAGACAGTTGCAGGTTGCAGGACATTGACATCACTTTTATGTACCGGATAATCGGTATAACCAGTTGCGTTACCACCGAAGAATGTTGGTCTGTCGGGTGTATTGAGCGGCAGGTTATGCGCCAGTTTATAAGGCAGGTCAGGATTGGCGATGAATGGACGGCCAAAGGCGATCAGGTCAGCCCATCCTTTTTCCAGTGCTTCTTCCGCACGTTCCTTTGTGTATTTACCGGCATAGATCAGGGTACCACTGAAGGCTTTTCTGTAAGCTTCTTTGAAGGCCACCGGCATAACAGGTGCATCGTCCCAGTCTGCTTCCGCAATATGGATATACGCAACACCGATCTCATTGAGTAGCTTTGCTGCTTCGATATAGGTCACTTCCGGATTGTCATCCTGCGCGCCCATTAAGGTAGTCAGCGGCGCCTGACGAACACCTACGCGTTCTTTACCAATAGCGTCAGCGACAGCGGTCACTACTTCCTTCAGGAAGCTGAGCCGGTTATTCAGACTACCGCCGTATTCATCCGTGCGATGGTTGGTCTGGGAGTCGATAAACTGTTCAATGAGGTAACCGTTGGCGCCGTGTAGCTCCACACCATCAAAACCAGCTGCAATGGCATTTTTAGCTGCCTGTGCATAGTCTTTGACGATCTGTTTGATTTCAGGAATGGTCAGTTCTCTCGGCATGGAATGCTGTACCATTTCTGTATGCGATCCTTTGCCTGCGTCCGCACCATTACCCGTGGTATCGATGAATACTTTTACACCTTCCGCCTGTATAGCAGAGGGGGATACCGGAGCAGCGCCGTTCTCCTGTATAGAGGTATGAGAAACCCTGCCTACATGCCATAACTGGGCGAATATACGTCCGCCGGCAGCATGTACCGCGTCTGTCACTTTCTTCCAGCCTGCTATCTGGGCGGGGGAGTAGATACCGGGTGTCCAGGCATAACCCTGACCTTGTTTACTGATCTGTGTTCCTTCTGATATAATTAAGCCTGCAGCGGCGCGTTGACTGTAATATTGCGCCATAAGATCTGTAGCAACTTCGCCTGCTGCTGCACGGGAACGTGTCATGGGCGGCATTACGATACGGTTTTTCAAACCGAGTTGCTGTAGCTGATATGAATCGAATAGCATCGCGTTATTAATTTAATAACGCAAATTTCCTACGAAGGGAACTATAATCAAAATAAGTTAAGTAGTAGCAGGTATTATTAAAATGATAGTTTGTCTGGCTGTTATGCTAAAAAGGTAACTCCCCTTTTGAAATGACCACTTCACGGTGTAATTGGTCCACCTGCCGTACTCCGTCATTGCCAACGGGAACGGATGCAGGTACTTTTGAATCATCAACGAAACAACAACAACAAACTCAACACAATGGCAACAACACGTTTTACTACTATGAGCATGCTGGCTCTATCAGCATTACTGACATTTAGTTTTGTATCCTGTGACAAGGATGAAGATACAGCTACGCCGCCGGCAGTTTCTTATGATCACCAGCATGCACCGACGCAGTTTGTGACATCAGGTGATGTCAAATTTGCTTACCGTGTATTGGGTAACAGTGAAGGTGTACCGCTGGTCGTATTATCTCCGCTGGGTAGTACAATGGATGACTGGGATCCCGCTGTAACAGATGGTTTTGCAAAGAAATACAAAGTGATCCTGTTTGATAATACAGGTGTGGGTTCATCAACAGGCAAGACGCCTTCTACGATCGCGGATATGGCGAAAGGCGCAGTTACTTTCATTAAAGCAATGGGATATAGCAGGGTCAATCTGCTGGGCTTTTCAATGGGTTCGTTTATCGCACAGCAGATCGCGCTGACAGAACCGGTATTGATCAACAAGATGGTATTGACAGGTGTTGGTCCGAAGGGAAGCGAAGGTTTATCCAAACTGCCTGAAATCATTGGTGGCGGACAGGGGCTGAGTGCTGAAGAATCCTTCCTGTACTTCGGTTTTACCAAATCAGACGCCAGCCGTGCCGCAGGTAAACAGGCGTATGCAAGGATAGCACTGCGTCAGGTGGATCGTGATAAACCACTTAGCGATGAAAGCAGTCTGGCAGAACTGACCGCTGTACTGGGGTGGGCACAGCCTGCACCGGATGCGCTGAAAGAGCTGGAATCAGTTAAAATACCAGTGCTGCTGATACAGGGTAAGGAAGATCTGCCTGTACCGGTGATCAATCCGACCAATATGGCGCAGCACCTGCCAAATGCACACCTGATCGTGTATGATGATGCAGCACATGCTTCCCTGTTTCAGCTGGCAGATAAGTTTGTAAAAGACGGAAGTGATTTTCTGGGAGAATAAGAAGCTAAGGGTGACGTCCGAAAAGAGGGCGTAAGAAAGAGGAGGTCTCTGCGTTGGCAGGGACCTTCCTCGTTTTAAATAGTTATACTTTTTTATACCTGATAGCTGTAATGGAATGCGCCGGAAAGGTGTAGCTTGAAAGACCACCAGAGAGTTTTCTCTCTGTGGATGTTACTACATTCTTCCCGGGATGTTCCAGGGTATTCATCGCATCTATTGCTGTTGCGTTTAGTTCATATACAGCAACAGGCGTATACTTTTTACTATCGATGCTGCGCAGATCTGTTTTAACCGCCTGTTCCGGGTGACGGTTCACCGCAAAGATCACCAGACTGCCATCACTGTCGTGCAGGGTGACGGCAACATCCAATGCTTTGGCATTTTTAGATCCCGGCATTTTCAGGTCAGGTGTCATTACCTGTGTTTTCAGACTGACATTCCCTGCGTGCTGACGATAGAACTGCATCGGGTAGTAGATGGTCTGACAAACAGCAGCTGTTTTACTGGTCATAATCGGAGCCAGTACATTGACCGTCTGTGCCCAGGTGGCCATACCTACTACGGATGCCTGTCTGAGCATGATGTTATAGAAGGTGGCGGTACCCAGTGCATGGTCCCAGGTATAGTATTCTTCCAGCTGATACGCGCCGGTGCCACCGGGTTCCCAGATACCCAGTTCGTCGATAGCGATCTTTACCGGGTTGGCCCTGTGCGGGAAGCGGTACCATTTACTGAAGTCGGTTACTTTCTCCGGTGTCAGTGTCTGGATCTGTCCTTTTAAAGTGAGGATCAGTTTTTCCATATGATCTACCTGCGGAAACAGGGATGCCGGTTTGCTTTTATCAGAGCTGACATAATGATGCATGGAGAGATAGTCGCATACGCCGCCCATTTCTTTCAGGACATATTCGTTCCAGGCATCATCAGCGCCACAGAGTACGAGTTTGGCATCTTTATCCTGTAGCTTGATGGCTTTGGTATACAGCCATGCCTCTTTCACAAACTCTTTTACATCCTGTAGACGGCCGATATCAGGGCCGGCAGCTTCCTCGTTGCCTATTCCCCAATACTTTACTTTGAAGGGATCAGCGTGACCGTTTTTGCGGCGCAGATTCGCATAATAGGTGTCCTGTGTGCCATTGCAGTATTCTACCCAGTTGCCAGCTTCTTCTGCGGTGCCGGTGCCCATATTGACCGCAAAATAGGCATCTGCCTGTAGCGCTCTGGCATAGGCAACGGCTTCGTCCGTACCGAAGTGATTATCTTCCACACCGCCCCATATCAGATTAGGGCGGCTGCGTCTTTCTGCCAGCGGACCAATACCATCCATCCAGTGATAGATCTTGGTAAATGTACCACCGGGATAGCGCAGTATGCTGGGTTGCAACCCGCGGATCTTTTCCAGTACGTCTTTGCGGATGCCGCTGGCATCTGAGAGGGGAGAGCCTTCTTCGAAAATACCTCCGTTGATGGCCCGGCCAAGGTGTTCTATGAATTGACCATAAATGCCATTGTCCACCGTGCCTTCCGGATGTGTGAAGTCGATCTCAATACTGGCTTCTAACGGAGCGCCGGTAAAGGCAGCACGGGCAGCTGCAAAAGCACTGCCTTTCAGCGCAAGACCTAATCCGCTCATGCCAATAAGGCCGATAAAATTTCTTCTTGTTACCTGTGCGTTCATGTAAATAGTAACTCTTAATTGTTCACTGATGAACAACAAGATGGTGAATTTTAAGCAGAATACATAAGGATCCGTGTACTTATGCTTTTCCCCGTCTTTTCAGCCAGGCTCTTACCGGTTCGTCGTAATACTTGAGACTGAGATAGCCTACCAGTACAGACACCACGAATGTCAATATACCATACACCACTGCCAGTGGCATATCTGTTCCCTTGTGTGCACTTACCCAGCCGGTATAAACGTAAATAAACGGATAGTGTGTGATGTACAAAGGATAAGAGAGGTCCGCAAGGAACTTACATATTTTAGACTCCCGGTTACTGTGGATCTGGCCGCTTGCGCCCTGATAGACGATCAGTGGGAATATGAGAATGATGACAAAAGATTCGTAGATACCGTTCATCCACAGATGATCCGCACCACCGATACGTGGTATGGCGAAGGCAATGATCAGTAACAGGCTACACCAGAGGAATGCGTTGTTAATACGCGTAGGCGTAGTGGCTCTTGACAACAGCAGACCGGCAAAGAAAGGGAACATCAGGCGGGTAAAGCCAATGCTTAATTGCTCAGGTGTAACGGACCAGCCACCGATCACATCGCCTGTCGGTCCGAATACGGTGAGATAGATCAGTGCGATCGCGGAAAGGCCGACAAGTATAGAGAGTGCGGTCTTTGATAATTTTCTGATGCCCAGCGCATAAAGAATATTACCCACATATTCGAAGAACAGCGACCAGCCGGGTCCGTCCAGCGGATGCATTTCCTGCCAGCCCCTGATATCCCAGGAAACGGGGATCGGAATGAGGGTAAAACCGATGAGCATGATCACCAGGAGTTTCCATACCGGTACGGTGTGAATGGTAGGAAATAATGGTGAATCAGAGGCATAAAAGAAGATAGCGCCGATGATCATACCGACAATCACCATGGGCTGTAGTCTTTCCAGGCGACGTCTGAAAAAGGTGCCGACAGACATTTTTTCCCAGCGGTCGTCATAGGCATAGCCGATAACATAACCGGAAAGGAGGAAGAAAAAATCAACGGCCAGGTAACCGTGATTGATCATCAGATCGAGGTGACTCGTGGAATGCGCTTCTAATACGTGGAAAATGACAACGATCAATGCGGCTACCCCACGTAGCCCGTCCAGTACAAGATAATGTGGTTTGGTAGGGAGAGGATGTGTACTCATAATGCCGCATAAGATAGAGACAAAAATCCTGAAAAGATAGTACCCGGTATCTCTGACACAAAAGATCCTGCTGCAGCACAAAAATGCGCCGGCAGCAGGATGATACAGATTTATCTTGTGCGGCTCCTGTTACTTCCTGATCCAGAGCGCGCCGTTCTTTGTAGGGTGCTTTTCCAGTTGTTGTTTACTGTGCAGGTCTTCCAGCAATATTTCGCTTTCTGGTATGCTCCGTCCGCTTAGTTCGGCAAACTCTCTGCTGGTGAGTGTCCGGAAGGTACTGAATAGGGTTTCCCAGTCTGGCAGAGACGTCTTTTTCTCTGCTGTGGGTACCAGTTTACGGATGCCGCTTTCAAAGACTGCGTAAGGTTTGGAGCCATAGATCATCTCCTGATGACCTTTGCCGTCGGTGACGAAGATGGTGGGAAATCCTCTTACACCATACTGGCGACTGATCGCCAGGTCTTCCTGAAAGCGTTGTACGGCGACGGTTTCAAAGTCGGTCTGCAGACGGGCTGGGTCCAGTCCAGTAGCCAATGCCGCCTGACTGAGATGTTCCCATTTCGTGATGTTCTTTTTCTCGAGGAAGACCATTTCCTTTATTCTCCGGAGGAAAAGCTGTGCTTTCTGTTCGTCCTGTAACTGGGCGGCTTTGAAAGCAATAGAAGGCGGATAGGAGGAGGGCAGCGGATCTTCCAGCCAAACGTCTCCGTCTATGGGCATCTGGTAGTACCGGCTGACCTCATCCCAATGGTGCGCTACGTCAGCAGGTTTGCTGATACCGCCGCTGTTGTAGCTCCAGTCGGGAAGGAGTCCGCCCATACGGTATTCGATATCGATGTATTGTCCGTATTCCATTTTCAGCTTCCGCAGCTGGGGCTCAATACCCCAACAGCTGGAACAGATAGGATCGGTAAAGTATATAATTTTTACAGGTTTATCTTTGACCTCACTGGTAGTGAATGTGGCTGTGCTATTGGTACCTGGCATTTCACAGATACCACTCTCCGGATCGCATAAAAGCGGATTGTTTGTTTTCATTTGCTGATTTTGAGCCTGACACGTTGAAATGAGAAAAATGAAGCAGGTAGCCCACCATAACGTTTTCATTTTGTATGTTCGCATCCTGCTGCCTGTCATTTTTGTCATATTTTATTGCAAATTTGCCGGCAGAAAATTGCTTAAACAATAAGTCAGAAAAACATGACTACTAACAGGGAGATAAAATGCCAGCCGGAATGTGATGCGGAGAAGTTGCTGAAACTGTTGTCTGGCAAGTGGAAGCCGCAGATCTTCAGACTGGCGGTAGAGGGACCTTTGCGTTTCAGTAATTTGTTACGGCAGATTCCCGGATCGAATAAGCAATCCTTGTCGGTAGCCCTGAATGAGCTGGTAGAAGAGGTGATGCTGGAGAAGCAGATCATTAAACAAAAGCCGCTGCATATTGAATATGTGCTGACGGATAAAGGGCGTTCATTACTGGGAGTATTCAGAGAGCTGGAGGCTTTATCAGACAACCAGGAGCCAAAGCAATAAACCTAAACTATTCATTGAAAGGAAGAAATAGATAAAAGACGGTCTATATACTAAGATTATTAGTATTTTGGCCGTTTTTGTTATCTTTGTAGCCTATGACACTTTTTGAGGATATCGACCTGTTTGACGAGGGGCAAAAGCGTTTTACTGATTTCCAGTTACCTGATACGGAGTTAAAGTTATGGGAGCGTTTTTTTGAGAAAAAAGCTTCTGATGAATATTTCAGTGTATTAAGAGAAACTACGCCCTGGCAGCAGCGTACCCGTAAGATGTATGATAAAACGTTGCCGGATCCCCGTCTGACTGCTTTTTACGGCGGACAGAATGGCTATACCTGGACACCTGTATTGCTGGATATCAAGGCAGCCGTAGAAACAGCCTGTGGCATTACCTTTAATCGTGTATTACTGAACTATTACCGGGACGGACAGGATTCTGTATCCTGGCACAGCGATAACCCTTCTTCCAGCGGTAAGCATTATGCGATTGCGTCTGTGACCTTTGGAGAGACACGCTTGTTTAAGGTCAGACATAAGGGGCGGAAGGATGTAGCGCCGCTGGATATTCCGCTGACACATGGGAGTTTTCTGCTGATGGGAGCAACGATGCAGGAGCATTATGAGCACCATGTGCCGAAGACTTCAAGGAATATCGGGGCGCGGATCAATCTTACTTTCAGGGTGTCGGATACGGAAGTGGCTACGAATTACGGATTGTTTCAGGAGAGTTGAGGGCTGATCCCGTTTAACTTTTTCCGTATTTCTCCTGGTAGGCACGGGGAGTCATTGCCACATACCTTTTGAATATTTTTCTGAAGTAGTCAGTATCCTCATACCCGCATTTAGGAGCAATCTGTTCGATGCCTTCATTTTTTCCTTCCAGCATTTTCTTGGCGGCCTCCACCCGCACCCGCTGTATGTATTCCAGTGGCGTATTGGTTGTTGCCTGTTCAAACCTCCGGATGAAATTACGTTCACTCATATTACAGTGACGGGCCAGCTGATCGATTGTAATCGGCTGACCAAAGTTCTTTTCGATATGCTGCTGTGCTTTTGATATAGCTTCATCTGCGTGGGTGTGCTGGAACTGAAAGATAGAAAAGGTGCTTTGTGGCTGCTCATGTACGTTGATCATGAGAATTTTTGATGCGATGACTGCCTCTTCATGTCCGCAGAACTTTTCGATCAGGTAGATCATAAAGCTGGTAAAGCTGAAAGCACCTCCACAGGAGTACAGACGTCCCTGGTCAACAATGACCTTATCATCCTCCACTTCTATTTCGGGATGATGACTCCTGAATTTATCTGCAAATAGCCAGTTGGTAGTGGCTTTTTTACCACTGAGTAGCCCTGTCGCGGCAAGCATAAAAGCGCCCACGCATATACTGGCCAGTTCAGCACCCTGCAGATATTGACGTTGCAGCCATTTGATCAGCAGCTGTTCCCTGGCGACTACCAGTTCGATCTTTTCAAAACGCATGGCCGGGATGATGATCAGGTCATATACTTCTTTAGCGGCAAGTTTCCTTGTTTGCGGTGATGCCGGTGCACCTGCATATAATTTTCCATCAACAGGTGTGATAAAATCGATCTGAATATCTTTTCTTAACGGTATACCTGTAAGAACAGGATACATACGGGCCATGCCGCTCCATATATCTGCCGGACCTGTTACACAGGTGGGGACGGCGTCAGGGTAGTTTAAAACAGCGATGCGCATACCTTTTTATTTCGTAAGTACAAGTTACGTCCAATCAATTGAATTAGTATAGGGGGATGGCAGGATTGTCCTGCTTAATTGTCATTTTTGCCACCAGTATGCAGCTGGTATTCTGGCTAGTTTTGATAAAGTTTATTCATTAAATCAAAACAGATGAAAACACCCGATTATCAGCGCTCAATCAAGATAGCTGCTGCTCCGCAGGATGTATTTAATGCCATTACACAACGGATACCTGAATGGTGGTCTGAGGCTTTTGAAGGCGCGTCAAAGGAGTTGGATGATGTGTTTATTGTAAGGTTTGGTCCTTCGTTCTTTCAGATGAGGATCGCAAACCTTGTGAAAGATCAGAAGGTAGAATGGTATTGTATGGACACGCATCAGCAGGCGCCTCCGGGCACCAGGCCTGTGGATAATCCCAAAGAATGGGTAGGTACAAACGTTATCTGGAACATTACCGTTCAGGGAACGGAGACAACATTAACCCTGATACATGAAGGGCTGACACCTGCATTTGAATGCTGGGCGATCTGTGAACAGGGTTGGAATCAGACGATCAACAGTCTGCAGCGATTACTGGATAAGGGTAAAGGGCTGCCATTTGCCTGTCTGAGCGGGGAGTTTCTTGAACAGGCCAGGGTGCAACAGGCCATGGAACAGTAGGAGGCGTAATCTTTGTTGTGAAAAATAGTTGAATTCCGGGATATGAACAGCCTGCCATGCAGTTTAATTTTGTTGTATTGAAAAACACATAAAACTGTACACATGTTTGTAAAAATGAAAACCTCCTTATTCGCACTGGCATTAGGTTGTACATTGGCAGCCTGTAATTCATCCATGGATGTAGCTACCTACAACAATGAGCTGATCACCGTGATCAATGACAATGAAAAGCAGATTGAAAGTATGAACGAGGCCATGAATTCGAAAGATTATACCCGTGCGGAACAGGCAAGAAGCACCTGGTCTGAAGCGCTGGATAAGCAGATAAAGAAAGTGGAAGATCTGGGCAGTTATAAGGGCGATGATGTATTGCAGAAGGGCGTGCTGACTGGTCTCCAGACTTACAGAAAGGTTGTTACAGATGATTATAAGGAGTTGATCACTATCCGTAAGGCGGGTGTTGCTGACGAGACGACATCGGCTAAAGAAGAAAAAGCACTGAATAATATCAATAGTGCATTCGAAAAGGCAGCAGAGGAAGTAAACAAGGCTTCTGATGCTTTTGAGAAGAAGTACGCGAAATAAGGGAGACAGACCCTGTTAAACCCCGATAGCCGGAAATGAAGCATTCGACCGTAATGGCTTCATTTCCGGCTTTTTACATGCCTGAAATGTCCCCAGATTGATCCAATGTGTTGAAAATTAATATATTTGCGCCACAAATATATCTATGAGAGCTATCCTTATCACTTTGTTGTTACTAAATACCGTCTGGAGTTCACTACGGGCACAAACGGAGGAACTGGCGGAGATCGCAGTGGAAGGCGCAAATCTTTACAGCAGTGAAATGGCATCCTGGTATGGAACAGACCTCGCGCTTGAAAAATATCCTAATCTAAAGGACGAGCTAGGAGGTTATTTTTCCTATACAAAGGGAGATTCCGCTATATGCGTTTTTTATTCCCGGGAGGAGCATCCGGGCGTTATCTGCGCAGTTTCTTTTGATGCGAGCTATCGGTTGGACAAAGCAAAGGTAGTAGCTGACAGACGTGCTTTTACACCGGAAGAAGCGATCCTGTACGGCATGAGGGTTGTGGCACAACAGGCTATCAGGACGGATACGCTCTTCAAACATTATAAGAATACCAGTCTGAATATCATTCCGCTTGTTCGCAATAATGTCAGGAAAGTCTATGTGCTTACAGGTCCCAGTGTATCAGGTGTCGTTATTTTCGGCAATGATTATCTGCTGACCTTTGACCAGCAGAATAAGCTGACAGGCACTAAAAAGCTACATAAGGATATCATGGTATTGAAGTACAGTAAGCCGGAAGACTCCGTTACAACGATGCATACACATCTTCCGGAAACAGGTGCTTTTATCACGGCAACAGATATATGTACCCTGCGCCTGTATGAGAAATTCGCAGGCTGGAAAGAGCACCTGGTTGTTTCACAGACGGACGTTTCCTTATGGAATTGCGAGCATGATATACTGGTCGGTAGACCAAGAAACGAGTGGGAAAAGCAGGCGAAGAATAATGAGTAGTCCCATTGATTTATAGGGCTTTCGCGGATCGTATGG
Organism: Chitinophaga sp. YR627; assembly: GCF_900114995.1. Lineage (GTDB taxonomy): Bacteria > Bacteroidota > Bacteroidia > Chitinophagales > Chitinophagaceae > Chitinophaga. Next base: position 308,811 of record NZ_FOUX01000001.1, read on the forward strand.
CCGGAATTAAAATAAACATAACCTTGTCTTAATATTAAAATTCCGGAAACCGTACTAATATTACACCCGGTTTTCAAAACGATGCTTACCTATGGGGGATTTTTACGCGCAACACAACAAAATTTACACTATCGATGTTATTTTCATTGATTTTGCTTTAGAGTCTATATATTGCATCAGTAGCATTCCAGAAAGCTCTCGATTAGACTAGTCCACGTTGCGCAATTTAAGAGAAATCCGACACAACCAAAGAGGGGCGATGACCGTCAGGTCATTTTTAAACATTTCTATTTACATAAAGCATAATAGTAGATTGCATGAACAAGCAGTTTCTTTTAATGGTAGCGGTATGGCTTTCAGCCGTAAGCCCTTCCATGGCCAACGCGGCAGGTCATTTTGTATATGATCAGGTAGCCCGTCAGGAACCTATCAAGGGAGTGGTAGTCGGTTCTGATGGTGCGCCGATACCAGGCGCTTCGATCAAATCGCTGGCCACCAACAAGGGTACAACGACGAACGAGCGCGGAGAATTTACCTTGCAGGGAGCTGCAGGCGACAAACTGGTGATCACCTTCATTGGTTACACCCAACAGGAAGTGGTAGCTACCAGCACGCCAATGCGTATTACCCTGTCAGGCAGCAATAGCCAGCTGGGTGAGGTGGTAGTGGTAGGTTACGGTAGCCAGACCAAGGCAGATGTAACCGGCGCACTGACCCAGTTGAAAGCAGACAATATCAAACAGGGCGTAACTGTATCTGTTGACAACATGCTCCAGGGTAAAGTATCTGGTGTGCGTATCGCACAGTCCAGCGGTGAACCTGGCGCAGGTGTGGATGTATTCATCCGTGGTGTGGGTTCTATCCGTAGTGGTAGTACACCGCTCTTCGTAGTGGATGGTATTCCATTGAGTAATGATAACGTGAGTGCAGGTGGTACAGACTTCGGTCTGGGTTCTTCTGAGCCCAAAAACCCCCTGAACTTCCTGAACACCAGCGATATTGAAACCATCACCGTACTGAAAGACGCTTCTGCAGCGGCTATCTACGGTGCAAGAGGTTCTAACGGTGTGGTACTGATCACTACCAAACGTGGTAGCAGAGGTACGTCTACACTGACTTACGATGCGTACCTCGGTACTTCTAAAGTGATCAGAAAACTGGACGTACTGAATGCTGACGAATATCGTAAAGCGATCAAAGATCCGGCTTATGACCACAAAGGCAACACTGACTGGCAGGATGTGATCTATCGCAATGCGTTTACACAGAACCATAACCTGTCTTTCGCTAAAACTACCAACACTGGTAGCTACATGGCCTCTCTGTCCCGCATGGACCAGGATGGTATCGTTGAAACCAGCTCCTTCAAAAGAACAACTGCAAGACTGAACGCGGAGGAATCTTTCTTCGACGACAGACGCCTGGTTGTTAAACTGAACCTGACTGCAAGTGATATCGATGAAACCGGTATCCCGAACGGTAACACCGCAGGTTCTGATGGTCAGCTGATCATTCATGCCCTGATGGCTAACCCAACCCGTTCAGTATATGACTCTCTGGGTGGTTACACCAACTTTAACATGAACGCTCACTATAACCCTGCTTACCTGCTGAGCATCTATAAAGATAAAACCAACACTTTCCGCGTACTGGGTAACGTTGAAGCGTCCCTGAGACTGCTGAAAGGTCTGAACTATCGTATCAACTACGGTATCGATAAGTCTACTTCTGAGCGTAACTCCACGATCTATCCGAACATTACGGACAGAACGCCACTGGGCGCTTATGCACAGAACAACCTGCAGTCACATACAACCCTGCTGGATCAGTACCTGACTTACAACCGTTCTATCGATAAGCATACATTTGAAGTACTGGGTGGTTTCTCTTATCAGCAGTTTAAATTCGCTGGTACCGCTTTCGGTATGATCAATATCGCTAAACAGGGACAGGGTGTAGATCCTGAATACAACCCTGGTTATTCCGGTACACCAACCATTCCAAGTGGTTATGCACAGGAGAACGAATTACAGTCTTACTTCGGACGTGTAAACTATAACTACGACAACCGTTACCTGGTAACAGCCTCCCTCCGTGCAGATGGCTCTACCCGTTTCGGTGAAAGTAAAAAATATGGTTACTTCCCATCCTTTGCACTGGGCTGGACCCTGTCTCAGGAAGGTTTCATGAAAGATATCAGCGCTATTCAGAACTTAAAACTGAGAGCTAGCTGGGGTCAGACAGGTAACCAGGAAGTTCCGAACAAGATCACACAGGCCAGCTACTCTCTGGCTACTTCAGCAGGTTACTACCTGTATGATGACCTGAAAGTAGTAAATGGTGTACTCGTAAACCGTACTGCTAACCCGAACCTGAAATGGGAAATGGTTGAACAGTATAACATCGGTGCTGACTTCGACCTGTTCAAGGGTAAATTATATGGTTCCGTGGAGTACTATAACAAGACTACCAAAGATCCTATCCTGAACATCCCATCTGGTCCGCTGAGCCCAACCACTACTGTATGGAAAAACGTAGACGCCAGCATCGTGAACAAAGGTTTCGAGTTCACCCTGGGAACTACCCTGATCCATACAAAAGATTTCAACTGGTCACTGGATGTGAACGGTGCGACTATCTCCAACAAGATCAAAGACCTGCCGGTTTCTGAACTCTACTCCGGTAGCATTTCCGGTCCTGGTCTGTCTGGTGTTAACGCTAACATCTACAAGAATGGCTACGAAGCTGGTTCATTCTTCATGCTGAAACACCTGGGTTATGACAAGGATGGTAAAGATATCTTTGAAGACAGAAACAACGACGGCGTGATCAACGCTGCCGACAGACAGATCTTCCAGGGTGCTATTCCTAACTTCAACTTTGGTCTGAATAGCCAGCTGCGCTACAAGAAGTTCGACCTGTCATTTGCAGTGATCGGACAGACAGGCGGTTACCTGGTGAACAACACTGCACTGGATCTGAACATCAACAGCCTTGCATCTGACCGTAACGTACTGAGAAAGTTCTATGAAGCAAATGCAAACCCTGCAAATGCTGTACAGCTGTCAACTTTGTACCTGGAGAAATCTGACTTCGTTCGTTTAAGCAACCTGCGTCTCGGATACACTTTACCGCTTGAGCGCGTACAGTGGATCAAATCCGTTAACGTGTACGTAAGTGCATCTAACCTGCTGACCATCACTGGTTACTCTGGTTACGATCCACTGGTGAACACGACTAAGACAGTTGGTGGTAACCAGTCCCTGGGTATCGATTACACGACTTATCCGGCTGCAAAATCATTCCTCTTCGGTACAACAGTTAAATTTTAAGAGATTAGATCATGAGAAAGAAATCATTTAAACTTCATATACTGGCCTGCGTTGCACTGACTGTTGCAATGACGGGTTGTACAGACCTCAAAGAACAAGTGATCGATGAGGTACTGGGTTCAAACAATTCAAATCCTGAGAATGCACTGGCAGCCGCTTATGGTCAGCTGGGCGATGGTACCTTCGTGGACCATGGTAACGTATTCGCTTTACAGGAATATTCTACAGATGAGGCCCTGCTGCCTACCCGTGGTAGTGACTGGGGTGACGGTGGTGTATGGCGTGCTGTACACGAGTTCACCTGGGCGCCTGACAACTCTGTTGTAACCAATACCTGGAACGCGCTGAACGCAGGTATCACCAAATCCCTGACAGCTATCAGTGCGATCAACGGTAAAGCTGATTTCGCTAACAAAAAGCTGTTCCTGGCAGAAGCAAAAGGTCTGCTGGATTTTTATACCTTCCATACACTGGATATGTACGGACAGGCTCCTTACCGTGATCCGGCTGATGTAAACGCACCGGCAACTGTAAGAAAAGCTGCTGACGCGATCGATGAACTGATCAAAGACGTAGAAGCCATCCTGCCTGATCTGGCTAACCTGAAAGAACAGAACACACACAATGGTCGTTTCACCAAACAGGCTGCTTATGCACTGCTGGCTGATATGTACCTGAACCGTGCTGTATTCAAAGACCGTTATGCTGCCAGCTTTAAATTTGACGAAGCTGCAGTAGGCGGTACAGGTACCGATATGGATAAAGTAATTGAGTATACTTCAAAACTCATTAACGATCCTGCGTTCCACCTGGAAAGCAACTACTTCAAAAACTTCGATATCAGCAACACTGGTGCTCCTGAGCTGATCTTCGTTGTTGTTCAGCAGATCAACACCCTGCGTAACAGCGACAACGACTTTGCTTATATGTCTATGGAAAGAAACCAGAAGCCTTCTCCTGCTAACAGAGGTACGAACGCTTCCTGTATCACTCCTGAGTTTTACAGCACCTGGGATAACAACCACGATGACCCTCGTTTCTCCCGTCACTATCAGTATGCTGATGGTACCTGGTTCATGAACGATGGTACTGACGTAAGTGTACCTGCTACCAGCATCGTTCCAAACAGTGCTTCCCTGCCCTGGTTCCACTTCAACCGTGGTCTGCTGGCTGGTCAGCAATATGGTCCGAAACTGCTGCCTAACGGTACTTTTGAAATGACAACTGATGGTCGTATCAAAGTAAGCAAACTGACCTGCGAAAAGAATACTTCTCTGCCAATGGACTTTACGCCTGAGCTGAAATTCGATAATCCGGTTCAGTCTGTATTTACACAGGCACAGATCAATCAGGGTGTACGTGTATTCAAATTTGAATTCGATCCTGAGAGAGATAACAGCTCCAGCAACGTGGATATTCCTCTGTACCGTCTGGGTGGTATGTATTGTATGAGAGCAGAAGCTTACTTCCGTAAAAACCAGGGTGACCTGGCGCTGGCTGATCTGAATAAATTACGTACTACAAGAACCCGTGAAGCACTGTACAACAATGCTCCTGGTAAAGAGCTGACTACGCTGACAGAACAGGGTCTGTATAACGAAACCGGTTACGAAATGTACTGGGAAATGTACAGAAGAAAGGCTGCTATCCGTTTCGGTAAATTTGATCTGGCAGGTACTGCAAAACCAGCGTCTCAGCCATACAGAAGGATCTATCCGATCCCTCAGTCAACGATGGATGCTACCAAAATATACACCCAGAACGATAAATACTAACCTGGGTATTTCTTTAACACACACTGAGTATAAGAGGCCTGCCGTTTGGCGGGCCTTTTTATTTATAGGAATGTTGTCGGTGAAATTTTATACATTGATGCACTATTCTAAAAAGGATTGAATGGATACAACATTTCAGGCAACATTTACTGCCGCCGATATACTGGCTCAACTCGATGCCTACGCTGAGAAGTTTGAGTTCCCTATGCTGGACAACGGGTATGTTTACCTGGCTGATTCCCGTTTGTCGGCCTATGGAGACAAGGAAAGATGGATCTTACTGGTCGAAGTGATAGGGTATAATTACCGTGCACGTGGCCATGCAGGTATGGAAAACTGTCTTTACTTTTTTGGTAATTGTCTGCCGTTTGAACCTGGTTTACAAAACTTTAATTTCTTTACGTCAACAGACGATAGTGAAGACGGGGATACCTTTGATCCCGAACAAAGGGATATGCTGCACCCGAAAGCAGTCTCTATGTTGTTGAATGGAGAAAAGATCACCATTTCACATGATCCTGCTTATTACAGCGCGCGTGGTGTGGAACTGGAAAGTGCGCCTGCCATTCGTACATGGGAGTTTTTACGGGCTATTGTGGTTGACCACAGGGAAGGATTTTTGGCGAGGGAAGAGGAGATCAGGGACAGGATACCGAAGGACCTGCCGTTGGTATTACGACTGGATGAATGGCATCATAATGATCTGGCAGCAGAGGAGAAGCCTTCTGAAGCAGAAGCTTTTCAGCTGATCGCAAAGATGCTCGAGACAGGTGATCCTGCATGTTATCAGCCAACAAAAGCGGCTAATAACCACTGGAAGAACTGGCCTGACGGCGGTACTGTATAAGTAATTGATTTGCATAAAACATAAAGCCCGCCTGGAAAGGCGGGCCTTATTGTTTAAATATACATCCTGATCGTCAATCGATCGTCTATCCGGTACTAATTCCAGCCACCTCCCAGTGCCTGATAAATATTCACCAGTGCACTCATCTGCTCCTTCTGTGTTTCTATCAGCTCAAACCTGGACTCCAGTGCATCGCGCTGTGTCAGCAGTACTTCCATATAGTCCGCTCTCGCTGATTTGAAGAGATCATTTGAAATATTGATACTTTGCGACAAAGCGGCTACCTGTTGTGATTTCAGGTCATAGCTCTTTTGCAGGTTCTGCATCTTCGACAACTGATTGGCTACTTCCACATACGCATTCAGGATACTTCTTTCATAGTTATATGCGGCCTGGATCTGTTTGGCGTTTGCGCTGGCATAAGCAGCCTTTATAGCGTTCTTATTCACCAGTGGAGCTATCAGATCGCCCCCAATGGAATACAGCAGGGATTTCGGTGTCTTGAGCAGATAGGAAGGATTAAAAGCCTCATAACCCAGTGCTGCTGAAATACCCAGGGAAGGATAGAATTGCGCCTTCGCTACTTTTATATCCAGTCTTGCTGCTGTCAGTTCCAACTCTGCCTGTTTGATATCCGGACGATTAGCCAGCAGCTGTGAAGGCATGCCGGGATGTATCGTTGCCGGTAGTGCTTTACCGAAGGCTTCATCATTCCTGGCGATTGGCTGCGGATAACGGCCCAGCAGGAAGTTGATCCTGTTTTCGGTTTCTGTGATCTGCTGCTGGATATCATACTGCAGACTTCTTGTCTTCAGTACTTCTGCTTCGAATTTGCGTACCGCCAGTTCGGTGACCCTGGTGGCTTCTTTCTGCACCTTTACAATTTCCAGCGCATTATTCTGAATCTCGATATTCTGTTTTACGATGGTCAGCTGATTGTCCAGTGCCAGTAATTCGTAGTAAGAATTAGCGATTTCTGCGATGAGCCCTGTCACCATGAAGTTCCTGCCTTCAACGGATGCCAGGTACCTGGACACAGCCGCTTTGGTGGCATTATGCAGCTTGTGCCAGATGTCGATCTCCCAGGTAGCGTAGGCCGCTACCAGATAGTTAGGCAGCGGGTCCGGCATTTCTTTTCCCGGTTTGATCTCTGTAGTAGCATCACCAGCACCCTGACTGGTATAACGGCCCACCTTTTCTACTTCCGCCGCACCTTTGATGCCTACAAACGGGAGGTATTCCCCTTTTCTGGCTTTGATCTCATTCCGGCTGATCTCAATTTCCTGAAGGGTGATATTCAACTCCTGGTTATGTTGTAATGCGGTATCGATCAGTGCTGCCAGATAAGGATCCGTGAAGTATTCCTTCCATTTGATACTGGCTATATTGGTGGTGTCTGATGATGTATTATAACTGGCAGGTGTGTTTTTATTCTCTGTTTTTTCAACGGCGTTAGGAATGCTGCACGCGGTGAAACCCAGCGCGATGCAGCCTCCTACGATATATCTGTATCTTTTTCCTTTAAACATTGTGTTCAATTTCTTCAGTTAGAGGAAGCTCTTCTTCATGTTTCACCAGCTTGTGTTTCTCCGCTATTTTACCGAAGAAATAGTATAAGCCCGGTACGAGTATAACCCCGAAGATGGTTCCGAATAGCATACCACCTGCAGCAGCTGTACCGATGGTACGGTTACCGATCGCACCCGGGCCTGTGGCAAATACCAGTGGTATCAGACCTGCGATGAAGGCGAAGGAAGTCATCAGGATCGGGCGGAAACGCGCTTTCGCACCTTCTACCGCCGAACGGAATACGGACTCGCCTGACTGGTGTTTCTGTACGGCAAATTCCACGATCAGTACGGCATTCTTACCCAACAGACCAATCAGCATCACCATACCTACCTGTGCGTAGATATTGTTTTCCAGTCCCAGTAATTTCAGGAAGAGGAAGGCGCCGAACACACCCGCAGGCAGTGAAAGCACTACCGCCAGTGGCAGCATAAAGCTTTCATATTGTGAAGCCAGGATCATGTATACGAATGCGAGACAGATAAGGAAGATGTAGATCGCTTCATTGCCACGTCCTACTTCGTCTTTGGTCATACCTCCCCAGTCAATATCATAGCCTCTTGGTAAACTCTGCGCCGCTACTTCCTGAATGGCCTTGATCGCGTCACCACTACTATATCCCGGCGCCGGAGAGCCCTTGATCGCAGAAGAGGTGAACATGTTGTAACGGGTGATCTCATTCAGACCGTAAACCTTTTCCATCTTCATGAAAGTGGAGAACGGTACCATTTCATCATGGTCATTCTTGACATACAGTTTCATGATATCTTCCGGCATCGATCTGTACTGCGGACCTGCCTGTACCATCACTTTGTAAAGACGGCCATAGCGGATAAAGCTGGTCTCGTAGTTACTACCGATCAGTGTAGACAGTGTCTGCATCGCATTGGCAATTGTCACGCCTTTTTGCTGTGCGATGGCATTGTCAATATGCAGGACAAATTGTGGGTAGCTGGCGCTATAGAACGTAAACAGGGCTGTTAGTTCTTTACGTTTCTTCAATGCTTCTACAAAATCCCTGTTTACGGCTTCCATTTTCTTATAGTCGTTAGTGCCGGTTTTATCGAGCAGGCGTAAGTCGAAACCACCTGCAGCACCATAACCGGGAACGGCCGGTGGCTGGAAGAATTCTATCACAGCGCCGGGTATATCTTTGGCTTTTTCTTCCAGTTCCTGGATGATCTCTTCTGCCGAATGTTTACGTTCTTCCCAGCTTTTCAGGTTGATCAGACAGGTACCGGAGTTAGACCCTGTACCTTCGGTCAGGATCTCATAACCTGCCAGTGAGGAAACAGATTGTACGCCATCGATCTTTTCTGCTATTTTCTGTAATCTGTTGGATATCTCGTTGGTCCTTTCCAGCGAAGAGCCGGGAGGCGCCTGGATCACCGCGTAGATCATACCCTGGTCTTCCGCTGGGATAAAGCCCGGAGGAACGGTGTTGCTCAGGAACCAGGTACCGGCACAGAAGCCGATCAGTATACCGAAGGTGATGACCCTGCGGTTGACGATCCTGCGTAAGAGACGGGTATATCGGCCGGTTAGTTTATCAAAACGGTTATTGAACCAGTCCAGGAATCTGTTGATCGGTGTTCTCTTTCTTGGCTGTCCGTGGGTATTCTTCAGCATCATGATACACAGGGCAGGGGTGAGCGTCAATGCGATCACACCGGACAGGATAATAGCCGTTGCCATGGTGATGGAGAACTGTCTGTAGAAGATCCCTACCGGACCAGACATGAAGGCCACCGGAATGAACACGGCCGCCATTACCAGCGTAATTGCGATGATCGCACCGCTGATCTCATGGACGACCCGTTTCGTCGCGAGATAAGGCGAGAGGTGTTCTTCTGCCATTTTCGCGTGTACGGCCTCAATCACCACAATGGCGTTGTCCACCACGATACCAATAGCCAGTACAAGGGCAAAGAGGGTGATCAGGTTGAGGGTCAGTCCGAGGAACTGCATGAATATAAACGTACCCACCAGTGACACTGGTACGGCCAGTGCCGGGATGAGCGTGGAGCGCCAGTCACCCAGGAAGAGGAATACCACGATACCAACGAGGATGAAGGCCTCTACCAGGGTATGCAATACCTTTTCAATGGAGGCATCCAGGAACTTGGATACGTCATAACTGATCTCATAATCCATTCCCGCAGGGAAGGACCTGGACTTGATCTGCTCCAGTTTCTCTTTTACTTCTCTGATCACCTGACTGGCATTACTGCCATAGTATTGTTTTAATACGATTGCTGCCGACGGACTACCATTCAGATCGGAGTAGATATCATAGAACAGGCTTCCGAATTCGATATCTGCCACATCTTTCAGGTGGAGCAGTTCTCCGTTGGGATTGGCCCGCAGGATGATATTTTCGTATTCTTCCTTCGTGCTGAACCTGCCGGGATATTTCATTACATATTCGAATGCCTGCGAACGTTTACCGGAGCTTTCGCCTGTTTTACCCGGAGAAGCCTCCAGACTCTGTTCATTGAGCGCTTTCATGACTTCTTCTGCAGAGATCTTGTAGGCCAGCATTCTGTCTGGTTTCAGCCAGATACGCATTGAATACTCACGCGTACCCAGGATACGGGCACTACCGATCCCTTTCAGACGGGAGAGTTCCGGCAGGATATTGATATCGGCAAAGTTGTACAGGAACCTTTCATCTGTATGTTTGTCTGTACTGTGCAGGTTCACATACATCAGCATCGCTGGTTGTTCAAGGCTGGTCAGCAAGCCTTCGCGTATTACCAGGGGAGGCAGTTTGTTGATCACCTTTGCGATACGGTTCTGCACATTCAGTGCTGCCAGGTTAGGGTCTGTACCCAGGTCAAATACCACCTGGATATTGGCCTCACCGGTATTGGTCGCATCGGAGGTCATGTATTTCATGCCGGGTACCCCGTTGATGGCTCTTTCCAGTGGAATGATCACTGTTTTTACCAGCAGTTCACCGTTGGCGCCGGGATATTCGGCCGTCACTTTTACAGTAGGGGGTGAGATCGCAGGAAACTGCGTTACCGGAAGACTCATCATACCCAATACCCCCAGGAGCACTATAATGAGTGAGAGCATTATAGAGAGGACGGGCCTTTTAATAATATTACTGAACATTTTACATGTATTTTAATGGTTACACTATTCCGCTTTTAGTCTGAGGTGATTGATGACAGTAGCAGGATCCTGGAACTGATAGGTGATCTTGTCATTGTCTTTCACTTTCTGTACACCTTCCAGCAGTATTCTGTCATTTTCAGTAACACCACTTTTTACGACGAAAAGGTCAGGCATTTGTGCCTCGATAGCGACTTCTCTTGATTTCAGCACATTGTTTTTGTCTACCACAAATACATATTTCTTGTCCTGGATCTCGTAGGTCGCTTTCTGCGGAATAATGAGTGCATTTTTTAATGGAACGGTCATCAGCACTTTACCGGTTTCACCATGTTTCAGGAGTTTATCCGGATTAGGGAATTTGGCCCTGAAGGCGATATTACCTGTTTCATTATTGAACTCACTTTCAATAGTTTCAACGACGCCAGGATATTTAAACTGCTCGTTATTGGCTTCCAGCAGATTCACCTTTGTTTTGGCGCCATTCTGTTCACTGTTCTTGTAATCCAGGTATTCCGGTTCTGAGACATTATAGTAGACGAACATTTCACTGTTATCGCTCAGGGTAGTGAGTAATTCACCTTCATCGATGAGGCTACCCAGTTTGAGGGGCAGTCTGTCGATATAACCATCAAAAGGAGACCTGATGTCTGTAAATGCGAGGTGTACTTTTGCGAGGGACATTTCGGCATTGGCCTTTTCCAGCCGGGCTTTTGCCATAGCCAGTTCGTTGGGAGAAACGACGTTTTTATCTGACAATGCCTGCGTATTCTGTAACTCGATCTCTGCGGCTTTGGCTTCTGCCTGTGCTTTTGCCAGCTCTGATTCATAGATCTTCGGCATGATCTTGAAAAGGAGTTGTCCTTTCTTTACGAACTGTCCTTCGTCGATCAGGATGTTTTCCAGATAGCCTCTTTCCTGTGCTCTGATCTCAATGTTCCGGACAGAGCGGATCTGTGATACATATTCCTTTGTGACGGAGGTGTCCATCCTGATAGGATTGGTAACAAAAAACTTGCTGTCGCCTTCTTTTTCTTCGGCTTTAGATGGTTTGCAGCTGGTATGGCAAAGCAATGCCCCCAGGCCCGTAAGCATGACAATTCTTTTCATGGTAATGTTGCTTTTTCAGCGCGGTATGTTGATTCGGATAATTGTGTTTAAGATGTATATGATGCAATACACAAGCGCATTCCTTATAGACGATGCTATCGGACGTAGTTGAGTAAATAAAACAAGCTTATAAAACCGGACAACCGAAAGGAGATGACCGGGTGTGGGTAAATCAGATCCTGATTACAAGGAACATGATGTAACGATCTGCGGGAAAGTAGGATAGTGGCTTGTCAGAAGGTAAGCCTGGTATCGTTTGATGGGAAGAATGATCAGTAAAATGGTCAGCGAAGAAAGCGGTAAGTTCACGGGGTATTTCGAGGGCTTTTCTGAAAGAAGTGATGTCATCATCTTCTTCATTGTCCGCGGCGTAGATCTTTATATAATTCTTTTTAGACTTACCCGGCGTATGTAGTGTTTTATGCAGGCCGTGTCTGTGAGAGGTGGTTGCAAGATGTAAATAGTCCGGATTCTCAAACACGCTTCTCAGGGCATAGCTGATATCGTCGTGGCTCGTACGAGCATACGACTGGTGATATACGCCAATCAGGAGAAAAAACAGCGTGAGAAAAAATCCAGTTAACCCCTTTTTCATCAGATGCTAAAATTATATAAAGTTGCTTATATAGACAAGCCCGTATTTTATAAACGGAAAAAAGTATGGTTATAAGTAGTGTCAGGTTCAGTTAACCGGCAGTATGGTGTGACTTTCGGGGGGCGCGGGAATATTAATGAATTATAGTATAAAACTTGTTTTAATGATGAACGGTCACATTTTACGTTATTTTCGCTTTGCTAATATCCCATACTAACTTTAAAAGTGCATATGAAACGACCATTGCTGTTACTTTTGCTGACCCTACTTTCTGCCTGTGATTTTTCAGGGCCTTCTTTTGCAACAGAAAAAGAAAAACATACAGCTATGCATGCAGCTGTTTTTGACAAACAGGTGATTGCCGGTATGAGCAGGTATAACGATCTGCGGGATTTTCTACTCCGGTATGCGGATACCATTGTGGCTTACAGGAATGCCAGGAATTATGTTATTGAAACGGATGGCAAAACGATGGATACGGTTTTGCAATCCAGTGAATGTTATACTTTTTTTCAGGGCAATCCGAACTATGATATTGCAAATGTTCCTGATTTTTTGAAACTGAAACTGGATAGTCTGTATCATGATCTCGGGGAAGGGAATGTGCTGAGTTTCGGTATTTGTGAAAGTAAGCAGCTGTATATACAGGTTAAAAATGAAAAAGCAGGTGACGGATTATATATTTCTCATGAATTGTTGTGGAATTATACAATGGGACGAGACTACAAATATGACAATAACAGGGATTCGCTGATCGGAGATAACTGTATATACCGCCTTGGATTGAGGGAAGAACATGGACATTGATCTTTGATCCATAGCATAAAGAAGGGGCATTCGTCATGACGAATGCCCCTTCTTTATATAACAGGTAATTTCCTATCTCATAATACTATTCACTTCCTGAATAAAGCGTTCGATCTTCTGTGTATTTCTGAAAGACGCCAATACCACTGCTTTCTCTTTATTCTCTCCCGGTTTCTGAAAATACATATGTACTTCTGTACCGGAATAAAGTCCATTGTAGGTCTTTCGCACGGTCTGGAAAGTCACAAAGTGTTCAAACGGATGCTGAAGATTGCCCAGTCTGATCGGGCTTTTTCTTTCAATCATACGGGTGCCGGTATTGAAGGTCACTTTTGTGAAAGCAGCTGCGATCAATAGTACGCCGAATACGATAGGACCAGCGGTCATGAGTATTTTACCGATCGGGTTCAGGTCTTTCATCCAGGCAGCAGATGTACATTCATGAATACCGAGGGCAAAACAGGCTACACCAAATATCAGCAGACCGATCTTGCTTGTTTTCAGGGTGTATACACCACCATCAGGGATGAAGTACTTAAAGTCCGTAATTGCCTCCAGCTTTTCCTGTGGCAGGGGATCTGCTGCATCGAGGAACTGATGGATCAATGGAACGACTTCGTTACTGAATGCAGTAGCATTCCTGTCAGTGTCTTTGCTGTATCCTGAAGAAAGCGTAATACCGCGGCCATATTTATGGGCTTTGGTAAAGAGGCGGAAGCTAAAGCCACCATATCCCTGGGTGACGATATTGACGCCCTGTAACTTGTTGAAGGGGATATTCCTGACAGGAATAAAACCAAACAACATTTTCTTCATCACACCATTCGTACGGTCGAATACGATATACGTAAAACCACCAAGAAAGAACAGGGCAAGTGTGATGAACAGGAATGATGCAACAGGGCCTGTTCCAACAATGTTTTGCTCGCCCATCGCCCGGAAGGCGATAAATAGTCCGGCGAAGATCAGGGCTAATACGCCTGCTAAAATAAAAAGGAGGCCAAAGGGTTGGATAATGATCCTGTCGGATTCAATTTTCCAGCGGGTTTTTGTGATAGACATAAAGATGGTTTAAACGAACATTACTTACGTAAAGATATATTTTATAGTTTGATAATACTACCGGCGAGGGCTTTAGAAGGTCTGGTACCGCTTATCTATCTGTTTTACAGCGTCTTCGCCGAGTCTGAATACCAGCAGGTCCCGTATCTGCATATAAATGCTTCTTTTGACCCACCTGGGCATTTCCTGAAGGGTTATTGCATGGTCTCCGAGATGCTCGTAAAAACTAACTCCTGCTGCATTCCAGAGGTCTTTTTCCCGCTGACTGAAACACCATTCTGCAAAAGCGTAACAGCTTTTTAGTTTTGCGGTATCCTTTTGCTGATGGGCAATTTTTGTGGCGGCCAACAGGTCGATGAATGCGCCATAGATAGAGGTCCCCGGATCCTGCAGTTCGGTCCTGTTTTCGGGCATACATTCAATGGCTTTTCTTCTCCAAACACTCATTTGTACATATTGTTTTATGGGGTATACGCGGTGCAAAGATATAATAATATGCGTTATTATGCATATGTCCGCCTGAGTCGTAAAATGCCTGTAGCGGGTCTCAATCACCCCGCATCCGATATCTCGCTATCCGGTAGCTTTGTACCATAAATAATCACACTGTTATGAGAAAGATCATCGTTACTATGTTTATGACTATGGATGGCGTATTACAGGCTCCCGGTGGATCAGATGAAGATACTTCCAATGGTTTTGAATGGGGAGGCTGGTCCTTTCCTTATGGAGACGACCTGACAGACCAGAAACTGGCAAAGATCATGTCGGAACCATTTGACCTGTTGTTAGGCAGACGGACGTATGAAATATTTGCCGCTTATTGGCCTCATCATGGGGATCATCCGATAGGGGAGATGTTTAACCGTATTCAGAAATATGTGGTGGGTACGACACCGGTTGACCTGTCCTGGGCCAATTCGACACTAATCAGTGAAAATGTTGCAGATGAACTAAAGCAACTTAGAAACGGAGATGGTCCGGCGTTATTGGTACATGGTAGCAGCCGGCTTGTACAAACATTGCTGGCGGAGCACCTGATCGATGAACTGCATATGTGGATACACCCGATCACGTTGGGAAAAGGCAAGCAATTATTCCAGGAAGGAACAAACCCGCAGCAATGGAAACTGGTAGAAACGCTGATAGGTACCAAAGGCATGATCATAGCGAGTTATGTGCCGGATGGAGAAGTACAGACGGCCTCCATACCAGATGGTGAACTCAATGCCGCTGAAATTGCCAGAAGAGAGAAACACGCAAAGGCCTGATATATTGGTAGTCTGCAAGCCCGTAGGATGCTGTCTTGCAGATTGCCTGTCCGATAGTAGTACTTACTTTGAATGGAGCGTCGCCACTGCTGCTGCGCAGCGAACAAATGCTGACTTCCCCTATAATGAATACAATATGCCCATTTTCAGGTCATATGTGGACAGGCTGAGTGCATTTATCCTGATCTCTTCCAGGATGTAGTTAGTGAGAATGGCAGCGATAACGATCATGTCTACCCTTAATGAGATCAGTCCTTTCATGTGGGTCCTTTCTTCATGGGTAGAAGCGATGAGCTGTGATGCCAGCACTTTGTAACGCGTGAGATCCAGGGGCATGGCTGCTATACCGGTGATTTCTTCTCCGTCATTCAGCATGGCGGCGAATGACTCAAAAGCACCGGCAGAACCGATCAGCATCTCAGGATGATGTGCGGCACAGACTGTTTTCAGTTCCTGCAATGTATTGTCGAGCAGGTCAATGATAGACTGCTGTTCCCCCTGACTCATCGGATCGGAGTGGAAATAGGCCTGCATCAGACGGGCTGCGCCAATATTATAGCTCTTCTTCCAGATCTGTCCTTCTTTATTACAGAGAATAAATTCGGTGCTGCCACCGCCGATATCCATGACCAGCGAGGTTTGCTGAATGATGCCTGTGGCGCGTACGCCATTAAAAATATAGGCAGCTTCTTCCTCTCCCGTGATGATATCGATATGGATACCGATTTCCTTTGCACTGTCAACAAAGTCCTGTCCATTTACCGCACTTCTTACGGCTGATGTGGCAGTAGCTTTTATCAGTGTAGTTGCATGCGCGTCGATGATACTTTTGAAGTTTTTCAGGGTATTGATCCCTCTTTCGAAAGCCTCGGGAATGATCATGTTTTCGTTGATACGGCCCTGGCCCAATAAAACCGGAACAGTGGTTTTATACAGGATCTTTTTCTCCTGACCGGAAAGATCAGCGATGATCAGATGGAAGGTATTCGTACCGAGGTCAATGACAGCCGCTCTCATGTGATGGATCAGTTTATGGTAAAGCTATTGATTAGTTTTTGTTTGTCAGGCAGATAGCTGCAGTGTAGCGATGGTTTCTTCCAGTTTCATCCGCCAGGTAGGGTGGATGGTGGTATCATTGGCCGATTGTTTATGCAGCTTTTTGAGATCGGGCAGAAACTCTCTGGTACCCAGTTCTGTAATAGCTTCAAACAACAATGTACCTGCGTCGCCCTGCTGTAGTTCTCTGCGGATAAGGTCCGGTACACGGAGGTCTTTCCGGACTGCCAGTCCGACGATCGCTTCCATACGCGTATCCTCATTCGCATCATTTGTTCTGGCCCAGAGGGCTTCACGAATGGCTTTATTATTTCTGTTGATCTGTGAGCCGAGTGCAAAAGTGGCCCAGTCGCGGATATCATTGTCCTTATCGGCGGAGAACGTGATCATTGTATCGATAGCGGCAGGTGTATCTACGCCTTTAAGTGCACAGGCAACACCGAAACGTACGACCGCAGAACGATGTGTTTTTAGTGCGGCCAGTTTTTCAGCGCCTTTATTATCCATTCCTGTATTGTTGTGACCGATAGCATGCAACAGGGATTCCAGTACTTTCAGGTCGGTCTCTTTTGGCAGGATACGGAGGTACAATGCAAGTGTCTCAGCCTGATAGGGACGTTCGGCGCCGCCTAGCTGTGAAAGGACATCTATCCCTATTCGTCTTTCGCGTTGTACCTGTGATCTGGTCAGCGTAGCACAACGTTTAAATACGGTCTTTTCCGGGCGGGAACACAATGTTTTGATATTATCCCAGTAGGTGCGGGTGGACTGGTTATTTATTAACCGTTCGAACAATTTATCGTTTGTCCAGTCATTTCGGCTCATTCGCAGGAGGTTGTTTGGACTGCGAAGGTACTGGACTTTTATTTTGTTTATATAGTTAAAAAGGGGTAAATTATAAGTAGTGAAATATGCGTTATTCCGTACTTAGACTATACTTATCTACCCTTAGTGCTGCCTTCACAACGTAGCACTAAGGGTAGATAAGTATAGTCAGACTATAGAAAACGCCTGATTAATTATTCTTCATCCGGGACGGAAGTATCTGAAGTTTCCCTGATTACATCATATTTCTCGCACCAGTCTATCCAGAACCCCACATCAGGGTGCAAAGGCGCAATATTTTCTTCTCCACGGAACGTATGAGAAGCACCCGCTTTAAGGATCAGCCAGGATTTAAAATCATCGATCCATTCCTGCCAGAAAGCGATATCACCACGCTCGTTATACACGTAGTTCCATAATAACGGCGCCCTGTCACGCAACAGGTGCAGCGCTTCGGTGTTATTTTCTTTGGCTATGGCGAGCATGGCAGCGGCTACTTGTTTCAATGACGCTTCTTCTTTTTCATCTGCGGTAGTGAAATATTTGGCGTTGATACCTAATGCCTGCATTCGATCTGTGGCCAGCTCTATTTCGTCGATATTCATGCCGGCAAGTATATAGGATCTGGTACCTATATCCAGTCGCAGTAAGGCGCCGTTGACGGAAAGCAGTTCTTCGTTCACGCTGCAGATAAAGGCCCTGTCGATCGGTTTGTTCGCATAACTTTCATCCAGTTCCGGACTGTAGCCCCAGGTGTATTCAGTGACGATATTCAGTTCATCGCTTTTTTCTGCCAGTGGGCCACTTGTAGAGACCTCAGTGATCAGGCCATTGGCGATCAGACCATCCAGCAATGCTACCCTGTGTATCGATTCAGGACTTTCCGCCAGACCACGTTCTTCACTGTTTTCAGCGAATGTAATGTACACGTAGGCAAAAGGGAAGAGGGCGCCATGTATTACGCGCGTAAATATTTCATTGGCAATGCCACGGAACTCCTCATCATCCTGGTCATTTCTGAACATCCAGATCAGCGCCCAGAGTTCTTCATTATTGATGACTTTGATGTGCCTGTTATTCCAGCGTACTTTTCGTAAAATGATTGACTCAACAGCTGTAAACTCTTCTGAGATCCAGCTTCTCCATTTAGGTTGTGCCCGTACCCATTCCTCGTCGGCACCTTTCACCAGTGTGCTGATAGTTTCATCTTCTTCCATGTACCACATCAGGTAGCGGCCCTTTTCGCTGTTGATCGCGATCAGGGATGAAGCCACAGGGTCGCCGTCTTCGTCGATATAACCACCTCTGTCTACGGTAATATACCAGTCGTCTTCACTGAAGGCAAAGGTGTGAGACTGAGGCCCGAACAGGGGGATATTCATCAGATTGGCCAGGTCTTCTTTGGTAACGATCTTACGTGAAGACTGTTCCTTCAGCAAAGGTTTTCCTTCGCGGATTACACTGTAATACACAAACCATTCTTCCTCATCGAACAGATCATCGATCAGTTTTTCTTTGATGATATCCTTATCATCGTCATCAGTAAAATCGAGGACCTTTACGCCGGCCAGGTGCGTGAAATAGAAATGATAATCGTCATTGATCACTACCGGACACCATACATAGTCCTTCGCGTACATTTCGCCGTGGTTGTAGATACCCATGATCATCTCTTCCACGTCGACATAACCGGTGATGTAGATGAGTTGTCCGCCAACGCACATGTTCTTCGCCTTCAGGTTACCCAATACGATAAGTGAGGTAGCGCCATCTGTATCTTCACTGATGATACTGCCTTTTACGATCAGATCACCAACGACGATGATACCCATGTACGCTTCGGTTACCAGGTCCAGTTCGTCGAGGATAGTTCTGCCTTCGTACAGGAGGAATTTTTCCTTTTCCAGTTCCTGTTCGGGTTGTTTTTCAGCGATGGCAAAAGGATACTCTTCATACTCACATTCCAGGTGCTGGATGAGGGGCTTGATCTCTGCCCAGGTAGCCACCCTGGCGACAGGGTTATTCTCAGCAGAGAAATTGCCTACTTGTTCTTTGAAGACAGGGGCCTGGTCCTGCAATTTTTTCAGCAGACGAACATCACCGGCAAAGAGGTAGTCATTTTCATCCAGCAGTTCGTTCGCCACTTCGGGTAACAGGATTTCCCGCCAGTCTGTGTAGTCAGCGCCCTTAATATGCCATCCGCGGCAATAGGTAGTGGCGTTGGTCTTACCGTAGATGGAAATACCATGATCGTCTACCACCAGCAGTCTTGTATTCAGATCACCGTCAATTTCAAGCGTACCGTGGTTGTAAAATGCGACGAGTGTTTCTGTGATATTGGCATCACCAGCGATCAGTATTTCTGCACATCCGGAAGCCAGTGTATGACAGCTCAGGGATCCTTTGATCTGCAGGAAACAGGAATAGGTGTCAAGTTCGTAGTCAATGATAGTGCCGTTAACTTTGAGGTTGCCATTAACAATGATACCGGCTACATTTTCTTCGTAATAGAGGTCGTACAGGTCAATCGGGTCATTCAGTACAGTATCTCCCTCGTAAATTCTTACAATCAACTCTTCTGATTCTTCCAGGAGTGATTCGAAGTCGGCGGCCAGGGAGTTTAACAATTCTTGCGCTATTGCGTCTTTGAGCAACAATGTTTTGAAGTTCACAGGATAAAAGTTTAATCGTGGGAGTGAAGATAGGGAGAAAGTTGATAGGTAGTATTAGCGAAAATCAGGGATATGGAAGATAGTTTACTTACTTTTACAGGATATACATTTAACGTAGCAGATTAATACATTTTAACAGTGAACCGCTTTTCTTTAGGGCTAACAATGCCTTATATACTTTATTCTATCCGGACTGATGCTTTTCAGCAACCCATGAAGAAACTGACCCTGCCTGCGCTGTGGGCAGAGACGAAGCAGTTTTTACAGGATTTTACAACCGCTGCAACGGATCAACCGGAACGGATCGTGCTGGATATCTATCCTGCTTTTGATCTTAGACAACTGGGGCCGCAGCTTGCTGGTGTAACGGGGATAACAGGCACAAGCGGCACCGGAAATTTATGGACTATTGAAAATAGTAAACTGGAGCAGGCGATAGCGGGGCTGGAGGCAATACAGGAGCATCTGACCATACAGCCCCCCAAAATGGAACTGCGTATTTTATATAAATTTTATCTGAAGCATAAAGATAACGGTGTTCTCCCTAGACAGGAACTGCAGTCCTCCCTGGAATTGTCTTTTTCAAAGCGGCATCATTGTTCACCGATCTTATTTTTTCCGTTTAGCGACAGTACGCCTGATTTCTGGGCTTACCTCGATACAATAAAACCTTCTTTGCCTTTTGAGCTGAAGGAGGATTTCCTCCGGAAGATGTTTCTAAAGGACGGAAATCCGGGAACGATGAAAAAAATAAAAAGATAAAAGACTGTTGAGGGATGGAGGATATTTTGCCTGTAGTTTTGTTAAAAAAAAGCCCCGCGATAATCGCAGGGCCGTATTAGTATACAGTCAAACATTATGCCTACGATTTGCGCACATATTTCGTCAGGATCACGATGGTCTGATCATTAATCTTTCCTTCTATCTGTTCCACATTATCCGGTACCAGTTTGATCCTTCTCACGATCGTTCCTTTTGGCGCCATAAAATTGGCTCCTTTCACGTTCAGGCCCTGTGTCAGTACAACGGTATCGCCATGCAGCAATTCTGTGCCATTGCTGTCACGGTGTAATTCTTTTACCTGAAATGCGCTTAACGCCCAGTTACTGACAACTTCGTCCAGTTCAACAGTATCTATGATCTCAGATGCCCATTCCTGGTCTTTGTGTTTGTAAAGCAGTCTGTAACTCAATGCCTGTACGCTGGGTTCTGCGTTCCAGATACTTCCTGCGAGACAATGCCAGTGCATAACGGCATCCGGATTTTCCATGGCATCAGCGCAGGTCTGACAGATAGCCACTTCATTTTCAATGACGTCATTATTTTTAGGGCTCACTGCGAAGGCGATTACCGCTTCTTCAGTGGTACAAAGTTCACAGGTACCGTTGCTACGGTCTTTTAAGGCAGGCGTAATAGTTGTGCTCATTTCAATGAATTGCGGTAAGAAAGCCGCAAAGTTAGCGATAAGGGCGGGGATATGACATACTTAATATCTATATCAGAACTGTCAAATATCATTTTTTGGATGCGGGAGGAACCAGTAGCGCGTATAGGATTGTAAGGTTTTACATCACAAAATCCCCCCAGAACTTCACTTTTCTTACCGCTGACTGGTCCTCATACAGGAAGCTGGTTTTATACTCTTCGTTCAATACCCATTCCCACTGTTCATTTTCTACATCGTATCTGCGATGACGTATATCGAGGTGTTCGTTAAACTCGTGCAGCAGGTATTTTCTGAGGTCCAGGCCATAGCAGACGATATCTGCTCCCCATACAGACAGCACGGGTTTTCTTTCCAGGGTGGCATCTGATACGAGGTAACGGTGACCGGTTAAAGGGATGACTTTAGGGGCCGTGTTATATAGTTCGGTGAATATGTTTGTTCTGTCTTCGTCACTGTCAGGTCTTTCTCCCCATGTCCTGTTATGCCAGAAACCCATACGCAGTACATCGTCCAGAATGGTGTTATAAGGGAAGTTTAGTTTTAAACGGATGGCTTCTTCATCTTCCAGCCAGTTAAACAGGAACGGCTGCTCGTAGTAATCGCCGCCGGCATTGTATACTCTTTCCTTACGGTCGATGGTATGTAAGATCCTCAGAAATGCCCTATGTTCCGGTGTAAAGACTACGGCGTACTTTTCCTGTACATGGTCTATCTGTTCTTCAGTCATACCGATCCATTTTGCGCCCTGTATCCATTCCGGACATAATTTTTCTTCAGGTGAAGCATCTCTGTCCTTGTTCCAGTATGTTTCTGTATGTTTCTTAAACCAGTGAAAGAATTCCGTATAATCTGTTGGAATGAGTTGCATTTAATGAGTTCTGATTAAGCGTATATTTTATCTTCATTGATCTTATAAGCTGACATCTGCAGGATCAGAAATAGCGTTTATGCATTTCATGATGACCTGTCTGCAGACGGGGTATGTTCCAGTGGGCCGCATCCTTTGCGGGTCCTTAGAAAGAAAGAACCCGCGTAAGTGAATACGCGGGTTCTTTCTTTCTAAGTGAGAGAGTGGTATGCAGCCACTACGAGTCACTCGTTTATAAAGGATTTTACAGCTTAAAGTAATTTCCGGCCACTATTCAGTCTACCTTCTGAGCTAAGAATAAAAGATCATTTGCGGCTAAAATGCCGGGCGGCAAAGATATAATATACATTACAGACTGCAAACAGATTTTGGCCGATGTGGGTAACTAATCACATATCTTGCATAATATCACAAATACTGTTATCTTCCGCATCTAGTAAATCGAATAATAATGCATTCAAGAAGATCATTTCTCAAACAGGCGGGTCTCGCTACTGCAAGCGTTTTGTTGTTACCTTCACTGGCTAGTTTTGCCGGTTCAGGTAAGGTAAAGAAAGTGGGTATCCAACTGTATACGCTGCGTGATTTGCTGCCTAAGGACGTAAAAGGTGTTATCGGACAGATCGCAGCTGCCGGTTATAAAGAGGTTGAAACTTATGGTTATAACCCACAATCCGGATTCTGGGGACTGTCTCCTAAAGCGTTCAAAGCCCTGCTGAAGGCAAACGGACTGACCGCCATCAGTGGTCACGTAAGTATCGACAAATTCATAAAAGACGGTGATACTGCTGATCTGAAAGCCAATATTGAGGCATTAAAGATCATCGGTGCTGAATACCTTGTAGTGCCCTGGCTGGGAGAGGAGCTGCGTAGTAGTGCTGACGACTATAAAAAGATAGCTGCAAAGCTCAATCAGGCGGCTGAACTGTGTAAAGCTGCGGGATTGAAAGTGGCATATCACAACCATGATTTTGAATTCACGAAGTATGGTGATACTACCGGTTATGACATCCTGCTGGCAGAAACATCGCCTAAGCTGGTGAAATTCGAACTGGACCTCTACTGGGCTGTACATTCCGGTAATGATCCGGTTGCTTTATTCGAAAAACATCCGGGCAGATTCCCAATGTGGCACGTGAAAGATATGGACAAGGTGAACCGCGACCAGAATACGGAAGTAGGTAAGGGTAGTATCGATTACAAACGCATCTTCGCCAAAGCATCCACTTCCGGCATGAAGCATTTCTTCGTTGAACACGAGAATAACTACAAGCCGGACGAAATCGGGTCTATTAAGGAGAGCTTCCAGTATATTCAGAAGAATTTGTTGTCCTAAGGACATCTCAACAGGCTTATTACTATACATTTATGCGGGTCCGCCCTGTGGTGTCTGACACTACAGGGCGGATTCTTCATTTAGTACCCTTACTCAATACTTCATACTTTCTGACTTAAATTAGATTAAAAATCGTACCTTCAATGAATATCAGGCTATTGCCTAGGCTTCTTCTGATTTAGGATTATTCTTTTTTCTTCTTCAGTCTGCGCTTTTCCAGCTGCCTTTTCACGTACTAAAACGTAGTAATGAGGACTATTTACGTGGTAATTCAGGTAGCCAGACTACAGAAAGTACTTATCTAACAGCATCTTTACTACGGTCATTAAGACCAGGCTCCATGAAGAAAGGGCAGGTATGTGTATTATTTGGTCTGTCACCAGGAGAATACGGATAACGTGTATATGATTTTATTTATATGTTGATAGCTGTCGCGCAGTGTAAATATGTTATTTGTGCAGCATGCAATTCAATATATCTGCAAAAAGTATCATGAGATAGCAACTGATAATCGTTATTATATTATTTCATCAGGCCGTAGAATGGCCGTCTGCGATATTGCAGGATCATTAAACCAGAAAAATATGAGTGAGTCCTTTTCCAAAAAAGAGTTAAGAAATAAAAAAGCTAAGGCTAAACAAGACAAAGCCCAGAGAAAAGAAGAGCGAAAAGCCAACAATAGTAAAGGCAAATCGCTGGAAGACATGTTGGCTTACGTAGATGAAAACGGTAATCTCAGCCCGGTCCCGCCAAGTGGCAATGCAGGAGAGATCGCTTTGAGTGATATTAATATTGGAGCAACTCCCCGACCGGAAGAAGATCCCACAAGAACAGGAGTAGTTTCTTTTTTTAACCTTTCCAAAGGATTTGGATTCATCAATGATGATAGTTCGAAAGAGAGCGTGTTCTTTCACATGAATCAGTTAGCGCATCCTGTAAAGGAGAAAGACAGAGTTTCTTTCCTGCGTGAAAAAGGTCCACGTGGATTTAATGCGATCAACGTTACGAAGATCACCACCGCCAAATAGTAGTTCTTTAAACAAAACGAAAGTTTTGTTTAAATGCATGGAATATAATTCATATCCGACTGAGATTAACAGCCGGATATGAAATTATGTAAATACCTATTGTTCTTATCATCCCCAGCCAGCCTTATTCAGGCTCT
Organism: Chitinophaga sp. YR627; assembly: GCF_900114995.1. GTDB lineage: Bacteria > Bacteroidota > Bacteroidia > Chitinophagales > Chitinophagaceae > Chitinophaga. Next base: position 333,668 of record NZ_FOUX01000001.1, read on the forward strand.
GCAATCCCCAGAAAGATCACCACCCCATCTCCACCAGGATTATCAACCACATCAATAACCGCTGAAGGTTTCCAGTTATTCATACACCACAGATTGCCCGCACCGTCTATATTGGTAGAGGTTAAGCGCATAATAGGCTGATGACACCGCATCCTTACATCGACCTTTGAAGGTTTTCCATCCACAACGACCGGTCTGGTCTGTGTGCCATATAAAGGATGCCCGTTTGCCAGTGTTACTTCTGCACCACCCGTCGGCACCGTCAGGAGTCTGGCTGTTTCAGGGCGTTCCGGATCTCGCAGCATCGTAACACCAAAAGATCCTTTTATATCGAGCGTTTCATCATTGGCATAATCAGCCTTTTCATGGCCGAAATTGGCCAGAAAGACGCTCTGGTGCTGATCGATCCTGACGCCCCAGGGTGCATACGTATTAATGTCATAGTATCCTTTCACATGAGAAAGATCATTACTAAGGATGGTCGCCCTGCTACTGGCAACGCCTACAACGATGACTTCTCCCTTCGCATTTACAGTAACCTGCCGTAAGGACTCAAATCCTCTCTGGTCGTTCTGCGTACTGTAATAATCGCTGAACCACGCGTTTTTAACTACCAGCTTTTTGCCCTCCAGTGCCACTTTATAGACAGCGGACAGCGCACAATTGCCGGGATTGTCCTTATCATAGTTCCCGATACACGAAACGTAGGCGTTGCCTGCATGGTCAGGTGTTACATCAAAGATCTTGAGATAAGGGGTACGGGTCAGTTCGGGTTCAGACAGGAAGTGCTTTTTGACAGGAAACTGATCACAGATCACAACGTTTTCTGCGGAAGGATCCCCATTCAGGTATACCACAACCGCACTTGGCTGACTTTCAAACGGGTATACGCCTGTTTTGGCAGGTGCAAACGGGTCCTGGCAGCCGACAGAAGCCATCCAGAGATTACCGGCTTTGTCATATTCCATACCCTGCACACGGGAAAGGCCGAGGGTATAGCCATTCGGCGGACTCACCGGTTTACCGTCTTTATAGTGGAACCGGGAAATGCTCCCTTCCTGTGGGTTATTCAGTTCCGGCCCCCAGCCGAAATTACCAAAGGAGATCAGTTGTTTGTCCGGACTTACTGCCACTCCAAAGGCAACGCCAAGCAATCCGCCTCCCTGTACAGGAGAGAAGCTGGCTGGTGTTGCGTCGTATTTATACACCGGACAATGGGTGCCGGAGAGCGCACTACCCGCCCTGAAGTTGTTTGCTATCCAGGCATTGTCATCTGCATCAAATACCACAAATGCAGCGCCGGCAGGAATGAAATTCTTTGCTCCGGAGGAATTGGCTTTTAATGTGAGCGTCCATTGATCCGGGGCCTTTTTGTCTGCCGGTACATGCATGGACGTAAGAGAATCTGGATAGACTTCTTTCTTATCTGCCAGCATGTGATAGATCTCCGCCGCATGCGTACAGGGATCATACAGCATGTTCCGGAGTGCCTGGAGGAAATTGTGATTAGGCCTGTCTTTTTCATGCCAGGCATAGTCCAGGAACTGATCGTAAAAGCGCTTGTCCCCATGCGTCTTTTCATTGATCAGACAGTAGTAGAACAGGTTACAGAGCGAATTGAACATCGGGTAGCTGTTCGTCTCAAAACCGTTAGGGGAGTTTTTGATCATCTCTGCAATACCTCCCCCCGTCTGATAAAACTGCTGCTTCATCCCATAGGCGATCTTCATGTTCCGTTCCGTACCACGCATATGTACCCAGCCTTCATCTCCAACGGTGGTCATACGGGCGAACGTATAGACGGATGCGATAGCAGATTCCGGACAAATCACTACGGAATGTGGGACAGATGGCAGGTGAAAGGTGGCCAGCAGGGTAATCGGCCTGTCTTTTACTGTGTGTGCTGTATTGTTGTGCCGGTAGCTGTGTATGGACACGGTGACAACAAAATAAGCGGCGCTGTTTGTATCAATGTCAGCGTGGAAATTGTTACCATTAAAAGCAGTCTTATGATGGGAGGGCTGTCCATCGATAGCATGCACAATCTCATAAGTTCCTGAAGTGATCTCAACGTCTTTAACGTTCACTTCAAATTGAACGGTTTTGGTAGTCATAGTATATGCTTAGAGGTGTATAAAAACGGGATTTAAACATTCACATCAGACAAACAAAAGGGGCGATAAACCTGATCCGGCTGTTTTGAGGGTATCGGACCGGATTTCCGGCAGCTAAATATAATCTTTATCTTTGTAACAACTTTCCCCCAAAATACGGGTATCCCTCAAACCGATCGTCATATCTTATTAAACTCCAGGACCACAACGTTTTTTCTGCAGCATTTATCTGTACTTCTAAATATTGGTTATGAAAAAGAACTTTTACCTGTTGCTGCTGCTCCTGTTGTTCTTTTATATAAGTCCGCTGGGGGCTAAACACCTTTTCATCAGGGTATTTGATCAACATGGTTACTTAATCGCCAAAGGAAACTTCTACGCTGCTACAGACAGCTCTGTACAACTCCGGCGTGGCGAGAGACCGGTTGAGGTACTGGTAAGGGATATCGGTACCATTAAAACAAAACGATCTTTCGGGCATCCAATCTTAATAGGCGGGATCATAGGCACATTGTCGGGCGCTATAACAGGGTTGGCCGCACACGAGTCGCTTAACAGCGGCAGTGACTATTTCGACCTGGAGACTTCTGTAGGGGAAGATATGGCGGGTGTAGCCCTTGCGGGAGCTGTTGTGGGCGGGGTGATAGGCACCATTGTTGCGGCAACACAGAAAAGAACAGTGCTGATCGTGAATGGAAATATCAATGAATGGCAGCAGCAAAGAAAAACGCTGGATGCCATGCAGGCAAAGCTGATGGAGGAACGCGTACCTGGCCGACGATAAGCGCCAATAAAGCTGTTACTATGAAGATCGCTGTCAAAAGAATTTATGAACCTGCCGCTTCGGATGATGGATACCGTATCCTGGTAGACCGCTTATGGCCACGAGGTATTAAAAAAGAGGCTGCCGGGATTGACGAGTGGTGTAAAGAGGTAGCTCCTTCTGCGAAGTTAAGGACCTGGTTTGGTCATGACCCGGAGAAGTGGATTGAATTTAAAAAGAAATATAAAGACGAGTTAAAGGATAACACCGCCTGGAAAGAACTACAGGAACTGGTGCAGACGAAGCGTAAGATCACGCTTTTATATGGCGCCAGAGATGAAGCACACAACCAGGCGGTGGTATTGGCAGATTTACTGCGCAGGTAATATTTGAAAAAACCAGTGTAAATATTATAACGACAACCTGGCAGGGATCGGGCAAAAGTAAAAGGACAGGTGAAGTACCTGTCCTTTTACTTTTATAGCTTATCGATGTGGTGGTATTGATCAGGCTTCTGCTGTTGCTTTGGATGGCTTTGCATGTGTCTGTGCCACCAGTGTTACCAGTTCAGGAATAACGTAGCTCAGGCACACACCAATATTGTAAGCGGCGGTGAAATTCTGTGCTTCTGTTTTTACATTGCCATTGGCGTCTTTTCCGTTCACATCATCTGCAAAATGTCCCACCCGGTCAGTAATACCGGAGATAAAGAAGAATGGGGCATCACATAAGAGGCGGATAACGCCATGTGTGGTTTCTACAGAGCCAACCGGTAATGTATTGCCGGTGTCAGCCAGTTGCTGTAACCCGCTTTCATCAGAATTGGCATAATCGGCGTAATTGGTAATATTCACAACACTGACGCCAATATTGTCTTTATCTGATAGTACGCTGATATTGGCGGAAGGATTCAGGTAAGGTTTGAGTAAACGCTGTTCTATCAGCTGGATCGTATTGGTATCAAACTGGAAGAGGGCAGGATTTACCGTAGAATGCAGCACTTTTTCAAAATTAGCAGGATCATCCCATACGCTCTCCGGATTCTGTCCGTCAGGATGATAGTTGTGGATGAAGATATTGCTGCCCAGTACTACACAACCATTGTTATTACCACCATTCAGACCGAGGGCTGCAGTACCCAGCGCTACCACGATATCTGGTTTTTCAGAGCGGTAAGCCAGGATCTTCGGCAGGCATTCATGTTTACCCTGGGAACTGGAGGGATTCCATTTGGCATCCATAATGTCCTGTATACACCAGAGTTCAATGGTCGTCTGACGGAATGAATCCCATACCGCCCGGGGCTTTGCAGTGCCTTGTGCAAAAGTCCATGGGTAGTGGAGCTGTGTCGGATTGGGAAGGGCCACAGGACGGATCCTTACATTCAACAGGGCATTTAAAATAGGTTCTACTTCCCAGGATTTGTTACCAATTAATACAATCCTTTTCATAATGTAGTTTTAGATCGTTAGTGAATAGAAGAGAATATGGTCGCAATAATTCAGGAGCTAATGGTTTTTGAGGTGCGGGGTATTCCCGCATATTAACAGCAAAAAGAGCAAAAGGTTAAAACTTATCTTGTTATAGGGGTTTTATAGCATCCGTACGGATAAAAATGGCAGGAATCAGGTTGTTGATGTCAGTAATCCGCCTGTTGTTGCAGAATACTTTACCGGCAACAGCAGATGGCCTAATATTGCATCGTAAATGTGCATGTAACGACGCGCTCAAAGGAGCATCAGCAGCTACTACTATTTACAGAAAGATCTATATGAACATAAAAGATATTGGCATGTTGACGCCTGTCAGGAAACACTGGCGGCAGATATTGATCATCCTGGCGATTTATACGACCTGGAGTGTGGCGGTATTCCTGTTTCTGATCGGACTACAGGGGCCGGAAACGACCATCAGACAATTTGGTGGCAGCCAGGCTGTTTATTTCAACTTTGGTCATTCGATTATCAAAGGGACCATCGTTTATTATATCCTGATCTATCACCTGGCGCTACCGGTAGTACAAACCAGGAAATGGAAAAAAGCACTGGTACAGTGTCTGTTGTTTCTGGTATTGCTGACAGTATATGAGTATTTCTGGAATTTCAAAACGGGTAATCCCAACATCGGAGAAGGTGCGCACATTTCGGTACGTACTTTTCTGATCACCGCGGTCATCCTGGATGTCATAATGGTGATGATGTCTGTTTATTTTGCCACGCTGATAACATCCAATGAAATGCACCGGCGAAAAGAGGAACTGGAGAAGCAGAAGTTGCAGGCAGAACTTTCAGCTATCCGCTATCAGATCAATCCGCATTTCCTGTTTAACTCGCTCAGTTTTATCTACACAAAGGCGTTGAAAACGAGTCCGGAAGCCGCACACGCAGTACACCTGTTGTCAGAGATCATGAGCTATGCCCTGGATGACTGGGGAGAACTGGGAACAGTGCCGCTAACGCTGGAAGTGGATCATATGAAGAAGGTGATAGAAATGAACCAGATCCGGTTTAATCATATGCTGCATATCAGATACCAGGAGCATGTGGAAGAAGGGGATGTACATGTGCCTACGCTGGCTCTCGTGACGCTTGTAGAGAATGCATTCAAGCACGGTGATCTGAATGATGAACAGCACCAGGTGTGTATTGAGCTGAACGTGACTAAAAGCAGGATCTGTTTCAGGGTGAGTAATAAGAAAAAGAAAGGCCCGAAAGAACCATCCAAAGGTATTGGTCTGAGTAATGTACAGCAGCGTTTACAACTGATGTACGGCGCGAAGCAATCTTTTGTTATTAAAGAAGACGAAAATTTTTATTCAAACGAGATCATCATTAACCTTTAAGTCATGATCAATTGTATTGTTGTAGATGATGAAGCGCATGCAATAGAATTGCTGACACTGCATATTGAGCAAACGCCTTTTCTGAAACTGGCAGGTACGGCTACGAATCCTGTGGAGGCATTGCAGCTGCTAAATCAGACGGAAGTAGACCTCATTTTCCTGGATATTCAGATGCCGGGTATGTCAGGGATAGAACTGTTGCAATTGCTGAACGAAAAGTATAAGGTGATATTGACCACAGCTTTCAGAGAGTATGCGCTGGATGGATATGATCATAATGTGGTGGATTACCTGTTAAAGCCTATTTTCTTTCCCCGTTTTCTGAAAGCAGTACAGCGGGCACAGGAAGCGATAGCAAGTCCTAAAAAGGAAACAGATGATTTTATACTGGTCAAGACAGAGTATAAGGGAAAACTGCTGAAAATAAATGTGAACGACATCATTTATATCGAAGGGAAGGGACGGTATGTTTGTTTTCATACCCGTGAGAAAGAGCAGGTGATGGCACAGCTGAATATCGGCAGCTTAGAGGAGAAACTACCTGGTGACCGCTTTCTGCGCATCCATAAGTCTTTCATCATCGCAGTTCCTTTCATCATTATGATCCATGGTAATATGGTACACCTGGAGTTTACTGAAGACCAGATCCCTATCGGACAAACCTACCGCGACGGTTTTATGGGACAAATGCTGGACAAGGTGATCACCAATAAAAACAAAGAAGACTCAGACCCGGGAGAGTCTGTTTAATATAGCAAGCAATAAATTATTTAAAAACCAAACAATCAGTTTACAACTCAAAAAATGAAAAAGTTATCATTATTTAAATCAGGTGTAGTGCTCATGCTTTCATTACTTACAGCATGTTCAGGACCTGCTTATCTTGGTAAAACCTATACGCCAACACAGAATGTCGATATTTATCTGGATGCAGCTGATGTGAAAAAGCCGTATGAAGTAATGGGTACATCAGATGTTGGGCAGGGGTTTAGTTCGCTGAACGCGGTACAGGAGAAGGTCATCAATCTGGGCAAAGGCAAGGGCGCAGATGGTGTGATCATGAAACTGACGGAGGAAGTGACAGGTAGCCAGAAAAGTGATTTTGGCTCCATTGAGAATGGCAAGAAGAACAATACCTATACCGGCGGTTCCGTAACGAACAATATCAAGGTGAAAAAGGTGCAGGCCACTTTTATCAAGTATAAGTAATCTTCCATTTCTTAAGATTAACCTGTTATAACCTCCAGCTATTCCCTGCCAGATCTGCAACTAAATACAGGGTATCGGGGCCCCATCCTGTAATCATCACTCAGCTTTCTTTTATATAAATACTTTTTTCAGAAAAGCTTCTGGAAAAGAATGGACTTTTATTGGTCGGTATGAAGGAGATCTGGTAGGGTTTTGTGAATGTGATTCTTAATCGAGAATAAACCCAAAAGATATTTGAAACAGCAACTTGTTCTTTTAATAATAGGTACGTTTAGTATAGTCATCAGTAGTGCTCAGATATCCCGTCAACCGGGATCAACCAGGCCGGGTAATCCGGCTCTGGTTTCTTCTGAGAGAGAGTTACAGGAATTGATCGATGCGTCAATAGGGAACTACAGGTATAATGTAGAAGACTATTTTGCGCATCCACAATCATCAGATTTTCAGCTATCGCCTGATGGCCGGTATATTTCCTTCAGAGAACGTGATGAACATGGTAAAAGTAATGTGATGGTCAGAGACGTGAGTACGGGTAAAACTGCCTGTGCCCTCAAAGAAACAGAGCATGTTATCATCGGATATGGCTGGGCATCAGATAGCCGGCTGTTATATATGATGGATAATGGCGGTAATGAGAACTATCACTTATATGCCGTGAATACAGACGGTTCGGATAATATGGACCTGACGCCTTACGAAGGTGTACGGGCCACGATATTAAAACGTTTGCCAGAGCATAGAGACTTCATCATTGTTTCTATGAACAAAGACAATCCGCAGAATTTCGAGCCTTATAAAATCAACGTTAACACAGGTGAACTGGTCAGGTTGTATGAGAATGACGATCTGACCAACCCTGTGAATGGGTATGATTTTGATAAGGATGGCAACCTTCGGGCATTCTCCAGAATGCATAACGGGACGGAAATGCAGTACTTCTATAAATCAAAAGATGCGAAGGATTACACACTGGTAAAGACCACTCCCTGGTACAATAAATTTGTGATCTTATCCTTTAACTATGCATCCGCCAATCCGGATGAAGCCTATGTGCTGACGAACCTTGAGGCAGATAAAGCACGTATCGTGCTCTATGACCTGAAAGCAGGAAAGATCATCAGAGAAGTGTATGCCGACAAAGACTATGATGTGTCCAGCCTTGCTTTATCGCGAAAGCGGAACTGGGAAATTGATTACATAGATTATGAAGGAGAGCAGCATGTTATTAAACCGGTCAGTAAACATTTCAACAGCATCTATAAAAAGTTAAAGCACCAGTTTAAAGGTTATCAGTTCCAGATTGCTGCACAGACCGAAAATGAAGATCAGTACCTGGTGAAAGTGAGCAGCGATCGTTTATACGGCAGATTTTATCATTTTGATGCAAAGACGGGTAAGATCGCGCTCCTGTGTGATCTGATGCCACAGCTGAAGGAGGAGGATATGGCGGTGATGCGCCCGATTACCTTTAAATCGTTGGATGGACTAACGATACATGGGTATATCACACTACCTCCAGGTGCTTCAAAAAGGAAGAAAGTCCCGCTGATTGTCAATCCGCATGGCGGCCCTCATGGTATCCGTGATACCTGGGGCTTTAATCCGGAGGCCCAGTTGTTTGCCAGCAGAGGTTATGCCACTTTGCATATCAACTTCCGTATGTCTGACGGATACGGACTGAACTTTTTCCGTGCAGGGTTTAAGCAAACCGGTCGTAAGATCATGGATGACCTGGAAGACGGGGTGCATTATGTCATTAACAAGGGTTGGGCTGACCGGGACAATATCGGTATTTATGGTGGTAGTCATGGTGGATACGCTACATTGATGGGACTGATCAAAACGCCTTATCTGTATAAGGCAGGGGTGGACTATGTAGGGATCTCCAACATCTTTACCTTTTTTGACGCTTTTCCGGTGTACTGGAAACCTTTAAAAGATATGCTGAAGGATATCTGGTATGACCTGGATGATCCGGAGGAAGCAAAGATCGCGCGGGCCGTTTCTCCTATCTATCATACGGATAAGATCAACGCGTCCCTGTTTGTTGTACAGGGGGCTAATGATCCCAGGGTAAATATCCTGGAGTCTGACCGGATCGTAGAGGCTGTACGAAAAAGGGGCGTTGAGGTGCCTTATATGGTGAAATATGATGAAGGGCATGGCTTTCAGAAAGAAGCGAATCAGCTTGTCTTTTATAAGGCGATGCTGGGTTTCTTCAGTTTGCATTTCAACAGGCCCGCCCCGATCATCCTGGATGACTGGGATGTGTATTAAATTTGTAAAACCCTACACTACAGTGTAAATTTAGGGCTGTTTAAAGCTTTAAATGAAAAATAATCCCCATTCAGGCCTCCTGACAAAGAACAAGCTGGGTGAAATTCCGGAAACGGGTATACAGGATCAGCATTATCTGGAAGTGGTGAAGGCTTTTGCCCGTCTGACCTACGAGAGTGTATACCTGATCGATTATACGGATATGTCATTTGAGTATGTCTCAGACAATCCCCTGTTCCTGTGTGGTCTCTCTGCGGAAGAAGTGTTACAGCTGGGGTATGAATTTTACTTCCGGCATGTGCCTGAAAAGGACCTGGCACTATTGACCCTGATCAATGAGGTGGGGTTTGACTTTTATGCCAATGTACCTGTTGCTGAAAGAAAAGACTTTAGTATTACGTATGATTTTCACATTGTTAATAAAGAAGGTAAACATATTCTGATCAATCACAAGTTGACGCCGCTTTTTCTGAGTCCTGAAGGAAAGATGTGGAAAGCCATGTGTGTTGTGTCACTGTCTCATCACCAGACCGCAGGTAATGCGCGCATCTACAGACAGAATTCGGGGGAGACGTGGGAGCTGAATGTGGCAGCGAAAGCCTGGCGTAAGTCAGAAAAACCTATGCTCACGGAAAGGGAAGTGGAAGTGTTGCGGCTACATGCCCAGGGGCTCAGTATTAACCAGATCGCAGAAAAGATCTTTGTTGCGCCTGATACTGTCAAATATTACCGGCGACGGATCTTTGATCGGCTGGAAGTCAGCAATGTAGTAGAGGCGCTGGCTTATGCTGTTAATGCGAAGCTTATTTAGGAAGTACGGCTATCCGGAAAAATAGGTAGCATATATGGCGGGAAAATAGTAAAATAGGCCCCGAAAACTGATCAAAAAGAATAAACATGAAATGGACACCTAAAGACGATCGCTACGATCATATGTTATATAATCGCTGCGGGAACAGCGGTTTGCAGTTACCTGCTATTTCGCTGGGGCTCTGGCATAACTTCGGAGATGATGTTGCACATGGCCGCAAAGTAGAAATATGCACAACTGCTTTTGACCTGGGTATTACGCATTTTGACCTGGCCAATAACTATGGTCCGCAGCCAGGTAGCGCAGAAATCGCCTTTGGTAAAATACTCAGGGAAGAGTTTGCTGGTCTGCGGGATGAACTGGTGATTTCCTCAAAAGCAGGTTACCGTATGTGGCCGGGTCCATATGGCGAATGGGGCAGCAGGAAATATGTTATCTCCAGCTGTGATCAGTCCCTGAAAAGAATGGGCGTAGACTATGTCGACATTTTCTATTCGCACCGCTATGATCCCAATACGCCGCTGGAAGAAACCATGCTGGCGCTGGACCAGCTTGTCCGCGCAGGTAAGGCTTTGTATGTAGGGGTGTCGTCTTATAATACCGCAAGAACAAAAGAGGCATACGCTATTCTGAAGTCGCTGGGTACACCTTTCATTATCCATCAGCCAAGTTATTCGATGTTAAACAGATGGGTGGAAACGGATGGCCTTTTGGATACCTTAACTGACACCGGACTGGGTTCCATCGTGTTTTCACCATTGGCACAGGGTATGCTGACAGATAAATATCTGAAAGAGATTCCGGCTGACAGCAGGGCGAGTCAGGGTAAGTCATTACAACAGGGTTTCCTGAGTGAGGAGAATATGCAGAATATCAAAGCACTGAATGATATTGCAAAAGGACGTAATCAGACATTAGCACAGATGGCGATCTCCTGGGTACTGAGACAAAAAGCGGTAACGTCCGCATTGATCGGGGCCAGCAAGCCGCAGCAGGTGATTGATTGTGTAGGTGCGTTAAAGAATATCACATTTACAGATGCGGAGCTGAAAGAGATCGATAAATATGCACAGAACGGGCATATTAATATCTGGAGCCAGTCCGCAGAGATCGATAACTAACACAAAAGAACGCTCATTGGTCTCCCGGATAGACAGGATATTGGCTTGAAGCGATAAAAGGAGACCCGTCAGCATAAAAATAAATGCCCGATACCAACATGATTCATCATTGGTATCGGGCATTACTTTTCCTGTTTGTTTATCATTAATAAGACATCTCATATGGACAGAAAAAAATTCATAGGTATCGTGGGTTTAGCCGCCACAATGCCGGTTTCAAAACTTTTTGCATCAGTCAATATGGAAGCGCAGCAATTCTTTTTTAAGGATGACGGGAAGATCCCCAACAACAAATACCCTTTGTTACTTTACCGCAATGCGTTTAAGCAAAGGGGAAGTGAAGGTGCCGCCTGGCTGGAGGAACAGTTTGCAAAGGAAAACTGGACCAATTCCTGGCGGAATGGGGTGTATCCTTTTCATCATTATCACAGTACGTCACATGAGGTTTTAGGCGTCTATTCCGGGGAAGCCTTACTGCATTTAGGCGGTGAAGGTGGTGAAAAGGTAAAGGTACAGGCAGGGGATATTATTGTAATCCCGGCTGGCGTAGGACATAAGAACCTCGGCAGTGACAATCTGGGTATAGTGGGGGCTTATCCCGAGGGCAGGAGCTGGGACCTGAACCGGGGAGAAGCCGGAGAGCGGCCAAAGGCGGATAAGAATATCGCAGCATTGCCGGTGCCGGCAACAGATCCGCTCAATGGGAAGGGGGGATTACCTCAGATCTGGAAGTAGGTGGCGGCAGTAAACCCTGCAGAAAGGCATATAGGTCCTGGTCTTTTTCAAGTCCCAGTTTTTGTTTGATCCGGTAACGGCTCATCCTGACACTCTTGGCCTCTACATGCATGCGTTGCGCGATCTGTCGTGTATCCATCTGAAGATAAAGGTAGGTACAAAGTTTCAGGTCCAGTAAGGTCAGTTTCCGCTGTGCTTTCTCATTCAGGAGCTGGAAAAAATCTGCATGTACCTGTTGTATCTGCAATTTGGCCACTTCGAAATCATCATCCAGTATCAGCTCTTCCTTCAGCACTTTCTGCATATTCACTTCAGTTCCTTCGGCCAGTCTGTCTTTCAGGTCATACAATACCTGATTTTTATGTTCCAGTTGTAAAGCATTGGCGATTACTTCCTTTTTCAGCTGTTGCTGTTGCAGTTCCATCAATTGCTGTTCTGCCTTGAGTCTCGCCTGTTCTTCCTTTTCAAACCTCAGCTGTAACGCGGCGTCCTGTTTCTCCAGTTCCAGCTGTTTCTCACGTTGCAAAGAATAGCGCAATCTGAAATGATAGGAGCGGAACAGGAATAAGAGGAAAAGAATAGATACGATGGTCACACAGATATACAGGAAGTTTTTCTGCTGCTGACTTTTTTCCCGCTCTTTCAGGAACTGCACTTCACTATTGGCTTTTTCTGTTTGATATTCTATTTCAAGTTTCTGGGCTTTTAATGCTTTCTGCTGATCAAAACTTTTGCTGCTGTATTCATTAACAAGTTGCTGGAATTGAAGTGCGCGCTGATAATTTCCATGTTCTTCATAGAAATTAGCCAGGCCTTTTGTTACATTGATCATTGTATAGTAATAGGGAGGCTGTTGTGTTTGCATGACCTGGTAGGCCTCCAGTAAATAGCGCTCTACATCTGCCTGTTTTCCCTCCCGTTTGGCATATTCGCTCAGAATGCCAAGACTGCTGGCGATCACTTCCTGACTATTCGGGGCGTTTTTCAGGACTGCTCTTGCTCTGCTGGCATAGTAAACACCCCGTGATTGTGCATGGTTGTCAATGGAGGTGCCGAAGCGCAGGTAATAGCTGGCAAGATTAACACAACTTATTGCATAGGCGTAGTTGTTCACCTCTCCCGGATGGTCTAAATAAAGCTGCTCTGATCTATCAAGATAGAACAGAATACTGTCAAGCATTGTCTGTTCCTGATGTGCTTCATATTTATACTCATAGGCGGTTGACATGGCATTATAACAATTGCTGATAAGGTTGTAATCGGTCGTTTTTGAAGCATGCTGCATAGCAAGATGGGCATAATAGTATGCTTTGTCCCCGTTATTCCAGTTTGAATGGATGGCGTACAGCTGATAGTAGATCTTGGCGGCGATGTAGGGATCAGGATTTTTTTGCAGTGCGGTCAGTGCCATCTGACAGTACTCCAGCACTGATTCCGGATGATCAAGTGTTTTGAAGAGCAGGGCCTGCCCATAATAGGCATAGGCCATAGCCAGGGGATTGTCAGCTTTCCCGGCTATCAAAAGTAGGGTGTCGCTCACCTGTTTTATCTGGCCAAGCTCCTGTGCACTGATCATACTGTTCAATAACACCAGGTAAGCTTTGGTCGCCAGGGTAAAGTCTTTTATATTCAAAGAGATCAATATACCCTGCCGGGCACTTTCCATCGCCTGGGTATATTCTTTATTAACCCGGTAAAACTCCCCGGCCCGGATCAATAAAACAGTTTTCTCCTGTTCATTTATGGTAGAGGCAACAACTGATCGTATACTATCGGAGGTCCTGGTCTGAGCAAAGGAGTTGAACCAGGCCAGCCAGATAAATAGCGACAACATGGATTTCATATCAGCAAATTACTATAAAGCAGGAAGAAAGAATGTGAAATAATTAGTAATACTATCGGCGGTTTCATGTGTAATTATTTGTTTATTAATAAGTTATTTGGTCTGTAGTCGTTTTGTAGACGCTGTTGCGATAGTCTGTAGCTGGGGTGGTGATTGTTATTGGATAATACCTGCTCATCTTTGTGCGGATGGTAACCAACCTTTAATAATGAGATAAACAGATCATCATGAAACCCGGTTTCGCAATTTCTTTCTGGTCATTTTACACACTTGGATTTACAGTTGTGCTGCCGACTTTCCTGTATTATGTGGCTGACAGTTCGGACAGACAACCCCAGGAAAATGCCGCAATGGCCTTTTTTTATCTTGGCCTTGGTGTGGTCAGCTGGTTGATATTGATAGGCCTGGTTGGCCGTTTTTTTATCCGGAGCGTATTTACCGATAAACGACGCCTGGAGAAAAGTATGGACGAAGGGAGTCCCATTACAGCAAAAATTGTCCGGAAAATGCAGACCGGCGTTATCGGTGATGGAACGCCTGCACTCGAACTGAGACTGGCGTTTGAGAACCTGGCGGGCACACCTGTTGAGATGTTATATGAGTTAAATGACGGCAGGCCCCTTGAAAAACGCTTTGAAGCAGGAAACACGATTGATATGAGAGTAAGTGTGCGGGGAAAGGAAATCACATTGGTCCCCGCTCAGATGCAGGTGGTACGTAACAGGGGAAGGGTATCAGTCTACGCCATCATTTTTTTCTTTTTTCTGTTAGTGGCGATCGTTTACCCCGTTTTTTCCTATTATCAGGAAAGTCAGGGAAGTGGCTGGCGTTTTCTCACACTTTCCCATCCCTGGATTTCCGTACCGTTGATAAACATCGGGACGGGTTTATTTATCTGGTGTTTGTTAAGCTTCATAGGAAAGGCGTCCGGTGATTCAAAAGATCCCCTGCGCATGATCATGTATGGTATGAAGACAACTGCCAATATATTGAGCTACAGGCAAACGGGGACGTATTTCAATGAACAGCCACAGATACAGTTTGAAATGGAATACAGCGACCATCAGCATAATAACCGGCATCTTGTTTATAAAAAGATCGTGTCCCTGCTGGATGTTCACAAACTCTCTACAGGCCCCAGAGAGATCCTGTTTTTACCAGAAGCACCTGAGCAAATTGTATTTTATGAAGACCTTACACTATAAGCACATCATCTTTCTGACATTGACGTTATTGACCGCGTCGTGTAAAGAGATCCGCAGCAGTTTCGAAGAAACGATACATCCGGTTGCCGGGAAAAAAGAAAAATCACCGGTTGGTAGCAGTAGCTCGTCGACTGTTACGTTTTCTTCTTCCTCTGTCTTTTCGGCTGTTTCTGAGCAGGAATTCAGCAGCATTTTCGAAGATGCTGCAAAGCTGGACAGTATTCAGCAGGCATTGTATGAGATGCCTCATCTGAAAGGGAAAGAACTGTTCTTTCTGGCAGGACTTTATTTCTACGATTATCAGGGAGGTATGATATCGGTGGATCTGCAGGACCCTGACAAACCAGAGAATGTCGATACATACACTTACAGTAACGGGCACTGGGAGATACAAAAGCCTGTGAAGATCAGTACTAATACACATTTTCCGCTTAAAATGCTCCTGATGCCCCTGCATGACATAAAATTCAGTACGGCAAAGAAAGTGTATGATATTGCCATGGAAAAATCAAAAGACATTGAAGGCGCAGAAGGGACGCAACATGTCTATTTCACACAGATGAAAGCTGTACACGTAACGGAATGGTATGTCATTATACCTGCTGCAAGACGCAATTATCGTATGACATTCGATATCGCCGGTAATTTGCGGTCAACCGGCAGCTAGCCAACATCCTCGTGGGAATTCCGTAACTTTGCGGCTTTTAAGCCATCTTTAGCGTGAACACCACAGCCGTCGCGGGAGCCAATGCCCGATATCCAGCAGAACCGGAATTGTCCGGTCTGGCAGCAGCCACTGCTTTCTGTCGCTTTGACGATCAGGAAAAGGCAGCAGCGATGGCAGCAGGACTGCACTTCCAGTTGAATAATACGATCCACCCGCTTTGTGAAATGGCCGCTATGGCACTACAGGAACACCTCCGGCAGCAAACTGAGTGGACGCATAATTTCGGGCTGAACAGTGCCGGAAATGGTGCTGTGATCGGTAAAATGTTTGGAGTACTGGTGGTGAAAGACAGCGATGGCGCAGTCGGCTACCTTTCTGCATTTTCCGGTAAACTGGCCAATGGGAACCATCATAATAAGTTCGTTGATCCTGTATTCGATGGTTTAAAAGAAGGTGGCTTTCTCAATGCAGGTATGACCCGTCTGACAGAGATCAATGGCGAAATAGCCGCCCTGATAGCCTTAAATACGGTTGATCATAAATCCGAGATCATCCGTCTGAAAGAGTTGCGTAAAACACATTCTATCGCATTGCAACGCCGGATCTTTGAGGAATATAATTTCAGGAATAAAGCAGGTCGTTTTAAGAACCTGGTAGATATTTTCACTACGCAGGGGTATAAACAGCCACCTGCAGGAGCAGGAGAGTGCGCAGGTCCCAAACTGCTGCAATATGCTTTTTATCATCAGCTGGAACCGCTGGCTTTAGCGGAGTTCTGGTGGGGTCTATCCCCCAAATCAGCCACGTGGAAACACGGAGAATTTTATCAGCCCTGTAAAGAGAAATGCGCGCCTATCCTGGCGCATATGCTGAGCGAAAAATAGTCGCAAACAACCCTGATATTGGCGCAGATACCCCTCACCGAAGACATACCCGCGTTTTAACTTAGTGCTGTCGTTCATCTAAACAGCAGCACACATGATCACGAATAGTAAAATAACCGCCGGACTTGAAATGGCCCAGATTTGCTGGGTAGTTCCTGATATTGCAACAGCCATTAAATTCCTTGCAGATACGCTTGGTATTGCCGGATTCCCCAAAGAAGAACATGTGCGGGCACAGGACCTGGATATGAGCTATTATGGCAAGGTGGTAGCTGCTGAATGGTTAACCACACAGACACATAATGGCAGTGCTTTTATCGAACTTGTGCAACCACTTTCTGGTCAAAGTATGTTTCATGATTATCTGGAGCGTCATCCCGAAGGAGGTATCCAACACGTCGCCTATCGACTGCCTGTCAGCGATTTCGAACAGATCACCGGTAGTCTCCGCGAACAGGGCTATGCGGTGGTCAGTGAAGTGGACCATCCTATTGCAAGAATGGCTTTCTTTGATACATATAAAGCTTTAGGTGTTGTTACTGAGATTATGGGTATTACACCAGAAGGATGGGCGATTGTCAGACAGATGGAGCAGGTGAAAAAAGGATAGTTGTCAGATGCCGCTTTGATATTTGTTATCCTACGTTAATCTTACGTTCCTGAACGTAGGATTAACGTAAGATAACAAATATCAAAACTACATTGTATCACATAAAAGAAAGGATTGCTAAACCCACGTTTTTACATCCCATGCACACGTTTTGGCGTCCTGTGCACATGATTTGGCGTCCTGTGCACATTACTTAAAATCGAGTGAATAATTGTGCTAATATTGTATTCACAGCTATCACAAATACTCCATTCTGTGGGTGCGGTGAATGTATACAATCACTGGGCCAGCCGGATGTCTATATAAAGTTTATCTTTTTTAGCCGTTGAATACAATCAGGTTTTTACTGTGGCAATACCGGTCCTGTTACATGCATCGATCAGAGTGCAACAGCGTCGCTTTAATTGCAGCGCAGATAAATACCTGCTTTGTTCTCAGGTTCATGTTATCACCAGTTCAGCGTAACTAATGCGACTGCCTGCCGCTGTAAGCCCAGCGATAACTTCAGTTCACCGTTAGTGGTATTCTTTTGTACTACCTGTACACATTGTAATTTTCCGGCTTTCTCCAGTTGGCTGATCTGCGCTTTTGTAGGTTGTTGCGGAGACCCCATTTTTTTCCATACTTCATAGGAGTTACTGTGATCACTATCTATGAGATAGGTTTTCACGTTCACCTTTTTAACCGGGATGTCTTTAATAGTGAGGGTCAACGCTTCGGCGGCTCCTTTTTTGTCTTCATCATGATAATTCCAGATCATGACGGCTGCTGATTTGGCAGCTTTGGCTGCGAGTGCACCGATTTCGGTCTGCTGACCCCTGATACTGGAGTCCAGGACGGTCTCCAATGGATACATGCGGTTAGCAGTAACGCTGACCCGGTCACCACTCATCATACCAAACATCCGGAATACGTTCAGCACGGGCTTATCTGCACCATTGGTAGCCAGGTCCCTGAATCCGTAGAACCAGGGTTGATCTTCAAATTCGAATGACCATGAAACAGCGCCCAGGAAATTGATCGCATATTGATCGGCCAGCAGGTATTTGCGGGCGAAGGAAGCGGCAGTATAGCTGGAATATAAGGTGCCATTGCGGTAGGCATTTTCAGGATTGGTGGCCATGCCACAGGCGGCGCAGCCTTCCGGGTCTGACTCACCGATGATGAGTGGCAGATCTTTGGTCTGGGGATAGGAGGCGGCTATACGGAAACCTGCTGCTATATCACGCAGCTGAGGTGACATATTCATTCTGACGATACCATTGACCAGCTTCGGACTTCCTTTGGCATGGAATAGCAGGGCATCCAGGGGAGCGCCGGTTTTACCGGTAGCATAGTTGGTACCTGAAATACAGTGCGCTATGAATTGAGTGGTCCATTCCGTGGCTGTTTTACCACTTGTGCCGGCAATGTTGATACCACCTATCCTGGCAGTCGGAAGGGCCTTTTTAATGCCATCAGCAGCATAGTCGTACAGTTTGAAGAACTCTTCCCGCGTACCCTTCCAGTAATGCCCGTTCGGCTCATTCCAGACTTCCCAATACCAGCTTTCCACTTCCTTCTGACCATAGCGTTCAATGGAGTGTCTGGCCCACTGATAGGCCAGTTCTCGCCATTTATCATAGTCTTTAGGCGGATATGCCCAGCCGGTTATGATATCCGTATAGGGATCGCCGGGTTTCCAGTAATGCCGGTAAGGATCAGGATGGGTAGAGAGTGCCTGGGGCATAAAGCCGATCTGTACCAGGGGTTTCATACCACGGTTGATATAGGTGTCAAAGATGCTGTCAATGATCCGCCAGTCATAGATCGGTTTACCGTTTGCATCTTCCGTATAGACATTGGTGGAACCCCATTTCAGGGCGGCCACACCGTCTCCCGTCACCAGCAGACTATGAGTTCTGACATATACCGGCACCGGACTCAGTGCCGCGATCTCACTGAGCAGCTTTTTACCGTCTTTCATATAGGTATAATTGGGCTCATCGTAACCAAACCAGGCCCATACGGGTTTCATCGGACCGACAACCTGTCCCAGCTGTACATCTATAGATGCAGGTACGTTGCCGGCTGAAGTCTGGAAGGTGGATTGTGCTGACAAGGTACCACTTAGGGCTACACAAAGGCTGATCAGTATGGATTGTTTCATAACGGGTGCATTACTTGTCTAAATTTAAACAATTTGATTGAATGTCCTATAAACACTTATAGTGTGTCTTCTCCCTGTTGCTAAACAGTATAATGTAATTACAAAAAGATAACATGAATTTGGTCTATGTACACAGGCGTTATAATAGACCAGTTCTTCCAGGCTGAGGCCTCTTTTTCATTCCTTTTTTTTTAATTTATTTACTATTTTGCGAAAAGATAGACAACCAAAAAATCGATTTTGCCAGGTGTTTCGTCATATGAGGAGGATGAGTTACTTACAGCCATAGCAGCCAATGATACCGCTGCCTATTCCCATTTGTATGATGTGTATTATAACACCCTGGTATATTTTTCCCTCAGTATTATTCAGGATCAGCATCAGGCGGAAGACATCGCTACAGAGTCGCTACTTAAATTATGGCAATCGCCAAACCGGTTTGAGTCAATCGGGAAATTGAGAGCTTATCTTTTTACACTGGCCAGGAATGCCAGTCTTAATTATCTGAAACACCTCCGTGTACGTGAAAAGCGTTCCCTGGAAATTTCGGAGCAGGAACAACATGACGACAACAGCATCGCTTCGCTGATGGCGGAATCGGAGTTAATGCGCCTTATTTACCAGGAAATAGCCAGACTACCGGACAATTACCGGCAGATAGTAGAATTATTATATCTACAGGATATGCCTTCGGCAGATGTAGCTGCCCAACTGGATATTTCAATGGAAAACCTGCGGCAACGTAAAGCCAGGGCCATAAAAGAGTTAAAAACGGTACTCCTGAAGAAAGGAGTAAGCAGCCAGTTTCTGTCAATTTTATTTTTTTGAGAAAATGCTGTCACGTTTTGTAATGCTCAGTTGTTATACTGGAAATGACGGGAATGCCAACAGACGACTTTACATCGATGGACCATGCTTTTGACGAAAGGATTGTACGTCTGCTACATCAGCAGCTTACGGGAGAGGTGTTGACTGCCGGAGAGCAGCAGGAGCTGGATACCTGGAAGAATAGGTCGTTGTCTAATACCGCTTTATCAGAGAAAATAAATGACGAAGCCGCTGTACAGCAGATGCTACAGGTCTGGCATCAGATAGAACGTAACCGGGAACAGAACAAAATACGCTTTCTCTCCATGCTGCAGGACTTGCAGCATTCATCCATCAGCAAACGTCCTTTGCTGCGTTTCCTCAGTCATCGTGTATTCCGCTATGCAGCTGCTGTTGCATTGCTCATAGGAGTAGCCACATTCCTGTGGGTCAATCAACGGAAGCCTGCAGGACCAGGTAATAATATGGCGGCTGCCGGCAAAAATATGCCGATAGCACCTGGCCGTGATGGCGCCATACTCACGCTGGCAGATGGTTCTACCATGGTGCTGGATAGCGCTGGTAATGGCGTCCTGGCTAACCAGAATGGTACCAGCGTTGTACTGCAAAACGGACAACTGGCCTATAATACAGGTGACGGAGCCGCCGGAGCGCCGGTATATAATACCGTGAGTACGCCCAAGGGAAGACAGTTTAAGCTCATATTACCTGATGGTACAAAAGTCTGGCTGAATGCTGCCAGCATCATCAGATATCCAACTTCCTTTGAAGGTAAAGAACGTAATATAACATTGCAGGGAGAAGCCTATTTTGAGGTGAGTCAGGATGCAAAAACACCATTTAAAGTCACTACAGACGAAGCAACCACAATCGAAGTGCTGGGCACCAGCTTCAATATTAATGCATACACCAACGAAAATATCATACGGACCACCCTCCTTGATGGAGCCGTAAGAATCAATGCTTATCACCAGACAGCCACGCTTAAACCGGGACAACAGGCAGCTGTGAAGCCATCTAAAGGACAAATGGTGGTACTTAATGCAGTAAATACAGATCAGGTAATGGCCTGGAAAAATGGGCTGTTCAATTTTGATGATGCCAGCCTCGATGAAGTAATGCGTCAACTGGAGCGCTGGTACGACATAGAAGTGGTGTACGAGAAAGGTATACCGACCGCACATTTCGGCGGTGAGATCAACAAACAGAATACACTACAGGACGTATTACATATCCTTGAAGGCTCAAAAGTCGACTTTCAGCTGGAAGGACGTAAGCTCATTGTAAAGCCATAATTCCGGCCCATTCATGGCAGGGACCGGCAATTAAAGCCAACGTATGCAATATCGTTAACAATAAATATTCAACCGCAACATGACCTGAGTTTCTCAGGGAAACAGCAGCAAAAAAGCCGGAAGTGGTTGCGACACTCCCGGCCGGAGGCTGGGCTGATCCCTTTACAATTTCTAGGACGAAATGCAATTTTATCAACCCTAACCAACGTGTAAGTTATGGATTTTACTGCTTATCCCAAGCCGTACCTGAAAGCTATGCCTGTTCAGGAAGCTGCGGCCCGGGGCTTATCAACCAAATCGCTGCCGGTGGACAGCCTGAAAGTCAAGACAGGCCACCACTCGTGGACAGCCACAATATTTCTTGCTATGAAATTGACATTCATGCTGCTTTTTGTAGCACTTCTTCATGTCAGGGCTTCCGTGGAAGCACAAACAGTGTCAGTGTCCGGCAACAATCTGTCCGTTAAAGCACTCCTGCAAACCATTCGTCAGCAAACCGGCTACGTGGCATTCTACAACCAGGATATGCTCACCAATGCCAAAACCGTTTCCGTCAAAGGTAATATCGCTTTACCTGAACTGATCAGCATCATGTCGAAGGACCAGCCCTTTCATATGGAGCTGAAAGAAAACACAAAGACAATTGTCATCACACCAAAGGTGATCCCAGTTGAGTTTACATTGGAATATGTCAATGCAGTACCCGCGAAAATCACCGGACATGTAGCTGACAGCGTATGTAACTGCCCATTGCCGGGAGCGACTATCCGGGTGAAAGGGAAAACAGCAACTACTTCAACGGATGCACAGGGTAACTTCACGATTGAAGCAGAAACCGGGGATGTGCTGCTTATTTCCTTTGTGGGATACCGGCCCGCAACATATACCGTTCGCAGAGATAAGAGCATTACGATTGTTATGGCCTCTGCGGTATCATCTATCAACAATGTGGTGGTAACGGGTATCTTCAACAAGGCAAAAGAATCCTACACAGGGGCTGCCAAGACAATTACGGCCAAAGAGATCCAGAACTTCCAGGGTAGAAATATTTTTGTCACCATTGGTAATATCGATCCGTCTTTTTATATCGTACCCAACAACAGCTTTGGTTCCGATCCAAACCATCTGCCGGATATCCAGATGAGAGGAAACAGGAACCTGCCCAATATCGATCAGCTGCAGGATAATACCTCTGCACTCATCAATACGCCGCTGATCATCATGGATGGTTTTCCCATCACCCTGCAACGTATGATGGACCTGAATACCAATGAAATTGCTTCCATCACTTTGCTGAAAGATGGTCCTGCAACTGCTATCTATGGTTCCAGAGGTGCGAATGGCGTTATTGTCATCACCACTAAAGAACCTGTACCCGGTAAGCTGCGCCTTACCTACAGAGGTGGACTGAGTCTGAGTGCGCCTGATCTCAGTTCCTATCACCTGCTGAATGCACGTGATAAACTGGAACTGGAAAGACTGTCCGGCTTCTACTACAACTCAACAAAGAGCCCTGAACAGAATATCAGTTTGCAGCAATACTACAACCAGATTAAAGCAGTGGTGGAAAGTGGCGTTAATACTGACTGGATGTCCAAACCTTTACGCAATGGTGTAGACCAGCAGCATTCCCTTCGGTTGGAAGGTGGTGACGCGGCCTTCCGTTATGCCCTGATCGGTGATGTACATAAGATCAATGGTGTAATGAAAGGTTCTGACAGACGGACCATCAACGGAACTGCGGACCTCTCTTACCGCCTTAAAACATTGAATTTCCGTAATAGTCTGACAGTGGGTAGTGTCAATGCAAGCGAATCTCCATGGGGTGCTTTCGGTGACTATGTGAAGCTCAATCCATACTGGAGCCCTTATGATTCTGCCGGCAATATCGTGAGGACATTTACGCCGTTTAACTATGATTACTGGGTACAAAAAAATGGCACCGGCGGGAAGCCATATCCCAACCCGATGTATGACGCTACGCTGAATACATTCAACAGAAGCCAGTATCTCAATATCATCAACAATTTCCAGGTTGACTGGTCGCCATTTAAACATTTTACTGTAAGAGGTGCTTTTGGTATCAATGCGACCAACCTCAACTCCGATATATTCAAACCTGCAGAACATTCTGCCTTCGCTGGTTACAGTGATGCAGATATCCTTCGTAAAGGTACCTATGACTATGGTACAGGCAAGTCCTTCAGCTATACCAGTAACCTGAATCTCCAGTATAGTAATCTCTTCAGAGGACTGCACTACCTGAGTATCGGTGCACAAATGGAAGCAGCTGAAGATAAAAGTAATAACTACAGCTTTTCCGCAGAAGGTTTCCCGGATGCCAGTATCGATTTCCTGGGTATGGCGCTGCAATACCAGCAGAATGGCCGTCCAGGTGGTAGCGAAGCCACTACCAGAAGAGTGAGTGCGGTAGGTAACGTCAGTTATAGCTACGACGACCGTTACTTTGCAGACGTCAGTTATCGCTTAGATGGAGCTTCTCAGTTTGGTACCAACAGCCGCTTTGCACCATTTTATTCTTTGGGCGCTGGCTGGAACCTGCATCATATCAACTTTATACATGACAATCTGCCGTTCGTAAACAGATTAAAACTCCGTGGTTCGTACGGTGTGACAGGTAACCAGGCGTTTTCCGCTTATCAGCCACTGGCCACCTATGGGTATATCATCAATGATCACTATAAGAACTGGCTGGGTGCCAGCCAAACATCCCTGGGTAATCCAGATCTGCAGTGGCAGAAAAACCAGAAATACAATGCTGGTGCAGAGGCTGACTTATTCCGCGGAAGGATCACCATGCAGGCTGATTTCTATAAAGAGAAAACCTCTAATCTTTTATCATCCCTGGAACTTCCTTATTCCAACGGATTCACCAGCTATGTCGAAAATATCGGTCAGCTGGAACAAACAGGATGGCAGGCGAGTGCGACTGTGATGCTGATACAGGATGATGCGCGCCGCATTAACTGGTCCGTAACCGGAAACATTACACACAACACGGACAGGATCGTAGAACTGTCGCAGGCCATGAAAGCTGCCAATGAGAAGCTGGCATTGCTGACCGACGGTAGTACACCCAATAAGATTATACGGGAAGGCGCTTCACAGAATACCATCTACGCCGTGCGTTCAATGGGTATAGACCCCAGTACCGGCCGCGAATTATTTAAGACACGCAAGGGAGAAGTTACCTACTCCTGGAATGCGGCAGACAGGGTAGCAGTGGGCTTAAATCAGCCAACCTATCGTGGTAACTTCAGTACACTGGTACGTTATCAGGGGCTTTCCTTTAATGCATCCTTCGGCTATCGCCTGGGTGGACAGATATACAACCAGACGCTGGTTGATCGTGTGGAAAGTGCAGATAAATTCTTTAACGTAGATGCCCGCGTGTTTACCGACCGCTGGAAACAGCCTGGTGACAAATCGTTCTTCAGAGGTATCAATGACTATTCCGCTATTTTCCCTTCTTCCAGATTTGTGCAGAATGAATCAACCCTCACCTGCCAGAACATCAACATTACCTATAATGTGCTGAACAGAGCATGGTTGCAACATGCCGGTCTGCAGGCATTGACGCTTTCAGCCAATACCGGTGAGCTGTTCTACCTGTCTACGGTAAAGCAGGAGAGAGGACTGGATTATCCATTTACAAGGCAGGTTTCATTTAATGTATTTGCCACTTTCTAAACCAGGATGAACATGAAGAAACTAATATCAACAACTATACTATTAGGCGCGCTGGCATTCAGCAGCTGTAATAAATATCTTGACGTAACGCCACAGGCGCAAACAACGAAAGACCAGATATTCAGCACAGAGAAGGGCTTCCGTGATGCGCTGACGGGCGCCTATATTCAGATGAAAAGTAACAATACCTACGGTGGTAGTCTGATGTGGGGCAATATTGAATTTATGGCCCGTAACTGGGATGTAGTATCTGTGAGTAATGTGGGATTGAACAGCCTTGTCAACGCTAACTATACGGATGCGACCGTAAGAAGCTGGCTTGATAATACGTACGCTGATCTCTATAAGGTGGTAGCCAGTGTAAATAGTATTCTGGAGAGAATTGATGCACAGAAGGGCATATTTACCGGTAATAACTATTCCCTGATTAAGGGAGAAGCGCTGGCCTTACGTGCTTTTAACCACTTTGATGTACTGCGCATGTACGGACCTATGCCTGATAATCCTGGTCAGGGGCCACTATTACCTTACGTGAAAGAAGTGACACATGAGATCATTACGCCTGTAGGCTATAATGAATTCGCACAGAATATCCTTTCTGATCTGGATGCAGCAGAAGCCCTGATGAAGGATACAGATCCTATCAGGACCTATTCACTGGCAGAGTTAAATCCGCCGACCAATATCAATACACCGCCGGTGGTAGCGGATAATTTTTACATGTACCGTCAGATAAGACTGAACTACTATGCTGTGCTGGCATTGAAAGCAAGGGTGTATATGTATCTCTCTACTACCGATCCTTCCAATAAGATCAATGCCGCAAAATATGCGCAGATGGTGGTGGACGCAAGAGACCATTTCGGTGCACCGACTTTCAGATTAGGGAAGGAAAGTGACCGCGTATCCGGTGATTATCTCATGTCTTCAGAACATATTGCATCGCTGAGCGTGTATAATCTGGATGCCATTGCTAACGGTACTTTCGGTGAACTCGGTTCGCTGGCACGCAGTGACTTTAACGTGCAGGATGGGTTTTATTTCCTCAATAATCTCTTCCCTGTGGCAGAAAGGACTTCTGATGTAAGATGGAAGGAAATGTGGGTATACAGAGCCAATAATCCCAGTTATGTTATTTACAGGAAGTTCAATCAGCGTGCGTCAGGTCCTGTGTTACAGGTACCGTTATTGCGGCTTAGCGAGATGTACCTGATCCTGACAGAATGCGCTACCGGAAAAGAGGACGCAGAGGCTGCCTATGGCGCTTATTGCAATGAAAAGGGCATTCCTTTCCCTACCGGCTTCAATACCGCAGGCTGGGAAGCTGACCGCAGGAATAAGATCATTCGTGAATATGTACGTGAACTGTATGCAGAAGGCCAGACATTCTTTACTTACAAAAGGTTGAATGTGACTACGCTTCCTGCCAGCTGGACCGCTGCTTATTATACCGGCACTGTTGCCAGATATGTTGTACCAAAACCGGATCGCGAAATTAACTACCACAACAACTAATGACGACCATGAAACAGATCATATGCTTTTGCTGCTTTGCGCTGGTAATGGCTGCCGGCTGCAAGAAAGCGCCCTATCTCACCTATTCTGATATCGCCCGTATTCAGATGGCTGATACCATTACACAGTCTGCCACCTTCGTGTTTGAACCGCAGAACATTGTACAGGATACCGCCTACATTCAGGTGAATACGATTGGAGGTATTGCCCCGTACGACAGACAGGTGAAATTTGTACAGATCATCGATTATTCCTATACCTATAAACGCGATAGCATCACTAATCAGATCATAGACAGCGTTGCAACTGAGACACCTTTCAGGGCGATACCTGGTGTTCACTATGTCAACTTTGACGACAAAAACATGCAGTCGCTGATGGTTGTGAAGGCGAATGAGGCAACTGCCCGCATTCCGGTGATCCTGTTGAGAGATACCAGTCTGGCTACCAATACTTACCGTCTTCATATCCAGCTGGCAGCGAATTCAGAGTTTGGTTTGGGCGAACAGATAGCACGTGAAAAAATGCTGACCTTCTCTGACCACCTGGAACGTTTTGATTCCTGGCGCGTAGATAGTTACCTGGCGCCGGCATTCAGCTGGTTTGGCAAATACAGTGTAGGGAAACACCAGTTTATGATCGATGTACTCAAACAGAATATCGATGACGGATGGTTTAAGGCAGCCAACAGCAATGGGTCGCTTCGGCAGTATGTCACAGTGCTGAAACAGGCATTAATAGACTTCAACGGTAACCCTGACAATATAGCCAGTGGTAAAGCGCCGATACGTGAAACATCTTCGCCTTCCAGTTCTGCTATCACATTCCCATAACCATCAACCATCCATCTCATGAAACAATTAAATATACTTGTCGTATTACTGATCAGTTTACTGGCGTTCAGCTGCCAGAAAGATGACAGTACCGGCGCTACCAATCTCCTGCCAGCCTTCGAGGTAGGAGGTATTGCAGATACTGTCAGCCTGTTTACACACCAGGATACGCTCCGTCTTTCTCCTGTGGTAGCAGATGAAAAGTTGTATGATTATTACTGGACAAACATCAGTGCGAACTTTGTCTCATTGATAGGCAATCAGAATAAGACAGATACCCTGGCATTTACCAAGGATATCAACTATCCTGTAATGCTCGATCCCGGACAATACTATCTCGTGCTGAATATCCGGGACAAGAAAACCGGCGTGGTAAAGCTGAGAAAAATGATCTTTAATGTATCCACCCTCAATAACGATGGCTGGTACCTTATTAAAGATAATAACGGGAAAACAGACGTTGATTTTATCCATAAAAAGGGCAGGATTGATAACTGGATAGCATTCTATAACAATGGTAAGAGTCTGGAAGGAAATGCAGTGAAGGGATTGTTTGCTGGCAGTATGCGTCGTACACTGACGTCTTCTGATCTCTATGGCGGTTTGATCGTATTGTCAGATAAAGATGCCGCTATCTATCGTGTGAGCAACGGTGTAGCAACATATGCCTATGATAGTATGTTCTTCGGTAAGCCAGCCAACCGTCGTCCGCAGAATGTTTTCCAGCCGCAGAACACCGCCAATCTGATGCTGATCAACGATAATAAGGCCTATTGTATGAACAAGGGCGCTTTGTTTACGGATCTGCCGCAAACCTATAAACCTTCCGGGATGGCTATAGTAGGTGCGATGGACATAGGCTGGGACCTGAATACAAGATCTGTGATCTGTTATAATGCCACCGCTTATGCGGGCCTTGGCAGCAATGGTACGGATTTAAAAAACATGAATGCCGATCTTCGCTGGATGGCCGGTTTTCCTGGCGTGCGCAGTGTCGCATTTATGCTGTTTAAGTTGCCTGATGGCAAAGGGATGCTTTATAAACTCAATACCCTGTATGGTTTTCTGCTGGGTTCCGGGACCCTCATTATGGCGCGTGATACCCTGGAGTCCTCTCATGGGTTGATGAATGCCAGCGTAATAGGAGGCAACTATGATGCAGACTATATCTACTATGCCGTGGGTTCCGATATATTCATGACAGATATCGCTACTGCATCAGAGCGCTTGCAGTTGACGTTGCCGGCAGGAGAAGTTGTTACCGATATACAACATGTAAAATACCCGGTGCCTGCAGCCAATGTGGTGTCCACGACTGACTACCTGGCTATCGCCACGTATAAACAGGGCCGCTACAAGGTATGGTTACACAGGCTCAGTTCTACGGGAACGATACAGCCACTGTCTCAACCCACATTTGAAGGAGATGGCCGGATAAACACGATCATCTACATGGAACAGGGACAGGGGAGCCGCGTCTTTTAAATCCAACCATTATAGCTATTCTACCTGTTGCCGGTGCGTTTGCACCGGTGCAGGGGAATGCACGTCAAACGGAAAATAATAACTATGAAAAATATCCTGTTACTCACTTTTATCTGCGGTTTGGGTCTTCATGCAAAGGCCCAGGATACCACGATGCTTTCAGCACAAAAGAAGGAACTCACCGCTTTCCTGGCAGATGCTGATACAAAACTGGCTACCTGCCAGCAACAATATTATGATGCACAGAAAGCCAAAGGGCATTACGACACAATTGGTCTTGGTGAATGGCGCTACCAGATGAAGGTGCTGAAACTGGCACGTAAGGCGCAGGAGATCACCTTTATCCGCCAACACCCGGATTATATGGCCAGTCTGGATGCATTAAAAGATGTGATAGGTCCGTTACCGGATGATATCGAAAGTTATAATACCCTGTACAATGGATTGAAAAAGAATGTTCGCCAGAGTGAGGCAGGGATCGGTGTCAAAAAGACGATCGATAAATACATGACCGTACGCGTAGGCGCAGTTGCACCTGCATTTACTGCACCAGATACCAGCGGACATAGTATCAGTCTGAAAGACTACCGTGGGAAGTATGTATTGGTCGATTTCTGGGCCAGCTGGTGTGGGCCGTGTAGGGAGGAGAATCCTGCTGTGGTAAAGGCCTATCAGCAGTTTAAAGACAAAAACTTTGATATCCTCTCTGTTTCGTTGGATCAGTCGGGAAAGCGGGCAGAGTGGATTAAGGCCATTCAGAAAGATGGACTTAGCTGGCAGCATGTCTCCGAACTTAAATTCTGGGACAGCGATGTAGCGAAACTATACGCGATAAAATCCATTCCACAGAATTTCCTGATCGATCCAAAAGGAAAGATCATCGCAAAAGACCTGCGGGGAGCAGCACTAGCAACAAAATTGGAAGAAATATTTAAATAGAACCATGCTTAAATACAACATTGCCTTAGCGGCCCTGATGGCGCTGGGCGCAGGTGCGCAGGCACAGAAGAATACATCAGCAAAGAATACACCGACAGATAGTGCCAGCAGGAAGACAGACTCATTACCTGCCGGTATTAAACCCTATGATCAGGTGATCACTAACAAAGCCACCAGCTACGATGGTTTGTTTAAGGTGCATTATCTGAATAGCCGCTACTATTTCGAGATCCATGATTCATTGCTGACCCGCGCCATTCTGGTGGTGAACCGTATCGGGAAAGCGGCTACCAGTGCACGGCCTAATATGACAGGTTATGCGGGTGACCAGATCGCTGAAAACGTTATTCATTTTGATAAAGGCCAGGACGACAAAATACTGTTGAAGGTCATGCGTTTCCAGGAGCGTTCCGGCGATACTACAGAGAACGGGATGTACAGGGCGGTGCTCAAATCCAACCTGGAGCCTATTGCAGCTGTGTTTCCCGTAAAAGCCTACAACAAGGCAGCACATACTACTGTCATCGATGTGACGGATATCCTGACCAATGAAAATGAGATCTTTCATTTCGGTACACAGGTAAAGGCAACGCTGAAACTGGGTGCGATCCAGTCCGATAGATCTTTTATCACCGGACTGAAAGCTTTCCCGATGAACATCGAGATCCGTACCATGCGCAGCTATCTGTCAGCTACACCCGGCGCTACGATACCTGATACCTATGAGTTGAACAGTTCTATGGTGCTGTTGCCAAAAGAACCGATGCAGGCCCGTTACGCGGATGCACGTGTGGGCTTTTTTGCCAGAGGTTATATAGACTTTGATGCGGATCCACAGGGCGTTAAAGCGCGCTACCTGATCACACGCTGGCGCCTTGAGCCTAAAGAGGAAGATATTGAGAAATATAAGCGTGGCGAACTGGTAGAACCAAAACAACCGATCGTCTACTATATTGATCCGGCCACACCTAAGAAATGGGTGCCTTATCTCATTGCAGGTGTAAACGACTGGCAGAAGGCTTTTGAGCAGGCGGGTTTTAAAAACGCTATCAAAGCTTTACCTGCACCGGAAAATGATTCTACCTGGAGTATCGACGATGCACGTCACAACGTGATCGTATATAAACCTTCTTCAGTAGCTAATGCGAGTGGTCCTCATGTACATGATCCACGTAGCGGTGAGATCATCGAAACGCATATCAACTGGTACCATAACATTATGCAGCTGGTACATAACTGGTACATGGTACAGGCAGGTCCGCTGGATCCGAATGCCCGTAAAATGGAGTTTGATGATAAGCTGATGGGTGAGTTGATCCGATTCGTATCGAGCCATGAAGTAGGTCATACCCTGGGACTCGCCCATAACTTTGGCTCCAGCTCCACCGTGCCGGTAGAGAAGCTGCGGGATAAGGCATGGGTTGAAGCGAATGGTCATACGCCTTCCATTATGGACTACGCCCGTTTTAACTGGGTGGCACAACCAGAAGATAACATCGGACAAAAAGGAATTTTCCCCAGAATCGGAGACTATGACAAATGGGCCATACAGTTTGGCTATCGCTGGTATCCACAGTTTAAAACACCTAATGAAGAAGTTGCGTATCTGAACAGGTTGGTGATTGATAGTCTGGCAGCCAATAACCGTCTTTTCTTTGGTAGTGAAAATGCTGGTAGCGATCCACGTAGTCAGAGCGAAGATCTCGGCGATAACAACGTACTCGCTGCCATATATGGTATTAAAAACCTGCAACGCGTTTTACCACAGCTCAGGAACTGGACCAGCGTACCCAATGAAGGATATGACAATCTGAAGAACATGTACGAAACGGTGCTGCGTCAGTATATCCTGTTTGGCGCGCAGGTGATGAAAAGCATTGGTGGCGAATTCCAGACCCTGAAAAGCGTAGAACAACCAGGTGTACAGATATCACCGGTGAGCTATCAGCAGCAAAAGGAGGCCATGAAGTTCCTGAACGAGTATGTGTTCACTACTCCTAAATGGCTGATCAATGACACATTGACTGCACTGACAGGTATTGATGGCGCTACCTACATAGGAGTGGGGCAGTTCAACGTGATCATGCGGCTGATGGCATCCGGTGCTATTGTTACGCTCACACGTGATGCTGAGCTCCATAAAGGCACTAAAACTTATACTGCCAGCGAGATGCTGGATGACCTGAGAAATAGCATCTGGAGTGAGTTATACAACAATAAGCCGGTTGACCTGTATCGCCGCAATCTGCAAAAGATGTATATCGACCAGGCTAAAAAGGCATTTAAGCAGGTAAACGAGATAGTTGGCAGAAACAATGGTAACGGTACCATCTTCTATATCAATCCGGACCCTACCAGCAACGACGCCTCTTCATTAATGCGCGCTCAGCTGGTAACCCTGCGTAGCGATATCCGCAAGGCGATTCCGGTGCAGACAGGTGTTTCAAAATATCACCTGCAGGACATTGAAAACAGGATCACCATGATCCTGGAAGGTAAAGAAGTGGAGAATAAATAATTGCTAACTATTCCTATGAATAAACCAGCGGCTGTGGGGCGACCTGCAGCCGTTTCTTTTTATCTGCTTTTAGAGCTGAAAGATCCGGAAATAAGTACTAAATCAGCTACCGCATAATTTTGCAGTTCCTGTCCTTGTCTGTCAGGATAACCGCAAAGCGCAAAACCATTGGCGATTTGAAAGACGATCATGACGCCTGCTGCATCATCAATTTCCGGATCGGAGTGTCTGACTTTACTGCCTTTTTGTATCATACTAAGCGGCCCTCCGTTTACTTAAGTTGAGTGCTCTTGCTATCCGGGGACGATTATACCGTTGAAGGAAAATTGGATAGAGATTCAGCAGGATATTCAATATCAGTAATGATAAAGACCTGACAATGCCAAACCTGAGTGCCACAAAAACGTTAAACGGCAGGACGATCAGCAGGATAATTGCGTGATCCAGTTCAGACTTCTTTGTTTTGTAGTATAAACTTTCCAGCGCAGCAGTATTTTTTTCTATCGGACTGGATTTTCTGATCACTGCTTCCCAACCAATCAGGACCAGTAGTTTTCTAAAGAAGTTTATTCCCAGGGATTCGTACACTTTTCCCCGCTGTTCCCATGCCTTTTGATTATAGTAGGAAGACGTAAGCGGGCTTTTTTGTGTCTCTGTAAAAACGGATACGCAGAGCATCAGAAGGAAGTTCAGGGCCCAGGCGAACGCAAACCCATCCATTCTGATATAGGTAACGAGGGCATAAATTGCGCCAATGGAGGCGATCGCGATTGAGGTTAAAATTAAGGTCTTTTTCATTAGTTATTATAAAAGCATTGATTGCCAATTACTCCACCGCCATATTCCAGGACAGGTTTATCGTTGGCAGGAATATAGGTACAGCTGTGTCTTTGCCACATGAATTATTGCTACCGGAGCAAATTAATTAAAAAAACAGCACAAGCGTTCAGGATTTCATGTTAGTACGCTATTTCTTAAAGTGCTATTAAAAGCTTAAATTTCTTATACTTAAAATAACTTATCATGATGCGTAAACTAATGTTATCATTCTTATTTTTAACTGTTTGTTTTGTTGCATTTGGTCAGGAAAAGGGAGGTGGGAAATCTAAAAAGGAAAATATTGGTGTAGTTGAAAAGGGTTTAGTGAAGATATCTATCTTATATCCTTATGCTGAAGGTAAGACCTTCAATATGGCGTATTATGAGACTAAGCACATGCCTATGGTAGCGGGTTTCTTAGGGTCTAATCTGGTTAAATATACAATCGAGAAAGGGCTTTCCGGCGGTGCTCCCAATCAACCTTTACCTTTTATGGCAGTAGGGGCATTTTATGTAAAAAGCTTAAGTGAATATCAGGCGGCTATTGCACCAAACATAGATGCAATTCGTGCGGATTTTGCTAACTATACCAATGCTCTTCCTCTTATTCTGGTAAGTGAAGTGGTAAAATAAACTGATTTGATCCATAGTAAACAGTTCTTTATCAATGTGTAAGATGACTTGCCTGTTTCCTAACACTGTTACTGATAAAAATAGCCCACGGCCGATATCTGGCCCGTTGAACAAAGTAAGGTGGTAGATAGAGGAATGTCCGTCAGTAGCGCGTTTGGCCCCTAAAACGGAAATTGGATAGCAAGCAGCAGGAAATTCCCAATTTGATAAAAGAAATTCCGTTTTCGACATATAATATGTCCGCCGACCTGTGCACTTTTGCAGCCTAATTTAACTTTGTATATGGGAAGGCATCTGGGGAAACTAATTTCAGGACTTGCACTAATATTATCATTTTTCTTATTTAATGCGGCTGACATCTATGCAAATGATATAGATGATAAAGCGACAGGTATCTCTGGTATCGTCGTTACCAGCAATGGAGAACCTGCTCCGGGAGTGACAGTGATTATTCAGGAACTGTCTAAAGGGGCGATCACCAATGAAAACGGTGCATTCAATTTCAAAAACATTCCGGTTGGCACCTATCATCTGAAAGCATCATTAATTGGTCTGGAGCCTGTTGTGGTGGAGGTGAAGGCAGAAGAAGGCCGGGAAAACCATATTAAGATCACATTAAGTACTTCTTCGCAAAAACTGGAAGAAGTGGTGGTGACCAGTGGCGGTAACCGTTTCGGAAGAAAAGAAAGTGTGGATGTTTCCAAAATGGCCTTAGCCAACATGGAGAATCCACAGGTTTATACGGTTGTAAGCAAAGAGCTGATGAAAGAACAGCTGATCACAGACTATAACAGTGCCTTTAAGAATGTGCCGGGAGCTGGTGTTGCGGAAATCAGAAACCAGGGTAGAACCACATTTATTTCAAGAGGTTTTCCGACGCCTCAGCTGGTGCGTAATGGTGTAAGCAGCTTTACCTACACAACGATCGATCCGGTAAACCTGGAGCGTATTGAGGTGATCAAAGGACCATCCGCTACCTTGTTTGGTAGTACAGTATCCTCTTTTGGTGGACTGTTTAACAGGGTAACGAAAAAGCCATTGCAGAATGCTATGGGTGAAATTTCATATTCCGGTGGAAGCTGGAATCTGAACCGTCTCACCATGGATATCAACTCCCCGCTGAACAAAGAGAAAACTGCCCTGTTAAGGGTAAATACAGCTTTGCATAGTGAGAATAGTTTCCAGGATGCAGGCTTTACCAGAAGTTTTCTGATCGCTCCCAGTTTTTCCTATGCAGTAAGCGACAGACTGACACTTTCCCTGGATGTGGAGTTCAGTTTAAATAAAGCCACTTCTCCGACGCGTCTGGCGCCTTATACCAAAGGAACGGCTAAAAGCATTGAAGACCTACATATCCCTTACAGACTTTCCTTCGCAAACAATACCATTACTTATAACAGCCAGCAGTATAACATCTTTGCGCAGGCAAAGTATATACTTTCCAAAAGCTGGACTTCCCAGACAATTGTTTCACGTACCCGGTCTTCCTCTGATGGAAACGTGGTGCAGCTGACAATGACCTCAGATACATCCCTGCGTCAGGCAGTAACTAACCAGGAATTTCCTTACTACGGAACAGATATTCAGCAGAACTTCATCGGCGACTTTAAAATTGGCGGTTTAAGGAACAGGGTTGTTGCAGGTCTGGACTTTTACAGTCTGAAATCAACCCGCAATGACGCTACCGTAAATCTGGCGCCTATCGATGTCAGAAAGCCAGGTGCAGGATATAACAACTTTACGCTTGAAAAGGTAAAACCTCTCTTTGCCAATGCTACATACAGCAATTTTGTAGCCGGAAGGGAAGAAACCTACAGTGCTTATGTATCTGATGTACTGAATATTACGGATAAATTACTGGTAATGGCCAGTCTGCGTGTGGACAGGTATATGAACAAAGGCACTTATTATCCTGCCCAGGATTCAACCGCAGGCAATTATAACCAGACCGCGCTGTCACCGAAATTCGGAGCAGTATACCAGGTGATTAAAGACAAGGTATCCGTCTTCGGTAACTATATGAACGGTTTCAACAACGTTTCAGGTTCTGATTTTGAGGGTAATACGTTTAAACCAACACAGGCTAACCAATGGGAAGGTGGTGTGAAATTTGACCTCAACAAAGTAAGTGCAACACTGAGCTACTACAACATCTCTGTTACCAATGTTACCCGTGATGATCCGGAGCATGCTACCTACTCCATCCAGGACGGTACACAGCTGAGCAAAGGATATGAGGTGGAAGTGATCGCAAATCCGGTAAAAGGCCTGAACATCGTAGCAGGTTACACCTACAACGATAGCAAATTCACCAAGGCGAATGCTACTGTGGAAGGTC
The DNA here is from genome assembly GCF_900114995.1 of Chitinophaga sp. YR627. GTDB lineage: Bacteria > Bacteroidota > Bacteroidia > Chitinophagales > Chitinophagaceae > Chitinophaga. The sequence continues at coordinate 369,812 of NZ_FOUX01000001.1, forward strand.
TGAGGCCAACAACTGCCGGTTCTCCTAAAGTAGGAAATCTGTGGATCAGTTATCGTCTGGCCTCCGGAGCAGCTAAAGGACTTGGTTTCGGTTTTGGCGGTATTTACGCGAGTGAGTATTATCAGACCAATACGACTACCTTCAAATTTACCATACCTTCCTATACCGTACTGGATGCGGCTGTTTTCTATGACAAACCGGGCTACAGGATCGGGTTGAAGGTGGATAATCTGACCAATGAAAAATACTGGTCATATCGTCTGGCAGCGCAGAATCCTACCAGGGTTACAGGTAGTGTGACGTTTAAGTTCTAAGCGCATTATCTGCAAAAGATATCAGGGGCTGACCGGTATGGTCAGCCCCTTTTTTATATAAAGTAATGGGGATTTATTCACTACGCAGGCTCTTTACAGGATTTACCATGGCTGCTTTGATACTCTGAAAGCTGACGGTCAGCAGCGTAATCATTAGTGATCCTATGCCTGAAACTGCAAAAATCCACCAGGAGATGTTTGTACGGTATTCGTATTTCTGGAGCCAGTTTTCCAGGAAATAGTAGGATGCCGGTATTGCGATGATAAAAGCGATGATGACCAGGAATGCAAACTCTTTGGAAAGTAAAGTCCAGAGGTTAAAGACAGATGCCCCTAGTACTTTCCGGACACCCATTTCCTTTGTGCGTTGTTCGGCGACAAATGAAGCTAAGCCAGATAAGCCTAAACAGCTAATGAAGATCGCCAGGATAGCAAAGCCCCAGGCAAGCTGTCCGATACGCTCTTCGGCGGCAAATTTTGAAGCATATTGCTGGTCGATAAATTTATAATCGAAAGGGCTTCCGGGGTTGAACTTGCGGAAGACAGTCGCGATCTTTTTTAATGACTCGTTTGTGCTGTTCTGGGGATTCAGCTTAATGTTGATGACGCTTGCCCAATTATAATCCAACATGAAAACGGTCTGGTAGACCGGCTCAAATGGTGAACCCATCAACATATCTTTGACAATACCTAATATCTGAAATGGTTTACCATTCCATTTTACAGTTTTGCCCACAGGATCTTTCAATCCCAGATACCTGGCCGCACTTTCATTTAAAACCATTCCGGAAGAATCAGTGGCGAAGTCACGGGAGAAATCGCGACCAGCAATAAACTGCCAACCTATGGTTTTACCAAAGTCATGGCTTATGGCAACTGTTCCCAGTTGTTCTCTGAGATTTGGATCTTTTCCTTCCCAGTCAAATCCAATTTGCCGTGATTGTAAACTGGTTGTTGGTGAGGAAGACGTTGACATTTCAATAACGGCGCCTGTTTCAATCAGCTCTCTTCGTAATGCATTATAATGTCCATACAGCTCCGGTGTGTTCATATCGACCGTGATCAAAGCCTCACGGTTGTAGCCAATGGGCCGGTTTTTGGCATATTGGATCTGACGGAAAACGATGATTGTCCCGATAATGAGCGTAACTGATACGGTAAACTGGACAACTACTAATACCTTTCTTGGTACTGACGCAAACCGGCCGGCCCGGAAGGTACCTTTCAGTACTTTAACCGGTTGGAACGAAGACAGGTAGAGCGCCGGATAGCTGCCTGCAATCAGGCCGGTTAGTATACTAAAGCTTACACCCAACATCCAGAAAAACGGCTTGTTCCAGGGCAGGGAAAGTTGTTTATCAGCTATTTCGTTGAAGAAGGAAAGTGCCAGGCATGTTAGCAGCAGTGAGAGTATAAATGCAAAAGCAGTCACCATTAGTGATTCAGCGAAAAACTGACCAACCAGCTGCGAACGGATGGAGCCAACAGCCTTTCGGATACCGACTTCCTTCGCCCGCTTCTCAGACCTGGCTGTCGACAGGTTCATAAAGTTGATACATGCGAGGAGTAGCACAAAGACACCAATGATCCCAAATAACCATACATACTGGATCCGCCCATCTGTTTTACCAGATTTATCCCACCCCGTATACAGGTGCCAGCGGCTCATAGGATGCAGGAATATTTCCGGTTTGGAATAGGCGGTTTCGGGAAGATGAAGCACCCTCAGGTCCTTTATTTTTTTAGAAACAGTGGTAAAACCGGAATTGGGAGAAAGCTGAGCCAGTATTTGCCAGGAATTGTTTTGCCATCCACCAGTGTTTTTAATCCAGGGTTCGGAGGAAGCGTATAATTCCCATGGTGCGACAAAGGTCATTTCTCTGAACTCGGTGTTGTATGGCAAATCCTCGTAGACGCCGGTAACTTTGACACTAAGCTTATTATCAATCTTCATGATCTTACCAATCGGATCGATATGATCGAAGAGGACCTGCGCAACAGAGGATGATAACATAATCGAAGCTGGTTCTTTTAACCCATCTCTTGTTCCGCGGACCATTTTCAACGTTAACATTTCAGCGGCCTCCTGACTCATGTAGTTACCTGTTTTGGTGATCTTTCGGTCGCCATAGGCCAGCACGTGATTGCCAATCCAGGATGCAATTACAACGTGTTTAAAATCATCGTGAAATTCTGTCTGCAAAATGTTCCTTAACGGAAGCGGCATATATTCACCTACTCCAAATTCTCCGTTAACCGTTGAACTTTGCATGACCTTTGCGATCCTGTTATAATTTTCATGGTATTTATTGTAGGATAACTCATCATACACCCAGAGACCGATAAGCATCGCTACTGCCATACCCGTGGCAAGCCCTGTAATATTAATGACAGAATAGCCCTTCTGTTTGAGAATGGTTCTGAAAGCGATTTTGAAGTAATTACGTATCATTTCATGGCTTAAGTAGGAGGTTGATGGATATGGACATTACTGGTCAGACGGGTCGGTTTTCACGGGGTATTAGCCCTGAAACGTTCATAAACCCGATACGGTATCAGAGAACCTGCCGGTCTCGACCAGAAATTGTCCCTTACTGCTAAATTTACTATAAGCCCAAATAGCTTGCCCGTATATTTATTTTTTATATTCTGTTGATATGTAATTGTTTATGTTCGTTTCGTGTGCCTGGAAGTGTTCATTAGTGGACGTTATCTGTCCGCCCATGAAAACGAGGTTGCAGGAATTGAAGTGAAGAGAACATATTGATGTTATACCCGGGTGTATATAACAATCTCCTTTTCTAATTGCCTGGTTAAATACTTGTCCGCCTGCCAGTCTAAACTACCGGTTATTTTATAACCGCCCAGATTTTCAAATTGTCTGTTCCATACCAGGGCAATACCGTCACTTAACAACATCACGAAAAGATCCCCTTTGTCGAAGAACAGGATACGGTGTGCATCATTACCTCTATTTTTTAGGTATGTCTGCCCTTCAAATTCTACCAATGCCGGATGATAAGAATATTCAGTATGTACGCCATCTTTATATGCTGAGTAGGTATGGGGACTCAGCATGTCAATCACTTCCTGTAGTGGAATCAGTTCCGTTCTTTCGAGAGATGGTAATTTCCAGGCTACATACTTTCCATGATCGGCACAACCTGTAATATATTGATCGTCTGGCGAGAAAGCTGCGATCGTCAATCCAAAGTTGTGATTGATATCATTATACATGGTTTCTTTGTAGTCTTTCAGATAGGTGGGATGTGCCCAGAAGTTTTCTTCCCGGCCATTTTCCAGATCGTAATACTGGGACTTTGAAGAATAAAAAAAACTGATAAGTTGGTTTCTATTGTGAGAGAAGGCATATTCGTGATTACCATGCGCGTAGGGATACACTTTTATCTTTTCTCCGTCGAAATTCAATAATGTATTTGCCACATCATATTTATGCGTCACAATCCATTGTTTCTCTGCAACAATACTGTTGTTCCTGTGTCCTTCAATTTCAATCTGTTTTTCAATACCGCCATTACTGTTATAGATGATAAACCAGTTTTCGTACAAGAGCAGGTATTGATCTTTCGATGGTAAATAGGCAAGGTCGGTGATGTCGCATTTTTGTCCGTATTTATCTGTCTTTTCAAGGATAGGTAAAGGCAGTTCCAGGCACTTGTTGTCCTGATCAATAATGTAATTGTTTACATAGAATGCATCTTTCCCTTGCAGATAACCGGTTTTAACGTTAAAAGACTTGTAAAAACCATCAGGGGCAGATAATGTTTTTTCAAATACCAGATCGCCTTTTGTGTTGTATTTGTATACGTTTTTACTGTTTTCAATGATCAATACATCACCGGCAGTATTGATCCGTACATCAGTGATATTAAACCCGCCTATATCAAACCGCAGGCATTCGTTGAATTGCAGTTTTGGTCCAATGCTGAGTGTCTCCTTTTGCCGGTCCAGCACTTTTATCATGTGCGTAAAAGGATTCGTATAGGTATGTTGTAATACGCGTTGCGTAAAAGCGATAAAGTTATCCAGATGTCCTATGTAAGCGACAGCCGATGCGGGATCAGTAGATTGGTATTCTTCAATAATGTCTATATAACGTTGAAAGTGTGCATCATATAAAGTCCTGGCTTCGTCTGTATAGCCACCATAAATCAATAAGGTGTGATGGATGTCATACTTTTGAGGAAGTATTTCATAGAACTGCCTGATATCTGAAATCTGGTCCATAGCAGCGATCAGATCAGGTAAGGCGTGGCTGACCAATTCCTCAAAAGACACAAAATCTGCCTGTCTTGCATTTGTTGCGGCCAGCGAGGTTGTTATATTTTTTTTGAATTCCGCCGCAGATCCAGATTGATAAAAGTCGTCCAGCTGGAGTTCATCAAAAGGCAGTTCTATCGCCGAATGGATATAGTTCATATGATGTTGCATATGCATGCCTTCACCAGTCTGTTCGGTATACCATTTGTCAAATTTTGGTGCTTCTATAGAGGAAGAGAGTCTGAAGGAGAAATATAATTTATCAGCAGGTTTATCGTAATACAGGGAACAGAAGACGTACGATATGCTGAAAACCTGCTGAAGTAATCCCCGTTGTCGTATAAACTGAACTTTTGTTTTAGAATATTTAAATCCCAGAGAGGACATGTGTGGAGTAAGCCTGTCGACCAGTACTCCAGCTATTAACTGTTTGATTTTACTATCTCTAACCATGAATGTAATTTTCAACTAAGACCCCGGCTTTTGAAAATATTCTCAGGAAGCCGGGGTTAAAGATCGGGGTGCGGATAATACTTTAGTAGGTATATTCCCAGTGAAAAGTAAGTTTTTCAAGTAACGCATCATTATGTGAGCCCGTAATATTCACTAATCTGGCATTAAGTCCATCTGCAAGGTCTGCTGAAAAAGGCGTCTTATTTTTCTTGCCTGCTCCTATTACATGTCCCTTCATTGTAGTAAACCAGATACCCTGAATATGCTTATACATATACCCATAAACACTGGTGATGTAGTCATCCTTCAGCTCCTGCTCTATATATGTCGAAGTAACTTTTCCTGCCGTCACACCGGTTTTACCCTCATAGCCAAGCGCAATACCTGTTAATTCGTCTTTATCATAATAAACAGTAATCGATTTGATGACTGTATTTTCCAGGCCGGAGAACGCATGGGTATTCATAATACCACCAAAGGAGCCAACAGCTCTTTTCTTCTTACTTCTTCCGTATTGCCCTTTTTCATCAGGATTAAGATACTTCCATACTTTTGTTTGAGCTGTTATCTCATCCAGTTCGGATTCATACTGTTCTTTTATCTGTTTCCTGCGTTGATCAACTGCATTGATGGTAGTGGGCATATAAGCACCTTTTGATCCTTCTACGGCAGGATAGAACGTCATTGTCCAGTTGTCAAAGGTATCTTTGGCGGTACAGGCAGGCTCATAAAGGTTGGCAGATTCCTGAGCTGGCTGAATATGCGACATCCGGGATTGTTTCAGCGATTTTGTATGTTTCTCTACTTCTTTGCTGAATTTTTCAATGCAGTCCTTCAGATCGGTCAGATGTTGTGCAGCATCTTTTGCACTTGGCTTGCGTCCGAATATCAATTCATAGTCTACCACCAGTCTACGATATAAAGCGATCATCAGTGAACCTAGTCCTATCAGATAAGGCAATACAGCAGGTTGCTTATTAAAGAAATGAGGCCGCCTTCCCTCTGCTAATACCAGGGTTGATATTAGTTGGATACCCTTGTCATTTTCCCCATCGGACATACCATCAAAAGTGCTTGCATTTTTCAATATCCCTGTCAGATCATCTCGTAAGCCGGACAGCATACTGTGTTCCATCACCTGCGCAATCCGGCTGTCTACATAACTTTTCATCTGGTCCCATACATCCGATAAGGTGTTGTTTGAACTCCATAAAAAACCAATAATGGCACTTACAGCTCCACCGTTGGGGGCACCAGCACTGATGCACCCTAATACCATCATTCTCAATAGCTCATTGTGCTCCACGTAAGACACAGCGCTACCTCCTACCGGGTCATATGCGACGGGCACCAGTTTAAACAGCTGGTTGTCAGTACCCGATAACTGAAACTGCCCAACTTCGGCGTCATCCTCTTTCCGTCCCAGGATAACGTCTATGAACTTGTTGCTGTGCAGTACCCTGATCCGGTAATAGCCATCACCGGCAGGGTCCAGGTGAAACTGATGGTTTTCTTTCCCTGGTTCCCAATGCCATTGAATGAAGGCCGCTCTATTATCATGAGAAGAATTATTAACCGCGAGGTAGCGCTCGTTTTTCCGTGGCATAATCCAAAAGAAATGAGGACCTTCTGCCAAGGTAAATTTCTGGTTCTCATTATCGGGGTCCAGGGTCATCTGGGTTAGAGTTGCCCCTTTTGAATCGTTCTTAAAACCAAGCGCTTTACCGCTATGCTTTGCGACAAGGTAATACCGTTGATCCGGTAAATTCTTAAATGCCATTGAATTTTTGTATTAAGGGTTAGAAAGCAGGTTGCTGTGTCTAGTTGTGTCTGGTATAAAGATTAAAAATTATTTCAATATATTTTGTAGTAATAAAATGACGGTGATTTCCGCAGATCTTCAGGGGAAATAAACAGAGCTGCTCTCTCTTGCCAGTGAATGATAATAAAATACCTTCCTCACAAAGGAACATACCTTTCTGAATAGGTGCTTTTCATTTTAATTTGGTGGTTTACGAAAACTTCGTAGATTTACGAAATAATCGTAGTTGTTTGTTTTCAAAAGCATGTTTATGGAAAAGCTAATGCAGCAGGAGGAGCTGGCAATGCTCGCGATCTGGAAAACCGGTTCAGGGTCTGTAAAGGACTTTCTGGAAAACCATCCTTCGCCTCAGCCGCCGTATACCACACTGGCTTCTACCATTAGAAACCTGGAAAAGAAAGCATATCTCACAAGTCGTAAGACAGGTAATCTCTATGAGTATACGCCTGCCATTGCGGAAGAGGAGTACAAATAGAAATTCATGAATGGTTTTGTGAAAGATTACTTCGAAGACTCTTATAAGGCGCTGGTTACCTTCTTTGCAAAAGAGAAGAAAATTACGCCTGAAGAACTCAGAGAGATTGTAAGAATGATCGAAAAAAAGTAACTGCTTATGCTTATTTATCTGTTAAAAGCCAACATCGTACTGGTTCTTTTTTATCTGGCGTATCGCTTCGGATTAAGACGACTGACCTTTTACACGCTGAACAGGTTTTTCCTGATTGGGGGGATTGTATGTGCAGCTGCAGGACCATTGATAGACCCTTCTGTTTTCATCCAGCAGCACCACGGACTGAATGCTGTAGCAGAAACGCTACCAGATCTTTCTATGTTTAAAAGGGTTGAAAAGCCGCTCATTCACGTGGTACTGGAATATATCTTCTGGGGTGGAGTAGGAGTGATGCTCACACGATTGGTGATACAATTACTGTCGTTACTGAACCTGCACCGAAATACAACTAAAACGTTATACGGTAAAGAACAACTACGCGTTACAGAGCGGCATGTCAATCCTTTTTCTTTCATGCGTAATATCTATATCAATCCATCCCTGCATAGCAATGAAGAGTTAGTCTCTATTATCAGGCATGAACAGGTACACGTGAGACAGTGGCATACGCTGGATGTCTTACTGGGAGAATTGATCAGGATCTTTTACTGGTTTAATCCCGGCGCGTGGTTAATGAGTACGGCTATCCGCGAGAACCTTGAGTTTATCACTGACAGATGTATACTACAACAGGGCATGGATGCAAAAGCTTATCAATACAATCTGATAAAAGTAAGTGGGATCCCATATGCGACGGCCATCGCAAACAATTTCAATTTCTCACATTTAAAACAAAGGATCATGATGATGAATAAGAGAAGATCATCCCGCTATCATTTGGTGCGTTATGTAGTATTAGGCGCGATCATGGGACTCGCTGTATTATCACTGAATTTCACCAGGGCAGCTGTAAAGGCGGAGACGTCTGCCAGACATATTGCAACGATGTTCTTTCAGTATGATACCGTTAAACCGGCATATGTTCCTTATTCGGTACCACCGCCACCACCGCCGGTACCACCAGCTACTTCCCCCGCTGTTAAACCTGTAAAAGGTAAAGCGGTGCCACCACCTCCACCTCCTGCTGCACCAGCACAACCTGTGGTGGAAGACATTAAGATGGAACCTGTAACAACGCCTATCCCTGCGACAGCAATGGGATCGCTGGTTGAAGACGTCGAAGAAACACCGCTTCCTGGCGGAGGTGTTGCACTAAGGAAAATAAATCCGGATGTTAAAATGAAACCGGTGTTTTACATAGATGGTATCCGTTATGGAGTAGAGCCGCCTCCAGACCTGAATTCTTACGATATCAGCTACATTAATGTCTTTAAAGGTGAATCGGCAGTAAAACTGTATGGGAGTGAAGCCAGAGATGGCGCAATACTGATCTATACTAAGGCTTATAAAGGTGACGCCAGCATGAAGAATGCGCAGCCGGTAAAAACTGTTACCACTGTCGATGGCGTTAAGATTCAGACAACGGGCACAAATGCGCCGGTAAAGACTGCTGAAAATAACAAATAGATAAACAGTGGTGCGCAGATGATTGATATTGAGGCTGCTGATGCGGCTAAACCATAATTTTATAACAACATTGCTGCATAGGAATTGAATAACAAGCGGCTGCTCCATTTACCGTGAGTAGCCGCTTGTTCTTTATATATCGCCGGTGATCGGGAAGCCTGATTACAACTCCAGATTCTTCATCTGTAGCGCAATATCCTGTTTGGCTTTTAGGAATGTTTTTAAGTCAATTTCTCCTGATTCCTTCTTTTGCTTAATATTTTGGAGCTCTCTGTTCAGATCCGCTCTTTTTTTCTCTGTTGCTGATAATTCTCTTTGAGGATAAAGTTTGTTAAGTTCCTCTTCGACATTTGTCGTTTTACCCAATACGTCATCAAGTGTATTCCCTAAAAACGCATAACTATCATCATCTCCAATACAACCCGCCGGAACAAGAAGAACAGATGGATCGTTTCGCTGGTTGCTGAAATCATAGACGTAAAACTTTCCTCCACCATTAAAAGCGATCGGTAAAAGATCTGGCGCCCAGATTAAGAACCCGTATGCAATATACATTTCCCTGATCCCTTCTGGACTCAGAAACCCAAATTCTCTTTCGCCGTTTATGATACCACCGCCATTTGAATAGGCTAGTAGCTGCCTGTATTCTTCAGGTAATTGTAAATAAGGGGGAATCTGAAAATCATTTACTGTTTTACCTCCCGTATAGTTGGAAATAATTTTAAATTCTTCTTCAGTGTATGGTTGAAGAAAATAATTATCGGGGATTTCGCCTTTTAGTCCTTCTTCTTTGCTAAAGAAAGTATATTTTGAGTACCACATTGTGCCTGTACGATTTAAGCTTGTTGATAGTAACAGCTCTTTATGCCGGTAAAGATAACTTTCTTTTTGCCAGATTGCTGTTCATGAAAGCAGACAAGAGAAGTATGATCGCTAATTTCAATAATAATTACCTTCGTTGTTAAAACCATAATACCCTATGCGTGCATTATTAATAGACGGCTTTGATCAGGTGATGAAAGAAATCGATCTGCCGATAGAAGCTGCAATGTTTCATCAACAGGTAAAACAATACCTGCATTCAGAAGATGTTGATAGTATACATCCTGATAAACTACTCACCATTCTTTTTGATCCACTGGTCTTTGCCCAGGCAGGTACTCCGGGCTTTCTTTTAGAGTTATTGGAAAAATTCCCGTTATTTGGTAATGTCATTTGTGTCGGGCGTAATCCAGTTACTTATCAGGTGGAAGATCTGCCCAAAGAATTTACACCAGACCATTTCAACATCACCTGGTATGACGCAACGGCGTCGGAGGAGTGCAGAAAGAAAGCCATGCAGATCGGTATCGATAATTATAGAAGTTAATTGTTCCCGAAGCTTACCGCAAACAGGTAATAATTGATCCTGTTTCAATGAATATCTGTTTAGGAGAGAACAACCAGTGTTTGTCAATTACCGCATATATGAACAATATAATATCTCTGTATTTGCAGGGTCTGAGTGAAGATGGCTACAGCATGACCAGGACTTAATAAAGAAACTATTATTTCAACTTTCAACCGTCAGATAATAAGATCATTAAAAAAAGCATTATGATATTCAAAGACTTTGACCTTTCCGGTTTTTGGGACGATAGCGAATACGCATTGAAGGAATACGTTGACCAGACACCTTCTGACAATCTTATTGCGGATATCGAAGCCGAGCTGGGTTTTAAGCTACCCGCTTCTTACATTGAATTAATGAAGTCACATAATGGCGGAATCCCTAAAAACACTTGTTTCCCAACCAGCGGGGCGACTTCCTGGGCAGATGACCATATTGCCATTACAGCAATAATGGGCATAGGACGGGAAAAAACGTATTCTTTATGCGGGGAACTGGGTAGTCAGTTTATGATTGATAACTGGGGATATCCGGACACAGGCGTTTACATTTGTGACTGCCCATCTGCGGGACACGATATGGTAATGCTGGATTACTCCAGATGCGGAAAAGACGGAGAGCCCGAAGTGGTGCATGTTGACCAGGAATCGGATTATAAGAAAACTTTTTTGGCGAAGGATTTTGAGACTTTCATCAGAGGGCTTGTAAATGAAGATATATACGATACTTCTGCACAGGAACTGATCGACACACTCGAATCTTTTAAAACAGGCAGGTTTTCAGACACACTGCAGCAATACATAAAAAAAGAGGAAGCCATTAACTTTGATACCATTTTGCGTAATCTTTTCACAGAACTGAGTAAAGAAAAGGGTTACTTCGCTTTGCATGGCGATCCACTTTCTTATCTGGCCTATGATGTTCAGTTTTACCTCTTAACGCTAAATAAGGAAATAAAATCAAAAGAAATTTTTATCAAAGAATACCTGCCGCTGGTAGCAATGGGAAACAACGAAATCTCAACAGGAGGTTATGCGGATTTCTTTAAGGATTGGTTTGATGAAAGAGTTAATAATAGCCAGATAATGAAAACAGCGGGTAATTTTGCGTTTAGCAGAGAGTACAGGGAGCAGTTCCTGGAGCAGATCAGGAAATATGAGTCAACGTCTGCCCAAAATTAGCGCTCATTCTTTTAGTCTCTAAATAGATCAGTCAGGGTCATCTGAAACCGGTTTCCAGTGACCCTGACTGATTTAAAGATCGAACCAAAGCATTGTTGATGTAGCTATGCGAGGTGTAGGATTTGATTCCAATAAGTAGCGACTAAACCAACAGCACTCACCAGCGGCCGTTGTGATTATTTCGTCACTTCCAGTCCCTGCTCCGGAACATATTTGTCATACTCCATATGTTGCGCAATGCGCAGCGCCGCTTCTTCTCCACGGAGTCGCGCCACCAGGTGTAATGCTCCATCAATGCCTGCTGATATACCGGCTGTGGTAATCACCCTGCCGTTGTCCACGTAACGTACATTGTTTAGGACTTTAGCGTTGGGAACCGACCGTTGTAAATTTTCAATACTTTTGTGAAAGGTGGTTACCGTCAAACCGTCCAGCAGACCGGCCTTACCCAGTACAAAAGCCCCCGTACAAACAGAGAAATAGCCATCAGTGCTTGTATCCCGCTTTTTGATCCAGCTGATCACCTCCGGATCGTTCGCTGCTACGTCATCGTCTCCACCGAAAATAGCGAAGTAATTAGCAGGTGGTGCATCCACAATGCTGTAATCAGGAACCACTTTCAGGATGCCCTGCACCGTTACCGGCGCTTTGGTTTTACCAACAGTAAATATCTTAAACCCGGCATAGGAGAATACTTCCATCGGACCGGCAAAATCCAGTACTTCAGTGCCATTATACAGATAGAAGCAAATGGAGTAAATGACAGGCTTAGCCGTATCTTTTGCAACCAGCGCCATACCACAGTGGGCGCAAACGCCGGGCGCATGATGAATAATGGAATCACAGGATCTTCCGCAAGGCGGGCATACATAGTTGGCCGGCTGTTGCTGTGCCAGTCCCCATAATGGAAGGCATAATAGTAAGATAAACAATTGTTTCATGGGCATTAATTCTCTCCCCAAATTATACCTATATAATTTGCAAAGAAGGACAACCCGACTGCAAATCAGGCCATTTTAGCTTTTACTTCTCCTTTTCGTGCCAGCTGGCTTAACTGCCGGCTACTACCTATGCCACAGACTTTACCCACCCAGGCCAGCTTATGTCCTTCCTTCAGTAGCTGAACAGCCTTCTCTTCCCGGAGATGGCGGATATAATCTCCGATAGTAATACCGGTAGTCGTTTTAAAGAGGCGTGTGAGGTTGCGGGGCGACATATGGGCCTGTTCCGCCAGCTCAGTAATAGTGAGTTTAGTATGGAGTTGCCGGGTAATATGATCCTGCACCTGGTGTACCTGGTAACTGATATGCTGCCGGTGTTGCAGGTAGATACTATGCTGGGAAGCATCCCCGTCCCGGCGGATATACACTACCATATCTTTGGCTACTGTATAGGCGAAGGCTGGTCCATGATCTGCTTCCACAAGGTACAGCGCCAGATCGATGCCCGTAGAAATGCCCGCGCTGGTATAGATATTATCACTTTTCACAAACAGCTTGTTCTCTATTACGTTGGCCCGGGGAAAATGTTTGGCCAGCGCTTTTGTATATCCCCAGTGAGTGGTGCAGTCGCGCCCATTCAGCAGGCCTGCTACTGCCAGCACAAAAGCCGCTGTACATACGGAACAAACAGTCGCTCCAATTGCTGCGGCGTGCTGCAACCAGGGTAACCACTGCTCATCCGCCGTATGGTCCCATTTGCTGAGGTCAATCCCTGCTACGATCACAATGTCTTCCGGCTGCACCACTACAGCCTCAAGCGGCTCTACGTTTGTAAAACCCAGGCCTGCGGAACTGCCAGTGGAGGGATAGGGAGATACATAGCGTAATTCATAGGGATGCCCGCAACATCCTGCCTCATAAAAAACTGTTACGGCACCGGCCAGGTCCATTAAATGGACATGGTCCAGCAAGAAAAAAATAACGCGCTTTTCCATGAAACTAAGGTAAGGATAAGATTATTAAAAGGTTGATTCGTAGCAGCTACATATCATATTCCTAATAAACAAAACGCTCCGGATTTCTCCATTGGAAACGTTTCATCTTTCATGATCCAAATGATGCTAATCCCGAACCTTTTTATATCCGATTTATTTGAAAGTGAGTACAAAATATAAAAAGAGAATATGAATTCCACAATAATCGATTATAGGTCAGCACTCATTTAATAGCGACGGCTTATAAAATTTTTAAGAAATTAAAAAAAATTAAGACAGCTTCGTTTAATCGCTCGCACATAAGCCTTATGTAATACTTATCTTACATTAATGTTGCGTTCGAAACGGAGCATTAGCGTAAGATAAGTATAGCCTGACTATATCCTGACCTTAGTTAACCGGGGATAAAAAACGGCAGCATCTCAATCCTGCTATATTCTTCAAATACTCACCATTGCATTTCAATTTATAATTCATAGTGAATTACGATATACGCTACGGCAAAAGAAATGAGGTTTTTATGTTTTCTGTTTAAATAGCTAACGTATATGCCTCATAATGAAACTATGCAGCAAGGCCCATCCGTCTTATACATATGCTGGACTTCTCAGACAAAGAGATTTGGACTTTTAAGGTAAACAGAATAAGTGATTACTGCGCATTTTGCATGCATAAATTTTTAGTCATGGGAAATGAAAAAAACAGTAGTTACAAAAGTGAAAGATGGCGTTATCTGCCACCCCTGAAGCATGTAACATACGAGGCTGAATACTTGGTAAAAAAGGGTAGAAGTAGATCTGCATTGATGGAGCAGGAATGCCAGGGAAAGAGTAATATCATCGCGGGTGAAAACAAAGCAGTCAGCAATGTTAAGCTGATGCGTACACTTTTTTTAACCAGTCTTTTCTTCCTGGTAACATCCCTTACTATGGCCCAGGTAACCGGAACATTTAAAGGGAAGGTTATTGAAGAATCAACAAAACAACCTATCCCCGGAGCAAGTGTATATGTCAATAATTTAAAAGTTGGGGCGACAACTGATACAGGTGGAATCTTCGTAATAAGATCAATTCCTGTAGGAACATATCCGGTAACGATCGCTTCTATGGGGTTTCAAAATAAGCAGATAAGTGAAGTGGTCATAACCGCAAATAAGACCTACTATACAGAAATAGCGTTGTTACCGCTGACGTCACAACTTGGAGAGGTTACGGTAATGTCTTTCAAAGGAGAAAACAACCTTTTAACACCCGTATCCACATACGCTTATTCAAGGGAGGAGCTATTTCGTAGTCCGGGGGCACAAGGCGATATAATGCGGGCTTTGTCAAGTTTGCCCGGTGTGGTAAGCAGTGGGTCGCAATTTTCAGCGATTGCAGCGAGGGGACAGGGCACACAGGACAACGTGTATATGGTAGACGACATACCTATGTTTAACTTATCGCATTTGGAATCAGAAGGCTACAATTCCGGTTTCAACGATCCTAATGGCGGCAGGTTCAGCATTTTTGCCCCACGCATCATTGATAATGTGCAGTTTCAAAATGGAGGATTCGATGCCCTGAATGGCCGGAGATCGTCTTCCTATCTGGCACTTGGTGTAAAAGAAGGTAATAAGGAAAGTTGGTCTTTAAGCGGACAATTTGATCTTATGGGAGCGACACTGATTGCTGATGGACCAGTTTCGCAGAAGACCAGCATTTTTGCCTCCGGCCGCTATCAAAACTTCAGTGCGCTGATCCGGCTTCTGGATGAACAGCGGGCGGCGATATCATACGGAGATTATCTGATCAAAACAACAACTGAGATTAATGCCAAAAATAAGCTTTCCTTTATCGCAATGTATAATCCTGAACGACCAGTCAGAACAATTGACGATGTGGAGTCAGGAAAAAATATAAACGATGATAACAGCGGCGGCACAACCCTATACGATCACAGGGGGAATAAAATAATGGCTGGCTTAAATTTGCGAACACTGATCGATGCAAAAAGTTATATCAAAAACGTCATATACTACCGGTCTTCTCATGTTGACAATCACTTTGGCCGGTTTAATCCTTCTCTGGATGACGATGGCGTTATTATTAATCCTGCCTCCGGCGGCTTTGATGCCAGCCTCAGAACTATCAAAAATGATCAACAGGAGATAGGATACCGGTCAATATATACAAAGCGGTTCAACAAACTGACACTCACTGCAGGTGCTGATGCGATGGTGATTAACCTGGATTATGCCAGAACGCTGGATCGTACAGATACAATCTATTCTTTTCGTTCTACAGACCGTCAGCCTGGGCAACAGCAAAACTATCAGGTATTGAATCCCTCATTGTACAATTCCAGCTTTGATAAGGCAACCTTTAATGGTTCCGGTTATATAAATTTATCCTGGAACATTTCCAGTGTCGTGACTATCAATCCCGGTATGCGCTACGATTATACGGGATTCACCGGTCAACATACGTTCTCTCCGCGATTGAGTGGGAGTGTAGCTGTAGATGACAGGCAAAGTCTCAATTTTGCCTCCGGTATTTATTATCAGGATGCAGCTTACGCTGATATTGCTGGTCAGTCTGCAGGGAACAAATTAAAAAATGAACGTTCCATCCAATCTATTCTCGGATACAAAATGCAATTTTCCAGTGATTTAAAACTGGTGGTTGAGGGATGGCACAAAGATTTCAGGAATGTTGTTGTTCAACCAAACCGTTCACAAAGTTATCTTAACAATAATGGTAGTGGATATGCCTATGGAGCTGACGTTAATTTGACCAAAAGGTTGTCAGAGAATTATTTTGGGCAGATCAGTTATTCCTATATGCAGAGCAAAAGGAATAATAACGATGGGCTTGGTGAATATGATTATGTATTTAATATACCGCATACTGTCAGTCTGATGGGCAGCTATAAACCAAATAAACAATGGATCTTTTCCGGCAAATTCCGCTATAGTACAGGGCGTCCTACCGATCAATATATTGTTTATACAAATGTGTTAAATGATCCCGCGCTGCTGAAATATGCTCAGGAAGTAACATCGGTTAATGGTACAAGATTGCCTGATTACATCAGTCTGGATGCACGGGTAGATTACAATAAGCAAACCCGATGGGGCGTATTCTCCGCTTTTATAGATATAGTCAACGTATTCAATCGGTTCAATGTCAATACGGAGGTATTCCTGCCTGATACAGGCCGAGTTTTCAATGTCGGACTGGGCGTATTCCCAACCTTCGGGATTAGGGTCGAATTATAGAACAAATGAAGGAAAACTAAACACTATGATATTTGCAGTTATAGCCGCCGCAATGCTTGCGATCAGGAAGGCGTGGCAATGGATAGGAAAAAGAAAGGGAAAAACCACAGACCAGTAGCGATCTGTTAATTATGCTGGACTTTTGAATACAGTAAATTGGACCTTTCAGGTAAGTTCTTTGTAAGTAATATTTCGAACTTTGTGATAGATTATAGATCTTTCTCAGACGTAGAATGTTATACTAATGTAAGTTTAAAAATTCGAATATATGAAAGCAATGGCGAACAGTCCGAGGCCTGGTATATTAAAAGAGCAGTTCATTCCGGATAACGTTTTTATTTATATTGTCAGGGGAGGGCTGCGTTATTTTGATGGCAATAAGACGGACACGCTGAAAGCCGGGGAGTATGGTATTGCCCGCAAAAATCACCTGGCAAAGTTCGAATTGCTTGCTACAGACGAAGAATTTCTACCGTATGTATTTTGTTTCGATGAACCGTTTTTGCAAAGCTTCCTTGACAAACATCGGGTTACAATTACTGAGCATCAATCACCCGATGCGTTATTCAAACTCCGTCCAGCACCCCTGGTAGACGAATTTATATTGTCATTAAAACCCTATTATAAAGGTTTTATGCAATTGGATGAAGCTTTTGAAGGTCTTAAGTATGAAGAGTTGCTGCTCATACTATTGCGGAGTAACCCGGAGTTATCTGGTCTGCTCTTTAATTTCAGCATTCCTCAAAAGATAAATCTTGAAGGCTTCATGAATCGTAATTTTAAATTTAATATCAGTCTTGAACGTTTCGCTTTTTTGACCGGTCGAAGTATTTCAGCGTTTAAACGTGATTTTAAGGCGATATATAATGAAACGCCAGGACGTTGGTTAACAAAGCGGAGGTTAGAAGAGGCTTATTTTCTAATTAGAAAGCAACAACAAAAGCCCTCTGATATTTATCTCGACCTGGGCTTTGAATCTCTCTCTCATTTTTCTTATGCATTTAAGAAAGAATTTGGCGTAGTGCCGACATCGTTGACTGTTCATTGAAGCGGTAACAGTATTCCCGATATTTGAAATTAGCAGACCGGGTTGCTGATTTTATCACGATATGTTTCAGTTCCCCTGCATACAGCTTTTACAGAATTTTTAAAAGGATCCATGTATGCTTATGATGAACTTGTCAGGTAAGTAAAGTTGGACCTTTAAGGTAAATACTGTTGCCGGCAATAACGGAAATTTGCATATAAATGAACAAATAAAGAGCATAGTTCATCTGATGGCGAGCGATAATTAGGTCGCCGCTAATGGTTACCTGTGTGCTTAGTTGTTAATTGACTTTTATACATATTTAATAAAGAAAAATGAAACTACAGCATAGTACAATACTCATTACAGGAGGTACCAATGGAATTGGTTTGGAGTTTGCGAAGCAGTTACTGGAAAAGGGAGCGAATGTAATTGTCACCGGCCGTAATATTGAAAACCTGATCAAAACAAAAGAACAGTTTCCTGAGATCCACACCATACAATGTGATATCGACAATCCGGACGAGATAAGATCTCTTCATCAACAGATTTTAAAGGAGTTCCCGGACTTAAATATTATTATAAATAACGCAGGGATAATGCACAGCGTGCGCCCAGAGGATGTGAACATGGAGCTTGAGAAAGTCACCGCTGAAATTGAGACAAATTTTTCGGGAACGGTCCGGATGATCCATCAGTTTTTGCCTCACCTGATGGCCAAAAATGCGTCCGCGATAGTTAATGTAACCTCGGGTCTGGCCTTTATACCGTTTACCATTTCGCCAATATACTGTGGAACAAAAGCTGGTGTACATGTTTACACGCAGGCCCTGCGTCTTCAACTTAGGGGTTCAAACGTAAAGGTTTTTGAAGTGGCCCCGCCCAAAACAGATAAACCTTTGCAGACAGCAGTTCCGGAAGCGCCTAATTCACGGGATATGAAAGTGGAGGACATGGTAAGAATTGCGATCAGAGGGATCTCAAAGGATAAATTGGAGATCAGGCCCGGATTGTCTAACGTAATGAAATGGATGAGCAGGATCGCTCCTGATTTTTTCGCGAAGCTTATTGACAAAAACATAAGAAAGTCAAAATTACAGGGCCATTAGCCAGATGAACAAAAAAATTGAGGGTACTCATCGGACCTTTAGATGAATACAGTAAGTATCATATCCTTTTTACTTTATCCGCTAAGGGTTTAAGTACTCAAACAGTAAATGATATAAACTGGTAGTCTGATACAGGATTTGGTCATGGTTTTCTTATTCGGGAATGAATACATCATAAACACCTAAGGGCGTGAGCGATATTTTATAACTACTGGGATGATCTGTTTTAAAAAAAATAGAGTGCTCCTCGTTATTCCTGTTAGTATCTGTATATAAGTAATTTCAAACAAACTGAATAAGATGAAGTATATAATTGGGGGCATTAGTATTTTGGTGTTGTTTATAACGACGTTTCTGTTTCGTAATACCTCAAAGAGGTTATACTTAAAGAACAACACAGGAAAAGTAATAACGATCGTTTTGGAGGATAGTTTGCCCGGTGATAAAGAAGGGACAATGCTGGCATTTCTAACTGCACTTAACGGAAAACGCATAGCGCCAGGGCATGTTACTATAAACTTTGGTAAAGGGACCTGGAATAAATCTGAGGAAAAAGATTTGAAGAGGCTTTTGCATCACATTACTGTGCATTCAGAGGATGGCATTGATAGGTTTAAACTGCCTGGAGATATTCCTGTTGGCCACGGTTTGTTAATACCGGAATTGATAGTGACAATAAAGCCGCCGAAAAAAGCATCAATCGGGAAATAATATCAACCCCCTGCTATTATAGGTTATTATCTGTAACGACAGAATATTAATATCTATGTTCGTTCCTGACCGGAGAGGCACTTCATACAAAGAAGAAACCCGACCTTTTGAGATTATGTTCAGGAAGTCGGGTTTTGTGATCCCGTATGTGGGAAATTCAAGCCAGATTGTTGATGAACTAACTTCAATTCAAATTACTCTTCCAAACAATGCTACAAATATATAGAGCCTCCATTATTGGAGATTCGATAATAGTAATCCTTCATTAACATCCCATGTCTTACACGATTTTAAAAGATTTTTGAAAAGGAGATTTTGTCTGAAGGTTCAGATGCCCGGTTTTAATTCCCAATCATATCCCTGCGTGTTGATCATACTGCGGCTGCTGATTTTCCCTATTTGTTCTTTGTCATAAAAGTGTAAGTTTCTAAAGGTAGTTTGTAGGGATTTAGGTAAATGCCTAAATTCGTTGAATGAAATTGCTCGAAATAATTAAATCATTATCTAACCAAACTCGTCTGAATATTCTTACCTGGTTGAAAGATCCGTTTGCTTATTTTCCTGCGGAGGAATTGGTGGATTACAGTCCGGCGTTAGGTGTCTGTGTGTCTGATATTGCTAATAAGGCAGAAATGTCTATTCCGACGGTTTCAGTTTACCTTAAAAATATGTCAGCGGCAGGTCTTTTGGTGGCAACAAGAAAGGATCAGTGGACATATTATAAGCGTAATGAAGAAGCAATACAACAGTTAGTTGAGTTGATCAAAGAAAGCTTATAAAATTTTTTTAGACATAGAATTAGAAAATTACCTAAATAACTAAATGTATTATGAAAGCAGCAGTGCTCAACGAGTTCGGCTCGGTTGAAAAGTTTGAAATATTAGATGTCCCAATCCCCAAGCCGGGATTTAATGAAGTACTTGTAAAAGTGTTGGCTACATCAGTGAATCCGCTGGATTATCAGGTCCGCCGGGGGGATTATAAAAATGATTTGCAGCTTCCGGTTATCACCGGGCATGATGTGTCCGGCGTGATAGTAGAGATAGGAAAGGGCGTCAAAAATTTTAAGGTCGGTGATGAGGTATATTATACACCAGAAATTTTTAACGGACACGGAAGCTATGCGGAATATCATTGTGCTAATGAGTCAATAATTGGTATCAAACCGAAAAACGTAAGCCATTTAGAGGCCGCAACATTTCCTTTAGCAGCTGGTACTGCCTGGGAAATGCTTTACTCCAGGGCACAACTTAAGATCAATCAAACGATTTTGATACACGGTGGTGCAGGCGGTGTCGGGATACCCACTATTCAAATGGCAAAGGCTATGGGGACAATCGTTTATACGACGGCGAGAACTATACATCATCAGTTTCTCAAAGAATTAGGGGCAGATCATATCATTGACTATGAGAAGGAAAATTATGTCGATGTAATTTTAAATCTGACCAATAATAAAGGTGTAGACGTCGTAATCGATACGGTAGGTGGTGAAACACTTGCTGACAGTGGTAAGGTTCTGAGTCAGATGGGACAGGTCGTAACAATAGTTGATATTGAAAAGCCGCAAAACCTGATCCATGCCTGGGGGAAGAATGCCACTTACCATTTTGTATTTACCAGGCAGAATAGAAATAAGCTGGACGAACTCACAAAATTAATAGAGTCGGGGAAGCTGAAGCCTGTGCTAAATAAAGTCTTCCAATTATCGGAAATAGCTAAGGCGCACAGCTTACTCGAATTTAAAGAAGGTGATAAAAACTTCTACGGAAAGATTGGTGTACAGATAGGCGATTAAAAAAATCATATGAATAATCAAGATATTTTAACAGCGGCGAACAGAGCTTTGACAGAAGGAAATTACGACGAGTTCATTACTTACTGCGCGGAAGATATCAAATGGGAATGCGTAGGTGAAAGAACTTTTAACGGGAAAGCCGAATTGCTTGCGTACATAAGCTCTACTTATGATGGATTGGCATTTACGACGGAAAATTATATCAGAGAGAAAGATTTTGTAGTTGAGCTTGGGCAGATCGTATTTGAAAAGAACGGCGAGTCAAAAGAATGTTCTTATTGCGACGTTTGGCGTTTTAAGGATGGGATGATTAGTCAGGTAACTTCATTTGTGATTTGAGAAGGCTTGATAGAAAAGCACTAATTCAAAAAGCTTGGAATAAAACAGGGGACTTCCCAATAAATCCTTTACTCGCCCTCGTTAAGTGACTGGCACTTTACGAAAACAAAAAGCCCGACTTCTTTTCGAAGCCGGGCTTTCGTGATCCCAAGTATGGGAAATTCGAACCAGATTGTTGACGTTTTATCCAAAATTTGCCATCTTAAGATTTAAGTAGAGCAAAATAATATCATAAAAGTTCGAGGATCATTTTAGGGTGTCTGCAGATGGTAAATAAGGATCTGAGTTGGAATTCGTGTATGTACAACACTATCATAGACAGTTTTATTTCTGATCACCTGCTAGAACTTTCATTAAGTCTGACATTCCTTTTTCATCTTTAGACCTTACATCCACATGTGAAAAGTAAGTCTGAGTATTTGGGGCCCAATCAAAATATATGCCTGCCTCTTTTAGCCTCATCTCCTCAGATTGTTCTCTTGTTAATTTCAAAGATTGTTCAAAAATTTGATGGGCTTTCGACTCAAAGGTCTCAATAAAAATCTCAAGTAAGTACTCACCAGCCAAAAATGGGTAGTCTGTTTGCTCATTGGGCAACAAAAAGTGATGATTGCAAGCAATACCCATTTTACTAATGAATAAACCACTTCCCCTTACAAGACTTTTGTCATCATAAATCCAAACGTTAAAACTCTGAACTGATTCACCTCTACTAAGGCGAATAAACATATTCTGAATATATTGCCCTTTATCAGAAGTGCTGTACAATAATGTCCGAATAAACACCTTGTTGTGTCGTTCGCCGCCACCATCCGGTCCGAAGAAAATAATAGTTGGTTCAGTCATTTTACCTTTCTACTTCTTATTCTTGTAAGCCCAAAAGTGCAAATCGAAATGATAAGAAAGTGCAAATCGAAATGATAAGTGCAGCTAGTAATAGTATTACTGTTACACAATTAAAGGCGGTCATTAAAAAAAGTATTTCTCCAAAATTTAACTTGATTTGATCAATCTGTAAATCGCTTGCTTACTAATAATCAATTATCGCGCATTCCAATCAAAATTTGAAGCCAACTCCGCACAAAATACCACGTCTTTGCCACCATTGTGTTTTGTGATAATGCTACAAACTTCATCACAAACAATTTTGGTACTTGTCGCTTCATATTTTAATAAAGTGGTATTCGGAAGCTTTTGATTAACTGGAGTATTATCAGACAATATTACTCCTTGAATAATATCTTTATAGCCAAGTTGTTTCAGTTCGTCTTTTATTTCTTTATGGTTTCTTATGATATCATACGTAACGATCACATTCATAAATTGAGTTATTTATAGTAAACATTATGCTAACGACGCATCGGAGTGAACAGCAATATATTCCCTTGTCGCCACATTTCTACTTATCAAATACTTGAGCACTTTAGCAAAATTTTCTAATTCCCTTTTTTCTAAATAATCCAAATCGAAATCCTGACCGACAAGATTAGTTGGTAGATAAAGTTTTAAACTTTCGACTATCGTACTCAACGTTGAGGGGATATCCGATAGATGTATGTCAATCGGATTATCCTGATTGGCATCAGGTGGGTCAATTTTAAAATGGAATGGGTAGCCCCTGGCTCCACGAATTGCCGGGTTTGAAGAAGTAGTTGCTTTACTTAGCCCATGTTTTTTGTTATAAAGTGTTGTAAAATTCCCTACGCCGTTATCGTCCAAGCTCTCGGGAATAATTACATCAATTTTAAAGCTTTTAACCTTCATCTTTTTTCCTTCAATCTCTATACTTTCAGTGGTATGAAGTTCTTCGCACACCCTTTTTAAAAAGCTATTATAGTACCCAATTGCTAACGCTGTAGATGGTAACAAGCCCAATTGGCTCATTTCACTGGATTTCTCTATCTGCACAGCTATACTTTCGACAATCTTATCTAATGAATTGTATTGACCGGTGGTTCTACTGAACTTGGCAACCGTTATGCCATCTAAATCGGACGGCAGGTCAGCATCCTCTTCAGCAATCAAATAACATTTTTCTGCACCTGCCGCTCCCAAAAACAAACCAAATTCAAAAATCACATTATCACGGGGCTTTGTCAGAGACTCACCCCTTTGCTTCGTCAAATCGTCTTTGGTGGCAATCAAAATTGAAAAATCAGCGAGCCTGGTTTGCTTAATCAACGAATCTAAGCCGCTTTTATTTAGAGTGAATGCGTCAGTCCAGGGAATACATTCTACGTCGCTACCAAGTAAATCAACTATCTCATTTAATATTGAAAGTTGCTCGGATGATGATCCGATAAAAATTCTTTTTTTCATAGCTGGATATGTGAGTTTCTAAGGTCAAACAAAATTGCATCTATCTCCGTCATTAGGTTTTTCAGGCTCTGAATTTTATCTGGTTTACCTAAAAAAATGTATTCACGGCCATCTACAGACTTGAGGCTGTTAGCGGCATTAACATCATCGACTAACCTTTTCAGCTGTTGATATAAAACTGGAACCAACTGATAAAAGGTTGAGTACTGGTATTTTGCTACCTGTATGTCGTAGCAGATCGCATTACAATCAAAGCTGGAAAGATCAATTACCAATCCCGACTTCGCTTTGATGTTTTTCAAGAAACGTATCATTTTCTTAAGGCGACCGGATGTTTCTGCACTTTTGGTATTGACTCTTTCGATACTCACAAATGGATAGTCCACTTTACCTTTTACATGTTCATGCTTATTGTAAACCTGTATGCCTCTATTATCACCCTTGTTATTAATGATGGAGACAACATCGTCATACCAATTTGCTATCACTACATCTACATCTCTCTTAAGATCCTTATTATTAATCCTTATGGATTTGGGTTTACTAGTATCACATACCGAATATTTTTGCGAAAGAATGGTTTCACTATTGATACGGAGTTGATATAAATCATCTAAAGCGTTTCCGCTATACCCACCTATATTCGTTTCATACTGCAGTTTTTGCACCTGGGCAGTTTGGTAATTATAACTTTCGTTTAATGCCCTGCTGACTCCAGCGCTGTCCCAACTGTAAAATTTATCCGAGATAACAAGTAGATCAATATCACTGTATCCCCTGATATGTGTATCGGTCATCACCGATCCCTGATAACGAAATATCGCATCGGTTATACCTCCGCTGGTCAAATGGGTTTTCACTCGTTCTCCTGCATCTTTACTGCGTTGTGTATAGGCCGGTTCAACTGCATTCATAGCATAACGTACATACTCTACTACATCGGAATAATTAATACTGGAAAGTTCCTCATTAATCGATTTTTCAAAAATCAGACTTTCCGGGTCAAGCCTGCTACGAAGCTGGCGGGTAAGCTCTTTATAGTTCTGTGGCACGATGATCCTCCTTTTTTATTTGAGTTGATAATTTTTTGTATAGCGAAGCTATCAGGCAGACTACCGTGTCTCTCGAAATTCCTGGATTTTTTAAATTGAATTGTACACATTTTTGCATATGCTGGAAATTTGATTTGAGAATCCCTTTACATTTAACTTGCGCCGGTTAAGATTTAATACGTACGATTGGGCTGAAATTAGCTTAAGTCTGCGCTGAAATATCAAGGCAGCGATCTTCACCGCAGATGGTTTAATCAAATTGTGTCAAATAAAATGTAATGCACTTAATTTATTTTTTTAAAGTACTGAGTGACGGCAAGTATATTGAGGTCATTAAAGCGCAGCAGAATACAGTGTTAATAATTATCCATAATATTTCATTTCGCATATTTTTACGAATGTCAAGGTCTATCCAGTCATCCCTGTACTAGCTGTTCATTTAAATTTCTATTGCATGGAATTGTGACTTACTATAGATTTTGAAGGTTAAGAGATAATTGTAATATCGTGAATAGTACCTCACATGAAACACGAGCAATTTAAATACAATCAATCATGCGCTGGTTAATGCAAAGTTAATGTCCCTAGACTCAGGAATTTTCCCCTTTTTGCACCGGAAAAATCCTCTACTCCTCAGTAACTGTATGCGCCAAACCAGGATCGTTTGACAAGAGGCCCCGCATTATAGGATTCGCTTAGGGATTTCTGGACGGAGATAATGCTTTTTTGCTTGTAATCTCTCCTTGGCGCAACATTTTGTTGTATGCCGGCTAAATCTGTAAGTCAAGATTCCACTCGCTTAGCACTTTCGTTATTTTATCTCGAATTACTCTAGTTATTGGTATTGCATTGGTTCAGTAATCCGGAAGATAAAGCGAAAGATAGAATTAGATGTTCCTTGTGAAGAGGATGATGATATGATGGTTGTTGAGTGTGCTGAACGCTAAGGAGACTCGAATCAGCTAGGCGATTGGAATTCAATACACCACAGAAAATCCCTAAAAACAAAAACGCTCCAAGTCATTGAACTTGAAGCGTTTAATTTCCAGTGATCCCAGGTATCGGAAACTCGAACCAGATTATGCAGGGATTATCTTGCTTGAACAGTTCTAATCCAAAATAAGTTATAATAACGCCATAAGGGTCGAGTCATATCGCCAGGCTATTCAATTACAAGTATCTTGATATCCGCGGACGAACCAAATCTCCACCGCCATTCACCTTAAACATGATGTTAAAATGATCCGTCTGATTAAATAAGTAAAGGCAAAACCATGATAACTCCAAACAAAACATCCCCAGTTTATTGCGAAGCAATTTGATGGCATTAGCAATCTGCTTTTTTTACAGCTTCTTCTGAAATGATTTCAATATAACATAGTCCAAGCCCAGGAAATGTGTGAAATATGTAGTTTAATCTTCAAAAAAATCTGGTGCCATAGATTCTATGCCAAAATTTTCATTTAGAAAATTATTTATGAATGATTCTAAATGATATTCATTATTTTCAACTAGATCTTTATCCAAAAACACTTTAAAACTGGAATCACTTATTTGAGAATTATAAATTGATGTTTGGGCCGAGATAATAAAATTAAATGGACTTAGACACCTAACCCTAAGTTCAGGACTTTCTGTGAAATTAATAACTGTTCCTTCGATTTCCGCTGCTCCATCGTCAAACTCTTCTCTAGTAATGATTTGGTTTTTGTATATTGCATATTCCTCTCTTGTAAAACCCGACGTCAAAAAACTTTCAGATTTATTATTGTGGCCAGTGATACCAGTAAAAACAGAACTCTCTCCTCTGACCTTTACATAAATAAAGCTTTCGTTGTCTGATGAACCAACATATACAGCAATTTTATCAACATCATATTCATATTTGCCAATGAGTAGCCTTCCATTACTTAAATCTTCAATTCTGTCTATTGGCATAGATTTCCCTCCTCTAAACCACCAAATTGGAGAATACTTCCCTTGTACATTTGGGCGATTCTTAGGATGAATTTCAAATATCAACGGAGGTCTTAATAAAATCTTAAGTCTTTGGGATATTTTTTGTGAATCGTCAAACCATTTGAGGCCGCGAACTCCAGGAAAGGCACTCGACAGTCTTTGCGCAAAAAAATCGGACATGTTTATTGCTATCTCATTCCTTCCATCTTTATGTAGAAAAATACCCGGTTCCAATACGCTACGATCATTAGCTGGAGGATTAGAAGGCAATTGCATTCCCAATTTTTTCATTATTGCATCCGCTAGTTGTTGACAATCATATTTTTCCCTGGACAAGTAGCCAGTAGTGGCCCTAATCCCGGGAATTTCAGTGGCATCTAATCTAAATGGCAATATGTATTCTTCGTTTTCTTTGAAGGCTCTTTCTTGTGCACTTTTCCTTTCATGATTCGTCCATAATTTCTCCTTGTAGTCTTTGGAGATGAACATCACACAATATTTAGCCTTCGTCTTGTAAATATCATCAAGATGTGTGTATAGATCTTTCCCCCAAAGTGATACTTGCTCATATTCATCATAAAAAACCTTAACGTTTGCCGCGTGCAGCTTTTTAGCAACACAACTTACAAAATCTCTATTCTCTCCTGCAAAAGAAAGTGTTACGTCATAATCATAATGAAATTCCATAAATTCCAGATACTGTTAATAGTAATTGATTAAAGATATCAATTTACTAAATTTCTTAAAACCTTGACGGAACAGAGATGTCATAACCTCAATTTAGGTTATAGTAATCAACCATTCGCGCATGCTGTGAAACTAATGGGTATTTTATACAAACAAAAAGCCCGACTTCTCTTCGAAGCCGGGCTTTCGTGATCCCGCTGGGACTCGAACCCAGGACCCATACATTAAAAGTGTATTGCTCTACCAACTGAGCTACGGAATCATTCCCGTTGAACGGGGGTGCAATATTACATCACATATTTATAAACTCCAAACAAAAAATAAAAAAGCTGCCTCCTACGAGGCAGCTTTTTTATTTAAACCCTTATCAAATCTACATCTTCACGAATTTCTTCGTTACAGGTTTTCCATTGTTGGTGAACTTAAGCACATAAACACCTGGTGTCAGGTTGCTTACGTCAAGTATACCATTGGTCGCCTTGATGATGATCGTCTGTGAAGTAGCTACATTAGTGATAGTGAACAGACCGTCGCCTTTCACATTACCTACAGTCAGCAGATTCACAACCGGGTTAGGATACATTCTGATAGAAGGTTCCTGTTCTACCACGGCTGATGTTCTTGCTGCCTGTGCACTTGCAGCGAATTCAATCCAGTTCAGATTGACGTCTCCATGGGAGGCATATACACGCAATGTCTGCTTACCTGCTGTCAGGGTCACAGTTTTGCTGATAGTGGTCCATGCCTGCCATCCGCCGGTAGCTGGTACATCAACAGTTGTCAGGACGTTAGCGCCTGATTGCAGTTGCAGCTGACCACCACCTGGTGCGCTGGCAACACGGAAGGATACGTTATAGCTACCTGCAGCGGTAACATTAACGAAGTAGTCCATCCAGTCGCCGGTATCTACCCAGCCGATGTTTTCTCCACCGCCGGTATCGCCGCAACCTTCTGTCTGGATACCAGACATAGCATCAAAGCTTTCTGCTTCAATATGTCCTGGAACTGTTTTTTCAACAGCAGCAGCTGTTACGTTGATAGCAACAGGAGCGGAGGTTGCTGTCATCTGTGTGTTGTCGGTTGCTTTTGCAGTGATGCTGTAAGCGCCGGTGGCAACACCTGTCCAGAGGAACTGATAAGGAGCAGTGGTATCTTCTCCGAGTTTGGTTGCACCCTGGAAGAACTCAACTTTTCTGATAGTACCGTCTGAGTCAGCAGCATTTGCTTTCAGCAGGATATCGGAATTGGTGACAAAAGCCTCGCCATTAACAGGAGCAGTGATGCTGACTGTTGGCGCGTTACCGATTGCCAGATCGAATGTGAAGTAATTTACGTTGAAGTCGTTTGCTTCCAGTACGATGCGGAACACATGTATGCCTGCAGGCAGTGACTGTGTGGTCGTCGTGGAAACGGTCTGCCATGCCTGGAAACCACCGGTTGTTGGTACTGTTACGGTGCCGGTGATGTTCACGCCGTCCATTTCTACGTGGAAGGTCTTGGCAGCACCCGGATTCGCTACGCGGGCAGAGAAGGTATATTTACCGGTAACGGTTACGTTAGCAGTATATTCCAGCCATTCGCCGTTGTTAACGTAGCCGATGTTGAAACCACCTTCGGAACAGTTTTCGAGGTCTACGCCTTCAGTGGTACGGTATTGATTACCCTGATTGGCAGTGCTTTCGTCATGGTAGGCAATACCTTCGCCACCCAGGTCAAAGTTTTCGATCTCGATCTTACCCGGGATAGTGGAAGGTACAGCCGGGTCAGGGAATGGATTCTGACGGGATGCTCCTGCTTTGTAGGTAGCACGGAAGACAGTATCCTTCGCTGGTACGCGGATCGACTGTAATGCGTCGCCACCGTGTGCCCATGATACGAAATCATAAGTGGTGTCGCCGAGCAACTGTGGTGTAACGGCCTGCAGTGTGGTCAGGGAGTTTACCACCATTGTTTTGGTGAACGGAGCAACTTCTCTGGAACCTAACACCAGACTGATACCAGCGATGTTGGAAGCAGCAGTTACCTGTACCTTATTTGGATAGACATCAACGGAGTCTACACCGGTACGGCCGTTAGAATCTTTTACGGTCAGCATCAGTCTGAACCAGATATTCGGAGAAGACTCACCCAGGTTGTCAGCCGTAAAGCTGCCTGATTTTACGCCTTTCGCCAGGGTCGGACCAGGATGCCAGTGCTCACTGGTAGGGGTATCTTTATGATAGAAACGGGCCTCCCAGGTGTATGCAGAATCAGGTAAGGTACCGTCTTCAGCATCGGTAGCTGTTGCGGAGTAGTTAACGATCGTACCTACGTTCCAGGTCAGCGTAGCTGCTGGTGTGAGGATCTTCGGAACTGGTCGCGCATTGAATGGCAATACGGTCAGCTTCGCAGGATTACTGTTGATCGTGCTGATCGGATTGGTCACCACACAACGGTACTGACCTGAGTCAGCCTGCGTAGTCTGTGCGATGCTATAGGTGGCAGCAGTAGCGCCGGTAATATTAGCGCCGTTTTTCTGCCACTGGAAAGATAAAGGTGTACCACCGGAAGCAGTCACAGAGAAAGAGACTGCATCTCCTGCTGTAACCGTTTTGTTTTCCGGCTGATTCACGATAGATGGCGCCTGGTTGTTATTGTATTCAATTCTGTACAGACTTCCATCTCCCGCATAAGCGATGTAATAAATGTTACCATCTATACCTACGCTTGTACCCAGTATTCTGGTAAAGTTCTTCGCGGAGAACTCTGTATAGGGAGAAGAAGGCTTCAGACCATTTATGTCAACAAACCTGTACCAGTCGCGACACCAGTCTGAGAAGAAGAACTTGTTCAGATACTGTGGCGGATAGTTGGTAGCAGGCGGATTGAAGAACAGACCTGATGTAATCGCACATCCGCCTTTATCTTCGCTGTGGTCATAAAAATAAACCGGAGGGATCGTAGTCGTGGTATCCGGCTGATAACCTGTTTTGTGATTCTGGTCCCAGCCATAGTTATATCCTCTGGCAGGATCAGGATTGGTCACATCGTTAATTTCTTCATAGTCACCTCCTACGTCCACCACAAAGATTCTTTGAGATACAGGATCCAGAGACATCCTCCATGGATTTCTCATACCGCGTGCCCAGATACTTCTCTGCTGACGCGTGGCGTTAGGGGTGTCATAATAAGGGTTGCCCGGAGCTGGTTGTCCGTCTTCTGTCAGACGCAGGATCTTACCACGGTAAGTGGTCAGCTTCGGAGATTCGATCGCTTCATTGCTCTCGCCGATCGCTACATACAGCAGACCTTTGCGGAACAACAGTGCACCACCATTGTGCGCGCCGTTGATGATCTGATCAAATTCCATTACTCTTCTGACAGAGTCAACACCGTTAGCCTGGTTGATAAACAGGATGTCCAGGTAATGGCGTGTCATTTCCTTATTGGTGTAGAAAATGTAACAACGTCCATTGCTGGTGAATGAGGGATGCAATGTGATACCCAGTAAACCCTGTTCTGCATCGGTTACTGTTTGAGCGGTATACACGGTAGATACGGTTCCATTCTGATAAACCTTCACCTTACCTCCACGTTCAGCCATGAATATTCTGCCATCAGCGGAATGCGCCATTGCAGTGGCTTCAACGATAGAATTGTCGGTTAGTTTTTTCAGCGTAAAGCCAGTAGGCACCTGGCTGTAGGCACGGTCAGTGCTCGCTGCGAGCAGGGCAATTCCAAAGCAGGCCGTAAAGAACCGCTTATGAAATGTTAGCAGCAGGTTTTTCTTCATCGTCTTAAATGGTTTTTTGTTGAATACTAGGTTTCCCAGGTTTTTTAATTTGTTTTTCTGTAGATGCTAAGTCCAAAAAGTGAGTGACGTTAATCAAAAAGCGGGATAAGGTTTTCAAAATTTTTTTAACGATGGAATTTACAAACATTATTGGATACTCCTAGTGATTGCGCATATTATTTTTATGTTGTACTTATACAAGTACGCACTGGCGCTCAAATACTATCCTAAAAAATAGCCGGTACGTATGTCTAACGGAGACAAATAAACGTACCGGCTGTTTAAGTAATTGATATTTATTGTTTAACAAACTTCAGCAATAATGTTTGCTGTGCGCTGTTCTTTAACTGAATGAAGTAAACGCCTGCTGGTAAGCGACTTACATCCACACCGTAGGTGGATGATACCTTACCTTCCTGCGACAACTGCTGCGTCGACCAGGTACGTCCGTTGAGGTCTACAACTCTGATCTGCTTCACGGCCTCATTACTGAGTAACTGTACTCTGTCATTGACTACCGGGTTCGGATACAACGTTGCTTTCCAGACAGTAATGGCTTGTTGTTTCACCGGTGCAGCACTGGCAAGTAAGGCACTTCCTGTGCGCAGACTACCATACGCCTCCAGTTCGAAAATGGAATAACCATACACCGTCGTTCTCGCTGTACCATAGATCCGCAGATAACGACCGTGACCTGTCAGACCGGTAAACTCATTCACCAGGGTACTGTTGTTCGTCACCGTACGTAACGGAGTCCAGTTGATCGTATCATTGGAAACCTGTATGACATAGTCTTTTCCGGCCGCCGTTTCCCACGTGATCTTCACACGGTTGATATCATAATCTGCACCCAGATCAACCCTGATGGATTGCGGATCGCCAAAACCACTGGACCAGCGGGTATTGATATTACCATCCACTGCATACTTTCCTTCCATAGCGATATTCTCGTTGGAAGTGGTGCGTGTCGGTTTATTCAATGCCAGATTGGTTTGTGTAACCGGAGGATCGGAAGTAACATAATAGATGTTGTCTATATAGAAACTCGCCGCCGCCGCCGGTGCATCTCCGGAGAATGTAAATGCCTGCGACATCGTTGTGAGGTTGACATTGGTCAGCGAACTCACAGGAATCGTCACTTCATGCCATTGTCCGTCCCTGAGTAATCCCAGTTTCTGTTCGCCGGCCGCATAGTTGATCACCTGCTCACCGTTCTGTGAAATGATACTGAAACGGAATTGTCCCTGATAAGACGTTTTGAAATGGAACTTCAGTGAGCCATTGGCAAAATGCGTCAGGTCACGTACGTCATGTGCAACGCCTAAACCAAACCAGCTGCCTGCTGCCGCCGTAACGCCTATTACCTGTGAACCCTCATAGGGTGCTGCACCGCTGATCGTCGCCAGGTTATTCCAGATATACAGGTTCGCATCCAGTCCATAGGTCATCTTTTCAGTGATAGACGCATCTTCACTATAAATGCCATATTTGCTGGAGAGGATCTTATTATCCTGTACGGTGATGGTCACCGGTGCAGAAGTGGTACTCAGCTTACCATTATCTGTTGCCTTCGCAGTGATCGTATACGTACCCTGTGGCACATTCTCCCACGTATAATTATACGGTGGTTGTGTCAGTGTCGCCAGTAAGGTGCTGCCATTGAAGAATTCTACTTTGTAGATAATACCATTGTCGGTAACGTTGGTATTGATCACCACCTTGGCCGGTTTGCGGTATGGCGTACTGGCCGTAGGAGAGGTAATACTGATCTGTGGTGCGGTATTGCCAGGTGCTGCTACAAGTACGGTGACCGGCTGCGAAGTGGTCGTTTTATTCTGATTGTCTGTCGCTTTGGCGATCAGCTTGTAAATACCCTGCGTGGAAGTATTCCAGGTGTAATTGAACGGAGCCGTGCTGGTCGTACCCAGATAATAGGCGCCGTTATAGAAATCGACCTTGCTGATGCTGCCATTCGGATCGCTGGCATTCGTTTGTACGGCAATAGCGGCAGGTGTGGTATACACCGCCTCATTTGCAATATTCGTAATAGCGACCTTTGGCGCCGGATTCGCAGATACACCACCGGTGTAATAGATATTGTCGAAATAGAAATCAGCTGCCGCCACCGGTGCATCACCGGAGAACATAAACAACTGCGTCACCTGCATCAGGTCCAGTGCACCGAATTCACTCACAGGGATAGTGACCTCATGCCATTGTCCGTCTCTGACCAGACCATGCTCGTTGCTGCCATTGAAATTGATCCAGCCTTCCGCACCATCCGAAGCAATACCTACTTTGAAAGTAGCAGTAGAACTGGTCTTCATATGGAACTTCAGACTACCGCCTGAATAGTTACTCATATTCTTCATGTCATTCGCCACACCCAGACCATACCAGGCGCCGGCATTGGCATGAAAAGCCCACACATTGCTGCCCTCAAACGGTGCAGGAGCAGGGGAGGTGATGTTGGTGATATTGTTCCAGAGATACAGGTTAGCACCCTGACCAAAAGCAACCCTGTCGCTGACAGTGGTATTGTCAGTGAAAATACCATAATTGCCTTCCGGTGCATTGTTGCTCGCCAGGATCAGTTCTTCTCCCTGTGCCCGGTCCTGGTACAATCTGATGTAATCAACCTCCATTCGTCCGGGTAAGGGAGCTGTGATCCCTGCTGCGGAATGAATACCCGGATAGTTGCCGCCGACGGCAAGGTTCAGCAGGATGTAAAACGGATTGTGAAAGGCTTCAAATCCGTTTCCGCCAGTGATCCCTATCTTGTAAAAGGGACTGTTATCCAGGTAAATAGTCAGGAACTGCGGATCCCATTCGAGTTTGTACAGATGATAATCATCACTCAGGTCAACGCCTGTAGCAACGGTATCTTTTGCATAGGTGGCATGACCGGTATAGCCCCCAGGGTTTTCCGTCCACCAGTGAGTAGCTGCACTCAGGGTGTTGTTTGGTCTGCCGGCCGCAATAGCGCCTGCAAAGCCCATTTCCAGGATGTCTACTTCACCGTTGTGCGGCCAGGTACCACCAGTGGCGCCCAGCAACCAGAAAGCAGGCCAAAGACCGTTCCCGACCTTCGGTACTTTGATGCGTGCTTCCAGTGAGCCGTAACGGAAAGTGACCCTGCCGGCTGTTTTGATACGACCGGAAGTAAAAGGCTTGCCGCCCATATCTTCCCGTCGTGCTTCGATCACCAGGTGACCGTTCTCAATTCTGACATTTTCTGTGCGGTTGGTGTAGTACTCCAACTCCGCATTGCCCCAGCCACAATTGCCCTTGGCACAACCATCACCTGTTTCATAGGTCCAGGTCTGCGCATTAAGGGTTGAGCTGGTAAAACTTTCTTCCCAGACGAGGGTACGCTGGGCAAACGTGGAAACTGGTAAGAGTGAAAGACAGAGCACAGTTGCAAGCCATGGACTCTTTTTCACCTTGTTGTTTGGGTAAACCGGGTTCTTCATTTGGTCAATTTTAAGGTAACGTGAACGTGGTATCTAAAATTTTCAGGTACAGGATAACACTTTTCATAACATGGAGGAGGGTGGATGTACAGGGCCGAAAAGGCCATTATTTACTATACGAATTTAAGCATAATAAGGGAGAATAAGTAATCCTTTTGAGAGAAACCGTGCGCTGGTACTTGGTACCCGCAATACCGCAGCAGTCGTATAATAGCCAGGGTTGTAACAACCAGGATGTTGACACAAAAGCAGTTGTATATAAATAAAAAACGCGCGATAGAAATCGCACGTTTACAGTTTTAAAATAGAGCTCAGTATACTCGTTTACCATATCTATTTCCTGGGATGTAACCCATTATCAAGCCTGTCGTAAAGGTCCTGCAGATGACTACGTGTCATCTCATCGGCCGTTTGCGGAATGCCCGCTTTGATCTGCTCCGCCAGTGCTTTCGCATGGGCTTTGATCAGTGGCAGCGCATCGCCATCCTTGCTCAGAGCAGTTGATGGCATCAGCGGGTTTTGTGGTCCCGGTATGATCATCATCAGCAGTCTTTCTACATATACACGCTGTAATCCACGACGATAAGTATCGATCGTTTTATGTGCAGCAAGTTCAGAGAAAATGCCCTGTTTCAGTTCGCGTAAGAACTGTGCAGCAGTGTATGCATTTGCTCCTTCAATATTCTCCTGTAAGGACAATCTGTCCAGTACATCAGGACTCAGCAACTGGAATAAGGTCTTTTTCTGTACATTGGTCACAACAGCAAAACTGGTCTTCGTCAGTCCCGCCAGCTGCGTGTCATTCAGCCACATCGGCGTGGTGAATAACTGTTCCTGCAGGAATGCCATCGCACGCTGTTGCTTGCTCTTAGCAGGGAATTCATATACCGGTCCTGCCTGTTCTACGGTTTTAGGTGTAGTCAGTATACCGCCGATATTTGCCGCTGCATGGCCCATATAAAGATCAAACTGTTTCACCAGCTCATTGTACATCTCACCAGCTTTGCTGTAATCCTCATTCGGCTGACGGGTCCAGTCCATTAGATGTTTTTCTATGCGCTTCAGATTGGCAATACCATAAGTACCTGCCTTCATGGCATCATCTCCCAGGTCTTCGCGCTGATTACGCGGATCATAGTGTGTCGCTGGTTCCCAGGGCACTCGCTCGATACCAAAGAAGTACTGTTTGCCAGACGCTAATTTTGCAATCACCATCTTGTTCAGCAGGGGTGTTTCTTCTGCCGGTGTTTTCGTTTCTGGTAATACGCGATATGCCCATTCGATTGCCCATTTATCATAAGCACCGATGCGTGGGAAAATACCCTTCGGACCAATATTGTCTTCTGGTTGCGCTACATAGTTGAAACGGGCATAGTCCATGATGGATGGGGTATGACCATTCTCTTCCACCCAGCGTTTGCTACGCAGACTGTCCACCGGAACAGTAGAAGATGCGCCCCAGTTATGACGCAGACCCAGTGTATGTCCTACTTCATGTGAAGACACAAAACGGATCAGTTCTCCCATTAGATCATCCGGTAGTTGCGGCGCCTGTGCTCTCTTATCGATGGCGCCCGCCTGCACGAAATACCATTTGTACAACATGTCCATCACATTGTGATACCAGTTGATATGGGTTTCCAGTATTTCGCCGGTGCGCGGGTCCTTAATGCTCGGTCCCATCGCATTGGCCATAGCAGATGGTTTGTATACCAGTACGGAATGGCGCGCATCTTCTATGCTCCAGGTGCTGTCATCTGCAGGCGCTTCTTTTGCGATGATCGCATCTTTGAAGCCTGCTGCCTCAAACGCCGCCTGCCAGTCGTTTACGCCTGCAATAAGATAAGGTACCCACTTCTTCGGCGTCAGCGGATCGATGTAAATAATGATCGGTTTCTCCGGTGTAACCAGTTCGCCGCGTTTGTATTTTTCAATGTCTTCCCTGCGTGGTTCCAACCGCCATTTCCAGATCAGACTTTCACTTTTGATACCCTGCGGATTGGCGTCAAAGTCAATATATTCATCTGCAAAGAACCCAACTCTCGGGTCGAAGAACCGGGACTGCATCGGAATGGAAGGAAGTAATACAATCGAACTGTTCAGCTCAAAACTGTAGGTTTTCACTTCATTCGTAACAGGCATTGGTCTGCCGGTATAGGTGCGTACGCTCTTGATCTCAATGTTCATCGGATATGCATGCACATCGCCGATATAGGAACGATCAGCCGCCATCATATTCAGTCCGCCCAGCGCTTTGGTACCTGCGTCAAAGAAGAAGACAGAATTATCATTGTTCAGATAATCCGTTACTTCGATCACACTACTCTTGCTGCTGTCATTCACTGCTTTCACTGCGAATGCTGCCTGGATGGGTTGCAGACTGCTGTTCATCAGTGAACGGTACAGGCCATTGGAAGAACTATCCGTGGCTCTTTCTCTGTAAGAGATGGTCTGCAGGAATATTTTATTGCCGGTACTTTTTTCAAAGCGGATCACCTTTTCTCCGATCTGATCGCCTGCATAGGTAGGCAGGATCATCGGACGGTAATCTGCGGAGCCTTTGGAAATTCTGCTGACAACCAGCAGGTCCCTGCCCAGTAATGAATCGGGTATTTCAAAGAAATACTTGTCGGCTGATTTATGCACCTTAAATAAACCACTGCTGGTGATCGCATTGGCCGGAATGACCTCCCTGTAAGGCTTCAGTGTTTCCTGCTTTGCCGGAAAGGCCACTTTCGCCAGCGCTGCGGCTACACTGTCCCTGTTAGGTGCCGGAGTATCTTTTCCCTTCTTGTGCTTCTGCGCGTTTGCTGGCAATGCTGCCGTCAGGGCACACAATGCCCCAAGCAAAACATGGGTTGTTGCTGATTTCATTGTAATGAATACTAGTTTACTGTGATGATGGCATGTTCCCTTTGTGGGAGGGTTATGATAAAGGCTGTTTGTGATTAATTATATCCCGGATTCTGTTTCAGATTCGTATTGATCTGTGTTTCGCTGTACGGAATAGGCAGTATCTTATAGTTGCTGTTCCATACACCTCCTTTCAGCGGCGTCAGTACACTCATGATAGAGTCTACCTTATCCGTACGGATCAGGTCAAACCAGCGATGTCCCCATTCTGTGAACAATTCTGATCTGCGCTCTGCCGCTACCACTTTCAGCATATCCGGCTGATTCGCAGCCTGTGTATCCTGCAGTCCCGCTCTTTTGCGGATCACATTGATGTCAGATGCTGCACTGTTCGCGCCGGTCACATTCCCAAGTTTCGCCCTGGCTTCAGCACGTATCAGGTACTGCTCTGCAAGTCGTAATACCAGCAGTGCTTCCGGTGTAGTGCTCATGTTCTTCTGATATTTGAAAGGGAAGTAGTAATTGGTATTGTTGATGGTAAAGGTGTCAATCCAGTTCGTACGCCGGGCATCTCCCTGCTCAAAACTATCAAAGAAAGAGAGCCGGATCGCTGTCGGGCTCTGCGCACTGGTGCCCGGCGCCACTCTGGTCAGCATAAAATACTGTCCGTCATAAGTCGAGTAGTTAGTAGGGATCACTGTCTGTAAGTACCAGATGGCTTCTTTGCTCGTGCTGATAAACACCCTGTTTAGATCCGTTTCAAGAGAATAGGTGCCATTGTTGATCACACTGGTCGCTGCTGCCTCCGCATTGGCCCATTGCTCCATATACAGATATGCCCTGGCCAGCAATGCACTGGCTGCTGCCTTATTAGGCCTTGCTCTTTCTGTGCTGCCTGCTGTAGTGCCTTTGAAATAATCATTGCCCATCAGTGCTTCTGCATCTTTCAGATCGGCAACAATCTGCTCATACACCCTGGCTTTGGGTGTACGAGACAGCGTGTTGTTGATCCTGTAGTCGGTAGTTAATGCCAGTGGCACATCACCGTACGTGTTCACAGCGTAGAAATAGATAAAGGCACGAAAGAATTTAGCTTCTCCCTGTAATTGTGCACGTACTGCATCTGATATGCCTGTGGAAGCAGTAACGCCTTCAATGGTAGCATTACAGGTGTAGATGCGCTGGTAGAAATCATTCCAGAAATACGGACTGGCAATATTGTAGGTGTTGGTATAAAACTCCTGCATGGAAGCATCCTGCGAAGCAGGTAAATAGTTCACCAGTTCATCAGCAGCCAGCGATTCTCTGGTGGTGATACTTCTGTTACCGGACACAAAGCCCGTTGCAGCGCTCATCATATTACTATACATGCCTGTCATTACAGAGGTGGCAGACATGTCATTCACAAAGGCCTGCGAACTTACGATCTGTGTGCTTGGCGGATCTATTTCCAGGGCTTTTTTGCAACTGGCTGTCACTAACAGACCCAGCACAAGTCCTGCATACAGTGAACGGAGTGGTTGATATAATAATGTCATGTTGTTGCTTTTTAGAGGTTTACTTTAATACCGCCGGTGAATGTTTTCAATGGTCCGAAATTGGTCGCATCTGATTCCGGATCGAAGTCGCGGAATTCTTTCCTGGAGAATGTCAGCAGGTTCTGTCCCTGTGCGAAGAGAGAGACCTGTTGCAGCCGCAGTTTCTTCATCAGGGAGGCTGGCAGCTGATAAGCAATGGAAACATTCTTCAGGCGGAGGAAAGGCGCTCTGGAATAAGCCAGGTCACTGTTCTTCGCGTATAAAGCCCATGGCAGGAAGCCCAGCAGACCTTGTGTGTATTTCGGAATGTCGGTCTCATCTCCAGGTTTCTGCCAGCGGCCGAGTGCACGGCTTTTCAACTGATTGCCCAGGAAACCGGAAGGAAACGTGCCATTCAGTAACGGATTCCTGACAGTATGGTCCTCAAACTGGAAAAGGATGTCAGCTGTCCAGCCCTTATAACGAAAACTGTTCTGGAATCCGCCATAGTATTTAACTGTTACAGGATCCAGCAGTCCGGTTCTGTCTACCGGCGAGGTTACTTTCTTACGCTCTTTATCGTAGAACGTATACACACCTGTCTGTGGATCGACACCCGCATATTCATATACTCTTATTGTACCCAGTGGTTTGCCCAGAATGAATGTAGGATCATCAGGTCCTACACCAGGATAAGATACTAGTGTATTACGTGGCAACGCAATGTTTATGGAGGTGCTCCAGTCAAAATCCCTGGTTTTGATATTTGTGGTGCGCAGTTCAAACTCCCATCCGTTATTACGGATGATCGCCGGTATATTACTTCTGATTGAGCTAAATCCGGTTACTGCAGATAAGGGCAGGTTCTGTAACTGATTGTTGCTACGATTGGTGTAGTAACTGGCCGTAACAAGTATCTTGTCTTCCAGGAAACCCAGGTCAATCGCACCTTCTATCTTACGCGTCGCTTCCCACTGTAATGCTGCATTAAACAGCGCCTGCGGCTGTAAACCATTGGAACCCTGATAGGGGTAAGAAATAGAACGATACAGGTCCAGGAACGCATAATCGCCCGCAGCATCATTACCCGTCGTACCATAACTACCTCTCAGTTTACCAAAACTCAGGAATGGTACCAGCTCTTTCACCGCCTTCTCCTGTGTAAATATCCAGGCGCCACCTGCTGACCAGAAGAAGTGGAATCTGTTCGCCGGACCAAAACGACTGGAACCATCATACCGGCCATTCAGGGTCAGGATGTACTTATTGTCCCAATTGTATTTCACCCTGCCAAATGTCGCATTGTAAGCGTTCTCTGACATCCCGCTGCTTTCATTGGTCAACGTAGCTGCAGCTGCCGGACTTTTAAGCAATGCATCACTTACATAGTTAGAACCGAACTGCGTAAGCGATTCATTTAGTTCATGTCTGAATGTTTCCCCGAGCAAGGTTTCTACATTGCCTTTTCCAAAACGAAAATTATAAGTAACCTGTGGTTCTATATTCCAGATGTTGTAATTGCTGTTGCTGTAACGGGCAGAAGCTTGTTTGATACCGGTCAGGTAAGGATTGATAAGGTATAGTGGCGAACCGGTGTACTCTTTGATCGCTGTGTTCTGATAACCGCCAGCTACTTTGATATCCAGGCCTTTGATCGGTCTGTAACTTAACGTAATATTACCGTTCACGTTATTACTACGTCCCAGGTAAGGTTGCAGTAGTGAAGAAAACGGATTGCCATAAGTGCCGTTCTCCCAGTTAAGCGTGCCATCGTGGTTAAATGGTTCCGGTGCATTCGGTGCCAGGTCTCTTATAGATCCTGTCGGGTCCATAGGAGGGATGTCATTGTTATTAGACACATAATAACCACCTGCATTCACCGTAAATTTTCCATCTTCGCTGTTGCCCGTTATATTAAAATGAGCAGAGGCTTTTCTGGAAGATCCATCTGTTGGCATGACCGGGCTCTCTCTGTGATAACCACCACCAACAAGGTACTGTACCTGGTTGCTACCACCGGAAACGCTACCCTGTACATCTGAGATGTGTGCGTTGCCACCTAATATGCGTTCCTGCCAGTTGGTATATTTGGTTGTATCCCAGGTCCCGTTTACATCATAGTCGGCCGGACCAGGACGTACGCCATCATTTGCCATTGCTTCTCTACGCATTTGGAGATATTCCTGTAGGTTCAGGTACTCGGGCATACGGGTTACTTTACTGATACCGGTATATGCCGTTACATTGGAACGCATACGACCGGGTTTTCCTTTTTTTGTAGTGATAAGGATAACACCGTTTGCACCCCGGGAACCATAAATGGAAGTTGCATCTGCATCTTTCAGCACGTCTACACTGGCGATATCCGCGGGGTTCACAAAATCGAGTAAGTTACCGCCATCTAATGCATTGTTGATTGAACCATAACCACCGCCTTTGAAAGGCACTCCATCAATAATATACAGAGGCGCAGTAGCGCCGGAGATGGAGTTAAACCCTCTTAACTGTACATTTACAGCTCCTCCCGGCATACCATTCACCTGATTGATCACCAATCCTGACACTCTTCCCGACAATGCTAATAAAGGATTGCTGACAGGGCTTCTTTCAATCTCAGCTGCTGTAACAGTGGCAACGTTTCCTGTACTGAAACGTTTGGTAGTAGTACCATAAGCGATCACCTGTACCTGATCCAGCTCACTGGTAGAAGGTTTGAGATATATTAAAGTAGGTAGGGAGTGTCTGATGTGCGCCACTCTCGTGATGAAGCCTGTATAAGAAACCACTACTTCAGCACTATCGCCCGCCAGTTCACTGCGTATTTCGAAATAACCATTTGCATCAGTGGTCGCCCCCTTATTCGTTCCCCTCAATGAAACGGTTGCTCCCGGCAGGCGTACGCCCATAACATCAGAGACCCAGCCTTTGATCACTTTCGGAGGCTCCGTTGCCATGACCAGTGAGGAAGACAGTCCATGCAGCAACTTCGGATCCCTGGTAATAACGATGACATTATTGACCACCGCATAAGCCAGTCCCTGTTTACCCAACAGTTCCGGCAGAAACTCGCTGATCTCTTTATCTTTTACATTGACGTCTACCGGAAAGGTATTTGCCAGTAGGTTAGGATTCGCGATAAACTCACGTCCTGTCTGTTCGCTGATGGCTTTGAAGATATCAGTTAATGCCACCTTCTTTTTGTTGATCGTGACCTTCTGGCCATAACTGGCGCCGCTTACATGCAACACTGCCACGATCATCAACGGAATGATTAGCTTCATAATCATAAATAATTTGGAAAAAGGAATTGGCATACCTTTGCCAGGTACAATGTTGTTCATACTTGTACATTTAGGGATTTACTGATTAAATGACGTAAGAGACATTTTGAAGTAGTCCGCACAGGAGGGCCCCAGGTGCAACTGGGGTCCTCACTTTTTTAGTAATAGGACCTACAACTGCTGTTTTCTTGTTTGCTGATTTTTGGTTGTTGCTATTTACTTGTTTTCTTCTTTCTACTTCATATGCATTTGGTTGGTTATTGATGTGAATAAGCGACTAGTTTCGGTTGTAATTCTTAATTCTTAATTCTTAATTCCTAATTCTTAACTCTCTCCGCGCCAGGTATTACGCTGATATGATCCCCTGTTATACGGAAATGTACTTCTCCTGTTGCTGCGATTGTTTCCAGTAGGGCCTGTGCCGTCACTTTGCGGGACAGAATACCCTGGAATTCTATATTGTCTACGTTCCCCTCGTAACTTACTTCTACATCATACCACCTGGACACCTGCCGCATGATCTGCTTGATGTTGGTCCTGCTGAAACGGAACTGTCCGTTCTTCCAGGCCAGCACCTCATCCAGGTCCGGTTTGCTGATGGTAAAACCAGCTGCGCCTGTTTGTAAGCTGGCCTGTGTGCCAGGTGTCAGTATCGTTGTTGCTGCGCCTGCCGCAACCTTTACAGATCCGTTTACGAGCGTTGTACGTACAGCATTTTCATCGGCGTAAGCCATAATGTTAAATCCTGTGCCCAATACATGTACGTCCAGTTTGCCGGTTTTAACAGTAAAAGGTTGGGCGGCGTTTGGGGCTATCTCAAAATAGCCTTCTCCGGTAAGTTCCACATTTCTTTCAGCCCCCGTGAATGCGGTCGGATAACGGATAGATGATGCTGCATTCAGCCATACATGTGATCCGTCTGGTAATGTTAGCTGGAACTGTCCACCTCTTGGTGTAGACAGTGTGTGGTATTGTATGTTGCCCCCTGTTCCACTGTAAGCGATAGCACCGCTATCTGCTTTAATAACTGAGACGCCGCCTGATTCGGCAATAGTGCCTTTTTCGGCGTTATCTAATATGATCTGTTGTCCGTTAGCCAGCGTCAGAACCGCCTTATTGCTACCCGGTGTAAGTGTTGTTTGCTGTACAATTACGGCAGGTTGTGGTCGCTGCGTACGTATCATCCAAACGGCAGTACCGCCTCCCAGTAAAAGAAGGGAAGCCGCCGCGGCCCACCAGTAATTACGTCCCCTGATCTTCCGGATGTTATTGTCCTGTCCCGTTACTGCTGCCAGTGCTGCTGTTTCTTCCTGATAGTAGGCCGTCAGCCGGCTATATATATTATTGACAATCTCCTGGTTATTATACACAGGTATCTCCTGCATGCCCATCAGCACTGCTTCATGCGCACGCGCAAGTTCCTGTAACTCCTCATCTGTTGCTTCGGTCAGGCTCCATAGCCTGAAAGCGGCTATTCGTTCTTCACTGACCTGGGTCCCCTCCGCCAGTTTTGTCACGATCGTGATGGCTTCAGTTATATTCATATATGACATATAT
Organism: Chitinophaga sp. YR627; assembly: GCF_900114995.1. Lineage (GTDB taxonomy): Bacteria > Bacteroidota > Bacteroidia > Chitinophagales > Chitinophagaceae > Chitinophaga. The sequence goes on from NZ_FOUX01000001.1 coordinate 413,979, forward strand.
AGGTAAAGACGGTTCTTAATTCCGAATTTTCACCAGGACAGTAAAAAATTTTAAAAAAAAGTTTCAGGGCTGAAAGAAAAGTATCAGTAAAAGAAGGGTAAAACTAATGCCATTGCGCGCCAGATAGTCTTTCAGCTGTTGGGTGGATTGCTGTAATGACTTATGAACGCCGCCAACAGACATACCTTCCGCATCCGCGATCTCCTGGATGGTCATTTCATCGCGTGTACGCAACAGAAAAATACGGCGCTGCTTTTCTGACAACATATCCAGTCCCGAACGGGCAATGGATTCATACTGGTCCGTGATCAGTTTGTCGTCAGCACTATAGTGTGGTAAAACATAGTCTTTGCTGTATCCGGCCTGCTTCTGGAGCAATGCCTGCCGGGCTTTCAGGAAGTCGTTCAATGCATTCCTGGCCATGATAAATACATAGTTCTTAAAAGAACGTACTGTGACAAGTATTTCCCGCTTTTTCCAGACTTTCAGAAATACTTCCTGGCCAATTTCCTCTACGTCATGTTTTTCAGTCAGATAAACCTGCAGATAATGTATAATGAGCGGAGAATAGGCGTCGTAAAGGCGCGTAAATGCCTGCCAGTCACCTTCCGCAACATTACTGAGTAGATTTCTTTCCTCTTCTTCCGTTATATGTATATGAACATTAAGCGCTGACAATGAAAAAAATGGTAAAGGAGTAAGTCACAAATATAACCGTTTTCCTCAGGATTGTGCCGGTCTTACCTGATCATCTGCTACCGCCAGCAGAAAGTCATATAAGCTGACCTCTGCCGGTAATTCCAGCTTCTTGCGTAACCGGTACCTGCTCGTTTCCACACCTCGAACGGAAATCCCCAGCGACTGTGCGATTTCTTTGGTGGTCAGATTGATGCGCAGATAGGCACAGAGTTTCAGATCCGTTGTACTCAGCTCCGGATAACGGCGTTTCAGCTTAAACAGAAAGTTATTATGTACTTCGTCAAAATGCCTGGAAAACTGCTCCCAGTCCTCTTCATTGTTTTCCGCCTCCTCAAACAGCCGCATCACCTTTTTAAATGCCCCCGCCGGCGAGTCTAATTTCTTCATAGCACTCAGCAGTTCTTCCTTGATATTCGATAATACCTTGCCCCTGTGTAAGAGGTACATAGTGGCCGTCGCCAGCTCCTTGTTTTTGAAACGGACTTCCGCCGTCAGCTTTTCATTTTGCAGACTGATCAGGTCTTTCTCCCGCTGCTCCTTTTCAAACCGGTGCCGTAAGATCAGCTGCTCCTGTTTCTGCTGATAGCGCTTCCGCTGACGAATGAATTTCTTCTTCTGATAAATATAAGCCCAGAGCAGTAAGGCAAGCCCGCTCAGCACATAGACGCTCATCGCAAGACCCGTCTGATACCAGGCAGGTAATATCCGGAAAGCATATACTGCCGGACGCGACACATTGCCCAGATTATCCTTCGCCCGCACAGAAAATGCATAATAGCCATGCGGCAGATTGGTGTAGTCTTTTTCCGTTTTTACCGACCATTCACTCCAGCCCTGATCAAATCCTGACAGCCGGTAACTGTAGGAGATCGTATTCCCCTGACTATATACCGGTGAAGCATACTCAAAATGAAAACCCGAAAATGCATGAGGCATTGCTTTGAAGGAATGCTTTCCCGGGGGATGATACCCGCCAAATAAAAGACTGTCCCGCTTTCCATGTGCGCTGACCTGACCAATCAGTACAACAGGCAACTCCCGCGAATGACGGTAGTGCCTGTAATTAATGTGATACATCCCCTTCTCCGCGCCCACAAAAATGTTCTCATCATCATAAGGATAAAGGAACTCAAACCCACTGACCACCTGGCCCTTCAGCTCCGGGAAATACACAATACTATAAGGATGCTCCGGCAGCGGTTTGTGAAAATCGATCACGCCGGGCATCTTATCTGAAACAAACCAGATATTGCCCGTAGCGTCTTCCGCCAGGTGCTGTAATGGGATATTCTTTAACACAGGATACAACCAGGGGGAGGGCACGAATTTTTTCTTAACGGCATCATATTCATATACGCCTGCCTGTGTGGCCACCAGCGTCCGGTTCCTGACCCGGAATACAAAATTGTTGTAGTCAGATGGCAGACCGTCTTTGCTGGTAAAAAGTGTATACTGTAGCAGACTGTCTTCTTCCACATGCATCCTGAACACACCTCTGTAAGGATGCGAAGACCACACAATACTGTCGTCTTCCACCGTTAGAAAACGAAATGATTCAAATAGTCCTCTTACCCTGGCAGGGTTGCCTAACTGACTGCCATTCTTTTTGATCAGTTGCAGTCCATTATATCCGCCGGAGAGAATATGCGAGGCAAAGGGACGAAACAACCAGCTGCCTGTTAGTTTGGAGAGTAGTCTGGCGTCCTGTCCGTCAATCTCGAAAGCGCCTTCATGATGTCCCATCAATAAATGTGAGCCTATCTGACTCAGGTTCCAGACCTGTCCCTGCGTATGCCCGATCCGCCGGAAATGTCCTTCCTGGAAACTCAGGTCTTTGCGGGTACCCACCGGCGTGGCAAAAACCCCATCCGAAGTACCTATATATAATTGCGATTTGAATATTGCGGCCGTATAGGAGGTAAGGTATCGTTTGCCATCCGGTAGGATCTGTTTCACAGCGGTGTTATACCGTACCATATCGATCCCGTTATCCAGCGTTAGCCAGATATTCCTGGCAGGATCGGTAAAGATCCTAAGTACACTGTTATGCTGAAGGCCTTCATCTACCGTAAATCGCTGGATAATGTTCCCCGTAGTACTATTAATGATATAACAGCCGCCATAGGAAGTGCCGACCAGTAGTTGCTTGTCACTATCTCCCCAGTTCCTGGCACAGTAGATCTGTTTTTCAGTGAATATGTCATCTGCAGCTGTACGGAAGGGCATCAGCTGTCTGCCATGCAATTTGAAAAGGCCCTGTTTCAGGGTGCAGATCAGTAAGGTGTCTTGTCCGTAGTCCAGGATTTCCCTGACCAGCAACCGCTGACTGGCTATCTCACTACAAACGGATTGCCATTGTCCGTTCCGGAACCGTAACAATCCCCTGGCTGCATCCTGTGCATATAGGTGTCCGCCGGCACGGCGTAAGACCTGCCATTCCGCCTGGGCGGCATAGATATGTAATGTCTTATGATCATAATGAAAGATCTTGTTGGTGCTTCTGAAGAAGATACCACTGTCATCGATCACAATATCCCAGATATCGGCAAATTGATCTTTCCGGTTCCTGACAACCGGTTTGAGTGAAGTATACCGCAATACCCCATCCGCATCCGGCAGGTAATAACCAAAATCATCCTGGGCGCCGATATAGATCCGGCCATCCTTATCTGCTTTGACAGCTCTCAGCCGGGTATGATTGGGCACCGGGAGCAACTTCCAGGAATGACCGTTGAAGGTCATCAGCCCTTCATTGTTGGCAAAATAAAGAATGCCATTCCGGTCCATATCCAGGTCCCAGGTTTGCCCGCCACCAGGATATTGCTGGCGGGTATAATTGATCACAGGCGGTAGCCCGATTATTTGTTGTGCGATGGACAGGTTGCTCCATAGGATAGACAGCACAAGCAGAAAAAGCTTGTTCATTTTCCATAACGTTTCACTAAAAATAGGGAATAATATAGCGCGAAGTAAGGGTGACGTAAATAAGGTTTATTGATAATCAATATACTACGTTCTGCTTGTAGTAGATTAGACGTACCCCCTAAAAGAAGGAGGATGAAAATTAAGCGCATCTTTGCCCTGATCAAATTAACCATTCGTTTCCGCGTTATGACACCTTGTTACTGAAACAGGCGTATTATTTACACCTGTCCGGCAGCGATAAGGCTATACCGTGGAAACAATGAAAACCAGAAAATTTAACTATGAAAAGGCAAACCCTCTCCACGTTGCTGAGCGTACTGCTCCTGTCAGGGGCAGTAACATCCTGTAAGAAAGAAAACAAGGCAGAACAGGCGCCTAAATTGTCCGCAGATGACAAAACCGTTGGCGCTGTATCCGCTGCTGCCAGATCTTATAACCTGATCTGGTCTGATGAATTTGACGGCACCAGCCTGAATACCTCAAAATGGGGGTACGAAAATGGTAACCTCGGTGTCAACAATGAAAAGCAGTTTTACCAGACCCAGAACGTTGCTGTCAGCAATGGTAATCTGGTGATCACTGCCCGTAAAGAAACCGTTGCCGGCCAGCCCTACACTTCCGGCCGTATCAACAGTAACGGTAAATTCTCTACCAGGTACGGTCGTATCGAAGCCCGTATCAAACTGCCAGGCGTACAGGGCTTATGGCCTGCTTTCTGGATGCTGGGTAACAGTATCAGCACCGGCGCCGGCTGGCCAGCCTGTGGTGAAATTGACATCATGGAGCATGTAAACACCGGTAATACCGTGCTGGGTACCATCCACTGGTTCAATACCGTGTATTCCTATTATGGTGGTAACACCCAGACCACACCAACCGATTACCACGTGTATGCGGTTGACTGGGATGCTTCCGCGATCCGCTGGTATGTGGATGGTGTACAGTTCCATGAGGCAAACATCCTCAACAACATCAACGGTACAGAAGAATTCCATGCACCTTTCTTTATCCTGCTGAACATTGCCGTAGGGGGTAACCTGCCGGGTAATAACATCAATGATGGTGCTTTACCAGCTTCCATGCTGGTGGATTACGTAAGAGTGTACAGCATCACCGACACACCTGGTGGTGGTACTGCTCCGATCGGTTCTACCATCACCATCAAAGGCAGCAACGGTTTATTTGCCAGCGGTGAAAATGGTGCACAGGCAATGACCTGCAACCGTCCAACGGCACAGGCATGGGAACAGTTCACCGTAGTAGATGCAGGTGGTGGTAAAGTAGCCCTGCGTAGCCAGGGCATGTATGTTTCCTCCGAAAATGGTGCGCAGGCAATGACCTGCAGCCGCCCGACCATCCAGGACTGGGAAAAATTTGATTGGATAGATAATGGCGATGGCACGTTCTCTCTCCGTGGAAACAATGGAGCATATGTCTCCAGTGAAAACGGTACCCAGGCAATGACCTGCAACCGTCCGACGATCCAGGGCTGGGAGAAATTCACCCGCTAACTAAATATTGTCTTTTCCCTCGATTAAACCCTTAGCTGGCCGCCATTACGCCGCTATTTCTTCGCTCATGAGCGAAGAAATAGCGGCGTAATGGCGTTATAATGGCGGTATAATGGGAGAAACAGGACATTACTAGCGGACAATCAGGCATTTGGCCGGATTTCGTTGATCACCCAGGTGATCAAGTCCACCTATGCATCGTGTATAAGGCATGTATGAAGCATGCATACCTCGAGTATAAGGTATGACACAGCTACGCAAAAAAAAGCGCCGGTACCTGACCAGCGCTCCTGTTGTATAATGTAAAAGTTTAATAAAACTAGTGTATCAGCTTCACCCGGATAGCTCTCAAACCTGATACTCCCTGAAGGTCCTCAATATCAAAGCGTTCAATAGCTTCATCCAGCACAGCACGTGATTGCAGCGTTTTTATGTATCCCAGGTACTCTTCCTCCTCTAACGCACTGGAATACACAATCGTTACCTTACCCGATTGTGTGATACGCTCAGTGGTATCTTTGATAAAGGCTTTATCGATCCGTTTTTTGACGATCTCAAAACGCGCATTATAGCTACCATCCACATCAAATCGCTTTTCGTCCATCCTGAACCGGATGGAAATAGTAGAATTATATACTAAAATTAGTGTGGTAACATCCAAACCGTAAGGAAGCTCCGGTTTCAGGTGATGATGAGCGATTTCCATTTTACAAAGCGTCTCCAGTTGCCAGAGCCGCAGCGTATATAATCGCTGGATATCGAATTTCAGTTTCGGGGCAATAGAGGCGCCGATATACAGGTTATGTTCTACCCCATCGGTTTTGAACCGTTCAAAGTAATGGGGGAATGCGCGCTGTGCTGCAACCTGCTGTTTATCAATGATACCGGTCATCCGGTCATTGATAGCAGCAATCGTAGCCTCATACTTCCGGCGATGCAGGTGAAACCGGCCATAGGCCTTGTCATTATCCGAAAAATAAGCCTCTACCTGCGGATCGGCCATGAAGGGATGTAGTTTGGGATGCACTTCGCTCACCACATAAGCCGTGATATATTGTTCCGTACCCGCCTTTAAAGGGAAAGACAACTCTATGAGGTACTCCTTCAGCTGTTCCTGTATGGTGTCAAAACCGCCCAGTTGTTTAAGTAACCGGGACAAGGTCTTTACCTGTAATAACAGGTCCTCCTGCACGCTGTGATTACGTACTTCTGACGAGCCCTTGATATCGATCTGTCCATATAGAGGATACACATCGCGGAATACGATCTCGTGTGGTTTATACTCTTTCCCGGCATGATGATGTGCGATAAACCTTTCTGCTTCTTTCCTGAATTTCCAGTATACGCTCTCGTGGATAGACGTATAATTATTCTGGATCACCGCCTGTACCTCATTCTGCATCTCTGCCAGCAGTCTTTCGACAGTATCTGTCAGAAAAGGCATCACAACTTCCAGTTTGTTGGCGTTGATGCTGTTGAGCTCTTTGGTCCTTACAGAGACCATTTCCATAACGCCCAGCAGTTGCCCGTTCTTGACAACCGGGGCCAGGATAAAGCTTTTAATGCCTTTTTTATAGAGGAAACCAGCCAGCCGGTTTTCCGGATCAGCCGCCAGAAATTCGTCTACATTGGACACGGCGAAGTATTGTTTGTTCTTCACCACACAGCTATACGAAGACGTACACAGCAACTCACGCGCTTCGCTGTGTCTATGTCCCTGTACAAGAAAACTGTTCATCTGCTGTAAACCAAAAGGGTCGGCTGTGAAATGATCGTCTTCCGGGTTATAAAGGGTGAAACCTACCTGAATATCAGGAATACGGTAGATGGACCGGAAGATGGACTGGATCTTGTCTTCAAAGCCTTCTGTATTCAATCCCAGCAGCTTTTCCTTGAAGATAGATACGGCATTCTCCACTGTCGCATCATACAGCGTCATGATGGCAAATCCTTTCAGGATCCAGCTTTCCTTAGGAAATTTGGACTTCCACAGGGCCAGATCATCATAGTTATTCAGCAGCAGGTCGATCTCTTCCTGGCTCAGCGTCGGCGCTGTATCCGTTGGGATGATATCGAGAAAATCTGCATTGTATAATATCCTGTAATGTTTGATAACGCCATCCGCAGTAGGAATATCGTAGAAAAACGGTCTGCCGAAATCCAGTGAAGTGCCATAAAATTCATTGAGGATGATACAGCAGCTCAGCACATAGGCCTGATGTTCGTCAAAGTCCCTGATGGCAAAGCTAAAGCCGGGACCCGCGGCCCGGAGGATGTTTTTAAACCGCTCTGTGTGATTGAAAATGAGATCTGCATAAGGCAGGTTGATGGCCTTTATCTCGTTCATCGTGAGCGCCTCAGGGAAATAGTCCACCAGCAGGCGGCGTATCAGTCCTTCGTTCTTTTCTATCTGATCAGCTGATGTAATACCTTCGACCAGTGCTGGATTTTGTGCAAGTTCTTCCAACAGGGCTTTGGCACGGCTGGCGGCCTCGCCTGCAGGTCCTGCTGCCTGTTTTTCCAGTCGCTCGGCTAACTGGTAAAAACTGAGTTGAATCTTAAATGGACTGTCCGGAATCGAATGCAGGTTCATGTTCTTGTTATCTTACCGGTATAAAATTAATCATAATTTCCTATTCCCCTGCTGCTACAATGACCGCATAGTGCGCGGGCCTTTCAGTTGCCGTTGGAAATTTTTTTTGCAGCCCTTTAAAATATCCCGCTAATTTCCCGCACCTTGCAGTCAGAAGAAAAGTCTTCATTCCTAAAATGCTACCCGATGACCCAACGTATCCTGTTCCTCATTGCCATCTTATTTTCTTTCAATCATTTATTTGCACAACAACAGACCATCAGGCGTATTGACTCACTGCTCAACGCTCCTTCACAGACACCCTTTAATGGCGTAGTCGTACTCAGTACCAACGGCAAAACATCTTACAGGAAAGCAGCCGGTTATGCCAGCTTCGAACAGAAAAAAGCCATTACCAGCGAAAGCGAATTTATCGTCGGTTCCATCAGCAAACAGATTACGGCAGTGATCGTACTACGCGAACTGGATAAAGGACGCCTGCGCCTGGAAGACCCTATCCGCAGGTACCTGCCCCAGCTGACAGAAAAATGGGCAGACACCGTCACCATTCATCATCTCCTGACGCATACACATGGTATTACAGCGTTAGATAAACCACTGGCGTTCAAACCCGGCAGCCGCTTCCAATATGGCTTTATCAGTTATGACCTGCTGTCGCAGATCGTAGAGAAAACATCCGGTCAGTCTTTCCCGGACCTTTGTAATGCCCTGTTCAAAATGTGTGGTATGCAACATAGTTCGCATCCGAGAGGCAGATCTTACAGAAATCTTTGTAAGGGATATGTACTGGAAAATGGAGAGCGGAAAGAAGAACCTTCTTACCTGGATGTGTTTGCTGCTGCCGGCGGACTGGTATCCTCCGGAGAAGACCTGGTAAAATGGAACAACAACCTGCATGGCGGGAAATTACTGGCGGACAGTACCTACCGGCTCATGATCAGCAAAAAGGAAAATGCTTTTCGGGATCATGTTATTTTAGGGACGGTCGACTACGGCTATGGTATAACGATTCCACATCAGTTCAGCGTTCCTGAACTGTGCGTAACTGGCGTAGCACAGGGTTTTATTGCGATGGATATGTATTTCCCTTTTACAAAGACAAGTCTGGTGGTACTGGAGAACATCGCCACCGATATGCAGGAACTGAAGAATAGTTTTTATTACCACGAACAGATACTGAAGATAGTAAGGGATGCACAGTAAAATATGCTATCCTGCTTTCTTTTGCACATGCTCCGGACAATCCAGACGCAGGGTGTCTGCTACCAGCGGAATACGCAGGAGATTACAGAAGTGTTTGTTGCCACTACCAGCATAATGCGTACAGGTAAAACACATCCGCTGCATGGTGATGATCTGCGCATTATGGAGCTGGAAGATAAGCTGAAGTAAGACTGTTTTCAGTCCGGTTTTTTGTGTGTCGGGCAACTGGCTCACATATCCAAGCAGGGTATCCGCAAATCCCCCGGCAGATTCCGCGATCTTTTTGCCTGCTGCGGTTAATTTGAGCACCTGTGCACGACTGTCCGTTGGATTATCCTTTTTTACCACCAGCTTCTTTTCTACCAGCACTTTTATCACATCACTGACCGTTGCCTTGGTGACGTTAAATTCCCTGGACAGATAGGTCACCGTTGCCATCGAATCATCATGCGTATGCAGGAAGATCAGTGACTGTATCTGTATCGGACTCAGTCCGTGTTCTTTTGCCTGTTCCCACAGCATCACCCGGAAAGATTCGCCTACCCGTTCCAGTGCCGCAACGATCAGGGCGTCATTAGATGAATTTTGTACATCCGGATTGAACGGCGTCGTGTTTGTGTTACTCATTGTCTGTATAACTATATGCTTCCTGTATTTCATCCACCGGCATACCAGGAAGAAACCTGTTGTTCTTATCAGCACAGCGATGCGGATGAATGGTCCGCATCGCTGTAGATGATCTGTATCCTGATATCCTTTTACAGGAGATAAAATTACATTCTTTAGTTATTACATCCCTGCATTTCTATAATTGAATATCCCTGGCGGTCAATATCGGCTACCACATTGTCATCCGCCTGTTCGATATGACAGAAACGGCATTCATTGGTGGTCAGCGATTGTCCTTCCTGTCCTTTCTGCATCAGATACTGACGTCCGTAGGTATGGATCTTTTCCACGTCTTTAAGGTCAGCAGGAACTAATATATCAAAGTGCATAACAGCACCGTTTTTCTTCTGGACATAAGTGTCGAAAACTGAAACTTTCATGATCTTTGTTTTTTATGGAAGTAAGCGGAGAGCAGCGTTCCCCGCTTACGATAATGTAAGCGATTATTTTACCTGGTAAGGAAGCGAGAGGTTTTTGGAAAGTACACTGTATACTTTATATACGCCCAGCATCGGCATGTTATCACCCTTTGCGTGTTCTCCACCTTCGCCTGTTACTACCTGCATATAGGCAGCTACCGCATCGTATTTAAAACTGGTCCTGAAACGTACCCTGTAGTCAGGTACAACGATCCTGATCGCTTTACCTTCAGTAACTACCTGGAAGCCCGGAGAATCCATATACATCGGCATGCCCGGATTCGTCTTTGGTAATACAACTGATTTATCAGCAGGATCAAACTCTTTTACGGATAGTCCGCCGGGAACACGTTTGTCTTCCACTAATACCACCCAGTGCGGATGCCAGACGATCTTATCGTTGCGATAATCACCATCGCCGTTTTCATCCCATAAGGGAGTATCATCAAAGTCTGGATGCGCGGTGATCGCTAATGCGAGAATACCTGCTGTTTTGCTGAATCCAACATCCTCCGGACTGAGCGTCGTGGGGAATACATAACCGTCTACCGGAGCGCCATTCATTTTACCCGCAGGTTTGGAGGTACTTTTACCCGCCTGTCCCTGAACGATGATCTCAAATTCCAGCTGTCCCCATTTCTTATTATGCGTAACACTGGCGGATACTATCTTATAGTCTGCTTCATTGACAGTAGATTTCGGTCTTTTACAGGAGTCGCAATCCGGTCCTGCAAAGGCAGATAATATGCTGGAAAGAACCAGTGCTGCTGTAGCTGTGATGTGTTTCATGATGCTATGAATTAGTGTGATTGATTTTGACAGGACAAATGTAGGTAGGATTCCTAACAATATGTTATTGAGGTTTTCTATAAGTATATAGGAGTCCTTTATAACTGTTCCTCAATAGGTGTTTGTGCAATTACAAAATCCAGATTCGTGCTATTTACGTAGTGATGTTTTTTCGCGGATGAATGCCGCTATAGCTCAGATTAGTAGCAGAAAATTCTTTTATGTTTTTAAATCCGCACATAATAAATCCCCGTATCTAATCATGTACCGGTTTTAGCCAATAGCATTGTACAGACTAACTCACTAAGACCGATAAGGAAGCAGATATAATATACATGCCAGTCATCCTGTGAGTGCACATGCACAGGACCTCACGTTAATTAATCAAGACCTTTTATGAACACAAAAAAAAAACTAAAGCAGATCCTGTTATGGGCCGGAGGCATATCCGTATGTCTTGTAGTAGCGCTTGCGGTGCATATCTATATGGTAACGCGGCCCAAGCCACCAGGAGCTAACACCCGTATCATGGCCAGAATTGACATCAGGCAGGATATTTCGCAACAGGATGCGGATAAGATCTCCGCATGGTTGTACCGGCAGAAAGGCGTGGATAGGGTGATGGTCAATCCGGCCACATCGATCGTCGTGTTTACTTTCTTTCCTGTGAAAACCTCTGCGGATAATATTGTTAGCAATTTTCAGACGGCCTTTCATTATCCTTCGCAACGTTACGTCCCCGGCGAAGAAGAGATGAAGAGTGGTTGTCCGGCTATGGCGCAATCCTTCACAGCGAAGTTATCAGGTGTATTCAAACATGTTTTCTAACGGCTAATCAATAATATCATATGAAAAAATCAGCGTGGTTATTTATGCTCGGGCTTGTTGCCTTCGTCGGACTAATGGAATCCTGTAAAAAGGACGACGATGCCCCTATGGTTACAAAAATGTCTCTTTATGATTCCCTTGGTGGTTCCGCTATGGTAAACGATCCTGCCAATTCCGGCATGAAGATCGAACAGGGCAGACTGGGGATCCGTTCTGTAGTGGACAGCGCCATCTTTGTGATCGCAGGTGATGCAAAGATCAATGGCTTCTTTACCGTACTGCTGGCAGAAGTGACCAGTGGTAATACCAGCGGTTTCGAAAGACTCAGTAAAAATCTGACAGACTTTATCTGCGTAGCTACCGGCGGAAAAGGTTTTACTTATGGCGGTCTGAATATGAAAGATGCACACGATCCTGCTAAGAATCCACGTATGAATGGAAAAGCTTCCAGTGCAGATTTTGACGCTTTTGTCGCAGACCTGGTCGTAGCTGCAAAGAAGAATGGTTTGTCTGATCAGCTGATTGGTCAGGTAGGCGCTCTGGTAGAGACCCTGCGACCAGTGGTGGTGCAAAAGAGCTAAAAAATAAGTATTAAAAGTTAAGAATTAAGCATTGCGGAACAATTGCAGACAGACGACAATATAGAACGCAGGAAAAAGAAACAGTGTAAATAGCTTTTAAGGTATTCAGGGGCTTCGTCATCCGACAGAAGCCCTGAATCAGTTGAATATAACCGCGCCGTTATTACCATACTTACACTATACTTACTGAACGTTGGTGCTACCTTTTTTACGTAGCACTAACGTTCAGTAAGTATAGTGTAAGTATTTTTTTTCCATCCGCCTACTATATCCTAACTTCGTCCGTCACTAAGAACATCTATGCATTTACATTTGTTTGATGAACTCGTTTACACCAAACGTAGACAAAAGCTCTCCGCTAATGTAGGAGACGGTCTTATTCTCCTGATGGGAAATGAAGACAGTAGTATGAACTACGCGGATAATACATATCCTTTCCGCCAGGATAGCACTTTCCTTTATTACGCAGGTATTGATATAGCCGGACTGGCGCTTGTTCTGGATCCTGCATCCGGAGAAGAAACGCTTTTCGGAAGAGAAGCAGGTATAGATGATATCATCTGGACAGGACCTTTACCTTCTTTACAGGATCTGGCAGATAAAGTAGGTATTGCAAAGACAAGACCTTACGCACAGCTGGGAGAAGTATTGAAGAAAGCAAAAGACACAGGACGCCGTATACATATTTTACCGCCTTATCGGCCGGAGAATAAGATCAAACTGGCAGAATGGTTGCAGTTATCTATCGGCGGTTTACAGGAAGTCGTATCCCTGAAACTGATCAAGGCGGTGATAGCACAGCGTGAGTGTAAAGATGCAAATGAAATAGCAGAGATGGAAGCAGCTGTGTCAGTGAGCGTGGATATGCACCTGGCTGCTATGCAATATACCAGACCTGGTATGAAAGAATATGAGATCGCGGCGAAAGTAGAAGAAGCTGCATTGGCTGCAGGCGGTCGTTTATCTTATCCTACTATTCTGACGATCAACGGTCAGGTATTACATAACCACTTTCATGGCAACCAGGTCGCTGAAGGACACATGGTGCTTTGTGATGCCGGTGCGGAAACAGCGATGCACTACGCAGGTGACCTGACAAGAACATTTCCTGTAGGCAAACAGTTTACCACCCGTCAGCGCGAAATGTACCAGGTCGTACTGGATGCACTGGATCATGCAGCGGGTCTGCTGAAGCCGGGTATTCAGTATAAGGAAGTACATACACAGGCATCCGTTAAACTGGTGGAAGGTTTAAAGACCCTCGGACTGGTAAAAGGTGATCCTGCGGAAGCAGTAGCTGCAGGTGTACATACCTTGTTCTTCCAGTGTGGTCTCGGACATATGATCGGACTGGACGTACATGATATGGAAGATCTGGGTGAACAATATGTAGGTTATTCCGATACACTGAAAAAAAGCACTGAATTCGGCTGGAAATCACTGCGACTGGGTCGTGAACTGCAACCAGGTTTTGTATTGACAGTTGAACCGGGCATTTATATTATTCCCGAATTAATAGATCGTTGGGTTGCTGAGAATAAACTTAGTAACTTTGTTGATTATAACACGCTCGCAGGCTATCGCGATTTTGGTGGTATTCGTATAGAAGATAACTTTGTGATTACAGAAACAGGTAGCAGAAAGTTAGGCAAAGCGTTACCAAAAACAATCGCCGACGTTGAAGCGTTAAGACAATAGACTACAGACTAACCCATATATTATATCGTAAAGGAGTCCGCCGGTGGCGGGCTCCTTTCTTTGTGCAGGTGATAGACTGGCGGTATCACGGTCGATGCAGATATGCAATACGTTCAGCAACAGGCGCAGGACTAAGACAAGCCATCACAACCAGTATCAGTGCAATGGCATTAGCTATCGTACGAATGGTATGCAGGTATATCCAGGGTTGCTCAAATTTTGCCCGCATAGCGGAAAGTTCCACACTTGTTGCGCCGGACAACTGAAAGGCATCCAGCATATTGTTCAACGGTACATTGCCAAACATCGTCACACCGAATGTACCTCCAAGATAAATAATGGATGCTACTAACAGCAACCAGAAGCGGACAGATAACACCGGACCATATTGCAGATAAGTACATAAGGGCAGCAGCAAGACAGTACCCATGAAACTCAGAAAGAATACCGGGTTTAATATCGCCCTGTTCATCTGTTGCATGGCTTCCAGGTAAGTACTGTCAGATACCCGGGCCAGACCGGGAATCACAGAACAGGACCATGCGTAGAATAATCCACTGATCAGCGCTGTTGTCAGAGCAGTGGCGATCATGATGATATGTGAGAAGGTGAACATGTGATTAGTTTTACTGCGTGTCATACGGATGATTTTCTAAAGCTTTTAATATAGTTGGCGATGGCTGTCATCTGATTAGGGGTGATGCGTTTTTTGAAAGCAGGCATGATCCGCCGGCCATTGGTAATCTGATGGAGGATCGCACTATCAGACAACAGACTTTTCTGCAGGTTCTTAGCCCCAAACAATCCTCTTGTGCCATCGGCGCCGTGACAACGGGCGCAATGTTGATCATAAAGCGCGCGGCCTTCTTCCACAGGAGTTGCAAATGTGGCTGTCAGCAGGAGGCATAGCACAAAGGAAAGGGTAATTCGTAGTGGCGGCATTTCTTTTTTTCTCAAAATTAGGGTGGGGCAGGGGCGGAAAATAGAACAAAACCGTCAGGCAGGGCTAAATGTAAAAAGCAGCCCGCAAAGGCGGACTGCTCTCGTAATACGTCTGTGTATGTGATGTGGGAGCGGATGATTAATACACCGTGATGGTTGGATCCCATTGGCAATAGCTCCATAATTTCTGAGTCTGTGTTGCGGGATCGAATAAATAAAGACCGAATCTGATCACAAAATTCTCTGTGCCTTTTGCTTTCACAGTGGAAGTCAGTGCGTAAATATTACGTTGCTGTGTGATAGCAGGTAATCCGTTAACGCTACCGGATGGGATAACACCGCCTGGTAACAATGTCTGGTTCATAACAAAAGGATTAAATACATCATCGGTCGGACCCTGGTTTGTATTTTTTTCTATATCATAGATGATGATGGCATCATGGCCATTGTTAGAAAGAGACGATCCCCAGAAAGCTACTGTAGATTGATTAGGTACGGAAAAGGAAAGGTCAGCAGTACCCTGTTTGGATGGCTTATTGACAAAAGAACAGGCCATTACTTCAGAGTTATGGTCAATGGGCATCGGATTGTTGGGGTCGGTGCTGATACCCGTTGTGTATTTATTGTAGATATAAGCAGTATCTACAAGGAACATAACATGGACGATCGAGTCGTTCACATCCAGGATATTGCCCTGCGTTGCACGACTGGTAGCTGTAGCGGTTTGAGACATAAAATGTGGTTTAAAATTATTACCTACTCTTTTAAGGCTTTTCGGTATACGCCATTTTAGATTGTGTTTGTTGTTGTGTAGCAGACAAAAGAAGGACTGTATTTCCCGTGGAGGAAACAGCATAATTACAGTGCAGGCAAAGCGATATCCTTTCAGATAGTGCACTATCTGATGTTAGGGGGGCTGCAATGCCATATATGATCCTTTAGTTTAAGGAAAGGTAGCGCTGCGGTGTGCTATATTTCTCATGATTGTCCTGGTGATTGTGGTCTTTTGCTGAATAAAACTGGTTATCTGAGTAATAGTTAACTAATGAAATAGTGGTCTCACAGCATTAATAACAGGACCTGGGTAGTTTTGTTCGATGAGGTGCTTATAATTTCAGAAAAATAGGTACAGGGAGGAGGACATAACTATTCTTTAGCCGGCGTGACCTCATACAATTTGCTGGCAATTTCCTGTTCAAGGGATACCGGTACTGTAGACGCCACATCACCTACCGGCGCATATCGCAATGTTTCTTCATCCCAGGCAAAAATGTATGTCTCACTGCCATTAAAACTTACATTATAACGTTGCTCATCATTGAATGAAAAAGGTTCCGCTTTCACCATGTATGGAACACCGTCAACTAATAAGTTAAATGATAATTTGTTCATAGTTATCCATTTTTCGGTTATGCACACAAGAATCAGACCTTAATGACAGCCCCGGCCGTTCACGCCACCCCCTTTACTAAAATGAGTATTGACATATTTCCTCACTGTGAGATGGAAAGCGCGCTATAAAGGCAACAGATTAAATCAGAATTAGTTAGCAGCCCTAAGAGATTTTTTTTCAGACGCTTGCGGTATGATAATTGCTGTTGGGATTGCGCCCCCTGATATACCGGCAGACACATTTATTGAAGCCATCTATTCTATTTGAAACACTGTAGACCATTTTCCGGCATCTCAGGGGTGGAATAACATATCAACTGGAGAAACCTTTCTTACCTCAATTTTTATTGGAAACACTTAAACAGATTTCACTCATGAAAAAATCATTTATTCAGTTGTGCACAACTGTGACCCTGGTTGCTGCATTATTCACTGCCTGTTCGAAGCAATCCTCTGACGAAACTGTAGACCCCGCAAAGCAGGAGGGTAATGCCACTGTCAACTATCAGATCCAGGCAGTTAATCCTGCTGGTTCTATTGATGGATCAGGAGCAGAGCGCCTGGGTAGAATCATTAATGACCCGTCTGCAGCATCCTTCCCATCTTTAAGATTTGACCTGACCTGGGATAGCATCAAAGTAAGATTCAGGGAACTGAAATTCGCAGCCAGAAGCGGAGCAGACGAAATTAATATGAGCATTAAGACAGACCGCTTTATCGATATTCTCGATAGTACATCATTAGGTAGCATCATGCTGCCGGTCGGCAACTTTGATCATGTAAAAGTTTATTTCCGCGCACAGGGTGACAAGCAGAAACCTGCTATCCTGATGAAAGGCCGGATCACCTGGCAGGGTAATGACATCCCTGTTGAGGTAGTAATTGTTGGTAAGATCGAATTGACAGCAACGGGCAATGACGTGGCTATCGGCGCCGATGGTCTTTCCTTTGACGGCAAACTCAAACTGGACCTGAACCTGGTAATGTCTAAACTGCAGATAGGAGACTTTACCGGTACCTTCACTGGTGGCAAGATCGTGTTGAGTATCGATGCAGACGTCGATACCAACAACAGACTCAAATCTGCGCTGGAAAACAGTATGTCAGTTGAGCATAAGTTAAGATAGTCATGTAATTATAACCATTTGGTAAAGAAAGGTGACGGCCGCCCACTGTAAAAGTGGGCGGCCTTTTGTATGCCTGTCCGGTACACAATTATTTGTCTAATCAGACTAATTAGTCTAATTTTGACGGAATCAATTATCTCTGGAGATGAAAAAGTCAGAAAGAACGAGGCAGTTGATCATAGAACAGGCTGCGGACATATTCAACGAAAAAGGCGTTGCAGGTACTTCTATTGATGAAGTTCTGCAGGCTGCTAAAGTAGCCAAAGGCTGTCTCTATGGACATTTCCAGAGTAAAGATGAACTGGCCCTCGCCAGCGCAGCGTACCTGCTCGATAAGGTGGCTGCCCGCCGGATGAACATATTACAGCAGCATAAAACGTCAGTGGACAAGCTACTGGCTTATGCTGAGATGAATGTCAATCCGCTGGACAACTCCTTTGTACATGGCGGCTGTCCCATTCTCAATTTTGGGGTAGATACAGATGATACCAATCAGGCCATCCGCGAAAAGGTACATGCCGTGATCAAAGCTGCCAACAGAAATCTGGTCAATATTATGAAGGAGGGGGTTGCAGCCGGTGAGTTATCTCCGGAGATCAATCCGGAAGAATTCGCTATCAAGCTCTTTGCTACCATGGAGGGCGCCTTCCTGATGTCTCGTGTGATGGGATCACCACTACCCATGAAGACAGCGATCAGGGCAATGAAGAAAGAAATTATAGCATATAGTCTTATTTAATAGTATGAAACAGCCCACCGATGGCTGTTTTTTTATTGCTTGTAAAAAGACTAAATGGTCTATATGTTTAAAAAGGATCAATATATTTTTTTATTATAAAATAGACTGAATAGTCTTAATAATACCACTAATATCATCGTCATGGAAGCTCAAGATAAAAAATCGCGACTGAAAGAGGAGATCCGTGCCAGTATACTGGACGCTGCATTCACGCTGGCAAAAGAAAACGGCTGGGAAGCTGTCAGCATGAGGAAAATAGCTACAATGATCGCGCATACCGCGCCGGTTATCTATGACTATTTTCAGAATAAGGAGGCCATTATGAGAGAACTGGCCCGCGCCGGTTTCAGATTACTGGCTGCCGCAACAACTGCCGCGCAGCAGGAACAGGATCAGCCGGAACAACAGCTGCAGGCAATGTGGATGGCCTATCTGCATTTCGCGCAAACCGAGAAGGAATACTACCAGCTGATGTTCGGTATGGGTATTCCGCTGAGTGCAGACAATAACTCTTCCCCGGAAATTGACATATTTGCCGGACTGGTACAGGACGTGATCAGACAAACAGCGAACGGAGAGATCCTTTCTGTAGAAGAGGTTGCCCGCAGATATTTCCTCCAATGGTCAGTCGTGCATGGCGTTATCGGACTGGGACGTATTTATAAAGATAATACCGATGCCTTCAATGAACGGGTAGTGCTGGATATGCTCAGACAAACAGCCGCTGTGGCATCAGCCGCATAATCCATCAGTCATATTGTACAGCAAAATGAATTAAAACGAAAAGGGTCTGCCGTATAGCAGACCCTTTTCGTTTATAGTAGCGTGCGTGCTTATCTGATGATAATGAAATCACCTTTATAAATCACCACACCTTCCGGTTTCTTCACTTCGGCCACATAGATGTAGCTTCCCATTGGCAGATCCAATGCTCTCCAGTCGTTCTTATAATCATTAGACTGATACACCAGTGAACCCCATCTGCTGTAAACAAGCAGTTTAGATCCAGGGTATTTTTCCAGTCCGACAATGACGAAGCGGTTGTTCGCACCATTGCCTGGTCTGAATGCATTGATAAAGGCGAGGTCCTTAATAGAAGCCGCCGCCGTAGCTACTGCTGTATTGTTCGACAGGTCCGTTTCTGTTTCATCTGCCTGAACATAAGCGGTATTGACAATCTCCTTATTATTAATACGGCAGGTGATAGTGATTGTTACTTCCTCACCTGGCAACAGCTGATCGACACTGGTGATCACCTTCTTCGCTGCCGGACTCGCAATGATACTACCCTTGCTGCTGATATAATAAGAAGGCATATCCAGCGAAGCAGGCAGGGAGTCTGTAATGGCGATATTGGTAAATGTTTTCTCACCCACATTGCTCACCCTGATCTCATAAGTGATATTCTCACCCAGTGCATAGTACTGACCACTGGTTGGCTGTGTCACTGCCTGTTTGCTGATCACCAGATCTCCCTGTGGTTCACGTACCGGAACAACCGTTTGATTACCTCCGCTACAATTTGGATCGGAAGGATCGCAGGCTACCGTATTCAGGGTCGTCGTACCATCGCTGATCTGTGCCACGTTGGTGATATGCTGTACGCCGTTGAGGTTATCGTAGGTCTGTACAACAAAGCTTACCTGGCTCACCGCATTTGGTTGCAGGTCAACAATGCTGAAATGTACATTATTACCGATCAATGCGCCACCGCTTATATAAGAAGTATAAGCGGGTACCGGGTCCTGTACGCTCAGTGAAGGGATATTGACATTACCGGTATTGCGGATAAAGATGGTATAAGTGATCTGTTCACCCTGACCGATCTTACCGTCTGTATTATCAGCAGGCAGGGCCGCTGTTTTCCATGTTTCAAATCTGACAACACTATTGTCGTCATCATTGATATTGACAGTTGCCTGTGCATTGGTTGTACTGATCGTGAATGTACCCAGTGTAGCAGCAGAAGCACCGCTCAGGCTTACAATCACCGTTTCAGTACCCTCCATTGATCCGTCATCAGCAACAGTTACCGGAAGTATTACACTATTCTGTCCGGCAGGGATCGTGATGCTGCCGCTTAAAGCAGCATAGTCAGCACCCGGCGTAGCCGTACCGCTGGTGTTGTAAGTAACGGTAATGTCTTCCACCGCCGTAATACCGGTTGGCAAGCTGATGGTGAAATTACCGGTTGTACCTGGTTCTGCTGCATCATTCAGGGTGGTGATACTGATCGTCGTATTAGCCGCTGTGTTGTCATCATCGCTGATGGTAACAGTAGCGGTATTATTCGTACTGCTGACAGTAAATGCGCCAAGTGCCATACCCGTACCACCGGTGATGGTCGCAATAACGGTTTCATTACCCTCTATGAGCTGATCGTCATTCACCACCACATCGATATTCGCACTGTTCTGGCCCGCAGGGATGATCACTGATCCGCTGAGTGTAGCATAATCAGTAACCGGGGTAGCCGTACCACTGATCGTATAATTAACGCTGATGTTTTCAGCAGCGCTGATACCAGCCGGCAGACTTACCGTGAAGCTGCCATTCGTAGAAGGCTCTGCTGCATCTGCATTCCTGGAGATACTAAGCACTTTATTAGCAGGCATGTTTTCATCATCAGCAATGATCAGGGTGGCGCTGGCAGTACCTGCCGTGTAAGTTCCCAGGGTAGCAGTGGTGCCACCTGTGATGGTGATGATCACTGTTTCGTCGCCTTCCATCAGCAGGTCATCATTGACTACGATCGGCAATGTAATGCTGTTTTGTCCCGCAGGAATGGTAACTGTCGTACCGCTTGTATAGTCCGTACCAGCGGTAGCAGTACCCGCTAAGGTGTAGTTAACGATGATGTCTTCGGCGGCAACAATGCCAGCCGGCAGACTGATCGTGAAGTTGCCATTAGTCGCAGGTTCACTGCCATCATTGCTATTGCTGACATTAATGATCTTGTTGGCGGCAGTATTATCATCGTCGCTGATATTCACCGTTGCGTTGGCATTGGTGGTGCTGGCGGTGAAGGTACCCGTATTGGCGCCTGTACCACCTGTTACCGTAACGATCACTGTTTCTGTTGATTCAATCACCTGGTCATCCAGTACAGGGACTGTCAGTGTTGCACTGTTTTGTCCCGCAGGGATGATCACGGTAGTAGCTAAGCTGCTGTAGTCAGCATCTGCAGTAGCCGTACCGGCAACGGTGAAGTTCACCGTTACGTCTTCATTGACAGTTACACCTGTCGGCAGACTGATCGTGAATGCGCCGTTAGTGGATGGTTCGCTACCATCATTCGCAGTCACAATACTGATCACCTTATTCACAGCGGTATTATCGTCATCATTGATATTGATACTCGCTGTGCCATTCGTTGCGCCGGCAGTGAACGCACCGGTAGTAGCCGCTGTACCACCTGTTACCGTAACAATCACCGTTTCAGGAGACTCTATGGCCTGGTCATCCAGTACAGGGATAGTCAGCGTTATGCTGTTCTGACCTGCCGGGATGGTGATAGTTGTACCCGGAGAGGTGTAATCTGTTCCTGCGGTAGCTGTACCGGCAACGGTAAAGTTTACCGTTACGTCTTCATTGACAGTTACACCTGTCGGCAGACTGATCGTGAATGCGCCATTAGCAGATGGTTCGCTACCATCATTCGCAGCCACAATACTGATCACCTTATTGACAGCGGTATTATCGTCATCATTGATATTGATACTCGCTGTGCCATTCGTTGCGCTGGCAGTGAATGCACCGTTAGTGGCAGCTGTACCAGCTGTTACCGTAACAATCACTGTTTCAGGAGATTCTATCGCCTGGTCATCCAGTACAGGGACAGTAAGCGTCACGCTGTTCTGACCTGCAGGGATCGTGATTGTTGTACCCAGGGTTGTGTAGTCTGTACCTGCGGTAGCTGTACCGGCAACGGTAAGGTTCACCGTTACGTCTTCATTGACAGTTACACCTGTCGGCAGACTGATCGTAAACGCGCCGTTAGCAGATGGCTCGGTGCCATCATTCGCAGCAACGATACTGATGATCTTATTGGCGGCCGTGTTATCATCATCGCTGATGTTCACCGTCGCTGTATTATTCGTACCGGCAGTAAATGCACCGGCGTTGGTAGCTGTACCACCCGTAATAGTAGCGATAACAGTTTCTGTCGCTTCAATCGCCTGATCATCTCTCACCGGAACAGCCAGTGTAATGCTGTTTTGTCCGCCAGGGATAATCACCGAAGCGCCAAAGGCGGTATAGTCAGCACCCGCGGTAGCTGTACCGGTAACGGTGAAGTTGACAGTTACGTCTTCATTCACGGTTACACCTGTCGGCAGACTGATAGTAAACGCACCATCAGTTGCTGGTTCGGCGCCATCATTCGCAGTAACGATACTGATGACTTTATTAGTGGCAGTGTTGTCATCATCACCAATGTTCAGGGTAGCGGTGCTGGTCGTGCTGGCCGTAAATGCACCGGCGTTAATAGCGGCGCCACCTGTAACCGTAACAATCACCGTTTCAGCAGATTCTATTGCCTGATCGTCCAGTACAGGTACATTCAGCGTTACGCTGTTCTGACCAGCCGGGATGGTGATCGTTGTACCCAGCGCGCTGTAGTCTGTACCCTCAGTAGCAGTACCTGCTACGCTAAAGTTGACAGTTATTGCCTCATCTACGGTTACACCTGTCGGCAGACTGACAGTGAACGCACCGTTTGTGGCAGGTTCTGCGCCATCATTCGCAGCAGTAATACTGATGACTTTATTGGCGGCGGTGTTGTCGTTATCGGTGATGTTGATCGTAGCGTTT
Organism: Chitinophaga sp. YR627; assembly: GCF_900114995.1. GTDB lineage: Bacteria > Bacteroidota > Bacteroidia > Chitinophagales > Chitinophagaceae > Chitinophaga. Next base: position 436,906 of record NZ_FOUX01000001.1, read on the forward strand.
GCATTTGTTGTGCTGGCGGTAAATGTACCAGCAGCAGTAGCAGAACCGGCTGTTACGGTTATAATCACCGTTTCAGCAGATTCAATGATCTGATCATCCAGTACAGGGACTGTCAGTGTTACACTGTTTTGTCCTGCAGGGATGATGATCGTAGTACTCAGAGCGGTATAGTCAGTACCAGCGGTAGCTGTACCAGCTGTTGTGAAGTTGACAGTGACGTCTTCATTGACGGTTACACCTGTCGGGAGACCAATGGTGTACGCCCCGTTGGTCGCAGGCTCAGCGCCGTCATTTGCTGCAACAATACTGATCACTTTATTAGCAGCCGTATTGTCGTTATCGCTGATATTGACAGTAGCAGTAGCATTTGTTGCACTGGCGGTAAAGGAGCCGATGCTGATCGTTGTACCGCCTGTAACGTTTACTATGACTGTTTCAGTGGCTTCGATGATCTGGTCGTCCAGTACCGGAACATTCAGTGTTACGCTGTTCTGACCAGCCGGGATGATCACCGAAGTACCTAATGCGGTGTAGTCCGTACCTGGAGTAGCGGTGCCTGCTACGGTGTAGTTGACAGTAATGTCTTCAGCAGCTGTGATACCTGTCGGCAGACTAATCGCGAAGCGGCCATTGGCAGCTGGTTCTGATCCGTCTGTTACAGTGTTGATGCTGAGTACTCTATTTGTAGCTGTATTGTCTTCGTCAGCAATGATCACCGTAGCAGAGCTATTGGTGAGGCTGACCGTAAATCCGGAGATGCTTGTACCGGTAGCGTTGGCGATACTTACGACAACACTTTCAGCACCTTCTATGATATTATCGTCAGTGACGATCACTGGCAGCGAGATACTGTTCTGACCAGCCGGCAATGTGATCGTACCATTTAAGGTGCTGTAGTCTGTGCCATTGATTGCGGAACCGGCGATGTTATAGATGATATTCAGGTCTTCGCTCACACTTACACCTGCTGGCAGACTGATACTGAATGCACCGTTACTGGAAGGCTCTGAGCCATCAGCTGTACGGGTAATACTGATCACTTTATTGGCAGCGGTATTGTCATTGTCTGTAATGTTAACAGTAGCAGCTGCATTAGTAGTGCTGGCGGTGAATGCGCCAGCTGTAGCAGCAGTACCACCTGTTACATTTACAATGACAGTTTCTGTAGCTTCTATTACCTGGTCATCCAGTACAGGCACATTGAGTGTGATGCTGTTCTGTCCGGCAGGAATAGTAACAGCCGTACCCAGTGCTGTATAGTCGGTACCAGCGGTAGCCGTACCAGCCACGGTGAAGTTTACAGTGATATCTTCATTGACAGTTACACCCGCTGGAAGGCTGATAGTAAACGCCGCATTCGTACCAGGCTCAGTGCCATCATTTGCCGCAGTAATACTGATGACTTTATTAGTAGCGGTGTTATCATCATCGTTGATGTTGACAGTAGCTACGTTGTTAGTACCAGCAGTAAATGCACCGGCGTTTGTGGCAGTACCACCTGTGATGGTAACAGTAACAGCTTCCGTTCCTTCAATGATCTGGTCATCCAGTACCGGAACGGTCAGTGTTATGCTGTTCTGTCCAGCAGGGATAACTACCGAAGTACCCAGCGCGGTGTAGTCAGTACCTGCGGTAGCGGTACCGGCAACCGTAAAGTTAACAGTGACATCTTCATTGACAGTAACACCCGTTGGCAGACTGATGGTGAATTCGCCGTTATTGGAAGGCTCATCTCCGTTGTTAGCAGTAGTAATACTGATGACTTTATTAGCCGCAGTATTATCGTCATCGCTGATGTTGACAGTAGCAGTAGCATTGGTTGCGTTGGCAGTAAATGTGCCTGCGTTGGTTGCGGAACCACCTGTTACGGTTACGATAACCGTTTCAGTAGCTTCAATGATCTGATCATCCAATACGGGAACAGTCAGTGTAGCACTGTTCTGACCAGCTGGGATGGTAACGGAAGTCCCCAGCGCTGTATAGTCAACACCTGATGTAGCCGTACCAGCAACTGAGAAGTTGACAATAACCTCTTCATCTGCGGTTACACCCGTTGGGAGGCTGATAGTAAACGCAGCATTTGTACCTGGCTCGGTACCATCATTCGCAGCAGCGATACTGATGACTTTATTGGTGGTAGTATTATCGTTGTCGTTGATGTTTACTGTAGCCGTAGCATTGATCAGGTTCGCAGTAAATGCACCAGCGTTTGTAGCGGAACCACCTGTTATGGTCGCAATAACTGTTTCTGTAGCTTCAATGATCTGATCATCCTGTACCGGAACGGTCAGTGTTACGCTGTTCTGACCAGCGGGAATGATAGTGGAAACACCTAATGCCGTGTAATCGGTACCAGCAGTCGCCGTACCCGCTACAGTGAAATTCACGGTGACAGGTTCTGCTGCTGTTATACCAGCTGGTAAACTGAAGGTAAATGCGGCATCCGTACCTGGTTCGGCACCATCATTCGCAGCGGCGATACTGATGACTTTATTGGCGGCTACATCATCATCGTCGCTGATGTTCACACTCGCAGTTGCATTGCTCGCACTGGCAGTGAATGTACCGGCTGTAGGCGCAGTACCACCCGTTATGGTAACGATAACGGTTTCAGTACCCTCGATAACCTGATCATCCAGTACCGGAACAGTCAGTGTTACACTGTTCTGATTGGCAGGGATGACGATAGAAGTACCTAAAGCGGTATAGTCAGCGCCGGCGGTAGCGGTACCAGCTACAGAGAAGTTCACCGTTACTGGAGTAGCGGATGTAATGCCGGCTGGCAAACTGATTGTAAATGCAGCATCTGTAGCTTGCTCGGCGCCATTATTCGCAGCTGCAATACTGATCACTTTATTTGAGGCGGTATTATCATCATCCGCGATCGTGTTGCTGGCAATACCACTGCTGGTAAATCCGGTGATATCTGTACTTTCTCCGTAAGTAGGCGTGACGTCTATTGATTCCGTTCCTTCAATGATATTATCATCAATGACTGGTACGTTGATCTGTACGCTGTTTTGTCCGGCAGTTAAGATAACAGCAGTACCGATACCAGTATAGTCTGTGCCCGAAGTAGCGGTGCCACCGACAGTATAGTAAAAAGTAACGTTTTGAGAAACGGTATAACCTGCCGGCAGACTAACACTAAATGATCCGTTGGTGGATGGTTCAGCAGCCGTAGCTGTCGGCGTAATGGTAAATATTTTATTCGCCGGAGTATTGTCATTGTCATCAATTGCCATAACATCTGTAGCTACGTCTAGGCCAAATGCACCTAAAGTAGAAGTCGTACCACCTGTAAGCTGTACGGTAAATTCCTCTCTTGTTTCAATGATCTGATCATCGACAGGTGAATAGGGAACGTTAACTGCATTCTGTCCGGCGGGAATGATGACAGTACCTGTTAAGTTGTTAAAGTCAGTACCAGGTGTCGCAGGAGTAGTGCCGGCACTACTGGATGGCGTAACCGTATAGGAGACAGTGATGTCTTCTGATGCAGTCAGTGAACCGGGCAGTCTTATCTGGAAAGATCCGTTTGTAGAAGGTTCTGCTGCCGTACCCGTGTTATAGACAGAAAGTCTTTTGTTAGTGGCATTACTGTCGTCATCAGCAATGATCACAGTAGCAGTAGTATTAGCCGGATCAGGTGTAAACGCACTGAAAGAAGGAGCAGAGCCGCCGGTCAGTGTTATAATCACCGTCTTATCATTTTCAATGATATTGTTATTGTATGGCTGTGCTGTTACTGGAACATCCACACCGTTTTGTCCGGCAGGGATGGTAGCGGTGGCAGGAATCGTGGTGTAATCTGTGCCACCAACAGCAGTACCGCCAGTGGTGTAGTTCACCGTAATATCCGCCGGATAGGTCACACCCGCCGGAAGACTGATCCTGAAGTTACCATTACTGGTGCCTTCTACAGCGTCGCTGGTTTTGGTTACGCTCAGTCTTCTGTTAGCCGCAACATCATCATCATCTATGATATTAATGTTAGCCGTTGCACCAAAGACGATCGGGAAGCTGCCAAACGATGCACTGGATGCAGCAGTTGGTGTCACTGTTACCGTTTCAGTACTTTCGATGTTATTGTCATCGATCACCTGCACCGGCGTTATAACTGAGTTTTGACCAGCCGGAATAACGAATACGGAGCCCAGCGCAACATAGTCTGTACCAGACGTTGCGCTTCCGGTGACGTTGGCGTTGATGGTGACGTCTTCAGAAACAGTCATACCCGTTGGCAGATAAATCCTGAATCTGCCATTGGTTAACGGTTCGGCCGCATGGGCAATGGTAGCGATCCGTATAATTTTTTTGGCGCTGGTATTATCATCGTCTGTAATATTCAAAGAAGCGGTGGCACTGCCTGTACTTGCGGTAAATGTGCCAAGCGTAGCAGCAGTACCACCGGTGATGGTGACAACTGCTGACTCTGTGTTCTCGATGATCTGATCGTCCGTAACGGTCAGCGTAAGCACTGCATTATTCTGCCCTGCGGGAAGGGTGAAAGTAGCAGGCAGATTGTAGTCTGCACCCGCAGTGGCGGTCCCACCGGTCGTATAGCTGACAGTGATATTCTCCGCGGAGGTGATACCTACCGGCAGACTGATTACATAAGCGCCATTGGTGCTGGGTTCCGCGCTATTGGCGCCAGCATTAATTCTTACGATCTTATTAGCTGCAATGTTATCATTATCGCTGATCGTCATTGTAGCACTGGGATTAGTAGCACTGACGGGAAAACCAAGATGTGTGGGAGATGTAGCATTGGTAATGGTTGCTATCACCGTTTCGTTTCCTTCAATAATCTGATCATCGATAACAGAAAGCGGAACGTTTATACCTTGTTGCCCTGCGGGTATGACCACGGAGCCGGATAGCGCTGTATAGTCGGTACCGCTCAATGCCGTACCTGAGGTAGTATAGTTAACGGTAATATCTTCTGTGAAGGTGATACCTGTTGGCAGACTGAATCTGAAGCTGCCGCCTGTTCCCGGTTCTGCTGCGTCCGTGACTTTAGTGACACTGATAGCAGGTAGTAAGGCGTATACCGAAAATTCCCAGAGTGAGAAACCATAGGTGCTTCCGCGGGTAAATCCGTTCATACGTACATACCTGGCATTTCCACTGATGGAAATGGTATTGTCCCTCATGTAGTTGCCGGTAACACTTTTCACCGTAGTCCAGCTGCTTCCGTTGGTTGAGATGTCAATATTATAATCCCTGCCATACGCTGCTTCCCAGTTCAGTACCACGCGGCAAAGATCATAGTTGGCGCCCAGGTCCACATACATATACTGGTTGTCGCTGTGCGCACTTTCCCAGCGGGTCCCCATGTTATTGTCCACTGCGAAGTTGCCGGTATTACCGTTTGCGACAGAAGATACCGTCACAGGGCGTAGCTGGGCCACGTTCGTACTGGAGCAATAACTGATTGGTTCTGTACCGATCACTATGAAATCATAGAGAGAAAAACCATAGGCAGAACCCCTCGTAAGACCTGTCATACGTACATAGCGTCCGTTGGCTGATACGCTGTAGGTCTTGTTAAGCCCTGTATTGGCGGTCTCAGTGACAAGGTTTGTCCACGACGTTCCGTCCGGCGATACTTCTACCGTGTAACCGGTGGCCAGTACCTGCCAGTTCAGCGTAATGGTACAAATGGGATAGCTTTGCCCAAGGTCCACCATGATCCACTCGTTGTTATTCCACGCACTTTCCCAACGGGAAGTGGGATCGCCATCGGTAGCCCTTGTAGGAAGGTTGCCTGCGGTAACGGAGGAGGTGGTAACTGCTTTGCCTAATGCCAGATCTTTGTTGCAGGTCTGTGCAATGGCCAGCGGACTTAAAAAAGCCACTAATAGGAATGTAAATAAAAGCCTAATCATTGTGTAATGCATAGGTTAGGGAATAGGTTGCCCGCGCAACCAGGTATATTACGTTTTCTCGTTTACGGTTTGTTCACCGGAAGCACATAAGCCACTGGTATTCAACACAGGGGCACGAACTTCTCATCAATCAGCAGTTCTGAGGGAAAAATGTCGAGGTGTTTCGGTATAGGAATGCTGCTGGTTAAAATTATCTATGTGCAAAAATATCAAAATGATTAATTATTTTATATTAAATATATAATATACGATAGGCGTGAATTATTAGTTTCCTGCTTTCTCAGCTATTTTCTCTAATTTGGCCGCTGAGCCTATTTAAACAACTTTAGCAATGGATCGCGTTGATATTAAAAGGTTGGCTGAAAAACTTAATTTGTCTACTTCCACGGTTTCCAGGGCATTCAGAGGCAACAGCGACATCAATCCCGAAACAAAAGCCAGGATCTTATCCATGGCGAAGGAGTTCAACTACCAGCCAAATCACTATGCCAGCAATTTGCGGGAGAAGAAAAGCAAGACAATTGCCATCATCGTTCCGGAACTGGCCAATAACTTTTTTTCCCAGGCCATACATGGTATTGAGCGCGTAGCCAGAGATAAAGGCTACCATACACTGATCTATGTGACGGATGACGAATACCAGAAAGAAGTAGCATTTATTGACAAATTGTATAACGGTCGTGTGGATGGCATCATCATGTCTGCATCCGGTGAGGCCAACGATCACCAGTACCTGAACAGATTGGGAAATAAACATATTCCACTCGTTTTTTTTGATAGGGTGTACGATGATATCAATGTGCCAAAAGTCACTACAGATGACTATGAGAGTAGTTTTGCCGCTACGCGTCATCTGATAGAAGTAGGCTGTAAGAAGATCGCATTCCTTGTGGTGAATAAGAGTCTGTCCATCGGTAATGTCCGTATGCAGGGTTATCACGACGCATTGAAAGATGCGGGTATTCCATATAACACCCACCTCGTTATAGATTGCTCCAACGACTATGACGAGAACTTTGATATTCTCTCAAAAGCATTAAATGAACAGCATCCGGATGGTATCCTGGCTTCTGTGGAACGTCTGGCTATTTCCAGCTACTACGTTTGTCATAATCTCGGTATCCGGATTCCGGATGATATTAAGATTGTTAGCTTTTCCAGTCTGGAGATCGCTTCTCTGCTGAATCCAGCGCTATCGACCATCACACAACCAGCTTTTGATCTGGGGACAAATGCCGCAGAGCTCCTTTTCAGGGCACTGGAAAGCGATGCGCCTGTTACTGACCACCTTGTATTAAGTTCAAAACTAATTCCCAGAACTTCCAGCACCGGTGTAAAAACCACCATAGGAGGGAAGGGGTAAGCGAAAAGAAACAAAACGAAAGTGCTTTACTAGATAATCTTGTATATAAACATTCTTCAAATTGCTGATAATCAAGCGTTATATCGATTATTACGCTGATTTCACGTGCCATTTCCCCGCTATTTTTTAACTTTTTTTTAAAAAAAGTATTTCAGAATGTTACAGTTTTCATAAAAAGGTATACTTTAGCAACATGTTCCACACTCCGGGAACGTTCCCGGAAATAGAAAAACGTAACTAAAATGAATCCTACTTAAAGCTTTACAGCATTCAGATCACCGGAAGACAGAAAGATCAGTCTCTGGTTTCCACGATTACAACAAAAACAAACGAAAGGCAATTGAATTCGAAAGGATTCGAAAGGGGGGCTTTTTGCTCAAAAAGTACCTGCAGTGAACTTATTGTGAAACTATTAATCAACGTTAAATGAAAAAAACACGCTTTGCCCGGTATGCATTACTGCTGTGCTTTGTGTTGATCTCTCTGTTTACCTATGCGCAATCAGGCAGTATTAGTGGGAAGGTGACAGACGACGCAGGACAGCCAATTCCAGGCGCCACCGTCTTCATCAAAGGTACCAGTAAGAACGCGACAGCCGATGCGGAAGGAAAATTCACCATCACTGGCATTACTCCGGGAAACATCGTAGTAGTAGCCCGTATCCTGGGGTATGAAACATTCGAAATGCCTGTCAATGCAGGTAACAGCACAGAATCGATCACTTTCCAGCTGAAAGCTGACACTAAAGGTCTGAATGAAATTGTAGTAGTAGGTTACGGTACACAGAAAAAGAGCGACCTGACAGGTGCGATCGCTGTCGTTTCTTCCAAAGACTTTAACAAAGGACCTATCAGCTCCGCCGATCAGCTGATCACCGGTAAAGTTCCTGGTGTACAGATCACTTCCAATGGTGGTGCACCTGGCGCTGGTAGTACGATCCGTGTACGTGGTGGTGCTTCCCTGAATGCCACTAACGATCCGCTGATCATTATCGATGGAGTTCCTGTTGACAATAACAATATCAGCGGCGCCTCCAATGCGCTCGCCCTGATCAACCCGAATGATATTGAATCATTTAACGTACTGAAAGATGCATCTGCAACCGCTATTTACGGTTCCCGTGCCTCCAACGGTGTCATTATCATTACTACTAAAAAAGGACGTCTTGGCGATCAACTCCACGTTTCCTTCAGCTCAACTAACGCTGTTTCCAAGGTAACCGGCTTTTCTCCGGTGCTGAACGCCAGCCAGTTCTCTGATGTTGTAAGACAGAATGGTACGGCTGCGCAGATCGCACTGCTGGGCACTGATAATACTGACTGGCAGAAACAGATCTACCAGTCTGCTTTCAGCACCGATAACAACCTGGCCCTCAGCGGCGCCTGGAAGAAACTGCCTTACCGCATTTCTGTTGGTTACCTGAACCAGGACGGTATCCTGAAAACATCCAACCTGGAAAGAAATTCAGCTTCCATTAACCTGTCTCCAAGTTTATTTGATGATCACCTGAAAATCAACATGAACGTAAAGGGTTCTATCGCTGACTACCGCTTTGCCGACCAGGGTGCTATCAACGCCGCTATTGCCTACGATCCGACTAAACCGCTTCGCTCCGGCAACAGCAATGATTTTGGTGGTTACTACGAATGGCTGTACAATGGCAAACTGTACGACCTCGCTACCAAAAACCCGGCGGCAATGCTGGAACAGAAAATGGACAAATCCCAGGTAAAGAGAAGTATTGGCAATATCCAGTTTGATTATAAGTTCCACTTCCTCCCTGAACTGCGTGTTAACCTGAACCTGGGTTACGACTACCAGAAAGGAGACGGTAATACAAACATTCCGAAGTATGCAGCACTGTCCTACTACAATGGTACCGGCGGTTCCTACAAGCATTACTCTCAGGAAATGAAGAACAAACTGTTTGACTTTTACCTGAACTATGTAAAAGATCTGAAAGGTATCAAAAGCCGTATCGACGTAATGGGTGGTTATTCTTACCAGGACTTTATCACCGCTACTCCGGGTTATCCTACGCTGGACGAATCAGGCGATACGACCACTGCTGCGGGTAACTACAGCGAAGCACAGCATACACTGGTATCTTTCTTCGGTCGTTTGAACTATACCTTCAATGACAAATATCTCCTGACTTTCACCATGCGTCGTGATGGTACTTCCCGTTTCCGTCAGCACTGGGGTAACTTCCCTTCAGTCGCTTTCGCCTGGAAACTGAAAGACGAGCCTTTCCTGAAGAATACAAAGACCTTATCTGACCTGAAACTCAGACTCGGTTACGGTGTGACCGGTCAGGAAAATATCGGTGTGGGTAAAGAATACGCAGCATTGTCCCGCTATACCTATGGTGACGCCAACTCTTCCTACCAGTTGGGAGATGTGTTCTACAAAACACTGCGTGCTGCCGGTTATGACCAGAACATCAAATGGGAACAGACAGCTACTTACAACGTAGCAGTAGACTATGGCTTCCTGGATAATAAGATCACCGGTAGCGTAGACTTCTACTACAAGAAAACCACCGACCTGCTGGCAGATGTAACAGCTCCTACCGGTACAAACCTGACCAACACCCTGTATACCAACATCGGTAGTCTGGAAAACAGAGGGGTGGAGTTCATCATCAATGCCACACCGGTAGAAACAAAAGACTTCCGTTGGAATGCTGGTTTCAACGTGACCTATAACAAGAACAAGATCCTGTCGCTCTCCAAAGCGCAGACAGATACTTCCGTAGGTATCGCTACAGGCGGGATCAGCGGTGGTACCGGTAACACGATCCAGATCAATACTGCCGGACATCAGATCAATTCTTTCTACGTATACAAACAGATCTACGATAAAGCAGGCAATCCGATTGAAGGTGTGTATGAAGACACCAACGGCGATGGCGTCGTTAACGCAGATGATAAATACCGCTATAAATCCTCCAATCCGGTAGTATACCTGAACTTCAATTCAAGCTTCAACTACAAGCAATGGAGCCTCGGTTTCAGTGTGCGTAGTAACATCGGTAACTACATCTATAACAACCAGGCATCCAACAACGGTTCTTACAAAACATTCCAGAATAGTAATTACCTGGCAAACCTGTCCACCAGTGTGCTGAAAACTAAATTCAGGAACACACAATACTGGTCTGATTACTACGTAGAAAACGGATCATTCCTGCGCATGGACTACCTGAACCTGGGTTACGACTTCGGAAGAGTGATCAATAAGAAAGTCGGCCTGCGTGCAAACTTTAACGTGCAGAACGTATTCGTGATCACCAAATACAGCGGTCAGGACCCTGAAGTATTCAGTGGTATAGACGATAAGTTCTACCCTCGTCCGCGTGTATATTCTTTAGGTGTTAACCTTGATTTTTAATTAACAAACAGGAAACGTTATGACTAAGAAATTCATATATCAGGTGGTACTGGCGGGTGCAATAGCATGGGGACTGACTTCCTGTACCAAAGATCTTGACCGTACACCGATCACAGAGGCTACATCAGCCAGCGTGTATAAAGACTTTTCCAATTATAAGGCCATCCTGGCAAAATTATATGGTGGTTTCTCTGTTACCGGACAGGTAGGCCCTACTGGTAGCCCGGATATCAGCGGTATTGATGAAGGAACTTCCAGTTATATCCGCGGATATTTTCAGATGCAGGAACTGCCAACTGATGAAGCTGTAATGGCCTGGAATGATGGTACGATACAGGATTTTCATCAGATGGACTGGACGCCGGATGATAACTTCATCAACGCTATGTTTGCCCGTCTGTTCTATCAGATCGCGCAGTGTAATGAGTTTATCCGACAAACCAGCGATGATAAACTGAGCAGCAATGGTATCGCTGAAAAAGACCGTGAGACGGCGCATACCTTCCGCGCAGAAGCCCGCTTCCTGCGTGCGCTGAGCTACTATCACGCAATGGACCTGTTTGGAAGTGTACCATTTGTGACTGACAGTAACGAAGTGGCATATTATAACCCAAACCAGATCTCCCGCGCGGACCTGTTTGCTTATGTGGAACGTGAGTTAGTAGCAATAGAAGGAGATATGGTAGATGCCCATGCAAATGAATACGGTCGTGCTGATAAAGCCTGTGTATGGGGATTGCTGGCAAAATTATACCTGAACGCTGAAGTATATACCGGTACTGCCCGTTACACCGATGCGGTTACCTATAGCAGTAAAGTGATCAATTCCGGTTACACACTTGCGAACAGCTACGCGAATATGTTCAAAGCAGATAACAATGTCACTTCCGAATCTGAGTTGATGCTTACCGCCAACTTCGACGGTACCAGGACCCAGACTTATGGCGGTACTACTTACCTGATACATGCGGCCGTAGGTGGTAGTATGAATGCCGCTAACTTCGGTGTGAACAGTGGTTGGGGTGGTTTACGCGCTACCAGTGCATTTGTAGATCTGTTCAGTGACATTACTGGTGCTACCGATAAACGTGCGATGTTCTATACTGAAGGACAAAACCGTGAGATCGCTGACCTGGGTACTTTCACCGACGGTTATGCTATTACAAAATGGTCCAACAGGACATCTAAAAATACAGATGGTTCCAACTCCACTTTCGTAGATACAGACTTCCCGTTAATGCGTCTGGCAGAAATGCACCTGACCTATGCAGAAGCCGTATTACGTGGCGGTACAGGTGGCAGCACCAGCCAGGCCGTGACTTATATCAATGACCTGCGCCAGCGCGCCTATGGTAATACTTCCGGTAACATCACGGCAGCACAGCTCACATTGAAGTTCATCCTCGATGAAAGAGGTCGTGAACTCTACTGGGAAGGACATCGCAGAACTGACCTGATCCGTTACGGATTGTTCACAGGTGCATCCTATGTATGGCCGTTTAAAGGCGGCGTACCTGCCGGAGCAGCAGTAGGTGATTTCCGTAAACTGTATCCCATACCAACTACTGCAAGGGTGGCTAATCCCAACCTGAAACAGAACGACGGTTATTAATTCAGGAACAGCATTTAACCACAATACTAAAAATACTTGCATCATGAATGCCTGGTTGAATAAAATTATTGCAGGAAGTTTATGTGTGTTGGCGCTCGCCTCCTGCGAAAAGCAGGACAGCTTCACACAGGTGAAGACAGGTACAACGCCTACCTTTTCTGCTACAGCGACTGAGTTTGTTTTTTCAGCGGATAAAGCTTCAGAAAATGCGGTAACCTATACCTGGACTGCTTCTCAGGACTGGGGATACAGAGCCGTAGTGAACTATGCACTTGAAGTGGCCGAAAAAGGAAATGGTTTCAGGAACGCTTCTGAGATATTTAGCGCTAGTAACGGTTTGACCAAAACCTTCACGGTTGCGCAGCTGAATCAGGCGATCAACAATATGGGCCTGGCTGCCGGTCGTGAACACCAGCTGGTGATCCGTGTAAAAGCAGCGGTAGATACTATAGGAGATAAGGTATACTCTGACAGTGTATTGCTGACAGTAACGCCTTACTATGTACCAAAGATATATCCGGCGATCTATGTACCGGGTGGTTACCAGGGATGGTCATTCGACAATGATGGTCTTGGTGCACTGGCATCAGTAAACAATGACAAGAAGTATGAAGGCTACCTGAATTTCCCGGATGCCAACACTGAGTTCAAGATCACGCCTGCTAAAAGCTGGGACCTGAACTATGGTGATGCCGGCGGTGGTTCTCTTGTTAGTAATGGAGGCAATATAAAGGCTGCTGAAGCAGGTTATTACAGGCTTACAGTTGACCTGAATGCACTCAGCTTTGCGGTTACCCGTACTTCGTGGAGTATTACCGGTAGTGCAGTAGGTGGCGCCGATAAGGCAATGACCTTTAACGCGACGACAAAGAAATGGAGCGTTACCACTACAATGAGCGCGGGAAGCTTCTACTTCAGGGCAAATAATGCCAATACCATCAGTCTGAGTGATGATGATAATAACGGGGTACTGAGCGCCGGTGCCGCTGGTGTGATCAACATCACGACTGCCGGAACTTATACCATCACGATGGATCTGGGTAATCCTGGCAACTACATCTACACATTGAGCGTACAATAAGGAATGATATCAGCTGCAGCCTGCTTCAACACCGGGCTGCAGCTCTCAAAACCATAGATTATTAAGCATGTTACAGACGAGAAGATTGTTATTGACCGCTATCCTGGCATTCACTACTGTTTCGATATCACTGGCACAACTGCCTAAACTGGAGAGGGTAGAACCCGCCTTCTGGTGGACGGGTATGCAGGAACCCTTCCTGCAACTGATCATTCATGGAGACAAGATCGCTGAAAAGGAAGTGTCCCTCAGCTATCCGGGTATCACCTTACAGGAAGTACATAAAGTAGAGAATCCCAATTATTTGTTTGTCGATCTCAATATCACTTCTTCGGCTGCTCCGGGAACGTTCCCCATCAAGTTTAAACAGAAAGGGCAGAAAGACATTGTATACACTTACGAGCTAAGGAAAAGAGAAGGCGGTATCAAAGCGCAGGGCGTGAACAGCAGCGACTTTGTATACCTGATCATGCCGGACCGTTTTGCAAATGGCGATAAGAACAATGATATTATCAAAGGAATGCAGGAAACTTCACTGAACAGAGATTCCATGTATAAACGCCATGGCGGCGATATACAAGGTATCATTGATCACCTGGGTTATTTGCAGGAGATGGGGGTAACAGCCTTGTGGATGACGCCGTTAGTGACCAATGATCAGCCGTCCGCTTCTTATCATGGTTATGCAGCAACGGAAAATTACCGCATTGATCCCCGCTTTGGGTCGAATGAACTGTATAAGGTGCTGGCTGACAGTCTGCATAAAAGAGGCATGAAGCTGATCCAGGACCTGGTACACAATCATATTGGCAGTCAGCACTGGACGATGAAAGATCTGCCCATGAAGAACTGGGTACATCAATGGCCCGCTTTCACCCGTTCAAGCTTTCGTGCTGCTCCTTTAATGGATCCTTACGCAGCGCCATCTGATCAGAAGATCATGACCGATGGCTGGTTCGATTTACACATGCCTGATATGGACCAGAAAAATCCATATGTACGCAGATATTTTACACAAAGTCATATCTGGTGGATTGAATACGCCGGGGTAGATGCTTTTCGTCTTGATACTTACCCTTATAACGATGCAGACTTCATGTCGGAGTGGGGTAAAGCTATTAAAGCGGCCTATCCCGGTTTTACCTTCTTCGGAGAGGTATGGGTACACAGTGGTCCGGAACAGGTCTTTTTTACCCAGGGTAATACGGTGAACAGAGGCTTTGATACAAACCTCCCTGGCACTACCGATTTTCAGAGTCTCTGGGCGATCTCAGCTGCACTCAATGAAAAGCCGGGATGGGATGATGGCGTCGTAAAACTCTATGCCACCCTGATACAGGATTATCAATACCAGGACCCTATGCGTAACGTGGTATTCCTGGACAACCATGACCTGAGCCGTTTCTATTCAGTGGTAAAGGAGAACAGGAATAAATACAAGGCCGCACTGGCCTGGTTACTCACCACCCGTGGTATCCCGCAATTGTACTATGGCGCGGAGATCGGTATGAAGAACTTCAGTGCGCCCGATGGACTGGTACGTGAAGATTTCAAAGGTGGATGGACAGGTGATGCACAGAACAAATTCACTGCCGGTGGCCGTAATACAGAAGAAAATGAGTTATTCAACTATGTCAGCGCTTTAGCCAACTACAGAAAGCATAACCCGGTATTACAAACGGGTAAACTGATGCAGTATGTGCCGCAGGATAATATTTACACTTATTTCCGCTATAACGGAGAAAAGACAGTGATGATCGTACTCAATCCAAATGAGCAGGAGGCTGCGATATCTCCCGCGCGTTTCACGGAAAGGGTGACCGGCTTCACACAGGCCAGGGACATCGTCAGTGGTAAAACCTATCCGCTGGCCGATAGTCTGCATATACCGGCAGAAACAACACAGGTGCTGGAACTGCTCAAGTAACAATTTTTCAAACGATTTTATCTGAATATATGCAAGTATTTGAAGCATGCATTTTTGACCTGGATGGGGTGATCGTAGATACCGCTGTCTATCATTTCAAAGCCTGGAAGAGGCTGGCCAATGAGTTAGGGTTCAATTTTACGGAAGCGCAGAACGAGAAGCTAAAAGGAATCAGCAGAGTTAAGTCACTCGAACTGATCCTGGAATGGGGAGGGATAGAGAAGTCTGCTGATGAACAACAGGTGCTCGCTACCCGTAAAAATGAATGGTATGTTGACATGATCCATCACATGACACCCGAAGAGATCCTGCCGGGAACAAAAGAATTATTGGATAATCTGCGGGCTGCCGGTATAAGAACGGCCCTGGGATCTGCCAGTAAGAATGCAACTGTCATATTGGAAAAAGTAGGCATTCTGCCGTTGTTTGATGCATTGGTAGATGGTAATACCGTTTCCGCTTCCAAACCCGATCCGGAGGTCTTCCTGAAAGGAGCTGAAGCCCTGGGCGTATCACCGGCTAAATGTATCGTTTTTGAAGATGCCATTGCCGGTGTACAGGCTGCAAAAGCTGCCGGTATGAAGGTAGTCGGCATAGGAGAGGAGGACGTACTGGGAGAAGCTGACCTGGTAGTCAGTAGCCTGGAGCAGATCGATCTGCAAACACTGACCAACTTATACTCAAAATAAACAATGCTGATCGCATTTTAGCGAAAGGTGCCATTCAGGAGAGTCATGAAGCAATACATAAAAGTAGACGGGTGGAACATTATCGAAGAAGGTTTTGTACCACATTATAATAAGATATCCGAGAGCATATTCAGTCTGGGGAATGGTCGTATGGGCCAGCGTGCCAACTTTGAAGAGGCCTATTCCGGCGAAACATTACAGGGCAATTACGTTGCCGGTGTCTATTATCCTGACAAGACCCGTGTGGGTTGGTGGAAGAACGGCTATCCGGAGTACTTTGCCAAGGTATTGAATGCGGCGAACTGGATCGGTATCGGTATCCGTATTGAGGAAGAAGAGCTGGACCTGCATAAGGCCCGGGTGACTGATTTCAGCCGTATACTGAACATGCAGGAAGGGTATCTGCAACGTAACTTTACCGCAACGCTGGCAAGTGGTAAACAGGTAAAGGTAACCGCTACGCGTTTCTGTAGTATTGCAGATGATGAAACCGGTGCGATCCGCTATAGTATCACTCCCCTGAATTTTGAAGGTAATGTGCAGGTAACCGCCTACATCGATGGCGACATCAAAAACCAGGATGCCAACTACGATGAGAAGTTCTGGGAAGAAACAGGCGCCAGTATCCAGCATACCAGTGCCTATATCACACTGAAGACCAAGAAAACCGGTTTCCAGGTATGTACCGGGATGCAGTTCAATATATACCAGGATGCGAAGCCTATGGCATTGAACGTAACACCGGTACAGAAAGAGAAATACGTAGGCGTAGTGACGACCGTGAGAGTGAACAATCAGCAGGAAACAGTTATCTACAAATACGCGGCAAACCTCTCTTCTGAAAACCACGCAGTAGAAGCATTGGCTAATAATTGCGAAATCGCAGTTGGTAAAGCAGCAGCAAAAGGCTTTGAGACCATGCTGAAAGAACAGGCGGCTGCCTGGGCGATCAAATGGAAAGAAAGCGATATTATCATTGAAGGTGATCCGGCTGCGCAACAGGGGATCCGTTTCAATATCTTCCAGCTAAACCAGACCTACACCGGTGAAGATGCGCGTCTGAATATCGGGCCTAAGGGTTTTACGGGTGAAAAATATGGCGGCTCCACTTACTGGGATACAGAAGCTTACTGTATACCTTTCTATCTCGCTACTGCTGAACCACAGGTAGCCCGTAATCTGCTGATCTATCGTTATAAGCAATTAGGTAAGGCTATTGAAAATGCAGCCAGATTAGGCTTTAACAATGGCGCAGCATTATACCCGATGGTGACAATGAACGGAGAAGAATGTCACAACGAGTGGGAGATTACCTTTGAGGAAATTCATCGTAACGCTGCTATCGCTTTTGCTATTTTCAATTACATTCGCTATACCGGTGATGCGGCTTATCTGGCAGAATACGGTACGGAAGTACTGATCGGTATAGCCCGCTTCTGGGCACAACGTGTGAACTGGAGCGATGCGCGCGGACAGTATGTAATGCTGGGCGTAACGGGACCAAATGAATACGAGAACAACGTCAACAATAACTGGTATACCAGTACCATGGCCACCTGGTGCCTGCAATACGCTACAGAGGCTTTGCAGTATGTAAAAGAGACTGCTGCCGGCCGGTATGATGCAATTATCAGAACAACTGCTTTTGACGCCGGTAAAGAACTGGAAAAATGGCAGCATGTGATCGATAACATGTATTATCCTGTAGATGAACAGCTGGGGGTATTCCTGCAACAGGATGGCTATCTGGACAAAGAACAGATCCTGGTAAAAGACCTTGATCCGGCACAGCGTCCGCTGAATCAGAAATGGAGCTGGGACCGTATTCTGCGCTCCTGTTATATAAAACAGGCAGATGTTTTGCAGGGATTATACTTCCTGGAAGACAGATATGATATGGATACACTGCGTCGTAACTTTGATTTCTACGAACCGCGTACCGTACACGAAAGCTCCCTGTCTCCCTGCGTACATGCGATCCTGGCGGCGAAACTGGGTG
The DNA here is from genome assembly GCF_900114995.1 of Chitinophaga sp. YR627. Taxonomy (GTDB): domain Bacteria; phylum Bacteroidota; class Bacteroidia; order Chitinophagales; family Chitinophagaceae; genus Chitinophaga. Next base: position 454,861 of record NZ_FOUX01000001.1, read on the forward strand.
ACGAAAAGAGGGCGCATGAGTTCTATCTGCGTACTTCCCGTCTCGATCTGGACGATTATAACAACGATACAGAAGACGGGCTGCATATTACTTCTATGGCTGGTACCTGGATGAGTGTGGTGGAAGGTTTTGCCGGTATGCGTGTGAGAGATGGACAATTGCAGTTCACGCCATTCCTGCCCGGTAAATGGGAGTCGTTTGCATTCAGCATCCGTTTCCGTGGAAGGATATTAAAGGTGAAAGTGAGCAAGCAGGATGTGACCATTGAAAACGATGCTACCAAAGACATCACCGTGTTGATCTATGGCGAAGCAGTGCATGTCGCTGCTGGTGCAACAGTAACTTCAAAGCAAGGAAATTTAGTTAATTAAAATATTTATCCCATGAAAGGAATGGCTAAGCCGCGGTTGTCCGCTGCGCGCATATGGAACATGAGCATGGGCTTTTTCGGTATCCAGTTCGGTTTTGCTTTACAGAATGGAAATGCTTCCCGCATTTTACAAACCTATGGAGCGGAAGTAGAGCACCTGTCCCTTTTCTGGCTGGCAGCTCCGCTGACCGGTATGATCGTACAGCCTATTATCGGGCACTATAGTGACCGTACCTGGAATAAACTGGGACGTCGCAGGCCTTACTTTCTTGTGGGCGCTATCGCAACTGCACTGGCGCTGATGTTACTGCCTAATTCCTCACTATTGGCAGCTATGTTGCCGCCGGTATTGATAGGTGCAGGCATGCTGACGCTGATGGATGCTTCTATCAATGTGGCCATGGAGCCTTTCAGGGCACTGGTGGCGGATAACCTGCCGGATGAACAGCGCAGCCAGGGATTCTCTGCACAGACCTTTCTGATAGGAGCTGGTGCCGTATTGGGTTCTTCCTTACCGTATCTGCTGGCAGAATATATGAGCGTATCCAAAACAGCGGCGCCGGGTGTCGTACCGGATAATGTGATCTATTCCTTTTATGTAGGAGCAGCCGTGTTACTCGCTACCATTCTCTGGTCGATATTTACTTCGTCAGAATATTCTCCGGAGGAGTTTGCAAAGTTTAATCCTGAACAGGCTGCAGAGAATCATAGCGGCGGATTGAGAACGATCCTCAAGGACTTTTCCAATATGCCTTCGGCGATGAAACAACTGGGACTGGTGCAGTTCTGTTCCTGGTTCGCTTTATTCTCCATGTGGGTATTTACAACACCCGCGGTCGCGCATCACATTTACAAAGTAGCGCCCGGAGATACCTCTTCTGCGCTCTTTGCAGATGCCGGTAATAAGGTAGGTTTCCTGTTCAGTATCTATAGCGCGGTATCAGCAGTATATGCCCTGGTACTGCCGGCTATTGCCCGTAAAACGTCCCGCAGGGCAGCGCATGCTATTTCCCTGACAGCGGGTGGATTATCATTGATCTCATTTTATTTTATACAGAACCCTGATCTGCTGATATGGCCAATGATCGGTATCGGCATGGCATGGGGAAGCATCCTGTCAACGCCATATGCGATACTATCCGGCGTAATACCGTCTCACAAGACGGGTGTGTACATGGGTATCTTTAACTTCTTTATCACCTTCCCGCAGATTGTCAATGGCATCTTCGGAGGACTGATCGTAAAACACCTGTTCCAGGGAGAAGCCGTTTTTGCACTGGTGATGGGCGGCGCATTTATGATCATTGCCGCAGTCGCGGTGATGTATGTGAAGGATAGAGAAAAGAAAGCTGCTGAACAATTGGTGTCAACTTATGGTGTGGCGTAGGTCCGGTGAAGGTGAAACAAATCTAAACGTCGTGTAATTCAACCAATCAACGATCAATGGAAAAGGGTACGATGTCTGTTCATGACCATCGTACCCTCATTGTATCTATTTCTTTTGTGTATTCTTTCCGATATCCGGATTTTTCGCAAGCAGTTGTTCCAGTTTACCCAGCCTTTCCAGCCAGTACTGTTCAAAGAAATTCATCCATTCCTTCACCTGATCAAATCCCTCCTGTCTCAGTATACAGTATCGCTCACGTCCTTTTTCTTCAAACGTAATAAACCCTGCCTGATACAACACTTTGATATGCTTTGAAATTGCCGGACGGCTGATATCAAACTGTTCTGCAATCGAGTTGATAGATCGCTTGTCTTTTGTCAGCATCAGCAGGATCTCCCGTCTGCTGGGATCTGCAAGCGCCTGGAAGCTATCCAATTGTGGTGCTGTCATTTGATAGATTTGATAGTACTTTCTGAAAACGTTTGGCCACTTTATTTTTCCATCCCATTTCCATGATAAAGCTGCTGATATAATTCTTCATACCTGTAAAGCCCGTCTGTTCAAGATGTAATTCTGTACCACCATCCTTTGGTACCAGGGTCCAGCTGACGATTGTATCAAGATTGTATTCGCCTGGCCGTGGTCCTCCTTTAAATGAGTAGGAGAGTTTCTGCAAAGGAATGACTTCCAGCACTTCAAAGTACATTTTACCGTCCCAGTCCATTTTAGGCCGGGGCCTGGACGCTGCCATCCATTTAAAGCCTGTTTCAGCCCTGAAGTCGCCGGAATTCAGGTTCCATTGCGCCAGTAGTTCCGGATTGGTCAGGCACTCCCAGATCGTTTCTACAGGGTGCGGATAGAACCATTTGAGTTTAATGTCTCTTTTCATATTATGTAACTTTGAAGTTACGTAAATGTATGTGTAACTTTTGAGTTACGCAAATAAAGCTGATAAAAAGAAGGAGGTACCAGACTGGCCGGTACCTCCCTCTTAAAAGAAAAAATATGTAAATCAACTGGTTGCTCTTCTATTGGTCTGAAAACCGATAGCCCAACCCGGTACGAAACCGGGCCGGGCAATCTGCTTATTTACAATGCTGCCGGGCTTTACACAAGTACGGCAGTATTATAAGGTTATGCAGTTACGGTTGAGGAGCGGCAGCTGTAGTTGTATAAAATACAGGCCATACATTTGGAGCAGGAACACTCACACCTTTGTTGGCGCCTCTTACTTTAGCGTCCTGGCCAAAGTAGTACATAGGCCATCCTTTGTAAGTGATCTGTTTTTTACCGAGTACAGTGATGATGGCGAAATCTGCTTTGTTGAAACCGGTAGGTACATTTTTCACTTCTGATATTTCGTAGATCGGCCAGATAGCGTTATGCGTATCATCATTGTTAGTGAAATTGTTGGTGCCGGCTTTGTCGTTGGAGAACTTGTACAGTGTCAGACCACGATCGTCTACCAGGTATTTGGATGTACCGGTACCTGCTGCAATTACACCTGTGTTATTGAGTACATAGTCTGTACCATCGTTGCCGTGCAACTGGAAGTTAGCCACCATTACGGAGTAATCAGGTTTTGCTACAAACCAGATTGTACCAACGTTATCACCCTTAACTTCTCCTGCTGCAGCATCCTGCGCATAGTAGTATAAAGGCCATCCTTTGTACGCGGTTTGTTTGGTACCATCAGGACGTGTAACAGTCGTAAAATCAGCCTTGTTCAGGGAACTATCAACAGTGAGTGCAGATTCTTCCACATAGAAAGTTGGCCATACAGCAGCGCAACCATCTTTACAGGTAGGGATGCCCTGTGCATCATTAGAAAAGAAGTATAAAGTCTTGCCTGTGCTGTCAGTCATAATAGCGCCGAAAGTTGTGTTACTGGCTACTTTCACGGTTTTCTGCGGAACTGGTGGTGGCGTTGGCGTAACTCCATCGTTGTCATCGTTGGAGCATGAGGTGGCCACTGTGGCAATTAAAAGCATTGCCACCATTGATTTCTTGAATAAATGCATGGTGATTAGAAAATTTTAAATAAGCAAATTGTGAGCACTTGTGTCAACTACTTAATACGAGGGTAGAAATAAAAAGGTTGCCTGAGGGATATAAAATTTTTTGGTGCGGCGCATGTTGTCCTGGATCAGGTAACCAGGCATTTTTCGTTTTCTTACAATACCAGTGAATCAGCTGGTCTTAGTTTTGAGATATAATTAGTCAAACACTAAAAGAATTCACATGTTAACACAAGGATCCGCTACTATTCTTATTACCGGTGCTACCGGCAACATCGGTAAAGAACTGATCAATCTACTTTCTGCGAAAGGTATTTCCTATAATGCGATGGTGCGCTCTATAGAACGTGCAAAAGAACTGGAAGCATTGCCTGGTATTACACTGGTGCAGGGTGATTTTGATGATGAAGGCTCTATGGATACAGCATTGACAGGCATAGAAAGGGCCTTTCTGCTGACTAACTCATCTGAACATGCGGAAGAACAACAGATCCGTTTTGTTAATGCCGCTAAAAGAGCCGGTGTAAAACATATTGTGAAGTTGTCCCAATGGGCAGCGGATGCAGGTTCACCAGTACGCTTTCTGCGCTATCATGCAGCTGTTGAAGCTGCAATAAAAGCTTCTGGTATGACATATACCTTCTTACGTCCCAACCTGTTTATGCAGGGGTTATTAGGCTTTAAGGACGTGATCAGGTCAGGACACAAATTCTTCGCGGCTGCCGGGGAGGCAAGGATCTCCCTCATCGATATCAGGGATATCGCAGCAGTAGCAGCTGTTGCGCTGACAACAGACGGACATGAAAATAAAATCTATGATCTTACGGGCCCTGAATCATTCACACATCAGCAGCTGGCAGATGTATTCACAGATGTACTCGTACATCCGGTACACTTTATCAATGTACCTGAAGACGATATGAAAAATGCCCTGCTGGGTATTGGATTTCCCGAATGGCAGGCCGATGGTCTGTTGGAAGATTATGCTCATTACCGGCTTAATGAAGCGGCTGTAGTGACAAATACCGTACAGGATGTAACAGGTAAACAGGCGCGTACTTTCAGGCAGTTCGTGACAGATTATGCGTTCTTATTTAAATAATAGCTACGCTTTACCGCCTTTGAACTGAGGAGGGAATAAACTGATCTGCTGCCACAAAACATCGGCAATCTGTTTTCCTTCCTCATTCAATCCTTTTACATCGTATTGCGGTTGCTCACTGTCATCTGCCTTAATAATATCGAAGTTTTCAGGAAAAGCGACAACGGATTTTGTGTGCGGTTTAATATGATAAACAGTGGCATTGTCCTGCCGCTCAAAAGCTACATCATACATGTAGTGCTGATCATTGTAGGATACGGTGAGTTGACGGGTCATCATAAGCATTGTTTTTATACAAAACAATATGCAACAACCAGACCATGGGCGAATAACTGCCGAGGTAGTTATTCGCCCATGGTCTGGCTGTTTAAGAATTATGCATTAGTTGGCCTGAACAGTTTTTGCAAATGAATAGCTTATAGAGCTTTCTTTAATCGGAGATCTGACTCCTTAGTTTTCTTTATACATTTTATCCAGGAAAATATACCTCGCCTTTGTAGTCTCCTTCTTCATCGATGACTGTACATCAATATTCATGTACCATGAATTTTGTATGCCATCCTGCTCCCATTTTGGCAGTCCGGGGCCATTTGGATTACCCGTCTTCACGAAGTTGGCAAAGTAGTTAAGCATGGTATTAGAAACTGCATAATCCTCCTTTGTCCAGGCATACACCTTGTTGTGCTGGAGATTTCCCATCGCATATTCAATTTCAGCCGCATGCGGCGCCCCTTTTACAGGGTCCGCCTGTTTAGGCTGTTTAGGTTGTGGAGTAGTGGTCTTAATCACGCCACCCGCGAGTCCAGCTTGTGCATTCCCCATTTTAGGTACCATATCCGGACGCGGATGAGAGAATATATAACGATAAACAGGCTGGCTGGTCTTTTTATGCAGGTCCGCCCATTTCCAGGTACTGTAAACGATAAAACGGTCGCTGGCCAGATCAGTAGAAGAGGCGATCACCTGCTCTTCCGTACTACCCGGATAGAGCTGTAATACCTCGTCTGTGTGCTTAGGGTAAAGTTCTGTTAGCTTTTTGACATAATTCTCCGTTGTAGGGTCATCCTTCCACAATAAGGCTCTATAGGGCACTTCTGTGGAATTCCAGCCCACCAGCAGGGGTACATGTGCCTGCTCACCGGCAGCATAGATATCTACCGGCTTTTTAGGCAATACATAGCCATCCACATTACAGGCCATATGCGGCACGCCCGGACCGGAAGCCTTGCGGAGTAACTCCTCTGCCGGGATCGCCCTTAATGCCTCCAGTGTAGAAGCGCCCAACACATTAGCCATCGCTACGCCATTCTGTTCAGCTTCCTCTTTACTGATTGGGGCCATTGTCGGATTGATCATGGCGCCGCTTTCACCAATAGCGCCATGAATCAGCGCTTTAGACAGGGGAGAGGCCATCAGGGCGGAAACAGAAATAGAGCCTGCTGACTCCCCGGCAATGGTCACCCGGTTGGGATCACCGCCAAAAGCGGCAATATTCTTCTTTACCCATTCCAGGGCCGCCTGCTGGTCCAGCAGGGTATAGTTACCCGAAGTGTGATAAGATGCCTCTTTAGATAGTTCCGGGTGTGCCAGCAGACCAAATACGCCCAGACGGTAGTTCACTGTCAGGGAGACAATACCCTTTTTAGCCATGCTTTCCCCGTCGTAGCGGCTTTCTGAGCCATCTCCGGCTACCATACCACCGCCATAGAAATAGACCAGTACAGGTAATTGCTGTTTGCCGGGATTGGCCGGCGCCCAGACGTTCAGGTACAGACAGTCCTCACTCATACCGTCCGAACGGAAGCCCATATCACCAAAAATATTGCCCTGCATCGCCCGCGGACCAAAATGATCGGCCCTCAGGATCGTATCCCAGGTCTTCTCCGGTTGAGGCGCTTTCCAGCGTAGATTACCTACAGGCGGCTGGGCATAGGGGATGCCCTTATAGCTCCGGATACCGGTAGTACGGGAAACGACACCCTGGATCCGGCCACTTTCAATCTTTACCAAAGCAGGTGAAACAGCGCTTTTTTTCTGGGCTATTCCGGGCAGCCAGCCCAGCTGACATAGCATAAGGAGCGACAAACAGTATGATTTCATAACATGTATATTATTATAATGTAGAATAACTCAATTTACTACATCGAAAATTATCAAACAATTGGCTTGGAAATATTAATTATTACGTATACCTTATCGCCAGTTATGTAAAAACATTTTCATGCTTATAAACAGACGAACCGCATTAAAACAGGTCCTGGTCGTCTCCGCTGGTCTGGCGTTCCTGCCGTCCTGTGTACGGAAAACGACTCCAGCTTCTATTTCATTAAAGAATATAGCGGTAGATGGTGAGGGCGAGAACATGCTGGCATTGCTGGCAGATACATTAATTCCTACTACTTCGACACCTGGTGCGAAGGACGTCAAAGCGCATTTGTTTGCATTGACGATGGTAGATGATTGCTTTAATAAGGAAGACCAGCAGAAATGGACAGCCGGGATGAAGGCATTTGCTGAACTGAGTGAGAAAAAGAATGGGAAGTCATTCGAAAAAAGCACTCCTGAAGCAAGGACTGCTCTTTTGGAACAACTCGAAAAGTCCAAAGCAGAAGAAGGGGGCGCTGCTTATTTCTACCACGCTACCAAAAATCTGATTATCAGAGGTTATACCAATTCAGAATTTTATCTTACTAAAGTGCAGGTATACGAGCTGGTTCCCGGCCGTTTTCATGGAAGCGTACCTGTAAAACCAGTCAGCAGAAGAACTGCTTAACAGAGAATAGTTATGGCGAATATTAATATAAGTGCTCAGGACCGCACATTCGATGCGATTGTGATAGGATCGGGTATCAGTGGAGGATGGGCAGCAAAAGAGTTCACGGAGAAAGGGCTGAAAACGCTGGTACTGGAAAGAGGCCGCGATGTAAAGCACCTGAAAGACTATCCCACAACAAACAAATATCCCTGGGAATTTCCTCACGGCGGACAAATACCTGAAGCGATTAAAGAAGAAGCTCCTGTTGTGAGTCGTTGTTATGCCTTTAAGGAGGATGCCATGCATTTCTTCGTAAAGGATAAAGAACATCCCTATGAACAGGATAAACCATTTGACTGGATCCGTGGATACCAGGTAGGTGGTAAATCATTGCTCTGGGCAAGACAGACACAGCGCTGGAGTGACTATGACTTCGAAGGACCTGCAAGGGATGGCTTCGCAGTCGACTGGCCGATCCGTTATGCAGATATCGCGCCCTGGTATAGCTACGTAGAGAAATTTGTAGGTATTTCGGGTAATAAAGACGGTATTGACAACCTGCCTGACGGCGAATTCCTGCCACCCCTGGAAATGACCGCTGTTGAGCAATATTTTCAAAAGTTTGTCAAGGATAACTATAAAGATCGTCACGTTATATATGGCCGCTGCGCGCATCTTACTGAGCCGCAGAAGATCCATATTGAACAGGGTAGGGTACAGTGCCAGAAGAGAAATCTCTGTCAGCGCGGATGCCCCTTTGGCGGATATTTCAGCAGTAACTCTTCTACGCTGCCATGGGCAGAAAAGACGGGTAATCTGACCCTCCGTCCGCATTCAGTTGTACACTCCATCATCTATGATGAAAAGAAAGGAAAAGCAACAGGCGTACGTGTGGTAGATGCTAAAACTAAGGAAATGACCGAGTACTATGCCCGTGTCATCTTTGTCAACGCATCTGCGATCAACTCGAACCTGCTCCTGCTTAACTCCACTTCCAGCCGCTTCCCGAATGGATTAGGCAATGACAGTGGTGTATTGGGTAAATACTTCGCTTTCCACAATTACCGCGCTACTATTTACGCAGACCATGATGGTCATATGGACGTTACCACCGATGGGCGTCGTCCTACCAGTGCATATATCCCACGCTTCCGTAACGTGAAGAAACAGGAGACAGATTTCCTGCGTGGTTATGCCGCCGGATTTGACACCGGTCGCCGTAAATGGAATAGCCATGATGGTGTTGGCAAAAGCCTGAAGGATAATCTGTTCAACGAAGAAATGGGTAACTGGTACGTAGGATCTCATATGATGGGTGAAACGATCCCGAAAGAGATCAGTCAGCTGACCCTTGATAAAGACAAAAAGGACGAATGGGGTATGCCTGTGATCCATGTCAATATCGGCTACGATGACAATGATGAGAAGATGGTGAAGGACTTCCACGAACAAATGACCGAAATGTATACCAAAGCCGGTTTCACCAATATCCGCACAGGAGATTCTAAACAGGCGCCAGGCCTTGATATACATGAAATGGGTGGTGCACGTATGGGGAAAGATCCGAAGACATCCGTACTCAATAAATGGAATCAGCTGCACGACGTGAACAACGTATTTGTGACCGATGGTGCATGTATGACCTCCACTTCTACGCAGAACCCTTCACTGACCTACATGGCGCTTACAGCCAGGGCAGTGGATTATGCGGTTAGCCAGATGAAGAAAGGTGAAATATAATATTGCTGCTAAATGATAAAAGGCCTTCCTCATGGGAAGGCCTTTTCTGTTTGTATGAATAAGGTTTATCAGATCTTTACCATCTCGATCACAAACCCCCGCCTGCCACTATTGTTTTGCAGGAATTGTATCAATACATTATCGCCGGGTTGAAATGGCGTATTGGTAATATGTACCAGCGTACCATCTCCCAGTCTGTAAAAGGAATCCTTACTACTCGATTTTCCGCTTCTTATCCAGAATACCACAACTTCCGTGATCGCCGTACGGATGGTTATTTTATTCGTCGCCTGTTTAGTTTTCCAGCTCGTATAAGCGACCGCTCCAAGGCCGATAGCAATCATCGGACCTACTCCGAAAAGGAGAATAAGTGGAAATGTTTTACTATCGAAATGTGTGATAAAGCCAAACACGATACCAAGGAACACCGCCATCCCCAGGATACAGCCGATAGCACCAGCATTACCGCTCAGACTCTTTTTCCGGTCTTCTTCGGTGATGGGTAAGACGACCTCCGTATAGTTGTTATACTGCGTATAGGTGATGTCGAGCAGGACTTTTTCTCCTGGCACGTACTCTACATATGATAGCTGAACAGCAGTGTTCTGTAATGTCTTTACTTCGTCGATCGCGCGTTTGTGCCTGAAACCGGACGGATGGTGGCCTATACCGCTGGCAACGTATAGTTCCAGTTGATAGCCATTAAAACAATAACGGAGTAATTTTTTGTCAACCAGTTCTACGCGCAGGAGTTTATCATTCACCACCTGTTTCATATTTCCATGCGGTGGATTAGCGAAATAAGCCTTTGTTTTCCAGCGTAGTCGTGCGCCAGCTATCGTAATGCCTCCTCCCATTAACACTACGATCAGTCCCAGTATGATCAGGAATTCTTCGGAAATGGCAATGATGCAGATAACGATGCCCATCAGGAGCAGGGCTAGGCCCATTATCAGTAAAGCTGTTACAGAGACGCCGTCGGGTTGCTTGAGGTCTTTCAGTATTTTAATGTCCCGGTCTGTTAGCAGGGTTGTTGTTTGCATTGGTTACGATATGGGCTATACTTAATAAATCGTCAAACCGGAAAGATAGAAATTATCTGGCAAATAGCCACACTGGTCGTATATGGATGGCATCCTTCTATTTTCTTGCAATTGCCATCAGACGACTATTACGATGCCAGCAGTTATGTTGTTTGTATTTGAACTAATCTCCTGTCAGTGCCATCGTGATGTTCCGCCACCATGATAGACACAGTATCTCCCGGTTTCAACATTTTTCCCGACGCAGGTAGTATTGTACCATCCGCCAGTCTGTATTGCGTAAGACTATCCTCCATCGATAAAGTCAATACCTCCGTAATTGTTGTTTGGATGATACGTCTATTGGATGCAGATTTTTGCTTCCATGCCAGATAGACGGGATAGAGAAAGAGAATTGCAAAGAAAATTAATGGATGGAATGCATCAAAAGTCTTAAACCCTGACAATAAGCCGTATACCAGACTGATCCCGCCACCTAATGCCAGATATAACCAGAAGCTTTTGTAGGTTATTTGGGTGATCGTCTTTCTGTCTGCAGCATCCATGGGTGTGACAGCTTCTTTGTGGTCAAAGGCTTCATAACAAATATTCAAAAGTACTTGCATGCCGGGTTTATATTCCACATAAGATAGTATCACAGGAGTGTTTGTCAGGAAGTAAGCTTTGTCGATTGTGTTTTTGTAATTGAAATCCCGGTATCCGTTTAATTCGTCTTTCGTTGGTATGCGAAGGTCCAGGTACCCGTCAGTGAAAGTATAGCGTATTGTCTGTTGGAGCGTCAGTTTTGCATGCAACAGTATACCGTTTACCTGTTGTTTTGTATTACTATTAAGTAAAAGTAGTTTTGTCGGAATGGGCTGCTTTTCTCTCGCATAAAGCGCATTGAGTAGCTGAATGTCCTGTTTTGTTAATGTACTTTGGGTGGATTCCATAGATTGTTTTTAGGGTTCGACTATCCTTACATCGTTATCTTCGTTATAAATGTCTCCTTGCGGCCACTACTATCTTCCATCACCTGAATCTCTATGGCATCTCCCGGATCGTATTGCCGGGAAGATACATGAACCAGCGTACCATCGGCCAGCCGGTAATATGTCAACTCATCTTCTGACAACAGGTTCAGTACTTCGGTAATTGTTGTACGTATAACCAGCTTGTTCTGTGCTAACTTTTTCTTCGAACTGGAATAGAACATAAAAACTATGATGGCAGCAAAAAATAGAAAGATCAGTAAGGTCCTTTCTATGCTAAATCCGCCATCCAGATTCCATAATATTATTACTATGACAGCGGTTCCAAGTATTATCCGGTTACTTTTATAGATCTTCGTTTCCACCTTGTCTATGTCGGACGTATCAACAGGAACAATCATTTCATTATGACGGTATGCTTCATAACGGATATCCATCAGTAAGTTTATGCCTGGTTTGAATGTAAGATAGGAGAGTGTAACACTTGTTCCCACCAGTATGTCCGCCTTGTCTATCAGGCTATTATAGCTGAAATCGCCGTATTGATTAATACTATTTGTCATAGGGATATAAAGTTCGATCTGACACTCTTTGAAGGTGTAACAGATGACCCCATGATTGCTGAGTGTTGTATGCACCAGGATATCCGTTATCTGCTTCTTGGTAATATCCTGCGGGAGGGTTTGTCGTTTGCTACGTCTTCTTTTTCCGATGGCAAAGATGGTGATGAGTGTGCCAAGAATAAATAGAAGTATGCCTATAGAACGTACATTGATGTCATGCCAGCCGCCTATGATGGTCAATATGGCTACCGGCAATAATATCAGGCCGAGTCGAAGTCTGGTTTTTCCGGCATCCCTTTCTCTTTCATTCAGCCCCTCCAGTAATTGCATCTCCTGTTGGGTGAGTTCAGTTGTATTTGTCTCCATTTATCGCTGCTGAATTTTAAAAAGTGAGTCCAGATAATAGAGAGGGGCGTTTGCCCCATATGCTTCCGGAATAAATTCTCTGCCAGTCACTTCAGGGTCTATTTTACTATTATCAATTATATACCGTGCAAAAGAACCCCATTCTTTCAGCGTATCCTTACGCGACCATCCTAGTAGTTTTGCGTGATAAACTCCCCGTCTGGATGTTGGTTCAAAATACGAGAAAAGTGTATCGCCTTTAGAATGAAGCAATCCCATAAGATGAAAATAATCAAGGTCAGACACTAGCAGTGCCGTTTGCATGCGTGCCGGCGTAGCCGTCAATATCATCAATTCCTGGTCGAACTTCCTTTTCCAGTTTTTTCCATGTTTTCTTGTCAGCTGACGATCAGCCGTTTTATTTAAAATGACAATGGAATCTCTGCTGGCGGGTTCGTTTATGTTGAGCAAATAAAACCCCCAGTCCTTTGCCAGTTGTGATTCCCTCACAAAAACGGACGTATCGACAGGTATCCAGCCATAGGAGATGATTCTTCGTATTGTATCTAAAGTAACGGGTGGATTAGCGGCGGTTTGGTGGAATGATTGCGTCGTGCGGCAGTTGCACAACGACACTACTAACAAAAAAAGGTATAAGTATTTCATCAGGTATCAGGGCTCAGTTGCCTAAAGGTAACAAAATCCCTGACTCAGAACAGCCATAATAAACTACAGCCGATCAGTATACCCAACAGGCTGATAAACAACAACTGCCGTTGCCGTGATACAGAGAATGCCAAGCGGTCCCTATACAGATAGTTACCAATCCGGATAGCGACAAACAGGGACAATGGTATGATCGCAGCACCTAATAAAGTAATATGCAGCCAGCGGGCGCTGGTTACTGATAATCCAATACCGGTACCCAGCGCTACATAAGCCGCCAGACAAAACGGGCATTTAGGAATGATTGCGAGGAGAAAGGCCGGTAGCAGGGGTTTAATGAACCGGATACCTCTTTTGAAGATGTTCCGGGGAGGTGTTGTTTTTACAAGTGTTTTTTCCCCTCCATGTTCCTGTTGTATAGTGCAGGGAACATCCGCAGATGAATGTCCCCCGCAGCAATGAAATGCACGCATGATATCAAAGTTTAGTGGCTGCAGCAGCTATGTGCTTCCGGCATTTTGTTTTGATATTTATCGTGGTGTTTTACCCAGTCAGTCAGATTACCTTCTCCATCCCGCTCATTTCGGCCTTTAGGCGTTATATCGAGCAGGTTATAGGTGTTCAGCACTGTTTCCGCACCACGGGCATAAGTGGAATAAGTATGATAGATGTCTCCGTTTTCGTCTTTATAGAATACGCTCATACCGGGTAACTCTTTTTCAGCTACAGGCACCCGTTCGAAATTGTAGGTCATTTCGTTCTTCGCGATCTCTTCTTCTGTGGCAGAAACATTATAATCGAAGTTGAATTCGTTGTTATTGGAGGATACCCATTTGAAAGACCAGCCCATCCGTTGCTTAAATGGAACGATCTCATTGTAAGGCGCACGGGAGATAGCCACATAAGCCACATCATGGTTTACCAGGTGTACCAGTCCGCTGTCTACATTGTCCGCCATAAAGGAACAACCTACACAACCTTCTTTCCATCCCGGTCCCAGCATGAAATGTTGTACGATCAGCTGGCTTTTGTCTTCAAACAGGTCGGATAATGATACCGGGCCGTCCGGACCATCAAAAATGTAGTTTTTCTCTACTTTCTGCCAGGGCAACTCACGGCGCAGCCTGCTTATTTCATCACGTAGATGGGTTAATTCCTTCTCTTTTTTTAGTAACTCCTTACGGGCGCTTATCCATTCCGCCTCATCTACTACAGGGTGTTCCAGCTCAACGGCTTGATCAGTATTGGACGCTTTCATGTCTTTGAGGTTTAGTGTACTACAAATGTCAGCCACTGGGAGGAATTATCTGCAGTGCATAATTGCCAAAACCGGGGGGTATTCCGGACATATTTAGGAATTACACTGGAACAGGAAAGCTTTTGTCAACCAACTGATACTGAGCTAGATCAGTTCGAAGTTTTTGGCGGGTTGTTCTTCTCCGTTGATGATCACGGAAAGCTGGTGTTTGCCGGGGTAGAATACCCGTGTCGTGATCAGCCGGAAGGACTGCTTACGTACAATATTGACCTGCTCTCCCGGACCATAGGTCTTTTCACTGATTTTGAATACTTTCCTGGATAAGGTACCATTCTGTTTGAGGTAATAAACAGCATATTCCAGTCGGATGATCAGTGCCTGAGCATCCTTATTCCTGACGGTAAACGAGAATTCCAGGCTATCGCCGGTGTTCACCTTTGGGGTCAGTACCTGAAAGCCGCTGAAGGCAACATGGACGCTTTCCAGTCCGTAATGCGCCAGAATCTCTTTATGCCCCTGTTTGAGCAGGGTACGGCTGCCATGTTTGATAATGGCGTCTGTCTCTTTGCCAAGCCCCTTCCATTTTGAAGCGATCGCGATGACCAGCCCCGGATGGTCCCTGGCAATATCATTCAGGTTATTGGCTACACTACGTCTTACGGACTCCGAAGGGTCCTGTTTCAGGTTTTCCAGGATGGGGAGTATGGAAGACGGGTCCTTTTTCAGGAAAGGTACAGCCATTGCCCAGGGCAAACGAGGACGGCACCCTTCTGTGGACAATCTGCGTACTTTGGCATTTTTATGTAAAGACCAGGCCTGCATCTGCTGCATCATCCTGTCGCCATATTTAATGAGGAAGGGTCTGACAGCAAATTCACAGGTGATAAATTGTGTCACAAACTCAAGGGCTTTTACGGAAATATCGTAATGATCCAGTCCGTAGGTCGCGAGATAGTCCGGAAAGAAGATGAATTCCAGAGCCTCTCCATAACCCGCCTTTCTGAGCGCATCGATACTGTCTTTGAGCAGAGGGACCGCCTTTGGGTAATCAGCAGGCAGGAACTCATGCAATGCCGCTGTCGTATGTTTCATCCGTTCTTTCAGTTCCTTTTCTTCAAATCCCGGCTGGTAGATGCGCCCGATGAATTTTTGTTTATTGAAGGCAGGAATCGTTTTTACCAGTATATTGGCTAATCCGTCGTAAAAAGCAGGGGAATAGAGATCTTTCAGCAAACTCATTATCTGTAAATTTTCGGCTGCGGCAAAAGTACGGATTGTCCCGTTAGGGGGGAAAAGGGATAAATTTATCGCTATCCCCTCGTAATAGCGTAACTTTGCACTTTGTTTCCTTGAAAAGTGTAATTATGAAAATAAGTAATCCGGATATAATACGACTCGCAGAGATCAAATCTTATTTCCTTGACCCTCCTTACACCTTCAGGATTCACAGTTATGCAATGCCACAGGTAGATGAAGCTATTACTATCCTGAAAAAGTATAACATCTCAGCAGAATTGATGCGACAAATGGAAGATCTCAGGCAATTACTTATTGGTGCGGAAAGTGATGTCAATACAACGCGCGAATACATGCGATCTTTCGCTATACTGCTGAACCGCGTCAACCGGTAATCAGGTAGCCTTTAATATAGAAACCACGTAAATATGAATGGAAAACTTTTGCTCATAACCGGGGCTATAGCCAGTTTTATGGCCTGTAAGCACCGGGAGCAGCCAGTTGTAAAAGAACGCTCCCCACGTCAGGAATTCCCAGGATTATTCGAAGAGGTACAGACAGCACGTATCTTCCCGGACAGTAAAACTTTCGCAGACTGTGCACCGAAAGCTTCACCCGCCAGTGTACTGCAATCTTATGCGAAAGAACGTACGGCTGTAGGGTTTGATCTGTCGACATTTGTACACAATCATTTTTATGTGCCGGCGGCCGCTACCTCCGCGTATGTAACGGATACAGCCCAGGACGTGATCGCACACATTGAATCCCTGTGGAATGTCTTAAAACGCTTACCAGATACTGCTAATACCTGGGGCTCACTGATATCGCTGCCCGATCCCTATGTCGTACCGGGGGGCCGTTTCCGTGAGGTATACTACTGGGATAGCTATTTTACCATGTTAGGACTGAAAGAAAGCGGCAGGGTCGATCTTATAGAACATATGATCAAAAACTTCGCTTATCTCATCCGCACCTACGGTTTCATTCCCAATGGTAACCGTACCTACTACCTGACCCGCTCTCAACCACCTTATTTTGCACTCATGGTGCAGCTGCTGGTCTCGGCCAGAGAAGACCATAAACAGGAGATCCTGACCACCTATCTCGACGTCCTGGAAAAAGAGTACCAGTTCTGGATGAAGAAACCCACCGAAGGACAACATACAGCGGAGCACCTCATCACCTTAAAGGATGGTGCGACTTTAAACCGCTACTGGGACCGGGGCACCTGGCCAAGAGAAGAATCCTGGCGGGAAGATATCCTGACAGCAAAAAAGTCGCCTCTGCATGATGCTGTTTACCGCGAACTCCGTACTGGTGCAGAGTCAGGATGGGACTACAGCTGTCGCTGGTTTGAAGATGGGAAGTCGCTGGAAACCATTCATATTACAGATATCATCCCCGTCGACCTGAACTGCCTCCTGTACAACCTGGAGCAGACCCTCGCCGATGCCTATAACATGAAAGGCAATACGCTGAAAGCCCTGCAATATGAATCCGCCGCCGCTAACCGTAGAGACGCTATTCTCCGTTATTGCTGGGACCCGAAAACAGGCTTCTTCCGCGATTATGATTTTAAGAAAGAAAAGAGAACGCTGGTATTGAGCCTGGGAGGGATGTATCCCTTCTTTTTTGGTATCGCCAGAGCAGGACAGGCAGATAGTATGACGCTGGTATTGCAGAAGGAATTCCTGTATCCCGGCGGACTGGTATCTACGCCCTTCGAGACGGGAGAACAATGGGATGCTCCTAATGGCTGGGCGCCGCTGCAATGGATGGCTATCAATGGCTTACTCAACTACGATAAAACAACCCTGGCCTCGGAAATCGCTGGTCGCTGGTCCCGTCAGAATATCAGGGTGTTTAAACAGACCGGTAAACTACTTGAAAAGTATAATGTGAAAGATACCTCGCTGACAGGAGGAGGGGGCGAATACCCTAACCAGGATGGCTTCGGATGGACCAATGGAGTATTGCTGAAAATATTGCACATGCAACAGCAGGGACTATTGAATAATGGGAAAAATATTGATACCTTATAGCATGCTTAAACCCTCCCAACGCCTTTTGTCAATCGACGCATTCCGCGCCCTTACCATGCTTACCATGATCTTTGTCAATGATGTAAGCAGTGTGAAAAACATCCCTGAATGGATCGACCACGTTAAAGCCCAGGATGATGGTATGGGCTTCGCCGATACTGTATTTCCGGCTTTCCTGTTCATTGTCGGCCTCTCCATTCCGTTTGCGATCGGTAAACGGATCAGCAAACAGGACTCTTTTTTCAGTATCGAATCACATATACTGTTAAGATCCCTGGCCATGATCGTCATGGGATTCTTCCATGTGAATCTCGAAAGTTACAGTTCCGCAGCAGTCGTTCCCTACGCTTTGTGGGAACTGCTGATCACCATTGGCTTTTTCCTCGTATGGCTGGATTATCCGGCTGATATGAAGGCCGGTCGCAAATACACCCTTACAGGGGCTGGTATTGTGCTTTTAGGGCTAATGGCTGCCCTGTATAAGGGTGGTTCGGCAGAAGATCCTCACTGGATGCAGCCATCCTGGTGGGGGATCCTGGGTATCATCGGATGGGCATACCTGGTCTCCGCTACGCTTTACCTGGTCGTAAAAGGCCGGTTTGTAGCGATTGCGGCTATTCTGGGCCTTTTCCTGCTCATTAATATATTAACACACGCAGGCCTCTTACACATTGATATTCCGGTTATAGGCGATGCTTCTTCGGTATCGCTGATCATGGCTGGTGCGGTGATCTCTTCCCTGTATACCCTGCTTGATAAGAAAGGCAAACAGGGGTCCGTACTGCCCATCTTTTTCGGATTGGGTGTACTGGCGATCGTTGCCGGTTTCGTCCTGCGTCCTTATACGGAAGGAATCTCTAAAATACGTTCCACACCCGCCTGGGTATTAATATGCAGCGGTATCAGCATACTGGTATTTACGGCCATGATATGGCTGGTAGATATCAAAGGAAAGATGAACTGGTTTAAAGCGATCCGTCCGGCAGGTACCAGTACACTGACCTGTTACCTGATACCTTACCTGCTATATTCACTGCTGATGCTGGCAGGATTTCATTATCCCGCCTGGCTGAGCGAAGGCATGCCGGGACTGCTCAGGTCAGTGGCAATCGCTTTCCTGGTCATTCTCCTGGTAGGATGGATGGAAAAGAAAAAGGTCAGGTTGAAGATTTAACGGCGGCTGGTTCAGCTGCTTTTACTTCAGGTTTGACTTCGGGCTGGCGCAGGATCGGTTTAATGATCATGCGTAATGCCTGGTCTCTGGTGAAATAAGCGACTGTCCAGTTGTACATGGTCTTCAGTCTGTTACGATAGTTAATGAGCGCCATGACGTGCACAAACAACCACATCGCCCAGGCTATAAAGCCATTGAAATGTAGCTTGGGCGATGGTATATCTGCCACCGCATTATTACGGCCAATGATCGCCATGGTGCCTTTATCTACATAACTGAAAGGCTTCAGCTGTTTATTATCAACCATCAGCGAAAGGTTCTTAGCCAGGTTACGTCCCTGTTGCAGGGCTACCTGTGCCAGCTGTGGATGGCCTTCGGGGAAGTTATTATCAGTTTTGGTAAGGCAGGTATCACCAATGGCATAAATATCATCAACACCGATTACCCTGTTAAAGGCGTCGGTCATCATTCTTCTGCCCGGCCCCGTACTGGCAATAGGAATACCCTCATGCAGATAGGCGGTTACGCCCGCTGCCCAGATCAGGGTACTGGTATGAATCGTATCGCCATTGTTCAGGATCACCTGGTCGTCCACAAAGTCCTTTACTCTCGTCTTCAGCTTGATCTTAACCCCCAGTCTGCGTAATGCGTTATAGGTGTGTTTCTGCGATTTGGTACTCATCGGCTCCAGCAGACTATCCCCACCATTCACCAGGTAGATCTCACCGCCCTGTCCTTCCAGTTCGGGGTAGTCCTTTCTGATGACATATTTCCTTAATTCAGCGAGCATCCCGGAGACTTCCACCCCGGTAGGTCCACCACCTGCGATCACGATCGTTGTCAGCTTCTTCCTTTCGATAGGGTCTTTGGTAATAGACGCTATTTCCAGTCGCTTGAGCAGCCGGTTACGCATTTCCAGCGCGTCGTTCACGGTTTTCATCGGAATGGCCCGCTTCTTTATATTTTCGTTGCCGAAGTAGTTTGTTTCTGTACCTGTAGCAAATACGAGGTAATCGTACTGTAATTCGCCATTATGTAGGTAAATGGTATGTGCAGCCGGGTCCACTTTCTGAAACTCGCCCATATGAAAGTGCAGATTGGGCTTATTTCTGAACAGTTTGCGGAAGGGATAACAGATACTTGACGTTTCAAGGTATCCCGTCGCCAGCTGGTAGATTAAAGGGGGGAAAAAGTTATAATTGTTTTTGTCTACTAATGTGATGTCAAAGCGTTTGTCACGTTGTAATTTCTGTGCCAGATTGATACCTGCGAATCCTCCGCCTATTATCACGACCTTAATTGCTTGTTCTCTTGTTTCTGAGCTTTCCATTGTAAACATAATTTCCTGGTATGTAAATATAGTCAATCTCGCTTACATGACTCCTGACATATGTCATAAGTGAGGGAATATTGATGCCACTTTCATGGTTTGATTTTCTATTTTTGCGGACACATGAACGGAATTACATTTATATCAAACTTTGTAGCTAACCCTGAGGCCTTGTTTATTTCACTGAGAGATAATGTTTTATGGGACGAAAGGATGACTGCCCGCAAAACCGCAAGTTTTGGCGTCGCCTACAATTATTCGCAGATGAGCTACCCTTTTCAGGCCTTTATCCCCGAATTGCAGGAGATCATCATCGCTATCAGTCATACCCTCGGATTTACACCTAATAATTGCCTGATCAACTACTATCCGGATGGGAAGTCTAAAATGGGCTATCATGCCGATCAGACAGACATACTTGAAGATGGAACAGGTATCGCGATCGTTTCTGTTGGTGAAACAAGAACGCTGCGTTTTAAAAATATACAGGACCCTGCCGAACTGGTTGATTTTCCGTTAAATGCAGGTTCCCTGATCTACATGACGCAGGCTGTACAGGATGAATGGCTGCATGCTATTCCTGCAGCGGATACCGGCCATGGGAGAATGAGTCTGACTTTCAGATCTATTAAATAATTATTACCTTTCAATATAACCATGTTTATGAAGAAGTTAATCTACCTTTTTGCACTTTCACTGACTGTTTGTACCACGCTGCGTGCACAGAAATACCAGGATGATGTGAATACTATTCTGAAGTATGACAAGATGTATGCTCCTCCAGCTAATCCTATTCTTTTTATCGGTAGTTCCTCTATCCGTAAGTGGGAGGATCTGGAGCGGACATTTGCCGGTTATGTTGCTATGAACAGGGGTGTAGGAGGTGCTGTTACCAACGATATCATTTACTACGCCAATGATATTATCTTTCCCTATCATCCACGTGAGATTGTAATATATGTAGGAGAGAATGACCTGGTCGAAAAAGGTATTACTGCGGATAGTATTTTCAACAGATTCAAAAACCTTTATAGTACCATCAGAACGAAATTGCCGGACGTGCCTGTCGTGTATATTTCAATCAAACCGAGTCCGAGCAGAGAGCAGTTCCTACCTATTGCAAAGGCAGCAAATGCATTGATAAAAGAGTACATTTCCGGGCAGTCTCATATTAGTTATGTGAATGTGTTTTCGCTGATGTTGGATAAGGAGGGAAAGCCTCGGAAAGAGCTGTTTGTAGGAGATATGTTGCATATGAACGCACAGGGGTATGCGATCTGGCGGAAGGCAGTGGAGCCGTATCTGAAGAAGAAATAGGAAGCCCCTGGTATTAGGTCGCTGTTATGTCGGCGGCTTGATGGTTTCTGTGGGGTGAAGTCTTTTTCGGAGAGTATTGTTTGGGGGGAGTTGAGGAATGACGTTTGATATTAGACATCTTGCTGCGGGTTGAGATGGGACGCCGGGCTGACGCCCTTTTTCGAGGCGTGCTATTGGGCGGTGGGAGGTCGTGTGGGGCGGTGGGATGGTTGATTAAACCCCTGTCAGGCGGGGGAGGCTCTCAAAGGGCTAAGGCCCTTTGTCTCCATTTCAACCCTCCGCTGATAATGCGTACCATTTAAGTAATAGTCGCCGGATACCAATACGCTCATACCGTTGCTTGCTGATATACACCAGTATACTCCGATATGATCCGATATGTGCCAAAATGAGCCGATTGTCATCATGTAGCGATATATAGCCTCATTACAGCAATAACTACAACGGCTTATGAAGTCATTATCTCCCGAAACAATATTGAAAGTCGACGGCCTTATCACAGCGAAGGATTTCAGATGGAGACCCTGGCCTTAGGTCTTTGAAGTGCCCATCCGCCTGATAAAGGTTTCATAGATATTCCAAGGCCTAACACGACCAACTAAAGCTACATATATAGACTTCAAAGACCGTCAGCCAGAGGTCCCATCTGAAACCGCAGCGTAAGGCCCAGCCCAAAAATGATGACTACAATTGCACTCAACACCAGCCCTGTCAGATGAAAGGCATTATTCCCCAAACCTGATCCCAGGGAACCTTTTTATGTCAAATGTCATTTATTGCCTTGATGAAAGTAACTACCTTTCCATCGTCAAATTGAATCGTATCCCTGTAACAACACGTAACCCAATAAAGTGAAATATCACAGTCCCTTACCTTAAAATGAAATTATGAAAAGGATCTTACAAAACACATTCCTTGCGTTAGCCCTTATAATGGTCATCCCCTTTGTGATCACTTTAGGCTCCTCATCATCGTTAGGCGCAGCTATAGCCGTTTCCCTGATGTTCCTTTTTTGCGCAGCATTCCCTACTTTCCTGGCAGTTTTGTTATACTACTTTATAAAAAAGAAAATTGCAACTAACAAAGTATATACAGCTGTATTGGGTACATTGGTGCTGCTCTGTATCTATCACCTTGGCTTCTTATTATTAATTGTTATAACATCGCACGAGTCATGGTCTGACTTTGTATCAACAGCGATACATCTGTATACCGACGAGAATAGCATTCTGAATATCCTGGCAATTCTTCTGGCGGTTGCAATACCAGTAGCAGACCTGTTAATTGATAAAATAGCGCGGGACTTAAAGGATTATAAATAATCCCTCCTGATATGCCTGCATTTCGTTGCTGAGTAGCTCGGTGGACAATAAAGGATGGACCTTATAGCAGGAAATTTGGCTAGAAATGATCAGACGGAATGCCTGATCATTGAGTTGGTTATTCGGATTGCCTTTGTGCCGCAAGGCATACCTTTTGCATCTTTTCTCCATAAAGGTCTTCTTATGCGAATAATCTTCCTGTTGCTCCTGGGTAGCGCTGTGTCTGCGCAGAAAAAAAGCCCCGAATTGCCCCCACCACACGCGACAAAATCCTACATGAAGTATAGTAACGTAAAAGGGTGGGAGAACAATGAAAAGCCGCAGGCACCGGAAGGGTTTATGGTTAATCTGTATGCAGACGGATTACAGAATCCCAGGTGGCTATACGAATTGCCCAATGGAGATCTGCTGGTGGCAGAGTCTAACTCTCATTATAAGTTCTTTAAGAAGATAGGAGCGGCGATTGTAGGTGCGACGCGGTCGAATAGTATGAAGAAAAGTGCGGACAGGATCACCTTACTGAGGGATGCAGATCATGATGGGATACCGGAAACGAAGACTGTTTTTCTGGAAGGATTGAACCAGCCTTTTGGAATGCTGCTGGTGGGAGATCAGTTTTACGTCGCCAATACAGATGGATTAATGCGTTTCCCGTATATGAAAGATGCGACCAGTATTACGACGACAGGAGAGAAGATCGCGTCTTTTCCCGCGGGGAAAGTCAATCAGCACTGGACGCGGAATATTATTGCCAATAAAGACAAAACGAAGTTTTATGTAGCCGTGGGTTGTGGTACTGATCATGGAGAGAAGGGAATGGATAAAGAGGCATTGCGTGCGAATATTCTTGAAATGAATCCTGACGGTAGCGGTATGCGGGTGTATGCATCCGGACTGAGGAATCCTGTTGGATTGGATTGGGCGCCGGGTACCAATACGCTCTGGGTTGCGGTCAATGAGAGAGATAAGCTGGGGAATGATCTGGTACCCGATTATATTACGGGGGTAAAAGAGGGGGCTTTCTACGGATGGCCATACAGTTATTTCGGCCAGCATCCGGATCCCCGTGTTCCCGATGCTCCCGCTGGACTGATTGAAAGTGCGATAGTACCTGATTTTCCTTTAAATGCACATACCGCCTCCCTGGGATTGGCCTTTTATACTGGTAATGCCTTCCCGGAGAGGTATAAAAATGGGGCGTTTGTTACACAGCATGGTTCGTGGAACCGCAAACCTGTATCAGGTTATAAAGTGTTGTTTGTACCGTTTAAGAATGGTAAACCTGCAGGATCACAGGAAGACTTCCTGACCGGCTTTGTAAAAGACAGTGTGAAAGGTGTTGTGAGAGGCAGACCAGTAGGTATCACTGTGTCCCGGACCGGCGCAATGTTCATTACAGATGACCGGACAAACAGGATCTGGCGCATCAGTTATGCCGCTCCGAAGCCGTAATAACAATAACACCTCATTTATAAATAAGAGGGTCGCTTCAATATTGAAGCGACCCTCTTATTTATAAAATCAGCGCTGACTGTATTCCCATTCCTGATTGACTAAACATCCACTGCCGCTACTAACTGCAAAAGGCTGTATAGTACATACAACCTTTTCCTACAGACCCGCAATTAAGCGTTTAGTGACAATGTCCGAGTGCATAGTAAATAATGATAAATACCACAATGGACCCCAGACAGCCACCTCCGAATTTCTTTGCGCCCCAGAAGGCGATAATAGCTCTGAAGAATTTGTTCATACCTGATAGTTGTTTCGCAGTATAAAACAATAATCAGGCCCGGACGGTTCATTGTCCTTCGTACAATTGCAGTCGTTGCCGCAAACTGATTATCTCCAGTTGCATGTGCCGGACCCTGTCCAGCAGATGCCTGATCACATCAATACCGGCCGTATTGACTCCCATTTCGCTATACCAGCGCGTATATAGCTCCAGGTCCTGTAATTGTTCTTCTGAAATAAAACTGTTGCCTTCTACAATCGTAATGGCGATCAGTCCTTCATCAGCCAGTGAATCGATGAAATTGGATTCAATCTCATGAACGCTGCAATATTGCTGGATGGCTATCAATGCTGCTTGCATAACGGGAATTTTAATGTGATGATTGAGCCAGTTTTCTGAATAATTCTTTCTGTTCTTCCGTCAGGTTGGTGGGCAGTAAAACGGAATAGGTGATGATCAGATCTCCGAAGGCACCATCCTGTTTATACACAGGGAAGCCTTTGCCTTTCAGTCTGACCTTGGTGCCATTCTGCGTTTCCGGTTTTACTTTCAGTTTGATCTTGCCGCTCAGGGTGTCGATCGTCAGATCTCCGCCAAGCATGGCGGTGTATAGGTCTGTTTCGACATTCATGTACAGGTCATTATCGACCCTTTTGAATGCAGGATCTTCCGCTATGACGAAAGTGATGTAAAGGTCTCCGTTCGGCCCGCCATTACCACCGGGTGCACCGTGTCCTTTCAGCTTGATGACCTGTCCGTTAGCAATACCGGCAGGCACCGTGATCCTTACCTGTTTGCCATTTACGTTGAGGGTGTGCTGATGGGTGGTATACGCTTCCCGCAGTCCCACATGCAGTTCGGCATTGTAGTCCTGACCACGGAATTTACGCTGTCTGCCACCGCCTCCGCCACCCCGGTTGCCAAAGAGCGACTCAAAGAAGTCGGAGAACTGTCCCTCAGAGAAATTCCCTTCAAAACCCTGGCCGCCAAAACCTTCAAAACCCTGTCCGCCATAGGGGTTACCACCCTGTTGTCTGGACTGTTCAAACTGGTCGGCGTGCTGCCAGTGTTCTCCGTAAGCGTCATATTTCTTACGCTTCTCCGGATCACTCAGTACCTCATTCGCCTCATTTATCTGCTGAAATTTAATATTAGCCTCCTTATCATTGGGATTCATGTCAGGGTGATGTTTCCTGGCAAGTTTCCTGTATGCTTTTTTAATGTCGTCTGCGGAAGCTTTTTTATCTACTCCAAGTATCTGGTAATAATCTATAAAAGCCATATGTATCGTGTATATCCTGTGCAGCACAAAATCTTTGCCATCTCTCATTATAATTATTTATTTATATTTGGTACTTAAACCCTTATCCCTTGGACACACAACATTCTTCGACCGGCAAGGCGCCCGGTATTATTGATGTTACGCCACCTTCGGAGGCCACCATTAAAACCCAGAGCATCAGATTAATCGCTACTGGTATTATGGGACAATTTGCAACTATGTCACCGCTGGTGTCATTACGTAAGTCAGCCGACTTTTACAACTGCTATGATGTCAGGATGCACATCTACCTCCCTGATCAGTCCAGGAACCTGAAACTGAGTGAAGACATTTCTCAGGCGGGTACCATCGACATTGAAAACGGCCCAATCGAGGTAAGAGAGATTGACGTTATATACGACAATCCGGAGATCAAACCTGAGATCTACGCTTATTCTCTCTGGGATATCAGTTTCCGCTACTGCGTAGAAGGACGCGAACTGCCGGCTATCCGTGTACGTTATGTGATTGATGATCCTGAAACCACGCACGGTACCGTTACCAGTGTTGAGAAGACCTGATTTGCATGTTTAAACACCTGTCTTGTCAACTTATCATTTTATTGTTCTGCTGCGTAGGTCTGCTGAATCGAGCCACTGCGCAGAAAATTAATTTGCCGCCTGCCATCCGTCAGTTGATTACACAACAATGTAATACGTGTAGTCGGCTGCCGGCAGGGCAGGACAGCGTCGTGTCCCGTTATTTCCACCAGTGCCATGCGGCCGTGGACAGCGGGAACCTGGATGATGGGTTTAAATATGCAGCTACGATCGGTGCTATTACTGATAGTACGTCCATCACACCCCGTCTGCTGACCGTCCGGTTTTTGAAAGCCAAAATCCTGTATTTCAAGGATTTCTATAAAGAAGCCCTTTCGGAATACCTGAAACTGGCGGATGTTTCCTCGCTGGACAGTAATATACAGGCCAACATTTACCCTAATATCGCCGAAATCTACCTGGAGCAGGGCCTGTTCAACAAATCCCTGGAATACCTTAACCTCGTTAAAAAACATTATTTCCACTTTTACGAACCGCCGGTGGCCAGAAAGATCCTGAATAATACAGGCGTTTGTCTGCTGCACCTGGAACGTCTCGATGAAGCGGGAGACAACTTCGAAAGGAGTATCGCGATAGCAGCCTCCCTGAAAGATACCACCGCACTGGTGAACTCTTACCTGAACATCGCATTGCTGTACGATCAGCAATTCCGTTATCCGCAGGAGTGGAGTTACCTGCAAAGGGCCCTGGCCCTGGTGAAGAATGCCAGTGATCTCAAGATCCGCAGTAAAGTATACCTGAACCTGGCTATCGTGGAAGAGCGCAGAGGCAATCTGAAAGAAGCCCTGTTATACAGAAAGGAATACGAACAGCTGGAAGCACAGATCGCCAACAGAGATAAGATCTGGGAACTGGCCGAACAGGAGAAAAAGATCGCTATCCAGCAACAGGAGTATAAAATGCAGTTACTCCGTCAGGAGAATAAATTACGCGCCGCAGAATCCAAAAGAAGAATGTGGCAACGCAATACATTTTTTATCTTGTCCCTGTTTTTCCTGTCCTGTGCGGGGCTGATCTATTTTGCTTACCGGCATACCAACAGACAGCGACGCATTATCGCGGAACAGAAAGACAAACTGGAACTGCTGAACGAAACGAAGGACCAGCTCTTTTCTATCGTGGCGCATGACCTGCGTTCGCCGGTACATCACCTGAAGATCAACCTGTCTTATCTGAAGGATACCCTGGCACGTAACAAGATCAGGGAAGCAACCGCCCTGTCAGAGAATATTGAAAAGATATCCGATAATACATATGCCCTGCTGAACAACCTGTTATACTGGTCATTAGGACAAACAGGGCAGCTGAGCCTTCAGGCGCAACAGCACGACGCACATATGATCATCGCACAGGTGGCGTATGATTTTAATGCCGGTGCTGCACTCAAAAGGATCACCATCTCCAATGAGGTGCCGAAAGGAATGTATTTTTATGTGGATATGAACACTGCCAAGATCATTTTCCGTAATCTGATAGATAACGCGATCAAATACACGCATGCGAACGGATCGATCACTATTAGTGGTCGCATTGTTAACAATACCTGCGAGGTAACCGTACAGGATACGGGTATCGGGATGGATGAAAAGATCATCCAGGCCATTTATAAGCGGGATACAAAACGTATACAACAGGATACGGCAGGCAGTAAAAGTACGGGCCTGGGTCTGTGGCTGGTAAAGGCCATGACCGAAAAGAATGGAGGTGCCCTGCGCATCACCGGAAGCGTAGGCGCCGGTACGAGTATCGTAGTTTGCCTGCCGGTAAACGAACATTATGATTCATTTGAAAGTGCTGATTCTGGAAGATAGCCCTGACGAAGCAAACTACCTGGAGAACTTTTTACGTAAACAGGGATGCTCCGACATCCGGATCACAACAAACCTCAAAGACGCAGTTACTGCCTATGATGCGGAACTGCCAGACATTTGCCTGATTGACATTTACCTGGCCAACAAACCAGACGGGATTCTATTTGCCGAAACGATCAATGAGCACAGGGAACAAAGACGTCCCTTTATCTTTCTGACCAGTGCCGGCGATAGTACCACTTTCCGTCTCGCCAAATTCACGTCTCCGTACAATTACCTGTTAAAGCCTTACAATCCGCTTGAACTGGAATATGCCATCGAACTGGCCCTTTCCAAGTTCAAACAGGAGTCGACCGCTCCACCTGCTCAGGCCGTAGCGCCGGTTTCGGATACGCTGTTTATCAAAAAAGGGAATCTCCTACAAAGGATCGCCTTTGACGATATCAGGTACATCGAAGTGGACGGTAAGTACAGTAAGGTGGTTTGTCCGGCGGAGAAATTCGTCATCCAGCAATCCCTCAAGGACCTGCAGGCACAGTTACCTCCCGTACAGTTCTGCCGGGTGCATCGTAACTATATCGTCAACGTGAAACAGGTAACCAAGATCAATACCTTTAATAACGAGATCTTCTTCAAAGACGGGGAATCCCTGTTTTTCAGCCGCCGGTATATCGATGAATTCCTGCAGGCGTTTAAGATCTTCAAATAAAAAAGAAAGGAATGCCTGGGGTTGGGGCATTCCTTCTCATGACCATATCCATATCCTATACTTAAAGAGGATTCGAATATCCTGATTATAACCCTGCTCCGGGATAAAAATGGCATAAGATGCATACATCAGGCATAAGCGGTATTTTTTAGGGCATAAAATGAATAGCTTTGCGCTCGTTTTATAATGGATGGGTCCATTCCCGATCCCCTGTAATGCCTAACGCCGTTATGGAAGTTCCGTGTCACTGCGCGGCTACCGACGGAATAAAAGGTTAATTTTGAATCGACATTTGGCGCTAATTGATAAGGTATGGATTTGACTCTTGACTCGACTTACCAGGCTGCCACGAAGGTAGCCGACCAGATAGAAAACCATTTTTCCAAACATCTGGCTATTGCTGCTGTGAGTGGTGAGGAAGACCTTGCCACAGTCCCTCATGCGAAATTTATTGAGAAAATGCTGGATGTGGCCTTCTGGGCCAGTTTACGCAGGGAGGAAGGTGTTCCTACCCGTATATCCCTCGCTTTCCTCAATCCCTGTCAGGCGGGAAAACCCCTGAAATTTGCACAAAAACTGCCTTTTGACGTCCGGGTGCTCACTAAACTGGCCCCAGGGGTCGAGAGAGCTGGTGTACATGTAGGTGTCTGGTATGAAGGCGACAGCCTGTTTATATGGGGTACAACCCTTAAACTACCCAACTTCTGTTTCGTACTCGATGTATCCGAACCGGGACTGCTGGTGGTAAAACACCGCCGCAGCGTCGGACTGGGTAAATTTGCCAACGTTGCAGTACTGAAAGGAGATCAGGTGAAGATTGTGGATGAATCCTGTGGTTTACTGCCGGATAGCCCCGAAATAGTGACCTCCCTGTTAGGACTAACCTCCTCTGCGGTCTGGAATGACCCGGTCAACGTCCTTATACAGATCGCCGTTTCCATGCGGGCGCATAAAAGAGGCGGCATTCTCCTCGTAGTGCCTGCCGGTAGCACAAAATGGAAGGAATCAATCGTACATCCGCTGACCTACCCGCTTTCTCCCGCTTTTTCCGGGGTGTCTGACCTTGTACGTCAGGACGGCGGAAAGGTAACAGAGATCTACTGGCAGAACGCGCTGCGCCGGGAAGTGGACAACGTCACCGGACTCACCGCCGTTGATGGCGCCTCTGTGATCACTGACCGTCATGAACTGATCACTTTTGGCGCAAAGATTACTCGTGCACCCTGGTCTAAACACGGCGTGGATAAAGTAGTGATGATAGAACCTGTCATCGGAGGTACACCCGAACTGATGCATCCTTCTGCTATTGGTGGTACCCGTCACCTCTCCGCTGCACAGTTTGTAAATGATCAGCCGGAGGCAATTGCATTGGTCGCTTCTCAGGACGGCTATTTTACCGTTTTCTCCTGGTCTGAACAGGTACAGCTGGTACAGGCGCATCGTATCGATACCCTGCTGCTCTGATTAAGCATTTCCCTTTTTATAAATACTAAAGCCAGTCATCGGAAGTAAAGCGACCGTTGACTGGCTTTGTCGTGTCCGCATCAGGTCGATATTTCCTGGATAAGCCGTAGATAATCCATAGATAACCCGTATACAAGCCATTCTTATAGATACGGGTTATCTACGGGTCATCTACGAGTTATCTACGGCTTATCTATGGGTAATGTTCCTGATAAAGCCCTGATAAAGGCCTATCTGTAGTACAGAAAAACTTTACAATTGACATATTGAATGCAGGATTAGCTTTACAGGTATGAGATTGTCTCAGTGAGCCCGTTACAAAGGGCGTCCTGATACAGAAAAGCCATGGGTGACACCAGCCTTTCCGGACACAACCAGGTATTGTGTTGCTGGCTGATTAGAACCTTAGATAATTGTAAGTATGACTTAATGAGTCATAGTGAAACTTCAGTTAGTGGATATTTTCCATCGTTGCAGCAGTTGCCTGGCGGAAGGCCTGCCAGAAAGCTGATAAATCAGCCGTTGTTTTACGCGGAATGACAAGCGAGCAGACATAAGGTCCTGATAAGCAGGAAATTGACTTATATTGAATAAGATGTTTAAAATGACTGATATAGAGGTCCGGACCTTCCTTTACAAGTGATTGTATTTCCAAGACTTTCATATCTATGGTCAATCCGGTGCGGAGTATTTTCGACAAAGCTTCCTTCATGGTCCAGATCATTGTACAGGAGGCATCGTCTGATAAAGAAACAGTTTGGGTGAGGGTTAGTTCATCGGCCGTCAGCTGGCCTTTAATAACGCTTATATTCGCTTTATTGGTCTTTTCTATGTCAAGTCCTAAAGGATGTACCTCAGGGTAAGCAAGGGCAATACCGAGATTATCGCAATGCGTGATGCATACCTGCAGATTACGGGTAACGGCATATTGTACAACCGGAAACTGAAAGATCCCAGCTGTAATGGCGATCTTCTCCAGATCCTCATATACTGCGAGTGCACCGATGGCTTTTTTTGCAGCGATACGTCCTAGAAGATAGCTTTGTCTTCTTCTGTCAAATGTGAGATGATCGTAGTATACTTTCTCCTCAGTATGCAATAAGTTGATTTTAGCCGTCAGCTCCTGCAGGTCTGCACACAGCACACAAAACCCTGCCTGATGTACGCTGTTTTCCCGGTTTAACGCTATTTTTCCTCTTTGGACTAACATCTCGTATCTATCTGATTTTCAGTTTATAATAACTGATGTCTGCATTTCAGTGTCAATATTACAAGTGGATCTGTAAGGCTCGCTGAAGTGCTACATCAATGATACAACATTTTACAGGAATTATGCCGCCGTTATACGCGCAGCCCTGATATGAAATAAGACGCAATATACTATTGCATCAATGTCAAGCGAAGTCTGCATATAGCCCGTCATTCGTGTATCTTATTTGGTCTTTCAGCAAAATAGCGGTAGATTGAACATAAGTAATTAGTTGGTATACACCATTAATCGTTCGACTTTTTTTTACAGGTTCTCTCTGATGTAAACACATCCATTTTCCTTTCATTCAACAGGACTGTTTATCCCCAATGTATACGAGAATGAATGGGTGCATCCCTATTTTTATTTACCTCTTCAAATTTAATTGTAATGAAGTCTATCTTATTAATTGATGATGATGCAGATGAAATCAGTATCCTGAATGAAGCCGTGGAAATGACTGGCACCGATAGCATATGCGATTGGGCACAGGGTTTAGAAGTAGCTTACAGATTATTAAAGGGAAATCAACCTGACATGATCCTGCTGGATTATAACATGCCGGGGCGTGATGGTCTGCTCTGTCTGGAAGAATTGAAAGGCAACCAGGAGCTGCGCCATATCCCGATCGTGATGTACTCTACTTATATTGATTATGGTCTGCGCCAGGAAGCGATGCAGAAAGGCGCGTTTCGTTGTATTCAGAAGACAACGTCCGTGCATGACCTTGTAAGGGAATTACAGCAATTGCTGATACAGGTCTGATAGCCGTCCCGGGATCTCAGACCTGCACAGACCATTGTTATTTTTTATTCCTTCTGGATAATACCGCTGGTACACTGACCAGCCGTGCTTTAAAGGACACCAGCATTTCTTCCAGTACGATTCCTCTTCTTTCTTCTCCTGCTTCCTGTACTCTTTTGAGGAGGCGGGTTGAAAACGTAGCAAGTATTGCACTCATGATAAAAAAGAAGTTCCATTGGCTCTTCCATACCATCATCCATACCTGTTGATGATGCGCAAAGAAATCAGCCATTACGCCACCCAGCAGAGGAGCAGCGGCGGAACATAGTGCGATCATCATATTCTTTGCCGACAGATACACCATCGCATGGCCAGAGGGGGCAAGTTTAATTCCAAGATTATTTAACGAGAGATTAATACCTGCGTTAGCGATCCCTGTCAATATATTGATCAGTGTCAGCAAGGCAATGGTAAAATGCAGAGAAGCAGAGACTGCTGTAAAAGCCCACGCCATCATCGCTGTTACGTATAAGGGGGCGCAGATCATAATCACTGTTTTGTTGCTGTACTTGTCTGAGTAGCGTCCCCAGATCCTGACGAACAGGATACCACTTAACTGCCCAACAACTGCCATTACAGTAACCATAAATACCGACAATCCCATCGTTTTTAACATGTAGACTGTCAGGAAAGGTGTTGCAAGGTTTACCGCAAAAATCCAGCTGCCATTAAACAATAACAGGCGTTTAAAATTCGTATCCCTCAGCGGCAATGCATATTGCTGCAGAAGATTGCTTGCCTGTATGGTCGCTAATGGTTCCGGCGTGCGGACCAATAACCATAGACTGGACAACCCGGCTACGCTGCCTGCAAGGAATAATGCCGTTAATGCTGCGGTTTCGTACTCAGGAAAACGAGTTTTCACAAAGTCGATCAATAAAGAAACTGTCAGACTCAACGTTACATTCAATATTTGTGTCAGCCGTGTTCGCTGTGCATAAAAACTCCCCAGTTTTTCTCCCGGTAAG
Source organism: Chitinophaga sp. YR627 (assembly GCF_900114995.1). Taxonomy (GTDB): domain Bacteria; phylum Bacteroidota; class Bacteroidia; order Chitinophagales; family Chitinophagaceae; genus Chitinophaga. The sequence continues at coordinate 488,121 of NZ_FOUX01000001.1, forward strand.
AGGTCTTTCATCCACGAATTCCAGGTGGCGCCGGCAAGAGAGCCAAACAGGTAATGAAAGAAAAGTAAGGAGATCAGCGTGTGGATGGTTGTACCCGCTGTAAATACAAATGGCATCATACCGATCACGATCAGCGGAAATCTTGCAAAGGCAGTGCAGACGACCGTAATAACGCGCCGGTTGTTATAACGTTGCGCCAGCCATATCGCGAATAGCTGAAAGATATTGGTAAGCGTAGGTAATGCTGCCAGCAATCCTATCTGAAAATTGGAAGCGCCGAGTTTTAAGGCGAGTGCAGTAAGGAACGTACCTCCAGTCAGTACGACCATTGTTTCTACTGCCAATCCATCTTTGGTAACCAGTGTCATACCTGCGTTTACCTGTTCCTCTGTTAACTTTGTAGTGGGTATAAGTTTCATTGATGCTTCTTCCCGTCATCTGCCGACGAGCCAAATTGTTGCGGTGTTTTTCTAAAGTCTGGTGCGGGATAAATAGCCGTCTTCTCGTAATTAATCCTTATGGAATAAAAATCCTGCTTATCGTTTTTTAAGACGACGCAAAATTAATTCATCATATCTGATATTTTTAATCTGCTCATATACCCAAAAAGTAGTAGGTTCCTCTATTGCCGCGGCAATGGTATTTTCTGCGTGGCAAATTATTTGTAATACTATCCGTGTAATGATCTTTATGCTGGTATCATTATAGCACTTGCTGTTGTAATCAGACATCGTAGTATACCTGTTACTTCAGGCTGGTAATAACACCAGGGATCAGGATAATAGAAATTAAAAAATATTCATATGGAAAAAGCATTCTCACGCGTAAAAAGCAGTGACGAGTATCAGGATCTGCAGGATAGTCCGCAGGATGAAAAGAAAATGCAAAGGGAGGATATAGAAATGGAATTGCCGGATGTATCCGATATTCCAGGACAGGAACATATTCATGTAGCACCATTAGGGGAACTGGCGGACACAACGATTTCTTCTGATGACGAAGAAGGGAAGGGTATTCTTGATGATGAAGAGGACGATATTAATAATGATGCAGATGTTACAGAAGATGAAAGAAATGACCTGGATATCAGTGCAAATGTGACACCTGGTGAAGAAGATGCTGAAAACCTGAGAAGGGCAGCACTGGACAATAAGGATGAGGACGGTGAACCTTTGAATGAAGGTAGTTTTGGCGACGAAACATCTGGTAAGGACCTGGATATTCCCGGCGCAGAACTGGATGATGCAAATGAGGACATTGGTGCCGAAGATGAGGAGAATAATGCCTACAGCAGAGGAGGCGTTAACAATGATAACATGACTGAAGGAACGCCTTGAGAAATCTCAATAATTAGTGAATAAAATGTGGTCATCCCGTTTATACGGGATGACTTTTTTATGATTATTTATGTTTCTTTTCCTGGTAGGATTTATCCCACTCACTGATAGCTTCATCGACAGATTTACCGCTCCCAAATATACCAGTATCCTTATCTGTACCAAGTATACAATGATATACCTCTCCATCTCTATAGACAGAGGGCATGAAGTTTTTCGCCGATTCGGGAATACCCTCCCGGCTGTAATCTACATGCAGGATTTCTTTATCAATAGATGTCTGTTTCATAATACACATTTATGAATAGTGCGACAAAGATTATTCCATGCCATGACTCAGATATGAATCTCCCTGCAGGCTTCATGAAATTTCTGTAATACAATACTGGTGAAATGCGTTCTTACGCGCAATGCTTCACCAACAGGAGCTATAATACGCTCACATTTTATGCATTGCTGGTGGTGATAGATTGCATAATGCGCAAACAGCTCATCGATGTTTTCCTCTGGTACGGGAGAGGCATAACCGGTAATAGCGATACCCCAGTCAGCAGAAAATAGGTGTAACACTTCCGCGGCCATCTGATTAGCGACCTTTTGAGATACGCAATTGATATTTCCGGCATGAACAGGATCTACCTTAAGGTGTCGTGCCTTTTGTCCGATATTATAGGTGGTAATACCGCCCTGAAAAATCTGGGTGGCGCCATCTGCGAGAGAGAAGGCTACCTGCAGCTGTCCGGCCGTTACGCTCTCAGCTACTGCAAGCGTCTCCTCTCTTCGCTGTAGAATAGCAGATATATGATTGATGATGTTTATGTCATAATCCTGATCGATCATACAACTTTTGAATTTTCTTTAGATAAAACAAGGGCTTCCAGGTCGGCATCAGCCGGACCGGTGATGACTTTACCATCGTAATTATATCTGGCACCATGACAGGGACAATCCCATGATCTTTCTGTCTGGTTCCATTTAACGTCGCAGCCCATGTGTGTACAGGTGGGGTTTAACGCATAGAACTTGCCGGCATCATCTCTATACAGAGCAACTTTTTTATCATGATAGCTGACAAGTCTTCCTTCACCTGGTGCAATGTCTCCCAGTTGTTTGAGCTCATCTGCTGAGAAAAGCCTGCCGAACATTTCCCTGACAACATCTGTATTGTGCGTCACAAAATTAGTGAAGCCAGCCACCGGTTTGATCCTGTTAGGGTCGAACAGTTTTTCCAGCATGGTATTTTCCTTTAGGATGATACGCTTCAGCAATTGTGCTGCCAACGTACCATATGTCATACCGTTACCGCCATATCCGGATGCGACATATATATGATCGTCATGTCCGGGCAGATAGCCGATATAAGGTAATCCGTCTGTTGGTTCGAAATACTGTGACGACCATTTATACGCGACCTCTTTGATCCTGAAATGTTTTCTTACGTGAGCTTCCAGTGTACGGAAACATCTGTCTGTATTTTCTTCCATGCCTGTTTTATGGTCTTCACCGCCTACAATCAGATAGGGTTGACCCTTGACGATCTGTGTACGATAATAATGGTAGGGATCGTACATGTCATAACTCAGGTCCTCCGGATAAGCATCGTCTTCCAGTGTAACAGCCATTGCATAACTTCTGTAAGGTGCACAGCGCAGGTGCAGTAAGTTAGTGCCAGGTGGAATATGTGTCGCATATACAACATCAACCGTACTGAATACGCCCGCTGTTGTCGCTACTTTCATTGTATCGTCTGCTGTCACGTTGATGACACGGCATTGTTGTAATATAGTACCGCCAGCTGCCTCAAAGGCTTTTGCAAGGCCATGTATATATTCCAACGGATTAAATTTCGCCTGTCCGGCAGCACGAACGGCTTTGGTAAAAGGAACGTTTACCGGAATCTCCTGTGTATAGTCTATTTGCAGTCCGGCGTCAGCAGACGTTTGTTTTATCTTTTCCAATTCCTTTTCCTGGTCTGCGTCCTGGGTAAACAGAAAGGCAGCAGCTTCCTGATATCCGCAATCAATATTGAACCTGTTTACATTGTTCCTTATCAGATTGAGGGCCTCTGCAGTTGCATGCGCGACATGTTTTGCATTATCTTCCCCAAAATTCTTTGCAATTACATAATAAGGGGTATCCAGCAGGGTGTTCAGGTGGGCCGTAGTACCTCCTGTAGTACCGAAACCCAGATCATTCGCTTCTACTACAAGGCATTGTTTGCCAGCTTCCTGCAGTAGTAGTCCTGTTGTAAGGCCGGTAATACCGCCTCCTATGATCACTACGTCGTACACGGTTTTTCTTTCGGCTCTGCTGGTGGTAATGTATGGTGATACATTGCCCTGCCATAAACTGGTTTGCGCACCATCTCTCTGTATCATATCTTATGGAGTTTTGTTCGCTGAGAAAGGATCAATTAGCATGCCCGACGGGCAATAACGAATGGTATGGGAACCATCGATCAGTAGTTACAACAATTGATTACTGGTGGCGCAGCATTCTGAATAGGGAGAGTACTCTAACCACATTACCGAGGCAGTATAAGTATCGAAGTGATGCAGTCTGTATAAGGAAAAGGCGTCGCGCTATTGGCGGACGCCTTTTCCTTAATTACGGATTTAATACAACCTTCACACAACCGTCTTCCTTCTTCTTAAAAATATCATACGCATTACTTGCAGCAGACAGCGGTAACTTATGAGTAATAATATCATTAAGTGTCACTTTACCTGATGCAACGAGCTCTATCAGGTTATCGATATATCTGTGCACAGGCGCCTGTCCGGATTTGATGGTAATTCCTTTATCAAAAATACGGTGTACCGGGAAGTTGTCGTACGGACTGCCATAGACGCCTACTACGGTTACTGTACCACCACGTCTTACTGCTTTGAAGCAGTTTTCCAGAACTTTGGCGGTACCTTTTTCTACGTTGATCACTGCTTTTACTTTTTCCAGGAAGCTCCTGTCTGCTTCCATGCCTACAGCATCCACACATACATCTGCGCCCCGTCCATGTGTCAGATCGTATATAGCCTGAACAGGGTCAGATTCGGAAGAGTTAATGGTTTCAACCTTGTTGGTATTTTTGGCCATATCCAGTCTGTATTGCACCGGATCAATAGCAATTACACGACCTGCTCCCTGTATCCAGGCCGCTTTCTGGGCCATGAGCCCAACCGGACCTGCACCAAAAATAGCGACTGTTTCGCCGCCTCTTAACTGTGCCCAGTCAATGGCTGACCAACCGGTAGGGAAGATGTCTGTGAGGAAGAGCGCCTGTTCGTCTGTAAGATTGTCCGGTACTACCCGCGGACCGAAGTTCGCAAATGGCACACGCGCGTATTCTGCCTGTCCGCCTGCATAAGCGCCGTAGAGATCTGTGTAACCAAACAATCCGCCGCCTTTGCCGGAAGTCATATCTCCCTGCGGACCATAATGCTCTTTGTTACTGTTCTCACAATGCACAGGTAACTGATGATCACAGAAATAACAGTGACCGCAGGCGATAGGAAAGGGTACAACTACCCGGTCGCCTCTTTTCAGTTTGGTAACGCCCGACCCGGCATCTTCTACAATACCCATGAATTCATGTCCCATCACCTGATCTTTCAGCTGTGGAAAGAACCCGTCATAAATATGCAGGTCCGAGCCACAGATGGCAGTTGAGGTCACTTTCACAATGATATCTTCCGGATATTCGATACGTGGATCTTCCACGGTGTCTACACTTATGTCTCCGATTTTGTGAAACACAGCTGCCTTCATAAGATGAATTTTTTTGTAAAGAGATGATATGAGGACGGGAATCGATAGAACAGTTAATTGTGTTGTAAAATCATGCCATGGTTATGTTCATGAAGTTTAGATACAGCTTGTGGCTGTTCTGTGAATAGCATACATCAAGTGTAGAACTCTTGGGGCAATGTGTTATTATACCTGTGATAAATAAATACCAGCTAAGTATATGACTATTTAACGGCAGCGTCCGCCCTGGAAGTGCTTCAACGAAGCCCTTTACAATGAATCACAATATGCAAAAGTAAAATCCTATAAATCAATTATTTCAGAATGGCAAGATTGGTTTGTTTATTGATCTTCCTTTCTACGAGCCCATTTTAGATCAGTAAGATTAATTGTCTGGTGAATAAGAGATACATCGGGAAGGCCTTAAGCACATTTTTGTTACCAACTGTCAATCCTATTTAATTATATATATGACGACTACACAGCAGAGGCCCAGGCTGAAAATTTTTACTTGGCACATTCACGGAAGTTATCTGTATTACCTGTCTCAGGGCAATTTCGATATCTATATTCCTGTCAACGAGCAACGCACACCTGGGTATTACGGAAAGGGGAAGACATTTCCATTTGGAGATAATGTTCATGAGATTCCGGTTAAGATGGTGAAGGACTTTGATTTCGACGTCATTCTATACCAATCTACCAAGGATTATCTGGTAGATCAGTATGATATCCTGTCTCCTTCACAACGCAGGCTGCCCAGGGTTTATCTGGAACATAATACGCCCGCAAAGAATCCTGTAACAACAAGACACGTGGTAAATGACCGTCGTATCTGTCTTGTACATGTAACCCATTACAACCGGCTTATGTGGGATAATAACCGCACGCCGGCTACTGTCATTGAGCATGGTGTGACTATGCCGGATGCACCGTATACCGGTGACCTGGCAAAGGGAATCGTTACGATCAATCACCTCCCGCAGCGCGGCAGAGGACTTGGTTGGGATATTTTTCAGCAGGTACGGAATATATTGCCGGTTGACCTGGTAGGTATGGGTAATGGAGAAGACGGTCTCGGAGAGATCCTACATCCGCAGTTACCATCATTCAGAAGCAGATACCGTTTCTATTTTCATCCGGTAAGACATACCAGTCTTGCGCTGGCTGTCTGTGAGGCAATGATGCAGGGTTTACCAGTTGTCGGACTAGCCACTACAGAGCTGGTCACCGTTATTGAGAATGGAAAGAACGGTTTTATCCATACTGATATCAATTACCTCATTAAAAAAATGAAGCTGTTGTTGAATGAACCTGAACTCGCTGCGCAAATGGGTGCAGAAGCAAAGGCGACAGCCATGAAACGCTTTAGTATCGACCGTTTTATTGCTGACTGGGAGCGGTTATTTCAAAACGTATGTAATGGGAATATGAATGAGTTGATCTACACTGACCAGCTTTTCGGTAAACAGACAGCAGATGCTGACCGGAGTACTATTGCCAGCGACATCTGATAAAATCATACAAACTTATGGGACGGAGAATTGCATTTATCAGCGAGCATGCCTCGCCACTGGCTGCTTTGGGCGGTGCTGATGCAGGAGGACAGAATGTATACGTGGGAGAGGTAGCCAGGCAATTGGCCCATAAAGGTTACCAGGTCGATATTTTTACCCGGAGGGACAATCAGGAACTGCCTAAAGTATTTACTTTCAGCGATATGATCAGGGTCATACACGTAGATGCAGGTCCGGCGAAAGATATACCTAAAGAAACACTCTTACAGTATATGCCTGCTTTTACCAGCGACATGTTGCAGTTTATGCAGGATGAGCAGCTGTCTTATGAACTGGTGCATGCCAATTTCTTTATGTCGGCATTGGTGGCAATGGATATAAAAGCAGCACTCAATATACCATTTGTCGTCACGTTTCACGCATTAGGGCATATCCGGCGCATTCATCAGGGGAATAACGATGCTTTTCCCAAAGAACGTATCAATATTGAAGAAAGGGCTGTAAAAGAAGCCAGTCTGATCATTGCCGAATGTCCGCAGGACAGGGATGATCTGATTAATTACTATCACGCAGCTGTAGATAAGATCACCATTATACCCTGCGGGGTAAATATGGAGGAGTTTTACCCGATGAATAAGTCTGTTGCACGTTCACTGCTAAAGCTCTCTCAGGATGACCGTATTCTTTTGCAGCTGGGCAGGATGGTACCAAGGAAAGGAGTAGATAATGTGATCACTGCTTTGTCCAGACTTACATTCAGAGATCTTAAAATAAAACTACTTATAGTAGGAGGAGACGCCGATACTGTTGATGAGTTGCATAGATTGCGTTCGCTGGCGGAAGAACTTAATATCAGTAAGCAGGTTGTTTTCGCCGGACAAAAGGAGCGGGAAGAGCTGAAATACTATTATGCAGCCGCTGATCTCTTTATTACTACCCCCTGGTATGAACCTTTCGGCATTACGCCATTGGAGGCGATGGCCTGTGGAACGCCAGTCATCGGCAGTAATGTAGGTGGAATCAAATTCAGCGTATCAGAAGGAAAGACAGGCGCACTCGTGCCGCCGAAAGATCCGGATGCACTGGCTGCAAAGATTAATTCACTGTTACGTTCTCCTGTAAGACTGAGAGAGATGAGTGCGAATGCTGTCCGCAGGATCAACAAATTATTTACCTGGGAACTGGTAGCCAGGGATATGCAGGCTGTGTACGAACAGATCATCGGATGTGGCAGCGTTGTCCATCAACAGAATTCCGGCAAAGGTGAAAGACTCAGTTTATGAAGAAGGCAGTATTTATAGATAAAGATGGAACACTGATCAGGAATGTGCCTTACAATGTAGATCCCGATAAAATAGCACTTGAATATAACGCCATTGAGGGCTTACAGTTGTTACAGCGGAAGGGATATTCCCTGATCGTGATCTCCAATCAGTCAGGTATTGCGCATGGCTACTTCAAAGAAGAAGACATGCAACCTGTGATCGCTACTGTGCGGGATTTGCTTGCAGCAGCAGATATCCGGCTGAACGGATTCTATTATTGTCCGCATCATCCTGCGGGGAAAGTAGCCGGATATGCGTCAGCATGTATCTGCCGTAAACCCTTGCCCGGAATGATATTACGGGCGGCAAGGGAATTGAGGATTTCTCTTGGTGAATCCTGGATGATAGGTGATATCCTGCATGATGTGGAGGCCGGAAACCGCGCAGGCTGTAAGTCGGTATTAATTAATAACGGGAATGAAACGGTATGGGAAATGAATCAACATTCCCGGCCGGAATATATCGCAAAAGACTTGCTGGAAGCAGCTAAGCTGATTGCCAGTCATTCAATAGAAAAATCAAGGATATGGAACTCATATATCAGACATTGATCAGGTCTTTTGTGCAACCGGCGGTCCTGGTATTAGGAGACCTGATGATAGATACATATCTCAGAGGTGCAAGTACCCGTCTTTCTCCGGAAGCGCCGGTACCCGTCGTGGATATCAGTTCTCATACTTCTGTATTGGGCGGTGGCGCCAATGCAGCGGTTAATCTGCGTAACCTTGGCGCAAACGTTACTTTCGTCAGCCTGACCGGAGATGATTATGCCGCCGGACTTGCAGCAGACCTCCTGGAAAAGGAGGGTATAAGAAATGAAGTGATCAGGTGTGATACCAGAAGGACGATCACTAAAACAAGGGTGATTGCCGGACAGCAACTGCTCACCCGTTATGACGAGGGGACAGAAATGCAACCGGATGAAGATTGCGAAAGGCAATTAATAGCGTTGCTTGAGCAGCAGCTGCCTTTACATGATGCTATTCTGATTGCTGATTACAATAAAGGGCTGATCACAAATGGAATTATCGATGCTCTGGAAAAGATGAACCAGGTACATAAAAAGTTCATTGCAGTGGATGCAAAACTACTGTCGCGGTATAAGCAACTGCGGCCTGACCTGGTAAAGCCTAATTATAAGGAAGCGGCCGCATTACTTGGATTACCGGAAATAAACACGTCTAAAGCCAGACAAATGGAGGAAACCGGCGCAGCGATCTTTGAAGCAACCAATGCGCGTGTCATAGCGCTTACACTGGACGAAGAAGGTGCATTGATCTTCCAGGAAGATCAGCTCCTGTGTCATACCGCTGCCCGCCCTGTCAATAGTCCTAATGTGTCTGGTGCAGGTGATACTTATATCAGTGCATTTATGCTCGCCTGCCTTTCCGGCGCTCTACCCGTCACCGCAGCTGAAGTAGCTGGTGCGGCTGCTGCAGTGGCTATCGGGAAGAGTGATACTGCGCACTGCAAACAGGGGGAGCTGATGGCTTATTTCTCAATGAAAGATAAATATGTTCGTGACTCAGACGAACTGCATGCATTGTGTAATATGTATAAGGCACAGGGGAGGAAGATCGTGTTCACAAATGGTTGTTTTGATATTCTGCATAGCGGACATGTCAGCTATCTGGAAAGAGCTGCTTCTCTGGGAGATGTATTGATCGTAGGGGTCAATACAGATGAAAGTATCAAACGGCTGAAAGGTGCGGAACGCCCGATTAACACGCTGACTGACCGCATACAGGTACTGGCGGGATTAGGCGCAATTACGCACCTTATTTCCTTTGGCAGTGAAGACAATGACACGCCGGAACCCCTGATCCGTATCATTCAGCCCGCGGTATTTGCCAAGGGAGGAGACTACAGCAGGGAATCGCTGCCTGAAGCAGCAGCAGTAGAAGAGTATGGAGGCGAAATAGTACTATTGCCACTTGTGCCGGATCGTTCTACTACCCTGATTATTAAACGCATCTATACAACGCCTGTTTTAAAATTAGCGGAAGCATAAATGAAAAATGAATGGCATTCCTGCCGCCGTATATTGTGTATACGGCCGGATAATATAGGAGACCTTTTGATGAGTACACCAGCTATCAAAGCCCTGAAAGAAACACTCCATTGTCATATCACGGTACTCGTATCCACCATGGGGGCCGCAGTTGTTCCTGAAATTCCTGAGATAGACGATGCTATTATCTGCGATGTGCCCTGGGTGCAGACCAGTAACGTTGCTCTTCCTTCACAGTTTCACGAACTGGTACAACAGCTGAAAGAACGTCGCTTCGACGCGGCTGTAATTTTCACTGTATATAGTCAGAATCCTATGCCATCCATTCTGTTGGCATACCTGGCGGAAATTCCGCTAAGATTGGCTTATTGCCGGGAGAATCCATATCATCTGTTGACGCACTGGATACCGGATGAAGAGCCCTATAGTTTTATCCGGCACCAGGTACTGCGAGATGTTGAAATGGTAACCCGCATAGGATGTATTGTAAAAGACAGACAGTTAAGCATACGTGTGCGTGAAGGATTATGGCCACTGGTGTGGAATAAGTTACAGTCAATTGGTATAGATCCTGAACAACCCTGGATTATACTGCATCCGGAAGTTTCTGAACAAAAGAGGAAGTACGCAGTGGCAGACTGGATTGCCGCAGGTAGAAAGATCCTGGTACAAAAGGATTATCAGTTGCTGATCACAGGCAAAAGCAATGAGACGGAAGCTACCGCTATTGCCGCAGGTATAGGAGGGAAGTGTTTTGCCGCTGCGGGCCTGTTTAGTTTGCAGGAGCTGATCGTACTTATTGCGCATGCGCCATTACTGGTATCTGTCAATACCAGTACGGTGCATATTGCTGCTGCTGTTCATACGCCTGTGCTGGTATTGTATGCATTGACCAATCCGCAGCATACACCCTGGTGTGTCAGTAACGAAGTACTGTATTTTGATGTACCCACAAACCTGCAAAGTAAGAACGAGGTGGTGAGATATGTTTATCAGTCTTTTTCCCGGGAGGAGTTGCCGCTTGCCACACCAATGCGTATAGCAGAAACAGTGTCATCGATGCTGGCCATGCGCCGCGCCTCTTCCGGTAGTCTCGAGTAGCCGGATGCCCTGTCTTAATACTATTTCGTAATCAGGGTCGGTCGTCCAGTCTATCGTATAATGCAATTGCTTGTTTAGCGGCGCCCATCTGGCAGGTTCTCCGTCCATACTTATAATCACACTGGGCGTTTCAAATGCAGCAGCCATATGTGAGACACCCGTACAGTTGGATAATAGCGCCCGCGCGTTTTTTATCAATACGCCCAGACTTCCCAGTGTCGTCAATCCTGCCGTGTTAATAGACTTATGTTTCATAAGTCCCGCCACTTCTTCCGTCAATGGCCGCTCATCTTTGGTTCCTGTCAATACAATTTTCCATCCTTTCTCTGCAAATTCATCTGCCATTGCAGCAAACATATGTGGCGGCCATTGCCGCCAGCTGCCCCTTGACCCGGGATGGACACAAAGGTATTCCTGTGCTTCCAGCGGAAGACATAACTGATTGAACGCTTCCACATCCTTCGCAGTGATGGGAAATTCAAGGTGCGTACCCTGAAGCGGAATATCAAGATATTCCATTAGTTGAAGATGGCGCTCTATCTCCGATACCTGTTCGGGGTATTCGAGGAAAAGGCCGGCATCCGGACAACCGTCTTCACGGCGCCAGTAACCGGCCGTATATTGTCCACCCAATAACGCCACCATTGGATTTACAATGGACCCGTTTCCCTGCATCTGCAATATGAGATCAAACTGTCGTTCCTGCATAGCCATCAGGAAAGGAGGGACCTGTTTAGGTACTACCGGTTGTTCCGGCAAACCGGGATAACCGGGAAAATGTACGAATTCATCGAGGTAATGATGGAAACGTTCTGCAAAGGACGCTGCCCAGGGTAATCCCAGCAGCGTAATATGTGCTTCCGGAAAAGCAGTACGCAGGGCACGGAATGCCGGTACACTGCATAACATATCTCCCAGTTGCAACGCACGGAAGATGGCAATCTTTTTAATGGATGTTTGCATGTTTACAGATAAAGTACTTTATAACGCCATGATCCATACAAGCTCCAGTAGGCAGCTGCAAAGGGTATGGCTGCTGATGTAACGATCATTTCAAGCACATGCGACGTGCTACGCGATGTATGCCGCAGCCGTCTGCCTGCAAATAATCCGATCAGCAATAACCATGCACCAAAAGAAACGGTGGCGGTCGTATATTCGGCTGTCAGCAGAGAACCCGTGCCCAGTATGAAGAACAGGATCATCATATAATAATTCCAGGCCGGCCGCTTTTGTATACGTTTTCTGTATTCCCGGGGGAACTTTTTATACAGTAAAGCATTGAAAATATTTTTCTTCTGCTCTCTGATACTTACTCCCCATCCTGCTTTTCGCACCGGATGTACCACAATCGCCTGTTGCAGGTGATAGATCGGAATATTATGTTGCAGCAGGCGGAATTCCAGATCACTATCCTCCCGCCATGCAGCTTCAAATGATTCATCAAAGCCGCCTACCATTTCAAGGGCTTCTCTTGTACAGGCACAGTTGGCGGTAACAAAATCCGCTTTTTCCAGTTGCGCTGTATTGAGTTCATAATCGGTAGGACGTCCTTTTATAGGCACCACTACACGGCCGGTATAGACAATGGCCGGTTCTCCTTTCCAGCCATTCCAGATACTTTGTATCCACAAAGGGTCCGGTTGGGTATCATCGTCTGTAAATGCGATTAAAGCAGCTTCGCTCGCTTTCCAACCGGCATTTCTTGCCGCGGCCGGACCCTTTTTCTTTGGCAGTGCCAGGTACCGGACATCTACCAGTCCTGCGTATTTCCAGCTACAGGCTACCTGACGGGTATATCTATCAGGGCCATCACTGACGACGATCACTTCTATTGCACTGAGATCAAATTCCTGGACTTCCAGTGCCCGCAGACAGCGGGAGAGTAATTCGGGGCGTTGATAAGAGGGAATAACAACGCTTACTTTTTTTTCCATAGCGACAGTTTTATTTCTGAACAAGAAAAGAACCTATTACTAAAGCGTCAAAAGGGGATGACCAGAAGCATTCGACTGCATCCCGCGGTGTACATACGATGGGTTTGCCTAACGTGTTAAATGAGGTGTTGATCAATACGGGTACACCTGTTTTTTGATAAAAGGCCTGTAAAAGATCATAGTAACGCGGGTGCTGGTTCCGGTTAATGGTTTGTATACGTGCAGTACCATCTACATGTGTAACTGCCGGAATTTTATCTTTTTTATCTTCCTTCACATTGTATACGAACAGCATAAAAGGAGAGAAGTGCGCATTGTCAAACCATTCAGCCGCCAAATCTTCCAGCACAACGGGCGCTACCGGACGAAAGTCCTCGCGGTCTTTGACCTCGTTGAGCCTGGACTGCATACTGGCGGAGATAGGAGATGCAAGAATAGAACGGCTGCCTAATGCGCGGGGGCCAAACTCCATACGTCCCTGATACCAGCCAATGATCTTGTCCTGTGCTAACAATGCGGCAGTTTCTTCCGCTACGTTCTCCAGTTTTGTATACGGTGTTTTTGTCCAGTCGAGAAAGGCTTTTATTTCATCATCGCCATATTCCGGGCCCCAGTAAGCATGGTCCATGCGGAAGGTTTTTTCCTGGCTTCCACGTTCTTTTGCATCTGTCCATAAAGCAGCGCCGAGTGCTGTACCTGCATCACCAGAGGCAGGTTGTACCCAGATATTTTTAAAAATACCGGCGTCCCTGATCTTTGCATTCAATACACAATTTAAGGCAACTCCGCCTGCAAAACAAAGATTATCTGCCTGTGTTTCTTTGTATAACCAATCAGCGAGTTGCAGCACGGATTCCTGCAGTACAGCCTGTAGTGAATGCGCGATATTAAAGTGATGCGCAGTGAACTCATCTCCTTTTTTTCTTGCGGGGCCTAGTAATTCTACCATGCGCTCGTCATCGATCGCATACTGTCCCTTATCGAGTATATTGATCATCGAACGGAATGCGTTTACAAAAACCGGTTTGCCATATGATGCCAGCGCCATCACCTTATATTCATCTGAAGAATGAAGAAAACCAAGATGTGTAGTCACTTTTTCATACAATAACCCCAGCGAATGCGGCATATCCACCTGACTGATACGTTGCAGATCATTGCCTTTACCCATGCTGAAGGTAGTGGTGGCTTTTTCACCACGCCCATCTATTGTCAATACAGCTGCTTCATGATAGGGTGAGGGCAGAAAAGCACTGGCTGCATGACACAAATGGTGTTCTACAAAATGCCACTGGTCATTACTGAACTGTGCACCACGAAAACGTTGTTGCAGATGATGCGGATAGCCATCCGTCAGCTGTCCGGGGGCATTAATAATCGCAGAGAGAAATAAGGGGTCCCATGGAGAGATCCATTTCTCAGGCATAAATTGCGAAGGTTGTCTCAATGGTATATCTATCAGACTTTTTGCTGCATCCTCTTCGGGCAGCAGAATAAACGGATCGAAAGAATAAGAAATGTGATCAACATCGCTGATATGGATATTTGCGGTTTTTAAACAGTAATCTATTGCGTGGTAGGGAAGTTCATAAGCAGAGAAAGGAATAGGCCTTTTCCCATGTTTGATATGCGTGAAACGTTCGTCTTCTGCGGCCGCGATAAGTTGACCATCTTTTACCAGGCATGCTGCGGAGTCATGAAAGGCTGCGTTGATTCCAAGAGTGTACATATAAAATCAGGTTTTATCTTTTCCGATGGGCGCGGATGACATTAAAAAGGGCAATGAATGGTGGATGTTCATTCATTGCCCCTATTTATGCGCAGCTACGCTACGGGTTAACTATTTTTAGGAGGTTCCCATTGAACTTTGTCTGCGTCATCTTCTGACAGCTTGTTTTCATCGAGATCTTCCTCATCAAGTTCAGGCGCATCATCAAGCTCTTCCTCATCTTCCTCATCCTCTTCGTCTTCTTCCAGATCATCTTCTTCCAGATCGCTTTCGCTTTCCAGATCTTCATTTTGATTTGTGTTGTCGGTAGAGTTATTTTGATCTTCAGCCAGGTTTGCATTTAATGGGTCTTTGTCATCCTCTGGTTGCAGGATGTTTTCTACTGTTTGCATAAAAATATTTTTAGTGGAATGAAATAATAAGCCGCTGTACTATATATATGGCTCAAAGATTACGCCACTACACTAAACAGGTGAAGAATAGCCTTCTGCACCATAAAGGGGAAAGCTTATCTACACACGTATGTAATATGAGAAACACCTTAGAAGAAACGCTTACATTAAATCATTCATGGCATGTTTATAGTCACTGTTATATCTTGACTCCTGATGTATAAAGCGACAAGCGGGAGCATCTTCTCTGACTGACGTTTCGCTGCATTGTTACCTGGATGATCTGGTGACGCAACATTGGCGTCTTAAGATGCGATATAAGCAAACTCAAAGTACTGAAGTGAACGTTATTGCCAATGGGGAAGCCTCCCCGGCATGTATAAAGTTTATGGTTTTAGATAAGGTGGACTTGGGGGTCGGTGAAAGCCGGTCCCTCTTTATTTATAACACATCAGCTGATGTAGTAGTCAGCCGGAGGTGTATCAGGCACAACCGCTTTACCTGTCATTTCCAGTAACGTATTTTCAATCATCCTGCTCATGGCATCCAGAGCCAGGTCATTAGGGGCCAGACCGAAAGGCTCTTCCAGTTCATCTGCAATGGCTTCCAGCGCTACGAATGTGTAGGCGATAAATGTTACAATAGCAGGCGTCATCCATCCCAGGCTGTCAACAAAACCAAAAGGTAATAACAGGCAGTATATATAAACAGTACGATGTAAGAGTACGCTATAGGTATATGGGATCGGCGTGCCTGCCAGTCGCTCACAACCACCGACGATGTCTGAGAGTCTATTCAGGTTTTCATCAAATGCTGCCTGCAGGATAGAATCGATCTTTCCGTCCTGTTTGGCTGTCTGTATCCATTCACCCATTTCTTTCATCAGGATGATGGGCTTGTAGTGAGCACTTTTGATGCTGGTTGCCAGGGAGGTTGGTAAAAGTCTGTCGATATCAGAAGCGGCATCCGTCCGGCGCAACTGATGTTTCAGACTATATGTAAAGGCGATCAGATATTGGATGAACGCCTTCGGCTCAGGTGCCTCTTTCGGATAAGTACCCAGGGTGAGCGCCTGTCTGGCAAGGGAGCGTGTATCATTCAGTAAAGCGCCCCATAATTTCCGGCCTTCCCAGAAGCGGTCATAACTGGCATTATTCCTGAATCCAAGGAAGAGTGCGAGCGCGATACCGAAAAGTGTAAAGGGAGCAGGATTCAGCTGGACCTTCATATGAAAGAAGGAACCCCTTGCATACACTACCAAAAGAGATAGTATCAGTAATAACACAAGGCGGGGGAGTACCCGCGGCAGCACAGAACCTTTCATTACGAACAACATCTTGAACCAGTTCTCTTTCTTTCTGATGATCATGGGACGGATTTGCACACAAAATTATGAATTCGGTGTTACTCCGGGTTCCACATTTCAGGAATTTGACGTACACTTGTTGCAACATATAGTTGTCATTTTGATGTTCGGAAGCTTAAAACCAATTAGTTAAGTCCAATGCCGGTAAATGATATCATCATTGTGGGAGGCGGGCTGGCCGGATTAACCAGTGCCCTGCACCTGTTACGTGCAGGGTTGCGCGTTACTGTCATTGAGAAGAACTCCTTTCCGAAGCATAAGGTTTGTGGAGAGTATATCTCCAATGAAGTATTGCCCTACCTCCAATGGCTGGGAGCCGATCCTGCCGTGCTACAGCCTGCACGTATTGAAAGGGTCTGTATATCAACCGTTTCCGGTAAAAGCGTGGAGTCTGCGCTGCCCCTGGGAGGTTTTGGTATCAGCCGGTATGCCCTGGACCATTTCCTGATGCAAAAGGTACTGGCTTTCGGTGGGGTCATATTGGAAGACACCGTCAGTGACATTGTGTTTGAGCACGACGCTTTCCAGGTCAATACAGTGGCCGGCAGTGTGCTGAGCGCCCGTTTTGTGATAGGGGCATATGGTAAACGGGCAGCCCTGGACCAGCAACTGGAACGTGACTTCACCGTACAGAAATCTCCCTGGCTGGCGGTAAAGAGCCATTATGAAGGTAGTTTTCCCGACGGACTGGTAGCATTACACAATTTCATGGGAGGGTATTGTGGCGTCTCCAAAGTGGAGAATAATATCATCAATATCTGTTACCTGGTTAGTTATGATACGTTTAAAAAGTATAAAAATATCGATGCACACCGGGAGGAAGTATTATATCGGAACCCGCATTTAAAAGCCGTTTTTGAAGGCAGCAAACCGCTTTTTGAACGTCCGTTGAGTATCAGTCAGGTCTCCTTTGCAGAGAAACAGAAGGTAGACCGGCATATTCTTATGACGGGCGACACTGCCGGACTCATTCACCCACTCTGCGGCAACGGTATGGCGATGGCTATTCATAGTGCCAAGATCGCTTCGGAACAATTATTGTCCTTCTTCTCAGGGAATGTCTCCTCCAGGGAGGAACTGGAAAGAGGGTATAACAGCACATGGCATGTGACGTTCGGGAAAAGAATGGCAACCGGCAGACTACTGTCGGCCATATTCAGGAAACAGCAGTTAGGGGCGGCAGCAATGCGGGGATTGACGCTATTTCCCGGCTTACTGTCAGTGATTATCCGGCAAACACACGGAAAACCTTTAAACAACTAGTTACACATGTTTGTCAATACGCAACAGCGGACCCTTGCTCCGGAGATTATGGATGACTTCCTGATGGAAGGAGAGACCCTGCGTAATACATTGGACCAGATCGCTTACATTAACAGGATATTGGGAGGGAACAGGATCACGCTTGATGGCGTTTGCGCACTGATGGAAGATGTGTCCGAAGGAAAGATGATCACCATTGCAGATATTGGTTGCGGTAATGGAGATATGCTGCGGTCAGTGGCGAAACTGGCCCGTAAATGCAACTGGCGGGTACGGTTAATTGGTATTGACGCCAACCGGTTTACTGTAGATTATGCTGGTGAACTATCCGCAGAATACCCGGAAATCACTTACTATTGCATGGATATTATGCAGGACGGGTTCCGGAACCTGCAATATGATATCGCATTGTGTACGCTTACGTTGCATCACTTCGAGGAAAAGCAGATCCTGAAGCTGATGTCTCTCTTCAGAAGGAATGCCGCCTTAGGTATCGTGATCAATGATCTCCAGAGAAGCGCTGTAGCTTATCGCTTGTTCCAGGTATTCAGCTGGATCGCCGGATTGGGTAAGATGGCTAAATCTGATGGCCTTATTTCTATCCTCCGGGGTTTTAAAAGAAAAGAAATTGAACAACTGTCGCAAAAACTTAACTTCAATCAATATACACTCAAATGGAAATGGGCTTTCCGTTATCAGTGGATAATTAATAATGTATGAGCGTTAAAATAACAGCAGTATCGAAAGCCTTACCTCCATATACCAGAAGTACAGATGAGATCATGCCTTTTCTGGATGTCTGGTTGTCCGGCCAGGAAGACCGTTTCGCGAGAAAAGTTAAAAAGATCTTTGAGAATGCCGCTGTTGACAGACGCTATTCTATCATGAGCCCAGAGGAAGTATTTACCAGTACTTCTTTCGAAGAAAAAAACGATATCTATATCAGGGAAGTGGTGAAGCTTGGCCGTCAGTGCCTGGAAGGTGCACTGGAAAAAGCTGGTCTGGCGCCACAGGAGCTGGACTATATTATCACCGTGAGTTGCACGGGTATCATGATCCCCTCACTGGATGCTTACCTCATCAATCTCCTGCAACTACGGCAGGATATTGTGCGTTTACCCGTTACTGAAATGGGGTGCGCCGCAGGTATCTCCGGTTTGATCTACGCAAAGAAATTCTTACAGGCCAATCCCGGTAAACGGGCGGCTGTTATTGCCGTAGAATCACCCACCGCTACTTTTCAGCTGGAAGACTATTCCATGCCCAATATCGTGAGTGCCGCCATCTTTGGTGATGGTGCCGCCTGTGTGATCCTGTCTTCACATGAAGAAGATGCCGGGCCGCAGATCCTTGGTGAAGATATGTACCACTTCTACGAAGCAGAACATATGATGGGCTTCCGGCTTACCAATACCGGTCTGCAGATGGTACTCGATGTAGAAGTACCTGATACGATTGCCGCACACTTTCCCGCTATCGTACATCCCTTTCTCGATAAACACGGTTGCCGCATAGAAGATATACAACACCTGATCTTCCATCCCGGCGGAAAGAAAATCATCCAGACGGTAGAGCAGTTGTTTAGTGATATGGGAAAGAATATAGACGATACCAAAGAAGTACTACGTTTATATGGTAATATGTCCAGCGCGACGGTCTTATATGTACTCGAGCGTTTTATGGACAGAGGGGTACCGGCAGGTGACAAAGGTCTGATGCTGAGTTTCGGACCAGGTTTTTCTGCACAGCGAATATTGTTACAATGGTAAAAGAATTTCTTGCACACCGGTACTGGGCCCTCATACTCGGCGGCAGCAATGGGCTGGGACTGGCAACGGCCCATAAACTGGCGCAGCATGGGATGCATATCTGTATCGTACACCGTGATCCACGTGTAGACATGGAACGGATCAACCGGGAATTCGAAGCTATACGCACCAACGGTGTAGAAGTGCTCAGCTTTAATGCAGATGCGCTGCAGGCAGAAAAAAGAAACGATGTTATACAGGCGCTGAAAGCAGCGATGGGGCGTGAAGGCCGTATCAGAACCCTCGTGCATAGCATCGCAAAAGGTAATCTGAAAGCGATGTATAATACAGACAACGCCGTACTCAGTACTGATGATTTTCGCATCACACTGGACAGTATGGCTATCAGTCTGTATGACTGGTCACAGGCATTGATACAGCAACAATTATTTGCAGCTGATGCCCGGATCCTCTCTTTCACCAGTGAAGGCAGCAGCCGTGCCTGGGCACATTATGCTGCCGTAGCAGCAGCCAAGGCCGCCCTGGAAGCCATTACCCGTAATATGGCCCTGGAATTTGCGTCACTGGGTATACGGGCCAACTGTATTCAGGCTGGTGTGACTGATACCCGCTCTCTACAGGCTATTCCCGGTAGTGAAGCATTGATCGCATATACAAAACAAAGGAACCCTTTTCACCGGCTGACAAGTCCCGAAGACGTTGCCAATGCTGTTTATCTGTTATGTAAAGATGAAGCAGCCTGGATCAATGGCGCCGTGATACCGGTGAACGGTGGTGAACATATCAGCTGATATATGACTGTACAAGCAATCCTGGACAAGCTCCCCTTTACAGCTCCTTTTCTTTTTGTCGATGGTCTCGACCATATTGACGACGATAAAGTAAAAGGGCATTTTACCTTCCGGGAAGACCTGGATTTTTATAAAGGACATTTTAAAGGTTATCCGGTTACACCGGGTGTGATCCTGACGGAAGTGACGGCGCAGATCGGACTTGTTTGTCTGGGAATCTATCTGATGAAAGATGAGGAGTTGGGAGAACATATGAGCTTCGGACTCACATCCACCGAAATGGAATTTATGCGCCCTGTTTTTCCGGGGGAGAAAGTGACGGTGGAAGGAGAGAAAGTGTACTTCCGTTTTGGTAAACTGAAGTGCCGGGTGACCATGAAAAACGAAGCACAGGAAGAAGTGTGTGGTGGCGTTATTGCCGGAATGATCATTACGAAACCATATGAATAAAAGAGTTGTTGTGACCGGTCTGGGAGTAGCGGCGCCTAATGGCGTGGGCATTCCTGCTTTTACGGAAGCGATCAAAACAGGTACTTCCGGTATCCGTCATGATGCAGAACTGGCTGCTTTACAGTTCTCCTGCCAGATCGCAGGAAAACCTGAAGTGCCGGAAAGCCTGCAGCTGCAATATCTTGATCCGCTGGAACTCAGAAGCTTTAACAGCAACGGTATCCTCTACGGACTGATCGCTGGTATGGATGCCTGGAAAGATGCGCAGTTACCTACGGGGCCTGAACTGGCGGCCGACTGGGATAGCGGTACCATCTTTGGCGCAGGTTCTGCCGGTGTAGACAAACTACGGGAAGCGATCTATAAAGTGGACGCCCTGAATGTACGTCGTCTAGGTAGTACGGTCGTACCGCAAACCATGGCGAGTGGCATCAGTGCCTGGTTGGGTGGTAAACTGGCATTGGCGAATCAGGTAACAACCAATTCATCTGCCTGTACGACGGGTGCAGAGAGCGTATTGATGGCTTATGACCGTATCCGTAATGGTTATGCAAAACGCATGCTGGCAGGTAGTACCAGCGATGCAGGGCCTTATATATGGGGTGGTTTCGACGGACTGAAAGTCTGCACATTCAAACATAACGACAATCCTGCAGCAGGTTCCCGGCCAATGAGTGCCTCTGCGAGTGGTTTTGTACCAGGTAGTGGCGCAGGCGCTTTATTACTGGAGTCGCTGGAAAGCGCAGAAGAAAGAGGCGCTACGATCTATGCAGAAGTACTAGGCGGGCATGTCAATTCGGGTGCACAAAGGGGCGATGGTTCTATGACAGCGCCTAATAGTATTGCCGTGCAGCGTTGTATCAGAGAGGCCGTGAAAGCGGCAGGCATCGATGCCGCAGAAATAGATGCGATCAATGGCCACCTGACAGCAACGGGTAAGGATGCACTGGAAGTAGAGAACTGGAGTATCGCACTTGATAGAAGAGGGCAGGATTTCCCTTATCTGAATGCGCTGAAAGGGATGATCGGCCATTGTCTCAGCGGTTCGGGCAGTATCGAACTGGTAGCAGCAGTGCTGCAATTACACGAAGGATTTTTATTCCCCAATATCAACTGCGAAGACCTGCATCCGGAGATTACGGCGATTGTGGATCCGGAAAAAATACCCCGGCAGTTGATCTATAAAGAACTAAATTTGATCGCGAAGGCCAGCTTTGGCTTTGGAGATGTCAATGCCTGCGTGATTTTAAAGAAGTACAAATGAAAACGATGGATAAAGAAACGCTGATCGCACAATTAAAAGAGATCGTCAAACCGTATGCGAAAGACCAGGAAGCTTTACAAAACATCAATGAACACACGGATTTTGTAAAGGACCTTAAGATCAACTCTGCCAACCTGGTAGATGTGATACTCGATGTAGAAGAACAATTCAACATAGTGATAGACAATGAGGCGATGGAACATATGCTGAATGTGAAATCGGCGATAGAGATCATTGAAGCCAAACTCGGCGGACAATGATCGGCAACGACATTGTAGATCTCCGGCTCGCCTGTCAGGAAAGTAACTGGCAACGAAAAGGATATCTGGGCAAGATCTTTACAGCTGCCGAGCAGGAAATGATCTGTGGGGCCAGTGAGCCTTCCCACATGGTATGGCTGCTCTGGAGCTGTAAAGAGGCAGCTTATAAGATCGTTAACCGCGTAACGAATGTCAGGATATATAACCCTGTAAAGTTTGACTGCACTTTATTACATCAGGAGGGGCATTCTTTCACCGGCAGAATATTCCACGAATCAAAAAGCTATGCCTTCATCAGTAACAGACAGGATAGCTGTATACATACCGTCGCTGTAGCACATGAGATCTTCTTTGACAGCCTGGATATTTACACAGGTAACAGCTGGCCGATACATCTGTTTGAAGAATGTGCACTGATGAAAAATCAGGATGGCATACCCTATATGATGGATTGTTACAATGATGCTCCGCTTCCTGTTTCTATCAGTCATCATGGCGAGTATTATGGCCTGGTCAGGAAAAAGGCACAATTGTAAGGTGCAGTTTTTGAATATGTCATGTAAAGACATGACATATGAAACTGAACGATGATCTTATCAAAAAACTCGCAAAGCAATATGCGCCTTCTACTATGCTGGATATGGAATACAAAGGCAACGATCTCTCTTTTAAAACGGATGAAGAAGGCAATCCCATTTTACTTTTTATTGGCAAAAGAACTGCTGACGGAAATGTCAGGGGCGAGCGTTATGCACGTACGCTGAAATATGACCGTGAGGGCAATCGTATCAAAGACCATTGGGAACTCAAAGGACAAGCTACATGACATATATAGTGAGTTTGGTATGGAGATAGCAGGTTGTTCTGTATGACACAGATCACCTATCATGCATCTCACGAACAACATCCGCCCTCTGCATTATTGCGGTATGCTATTGCAGCTGAACAGTCCGGATTTCAGGCAGTTCATTCTTCCGATCACTTCCATCCATGGAGTGAGCGGCAGGGACAGAGCGGCTTTTCCTTTTCATGGATAGCCGCAGCTATGCAGGCCACTACATTGCCCTTTAGTATGGTATGTGCGCCCGGACAGCGTTATCATCCGGCAATTGTTGCACAGGCCGTTGCCACGTTAGGTGAAATGTTCCCGGGCAGGTATTCGGTCGAACTGGGCAGCGGTGAAGCTCTGAATGAGTGTATTACGGGTGATATATGGCCACACAAAGAGGAAAGGAATGCACGGTTGCTGGAATGTGCACAGGTGATAAGGCGGCTGCTGGAGGGCGAAATGGTCACACATAATGGTCTGGTGCGGGTAAAAGAAGCAAAGCTTTATACACTTCCTGCTGTTATTCCTCCGTTAATGGTAGCGGCTTTGTCCGAAAAGACTGCTGCCTGGGCAGGCGCCTGGGCAGATGGGCTTATCACGGTAGATACAGGTGATGAGCAACTTAAAAAGATTGCAGATGCTTTCCGTGACAACGGAGGTGCTGGAAAACCTGTTTATCTGCAGATGGCATTCTCGTACGCAGCAACTGAAAAGAAAGCTATGGATGCTGCTTATGACCAGTGGCGTACAAATTTCTTCGCACCGGAGGTGTTGAACGATCTTAACAGGCCAACACAGTTTGACAGCATTAGTAATTATGTGAGACAGGAAGATATAGCGGAGAAAATGCTTATTACAGACAGTGCAGAAAAGTGTATCAGCGTAATTCAACATTACGTGGACCTTGGTTTTGACCGCATTATTTTGCACAATGTTCACCGCGATCAGGAACGCTTCATCCGTGATTTCGGTGATAAAGTTTTACCCCATATCCGTTTATCCCAAAAGGGAAAATTATGACTACAGGTATAGCGGCTGGCTGCCCTATAAAGAAATATACTGAACAGTGATCTATTTGGAATGATGTGCCGTCCTGACTGACATTTCTTTTCCCAGGAGAAATGGTGTCCTGTCGGTCAGTAGTCCGATCATCAGTTCAAAGCCTCCGATGATCAGGTGTGGCAGGAATATCCTGTCGGCGAAACCAAGCAACCATGGAGATGCCATCAGTATTATACCTGCGACGACGTCTATTGTAAGATGGGTTCTCATACTGATGATGCGGACGAATCCACCTTCATAATTGGTAATGATGGAGACTATTAGAATAATGACGCCGTAAATAACAGATACCCAGTTGGCGATAGAGCCGTCGTGGAATGCAAACACCCAGGGCGTGGCGACGAGCAGTATCCCGGATGTAAAGTCTAGCAGTGCATGTGTTTTGGTGGTTATAAGTGGCATAGTAAACAGATTATTACTGATAAGATTCCATATCGTCGAATTGTTCCGGCGCATAAGCTTTACGCATGTCTTCCCGCATGTTTCTGGCTTCGTCCAGGTGCGCGGTGACGATAGGCAGTGTCTTCTGCGCATAATGTTGCCGTGCTGCATCCTTCATGTTATGCGCTGCTTTATCCGGTTTTTCCATTGTCGCCTGATGTTATCCAGCCCAAGTTTAGTCTTTTCATCTCTTATAATTTACAGATGTGGCGCAAAAAGGGTACCATCACTTTGCTGGCATAGTTTTATCAGCTTGTATAGTCATGAACATGATTCTATCATCAAAAAACAATTCATATGAGTTCAATACTTAATCAGGGCCATGAAGAAGGACCGGTCGCCAAAGCGATTGAAAACCAGACGGCGAAGCTGCCATCAGATACTTTTCTATGGGCAGCAATAGGTGCTATGGGGGTATCACTGGCATTACAATGCCTGAAACAGAAGCATGTCAGTCTGTTTGTAGGACAATGGGCTGCGCCATTTCTGTTACTAGGCATTTACAATAAAATTGTGAAGACAGAAGGCCATGACTAACAGCAAGAATGTAATGTGAAAGTCCGGAGCTTATGGGAGTTCCGGACTTTTATTAAGAGAGATATTTACGTAGAAGTGTGGTTCAGTATACACGTATTATCTGATCAGCGAAGAAACATCAGCCTCAGGGGAGCTGTACTGCGGCATTGTTTAAGTGAAGAATGCCTAATAATTCTTTCATTTCATAAAAAACATTGGCCCCTTCTTTTTTAAGTTCTTCACCATTAAATGGTTTTGCATAACCATATACTTTGAATCCACCCCTATGTGCCGCAATCACGCCTGCCTTACTGTCTTCAATCACTACACACTCCGCAGGAGAGAAGCCCATTTGTTTTGCTGCATGCAGGAAGATCCCCGGGTCAGGTTTCCAGCTATTGATATCGTAACCGCTGAAGATCCTGTTGCCTTCTTCAAAATAAGGTAGCAGGCCGGTAATGGTGAGGTTCAGCTTCATCTTTTCTACGGGACCGCTGGAGGCAACGCAGAACGGTATGGTCAGACTGTCAAGTACGGCTTTAATACCATTTACAGGGCGCATTTCCGTTTTAAAAACCTCATATGAACGCTTCCGGAATGCCTGTTCAAAATCTTCCGGAAAGGGGCTGTTAGCCTTTTGCTGCAACATTTTGATACCTTCTTTCAGCCGGATGCCACTGAATTCTTCTACTGCTTCCTGGAGGTCCATGGTCACGCCATATTCGGATGCCATATCTAAAAGTACTCTTACACCAATCACTTCACTATCTACCAATACGCCGTCACAGTCAAATATGATACATCCGGGCTTTTGCATGTTTACGATTTTAGATTATCTGTTAATGTAGTTTTTTGTGTTGCTTCTTTGATCTGTAATATCAGGGCGGTGATCAGTACACCAAAGAGGGCCATTACAGCGAATGCCCATCTGATACCTAAGCCTTCTGCCAGAAAACCGACTACAGGCGGTACCACCAGGAATCCCATATACCCTACGGTGGAAACAGCTGCAATGGCTGAACCACTGCTCAGCTGCGTGTTCATGGTGGCCATGCGCAGTACCAGCGGCACCACACAGGAAACACCGAAACCGATCATCATAAAACCGATACTGGCGGAGATCGTATGCGGCAATACAGCTGATACCAGGAATCCGCAGAGGACCAGTATGCCGCTGTACCTGATCATGGTTGGTATACCCAGGCGGTTGACAAGCCTGTCTCCGGTAAAACGTCCGGTACTCATGGCAATCATGTAAATGACATAACCCGCGGCGATCAGTTTCTGCGGCGGATGTACGGCTTCCTGGAAGAAGATATTGCTCCAGTCGTACATTGTCCCCTCACATGCCATGACGGCAAATGATATCAGCCCGTACTTCATCAGGTGTTTGTCGGGCCAGATAAAACGTTTGGTATCGGCCTGTTTCTTCGGCGGCTCATGCGGACTATCCGGGAATGCGATAAAACCCATGATGGTCATCAATACCGCCACCACCAGGAAATGCCATGCCGGAGTGATCTTTACATCCACCATCACAGCACCTACCGCTGCGGCAGCAAAACCTGCCAGACTCCATACTCCATGAAAAGTAGTGATTATTGACCGATTATACAATGCCTGAACGGCAACAGATTGTGCATTTACGGAAATATTCATCAGATTCCGGGAGGAACCAAAGCAGAAAAGTACCAGGCCCAGCTGCCAGGGCTCATTCACAACTCCGATCATCGCCAGCATCAGGTTGAAGACCAATACCCCGATCATCATAATATTCCGGCTGCTGTGCCGCTGTAAAAGGTAACCTGTGACAGGCAGGGTCATGACCAGTCCGATCGGCAGCGCGAAGAGGTAAAAGCCCAACTGGGCCTTGTTTAAGGATAATTGGCGTTGAATATCAGGTATCCTGGAGGCCCAGCTGGAAAAACTGAAGCCGGAGATAAAGAAGAAAGCAGCGGTCGCGAGCCGGGCGGACCTGGGAGTGGTTGTCATGGAGCAAAATTAATAATTAGGGATCAGGAATTGGAATGCAGGGAAGAGAGGTGCGAATAGCAGAGGGGATATCGGTGTAATGGAGGATTGGAAGGAGGTGAAGTTTCGCAATGAGACTAAGTGGGATTGAAATAGCAGTTAGAAGCATGATATGGCAGCTTGGGGAGCAAAAGGTGGAGGGTATTTAGTTGAGCAGGGATATAGGGAATTGAGGTACGACAGGGAACGGGTGTATAAGGGAAAGTTTTTCCGGTTTGGAAAGAAGTGAGTGGGAGGGTTGGACCAGGTCTGCTTAGCTGAACTGGTATTGTAATAAATGTAAAAAGGCGCCTCATTCCTGAAGCGCCTTTACACCTATTCATTTAAGGAAATTAGATAGTAAACAAGCATTTACATGCCAATTCTTAATTGTCTAATACACCTGTTCCACACGGCCCACGCGTCCATCCGCAGTAATACCTTCTACTACGATACGGAAACGTTTGGAGAAGTCATTGTTATAGAACTGGATCGTCCTGGCATAAGTAATAGAATCCACAGAAATGTAAGGGTTCCAGTACAGGGTCAGACGTTTATCAGGCAGTTCATGTACTTCTTTCTTCACGGCGTAGTCAGGTGAGTAAAACTCTTTCACCAGACTGTAACCCGCTTTCTTCATACGCTCGAAACCACGGATGGTCTGATCGCCCTGGTTGTCGCCACCCTTCTTGGTGTATACAGCAATCGCACCACCGGCGCCACCACCGAAACCACCCATAAATGGCGGACGGAATACCTTTACCAAAGCAATATCATTAACGTTCACGCTGGCCAGCATACTTACGTCTGAAGGCATTTCGTTCAGGTACAATGATGGCTTCGCACCACGCCATGACATGGTTGGGTTGTTAAGATCACCGGTGATATTCAGACCAGCTACTCTGGATTGCAGGTACTGGAATATATTCAGCTGGAAAGGTGTTTCCTTGGTCAGGTCGAAGGTATAACCATCACCGGAAGAGAACATACCGGAGGTATAACGCTGCTCGATCGTCTGCTGTGGTGTGATCTTTTTATCACGGATATTCACCTCTTTCAGGTAAACAGTTTTATTGGTGATAGACCGGTTGACCTTATTGCTTTCGTTGGCGGTGATCAGGAAACGGCTCATTGCTGCGTTATCCAGTCCCAGTGGTACACGGGCAGGATAAGGCGTACTTACCGGCTGATTGATATCAAAGAAGTGTTTGTCAAAAGTAACCTGTACATCTTTTTTGCGCTGTTTGTCATTCCCCTGGAAAAATACCAGGACGGTATCCATGAACTGGATATTAGGAATTTCAAACTCGCCTTTATCATTTACCTCGGCAGAGGAGAAGGAGGTGCTGCTGTCCAGTGGGTTTTTAAAGATAAAGTCTACTTTACCACCTGCAGCCGGATAACGGCCGGTATTGGTTACCGCAGTACCCTTAATGGACATACCCTGTTCATATGGGAATTTCAGCTGTGGCATCTCGTTATTGAGGATCTTTTTCCAGCTGAATCTGCTCCAGCCGTTGGTCAGCATGACCAGATCGATAGCGTCAACAGTTGCTTTAGCGGTATCTCTGAAGTACCAGGCCGGATTATAGACATATCCTTTCAGATCGGAGGTCATCAGGAAGGTAGACAGGATATTATGTTCATCCGGATCTTTCACTACCTGATCGGCATCTGTGATAGAAATGGACATAGTGCTCTGCATACTGTCTGGTGCAAACAGTTCGATGGAGCTCTTACCCCTTGGTGCAGTAGAGATCTCTGCATTCATGAAGCTAAGGTCGATCTGGTCTGCTTTCCGCACAAAGGCCAGTCGCTCGGAAACCGGCAGGCCCTTATCGCTGAACAGGGTCACGTGGACGATACCTGTAGGCAATCCCTGTGTAGGAATGAAACCGCTGATACGGCCTTCCCCTACATCGAGGAGCGCTTTATACACCAGCTGGTTCTGTACCTGGCCGATCACCATCATCCTGCGATAGGCGGTATCATCCGGGTTTGCCAGGGTAGCCTGGTAGAAAATACGGTTGCCTCTGTTGTACAGCTTCAGGGCTACGCCCTCGCTGCTGGCTATCGGTAGGTCGAATGTTTTCTGCAGACCGGTGCCTACTTTTACGACTGCACGGTATTGTTCACCGGCGGCAGGAGTCAGGTCGAAAGTACCCATACCATCATGTATGGTTTTGATCTCTGCGACTGTTTCTTTCTTACTGTTCTGTACCGTACCGGCAATGGCTACCGGGAAGCCATTCTGATCGATGGCTTTAAAGGCTACCAGACCGGCATTGTTTGCCAGCATGTTACCCCCTTCAGGGAAGAACTGTACTGCAAAGTCAGCTTTGGCAGTATCCTTTGCCGGCAGCGGCACCTTTTTGGAAGGATCCAGTATCTCGATATTCTTGTAGAAAAGGAAGGACTGGTCATAGTTCAGCATCCAGGCAGTATATGCCCTGATCTGGTATTGACCGGATTTCAGGGTTTCGGGCAACTCAAAGTCACCAGCTGCGGCAGCACCCTGAGCCGGCAGCCTTTTTTTGGTAACAACATTCCCATCCTTATCCAGCAGCTCCACATAGAGGATGGAGGCGGTCAGGGACGGCTGGTTCTGGAGCATGATGTATGCCTTAAACCACATCGTTTCGCCGGAAGCATAGATGTCTTTGTCAAAATGCAGGTATACTTTTTCCTGTGGGTAACGCTTTCCAAACAGTGCCAGGGCATTTGTAACCTTATCCTGCCAGTCGTCAGCCGGCAACAGGGAGAATGCTGTAAGCACGCCTGCCGAACAGATAGGGATGATCCATTTCAGTCGGGTGTACTTTCTTAATGATGAAAATTCCATGCGGGCGATTTATTAATAACTATCGAATTTACGGTCAAAAACTAAGCGCTTTGCTTATTATTGCGGATGAAAGTAAGCATTTAAGTAAAATTTAAGAAAACCGCCCATCAATTTACTATGTTCGGCCCAATTGACCAATTCGTTGCCAGGTTTATTCAGCTCACGCCGGAAGAGCTGGAGATCTTCCATTCTCTCCTGGAACACAGGAAAGTGAAAAAGAAAAGCTTTCTCCTCAGAGAAGGGGAAGTCTGTGATTATGAGGCATATATCCTGAAAGGGTGTGTACGTACCTTTTATGTAGACAAGCAGGGCGCCGAAACCAATCTGGCCTTCGCCATAGAAGACTGGTGGGTAGCTGACCTGGCCAGTTTCTCTGAGCAACAGCCCTCAAGACAGAATATCGAGACGCTGGAGGACTGTGAACTGCTGACCATCAGTTTCGAGAATAAAAACCTGCTGTTTTTAAAGGTCCCTAAGTTTGAAAGACTGTTCAGGGTGTTGTTACAACGTACAGCCAGCGTTATGCAGCAGCGTATCTATGCCTCTATCTCCCAGACGGCCGAAGAACGGTATCTTGCCTTTATGGAAAGATACCCTGCTATTGTACAACGTATTCCGCAGCATCATATTGCGCGGTATATAGGGGTATCGCCGGAGTTTTTGAGTAAGGTGAGGAGTACGATGTACCGGAAGGGCAATTAGGAATTACGAATTAGGAATTGATTGAAAAAGTCAGACTGCCAGATTATTTTGATCAGATTGAAATAGACGAAAATTATAATAACAGAAAGGGTGCAGAGAAGAAACGTTGATTCAACAGCACATTACATTACACTCAACTTGCCTCACATACACAACGATCTCCGCTGCATTTGAATTCCTAATTCCTAATTCGTAACTCCTAATTTTTAAAGACCAGCTTATTCGCCCAGTCTATCTCTTCCTGGCTGATCGTATGTCCCATATTGTTGTAAATATTGACGGTAATATCAGCTCCCATATCTTTCAGCACTTTCTCTGAGGCTTTTACACGATCTACCGGTACATGCGGATCGGGGTTGCTGGTACCAATGAATACCGGACTTCCGCCGAAGTTGCCGCTGTAGTTCTCCGGATAGAGCTGATCTCCGATCAGTCCACCGGTAAAAGCTACTGTGCCACCATATTTAGCCGCATTGCGGGTGATGAATTCCAGGGTCAGACAGGCGCCCTGGGAGAATCCGAGGAAATAGATATTTTCTGCTGCGATACCGTCTGCCACTACATCGTCCACAACTTCTTTCAGCACACTCAGTGCGGAAGACAGCCATGGTTCATTCTGAGCCGGCGGCATGAGGAACGAGTACGGGTACCATGTGTGACCGGTAGCCTGTGGGGCTAACAGCGCATAGTCCTTTACGTTCAGGTAGTTGGCCAGTGTGAGGATGTCTTCCGCACTACCACCACGACCATGTATCATGATCAGCGCTTTCTTTGCTTCTGTCGTCTTTTTCCCTGCTGTTATTATGTTCTTGGTATGCATAAGTTCAATTTGTCTGGATTATTCTCCTTCCTGTTTCAGCCAGATGTCCGCAAACTCTTCGGGATGTTTTTTGAACTGTGCGTGTACGTAGGCACACAACGGCTTGACTTTCAGATTGTGTTCACGGGCGTAGGCCACCATTCCATTCATCAGGATCCTGGCCAGGCCTTTACCTTCGACCTGAGGCATGATCTCTGTATGATAGGCTGTGAGTACATCGCCGTCTATACCGATCACCATTTCACCCGCCTGTTCGCCTTCATGCATCAGATAGAAGGCGCCGTGTTTTTTGGCATTGAGCCTGATTACTACTTCATCCATTTTATTCAGATTAAAGAGCTGGTAATACTTTTTCGATGTCTGCGCGGATAGATTCATACTGTACCGGCAGTTTGAGGTGCTGACCCAGTTGATCCAGCGGTTCGTCCACGGTAAAACCGGGGTTATTGGTTGCCAGTTCAAACAGTACGCCGCCTGGTTCTCTGAAGTACAGGGAGTAGAAGTAATCACGGTTGATCTTCTGGGTGATATTGAGTCCTTTTTTCAGGACTTTATCCCGGAACTGCATCAGGACCTCGTCATTTTCCACACGGAAAGCAATGTGGTGGTTTGTACCGCCACCGCCTTTACCGGCAGATTCTTTCGGAGATTCGATGAGGTCTACGATGGCAGCTTCCTGTACGGCATCCGTAATGAAACGGTGACGGTTACCTTCCTGTTCCAGGAATTTATAACCCAGTACATCTGTCAGGATGTTAGCGGTAGGACCGATACTTCTGAGGTTCAGTACTACGCTGTGGAAGCCTTTGGTGGCATGCGCCGCTTTGATGTCCGCTGTTTCCCAACCGGTACGGTTGTCCGCATTTTTAGGAACAATAAGGTTTAATTTCAGACCATCCGGATCTTCAAAGGGGAGATACAGTTCACCAAATCTTTCTGCTACCGGACCATGTACCACATTCTTAGCAGCAAAGCGGTCTGCCCAGAAATCCAGGCTGCCGGCAGGAACGGAATAACCGATCTCTGTAGCCATACCGGTACCGGTGTTACCGCGGCCGATGCCTTCCCATGGGAAGAATGTGAGGATGGTACCAGGCGTGCCGTGTTCGTCACCGAAATAGAAGTGATATGTACCGGGATCGTCGAAGTTAACGGTCTTCTTTACAAAACGAACTCCTAATGTGTCTGTGTAAAACTGAAGGTTTCTTTTCGCATTATCAGCAATTGCTGTAATGTGGTGCAGGCCTAATATTCTATCTTCCATAAAAAATGTTTTAAAAGTTAATACTCCAATGTGCCAAAGCGTCCGTTCTTATAATCTTCTATTGCCTGGTCTACTTCTTCTTTCGTGTTCATCACGAAATTGTCTTTAGCAGCCACTGGTTCGTCAATGACTTCCGCAGAGAGGAACAGGATCTGACTGTCCTCATTGGCAGCTACGGAGAATGTGCTGCCTTCTCTGTTGAATACGATCAGATGATGTTCCGCAACAGGAGTGATATCGTCGATGGTCACACGTCCATGTGCAACGTAGAGCAGGGTCCAGTAGTTCTCTGTGACATTGAACTCTATTTCTTTCCCACCGGCGATTTCACCTACTGCTGAAATAACAGGCGTAAAGGAGATATTCACCGGCCCTGTTTTGCCATCGAATGTTCCGCTTACAAGCCTGAGGTTGACACCGTCCTGTTCAAAGATCCTGGGCATGTCTTCTTTCCGTACGAACTGGTAACGGGGATCATCCCATTTATGAGCAGCGGGTACATTGACCCATAACTGCAATATTTCGATGTTGCCGCCTTCTTTATGCATCTGCTCTGAAGGGCCTTCACTATGCAGGATGGCCTTACCTGCAAACATCCATTGCGCATCACCGGCATTCAGTAGCTGGTCATTACCTGTTGTATCCTTGTGGTGTGCCTGACCCTGTAACTGGAAGGTTACTGGTGCAAAACCACGGTGGGGATGAGGGTGGATCCTTTCATCAGATCCCGGGGGAATGATGTCTGGTCCGCCGTGATGCAACACGATAAACGGGTTGGCAAAACGGAAATCCTGATGAGGTAATGGCTGTAATACCGTCTGTGTAGGGGTGATGTTCTTTGCTCTTCCTGCAAGGATGTGTGCAATATTCTTTTTCATAGCAGATGTTTTATGCCGGAGTGTTATCTGTGCTCCAGGGCGTATAATATTTCGTTCTTTAGTAAACCGCTGCCGCCGCCAAAGTGTCTCTTCACAATGATACCGGGTGAGTGTTGTCTGAAGTGGCTGGTCAGTGCCACCTCTTCGTCAGGAGTAACACCTGCGCACAACAGAACGATATCAAAGGCTTCTTTATCGAATGCCGCGAGCGCCGCTTCGTCTGTTGTCACAGCCAGGCCTTTCCAGTTCTCCGGCGTATTGAGCAGGCGTTGCATCACTGTCATGATCTCAGCGTTTCTTCCTATCGCAAGGATGTGCAGTTGTTGCGTATCCATATCAGTTGATTTAGTCGAGGTGAGCAGCGATCGTTGCAATCGGATTACGGCTTCTGGCGGTCAGTTCCCTTGTTTTGTAAGGTTCTTCCAGTTTCTCCGCACTATCGATATAACCCATCGCCAGGATTGATACCGCTTCTTCATTCGCTGCCAGACCGGCTGTTTCAGCAAACTGCTGTTTATTGAATCCTGCCATTACGTGGGCATATACTTCCATGTTCAGTGCCTGTAACAGCATGAAGGAGGTTGCCATACCGACGTCGTGCATGAAGTAATGATTCTTCTGCTGGGTGTCAGGCGTTTCACGGATACCGACGGCTGCTACCAGTGCGGCTGCATTTTTCGCCCAGGGTTGATTACCCGGCGCCAATGTAGCCAGCAACTTGTCAAAACCAGCAGTACCACGTAAAGCATATATAAACCTCCATGGCTGGGTATTGTTCGCACTCGGCGCCCATGAACCGGCTTCGAGGATGGTCTCAAGTGTTGCCGTAGTTAAATCTTTTGGAGAAAAGGAACGTGGGCTCCATCTGTTCTTAATCAGATCAATTACATCGTGTTGTGTATTGGCAATCTTAATAGACATGTTCTTAAGTTTATATTTAATGTTTACGTTAAGCAAAGGTATATGTATCAACTCAGGCTTTTCAGGCAATGAGTTGTCGATTTCAACTGAATAAAGGTATATCTATCACAAGCAGTTCTGCATTTTCTGTCAGTGCGGTGATATTTAACTGTCCGGGATCAGTGATACCGTATCCGTCTCTGGCGTTCAGTTCCTGTCCGTTGACAGTAAAAGACCCGCTGATCACGAAAAAATAGACACCATTACCCTGTTTTTTTGCAGTATACGCCGTAGAGAAGCCTTTATCAAAGCGACCCATGTGGAACCAGGCATCCTGATAGAGCCAGGTACCTTCTCCGTTTTTGTCAGGAGAGATCAGCTGTTGCAGGGTATTCTTCCTGTCGGCAATATTGATCTTCGCCTGATCATAGCGGGGTGTTACGTTCAGTTGATTGGGAAACAGCCAGATCTGCA
Source organism: Chitinophaga sp. YR627 (assembly GCF_900114995.1). Classification (GTDB taxonomy): domain Bacteria; phylum Bacteroidota; class Bacteroidia; order Chitinophagales; family Chitinophagaceae; genus Chitinophaga. The sequence continues at coordinate 523,115 of NZ_FOUX01000001.1, forward strand.
GGAAACGGGCTGTTTTATCAGGATAGGCATTGTATTCACTGTGAAATACACCTGTGCCGGTGCTCATTACCTGGATCTCTCCGGCTTCAGTGACTACGGTATTGCCCAGATTGTCTTTATGTTCCAGCGCGCCTTCCAGCGGAATGCTGATAATTTCCATATTATCATGAGGATGGGAATCAAAACCCCGTCCTCCGGCTACCACGTCATCATTCAATACTCTCAGTGCGCCAAACTGCATCCGCTCAGGGTTGTAGTAGTTAGCAAAACTGAAGGTATGGTGGCTGTCTAACCAACCGTGGTCTGCATGTCCGCGGGTGTCTGCCTTATGTAATATCGTATTTGCCATGATTGGGTGTTTTTATATGTTGCAACAAATATACGCCGGTATCTCTCAGCAATCCATTAATGTAGCTTAAGAAATCGCCCGGAGGGTCGATCAGAGGGGGACAGGGGATAGCTGCCGGGGTATAAAGGGCTGATTACAAATACATTTACGGATGATGGTCATCATAGGCCTGTGGAGGTATATGTTCTAATTTTATGATACAGGCGGTCATAAGAATAAGTTAATTCGACAGGATTTCAGGAACCAATCAACATTTCATTTGTTTAACTCAGGGAAGGAACAGGCCTGGCCGACTGGATATACATTTAACTTGCTAAAACACAACACGATGGAAATCTACATCAGCGAAGAAGACATTCTTCTCAATATCCAGAATAAGTTTCGCGAGATATATCCCTATCTGAAACTCGAGTGCTACCTCTGTCCGCATGCAACAGAAATGGGGAGCGGCAACAGCCAGAAAGTAGCTGCCGATACGCCTATTGAAGATATCCGGCTGGTGCATAGCTTTGGCTGGGTAGATATCGGTGAGCATCGTACCGTTGAGGCGGTGGAAAGAGATTTCTACCATGATATGGGACTTGCGATCCAGGTATTCCGCCGTAATAAAAGCGGTTGGCTGCAAACAACAAAAACGGACGATCTGACCCTCGCCGAACAGAATGAACTCGGCAGGGAAAGTGTTACCGCAGAAACAGCAGAGACAGAAATAGAAGCGTAGGCTTATCTGCCTGAGATCCCCTCAGGCAGCAACAAATTCCACAGTGGTGTTTCAGCATGTATACAAATATACCGGCTGACCACGCTTTACTTTCCCAGGATGGCATACATGGCGTGTTCTTTGTTCCTGATAAAGTATTCTTTCACCTTTAAAACGGAATATCATGGGACAGCAAAATCATGACAAGGACACAGATAAAACGCAGATGCGGAAAGAAGACCTTACCGGCAAAGCTGAACAGTCCGAAGCAGCAATAGAACAAACCGAAAGGGAAAGGCATAATAAAGGGGCAAAGGATGTAACACCTGAAGCACATAAGGAAAGGCCGGAATTAAAAGAAGCGCCTGAGAGCCTTAAGAATTCCCGTTAATAGTATAGTACGGTAAGCCGCTGAAACGGTTTTCCTCTATATATATCGCTTTATTTGGCAAATGTGCTGAGAGGATGCAACGTGTGAATGCCATGTGTAAAGCCAGATAAGCTTCAAACAGGAAAACAGCCTTGGTCACCATGATCACAGGCAATCCCGAAGGGAAACAGACGTGACTGGACATGAGTCGGGATATTGAAAAGAGAGATAGGCATTATGCCTATCTCTCTTATTTTATGGCTACTGCTGTCGCTTTTGGTAAACAGCCGACCAGATAAATTGCTTAAAATAATAGACCTCCTTTTCCATGGCATATCCTGCGGATGTAAACAGCGGCTTTACATTCGCCAGTGCACTGGCCTCTACCGCACATAATATCCTGAAGAAAAGATACATTGACTTTAACAGCAATTGTTGCCAGTAGGGCGCCGCTTGCTGATAATGGAAATCCGTGAACAACCATCTGCCACCAGGCAATAACAGGGTATCGAGATGCCGGAATACCTGTGGTATTCTTGCTGCTTTAAAATTATCAAAGAGAAAAGGCGTGATGATGATATCAAAGCCGGCAGTATCCGTCTGAGAAAGATTAAAATCCTCTATGGCGCTATGGACGAACTGCACTTCATTGGGTTGATAGGCCTGCTCTTTTGCCCTGGCGATCATATTCGCAGAAATCTCTACATAGTATATACGCAGACCATGCCGACACTTTGCTGCGATCCTTTCCAGGATCCATCCCGTGCCACCACCGGCAATGAGGATCGTGCTGCCAGGTGGAATATATGACAACAATGCCGTCTGCGCATCCTTTTGCGCACTGCCGAATACTACACTGCTTAGAAAATCATAATACCGGGCAATATTGTCATAGTTATTCTTCATGCGCCTGTAAATTAACAGAAAAGGGTCAGGGTGCCAAAAGCAACCCCAACCCCATATACACAAAACAAGACAAGTTACATTAGTGGTCAGCCAGCACTACTTTTACCTGCTGTCCTTTCTTCTTAGGCGTTGCCAGTAGTAATAGCGGCAGCGCAACAAGGAATACGATACCTACCAACAGATAGGCATCGTTGAAGCTGAGCAAAGATGTTTGTTTGACGATATTGGCATCTATCAGCCGGAGGGCTTTTGTATGTGCCTCTACAGCCCCCGTGCCTTTGGATATAAAAAACTGCGTATAGTCGGCCAGACGTTTTACAGCAGCCGGATTATCAGGTGTGATATTGGATACCAGATCTGATCTGTGCACGGCATTACGGTTAGCCAGATAGGTATTGACCATGGCTAATCCGAACGAACCTCCCAGCTGACGCATCATATTATTGAGCGCCGCTCCCTGTGCAAAGTCAGCCGGCGCCAGTGAAGACACCGCCAGTACCGATAAAGGCACAGTGATCATGGCCAGTCCGACACCTCTCAATATCAGTGTATTCGTAAGTCCGCCCGCACTCACATCCAGGTTATATCCTGACATTTGCCAGCTGAAAAGAATAAACATAGACATACCCAGTGTGATCATCACAATCGGAGAGATCCCACGTTGTAACAGCCGGGCAGAAATGATCAGGCCTCCGATAGCAAGAATAGCCCCAGGTAGTAGCAACAGGCCTGTCTGTGTCGGTGTGAAATTGAGTAATCGCTGCGCAAACACCGGTGTGAGAAACACGGAACTGAACAGCCCTACGCCTGATACAAATGTCATGACGGCCGCCAGACTAAGATTCCTGCTTTTGAGTACCCGCAGATTGACGACGGGATTAGGTGTGGTCAGTTCCCACCATACGAATAACAGGAGGCCAAAGAACGCAGTTACACTCAGGAAAATGATGTAACCTGCTTCAAACCAGTCGTCTGTTTCTCCGCGTTCCAGCACTGTTTGCAGCGAACCAATACCTATCGCCAGCAGAATAATACCGGCCCAGTCGACACTGGTGCTTTTTACCCGGACTTCCGGTTCTTTCAGCAATGCATAACAGATACTGGCAGCTACGATACCGATGGGAATATTGATATAGAAGATCCATGGCCAGTCGTAAAACTCGGTGATATAACCACCTAGTGTAGGTCCGATCGTAGGGCCTACGAAAACACCCACACCAAATAAGGCACTGGCGATATTCTGTTTCTCTTTTGGAAACAATTCAAATACGATCACCTGAGATACGGAGAGCAATGCACCACCTCCTATACCCTGTAGGAAACGGAACGTAACCAGGAGCCAGATGTTGCTGGCCTGTCCGCACATAAATGAAAAGAACGTAAAGGCTATAATGGAACCGATGTAGTAATTGCGTCGGCCCAGTTTGTTGACAAGAAAACTGGTGATCGGAATGATGATCACGTTGGCAATCGCATAGGCCGTGATCACCCAGGAAGTATCCTCAAGGGTGGCGCCAAGATTACCACTCATATGTGACAGCGCCACGTTGACAATAGAGGTATCGATCAGCTCCATTACCGCAGCTGCAATAACGGTGATCAGCAGGAGGATCCTTTTCATGTGTAGTGATTATGAAAGGACTGTAATTATACCATTCGGTATAATTACAGTCCTGAAAAAGGGAAAGATTAATTCCTTTGATTCAGTGCAGCGTATGCGTCAGCTGGAGAAGAAAGGAAGAGTTTATAGAAGTCGGCAGTATTACCTACGTGTATTTCATAATTGTCGGTAGCGAATGCATCGATCAATGCGCTGGCTACACCAGCTGCCGGCATACCATTTTCACCACCGATCTCTTTGGAGAATTCTGTATTCACCAATGGCGGCATCAGTTCGAATACCTTGATATTAGTATCGGACAGGGTAAAACGGAGTGTCTGTGTATAGGAGTGGAGAGCAGCTTTACTGGCGGCATATCCTGGTAATCTGTGACCTGGCGTGATCGCTACGATAGAAGAGACATTTACGATAGCCGCTTCTGTCTGTTGAGATAACAATGGCAGCAGTAATTCATTCAGTCTGATAACAGACAGATAGTTGGTATGCATTTCATTTGCCGCTTTGCTAAAAGCATCTGCGCCTGCTTCCAGTTTGTATACCTGTGCGGCAGCTGCGTTATTGATCACGATATTGAGTGCCGGGAAATCCTTTTTAAGTGTTTCTACCAATGCCAGAACATCTTCTTCTTTAGATACATCTGAAACGATCGCTGTCACGTTTTTCAACTGCGCCACTGCTTTGTTGAGTGTATCTGCATTTCTACCGGTGATGATCACCTGGTTACCATTTTCTGATAATAGTTTAGCTGTTTCAAAACCGATACCGGCGCCACCGCCAGTGATTAATACGGTATTATTTACTGTTTTCATTTTGTTTCTGTTTGATGTGTTATATGGATTATACCGATTGGTATATTTATATGTAAAAAAATATTTAGAGTGAGTCTATGTATCGTTGCGTTGCCTCCATGATACTTTTACCATAACTACGTTTTGCGGTAGTCCTGGCGATCATGATCGCTCCCTGTACCATGGCCATCAGTGTCAGTGCTGCCTGCTCTGCGTCTGTATCTGCGGCGATTTCTCCATTCTGTTTACCTGCTTCGATCAATCTGATGGCTCTGTCCTTAATGGCTTCCAGTGCGTCAGCCACTCTTGCTTTCAGTGCCGGATGTGTATCATCTGCTTCTGTAGCGGTATTTAAAAGCGGACAACCTCCTGTTGGATAAGCAACAGGACGCTCATCTGCAAAGATCCTGGTACGTACTTTCAGTTTGTCTTTGATCGTTGTTGCTTTCTCTTCTTCTGCGTTGAGATAAGATCTGAGTTTGAGGAGATTGTAGTCAAATGAAGCCAGTGCTACTTCATCCTTATTAGCGAAGTTGCCATAGATGCTGCCTTTTGTCAGACCGGTAGCCTCTGTCATATCAGATAAGGAAGTGCCGGCAAATCCTTTCGTATTGAAAATAGGAGCGGTCTTCTCTACAATAAACTGTCTTGTTTTTTCAGCCTTGCTCATAGTGTTTTGATTAAGACAATACAAAATTATACCAGTTGGTATTATCTACCAAATAAAATTATTCCTGTTTGATGTGCCTGAGTGTAAGTAGTTGATAATTAATTAAAAGTGTTATTCTGGTTTGAGCCGGGAAGTGAAGCGATACACTCCATTATAACTTGTTTGATTGTTTATCTATAACTTAATGTTATCCGTAATCACTAATGATGATTTCCTTTACATCCCGGAAGAGCTGACATTTGTATCATCAAAGCAAAATAAAAGACTAGCAATATGAATACAATCGTGCACAATGAAGGCGTCAGACAGGAAGGGATCAACCATACCGGCAGGAAGCATTTCCTGGACAGAAGTATTACGACGCGTGAAGTGATCTTTGTACTGGCACTGGCTTTATGTATGACGCCCTGGATCTCTGCTCCGATCGCCTTAATGGGTGGACTGATCATTGCTCAGTTTATCGGTCATCCGTTCCTGCACCTGAATCATAAAGCAACGCATGTACTGTTGCAGATCTCCGTGGTAGGACTGGGTTTTGGGATGAATGTACACAGTGCGCTGAAGGCAGGTAGTGATGGGTTTATATTTACCATTGCTTCTATTACCGGTACTTTACTGATCGGGTATGTAGTTGGGAAATTCTTGAAAATAGATAGTAAAACTTCTCATCTGATCTCCTGCGGCACTGCTATTTGTGGTGGTAGTGCGATCGCAGCTGTTTCTCCGGTGATCAAGGCCGAAGAAAAACAACTCTCTGTTGCTTTGGGAACCGTATTTATCCTGAACTCTGCTGCTTTGTTCCTGTTTCCCTTTGTCGGTCATCTTTTACATCTTTCACAGAACCAGTTTGGGTTATGGAGTGCTATCGCCATTCATGATACCAGTTCTGTGGTAGGTGCAGCCGGCAGGTATGGTCCGCAGGCACTGGAAGTCGCTACAACCGTTAAACTGGCCCGTGCACTCTGGATTATTCCGGTGACCCTGCTGACAGCTGTCTGTTTTAAAACGGGTAAACAGAAAATGAAAATTCCTTATTTCATTGGGCTGTTCATACTGGCAATGCTGGCACATACTTACTTCCCGATGGAGGCCGCAAGTGAGGTGATCGTTCGTGTAGCAAAAACCGGTCTTACGATCACTTTATTTCTGATAGGTGCGGGGCTCTCCCGTGATGTACTGAAAGGTGTTGGTGTGAAACCGCTGATACAGGGTGTATTCCTTTGGGTATTGATCTCTGGCGCAGCTTTGTGGGCGGTGATGACACTCGCGTCTTAAGTCGTTTTATTATAATAAAGACGCTTACACGGGAAACTGTGTAAGCGTTTTTTTATGTTGATAGGATAGCGTTGTACTATTGCCGTACAGGTGTCCATTGCAGTGCTGCTTCCATCACTTTATCTTCCTGCCGGATATATGCGTCAATGCCTACCGGTACCGGTTGATGAGGAATGATACCGTGGCCGGGATATTTCGGTGGACGAACATCCATTACATATCTGATGGTGGAAATCCATATGCTGACTTTACTGAATGGCAGTACTGTTTCTATTAGTTGTCCGGAGTGATTGCCTTCATAAGTGCCACCGGTTTCTTCACCGAAAAAAATAGCCCTGTCATGGCTATACGCAACGGAACAAAATTCTGCGGCAGCGGAAAATGTCTGTCCACCGATAAGTATTGCAACAGGACCATCATAGTGTAGGGCTGCGGGTTGTTGTAATCCCAGTCCTGGTCTGCCGGATAGTTTCTTTTTATCTTTTTCCTGATACAGGTAATAGCGGAACGGCTGTTTGGAAAGATAGCTGTATAATATTACACCATAGGCATCGCGTCCGCCACCGTTATCCCGCAGGTCAATGATCAGTTTTTTGATCCCTGCTTTTTTCAACTGCCGGAACGATTGTTCAAGGAAAGCAGGATAATCCAGTTTAGCCTCCTGCAGGTCGGTGTAACCGAAGGTTCTGATAATGAGGATGCCGGTTTTATCCTCAGTTATAGAAAAAGATAATAGAGGAGAAGCAGTTGCCGGTGTTTTTAATCTATTGATCGTTGCTTCTTTAACCGCTGTCAGAGAGACGGTTTTTATCTGACCGGAGCCCTCTGCGTACGTTACTGTAAAGCCGCCGGAATAGCCATAGGCGAGGTAATAGTAAAAGTAAAAGATCTGATTCAGGACAAGGTTTTTCTTCGTATTGTTATAACCGTCCGACATGAGGTATCCCCGCATTTTTTCCAGCATGACATTCGCCGGGTGCGAGTTGACGCTGATCAACCGGCTGCCTGTCGGAATGATATTGTCGATACTGCCGGTGATGAAAATACTATCTTCTGAAATGTATGTCAGCAGCGGCAGATAGCTATTCTCCGTATGAATGAACTGTGCAAATGGTGGCGCTGCACCGGTGGACAGATGACCGTCTCCTACAGCACTCAGTAGTAACTTTACGATACCATAGAATTGCCGTTCGTCGGTGTCATCATTGATCTGCTGGTAACAGCTGTCGAATAGATCTGCCCATTTGTTGTCAGAGATGTAGGCATACATATCCGGATGTGTAGTGGTCAGTTTGGTTTGTAGTAACCGGAGGTCTGCTTTCAGCGAATCCGCACGTTGCGCGGCTACCTGAAAAGAGCAACAGTACAGGATGATGACTGTCAGCAGGGTTGTAATACGGGTGAACATATACCCAAGGTAACATATTTATCGTTAGCTGTAGAACTGTTTGAAACGGGCTATTTCCTTGTCCAGTCTGGCTTGCGTGCTTTTGTTGAATGGTTCGATGGGATAGAGGTCGATGATGATATCCTTCTTTTTGAAAGTCCGCTTCCAGGTACCCGCGATCTGTCCTTTAACAAGGATGATGTTGCTGAAGAGGGGATTGCCATCCCGATTCAGCATGGAGGCACTATCTGCGCTATGTATCACTTCCCTGTCTTTATAGGCAACAAGATATTCATCATAGTTAGGGATGAGTAGTACATCATTGCCGGTGGATCTGTCTTCGGTTGCCTGTGCAGGACCATAACAGGTCAGTTCACCAAAGGTGCTTGTATGCAACTGATCCTGTACGAGTTGTAAGCCTTCCCGGGCTGCTGTGACGGGGAGTCCGCTCCAGCCGGTAAAGTCTTTCAGGGTGGCGGGGCCATGGCTGTTGAAATAACGAAGGGCTAATGTGGCCAGGGCTTCCTGCCGGTTTTTGCCCGGAGCAGGAGGGACGCGTTCCTCAAACAGGGCGTATGTGATCTGTTTATCGCGTTTGCCGCCGTTACAGATGATCATATCCTGTTCTGCCTGTATCAGCAGGAAGTTCATACGCAGGTCATCGGTGGCGATCTTTGCTTTTTGTAGTTCGGCCGCCAGTTCGGTACGGGTGAGTTGTTTGCCGCCTTTAAGGGCCTTTTCGAAGACTTTATTGCTTTTCCGGTATATTTTATCGTCCAGCTCCAGTTTACGATTATAGGTGCCCATTGACTGCTTTATATAGGGACTGCTCAGTTCCAGCATCCAGCGTACATCACCGGGATGTACAAGATGCCAGGTAGGACGGAGTACATGGGTGCGTACCAGTTGACCATCTGCAATACATTGTTCTATTTTCTGGTGACTGACAGCAGGTAGGCGCATGCCGACTGCCCATTTGGACATTTCATAGTCCTGGGCCTGTATAGCGCCGCACCAGTGCACCAGGTCGGGGGCATTTTTAAAAGCGGGTGTTGCAAGCTGTTGATTAGTAAGTCGTTGTTGCAGGAGTTGTTTGGCTGTCATCTGATATCATTTGTTTCCGTGGACAAAGGAAAGATACGAAGATGACAACAGTATGTCAGCAGCCAGGAATAATTGTTCGCTCATATGGGTCGGAATGTCCCATTAGAAGGGCATTACACCGTCATTACGCCGCTATCTGTACGCTCATGAGCGAAGAAATACCGGCGTAATAGCGGTGTAATACGGAGATACATCGAAGAAAAGGCCTTTATACTAGCAATCTCCGTCTGGTCCGCAGGTTTGTCCTTCTATGATCTCCAGACCTGAAGGCTGCGTACTTTTCCACTCAGCCACTGATTTACCCAGTACTTCCAGGAAGGTTTCAGACGCCTGTGCACCGGAAACGCCGTATTTACGGTCAAAAACGAAGAAAGGAACGCCTCTGATACCCAGTGCTTCCGCTTCGTCAATATCATGACGTACTTCTGCTGTAAATACCTGACTACCAACAAGCTCGTTTAATACGCCTTCTTCCAGGCCGATCTCTTTACCCAGGGCTACCAGGGTATCCGGATTACTGAAATCCTTTCCTTCGGTGAAATAAGCTTTGAATAATCTTTCTTCAGCAGCGTCGCCCAACTGGTGTTTTTTAGCCAGCTGTATCAGTCTGTGTGCGTCAAAGGAATTGGCCACAACTGCCTGCTCCATATTGTAAGTGAGCCCCAGGGTAGCGGCTAATCCGGTTACCTGGTTATTCATCTGTTCTGCCTGTTCGTAAGGGATCCCCTTTCTTTTGGACAGGTAAGTATACAGGTTGTCACCATGTCCTGATTCGATGGTTGGATCCAGCTGGAAACTGTGCCATTCTATCTCTACAGATCCGGCGTCAGGGAATTGCTCCATAGCAGCTTCAAACCGGCGTTTGCCGATGTAGCACCAGGGACACATGATATCTGACCAGATCTCTACTTTCATTTTATTCGCTGTGCTCATAGTATCGTTTTCTTTTGTAAAGTTCCTAAACATACTTTACTTTTGAAAGTGGTGTCCCGAGGGAAAGTACTTTCATCGGGGAAACTATGGGGAAGTATTATGAACAGGAAAACACAGACATCAGAGAAGTCTGAAGCATGTACGGAGCATCTCCGTGCCATTCACGACACCATGGACGTGCTCAACGGGAAATGGAAGATCGCTATAATCGGTTCTTTACGTTTTGGAAAACGCCGCTTTATGGAACTGCAAAGGGAAGTAGAGGGTGTTGGGTCCAAAATGCTCTCCAAGGAGTTGCGGGAGCTGGAAATGAATGAACTGGTAAGAAGAACGGTTTATGACACCAAACCGGTCACGGTAGAGTATGAACTGACGGATTACGGTAAAACGCTGGAAAGCATCATTGACGAGATGGCTAAATGGGGCCATTCTCACCGTAAAAGGATTATGCATCCCGTAAATCAGTTAGACCTACAGGATGCACTAAGCCATCTTTAACCTTCAACCTAAAACTGAAACTTTCTTTACGAAGCGATCGAAATAAGCTTTCTCCAGCGCCTCCCGGTGGTCTGGGTGAGCGATCTCTATCAGTGCCTTTGCACGTTGCTTAAGACTTTTCCCAAACAGATTGGTTCTGCCGTATTCGGTGATCACCCAGTGCATATGTCCACGGGTCGTTACTACGCCTGCGCCTTCTTTCAGAAATGGCGTGATGCGGGAGATCCCTTTGCTGGTGACGGACGGAAGGGCGATAATTGGTTTGCCGTCTTCAGAGAGGGACGCACCGCGCATAAAGTCCATTTGTCCGCCGATACCGGAATACTGATAAGTACCGATAGAGTCCGCGCATACCTGGCCGGTAAGGTCTATTTCGATCGCGCTATTTATAGCCGTCACTTTTGGGTTCTGACGGATAATGCTTGTATCATTCACATAGCTGATATCCATTACTCTCAGCGCCGGATTATCATTGACAAAATCGTATAATTTTCGTGTACCCGCCATAAATGCGGTCACTGATCTGCCTCTGTTCAGTTTCTTCAGACTGTTATTGATCACGCCATTTTCAATCAGCGGAATCACCCCATCTGACAACATCTCTGTATGCAGACCCAGGTTTTTGTGTTGCGTCAGGTTCTTCAGCACCTGGTCAGGAATATTACCGATTCCTAATTGCAAAGTAGCCCCATCTTCTACCAGTTCGGCGATATTACGGCCTATCTGTTCTGTGACAGCTGTGGCCTGCCGAGAGTAATCTACTTCCGGGAGGGCGGCTTTCTGCCATACTGCTGCATGAAACCTGGAGAAGTGTACGAAGGCCTCACCATGTGTGCGCGGCATCATGGGATTGACCTGTGCGATCACGTGCTTCGCTACGTCGATCGCAGCTCTGGCAATATCCACAGAAGTACCAAGGGAACAATATCCGTGTGCATCGGGCGGAGATACCTGTACGATAGCTACATCCGGCGGCAGGATGTTATTCCGGAACAACTGCGGTATCTGACTGAGGAAGATGGGTACATAGTCACCGTCGTCACTGTTTACAACGGATCGGTTGGCGGCGGAAACAAACAATGAATTGACAAAAAAGCTTTTACGGTATAATGGGTTGTCGAAGTCAACATCTCCCAGTGTGGTGATGCTGACGAGTTCTACATCTCTGAGGTCGGCGTGTCTGTTCTGGAGAGCCCTGAGCAGGTGAACGGGAGTAGCAGCGCTACCATGAATAAATACACGATTACCAGACTCAACGCACTTAACGGCTTCCGCCGCGGTGATATATGAAATGTCAGACATAGTATTATATTTTAAGAACGATGTCCCAAAATTATGCCTGCATGCTCACATAAAACATGACAAAGATTAGCCGGAAAGATGATATATGTTAGAATGCGAGTTGTCCCTGTACGTATTGGATCTGGGGGACGATGACCTGCGGAATGGCGCTGATGTGGTATACAGCTGTTTCTATATCTCGGGAGGCGACGATGACTTCCGTCCGGCCTGCATGTGGACGGAAAAGTTCCAGTACCAGTTCGGGATTATTATTATCCCTGGAAAGATGGGATAATAACAGGTGTGTCATATAAGCCGGTTTATGTGTTTTGAAGACCTCCAGGGCCTGTGTATTGGAAAGATGCCCCTGGCCGCCACGGATGCGTTTCTTCAGGAAAAACGGATAACGTCCCTGTTCAAGCATCTTTTCATCATAGTTGGCTTCCAGGAATGCGGCGTGACATTGCTTGAAATGCCTGATCAGGTTACTACAGGGCACGCCGATATCTGTAAAAACACCGATACGTATTTCATCCGCAGTGATCATAAAGCTATGTGGCTCTATGGCGTCATGCGCTTTTGAGAAGGCATGTACCGTGAGTGCACCGATGAGTACAGGCGTAGCTTCGTCAAAGACCCTTACATTGTCAGTATGGAGGTTCAGACGACCATGCAGCATGGTTTTCTCTGTGATATAGACCGGGAGATTATATTTTTTGGATAGTACTTCCAGTCCGCGGATGTGGTCGGAATGTTCGTGCGAAATAAAGATGGCTTTTACTATGTCCATCTTCAATCCCAGCCTTTTCATCCGTCTTTCCGTTTCCCGGCAGGAGATACCGGCATCTATCAGGACGGCCTCAGTGGCGTTCCCGATATAATAACAGTTTCCGTTGCTGCCGGAATTGAGTGACGTAATTTGCAATGACATAGCACCGCAAGTTTACTAAAAATTTTAGTTATTTGACAATCCATTCATGAATACCGGATGCATTTTCTTTCGGAAGCTGTATTTCCAGCTTTAATGCGCTTGTTTTTACCGGTTCAAACTGTACGCTGTCATATTTGTCTTTCTGCACGGAATAAGGCGTTGTGTTCTTTACCGGGACCCATTGGTCACCCTGTTTGTACAGGATTCTCCAGGAGGCGGGGATACGGCAATCTCCAAACGGACTGTCATCATACCAATAGACCTCAGATCCGGATACGGTGTATTCCTGGTCAAAGTCATACTGTACCCATTCCAGCGTGTTGTGTTTTGGCCACCAATGCAGGTACATGGAATTATTATCCTGTGAGTTCAGTGGTTGATACTGGTCATTCAGTGCGAGGTACATCCTTTTATTGGGTGTAGAGGCGCTTACTTTACTTTTGGAAGCGATGGTCGGCGCGGGTTTGGGTCTGGCGGCAGAGGCTTCGTATGGAATCCATACGGTCATTTCCGAAGGTCCCCGGTTCGCCCATGTATAATATGGAATAGCGGTGACCATCTGTGTGGTGCTGATCAGCTGATCGGTGTTGAGTTGTCTGCTGGCGGACGTACCCTGCATCTCCAGTACGGTTACACCATTCAGCATCTCCGGTTTATAAACAGCAGTAACAGCGGCGTTTTTATCTACTACGATATTTTGTACGACAGCGTCTTTGTTGTCCGGCCCTTCAAGACAATACATAACAGGACCGCGTTGTAAAGCGAAGCGGTCTTTATCACTGGCAACCGCTGTATTGGCCAGTACTTTCTGTACCTGCATCGGGAATTCAAAACTGATCTTGTCTCCGGCTTTCCAGCTGCGTTGCAGTACGGCATATCCTTTTTCTGTTTTATAGGGAAGCGGTGTACCATTCAGGAGAATGACCAGCGGTTTTTGCGTGCTGCTGTCTGCATCAAAGTAGAGGTTGCCGGGAACGGGTTTGTCATTGGCCCATTCGGGTATGCGGATATGGAGTGCGAATGAGGTCGTTTTAGCAGGATTAACAGTGATCGCTACTTTACCATCCCAGGGATAGTTCGTTTGCTGTACCAGCTGTATTTTGCCTGCGGGAAGTGTGATATTGGCGGTATTACCTACGAAGAGATTGACATAGAGGTCGTTTTTATTCTGTGCATATACATATCCTGGCATGGAAGGCAGGAAGCGTGTCATATTCGATATACAACAGGCGCATCCAAACCAGGCGCTGCGCTGATGCTGGCCCATGGACATAAGCGGGTTAGGGTAGAAGAACCTGTCGCCGCTGAGCGAGACGCCTGACAGAAGTCCGTTATACAGTGTGCGTTCCAGTATATCGATATATTTCGCGTCCCCGTGCAGGAGGAACATTCTGCTGTTCCAGTATACGTTCGCGATAGACGCGCAGGTTTCCGCATAGGCGGACATATTGGGCAGATCGTATGGTTTACCAAAAGCTTCTCCGTTACCCGTAGCGCCGATACCTCCTGTGATATAGAGTTTCTTTTCCACTACATCGTCCCATATATCGTCTATTGCATGGAGGTATTGCTGATCGCCGGTCAGCGCGGCTACATCCGCCATACCGGTGTACATGTAGGTGGCTCTTACGGCGTGGCCGACAGCCTCGTGCTGGTCCACTACTTTTTTATAGGACTGATTATATTCACCACTGTGTTTTTTGCCCGGACCACGTACATCGAGAAAGAATTTAGCAAGGTCGAGGTAGGATTTGTTACCGGTGACACGGTACATTTTTGTCAGCCCTGTTTCAACGATCTGGTGACCGGGAAATCTTTCTTCTTTGCCAAAACCGAATGTCTGCACCAGCAGGTCTGCGTTTTTAACAGCGATATTCAGCAGGTTACGTTTGCCCGTTGCCTGATAATGTGCAACGGCGGCTTCAAAAAGATGGCCGGAGTTATATAGTTCATGACTGAGGTCTTCTTCCTCTTCCCATCTGCGGGTGCCGATCCAGGCATGCGGTTGTGAGGAATTGACCGTCCGGAAGGTGTAGAGGTAACCGTCTTTTTCCTGTGCAGCGTCAATGATAGCAATGAGTGTATCCAGGTATTTTTCCAGTGCGGGGTCTTTTTTCATCTGCAGACTATACGATGCGCCTTCGATCACTTTATAGACGTCTGTATCATCAAAAGTATATTCGGTCATTTTGTCGCCGGGCAGGGTATGTGCAGCACGTTTGAAATTATCTATTCTGCCTGTTTCCCGGCATTGCTCCAACGTATAGGGTATTGTTATGTCGGCATTTACGCGTATTTTTGGTGCCCAGAAATTATCTGTTACCTGTACCTGTGTGAAAGCAACCGGCTGAATGGGATAATCTTTTTTCAGCTGTCCCTGTACGAATGTACTGATGCCTGTCAGCGAAAGAATAACTGTGAATAATTTCATATAGCGAGAATGAGTTTTGGCAATGGCTAAAGTTATACATTGCCGCGGAACACCATTTAAAATATATTAATCAGCATTAATCGGATTTTATCTGAAATCTTTATCCTTAAACTTTTGAAGTTACCCATGAAGAAGAGATTTTTATTTTTGTCGGGGATGTTAGCCCTGCAGACATATTATGCGCATGCGCAAACGCAGCCTTCCTATAGTGCAACCGAGGCTACGACACAGACGGGAAACTATCATTACAAACTTTTTAACGGATCGGGTGCCAATACAGCTTTGAGGTGGACCATTGGCATGATCGAGACGGAATCCGGCAGTAATAAGGGTTCAAATTTCCGGATATCCAGGATCGATGATAATGGAAACTGGATTGCGAGCGCGCTTGCGATTGACCGTTCCACTGGTCTGGTTGAAATGTATGGTGGTTTCCGTGCTAATTCGACAGCTGCCGGTCAGCCGGCATTGACTGGCGCGGGTATTACCGGTACCGGTACTGGTATAGCGAATACTTCCGTTCTGGGGTTTTATGAATCAAATGCCAAAACGCGGCAGGGAATGGTCGGAAAGTATGTCAATAATAGTAATGATATGTTCCTGGTATCTGAAATAGGAGGGATACGTTTGTCTCCTATGGGGGATGGCGCTGTCCATATATCAGGAAATGGTGTGAGGAACGTCATGGATTTCTATCAGGCGGAATACGGTGCGCCAACTGCCGAAACGAGAAGTATTGGTACCAGGTTGGTACTACACAGCAGGGTTGCTGCGGGATCTCCTGCGACAGATTATGCATTGGGTCTCCAACTGGGTGCAACTGTCACCGGATGGTTTTCCGTTCCAAGTAATACAGAGACCCACTACTGGGATTTTTACGGCGGTACAGTGCCTGTAGTGAGACTGGATGGAGCAGGTAATATTACCACGAAAGGTACCCTTACGCTGAACAACACGACGAGTAACCTGATCAAGTTTGCTCCGGGTGGTGTTGGTGCTCCTACTTTTAACACAAGAAGTCTCGGTACGAAGATCGTATTACATGATGCAGTCGGATCTGCTCCAACAAATATGGACTATGCGATCGGACTTGAAAGAGGCGCCACAACGTATGGATGGTTTGCGGTCCCCACAAATACAACCGGTCATGGCTGGAATTTTTATGGCGGGACAACCCTGGTCGCGAATCTCGACGGCGTTGGTAACTTCAGTACAAGTGGCAATATGGTGGTAGGAAATACTACAGCGCAGGTCACTATGAAGGTAAACGGAGAGATTTCCACCCGCAAGGTGAAAGTCACAACTACCGGATGGCCTGACTTCGTATTTACCGATGATTATAAATTACCTTCTCTTCAGGAGATCAGCAGATATATTAAGGAAAACCACCGTCTGCCAGGCGTACCAGCCGCTGCAGAAGTTGAAAAGAGTGGTCTTGATGTAGGCGAAATGCAGAAAACGATGATGGAAAAGATTGAACAGTTAACTTTGCACCTCATCAGACTGGACGAGGAGAACCGTCAGCTGAAAGAAGAACTTGAAAAATTGAAAGCATCGAAGTGATGAGTGCAAGCGGACATCGTTATTTTGCTATTAACAAACCGTATAACATGGTCTCCCAGTTTATCAGTCCTGACAAGGTCCGGTTACTGGGAGATCTTGATTTTGACTTTCCTGAAGGCACACATGCCGTGGGCCGGCTGGACAATAATTCAGAAGGATTACTCCTGCTGACCACCAATAAAAGGGTAACCCGCCTGCTTTTCGAAAGTGAACAACCCCATAAAAGAGCTTACCTGGTGATGGTGAAAAACATCGTCACCCAGGAAACGATCGAAAAGTTAAGACAGGGAGTCACCATCCGGATCAAGGGAGGCGTTGACTGGGTCACTACGCCCTGTGAAGCAGAGATCGTGGAAAAACCGGCTTATATTGCGCCACGTGAACATCACCCCGTAAAGGAATTTCTGCCCCATTCGTGGTTACTCATTACCCTCACAGAGGGAAAGTTCCACCAGGTGCGTAAGATGACCTCCGCTATCCATCACCATTGCGACCGTCTTATCCGCGTATCTATAGAAGATATGGAACTTGGGGATCTGCCACCGGGCGGTGTACGCGAAATTGAGGAAGAAACCTTCTTCCGTCTGCTGAAAATAGAGAACTGGCAACCGGAAGCGTCAATATTACCGCAGGAATGAGCAATATGCCATTAGTTTGCTGCTGAGATTCTTGGTATTTTGCCTGCTTCCATTATCATGCTTAAAGAATCTATTATGTTTAAACCATTCAGGCTTACGGGCGCCGTATTATTCAGCGTATTGCTGGGTATTTCTGTTGCCCGTGCGCAGGAGGCGGACCCTGCACGTTATGCAATCGTCCCTTATCCTCAGCAACTGGTGCCTGCTACAGGCGACTTTGTCATTACTGCAAAGACCAGACTGGTATTACCGTCCGACAAAACACTTTTCAGCAAAGAAGCAGCTCAGTTACAGGCACTGATCAAACAGGGGCTTGGACAGACACTGGCAGTTGCTGCAAAGGCAGGCAACGGTACGATCGTACTGAAACAGGACAGTCAGCTGGCAGGAGAAGAAGATTATACGCTGGAGGTAACGCCACAGCAGGTGATCATCGCCGCAAAAACACCTACGGGTATGTTCCGTGCGGTACAGACGGTGCGTCAGCTGATGCCGGCTACCATTGAGGGCGTTAAGAATGCAAAGCTGACGAAGATAGCGGTACCTGCGGTGAAGATCACAGACCATCCTGTGTATGGATGGCGTGGTATGCACCTGGATGTGTCCAGACACTTTTTCTCTGTAGACTATCTGAAAAAGTTCATCGACCTGCTTGCCCTGTACAAAATGAACAAGTTTCATATTCATCTTACCGATGATCAGGGCTGGCGTATCGAGATCAAGAAATATCCTTTACTGACAGAACAGGGCGCCTGGAGAGAATTCAATAACCAGGATTCTGTATGTATGGAGAAGGCAAAGACCAATCCGGATATGGCGATCGATCAATCCCATATCATCCAGAAGAACGGTAAGACGCTTTATGGCGGTTTCTATACCCAGGCACAGATGAAAGAGGTGATCGCTTATGCAGCGGCACGTCACATCGATATGATCCCTGAGATCGACATGCCGGGTCACATGATGGCAGCGATCAAGGCATACCCTTATCTGAGCTGCGAAGGTGGTTCTACCTGGGGCCCTTTGTTTACCACACCGATCTGTCCATGTAATGAGAAGACCTTTGAATTTGCAGAGAATGTTTATGCAGAGATCTTCGCTTTATTCCCTTCCGAATACGTGCATCTGGGCGCTGATGAAGTAGAAAAAAGCAGCTGGGCGAAATCTCCGCTTTGCGAAGGTGTGATGAAGGCGAATAACCTGAAGAACGTGGAAGAACTGCAAAGCTATTTTGTGAAGAGAATGGAGAAATTCTTCAACTCCAAAGGTAAAAAACTGATCGGCTGGGATGAGATCCTGGAAGGCGGTATCAGTGAAACCGCTATCCTGATGTATTGGCGTAGCTGGGTACCTGATGCACCCGTTAAGGCGGCAAAAAATGGTAACAAAGTGATCATGACGCCGGGTAATCCGCTGTATTTCGACGGTATTCCTGATCGTAATTCCATCTCCAACGTATATCACTTCGATCCGGTACCAAAAGGACTAACGAAAGACGAAGCAGCGCATATCATTGGTGCGCAGGCAAATACCTGGACAGAATGGATTCCTTCAGAAAAACGTGCTGATTTCATGATGTTCCCCCGTATGACTGCACTGGCAGAAGTACTCTGGACGCATCGTCAGGATTATGACAATTATCTGCTCCGTTTGAACAAACAATACAAACGCCTGGATCAGCTGAAGGTACATTACCGTATGCCTGATCTGGATGGTTTTACAGATGATAACGTACTGGTAGGTAAGACGGTGCTGAAATTGCAGAAGCCGGCGCCGGAAATCAGCATCCGTTATACGACAGACGGCACAGTGCCGACTGTATCTTCTCCTGAATTACCGGAAGCGTTTATCGTACCAGGTCCTGGTACCATCAAACTGGCTTCTTTCAGTTCGTCCGGCAGCAGCAGTGATATCTATACGCTGAACTACCGTAAACAATCTTTCTTCCCTCCGGTGAATGTGGAAGGCTTACAAAGCGGCTTACAGGTACAGTATTTCGGCAGTTCTTATAAGAGTGTTACCAAACTTCCGGATACCGCAGACAGCGTTGTAAATGTCAGCAATGCAATCATTCCGGAAGGCATGGGTAAAGGAGGTAAGGCTTTTGGTGCGAAACTGACAGGTTATATTGAAGCACCAGAAACAGCCATTTATAGCTTTTTCCTGACAGCAGATGATGGTGCGAACCTCTATATCGAGGGAGATAAGGTAGTGGATAACGATGGCTGGCATGCACCCGTGCAGAAGAGCGGCCAGGTTGCATTACAGAAAGGGTTACATCCGTTTGAACTGAAGTTTGTTGAGGGCGGCGGCGGATACACGCTGAAGCTGGAATACCGCGTGAATGGCGGTAAGATCCAGGCAGTACCGGATAGCTGGTTCAAAAGAAAATAAACGAGCTGTATAATAGTAAAAAGCGGTCCGTCTCAGACGGACCGCTTTTTTTATTTTAATAATTCGGGTTCTGATAATAGCTGCCACCTTCCTGTAAGGTATTCAGGAACGCAGACGGGATCGGACGTACTTCATGCTGATTGTCGATGAAATACTGTCCCACATCAGGATTCGTTGCCATGAGATAAGTTTTGTTCAGCTTCTTCGTCCGTTTAAGATCATAGAAACGTACATATTCTCCGCACAACTCCCGCGCTCTTTCGTCGAGGATGGTCTGTATGTTGACGCTTCCCACCGGAATGGCGCCAGCCCTCGTTCTTATCTTATTGACGTATTGGAGGGCATTTCCGCCGCCAGCATACAGTTCTGCTTCTGCCGCGATCAGGTATACTTCTGACATGCGCATCATAAAGGTGGCATTCAGGTTACCATAGCGGTTGTTATTTGGATTATTGACGTAGTAGTTACTGCTGTTGTGTTTTGTCAGTGATGGATAGAAGCTGAAGAAGGGATTGGTGGTGGTGGTACCTCCGCCATCGAGCGGTCTGTTCACCTGGTTGTATTGCATCTTAACGGCTTTTGTACTGGCATCGTATACATCCGCAAAATCAACAACGAGGTAGGGTTGTGACAATTTGGTCGCTACCCTGGAACTATAATCGGGATCGTTGGGGTGAATGAACGCGATTCCGACATCTCCTGTATTGAGGGTGGTACCTGTACTGATATCATTACTCCGGTCAAATATTTTCAGTGCAGCGTCTGTCCAGCTGTAAGTGGGTTTATTGACGGTCCATGAGGTCTGGAAGGACTTATGATAACGCGGGTCCAGTGAGCCGTCCTGTTGAACGAACAGGCCAAGGAGATAGGCGCTGGGCATGAATTGTCCGCCGGAACGACGGCCCCAGGTGGTATAGTCCGCACCTACCTGTTGCATGGCGCCGAAGTCAGTCACCACAGAATAGAACAGTTCATTGTTCATATTCATGTTCCAGGCGTTATTGCTGACACCTCCCACGACAAAGCGGTGCGACCACAGAGATTCCTTGTTGGTGTAGTTGTTGGTTTCCAGGAATACGTCGTCGAAGGTGGGATAGAGGTAGGTGTTGTATTTACTACCTCCGCTTTCGCAGTCATCGATCAGCAGTTTAGCTGTTTCCAGCGCTTTAGCAGCCATTGCTCTTGTTTCATCGTATTCGACGGTCTGGAGATAGGCGCGGGCCAGGAAGCCCATAGCGGCCTTCTTAGATGGCTTAGTAGTGCCATTGTCAACCGGTAACCATTTAGCGGCGAATTCCAGGTCCGGAATGATCAGCTGTTTATAGGTATCCAATGCGGATGTTCTGACAGGATGCAGATCGATCGTAGCTGCCGGAACGGTGGTTAAGGTAATACCTCCGAATTGTTCTACCAGGTTGTAGTAGTACATGGCGCGCAGAAAGTAGGCTTCAGCTACGACCTTATTTCTTTCCTCTTCGGTGGTGAAGGGAGCGATAGTTGCATATTTGATCGCGGTATTGCAGGAGCCGATACCGTCATAGCAGGAGTTCCAGACGCCATTGCCGATGGTGAGATTGGAAGCAGCGCCAGCATTGTATTTAAAGAACTGAGACCAGGATATGCCATTCTTCTGATAGGTCCAGATATCGGTGCCTGCTTCGCAGAACATCATCCATTGGTTGTAGCCGTATAACTGGCGTTCCATACCAAAGTAACAGTTATTGACAAGGTTTCTGTAGCCATCTACAGAAGAAGCGGCAACGGATTCAATGGTGAATCCTGATGGATTGACCTCTTCCAGTGAACAGGATGTGATGCCTGTCAGGAGACTAAGCAGTAAAGCAGATAATATATTGGTTCTCATGATTGCCAGGATTAAAAGGTGATGTTCATACCGAATACATAGGTCGCGAAGAGCGGGAAGGTATCGGAGCCATTTGTTTCAGGATCGGTGCCTTTCAGATCGCGGTTCTTTGTAATGATCAGCGGGTTATAGGCGCTGGCATAGATCCTGCCTTTGCTGATATGCGCGTATTTCGTCAGATGGGCAGGGAATGTATAACCGAGCGTGATCGTTTTGATCTTGATGAAAGAACCGTCTACATAACGAAGCGACTCTATACCGGTCGTGCTGTTGATACCCGGACGCGGATAACGCGCAGATTGGTTTTCAGGCGTCCAGTAGTTAATACCGGCGGGTTGTCCGTCATCCGTGGTAGAATACCAGCCTAGCAGGCTGCTGCTGATCATTTGTCCCCAGCGCATCATGGTAAATACATTCAGATCAAAATTGCGGAAGGTGACGTTATTGTTCACACCAAGGAGCCATTTCGGGACGGTTGATCCCAGTACCATACGGTCATTGATGGAATAAGGGTGTACGCCTTTGTCACCGGTGCCATTGGCATCAAATTTCTCATTAGTGGCTACTTTCACAAAACCTGGTTTTGCGCCGTAAAGCGTAGCGGTGGCCTCATCGGCGGTGGACCAGATGCCCTGGTATTTATAATCGTAATGTGTGCTGAGAGGCTGTCCGACGAAGAGTTTTTCAGATATCACGTCACCATCCGGCAGGTATACGATCTTTTCTTTATTGCTGGTAAAAGAGAAGTTGGTACTCCATTCAAATGCGGGTTTTACGATGTTGCGGGTGCTGAGGGTGATCTCGATACCTTTGTTGTTGGTTTGTCCGATGTTCTGCCAGGTCTGGAGGGGCGATGCCCATGCCGTAAGGCCCGAGGTAACAGGCAGAGAACGTTTAAACAGGAGTCCCTTTGTGTCTGTGTTGTAATAATCCGCATTCAGGGTGATACGGCCTTTCAGCACGGTGAGATCCAGGCCGATGTTGGTATTGTAGCTTCTTTCCCAGCTGATGAGAGGATTGGAGTAGGTACCATAGTTCTGTACGTTAGGGGCGAGTTTTCCATCCAGGGAAATCACCTGATAGGTCGCGGCCTGTGTCTGAGATGAGTAGGCGGACATACCACCGGAGTTACCGGTAACACCATATCCGGCACGAAGTTTTAATTCATCCATCCAGTTACCTGCACTTTGCATAAAACTTTCGTCAGATACGCGCCATGCGACTACACCGGCGGGGAAGGTGCTCCATTTATGTCCTTTGGCGAGGTGCGATACGCCATCCCATCTGTTGGTGAGAGTCAGTAGGTATTTCCCCCTGAAACTGTAGTTGATCCTGCCTGCAAAGGAGAGCCGTTGACGTTGTTCATAAGAGGAGGCGTTACCTGTTTTCTGTGTGCCGCTGCTAAGGTTATAAAACTGGTAGTAATCCAGTTCCTGGCCTTGTCCCAGTGAGTTGTTGTAATCGGCGCTGTTCTTTGCCCAGGAAGTGACGCCGGTGACGGTCAGCTGATGATCAGTCGCGATGGTCTTATTGTAGGTCAGGATATTCTCCCAGGTATATCCGTACGTGAAGCCATTGTATATGGCGGCCAGTGGCGATGCATAACCGCTTACGACGTTGGATACAGCCTGTTTACCCCAGTATTTACCGTTGCGATAGTTGTTGAGTGTAACACCTAATACAGAGCGATAGGTCAGGTCTTTCCATGGTTTGATATCCAGGTAGCCGTTCATGTATGCGAACGTGGTGCGTGTATTGTCTGCATACTGGTTGGGCAGCTGATCGCCCAGCGGAGTTGTTTCACCCTGTACAAATACGGGATTGATATTACCATTGGCATCATATGCATCGCCCAGCGGGAGGGCGGATAATGATTTGGTAAAGATATTTTTTCCCCTGGCGTTCTGAATGGAATAGTTAACGTTGATATTGGTGCCGAGTTTCATCCAGCTGGCCATGTCGCGGTCCAGGTTCATACGCAAAGCGTACCGGTTGAGGTTTTCATTGCTGAGGATACCTTCTTCTTTTGTATAGGTAAAAGAGGTATAGACCTTTGTTTTTCCGGTACCGTCGGATAGCGAAAGATGGTATTTCTGCTGAGTGGCGGTATTGTCGGTGATCAATCCTACCCAATCGATCCATTTCCCTTTATTGTAGGCATCCAGGACAGGTTCAGTAGTAAAGATCTGCGACATATCCTGCGGATATTCTCCATTGACGGTGCGATATATTTCCTTGCGATAATTGGTGTATTCATCTCCTGTCATACCATGAAAGAAATGCGGACTACCGGAGAGACCATAGAACACATCCAGGTTGACGGAAGACTTACCCGCCTTTCCTTTTTTTGTAGTGATGATCACGACACCATTGGAACCGGCAGAACCATAGATAGCCGTAGAAGAGGCGTCTTTCAGTATGTCGATAGAAGCGATATCGGAGGGGTTGATCTGGTCGTAGCTGCTTTGTATGCCATCTACGATGAATAGCGGACTATTATCCCCATAAATAGAGCGGCTGCCACGTAGGAGGATATTAGGGTTTGTACCTACGGCTCCCGATCCCCGCATAATATCCATACCGGCAACTTTTCCCTGTAATGCTTCCATGGCATTGTTGACAGGCGTAGCGGTGATATCGGCTTCTTTGATAGAAACAACGGCGCCCGTCAGGTCACGTTTTTTAACGGTACCATAGGCGATGACCACGTTTTCACCCAGCTCCTGTACAGCAGCACTGAGTGTGATATGAAGAGAAGGAGAGGGTCCTTCGGTCAGCCGGATATTCTCCGCGTCGCCTGCTTTTGCGGTAGTGACGGCAAGACCTTTTTCAGTTGGTTTGAGCGTGCATTCTATGGTGTTGTAACCCATGCTGGAGATGACCAGCACTGCATTATCGGCGACGGAGGTCAATGTAAACAGGCCATTGGCATTGGTGGTGGCGCCTGTGCCGGAACCTTTGACGCGTATGGTAGCGCCGATAATAGGTGTACCGTCTCTGGCTGTAATTTTCCCGCTGATTGTGATGGGAGGGCCGGATGAGTGGATTGCTGCGAGCGAGATATGCGTATGGAACGCGCAAATGAGCAGCAGCAGCATTGTTAGTTTTTTCATAAACGTTTTTTATAAATGCACGAAATGTTCTTAGTGGAAACCGCCTACAGACAGTATGGCTGGTTGGGCTATTCTCGTGGAATTGTAGCAATAAGCGTCTGAACGCGTTGTACAGGTGATGCTTTATAACATGGAGGCGTAGCTGGTTGTCGTTTTTATGGATATCAGGTCATAAATGTATAAAATAGGTGTTATAGTGACACTATTTGATTACGATCATAGTGTAATACTACTTATTTGTAGTTGAATATTGTTATGGGACAGTATAGGACAGTTGATAATTACAGGTGAGTGGTTGTTTGTGTGCATTAGCTGATATTGAGCGGGTTGTGATTTTGGAAGGGTGTATTTGCGGGATACATTTTATTTGTAACTTGCGGACTGATCCCTGTACTAAGAATGTGCCTGTAGAGAATACCCTGCTATTTTAACCCGCCTGATTAGTACGTAAACGTAGTATAATTATCATGATCCATTATATCGAATACGGAGATATCTTTCAGCTGGAAGGTATTGTCAATTATGCGCATGGCTGTAATTGTGCCGGGGCGATGGGCAAAGGTATTGCGGTCGCATTTAAAGAGAAATATCCGAAGATGTACCTGGAATACAAGCGCCGGTGTAAATCAGGAGAATTTGCGCCGGGAGATATTTATGTGTATCAGTATGACGAAGGTTATGTATTTAATCTCGGTACACAGGTTTCCTGGACAACGGGCGCGACTTTGCCTGCGATTGAGCAATCTTTTGAGAAAATGCTGGCGTATGCGGCTTCCCATGGGATACGACAGCTCGCATTGCCAAGGATCGGAGCGGGATTAGGCAGACTGGACTGGGACGAGGTGAAAGGTGTAATGGGGCGTATAGCGGGTAGCTATGCGCAAGTGGAATTGTATGTCATTGAAAATTATAAAGCGGTATAAGAATGGCAAAAGGAATACGTAAAATGATCATACCGGTCATCATTCTGTTGTTGCTGGGTATTGTGGTTGTGTGCTCTATACGTAATATTATAAACGGTCATGGTTGGCAAAAAGACCTGAATAAAAACGGGCGTTATGTGGTGGCAATGATCAGGTATTATGAGCCTGAATCCGGCAAGTATAAAGATAGGATGGCGCAGGGACATTTTTATTTAACCGATATTGAATATCCTTTGACTTTGCAGGTGGCGAAACGGGATGCGCCGCCGGTAGGTAGAGTTATACTAAAGGTGCTGGAGTCTCATCCTGAGACATACGAGCTCATTTATTATGAGCGGGTGCCGGCTTGTTTTGATAATGAAGAGAGTATGCGGTTGATATGGGATGAGATACCGCAATGTCCGAAACCATAAAACATAATGGATGGAAAATAAGAAACCGTATATACCACAAACAAAATTTGACGATGCCGCTGTAGCGATGCTACATACTATGCCGCTGGAGCAGATCAGGGAAGATGTACCTGTATTACTGATGTGGATACAGGATATGAACTGGCCTATTGCTTCGGAGGTAAGTGATTACTTCGTGCCATATGTGAACGAGATAAAGAAGGAAATACTGGAGATCTTTCAAATCAATGACGAGATATGGAAACATAACGTTTTAAGTCTGTTATATGAAGCCTCATATAAGCTGGATGAGATGCTGATCCTGTCTGTAAAAAGAATGGCATCAGCACCTACACCCAGCGAAAAAGAAGATGAAGTTGATGAACTGGCGACAGCAATACTGCAACGACAGGCTGAACTGAATGCTGAAGATTAATCAGGTCATTCCGGCAGGAGTGCATCGAAGTTTGCGATATCGCTTTCTAATTTAATGATCCGCTTTTTCCATACGTTCCGTAGCAGGAGGATCTGAACAGCGAAAACAGCGAGTATGATCAGCAGTAGCAGATATTTGTGGTTTGTGAAACTGATCACTGATGTAAAGAATAACAACAGACAGGCTGCGGCTATGATCCTGCTGCTAACTGATATAGCGGCGTATCTCCGCAGTCGTAGGAGAGACTTTCTGAGTGATTGTGTGATCGTCTCTGCATGTAGTGTTTGATTGGCCAGTTTATAGCCCAGGATGCTGTGAATGATGGCAAACAGTGAAGCGCCCACCAATGCAATATTAGCATATAAAGGCTTTTTGTCGCCGTCAAAGAAATCATAATAGACAATAAGGAATAGGATAAATGCGATTGTTTCCAGAAAGAGCTGTCTGCGCATCTTCCGTAGGCCTGGTGCAGACAACATTGTTTTAAGTGTTTGCTGATGTTTAGGCGTATTGCCCAGATCGTTCCACATTGATTTTAAAGGATCGTTTTGCATGGGTTATTTTTTTACCTGTAAGAGTTGTTGTAATCTGTTTTTTATTCTGTTGATCTTTACTCCCACATTATTCTCCGTAATGCCTGTGATAGCGGCTATTTCCTGATAAGTGAGTTCTTCGAGATACAGGGCTATGATGGCTTTATCTGAATCATTTAACTGGCGGATCGCGATCCGTAGTCGTTCCATTTGTTCATTGTCATCCGGCATGCCTGCTGGTATGTCAGGCAGTACGGAAGGATATCTGACATCGGGTCGTTTTTTGCGGAAGGCTGTCAGGGCTGTATTGATAGCAATCCGGTACAGCCAGGAGCTGAACTGAGATTTACCTTCAAAAGAGGGGACTGATCTCCATAACTGGCCTACAATCTCCTGGAAGAGATCTTCCCTGTCTTCCGGGGAGTCGCGGTAGAGCCAGCAGATCTTATGGATGATCTGTTGGTGTTGATCTATTAGCTGTAAAAACTGCGTTTCATCCATGTGTTTTTATTGATGAGGATACTTGTGATTCTTTTCTGGCAGTGATAATGCCTGCTTTCCGGAATTGTTAGTTGCAGCTTTTTCAGAAAACTTACAGGAGGAGCTAAATATCCGGGATATTTTTATCCATGATCGTTTTATGGTCTATGGCCCATTCTTCCAGTTGTTGCCAGATAGGTGTCAGTTTACGGGCACTATCGGATAGTTTGTATTCCACCCTGGGAGGAATTTCAGCATATGCCGTCCTGATCACCAGTCCGTTCTTTTCCAGTTCCTGTAAATGGAGCGTGAGCATACGGTCGGAGATTTCGGGGATGAGGGCTTTGAGTTCGCCGAAACGCAGGGTTTTCTTCTCCAGTTTATACAGGATGACCAGTTTCCATCTTCCTGCCAGCATGTCGACTGCATACATCATTCCGCAGAAGCCGATCAGCTTTTGCAGGTTGAGAGAATTGCTGGATGTGACTTTTCTTTTTCCCATTACTTACACATTTGTGTGCTGCATACAATAGGCTGCACGGATACCCGGAAAGGCACAGCGGTATAATTTTGCAGCTGTTACCATAAAACGGGATAAAAATATGAAAATACTGATAGTACTGGCCCATCCGGAATTAAAGAGCATGAACGGGGCTATGTTTCAAAAGGCAATAGCGGCACTGACTACCGCTGGGCACGAAGTGAAGGTATCTGATCTTTACAGGGATCAGTTTAATCCTGTATCTGACCGGGGCAATTTTACGACTACTTATGATGAAGCTTTCTTCAAACAGCAGCTGGAGGAAATGCATGCGGTGGAGAGTGCCGGTTTCGCTATCGACATTGAGCAGGAGCAACAGAAAGTGGAATGGTGTGACCTGATGATCTGGCAGTTCCCGCTGTGGTGGTTTACGGTACCAGGCATCCTGAAAGGCTGGGTAGACCGGGTGTTTGCGATGGGCAGGTTTTATGGCAATAGCAGGTGTTATGAGACTGGTATGCTGAGGGGTAAGAAGGCGTTGTTGTCCCTTACGACGGGAGGGGCTGGGGAGAGTTATCTGAAGGATGGCTTGCATGGTGACCTGGAGGGGATTCTGAAGCCGGTACACCGGGGTATGCTGGAGTTTGTAGGATTTAGTGTGTTATCGCCACAGGTGGTGTATGCGCCGGTGAGACAGCCGGAGGAGCAACGGGAAACGGTGCTGAATGACTGGGAAGAGCGTTTAAGCAGGATTTTCGGGGAGGAGCCGATGGTTGTAGGCAGATATTGATACTGCTTTATTATATGATCGGGGATAGGCTGCTTTTTAAGTCTTTCCCCGTTTCTTTTGTATCCGAATTATGCTAGAGCTACGCATATTGATTGCGTATGTCCGGTATAGTTTTACAGCTGTAATGAAATCAAAGACATTTTTTAAAAAAAAAAGAATGCCGTGAGAAGGAAAAATTTCCTGATATTAGGAATATTATCTTTCTTTGCGTCAAGAAGTTAAGTATACCTATGGTGATGTTATAAAATGTTCGTAAATGTCAAGCTATTGTTAACTGACCCTGTACTTGTATATGAGAGGATGCTTGATGATTTATCGATCTATGGCCTATGCATCGGGATTTAAACCCTGCTACTAAGCTTAATGATTGTTACCAATACTTTGTCAGACCGGGACTTGTTGTCTTTTATGCTTAAAAGGGGGACTTTTCTGCATACATGCCTGTTCCAGATTGTTATTTGAGCCTTTATCTTATTTGTAAAATGCAAAAGAATTAATCAGAGGTATTAGCATGTAATTGCCTGTCAGATGGCGGTTGCTATGTTAGTGTCCACTTAGTTCGGGTAGATGGCCGACTGTATCGCTGTAGGATGTATTCCTGCGGGAACGGGGCTGTTTTCTCTGCATATTGTTATATAGTCGTAAAATGTCGGAAATGCTCGTGCTGTTAAACGTTGTTAACTATCATGTGTCTGTCAACTTTGTGCGTAAGGTCGTACACTGTCGGCCTTAGGGTTTTGGCATTTAAAAATCGTCTGTACAGTAGGATATCACTTTATTTTAAACCGGGGAGACCTATACCGAATTCAAGGAAATATTATCCCTATCTATACTTATATGCGTTCTCTCATTCGTTTGAACCTTTGTCATATGTATAAAATATGCAAAAAGGTATTGCCGGTGCTGGCATGCCTGACGGTATGGCTTGTGCCTGCTGGTTTTGTTACACCATTAGCCGCTCAATCTCTTTTGCCAGATAGTTTGCCAGGGGACCTGGCAAAAAGGAACCTGATGAATCAGCCTGCTTTAAAGTCTGCAGTGGTAAATGCTATTAACAGTCGTGTAGATGATACACATGTGCCGGATAATATACCGGCCATATCTTTTGACAAGCTGGGACTGGGCGGCCTGAATACAGGTGCCAAGGCGCAGTTTATGCAATATTTACAAGCGGGTAAAGGCGCAACAGGTATTGCGAAGATGCAGGGCACCCTTGATAAAATGAAGGATAGCTCACGAAAGATGCAATACATTGACAACAAGTTGCGAGGTTTTTATGCATTGAGAGACCATCAGTTGCCGGGGGGCCTTACTTTGCCGGGAATGCCGGAGAATACATTCAAAGGCGCATCCTGGACATCCTCTTATAGCGATTCTACCGCTATGATGTCAGGATGGTGGAATGAAGGTATCATACAGGATGTTGTGTCAGTCGGAGGTATTCCTTTCCAGCTGAATTATTCAACGCTATCCGGGTATGATTATTCCAATACCGGATTGCGGGATGCTCATTTTATGAAGATCTCTTTTGACAGGGAGGCATATCTTGACAAAGTCAATCAACAGTTACAGAAGAAATATGACCTGAACAAGTACTTCCTCGAAGATCTTGATATTAAAGGAAGTATGAAGAAATATGCTGCGGACCAGTTAGCTGCTATTAAAGGAAAGGACAGTGTACTGCGTGGTAATATCTCTGCAGACCAGCTGATATATCTTGATAGTACGCAGTTGAGTAACGTGCTGGCGAATGGTGGCGATACATCTGTCGCCTATCGAGATAAGGTGATGGCACTGAAGAAGCAGTTTGGAGGAGTAAAGGAAATGAACCGTATGCTGGGCAGTCAGCGGGAAGTGAACGGAAGTATAGAAGCCTGGATGAAACAGCCACAGAATACAGGTCGTATTGCGGATAACCTGATGCAACTAGGTCCTTTACAACGTCTGATGCTGCATATGAAGGAATTCAGGGTTGGTAGCGTAGGTGCTGATGCCAGCAAGGGGTCTGTTTCGGATCTGTTTATGACCGGTGCAATGGGTACTTTCCTGAAAGGTAATAAGTTCATCATGATGGGCTTAGGTAAGAGCAAAGAAATGGGTATTCAGGATGCAGGCTTACAGTCAGCAACCGGCAACCCGGCGTATAGTATGCAGTTCCTGCGTCTGGGGCGTGGCGATATAGGCAGCAAACAGAGTCATGTGACAGTACTGAATGCAAATGCAAAGCCTCAGCAACAATATGGTTTTAGTACGAGTGCGATCAGTCGTAATATTTTCGTAGGATCGGTATCAAAACAACTGAGTCTGGGTGATCTGGGTACACTGGACCTGGAACTGTCTAAATCCTCTGGTCAGTTTGGTACTAACAGTCAGGATGGCGCTGCCGTTTCTAAATCTGCTGCAAGTCATCTCTTAGATAATATGTGGGCCACCGCTTCTATCGGCATGGCTTACAATGGTGATGTAAAGAAGATCGGTCTCTCTCACAAAGTATATTTCAACTACGCTGGTCTTGGGTATGTGAACCCCGGTGCTCCTTTTGGTAGCAGGGGAACTACACAATATGGCTTATATGTAAAACGAAGCTGGCTGAAGAATAAGGCAATGGTCAGTTTGAAAACGGATATCCGTAATCTGGCGGTGTCTCCGCTGAGCGATGATAAACGCAGGAGCACACAATATGCATTGGATGCCCGTTACCGCTTTACGCGCAGGTTCTCACTTAGCATGAATTTGCTGCAGAACGAGCTGAAGGAAACTTCAGAGGGACATAAGTATACTGCTTTCCTGAACAGAAAGATATCATTTATGAGTCAGGCGAATGGTAAGATCGCAGGTAAGGCTTTCAGCAATAGTAGTAGTCTGGGATTACAACAGCTGAATTATACGCAGCCGGATGCACCGTTAAAAAGCCTTTTTGTAAACGCATCTTCTATGCAGACATGGATGGCCGGACCAGGTATGGTGATGGTGAGCGCATTGTATAGCAGAGATATAAACAATGCTGCGGTGTATAATAACCTGTTGAATACAGAAGGTGGCTATCAGTATACATTATGGAAATTGTCCTGTGGCAGTTCCCTGATCTTTATGGACAGCAAAGATGTAGTCACTCAGCTGGGTCTTCGTCAGCAGGTATCAGCACAGTTCTTCAGGCACTGGAGTCTGAGCGTATCAGCAGATGGCCGTCACAATATCAGAAATACAGCTGCCAACTACTATTATGGCAGATTTAATACCGCAATGTCTTTGCATTACCAGATAAACTAACAGCATATGAACGGATACAGAATATTATTGACAGGGCTGTTGTTAAGTGTATTGATGCCATTGAAGGCCCAGATCACTTTTTCATTCATGCCTGAAATTCAGGGTCGTACGGTAGAGAATATCTATAAAGTGCGTATAGGAAATCCTGGTAATCGCCAGACAGTCAATCTTGTGATCAATGTGACGGAGGCAAAGTCCGGAGCTGTTGTGAGTATCAGAACTGCTCCATTCGAACTGATGCCGGGCATGAATACGGTGCCTCCGGGAGCCGTGTATAATGCAGCTGTATCATTCGGTAGCAGCAAGGTCGCAACGGTGGTAAGCCAGAGTGGTTTCTTTCCGGAAGGTGATTATGACTATTGTTTCCAGTTGTATGAGGGCGGGAACCATAATGGAGGTCCGATAGACGAGCAGTGTTTTAGTTATAACCTCCAGCCCTTTAGCACCATGCAGCTGATTCAGCCTTATGATGCCGATAAGATCTGTGATAAGCGTCCTACGTTTTCGTGGCAGCCACTGATTCCGGCTATTAATGGTTTGATGTACCGTTTATTACTGGTAGAGGTGAGGGAAGGGCAGCAACGTGCGGAAGCTTTGCGGATGAACCTGGCTATTATTAATCAGCGTCAGATACCACTACCGATATTGATCTATCCATCGCTTGCTAACCAGCTGGAAGAGGGTAAGAAATATGCATGGCAGGTATCTGCCTATAAGAATGAGTTACTGTTGGCAGAGTCAGAGATGTGGGATTTTACAGTGGAGTGTGAGAAGACACCAGAGGAGACAAAGCCTGGTGCATTCAGGAATCTGGAAGACCTGGCGAAAGGGAATTTCTATATCGCGCGCGGACAGATATTGTTTGCATTTAATAATTCCTATGCGGAAACTAAACTCCAGTATACCATTACTTGTCTGACCAAACAAGACCAGCAACTGAAGAAATTACCAGAGGTGAAAGTGTCAAGGGGATTGAATCAGGTGGTAATCGAGGTGTCAGGAAAGAATGGTTTTGTAGACGGGAATTTCTATATCATGGATGTGAAGTTGCCTTCCGGAGAACAGAGACAATTGCGATTTGTATATAAACAACCAGAGGAGTAATGCTAAAGAGAGTTTTAACAGGATGTTGTATCGTTTTGCTTTGTGCCTGTGGCGCCAGCAAAAAAGAGGTGATGCAATCTGTGAAGGATAACAATCTGCTACAGGAAAAGGTAGTGAGTGACTATGTGTTCCGTTTACAGTATATGCCACAGGAAGAGAAGGGTGCGGATACATCATTGTTATATTTCCGTTTAAACGTAAGTAACAATAATGGCACACCACTGAAAGGTACTAATGATCTCAGTTTCAGTTATGGACTGGATACGTTGTTCTCTATTGTCAATGCTACTGATACCATCAGTCCGCTGGATATAAACCGTATTGCAAACGGGACAATAAATGGTGCAGAATATATGCTGGTGTTTGACAAGCAGCGTTTATATGCACTGCCTGAGTTTAAGGTATTGTTCCGTGACTGGCTGTTCACTCACCAGTATATTTCCTTTCCAGTATCGGGAGAGGCTATTGCTCACATTGATTCTTTAAGTCTGAATATATGATGATCAGAACTACGCGGGCGCGCGTACGTATCGCATGTTTTTTTCTTGGTTTGTTATTAATAGAAGGGCTGGTGCCTTCGGTAGCCTGGGCGTTGACGTCCGGGCCTGCACAGCCGGAAACCCGCAAATTTGAGCCTGCAGGCACCAGTGATATGATTGACATGTTTACAGGTGATTTTAAGTATAATGTTCCGCTGTTGGATGTAGGCGGCTATCCTGTGAACCTGAATTATCAGTCAGGTGTAGGGATGGATGATGAGGCCAGTTGGGTTGGTTTGGGCTGGACGCTGAATGCTGGTGCGATGAACCGTCAGATACGTGGTGTGGCGGATGATAGTGATGGGGATACGGTTGTGACTGAGAATGATATGAAGCCCAAAATTACAATTGGTGGAAGTGTGAAAGTGAGAGGGGAACTATTGGGCGGACCTATATCAGGTTCTGTGTCTGTCGGAATATTTAGTGATAACTATATGGGCATCGGCGCGGAATTTGGTTTAAATGGAGGAGCCCCCTTTCTTAACGGAGGCTCAAGTCCGTTGACCCTCAATCTTGGGTTCAATTCCAGCACCTCCAGTGGTGTCGACGCAATTGCCAGTATCTCTGCATCTGCAAGACAGATGATCAATGATAATATTTCCAGCACGGGCGGGTTGTCATTGGGCCGTACTTATAATACAAGAGAGGGTTTGAAGAGCCTGACCTTGAGCCATACATATACACCTATTGACGGTGCTTCTTCGTATGACATAGCAAGTAGTACTATATCATTCAACCTACCTGTTTTTTATCCGAAGTCGTCGATGAATTTTACCGCATCTAACTATACTTATAGTGGTGACGTCGGACCAGGTGTGTTTGGCAGCTATCTTGGTTATGGGGTGACTGGCTATAAAACGAAAAGGGTAGTACAGAATAAAAGACAGGTGAATAAGGCTTACGGCCTTATGTATGCAGAACATGGTAGCGGTGACAGGACAGCGATGATGGACTTTTTCAGAGAGAGAGATGTGCCTATTTCCACTAAGATGTATTTGTTGCCGACCCCGGTCGCCACACCGGACCTTTTTAGTTACAGTAGTCAGTTTGGAAGTGGGCAGATAAAGGCGTATCGTCATAGTGGAGGCATATTTTTTGATGGTCAGACAGGCGAGGTTTCTGATAATAATTCGCTCAGTCTGGAAGTTGGATATGGTACTGTGTATCATGGTGGTCTCACGATACACGACGTGAATACAACTACAACGAATGGGAAGTGGGGTAATGAGAATGCGTTTGCCGGTAATGGAGATTTTAATGCACCTGTTGCAAGCAAGGAAGAAGGGTCTTACTTCAGGCAGGTTGGAGAACGTTCGCTGGAGGACCCGGCTTTTTTCAATCGTATACAGGGAGAAGAGGCCGTACATGTAGCGTTAAATAAGCAGTCTGCATCTAATCAGTTGCAGGCGGATTTTAAGGAACGTGGTGTGGCGCCTTCCTCTTATAAAAAGGAGGGCCGTCAGCTTAGAAGAACTTCAATTACCTATCTGACCGCTGAGCAGGCGACAAGAGCAGGGTTTGCAAAAACTATCAATAGTTATCCTGAGAATAAATTAGATGGCGGCGCTTTTAGTCCGAATCTTTGTGTTACGCCTACGGCGGAACCGAGAGTGAATGATTTCAGGAGAAAGAAACATATCTCTGAAATGACTGTTACCGGTGATGATGGTAAGAGAATGGTATATGGCCTGCCGGTTTATAATAAACAACAGGAAGAATATTCATTTGCGACCTCAATTGTCAATGCTGATCTGAATAATAATCTTGTTACTATCAGTAAGGATGGTACGCAATATAATCACAAGCCGAAGGACTTCAACGGGAATGATGTTAGCGATGAATATTATCATAAAGAAGAGCAGCCTCCGCATGCGACGTCCTACCTGCTGACGGCAGTGTTGTCTCCGGATTATGTCGATATTGGTAATGATGGTATTACCGATGATGATCGTGGAACGGCGATCAAATTTAACTATTCCAAGGTAGATAATTTTCAGTGGCGTACACCTTATGCAGAGAATAAGGCACAGTTCAATCGTGGATTGAATGCTGATCCGGAAGATGATAAGGCATCTTTTGTATGGGGAAAGAAGGAACTGTGGTATTTGAATTCAATAGAGTCTAAGACACAGATCGCGTATTTTATTACGGAAGATAGGAAGGATGCACTTGGGGCAGATGTAAATGGTAAAGTTGATAAAAGTGTCAAGCAAAAGCTGCTGAAAGAAATACGTCTCTTTTCTAAATCGGACCTTAGTAAGCCGATCAAAACGGTAGTTTTTGATTATGATTATAAACTTTGTCCAGGTCTGCCTAATGGTGATGAGGTTAATAGCAAATTGACGCTTACAAAAGTATATTTCAAATATGCAGGTTCCGAAAGGGGGAAGTATCATCCATATAAATTTAATTATGAGGAGGCTAGTAATGCGGCATATGCACTCATGTCTACAGATGGTTGGGGTACATATAAATCGGCTATTGACAATCCCGGTGGTTTAAGAAACGAAGATTATCCTTATGCATTACAAGATAAGGCCAAGGCAGATGCCAACGCAAAAAAATGGCATCTTTCTGAAATTGTTTTGCCTACCGGAGGTAAAATATCGGTCGATTATGAATCGGATGATTATGCTTATGTGCAGGATAGGCATGCAATGGCTATGCAACGAATTACCGGAATGTATGATGACCGTGATGTCGCAACGCCAAGTCTGCTCCGGGCTAAGAGTTTCGAGATCGATATTCCCGGAGTGTCTTTCTTCAATACAGTTGATTTTATCAGGAAGTATCTGAATGGGAACAAGTACATGTATGTCAAAATGTTTGTGTGCATGTCTGATATCGTATCAGCCACGCAGGAAAAGGCATATGACGATGTGCCTGTTTATGCCGCGGTAAAAGAAGTGAAAATGGTCAATGGGAAGGTCAGGGTATGGTTTGAGGATGAGGTAGATGATGATGTTGATGTCAATGCGATAGCCAGTGCTGCCTGGCAACGTATGCGTACGGATTATCCGAGGTATGCGTTTCCTGGATATAAGAACCGTATTACTAGTGACCGACCTGTAGCAGCTGCTGTTTCAGCTTTGGCAAATTCGATCAAGAACCTGACGGAGCTGTTGCAGAATTTCAACGAGCGGGCAAATGATAAGAACTTTGCTCAAAATGTAAAACTTGAAAGAAGTTTTGTGCGTGTAGGGGGGAATGTTGCAGATTTTAAGAAGGGCGGAGGTGTGAGAGTTAAAAGAGTGCGTCTGTTGGATTCGTGGAATAATATGACAGGCGATCAGGACGATGCTGTTTACGGACAGGAGTATGATTATACAATAGAAGAGGAGGGTGTTAAGAGAAGTAGTGGAGTTGCTGCTTATGAGCCAGCTATTGGCGGAGATGAAAATCCGATGCGTCTTCCAATGAAATATGAGCAACGTGGGGGCATAGGACTGAACTATTATTTTTATCAGGAAGAGCCTGCCTGTGAAGCGTTATTTCCAAGACCGCAGGTCGGATATCGACAGGTAAAGGTCCGGAATGTTGTTGGTAAGGGATCGGACGCAGTCGCAGATACCAAGAACCGCACAGGATGGTTGACGTACGAATTTTATACCGCGAAGGAATTCCCGGTTATGGTTGATGCGACGGATATATATAAGGATAGACATCAACCGCTTCCAAGGATCTTACCGTTGATTACAAAATCGGTAAATGAGCTTGCGATGTCGCAGGGTTACGCTGTTATCCTTAATGATATGCATGGTAAACCCAAAGCGGAAAGAGTTTTCAATCAATCGGGGCAGGAAGTTTCCTCAACAGAGTATGTGTATGCAGCTACTGAAGAGGGGGGACATATGCGCTTAAACAACAAGGTGAATGTTGTAGATAATACTGGTAATATTATCAATGATCAGGTGATTGGGCGTGAGGTTGACATATTCACCGATATGCGTGAGTCTGTCACATCCAGTAAGGGGAATTCACTTACACCAGGTGTGGACGTCGTACCTGTATTATTTGCGTATCTTTTTCTGCCCCATGTTTATGGCGGAAAAAATGATGAGTACCGTCGCTTCCGTTCTTCGTGTGTCGTGAAAACTATACAGTATTATGGTGTAATGACGGGAGTAATTAAGAAACTAAATGGCGCTCAGACGACATCTTCTCACGTGTTGTTTGATAAATATACCGGGGAGCCAGTACTGACCGTCTCTGAGAATGAATTTAAAGATCCTGTGTATACGTTGTCATTGCCTGCATACTGGATCTATGATCATATGGGAATGGCTTATCAGACTGCAGGTATGGTATTCGACGGTTTTAAAGTAGATGATAATGCGGTACCTGTAGCGCCATTCAAAGATTATCTTACGGCAGGAGACGAATTGATTAACGTTGATCCTACTATTGGTGGGGGATTACGTTCCTGGGTGGTTAACAGCGCTATCAACGGGACGGGAGATAAGTCATTGCGACTGGTGGATGTATCCGGACGACTGGCAAGATCACAGGGTGGAAAGGTGGTCGTATACCGTTCGGGATATCGTAATATTTTGAGCCCTGCTGCCACCAGTATTACTAGTCTGGTGAACCCGGTAGAGGGAAATAAGTTAAAAGTAATCAGTGCGGGCGACCTGTCCAGGTTTAGTGTGCTGAATGCCAGTGCCGTTTTGTATGACGAGGCATGGGGACAGCCGGCTGACTGCAACATTAAGAGTTGTCCAAAAGGTTATGAAGAACGTGCAGATGGTAAGTGTTATATGTCTGCATTTGCGAATCCTAATTATAAATACACGGTCCGCCCAAGCGGTTGGTCGGGAGATTATGGGAAGTCGGGTGCATTCTTCTATGTAGGCGGAACTACTGAGAAGAATGGTCAGAGTGATGCCGCTTACTGGCACGAGCGCCTGGATAATGTTGGTATCTGGTTGACAGGTTTGCCGGCTAATCGCTGGTGGGGGGTTGAAAAACTGCTGACTTTCGAGACAGCCACAGATGTATATATAGGGCATTCTGGTACTAAGCGCCAGCGGATTTTAATAGATGATCAGGTGTTCTACGAGTTCCCGACGACTAGTGTGGGAAACTACGAAATATGGAATATGCGATCATATCGGTTTACGCCAGGTAAACACAGTGTCCGTGTGGAAGGATGGGCTGATGGTACTGGCGAAGCATGTGGTATGCAGATATATGCGACCACCAAAAGTATATTAGAAGGTGGTGATGCGAACTATATCAATTCTAAGCTCCTTTATTCTACGGACTTGTTGAAGGATGATCCGAACGCATATTTTTACGAACTCGATGCAGGCAATAATCAGGTTAATGGTAATTTCATCTGTCCGGAGGGTAATGATGTAAGTATCATGAATGGCGATCCTGATTGTGGTACAAAAGAGAAAGGAACTTGTCCGGCTGGATATGAAAGAAGCCCGGATGGACAGTCCTGTGTTCCTATTGGTGGTGGTTCTGGTTCGGAAAATCCAGATCCGGGACTGGTATTGACGAAGGCAGTTCAGATGTCAGCCTATTCGTTACAAGGCGCTATATTCCACGATGTTCAGGGGAATGAGCTCCAGAGAGTCTCTAATTCACCATTCTGGGGCACAGCAAATTGTAACACAGGTGGGGGGAGTCGGATGGCAACAACAACAACTGCGGGAACTACCGTCGCTACTGATACGGGTGATGTAGCGGTATATTATGCTTCTTCGGTAGCCGCCAGGTCTTTAAGCACCCAGGCAACAGGAGGCTTTTGCGGACGTTTGAATGAGACGGGAATTTGGTTGTCAAATGCATACTCAGATAAATGGATCGGTTTTAACAGTTGTCTGAAAATACCGGCAACTAAGACATATTATATCGGGTTTGGTGCTGATAACAAGATGCGTGTGTATATCGATGGTGTGTTATGGAAAGAGCTTCTTGGAGAAAGAAGTGCTTCAGAACCGTTTCTAGATTGGAAGGTCCATCCGGTAAATCTCACTGCGGGTAACCATATTCTTACCATTGAAGCAATGGAGGTCGATAACAGTGGCACTTATGCTGTAGGACTAGAGGTATACAATAACACATTGGCACAATTGACCAGTGGTGTGATTGATCCTCCGATCTATTCAACAAAGAATCTGCTGAATGGTAAGCCGAAAGACACATATGTGAAGAATGCATCCGGAGTAATAGAGCTGAAGCGGTTCAGTTGTCCGGCCGAACTGATGGATATCTGTGGTGATAATCTTGGTTGTGGTCCTATTCCTGATGGTTCGTCTCTTAACCCTTATGTAACAGGTCATTTAGGAAACTGGTTACCTTATCAGCAGATGGCGTGGTTGTCAAGCCGTACAGGCCAGGAAATCATTACCCAGACACAGGGAAGTGCGGGCGTACGTCAGAATGGTGCCTACAACCGTTTCCAGGCGTTCTGGATATACAATGATGGCTGGAAAATAAGTGGCGACATTGATTGGGTCAATTCAACTACCTCAACCTTATATGACGAGCAAAGTCAGGAGCTGGAGGCAAAAGATGCGCTTGGCCATTACAAAGCAGCGAAGTTTGCTTATATGTCCCAGTTGCCTGTTGCGGTTGGTACGAACATGAAGCACAGGGAAATATTCTACGATGGGTTTGACGACTATAAGTTTGTTAGCAGATGTCTTGCAGCAGCTCCATGTACACAAGCTGAATTCAGTATCCGTAATGCGGTGGCAGGAAATCTGGCATCAAAGTTAAACGATCAGGATGCGCATACAGGTAATTATAGTTTGAAATTAGGTACAGATCCTCTTGAGCTTAAAGCATATGTTTACTCTTATGAGCATATGCCTGGTATTTATCTTGCTAATAACGAATC
Source organism: Chitinophaga sp. YR627 (assembly GCF_900114995.1). Lineage (GTDB taxonomy): Bacteria > Bacteroidota > Bacteroidia > Chitinophagales > Chitinophagaceae > Chitinophaga. Next base: position 563,732 of record NZ_FOUX01000001.1, read on the forward strand.
CGGGGAGTATTATTTCCGTACGGACGGATGGCAGGGACTGAGAGGGTTTAATCCGGTGAAGGGTCGTAAATATATCATTTCTGCCTGGGTAAAAGGGGGAAGCGGAACTACGGGCATTACTGCGACTGTGAATGGTACTGGTATTACTTTTGAAAAGAAAGCCGTTGTTGAGGGCTGGACACTTGTTGAGGGTATTATGGATATTTCCACGCTCGTTACCGGGCCGGAGATGTCGAAAATGACGATGGTATTAACCGGAAGTACAGCCTCGACGCTGATAGATGATATCCGCATATTCCCTTACGATGGTCAGTTAAAGTCCTTTACTTATGACGACCGTACCCAGCGTGTAATGGCTGAACTGGATGAAAATAACTATGCGACGTTTTATGAGTACGATGAAGAAGGGGCTTTAGTCAGAGTGAAGAAAGAAACCGAAAGAGGTATCATGACGATTAAAGAAAACAGATCAACGTACAAGAAACAACCACTCTAAGAAATCCTGAACCATGAAATTCAAGAAAAGATATATAACGATATTCGTACCGGCATTGGCTATTTTAGCCATCGCCGGTGCTTTTGCCGCCATTCCCGGATTAAGGGGCCGCTTCATCAATGAGGAATCTAAGCCTTTGAGTCCCGTGGCGAGTAACAAAAATCCAGATAAAAAAGCGATAGCAATAGTACATGAGTTGATACAGGTAGTAAAGGGGCTGGACAGTCTTACTACTCTAAGTTTCAAAGGCAGTATGAGTGTCAATGATCTGGCGGACAGTACTAATAATTTAGTGACAGATTTTGAGTATACGCGGCAGGGGACGCTAGGCTATTACAAAATGGGTGATAATGAAACTTTATCAGCCAGAGATGTATATCTGGTAGTTGTACATAGCGCGAAGAAGATCTTTCTTTCCGAACCGGTAAAGATGGAAAACCCAATGAAAGTACAGCTTCCAAAAGAAAGCGAACTGTTGGAGGAGGAAGGGTATAAAGTCAGTCGTTCAGTGAAAGACTCTTTAATTGAGATTTCTTTGGTGAACAGCACACATGCGACTTGCCGTGAATACAGCATACTATTTGACGGCAGCGGAGGCATTCATCATGTCAGGATGCGTTTGGCAGATGCCAATGCAATGAGCAATTCTGCTAAGGACAAAAAGATTGAAATAAACATAGACAACTGGCAGGTAGGCGTTGTTCGTCAGGAGCTACTGAGAACTGACCGTTACATATCTGCAAAGAACGGTGAACCTAAGCCCGTTGGTGCACTGCAGGATTATGAAATAATAAAGGATTAAGGTTACCCCATCATGTTAAAGATACCTATGCGTTCCATTAATAAAAGATATTCGGTACTGAAAGCGGTGATGCTTTTGCTGATGATTGTGTCTTCCATCAGGGTGGCAGCTTTCAATGCAGTTGAAAGGTACCAGAACCAAAAGCAGGGACAGATCAAAAAAGGAGATGTACTGATCATAGAGGATGAGAAATTTGAGAACCCGGATTATGACTGGGCGAAGATCCATAAAAAGTCAGTTAATGACGTTATCAGCTTTGGGCTATATCGGGAATCTGGTGTAGTACTGGATAAGGCTTTTAAATGTGAACTGGATCTGAAGGTAGAATACTGGTCTCAGCCGAATCAGGCTGATCCTATTGTGAATGATCATATCAAGCTGAAGATAAACTATGACCCGGCGGCAGGTGTTGCTTACCAGGATGAGGCGACCTATCAGTTTATGGAGGGGTATCGCGTACGGCTGACGGTCAATGACATCACCAGTACCGAATTAGGTAGCCAGCTACCTGCTGCGTTCAGGATGGCGGGATTGATTGTTGTAGAACGTAGTTATGATCTGGACCCTGCAGCAAATCTTGCGGTACAGGTCATTGGCACACCGACAACAGAGGTTTCTCTTAAATGGGCGTCTATCAGGGGTGCAGAAGAGTATGACCTTGAATGGACGTTTGTAGATGAGGAGGCCGACAATGGTAAACTGCTCCAGAATCAGGGGAATAATGTAACAACTACTACCTTGGCGACAATGTTTCGCAATAACGCTACACGTGTAACATTGCAACGTGAAAGCTATAATATCTCGCTGGTGAGTTATTCGAAATACCTGTTGCTGCGATTACGTACAGTACAATATGGAGATGATGGTACCAGAAAGGAAGGTCCCTGGAAATATCAGAAGTATCAGGATGCTGAGAGCGCAGTTATTGTACCTTCCGTCATTGCGGTGGATAATTCCTGGCATCAACAGAATTTGAACTGGCAATTGGATGCGGTATATAGTGAAGAAGGGAAGAAGAAAGAGGTGGTTAGTTATTTTGATGGCTCTCTGCGTAAAAGGCAGATGGTTACAGTGAATAATGCCGATAACAAAGCGATCGTTCAGGAGACTTTATATGATGAGTTTGGGCGGCCCATGGCGGAGATATTGCCGGCGCCACAAAGTTCTTCAACATTGAAATATTATGGTAGTCTGCATAAAGATGCCAATGATAAAGACTATGGTTACCAGCAAATTTATGGACAGGACGCTGATTGTATAGGTACACCACAGCCAATGAAAGCCTCATTTGGTGCGGCAAAGTATTATTCGCCTTCGAACGAATTCCTGGCTGCAGCGCCCGAGAATAAATACATTCCGGATGCAGAAGGATATCCGTTTGCAGTAACCCGTTACATAGGAGATAATACCGGCCGTGTTGCAGTACAGGGTGGGGTAGGTAAATTATTCCAACCAGGAGTGAATAATGATGTAAGCAAAGCAACACGTTTTTATTATTCCAAACCAATGTCCTGGGAGCTGAATAGGATATTTGGAAATGATGTGGGTTATGCTGACCATTATCTGAAGACGACATCAGTAGATCCCAACGGTCAGGTAAGTATCACGTATCAGAATGCAGGAGGAAAAACGATTGCCACTGCATTGGCGGGCGGCTCTCCGGACAATGTCGATGCATTGCCATCAAAGCCAGATGCGAAGGAGATCACGTCGGTTATTATAACGCCTGATGAATTCCATTTTGATGCTTCTAAGCTCACAATATCAGCGACGACTACTTATCAGCAGGATGTGCCTGATATGGTCGAACTGCATTATGATATTGATCAGCTGATCAGGAATTATGCGGAGAATGGTGTTACTATTTGTAGTAATTGCTACTATGAGTTGTCTATAAAAATTACAAATGATTGTAACGAGCCGATCTATAATACAACGACACCGCTGAAAATCGGTAGTCTGACCTCGAATTGCACCAGCATAGATGGTATAAAAAATGATATAAAGGATGTTAAATTTAATAAGGCGGGTACTTATTATATCAACTTCGAGTTGCGTCTGCCCGAGGAAGCTATAAGAACTTTCACAGAAGACTTTATCAATAGAAATACGAATCTACGCAGTGAGTGGTCATTTATTAATGATGCTTTGCTTGGAAAGAATTTTCTGTCTTGTTTTAATGACTGCCAGACTTGTAGGGAGTCATTAGGAGAATTGTCAGATTTCAGGAATCGTATACTGGAACGCCTGACAGCTAATAATGTGGCTGTTAGTCAAAACAGTGCCATGATAAACTCGTGGATCGATAATCTGTATGCGACTTTGTCGAGTGAATGTGCTGCATCAAGGGCTACATGTGCATCAAGCCCATGTGATGATCTTGCAGATGTTATAAAGCAGGATGTCAGTCCGGGAGGACAGTATGCACTATTTGATGCTGTTGGTAATACACAGGAAGCGGATATCAATGTTATATCGCAATACTGGCGCGTGGTCTTTAACCCAGCTAACAAGCCATCTACAATTCCTGATGTTGACAAGGTCGAATTACCGGATGGTACGATTACTTCTCCGTATGAATCTAACTTTAAGCTTGCGCAGTTGGTTAGATACTGGAAGCCAGAGTGGGCGGAGCGTTTTATGGTATATCATCCTGAATATTGTGCGCTGGAATTCTGTCGCGCTAATAGTGCTTCTTACCAGTGGGATGAACGTCTGCAGACGCTGGCGGATAAGATATCAGATATTCCGTCAATTGTGCCTGGAGCCATATATGGCAAAACTGTAGCTGGTTGGCTTGCGAACAAAGATCCGTTCTTTCTTGACGGAGGTTTGGGTCGAAATTACAGACTTGGTTTTATTAACGATCTGGCGGCGTATTCAAACACTATTCCAGATTTTTCAACTAAAGGTCTGCCTGCAAAAACGCTGTTTGAGTATGTTGATTTCGAGCTGTATTGCAGTGATAAAGATGGAAATACAAATACAAGTACGCTTGCCGATAAATGGTCCAATTGTACGCCTAATCCGACTTGTACGATTCCTGATCTTGAGTGGAGGATGTACAGAGATAAGTATTTTGAACTAAAAGAAAGGTATTATAATATAGTAAGATCAGAGACCTATTGTAATGGTAAATGTTCGGTGGGAAACCCAATACCGGTTGCACCTGGTACTTGTCCGGCCGGGGGAGACTTTACTATTCAGGCGGGTTCAGCTACCAACTGTTCATCAAATGAGCAGTCTGTCCGGATTATGTACAATGGCGCAGCGCTGATCAATTCAGCAAAGGCTTATATCTATTATCCGCAGGAGTATGCATCTATGACTGATGTGAAATCTGTTACGTTTAGTGCAGGGCAATCTCAAATGGATATATGTATTGACAAAAATATACCAGTGAATACCCTGAAGGTATCAAAGGTTGTTTGTGGCAACACAGCTGATCCGTCTATGTTCTGTACAGACTATACAATAGAGAACTTTGAGTTTATCTGGGACGAACTTGGTGGAAATGCATATATGCAATTCCATGATGGTATGAATAACAAGATACCTGCGGGCGTTAGAGTTTGGGTACAGGTACATCTAACAGATGGTCTTAATTACCACCGAACTTACACATACAAGTCTTGGTCTGTTACTGGTAGAAGTGAAAATGCTTCGGCCAATGCGCCTAGTGGCGGACGTCTGTTTACAGAAGGTCCTAATGAATTAATTTGTGAATATACACCTACGGTACCTGATAATTGTAATCCGACATTAAAAACGAAGCGCTCCCGTATTCCAAGTGTGTCTTATGATGTTTCGAATCTAAATATGGACGTAGCTGCTCTTCAGGCGCTTGGAGAGAGCCAGATGCGTGGATTTGTCGCAGCCAATTGTGAAGCACAGGCGGACAACTGGTTACAGCAACTGGATCCTTGTATTTTGTCCAGTACTACGGAAGCGAATCGTGCTGTGAAAACGGCTTTACTGCGTAGTAAACTGATTGAAGTATGTAAACTGGGAGGAGATTTGAATCATCCTTTTGGTGCAACTACTGTACCTAATGGTCAGGCAACAGCTGAAGGTTACAAGTCATTTGCGGAAGTGATCCAGGGTGTTTTGGGTAAAACGGATATGCTTTGTAATGCATATATGCTGGATGCGCCAATGCCGTTTGATACAAAGGCACAAATGACTGTGTCTACTATCAGCAAGACTAATGCTACAGTATGTGATCGTCTGACTGCTTTACAGGCAGCACAAACAGCCGCCCAGATAGGAGGGTCATTCTACTCGTATCTGAAAAGTCGATATGGTGCAGCGATGACTATCACAGAGGCTGAACTGACGATGTTGCAGAAAGGGTGTAGTAACTGTCGTTATTTACTGGAAAAGCCAATCGAGTTACCGGTATTCCTGGATGCACCAGCAAAAGGTTGTATTACCAAAACCGAATATACCACTGCTAAGAGTGGTTTGAATGGATTGATCGGTACATCGTTAAATACAACACATGAGAATTATGAGACGATCGTAACGAACTACTACAATGGCAAATTCGGATTTACCTTGTCATATAGCGCTTATATGAAGTATGAGCAGGTGATTGCGACAGATGCAAATGCAATGTTGTGCAACAAGCCAGTGTATAGCTATGTGAAAATTGATCCGTATGCATGTATGATGAGTGTGATAGACGATGCTGTTGTATCAGGCCGTATGGGATACATCAAGTACATCGAGGAAGAGAAGCGTAAGTTCCGCAGAGATTATATTGCTTACTGTGGCGCTAACCGTCCGGAGGTGACATTGACATCGAAGCAGCAGATCTATCACTATACCTTATATTACTACGATCAGGCAGGGAATCTTGTACGTACTATTCCACCTGAAGGTGTACGTTTGTTGGATGACGCGTTGAGTGCACAGATAGATGCTGTGCGTATGAGAGGGGGAGATATCACTTCCTGCAGTTATGATCCTACGAAGGTAAAAACTGATAAAACAGTTTCTTTACAACAATGGGCGACAGCATTTTCGAGAACCGGAGCTACATCTATGGAGATGTGGATCTATGGTGCAAACAATGGCGGTGGTCAGGTGTTGGCAACTACAGATGGTAACAGATATTTCTTTAATTTATGTCTGCATGGGAACTATCTGAACTTTGACGTGTATAGTGTGACCCCGGGAACTGGCAATACCGCTGCGGATATCGTGTTGTCTGCACATACGACGGCTGATATCAGTAAAGTAGCACCATTATCTCAGCGGACGCATGTGGTGTTGCAGAGTAATAGCGGGTTAAATACCAATAATCTGTCGGTGTATGTTGATGGCGTGTTATGTCCAACAGTAGCGACGGCGGTTCCAGCGGAGTGTGGTTGGGAGTTGTCTGTCGGTTCAACAGGAGTGGTGTATCCTGAGAATCTGACTACTTTGAAGCATGTTCGTTTGTATAGTCGTTTGATGGCGACTAATGAAATAGCCGCGAATGCAGGGGAAAGCTGCTTTGGTATTAATAGTGCCTATGCGGCAGACCCGACTGGCTCTATGTTTCATTGGGGCATGTTTGATGCGGTTGGTATTTATCCTAAGCATTTGCTAGCGACGTCGTATGCTTATCAGTCACTGAATGGGATAGAGATAGAGGCAAGCCCTGATGGAGGAGAGAAACGGTTTTGGTATGACAGGGTGGGTAGAGTAATTGCAGCTCAGGATGCGCAGCAAAAGTCATATACAGCAACACAGCCAGGAACATTTAATTATCGAGGTCGCTACAGTCATACTTTATATGATGAACTTGGTCGTATCAGCATGATTGCGGGGAGATGGTCCAATACAAGTGACTTAGCACTGGTGCCATTTCTTAAAGAGAGTCAAGGGACAATGTATTTGAGACAATTGACTCGTTCAAATTATATTTTGAACTATTATGATGTTCCAAGTTTAGGAACTCAGCTACAGACTAATTTAAGAAATAGAATATCAAGTATCGAAATCAACGACGCCGGAGGAACTGGTCCTGCAAGCATTAAAACTGAATATTTCAGTTATGATCTGATGGGCAATATTAAAACGTACTGGCCAAATATTCTTTTTAAAAGAGTTGACTATCAGTATGACTTAGTGAGTGGGAAAATTAATAAAATACGTTATCAGGCTGGACAGCCAGATCAGTTTATTTACAACTACGAATATGACGCGGAGAATCGCCTCATAAAAGCTTCGACAGATACAAAAACAACATCGCCTAATAGCTGGGAGATGTTGACTCCACATAATGATGCTTTATATAAGTATTATTACCATGGACCATTGGCCAGAACCGAGTTAGGAGATAAACAGCTGGTACAGGGTATAGATTACGTATATACGCTTCAAGGCTGGTTAAAAGCGATTAACGGAACCAATCTTGATCCTACTAAAGACGTCGGCCAGGATGGCCTGAATAGCGGTGATAGACCGACAGTCGCTCGTGATGTATATGCTTATTCTTTAGATTATTATAAGGATGACTTCAAGGCAATTGGTCGTAGTGTTATTGTTAATAATGCTTTAGCATTGACGTGGACAGCTGGTGAAAAGACTGAAATTGGGACGGATCTATTCAATGGCAATATCTCCCGTACAACAGTTGGATTGAAACCTATAAATAGTGGAACGCCGGTTGGATATTCTTATCGGTATGACCAGCTGAACCGTATAAAAAATATGCGACAGCATACATTTAATTCGGGAAGCTGGGCGGCCGTGACAGTTGGTAACGCATTTGGCGAAGATGTAACATATGATGCGAATGGAAACATTCTAACGTATAAACGAGGTGGTATCAATGGTACAAAAGCAAGTCCATTTGATATGGATAATCTCTCCTATGTTTATCCAAAGGATGCATCTGGTGGCTTAATAAATAACAGATTACAACAAGTTACAGATCAAATAACGACTTCTTTATATGCAAATGATTTAAAAAATGGTCAAAGTTCAGATAACTACAAGTATGATGAAATAGGTAACCTTATAAGTGATAGTCAAGCAGGAATAGATAAAATAGAATGGAACTTTTTTGATAAGATAAAAAGTACAAGCTATCATGAGACTGCTACTCCAAGTAATACATTTAGTCTTGAATATGGTTATGATAGGATCGGTAATCGAGTAGAAAAGACACTGTATCGTAGTGGCATCTTTTTTAAAAGTAGTACTTCATATGTTCGTGATGCTAATGGAAATGTGTTAGCTGTATATGAAGTGAACAATGGTGATGCAAATCCAAAATGGACTGAGCAGCATCTATATGGGAGCAGTAGGTTAGGTATATGGAAACCTAATATGACTATAGCTACGGGTAGCTCGAGTGAGTCAGCTTGGTTAGCAAAAGGGAATAAGACTTATGAGTTGACGAACCATCTTGGTAACGTAATGGCTACTATTTCAGATAAAAGAGTAGATTTGGTGAGTGGAGGGGCGGTTGATCATTATGAAGCAGAGGCCTTAAGTGCGCAGGATTATTACCCTTATGGTATGTTGCAACCGGATAGACAGTGGAGTTTAGGAAGTTATAGATATGGGTTCAATGGGAAGGAGAATGATAATGAAATAAAAGGTAATGGAAATAGTGTCGATTTTGGTGCAAGGGTTTATGATCCAAGAATTGGTATATGGTTAAGCGTTGATCCATTACAAAAGAAGTATCCAAGTGTGACACCGTATCATTTTGGAGCTGCTAATCCAATCAATTTTATTGATGTAGATGGGAGAGATATTATCCGTTTTACAAAGACAACAACGGCTTTTCCTAGAACTCAAGTGAGTGACGGATTTTATATTGGAGGAGGATCATCTATAACAAACACGGTTTCGGTAACTAAGGCTCCAGGAAAGGATGTTTTTTACTATGATGTAGTACAGAAATCATTTAGTGTTCATGATGGAGTGACCACGGTGTCTTCAAAATCTACTCAGTTTTATCCTAATGTACCCGGAAGCGCTGTAGGAATAACGCAATCACCGTCTAATAATATCCCATTTAAAGAGGTTGATGACTTAGATTTGATCTCTTTAGCAAAAATTTCTCCCCAGTGGTTAGTTGACGATCTTGTAAAAAAAGATCCTAGCTACAAGAGTTTGAGTATTGCCAGAATTGGTATGAAGGTGGAAGAGGGAATGAGAGGAGCTGCTAACTTAGCGTTATTGGTTGACGCTGTGACTACTACATCGGCTCCCGTCGAATATGAAACATATTATAGGTCTATATCAAATGAACATTTTGCGGTTCTTAAGGCCACTGGAAAAATGCCTGCTGGAACGGAGACATTTATTTCTCCAACAGCAGCATTTTCGAAAGGATATGAAGGAGTTTTACTTGAATTTAAGTTATTACCAGGAACTACTGCAAAGTTAGAAGCGATTGGCGTAAGGAATGCTGGGAATATAATAAATGAAGCTTACCCTTCAATGCCTATTATGAAAGGAAGATGGAGAGCTGCGAAATCATATTTTAAACAAGAGACAAATAAATATGGCCTTAAGCAAATTAACATCGGTTTGGGTAATGGAAAGGCATTAGAAATTTTCAATAAAAATATCTCAAGCGTTCAAATTATAGGGAAATGACAATAATAGAAAAACAACTAATTAAGTCTTTGGTACTGAATGAAATTACAAAGGAGACGTTTTTAGCGCATTATCCTATTGACTTGTCTGTGGAGGATCGATACATTTTACATGTTTTGCAATCTTCGTATCAGAATCGTGATGAGGATGCATTAGAATATGGACTTATGCTATTGCCATTAGATAATTTCACGGAATCTACGAAATACGTAGAAATTTTAAATAAACTAATTCAAGCAGATTGGCATAAAATGCATGAGGATATTGCATCTCTATTGAACGGCATCAACTCTCCAGAAAGTGTTGATGCATTATTTAACGCTGCGGTAGTACAATATGACTATTTAAGTTATGATGATACATACCAACTGGCACGTAAGTGTATCAAGGCTTTGGCGGCTATTGCTAACATGGAGGCAATTGAAAGAATAAAAGAACTATCACTGTATGAAATTCCAGAAATAGCCGCGTATGCTCGAAAAGAGCTGTTGCGGAAAGGATTTGATTACTAAATAAATTTAAATAAGAACGTTTCCTTTCTCCAGAAATCATGATAATTGATCTGACACCGCAAAATAATTTCATAAACAATATTATTAAGTTACTATGAAAGTAAAGTGGGTTGTACATTACAATATTCTAATTAGCGCATGGGGAACGTTTCATCACAGCGATTGATATTTTAAATGCTTTTTGTAGATAGTAAGATTTTGAACAGCTAAATATGCCTTTTCAAAGCATATTTAGCTATTCAAAATCAAATTGATTGTCTATAATATTTCCCTACCTTCGCGCCCATGAAAGACTACAAAAAACACTTCATCGTCCCGGCGCCTCCGGAAGACCTTTATAAAGCGCTCACCAATCCTAACACCATCCAGCTTTGGACGGGTGAACCTGCTGAAATGTCTACTGAGGCTGGTACGGAGTTCTCCCTCTGGGGCGATAGCATTGTAGGGATGAACCTGGAATTTGAAGAGGATAAGAAAATCGTGCAGGAGTGGTATTTCGGCGAACAGGAAGACGCGTCTATTGTGACGATCATCCTGCACCCGAATAAAAAGGGAACTGACGTTGAACTCAGACATACCAATATACCAGACGAAGCTTACGAAGACATCGTAGGTGGATGGAATGAGACGTATTTCGGCGCACTGATCGACTTTTATACCGAATAGAGATGAAAGCCGCCAGTGTCAGCGAATTAAAGAAAGAATTGCAGGAGGTTCCACCGGCACAGCTGGTGGAACTATGTCTGCGTCTGGCTAAATTTAAGAAAGAGAATAAGGAACTGCTGAACTACCTGTTGTTTGAATCCCACGATCTGCAGGGTTATATAGCGTCTGTCAAGCAGGAGATGGATGAAGCCTTTGCAGAAGCCCCGAAACAGCATGTCTATTTCGTCAAGAAGCACCTCCGTAAGATCCTCCGCGCTACAAACAAGCATATCAAGTATACCGGCTCTAAACAGGCCGAGGTAGAGTTACTCCTGTATTACTGTATGAAAGTAAAGAAGGGGGAATTCAAAGTAGGAGAGAGCGTTGCGCTCACAAAACTATACGTGCAACAGGTGAAAAAGATCGAGAAATCTATTTCCCTGCAGCATGAAGATCTCCAGTATGATTATAAAAGGCAATTAGAGCGGCTCTAAAGTCCTATTCTGCCTTTTCAGACATATCCATTTCCAGTAATTTACTTACGCCGGCATATTCCGCAGACGCTTCAGGGCACAACATAGCTCCTAGAGAGGCTACTGCTTTCTTCGCGAGTGTTTCGATGTCGGAACTTGTAGTCAGGAAAGTTGGCGTATGTTCCTTCATTTGTCTCAGCAGGTTATTCTTATGTTGTATAGAGAGACCGGCTAACGTTTTTAATCTTTCAGACGTCGTATTATACAATTCTTCGTAGTAAAAAAGGATGTTCATAAAAGCACTTGTTTATGGAACAAATGTAGCCCTTACGTTATAATGAAAGCCATATGGAAATCTTATGATCCATAAGATTTAGTTATAGATAGATTTTGCTAATTTGATAAAGCGTTTATTCAGTTCGCTGGTTTCACCCTTTCGCTGGATAAAGTAAAAACTACGTTCGATACGCAGACCTTCAAACTGTAAAACTGCCAGTTCTCCCAGTTGTAACTCCTTGACAATCGAACGGGTAGATAAAAATCCTACGCAACCGGATTCTACCAGGAAGTTCTTTAGGGCTTCCGTTCCACCAAGCCGGACATTAATCTTCAGGTCGTCTAAGCCAATCTTACTTTTCTTTAATCCCTGTTTGATCGCTTCCAGGGTACCGCTGCCGCGTTCGCGGATGGCCAGGGGCATGTTTAATATCTCTTTGAGGGGGTATTCTTTCTTCCTGACCAGGGGATTGTTGTGACTGCAGACAGCTACGATCTGATCCTTTAGAAAAGGCTGATAGGTCACATTACTGAGCTTGCCTTTTTCTTCGGTCACACCGATATTTATTTCGTTGTTTAGAAGGGCGTCCAGGACGATTTCGCTGTTCCTGTTCAGCAGGGATATTTCTACCCTGGGATATTCCTGGTTAAAGGCCGACATTACGCGTGGAAGAATGTACAGGGCCGCTGTTGTGCTGGCGCCGAGGTTCAGTCTGCCGGTGGCCTGTAATTTATCTTTCATGACGGAGATGTCGAACTCTGTTTCCTGCTGGATCATCTTTACCGTCAGCAGCCGCTTGTATAATAGCTGGCCGGCCTCCGTTAGTTCAATATGCAGGCCTTTTCGCTCAAACAGCTTGGTTTGATACTGTTCCTCCAAGCTTTTAATATGACTGCTTACAGCAGGCTGTGAGATGAATAATACTTCGCTTGCCTTCGAAAAGCTCTTCTCCCGGGCCACTTCCATAAATACCAGATGTCGGGTCGATAACATAGGCTTTTGTTTATAGCCAAGGTATTTAAAATACCAGTCTGTTCCAAAAGCGTTCGGTTATCTAAAAATTATTCGAAAGAATATCAATTATTTACGATTTCAATGGAGTTAAACTTTCAGAATATTTTGAAAGTTCGAATATTAATAGCTAGGTTTGTATCACAAAAGCAACCTTCTGCCAGTCACCTGAAATGAACCCGGTATGAACACAATCGCCTACATCATTTATCTCCTGATCACCTACCTGATAACTGTGCGTGTTGGTCTTGTTTTCTTTCGTAACGGTAGGATTTTTATACTTGGTCTGCTGAAGGACGATGTGACTCTCACAGACGCTATTAACCGCATCTTACTGATCGGATATTACCTGGTCAATCTGGGATATGCGGCACTCATGATCAGTACCTGGAGTACTATTCACAATTGGATGGAACTGTTTCTGTCGATCACCGTGATGACCGGAAAGATAGTGATGACACTGGCTGTCATGCATTATATCAACATGCTTGTTATTTACTTTATCAGTAAAAGAAATAAAACAATTCTTCACCCTTAAAACACTGTTGTATGGAAAGAACGCTCAATTTCACCGCTTACCTGATCTATCTGCCGATCGTTATTTTTCTGACATGGTATGTAGCACATACTTTATTCAAAAACAGTAAAGTATTTATGCAGGATATCTTTAACGGCAAGACGGATATTGCCCTGGCAACCAACAAACTTTTTGAAACAGGATTTTATCTGATCAATCTGGGCTTTGCTTTCTGGGTAATGGAGATCACGCATGGGCTGCTGGACAACCGGGACATGGTAGAAGCGCTTAGTACAAAAATAGGCGGCTTCTGTGTTAATCTTGGTCTCATGCTGTTCCTGAACCTCTATCTGTTCTTCAGAGGCAGAAGAAAAGCAAAAGCCCGTTATACACCACTGAGTGCAACTCCTAAAATAGAAGGATGATCCGCGGTCTGTCATTATCCCTATACCACCGGCCTTCCCTGTTTGTCTAATCCTCGGCTTCAGATGCTACGGTTTATGCCCTGGCATCTTTAGCGTTTCCATACATACAGTAAAACGCCTGCTCCGTTTCCGGAACAGGCGTTCGTTTTTTTAGTAAGCGTCGTTTTACCGTATCAACAGTTTTTTAGTAATGACCTTTTCACCGTAGGTGAACTTCACAACATATATGCCTTTCGGCAACTGCGGAAGATTCAGTCTCACTTCCGGTTGTGCCTTCGCTGCATATACCTGTCTGCCGTTCAGATCATACACGAACAGCTGTCCCTGACCGCTGTAGTTGGAGATGATCACTTTGGCCTGACCATCCGTAGCAGGGTTAGGTAAGATCTGTATGGATGGTTCTTTCAGCTTGGTAACGACTTCTTTGGTAACTGCTGCCGCCACCGCTGCCGGTGAACTATTGGCCAGTATCACCGTACCATATCCTGAAGTGTTTTCATAGTTGAACAAAGTGCCAAACCATACCGCCTGACCATCACGTGCGCCACCATTATCATCATCGTCATACGCAGCATCAAAACCGAAGGATACGCCTGCTGCAGGAGTGATGTTCAGCTGTGACCATGGAATACTGATCTCCACTGTGTAACCACCAGTGATCGCAGCATAGGCATGTTGTACGCCTGTTACAGCTGTTTTACTGAATAGGGAACTGCTGTTGTATGCTTTGATGAACTGGTTATCACGTCCGTCAAAAGTGCTTAACTTATTGTTGTTTGCATCGATGAAGATTTCAACGGCATCATTATCCCATGGATCAGGGGAATCTGAATATAGGGAGCCGTCCAGTACTCTTACACCGATATACAAATTGTTTGCATCCCACAGTACGCCGAAGGTTGCTGTGTTATTAGGTGAACCGGTCGTTACTTTACTGATCGATTGTGACAGATTCCAGCTGCTTTCATTCAGATTACCATTTACCGTGATCGTACCGGTAGCAGGACGTGCCTGTATCGTACCAGGTTGATTTGGATCGACAACAGTACCTACTGTTACCTGTACCTGATCACTGGAAGAGAGTGTACCATCACTGACGGTCAACTGGAACACATACGTACTGCCGTTTGTCAGACCGGTGATCACAGGATTGGCGATCGCCGCGTTGCTGATAGTGGCGGCAGGACCGCTTACCTTTGTCCAGCTATAGGTTACGACGTTGCCTTCAGGATCAGAGCCGGCGCCTTGTAGCGTGACTGTTGTTGTGTTGGCTGCCAGCGTAACGTCAGCGCCCGCGTTTACCACAGGCGGCTGATTCTGCGGTCCGCTACAGGTGGTCAGGTATACCGTACCAAATACAGCAGGATTAGAGAATGCGGTTGTATTCGTAGCAAATGAAGCGATCTGCGCGTCGCGTGTTCCATTGTTATCATCGTCATCGATTTGTACATCCAGTCCGATAGGTTTGCCTATAGCTGGTGTCGTTCCGATGGTTGTCCATGGAATGGCCACTTCCAGGTTATAACCGGTGGCAGTTGTATATTGTCTGAAGTTGATACCTGTTGTTCTGGTTACAGAATTAGAACCGGTATGTACCACATTGTCATTCCAACGGAAGCCCAGCTGGAAGTCGTTCGCACCGTCGTAGGCACTTCCTTTGCTATTATCACCATCCAGGAATATCTCTACTACATCATCCTCCCACCAGCTGGCGCCGGAGTCGGAAATCCGGGTCGCATCATTGACCTCTACCAACAGATAAAGGTTGGTATTATCATACATAGCGCGCCATTTACCGGCATAATCGGATGGTAAACCACCCAGCACCACATTACTGATATTTCTTACCGGCGCAATCGACCACGCTGCATCGATCGTATTGTCAATGACAGGGGCCGTGCCGGATACCTGCGCAATGACTGGCGATACGCAGGGAGGATTATCATTATCAGCAATATTAATGGTCGCAATGGTGTCGCCACCCAACTTATATGAAGCATCCGGTTTTAAGGTCAGGCGTAATGTTTCCGGACCTTCAAACACGGCGTCGTCTACCGCTGTAACGTTGATCACTGCGGATGGTTGTGCCGGCGTCAGTGTGATCGTGCCGCTCAAAGAAGGATTGGCATTGTAATCACTGGCGCTGGCTGTACCAGATACTGCATATTTTACATTGATACTCTGTGACAGGGAAGAGGTGCTGACAGTGAATCTGCCGGCAGCGCCGCCTTCTGCTGCATTCGGTAAAGTTGCTGTGATATTCACGCCGGGCAGTATCGTCACCTTACGGGTAGCCGTGAAATTACCACTGGCGGTCGTTACGGTAATATTGGCCGTGCCGATGCCTACAGTGGTCACTTTACCGGTGGCGTCTACTGTCGCCACAGATGGATTGGAACTGCTCCAGGTAACGTTTTTGTTGGTCGCATCGGAAGGGATAATATCAGCAGATAGCTGTAATACTTGTCCCTCTGTAAGGGTGGTATCATTCGCTGGTTTGATATTCACGCCTGATACAGGAATGTTGATGTTCTGGATGATCAGCTGGAAGCTGTTATTCCGGTTAAGATAAGCGCCTGATTCCGCATTGGTGACGGTCAGGTTGTTGAATGTCGCTGTCTGTGAACCTGCCTGTACATAGAGTCCGAAACCGCCATAGACATCAGAAGGAACGTCTCTTACAACAGGATCGAGTCCGGTACCATCGATGGTAGTATTATTGAATACGAGGTGATGCAGGTTATTGCCGTAAATCTGGATACCGTCGCGTTGTGAGCGCAGAATGGTATTGTTGTCGAATTGCATATTGAAAATACCGGTGCCGCCTGCATAGAATTCGATCGCACCTCTTTTCTGGTCCCACAGGTCATAGCTCGTGCCACAACCGATCATGGTGTTTTCATATACTTTGATGAGATCACCAGGATACTCAAACGTAAAGCCGGGGAAGTCGTTGGTAAAACGTATGGCGGAGCCACCTACACCGTCTTTGATCAGGTTGTGATGGATCTCATGTCCGGTACCGCCGAATAAAGCGATGCTGCCTGCACGCCAGTTGTTTTCGATGGTATTGTACCGGAAGATGTTGTTGCGGCAGGTAGCGTTATTACCCGCTGCATTGGCAGGCCATACCGCCAGACCATCATCACCGTTATTCCTTACGCTGGATTGTTCCACTACGGAATTGGAAGTACCCTGACAGAAGTTTACGCCATCTGCATAGTTGTTCCGGATACGACATCTGGATATCACGAGGTTATTGGTGATATCGATCGGATAAGGAGGATCGTAACCAGCTATCCAGAAACCACATTCAAAATGCTCCACCCATATGTCATGGATACGGGAACCGGAGCCGTAGGTACCCATGAAACCCTTATAGGTCTTGTACATTTCACCAGGGAGTCTGGGATTGGATTCGTCATATTTCAGACGGTCATTGTTGATAGTACTAAGTGTAAAATTAGAGATCTCTACGTTGCTGGCACGGCCCATAAAGCCGCCATAAAATTGTTTGTCGGTGGAGAAATTAACGTCTGTGTACCAGATGCCTGCGCCCTGGATTTTCATGTTGGTCACATTCAGGGCCAGTTTATCGCTCAACAGGAAACGACCTGCCGGGATATAAACATGTTTACCCTGTGAGGCCGCTGCGGCGATACAGGCATTGAATGCGGCAAAATCGTCTGTCTGGTCATTGGCGGTAGCGCCATAGTCCGTAACAGACAGGAAATTGGCCGGTAGCGGTAATGCGGCAGGAACAGCTTCCACTTCCACAAAGTCGACGCCATAAGTAATGCCGTCGTTATTGTCTTTGCGGATACTGAGTTTGTCGCCTACATTCATCGGCGCATCGAGCCGGAAATGGACTTCGTCAAAGCGCATGAAGGTCTTTCCTCCCGGTGTCTGCACAGGATCGGCAGCAGGGAAATACTGGTAGGCCCAGTAGGATGAGAGGTTGATCGTACGTACTTTAACGCCGTTGACATACAGCCCCAGGGTACCGGTACGGCCTGCGCCTGTATTGTCATCGGGCATGGTAAAACGCAGGTTGACCCCTTGTGCGGGCTGCGTAAGGGTCCATTCAACACCAGCGCCATTTGTCGCAAGACTGACATACTTCTGGTCAGATGCTTCGGAGGCGATTTGTGTCTGAATGAACTGAGGTGATTGCTCAAGGGCTGCACCTCCATCCAAGGCTGCATTTTCTGCTTCATAACGGGTGTAAGGCAGCTGGTACGCGCCACGGGGTAAACCGTCGCTTTGCGCCAGCAGTGCGCTACTTTGCATCAGTAGCAGTAAACAGCATATAGTCTGGTACCAGAAGGGAATTTTCTTCAGGTACCTGAGCCAGGCAGGACCAGCCTGCGTAATGGACGCGGAATGCTCCGCTTTCGAGGGAAAAGAAACGGGTTTTCTCATTATGGTAGGTATTTAGAGACAGGAGTGTTTTCCAGGGGCCTCTCATTTTCAACAACGTGGTAAAGTTTTCATCCGTGGTAATCTCAAAGGAAAAGAAGTCGGCTGAAATGGGCAAGTAGTACGGAGAAAATATAGAAAATACGGGGGCATATCAGGAGCTATTTTTCTTTAATTTTCTCATTATCAGTATGCTGTAGATATATAAGCACCTTAATTGATATAGGCGTTTTGGAGGGTCTCTGCCCTCATGAGCGGGATGTTTCCCCGGTTTTTCATGTCATTTTTTGGCCGGATATTTTGTTTAATTTAGCGCTACCTATGAAATACCTATACCATGGAAATTAAAGCTCGTTTCTCCCAGATCGGATATGTCTTGTTAGGAGTGTGGGGCCTGTTTCTTGCAGCGATGACATTTTTGGAATATAGTCCCTGGGTGTTGTTTACTTATATCGCATTAACGGTGTGGCTGATCGGCGTCAGACCATTTATCTTTACCATCCGGCTGGATAAAGAAAGGATCACTATTACGTGGTTCAAGTTCTTTATTAAGCGAACGACCAGCAAGAATATCCAGCACATCAGACTGGAGGTGGTTTATCCTGGTGTGGAAGAAAATCCGGAGGAAGCGATCCTGCATATCTTCAACGGAACCAGATGTATACACCAGGTGTATGCGAACCGGGGATTTGAAGAAGCAGACTTCAGAAGGCTGATCGTTAAACTGGAGAAATTTAAGATCGCAGGACAGACGATCAGTAATTAGGAATTGTATAATGAGGAATTAGGAATTGGAGTGCAGGGGAGATGGACGAGGACAGCGATTGGTTAATTAAGGATTAAATATTAGATATTACGTGAAACTTGGTAGAGAATATACAGCACTGTGGCATTGGGGGAAGATTGGCCTTTCGGCACTGGTATTGATAACGTCTATCGTTACCCGTACGGGTAGTATGTATGCGATTTTGACTTTGTTTACCATGGTGATTATGCTGGCGGGAGGATATAAGCGGACATTCACTATTGTACTGGATAAGGGTACGCTGGTACTTACTGGGGTGAATTTAATTTTCAGAACAGTTGTCAGCTATAATGTGCAGGACATCTGGATGGAACTCATTTATTCAGGATCAACAGGGAAGGCAACGGATGCCATGCTGAATGTATTTGAAGGAAAGAAATGTGTACGCCAGGTACATGTGAAAGAGGGATATACAGAAGAAGCATTCAAAAACCTGATCACCGCTTTCTATGTGATGAAGACCTCGTCAGCGGCCTGATATTTATTATTTACCCTGTTGATAGCAGATAAACAGGACGCATCGCCGCTATATACCCGACGTATACGTGGACTTGATGGCGAGATGATGCCTCGCAGTTCTTAAGTGTGCAATGATGAATAGTTTAGCTATATGGTATGGGAAGAGGCAATACTTTCTCTATTGCGGGGAGGCTCCGCAGTTATCCGGGAAATCGGGGATTCAAAAAGTAAAGTGACAATCTATCATAGTAACCATTTTATATCTTTCGGGCGGAAAGTCGTCTATTCTCTTTTAATAAATACGGGAGACTGATGCAGACAGACATCAGCAGCAATAAACTCAGACAATTTATATGAAAAATGCTGCTGTACATGAGCGGCTTTATGGAAAGTGCTTCCTCTTTCAGGCGTGATAACCGCTATGATATCGGCAGCTACATATTTTCTATCACAGGAAGGTACACCATGCCGGAACGCTCTCACCTGGACTGTTATCACCAATACACCTGTACTACTCTGGTCTACCTGTAACGTCGTGCCCGCAAAATATTCACCGGGCGTTAGCATCATCCCAGTTGTACTGCTATGTATGATGCGCTGTGTAGCGAAACTGACATTAGCAGTGATCACCTTCAATTCAAAGGCGATGCAATCTTTGATTGCAGGCAGTATCTGTGCAGGAATATGCACCAGGCCTTCCGGTGAACATGCAGGTACTGTTGCAAAGAAGCGGTCAATGCCTGCATGCTGATTGAAACGAAAGCCCCTGAGCGCTGCCTCATAGTTCCTTCCATTCCTGATAAATGCCCTGTTAAGACGATTGACGTGTGTCCCGTCCGGAAGTATGTCCATTTGCTCATACAGCGCATGGCGGATGAGGGCGCCTTTTCTACTCGCGATGCCGAAGCGCTGCGCTGCATGCCGGGTATTCTCCGTTTGTCTGACCGTTTCAGGCGCACTGCGCAGAAAGTGCTTGTCTTTTCGTTGATAACCGATCATGTTACCGATTTTGCCGGTGAAGGTGATCAGCGAGGTTTGTCTTGCCATAAAGATATATCTGGTTATACATAAATATACGGTAAAGAATTCATGAGTGCTGATGTGCTGTTTTGACCGTCCTGCAATCGTCGTCGTATCAGCTGTGAACGTTCTTCAACCTGCTTACAGACCTATTTGATAATAACAAACATTACCCGAATACATATTAGCGAATATCGAAAATAATCACTGCTGTCATGGCTCTTTTCTATCCTATAAAAAAGTCTGAAAATAAATAACTGTATTTTTGACATTTATATTATATTCAACCTTGAATTTCACCGTTAGCATGAAAAACGCCGGAGGTACTGACCGGCCAGGAACTGTAGTGCAATTAACAAACCTCGAAAAAACACACAACTAAACCCAACGTTATGAAAACGCTCTACGTACTCGTAGTGCTGTTGCTATTTGCCTTCCTCCAGGGCTTTTCGCAGCAGACAAACAACGTTACTTACTCAGGAACAGTAACAGATTCCACAGGCATTCCCATTCCGGGCGCCACCGTATCAGTGAGGAACAGTAACAAAGGAGTGGTCACGAAGAATGATGGTTCGTTTTCCATTCAAGCCATGCCCGGCGCGCTTATTTCCGTCAGCATTGTAGGTTTCCAGACAAAGGAGCTTGTCCTGGGAAAAGAAACAAAATTACAGATCACTGTTTCTTCACAGGCCAGTAATCTGACAGACATTGTTGTAGTAGGTTATGGTACGCAACGAAAGGCCTCCGTTACAGGCGCCGTTAGTACCCTTAAATCGGACGATCTCGTACGAACGCCTGCTACTACTACCTCAGCTGCCCTCGTGGGAAAAATGCCGGGTATAACAGCCCGCGCTACTGATGCCCGCCCGGGTAACGGTACCAATCTTCAAATCCGTAACCTGGGTACGCCGCTCTTCGTTATCGATGGGGTGCCTTACACCGGTAACACGGCTGCATCCGCCTTTGGATTAACCACCGGTTCAGGACAGGATATTTTCAATACACTCGGTCTTGAGGATATTGAAAACATCACCATCCTGAAAGACGCTTCTGCTTCCATTTATGGTTTACGCGCCAGTAACGGTGTGGTACTCGTAACCACCAAGAAGGGAACGAAGAACGAACAGCCCCGTATTAACCTGTCAGGTTATTACGGTTTCCAAAACTTTACGCGTTATCCTTATCCGGCGAATGCCGGACAATATGTACGCGCACTCGTAGAGTCAGAACAGAACCTCGGCCGTGATCCTTCGCTGCTGTATACGCCCGGTGAGCTCGCGAAGTGGGAAACGGGTACAGAAAAAGGTTATAAGAGTTATGACTACTACAAGGAAGTACTCCGCCCTAATGTACCTCAAAACTACATTAGCGCGAATGCTTCCGGTGGATCACAGCGTACCAGTTATTATATGTCTGTCAGCAGACTGAGTCAGGATGCGCTCGTCAAAGACTTTACCTATGAACGTACCAATCTCCAGGCTAACCTGGAGGCCAGTCTGGCGAAAGGATTAAAGGTCGGCACACAGATCAGCGGTCGTCTTGAAAAACGTCACAACGTCGGTGTACCTGGGCTGGATGATTATTTCAACCCCTTCCTGAGTATCTTCAGTATGTGGCCTACAGAGAGCCCTTACGCGAATGATAATCCGAATTATATCCATCAGACGCACAACGTAAACGTTAACCCTGTTACCTACAGAGATGACGTGACCGGTTATCTGGATGAATGGTGGAGAGGGATGAACGTCAACTTAAATGCACAGTACGATTTTGATTTCGGTCTGAGTTTAAAAGGTGTATACTCCTACAACTATCTCAACGAGGAGTTTGACGGATTTGAATATACCTGGAACGCCTATAAATACGATGCGAACACAGATAACTATTTTACGGAACCGGGCTTTGGTAACCAGAACCCATGGCGTGAAAGACATAAGCGAAATGTCATCTCCCGCTATGCGCAGTTCCAGATGAGCTATGCGCGTAAATTCAATAACCACAATATCTCTGCTATTGCGGCGTATGAGTTGTCAGACTATGAAAACTCATATTATGTGGTACATACGATTCCTACCAACAATTACGTACCTGTGCAGTACCTGGTGGAACAGGACTATCTTTCTGATGAGTGGAACCTGGAAGCCAGAGCAGGCTATATCGGCAGGATTAACTATGACTACAAATCCAAATATCTGCTGGAAGTACTCGGCCGTTATGATGGTTCTTACCTCTACGCCTCAGGCAAACGCTGGGGCTTCTTCCCGGGTGTGTCGCTGGGTTGGAGGCTCTCTGAAGAACCCTGGTTGAAAGGCAAGTTTGGTAATATACTGAATGACCTGAAGCTGAGGGCTTCCTACGGCGAAACAGGTAGTGAGATCGGCTTTTCAAATGGTAATGCGCCGAATGCATTTGACTATCTCGCCGGTTATAATTTCAACCAGGGCGGTGCTGTCATGAATGGTAGTTATGTGATCGGTCTGCGGCCACGTGGTTTGCCGGTAACAGAACTCTCCTGGGTGAAGAATAAGAACTTCAACATTGGTCTTGACTTTACGTTGCTGAACAATAAGGTCAGTGGTCAGCTGGATGTGTTCGAACGTCGTCGTTCGGGACTACCTGCGGCCCGTTATGACGTGTTGCTGCCAAGTGAAGTGGGTTATTCGCTGCCGAATGCGAATCTTAATAAGGATGCGACACGTGGTATCGAAGGTATGGTTACTTACAACGGCACCTCCGGTGATGTGCGCTATTCCATCGGCGTTAATGCTACCTATGCGCGACTGAGAAGTGTCAGTACTTACAAACCACGTTTTGGTAATGCATGGGATAAGTACCGTAACTCTATTGAAGACCGCTGGTCAAATATCACCTGGGGCTATCATGTAACCGGCCGTTTTGAGTCAGAAGAACAGATCAAAAACTATGGCATTGATAATGACGGACAGGGTAACCGTACCGAACTGCCGGGTGATTTTATGTATGAAGACGTGAATGGCGACAAGATCATCAACGGACAGGACCAGCGTCCTATCGGGTATGCACAGGGGGCGCAGCCTTATGTCAGCTTTGGTATCAACAGTAGTGTATCCTGGAAAGGGATCTCCCTGCGTTTTGATTTTGCAGGTGCAGCGATGCAGTCTTTCCTGCGTGACTGGGAACTGCGTTATCCTTTCCAGAACAATGGTTCGTCTCCAGCCTATATGCTGACCGACCGTTGGCACAGGGAAGACCCTTATAATGCAGACAGCAAATGGGTGAGTGGTAAATATCCTGCTATCAGAAAGGATAACACCACTCATGTGAACTACGCTGTAAACGATTTCTGGATCACCAACGTAAGGTATATCAGTCTGAAAAACCTCGAACTGGCTTACAACTTCTCGCGCGAGTTTGTGAAGAGGATCGGTATTTCCGGACTGCGTGTGTATGCCAACGGAACCAATCTGTTCTCTATCGACAATGTGAAAGAGTATGAGATAGATCCTGAGATCGGCTCTTCCAATGGTCTGGTATATCCGCAGCAACGATTGTACAACTTCGGTTTTAACGTATCCTTTTAATGCATCTTAACCCGCTAATCATGAAACGAGTTTATATATACTGCCTGATGGCAACGGGACTGTTCCTGCTGACCAGTTGTATGAAAGACTGGCTGGACAGAGAACCACGCACCATCCTCTCTGATGAGCAGGTATGGAATGATCCTAAACAGATCGTCGCATTGCTGGCGAACTTTTATGACAGGATACCTGCGGAGAGCGGTTTGACAGACGTCAATAATGAGGGCGCTGACGGACGGCTTTTTCAATGGCGTAATCTGGCGAACTATGATGAGGGAATGTGGAGTGGTCAATCCAATGAAGATGGCCGTAATAACATCACTTCCTATGGCTATGACAGCTGGTATCTCTGGAATTACACCTACATCAGGGATATTAACCTGGCGCTGGAGAACATTGAGAAATATGGCTTAAAGCTGTCAGAGGCTTCAAAGAAACAGTATTCCGCTGAACTACGTTTCCTGCGCGCACTGAATTATTTCAACCTGGTGAAAAGACTGGGCGGCGTTCCGCTTGTCACTAAACAGCTGGTGTATGATTACTCCGGTAACGTGGAAAATCTCCAGCAACCACGTGCAAAGGAATCAGATGTCTATGATTTTATTGCTTCAGAAGTAGATGCGATCAAAGATCTGATCGGCAATGACGGTAGTACTACCCGCGCCAATAAATACACGGCGCTTGCATTAAAGAGCAGGGCCATGTTATATGCAGGATCGCTGGCAAAATATAATGGGCTTATGGCAGCGCCTATCACAACGGCAGGTGGAGAAGTAGGTATTCCGGCTTCCATGGCTACTGGCTACTATCAGAAGGCACTGGATGCATCCAAAGAAATCATCAACAGTGGTCCTTATACTTTGTATAAGAACAATCCTGATCTGGGAGAGAACTTCTATGAAGCAGTCACGAAGAAGGCCAATAACAGGGAAGTGATCTTTGTGAAAGACTTTCTGCTACCTACCCGTAAGCATGTGTTCTCTTATGACAATATTGCGCGTGGTATCAGAGAAGATAATCTGGGCTCTTCTTCTGTCGTTCCTTCGCTGAACCTGGTAGAAGCCTATGAATACAAAGATGGTACAAATGGCGCACTAAAAACACGTACTGCTGACAATACAGACTATATCTACTACAACAGTGTAGCAGATATCTTCACCAATAAAGATGCACGGTTGTATGGTACGGTCATCTATCCGGGTACGTCTTTTAAGAGTCTGCCGGTATCTATTCAGGCGGGCGTGCTGGTATGGAATGCCGGCCGTAATGCTTACGATATCGTGGAGGGTAGTGACCTGGGTACCACTTACACGGATGGTAAGTTGCTGACGGGTACTTCTGGTCCGCATCGTTCTATCCAGGAGGTGTCCAATACGGGTTTCTATCTGCGTAAGTTTATCGATGCGAATGACAAGACCAGTACCCGTGGTGTACAGAGTGATGTATGGTGGGTGTGGTTCCGGCTGGGTGAAATTTATCTGAATGCGGGAGAGGCTGCTTTTGAGCTGGGACTGACAGGAGATGCTTTGCTTTATATCAATACGCTGCGCGAAAGAGCGGGTTTTGGTCCTAATAGTCTGACAACACTGACAATTGATCGTATCCGCAATGAGCGCCGGGTAGAGCTGGCGTTCGAAGATCACCGGTTATGGGATCTTAAACGCTGGAGAACGGCGGATAAGGTATGGAATGGCAGTACCTCCAGTCCGGATGCCATGATCTATGCCTTGTATCCTTATCGTGTGATCCGGCCGGGAGATGCTGCGAGGGATGGCAAGTATGTATTTGTGAAGATGGTTGCACCCCGTTTCAGGGCGCCCCGCTTTTTCAGACTGGGCAACTATTATACTGCCATCAATCAGTCGGTGCTGAACAACAACCCGAAGATTGTAAAAAATCCATTCCATTAACCTGTTAAAACGAACTGACATGATCAGATTAATATCATCATACGTCATTACACTGTTGCTGCTGTTGATGGTGAATGGCTGTAAGAAAGACAACTACGAAAAGCCGTCTTCCATACTTACCGGTAAAGTGGTGTACGATAAAGAAGCAGTGGGCCTCCGCTCAAATGGTGTGCAACTGGAACTCTGGCAGCACGGTTTTGAGCTGTTCACGAAAATACCTGTCTATGTAGCGCAGGACGGTACCTTCTCCGCCTCTTTGTTCAATGGTACCTACAAACTGGTCCGCCTGCCAGGTAACGGACCATGGGTGAATAATACCGACTCTATTGACGTAACCGTCAATGGTAATACGGTGGTAGAGGTGCCGGTACAGCCTTATTTTGTGATCAAGAATGCGACAATCAGCAAATCAGGCACGACGGTGACCGGCACATGCTCTATTGGGAAAATAGCCAATGGCGGTACACTTGAATCAGTAACATTGTTTGTGGGTAAAACAAATATAGTTGACGCCGTAAACAACCTGGGATCTGTGGCGGTCAACGGAAGCGATATTACGGATATCAATGCGCCGCTTACTGTCAGTCTGACAATTCCAGGCAGCCTTTCGGGGCAATCATTTTTCTTTGCACGTGTAAGTGTCAAGACAGCAGGCGTTGCAGAGCATATTTACTCGCAACCCATTAAAATTGAATAGGTAGGACTCATAATCATAAATAACGGGCCCACCTGGAAGATCATATCTTTCGGGTGGGCTTTGTAATGATCTGTAAACCAATTGAACAAACCAAGTAGCATCTTTTATTTTAAAATATTAATTTTATTCAAAATGCCGCAGATGTACCTGGACTTATTGAAGCAGAATATCCTATCCCGATGGAAACAAGCCTTTGTTGAATTTGACCTTTTACAGGAATTTAAAACTCAAATAGCCACTGAAAAATATATCCCAGGTTACAGGTACGATCTCGATGATTATGGTACTCCCGCTTTTTTACAGCCAGATGAAAAGATATTCCCGGTAGGAAATGTACGTGAGTTAGGTGATTATCACTTTTATGGTCTTGCGGAAGACGGAATGCCCTGTTATACATCTTATGGGAAACCGGCTAACAATGTATTCTGGGCAGGTTATTATTCGTACGGTAAAGAATGGGTGGAGTATATAGAATACAATCTTGAGACGCAGATACCCTCCGGCATTAAACGCATCCGCTTTGATGAAAATGGTCAGAAAATAGCTTATCAGTCATTAATGGTGAATGGAAGAGGCATTGGGGAAGAATATGCTGATATGACCGCTGAGGAAAAGATGAGCAGCATTGAGAGTTATGAGCATTCTTTGTTCTGTAATATCGAACAGTATGAGATCATCGACGGCCGTATTGCGAAGGCGGATTGTCTGGGAATTGTGCCGGGCGTAGGGGAGATCAAGTACGAGAATTTATACAGGTACGGGGATGATGGTATTCTTGATGAGATCAGGATGGTGTATGAAAACGGAGAGAATGAGCTGGCGTATGTGAGGCCGGACACTAATCTGGATATACAATCCCTTATGAGCACTGTTGCGGAGAATATGGCGGTTGCTATTGTCGATACGCTGGAAGAGCAGGAAGTAGAAACGCCATTGTCTTTGCTTGAACTGAATTATCACTACGCGGATACTTATATCCCTTCTTTATCGCCACGTTCAGTAGCTGTGACAAGACAGATTTCCCGGCAGCATCCAGATGAAGATATTTTTGATCTGATATTCTTAGCTACGGAGCTGGACCATGCCTATCTGGAGGTCAATCGTGAGAAATTTGAGCGTCCTTTTACACAGCTCATCAAGATCATCAGTAAGGAAGAGAAGTGGGATATGGGGGCTCTGATGCTGCGTAAAGTAGCGCATATACTGACCACGAATAAATTATTCGGGCGTATACCTGTAAGCGACGAGTTTGCTGCTTATGCGGTAGACTGGAGTGTAGAAATGGAGGATTTTGAGGATGTGCTGCGCGAATGTGGTGCAACCGGTGCTACGATCGCTGCCTGGAAGGAGCGGGGCTGGCTATAACAGAAAGTATTGTTTCAAGATCTCTTTCATCAGGGAAGGGGTGAGGGGTTTATTTTTAAAACCGGCAACGCTGGGATTAAGGCTGGCTCTGTGTTTGTCTTCCGGATTGAGTGAGGTGGTAAGCATGACCACGACGATCTTTCCTTTTTCTTCGGGTTGCAGTTTCTCATATTCATCCAGGAATTCCCAACCATTAAGGCCTGGCATATTGATATCGAGCAGTATCAGTTCGGGTTGCTGACAGGAAGCTCTTTCCACACAACCTTTCAGATAATCCAGGGCGTCGGCGCCATTCCATGAAATATGTACATGGTCCGTACAATCCAGACGTTTTATGACCATCTGATTAATAAAATTAGTTGCTTCATCGTCTTCGATGAGCAAAATGGAGTTGAGTTTCCTGTTCATGCCGGGTTAGTGGTTGGTTGGTTATACCGAAATAATAAAATAGAACTTACTGCCTTCACCAGGAATAGAGTCGACCCATATCCTGCCGTTATGCATGGCGACAATCTTTTTACAGTGTGCGAGACCGATGCCGGTCCCTTCATAAGCTGATTTACTATGCAGCCGTTGAAAGATTTCGAAGATCTTATCACTGAATCGCTGATCTATACCGATGCCGTTGTCCTGGAATTCGAAGATCCAGCCATCATCGGTCAGGCAGGCTGAAACGTTTACATACAGTTGCTGGTCCTTCTTTCTGAATTTAATGGCATTACTGATGAGGTTCTGAAATAAGAGTTTCAGTTCCATCGGGTAAGCACTCAGTACAGGTAGCTGTTTTACGTTAATGATTGCGTTACTGTCTCTGATCGCTGATTGCAGGTCGGCCAGCACTGTTTCCATGATCACATTACAATCTACCTGGGGGTCCAGTTCTGCTTTCCCTAAGCGGGAATAATCAAGCAGTCCTTTGATCAGCTGACTCATGCGGTTCACGGACTGTAATATAAAATGCAGGTAGGTATCTGCTGTCTCGTCTAGTTTGCCCTGATATTGGTCTGAAATCATTTCTGCCAGGCTGCTGATAGAACGTAAAGGTTCCTGCAGGTCATGCGAGGCAATATAGGTGAATTGTTCTAGTTCGCTGTTCTTTATTTCAAGTTTTTCCGTGTAGAGGCGGCTGTTTTCTTCTGCCATTCTCCTCTCGGTGAGGTCATGTGTTATTTTCAGAAAACCGGTGACCTGTCCTTCCCGGTTATGCATGGCCGTGATGGTCACATTGCTCCAGAAGAGTGCTCCGTCTTTTCGTACCCGCCATCCTTCATGTTGTACCCGGCCGTCTTTTACTGCGGAGTGCAGGAGTTGTTCCGGTACCAGACTGGCTCTGTCACGGGCCGTATAAAATAAGCGGAAGTTTTGTCCGATGATCTCGCTGGCTGTATATCCTTTGATCTTCTCAGCTCCTTTATTCCAATTGAGGATGTTACCGTCTATGTCCAGTAACAATATGGCATAGTCTTTCACTTCCTCTACCATGTTCTGGTAGTTGTCCCGGGTTTGTTTTAATTCCAGCCTGGCTGCCCGTAACGCTTGTTCTGAATCCTGAAGTCGTTTACGTAGTGCGCTTCTCCTGTTCATGTTCTTACTTCTCCTTACCTCACAAAAAAGGGTTACAGCCACTGAGGGCTGTAACCGGATGTTCTGAAATAACCACTCTTCTGGGGGGATGTTTAATCAAAAAGTTTACAACACTGCAAAACGAAAAGAAAGACTAATTATGTTATATAAGTATAGGTGAAAGCATACCGATAACAGCTATTGAAAGCAAGCTGTCAAAAACACATATAATATTGTCCCGTTAAAAAAATTGTCCCCTCAAAGAATGCTGCTGCTATATCAAACAGATATAGAATTATTATAATTGATGTTGGTACATACGTATGGCCTGTGATTATGGATTTGAGAATGGGAAAAATAAATGAACTTTTTTCGGCGCAAGGTGTTTTTGCGCCTATCTTTGCGATCGGAACAGACTTTAAATCAATTAATCATGGAATTCGCACAACCTGACCGGGAGATCTTTCAGCAGTTGGTGACAATGAAAATGCCGTTTGGTAAATACAAGGATGTATTGCTGTGCGACCTGCCTGTTTCCTATCTGGAATGGTTCCAGCGGAAGGGGTTTCCGGATGGTAAACTGGGGATGTTACTGGCGACGGTCTATGAGATAAAATTGAACGGCCTTACGGGGCTGCTCACTCCCCTTAAAGGGAAATAGTTGCTATGATCAATGATCAGTTCAATTCTTTGAATACCACAATACCATTGTGACCTCCAAAACCGA
Organism: Chitinophaga sp. YR627; assembly: GCF_900114995.1. Classification (GTDB taxonomy): domain Bacteria; phylum Bacteroidota; class Bacteroidia; order Chitinophagales; family Chitinophagaceae; genus Chitinophaga. Next base: position 594,022 of record NZ_FOUX01000001.1, read on the forward strand.
ATGTATTGCTCATCGCCACACGTACTTTCTTATGTATTGCATCTTTCAGCACGATCTGTAAGCCTGCAGGTATAGCAGGGTCCAGTTGTGTCGTATTGATAGTTGGCGGAATAATTCCATTTTTTATACTGAGGATCGAAGCAATTGCTTCAATGGCGCCCGCAGCTCCCAGGAGGTGTCCGGTCATGGATTTCGTAGCGCTGATGGATAAATGATCAGGTGCGTCTCCAAACAGGCTTCTGATGGCTGCCAGTTCGCTCAGATCGCCTACCGGTGTGGAGGTGGCATGTGCGTTCATATAATCAACGTCTGTTGGTTCCAGATCGGCATCTTTCAAGGCTAATTTCATGCCCTGTAAGGCTCCCTTTCCTTCCGGATGTGTGGCTGTCATATGATAAGCATCTGCTGTCATGGCGGCACCTACCAGTTCAGCATAGATATGTGCGCCTCTGGCTATTGCATGCTCATATTCTTCCACTACCAGTGCTGCAGCGCCTTCTCCCATCACAAAACCGTCTCTGTCTGTATCAAACGGTCTGGAACCTGTTGCCGGATCATCATTGCGGGTAGACATTGCTTTCATCGCACAGAAACCACCTACGGAAGCTTCTGTAATAGGTGCTTCAGAACCACCTGTGATGATCACTTTTGCCTTACCAAGACGGATGTAGTTGAGTGCATCCATAATAGCTGTATTAGACGTTGCACAGGCTGATACGGTGGTATAGTTGATACCCATCAGTCCGAAGCGGATAGAGATCATACCTGAGGCCATATTGGCGATCAGCTTAGGTACGAAGTAAGGATTGAAACGTGGCACATAATTGCCCACAGTATATTCCTTTACCTGTTCTTCGAAGGTGAGCATTCCACCTTGTCCGGAGCCCCAAATCACACCACTGTCAAATGGGTCCATCTTTGAGAAATCCAGTCCGGAATCAGTCACTGCCTGTTGAGCAGCCACCAGTGCATATTGTGTAAAGGGATCTGTCTTGCGTATATCATTGCGGTCCAGTACACTGGCCGGGTTAAAATCCTTGAGTTCACAGGCAAACTGCGTCCTGAATGGATCCGGATTGAACTTCGTAATGCGTGCAGCTCCGCTCTTACCTGCTACCAGGTTGTTCCAGAAATCAGCCACGTTGTTGCCAATCGGAGTAAGTGCGCCAAGGCCGGTGATGACTGCTCTTTTAAGTGTTTGCATGTATCTTGTTTAATTAAGAATTAAAAATTATGAATTAAGAATTGTACACGAATTAAGAACTACGAATTGGATATTATGGGAGTCCTTTTATATAGGAAGGCTCACCAATTCTTAATTCTTAATTGATAATTCTTAATTTTTCTTCAGGAGGTCTTTATATAACTGACCACTTATTTTACCATATGTTTTTGGTCCCATGACCCTGCTCATCAGCAGCGATGCGAGGAGATTACTCAGTACCAGTAATGCCCTGTCATAAGCATCGCCATCAAATGCAAAGAACCCCTTTTTCCGCCCGTTTTCGAGGCATTGGGAGGTCCAGTTGGCGAAAGCTGCTGACATTTCTGTCACCTTTTCCTGTAAGGATTCGGGGAAGGTCTTATAGTCAGGTGACAGGGTACCCATCAGACAGACCAGTCCCTCTTTGTGTTTTCTGTTAAATGTCTCGAACAACTGTTTCAGCTGTTTATCTTCCGGCATGCCGGACCATTTGGCTGTATGCTCCTTAAAACGTTCAGTTTCAAAGTCTACCACCGCCACACCCAGGTCGGTTTTGGTAGGGAAATGATAGTGAATGGCCGCATTTTTTATCTCCAGCGGGTCAGATATGTCTTTATAACTAAAGGCATTGTAACCCTTAGTCCTGATCAGCTGATCTGCCAAAGCGATAATTTTCTCTCTTGTGTCCTGCATAGAAAGCAAAATTACTTACTTGTAAGTAAGTAAGCAAATATTTTCAACTGGCACTCTTTTGGTGCATATCTGTACATTTATTATCACGTAAAATTGTCTTCAATATGACTACAGCGCGTAATCATGATAAAGAGATCGTAAAGACATTAGAGCAGTTCCTTACCGGAGGACATGCACATGCCACCTTCGAGGATGCAGTAAAAGGTTTGCCTGCTGCACTCAGGGGAGAGGTGCCTGAAGGAATGCCTTATAGTATCTGGCAACTGGTAGAACATATCCGCATTACCCAATGGGATATTCTTGAATTTTCCCGTGATGCAAAACATACATCTCCCGACTGGCCGGAAGGATACTGGCCGAAGGAAAAGGCCCCGAAAGACGAAGCTGCCTGGAAGCATAGTCTGGCGCAGATTAAAAGTGATCTGAAAGAATTCGTAGCGCTGTTAAATGATCCTGATGTGGATCTGTATAAACCATTTGCGCATGGAGATGGACAGCATCTGTTACGGGAAGCAATGTTGATCGCAGATCATACCAGTTATCATACCGGAGAGATCATTGTACTCAGAAGACTGCTGGGGGCCTGGAAATAGGGAAGAAGATTCATTAAACAGAAAGAGGCTGTTCACTTTAATAAGCGAACAGCCTCTTATATTTTTCTGCATTATACGCAAAGCCACATATTATCTGCAAACCATTTACGATTATCGAAGAAGTTAGCAACCGTTTCAAAGCCTGACTGTACAGCCAGTTGCTCTGTTGTTTCAAGGTCATACTTCTGGGAAATCTCCATGTATATGTATTCGTGCAGACCGAAATGGAATGTTTGTCCGCCGACAGTCACATCCTGTTCTTCCAGGCTCACCAGGTAGCTTTTACAGGCTCCTGTACCGGGATCGTAGGTCGGATAATGGTCAAACTTCGTGATATCAAAATTACCTCCCAGTTCGCGGTTAATACGCTTCAGCAGGTTAAGGTTAAAATCCTTTGTAATCCCTGCGCTGTCGTTATAAGCGTCGAGTATGATCTGTGGATGTTTTTTCAGGTCGAAGCCGATCATCACCAGATCTCCCGGTTGCAGGTAGTTCCTTAGCTGACGGGCGAATTTTCTTGCTTCTGCCGGTGTAAAATTACCGATGTTACCGCCCATGCAGAGTACTACTTTGTTTTTATCTGACAGCACATTGGCTTCCTGCAGCATGTCAAAGTATTCACCATGTAAACCATGTACTTTTAGTGCCGGTAACTGGGCGGGCAGGGATTGCTCGAGCTGAGTAATCACATTGCCGGATATATCAACAGGGTAGTAAGTAAAATCTTTACCGGTGTTCAGTAATTCCCTGAGCAGGTGTATGGATTTTGTCGCATCACCTGCGCCCAGTTCCACTACGTCAAAGCGATTGGTATAAGAGAGGATGGTCTGGCTGATAGCAGCTGACTGTTCCTGCAATATTTCCATTTCGCAGTTGGTCGGATAGTATTCATGGCAACGCATGATCTCCTGGAAGAGGCGGTCGCCCTCGGCATCATAAAAATATTTGGAGTCCAGGTACTTGTTTTTTGCACTGAGTCCGCGGATCACATCCTGTAAAAAGATCTCCTGCTGGTCCTGTTTGACAGGAACTAATACCGTATGCATTACAGAGGTGGTGGCCATAATGTTATGATTAGAGTAATAAGATTAATTTATTTTGCCAGTCTGATACCGGTAAACTGCCATCTCAATGAAGGATGGAAGAAGTTCCGGTAAGTAGCGCGGCTATGATTGGGAGGCGTTACTTCCGAACCACCACGCAGTACCATCTGACTGACCATGAATTTGCCATTGTATTCACCAATAGCACCGGGTGCTTTTACAAAACCCGGATAGGGGAGGTATGCACTCTCTGTCCATTCCCATCTTTGTCCCCAGGAAAATTGTGCCGATGCTGCTTCCCATTCAAATTCAGTTGGCAGTCGTAAACCTTTCCATGCGGCATAAGCGGTGGCCTCATAATAACTGATGTGACAAACCGGATCATTTTCATTTATTGGCTGAAGTCCCTGCCAGTTATAATGTTGCCATTTTCCATCAACATGGTGCCAGTAAAGCGGTGCTTTTACTTCATTTGTCTTTACCCAGTCCCAGCCTTCTGCGTGCCAGTGACGGAAGTCGGTATAAGCACCTGCTTCCATGAATTCGAGGTATTCTCCGTTAGTCACCAGTTGTGAAGCGATGCTATATGGCTGGAGATAGACGGTATGTCTGCCCAATTCATTGTCAAAACAGAAACCATCCCCTTTATAACCGATATCGTACAGGCCAGCTTCCATTTCTACAAATGGTTTATCTGTCGCAGGTGCGATGTAGTTATCGGCTGGTGTATCGGAATAAGCCGGCATCAGCGGGTTATGACCCAGGATGAACTTAATGTCCGTATAGAGTAGTTCCTGGTGTTGCTCTTCATGATTAAGGCCCAGTACTACCAATGTCTTGAGTTCGTCGGACAGCGGTGTGTCCAGGAACGCCTGCATGGCTTTATCGACATGCTCACGATAGCGCATCACGTCTTCCACAGCGGGGCGGCTTAAGTTGCCTCTATCCGTGCGTATTACGCGGGCGCCTACTGTTTCATAGTAACTGTTGAATACGAAATTATAGTTCGGATCAAATTCTTTATAATCCGGGAAATGCGGTTTCAGCAGAAATGTTTCAAAGAACCAGGTAGTGTGTCCGAGATGCCATTTCGGCGGACTCACATCAACGACAGGTTGAACCACATAATCCTCTGTTTTCAGGGGCGCGCAGATATGCATGGACCTTTTCCGCACGGTGTTAAAATCATTTTTCAATTGCATATACCTTCGTGGTTAGTGATGCTGTAAATATTCCTTTAGATCTGATATAGATGTGATATGCAGCTCTGTTGCCTGCTGTTTGCGCATCATTAATGCATAAGTATTGTTGAAGCCAATAGGCGGTAACCATCTGATCTGGTATTGTTGCATAAAGGCGGTTGAAACGTAGTCATATACTTTTTGTTTGTCCGCAATCAGACTGTCGATAACAGTTTTGTCTGCCTGTAAAATGACTAACAGACCGGTACCCGTATATTCCGGGTAAAGATCTATTTGTCCATTGGTGAGTGCATCAAAACAGATTTTAGTGCCTCCCAGGCCGGTTTTTGTGACTGCTTCCAGGTCAGTGTACCCGTTTACCAGCAGTTTATACATATTGGCAAGAATGTAGCCGTCCCCGAATATTTTAGCACCGATGACAACTGTTCCTTTAGCGCCTTTTCTGGCAGGCTGTAATAATCCTTTAGCTTTTAAAAAATCACTGGCTACAAGTGCGGGATCCTGTTTCAGGTGATCTACCTTGTAGTTCAGTTCAGTCATTACACTATCATTAATTATACCAGATAGTTTATTTAATGCGGGCGCGAGTTCAGGATACTTATCGAGTGTGGCCTGGCGTACGATGGGGGCTGCATAGTAAGGCGGAAAGATATGTTTATCATCTTCCAGCACCTGGAGGTCAAAAGCCTTTACCCTGCCGTCTGTGCTGCTGCCGCTGATCACATCCAGTGTTTTCTCGTAAGCCGCTTTGTACATGATCATATCGCTGATCACGACGGTGCGCATATCGAGTCCGTATACCTGTTTTAAGCCCAGATTACCGTCTTTACGACCCATGAATTCAGGTGTAAATCCGGCTACGAGGCTACTGCCATAGGCCGCGGGCAGCAGGTAAAAAGACGATAAGATGAGCAACAAAAAAGGTAAGATGTACAATGCCGTTTTGACGCTTCTCATCCGTAGTTTTTGCAGCCGTGCCACACCCGTGTCAAACAATATCGCCAATAAGGCAGCCGGAATAGCACCTGCCAGTATCATGTTGGTATTATTGAGTGCGATACCCCCAAAGATGAATTCACCTAAACCTCCTGCTGCAATATAGGCCGCCAGTGTAGCGACGCCGACATTGATCACTGTGGCAGTGCGAATGCCCGCCAGTATGACCGGCATAGCCAGTGGCAGTTGTACTTTTAAAAGCAGTTGCTGCTGACTCATCCCCATGCCTGTTGCTGCATCGATCACGGTAGCATCCACCTGCAGAATACCAGTATAGGTATTTCTGATAATAGGGAGGAGTGCGTAGAGAAAGAGTGCTACGATCGCTGGCTTTGCCCCGATGCCCAGTAAGGGGATCATGAAACCGAGTAAGGCGATACTGGGTATGGTCTGCAGGACGCCCGCAATACCTAATATAGCGCCTGCCAGCTTTTTCTTACGCGTGATCAGTATTCCCAGCGGTACACCGATGACGACTGCGATCAGTAAAGAAATAAATGTTAGCCCGATATGTTGCAACGTTTGTTCCAGCAGTTTGCCGGCCTGTTGTTGTACAAATTCAGGAAAGCCGGGTTGATCTTCCATTGCTGCTGATAGTTTGCTTGTATTGTGTAAATGCCTGCATCAACGCGGCGCTGTCTATGCGAATGAGCTTGTCATCAAAAGAATAATACACGGGCGCGGAAAGCGTGGTCATCTGCTCCAGGGCATCCCAGCAGGAGGCATCTTCAGGTAAAATGAACGATACTTTTTCTGTGACATGATCTGTTGGTAACAGTGTTCGGATGTCTGATAACTTTACCGCATTCAGTTCCAGCAGCAGACGTTGCTCCCGGAAAAACTGTGTAACAAACTCATTGGCGGGAGAGAACAGCAGTTCAGCCGGCGTACCGGTCTGCTGAATAGTTCCTTTATCCATGAGACAGATACGATCGCCTAGTTGAAAGGCTTCCTGTACATCGTGTGTAACCATGATGACGGTCTTATTGCTGATCTCGTCTAATGAGCGGAATTCGTTTCTGACACTGGCCCTTGTTACGGGGTCCAGCGCACCAAAAGGTTCATCCATCAGTAATACCGGAGGATCTGCTGCGAGGGCACGGGCGAGCCCGACACGCTGTTGTTGTCCGCCACTTAGTTGTTGCGGATAAGCATCATAGTATTCGTCAGCCGGCAGGTGTAATTTTTCCATCAGTGTACGGGTCCTTTCTTCTATGCGTTTTTTATCCCATTTGAGTAAAGAGGGGACAATACCGATATTTTCTGCGACCGTATAGTGCGGAAACAATCCATTATCCTGTAAGACATAGCCGATATTACGACGAAGCGAAGTAGTTTCCTGAGCGGTAACGGCTTCTCCATTCACATATATTTTTCCGCTATCAGGCGCTATGAGCCGGTTTATCATACGCAGGGTAGTAGTCTTCCCGCTTCCGCTGGTACCCAGCAGTACGAGGGTTTCTCCCGTATTGACCTCGAAAGACACATCACTGACAGCAGGCTTGCCGTTCTGAAAAGATTTGTTGACACGTTCAAGCTTTATCATGGCCGGGATTCATTGAGGATTTTAATCCGCACATTGTGCAAGGTTATTTTTCCAATGTCATAAAGAGGTTATTAATAGATTCTGAATACAACGGATGCGCGAATATCATTTCTCTCAGCTGTTTAGCTGTGATTCCTCCGAGCATTGCCATCTGCATAACAGACATCACTTCTCCTCCTTCGGGGCCCAAGATAGCAACTCCCAGTAATTTATCATCGTTAGAATTAATAACAGCTTTCATAAATCCCTGTGTGTTACCTGTCTCTATGGCCCTGGCTACCCGCGTCATATCGAGGCAGGCTACTTTCACATCATATCCTGCTTCTTTTGCCGCTTTTTCGGTCAGTCCGATACGTCCTAACTGAGGGTCGGTAAACATGCAGTAAGGTACGGGTCTATCCTTAATAGATGTATCCTCTTTATTTACCAATCTCTTGTACAAAATCAGGTAATCGTTGTATGAAATGTGGGTGAATGCCGGTCCGCCTTTTACATCGCCCAGTACATAGATACCTGGTACATTGGTTTCCAGCTGATCGTTCACTTTGAAGTAGCCTTTATCATCTAATGCAATGCCTGCTTTTTCAGGCTGCAGTGAAGTAGATTGTGGCGTACGTCCTACTGCTACAAGCAGGTGAGAGCCGGTGATGGCAAGGTTTTCACCGTTGGCAGTGAGTTGTAAACGAATGGTATCACCTATCTGTTCTACCTTTTGAATATTTGCGCCGGTGTGCATGGTGACACCGGAAGTTTCCATTACTTTTTTTACAGCGGCAGCAACATCTTCATCCTCATATTTTAACAATTGTTTGCCCTTATCAATAATGGTTACCTGACTCCCCAATCTGCGGAATAACTGACCGAATTCCAGTCCGATATATCCGCTGCCCATGATCACAAGGTGTGAGGGCAGTTTGGTGAGTTCCATGATGCTGGTATTGGTCAGATATTTTACAGTATCGAGACCGGGAACAGGGGGGACTTTGGGAAGTGTGCCGGTATTGATAAAGATATGAGGCGCTGTGATGTCTTCTTCTCCGCCATCCTTCAGGGCTACTTTCAGGGTCTTTTCGCCGGTGAATACGGCTTCCCCGTATATAATGGACAAACCTTCTGTTTTCTCCATTCCTTTTGTGGCACCTCCGCGGAAGGATTCCACTACTTTGTTCTTTCGCTGGACAATCTTCTCAAGATCAACTTTAAAATCGCTAACAGTGATACCCCATTCCTGACTGTTTGCAATGACATGGGCAGCAGCGCCACAGGCAATCATTGATTTGGTGGGCGTGCAGCCGTCATTGATACAGGTACCGCCGATCCATCTTTTCTCTACTATGGCTGTTTGCCAGCCGGCTTTAGCCAGCTTTTTAGCCAAAGGAACACCACCTTGGCCGGAGCCAATGACAATTGCATCAAATTTTCTCATAACTCAGCTTTTGCGTTTACTATGCTTATTCTATGACTTCTACTCCCTTCCAGAACGCGATGTAGCCTTTAATGTTCTCTGCCGCCTGTTTTGGCGCAGGGTAGTACCAGGCTGCATCGTGGTTGACTTTACCTTTGATATTGACATCGTAATAAGAGGCTTCTCCTTTCCAGGCACAATTTGTATGTGTGTTTGAAGGATTCAGCAATCCCAGTTTTACTGATGCCGGAGGAAAATAATGATTGTTCTCGACTACCACCGTTTTGTCGCTTTCCGCAATAACCTCATTGTGCCAGATTGCTTTCATCGTGTTGTCGTTTAATGTGTTATGATTACAGGCCCAAATATTATACCATGGGGTGTTATATGGCAAATCAGAAGATAGGACTTTTTTTTGAATTGGAATTTGCCCGGATCAATTTCTTTTACTTACTTTGTATTTCAAAGTGATTGTAAGATCACATAATGCCCTACCGGGCTTTTTTTAGATAAATCTTCTTTGTAATTCAAAGTGCTTTATATTATGAAAGGACAATCCATACCTTTGAGAATTCTGGAAACACGGTTAAAGGATAATATGTACAATTTCGGGGTGGTTGTACTGGTGTTAACGCTGATCTTTTTTTGCATCGGTGAGGTAATACCGCCAAAAGGAGAGGACGAATATATAGCCTGGTTCTTTGCCAATCATTTCTTTACCTGTGCCTATTTTATTACACTGCTGATCAGCGGGCGTTTAAGAAAGCGGAGAGACGGATTGCCCCTGATGATACTATTTCTGCTGATATTTCTGGTGAGTGCCTATTCCCTGAACCGCTATTTTGCCGTATTTGCAAGATCAGCTACCTGGTTTGCCATTACCATTATTCTCTGTTCGGTAAACTACCTGGCATTCGCCTATCTGCGCTTCCTGCCGGTATTGGTCAGGTTATGCATGTTCTTTCTGCTGGGCCTGTCTTTCTGTTGTTTCCTGTATATGACGGTGTATATATTCCCTTTTAGTCTGTATGGAATGATGGGGTTCTTTTTACTGGGTATTCCCCTGCATGCGATCCTGCCTTTATTGCTTTGTGTGTATACGATCCGCGTATGGTGGAAGAGTCGTCAGCAAAGGCGTAGTTATGATATTGCTTTCTTCTCTGGTATCGGCGCGACGGTATTATTTGTAGTGTTTTATGCATTGCTCTGGCGGGTGAGCGTAGTAGAGATCGAAAAACAGTATAATGCTTCCGCTATTGACAATGGTCTGCCGCAATGGGTGAATCTTGTATCTAAACTTTCAACTGACCCTGTTACACAGAAAGTACTGGTGGCAGATATTGGTTTTTCCGTGCCGGATAACTGGGGAGAAGATAACCTTTTCGGAAGATCGCGAAGGGAGCCGGTACTGCACGATCCGCTGGTGATGATCTCTGCATGTCTGGGTGGTACGCTTTACATTCCATGGGAGGATCGTGCACACATATTGGAGACCTTATATGATCATCAATCAGATAAAGAGTTACATCTGTGGTCAGACGAAGATCTTGTCACCTCTCATGTACAGACAGCCACGCAGATCTGGCCTGCGTTGCGCCTCGCCTATACGGAAAAGACCATTAGTGTAAAGAATGACGGAGAGAAAAACAGGTTTAATCAGCAGGAAGCTATTTACAGATTTCAGTTGCCCGAAGGTGCTGTGGTATCTTCTCTTTCTCTCTGGATCAATAACAGGGAAGAGAAAGGTATCCTGACCACAAAGGCAAAGGCGGACAGCGCGTATACCAGCATTGTGGGTCATGAGCGCAGAGATCCTTCTGTTGTACACTGGCGGGAAGGGAATGTGGTAGCAGTACGTGTCTTCCCGGTACTGGGAGGAGAGGAGCGTCAGTTCAGGATTGGTATTACAGCCCCATTGTCGCTGGAGTATGGACAGCTGGTATATCGTAATATTCCGTTTAAAGGGCCTTCGGCTGCCGGGGCGCGTGAAAAGGTAGATGTTCGGTTTGAAACGGTACCGGTAGACCTGAATTATTCAGTGGCGTTTGGTCATGAGGGTAAGCAAACGCTCATGAATACCGGCGGATATCGTGAATTATGGGCAGTGTCTTTGAAAGATGAAGGGCTGGCGCATCAGGTCTTTAGTAACAAGGATGTGACGTATACGGCTGTGCCATACAGGAAAGAGCAGGGAGAAGCGGATATTAAAACTGCTTACCTGGATATCAATAGTGCCTGGACTGCCGCTGAAGTTAATGAGGTGTTTTCCCTGTTAAAGAATTATCGTGTATGGGTATATGCAGATGGTAAACTACAGGAAATGACGGTCATTAACAGAGATGAGTTATTCGCACGATTATCAGTACAGCGTTTCAGCCTGTTTCCTTTTCATAAGATCGCTGATCCTGACAGATCCCTGGTGATCACCAAAAGCATTATGCAGTCGCCGGGTATAAGCGACCTGGGTGATTGCACCTTTACAAATGATCTGAAACAATGGCTGGGTGCATCACATCATGTGATGTTGTTCAACCTGGGAGGAGAACTATCCCCTTATCTGCGTACATTAAAAGAATGCCGCGCCTTCCGCTATGATGATGGAGAGACGGGGCACTTACGGGCATTACTACAGGCCAGGGTTTTCCCGCAGGATATTGAGAATGATCAGCGTGTGGTGATTGAAGCGGCGGATATGGTTATTACGGCGCAACCCGGTACAGGTGGTACGACTGCGCCTGATCACCTGCAACGTTTATTTGCCTATAATCATATTATGCATGAGATGGGACCACATCTGCTGACAGGGGGAGAAACAGCGGATACGCTGATCGCAGCAGCAAAAGAAGCGCATATCGTGACGCCTTTGTCCAGTCTGATCGTTCTGGAAACGCAGGCAGACTATGACCGTTTTAATATTAAGGACAGTAATGGAAGTCTGAAGAATGCAGCGATACAGAACAAAGGCGCTGTACCGGAACCACACGAGTGGGTACTGATCATTATGGCCGTATTGCTCCTGATAGGATTGAAATACCGTACTGTTTTTTCAAAACGATTTAACTGGATAAATGGCTAAGCATTTCTATCAGATACTGCTGAAGATGATATACGCCGGTCGTTGCTGGCCGGTGTTGCTCTTCGGTTGTTATGGATTCATACTTTTTTATGGTCTCCGGGCCTATCATGACTGGTCTTCAGTGAGCAGTATACTGGGAGTAGTGGTCTTGCTGACAGTAACCTCTTTTAAGCGTAGCGAAAAAGGAGGGATCCGTTTCTTCCTGCTGGCACTCCTGCCTTTGTTACTTTATCTGCTGGCACCGGCAAAGACCTTACTCTGGGCTGCTGCAGTATGCGGGTGTCTTTTCCTTGCCGAAACGTTTTATGGACGGATCAATCATTTGCCTCTGATGGTGCTGGGGATCATCACGCCTCTATTTAAAAGTGTGACGGATGTGTTCAGTTTTCCGATCCGGCTGGTGCTGACGAAATGTGCAGGCACTGTGTTAAGCCGGATGGGAGGTGGTACCCGTGTAGAGGGAAATATGATCGTCATGAACGGCGCGGAGTTTTCTGTAGACCCTGCCTGTATGGGCTTACAGATGACGATCACATCGCTGTTGTGCGCGATCATGATCATCGGCTTTTATCAGAAGAAGTATCAGAAGGTATTGTCAGCGCGTATGGTGTTTGGAGCGTTGCTGCTTGTTATGGTACTGAATATCGGGTCTAATCTGCTGCGTATTATCTTACTGGTGTGGTTTCATATCATGCCGGATACGGTTTTGCATGATGTGGCGGGTATCCTGTGTTTGCTGGTCTATGTAATCGCACCTGCGCTGTTTTTGCTCCGTTGGGGGGGCAACAGATATGGCTATCCGGAGCAGACGCACCGGCGTCGTTATGTATTACGTTCTGCGTTGAAAATGTCATTGCTGAATGTTTCACTGGCGGGTGTCATATTGCTGGCGCTCGTATTCAGGTCTTTTATAGCAACGGAAAATGCGGGTACACAACAAGCGGCGGGCATCCCTGGTTTTGCGGTGGCCACGCTGCCCGGAGATATTATCAGGTTGCAGAATGATCGTCTGCTGGTGTACATCAAACACATTCCCAACGGGTATTATTCAGAGCACCATCCCATGATCTGCTGGAAGGGGAGCGGTTACAATTTTTACCGGGTACAGGAAACACCGGTTGACGGTCACCGGATCTATACTGCCCGGTTACAACAGGAAAAGGATGTGCTTTATACGGCCTGGTGGTACGATAATGGGGTAGTGACTACTAACAGTCAGTTGCAATGGCGCTGGGATGCACTGTTAGGGGCGCATCCTTATTCCCTGGTCAATGTGACGGCTGCTTCGGAGAGGGAATTGCAGCTGGCTGTGAAAGATCTGCTTGAGAAGCACCGGTTATCTACGTATCTGTAAAGTTGTTCATAAAGAAGTCTTTGTATAGGATGTCTGGTTCTTTAGGCATCCTTATCTTCCTAAAATAATTTCTGTAACCAAATGGTTTCCTATATATTTGTAACCGATCGGTTAAATAATGTTTTATTCCGCTGACATTTCAAATCCATCAGAAACATGAAAAGCGAACCATTTGTTATTGAACGTACATATGATGCGCCTGTTACGCGCGTATGGGAAGCTATAACTACGAAGGAGCAGATGAAGCAGTGGTACTTTGATATTGCTGATTTCAAAGCCGAGTTGGGCGCAGAATTCCACTTTTACGGGATCGGTCCGGAGGGGGAACGATTCAAACACCTATGTAAGGTGACGGAGGTAGAAGAAAACCATAAACTGACCTATAGCTGGCGGTATGAAGGTTTTGAGGGAGCTTCCCTGGTCAGCTTTGAGCTGTTTTCTGAGGGCGATAAAACCAGGGTGAAACTGACACATGCCGGTCTGGAGACATTCCCGCAGGACAATGCCAGCTTCAAAAAAGAGAATTTTGTGATGGGTTGGACCCAGTTGATCGGAACTTCCCTGCGGGAGTTTGTAGAGAAGGTATAGTCTTATTCAAGTATATCATCCAGTCTGGACAGATTATCCATAAAAATAGGATGATGATAGTCGTCCAGTCGTTGTAAGGTCACGACCAGCTGATACTGTTCCAGGGGACTGAGGTCTCCCAGTATCAGCCGGGAGATCTTATCCATATTGCCGTACAGGCCAGCCAGCAGTTCCCTGCCTTTTTCGCTTACCCGTAAAGCCTTGCTGCGTTTATCTTCCTTGTGTATGGTTTCTTCCATATAGCCCAGTTTTACCAGTCTTTTGATAATTTCCATGCCGGTGGGCTTTTCGTGTCTGTTCTGTTGTATCAACGCTGTCTTGTTCATCGGCTCATATTGGAGCAGGGACACCATATAGCCGAATTCATCCATCGACTGAAGGGGAGAGCCTTCCAGTGCTTTCTTTATATATAGTTTGGCATAACGGTACATATAAACGATCAGTTTACTGATCAGTCCAGGCGTGTGTGCATCGCCATATCCTTCTTTTGTAAGCGGTGTATCGTGAAAAGGGACCGGCGGCAGTTCCTTTGTTTGTAACCAGGCAATGAAGTCATTTGTTTTTGGCTCCGTACCCGTTGACCGTTCAAATTCTTCTGCGAGAACGATCAGGTCTTTCAGGAATGTATAATCCAATGAAAACTATTTTGGCAATAATAATAAGATTATACAGTAAAACTGGTATAAAAACATTTTATACTTACCGCCTAATGATATATTATTGTACCAATTTAGTGTGTAAACATACTTGTTGCCCCTGCGCACAACATTTTTATTATTGAAGAACCCCCCATAGCGGAGTTGAAAAACGGTTTGAATGGAACATTTCGACTACATCATTGCCGGCGCCGGATGCGCCGGAAGAAGCCTGGCTGTACATCTCATTCATGCCCGCAAACTGGCGGGTAAAAAAGTTCTCCTGGTAGACGATATTGAAGGCAGGGAACATCATCAGCACTGGTGTTTCTGGGAAAAGGATCCCGGCCTGTTTGACGAGATCGTTTCTCATTACTGGGCTAAACTATCATTTACGGGGAGTGAGGGCCAACAGGTGCTTGACATTGCTCCCTATCATTATAAAATGATCGCGGCCGACCGTTTTTACGATTATACCCAAAAACTGATCACAGCTGCTCCCAATGTGACGATCAGGAAAGGACTGATCGGGAAAGTTTTTAACTCACGGGGTAAATCGGCCGTCATTGTAGACGGACAACGTTTTACGGCGGAATATGTATTTAGAAGTGGTCAGCCGCCTGTGGCGCCCGGAGCCGTTCAGAGCAACCTGATCCGGTCTTTTAAAAGCTGGCAGGTGGAGACCGTTACACCCTGTTTTGATCCGGATATGGCTACGCTGATGGACTTTAAGGCGGTATCCATGGACGATAGTGGTTTCTTTTATACCCTGCCTTATTCCTCTACGAGAGCAGTTGTAACGTATACACTTATTGCACCGGAAATACCCGATCAGGGTATGTATGATATGGTATTACAGCGCTATATGAGGCAACAGCTGCAATGTAGTCTTTACAACATCAGTTACACAGAGACAGGCCATATTCCCCTGTATGAATATGCGCGTAACAGTATTGATGACAGGATCATCTATCTGGGGACAGGCGCCTACGACATTAAAGCCTCCGGTGGTCATGCGTTCCGCTTTATACAAAGGCATGCACAACATATCGCCCAGCGTTTGCTGGATGGGGAACATCCTGCTACCGGTGGCATACGTTTCGATCGTTTTGGTTTCTATGATAGTATCTTTCTTCGTTTACTCGCGTTACCTGCTGTATCATTAAAAGGGCTTTTTTCACGCTTATTCCAGCGAAATTCACCTGCTACTATTTTGAAATTCCTGGATCATGAAACCTCGTGTTGGGAAGAATTACGTATCTTCACTACTCTACACAAACGGGCTTTTGCAACAGAAATATTCAGGAAATTGAAAGGACAAATTTCTTCCACAGCGAAAAGTTTTTAGTGTTTGAATGCAATACTACAGCAGGAACTAAATAGATTGACTGAATTAGCCGCTCTGGTTTGCAATGTACAGGTAGCAACGATCTCTATCAGTGATGATCAACAGCCATCCGTTGTCATTGCATATGGCATTGCTATAACTGTACCTGAACCTCCATTCCATCGTACATACGATCTAAAGGACAATGCCGGGCGCTTACTGGGTCAACTTACCCTTAGCGATACGCATGCTCAACAGGTCGACAGTCGACAGGAAAGGGCCATACAGCTGCTTATCCTGGAGATCGTGTCTCATATTACAGATCATTATCATTATGAAGAATTACTGGATAGTGAGCGCAATTTCAGGGCTTTCTTTGAGAATTCTCATGGTTTGATGTGTACACATGATCTGGAAGGCAGGTTGCTGACCGTAAATAATGCCTGTGCGGCGATATTGGGTTATACCTGCGAAGAAATGAAGGATATGACCCTGGCCGATATCGTTCCAGCCCAGTATGAAAATGAGCTCTATGCTTATCTGAAAAAAATCGGTACAGAAGGAAAGGCGCATGGTCTCATGATCACCATTCATAAAGATGGGACCATGGGGTCCGTGTTATTCAACAATGTGCTGTTCAGGAATCTCAAAGGAGAATCTTATGTGATCGGCAACGCCATCGATGTAACGGAAAGGCAGGTATTGGAGAGAGACCTCAAGCGTACCCGTGAGATACTGGAACGTACCAGTCAGATGTCTCGTATCGGGGGATGGGAAGCGGACCTGGTGAACATGGAGTTGTTCTGGTCTGACGTAACAAAGGCGATTCACGAAGTACCCGGTAATTTTCAGCCTACCATGGCAACTGCCATCGGTTTCTATAAAGAAGGGGATCACCGGGAGGCCATTACGGAAGCCCTCCGCTTAAGTGTGGAAACAGGAGAACCCTGGGACCTTCAGTTGCAGATCATTACTGCGAAAGGACAGGAGAAATGGGTGAGGGCTATCGGTAATGCTGAATTTGAAAACGGGAAATGTAAACGCCTGTATGGCACTTTCCAGGATATATCTGTTACCAAGGAGGCGGAGCATCAGCTGATACTACAGAAGTCCAATCTTGCCGCCGCCAAGCAACAGGCGGAACAGGCGAATATGGCTAAATCAGAATTCCTGGCTAATATGAGTCATGAGATCCGGACTCCTTTAAATGGGGTGATCGGCTTTACTGAACTGGTGCTGAAGACCGACCTGAATGAAACACAGCACCAGTATCTGTCTATTGTTAACCAGTCCGCCAATGCCCTGCTAAGCATTATCAATGATATCCTCGACTTCTCCAAAATAGAATCCGGTAAACTGGAACTGGATATTGACAAATATGACCTGTATGAGTTCAGCAGTCAGGTAAGTGATATTGTCAGTTATCAGGCACAGCATAAAGGGCTGGAGATGTTACTGAACGTATCCACGCAATTACCTCGCTTTGCCTGGTTTGATGAGGTGCGGTTGAAACAGATCCTTATCAATCTTCTGGGAAATGCGGTTAAATTCACCAGTAACGGAGAGATCGAATTAAAGGTACATCCCCTGGAATTCCTGGAAGATGATAAAGCAAAGATCCGCTTTGAGGTAAGGGATACCGGTATTGGTATCAAACCGGAAAAGCAGTTTAAAATATTTGAAGCCTTCCGCCAGGAAGATGCTTCCACCACTAAGAAATATGGAGGTACCGGGTTGGGTCTGACCATCTCCAATAAATTGCTCGCATTGATGGGAAGCGAACTGCATATTGATAGTGGCGTAGGGGATGGCAGTACCTTTTATTTCGATATTGTATTAACCACTGTAGAAGCACCTGCTGAAGACCAGAATAACCTGGAACGTATTAAAGATGTCCTGATCGTAGATGATAATGACAACAACCGTCATATCCTGAAGGAAATGCTGCAAATGAAAGGGATCTCCTGTACGGAGGCCCGTAGCGGATTTGATGCACTGGAATTATTGTCCACCAATGATGGTTATGACATCATCCTGATGGATTATCATATGCCCTATATGGACGGACTGGAAACTGTCCGAAAGATGCGGCATCATTTCGGCGCCAAACCCCGTGAACAGGGAATCGTGTTGTTGCACAGCTCTTCTGATGATGAACGGATCATTACGGCCTGTGAGCAGTTAGGGATAGGACAGCGCATGGTGAAGCCGATTAAAATTCATGAGTTATACAACAGGCTCTCTTTACTGATCAATAAGGAAAAGCGTAAACGCCATCAGCAGGAACAGCAGGCGGAACAATGGATCGGAGGTCGCCTGAATATCCTGATCGTAGAGGACAATCCTATTAATATGTTGCTGGCGACGACGGTTGTTAAACGTATCGCGCATGATGCCCGTATTTACGAGGCACAGGATGGTATAGAAGCCATCCGGATCTGTCGCGCACAATTACCTGATCTGATCCTGATGGATATACAGATGCCTATCATGAACGGTTATGAAGCAACCGGACGTATAAGGGAGATCAAAGGCGGACAGCGTATACCGATTATCGCACTGACTGCCGGTAATCTGAAAGGAGAAAGGGAAAAGTGTATGGAGGCAGGTATGAATGACTTTATATCCAAGCCGCTTATACAGGAGAAACTGATGGAACTTTTCCGGAAGTGGTTGACCATCCCTGTGGAAGAAGAGCCTGTGCATCTCACGACTGTCAGAGAGGTCAAGGAAGAGCATTTCAATATTGCTACTTTGGAAACTTACCTGATGGGAGAGGATAGGGCTGTATTAAAACAGTTACTGAAACTAACGATCGATGAACTGAAGTCGGCGGTATCGGAGTTGCAGATAGCAGCAGCGGCGGTTGATATCCGTAAGATCAACCGTATCGGGCATAAGATACGCGGTACTTCACAGATCATCGGGTTGAGTAAATTAGCACGTATAGCTGATCAACTGGATACGCTGACGGTAAAACATGAACCGGAATTCAGTCAGCTGATTGAGGCGATGCAGGGAGAGTCTTTGCTGACGATTCAGTTGATGGAGGAGCAGATTGCGACCTATGGGTGAGTTAGAAATTAGGAATTGGAGAGACGAGGCGGTATTGGTTTGAATTGGCTGTTATTAGGAAAAGAATTACGAATTACGAATTACGAATTACGAATTAATTTGTGTTATTAATAGAAAAAGCGTCCATCGTTGAGAGGACGCTTTTTGCGTATAATTCCTAATTGATAATTCCTAATTCCTAATTGACTTAGTCTGCGTTGTTCACGAAGTAGTTAAACTTCTTAATGTACGCCTGTTTCAGTTTTTCATCTGTCTCTGTAAAGAAGTACCCATGATAACCACGGTCAAGTGCTGTATATTTGACTCCTTCCAGTTGCAGTTTTCTTGAATCAACGACGCCGATCAGCTTGTCTTTATGGAATACCAGCACGGTACGGAAACCCGGAGACGGATCATCTGCTGCGCTTTCGTAATTGTAGTATTCAATATACGGTTTATTGTTATCCATAGCTTCCAGCTGGAATTGCTGAATGAAAGATTCCATACCGGCCTTTGTTTTCTCCGGTTGTTCTTTCATATAGCTGGCCAGTGCGTTTTCGATAATAGTGGCCTGTTGAAGCTTATTTTGCTGTACAGCGGCATGGAATACACCAGTGTTCACTCCTTTATCATTTTTAAAGGTCATTTCAATCACAACGTCCTGCAGTACTTTACCGACAGTTTTACCATTTGCAATGATCGGAGCTCCTTTCTTCAGGACCTGGCCTTCCTGCTGTGCATTGGACAGTTCGGTGGTGACCAGCGTGTTTGACCATCCTTTGGTGGGAATACCCGCTTCCAGTTCTACGTTATCATTTACCTGAGCCATTGGTTTGCCATTGACCTCATCCAGCAGGGTAACAGTACCGGCTGCCCTTTCCCTGATGATCTTTTCCGCAACCGGCTTCTTTCCTTCTGACGCAGTCGCAGGCTTTGGGTTTGTTTTGGCCGGTTTTTCTGCTTCCTGTACGGTGCTATCTGCCTGCTGCTCATGTTGTTTGTTGTCGACACAGGCAGTCAGCAGCAATGCTAATAAGAGGTATGAATGATTTTTCATGATCGCTAAAATTAATGAATATAAACTTGTTTCAAAGTCTCCCGTCCCATAAATAGTGGGAAATATTGCATTTCTGCTTTCGCTGGGTTGAGATAGTATTTTTCAGCTACCTTTGTCCATTCAAATGGGATTCATGCATCTGTTTATAAAAAATATGGTTTGTAATCGCTGTATTCTGGTAGTACAGCAGGAATTAGATAAACTGGAGATACCTTATTCACGCATTCAGCTGGGAGATGTGGAGATGGAGCAGGCGCCTTCCGAAGCTAAGCTGGATGCGCTTGGCCAGCAATTGCATGCCCTTGGTTTTGAGGTACTGGATGATAAGAAAGACGCTTTAATCGAGAAGATAAAGACAACTATTATACGCCTGATCCATGGGAATGATAATGAGATGCTGAATACGAAGTTGTCAGTGGTGTTACAGGAAGCGCTGGACGTTGATTATCATTATCTTTCAACATTGTTTTCTTCAACAGAAGGACTGACGATCGAAAAATATGTCATTTTACAACGTATAGAGCGTGTGAAAGAACTGTTGCATTATGATGAGATGAACCTCAGTGAAATCGCCGACAGTATGGGGTATAGCAGTGTGCAGCATTTGTCTCAGCAGTTTAAAAAGGTGACTGGTCTGACGCCAACCGGCTACCGTCAGTTAAAACATAATGACAGAAAGCCCCTTGATAAAGTGTGAGGGGCACTCGTCATAATTATATACATATTCCCCATCATTCTATAACAATCTTTCTCTTACCCGGTAGTAGCTTTGTGAAAAGTTTGGACAATGGCTACAACAACCGGACATATAACAAAAGAAACGTTTCCTGTACTGGAGATGAGCTGTGCGGCCTGCGCTGTCAGCGTCGCTTCCATGCTGCAATCTGTACCAGGTGTGTCGGATGCATCGGTAAACTATGCCGATCAGACAGCCCGCGTCACTTATGATAGTGACAGTGTTACGCCTGAAGGATTAAGGAATGTGATCCGTGGTATCGGCTATGATCTTGTCATCGATACACATAACCGTGAGCAGGTACAGGAACAGGCACAGCTGGATCACTATCAATCACTGAAAAAAAGAACAATTGCTTCACTGATATTGTCAGCGCCGGTAGTGCTGATCGGGATGTTCTTTATGGATATACCATATGCCAACTGGATCATGCTGGTATTGTCAACTCCCGTTATTTTCTACCTCGGCCGGCAGTTCTTTCTGAATGCCTGGAAGCAGGCCCGTCACCGCAAAGCCAATATGGATACACTGGTGGCGCTGAGTACCGGTATTGCATGGTTATTTAGTTTATTTAACACTGTATATCCCGAATACTGGCATGCCCGTGGTTTACATGCGCATGTGTATTTTGAAGCGGCAGCGGTCGTGGTAGCGTTTATCTCGCTGGGGAGATTACTGGAAGAGAAAGCAAAATCAAACACCTCTGCAGCATTAAAAAAGCTGATGGGATTACAGCCAGCGACTGCATTTATAGTAGTCAACAATGGTGCTGATACAAAAGAGACTCCTTTAAGTGAGGTGCAGGCAGGTAATCTGTTACTGGTAAAACCAGGTGCACGTATCCCTGTGGATGGACACGTACAAAGTGGCAGTTCCTGGGTAGATGAAAGTATGATCACCGGAGAACCGGTACCAGTACTGAAAGAGAAGGATACAGCGGTGTTTGCAGGAACGATCAATCAACAGGGAAGTTTTTATTTTAAGGCGGAAAAAGTAGGTGCTGATACGGTATTGGCACAGATCATCCGAATGGTAAGAGAAGCACAGGGTAGTAAAGCACCTGTGCAGCAGCTGGTCGATAAGATCGCGGGTATTTTTGTGCCGGTGGTGATTGGTATTGCGATACTGACTTTTGGTGTCTGGATGATGGCAGGAGGGGAGAATGCATTTACGCACGGCTTATTATCAGCCGTTACCGTGTTGGTGATTGCCTGTCCCTGTGCATTAGGACTGGCCACACCGACAGCGATCATGGTAGGTGTCGGAAAAGGCGCAGAGAATAATATGCTGATCAGAGATGCGGAAAGTCTGGAGCTGGCGCACAAAGTAAATGCCCTGGTATTGGATAAAACAGGGACTATTACAGAAGGAAAGCCTGTGGTGACTGACAGCTACTGGTTAGCGGCTTCGGATCAACAATGGGAACTGCAACGTGTCCTGCTTACCATAGAACAGCATTCTGAGCATCCGCTGGCTGCTGCGATCGTAAAGGACTTACAGCAGAAGGGCGTTGCTGCATTGCCTGGTATTCCTTTCACGGCACTTGAAAGTATCACAGGAAAGGGTATACAGGCCCGTTATCGGGGAATGAAATACCTGGCTGGCAACATGGCATTACTGGCGGATAATGGCATCCGGACAGATGATGTTTTGTCAAAGAAGATTGCGGACTGGCAGTCTGCTGCAAGAACGGTAATTGCCTTTGCAGGAGATGGAAAGATCCTGGGTATTATTGCGATAGAAGATAAAGTGAAGGCGACGTCGGCGCTGGCGGTGGAGAATTTGCAGAAGAGTGGTATTACGGTATATATGCTTACCGGTGATAATGAGCACACGGCAGCAGCCGTAGCCGGACAGGTTGGTATCAGGCATTATAAGGCGGGCGTGTTGCCCGCAGAAAAAGCTGCTTTTGTGCAGTCATTACAGGAGCAGGGAAAAGTGGTTGCAATGGCCGGAGATGGTATTAACGACAGTCATGCACTGGCACAGGCGGATGTTAGTATTGCGATGGGCAAAGGAACGGATATAGCGATGGACGTAGCGAAAATGACCCTGATCACCTCCGATCTGAATGTCATTCCAAAGGCGCTGCAATTATCCCGTAAAACAGTCCGTACGATCCGCCAGAATCTTTTCTGGGCGTTTATCTATAACATTATCGGTATTCCGCTGGCTGCAGGTGTATTATTCCCGGTGAACGGATTCCTGCTGAACCCGATGATAGCAGGCGCAGCGATGGCGTTAAGTTCTGTGTCGGTGGTAAGTAATAGTCTGCGGCTAAAATGGTCAAAAATTTAATAATATAAACTATGGAACAACAGTTTAAAACAAATATCAAATGCGGCGGCTGTATAGCAACAGTCACACCATTTCTCAATGAAGCAGCAGGTGAAAATACCTGGAAGGTAGATACGGCAGCACCTGAAAAGATACTGACGGTATCGGCTGATGCTGTATCTGCAGCAGCGATTATCAGTGCGGTAGAGAAGGCCGGATACAAGGCAGCACAATTATAGTTGCAGATATATAATCTTTAGTGTTTTACCGGGCTGATACATATCAGTCCGGTTTTTTTTATGGGTTTATCTATAGTCTGACTATAGTTATGCTGCGTTAATGCTACGTTCAAAACGGAGTTGTGACGGAGAAGAACAGGTAAAAGACTGATGTAGTATAGGAAAGGTACTATTTCTTCGATTATATCGCCATTATACCGTTACTACGCCGCTATTTGTCCGCTCGGGAACGAAGAAATAACGGCGTAATGACGGTGTAATAAGGGAATACATCGAATAATAAAAGAGGTATTCATCAGCGAATATATTAACGGTATAATAATTGCTCTACAGTAACGTTATTTAACCGGACAGTAAACCCAGGAAATATGTTAAACTCCACCTGGAAATCATTTAGACAACCTGCCAGCAGGACGATCGCATTTTGTATGCTGGCAGGTATTTTCACTTTTACAGCTTGCAGAACCAATCGCGGTTACGATCCGGCTCCGAGAATGGGCGCGGAATATCGCTTTGAGGAAGGATTAAAAAAGGAAAAGAACCCGCAATATCTTTTCAGTAAAAAGGAACGGAAGGATCTGGAAAAAATGGGTTATCCCATCGGCGCACCTAATCAGGCATCTGAGTCTGGCGGCGATACCAAACCGGCCACAAAATCTCCGGCCACGGGAGCATTACAGAAGGCTCCATCTGACAGCCTGCGTACGGACACTGTGTTTAAGGTGAAGCCGCAATAGCAGGGATCTGGTTTGTTTGGTTTAGTTTGAATTACTTACATTTGTGGAAATTTTAAAATATCCTCTATGTTAAAGACCTTGTACACCGCTGGGCTTTTCATGGCAGCGACCTGCATGTTTGCTGGTAAAGCCAAAGCACAGTTAAAAGGTTTCAGTATTGGTCCTTATGCTGAAATCGGCACCCCAGTGGGTGATTTTAAGGACACGCATAACTCTGGTTTCGGAGGTGGTTTGAACGCAGATATTAAGCTGATCGCAGGATTTGGCGTGACTGGCTCTGCTGGTTTCATGTATTTCTCTGGTAAAAGCTATGATGTCTTTGATATTGAGGGCAACCGGACTAGTGTAAAAGCAGAATCTATTAAGGCGCTGCCGGTAAGAGTTGGTCTGAAGTACAAATTCGGTTTTCCGTTATTGTATGTGAAGGCTGAGGGTGGTAGTGCTACATTTGTAGGTGGCAAGTCAGATGGGTACAAAGGTACTGCAGCCATCTTTGCTCCGGGTATCGGTATTCGTTTCCTGGGCCTGGATGTGGAAGGAAAATATGAAATGTGGTTTAAAGACGGAACCAGTGGTTTCTTTGGTCTGAAAGCCGGTTATAATTTCTAAGTTGAAAAGTTGTTGCAATAAAAAAAGGGCTTCCGGATTCCGGAAGCCCTTTTTCATTAGACCTGTAATTACTTTTTGTTCACTTTAACGGCTTTTGACTTCTTCGCTGCGGAAGTGTCAGCCGGAGTTGCGGCAGCAGTATCTTTTTTAATGACTGCTGTGTCGCGTTTAGCAGCGGCAGTATCGGCAGCGGCTGTTGCTGTGTCCAGTTTCGCGGCGAAACTGAGTGTGTCTCTGGTAGTAGCAGTGTCTGCTTTAATCGCTACTGTGTCTGCATTTCTGAACGCTACTGTATCTGCTTTAAAAGCAAAGTTTGCAGTGTCTTTGAAGAATGCAGTGTCTTTTGAAAAGCTGACAGTGTCCTTGCCAAAGGCAGCCGTGTCACTTACAAAATTTGCGGTGTCTAACCTGAAGTTCGCTGTGTCGTACTTAAAGTTAGCCGTGTCCATTTTGAAGTTGGCTGTGTCTGGTGAGAAATTGGCGGTGTCTGCTTTGAAATTAGCCGTATCCATTTTGAAGTTAGCCGTGTCCATCCTGAAGTTGGCTGTGTCAAATTTGAAGTTGGCTGTGTCCATTGCAAAATTGGCGGTGTCTGGCGCAAAGTTAGCAGTGTCGCTTACAAAGTTCGCTGTGTCGAGTACGAAGTTTGCAGTGTCTGCCTTTGATGTCATCGCATTTACTGCGTTTGTCTGTGTCATTACGAATGCTCCCAGGCCAGCCATGAGGCCAAATCTCAATAATTGCTTTTTCATGGTTTTTCAATTTAACTGGTTAAAAAATAAAGATCTCAATAAAAGATGGTTGAATACATTTCAACCAAAATCCTGCAAGAATACTCTAACGAAATGTTAAAGTGATTTCACTTCTTTTTATCTTATTGATTACTAATCAATTGTGGGTTTTTCTTGTTTGAGTAGTTTTCTATCGTGTATTAAACTTTACTGGTAAGAGTAAGTCTGTAAATATTTCATAATGTGGACAGGAGGTAACAATACCGGGTATACGCTTTCACAATTTCTCTATATAGCATGTGTACACTGAAACCGTTAACATTTCCTTGCATTATTGACAGTAGCAATCAGCAATAATATGTCCGGTGATGCCGGCATAATGGGCTTAGTAGTATCCGGGGAAGGAGCTATTCAGATGATTGCAGTTTGTCCTTATGACCATATACCTGTCTGATTACAGCAGTGGGATAAATAAATGTCAATTGAACACAAAAAGTGCTTATAATTCTTGCAGATATTGATTTTAGGGTGTATATTGTTGTAACAAATCCCGTTATGATACGAATAATAAACTTTGTTGCCACAGCATTTTTGCTGCTGACAGGATCAGCATCCCTTTCTCAGACAATGACGCTAAAAGTAAATGGTCCGCAGTCGGAGGTCTCACCAACGATGTGGGGAATCTTCTTTGAGGACATTAACTTCTCCGCAGATGGGGGGATCTACGCTGAATTGATAAAGAACCGCTCTTTTGAATTTACAGAGCCGATGATGGGTTGGAAAGAGGTAAAGAAAGAGGGAGCGGGTAATATATTAATAGTGAACCGGGAAACGGGGCATGCGGCTAACCCCAGGTATGCACATATTACGGTAACTGCGGACAAAGGTAGTTACGGACTGTTCAATGAGGGGTTTCGTGGTATGGGCTTCAAAAAAGGGCTGTCATATAACTTCTCTTTTCTGGCACGTAGTACGGCTGGTAAGGTGAGTGGGAAGCTGGTACTGGTAGATGATAAAGGAGTGCCAATAGGGGAGGCGATGGTTACGGCAGGTGATAAGGAATGGAAAAAGTATACGGCTACGGTGACCGCTGATCGTACGGTGGCCAAAGGAGGCGTACAGTTGTTGTTCTCCGGCACGGGAGCCCTTGATATAGATATGGTGTCATTATTCCCCCAGGATACCTGGAAACAGCGTCCGGGAGGCCTGCGTAGTGACCTGGTACAGTTGCTGGCTGACCTGCATCCCGGATTTGTGAGGTTTCCCGGAGGCTGTATTGTAGAAGGACGGGACCTGGCAAACCGGTATCAATGGAAAAAGACGGTGGGTAAGGTAGAAGATCGTACGCTGATTGTGAATCGCTGGAATACGGAGTTTGCACATCGTGCCCCGGGGGATTATTTCCAGAGCTATGGACTGGGCTTTTTTGAATATTTCCAGTTATCGGAAGATGTAGGTGCCGAACCATTACCGATCCTGAACTGTGGTATGGCCTGTCAGTTTAATACCGGAGAAGTGGCAGCCGATGAGGACGTGGAAACGTATATACAGGATGCGCTGGACCTGATCGAATTTGCAAACGGTAGTACGAGCACGAAATGGGGACAGCTGAGGGCAGAAATGGGGCATCCTGCGCCGTTTAACCTGAAACTGATGGGAGTGGGCAATGAGCAATGGGATAGTCAGTATATAGCCCGTTATCAGCGTTTTGAGGAGGTACTGAAGACCAGACATCCTGAGATAAAACTGGTGTCCAGTGTAGGCCCTTTTTCCAGCGGCGAGCGGTTTGATTATCTGTGGTCTGAACTGAAGCCTTCAAAAGCGGATCTTGTAGATGAGCATTACTATATGCCACCGGAGTGGTTTTTGAAAAATAGCGCCCGTTATGATAAATATGAGCGGAAGGGACCAAAGATCTTTGCAGGTGAATATGCGGCGCATGTGAAGGTGCCGCAGGGCAAAAAAGAGACGGATACAGCAGAAGGAAGGAATACCTGGGAGAGTGCATTGGCAGAGGCGGCATTTATGACAGGACTGGAAAGAAATGCGGATCTTGTACAAATGGCTTCCTATGCGCCTTTACTCGCCCATGTGGATGCGTGGCAGTGGCGGCCGGATCTGATCTGGTTTGACAACCTGCGTTCCGTTGGAACACCGAATTATTATGTGCAGCGTCTTTTTGCTAACAATAAAGGTACGCATACTGTATCAGTTACATCGGGCAATCAGGCGTTAACAGGACAGGAGGGTATTTATGCAAGTGCAACGATCGACAAACAGACCCGCAAAATACTGCTGAAAGTAGTGAATACAACGGATAAAGCAGTGCCGTATACAATTGCGCTGGAAGGCGCAGTAGCGGCTCAGGGTACAGCTACGCAGGAGGTGCTGACGGCGAAGGATAAAACTGATTTCAATACGTTGGATGCGCCATCGGTAGTAAAGCCTGTTACTATGCAGCTTAAAGCCGCAAAGAATAAAGTGACGGTCACCACGGGGGCTAATTCTCTGAATGTAATCACGATACCTTATAAGTAAACTGTTATTGGTTTTAAAACACAGAATGCCCGCGCTGTATAACAGTAGCGGGCTTTTTGTTGTGTGTAGGCATGATAGAGAGGAAAAATTTTGTGAAAAGTGGAAGAAATATTTTTGCTTTGAAAAAAAGATGTAAATTGGTTGTACAATAGTTTGTTAGCTAACTTCATTCGTCTCAGATTTGTAGTAACGTTACTTCAATATTTCTTTCTGAGCGCTCGTTTCTCCCCTTTATAAATTACGATGATCAATTGCCGCCTAAACGCGGGGAATGATAAATGATCTATGTATTATCATAGTGATCTTATTATTTCATAACTACTATGTCTGACAATGAGTTAAGAAGAAAAAAGTTGGTGATTTTTTTGAAAACACTGGCTATTGTTGTACTTTTGAACTTAACTTAAAGGTGAAGTTTTTAAACGGTAAAATAAGACCGGTAATGACAATGAATAAGATTACTTATTATTCATTTCATATTGATGGAGATGACCTGTGTGAAGTAGAGAAGTTTGTGACCACATTTAATGAACCGGCATACGGAGAGGACTATCATAATATCATGTCTGTTATCAGGGAGATGGGCATGAACAGAGGTGCGGAAGCAAAATACTTCCGGCACGAAAAAGCTGCAGAGGCATTACCGCCGCCCTATACATCAGGAGATGTAAGGCTTTATTGCAGCAGGATCACCAGAGACATCGTTATTCTTGGAAATGGTTGTGTAAAGATCACACAGAAGGTACAGCAAAGTAAAGATTGTCTGTTTCATTTTGAGTTAGTGAATGCTTTAAGCACCCAGATCACACAGCGTATTGTTTCCGGAGATCTCAAAATCGTTAACAAACAGTTTGAAGGTAATTACATTTTAAAATTGGAGATTGTTATGAGTAAAATTTTCGAAGATGCAATGAATGCAGTGCCTGCGTATGGGCAGGAAAGAGCTGCTATGAGCCTTGATGTTGTTGATCGTATCGAGGCGATACTGGAAATGAAAGGTATGTCGCACCGGGAGCTGGCGGCGGCATTGGGCAAGTCAGAGTCAGAGATCAGCAAATGGATGAGAGGGACACATAACTTTACGTTCGATACGATCGCAAAGATCAATCTGGCGCTCGGCGTAAAAGTTATTGAGATCCCTAAAAGCGGCCGTAAAAGGACGGTGATGGGACGCTTACATCCTGATAATGCGGTGGTGGTGCCACTGAGCAGCATCGCACCAAAGCGGGATATACAGGAGGTGAAAGTAAGTAACCCCCTGTATAAAATTCCGGAAGGGCAGATGTTGTCCCTGCCTTTTGTATTGAAGAAGTATTAATATCTGTAAACTTATGTCTGTATTCAGCACTACACTGGAATCCCTTTCGATCATTACCTACAAAGCATATAATCCTGTTGAGGAGAAGGAACATTATAGCGGTGAACTGAGAGTTGCTGCTGTGATAAGGTACCAGGCGGCTGTTAAGAAAATAGCTGTGGTAATAAAGGCGGAAGGTTATATCAGAACCGGAAAAGGTACGCAGATGCTCCCGGTGGGTTATATTGAAACCCAGACGGTGTTTTTGGTGGAAGCAGGACCGGGGAAGACAAAGACGGCTGAGAAGCCAGCAGTAATTACACCGGAACTGGAGAATTACCTGATTGGTATTGCCTATAATAATACACGGGGATTGTTATATGAAAGGGGAAGGAATGATCTGATGGGGGCGATTGTTCTGCCGCTTGTCGCACCGGAAAAGATCTTACGGGAAGTAGTGCAGGATGCATGATATAGGTTAGCTGATGCCGGTGTATTGAACATTGTACGCGCAGTATTTATAGAACGCTGTTATTCGTTGTTTTTATCTGGTATAGATAGCGGTGCAGACGACCGACGCTTGTTCTCCTCAATATGTAGGTCTCTTTCGGGGACGTTTACACAATATACAGCTTCGTTGTTTGTTAGTCTGTCTTCAACTATTTCCGGTATTCTGCTGTTATATGCCTTGTATAGGGTATAACCGGACACTCATGGATTTTAAGCCATCTTTAAGCCGCTTATGCCCGCTGTGGCACGCTTTTTAGGCCTTATCTGAGACCGGACTACCGGAAATGCAAGTATATGTTCAGCAATTATATACATCGGTTCCTCTTTTGGATATTGATTTTCAGAATAGTTCCTACATATGCACAGGACACCACCGCTTCACAGGTGAAATTACCTGAGAAATGGGACTTGCAGGCTTGTCTGGACTACGCAAAGATCAATAATATTACATTAAACAGTTACCGGCTGAACCGCCTTAGCAGTCAGCAGGACCTGGAGCTGTCTAAAGCCGCTGTGCTACCCAATCTTTCTGCCAGTGCATCCCCTTCGTTGATACAGAGTAAGACGATCGATCCGGTTACCGGTGACCTGAAATCGGGTGTGCGGTTTTCAGGTAGTAGTTCGCTGAATTCATCAGTGATATTGTATAATGGAGGATATCTGAAGACGGATATCCAGCAGAAAGACCTGCTGGTAAAGATTGCAGGGCTGGATGTGGCAACTGTTGAAAATGATATTACCCTGCAGATCACACAGGCTTATCTCAATATTCTGCTGGCTAAAGAGAATATCGTGTATGTCAGGGACGTGGTGGCTACCTCCAGCGCACAGGTACAGCAACAGCAACAGTTTTATGATGTAGGAGCAGTCGCACTGAAAGATCTTGTTCAGTTACAGGCGCAGCTGGCCAATGATAAATATACACTTGTCACAGCTGAAAATACACACCGGCAAAATTTGCTGGTGCTGAAACAACTGTTACAGTTACCGACGGTTACGCCTTTTGAGATCGTGGAACCGGATACATTGATGGGGAATGCCTTGCTGACGCCATTACTTGACGCCCAGCAGACAGCACTGGATACACGACCTGAAGTGAAAAGCAGCGAACTGGGTGTGCAGGTGGCTACATTAGATGTCAGGAAGGCGCGGGCAGGATACCTGCCGGCATTGACTGCAGGAGCCGGATTAGGGACCAGTTATGCGCATAATGACAACTACTCTTTTCTACGACAGCTGGATAACAACTTTTATCAGCAGGTAGGACTGACCTTGTCGGTACCTATTTTCAGCCGCCGTGCAAACAGGGTGAATGAGGAAAAAGCAAAAATAGGCGTGGGACAGGCCGAACTGACGTTACAGAATACACGTACCAATCTGTCACAGGAAGTGGAACGTGCATACATCAATGTGCAGAATGCACAGGGACAGTATGATGCAGCCGTTGAACAGTTGCGCTATACGCAGGAGGCATACCGGATTGCCAATGAACAGCTGAAAATAGGTGCAGCGAATACCGTGGAAGTGCTGCAACAGAAAAATCTCTATGTCCAGTCCATGCAATCATACATTCAGGCCAAATACGCAGCAGCGCTGTATATCAGGATATATGATTTCTACAGGGGCGTGCCAGTCCATTTATAGTATAAAATAATAAGGAATGAAGAGAAAGATCGTCATTACAATAATAGTACTGTTGGCCGCACTTGCCATCTGGTACTTCTTTTTCCGCAAAAAAGAAAGTCAGGTGGTGATCAGTACACAAAAACCAGGATATGGTCATATATCCACCAGCGTGACTGCCACGGGGACCGTACAACCTGTGGATACGGTTGCTGTGGGTACACAGGTCTCCGGTATTCTTAAATATATCTACACGGATTTTAATCAGCCGGTAAAAAAAGGACAGTTGCTGGCAGAACTGGATAAGGTATTGCTTCAGGCAGAGGTAGACCGGAATAAAGGCACGCTGGCGAATGCACAAAGTCAGCTGATATACCAGCAGGCACAATATAAAAGGCAGGATCAGTTATATAAGGTAGGCGCCATCAGCAGGGCAGATTATGACAACGCAACCTATCTGAATAAGGCGGCCCAGGCCAGTGTGGAAAGTGCTGCGGCCTCTTTGCGGACAGCAGAAAGGAACCTGTTTTTTACAGAGATCTATTCTCCTATAGATGGCGTGGTGCTGAACAGAAGTGTGAGTGTTGGTCAGACGGTGGCCGCGAGCTTTAATACACCTACCTTATTCGTGCTGGCAAAAGATATTACCAAAATGCAGGTGCAGGCCAGTGTGGATGAAGCAGATATTGGCAACGTGCGGGATAGCCAGCGGGTGTCTTTTACGGTAGATGCCTATCTGGATGAAGAATTTGCCGGAAAGGTGCAGGAGATCCGTTTACGTCCGTCAGTGTCGGCGAACGTAGTGACCTATACCACCATGATCAGCGCCTCTAATGAAAGTATGAAACTGAAGCCGGGTATGACGGCGACAGTGACGATCTATACGTCTGAGAAAGATAATGTAATGCTGATTCCTTCAAAGGCATTGATGTTTAAGCCGGATTCTGCTTTGTCAGGGCAGTTTAAAGTGATCGCTGTAGCACCGGCAGCAACAGAGCGCAGGAAAAGCGCAACACCGGTAACAGGGGGGAACAGAGATACGATCAGAAGGAATATGCCTGGGTCGGAGAAGAAACTGGGAGAGGCAGCTAACTATGTATGGGTGCGGCAGGGAGATACCCTGTTGCAAAAGAAGGTAGTAATAGGATTGAATGATAATACCCATGCGGAGGTGATTGCTGGTTTATCGCCCGACGAAGACGTGATTACCGGTATGCAGGAATTGAGCGGTAAAAAAGGCACGGCTGGAAGCGGGGGACAAGCCAGTCCTTTCATGCCTCAAAGAAGAAGACGATGAGTAAAAAGATACTGGAAATACAAAATATCAAACGGGAGTTCCGGATGGGCACGGAGGTGGTTCGTGCGCTTAAAGGCGTATCTTTTGATGTTTTCGCCGGGGAGTTTGTAACCATCATGGGGAGTAGCGGATCTGGTAAGACCACGCTGCTGAATATACTGGGCTGCCTGGATAAACCGACTGACGGAAATTATCTGCTGGACGGTGTGAATATTGGCCAGCTGTCCAGGAATGATCTGGCTACATTGCGGAACAGGAAGATCGGGTTTGTATTTCAGGCATATAACCTGCTCCCCCGTACTTCGGCACTGGAGAATGTAGAACTGCCATTGCTGTACAACATGGAGATCACACATGAACAACGCCGGCAGAAGGCGATTCATTCCCTGGAAGCTGTAAAGCTGGGAGAACGTCTGGGACATACACCCAATCAGTTATCAGGTGGTCAGCAACAACGTGTGGCCATTGCCCGTGCACTGGTAAATGAACCCGTGATGATCCTGGCGGATGAGGCAACGGGTAACCTCGATACACGTACTTCCTATGAAATCATGGCTTTGATGCAGGAGCTTAACAGGGAACAGGGGAAAACGATCGTATTCGTAACGCATGAACCGGATATCGCTGCTTTCAGCAGCCGTACAGTAATGTTACGCGACGGCAAAGTGGTAAAAGATACTGTCAACGAAAATATACGCTCGGCAAAAGACGCGCTGGCGTCATTACCACCAGCGGATGATTATTGATTATGAATATTCTTAACCTGATACGGATTGCTTTAAAGGCGCTGCAGCGGAATAAGCTGAGGGCATTTCTGACCATGCTCGGTATTATTATCGGTGTGGCGGCGGTGATCGCAATGGTAGCTATCGGACAAGGCTCAAAGGAAAGTATACAATCGCAATTATCCAGTATGGGGTCAAATATGATCACCATACTGCCGGCAAGTAATGTGACAGGGGGCGCCAGACTGGAAGGGGCGAGTGTGCAGACACTGACCATAGAAGATGTAAAGGCGATTCAGAAACAGGCACTTAATATCAGTGCGATTTCACCTGCTGCCAATTCCAGCGGACAATCCATCAACGGCGCCTTTAACTGGCCCACCAGTATACAGGGCGTTGCGCCGGGATATCTGGATATCAGGAAATGGAGTCTGCAGGATGGGGTGCCATTTACAGATGAAGATGTGAGGGCGTCCGCGAAGGTTTGTCTGCTGGGGCAGACTGTTGTCAGTAACCTCTTTCCTAATGGAGACAATCCTGTAGGGAAAATTATCCGTTTCAATAATATTCCCTTCCAGGTGATTGGTATATTGGCTGCCAAAGGACAGAGTTCTTTCGGTCAGGACCAGGATGATGTGATATTAGCGCCTTATACTACAGTGCAGAAACGTATCCTGGCTACTATCTATTTCAGGACACTATATGTCTCCGCAGTAAGTGAGGCCGCGACAGATGCTGCGACAAAAGAAATTGAGACCATCCTGCGAAAATCTCACCGTCTGAGGGATGCGGATGAAAACGACTTTCAGGTGAGGACCATGGCAGAACTGATCAATACACTGAGTTCTACCAGTAATCTGCTGACAATTCTGCTGACTGCTATCGCCGGTATATCCCTGGTGATTGGCGGGATCGGTATCATGAACATTATGTATGTGTCGGTAACAGAACGTACCCGGGAAATCGGTTTGCGCATGTCTATTGGCGCACGAGGGATAGATATACTGATGCAGTTCCTGATAGAAGCGATCATGATCAGTATTACCGGTGGGCTGATCGGCGTTGTACTGGGTATTACTTCTGCGTGGTTGATCACCTATTTCTTGCATTGGCCAACGTTGGTGTCTGAATCTTCGATTATATTATCTTTTATGGTATGTGCGCTGACAGGTGTCTTTTTTGGATATTATCCTGCGCAGAAAGCCTCCCGGCTGGATCCGATAGAGGCGTTACGATATGAATAGATCGTATTTGTTATTGTAGCCTGTTCGTCAGGTAGACATACGTTGGCAATACCTGGTCAGGCATGCCTGTAACTCAGTTTAGCTGACTATTTACGGCTACCATAGCGCTGGATTTGTCCTTGCATTGCAGGCCACAGTTGATGGAGTTAATGCCAGGTGGTTTGCAGAATGGAGAGCTGACATTTTGAGCTATTGCAGATAGGGCGCACTTAAGCCTTATCTATCGCTATTATAGCTAAGAATTCGATTCTTCATCGCTGGCAGATGTCTGATATAAACTATACGCAAAGGTTAACCTGTAGCGAACCTTGTTAACTACTAATGTTTATCTGCTGCAGACAGGTGCTTATTGACAATATCCATGGCACGCTGCCGTAGTTCAGGGTTTCCTTTTTCCATTACATTCAGCAGTTGCCGACATTCATGCAGAAAGGTCGGAATGAAATCAGCATCGGCACTGGCAATGTCATTGGCATTATCGACGATATCAGCATACTTTATTGTCTGACCTGCCGCGCTGATCTGGCCGAGGCGCTTAGCTTCCATTTGTTTGCGTTTGCGTCTGTTCCAATGCGGGTAATCTTTCTTTGAATAGATGTCTGTCAGCTCGACGGTCAGGGTGAGTGCACGATCTGCGTCTGCGGAAGACAGGGTCTTGTGCAGCCAGTCTGATAATTCTTCCTTCGTAACGGCAGTATCTTCCAGTACGTCATGCAACAGGGCTGCTGACAATACCGGAAGATCTGGGATGTATGCCCTGCATATTTCCATCACTCTTACAGGATGGTTGATATACGGTTCGTCGGCAAATTTACGCCTTTGGCTGCCGTGCGCCTGTCCGGCGAAGTCTTTTATCTGGGTAAGTTGGTCCATCAGGATACGAGTAATTTTCTGCATGCCTCGGCGCATTGTTTACAGCTTTCAGCACATTCCTGGCAATGTTTGTTGCTGTGCTGACTGCATTCTGCGGCGCATGCTTCGCAAATATCGGCACAAATTGAACAAATTTGTACTGCATTTGCGCTTCCCAGGCTCATTAACTGTGCGGTAGCGTAACAAATAGCGGCACATTCCATATCCAGCTGGATACAGCGGGCCATCATGGTGACGTCTTTTTCGTCTGTACAGGAAGAGGCGCAGTGATTACAGATGGCTGCACAACGGAGGCAGATCTCGATACAGTCCTTGTAGAAGTGATAACCGTTTTTCATTTTGAGTATTTATTGGTGGTGAAGAAATCTAAAGCGTTCTTTCTTAATCACTTCAAATACCATACAAATCTGAGCAGGCATGCTCAGCCAATATTGTGGCAGAATTTGCTAATTTGCGCCGATGAAACATACTTTTCTTTTCCATTGTTTGATTATTATCTGCTGCTCCTGCTTTGCGCAAAAGCGCGCACTGGTCTTTCAGACGGACTTCGGACTGAAGGATGGGGCTGTCGCCGAAATGAAAGGAGTGGTGTACAGTCTGTCACCTGATATTCCAATGTTCGATCTCACACATGAAATACCTGCCTATAACATCTGGGAGGCGGCTTATCGTCTGCAACAGACCGCACCTTACTGGCCGGCGGGAACGGTGTTTGTTTCCGTGGTGGACCCTGGTGTGGGTTCAGACAGACGCTCTGTTGTACTCAAGACGAAAACCGGCCATTTCTTTGTCACCCCTGATAACGGCACGCTGACCCTGGTGGCAAAACAGCTGGGAATTGCGGAAATCAGGCAGATTGACGAGGCGGTCAACCGCCGGAAAAACTCAGGGGCTTCCTATACTTTCCATGGAAGGGATGTATATGCTTTCACAGCAGGTAAACTGGCTGCCGGTAAGATCAGCTTTGAGCAGGTAGGACCTAAACTGGCAGACTCGGTCGTAACGATTTCTTTTCAGCAGCCTGTGTATGCGGATGGTGCTGTAAAGGGGAATATCCCGGTACTGGATGTGCAGTATGGCAATATCTGGACAAACATAGATCAGCAGACCTTTGCAAAAATGCAGGTAAAACCGGGTGATCTGCTGAAGGTGGTCATCTACAAGGGGAGTGAACAGATTTATAACGGTACAATGCCGCTGGCTAACACCTTTGCTGCTGTGCCTGAGGGCGAACAGCTTTTATACCTCAATAGCCTGCTAAATGTGTCATTTGCAGTGAATATGGGTGACTTTGCGGCGCGCCATCAGGTAAAGAGTGGTCCGGATTGGACAGTGGTGATTAGTCGTCCATAGAGAATTTTACTTATTTTTGTCGCTTAGCTTTTTTAATCTTACAAATTTCAGATGCCACAACCGGATACTACAAATACGATGTTTCATCTGGCGGCAGACTTTATCAATCATACCAACCGCCACATATTTCTGACAGGTAAAGCCGGAACGGGTAAAACTACCTTCCTGAAATACATTCGGGAGCATACTGCTAAAAATACTGTAGTAGTAGCGCCGACAGGCGTTGCCGCGATCAATGCAGGAGGTGTGACCATGCACTCGTTTTTCCAGTTGCCATTTGGTCCTTATGTGCCCGCGAATGCACATCTTTTTGGTGTGAACAACGGGGTGACTGATACACATGCGCTTTTCCGTAACATCCGATTTAACCATGATAAAAAAGAGCTCCTGAGAGAGATGGAGCTGCTGATTATAGACGAGGTCAGCATGGTGCGTGCCGATACACTGGACGCTATTGATGCTATTCTCCGTCATTTCCGGGGACAACCGCTGCTGCCTTTCGGAGGTGTGCAGGTATTGTATATCGGAGACCTCTATCAACTGCCACCGGTAATGCCGGATGATCAATGGCAGTTCCTGAAAGATCATTATGAGAGCGTATTCTTCTTTCATGCCAGGGTGATGCGGCAGTCAGCGCCGCTGTTCATCGAACTGAACAAGATCTACCGGCAGAATGAAGCAACTTTCATCAATCTGCTCAATGGTGTACGTAACAGTACACTGGACTGGGATGACCTGGAAATATTGAATCAGCGTTATCTGCCTCATTTTACCGGCGATGACGAACAGTATATCGTACTGACAACGCATAACCGTCGCGCAGATGAGATCAATAATGCCCGTCTGGCCGCTATGCCCGGACAGATGCATACATTCACGGGTGAGATCAGTGGAGATTTCAGCGATAAGGCGTTGCCTACCGATATGGACCTGCGTATTAAGCTGGGCGCACAGGTCATGTTTATCAAAAATGACGTGGCAGAGCCCCGCAGGTATTTTAACGGTAAACTGGGTACGGTGATAGATATTCTATCAGACGATAAGGTAGTCGTGAAACTGGCAGGTGGCGAGGACACGCTCGTGCTTGAAAAAGAGACCTGGCGGAATATTCGTTATTCCTGGAACAAGACAGAAGAAACCGTCGACGAGGAAGAACTGGGTAGTTTCAAACAATACCCTATCCGGCTTGCCTGGGCGATCACGATCCATAAAAGTCAGGGCCTGACCTTTGAAAAAGCTATTATAGATGCAGGTAATGCCTTTGCCCCCGGACAGGTTTATGTGGCATTGAGCCGCTGTACTTCCCTGGACGGACTGGTATTACACTCGCGTATTCACCCTGGTGCGATCCGTACGGATCAGCAGGTACAGGAGTTCTCTTCCGGTTTCCATAAGGAAGATGAACTGGAACTGCTGCTGGATAGCGAGAAAATGGTTTTCTGGGCAGAACAGCTGCTGAAGTTATTCGGAGCGGAAAAGATCCTGACGGAACTGCAACAACATGCTGCCTGGTTGAGAGACAAGAAAATGAACGGTATGGAAAGCGCGGTGACACTGAGCCGTGGTTTGCAGCAGCGGGGTGCTCAGTTGCACGAAGTAGGACTAAAATTCAGGCAACAACTGGATCCCCTGCTGAAAGATGTGTTATTGAATG
Organism: Chitinophaga sp. YR627; assembly: GCF_900114995.1. Classification (GTDB taxonomy): domain Bacteria; phylum Bacteroidota; class Bacteroidia; order Chitinophagales; family Chitinophagaceae; genus Chitinophaga. The sequence goes on from NZ_FOUX01000001.1 coordinate 632,238, forward strand.
GGAATACATCCCTGTTGAAAGAGCGTGTAGGGAAGGCAGTGGCATACTTTACAAATGAAATATACGAAGGGTTCATACAGCCGATCAGAAGGGAAAGAGACCTGGTGAAGAGTATTGCCAAAGTGAAAAAATATGTGCTGCAATTATCAGGACTGGAACATTTCCTCTGGAACAGGTTACAGCTTTTTGCTGACGCAAGTTACGGGAACCTGAAATTCAATGAAGGGTTGCCAGACTATGGCACACTGCGTGCGCCAGCTAATGAGGAGAAGGCTAAGGAAAAGGAGAAAGCGGGCAAGAAACGTGAGGCCGGAGGCAGCCGGAGAGGCACCCTTGAATTGTACCTCGCCGGTAAATCACTGGCAGAGATCTCTGCAGAACGTGGTTTGGCACTGAGTACGGTAGAGAGTCATCTTGCGGATTGTGTTGCTAATGACGAATTACAGGTGAACCGCTTTGTAGGTGATAAAAAACTGGCCATGATATTGCCGCTTGTGAAGGAGCTGGGTGTGACTGCTTCAGGGCCGATTAAGGCACGATTGGGAGAAGACGTGACCTGGGCAGAGATAAGGGCCGTGCAGGCACATTGGAGGAGAGCGATGGAATAGTGTGCAGGTGATGAGGGCTTTATTCGGTATGGTTCGTAAAGGATGTTACCTGGATGGTAATAAGGACGGTACAGGCACGTAGGAGGATGGCTATGGAATAATATGCGCTGATGATGGTACTATCAGTTTCGGTGTGGATATGATGTTGTGCGGGTAAAGACAGGTGCTATATGCAGGCACATTATCTGTATCTGGTGTATCAGGGTGCAGAGCACATTCATGCCAGATTGATTATATTCAGGGGACAAATGTATTGTTAACTTAAATAGATGTAGCGTTGAATGATCAGGTAGAGCATTTTGATGTTTTGTCCATTGCAATGAAGATTGCAGTCGCCGTGGGTATAGGTATGCTGATTGGCCTTGAAAGAAACTGGTCGCATAAAGAGGCCGGTATCCGGACATTTTCTATCGTTTCACTGACGGGCATGTTATGCATGCAGATAGATACCAGTCTGGTTGTAGCAGGACTTGCCGCAGTATGTCTGCTGATCATTATATCTAACCTGAAGAGTTTCCTGACAGACAGAAGTTCGGAAATGACCACTTCTGCGGCGCTGATCGCGTGTTATATACTTGGAGTGCTGATTGGCAAGGGGCACATATTTACGCCGGTGGCGGCGGCAATTGTGATCACCATGCTGCTCGCCTGGAAATCAGAATTAAGGAAGTTTGCCGGCGGATTACAGCCTTCAGAGATAAGAAGTGCCATCCTGCTTGGGTTGATTGGTTTTGTTATATATCCATTGTTGCCTGACCGCTATATTGACCGCTGGGAGATTGTCAATCTAAGTGATGCCTGGGTCAGTATTATAGCAATTGCGGGTATCGGCTTTCTCAATTACATTTTCCTGAAATTATTCAGTTCGAAGGGGCTGTATCTTGGCGCTGTTTTCGGAGGACTGGTCAACAGTACCGCTACGATAGCGGAGATGACTACGAGAGTGGAGGAATCAGGTACTCCCTCAAGGATCACGATTTTGTCAAGTATCATCAATATTTCCATGTTTACAAGGAATATGATACTGGCGGCCATTTTTGTGCCATTATCCCTGACCGCGACCTTACTGCCCCTCCTGGCAATGTCCTGTGTGGCCGGTTTCTGGATCTGGCGCGATCTGAAGCAGGAGGCAGCCTATGGAGAAGTGGAGCAGGAGCTTCAATTAACCTCTCCAATATCGGTAAAGAAAATCCTATCATTTGGCCTGTTATTTTTAATTATTCAGATAGGGGGCACCTTGTTAACCCGCATGCTGGGAGAGGGTGGCCTGCTGGCGACTGGTTTTCTGGGAGGGCTGGTCAGCAGTGCCAGTACCACAGCCGCAGCGGCGACCATGGCGTCTCATGGACAGATCTCACCTGCATTGGCTGGTAGTACAGCCATCCTTTCATCGATGGCCAGCGCATTGGTAGACTTTCCGATAGTATGGAAGAATATCAGGGATAAGCGCCTGGTAAAGGCATTTAGTCTGAAGCTGACAAGTGTGCTCGTCGTGGGGTTTGCCGCAGTAGCGCTTGATCATATTTTCAGGATATCAGAAGCCCTGATCAATGCAATAAAGTAAACATTTCTCCTATCCCGTAATGGTTTACAGCTATCAATTCCAGTTTCTTTCCAGATTTGGGCCTGAACTTTGCTGCCTGGACTATTTTATGAAATTCCATCAATAGACAAGACTAAAAACGTTCCCGGGTAATGAATATACTGCTGATAGAAGATGAAACGGATTTACAGGAAGTAGTGAAAGATTCGCTTGCAAAGGAGGGATTCCTGGTGGAAACTGCTGATACCTTTCAGGAAGGATTGAAAAAGATCAGTTTTTACGACTATGACTGCGTGTTACTGGATATCACGTTGCCAGGCGGTGATGGGCTGCAGATACTGGAACACCTTAAGAATATAGGTAAGTCAGAGAATGTGATCATCATATCAGCAAAAGATTCAGTAGATGATAAGATCAGGGGTTTGAACCTCGGGGCAGATGATTATCTGACTAAACCTTTTCATATTGCAGAACTCAATGCACGGGTTAAATCGGTCTTGCGCAGAAAGACATTTGAAGGAAAGAATATCCTCGAATGCGCAAATATAAAGGTGGATCTCAATGAGTTTATGGCGCATGTGAATGATATACCCATGACGCTGAACAGAAAGGAGTTTGATATCCTGGTGTATCTCATGGCAAACCGGAATCGTCTGATCAGCAAATCTTCCCTTGCAGAGAAGGTATGGGGAGACTATATGGACGATGCTGATGATTTTGAATTTCTCTATTCCCAGATAAAAAACTTACGAAAGAAACTGAAGGACAGCGGCGCAGAAGTTAAAATTAGCGCGATGTATGGGATGGGGTATAAGCTGGAAGCATGAAACTGCACAATTATACACTGAAATATCTGGCAATAGCACTGCTATCGATTATTGTTTTGTGGGGAGTGCTGTTTTATCTGCATATCAGGCAGGAAATAGGGGAGAGCCTGGACCGGAATCTCAGTAATTATAAACTTGATTTTATTGAATCTGCACAAAAGGATGCTGCTGTATTAACACGTTTATCAGTATCGGGTAACTTCTTTCAGGTACAGGAGATCGGAGAAGAAGAAGCGCTGAAGATCCGCGACAGATATGAGGACAACACAATTGAACAGGACGGGGAAACGATTGCTGCCCGGAGATTAAGCTCCGCTTTTGAACTGAATGGCCATTATTACAGGCTTGAAGTGACTACTTCAACTTTAGAGGAAGATACCCTGATCAAAAATATCCTTTATGGTATTATTCTTTTGTATCTGGCACTCTTACTGAGTGTGCTGTTTATCAATAACTTACTGTTAAGGAAAGTCTGGCGGCCATTTTATGCCATTATCCGCCAGATTGAAAAGTTCCAGTTAGGGAAGAATACCCGTATTACAACAACGCCCACAAAGATTTCAGAGTTTGCATCACTGAACGAGACCATTGAATCACTGGTAGCAAGAGCAGAAGATGCTTTCTCTGGTCAGCGCCAGTTCGTGGAGAATGCATCTCATGAACTACAAACACCCCTGGCGATCAGCTTAAACAGACTGGAACTACTACTGGAAAATGAACCTCTTTCCCCTGAAGGTGCGACCGCTGTCTCACAGGTGATGAAAGGACTGGAACGGCTTTCCCGTCTGAATAAGACTTTACTCTTACTGACCCGGATAGAAAATAACCAGTATTTAGACACGACGGTGGTGAACTTCAATAAACTGATCGCCTCTCTGATACATGAATTTGAAGACCTGGCAGGGCATAAGAGTGTGCAGGTTCAGTTTACAGAAAATAATCCCTCGCTGCAGTTATCTATGAATGAAGATCTTGCAGGGATATTGATAGTAAATCTCCTGAAAAATGCGATTGTACATAACGTTGAACAGGGGAAAGTCATAGTTGCCACCTATGCTGACAGACTCGAGATTGCGAATACAGGTGCACAGGAGCCGCTGGATGTAAAAAGAGTTTTTGACCGCTTTTATAAGAACTCAGCGAATAAGCAATCCACGGGATTGGGATTGGCTATCGTAAAGGCGATTGCCAATCAGTATGGACTGAATGCTGTATATAGCTATAGAGATGGCCTGCACGTTATTTCTCTTTTGTTTCCCAAGAAATCAGATCATTAGCTGTGAACAATCTATTCATAACAGGATAGATCGTCCTGAAGTCTTTTGTTATTCCCGGATTCTTCCGGTTTCGGGTCCTAATCTTGTCGTAGAAAAAAATGTCTGCGATGATGAAAAGAACGATACTATTTCAGTTATTGATCATGTATGCAATCAATGTTAACGCCCAGTCCTCAGTGAGGCAGAATATTAAGCACGTCGAACCATTGCAGGTAGATCTGATACAGGATCTGAATGCCCGTAAGGGTGACAGACAGCTGGAGATTGATCTTGATATTGATCTGCAACATCGCTATAATGCAGTGAGTATCGAGTTGGAATATGAGCATACCTTTTCACAGAGACTGGGAATGGAGCTAGCGATGCCACTCAGTTTATATGGTCTGAAATCAGGTTATAATACAGCGGCGGATATTCCTCACAACAGGATAGAGGGGCTAAAACTGGGGCTGCAATATACCTTTTCCACTATACAGCAGATCAGGACAACCATGGCGCTTGCGCTGATCCACGAAAGTCATTTTCATTCTTTTACATCAATGAAAAAGGGTAGTCGCCTGATGAAAGGTTATTCCGAAACTGCGGCTTTTGTTGCTGCCAAACGCTTGGGCAGACGTATACATACAATGTTGTATACAGGACCGGAATGGGAAATAATGCCTGGTGCATCCCGTAAGCCCGTTTTACATAGCGATATCAGTATTCACTGGCAGGTGGCAAAGCGTCAGTATGTAGGCCTTGAATACGTCTATAAAAGCGGAAAAGAAACAGTACCTGAGATCTATCCACAACTAAAAATGGCACTCACCAGGCATATGGATCTTTGTCTGGCGGCAGCTATTCCAGCAAAAAAAACACACGAAGGGATTAATATTCAGGGAAGTCTGGAGATAAAATTGTAGCGAATTCCAGATTCTTTCCGGTTTCAGGTTGCAACTTTGTTTTATCAATAAACATTGTCACTGAAATACCAATAAAACGCAAAGCATGAAAAACAGATTATTAGTAATAGGCGCAGCAATGCTGACTTTTAGCACAGTATCGGTATCCGCTCAGAAGCTGTCGTCGAAAGAGGTGCCTTCGGTTATACTGAACAATTTTCAGACAAAGTTCCGTAATGCAGAAGATGTGGAATGGAAGTTAAAGAACGGATATTATAAAGTAGAGTTTGAAGTAGCGCACCGTGATTATGAGATCAAATATGATACAAAAGGGGCGATGCTGTCCTACGAAGAGGAAATGGATACTGCTGCTGTTCCTCAGCCGGTACGTGCAGCAGCAATGTCCAAACACCCCGGAACGGTATTAACAGAAGCGAAAAAGATCGAGACGGGCGCTGTAACCTATAAGATTGAGGTGAAGAATAACGCCGGTGACGAATGGGACCTGGTAATCGACCCTGCCGGTAAAATTATCTCTGATAAGCGTGACTAGCGGGAACAACAGCTGTCCCGTTCCCTGGTTCCTGCCCCTTCTTTTAGGTTAAAACTGCCAATTCTACCTTTTCTTTCACAATTCTTTCGTAATTTTGGAACAATCATTCTAAAAAGACGAATTCATGGCCGAAAGCAAATTAAGAATCAGTGTATTGGATCAATCGCCCATCAGAAGGGGCAGCAATGCAGTGGAAGCATTACAGGAAAGCATCAGGCTGGCCCAGATGGCAGACCGTCTGGGTTTTACCCGTTACTGGCTTTCAGAACATCATAATACCCGCTCTCTCGCAGGTGCATCACCTGAAATATTAATCGCCAGACTGGCGGCAGCTACTAAACATATTCGCCTGGGATCAGGAGGAGTGATGTTGCCGAACCATAGTACGCTTAAGGTGGCGGAGAATTTCCGTCTGCTGGAGGCTTTATATCCGGGACGTATCGATCTGGGGATCGGCCGTGCACCAGGAGGAGACCGTCTGACGGCGCATGTACTGAATCCCTCCAATACCTTTGAACCGAGAGATTTCGTACAACAGATAAATGACCTCGAGGGATATTTATCTGATTCCAGGGAAGCAGGTACGATTCACGAGAAAGTGATAGCTATTCCAACTATTGAAACAGCCCCCGAACTGTGGATGCTGACATCCAGCGGAGAAAGTGGTTTGCTGGCTGCAAGACAGGGCTGGGCGTTGTCTTTTGCGCATTTTATTTATCCGGTAGGTGGCCCGCAGGCTGTCAGAAACTATAGAGAACGATTTAAAGCATCTCAGTTTTTACAGGAACCGGCCGCGAGTGTAGGCATCTTTGTTTTCTGTGCAGATACACAGGAAAAAGCGGATGAACTACAGGCAATGATGGATTACCGTTTGCTGAGTTTCGAGAAAGGCAGGTTTGACGAGTTCCCATCTTATGAAGAAGTAAGAGACTATGAATACAGCGATATGGAGTGGCAGCGTGTAATGGCTAACAGAGGACGTATGATTGCCGGTACACCGGACCAGGTGAAGGAACGTATGTTGAAACTGGCGGCTGATTATGATGTGAACGAGATTGTAGCCGCAACCATGGCGGAGCATGCGGAAGATCGTTTCCGTTCGTATGAGCTACTGGCAGAGATTTTTGAGCTGCAGCCAAGAAACATTTAATAAAATATCCCCTGACATTTACGTAGTATTGGCAGATATTACCGATTATTGTTCCTTTACAGGAAGAGCAAATTAAATTCGTCTGTTTATACTGCAATGGAACAAAAAGATAAGGGAGTAGATCCGGTTACGTACCGGGGTGAATATCAGGAATGGATGCGCTTTGCGTTACAGTCTGCCGGGCTCGGTACCTGGGACATGGATCCTATCAATAAGCACGTAATATGGGATGAGCGTTGCAGAGAACTGTATGGATTTCCAGAAGGTAATGTGACGTCATTTGATAACGTAATGGCCTATATCCATCCGGAAGATAAAGAGCTGGTAGAGAATGCCGTTAACCGTGCGCTTTCTGACGAACAGGGAGGCCGGTATGATATGGAGTTCCGTACGATTGGCGCTGTAGATCATAAGTTACGCTGGTTACGATGTATCGGACAGGCCTATTTCAATGAAAGCGGCATCGCCTTTCGTTTTGCTGGTACTGCGCAGGATATTACGAAACAGCGTAAAAGCAGGGAAAGACAGGCAATGTTGTTTTCCCTGGTAGAAAGTAGTTCTGATTGTATGGCCGCTTCTGATATGGATGGCGGCCTGTTTTATATGAACGCGTCCGGCAGGAAATTGCTGGGCATTCCCATGGAACTGGATATTTCTCAGCTGGAGGAAAAAGAGCTGTATAATGCTGAAAACTATCAGTCTTTCTGCAATGATGTACTTCCTGGATTGAAAAATGGCCGGAAATGGACCGGAACACTCTATCTCAAACATTATCTTACTAAAGAAATCATCCCTTTTCACGCGGATTATACCGCTATCAGAGACCCGAGGAACAATAGTATTATTGGTCGCGGGGCTTCTTTGCGTGATCTCCGGCCCGAACTGGAAGCCAAGAAAGAGCAACAGAAATTACTCGCCTTACTGGAAAATAGCCGTGATTTTGTTAGTCTGTCTGATGAAGATGGACAGGTATCCTATGTCAATGCGGCTGGTCTGAGGCTTGTCGGACTGGATAGTTTACAGGAGGCAAAGATCCATAACAGCAATTACCTGATGCCGGAGGAGAAGGACCGGCTGAAGCAGGAGGTGAATGCGCAATTATTTAACCGGGGACAATGGTCAGGGGAAATATCCTATCGTCATTTCAAAACAGGGGAAATAATACCTGTACAGGCGACGACCATGCTTGTATATGATCCGGTAACGGGTGCTTCTCAGGGAAGGGCCAGTATCGCACGCGATCTGCGGGAAGAAAAGGCGCTGCGGCAGCAGATGATCGATAATGAGCAGGAACTCGAAAGATTAGTGGAACTGCGAACAGACGAGCTGAAAAAAGCTAATATCGATCTGAATATCGTAAACCAGAACCTGGAACAATTTGCTTATGTGGCCAGTCATGACTTACAGGAGCCACTCCGTAAGATCAATATGTTCTCCGCGCTGTTACAGGATAAATATGCCAATGAGCTGAATGAAACGGGCGTACGTAATCTGGGTATTATCCGGAATGCGGCTACCCGTATGACCACATTGATACAGGACCTGCTGGCCTTCTCCAGGGTATCCCGTCAGGATCATCTTTTTGAAAAAGTCGACCTGCGGCAGATACTTGAACAGGTAATAGCAGATGTGGAGGTTACTGTACAGCAGAAAGGAGCCAGGATTGAATACGACGGACTTTGTCCGGTGAAGGCTATTCCGCTGCATATGACCCAGTTATTCCAGAATCTGTTGAGTAATGCCCTGAAGTTCAGTAAAGTAGAGGAGCCACCGGTAATTGCTGTCACTTCCAGGATGATGGACCCTCAGGAAGTAGCGGCACATCCACAGCTACAAAACGGCACAACGTATTGTGAAATAAGGGTAAAGGACAATGGCATCGGTTTCGCCCCAACGTATGCACGCAAAATATTTGTCATTTTCCAGCGCCTGCATGGGAGAGGAGAATATGAGGGAAGCGGTATCGGGCTTGCGTTATGCCAGAAAATAGTGATCGCTCACCATGGTATTATCTACGCAGAATCAGCAGAAAAAGAGGGTGCTACCTTCATAGTTATTCTACCGGCGTACACTTGATTATATTTTTTTATATTTTTGCTGGAAATAACTGATCCTATCCTATGAGAAAATACTTCCTGCTGATTGCAGCTATAGTGCTGACGTTTGCTGCCTGTACAAAGGAATCCGGCGTGGGCGGTGGAACAAACAATCCGGGTGATTCAACATCTACACCTGGAAATGGATCCGGCTCCAATGGTGGTAGTGGTGGAAAGACTGCTGATAGTGTTGTAACCTTTACAGACCTGAAATTCTCCCTTACTCCTGGTAATGAAAGTTATGGTCGTGCGTTCTCTTCTTTCAAGGGCAAAGTTTTCCCGGATAAAGAGATCCCTGATACCATGGGAAAATACGTCGATATCTTTTTCAACAACTTTGGTGCGAACTATATGTTCTTCGCCAGCGCGAATGACGCCACTGTTGATCTGAAAATACCTGGTACACTGACTACGCTGGTGCGTAACTATGTACCAATAGATACCTTTGATGTGAATGCTTTCGATACGATCATGCACGCATCTACTCTCAAGAAGCTTACTGTAAAAACTGATGATCAGTCTTTTGCGACGGCCGACCTGCCACTGGTGGTATTCTTCCAGAACGGTTTTGGCAAGAAAGGTATCATTAAAGTGAAAGCAATGAGCACTGACTACGTAATTGCAGACGTTAAAGTAACGTACTGATATTAAGATATTTATGCAGAGAAAATAAAGGCTGTCCGCTGTTTGCGGATGGCCTTTTCTAATTTTAGCCCAGTAGGAGTGTGTAGGACAGTTGCCCCATGGTGTTTGTTTAAATTTGAAAGGTTCCACGAATAAAACAAACAATTCCACATTTATGCAAGCTATTTTAGGTGTATTCTTTCATTTTATCGGAGGTTTTGCCTCGGGCAGTTTTTATATCCCTTTTAAGAAAGTAAAGAACTGGTCCTGGGAAAGTTACTGGATCGTTGGTGGTTTCTTTTCCTGGCTGATCGTACCTTTTCTGGCTGCCTGGATCACTGTGCCGGACTTTCTGAGCATCATCAGCGCAACAGACGGTACAACACTTTTCTGGACTTATTTTATGGGCGTATTGTGGGGCATTGGTGGTCTGACTTTTGGTCTGGCGATGCGCTATCTGGGTATGTCTCTGGGTATGTCTGTAGCACTGGGATACACTTCGGCTTTTGGGGCACTCATCCCGCCTATATACAGGGATATTTTCACAAATGATACGGAACATACCTTTTCCAATATGATCCAGAGTCCCGGCGGACTACTGGTTTTATCCGGCGTAGCCGTATGTCTGATCGGTATCGCGATCTGTGGTGCTGCAGGGGTAATGAAGGAACGCGAGCTTTCTGATGAAGCAAAAAAACAAAGCATCCAGGAGTTTAATCTGCGTAAAGGACTGATCGTGGCTACGATATCAGGTGTCCTGAGCGCCTGTTTCAATTTTGGGATAGAGGCAGGTAAGCCAATGGCAGCTATCGCTGTAGAACAGGGCAGCAATCCGCTGTTTCAGAACAATGTCATTTTCGTCGTGTTATTGTGGGGTGGATTGACCACCAATCTGTTCTGGTGTATGATCCTCAATGTACGTAATAAGACTTTCGGCGATTATGTAAATAAAGACACGCCGCTGGCCGGCAACTACTTCTTTGCCGCCCTGGCAGGTACCACCTGGTTTTTCCAGTTTTTCTTCTATGGTATGGGTGAAAGCAAACTGGGAAATGGCGCCAGTTCCTGGATCTTACATATGGCCTTCATTATCATGATATCCAGCCTGTGGGGCATTACCCTGAAGGAGTGGAAAGGCGTAAGCCGTAAAACATTCGGCACAATACTGCTCGGCGTATTGACCATCTTTTTGTCTGTGATGCTGGTTGGATACGGTAACTCGATCTGACAGCAAGAGAATCATTGTAATTCATTTAAATAAGAATATATGTCGGTTTCTTCCTTAACAAATTTCAAACACGTAAGCTATCTCTGGGATGAGCAGAAGGCCGCAGCATTGGCGGGGGATGAAGTAGCATTGCTGATTTACCGTTCCAACCTGCTGGGAGCCGATTTGAGGCTGACAAACTATGGTGGTGGTAATACCTCCTGCAAAGTGATGGCCAAAGATCCGCTTACTGGTAAACAAACGGAAGTCATGTGGGTAAAAGGTTCCGGTGGAGACCTCGGAACGCTGAAACGCAGTGGTCTGGCTGCTTTATATGTCGACAGACTGCATAGCCTTGAAAACATCTACAGAGGTATTGAACATGAAGATGAGATGGTGGAACTGTTCAACCACTGCATCTTTGACCTGAGCTCTAAAGCACCTTCTATTGATACGCCATTACACGGTTTTCTGCCGTTCAAACATATAGATCACCTGCATCCTGATGCTGCTATTGCGATCGCTGCGGCAAAAGATGGTAAACGTATCACAGAAGAATTATTCGGTGGTACAATTGGCTGGGTACCCTGGCAGCGTCCTGGTTTTGATCTGGGGTTGCAACTGAGACAATGTCTGCAGGATAATCCTGGTATCAGAGGTATTATGCTGGGTTCACATGGGCTGTTCACCTGGGGGGATACTGCTTACGAAAGTTATATCAATACCCTGGAAGTGATTGAGCGTTGCGCAGCTTACCTGGAAGAACATTATGGCAAAAAAGGCCCTGTATTTGGCGGTGCGCGTATCAGTTCTCCAGAAGCAGAAGTGCGTAAGAAACAGGCTGCCGCCCTGGCGCCGGTGTTACGCGGACTCTGCTCCGGACATACACGTATGGTCGGACATTTTACCGATGATCCGCGGGTGCTGGAATTCATCAATTCAAAAGATCTCGACAGATTAGCACCACTGGGTACCAGTTGTCCGGATCACTTCCTGCGCACGAAGATTAGTCCGCTGGTATTGCCATTGGAACCCCAGGCTTCGCTGGAAGATGTAGCGGTACTCAAGCAACAGCTTGAACCACTGTTTGCTGCCTACAGAGATATGTATACCGACTATTACAATACCTGCCGTCATTCCAACAGTCCGGCTTTACGTGATCCCAATCCTGTGGTGATCCTCTATCCGGGCATTGGTATGTTTACGTTCTCTAAAGATAAACAGACCGCCAGGGTGGCTGCAGAGTTTTATACCAATGCGATCAATGTAATGAAAGGAGCAGAGGCGATCTCTGAATATACCGCTTTGCCAAGACAGGAAGCATTTGATATAGAATACTGGTTGCTGGAAGAAGCGAAATTACAGCGTATGCCAAAACCGAAAGCATTGTCTGGTCGTATCGCATTGATCACGGGTAGTGCAGGTGGTATCGGAAAGGCGATTGCAAAGCGTTTTGCTGATGAAGGCGCTTGTGTGATCATCAATGACAATGATGCGGGTCGTCTGCAATCTGCCAAAGAAGAATTTACCAAACAGTATGGCGCAGATGTATTTGCAACGGCTGTGCTGGACGTAACAAAAGCAGCTGACATACATGCTGCATATGAAGTGGCCAGTCTGGCATTTGGAGGTATTGATATGGTGGTGAATTGTGCTGGTCTGTCGATCTCCAAACCATTGGAAGCGCATACGGAAAAGGACTGGGATCTGCTGTATGATGTACTGGTAAAAGGTCAGTTCCTCGTAACACAGCAAGGCGTAGCCGTGATGCGCAAACAGGATCTGGGCGGAGATGTCATCAATATTGTTAGCAAAAATGCGCTGATGAGCGGTCCGAATAATGCAGGCTATGGTTCTGCGAAAGCTGCTCAGTTACACCTGAGCCGTCTGAATGCGGCAGAACTGGGTCAGGATGGTATCCGTGTAAATGTGATCAATCCGGACGCTGTTATTGCAGATAGTAAAATATGGGAAGGCGACTGGGCCGCTGGTCGTGCCAAAGCGTACGGTATTACGGTAGAAGAGCTGCCGGGTTACTATGCGAAACGTACCCTGCTGAACCAGGTGATCCTTCCTGAAGATATTGCCAGCGCCTGCTTTGCTGTTACCGGTGGTTTGCTCAGCAAATCAACCGGCAACGTGATCAATGTAGATGGCGGCGTAGCGGCAGCATTTGTACGATAATGTCATAAGTTCTTCAGTTACATTCCTTAACATTGAGACAACACATGCTTCTGGTTTCCACCAGAACGGCATGTGTTGCCGATGTGAGGAGATTTGCTGCCACTAACGAAAAACTTTTCCTAATTTACTCATGACCCAAACCACCCGTTATGAATATAGAAAAATTCCAGACCGCTGCTTTTAATGATTCCCATATACAGGCACATGAGCGCAATTTTGAGCATGTTGCTGCTAGTGTTCCAGACGTACAGGATGTGATTCAGAAATTGCAGGATTTCCAGGTAGCGATTCCCAGCTGGGCCCTGGGGACAGGTGGGACCCGCTTTGGCCGTTTCTCCGGAGGAGGAGAACCGGGTAATCTTGAAGAGAAAATCTCTGATATTGGCATATTACACGCGCTGAACAGAAGCAGTGGCGCTATTTCTTTGCATATTCCCTGGGATATTCCGGAGAATGCGGCTAACATCAAAGCCCTGGCGGCGCAATATGATATCCGTTTTGATGCGGTTAATTCCAATACCTTCCAGGACCAGGCAGATCAGGCGCATAGCTATAAATTTGGCTCCCTGCACCATGTAGATAAGGCTGTTCGCAAACAGGCAATAGAACATAACATCGAAGTGATCAGATACGGTGTGGAACTCGGGTCGAACGCGCTCAGTCTCTGGCTGGCAGACGGGTCCTGTTTTCCTGGTCAGCTGAATTTCAGGGGGGCATTCAAACGTACACTGGACAGTTTGCAGGAGATCTATGCAGCATTGCCGGATGCCTGGAAACTGTATATCGAATACAAGGCATTTGAACCTAATTTCTACTCCACCACCATCGGAGACTGGGGCCAATCCCTGCTTTTTGCCAATAAACTTGGGCCTAAGGCGTATACACTGGTTGATCTGGGGCATCATCTGCCTAATGCCAATATCGAGCAGATCGTCTCTTTATTGCTGATGGAAGGTAAACTAGCTGGTTTCCATTTTAATGATTCGAAATACGGTGATGATGACCTCACAGTTGGTAGCATCAATCCTTATCAGCTGTTCCTGATCTTCAATGAACTGGTGGAGGGAATGGATGCCCGTGGTATGAATCACGCGACTGACCTGGGTTGGATGATCGATGCCTCTCATAATGTGAAAGATCCGCTGGAGGACCTCCTGCAATCTGTTGAAGCTATTATGATCGCGTATGCCCAGTCATTGTTGGTAGATACAAAAGCATTACAGGCCGCACAGCAGAATAATGATGTGGTGGCTGCACAGGAAATATTACAGGCTGCTTACCGTACAGATGTTCGTCCATTGGTAGCGCAGGCGCGCCTGCAGGCAGGAGGTGTTTTACAGCCTGTTGCTTTCTATCGTGAGTATAAGATAAGAGAACAGCTCATTAAGGAAAGAGGACTGAAGACGGTTGCTACAGGACTTTAAATAAATTAAGAATTAGGAATTAACAATTAAGAATGATGCGTAATTGCCGGAACATTGGATGTAAGGCTGAAACAGCAATATCCAACATGCAAATAGATTAGTCCGTTTCCTGATTAAGTAAATTCCAGTTGCTAAGGCCAGTTCTTAATTATAAATTTTTAATTCTTAATTCTCCTCATGCGTTGTATTGCGATACTTGATATTGGTAAAACCAATAAGAAAGCCTTTCTTATAGATGAACACTACCGGATTGTCCGGGAGAGTGGCACCTGTTTCCCTGAAACAAAAGACGAAGACGGTGATCTTTGTGAAGACATTACGCTGCTGACCGACTGGGTAAAAGACAATCTCCATGAACTGGTTTCTTTACCGGAGTATACGGTGGTCGCAATCAATTTCAGTACTTATGGCGCCAGCATGGTCTACCTCGATGAGGAAGGGCATGTACTGGCGCCTCTTTATAACTACCTGAAGCCATTTCCGCAGGGAATGCAGGAAGCGCTTTGTGCGGAGAGTGGCGGACTTGATAAGGTATGCAGTGATACGGCTTCTCCGGCACTGGGTAGTCTGAATGCAGGATTACAGTTGTACCGTATCAAAAAGACAAGACCTGCGCTGTTTGATAAGATCAGGTATGCACTGCATCTGCCACAGTATATTAGTTTCCTTGTGACTGGACAGCCCCTGTCGGATATCACCAGTATTGGTTGCCATACGATGTTGTGGGACTTTTCCCGGCAGCACTATCATGAGTGGGTGCTGAAGGAGGGACTGGCGGAGAAGCTGGCGCCGGTATTTCCTGGTAACAGGGTATTACCTGCCACTATTAAAGAGCAGCATTATATGGCAGGTGTCGGACTGCATGACAGCTCTGCTGCACTGATCCCTTACTTATCCAGCTTTTCTGAGCCATTTGCCCTGATCTCGACAGGCACCTGGTGTATTACCCTTAATCCGTTCAATAATAGCCCCTTAACTCCCACCGAACTGGCATCAGACTGTCTTTGCTATCTCACCTATGAAAACCGCCCTGTAAAGGCCGCAAGACTGTTTGCCGGCAACGAACATGAGCAGCAGGTGAAAAGGCTGGCAGAATATTATCAGACACCGGTAAATTACTACCAGCAAGTCGTATTCGACCCCGCTATATTTGCTCAATTGCTCACGGTACCTCCGCAACACCAAATACCTGTACCTGGTACAGGCCTGTTGCAGTCTTCCCGCTTTGCAGAAAGGTCATTAACTGACTTTACCAGCTATGAGATCGCTTATCACCGTTTACTGATGGATATCATGGAACAGCAGCAGTTTTCTTCATCGCTGGTATTGGCAGACACACCGGTAAAACGGATTTTCGTGGACGGTGGTTTTAGCAGGAATACGGTATATATGCATCTGCTGGCAGCAGCATTCCCTCAGATGGAAGTGTATGCTGCCTCGGTAGCCCAGGCTACGGCAGTAGGAGCCGCTCTCGCTATCCACAGGCACTGGAATACGCAATCACTACCGGCTGACCTTGTAGAGATGAGACACTATAGCCACGGCTCGATTTATATTTGAACAAGATGAAAGTAGGACTATTCATACCATGTTACATCGACCAGTTTTATCCACAGGTAGGTATCGCCACGTTATCGCTACTGGAGAAACTGGGTTGTGAAGTGGTATACCCGCAGGGACAAACCTGCTGTGGTCAACCCATGGCCAATTCCGGATTCGAACACCTTACTTCCGGTTGTAATACACTTTTCGTAGACCATTTCCAGGACTTTGACTACATCGTTGGGCCTTCCGGAAGCTGCGTACTGCATATTAAAGACCATCTGCATGTACCGGAGCGGGAAGATAAAGCCACCCATATCCGCCAGCGCATTTATGAACTGGCAGAATTCCTGACGGATGTATTGAAGGTGGAAAGTCTGCAGGCCAGATTCCCTCACAAAGTAGGTATCCACCAGAGTTGTCACGGACAACGTGGTTTAGGACTCTCCCAGATGAGTGAACTGGTGGCGGAACCATTCTCCAAACCACAGCAGTTATTGCAGATGGTAGAAGGGCTGGAACTGGTAGAACTCAAACGTAAGGATGAATGCTGCGGATTTGGCGGTACTTTCTGTGTGTTTGAGGAGGCCGTTTCGGTAAAAATGGGAAAGGACCGTATTGCAGATCACGTCAACAATGGTGCTGAGTATATTACGGGAAATGATGTGAGTTGCCTGATGCACCTGGAAGGGATCTTACGCAGACAACAAAGCAATGTGAAGGTGCTGCATATGGCAGAAATATTAAATGCTAGTATAGACTAATCAATGGAACACGAGAATCATAAACATCAGGAACATGCCGTCCTTGCGGACGCTTTTAACCAGAATGAGCCCCGTGTGGACTGGCATGATGAAACGCTCTGGTGGGTACGTCAGAAACGTGACCGGATGGCCTGGAGCATTCCGGAGTGGGAGGAATTGAGGGAAGCGGCTTCCCAGATCAAACATAACGTGCTGGGTAATATGCATGATTACCTGCTTGAGTTTGAAAAGAATGCGATTGCCAATGGCGCCGTCGTTCACTGGGCTGCTGATGCAGCTGAGCATAACAAGATCGTGCTGCAACTGCTCCAGGAACAGGGCGTGAAGCGCATGGTGAAGAGTAAATCCATGTTGACGGAAGAGTGTCACCTGAATCCATATCTCGCAGAACATGGCATTGAGGTGATAGATACCGATCTGGGTGAACGTATCGTGCAGCTGGCAAAGGAGCCACCCAGTCATATCGTGTTGCCGTGTATTCATAAGAAGAAAGAAGAAATAGGAGATCTGTTCCATGAACATCTGGGCACACCAGCAGGTAATGCTGATCCGAAGTTCCTGACAGCAGCTGCCCGTCAGCATCTCAGAAAAGAATTCATTCAGTCAAGGGTTGCTATCACCGGTGTCAATTTTGCTGTTGCTGAAACGGGAGAAATGGTGGTTTGTACCAATGAAGGAAATGCCGATATGGGCGCTCACCTGGCAGATGTACATATTGCCTGTATGGGTATCGAGAAGCTTATCCCGCAGCGCAAACACCTGGGGGTATTCCTTCGTTTGCTGGCAAGAAGTGCGACAGGACAGCCTATTACCACTTACAGCAGTCATTTCCGTAAACCGAAAGAAGGACAGCAGTTACATATCGTACTGGTTGATAATGGCCGTAGCCGTCAGCTGGGCAGGGAAGATTTCCGTAACTCTCTGAAATGTATCCGTTGCGGCGCGTGTATGAATACCTGTCCTGTATATCGTCGCAGTGGTGGTCATAGTTACCATAATGCGATCGCAGGACCGATCGGGTCTATTCTGGCGCCTAACCTGGATATGAAAGATTATGCCGATCTGCCTTTCGCGTCCACTTTATGTGGTTCGTGTTCGAATGTTTGTCCGGTGAAGATCGACATACACCAGCAGCTCTATAAATGGAGACAGGTGATCACTAAAGAGGGTTATACCAAAAAGACGAAAGCGGCAGGTATGCATGCGATGAATATCGTGCTATCCAAACCAGGACTCTATAAAACAGCTGGTGGTGTAGGGCGTTGGGTGATGCGTACATTCCCTGCTGTGGTGAACAATGGTATGAATCCATGGTATAAACAACGCGAAATGCCGGCTCCTCCGAAAGAGTCATTTGCTGATTGGTATAAGAAGAACAGGAAATAAGCGGACCATCCGGCAATCATTCTCAATTATTAATTTGTAATTACGATATGTCACGCGAAGCGATACTCGCCGCCATAAAAAAGAATCAGCCTGAATATCAGGCATTACCCGATCTGTCAGGCTTCGGTCAGGCAGGACCAGGAGATCCAGCTGCCTTTAAAAAGGTCGTGGAAACGCTCGGCGGGCAGGTATATGAAATCAACTCATTCGCAGAAATACAACCGCTCGTGGCGGAACATTATACTGATCTGAAACAGGTAGTTGCTATCAAAGAGGAATATCTCCCTGGTGCTGCTACGCAGTGGCAGACAGGAGATGGTCGTCAGCTGGAACACGTGGATCTGGCTATTATCCCCGGACAACTGGGCGTAGCCGAAAACGGCGCTATCTGGGTGACGGAAAGTGAGATTGAAGTAAGAGTGTTGCCGTTTATCACACAACATCTGGCGATCGTTATTGACAGTAAGAGCATCCTGCCCACCATGCACGATGCCTATGCACGTATCGGTGCGCCGTCAACTGGTTTTAGCGCTTTTATCGCCGGACCATCCAAGACTGCAGATATCGAACAATCATTGGTGTTAGGAGCGCATGGGGCGAAAAGTCTGACGGTCTTTATGATCGGATAACCCATCAATTTCCATGTTATGAAAATCGCTTTTAAAATGCAGCTCAAACCTGGCTGCAAAGAAGAATACCGCAAACGCCATGACGCCATCTGGCCGGAACTGAAAGCATTGCTGAAAGACAATGGCGTAAGCGACTATTCTATCTTCCTGGATGAGGAGACCAATATCCTGTTTGGCGTACAGCAGCAAACAGGCGAACAGTCATCCCAGGATCTGGGGACCTTACCCATTGTACAGCGCTGGTGGGCATATATGGCCGATATCATGGATACCAATGAAGACAATTCTCCTGTCACCAGACCATTAGTGCAGGTCTTTCACATGGACTGACTATTTCCTTTCCAGTATAAAGTGAATATCATCTATCACATCACCTTCCCGTTTCGTACTGATATGGAGGTCGTAAGCCGCCTGCTGTGGTCTTAGCTTCAGCTTTTTCAGCTGTGCTTTATCCGGCTGGATGACGTAGTCGCCCGGTGGCAGGCCCATGTAGTTGAAATAACCATCTGATTCCGTCAACAGACATTTTACCAGGGTACTGTCCGATCTGTAAATACAGATCTTGATACCACCCTGTTCCTTCAGGGTGGAGTCTTCCCGCAGACTTACACTACCCGATACTTCTCCCATCACAGATACTGGTACATCGATGCGGCGCAGCTGATTCGGTTCGATCGTGATACGGATGGTTGGTTTACGGATCTGCCAGGATACACTTTCAAAGCCTTTTGATTCCAGTTCGAACAGATAGGCCGCATAAGGCTCCATATCAAGTATACAAATGCTGGTATCTCTCAGACTGCGGATCATCCTTCCACCGTTATATTTCATTTGCAAACCTTCTACCCTTGGTTCTCCTTTATCAAACTTTTCGTTGTTATTGAGGTCGAGGAATGGCACAAACACCACACCCCCTGAACCTACACTGGAGCGGTTATGTGTACCTGAATAACCGGAGGCGCCGTCATGGATGATACTACCCCTGGCTGATTCCACGAATGTTGTCAGGTTGTTGTTGCGCCAGAGGGAGAACCCGATCTGTGAAAAAGAGAAGTCATAACGCAGGCCGATACCGATGTTGGTAATGTCGGTACGATAGTTCTTTTCGTAGGAAAAGTTCAGGTATCCGTTTTTAAACAGGTATTTACCTGCTTCACAACGTAGGGCCATAAAGCGGTTGCTGTTGTATTCGTATTGTACCTGTGGCGTCAGCAGAATATTGCCCGGTACCCGGAAGGTCAGGGCCAGGTTGGTATATACAAAAGGCGTTTCGTCCTTGATGAAGATCGCGTAGGTGGACAGACTGGTGCCTACTTTATACAGTGCACCCGACATCAGCCATTCTGTAGTAGTATAATAGGACCCTGGCAGAATGATCTGGTCTAGGGTCAGACGCGTAAACATCGAGAAGTTCTTCGATGTAAAAGGTTTGGATATGACTGCTTTGCGTTCTTCCAGCCAGTTATAGATGATGGCCGTCTGTCCTTTATTATACCGGGTATAGTTCAGTTCTGCCTGCAGATTGTTCTGGGAGCGGTAGCTCAGAATTCCTCTTGAGCGCACGCCGTAGGTATATTCACCATAAAACAGCAGGTTGGATACCAGTCGGAGGGAGGCTGTCACAAAAGGAAGCGTATTAGCCTTTCTGATCGATGAAAGGTACTCGACCCCTGCACCTACCGTAATGGTGTTTGTAAGGCCGTAATTGGCCTGTATACGGCCTAATTTGCTGTTTACGGTGTCTTCTGCCACACCCGCGCTGGCTGTGTATTCAAATTCCTTTGCGGGAATGAAGTTGAAAGGAATACTGATATTCTCTTCCTGGAATCGTTCTTCTCCCCACGGGCCATAGAAACGCAGTTTTATCTGCGAATTGCCATACACCAGGGGAACCTGGAATGTATAGAAACCAGCAGCGTCAGCCACTGTATAATCTACAAGGGCATTGTTGATATATAATTCCACCGTCCATCCCGGGTCAGTGAAATTACTGAGTGTATAAGTGCCATAAGAGCGACGGTAGGTGGTAGGCGCATTGGTCACCTGCACACCCACTACCGGTGCGTAAAGGGAGGCAATGGTAGGGGTGAAGATCTTTCCGGCAATGATCTGACGCAGCCATTTCCGGTCGTTATTGACAAAGCGCAGGCGATAATATTGCTGCCGCTGGTCAAAAGGACGGATGATGTTACTGTCCGGATGCGTTGGTTTCAGTTGCTGCCGTGCGAAGTTGTTATAATTCAATGAAACGGTCGCTTCTCCACCTGCGAAGGTGCCACCCATCGTCAGATTAAACCAGGTATCATTGGTGCTTTGCAGTCGCTGTGTAGATACGACCGACCAGTCGGCCATCCCGAATTTAAAGAGCTTATTGCTTCGTCCGATGGTGGTATCGGCGACAATATTCCCTTTCAGTTTGTTCAGGTTGCGGTACATCAGCTGTTGCCGCATTTCCCGGATAGCGGGTAGTTCAACCTTTGACTCCACTTTTACAGATAAGCTGCGGAAGTTAAAATTACAGCTCAGCTGAAATATACTGGCGAAGTAGTCTGTACGCAGGTATAAGCCGGTTTCTGTTTTCACAAGACCGTTTGCCCCGACCTTGAATACCTTGTCCCGGAACCGGATCTGGTTATTCTTCTTATCAATCAGAAAAGCTGCGTCCTGTGTGATGAAGAAGCCGGAAAGGGTGTCCAGTGTCTCAGAAGAGGCATTCCGGATCTTCAGGAAGTTGAATACGTCCTGAATAGACAGATAGGCAACTTCGTCCTGAACAACAGCAGGGATCTCGGCACCGCCGACACCCTGTAACACAACCATGATAGAGGTTTCTTCATATTTGGGGTCTTCGTCGTTATCGCCGTCCTTATCTTTGGCGGCAAGGGGTAGCGTACAAGCTGCCAGCAGCAGTATGCAAACTGCTTTGCAGCAAAGGCGCTTCAATGGATTGGTATGGATAGTAATGCCTGTCATCAATGTTTTATTCCTGTATGAATGTGACCTGAAACACGCCGCTGTAATTGCCCGCAGGATTTGCCGGAGGTGGCCCTACTGTAAGAGTGCCTCCGATACGCACGATCGTGCGGGCAGGAGATGTAGCCGTAGCTATGAAAGGAGTGCCGGTACTGGCCGTCCCTATATGTAGTGATAAAAAGCCGCCGTTACTGCCTGTCAGTGTCACATCCGGACCATTCATGATGGAAATAAGTGTGCCCGGATTTGCATCTACTTCAAAAATGGCAGGGGAGAATGGATAACCCAGATTCGCCTGCACAATAGTCCCGGTTACAGAGCGGGAGCCATCCGGATAGAGGATTACCGTTCCTCCTGTGATGCCTTGGAAAAATGCGCCGAAGATCAATCCCTGTGCCGGATTGACGAACACGGAGATCGGCCGTGGAGGAGGTTCCTGCGCCCGTACCACAAAAGGTGCCAGTAGCAGACCGCTGAAAAAAAGGTGATATATATGTTTGAATTTGCTCATCACTTTGTTATTGGTTAGCAATAAACACTTTCTTCGATACCTGTTGTTTATTCGCGTAGAAGGTGACGATGTAAATACCTCCGTTGTAATGTGATCCCAGCAGGTAACGACCATTACCAGTATAGTCTTTCCGTAGCAGTACCTGTCCGTTTACATTGCTTACGGTGATCGTACATTTCTCTCCTGGTATTTTGTCAAACTGTGCGTACAGACTGTTACCAGCTGCGTAAGCATGATACAACGGCGTTTCAGTTGACACGCCACCGTCATCGCCTGCTTTCAGTACCAGGAAGAAACGGGTATCAAAACTTCCTTTACGCAGGAAGAGTCTGTAAGGAGTCGTCTGATGCAGATCATGTGTGATGCCCGCTTCTTTATCATACAGATAGAAATGTCTGCCAGCCGGCATGCGTTCGATCAGCGGCATGGTAAAGCTGACATATCCTTCCTGCTCTGTCGTAATACCCAGCGGGATCATTTCCGTACTATCAATATCATTGGGCCATGCAGCGATTGATTGCCGTTCTGTGCCTGCCATGACATACAGATTGGGCACATGTTCGTCGGTATTGATGATCTTCAGCGCGTCAATGTCCTGCTCGAAATCTCTTGAGTAGCTATTGTCAAAATAGATAACTGCCGGATCGGAAGGAGAGCCTTCGTCGGTAAAGCCTGCGCTCAGTCGGAGTAATGGTTCTGTCAGTGGTCGTTCCCTGTGGAAGTTAGGCGCCAGATTATTGACCCTGGCGGTATTATTTACGGTCAGCGTACCCGATACCGGGAATGTACCGTTGGTCACGTGTACAAAGAAGCCCTGCATGGCAGGAACGACGTTGTTAGCAACGCCATCGCTGGAAACACCATTGATGTAGGAACTGTAAGTACCCGTGTATTGATTGGTCGTACCGGCATTGAAATAGTAAATCGCATTGTCGACATTCACGCGTGTCCATCCACCTGCTGCATCCCAGTCGACCGGTGACGGATAAGGATTACCCACCAGGTTAAAGCCTTTGGTATAAGGCTGGTTGTTGTTGGTAAGGGTAGGAGCGGTGATCGTACCGTTATTAACTGTGCCGGTCATATCGAGGGTAACAGGAGACATGCTCGTACCCAGATTACCTGCATAACCGACCATGGAGGCCAGGATACCAGAAGCAGCAGTATAGGATACCCAACCGGAAGAAGCCCTGTTTTCTACATAACGATAGAAGGACGGGAAGCTGGAATTCAGGTTCACATCGTCAGAAAATTCATTTACAGTCGCGGCGTTTAACGGCGAACTGAGATATACATAACCAAAGCTATTCGGACGGTAACGCTGGATGGTAACGCTACCCAATACGGAGCCAACACCGGTGCCGTCTATCAACGCCGTACGGGTAGCTGTAGACAGCAAAGTAAGGTTGGTGCCTGTTACAAACAGGCCCGTTGTGGCCTTTAATACACCGGCGATATTCAGCGTGCCCAATAGTGATACACCCGCCACATTGTTCGTAGTGAGGTTGAGCACTGTATTACCGGCAAAAGTATTTGCAGGTATTGTCTGGGAAGCGGCGCCGGTTATTTCGATACTTCCGTTGCTGGCAGTGAATGTGCCACTATTGGTGATCGCGCCGTATATCTGTAATGTACCGCCGCTGACGGTAACTGAGGCTCCGCTTTGTATGATCAGATTGTTAGTCATCGCGGTACCCGTATTGATCAACGGATAGTTGGTCAGACCTGTTGGGATCGTTGCATTGGTCGTGCTGACAGGGACGAGGTTATTGGACCAGTTGCCGGTTACGAACCAGTTGACACTCACAGCACCTGTCCATACGTTGTCAGCGATCAGTTGTCCGACGGCCAGCGCCACACTGAGATTCGTTAGGCCCGTAGCCTGTATGGAGGTCGGCAGCGGACTGGCCGTTGCCGGTGTTGTCCAGGTAGAGCCATTGTAGCTGCCTACTTTGAAATTAGCTGTATTAGACCCCGCATCTACATCGGCCGCGTTCCAGTTCATAGTGACAGAAGCGGTAGTAAAGCTGGTTCCTGTATTGGTGAACGACCAGTAGCGATTGACGCTTCTGTTGGGATTTACCGGGGATGTAGCAATATTCGGATGATCTGTGGGTGTGACGGTGGCCAGTATACTACCAGAGGTAGTCACATTGGTGAAAGTGATAGATGCAGGACTGTAATAGGTGGCGTCACCCAGTTCGAAATTCCTGGTTACACTACCGGTTGGCAGGGCTTTTTGTAGTCTGCCAATTACCCAGCCGGTGGACTGGGAAGCGCCGGTCACTGTACCCGTGGTAGGCTGGATCAGAGCGAATGTGCTGCCGGTATTGATCTTATTCAGGATGAAATTCAGTACACTGCTGACCGTCACATTAGACCCAAGGTTGATGATGCCAGCTGATTTATTAACCGTCAGATTATTGAATGCACCGGTAGAGGTAATAGTCTGCGTACCGAGGCCATTGAAATAAACAGTGGAGCCGGTATTGGTGTAAGTACCACTGCTCATGGTCCAGTTGCCGCCAACAGTATCTGTGAAGCTACCCTGTACAAAGGTGCCGGTAGACAGGGTAAAGTCATTCAGAATTTTCAGCACTGCGGATGCTGTTTTAGACCCCGTTGCAGAGATAACCAGGTTACCATAAGGCGTAGCAGAAGAAATAGCCTGCGTGCTACCGCCATATTCTACGGTACTAAGCGTATCCAGCGAATAGGTACTGAATGCAGGTAAGGTCTGTGTACCGCGTAGTATTAACCGGGCATTGTCTTCTATGGTCAATGAACCGGTTGCACTTGGCGTGATAGCAAAACCAGCTGCATCCAGTATCCCTGTAGTGATCGTAATATCATCTACTGCAGTAATAGCTTTAGCGAGGGTAGTGGTAATGCCGGGATCTTTCTGATTAGTGACCTGCGCCAGGTTAAATGAAGCGGCAGAACCGGTTATAATAGAAGGCAGACCACCTGTCATGGTGAGCGTGCCTACGGTACCATCATAGGTACCATTATTGGTGAAGTTATGACTGACATTATAATCGGAAATAGCGGTAGTGATACCGGTGATCGTCAGGTCATAAAAAGTGGTCGTTGGTGTGCCTGTTAATTGTGCATCTGAAGCCGTCATGGTGAACAGGGATGTTCCGCCATTCAGTGTACCATTGCTTTCTACGTCACCCGCTACCGTGTATGTATAGGTGCCTGCGTTGAAGATGGCGTTATTGGTAATCATAAAGTCGCCATTTACCGGCCAGTTCGAAGCAGGCGTTACACCAGATGTGTTAGTGATCAGTACATTACCCAGTGCATTCGGTGTACCGGTTACGCTCATGGCCGCAGTACCGCCAAATTGTACCGTACCTGTGCTGGTAAAGGCCGTACCAGCCAGTTTGATGGTTTGTGCAGCAGAAGGAGTGAAGTTCATTGTACCACTGCTGGTCACTGTACCATTATTTGTAAACGAACCAAGAACATTATGCGTAGAAACACCACCATTGAAGGTAGCGCCACTACCGATGTTGAAAGCAATTCCCACGATCCAGCCAACGCTTGCAGTTACACCGCCGGTATTATTGACATTGAGCGTAGCGTAGGTAGGTGTACTGGTAGAATTGAGTACTGGCGGCACCGTACCGTTGAAGTTGATAATACCGCTTGAGTTGGATACAATTGCATTGACAAAACGGATCGTCTGTAAGGCAGTCCCGGTGAAGGTGGTGGTCCCGGTGCTGGTAAGAGAGCCATTGTTTGTCAGGTCACCGTTTACAGTTGCCGTTCCTGCGCCTGCGACATATGAACCACCTGTGGTGATCGTCAGCAGACCATTATAGGTGATATCGCTACCGGCTACGGTATAACTGCCATAGACGGTCATACGATTGAAGACGGTATTTCCTGTGATGGTTTTAGTTGCACCGTTAAGTGTGATGGTACTGGTAGCAGGAGTGAAGGTGCCGCTGTTGTTCCAGTTACCATAAAGGTTGATGGTGTAGGTCGCACCGTTAAAGGTCGCTCCGCTATTGATGGTCAGGTCTCCGTTGACAGTACAGGTAGCGGCCAGTGTTTTTGTGCCGCCATTACTGAAGATAAGATGACCGTAAGGCACACCCGCAACCGTCTGTGCGACGGTACCGTTATAGTTTGTCGTACTGGTAGCGCCTAATGTATAGGTAGAATAGCCTGAAGGGAAGTTATTCACCCCGCCTGCCTGTAATGTAGTGCCATTCGCCAGTGTAAATGCCCCGCCGGCAGAAGCTCTGTTAGCCGTAAATGTAGACAGATTCAGCGTACCGGTATTGACGGTCAGGTTACTGTTAACAGGACAGTTACCGGTCAGTGTAGCCGTTCCGGCTCCTTTGGTAATGATCAGGTTATTGAATGTAGTCGCAGAGACGGTTTGTGTACCGGTACCATTTAAGGTAACCGTACCACCGGAAGAAGAGAAGGTGCCGTTGTTATTCCAGTTACCGCCAACAGTTAATCCGATGACCCCACTGTTCAACGTAGCACCGGAGGAAATATTGACATTGCCCGTTACCGTAGTGGCGCCATTCATGGTCATGGAGCCGCCGGTCACACTCAGGTCTCCTGCTACACTGGACGCACTGCTTAATAATGCATCGCCGGCTGATTTACCTATTAGTAGATTATTATAAGCTAATCCTGCCACTGTTTGTGCACCACTGCCGTTATAATTGACGGTCCCGGTACTGGATGTAAACGTGCCATTTGTGTAGTTGTAGTTACTACCAATGTTAAGGGTGCCTGCACCGGAGAAGATAACATTAGCACCTCCGGATTGCGTCAGGGAACCACCTACTGTCACCGTTCCCGTACCGATATTCAGGTTGATGGCATGTGCAGCGGTACCGTCACTAAGGGCAAGGTCCCCGTTTACAGTGAGTGCCTGTGCACCTGTGTTGATAGTATGGGTCACATTGGAGGACCATTTACCTGCAATGTTACCCTGTGTGGTCAGACTACCACCTGAAGCGAGGGTAAGTGTTGCCGCCTGTGTACTGCCTAATGATATCGCTTTTACAGATACCGCAGTGTTGATGGTGGGTTGATTGGTGAATGCGGCCGTACCAATTTCAACGATATCATTGACGCCCGGAGGACGGGACGGACTACCCTGTACCACAGTCCAGTTGCTGGCATTTGACCAGTCACTGCTGACAGAACCGTTCCAGCGTACTACGTTTGAATTATCAGAGAAGGCCCAGCGGCCGTTAATAGCCAGTGTTGAACCGTATTCTACATAATTTGATGTTGTATTACCGGCTGTTCTGCCCTGAAGCACCCAGCTGCTGCCACTGTTATACCAGAGGTTCATAGAGGACTCATTGTTACCATTCAGTTCTGCATCTTCATAATGGAATCTGAGCGTGGTCAAACTAACTGTCAGGCCAGTACTGACCGTATAGACGCGGTTAACTGCACTACCCTGTGGAAAGTCACTTACCGGACCAATGGCTACAGAAACGGTGATGGCGCCTGTTAATGGAAGTCCGACAAGACTCAGCGTCGTATTCGGGCTCTCGAAGGCGTATATACCACCCAGTCCGAAGGATTGCGTACGGCGTACGTTACCTAGTATAATACCTGGCCCTGTCCTGTCCACCGTCATATTGAAAATGTTAGCCCCGGTATTGATGGTGCCGACAGTCATATTTACAGTAGATACATTCACATCATTGTTCATGTTCACCAGTGTAGACTGTAAGCTTTTATTCAGTGTAAGAATGTTGAATGTAGTGACGCCGGTAATGGTTGATAGATTGGCGCCAGTAAAGGTGAATGTACTTGTACCGGCATTAAAGGTGCCGCTATTCACAAAGTCTATTAGTATGGTATGGCTAAAGGAACTGGCGTTAAAGGTCGTTCCTGTTGCCAGCGTAAAATAGCTGGTTGTGATAGCGCCCGCCGCTGTTTTGGCGGAGTTGCCGGAGAGTAATAGTCTGTTGTAGGTCAGGGCATTGATATTCTGGGCGGCGGTGCCGTTGAAGTTGACCGTATTTGGTGGAGTCGCCGACACGTTTAGTGTACCTGCAGTAACAGTGAATGTGCTGGCGATGCCAAGTACGGCATTGGTAGATAATTGTAAAGAGGTGCCATTGAGGGTCACATTGAACAGGTTGGCGGTACCATTGAGGGTACTGGTACCTGTAAAAGTCGCTGTACCGGCGCTGGCGCTGAACGTGCCACTAACATCCAGGGTGGTGCCGATGGAAAAAGGAATAGCAGTTGTAACAGAACCAGGTACGATCAGCGAGCCAAATGTGAGCGTACCTGCGCCTGAAATAGTTTTGCTGGCGCCCTGAATGGTAACGGATCCGCCTGTGCCGGTAAAGGAGCCACTTACTGCGAGATTGCCTGTCAGTAAAATACTACTGGTACTGCTGACGGATCCCGATATGGTGAGGTTATCCAGTGTGATACTGGCGCCTGAGATTGTTTTGGTTGCACCAGTCATTGTCAGCGTACCACCTGATGCCTGTGTAAATACGCCCGGACCGGTAGTGGCCAGGTTTCCGGCAATTGTAAGTGCTGCGTTTGCAGCAGCCGTGATATTCGTAGCAGTGATATTGACGTTATTGAAACTCTGTGTGCCTGTTCCACTGATATTGGTGCCCGGACCGTTGAAATTCACGGTGCCGGTGCTGCCGGTGAAATTACCGTTGTTGATCCAGTTACCGCTAAGATCTATTGTGAAGCTTCCGCCATTAAGCGTCGCACCGGCATCTAATGTGGTGCTTCCTGTGACAATAATATTGGCAGCAGCTGTGGCGCTTACGCTGGTACCGGCTCCCGGAGTGCAGTAGAAATTACCTGCAACAGTAAATGCGGTTGAGGGCAGTGTTTTTACAACAGCGCCACTGGAGCTGGATAAGGTTAGATTGCCATATGTTTCTGCAGATACAGTCTGGGCAAGTCCGTTGTATTCAATAGTACTTGTCAGTGCCAGTGAACGGGAAGCAAAGTTGGCCGGAAAGGTACCTGTACCACCGATTCGCAGGGTCGCTCCGTTTGCGACACTGACAGCGCCGCCAGCTACGGTAGTGCCTCTGTTGGCCGTAAAGGTGGAGAGGTTCAGTATCCCGCTATTCACAACGATCATCCCCGATGTGCTGGTTGTAGCATTCATCGCGTTAAGGTTGCCTGCCAGCGTTTTTACCAGCGCGCCGCTGATCCTGAGCGTAGAGTAGGTGAGGTCATTCCGGACAGTCTGATTGATGGTGGTCGCGCTATATTCAACGGTACTACCCGCAGCGAGCGTATTGGTGCCGGTGAGTGTATAGTTGGTAGCGAAGGTTGCCCCTTTGACATGTAACACACCCGTAGCGGTCACGCTGAGTGTACCCGCGCCGGAAATAAGTGTGGTTGTACCTTCCGGTGGAACCAGGTTACCGCTGACAGAAAGGGCTACAGTAACCGGAAAACTGACAGCAGGAGTGACAGTGGCACCTGAGTTAATGGTCAGTCTTCTAAAGGAAATACCACTACCACTAATACTTTGTGTCGTACCTGCCATTGTGATCCTGGAGGAGGTACTGGTGGTCGTATAAGTCCCATTATTGACAAAATCTCCTTTTACCGTAACGGTTACGCCTCTGTGCGAGATCGTACAACCGCTACCATTGGTGAGTGTACCGGATATGGTAATAGCTTTGGAGATGGTCAGTACCGGATTTTTGGCGCTGGTGACGAGTGTAAGCGCCCTGCTTGCAGCGGTGGTGCCACTGATGGTAGGCTGGAAGGACCCTGTGAACGCCGCGTCGCCAATGATCGCGTCTACAGATGCTGTAGGAACACCTGCTGTCCAGTTGTCAGCAGTGGCCCATGCGGTGCTCACAGTGCCCTTCCAGCTTGTCGTCTGACCCCACAGGGTAAGCGGCAGGCTGAGTGATAGAATAAGGAGCGTAAAACAAACAAGTGTAAATCTTCTGTCAGTATTCATGTGTTTTGTTATTGTTCAGGGCATACCACACGTACACCGGAATAATACCAATCAATGATCAGTGTAGCTGCAGTTCTGTCTGCGCCATCGGATCGGGAACAGCGTCTTTTGATGGTTTGGTATAAGAGATCCTCAGTTTGCCGTTGTGATAATCGATGCCCGGCTTTGTTTCCAGTTTCATCTGGAATTGTCTGAACACATTGGGGGTATATACCGCGAGGCCTTTTACACTTCCAACAGTGGTGATCTTGCCTTTTTCAGATACATAGTCAATATTGATATCGCCGTATACGGAATGATTACCGGAGCGGCGTACTACCATGTTCAGATGGGCCGGTGCATTTTCCGGGGCCTGTAGTGAAATATCGGTCAGGTTCACCTGTGCGTCAGGCGCCCCTGTTCTGATGATCACAGGAATGCTGATACCGAAGACGGGTGTCAGACTCACAGAAATACTGGAGGAGTCTTTCAGTCTGATCGGTTCTCCCTGTACTTTAGGATCTGGTACTGCCCTGAAATAGATATGCGAGCGGTATTCACCGGCCTGCAGTTGTCCTGTTTTGATCAGCTGTACTTTAACCAGCTGCGCTTCTCCCGGAGCGAGTGTGACGCTTTTGGGAAAGAAACGGAGGAAACTACTGGCGAATAATTGTCCTGAATCAGGTTCGGTGATCTTATCAAAAGTGCCATTGCTGTTCATGCGTATTTCAATGATAGAAATCAGATACCGGGCAGTGTCCTGGCCGGTATTGGCAAGATTAAGTTCCTGTATTCTTTTCTGCCCGTCGAAAATGACCCTCATCGGTGTAATCAGCAGGTTGCCCTGGGCGGAGGAGAGTAACGGGAATAGTAAGAGCGTAATGAATGTCAGTAAATGGA
Organism: Chitinophaga sp. YR627; assembly: GCF_900114995.1. Classification (GTDB taxonomy): domain Bacteria; phylum Bacteroidota; class Bacteroidia; order Chitinophagales; family Chitinophagaceae; genus Chitinophaga. Next base: position 663,256 of record NZ_FOUX01000001.1, read on the forward strand.
TAATGCGCATAAGCAGAATTGAAGTTAAATACCCGGGAAGCCCCTCCCGGGCATCATGTATACCGGGAGGGCCTTTGGGTAAAGATCAGTGTACCGTTAGTTGTAGTTAACAGTAACATTGAATGGGGTACCGGATACGTACTGACCAGCAGGTTGTGCTGCACTGACGTTCAGTGTTGCGCCTACATTCAGTACCTGTGTACCGCCAGTCAGTGTACCTGTACCGGAAGGGTCGCTGGTAAAGGCAGTTACTGTCATCGTGTTAGCACCACTGGTAATGGTTAACGGTGTGGTAGGCAGTGTAATGACATACGTATAACCGGATGTACCGTTTACCGTAAATGAAGCCGCTGTTACTGTTCCGGCAGTTGTTGGTAATGTTACGCCACCAGTGGTTGTACGTGTACCGGCAGGCGTCAGTACAACCGTACCACCTGCAGAGGATCGTACGGCCACATTACCGAAGTTCATATCAACATCCTTGGTGATGCTGATAGGCGTGACAATAGTCGCCGTCACCGTCGCCGATGCCGTCTCCTGTGCCCGCGCTGTTGTTGCCGCGCATACTAATGCAAACGAAGCAACGAAAAGCAGTCGTGTTCTTTTCATTTTTACTTTTTTAGATTGTTACAGTAGAGATTTTATCGCATAGACGTGTCCTTACGTCTGAGGAGTGAGACGAGGTTGATAGAATGATGGTCACTGTGCTTCCCTGCACAGTTTACTTATTGCATTTTGCTTGACAGGGTTACCGCTTGCTGCGGGGATTAACCAAATCCTTGACGAATATAGAAAAAAGCCAGTCATTAATTCTTTAATGCAAGACTTTTTTTATGCTTACCGGGGTCTGCAAAATACAGTTGTAAAGTCCGTTTGTTCATTTTTGCTAATCCTTAATGGACATTTTTCAGCGGTAAGTTGTCGGAGCCGCCCCGCTATATTGTCCTGTTTACACCGTTGCTGCTTGTGATTACCTTACTACTTTAGCAGTAGTAACACTTATTATAAAAATAGATATGATATGACCAGCGATCCTAAAATAGCACGCCATCCTGAGCAGCCATATATAGCGATCCGCAAAAGGGTGAAAATGGCCGAAATTCCAGTCATTTTGCCGCCATTGGTGCCGCAGATCGTTCAGTGGATGGAACAGCACCATATAGCCCAGGCAGGCCCGGTATTTTTCCGATATCTGCAATTTGATCATGAAGACCAGTTACTGGTGGATGTAGGTGTACCGACACAGGTGCCTGCTGAGGTGAATGGAGATGTGGTGGCCGGTTCTTTTCCTGATGCGGAGTATGTGACAGTGACGTATATGGGGGATTATAGCAACCTGAAAGAGGTACATATGGGACTTGAGGCATGGATGAAAGAGAACGGGTTGAAGGAAGGGGTGCAGAAAGTAAATGGAACGGAGTATGCGGCCCGTACCGAGTTTTATCTGACGGATCCTGATGAGGTGGAAGATCCGGAAGATTGGCGGACAGATGTGGTGATATTACTGGCGGATAGGTGATGATGCCTACTCCGCCTTCAGACTCTTTACCGGATTCATCGTCGCCGCCTTCACCGCATGATAACCGATCGTTACCAGCGCCAGTGCCACATTGCACATACCAGCCAGCACAAACACCCACCAGGGTATATTGATCCTGTAGGCAAATCCCTGTAACCAGTACTGCATGGCCAGCCAGCTGCCACCTGCCGCCAGTACCAATGCAATCCCCACTAATTTCATCAGATCTCCCGATAATAACAGTACAATATTCGCCACGGAGGCACCAATCACCTTTCGTATGCCGATCTCTTTTGTACGCTGGACAGTTAGTAGTGATATCAGTCCTAACAGGCCGATACAACTGATTGAAATAGCCAGTATAGCGGCGCCACCAATCAATCTGTTAAGCAAATCTTCCGCTTTATAAAACGCTGCTATCTGATCGTCCAGAAAGTCATATTCAAACACATTATCCGGATATAGCGACTGCCAGTTATCCTTAATACCACTGATACTTTTCATCATGCCCGTCCCACTTATTTTAATACCTGCATAGGCATAATCTTTTGCCTGTGAGGTCATGATCAGCGGCTCCATTTTACTATGTAATGAGTGCAGATTGAAATCCCTGACCACACCTACAATTATGCCCGGACGATCATCCAGTGTACCTGCTACCAGTTGGTGTCCGATCACTTCGGATGGCTGGTGGAATCCCAGCTGTTTCATCATGTATTCATTGATGAGAAACTCACTGGCCGTATCACTTTCCAGGAGATTTCTGCCCGCCAGTAACTGTATACCGAAGGTTTGCAGATAATGGGCGTCTCCCAGCGTGCATAGTGCGGTATAGTCTTCCCATTCCCTGTTGTCAAATTTGACGGAACCGGCTTTAAAGGTCGCCGAGGCCGGCGGACGGAAACAAAAGCTGACATCTTTTACTCCTGACGTATGCATCAGTTGCGTGCGCAGATAGTCAAGTTTGTTTTTGTCTGCGGATGGGAGTGGTACCATGACAACGCCTGCTTTGTCGAAGCCAGGATTGACGGTTTTCATGAACCTGGTCTGTAGGGTAATGATCAGCGTACAAATAATCAGAGACTGTGCCACCAGGTTCTGAAACAGTATTAAGCTCTTCCGCATCCAGGGACGTCCGGCGCTGGTCTGATTCGCTTTTAAGAGCGCAACAGGTTTGTACCTGCTCAGAAGAAACGCCGGATAGGAACCTGATAATAACGTAATGAACAGGACAAGGGACATTAAGGCGATGATCAGTTGAGGATGGGCGAAAGGAGAAAGGGAAAGTGAGGTCTGCAACCAGGGATTTAATACAGGTAAAGCAAATGCAACCCATACCAGTGACAACATGGTAGCAGACAGTGTGATGCAGAAGGTTTCCGTCATGAACTGCCAGAAGATACTGGCGGCACTGCTGCCCAGTACCTTCCTGGTACTGATCTCTTTAGATCTGCGTACGTTCTGCGCTGTTGCCAGGTTGATGAAGTTCACGCCTGCAATAACAAGGATGATCAGTGCAATGATTGACAGGGTTGTCAGTAGGGATTTGGAGATCACTCCACCAAAACGTGCATCGAAATGCAGGTCTTTTAGCGGCTCCAGGTGGAAATGATAGTATTTGGCCATTTCTCCCATATGCCGTTGGGTAACGGTACGTAATGTTTTATTAAGACGATCAGCAGAAAGACCATCCGGCAGTAACAGAAACAGATTATTGGAAGAATTGATCCAGCCCCATTCGGTCTCCATGGAAGGAAACATCTCCGGATACAGGCCCTTCATGGAGGCGGCAGACAGAAAGATATCTACTTTGGTACTCGTTTCTGGTGGATAGTCTTTCAGGATGCCGGTCACTGTGGCCGTAATTTTATCGTTGATGCGTATAGTCCTGCCAATGGGATCGGCATTGCCAAAGTATTTGTTTGCCTGTTTCCTTGTCAGCACCGCGGTATTGGGAGCTTCCAGCGATGTTGCCGGCTGACCGGTTTCCCATTTGTAGTCAAACAGTTCAAACCAGTGCTGGTCTGTAAAGGCCACATTTCCATGCTCTGAAAAAAGCTGCTGTGTGTGACCACTTTGTGGAATGGCTATCGTGAAGGGAAGATCTCTGTAATTATGGAACAGGAATGCCTGTGTACGGATTTGCGGGATTTCTGTTTTGATAGCTGTTGCCAGCGCTACGGGAGTCCCTTTTTCGTATTGTACGGAGCCATCGTCGAGGTGGAGTTCCGTAACGACCTTATAGATATTTTGCCCCTTACTGTGCTGTGTATCAAATGCAAGATGCCAGCTGATAAACTGATACAGGATCAGCGCACAGGCAATACCCAGTGACAGACCGAATACATTTAAGATCGTATAAAACGAGTGACGACGTAAGTTTCGCAACGCGATCCTGATGTAGTTCCTGAGCATAACTGTAAGTTAAAAGAACCGGACAGTTCAAAAAATATACCTCAATACTATAATGCTTATAATCAATGGGATCGGGATAGTGAAACAAATGGAACTGTCCGGTTTTAATACAGTATTTGTCCGTTTTTACAATTTGTTTATTTCAGCATCCATCCACTTTATCCGTTTAGCGAGCCAGTCTTTCATATACTGTACTTCCGAATCATATGATCCCAGTGATACGGCGTTGGGCCAGGTATAGTCATAGAGGAGGTCCCATTTGTTGAAATTCTCCTGTTGGGAATATTTCAGTTGTGCGGCACTCTCGTTGATGAAAGTGTATAAGGTGCTGATCTGCGTGGTTTTGAGCGCATTCCATCTGCCCTTTACCTGATTTACAAACACCGGATCGTCAAATAATCTGTTGATCCAGACTGCATTTTTCACCCACCATCCTTCCGGAATATTGTTGCCATTGTAGGTGATATTGCCCAATGCCAGGTCAAAGTCCCATATGGGTCCCATGGAGAGTTTCGCATTTTTGTCCTTGTACATGAATACACTGCTGAAAAAAACAGCATCGTTGTTTTTCAGCAGCTCATTGACCAGGAACCAGTTAATGAAAGTAGATGCATTGATATACTTGCTGTAGCCTTCCACGGGATCGGCAAAGCCCGGACTATACAATGTGTTTTCTGTTTGCTGGATGTAATTTCTGATGTAGTCGAGTTGAGCGGATGTAATATCCTCCGGTGATTTGATCGTAAAGGGCACCTGCAACTGACTTCTGAACCAGACTGTTTCATCCAGCCGTTCATCGACTTCCAGCAGATAACCGCCACTGATATCTGTAGAGGAAGACTTCAGTTCGGGGATATTGACCCGTGTAGCCCCAACCTCTACCTGGTCAGTGAGCAGGTAATTGCCCATAAATTCTCCGTTCAGGATGACTTCTACAAAGCGGGCACGGGGCGTAAAGGCCGCCTCAAACCGGCGGCCGATTTCCAGCGCCAGATAGTTGCGCAGTAAGGTCTTGTCGGCAAAATTGGCGAGCAATACCCATTTTTTAGCAGCGGGCATCCCAAGCATTTCTGTTTTGCTATTTAGCTTGATACGGTAAGGCTTTTTTGGCATGTTCCAGGTGCTGCTGCCCCGGCCTCTCATTTCCAGTTGCATATTGGTGACGGTCTGCGGATACTTTGTATTGGCGTCTATCGTCATGCTGCCTTTTACATAGTCCTCTTTTGATACAACCGGCGCTTCCGTTTCAATATAAAGTATAGGCAGACCGGTGAATGTAAAGAGTTGTAACGTATAGTCTTTTGTGGTGTTATCAGCTGCTTTTACCGTAAATGTGAGCGGGCGGCTGAAATCATTACTGGTGATGCCGGTTTGTTGTACAACCCCATTGACAGTTACAGATGTACCATTGGAGGTAAACGTGGCAATCAATGACTTGTTACTACTGAGGTAGGGGATACAACCGCTGATATGGTCTTCGTAGACATGGCAGACGACGTCCCTTACCAGTTGCTGTGGATTGTTCTTTGCTTCAAACGTGAATGACAGTATTTCTTTTGCGGAAGGCACGACAGTATCTGCTATCGATTCGCTGGTCAGCTGTGGTGCATCCTCTTTTCTGCAGGCAGGCAGTACAGTACATAGTAAAACCAAAATGGCGTAGATGTTTCTGGTCATAAGTAGGAGATATTATCCGGGCATAGCCGGGTGAAAGTGGATTGGCGCTGGTGATTTCGGTTGTGCTGTCTTTATTGGTTCTGTCTGGTGGCAAATTTGGCGCATAGCTCGTTAGCTGCGCACGACGTTAATCATGGACATGGAATAATAAGCTGTTATACTGGCAAAATACTAACGGATAAGAATGGTCAATCGGGGCGCCTGATAGCTATCAGCGCCCTGAAGGTAAGTTTTTTTATAACAGGATGTTTTATTTAAATAGAGAGCAGATTTGCCCAATATCTTTCCATATAGCCCGAAATACCTCTGCCAGGGGTATACGCAGCGTAAATGGTGTTAAAATCGTTTCTAGCCATATCATAGGTAGCATTACCTATCGCCTTTTTACGCGCCATGTACAGCAGGGCAATGGAAGGGGAACGGGATATACCCCAGTTACAGTGTACGAGTACTTTTTTGTCGTGGATATGCCGCTCGATGAACAACATGGATCTTTCCATAATGGGATGGGTGTACTGGGGAGATAGTTCCTGGTCCATATCCACCATATTCAGATACAGGTGACGGTCACCATGGAGGTGCATCAGGTAGGAGGGGTGACTGGCCTTCAGATTGCCGCTGTAACCAACCGCCTGCCGGTGACAGGGTTCCTTACAGGCATGAATGATGGCAAAGCCTGGAGTCACCTGCTGACAGTCTGTGTTAGTTCCTACATATAGATTCTCAAATACCTGTATCATGAAATTTCCTTACTTATTGCGACCTAAAAATACATAAACCTGTCAATACACCACATTTGTTATTGTGGCGATTTCGGGTAATACATGCATGGATCGCGCCAGATATCGTTTGTTTCAAATATTTGGAGAAAAATATATCTTGCGGATTGCCTGCTTCATTATATAGTAACCTAAGCAGGCCGATCTCTATGCTTATTTTTTTTATCGCCGTGAGGCTTGTACAGTTGCTGAAGATCTCCGATAAACAAAAGAAAAGCTTATTAGTGGCAGTTGCGACAGGTGAAATGATCCTGATCAGTTGCTCAAAGCATCAGCTGTCAGGCCTGCCGTTAAATATGGCTGTTATCTACGGTCTGGTAGCAGCCGGGACTATTTTCTTTTATGATATGGACCCGGTGAAGTCATCCGCTTCCCGCTGATAAACAGCCATCGGGAGGTCTTTCCGATGAATAAGCGACGACCTGGCGCCGGTGAAGAGGTGGACTTGATCAGAACAATTCCTGATATTTAAAAGAACTTATGTCTATGCCATTAGTACAGTATATCACCCAAAAGCTACGTTTTCACAGTAATGATTTTGAATATGCGAGAAATGTCTGGCTGACGACCATAATATTGGGTGCACTAATATTCGGAATATTGATGTTTATAAATATGAGGTCAGACGTCCGTTCTCCTGGTCTGTACGAAATCCCCGTTTTTATAATATTTGCCACCTCAATAGCTTTTATATGTTCAGTGCCCGCATTTTTTCTCTATTGTATTACGGTGATGATCATCAATGCAAGAAGCTGGGACGTTTTCTGGAAGAAATCTCTGCTGATGTTGATAATACTCATTGAATTAGCCGGCAGTCTGACCATTTTTGTGGGAAGAGGTCTGACTGACAAGTTCGTTTTACTGATATTTATTGCCAATGCCGTTGTTATCATTCCGGCCTCTTTTTTCTACAAACTCAAACCAACAGTATAATAAAGCTCACATATTCCATCCCCATAACCTCCTTCCCTGAAAAACCTCCGCAGCAGTAGCCATCTCCCTGTTGTATATCCCCGTTTTTTTAATTAAATTTCAATAAACCCTTCTCCACTTCAAGACAGATCGCAGAAACAATTAAAAAAGATGGCAATTCCACGATTCAGGGCAGCCCACAGTCCACCTGTGCCCGTCCGGAAACCCACGTCACGTTATTAAACTAAATCTCGAAGTAACCAAACTGAAAACCACATGAAAACACTTTTAAGCCTCAGCGTAGCACTGCTACTATGCTGTACTGTACGCGCCCAGAACTGGACTCTCATCTGGAGTGATGAATTCAACGGTCCTTCCCTTGATCTTACAAAATGGTCTTATGAAACAGGTACCGGTGTCAACGGAGACTTTGGTACCGGTCAGCTGGATCGTGCAACCAATCGCATAGAGAACGTTGGTATTGAATCCGGTATCGCCGGAGCCAATGGCAATGTGCTCAGAATATCCACGAGAAAAGAATTTTATATTGATCGTAACTATACCAGCGGCAGGATCAATTCTAATGGAAAGGCCAGCTGGGGTCCTCAGCACAGAATTGTAGCCAGGGTATGGCCCAAAGGTGTACGCACCATGGGACAGGGCTTCGCCTTCTGGATGATGCCTGATGAATTGCCGCAGGGGCAGAGCACTATCAGCTGGCCCCAGGGTGGAGAGATCGATATCATGGAGTATGTCGGTAGCATTCCCACTTTTAACCTAGGTTCCACGCACTATGCCTGGGCATGGAATAATAACCAGTGGGCCGATTGGAACCATGGTCACCAGGGCGGTTATTACAGTTTCGCAGAACAACAGGCGCCTGATAATCCGGAGTATATCCGGGTAGATCTGGGTGCAGTTGTATCAGTGGACAGGGTAGAGCTGAGCTGGGAGAATACCGGTAAGTCCTTCAAAATCCAGACATCTACGGACGGTACCACCTGGTCAGACGCTTATACGACAACAGCCGGTGATGGCGGTATTGACAATATCACCTTCGGCGCCAGGAATGCGCGTTTCGTCAGAATGTACGGTACGCAGCGCTCCAACGACTGGGGCTATTCACTCTTCGAATTTCAGGTATTTGGTGGCAGCAGTGCTAATCTTGCATTAAACAAGCCTGCTGTAGCCTCTTCTACCCAGGGAGCCGATGTCGCTGCCGGATTAGCATTTGATGGTTCCGCGACGACCCGTTGGAGCAGTTCCCTGAGAAACCCTGATTACCAGTGTTGTGCGCAGTCTTCCACCACTGATCCTGCAGTAGCCGCTAATGGCTGGCACGAGTATGGGATAGACTGGTTTGCCGACAGAATGGAGTTCTTTGTAGATGGTAACGTTTATCATATCCATTATTTTGAAGATGGCGCCGCCTTTGCCGCTGATGGTCAGAACGAAGCTCAGGTACAGGTGATCAATGGTAAACGCGTCCGCAAATCGGAGTTCTCCAACCTCTATTCCGAATGGCATCCTTTCGAACATAAAATGTACGCTATCCTGAGCGTAGGCGTAGGCGGCAGTGGCAATACCTATGGAGGTCCGATCGTGGATCAGGCTATCTTCCCTGCTGATGTGTACATCGACTGGGTAAGGGTGTATTCCAATGGTATTACCTATAATCCTCCGCCGGTAGTCGCGCTGACAGCGCCAACCGGTACAGAAACCTATGCAGCGCCGGGTAACATTACCCTGACCGCTACCGCCAGCGACCGTGATGGTGGTACTATTTCTTCTGTGACATTCTACAACGGTACAGCTGTCATCGGTACTGATAACTCCGCTCCATACAGCGTTCAGTGGAATAATGTAGCGGCAGGTAGCTATACCATCACCGCAAAAGCAACTGATAATGGTGGTGCTACTGCCACCTCTAACGCGGTGACAATTGCCGTGAATGGCACAAGCTCTAATCTGGCCCTGAACAGACCTGGTACCGCTTCCAGTGTAACCGGTGCTTTTGCGGCTTCCAATGCGTTCGACGCCAGTGCCACTAGCCGTTGGGAAAGTGCCTATGCGGATCCGCAATGGATCTATGTAGACCTCGGTAATACCTACAATGTGAACCGTGTGAAGATCACCTGGGAACCAGCCATGGGTAAAGACTACCGTATAGAGATCTCCAATGACCTCAACAACTGGCAATTGCTGAAGACGGTGACAGGTAATACCGCTTTGGTGAACGACTGGACAGCACTCTCTGGTTCCGGCAGGTATGTAAGGGTATATGGAACGGCGCGTGGTACGCAATACGGCTATTCCATCTTTGGTATGGAAGTTTATGGTTCCGGTGCGTCTACTTCCGCCAATATTGCCCTGAATAAAACCGGTACCGCGTCCAGTGTAACAGGCGTATTTAATGCCAATAATGCATTTGATGCAGATGCGGGCTCCCGTTGGGAAAGTGCCTATACAGACCCGCAATGGATCTATGTAGACCTGGGAGGTAACTATAACGTCAATCGGGTGAAAGTAACCTGGGAAACGGCTTTAGGGAGAGATTACCGTGTTGAGATCTCCACTGATCTCAATAACTGGCAGGTGCTGAAGACGGTGACCGCTAATACCGCTCTTGCTAACGACTGGACAGGCCTCTCCGGTACCGGACGTTATGTTCGTATCTATGGAACGGCCAGAGGTACACAATGGGGTTATTCCATCTTCTCAACAGAGGTCTATGGCAGCGCAGCTTCACTGCCTGCCAATACCCAGGCGGCACTCAAACCAGCTGAAGATAAGATCATCACAGCGAAGTTCAGAGGCTATCCTAATCCTGTTGTAAATAACTACAATGTAGAAGGTGTGGAAGACCGTTCCCATGTAACAGTGCTTTATATGGATGGTACGCCTGCATTAAGAACACAGGTAACTGGTGCGAAGATCGATCTGAGTCAGCTGAAGGCCGGTATGTACATCATCCGGATCTTTGGTAAAGAGGGTGTGATCAACCAGAAGATCATTAAACAATAATTCTACCAGCGAATACTGTCTTGAAGCAAAAGGCTGTCCGTCAAAAGCGGGCGGCCTTTTATTTTTTCTGCTTCAGCAGATTGGAGGCGAGTCTGACCGGCTTGGTGAAATAGTAGAGGAAATAAGGCAATTGCAGGGCTGCTATATCATTGGCATTTGGCCGGAGCAGGTGGGTCAGATAACGGTGCGTGATACGCCATTTGGCGGAGATATCCGCAGCGAGTGACAACCGCACACGGGCCTGTTGCAGCAGGGTGTAGGACTGTCCTGCCCGGGCTTGTAATCTGTGTGCCAGTAACTGGTAGGTATTGTTGTGCGCCGGAGGGGCCGCTGTCTCGAATCCCAATAAACTGGCCGCCAGTTGTTGCCATAGCAATTCATATGGACGTAATGCTGCAGGTACTGAAAAGGGGCCTTTCTGGTACAACAATATCATATCCATCAATGAACGGAGATGCGGGAAAAAGTCGCTGGCGCCATTGTTGACCACCATCAGTTTGTAATAGTCTTCAGCGGTATATGCTCTTTGCAGGTAATCAGTTCCCAGCAGACCGGCAAATGAATATTGCAGGTCCATCAGTCCGTGGGTCGGGCGGTAATGAAATTCAAAAGAGAATCTCCGACCCCGCTGACAAGCTTTCCCGAATGTCACCTCTTTGATATGCCGCTGAAAATGGGCGGGATATTTTCTGTAGTATTTTTCATGATACATGTCATAACCTTCCATCTGCATGAGGGCGGTTACACGGTCTGCCTGTCGCTCATCGATAATAATATCGATATCAGTAAACTCCCGCATACCGATATCACGGTACAGCAGTAAGGCATAATCCGTTCCTTTATAGTGTCTGGCGGCGATACCCTGTTCCTGCAACAGGCTGATAATACGCGCAGCTTCCTGGTGCCGGTCAACGGCAAACAACAGGAATTCCCGGCAATAAGCCCTGAATTGTTGCAGGGTTGCTGCAGGTACGTCAGCAGACAACTTACTTAGGACCTTAAATACCAGTGGCCTCATCCTGTGTTTCGTGCTCAGCTGATATACCTGCTGCCACTGGACCGGGTGCTGGTTTATAAAGGCTTTGAGATCGGAGATGGCGCTGGTTTGCAGATATACCCTACAGCATAGTACTACTACAGTGACTTCGTTGTTCAGCATGAGGTTAATCAACAATCAGCATCCTGTGCTGCATCATCTTTTGAAGAAAAAGAAGGGTTTCCTGCTCGCAGAGTTGCATACTGATCGCATATTCCTGCATCAGTGCGTTTACGACATCATGAATAGCTACAGGCTGTTCCAGTTTTTCCCAGATAGCGCTGCCGACAGCATTGAGACCTATGTATTGTCCGTTATGGATGTCCATCAGGACGACTTCTTCTCCAATGCGGCTTACCAGGAAATTTCGCTCGTTTCGTCGCACGATCGTTTCCTTACAGAGGGACGTTTGTACACTTTGTGACATATGTTTAAACATTAATGATAAGTTGCGTGTATATAGTATTGGTAACATAAAATGACCCGAAATAGTTTAACCTACATGCACAAATATTGGGGCTTCGGCCTGTTGATTTCGTCCGGAATTGAATTCCCTGAACTGATGCCTGCATCATCCCCGCATACAGATGTAACCATTACAATCGATGTAATTCCACAAATCTATGCGACAGCCACTTTCAGTACAGGACGTATTACGTATTATATGAATGATCGTGAACTGATCTTTACGGTGGGAGATCTTGCGTCTTATTATATCGCTGATGGTAACAGGGTTATTATTTCCCCATTAACAACAGAAGTAGAAGACCGTTTCTTACGGATGTTTGTACTGGCTGGCGCCATGGCGGGTATATTACAGCAACGCAAACAGCTGCCCCTGCATGCTGCGGGTATTGTGATGGAAGATGGACTGACACTGATCAGCGGACATTCAGGCGCGGGTAAGTCTACCACGCTTGCGGGCCTGCAGGAAAGAGGATACCGCATTTTTACAGATGATGTCACTGTCTTAAGACAATTGCCCGATGACGATTGCGTCCGGGGAATAGCGTCTTATCCCATGCTGAAACTCTGGGAACAATCCCTGCAAACTCTGCAATGGAATGACCGCTCTTTTCCGGTAATGCCGGGTATGGAGAAATATGGTATATTCTTTCACCAGCATTTTGATACACAGCATTATCCTGTCAGAAAAATAATACTGCTCTCTGCAGGGGAGGTCGATAAAATTCAGCATGAAGCGTTAAGTGGGAGTAAAGCTTTTACCCATATTGTGCAACATATCTATAAAGAGGTGTTATTCCGGCAACCTGCTACCCGGGCATTGTGTTTTGATACGATCAGCGCAATGACCAGACACGCAGAGACACATCTGATAAGACGTCCCTCGGTTTGTGACCCGGAACATTTGCTGAACACGGTAACAGCCTTGTTATGAAAATGAAACGCATATTTAAAGCATCTTTTCTGTTTGCAGAAGCCTGGATGTACCTGGGCGTGGCACGCGCGATGCTGCTATTTATGCCTTTCCGGAAAATAGCGCCCATGCTGGGGGAATCTATCTATACAGATACGGCTGCTTTACCTTCTTCCCTGCGGCCGCAACGGATCAGGGCTGCTATCACCAGAGCAGCATCCTGCGCTCCCTGGCGTACGAAGTGTTTTGAACAGGCCCTGGCAGGTAAACTGATGCTACGTTACAGAAGAATGCCCGGTGTTATTTTCTTTGGTGTCAATAAGGCCGGCACAGAGCTGAAAGCACATGCCTGGCTGGAATCAGAAGGCGTCATCATCACAGGGGCAAAAGGAATAGAACAGTATACAGTTATCGCACGTTTTAAAAACTGAACCATGAGCGCGATCTATGGTATTATACATAAGAATGGAGATCCGGTATCGCAGGAAACTGCGCATATCATGGCCAGTGCCATGCGACACCGTGCGATAGATGGAGAAGGCAGCTGGCATGAAGAGAATGTTGTGCTGGGGCAGTGTATGCTGACATTTAAGGCAGCAGATAAATCCTGGCCGATGCCGCTTGTAACAGATGATCTGGTCATAGTAGCGGATATTCGTATTGATAATGGTCCCTATATACGTAAACTCACCAACTCACCCAAAGAGGCGACCGATATAGAACTATTGCTGGCAGCGTTCCGTATGTGGGGACAGCATTGCGTGTATTATTTCAATGGAGAATTTGCTTTTGGTATATGGGAGCGGGAGCATAACCGGTTGTTTCTGGCAACAGATCGTGTAGGTTTCAAATCACTTTACTATTATGATACGCCGGATATGTTTATTTTCTGTACAGAGCAGAAAGGACTGCTGGCAGTAAAACCATTACCGCATTATTTCAATGAAGAAAGTCTCATTACTTACCACTTCCGTGATGGCGATCCCGTGGCCACACATACAAAGTATGTGTATGCGTTATTGGGAGGCTATGGGTTGACCCTGGAAGACCGGTGTATGCGGCAGGTACGCTACTGGAATCCATCACCGGGTAAATACAGTTTTGATGACGGAGAAGAATGTGCCTGGGAAATGCGGAACCTGCTTACAACTGTGGTAAAGAACAGGATCAGCACAGACCGTCCGATAGGTATTACACTCAGCGGCGGACTGGACTCTTCCTCGATCGCCTGTTTGCTGGCAAAGGAACTGGCCGCCGTCAACAAGCCCTTATATGCATTCTCTTCAGTACTGCCAGAAACGGCACAGGGAAAGGATGAGAGAGCCTATATAGAACGGATACTCCGGCATTGTCCGAATATCATTCCAACGTTTGTAGATGCGCCTGCCTGTGGTCCGTTTGATGATATCAGCGATGCATTTGACCGTGACGGAACATTTCCCAATCCATTCTTCTACATGGACCATGCAATATTGCGGGCAGCAAAGGAAAAAGGAGTGGGGGTCCTGTTCACCGGTTACGGAGGCGATCACTGGGTATCGTGGCAGGGGCATACTGTTATTTACAATATGCTTGCTGCAGGCCGTTATCAGCTGGTTTATCAGTTGATCATGGAGTTTGCGGAACAGGAACAACGACATCCCTTACAGATCGTTAAAAGAGAACTGGCCGCTCAGACTTCCATTTATCGTGCATTGCGGGGAGGGAGACGAAAATCGCTCAACGGTACCGCATTACGTAAAGAATTTATCCGCAAATATAAACAGATGATCGATCTGCGTCCGGTAACAGATGTTTTCGCTGCTATGATGGATAATGTCACGAATGGCCGTGTTGGATTATTGCCGGCGCTGCTCTCGAACCGGAATGAAGCATATGGTATCATCTCCGCTGTCCCGCTGCTCGACAGGACCGTGCTGGAGTACATGATGGATGTGCCCGATCAGATGTTCGTGTATAACGGTCATAAACGTAGCCTGATACGACATGCCATGGAAGGCATTGTTCCTGATGAAGTAATCTGGAGAAAGGATAAAGGCAAGTATTCGCCTGATTTTATGGCGCGCAGCCAGGCCGGGATACCACGAACGGGCGCGATCATACAATCGCCTGAATACGCGCTGGCATTCGATAAATACCTCTCGGGACCTGCCATGTCTCAGCTGGCGGACGGTAATGAATTATCTGCTATCAGACTGATACAGGGTGTTATATGTAGCGAGGTAATTTCTGTTCTGCAAAAAAATGGGTATCTGTTTGATGGAAACTTTTCTTAACTTCAGTTCATTCCAATCTAATATCACATATGAAAAACGAAACAACTCAATTAAAGACCTCATGGGAGACACCTGATATGACAGTGCTTCCTATTAATGAAATTACATTAGGCGCAGGAGCCGCTGGTACAGATTTCGGATCCGAAATCAGTGTCTGATTTATTACTGTCTGGGTTTCCAGACAGTAATCCATTTTCTTCCATTCCACTTAATCCTGACTCACGTAATGAAAAACAATACGCAACAACTGCTACTTACCTGGGAAACGCCAGAAATGGTCGTACTACCCATTCATGACGTTACACTTGGCGAAGCTGGATCCGGTTCAGATTTTGCCGCCGAATGGGAAGTCAGTGCCGGATGAAAAACGATATATCTTCACATCTGCTTACCTGGGAATCCCCTGACATGACAGTGCTCCCCATTAATGAGGTAACACTTGGTTACTGGTACTTCGGCGGTGATGTATTTGGAGAATTAAGTTAAGACTTATCCCAGTTTAATACCCTGCCGTATGCCGTACATACCTGCATAATAAACGGGTATATATCCATCCTGCAGGTACAGCATGTTTGTTTTGATGGTTGTGCCGCCCGCGCAGGCAATATGGAAGATGTCATCCTGTACCAGTATGGTACCAGGAGCAGCATCCGTCTGTGTTCCTGTGGGGGTGCCGTCCATCAGTTTTAATTCCTGTCCGTTAAAGATCGTAATAGCGCCTCTGTTCCATGGATTGCATGCCCGTATCAGATTACTTACCTCAACTGGCGTCATCTTTTCCCAATTGATCATCACATCCTGTAGCTGTGGCCGTTTGTAATATTTCGCAGGCGTATTTCCGTTATTAATTTCGGGAAGCGGCAGGCGTTGCTGTATGGCTCCCATGATAGTCCAGACGCCTTCAATGCAGAATTGTGCACATAACTGGTTGACCATGGCATAGTGATAATGCGGCTGGTCCGGAATGCTCTTTGCCCATACGACTGTACCCGCATCAAATTTTTCAGATAGTACATGTATGGTGAATCCCAGTGTGGGTTGTCCGGTTTTTAGTTGCCAGAATACAGGTGATGGTCCGCGGAAGGAAGGTAACGGACCGCTATGGATATTAAAAGCGGGTATTCCCCCGAAACGCCTTATATCCAGCAGATAACGGTATCCGTAGACAAATACGACTTCCGGCCTGGTCGTTTCCAGCCAGTAGTAGACGTCTGTATCAGGGTCTCTTTCCGTCTGCATGGGCAGTTTGGTGGTATGGATAAATGCCTGTACTTTCTGTTGAGCGACAATGTCTTCTGTCGGTGAAAAGAAAATACACACTTGCATGCCATGGCTTGCAAGTGTGTAGGCGAGGGGAATGAAATAATCGCTGCCTGTTATAATTCCTACTTTCATATTTTGTCTTAAGAGCTTGGATAGATACCGTACAAAGCTATAATATAATTTATTGTTACGTATGGCATCATATTGTCGTGTGCCTGTGTGCCACCTATAGGGGTGATAGAAGCAGGGTCCATCAGGGCATTGGGAATGGTTGTACCACCGCCTGGCAAAGGAAGTGTGGTATACAGGTTGACATCCGGATAGGCAGTTGGACCGGTATTGTTATTACCATTTGTAGCAGCCAGCATGTTGTTGACAGGATCGCCGGTAGTGGCAGTGGTATTGACTGCCATCAGCGGATGTGTATGATTGGGAATATTACTTGTCAGCAGCGTAATATTAGGGCTGCCAGCTGCCTGGCCGAGGATATAGTTGCCGCTACCGCCAGTAGGGGAGATTTGACCGATACTGATTGGTACTCTTACACGCAGATCAGGCAGGGCAAAGGTCGTAATGCCATCCCCGCCGTATTGTGTACCGATCAGGCTGAATAGCGCATCATACTGACTGATGGCTAGCAGGCTTCCATTACATACGGACCAGTTCACAGGCGCAAAGTTGCCCGCAAATAATCTGATCTCTCCCAGATAATTATCCATAAAATCTTTTTAGAGGTTTGACATTTAGTTGCGTGAAGGGAATATGCCTTGTGTTGCGATGCAGTAGATAAGGGTCAGGTACGGCATCCTGTTATCATGCGGAAGGCCACCGCCCGTTGCTGTTACAGAAGGAGCCATCTCTACCAGAGGGGTCGTCGCAGGGGCAAAGAGATTGACAGTGCCGGTGTTTTGTCCCGGTTGTGTCGGACTGCTGGGGGTGTTTGCGTTACCGAAGTAGTTTGTATTGGGACTACCCTGATCGTAAGAAACATTCACTTTCACAGGATGGGAGTGTGGAGCCAGGTTATTAGGCACTAGTGTAACGGTTTCCGTACCGGCGGCTTCGCCGATATTATAGACCGTACCAGTGGTACTCTGGCCTGTACCGACAATCGCACGGCCATTTAGATTGGGTAACATAAAGTTAGTAGTGCCATTGCCGCCATAGTAGACGCCCAGTAATGCAAAAAGCGCCTGGTTTTGGGCAATAGCCAGTGTTTGTCCGCTACAGGATACCCAGCCTCTGGGGATGTGTGTATAAGGGAACAAACGGATCTCTCCGAGATAGTTTTCCATGGTTTAAGATGAAGATAAGGTGAGGAAATGTGGTGAAATGCTTACGGGTGTTGAGGGAACACACCACTGGCGCATATACAGTAGGTCATTGCCAGATAGGGGTCCATGTTATTATGAGGGACGCCGCCGCCTGCAATACCGATAGCCTGCGGATTTAATGTGGCGCCTGAAGTATTGTTGGAATAAGCAACAACACCTTTGCCTGGCCCGCTACTGAACGCATTCGTCAGATATGCATTGGGGCCTGGTTGTGAAATAGCCGCTGCCGTTTGTGCCAGACTGGTACGGACAACTGCCTGCATCATGTGCGTGTGCGCAGGTATGGTGGCCGTTGTCAGCGTGACGTTCTCACTGCCGCCCTTTACCCCGGGTACGCCGAATGAAGGGTTTTGCAGGTTGATGCCTATCGCTGCAACACCACGAAGATCAGGAACCGCGAAAGTAGTGGTGCCATTACCGCCGTAATTGGTACCCAGGATTGAAAACAGGGCAGGATTACTTTGAATGGAATAGATGGCGCCGTTACAGGGAAGCCATCCCGTAGGTGTAAAATTGAATCCAAAGGCTCTTATCTCGCCTATGTACGCATCTGCCATAAGGGGTGCTTTTTTTGGGTGAATAATAAATGATAAAAGATTACAAAATGTATGACTACATCAAAAAAGTGGAGTTAGCGCATTCTGTTTTTCATGGAACTGGTAATTACTTCAGGGAAACATTTTTTAACTCTGTAGCAGGTATATTTTTCTGTTTAAGTTATTTCTAAGTTAATGGAACTGAATGGGAAATAAAAATTTAAGGGGAAATAAAAGACTTTTTATTTCCCCTTAAATTCGGTAAATATATATTAATAGGTATGATGCCCGTTTAGCCGAGTACGGAAAGTGCCACTTTCACAATATCATCCAGCGACTTCTTATCCGGTCTTGCCTGTCCGCTGATACGCAGACCACTGTACGTATTGAAGAGATGTTTTGCGATCGCCTGCGGCGTAAAGGTTTTGCTGATCTCACCCTGTTGCTGCGCCTCCTTTACCCATTGCTGGAAAAGATGTTCCATGGCGTCTGTATTCTGTAACACCAACGTACCCACTTCTTCATCTACATTGGAAAGTTCTGTTGTGGTATTGACCATCAGACATCCATCCCTTTTATCATCCCGCAGGATAACATCCACCATGTATTTAAACGCGATCTTTATTTTCTTCAAAGGAGAACTGGTCCCGCCCACAGCCTGCATCAGCGATTTCTCCTGATCCGACAAATAATAGTTCAGACAACGCATGAACAGACTGTGCTTGTCGCCAAAAGAGTTGTACAAACTGGAACGACTCAATCCTGTTGCCCTGGTAAGATCATCCATCGACGTACCGTTATATCCCTTATGCCAGAATAATTCGGTCGCTTTCTGTAACACTGTTGCTTCATTGAATAATACTTCTTTAGGCATCGTACGATAGTTTGTTTGGAATAGTCGTTCCAAATGTACGAAAAAAAATTATAATGTACTCATGCCACCGTCTGCAATCAGCTCAGCACCCAGCAGGAAAGTGGAGTCATCAGAAGCCAGGAAGAGGACTGTTTTTGCGATTTCTTCCGGCGTACCAAAACGGCCCATAGGTATGCTGGATAATATGCCGCTGGCAGTAGCAGACAATTGCTCTTCGGACAGACCCAGTTTGCCATAAAGCGGTGTAGAAACCGGACCAGGACTTACGGCATTCACGCGGATCTTTTTGCTCAGGAATTCTGCGGAAAGATTTCTGATCAACGTTAACTGCGCCGCTTTACTCGCTGCATAAACAGCGGCATTCGCCATACCGATATGTGCATTGATAGAAGTGTTCAGTACGATAGAAGCGCCTTCTTTCAGTAAAGGCAGTAATTGCTGTACGGTGAAATAAGAACCTTTCACGTTAATGTTGAACTGTTCATCAAAGAAAGCCTCATCCGCATTTTCAATAGGGGAAAATTTTGCTACGCCTGCATTCAGGAATATAATGTCGATCACCGGATGTATGGCTGCTACCTGTGCCTGTAACTGTTTGATGTCTTTCATACTGCCTGTATCAGAGACAATACCCTTTGCTGACTGACCCAGTTCTGCAACCGCTTTGTCCACTGACTCCTTATTACGGCCCGTAATGATCACCTGTGCGCCTTCTGCAATGAAAAGCTGTGCTGTTGCAAAACCAATACCGCTGTTACCGCCGGTAATTACTGCCACTTTATTCTGTAACCTGTTCATAAAACTTGATTTAATTGTGAGTTGTTGTTGATGATTTAAATTTCCCTTTGTTTGTTTGGAACGATCGTTCCGGATGTAAAATTAAGTATGTGGAACGAATGTTCCAAATAAAGTTTTATAAAAGCCATAAGAACGGAAATGGAAAAGTTGAAATGTACAATTGGGGATGTTTTTTGGATCAATGGCCAGAGAGACGGGAGTGGTCTTTTATAGCGCAATTGCTGCTGTCTGATAGCTGCTTTCTCCTTAAGTTTTTTAATACCCCTTTAAAACGGACAGCACAATGGAAAGACAGCAGACGTTTCCCTTCCTGCTCTATTCAATTAAGATTATATTTTATATGACATGCCTGTTAACATTAAAACCACACAACATGCAGGACCAACTGACAACCCCGGCCGGTACCCAGGCTACTGCCCTTAGCACAGCATCTATGAGATCTCCCGTGAAATCGCGGTGAAATGGCGTCGTAAATGGGAAGCCCAAGACCTCCTTTTGGTGAAATCAGAAGACAACATCTGGTGGTAAAAAAGAAAAAGACCATTCTTTATCAGAGAATGGTCTTTTTTTTCGTTAAATTAGGAGTAACCTGATTTTCCGATGTCCGAAACTGTAACACATCCGTCCGCTACGGCGGAGGAACCATCGTCCCTACCTTTATTTGAGACGAATCTTTTTTTTGGTGATCTGCTGATCTGCATATCCTTTGCCACAATATCTGTCATTGCGGCCATCGTCTGTATGTATCTCATGTCACCCACTTCATGGGGCGGCCAGCTCACCATGGCGCTCTTCTTCCTGTTAATTGCCGGCTGGATCCTTTTTACGCCGCATACCTTCCATCTGTATGGCGACAAACTGGTGGTTAAGAAGCCCCTGACACACCTGTCAGGTACTACTACGGTTATTCCGTTGTCGGCGATCAGACAGGTCCAGTTCACCCGCTTCAGCGGTCCGCGAAGAGGCACTTTTATGCGGATTAAAACACATGGCAAAACCATCGAGTACCGCATTACAGACAGACCATATATTGATGATATGATCTGGCATCTGCAGCAACTCGGTGTGAAAGCCAGAAGGAATAGTATCTCCTGACCTGAGAACCGGTGGACAGTGATAAGCCATTCATGGTGTAGATGTCAGAAGGATCGCCCCTCCTGAGTATACTTTCCTGTGACGCCTTCGCGCCTATTCCTCACCAGGATGGTCCTGGAAATCCACAAAGTCTTGTATCGCACTTCTGGTTACATCATCCAGCTCCGGATGCTGGAGCAATGAATGCATTTTCTCCACCAGTGTCTTATGTTCCAGGTAGTTCTGATCGGCGTTTGTCAGCCGGTTCAGCATCCATACCGTCAGTGGGGTAGGGCGTCTGTCCAGTGAAGCAAAAAGCGGTTCATGATAGAATTCATGGAAGGATTCCAGCGTGTGCGCCAGTGGTCCGGGAGAGCCGTAATCAAGATGCGGATGCTTTTCTATCAGCCGGAAAATAGGTTCTATCGCTTTGTCTTTATCAGCATTGTGTTTCAGCGCGTCCATCAGTTCGTAGAAATAAGAGATATTGTCATCATCAGAACGCCCGTCAGGCTCAAAGGAGGTAAGTGCCTTGATAATCTCATCAGTTGTCATCATGGAATTGTTAAGGGTTTGAAACGTGAAAACTATCAGTTGTGTGTAAGCAGGGTTAATGATTTAAATGTAGGAAAATTTACCGAAAGCATCACAAGTTAATCACCCGTTCCCCGTTTGAAAAATGGGTGTCTTTTACCGCTCCGGGTCCCTGAAACCGATATTGCACACCGACTATATCCGTAGCCATATAATCCGCTTTAAAAGCGCAGGCTACTTCTCCATCGACCAGGATCCGCACCTGTTTATCTTTCGCTTCCACCTGCAGCCGTACCCACTCATGGAGATCCCTGCCAAACTTTGACAGGTCAGTATCTTTACTTTCCAGAAACCGGTTACCCGCCCGCAGAAAAAGCGCTCCTTCACAACCCTTTGCACATAGCGGAATAATAAACACGTCGTTCTTGCAGAGGATCAATACCTCTATCCGCTGACAGGCAGCCGCGCCTATACTATAAGTGCTTTTTATCCTGGTATCAAAACGAAAATCGTCGCTCCGTAGTCCGCCCATATCTTCCACATAAAAGAAACGGAGGTCCGGGAGCTCCGGCTGCATCTGAATATTATAGGCATCCAGCATCTCTTTGTCCACCATCACGATACTATCACGCAGGAATTCCTTTTTTGCAAAATAAACCGGCACCTTCTGTTGATCGGCGAGTGCCAGCCAGCCATTGGAACTGATCATCAGATCATGTTCCTTTACGATCTCTTTCCCGACCATCAGCTTCGCCCTGAAATAACCGGGATAATAGTAAATGGAGGAATACTCCTTCTGGTCTTTGGGGACCGCAAATTTCCGGCTGATGTCCCATGACTGAGAGATATACACTGTATCCTTACCCGCAGCACTGGCGTCATATCTGAAAATTACCGAATTCGGTATCCCTTTCAGGACGGTCTTATTACTGCTGAACTGATAGTTCGCACGCCGGTCAGGGGTTGTTGTCCGGCCGTCTGAACGAAGTCCGAGATACAGCACAAAAGCCAGCGGCAACATGGCCAATCCCCATAAAGGCCAACGCCGTCCCTGACGCCTTTCCTCCTGTGGAGGGGTAGCGGGTATTGCAGGAATGATCCTCACCGGTTCGTTTTCCTGTTTTTCTTCCGGCTCTGGTTGTGCTCTTAATGAACTCCAGTCTTCAAAACCGGCATATCGGGCTAAGGTATTCAGCGTTGTCGTTGCCGGCGTATTCGTATAAGACAATTTCCCCCATAACCGCTTTAAAGTGGTCACGCTCAACACAACGCCGGTTACTTCCTGGATGGATTCACTCAGTTTTTCAAAATCATAGGTCGTCCACCTGTCACTGCTACCCCGGTTGAACCGCTTCTCTGCCAGTGTTAGACAATATTGTATGTGATCTGTTTCTAAATTGTTTTCCATTTGATAATGAGTTTGTTATCTCCGTGAACAGACTTGCACAAACTTGAACATTCTTTGAATTGATGTCAAGTTACTTATTATTCAGCTTTGCGGCATTATCATCTGAAAACTTAAAACGACAGACCATGTACAAGACATCCGCCTTTTTAGTATTGCTGCTTTGCTCCCTTATTGCCGCCGCACAACCCAGGGTGAGCAGACAACAGGGCAAATCATTATCCGCACCACAAAGAAACAGTATTGCATTAACGCCCGACAACTGGGAAGTTAAACCTAACTCCGTTGAATTCCTGACCTGGCAATCTGTCCCTGCCATGAAAATAACAAGCAGCGACGGCTCGGCCGTACTCAAAGGGATAGATTTCACCGACGGGACCATCGAGTACGATATGGACCCCGTTGATCCGCGTTTTACATCCATGTACTTCAGACAAAGTTCCACAGATGAAAGGGAATGCTTTTACTTCCGTACCAAAGCTGCCGGTAATAACATGGCCATGGATGCCATCCAGTATGCGCCATTTATCGCAGGTGTCAACCTCTGGGACATGCTGCCAGGTTATCAGGGTAATGCGACCTATGAAAGGGGGAAATGGAACCACGTTAAACTGGTCATCTCCGGAAAACAGATGTGGGTATACATCAATGATACCGCCCGTGCTGCACTAAAGGTTCCCCGCCTGGAAGCCAATGCAAAACATGGCAGTATCGGTTTTGAAGGCCAGGTCATCATTGCTAATCTCGTGATCCGGCCAGGTGATACCGGTGGCCTTTCTCCTGTTGAATCGCCTGACCCTACCGATAGTGATCCGCGTTATCTCCGTGCATGGAAAGTTACCAGTCCCCTGGTGACAACCAAAGATGTAGACTTCAGCAGCAGTTTTATGCCGGCAAAGGAAGCGGCCTGGGAGGATATCTGGACAGAAAGAGGTGGGTTGGTGAACCTGACCCGCAAATTTGGGATGAGTAAGGAACGTCGTATCGTATGGCTGAAGACCAGCATCCATGCGGAGAAACAACAACTGAAAAAGCTTAACCTGGGTTTCAGTGATGAAGTATGGGTATTTATCAATGGTAAATACCTGTATGTGGACAAGAACCTGTACGGTATGCCGATCATGAAAACGCCTGAAGGCAGGTGTTCCATTGAAAATACAGCCTTTAGCGTTCCGCTGAACGAAGGCGATAACGAACTGCTCATCGGCATCGCCAATAGCTTCTACGGCTGGGGGATTATTGCGCGACTCGATTAAGTAGTGGAAGAATGATGTAGTAAGGCTGTCCTTCCGTCAGGTGGACAGCCTTGCCCTTCTTTCAGGATACCGTCCCCAGTATGATCCTGAATTGCTCAATCTGCCGCCTGTGCCGCATCACATGTACGATGGCATGTTCCATCAGTTGCTCGATATCATATATCTGCCCCCAGCGGGTCAGGATCTTTTTATCGTTGTCCGGCTGTTCCAGTTCGCTGTCCTTAATATCCTGGAAGACCATCTGCGTGAATGCAAAGGCTTCCTGCAGCTCCCTGATATAGTCGTTTACGGTTGGATGGTAACGTTTCTCCGGTCTCACCATCTGATAACCGTAGGCGTGCAGAATATAGATCGCATAGCTATGCGCAGAATTGACCACATGCGACAGGACCGTTTGTATAGAACGACAGTTGTCGTCCTGTGTATGAGGGTCAGTAACTGTTGTTAACTCCCTGTTGCTGAGGCCTGTTATCGTTTGTTGCAATTCCCCGATAACCCGCTCATATTCATCTAATAAAGCGCCCTTTGCTCCCTGTCTGTAAACTTTATTCATACGGTGTCTTATATATTAGAATTTTTGTGTTATAATATTGGAATTCCCGTTTAATTATCTATTTTCATGTTTTCCCCCCAATGCTGACACACTTAACAAACTGTAAATGCAAAATTATGTAGAGCTTCCCACAGCCGAAGCCGAGGCACTAAAAGTTTTTCAGGATCTGCTGGATCAACCTGACCAGCTTTTATTACTGATTTTGGGAGACGACGAGGTGGCTGCTGAAGCAAATGATACAGCCAACTTTATCAGGTCCAGGATCGGTAAAACAGGAATGGGAATGTATGACATGGTCATCTTTTTACGGGTGACCAATCCCCAGGTCATTCTTCCGGTACTAAAGAAAATGGAATGGCATCCGCGTGTCAAGCCATCCGACTATGACAGTTTTGTGCTGTTGTCTATTTCTCCATTCAGGAACGTTATTTCAGAAGGCGTTACCAAAGCTCGTTTTATGAAAGGCAGAGGTAGTATGCATACCGCTGTCATGACTGCTTACGCCAATGGCTGAGGCCCTGTTTACCTTAATGAAAATCCAATATGCGACGTCTACTATTGCCATGTGCCATACTGTTCCCTGTACTGTTAGGTAGCAGTGCTGTTGCACAGTCTATCCTGACTATCCGGGAAACAGACCAGAATAATAAAACCTACGACAATAAAAATAACGCCGATATCAATAGCCGGCTGACCATCCGTTTTGACCGCTCTGCGTTTATCCGGAAGGTGAATACAGCGGGTATTGGTAATCCACTACCAGAAGATGCCGTTAGCCTCCTCAATGTACTATATGAAGGAACAAGAAAGGTTGATATATGGGCTAAAGGAATGGAAGATGCTGTCCGCCAGCATGTACGCGGCGATAAAAACAGTCTGCCGGCCTTCCTGGAAAAGACTTCTTCTATTGCCCAGGAAATCACCACTGTCTTTGACCGTGATCCGGCTACGCGTGATTACTTCGAAGCCTACGACGATGTAACCGATATATGGGGAGGTATCACCTACGCCCTGAATAAGCGTATTGCCGATCTGGAAAAGCAACTGACTGATGGCGGTGCTTACAACGATGTCCGCGTACAGATCGGTGGATGGCTGATGCATAATAACCAGCCTTCTCCGCTGCATTTCAACGGACTGGATGATAATCCGCAGGGAGAGTACTATGAAGTGCAACGCTGGAAGTTCACTCTGTCTGACGCACAGCTTTCCCAGCTGGAAGACATCCAGAAATGGGTAAAAAGCAGTCAGCAGCGGGAAATGAATGTCAATGAGATCCTACGGGGCGAATATGTACGGCAGTTCACCGATATCCTGCAGCAAAGACTGAAAGCAGACTACGAAGACTTCAGAAAAGAAGGAGAGAAGGTACTGAGCACTTTGCAGGATGAACAGATCATTACAGATATACAGCAGGCACTGGCACAGGGAGAACTGATCAAGTCCCTGCTGAATGAAAAAGTGAAGTATTACCAGGCCCTCGATAATACCAGTAAGTTTGAATTATCCGGATTTATGTCGCGTTTGCAGTCAGACGTTACAAGCATAAATGGGGAATTCACCAAAATGAAAGGGCTGCTGACAGCCATAAAAACAGATATTCCGGCAGCTTCCGCAGCTGTACAGACGCAATGTGCTAATCTGTTGTCGCTGGCTTCCGGTAAAGTGACCGCACTGGCTGATATGGTGATTCCCGATGATGTATTGCAATTCGGTAAAGAAGAAAGAAAGCTCGCAGAACTGGCGCTCCGTTTCTCTGACAAGGTATTTTCCTTGGCTTTAGGGAATATCCCTTCAGAGGCTACCACTGACCTGCTTTATTCCGGTTATCGGGAATCAGGCGACAGGGTAGTGATCAAAATGCAGGTGACCAACGGTAGTTCGAAAAGGAACCTGATGGAAGAAACGCATAGTCTGACCTTATACCGTATTCTTGCCCATATAGAGGCGACTGTCGGCGTGATCTTCGCACATCCGCTAAAGACAACGAAGATCGAAAAGGATGTCCAGATGGCTCCTTATTATAACGTTCTGTTTAAAGGGATATTGGGGATGAGTCAAAAATGGAAACGTAATTCTTCGCTGCCGAATAACCTGCTGGACCTGAACTTTGGTTTACACGTGTCTTCTCCTGATTTTGATAAGGACGATGTACCCGAATTAGGCCTTGGCGTGGTAGCCTCCACATTACATGATTATTTGCAGGTAGGTTGGGCGTATAACCTGTTTTATGGTGCGCATTATGTATTTGTGGGCTTCAGACTGCCTATTCCTACTATGAGTCTGGGTGGTAATGCAGGCGCCAGATAACACGCTTTAATCCTACAGTTATATACAATAAAAGGCTTTCGTACTTACACGAAAGCCTTTTTTATGTTCTAACCCATGGAAAAGCGATGTTGTACGAATGATCCTTCGCCTGGTTCTTTATCAAACAGATAACCAGTCAGCGTGATTTATTCATGTAACCGCTGCTGATATCAGATAATCATATGGTTATATTTCATAACGATGGTCATTAATGATGACAACCTGCATAAGAATATCTCATTGTGCTCAACAACCGGGAGGGGTTATTGTTTACTATATATGTAGTAGCATATTATGGGGAAATTTGCATGTCAATTTTGGCATGACTAATGCAGCTGTGTACACAAATTGTACTATTATCTCCATGTAAATTATTAGTGATATGGCAAAGTATGGTCCGCTGCTGATACTCGAAGACGATGAAGATGACAGGGAATTATATCAGAATGTCCTGAAGGAGCTGGGATTGCGTAATACGATCCATTTTTTCGATTCGGGAGATGCCCTGTTATCTTTTCTGGAAGAGACAACAGAGAAGCCGCTGGTGATCATTGCGGATATCAATGTACCAAGGATGAACGGCCTGGAATTGAGACGCCGGATCGATCAGGATGAGGTGCTCAGAAAGAAGAGCATTCCTTTTGTATTTCTCACAACAATAGAGTCTAAGGAGATCGTTGATGAAGTATATGACCTCACCGTACAGGGATACTTTATCAAGAAGCCATTTTACGACGATATAGCCAACCAGATCAGGGCAATTCTTGAATACTGGCTGATGGCAAGAAGTCCAAACGAATAAGACACACCAGTAAACACATCGGCGATTCCCCACCTCGTGCATTCCCTACACATCCTTATCTACTCATTTTTTGAATAGTATGTTTGTGCTTTTTTTTATGGACAACTGGCACTCAATATAATAGCAAGATGGGAGATTTATGTGCGTTGCAAAGAAAAGTTAAGATTTGAGCACGTATATAAATCGGTTCTAAATTTGCGTTAAAGCAGAGACAGGTCAGAAAAAAAATAAACCCTCAAGGCCAAAGTAGAAGCCTATGTACGACGCTGCTAATTCCATCAGAAGACCAGTAGGTTATGTCAAACAGGAGATAAAAGTTCCGGCAATGCTTAAACGCCGTAACCTGGTGTATGAGCCGCTGTTTGCGGTTATTTATCTCATAAGCCTTTTACCTGCATGGGTATTGAAAATCATTCAGAAATTATTATACTGGCTCCTCCACCGGGTGATCAGATACAGAACTGATGTTGTAGTGCAGAATCTTTCGCGTTCCTTTCCGGATAGAAGCTATCGCCAGATACAGATAATGGCGCGTTCCTTTTACCGCCATTTCAGTGTATTGATAATAGAGACTTTACAACTGTTAACCATGTCGGAGAAACAGCATCGTAAACGGGTACGCCTGCATAATCCGGAGGTATTAGAACATTGCCATAAGGAGGGCAGAAATATCATCATTGTGATGGGACATTACGGTAACTGGGAATGCCTGAATATTTTGCCAAAATACCTATCCTTTGACGTATATGCGGTCTATAAGCCAACGCCTTACCGGTTGCTGAATATGGTCTTGTACCGTATCCGGTCGCGCTTTGGTATTAAGTTGCTGTCAACCAATGAGACGGCCCGTTTCATGTTATCCAACCGCCAGCATCCGAATGCTTATGTATTTATTGCGGACCAGTCTCCCGTGGTCAGACCCCGTTACCAGACGCATTTCCTGCACCAGTCTACCGGCCTGTTTACCGGTGCCGAACAACTGGCGCGATCCCTGGATGCGGTCGTATTATATGCTTCTGTCAGGAAACGTAGCGGCGCGCCTGGCTGGGATATCGGTTTTTCCCTGATTACAGAGGAAACAGCGGATATAGAGTCAAATGAGATCACAAAGATTTTTGCCTGGTACCTGGAACATGATATCATGCATGCACCGGCGTACTGGTTATGGACGCATAAACAGTGGGAGCGGGAACATGGTTAAGAGCCGGTCACTTCCACCTTACTTTTTCCATTGGCCATCCTGATCACCTTTATCTGTGTAGGAATACGTTCTGTCATCTCCTGTACGTGAGAGATCACCCCAACCTTACGTCCCTGATTGTGTAAACGTTCCAGTGCATCCATAGCAATATTCAGCGTATCAGGGTCCAGTGCTCCAAAACCTTCATCAATAAACAGGGATTCTACTTTCATCTTACTGGAGGATAAGGATGCCAATCCTAATGCCAGTGCCAGTGATACCAGGAAAGATTCTCCTCCGGAAAGAGAAAAAACAGTCCTCAGTTCATCGCCCATATCTTTATCAAGGACCTGTAAAGCCAGGTTACCGGGTATTCTCAATAATTTATAACGGCTGGTCAGCATAGATAAATGCATATTTGCATGATCCAGAAGCATATCCAGTGTGTATTCCTGTGCGATCTGCCGGAATTTCTTGCCATCTGCGGAACCAATCAGTTCATTCAGTTTACTCCAGTTTTCATGTACCGTTGTTTTCGCGTCGATGGTGTATTGCAGATCGCCTATTCTAAGTTTATTTTCCTCATCGCGTTGCAATCTGTAGGCAAGATTATTCTTTTCCCTGCCCAGGTCTTCCAATACCTGTTTTGTTTCATTAGAGGAGGCCGTCAGCGCTTCCAGTGATTCTTCGCTTACCCGCTTTTCCTGGTGATTATTGAACTGTAATGTTCTTTCCGTCAGGGTCGCCTGGGTGGTATTGACAGTATCCCGCAGGGCAGTGATCGCTTTTCTTTCTGTCTCTATCCAGCCGGCCGTATAGGAGAGGAGCTGCGTCAGTTCTTCTTCTGTCAATGTATTGCCATACGTTGCTGCATAATTGTTTAACCAGTCACTGATCGCTGTCCGCTCTTTGTCGATATTACTGCGGATGCCGGTAATATCTGCTGTTGTCGTGTCTTTACTGGCGGTATAGGCCCGGAGATCTTCCTTTCCTGCATTAAATGCCTCTGTAGCCCTTTGTTGTGTGAGAACAGCCTGTTCAATGACCTGTTTTAACCTTTGTTCAAAACTGGCCACCGCTTCTCCATTCAATAATGCCTGCCGTTCCTGTTGCAGGGCATTAAACGCCTGTTGCTGGTGTTGCAGGGCATTGATCTTTTCACTTAATGCAGCGGCGATGGCGGGACCCTGTCTGCCCATTTCCTGTAAGGCTGACTGGTGCTCACGCAGCTGCTGATTACTGGCTACGATCGCTTCTGCCTGTTGCTTCCACAGCTGGGCGAAGGCCACTATTTTTGCATTGAATCCCTGCGGATCTTTTTTCCAGTTGTCTACCCAGTCCGGATTACTAAAATGCGGGGCCAGTTGTTCGGTCATGGTCCGCAGACTATCCTCAATATGCTCCAGTTGTTTGTCAATACGTTCCTGCGCTTCTTCTTTACTGGTCTTTTCACGTTGCCTGTCCTTCAGCTGCTCTTTATTCGCAGACAGCGCCTGTTGTTTCAGATCCAGCTGATTTTTCAGTCCCTCCGCCGCATTTCTTTTCGCTTCATAAGCATTTAGCTGTACGGTCATCTCCCGTTGGGTAGTCTGTAATTGCTGCACCTGTTCTTCCAGCCAATGTGCCCTGTTTTCGTCAGCAATTACTGCACTGGCAGCTGCCAGACTGAAACCAGCCCATTTCTCTTCCAGGATCCTTATCTGTGCAACTCTTTCCTGTAAAGACCTGGTGAATGTTTCACTGTCCAGCTGCAGTTTTTTACAGAATTGCTCCAGACTGATGATATCACCTGATAAGGCGTTATAGTGCCCTGAAGCCGCATTGAATTCAGCTTCCAGTGTTTGCAGCATGGCATGTGCCAGCGGATTATCTGTAACGAAAGGATGTTCTTTACTGCCGCATACCGGACAGGGTTCATCCTGTACCAGTTGTGCACGCAGGGATTCGACATTTTCTGCTACCTGCAGGCGTGCCTGATGCAGTAGCTTATCGGATTGTTCCTTTTTTGCCCGGGCGATGGTCAGTTCGGCTTGTTTTTCTGTGCGGGCAACCGTTTTTTCTTTTAGTTCCTGTTCGCAGTTTTCCAGCTGACGGGCGGTTCTTTCTTTTTCCTGCAGACTACCAAACAGTCTTTCCCAATGTATTTTCGCCGCTTCGCCTTCTCTTATCTGCAGAACAAGGTTCGTATCGTTTTCTTTCAGCGTTTCCAGTGGAATGGTCTGTAACTCCTTATTGGCAGTCTCCAGTGCTGTCTGTAAACGGGTGCTCTCTGCCTGTTCTTTATCCGCTTTTTCCTGTAAATCTTTTATCTGGTCCTGTGCTTTTTGTATAAAGCTGGCATTTTCCTGTTGTTCTTTCAGCGCTTCCTGCTGTACAGGCAATAGTTTGGCGGTATGCCCCAGTTGCGCGCTGATCTCTATAATATTCTCTGCAATATCTTTTCTGCCCAGGTTTTCCCGCTGCCAGTCTTCCAGTTTACCAATGGCCTGTGCCAGTGTCTGGATCTCTTTTTCCTTTTCTTCGAATGCTTTCAGATGGGCATCCTGTTGCTTTTGTGCATTGGCAGCTTCTGTACCCGCCTGTTGCAGTTGCCGGTCTTTTTCGCCTGTCAGCGTATCTAATTCCCTTGCCCGCACAATATCAGGCTGGTGCTTCGCAGCTTCCTGCTGTGCCTGCAGGACAGCTGTATTGGCTGTTTCCAGCGCAGCTGCCGTCTGTTGTTGTGCCTCAGTGGTACGTAAGATATGGGCGTTGATCTCCTGTAATGCCTTCTCTTTTTCCACCAATTGCAGCTCGTGCGATCTGCGGGCTTCCACCGGACCTCTCGCCGCCTGTACATGTTCTACCAGTGTAAAAGTGCGGATCCTTTCTCCTGCATTTTCCATGGCCAGTGCAGCCTGCTGATATTGATCAGCTGCCTGTTTCCTGCTTTTTTCCAGGGTATCCAGTAACTGATACCAGCTGATGGCAGCTCCCAGTTCCGCGATGGTGATCTGCTGACTGCTGATCTTTACACCCAGTTCCTCCTGTTGGGCATGCAGGATCATTCTTTCTTCTTCGGTCAGTCGCTCGATACCTGCCACCTGTTGTTTCAGGTTCCTGAGTTCCGTATCTGCCTCTTTGAATTTATTATAGATGCCAACGGATATTTCAGAATAGATGTTTGTCCCGGTCAGCTTTTCCAGCAGGGATGCCTTGGCATCCTTATCAGCTTTCAGAAAGGCGGTAAAGTCTCCCTGTGCCAGTAGTACCGAACGGGTAAACTGTTCGAAGTTCAGTCCGACCACCCGCTCTATTTCCCGCAGGGTTTCTGTTTTCTTTCCCGGGAAGGTACCGTTGGTGGTCAGATTGAGCAATTCCACCGTATCTGCCTGCAGGTTACCATTGATCTTGTTACGGGCGCGTTTAACGGACCATTTTGCCTTGTAATTGTTGCCGTCAACCCCTGCAAATTCAACCTCTGCAAATCCTTCTGCGGTACCTTTACGCAGAATACTTCTGACATCTCCCTGGCTCATTGTAGTACCTCCCTGATCCTGTATCTCTATACCCGTCTCTTTGGCTTGCAGATAGCGGGGAGTTTTTGCATACAAGCCCAGACAAAGGGCGTCCAGTAAGGTGGACTTACCTGCACCTATCGGACCGGTAATAGCAAAGATCCCTGCTTTGCTCAGTGGTTCTTTTGTGAAATCTATCTCGTTCGTATCTTCCAGTGATGCCAGGTTCCTGAAACGAATGGCTAATATCTTCATGCGTAATTACTCCTCTTTTGTGTTAATCTCCTGCAATACCTGCTGAAACAGGGCCACCAGCTCTTCCGGTGTTTCACGTTCATAGTCTTCGTGGTAGATCTTTTTAAAGATATCCAGCGGACTTAACTCCTGCAGCTGTGTAGCGCTGGCGATCCGTTCTTCTGCTCCTTCGCCTGCAGAGGATGGATAGCGGACGTCTATTTTGGCCAGTCGTACGTGTTTACCGGCAAGGGCCGTTTCTATCTTATGTCGCAGGGCAGGTTCGGGTCCTTCCAGCAGTACGCGTACTTCCAGGTAAGGAGCGGTATGTATGGTCTCCGTCGCTTCCGGCAGTTGCAGTAAGGCTTCCAGCACCGTATCGATCGGCTGCGGTTTGGCAGGTACCCGCAGTAGTTCGGTCGTCACCGGTATTTCCAGCATTTCCAGTCCGCTCATGACACCATTGCTGATATCAAAGCTCACCACCTGGTGTTTGTAGTTCATTTCGGAGAATGACATGGGCAGCGGACTACCACTGTAGCGGATATGGTCTTTGCCGCCTATTTTCTGGGCTTTATGAATATGTCCCAATGCTACGTACAGCAGATCTTCATGAAATGCTTTCGCAGGAACGAATTCAATACCTCCCATGATAACTCTCTCTGATTTATCGTGATCAGACAGTTCAGCATCCAGCGTATGCAGGTGTGCCATTGCGATGATGCCCTGTCCTCCTTGTTTTTTTGTCAGTGCATGTTCATAGGCCTCTTTATACAGTGCGCTTACGCCATCTGCATAGAGGGTTTGGCTTTCGGCTACCGCCGGATAATCACCCATGCGCAGAAATGGGATCGCCATACACCACAGCACTGTTTCACCGCTCCTGTCTCTCACAGGGATCAGCATTTTTTCATAATCAATACTGCCGTCAGCCTTGCGTTCTATCAGTCCGACAATATGGATATCGGACGATTCCAGTAAGGGTTTTGGTGCTTCCAGACGGGCGGCAGAGTCATGGTTACCGGCGGTCACGATGATCTGCAATCCGGGTTGTGCCTTTACGGCACTATTGAGAAATGCGTAAAACAATTTTATAGCAACAGCGGATGGATTGGCGATATCAAAGACATCTCCGCTGATGATCAGCAGCTCTATATCTTTTGCTTTAATGGTATCCACCAGCCAGTGTAAAAACTGCTGATGTTCATACGTCCTGTCATACTGATAAAAGGTTTGTCCGATATGCCAGTCCGCAGTATGCAATATTTTCATCCACTCTTTTTTACAAAGATAAATTACCTGAGTGGTTAAGCCAGAAAAGGGAAGGGGAATGTGTAAAAATCAGGTATTTTCCGCAAGTGGAAAGGGGCTTTATGCCCTGGGAGAGAGGGGAATAGGAATTAGGAATTACTCCGCGTTAATCTTCGCTGCATTCAATTCCTAGTTCCTAATAGTTAATTTCTAATTCTTCATTATCCTACGTTAATCTTACGTTCATGAACGTAGGATTAACGTAGGATAATGAAGATCAATTAAAACTTATAACTATATCCGGCCCTTATTACCTGCGTCTCATTGTAGTCAGTAGCCAGGTAATGGAATCCATTTCCCCTGATCTCCCTTTTATTACGCAGGGTATTGGCCACATCGGTCGCATTGACAAAGATCTCTCCTTTTCCCTGCTGAATAGTTTTTTTAACACCCAAATCTACAGAAAAACGGGAATAGATCTTTCCCTGCGGTACCAGGTCAGGCGCCTGGTAAATCGCGCTTAACTGTGCGTCTATCTGTCTGGCGAAATGGAACTGACCGTTCAGCTTGATATTACCGGAGAAGATATCTTCACGGGCAGCACTGAAAACGTTTTCAACCGGGTATTTGTTGACCACGGTGAAGGAGTCGATGATATTGTTATAGCCATTCAGGGCCAGGTTAAAGGTAGCCCATTTTGCCACCTGTTGGGAGAATACCAGTTCGATACCGGTCATGTAGCTTTTACCGGCATTCTGGAAGATGTTATAGATGATATTGCTGCCTGGTACGGTGCTGCCGATACGGGTAATGGTGGCATCCATACGTTTGTGGTAGACGGAGGACAACAGGTATCCTTTACCCCAGCTGGTTTTGTCGCCCAGTTCGAAGAGATTGGTATACTGCGGACGAAGTGCAGGATTACCTACTTTGATGATCTCCGCATCGTCGTATTTCGGGAAGATACGGATATCGCCTTCGTTAGGGCGGTCCACACGACGGTTGTAGAAGAAGGATACCTTGTTATTGTCCGTCAGTTTATAAGCCAGTCGTAGGTTTGGGAATGGCTGTGTATAGTTGTAGCCGTCGCTTTTGTACACCGGGTGATTCGGATTGACGTCATAGGCCAGGTGTACATATTCCAGTCGCAGACCGGCTTCCAGTTCGAAGTGTTTGTTTTCGTAGACATAATTACCATAAATGGCCGGGATATTCTCCTTATAGCGGGTGAATCCACCGGCACGTGCGTCCAGTACAGAGTGTACGCCTGGTTTGAAGTCCATATTCACAGGAATATAGCGGTACCTGAATTTCACGCCACCTTCAAAACGACCGTGCCGCAGTGGCTGTACATAGTCGATATTGATGTCGGTAACGTGCTCGTCAGACAGTACCTTGAAGGAATCTATGCCGGTATATTCGGGCATGATGTTCGTAAAAAAGTACTTTTCATCTTCGCGGTGGAAAGTACTGCTTAAGCTTACATTCAGGGTTCTGCCTGGTTCATGGAAATTGTGCTGCCAGATAGCAGAACCTACCACGGTAGTCTTCAGTTCGTCTTCCAGGAACTGCCAGAGGCGCTGTCTTTCGGTCAGATTACCGTTAAAGAAAGGTTCATCGCCATGGTCCAGTATTTTCTCCGTACCATACATGCCGGAAACCGTGATGGTATTGTTACCATTGATTGCCCAGTCCATACCGGCTTTTACATTGGAGAAATTGGTGTTCCGGTTACGTTTGGTCTGTTGTTTTACCACATTTCCGTTATCGTAATACCTGTCTACGAATTCGTTTTTATTCAGTGTTTTGGTGTACAGATCATCTGCCTGTAAGAACAGATTGACTTTGTTCTTCCGGTAGTTCAGTGACAGGGAGGGATTGATCTTGGGAGTACCCTGGTATTGCCGTCTTATGGTAGGGTAATTCTGTCTTTTTATCCATAAAGCACCCGCACCTGCACTCAGGCCGATTTTACCGTTAAAGCCTTCTTTTTTCTCTTTTTTGTAGATGATATTGATGATGCCGGCATTACCGTTGGCGTCGTATTTTGAAGAAGGATTGTTGATGATCTCTATCTTTTCGATGGCGGATGCAGGAATGTTGTCCAGACTGGTTTGTCCGCCGAAGCCTGTCAGCGCGGTCTGCTTTCCATCCATCAATATCATCACCTTATCACTGCCTCTTAATACGATTTTTCCATCCTGTGTGGTCACACCTGGCAGATTTTTCATGGCCTCCAATACGGAACCACCGGCCTGACTGATATTATCCGCTACGCTGAACGTTTTCTTATCAAGACGGACCTCTTCCTGTTTGCCGGTAATGGTTACCGTGTTCAGGGATTTGGGATCAGCGGTCAGTTCTATGCCGCCCAGTTCCAGTACCGGACTTAATTGTCCGATGGTCAGGCTTTGGGTAAGCGGCTGATATCCGATATAGGAGAATTCCAGCAGGTAGTTGCCACTGCTGAGGTCTGCGATTTTGAAGCGGCCATCATCACCGGAAATAGTACCGGTTACAAAACTACTGTCTTTTGCTTTTTTGAGGGTTACGCTTACAAATGGTAAGGGGCGCTTGCCGGAAGCTTCTTTCATCTGCCCGGAAAGCGTCACCTTGATAGCTTGCGCGTGTAGGTGCTGCGCAAGAAAAAGTAAGATGATACAGAATAATGAGACGCCTTTCATGCAGTTGATATTTTCTGCATAGTTAAGACGCGATTCGAAAGGAAATCTAAACTAAAACGTTACGGAGAAGATATGCCGCATGTCACTAAATGTATAATCCGTTCTCCAGTTGTAACGGCTGCAGATCTGCTTCACCAGAGACAATCCTAATCCGGTGCCAGGTGTTTCCGCAGAGGTGTTACCGAAGCGTTTGAACAATTGTTCCTGTTGCAGACTAAGTGTACCCGGATTCGCAATGAACAGTGCTTTATGGTTCAATGTGATCTGGATGGTGTTGTCATTGGGTGTATACCGGATGGCGTTAGTGATCAGATTATTTAATAATATTTCCACCAGTATTTTATTACCCTCAATGGTTACACCGGTAGCGATGTCTTTATCAAATACCAGGTTTTTATTCTCTGAAAAAATAGAGAACAGGATCAGTGAATTTTCCAGTAGTTCGGAAAGATCGATGGTTTCTTTATCCATGAACTGACTGTTCTCGATCTTGGTCAGCAGTAACAGGTTTTTGTTGATACGGGTGACGCGGGCCAGTGCCTTGTTGGCATCTTCAATGAGATCATACTGTTCGTCTGTCAGCAGTTTGGTTTGCAGTAAGAGGTCCAGTTTGGATTGAATAATTGCGAGCGGTGTCTGTAGTTCGTGAGATGCATTATCGGCAAATTCTTTCTGTTGATTGTACACGGCGATATTGCCTGCAATCAGCTTATTCAGACTACTATTCAGTTCTGAGAATTCTTCGATATCAGTTTCTTCGAAACTGACGGTCTGCTGCTGGTCCAGGTTGAAGCCCTTGATCTGTGCGAGACTATTATAAAAGGGTTGCCAGAGGCGTTTGGATATCCTGCGGTTCAGTAGTATAAATCCGATCATGAGGAGGAGGAAAAATAATACTGTCAGCAGTGTCACAAAGAGGATAATGAGATACCGGTCTTCCCGTCCGGCGGCGGCGGTGAGTTCGATCTTATGTTCATCGAGTTCGTGGTGCCAAAGCATATTGATCACATAGTAATACACCGGTATGCTGATGATCAGTACCAGTCCGGCGTATCCCATAAAACGTTTCATGGTGCGGTTCAGCAGCTTGCTCATATTTCCCATTTATAACCTGTGCCGTAGAGTGTTTTCAGGTAGTTGTCACAACCGGCTTCTGTCAGTTTCTTTTTCAGGTTTTTGATGTGCACGTAGATGAAGTCATAATTGTCAAACATATCGGCAACATCACCCGAAAGGTGCTCTGCGAGGGCGCTTTTGGAAATGACTTTATTTTTATTGCTGATGAAGTAGAGGAGGAGGTCAAATTCCTTTTTGGTGAGTACAACGTTGTTATCGTTAACGGAGACTGTTTTTGCCAGCAGATTGATCTTTAGTTCGTTTAGTTCGATGATGTTGACGTTCCCGAATTGTTTACGTCTGATCACAGAATAGATACGTGCTGCGAGTTCGGGGAGATGGAAGGGTTTGGTCAGATAATCATCCGCACCGATCTGCAGGCCTTTGATCTTATCGTCCAGTGAGTTTTTGGCAGAGATGATGATGACGCCATCCTGTTTATTCTGCTCTTTGATCTCTTCCAGTATTTTGAGTCCGTCACCACCGGGTAGCATCAGGTCCAGCAGGATACAATCATAGTCATATACGGTGATCTTGTCGATGGCCTGTCCGAAGTTGCCTGCATATTCGCAGAGATAATTTTCGTCCGCCAGATAAGCGCCGATGCTTTTTGAAAGAGCCGGTTCGTCTTCTATTATCAAAATTTTCATCCGTGAAAATATAGAGGAATTCTAAAAACATTCTGAAGTTAAGATTTATTGTGCGGTTTTTAGGACATATATTTTATTGGGCGTTAATGTATTGTGAAAATAGAGGCATATGGGCAGCGTACAGACGATCAGCACCAATTTCCGACAGAATTCGCTGGTAAGTTTGCAGGCAGATTAAAACAGCCTGGATAATGAAGAATGTGTTTCGCAACAGATTCTCACTGATTGTATTGATTGTACTGTTGGTACTTGTACTTTCCTCCCTGACACGTGTCGTTTTACTGCTGAGTACACCGGTTTCAGGCGTATCAGCCATACAATTTGTGAGTGCCTTGTTTATTGGCGGGATGTATGACCTGTCGGTCGCTTCCCTTGTTATCATTCCTTTTGTACTACACCTCTGGTTACAGAATGATTTTATTTATCAGCAGAAAGTATTGCCCTTTATAGCAGGAGGATTTCTCGTGTTGATGGGGATATTGCTTTTTACGCATCTCGTACCGAAAGACTATAACAGCGACCTGTATCATATCCTGTTGTATTACCTGACTGCACGGTTTGTCATTTACCTGTTCCTGTTTTTTATGCCGTATCGTTTTCGCCTGCAATGGCGGACGGGTGTCCTGTATATCGTGACAGCATTGACGGTGTTTGTGTTGCTGGTGAATGCTGTTAGTGAGTGGTTCTTCTGGCGGGAGTTTTCTACGCGGTATAACTTTATAGCGGTAGATTACCTGGTGTATACAACGGAAGTGCTGGGGAATATCTCTGAGTCGTATCCGCTGGTGCCGATTGTGAGTACACTCGTTTTGATAGCTATTCTGATTGTTGTTATTGTGCGGCGTCCGATAAGAGAAAGCATCAGTGTTGCGCGGATGTCTTTTGTAAGACGGACGATTGTTGCGGTGAGTTTGTTCCTGTTTGCTTTTGCAACCTATACTCTTGTTAACGGGAGATACCGGCATTTCAGCAGGAATGAATATGCCAATTCGCTTGCAGGCAATGGTCTCTATGAGTTTGCAGTCGCCTTTACGCAAAATGAGCTGGACTTCTATAAATTCTATCAGACGATCCCTGATACCACTGCGTTTAGTATGGTAAGACAACAGCTGGCTTCTCCCAATAGTCATTTTGTCGGTAAAGATCCTTATAGTATCGAAAGAGATATTAACTATCCGGGGCCTGAACGTAAGCTGAATGTAGTGATGATCAGCGTGGAGAGTCTGAGTGCTGATTTTATGCAAACATTCGGTAGTACAGAGAACATCACACCCTACCTGGATTCGCTTTCGAAAAAAAGTTTGTTGTTTACGCAGCTGTATTCCTCCGGTACAAGGACGGTCCGCGGACTGGAAGCCTTATCATTATCCATTCCTCCATCGCCTGGACAGAGTATTGTGAAACGTCCGGATAATGCACATCTCTTCTCTATGGGCAGTGTATTACGTGCACATGGATATACTACACAGTATCTGTATGGCGGCTATAGTTACTTTGATAATATGAAGGAGTTTTTTGGGAACAATGGTTATACTGTCATCGACCGCGCTGCCATACCAGCTGATAAAATCCATTATGAGAACATCTGGGGTGTTGCAGATGAAGACCTGTTCACTTTAGCACTGAATGTACTGGATAAGGATAACAGTGCCGGAAGGCCTTTCTTCACACATATTATGACGGTAAGTAATCATCGTCCGTTTACATACCCTGACGGAAGGATAGACATTCCTGCCGCTATGCAGGTAAGACAGGGGGCGGTGAAGTATACTGACTACTCCATCAATAAATTTCTCCGGGAGGCCAGTCATAAACCCTGGTTTGACAGCACCTTGTTTGTGATCGTAGCAGATCATTGTGCCGGTAGTGCGGGAAGTGTGGAATTACCGGTAACGGGTTATCATATTCCTATGCTTATCTATGCGCCAAAAATACTCCAGCCGCAGGAGGTGAATACCCTGACGGCCCAGATAGATGTGGCACCCACTATTCTCGGTTTACTCCACCTGGATTATCGTTCTAAATTCTTTGGTCAGGATGTACTGAATACGCCATCAGACAAACAACGC
This sequence comes from Chitinophaga sp. YR627, assembly GCF_900114995.1. Lineage (GTDB taxonomy): Bacteria > Bacteroidota > Bacteroidia > Chitinophagales > Chitinophagaceae > Chitinophaga. The sequence continues at coordinate 703,692 of NZ_FOUX01000001.1, forward strand.
GCGTTTATCAGTACTTATCAGGGACTAGGTTACCTGCGGGCTGGGAAACTGGTGGTACAGTCGCCGGTAAAGAACGTACATGAGTATATCCCCGACTTTCATAATGGCAATGCGGCGCCTGTACAGGTAGAATCTGACCTGTCCCGGGAGGCTATTGCATACTATCAGAGTATCAGCTGGCTCCTGAAGAACAGAAAACAGTCGTTTTGATATATGACCAATGCCGGGTTATCTGCTGATTGTCGTCATTGTCATGGCGACTGAATAGTCGTCTATTTGTGTCATAACATAAAACAGGGACGTATGTTAGGCACACTCAGTCAACAGGAAATAGAAGAATTATTGTTGCGTAATATAACCGGTAGAATTGGTTGCCGTGATGGTGATCAGATATATATCGTGCCGGTGAGTTACGCGTATAATGACAAATATATCATTGCCCATTCCAGCGAGGGATTGAAGATAGATATGATGCGGAAGAATCCTTATGTGGGTTTTGAAGTAGATGAGATCAGTGATCAGCGGAATTGGAAGAGTGTGATCTGTCAGGGGAGGTTTGAAGAAATATTGGATGAGAAAGAGAAATATTATGCTATGAAGTTTCTGGTAAGCCGGCTGATGCACACGCAATTGAGTGAGACGGCACGGTTACCGGATGCGGTAGATGAAGGGCAGGTTGTTCCGCTGATAAGACCTATCGTATATCGTATCCGTATGGAGACGATGACAGGAAGATATGAATTTGCGTAATAGTTGTATATGTATCCGAAAGTTGCAACGAAGTCTGCTTTATAGCAGACTTTTTTGGTTTGTAGTGAAAGGACGATACCCGGTGAATCCAGGCAGAAACATTATGGAGGGTTTTATTGAAAATACAAACTAGTTGATGTTTTCCGGGTATTTAACAGACACTCTCTTCTTCGCGGGAAGCCATCGTGTATTACCAGATTATCAGCTGGCTCCTGAAACATAAGCGGCAGCTTTATTGACGCTGTCTGCGGACGTAAATTTTATATAACTCAGGCCAGCCCGTACAGATTAATGCCGTCAGGAGACAGATACCCATATCTGACAGTGAAAGCAGTTTTAATCCGAAGAGGTCTCTGACAGCAGGGATAAGTTGCAAAACTACGACAAAAACGACTGAGAGGCCTGGGATATAGGGCGTCAGGACATTATGATAGCGCATCGTTACGTTGATGTTAGCTGTAAAGGACCTGTTAGTAAACGTGAGTAATACATTGCAAAGTATCAGACAGATAAATACGATGCTTCGTGTATAGGCAATATCATGCTGTTGCATGTAAAGGGCATATAGCGTAAGAATGCCGCTGGTGATAACAAGACCCTGTATAACGCTCATTGTCATTTCACCTCCGGTAAACAGGCTTGATGTCGCTTTTCGCGGCGGCAGGCGCATAAGATTGCTTTCCACAGGTTCTTTTTCAAAGAACAGTGAGCAGGTGGGGCCCATTATGAGTTCAAGGAATATTACATGGACGGGGGAAAATATATTGACATATTTCCAGTTCAGCAGTAACGGCGCGGCCGCAACAAGTATAATAGGAATGTGAATGGAAATGATGTAGCGTATTGCCTTTTTGAGATTACTATATATTTTACGACCCTGTTCTATTGCTATCGGAATACTGCTAAGGTTGTCATCAGTAATGACCAGATCGGCTGCCTGCCTGGCGATTTCTGTTCCCTTTTGCCCCATGGCAATACCAATGTTGGCGGCCTTAATGGCGGGACCATCATTCACGCCGTCTCCGGTCATGGCAACGATCCCGCCATCGGCCTTAAGTGCCTCTATAACTCTCTGTTTGGCATCAGGGAACATTCGGACAAACAGTGATTCCTGTTGTACGATGAGGCGAAGTTCCGGTTCCTGCATATTCATAACGTCATCTCCTGTAACGGGTCGGTTAAATGCGATCCCTGCACAACCAGCGATATACGCAGCGGTAGCCGCATGGTCTCCGGTTAGTAACATTGGCCTGATGCCAGCCTGTTTAATTGTTGCAATAACGTCAGGCATTCCTTTGCGTGGAGGATCGTACAATGCCAGCAGTCCTGAAAATTGCCATGCTGCATCATCCTGTCTGGCTGGCATAAGAGTTCCAGGTATTACTGCCGTTGCTATGCCCAGCACACGATAGCCTTTATTCCCCATTTCTCCGGCAATCTGCAAAACGTTATTGCTTATTATAGGGCTCAGCTGGCAGACCTGCAATATTCTTTCTATTGCGCCTTTACCCGCAGCCAGTGTAACACCATTCCAGTTATAGACGTGCGTCATCATAGGCGGTTTGCCTTCCAGGGGATATTCATGGATCATTGGTGGCAGCGTTATCCCACGGGCATTATTTTCATGAAAGGCTTCAAGGATCGCCTTCTCCATCTGGTCGAATGGTTTCTTTTCACAGGCCAATGCGCTCAGAAAAAGGACGTGGTTATCCGGAGGCAGCAGGTTGTTCTGAAGGTCGTATTGGATATCTGCACGGTAGTCGTAAAGGGCGACTGCTTTCATACGGTTTTCTGTAAGTGTCCCTGTTTTATCCAGACATAATACATTAGCGGCTCCAAGGTTCTCAATGATCTGGGCCTGGCGGGGAATGATGCCCATGCGGCTCATATAATAAGCACCCAGCGCCATAAATGAGGAAAAGGAAACGGGTATTTCTTCCGGAATTGCAGCCATAGCGAGTGTAAGACCAAGTAAAAAACTATTGCTCCAGTTACCGCTGCGTGCAAAGTTGACAACGAATACAACAATACAACCCAATATGCCGAAGGTTGCCAGCTGACGTACAAACACGCTTGTTTGTCGTTGCAGTAATGTGGGTTCTGAAGTCACCCCGGAGATGCTTTTACCCAGTTTGCCAAGCAGGGTACTATCTCCTGTTTCACTGATCTTTGCGATACAGGATCCGGAATTAACGGTAGTACCATGGAAAAGTGTTGCAGCAGTGACAGCATTTTTTTCCACAGGATATGCCTCTCCGGTGAGTATAGATTCATTGACAGTAAAGTCATTTGAACTGATAACCAGGGCATCTGCGGGAATGAGTTCGCCTTCCTGTAAGAGAATGATGTCGTCGGGCACGAGATCGGAAGAGGGAACTTGTGTCTCTTTGCCATCCCGGATAACGGTGCTTAAGCTGGCTGTATATTGCCTGAGTGCTTCCAGCGCATTTTCGCTTTTAACTTCCTGGTAAAAAGAAATGGCAGATACCAGCAAGATGGCTACGATCATCATGAATCCTTCAGCAATGCTGCCGAGCAGGAAATATAAACCTGTTGCAAACAACAGCAGCACGAACATCGGCTCTGCAATTATATGGCCAAATGTTTTCAGCAGGCGGTACTTCCGCCTGTCTGTAAGCACGTTCCTGCCATGATGAGCATGCAGGGCCGGAATATCTGCACTTCGCAGACCGGATGGTGATTTGTATGTGGAATTTGTGATCATGTTGCCCATATTTATTCAGCAAGCAGACGGAATTTTTTGTACAGCAACTGTCTCCTGGAATGATATTTTTCTCTGGCAAACCGGTTAATATGTGCCAGTGCCTCTTCTTCTGAGTCCGTAAAAAGTACATATTTCAGGTCTTTTTTGTCTATCATTCCGGCTTCAAGCATATTATCAAAGAGTGGCATCAGGGGCTCCCAGTATTGTCTGCCCATTAATATTACCGGGAAGTCCAGTATTTTTCGCGTCTGGATCAGCGTTAGTGCTTCGAAGAATTCGTCCATTGTACCTATACCACCAGGCATAATGACAAAAGCATACGAATATTTAAACATGAGTACTTTTCGTACAAAGAAATATTCGCAGGTGAAATATTTGTCCATGAACAGGTTGGGTTGCTGTTCTTTTGGTAGTTTTATATTGCATCCTACTGAAAAACCGCCGCTTGATTTAGCGCCTTTGTTGGCCGCTTCCATGATACCCGGACCGCCGCCTGTCATTACGGTAAAGCCAAGTTTTGCAATACCAGCGCCCATGCTGGTGGCTCTTTTATAGAAAGGGGAGTCTGACGTTGTTCTGGCGGAGCCGAAAACGGAGACACATGGCCCAACGAAGTGCAGTATTCTAAAGCCCCGTATAAATTCAAAGAAGATCTTTATGACAAATAGTAATTCCCTCAACCTGGAGCGGGGGCCCTCGAGGAAATACTTTTCTTCGTGCTCCTGAAAGCCTTTACCAGTACTTTTCAGTTTTTCGTTTAACGTAGTGGCGTCCATTGTTAGTCCTGATTTCAGTGATTGCCTATTAAGCCCGGTACCAGTACCGCCGCCCCTTTAATTGCACCGCTTCTTAGCATTGCGATGGCTTCATTAGCCGCAGATAACGTAAATAGCCGTGTGCTTGTCTTTACATTCAACCTGGCAATAGTATCAAAGAAGAGAATGCCGTCTTCCCTTGTGAGATTTGCCACAGATCTGACAAGCCGTTCTTCCCAAAGCAGGCGGTAGGGAAAGCCTGGGATATCGCTCATATGTATTCCTCCGCAGATGATCTGTCCGCCCTTATCAACATGCGATAATGCAAGTGGAATGAGGCTGCCTTCCGGGGCAAATATGATAGCTCCATCCATCTTTACCGGAGGCGCCTGATCTATACTTCCCGCCCAGGTAGCGCCCAGGTTTAGTGCAAATGACTGCGTAGACAGGTCATCTTTTTTGGTAAAGGCATAAATTGATTTTCCCTGTTGGGAGGCGAACTGTGTCAGGATGTGTGCTGCTGCCCCGAAGCCATATAAACCAACATTCGTGGCGTTGTCAGGTAACATCCGCCAGGAGCGGTACCCGATAAGTCCGGCGCACAACAGCGGCGCAGCAACAGCTGTATTGTATGGTGCCGGAAGTACAAAACAGTATTTCGCCCAGGCAGTTGTATACTCAGCGTATCCACCGTCAACCGTGTAGCCGGTAAATAATGGATTCTCGCATAAATTTTCCCGCTGATGCTGACAATACCTGCATTTACCGCAGGTATATGCGAGCCAGGGAACGCCTACTATCGTACCTATGAGGGGTGTTTGTACATTGCTCCCCCTTGCGGCAACAATGCCGATTATTTCATGTCCGGGTATTAGGGGGAAACGTGCATTCTTTAGTTCACCATCCAATATATGCAGATCGGTCCTGCAGATACCGCAGGCCATTACCCTGATCAGTACCTGATCAGGGTTAGGTACGGGCGTCTCCACTGTTCTATGTTGTAGTGGCGTCCCTGGCATCTCCAGTACCATTGCCTGCATGGTTGAAGGTATAATGCTAGTCATTGGAAAGAATTACTTTTAGTGATTTTTCCTTATCTGCATGGGCAAATGTCTCATATGCCTGCATGATCTCATTGAGTTTGAACCGGTGTGTAATCAGACGTCCGGGATCGAGTTTTTTTGAGACAACGGTATTCAGCAATAAGGGTGTTGTCACAGTATCTACCAGCCGGGTGGTAATGGTGATATTCTTTGCCCATAGGTCCTGTAAATGAAGTGTGGCAGGTTTACCGTGAACACCAATATTTGCGATGCAACCTCCCGGGGCTATTATAGTTTCGCATAGTTCGAAGGTAGCCGGTATACCTACGGCTTCTATTGCTGTATCGACCCCGCGATTGCCGGTCATAGCCATCAATCTTGCCGTTACGGATTCTTTCCCGCTGTTAATTGTATGAGTGGCTCCAAATTGCCGGGCTACCTGCAATCTGTTTTCATCCAGATCGATCATAATGATTTTTGCAGGGGAATAAAAAGCGGCTGTCAGAAGGGCTGCAAGCCCAATGGGTCCTGCGCCAACGATAGCCACTGTACTGCCGGGGGAAACTTTCCCATTCAGCACCCCGCATTCGTAGCCCGTGGGCAGGATATCACTTAACATAACAAGCGCTTCTTCGTCTGTACCCTCCGGAATATGGTAAAGGCTGGTATCCGCAAAAGGAATCCTGACATATTCGGCCTGTGTGCCATCTATCAGGTGTCCAAGGACCCATCCTCCGTTTTCACAATGTGAGTACATGCCCTTACGACAATAGTCGCATTTGCCACAGGAGGTAATACAGGAAATGAGTACATGATCGCCCTTTTTAAAATTGGATACATTACTGCCGGTCTCCTCGATCATACCCACGCCTTCATGGCCAAGGGTGCGGCCATCTGTTACCTCCGGTACATCACCTTTCAATATATGAAGGTCAGTTCCGCAGATCGTCGTTTTGAGGATCCTGACAATCGCGTCAGTTGGCGTCTGTATAACAGGTTTAGGTTTTTCTTCGAATGCTTTCTGGCCGGGGCCATGATATACCAGTGCTTTCATCTTTTTTTTGTGAATTTACCACGCGCGCAATCATTCGGGAATGACGAAACACCAGTCGGTCGGTGATTGTTGTCATTGATACGATACCGGAATAGTTGTCAATTTGTTTCAGCACTTATTGTTCATCTCTAAATCGTATTGTATGTTGGGTATACTTAGCCACAAGGAAATGCAGGACCTGTTACTCAATAATGTAACCGGAAGGATCGGGTGCAGGGATGGTGACCGCGTTTACATAGTCCCTGTCAGTTACGCGTACAATGATAAATATATCATCGCTCATTCTTCAGAAGGACTTAAGATAAGAATGATGAGAAAAAAACCGGAGGTCTGTTTTGAAGTCGACGAGATACAGGACCTGGGCAACTGGAAAAGCGTTATCTGTTTTGGCAGATATGAAGAGATTCATAACGAAAAAGAGAAGTATTACGCGACGAAATTTCTTGTCAGCCGCCTGGTTCATCTCAGGGTCAGTGAGACTGCACACTTGTCTCATGTGAGCGAGGAAGGGGAGGAGGAATCTTTACTGCCGCCACACATACGCCCGGTTGTATACCGGATACGACTGCAGCACATGACGGGCAGGTACGAGAAAATGTGAAATGATTGTAAATAATAAAGATTAAAGGTCTGCTGAAAAGCAGACCTTGTACATTTTTGGCGTCAACGACTACATACAGTAGAGTATTTTTCAGGTCAATCGCGGGGATGGGCGCCCGCGCTTGTTTTATGCTGTTTCTCAGTGGATATCCCCAGAGCGGTATATAGTGGGCAAATACCTATCAGACTGGTGATTGCCAGCACAGCAGCAATGATCAGCAGAATAATACCCCCGGTGCCTGTTACGAGTTTATTGTAATAAATAAAGAAAGCGGTTAATGCCAGTGTCGCCCGCAGAATTCGGTCAAACATACCTTCATTCTTTTTCATAATGCATGTTTTGAATACATCCCGAAAATAGCACAGATTTTATTCGGGACTGGTGACAGGCATCATCGCAAGTGATGATTTATATCCTGAAAACCGGTCATGAGTGTTATTGTAGTGTAAACTAATCATAAATAGCTTTGAAACAGATTGTTTAACTCCCTTTAATTTTCCGGTTATGAGAGGTAATATCTTTTCAACAGCTTACATGTTATCCAATGTTATTGCGGTGATGATAGTGTATCTCTGTATACTGAAGCCGGCATTTGGCAGGATGTGTATCTCAATTCTTTTTATTGGCGCATCAATCGTGAATACGGTCATCGCCATTTCACATCCAAGGCTTTATCTGACTTATGCAGATGTGGCAGCAGTGCCGTTGTATGTACAGTTTATAAATGGTTTCTTCAGCCGTCATATTACCACAATAGTATTATCTATAGCAACCGCGCAGTTTATCATCGGCGGTCTGCTTATCTGGAAGGGAACACTGGAAAAATTTGCACTTGGCGGCGCTACGATGTTCCTGGTGGCTATAGCTCCACTGGGAGCGGGATCTTCTTTTCCAAGTTCGTTACTGTTGGCCCTGGCTTGTCTGCTACTGATGAGGGAAAAGGAGATTAAGCCCTGGCCTGAGACGCTGTTTCATATCAAATCAGATAGTAAAAAAATCATATCATGAGCACAATTGCAAATCATACCGTATTACCCCGTTGTCAGGCAGCGCTCAGCGACATCTATTATACTATGGCCGGTTGCTACCGGTACCTGGGAAGAGGATCAATGACCAGGTTATATGAGCAGATGGCTATTCAGGCGGGCATGCTGAAAACGATCATGCCCTCTCCGGATATTATCAATGAGCAAAGTATCCCAGCGCTGCTGGAGAAGGATCTTTCTGAATTTTCGGCGACAGGAACGCTGAGGAAATACAGCCGCCTTTTGCAGCGTGTGCCGGCAGCATTACTGGATACGCTGGAGGTAAAAGGGATTGCTGCGACATTGGTCCGTAAGCTTTATGAAGAATTGAATATAACATCTGAAGAGGAGTTGAAAACGGCTATTCTTTCCGGCGCGCTGAAAAGGGTTCGGGGATTCAGCAATGCGAAGATCGATCTGCTTAAAAGAAATCTGAAATTATATAAATCACTGGGTTCCAGATTATTACTCTGGGACGCTATTCTGCAGGGAAATGAAATTCTGAGGGTGATAAAAGGTATTCCGGAGGTGGATGATGTTTCTCTTACCGGTAGTTTACGGCGGGGAGCTGAGACTGTAGGAGATATTGATATGGTGGTAAGTGTGCGGATAGAAAGTCGTGCAGATTTCATAAGACATCTGCTCCAGCTGCCGCAAATCCAGTACATCGTTTCTACTGGCTGGAGACGGGTATCTGTAGTGTTATATAATGATACACAACTGGACATCCGCCTTACAGATGAAAAGTCTTATGGTGCATCCCTGATATATTATACCGGTTCTCTGCGACATGTGGCCATATTAACTGAACGTGCGGAGAAAAGAGGTTATCTGTTTACGCCAATGGGTTTGTTCAATGGAATTACCGGGGTCTGGGTTGCCGGTGATACAGAAGGAGGCATTTTCAAAGAACTTGAACTTGCCTACGTACCACCGGAATTACGGGAAGGTGGGCGGGAAATATACCGCGCAGGCAGGAATATGCTGCCGCAGCTGGTCACTTTCAGTGATATAAGGGGAGATATGCGTATCCGTACAGATTACGAAAAAGGGGGAGAATCGCTGAACACGATCGCACGCTATGCGATTAATGCGTTTCCTCATTATGAATACCTGGTTGTGGCAGATCAGTTACCGTTTGAAATGTATCATCAGCAGTTTGCAGAGATCGATCGTGTAAACAGTGAACTGGGGTATCCTTTTCTGAAAAAAGGAATAGTGGTGGAGATGACTGCAGAAGCGATAGCCGTTCCGGAGAAGTTATTACGTGAAGCGGAATGGGTAACGGCGATCATTAATGAGCATGAGCCATTCAGGTACAGACAGCTGTTCATCAGTGCCTGCGATCATCCCCTGATCAATTGTATTGCGAATCCGACCGGTAGAATTATCGGCGCCAGGGAAAGCAGTACCCAAAACTGGGACCAGTTATTCAAACGTGCAGTGAAAACAGGCACTGCCCTGGAGGTAAATGCACAACCACAGCATCTGGACCTGTCGGATAGGTTGATTAAAGGTGCGGCAGTAAGCGGTGTTAAGATCGTTATTAATAGTTGTGCACAGCTTTGCAGTCAATATGATTATATGCAGATGGGTGTCATTATGGCCCGCCGCGGATGGTGTGGTAAAGCAGATATTCTTAATACAGGAAACTGGGAGAATGTACAGCGGTTCAAACAACAGCATTTAATGACCTATAAAAACGACAGTCATGAAAAAGATTCTATTGATCTTTAACGGCAGCGCTTCAGTCAATCTGCTGAATTTTGGATGCTATATGGCGGGTCTGACCCAAGCGCGTTTGATAGGTGTCTTTCAGGAGGTGATTGAATATGAGAGACACCCGACTGAATTAGTGGAAAAAGAGCACTCCGCGCGCACATGGATAGATGCAGACGAAAGTCATATTCGGGACGAACGAATAATAAGTGATATCCATCGTTTTCAGGAAGTCTGCGACAGAAAGGGAATACATGCTACTGTTCATAATGCCACCCGGTTTACCACACCCGAGCTGGTCTCAGAAAGCCGTTTCGCCGATCTCATTATAGTGGATGCTACTCCCGCTGAAGGATTGCCGGCAGAAGCTGTACATGAAAGAATCGTAAAGGAACTGGTGGCTGCCGTGGAATGTCCGGTCATTATTGCGCCCGCTTCCTTTGAGGAAATTGAAGAGATCGTCTTTTGGTATAACGGAAGTACTTCTGCTGCCTTTGCGATGAAACAGTTTGCCTATTTGTTTGAGGTTCCTGAATACGTGAAATCAACGATTGCAGTGGCACAGAGCGAAGAACAAACAGAGATCTATGATAAACATCATATCATGGACTGGCTGAGCCGTTATTACGATTACGGAGACGTGGTAATGCTGAAAGACCATCAGGAGAAAGGGCTATTCGATTATCTTTTAAGAAAGAAGAAAGTAATGGTCGTCACCGGGGCTCATGGCAGGGCAACACTTCTTCGTTTCTTTCAGCACAGCTTGTCCGATTTGCAATTAAAAACGCTTCCTTTTCCGCTATTTATTACTAATCACTGAAAACCTATAACCATGAAAAAGATACTGTATGTAACTGATGTTTTGAAGTTAGATGTGGCTACGCTTGATTTTGCCTGTTATCTGTGTAGTTTGTCCCATTCTAAGCTGATAGGTATATTCCTTGAAAACCTGAGTAATGAGTTCAGACCGGCCAGCCTGCTACAGAAAACAGCGATGGAAAGTGGTATCAACGTTCAGACCAGCAATCCCGTGGAGCTGAAGGAGCGTTGTACAGCCGAAAATATTCAGATTTTTAAAGACGGATGTGAGCGGAGAGGAGTAACAGGCATTATACACAGGGATCAGGGAGTGCCTGTTGATGATGTGATTATGGAAAGCAGGTATGCCGATCTGTTACTGATAGATGCCGCCACTTCTTTCTCGGCACAGCACGAAGCTGTTCCGACACGTTTTGTAATGGACGTACTTGCTGATGCGGAATGTCCTGTGGTAGTGCTGCCTGAAAGTTTTGAGGGTCTGAATAAAGTTGTATTTACTTATGATGGACGCAGTTCTTCTGTATTTGCTATTAAACAGTTTACCTATCTTTTTCCGGAGCTGAAGGATCATCCGGTTGTTGTGATTACGGTTATGGAGGGAAAAAAACCGCTGCCTGAAGAAAGGTACAAGTTAAAAGAATGGCTGCATGATCATTATACAGATGTTGACTTTATTGTCATGGATGGTAATGTTAAAACCAGTTTGCTGGATAGTCTGCTCTTGAGGACGAAGGATTTCATTGTCATGGGAGCGTATGGCAGAAATGCATTCTCGAATATGTTTACGCCGAGTCATGCCACCCCGGTACTCAAACTGGTAGCCCAGCCTGTTTTTATTGCTCATCAGTGATTTAATAATTAAGAATATGAAAAAGATCGTTGCCGCCTTTGACGGACTCAAATTTTCAGAAAGTACCCTGCAGTATGCAACTACATTATGCAGACAGCATGATGCACACCTCGTCGGGGTATTTCTGAACGATATGACTTATTTCAGCAGAAGTCCCTACGCAGTTATGACGGATGCTGTAAATTCCGGCTGGACACTGGAAGCACTAGAGGAGGATGATCATGCAACCAGGGAGAAGGCCGTCCAGCGCTTTATTAGTGCCTGTAGCGAAGAAGCCATTAACTATTCCGTTCACAAAGATAAAAACATTGCGCTGCGGGAGCTCTTACATGAAAGCATTTATGCTGACCTGGTTGTTATAGGAGAGGGGGAAACGTTCAACCGGTATTTTGATTCGCCGCCTGCCAGGTTTATCCGGGAATTTCTGGCTGATGTACAATGCCCGGTATTGCTTGTTCCTAAAACTTATGTTCCTATAAAGCAATCAGTATTGTTATATGATGGTAAGCCTTCGTCTGTGTATGCGGTCAAAATGTTTAGTTATCTGCTGCCTGTTTTGAGTGCCTTACCTGCTGAAGTATTTACTGTCAAGACTACTGACGAGGACCTTCATTTGCCGGACAATGCGCTGATGAAGGAATTTATGAAACGCCATCACAAAAATGCAGTATATACCGTCGTGAGAGGGCTCGCGGAAGAGGAAATACCTTTGCATTTACGGAAGCAGGGGCCAGGTGTGGTAGTCGTAGCCGGTGCTTACAGGAGAAGCGCCTTTTCGAGGCTTTTCAGGGAAAGTATGGCGGATGCCTTGCTGCAGGAGTTGCAATGGCCGGTATTTATTGCTCATCAATAATTATATTTTTTATGGAAGGTTTCATAAAACGTCTTTCTGAGGTTAATATGAAGGACGTCGCTATTGTTGGAGGCAAGAGTGCTTCGCTGGGAGAGATGATGCATTATCTCGTGCCTATGGGAATTAATATTCCTGATGGCTTTGCGACTACCGCGTTTGCCTACTGGACGTTCCTGGATTATAACAATCTGTGGGAGCCGCTGGCCGCTTTAATGATGAAACTTGACCGGCAAAACTTCAGTAATCTGAAGGTAATCGGCGCTGCTGCCAGGGAGATGATACTAAAAGCGGATGTGCCTGAGATCGTCGTCAGGGAAGTGAAAGAGGCCTATGAAAGGATGTGTTTTCTGCAACCTGTTGCTGTGGCAGTCAGGAGCAGCGCTACAGCTGAAGACATGCCTTTTGCCAGTTTTGCGGGCCAGCATGAGTCTTTTCTGAATGTTACGGGTCATGATGCTGTAGTAGATGCGCTTTTACACTGCTATTCTTCTTTATATACTGACAGGGCGATCAAATATCGCGAGGACAATGGAATTGTTCATGAAAAGGTGGCGCTTTGCGCCTGTATACAACAGATGGTACGTGCGGACCTGGCATGTTCAGGTGTTGGATTTACACTTGATCCGGAATCGGGATTCAGGGATATTATCCTTATTTCCGGTTGTTGGGGACTTGGCGAAAATATAGTGCAGGGCAATGTGGACCCGGATGAATTTTGTGTGTTCAAACCGGGCCTGTTAAGAGGGAAATACGCTATCCTCAGCAAGAAAGCAGGCGCCAAGCAACTCACAATGATATACAGGGCCGCATCCGGAGAGACAATGAATGTTACTACCCCGGATGAACAACGCTCCCGGTTGACATTAACAGATGAGGAGTTGCAGCAGCTGGCCCGCTGGGCATTGCTGATCGAGCAGCATTATAAATGTCCTATGGATTTTGAATGGGCAAAAGATGGTACAGACGGACGATTGTTCATCGTACAGGCGCGTCCTGAGACTGTCCATTCACAGAAAGCAGGCACCAAAGAATATGAATGCCGGCTGCTTGAAAAAGGGGCTGTACTGGCGGAAGGACAGGCTGTGGGTACCATGATCGCTACCGGCACGGCGAGAGTACTGAACTCTCCGGAGGAGGGAGGACAGCTGGAAAATGGGGAAATCATTATTACCCGCACTACGACGCCTGACTGGGACCCACTGCTCAAAAAAGCTGCCGCCATCGTTACAGACGCCGGCGGACGTACGAGTCATGCCGCTATTGTAGCCAGAGAGCAGGGTGTACCCGCTATCGTTGGTTGTGGCAATGCCACTACTGTTATTAAAACCGGTATGAAAATTACGGTGTCCTGCGCTGAAGGCAAAACCGGTGTTATTTATGAGGGGGCGCTTCGTTACGAGAAAACTGCTTCCGGTATCACAGATATTGAACTTCCGGAGAAAGTGAAACCGATGCTGATCATGAGTGATCCGGGACAAGCGTTTAAACTTTCAGCCCTTCCTGTTGCTGGTGTAGGTCTGCTGCGTATGGAATTTATGATCACTCATACGATCGGTATTCACCCCATGGCGCTGATCAGGTATCCGGATCTGAAAGACACAGCAGTAATGACACGTATTGGTGAACTGACGGCGGGCTACGCTGATAAAAAGCAATTCTTTGTAGAGAAGTTGTCGCAGGGCATCAGTACTATTGCGGCAGCATTTTATCCGAGGGAGGTCATACTTCGGATGAGTGATTTTAAAACAAATGAATATGCGCAATTGCTGGGAGGTATTGAATTTGAGCCCCGGGAAGAAAATCCGATGCTTGGCTTCCGTGGAGCATCCCGCTATTATCATCCGGCTTATAGTCCGGCATTTGCATTGGAATGCGCCGCTGTGCGTTTTGTAAGAGAGCGCATGGGGCTGACAAATGTAAAGGTGATGATTCCTTTCTGCCGTACGGTAGCGGAAGGAGAATCGGTTTTGTCAGCAATGGCCACTTATGGACTGAAACGCGGTGATAACGGACTCGAAGTTTATGTTATGGCAGAATTGCCTTCAAACGTAATGCAGGCAGATAAATTTGCTCTACTATTTGATGGCTTTTCTATAGGGTCTAATGATCTTACACAACTAACGCTGGGCATAGACCGTGATTCAGCGATGATATCCGGGCTTTTTAATGAAGAAGATCCTGCAGTGGAAGCCATGCTATCACATATGATAAAAAGAGCCAATAAATCACGAAGGCATATCGGACTTTGTGGCCAGGCAGCCAGCGATCTGCCGGCATTTGCAGATCTGCTTGTGAGAGCTGGCATCAATAGCATTTCTTTCAATGCTGATGCGGTCCTGAAAGGAATAAAGAACATTGTAGCGGCTGAAAATAGCCTGAAGAGACACCTGATACTGCTTTGACCGTAGCGCCAGGAATTAGTTGGCCAGATCTGCAAGTTTCCTTGCATTGATAATAAAAATATAACCTTCTTTTATATCGACGAGTTTTTCATCTCTGAAGTCACCAACTGTCCGGATAAGGGATTCTTTAGCCACACCAGCTATGGCGGCGAGATTTTCCCTGCTGATATCTATGCCGAAGCAATCGCTTCCGGAAGGACTGTATTTCTTATGCACCGTTAGTAGGGCTTCTGCTACTTTTTTCCGTAGTGAATTATATGCAATGCTTAATAGCTGTGTTTCTTTCTCTGCAATGTTATTTGCCAGTAATTTAATAAACCGCTGTGTAACCTGTGGATTGACATTTGTCAGTTCATCAAAATCTTTTCTGGGTATGACGGCAAGTTCCGTCTCGTCCATTGTCTCGGCATTGTCTTTATAGACCGTATCTTCCAGGAGGGCTGCATAACCCAGAAAATCACCCTCATTGTAAAGTCCTGTGATCAGCTCCTTGCCATCTTCATTTGTTTTATAGATTTTAATTTTTCCTTTTAAAATGTAAAACAGACATGAGGGATGGTTTCCTTCCTGGTATATACATTGTTTCTTTTTATGTTTAAGGATATTACGGCCTTCTTTCAATGCTTTGATGGATTGCTCTGCAGATACCATTTGTAAAAGTGAATTTACGCCATTGATACCATGTAGCGCTGCCTCTTTTAACGTAGAGGCTTTCTTCAGCCTCCGTTCAATTGAATTCAGTAACTCCAGGGGGTCAAAGGGTTTAGTGATGTAATCATCTGCCCCCATATCCATCCCCTTACGTATGTCAGCACGTTCACTTCGGGCTGTAAGGAAAATAAAAGGGATATAGCTGAGTTCCGGCTTTTTACTTAATAAATGTAAAACGCCGAATCCGTCAAGAATAGGCATTGTCAGATCGCATATGATCAGGTCTGGCTTATGTTCTTCTGCCAGCCGAATACCGGTTTTACCTTCCGGAGCGGTTAGTACTTTATAGTTGGCCAACTCTAAGATTTCGGCGGTGTTTTCCCGTACGTGGTCGTTATCCTCAATTAACAGTATTGTGGGCATGTATGGTGTTTTATGAGTTGTTACATGTTATCTTATTCTGTTCTATAAATGTTGTGTGACGGGGGAATGTTTTTAACGTGCATTCAAAATTAAGCATAATAAACCAAAAATGGGAAAACAGGATAATTTATTACCAGTCACGATGATATTGACAACAATCATCTTACTCGCTGAGGAACATCATTTTATCAGGTTTCCTCAGATGGTAACTTAGTAGTGTTAATACAAATCTTACCAACAAAAACAAGGAGGTAATTATGTCTGCAAACTTAGCTAAAGCTACCCCATTACTGCCCTCTTTCTTTGATGATATGTTCAAACCCTGGAAAGACCTGTTTGACTCGAATGGCGGCCGCTCCTGGACTGCTACAGTCCCAGCTGTTAACATCAGTGAGGAGAAGGATGTATTTAAATTATCACTTGCCGCCCCTGGAATGAGTAAGGGTGATTTTAATGTTGACGTGGATGGAGATGTGCTCACGATCAGCGCAGAAAAAGAAGAAAAGAAGGAAACAAAAGAAGAAAAGGTAAACAGGGAAGAGTATAACTATTCCAGCTTTACCCGTAGTTTCCGGCTGCCTGAGGGAGTGAAAATGGATAATATTTCTGCTGTGTATCAGGACGGCGTGTTAAAGGTCATCCTGCCAAAAAAAGAAGTAGCCCTTAAAGCTGATCAAGCCAAAAAGATAGAGATTCATTGATTTATCCCCGCCGGAAGTCTTTCCGGCGAATTTTTGGGTATAATTGAAAAAGATAGCAGCTATAGCCGCTATCTTTTTCGTTATGTACCTAAAACCCGGATAAACTTTTATGGATGTGTGATGAAAAGAGGCCCTTTCATTTTTCTGAGAATACTTTCGGCGCTACTGTCATCAAAAAAGCGTGACAACCTGCTTCTGCCATAAGCGCCAAAAGTGCTGATATAATCTGATTTACCTTCCAGGTAGCCGGTAAGAACATTGTCCATTCGTCCTGAAAGAATCTTGAATGCTACCTGGTCGTTATAGGAAGAGAGGTACTCCTGTAATAACTTTTCATTTGGAGGCACGCTATTGCCCTTTTCACAAACATATAAAACTGTACAGCTTTTGGCGACCAGTGCGGGAAATAACGAGGCAAAAGCCCTGATAGCGTACATGGAAGAATAGGTGCCGTTATAGCAGAATATAACACCTTTGGGTACGAGCAGGTTATCAGGGATAACCATTACCGGGCATTGCGCGGCTACCAGCATATCTCTGACATAACTGGTTGGATTGGTGTCAAACAGGAAGGGGAAAGAGATATCTCTGCCGATCAGCAGGAGATCGGCAAATCTGCTCTCCAGGATAGTCTCTTCGACAGCAGATCCTTTATCTCCCCGGATCGTGCAGGCGATATTTCGTTCTTTGCAGGCCTTTTGTAAAGCGGCTGTGTTTTCCTTTATGATCTTCTTTTTTTCGTCCGCGGCCTTAATGACGATCTCATAATAATGTGCAGGTACGCCTTCCGCAAAGTCAGGCGCCATCAGGGTAGAGATGCTATTGATATCTTCCATCATAATGATGGTCAGTGTGCTTTTGATCATACCGGATATATATTCGATGGCATC
This sequence comes from Chitinophaga sp. YR627, assembly GCF_900114995.1. Taxonomy (GTDB): domain Bacteria; phylum Bacteroidota; class Bacteroidia; order Chitinophagales; family Chitinophagaceae; genus Chitinophaga. Next base: position 720,953 of record NZ_FOUX01000001.1, read on the forward strand.
CAGCTGCTCTTCTTTGTAGTTTATGGCATCGATAATGGCAACTATTTTTTTCATTATTAATGAGTTTAGTGTGATAGAATCTACGGGTAAAGCTATTGAAGCTATGAGCGCCCGGCAATGACGGTGGTCTCTTATACGATGTCTCTGGTTGGAAGTCTATATGACGGCGGTTATGCCGGTTTAAGACGTACAATATCGGTTCTGTGGGTAAGTGTGAAATTCCTTGGGTAAACACGGAATGAATAGTTATAATCTCCATTATATTTTAACGGTACGCTTGCTGTAAGTAGCAGTTTATTGCCATGCTGCTGAGATACAAGCAGTTCTTTTTTGAAGAAAGTTTCTTTTCCTCCATGTTTTGGTGTGAATAGAATTTCGGCCCCGATATCATCTGCTGTCAGTGTGCCGGTGTCTACATCAAGTGAGACGTTCAATTCATCTCCTGTTACGGCAGCGGGTGTCTGATCATTTCGGGGTAATGCATTGCGGATCTTAACGCTTTCCCAGCCCTTACGGATCTTTTCTTTCCATGCCGTGAGCGCTTTAGCTGCTGCAAAATCGCCAGTACTAAGCATATATGTACGGTCAGCAAGCTTTTTGTAACTTTCTATGTATTGCTGCAGTGCATTTGTCATACAAACTGCCTCTCCGGACACAGACAATGCATTTCTTATCTTCTGTATCCATCCATGGGGCAATCCTTGTTCATTTCGATCAAAAAAGAGCGGTATGATCTCGTGTTGTAGCATGCTATATACTTCCGCTGCATCTACTTCAAATTGTTTTGATTCTTCCTGATACATTGGACCTGCTTTTAGCGCCCATCCGGTTTCCGGATGATATTGCTCTGCCCACCAGCCATCGGGAGTACTGAACTGTAATACGCCATTCAGCAGTGCTTTCATGCCGCTTGTGCCACAAGCTTCTTTCCCCCTTACCGGAAAGTTCAGCCATAAATCGCAGCCCTGTACCATCAGGCGGGCAATATCAAGATCATAATCTTCCAGAAAGATAATTCGATGATCGTATGTATGACCAATGATCTCCTGCAACATATTTGTGCCTGCCTGGTCATCAGGATGTGCTTTGCCGGAGATAAGAAAGACGACAGGCTGATGCAGGTTGCCGGTAATTTTTTCCAGTTCTGTGTGATCGTAGAATAATATAGTCGATCTTTTGTATGGGGTAAATCTCCTGGCAAATCCTATAAACATGGTATCTGGTTGCAGGACCCGCATCATCTCAGTAATTTTTTCAGTAGCTGTATGATGTTGTCTTAATTGCCGGACAATAATCTGTTTAAGTTTTTCGAGGAACTTTTTTTTGATCTGCGTTCTGGTAAGCCAGATTTTAGCATCACTTATGGTTTGAAAATGTTGCCAGTAGCCATTGCCCTGGGAGATATTTATGTTGCATTCCTGAAACACATTTTTCCACTCCGGCGCCAGCCATGTAGATAGATGTACACCGTTTGTGATATAGCTGACGGGGATTTCGGCGGGATAATATTCATCCCAGATCTTCTGCAAAAGACTGGCGGATACAGCCTGATGTATACGGCTCACCGCATTGATCTCTCCCGCAGTATGGGCTGCGAGATAAAACATTGAAAATTCTTCCTGCATTTGTGAAGATTGTCTTTTGCCTAAGGACATGAATTCTTCCCAACTAATGCAGGACGACACGGTAAGACCTGAAAAATAGGTTCGCAGCAGATGCTCATTAAAACTATCCATCGCTGCAGGAGCAGAAGTATGAGTCGTAAAAAGTAAAGATGCTCTGACAACTTCAAGGGCATCGTCAAATGACAGGTGGTTATGCAAAATTAATTGTGCAATTCTTTCAATTGATAGAAAGGCAGCATGTCCCTCATTACAGTGATACACGTCAGTTGTTACCTGAAGAGCATTCAGCAGACGTACACCGCCCTGCCCCAGAATAATTTCCTGCTGTAAGCGTGTTTCCCGGTCTGATGGATACAGCCTGGAGGTAATGAGGCGGTCCGCCGTGGTATTGTCAGCTATGTCTGTGTCCAGCAGATATAAAGGAACTCTTCCGACCTGTATTTTCCAGACTTCAGCATGGACAGTCCGTCCAGGGAAGGTGAAGGGGATCAGTAATCGTTCGCCATTGCAGCCTGATACTTTTTCCATAGGGAAATCAGATGGGTCCAGTTGTTCCGGCACAGCAATCTGTCTGCCGTCATCAGAAAAGTGCTGATGGAAGTATCCCTGTTTATAAAACAACCCGATGGCCACGCAGTTCATACCGCTATCACTGGCTGTTTTGAGAAAGTCTCCGGCCAGCACGCCAAGGCCACCGGAATAGATGCGAAGGGCTCCCAGCAAAGCATATTCCATGCAGAAGTAAGCGATAGCAGGAGTATTTTCGGATGTCATATGCAGGTATTCGTCAAGTGTTTCTTCCTGCAATTGCATAGCTGCCAGAAATCTATTGTTGCGACTTAGCATTTCCAGTTGTTCATAACGCAGGTTGTTTAATAGTCTGACGGGGTTTTCGTTTACCTCGTCCCAGCTTACCGGATCTATGCTCCGGAACAATGCCGCCGCATCTGGATGCCAGCTCCACCATATATTCCTGCTGAGTCTTTTGAGAGGTTCCAGCTGTGCCGGAAAATTTGTTGCGATGTAGACTTCCCGCCAAACAACCTTGTCTTTTTCAGGTGTTCCTGTCAGCACAGGCTGTGCCTGTGGCTTGTCGCAATACAGATCTTCCCGCTGTCTGCTTCTATGCAATGCAAAGTTATAGGCATCGTAATATTTCGGCAGTAAAACTTTCCAACTGAAATGAGCAGCTGCTGCATGCGCGTTTTCGCGGAGACTGGCTATCTTTTCGGAAGACAGTGTTATAATTGAGTGTATGAATGCTGCGATATCAGGAGCGGTACCTGGATCGTCGTTTTCGCATCTGTTCAGAATAGTGATACCTTTTCTGTTATCTGCGGGCAGTGTGCTTACTGCCTGCCCAAAACCTGATTGGGAGGTGGTCATTGATGGGATATAAAATGCACTGCTTTCGAGGGGCGTATAACCCCAGGGCTCATACCAGGATGGAAATATACCGAGGTCGAAACCCGGTAACAAACTATAATAATCAAGATTAAAAACGCCATCGTTTCCATCCAGGTAAACCGGCGCGTAAACGACTTTGACGTTGGCGCGAGCTGTGTTATCCAGCTGCTTTTCATGCAACTTGATGAATATCGGATCTTTGGCGGCTGTATACAAGTTATGCGTCAGCACCTGATCTCCCGATATCAATGATTTGTGTTTGGGGCCTGTATGAGCCGCGGGAACAAATATAAACACGACGACAGGAGTGGAAAACGATTGATGATTTAATATTCCTAACGCGTCTAAAAAAACATCTATTCCCTTGTTATGAAATTCATAACGGCCACTTTTTAGAATCAATATAGTTTCCGGTGGTAGTGTTTCCTGTATCAGCTGGCTGGCTATACGGAGGAGCACATTGCGTGCGGTTGTACGTTTTTCAGAAAAATCTTTTTTGGGAACTATGGACAAATCAAAGCCGTTAGGCGTAAGATAGTCAGGATTTTTATGCAATAGCAAACGGCATTCATTTGCAGTTGTTTCGCTGACGCAGGTAAAGCAGTCTGCTGTTGATGCTGCAATAGTCTCCAGGGAGTGTTTGGAGGTGATACCGTACCTGGCGGCATCTGCGAGTGGGGCGGAACAGTTATAGACAGGTTGTCCGGCGCCTGATAGCGTTCGTCCTAGTACGGTAGCATGCGTTGTAAGCACGGTTGCTACCTGAGGTACATGTTTTTCGAGGTAGAGAATACCTGCCCCGGTCATCCACTCATGAAACTGTGCTATGATATGTTCGTTTGCATTCAGGTGTAATTCGTAAAAAAATTGAATTATCAGACCTGCGGCATAACCGAAGAGGGCCGGGTCAATGTAATCCCACTGACCAGACAGTGAATCAAGCCTGAAATCTCTCCAGAGGGTGGTGAAAATATCATTTTTGTTTTTGTATAAGGTGGTGAAGTCAATGAGTATCACCTGTGGAGCGCCTGCAATATTCCAATGTCCGGTCCTTATTTTTAGTCCGGCGGCGGTAGCCTTTTCCTGTAATAATGGAAACAGCGTTCTGTCTTCCTGAAAGACCGGCACGCCTCCACTGGCTTTTACAATATCAGGTCCGATCATGATAAGCCGTTCTTTCAGCTTTTCCTGCAGCAATCCTGCTTTTGTACTGACGACAGTATGTATGCCTCCGACCTTATTGCATACTTCCCAGCTTACCTCAAATAGATAGTCCGGCGTCAAGTGTCCGTTAGTGAAAGGTTCCATATCTGTAATGTTTCTTCATGATGAGAAAATAATGTGGCGGCGTTCCGGAATTTAAATCCTGCAAGTAAGTCTTCCATGCGGAGCAGTTCTGCCACGCTCCATGCCTGGGCAACAGCTCCTCTGGCTGTATGCGGGAAATCACCATCGAATATCTCCGGAATAGTATTCAGACAGTATTCATCGAGTACGTATTTAAAGCCATCATAAATTTTGTCCAGCAAAGGCAGGACTACCGGTCCTTCGGTTCTTAGTAGTCCTTCTGCAAAATGAGCCAGTAACCAGGGCCAAACTGTACCCTGATGATAAGACCTGTCTCTTGCATGCTGATCACCCTGGTATGTTGGGTTATAAGCCGGATCGGATGGAGACAGTGTTCTCAGCCCCCTTGGTGTGAGCAGGTCGCTTTTTATTTTTGACATGACAGCGCGTTGCTGTGCCGGTGCCAGTGGAGAAAACGGAAGAGATACGGCAAATAACTGATTCGGCCGGACAGACCAGTCTTTTATATCGTTGTGCACAACATCAGCCAGGTATCTTTTTTCTTCATTCCAGAAGGTTGCACTGAATGACTTTGCTATCATTTCAGGATAGCTTTCCCAGCTATCTGTAAATGCACTGTCTTTGGCATGGAGAGATACTTTGAGGCAAAAGCATACGGCATTATACCATAGTGCATTGATGTCGACAGCTTTGCCTGTGCGGGGAGTCACTGGTTCTCCATCTGTTACTGCATCCATCCAGGTGAGGGCAGTCCCGGTAATACCGGCAGTGATGAGACCGTCCTGCTCCATACGAATATTATATTGGGTGCCATGTTTGTAGGCATCGAGGATACTGCTTAATATTTGTCCGTAATTACGCCAGATCTCTTTCCAGGAGTGTGTCTTTTCTGCATATTGCTGTATTGACCATATTAACCAGAGTGGCGCATCTGCGCTGTTATAGGTAGCTGTTGCATCATGCCCGGTATTGGGAAGAAGCCCATCTTTTATCTGTGAAATCCATGATCTGGTAATTTGGATAAAAGAAGCTATTTTCCCGGTGACCAGTGTCAGGCCGGGCAGAGATATGAAGGTATCGCGGCCCCAGTTATTGAACCAGTAATAGCCGGCTTTTATACCGTTATCTCTGAGGAATTGTGTTGCTGCCGATAAAAGGTGTGCTTTCAGCGTAATAGGGCGGTCAGTGGTGTGCTGAAGCTGACTGAAGCGGTTCTGTATGGATGGCATATGCTGTTGATGCAGGCTGCCGGCGAATATTACGGATTCACCGGGCGGCAGACTGATATCAAAATAGCCCGGCGAGTATAGATCTTCCTTCCAGTCATAGCCACGTTGTTTTTCACTGGGGTATTCAATGTTTTTATACCAATAGCCTTCCTGGACAAATGAACCGGCGCTTACCTGCATAAAAAGCTCGCTGTATCCTCCATAGAGCTCCATTCCGATGCCGTCCTGCAGCTCATTTACTGCAGTGTCTGCGTGGCTGTTCTGAAAGGTCAGACAGTGCATGTTCCGGAAGGCCAGGAGTGGACGCAGCCTTAGATTTACGGGATGTTGACCGATGATGCGGGTATATCTGATCATCAGTGTTCCATCAGCATCCATGAGCAGTTCTTTTACTATAACTTCATCCTGTATCTGGTACCACCACTGAGGTAATGGATTGGCGGTGAAAGCAAGCAGTTGCTTCCGGGCAGGCGGACAGGTATCGGCATAGTAATGGAAGAACAAATCGGTGCTCTCTTCATTACAGGTGAATGTATCGTCCAGTGAAGATAATAATACATAATTGTCATCTCCAGGGAAAGACTGAGGCATCACCATCAAACCATGGTATTTTCTTGTGTTGCAACCGGAGATGGTGCTGGCAGACCAGGCGCCCGAAGGCGCAGCAACCAGGTATTCCCTGGTTGCCGAGAAGTTCAGGTCCTGCATTAGCGGCGCGTGGAAGCAATCGTATAGCATATGACAGCATTTAAGGTGCGATGATCAGTTCATCTCTTACTTCTGTGACACCGGGGGCGGCCCACACGGCTTTTTCTACTTCGCTTCGCTCTCCCCAGGAACGTACTCTGCCCTTCAGGATAACACGGTGCCCTTCGGTGATAATATTGATAGCAGCAGCTTCTACTTCTGCGCTTCGTTCCAGCGCCTTTTTGATGATATCTTTTACTATTCTTTCTGTAGGCGCCTCTTTCAGCCGGATCAGGTTAGTAATTCCTTTAACGCCCTGTAAGTCTTTTGTCAGGTTTTCGGCAGCTTGCCGCTGGTATTGCCAATCGAGTTCGCCTTCGAGGGTAATCCATCCATTTTCCACCTTTAGTGTTACATGGTCTTTAGGTACAACTGTACTCCATGACAAGGCATTAATGCCGGCATGGGCAATGTCTGTATCTGACCTGCTTTCACCGTTGAAGAAGTGAACGGAGATATCCATTGCAACCGCCTGTACGTCTTTAACCCGTTTGGCGGCTTTTTCAGCGGCCAGCTTTTTTGTGTAGCTATTTACTGTTCCGCTAAGCGTCACAACGCCGTCACTAACGGCAACACCGATTTCGGCTGCTTCCAGCGTAGGGTCCCAGAGCAGTTCGTCCATAACATCCTGTTGGAGTTGCAGATCTGTTTTCATAAAATGAGGAATTAATAATGTGAAGAATGATTAACCAGTATTCAATTTACAGCAGCGCGAAGTGCACTGCAATGACGGTAGTTGCTTTTACCGGTGATCTGTATCAATCTCAGTCCATAATGTTCGTCATTGATCCCTTCCGGATGATATAAGATCTTGAGATGAACTAAATGAGCTGTTATGAAACATACATTCACCCTGATGACGATCAAAGGTACAAGGGTAGGGATTCACTGGTCTTTTCTTTTGCTGATCGGATGGTTACTGATCATCGAAGGGCAGTCCGGGAAATCTGCTATGCATACTTTCTGGAGTCTGCTGGTGGTAATGGGAATACTGGCCACTGTCATCGTACATGAATTAGCACATATGTATACTGCAAGCTATTTTGGAATAAAGACGCGGGATATTCTGTTATCTCCGATTGGTGGATTTACGCATTTAAGAAGTCTGCCTGATACGCCTGGAAGGGAGATAATGATAAGTCTAAGCGGCCCGCTGGCCAATCTCCTGATTGGAATTATACTTATACCGCTGCTGCCGGAGCAGGCGCCCGTATGGAAATCCGTACCGTTTTTCCTGAATACGGACCGTGCAAATTTTTTATTCCTGATGCATGCCGTCAATATATTGGTAGCGATCGTCAATCTGATCCCGGTGTTTCCGATGGATGGCGGCAGAATACTGAGGGCGGTGCTGGAAGTATTTACGACTCCCGTAAAAGCGACAAACATTACTATCTGGACCGGTCGTTTTATCTCATTGCTGGTTCTCGCAACAGGCATTCTGAATGTAAATATATTGCTGATCGTAGCTGGTCTGTACCTGTTGTTGCAGGGCGCTGTTGAGAAAGAGCATGCTGTGATCAGGATGCGTCTGTCCGGACTTTTGCTGAAAGATTTGATGACAACCAGATATCATTCAATTCCGGGTAACATGTCATTGCGTGATGCACTGGAAGCACTTGCTGACTACCGCCAACCATATTTTATCATCACTGACGGAAAACACCCTATTGGGGTGCTTGACAGGGGAAAGATGTTACACAGTATTGACAGGAGGCATATAGGGCGTCCTGTGACTGAATTACTGGATAAACAATGTCAGGCATTTGATGCCGGAATACCAGCAATTGTAGCCTGGGAACAATTACCTCCTGAATTTGACATGATCGTTCCTATCACCGTCAATGGCAATATAGCGGGTGTAATCAGCAGGGATACAATTGTTGAATATCTGATCCTGCATGATCAGGAGGATGCGCTTGGGCAGGTATACAGTTAGTACCTGTGCTCTATTAATACCGCATATAACTTGTCAAGCATTAACAGCAGAAGGCTTTTCCGTAGTGGAAAAGTCATTGTTGCGAGTAGCATTGCCGACATATATGCGACTATGGCAATATGCACATCCGTAAATTTATCAGCAGGGCGAGTATGAGACTTAACAGGAATGATACTGGTATGCATAAAAGTAGATTTTATTGATATTGAATATATAAGGGGCTGGGATATAAAGCCAGTACTTCTTCCGGCTCCATGATCCGCTTCCCTGTCCTGGGATCTACGTCGTAGAATAATTTGAATCCTGTGAACTGTACAGGTTCTGCCGCAACAAAACCTTTATAACTGTCTATTTTTTTCGCAGGTGATCCGAATCCATCCATGTTGATGACAATCTGTACTTCCGGAACCCGTATTATATTTTTATAGTTTGTAAGCATGGCTTGTGTAAAACGATGTACGACCAGTATTTTGGGCGGCAGGTGATATATTCTGACAATGTTGGCAAGAAAGGAAACTGCATAATTAATATCAGCTGCGTCAAAAGTGCCTATACTGGAACAGGGAATTGCCTTATTTTTCATAGCATATTCGGGGTCAATGCCCAGATGGGTATCAGGGCGCCTGAGATAAGTTTCCAATGGTGGAAGTTCTTCCTGAAGCGTACTGAGGCCGACCTGTACATCGAGAAATAAGAGCATGTTGTTGGTGGTTGCCAGGTTTATCGCTTTATTGATTTGTGCCGGCGGCATCCTCAGGCGGTATTTCCCGGATATGCCGGGATTGCGTTGCGCTGTAACTGCGATGTAGTGTATCGCTGGTATCACCGGCATCATTGTGTCGGCTCTGTACCATCTTTCTGCTTCCGCTTTGAGGCGGGTAAGCATTTCTGCCTCAGGGCCGCCCAAAACACCCATTGCCGGCGTATAGAAGTTACCATAGTAAGCCAGAATCCGGCTATATGGTAGTACTCCCGCTTGTTCCGGCTCATTTCCCACAACAGGCCATTTTGTACCAGGCCTGTTATGTACCATGTGCTGCAGTTTTCGTTGATAAATGCTGCTGTCTGCAGGCAGCTGATTCCCTGGTAAAGGGGTGTCTGTAATCACGTAATCAGTAAGGGAATTCCCGTTTTCTTCTGTCGGTGTAGCTGTGCAGGATTGCAACATGCACCATAGGCATAAGGCTGTGATCATTTTTTTTGATTGCGGCATCATAGCTGTTTTTTATTTCAAGTTAGCCGAAGGCAGACAGTATACAGATGACCCAGCGGCCGGGATCGCATGATCATTGTCACCGGAATAATGAAGGACGTTATGACTGTCAGTGATGAGCATCATTGCCGTAGTCAACAGATGGATGTTATTTTGGAAATACAACAAGCATTTATCACATGAAGAACATCTGTCTGTATTTTCAGGTACACCAGCCATTCCGGCTGAATAATTATTCATTCTTTCAGATAGGTTCGGACGAGGCCTATTTTGATGAAATGATGAACCGGGATATATTAAGGAGAGTTGCGTATAATTGCTATCTGCCGTTCAACGGGCTCTTACTCAGGTTGATCGAGTCTACGGGGTATAGGCTGCAGGTTAGTTTTTCCCTTAGCAGTACAGTAATTGAGCAGTTGTTGTGGTATGTCCCCGAAGTGCTGGATAGTTTCCGGGCATTGGTAGCTACTGGTTGCGTAGAGCTCCTGGGTGAAACAGCAGCACATTCCCTGGCTGCAATAGTCAGTGAGAAAGAGTTCCGCGAACAGGTGCGCGCACATACTCATCTTATATATGATCTTTTTGGGCAGATGCCCCAGACTTTCCGTAATACGGAGCTTATTTATGCTGACAGTATTGCTCCGATAATCAATGATCTCGGTTTTGATTCAATACTGGCGGATGCCGGACATGATGTTTTACAATGGCGTAGCCCTAATTATATTTACGCTGCAGCAGGTTGTCCGGCGGTGAAACTTTTGCTGAAGAATGGACAGTTGAGTGATGATATTGCCTTCCGGTTTGCCGATCGGGGTTGGAAAGAATGGCCACTCTCGCCTAATAGATATATTTCCTGGCTGAACGCAATACCAGGCGATGAGCAATTGTTGAATCTGTTTATGGACTATGAGACCTTCGGCGGACAGCATAATTACAGTCAGTGAATTTACCGGGAAAATGCTTGTCAGTCAATATGATATTCCCTCACACAAGATAACCGTTGTTAATAATGCAATGCCGGCGGCTTCCTTTAGTCATACATTGCATCATGCGCGTCCATTCAGTGAAAAGATTGTGTCTTTTGTGAGCAGGATCACTTATCAGAAAAATCCGGAAAATTTTCTTTATGCGGAGAAGCGTATACTTGAGAAAGATCCTCATTTCCGTTTTGTAATGGCTGGAAACGGTGAGTTACGCGACAAAATGATTCAAAAGGCAGCAATGCTGGGTATATCTGCAAAAGTACATTTTCCCGGTTTTGTAGATCTGCCGCATTTATTGCACCTGTTTTCCCTGACTGACGTTTATGTGATGCCATCGGTATCTGAGCCTTTCGGGATATCTCCACTGGAAGCGATTAAAGCCGGTTATAGTTTCGCGGCAATCCGGTGTACAGGAGGTACTAAAATATGCCTTAAAGGTGGATTGGTGGAATGTAGATAAAATGGCTGATGCAATATATGGTCTTGCAAAATACAACAGTCTCTCAAAAATACTTAAAAAAGGCGCACAGGAAGAGTTGTGGCACCTTAGCTGGGAAAAACAGACTCACCTGATAAAAAAGCTGTATGAAACATTATCAGCTTCATGAACGGACCTGCTTTTTTATCCGTTTCAGTAAATCCATCTGAGACCATTTTCCCGACACCAGCATTCGCCTCACCGTATAAAGAGGTTCCTCTGAACTTGTCTCCTCAGATAATTGAAATGCTGCCTTGATCCCTAGCCTCTTTAATGCGGTAATTGCGGTATTATTCCATACGCCAAAAGGGTAAGCATAATACCTGATCGTTGTTCCGGTTATGGCCTCAAGTTGCTTTACGGGTTCGTCCACCTGATGTTTCCATTGCTGCCCTGCGCTGGTGGTAACAGCCGGGTGATCATAACTGTGACATCCTATTACATGGCCTTTCCGGGACAAAAACCTGATTTGTTGTGTGGTCAGGTAGTTTTTCTTCCCTATACAAACGGTCATTATAAAGAAAGTGCCCCTGAATCCATATTTTTCAAGTATAGGTGCGGCAATCGACGCATGTGTTTCATGTGTGTCGTCAAAAGTTATCATTACCGGTCTGGAAGGAAGCGGCTGCCGCTGGGTAAGGTAATCATATAACTGATCCGGCAGGATAGCATGATAGCCGCTGTCATGCAATATTTTTATCTGTTCATCAAAATGCAGTGCGCTGATATGGTAAACATCTTCTTTCCCTCCGGTCATACTGATGTTATGATAGCAAAGAACCGGAATATTATCAGACAATATACCAGTGGAGAATGGTTGCCAGGGAACCTGGGTGTGATCATAGGCATATTTATAGCAGGCTGGGGCGACTGCGGATATTAATAGTGTCATGAGGAGGGTGTATTTGATTTTGAGCATGTGGATGAATTTAATGCTGTTGAAATTTAAAGCACATTTAAGGTAGCCGATATGCAGAGTGGCTACCTTAAATGTGTAATCAGATGATGGAAACACAACGTGTCTGTTGAAGCATAATCATTATCCATGTGATATAAATACCGGAAACAGATGATCTGTTATCATATCAGAGGCAAAGCTGTGCCTGAATATTTGTGAGAAACCGGAACGGCCAAATGCGCCAGTTACCAGTATTGGGTTGGCCTGATCAGCCATCCATGTTGAAAAGTAATCTTTTGGTGCAAATTGCAGCTCGCGGAAGGTCAGATCGCTGAAGTGCCTGGCAACCAGTTCTCTGATATAGTCCTCGTCTGGTAATTTTTTACCGCTTTTGTCTGATGCAAATGCGACAGTAGCTGGTAATTCACATAGTTCAGGAAACAGGTAGGCGAAGTTTTTAATAGCGCGTACGGAGGCGCTGCTACCATCATAGGCGAGTACTATACTTTCCGGATAGTTGAATTTTTCCGGTGTTACCACCACCGGACATTCGGCCTCGTGCAGTACATCCCGTAAATATTCGTTGGGACTTTCGGTACCCAGATTCTCGTAAAAGAGTTGTCCACCCAGTATCATGAGGTCAGCAAAACGGGTTTCTTTCTGAAGTTCAGGAAGTGCGTAGGAACTGAAATTAGTATGTACTCTGTGGTCGATTCCATAACGCGCACAGGCGGCTTTAAACCTTGATATATTTTCTTCCACAGTTTCGGCGTCGACCCGCTCGATGAGCGGAATATACACACTTCCCCCTCCATAAGCGTAACTCCATGAGTTGGCAATATCGACCTGTGGTAAAAAAACGCCGGTCAGCAAAACAGGTTCACCTTCATTCATTCTTCTGGCAAAGTCAAAAGCGCCCTGCGAATAATCGGTGCCTTCAAATGATAACAATATCTTTCTCATAAATCTTTGTTTTAACAAGTAAATACATAAGTAAAGGTTGTTTCCGGCCGGCTCTCAGGTACTTAGTGCTTTTAAAGCCTCATATACCAGAAATGCGGGCCAGACGAATGCCTTCAGTAAGCCTATTACACCCGGCCAGAAGCTTACCGCATGTGAGATATAAAAGATGGCTGCTCCGATAAAGCCCAATCCATATATAGCTCCCTGGGATGTCTGAGCTGGAAATTCTTTTTTCATAGATTTTTTTTAGCATGTATGAGGTATGTCAGCTGTTTTTCTGCAGGCAGCCGAATGTCAATCCAGAAAATCGCCATTGGGATTTAATTTTACACGCAGGCGTTTATCGCCGTTTTGTAGCACCAGCTTATACAATATACGTGTTGCCCGGCCATCCTTATAATTTACGAGATAGGTATCGTTAGCTATACCCCAGTTGGGATATCTTTCTGCCACAGCAGTGGTAATTGCCTCTGGAAGCGCTACATTCTTGTACTTTTCAGCTGTGCTTATCAAGGCTCCTTTGGAGTCATAGGCAGCGAGTATATAACCGCCCGGCAAGTAGAAAGATATTGAGTAAGTGTCATAATCTTCCTGGTAGATCTCTGAATTTTTTATGTCGTATGAGACTGCTTGCTGGCGCAGCAATCTGACGGGCTGGCCCACATCACCGTCTACTGAGCTCAGGTACTTATAGTTTCTTGCCAGCACAACAAATTCTGGTAATACCTGTTGGGCAAATAATGTGATGTGTGATCCGGTAAGTAATAAACCGGTAAGCAGTATTAGTTTAATCTGTTTCATATTCGTGGTTTTTGCTTTCAAAATGTGTGTTATTTACAAGTTTCTTCTTGTAAAATTAACTGTCTAACAGAGTGTCGGACAATGACGGTGATCACTGAAATGATTGAAGTTCATCAAAAGCAGATACGCGCATTTACAGGCAATACAGTTACGTGGTCATTCATCCGGCTGTCATAAATGTTATCCGGGAGCGTAAATGATGAGATGTGTCGTAATTACCAGTGACCATGGTCATCTAATATTTATATTATTTGTGCTAGCTTGATTTTACAAATCGCAGAAAGATGAAAGGGAAGGAGCTACTTATTTATATAAGTGTATTGTTGCTGTTATCTGGATGTGATACCGTCAGGATGTCACAGTCATGGCAGGTAGAAAACAAACTCCCTGAAAAGTATGATAAAATGCTGGTGTTGTGTTTAGGCAATGATAGCAGCACCGGTTTGCGTTATCAGATGGAGAGGCACCTGGCAGATGACTTGAAGAAGCTTGGCTGCGATGCCGTTACTTCATTGGAGGAATACGGTCCAGGTGGATTTTTTGCCAGTGAGGAGCGTATTGCCATCAGTAAGTTAAAGAGAGGCAATTTTGATGCTGTCATAACTATTGTATTGCTGGACAAAGCAAAGGGAAGTCATTATGTTCAGGGCCGTATTTTTTATACTCCTGATGTTTTGTATGAGTTACGTTTCTGGAGTTACTATTCCAGAATATATGAGCATATGATCACGCCCGGATACTATGCGGAAAATACGCGTTATTTCTGGGAAAGTAATCTTTATAACCTTCGTACCGGAGAGCTGGTCTGCTCGTTACAAACGGAATCATTTGATCCTTTATCCACAGATAAGCTCGCGCATGAACACGGTAAGCTTATAGCAAGGTACCTGGTAAGTCACGATGTAATAGCCTTACCGGGACAGCAGCAGGCTTTGAAAGACTGACAATCAGATAAATTGAATGCCATGATAATTACAGTAACGTTTAATCCCGCGTTGGATAAATCTATTAGTATTCAGGCTTTAGTTCCTGAAAGAAAAATGCGTTGTTCGGCAGCAGTGCCGGAACCGGGAGGAGGGGGTATTAATGTTGCCCGTGCACTTACATCGCTGGGAGCTAAAGCAACAGCATTCTTCTGGGGAGGAGGCTGTGTAGGAAAGGAGATAGATCGCCTGCTGGCAAATGAAGGAGTTGCCGCTGTTATGTTGCCTGCAAAGGCGGAATCACGCGAGAACATCACAGTATATGATAGCACAGCCGCCTGTCAATACCGCTTTGTTATGCCTGGTCCGGATATATCTGCGGAGGAATTGGATAATGGTCTGAAAAAAATAAAAAATAGTGGTCCGGCAGATTATCTGGTGGCCAGCGGAAGTCTATCACCGGGAATGCCTGGCGATACTTTTGCCAGACTGGGCATAATCGCGGCAGAAATGGGCGCCAAATATATCGTTGATACCTCTGGTGATGCACTGTTACAGGCTGTCAAAGTCGGCACCTATCTGATAAAGCCAAGTCTGAATGAACTTGCTTTATTAGCCGGCAGGAAGGCGTGTGATATCAATGATGTTGTGCCTGTCGCCAGAAGTATTATTCAGGGAGGGCGCTGCGAAAATGTCGTTGTTTCGCTGGGCGCCGCTGGTGCAATACTTATTACCAGGGAAGCTTCTGTGACTATTTCAGCACCAGCAGTACCTGTGAAGAGTACGGTTGGCGCTGGTGATTCAATGGTGGCTGGGATCGTCTTTGCACTGCTCAGGGGGCAGGATCTGGCAGATGCGACCCGCTTTGGAGTTGCGTGTGGAACAGCTGCAACCCTGAATCCGGGTACTGCACTATGTAAACTGAGTGATGTTCAGAGGATATATAAGGATTTGTCGGAGAACATTAAGGCGGAAATGTAATATGCGGGCTTATGAAATGCTTATTTGCTATTATGTTATTGTTTGTGATAATCGGTTGCAGGGACAGGCTGGAAAAAATAAAACCTGTGTTTGAGCGGATTACGGAATCGGTGTATGCTTCCGGTTATGTCAAAAGTAATCATCAGTATGATGTTTTTCCGGCGGTTAATGGAATTTTAAAAAAGAGACTTGTGAAGGAGGGCGATATTGTGCGTCAGAACGATGCTATTCTTCAGCTTTCCTCAGTAACAGCGCAACTACAGGCTAAAAGTGCAGATATTGCCGCAAAAAATGCTGCACAGGCAGCCAACTTCAGGAGACTGGATGAACTACGTTTGCTGATCGATCAGGCGAAGATAAAAATGGATCAGGATGCCTTGCAACTCAGGCGCCAGCAAAATCTCTGGTCTCAACAGATAGGTAGCCGTAATGAACTCGAGCAGCGGGAACTCAGCTGGAAAACTTCTCATGATAATTATGATGCTGCCTGTCTGCGCTATGCAGAGTTGGAGAGGACGCTAAAGTATGATGAGCAGCAGGCATTGAATGACCTGAAAATATCGCGGTCACGCACCAGTGATTATACTGTAAGAAGCGAGTATAGCGGTAGAGTGTATAATATACTTATTGAAGAAGGGGAAATGGTCAATACACAGCAACCTGTGGCGGTAATTGGGGATACTGCCTCTTTCCTGCTGGAGCTGCAGGTAGATGAATATGATATAGCACTCATTCAGCCCGGACAAAAAATCATCGTGGCTATGGACAGTTACAGGGGGCAGATATTTGAAGCGAGTGTCACGCAGGTAAGACCATATATGCATGAAAGATCAAAGACCTTTACGGTGGAAGCATGCTTCCTGAAACCACCCCCTATATTATATCCCAATCTGACCTGTGAAGCAAATATTATTACTGCAGACCGGTCGGGAGCACTTACAATTCCCCGTTCCTGCCTCCTGGATGGTAATTTTGTTCTTCTGACCAACAACAGAAGGAGGAAGATATCTACCGGGTTGATGGACTATGAAAGGGTAGAGGTGCTTTCCGGGCTTACCATAGATGATGTAGTCTTAAAACCCATGCCATGAAGCTTATAGTTAATATTGCCTGGTCACTGCTGAGGGCAAGATGGCGGCAAAGTCTCGTTGCTGCTATTGGAGTGGCATTTAGCATCATGATGTTTGTGTCGCTGCTCGGTTTTATGACCGGACTGAATGAAATGATGGATTCTCTTTTCCTGAACCGTACGCCGCATGTCCGTCTCTATAATGAGATAAGGCCGGCGGTTGTTCAGCCAATGGAGAAGTCTCCGGCTTACCGCTCCGGTTATCATTTTATCAGGTCGGTGAAGGCAACGGGCAGCCGGCAGGGAATTTATAATGCTTTGGCCATCCTTGCGTCATTACACCGGGACAAACGTGTTGCCGGCATAGCTTCCAAAATAACCATGCAGGCTTTTTTCAATGAAGGAACCATTGATATAACGGCTACAGTGAATGGAATTGAAGAACGTGCGGAAAGTAGACTATTTCATTTTGAAGATTATATTGTCGAGGGAGATGCATCGCGGCTGGCGGAGGATCCCAATAGCATTATACTTGGTAAGGCGCTCGCGGAGAATCTGTTGGTCCATATTGGTGAAACTGTGCAGTTGACAACTGCGGAAGGAGAGCGGTTCCCGCTTAAAGTTGTTGCATTATGGCAATCAGGTATTCAGGATTATGATAAGGTCCAGAGTTTTACATCGTTAGCTACAGCACAGAAATTGTTGGGTAAAACTGCTAATTATATAACAGATATTCAGGTCAGCATTAAAGATATCGCCAGCGCCCCGGAAATGGCGCGCGAGTACAGCAGACTTTTTGATATCAGCGCTCAGGACTTTCAGACGCTCAGTGCAGAATTTGAAACAGGAAGTTTTATACGGTCTCTTATATCTTATGCGGTAGGTATCACCCTGCTTACTGTATCGGGTTTTGGAATTTTTAATATACTAAATATGATGATCTACGAAAAAATGGATGCTATCGCTATATTGAAAGCTACTGGTTTTGCGGGCAGAGATGTGAAGAGAATATTTGTTCTAATTGCTATGAGCATTGGCTTAGGGGGAGGACTGACGGGGCTTATAACAGGTTTTTTAGTGTCTCTGGGCATAGATCAGGTGCCTTTTCATACAATGTCATTACCAACTATGACAACTTATCCCGTAAGTTATGCACCGTATATTTATTTCGTAGGTCTCAGTTTTACGCTATTGTCCTGTTACCTGGCGAGTTGGCAGCCTGCCAGAAAGGCTAGTAAAGTTGATCCGGTAATCATTATCAGAGGGAAATAATATGGGAGATATTATACTTGAAGCACGTCATATCAATAAATACTTCCACGATCCTGTTGATGTGAAAGTATTAAGCGATATTAATCTCATTATAAAGAAGGGCGAGTTTGTTGCGGTGACTGGTAAGTCAGGATGTGGCAAGTCCACCCTTTTATACATATTATCGACCATGGATACAGATTATAGTGGTGAACTGCTTATTGAGGATGTAACGATGAATAATAAAACAGAGCCGGAGCTGGCAAGAATAAGAAATGAGAAAATCGGATTTGTTTTTCAGTTTCACTATCTGCTCAATGAGTTCACCGTATTACATAATGTAATGCTACCCGGATTAAAACTAAACAAATATCCGGCGGCGGAAGTTGAACATATGGCGATGGAGAAACTTAACATGCTTGGAATCGGACAACTGGCGATTAAAAAAGCAAATCAGTTGTCCGGCGGCGAAAAGCAGCGTGTTGCGATCGCAAGGGCATTGATCAATAATCCCTGTATTATCATGGGAGATGAACCTACCGGAAATCTTGACAAAAAGAATAGTGAAATAGTATTTAATATATTTTATGAGCTTGCCAGTCAGCAAAAACAGGCGCTGTTAATTGTGACACATGATGAGGAATTTGCTGCAAGAACTCAAAGGACCATAAAAATGGAAGATGGAAAAATCTACCTTATTTAAATTTATCGTATACGTCTTCAAAGAAACGCACCGTACCATTTGCTTCCGGCCAGGCTACTTCATACAGTACCATTACAGGAATGCCCGGCTTTACCGGAATAATGACAGGTTTACCTGCTGGCGCATCTTTTAGTTTAGATAGACTATCAATACGCGCTGATTCAGCCGGTAAGAGCAATTTTGCCAATGGAATGGCATCTTCTACGCGAATGCAACCGTGGCTGAAATACCTGCTGTTAAACATAAAGTAACTTCTGGCCGGTGTATCATGAAGATATGTGCTGTAGGGATTAAAGAAGTTTAATTTAATTATACCAAGTGAATTGTCGCAGCCATTCATTTGCCTGAGTGTATAAGGGAAATTATGTTTATTCAGGGCCGCCCAGTTGATAGATAGTGGGTCCAGTATTCTACCGGATTTGTCTAATACCTGATAATTCCCTGCTTCAAGATATAATGATGGGGCTCCTTTAATACCAGGTAATAGCTCCTTAACAGCAATATTATGTGGCACCGTCCAGTAAGGGAACATAATAATTTCGTCTATTTTACTGCTCAGCGGTGATGAGGGCGTTTTAGCTTTACCTACAATTACCCGGGAATTGAGTATTGTACTGTCGCCAAGATATACAAACAGTTCAGCAGCAGGGATGTCTACTATAACAACTGATTGGTATTTCCGCAGGCAATTCAGCCATCGGAATGTGTTTAATGCATGTTTGAGTTCTAACAGTCTTTTTTCAAGAGATACATTTAGTTCTTCTATTACACCTGGTCTCAGCGCGCCATCTTCCAGGAATTCGAACGTATACTGTGCTGACCTTATTTTTATGCGAAGGGTGTCTTCGTGAATTGTATAATCAGACGTATCCAGGAAACCAAGTTGGTATAATTTGTCTATTAGTGGATGATTGCTGCTGTCAGCTATTTCGGCTATGATTTTTACAGGATGATAGTCTTTGCGTTGTAATCTGTCGGTATAGAGAGCGATCTTACTTTTTAAGGCATTGTATTGCGGCGCAGAGGGTTCTACTTTTTCCAGCAATTGACTAAAGCTGTTATTGGAAAGAGCGCTGTAAAGCAGTCCGGGTATATCAAGACAATCAGGAACATATTTAAGACCATCATATCCCATACGTGTGGTTACAGGGCCATAAGCTACATCCGTAAAGAAGGCCACCGCAGCTTCTGAGAGTGCCTTATCGGTTTTGAGCGAGTCAGTAGGTACGTAGCCGGATCCCAGTTGCTGCACGAGTGCATACGCATAATCCCGCTGGTCTAGTCCCAGTAAAGGGGCCTGGCTAAAGTAAGTGAATAGTTGCTGACGGTTGTGTGTGCACCCAGCCGGTAACCAGAACATCTTTTCTGCGGCACGGCCGATGGCAGCATGCATCATCATACAGATGATCAGATAACAAATTTTTCTCATCATCGCTTTTTTTTTAAAGCTACATTATTGCATCTCCGGCAGCAATGATGATCGTTATGACAGTACCTGTCAGTGGTCACTTATTATGATCATATATGTTAAAATTCTCATTCACACCGCTACCGGTGACCGATACTCCCACATTTGGGGATATCCCATGAATTGATTTATCCTCAATTTTGAGTCGTGAAATAATTGTGACAGATTATACAACAACGAACGATGATAAAACTTAGCGTAAAAGAACGAAGGGAACAATTCTTATTCCTTGGCGGAATATTTTTGTTCACCGTTAGCCTCCTCGGATTTGGATTGTTTCATGATTTTGGAGATAGCAAAACCATATCAAAAGAGGACCTCACAGATAAACTCTCCCGCGATGCGGAGTTTGAAGAACTGGTAAAGGTGCAACGCGCGACCATTGACACGGCATATAAACAGATCGTTAACTTCGACCCCGCCGTGAAAGCGGTATTCCTGGAGAATGATATCCGGTATTCACTTGGCTCTATCAAATCCAACTACGACAGACAGGCCTTTGACCCAAGATATAAGTCCTTTCTGCAGGTATCACTGTTATATAATACTTTTTTCTTCAACAGGCGGGAGCTGAAAGGGAATATCAATGATATTGACAACCTCAGAAAGACGCTGGAGGATTGCAAATTATCGACCCGTCAACTGAAAGAAAGTATCGGGACGCAGGGTAACCATTAAGCCCCAAAATAACCATTATTCTTTTTTTAAGTAAACACAACACAACATGTTCGACCCAATCATCGACGATGCAAAGTCAGTGAACAGTAATTCGAGACGATCCATCTTTATCTATGTCATTATTGTTATCCTGGCGCTGACAGCATTCATCTTTCTGTTTAAGAACGTCTTTGCCGATAAACGCAGCAGTGACGCCAGTATCCTGAAAAATGAGCTGTATATGAACGAAGAACTGGTCTATGCGGATAATACCAGTAGTGCAAAAAACTGGCGCTGGGAATTCGGAGACGGTAACGCTTCCAATACACAAAGTGGTACTTATCACTACGGAAAAGCAGGCTCTTATATCGTGCGTCTCACAATAGACGGGGATATGCAGGTACAGTTTCCCGTAACGGTGAAAGATACCGTGATCGCGCAGACTGACACGACACTCATCATCAACGGACCTACTTCCGGCGTAGTCAATGAAGAAGTACGCCTGGAAGCAGAAGGAAAAGGAACGCAGTTCGAATGGTCCTTCGGTGAGACCGGTAGGGTAGATGTCAACGGCCGTACTGCTTTGTATACCTTCCGCAAACCGGGCACCTATATGGTAAGACTGATCAGTGATAAGAGTCATCCGGTCACCCATATCATGTACATCACCGATCCAAGTCTGGATACGGTGCTGGTAGTGCCCGGAGAAGGAGAACGCAAGATCATTGATGATATCCGTGCACGCCTGCAGGCCATAGCCGATGGAGAAGACTTTAACAGTAATTACTACTACCTCATCAACAAATATCTGTGCGGCAACGAAAAGATCACAGTTGCGATTGAACAGGACAGCAACAAAAAAAGCAGTGATTTCTATACTTACTGTATGGGACTCACCTTCGGTGGAGAGATCTCTGTCGATCAGGCACAGTTAACCATTAGTCCGAAAGCATCCTGCGCCACATTGTTAAACATCAAACAACACTCCGCCCGCACAGCGAATAAATAAGTAATCATGAAGCACATATTTTCTCTTTTTATACTGCTTACCCAGGCGGTCTGGGTAAGTGCGCAGATAACTTTGCCCTTTCATCAGAAAGTAAAGCCTTTGCCTGATGCTTTTGTAAAGCCTGCAGAAGACACAAGATTAAGTACACAGAAACCTAAAACGGCTGCACCGTGGGTGGTATTCTCCGACAGAGATGATAACTACACGACTACAACGCCCGGTGGTAGTCTGGTGATGAAGAAGCTGACCTTTATGGAAGCTTTCTATTTAACAGAAGAAAAAGGTGGTTATGTGAAACTGGTAAAATACAATACCAGCTTATTAACGGGCAGAAAGATCAATAATAAGAAAAGCGCTGTTAGCTATGGCTGGATCTCCCGCTGGAAACTGCTGATGTGGAATAGGTCGTGGTCCGATACAAAGACAGGTTTTCCGGAGAAAGCCATCACCGTGATCAGTGATAAAATGCCATTGACGTCTGCACAGACTTACTATGACCGTACGGATTCAGCCTTTGTATATAGTTCCCCGGAACTGAAAAGGGCAGTAGCAAAGGTTAGGTTACACCAGATCAGCTACATCTATAAACGTTCAGAAGATGGCAGGAAATACCTGATCGGGAACGAGACACAGCTGGTGGCTGATAGCGCAGATAAAGTGATCTGTGGATGGATTGCGGCGGATGCCCTGCATAACTGGGGCGACAGATTATATATATCACCAGCTTCTCCTGCGGATGAATCACTGGTAGACTCAGCTTCTCTTGTCTTACACCAGGAACACGCAGACCCCTTGTTGCGTGAGGAGGATTTTATCCTGAAAAGCGCACCGGTACTGAACAATATTGCTACAGGATATAAGGTAGGTAAAACCGTGGATGTATATGATAAATCACATAATACACTGATTACGATAGATGGATCAGCCTTGCAATACAATGACTACCTCGATCTGCGGAAACATATTCATCAGCTGAACGTCGTATTTGTGATCGATGCCAGCAGCGCCATGAAGAAATACTATCCCGGATTGACCAACACGATTCAGTCACTCGAGAATATTTTCGGTGAATATGATAAACAACATCAGTTAAGCTTTGGAGCAGTGGTGTACAGAGATAATCAGAACTGTGTGGCAAGGGGCATAGAAACTACCGGCGGCATCTATCCGGATTATCGTAAGCTGATGGCCTTTCTGGGTACACAGGCAGAGAAAACAGCACAGTGTAATAACAATGTTACGGCTGAACCCATGTATGATGGCGTACGTGCAGCGCTTGATCTGTTTAAGTCCCATCATAACGAAACTAATCTCATTATGCTGATCGGTAGTGTAGGCGATTCTACGGAACATTTTCAGCAGCTCAGCGAGCAACTGGGTAAGCAGAATGTTCGCTTACTGACGATGCAGATGTACAGTGACTACAATGAGTGGTATAATAATTTCGTGCTGAATGCAAAGAAACTGGTTTCTGAATCAGCCGTCTATGCATCCGAAGTGAAAAAGAAATTCCTCATCAATGGCGAAGGACTGGATGAACGTCATGCCTACAATATCAGTCAGCAGGATTCCGTGTCCTACTTCCTGGATTATCCGGAGAATAGTCTGATACAGGGTGGTGTGGTATTCCCGACCAAAGGGGAAGTGAACTCCAAAAAGTATATCACAGAAGCTACCCGAAGATTCCTGCGGGAGACAGATTATGATATCCGCACACAGATCACCTCACTGGATAGCGCCTTCCGGCTGCGAGGTATCGCAAATGCCAATCTCTCTGAAACGGTGAAGGCACAGTTGCCGGTGCCTGTTGGAGAAGACGTTGCCGACAGAATGCCACATAATGGGTTCAAATATTTTATGACAAGTGATGTTCCCGCGAATGTGGTCGCTGCTCATCCCGGACTGCTGCAATACACACTTGTACTGAATGCGGCAGAGTACAAACAGATGAACGATATCATTGCCTTTATGGCTGGTCAGAACCTGGCGCCGGATCAGTCCTCTTTCAGAAAGAAACTGGTGACTAACTATATCAGCGTCCCCCGTCATCTGTTAGATCTTGATCTGTCGAAAAATGCGATCCGGTCTATGTCGCTGACGGAATACTTTAAAACAGTGACCGGCTTCCCATTGCAACAAATGTCCTTTGACCGCTTTACAGTAGGCGATCTCAAAAAGGATAGCCGTATGCCTAAAGCTGATTTTGAGAATTATATCCGATTCCTGATCCATTCAGGAGAGCAGATCAAGATCGCTACGCAGGTAGGACAACAGTTCATCTCCAACGGGAAGATCTACTACTACATCACAAGAGACAATTTCAGTACTGACACCACAAAGTAAATAGCAGTATGAACATTTCGAATAGTAATGAATCGGTGAAGATTGCCATCCGGATCGCACAGTCCCTGGCAAAGGAATATCATAACGGTGAATTTACCCCCGCGCATCTGCTGAAAGCACTGATGCATAAAGAAGTAAGCCTCTACAGTTTTCTGGCTGCTATCAATAAAGATGCTACATACATCGCAGAATGGGCGGAAGTGCGCATCGAATCACTGGAGAAGACCGCACAGGTGATGGATGAAGTGAAAGGCAGTATGGAGATAGCGGCTGTGTTTGAAGAGGCTGACCATATCCGGCTGAAGATCGGGGCAGATCTGATCAATCCGGTTTGTGTACTGGCAGCACTCTGTAAACCCACTGTTGCCTTCTCTGTTGAGCAACTAAAATCCTTTCCGCTGAAGGAACGGGAGGTACTGGACGGTTTTATGCGGGATGAGGAGATCAGACAGGTGGTTGCACCGGTAAGCCAGACAGGTGAGAAAGCAACCATTACTTCTACCGCTGCTTTGTACAAATACTGTATTGATCGTCTGACGCCGGCACGTGAAGGCAAAACGGATCCGATCATCGGAAGAGACAGAGAACTGCGCATGATGATGGAAATACTGTGTCGCCGTACCAAACCGAATGTCATCATTACAGGCGACGCAGGCGTAGGGAAGACAGCACTGGTAGACGGATTCGCAGCAGATATCGTAGCGGGTGAAGTACCGGAACAACTGAAACATACGCAACTCTTCGAACTGGACCTGGGAGCGCTGATAGCTGGTGCTTCCTATAAGGGAGAAACAGAAGACCGTCTGAAGAACATTCTGAAAGAGATCAAACAGTTTGATAAAGCTGTCCTCTTTATCGATGAGATACATACCCTGCTGGATAGTAAAGGTCCGCTGGGAGCGGGTATCGGCAACCTTCTGAAACCGGAACTAGCCAGGGGAGAGATCACGGTGATCGGCGCTACTACACTGGAAGAATACCGCAAATACATTGAACCGGAACAGGCATTCAGCAGAAGATTTGAAGTATTGCAGATCGGAGAGCCTACTGAAGCAGCCGCCATTCGGATGCTGGAGAAACTGAGTGAACGGTATGCCACTCATCACCAGTTACAGATACAGCCTGCTGCATTGGCTGATTGTGTACACCTGGCCAAGCGATATATGAAAGACCGCCGTTTACCGGATGCAGCTTTCGATCTGCTGGACCGTACACTGGCTGCCATCAAACTGATGAACGATACCAGCGCGAAAGTACTGGAAGACCTGCAACATGCCTTACAGGCATTGGTGTCAGCGGAAACACCTGTATCACTCAATGATTATCAGTGGTTGTATACACAATTGCAGGACAAGGTAAGTCCGGTACTGCTGGGACAACTACAGGACGAAACGGCTGTCGCTGGTTTTGAGACAAACGCACAATACCAGGAATACCTGGAAAGAACACTGACTGCCTTACAACAGCTCGCGACAATACCGGTGCAGGAAGTCAGCGGACATGAAATAGCGGCTATCGTCTCTTATAAGACCGGTATCCCCCTGGGTAAGATTCAGGCAGGGGAAAGGGAAAAACTACTGAATATGGTGCCTTTCCTGAAGAATAGGGTCGTAGGACAGGACCATGCACTCAGGGTAGTGGCAGATGCCATTCTCGAATCCCGGAGCGGACTGAATAAAAAAGGACAACCTATTGGTTCCTTCTTTCTCCTGGGACCTACCGGTACAGGCAAGACAGAACTGGCGAAGTCTATCGCAGAGTTCCTCTTCAATGATGAAAAAGCCATGATCCGTTTTGATATGTCCGAGTTCAAAGAAGAACATTCGGCAGCCCTGCTGTATGGCGCTCCTCCGGGATATGTGGGCTACGAGGAAGGCGGACTGCTGGTCAACAAGATCAGACAACAGCCATATACCGTACTGCTGTTTGATGAAATAGAAAAAGCGCATCCTTCTGTATTTGACACTTTCCTCCAGATACTTGATGAAGGACATATGCATGATCGTCTGGGTAAAGAAGGTGACTTCTCCAATAGTCTGATCCTGTTCACTTCGAATATCGGTAGCGAACAGATAGCAGCACAGATCAGCAGGGGAGAGATTCCCGCTTCACAGCAACTGCTGGAGATCATGTCTCCTTATTTCCGGCCTGAATTCCTGGCCCGTTTGTCAGAGATCGTGCCCTTCGCACCGATCAGTGAACAGAACGTGGTACGCATCTTCGAAATGCAACTGCATAGTCTGACGCAGGCTTTACAACAACAGGGCATCCGGCTGCAGGTAGAAGAAGATGCAGCGCGTATGCTTGCATTAGGAGGATTCAATCCGAAGTATGGCGCCAGACAGTTATCAGGTGTCATCCGGAATGAACTGCGAAGACCCATCTCCCGGTTTATTATCGCTGGAGATGTAAAGAAAGGACAGGAGATCAGGGTGGGCAGACATACAGCTGAAGAGAAGCTGGAATGGAGCATACAATAACACGTAATCATCACTTGTAAATAATAATACCATGTTTAACTACGAAATAGGCGGCAACGAAAGAAAGATCGACACCTCGGAGGCATTTGCTGACATTGCCTACAATAAGACACTTTTTGTACAAAAGCTCACGGATAATGACCCGATCAGACCGGAGAAAGTGGAAGGACTGAAGACAGTACAGGAAGTATTCAATCACTACAAACCGAATGTGAATGTGGAGTTTGAACGCTATGACGGTTCTTTTGCCAATGAGAACCTGCAGTTCAATAACCTGGGCGACTTCTCCATTAAGAGTATTGTGGGACAAAGCCAGCATCTCAACAATGTGAGCATTGAAAAAGAAATGTCAATGAGTGTGATAAAACAGCTGAAGTCGAATAAGACCTTAAAGACAACACTGGACAACGAGGAGACAAAGAACGCATTTATCAGTGCGCTCAAAAATTTCATCACCGAACTGGAAGACAATAAATAACCGGCACATCGTGCTATAAAAATAAATGGATATGGCAAGTACCGAAAAACAACAGGCGGCCGGTGTTCAAACCGCTGAGAAAGCAGTAAAGGCCGAACTGTCCCTGGCAGAAAGCCTGGAAAAACTGGCCCGTGTGGGTGGCATCGATCTGCTGGAAACAGCAATTGATGGTTTACAGAACCTGAACCCTGACAGAAAAGCCAGGAAACAGATCTTTCTCACAGGTAATGAGAAACGCAGGGAACGTGAAGAACTGAAAAAGAAGATCCGCCTCTGGATAGATATCCTGGAGAATGCAGACTCTGTAGCTACCATGATAGAACGTAGCAACGAGCGCTTACAGGTAGCAGAAGAGAACATCAATAAGAATATCGGTATCGCCCTGAAAGCGACCCGTGAACTGGAACAATCTTACCGTGCAGTGAACCTGTTCTATCAGAATACGGAGGCTGATAAACTGAAGAATGTGGTACTGCTGAATGCTTCTCAGGAGCAGATACAGGATCTGGATAATCCCCGTTTCATCGAATATGTAAATGATGAACTGAAGCAGAAATATGACCGTCTGGATCTGCGGGAGAACTATTCCCTGCTGGTAGTACCTGGTTATATGGGTTCCAATAAAGTAGTGGAGAAGTGGGCAGCTATTGCCTATAGGCATAAAGCCATGCTGATCACAGACTTTGCTGATCTGGATCATCCGGATGATGTGATCGACCTGTTCACAGAAGCCAATCTTACCGGTGGCGACGCCTACAGATCAAACGTAATTATGACCTGCAACTGGCTGATCGGCCGTGGTAAAGTGCAGGAAGTCGGAGAAAACGATGACCTGACTGTACCCGGTTCGGCAGCACTGGCAGGCAAAATGTACCATACCCTCATGTCGCAGGTAACGGCTGGTAAGAAACATGGTTCTATGAACGATGTGGATGGCGTACGCTTCGAACTGAAGAAGAGCGAGATCTCCCATCTCGAAAGACTGGGTCTGGTACCGATGGTAAATGAGTACGGGAAGGTGATGGCTTTCTCTGCCAAGACCCTCTTCAACGGCGATAACATCGGTTTGCAAACCTATTCTGTCGTAAGGGTATTTGACTACATCACCAAAGTGCTCTTTGACTTCCTCAACAGACGCGCGTTTGAAAACTGGACATCCAAGACAGAAAAAGACCTGCGTGGACAGATCGTTAAATTCCTGGACAGGATACAGGGGCCAGACCGCCTGATCGAACATTTTAAGATCATGCGTTTTGAAAGAGATGAAGTACAGAAGGATACCATCCACCTGGATATTCATATCACGCCTTATTTCCCGGCCAAGAGTTTTGTGGTAAAACTCGATGGCTATAAAGGGGAAGACGAAGCCACCACCTGGGCATCAGAATATGCACAACAATAATAAACAAACCATCAAAACATAAACTTTTAAAAAATTACAGTTATGGCCTTCAAAGCAACATTAACCTTCTCTGGTAAACAATATGATGTATTACAGTGCTCCTATTCCATGTATCGCGATGTGGACCTGAAAGGCAGACCTACTTCCGGTGTGTACGGTGGTAAGATCGATGTGGAAGTTGAATCCAATCAGGATACTTCGATCATCGAAAGTATGGTAAATAACCAGTTTAAGCCGGTGAACGGCAGCATCACCATCAAGAAACAGGATGAAGATGCCAAAATGAAAGAGATCACCTTTTCCGATGCATATATCGTTAGCTTCTCTGAAGGTATGAATGCTTACAGTGATAGTCCGATGACGGTCAGCTTTCAGATCTCTGCCCGTCAGATCAAGATGGGTAATGCAGATCATGAGAACGACTGGCCTAAGTAGTCGTCCGTTTAACCATGGTAAATACGCCTGCGGAACGTTTGTTCCGTGGGCGTTCTCCGGAAACATTAAATGTCGGATATGTCAGACTTACTATATCAGAAACCTTTCCGTCTCAGGAACATTTTCGCAGGCAAAGAGCTTGATATTACAGATACCGGCCGTTCTATTTCACAGCACATTGAACTGATCATTTTTACCAGGTATGGCGAGCATCGCCATAATGAGGATTATGGTTGCGAGATATGGGACCTTGATTTTGAACTGGTGGTCAGCGAGCGGATATGGGAAGAAAAGTTCCGTCAGTCCTTACAGCGTTCCATTATGCGGGATGAACCACGACTGGATCGCATCGCTGTAGATGTGAAAATGAGTGAAGTAGAGAAGCTTTTTTTTGGAAAGAATATCTCTGAGATAAAGAAGAAAGTAGAGATCACCGTTACCGGTATTGTCCAGTCAACAGGTGAACATTACAGTTTTAATACAGCGTTGTTTTTAAGTCCGCTGTGCAGTTAGTCACCATTACCCGCTAGTGAAAATGAACGAACTATTTTATTCTTCAAAAGACGAGATCAGGAACAGGGTGCTGAAACATGCACGCGAGTACTGGGGACTTGCTGCTACGACTGATTTTGATCCGCTGGTAAAACTGCTGATAGAAGCCCTGAGTACAGAATTGTTCAATATCTCCAATGAGGTGAGCAATTTGCAGAACCGTATGGTAGATAAGATCTCCGGTATCCTGGCGCCTGATACATTGATATCAGCACTTCCCGCACATGCTATCCTGCACGCAAGACCAGTGGAAAGTGTAGAGACGATCGACGAAAAGAGCCGCTTTTATTATGGGAGGCGAATGGTCGATAAAGAAGAGAACAACCGTGAAGTGACGATGGACCTGTTTTTTAGTCCGTTACAGGCGGTGAAGCTCTTTAATGCAAACGTGGCTTATATCGCAACAGGAAATAACCTGTTTCAGGTGGATGATCAGCAGCAACGCTCTTTATTGGCACAGGCAAAGCCGGAGCAGCAGCTGGCGGTTAACAGCTTTTACGTAGGGGTAAAGATACCGGGAGGACTGACGTCTGTCAATGGCATGACGTTTTACTTTGACTGGAAGAATTATCAGGTAGAGCGGCAGACCTATGACCTGCTGTCATTTGCCGAATGGTCTGTACAGGGACAGGTATTGAAAGTGGCGCAGGATAGGTTTTATGACGCTCTGGCGACTGGCATACGTTCTCCGTTTGAAGAACGGGAGATACTGAATATACTCCTGCGGGATGTAAGCGCGTATTACAGGGATCGTTTTTATACACTGATAGATGTCCGGGAGGCCCCATTATTAGAATCTTATCCGGCGGCTTTTACGACTGTATTTACGGCTAATAGTCTGGAATCTTTGAAAGAGGAACTGCTCTGGATAAAGATCCTGGTACCTGCCACCATTCATCAGCATATGCTCAATGAATTGTCTGTATCCATCAATGCTTTTCCAGTAGTGAATAAGAAACGGCATGACAGCAAGAACAGGTTAAAGATCATGACGGATATCATTCCGCTGAAAATGGCAGACCATGAGCAGTTTTTGAGTGTTGATAGTCTGAAGGATAATATGGGTAACCGCTATACGGAAATTCCGCAGGGCTATAATGATGAAAGAAGTGCGGGTTTGTTCTCCGTACGCTACGGTGGAACAGAGCGGTTTGACAAACGGAATGCAAGAGAAGTACTGGACTATCTGTTTGAATTGCTGCGGGATGAAAAAGCTGCATTCGCTGCTTATGGAACCGACTTTCTGAATACGGCACTGAAGGAGCTGGAACAGAATATCTCCATGATCGCACAAAAGACCGGCGGACAACAGAACAGTGTCCGCGAGCTGCTGAATTACATCGTATTCAAACCCCTGGATCAGGCGGATATTTTATTCCTGGAGTACTGGACTACCAATGCGGAGCTGGCGAATAATATCAGATCCGGCAGTCGTTTACAGCCCTTTGAAAGTGCCAGGATACAGGCAGATAGCCTATTTCTGCTGAGTACGACCCAGGGAGGACGCTCCCGTTTGAGTGCGGCTAACAGGGTGAGGGCTTATAAGTACGGCCTGACAACAGGTGACAGGATCGTTACACAGACGGATATCATCAATTTCTGTCACTGGGAATTTGGTAGTCATATCACTGGGGTGGAGATCAGGAAAGGACTGGTGAAATCACCCAAACCGAAAGATGGATTTGTGAGAACAGTGGACCTGATACTGACACCTGCAGCAGGCAATAAACTGAAAGCAGAGGAATGGAATGCCTTGCTGGAACTGGCCCGTACAAAATTACAGACGCGTAGTACCATGCATTTACACTATAGATTAATGCTGGCATAAAGGAGAAGCGATGAAAGAAGCACTGCATATCATCAACGAACTGGATACGGATTTTAAAGCGACGGTGAAAGTGGCCGAATTGCTCGAGAACGGGATCATCGGTACTGATCAGGTAGCGGTACTACCGGTTGGTCCGCAACGAAGCGCGTATGCAAAAGACATCCACGGTTATCAGACAGGGTATTCGGATAGCCTTTTGAAAGAGAGGCTGATCGTAGAGATCAATCGGGAGGGCCTGTATGATATGCTGCCCGAAGGATTGTTCCATGTAGCACCGGTCAGAAGTTCAGGTTTATCCGAAGTGGAAATGATGGCCGATGTACAACTACGCAGGAATGAAGAGAAGGACGCAAGAAAATTCTTTATGCCTTTTGAGACGGAGCTGAATCACCTGCGCATTCTCCTGGAATGGTATGAGAATCGGCTGGATAAGAAGACGGCTTATCATGATCTCTCCATGATCTTCGGTGCGGAGTGGGATGAGTTTAATCTGCTGGACAATGATCAGCGGATTATCTGGATGCATCTGTTACCGGCTATACAACAACGCCGGAATGATACGGTATTTATGGGAGACCTGTTGTCCGTGTTGTTTGATATCCCGGTGCGTGTAAGTGTGAATCCTGCGGCCATTATACAAATGGCGGTAGCAGATGATATGCGTTGTAAAGTGGGCAATGGTGCTGCACTGGGTGCTGACATGGTGATCGGGAACAGCTTTGTCAGCGAAGGAGAAGAAATGAAGATCAGTATAGGACCTGCTGCAAGTGAAAAGCTACTGGCTTTTCTGCCCGGCAAACGTTATGCGAAACTGATCGATATAGTGACCGCTTACCTGGTGCCAATAGAAACAACCGTGCATGTAGAATTAATTACAGGTGAGGCTGACCGGAAAGGATCATTGGGGAATGACAGCGCCAATACCTTCCTGGGATTTACAGTATACCTGTAAGCAGCCCAACATAAAAGTTACAGATAATGGACGTACAACAATTTTTTATGCGATACCTGCTCTTACCGCTCATAGCGGTGGTATCGGCAACAATACTCATTGTTGTCAATAAGAAGAACAAGTTTATCAATAACAAAAAGCTGATCACCGCCATCCTGGTGATGGGACTGGTGTTAGCTATACCAGGGTTACTGGGCTTACTCGGACTGGATTATATGCCCTGGGGCTACATCCTTAGTATGCTTTATTTTATAGCAACAGGCTGTGTGTTTGTTTACCTTATGACAAGATATTATGTCAATGAATTGCATGACCGACGGCCTATTCTTGTAGTTGCTTTACTGATATCCTGTCTGCTGGGATTTTACCTGTACCGGACCATATTTGATTTTTTAAGTAAAGAGCAGATAGGCAGCTGGGCCGCTACCAGCACTTTCAGTTTTATGTTGCCGGTGTTGTTCTGGTGGAGTTATATCGCTTTGCTGAATATCCCCGCAGAGATCTACAAGGTATGGCAGTATCCTTTGCTGCCGGTCAGTCTGGATATGGAGCACCTGGACTTTAACAGGATGCTCGTACTTGAACTGGAAGTATTCAAACATACCCGTGATGCAGAACCGATTAAAGTAAAGGTAAAAGCGCCGGAGAATATGCTTTTTGGCAACTGGTTCTATAAGTTTATTGAAGACTATAATCTGAAGTTTCCCAAACAGCCGGTGAGTTATCTGGCTACGGAAGACGAGCCTTATAAATGGATCTTCTTTATCAGAACATCCGTGTTCAAACGAAACATTTTCATTGATCCGGATCTGGATATCAAACAGAACGGTATTACGGAAAAGGTGACCATTCACGCCAAACGGGTGACTGAGAATATTGCCAGACCAGTTGTAACAGGAGATGAATCCATATTTATCTGATTAAAATAATGTGCAATGATAGTACCACTTAAATATAAACCGGTTAACTGGGTAGATGGCATGAAGCTGTCGAGCGCCCACTTTGTAGATACCGATCAGCATCACCAGGACCTTGTGAGAGATGCGCGTTCGCTGGTGCTGACCAGTTATAACTATGGTATCCTGCCGCCGTTTGCAGGACAACGGAGCGCCTATGATATCGAGATCATGGAAAAGGCAACGAACCATGTAGAGATCAGCGTAAGGGTGTTGAATGCCATTACAGCGGAAGGGAACCGGATCGATATAGATGGGGCGGGTGGCTTACAGCATCAGCTGCGTTATACCCATTATTTTCAGGAGAACAGCGAAGGCCGTACGATCTCCTACAATGTGATCCTGTCGGTGAATCCTTTCGAAAGAGTACCTGCGGGTATACCTGATCCGGAGGATACTCCACCAAGATATCCGGAAGTAGCCAAAGGATATGCTATTTCCCTGCTACCTACCGCTGCAATCGCCCCTAAGACCGCTGATAGTAATAGTTTGACGATCGGACAAATCCATCTCTCCAATGGCCGCATCACAGTAAACAATAACTATATACCGCCCAGTAGTACGGTGCTGAGTCATCCGGTGCTGATACGCTATTATGAGCAGTTCAGCGCATTGATGAATGATCTGCAATTGTCTGCCTTTACTATCATTGATAAGACAACTGGTAAAGAGTCTGTTACCCCGTTGGGGAAGAATATCCGCCTGGTTTCGGAGAAGATGCTGGATTATCTGGCACAGGTCTTTTTTAGCTATCGCAATCTGGGTTACCAGCAACCGCCTGTTTATCTGGCGCAATGTTTCTCCGGACTGGCACATGTGTTCTTTACCGGTATCCGGCATATTGCTGCGAAGGAAAGAGAGGAGATGCTGAAGTATTTCTATGAATGGAGAGATGTGACACCCGGAAATTTCGAAGAACTGCTGGCCCGTACCATAGAACTGATCTATGATCACCAGGATATCTATGGCAGTGTATCCCTGATAGAGGAATTTCTGAAAGTAGTGACCGCGTTGTGGAAGAAGCTGAGCACACTGGAATATATCGGTCAGCGAAAGGAGAATATCGTAGTGGCCGAACAACAGATCGTGCAGCAGGTGCAGGCCAAACGTACCTGGACTTTACTGGATTAAGAGAAAAGATTGTTAACACTTTAAATATTGTGTGATGGCAAATCCGATTATGGGAAAGAGCTTTCAGCATGGCACGTTTAACTATAACCATGATATCAATGGCAACAGGGTTGATAACAAGGATGGTTCCTTCAAGTCTTTGAAGGAAGACACGGAAGTGAGTCAGAGAGAGAAGGAAATGATCATTCGTAAGATCCTTAATTCCGGAAGGTTGTGTCATGGAGA
The DNA here is from genome assembly GCF_900114995.1 of Chitinophaga sp. YR627. Classification (GTDB taxonomy): domain Bacteria; phylum Bacteroidota; class Bacteroidia; order Chitinophagales; family Chitinophagaceae; genus Chitinophaga. Next base: position 755,387 of record NZ_FOUX01000001.1, read on the forward strand.
GAACAGATTTGTACGATATGGCAGATATCACATTTATAAGAATAATACGCATATCGCACTTACGGCAAATGAAGGGTCCGGGGTGAAACAGTATAAGCCCCGGGGTATTGATCAGACTTACGCAACCGCAAGATACTGGTATGGTTCAATGACAAAAGAAGAATTTCATGAACTGGAGCGTACCGGCGTGATGCCGACACAGGAGGCTTATGGAGGGATATGTACCAATGCGAAGTACAGTATCAGCTACTGCGCGGGGACAGATAATCTGGATACGCATGTGGTGGAATACTCCATGGATATCAACGGCAGGGAGTTCAGAGACCGTTTGTTTGCACATTACCAGTCCAAAGGCTTAAAGAAAGCAAGTAAGCCGATCGAGCCAAAAGGTGAAGCTGCGGGTGGATCATTTGGCCTTGGTAAGAAGGGGACCTATACGGCAGATAACCATGGCGCAGGTGCGGAGAATGTGGTCAAGGAAGTGTTTGATAAAATGCTGAAAGAGGGCGATATCACCTTTAAGCTCGTGTACATGAAGTTTAAACTGTCAGATTTCAGGTAGTTCAATATTAAGTACCGAACAATGGATATTCAACTGATTAAAGATATCACAATAGACGGGAAGGAAATCTCCTATGTTATGTCATTTGAGTTACACCAGCGCTTCAATGCACATCATTTTTTTGAAGTGCGTTTCAATCATGATCTGCTTGGCGCGCCGGGACTGATAGAACTGGATGACAGTCGCAATCTGGTAGGTAAGACACTAGCCGCATCTTTCGGCGTAGCCGGAGGCAAACAGCAACAGTTCTCTGGCGTGGTGACAAAAGTTTCGCTAACACAGAGCCATGGTTATCATGGGGTGATCGTGGCCAGTGGTTATAGTCCGACGATACTCATAGAACGGGGTCCAGACCTGGGTTCTTACTATAATAAAACATTGTCTGCCATTGTCAATCTGGCCACACATGATACACCTGCCAATGATCTGCGGATGGTGGTAAATCCTGAAAGAAAGAAGCCGCTCGATTATGTAATGCAATACCAGGAGAGTGATTTCGACTTTCTTAATCGCTTAAGTGGTGAATACTATGAGTGGTTTTACTATGATGGGAAACAACTCAATTTCGGTAAGCCCGCTTCGCAGACAGAAGTATCACTGGTATATGGCCGGGATGTACAAAGTCTGGATTACGGGATTGAGGTGGCCCCATTGCGTAACAACCGGTTTGCTTATAATCCACAGCAGGATGAAATGTTGCAGAGCAAAGGAACACCTGGCAGTGGCGGCCGTCCTGATCTGACACATGCGACCAGCACTGCTGGTAATACCTTTAGCAAGGTGTTTAATCAGCCTTCTATGATACGCGTAGAGAATAATGCGGAGCTGAAAGAGGTGGTAGATAATGAGGAAAAAGCAAACAGCGGACAACTATTAAAGATCACAGGACGGGGAGATAATCCGGAGACGGGTATCGGGAAGATCATCAATGTGTCTATGAGTCTGCGACAAGGAGCAGGGTTTACGACTAAAAGTCTGGGGAAGTTTCTCATTACCGCCATCGTGCATATGATAGATGGTGATGGAAGTTATTCCAATACGTTTGAAGGTATTGTTTCTACCGCAGAGAAGATATCCTTTAGCGGGTATCGCAGACCATCGCCTGATATGTTACTGGCAGAGGTAGTAGACAACGCTGATCCTCTTGGACAGGGCAGGGTACGCGTACAATTCAAATGGGTCTGTGAGACGAACGATCCTACGGTGTGGTTACGTGTAATAGCACCGGACGCCGGGAATAGTACGAAGGTCACTAAGAACAGGGGCTTTGTGTTTATACCTGAAAAGGGGGATCAGGTGCTGGTAGGATTTGAAGACGGTAATATGGCCCGTCCGATCGTCATGGGGAGCGTCTTTCACGGTAAAAATGGTGTAGGCGGGAATACGAATAATGACCAGAAGAGTCTGACCACCAAGAGCGGTCATACCATCAGCATGGATGACAGCGGCGGTATACTGGTAAAAGATAAGACCGATCTGAACTTCATTGCCATAGACGGAAAGAATGCGATCACCGTGAATACGGATAACAATATCACACTACAAACCGGCAAGGTGATGATCATCATGGATAAACAACAGGATAAGATCGTTTTGCAGGCGAGGAACATAGAGATCAGAGCGGCAGATGATTTTACGGTTACCGGAGATGGCGCACCCGCACGGAATGGCAGTATGGAGTTTGGATCACGCCTGCAGATCTCTTCGCAGAAAGAATTATCTGTACTCGGTGCATCCAGTGCGGAGTTCAATGGTAAGACGGTTAAGATTGCAGGTAGTAAAACAATTATTGAAGGGAGTCCGGTGAAAATAAATTCATAAATAAAATGGAAGTGCAAAATATAACAAGGTTCAGACTGACGGTGAAAGGGAATGTGAAGATGCTGACGATGATGGACAGCTTTGCAACGGAGGGTCGTTATGAACTGAGTGCACGTGGCGCAAATAGTATGCGGCCTGAGTTGCAGGAATATGTGTTGGAAGAGAAAGAAGTGAAGCTAACAGATTATTTCGATCCGAATACTTACCAGCTGATCGAATACGTGAACCGACTGGCAAGTATCTATAACCGTCAGCATATCTGTATCAATAGAGAGGGTGCTATTAAAGGCCTGTTGAATCTTCCGGAAATAAAGACGAAATGGGAGGAACTGAAAAAAGAGTTGATGCAGGTGAATCCGGTAGCGGCCTTTGAGGTGATCCGTCACCGGGACAGAGAGATGGACCAGCCGGTGGCGATCATTGACAATCTTTCCAACACGCATTTTATGCAGCTGTTTCTGTGTGACTATGGGGCACAGCAGGAATTGCCGCTTAAAAGACAGACAGCTACACCTGACCGTATGGGGATCGGGTTTATGATGCCGGTGGTACAGACTTTCCGGAAAGATCAGCAGGAAAGTGGGTATACAATACATACAGAAGCCTTACTGGATAATAGTGGCCGTATCGATAAGGGAATGATCACAAGAGTGACGGGACAGCAGGAACTGGATATTAAACATTTTACGCGAGGCAGTTTTCAGCATACGGAAGATGGAGTTCTGCAATCGGCAGAGATGACGGTATTTGAGCAGCTGAATGAGGAGTATAAATCTGACCTGTATTTACAGCTTGAAAAGATTGGATAATGGAACAGCAATGGTTAACCGAAAAGCATTACCTGGTATGTCCGAAGGGCGTTATGTTCAAACAGATGAAGGTGATGAGTCAGCGGGAGGTCTCCTTTAGTGGCCATCTGGCAGCGACAACAGCAGATACGATGATCGGTAATGCGTTCATGTGTATGGGAAATCTGGCAGTGGCTGCGCCACCGGTCTCTGTGCTGCAAAAGAAGGCTGTGGCAGTCATGAGTGTGCCGGGTATTGGATTGCCGCGCATGGGTATACCACCTAATCTGCTATTGCTGGCCAGTGGGATAGGGATGATGAAGTGTAACCTGAGTGCGCCTACCCGGAAATGGATCGGTGCTTCGACCAAACTGGAGATCAATGGACATGCGGCATTGGTAGTAGGACAGAGTAAGTTGTTATGTCCTTCAGAAGCGGTGATGATTGACAGTGTAGATACTTTCTGGCAGGCGATGACAGCTACCAGTCGCCGTAACCTGGGGAATATTGCGGCGTTTGCGTATAGTCTGCTGGCAGGACGGGGACTAGGCAGCATGAATAGCGGCCAGCAGGGAGCACCTGCCATGTTCAATCCGGCTGCTTTATCCGGCGCTACCAGTATGCTAAGCCGTCATGTAACCGGGACGGCTGTTTTCTCCGGGCCTCCTGAAGAAGTCTGGAACAGCGAAGAACAACGCAGCGGTAATCAGTTGCAGGCCAGTGGTACGGAACTGACGATTTCCCTGTTTGCCGCGAAGGGAGCAACCATGACCTGTTTCCCGGCTGGGACGCTGGTGTATACAAATAACGGATTGCTACCGATCGAAACGATCACGCAGGAAGTGTTACTCTGGACAATGGATGAACAGACAGGAGAGCGGCAATTGAAACCGATCAGGGAACTGCATCGGCGTACGGCTTTGAGTATGGTGGTCGTCGAGCTGGAAAACGGGATCATATTCGAAGTCACCCCTGATCATGCCTTTATGACGGATGCCGGTTGGATGGAAGCAGGTGCTTTACAGGCCGGTCAGGTATTGGAGAATATTACTGGTCAGCCGGTACGGATACGTCATACAGGGTTGATTCCCCGTAATGCGGTCGTGTATAATTTCTCCATGTACGATAATGAAAACTATTTCGTGACAACAGAAGGTATACTGGTACACAATGCCTCTTATTTCTAAGTCTAAGAGGGAAGAATTAAGCATTAAAGCTGCGCGTTGTGTAGCATGATTAGCTGCTAATAATAAAACAAATATGAAACCGATCAATGACAGAGAATTAAAGAAAGCATATATCACGTTTGGTATCAATTTCCTGATACTGGCGCTTTTCTCTATAGGTTGCCTGTACTTTTTCTTTGCGACACAGCGGCATGAGTACAGGTTGTTACAACATGAGGTAGATGATACGGAGCAATTACTCTCCAAAAGAAAAGATATCAATACACAGTTTGACGCGATGCTGAACCGTTTCAATGAACTGTCCCGTTTCTCTTCTATCAATGCGGCGGAAATGGACAACCAGGCGATTATGCTGGCGGATATACAGACGTCCATCTTTAAGATCAGGGACCTGTTGAAACAGCAGCATAGGAATACTCCAAGTTTTGATTTGTATCAGAAGATGGCAGATGATGCGTCGCAGATGGCGGGGATACAGGATTCGCTGTTCACTACCCGTTTTCAGCTGGAGAGTGTGAAGTCACAGCTGGATGCTTGTCTGCGGTTGAACAAATCCGCACAGGACAAACTCAGTTTAGGCATATTCAGGCATTAACCATTAAATACCATTTTTATGAGTGCACAGGGAGAGCATATTTTTAATGCCCTGGGAGATCTGGCGCAAGAGCTGGCTGGTGTATTGAGAGGGCGGATCAATCCCAATGCGACAGCAGAACGACGTACAAGGGCATTGACAGCCATTCAGCGGCTGGAGACATTGGCGGAACAGTTTATCCGGAGCCGGAATAATGCTGAGTTCAGAACAGCATCAGTTGGAGATCCTGCCAATGATCAGCGTTATTCCAGGTTTGCGCGGGATACGAGAAGCGCGGTAGACAGGATACTGCCGCAGTATGCGAACGAGGTCATGGTGTCAGATGGCGGTTCTACGCATACAAGGGGTTACGGAGAGATGACCCGTTTTCACCGGGATATTACCTACTATACGGTAGATGCTAAAGCGGAGGAGTCAAGGCGGCTTGATTTTAAGGGTAAGAAGAAGAAGGAGGCGGACTATATCACCTGGTACAATACGACCCGGGATCTGCTCAGCGAGTTATACCGCGCACTGCTGGATGCCGCAATGGCTGTCAATGCAACCTATATTCCATAAGCCATTGTTTTAATAAGCTATTTTAAGAGCGTTCGTTATCTGTCACATGGCGGCTGTCTTCCGACGGGGAGGCAGCTGCTTCTTTTTATACCTCTAACCCTGAAAAATACCGTTCTTACCCCGATTCGTACTTTTTCTCCGGGCAGGCGTGTATGATCTTTGTACTGTTCAACGACATATAAACAGATACAAACACACACGATGAAAGCGATCATTATAAATGAATTTGGTGGTACCGATAAGCTGATCAATGCAGAACTTCCTATTCCGAAACCCGGTGAACAGGAAGTGCTCGTAAAAGTACATGCACTGAGTATTAACCCTGTAGATACAAAAACACGTGCAGGAAAGGGGATGGCAGGCCGTTTAAAGACCGAAAGTCCTATTATCCTGGGTTGGGATATCTCTGGTGAAGTTACGGCCGTAGGAAGCGCTGTAAGCGATTTTAAAGTAGGAGATGAGGTGTTTGGTATGGTGAATTTCCCTGGTCACGGTAAGGCATATGCTGAATATGTGGCTGCTCCGGCTGCCCACATTGCTCTAAAACCGGCTAACGTAACCCATCAGCAGGCAGCGGCCGCTACACTGGCAGCCCTGACCGCTTATCAGGCACTGGTGAAACAGATCCACCTGCAAAAGGGACAGCGCATACTGGTACATGCCGCCGCAGGAGGTGTAGGTCATTTCGTAGTGCAGCTGGCCAAGCACCTGGGCGCATATGTGATCGGGACCTCTTCTGCTGCCAATAAAGAGTTTGTACTGGGTATCGGAGTGGACGAACATATCGACTATAAAAGCCAGCGCTTTGAGGATGTCGTGAAGGATGTGGATGCTGTATTTGATGCGTTGGGGGCTGAGACGATCCTTCGTTCTATCCCGGTGGTAAAGGCAGGTGGTCATATCGTGAGCATTCCGACTACGGTTCCGGAGGATGTGGCTGCGAAGGCAAAGGAGAAAGATGTAAATGCCTTTTTCTTCCTGGTACAGTCCAGCGGAGCCGATATGAAGATAATAGCAGACCTGCTCGAGAAAGGTATCCTGAGACCTTATGTGAACCATTACGACTTCTCTCAGATGGATATTGCCCATCAACAGCAGGAAACAGGCGGTACCCGTGGTAAGATCGTATTAACCCTTCCATAGAAAATATGCGCTAACTTTGAAGAACAGAAAACAGATCATATGCAGGTAGAACATTCGGCGCAACCTTTTTTTGTGAGCAGGGAATCCTTACAGGAATGGACCAAACGTCCACACCAGCATAATTTCTTCGAACTCGTCTATATTGAGGAAGGCACCGGAGAGCAGTGTATCAATCACACCGTGATTCCCTATCAGCGGGACAATATATTTCTGTTGCCACCACTGGACTGCCATACTTTTATGATCTCGCAGCCGACTACCTTTATCTTTATCAGGTTTAACGGACTGTTTTTCAAAAAGGACAGTATGCAGATGATGGACTATACAGAATGGTTCCAGAACCTGCACTATATACTGAGCAGCTATAACCGTCAGCCGGGAGATATTATCCATAATACTGCTGATAAGAATATGCTGGTCACCCTGATCAAAGGTATCTATGGAGAGTACATTGATAAACGGGAACAGTCTGACTCTATCATCCGTGCGCATATGTTTGCATTGCTGAACATCCTGCGCCGCAATTTTGAACAGACCTTTAAAAGTGAGCATCAGTCGGGGGATAAGCAGGTCAGTGATATGTTGCAATATATCCAGTTCAACCTGTTTGATAATGAGAAGCTGCGAATTGAGTCACTGGCGGGGCAGTTCAATCTGTCTGTGACGTATGTCAGCGAGTATTTCAGGAAGAAGACAGGGGAGAGTTTAAAGGAATATATTCTGAAATCGCGTGTCAATGTAGCACAGAGCCGTTTACAGAACTCGGACCAGAGCGCGAAGGAGATCGCGTATGAACTGGGTTTTACAGATGCCAGTCATATGGCGAAGGTGATTAAGAAGTATTATCCAACGGAACCAGCCTGCTCTACAGGAGTATGATATAAAAGTATTGCGTGTAATAAAAAAAGCCGTGCTGTGAGATGCAGCGCGGCTTTTTTGTATATAGGTAGTTTATTCTTCGACAGTCTCTTTATTTCCGGTGTCTGTTCTGAAAGGAGAAGCAGGCAGGTCAGCCGAATTATACAGGTTTACATCCGGTACATTTGCCCAGCCATATCTTACAGCTACAGGCTCCTTCAGTCCTTTGCGGGAGACGATGATCCTGTTGCCCTGTATGACAGCTTTCGCTGGACGGAACTCTTTATCTGCGCCAGCTATTGTAAAGCCTTTTAAGGCTGCATTGTTCTTTGTTTTTAAGCCTTCGCCGGTATGTGTGAAAGAAATGATGATCTCATTTCCTTTGACCTCAAAGGCGTCGTACACAGGCCCGGGATATTCTCCCGGTTGCTGATAGACCATACCGGCAGCAGCTGTTGCCAGGCGTTCTCCCACAGGGCGTTTATTGGAAGGGTGGATATCCTTTGGATCGCCACAGTCGGTGGTAACGATCAGGGCTGTATTTTTTACCTGTTTTGTTACGAGCAGCTGTGCTTCCCTGATCTCAGGCGTCATGTCTTTGTAAGGGGCGATCTGTACGATGAGGAAGGGGATATCTCCCTGTCCGAAGTCGGTACGCCAGTTACGGATCATATTAGAGAGAATGGCCGGGTAGATGCCTGGTAGTTCGTTATTGGCTTCTCCCTGGTACCAGGCAACTCCTTTTACGGCGTAAGGTAAGATCGGGTAGATCATGCCGTTATAGAGTCCGTTTTTCTTCTTGCCCTGTGGCATGTAGCCATATTTGATATTGTCGTAGTTCTTTGAAAAGTCGGCCAGTGCCGGATCGCTGTTGAGGGCTTCTTCGCTGGTCCAGTCTTCCGCGGGCGTACCACCATAGGCGGTGAAGATAAAGCCTACAGGAATATTGAGCTTTTTATATAATTCACTGGTAAAGAAGTAACCTACAGCAGAGAAGTCGGCGGCTGTTTGTGGGGAGCAGACGGTCCATTGCTGGTGTACATCCGGGATCTTTTCGGCGGAATATTTCAGGGGTACATAGTATTCCCTGATCAGGGGATAGTTGGCCTTGTCACGTTCCTGTTCCCAGTTGGTAATAGGTAATTGTGGGGGTCTTGGGCCCAGCTGGCGTTCCATATTTGATTGTCCGCTGCATACCCATACTTCTCCAACGAGAACGTCGCTGATACTTACCGTATTGGTGCCTTTGATAGTCATCGTCGTAGGCGTCGTGATATATGGCAGCGGATTTAGTTTCACCATCCATTTGCCGTTTTTTGCTACGGTAGATACCTCCTGATCATTGAAGGAGACGGATACCTGTTCACCGTCAGCAGCTTCGCCCCATACCGGTACGGGTACGCCTTTCTGCAGTACCATGTGATCGGTAAAGAGACTGTGCGGTTTTACGGTGGCTTTCAGGGCAAGCGGTAGTGATAGCAGGGTAATAATGCCAAGGAAACGGTTCATTTTATCATAACGTTTTAGAAGTAAGATTGTAACTCAATTAAAAATTAAGCATTAATAATTAAGAATGGAATTATTCAGGACGTAATCTTAATTATTAATCCTTAATTTTTAATTCTGACGAAAATTGTACCTGTTTTAATTAAAATAATATTATTAATATTATACCGCCAGCACAGTTAACCCGCTGTGGTAAAGGATATAACCTGTATGATATATCATAAAAAAGCTCGTCAATTTTCGAAATAACGTAAAAAATAATGCCGCTTACAGTACGGAACTAACTCAGCTGCAAAACATTAATGACATGGCCTGGCATTTGCGAACAGGGGTTTGCTGAAACCGGCTCTTACCGGACTTTAATAACCATTACATAACCAGTTATCTTATGAAGAAAACCTTGCTCGCCTCGGGGCTTTTGCTTGCCCTGTTATCAGGTTGTACCAAGAAAGAAAACAGTGAAAATGCCCTTGACAATTCCTCTTTGAAAGCCGATGCCGTTGTTGCCGGTTCACCCGTTGGAGATGTAGTAGGAAAAGTAACCGTTGGTTACCAGGGATGGTTCACCGCGCCCGGTGATGGCTCTGCTGTAGACAGATGGACGCACCAGAACCTGGAAATGTGGCCCGAAATGAAAGAGTATACCACTACTTATCAGACGCCTTTTCCTGCATTGCCTAACGGACAGCCCGCAAAGATGTTCTCCTCTTATGACCAGTCTACGGTGGATGTTCATTTCAGATGGATGCAGGAGAATGGTATCGACTGTGCTGCTTTGCAGCGTTTTACCGGAGAATTATCTGATCCGCCATTTAAGTCCATGCGCGATGGCATGGCGCAGAAAGTGAGAAATGCGGCTGAAGCCAGTGGTCGTAAGTTCTACATCATGTATGATATTTCCGGCGATGCGGATATGCAGAGCCGTATTAAAACTGACTGGACCAACACGATCACCGGAACCTTAAAGCTCTTATCTTCTCCTGCTTATGCGAAACAGAACGGCAAGCCTGTTGTCTGCATTTTCGGGATGGGATATCTTGGTGCGAAAGTACCTGGTGCAGGCGATTCTGCCCAGTGTCTGGACGTTATTAACTGGTTCAAAAGCCAGGGATGTTATGTGATCGGTAGTGTGCCGATGGACTGGCGTACGCCACAGGGCGTATTTACACGTGATAACTTCATGACGGTATATGAGTCGTTTGATATGTTATCGCCATGGGCAGTGGCTGCACAGGTGGGTCCGACGTATCAGCCATGGATCAAGGGAGATTATGACTATTGCGAAGCGCATGGTATGGATTATCAGCCGATCGCTTATCCTGGTTTTTCTTTTCATAATACGAATGCGGGCAGTCCGCTGAATGAAATCCCCCGCAATCATGGTGATTTCATGTGGGCGCAGGTAGCCGTGATGAAACAGGTGGGTGCAAAGAGTCTCTATGTGGCTATGTTTGATGAAGTAAATGAGGGGACCGCTATTTTTAAAGTAGCAGAGAATGCGGCACAGGCCCCTGCGAATATGACGTTTGTTCATTTAGACCAGGATGGCGTGGCTGTATCTTCTGACTTTTATCTGCGTCTTGTAAATGACGCCGGTAAAATGATCAAAGGTCTGATTCCTTATCAGGCTACTCATCCAACGCCACATATTATAGGCGGTGCTGGTCCGCTGGCAGATGGTACCTACAAGATCATCAACCGTAACAGCAACCTTGCGCTTGATGCAAAAGGGCAGGATACGGTGAACGAGACCGCTGTACAGCAATGGGGCTATGCCGGTGGAACTAACCAGCAATGGACGATTACCAGTCTGGGAGGCGATCACTATAAGATCATCGGTGTACAGAGCGGTAAATCGCTTGATGTAAAGGGACAGTCTTTGCTGGATGGCGCGACATTACAATTGTATGATTACAATGCGGGTGCTAACCAGGAATGGATCATTTCACCAGCTGCTAGTGGAGGTTATACTATTCAGGGCGCACAGAGTGGTAAGGTGCTGGAAGTGCCTGCTTTCTCTACGACAGCCGGTATCATCATTGAACAGTATGGCGTCAATAATGGTGCAAATCAGCAGTGGCTGATCAGCGCTCCCTGAGATCACTCCTTGTAAATGTATAAACTACAGTAAATGTTAAGAAAGCTAAGCGGATTTATACTACTATTGCTTGCCTTTTTCATGAGCGGTTGCGCGAAGAAGGAGGATAACGAAGCAGGGTTAAATATGAATGCAGAAAAGATAGCAGCAGCTCTTCCGCCGGCAAGTGGGTATGGGAGTCTGCAGGATAAAAATATCCAGTACTTTGGCCGCTGGGATTTCAGCGACAGTACACAATTCAATGCCTGGTGGGGCGGCGCCTATATCCGGGTGAACTTCACAGGTACGACGGTGAAGATCAGAACGGGTAATATCAGTAATTTCTATGCCAGCATTGATGGTGGTCCCTGGATCTCTTATAAGGATAGCGGTGGCGTGATCGATCTGACGAGTACACCGTTGTCCACTGGACAACATACGCTTAGTGTAGCGCAGGGCAGGGATTATGATTACCTGTTCACTTTTGAAGGACTGATACTCGATGCGGACGCTGTAACCAGCAAACCTGTGACTTCCTCCTACCTCATCGAATATATCGGGGACTCTATTACTGCGGGTTACCTGGATGATCAGGCGAATGTTTCTGACTATGCCTGGATCTGTTCGGAAGCCCTCGGCACTGAGCATACTCAAATTGCTTATCCGGGTATTGCGCTGGTGAGTAGTCCGCGACATGGCGTTGCGATGGACAGACAGTACTTTAAACTGAAAACGCCTAACTATGCAGCAGCGCCCAACTGGGATTTCAGCCATTATACACCACAGGCGATTGTAATGAACCTGGGTACCAATGATAGCGATTATGAGGATTCAGACAGTGTATTTCAGGCGGTTTATTTTCAGTTGTTACAGGACATCCGTACGAAATTCCCGCAGGCAGAGATCTTCGTGCTGCGTACTTTTCTGGGTATCCGTGCACAACCTACTGCAGCTGCTGTTGCTGACCGTATCGTAGCTGGTGATAAGAAGGTACACTACGTGAATACGGAAGGCTGGATCACCCAGTCTACGGCGGATTATCTGCCGGATAATCTCCATCCAAGTGAGTCCGGACATATGAAGATTGCCGGATTACTAAAGACTGTACTGGCGCCTTATGTCAATAATACACCGGTGCTGGCAGACGGTATTTACAGCATCGTGAACAGGAACAGCGGCCTGGTAATGGATGCCGCCGGACAGGGAACTGCCAGCGGCACAGCTATACAGCAGTATACGGATAATAGCGGCGTTAATCAGCGCTGGCAGCTGACATACCTGGGCAACAACCGTTATCAGATCATGGGTGTGCAGAGTGGTAAATCGCTGGATATAAAAGGACAATCTTTACAGGATGGCGCTGAGTTACAGTTGTACGACTATAGCGGCGGTGATAATCAGCAATGGACTTTGTCAGCTGTTGCCGGTGGGTATTTTTATATCACGGGTGTGCAGAGTGGCAAGGTGCTGGAAATTCCTGCACAATCGGCCGCTCCCGGCGTTGCCATCAAACAGTATGGCAACAATGGCGGTGCGCATCAGCAATGGGCATTTTTAATTAGGAATTAAAAATTAAGAATTAAGAATTTGCTGCGGGTGACGCCTGCATGTGGAACAACAGGCGCTTCATTGAAGTGCCTGTTGTTTTTATAGGAAATTTGCTGTGATCTTCGATTAATCTTAATCTTAATTCTTACGAGATATCGTCATTTCTGTTTATGTTTGCCAATAGCATAATAGGAAACAGTGAACAAAATATTTAATGTATGGAGATGTCTTCGGAGCAACTTGTACAAAAAGAGAAAGAGCAGGCTATTCTGCTGGAGCTGAGTAACAGCATTGCGGCCGCGAGGCACCGGGAAGATCTCTGGGATAATCTGATTACGGCACAACTGCTGGAACTCTTTAACAGTAAATACTACACCATCTGTATGATCAATGAGGATGGTGTGACACATACGCCTTTTTTGCATAGTGAGGAATCAACTATTAAATCCAGGACGGGCGAAACGCCTATCATCAGTGATCTGCATCCGATTGAGGACGGGGTTTTTAACCTGGTACTGGCAGCTGATGGACCTGTGAGCTTTGAACTGCAGAAACTCATGCGGGGCAGACTGGTACCACCTTATATTTATCGCTGGTTCAATGTGGGTATTGTGGAAATGATGGCGGTGAAGATCTGTAATGGTCAGCAGCCAAGAGGACTGCTGTATTTATTTACCGATCAACGCAATGCCTTTAATGAAGTGGATGCCCGGCTGACCAATGCCATCGCCAATATACTGGGCATCGGCATTAGTAATATCCTGGCGAATGAGACGATTGAGAAGCAGTTACAGGAGATTGAACGTTTCCGCCAGAAATTACAGAACGAAAATCATTATCTACAGGAACAACAGGGTTTACAGAGTACGTTTGCCGATATTGTAGGCACTTCTGCCGAGATGCAGCGCCGTATTACCATTCTCTCCAGGGTGGCGCCTTCAGAATCTACTGTATTACTGCTGGGAGAGACTGGTACGGGTAAAGAGGTATTTGCGCGCGCCATTCATGCCGGGTCTCCGCGCAGGGACAACCTGATGATCAAGGTGAACTGTGCTGCCTTACCACCCCATCTGATCGAAAGTGAATTGTTCGGACATGAGAAGGGGAGTTTTACCGGCGCGACACAGCGCAGGATCGGGAAGTTTGAACTGGCGGATAACAGTACGTTATTCCTTGACGAGATCGGTGAGCTACCACTGGAGTTTCAGTCGAAGTTACTCCGTGTTTTACAGGAGAAGGAAATTGAGCGTATTGGCGGAAAGGGTTCTATTAAAGTGAATGTGCGCATTGTGGCAGCGACGAACCGTAACCTGGAAGAAGAGGTAAGAGCGGGTCGTTTCAGGAGTGACCTGTATTATCGTTTACATGTATTTCCGATTGCTATTCCACCCCTTCGGGAGCGCAAGGAAGATATACCGGCATTAGCCAATCACTTCCTGCAACGTTTTGCTGCGAACAGCAGGAGAGATACACCTTCCATCTCCGCGAAAGCGATGGAAAGCCTGATGCATTATGAGTGGCCGGGTAATGTGCGGGAGCTGGAGCATCTGATGGAGAGAACCCTGCTGCTGACCACTACACCGGTTATTGCAAAGATTGATCTGCCGGGTGTGCCTGTTACAGCGTCAAAGGACCTGGATAGTACGTTTATATTGCCTTTGGACCTGATGGAAAAGGAATATATCCTAAAGGTACTGAAGCTATGCAATGGCAGGATTGCCGGGCCAAACGGGGCCGCGGCAAAACTGAAACTGCCTTCTACCACGCTGAACTCGCGGATGAAGAAATTAGGTATTAAAAAGTTGCATTACGTCAATGCAGACGGTGCGCAGCAGGAGGAATAAAGCGCTATCCTTTAAAAGTCTGCTTAATACCCAGCTTTTTCATGCGGGAGTAGAGTGTCTGTGCGGGCATGCTGAGTAATTCGGCTGCGCCGCCTGGTCCGGATACTTTCCCTTTGCCTGCTTTCAGGGCATTGATGATGTGATCACGTTCCACTTCTTCCATTGTTTTCAGTTTCCCGGACTGCACAATTTCCGTTTCCCGTAATAAGGTGGCTGGCATATCGATACTCTCGATCTGGTGGGTGGTGGACAACAATACATGTCTTTCGATCACGTGTTCCAGTTCACGGATATTGCCCGGCCAGTCGTAGGCCATCAGCTCCCGCATCGCATTATCACTGATACCTTCTACTGGTATATTGTTCTTTGTAGCGTACTTTCTCAGGAAATGATGTGCCAGCGCATGGATATCTTCCTTTCTGTTACGCAAAGGCGGTAATTCCAGCGGGAAGATACTCAGGCGGTAATAGAGGTCGAGTCTGAAACGACCTTCTGCCACTTCCTTTTCCAGTTGTCTGTTAGTCGCCGCGATGATACGAACATCCACTTTTACCGGACTTTCTCCACCTACCCGTTCGATCTCTTTTTCCTGTAAAACGCGCAGCAGCTTTACCTGTGCATCCGGTGGCATTTCCCCGATCTCGTCGAGGAAGATCGTACCTTTATCTGCCTGTTCAAAGCGGCCGGTACGTTTCTGTGTGGCGCCGGTAAAAGCGCCTTTTTCATGACCAAAGAGCTCTGTTTCTATCAGGGACAGGGGCAGGGCGGCACAGTTTACCACTACCAGCGGGCGGTTGGCACGGGGAGAAAGCCTGTGTATACATTGTGCCACCATTTCCTTACCGGTACCACTTTCGCCGGTGATCAGCACAGAGGTATCGGAAGGGGCGACTATTTTTATCTGTTCAATCAGTTCTTTGGTTTTCGGACTGGTCCCGATGATGGAATCCAGGCAGTTGGAATCTGCTTTTACAGTGGCTTCCCGCTGAAGGCGCACGTTTTCTGTCTGGTGTTTGTACCGTGCGATGTCCAGCATCACAAAGAGGTCTTTTTCCCGGAAAGGTTTTACGAGGAAGCCGTAGGGCTGGGTCAGTTTGGCTGCTTCCAGTGTACGGTGGTTGGTATTGGCGGAAATGTAAAGGAAGGGCACTTTTTTCTCCATTAACTCTTTTCCCAGGTCAATACCGGACAGGTCGCCTTTGAGGATAATGTCCAGCAAAACCCATTCCGGATTGTGTTTTTCTATCAGCGCACGTGCCTGCACAACAGAAGCCGCAATGCCGCAGATGTTGTATCCTGCTTTTTGAAGCATAAGACGCAGGTCATTTGCGACAATAAATTCGTCTTCAACTATCAATATGTTTCCTTTACTGTTCATCAGGTGTGTGTATGTATATTTTCGTTCGATATAAATTCCTTGCATCGGAAGGCGACCGTGATGGAAACGCCCGGATGATTGTCGGATAGTGTAAATGTACCATCCAGCTGGAGGCTGAGTCCCTGCATGAGGCTCATGCCCAGAGAGGCAGATTCGGCTATGTTTTTCCCTTCGGGAATGCCTACGCCATTGTCACTGATACTGAGGAAACAGTTGCCGTCCGGAATGGCTTTAAAACTGATCCCGATATTGCCTTTGCTCTGATTGGGAAACGCATATTTTAATGCATTGCTGACTGCTTCGTTCAGAATGAGTCCGAGTGGTACAGCTTCTACTACATCCAGTGCCACATGATCGCTATCCACTTTGAAGCTGATATGGGCATTGGTATCCAGGCTATCCCTGATGTAGGTGATCATTTCGGGAATGTACCAGTTCATGTCTATTTTCCCGAGATTTTCCGTCTGATACAGGCGCTGATGGATGAGCGACATGGAGTACATCCGCTGCTGACTGTTGCGGATGGCTGCCAGTGCGTCTTCATTGTTCAGGTATTGCGACTGTGTATTCAGCAGACTGATAATGATCTGTAAGTTATTCTTTACCCGGTGATGTATTTCTTTCAGCAGCCATTCTTTCTCATCCAGCAGTGCTTTCAGTGTTTCATTTTGTTCGTTGATCTCATGCTGCTGACTTTCCAGTTTGATGTTAGTTCGCTTCTTACTCCTGTAGCGGGTGTAAACCAGTATCAGGAAAACGATCAATATCAGAATTCCGCCGATGATCAGGTAACGGATCATGATCTCTTTTTCCAGTGAACTGGCCTGTAACTGACTTTTCTGTGTTAGCAGCAGGATGTCTTTATCCTTTTCTTCTGTTTCAAACTGCAGTTGCAGCTGGCCCAGTTGTCTTGTTTGCGCCAGACTATTCAGTGAGTCTGATAAGGTTTTATACTGCTGGAAATGGCCAATAGCAGCTGTCAGATCACCCAGTGCAGAATCCGTTCTGTAACGGAGGCGTTCCAGCATCGCATTACCCTGCACAGATGATATCTGTTGTGTGGCAAGCTCATTCAGGTACGTCGCTGCTTCCCGGAAGTGACCTGTTTCTACAAGATACAAAGATATGTAAGCGGAGCATCCTGTTCTTTCATATTCAGAAATTCTGTCGCTATTGTGGAGTTGCAGTATTTTCTGGTAATAACTGTTTGCTTTATGGTAGTCGTGCAGGGCAAGGTATAGACGCAGGTATTGCCGGTAGAGGTAACTGAGGTCATCTGCTTCGGTAATAGGGCGGTAACTGACCGCAATGTTGAGCGTATCTATGCTTTCTTTGTATTGTCCGGTTTTGATGAACAGTTCAGCAATGTTGAGCTGATAATTCTGGACAGCAGCTGAATCGTTCAGCTGATATGCGAGGAGGAGAGCTTTTTTATAATATTCCAGTGCCTGCCGCGTGTAATTGATACTATGGTAGCTCATCCCGAGGCGCTGGTACACGGTGGCCATCAGTTGACTTGTATCCTTTACTTTTTCGCCTGTGTGGACGGCGAGCATATTGTAACGTAAGCCTTCGACGAAGTTGTTCTGTTCGTTGTAAACGGTGCCGATGAGGGCATAGACGCCCTGCAGGCGTTTAAAACCGGCGGACTGGTAAAGTGCCAGTGACTGTTGTAGCCGGGACAGGGCGGTGGTATAATCTTTTTTGAGCTGATAGAGATCGCCGATCATTTCCAGAAGGGCGGCTTCGCGGACCTTATCGCCTATCTGGTGATAGAGATGAGCACCTTTTTCGTAGAGAGAGATCTTCATAGGAAGATCGGTATCGGCGTTGCTATAGCAACCTGCCAGTTCGATAAAGGCGTCAGCTTTCTGTTTTTCCGTACCCGCTTTGCTAAGGAGGTCTACGGCTTCCATGGCATACACGGTGGCTTCGTTACCCTGTTTGTTGTGGCGCAGGGCAGCGCTCATGAGTTGTTTACTGAGGCCCAGTCCCTGGTCATAGTTAAACCTGCGACTGAGGGTAGCCATCTCCTGTGAGATGCGTTTTGCATTTTCGCAATCGGCTGCAAGCGGTTGGGTTTTACCAAGGATGCGATCTCCCTGTTGCCATAACTGGTGTATGGTGGCAATGGCAGCGGATCGTTCGTCTTCTCCGGAGCGGAACACGTTTGCGTGTGACCGTCCATAGACCGTAAGCAGTAGAAAGCTGATAAAAAGTATATAGCGGATGCCGCTCATGCTGTAATCGTCAATTTTGATAGGTTCGCTGCTGATTCAGCGAAGTGTAGTATCTGCCAATATCAATACCAGAATATTATTGTTTGATTATCAGTTGGTTTAGTAAAAACGGGAGCTGGGAGAATTTACGATATATCGCAATTTTATGCGGGGCTTCAGAAAAAGGTCCCTAGTCGGCATAGGCGTGGGCTTTTTCGCTGGTAGCAAAGTTCTGGTATTTGAATGAAATTCTGATAGAAAGGCCCGGATAATTATTGCTTAGCTCAAAAGTTCCATCCAGCTGCATGGCCAGTCCCTGCATGAGGCTCATACCGAGAGAAGCCGTGGCCAATGGGTCTTTTCCTTCGGGGATACCGACACCGTCGTCGCTGACGCTAAGTTCACAGGTATCTTCTGCGATCATCTGCAAAATGACGGAGATCCTTCCCTTACGGTTGTCCGGAAAGGCATATTTAATGGCATTGCTGACCGCTTCATTCAAAATGAGGCCCAGGGGTACTGCCTGGATCACATCGAGCGCTATAGGGTCGCAATTGACCTTAAAACTGATCTTTTTCTCTGTCTCGAAGCTATCCTTCATATACCCGATCATTTCGGGGATATACCAGTGCATATCGATCTTACCCAGGTTGTCTGTCTGATACAGGCGCTGGTGTATCAGCGACATGGAATACATCCGCTGCTGGCTGTTCCGGATGGCTGCCAGGGCGTCTTTATTATTCAGGTACTGGGACTGTGTGTTAAGGAGGCTGATGATGATCTGTAAGTTGTTTTTCACCCGGTGGTGAATTTCTTTCAGCAGCCATTCTTTCTCATCCAGCAGGCCTTTCAGGGCTTCGTTCTGGGCGTTGATCTCGTTCTGCTGGCTTTCCAGCTGGATGTTGGTCCGCTTTTTACTCCGGTAGCGGGCATACATCAGGGCGAGAAAGGCAATGAGGATGATCACACCGCCGATGATGACATAGCGGAAGACCTTTTCCTTTTGCAGGTCTGCTTCCTGCAGCTGGTTTTTCTGTACCAGGAGTTTGATGTCTTTATCTTTCTGCTCTGTTTCAAACTGGAGCTGAATCTGTCCTAATTGTCTGGATTGGGCCAGGTTCCGGGCGGAGTCAGAAAGCATCTTATGCTGCAGCATGTGTTTGATAGCGCCGGAGAGGTTGCCCCGGGCAGAGTCAGTTTTGTATTGCAGCAGGGACACCAGTGCATTACGTGATACGGAAGCTGGATAGGTGCGCTCCATGATCGCAAATGAATCGAGGTAATGTGCTGCTTCTGTATAATGGCCGGTTTTTGTCAGGTAGGAGGACATCGGGACACGTAGTTCCTGTTTCATGATCTCGTTCACCTGTCCGTAGATCCCCAGCATTTTCTGATAGTATTTCTCAGCATTACGGTAATCCTTCATGTTGAGATAAATCGTCACATACCGCATCATAAAGAATCCTTCATCATATATGTCGGCTACCGGATAACGGGTATAGGCGGCATTCAGACTGTCCAGCGCTTCGTCAAACCGCCTCATTTTGCCAAGGACCTCACCGATATTAAAGAGCAGGTTTTGTACACCGGGTATATCATTATTGATCCTTGAGATCCTGATTCCCTTCTGATAACATTCCAGGGCCTGTTTGTTATAGTCAATACTGTAGTAACTCATAGCAAGTCTGTTGTAGATAGTGGCCATGAGTGTACTGGAATCGCGTTGTTCTTCTCCTGTTTTCAGTGCCAGCAGGTTGTAGCGCAGGGCCTCAACAAAGTTGCTCTGCTCATTGTATACGCTACCCATGATGGCATAGATGCCCTGTAGTCTTTTATAGTTCAGTGTTTTGTATAAGCTTAGCGCATGATTCAGGTGTTTAAGTGCGTCTGCATGGTTTTGTTTCAGCAGATTGAGGTCACCCAGTACCTCGAGTAAGGTAGCTTCTTTTAACTGATCGCCAAGGTTGTGATAGATGTTGATACCTTTTTCATACAGCGCTATTTTAGGAGGGAGATCGGGATCGGAATTACCATAAGAAGCTCCCAGTTCTACAAGTGCATCTGCGTGCAGAAGTTCAGTGCCTGTACTGCTTAATATGTTGACCGCTTCCTCTGCCAGCGGACGGCTTTTGTCAGGATGTCCTTCTTCCCGAAATGCCATTGCCCGGAGTAGTTTACTCAGTCCCAGTCCCTGCTTATAATGTGTCGGTTTGCTGAGGACTTCTATACGTCCGGCAATATATCGAACACTGTCCATATCACTTTGTACAGCGCCAGGTTTTAGCAGCAGATTTTCAGCCTGGGTTCTAAGCCTGCTTATTTCCGCGATGGGCTGTTGCTGGTTATCGGACGCAGCGGCATCAGTCAACGCTGTTCCACAGGTAAGGAAAAGCAGGTTTATAATAAAGAATAACAGGCGGATACCGCCGGTATTGTGGTGATGATTCATATTGTTCACATACTCTTCCTGTGCGCAAAAAGAGCTCATTTGCCTGAAAATAAGGCGGAAAGATAACAAAAGCAAGGTGATTTTTTGCTAGAAAAAGGATGTCCGGAGTATTCCTTCTTTCTTGCTGATCTGTTGGAAGGCGGTAGGCGTCATCTTGAATTGCCGGAGAAAAGCCTTACCAAAACTGCTCTGGGAATTGAATCCGGTCATCAGGGCCACTTCAAATATTTTATATCCTGTACCTGTCAGTAATTCGATTGCTTTTTTCAGTCTGGTTTCCATGACCAGTTCATTGGGCGTCATATCAGACAGCGCTTTGATCTTCCTGTAGAGGGTAGGGCGGCTGATGTTCAGGAGCTTTGCCAGCAGGTCTACATCCAGGGCTGTGTTTTCGATGTTGTCGAGAATAAGGTGGTTCAGTGCTGCGAGAAAATCTTCTTCCGGTTTCGGGCAGTTGGCGGCTGCCATATGTCCCTGGGGATAGCGGGTATAATAGGCCCTGATCTTTTTGCGGTTGTTCAGCAGACTGCTGATCTGGGCTTTGAGGTGTTCGGAGGAGAAGGGTTTATCAATACAGGCATCTGCACCTGCTTTCAAACCATCCAGCTGTGATTGCGGTCTTTTTCCTACGGTAAGAAGAATCACGGGAATATGTGAATAGTGCAGGCTGGTTTTAACATGCAGACAGAGATCGAAACCGCTGAGCAATGGCGTTTGCATATCTGAGATGATGATGCGTACGGGATGACTTTCTATCATTTCAAGGGCATGTTGGCCGTTTTCAGCTGTAACGACGAGGTAATCCTTTCCCAGGTCCCTGGACAGCAGCTGTAATATGTCCCTGTTATTATCCACTATTAATAGTGTGTCTTGCATACGTGGTTCAGATAAAAGCGATAAATAAATGTATCAGTACAACGTTCCTGTTCATTTGATGGCCAGACTTCCGGGTCCATTATTCGGGTTCACTCCCTAAATTTACGCAACCGATTGTGATTTGAGAAATAATAACTAATTATTGATAAGGGATGACCAAAAAATCTGGCAATTTATAAGGTACTTCACACCTGAATTGACAGCGAGGACCAATATCAGCTCAAACTAAAAACGATTCCCGTATGAAATACTGTGTTCCCCGGAGAGCGCATTGTCTACTCATGGATCTACTCAATATGTGTTAAGTTGACAATATTTTTCTCCTGTTGATATATTATCATTTAAAAACTATCAATTCCCCGCGTTATGAAGCTTTCTTTACGAGCTTTTTTCCGGATGCGTCCGGCCCCCGGCAAACAGAAACGTGCGCTTCCGGTTTGGCTGACCACGATCGTGGCCATGTTGTTGCTGACCGGCGCCTATGCCCAAAACAACCCACCAGTCAGAGGTAAGGTACTGGATGAGACAGGGAAGCCCCTGTCCGGCGTTACCGTAGCTGTTAAAAACACATCCAGGGGTACTGTTACCGGCACTGACGGTTCTTACACTATCAATGCTACCGCAGGTGATGTACTGCTGTTCAGTTTTGTGGGGTATACAACCTCACAGGTAACGGTAGGCAGTGGTGCTAAATACGAGATCAGTCTGGCGCCAAATTCCCAATCCCTGGAGCAGATGGTGGTGATCGGTTATGGTGCACAGAAGAAAAGTTCCCTTACAGGGTCTGTGGCATCAGTGAACAGTAAGACCATTGCCGAACTGCCGGTAGTCAGTGTACAACAGGCCCTGCAGGGCCGTGTGGCTGGTCTGACGGTTACCAATAACGGTACACCCGGTTCCGATCCGATCATCCGTATCAGGGGGATCAGTTCTATCAGCTATGCTTCTGACCCTTTGTATGTGATCGATGGATTCCCCACTGCTAACCTCGCCAGTTTTGACAGCAGAGATGTGCAATCGGTAGAGGTGCTGAAGGATGCAAGTGCAGCGGCCATTTATGGTTCCCGTGCCACGAATGGCGTTATCATCATTACAACCAGGAAAGGGTCCCGTGATGGTAAGCCGCATGTCAACTTTGATTCCTATGTAGGTGTACAGTCAGCCTGGAAGACGATCGACCTGCTCAATACGCAGCAATACCTGCAATATGAGCGTGCATTGAACGGTGCTGCCGGTATTGCCAGACCTCCGCGTCTGGAAGATGCCAATTTCAATCAGCCGTTGTATGACGGTACTTCCCAGACCTTTGCACAGACCAATACGGACTGGCAGGATGCCTATTTCAGAAAGGCGCTGATCACGCAGTCAAATGTATCTGTGAGTGGCGGTAATGAAGCCTCCCGTTATTTTATGTCTGCCGGCCATCTGAAACAGGATGGTATTGCGCAGGGCGTTAATTATGAGCGCGGTAATTTCCGCATTAACTCAGAACATAACATCAGCAAGGTGTTTACGGTAGGAGAGAATGTATTACTTTCTTATTCCAAACAGCGCTATGATAATACTTCCGGTAACAGGACCCGCCTGGCCAACATTATCAGGGCATTGCCTTATCTGCCGGTGTATGATCCGACGACCAATGGCGGTTTCCGGAATGCAGAGAACAGTGTGGATGGCGCCGATCCTACCAACCCGGTAGAGGATGCGATCCTGCTGGGTAATGCACATCGTCAGGTATTCAAGTTACTGGGTACAGTGTATGCCCAGGTGAATCTTACACCCTGGCTGAATTTCCGTTCTACTTTCGGGGCAGATTATGTATCCAACTATCAACATGAATTCCTGCCTATTTACAATGATAAGGGCAGAAATGCGTCTGTTGCGACGATTAATGATCAGCGCTCCAACAGAACGACTTTGCTGTATACACAACAGCTGACTTTTGACAAGACCTTTAATAATCATCATTTTAATGCCGTAGCGGTGTATGAAAGACAGCAGGCAGACAATTTTGGTGAGACACAGTCTGGTAACCAGAGTACCAATGAACGGGAAACATTTGTTGGTGCTACGAATGTGACCGCTTTTTCTTCCCGTACTGCTACTTTGATACAATCGTATATCGGACGTCTGAGTTATGATTTCGCGGGTAAATACCTGCTGAGTGGTGCTATTCGTCGCGATGGCTTGTCTGTATGGGCGCCTGGCAAGAAGTTCCAGAGTTTCCCATCTGTGTCTGCGGGCTGGAAGATAGACCAGGAGCCTTTCCTGCAACCGGTAACGGCGATCTCTGAATTAAAACTCCGCGGTGGCTGGGGTATTACAGGTCTGAACGCAATCGGTATTTTCCCCGCTTTGCAGAATTCTATTCTGGGAAATGAATATCCCTGGCAGGCAGTAGTACAGGCCAATGGTGCGAGTTATCCTTTTGGCAATACCATTACTGTGGGTAATGCTTCTTATTACAATCAGCTGGCCAGCAGTGGTCTGGAGTGGGAGAAAACCAAACAGCTGAATATTGGTCTGGACCTGGGATTGTTCAATAACCGGGTCACTTTCACAGCTGAGTGGTACCGGAGACAAACGGATAACCTGATCCTGACGATTCCGACGCCTTACAGTTTTGGGTTTGGAGGTACAGGTTCAGAGCTGAATGCTGCTTCTATGAGGAATAACGGGGTGGACCTGCAACTGGGTTATAATAAAACTGGTGGCAGCTTTACCTGGAACCTGACAGGTAATATCGGGTTTATCAAAAACAAGATCCTCAGTCTGAATACTGCCAGTGCGACCATCGATGCTGGCGCGGATGCCGATTTTGGAAATGGTAATATGACCCGTACGGTAGGCGGACAGGCAATCCAGTCCTTCTATGGTTATGTGGTAGAAGGCATCTTCCAGAGCCAGGATGAAGTGAATAAGAGCCCGGTACAGATTGCAGGTACTGATCCTGCCAAATCTACTGCTCCCGGTGATATCAAATTCAAAGATCTGAATGGTGACGGTAAGATCACTGCGGATGACCGCACTTTCCTCGGAACCTATATTCCTAAGTTCACCTACGCGCTGAACTACAGCGGTAACTATAAAAACTTTGACCTCTCCCTGTTCTTCCAGGGCGTACAGGGTAATAAGATCTTCAATGGTACCCGCGTATTGCGTGAAGGAATGGCCCGTCTGTTTGGAGCAGGCGTGGAGGTACTGAATGCCTGGACACCGACAAATACAAATACGGATATCCCGAGGGCAGTCAGCGGTGATCCCAATCAGAATGCACGTGTATCAGACCGCTGGATCGAGAATGGTTCTTACCTGCGACTGAAGAACGTTATCCTGGGTTACTCGCTGCCGGCATCCGCGTTGCGTACGCTTACGCATGGTGCGGTCAGCAACTTCAGGGTGTATGTTTCTTCTCAGAACCTGCTGACCTTCACCGGTTATAAGGGATGGGATCCGGAGATCGGTTCCAAGAATACGACACTTACCAATGGTGTTGATTATGGTCAGTATCCTTCTGCAAGGTCATTCCAGTTTGGCTTACAGGTAGGTTTCTAAACAAGCGCAGTAAAAACGATCAGACATGAAAAAGAGTATTTCCTATAAACATATCATGGCGGCGCTTTTGACAGCAGCCATATTTACCAGCTCCTGCACGAAGGATCTGGATAAGACAAATCCCAGTTATGCAACACTGGATAATTACTTCAAAAACAGCGCTGAAATGCAGAAGGGCACGAATGCTATCTATTCTGCTTTTCATGCGGGTAACCTGGTGGGCAGGGAATGGTTTTTTGTACATGATCTCAGAAGCGACGATGTGTCATCAGGTGGCGGGCAGCTGGAAGTACCCAGGGCACAGATGCTGAATGGCGCCACTTCTTCTGATAATGCGGTGATGGCGAGTGTCTGGAGAGGATTGTATACCGTTATCCATCGTGCGAATACCGTGATCGGCAGTGCGCCGAATGTAACAGATAATGACGAGTTACGTGACCAGTGTGTGGCAGAGGCCAAGTTCTTCCGTGCCTGGGCTTATTTTGAACTGGTGACGCTATGGGGGGCTGTACCCCTGTATACAGTAGTTGTCAGTGCACCTGATCAGTTTCAGGCGAGAGCGGCGGTGGATGTGGTGTATACACAGATCATCAAAGATCTGACAGAAGCAGCCGGTGACTTAAAACCCAGCTATGGTGCTGCAGATCAGGGGAAGATCACTATTGGTGCTGCCAATGCGATGCTGGGCAGGGTGCAGTTACAGAAGGGCGATTATGCTGCTGCAAAAGATGCTTTGCTGAAAGTAACCGGTTCTGGTCTGTATCACCTGATGAACAATTACATGGATAATTTCCTGGAAGAAACGGAGTTCAATGCAGAGTCTATCTGGGAGGCTGTTTATTTCGATAGGGGCGATAATGGCTTTGATTGGAATGGCACCGGTGATGGAGCTGGTACTGCGCAGTCAACCATCCGTAATCAGGAGTATAGTCCGGTAGCCTGGAGAAACCTCATCCCTTCCAACAAGTTTCTCAACGAGTTTGAAAATACCGCTACAGGTGCTGCGAAAACTGATCCACGTTATGGTGGTTCTGTATACCAGACCGGCGATAAGTTCAACAATGATGTAGATGTGCTGACGGATGCGATGCAGAACGGTAATGCTTCTGTGGTGAATGGTGTTACGAAGAAAGTGAGCTGGCGTAAGTTTATGCTGATCTATAAGCAAAGTCTGTCAACTGCTTCCTATCATCCCGGTGGCAATAATCAGCGTATTATCCGCTATGCGGAAGTGTTGTTAATGCTGGCGGAATGTGAGAATGAACTGGGGAATACAGGTGCGGCAGTTGGATATCTGAATCAGATCAGGGACAGGGTATCTGTTGCTATGCCACATTATCCGACTGCGCAGTTCCCGGTGTCCAATAAAGACCAGGTGACAAAAGCATTGATGCATGAGAAGGTGGTAGAAATGGGCGGAGAAGAGATCCGTAACCGGGATATCCTGAGATGGCGGAAGAAGGGATATTTTACGACAGATCCCTTGTCTTATTTCAGGGCTAACAGGGATGAGCTGTTGCCCATCCCTCAGCAGGAAATTGATAACAACCCTCAACTGGGAGCTGGTGGCGTTGCCAAACAGAACCCGGGTTATTAAGCATTGGTGTCATAGATCTATATTCAATTCAAAAGGGGAGGCCGGGAGGCCTTCCCTGTTATATAAGTTAGGATTGTCGGGGTTGTCGGCCCATGCATACCGCACGCGTACCGGCGCTGTTATTGCCGGAGACCATACGATCACTGTATTTCCTTCCAGTTTTGTTTGTGCCCATACAAATTTTCCATCCTTTCCGGCAATCGCAAATTGTCCGGGTGTATTGCCATCATTGGTGATCAGGCCACTGCCGGTATTTGTAAAACTGACCACTACTTTATTGTCTTTGAGGCTTGCTTTTTCAACTAGCGGACCACTGGCTACCAGCTGTCCTTCACCATAGACCATTTTTCTGGCGAGTAAAGCCAGGCGGTCACCTACTTCTTTCTTGCTGTCAGGATGTACATCATTCCATTCTCCCAGGTCTATTGCGATGGCCATACCTGTATGCGGCATCGTTATGCTTTTACGCTGTGATTCTCTGAGGGTAGCCCAGTTGCTTTCGGACGGGAGGTATTGTACTTCCAGGAAGCCGGGGAGTTGTACGAAGAGTACGGGGAGTGCAGGGTTCTGCCATTTATTCCGCCAGTCATTGATCAGGGCAGGTAGCAATTGGCTGTATTCCTGTGGATTGCCCATGTTGCTTTCACCCTGGTACCATAAAGCGCCTTTGATGGTGTAGGGAATGACGGGTGCGAGCATGCCATTGTGCAGGGCGGTTGGGCAGTTAGTCTCCCTGAATGTTATTTGTGGCGGAGGCGTCTGGTAGACGGCACCCACCTTATACTGCCATTCGCCTTTGATATCAACTGTATCACTGACAGTGGCGATGTAATAAGGTTTATCAGGTATAAATCCGCCTTTACCCGCGTTGTTTGTTACCCGTACGACGATCAGGTTTTTCCCAGGTTTCAGTATGCCTGCCGGTAGGGTATATCGTCGCTGGGGATATTGGTAAGTGGTATTGCCGACCTTTTGTCCGTTTACGTATACCACATCTGCGTCAACGATCCTGCCGAGGCGCAGCATGGCGGATTTGTCCGTCATTGTTGCCGGTATCTCAATTTCCCGCCGGAACCATACGATGCCGTTCAGCTCCCGCACGCCCTGGTCGTTCCAGTAACCGGGAAGGGTGAAAGGGCGCCAGTGTTGGGGCGTATAGGATGGGTCGTACCAGGTGGGATGACTGTCCAGTCCTGCGTCAGCCAGTTCGGGTACCGCTGGCGCGGGTGGCGGTGTGATGGTTTCATTACTGCGGATGGTAGCCTGTATAGCAGGGAAGTCTTTGAGTCCTTCCTTACTGGTCCAGGCTTCAATGGGCGTACCGCCGACAGAAGCGTTGATCAATCCGACAGGGACGTGATAACGCTGGTAGAGATCGCGGGCAAAGAAGTAGGCTACCGCAGAAAAATCAGCCACGTTTGTGGGCGTGGCTGATTTCCAGTAAGCAGCCGATACGTCTTCCGAAGGCGCTTTCAGGTTAGCTGCCGGCGGGACTTTAAAGTGCCGGATCTCCGGGAAGTTAGCATTGGTTATGTCAAAGGCATAGCGTTCACTGTGCAGGCGCAGCTGGTGTTCCATGTTGGATTGTCCGGCGCAGAGCCATACATCTCCTACCAGGATCTCCCGGAGGACGATATGGTTCTTAGCCCTGATATCCATGGTAAAAGGGCCTCCCTGGCTCATGGGAGGGAGGGTGACGGACCACTTTCCATCCGGACCAGACGTGGACCTGATCTGTTTTCCCCGGAATGTTATCCTGATCTTTTCATGCGGTGAGGCCCAACCCCAGAGTTGCACCGGTGTGTCGCGTTGCAGCACCATACTGTCACCTACCAGCCGGGGGAGCCGTACCTGTGCGACTGAACGGGTATGCAGCAGGGAGAAGAGCAATGCGCCAGCGATGATGTAGCGATGGCGCGTCATAGTGATGGATTAATGGTTTGAATACTGCCGTCCTCATTGTAATGTAGTTCGGTGACCTTGACATTACGGAGGTAGGTTTTGCCGGATAACTGCACGTCATGATAGAACAGGTACCATTTGCCATCTTTTTCGATGATGGAATGGTGACTGGTCCATCCTTCCACCGGTTTCAGGATGACGCCTTTGTAGGTGAATGGTCCCCAGGGACTGTCACCAATGGCGTAACACAGGTTGTGGGTGTCGCCGGTGGAGTAGGAGAAGTAATATTTTCCTTTGTACTTATGCATCCAGGAAGCTTCGAAGAAGCGTTTGTCGTTGTCTTTTTCGTGGAAAGGCTGTCCTTTCTCATCCAGTATTTTTACTTCGTCGACAGGACCGTCGAAATGTTTCATGTCTTTGTCCAGCATCGCCATTCTGGGCAGGATGGCCAGTTCCTCCGGTTTACGGTTGCCTTTGGCTGAATCGTACTGGTTCCTATTCCAGCGTTGCAGTTGCCCTCCCCAGATGCCGCCGAAGTACATGTAGAATTTACCGTCATCATCTCTGAATACACAGGGATCGATGCTGTAACTACGTGGGATCGGTTCTTTTTCCGCGGTAAAGGGACCTTCCGGTTTGGGGCTGGTGGCTACACCGATGTGGAATACATCCTTTTTATCTTTTACCGGGAAATAGAGATAATACGTGCCGTTGATGTACGCCGCATCCGGCGCCCATAGTTGCCGGCCCGCCCAGGGAATGTCTTTGATGTCAAGCGCTACGCCGTGATCCGTAACGTGACCGCCGACAGCATCCATCGAGAGGACATGAAAGTCCTTCATATCGAAATGGCTGCCGAGATCATCTTCCGGGATACCGGTGGCGGTGTCATGGGAAGGGTAAATATAGATCCTGCCGTTGAAGACATGGGCGGAAGGGTCAGCGGTGTAGATATGGCTGACCAGGGGCTGGGAAAGATATTTCTTTCCGGTACTGTCAGCAGAGATAGCGGTCCGGGTACTATCGCCGGACTTTGACGAACCGGCCGGCTGACAACTATAACAGCCGAAAACCAGTGCCGCCGGGAGGATAAAAACAGGTGAAAATCTGAAAGCGCGCATATTTGAAAGTATTGAAGTGTCAGGGTAATTGTTAACGGGAGCCGGTGGCAGGCGGTGGCAGATATGTGTGCTGTAAACCGCCTGCGTCTACTACCAGCTGTTGCAGGACTATGCCCGGGGAGATCATCCAGTAACGGATGGTATGCCGGCCGGCTGCGCCTAATCTGTGGGAGGTCGTAGGGCGAAGGATATTTTCGGCCACCCATTTGTTCCAGTCCCCGTTTTCGTGCAGGGACATGACCACTGGGTCCTCATTATCCACAGAAATGGCATATTTAAGCCCTTTACCGCCCGTAAAGTCGAGCGTAGGGCTTATGAGTGCTGTAATCGTAACCAGGCCCGTATCGGGGCTGTTAATCACATATTCCAGGTATGGACTGTTTTTGCTAAGCGGAATTGTCTTTGTCACGGGAAAGGTGGTGATACCATCCCCGGTGCGGCCGATATCAGGAATTTGTTTCCAGGTGATGCCCGCTTTATTGACGGCTTTAGCGTAACTGGCAGCGGGCAGGGAATAATACCGGGAAGTATCTTTTGCTGATTGCGGCGTAGCTGGTACTGGCTGGTGCGTGGTAACATAAGTGACGGCAGGCATACTGTTATAGTCCGGTTGTTGCCAGTAGGTGTAACCGATATGTGTCTGATCCATCATGTGGTTCCATTTGCCGTCTGCCAGCTGGTGGTACTCCCTGGATAGGAGAGAGTCACTGATATATAGCCGTTTGGCTTTGTCTGCCCAGCTGTTGGCGCCGGAGTCCTGTTGCGCAGCAAGTTTCCTGTTCATGGCGACTGCATAGTACAGCTGATGTACGATGGTGAATGCTTTTACGGGGTGTAGCAGTAATTCGAAATAGGCGTCTTTATATGCCGGGGGAATGCTTGTGTATAGTTTTTCGGTTGTTGCCATGAGGGATTCCCATTCGTGTAATACGCGGGTCGCCTCATTATAGGCAGTCAGACTATACGTATCAGCGTTCAGCAGTTCTGGTTTTCGTCTGGCAGCGTATTGTCCGTAGAGACGCAGTATATCTCCGATCTGTTTTGCATAAGCGGCCCCGAATTGTTCCGCGGCCCATTGCGTGTAATAGTCTCTCAGGTTGTCCTCATGCCAGCGGTTTGTATCCCAGGCATAGTCCAGAAAAAAAGAGATGGGGAATTCCATCGGTTTGAGATCACCGACATTGACGATCCATATTTTGTCAGCGCCATAGGCTTTGGCGAGGTGCATCTGTTCCCATACGCGGGCGATATTGTTGGTATTGATCCATTTGTAGTTGCGTGGATCGCCGACGTAATCGAAATGGTAATAGATGCCATAACCGCCACCCCTGGGTGCTTCTCCGGGATGTGGCAGTTTACGGATATTACCCCAGTTGTCATCACAGAGCAGGAGGGTAACATCATCTGGTACGCGCATGCCTTTGTCATAGTAGTCCTGTACTTCTTTGTACAGGGCCCATAACTGGGGAGTGGCGGCAGCCGGTTTACCGGTAATGTTGCTGATGATCTGCCGCTGGTCTTTTACGATGCGTTCCAGCAGTGCGGTGGCGGTGCCTTCTGTCATGGGTTCATCTCCGTCGCCACGCATACCGATGGTTACAATACTTTCGTGATTGCGCATGCGTGTGATGCCTTTGTGCCAGAAATCGCGCAGGGTGGAGTCATTTTTTAGGTAATTCCATGGGCCTTTGCCGTATCGCCGCCATTCATCATGTGCGCGCAGCATCGGTTCATGGTGGGATGAGCCCATTACGATGCCCCATTTATCCGCCATCACGGGATTGAGGGTATCATCGTCATTGAATGCGTTGCCCCACATGGCGGGCCAGAGATAGTTCGCTTTCAGGCGTAGCAGCAGTTCAAACATCTGTTCATAGACCTTGTGATTGAAGCCGCCGAATTTCTCTCTGGTCCAGTTGGCGAATGCGGGCGCTTCATCATTGATGAAGATGCCCCGGTATTTTACAGCAGGTGTCGTGGATTGCCAGGAACTGTTTTTGACAAAAAGCGTTGTTTGTTTTTTAGCGGGTACGTCTGCCCACCAATACCAGGGAGAAACGCCAGCCTGTCTGGAGAGTTCTAATACGCCGTAGGCGGTACCCCGTTTATCACTGCCGGTAATGACCAATGCTTTTTTTACGTGCGGAAAGGGTGACTGGATGGTGTGTATACGATAGATTTCCCATTTGCCTTTCAGGGTGTTATAGTCTGCTTTTTTATTGCGTACAAGTGTTTTTATCGCGGCACTGTGACTGGTACCGACGATGACCAGGTATTCAGGCGCGTTTGCGATGTTATGTATGATAGCAGGCTTTTGACCGGTTATGCGCTCAATGTCTGTCTGTAGCAGAGTCGTTACTTTATTGACCAGCCAGTCGTCCGTACTGTCCACATAAATGGCAGCCGGGTTGGTATCGACCAGGGGGAAGTTGTTCTTATCCGTTCGGGTGGTCAGTAATTGCTGTGCATACAGGCACTGACCGAGGATCAACAGTAAGAGAATGTTGCTCAGTTTTTTCATAATGGGAATTATTCTATAACGGGTCCTTGTCTGCTACTTACTGCCTTTCTTCAGGGACGACGCTCTTACAATGAGTTCTGATCTTAGTATGATGGTATTGGTGCTGCTGATAAAGGAAACGTCTCTGACATGGTTGATCAGATGTCTGGCGGCTACCTGTCCCATTTCATACCCTGAATAATTGATCGTGGTCAGATTGGGTTCAATTACTTTTGTCACCGGGTCATTATTGAATCCGACGAAAGCGATATCCTGCGGGATACGGATGCCCTGTTCTTTCAATGCCAGCATACAACCTACCGCACAACTATCGTTGGCCACAAAGATGCCGTCGGGTAGTGGCTTCATCTTCAGTATCTTACCGGCCGCCTGGGCGCCCGCTTCCTGGCTCAGGTCTGTAATGAGCACATAATCTTCCCTGAACTTTATTTTATGTTCGTCCAGCGCTTCTTTATAACCTTTTAGTCTGTCTTTATAAACGTTCTGTACTGTGGGTGCTGTGATATGCAGGATCCTGCGACAGCCCTGATCTATCAGGTGCCGGGTGGCGTTGTAAGCCGCCTGGCGGTTGTCTATCAGAATATTGACAGAGCTTTCATGTTGTTGTACACGATCGAAGAAAATGACCGGTATATTCTTTCTGAAAAAATTATCAAAGTGGCTTAGTTCTGTTGTGTCTACGGCCAGTGAAACCAGCAGACCGTCTACCCGGCTGTCAAACATTGTCCGGGCGCTGGCGGCTTCTTTTACAGAAGACTCTGAGGACTGTGCAATGAGCAGGGAGAAATTCTGTTCATTGGCAGCGGTTTCAATACCGGCGATGACAGAAGACATAAAGTGGCTGTTCAGTCTGGGAACAATGATGCCGAAGGTATTGGTCTTCTGGTTCCGCAGACTACGTGCAAAGTGGTTACTACGATAGCCCATTTGTTCAGCAAGATCAAGGATCTTCTTTTTGGTTTTCTTGCTGATGGTAGGATGGTCCTGCAAGCCACGGCTGACCGTGGTAGCGGAAATATTCAGTTCCCGGGCGATGTCATATATGGTCACCTCTCTTTCGTTTGCCATAAATGTCGGATATCTGTATAAGGTAATTGAATTGGGAGAGCTGCTCACCGGCACTCATATCGTGGACACATTTATCAGCACAATCGCTTGTGTGGTTTAAATGTACAGCTAAAGTAAACTTTTTTAGAAAATAAATTACACAATCGGTTGCAATTTTAGAAATTGTCTTTATTTTAGAAGTGTAGAATGAAGTGAGTTCCCGTTTTGAAGACATATTCCCGGAAAAGAAAAATTAAGCATTAACAAACAGACTTTAAGAACCGGAATGTAGTGAAGTGCAATTGCGCATTGCGTTATTGATTAGTATGCGCATTACATGGGCATTGGTGTTTTACTGATACATATATAACCATCCCTTTTTAATGTGCTGTGGTTCATGATTCATCCCTGATAAAATTACATAGACATTATGCAGATGGAACAAACGATGCGTTGGTTTGGTCCCGGGGATACTGTGCCCCTGCGATATATCAGACAGGCTGGTTGTACCGGTGTCGTAACAGCATTACACGATATTGCGCCGGGTGAGGTATGGCCGGTGACGGCCATTATGGAACGGCGTCAGCTGATTGAAGCAGCGGGTATGACCTGGACGGTAGTGGAAAGTTTGCCGGTGAGCGAAGATATTAAACGTCAATCGGGCGATTATCTCCGGCATATAGAGAATTATAAGGAAAGTCTGCGGAATCTGGTTGCCTGTGGTATCAGGGTGATCACCTACAACTTTATGCCTGTACTGGATTGGGTACGTACACATACTGATTATCCAATGGAAGATGGCAGTCGGGCCTTATATTTTGAACGCGCCGCATTTATTGCATTTGATCTGTTTCAGTTACAAAGGCCGGATGCAGCGGATGACTATGATGCCGCGACGATCAAAAAGGCCCGTCTCCGGTATGAGAAGATGCCGGCAGGAGAACGGGAAAGGCTTTACAGGAATGCTTTGCTGGGATTACCGGGAACAGATGGACAGTTCACGGTGGAAGAGGTCTTACATGCATTGGCTACTTATAAAAACATAGATGCAGATAAATTGCGGAGGCATCTTTGTGCGTTTTTGTGCGCTGTTACGCCTGTTGCTGAGTCCCTGGGTTTACAGCTGGCCATTCATCCGGATGACCCGCCTTATCCGGTACTGGGATTGCCCCGCGTTGTCAGTACAGAAGCGGATGTACAGTATCTGTTTGATGCCGTACCATCCGTTGCCAATGGTTTGTGTTTTTGCACCGGTTCATTTGGAGCGAGAGCAGATAATGATCTGCCGGGCATGATACAGCGACTGGGTGATCGTATTGTATTTCTGCATCTGCGGAATACTAAGAGAGATGCGGAAGGCAATTTTTATGAAGCGGCTCATCTTGCAGGAGATGCCGATATGTATGTGATTGTGAGTGAAATTGCCCTGCTGATGCAAAAGCGAAATGCATCGATTCCTATGCGTCCTGACCATGGGCATCAGATGCTGGATGATCTTGACAAAACTACTTATCCGGGATATAGCGCTATTGGCAGACTAAAAGGGCTTGCTGAACTGAGAGGTCTGGAGACCGGCGTATTAAGGCATCTGTTCACGTTATTGGTTCTATTACTGACGGCTTTTTCTATGCCAGTCCCCGCACAACAGAACGCCGGTCATCCAGCACTAAAGCAACAGGGCAGCACGGTACAATTGATGGTGAAAGGCGCTCCTTTTCTGGTAAGGGGAGGAGAGCTGGGTAATTCAAGCGCTTCCAGCATTGGCTATATGCAGGATCTCTGGAATACGCTCGAACAAATGCATCTGAATACCGTGCTGACGCCTGTTTACTGGGAACTGACAGAGCCTGTGGAAGGTCGGTTTGATTTCACTGTGATTGACAGCATTATCTATCAGGCGCGTCGTCATGACATGCACCTGATCCTGTTGTGGTTTGGTTCCTGGAAGAATAGTATGAGTTGTTACGTCCCGCACTGGGTGAAGAAAGATCCGCAGCGATTTCCCAGGGCCCTAAAAAGCGATGGAACCGGACAGGAGATCTTATCGGCTTTTAGTCCGCAGAACCTTGCCGCAGATGTAAAGGCATTCCGTGCCCTGATGCAGCACATCCACGAGACGGATGCCGGTTATAGTACCGTCGTTATGATTCAGGTAGAGAATGAGATCGGATTTCTGCCGGAGGCGAGAGAACATACACCCGCTGCAGATGCGGCTTATAGAGGGCTGGTGCCAGCTGCACTGATGGCGTATCTGCAAAAGCATAAAAATGAGTTGGTGCCGGAACTGAAAGCACATTGGTCGCAAAGTAGTTATCTGACAAAGGGTACCTGGGAACAGGTATTTGGTAAGAGTATTGCTACTGAGGAGCTTTTTCAGGCATGGCATTATGCGCAATATACCAATACGGTGGCCAGTGCGGGTAAAGCAGCGTACGCGTTGCCGATGTTTGTCAATGCTGCGCTGAATCACCGGAATGTGGCGCCCGGTCAGTATCCCAGTGGTGGGCCGCTGCCACATCTGATAGATATATGGCATGCGGGAGCACCCGCAATAGATATCTTATCTCCTGATTTTTATAATCCCCGATTTAAGTATTACAACGATCTTTATGTAAGGAGGAATAATCCCCTGTTCATTCCGGAGATACGTTTTGAGGCGTCAGACGGTGCTAAGGCATTGTATGCGGTAGGACATTATCAGGCAATGGGTTTTTCTCCGTTTTCAATAGAATCTACGGCTCAACCAAAAGCTGAAACGATCGCAAAAAGCTATGAGCTGTTGCAACAATTGTGGCCGGTAATTGCGACGTATCAGGGTTTGGGTAAGATGGAAGGTGTTTTGCTGGATACAACGGACCTGCGCCAGGAGATCGTTTCCGGTCAATATATCCTTTCTGTTGCACATGATGGAACCCTGGGCTGGACGGGTATTCCGAAGGAAAAATGGCCGGAGGGCGGTGGGATCATTATCCATACCGGAGAAGATGAATTCATTGTAACGGGTACCGGTATTGTCATGACGTTTGGTACGAGTGACAAAACAGCTCCGCTGGTGGGGATACTGGAAGCCTGCGAAGGTGTTTATGCAGATGGGAAATGGATGCCTGGCAGAAGATTGAATGGTGATCAGACACACCAGGGGCGCCATATCCGTATTCCTTTGGGAGAATGGGGAATTCAGCGGATAAAGTTATATCGTTATAAATAAACAGGTCTCTTCTATATACATTGATCATTCCACGAAAAGATGAATACGACAAAGAAACTGGCAATCGTTACCGGCGGTGGTTCCGGCATCGGATTCGCCATCGCAACACAGTTTGTTCAGCATGATATTTATACGGTTCTCGTAGGCCGGGACGAGCAGAAATTGCGGCGTGCCTGTGAAGAGCTGGGTCCCAACAGTGAATGTTATTCCTGCGATCTGAGTGATCTGCATGCTATTCCTGTTATGGTTGACAGGATCATCGCCCGCTACGGTCATATAGATATATTAGTTAACAATGCCGGCATCAATATGAAGAAATCGTTTACGGACGTGACAGACGATGAATTTCAGGCTATTATGCAGATAAATGTGACCGCGGTTTTTGCTTTATCCCGCGAGGTGGTCAAACATCAGCTGGATAAAAAGGTAGGCGGTTGTATCATTAATATCAGCTCTATGGCTTCGCAGTATGGCATTCCAAAGGTGATTGCCTACACGGCTTCAAAATCGGCGATAGAGGGTATGACAAAAGCGATGGCAACAGAATTATCGCCTTATGGCATCCGGATCAACTGTATCGCGCCGGGGTTTATTGCGACAGATATGAGTGCGAAGGCCCTGGATGCTGATCCTGAAAGAAAAGCGAAGGCATTGGGACGAACCCCGCTGGGGTATCTGGGACAGCCGGCAGATATTGGTGCAGCGGCTTTATTTCTGGCCTCCGATGCAGCGCAATATATTACCGGTGTCGTATTGCCGGTGGATGGCGGGAATGCAGTCGGATTCTAAAGAAATATGGAAGGCTGTAGTTGGGACCAGATATTTATCATGATAAGAATATAAAAGGTGCTGCAAAAGTTGCATAATTCAGGCGATTGACTACATTTACAATCGCATTTTCGTAGCGTTGTCCTATACTGTTACCTTGTTATGATGAGTTCGGAAGAAATGAGGTCGTCATTCGATCTCTATAACTACAGTCCTGTTCCTATGTGGCTGTATGATATCAACAGTTTGCAAATACTGGCTGTCAATGATGCCGCCTGTAGAGAATATGGCTATTCCCGTGAGAAATTCCTTTCTCTGAAAGTGGATGTGTTATGGCATGCGCTTTACTCCAGTGCCATGATGGACCTCATCAATACTGCGGCCAGGCAAAGATTGCCTTATATGGGGACCGTGAAATTCATCACCCGTAAGGGCGATATGCTGATTGTAGATCTCCAGGCAACACCTATGACGGCGTGGCATGAAGATGCGCGTATTGTATCGGCGATCAATGTGACCGAACGCGAGCGGGCCAAGGAAACGGAGCGGCAACTGAGACTGAGTAACGAGCGCTTCAATTATGTCAGCAGGGCCAGTAACGAGGCGATTTACGACTGGGACCTGACGGCTGACAATATTTACTGGGCGGATGGTTTCTGCCGCGTATTCGGGTATCCGCTGGACCGTAAGCCTTATCCCCTTAAAAGCTGGTCCAGGATGGTGCATCCGGACGATCTGCTGAAGACCCGGGAAAGCCTGCGTTGCGCCCTGCAGGATATGCATACGATCTACTGGCATTCGCAGTACCGTTTCCGGCATTCCATGAGTACCTATCTGTTCGTCGAGGAAACCGGTTATATCATCAGAAACAAAGAGGGAAGGGCTGTCAGAATGATTGGTACGCTCCGGGATATTACTACTCAGCGGGAAACTTCGGCAGCATTGGAGGCCTCTGAGAAACGCTATAGTGATCTTTTCCATCTAAGCCCATTACCGATGTGGGTGTATGATATGCAGACCTATCAGTTCCTCGACGTAAATAAGGCTGCTGTAACGTTTTATGGGTATAGCCGGGAGGAATTCCTATCTATGACGCTCCGGGATGTCAGGAAGCCTGAAAACAGGCATGAAGTGGATGAAATTGTCAGAGAGCGGATCAAGCCAAGGGAGTACCATTCAGCTATTGTGCAGCATGTGAAGAAATCAGGGGAGGAGGTTGTGGTCAATGTGAGTGGCAATTCCATTGCATATTGTGATAAGGAGGCGCGGGTTGTGGTCGCATTTGATATCACAGAGAAGCGGAAGTATATCAGTGCGATAGAAGAACAAAACGCCCGGCTGGAGGAAATCACCTGGACGCAGGCACATCTTGTAAGAGCGCCGCTTGCACGTATCATGGGAATTACACAGTTACTGGGAGATGCCGGGGTAGATGTGGCGACGAAAGAGACGTTGTTGTCTTATCTGCAGGTCTCTGCAACGGAGCTGGATGATATTATCCGGAAGATCATTCAGAAGAGTCAGGAGGTAACAGAGAAACATAATTATTTGCCATCTGAGCTAACGGGATGTCAAAAATAAATGCCGGACATGAGTGAGACCACCGTTCCGGCACTGCCTATAACAGATGCATGAACATGTATTTTAGCGCAACAGCGGCAACAGTTCCATCAGGTTGTTGATAATATAGTCCGGATGGGCGGTTTCCAGCTGTGCCTGCGTATGTGCACCGGTGGTGATACCGATGCTCAGTCCGCAGCCTGCATTTTTCCCTTCTTCAATATCAATTGCAGAATCTCCCACTTTTACAACTTCACTACCATCGGTGATATGAAACAGCTGCATGGCATGCAGGATCATATCCGGTTCTGGTCTGTTATGAGGTACATCACTGGCGGTCACCAATGCGTCATATTCAACGCCTTCCTGCCAACCTATTTTATGCAAAATAGCACTTGCTGTTTTTCTGTCGTAACCGGTATTTAAGATCGTCCGGATATTCTTCTCTTTTAAT
The DNA here is from genome assembly GCF_900114995.1 of Chitinophaga sp. YR627. Classification (GTDB taxonomy): domain Bacteria; phylum Bacteroidota; class Bacteroidia; order Chitinophagales; family Chitinophagaceae; genus Chitinophaga. The sequence goes on from NZ_FOUX01000001.1 coordinate 794,529, forward strand.
GCGGCCAGCAGTTCGACAGCATTGGACTGCGCAAGGATCTGCTCCTGTGCGTAAGCTGCGGTTAGTTGTATGATGAAGTGTTCATAGATGGTAGCTGTTAACTGTTCATCTGCCACGCCTGCATATGCAGAAAGCACGGAGCGGATGGCCTGTTTCTTTTCCTTACCTGCGCCTTCGGCCAGCACCTGTGCAAGTGTGAAACTAAATCCTGCTTCGTTGATAGCATTCCTTAAAGTTTTGTATACCAGATTATCTTCATTGATGGTCGTACCGGCCATGTCAAAGACAACCATTTTTATTTTTTGCATTGCTGAGAGTAATTGATGGTGTGAAAGATGGATCGCTGTCAGCCTGGTTTAAAGCGTGTTTACAGGGATCTCTCCGTTGATGACTTCTTCTGCAAGTCCGAAGGAAAGCGTCATACCGTTACCGCCGACACCGTTGATGATGGTAACGCCTGCTTCCGGACTTAATACCAGTTCGGTGCTGTCGTTCGTCATTTTGGGATAAAAGCCTACCCAGTGCTGGATGATCTGAGATGATTGCAACTGTGTGAATGTGCCGAGATAATTAATAATCATCTGGTCGATGAAACCACGGCTGAAGGGATCGTGTGTCAGACCGTATTCATGTGAGTCACCGATGGTGAGTTCGCCATATTGGTTCTGCGATACCATCACATGAATGCCCCATTTTAACTCTTCTGCGTACTGTTCCTCGTAACGTTTTTTCAGGGCTGGCAGTGAGGCGGCCGACTGAAAGCCGGGATAATGTACCATGGAGAGTCCGCCACAGAGGGACGGGCCGATACGTTGTCCTTCCGCGAGGGCAGCAGCACGCATCATCTGTAATTTACATTTGGTCAGACTCAGTTGACGGAAAGTATCCGGATAAAGTGTTTCAAAGTCTACGCCGCTGCATACGTAGATCTGGTCGGCTTCCCATTGCTGGTTGCCCGAAAAGACGGCCGGATAGCTGATCTTATGAATGGCGGTATGCCAGTGAAAGCGGATGTTGTATTTCTTTTCCAGGAAAGCGGCTACCTGTCCGATCGCTTCCCGTGCTTCCACGATCATTTCGTCCGGACTCCAGAGTGCACCGAGTAATCCTTCCCGGTTGATGGATGGAGATTTCTCCAGTGCTTCCGCCGGCGTCAGGAGTGCACAGTTACGTTCAGCGGCGTTGGCGCTAACATACTCGCGGATCGCCTGTAGTTCGTCGTCATGATAGGCCAGGTGCAGGGAGCCCACCGGGTCGTGCCAGATGCCGGCCTCTTCGCAGATGGATTGCCATATTTCCCGGGAACGTCTGGCTCTTTTATACAGTTTTCCTGATGGCTGACCGATCGGCCATATCATCCCGAAGTTCCTGATGGACGCGCCTACGGCACGTTCGTCCCTTTCAAATACTTCGACTTCAAAACCTTTTAGCGCAAGTGCTCTGGCAGTTGCCATACCTACGATGCCTGCGCCGATAACGATGGCTTTCTGTTGCTGTGTCATAACTATAAAAAAAGATAAACAAAGTTTAGCTAAACTAAACTTTGTTTATCATCAGTTTACACGAGCGGTATTAATTTTTTATTAAGCCTCCTTATTTTCAAAGAAGTAAATGACGAGCATAATGGCGTTGGCAGTGCCGGTATTCTTTGGTGTATGGGAGATGCGGCCGTCAAAAAGGAGGGAATCTCCTTTGGACAGGAGGTAGGCGTCACCACCGATATTGTATTCCACATCGCCGCTGATCATGTATTTGTATTCAAAGGCTTCGGTCTGGACCATGGGTCGATTGGCACCGGGTTCGAGTTCCAGCAGGACAATGTCTACAGTTCCTTTATTAACGGACTGGGTAAAGATGCGTTTGTAGAAGAAGCCGATGGCGTCTTCCTTTTCAAACGGATCATAATCAGCCGGTTTTTTGACCAGTACAAGCGGTTGTTCGCTGGTGGTACTGATATCTTTAAAAAACACATTGAGATCAATTTCCAGGGCTCTGATAATGTCTATGAGGACGATCAGGGAAGGAATGGTACGGCTGTTCTCAATCTGTGAGATCAGGCCTTTACTGACCTTGGCGCGGTCGGCCAGGTCCTGCACGGTAATGTTCTTTTCGCGTCGTTTTTCTTTTATCCTGTTGCTGATCTGAACTAAAGTGTCCTCTTTCATTATGAATGATATTAAACCGGGATGACCGGGCTGTAAATTACATATTATAATAAAAGCGAAGGAGGGAAGACGGTTGTTATCCTACTGTGGAGATAAAATAGTATCAGTTTTGATTTGGAGGTGTTCGGTCGTTTGTGAAATATGACATTGATTATCATATTGTTGAGATTTATTTGTGCTAAAGCGTGGGTCAGAATTTACGCCATACCCGACGTATACATGCTTCATACACGACGTATATACGACGCATCTATGCCTGATCTATAACGTAAAAGGCAGCTGGAAATGATACTTTTTTCGCAGCTGCCTTTTGGCGTTATTTATTTTCCTGACAGATCTTCATCGTTACCTGGTCGCTTCTTCCAGCAGGAAGATCACCGACTTGTAGTCCTGACCTGTCGCGAGGTTCATACCGATCTCGCAGGTCCGGTTACTGGAGATATACTGATCGAAGTGTTTATCTTTTATTTCTGCTACTACTTCCTGTGTAGCGTCGTGCGTTAATTCGGGATGGAGGAAGCCCCGGTCTCCGGCAAAAGCACAGCAGGTGGAATGGATCGGATTATAGGCCGTTTCTGATACTTTCTGGGCGATTGTCAGCAGTTTCCCCGCCAGGTTGAGGTGTTGGGTCGAACAGACAGCATGTATCACTGTAGCGCCTGTTTTCTTCTTTATTTGCAATCGTGGCAGCAGGTGGTCATGCGCCCAGGCGATAGAATCCAGGAGGGTCATCTTTTTATGTTTCTCCAGGTTCTCCGGTGTCAGATAATGTAAGATCTCGCTGGTAATACCGAAGGTACAGGAGCTGGCATCGCAGACTACAGGGAGGCGTCCTTCATCGCTCCAGCGCCACATGCTTTCCACTACCTGATTGGCCATGTAGGTGTTACCCTCTACATACCCTTTGGAATGCCATACGGTGGCGCAGCAGTTGCCGCTCAGGTCTTCCGGTATCCAAACGGGTAGTCCGGCACGATCAGAGAGTGTCACCATTGCTTCTGCCAGTGTCATTTCCTGTTTTTCGCCTCTGGATGCGCCGAAGATACGGTTCACACAGGCGGTAAAGTAAACGGCTGCTGCTCCCGCTTTGCCGGTAGCAGGTAGTTTTGTCTTTGCCGGGTGCGGGATATTAGGTATCCAGGCTGGCATCAGGTCTTCGCTGACAACCGTTCTGGCAAGAGCGGTCAGTCCTTTTGCCGGCAATCCGGAGAGGATCGTCTGTGTAGCAGCATTCAGCGACAATGCGCCACGCATTACTTTTTCCACCGTTCCCCAGTTCTTTGCCAGTTTCAGGGCAATCTGTTCGGCTTTACGTGTGTGTTCCATCGAGCGGAACTCTTTCATGAGGATGCCGGTATTGATATCCAGCGGACAGGCAATTTCGCAGCTGCCATCGCCGGCACAGGTTTCAATCGCACTGTATTCATATTCCTGCAGCAGGGCGGCTGTTACCGGTGATCCCTTTGGCTGACGCAGCATTTCCCTGCGCAACGCGATGCGTTGTCTGGGAGTTGTACTGAGATTACGGCTTGGGCATACCGGCTCGCAGTAACCACATTCAATACAGCGGTCTACCTCATTTTCTACGGTAGGAATAGTATGCAGGTGTTGCAGGTGTGACTCCGGATCATTGGACAGCAGCACACCCGGACCGAGAATACCATCAGGATCAGCCAGTCGCTTCAGTTTCCACATCAGCCCAGTCAGTTTTGGTCCCCATTCGTGTTCTACAAAAGGTGCGATGTTCCGGCCGGTGCCATGTTCTGCTTTCAGGGAACCATCGTATTTTCCGACTACGAGTTCGATAACATCTCTGAGGAAGGTATCAAAACGCTGCAGTTCTTCAGCAGAGTTAAATGAGGGGGTAACCAGGAAGTGGAGATTACCAGCGGATGCGTGTCCGAAGACATATCCTTTATAACCATGTCTTGCGATCAGCTGTTGCAGATCGACAGCTCCTTCTGCGAGTCTTTCGGGAGGGAAACAGACGTCTTCCAGTATCAGTGAGGTACCGCTCGGACGCGTACCACCTACGGAAGGCAAGAGGCCATTACGGACGGTCCAGAACTGGGCGGCCAGTTTCGGGTCTTTTGTGAAAGAGCCGGTTTCGAGGAGTGGTAAGGTCAGTAAGATATCGTTCGCTGCTTTTTCGGCTATCAGTAATAGTTCCGGGGTGGCTACCCGGAATTCCACCAGTAAGCCGGTGGCATTACTGTCGAATGCTTTCCAGCGGTCTGGCACACCAGGTTTGCCTTCTACGGCGTGTAATGATGCCCTGTCGGACAGTTCGACTGCCATAGCACCTGCCTTTATAAAAGGCGCTACTGCTGCACAGGCGGAGTACATATCCGGGAAAATAAGGAAGGCGGTTAAGCGATGCGGATCATCCGGTACGGTATCAAATACTACTTCAGAGATGAACCCTAAAGTACCTTCTGAGCCTACCATAAGACGGCGGAAAATTTCCAGGGGTGTTTTCCCATCCAGGAAGGCCCCCATGTGATAACCGGTCGTATTCTTGATGCTGAATTTTTTGACAATGCGGGCGCTGAGTGCTGTATCGGCTTCGATTTCCGCTTTGATCTCTCTCAGTCCTTCGCACAATGCCGGTTCTGCACGCAGGAACTGTGCTTCTGCATCGGGGTCTGCGGTATTGATGCGGGTACCGGAAGGCAGCATGAAAGAGAGGGAAGAAATGGTTTTGTAGGAGTTCTGGGCGGTGCCGCAACACATCCCACTGGAGTTATTCGCAACAACACCACCGATAGAGGCTACACTGCCGCTGGCAGGGTCTGGTCCGAGGCGATAGCCATATGGCCGCAGCGCCAGGTTAGCGCGGAACATAATGGTGCCGGGTCTTACCCGCAACTGTTTTCCCGCTGCTTCTACAGTTGCACCGGCCCAGTGTTTACGGGCATCCAGCAGAATACCATCTCCCTGTGCCTGACCACTTAAGCTGGAGCCGGAAGCTCTTATTGTAACCGGGATCTGTTTTTCCCGTGAATAGTTGAATATTGCCAGCACCTGTTCCTCCGTGGCAGGTGTGACTACCACTTTCGGGATCATCCGGTACGGACTTGCGTCAGTTGCATAACGTATGAGGTCGAGTGCTTTATAAAGAACCTGCTCTTCTCCCAGTAAACCGATCAGGTCTTTTTTGAGCCATTGCGGCGTTCCTTCAGCGATGGAATCGGGCGCTCTGTCATGCGTTGGCTCATGTGGTAATGGTTCAATCTTCGCTGGATCCGGAGAGAGTAGTTTTTTCATATTTCATTCAGATTTGGTCATTGCATTCGTCTGTACCAGCTAATGTACTGTTTGTTTCGTATTTTTTTCAAAAAGGTTGATTGCAAGGGGAGGAAGAAGTAGTATCAGCAGGTATATTGTTTTAATATTGAACGTTGATCCTTCGTTGTGCAACGAAGGATCAACGTTCAATATTAAAGAGGTATTAATTGCCTGTCCGGTATTCTCTGGGAGAAAGGCCGGTACTTGTTTTGAAAAGTTTGGTAAAGTGAGAGGGGTAAAGAAAGCCGAGTTCGTAGGCAATTTCGCTGACCTGTTTTTCCGTTCCCAATAATAGGGATTTTGCCTTGTCAACCAGCTGCAGGTGAATGTGTTCCTGTGTGGTTTTACCCGTGTATTTATTCAGAAGGTCTGACAGGTAGCTGGCGGAGATATTGAGTTGTCCGGCGAGGTATTTTACATCCGGCAGACCGCGTTCCGCCAGGTCATCCTGCGAAAAATAGTCCCGCAACAGGCGTTCGAAGCGTTGTACGATATCGTTGTTTGCTTTTCGGCGGGTGTAAAACTGTCTGTCATAAAAGCGCTCGCAATAGCTTAGCAGGAGTTCGATATTTTTTATGATCAGTCCTTCGGTATGTTTATCGATATGCTGGCCGTATTCACGTTTTATTTTGCCGATACAGTCCTGGAGGATATTTTTTTCTTCATCGGAGATATGCAAAGCCTCATTCAGATCGTACAGGAAAAAGGTGTATTGCTGTATGGTACGTCCTAATTCTGTACCATGGATCAGATCCGGGTGAAAGAACAATGCCCAGCCTTCTTCGATCGGTACATCCGGACCGGAACGCAGTACCTGGTCGGGAGAAGTGAACATGAGCGAGCCTTCGCTGAAATCGTATGTCTGCCGTCCGTAGTTAAACCAGCCTTTGAACTGTTTACAGGAGATGGTGTAAAAGGACATCCGGAAGGCGGTGTCTTCATGGAAGAGGCGATGATTGATGGCAGACAAGTCGATGATCGAGATAAGCGGATGCTGCGGTTTGCCGCAATCGTAGATTTCGTGCAGTTTGCTTATACTGTTTATCTGGATAATGTTGTCTGCCATCGTGTGAAGTTACAATTTTTACAAAGCAGGTGAATGCTTACAGGTTATGACCAAAGAAAACGTCGTTAAAGTGTTGTCTGAATGCTTCTGCGCCCATGCTGAGCCTTGCGGCATAGAGTTGTTTGCCGTCTTCACCGGCTACGTATCTGATCTGGTCTTTCCCGTCGGTGGCGGCTTCAAAAACGGTTTCCGCAATGATCTCCGGAGGGGTGAGGTTTTCAGGGAGCATGAGATTCCCCATTACTTTCTCTACTTTATCCAGGATCGGCTGATAAGCGTCTATTTTCTTCGCACCATAGGCCATAGAGCGGCCAACATAATCTGTTCTGACGCCGCCCGGCAGGATGGTTTTGATACCGATATTGAATTTGGAGAGTTCGAAGTACATGCTTTCGCTGAAGCCTTCCAGTCCCCATTTGGCGGCATGGTACATTGCACTGAAAGGGAAGGCGGTCATACCACCCATGGAGGAAGTAGCGATGAAAAGGCCGCTGCCCTGTTGTCTGAAATAAGGAATGAATGCCTGTGTGATCCTGATGACAGCGATCAGGTTGGTATTAATAAGACCGGTGATCTGTTCGTCGCTGTAGGTTTCCAGCGGACCATACAGACCGTGTCCTGCGTTATTAAAAACGACGTCAATTTTGGCAAGTCTGGTGGCTTCGCTGACGCATGTCTCAATCTGCGTGAGATCGGTTACATCCAGTGGCAGGAGGGTCATATTGTCCAGTTGGGAGAGTTCCTGTTCATTTTCGGGAGTGCGCATGGTAGCGATCACCTGCCATCCTTTACTATGAAAAAATTTAGCTGTTGCTTTACCTATGCCGGAGGAGGCGCCTGTTATGAATATTGTTTTCATTGTTTGAATGATTTGATGGTACAAAGGTGGGGCGCGGCGGGAGAGGAAAATTATATGGATTCGGGCAATATTTATATATTTAATAGATGGGGCTATATTTTATGCCTCTTTAATCCGATTTGAACGCCCGTACAGATGGAACATCCTCAGAAACAGCCCACGGTCAACCCGATAAACTCTCGTTCATCCGCAGAAAACAGTTCCGCTGGTGGCAAAGGCATGACTGCCGTTACACCGATACAAAGAATGCAAGGAACTGCTGGCGCAGCTGATATTGATAGTCGTCCGCCTGCGGGGCGGTTTGTTTTGCCGGCGGTAGCGCCTCCGGAAAATGCGCCTGTTCAGTTAATGGAATATGATAAGCTACGAACCGGCAGGTGGTACATCGTAAAGGTGGGAGAAAAACGATATACTTTATATCTAAAGTCAATGCATAAGACAAGAGGGTACGATTTCTATTACCAGGAAAGCGGTGGGGTGTTAGCATTTAAGATTTATGACAATAATGACATTTTAGAGCCTGTAACTGAGTCCGGGACGGGTAATCAACAGGGCAATAATATGGAGGTAGAAGGTGGAGAGAAGGGTGATACTGATAAGATGGAAGATAAACTGGATGATGTGCAGGATGAAGGGGAGAATGATCTTAGTGATGAGCTGGAGGATAAAGCGGGTGATTATGATGAGCTTATCACAGGCTCGCTTGCCTCAGACGCAGGCGCAGCGCGGCTGGGAATAGTATCCTGGAATGTGGCGCACTTCAGTGACCGTGATGTGGAGTCAGCGCTGGAAGCCTTTGTAAAGGCGTTCAAAGGTTTCGATGTGGGAAGTTGGGATAGGTTATTCAAGAATCTTGATGATTTTATCAAAGGTGTTCAGGAGGTGCTGGATAAATTCAGGACAATAAAAAAACCGCCAGAAGATGAGAAGAATAAAGCAATACGCGTGATGCGAAGATTGTCTCAGGGCAGAGCTGAAGGAAAAAGGCAGGTTACTGGCCGGAAGCTTCCTCAGGACAAGCCCTTTCTTGACAATGATGAGCTGAGAGAGCAAGACAGTGATCTTTTTTCAAGATTGCATGGAGATTCGTCAAATATGCTGGAGCAACTTGACGCTGATATAAAGAAACTGGCAGAGGAGCTGGCTGGCTACGACAGGGAGAAATTAAAGAAGGAGATAAAAGAAATTGCCGGTGTGGATTGGAGCGGGTTGTGGCAGCATGCGAAGGGAGATTCGGGTAAAAGAATGGAACTCGCTGTAAAGGTAAAGGATCTTCGCGCTTTTAAAACATCGGCAGAAAGCACTAAAGCTTTATTGAAACTGGTATCAGATCTGCGGTCTAACAGCTCTATCCAGACCTTTCTGGAGAGAACAAGGTTGGCCGCCTATGGAGCATTGAAGGATGATGAATTAGGCGCGGCGCCGGCGATGCAGTCAGTACTGGAGTTAGACCGTTCTATGCACACGCATAATATCATGATTCATCTGGAGGAAATGTTTGCTTACAACGGCTGGCTCGACATAATAATACTGCAGGAGATCAATAATCCTGCATTACTGGGAAAAGATAAAACGCCGGGTGCAGCAGGCGGTGGTACGAATAAGGAGCATCCGGAGTATGATACGTACCTGGGTCCGCAGCTCCTTTCCGCCGGAGATACCCCTCAGCAGGAATATTATCCCCTGTTGATACGGAAGTCCTCAGGAATGGAGGTAATAAAGGTTTATCAGGTATCTACTGATGGAGAAATGGTAGAAGCGCCACCGACAATTAACTGGGATAAAGGGAGGGGAGATTATCGTCCTATTGTTGTGTATGAAGTGAAGAAGAAAGGTGTGCGTAAACCGCTCTGGATCGGAGTTGTTCATACCACACCAGAGGCAGATACTGATAAGCGCGTGGCGGAATGGAACAGGAAGCTGATTTTCAGGGAAGTCAGTGAAGGATTGAATACACTTCGGCAGAAAGCAGCAGAGAAGGGTATCCCGCTTATAGTTGGTGGGGACTATTATCTTACTGCTGAAGCAGTGGTGGCGGATGAAGAAGGTGATAATGCAGTTATTCCGGCTGACAACGATGAAGACATGATCAGGTACAAAGCATTTATTGATGAGCGGCTCAAGGTGCTGAATGCTGAGATGGAGAAATTATTACAGGAAGAAGGTATTTACCTGGAAGATCCACGTGTTAAAAGATTGAGTAAGCAGATCAGAATGAATGAAGAAGCGAAGCAGGATAAGCAACTTCAGCGTAATATTCGGGGACTGACCGTGGCATCTCAGGTAGAAGATATGGGGCTGGAGCTGGCGCAGACAGTATCCGGCACCAATCCCAAAAGCGATCCGCTCAAAGAGCAGGAGGATGTACAGATCGCAGATTTCTTTATACACAATAGTACCTGGAAATCCAATAAAACCGGTCTGTTAAGACCACAGGGCTCTATGGTATCTGTTGATACGGAAGATATGGCATATTCGAAATACTGGCAACGGTTCAGTGATCATTTCCCTGTAGCGGCAATTTATTCTCTGAATAATGAAGACCTTAGTAATCATGAAGCGCTGGTGACGCCCTCAGGAACGCAGGAGGCGGCTGATGAGATCAATATCTCACGCTATGCGCAGTACGAGATGACGAAAAATGCGATGAAGGCACTCGATGATAGCATAAAAAACGCAAAGTTAGGCGCGTTTGATATATATGGGTTGTTTGATGAAGTTGTAGACACTGCCCGTATCGTATTTGGCAAGTATGACAATAAAACGGAGTACGATTTCTCCCTGCCTGCTAAACCAATGGATGTTATAAATAAAATAGAATATTTTCGCAATCGCATAGCTGAAACAATAGGAACAGCTGTACGTTCAGGTTATAACCCCGCGCAAACCCGTGAGTTGGCAATGCGATATCTCAAAACGCGCCTGATTGATCTGCATGAGCAGCACACCAAACTTTTTGGCAATAGTCTGGAGGACGCTTCCATCGACCTGATAGGTATAGAGGAGCTTAGCCTGCATGAATTAACGGCAAGGATAGAAGAAATGGAGGGGATGCTGGATGTAGACGAAGGTGACCGTTTGCATGTAACCCGCCCGGAAGACTTTCAGCCAGCCTATTCAGCGGAAGATCTGGTGAAAAAATTAAAGCAGCATGTGGCCAAACTTGTCACCAGTACTCAGGTATTCAAGATGCCACAGCGCTCTTCTGATGGAGGGGCTGGGTCTACAGTGCAAATTGGGCAGCGTGAATGGACTGTCAACCGGACTGGCGGCCGCGGGAACTGTTTTTATAATGGTGTTTTTGAAGGACTGTATGGTACAAAAGCAACTGGCGATGCGCAGCAGCTGATCCGTAATAGGGTCGTTAATGTACTGCTTATTAATCAACAGGTCATTACCCATCTTTTTGGCGTCGTTCCAAGGGTGCAGGACATTAATGCTGTTGTGGAACAGATCATCCAGGAAGGTAACTGGACAGAGAATTTTACCCCTTCATTTGTGGCAGAGGCCCTGAATCTGAGGATCGTTGTATTAAGGCCCAATGGTACTGTATACTATGTAGCCAGTCCTACTGTGGCAGGGCCACAGACCTACCAGATATATCTGCAATATGACGGTGGGCACTATAATTCTATTACACGGGAAGCGTTGGATAAAATGCCACAGGAAACTGATATGGAGATAAGTAAATAAATGCATCTTCGTTGCATTTTTATAAAACTTCTTTATCTTCGCGCCGGTTCAGTGCACGGAGCCGTATCAACTAACAACTTATCCGTCAATAAATGAACATTTATAAATCTACTGTGGGCCTGCTATTTGCGGGTCTGGCTACCGTATTGTTTTCTGCCTGTGGTAAAGAAGATCCTATCGTGGATATGGGCTATCTGCCACCTGCTACACTTCCGGATTCTGTTACTGTTACCTATGGAACCGTGACCACGCTGAATCTTCCCGTTGAATATAAAAGCCAACCGTATGTCAATTTTAAACTGGATTTTGCAGGAAACACCAACCTTAAGGTGAATGCATCGGACTCTCTGAATACATTGCTTGCGAACGCAATTGTGGTAGATGTAAAGGAGAAACGTATCAGGATAGATGCGGGCAAAATATACCCTAACAGCAACAGGTCTGAGCTGACAGGCGTTCGTTTACCGGATACTTATAAGGTGCGTCTGATTGCTGAGTCTCTAACTGGTTTGAAGCCCGTAAAGGCTGATTTTACGCTGAAAGTAATGCCCGCAGCATTGGGTATTAAGGAGCTATCAGCCACTGATCCTATCCCTTATGGTTATTCTTTATACAGTGCAGAAGGTGCTTCCTATACAATTGATTATCTGGGATTGAATAAAGCGGGAACAAGTCTGCAACTGCATCAGAACGGCTTCCCTGATGGGCATGTGACCTTACAGGGTGATAAGGTGGTACTTGATCAGTATGCGGGTGATGAAGACCGGAAATATGAATGGACGTATGACCTGGTGGCTAATCTGCTGAAAGATGGTTACAGGGTGGCTTATAAGCAGTTCAGGACCGTCATTCTGCCACAACCGAAGTTTTTATATGGGGTATATTATCCGGAATATGATCTGACAATTGTACAGAACCGTGTGGTAATGGGTTTGGGGAATGCGTATCTATCGCCCGCACCTGTTTTTAATCCGGAGAAATATAAAGGTAGTTTCAAGGTATTGTCTGTTACATATGGCACTGCGCCGTTTGCAGATACTGATAAGATCTTTTCGGTAGATGCTTTGACAGGGCAGGTAAAAGCAGCTGCGAATAGTTCGTTATCAGCAGGGGAGTATAAAATTACGGTGGAAGCGACGACTACCATCGGGATAAAACTGACTACGACATTTACGCTGGTAATGGAGTAGTATTTCATACAAGTGGGAGATTACAGTATGCGTTCTCCCACTTGTGTTATGCTTACCTGGTCGCCATTTATTGTGATGCAGCCTAGTGTTTTCAGTCTTTCTAAAGTTTCGGTTATTTCAGCTTTGGTCAACAGATATGCATATTCTTTGTTGATGGCAGCAAGACTTCTGGCTATGTTATCAGGAATGCGGAGAAAACGCAAAAAGCTGTCATCTCTGTGCGTAATACCCTTGCTGAAATAGATTACGAAGTCATAATCTCCGGTGATCGCCTGTTCAGTAATTGCCACGCGATCTGCTAAATCCGCGATTCTATCGAGGTTATGGTTTAATATCCCCATTAGTTCATACGTTTTATCCTTATAGGTGAACTTATAAAGCCGGGCAAATCTTTTTCGCTGTTCATCAATAACCGGCATCTCATATGCGTCCAGTAAACGATCTAACGTTTTTTCGAGATTGTTTTTTAGTTCGGCTATCTCTTCTCGGCTCAGTTGGAGGATATTGATGACATTGCCGGAAGGCAGATTTTTAATTCTCTCCCGGGTGACCTCTGCCATATATGAAGTCGCATTCTCTGACCAGACGCTGCCATGCAGCCATCTATCATCTTTAAGGAGATATAACCGGGCCGAAGGTTGAAGAGGACGTTGTTCTTTTATATCCTTGTTGTCTTCCTGTTCACCATGACAATGTTGACAGATATCATCAGGTATATATTCGCTCTTTCCGGGAAGCAATAACTTTCCGCATTCCGTACAAGACACACCCAGGTGTTTGTCTGGCCAGCTAGGGCAGTCGTCATCCGGATGCATGTTTGAGGGAAAGTAAAATGTCAGGTTGTACTTTTTCGCGGCTTTATTACCTATTTCTTCGGCAACAATGCATTCGTTCCACCGGTCACCCGTGAAAGAGGGGCTTCCTTCCGGTAGCACCACTTGTCCCAGATAATGTGTTTCATCGGCTTGCGCTGATGGTGCTGTGGCAACCGTGTATAGATACAACAGTAAATGCCATCCATCGCTGTCTCCGTCCCATATGGCTTCCAGTACTGTTGGTGTTCCGGGTATTTCGTTTATTTTCTGTTCTACAGTTTCAAAGGTAGTGATACGATACATATACTGCTGACCGATCGCTATTTATTGCACAGCGATAGGACCGCAAATGTATAACAACAGATTTTTAGTAAGAAAAACTCAATATGTTTTATTAAATTGGGAGCACATTAACGCAAAATATGAACAAAAAAGGCTGTCTTTCACCTCCTTAATTTTAATATTCTTCAACGTTTGGATGAAGTGGACATGCCGGCTCTCTGCCGGATGATATGTTATGCTTCAAAGTTTCATTTGTTTTAAATATTAAAATATATCCCGTCTTCGGGACGGGCAGGTCAGTCTTTTATGAAAAAGTCATTTTTAGTGTTACACCTCGCGGTGATCCTCGCAGGTTTTACAGGTGTTTTTGGTAAACTCATCTCTCTCAATGAAGGATTGCTGGTATGGTACAGGGTGTTTTTCTCCTTCGCAATCCTCTTTTTTATCCTCAGATTATTTAAGAATACAATCCATCTTCCTTTAAAAGAGAAATTTGATATTGCAAAGATCGGGATGTTCATTGCGATACATTGGGTATTCTTTTATGCCAGTATTAAATATTCCAATATTTCGATCGGGGTGGTTTGTTATTCTTTGACCGGTTTCTTTACGGCCGTTTTTGAACCGCTGATCAACAAAAAGAAATTTATGCTTTCGTCGCTGGTCCTGAGCGGCCTGACCTTACTGGGCATCAGTCTGATCTTTCACTTTGATACTTCTTATCAGCTGGGTATTGGGCTGGGAGTAATATCCTCGGCTTTTGCTGCGTTGTATACCATTTACAACGAGCGGCTGGTAAAGCGGTATGATAGTAAACAGATCAATTATTACCAGATGATGGGAGCGACTATCGGACTGGGATTACTCATGCCGGTGTATCTGCATTTCTTTCCGGTGGAGAGTCTGATACCTGATCTGAAGGATACCTTGTATCTGTTATTGCTGGCTTCTGTTTGTACAGTGGGTTTGTATATTTTATTTGCGGAGTCATTGAAAAAGCTCTCTGCTTTTACGGTGAATCTTAGTTTTAATCTGGAGCCGATCTATGCGATTATATTAGCATTCCTGTTTTTTAATGAAGGGAAGGAGTTGAATGTTTCTTTTTACGTGGGGTTGTTGTTTGTAATGGCTTCGGTGGTGTTGCAGACTTACATTTCCATGCGTGATCACAAATAATATCATAGTATAAAAGGCAAGTCCTCCTGCGTATTGCAGGAGGACTTGTTATTAGAAAGCAGGTTGTAATGTTTTGACAGGTACTCTTCTTTCTGCTGGTCTGAAATACCACGATACGATCGTCAATGTGAGCAATAACATAGAAGGCAATATCTGTGTGATCGGGTCGCCCAATGTAATATGTGAAACGATGGCGCCTGACATGGCAAAGAAGAAGCCGGCATAAGCCCATTCTTTCAACAAAGGAAAGCGTGGCGCCAATACTGCCACTACACCCAGTAATTTCCAGATACCTAGTATAGTCATCAGATACACCGGATACCCCAGGTGCGTGAATGCGTCTACTTCTTTATCTACTTTCATTAGTTGTACAATACCTGTAGATACCATTCCCAGTGAAAGCCAAAGGGTGGCTACCCAATAGATGATTTTATTACGCTTACTCATGACGTGCAATTTTTAATTTGTTTACGATTTCCTGTAATTTATTGTGTGCCATATTGATACCCTGACGGAAAGGTAGCTGCATCAGCTGATCTCTGACAGCAACAGATTTATATACTACATGCATGGTCAGTCTGCTGGTGTCGTCGCTCAGTTTCTGGAATTCGAGAAATTCCAGCTGTGCGCCCAATGACATATTATCCATTTCAAATGTGCGGGTGATCTTCTCGTTGGGAATGAATTCATGGTAGACGCCATTCGCAGTAAAAACTACATTCCCTTTAGGATCTGAGGTTTGAAATTCCCAGCTGCCATACTTCTGGTTTTCCAGCTTCAGCACTTTAGTATTCATCCATTGTTCGATGATTTCGGGTTCTACATATGCAGTGAAAAGCAGCTCTACGGGTAAGTCAAAATCCCTGGTGATGATGACTTCCTGTCTGCCGTCTTCGGCGTGGACTTTGGTTTTCGGTTCCATCGTATGCTATTTTTTAGGTTTGTAGTTTTTCATAATCGCTTCTAATTTATTGAACCTGTCGTCCCATAATTGCCGGAATGGTTCGATGAAGTCTGCAATCTCTTTTATCTTCTTAGGGTTCAGGTGATAGTAGATCTCTCTGCCGCTTTGTTCCTGTTCCAGTAATTCGCATTCAATCAATATCTGGAGATGTTTCGATACCGTTGGTCTTGCTGTATCGAAATTCGCAGCTATTGCGCCTGCTGTCAGGGACTGCGAAGCCACTAAGAGCAGTATTGCCCGTCTGGTAGGGTCTGCTATTGCCTGAAATACATCGCGTCTTAGGTTCATTATGTAGCTATTTGACTACAAATATATGTGTAGTTATTTGGCTACGCAAATTTATTTTTGGAAGAATTATAAAAAAATGGCGGATGTTACGATCACACGTGTCTAATAATGTGGAGAGCGCCTATACACTTGTTATCAACCTCGTACTTAACCTTTAAAATCCACATTATGAAAAAGAGTCCAGCATTGCTGGTAATGAGTCTGCTGACATTCATGGCCTGCAAACAAAGTTTGCTGACCCCTGTTGAAAAACCACAGAACGCCGATAATACGGTTGGTATTACCCAGGCAATTACAGCTGATTATATCACTGTCAGTATCAAAAATGTCAAGAGCAGTAAATTCCTGGAAGTAGCAGGAAATCCTGTGCAAAACGCTAAATTTAAAGACAACGCACTTTTACAACAATGGGAGACTTCCCTCTCTGGTACAGAAACAAACAGGTGGCAGAAATGGCACCTGATCTATCAGACAACCGTTAATGGTACAAGATATTATCACATCCGTAATCTCCACAGCGGTAAACTGATCGACGTTCCTTCCGCTTCCGGTACATCCGGTACTGTCTTACAGCAATATGCGGCGTTCCCGCTGCTGGCTGATCAGCAGTTATGGAGTCTTACAGATATTGGCGGCGGACAATACCGTATCGTTAATAAAGGTAATAGCTTATCGTTGTCAGTCGCAGGTGGCGCTACCGGCAATGGTGCGCAGGTGATACAGGAAACTACTGTGAGTGATAATAAACAGTACTGGACGATCACTGAGATCACACCAGATACCTATCGTGATGATCAGGTGGTACGCTTCTTTAACCGCAACAGCGCCAGTCTGGGATCTGCTGCCTTTGATCAGGGAAATACCATTCCATTGACCTGGGGATCTAACAATGGGAAAGTCCTCTGGGTAACGCAGGACGCCTGGGATGGATCGCAGGTACAGTCTAATGGGATGTTCAACTGTGGCCACTTCTTTAGTTATAATAACTCTATATTCATACAGCCATCGAAAACAGACTGGAACCCTAATAACTCGCCTAACATGACCATTCCCAATAGTACTTCCGGTAAACCCAAACAGATCTGTAATATACAGTCTGGTACTACCTGGAGCTGGCCTGGTCCGGGCGTAGAAATTGGTGATAAGGTCTATATGCATTGCGGTGAAGGGAATGGTCTGAATGCGACCAATCAATCCCTCTACAGACTCACACAAAGCGCAGGCACACAATGGACTGCCGAGCGCTTACAACCGAATGGGTTTAACAATTACACCGCTATCAGTTATTCTACAGGTCTGGTAAAACCAGGTGATGGATATGTGTATGCTTTTGGTAGTGAAGCAACCAGCTTCGGCTATGGCAGTTATATACATGTCGCCAGATTCCCGGAAAGCACTCCGTTACAATGGCAGTACTGGAGTGGATCTGCATGGACATCCAGTCCGACGGCAGGAGCTGCATCAAAGATTGCAGACGCAAGAGGCAGCAACAGTGTCGCCTATGTAAATGGAAAGTATGTCCTGATGACACTGGACCAGGGGTTCAACTGTGATCCTGACAGAAGCGTATACATTGCGACTGCTACTTCTCCGACAGGTCCATTTACGGCACAGATCAAGGTATATACGATCCTGGAGTATTTTAAAGAGCAATACACGCGTTACTATACACCGGTGATCCACCCGGAGTTTAACAATGGCAGGAATGAATTGCTGCTGACATATAGTGTCAACTTCTCTGCCTGCGGACTGGATGGTTGTGAAGGTGCCTGGCTGGACCCGTATTACTATCGGCTGAAGGGTATCAGAGTGCCTTATTCGAAGATAGGGCTGTAGGGTGTATAGGGCGCTCTCCTAATTCTCACTGGCGGTAACCGCCCTCTCAGGTGTCCTATATAAACAGGTGTCTCAACGACGACAAAACATTATTTCATTTTATGCTTAGGGAAATTATTACAACGTTGTTATGCGGAGCTGGTATAATGGCGTCTGCACAACAAAAGGATCTGGTCAGTTACGCGAATACTTTACAGGGTACAAATTCTGAATATGCGCTTAGTCATGGGAATACTTATCCGACGACAGGCCTTCCTTTCGGGATGCATGCCTGGTCCGCGCAGACCGGCAGTAATGGCGATGGTTGGAAATACCAGTATAAGGCGACAAAGATCCGTGGTTTTCAGCAGGTGCATCAGTGTAGTCCGTGGGTAGGGGATTATGCGGTATTTAGTCTGATGCCGGTGGCTGGTGAATTAAAGGTAAATGAGGAGCAACGGGCGGCTACTTTTAGTCATAAAGACGAAACAGCCAGACCGGATTACTATAAAGTGACTTTCGACAATAAGACAAGTGCGGAAGTGACGCCGACAGAGAGAGGGGCGCATCTGCGTTTCTCTTTTCCGGCAAAGACACCGGCGTATGTGGTACTGGATGGTTATAATGCGCTGAGTGGCGTAAAGATCTATCCTGCGGAGAGAAAGATCACAGGGTTTGTTACAAATGGACGGTTTATTCCGCAGAATTTCAGGAACTATTTTGTGATCGTTTTTGATCAGCCTTTTGAAGCTGCCGGTACCTGGGAGAATGTGAAAGGACAGATCTTCGCTGATTCTCTTTCCGGCGAAGGGAAGGGCACGGGCGCATTTATACGCTTCCGTAAGGGCGCTAAAGTTCAGGCGAGAGTCGCTTCCTCTTATATCAGTGCAGAACAGGCGGAGCTGACCTGGCAAAAAGAACTGGGTGGATGTAAGAATCTGGAACAGACAAGGGCTGTTGCCAATAAAACCTGGAATACGCTTTTCAATCGTGTACTGGTGGAAGGTGGTTCAGAAGAAGATAAGGCGACTTTCTATTCCTGTCTGTTCCGCGCGAATCTGTTTTCACATCAGTTCTTCGAATATGATGCGCAGGGTGCACCTCACTATTTCAGTCCTTATGATGGGAAGGTACATCGTGGTTATATGTATACGGACAATGGTTTCTGGGATACTTTCCGCGCGCAGTTTCCGCTGAATACAATTTTGCATCCGACGATGGAAGGGCGTTACATGCAGGCCTTACTTGATGCGCAGCAACAATGTGGCTGGTTTCCGGCCTGGTCTTTTCCCGGAGAAACAGGCGGCATGCTGGGTAATCATGCGATCTCCCTGTTGACGGATGCCTGGGTCAAGGGTATCCGGACATTTGATCCGAAGAAAGCCCTCGACGCGTATTTCCATGAGGCAATGAATAAAGGCCCCTGGGGCGGTGCTAACGGTCGTGCGGGCTGGAAGGAGTATTATCAGCTGGGCTATGTCAGCTTTCCGGAGTCACATGGCAGTACTTCCCAGACATTGGAATATGCGTATGATGATTTCTGTGCCTATCAGCTGGCTAAACTGACGGGGAATCAATTCTACCAGTATGTATTTGGGCGTAGTCTTTACAATTATAAAAACCAGTATGACAGTACCACCGGTTTTATGCGTGGCCGCAAACTGGATGGCAGCTGGGTAGAAGATTTTGACCCTGTTAAATGGGGCGGACCGTACACAGAGGGTAATGCCTGGCACTGGCAATGGTCTGTTTTTCATGATGTGCAGGGGCTGATAGATCTGATGGGAGGGGAAGCCCGTTTTATTGCCAGACTGGATGCCGTGTTTAGTTCTTCTAATAAGGTTGATCCAGGTTATTATGGTCAGATGATCCACGAGATGACGGAGATGGTGAATGCGGATATGGGACAATATGCGCATGGTAATCAGCCGGTACAGCATATGATCTACCTGTACAATTATGCTGGTCAGCCGTGGAAGGCACAGTCACACGCGAGAGACGTCATGAAACGCCTGTATAATGCCGGTCCGGACGGCTATCCCGGTGATGAGGATCAGGGACAGATGTCTTCCTGGTACGTGATGAGCGCGCTGGGTTTCTACAGTGTCTGTCCGGGTACGGATGAATATGTGATTGGCAGTCCGGTGTTCCCGAAAGTGACGCTCACCCTGGAAAACGGGAAACAGTTTGTCGTGGAGGCACGCAATAACAGTCCGGAGAATGTGTATATCCAGTCAGCCACCCTTAATGGCCGTCCGTATCCCCATAACTGGATCCGGCACACCGATATCACCAATGGCGGGGTACTGGTACTGGAAATGGGAAAAGCGCCGGCAAAGGGCCGTGGACTGGATGCAGCGGACAAGCCTTATTCCATCAGCAGGCGTTGAAGATCTCCGCATCGCTAATTTCCCGGGAGATTTAGAAACTTGTGCTAAAACGATTATATTAGCTGGTAGTTTGAACTCAGGCGATGCGACAAGATTATTCCACGTTTACCGATGAAGAGGTATTTCTCCTCGTGAAGAAGGGGGACGATAAAGCATTCGAAGATATTTTCAGACGTTTCTGGCAGGAGTTGCTGGATGCGGCCTATCGCCGCGTAAAAGTACAGGAAACTGCTATGGAACTGGTTCAAAGCCTGCTTGTGAACCTATATCTGAAAAGGGAAACGATTGAACTCCGTACCTCTCTCCGCAATTATCTGCATATCTCATTAAAAAATAAAGTACTGAACGCAGTACGGGCTGAAGTTGTGCGTAACACTTATCAGCAGCATATGCTGGCAGACAATGGCCTGTATCAGGCTGATGCCGCCACGAATCTGCAACTGAAGGAGTTACAGGAGCAGATAGACGCTTCCTGTGCGGGTATGCCGGAAAAATGCCGGGAGGTGTTTTTCCTGAGCCGGAAGGAACATTTGTCCTATCAGCATATCGCACAAAGGCTAGGGATCTCGGTGAACACCGTGGAGAAACACATGGTGAAAGCCTTGAAAATACTGCGTTCACGCCTGAAAGAATATAACTTTACACTGTTCTGGCTGGTGCTGTTGGTACTGCTGGGATGGGAAATTTTCAGCAAATTTTAATTACAGTGGCGGTAGGACGCTTTTCAGGTGTCTAATGTGTAGAAACTATGGACATAAGCAACACCAGGTTAAAAGAATTATTGGATAAATATCTCGATGGTACGGCCTCTGCGGAGGAGATCAGTGAGGTAGATGCGTGGTATGGGGCCTTCGAGTCCCATAAGGGTGTCACGGAGCAATTAAACGCAGATCAGCAGGTGGCACTTGAGCAACTGCTCTTTTCCCGTATTCACCGGGAGATCAGTCAGACGCAGGCGCCATTACAGGTGGTCAGGTCCCGTGTACGTTACTGGTGGGCAGCTGCCAGTGTAGCGGTACTGCTCATAGCGGGGGGCGTGTATTATACAGTTAACCGCACGACTGAGCAGGGTGTTTCCGGTATGATGATCACAGCAACGGCGGAGAAGGGGACTATCAGGAAGATCACCCTGCCGGACAGCAGTATCATCTGGCTGAATGCGGACAGCAAAATACGCTATGCGCAGCAGAACGGCCGGGAGATATGGCTGGAAGGGGAAGGATACTTTGAGGTCGCTCCGCGGCAGGAAGAAGGTTTCCTGGTACATACCGGCCAGCTCGATGTACAGGTATTGGGTACCAGTTTTAATATTGATGCCTATACCCCTGGTGATTCGATCACCGTTACCGTCAGTAGTGGTAAGGTGGCCGTGAGAACAGAGCAAAATACTGACGTCGCTGTTACTGCCAATCAACAGGCGGTTTATAAGGCGGCGGCTGATAAAATAAACAGATACGATATCAGTGCGGCTGATTTTGGCGCCTGGAGGGAGGGGCTGCTGGTATTTAAGAATGCCAGTTTTGAAAGTATTGCCCGTACGCTGGAACGCCGTTACAAGGCGCATATCCGCTTCGACGGACAAAAAACAGCTTCCGCCCTGCTTTCTGCCAGATTCGGCAAGGATGAGCCAATAAAGGACATTCTACGCATGTTATGCGATATATATGGTTTCAACTACCGGCAGGAACCAGGTAGTGAGGAATACCTGGTGTATGATGCGCAGCCACATCATTGACCGGATCCAACTGTTCGGATGAAGTGATAATGGGAAGTTATGAAAAGAGAATTGCGGAGTGCCTGCATGTGCGCGCCATAAAAATGGCCTGCCTGTTATTCCTATGCGCTTTAGTGAGGGTTGGAAATGTCTCTGCCCAAACGGGTACAGAAAGAGATCTGAAACGTACAATGGTTGACATACAGGTCGTCAATCAGTCCTTCGATAAAGTATTTGAACAGATCGAAGCCACTACTGCATTCCGGTTTGTATTCAATCCATCGGAAATTGCCCGTAGCGGTAAGGTCACCATCAGCAAAAAAAATATTTCAGTTGAGCAGGTGCTCAGACTGCTGCCGCCGCCTTTGCAATATGAGCTGAGGGGTAGTAACATATTGATCCTTGAGGAAAGGAGGCCTGTGAACAGTCCCGCTCCACGGCTGTTGCACACGGGTCGTGTGTCAGATGCGGAAGGGCATGTGCTGCCCGGTGTCAGTATCATCGTCAAGCGTACGGTCCGCAGGGTGATCACAGACGAGGAAGGCGTGTTCCGTATTGAAGCCGGTATGGGGGATACCTTACGATTCTCCCTGCTGGGTTTTCAGGACCAGGAAGTCCCTGTTTCACTGGCAGCTCCGCAGGACATTGTCCTGCAGCCTGGTTCATCTGCCCTCCGGGAAGTGGTGGTGATCGGTTATGGGTCTGCAAATAAAGAGAACCTGACTACAGCCATCGGTACCGTCAAGGGAGAGCAGCTGAATGAAAGAGCTACAACTTTGAACGTCATGCAGGGACTGGCCGGTAAAGTGGCAGGTGTCAGTGTGATGATCAATTCCGGTAAACCGGGTGGTAATCCTATTGTAAAGATCAGGGGGACGGGTTCTATCAATGCCTATAATGGTCCGCTGTATGTGGTCGATGGTATTGTAGGCGCTGATCCCATGAACATAGATCCGAACATCGTTGAATCGGTGGATGTGCTCAAAGATGCGGCAGCTTCCGCCATCTATGGGGCCAGGGGTTCAAACGGGGTGATTGCCATTACGACGAAGAAAGGCGGTAAAAATACACCCGCGATCTCTTTCCGGAATACACTCAGTTTTGCCACACTGGCCAGGGAAATAGATCTGATGGATGCTAATGAATCACTGGAGATGTTCAAACGTGAGTACGAATATCAGCCGGGACGTATTGCACCGCACCTTGATCCGGACAGACAGTTCTCCCGGAAGGAAGATCTGTTCAATCCGGATGGTACGCCGAAGTATAATACGGACTGGCAGAAAGAAGCCAGCCGGCTGGCAGTATCGCACGAACATGCGTTGTCGTTTTCGTTGGGTAAAGAAGATATTTCTGCGTTGGCAGGACTTTCCTATAGTGATCAACAGGGAATTCTGATCAACAGTTATTCCCGTCAGGTGAATGGATTTATCAATCTTGGCTGGAACGTAAAGAAGTGGCTGCACATTCAGACGGTGCTGAACAGCGGCGCATTCAAACAGAATAACGTTGACATTAATACGTTTGGCCTGAATGCCGTGCGTCAGATCTATGAATTCCTGCCTTTTTTCCCGGTGAGATACCCGGATGGCACTTATTCCCGGAAAGCAGATTATCCGGGTGCGGAGAGTTCTGAGAATCCGGTGAGGCTGATGAATGAGGTACAGTCTGTCGCAGGACGTACCTATACCATGGGCAATCTGCTGGCGACGTTTTACCTGAGTCCCAAGCTGCAGTTTACAGCAGGTATCAGCGGACAAACAGGTGCCAGCTATAATTTATATTTCTCCGGCAGGGATATCATCGGTTATTCCGATGTACAACAGGGGGTGGCTACACGGGGGCATGGTCAGACCGGCTCCTGGACCTCAGAAGATTATTTTACCTGGAAGGACAGCTTCGGGAAACATCATCTGACAGGCGTAGCCGGCGCCAGCTGGTATTACTTTGCCAGTATGAATACACAGGCAGGCAGCGAGGGATTCTTTGATGACTTCTTCTCGTATAACAGTCTGCAGACAGGTCTGGTGCCACAGCGGCCAACGTCCGGATCAAGCAGAAATGCGATGAATTCGTTCTACATGCGGTTCAATTATGACTATGACAATCGCTACCTGCTCGGGATCTCCCTGCGGGCAGACGGGTCCTCGCGTTTTGGCGCCAATAACCGCTATGGTTACTTCCCCAGTTTTTCAGCTGCCTGGCGTTTATCGTCAGAACCGTTCCTGCGGGACGTGCGTAGCATTAACAGTCTGAAACTGCGTGTCAGCTATGGTATCGTGGGTAATTCCGATATCGGGGATTATGTGACGCAAAGCAGGATCAATAGCGGGCAGACGCCTTTTGGCGGACAGGTAGAACCTTCTGCCACACTCGGCGTATTGGGCAACCGGGATCTCAAATGGGAGAGGGCGCATCAGCTGAATCTGGGGGTAGATGCTATTTTACTGGACAGAAGAGTGCAGTTCACCGCAGATGTCTATAACAGGATCACCAAAGACCTGCTATACTTTAAGCTGTTGCCATCTACTTCCGGATATGAGGGCGTATTTGATAATATAGGATCTATCCGTAACAGGGGACTTGAATTATCGCTGACGACAGAGAACATCCGCAGAAAGAATTTCTCCTGGAATACTTCGCTGATCTATTCCATGAACCGCTCGCTGGTGCTAAATCTGAATGGAGATATCATGTATCCCTGGGCAGGACGTATCATGGAGGGAAGGCCATTAAATGAATTCTATGGTTATCAGCGGCTGGGTACCTGGGGGACAAATGAAGCTGCGGAAGCAGCTGTATATGGGAAGAAACCGGGTGATCTTAAATATGCCGATCTGAATCATAATAAAGTAAAAGACGCGGGTGACCGTACCGTATTGGGCAACGGGATGCCTGATTTTGAAGGCAGTATTGTGAATACGGTCAACTATCGCAATTTCTCCCTGGCAGTTGATCTGCAGGTGATATATGGGCATAGTCTGGCGAACCTGACACGCTTAATCATGGAGAATGCTGCGCCGGTCACCAATAGCTATAGCAGTCTGCTGGATGCCTGGACACCAGATCATCAGGGTGCAATGAATGCGGCATTACGTTTACCAGGAGATGGATTTGACAGTGAGATCGACAGTTATAATATTGAGAAAGGATCATTCTTAAGGGTGCGTAATATCACACTGGGTTATCGGTTGCCATCGGTATGGCTGAAACGATGTCACCTGCGGTCGGCGGTGCTGGGTGTGAGTGCGGAGAATTATTTTCTCTTCACGAAATACAAGGGTTATGATCCGGAAGCGTCTTCTTTTGATGGAGACTTTAACCAGGGGGTAGATCTCTACCAGTATCCGAAGGCAAAGACGATGGCGGTCACACTAAATGTTACATTTTGAATAAAGGAATTGAGATATGAAACGAATGCGCTTTCTGCTGCCGTTGCTGACGGTCTTAACGTCCTGCGTCAATTTCCTGGATGAACAACCATCTGGTTCGCTGGGGCTTGATGACTACTATAAAACGGCAGAACAGATCAAAGCGGCTGTCAATGGCACTTATGAGGGCCTGTCGCTTCCCTATGCTGAGAATATTGGCGTAGCTGTTAGTCCGGTGTATTCTCTGGAGTATATCACCGGCTACAGCCGACGCCCAAGGCCTTCGGGTTTTGAAGATGATCAGTTCCTGCGGCTGGACAGACTGGATGCCGCTAATTCCAGGTTACAGGCATGGTGGAATGCGACGTATTATCCGGTAGAGAACTGTAACAGTGTGATAGAAAATGTGAGTATCAGTACGCTGATAGATGACGCCACTAAACAACGTTATCTTGGTCAGGCGTATTTCATGCGCGCCTGGTACTATTTTCAGGGGGTACAGCTCTTCGGGGATATACCCTTAAAACTGACGACTACGAAAGATCCGAATGATGTGAAGATCCGTCGTTCACCAAAAGAAGCGGTGTATGATCAGATCGTGAAAGACCTGCTAAAAGCAGAGAATAGCGGTCTGCCCTGGGTAGATCATAGCGGGCATGTTAGTCTGGGGACCGTGAAATCATTACTGGCGAAAGTATACCTGACAATGGCAGGTTATCCGATGCAGCGCGGGGTGACTTATTACGGAAAGGCATACGACAAGGCACTGGAGGTGATCAACAGCAGACAGTTCAATCTGTTTGAGCACTATAAAGACCTGCGTGATCCGGCAAAGATGAATACAGGTGAGCACATCTTTATGTTACAACGTCATCCGACAATGGCGGAAAGTAATATTCATGGGGCATATCTGCCTTATCCTACGGAGCCCATTTCCATACAACCTGCTTATGGTGGAGCGATGGCGCCGACATTGGCTTTTTATAATTCCTATGCTGCGAATGATGCGCGCAAACAGGAGCAGGCGTTTTATTATACCCGTTATCCGCGGTATGACAATCCGACGGAGATCATCACATTTCCTGATCCTTATATTTTTAAGTTCTGGGATGCGGATGCAGAAAAGACAGGCCGTTCGGGCGCTAATTTTCCGCTGATACGTTATGCTGATGTATTGCTGTTATGCGCAGAGGCAAAGAGTCAGCTGGATGGCGGTAGTACAACAGATGCGGCGGCGATCGCTGCTTATTATGCGGTACGTCAGCGGGCCTTTCCGGCAGCGGTGCAACCAGCTACATTAACAACAGATGATATTCTGAAAGAGCGATACTGGGAGCTTTGTTTTGAATTTCAGACATGGTATGATATGCTACGCACGCGTAAAGCTTTTGATGTAGCCAATGGTACGATGACCAACCTGATCGGATACAAAGCACCGAATCACCTACGGGCCTTTGAACTGAAAGACCTTGCGTTTCCGCTGCCATTAGCGGAAGTTCAGAAAAATCCGGATTTAGCACTTTAAACGACAAGATGAAACATACTATTCTTTGTCTCGCGGTGTTATGCACCGTTGGGGCAGGGCGGTCCTTTGCCCAGCAACAACATTATTTTATCGATGGTTATCATGGCGGAAAGTACGGACACTACCCGGCAGGCTATACACAGTACATTGTTGAACAGTTACAGGCACATCCTGACTGGAAGATCAATCTGGAAATAGAGCCTGAAACCTGGGATGTGGCAAAGGTGGAAGAGCCTGCGGCATATGCTGCTTTCAAACAGTTATTTGCCGATCAGTCAGATGCGGGCAGAATAGAATATGTCAATCCGGGTTATGGACAGAGCTATCTGTATACGGGTTCCGGTGAGAGTATGATCCGGCAGTTCAGTTATGGCATGCAGCATATCCGGCAGCATTTTCCGGGAGCGGTTTTCAGTACTTATTCCAGTGAAGAACCTTGTTTTACCAGTGCATTGCCACAGGTCCTGTTATCCTTTGGATTTAAATACGCCTCTCTGAAGAACCCCAATACCTGCTGGGGTGGTTATACCCGTGCCTTTGGTGGTGAAGTGGTACAATGGCAGGGACCTGATGGGAGTAAATTGCCAACAGTTCCAAGATATGGCGTAGAAGCATTGTTGCCTAATTCTACCTGGCAGTCAACTGCGTGGAATAACAGCAGTGAGTATATACAATCCGCTCTTGCTGCCGGTATCCGGCAACCAGTTGGTATGTGTTTACAGGATGCCGGCTGGCGGAACGGTCCCTGGTTGAAGCGACAGGCGAAATATGAAACCTGGCGGAATTATATCGGGCATGTTGCAGATACACAGCATGCTGCTGTATGGGCATTCAGTCAGGAAGATGTGCAGGTAAGTCTTGTATGGGGCGCGCAGGTCCTGCAGCAGATCGCGCAGCAGGTACGACAGGCAGAGAATAAACTGACGGCGGCAGAAAAGTACGCAGTTATCAGTTCGCTTGTACAAGGGAGCGTCTGGCCAAAGGCAGCCTTAGATAGCGCCTGGAAGTCTTTATTACTCTCACAACATCATGACTGCTGGATCGTGCCTTATAATGGCCGTAAAGGGGATACCTGGATAGATAAGGTGCAGCACTGGACGGATAATACCTTACGTGTGAGTGATAGTATACTTATGCAGGGAGCGGAAACGGGTCGTGCCGTGCGTGTGCTCAATACAACCGCTACTGCAAGAGAAGAATGGGTTGTGGTACCCGGCTATAAAGGCCGTTCTGTAAAGGTGACTGATAGCAAAGGCAAACCGGTAAAGGCCTATGTACAGCGGGATAGTTCGCTGATATTTAAGGCCAGTGTAGCACCGATGGGATATAATGTCTATCATATCGGTGAAGGTACAAAGACAGTCCCTGTCGCCACACGCAACAAACAACTGGCAGATGGACGTTACCAGATAGAGACAGATCAATATAAGATGACGATCGATCCTGCCAGAGGAGGTGTTATTACCAGTCTGATCGCGAAGCAACTGAACAACCGGGAGATGGTAGATCGTAAACATGCGCGCAGTTTCAATGAACTGAGAGGATATTTCTATCAGCAATCGGCCTGGCGTTCCAGTACGGATACAGCGGCTACGGTAAGCTTGAAAGAAGATAATCCGGCACGGACGGTAGTAGCAATCAAAGGCGCGATTGGCGGTCATCCGTTTACACAGCTGATCACTTTAGCAAATGCTACCCGCAGAATAGATATGCAGCTGACCATTGACTGGCAGGGTGAGCCGGGTATAGGTGCACCTCCTGCGATACATTACCGTGTGGAAGATTATCACAAGGCATTTTATAATGATAGTTTCAAGTTGCAGGTCCTGTTGCCGCTCAATCTCGCACAGCAGCAGGTCAGTAAAGATGCGCCGTATGATGTAACAGCCAGCCGCCTGACAAATACTTTTTTCAGTAGCTGGGATAGCATTAAGAATAATGTAATGTTACACTGGGCAGATGTGACGGATGGTAAGACGGGGCTGGCATTGTTCACAGATCATACGACGAGTTATGTACACGGAGAAAATTATCCCCTGGGCTTTATAGTACAATTCACCGGTACTGCATTATGGGGGCGTAATTATAATGTAACAGGGCCGACAAATGTACACTATGTCATTGTACCACACAGTGACGCCTGGGATGCCGGTGGTGTGAGTGAGGAGGCTGTTCGCTGGTGTGAACCGCTGGAGCTGTTGCCAGGCAATAACGAATCCGCGTTTTCCCTGCTCTCCGTAGCAGATCAACGCTGGCAGGTACCAGCGATAATGATGGATGGAAATGATCTGTTGGTCAGGCTGTATAATGCTGCCGGTGATGATCAGGAACATACCCTGTCTGTTTCCGGTACTGCTTCGGCTGTCATCCTGGAACGACTGGATGGTCAGTCACTGGAGAAATTGCCCACACAGCAACAGATTGGTAAGACGGTCATCCGTTTAGCGATACCCCGCTTTGGTATCCGCACGATCCGTTTAAAAAATATAAACATTCAACATTAATCCGCTCCATATGAAGAAAGTACTCTATTCCGTTTCGCTTTGTCTGGCATCACTGTCTGCTGCTGCCCAGGTGAAACCCTTCCAGCAGAATGACCGCGTGATCTTTGTAGGAAACAGTATCACAGAAGCCGGTGCTTATGTGTCTTATGTTTATCTCTATTACATGACGCATTTCCCCGACAGAAAACTGGTCATTATGAATGGCGGTATTGGTGGTGACAAAGCAGCTGATATGTACAGAAGGCTGGACTATGATATCCTTGCCAAGAAACCCAATACGCTGGTGCTGACATTCGGGATGAATGATACCGGTTATTTTGAGTTTAACAGTGATGATGCGGATAATACCGCGCGCGAACGTATTGCCGCTTCCCGCCGCAGTTATGAGCAGATAGAACAGCGCTTGCTGCAACTGCCTGATCTGCAGAAGATCCTGATGTCTTCTCCACCTTATGATGAAGAAGCAAAGATCAAAGGCAACTATTTTAAAGGCAAGTCTAAGGCGATGCAGGAAGTGGTGGCTTTTCAGGAAGCTGCCGCACAAAAAAATAAATGGCCATTTGTGGATCTTTTCCGTCCGATGACGGCTTTAAATGCCCGTCTTCAGGAGAAAGATTCTACATTTACAATGATCGGTCCGGACAGGATCCATCCGGGTAATGCGGGGCATCTTGTCATGGCTTCCCTGTTCCTGAAAAATCAGGGCCTGAGTGGTCAACCGGTGGCAGATGTTCGTATCGATGGCGGTAAACTGAAACAGGCACAGAACTGTAAAGTAAGTGGTCTGAGTGCGACAGCAGGAAAAGTCAGTTTTGACTACCTGGCAGCCGCTTTACCTTTCCCGATGGATACGGTGTCCCGTATCTGGGGGAATGACCAGAAGCAGTCTGACGCCCTGAACTGGATCCCTTTTACGGAAGACTTTAATCGTGAGATGTTAACTGTTGCAGGATTGTCAGCTGGAGAATACAATTTGCTGATAGATGGTCAGCCGATCGGGAAATGGTCTGCCGCTGCATTTGCCAAAGGTATCAATCTGGCTACACAACAGGAGACGCCACAGTATAAGCAGGCGCTTTCTATCATGCAACTGAATATGCGTCGTATGGAAGCGGAATCGCGCCTGCGTCGTTATTACTGGGTACAGGGTAATTTCTTTGATAAAAAGAACATGCGGATGCAGGATGATGCGGCGGCACTGGATAGTGTTCGTAAGCAGGCACAGAAGGACGGCATGCTGCGTTACCACGAAGAGAATTATGAAACAGCCATGTACAAGGAATTACGTACGCACTGGCAGGAAGAGATAGACCTGATCATTAACCTGGTATATCGTTTGAATAAGCCTGTCAGCCACAAAATTGAGATCGTTAAAATTTAATATAGTGAAGAATAGTAAGCTATTAACAGGCGCCATACTCATGGCGCCTTTCATCAGTTTAGCACAACAGCCTGCTGACTATGTCAATCCGTTTATAGGGGCCAGTACCAGTGTCGGTGCGGCTGGTACTTACCACGGACTGGGTAAGACCTTTCCGGGCGCTGCTACGCCATTTGGGATGGTACAGCTGAGTCCTAATACGATCACCGGTGGAGACAACGGCTCGGGATATAGTTATGAGCATACAACTATCGAGGGCTTTGCTTTTACACAGATGAGTGGTATCGGCTGGTATGGCGATCTGGGTAATTTCCTGGTGATGCCCACGACTGGTCCGCTGCAGACTGTTGCCGGTAAACCGGAACATCCGGAGCAGGGTTATCGTTCTTCCTATGCAAAAAAAGAGGAGAAAGCCAGTGCAGGTTATTACAGTGTAAAACTGACGGAAAATAATATCAAAGCAGAGATGACAGCTGCGCCGCATAGTGGTATTCTGCGCTTTACTTTTCCTGCCAATCAGCAATCGCGTATACAGATCGATCTGGCCCGCAGGGTAGGTGGTACGTCTGTCTGGCAGGAAGTGAAGGTGATCGATGATCATACGATCGCAGGTTATATGCGTTGTACACCTGATGGTGGCGGCTGGGGTAATGGCGATGGAAAGGCGAATTACACGGTATACTTCTATGCGCAGTTCAGTAAGCCGCTTAGCAAGTCGGGTGTATGGAGCGCTGATATTCCGGATGACTGGTCCCGCAAACGTGAGGATATTGAAAGCGACCGTTATCAGCAGCAGATCGCCAAAGCAGCTATATTACCTGGTGTAAAGGAAAAGGCAGGTAAACACCTGGGTTTCTACACAGAGTTTGCGACCACTGCGAATGAAAAAGTACTGATGAAGGCGGGGATCTCTTTCGTGAGTATCGATGGTGCAAAAGCGAATCTGCAAGCAGAGATAAAAGGCTGGGATTTTGACGGTGTGCAGCAGCATACAAAGGCCTTGTGGAACCAGGCACTGGGTAAGATCGCAGTCAAAGGTGGTACAGCGGAAGAGCGCAAAGTATTCTATAGTGCGCTGTATCATACGATGATCGATCCGCGTCAGTGTGCAGACGTAGATGGTAAATATATGGGTGCTGATGGAAAAGTGTATACAGATAAAAACTTCCGCAGACGTACCATCTTCAGTGGATGGGATGTATTCCGTAGTCAGATGCCTTTGCAGACGATCATCAATCCGGCTGTTGTGAATGATGAGATCAATTCATTGGTCACACTCGCAGATGAAAGCGGTAACCATTATCTGGAACGTTGGGAAATATTGAATGCTTATAGTGGATGTATGATCGGCAATCCTGCTGTATCTGTGATCACGGATGCCTATGCAAAGGGTATCCGCAACTTCGATGTACAGAAAGCGTATGACTTTGCAAAGAATACAACAGAGAAATTCGGGAATGGTAGTAAAGGGTATTCTACCGGCGGACTGAGTGTCTCTTTAACACTGGAATATGCGTATACGGAATGGTGTTTGGGACGTCTGGCAGGTATGCTGGATAAAAAAGAGGATGCGCAGACGTATACCGCGCGTGGCGGCAATTACCGTAACGTGTATGATCCTTCAAAAGCCTGGTTCCGTCCACGCAATGATGATGGCAGCTGGCAGGACTGGCCGGAAGATGGCCGTATGCGTCAGGGCTATGGCACGATTGAAAGTAGTCCCTATCAGCAGGGATGGTTTGTGCCGCAGGATATACCTGGTATGATCGCGTTAATGGGCGGAAAGGAAAAGGTACTGGCCGATCTGACTAATTTCTTTGATAAGGTGCCTGAAAACATGATGTGGAATGATTATTATAATCATGCGAATGAGCCGGTACATCATGTACCTTTCCTGTTCAATTATCTTGGTACGCCATGGCTGACGCAAAAGTGGACGCGCGATATCTGCGCACGCGCTTATCATAATTCCGTAGAGGGGCTGGTGGGTAATGAGGACGTCGGACAAATGTCTGCCTGGTATGTACTGGCAGCGAGTGGTCTGCATCCGGTTTGTCCGGGTAGCACCCGTTATGAGATCACCAGTCCGGTGTTTGAGTCCATTACTTTGAAGCTTGATCCTGCATATGCAAAAGGAAAGACGTTCAGTATTGTTGCGCGTAACAACAGTACTGCCAACCGTTATATCCAGAAGGCCTGGTTAAATGGTAAGCCCTATCAGCATGCGTATATCGATCATGCGGACATTGCCAGCGGAGGTACCCTGCTGCTGGAAATGGGGGCAACGCCCAATAAAACATGGGGCGTAGAATAAATCCAGCTCAACGAATGGCGGTACCGGTGTTGTAGCGTGTCAATACAACAAGGGAGAGCAGCAAGCTGCTTTGTACGCACCGGTACTGCCATGTCGTTACCCAACCAATAAATATGCATGCCGGCGTTATGAAATGAAGTCCACGTTAACCGCTTCTCCCGTTTTTGTTAATTCAAACGGTCATGTATGTATTCCACAGTTTCCTCCTATGCGCCCGTTAAGCGTTGTCAGCAGCGTAGGGCTTTTGCCGGCTTTTCTTTTGTTCAGCTATTCCATTTATGCAGTTGTTTTTGCCTGTTACTGCTTTTTTCACAGACATCCACTGCGAATATTCGACGGACCTGGTCAACAAAGTAAGGGAACGGGCGCGTAAAAGCGGCGGTAATACCGATATGAGTATCCTGCCTGCCTATGGGACCGTGACCCTGGAGAACATTTACCATGAACAGCGGGTAGAAACTGCTCTGGGGGATCATATCCGCTTTTTTGAGCTGGTGCGGACCGGCAAGGCGGCCGGCACATTACCCGGGTATAAGGAAGGCGTACACAATCACCTGCCTATACCATTGAGGGAGATTCAGTTAAGTAACGGACTACTACGGCAGAATCCGGGTTATTAATACCCTGTACAGGCACAGGGAGGTCATTTTTGATAAAATCAGGATCCGGATGGCGGTAGCGTCTTTTTGAGGTGTCATTATAAAAATGGGGACATAGATTTTATCACCAAAAACTGAACGCTACCACGTATTACGTTATGAAACTGACCTTCCTATTCGCAGCTTCCCTGGGCCTGTGCATGGGAATTCTTACACTGGTATCCTGCAGTGACAAGAATTTCCTCGATCAGACGGAGACAAGCAACCTGGACGAAAAATCGGTCTTTTCCGACAGTGCCAGGACAGTACAATTCCTTACCAACATTTACATTGACATCGGTTTTACCGAGAATGCCACCCGTTTCGGGAACGGTGGACTGGACGCTGCCTGTGATGAGGCGGAGCCGCAGAAATCGGCTTCTATCACCACCTCTGTCCAGTTTGCCACGGGAACCGTCAATCCTTCCATTATCAGCGGTGATGCCTGGAGCCTGTGTTATACCAATATCCGGCGGGTCAATCTGCTGCTGAAACATCTTCCCGGCACGCCTATTCCTCCCTATATCCGTAATGTTATGGGGGCGGAGGCCCGTTTCCTGCGGGCATGGTACTATGCCATCCTCCTGAAGCATTACGGGGGTATACCGCTGGCCGGTGATTCCGTGTATAATGTTACGGATCAGATACCAGCCACCCGCCATACTTTTAAAGCATGTGTGGACTATATTGTTTCCGAGTGTGATGCAGCCGCCGGCGCATTGCCATTGGAGCGTGTACGTGAGGACTATGGCCGTGCCAGTGGTGGCGCTGCAATGGCCCTGAAAGCAAGGGTGTTGCTGTATGCTGCCAGTCCGCTGTTCAATGGCGGAAATGTAGACCCGCAGAATGCACTGACCGGTTATACCGACAATGTGCAGGAAAGATGGAAACTCGCAGCAGATGCGGCGGCTATGGTAATGAATTCCAATGCCTATTCCCTGTATGAGGACAATGCCACGGCGCCGGGTTATGGCTTTTATAAAGTGTTTACCCTCCGTGTGAATTCAGAGTATATCCTGGCGAAGATGCAGGGGCTGAACCGCGAACTGGAAACCGCCTGGCAACCACCTTCCCGTGGCGGCGGACAAGGCGGATTTCCCTACCAGGAATTCGTAGACGCTTTTGGTATGGCAAATGGTAAACCCATCACCGATCCGGCTTCGGGTTATGCTGCGACCGATCCATATAAGGACAGGGATCCACGCCTTGCCTATTCTGTCATCCGTGACCAGACACCATTGATACAGAATAATGGATTAAAAGAACCGGTCAATATCTATCTCACCACAGCAGGTAGTGGCGTGAGCCAGGACGCTGTGCTGGCAGGAACGCCTACCGGTTACTATACAAAGAAGATGCTGGATGAAAATATCAGCGCCAACTTTATCCATGGTAGTCAGCGTTGTTTCCCGTTGATCCGTTATGCGGAAGTACTGCTGAATTTCGCCGAAGCGACTAATGAATTTGATGGTCCGACACAAGCTGTCTATGATGCGATACAGTTAGTGCGCAGAAGGGCCGGACTGCTGCCCTATGAATTGCCTGCCGGACTCTCAAAAGATCAGATGCGGGAAGCCATACAGGCGGAAAGGAGAGTGGAACTGGCATTTGAAGGACATCGTTTCTGGGATGTGAGAAGATGGAAAACAGCTGAAACAACACAGAACAAAACGATGACCGGTATGAAAGTGATCCGCAATGGTAACAATGCCACCTATACCGTCTTTTCCGTACGTAAACATAATTTCCGCAAGGCTATGTACCTGTGGGCAATTCCACAAAGTGAAACCGCCAAATCTCCCGAACTGGCGCAAAATCCAAACTGGTAAAACAACCACCATGAAAGTAAGCATCTCCTTTTGTTTACTGATACTGTTGCTTAGTATCAATGCCTGCAAACGGCAGGAAATATCTGTGCCTGAGCAGATAAAAGATATTTCGGGTGAATGGCGGATCGTCAAGGCAGTCCGCAATGGCGTAGAAATTACCACCCTGACAGATTTTACAAGATTCAGGATACATTTTAAAGAGGGACAGTACAATATTGACAATCCGATGCCTTTTGTCGTGAACAAAAACGGGAGTTATTCATTGGATGATCCTGCGTATCCTTTACGTATCTCATTCCTGCAAACGGGCACCGATAAAGCGATCAGTACCGGTTTTACCTACCCCGTAGTGAATGGTAAAAGGAACATGGTGTTTTCCTTCAGTCCCGGTTGCGCATCCAATACTTATCTGTACACACTTGAAAGAGTGGCTCCCTAACCTGATTCAACACGACACGATATGAAAAAATATATATGGATTATAAGCGGGATGCTGTTGTTCCTGGCAGGCTGCGTGTTCCTTGAAAAAGTAGAGCAACCTGCTGATGCCAGACCTGGCGAAGAGATGACCATTAAGATGGAAACACGCATCGATGTAGCAGATGGCGGACGTTCTAATGTGCGGCTGATCATTGGTTTCCTGGCGCCTAAGAACTGGCAGGCCAATGCGAATTCTTCCATTACTTACACCACTACCACCTATGGTAGCGGCAAAATGATACCTGTACCGCTGAGTGTAGATGCTGGCGGCGGACAAAACTGGCCGGCAGCCCTGAAGAACCGTTTTGGTATGGGCGGCAACTTTATGGCAGATGACCTGGAATGGGTGGTATTCTGGACAGAACAATCTTATAACGTGCCACAGGGCGTGAAAGAGACGATCAATGTAACGATTAAAACAATGCCTGGTCAGGAAAGCGTACAGTTTAAAACCGGCTATTTCGTGGGTACCAGTTCAGAAGGACTCAGCGATGTGTTCGGTTCCAACAACGTGTATAAAAGCCGTTTTATGGATTGCTTTACGGTGAGTGATGGCATCAGCGATCTGACAGATTTCTGTAATCCGCAGATCGGTGCGGTAACACCGGGGGTAGCGACAGACAATGACCTGCTGACCATCTCTTTTGATCCGGATGTAGTATCTACGGCTCTCAGCGGAGAAGCGAATATCTATTTCTGTGCCAAAGCCTATACCAATACCGGCAAAGTGCTGGACGTATGTGTACAGACCGACCAGTCAAAGCTGAAACCTTACACCGGACGGAAGTCCGCTATTACATTCTGGCCCCGCGCTTATTTCAGCATGCAGGAGGGAGATATACTGGAGAAGATAGAATACTTCTTTACGGATGCCAGTGGTACTACAAAAGTGGGTTTCAGTAATACTGCCAATCCATTCGTCTACACGTTCAAATGCCAGTAAAACATGTCGCATAAAAATTATACAATGGCACTCAATTATATTCAACGATATATCTCTGCGCTTAGCTGTCTGCTATGCCTGCTTTGTGGCAGTGTATATGGTCAACAGTCGGCCGGTATTGACGGCAGACTGGTAGATGCTTATGGTCAGCCGCTGGCAAAAGCACTTGTTTATGTAAAGGGAACAGGCGATAGCACATTTACGGATGCGGCAGGAAAATTCACCTTGCCGGCCGGGCGTAACAGCGTCCTTGTGATGCAATATCCCGGTTATAAACAGCTGCAACATATCGTGAAAGACAATACGGTCGTGTTGCGGATGGAAGAAGTTTTTATTCCCAATCCGAACCATATCCCTGTGTTATATGGTGAGGCGGATCGCCGCAGTAGTGTAGGAGCGATAGGTACAGTATATACCAGTCAGTTGTCAGCAACACCTGCTACTTTATATGCCTATGCATTACCGGGACGGCTTGCCGGCCTGTATACCCAGCAAACCAGTGGTTTCCGTAATCCTGGCACCGGTAATAACTTTGATGTGGACGCGTTTGTAGGGAACATTCCCAGGCCGGGCGCACTGGAAGCAAATGATAACTCGGAGATCAATCTGTGGTTGCGCGGACAAACACCTGTGACCATCGTAGATGGGGTACAGCGTGATGTGTTTTCAATAGATCCGGAAAACATTGAATCGATCTCTGTACTGAAAGATGGATTGTCTACTATCTTATTAGGACAGCGTAGTTCCCGGGGCGTATTACTGGTGACCACCAAACGCGCCCGTGCAGGTAAACCACGATTGTCATTTACGGCACAGACAGCTATACAGCAGTCATTAAGTATGCCGAAAGCCTTACCCGCCTGGCAGTATGCATATCTCTTAAATGAAGCTTTACAGAATGATGGTAAGGCGCCTTTATACAAAGAGGCAGATATACGTGCATTCCGCGATCATTCCGATCCTTATGGTCACCCTGATGTGAACTGGTATGACCAGGTATTGAGAGATAATGCGCCTTTGTCACGATATAACCTGAACATCAACGGTGGGGGTGATGTAGCCCGTTATTCCGTGTCACTGAACTATACCGGTCAACAGGGCATCTTCAAATCATCACCAGAGAATAGTTATACGACAAATGCAGGTCTGAAAAGATACCTGATCAATACAGACGTCAATATTGACGTGACCAGTAACCTGAATGTCGGCATGCAGTTATTCGGCCGTTTACAGGAAGGTACACAACCAGGAGCAGGTACCGGTAAAATACTGAACGATCTGCTTAATACGCCCAATGCAGCCTATCCTATCACCAATATCAACGGCAGCTGGGGTGGTACAGGTAACCTGACCACCAACCTGCTGTCATCTGCTCTTAACAGTGGTTACATCCAGGACAATAGTAAAGACGTAATGGCGAATGTGGACTTACGTTATGACCTCGGTGACTGGCTGCCTGGTTTATCGCTGAAAGGCAAAGGTAATCTGTCGATCCAGTCCGCGAATGCGATCAATCGCAGCAAACAGGACCTTGTCTACAAAATGAATGTTACGCAGAGTGATACCACTTATGCGAGATTCGGACAGGCCGTTACCCAGCATAATGATTTTATCTCTGTTTTTAATGCACAGTATTTCTTCGGACAGATATCCCTGAATTATGATCGTCAGTTTGGTGCGCATGGTCTGAGTGCTATTGTACTGGCCGACAGAAGACAGACTATTTTCAACTATGATCTTCCGGGTAAAGCAACGAACCTGTCAGCGAAGGCTACGTATAACTATGGCAACAGATACTTTGCGGAAGCTGCCATCAACAGAAGCGGTTTTAACCGCTATATGCCCGGCAGACAATATGGTACTTTCTATGCAGGTGGTATTGGCTGGGATATTGCCAGGGAAGCGTTTATGCAGGACCAGGCAGGCTGGCTGAATCAGTTGAAGCTACGGGCTACCTATGCACAGACAGGTAATGGAATTGATAATTCAGGGTACTATATCTGGCGACAGGGCTTCAGTGAGAACAACGGTATAGGTGGTGGTATTTATGAACAGGGTACTGCCCGTTCACCCGGTTCCGGTTTCCAGGAAAACGGACTGGCCAATACAAACATTTCATGGGAGACAGCCCGCAAGATCGATGTAGGCGTTGACATCTCCCTGCTCAATAATCAGCTCCAGGTAACAGGTGATTATTATCATGACCGCTATGCGGATCTCCTGCAGATAAGAGGTAAGAATATTGGTTTATCAGGCGCTGCCTATCCACCGGAAAACATCGGCATCAACCTTTACAAAGGAGGAGAGCTGACGGTGACCTGGCAGTCTGATATCAACGACTTTCATTATTTCATCACTGCGAATGGCAGCATTGAACAGAGCAGGGTGATTTATATGGATGAACAGCGTCGCGACTATGAATGGAATAAAAGAACAGGACAGCCGGTAGGTATGCGTTTCGGATATATTGCAGATGGATTTTTGCAGTCGGCCGAAGAGGCGGCAGCTGCGCCTATCATTACCGGTTACCAGCCATTGCCCGGTGATATTAAGTATAAAGACCTGAATGGGGACGGTTCGATCAATCAGTTTGATGAGGCGCCTATCGGGAAGTCCAGTCCACGTATTTACTATGGCGTCAATGCCGGTATTTCCTGGAAAGGACTGGAGTTAAGCGCCCTGTTGCAGGGAGTGAGCAATCGGACCAACTACGTAGCCAACTTCGCGACGGAGTTAGGTTTCCAGTTCCTCAACTTCACTTACGGACAGGCTTACGAGCAGATCACAGGACGTTGGACACCTGAGACAGCTGGTACTGCTACCTATCCCCGTTTGAGCGCTGACGCCAACTACAACTACAATAAAGCCAGTTCTACTTTCTGGGTACGCAACGGGAATTATTTCCGTCTGAAGAATGTAAGTATCGCCTACAACCTGCCTTATGTATGGGTACAGCGGTTGAAACTGGGTGGTGTGAAAGTTTTTGCCAATGGTCTGAACCTGTTTACACATGCTGCTTATGACTTTGTAGATCCTGAGGTAGGCGTAGGTGCTTATCCGATTCAACGGGTACTGAATACAGGTCTCAATATTAAGTTCTAGTCAGCCATTTAAATAAAGTAACATGAAGCAATTCCCAACTATATTTCTCCTGGCCGGCTTCCTTACAGTGCTGGTGGCCTGCCGAAAGGATTACGAAGCGGTACCGCTTGAGAAAGTGACGATAGAATATGTTTTTGATAAAGATGATTCGCTGGGAACTTATGCGAATAAGTTCCTGAATACGGTTTATTCCAAACTGCCTGGTGGGTACAACCGCGTAGGCGGTGATCTGCTGGATGCAGCTTCTGATGATGCTATTTCCGGTTTTACAGGTACGACCAGCGTATCGAAACTGGCGACGGGTGCTTATACCTCTTTTGAGACGATTGCGGAAGAAACGCCCTGGAACAGTGCTTATTCGGCTATCCGCGCAGCGAGCATCTTTGTATCAAATATTAATATTTCTCCGGTGAAGGATAAGTTGCCCAATGGTAATTCAGTGCGTTATGCCTGGAAGGCGGAGGCACGGTTTATCAGGGCTTTATTCTACTTCGAATTATTAAAGCGTTATGGTGGTGTACCATTGATGGGAGATGAGGTACGTGAACTAGGTGATGATGTCCAGGTGCCACGCAGTTCTTTTGAAGAATGTGTACAGTATATCGTTGGAGAGTGTGATGCGATAAAGGATAGTCTGCGTCCGAATCCGGTTGTGGCACCGGAACTGAACAGTCACCGTGCTACGAGAGGCGCTGCACTGGCATTGAAAGCAAAGGTCCTGTTATATGCTGCGAGTCCGCTGTTTAACGGAGAGAATATCGACGCCGGTAATCCGCTGACCGGTTACACCGGCTATAATAAGGAGCGCTGGAAACTGGCAGCAGATGCAGCCCGTGCATTGATAGATGAAAAGACATTTGCCTTGCTGCCTAACTTCAAAGATATCTTCATTACACAAAACAACAGTGAGGTCATCTTTTTCCGTCAGGGAGGTAATACAACAGATATTGAATCGACGAACGGCCCTGTTGGTTTTGCACAGGTAGCCCGTGGCCGTACCAATCCGACACAGGAACTGATAGATGCTTTTCCTACAGATGCGGGTCTTCCAGTTACTGACCCTGCGTCAGGTTATGATCCGAATGCTCCTTATGCGCATCGTGATCCACGTCTGACGATGAGCATTATTTACAATGGCGCCAGATGGCTGAATACTGAGATCCAGACGTATGAAGGCGGTCAGCACAGACCCGGTGGTGCGGAGCCTGGTACAAAGACAGGTTACTACATGCGCAAGTTCATGGGCAATTTCGAAAACGCGACCCAATACAGTAATACCAGTCACGACTGGATACTGTTACGCTATACTGAAGTGCTGCTCAATTTCGCGGAAGCGGAAAACGAATACAATGGTCCAACGGGAGAAGTGTACCAGGTGTTAAAGGACCTGCGTGCACGTGCCGGTATCACACCGGGTGATAATGGCCTGTATGGATTACGTCCGGGTTTATCACAGGATGAGATGCGTCAGCAGATACGCAATGAGCGTCGTATCGAACTGGCTTTTGAGGAGCATCGTTTCTGGGATATTCGTCGCTGGAAGATCGCACAGCAGGTGTATGGTCAGCCATTACATGGGATGAGCATTATCCGTAATGGCGGCGATCTGTCTTATACCGTGGCGGAAGTCTTCAAACCGGTATTCAGTGCACCGAAAATGTACCTGTATCCGATACCATACGACGAGGTGGTGAAAAACGACAATATGCGCCAGAATCCCGGATGGTAAGCTTTATTCCTGACATGAAATCAACTGATTGATGATGAAACATATTTTACTGTTGCTGCTGTTGGCCATTTCCCTGTCTTCGATGGCACAGCAAAAAAGCATAAGCGGTACTGTGAAGGACCTGAATGGCGTCTTGCCTGGTGCGGCAGTTGTGGAGAAAGGTGTGCCCACCAATGGGGCAATTACAGATGCGGATGGCCGTTTTAAACTGACCCTGAAGGGGAAGTCAAATACGGTGATCATTAAGCTGATCGGGTTTACGACCCAGGAGATCAGTGTAACGGGTTTAGTGACATTGGATGTGATATTGCAACCTGCTACGCAGGGGATCGATGAAGTGGTGGTGGTAGGTTTTACACAGACCAGGCGTATTACAAATACTGGTGCGGTAAGTGGTATTACCGGTGCTGAGATCAGAAATGTACCTACTGCCAACGTGCAGAATACACTGATGGGTAAACTGCCTGGATTTGTGTCGCAGCAGCGTTCCGGTCAGCCGGGAAGAGATGCTTCTGATTTCTTTATCCGTGGTGTGAGTTCACTGAACAGCGAGGGTAATAAACCGCTGATCATCGTAGATGATATTGAATATTCCTATGACCAGTTGCAGCAGATCAACGTCAATGAAATAGAAAGTATCTCTATTCTGAAAGATGCTTCTACTACCGCGATCTATGGTATTAAGGGTGCTAACGGCGTATTGGTTGTGACGACCCGCAGAGGTAAGAGTGGTCGTCCGCAGGTAAACGTACGTGCAGAATCAGGCTTACAGGCGCCGGTAAAGACACCCCGGCTACTGGATGCTTACAATACGGGGTTATTGGTAAATGAGGCGTATAAGAATGACGGTTTGACGCCCTTGTTTACAGATGCAGATCTCGAGCTGTTCAGAAATGGTAAAGACCCTTATGGCCATCCCAATATCAACTGGTATGAAACGGTGTTTAAAAAGTTCGCACAACAGGCCAATACCAACGTCGATATCTCCGGTGGAACGGAGGCGGTGAAGTATTTTATCTCCGGAGGATTTTTAACACAGAACGGACTTGTAAAGGACTTTTCTGATCCCCGTAATGAGGTGAATACAAACTACTTTTTCCGCAGATACAACTTCCGCTCCAACCTTGATATGCGGGCTAACAAGACGCTGACACTGCGACTTGATCTGACGGCACGTTTTGGTGACATCAATGAGCCACATGCGGCGAATGTGGTATCCGAAGTCTATAATTTTGAAAAGATACATCCTTATTCAGCGCCTATCATGAATCCTGACGGGAGTTATGCGTTTGCGGCGGATACAAAGGATAAGCTGCCGACGATCAATGCAAGGTTAGCGAATGGAGGTTATACCCGTAGTAAGCGTACGGACTTCAATGCCTTATTTGGCGCTACCCAGCAACTGGACTTTATGACGAAAGGCTTGTCTCTGACAGCCCGTGTGGCATATGCTGGTGTGGAGCAGTATTCCAGGAACCTGTTCCGTTCAGCTGATCCGCCTTCTTATCACTATAATCCGGTGGATGGGTCTTATACGCTGGATCCCCGAGGAAACTACCGTTTGCAGGCTTATCGTGTGACGGGCAATACGGACCTGTACAGCCGGAATGTGAACACGCAGGCATTCCTCAGTTATGACCGCACCTTTGGCGCGCATACCTTTAACTCACTCATACTGTACAATAAGCAGAGTTATGCCTTTAAATCCGATGTTCCGGCCAATTTCCGCGGACTTTCCTTCAAGGCAGGCTACAACTATCAACAGAAATATCTGATCGATTTTAACGGGGCTTATAATGGTTCTGACCGTTTTCAGGCGAAGAAGAGAAACGGGTTCTTCCCGGCAGTGGGAGTGGGCTGGAATATATCGCAGGAGTCGTTCTTCAAGGAGCGTAACCTGCCATTCAGTCTGCTTAAACTGCGTGGCTCCTATGGTGTAGTAGGATCAGATGTTACCTCGGGCAACCGCTATCTCTATCGGCAGGAGTATTACTATAGCGGCGGTTATTCCTTCGGAGAAAACGATTCGCAGCAGGGTTCCATCTATGAAGGAGAACTGGGCAATATGGATGTAAGCTGGGAAAAGGCGAGGAAAGCAGATGTGGGGATCGATATGAACCTGTTTAAAGACAAGCTTTCTGTGACGGTAGATTATTTCCATGATATCCGCTATGATCAGCTGGTACGGAAAGGGTCTATTCCTGGGATCATTGGTATTGGTTTTAGTCCGACGAATGTGGCCAGAACAAGCAACAAAGGTTTCGACGGACAGATCAACTACCGTGGTAACATCCACCGTGTCAACTTTACCACCAGTCTGGTATTCCAGCATTTCAAAAACAAGGTATTGTTCAAGGATGAAGCACAACCGGCATTTCCCTGGTTGAGAGAAACAGGCCGTCCGATCGATCAGCCATTCGGTTATACTTTTATCGGCTACTATACCCCGGAGGATATTCAGAAAATTCAGGCGAATACGCATGATAAACCAGCTACGCCGCTGAGTGAATATCCGATCCAGGCAGGTGATCTGAAATATAAGGATCTCAACAACGATGGTATTATTGACAATAATGACCGCGGACCAATCGGTCGTCCGAACCTGGCAAATACAGTATTGGGTATGACATTGGCGGCCAACTATAAAGGATTTAGTGTGAGTGTATTGTTCCAGGGATCATTTGGCTACAGCTTCAGTGTGGTAGGTACCGGTATTGAAACATTCCAGAGCCAGTTCCAGCCTATACATCAGGAGAGATGGACACCAGATAATGCGGATAATGCGCAATTCCCCCGTCTGACCAGCAACCCGACCACGGTGAATAGTGCACACACCTATATGTCAGATTTCTGGCTGATCGATGCGCGCTATGTACGTCTGAAAA
The DNA here is from genome assembly GCF_900114995.1 of Chitinophaga sp. YR627. Lineage (GTDB taxonomy): Bacteria > Bacteroidota > Bacteroidia > Chitinophagales > Chitinophagaceae > Chitinophaga. The sequence goes on from NZ_FOUX01000001.1 coordinate 838,935, forward strand.
CGGTGGATCTGGGCTATCAGTTGCCCAGCCGCTGGTTGCCACAACGCCTTAACAACGCACGACTGTATCTGAGTGCCTATAACCTGCTGACATGGACCAACTACGATAAATACCAGCAGGACCCTGAGGTATCCAGCAACTCTGCCGGTGATGCGTATATCAATCAGCGCGTTGTCAATCTGGGGGTTCAGATCGGTTTTAAATAAACACAAACTAACGAGGAAAATTTGCTAAAATGTTCAGAAACAAACGATGGGCGCTGTCAGCGGTCTTAGGGATATTATGCCTGGCAGCAAAGGGACAGGAGAAGATCATGACCTTAAACAGCAGCAATGCGGCCGTGACCTGGAAAGTAAAAGCGGCAGCGGAGCTGGGACAGACGACGGATATTCATACCAGTACTTATAATGACCAGAACTGGGTGAAAGGTATTGTGCCAGGGACGGTATTTGGCTCATTTGTAGCCGCCGGACTGGAGAAGGATCCCAATTATGCGGATAATATTTATAAGGTAGATAAAGCGAAGTATGACCGGGATTTCTGGTATCGCAGTACTTTTACCTTTTCGCGCCGGAAGGCAGGGGAGCAGCAATGGCTCAACTTTGAAGGCGTGAACCGGAAGGCGGAAGTTTTTCTGAATGGTCATCGCCTGGGTTTACTGGATGGATTTATGGACAGAGGACACTTTGATGTGACAGACATTTTACGCTATGATCAGCCAAATGTGCTGGCTTTACTGGTCAGCTGGCCCGGTACGCCCATCGTGAACTATTCCAGTCCGACGTATATCTCCAGCGCCAGCTGGGACTGGATGCCTTATGTGCCCGGACTGAACATGGGTATTACGGATGATGTATACATTACCGGCTCCGGGGCGGTTACTATTCAGGACCCGTGGGTACGTACCAGTACTGCTGATAGCTCACTGGCTAAATTGAGCGTTTCGATGGAACTGGACAATCATTCAGCACAGCTAAGGGAGGGTACGATTTCCGGCACTATTCAGCCCGGTAATATCCGTTTCTCCAAAAATGTAAAGCTATCTGCCGGACAGACGGAACAGGTCTCCTTTCAGCCTGAAATAGCCCATCCTGCACTTTGGTGGCCTAATGGGTATGGTAGTCAGCCGTTATATACCTGTGACCTGCAATTCACTGAAAAAGACAGTGTCTCAGATAGTCGTAAAGTGACTTTCGGTGTGAGACGTTTCAGCTATGATACGATTGGAGGTGTATTGCATATACATATCAATGGCCAGCCGATCTTTATCAAAGGTGGTAACTGGGGTATGTCAGAGTATCTGTTACGTTGCCGTGGCAGCGAGTATGATACAAAGCTAAAGCTGCACAAAGAGATGAATTTTAATATGGTGCGGAACTGGATCGGGAGCACGACAGATGAAGAATTCTACGAGGCCTGTGATAAATATGGCTTGCTGGTATGGGATGATTTCTGGCTGAATTCGCATCCGAATCTGCCGAAAGATATCTTCGCTTTCAATAAGAATGCGGTGGAGAAGATCAGGCGGTTGCGTAATCATGTGAGTATTGCGGTATGGTGTGGCGACAATGAGGGCTATCCTTTACCGCCACTGAATAACTGGTTGAAGGAGGACGTCAGTACCTTTGATGGTAATGACCGTTTGTATCAGGCGAACTCCCATTCTGATGGTTTGACAGGTAGTGGTCCGTGGACGAACTTTGCACCAGCCTGGTATTTTACCAGATTCCCCGGTGGATTTGGCGGTACGCCCGGATGGGGACTTCGTACAGAGATCGGTACAGCGGTATTCCCTTCTTTTGAAAGCTTTAAACAGTTTATGCCTGATAGCAGCTGGTGGCCGCGTAATAAAATGTGGGATATGCACTTCTTTGGCCCGTCGGCAGCTAATGCCGGTCCGGACAGATATGACGACGCGATCAATAAAGGATACGGTACCGCCAGTGGTATTGAAGACTATTGCCGCAAGGCCCAGCTGGTGAATATTGAAGTCAATAAGGCGATGTATGAGGGTTGGTTACATAATATGTGGAATGATGCTTCGGGTATCATGACCTGGATGAGTCAGTCTGCTTATCCGAGTATGGTATGGCAGACCTACGACTATTACTATGACCTGACAGGTGCTTACTGGGGGGTGAAAAAGGCCTGTGAGCCTTTACATATCCAGTGGAGTGCGGCAGATAATTCTGTGAAGGTGGTGAATACTACTTTACAGAATTATAGTCATCTGAAGGCGGAAGCGATTGTCTATAATATGGATGGAACGGTTGCTAAACAGATTGGTCAGACGGCGACTATCAGTGCTCCTGCGAACAATACAACACCTTGTTTCGACCTGAATTTTAATGCGGATAATCTGGCGTTTAAAAAATCAGTAGTTGCTTCCTCTTCATCACCAGAGAGTGCTGGCGCAGCTGCGGTGGTGGATGGTAGTGTAGGTTCCCGCTGGAGCAGTAACTATAATGACAATGAATGGATCTATGTGGATCTGGGTGTAACGCAGGAGATCAGAAATGTCGTATTGGTATGGGAGGATGCACATGCGGCGGCATATAGTTTACAGGTCTCCGATGATGCACAATCCTGGAGAGACGTCTATCAGACGGATACCAGTAAAGGCGGTACGGAAACCCTCTCTTTACAGCCGGTAAAGGCGCGTTATGTAAGGATGCTGGGACGTAAGCGGGCATCACAGTGGGGTTATTCTTTGTATGAGTTTGAGGTATATGGTAAACGTAGCGCCACGCTTTCAGATGTGCAGTTTATACGGCTGCGGCTGAGTGATGCGAAAGGCAATCTGCAATCTGATAATTTCTACTGGAGAGGTAGCCGGAATGGAGACTATACAGCTTTGAATCAACTGCCGGCTGTACAGCTGAAAGTGAGTTCGAAGGCGGTGCAGGTGGGTGATAGTACCCGTATTACGGCGACGGTGAGCAACCCTTCTAATGCTGCAGGACCAGCATTCGCAGTATGTGCGCAGCTGGTAAGGGCGGATAACAATGAGCGGGTATTGCCGGTGTTAATGAGTGACAACTATTTCACTTTGCTGAAAGGCGAGAGTAAGCAGCTGGAGATCACTTTTGAAAAGCAATTGCTGGAGAATGGAAAGTATAAACTGATCGTTACACCTTATAATCATAAATAGCTGGTCTTTTGTTCCATTGCATCAAAGCTTCCCCTTATCGGGAAGCTTTGATTTGTTTTGCCAGGTTGCCGAGGAGTTTTAGGTTCCGTTTGATGTCTTCGGACCAGCTTAATCCGATAGAAAGTCGCATGCAGTTTTCAAACTGATCCTGTAAAGAAAACATCCGGCCTGGGGCAATGCTTATTTTCTGTTTCATGGCCAGGTCGAAGAGTTCCGTTGTGTTAATCTCTTTATCTAATTCCACCCAGATAGAGAGGCCTCCCTGAGGTCTGCTGGTTTTTGTTCCCTCCGGGAAATAAGCTGCGATACATGCTGCATACTGCTGATAATTGTTATGCAGTATTCTTCTGAATTTCCGGAGATGATTTTCGTAATGCCCGCTGGTAAGAAAGTTGGCGACTGCCTCTTGTGTGATGGCAGGAGCAGAGATCGCGTGGACCAGTTTTAGTTTCAATATTTTGTCTTTGAATTTTCCGGGCGCCACCCAGCCTACCCGGTATCCGGGAGCGAGTGTTTTAGAGACAGAGCTGCACCAGAGTACCATTCCTTCCTTATCAAATGCTTTGCAACAACCAGGTCTGTGTCCGCTGAAATACAGGTCTCCATAGATATCGTCTTCTATGAGCGGGACTTTATGTCTGGCGAGCAATTCGACGATCGCCTGCTTGTTTTCTTCCGGCATGTAACTGCCGAGAGGTGTGTTGAAATTCGGGACCAGCAGACAGAGATCGATTTTGCCAACGACTTTTTTCAGTGCGGAGATCTCGATACCCGTGGTAGGGTGTGTTGGTAATTCCAGGACCTTCAGGCCCAGGCTTTTGGCGAGTTGGAGCGTACCGGGATAACAGGGACTTTCTATAGCGATAGTGTCTCCGGGTTTTGCCAGCGCCATTATACAGAAGGAGAGGGCGTTCATACCACCGGCAGTGGTGATAAGGTCATCGTGCTGCAGGTTACCACCCCAGTAGATGGAACGGGCTGCAATCGCTCTTCTCAGTTTCTCATTGCCCTGTAGTGTTTCATAAGCAGTGCCACCATCAGTCAGGTTTCTTGTTGCGTTGATCAGTTCTTTGCTGAGCTTCGCCAATGGTAGTAATTCATTTGCCGGTACCCCTACGGAGAAGCGCGTTAGTGCGGTATTGCCGATATTCGCATAGACCCTGCTGATCAGTTCTTCCGGTTCTTTGTTGCTGACCCTTCCAGAGGGGTTGCTGATATCGGGTAGGGGGAGTCTGCGGGTGGGCTGCTGACATACATAGTACCCTGATTGCGGAAGGGATTCAATCAGTGACTGGGCTTCCAGTTCGAGGAAGATCCTTTTGGCTGTATTCATGCTGATACCATATTCCTGACAGAGGTTTCTGACAGACGGTAAGCGGTCTCCCGGTTTCAGTACCTGTTTCTTTATCAGTTCGCCGAGCCTATTGGATATTTCTATGTATAAGAAATCATTTTTCATGTAGGATGTCAACTGTGTCCATAAAGATAGTGCAAACTGAGACTGTATTCATTGAGTGCTCAGCTATACTTTTGTAGAAACAAACAATTATTATGTCAGCGATCATTATCAGAACTGGTATAGAGCATATGGATATACAGATGATACACCGTTTTCTATCGGAAGATTCTTACTGGGCAAAAGGCATCTCTTATACGTTTGTGGAACAGTCACTGGCGAATTCATTTTGTGTCGGTGCTTTTATCGGAGATCAGCAGGTAGGCTTCGGGCGTGTGATTACGGATTATTATACCTTCGGATGGTTTGCGGATATATTTGTATTGCCGGAGTATCGTGGACAGGGTATTTCCAAAGAAATGGTGGGGCATATTATGGGGTTGCCATGGTCGAAGCGGCTGAGGAGAAAGATGTTAAATACGAGTGATGCGCATGGGTTGTACAGGCAGTTTGATTTTAAGGATCTCAAATATCCTGCTAATGTGCTGGAGGTACATCAGCCGGATGTTCATTTGCAGGTACGGGAATAGCGTATTAGCTTATTATCACAAAACAACCTTCATCATCATTTAGATAGTCTTGTGGGTTTTTCATAGGAGACATGCTTTTGATGATATCTTTTTCAACTATAATGTCATATTCCTCATCTTCTGGATGTCCGCAATGGGGACATACCGGATCGGACTCCCGTATTCCGTATACTTTTACTTTTTCAGTACCAGGGGTACCAATATCGTACCTGGTCTCCCATTGTATCCGCTCGCCAATACGGAAGTCAAGCTGCCAGGTGAGTCCATATTTAAACTGTACTTTTACTTCGTGGGAAGTATTGCAGTAACTGCATGTTATATCTGTAATAAGGATATTATAAGCGCCCATGAAGAAAACCGTTTAGCGGTATGGGCAATGTACAGAATATTACCGAAAGTATCATGACATAGCGAACACGCCTCCTGCATTATACAGGAGGCGTGTTGTTTTTTACTGGTTATTACCTGGTACTACAGTGTAGCCATATCAATTACAAAGCGGTATTTCACATCTCCTCTGGTCATTCTGTCAAATGCTGTATGAATGTCTTTCATATCGATCAGTTCAATGTCGGAAACAATGTTGTGTTCCGCGCAGAAGTCCAGCATTTCCTGTGTTTCAGGTAAGCCGCCGCTAGCAGAACCTACTACACTCTTCCGTCCCAGCTGGAACATGCCAACACTTTTAATCGTGAAGCCTGCAGGTGGGATACCTACCAGGATATGCACGCCATTCAGTCTTAACAGTGACAGGTAGAAGTCGAAGTCATGTTCTGCGCTTACAGTATCGATGATAAAGTCAAAGGAGGCTTTTACTTTTTCTACTTCTTCTGCGTTGCTGGTTACCACGAAATGATGTGCGCCCAGCTTTTTGGCGTCGCTGGCTTTGTGGGGAGAGGTGCTGAGGATGGTCACTTCTGCGCCGAGTGCTATGCCGAACTTCACGGCCATATGTCCGAGTCCACCCAGGCCGAGTACTGCTACTTTGTGGCCTTTACCCACCTTCCAGTGTTTCATGGGAGAGTAGGTGGTAATACCGGCACACAATAGCGGTGCTGCTGCCGCAAGGTTCAGTTTTTCGGAGATACGTAATGTAAAGGATTCATCGGTTACGATGGTATTGGAGTATCCGCCGTAGGTCGGGAGATTATCTCTGTATCTGTCGATACCATTATAAGTGGGGATGACGCCGTTCTCACAATATACTTCCAGTCCGTCTTCACAATGGCTGCATTTGCCGCAGGAGTTAGCCAGTGTACCCACGCCTGCCAGATCTCCCGGTTTGAAGTTTTTTACGTGTTCGCCGACTTTCACAACGCGGCCAACGATCTCATGACCAGGTATCATCGGGAAGATACCGGGAAACCATTCGTTGTTGATCTGCGCCAGATCAGAATGGCAGACACCGCAATATAAAATGTCGATCTGTACATCATGTGGTCCTACATCTCTTCTTTCAAAGTCCCATGGTGCTAATGTTGCATTGGCGCTTTGCGCCGCATAACCTTTTGCTGCTAACATGTTGTATTATTTAGAAGCGCTAAATTATGCGTAGTGATCACGGGGAACTTGGTACAATCAAATCAAAAGTTATTAAAATCAAACAATGCGTAAACGCTGTTTATTGTTTGTTGGAGGTCCTGAATGACTTGGGCGGGAGTTTTTCGACGCGTTTGAAGAAGTTGATAAAGTTGGAGAGTTCTTCAAATCCCAGACACCAGGCTATTTCCGCGATACTCCATTCGGTGTGCAGCAACAATGATTTCGCTTCCTGATGGATCCTTTCAGCGATCAGCTGAGAGGTGGTCCTTCCCGTTGTTTCTTTGAGGGCGCGGTTCAGATGGTTCACATGAACAGATAAGTTATCAGCGAAGTCGGCCGGCCGACGTACTTCCATTTGCTGTTGGGTAGATTCTATCGGAAACTGTCTTTCGAGAAGTTCTGTAAAAAGAGAGGCAATGCGCTTTGATCCACCTGTATCTGTGATTTTCAGCGGCTCTGCAGGCTGTAAGCGAAGTGCGGCATGTATGAGTTCCAGCACCTTGGTACGTAGGACATCATATTTGTAAGGAAAGTCTGTCCTGATCTCTTGCTGCATCTCCAGAAAGATTTTTTCAAAGCTGATGAATTGTGTGTCCGTCAGTTCGAATAATGGATAGTTTCCTGGCATGAAGACAGGGTAAGTCTTTATCATTCCGAACTGGTCTATAAAAGATTCTGTAAACACACAAAAGAAGCTGGTATGATTGCTACCGACGAATTCCCATGAGTATGGTATATTCGGATTTGAGAAAAGCAGGGCATATTTTTCAAATTCAATATTTTTGTCAGCATAGAATAGTTTGGTATTGCCTTTTAGCAGACTTATCTTATACAAGCCCTTCCGGCCATATAATTCACCGTCAAATCGCTCATCATTATCATGGTTAATAAAAAACACGTTGAAGCGGCCGATCTCTTTCCTGAAGGAATCGGGTATCGTGTCTATAGCAGCTTTATAGTTTAACTGTTTTTGTTTGTTGCCCATATTATTCAAAGCTACGTTATCCGGCGGCGACTGGATTGGTAAAATCAAATAAGAATGACGGGGTGTATTTATTTATCAGGCAGATGAACATTCTTCTTTGCACCAGCGTTATAGTTTTCTTTGGATACAAAATCTGCTGTGCTGTATGTTCAAACATCCCATTTCCTTTGATGGCCGAGCTGAATGAACAAATAGGCACTATTGGCAAAAATCCCCTGAAGAAACAACTATGAATAAACAGTTCCCCGATAAGCTGACGACAGTCGTTATTGTTACCAAATGGGTCATGCATAAGTATGAGCCTATTCTATATGTGTTTCATCATGAGGAGGATGGTATGTGGGAATTTACGGGTAAGACACAGGGTATAGAAGATGAGGACTATAACATAATAGGCTTAGGAGAGGCTATTTCACTAGAGCCAGATTTACTGGATATTGCCGATCTGCCACCAGGGTATAGAGCCATTCGCAGAACAGCACGCGGGCCCTGGCAGATCAGCCGTCTTCCCGGAGAAGATATGCATCAGCGATAGTCCTGCCACCATCAGTAAAAGTCTTCATTAAATTTCCCGTAATGTATTGCATCATGAAAAACTTATTTTTGATCCTGGTGATCACTTTTTTTTCGGCAAACATTTTTGCGCAAAGACAAATGAAAAATATAGAAGACCTGATCAATACAAAAGAACCGGGATGGGACCTGGTACAGGAATGGATAGGTAAAGCGAAAAATAAGGTAGAAATCCTGCCTTGTGATACGGCAAAGGCAAAAGCGGCCTTATACCAGACACAGGTGACCACACGGTCGCCTATGGGCGCTATTATATATGCTACGGGTGGTTTGCTGATCGATCACGGCTGGATACGGATATTGGGTTCCGGCCATGCACGTCTGAACAGGTCATTACCTGAGTGGAATCTTGGTAAGTCGTTCAAAGAAACAGGAGAAGTACCACAATTCCTGTTGATTGCGGATGATGCTGCAGGAGGCTTCTTTGCTGTCAATGGCGGCGCTCTGGGACCTGATCCTGGTAAAGTGTATTATCTCGCACCTGATAACCTGGACAGGGAAGCGCTCGATCTGTCCTATAGTGATTTTTTGTCTTTCTGCTTTAATGGCGATTTGGCTGATTTTTACAAGACACTGAGATGGAATCAATGGGAAGAGGAAGTAGCCAGATTGGATGGGAATGAAACCTATAATTTCCTACCGATGCTGTTTACGAAGGAGGGAAAGGATATCAATAAGGTGTCAAGGAAGGCAGTTCCCGTGCAGGAGCAGTATGAGATGAATATGAGTTTCAGGGAGCAACTGGGCATCGGAAAGTAATAATAGTGTTATTTGTCCAGGGTAAACGCCGGATTTATCATAGATAGATTTTCGGCGTTTACCCTTGCTGAGCAGGAAATATGGCTACAATGAATTCCGTAGGATCAGTCTGAAAGGATTCTTTACACGTCCGAGTTTCTTATCCTTGATCATCAATGCTGCTGCAGCTCCCATCTCTTCATGATCGGTGGAAATAACCGTGATCCCGTCCAGTAAGATCTCCTTCAGGAGTGTCTCATTATAAGAAACGATCCCTACATCTTCTCCGATCTTCAGCTGATTGTTCCGACAGATCTTGACCAGGTTCACCAGGTCTGTTTCTTCGATAATAATATAAGCCTGTCCCTGCGTCACCGGCGTATGCATTTCAATACCCTCTATGACGGAGAAATTGAAATCCTGCATCCGACAGAAGTACCTGAATCCTTTTTCAATCTCGGGAGGATAGGGGGTGAATCCGGGATTTACAAAGACAAGGCTGTTATATTTCTTCAACGCTGGTAAAGCTTCATGTAAGGCTTCGTAGATATCTTTTTCAAAGTTCTGAAAAACAATACCATATTGTCCTTTCAGCTCCTGCGCGTCTTTGTCCAGCAGGATCAGTTGTCCGGGTGGTATCTTTTTTAGTATTTCCAGCACTTTTTCCGGTTGTTCGTAAAAGTGAGGCATGATGACATAATAATCATAGTCCCCCAGGTGATTGCTGATCAGATTCTCAAAGAGTGCCACGCTATGGTGATGAATATGCAGGTCTACAAATACATTGTCGCCCAATGTCTTTACAAAAGCATTATAGACCTGTTTTTTATAGTTACTTATTTTGTTGAATAGCAGTAGGACGCGCAGCGGGATCGCTATATCGGTCCGGTTGATGAAATAACCCTTTCCCTTCACAGAGATGATGACCTTCTTATCTCTCAGCTCTTTATACGCTTTTTCTACGGTACCTCTGGAAAGGAGGTATTGTTCACTCAGTTCATTGATAGAGGGTATTTGCTGGTCGCGGGTTAACAGACCATCGCGTACGGCAGCCATAATGGACTCCGCGATCTGGATGTAAACGGGAATTTTGCTATTTGTATCAATCTGCAAGTCTTTCATTCCGGGAAAATAGCAAAGAATTGGGAAATGAGAGCAATGTAATACTGCCTGATGCAATTGCACAGAGCACTAGTACCGGTCTGCTATTCCATTCACCAACTGTATTACTCATGAACATGGAAACCACGGGTAGTCCGATACCGCCTCCTACAAAATACGCCGTGGTGGTCAGACTGCCACTTACGCCCAGTTGCTCGGTAGGCACTTTGTCCATAGCGATAACAGAATAGCCTGTAAAACAGAGTGTCATGCCTACACCGGCGATCAGGGAGCCGCCTGCCAATAGAAAGAAAAGGCTGTGGTATTGTACAGCTGCAACCAGTGAGAGTGTTCCTGCCAGCATAGATGCAGCACCGAGGAGCGCAATCGTTCTGGCGGGCATTCTGTGGGATAATACGGGCAGACCGAAGCGACCTATCAGTATAGATAGGATGTTGAAGGGCATCATGATAAATCCTGATTCAGCGGCAGAGAAATGGAAGTTCTGCTGAATAAGGAAGCTCATAATGAAGAGATATCCTGTAAAAAGGGCGCCCAACAGGATGAAAAGCGTGTTTCCTTTTCTCAGGGAGGGCAGGGCCAGTACTTTCAGGTCTAAAAGCGGTATAGGCTGTGTTTTAAGGCGTTTATACAGGTATAAAGTAGTCACGACCAGTAATAACAGAAATCCGGCGATTTTCAGCCTGTTTTCGACCGGTTTTGATAATAGTTCGGTGGCCCAGGTCAGCGAAAGCATCGATACGACCAGGGCAATAGCTGCGGGAATATCGGGCAGTTTGCTGTTGGACTTTACATCCTTTTCCAGGTATAGATAAGCGATCACGATGATGATCAGCAGGATCGGTACATTGATCAGGAAAACCCATGACCAGCCGAGGTAACTGGCTATGATCCCTCCGACGGACAGGCCGGCTGCCGACCCTGTAGCTGCAAAAGAACCAAAGATCCCGATGGCCCTGCTGCGTTCCCGGGACTCAGTGAAATAATAATTGACGATGGAGAATGCGGAGGGCATGATCAATGCCGCACCCAGTCCCTGTAATGTCCTGAAGAGCAGGAGGGAATGGTAGGTCTGAGATAGGCCGGCGCCTAAGGAGGTCAGCAGGAATATTGTGGCACCCCATAAAAAGACCGTTTTTCGGCCTGTAAAATCCGATAATTTACCACCAAGGATAAGGAAACATCCATAGATAAGGACATATACGCTCTGAAGTTTATAGCTTGAATCATTTGTTAATCCCAGGTCCTTTTCGATCTTTGGCAGCGCCAGATTAATGATTGCGATATCCAGTGCTTCTACAAAAATGCCCATAGAGGCGATGACCAGTATCAATTTTTTATTCAACAACTTCATACTGCAAAAGTATAAATGACATTTCATTTGAATTGCCATTTGAATAATTTTGGTACAAACAATCGTTTTTATTGCCTGTAAATAGTTATTTGTGCTATTTTGGACTATAAATTGATCTGCTGGCAGGACAATTGCCTGCCGTCCTGGTATAAAATAGTGATCTTAGCGGATCATCCGTCAATAACGACTTCATCGATTTCGCCATCATGGAAGTATACCACGATCTCATGACCTTTGCCATTTGTGGTGTCAAAAGAGATCGACCAGATGGAGCGTTCCTGGTTGAAGCGGGGGATCTCCAGAAATACAGGGGTAAATTCCTGTTTGAAATGTTTTATTGTAAAATCTTTTTCCCAGTGGCGGAATTCTGTTTCGATCGCCGTCTGTATCTGCGGAATATATTTGTCATAGTCTTCCTGAAGTGCAACAAAAAATTGCTTTTGCTCCTCATCCGGACCAGGCAGATTACCTTCTATGTGTATTTCAATGTTGCCGTTGGAAGGTTGGAAGAATGTATATGCCTCGAAGAAATTCATGGCTTTATCCCTGGTATTTATGAAGCGTAGCTCTCCGAAAAGTGCGTCATTCACAATAACAGGTTTTTTGAATAAGAAGTCGAATAATCCCATGGCGTAAAATTACGGAAGTTGTAACATTTCATGCTGCTCTTTCAGGAAATAGCTACTTCGGCGGTTTGGGTTTCACAGCATGCCAATGCTTTTATTGGGAGTGAGCATGTTGATCCTGAAATGGAGAAAATCAATCAGGCCCTGCGCTTCCTTGGGGTAACTGTATGCCGGAATATCTGAAAAATACTGGGACCTGGCAGGAGAATATGGTCTTGACTATTGATAACTTTATAAATGGCTGAATTTAAAAGCGTAGTTATATGTACACACGATATCAGACGGAGTAGCTGAAGCTCTTTCTTTAGCTGTTTATTAATTGAGTCTGCGGTATTCATTTGGTGTATGGCCAACGCGTTGTTTAAATAATCGTGTAAAGTGCTGCGGATATTTAAAGCCCAGTTCATATGCGATCTCCCCGATCGATTTGTCGCGTTCGAATACCTTCTCTTTTGCTATATCGATCACCTTCGCCTGGATATAATCCTGTGCCGATTTACCTGTTTCTTTCCTGATCAGATCTCCGAAATAATTAGCTGATAAATGTAATTGTCCGGCACTCCAGGCGACTGAAGGTAGTCCGTTTGTTTGTGGCTGTGTGGATTGAAAATATTCGCTGAGCAGGGTTTCAAATTTTTCTACATCGACGATGGTAATAAGCGGATGAAGGGTTTCTACCCCACGTATTGCATTGTATTGCGCAACACTTTCAAGTCTGATGATTTCTTCCATTGGAGACAATTTGCATTATAAAGGTACTTCTCCCATCAATATGATCTTCAACCGCCGGCTCCTGCAGATAATATTGGTAGGTAAAACAGTAATTGGTATACCAATCTGCAACTAAAAGCAACGGAACTTTGCATTATTGCAAGGGAAAATCTACTTCATCGTTTCTTTTGCGAAACATAAATAATTATCTGATAAAATACTTTTATGAAGAAGAGAATTTTAGGGAACGGGCTGGAAGTATCCGCATTGGGTCTGGGTTGTATGGGACTGAGTTTTGCTTACGGTCCTGCGACTGATAAAAAAGATGCTATTCCCCTGTTACATGCTGCTTTTGATGCAGGGATCACTTTCTTTGATACAGCAGAGGCGTATGGTCCTTTTGCCAATGAAGAACTGTTAGGAGAGGCGCTGGCACCGTTTCGTGATAAAGTAGTGATTGCTACAAAATTCGGATTTAAACAGGGAAAGCCGGATCAGGGCATGGACAGCACACCAGCCAATATCAGGGCTGTTGCAGAAGCAGCATTAAAAAGAATGAAAACCGATTATATCGATCTTTTCTATCAGCATAGGGTAGATCCAAATGTACCAATCGAAGAAGTGGCAGGTACTGTTGCGGAGCTGATCAAAGAGGGCAAGGTGAGACACTGGGGACTTTCTGAAGCAGGTGCCATTACGATCCGCAGGGCGCATGCCGTATTACCGGTGACTGCCTTGCAAAGCGAATATTCATTGTGGTGGAGAGAACCTGAGCAGGAGATTATACCTGTGTTAAAAGAGCTTAATATTGGTTTTGTGCCTTTTAGTCCGCTGGGTAAAGGCTTCTTAACCGGTGCGATCAATGAAAGCACACAGTTTGACAGCACAGATTTCAGGAATGTCGTACCAAGATTTTCTGAGGAGAACAGACGCCTGAATCAGGTAGTAGTAGATTTATTAAAGGATATTGCTGCCGAAAAGCAGGCGACACCTGCACAGATTGCCCTGGCATGGCTGCTGGCGCAGGGAGAAGGGATTGTCCCGATTCCAGGTACTACAAAACTGAGCAGGTTACAGGAGAATATCGGTGCTATCAATATCGAATTATCTGCTGATGAATTAACCGCCATTGAGAAGGCTACGGACGCCATTACTATTCAGGGAGCGAGGTATCCACAGCACCTGATGGCCAGGGTAGGTAAATAATATCAGATATATTTGGAGGATCATGCCCGATGCTTACCTGGCATGGTCCTTTATTCTGTAGGCGCAACGTCTGGCGCCTGCCAGGATGTGGTCTACTCTTTCAACAGATACCTTATCCCCCAGAACAGCCCTGAATGTGTCCAGTTCCGATTTGCAGAAACCCATACATGCTGTGGCAGCAGCACAGATCGGACAGTGATTCTCTATCAGCAGATAGCCTTCTTCATCTTTTACATAAGTAGCCATATATCCCTCATTATCCCTGATATGGGCTAGTCCGCCGATCCTTCCTTCCAGGTCTGACACGTTGGCCAGTTCTTTCAGGTATTTCTCCTTCCCATCCCGGCCATTGGCTTCAATGACTTCCAGCAGGGCATTTTCACCCAAAGTATCCCGCATTTTCAGGATGAGCTTTACCGTCAGGTCAGCATGGGCATCCGGGAAACGGGCGTGTCCTAATGAAGTAAGCGACCATACCTGTTGCGGCCGCCCCTTTCCCTTGGACTCGCTCCTTGTCTCTACAAGCCCTTCATTGGCCAGTTTAATTAACTGAAAACGAGCTCCTTCCGTTGTGATATTCAGGTCTTTAGCCAGTTCGATCAATGGCAGAGGACCTTTTGTCTTCAGAATCCAAACCGCTCTCTCATTATCCGGTAGTGTCATTTTCATAAAAAACAAAGTAAATATTTGGTTAATGCAAATATAGAGAAAATCAATGCGCCAATAATCATAATAAACCAAGTGTTTATTTGGTTTAATAGTTTCTTTGTCTACTTTTGTAGTATAAATCATCATAAACATGGCTATTCATTCACTACCATCGCTTCCATATGCATATAATGCACTGGAACCCGTTTTCGATACCCGGACCATGACGATACATCATTCCAGGCACCATCAGGCCTATGTAGATAACCTGAATAAAGCCCTGGCAGATACGCCTTATGTGCCTTTGTCACTGGAAGAGCTGTTCGCCATTATCAAAGACCTGCCAGTGGCTATCCGTAATAATGGGGGCGGACATTATAACCACAGTCTTTTCTGGTCCTTGCTGTCTCCTCCTTCGCTACCTGATGTGTCGCTGGAAGAGGTTAAAAAGATGAAGGAACTGGATTTTCCGGCTATCCTGGGCAAGAAGCCTGATAACAGACAACCAGTCGGGGAGCTGGCAGTTGGGATCAATGAAGAATTCGGTTCTTTTGAGCAGTTCAAAACGAAGTTCACCGAAGCAGCAACTACGCGTTTTGGTTCCGGTTGGGCATGGCTGATCTGGTCATCCGAAGAGAAAAAATTAAAGATCACTTCTACTGCGAATCAGGACAATCCCTTAATGAAATTACCAGAGATCATTCCGGGCGAACCCTTATTAGGACTGGACGTATGGGAGCACGCCTATTATCTGCACTACGAGAACAAACGTCCTGATTATATCGCCGGTTTCTGGAAACTTGTCAACTGGGATGTCGCTAATGAGCGTTATCAGAAAGCCAGAATAACCCACCTTTCCAGCAGGTATTGATCGTTTAGGATCAGTACTATTTCTTCCCTTCAGATACAGGTTAGCATTTAAACGCCGCAAAAAAATAAAGCTGCGGCATGGGATTGTCATGCCTGTTTGACGAGGATCGGATCAACTATTAAACATTTACGAAATGACCAATCATATGAAGGCCGGGAGACAGGCATCTCCCGGCACTGGCGGCGCTTTGTGCCTTACTGGCTGCTTCTCTGCTATGTATATTATTCCAGCTGCGCTTTCTTTGTTATTGCTGGGCTCATGCGGACAAGCCGAAAACGGATATGCCAATAACGGTCCGCAGGAGTTTCCTATCTATACAATCCAACAGGCGCCAACAACGCTTAAAGTGCAATATCCGGCTTCTCTCGAAGGGCAGCAGAATATCGAGATCAGACCCAAGATTGACGGTTATATCCGGGAGATATTAGTGGATGAAGGAGCGGTTGTTAAAAAAGGACAAGTGCTTTTTGTGATTGATGCGCCACAATATGAACAGGAAGTCAGAACAGCTACCGCGGCCATTCAAAGTGCAGAAGCAGAGGTAAGCGCCGCAAAATTACAGGTGAGCAATCTGACGCCGCTGGTGAAGAAGGAAATCATTACGGCTACCGCGCTGGAAGCTGCACAATACAATCTGAAAGCAAAAGAGGCCGTCCTCTCGCAGGCAAGGGCCAGTCTGGCGAATGCCCATACCAATATCGGTTATACGCGTATTGTGAGTCCGGTAGACGGCGTTGTCGGTACCATCCCTAATAAGATTGGTAGTCTGGTGAGTCCTTCGGCTCCGCAGGCCCTGACAATGGTGTCGAATATCCGCAACATCTACGCTTATTTTTCTTTTGATGAAAAAGAGTTCCTGGCATTTACCGCTAAATATAAAGGACAAAGCATCCAGGAGAAACTGCAGCAGATGCCGGCAGTTAGTCTTGTACTTCCTGACGGGACTAATTACCCGGAGCAGGGGCACGTGGAGACGGTGAATGGGATGATCGACAGATCAACGGGCGCTATCAGTTTCCGGGCTACATTCCCGAATCCGGCCGGTATTATCCGTAGTGGTGGCAGTGCTACCCTGGAAATTCCGATGAACCTTTCATCCGCATTACTGCTGCCGCAGAAAGCCACATTTGAAATGCAGGGCAGGAAGATGGTGTATGTCGTAGCGGCGGATGGTATGGTGAAAAGCCGGGAGGTACATGTAATGGACATTGGTACCGGTGATAGCTATGTAGTCGAAAGTGGATTACAGGCAGGCGATAAGGTGGTCGCAGAAGGGATGGGCAATCTGAAGGATAGTCTGCTGATCAAACCCGTTCCCGCAAAACCACTCGCACAGCAATAACATACCTCTACCGGCAAATTTTATGTATGCTCTCCCGTGACCTGTCGTCACCCGGGGGACGGGCATCACTTTGTCTTCAATCTATCAATTATGCTAAGGAAATTTATCGAAAAACCGGTACTGTCAACAGTGATCTCTGTGATCATTGTGATACTCGGTCTGCTGGGACTCCTGTCCCTGCCGATCTCCCAGTATCCGGAGATTGCACCACCCACCGTAGAGGTAAAGGCTGCCTTTCAGGGGGCCAATGCTGATGTGGTGATGAATTCTGTGATCGTTCCGCTGGAGGAACAGATCAATGGGGTGGAGAATATGAGTTACATGACGTCTACTGCCGGTAATGATGGCAGCGCGACGATCACCATTTACTTTAAACTGGGTACCGATCCCGATCTGGCGGCTGTGAACGTACAGAACCGGGTATCTAAAGCGACCAGTTTATTGCCTGCGGATGTGATCCGTGCAGGGGTAACCACCAGTAAAAAACAGAGCAGTCAGGTCTTCATCTTTGAGGTGTACAGTAAGAATAAATCTTATGATGAAACCTTTTTGCAGAACTATGTCAATATTAATCTGATGCCCCGTTTAAAGCGGGTGAACGGCGTAGGAGATGCGTTTATTTATGGTGCAAGGGATTATTCCATGCGTATCTGGCTAAAGCCAGATGTCATGGCGGTACATGGTTTGATGCCGGCGGATGTGATGGCGAAACTCTCCGAGCAGAATATTGAAGCAGCGCCTGGTAAGTTCGGAGAGAACGGTGCACAGGCTTTTCAGTATGTGATCAAATATAAAGGTCGTTTAAAGACCGCAAAGGAGTTTGGCGATATCATTATCCGTTCATCCGGGAACGGACAGTTTCTCCGACTCAATGACATTGCAAAGGTAGAAATGGGCTCATTGAGTTATGCCAGTTCAACGATCACGGATGGTTATGCAGCTACTGCGATTGCTGTGTCACAGTCTTCCGGTTCGAATGCACACGAGTTGATCAGCCAATGTGAAAAGATTATAGAGGAGAGTGCAAAGGAGTTTCCGGAGGGCGTCTATCATGTGCCTTTCCTGAACGCGAACGAGTTCCTGGACGCCTCTATTGAAAAGGTGGTACATACACTGATCGAGGCGTTCATACTCGTGTTCATTGTCGTGTTTATTTTCCTGCAGGATTTCCGTTCTACTTTGATCCCGGCTATTTCCGTACCGGTGGCGATTATCGGGACTTTCTTTTTTCTGAAGGTCTTCGGTTTCAGTATTAATCTGCTGACCTTATTCGCATTGGTACTGGCGATCGGTATTGTGGTGGATGATGCCATTGTAGTGGTGGAAGCCGTGCATGCCAAACTGGACCAGGGCGCTACTTCTGCAAAGAAGGCGACATTACATGCGATGAGTGAGATCAGCGGTGCGATCGTATCTATTACGCTGGTAATGGCGGCAGTATTTGTGCCGGTCTCCTTTATCAGCGGTTCTGCCGGGGTGTTTTACAAACAGTTTGGTCTGACGCTGGCGATTGCCATTGTGATCTCTGCGGTGAATGCATTGACTTTAAGTCCGGCGTTGTGCGCTATTTTCCTTAAACCGCATGATGCGCATGCACCAGTAAAGAGAGGTGTATTGCAACGTTTCTACGCGGGCTTTAATACCGCTTTTCATGCGATGACGGGTAAATACCGTCGGTCGGTTCACTTCCTGATCAAACGTAAATGCCTGGCTGGTGGTGCTATCGTAATATTCAGTATGGTTTTGTGGTTCCTGGTAAAGACCATTCCTACCGGTTTCGTACCGAATGAAGACGGAGGGGCGATCTTCGGAGATATCATATTGCCACCGTCTTCTTCGCTCGAGCGGACGACGGAACTATCCAATGAGGTCGCCCGTATTGCAGGTAGTATTCCTGAAGTGGAGTCTGTATGCCGGGTGGCAGGGCAGGACCTGATCAGTGGTCCTGGTGGTTCGTATGCCGCTTTGTTTATCCGCTTAAAACCCTGGGCACAGCGTGCGAAGAAAGGACAGGACATCGGTAGTGTGGTCGGTCAGCTGTTTGGCCGGACCGCGCATATCAAAGGAGCGCAGGTGATCTTTTTTGCAGCGCCGACCCTTCAGGGGTTTGGTAGCTCAAATGGTTTTGAGTTCTCTTTACAGGACCTTTCTGCCGGCGATCTGAATGAGTTTGGAGGGGCGATCTATAAGTTCCTGGGAGCATTGAATCAGCGACCAGAGATCCAGTATGCGGCGACTTCTTTTAATAACAGTTTCCCGCAGTATCAGCTGGATGTTAATGTAGCCCGTTGTGAGGAAGCCGGTGTGCCTGTCAATACTGTATTAAGTACGATGCAGGGGTACTTTGGCGGTATTTATGCGGCTGACTTCAACCGTTTCGGTAAGCAATACCGGGTGATGGTGCAGGGGGATGCCCTGAATCGTGCGACACCGGAAAGTATTCATCAGATCATGGTGAGGAATGCGGCAGGTCGTATGGCGCCGATCTCTGAATTTATTACACTGAAACGCGTATACGGATCGGAGTTCCTCAACCGCTTCAATCTGTTTAATTCAGCTTCCGTTACCGGTGCGCCCAATCCTGGTTACAGTTCCGGAGATGCGATCCGGGCAATCCAGGAAGTAGCGGCGCAAACCCTGCCTAAACAATATACGTATGAGTTTTCGGGTATCACGAAAGAGGAGATTTCCAGTGGCAGTCAGGCCTTACTTATCTTTTTGCTGTGTCTTGTATTCGTGTATTTCCTGCTTTGCGCGCAATACGAAAGTTACGTACTACCTTTTGCGGTACTGCTTTCACTCCCTATAGGACTGGCGGGCGCATTCATTTTCGCAAAGATCTTTGGCGTCGATAACAATATCTTTTTGCAGATCAGTCTGATCATGCTGATTGGCTTGCTGGCGAAGAACGCTATCCTGATTGTGGAGTTTGCGCTGATGCACCGGAGGAGTGGAGAAGACCTGGTAAGGGCAGCAATTACGGGTGCGGGTGCGCGTTTGCGTCCGATCCTGATGACCTCCTTTGCTTTCATCTTCGGACTGGTTCCGCTGATGCTCGCGAGTGGCGCAGGTGCTGCCAGTAATAAGTCCATCGGTACAGCCGCTATTGGCGGGATGCTGATAGGGACGCTGTTTGGTGTCTTTGTGATACCTATTCTATTTATTCTGTTTCAGCTGTTGCATGAGCGTATCAGTGGAGCGCCGAAGCCGCATAGTCGTCATACGGCGAAGGGACATGAAACAGCCGATCTGATTTTAACGCATGAATGACATGAAAAGAAGATATTTATTGCTGCTGCCCTGTGTTACGGTGGTGGCGGCCTGTAAGGTGACTAAAACATACCAGCGGCCGGCTACAGATACAGTGTCGCAATATAGGGGACAGTCGTTGTCCGATACGATGAACATCGCCCCTTTGCCCTGGCGTACTTATTTCCAGGATGGCGATCTTCAGGTGTTGATTGCTGAAGGCTTGCAACAGAATCTGGATCTGAAGATGGCCATCACACGTATTGAGGCTGCCAATGCCGCCTGGCAGCAAAGTAAGGCCGCTTTTTTACCCCAGGCCGGATTTAATGCCGGTTATAAGCAATCCCGCCTGGCCTATCCGCAGGGATTCGGATTTGTCACCACAACGCCGCAGTACGATATGAATCTGAATGCTTCCTGGGAGGCCGATATCTGGGGCAGGCTACGTAGTGCTAAAAGAGCCGCTTATGCTTCCCTGCTTGCCGGAGAGGCGGCGAGAGATGCTGTACTGACCCGCCTGATCGCTGATATTGCCGGGCATTATTATACGTTGCTGGTACTGGACCATCAGCTGCTGATCCTGGAGAAGGCGGCGGACATACGCAGTGCAGATGTGGAAGCGATGACGGAGTTACAGCGGTCGAATGTCGTAAATGGCGCTGCGGTGGTACAGAGTCAGGCAAATGAGTATGCCGCGCGGGTGGCTATTCCGGTATTGAAAAAGCAGATCTGGCAGACGGAGAATGCTTTGAGTACTTTACTGGGTAAGTCCGCCGGTGATATAAAACGGGGACGTCTGGAAGATCAGCCGGTTCCTGTGATGGTCAATAGCGGGGTGCCGGCACAGCTGCTGGCGAACCGGCCGGATGTGCGTCAGGCGGAACTGGCCTTCAGAGTGGCCTTTGAATCGACCAATATCGCGCGGACGGCATTCTATCCCTCATTGACGCTGACAGCGGCCGGAGGTTTCAGCAGTTTTAGTTTCGGGGACTGGTTTACGAAGAATACCGGATTGTTCGGCAATGTCGCGGCGGGTGTATTCCAGCCGATCTACAATCGTGGTCTGAATAAATCCAGGCTGAAGATGGCTGAGGCGGAACAGCAAACTGCCCGTTACAATTTTCAGCAGTCTTTGCTGACAGCGGGGCAGGAGGTGTCTGATGCCTTGTTTACCTATTCATCCGTAGAAGAACGCAAGGCGTTTCGTAGTAAACAGATCGAGGCACTGGAAAAGTCGGTCGATTTTACGCAGACCCTTTTAAAATATAGCAGCAACACGAACTACATTGACGTACTGACCTCAGAACAGAGTCTTTTATCGGCTCAACTGGAGCAGGCCAATGATCAGCTGGAGCAATGGATGGCGGTAATCAGCCTCTATCATGCGCTGGGTGGTGGCTGGCAGTAAGCGGATAAACGATTTAAAAGTGTAACAGTTGTAGGTTTAAGCAATCACGGGTATATTCTTATACCTGTGCTCTTTTTTCCTACTTTTGCAGGGAATCAGCCTATGCGCTTTTTTTAAAATACTTTTCATGAAGCACTTTAGTATAGAGGATGTCTTTAAAGGATTCAGTTTTACGCCAGCCGAAACGGCTTTGGTGGAAGACAAGTTTAAAACGCTGAATCTGAAAAAAGGCGATGCTGTATTAAGTGCAGGTCAGCTGGTGCCTTATCAGTACTATGTGGCAGAAGGGTGTCTGCGTGCCTACTATATTTCTGATACGGGCAAGGAGTTTACCCTACAGTTTGCGATCCAGGACTGGTGGATCAGCGACTACACAGCCTTCTTTGCTGAAGGCCATTCTATTTTACATATTGATTGTGTGTACGATGCTGTGGTGCATCAGATCTCCAAAGCCAGTATGGAGCAATTGTACAAAGAAGTACCGCAGATCGAAAGTTTTTACCGCATTAAGATGGAGCGCTTCTTTGCCAGTTTTCAGCGAAGGATCCTGTCTGATCTGGCATTACCTGCGAAAGACAAATACGCCAATTTTTTGAAGACCTACCCCAATATCGAGAAGCATATCAAGAATTATCATCTTGCCTCTTACTTAGGCATTACTACGGAGAGCCTCAGCCGAATAAGAAAGGAATTAGCCAGGGGTAAATAAGAACTTACCATACATCAATTTTTTTGAGACGTGTCGGATGCATCTTTGCATTCGTAAGGACTTCATTTACTAACAACAAAAACACTTACCCATGGAAAAAGAGATCATTGTTAAATGGAAAATAAAGGCAGCCGCCACCAGTGAAATTCTGGCGTTATTGCCGGAACTGGCTGAAAAGTCAAAGAATGAACCGGGCAATACGGCCTATCACATTTACCAGTCGGAAAGCGATCCTAACGAACTGATATTACATGAGCGTTACGTGGATGCGGAAGCCGCAGAGGCGCACAGGAATTCCGCTCACTATCAGGAGATCGTCGTGGGTAAGGTTGTTCCGCAGCTTGAAGTACGCGAAGTCATCATTGTTAAAAAAATAGTGTAAACCAGTATTCATTAACCTTAAAATCTGATTGTATGTCAAAGAAAATATTATTCATCGTATCCAATGCCAGTTTTATTGGCCCTAATAATAGACAAACAGGTGTATTCCTGGATGAAGTAGCACATCCCTATGTAGAATTTGACGATGCGCATTACCAGATAGATTTTGCCAGCATCACGGGTGGCGTTCCTGCCGTTGATAATCTTACGGCCAGTGAGGAAAGTTCCAATGCCCGGTTTATCAAAGATGGCGGACTGGCGAAAATGCAACACAACCGTAAACTGGCGGATGTAGATACCAGTGGTTATGATGCGGTGTTTGTGCCTGGTGGTTTAGCGCCGATGGTAGATATGCCGGAAGATCCATTACTAAAGAAAGTGATCGCGGATTTCTATGATAGCGGTAGAATTGTGGGCGCCGTGTGTCATGGTCCGGTATCTCTGCTGAATGTGAAACTGAGCGATGGCAGTTATCTGATTGCCGGAAAGAATATCACTTCTTTTACGAATGAAGAAGAAGATAATTACGCGAAAAATGATGTGCCTTTTGAACTGGAAACAGCTTTAACTAATCAGGGCGCTAAGTTCCATGCAGCGGCGCCATGGTCTTCGAACAGTATTGCAGATGGCAGATTGGTGACAGGACAGAATCCTGCTTCTGCGAAGGGTGTTGCACAGAAGATGATTGCGTTGATGGGCGCTTAGTGGTATCTGAATTTTGTCCGGAAAGAGGGACGCCGTATCATTTTTAGTGGTACGGCGTCCCCTTTTTTATTACTTTTAGACATAATCCCTTATATGGAATATCCGGAATGGGAAAATTTCCATTTTGATACCCTGACCTTATATTATGGAATACTTTGGAATAGAAGTTTTTGACGCTAAAATATACACCGCTTTTCTTCTTGAAGAAGATGTACCCTTATCTTCCCAGGCATTATTCCTGGACTGTGACCAGGGAGCCTTACATTATCCGCTGCGCGAATTTGATTTCTGGCTTGGTGTGGGATGGTATGGAGATAAATGGAACCTAAGTGATCCCCGGAATCAGTTCATGGTAGAAATAACTGGTGGCAAAAAAAATGAGTGCCGGAAATATATCAAATATTATGTACCACCTGATCTGAAAGCTTTGAAAGCAACCATGCAAAAAGCGGTGGATCTCCTTCAGGAAATTTTGAAAATGAGTGATGAGTATATTCATGCACTCCCCTCCGTAGAGATGCTGATACTGTTCTTTCAGGAGAAGTTTCCGCAGCATAATATTACACCAGATACGGTATTGTTTGATGATCTGGGCATTGGACGACGGGAGGCAAGGGAACTGATGAAAGAGATGCAGTGGTACTTTAATTATCAGGTTTCAGATGAAGAATTACGGATGGCGTTTCCGGTAACTGGTAAGGGTATGTCTCAAAAAAATAAGTGGCTGCTAAAGGGGGTAACGATCAGACGTCTTCAGGAGGTAATGATCCGGGATAACTGGTTTGATCTTTCAGATGTATAGATATGGTGATATCTAAGAATAATATAATAATGTAGATCTTATGGTTACTTGTTTATTATCATTCAAAGGAGCAGCAGTATCCGAAGATGATAAGGATTCTTTTATAGACGATGCTTCCAGTCTCGTACAAACATTCAGGCGAAATGGGCAGATTGTTTCAGCCAATGATATCTATCTGTTTCAGCAGGATGCTGTAGTGTCATATGTACATGCCTTTTCTGCTGATTCATTATTGCCTCAATATAATAATAAGTATGTGAATGACAGGCTGATTAGGATAAAGGAGAATTATGGACTGATGTTCTCTTTTGAGGTGCTGACAAATGATGAGGAGCCTGCGTATGGCTTCGCTGCATCCAGTGCATTTATTCTTCAATGGGGAGGAGCATCTCCTTTACGGTCCTTTGATAGTTTTGAGCAGATACCACTATATATGTTTCCTTATACCTATCATGATGGCTACTGTCATAATGATATCAATTTTTGGGAGGGGAATTACGATTCCATTTATGATATCTGGCGTCGAAGTGAAATAGAGGAAGAGCGGTTCAGCGACTATCTTGCTTTAATAGATAGCCCTTTATCTGTGCAGGGATCGAATGTATGTAGGAGGATAGAGGCACTGACCGGTAAAAAATGTTATTATCATCTTTTTAGTTATGATAATACCCGATATGATGAAAAATGTCCTTCCTGTCATAGTGACTGGGTGTTATCGGAGAAAATGTTTGATAAGTTTGATCTGCGCTGTGATAAATGTAATATTATATCACAGAAGGCGCTTTATGATGATGCTTCAGATGAGTGAGGTTAAAAACAACAATATTTAATGTGCATAGATATGAATTACATTGAACGGAATAAGGATAGGGGTTTTGGTCAGCCCGTGCTCAAAGGAGGGAGATTATTTGTTTATAACATAATCAGCCATACAAGTTGGCGGGAAAGAACTATTGAAAGTTTTCTGGAAGAATTTGATGTTTCTATAGATCAGCTGAAGTCAGCAGTTTCTTATTGTATGAATACAGCATGTAAAAATATACAGCTTCCTTCAGATAAATATTGTGATGGTTGTATTTTAAGTAGTATTCATGAAGGATGGACATTAGTTAAGAGCAATCTTCAGGGTACTGGCGGCATATTTGGCGCACGTGCTGACGGGGCTGCATATTTAAAGTCAGTAGACGAACTGGAGGCGTTAGAATGCGGGCGATCCGGATGGATGCTGGCCAGAGAGGTGGATAAGCGGCTGGCAGCTCAATAGTCAGCCGAAATGATACCTCCTCCCAAAAATGTATCCGGAATTCGACCATTTGTATCTTTTTCGGCACCTGCCGCCCGGTAATTTTGTGTCACAACTCTGATATATGAAATCAAAAGTGATCTTTATTACAGGTGCTTCGAAAGGATTAGGAAAAATCTGGGCAGAAGCCTTTTTGAAACGTGGAGACAAGGTAATTGGTACCGCACGTAACATTGATAGTCTGAAAGAACTGGTTAACACCTATGGCGACGCAATACTACCTTTAGAACTGAACGTAGACAACCGCGAACATTGTTTTGCCGCTATACAGCAGGTGAAAGCACATTTTGGCCGCATTGATGTATTGATCAATAATGCAGGTTATGGCCTGTTTGGTGCCCTGGAGGAAACAACCGAACTGGAAGCCAGGGCTCAGTTCGAAACCAATGTATTCGGTTTATTATGGATGACACAGGCTGTTATTCCTGTTATGCGAGAGCAGGGCGCTGGCCATATCATCCAGATATCCAGCGTACTCGGTATTGCTGCAACACCCATCCTGTCTGTTTATAATGCCTCTAAATGGGCAATGGAAGGTTTGAGTGAAAGCGTGGCGGCAGAAGTGAAAGCATTTGGTATTAATGTGAGCATTGTTGAGCCGAATGCCTTCGGAACAGACTGGAGCGGTGCTTCTGCCATCAGAACACAACCCCTGGAGCTGTACAGTGATATGAAAACGGCTTTGTATAATTACTTTACCCCTGAAATGATCGGTTATCCGGCAGCAACTGCTCCGGCGATGCTGCAACTGGTAGATAGCGAAAATCCACCACTGCGTTTATTGCTTGGAAAAGTGGCCTTACCACAGGTACAGTATGTATATGCAGACAGACTGGCGGTATGGGAGTCCTGGAAAGAGGTATCAACCGCCGCGCACGGTCATTAATTAACACATAAAATGAGGTACAGTGTTCCCATACGGGAATGCTGTACCTTTATACAGGATGAAACATTTTAGGTCCTTAAGCGAGATGCACAAAGCCAGTGGGATGCCCATGCCGGAGCAGCCGCTGTTAAGTTTAATTGGTTGTGTGGAAACGTGCGGATTAACCGACGATGAATTCACCACCGATTTCTTTATCATAGGGTTAAAAAAAGTTGTTTCCGGCAGCTTTTATTATGGGCGGACGAAGTTCGACCATAATGGAGGCTCTATGACTTACATCAAACCTGGTCAGGTGGTCGAACTAAAGAACATCAAACTGGAAGGTGATGGGTTCAGCATTATGATCCATCAGGATTATCTCAGCGGTCAGCGTTTACACCAGCTGATTAAGAAATATAGCTTCTTTGATTACGAGACTAATGAAGCATTACATATATCGCCTCGCGAAGAAGAGATCATGTGGGAGCTGTACCGGAAGATCGAAACAGAGTATTATAACAACCAGGATGAATACAGCAAAGAGATCATCATAGGGCATATCGAATCTATTCTCAAATATTCCCAACGTTTCTATAAAAGACAGTTCCTCAACCGGAGTGAATTATCCGGAAAGATCATCTCTAAATTTAACACAGCGTTGCAGCAGTATTTTGAAAATGGTGCATTGCAGGAGAATGGGTTACCGACGGTTGGCGCTATTGCCGCGCAATTAAAAATGTCCCCGCATTATTTAAGTGATCTGCTGAGGCAAGAGACTGGTCGGTCGGCATTAGACCATATTCATGCTTACCTGATTGCGGAGGCGAAGAATATGCTGGTAGGTGCGGATTTAACGGTGTCAGAGATTGCTTATGCATTGGGATTTGAAAATCCACCTTATTTTTCAAGGTTATTCCGGAAGGAGACGGGGCTTACGCCGGTAGCTTACCGGAAACAACGTTAATTAGCGCCCATTCATCGCCTGTACAGGTGTAAAGCCATAATGCTTTTTGAAGGCATAAGAGAAATGGGAGAGGTTCTCAAACCCTACCTCCAGATAAACATCAGTTGTACGCATCTGTTTTTCTGTTAACAGATAATGCGCTTCTTCCAGTCGTTTCTGTTGTAACCATTTAGCCGGTGTAACTCCATATGAGAGGAAGAAATCTCTTTTGAAGCCAGAGATGCTTCTCCCTGTCAGATACGCCAGACGGGCAATACTTAAGTTATAACGGAAGTTTTGCTCCATAAATACCTGAAGATTGATCTTTCCTGGTGGATCAAAATCAAACAATATATCTTTTAGCGCTGGTTGTACCTGTAAGAGTACGACCAGCGCTTCTTTTAGTTTAAGTTTTACCAGTTCACGATTGTCAGTAGCGAAATATTTGAGGGATTGTTGTAATGAATCCATGAATGTTTGTAGCAGGGGATGTCTGGCTAACTGAAAAGAAGGAGTTGTCTGCGGTTTGCTCACAGATGACAGATGATGTTCTGCGGCAAACTCTCTCAGCACTTCTTCGTCAAGCTGCAGCGACAGCGAACGAAAAGGGATATCACCTTCAGGTTGTTTGCAGAACTTAGCGAGTTTATTGCGGACATTGAAGCGGAAATCACCTGGTTCAAAGACCATTGTTTCCTGACCATCCTGGACGATCAGCCGGCCAGATAACTGGTAAGCAAATGCATGTTTGAGGATGATATTTTCACCTTTTACGGAAGATTTATAGTAACAGGAGATCAATATACCGGGGTGATCTGCTTTTGGTTCCATGTGTGCAGGTTGCTTAAATGTATGATAGTCCTGGTGTCAGATGATCGCTGGACCAGCTTTTATGTCTGATGTCCAAAGATATCGTATATCAGGGATGATATTGGACGCCGGTCATCTGTTCGCAGATGTGCCAGATACGGTCAGCTGCTTCTTTATCCAATGCCCAGGGGCGCACGCCAAAGGGAGGGTTGCTCCCATCTGGTACTAGCGGAGCGATATTGCAATCTTCGAGGTATAGTCCGCCTTTCCCGGTCAACTGTGGGCTTACTGTGGCCCATGCAGTGGTGGCTCCACCCTGTTGAACGGTTTTATAAATGTCGCCGGTATTTTTAGGATGACGCAGGAAATTTAGGAGTTCGGTAGCATAGAATGTTCTCAGGCCCCTGGCCATCAGTTTGTTCAGCCATACTTTCCATCCTGGTGCGTAGCCGACCATAGAGCCAGCAAAGAGATCCGTGGTAGGGATCGGACCGGGATGTACAGCAAAGGCACGGATATTATCAGCCTTTAAGAGTTCATCTTCCTTCACACTTAAAAGAGACAGGGCCGTTTTTGTCTGGGCATAGGCGCGCATACCGTCATAAGGTGTATGCAGGAAATTGATGTCGTCGAAATTTACGTTTCCCAGTCTGTGTCCCCGTGATGAAAGATTAATGATACGTGCTCCATGCGCCTTTAAGCACTGCCAGTTTACCGGACGGCGAGGATGCGGGGAGATAGTATCCCTGCAGGCGGCTTCCATCAGTTGCGATAAGCGTTAAGGTATCAATACCGCGTTGCGTTAGCCAGGTTTGTCCGTAGGCGAGATCTTCAGAGACCATGATACTGACGGGATTATTATTTTCCGTTTTTCTTTTATCCGGATCCTGTCTTTCTACTGCTTTAAATACCGGATTGCAACTCATAAAGAAAGTGATGCTACTTATAAGGAACAGGAATGATAAAATGAATGTTTTTCTGTTCATACTACATTATACTTTAACGATGCCCTGATCCAGTAAACTTTGTGCGGTTGCCAGGATGCATTCCTGATTGGAACGGGGCTGCCAGCCTAATAACCGTATTGCTTTTTCATTGCTGACTTCTTTTACGACGCCTAACAGCGGTACTACCTGTTTCAGTTCCTTTTTGAATAGCGACATTAGTTTTAGCAGCCAGTCAGGTGCTGTCTTGGTGGAGATACGATCGGCGATCGCTGGTATATTGTTTCTGATGGTCTGCGCGATCTCTGTAAAACTCATACTCCCTCCGCTTAGTGCCAGAAAACGTTGTCCGGCAGCCTGCGGAGCGATCATGGCACGCAGATGTAGATCGGCAACGTCCCTGACGTCTGTAATATTTGTATAAATATTCGGAATTGCGGGCATTTTGCTGCTCATAATACGTTCTATGATCTTAATTGAACTGGAGAAGTTTTCTCCCAGAACCGGCCCGAAAATCCCGACAGGATTAATCACTGTCAGCTGTAGTTCTTCGCCAGCGGTGCGTATAAAGTCCCATGCCGCGATTTCCGCGATCGCTTTTGACTTAATATAGGCTGGCAGCGATGTGTTGGGATCCGTCCAGTCGGTTTCTGTGAAGAGATGTTCTTTAGGATTACTACTATATCCGACAGCGGCGAAAGAAGATGTCATCACGACCCGTTTTACGCCTGCTTGCCGGGCAGCTTGCAATACCTTTATTGTGCCTTCTCTGGCCGGAATAATCAGTTCGTTTTCATCTTTAGGCGTATTGCCGGGGAAAGGAGAGGCTACGTGTAAAACGTAGGTACATCCTTTTACTGCTTCATGCCAGTTGCGGTCATCTGTCAGATCCGCTTCTATAAATTGTAGCCGTTCCAGATGCGTGGCACCCCCGGTTTGTAGGTGCCGGATGCCTTCCGGTTGTTTATTGATCGAACGGATGGTCGTTTTTACCTGGTAGCCTTCCCGGAGTAACTGCAGGATGCAATAGCTACCTAAGAAGCCACTGCCGCCGGTGACGAGTACTGTTTCTTTGTGCTGTTCCATATTGACTTATTAACCTTACAAAGGTCCCGGATTTTGGGACTGGCTATTTTGCTGTGGTGTTCAATTTTTGTTTGTTGTGTTGTTCGTGTGGCTGGTGATGATATATTATTTAGAATTATATTTGTTGTGCCGGAAAGGTGTGTTTCTAACTGTATTATCGCTTACACAGAACGATATGAGTTACATCGAACGGAATAAGTATAGCGGTTTTAAGTTATAATATCAAGCTGCGAGAATAATTATATGAATGACTTTTGGTTTTTAGCCAACAAATTGGAAAAGATATTGTGTGAAAACGCTGAGTTTCTATATCAGAAATTACAAGTTCCGTTAGAACCATCGATGATACAATCTTTTTTAAGTACTTGTAATGCCTTCGATCCTCAATTGGAAGAATTTTTCGCCTGGAAGAACGGAATCCCGTATAATGTGTCTGACTATACGTTACGCTATGATTTTAGTTCCCAGGGTGTTTTTCTGCCACTATCCTTTGCGGTTTCTCTATCTGATTCATTTAAATCCTATGGATTATGGCCCGAATATTTATTCCCTCTTGTAGGTAATTATTCAGGAGACTATCTGCTGTATGATCTTAGGATTGATGAACCAACTTATGGAATGCTATTTTTATTTTCAAAAAGTGCACTGTCATTGGATCCGATGATGACATATTGTGATTCAATCACGGCAATGTTGTCTACTATTATAGCTTGTTTTGAGAATGGTGCGTTTCGATATGGTAAGGAAGGTCTTGATATTGATTTTGATCTGATGATTGAGATCAATAAGCGAAATAATCCCGCGTCCTCATATTGGAAGCAGTTCTAAGGTAGCGGTATAATTGATACACTATTTTCAATACCTTCAAGTTTAGGAAGGTAAATATAACGACATGATAAGGAATAAATCTGGCTGGTGCCTGATAAGCACATTATTGTTGCGGGCAATGGGAATTTTCATTTCGATAATTTTTACGCAATGTAATGACACAAGCCGCATTGAAAAAGAAAATAAAGCAATCAACGATTTTATTGAAAAACACGGAGATCAGTTACCGGGTATTTATTCAAAATATAGTGCGTCTTTACGGTCTTTTGATGAAGGAGACTCCATTCTCCTCGTACATGAGAATGAGGGACAATTATCAGCCTGTAGCAACAGTTATAGGGTGGTTTTTTATAAGAACTCGGATCGTTTAAGGGACTTTAGGTGTATTATCCAACGTGACACGTCTTGCGCAATCGATACAGCTGGGGCGATAAAGGCCGCATTGACTTTAAAGAGCTGGCGTATCGCATTTATAGGAATTGATTCTGGCAGAATATTAGCATCAACAGGACAACATTATTTTAATTTGATGAAGATGCCTGAATCCAAAGGGAATAGTTTCCGCGCATATGGTGATAATTGGGAATTGCTAAGGGGACTATGGTATAAACGTATTTCCAATTAGATATCCAATTAGATATTGGACGAATGCAGCGGCTAAAAAGTAGTTTTAACGATAAGAAGTAAGATGAATGGCTAACCGAATGGCTAGCCCTTCTAATTTCGGAAAATGCCCTGCTTGAAGATCTGGTTATTTATCACCTGCCGCTTCCAGGAACTTAATAGCCCCTGTATTCTCCGGGTTCAGTTTCAACGACTTTTTATAATTAACGATCGCCTCTTTCCTGAACCCTAGCGATGCTAACGTCTCTCCGTAACTGTCATAGACATTCCAGCTGTCTCGAAAAAGACAGGTATTCAGCTCAAAAACCTGCAGGGCTTCATTCTTCTTGTTTTCTCCGATCAGCTGATAGCCCCAGCCATTTACCTCCGCTTCTTCCAGCTGAAAGCTACTATTCTTGTTTTTGAGCGTTTTGAATACCGTTTTGATATCCCTGAAATTTCTCTTTATCAATTCCTGTCTTAATAATTTTAGATTAGGACTTAATCCAAAGCCGTTTTCGGCCTTCATATCTGGTATATAAAACCCCGCAATCTCGTCTATGAACCATTCAGGATTAGCGCCCTGAAGGTTCGTTAACACGATAACAGACAGACTATCTTTGGGATATAGGAATAATGCCGAGCGCATACCTCCGACAGGTGCTACAGCAGGATGTTCGTCTCTTACCACAGTAGGCCAGCCTAATGCATAACCATTCGTCAGCTTATTGAATCCCCCGATCTGGCCATTGTTAAGCTTTGCTGTTTCGAACATCTGATCAATGCTTTGCTGGGATTTTAACAGCTTTCCCGTCTGCAATGCAATTAACCATTTAGCGAGATCTTCGGCTGTAGTATATATGCCCGTTGATGCTCTGAAGAATAGCGGAAACGCAGCAAAGCTGTTATGTAAGATGCCATCGTTTATCCATTTTCCTTCAATATTTACTATTGTAGAATAACTTCCGGCATTGTTGGCGATAATATCATTGCAATCTCCAAAGTAAGTGGACGTCATATTGGATAGTGCAAATTGTCTTTCCCTGATAAAATCAGTAAAATGTTTGCCAGTCAGCTGGGTAATTATTCTCCCCAGGATCAGATACCCTGTTTGATTGTAGCTGAACCGTTCTCCGGGAGAGAATTCCATGGGGAGATTTTTTACCAGTTGCCAGTTGCTATTTTCGCTCCCATCTCCTAAAACCCGTTCGGTCTGGTCAATATTGTTGGGTAAGCCTGATATATTGCTGAGTAATTGTTTGATACTAATGCTTCTCCACTCATTCGGTACATCTGTGAGATATTTGAAGAAAGGGGTGTCTATATTTAGTTTCCCCTCTTCCTGCAATTGCATGATCGCTATCCCAACGAACGCTTTGGTCATTGAATTGATGGAGAAGATATTCCTGGCCGTTGTAGGGACTTTATACTCCAGGTTGGCAAAACCATAGTTACCCAGTTTTTCAAGTTTTCCATTTCTGATAACCGCTAATTGAACGCCGGGGATGTTGTGTTCGGTCATCTTTTTTTGAATGAAAAGGTCAATGCTGTCAGGTGTTTTCTGGGGGTATAGTTGTTTTGAAAATAGTGCCAGACATACTATAAAAAGGCCTGCGAATATACTTTTGGTTTGAGTCATTTTAGTTCCCGATTTATAGGAAGACGACTCAGGGAAGATTTAGTTTCATTCCAACGGGTAACAACTAAAAAAGGACCAGATGTGGTCCTTTTCCTGAAATATAGTATTATCTACCCGGAGCATTATAAATTCGGTGAACCTATAAACACCTGATAGTCCTCAAATGCTTTCGCGGGTTCGAATTCTTTCCCTTTTTGGGAGAAAAAAGACTTTTCGTCAAACATGCCCGACTGTGCAATTAATGGCCTGTAATTACTATAATTACAGGATACAATTGCATACTCTCCATATTCTTTTGTTACGTCTGCTGATTCTTCGTTGGGCGCCAGCAACATCTCTGTCCTGATTACGTACCGCATTGTTATTGGATAGCCGGTTTTGCTATCAAGATCCATCCTCATCTCTTTATAGATACCACCAGGCTTAAATACCATCGTTATACTGTTGAAGTTCGAAAATTTTCCGAAAGAGCAATGATCAATTCCCATCATTTTCAGTGAAAGCCACATCTGCTCCAGTGGGTTGATACTATCAGCTGAAGGTTTTGAAAGATACATGACCTTGTCTTCTTTGAACAGTGTAATAATGTAACGCCCATTGGCAGTCATCTCCATATTGGACATCTGGTAGTGGTAGTTAGCACCTGCAATATCCAGGTGCCCACTGAGGGAGTCCAGGGTGACGTCCGGGTGTAGCTCACTGGCATAGGTATAGTTGATATCAAATCCAATCTCCTTTTGCCTGTATAAGTTTTGTAATTCGCTGAGCGTATTAAATAAAGTGATGCTGTCGTTCTTTTCCTGTGCAAATGCCTGTATGTATGTCATGAGCAGGCATAGGCAAAGTATTCGTTTCAATATTTTCATTGCGTCTCTACTTATTATTTACTATAGATGAATTTTACCTGGAAATATTCGTTACGGGAGTTCTTTACACGTAGCAGGTAGCTTTTCCCATTCTGAAGATCCCACTTTCTTTTGATATCGAGAGATATCATATTGTCTCCTGGTATCACCTTCAACTGGCCGGATGTAAGGATGCTATTACCAGATTCCAGTGCCATAAGCTCATAGAATACCTCATTATCATTCACGGCATTTGTATAGTTGAAATGTACAGTACCGGTGATAGCTGCCACAGATCCATCCAGGTCTTTTTTTAGCTGGATATACGTGTTTTCCTGCTTTTCCTGTTTTACGATATCCGATTTCAGCTTGAATGTCCATACCTCTGTCTGTGCGGCAAAGGTATTCCCATTTTTCGCGATAACTGTCCATGCATATAGTTTCCCGGTGTCGAGCGACATAGCAGACGACGGGTAGTTAGTAAACAGGTTCTTTGTTGAGGGTAGATGATATACCGGCAGGTTTTGCTGCACTGCTTCTACTGAGGATTGTCCGGAGCGGACTTCCGTCAGCAGTAGTTCGTAGTTCAGGTCACCGAAGATACTTACCGGAGATGGAGGCAACCAGCTGAACTGAGGATTATATGTTTCAATAATGCTTTGATCTGTCGGCGTATTCAACAGGGGAGGACCTACAGGGGATACAGAAAAAGGTACGCAATCTTCAGACATAAGGTCGCCATTGTGACTGTTCTGTATAAATACGCTATAGCACGCCTGATAAGTGCCGGCAGGTAAAAGGCCATTTGGTGTTCTGTCACCAACTGCTGTCAGGTATTCATATTGAATAGGTGACACGTCTGCTGCTTTCAGTTGCCTGGTCCCTTTTGTTAAAGCGATATTTCTTGTAACGCCCGTCAGTACTGGCTGACTGGTTTTGCTATCTATTAATCGCATCATGACAGTAACACTAACAGGGGCTTCTGATACCGATATAAGCGCTACATTCCAGAGTTGCGCTTTCATGAGCACACCCTCTGGTGGAACCTGTGCTGTGATATTTACCTGTGCTGCCACATGGCCACCAAGTGCCAACGAAAGCAGGGATGAAAATAAAAATTTGTTGCTGATCATATTTAGAAAGTCTTTGTATATGTTAATCTTCCATTGTTGCTGGGCAGCAGACGTTTCTGCATGCCCGGAACAAAGGCTTTTTCCGCCATAACGGCAATCTCTCCCAATTTGGGTATCACCACTCTCGCGTTACCCGAATAGCCTGTTTGTGAAAGACGATAAACCGTCTGATAGTTATATTTTACGCCGGCACCTACATTCAGCCAACTGGCCATCCGGTATTGCAGATTACCGTCTCCGCTATACAGGTTATACTCGGGATTTGTGGCAAACGCTCCGCCACCGGTGATAGTCAATCTGTTGGCAAATATGGTATGGTTCAACTGTAAATTCTTACTG
Organism: Chitinophaga sp. YR627; assembly: GCF_900114995.1. Lineage (GTDB taxonomy): Bacteria > Bacteroidota > Bacteroidia > Chitinophagales > Chitinophagaceae > Chitinophaga. The sequence goes on from NZ_FOUX01000001.1 coordinate 874,382, forward strand.
TTGAAATACAGAAAGCTGCTGTCAGACTGTTTGTTATAGAACTGCGTATAGGTAAGGATCGTATTCATCAGTAGTCCTCTACAGTGATAGGAGTGACTGGCGGTACCGAGGAGGTTGTAGAACAGGTTTTCTGTATAGCTGCCATCGTCCATTTTTGTCAGCTGTGAACTGGGGAAATATCCTACCGTGATTACCGGTAGTTTTCTAATACGCATAGTAGCACGGATGCTTTTAAAAACCGTATTGCTTCTGAAGTTCGTCTGCTGATAGCTTGTCACAAAGTCATTTTTCCTGACACTACCGCTGATCGTCAGTTGTTGCTGAAAGAATGACTGATCAACACCCACTGACCATCCCGTTTGTTTTGATCCTGTTGTATAGAGACTGAATGATTGAAAATTGGCGCCCATCATTTTATACACACCCGTGATCCTGGTGCCCGTCCGGGGTAAAAAGGAACCCATTTTTAGAGAATAAGCTTCGTTAGAGTGATCACTTAATCTGAAGATACCATCCAGCGCAGCGTGTTGTTCCGATGGCATGACAGCATAAGTTGGTAAGGAGGACTTCGCAATTTCTCCGGTAACATAATTGTTGCTATTCAACTGCCATCTTCCCTCAAGAGAAAGTCCCTTGATCTGCTGACTGAGATTAGCTGTACCTGTATTTTCATCAGGAACAGTATTGAAATTATATACCTGTTTCCTACCCGTATAATAAGTAAGGATGACATTATTTCCGTTTCTCATTCCTTTACCTACGCGTATCAGGTTGAGATATTGCTTTGACTTGCTTTCATTGAATATAAAATCCCGGAAACGGTAATCAACTTTACCTGTGGTAAAAGCAAAATAGTAGCCAGGGTTATATTCGATCTGACCGCCAAGAATACTGATGTTCTTTGCCGTGAGTTCTGAGTAATCCACAAGCATCCGTCCAATACCGACAGTACGTATCGCCAACAGGTGTTTATAGCCTGCCGGCAACACTGAGTCGGGGAGATTCATTGCTTTGAGATTGTCGGCCAGCTCTTTATTGTCTTTACTACGTGCCAGTATATCAGTTAATGCACTCTTCCTGGTATTATATATTTTCTCCTGTTCTCTGTAACTGATTAGTAGTCCTGATAATTCTCTCTGGACGGAATCCGTTTTTTTGCTGAGTGAATTGTATTGTTCATTGAGGCGCAGTAATACCGAATCTGCCTTTTCTTTTTCTGATTGCCCTTTGCTGGTATATTGTTCCGGAATTTGCAGCTCATTCCGGCCTTTTCTGCCAATGGCCGGCGGCGCAAATGCCGGTTGCGGACTTTGATGTTGTTCCGCAATCGCAGCAAGCGAATCCTTGATCCTGGCGTAATATGCCTTTTCCCGTGCCTCTACAAGCTGCTGCAGCAAAGAAGGAGCTACCTTTGTTTTCTTATATCTGTCAAGTTCCAGCTGTTTAGCGTCTATCAGTGATTTAAGTTGCTGCAGTTTTTCCAGTTGTGCATATTTCCCTGCATCCCAGTTCCTGGCTTTTTGCAGCATGGAATTTTTAAAGTCCCTGCTGGTATATTGGAGATTAAAATCTGTGAGGTTCCTGAAAAGCGAAGAATTAGACATCCGTGTTGTGAAGTTTATCCGGATAGGGTAGTTGTCCTTGTATGTTAACTCCAGACTTGTCTGAACAGTATGTTGATATACATCTTTCTGCACAAAAGGAGTATCGACATTCGACTGATAAAATAAATCGTAGATCACGTTACCATGTACGGTTAACAGTGTTTCCTTTTTAATGGGAGCCAATGCTGTTCTTCGCTGTCGTACATGCTCAAAATACGCGACAACCGTGTCCTGTTTTTGAGGAACATAAGGTACAATGACTACAGGATGGTACCTGTTGTCTGCATTGCCGAAATAATAAAAACTATCCGCTAACTGCGGCTCCTGCTGCTTTCCGGTACTTTTCACTTTCCATTTGGAATAATAGTCTGCAACGCCCATTTTGAACCCGGATTGACCACAAACGGTTGTCGCTGCAAGCAGTGAAAAAAGGAAAATTGGTATAAATTGTTTCACGGTATATAGGATCAAACAATATCCGTAGCAATAATCTGTTCAGAAGAACCAGCAGATGAGAGAAATTCTTATGATAAATTATTGGTCGGGATGTCAAACAATATCGAACATATAAAAGGTGAACTGGCCTATAAGGTATACATCTTAATAATTGGTAACTAAAGTTGAAAATGGGATATAAACTACACTTAACAATCGTTCAACAATGACTAAATATTGCCCTTTTTATGGTACACAAACATAGTCTTTTTTCGGAAAACAACATATGTCGTAAAATTTTTTTTGAATGAAGTAAGAAAGCAAATGTTATCGTAGAGAAATGATGAAAAGAAAAATATATGCTTTCTGATCCATTGCTGGTATTGCATTTTATGCGCTCCTGATATGTGCTTTAAATCAAAAAAAAGAGTTGAATTTTTTAAAAAAGTTTGCAGAATAATTTTTACGATGTATGTTTGTTTCGTAATGAGCCCGCTGAGTAACCTATACCGTAGAGCGGGATCTTTAGAGTAAAACATTTGTTGGCCTTAGTTATCTGTAAAAGTGATTTGTGAAGAGATCACACAAATGTTCGTAGTGCATCCAATTCATTAAAAGTGTAGAAGTTGTAATCCTTATTTTATGTATTTATTCTCGTAAACTTTATCGGTGCTATTAGCACTTGTTTTCCCCTGTGTTGCTTTGTCATAGCTGCTTATATCCAGATTTGGGGGTGATTGAACAATTGTGAAAATATTGTTCGTATACCGTCGTTCAACGACGGTACAGGGAATCTATATGCATCATTAAATAAATGTCTGTGTCAGCAACACGCTGTCGCGTGGAGTCTTGTGTGCATGTGAAAAACAACCATTGTCATTTCTTTTGTAATAACGTAACATTCAAATATATCCCTAAATGATCCTGCAAATCAGTGCAAAGAGAAAGAGGACGATTGCCTTCCTGTTACTTGCTTTGCTATATTTTGAAACAGTGATTCCTTCTTATGCGCTCGCAGTAGCCAGATCTGCGACTGTTTACAGTTTCTCCGCAGAAAAGAAGGATGTTAACCCCCGTGTACTAAATAGTGTACCCAAGGCAGTTACTCCGTTAAAAGAGACGCATTCCCTTACGAATGCAAAAGCATTCACCGGTGGTCCTACGCAACCGGAAATGCAGTCTTTTGCTGCTGTCAATAATGGGAATATGGTAGATCTCTTTACTGGTGATTTTTCCTACAGTATACCATTGCTGGACGTAGGCGGTTATCCTATTACCATCGGTTATAACAGCGGTATCTCAATGGATCAGGAAGCCAGTTGGGTGGGGCTCGGCTGGAACATTAACCCCGGTACGATCATGCGTAATATGCGTGGATTACCGGACGACTTTAGTGGAACAGCAGATTCCATACAGAAAGTAACAAAGATAAAACCTAATGAGACCTATGGAGGATCGATAGGTGCGGATCTTGAGTTAGCGGGTTTTTCTGCGGCGCCGAAGTCAAGTGATTCCACTTTTAGCGCCAGTGTCAAACTCACGGCGTCCGCAGGTATATTCTATAACAACTACAAGGGGCTTGGTACAGAGGTAACGATTAATTCCAGTCTGAATGCCGGTTCATTAAGTATGGGAGAATTTTCAGGTGGTTTGTCGCTCGCCAATAACTCCCAGGAAGGGGCGACTGTGCGTAATACGATTAGTTATAGCCTGTTTGGAAACCTATCAAAAAAAGTCGGTGGTTTTGGGGGTAATATAGCGGTGGGTGCTACATATAGTTCCCGGTCGGGTTTAAAGGCATTGCAGCTAAGCGCTGGTCTGCGACAGTATGGGATCAGTAATAATAACATGCGACAGCTTGTCAATTCCGGCCTGGACAGGCTATCTCCATCCGCTATGTTGAGTTTTGCTTATCCTTCTTATCTTCCGGATATCAGCCTTCCTTATACAAGCACTTCCCTGAGTGTAACGTTGAAGACCGGCTCAACGAAGAAAGTGTTTCACCCGAATTTCTTTGTACAGGGATATGGTTCTAAGCAGTTTATTGCAGATGAGGATATTCGTATGTCTCTACCAGCTTATGGTTATCTTAATTATCAGCAGGCCGGCTCCAATACGGCCGCATTGCTTGATTTTAACCGGGAGAGAGATATCCCATACCGGGAAAAACCAGAAGTGCCAAATATTGGTATTCCTGCATATACCTACGACGTTTTCTCCATATCCGGAGAAGGAACAGGTGGTATGTTCAGGGCTTATCGCGGTGATATAGGATATGTGTTCGATCACGCCATGAGGACAAAAGACAATTCTAAAAATGCGAGTATAGATTTTGGTGCCGGCGACATTGTACATGCAGGTCTGGATGTGACTTATAATAAATCTACCACCACCACTGGCCCATGGAAAGAATTAAATCCACTAGCTGCAAATGTGGCTTTTTCTTCTTCTGATAAATTACATGAAGCTGCCTATTTCCGTAATCCGGGAGAGATGGCCATTAATGACACCGCCTTTTATGAGAACATCGGTGGTGATGATGTGGTGGCTGTTAACTTGGAACAGGGAGGGATCAGCGGTCCTGATATCCGTACTACCAATGTGCTGAACCGCTATCGTAATCAGCGTTTTGTAGGTAAAAAGGTAGCAGGTGCGCGAAATATGAAAAAGGATAACCGCGATAAGCGTACGCAGGTTATTTCTTATCTGACAGCTGAAGAAGCAGGTCATGCAGGTCTGAACAGATATATTGAAAATTACGTAGAAGACTCTTTCAAAATTAATAACTGTGACGTTGCTTTTCCCAATGGCGCAGAGGGAGTGGGTAGTGGCTGGATAGGGGAGTATTATGCGGGTAGCCTGGAGCGCTTCCTGTTCAAACGTGAGGACACGATCATCGCATTTACAGATAAAGAGCTGTTTAACCGTAACATACCGCAGGGCGCTCCTGTGGGGAGGTTTGATTATTCGTTCTCTGCCCGGTGGACAGGGAGAATTAAAGCGCCGGTAACGGGTAAATACACCTTCTCGACAGCTTCAGATGATGGGGTAAGATTTTATATCAATGATACCCTGTTGATAGATAACTGGGGTGGTCACCCGCCGACGCTGGATTCTGCTGTTGTGAACCTCGTGGCAGACCAGTTTTATAACATACGTCTGGAGTACCGCCAGGATAAAGAAAGGGCAGTGATGGCGCTGGCATGGAGATATGCCGGTTTGCCTTCGGCTTTTATTCCAAGGCAATATCTCTATCATATGCCGGAGAAAGATACTTTCCTGGCAACAAACGGTTCCGTAGTGCGTGAAATGAGGATCAATGATTTCCGTAAGAAAAATCATCTTTCGGAGATTGATGTACTGAACGCTGATGGCAGAAGATATGTTTACGGTATTCCGGTTTATAATATTCAGCAAAGGGAGGTCACATTTGCTGCTTCGCAGGATGGTGCAGATAAAGTAGCCGGACTGGTTCATTACGCCCGTGGCACAGATAATACGACGGCTAATCAGAATGGCGTAGATCATTATTTCAGTAGCGAACAGATACCGGCTTATGCGCACTCTTTTCTGCTGACCGGCATCCTCTCACCTGATTATCAGGATCTGACAGGAGATGGTATCTCTCCGGATGATCCGGGAGATGCGATTAAGTTCAATTATACCAGGACGGCCGGCATACGGAATACCTATAAATGGAGGGTGCCGATGGGGGTTGATTCTGCCAATTATAGCGAGGGTTTAAAGACCGATTACAGGGATGATAAAGCCAGCTATGTGCACGGCGAAAAAGAACTCTGGTACCTGCATTCAGTTGAGTCGAAGAATATGATCGCGACTTTCAAACTGGTAAAAAGAGATGATCTTCCCGCAGTGGATGAAAATGGTGTAAGACTTGCAGAGAATAAAACCCGCAGACTGGAAGAGATCAATCTCTATACCAAGGCGGAATTTGCAAGAAGCAGTCATCCAAGGCCGGTAAAAACAGTACATTTTGAGTATTCATATGAGCTGTGTCCTGGTGTAAGCGGAAATCCCAGCAAAGGAAAACTGACACTTAAAAAGATCTGGTTTACCTACAATGGTAATAATAAAGGACAACGTAATCCTTACATTTTTAGCTATAATAAAAACAATCCTTCTTATAAGACCAACTCCAGTGATCGTTGGGGAAACTACAAAGATCAGCTGCAAAACCCGGGTTCCATACCGGGCAATGTGCTGACAAACGCTGACTATCCGTATGCATTACAGGATAGTACGCAGGCTGCGGATAATGCCGCTGCCTGGGCCCTGGATAAGATCGTACTGCCTTCCGGCGGAAGAATGGAGATTTCTTACGAAAGCGATGATTATGCCTTCGTGCAGAACAAACGTGCCGCCCAGCTTTTCAAAATTGCAGGTTTCTCGCCTTCGGTCCCTTCTTCACTGAACGATCTGAAACCGGAATTGTATGGCATCATTGACTATCTGTATGTGGCCGTAGATGTGCCGTATAAGGTGAATAGCAATCAGGAGGTATATAACCGTTATCTGCAGAATATGGATAAGCTCTTTTTCCGGCTGTCAGTACAGATGCCTGGTGACAAATTCGGGAAAGGGAATGAGTACGTGAACTGTTATGCAACGGTAGACCCGGGTAATTATGGTTTCTTCAATCAGGGCAATAAATCGACGATCTGGTTACGCCTCAAGGCAATTGACCCGGGCGCAAAACTGAATACGCCGAAAAGCGTGTTTAGTCCGCTGGCGCAATCTGCTTTCCAGTTCCTTCGCCTGAACCTTGGTTCAAAAGCCTATCCCGGTTCAGACCTGGGGGACGATGATATCGATATGGTAGATGCCATAAAGATCTTGTTATCACATGCCGATAACCTGAATAATATGCTGCTCACCTTTGAGACAGCAGCACGCGTGAAACATTGGGCAAGAAAGGTTGATCTCAACAGAAGTTTCGTAAGACTTAACAATCCCTATTATAAGAAATATGGCGGTGGGTACCGCGTGAAGAAAGTCCTGATATATGACCACTGGAATAAGATGACAGGGCAGAAAGAATCGTTGTATGGTCAGGAATATCAGTACACGACGATAAAAGATATAGATGGCAGAAAAGAACTGATCAGTAGTGGTGTAGCTGCTTATGAACCGGTGATCGGTGGAGAAGAAAATCCCTGGAAGATACCTGTTGAATACAATCTGCAGGTTTCTAACCTGGTACCCGTAGACAGAGGCTATACTGAACTGCCGTATGGTGAAGGATTCTTCCCGGCTCCATCAGTAGGTTATAGTAAGGTGCGTGTGAGAACGATCCATGCTGATAAGCGTCGCTCCGCCAATGGATACGAAGAAACCTGCTTCTATACCGGTTACGATTTCCCAACTCTGACAGATGTCACTAATCTGGGTGACAGCAAAAAACGCTTTAAACCGCTTCTCTCCAATCTGCTGCGTATTAATGCGAGGCATTACCTGGGCTTAAGCCAGGGCTTTAAAGTGGAGTTGAATGACATGACGGGTAAGATTAAATCGCAGGCTTCCTATGGAGAGGCTGATCCGGAGAAGCCAATTACCTATACAGAATATTTCTATAAGGTAGATAACCAGCAGGCTTTAAATAAGCATCTGAATGACACCGTAAAAGTGATCTCCCCACAGGGGAATATTGCTGCTGCCTCTATTGGAAAGGATATTGAGCTGATGCTGGACATGAGACAGCAGCATTCCACTACAATTGGTTATAGTCTTAACCTGAACGGAATGATGTTCAAGTTCGCCTGGCCGCCGGTATTGTTCATTCCTGTATTACTCAACCTGGTACAACGGGAAGAAACGAAATACAGTTCGGTTGCTGCTACAAAGATTGTTTATCGTCATGGTATCCTGGATAGTGTACTAGCTATTGACAAAGGTAGCCGGGTGACAACCAGCAACCTGCTGTATGATGCGGAAACTGGTAGCCCATTGCTGACAAGAACGCTGAATGAATTCAATGACTCGCTGTATTCCTTTACTTATCCGGCCGCATGGGCTTATGATGGGATGAGTGGTGCGTACAAAAATATAGGTGTTGAACTGGATCATATCACCATGAAGGATGGCCGTATCGCATCGGGACTGACAGAAAGTGCTTCGTTATATTTCGCTGCCGGTGATGAAATCCTGATCTGGTCTCATCAGAAGACAGGAGGTACAGCTTGTAGTCCGGAGATAGCGACCTTCCCTGCATCCGCTTTTATTTACACTGTGGATGCTAATGTCCTGACTGGCGGTACACCGGATCTTTACTTTGTAGATAAGAATGGGAATCCGTTTACAGGGAATGACATTTCGTTGAAGATCGTGCGTTCCGGCAGACGTAATATTAACGGCGCCGTTGGAACAGTGGTATCACTGAAAAACCCCATACAGGGAAAAACCCTTGTATTGGATAGCAGCCGGCAGATCATCTCTTCATCCGCAGTTGCCTATAAGCAGCTCTGGAGAGTAAGCGACAAGAGAAAACAGGATACATCAGTTGTATGTGTGACGCAGTCTTACAATGATTATGTCGGAGCTGGTGGAGACTGTGGTATACGTTACTATGGAAACGTAGCGAAGAGCAAGTCCATCAGGAAAAACGACTGTGGTACCGGGGCGACGGGATCAGTGATATTGTATAAGGTGGATGCTAACAGGTATACTTCCTATATCAGTCAGGCGAAAGCCGATTCTATGGCACAGGCAGATATTGACAGTTTCGGGCAGAGCTATGCAAACGCCCGTGGTACCTGTACGTTTACCTATAATAGTCGTATAGATAGTGTGACTATATTAAATCATCCCTGTCAGGGAGATGCCATCCCATTGCCTTACACATATATCGTACCTGCGAAAGCATTTACTTCTAATATCAGTCAGGAGGATGCTGACGCCAAGGTGAAACTACGTTTGCTCGATAGTGCGCAGGTGGTGGCGGACAGAAATGGCCGTTGCTATTATAAGAATGATACAACGGGTATTCTTGCTTATCCAACCTGCGAAAATGGCGGTACTGGCCGTGGCATTTGGGTGCAGATACCTGCAGGAGTGGATACGTCGATGACTAGTAAGGAGGCAGCTAATATAAAGGCGCGTAATGCTTACTGGGCATATGCAAAGGAAATAGCAAGGCAACAAGGTGGTTGTTTATATAAGAGCGTGGCGATGGATACGACAGTTAAAAAGAACGATTGTAGTTCCGGTATCGGTACAAACGTACTTTATCAGCTTGTTGCTGGAAAATATGAGTCGGTGACTAGTCAATTTGCGGCGGATTCCATGGCACACAAAGACATGCAGGACAGTGCACAGGCTTATGCAAATGCGAACGGATTGTGTCAGCCGGGTATTTATGCGGTGCTTGAGATCACGCCTGCTGGAAATGATGGTGTAAAATCATATGCGTTCCTGATGATGCATTTTTACTCAGATTCGGCATTGACTGTTCCTGTTTCGGTGACTAACCTAAGCGTAAATATAGGGGGTACAAGAAACTGGTGTAATGGTGATACGGATGATATCTCTTATTCAAGAATATTTAACGGAACAAGCGATCGATTTGAGAAACCTATTGTGAACAGTAACGGGCAAAGTGGGAACCCTTGCTACAGCGCCTTCTACTTCCTTAAAAATGGTACTGGCTACATCAATGCGGGAACCATAGGAAGTGCAGACTGACAAAATAAAAGATGAGTTATGAAATTATATATTTGGAGCTTAATACTGATTACGGCATTGCTGGCCGGCGGTTTTAGTAAAACGATGGCGCAGGGCAATGTCAGCTCCTGCACCTGTGAAGGCCTGAAACCATTCTTCGATTACCTGATCGCCTCACAGCGGCTGTTCATCCAGCCGGAAGATGGTATCCTGGTGTCCTCCATACTGGAGGATGCCAGGAATGCGGGATACACGATATCTTATACACAGTGTCAGGTATTGTCCCGTAACGTAAATGGCCAGTTTTATGCAAAAATCAAGAGTGTTGCGAGTGCCACAAAGTACCAGGCGGTCATCGGCGGCTGTACGGTGTCTTTAAGCTCGGTTAACGCAAGTGCCATTACATTCAACAATCTGCAGAGTAATGCCTGTGGAACGACCGGCACGGTATCATACCGCACAAAAACCAACAGCACCTTAGTGGCTAACCTGCAGGTGGATTCCTGTCTTAATTGCCGTGCAGAGGATGTTGGAGCAGTTTATTCCTGTTATAGTCCGGTTACAGAGCGCTCTGTTAATCCCTATCTCTATGGATTATCGGGCAACTGGCGTCCTTATCGTTCTTATGCCTATTACGGGGACCGGAAGGAAAAGAACCCTAAAACTGACCTGTCGTTAAACACAGCAGGTACTATTGAAGGATATAAGAGTTACTGGAAATTTGAAAATGGTAAACTGACGGGCATGGCAGAAACGTCAGCAGATACTGCTGTATGGGTCTGGAATAGTGAGCTGACCCTTGTAAATCGTAAAGGGCTGGAACTGGAGAATCATGATCCTTTAGGACGGTATAACGCCGGATTATACGGATATGACGATGCCTTGCCGGTGGCAGCTGCACAGAACGCCCGTTACAGGGAAATCGCCTTTGAAGGATTTGAGGACTACGGTTTTAAGATAACACCTTGTGATGGTCCCTGTCTGGTACCTAAAAGTTTTGATTTCTCCTTCTATAAAAATCACCTGGATACTACGCAACAGCATACCGGCTTATTCAGTCTTCGGGTAGATGCAGGAGCGAATGCGGGTATTACATCTCCTGTCGGCGGGATGACTGAATACGGCTTCGGACTGACCTTTAATAAGGCGGGTGTATCCTGCGGAGAAACCATCCCCGGGTTATCATCAGTAAAAACAGATGCAGCTGCATTATTACCCTCTTTCTCTCCGATAGCAGGCAAAACAATTGTGATCAGTGCCTGGGTGAAGGAGGCGGTTGAGTGTAAAGGTGGCGCCTATACAGATAACCAGTTTGCAATAGTGGTGAAACAGTTAAACGACAGCAGTACGATCATTGCACAGCCACAGGGCGCGATCATTGAAGGATGGCAACGCTATGAGGAAGTGATCGCTGTACCTGATGATGCGGTATCTGTTGCAATAGTTATGAAAGCGACCGGGGGACATGCCGCCTATTTTGATGATATCAGGATACATCCCTATAACGCCAATATGAAATCATACGTGTACAATCCTTATGACCTGCGTCTCATGGCGGAGCTTGATGAGAATAACTACGCCACTTTCTATGAATATGATGATGACGGTACATTGATCCGTCTGAAGAAAGAAACAGAGCGTGGCATTAAAACCATCACGGAAACAAGGAGCGCACTTTTAAAAGAAAATTCTGATCAATGAGTCCATTTTTATTATCCCTAGATACTTTGATCATGTCAGCAGTAAAAAAGATCACCCGCTACAGGACAGCTGCACTCATGTGTTTGTTGCTGGTCATGACATTGGCCGGTCGTGCGCAGTCAGTTGTTACACTGAAAACGATGCTGGACGGCGCCAAAGGACAGCTGGCAAAGGATTCCTTTGCGGTCGTGCCTGACAGTATTTATTTCGGTGCAGACAGGATCCCTTCACTGGAAAGAGTAGAGAATGTCAGGAATATAGTTACCCTGAAGATCAACGAATATACCACTACGCCATTGCCCGCCACATTTAAGGCAACGGCAGTAGTGCGGATTATTTACACAAAACCTGATAACCAGATAGATTCCATCGAAAAGACGTTATCTGTCAACCATGCTGATACAGGTAAATATATCAGCAGAAGTAGTTACGTCTTTAATAATGCGCACCATGTAACTGCAAAAATTGTCAGTCTTACGATAACCGGCGCTACAAATGTGCAACCATTCCTATTACTGGATAATGAGATGCAGGTAAGTCCTGTATATAAGTTGTCCTGCACAACAGATGCTGTACGTGGCTTCAGTTCGATTGCGGTAAATGCTGCCAGTGAACTCCATGTGACATGGAACCAGTTGATCGGCGCTGATGTATATGACCTGGAATGGACATATATCGATTCAAGCGCAGTCAGCAGATATGGTAATCCGATAGATACCAGGCTATTATTTAAAAACAACGCTTCACGCGTAACGATTGCAGACCTTAGCTATGACATTCCCTTGTTGTATGACAAGAAAGGCATGCTTTATTTAAGGGTGAGGGGTGTACAGGAGAAAGCGAATAATGTGCGCATAGAAACGCCCTGGAGCACTGAATCAGGTGGATTAGGCAGCTTTGCTTATGATGGTCATCAGGATTCGCTGAACTGGCAGGTAACGACTTCCTTCGCAGAAGAAGGTAAGCGAAAGTCTGTGATACAGTACTATGATGGTAGTCTGAGAGGCCGTCAGACGGTTACAAAAGATAACACTACTAAAACCACTGTTGTAGGAGAGTCGTTCTATGACTATCAGGGACGCCCGGTTGTCCAGGTTATGCCTGCGCCTACTTTAAGCACTATTATTAAATATACACCGGGATTCAATAAGGGAATTAACAGTCCGGAGTATGACAAAGGACAATATGATACCTTGCCCACGCCGGCAGCATTTCTGACGGCAAGCGCGAATGCGATGTCTACGCAGAGTGGGGCTAATCAGTATTATTCACCTGATAATCCTGATACATCCGGGTTTAATCGTTTCATTCCGGATGCGGAAGGATATGCTTTTATGGAGACTTCCTATACGCAGGATAATACCGGCAGGATTAGCCGGCAGAGTGGCGTAGGGCCTGTCTTCAGACTGGGCAGTCATCATGAAACGGAATATTTTTATGGTTCTCCGGGTGAAGGTGATCTGGATGCATTGTTTGGTACGGATGCAGGAGATAAATCCCACTATTTTAAGAATATGGTGAGGGATGCGAATGGTCAGTATTCAGTGAGCTATGTAGATATGCATGGCCGTACGATTGCTACAGCTTTGGCCGGTAAACCAGATAACAGTGTGTTGTCAGATATCTCTTCTTATAAAGAGGAGGACATTACTGATACCTTATCACATACCGGAAGCAATGTAGTAAAGGACCTTACGCTGGAGAACAGGCAGAGTCAGCTGGTAACAATTGATGGTAACTATGCTTTCAGGTATAAACTGAAAGCGCCAGTTATCAGATTCAACGGTTGTAATCAGCAGCTTTGTTTTAATGGGGTGTATGATCTGGAGATCACTATTACGGATGATGCGTACAACCAGCGTATCGGTGGTGCGCCGTTGAAATTCGTATTCCGCAATTATAACCTGGATAGTATCAGGGCTGATTGTAGCATTGCCCCCCGTGATTTTGACGAGACTTTCAATGTATGGTTGCCAAGAGGGAATTATGAGATCACCAAGCAGCTGACCATTAACCAGCATGCTTTGGCGCTCTATCGGGATAGTATTTTCATGAAGCAGGATACCTGTGTTACCCTGGAAAAGTTGATTCAGCAACAGCGTACGCTGTTGGCGCAGGCACAGTGTGTACCGGATTGTAAGTCCTGTACAGACAGTGTAGGTACCTGGGAGACTTTCTGGGCTAAATATCCTGACCGTATCGGACAATCGGCGGCAGATTCCTCTTCTTATAAGGCGCAGGCACTTGCAGACTATGCGCAGGCAATAGCAGCCTGTGACGCACTTTGTAAGGATACCACAGCGGTAAATGAGTTACGTGCGTCATTACTGGCAGACGTATCGGCCCCTTCGGGACAGTATGCTGATGTAAGTGATACAACAAGCATTTTTTCGGTTTTCTACCGGAAGAATAATATGTCGCTTCCTGCTTATCAGCGTACAGATATCGTGTACAAAGATGAAGCGGGTTTACCCGATATGGTGTACAATGACGAAACGCAGACATATGTATTACCACAGCAATTATCTCCGGCTGTTTTTGCGGCTAAGTTCAAAGTATCCTGGGCAGAGGCCTTGTTGCCTTTCCATCCTGAATATTACAAGTTTCAGGCTTATCTGCAACGCAAACCAGCGTATGATTGGGGCAGGAAGTTAGAGTCAATAGATGATTATGCAACAGCGAAAGCACAGGGATATCTGAATCCTATTGCCAGTAATGCATTTCCATTCACTATTGCAAATGCGAATAAAGATCCGCTTGCTGACAGAGATGCATTGGTAGCTGGTAAGTTATACCAGGCATTGTCATCATATAACAATGAAGGTGATCCGGCGAAGCTGCTTTCTATGTGGAGTGCGGCGACGATCATGATAAAATGTGACCAGGTAATACCTGTTTGTACAGATCTGTACCGTACTCCTGCGAAGGCGTTTGACGAAGCGGTCTTATGTACAGGAGATCTGGATATGGCATGGCGTACATTCAGACAGTTGTACCTGAGCTATCGTCGTAATATACTGGATGATGAGGTGGCGAATGTTGGTGCGCCGGCTGGTGTACGTACGGTAAGCAGTCAGGAATTAACTGACGCCCGTAAGTCACCACGTTTTAATACAGCGGCGGCGGCTATAAAACAAAACAACTTAAGTTACCTGGGCACTGATAAGACCGAAAAAGAGCTGATAGATTCAATCAATGCATCATTGGCTGCTAGTTATGATGCGAACTGCAGGGCTTATGTATCTGCCTGGCTGAAGCAGCTGGCGCCTTGTAAATATGATTCAACAGCCTGGGCTGAATTATCCCGGAAACTGATCAGCGTTTGTAAAGAAGGTTCAGATGTCGATCATCCATTAGGTGCAAGTTCTGTAAAGCCTTCAAGCAGTTATAGGTACAGAAGCTTCCAGGATGTACTGGAAGAATATAACAGTGCGCATGGTATTGACAGTCCGCTGGTATGTAACGGCTATCTGATCACGGCACCGGCGACATATGATAAACAGCCGGCCTATGGCGACAAGCCTTCCTATACAGGGCCGAATGATTGCGAGTGTAATCAGTTACGCGTACTGCAAACAGAGTATAATCATAGTAAGAAAAGCAGCGATACCAGTTTTGCGGTTTATCTGAACAGGACCAGAGGAACTTCCTTAAGTCAGGGTCAGTTACAGACTTTGCTGAATGCATGTAATACGTCCGGCAGTTCCTGTACTTATCTGTCACAGCCGGTTGCTATACCGGTTATTATCCAGTGTAATACCGCGCCTCCCTGTGCGTCCTGTACGGAAGTAAGGGCAGCCTATACTGATTATCAGGCGAAATTTCCGGGTATTGTACCTAAGCTGGAAGATGACACAACGAATAACGGGCAGCAGGAGCTGAAGAATCAGCTGTTTGCCGCTTATATGAATAACAAACTCGGGTTTGCGAAGGAGTATTGGGAATACCTTAATTTCCTGGATACCTGTCAGGCCGGTTTTGCAGCAGACGAAAATGTTTGTCAGGTAACCGACCGTATTTATAATACCTATATCGATTCCCGCGGCAGAAGTGTGATTATTTCTGACCTTTCCCGTACACCAGATAACGGATTCCTTTTAGGAGGTATCTTAAAAGGAAAGCAATCTGGTATTATCACTTTTGCATCAGCATCGGGTAATGAAAGGGCATCGGCTGTAGGTCCGACTATTGATCTGGATTCAACTGCCTTTATTACAAAAGTGAACGCACACGGTGCGATTGAATGGTCGAAGCAGTATCCGGTAGGAACAAGGGATTATTTTGCCCGTGTGAAGCCTACCCGTGACGGAGGCATCATTGCGATCGGTGCTGTATGGGGAATAGGACATGACAGTTCTGAAATTCTGATTACAAAGACGAATGCGATCGGTGATGTAAAATGGAGCCGTAAAATCGGTTTTAATACACAGAATGGAGATACCGGGGTGGATATCCTGGAATTGAGTGACGGGAACTTCGCCTTTTCCGGCAGGTCTAATATCAATAACGTTGACAGTACCGGTGACTGGATCGTAGGTACACTTGATACAGTTGGTATGGGCGGATGGATCCGGCAGATGGGTAGTTCGAATATCGATGCGACCTATTCAATGCTGGAGGACCATGATACGCTGGTGGTAATGGGAAATCTCCTGATGGAACATACGGGGGTGTACCATGACTATGACCTGATCATTGCGAAACTCAATAAATACACTGGTGTGACGAACAGGGTGTTCCGGTATGACTTCGGAAGCGCCCCGATCACGAGTGACAGTTATCCGGGTGTTATTGAGAAAACACCTGAAGGGTATGTGTTCAGTGCTACTAATGGTTTTGGAAGGAGGGCGGTGAACTCTATCGCCTGGATATCCAATACTGGTACTATCCTCGCTTCGAAACAATTTGCCGTCAGGAAGGATACCATTGTTGCCGAGAAAATGCCGATGGCGATCACCAGTGATCTGGGACTTGTCATCGCACAAAATGCATTGACGTCGCCACGTACCAGTCTGATACTAAACAGGATCACCCGTGATAGTACGATCGCGTGGTCTGATATGATCATGCTGGATAGTTCTGCTTCCCTGAACAGTATTGTTCAAAGCGCCAGTGGTGGATTTGTCGGTGTGGGTAGTTATGGAAGAGATGGTTTATTGATGATGACGCCTCCTTCGGGAAGAGTAAATTGTAAGAATACGGAGATAGCAAATAGTCTGATCTTTCTGAGGGTGACACCTAACAGGAACAGTCCTTTGCCGATCAATATTATACGTGGGGCAGATTCTGTGGTATTGCCCATTACGATTACAGCGCTTAACACTGGACTGTCACGTGTTCCTATCTTCTGTGGCGGTATTGACAGTTGTTACAAGATCCGCGGTGGACCGCTTTTATGTGGTAATGTCAATCCGATATTCAGACCAGTTACTGATAATATCGATAATTGTTCTGATAACGAATACTTTGCTGTCAGCAAGGGAACTGATTTGTATAACGCTTATGTAGATTCTGTTAAGAACAGCTTTGGTAATGCGTATGCAGATAGCTGTATGCAGGCGGGGCAGCGTGAGATCTATACGGTAGCTTATAAACTCAGTGAGTATCATTATACGCTTTATTACTATGACCAGGCCGGTAATCTGGTGAAAACAGTGCCTCCTGCCGGCGTGGTGGTTGATCGTTCTGCTTCCTGGCTCTATCGGGTAAGAATGGCAAGAGCGGCTAAACAGTCCCTCAAACCAGCACATACGCTGGTCACTAATTACCGGTACAATACCCTGAATCAGGTAATTGCGCAACATACGCCTGATGCGGGTGTCAGCAATTTCTGGTATGACCGGCTGGGAAGGTTGTCTGTTTCCCAGAATGCAAAACAGCAACCCCTGGCAAGGTATAGTTATACGCAGTATGACTTGTTAGGAAGAACGACGGAAGTGGGAGAGATCGGCAGTAGTGCTGCTATGAGCAATACGATCAGCCGGAGCGCTGCCAGTTTACAGAGCTGGTTTGTCAATGCCAATAACAGTCGTACACAGATCACACATACTTATTACGATACACGCGTTGACTTCTTTGCACCGGAATTGTTCTTTGCAAAAAATCTGAGGAATCGTGTGGCATGGACGGCATTGTTTGATTCTTCACCAGAACAGTTAACGGGTGATTATGCAGTTGGTACTTTCTATAGCTATGACATTCATGGTAATGTGGATACCCTCATGCAGGACTATAAGAAAGGTGTGCTGCAGAATTTGCAGAGCCGTTGGAAGAAGGTTGTTTACAAATATGACCTGATCAGCGGTAAGGTGAACCATGTGGCTTATCAGCCGGGGTATTCAGATGCGGTATATCATCGTTATGGTTATGACGCGGAGAACAGGCTGATAAGTGTGGAAACGAGTACGGATAGTGTGTACTGGGAGAACGATGCGTTTTACCAGTACTATAAACACGGTCCGCTGGCACGTACTATTCTGGGTCAGCAGCAGGTGCAGGGTACAGATTATGCCTATACATTACAAGGTTGGTTGAAGGGTGTGAATAGCACTTCTGCGGGTAGTGACTTTGATATGGGCGTTGATGGGCATTCAGCGGCAAAAGACGTGTATGGCTTTGCTTTACATTACTATGGAAACAGTGACTACAAGCCGATAGGTCTTAGCCGTCCGTTTGCGTCGGCAACTGGTACCGGGTTTAGTCCGTTATATAATGGGAACATAGCGGCGATCAGTCAGTCAATTCCGTCAGTAGGTGCTTCCCTGCAATACAGGTATAGCTATGACGTATTGAACAGGTTACATGGAATGGTTGCTTATAAAGGGCTTGATTCTGCTACGAATACCTGGAATGCAGTTCAGTTACCGGACTTCAGAGAACAGGTGACTTATGACGCGAATGGTAATATCCTGACTTACAACCGTAAGGGAGATACCACATTTGCGAAGAAGCACCTGGAGATGGATGATCTGACTTATCATTATAAGACGGGTACCAATAAGCTTGACTACATTCATGATAGCGTCGATTCTACTTATTATGATGTTGATATCGATCGTCAGTTTGCGGGTAACTACCGGTATGACAGTATAGGTAATCTTATCAAGGATAGTACAGCAAAAATTGCTGATATTCAATGGACTGTTTATGGAAAAATAAGCAGCATCACTAAAGAGGATGGTTCCGTCATCAGATATGCTTATGACGCCAGTGGTAACAGGGTGAGTAAATATGCCAATGGCGTGTATACATGGTATGTCCGTGATGCGAGTGGTAATGTGATGGCTGTTTATACCCAGGGAGATGCCGGGGTTAATGCCGGTAAGCTGACTAAGATAGAATCTGATCTTTATGGATCAAGTCGTTTAGGGCTTAATTTATTGAGTGTCAATATTCAGGATAGTGCAGCGGTGAATGCTGAGACGATTGTTGGGTTAGGTTCAGGATTTTATACTAATTTCACGAGAGGAGGAAAGATCTTTGAATTAACGAACCATCTTGGGAACGTACTGGCTACGGTAAGTGATAAGAGATGGTGGCAGTCGGGGAACGCGGTCGCGGATGTGGTTTCGGCGCAGGAGTATTATCCTTTTGGGATGTTGATGCCGGGGAGAGGGTTTAGAGCAGGGGGTTATCGTTATGGGTTTAATGGGAAGGAGAATGATAATGAGGTGAAGGGTGAGGGGAATCAGCAGGATTATGGAATGCGGGTGTATGATCCGAGAGTTGGGAAGTTCTTGAGTGTGGATCCGTTGACTGGAAAATATCCTGAGTTAACGCCGTATCAGTTTGCAAGTAATAGACCTATCGACGGAATAGATAAGGATGGAAAAGAATGGAGTACTACGGAAATTTTTGACGCAAATACAGGTATAACAACAATAAATTATCACTTAACTTTAAAAATCTCCAAAGGTATTTTATCCGATGATGATGTCAATACTATTGTTCGAGATGCACAGAATTATATGAAGTCTGCCTTGACTGCATCTGGTGGCTTGAACACTATGTATGACGTTTCCTATGAATATACATTAATTGAAAAGACAAGTATAGAGACAGAGAAAGAGAAGAGCCTAGTGATTGATTTCGGTGATTTTCGTGCAAAGAATATTGCTCAGTGGAAGTCTGGACAACAGATTACACTAGGGAACAATAAGTCAGATACACAAAAAGGGCTAATTGAGATTAGCACGTTTGACCTAATAAGTATTGACGTCAAAGCAGGAAAACTTAATTTTTCTCAAATCTCTAATAATCTGTTGTCTTTAATTGTGAACCATGAATTAGGGCATGGAGCTAGACTGAGCCATCCGTTTTCTGAGCGAATCCCTGATATAGCACAATATCTTACTGATGTGAATGGCAAGATTTTAAAAGATGAGAAAGGCGTTCCTCAAAGGAGCAGTGTTCCCGATGAAACAATAAAACGAAATTTCATGAATACAGGAGAAAATATAGCTTTACCACCTTCAAATCTCTCAGATATTAAAGAAATGACACCTGGACAGAATGGATGGTTTCATAAAGTAATTAAATTTGAACAGAAGAAGATATGAGTCGTATAATTTTTTTGTCGTTTATCTTGATTTTAGGAGTACAATTCTCGTATTGTCAAGTGCCCCGTAAATTGGTTGATTCAAGCATGGTAAATTTGGTGGTAGATACTACTTCTTTTCAAGAAGTAGGGGATGATGATTATAGAGTTAACATATATATGGTTGGTTTCTATAATAATGATAAAGTTGAGTTGTATAGAGGAAGTGTTAAGATTTCTTCGTGTATTGCGACTACTTTTAGTGATGAGTTTATAAATGAGCCTTTCGCAAAATGTAAAGATTTTAGATTGGTTATTGGGAGAAGAAAAAATAGGCAATATAAAATTATTTTCAACGGAGAAAAGATAGCAGTTCCACTAGTATATGGGTATGGTATATTAACAATTGAAATAAATTATGACAGAGTTAAGCGTACGGTACTTAAGTCAAAATTTACATATAGTAATCGGATTTTGCCCAAGCACTTTTGATTGAAAATATGATTATCTAGTTTTCTAATAATCTGTCTCAAATTTTACATAAAACGAAGCCGTCCCCAATTTTTTGAGGCGGCTTCTTGTTTTTTTAAGCTATAGAGAGATGATTTACTCGTTGTCGCTAGTATTGATAGATAAAGATTAGTATATAATAGCTTATTTGAGGTATTGTAGATCGGAAGAGATGTCCTTGATGCAGAGGCAAAGGTTGGGATTATCGTTATGGGTTCAATGGTAAGGAGAATGATAATGAGGTGAAGGGAGGGGCGAGTCAGCAAGATTATCTAGAAGGTAAAAGAGCCTAAAATATATGTAGCGGTTAGACTTCAGTCGGTAAGGTATTCAATATGCGGTAAATAAATTATAAATTATGAAACTTGTGGATTTGGTTCATTATTTTAAAAATGATGGTTCTTATGAGGAGTTTTGTCGTTCTCAATCACTGGAATTAGAATCAGAAGTTATAGAAGTGTATATGGAAAAGCCATTTGATTTAAATAAGGAGATTGCTTTTTTTGAAATTGAGAAAACAGAAGGCAAGGTTGAATACCATTTTAAAGAGATGAAATATTTTAATCTGTTTGATTTTTATTATTTTTTAGATACGATTGAAGAGTCAAAAAATAGTGAGAATAAAACGTTGACTGATATCCAAATAGCTAATGTGTTATTGACATATGGAAGAGATGACGCATAAGGTTTTAATTTTATTTTAGGTGCAAAGTTTTTAATGCAATAAATCTCTAGTTACTAAGGCTGGATTTTTATCTATTGAGAAATACTTTTGGTAGTTACTTACCTACAGCCTTAAATAACGTATTTAGCTCATGGGGATCTGCTTATGGAGTCGGAGGGAATCGAACCCATGTCCAGGCTATCGGTCGTCATGGGCATGTATAAACATAAAGCATACTTGAATGCCTGGAGATTACGAGTTCGATGCCAGTTTTTTCTACAGGTTTTTTTAATGCATAATTAAATATTTAAAAATGAATGGGCTGGCGACTAAACCATTAAATGGTGGAAGTACAGAGATTACATCGGATACTAGATAATGGTGTCAGATTTAACACAAGAAGGATATTTACCTATAAAAACAGTCTATGATAAATGGATGGACAAAGTTGTGGAAGGGAAAGTGTCAACTGATAACTATAAATTATTAGATAAGGCGTTGAAGAAGATAAGATATACTAAATACTAAAAACAAAAATTGAGAATAGAGAGTACTTAACCGATAAACACTGTATTAGATGGAAAATCAACTGCAGGAGATTGAAAATGAGATAATAATAAAACAGAAGATTATTTGTGAACAATATGGAGCTTTATATGTGCCGTCATCCTTTGATAAAATAATCGGTGTGGCAATAGAAACTTTAGGTAATAGAGCGAAAATGCCTATAAATGGATTAAGACATCCTATTGAGTCTGTTCAATCAACCAATTGGTACATATGGGGCGGCGAATACTCAGAAGTAAATGATTTTTTTAAGCCAGTGCATACCAGCCATTTATTGGAGCTATGCCCTCAGGCACTGCGCTATTTAGGCTTGCCGCCTGGATGGCGGTTTTTGTTTGATGACAAGCAATATGAGGACGTTTGGTATGATGAGGGCTTATTGTTTTCGTCGCTTATTCCTTAACGATATTCTGTTGATACTTCACCTTGATAAGCAATAATAATAACATGAAATAAGATGAGTTATTAAGTAGTGTTGTAGAGGCAAATAACCTTAGTCTGGTTAAAGATCTAATAGGTGACGGACATAATATTAATGAGAAAGATAAATATGGATACTCAGCATTACACGTAGCGAAAGCATCAATAAACCAACTGTGAAATTTAAAATAAATGAAATTTTACATGTTTTCAAACATGGATTAGCCTGTTTAGATATTTCAATTGGAATGTTACTTAAGGAATTACAGAACATATACGGGTTTGCGGATGAAGTAATTGGAGATTCGAATGCAGGATATTTAAGGTATAGCGATATAAGAATAGGATACTTTGGTGACTACATCGATGAAGTCGCTATAACATTTGACAAAGATCCCCATTTTAAAATTGAGATAGAAGGACTGGAGGATCTTAAACATGTTGATAGAGAGATGAAGATGAATCAGTTTATACATATCTTAAATTATGCTGGTCTGCGTTGGTCTTCAAAATACCGGGATAATCATCTTGACTATGTTTCGATTGGTGTGGAAGAGGGGAGTGATGTTTTATTTGACCTTGAAACGGGACGTATCATGAGGATCGCGCTTCTCGAGGGAGAAATCCGTCAAAATCATGTATAATATAGTTGTTAACGACGAATATATATACCTGTTCTAAAGCAATTGGTAAACTGTTGTCTTAATATTAAAGTAAATAATAGATGAATGCTGTCGGGTTTTTTAAAACACATCATCCTGATGTTAAATGTTCCAAGGATATTAACGATTTTTTCTCCAATGAAGCAATAAACGAAGTTGAGTTGTCTATGATCGTAAGTTATTTGGAGAAAGGTGTGCCTGTCATTAGTCTTATATCTGATTTGTATGAGGAAGGCGAAAGAATTGGACCTAATATTATCTATTCAGATGGTCTTTGGATATGGCCTTCCTACTATAGCGTTTATTTAAAGAAATACCCCCGGTTAACTATCCCGGATGAATTTATACAACATGTAAAGTTGAATAAAGATAAGCCTTTGGGCTTAAGCCTGATAGAAAGGAAGTATACGCAATATTTGCTGACTAAGTTGTTATACATTAGATTGGCAACGGGTTTTAAATTGCCGGAAGATGTTGATGAGATGGTAAATATCAGGGGAGAAGTTATTCAATGCTATTAGTCTAAATCAGAAAATTTATACGCTATGGAGACTCCTGGTTAATCAATTTCTGTACTGAATGCCCAAATGTTCCGCGATCGCACACCCTTATAATGCTGTTGAGTTGACAAAAAATTAACCAGAAACACCTGAAATGATAATATCGAATAGAAGTGAAGCTGTAACCCTGTCTTCTTTTCTAAAAAAGCCGGCTTTAAGCGATGAGGGTAGATTGGAAAGGCAGAGACATATTAAAAACAAAAGAAAATGAAGCATTATCCGCTTAAGTGTCATAACGGTTGGGTTTATTTAGATGCTATTATCTCGATCGTTACAGGGCATGGAAAAATTCAATTGAAATTCGATACACAGGAAATTCATATTGAGCTTGAAGAAGACTACCCGTTTTTTGCACTGACAGCCTTAAGGCGCATACTTGAGCCACAAGGGATTAAGATTTTGTGTAAGGGCTCCAGGTTAGATGTTTATCCTTCAAGTTTCATGGCGTACAGTTTTAAAGCATATAAACTAGTGATGGGAAAACCAGGTGCCAGAGAAGATTTATGTTTGATTTTTGATCCAACCGATGATCTGAACATGATAGCAACTATTGATGAGCAATGGGAATATTGGCTTAAATGGCAGAGGAGTTTTTCAGAAGCGCCTACGAAGGAATAGCTGCATTCAGTCCTTGTATTTGTATCTGTAGAAAGTCATCGATGAGAATGTTTAAAGTAACTTCAAAGATTGCTGGTTTGTCCAAAGGATATGAAAGCGTCGAAACGCAGCGCTAATGAAAAGAAACCACTAAGACATCTTATGACACAACATTTAAAAAGATGAAATAATATATGAAAGAGTTGGAGATTTTCGTTTTATATGAAAAGATGGGTGGTGCCGTAGTCCCTCTCATTGATTTGATCGAGGATAGAAATATGATGGATATTGAAGACTATGAAATAGATAGATTTTGGGGTTCATCAGGTGGGATACGAATAGTGCTTGACGGTTATTGTGTTATTTTTGATTCAGTGGACTTTCACTATTTATTTAAATGCATTAACTTTTTGCTTCACAGCCTCTTCTTGGTCCATGGGAAGGATGCATCCGGAATATTTCCTATTGACGAAAATCACCCTGATGATGTAATAGTTAAAACCACTGGAGGAAATGTGCTACACCTCAAAAATTTGAGTAGAGAGGATTTTTCGATTAGTTATAAACGAAGTGATACATTTAATTCAAGACGAAGAGGTGAACGCTTTTTTGAAGAGATAATAATTAATAAGGATGTATGGAAATCATCGGCTGGAATAGCTTTAGATGAGTATTTTTCGATTTTGCTTAGTATCATAAATAATTCGTCAAATGCATCCGGAATTCGGACTGCTATGGAGTTTTATCATTATTGGCTGGAAGTGAAGTAGGGATGATCCCCAGAAAAATGAAAATGGAATATAGGTTCAATAAAAAGTTTGTCGAGTTTGGTGGCGATTATCAGCTGGAAAGAGAGGAAGAATGTAAACTGCCAATTTCTCTCTTAGGTCAGTCGATCGTTCTCTTTGACAATTGTTACTTTTATGAGTCGTTAGTAAACGATATTGCATATTCTGACTATTTCATAGATGCCACAGGGAATGAATGTTTTTTTAATAAAATACACATAGAGGACTATTTGGATGAACGTGATTCTGACAAGCTGCTAGATTATGGGATCTCATATGCTAAACATCTATCAAAAAAGCTAGCGCAACTAAATGAAGGGGAATTTAACGTGATTCTCTCATACGACGAAGAAACCTGTACGATTCGCTTTCATAAATGCAGGGAAGGTGAGGAGTATCTTGCTCAGGACCTTGAAACATATCTTTTAGATGCTGTACTTGTCATTACAAATTAGTGGTGCTTACTATCTGGACACTAGTCAGACATTCATCAGTTTTCAGTAGGCACAGCGAGCTTTCACTTCTTACCATAGATCAATTTTTCTCGCTAAAGGGTCATTTATGTTTGCATAAGAAAATCAATGAGCAAACATAAATGTGCATGCTATGCTAAACTTTCAGTTTAAGAATCCTACCAAAATATTGTTTGGCAAAGGGCAGTTGTCAAATCTTGCACAGCTGATACCTGCTGCCGCGAAGGTCCTGATGATTTACGGTGGAGGGAGTATCTTCAGAAATGGAATATACGATTCGGTTAAAAATGCATTATCCGGTCATACTGTAATTGAGTTCGGAGGTATTACTGCCAATCCCGAATATGAAGTATTACTAAAGGCAGTTGATATTATTAAGTCCGAAAAGATCACCTATCTACTTGGTGTAGGCGGCGGATCAGTAATAGATGGGACCAAGTTCCTGTCAATAGCCAGCTGCTATGAGGGAACAAACCCATGGGATATTTTATCTAAAAAACTAGTACCGGAACGTAACATACCTTTTGGAACTGTCCTGACCCTGCCAGGTACAGGCTCAGAAATGAATCCAAGAGCAGTCATCACCCGATCCGAAACCCATGAAAAGCTTTCCATAAAGGACGATCATCTCTTTCCTGTTTTTTCCATACTCGATCCTTCCGTCATTCGCTCTGTGCCCAGAAATCAGCTGGCCAATGGTCTGGCGGATTCATTTATGCATGTACTTGAGCAGTATTTAACTTATCCCGTCGGGGCCTTACTGCAGGACCGGTTTGCTGAAAGTATTCTCCAGACAATAATAAATGTTGCTCCGCAGATCATGTCAGATGCATCCAATTATGAGGCTGCGTGCGATTTTATCTGGAGCAGTACCCTGGCATTAAATGATCTGATTGCACAGGGAGTGCCTTCCGACTGGACCATCCATAAGATCGGTCACGAATTGACTGCGATCCATCATATCGATCATGCACGGACACTGGCTATTTTAGCTGGTAGCTATTATCGCTACACTTTTGAAGCGAAGAAAGAAAAGCTTGCCCAATATGCAGCAAGTGTATGGCATGTCAGACAGGGAACGATAGAGGAAATGGCTTCAGAGGCAATAGAACATACAGTGGCCTTTTTTCATTCCCTTGATATCCAGACACAATTATCAATGTACACATCAGACTATCAGGCTACGGCAGCAACTATTGCAGAAACCTTTGAGCAGAGAGGATGGACCGCTCTTGGTGAAAGAAATAATATAACTCCGGCGGATGTGCTGGAGATAGTTAAGCAGTCATACTAAATATACCTTACTATAAATGCATTTTACCCTGGTATACTGAATGTCTTTTAAACTCACAAACATTATCCAATAAAAAAAATTCAACTCTATAATCCAAACAAATGAAAACAAATAATGCTTCTTTCAAGAATGTTGCGGTTAGCGTAACGATGCTTCTCGTACTTATACTTACCGCTTTTACCAGTCGCGGCCAGAATGCTTCATTGCAACCAACTCATCCCAAACCAACGATTGTATTGGTGCATGGTGCCTGGGCTGATGGTTCATCATGGAATAAGGTTATACCAATCCTGCAAAAACAAGGTTATGAAACTATCGCCGTCCAGAATCCGCTAACCTCTCTGGCAGATGATGTCGCAGCCGTAAAACGTGTTTTGGCAGAAGTGTCCGGAGATGTGATACTTGTAGGACATTCCTGGGCTGGTACCGTGATCACTGAAATGGGAAATGACCCTAAAGTAAAAGCGCTGGTCTATGTGGCCGCATTCGCGCCGGATCTGGGGGAAAGTATCGCCAGTATCAGCAAAGACGGCTATGAGCTTAAAAAGTACCCACAATCACCTGTGAAGGATAATGACCGGATTGTCAGTGATGGTTTTATCCGGTTGAAAGAGGCTACAGTTTTGAAATATTTTGCACAGGACCTGCCGGCTTCAGAGGCTAAGTTGATTGCGGCTACGCAAGGTAGGTTCCATGTAAGTACCATCACTGCAACTGTATCAAACCTTGCCTGGAAAAATAAGCCTTGTTATTATATTGTTGCAGATGCGGATCAGATAATACCTCCGCAGATTGAAGCTTATATGGCGAAGAGAATAAATGCTAAAACATATCATATCGCAGGTAGCCATGCCATTATGCTTTCTCAACCTAAAAAGGTAACGGAGGTGATAGTTGCCGCTGCGAAATAAATGGGCTTTATATATTATCTAAATGCTATAGTTAAATGAATCAAAAGAGTATTTATTTAAGATGGACAATAGAGATTTTACGAATAATAGACGGCTGTATCATAATAGATACAGCCGTTTGCGGTAATTTCCAAAGTAGCCTTTATAAAAAAATAAGAGGCCGTATAACCATCGTTACGACCTCTTACCAATAACGAGCATCACACTCACCTCCCTGGCTTAAACCGCTCCGCCTGCGCAGTTAACTCCTGATAAACAATTTCCATAATTTTCTCCTTTTCAGCATTACTGATAGAACTAGAACCTACCTTATCATACCTGATCTTTCTATAAAACGTAGGCGTACTCCAGTTGCATTCCTGGCAGATACGATCACGTATGATGATAGGTAAATGCGTCATTAACGGGTGAACCGTTTTCAATAAGTTGCTGTTGTCGCTACTTACTTCCAGATAGTTAAAATTTTGCATTACAGTGTGCTTACCCATACCCTAAATCTATTTTTTACGAATGAATGTTTAATTCCAATAGTCACTGGCTTTTGCGACGCCTGAAGCGCCATAAGCATATTATTTAGGGAGTAAAAAAACTGTGCGGGGAAAGAGATGTAGATAATCGGTGTGAATGACCGAATCATACTCAAATATAATCAAAATATTTGAAAACAAAGTTTTCGTATTTGAAATCTAAGTATAAATATTTGAATAATTAGTATTTCATTGACATCTATGATGTTTCTTCTATCTTTTCGAAGATTAAATAGATCCGATGGCAAAGACTTACGAACAGCTATATAGCGAATTAACTAAAACAGAAGAAGGTAAGCATAAACTCACCGTAATACACAATGCGCTTTTAGGCGGTACTTTAGATAATTTTGACCAGCTGTTTGCCATTATTCCCAAAAGTACAATTCAAATACTTCTAGGTACATCATTTTATGCATTCCCCAAAAAAGTCGCAAGCCCCGGAACGTTCACCCTTGAAGAAATAGATTTTTTAGCATCTCTTTTTAAAGTTGATTTTGATGTAATGATCGCGTTCTTCCGCAAGGCACAGAAAAGTAAGTCGAAAAGGAAAGCTTAGTAATAAAATTCACGTAAAACCCGCAACCCCAAATCTCCTAATTTTGCCAAAAAAACACTATGGCAGAAACAAACAATCCCTTATTCACCGGGATAAAGGTGAGCAAACAATTATCTGACAAGAAATTTGTCATCAGAAGAAGAAAGGGTAAATACTTCTTAAGCAAGTACCCCGACATGAGCAATGTCAAACCATCGCCGCTGCAAATGCAGGGAAAATCTCGCTTTGCTCAGGCCGTGAAGTATGCGCAGGAAATTGTAAAGGACCCCGTACGTAAAGCCGCTTATAAAGCACATCCGGGTTCCTCCGTTTACCACAGCGCTATTAAGGATTATATGCAGCAATAATCCATTTCATGTAGCAGGTGCGCCCCCTGCTCATGATATCCCACCCCAACCACTCTTTCCTGAAATTTCCCCGGCTATTATAGTCAATATCCCACTGAAGACCCTACGCAGTACAGTACATTTCCCCTTATGTTATCCACTTGATAGTCAGGTAATACTTACTATACCTTAGTGCTGCCTTGCCATCGTAACACTAACGCAGACTAAGTATATCCGGACTCTTTTCATACGGAAACCTCTTGGCTAAACGCCTATTTTTCATTAACTTGTATACTGTTAATCTACAGTTACCACATATGGTACACATTCATTTTTAAATCAAAAATTATATGAAAAACTTCCCTACCAAGACCATTGTTATTAGTCCCGTTACTACCCAATTTCTCCTATCCCTTCTCTCCCTACTCCAGGTCCTACCAGCCCGACTTAGTGGCTTACTACCACTCACACTGCATTATTCCATTCATTCATTCATTTTAGTTAACCGATTTGCTATATCCCATGGAACAACCTTTTTTAATTATCACAAAGGACGGCAGCCGGAAGGTGGTTTCCCCCAGGGAGATCGTTTATGTCACGGTCGACGCTAATTATATAAAACTGAAGCTTGTTAACAACCGCACTATACCTGCCCGATACAGTCTTACCGAATTCAAAGAACACCTTCCTTCTCAAGATTTCATCCGTACACACAGGAATTACATCGTCTCTATCCAGCACATTGACAGTGTTGGAAGGGATATTTCTGTTGAAATAGATGGCGTGAAAACGAAAGAAGGGGAGATTACTATGAAGAATGGTGATGTCGTGCCTTTAAGCGAACGCCGTAAAAAAGACGTTTTCGCCTGTTTTAAGCAATTATGACCATACGCTCATAACAGGAATGCAGACGCTCGTGAAAACTTTCCCTGCGTCCGTATACATTGCCCGAAAGTGAGCCGGAATCCTTGCTAATATTGTCTCAGCAATCGCAATCAACGGTACTGCGCCTGCAACAGGAGAGGGGCGCCTCCGGTTGCGACCAATGATCGGGGTTGCAAAGGACAATCTATTTTTTATCTAAAAATGTAAAACAATGGCAATCGTAAAGGATAACATTTTCACCAGCGGTGTATCCGGTACCATCGGAAAGAAAATGACACTGCGTATACGTAGAGGAAAAACGATTGTAGGTGTCAAACGCGGACCAAACAGTCTGCCGCCTACAGAAGAACAACTGGCAGTACAGAACAAATTTACAGACGCAGCAACGTTCGCAAAGAACGCCATACAGGATCCCGTGTTGAAAGCGGCTTATCAAAAAGCCGCGAAAGGGGGACAGTCTGCCTATAATGCTGCGTTGAGAGATGCTGCTTTACCACCGGTAATAAAGCTGATCGACACCAGCGCATATAAGGGACAGACAGGCGATATCATCACCATCAACGCACACGATGTGTTACCACCGGTGGGAGTGAAGGTGACGGTTTTATCACAGGCCGGCGTCGAATTGGAAAACGGTGACGCATTACCGGATGACCATAAACGTTACTGGAAGTATACCGTAACAGCAGCCAATGCTGCATTGACAGGTACCGTCATTCGTGTAGAAGCAACTGATGTTCCGGGCAACAAAGGCTCCCGCGAGATCACTATTTCTTAAATCAGTAAACAGCATCCCGGTAATGAGCCGGGATGCTCTTAAAAACCTAAAAACAATTATCATGGCAATTAATAACAACAACATACTCCTGATGGGCTTAAGCGGCTCTATCGGTGATCAGCTGACCATCCGCCAGGTAAACGGTAAGACAATTGTAGGAAGGAAAAGAGGGAAGAGTACGACACCGCCTACCCGAAAACAAACAGCCGTATTGGAACGCTTCAGAATTGCAACAAAACTGGCGACAGCTACATGGAAAAATCCGGAGAAGAAAGGCATCTACCAGGAGATCGCAAAGAAACGTAAAAAGAACGCCTATGCCCTGTTGTGTAAAGACGCACATTCAATCCCCGAGATCCGGGACATTTTTACTAACCATTATAAAGGAGAAGTGGGAAATGTTATCTACATACAGGCAAGAGATGTTGTGCAACTCGATTCAGTGGAAGTAGTGATCATCGCAACAGATAATACCGTGCTGGAAACAGGAAGGGCGATCGCTCAAAGCACCGAATGGGCATACACCTGCAAAGCCGCTAACAGCAGTCTGCCAGGTACCCGTATCGTGATCGCCGCCAACGATATTCCAGGCAATCAGATTACCCGCGATTTCTTACTTATATAAGTAAATTTCTCCACTGAATCGTTAGTGAAAATGTCCGGATTTTTTGTCCCGGGCATTTTGCTTTTCCCACCAGGAGCCTGATTCCAAATCATCTGCACATTACAGATTAAACAAACACGAAAAATTACTCATACAATAAAAAGAATATTCGTACCTTTATAGCTGAGTCTGTAGGTCGGACTTAACATCCCTAAAAACTAATTGATTTTACCTATGAGTTATATCCTGATGCAGGGTACTTCCAACTCCAAGATTGAAAAAATAGAGTTGCATGACTGCCCTAAATGTAAACACGGGTCACTGGAAGATAGATTGCCTCGTGGTTTCTTCGCTAAATATGTCCTGGGATTTTTACCGCTGCGTAAGTACATGTGTTACTCTTGTCTGAAGACAACCTATGTATTACACAGTCCTAAGAAACAACAGGTACGTGTTGAAACACCTAGACCAATCGTAAGACCCAAACCTGTGGCCATACCGGCACACTAACTGTGGAATAACGTAAAAACATATATTTTTTTGTAGTAAAGATTACCCGATGCGATTAACGGCATCGGGTATTTTTTTTTCAGATTATCTGTACGATTCATAATTACAGAAAATCGAATTTGTATAATTTCATATTTGTTACTCCTTTTCCTTTAAATATAATGGCTGAGCTTCCCCATTTCAGAATTTTAAAACAAACGTATCTTCCTATTTGTTATCAAATGCAGTGGAATAGGAAAAATGGTGTCGCCCGACTTTGGTATAGTGTTTGTTTCAACTGTCTTCACTGAACATCAGGATCGCAAGCATAACTTTAAAGTCTTTTAAAAACATCTTTAGAGTAATACCAAACAGGTCAACTGACATGCCATGAAAGACGCTTTGCATCATGTTAATACTTTTATGTTTCTAAGAAGAGCCCACGTTAAAGGCTGTCATCATTCCACCATAACGATGTGTTTGGATATATGTGTTTTGTGATATGATAATGTAATGCTGCGTACTTATACGCAATGTTAGATTATGCTTATTTGTTGCTTCCACGAAATTTGAAAAATAGTTATACCACCAAAAGCTTGGAGATACACAGTATAGAAGAATTATGAAAAACAAGGCAGTTCTAATATGATGGAATATTGATATTAGAGATAAAAACATTGGTTAAACTCATCTGTAAATTGGATAAAATTTAAACTTATGTATTTATTTTGCACGCAGGTTAAGACATAATCCACTGAAAAACATATTGTTTAGAGATTCCGAAAGTTGTTGAAAAACATTGATACAAGTTTTAACCTTATCTAATTAAACTGATGACTAAGAGATCATGGATTACCCCGTCCTGGCTGATTTTGTTATTAGACCTCGGGTGTTCGATTGTTGCAATGAGCTTATCTTTTTTACTAAGGCTTAACTTCAACCTCGAAGACTTTGGTCGATACCCCATGCAGGATATTGTTATTGTTGTTGTGAGTGTGAACTTATTACTGTCACTACTGTTTCGTACATACACCGGTATCGTACGTTATACAAGTATGGCTGATATAGGCCGCATCTCTTGTGTGAGCCTTATCAGCGCTGTGATATACTATTATATCAACGTCGCTGCCGTCGCTTATACGACAGAAAACATGTTCCCGCTCTCTGTCATTGCTATCAACTTCTTTATCAATACCTGTTTCCTCCTTTCCTACAGACTCTTTGTCAAATGGGCCTTCCGCTACTATAGCAGATATGGTGTCATTAATAAAACAAAGGCTGTTATATATAATGCAGGTCATTCCGGACTCGTCGTTCGTAAAGCCATTAACGAAGATCAGACAGGTAGTATACGCATCGCCGGATTCATGGATGATAAATTAACCCGCGCGGGCAAACGCCTGGATGGATTACCCATCTTCGCCACTTCCAGAAGATCACTCGAAAGACTTGTCAAACAGGAGAAAATCAAGCTGCTCATCGTGGCTGATGAAACACCCGATACGCAGATCCTGAACGAGCTCGTTGACAATTGCTTTGCCTTAAATATAAAAGTACAAAAGGTGCTGCCGGTCGATAAATGGATCAATGCAGGCTGGAGCCCCGCAAAACTACAGGACATCAGGATCGAAGACCTCCTCGACAGATCAGTGATCAGTATTAACAATGAACAGGTATCACGGGAGAATAAAGGGAAGTCTATACTCGTCACCGGCGCCGCTGGTTCCATCGGTAGCGAACTCGTAAGACAACTCGCTAAACTCGAACCTTCCGTTATCCTGCTCTGTGATAAGGCAGAATCGCCACTCCATGAACTTGAACTGGAAATGGCTGAGCTGTGTCCTGCAACAACCATCGTACCCTACATCGCCAATATATGCGACAGAATCCGTATGCAGCAACTGTTTGAAGTATACGAACCCTCTGTTGTCTATCACGCCGCTGCCTATAAACATGTGCCAATGATGGAGAAAAATCCTTCCGTAGCCGTGTTGAACAATGTACTGGGCACCAAGCTGCTCGCTGAGTTGTCTGTGGAGTTTGGCGTCGAAAAATTTGTAATGATCTCCACCGATAAAGCGGTCAACCCCACCAACGTGATGGGCGCCTCTAAACGAATCGCTGAGATCTTCACACAATCTTATAATACACACGTCAATCGTCAGTATAAAAAATCTAACTCCGGATATAATCCCGCACCCACCCGGTTCATCACCACCAGGTTTGGAAACGTGCTGGGTTCAAACGGCTCCGTGATCCCCCGCTTCAAACATCAGTTGGAGAAAGGTGGTCCGCTTACCGTTACCCATCCGGATATCACCCGTTACTTCATGACAATCCCCGAAGCTTGTCAGCTGGTACTGGAAGCCGGCGCCATGGGACAGGGAGGGGAGATCTTTGTCTTCGATATGGGACAACCGGTGAAGATCGCCGAACTGGCGTGTAAGATGATCCGCATGAGCGGCAGAGAACCTGGCATAGACATACAGATCGTATATACAGGTCTGCGGCCAGGTGAGAAACTGTATGAAGAACTGCTCAATACAGCAGAAAATACGCTGAGTACCTACCATGAAAAGATACTGATTGCAAGGGTACGTGAATATGATTTTGTTGAGGTAAACGACCATATTGAAAAACTGATCGCTTCTGCCCAGAAGCACTACATCACCCCAACCGTTGTGTTGATGAAACAATTGGTGCCGGAATTCATTAGTAAAAATTCTGCATACGAACAGTTGGACAAGGATATAATCAAGTTGTAATCCATCTATAAACAAAAGCGCCTGCGACATAGATTATACTATGAGCGTGGAGGTACGTTATTTAAACAGATATTTTTCTAATGAGACTCAGTAATTGCGAAATCAATTTCAGTAATCCCTTTTTTCTGTTACGCTTGTTTGTATCAGCTATCTCCCTGTTTACGTTTATGTCGTGCTCAACACCAAAGAATGTGACCTACTTCAGAGACATTCCTGATACGGTGCTGAGAAGATCCATTGACCAGGCGCCTTATTATACGCCCGAAATACAGGTAGATGATATCCTGCAGGTAACTATCCAGACCCTCGATCCGGCGTCAACTGCCATGCTGAATCAGACAAATACCGCCTCCTGGCCTGTTACCGGAACCAGCGGAACGCAACCAGCTAGTAATACAGCGGCTTCCAATGTAAGCGGTTTCCTGGTAGATAAAGATGGGTACGTCGTACTGCCCCTCATCGGAAAGGTTCTCGTGAAAGGAAAAACCACTGATAAAGTAAGAGATGATATCCGCGCAAAAGCCTCGGAATACTATAAAGATCCTGTTGTGAATGTTCGGTTTGCAAACTTTAAGATCACCGTACTGGGAGAGGTAACACGCCCCTCCACGTACATCGTGCCTAATGAGAAAGTCACCCTGCTCGATGCGATCGGTATGGCAGGCGACCTCACCATTTACGGTAAAAGAGAAAATGTGATGCTCATCAGAGATGCGGGCGCCAAAAAGGAGTTCGTTCGCTTCAACCTGAACGACAGCAGAATATTTACTTCCCCCTATTTCTATCTGCGGCAGGGAGATGTTGTATACGTTGAGCCAGATAAGAACAAGGTGTCAGGGACAGATACGAATTCGGTGAAACGGATCGCCGTTATCACGTCAGTACTGACGCTGCTGGTAGTTGTGATTTCAAGGATCAATTTCTAAATTTTTATCACTGTTTCATATGATGAACGATATTCATAAAAACGGAGCCTTCAGAAATAATCAAGCATCATCAGCTGAGTTCGAGAACGAAGAAGAAGGTCTCGACCTCAGAAAGGTAGTCGATAAGATGATCAGATACTGGTACCTCTTCGTGATCTGTATCATAGCCGGTATCGCATGCGCTGTCCTCTATATGCGCTACGCTACACCAAGCTATAAGATCAGCGCCAAAGTACTTGTACAGGATGATAAAAAGAACGGTAATGTGCCCGGCGCCGAAATTCTGGAACAGCTGGAAATGTTTTCCAGTAAAAGTAACGTGGACAATGAAGTCGAAATCCTCAAGTCCCGCTCGCTTATGGAAAAAGTAGTCCGCGACCTCGACCTGAACGTTAGCTACTTCGTAGAAGGCCGCGTCAAGAAAACAGAACAGTTCCTCCGCCTGCCATTCAAGTTTAAATGGCTATACCTCAAAGATACCCTGGAACAGTCGAGTTATGTAGTCAAAATACTTGACAATAATAAACTCAGCCTCACCACCAAAGGAATTCACAGGGAAGCTGCCTGGAATGATACCTTCCACCTACCGGAAGGCATCGTGAAACTGGAACGCAATGAATTCTATCCCATCCAGAATAAGGAATATCAGATCAGAGTCACTTCCTTCGATTATGCTGTCGGCCTTTACCAGAAATTGCTGGACATCAGCATCCCAAATAAACAGGCCAGCACCATCAACCTGGTACTGACGAATGCCATCCCGGAAAAAGGTGAACTGATACTCAATAAACTGCTCCAGACTTACCTCAGCGCCAGCGTTGAAGACAAGAACAGGATCGTGGACAGTACCATCTCTTTCATCGATAACAGACTTGGGATCGTCACCCGTGAACTGTCCAGCGTTGAAAAGGATATTGAACAGTTTAAACAATCCAATCAGTTGGCCAACCTGGATGAACAATCCAAACTGCTTGTTTCCAATACAGGCGACTACATGAAACAGCTCACCGAACAGCAGGTAAGAATGAATGTGGTTGAGTCGCTGGAACAATACATGCGGGACGAACAGAATGCCAGAAGGGTCGTACCGTCCTCTCTCATCGTACAGGATCCTACCTTCCTGGGTATCGTAGAAAAATATAACGCACTGCTTCTCGAAAGGGAAAGAATGCTGATGTCCAATACAGAGTCCAACCCCGTTGTGAAGAATATGGACCTGCAGCTGAGCGGTCTGCGGGCAGACCTGCGGAACAACCTTGCTTCCCTTAAACAGGGGATACAGGTCAGTATCGACCAACTGGAACGCAATAATGGCCAAATCAGCCAGAAAATCCGGGAGGTACCTGGTAAAGAACGCATCTTCCTCGATTATTCCCGTCAGCAGGCAGTAAAACAGGAGCTCTATCTGTTTCTGCTTAAAAAGCGCGAAGAATCGGCGATCTCTAAGTCTTCCAATATAGCAGTCGCGAGAGTAATAGATGCCGGTAAAAGCGATCCTGTGCCCTTTAAACCGAAAGGCTCTGTTATTTACATCATTGGCTTTATTGCCGGTCTGGTGGCGCCAACACTGTGGATCTACCTCCAGGGCCTGCTGGGACGCCGTATCAGCAATAAACAGGATATCCTCAACAATACGCCGGTGCCTATTCTGGCGGAAATCGGGCATAACAGGGACAAAGACATCATCGTGGTGGGCCGCGAATCCAGAACGCCGATCGCAGAGCAGTTCAGGGCTATCCGAACCAACCTCCAGTTTATTCTTTCCAATGAAGGGGATAAAGTGGTCATGCTGACCTCCAGCATGAGCGGTGAAGGTAAATCATTCGTAGCGACCAACCTGGCAGCCGTACTGTCCTTATCAGGCAAAAAAGTACTGCTCATGGAAATGGACCTCCGCAAACCCAAGATCTCGCAGATGCTGAATAATAATAATTCTATTGGTTTCAGCACCTACGTGATCGGTAAAAGTACCCTCGAAGAGATCATCAAGCCTTCAGGCGTCAGTGATAAACTCTGGCTGATCCCTTCCGGTCCCATACCACCCAACCCGGCAGAACTGCTGCTCATGGATAAAACACAGAAGCTGTTCAGTCACCTGCGTACCCTCTTTGATTATATCATCGTGGATACCGCGCCGATCGGTCTCGTAACAGACGCACAGCTGCTCGGACGTTTTGCAGATGCTACCCTCTATCTCGTAAGACAGGGTTTCACCTACAAACAACAGCTTACTATTACCAAAGACCTGTATCAGCATAGGAAAATGCCAAAGATCAATCTGATCGTGAATGACGTGAAAACCGGCGCCGGATACGGTTATGGTTACGGATATGGCTATGGATACGGTTATGGATATGGTAACGATCAGCCGGGCAAAGGGATTTTCAGGAGAGTCAGAAAGCCGGTTACAAAATAATCGGAGCTGCAGCTGCACTGCTTACACTAATAACGGAATGTAGAAAATGTCATCAGGGATAAGTCAAAACGAAAAATCAGATACGGTAGCCAGCGCCAGTATAGCCGTCATAGGCCTGGGGTATGTCGGTTTGCCCCTGGCGATCGAATTTGCAAAAAAGTACCGCACACTCGGTTTTGATATCAACGAAGTGAGAGTACGGGAACTGACAGTGGGTAAAGACAGGACGAGAGAAGCCAATATAGAGGAACTGAAGCGGGTAACCGCTGCTGCTGCCGGATCATCAGGAACAGGACTGACACTGTCTGCTGTAAAGAATGACCTGCATGCCTGCAACATTTTCATCGTCACCGTCCCGACACCGATAGATGCGTTTAAAGCGCCCGACCTGGGTCCGCTGTTAAAAGCGTCTGAAATGCTGGGTAACGTGCTGAAACCGGGCGATATCGTGATCTATGAGTCCACTGTATACCCTGGTTGCACAGAAGAAGATTGTGTGCCGGTACTGGAGAAAACCTCCGGATTGACATTCAATAAGGACTTCTTCGCCGGTTATTCGCCGGAAAGGATCAATCCGGGCGATAAGGTGAATACCCTGACCCGCATCAAAAAAGTGACCAGCGGGTCTACGCCGGAAATCGCAGATAAAGTAGATGCATTGTATCGCTCCATCATTGAAGCCGGCACGCACAAGGCATCCTCTATCAAAGTGGCAGAGGCTTCCAAAGCCATCGAAAATGCCCAGCGCGACGTTAACATCTCTTTTGTCAACGAACTGGCACTCATCTTCGACCGCATAGGAATCGACACCAGCGATGTCATCGAAGCGGCAGGTACCAAGTGGAACTTCCTCAGGTATAAACCCGGACTGGTAGGTGGTCACTGCATCGGCGTTGATCCTTACTACCTGGCGCATAAAGCACAGGCACTTGGTTATAATCCGCAGGTGATCCTCTCAGGCCGCAGGGTGAACGACACCGTAGGGAATTTTGTGGCCAATAAGGTGGTGAAACTGATGATAGAGAAAGACCATAAGATCAAAGGCTCCCGGGCCCTGATCATGGGCATCACCTTTAAGGAGAATTGTCCGGATGTACGCAATACCCGCGTGGTCGATATCTACGGAGAATTGATACAGTTCGGGCTCGAAGTAGATATCTACGATCCCTGGGCAGATGTGGAAGAGGTCAGAAACGTCTATGAAGTGGATGTGCAGAACGAACTGGATCAGACGGTGAGCTATGACGCCATCATCGTAGCGGTTGCACATGATGAGTTTCTGACGCTGGACTACGGGAAGATCAAAAGCGATA
This sequence comes from Chitinophaga sp. YR627, assembly GCF_900114995.1. Taxonomy (GTDB): domain Bacteria; phylum Bacteroidota; class Bacteroidia; order Chitinophagales; family Chitinophagaceae; genus Chitinophaga. The sequence continues at coordinate 913,369 of NZ_FOUX01000001.1, forward strand.
ACGCCGTCATTTTCGATACACGCTCCTGTCTGGACAGGAATCTGGTAGATGCCAGGCTATAACCGGTAAGCATTCAACAAATAAAATAAACTGCAGAATATGTTAAAAGCTGATATCATACAGGAACCCATTCAGATGGTAGATCTGAAAGGACAATATCTGAAGATCAAGTCAGATGTAGATAAAGCCATCCAGGAGTGCATAGATACCACTGCCTTTATTAACGGTCCGCAGGTGAGTGCCTTCGCCACCAAACTGCAACAGTACCTGGACGTTGAAAAAGTGGTGACCTGCGGTAACGGTACAGATGCATTACAGATCGCCCTGATGACCCTCGGTCTTGAACCAGGTGATGAAGTGATCGTACCTGCATTCACCTATGTCGCCACCGCAGAAGTGATCGGTCTCCTGCGACTGACACCTGTAATGGTAGAGGTCAATCCGCAGACCTTCACCGTTGATCCGGCTGAAATAGAAAAAGCAATTACTCCAAAAACAAAAGCGATCGTACCGGTACACATTTACGGACAATGTGCTGACATGGACACCATCATGGCCATCGCGGAAAAACATGGTCTGCATGTAGTGGAAGATACTGCCCAGGCAATCGGTGCGGAATATATCCATGCAGATGGCAGCCGTAGTAAAGCGGGTACCATCGGTACTTTCGGCTGTACCTCCTTCTTCCCTTCAAAAAACCTGGGATGTTACGGAGATGGCGGTGCGATGTTCACGAATGATCCTGCACTGGCAGAAAAAGCGCATATGATCGCCAACCATGGACAAAAGAAAAGATACTATCATACTTATATCGGCTGTAACTCCCGGCTGGATACAATCCAGGCAGCAGTACTGGGTGTGAAACTGGACTACCTGGATGAGTACAACGACGCCAGGAACAAAGCCGCTAACTTCTACGATGCATTACTGGCAGATGTGGAAGGACTGATACTGCCTTACCGGAACCCCTCTTCCACCCACGTGTTCCATCAGTATACCATGCGTGTGAAAGATGGCAGGAGAGATGAACTGCAGGCTTATCTGAAAAGCAACGGTATTCCGGCCATGATCTATTACCCGGTGCCTTTACATCAGCAGGAGGCCTTTAAAGGCGTAGGAAGAAGGATCGGTACACTGGAACTGACAGAACAGTTGTGCAGCGATATCCTGTCTTTACCCATGCACACGGAACTGACGCAAGAAGTACAGCTGACCATTACGAATACGATAAAGGATTTTTTCAAACGATAAATTATAAGATGGGATTTTTTTCACACGAAACAGCCGTTATCGACGAAGGCTGTGAGATCGGAGACGGTACAAAGATCTGGCATTTCTCGCATGTGATGCCAAACTGTAAGATAGGGGAGAACTGTAACATCGGACAGAATGTAGTGGTTTCTCCGCATGTCGTACTGGGCAGGAATGTAAAAGTGCAGAACAATGTATCGATCTACGAAGGAGTCATCTGTGAAGATGATGTTTTTCTGGGGCCTTCCATGGTTTTCACCAACGTGATCAACCCCCGGAGTGCTATTGTTCGCAAATCAGAGTTTCGTAAAACACACGTCGGTAAAGGTGCTTCAATAGGAGCCAATGCCACGATCGTATGCGGACATGATATCGGTGAATATGCCTTCATTGGAGCTGGTGCAGTGGTTACAAAGACAGTATTACCCTATGCACTGGTAGTAGGTAATCCGGCGAGACAGGTCGGCTGGATCAGCGAATACGGTCACCGGCTCGCTTTTAATGAGCAAAGTATTGCGGTCTGCCCGGAAAGCGGACAACAATATGAGCTAGTCAACAATGCCATAAAAAGGATAAAATAAAATGAGTGACAAAGTAAAATTTGCCGTAATCGGCTGTGGTCACATCGGCAAGCGACATGCAGAGATGATCTTCCGGAATGAGGAAGCTGAACTCGTCGCTTTAGTCGATAACAGTCCCAGACACACGCTGGGCATCGAGAAGTATCAGGTCCCATTTTTCTCCTCACTGGACGATCTGCTGTACTCTGAAGTAGCAGAAGGTCTCGATGTAATCAACATAGCCACCCCCAATGGCTATCACGCCAGACAGGCCCTGCAATGTCTGGAAGCTAAAAAGAACATCGTCGTTGAAAAACCAATGGCGCTGAACAGGAAAGATGCAGAAAGTGTCATCTTCAAAGCACTGCATGTACACAAGCACCTGTTTGCCGTAATGCAGAACCGTTATTCCCCGCCAACAGTATGGATGAAACAGGTTATCGAACAGGGCGTCCTGGGTAAAATTTACATGGTACAGATCAACTGTTACTGGAACAGGGATTCCCGTTATTATACGCCGAACAACTGGCATGGTACCAAAGAACTGGATGGCGGTACGCTGTTCACACAGTTCTCTCACTTCATCGATATCATGTACTGGCTGTTCGGAGACATTGAGAACATCAAAGCCAAATGCGCCAATTTCAGTCACAGAGGTGTGATCGATTTTGAAGACAGCGGATTTGTGAACTTCAACTTCGTGAACGGTGGTATGGGATCGCTGAACTATTCCACTTCCATCTGGAATGAGAACCTGGAAAGTTCACTGACAGTGATCGCGGAGAAAGGTTCTATCAAGATCGGTGGGCAGTACATGGATAAAGTCGAGATCTGCAAGGTGAGGGACTATACCATGCCAACGCTGCCGCCAACCAATCCGGGTAATGATTACGGTTCCTATAAAGGTTCTGCTGCCAATCACCATTACATCATAGAAAATGTGGTGGATGTGATGAAAGAGCGGGCTGCTATTACGACCAACGCGCTGGAAGGGTTGAAAGTAGTGGATATCATCGAACGGATCTATGCAGCAGCGCAGCAATGCTAACAGGGTGTTAAAAACAAAAAGGACTTGAAAAGTGTGTCATTAAACGGTTATATATCCCGGGTCAGGAATTCGGTTTTCTTAAGGAATGTCTCTACACTGGCAGCAGGCACGGTCTTGAGTCAGCTGATCATTTTCGGAGCATCTCCTTTTCTGACAAGGATCTATAGCCCGGTAGATTTTGGTGTACTGGCGCTGTTTACCAGCGTCAGTATGCTGGCTGCCATCCTCAGTACCGGCAGGTATGAGCTGGCAATCGGCCTGCCGGAGCAGGATGAAGAAGCGATCAATGTAGTAGCGCTGACCGTGCTGAATTCATTCATCATGGCGATGTTTTACGTCCTGCTGATCCTGGTGTTAAGGCAGAGCAGCTGGTCCGTATTACAGTCCTCCTCGTTGTTACACCAGCCTGTCATCTTCCTGGTGCCGGTCTACACCTTTATGACGGCCGCTTATTCATCACAGACCTACTGGAATCAGCGGCGGAAGTCCTATAAGGAGATCTCTACCTCACTGGTGACACAGGCAGTGGTAGCAACTGTGATCAATATCGTTCTTGGCCTGATCGGTTTGAGTGCCTGGGGACTGATAGCAGGATTGCTGATGGGACAATTGGGCGCAAATACCTTTTTGCTGTTTGGTATGATCCGGGAAAAAAGTTTCCGGGGAGTAAAGGCAGCCAGGATCAAAGAAGTAGCGGTACGCTTTGTCAACTTTCCGAAGTACATGACATTTTCAGGCGTGCTGCTGACTACATCTCAACAGGTCGTACCGATCATCTTTTCTTTCCTTTTCAATGCAATCGTAGTCGGTTTCTTCTCCCTGGCCAACAGGATGCTGCGGGTGCCCAATATCGTACTGACCACCTCCATCGGAAATGTGTTCAGGAATGATGCCATCGACAGTATCCGGGATAAAGGGAGTTGTGACCAGCTATTTAAGGCCACGCTGCGTAAGCTGACCTTACTGTCGGTGCCTATTTACCTCGTGCTCTGGATCGTATCGCCTTTTTTGTTCGTGATCTTCTTTGGCAAGGACTGGGAATCTTCCGGTTATTTCGCCAGGATCATCTGTATCATGCTGGCGCTTGATTTCATTGCAACGCCATTGAGCACTTTGTTCAATGTGATCGGCCGGCAGAAAGCATACATGCGGCTGCAACTGTGCAATACCGTGATCGGTGTAGGCGCACTATGGGCAGGAGCGAAGTTCTTTAACGATGCGTATATGTCTATCAGCCTGTTTACACTGAGCAATTGTGTATTCAGTCTGGTGTCCATCTACATCACTTATCAGTACTCGAAAGAGCAGTATAAAATCTGATAGCGCTATGGCGTTTTATATATACGGTGTCATATTATCTTTTGTAATCCTCGCTTACACTAAAGCAGGGGTCAGATTCTCTTTGTTCAATATCTACTTCGGATTATTCTTACTCTTCTACGGTCCGGCATTCTTTATATACAATGCTTCGGAGAAGCTATTTGAAAAGAATTATGCCATTACATCCGTGAATATGCTCAGCTGCTTTGTTATCGGATTTTTCATAGGGAAGCTTTTATTCCGGGAAATAAAGGGTAAAAGGCGCGTAGCATACACCAACTACAGTAACTGGACTGATTATCTGCCAGAGGAAAAAGTGAAGATAAAACAGGGACTGCTTTACGGTCTGCTGCTGATTAGTGCAGCAATCATCTTTGCTGGTCTCTTTTTGTATGGCGGCATTTCTTCACTGGGTACCCTGATGAGTAACCCGTTGGCGGATGCTGAGCTGATCAAGCAGCTGAGACAGGACGCAGGTGTAACCGGCTGGATCGCGCCTTTTTATGTGTATACTACCTCCGGAATTGGCAGGTTGCTGGCTTTCGTGTTTATCGGACTGGCACTGCAAAAGAAAAATCCCATATTGGTATTTGCCGCATTTGCTTTTGCCGTATTACTGAGTATTTCCTATCTGGCCAACATGAGTAAGTCGTCATTCGTTGTATTTTATTGCCAGTTGTTATTTTTCATGATGCTGTTCTTTAACGTGCGGATCAACTTCAAAAAGTCCTTACTGTATGTTTCGCTCATTATTCCACTGCTGATAGGTGTTTACCTGGTAGCGACCAACGCAGGTGATGCCGGTACGGCACTGGACCTGATCGGACACAGGATCTTTGTAGAACCGATTCGCGTATTGCAGCTTTATCCCAGGTTTTATCCGGATATTTTACCATTTACCAATGGCATGAACATCCGCCTGGTACATGATTTCTTTTCGTCTGATAACTATGTGCCGGCACACGTGGCAGTTACCGGCGGACTGGAACATGCCTCCTTCAATGCGATGTTTATTGCAGATGCGTATGTAGACTTCTCCTATTTCGGTGTAGTGATACAATCCATCTTTGTAGGGTATCTGCTGTCGTACCTCGACTTCCTGTTATACCGCAAAAATAATTACCTGCAGAAAGCACTGATGGCGGCACTGCTGATCGGGATCTTCTCCATGATCAATTCGGGGCTGATCACATCGCTGATAGGATTTGGTCTGATTACTTTGCCGATACTGGCTTATTTCCTGCGCGACAGAAGACGTCGCAGGATTTATATAGGCCCGTCTGACTTTGAGTATACCGAACAGTTTAAAGTTATATAATGAAGATCGTTACCATTTTAGGGGCCAGACCGCAGTTCGTAAAGGCCGCCGTTGTGAGCAGGGAAATGCTGAAAAATGCGGGTATCCGGGAAGTGATCATCCACACGGGGCAGCATTACGATAAAAATATGTCGGAGATCTTTTTTGAAGAAATGGAGATTCCGTCGCCTGATTATAATCTGAACATAAATGGTTTGTCGCATGGCGCTATGACGGGTGAAATGCTGAAAGGGATTGAAAGCATTCTGCTGAATGAAAAGCCGGACTATGTGATGGTCTATGGTGATACGAATTCCACTATTGCCGGTGCATTGGCCGCTAAAAAGATCCATATAAAAGTGGCGCATGTAGAAGCAGGACTCCGCAGTTTCAATATCCGGATGCCGGAAGAGGTGAACCGGATCCTGACAGACAGGATCTCTGATAAGTTGTATTGTCCGACGCAGACAGCCGTCGATAATCTCTTACGGGAAGGCTATGCGGCACTGGACGGACAGATCCATAAAACCGGCGATGTGATGCTGGATGCGGCATTGTTCTATTCGCAGAAAGCAAAAGAAAGATCGGCCATTATTGACACACTCGGACTGGACAAATTTATACTCTGCACTATTCATCGTGCAGAGAATACAGATGATCTCAACAGATTACGCTCCATCGTAAACGCTATTAATGAGATAGCAGGTAGTATCAGGGTCGTGGTACCGATTCACCCACGTACCCGTAATATACTGGCTAAGCATGCTATCACTGTCAACTTTGATATGATCGATCCGGTAGGATACTTTGATATGCTGAATCTGATCACCCATTGTAGTCTGGTGATGACAGACAGTGGCGGATTACAGAAAGAAGCCTTTTACTTTAAAAAGAACTGTGTAACACTCCGGGATGAGACGGAATGGGTAGAACTGGTGGACAATGGATTTGCGGTATGCGTAGGCAGCGATACCTGTAAGATCCTGGAAGCCTATCATGCGCTGTTGCACAAAGACAATGACTTTTCCCTCGACCTGTATGGTAATGGCGACGCTTCCGAAAAGATCGTAGCCGGATTGTTTAATTAATTATTAAGTCACATAATACTGAACATATGAGGATCGTACACTTATGCAATTACTTCCAGCCGGAACTTGGCTATCAGGAATATTTTTTAGCAATTGAACATGCCAAGATGGGTCACGAAGTAACGGTGGTGACCTCCGAGCGATATTTTCCCTTCCCTGACTATGAGAATACGACAAAACCAGTGCTCGGTAACAGGATCCATGAGCCAGGTGAATATGACCTGGAAGGTTACCGGGTGATCAAACTGCCTGTCGCGTTCGAAGTCAGCAAACGCGTATGGTTAAAAGGGCTGGAAAGGGTCCTGAGAAGACTCCGGCCAGACCTGGTGGTGTGTCATGGTATCGGCAACTTCAACGCGCTGCGCGTGTCAAGCTGGAAGAAAACCATGGGCTTTAAGCTATTGGTAGATGACCATATGCTGATGTCTGAAGTCAACCGTTCGATCCTCGGAAAACTTTACTACAAGACCTTCAATTTCCAGAAAGTATACAAAAGCGCCGACAGGATCGTGGGTGTAGCAGATGAGTGCGTACAGTATATCGTTGACTTTTACCGCTATCCTAAATCCAGGGTAGAGATGATACCACTGGGCGCAGATACAAACCTCTTCCGTTTTGAAAAGGAACAGGCTGCTGCCTTCAGAAAGCGTAATGGGATAGATGAGGACGCGATCGTGATTACCTACACCGGTAAACATACCTTCAAAAAAGCACCGCATTATACACTGGTCGCGCTGGATCAGTTAAGAGACAAGCTGGGCGATAAGAAGATCGTTGCCCTTTATGTAGGTAACATGGAGGCTAATTATCGCGAAGAGCTGGAGTTACATGCCGCCAAGGTAGCAGACAGGGTAAAAGTGATCATGCTGCCTGCTGTGACCAATAAAGAGCTGGTGGCGATCTATTCCGCCAGTGATATTGCTTCCTGGCCAAGACAGGGGTCTATGTCGATGATCGAGGCTTGTAGCTGCGGCGTACCCATCGTTTGCTGTGACTTCCTGACAGAGCGTTATAAGAACAATAACGGTATCGCCATTAAGGAAGATAATATGCAGGACCTCATTAATGCTTATGATTTCCTGATCAATAATGAAGCGGAAAGAAAGGCAATGGGTCAGCGCAGCAGGGAGCTCATCATGAACGAGATGTCCTGGAAGAGTATTGCAGAGCGTTATCTGGAATAGGCCTCAAACTTGCATTGGTAAAGATGATATCTATTTATACTCAATTTAAATGATAATATCATGACTATCAGGATCGTGCAGGTGGCGTTTTTGCTATTTTTTTCTCTCGTATGTACTTCAGACGCCGGTAAAACGTACGCATTATCAGTCTATAAACCCGTTGCAATTGACGTGAAGGCACTTGGCGCAAAAGGTGATGGTACGACAGATGATACAAAAGCGATTCAGCAGGCATTGAATCAGGCAGCGACAGCAAGTGACAAGATCGTGTCATTCCCCGCAGGACAATATCTGATCAGCAGGACGCTTAGGACGGCTGTTGCTGGTACACGGATGGTATTTGCAAAAGGCGCATCATTGAAACTGGCCAATAACACCAATGGGGGTATTGTTATAGTGAATGATAACTGTAGTGTTGAAAATGCCACTTTACAGGGAAATGGTCAGTCTGCCCCTGATCTGTATCAGGGATATGGTATTTCATTGTATGGCGTATCAGGAAGTACGGTGAAGAACTGCATTTTTACCGGTATCAGCGGCTTTAATATTTTCCTGAACAGAAACGCCAATAAGGGATGTAACCAATGCGTAATTACAGGAAATACCATTAAGTCGCCTGCATTATCACTCCCCAAAGGGTATGATGGAAGCGGTATTATGATCGGGTATTCCGGAACAGGATATGCGCATACAGATAATGAGGTCAGTAATAATAACATTGACGGCGCACAGACACTGGGACATGGTATTGCCGTAATGACCCATGGCTCCGGGAATAAGATCATTGGTAACACCATCAGTAACTGTCTGCGCTATGGGATCATTTCTTACGAAACCAGTTATGAAGATTCCACTTTATTCACGACTTCTATTATCAATAACACGATCAGCAATATCGGCGCAAAAGACGGTACTACTAATAACATGGGAATGGGTATTTATGTCATGAAAACGCACGGTGCGATCGTGAAGGGGAATAAAGTGACGAATACACTGATCAATTCAGACAATACAGAAACGCTGGGAAGAGGCGCTATTACGGTAAGTGGGGGCGTGGGTTGTACGGTAGAGGATAACACCATCGTCAATTCCAACAGATATGGTATCGTCTGTATTTATGGTTTCGATACGGCAATCAGGAATAATAAGATCCTCGGCGTGAAAGAGTCAGGTATTTATATGAGAAATACCAATGGAAACGTGATCGAAGGCAATGAGTTCAGGGATATCGCAAAACTGGCTATCCGCGGACAATTCGGTAACACCGGCAGACCAGCCTATTCCTCCAATGGTTTTCTGAAACGGTTCAGGAATATCCCGACAGGAGAAAACATCCGTATTGCCAATAACAAATTTTATGGTACATCCACCAATGTGATCAATCTGGTAGGAGAAGATGATAAAACAAGCCCCGGTTATAACAATCAGCTGAAAGACCTGGACATACAGGATAATGAGCTGATCGGAAATAAGAATACAATAGACAATTCCATCAAAGTATCAAATGTGGCGCCCGGTGGCAGCAGGATTATGAGGAACCGGAATAATTAGCAGCAGCGCAACGCCACGTATGAAAAACACATTAACAGACAATGAAATTATTCATTAATGCTGCAAACCTGAGATTCGGCGGTGGCAGGACCGTCGGATTCAACCTTATCAACTATTATTCTTTACACCCTGCAGTATCATCGATGGTCGTAACCGTACCTGCCGGCTGCGGTTATGAAAGATTCGCAGCCAACAAAAAGGTAAAATTGCTGGTATATGATAAGATATATAATCATGCTGTATCAAAGATCATATACAATTATGTATTGCTGCCCTTGAGGATCGCATTTACAAAGACAGACTTCATCCTGAGTCTGGGCAATATTGCCATCCCGACAAGAAAGACGCAGTTCCTCCTGATACATCAGGCATATGTGGCGTATCCGGAAAGTATTGTATGGAAAAGAATCCGGAAGAACGACAAACCTTTCTACCGGTATATCATGAATACACTCCGGTTGATAAGGACCAATCTGCGCTTCGTTTCCATGCTGGGTGTACAGACTGAGTCCATGCGTTCACGTATGAGCCGTTTGTACAAGATTCCGGAAGAGCGTATTGTGGTGATCCCGAATGCGGTCTCTTATACCAGTGGCATTGCGCCTCCGCCAAGAAGAAGTGAGGCGGAAAAGGAGATCAGGCTGCTGTTTATCGCCAAGTATTATCCGCATAAGAACTACGAGATATTATACGGAACAGGGAAACTGATCGCGGAAAGGAAGCTGCCGATTAAGATCACGGTGACGATCGACCGGGCAGAAAATGAAGGCAGCAGGCGCTTCCTGGACACGATAGAAAAAATGGGATTGAGCCATATTATCGTCAATCATGGTAATGTTCCGCTGGAAGAACTGGGTAAAGTGTATGCTACGCAGGATGGACTGTTCCTGCCTACATTGCTGGAATCCTTCTCCGGATCTTACATTGAAGCGATGCACTTCCGTAAACTGATATTCACCAGCGATATGGATTTTGCGCACGAAGTATGTCTCGATTCCGCTTATTACTTCGATCCACATGATCCGGAAGATATTGTAAACAAGATCGTGGACGCATTCAGCGACCCCAATACAATGGAGTATAAACTATGCCGCGGACAGGAGATCCTGGAAGGTTCCAAGACCTGGGATGATATCGGAAAATTCATCGATGATAAATTTTTGAACTTAGCTAAATAACTACTCATGTTTAAAGATAAATGCCTGCTTATTACCGGTGGTACGGGTTCCTTTGGAAACGCTGTACTTAAAAGGTTTTTACCTACTGATATCCGGGAGATCAGAATCTTCAGCCGTGATGAGAAAAAGCAGGACGATATGCGTAACCTGCTGCGTAGCGATAAGGTGAAATTCTTTATGGGAGACGTACGCGACTACCGTAGTATTGATAACGCCATGGACGGCGTAGATTATGTATTCCATGCCGCTGCTTTGAAACAGGTACCTTCCTGCGAATTCTATCCCATGGAGGCCGTGCGTACAAACGTACTGGGGACGGAAAATGTGGTAGAAGCAGCGATAAAACATAAGATTGAAAAGTTGATCTGTCTGGGTACAGACAAGGCAGTATATCCCATCAATGCCATGGGTATTTCCAAAGCGATGATGGAAAAGGTGGCGATTTCCAAAGCGAGATTGCATAACCAACCATTGATCACCTGTACCCGTTACGGCAACGTAATGGCGAGCAGAGGATCGGTGATCCCGCTGTTCATTTCGCAGATCAGGGCGGGTTTGCCACTGACCATTACCGATCCGAAAATGACGCGTTTTATGATGTCGCTGGATAATGCGGTGGAGCTGGTACTGTTTGCCTATAAGAACGCCAATCCCGGCGATATTTTTGTACAAAAGGCGCCAGCAGCTACTATTGGGCAACTGGCCAGTGTACTGATAGACATGTTTGAATCCAGGAGTGAGATCAATATTATTGGTACCCGTCACGGGGAGAAACTCTATGAAACACTGCTGACCCGCGAAGAATTTGGTAAGGCAGAAGATATGGGTGAGTTTTATCGCATTGCGGCGGATGACAGGGACCTCAATTATGCGAAATACTTCTCCGAAGGTAACGAGCGGATTGCAGAAGCACAGGATTATCATTCGCACAACACCTACCGTCTCTCAGACGATGAGCTGCGTAACATGCTGCTGAAACTGGATTATGTACAGGAACAATTAAGTAATAGTCATGTCGGAGAAGGTGAATTATATAAAGGGTAACCAGTTCAGCGACCACCGGGGTACCTTGCAATTCGTGAACGACTTTACCTTTCCTGATGTAAGGCGTTTTTATCAGATCACTCATCCTGATGAGCGTGTGATCCGCGCCTGGCAGGGACACAAGGTTGAAGAAAAGTTCTTTTATGTGGTAAAAGGACGATTTGTGATCGCCTGGGTAGAAGTGGATGACTGGGAACAGCCATCACCCGATCTGCCGGCAGAACATGTCATACTCGAAGAAGGAACGCCGGCGGTATTACATATCCCCGCTGGTTACGCCAATGGCATTAAAGCATTGGAGCCCGGATCTGTGCTGATGGTTTATTCAAATCTTAACCTGGAAGCATCTGCTGCTGACCGCTGGTCATTTGATCAGCACTTATGGTTTGACTGGCAGCAGGCAACAGCTCATATCACTATTGCATGAAAAGAATCGGTATTACAGGACAGTATGGATTTATCGGAAGCTATCTGTTCAACAGGATCAGTTTGCGGAAAGAAGAATTTGCATTGGTCCCTTTTAAGCGGGAATATTTCGAAAATGCCGGTGAACTGGCAAACTGGGTGTCACAGTGTGACGTGATCGTTCACCTGGCAGCTATGAACCGTCACCCTGATCCGCAGGTGGTACATGATACGAATGTAGAACTGACGATAAAACTGCTGGAAGCCCTGAAATCGACACAGGCGGCGCCGCAGGTGATCTTTTCTTCTTCCACACAGGAGGAAAGGGAGAATCCCTACGGACAATCGAAAAGACAGGGCAGGGAGTTGCTGCGCGAATGGGCGGCGGAAATCCATGCACCGTTTACGGGGATGGTTATTCCTAACGTATTCGGGCCTTTTGGGAAGCCTTTTTATAATTCGGTGGTTGCTACCTTCTGTCACCAGTTATGTAACGGAGAACAGCCGCATATTGATAATGACGGACAGCTGAAACTGATCTATGTCGATGAACTGGCCGATCATATCATCACGGGCATCAGAGAGGCAAAAAATGACCCTTTATGGTTGGTGCCGCATACCACGGAATGTTATGTCAGCGAGATACTGGAGAAACTGGAATCTTACCGGGATCTTTACCTGGAAGAGGGGATCTTCCCGGCATTACCGGATAAATTCAGTGTACAGCTGTTTAATACCTTCCGCAGCTTTATTGATCATGCATCCTATTTTCCTTATAAACTGAAACAACATGCCGATAACAGAGGGGTATTCGTGGAAATGGTGAAACTCCAGCAGGGCGGACAGGTATCGTTTTCAACGACGGTACCGGAGATCACCCGGGGCAATCATTTTCATACCCGTAAGATCGAGCGTTTCCTGGTCATCAGGGGAAAGGCAGTGATAGAGTTGCGGCAATACAATACGGATAAGGTGCTGAGTTTTGCGCTGGATGGGGATACCCCTTCTTATGTGGACATGCCGGTATGGTATACGCATAATATCAAAAATGTGGGAGAGGAAGAGCTGTACACCGTATTCTGGATCAATGAGTTTTTTGATCCGCAGGACCCTGATACCTATTTTGAAGTCGTTTAAAAAGCATCGCGTATAAACCAGTTATGAGTAACACAATGAAGAAACTGAAAGTACTGACTGTTGTAGGAACCCGCCCGGAAATTATACGTTTGGCCAGAGTACTGGCGAAACTGGATGAATCTGAAGCTATCGAACATGTGCTGGTGCATACGGGACAAAATTATGATTATGAGCTGAACCAGATCTTCTTTGAAGACCTGGGATTGCGTAAGCCTGACCACTTCCTGGAAGCGGCAGGTAAGACGGCCTCGGAGACGATCGGGCAGATCCTTATTAAGATCGACCCGGTGCTGGAAGCAGAACAGCCGGACGCCTTTCTTGTACTGGGCGATACCAATAGCTGTCTTTGCGCCATTCCGGCCAAGAAAAGAAGGATACCGATCTTTCACATGGAAGCGGGCAACCGTTGCTTTGATCAACGCGTACCTGAAGAGACGAACCGGAAGATCGTAGATCATATCAGCGATATCAACCTGACTTATTCCGACATCGCAAGAGAGTACCTGCTCAGGGAAGGACTGCCACCAGACAGGGTGATAAAAACGGGTAGTCCGATGTATGAGGTACTGCATTACTATCTGCCTAAAGTAAAACAATCAGGTATACTGACTACCCTGGAGTTGCAGGAACAGCAATACTTTGTGGTGTCTGCACACAGGGAAGAGAATATTAATTCAGACAGGAATTTCGATCACCTTGTGACGACGTTAAATGGTATTGCAAAGCAGTTTGGGTACCCGGTGATCGTCTCTGCACATCCGCGTACCAGGAAGATGATCGACGCAAAAGGCGTGACATTTGATCCCCTGGTGAAGCTGATGAAGCCGATGGGCCTGAGTGATTATATCGCTTTGCAGTTACATGCAAAGGCGGTGCTGTCAGATAGTGGTACGATATCCGAAGAGTCGTCTATCCTGAACTTTCCGGCATTGAATATAAGAGAGGCGCATGAGCGTCCTGAGGCAATGGAAGAGGCTTCTGTAATGATGGTAGGGCTGAATCCGGAGCGTATCATGCAGGGACTGGCACAGTTAGCATCACAGAAAAGAGGGGAGGAACGCACATTGCGGGAAGTAGGGGATTATAGTATGCCAAATGTATCGGATAAAGTAGTGAGAATTATACTGTCTTATACTGATTATGTAAACAGGGTTGTATGGAGCAAAAATCAATGATATGACCAGGGAAAAAACATTTTGGGTGGTAACGGAATTGTTTTTTCCGGAAGAGACTTCTACTGCTTATATCATGACCAAGATCAGTGAGCAGGTAGCGGGGAAACGCAAGGTACATGTGCTTTGCGGACCAGCTGCTTACCAGCAGTCTAAGATAATGGCAGATGCCCATCGGCTGGAGAATATAGAGATCACCCGGGTAGAGGCGGGCAACCTCAATAAAGATAAGCTATTGCAGAGAGCCTTGCGGCTGGTGCTGATCAGTCTGCGGTTGGCAGTAGCCTTATTCCGTAAAGCAAAAAAGGGAGATGACGTATTGCTGGTGACGAATCCGGCGCCGCTGTTGCTACTGGCGGCACGTATCTGTCGCTGGAAAGGCTTACGTTGTTATACCATTGTACATGATGTGTTTCCGGAGAACCTGGTAGTAGCGAAACTGGTAAAGCCGGGGAGTCTGCCTTACCGGTTCCTGAAAAGCATATTTAACACTGCATATAGTCGTATGACGGTGTTATTGGTGTTGGGCAGGGATATGAAGGCCCTGTTCGAAGAAAAGATGGCGAAATATGCGCGCAGGCCATTGATCCATATTATTGAGAACTGGGCGGATATCGAGATTATCAGTCCGGAGACAAAAACGGATAACGGACTCGTACAGGACCTGCACATCGGAGAGAAGATCATCTTTCAGTTTGCCGGTAATCTTGGGCGTGTACAAGGCTTACAGGAGCTTTTCGCTATTATAAAAGAAGTGCGGAATCCTTTGCTGCATTTTATGTTTATTGGTGAAGGTGCGTCTAAGAAAGAATTACAGGTTTATGTGGAAGCACATCAGCTGACGAATGTAAGCATCCTGGATTCTTTTCCAAGGAGCAAACAGCAACATTTCCTGAATGCGTCAGATATTGGTATTGTGTCGTTGCAGAATGGAATGGTCGGTCTGGGTGTACCCTCCAAATCTTATAATATTCTGGCGGCAGGTAAGCCGATACTCTATATCGGCGACCGTAGCGGAGAAATAGGGCAGATGGTGGAAGAGCATGGGGTAGGCTGGTGTTTTCAGTTGACCGACAATGAAGGGTTGCTGCGCTTCTTTAATAGCTTTTCTATGGCATCTGTGGCTGAGCTGGAAGCGAAAGGCTTACGTGCCCGGAGTCTGGCGGTAAATGTATATTCCAAAGAGCGTATCCTGGACAAGTATGCACAAATACTCACGGTATCATGAAAACATCTTTGCTATTAACCGGGGCATCCGGTTTTCTGGGCACGGAGATCCTGCATACACTACGATCTGCATACGATATAACAACGATAGGCCGTAATGGCGCTGAATACGGTCAGACGAGTCATGTGAAGATGGATCTTTCCAGAGAGAAATCAAAAGAACTGCCGGCATGTGAAGTAGTGGTGCATTGTGCCGGAAAGGCACATGTTGTACCTGCATCGCCGGAAGAGGCAGACGAGTTTTATAAAGTGAATTTATATGGCACAGTGCATCTGTGCGAGTCATTAGAGGCCTCGGATGCCATTCCCGTTTATTTTGTGTTTATCAGTACGGTTGCGGTGTATGGGGTGGATGAGGGCGTATTGATCAATGAGCAGCATGCACTGAATGGCGATACGCCTTATGCGAGGAGTAAGATCCAGGCAGAGCATTATCTGACCGAATGGTGTGGCCAGCGGGATGTGCAGTTACTGATATTACGGTTGCCGCTGATTGCTGGTCCGGAGCCACCAGGTAACCTGGGCGCCATGATACGCGGCATTTCTTCCGGCAGGTACCTGAGCATTGGCGAAGCGGCTGCCCGCAAGAGCGTGGTATGGGCAGGAGATGTGGCGGCGGTAATACCTTTAGCGATGAAGGAAGGAGGGGTGTATAATCTGACAGATGGATATCATCCAAGTTTCAGAGAGCTGGAAACCTGTATCGCGACGGCGCTCAGGAAAAAGACGCCTTCGGCGATACCGATGGGGATTGCGAAGATGATTGCCGGCGTGGGTAATCTGCTTGGAAAGCGGGCGCCGGTCAACAGTGATAAACTACGTAAAATTACTTCCACACTGACCTTTGACGACGGGAAAGCAAGGCGTGCATTCAACTGGCAGCCTTCCCGGGTTATTGACAAGTTATCGTCTGTATTATGATGTATTTAGCAGTTGCTATATTATTTTTTGTGTTATTACCTGTTTATTTCAGGATAGCGGACAGGTATAATATTATTGACAAGCCCAACGAACGGAGTTCGCATAAGAATGTCACCATCAGGGGCGGGGGGATTGTATTTATTATGGCGGCACTGGTGGTGCTGTGCACGCATTTTACGGCTTTCTGGCTGCCGGTAACGGGCATTCTGGTCATCGGACTGATAAGTTTCCTGGATGATATTTATACGTTGCCCAATAAGGTGCGGCTATTGTTTCATATGGTGGCGGTGACGTTGCTGTTTCTGTATCTGCATGTGATGGCTTTACCGATACTGGTGATCGTTCCTTTGTATATACTGGTGATCGGTATTATCAATGCCTACAATTTTATGGATGGTATTAATGGTATTACAGGACTGTATAGTCTGGTGATATTGGCGGGTCTGCAGTATGTAAACGTATATCAGCTGCCGTTCATTGAAGCAGATATGATATGGATTCCGATGATCGCCTGTGCGGTGTTTTTGTTTTTTAACTTCCGTGTGAAAGCGGTTTGTTTTGCAGGCGACGTGGGCAGTGTAACGATCGCTTTCTGGATTGTGGCATTGTTGCTGGATCTGATCCTCACTACAGGCAACTGGATGTATATATTGTTCCTCGGTGTATATGGCGTTGACTCCATTCTTACGATCATACACAGACTGATTTTACAACAAAATATTTTTAAAGCACACCGGCTGCATTTCTATCAGATACTGGTGAACGAACAAAAAATCCCGCACTTGGTAGTGTCGGCTGCTTATGCGCTGGTACAGACTTTAATAATTGTGATGTTGCTGAACACATCCGGAGATATTCATCAGAACTGGCTAAGGGGGCTGTTGATCTTGCTGCCACTGGTATTGATTTATATTGGCTTTAAGGGAAGATTGATGCAGCCACGTTTAAACGGCAATAAATGAAGGCTTGTCTTATCTATGGCAAGGGAGGCCATGCATTGACCATAGAAGCGTTAGCAAGGAAAAGTGATTATGAAATAGTCGCGTTTTTTGATGATAATGCAGATGTGAATGACAGGTACAGGGGCAGGGAGGTATTGAGGTATGAAACTGCATTGATGAGGGAGTATCCGCTTTTTATCGCGATCGGCAACAATGTAGTCAGAAAAAAAATTGTTTCATTCGTAGCACATAAATATTGTACATTTATTGACAACACTGCTTTTATCACCCAGGATGTGCGTATCGGAGAAGGTACAGTAGTAATGCCCGGCGCAATTGTACAGGCAGGCGCAGATATAGGACGGCATGTTATCCTCAACATTGGTTGTGCCGTAGATCACGAAGTTTCAATAGGCGATTTTGCACATATTGGTCCGAAATGTTACATCGGGGGCGGGGCCGTCATCGGCGAAGGCGCCACTATCGGCGCAGGATCGGTTATTATGAGAAATGCTAAAATAGCTGACTGGACGAATATTCCGCCTTTGAGTGTTATCACCTGATGTAATAGTTTGTTTCCTCTTTAACTAATAGCTCAAAATAAACATGCAACCCTCATCAATTTTTAACCGGATCACTTCCAATGGAAAGTTTGTTCCCGAAGTAGACGGCTTACGTTTTATCGCAATATTTGCCGTTGTGATTGCTCATATCGATGGTTTTTTTGTTGACAAGGTGGAGGAGCTTTTACATCAGAAGGATAAATGGTTATCACTTTTTGATTATATGCTGCAGGGAGGTGGGATCGGTGTTTCGTTGTTTTTTGTCATCAGCGGTTATATACTTGGGCTGCCATTTGCCAATCAATACCTTGGCGATGGGAAAAAGGTGGTTTTGCGTTCATATTTTATCAGGAGACTGACACGTCTGGAGCCACCATATATGCTGTGTATGATCGGCCTTTTCTTCGTACTGGTATTTGTTCTGCATAAATACACGTTCAATGACCTGCTACCGAGCCTGATGGCATCACTGACATATACGCACAACCTGTTCTGGGACAGATACACGTTACCACTTGTCAATGGAGTTGCCTGGAGTCTGGAAGTGGAAGTGCAGTTTTATATTATGGCGCCGCTGCTGGCCAGGTTGTTTTTATTACCTGCTGTAAAACGGAGAAGTATTATATTACTTATATGTGTGTTGATGATCGTGGGGAGAAGCATTTATCAGTTGCCATGCCGTTCAATTCTGGATGCTATTCAATATTTCCTGACGGGCTTTTTGCTGGCGGATCTGAAGGTGACCAATACCTTCCTGAAGATAAAACAACCATGGGTGCTGGCAATAGGGATACCGGTATTGCTACTTGTGTTTATTTTTAAAATGTTACTACCCAATAACGATCCTGACTTATTATTGAATATGGGATTGTTTGTGGTCATTGCCATTTTTAATTATTTATGTTTGTTTCATGGGTTTATCAATGGATTCCTGACGAACAGGATTATCTATACTATCGGGGGAATGTGTTATTCTATTTATTTGTTGCATACAGTTATCATCTCTGCGTTCGGAAGTAAATTCATCAACGGTTTCTTTTTTGATTCGCTGTATCTCAATCTTGCTTTGTTCAATGTTTTGCAGATTTGTCTGATCATGGCTATATCGAGCATTTATTTTGTATTGGTTGAGCGGCCTTGTATGGACAAGTACTGGCCTCAGAAGCTGCTGGCATTTTTCAGAGGCCGCTCTACGGTTTCATGGAAAACTATTCCTTCATTGCTCAGACTGAGGAAATGATTTTACAGACGCGGCTATAACAGCAATATATTACATAGAGGTTGATGACTTAATAAGATTATGAAAATCGTAAACGTAAGTGTAAGACGCATCAGGCAATTCGTCAGATGCGTCTTACACTTAATAGTTCCATATGAAAATCATGGTGTGTTGATAGTAGGTTATTAGATCAGGTGCTATCAACGTAGCCAGTATTGTATACTCCACAATTATAAATATCAGTATCACGTTTGATCTGTCTGTGACAGATAAGTATGGCGTTCGTGTTTATGCATTTGGTTAACACTGGCGGTAAATGACTGGCTGGAGGAGCAGCCATTGCCGGAGCAATCCATATACGGAGAAGTAGCGTTGTGTGACAGCGAAGGGTATATAAAATTTTAGATGCCGGCAAATCCGGACCATATATCTCATTCTGTTGTAGCTATCAATAAGCAACATGCATATGTGAAAGAACCTATCAGGCCTTAAAGAAGATCATGCAGAATCAGGCATGTTATATCGATATATTCAGGATCAATATTAAAGACGCTGAATATGCTGTGGTTAAGATATTTTAGAATCAGGCATAAAAATTGGGCAGTTCCCGGTCGAATTCCATCATTTTTTTGAAAACATTGCTGTTGTTGATACAGAAAGAACCATAGCACTACTGAACGAACATCATTACCATATCTTTCATATTTCTCCAGTTGGATACGAATATTCATTAATGCGTACTCAACAATAAAACCATATTCTTATATGACACATTAACCGAAAAGCCAATAGCCTTATTTTATTGATTGTCAGATGCATAATACTGTGTTATGCGTTGTAGTAATATTTAATTTTTTGATCAGATTAAATATTATTACAAATAGTAATTATTTACATATCTTTATTGCTGCCGGGTTTAGTTTATCGCTTGGATAAACCCGTTGCTGATACTATTTGAATCACCTGACTATTTCGATCCTATGAACAAGCCGGAGTGTTTATGTCTGCGGGGTACCGCAGTCATTAGGCATGCCTGTGGCCTATTACTGTGTTTAATTTTATTCTTTTCTGGCCTTAATCAGGTACATGCCCAGGATATTGAGCTGGGAAATCCGTCAATGGAATCTCCTTTATTAGCGCCGCTGCCGCCGGCGCCATGGAAGCGTTTTGAGCAGTCGCCTGATGTGCAGCCAGGGTGGGTGGGAGTAACGACACCACCTATGGACGGCAGGACATATATCGGGATGATTGCCAGTGCGGCCTGGTCTGAGCGACTTGCACAAGAGTTGGTGACACCATTGCGGGGCAACAGATCGTATACTATTTCGTTTGGACTCGCTTTTCCAGAACGCTACTTTTCTGCTCCCATGTGTTATGGTGGTATGGTTATTTACGGCGCGAATTCCCCTGGTGAAAAAGGGGATATTTTATGGCAATCCGGCATCTTCACACATAAAGAATGGCGCACATATAAAGCGACATTAAGACCTGAGAAAGACTATAAATATTTTGTCTTTGGTCCGTACCGGGACAGTACCTGTAAGTTTATGTATTCAGCAGTGCTGGTTGATAATTTCTCACCTTATATCAGTGAGGTGCCGGAGATTACGGCAACAGCACATAATACCTGTAAGGGTCAACAAACGGGCAGCATCGCTGTGGATGTAATGTCCGGTAAAGGACCTTATCAGTATCTCTGGGAGCCGGGAGGATATAGCGATTCAGTTGTGTCGCATCTGGAGAAAGGTAATTACCGTGTGACTGTTACGAGCGCCAGTGGGGCTACGGCGTCAGAAGAAGTGCAGGTTGGTGAATATGAAATGACAGCAGATATTCAGTCAGATGAATTGCGTTGTTATGGCGATAAAGGCAGGATCACTATTACAATGGCAGGTGGAGAGAATCCTTATCTGTTCAGTATGAATGGTGGCGCTACCTATCAGAAAAGCGCCGTGTTTGAAAATCTGCAACCAGGTAATTATGATCTTGCGGTGAAAGATGTGTTTAGTTGTGTGTTGCAGATAAAGCAATTCAATATACCGGCTATAGAGCGGATGGAGGTGCAGTCCGTCAAAACCGGCGCTGCCAGTTGCAGTAATGTAAAAGACGGGAAACTGGAGTTTACGGTAACAGGAGGGACGCGGCCGTATACGTATGAGGTATCAGGTGTGCCGGCAGGACCGGATAGTATCATTGTGCCACTGGAATCAGGGGAATATACCTATCGCATCACTGATCAGCATCATTGTGAAATAAGAGGCAGTACGAATGTCTCGAAAGAGAGTCGGGAATGCGCGGTACTGATGCCAAGTGCATTCAGTCCGAATGGTGATGGAATGAATGATATTTTCCGTGCAAAGGTACATGATGCGGTGAGTGATTTCAGGATGGCGGTATATGGCAGATGGGGACAGCTGATCTTCGAAAGCCGTAATCCGGATAGCGGATGGGATGGTACACAGAAAGGATCAGGTGTACCGGCGGGAAGTTATTTGTGGGTGGTGACCTATACGGATAGTAAGCAACAGGCCATGCAACAGCAGGGTACATTGGTGCTGGTGAGATAAAAAAAGATTGCCGCTTTACGGCGGCAATCTAAAAATATCACTTTGCTGAGTAAGGTAACGAGGTTAACTTATTTAACGTGCTGATTCATTTCTTTGGCCAGTTCGAACATAGAGATCTGGTCTTTGCCATTGAATACTTTCTTCAGTTTTTCATCTGCGTTGATCAGGCGTTTATTCTGTGCATCCTGCAGATTGTGTTCTTTAATGTAATCCCAGATCTTTTTAGTGATCTCTGTTCTTGGCAGCGGATCACTACCGATTACTGCTGCCAGATCTGCGCTTGGAGTCAGTGGGGCTTTCAATCCTTTGCCACCGCCTTCTTTTGCAGGAGTTGCTTTTGTAGTGGTTTTTGCTGCTGGTTTTGCTGTCGTTTGTTTTGAAGTAGGCATTGTAAACCTTTTTTATGATTGTAATACCCACGCAACACCAAATACTATGCCCCGATTGGCTGATCTAAGGTTTTGAGAAAGAAAGTGATAGAATAATTCCGCTACCTTTGAAGTATTAGTAAAAAAATACATATCCCTGTACGATGAATAATACGGCTAACCGCCAGTTGATATTGAATGGTGACACGCCTGTTTATCAATTGTTAGTGCTTATTTTGTTAGCAGGAGCGCCAGTTTTCATATTTATCGATATAGACCTGCCCTGGAGCCTGTTTGCCATATCAGCCTGGGTTTTGCTGTCTTTCGTTTATATAGAATTTACCCGCAGGTTTTATTCGGTGTACTTTGAGAACGGAGAAGTAATCGTGTATAACCTGTTAAATATGAAAGGGAGACGTTTCCCTATACAGGACTTCGACAAGGTGACTTTCAGTCAGCGACGCTCACACATACCTGGTGCTCACCGTTTTCTGATCAATTTCAAAGATGGAAAGAAGTTTAATTTTGCTGTAGGCGAAGAGAAGATAAAATTGAACGGGCCAATGAGTACTTTTAATAGTGAAACGGAGATCCTGGTGCATGTCAATGGCCTGATCCTGGCGTTTATAGCGGGTAATCAGCATGTTCCGGCAAAACCGTTTGCCGGCAAGTACTGGCGCTAGTATTATTAAGCTGGAAGTATTATTTTAGGAAGAATATATCTTTCATCATTATGTACCTGCGTTCTTTTCTCTCCATTCCCGTTATTGTAATCCTTTGTTCTTTACTGGCATTACAACCTGCAAAACCCCGTTTCCGCGTATTAGCACTGGCGGAAAACGGTGGGCATCATCTTGCATATTCCAAAGCAGCGAAAGTCTGGCTGGACAAACTGGCGGCTGACAGCAACTTCGCGATCGATTACATTGAAAACACAGACAAGATAGATAGCGCGTATCTGTCTAATTATCAGTTGTTCATACAACTGGATTATCCGCCGTATGCCTGGAAGGAACCGGCGGTAAAGGCATTTGAGCAGTATGTGAACGAGGGCAGGGGAGGATGGATCGGTTTTCATCATGCGACCTTACTCGGTGAATTTGATGGTTATGGTTTGTGGAACTGGTTTTACCAGTTTATGGGTCAGATCCGTTTCAAAGACTATATCGCAAACTTTGCGTCGGGCGACGTACATGTAGAAGATGCTGCCCATCCTGTATTTAAGGGTGTTCCGGCTGTTTTTAATATAAAAACAGAGGAATGGTATATCTACGACCGGAATCCCAGACCGAATGTGCATGTACTGGCGAACGTAGACGAGCATTCTTATGTACCTGCATCTTCAAAAACAATGGGTGATCATCCGGTCATCTGGACTAACCCGGCTTATAAGGCTAAGAATATTTACATTTTCATGGGTCATTCCCCCGATCTTTTTGAAAATACCGCCTACAAGACCCTCTTCAGAAATGCGATTTTTTGGGCTGCAGAGAAAAAATAGGGCCAATATTCTGTCATACGACTGTCAGAATTTTACGTTTTTCGGGCAAATGTATACGGAATAGCGACTTTTTCTCAGAGGGTAAAAATCATACTAATAATGTATTGACTCCAGTTGTCACCAAACGGTTGCATATACCAAAAAGGTGCAAATTCCCTGTAAATCTGGTAAAAAAATACAATGCATATTCGCGCAGATAAAATACCGTATGTTTATACATCCAACAAACGTGTCACCCTGTAACGGAAATATGAATCAACAATAAATTTTCGTTAACCAAGGATTAACAACTTTCTAATTAGCAAAGTCTTAATATTGCATTAACAATCCGTGTGAGGGTAGCCCCAGTTGCCAAATAGGATTCGACAACTGGGGTTAACAAACAATGGATGAAAGACCGGCTTTCCATTCATGGTTGGCCGTTTTCTTTTGTATAAATCTCCTCTGCATAAAAAAAGAGCGTTCTTCAAGAACGCTCTTTTTAATTTAAGTAAGTTTCATTCACACAGCTACAGATAAGGGCTGGCGCAGTTTCCGGGATCGTGTATCACGGCAGTCTGCTTCGCCATAAGAGATCTGCCAGGTTTTAAAACCGGGATATAACTCAGGACTAAAGGCCTTACACGCAAACAAAACTTCCGGTCTTCCCGCAAGTCCTTCGAGTTGCATATACTGCATCCCCAAAGTTCTTCCCAACATGACGGCTTCGTGTAGCAGCACACGTAATGGTGCATCGAAGAGGAAGTTCTCGTGCGTAGCAGCCAGGTGGAACTGCATGAGGTCATTACAGAACGTGAGCAGGGCGCCGGCAGCTGTTTGTGTACCCTGACCGGCCAGCAGCAGGCTGCTGTCAAAACCCCCGGGGCGTAACATTTGTCTGAACCAGGCCTTATCATAGTGGTCGGCTGCGCCCTTATTCAGGGGAGACATGTTGCGACGGAAGATCTCCCCGAAGGAATCTACATCCTGGATGGCGACGGCCTGGCGGACGGTATATCCTTTCCGTTTGAGGAGGGTCACCTCATTGGAGAAATTGTCCCCATAGTGTTCCTGACGCATGTCAGGGCCATCGCTCACATTGATCAGCATACTCTCTGGATTTTTCCGTAGCACACCGAGTCCGAGCGGTTTAAAATTTTTATGGATTAAAGGATGTAGCTGAACAGATACACTTATGATCGTATGCTGTTCAAGAAAAACCTTCAACACACTTTCGAAGCGTTCCTGCATGCCGCTGTTAAGCAATGCAAAATTGGTACTACAGATGGGACCTGCGTAACTGTAAAGGGCATACTGACGTTTACCGTCAGCTTCACCTTCATGTTTTCTGATAACGGGCAACGCAATGAATTCGGTTTCTTCTTCATAGACAAGCAGCAGCGGCTCGCCATCGGCGGCCGTACTGTGATAGTGCCAGGTATGATTAAAGTCGGACATGTGCGCGTTTTTGACAAAACGATCCCACCGTCGGTTATCATAAATGGTCACAACATTAAAGGACATCATCGAACTAAAAATTGATTTTTCAATAAAGAATCTAAAAACGTACCGGCAAAATGTCCAGATGGTTTTTAAAATGGTATTCGGATGGTTAATCAGGTTTCTTATGCTATTTACAATATGGTTTTTAACGATATAGTTAACCGCGGTTAACAAGGACTCCTAACTTACCATTATTATGGTATCCTTTTTGTTAGCTGCCCGTAGGTATTCATGACAATCATATAAATGCTATGAAAAGCCAACGATAACGGAGTAAACTCCCATTTTCCTGTCCCCCCATAGTTAGCCTTTAAAGACTCAACCACTATGCCAGTAGGGTAATTATTTGTAAACCAACCATATGGAGCATTTTTCCCGCGAAATCATGCTCCAATATATTGGAGAACTCTAACCGCATACACGAAATACTGGAGTTGTTGCCCCGTTGACAGTGATGTCACCGGGAATTCTATTCATGTAATAGTTATGGAACTATGGATTTGTTAGCGTTGATAGAACTGTTATTACCGGAAGGGACATTGCCGGAAATACAGTCTGAGAATGGGCATGTAGACTGGAGAGGAGCAATCGGGTCGATCAGGAATGAAGATGATCTTTTTGCGTTTATTCATACCGTGTTGCGGCCTTACCTGCATACGATCTCTGTATTGATCGGCATTGCTGACGAAAATGGGACAATCAGTCGCTGGTGCCACAAAACAGAGGGATTAACATTGTTACCGCTACCGAAGAAGGTGAGCGAGCATTTTATGCAGGACAATATTTCAGGTGTGCTGGAGATGTACGCACCTGACAGAAGGTCAGCTTTGCAGACGACCCTGTTCAATAGCGGGGTACGCGAGATGCTGATACTGCCTTTGCGCAATCATACCAATAGCTTTGGTTTTTTATGTCTGTTGGCCAAGCATCATAATACCTTCCCCAAATCGTTGCAGATCTCTGTGAAGCGTTACGCCGGACTGCTTTCTGCTGCCACCCTGAAACTCATGTTGCTGGATGCATTGCCGCAATGGTTACAGGAAGAGGATATGGAGGACAATAGCGGCGAACTGCGATTGTACAATGATCTGCTGCCGGCAAAGCTGGTCAGCGGTATTGCTTTACGTCCTGTGATACAGCAGGTCAGACAGGTCGCGCCAACAGATGCAACAGTGCTGCTGACCGGAGAGACCGGCACCGGCAAAGAGTTGTTTGCAGAGGCTATCCATCTCTCATCCCTGCGCAGGCATAAAGCCTTCGTTAAGATCAATTGTGCGGCCTTACCTCCCCAGCTGATAGAATCGGAGTTGTTTGGTCATGAGAAAGGGGCATTTACAGGCGCTATTCACCGCCGTATCGGCAAATTTGAGATGGCGGAAGGCGGAACACTTTTCCTTGACGAAATCGGCGAATTACCGCTCGATATGCAGGCCAAACTACTGCGTGTGATCCAGGAGAAGGAAATAGAGCGTATAGGAGGAACTGAAACCATTCCTGTCAATGTGCGCATCATTGCGGCTACCAACAGGACATTGGAGGAAGAAGTAAGACAGGGACGTTTCCGTCAGGATCTTTACTACCGTTTGTACGTATTTCCCATACATCTGCCGGCATTGCGGGAGCGTAGGGAAGATATCCCATTATTGCTACAGCATTTTGCCCGTAATGCAGCCATGAAGTATGGAAAACCCATACGACATATTGCATCCGGATCAGTGCTGGCACTGATCGATTACAGCTGGCCGGGAAATATCCGGGAAATGGAACACATGGTAGAACGCGCGGTGATTTCCAGTGACGAGCCACAGATTACGATCGCTGTTCCCGGAAACCATAAAGCGCTGGAAACAGATGGTAATAGTCTGTCGCCATTGCTTACCCTGGCAGAAACAGAACGGCAGACCATCATCAGGGCGCTCCGTTATTCCAATGGCAGGATCAGAGGTCCGCAGGGCGCTGCCGACCTGCTGGATATCAAACCAACCACACTGGAGGCGCGGATGAAAAAACTGGGTATAGTCAAGGAACACGTCGTGCGTTAAACATTATTCACACAGCAAACCTTTATCAGCCATATCGGTGTTAAGGGATAGTGTAAACAGGTCTTTACTGAGTATATATCATGCGTTAACCTTTGTCTACGCAGTGGGTCTCCGTGACCTGTTATACATCGCTTATACCAGTATTACAGATGATATAAACAGCTATCGTTAAGGAACATGTCAGGCATTAATTAATGTCTATGTATTGAGTCCTTATGACCAGTTATACATTGACCATACCGGTAGTACAGATAATGCAAACAGCCATCATCAGGGAGGCTGTCATACATTAATCAATCCTTGCGCAGTACGTTTTACAACCAGCCATACATCCGGCATCCGGATACTGAAAAGTAACCGGCCATCGTAAAGATCATATGCTGGCTATTGTCTGCTCAACACACCGCCGTAACCGATCGCAAATTTTACCAATGCATTTGGCCCTGAAAGCTGGAGCTTTTTAGTGATGTTATGCCGGTGATTATCGACTGTACGCACACTAATGCATTTGTAAGATGCAATATCCCTACTGCTCATGCCTCTGGCAATCATATCCAGGATTTTTGCTTCTGTCTTACTCAGGCGCTCATTAATAGGATTTTTACCTTCCACGTGCAGCTGACGGATCAGTGTCTCGCGTGGTTGCATGGTCTCGCGGATATGCTGATATCTGTTGAGCCGTGATTGTATGCTCTTGATCAATTCTTCTCCAGTGAAGGGAAAGACAAGGAAATCATCCGCACCGAGGTTCATGCCTTTCCTGATATTCGACACGACATGCAGCCGGTTAAACAGAATAAAGGGCAGGTGTTTCATGGATGGATCGTCCCGTAAAGAGATCAGAAACTGGTAGCCGGAAGTATCGGCTACTAATACGTCACACAGGATCAGGTCAGGCAGTTGCCGGTTGGCAATATCAATCGCTTCGGCCACCGTATTGGTCGCTACGACATCATACGTAGGCAGCAGTAACTGACGGAACTTCCGTAAAATAGCAGCATCTCCTGTTACCAGCAGGATTCTTGAATGGGGGGCCTCCTGTAGGGCGGAGGCAGCCGGATAAGGTGTATTCATGGTACATGGTTTATCCCCTAAAATCAGCCACGTATAGCTGTTTTTTGAGAATCTTGGTTATTAGGTTAATACTTCGCCTTTTAATGGTTAATAAATTGGCGGGCTTTTAGGCCGAACATGACAAGGTTATATAGAACAATAACAAGTAGTGAGGCTTTGGAAGAAAGATATGGGATTTTTTTCTCTGTATTGCAAAAGCAGTGTGTTGAAGTAAAGGTAAGGAAATTATTACAACTAATTGATTTTGTATATAAAAAAGAGAATATCGTTTTGAGAAAAGTATAATTATTGATTAGGAGTACTGGCGATAGCTCTTCTTAAATCGGACATGCTGCTGTGATAGGGGGACGTTTGATAATATGTCGGGAGGTAATGTTTGACTAGAGTTGGTGATGTTGCTTTTTTGAAGGATTTGCCTGGAGGGAATAGTCCTCTTTATTTTCAGGGGTGGGGCTTACGCTTCGGTTTCAGATGGGACCTCTGGCTGACGCTCTTTGAAGTTCCTATGTATGGGGCTTTGGTAGGTTGTGTCTGGCATGGGGGATATCTATTAAACTCCTATCAAGCGGATGGGCATACTTCAAATAGCTAAGGCCAGGGTCTCCATCTGAAATCCTTCGCTGTGATGAAGCCGTTTATTTTAAATAATGTTCCAGGAGATAATGCTTTTCATAAAATAGGAGTAGCAATTTCTGGAATGAAACTATACATATAGCTGCACGATGGCAACCGGCACATATGGGGCACATATTGGTACAAATCAACACATACCGGCAAGCAACAGGTTACGAGTATTAATATCCAGCGACTATTACTTAAGCGACAGACCTGATCTGCGGAGGGGTTGAGGTGGAGACAAAGGGCCTTAGCCCTTTCGAGCCCGCCCGCCTGACAGGGGTTCAATCAACTATCCCACCGCCCAACACGACCACCCACCGCCCAATCGCCCGCCTCGAAAAAGGGCGTCAGCCCGGCGTCCCACCTCAACCCGCAGCAAGCCGTCCAGTACCAAACCTATAACCCGCCAAGTCTAACTTCGTTAAATAGAAGCCATAAACACCAAATAATCCCCGACAAAACTCCTGTTAATAGTAATACCCAACGAAGAATAACAACTCCCATAACGCAAAAAGCGCCTGCCAATGGCAAGACGCTTTTCCTATATGATTTTTTACTTACAGCCTTCCATCCACCAGGTCCCTGTCTATACAAGCCTTGGTATCGAAAATAACCGCATTACCACTACCAAATTTTTTGAAATCGAAAGTCAGGAACTCCCGGTGAGCCACAGCAATCACCATGGCGTCAAAGACTTCCGTTCCGTCCAGTTTGGTAACAGTAGGCACGCCATATTCTTTTTTCACCTCTGCCGGATCCGCCCATGGATCGTAAACAGTAACATCCAG
Organism: Chitinophaga sp. YR627; assembly: GCF_900114995.1. Classification (GTDB taxonomy): domain Bacteria; phylum Bacteroidota; class Bacteroidia; order Chitinophagales; family Chitinophagaceae; genus Chitinophaga. The sequence goes on from NZ_FOUX01000001.1 coordinate 942,915, forward strand.
ACCATACTGCTTTAATTCATGGTAAATGTCCACGACGCGCGTATTACGAACATCAGGACAATTCTCCTTGAATGTGATGCCCATGATCAGGGCATGAGCACCTTTGATCTTATGGTCTTTTTCGATCATGAGTTTGACCACCTTGCTGGCTACGAAATAACCCATTTGGTCATTGACGCGTCTGCCGGATAGGATCACCTGCGGATGATACCCTAGTGATTCTGCCTTATGGGCCAGGTAATAGGGGTCTACGCCGATACAATGACCACCAACGAGACCTGGTTTATATTTTAAAAAGTTCCATTTAGTGGCAGCTGCTTCTATGACGTCGTTGGTGTCGATACCAATACGGTCAAAGATCAGGGCCAGTTCATTCACAAAGGAAATATTGACGTCGCGTTGTGCGTTTTCGATGGCTTTGGAGGCTTCCGCTACTTTGATGCTGGGCGCTTTATGCGTACCGGCAGTGATGATGGAAGCGTACAGTTCGTCGATGCGGGTCGCTATTTCCGGTGTGGAGCCGCTGGTTACTTTTTTGATTTTTGTGAGGGTATTGACCTTATCGCCGGGATTGATCCTCTCGGGAGAATAACCGACAAAAAAGTCCTGGTTGTAGCGTAAACCGGAATGTGCTTCCAGCACTGGTACGCAGTCGTCTTCCGTACATCCGGGATAGACAGTGGATTCATAAATAACGATATCACCTGGTGTCAGTGCGGAACCCAGCATAGCGGAGGCGCCGAGCAGGAAGGTGAGATCGGGAGATTTGAACTGGTCTATAGGAGTGGGGACGGTGACGATGTATATCTGACAGGCTTTCAGGTCGTTTTTATCGGAAGAAAGGCGTAGTCCGTTGGAGGCGTCAGCGGTGGTTCCCAGTTTAAGTACTTCGCGGAGGGCATCTATGTCGGCTTCGCGGGTTTTGTCCTGTTCGTTGCACAGTTCATGGATGCGCGTTGCGTTAATATCAAAGCCCAGCACTTTATACTTTCTGGCAAACTCAATTGCAAGGGGGAGGCCCACATAGCCTAAGCCGATAACTGCTATCATGTCGTATTGGTTACTTGATCACCTGTGCGGCGGTCGTCAGCGTCTTATTTTTAAAAGGATAGTTTTCAAGCAGTTTTACCAGCTTTTTGTCTTTGGCAATAGCTTTAATGGCTTGCAGATGTTTATCATGATGCAGGTCTGTACCGATAAAATCAACCAGTTCCTCTTCGATCAGCCATTCGGCGGCTTTTTGGATATGCCGGCCGTAATAGCCTGCGAGGGAGAGAAGATTGACCTGGAGGTAGCACCCCCGTTGTTTGAAGGTCCTGTATTCTTCGGTTTCCTGGTGATAGTAGTTGTAACGCTCGGGATGCGCCAGAATGGGGCGGTAGCCCTGAGCGGATAGTTCGAACAGCCACTGGTGCAGTTGTGGGGGCGCACACATGAAGGAAATCTCCACCAGCAGCAGTTCCCCGTTAAGGGTGAGCAGGCGGGAGGATTTCATCAGTTCTTCAAAGTATTCGTCCATGTAATACTCAGCGGCATGGTGGAAGCTAACGGCAGACCCTTTCGCCAGCAATGCTTCTTTTACGGCCTGGAATGGTGAGCTGAGTGTCTCAGCGGAATTCGGATAACGGTCGATAATAATATGCGGACTGGTGATCACCTTCTGGATGCCCAGGTCGTGCAGTGTTTCAATGAAACGGACGGAGGTTTCAACATCCTGTACACCATCGTCTACTCCCGGCACCAGATGAGAATGGATATCGGTTTCTATTCCGGCGAGGAACGGGATGTTCGCATTAGTTGTATCGGACTTCTTGCGGAAAAAAAACATAATTGGTTTATGGGTCTGGTATAATGAAGTTATGCTCCAAAATCGAGGGACGCTACTATCTCTTCGAGGAACTGCTGATCTGTTTCATCGAAATGATTGAGTAGTTCGCTGTCGACATCTAATACACCAATAACCACGCCATTACGGATAACAGGGACTACTATTTCTGATTTTGACAGACTGCTGCAGGCGATATGCCCCGGGAAAGCTTCTACATCAGGGACGATGAGCGTTTTTGCTTCCGCCCAGCTGGTGCCACAAACACCACGTCCTTTTTTGATACGGGTGCAGGCTACAGGACCCTGGAAGGGGGCCAGTACCAGTTCATCTCCTTTTACAAGATAAAATCCAACCCAGAACCAGTTGAACTGTTCTTTCAGTGCTCCTACGGTGTTGGCCAGGTTGGCTATCAGGTCGGGTTCACCGGTCACCAGTGCTTTTATCTGCGGAATAATAGATTGATATTCTGCTGTCTTGTCTCCTTTAACGATGCTCAGATCTTCTGCCATAACTGCAAATATATGAAACTTGAAGGGAGCTATGCAAAACCGCCGCAGGGAGAGATAAAATGAACAAACTGAAAAGATAAAATGAACAAATAAATGCGTAATTTGATGCTGTAAGTTTTAACCCACCGCTGCCGTCAGCAATATCCCTATTGAAAATCCATCAACCAGAATTTTTAAACGTTACATTAAAAGACACCTGTTATGATGACTAATCACTCTCCTCCGGGCGACGATTCGTTGCTGCTATAAGGGTGCTTATACCTGCCGGAATTCGTTTACATAAATTATGAACCATATATTTGTCATTGTATGAAAGCACAGGTAATATTGGTGAATGAACGCGACGAGGAGACAGGATTGATGGAAAAAATGGAAGCACACGAGAAAGGCTTACTCCACAGGGCTTTTTCCGTGTTTATTATGAATGATCAGGGCGAGATGCTGCTACAGCAGCGGGCGCTCGATAAATATCATTCCGGCGGCTTATGGACGAACGCCTGCTGTAGTCACCCCCTGCCGGGTGAAACAGTGGAAGCGGCCACCCATCGCCGTCTTTCGGAAGAAATGGGATTTGACTGTCCCCTGCGTGAACTATTCCAGTTTACTTACCGCACAGAATTCGACAATGGTCTGATTGAGCATGAGTACGACCATGTATGGGTGGGTGTCTATAACGGAGCGATCAACCCTGACCCAGGGGAGGTACATGCGTTTCATTATTTACCGGTAGAAGAAATTGACCGGCAGTTAACAGCAAACCCTCAGCAGTTCACCAGCTGGTTCAGGCTGGCTTTTTCCAGAGTTATAGACAAATTAAGGGAATGACCTCCCTTTAACCCAAACCCTCTTAACCCACTTTTACTATGCCAACGATCACCTTGCCTCGGATAATTTATCCGTTCCCCTCTCTTATTAACCAATTTGTAACAGCAGCACATGAGCAAAACCGTCAATGGGTAGCCGATTTCGGCTTTATTACGACGCCAGAAGCCATGGCCCGTTTTGACAGATCCCGTTTTGCCTGGCTGGCCGCAAGAGCGTTTCCGCATGCAGGTTTTCATGAACTGTGCACCATCGCCAACTTTAACACCTGGCTGTTTATGCTGGATGACCAGTGCGATGAAGCACAACTGGGAAAGAAAGCCGTATACCTGGAACACGTTACCGACGGCTTCATGAACATACTGAAACATAATACACCTGTTGACACCGTGCTGGGAAGAAGTTTCACAGACATCTGGGAACGTATGCAGGGCCTCGGCGATACCGCCTGGCAGGCTCGTTTCATCAGAAGTATGGAGGAATATTTTACTTCCTGCCACTGGGAAGCCGGCAACAGAGCGGCGGATATCGTCCCAACCGTCGCTGAATACGTCACCATGCGTCCTTACACCGGTGCATTGTTCGCCGATGTGGAAGCGATCGAGATCATAGAAAAAGTGTATCTGCCCGCCCACATCCTGCAACACTTTATCGTACAGCGCCTGGTACTGGCCTGCAATAACATCGTATGCTGGGCCAATGATATCTTCTCCTGCGCCAAAGAAGCCAGACAGGGAGATGTACATAATCTCGTGCTGGTATTGCAGCATGAGCGCAATATCACCCTGCAGGAAGCTGTCAACGAAACCGCCAGGATGCACAATGAAGAAGTGAAACTGTTTACCGCCCTCGAAAAACTGCTGCCTTCTTTTGGTGCAGAAATGGACAGGGAACTGGAACGGTTTATAGCAGTACTTCGTTCCTGGATCACGGCTAATTATGACTGGAGCTATCATGATACCGGAAGGTACCAGGTAAAAGAAGTGGAAGTAGTGATCAATTCCTGATCCGGCGTTGAAATGCAGCGAAGATCACAGCAAACAATAACTGGAATTGTTCTGTCACTGATATCAGTTGCGGATAACCATAAACAGGAATAGTTCACAATTCCCGGAATGATGACCATAAATATCAGGGTAAATAATGACCGGCTTTTTTGCAATGATCAGCCATTAATAATTGACAACCACTCTGCATTTCATCTGTCAAAAAGTAAGGGCGTCTGCTGACAGCGGACGCCCTTACTTTTATCTTTACTGCTTTCCCGGCTTCCCTTTCAGCCTTCTCTCCAGCAATTTTCCAATCCACCAGAAAGACAGCGCCAGTATAGTAAAGAACACGCCCTTATGTGTGCGGTCCCATAAATATTCAAAATACCGGGTATACAGGTTGAGCAGCAGAAACAGGACCGCCATATCCCTGACCATCGTATCATGTGTTTTGATGCCCCAGATGAGCACCAGCACACATAAAATCGTAAATGCACCTACCCACCAGAGCAGACTAACCTGCCTGACCTGCTGCCATTCATCCCAGGAGGCACTGTTGCCAAAAATAGAGATCATCCAGCCGGATAAAAGCAATAACAGCCAGCTACCTACCCACGTAATGTGTTTTACCTGTTTGTATAAACGATTATTCCGGAAGATCCAGTGAATACCCACCATGATAATGGCCAGCAATATCATACGGCAGGGGAGGTTCATGCCAAGAAAAAAGGCCTTACCATCTGAAATATAGTACGTGAGCTTTACGTAAGCGGGTATCAGACATAACAGCGTAGCCGTCCACATCAGCCGGGAAGACAGCAATATGCCCAGTATCCCGTAAGCTGCCGTAGCCAGCAGCCAGAAAACGCCATAATTGCCATTGAGGTACTGGAGGGTCTTACCCAGGTACACCACGCTGACGCCGACACTTAAAATCGGAAGCAGCCAGAATAATTCCCGGTTCAGGGAATAGTCCGGATTACGCTGCTGCCGCCGGTAACCATTGTAACAAAGAAATATCGTCAGCGCCGCAAAAAGGGTGGCAATAATGCCGTCTGTCAGGGAGAATTTCAGCCGTAATACCTCAATCCATTTTTCATCCAGCACCAGCGAACCAAATGCCATCAGCGCACAGGAAATAGCGGCAATAAAAATATAAAGGGTTACCACCTGCCAGTCACCCTCACGTATACGCCAGGTCTCCTTCAGACGGGTGGCCTGTTCCGGGGTAATAAGGTTTTCGGATTCCCATTGGCGTACCGCCTTCTGCAGGAGGTGGGCTTCCTTTTTATCAACTTCTAACATACAGGGTAAATATAACGTAAAAACAATGTGGACTATTGAAATAATGTTTTATTAAGTATCTTGACCCGCTTTTTCAATTATCAAACTTAGTGCTAGGGTCTGAAAACTGCTTGTGAACGGGCCTTTAAATCCCTGATATGAATCAATCAGCTGATACACACCACTTAGGTAGCCTGGACTACCTCGTGTTTTTTATCTATTTTATTATTGTCGCCGGCTTCGGCTACTATATTTTCCAGCGTAAAAGGTCCAAAACGGCTAGCACGAAGGACTTTTTCCTGGCAGAAGGCTCCCTGACATGGTGGGCGATCGGGGCCTCCCTGATTGCTTCCAATATCTCGGCAGAACACTTCATCGGCCAGTCCGGTTCCGGTTTTGCCCTGGGGCTGGCTATCTCTTCCTATGAATGGATCGCCGCCGCGACCCTCATCATTGTAGCCATCTTCTTCATCCCGATCTATCTGAAAAATAAGATCTACACCATGCCCCAGTTCCTGCGGGAACGGTACAACGAGACGGTGAGTACGATCATGGCTATTTTCTGGCTGGTGGTGTACGTATTAGTTAACCTGACATCCATCGTGTATCTGGGGGCCCTGGCAATTACAGCAATTTCGGGGATACCGTTCTTCTGGTGTATTATCGGGTTGGCTATTTTTGCCCTGCTGGTGACATTGGGAGGTATGAAAGTGATCGGCTATACCGACGTGATCCAGGTATTTGTGTTGATTGTAGGCGGTCTGGCTACGACCTATCTTGCGCTGCAAATGGTGTCCAATCACTTCGGTTACGGAGATAATATCCTCAAAGGACTGGCCATCGTACATGAGCGGGCAGATACGCATTTCCATATGATCTTCTCTTCCGATCATCCTTATTATAAGGACCTGCCAGGTCTTTCCGTGATCGTTGGGGGTATGTGGATCAACAACCTCAACTACTGGGGATGTAACCAGTATATTATTCAGCGTGCCCTGGGTGCTGACCTGAAAACAGCCCGTAATGGTATCCTGTTCGCCGCTTTCCTGAAACTGCTGATTCCACTGATCGCGGTGATTCCGGGTATTACCGCTTACGTGCTCTTCAAAGAAGGCGTATTTAACGACGAACTAAGAAACGCTGCCGGCGTAGTAAAACCGGATCTGGCATACCCGACCCTGATGAACCTGTTGCCGGTTGGTCTGAAAGGACTGGCTTTTGCAGCACTGACGGCCGCTATCGTGGCATCGCTGGCGGGTAAACTGAACAGTATCTCTACAATTTTCTCCCTGGATATCTATCACCGTTATTTTAACAAACAGGCAAGTGAAAAGCACCTGGTAAGAATAGGTCGTGTGGCGGTGATTGTATCTATGGTAGTGGCTTGTATCGTGGCGCCGGCACTGACGACGCTCGACCAGGCTTACCAGTTCATCCAGGATTGCGTAGGGTATATTTCTCCGGGTATCCTGGCGATATTCCTGTTGGGTTTCTTCTGGAGACGTACCACTTCTCTGGCGGCATTACTGGCAGCGATACTGACCATTCCATTGTCAGCAATTCTGAACTTCCTGCCATCATGGACCAACGGCGCGTTCCCGGAATATCCTTTCCTGGATCGTATGTCCATCGTATTTGTGTTCCTGGTAGCATTGATGATCATCGTTACCCTGATGGATAGGCGTAGTAAAGATCAGAAACGTATTATCGTGATCGATCCGGCACTGTTCCGTACTACACCGGTGTTTATTGCTGGTAGCGTGATCATTACGGCGATCCTCATCGTATTGTACACCGTATTCTGGTAAGCAGATCATTTACAGCATAAATAGTAAGAGGGCCTCCGCCATTGGCAGAGGCCCTCTTACTATTTATGCGCGTGATATACCCGAAATATCCCTGAGATACCGGGGTGTATAATTGGTTGTTATGCAGTAGGTTATACGGATTTGAGGTGGACTTGATCCGGTGCACTATTTCACCAGATTAACAGCCTTCCCGGCATTGATCTGACCAAACCCAAAGTAAGGGTCCTTACCAGGTGTACCGTAATCATCCGCTGATTTACGCAATACCGCATCTACCAGCACGGAATTCATCCAGGGATGGTTTTCGTATAACAATGCAATGCTACCGGCTGCATGTGCCGCTGCAAGCGCAGATCCCACCGCCCATGATGGGTAATAGCCGCCTTCATCCGGAATCCAGAATCCGATATTGTAGACCCAGTTGAATAGTTGGGAGTGCCATTATTATCAATGTAGGTCTTACGGGGAAGTTTACCGGCTACGTTCATCTCAATCACTTTTGCACCATGATTTACCGCGTAAAAGATCCCGTCAATCAGACTGCTCCAGGGTGCTTCATGGGTATAATCAGAGATCACCTTTATCAGTATCAGTTGCGCGCCGGGCGCAATACCGACCACACCACGTCCGTCATGCGAAGCAGCAATGATACCCGCAGCACAGGTACCCTGACTGAAGTATTCTCGTTGTCCGATAGGCTCAAAAGCTTCTACCGGTTCATCAGGAATAAAGGATTGTGTGTTGATGATCTTGCCGATGATTTCCGGATCGCGTGTTTTAAAACCGGCATCCAGGATCGCTACTTTTACATCATTCCCTTTAAAACCCTTTGCCCAGGCAGCTGGTGCTTTAATAGACTGCATATCCCACTGTAAGACGCCGTAGGGATCGCCGGAATAAACAGGAACCGCTTTGGCTGCCGGGTTGCTGTTACTGAAGACGGGCTGTTTACTGGCGTGGACTGCCTTAACAGGCACTTCCCAGTTGGTCGGCACATCGATTACCACAGATTGCACACCGGCAATCTGCCTGGCTTTTGCAGGAAAGTTGGGGTCGGGCGTTTGTACCTGAATGAGACCCAGTTCCGGGATCGTCTTTTTCAGATGGTATTTGGTGACATGTAATCCCGCCAGACTTTCCGTGATCGGGTCCAGTTTTTTGCCTTCTTCGGCAATTACAATAAAGGTCCGGTCCTGCTGCCGGACGGTGGACTGATCTTCCCGGACGATCGCTTTTTCGTCTTTCCGGCAGGAACTGATAAACAGTACAGACAGCAGGAGAGGAAGCCACAGCAATAGTTGCATTTTCTTCATGGTGATGACAATTAGAGGAATTAGGAGTTAAGAATGGTTTTATGGAGGTCAGATTTGTATCAGTAAAGATCCTCACCTGATTCCCTGCTCCTGCATACCCATAAAAATGGAATTTGTGGAAATCGATTGAAATTTGTAAATTAGAATAGCAGACGATCTTTATTTCTCCATTTCAATTTCCACGAATTATGAGCGCAAACACCTTTTCCAACGAAGAATTAAAACCTTTGCAAAGTATAGAGCAATGGGAAGACGATGTGCTTCTGCGCTATCCTGAGCCAGCAGTGCCTGAAACGGCAAAATCCAAAGAAGAATACAGAAACTACGACAATCCAGGCCGGGATACGGTAAGAGAGTTCTATCGCCTGAATCATCACCATCAGACGTATGACTTCGTTCAGCAGAAGAAAAAGGAATTCCTGAGCTTCAGTCGTAAAGAAACACCTGTGTGGGGTGCAATGGAGTTTCTGAACACCCTGGTGGATGACTCCGATCCGGATATCGAACTGGACCAGTTACAGCACCTCCTGCAGACGGCGGAAGCGATCAGGGCGGATGGTCATCCGGACTGGTTTGTACTTACAGGCTTTATCCATGACATGGGAAAAGTGCTCTGTCTGTTTGGAGAGCCACAATGGGCTGTAGTGGGAGATACCTTCCCCGTTGGCTGTCAGTTCTCCGATAAAATTGTTTACCCGGAGTTCTTTGCTGACAATCCGGATGCAAAGGATGAAAGATATAATACCAAATACGGTATCTATAGTCCGAACTGCGGACTGAATCAGGTGGACCTTTCATGGGGACATGATGAATATCTGTACCAGATGATGAAAGACTATCTGCCTGAACCGGCGCTCTACATGATCCGTTATCACTCTTTCTATGCACAGCATAGGGAAGAAGCATATGATCACCTGATGAATGATCATGACCGCGAGATGTTTGAGTGGGTAAGGAAATTCAACCCTTACGATCTCTACTCAAAGAGCCCGAAACCTCCTGTAATCAGCGAATTAAAACCATACTATGAAAGTCTGATAGCAAAATACCTTCCTGACACCATCAGGCTGTAATTGCTGTTGGCCTGTGTTTAAACTTAAAAGGCTATCCACCGTATGGAGGATAGCCTTTTTTATTGTTCGTATTGCATTAGTTTAAATCAGCGCCTCGTACAGGATCTCTACCGGGTGCTGTGATTTACGGCCGGTACCATCTTTTACCTGGTGCCTGCAACTGGTGCCCGGAGCCGCGATGATCGTTTCTTCCGCAGCATTTCTTACAGCCGGGAATAATACCATTTCGCCAATCTCCATAGAAAGGTCGTAGTGCTCTTTCTCATATCCGAAAGAACCCGCCATACCGCAACATCCTGAAGGGATGATCTCAACAGAATAATTAGCCGGCAGCGACAGGATATTCTTACTGTGCAGCGGTGTAGACAAAGCTTTCTGCTGACAATGACCATGTAGTTTGATCTGTCTTTTCTCTGTCGTGAAAAGTGTAGCCGGAATATTGCCGGCAGCAGCCTCACGGCTCAGGAATTCATCGATCAGGAATACATTCGGTGCCAGCTGTTTTGCCTTTGCCCTCAGTTCTTCTCTCACCAGATCCGGATATTCATCCCGGAAACTAAGGATCGCAGAAGGTTCTACTCCCAATAAAGGCACCTGGTCATTGATCACATCACTGAAGATACGTACGTTCTCTTCTGCAAAGTTGCGCGCTTTACGTAGCAGGCCTTTGGACATCCAGGCACGTGCACTTTCAGGGTGCTCGATCATCTTCACATCATAGCCAAGACAGTGCAGCAGCTTTACGGCTTTGATACCGATATGCGTATCGTTAAAGTTGGTGAACTCATCGCAGAACAGGTAGACCTGTTTCTTTGTGGCAGGCCCGGTGCTTTTCTCCTTCGGCCACTGCTTTTTAAACCAGCTTCTCAGCGTGGTGGATTGCAGTTCGGGCAGCGAACGTTTGATCGCAAATCCAGAGGTCTTTTTGATCAGATTACTGGTCAGTGGTGTATTCACCATCCAGTTGTAAATACCCGGTGCGATCGTTGCCAGACCATTCAGACGGGTAAAATTACTGATCAGTTTTGCCCTGAAAGGAACGCCGTTGGCATCATGATAATGTTGCAGGAATTCCATTTTCAGCTTGGCCATATCTACGTTGGATGGACATTCTGATTTACAGCCTTTACAAGCCAGACAGAGGTCCAGTACCTCATAGATCTCTTTATGGTCGAAACGGTTCTCTTTAGTAGAATTGGTCAGGAACTCACGCAGGATGTTGGCCCTTGCGCGGGTTGTGTCCTTTTCATTGCGGGTCGCCATGTAACTCGGACACATGGTACCGCCACTCTTTTCTGTTTTACGACAATCGCCTGAACCATTACATTGCTCCGCATGCTGCAGGATGGTCTGTTCAGGAAAATGGAAGATCGTTTTCAGTTCCGGTGCTTTTTGTCCGGGGGTATAACGCAGCATGCTGTTCATGCTTGGCGTATCTACGATCTTATTCGGGTTGAAGATATTCTCCGGATCCCAGGTATATTTCAGGTCACGCAGCAGGGTGTAGTTCTTATCACCGATCATCTGGCGGATGAATTCTCCGCGTAAGCGGCCATCACCATGCTCACCACTGAGGGAACCGTTGTATTTCTTTACGAGTGTTGCTATCTCTTCAGCGATCTTTCTGAAGAGCAGGTTACCTTCTTCCGTTTTCAGGTTGATGATCGGACGGAGGTGGATCTCACCGCTACCAGCATGTGCATAGTGTACGGCATGGAGATCATATTGTTTCAGGATATCGTTGAAGTCGCGGATATATGCCGGCAGGTCATCGATATCGATCGCAGTGTCTTCAATTACCGGTACGGCCTTTTCATCACCAGGGAGATTACTGAGCAGACCAAGACCTGCTTTACGCAGCGTCCAGATCTTTTTAGTGTCATCTCCAAACAGGAGTGGGAAGTGGTAACCCAGTCCGGCAGCCTGTAATTCAGCGATCAGCTGATTGGATATTTCGGTGATGCCCTCACGCGTATCGCGGCAGAATTCCACTACGAGGATAGCGCCCGGATCGCCCTGTACAAAGAAGCGGTTTTTGCTTTGTTCAATATTATCCTTGGTACATTCCAGGATGAAATGGTCAATGAGTTCGCTGGCGCTTGGCTTATATTTCATGGCGATAATATTCGCGCGCAGGGATTCATCAACGGTATTGAAGTGAATACATACCAGCCCGGTTTCTTTGGGCGGCAGTGGAGAAACGTTCAGTTTGATCTCTGTCAGGAAAGCCAGGGTGCCTTCGGAACCTGCGATCAGCTTACAGAAGTTGAAATCTTCCTTACCGGCAGTGAAGGGCGCCGTTTCCAGGAGCAGATCGATCGCATAACCGGTGTTACGACGGGTGATGCTTGGTTTGGGAAACTCGCGGCGGATCTCTTCCTGGTTGCTATGATTGCCCAGCAATGTACGTACCTGACGATAGACGGTCGTCTCCAGACTGTTATCATTTTTTTCGCAACGGGCATGAAACTCGTCGGCAGAAATGGTATTGAAAACAACGTCCGAACCATCGCTGAGGATCGCTTTTACTTCCAGCAGGTGCTCGCGGGTACTACCGTATACAACGGAGTTAGACCCGCAGGAGTTATTACCGACCATACCACCGATCATGGCACGGTTGGCAGTAGAAGTTTCTGGTCCGAAGTAAAAGCCATAAGGTTTCAGGAACATATTCAGTTCATCCCTGATCACCCCTGGCTGTACTCTTACCCAGTGTTCTTCTGTATTGATTTCCAGTATTTTCGTGAAAGTTCTCGAAACATCTACTATAATCCCGTTACCGACTACCTGTCCGGCGAGAGAGGTGCCGGCCGTGCGTGGGATGAGTGAGGTTTTATTGGCGCGCGCAAAGGCGATCAATGTCTTGATGTCCTGTTCATTTGCCGGGATGGCTACTGCCAGTGGCATTTCCCTGTAAGCAGATGCATCGGTCGCGTACAGCGTACGCATAGTATCATCATCGTATAGAGTACCCGTCAGGTCACGGGCCAAACCCCTGAGCTTATCTCGCATAATTATTTAAACTTCCCTTTTCAGACAGTAAAAGTAACATTTAGATAACCTAAATACAAGCAGGGGCCGGGAAATTAGAAATTGACGAAAGAGGATGGTAATTAAGAATTAAAAATTAAGAATTAACAATTAGTCGGAAGATCGTCGCCGTCACACTAACGTTCTTTTATCAATTGGACATTATTGCAACTTTTCCAGTCCGGCAGCCTGTGATCCGGCGATCGGTTGACTGGATATCCCGGTGATCCCTTCACATATATCGCGACCGGATTCTACTACGAGGATAGCGCCCGCCCTGCATCACACTATATGCAAATGCATGATGCATAGCGCAGTTTGGTGTCCGGGGGGACATCTTTACATGCTGAGCGCGGCCCCAGCCTGCGGGCAGCGATGTTATGTTCCAATGCTTAATACGAGACGGTTAATTCCCGATCATTTAACTGAACAGTCCCTTGGGTTGTTCGACAAAGATGGGCTTCTGCAATTCGATATCACAGACCTCTTTGAACTTGTCCACCATATAGACGGTCAGCTCCGGTGAATAGGCTTCATCGTGCATATGCATAAAGAAATACAGCTCCTGCAAGCCGTGCTGTAACCAGTCATGAATACGGTTGATCCAGTCATCGATACGCACATAGTCGGTAGGATGGAGGCTATTGCCCACATAACGGATGAATGCCTTGCGGATGGGCATGTACATATGCGCGCAATCTCTTCTGCCGGCAGTATCAGTAATAACAGCCCCTACGTTGAGTTGCTTTAAAGTGCTGAACAGTTCCTCCCTGATCTTATCGTCACTGAACCATTCGGGGTGTCGTACTTCCAGGAAAAATTGAAGGTCCGTCGGCAGGCTCTCCAGGTATTTAAAGAGATTATCTTTCCGTTTAGGAGAATATTTATCGCTTACCTGCAGGAAGATCGGACCGAGGTGTTCACCGAAGGCCAGTACGCCTTCCAGGAAGGAAGTGGTTTGCGGACCAGCATCCACGAGGTTGCTGAAGTGGCTGATGGATTGTGGTACCTTGGGGCAGAACTTAAAGTGCCTGCCTGTTGCACGTGCATCCCATTTTGCGATCGCCTCCGGCCCATAGATCTTGTAATGGGTAGCATTGAGCTCGATACTATTGTAATGATGGACGTATTCGTCGAGGAAGTTGGCTTCTTTGGTGCCTTTCGGGTAGATCTTACCGATCCATTCCTTCCGCCCCCATTTGGCGCAGCCCAGGTAGATCTTCGGCTTTTTAAGTGCTTTCGCTTTGAGGACCGTTTTATTAAACGCCGGTTCAGCAGGCAGTTTGAAATCTATTTCGTCCAGCAGCGCCGGATCAACACGACCAAAATCCATGTGAATAGAAGCTTTCTCCGAAGGTAATGTATTATGCAGTTATATCGCGTATTCCGCGTTCCGGGGTTTCTCTGCCCCAGTTGGGGGTATAATGGGACAAGGAGGTGAAAACCTAACAGTAACGGGCAAATAAAAAAAGGAATAGGATTATTTGCTGATATATAAGGGGATTGGTTTAAATTACGCTGGACTTAGGGACTAGAAAGAATAGCTTGTTATACGACAGGAGCCTCAAATAAAGTTTGGACAATCCTTTGTAATATGCTTTTTCCAAGGTAATTTAAAAGAAACAGTTTTTAATTCTTTAGCATGGAGATTTTACACGTTAGCGCGGAATGTTACCCTATAGCAAAAGTGGGCGGTCTGGCAGATGTGGTAGGGGCATTGCCCAGGTACCAGTTCCAGGCAGGGCATATAGCCAAGGTCGTGATGCCCGCTTACAATACCCGTTTTTTTCACTCGCAGGAATTCGAACTGGTACACCAGGGAGGCTGCTGGCTGGGACATACCTGGCGGCATTTCAACGTATGGAGAGAGGTAAAGAACCTGTTGGGTTTTGACCTTTATATGGTTGATATTCCAGGTTTACTGGATACGGAGAGAGTATACGGTTACTACAATGATACAGACCGTTTCCTCACCTTCCAGATCGCAGTGCTGGACTGGTTAAATGAATGGCAGGACCATCCGGATGTCGTACATGTACACGATCATCACACGGCTCTCATTCCATTCATGATGACACATTCGTACAAGTATGAGCGTCTGAGAAATATTGCTACCGTTTTAACGATCCATAATGCGCAATATCAGGGTCAGTTTGGATGGGACAGGCTATATCAGCTCCCTGGCTTTGATCTCTGGAAAGCCGGCCTGCTGGGCTGGGAAGGCGCAGTCAATCCATTGGCTGCCGGGATTAAATGTGCATGGAGATTCACCACCGTATCACCGAGTTACCTGGAAGAAATGTTTACCGGAGCGGCCGGACTGGAGGCCCTGATGAACTATGAGAAAGGCAAGGCGATCGGTATATTGAATGGTATCGATACAAAGGTATGGGACCCGGCGACGGACCCTATGTTACCAGTCAACTATGATGAAAAGACGTTTGTAAAAGCAAAACGTGACATAAAGCAACAACTTTGTGAGCAATATAACCTCGATCCTTCACTCCCGTTGATATCTTTCATCGGCCGCCTGGTGGGGGAGAAAGGAGCGGACCTGCTGCCTGAAATCATTGGCAGGTCTATCTTTGAACAAAAACAGCAGCTGAATTTTCTATTGCTGGGAAGTGGCGATCCACATGTGGAATGGTCATTGCAACAAACAAAATTACTGACGGCAGCAAACTTTAACGTGCAGTTCGGATATGATGAGGCGCTGTCACACAGAATTTATGCAGGTAGTGATTTTCTGCTGATGCCAAGCCGGGTAGAGCCCTGCGGATTGAACCAGATGTATGCGCTGCGCTATGGTACAGTGCCCATTGTACGTAGTGTCGGTGGATTAAAAGATACAGTTACAGACTTCGGCGACCCTGGTGGTTTTGGTATCCGTTTTGTCCATGCAGCAGCATGGGATGCCTGTAACGCAGTTGGCCGTGCTGTTGAACTATATAGTGATACTGCAAAATTGCAGGATATCATTAAAACCATGATGCAGCTTGATCATTCATGGGACAGTGCAGCTGCTGAATATCTGGAATTATACAGCTCAATCGTAGTCGCTGACTAAACCCGAAAACTGAAACAAAGAATCGTAATATATGTCTAACGCAGTTATCTCCCTTATCTTAGGTGGCGGATCAGGTACCCGCCTGTACCCCCTTACGCGTAAGCGTTCTAAGCCAGCCGTACCCGTTGCCGGTAAATACCGTCTCGTGGATATTCCCATTTCTAATTGCCTGAATGCCGACATGAACCGCATTTTTGTGCTGACACAGTTTAACTCCGCGTCGTTAAACAAGCATATCAAAAATACTTATCATTTCAGCCATTTCAGTAAAGCGTTCGTGGACATCCTGGCTGCCGAACAGACACCAGACAACCCAACCTGGTACCAGGGCACAGCGGATGCCGTACGCCAGTGTCTGCATCATATAGACAATTATGAATTTGAATATGTGTTGATCCTTTCCGGTGACCAGCTGTATCAGATGGATTTCCGTGAAATGCTGCAACACCATATCGAAAGTCAGGCAGAAGTATCCATCGCGACCATTCCGGTCAATGCGAAAGATGCGTCTGACTTTGGTATCCTTAAAACTGACAATACTGGTCTGATCACTTCATTCACCGAAAAGCCTAAACAGGACGTACTGGCGCCATGGGCTTCTCCGGTAAGTGATGAAATGCAGTCTGAAGGCAGAGTCTACCTGGCTAGTATGGGTATCTATATCTTTAGCCGGAAAACGCTGTATGATCTGCTGAATGGTCAGGAAACTTCTACCGACTTCGGGAAGGAACTGATCCCTTATGCGATCAATGCTGATATGAAAGTTGTCAGCTACCAATACACCGGTTACTGGACAGATATCGGAAATATCAGCTCTTTCTGGGAAGCGAATCTGGAACTGACCGACGAGATCCCTAAATTCAATCTCTTCGATGAATCACATATTATATACTCCCGCGCACGTATGCTGCCACCAGCTAAAATCGCAGGTACACTGAAAAATACCCTCATCTCAGATGGTAGTATCATCCTGGATAGTCAGCTGGAGCGTTGTGTAGTAGGTATCAGAACCCGTATCGGCAGAAACTCTGTTATTACCAATAGCTATGTGATGGGAGCAGATTACTACCAGACTTTGGAGGACCTGGAAAGGGCCAAAGCCAAAGGCCATCCGCCAATGGGTATTGGTGATAACTGTGTGATCAATAATGCGATCATTGATAAGAACTGTAGCATCGGAAATGACGTGCGTATCAATGTGGGCGATCCGCTGCCAGATGGCGACCACGAAAAGTATGCAGTGAAAGACGGAATAGTAGTGATTAAGAATGGTATGGTATTGCCGGATGGCTTTGTGATCTGATATTAAAACACGACAGGTTATACCTGAAAGATAAAAAGAAGAGGTGCTCCATTATTTGGAGCACCTCTTCTTTTTATAATAACAGCTCAATTCAAATCACTCATCGTTGTTATAGTTAACGCTTAATTTCAAATTATAACGGATTATTGCCATTCGTAATTACTAATTGACGATTCTCGATTCATTCCATACCTTCGTGCATCTAAAAGAATCCGAGCGTAGCGTATGGAGCAACCTGTAAGTCGAATCCCGTATTGTAAAACGGGGTATTTCAATCAATTGGTATCAGATTTTCTGGCCGGGCATCCTAATCTTCGTCCCTTTTACAAATACTCGCCTGTACAGCCTGATTTTGAGGCCGCTATACAAGCTAAGAAAGCTTTCCCACAGCAAAGGGAAGTACTGGTAGCAGCCCTGCAGGAACAATATAAAGAACTGGAAATCAACGATAAGGTTCGTCATAATATCGAGAGTCTGCTGGACCAGCAAACCTTCACCATCACCACCGCACACCAGCCCAATATCTTCACCGGTTATTTATACTTTGCTTATAAGATCCTGCAAACCATAAAGTTAGCTGATCAGCTCAGGTCGCAATATCCAAAGTATAACTTTGTGCCTGTTTACTATATGGGTAGTGAAGATGCCGATCTGGATGAACTGGGACACGTTTATATTGATGGTAAGACGATCAATTGGCCAACGGCTCAACAGGGTGCAGTAGGCCGTATGCAACCGGAAGGATTTGAGGACCTGATCGCAGCGGTGAAAAATGCGCTGGGATACGGACCTTATGCCGATGAACTGATCGCCCTCCTGGAAAAATCCTACCTGGGGCATAAAAATATCCAGGAAGCAACGCTTTACCTGGTAAATGAACTGTTTGGCAGATATGGACTGGTCATACTGGTGCCGGATTCGCCGAAACTGAAACAATTGTATGTACCGGTAATGCGGGACGAGTTGTTTCACCAGCGTTCCTTTGATATCGTCAATGAAACCATTGCAAAGCTCTCTCAGCATCATAAAGTACAGGCAAATCCCCGTGAGATCAACCTGTTCTATCTGACCGAAACCTCCCGCGAACGTATCGTGAGGGTGGGAGATATCTGGAAAGTATTACACCTGCCGGTAGAATTTACAGCGGCCCAGCTGGAAAAGGAACTGGAAGACCATCCGGAGCGTTTTAGTCCGAATGTCATCCTGCGTGGTATGCTTCAGGAGACCATCCTCCCAAATATCGCCTTTATAGGTGGTGGTGGTGAGATTGCCTACTGGCTGGAACTACAGCAATTGTTTGAGCATTACAAAGTACCTTATCCAATATTGCTGCTGCGTAACTCTTTCCTGTTGACAGATGCCAATTCTCAGCAACGTTTACAGAAACTGGGACTGACCATTACCGATCTGTTTGAAGATCCGGAGGAACTGATCACCCGTTTCGTACAGGAACATACCAATGCGGCACTGGTGTTGAAAGATGAATATACGGCCATCGAAAAACTGTTTGATGACCTGGTTCTGAAGGCAAGAAGTATCGATGTAACATTGGAGGCAAGTGTGGGTGCAGAACGTACAAGAGCCGTGAAGTCGATCGGTAAACTTGAACATAAGTTCCTGCGGGCCGAGAAGAAGAAGTTCACCTGGCAGTCAGAGCAGATCCGTACCCTGAAATCAAGGCTTTTCCCGGCCAATTCCTTACAGGAAAGAAAGGAGAACTTTATGCCATGGTATGTAACGATGGGGCCTGCGTTCTTTGATCTGATACTGGAGAATATGGACCCACTGTCAGACCAGTTTGGGATTATTTATCAGGATTAATCATAAATAGACCAGCATTGTAAATGCGGTAATTATATATAGTAAAAGCGGCGATGGATTATCCACCGCCGCTTTTTTGTGAATGAATGAGTTATAATTGTTTTTCTTCATTAATTGTCTTGTATGATACCAGTGTTTCTCCTTTGTTTTAGTATAGTTCTTCTCCGTTAATGCTGGCTTTAAAGATGAAGGATTAACGTAGAAGAACTATAGTATAGATACTGTAAAGCGCTTTCTCTATGAATGCCTGATTGTTTTATCAATCGTCTTCTTCATGTCTTTCAACAGCGAAAACATCGCATTCAACTGATCGCGGACCATCTTCGTTTCCAGCATATCCTCCCTGACAGGGGTTTCTCCTTTGCCATCATTGATTTCCTGTTGTCTGAGCTGATAAAGCTTTTCCAGTTCAATATCCAGCGTTTCCAGGGCCTCCATGTTGGTCGGTGGTAGGGTAGGTTTCGCTGCCGGATCATCTATCAGTTCGACGATACAGCTGAAATGCTGCTGCAGATAATTATTGAGCAGTTTATACTCTGGTTTTGGATAATGTACCCCATGCAGCATCCCATAGTTAGCCATGGCTGCAATATGCGACATCAGCGAGTGGTTGAGTACCACAAAATGATAGACTTCAGAGCCATGTACCTGTTTGCTTTTAGGTTCTGACAGCATACGCTGGAAGGCAGACATAAGGTTGGCAGCGCTGACGTTGGTGTCCTTTCTGGCCAGTTTATAATCGTTCATCACAAACTCTCTGTCAGTGTACAGGCGCATCACATGATCCAGGTAACGGGCATTGTCTTTTACCATTTTGCTCATGTGACTGGGCAGATAGTTATGCTCCCAGCTGGGCCACAACAGCAGACTGGCCAGGAAAGCAATACTTACGCCGATGAAGGTGTCCAGTACACGCAGTTCTGCATTCTGTAAATGCGCAGGATGCAGGAAATGCAGGAGGAATATTACAAATGGCGTCACAAAGAAGACACTGAGCGTATACTGCTGGGTCATAAAACTATAGGCCCCCAGGATACAGATCAGCATCAGAATGAAGATGACGGTATTATTAGTGGTAAGATATAATACCGCGGCGGCAAACAACGCACCGGTGATCGTACCGATGATACGCTGATAGCTGCGGGCCTTACTGATACCGAAACCCGGTTTCAGGATGACGACGATGGTCAGCAGGATCCAGTATACCCTGTCCAGGTGGAATACCTGTCCGAGCAGATAGCCGGTTACGGCAGCAATGCTGACACGTAAGGCGTGACGGAAGATGTGTGATTCAAAGGTCAGGTTATTCACCAGTGGTTCCACATCATAGCGGTTCCGCGTGGTAAAGCTGGCCAGTTGTAAACGGGGATCGATCACTTCGTCTTTCACCCTTTCCAGTCTGGTGAGACGGTGCAGGTTGTATATACGCTGTGTCATGTCCTGCAGGTTATGCAGGATATTGGTCAGCGTGAGCAGTTTGGTACGTTCTTTCAGGGTCGGCATCGTCTTACGGATATCAGCGATGGCATGTTGTACCTTATCTATCTCGTGACGGAGGTTAGCGCGGGGAAGGGATCTTTGTCCGGCCGCGACCGCCGTGGCGATCAGCTCCAGTTCGCCGGTAAACTCCTGTATCAGCGTATGGAATTTCTCCAGGATATCCATGCCGCCAAAATCATTGTGCAGGGCCAGATAATCGGTCTGGGAAGCCATGATCTGTTCCTGAAGGTCCACGATATCCATAAAGATCAGTACCATACTTTTATTGATACTGGTAGATCCTTGCTGGGCAGAACGGCGTTTGAGCAGTAATTCGCGGACGGCCTCCTGTTTTTCGCTGACGATCACCTGCTGAGCCAGTACTGATTTATAGATCTCGTCAAAGTTCTTATCGGCGTCTTTGGCATAAAAACCGGCCCTTTCTTCCAGATAGTGAGCCGTTTCCATTATACATTCTGCAAGTGTCTGCTGTACACTGAGGTAAGGGCGTATCTGCCAGAGCAGGAGTGCGAGGAAGCCGTACCAGATGCTACCACCCAGGATCACCAGGCAGTGTAGGAGGGCTTCTTTGGGTCCGACTGGGGTTTCACCCAGAATTGAGACCATCACCAGCATACAGGCGATGCCGATGTTACCGCCACGGTTACCATAGACGAGCAGCATGCCATTGGCAAAACAGCAGGCCAGTATCCAACCCGTCATCAGTAAAGGATAGGGCGCGATCAGGGAGGTGCCCAGGGCGGTAAAGAAGATAAATGCGATGGCAGTCAGGATGCCATTGCGTTTATGCAACGCGGTACCGGGTACGTCTGAGAGGGCAGTG
Organism: Chitinophaga sp. YR627; assembly: GCF_900114995.1. GTDB lineage: Bacteria > Bacteroidota > Bacteroidia > Chitinophagales > Chitinophagaceae > Chitinophaga. The sequence continues at coordinate 964,085 of NZ_FOUX01000001.1, forward strand.
GCCAGCGCACCCAGCGAGGCGACAATACCCATTGGCAGGTCACCCATCATGGAAAATACGATGGAAGGCACTACCACACTAATGGTCGTACGTAAACCGGTACTGAAATGATAACTATAGATGAAATTCCTGACTTCCTGAATCCAATGCCGCATCTGGAAATTTTAATATATGCAAAGTTATTTAAATCGCTGATACGCAAAAAGAATGCTATAACTCCTCTACGGCACAATGCTGTTTACGCTATTCCGGTAAAATATGCGCCTATAGCGACGCTGGTAGCCAGTTGTAAGCGATGATGCCCATCTTTAGAGCAGCAATTTATGCACAACTGTGTATAATTAAATTTTTACCGGGACATGGTTGTCTGATAAATTACTGTTTTCTTTGGAAAATTAAAGATAACCTTGCCGGAATAAAATCCTGATAATCAGAAAAAGGAGATAAATAATCTGGTAAAAATGCATTATTATAGTATGATCAGGTAAATCCTGGCTAGAATTAAGAGAAATCATAGTTATCTTTGACGGCTTAAAAAAACAAAGCGAAGCAATTGTGCGTTTAAAAACATTAGAAATCAAAGGCTTCAAAAGCTTTGCTGACAAAACCGTATTACACTTCGACGAAGGGGTAACAGGGGTTATAGGCCCCAACGGCTGCGGCAAAAGTAATATTATCGACTCCATCCGCTGGGTGATCGGGGAGCATAAGATCAGTAATCTCCGTTCGGAGAACCAGTCTGGTCTTGTGTTTAATGGCTCCAAAACACGCTCGGCAAGTGGTATGGCTGAAGTGAGCCTGACGTTTGAGAACACCCGCAATGTGCTGCCAACCGAGTTTACCACCGTTACCATTACCCGTAAGTTTTACAAGAATGGCGATAGTGAATATCGCCTGAACGATGTGGCCTGCCGCCTCAAGGATATCCATAACCTGTTTATGGATACCGGTGTCAGCACGGACTCGTATGCCATCATCGAACTGGGTATGGTGGATGATATTATTAAAGACAAAGAGAACAGCCGCCGGCGTATGCTGGAACAGGCCGCAGGGATCTCCATTTACAAAACACGTAAAAAGGAAGCCAAATCCAAGCTGGAGGCGACGGAGGGAGACCTGAACCGTATTGAGGACCTGCTCTTTGAGATCAACAATAACTTAAAAACCCTGGAAGCCCAGGCCCGTAAGGCAGAACGCTTCTATGAGGTAAAGAAAGAATACCGCGAGGTCAGCATCGAGCTGGCAAAAGCCGCCCTGGAAGGATTCAATGTCACTTTTAAAGAACTGACAGATGAACAACAGGCGGAAAGCGATAAAAAACTCGCACTGGAAACGGAGATCACCGCTGCCGAAGCCAGTGTGGAAGAAGATAAGCTGCATTTCGTAGCAAAAGAAAGAGAGCTGCAGGTCTTGCAGAAATCTTTCAACGAACTCGTTTCTACCATCCGTACCAAGGAGAATGATAAGAACCTGGCCAGCCAGCAGCTCACTTACCTGAAGGAAAGAGAGCGCAATATCAGCCAGTTCCTCGCCAACGCAGAAGGACAGTTACAGGGCCTCACTGACTCCATCTCCTTTACCAGCACACAGGTAGAAGAAGAACAGGAAGCCTTTGAGACTTTGCAGGATCAGCTGGAAGGTTTGCAGGACATGGTGGAAGAAAAGAAAGAGGTCTTCAACCAGAAAAAACTGTCCCTGGAAAACCAGCGCCGCGATCAGCAGCAATGGCAACGCCAGCAGTTTGAAGCAGAAAAGAAGGTAGCGGTAGCCGATACCTCCGTGCAGAACCTCCAGCGCAGCATTCAGCAGTTGCAGGAAGAAAAGACCGGACGTCTGCATCAGATCACCCAACTGGAAGAGGAGAAGGTAATACTGCAGGAAACCCTGCAGGACCAGAAAGCCGATCTGGAAGATATGATCGCTTTCCAGGAAGAAACCAAAGGAAAAATACTGGCCACCCAGGGAGAGATAGAAGGACTGCGTGACAGACTCGTGGACGAGAACCGTACCCTGGACCAGAAGAAGAACGAATATGACCTGTTAAAATCTCTCGTGGACAGCCTGGAAGGTTATCCCGAGAGTATCAAATTCCTGAAAAAGAATACGGAGTGGAACAACGCTGCTCCCATCCTCAGTGATATCTTTTTCTGTAAGGAAGAATATCGTACCTGCGTAGAAAACCTGCTTGAACCTTATCTCAACTACTATGTTGTAAATAATGCGGCAGAAGCTATTCAGGCAATCCGTCTGCTCGATGCCAACAAAAAGGGTAAAGCCAACTTCTTTATTCTCGATCAGTTCCATCAGCAGAACGGTCATCCCGCTACACCTCCGGGTTCTATGCCGGCGCTTGAAGTAGTTGAACTGGAAGAGCGTTATAAAGGACTGGGTAATTATCTGCTGGGGAAAGTATTCATTGCAGATGATATCAGCACCTTACAGTTCGACCAGCTGGCAGACCAGGATGTACTCGTCATTGAAAAGAGTGGCAGAATGAATCGTGGTCGGTACAGTTTTAGTGGTGGATCTGTCGGATTATTCGAAGGAAAGAAACTGGGCCGTGCCAAAAACCTGGAGAAACTGGACGAAGAGATCAAAGCGCTGGAAGAAGTAGTTGCTTCCCTGCGTCAGCAGATCCAGGAGAAACACAACCAGGTACTGGGATATAACACACAGTTAAACGAGAATAAGATCAATAGTGCCCGCGAGAAGATCAACCAGTTGAATAACCAGGTGTTCGGATTGCAGAACCGTATTGAGAACTTCCGTCAGCTTGTTGAATCAGGGGATAAGCGACTGCTGGAAATGCAGGATTCCCTTGAGGCAAACCAGGATAGTATTAAAGGCGTAAGGGAAGAACTGGAAGAACTGAACGAAAAGGTATACGCTTTGCAGGATAGTATCGCGGCAGCTGAAAAAGCAGCGGCAGATGCAGAGCAACAGTTCAACCAGGCCAATGTGCAGTTCAATAACCAGAACCTGCAACATACCCGCCAGCAGAGTAAAGTTCAGGCCCTGAGACAGGAACTGGATTTTAAACGCAAGCAATTGTCTGATCTGCATACCCAGATCACCAGTAATAAATCCCAGCTGGAAGACGCCGTAGCTAATATTTTTGCTGCGGAAGAAAAGCTGGGAACAGCGGAAGATGGTCTGATCGACCTGTTCCGCAAAAAGGAGGAAGAAGAGAAAGAGCTGAACGAGAAAGACCAGGAGTATTACAACTTCCGTAACCAGTTGCAGGAAAAAGAAACGACGCTCCGTGCACGCCAGCGTGCAAAAGAACAGCTGGAGCAGTCGCTGACAGTGATCAAGGATAAGGTGAATGAGCTTAAATTGCAACTGGCATCCATGAAGGAAAGACTGAGCGTAGAGTTCAAAATAAACCTGGATGAGATCATTGATGAACAACGCAGTTCCGCCTTACCGGTAGACGAATTGCAGGGTAGTGCAGAAAGACTCAAGAAGCGACTGGAAAATATGGGTGAGATCAACCCGACTGCGATCGAGGCTTACCAGGAAATGAAGAAACGTTACGAGTTCATACTGGAACAGAAAACGGATCTGGTAACCGCGAAAGAGTCCCTGATGGCAACGATCCAGGAAGTGGAGGCTACGGCTAACCAGAAATTCCTCGATACGTTCAACCAGGTAAAGGAAAACTTCGTACGTGTATTCAAGGCATTGTTCACCGAAGAAGACCAGTGTGATATGATATTGAATGATCCTGAGAACCTGGCAGATACCGGTATCGAGATCATCGCCAAACCTAAGGGTAAACGTCCGGCTGCCATTACACAGCTGAGTGGAGGAGAAAAGACACTGACAGCTACAGCACTGCTGTTTGCTATTTACCTGATCAAACCGGCGCCATTCTGTATCCTCGATGAGGTGGATGCTCCGCTGGACGATGCCAACGTAGGTAAATTCACAAACATGATCCGTAAGTTCTCTGACAATTCCCAGTTCATCATTGTAACGCATAATAAGCAGACAATGGCAGCTGTGGATGTGATCTACGGGGTAACCATGCAGGAACCAGGCGTAAGCAAACTGGTACCTGTGGATTTCAGAAGTCTTAACTAAGTTAATCAATAAAGCAAACCAAAAAATTACATATCATGGGCACATGGGGTACCAGAAACTTCGAAAATGATGGCTCTCAAGACTGGGTATTTGAAATGATGGACAACAAAGATGGCGGCATGGTAGCCGACACTTTGCAGTTCTCTCTGAGCAAAGATGGTGTACTGGATACATCAGAATGTGAAGACGCACTGGCAGCTGCGGAAGTTGTAGCAGCACTTTCCGGCAGAGCGAGCGATGACTTCCCTGAAGATCCACTGGATCATCTGGATTCATTGAACCTGCTGGCCACTCCGGCACTCCGTAAACTGGCAATTTCTGTAGTAGAAAAGATCAGGACTACATCCGAAATGAAAGAAGTTAGAACTGAAGAAGGACAATACGAAAGCTGGGATGCGGTGATCGCTGACCTGCTGAAGAGACTGAACTTCTAAGTTACAACTGACCAAAACGATAAAAGAGCTCCGCCTTATCATCTTACCGGCGTCCGGTAGAAGATAAGGCGGATTTTTGTGTCAATTAGGAATTAAGAATTAAAAATTAAGGAGGAATGGGCAGGCAATTAGATAATTGGGGGTTGAGAGAATTTGAAGGAAAGAATTACGAATTACATTGTACCATAAATAGAAGAGCGCCCAACCATTGGCGGGACGCTCTTTCTTATAATTCTTAATTGTTAATTCCTAATTCCTAATTAAATAAGGATGCCTGCAATAGTCGCCGACAGATAAGATGCCAGTGTTCCGCAGAAAAGCGCTTTCAGACCCAATGATGCAAGGTCAGCACGTCTTTCCGGTGCAAGCACGCCAATACCACCGATCTGCATGCCCACACTGCTGAAGTTGGCAAACCCACAAACCGCTATACTAACGATCAGCAAACCTCTCTCTGATACAACAGGAATGGTTTTATCGGTCAGGTTCTTGAATGCGATAAATTCATTGATGGTCAGTTTCTGTCCCAGAAGGGTCGCTACACTGTTCACGTCCTGGGTAGGAACGCCCATTGCCCAGGCAACCGGGTAGAAGATCTTCCCAAAGATCCAGTTCAGGCTTAGCTCGAACGGCAGGTGAAACAGCTGACCTACTTTCAGCAAACCCCAGTCAAGGAAGGCGATCAGGGCAATGAAACCGATGATCATCGCGATCACGTTCATGGCTATTTTAAAGCCGTCGCCCGCACCATGCGTAATGGCATCGATCACGTTCACATACTGACTTTTTACCTCCAGTTTTACTTTACCCATCGTCTGCGATTCTTCCGTTTCCGGAAAAACGATCTTGGAGATCACCAGCGCACCAGGTGCGGCCATCAGACTCGCAGTGATCAGCATAGGAGCGAGGTCCAGACCGGCAGCTGCACCCATGTTGGAGTAGACCACCAGGATCCCGCCGGCAATACAGGCCAGACTACCACTCATAGATGCCAGCAGTTCACTGCGGGTCATATAGGGAAGATAAGGTCTGATCATTACCTGCGCCTCGATCTGTCCCACAAACGCACTCGCCACATTACTGAGGGCCTCTGCGCCACTCACACGCATGATCACGTTCATCGCTCTTGCGATGACAGCAACGATCCGCTGCATAATGCCAAAGTGATACAGGATAGCCACCAGGCAACATACCAATATAATAGCGGCAGTGATATTAAAGGCAAATACGAAACCTCCATTCAGGTAGTTGACAATAGTACCGGGTTTGGATTCTACAGCAATACCGCCATATACGAAGGCAGCACCCTGACGTGCAAAATCTTCCAGTTTACCCATGGCTTTACCCACGCCCTGAAAGAAACGAAAAACGAATCCTACTTTAAAAATGAGCAGGGCGATCAATACCTGCAAGCCGATTCCGCTGAGCACCAGCCGGAAATTGATCTTCTTTTTGTTGTTCGAAACTAAGTAAGCCAGTCCGAGGATAAGGATTATCCCGATAAGTCCTTGGAAACGTCCCATAAGCGCGATAAAAGTGGTTGTATTGAGCGAAAATAGCGATTAATTACGAATTAGGAATTACGAATTGCGAATTGAAATGCAGCGGAGACCGGCATTTTGCAATTGAGAGATCAAATCAGCACATATAATTCCTGGTTTCATGTGTCGGGTGGACAACCATTTTTACATACATTGAAGCCGTTTATACTATACATCCTTACTTCGTAATTCCTAATTCGTAATTTAATTTCCTATTTTGGTCTTTACAATCGATTACAATAATGCGTTACAGGTTTTATCTTATTGGACTAAGTCTATGGTTAGCAGCGTGTAATAACGGCGGCGACAAAAAGACCGGCACTTCCTCCGACTCACTGGCTATCAGAGAAAAATATGCAGCATCCCCCGTATTGGATGCAAAAACTGCCATCTCACAAATGGTTGTCGAAAAAGGGCTGGAGGTACAGCTCGTGGCAGCAGAGCCGCTGGTAACTGTACCTGTTGCCATGACTTTCGACGAAAAAGGACGTATGTGGGTAGTAGAGATGACGGGATATATGCCGGATACAGTAGGTACCGGTGAAGATATACCTAACGGCAAGGTAGTGATCCTGGAAGATACCAATCAGGATGGGGTGGCTGATAAACGTACGGTATTTATAGATTCCCTCGTACTGCCAAGGGCGATCTGTCTGGTAGAAAATGGTATACTGATCGCAGAACCACCTAAATTGTCATTTATCGAAATCAATAATGACAAACCGGGTAAACGAACCCTGGTCGATGATAAATATACAGAAGGGGGAAATGTGGAGCATCAGCCCAACGGACTATTGCGTGCCATGGACAATTGGATCTATAACGCGAAATCGGATAAGCGCTACCGTAAGGTGGGGAACAAATGGGTAAAGGAACTGACGCATTTCCGTGGTCAGTGGGGTATTTCCCAGGACAATTACGGCCGCCTGTTCTATAATAATAACTCGGAGAATGTACTGGGCGATTATTTCCCTGCCGGTTTAGGCGCTCATAATCCGCAACAGAAGAATGTATCCGGATATGATGAGAAGATCGTAGCTGACAACCACGTTTATCCGGCCCGTCCTACTACAGGTGTCAACCGCGGTTATATGAAAGGTACGCTGGATGATAGTCTGCGTCTGGTAAATATGACCGCAGCTTGTAGTCCGCTGGTATACAGAGGCGCTTTACTCGGCAAAGCATACGATAATAATATATTCGTGGCCGAACCTTCCGGTAATCTGATCAAGCGAAACATTATCAGAGACAGCGGTTATATCGTAAAAGGGCAGCAGGCCTACGCACACAAAGAATTTCTGACCAGCACGGACGAACGTTTCAGACCGGTAAGCCTGTATGACGGTCCGGACGGATCATTATATATACTGGATATGTACAGGGGGATCATCCAGCATAAGACCTATCTCACACCTTATTTAAAGAACGAGATTAAAAGCCGTAACCTGACCAATCCGCTGAACTGCGGACGTATCTACCGGATAGTTCCGGCAGGTACACATCCAAAGGGCGCTGTTATAGAAAATGATCCTGCCCGTCTGCTGGTATTATTGAGCAACCCGAATGGCTGGTTAAGGGATAAGGCACAACAGCTGATCATCGACCATCATTATACGACCCTGGTACCAGGCTTGAGAGCCTTGTTACAGCAGAAGGACAGTCTGTATACACAGGTACATGCCCTCTGGACACTGGAAGGTCTGGGCGCATTACAACTGACCGACGTAATGGTCCTGCTACATCAGGCCAATCCATATGCGCAGGCACAGGGACTGGCAGCATTGCCTGCTGTGATCAATGCGGCGAATGGTAAAGCCGTGCTGAGTGAACTGGCGATGATGCAGAAGAATGTGTTCCTGGCCCCTTATGTGGCTTTGTTACTTCCGGCGCTGCCGGCTCAGTTACATGCAGACGTGGAGCTACTGAAGATGCAGCTGGTAGAAGCATATGCCAACGACCAGTATGTGGCTGATGCAGTGATCAGTTGTATGGCAGGAAAGGAAGCTGAGTTACAGCAACAACTGAAAAACTGGAACCCTGATACAACACTGGTACTGGCTAAACGCCTGAAAAGGGTGCTAAAGGATATTGAGAACCACCGGAAGGCAAGTATGGATGAGAGCTTACAAAAGGCTTATCCGAGAGGCGCCGTCCTGTTTAAAACCGTTTGTCAGACCTGCCACGGCGCAGATGGTGATGGTATTCAGTCGCTTGCACCACCGTTGAATCAGTCAGAGATCGTCACCGGCGATAAACACAGGCTGGCAGCGATCGTGTTGTTTGGTCTGACCGGACCTGTAACAGTAGCCGGTAAACAGTATAAAGCGCCTGAGATCAGTGGTGATATGCCGGGCATTGGTAGTAATGATGAATTCTCAGATAAAGATATTGCAGAGGTGCTGAGTTATATTCGTGGCGCCTGGAGCAACCGGGCGGCGAAGGTGACAGAGAAAGATATCCAGGAAGTAAGGAAACAGTATAAGGGCAGACAGAAGTCATTTACGATCAGCGAACTGAAATAGACCTTTCAGTAAAAACGTATATCATAAAAAGAGCGCCGGTCCGGCGCTCTTTTTTATTTAATTCACAGGACAATATTCAGTGTATGTAATTTATTATAAAGTGTTTTCCGGTCGATGTTCATCAGGCGGGCCGCCTCTGATTTATTGAACCGGACCTGTTGCAGCACATCCAGGATCTTTTTGTATTCGGCCTGCCGGGATACATTTTTCAGGTTCTCATCACTACCCGGAGGGTGATCAGATTCAACGGCTATGGGGAGGAATTCTTCCGGTAGATTGGCGGAAGTGATAGGTGAGTTGTCTGTTGCTAACAGAAAGATCCTCCTCATGACATTCTTGAGTTCCCGGATGTTACCGGGCCAGGAGTAATTATAAAAAGCATGATAAACCTCTTCTGTGATCTCTCCACATTCCCTGCCGAGTTCCGCTTCGATAGTCTGTTTGAAAGTGGCAATGAACAGGGGTAAATCATCTTTACGGGCCCTTAAGGACGGCACATTCACCGTAAATTCATTCAGGCGGTAATAGAGGTCATCCCGGAAACGCCCATTCAAAACAGCCTGTTGGAGGTCTTCATTAGAGGCGACGATCAGCCGGATATCCACCTTTGTTTCCCGGGTGCTGCCTACTGGTCTGACCACCCGTTCCTGTATCACCCGGAGCAGGGCCGTCTGCACTTCATAAGACAGGTTACCTATTTCATCCAGGAACAGGGTGCCACCATGTGCTTCCTGGAAAGCCCCGGTTTTTGCCTGTATAGCCCCCGTAAAGGCGCCTTTTTCGTGTCCGAATAGTTCGCTGCAGGCGAGTTCGGGCGACAAACTACCACAATCTATTGCGACAAACGGCTGATCCTTCCGCTTACTCTGACTATGGATGAGGTGTGCAACAGATTCTTTGCCGGTACCTGTTTCCCCCAGGATGACCACACTATAGCTGGTGGGGGCAATCAGTTTGATCTGTACATGGAGTTCTTTGGAGGAATTACCATTACCGTATACAAACTGACTAAGCCTTCCTTTAGGAGAGACCAGGGTAGAAACAGGCGTTTCCGAAGCAATGCCTGCCACCGGCAACGCTTCTTTGGAATGTAAGGACTGATGGAGCAGTACTTTCTGTACCAGCAGGATGGCCTGTTCGGCATTCAGCGGTTTGACCACATAGTCATAGATGCCGCCTTTGATCAGCTGAATGGCTACCCGAACATCGGGGTATCCTGTCATCACAATGATGCCGGTAGCAGGACTGAGTTCCCTGATCTTCAGGGAAAGCACACTGCCGTCGATTTCTTTATCTTTTAAACGGTAATCGCAGAAGATCACATCGTAGTGTTTCTCTTTCACCATTTTCAATGCGGAGGAACCGGATACGCTGTGGGAAACGTCATATCCTTCTTTAGTCAGGATCTTAGTCAGCAAGGTGCAGATCTGGATCTCATCATCAACGATCAGGATGGTTTTCACATGTTAAAATTAAGAGGTGAATAATATAACGTTTCACTAGAGAAACACGAACATTATTACTTGACTTAAATAGTGATTGTTGGCCAGGGGATAAATAGAAGATGGTATTGATTGCTGAGGTTTCAAATGTTATGGCTGGTATAAAGGTATCGAAATATTGTATTAACCAAAAATAAAGATCGGTCGGCCAGGCGTATTTATTGCCTGATAATAACAACATCGGATAGGTATCGGATGGGAAATTCCTGATGTTAAAGCTTAATGTAAAAGTAAAGGTTCCGGTAAGCTACGGCACGATCTTAGTAATGTAAAGATGAAGGCATTGGTCCCAAATGAGCTGAAAATCAGCATATAGGGGCAAGGGTGTTTCGAGCAATGAAAATAGCAGCTTTTCTGACTGGTTTTAAGCCTATATCAGTTAAACTGATATTATAAACAACTAGTTGCAATATATTGATAATGAGATTCATATAATACTTGCTTAAGATTTTTATCATCACAAAAAGAAGCCGTTCACCCAAGGTGAACGGCTTCTTTATTCTGAAAGTAAAAAGTGCTTATCTGATCTCTTTGTAAGCGATCTTATCACCATACGCGATGTGATACTTATCGCAAAATCCGGCATTCACTTCGAGCACATATTGTGCTTTTTTGAAGGACGGAAGACTCTCTTCTGAAAGTGGTGTCGTATACTTTTGTACTGATACGATCTCTTTTTTCTCATCCAGATAGACGATATCGAGGGAGATATAAGTGTCTTTCATCCAGAAGGACTGTTCTTCCGCATGCGGGAAAATGAACAGCATTCCCTGGGTATCCAGCATCGACTTACGGTACATTAATCCCTGTGCTCTTTCCTGGTCGTTGGTCGCTAATTCGATATCGATCTGACGAAGGGTATCGTTATTGACCTTACTGAGAAAATAAAGGACACCTTCTTTTTTGAATGGCGGTCCGCTGTCTGTCTTCGTACTAATGGTGGCATCCCCTGAGGATACGTTATTATTAAAAGCCTGATTGCCATTTCTGTTCTGACAGGAGGCGATATAGATAAGAAGTCCTGCATTGAATAGCAGCCATCGGGAAGCTGACATAAAGCGGTGTTTTTTAACGTGCCATCAATTCCTCTTCTAAGAACACTACATCGGTGTAGTCCTTGATCTCGTTATAAACGGTATCTCTTTCTACCGGTCTTCTGCCAGCCTGTTTGATCAGCATGGCCAGTTGAGCGGTATTCATAGATGGATTCTGTTCTTCCGCACCTGCCATGGAGTAGATCTTCGTAGTATCATCAATGGTACCATCCAGATCATTTACGCCAAAGGAGAGGGTCAGTTGAGCGGTATTTCTACCCAGCATCGGCCAGTAGGCTTTCAGGTGGGGGAAGTTGTCCATATACAGACGGGCAATTGCGTACAGTCTCAGATCTTCCACTACAGATGTTTCTGCAACATGGGCCATTTCATTGTCCTTATTGCGGAATTTCAGCGGAATAAAGGTATTGAAACCTTTGGTCTGATCCTGGAGCTTACGCAGCTGCTCCATGTGGTCTACACGGTGCCAGAATTCCTCTACGTGGCCGTACAGCATGGTTGCATTGGTATGCATGCCCAGCAGGTGCGCGGTTTTGTGAATGTGTAACCAGCCTTCAGCGTCTACCTTATCATGGCAGATCTTTGCACGGATATCCGGATGGAATATCTCGGCGCCGCCGCCCGGCATGGACTGGAGACCAGCATCATGCAGGATACGCATCCCTTCCTCTACACTTACTTTCGCCTTGCGGAACATGTAGTCCAGTTCCACCGCGGTAAAGCCTTTAAGATGCAGGTCTGGACGGTGTGCTCTTATTTTCTGCAGCAGTTCAACGAAGAAGTCGAGGTTCATCTTTGGATGTACGCCACCCACGATGTGTACTTCTGTAACAGGTTGACCGTCATATTTTTTCACAATATCCAGCATCTGATCGATGCTCAGTTCCCAACCTTCCTCACGGTTCTTATACAGCTTGGAGTAGGAGCAGAATCTGCAGGTAAAGATGCAGACGTTGGTTGGCTCAATGTGAAAGTTACGATTGAAATAGGTTTTGTCACCGTGCAGACGCACTCTGACAGCATTGGCAAGGGCGCCCAGGAAACCAAGTTCTCCTTTCTCAAATAAAAGAAGACCGTCTTCCGGCGTCAGCCTTTCTGCTGACATTACCTTTTCTCCAATGGTTTTCAACCCTTTGTCCAATCTTGTATCCTGCAGTAACAATTCTACTGCCGGATGGTCATTTCTGGTCGTCATCTCGCTTAATTCACTTTAGTTATCTTAATAGTCTTGACGTTATTCCTGTATATTAATTTTACAAAATAAATACCATTTGGCTCATTTACCAAATCAAAGATAAAACGGTTGCTATTGTTGATTGACGAGCCTGGCTGCTTAGCGACCAGTTGTCCTAAAGTATTATAGATGCCGATCCATTCCAGATCATTCGGTACTTCCAGGAAGGTGATAAACAATTGGTTGGACGTTGGAACAGGTCCGATCACCAACCCTTTCTCCTTCAGATAGGGCAGGGTATTCTTCGTGACGATATTGATATTATCCAGGTAGATATTGTTCTCCGCGTTGCTGATGTTCCTGAATACCACTCTGAATGGCCCTTTCTTAATGATCGGGGTCAGGTTGATAGAATCCCTGCGCCATTCTGAAGCGGTAGGTACAAATTCGGTCGTTACCGGCACCCTGCGGGTGAGGAGGGAAGAACCTCCTTTCTTATACAGGCTATCGAATGTGTCTCCACAGTCAGAAGTTGTCAGTACCTGTAAACTATCCCAGGTGGTATTCGTACCATTCAGACTGGAGTACGCCGCCGCCGCCACATCAAAGAAGAGGAACACGGAATCTTTCCCTGTCGGATCGAATACCGGTGTCAGGATATCATCCACCGCATCGTTGGTATTATATGCCAGGTTATGGATCACGATTGATTTAGTGCCCGATTTGGCAGCATCCGAACTCATTTCCCAGCTAAAGCTGTTATCATAGTTCCTGATCTCCCAACCATCCGGCGGGAAGGTATTGCCTTCAAAGCCTTCCAGTAACGGGAAGGTCGCATTCGCATAATATTGGAAAGGAGACCAGGCGGTATCATTAGATCCATCGCCATCTGTCGGATTATTATTAGGTAAAGCGGTATACACTTTCAACAGGTGCAGACCTTCTCCCGGAATACTGCTGTCCAGATCCACCGTATCACTCTTCAGCGCTGCCAGGTTGCCCGTCCAGTTGTAACTGATCGTTGTGCCTTCGTCTACTACATAGTTGATCTTCACGGAGGTCAGGGCGTTTTTACCCTGGTTCTTCAGGATGACGCGTGGCAGGATATTGTTTTCACAGATCTGGTTATAGGGAGAAAGGATGTTCAGGATGGAGGCATCATTCTCCTGGAGGTTTAATGGCAGACATGCTTCTGAAACCATCAGGGAGGCCCTGTCATTTTCCAGGGTAATACGCATCCTGTCTGCCTGATCAGAGGTGAACAGCAGCATGCAGGCATCATCTGAATAGTCCATGAAGTTGTTGAACATGATACCCGGAGAATCTACCGTACATCTGTCAGTCAGCGGGAACGGCGGACAATTATACGTATAGTTACCCTGCAAAGGTGTATCGTCAATACCATCATCCGCAGCGCAACCTGATTCATCGCCCCAGATGTGACGCAGGGAGAAGAAGTGGCCCACTTCATGCACGGTCGTGCGGCCCGCATTATAAGGTGAAACAGCAGTACCTGTTGTACCAAAAGCAGTGTAGGTGATCACCACACCCTGTTCATCCGCAGGATAACCCTGAGGAAAGGTGGCGATACCCAGATAATTATCAGCGAGGTTACAAACCCATATATTCAGATAGTTATCACTGTTCCATACATCAGCGCCACCGGTAGCCACGTGTTTTACACCTGATGCGGAATTGGCTGAAGAGAAGGAAGTGCGGGTGGTTGTCACCCTATTAATACCATTCGTTGGATTATTATCAGGGGTACGTTGCGCCAGACAGAACTGTATATTCGCCTGACCTATCCGCGATTGCCATGCTGCCGGTACATTGGAGATATCTGGTGCTGCTGCTGCGTAATCACGGTTGAGCGCATCAATCTGGGATTGTACCTGTTCATCGGTCACCTGGTTAGGGTTTCTCATGACGATGTGTACAACAACGGGAATCGTGACGGTTGGGTAGATGGTTCTCATCAATGCCCGGGATTGTTTCACTGAGCGGGTCATTTCCTGCAAACGTGCTTCTTTTCGTTCACGCACTTTCTGTAAAGCTGGGTTAGAGGCAATGAGTTGTTGCATTGCTTCTTCGGTACCACATTTACGCTGTGCAAGCGCTGGTATGACATAGAGGACGGCGAGGATAAGAAGGGTAAAATTGCGCAAGGTTCAAGTTTGAGTAGTTAAAATACAGCTTGTCAGCCTATTTTTATTAAAAAGTTACGACGATATCGTTATTTACATGTTATCAATCTTTCAAAGACGAAGTTCGCTATTAAATTAGATTCTTTTATATGGATTGCTTTTAGGATCTTCTTTAGATCATTTTATCAACTTTTCTATCAGTAAACGCAGTTTAAAGAAATTTCTTATTAACCGTTAGACCCAAACCCCTCTATCAGGTTTATTTTCTTTTACAGGTTTTTCCCAACTTTCTATGCGATCAACTTTACAGCTGGCCTGTGTATTGTTTACCCTATTATCCTGTTTGTCTGCACTGGCACAACAAGCAGGTTTGCAGGCTCTGATACTGTTTGTGTTAATGAACCCATGAGATATGCCGGTCAGGGATGCCTCTTTTAATATGCATATGAGTTCAATACGCAAGCAGGTGTCATCAAAAAAGAAACCCCCGTTATATTTATTCATGGCGGTCCGGTGGCTTATGTAACTATAACCGCTGAGGGGAATTGATCTTTCGTTCAGATGATTGCCGTAAGGGCTGGGATGGCACCTGCATAGACAAGTTACTGCCCGCAGGTAGTTCTGTTTACAGGATTAGTACACCATTTACGGGGTTCACCGAAGGGGCGTATCCGCAAAAGGGCCTCATTATGCTGGTGAGGTAAAAAATCACGTCGACGGCTATCTATCAAATTAGATATCATTATATTAGCTTCATTCGGTAATTTAGCGCCTGAACCGGGACAATCAGCAACGTGTATATCCCTTACACATGATATCTATGAGATCATTCATTCTGTCGACCTGTTTAGTCATATTATTTACGGGCTATTCAGCCTGGGCACAGCAAGCCAGTTTTACTGCTCCGGACACAGTATGTGTCAATGAGGCTATCACGCTCACCAATACATCAACGGGAGGATCGTCGTTCTATTGGAATTTCTGTGCAGGGAACCTCTACCAGCCGCCAACGGCTGTCAATTTCGGTAATATAAACGGCGCCTTTCAGACGCCGGTATTCCTGGAGATGGCCCAGGAGGGAGGTAACTATTATGCCTTTGTGACCAATAATGCTGAAAGCCTGGTAAGGCTTTCTTTTGGAAATAGTTTGCTAAATACGCCAACAGCTGAAAACCTGGGCAATTTCGGCGGACAGATCCCCCGTCAGACGGAAGGCCTGAGAATAGTGCAGGATGCAAATGGCTGGCATGTACTGATTGTGGGTGGAGGGAATGCAACTGTTCCCAGTATCGCCATTGTTGATTTCGGGGCAAGTTTATCCAATACGCCTACCTGTACCAACTGGGGTAATATAGGCAATCTGGCTTATCCTATTGATCTGTTTACATTTCAGGAAGGGGGGATCTGGTATGGATTTACCATTAACGCAGATAACAATACGCTGACCCGCTTCAATTTCGGAACCTCCTTTGCT
Source organism: Chitinophaga sp. YR627 (assembly GCF_900114995.1). Taxonomy (GTDB): domain Bacteria; phylum Bacteroidota; class Bacteroidia; order Chitinophagales; family Chitinophagaceae; genus Chitinophaga. The sequence goes on from NZ_FOUX01000001.1 coordinate 980,017, forward strand.
ACACCGCCTTCCGGCGTCAACATGGGTAATCTGGGTAACCTGGATTATCCTACAGGGATGTTCCTGATCAACGTCAGCGGTAACTGGTTTATGTTTGTGACAAATGGGGAAGGTCAGACCATCACCCGGCTGGACTTTGGTAATTCCATGCTGAATACACCTACGGCGGTTAATCTCGGTAATCCGGGCGGTATTCTGAACCATCCCCGTGATATCTACGTCTTTAATGATTGTGGTGGTGTGTTTGCCCTTGTTGCAAATGGTGATGGAGATGATCTGGTAAGACTGGATTTTGATGGCGGTGTTATCACAGGGAATATTACGGCTTCTTCTTATGGTAATATTGGCAGTTTCCGCTATCCGCATTCGCTTTCAGCGGTTTTCAGGGTACAGGACGATCTGTATACCTTTGTTGCCAATGCATTCAACAATTCATTAACCCGTGTAAAGTTCAGCGCCTGTACCAATAGCTCGGTACCATCTTCAACGTTAGTCGTTCCTCCATCTTTTACCTATTCACAACCGGGCACGTATACCGTCAATATGATTATGGATGAAGGTTTGCCCACCCAGCAATCCACCTGCCGGAATATCGTAGTGATGCCGCCACCTACCGTGGATCTTGGTACGGATCAGATTACGAGTTGTAACAGTACGCCTGTTACGTTGAATGCCGGTACCGGCAATACACATTATTTATGGTCAGATAATAGTACCGCCAATACATTGCTCGTTCGTTCAGGTGGCACCTATAGTGTCGTGGTGAGTAATGGTGGCGCATGTACGGCCAGTGATCAGGTGGAGGTAATGATGAGTCCTGCGATAGACGCAACGATCGATGTGACAAATATTGATTGTGCCAATCCCGTGGGAGCGATTACGGTAACGCCATCCGGCGGATTGACGCCATTTACCTATCGTTTGAATAATACAGACATGGGTACCGGGAATAGCTATACTAACCTGGCAGCAGGTACTTATAATATAGAGATCACAGATGCGATAGGTTGTGCGATTACCAGAAGCGTAGACGTTACAGTAGCACCCAATGCATCCTTCTCTATTACCGCCACACCGGTAGCGCCAACCTGTAATGGTCTGACGGATGGTGCGATTAATATAACGGTCAACAGCGGACAACCACCTTTCGAATTTGCGCTGGATGATCAACCTTATCAGCGTGCTACTTCTTTCGATAATCTGGGTGTAGGTAACTATAAAGTATATGGTCGGGCCGGCGCCTGTCTCGATAGTGCGATTGTGGCAATTATTGCACCGCCGGTGATTGACCTTTCTGTAACGCCAACAGATGAAACCTGTAGCAGGGAAGATGGTGCACTGGAAATTAATGGCAGTGGCGGCACCCTGCCTTATACCTATGAATTGAACGGTGTCCCTATCAACACACCGGATATTGAAAATATCGTTGCGGGTGACTATAACATAAAGATCATCGATGCGAATGGTTGTGAAGCTACCGCAGATGTGACACTGAACAACCTGGATATTGCACCTGTTACGATCACGAACAGTGATACCACCATTTCTATCGGTGATAAAGTGGAATTGCATGCAGTCAATGCGGTGGATTACAGCTGGACTCCTGTAACTGGTGTTAGTTGTGCGGATTGTGCGACAACGACAGTGCAGCCGTTGCAGACCACCACATATATTGTCATTACGCCTTCCGGCAGAAATTGCGCTGTCAGCGATTCAGTAACGATCTATGTAGATACGAGGCACTCTCTTTTTATACCCACGGCTTTTACACCTAACAAAGATGGTGTGAATGATGTGTTCAGGGTAAAAGCAAAAGCAGTCGCTGTCTTTAATATGATGATCTACAATCGTTGGGGAGAAGTAATATTCAGATCAGGTGATGTCAGCAAAGGATGGGATGGAACTTACATGGAACAACTACAACCTGGCGGCGCTTATGTGTACATGATTGAATATGCTTTCTATGATGATGTAGGGAAAATATATCGTCAACAGGGAACGGTAACACTGGTAAGATAGTTGTCAGCAGCACACGCGTGCGTATATTAATTAATCCGGTTCTCTTCTGCAACAAACCTGGCAGTTATTTGATGACCGGTATAAATGATAAAGCCGGTACGCGATAAGCGTACCGGCTTCTTTATGCATTACATACTACCTACTAGAGGTTAGTCTGAATTTTCTTTTCCAGAATTGCTCTTGGAGCTGCACCTACCTGTTTGTCAACTACCTGACCATTTTTAATGAAAAGGATAGCAGGGATGCTGGTGATACCGTAGTTGATAGACAACTGAGGGTTCTGATCCACGTTTACTTTACCCACGTTAACCTTACCCGCATAGTCTTTAGACAGGTCTTCGATAACCGGACCGATAGCGCGACAAGGACCACACCATTCTGCCCAGAAATCTATCACACTCAATTTATCGGAGTCCAACACTTCTGTCTGGAAGTTTGAATCTGTGAATTCTAATGCCATGATATTAAAATTTATGAATTATAGTAAATCAAAGTTCTGTAATAAATTTATAAATGCAAATATATTCATTCAATTTTCGAACCGGATGCAAATTACTGCTTTTTTGACAGCCGGTATTTGTTTGTTAAAAGGCGCCGTTTGACCATGCAAATTAGAGCAATTTAAGACCGCTACTTATTGATTGTATCTATATAGGTATCGATGTCTGGTTGCTTCGACAGGAAGTGTGCCAATTCATCGTTCATCTCAATATGTTTATTAAATGTATGCAATTTTACCTGCATGGCATCATCACGATCAATGAGTTGTAAAAACAGCTCACTGGCTCCCGGATATTTGTTGATGTTGTCAACAAGGAAGTCTACCAGTTCCCGTGTAATGAACTTAGGCATGGTTACCAGTGTTACCTTCTTCGTATGCGTCTTCTTCACTTCCTGTAACAACTGTATACCGTTCACCTTGAACTCATATTCTGCATCATTGAAACGCTTGGCCTTGAAACCACCATTAATGAACAGACAAAGCCCCGTTTTAAGGTAAGGAGCAAAGCGGATGAAGTCCTCACTCCACAAAGCGAACTCAAACTTACCGGAATAGTCCTCTATCGTCATTATGCCAAACTGGCGGTTATTACGCGAAATACGCTCCTGCGCCCCCGTCACATAGACAGCCAGGCGGAAGTTACGCTCACGGCCGGATTTTGCATTACCCGGCGCTTGCAGATCTGCCTGGTATTCAATCAGCTCCTGCACCGTGTTCATGTTGTAATAGCGTCCTTCAAAACGGTAGTCATCCAGCGGGTGACCAGAAATATAGATACCCGTCACCTCACGTTCATTATTGAGCTTGAGGATCAGCGGCCATGGATCACAAGGTGGGATCTTTGGTGGTTCTACCTCTGGCATGTCCTCGGCGCCGAACAGGCTGCTCATCGTTGTGGCAGCGCCGGCTGATACCTGCTGACCAAACTTCACGATCTTATCAAGACCGGTGGTATTGTCATTATCTGGTTTATGGAAATATTGTGCACGGTGTAATTCAGGGAAGCAGTCGAAGGCGCCGGACATGGCCAGGGCTTCCAGTGATTTCTTATTCACTGCACGCTGGTTCACACGTTTGATCATCTCAAAGATGTTCTTGTAGTTACTTCCCTTCTGTCTTTCTTCCAGGATGTTTTCTACCGCAGCTTCACCCACACCTTTCAGACCAGCCAGACCAAAACGGATCTGACCCTGCTTGTTCACCGCAAAACCTTTGAAAGACTCGTTCACATCAGGCGGCAATACGTCGATACCCATGCGTTTCGCTTCTTCCATGAAGAAGGTGATCTTTTCAATATTGCTGGCGTTGTTCAGTACAGCCGCCATATATTCTGCCGGATAGTGTGCTTTCAAGTAAGCCGTCTGATAAGCCACGAAGGCGTAACAGGTGGAGTGGGATTTGTTGAACGCGTAGGATGCGAATGCCTCCCAGTCCGTCCATACTTTATCACAGACTTTCAGGTCATGCCCGTTAGCGGCGCAACCCTCCATGAACTGTTTCTTCATCTTGTCCAGTACCGCCTTTTGTTTCTTACCCATCGCTTTACGGAGTACGTCCGCATCACCTTTGGAGAAGTTCGCCAGTTTCTGGCTCAAAAGCATTACCTGCTCCTGATACACAGTAATACCATAGGTATCATTCAGGTATTCTTCCATTTCCGCCAGGTCATACACCGTTTCTTCCAATCCGTGTTTACGACGGATGAACAACGGAATGTACTCCAGTGGTCCAGGACGATACAGGGCGTTCATCGCAATAAGGTCATCGAATCGGTCAGGTTTCAGTTCGCGGAGGTATTTCTGCATACCCGCGGACTCGAACTGGAACGTGGCGTTCGTTTCCCCTTTCTGATAAAGCTCGTATGTTTTCGCATCATCGAGTGGAATATCGTCGATGCTGATATCTATACCATGGTTGGTTTTGATCAGTTCAAGGGCGCCCTTGATAATAGTGAGGGTCTTCAGACCCAGGAAGTCCATTTTGATTACACCGGCACTCTCAATGATACTACCTTCAAACTGTGTTACCAGCAGGTCAGAGTCCTTCGCAGTAGATACAGGGATCAGGTCGTAAAGATCTTTCGGTGCAATGATGATACCTGCCGCGTGGATACCGGTGTTACGTACGGATCCTTCCAGTACGCAGGCTTCCCGCAACACTTCACCCTGGAGGTCCTGTCCTTTGATGAGTTCACGCAGTCGTTTCACGTTTTCCAGGTCTTCAGGGCCCAGGCCTTCTTTCTCGGCCAGGCTCTTTTCACCTTCATCGATAGGAGCGTTGAAGATACGGTCCAGCTGGATACCCGGTTTATCAGGTACCATTTTGGCCAGCATGTTGGATTCAACCAGCGGGAGGTCCATCACACGGGCCACGTCCTTGATACTCATCTTGGCGGCCATGGTACCGTAGGTAATGATCTGTGCTACCTGGTTTTTACCATATTTATTTACAACGTAGTCAATTACCTTCTGACGGCCTTCATCATCGAAGTCCGTATCAATATCGGGCATGCTCTTACGTTCCGGATTCAGGAAACGCTCAAACAGCAGGTTATACTTGATCGGGTCAATATTGGTAATACCTATACAGTACGCTACCGCAGACCCTGCCGCAGAACCACGGCCCGGACCGATAAATACCCCCAGATCGCGGCCTGCCTTGATAAAGTCAGATACGATCAGGAAGTATCCCGCAAATCCCATGTTCTCAATTACGCTCAGCTCAAAGTTGATTCGCTCCTCAACCTCAGCGGTCACTTCCGAATATTTCTTATGCGCACCTTCCATTGTAATATGGCGCAGATACTGGTCCTGTGTCAGGAAAGGCGGCGGAATAGGGAAGTTGGGCAGGAGGATATCGCGCTTCAGATCCAGCAGCTCTACTTTGTCCACGATCTCATTGGTATTATCAATGGCCTGTGGCAGATCGTGGAAGAGTGCTGTCATCTCTTCTGTTGTCTTGAAATAGAACTCGTCGTTATAGAAAGCGAAACGCTTGTTCTTCATGGACACATCATCATCAGAGAAATCCTTCATGGTCGGCGTGCTTTTCTTCTCGCCGGTGTTGATACAAAGGAGGATGTCGTGTGCGTTCGCATCTTCCTTATCTACATAGTGGGAGTCATTCGATGCGATGATCTTTACGTTGTGTTTGCTTGCAAATTTGATCAGGGACTCATTCACTTTCTCCTGTTCAGGGATACCATGTCGTTGTAATTCAACATAATAGTCCTCCCCGAAGATGTCCAGCCACCATTTGAATTCCTCTTCGCCGGCTTCTTCTCCTTTTTTGAGAATGGCTCTCGGTACAGAGGCGCCTAGACAACACGTCGTGGCGATCAGTCCTTTATGATACTGAAGGATGAGCTCCTTGTCAATACGCGGGTATTTACCGTACAGTCCCTCGATATAACCAAGAGAGCACAGCTTGATCAGGTTACGGTAACCTTCGTCGTTTTTCGCCAGTAATACCTGGTGATTACGGATATCTTTCTCTTCACGGGTAAAAGCGCGTTTGAAGCGGTTTTCTACTACATAGAACTCGCAACCAACAATAGGCTTTACCTTCAGCCTTTTATCCTTTGGATCTTCGGGATTCAGTCTGTTGTTATAAGCTTCTGCCACAAACTGGAAAGCGCCGAACATATTACCATGGTCCGTGATGGCCAGCGCCGGCTGATTGCTGGCCATGGCTTTCTTGTACAATGATTTGATGTCTGCCGCACCATCCAGCAGAGAATATTGTGTATGAACGTGTAAGTGGGAAAAGATCATTCTACAAAAATCCGACTCTTCGCCCAATTTTGGAACATGTGGAGGTGAAATTTATCCACAAGGGCTGCGTTTAAGACATATAGCAGACAAATGCGGAAAGCGGGGCTAACGTTGGACTATACGACAATTTTCAGGTAAGTCCCTGCGCGTGCGGCTTCCGTCAATTAAAGCGAAAACACTTTAAAAACAATTATTATTAGTAACTTAGCTAAAAATTATTTAATCTGAGAGGCTTATGAAAGTAAGAAAGGAGGTCCTTTGGGTAACTGTTGTAATGTGTGCTTTGGGGGCAGTATCCTGTAATTCTACTAAGAAATCTGCCACAAAGAAAAGCAGCAGCGATTCAAGGTTTATTGAAGGCATGGTTATCTCCAGGGCTGCGCTGTCAAGTAATGTTGCCAATACCGGATCTATGAAGATTAAGAATTTTACGCCAGCCAGCTCCAATGTCGAAAATGCCGCACTCTGGCAGTTTAAATATGCGCAATTGCTGGATGTACGCGTTGAAACCGTACTGAATACAGAACTTTTCCGCTTTGTTGAAGACTGGTGGGGTACGCCTTACGTATATGGTGGCAAAAACAAGAATGGGGTAGATTGCTCCGGTTTTGCCAACAGCCTGCTGAATACTGTGTTCAAGGTTTCTTCCGGTGGTAGTTCCGCTCAGTTATATGATAAATCCAAAAAGGTAAACAACGGTCAGATGCGTGAAGGCGATCTGGTATTCTTTAAGACCAATGGTACTTCTGTATCGCACGTAGGTGTTTATCTTGTGAATGATAAATTTGTACACGCCTCCACCAGTTCAGGGGTTATGATCAGCGACCTCAATGAAAGTTACTGGAAAAAGTATTATGTAGGCGGCGGCAGGGTAGAATAAATAACTATATCTTCGCCCGGAATTATTTTTGCGATAGAAAAATCCGGTGATTATCCATGAAGATAGGTATTGTATCCATTATTAAAGAGCCATGGGGCGGGAGCGAGGAGCTCTGGGCCGATATGGCTGCAGAAGCGCTGAAGGAAGGGCATGAGGTGTTTGTCTCCGCCCTGAAATGCGGTCCCCCGCATCCCAAAACCGTCAATCTGCTGCAACATGGAGCAAAACTTTTCTATCGCCGTGGATTTGTAAAACCAGGAATCCCATTCCTGCAACGCATCTTCCGCAAAGGCCTGATCATTCTCGCCAATAAATTACAGAATCCTTTTCATCGCCTCTTTAAAGAGCGGCCTGACGTGATCTTTTATGTGGGTACTTCTTACTCCATAGGAGATGACATTCTCCTGCTGAAAGCACTGGACAAAACGCACGCTGCCCTTTATATCAACTGTAATCTGAACCACGACGTACGCGGTTTTGGGAGTACACGCTATGACCTGATCAATGCCGCTTACCAGCGTGCAAAGAAAGTGCTCTTCGTATCCGAAGGTAACCTGGAAATAGCCCGCAGACACCTCTGCTCCAACATTGACAATGCTATGGTGATCCGGAATCCGGTGAACCTCTCCAATATTGGTATTTTACCTTTCCCGAAGGAAGAAACTGTGCATTTTGCCATGGTGGGCCTACTGGTGACCGATCATAAAGGACAGGACCTGGTACTGGGCGCTCTGCACCAGGAACAATGGCGTGACCGCAAATGGCACCTTAATATCTATGGCGCCGGTCTGGATGAAGGATATCTCAAACAATTAACCGCCTTCTACGGACTGAACGACCGGGTTACTTTCCATGGTAAAGTGAACGATATCAGGGAAGTGTGGAAAAAAAACAGCCTGTTATTGATGCCATCCAGGCAGGAAGGCATGCCGCTTGCTGTAGTGGAGGCCATGGTGTGTGGACGCCCCTCCGTACTGACGGATGTTGGCGGGCACCGGGAATGGGTAACAGAAGGACAGCAGGGCTTTATCAGCCCCGGCGCTACCGTCCGCTCTATGGCAGATGCCATGGAACGTGCCTGGGAAAAACGCGCTGACTGGGAAAAGATGGGGATTGCTGCCAATACTGCTGCCATGGAACGGTATAATCCCGCACCTGGTAAAACGATATTGAACCTATTATTAAATGCATAAAGAGCGACACTTGAAGAAGATATTTTTCCTCTTTGGTACCAGACCTGAAGCCATTAAAATGATACCGCTGATCAAAGCGTGTGAACAGCAACCCGACAAATGGCAACCATATGTATGTGTGACCGGTCAGCATAGACAGATGCTGGCACAGGTACTGGACTTCTTTGGTGTCACTCCGCATGAGGACCTGGCCCTGATGAAACCCGGACAAACGCTTTTTGATATCACTGCGGATGGTCTGAAACGACTGGATGAAGTGCTGGAAAGAGAAAAACCAGACGTGCTCGTGGTACAGGGGGATACAACTTCCGCTTTCACCGGCGCATTAGCCGCCTTCTATAAAAAGATCAAAATAGCGCATATTGAAGCAGGCCTGCGCAGCGGTAACAAATATTCTCCCTTCCCGGAAGAAATGAACCGTAAGATGACAGGTAACCTGGCGGATTTTCACTTTGCGCCTACGGTTAATTCACAGCAAAATCTGTACGCAGAAAATATACATGAACATGTATACGTGACCGGCAACACCGTGATCGATGCATTACTCATGACCGCCGATATCATCAAAGATGCAGCTGTCTATAAGGAATATTTCAGCTTCCTCGATCCTTCCAAAAGAACGATACTGGTCACTGGTCACCGTCGGGAGAGCTTCGGACAACCATTCGAAGAGATCTGTATGGCCATCCGCGATATCGCCCTGCGCTACGAAGGAAAAGTGCAGATCGTTTATCCTGTACACCTGAATCCACAGGTACAGGAGCCTGTACAGCGTTTGCTGACCGGCGTGCCGGGTGTACATCTCATCGAACCGCTGGACTATCCATACCTGGTATGGCTCATGAAACAGAGTTATCTCGTATTAACTGACTCGGGTGGTATACAGGAAGAAGCGCCTGCATTGGGTAAACCGGTACTGGTAATGCGTGATGTCACAGAGCGTACGGAAGGTATTGACGCCGGTACGGCCCGATTGGTAGGTACCAGTCGCAATGCAATTGTTGAAAGCTGCTTCGCACTGATGGATGATGAGCAACTGTACCAGCAGATGGCACAGGCCGTAAATCCTTATGGAGACGGCACCAGCTCAGCACAGATCATCGATATTTTACACAAAGTATTATAATATGAACGGACCACTGGTCACGATTGTTTTACCTACTTACAACGGATCCCGTTATCTGAGACAGTCGCTCGATAGCTGTCTCATACAGACCTATACCAACTTTGAACTGCTCATCGTGAATGACTGTTCGACTGACAATACCGCTGAAATTGCTGCGGAATATGCAGCAAAAGATGCGCGTGTACGACTGATCAATAATGCTGTCAACAAACGCCTGCCCGCTTCACTGAACACGGGCTTCGATGAAGCAAAAGGCACTTATTTCACCTGGACTTCAGATGATAATTACTATGCGCCCGATGCACTGGAACGCATGGTGAAAATATTAACAGAGAAACCGGAAATTGACCTGGTGTACTGCGATTACATCCAGATCGATGATGATAATAAGGAAGTTGGTATCATGCGATTCAATGATATCAATCAGAGCATCATCACCTGGGAAGGTTGTGGCGCCTGCTTCTTATACAAAAAGGAAGTACACCTCCGTAATAAAGGCTATAACGTGTCAGCCTTTATGATCGAAGACTATGATTTCTTCCTTCGTGCTTATATGCATAGTAAGTTCCACTACCTGCCGGAACACAATGTTTATTACTATCGTGTACATGCGGCTTCATTGACCGGCACTATGTCTACCGCCGTACAGGACCTGCAGAAGATAGTCGTGGAAAAACAATTACCCACACTTGTACAGCATATCAGCAAGCGGGATGAAATGTTATACTACAGAAAGTTTGCAGTGTTTTATGCCGTCTTCAAGGAGAATCAGCCGAAGATGAAATTCTATCTGCAGAAGCTGTATAAAATGTCGCCTAAACAGGCATTCATCGCATTGGCTTATATTACCTTCAGAAAGGTGAAAGGCGCGGTTGTCATTCCTTTCTCTTTTGCGTTTGCATTACTGAAGATCATATTTTCCGGTAGCAAAGACTAGCAGATCGGAACTACCATATAATTCAACACCCACCTCGTGTAGCTATATAACTATAAGAGGTGGGTGTAATATTTTAGGACCTTATTTTATTCAGGTTTGCCGATGCCCAGTCGCTTTTTCACAGTGCGGAACACACCTACAGCATCTTCAGAAATTTCAAACAGGAGCGTAGCTGAGATAAATCCTATTATGAAGATGATACTGCGGACAATGATATTCACCAGCGGCATAGAAAAATTGATGGTAGTGGTCGTGAGCAGTATCAGTGCAGTTGGCAGCACAATACCATAGACAGTTTTTATAGTGAAGGGCTGTAATTTGTAATAATGCCAGAGATAAACATACCGGATACCATTGAACACAATGACCAGCAGCAGATTGGCAATACCTGCTCCCAAAATATTAAATCGCTGGATCATCAGGTAGCTGACAGGGATCGCTGATGCCAGTAATAAAATGTTGCAGTAGAACTCAAATTTCCATTTACGTGATGAGATGAGGATCTGTCCACTGGCGCCGGTTCCAAGTTCCACGATCTTGGCCAATGCCAGTAAGAGGAGGGCCGACTTACCGGTTTTATAGATATCCGGGAGTTGCAGAAAAGTCATTGCATCATCAAAATTGATCCATACTAAGCCAAAAAGAAAAGAGGACATCAGCAGTAAAGTAATAGATGTTTTTGAATAGACATCTGTCAGTTTCTGCATGTTCTTTTCTTTCCATGCCCTGGCAATTACCGGAAATGCAATACTCACCACACTACGTTGTGGCACCCCGATGGAGGTAACCATATAGTTGACCAGGGAAAATACAGCTGCAAATCCCAAACCGTGCATACTGGAGATGGCTAGTCCGTCGAAACTGTCTTTGAACACCAGTACAACATTCCCAACTACCATGAAAACCACATAGGGTAGCATTTTCGACCACAGCCGCCTGGTTAGTGTGCTGATTTTGAATGTGATATTAAACTCGCCGATGGAAATAAGATAGATCAGCAGTCCGAAGAAGGATACACCATATAGCAGACTGAATCCGATGAAGAAAGTTTTTAACTCTATCCATCCTGCTATATAGACAATCATCAGTATCAGATTCGCCACCCGGAACGCTACTTCCTTGAAGAAGTTAGAAACAACTGTCTGGAAGAGGTTCCATGCCTGTACTTCCAGTACAGTAAAGTAGGTCATAAAGAAAGTGACTGGTATCGCGAGATAGTAGTAGTCTACCAGCAGCGGCGATTTGCCGGAGAATTTTTTACTGATAAGCGGCTTGAGAAAATACATACCTGCTACCAGTATCAGGAATCCGGCAGTAGTAACGACCAGTCCTAATGTCAGCAGGTCGGAACTTTTGCGGTCCATGCGCTCCTTATAGTAAGGATAGAATTTTGTGAATAGCGTAGGTACACCAAATGTGGCAATCGCAGAAAAAAGTACGCCCATTTCGAGCAGTACCCTGGTTAAACCATTATAGTCCGGCAGGAGATATCTTGCAGATAAGAATACGTTTACAGCACCGAAAATAAAACCAACATATGTCCATACGATAGAAACTATACTCTTTTTCCGCAGTTCGCTCATATTTCTTTAAAAATAACAGTTGTTGTAAAGCTAAAGGTATTTATTAATTTGCGATTTCTGATGGTACTTTACCATTTTTTCATCATCTGCCCCGGCAGAATTATTGCATAAAATCAGGCATGGATTTATCGATCATCATTGTAAATTATAAGAGCAGCCGCCTCATTCTGGATTGTATCAGCACTATTGTGGCGGAAACAACAAACATCAGTTACGAGGTGATCGTGGTGGACAATGCATCCGGGGATGACAGTGAACAACAGCTCAAAACGGCTTATCCATTTGTTCAGTTTTTTCAGATGGGATACAATGCGGGCTTTTCCCGCGCTAATAACGCCGGTCTCCGTGTAGCCCGGGGGGAACAGCTTTTATTATTGAATCCTGATACACTCATACTTGATAAGGCGCTGGACCGCTGTGTACAACGCTTTTCCCAGAGTAATCTGATCGCCTGCGGCGTACAACAGCTCAACGCTGACCGTACCCTGCAAATATCGGGCAACTATTTCATGAAGGGCGGTCTGAACCACCTGCTGCCTTTGCCATACTGGGGAAAAGTGATCCGCTGGCTGGGCTATCAGCTCAAAACCAAGGTACCTAATGTACAGGAAGCCAGTACGGAACATCATGTGGACTGGATCAGCGGCGCCTACCTGATGGTAAAACGCAGCTCCATTGAGAAAGCAGGCTATATGGACGAAGACTTCTTCCTCTATGCAGAAGAAGTAGAATGGTGCAGCCGTTTGCGCCGGCAGGGCGAATTAGCTATCTACGGTGATATCAATATCATTCATTTACAGGGAGAAACAACCGGTGACGCGTTTGATTCTGATGAAAAAGGTTATTACGGACTTTACGACCGTAAAGGCCTGCAACTCATGCTCTCCAATCACGTGCGGGTGCGGAAGCAGTTCGGCGTTCTGTGGTATTTCATCCTCCTCCTTAATTATAGCTTCGCCATACCCTTATTCTTTATCGGCAGCATCTTCGAAAATCTCTTCAAAGGTCGTAATCCCTTCCGGTTTATGCCACAGGTCTGGGGACTGACCAAAAATGTCTTCCGCTTATGGTGGCTGACGCCCACGATCCTGCGGAACAAACCACATTTTTATAAGGTACTGTAATCGCCGGTACCCCATTCTTTGAATTATACAAGTAATTATTTGTTGCTCCCAAATCCGCGGAGCGCAGCCATGGTACTTTTGAATCGTCAAAACAATGACAGTATTCAAAAGTTAAAGCCATGAAAAAAACAGTTTTTATTACCGGTGCTTCACAGGGTTTGGGAAAGACCGCCGCTAAGAGATTTGCCACAGCAGGCTGGAATGTGATCGCGACCATGCGTTCTCCGGAAAAAGAAAATGAACTGACATTACTGGATAATGTGCTGGTTCTCAAAGTGGATGTACAGGACAAAGCCAGCATTGAAGCGGGTATTGCCACTACTATCGCAAAATACGGTCAGATAGATACCTTTATCAATAATGCGGGTTATGGCCTGTTCGGACCATTCGAACTGGCTAGCGAAGAGCAGATCCGCGCACAATTTGATGTGAACGTCTTCGGACTGATGGCCGCCACCAAAGCCATTCTGCCACACTTCCGCGCTAATAAAGCGGGTACTATCATCAATATCTCCTCTATGGGCGGAAGGGTCTCTTTTCCCATTATCAGCCTGTATAATGCCACAAAATTTGCCGTGGAAGGATTTACAGAATCCCTGCGCTATGAACTGGCGGACTTCAACATCCATGTAAAGCTCATAGAACCAGGTGTGACTGCCACCAACTTCGATAATGCCGCCAATTTTACTTCCAGTAATGACATTACTGACTACAATGCATATGTCAATGCTTTCCTGGGACACTGGATGGTCCTCAATGCCAACCCTGCTACCAGCGAAGACGTGGTAGACGTGATCTATACCGCGGCTACTGATGGCAAAGACCAGTTACGCTATATCGCTACGCCTGATGCGCAATTGCTGATCAATGCACGTAATACTAAAACAGAGGAAGAATATCTTCAGCTGATGAAAGACAGACACGTTCCTCAGTCTTAATGCAAAGCCGGCAGCATACCGGGACCGCCAGATACCGCCGGCCCCGGTATATCATGCCGGATACATGGAAATCAATACCTTTACAGCATGGAAAAGATGGAATCACTGGAGGGTTTTTACCAGGATAAATTCAATCGTCCGCCTGACGGATTGAAGCAGGACAACATACACTTCAATCTCTTCAGTTTCGATGATTGCGAGGGAACCGCGACCATCAAATACCGTCGTCGTGATTTCTATAAGGTGACGCTCTCATGGGGCCGGAATATCCTGCACTACGGGGATACCAGTCTGGAAGTCAATGGTCCGGCACTTGCTTTTTTCAGTCCGGATGTGCCCTATACCATCGATCTGCCGGACGGCATGATGATGGGCGACTATTTCATCTTTACAGAAGCCTATTTCAATGCGCAATACCGCAACAGTATCCGCGACCTGCCTGTATTTGCAGCCGGTGCACGGCCGGTATTCCTGTTGAATAAGACACAGGAGAAGACCGCAAGGGGTATTTTTAAGAAAATGAAACAGGAACTGGCAACAGATTATGAGTTTAAGCACGACCTTATCCGAAACTATATTGTTGAACTGATCCATTTTGCCCTGAAGCTGAAACCTGTTGATACCGTGTATCAGCAGATGGACGCCAATACCCGTATTACGGCGGTCTTCAATGAATTGCTGGACCGTCAGTTTCCCATAGAGTCTCTGGCGCAACGCTTTGAGCTGCGCTCCGCGCGCGACTTTGCAGATCGTCTCGCCGTACATGTCAATCACCTGAACTATGCATTGAAACATACAACAGGTAAGACAACTACAGAACACATCCTCAACCGCCTGGCCAGTGAAGCCATGGTACTACTCAAACATACTGACTGGAGTATCTCTGAGATCAGCTATACGCTGGGATTTGAAGATGCAGCGCACTTTACACATTTCTTTAAGAAACATACCAGTCAGACGCCTACTGCGTATAGAAGTTAAGCGGCCATTTGTAATCACCATACATTTCTCACCTGTCCCGATAAGGGCCCCTGGCAGCCACCAGTAAAAACAGCATGATATGCTCCGGATCAGTTTTTTTAATCAGTACTATGTACTGTTGTATGCGCCTGTGCGTGGAGGAGCGGAATGTGTCTTTACATTCCGGAACGACTTTTTACCGGCAGGGATGTTCCGCTATACTGGACTCTTCCCGTCCGCCAGTAGTGAACAGCGTTCCTATATCCTCAATGCGCGGGAAGATGCCACAGCCAGCGCTATTTTCAAAAAGCTGGATGCGGAAGACCATTCAGATTATCCGTATGCGAAAGAACTACAACGTACCTATCTGATCGAGTTAATGCACCTGTTACTTAAGAGTAAAGGGCCATATGGAAGTTGAAAAAACGTGGAGCCAATTATAAGCAGATGTCCACGCTGCGTTTTCAGATGGTACCGCGGACTGACGCCCGTTAAGCACATGATGTAGCAGTTGGTGATTGGAGCTTAGGTGATTGATTATATTGAAATTGAAAAATGTGAAGAGAGTTATAGGCTGGGGTACACGCTGCGTTTTCAGATAGTGCCGCGGACTGACGCCCGTTAAGTACATGATGTAGCAGTCGGTGATGGGAGCTTAGGTGACTGATTATATTGAAATTGAAAAATGTGAAGAGAGTTATTGGCTTGGGCACACGCTGCGTTTTCAGATGGTGCCGCGGACTGACGCCCGTTAAGTACATGATGTAGCAGTCGGTGATGGGAGCTTAGGTGATTGATTATATTGAAATTGAAAAATGTGAAGAGAGTTATTGGCTTGGGCACACACTGCGTTTTCAGATGGTATCGCGGACTGACGCCCGTTAAGCACATGATGTAGCAGTCGGTGATGGGCTAGGGGTTGGATCTTTGGTTGTGCGTTAGCTTTATGCAGGGGACGGGCTAAGGTCCGCTTTACCATCTGAAAGCCTTCGCTTTGTTCCTGCGTTCCTTAGTGACACCATTTCCATATGACTATGACGTAAAAGGGAGAACATTTCCCAACAGCTCTCAATATCCTAAGTGGTTGCCGCCAAGACAGGCAATGGCAGATGGAGCTGGCTGGCCTTAGTGCTTTGAAGTCTGCTGAGCCCTTGCAACCAGGGGTTTAATCTACTCCCACTGCCAAAATCTCCAACCCACCGCTCCATAGCAAGCAACTTCAAAGCACGACAGCCTGCCAGCCCATACTGCCTTTGCCGACTGTAGCCCTACTCATTTATAACAGCAGCCAGGGGTTTAATCTACTCCCACTGCCAAAATCTCCAACCCACCGCTCCATAGCAAGCAACTTCAAAGCACGACAGCCTGCCAGCCCATACTGCCTTTGCCGACTGTAGCCCTACTCATTTATAACAGCAGCCACTTAAAAAAAAGCCTGGACAGTATTAAAACCATCCAGGCCATTAAATATTTGTTTTCAGGGAAGTGCTATAATACTTAATTGTCCTTGTGTACCGGTTCCCAGTACCCCTTCAGCACATCAATTCTGAACTGTATCACCGGCCATGTTTTAGCCGGCTTTCCCTGTAATAAGTAATACCCACCTATTACAAAAGAAGCACCCAGTTTAAACAGGTATTCCAGGCTTTTCTTACGTACAGCGCCACTGCCTTTGGTGGTCATACGTACCTTTTCTCCACGGCCGATACCGGAAGCTACGCGGTACATATATTCGGAAGTCAGTTTCTTGACTTCCACCACATGGTGTACGATCACCGCAGGATCATAGTAAATGATACCACCTCTTTCAATCAGTTTATAGAAGAATTCCTTGCCTTCACCACCAACGCGGAGCGTACCTTTTACACCCGGCAGACTGGTATTAAAACCACCTACCGCAAAGAAGTCATCACGGCGTACGATCATATTGGATTCCAGCGGATAACGGCCGTTTTCAAATGGTTTAGCCTCCGGACTATAATCGAAGTTGCCTACGAGAGAAGATACATAGTGTGACATCCATTTGGGTTCTGAGGGGATGTACCGGGGGATGATACGTCCACCCAGACCGGTCGCATCCGGATGCTGGTCAAAGAAAGTAATGATGTTCTGCAGATAACCCGGCATGGCGACCGCATCGTCGTCCATACAACAGATCAGTTTACCATGTGACTTTTCAGCACCCGTATTACGTGCATAGGAAGCACCCTGGCGGGTTTCCAGGTAATAGGAGATCTGCATGTCAGGATGTGACTGGATATATTCTGCTACCTTGGCGGCTGTATTATCCTTGCTGTTATTATCCACGACGATCACTTCATAGCGTTGTTTATCAATATCCTGTTTATACAGACTATCGATGGCCTCGATAATATAGGCTTCTCTGTTATATGAACAAATGACAACTGATATCGCTATTTCCATGAGTTATACAATCCTTTTGTTTAAAATTCTGACCAGGGAAAGCAAAATAACTGTAATTTATCCGAAATTTCAATAATGGGGCGCTTACGATTCTTTTTAAAGCTGGCATTTATCTGTAACATTTGCTTCCTGGCAGCGGAAGCATCTTATTATATTGACTTCAAGGGCGGGGCGCCGGAATTACTGAAATTTATTCTGCCAATGGGGATTATGTTTGCATTCCCCTTGAATCTGCTGGTATTATTGTTCGCTTGTTTAGCCCTGTGGCGTCGCAGGATTGCCTGGGCGGAACTTCCTCCATATGTTTTTATAATGAATATCATAATTTTACTGGTGCAATTTTATTTCCTCTTCAGATGATCAACAACATTCTAAAAGACAGACCAACTAAACTTTTCATCTTCTTCTGCTCATTTTTCGTGGCCAATGCATTGATCGCGGAGTGTATCGGGGGTAAGATCTTTTCGCTGGAGAAACTGTTCGGGATTCCCGTACATACCTTCACGCTGTTTGGTCAGGACAAGCTATCCTTCAATCTCACCTGTGGCGTTATACTCTGGCCACTGGAATTTGTAATGACGGATATCGTTAACGAGTATTACGGTCCGAAGGCAGTAAGACGTATTTCTTACATCGCGGTATCGCTGATCGCGTATGCATTCGTGATGTTCTATGTAGCCATGGGTGTACCGCCGGCTGATTTCTGGATAGGTTCCGGTGTAGATGATGGTATTCCTGATATGACGAAAGCCTTCAACGGTATCTTTGGTCAGGGCATGTGGATCATTATGGGTAGTATCGCCGCGTTTCTGGTCAGCCAGATCGTGGACGTGACCGTATTCCACCGTATTAAAAAGGCGACAGGGGATAAGCACATGTGGCTGAGGGCTACCGGTTCAACGCTGGTGTCCCAGCTGGTGGACAGCTTTATCGTATTGTTTATTGCTTTTAAACTGGGTAAGGGTTGGAGCTGGCAGCTGGTACTGGCAGTATGCGTGGTAAACTACATCTATAAGTTTACAGTGGCCATCCTGCTGACGCCGGTGATCTATTATGCAGAAAGATTCATTGAAAGATATCTGGGGCATAAGACTGCCGCTCAAATGAAGGCGGTTGCGATGGGTAAGGAAGAGCCTGTGCTGGTAAATGAATAATCAGTAACGGACTTTCACCAGATCTGCCACTACTTTATCAATGGGAAGGGTGACTGCTTCGGCGGAGAACTCTTCCCAGTTGATCCATCTGGCGCCTTCTACTTCCTGTGCGCCGGCTGGTACTTCAAACCCGAAGGGTTTGTCCAGCAGGGGGAAATTGAACGGAGCGAGTGGTTTTACCAGGTAATAGATAGAAATGATCTGTGAGCCATCGCCAAAGGCGGAGATCTGAAAGAAATCTGTTGTATAGATATGCTCCACCACTTCCACATCCAGTCCCAGTTCTTCCTGAAACTCCCTTACCACACACTGTAAGGTGCCCTCCCCGAATTCCAGTCCACCGCCGGGAAACTTCGTAAAGTAGCCTCCTTTGATGAATTCGTCTGTCACGAGCACTTGCTTCTGCTCGTTGAACATTATACCATATACGCGTACATTGAAACCTTGCATCGGGAAAACGGGTTTAGTGGTATCAGAACCATTTCTTCTTCATAAAGTACCAGCTCATGATCACGGAGATCACGATCGAGAGTATGACGGGAATGTAAAACGCATGCGTTGAATGCGCAAAGGGTATTTCCACGTTCATACCATAGATACTGGCTACAAGCACCGGAAAGGTGAGTACGATGGTAATGGACGTGAGGCGTTTCATTACCAGGTTCAGGTTATTGGAAATGATGCTGGCAAAGGCATCCATTGAACTGCTAAGGATGTTGGTGTACACGTTCGCCATTTCAAGCGCCTGTGAAGTGTCTACGATCAGGTCATGCAGGAATTCCTTTTCGTCTTCGTTCAGGCCCAGGAAGTTAGTACGTTCCAGTTTCATGAGCAATAGTTCATTGCTGCGGAGGGCGGTCAGGAAGTACACCAGGCTTTTCTGGATACGCATGATGTACAGCAGTTCCTCGTTACGGTTACTGTCATACAGCTTTTGTTCCAGTATATTTCTGCGCTGGTTGATCTCTTTCAGGTAATCCAGGAAGTTCATGGTCACCTTTTCGAAGATCTTCAGCACCATCATATTTCTTTTCTCGGGATGACGGTTATGGAAGGTATTCAGGAAGCGGTTAATAGCCGCGTTATCGAATGAATTAACCGTCAGGATCTGATTATGCGTCAGGATGATTACGATCGGGATCGTGATATAATACGCGTCACTCTCGTTGATGGAATTGTTTTCCGTCGGAGTCTTGATGACGATCAGTTTCACATTATCCTCCAGCTCATAGCGGGACTTCTCGTCTATATCGAGCGAGTCGGTGAGGAAGTCCAGGGGAATGTCCAGCTCTTCGGAGAGCTGGGCGAATTCTGCCTGTTTCAGGGGAGGGGTAATGTTTACCCAGGCCCCGTTCTCAGGTCCCGAAATTTCTACCGTGCGCGAGTCTATATTTTTGAAATATTGAATCATCCGGCCGCAAAGGTAGAACAATTAAAGTTATGGCAATGTGATATTTCCCTCGAATACAAGGGTGGCGGGTCCGCAAAGCCAGATATTGTTGTAGGCTTTTTCGCCGGTACGGGTGAAGCGTACTTCCAGTTTGCCACCCAGTGTCTTTACAGGTACGATGTATTCTTTTGTTTCCGAACCTGCAGTCATCAGTGCTGCAGCGGTTACGCCGGTACCACAGGAATAGGTTTCGTCTTCCACACCCCGTTCGTAGGTACGTACGAAGATGCCTTTATCGAGCGACTGCACAAAGTTTACGTTAGTGCCTTCTTTGGCAAAGCGGTCATTATAGCGGATCCGTTTACCCTCGCTATGTACATCTACCGCTTTTACATCTTCCACGAACATTACATAATGCGGAGAACCGGTATTCAGATAGGAATGGAGCGCGTTGATCTCAACACCGCGTACGTCCTGCATTTTCAGGTTCACCCAGTCATCGCCTTTTAAGGTAGCTTCATGCGGACCATCCACTGCCAGGAAGCTCAGTTTCTCGCCTGTCAGCCCCATTTTACGGGCAAAAGCCACCAGGCAACGGCCACCATTACCACACATACTACTTTCACGGCCATCGGCATTGTAATACTTCATACCGAAGTCATATCCTTCCTGCTTATTCAATAGCATTAAACCATCCGCTCCGATACCGAAACGTCTGTCGCAAAGGAAGTGCACCTGTTCTTCTGTAAGAAAATTGTATTCGCCATTCCGGTTATCCATGATCACGAAATCATTGCCTGTACCCTGGTATTTGTAGAAATGTATTGCTGACATAAGGAGCGAATTTAAGAAATTTCACCTAGGATTTTATCAATCAGGAATTAGGAATCAGGAAATAGGAATTTTGTATCAAAGAGCGGCTGGCAGCAGCTATCGGGCGAACGGTATTAAGTGCGGAGAGGGTATGCAAATGTATAAAATTCAATGCTGTGGATAACACTGTATCAACATGGTGGACAAAACCTGATAAGTTCATCCATAAAAAGAAAAAGGCGATTCAGTTACTGAACCGCCGCTTGTATCAGGTATTCCTGATTTTTAAATTCCTAATTCTCCGCAATGATTTCTACAGATTTCTTTATCAGATTGGCCACTGCTGCTGCGCCATCCTTTGTAAACTGCTGACCGATCCTGTTCGCAACAATCGCACTAATGGACAGACAATCATGGCCCAGTACACGGCCCAGTCCGTAGATACCCGCCGTTTCCATCTCAAAATTGGAGATGTAATGATCGCCGTGTCTGAATGCAGTAAGATGCTCTAATAGCTGAGGATGGGAGAGAGGACCTCTCAACGCACGGCCCTGTGGTGCATAGAAACCCGGACAGGTGACAGTGATACCGCTGATGTATCCTTCCGTGAATCTTGCTGCCAGGGCAGGTGCTGCGCTGATCAGATATGGATTGGCACTACCGGGACGCAGTGCTACCTGCTGATGAAATGCCTCCAGCAGGGACTTTTCTTCCGGTGTATTTTCAAATGCATACCAGGGCAGGAGGTTGTCCAGTCCGACGCCATGAGATGATACCACAAAACTATCCACCGGCACATTCCCCTGTAAGGCACCAGAGGTCCCCAGGCGAACGATCTGTAAGCGGGTAAGAGCAGGTTTTACCGTACGACTGGCGAAATCAATATTCACCAGTGCATCCAGTTCATTCAACACGATATCTATATTGTCGGTACCGATGCCCGTCGATACAACGGTCAGTCGTTTTTGTCCGATATAACCGGTGTGACTTACAAACTCCCTGTGCTGGCGTTTCACTTCCACTTTGTCAAAATGTTTGCTGACTTCCGGCACACGGTCTGGATCTCCCACAGTGATAATCGTACCGGAGAGCTCATCAGGTGTGAGATCCAGGTGGTATACGGCGCCCCGGCTATTTAATATCAGTTCTGATTCTGCAATGCGTGTATTCATCTTTTTTGATATTTTTTTAAAATATATTTGGCAAATATCTAAAATTTCCTACTTTTGCAATCCCATCAAACAATGGGACGAACAAAAAGGTTTCGTGGCCGAGTGGCTAGGCTGAGCTCTGCAAAAGCTCCTACAGCGGTTCGAATCCGCTCGAAACCTCGAAAAGGATTACAGCAATGTAATCCTTTTTTGTTTTATAGCCGGTCTGTAAGGATACTTTTATCAGCTGAGTGACTGCAGGTACTTTTAGTAGTCATTTCCGGTAATAGTAATGTTACTAACGTATATACATATACGCATATCAGAAAAACAGCGCTTTGTTAAATTTATTTTATTTCTCTTTTTGTGAATATCTAAAATTTATTACATTTGCGATCTCATCAGTCAGATGAGCACATAAAAGGGTTTCGTGGCCGAGTGGCTAGGCTGAGCTCTGCAAAAGCTCCTACAGCGGTTCGAATCCGCTCGAAACCTCAGAAAGGATTACAGCGATGTAATCCTTTTTTATTTGGTGCTGAATGATCTGTAATCGCTTTCAAGCCCATATATTCCAACTGCGACTGTTTCATCATTTCCAGTTGCTCATCCGCTCACGCTGACTGCTATCCGGTAATTTCGCTCCGGGACAGGTCCCTTTTTTGAAGCAGTTTTCACATCCTCACAAATCTCCGCTGCATTCCTAATTCCTAATTCCCACAACCTGACATACGTCAGATTTTTCAACTATCCCGGCCACTATTTTTGTACGGTCCTCTTCGCCCAACAGTCTTTCTGATACGGCTCAGACTATCCTGATGGATGCAAAGAAAGGACGCAATGTATTTCAGTGGCACTGCTCTGATCACTTCAGGCTGTTCTTCCACAAGTTTCAGATAACGCTCTTCTGCGCTAAGACAAATGGCGTCGATCTGCAGGTTCTGCAGCCAGCTGAGTAAACGGTCCATAATAGCCAGTTCCAGTGCGTAACCATGATGGAATGTTTGCCTGAGCGTCTGGATATCATGTTTGCCCCATTGAAGGACCTCCACCTCGCTAAGTGTTTCAAGTGCACAGGTAGACGGGACCCCATTTGCCAGGTACAAAGGTGTTGATATAAAATCATTACTTGATATAAGTCCCAGTGTGTGGTCTGTATCATTATGGGTTCTGTATAAGCGGACAATTCCGCTATTCAGAAAATAAAGGCTTTCAACCGGCTTACCCTGTTCCATAATAACAGTATGCTTCGGAATAACCCTGTGTCTGGTTATCAAGCGGACAGTATCAAGTTCTGCCTCGTTGATAAAGATGCTCCGGACCTGTAAATACCGGCATATTTTACCGTATGCTAGATCTTGTTTGTTCATAGGGAATTACAATGGATGAATAAATTTAAAAAATTATGTCAGAAAAACAGTTAAAGGAAGGTATTATAGCCTTGCTGGTCTCCTTGTTTGCTTATACGGGTGTATCTGCATTACTGGATCATACGTCGTTCAGAAACCATCTGATCCTCTCACCCTGGCCATTATTGTCACGTACAGCTGCTTATCTGGCCTGGATACTCCCCCTGCTGGAATTATCCATAGTTACATTGCTCATCATCCCCCGTACACGGATACGCGGATTGTGGTTGTCCTTTATACTGATGCTGGCCTTTACTACTTACATCGCCGTGTTTTTATTATCAGGCAAGCAACTACCCTGCAACTGTAGTGGTGTACTGCCTTTCATGGACTGGGAATGGCACCTGGTATTCAATATAATTTTTACCATGCTCGGAGAAGCAGCGCTCTTTCTGCATATACAATTTCCCACTGATCGCTCATCCATTTTTAAACATAAAAAACAATATCTCAAATGAAAAAGAAGATTTCCTTTTCCCTCGTAGCCCTGATCATCGCCTGTACCGGCGCTATTGTTACCAAAGCAGGTAATCCCCCGGTAGTAGAACGCTATTTTGTTCATATAGGTGGCGATATCACAGACCCCGCCAATTATGTATATGTCGCTGCGGGTTATTGCAAAGGTTTTGGTACAAGCTTCTGTGGAGTGAAGGTGCCCGATTTAGAAGGTACGCCAGATCTCATTTGGGCCATGCCGGACCTGATAGCCATTCAGAATGGTACCAATCCGGTATCCAATAAGACGGGCAGGATCAAATTTTATAATTAGTTTTTACAACATCCTGTTACTTCACCCCCGCGTCATATTGCAGGACAGTAATAGCAGACTAACAAAAGCTACAGTCAACTAACGACTGTAGCTTTTCTATGATTGTTAATCCGCTGCCGGAATCATCGGAAGACATGCCGAAATCCACGTTTGACTGCTGATGCTGCCTCCGGCGAACCGAATTTTACCTAAATTGCTGTAATGGCAACAGTCCCCCTTTCCAGTGCCGCCGGCAGATGGATCATGATCTCCGCAATTATGGCTTCCGCTATGGCCTTTATTGATGGCACCGCGCTCAATGTCGTCTTACCCTCCATTCAGAAAAGTATGCATGCCTCCGGTACAGACCTCTTCTGGATACTCAATGCTTATTTATTGATGCTGGCAGCATTGATGCTGATCGGCGGTTCACTGGGTGACAGACTGGGCCGGAAAAGGGTCTTTATTGCCGGTATCCTGATCTTCATCGCTGGTTCTGCTGCCTGTGGTATTGCCAGTGATGTGACCCTGTTAATATTGTTCCGCATGTTACAGGGGATTGGAGGCGCCCTCATGATACCTGGTAGTCTGTCGCTGATATCTTCTTCCATCCATGAAAAGGAGCGGGGCAAGGCGATCGGTACCTGGTCCGCTTTTACCACGGTTGTTACGATTGGCGGTCCCGTACTGGGTGGTGCACTCGCCGATGCCGGTTACTGGCGCTATATCTTTTTTATCAATGTTCCTATCGGTATCGTCGCGGTACTGATCTTATGGCGAAAAGTAAAAGAGCGTATCGATGATACACAGGATAAGACACTTGACTTTGCAGGTGCGTTTTCAATTGCCGGCGGACTGGCAGCCGTGACCTTCGGTTTTCTGCGGATTCCGGATACCGGCTTCAATCACTGGCAGGTCTATTTATCACTGGGTCTCGGCGTATTACTACTGATCGTCTTCCTTATCATCGAACGCCGGAGTCCGCACCCCATGATGCCTTTATCACTTTTTAAGAATATGACCTTCTCCGGGGCTAACCTGCTGACCTTCTTCTTATATGCCGGATTAAGCGCAGGCATGTTGTTCCTGTCACTGAACCTGGTACAGGTACAGGGCTATGATCAGTTGCAATCCGGACTCACCTTTCTGCCCTTTACCATTCTGATGGTGCTGGTAGCCCGTTTTGCAGGTACGCTGGCAGACAGATATGGTCCGCGTTTATTGCTGACCATCGGCCCCGCTATTGCCGGTACCGGATTACTACTCTTATCCTTTATTAAACAAACACCCGGACCGGACGCTTATTTCAGGACATTCTTTCCCGGGATAGTTGTCTTTGGCTTAGGCATGTCTTTTACTGTAGCGCCACTGACGGCAACCGTGATGGGCGCAGTCAGCGATCATTATTCAGGAACGGCATCAGGGATCAACAATGCCTTGTCGCGTATAGCAGGCGTCTTTGCCAATGCTATTTTCGGCGCTATGGCCGTGTTGTTCTTTTCCGGTTTTCTGCAACGGGAATTGCCCGCTTTATCACTCAAAGAACAGGACCAAAAGGAAGTGATGCAACAGGCGGCTGAACTGGGAAATGCCCGGCCACCGGCAGTATTGCATGAAGCAGATAGTAAAAAGGTAGGGCAACTGTATCACGATAGTTTTATTGACGCCTATGGTAAGATCATGCGCATCTCTGGTGTACTGGGCTTTCTCGGTGCACTGATGGCCGTGTTGTTTGTCAGGAATAGCGCTGTCACCACAACAAAGCCAGACTAATCTTTCTCCCATCAGCATAATAACCTGCACGGTTGAGCGTAAATGCAGCGCCGAATGCAGACTGCTCGTCGCTGGTCTTTTTACCCGCATTAAAAAGAGGGGACTGCTATGCTCCGTTCACATGACCGTTTAAAAACACGAAGCCGGTACGCCCTTTGTATCAGAGAATCAATGGTTGCCCGCTTGTTTTGCTATGCAAATACAGCCGGTGCCATAAAAAGCATGCGGAGGGCGAGAACAATGTTTCTGCTCTTCCTGTTTTGGATAAGTAAATGCCCCTGGGTGTGAAAATGGCTAACTATCCGTTTTTTTTCGTTTCTTCCGTGCTAAATAAGGAAGTACAGCAAAAATATTACAAAACAACTGCATGAGCCTATATAGAATTTTTACCACGCTGGCTGTTCTGGCAATTTCCACGGTGCAGGCGCAAAGTCCTGCAGGCGACAGTATAACCGTCGCTATATCCCCTGCCTACGACAGTGTGAGTGGCTTGCACCGGACCCTGTTTGGTGAGAGCTATCGTAAATTATGGGCCGCGCCGGTAAAGATGAAGATCTTTTACCTGGAGAAAGAAAAGGGTGGTCTGATCATCGAACAGAAAGGTGGCGGTCTGCAAACCAAATCACTCCGTTTAAAGGATAAGGAAGGCCACGAATGGGTGCTCCGCACGATTCAGAAATATCCGGAAAGAGGCCTGCCTGCCAATCTGCGGGCGACCATCACCAAAGACATCCTCCAGGATCAGGTAGTCACCGCACATCCCTATTCCTCGGTAACAGTACCTCCATTGGCAGCTGCCCTGGGCATCCCGCATGCGAATCCACAGATTGTATATGTGCCTGATGATCCGGCATTGGGTGAATACCGGAAAGACTTTGCCAATGCAGTTTTTCTCTTTGAAGAAAGAGAACCCGTAGATGCCGCACGCACTGACAATACCGATAAAACACAGCGAAAGCTGGAAGAAGATAATGACGTACATGTCTACCAGAAGGTCGTGTTAAGGGCCCGTCTGCTGGACATGCTGCTGGGCGACTGGGACCGCCATGAAGACCAGTGGCGCTGGGAAAGGGTGAAGGAAGATAAACGCGTGGACTATACACCGGTGCCCCGCGACAGAGATCAGGTATACTACAATACCACGGGTCTCTTTCCCTGGATCATTTCTCACCAATGGCTGAAATCCAAGTTCCAGGGCTATCACGATCATATCAGGGATATTAAAGGTTTTAACTTTAACGCCCGCTACTTTGACCGTTACTTCCTGAATGGCCTCAGTGAAGCGGATTGGCAGGAACAGATCCATTATATACAGGCAACACTGACTGACAGCTTAATCCGCCAATCGGTGCGACTAATGCCGGACACGATCTTTGCATTATCCGGAGAAAAGATCATCAGGGCTTTCATTGCCCGCCGCAATGCATTAGAGAAAGAGGCGATCAGTTACTATAAATTCCTGTCTATCTATGCCGATGTTCCCGCTTCAGATAAGCACGAGTTTTTTGATATCCAGCGACAACCAAACGGACATGTGCTGGTGACCATCAACAAAATGAAGAAAGAAGGCACACTCGATGGTGTGATCTATCAACGTGATTTTGATCCGGCAGTTACCAAAGAAATCAGGTTGTATGGGATGGATGGCCATGATATTTTTTCAGTTACCGGAAAGGAATCTTCTCCTATCCGTATCCGTATGATCGGTGGGGATGGGGTGGATAGTTTTGCTGTCGCAGATAATGTGCCCCGTAAAGGCAGACTGTATGTTTATGACCGTTCTGACGAAGTCAATCAGCTGCCTCCGTGGGGAGATGCGAGAATTCGTACAGACAAGGATACTTTGGTTAACAGTTATAACAGACGCAGCTTTCTGTTCGACCGTTTCGGTCCGTTACCCTCTATACAATACAACCCTGACCAGGGCTTTATGTTGCGCGTCAATACCATGTATGAAAAGCAGGGATTCCGCAAGGTGCCTTATGCACAGCAACATCAGCTGATCGTCAGTTATGTGACCGGCAGACAGGCTTTTCTGCTGCAATACCTGGCAGACTATAAGCAACTGATCGGCAAGAATGACCTGCGGATCAATATCCTCTCCCGCGGTCCGCATAACCTGAGTAATTTCTTCGGATTAGGTAATCAGTCTGTCTTTGTCAATAATGATGAAAAGGAGATTACGTACTATCGTAACCGGTATGATCTGATCAATGGTGATGTGAGATTGTATCGGAGCATCGCCCGTAATCTGACTGTGAGTGCGGGTATCGCCGGACAATACTACACCAGCAGAGAAGCTAATAACAGCCGTAAGTTCCTGGGAGCATACAACAGTGCTTTCCCGGATGCACGTGTGTTTGACGACAGACTGTATGCAGGGCTGGTGACTGCAATAGAAGCAGATACCCGTAACGGCATCCTGATGCCGCGCAGAGGGATCAACTGGCATGCAGAATTAACAGGCATGCAGCAGACGAACCGGGAGCATAAGCGATATGGTAAGCTGACGACGGACTTCAGCTTCTATGTACCGCTGATCGGGGACTCTACCTTAGTGATGGCGAACCGTATTGCGGCAGGTACTACCTTCGGAGATCCTGCATATTTTCAGATGATGTCGATCGGAGGTACACAGGTATTACGCGGATTTCATACCAACCGTTTTATCGGTAAGACTGCCGTGTATCATAACTTTGAATTACGCCTGAAACTATTTGATTTCACATCTTATCTGATACCGGGTACGGTGGGACTCATCGGTTTCAATGACCTGGGCAGGGTATGGATGCCGGGAGAGACATCGCACAGGTGGCATGATGGTTATGGCGGCGGATTGTATATAATGCCAGTGGACTTGTTCCTGATACAGGCGGCAGTGGGTTTCTCAGAGGAAGGAGCACTGCCTTATATAACGGCCGGATTCAGATTTTAAATCAGTAGAAATTATACGTAATAGGAAAGGGGCTGTTTACCGATGGTAGACAACCCCTTTCCTTATTGCTGACAAGTGAATGTATCAACCAGTCATAAGGATTTTGGCGCATCCCATGTGTTTGGCGGGTACTATTTCCCCGCCTATGCCAGGAACACCAATTTCTACGCCTACAGAGACAAGCAGGGTTTGAGATGCTGCCAGTTTTTTTGGTTTGCCCGCCTGCGTTGTCAAAGTGAAATTCTCCTGCGGTTGGATATTTATCAGCCAGGGCGTATATACAGGTTGAGCGTAGATAGGGTCTTTTCCCCCCTGAGTTGATACGCCTCCATATCCTATACCATCCGACAGTATTCCAAGACCGACGACAATTCTGTACATAGATAATTTCCACGGCAGAAAAAGGTTGAAATCCGGAGCAAGGGGTGGGATATTAACCGTAACGGCACAGTTCTCACGATCGATGTTACATGCCAGTGGATGGCGCATCACACTGTCGAATAGGGTTGTCTTATTCAAAGAGAATCCATCCAGTAAATGCCGGTGTTTTGAAAATATCACCTCCCTGTATCCAAGCGGATGCGACTCATCCAGCTTCATGATTTTTCTGCACATGCCGCTTAGTCTGGGTGAGAAATTATAGTCACTCAGATGTCTGACGTGTAATAACGCAAGACGTATAGCGGAGGCTGCACTGGAAGCGTCTCCAAATTCCTGGTTGTTCATACGGGTGAGCGCGAATCTGGGCGATTTGTTGATCTTTTCGCGTGAAGCGCCACCCTTGGTGCGCACGATGGGCCTTTCAATGCCCCGCATTTTGTAGACAGAGATCTTTCCGAAGGTCCCGGTGATCTCAAAGGTTTTGTTATCAAATTTTGCCATTAAAACGGAATTAACAAATAATAAAATAGGTTAACAGGAATACTAAAACAGGTTAACAGATTGTGGTGATTCCCACAGGATATACTATCATGAATATACTTAAAAAGGTAACATAAACCATAGGGTATTTATAGATATTCCGTAGATAACCCGTAGATAATCCGTATCTATAAGAACGGGTCATATACGGGTTATCTACGGAATATCTACGGCTTATCTGGGAATTATCGAAAAGATGCAAGCGAAACTAAAGCGTGATCGCAATAAGGGTTAATACTAGCGGCTCAGCACAGTGCTGTTACCGTTATTATTATTGATAATCAGTTTTTTGTATTTACAGGGTATTGGTTTGTTCGCATAGCTGAGTATGAAGCAGACGGAGTGAAGGCAGCATGACCGATGTTGATCAATAGAATAGGGAGATATTTTTTATAAGAGACAGAGAGGGGCTTTTCAGGGATAGGGCTTCTTATATGGATAGAGAAAATCCCCCAACGATGCCGGGAGATTGCAGTGAAAATGATCACCTATGCGCATCGGAACGCAGCAGGGAAAACATCAGCATATCATAATGTCTGTTATTCCAGTACATCCAATCCCGTAAGGTGCCTTCGTGTTTAAATCCTATTTTATGCATCAGATGGATGGATGACGCATTCCCTTCCATGACTTCTGATTCGATACGATTGATATTAAGGGCATGAAAGCCAAAACTAATAATCGCATGCAATGCTTCTGTACAGATACCTCTGTTCCAGTAAGCGTATTGCAGGTCATAGCCAATATTGGCGCGGTGTTTTGGCGTGAAGTTATTAAAGCCTACAGTACCGATGATGTCTTTACGTTCGTTCAGGCGGATCCCCCAGCGGATAGCTGCTTTGGATTCGAAACGCTTCCGGAAATGATCGATCAGCCGGTGAGAATCACCGGGGCTCTCCAGTGGCGTAAGATTATAGAAGCGGGTGACATTACTATCGCCGAATAGTTTATATAGATCATCCGCATGCGCCTCTGTGATCTGAACGAGTTCCAGATGCGGTGTTCGTATCGTAGGAAATTTGTCAAATACGAGGTCTCTGTTTTCAATAACGCGGGACATGATAATAAGCTGTTTGATGTAAAGTGACTTGCCGGTAATGAATATAAAGAAAATCACGGACAAAAACCAGCAGCTTATTGGGGTGATCAGGGCTTATCCGGCGTGAATCATACAGAAATACAGGAGTGCGGCCACTAATGCGGCAAATAAAGTGTTCAGAAAATTCACTGCATTATTACCGATCAGGTGCCTGCGTTCGAATGCAGCACCCAGCAGAGAGTCGGCAAGATTACCCAGAATGCCGGCTATCAGTACGATCAGACTCAGCTGACTAAACCCGGCATAGATAAGAGAGATAATAGCAGCGCCTGCGGCGCCTATGACCGTACCTTCCAGACTGATGACACCATCGAGTCCTTTGGGCTCCTTTTTAAAGCTGAGGACATTAAAGAAGTTCTTTCCGTATACCATGCCCAGTTCAGAAGAGGCGGTATCGGCGAGGGCAGACGCCAGACTGGCTGCCAGCATCAACTGATATAAATCAGCCGGGCCGGAAACGAACAGGTTCAGTAATGCCATGATCGCAGCTACACCGCCGTTGGCGAATACCTGTCCGGCGGTCCTTGCCTGAGGATGATCGCCTTCGGCGCCTATTTTTGCTTTCAGGTCTTTCCGGTGAGAGGTGGCCCATACACCCAGGACAAAGAAAGTGAACAGTAAAAGGACTCCTTTGGCGCCATCCCCCACTGCTATCGACATACCTATCAAAAGGGCTGTGATAGCCGCAGGAAATGTCAATTTGCCGATACGTACACAATAAATGATCACACCAGCGATAGGGACGTAAAAAAACAGGATAAAGAAGAAGATGCCAAAGTGAGGAGTTAATAAATCCATAGGGCGACAAATCTATTGAAATAATTTTTAAAGAAAAATTTGGCTACCTACATGCAAGTAGGTATGTTTGCATTGTCAAACAGAGATGATATTATCATGAGCACAGCGTTGAATACGAAAGAACGGATCGTGGAACTGGGAAGGGGCCATATGCAAAGGATTGGCTACCATTCCTTTAATTATAAACAGATCGCGCTGGAGCTGAATATCAAAAACGCTTCTATTCATCACTATTATCCCTCGAAGGAAGATCTGGGTATGGCGGTGATTGAAAAGGACAGGCACGATTTCCTGGATTTTATCCAGCGCACGAAGAAGGCCGCTCCGATGGACAAGCTGGATGCCCTCATCTGTGCCTATCAGGAGTATTTTAAAGGCGGTCAGAAGCTCTGTGTGATCAGTACCTTCAGCGCTTCCTTTAACGAATTAACAGAGCGGATGCAGCTGGCCGTCCGGCAATATTCGGAGATCGTCTCCTCCTGGCTGGCGGCAGTATTAAAAGAAGGCCTGGATAGCGGCGATCTTCACTTCTCTATATCGATTGAAGAAATGACCAATCACTGGATGGCGACCCTGCCAGGTGCATTGCTGGTCGGGCGAAGCCGGGGGAAGGAGTACTTTGACATGGCACTCCAGTCACTCAAAAAAGCAATACAATCCTCATAAGAGGATTTTTTTTAGACCATATTACCTACCTGTATGTAGGTAGGTTGTTAATAGAGAGGACACTCACATTAAATAGTAAACAAACAATGAAACAGATCATTCTTACAGGAAGCAGCAGCGGTTTCGGGCTGTCTGCCGTGAAGACACTTGCCCTGAAGGGGCATACCGTATACGCTACCATGCGTAATGTCAACGGCGTCAACGCTGCTGTTGCAAAGGAACTGACAGATTGGGCAAAGACACAACAGGTAAAAGTGATCGTCGTAGAACTGGACGTGACCAATACTACCTCCGTTAATAACGCCATAGCGGAGATCACGAAACAGTCGGGGGGAAGGATCGATGTGCTGATCAACAATGCCGGTGTTTCTTTCATGGGACTGGGAGAGTCATTATCTATCGAACAGACAGAAATGCTGTACCAGGTGAACACCATCGGACCGGAACGTACCATGAAGGCAGTATTGCCATACATGCACAAACAAAAGGACGGGCTGATCATCAACGTGACCAGTGTACAGAGCCGTCAGTATATTCCTATCCTGAGTACCTATAACGGTACTAAAGCAGCGCTTGACGCCGTGACGATGGGGTATCACTACGAATTGAAATCATCTGGTATTGACGTCGTAAGTATACAGCCAGGAGCGTATCAGTCCACTGATATCGTGACTAAAGGTATCGTTGCTAAGAATGCCGGCGTAGATGGTGAATATGGTAAAGATGTACTTGATTTCCAGCGCGCGTTATTCAGGTTCTTCGAACCAACACCGGGAAGTCCGGATCCGAAAGAAGTTGCTGATGTGATGCTGAAACTGGTAGAATTGCCACAGGGGCAGCGACCAGTGACCAGTGTTGTAGGTGGCGGCGCCAATACCGGCAAGATAGAGGAGATGAATGAAACGATGAGGCAGATCGTAGAAGGAATGGTGGCGTTCCTGCCGACAGTATTCCCGGCGTAGGAGGGAGTTAGCAATTAAGAATTAAAAATTAAGAGTTAAGAATTGGGACTGTTGAAAAAGCCAAAATTCTTAACTCTTAATTTTTAATTCTTAATTTTTTCAAGTGTCAATTCCTAATTCATTCAGCTGCATCAGCTGCACATACTCCTGTCTGAATGTAGCGATCTTACCGCTCTTCAGGGCCCTCACGGCTTCAATCTGTCTTTGCAGTTCATCCTGGTAGAGGGCATGTGATTCGATCTCTTCTTCTTCGGCCATATAGTCATTTCCTTTCTCTTCACTTAATTGTGTGCTGATCAGGATATCGAGCGTATTGCGGATAATATCTATTACTTCCAGAGAAGTATCGATCGGATCTTCTGCGAGTCCGCTGACAGCCATCCATACGGCAGTAGCGGCGTTTTGTGCAGAAGAGGCCAGGGTAGAGCGCCATACTGATTCAAAGATCTCCATGTGATTGTCGAGATTCGGGATCTGGTCCTGCGCCATGGTATCCAACTCTTCAGCGGTTGTGTCTTTCAGCTGACCGGCTACCAGTAACCAGGCCTTATCAAAGATAACGTCTGTCTGTGCGACATTACCGCCAAATTCTTTTTCGTAGATCTTTTTAAAGGTCAGCCATAAGGTCTCTGCTGCTGCAAGGCTGAAGCGGGAAATATCATTGGGAGAAAGTGATTCGAGTTGCTCCTCCAGTTGTTCTGTCATGTGTCGTTGCTACTATTTTAAAGCCGCAATAATGGAATACGGAAGCCTTTATAGCAGCTGCAAGATAGTATTTTATTACTTGTGTAGTGTTCAGTCCGCGTTTTGAAGCCTTATACCCGCATCTCCGCTTCAAACGGCGTTGCGGGGTTCAGGATAAATAACTGTCCGGGATTGATCCCACTCAGGATACGCTGAAAGGTCATCTTTACGATCATCCTGTCATCCGGTATATTCACCATACCACTTCTGGCAATCATTTCTGCATCCGCGAAAAGCGGAATGAACTCACCCTGCTCCCGTACATATGTAGCCAGCATCAGGTCCTTGCTATCCTCCATTTTGTGTGCAAGGGTAAAGACCTCACAATCTTTCATCGTCTCGATCAACTCCTGCCGGAACCGCTTTTCATCAAACCATTGTTTCATGACTTTCTGCTGCAGTATGGCGGAATTGCCTTTGTGATAGAAGGGAAGATTATGCTGACGGATATAATCTGTCAGTTCCGGATTGGTCACGCTGGAGGTATAATAGATCTCAGTATCACTCATAAACTGGGACTTGATCATCCAGGTAATCTCCTGTATGGAATCCTCGTTTCCCTGATGGTCGATAGCCAGTACCAGTATGTGTGCCTTCGATGCATTGTTGTAAGCAAAGCCGAAATAAGCGGCTGTCACAGCTGTTTCAGTACTGAAGTAGCTGACCAGGTCATCTACGAAATTCCTGTCCGCTGATAGTGGTGTAGGCGTGGTCGCGCTTGTTACTGGTACAGTTGTTTCGGATACAGTAGGTTTTTTCCTGAAACGGTCAAATAATTTCATACGGATAGGGATTTAGAATAGTCGCCGGCATTTACCAATGCCAATAGTCATAGGCGCGAACATATCGTATACAAATATAATATTTATAGATATATATCCGAATAAAAGCACGCTTTATTTATTTCGGTAAGCGGAGGGGTTGATCTGGTGATAGCTTCTGAAGAATTTATTGAAGTGACTCAGGTCGGTAAAGCCTAATTCCTGGCTGATCTCTTTGAGTGATAAGGAGCTGTATTTCAGCCGGTTCTCAATAATGTGCAGTTTATAGCGGTTGATATAGTCCCGCAGGGCCACACCGGTATGTTCGCGAAAGAAAGCGCCCAGGTGTCTTTTGGAAAGACCGAATAAGGCAGACAGGTGTTCCTGGCGGACCAGTTCCGTTTCGTAGATATGCTGGTGAATATAATGCAGCATGGCAATGAGCTTCTCGTCCTGTTTCAAGACCGTTTCCAATGGTTCGTGCACATTCCTGCGAAGGATAGACATGACCGTCTGTAAAAGGAAGAAGATGGTTTCGCTGGTCTCATTCCCTGTTTCCTGCCACTCTGCTACCAGGAGACGGATAAGGGTATCTGTTTTATCTGCATCGGCGGCTGATTTCAATACGGGGAACTGCTGTCTGCGGCTACAGATCAGGAGTTCGTCGATATGCCGGTTCCAGCGGTGTTCTTCCGGTAAATGTCCTACCTGTGTGATATAGACATTGGTGAACTTGATAAAGGTAAAGGTGGTCGGCGTGGTGATTTCAAAGCTGTGGTAATCGGCCGGCGCCAGCAGGAAAATGGACTTTCCCGTATAGGGGTGACGGATACCGGACAGACAATGAAAGCCATTTCCTTCGTGTATGAAGATCAGTTCGAAATGGTTGTGGTTATGCAATGGATGCTGCCATTCCGTAGTTGTAAAATGAGATACTTTTAGAAATTCGTGTTGAACATACCGCTGCATACGACACAAAATACAAATAATCCCTGCCAATATACAAATGCCGGACCTGCCACTACGGGTAATTTTGAGGTATAAATCAACACATATGAACGGACAACGTAAAGTTGCGCTGATAGCGGGTGCACAGGGCGTAATAGGCAGGAATCTGGCAGATCATCTGGATGCATCGGGCGACTGGGATATTATCGGACTTTCCCGTAGGGGCGGCGAAGCCAAAGGGAATGTAAGGCATATAGCGGTAGACTTACAGGATCAGAAAGACACGGTTGATAAACTGGGCGGTCTGACGGCGGTGACGCATATTTTTTATGCTGCTTATGTAGATGCGCCGACCTGGGAAGCCCTGGTTCCACCTAATATGGCGATGCTGGAGAATCTGGTAAACGTCGTAGCGCCCATTGCGAAGGGATTACAGCATATCAGTCTGATGCAGGGATACAAAGTGTACGGCGCACATCTGGGGCCTTTTAAAACACCGGCCAGGGAGTCTGACGCGGGGCATATGCCACCTGAGTTCAATGTAGATCAGCAGGTATTCCTGGAAAAGAAACAGGTGGGTAAGTCATGGAGCTGGTCCGCTATCCGGCCTTCAGTAGTGGGCGGATTTGCTCTGGGAAACCCTATGAACCTGGCGCTGGCCATTGCGGTATACGCCTCCATTTCAAAGCAACTGGGACTGCCTTTACGCTTTCCGGGTAAACCAGGTGCTTATGATAAACTGATAGAAATGACCGATGCCGGTCTGCTGGCAAAGGCCACTACCTGGGCAGCAGAGGCCCCGGAAGGGGCGAATGAGGCCTTTAATATCAACAACGGGGACTTATTCCGCTGGAATGAAATGTGGCCTGAAATAGCCCGTTATTTTGAGCTGGAGGTGGCGCCACCCTTACCGATGTCGCTCAATGTGATCATGGCAGATAAGGCTGCTTTGTGGCAACAGATGCAGGAGCAATACCAGCTGGCCGCTATTCCCTATAAGCACTTATCTTCCTGGGGCTTTGCCGATTTTGTGTTCTCCTGGGATTATGACATGTTCGCAGATGGCAGTAAAGCACGCAGGGCCGGGTTTCATGAATACATCGAAACGAAGGAGATGTTTTTCCGCATCTTTGACGATTTCAGACAGCGTCGCATCATTCCCTGATCCTTTTTTGTGATCTTTGCAGGAATGAATGTCATCAATCTTCCTCAGGATCTCAATCCGGCGCAATACCGCGCGGAAGACCGGATACTGATCCGGCCATATACTTCTCCCTGCAATACAAAAAAGAATCGTGTGATCCTGCACAGGAACATGATCAATTTACTGATAGAAGGACGTAAGACGGTTATTTACGGCGGACAAACAACCACCGTCAATGACAATGCGATCTTATTCCTGGCAGCCGGTAGTTGTCTGACGACAAACGTAAAATCAGACAATGGGAATTTCCAGTCCGTACTCCTGTATTTCAGCGATGACGCCCTGCTGGATTTTTACATGAAATACGCTCGACTGGTACAGGCGCAACAACGGGATAAACAACTACCGGCTGCTTCATTTATTACTTTTGAAAAAGATGTTTTTCTCCGGAACTATATAGATTCACTGAGACATTTATTACAACTGGATCAGCCATTGCCCCAGGAGATCTGCATCCTGAAGTTTGAGGAGCTGTTGTTGTACCTGTTGCAGACAGCACCGGAAACACTATTGCAATTAAAGGCAAATGCGACCGGTAGTATGCAGGACTTTGAGATCAGGAAAGCGGTGGAAGGGAATATCACCCGGCCAGTGACGGTAGAGGAGCTGGCCTTTTTGTGTAGTATGTCGCTGTCTACTTTTAAGCGGCGGTTCATGAAGATCTACGGCACCTCTCCGCAGCGCTGGTTACTGGAACAAAAGATGCAGGTAGCAGCCCGTTTACTCCTGGACCAGCAGGTCAAACCCGGCGATGTGTATGACCAGGTGGGGTATGAAAGTCATTCCAGTTTTACGAAAGCATTCCGGCAGGTATTTGGTATGACGCCTTCGGCTTACCAGGAACAAAATATGAACGTCCAGGCATAAACTCTGGACGGTGAGGACTAACAGGAGGGGGGTGCCACGGACTAATTTTGCTGTATAAAATCAAAGTATATGACAGCAATGACAGAACAGAACAAGGCCCTGGTAAGGCGTTTTAACAAGGAGATCATTGAGGAGAATAACCTGGAGAGCTTTAAAGAGATCATGGATCCTGCGTTTATCAATCATACCGCGATGGCAGGTATGGATAAAGGAGCGGCAGGCATTTTACATACCTTCAATAATATACTGCGTCCTGCATTTCCCGACCTCAGGGTAACGATCTATGAGCAGGTGGCAGAAGGAGATAAGGTGACCACTTTCAAGGTCATTTCAGGTACACACAAGGGGACTTTTATGGGTATACCGGCTACGCATCAGTCTGTAAGCATCAGGGTGATGGATATGGTAACGGTACGTGACGGAAAGTACTATGAACACTGGGGTGTAAACACAATGGCAGCGCTGGTGACGGAATTAAAGGCAATAAATAGCGCAGAAAAATAGTATCTAAAGTATTTCTTTCAGCCCTGCTTTTTTTGACTAAATTTTGTTATATTTGTTACCCCCCCTAACTGAAGAGGGTGGTGAGCAGAAGGCTGACCTGGTGATGTTGAGAATGCTGACAATGAGTTAATTTATTAATTATATCGTTTACAGTAGGAGTTCTCCGGAACTCAGAATTAAAAGCCTTCTGATGCTCAGGAGGCTTTTGTGTTTTCTATAAACAAAAATAAACGAGGTATGTTGGAAATTGTAGAAGTAAAAAAAGACGATGTTAAAACGCTGGAGCAGGTGAAATCCCTTTTCCGTGAGTATGCCAACTGGTTGAGTGTAGATCTTAGTTTTCAGGGCTTCGAAGAAGAACTGAGCAATTTACCTGAACCCAACTACGTAGCGCCCGCGGGAGCATTGTTTATTGCCCTGGTAGATGGACACCCTGCGGGTTGCGTTGGTATAAGACCGTTTGAAAACGTTACCTGCGAAATGAAACGGCTCTTTGTACGCGATGCTTTCAAAGGACATGGCGTAGGCCGCGCACTGGCCATCAAAGCCATTGAAGCCGGAAAGAAACTGGGTTATAAACGTATGCTGCTGGATACGCTGGCACATATGCGCCCTGCTATTGAATTGTATACCAGCCTGGGTTTCCAGCCGATTGCTGCGTATTACGACAACCCTATCAGCGACGCTGTATACCTTTCAATGATGTTTGAAAAGGAAAGTGAAAATGCCGGTTCGGCGATCTAAGCACTGACTTTAACAATTTTTTGGCAGTGCGGCTGGTGATGACCAGCAATAAATATTGATAAATTGTACCGAT
This sequence comes from Chitinophaga sp. YR627, assembly GCF_900114995.1. Classification (GTDB taxonomy): domain Bacteria; phylum Bacteroidota; class Bacteroidia; order Chitinophagales; family Chitinophagaceae; genus Chitinophaga. Next base: position 1,019,137 of record NZ_FOUX01000001.1, read on the forward strand.
GGATGGCAAATCATCCTGTGTACAATTTATGGTAAGAATACGCGGTTTGTTACTCTATTACCGTTCGTTTTTCCTGGTTCCCGGAATACTGCTGATCCTTTGTGCCTGCTGGGTATATCGTAGTAATGCTACGAAACACATTGGTATACTCCCTGCGATCCTCAGTCTGAAAGTCATTGCTTTTGGCATGACGGCCTATGTTGCCCATCAGCGGAAGGAAAGATATTATTTCTTTAATCTTGGTCTCGGCCCTTACCTGCTGACAGGGACTGCCTTTGTGATCGATTTCCTGTTGCTTTTTACTGCCCTTACGCTTACCTCATTTTATAGTTAATGGATATACTGGAAACGGATAGCGTTACGCTTTCCTATGGAACAAAAACGGTTATCAGTGGCGGCTATATGAAAATGATCAGTGGCCGTATTCACATACTGGTAGGTCGTAACGGATCGGGTAAGTCCAGTCTGATGAGGGTTCTGTTTGGTGCGCAGCCTGCAGAGTTCAGTTTTGTACAATACAACGGTAAGAAGCTGAGCAAACCGGCGTACAAAGTACCGGGACTCGTCAGGTATCTGCCACAGTTTCCTTTTGTACCTGCTCCGCTTACAGCAGGCGCCTTTGCACGGTCTTATGATGTGCCCTGGGAACGGGTGACGGCCTGTTTTCCGGAATTTGAAGGGAAAGAAAAGGTATCCGTGAAATCGCTTTCCGGCGGACAGATACGCATGCTTACCACGATTGTGCTGATCTGTTCTCCGGTGAAATTTGTTATACTGGATGAGCCTTTTACCCATATCATGCCCTTGCATATTAATACCATTAAAGACCTGATACGCGAAGAAGCTGCGAAAGGGAAAGGCTTCCTGATCACGGATCATATGTACGATCATGTGCTGGATCTGGCAGATGCGTATTATTATATGGAATGGGGTGTGACGATTACGATGACCCGGGAAGAATTGTTGGAGAAGGATTATTTTCTGCGAATGAAATGGGAGCAGGGATGAAATCCGGAACAGGAATAACATATTGTTAAATCTGCCGGACGTGATGGAAATGCGCCCCGGATATGCAAATTTCGCGGTTTGTCCGTTGTGGCATTAAAGCGTGTTTTATGCAAAGAAGATCATTGTTCAAACGATTTGGCAGTTTATTACTGGCGCCGGCTATATCATTACCAGCTTTCGCGGCTGATGCAGAGAAAAAGCCTGTATTGCGTGTAGCACATATTACGGACGTCCACCTGTATGATAAAGCAGGCGCGCCCGATTTCTTCCGGAAATGTCTGCATCATATTCAGTCGCAGCAACCGAAGGTGGATATGATCCTGAACGGCGGCGATATTGTGTTTGATATGAACAAGGAGAATCTTTCAACCATTGATGCACAATGGAAATTACTCCATACGATCATGAAGGAGGAGTGTAGTCTGCCGGTGTATTACACTTTGGGGAACCATGATATCTGGTGGAGTGAAAATAACAAAGGACAAGCAGTGTACGGTAAGCAATATTCGCTGGATCAGTTACAGCTGAAATCACCTTATTACAGTTTTACGAAAGGTGGCTGGAAATTCATCGTACTGGACAGCGTGCACCTGGATGTAGATGATACCTGGTATATCGGTAAACTGGGGGAAGCGCAGATGCAATGGCTGGCAGATGAACTGAAGGCAACAGATGCGCAGACACCGGTATGTATGTTGTCGCATATTCCGATCCTGACGGCGACGCTGATGGTGCAGGATAATATTGTGAACAGATGGGAAATGCTGGGAGGTGATATGCATACAGATACGGCGGATATTATCCGTCTGTTTTATCAGCATCCAAATGTGAAATTATGCCTGAGCGGACACATACACCTGAAGGATAAGGTGGTCTATAACAATGTGACCTATCTGTGTGATGGTGCTGTGAGTGGCGCCTGGTGGAAAGGGAACAACAGAGAGACTGCGCCTGGTTACGGCATGCTGGAACTATTTGCAGATGGTAGTTTTACAGAAAAGTACGTGCATTATCAATAAGCATAAGATACAGTCATACATCGTAAATAGAAGGCCTGGAAATTTAATTTCCAGGCTTTCTGTTTACCATACGTTGATATTCCACATTAGGTAGATGGAAAGAACCAAAACGGAAGAAATCGCTGTAGCTAATGAAATAGTCGCTATTGGAGAGAAGAAGTTATCAGACAGTTATCAGAAGCAGATTTATTGATTGATTATCAAGTTGATATGATTAATTCGTGCCCTGGCATGGGTAGGGAAAGTGCAAAGTGACAGCAATGAACGCAGGCACTTGCCTGAAGTCCGATAAAGCGGCACTGATATTGAACAGCTAAATTGAAGCATAGCGTTGTATGCCTGGCAGGCAGTGCGGTATGCTTTATCATTCATAAGCAGTAAACCTAGTTAATCTTATTACCATGAGCGCAATTGTCAATGAATTTTTTAACGCAGCAAGGACCGGCGACATTTCTTTTTTGCAGGAAAATATTAGTAAAATAGAGGACCTTAATGTTCGCGACAGTCGTGGTTATACGCCATTGATCATCGCTACCTATAATAATCAGATTGAAGCAGCTGCATTATTGCTTGAAGCTGGTGCAGACGTAAACGCTGCAGATTATGGTGGCAACACTTCTCTGATGGGCGTAAGTTTCAAGGGCTATCCGGAGATAGCAACGTTGCTGATCGGTTATGGTGCTGATCTGAATCTGCAACATGGCAATGGTGGTACTGCGTTGATGTTTGCAGCAATGTTCGGACGAAATGATATGATAAAGTTATTACTTGATTTTGGAGCAGATATCAATATCCGTGAGAATCGGGGATTGACTGCCGCCGACCTGGCAGCACAGCAGGGGAATGCAGAAGGTGTGGAAATGCTGGAAACGGCCGGGATAGAGAAATAGGAAGCTATAGTGATTGGTTGATAAATGATAAAGGCGTCCCGTCTATAGCGGGACGCCTTTACTGTATTATTTCATCGTTGACTTAGGTAGTTTATAGCCGTTGTGGTATTCAGGCGTGAGGTATTTGTTAGCATCCTTTTCCGCGAATCCACCGGTAGCGCCGTTCCAGTGTAGCTTCTGGCTTGTTTTGTAGGCGATATTCCCTAACTGGGCAATAGTGGCGACATGTGCGCCAGCTGCCAGCGGGGTGTTCAGATCTTCCAGTTTCCGTGATTTAATCACTTCCAGGAAGTTGGTTGCGTGTTTATCCAGGCCATTGTCAACGGACTTCTGACGTGGTACAGCTTCCATTTTATCTTTCTCAGGGATCACTTCCCATCCGCCACGGTCCAGCACCAGTGTGCCGTTGTTACCGATGAAGGCGATACCATGATCACGGCCGTAAGGACCGCCATCTATACCGATCGCGTGTTCCCATTGTATATTGAAGCCATCGAACTGATAAACTGTGGTTAGTGTATCCGGTGTTTCGGCTGCATCATCCGGATAAGCGAATTTACCACCCGCAGCCATCACAGACTGTGGATGCTGTGCTTTCATACCCAGGAGAGCATAGTCCAGCAAATGTACACCCCAGTCGGTCATCAATCCACCCGCATAATCCCAATACCAGCGGAAATTGAAATGGAAGCGGTTAGGATTGAAAGGGCGCTTTTGTGCAGGGCCTAACCAGGCAGCGTAATCTACACCTGCAGGTGGATTACCATCTGGTTGTTTAGGGATGGAGTGCATCCAGCCCATATAGGCCCAGGCTTTCACGAGACGTACCTGTCCGAGTTTACCAGAATGTACGAAGGCGATCGCGTCTTTAAAGTGTTGCTGACTACGTTGCCACTGGCCTACCTGTACGACACGTTTAGTGTTTTCCTGGGCATACAACATGGCTTTAATTTCTGCGATGGAATTACCGATGGGCTTTTCGACGTACACGTCTTTTCCGGCGGATACGGCGTCTGTCATCTGCAGGCAGTGCCAGTGATCAGGTGTACCGATGATCACGGCATCGATGGATTTGTCTTCCAGCAATTTACGGTAGTCGCCATAGGTCTTTACTTTCTGGCCTTTTTTGTCCAGTTCTGCGGCCCGTTTATCGAGTACGTTTTTGTCAACATCACAGAGGGCAACGCATTGTGCGTAAGGGTTTTTGAGAATAGCGGTGAGGTCCGACCAGCCCATTCCGTTGATACCGATAGCAGCAACATTGATCTTATCGCTGGGGGCAACTGCGCGGAGAGCGGAGGGCAACGCACCGACCAATCCTGCTCCTGCCACAAGGGTAGAGGCAGAGCGGATAAAGTGTCTTCTTGAGTTGTTCATAACTGTAGTTGATAGTTGTTTTCAATAAACGCGGCATATACTAATGCAAAACGCGGAATACTGAAAGATAGATACTTCGGCTGTAAGATGCAACAGCAATCTGGTATATATCGTCCAATATTCCGCGTTTCCGTTAACGGAGGAAGTATGGTTTAGAACTCGTCGCTTTCTTCTTCTGTACCGGTACCGAAGTTCATCATGGTACCCAGGAGATCACTGAAACGGGTCTCGTTTTCCACTACCTTTTTACTGATAAGGGAGTAGGAAGCCAGACCGTGTAATACGAATTCCATGAGCAGTAACTGTTCTTTGTTATTGGCGTGCGGGAATTTGCCCTTGATCAGCTCTTTCAGGCCGTCCACTTTCTGGAGGGACGTCTCATATTGCTTATCATTTACATCCTGCAATAACTGTACGGCATTGCCTTTATCAAACCACTGGATCACCGCCCGGTAAGGATTCTCTGCAGCAGCGCTTTGTTTACGCTTTTTGAAAGAATCAGGGTTCGGGAAGTACTGGGAGAAGACGCTGCGGATGGCTTTGTCGAGGAGGTTGACCGCTACCTGTAACGGACCTTCCTGTTCGCCTTCATATACCAGTTCTATTTTACCAGTGATGGCCGGAATGATGCCCTGTAGATCGGCTATACGTACGTAAGTTTCTTTTTCCTTGTTGATGATGGCTCTGCGTTCGCCGGCACTGACTGCATTTTCATAAGCAGCGATGGTCAGACGGGCAGATACACCGCTCTTTTTATCGACATACTCACTGTTACGCGCTTCAAAAGCAACCTGTTCGATGAGGCGCTTGATCATATCGCTGATATGTACATGGCGTTGTTCTTCATGTACATTGGCCTCCTGTTCGGTAATGAGCAGGGAGTTCTCGATATTCTTCGGATAGTGCGTGATGATCTGACTTTCTATACGGTCTTTCAGTGGTGTTACGATAGAACCACGATTGGTATAGTCTTCCGGATTCGCAGTGAATACAAAGAGAATATCCAGCGGCATACGCACTTTAAAACCACGGATCTGGATATCGCCTTCCTGAAGGATGTTGAACAGGGATACCTGTATACGGGCCTGGAGGTCGGGCAATTCGTTGATGACGAAGATACCTCTGTTAGAGCGAGGGATGATGCCGAAGTGGATCACGCGTTCGTCTGCGTAGTTCAGTTTCATGTTAGCCGCCTTGATCGGATCGATATCACCAACGAGGTCAGCTACTGATACATCAGGTGTAGCGAGTTTTTCGCTATAGCGCTGGTCACGGTGTACCCATGAAATAGGTGTGGCGTCTCCCAGTTCTGCAACGATATCACGTGCGTGACGGGAGAGTGGATCGAAGGGACTGTCGTTCACTTCAGAACCTTCCACGATGGGAATGTATTCGTCCAGCAGGGAAACCATCTGCCGGGCCATACGTGTTTTTGCCTGTCCGCGGAGACCGAGAAACAGGATATTATGACGGGAGAGCAGGGCTCTTTCCGTATCGGGAATAACGGTGTCTTCGTAGCCGATGATACCGGGGAATGCGTTTTCTTTCTGCTGGAGTTTACGGATCAGGTTTTGTCTGATCTCTTCTTTAACGGATTTAGGTTTATATCCACTCTTCTTTAATTCACCTAACGTACTTATGTTGATATTCATGTTTGTATTAATGGATTATTCTATCAATGATATGATTGCGGATGCCGGTTACAGCATTTTTCTTTTTCCGTTCTCGAAGTCGAAGAAAAGGAATTGTCCCAGTTTGTCCAGACCAGAGAAGAAGGCTTTCCCGTTGTTGGTTTCGGTAAACTCTGTTACGAATTTTTGCAACCACGGGTCGGTAGCTACCATAAAGGTGGTGATCGGAATTTTAAGTTTCTTGCATTGAGCAGCAAGATTGAGCGTACGGTTGAGGATCTTGCGGTCCAGGCCGAAGCTGTTTTTGTAGTACTCTTTCCCGTTCTTGAGGCAGGTAGGCTTACCGTCGGTGATCATAAAGATCTGTTTGTTCGGATTGCGTCTGCGTCTGAGAATATCCATGGCCAGTTCCAGACCGGCAACGGTATTGGTATGGAAAGGACCGACCTGCAGGTAAGGGAGATCTTTGATCTCGATCTGCCAGGCGTCGTTACCAAATACAATAATGTCGAGCGTGTCTTTCGGGTAGCGGGTAGTGATCAGTTCACTGAGGGCCATCGCTACTTTTTTGGCCGGTGTGATACGGTCTTCACCGTAGAGGATCATGGAGTGGGAGATATCGATCATCAGGGCGGTGGACGTCTGGGTTTTGAAGTCCGTCTCCTGAATTTCCAGGTCGTCCTGGTGTATGGAGAAGCTGTCTATACCGTGATTGATCTGGGCGTTGCGGATGGAAGCAGTCATATCGATCTGTTCCAGTGCGTCACCGAACTGATAAGGACGGCTGTCAGCATTCAGTTCGTCTCCCTGACCTGATTTGCGGGTATTGTGATTACCGACATTATTTGATTTCTTCAGTTTTCCGAAGATCTCTTCGAGTGCTCTTTTGCGGATACTCTGTTCTGTTTTGCCGGTTATCTGGATGTTTCCGTTCTCTTCGTTTTCGCGGATATATCCTTTTTCTCTCAGTTCCTGTATAAAATCTCCGATGCCGTAATCTTCATTGGTAAGTTGGTACTCTTTGTCCAGTTCGGTCAGCCATTGTAATGCTTCACTGACATCTCCGCTGGTGTAAGTCAGCAGTTGAGTGAATACATCCAGTAACTTCTCAAAGGGCGATTTTCCCTGCTGCTCATCGGGTTCAAATTTGGAAAAATGTATGCCTCTCATAATATTTAAAATTAGGCAATTTAGTGGTATGATGTATATACATACTCTATGGCCGGTAATTTCATAAAAATGTAACGAAGAATATCGATATGAGATAGCTGATTATGCATGTGGTATATTTTAATATAAGAAAGCAGGGTTATTTTTTAACAGTGTTATAATATCTTACTACTATTATCAGGGAGTGTAGATGCCGGAAAATTGGGTGAAGCGTGCGGATATGGTGAGCCTGAAGGTGGGTCCATTTGACAGTCGGATGTGACCGGTCAACCCTGATTGTTTGCATTGTTCGTAGAAACGGATTATTTTTCACACAGGTCTTTACTGATTACCAAATTAAAACTATTGCAGATGATTAAAAAATTGAGCAGCGTGCTGTTCCTGGCTGGTGTACTGGCTGGAGCGACGATGACATCCACGTTAAGTTTTGCGCAGGGAAAAGCCGCCGATAAGCTGGGCTGGAAATTAGGTGCACAAGCCTATACCTTTAACCGTTTTACGCTGGGACAAGCCCTGGAAAAGATGGATAGTGCAGGTATTGAGTATGTGGAGTGTTATAACGGTCAGACGATCGGGAACGGCATTGATGGTAAATTCGACTGGAGAATGGATGCCGCCAAACAGGCAGAAGTAAAAGCCATGTTTAAGGCAAAAAAGAAGAAGCTGGTGGCTTATGGCGTGGTATCGCCGGCCAGTGAACTGGAATGGGAGCAGGTGTTTAAATTCGCGAAATCTATGGGCATTCAGGTGATCACTGCTGAGCCTAAACGTGAACATTGGGATGCAGTATCTTCACTGTGTGATAAATACAAGATCAAGGTGGCTATCCATGATCATCCGAAACCAAGTCATTACTGGCATCCTGACAGCGTACTGGTAGCAATCCAGGGACGCAGCAAGTATATGGGCGCCTGTGCGGATATTGGTCACTGGGTACGTTCAGGTATGGAGCCGGTTGACTGTATCAAACAGCTGAAAGGGCATGTACTGCACCTGCATTTCAAAGACCTGAATGAGAAATCCCGGGATGCGCATGATGTGATCTGGGGTAACGGTGTATGTAATATGCCTGCTGTACTGGCAGAACTGAAGTCACAGGGCTTTAAAGGCATGTTCTCTGTAGAATATGAGTATAACTGGGATAACAGCGTACCTGACGTGACAGCAAGCGTAAAGTTCTGGTGGGATCAGGTAGGGAAATTATAATAGTGTTTCAATGTTTGATAAGAAACTCCTGCATTTGCAGGAGTTTTTTCGTTTATAGGGATGACTGCGGCGTTATATCATTCATAATCAGGGTGCAAGATTGAGAAAGAGACACTTTTTTAAGTGAAAGTATTTAGGTATATTTAATATATCCTATTATGAATACTATATCCTGATCCTATGTTCATCTATCAGATCCTGTTTGAAAAGGCTGTATGGCCTCAGGCGGAAAAGGAGCCATTTCTCCGTGACGCCGACTTCTTTATCCGTTCCCTTCGTTCCAATGGACAGTTAGTATCCCGAAATGACGTGTTTCTCTTCCAGGAAAACGCAGTGTCTCTGCATGTCCAGTGTCTTAAAAAGGACTCGCTGGAAGAGCGTTATAACAGCGATTATGTCAATCAGTGGATCTCTGTGCTGATGGAACGATATGGTGTGACGGTATCCTATCAGTATATGGGCGAGCACCTGGTGCCGGTACCGACGGCGGAGGTGGATGCTTCCAGTTCATTTATCCTTTATTGGGGAGGACCTTCTCCTGTGAGATCCGGGGATACCTTTGACCAGATACCACTGTATCACCTGCCATATACGAGTGTATGGCAGCGGAACTATGAGGATATCAATTCCTGGTCGCATAGTTATGCTGAGATTGACGGATTATGGTTCCGTGGATCGATGGGTGAAACGCACTTTCATCAGTTTTTGTCAGATATTAATAGTCCGCTGACGACGCAGGGCCGTAGCATCTGTAACCGATTGGAACAGTTGACGGGTAAACCGAGTTATTATTACCTGTTTAATGCGGATAATAAGGCGTCAGCGCATCATTGTCCGTCTTGTGGAGGGGAATGGCAGCTGGAGCGTAAGTTACTGGCGAAATTTGACCTGAAGTGTGATCATTGCAGATTGGTGTCAGGGAGCATATAGTTTAGTCTTATTGATACACATATATGCTTCATCTTACGTTAAAGCGCTACGTCTTTTAGCGGAGCATTAGCGTAAGATGAAGCATATTTGACTAATAAAAGCGCTTTGTTGAACGATCGTAGCGCTTTTTCTATTAATTCCTGATGCATAACTAATAAAGAAGGGCGATCACTGAACAGTGATCGCCCTTCTTTATTTATACCGGTTAGCGGTGATTAGTTTTCAGCGCCATCAGTTGCCTGTTCCGGAGTGTCAACCTGGATAGTTCCTGGTTGTTCCAGTTGCTGGCGGCGTTCAGGATGTGTGAAGTCTTCCTTCATACGTTGCAGCAGGGTGATAAACTGTTCAGCCATCTGCATATCACGCTGTAAGCCATTCATTTTAGAGGCTGGCAGGCTGCGATAGTATTGTAACTGTTGTGTACAATCTTTGATGATCAGCTGAGAGATCTCGTCTGCTTTCTTCGGATCGCCAGCCAGGTAGTAAGCGTATACAGTCTGCATAGAGCTGTAGTTGTGCATCTGTCCCGGAGTGGTCATCGCGTAAGGGAAGTTACCCTGCAGGAGATTTTTATCACTCTTATTCAGTACTGCGAGTGCGGAATCCTTTTCACCGGTCAGGGCCATAGCGGTACCCAGTTTGGTGTAGGAGTTACGCAGGTATTGCAGCAGTTTACGGTTAGGTTCGTCGAAGTAAGTACCTGGAACGTTAGCACCACCGAAAGCGAATTTCTCCATCAGGTTTTTGTACATCACCGGAATATTCACGTTGTTGTCAGCACCCATTGGGTCGTTGCTTTCTGTTTTCGGCAGCGGCACGAGGCGGTAGGTCAGACCATCCGGACGGAGGTAGTCGTTCAGACCGAGGTCGGTTGGGCTGGTGAAGTAGATCGGACGTTTCCAGTCGTTTGCAGCGATGATATCGTATACTGCCAGGTCATTCTTCAGCAGGTAAGATTTGCTGATCTGGAATGGCAGCTGCGGCATTACACGTGCGCTGTCGTGGATATCAACAGTACCGTTTTTCAGCACTTCTGCTACATTTACCGGTACGAAGAGTTTTTTAGCAGGCAGGTAGTTGATCTGTGAACCGTCAGTAGTGGACAGTTTTGCACGAGGATCATCAGAACCCATGAATGCCATTACTTCTTTCAGGTTATAGAATTTATCCTGCGGGAAGCTACCACCATCATAGTACTGGATGTAGTTGCGGTTTTCGCCCTGGTATTTATCAGGAGTCCAGGACATCGGAACGCCTGCGCTCTTGTTAACCATATGACGTTGCTGATCGATATACCAGTCTACACCGAGGAGACTAAGGTTGATCACACGAACATCAGGACGGATACCTTCTACTTCCTGTGCGTACCACAGCGGGTAAGTATCGTTATCACCCACAGTGAACAGGATGGCATTTTCAGCGCAGGAGTTCAGGTAGTCAGCGGCAACGTCACGGGCGATGGTTTTGGTAGAACGGTCGTGATCATCCCATTCCTGGAAGCCCATCAGTACCGGTACCGCCAGCAGACAAACGAGTGCTGCAGCCGGAGCGGAGATTGCTGATTTGGTCTTTTTCTTCAGGAATTCTGCCACAGACAGTACGCCCAGACCGATCCAGATGGCGAATGCATAGAAGGAACCTACGTATGCATAGTCACGTTCACGTGGCTGGTTACCTGCCTGGTTGAGGTAGAGCACGATGGCAAAACCGGTGAAGAAGAACAGGAGGGAAGCGACCAGTGTATCTTTACGGTGATTATTATACTGATAGAAGAAACCAATTACGCCTAATACGAACGGCAGGAGGAACAGGGTATTGTGCCCTTTATTGTTCTTTAAGCTGTCCGGCATCATGGATTGGTCGCCGTATATGATATTATCTATAAAGGAGATACCAGTGATCCAGTTACCGTCACGTTTGTTACCGTAACCTTGTGTATCGTTCTGTTTACCGGAGAAGTTCCACATAAAGTAGCGGAAGTACATGAAGTAAACCTGGTATGTCACGAAGAAGCTAACGTTATCTCTGAAGCTAGGGCGTGCATTTGCATCAAGACCCAGCCAGTCGCGGTAGTAATCCGCATGTCCCTGATCGTTGCTGGCGTCCCAGACACGGGGGAACAGCATTTTATCTTCAGCAGCGTAGACAGGCACCTGTTTTTTACCAGCGATCTCATATTTGTCTTTACCACGCGCGTAGATGTTTCCGGCGTCTTCATAAGAAGAAGGACGGGCAGTGAATACCTGACCATAGATCAGCGGGAAATCACCATACTGCTCACGACCCAGGTAACCTACCAGGGAGATCGGGTTGTCCACGTTGTACATATCCACAGAAGGATTCGCGGTAGAGCGGATCATTGTAGTAATATAAGTGGAGTAACCGAGCAGGAGGAAGATGATAGAGTAGATGGTTACTTTGATAGCGTGTGTAAAGCTGGCGGATCCGATTTTTACATCGAACAGCTTTACTAAATAAGGTATAAATACGATTGCAGCTGAGATGATCAGCTTTAATATTTTGATACCAGCACCTGAAGCGTCATTAAAGGCAGGGATGACGATAACGGAAGCGATCAGGATCAGTGGTGCATAGAGACCGAATTTAGGATTTTTCAATCCATATAACAGGACAGCAGCCAGTGCGATGAAATAGAAGGCGAAGCCACTGTAGAAAGGCAGGCCCAGGCTATTTACGAAGAATACGTCCATCAGACCGGAAGCCTTAACGGTATCCTGGATAACGAACTTCTGCACGAGACCGGTGATAGCACAACCAATGATAAACGCCCAGAAAGTACCGATAGGGGTTACTTTAGGAGAGCGTTTGAAGTAGTACACCATTACGATAGCCGGGATGGTGAGGAGGTTCAGCAGATGGACACCGATAGAGAGGCCCATTGTGAAGGCGATGAAAACGATCCAGCGGTCAGCATATGCTTCATCTGATTCGTGTTCCCATTTCAGGATCGCCCAGAATACGATGGCGGTGAAGAGGGATGACATTGCGTACACTTCGCCTTCCACAGCGGAGAACCAGAAGGAGTCAGAGAAGGTGTAAGCTAATGCACCTACGACGCCGGCGCCCATGATAGCGATCATTTTTTCACTGGAAATAACTTCTCCGGCTTTCACCATCAGGCGGCGTGCGAAGTGTGTGATGGTCCAGAAGAGGAACAGGATAGTGAATCCGCTTGACAGTGCAGACATCAGGTTTACGCCGATAGCTGCCTGAGAGGGCGGAAACGGAATGGTAAACAATCTACCCAACAGCACAAATAAAGGAGCTCCCGGAGGGTGCGGAACCTGTACCTTGTAGGCACTAGAAATAAACTCGCCGCAGTCCCATAGACTTCCGGTGGCCTCCATAGTCATAATGTAGACAGTGCAGGCAATGATACAGACAACCCAACCGACGATATTGTTGGTCCTTTTAAAATTCATAAGGATGTTTTAGGTCCGACAAAAATAGAAAAAGTGGCAAATTATGCTAATTAGCGATAACAGTTTTAACTTTTTCTTTAATAAGAGAAAAATTCTGAAGATGCCAGGGTGAAAAGTCGCTATAGGAAAGGGATTGATTAACAAACAAATATGTTGGGGTTAGGCATGGGGAGCCTGGTTCCGGCGGAATTAGCCGAAGATGATACGTATTGTCTGATAAAAGGCCAGTTTCTGGAAGCCAGAGACCAGTTGATCGCGACTAAAGCCCTGAAGACCAAAGAGGCCGGCGGCGTTACCTTTATTAATAGCGATTTCGAGATAGCCGGCGGCGTTAAAGAGGGCCAGTTTATGGCCTTCCGGAACATCGGCGTAGGTTTCACAAAGTTGTGTAATCACCTCATCGCGGCGGAAGAAGATAGAGAAGGGTCTGCCTTGTCTGTGTTCTTCAAACTGCTGGCGGGTGATATTCACGACTACGTTCTCGAAGTTATCGATATGAATGATCTGACCATCAATATAATCCTGACCGGTCATTGGCTGCAGGTTATTTTTGATGACGAAGTCACGGGCTGGTTCGCCGATCTCTTCGAGTGTTTTCCCACTCTGAAGATCTTTATAAGCTTCTGCGAATCGCCTCAGGATGGTAAAGGTATCCTGGGGTTGATCTTTATATAATTGTAATCTTACGACTTTATCGGGTGTACCGTTCGCTATCATTGTTACCAGTCCGTTATCAGCACAGGCGATATATTGTCCGTTATGTTCTGCCAGCAGTACATGATTTGCTTTTCTGTCGAAAAGGTTGATCAGTACAATATGGAATGTACGTGGCGGGTAGTAAGAGAAAGCGCTCTTACATATATATGTAGCCTGTGGGAGATTGAAGGGGGAGATCTGGTGAGTGATATCCATGACGGGGGCACCAGGACAGTGTTGCCACAGCTGCCCTTTGATGGCGCCTACCAGGTAGTCCTGCAAGCCGATGTCGGATGTCAGTGTAATTATGGACATGTTATCAATGAATACCACTTTCCCAAAAAGAATGCCATTGAGCTATTGACGGCATTTTGTCTGCAAAGAAATATAAAATATATATGTTGCTGTATTGAATTTGTCAATAACTTGTTCAGATGTGCATAACTATAAATAGGCCGGGGTAGGGGCTTTGGGGCGTATAACATCCGTAAGAAAGGTGACAAAACCTGAAAAATAAACGTTAAGCCGTTCATGCTAATACCTTTGTAATCAATCATTGACGATGAACGGCTTACCGTTAATTATTTAAGTGGTGAACCTGGTTCTTTCTTAAAATGGTTATACACCAGTCCATCGAGTAGTCCGGGGAAAAGTTTACTGAGGAAAACTGTCAGTTTGCCCTGACCCGTGAGCACCAATGTGCGTTTCCGTTTTGTGACAGCTTTGAGTATCTCATCTGCCACGGTTTCAGCGCTCATTAATTTTCCTTCATCCAGCGGTGTTTCTGCCTGTGCACGACCCTGTTCATTGAGGGCAGTATTTCGGATATTCGATGAGGTGAAGCCTGGACTTACCCACATTACGTTAATGCCTGTATGCAGATTTTCGGTGCGTAGTGCTTCGAGGAAACCCTGCATTGCAAATTTGGAGGCGGAATAACCGGTACGACCGGGAAGGCCTCTGTAACCTGCTATAGAAGATACACCTACGACAGTACCTTTGTTCGCCAGCAATGAAGGTAAAGCATATTTTGTGCAATATACAGTTCCCCAGAAGTTGATATCCATCAATTGCTTAAGTACTGTCAGATCAGCGTCTTTGAACAATGCGCGCATGGAAATACCAGCGTTATTGATCAGTACATCTATTTTTCCGAGTCGGGCAATTACCTGGTCGATGAAGCGTTTACAGTCATCTTCCTTACTGACGTCAGCGGTATAGGTGTACAGGTTATCGGCAGCGAGTTCTTTTTCAAGCGCTTCGAGGGTATCTGCCTTTCTGCCACACACGGCTACTTTTGCTCCGGACCGGAGAGCAGCAACTGCCAGTGCCTTTCCAATACCGGATGTACCCCCGGTGATGACTACGACCTTATTTTGCATTAGAAATTTTTTTCAGATGCAAAAATAGGGGTAAATGATATATGTTGTTTCTTTTTGTCTGTAGCGGGTTTTGTAAAAATGTTTGAAAAAAAGTTGCTAAAAAGTTGGAAGGAATGTTTTTTTGTATACCTTTGCAATCCCAATCACAAAAAAGGGAATGATTCCGTAGCTCAGTTGGTAGAGCAATACACTTTTAATGTATGGGTCCTGGGTTCGAGTCCCAGCGGGATCACTGGAAACGCTTCAAGTTGAAAAACTTGGAGCATTTTTGTTTTTGGGGCAATTATGGAAGACATTTACTATCAATCATCAGGGAGTTCGAGTACCAAGTGTTTTTTTGTATTAATAGCTTTCTTGAAAAGGCATTAAATATAAGTTGCAGATTCCCTCTTAGATATGATAGAGGATTAACTATAGAATTCCCATACCCAAACTAGTTAGTGTGTATGCTAACGTACTGTCCTAAAAAATGTCACGTTCATATCATTCTTCTTTTTGGCGATAATTATGAATATGTTTACCTTAAGTCTTGTAAGAGACAATTATCGAGAATTATAAGGACATCTACATTAATGAAAAATTATTATCTCATTTTAGGGAATGGTTTTACCCTTGATTTTCTTTCAAGTATCCCCCAAAATTCAATAAAAGGAAATATTGATGTTTCTAATTTATTCAAGAATGGCGAACTAGTCCCATGGCCCGGCAATAATAGGCCCGGGTTTTTGTCCTATAGACATTGCCCTAATTTGTGGACTCTTGGAGCAAGGCCCAATATGGACAAAAAAGATTGTATTGAGTTGATTGAAGATGTTATTACATGCGCAAATATTCTAAATAAGAATGCCAGAAGTTCGGATAACATATACATTAAGGCGTATAAAGAATTAGTTACTTACCTCAAGGCTCTTTTTATATACTACGACAAATTAATCGATGTCCCCAATACTGATGTTGCAAAGTGGGGATGGGCTAAATTTATTAAAGATCTTTATCAAAATTCAGAAGTAGATAAAATTCATATTGTTACATTCAATTATGACATTTGGCTGGAACGTATATTGAAAAAGTTGAGCCTTGAGTTTTCCGTTTCAAACTTTGAGTCTGCCAACAAAAAAATAATTATATACAAACCTCATGGCTCAATAAGCTTTTCTTATAAAACATCTCGGGTCCCCGAAGCTTTCGAGATAAACTACACCTCTGATTCAAATGATGGTGAGGTAAAGGAATTTGAATTGACTTATGAAAATCTTTCGGCTCGTAACACAATTAATGCTATAATTCCGCCTGCGGGGGATTCAAGCAGACTTGATTTTAAATGGGCGAAGGAAATACGAGATGCAGCGAGAGATGTGGCAAGAAATCTGAATGAAACAGACGAGTTAATAGTATGCGGAATATCATACTGGCATGTGGACAGGCTGGAAATTGATTCGCTTTTAACAAGCGTCAATTCTAAGTTGGAAGACATAAAGATTATTAATCCCTATCCGCCGAAGGTATTTAATGCAATTATTACAACGCTGTTTGATAAGGTGATTTTCTTCAATGATTCAACTCCATTAACATAATAATATGAATATATTAAATAGGAATAGTACAACTATTAATATTGCTACATTTTGGGAGAATTTCCAGCTTGCAAAATACAACTTTGAGCCTCCATATCAGAGGCCCAGTGAAGTATGGAGTCAATCTAAGCAATCTTTTTTGATTGATACTATTTTGAAAAACTTCCCGATGCCTCCAATATTTCTACATCAACATATAGATGCATCAACAGGGAAAACGATGTATGACATAATTGATGGAAAACAAAGATTAGGTGCTATTCTCGCTTTTATCAAGAATGAAATTGCTATCCCCGAAAATTTTAACTCAGACAATTTCGGAGATGATCGGCTAGATGGAATATTTTTTCGTGATTTGGAATCAAAAGATATTGCCGAATGGAAGAAGATTTTTTGGCGTTACGAATTGACTATAGAATACATTGATACAGATCAAATTCAAATTGTTAACAATATATTTGACCGATTAAACCGAAATGGCGAACCTCTAACAAGACAGGAGCTACGAAATGCAAGATATCATAGTACTGAATTTTATAAACTAATTAAAGAGCTGGTAAAACTTAGTGCATTTGATCCGTTTTTCAAGAAGATTCAATTAAATCGGCTCGAACATCATGAGATTGTCTCAGAACTTTTTTTAGCCTTGTTTAGAAATTCTGTGTTAGCCGGAGATAATCAAGATACGATAGATGAAGAGTATGAGTCTTGCGACAGGTCACCCGAATTCCAGAGTCACATTGGTTCATATACTGATACATTTAAACATGTGTCAAACTATCTTAATGAGATAGGATTGGATTACGAAAGATTGAAAATTGACGGATTAAGCCATCTTTATGCTCTTTGGTATCTATCTTATATTTTTCATGAACAGAAAATTACAGTTCCAGATCTTAAGCCGAAGTTAGAGAGATTTTACTCGCATTATCGACAAGTTAATGCTACGGAAGAAATGAAACAGTATAAGGCATCTATGTCGTCAAATACGAAATCAAAGTCTAGTAGAAGTAGAAGAATTAATTCGCTCTTAAAATATTTGGCAGTTAATCTAGAATTTTAAAACTAAACGGAACATCTTCCTCGAAATTGACTGAAGCACCTTATTATAATCCATTCGCATATAGAAGAAGCAAAAGGGATATATAATGAATGGTAGCAGGCGTGAAAATAAACTGTGTAAATAAAACTATAATCCCCTGGCGGATGACGACTGAGTTAATTTTCCGATTAGAAATTTTAGTAACATTTTTTTGCATAGCAAGGGTGAAGCCTCGAACTTTATTATATTATTTTAACGCCGTTGTGATGATACGTTGATAAATTTGTGAATTCCTGCGTAATCTGGTTCGAGTTTCCGACCCCTGGAATCACAACATAACAATCAAAGAATATTAAAGCCGCTTAAATCGCAGTATTTAAGCGGCTTTTTTGTTTTTACCAGCAAAAGGTAAATCATACAATGCTATATAGTGAATGCATGATGGTAGATCGATGATTTGACTGACGGGCGGTTGTTTTATTCCAAGATACCGGGTCAAGCCTAGCATCCCGGCGAAGGGGCCATGACTACCACTTAAAGTAACATTATCGCCGCTTCGATTTGATTACCCCTTTATGCTAACACGCCACATCATCCTGACCTGGGACAAGATATTGGACATGCAAAGCCATCATACAAAATACAAGGGAGAGCCTGAGATGAACTCAGAATGACGATTGTATCAAAAAAACGGCATAAAAAAAGCGCAGCTCTTGCTGCGCCTTTTCATATTGTGATTACTCAAACTTGCCATTCCGCTTAAGGTCGGCAAGACTCAAAAATTCAATTTTTTTTTTCGTTACTTCTGCCACTCAAACTAATCCATTTACAACAAGTGAATCGCCTTTACAATCAGACGAACATCCACCGACAGCATAGTCATATTTACCTAAATACCTCTTAAAATGCGTTGAATCGGTAACGTACGCAGACAGCAAATCTCCTCCAAACGCCCCACTACCAAAAACTCTATAGTATTCCATATAAATATGGTCACAAACTATTCTGCTACCTTTGAAGTCCTTTTTGCTATAACGGTCAACCCCTTCACATCCACAAAACAGTAAAAACATCGAAATATAAAAAGAGAATTTCTTCATATAAGTATATCATTTAGCTAAAAAGTACATAACATTTATATAAATATTTTACAATATCTCTGACTTGGATTGATTTGTGTATGCCTTTAAGAGCAAAGGCAAAACTGATTTTAGCCTACGTTTAATAAGAGAGGTAGGGAATTTACCGCTCCTTCTCTTTTAATGTTTATAAAAATCTTGTCCGAGCGGAGTGAAAATTGAGTGAACAGAGGCGAAGTAGAAGCTTCGCCTGCTGGTTACAAAGATTACCCGCGAACTCCATCTTCATAATGGAAATGTTCCTGCCCCGCAGTCGTAAATTTTCCAATGAATTCTGGACTTTGATGTTCGTCCTTCTTAGGTTGGAATAATTCATTCTTAATGGCCCAATCATAACATCCAATGTCAATAGGATACTCTGTTAGCACGCCAGTCAACTTATGCAAGAAAATCCATTCCTCCGCTAATTTCACTTCTGTAAACACACCACTAGAGAATTTACCATTTATTCCATGAAATATCCAAATTGAGTCAGTCTTCATATTATTGTCTATTATAGTTAAACCATTTACCAATTTGCTTGATTGCTTTTCTTATGTCAGTTTTAAAATTGTTGACAAAAGCCTGCTGTTCTGGTGTTAGCTTGGGACTGCCAGGCACAGGTTTGCCATTTTGACCGACTTTTGCTTCTTTACCGCCGCCAACAATATGTACGTGTGGCGGACCATGATCGCCACTTCGAGTATAATGTACTGCTTCAATTTTACCCTCTTGAGCTATCGTTTTCGGTGGCAATGTTGGTTCTGTGATCTTACCGCCAAGTTTGGTATTTGGCATTGATCCTTCTCCTCTCGTAGTGGCTATTCCGACAACTATAGCTTCCTGGAGAATTTGACCGGGACTGTTGTTCTTCGAATTAAATCTGTTTGCAATGAAGTTGTCAATTGCATTAAAACCAAAAAAGTTAAACACAAAATGAGAAAAATCCATTTCTGCAGCACCAACCGGATCTTGTTTCCAATCGTCTTCCGTAGCATTAATAATAAGCCCGGTCTGATCACCATCTTTATTTAGCTTTTTCTCTACCCAAATATTACTAGGAGTAATACTAGAGTCCCCAAGCAAATCCGAATATCGGATAGGATTGTTATACATAGATGCATAAGTTGACCACATTTCCATCGATTCCGTTTTAGGATCAACCTGCGACCATCTTCCTATCTGTGGATCTAACGTTCGGTAAAAAGCATCGTACTGATTAAGATCCAGATCAACAGTATGTTCAATTCCATTGAACTCCTTTCTGTTCTTAGCATAATTCACTCCCTTCAACGCATTAGTACTAATCCCCGTCATCGTCAATCCAAACGGATAATAATGCGTTTCCTCCAATAATGGTCCGCTAGCTACTCCCAAAATTACATTATCAAAGAACACATCCTGCTGGCTTTCATTGCTCGTGTACACATATAGAAATCCACTTTTAGCGACCGCCATCTTATCCACACCAAGCTCCTGTAGCTCATCCGGATCAGCTTTCACCTGTCTAACGCCACTATTATCCTCCACTAATTTAAAATCATCATCGAACAAAACAAAGTTTAAATAGGCTTTTGGGCGATCAGATTGCCCATTTTCCTGATTCTTCTCCTTTAGGCGTTGATAATCATTGTTATAGAAATCGGTATTAAAAGGCGTATTATTAGCCACAACTTCCGATGCATGCATGTCCCCCTCAGCACTACTACCCCCAAATGCCTGCACTAAATTGGCCAGCATATCCTTCACAAGGGCCTTTGCATTATTGTCTGTCGGCCCTTGCGATTTGTAGAAAGCCCGTGCATTGATCTGCACGGTATCTCCAGCCATTACACGCAATACTAAAGAAGGTCCAATCTTCTTTCCTCCACTTTTCCCGTTCAGGCGTGCCACAAATTGATTTTCCTCTGTAGTCTGGTCTTCCGGATAGCCTGATGGCTTTTCCACACGGCTTTCCTCAATATTGCTAAACAAAGCTACTTCTTCAGGCGCATTTTCTGTCTCCATAGTGGCCGCGTACATGGTAAGATCAGTCTGATCTGTCAGCACCGTTCTTACATTACCCAAATGATCCTTCTCAAAATAGTCATAAGCATACTGAACTGGCTGACCAGTCTTGTAAACCGGGCGGATGCGTCCTTCCTCATGGCTGATCAATTCCATACTATCCTGCCTGTACACAAACATTCCTGCATAATCAGTTACCGTCGTCTTAGGCGTACTACCCGTATTGTCTACAACCGTTTTGCTCAATTTATTGCCAGTAGCGTCATACTGATAGGTAATTGTACCCTTACCGGTAATCGCAATCGTAGTAGGCAGGTTCAAATGGTTATAGCTAATGGATCCAATCCGCTTATTTAAATCCGCAATCAAATTCCCATTCGCATCATAGGTATAGTCAGTTGCGCCTGTATTGCCATCTATAAAATCGCCCAGCATCGCAGCTTTAGTTATTGAGGAATCGATGTCACGAACTCCGGCTAACTTGTTGCTATTTGCTGCATAAGAATAAATAAGGCTATCTATCGTTTTGCTAGTAGTACCCACCATTCCCTTCTGTAACATGGTTTTGATATTGCCATTGGCGTCATAACTCAGATTGCTAACAGAAAAGTTCTTTTTGTCCTGTGCCCAGCTACCTCCGTTTTTCTGGGTGAAATACGCGCCAGTCAGACGGTTAGCCCGATCATAATTATAACCATATGCCCAGGCGCTATCCGCACGCGTCTTCCATTTTACACCCGCTATATTGCCATTATACTGTGCCGAATCAAATCCATAATCATAGCTCAGCTCCTGACCAAACCAATTCGAAGTACTGTTGCTACTGTTTACAAAGTTTTTGTTGATACCCTGCAACCATCCACGGACGTTGTAAGTATAGTTCAGGCTATCCAGGACTGCTCCGGAGGAGCTTACCCCCAAACGCTTCAATCGCAGCTGCCCAAGTTCATCATAGCTATTGGAGGCGATCAGTTTTTCCTGGCTCAGATCATCATTTAATCGCTTCCTGATGGTTAGCAACCGCCCGCCATGATCATAGGTCATGGAGGTTAGCATGGTGCTTTGTGGGATGCCGCTCTTAGGGTTCTGATGGCGTAAATAAGTACTCAAAACCAGTCCCTTAAAGCTATACAGTGTGCTCAGCACATCCTTTCCGCCAAGATTATTTTCGCTCACAACCTGTATGGCTCTGCCCTTATCGTTATAATAAGTCGTAGTGGTCAACCATTTGTCTGTGCCAAGTACCCTTACCTTGAGTCCCGTAATAAGCCCGGTAGTTACATTGGTAACCGGAAGCCGTTCGGGATATAACGTATCTGCTGCCAGCAATTTTCCCGTGTCGATTCCTGAAAAAGCCAGCTTACCGGAATAATTGTAATTGTCATAAAACGTGTAAGTCAACGGTGTTAAAGCCGATGCCGGAATATTGGGCAGCGGATTACTTGCAGTAATGATCGTGGTATCTCCTTTGGCCGTATTGTCAATTTTGGTATCCGTATCACCTGATGAATTGGTATCAAAACCATCCAGGAAACTGATGCTGTTTGTAGCAACATACAAAGGACTGCCATCATGACTGTATAAAGCCAGATCAGCTTTTGCCGGAGCAGTATATGATATCGACTGAGACGCAGTGGCCGTATTCATGCTTGCTTGTAAAGCCTCTCTGGTTGATGTTCCCTTATAAATGGCCGTCATCGTTGGCCGGTTCAAATCATCATAAAAGGTAACGAGCCATTCCATTGGAGATTTAGCCCGTTGTACAGAGTCCTGTGTAAACACCAGCCTGTCCCGCACATCATACACCATAAAAACCCGTCCAGCTCCTGGCATCCTTTTAACCGCCATCCGTTGCTTTATATCATACTCATATTGAAAACACAACTCATTGGCTATGGCCGCACTAATCGTCCAGCTGCCCTTAATGGCATCTACTGCCAGTGGCGGGATCACAAAACGAAGGTTCCCTAGATCATCATAAACATAATAGGTACACAACCAACCCATATGTCCGATACCAGGGCTATTGGCGATCTGAACTTTTTTCAATAAGGTCAATCCATCCTTACCCTTGTATTCAATTACCTGGCTGCCATGTTCATCAATGCTTACATTTTTCTGCAGTTGTCCTGCACCATAATTGGAAGCACTTGCAGGCAAAGTAGTACCCATGTTCCATATCCGAACAGAGTCATTTACTGTATTCACCAAATATTGAGTCTCAACCGCCCTGGTCGCCCAACTGTTACCAGGAGCATAACCCTTTAGTGGACGGTTCAGTGGCGATGATTCAAATTGAGTACGGCTGTAAAAAACACTGTCACCTGCAACCCCAGGATTGAGTACCCCATTCTTGTAAAAATCGCGTTGAGCAGAAAATGGAGCCGTTTTAAACTTTCCATCGCTAGCCGTCTGCTGCACATAAGGGAGGTATTTAAACTCCTCCCTGCCATATTGATCATACACTACCGGTATCACCACATCCCTGCCATTGGGACTTGTTGCTTTCGAAACAGTTTGCAAAGGCCTACCCAAACCATCCACATACTGAGTGGTCTGCTTTACTTCCCTTACGGTTCTGGAAGGGGACAGGACAGTGGCCGTATCTGTCAAAGGTCTGTCCGGCTCCCATGTACGTACGTAATTGATGGAGTTAGTCGTATAGGGTACCGGCAAGGTTGCCGGAGTTGCGGTTGGCCGTGCTGTACTTGCTGGATTATTTTGAGCAAAGACAGCACTAGTAGATAGCCAACCTACCATCAATACTCCACTAAATAAAAAGTATTTAAAATTCATAGGTTTCAGTTTATTTGGTGAGTGGAGCCTTGTACTGATAATCCATCTGTTTCAAGATATTTCTATCCTGATCTCTGATTACTTTCAGCCTTCCCATATTGTCATACTCGTAAAAAATGATCATTGCCCTGGCGTCCATGCGGCTTGTTATTTGATATGAATCATCATATACATTGCCTTCAAACGAAGCGCTCTCAGGAATGACCATCAAATTATCTGCAATGCCAGACCCGGAAATAATACACTGGGTTTTTCCTGTTAATGACGCTCTCATTAGCCGCCATCCGTTCGCTGTTCTGCCACTGTATTCCATACCTGTACCATCTAAAGTACAATTGGCTCCATTCTCAATCCAGATATAAACAACATATTTGGCAGATGCATCCAGACTGCTCACAGTTATGCTACCTGCAGATAATTGATAAGCCGATTTACCTGATAAGGCTTTTGTAGTCGTCCGGCCAGTCTCCACCCATGTTAATTCATTTGGATACTCAAATGATGTAAAAGCGATGTTCGAATTTGTTGGTGTAATGGAGGACGCCTGTGCAAGTCCATTTACTTTTGACCATGTGTACTTACGGAAAAGTCCATCCCGTTGCTTAATTGTGAGCGGATTTCCATAGCTATCATATTGAAGTATCGCAGCATCCAGATCAGGGGCGTTTGTCAAAATAGACGTTTTCAAGCTATCTGTAGCAAGCACATTAGCCTTGTAAGAATAATATAACAGCTCTTTCTTCAACTCTGTACTATTGCTATTCGTACTAACAGACAATGGCGTAGTCATTCTGTTCTCTGAAATTAACCTGTTAAGTACAGTGCTGTTGATATGCGCATTAGACAAGGTACCATCAGTAGGATAGGAATATTTAACAGATTTCAACTGCCCTTTGCTATCCGTAAAACTCTGTTCTATCAGTTGTTGAGCTTTGTCACCATACTTATATGAATTAACCGAAGAAAGCCGGTTTCCTGAATTGTCTATGGTAACTGTGGTATCCGAACGTTTATAAAAACGTCCTGTTGGTAGAAAGTACAGATTTTGTGTAGGCAACACATCTGGCTCCAGCATTCCTGTGCTAAATTCTTCATCAGCACTTTTATTCACAACCCAATCCACATTAGCAGCCAATATTCCCAAAAGGTCTTTGCTAAAAGATTGCCCTGAAGAAGATAAAGGATAAAAATTGTAATCGTTTGTTGTGGTCTGTATCGGGATATAAGTAGTATCTACCGTTTTATAGACGATAGTTTTCAGACTATTTCCTCTTAGCCAGTCAGGATCATATGTAGGCGTAATCGGATAGCCTGGATCTGTTTCAGCTGGCACATACGTGAACTCATAATCCGTACGCTGATTACCAGCGTCTCCCTTGGCATACTCCCTTACCTTGGGATAGAATACATATCCTCCCTGCGATGTAACAGCTGGTACCACAGAGTTGCCGGAACGTACAAAATGGGATACGTCGTAAATAAATCCACCGCCCTGAGGGATTGATTCTGTCACATGTATTGACTCTACATGGTTAAACATCGGGATACTAAGTAACGTACCATAAGACGAATCTTTCTCGGGACTGCTATAGGAAAAATCGCGAATAGTAGCTGGTTTTCCACCAATACTGTCAACATTGATAATACGCTTGATACGGAGCCCACCAACGGTATAATTGATGACATTGGTCGTCGCCGGGGTATCAGGAACAGGATAAAAAATAGATGCCGAAAAATACCTAAAACCAGATGGGGGCTCGATATCATTGATACGTGCAACCGATGCTGTTAAAGTATATGTGCCATTAGGGAGATATACATCATCAAACTTATTAGTAAAAGTCAGTGTTTGGGGACCGGTAAGTATATAATCTCCACAGGCGGTAGGGTTTGCAGCATCACACATCGGCTCTGCCAAGGCACTGGCAAGTGCGCCCCCTCTATTGCCATTAAAAGGAGATGGTGGTTCATTAATGACAAACTGTAGTTCATACACGTTGTCAAGGAACTCGCCGTTATATTTAATATCAGAAAGCGTTATAGCTTTATTTTTGGATTTTGGCTCTATATATTTCGATGGCTGGTAGCCAATCTTATTGGCTTCAAAATCGAAACTGGTTGTACCGCCAGTTGGATATTCAATCTTTGATAGAACCCCTGTCAACATAGCAGCCTCGTTAGACTTCCTGTCTGCCCCTGGAATAACGGTCATAGATATATTTCCGTTGGGCAATGTTGTATAAAAAGTTTCCTTTGGCACCAGCGTATTGGGATTTGTATTAGTAGCACCATTGGCATATCCCCAGAAGTCCTGTGAATAGGATAAGCGGCAGGGCAGCACTCCACTGTTATAAGTGAATTTATGGCTCAGCGGACTGTCTGTATCGATTTTACCTCGTTCATCCACGGACAACAGCCTCAATCGTTTCTGGTTTCGCGTCGGATCTGGTATATTGCCAGTGCATCCGGCACTGAGATAGTAGTCATAGTTAAATGTGAAAGACTTTATTAATTGACCAGTTGCATTTTTTACATTGATCCGTGCCAAAGCGTAATCGTCTTTCATATCTTGTCTGACAGTCGTGGCCGGTATAAATTCAATTTTGTACTTCCTCGACTGTATAGACGACAATCTCGAAATGCCAGATATGTAGTTGTGAGACAGACAATTCAGATTAGGTCTGTTCATATTCCTTTCTCCTGTCAATAAAGTATATGTAGTACTGGAACCCTGGGAATAAAAGTCATAATCGAGCTGCGTATAGGCTAGTATAATTGAATCCGTCTGGTTTGCATTGACAACCTTTGACAGATACCATGCGGAAATAACATTGTTGAAATTGTTCGTTTCAACATCACACCTTACCGTACTGGTAGTCATTTCTTTGTTTTCAAAATAATAGCTCGTACCATCCTGTGCCACAACTTTCCACGTGTTATTCACCGCATTGCGAATAATTTTAACCGACTGTTGCGGCAGACACGTAAAGGTCCTTGTCTCCTGGTCAAATGCAAACTTACCACTGATGCCCGCTGCGTTAAAATAAAATACGTCTGGCTCCAGGTCCAGCCTACCAATACTTGCCTCTTTAATGATGCTGTCATGTAGCTTCGCAGACGCGTGATTTACATAATAATCGTTGGTCTGTACGAATGAAAAAAAACCAATCTCTGCTTCATTATCATCTGGCAATCCACGTACCTCTCTGGTAATTGCTCCCCCAGCAGATAAGGACCATGCAAGTCCAACCCAGCTTGCTGGTTCGTCAACCTTTATCCCTCCGGCGTGATAAGATAAAGATATTGGCAGCTGAAGACCATTTTCATCCACAGTATGAATAGGTATATTGATACCCGGTATTCCGCTACTCAATGTCACAGGAACATCACCATACTTCATAATGGAATTGGCATTAGGCGATACCGGGAGTAAACTATTTAAACTTTTTATATAATTCCCATTTGTCTGCGCTCGTGTATTGAAAAGCAAAAAGAAAAAAAAGCAGTTCAACAGGCAGAACTTAAATAATCGTTTAGTCACAGCTACTTTTAATATTTTAATGTTATAATAGCCAGCAGCATGTTTATATGCAATCTGGAAATATCACTTATCCTTTTCTAGGATTTTTTGTCTGGAACCCTACTTCGTTTTATTCATGCTTTGATCAGATTGCCTTTCAAGTTCGCGGATGCGCTTTTCCTGCTCAATCAAATGCAACGTCAGCTCCTCAATCTTCTGCAATAAAATCTTGTTCATCTCTCCAAGATCAATTCCCTCTTTTGTCACCTCTTTAGCAGACGGCACATCCGGAAGGTGCTTGTTAGCCTTGATATAATTCTCCAGCTCACATAGTGAAGGCAGTTTATACTCCGGTTCGAATACAAAATCCGCCCAGTTATTCTGCTCTACCTTCACTCTTTTTCCTCTAATTGCCCCACTTACTGCCAGTTTAAATTCTCCCGGATCAGTAGTGCCGACCGCAATATTTCCCAAAAAATAGTTATTACCCTGCCCTGCATAATAAGCAGTACTTGATGAAGTATAGCCATAGGTATTAATATCCGGGTCTACAGCTGTTTTTACCGTATACGTAATGCCACCAGGTTTATAGGTGATTGGAAGAACCGTGCCGTCGTAAACCTGTGGCGCGACCGGAAAACTCGATTTATAGAAGTATGTAGTGTTGCCACGCAACCAGATAACAATAGTAGCTGCATTATTATCACTGGACACATCCTTCCAGCCGGCAACAAATAATCCCTTGGTGGGAACTGCAAGGTTAGCCTGCTTCACGTCTCCATCTATAAATCCGGCTCCATGACCGGCATTTCGAACGTGAAAACGAAACTTTGCAATCATAGATCCGCTGTTACTTCCGTCGTTATTCGTTGAAGACCGACCCAATTCCAGATCCGTAGCTACATTCGAAAGCCATCCACCATCAAAAAAGCTAACAGGATAATACTTATCGATGTCACCCTTTACTCTGATTGTATCCGTTCTTACCTGAGCCTTTAGAGCGCCAACAGTTAAAAGGGACAGCATGCCCAATACTGCTGTTATTATGATTTTACTTCTTTTCACAATTGTATATATTTAATGATTGGTTAATTTTTATGCTGAAATGTGGGTAACGCCAACCATCAGGTATAACCTAACAGATGTCTGGCAAAGCCGGGAAACCCCAATAGACGAGTCAATATGTTGTCAATTTGAAAAAGTAAATTGATTGGCTTTACTATCACGAGAAAGTCGATTGAGCCAATAGCTAATGCTATTTCGATTTTAATTCTTCTGTAATTAGTCGCACCTTTTCTTCCAGATCTCTGTTCCTTTTGCTTTCTTCAATCAAATGCAAAGTCAACTCTTCAATCTTCTGCAACAGGATCTTATTCATCTCTCCAACATCAATCCCTTCTTTCACCACATCTTTCGCAGAGGGCACGTTCGGCAGGTGCTTGTTAGCTTTAATATAAGTTTCCAGCTCGGCTAATGAAGGCAGTTTATACTCCGGCTCAAAGACAAAATCTGCCCAGTTTTTCTGCTCAACTTTAACCCGCTGAGAAAAAATAGCTCCATTTACAGTTAGCATCGCTTCAGATGAAGGATTAGTAGTTCCTATACCAACATTCCCGGTACGGTTGATCACCATTCTGGGAAGCCCATTCGTAAACAACTTTATACCACCTGCTCCACTAAGCCAGAATGAATAAGCTCCTGTATTCCAACTGTCCGATGTCCACTGGAACCCATAATGAGGTTGTGGCTTACCATCGTAGGTGAAATTATCTGTCAGTGATACGCCAAATGGTTTATTCCCAAAAATGGATACACTGTTATAAAAAGTCTGCGCACCTGATGGATCGGTCAAAGGCAGTCGTGTAAACACGTTATTATCGAAGTCACATTTAATCGGACCCGCTACTGAAGTAGCAAATCCCGTTGGCGCTGTTGTGGTCACTCCAAATGGCGCCGTATTCAATGGGTTATCAAACTCAAAATTACTTTCCGTACGATAGTAGACAAATCCCCAAAGAAAGTTTGAACGTACCCATAACGCATTGTTATAGATATAAAATGTTGCCGCTGCAGGATTACCCGAGGTACACACGATTTCCAGTCCATCAAACCGGTCTGGAGTATTTTCATATTTGTCCACCCGTATGGAGTAAGTTCCTTGCTGGTTAAAATAGTTGGCATCTGCCTGAACACTCACTTCGACAATAGTAGAATATCGATGATTCGATGCATTCACCTGCAATAATTTGAAATAATTTAAGTTGTTGGATGCATTCTGAATAGCACCAGCCCTTGTCCAGCTGGTCTGCGCACTGGCAGGGGAAACTATATTCAGCATGACTAATGCCCATACAAAAAGACAATGAAATACTTGTTTCATAAAAGATGTATTAAATATTTAAGCGTATAAATTAGATGATAAGGTTTATCTGATTTTTATAGCGTTCTGGATTAAATCAATTACCAGATATATCCTAAGCGGAGTTTAACAGGACTTGTGGCAGGGGTGTTCCGTTGGGCCAGAAAATCATACAACAACATGATATTGCCTTTCAGTTTCGGACCGGCTTTGTATTTCTTCGAGACGCCCAACAAGGCACTCCCTTGCCAGCCGCTCCAATCCTTCAGCTGGCCTGCACGAGATATCGTTGAAACATGGTTCTGCTCAAAGCCTCCATTTACGAAAAACGTGCCCTTTAGCTTCCAGTCTGCAAAAGAGCGCAGGCCTACACCCTGGTGGCTCACAGCTATGTGATTCCAGCCTGAACCCAGTCCTAATTTATAAGACGCACCTATACCAGCAGAGCCATTCTTATGAAACTTATAGCCCACCTGGCCCGCAATGTCAGAGGTAGTTGGAAAATAACGGTTAGACTTTTGGAACTGAATATTTCCGCCAAACTCTAATCGTTGCAGGAAGCTTTTAGTCTTCATCGGATTGGGTTTGAAATCGGGCATTTCACCAGCATTATCCAGATCGGGAAATTTTTCCTTCAAATCATTCAACTGAGCTCTGGCCTGCTCCATCTGCTGGCCAACAGCCTGACGGGCCACAGGATCACTGCCCAGCCGCTGCTGGATCAGCTGTTCCACCTGTGAACGGGTTTGCAAACCTTCCAGGCGCTGAGGCACATTGCTACCGGCATTACCCAAGTTGAACAGGCTTGCTATCTGAGAATGCTTACGGAGGAAATCATTGTACTCAGGCATCTTCTTTAGTACCTCCATAGCCTTCGCCTCTGCCTTCTTTTTGTCTTTGAGTACAGCCTTGTACTCGCTAACCTGCTGACCATAGTAATAAGCCTCCTTATTGATCTTCATCAGGTCTTTAGAAAAGCCCGTATACTTCGACAGCTGTTCCTTCAGCTCTTTCTTATGTTGGCGGATATAAGCCTTGATCTGGTCCGCCTGCTGCAGTTTGTCCTGAAGAGAGGCCACGCTCTTCGTCGCATCATTTAGTTTCCCCTTAGGAAAGCCCAGGAGATCACCTTTGCCTTCGAGAAAGTTTAGGGAATTGCTTAAAGTATCGAGATACCCGTTTGCGCTCCCTAAGGGCAGCTTGCCTGGCAGCTTACTTTTAAGTCCCGCCCTCAAATTCCCCAAACTATCAATAGACCTGGAGAAAATATTCATTGCCGCTACAGAGTCAACCTTCCATAGGCGGACTTTCATCTTTTTCTCCTGCTTCATCAGGCGGCTCAAAACCTTGTCGGTATGTGTGCTTACCTGGTGCTCCATACGGGCTGACTTCTGTTTTACCTGCGAAAGATATCTGGCAGGCAACTGAGATGATTTTATAATACTGCTATCCTGGACCGGCGAACTCGAATCTTTACGCTGTGAGTCAACAGAAACGTGCAGATTTATCATAAGAAGACTTACAATAATCCAACTACTCATAAGTATAAGGTTAATATCTAAATTGAAAATGCTGACATTCTACGAACAAAGTATAGGTAACCACAACGGTTATTGGGAACACAAAACTTTTACCGGGCTCAAAGATTGCAAAACAAGCTGAAAAAACACATAACATCTTCGTTGTATGGCAGTTATCCCATTGCCTCCCTCCATTTTAAACAAAGAAAGCAACAGCATACGCATTCTATATGCGTGAAGAAATTTAGTGTTTATTCTTCGGAACAAATGATAGACCATTAGGCCAATCAGATTTTTAACAGTGTTAATTTCATGTCTCAGGATATCTGGCAAGATATATAAAAAAACGGAAGGCGAAGCATCTGCTCCGCCCGCTCCGTCATCAGGTAAACTGTCAGCCCACAAACCGCAGCCACACACATCCCCAACAGCCTTACCTTTATACACCCAACATCCTTTACCGTCACTAAATACCACCACCAAGACTCCTATACAAATCAGCTATTGCGGTCAACTGCGAACGCTTAATACCCGCAAGGTCCAGTTCACATTGCAGGACATTACTTTGTGCTGTAATTACCTCCAGGTAGTTCGCCATTCCGTTTTGGAAAAGTGCATTTGCATTCACAGTAGCTTCCTGCAGGGTTTTGACACGTTCAGTTACAATGGTCTCCCTTTCCTTTAGTTTTTCGATATTAACCAAAGCATCCGAGACCTCACTTACCGCTTTCAATACCGTCTGCCTGAAAAGCAGAGCGGTTTTCTCCCGTTCGATCTGTGCCACCTGATATTGTGTGCTTAATTCTTTATGCTGAATGAATGGTTGCGCTATACCAGCCCCGACGATGCCGAAAATTGATCCTGGTATATTGAACCAGTCACTTGCCTTGAGTGCGTTCAGACCACCGGAGGCCGTTATACGTAATGCAGGATATAGTTGCGCTTTCGCAATACCAACCCGCGCATTTGCGGCCATCAGATCCAATTCCCTGCTTTTAACATCGGGTCTCCGGTTGACCATTTCAGATGGGATACCCGTAGATAAGATGGAAGGAAAAATAATGTCATTGAGCAGGCTATTCCGGTCAATCTTATCCGGAAGTTGCCCTGTTAAGACCCGAAGCGCATTTTCCTGAATAGTAATTTCCTGCTGCAGTTGTGGTACCAGTCCAGCTGATACCTGACGTTGAGCAAGCGCTTGCTGCACACCCAGCAATGTGACCTGTCCGGCGTCGTACTGTAGCTGGACGATACGCACTGTGCTGTCGTTGAGTATAAGATTCTTTTTTACAACATGCAGTTGAGCATCCAGCATCAGTAAATTAAAATACCCTTGCGATACAGCTGCAATCAGGCTTGTCTGCACTGCTTTACGTGCTTCCTGGGATTGCAGATATACAGCCAGGGCAAGTCTGTTGGTATTCCTGATCTTGCCCCATATATCAGCTTCCCAGCTCAGCGCAAGATTGGCGGAGTAATCTTCCAGGTGATCTGTTCCCAAAAACTGGCCAAGTGTCAAACCGTTTAAACTGTTGTTTGATGGATTCGTGGTGGAGGCTGTGACATTCAGTCCAACAGTCGGTACATTATTCCATCTAGATTGCTTTAGGAGTAACTGTGTCTGCTTCAGGTTCTCAAGTGCGAGTAACATGTCGAAGTTTCTTGTTAATGCACTATCGATCAAATCCTGCAGCGTCTTGTCTGTAAAAAAGGATTTCCAGGGAATATTTGCAATGCTGACACTGTCAGCATCCCTGACGTTACGGTAAGCAGGAGGCAAATCCGATGGTGGTGTTGGCAGATCCCTGGATACCTTGCAGGCGCCAGCCAGGGTCAGCGAGAAAAGGACCTGATATATTTTTATATGATTGTTCATGGCTTGTATATAAGGTAATTAAAGAACAGGTGCTGGTTCAGTTTTAAGAACCTGCCCATCTTCAACCAGCTTCTTTTTTCCGGCAACTTTTTCGTGAAGCGCCTGGAACACGACAAATAATACAGGGATGATAAAGAGACCCAGTACGACCCCGCCCAGCATGCCGCCAGCTGCACCGATACTAATTGAATGGTTACCCATAGCAGACGGTCCCGTCGCCCGCATCATGGGCGAAATACCCGCTACAAATGCGATCGATGTCATAATGATCGGGCGAATGCGAAGTTTGGCAGCTTCCAATGCCGATTCTAAGAGTGTGTGTCCGGCATGTCTGCGTTGAACGGCAAACTCAACGATCAGAATGGCATTTTTTGCCAGTAATCCGATCAGCATAATGAGTGCTACCTGGATATAAATATTATTGTCGATACCGGCCATGCCGATCGCCAGAAAGACGCCAATGATACCAGTAGGAACAGACAACACGACCGCCAGAGGCAGTATATAGCTGTTATACTGGGCACACAATAAAAAGTAGACGAATAACAGAGAGAGCGTAAATATGAGCAAAGATTGTCCGCCAGAGGAGATCTCTTCTCTTGTCATTCCGGAAAACTCGAATGAATAACCTGCAGGTAACACATTCGCCGCTACTTCCCGGACAGCCTGTATCGCATTTCCTGTACTATAACCTGGTTTTGGTACGGCATTTACGCCTATTGAGTTGAAAAGGTTATAACGGGTGATCGCTTCGGGACCAAACACCCTTTTTAGCGTTACCATCGTATTTATTGGCACCATGTTGCCGGTGCTGTTCTTCACATAGATCTCATTCATGGAAGCAGGATCCGCTCGTTCCTCTTTCTCTGCCTGTACCATTACCCGATAATATTTACCAAACCGGTTAAAATCGGAAACCTGGGCACTACCAAAATAGGATTGCATGGTGCTTAACACATCCTTTTCATCCACCCCGAGTTGTTCGATCTTTTCGTGATCAAGGATCATCTCATATTGCGGGTAATCTGCACGGAATGTAGTAAAAGCAACAGCGATTTCCTTACGTTTCATTAATTCAGCAATAAACCGGTTGGCAATACCGCCAAACTTATCCAATCTGCCACCTGCTTTATCCTCCAGGACCAGATCCAGTGCATCAACATTGCTGAATCCCGGTACGGTTGGGAAAGAAAAGACAAAGCATTGCGCACCTTTTATCGTATTAAGACGCTTTTGCAGTTCAGCAATATTTGCTGAGACATCATTCATTTCACCACGTTCGCCGTCTTTTTTCATCCTGAAAAAAGCTACGCCGGATGAGGGGCTTGTTGAATTGGTCAACACATTAAAACCGGCCACTTCATTGAAAGCAAATTTTGCTTTCATATCTCTTACTTTGTTAGCCGCTTCATCGAGAATAGCTTGTGTTCTGTTCATCGAAGAACCCGGCGGAAGGTTTACCGAAATCGCAATAAAACCCAGATCTTCTGATGGAATAAAGCCCGTAGGTGTTCTCCGTATTAGCCAGCCAGTTATCAGCACGATCAGCACCAGTCCCCCAAGACTGGCCCATTTGTATTTGATCATGCGCTTAACCGCTCCAACGTATTTTCCGGTAACGTTTTCAAATCCTTTGTTGAAAGCAAAGAAAAATCGCTGTTTAAAGTTGGCCGGTTTTCCATGGTGATCATGATTTACGTCTTTCAATAGTAAGGCACATAGCGCCGGACTAAGGGTTAAGGCATTTAACGCAGATATAGCAATAGCGATCGCCAGCGTAAAGGCGAACTGCCTGTAGAACACACCTGCTGAACCTTGCATAAAGCCGACAGGAAGAAATACAGCTGCCATAACAAGGGTAATTGAAATGATCGCACCGGTGATCTCATGCATGGCGGACATAGTGGCTTTCCTTGGAGAAATGTTTCTATGCTCCAGTTTGGAATGCACCGCCTCTACGACCACGATCGCGTCATCCACAACAATACCGATCGCAAGGACAAGCGCAAATAAGGTCAGCAGATTGATGGAGAATCCAAAGACAGACATAAAGAAGAAGGTACCAATGACAGCTACGGGCACTGCTATGGCAGGGATCAGTGTGGACCGGAAGTCCTGTAGAAATATATACACCACAATAAAAACGAGGATGAAAGCTTCCAGCAAAGTATGCTCGACCTGATCGATGGATTGATCCAGCATATCTTTGGTATTGTAAAGTATCTGTTGTTTGATCCCCGGTGGGAAATCCTTCTCCGCTTTTTTCAGAAACTCCGCAACTTTGGTCTGTATTTCTCTCGAATTAGACCCCGGCAGTTGTATGACCTGAAATAAAACACTTTGCTTGTCGTTGACCGTGTTTAATGAA
The DNA here is from genome assembly GCF_900114995.1 of Chitinophaga sp. YR627. Classification (GTDB taxonomy): domain Bacteria; phylum Bacteroidota; class Bacteroidia; order Chitinophagales; family Chitinophagaceae; genus Chitinophaga. Next base: position 1,054,069 of record NZ_FOUX01000001.1, read on the forward strand.
TTATAAGTATAGCTGCCTAATTCAACTTTTGCTACATCCTTCAATTTGAGCATACTACCGTCGGTGTTCGCCCGGATGATCATATTTCCATAATCCTCCGGTTTAGTATACTTACCGGCATATTTTAGCACGTATTCGAAAGATCTGTTGCTCGATTCTCCAAATCTTCCGGGAGCGGCTTCCTGATTTTTGCTTTTGACAGCTGCCATCACCTCAGTTGGCGTGATATTGTAAGTAGCCATTTGTGCAGGATTGAGCCAGATCCGCATGGAATAATCCCTGTTACTACCGTAGAATGTTACCTGTCCGACGCCCTGTATACGCTTAAGCTCTGGTATGATGTTGATTTGCGCATAGTTGGTCAGATAAGTGGCATCATACAACGCAGGCTTTTCGCTCATCAGGTTGATCGCCATAATCAGTGAATTCTGCACCTTTTGGGTGGTTATACCCGCCTGAACTACCTCAGGAGGTAGAAGTCCGGTGGCAGATGATACACGGTTCTGCACATTCACCGCTGCCTGATCGGGATCAGTACCCAATTTAAAGTAAACTGAAATAATCAGGGTTCCGTCGTTGGCAGAAGTAGAACTCATATAAGTCATATTCTCCACCCCATTTATAGCCTCTTCCAGCGGTGGTGCTACGGCACGCACCATCGTTTCAGCATTTGCACCAGGATAATTGGCTGCAACCTGTACAACCGGTGGTGCGATATCGGGGAATTGTTGTATAGGCAGATCCTTCAGACCCACCGCGCCAAGAATTACCAGCATGATGGAAACCACCGTCGCGATAACTGGCTTGTCAATAAAAACTTTTAACATGATGTTGTAATTATGATTAATTGCTCGCCAATTTTTCGTTCGATATTTCAGGCTTTACGGTTACGCCATCCCTGAGAGATTCCAGCCCCTTTAAAACAAGCCGGTCACCATGTTTTATCCCATTAGAGATATAATAAGTGCTTCCGGTCGATCCGGATATTGTTAATGCCACCTGACGTGCTTTATTATTAGGGTCAACTATAAATGCAAATGTTTTATCCTGCATTTCGAATGTGGCAGACTGTGGTACACTGATCACTCCGGATTGTTTAAGTGCCAGTTTTATCCGGCCTGAGTTGCCGGAACGTAGTAAACCTTCTTTATTTGGGAATGTTGCGCGTAAAGTAATTGCCCCGGTATTTTTATCAAAAGCTGCATCAACCATATCCAGTGAACCTGTCTGTGAATATTCTTTTCCTCCGGAGAGTAACATACTTACAGCAGGCGCATTTTTCAATTTCTCAGCGATCGAAGTACCCTTTAAACCATCCTTGAAAGTGACAAAATCAGCTTCTCCAATGGAAAAATAAGCATGCACTTCCCGGTTGTCAGAAAGATAGGATAGTGGCTGGGTATCTGAAGGTGCAAGTAGACTCCCTGCTTTCTTGAAAAGCCTGCCGATATAACCGCTAACTGGCGCTGTGATAGTAGAGAATCCCAATGTGATCTTCGCATTTCCCGCTTTTGCACTTGCTTGCTTTTCCTTAGCAAGTGCGGCTTCATAGGCCGCTTGCGCAGTTTTTAGCTGATAAGCAGATACCACTTTATTCTGAACCAATGGCGTCAACTTATCGATTTCCAGTTTTGCTGCAGCCACGCCCGCTTTTGCAGCAAGTAATTCTCCCTCCGCATTGTTGTATTCCTCACGATAAGGTCGCTCGTCTATTTGAAATAAGGGAGCCCCTTTTTCTACATAAGCGCCTTCAGAAACATATATTTTTTCCAGTATCCCCGGCACCTGGGTTCTGATCTCAACATCGGTTTGACCCTCTAGTTTTGCCGGATATTCCGTATAGACAATGGCATCCCCCGAATTGACGGTAGCCACTGGTACAGTTGGTGTAGTAGCCGTTTGCGATTGTGTACCGCCGGACGAACAGCCCGAAAGTATGATGGCATTGGCTAACATGCCGTATATCAGATTTCTTTTCATAAAATTTATATATAGCGTGATAAAAAAATTGCTGAAAATATTAATGAGGATAATAAGGTGATATCATCAGATAAACAATGACTCCGGTGGAGCTGACATATAACCATATAGGCATGGTCCATGCTGCCATTTTACGATGCTTTACAATATTGCCATTCAATCCCATCCCCATAGTGATCAATGCCAGCGGTACGATCAACACAGCCAGAAAAATATGCGTGGGTAATATGAAGAAGTAAATTCCCCTGACGATACCGGTACCTCCGAATTTGGCGGAAGGCGTTGAGAAATGGTAAAGCAAATAGGAGAAAAGAAATAAGGCAGTAAACGCAAATGCCAGAAATATGAAACTTCTATGCAGCAGCACATTTTTTTTCTTTATTGCGATCAGGGCTGCAAGCAAAGCAATAAATGTGGCTCCGTTTGATATGGCATTGATCAACGGCAGCACGGAAAAATCATAGCCCTTCAAACAATCGAATTTCGGTAAGAAGTAGGCAGTCGCTATCAGACCATTGATAGCAATAGTCAATCCCCCGATTAAAGGGGTATAGTTTTTTTGTTTCATAAGGTTTAAAAAATTATAGTGATGGTTGGATTTAATGACATGCCGGGGCAGCAGCCCGCTCGGAATAAATGTCAGATGACACCAGGATAAAGTGTTCGGAGAAAATCCTGGAACATACTACCGCGTATGTTCCAGGGTGCTGTTTACCTGATATCTTTTTTCATATTTTAGTTCTGATTCCTTTCTTAATATCTCTGTTCCGTTTAGTGTCGTTTTTATCATTTCCATCCCATTAGTCTGACGCAAAGTTATTTACCTTCAGCTGGTATTCGCAATTCCGCCAGACTATCAGGCATGTCGAAAAATTATCTGAATGATGTATTTCTGTGTTAGAAATTAAGATCCCATTAGTGATTAATGGTTTGATTTTGAATGTTTTGAAATGGAGATATTTAAAGCATGTAAATTTCTCTCCAGTATAAAAAAATGGCCTAAAATGCGTCATTTATGTCCTTTGAGACAACATATTACTCGCCTAATTTTGTTGTTATGAAAGAAGTGGTTCCCGGAAGCAGAAAAAGATCAGAGAGAAAAAAGATCGTTATCGTGGCTATGACTGGCCGTATGCTAATGGACTTCGTTGGCCCGGCAGACGTATTTACTACTGCCAATATATTTCTAAGGCACTTAGACATAAGTGAGGGGTATGATGTTCAGATCGCATCTCCAACAGCCGAAAAGAAAGTTACTACAGGTGCAGGTGCAGATATTTTATGCCAGATAAGCGCGATCAATATCAGATCGCGTATAGATACGCTTATTATATCCAATTACGAATCGCATGAATCTTCTGCGGAATTGTTCGATCCTTTTTACAGTTGGCTTTCGGGAAGGAATGAAAAAAATACACGTAGAATTGCTTCTGTTTGTGCAGGTGCATTTGCTTTAGCTAAAGCAGGCCTTATCAACAATCGTAAGGTAACAACCCATTGGGGACTGAATGAGAAACTGCAAAAAAGCTATCCGCAGCTCAGCGTTGATACGAATCCTTTCTTCGTGAAAGATGGGCATATTTACACCTCAGGCGGAGTATCTTCAGGCATCGATCTGGCATTGGCAATGGTAGAGGAAGATTTTGGTAAGGAAGTAGCTATTCAGGTAGCACGGGAACTGGTCGTCTATTTATACAGACCCGGCTATCAAAGCCAGTTTGCAAGTTTGCTCCCGTCTCCTGAAAGTTCGGGTCTTAGCCAGAAGTTACGTATCTGGGTAATGGCACATATGCAGGAAACACTGGATGTCCGCCGCATAGCAGAACATATGAACATGAGCCCCCGCAATTTTACCAGGGTATTCCATAAGCAGACAGGTTCCTCTCCCGCGAAATTTGTAGAGAAAGTACGTGTTGAGCAGGCCCGGAAATTACTGGAAGACACAGATAATTCGCTGGAAAATATCGCAGAGATGTGCGGGTTTGGTGGTCTTAGCTCTTTGCGTCGGACGTTTTTAAGGTTGTTGATGACTACCCCTTCTGACTACCGTCGGGTATTCAGGAAAGCGTTGAGAGATGCCGGTTTGGGAGAGCACTATCCGTTGAATATTATTCACCATAGTGAGACAGATTGATAATTTGTCAGTTGCTGGCGCAATAATGCTCAATTACCAGCCAACTTTCGCTGATGACAACACCTTCTCCCGTATCGCCTTCGACCGTACCGTATTAAAAAATTCCGGCGTAAACCCCAGATAACTCGCTATATGTTTCTGCGGAACACGTTTATCTATTTCCGGATATTTCTCCCGAAAATAATTATATCGCTCACAGCCATTCATAGATAACAGCTGTATCTGTTTAAGATGTATTGTGGCAAGCGATTTCTGATAGGAGATACGGAAGAAACGTTCAAGGGCAGGCACATCGATCAGCAGTTCTTCCAGTGCGATATTAGGAATATGTACTAATTCGCTGTCTTCCAGGGCTACGATGCTGCAAAGCGCCGGGGTATTAAATGTCCTGCTGTATATATCTGATAACCAATAACCCTCTATGGCAAAATATGTATTATGCTCCGTTCCTTTCTCATCGATATAGTATGTGCGCAGACACCCCTTATTGACAAAATACTCGTGGCGGGCATCGTCACCAACTCTTACAAGGAATTCTTTGCGCTTAAGCTTCTTAATGCGCAATATCGCACAGAGTTTCATTTCCTCCTGTTCAGTGAGTTGCGTATGACGGCGTATGGTAGAAAGTAAACGTTCAAAATCCATGTGGTGGCATTTTATAAGAACGCCATAAAGCTCAGGATTTTGAGGAAGATAAAAAATTAAGGTACCTTAATTTTTTATCTTAGGAAGGTAGCAATATCCTCTTATGAGAAGGTAGTAAGCATGTGTCAAAGAGATGATCAATCAAGAGGAACACCACTAATGAATAATAAATGACAATCCTCCTTCGCCAAAAAAGTAATCTTTGTGTCTTCCATAGATGATCCCAACGCTACCGTTTCATAGGGATTCAATGTAAAGCTTTCAGCTGCCGCTTCTATTTGTATCACACCTGATAATACATAGAACACACCATTCCATCCTGCAGGCAGTAGGTGTTCAAAGCTTTTACCCACAGCGATGGTGAGATCGAGGAAGGTGATACGCTCCGGAGTGACAACCTCATTCACCATGTCTGCTGCAGCTCCTGCTACTACTTTCACTTTTACGCCATCCGTATCTCTTAATGGCATTTTCTCAACCGGAATGAGTATGCTTTTAGGAGGTAAATTGCGGGTCTCTGCTGGTATTTCAAGAAATAATTGCAAACCGTGGATCTTCGTATCAGCGGTTTCGGGAAATTCGTGATGTGTCACGCCATTACCTGACCATGTCCACAGCAGACTACCGCTTGTGATCGTCAGATCTGTTCCCATAGAATCCCTGTTGTGATAGAACGCAGAATCTTCGAAGAGATAACTGAGCGCAGAGATATGGCGATGCTGATGTGGACCAAATACGTCACTGCTAAGTCTGAAATCATCAAAGCCAATCACCGGACTTAATAATCCATCATATTCTTTTCTGTTAGCTCTATAGGCAGAGAAAGACGCATTTCCCGTACGGTCAAGCGCTACAATTTTTGACCTTTTAGGAAAGGACATTAAAACAACAGACATAATACTAATTTTAAAGTGGACGATAGCATTGCTGCTCACATGCCCACAAAGGTGTGCCTTTATCCAAAGATGAATCTTAAGATATCTTTAGTATTACAGGAACGCAGGTCTTATTTCCTATTTTGAAGCTTCTTTTTTTGCGCGTAGCACTTTGGCGTGAATAGTATTAAAGAACTGAGGAGTTAAGCCCAGGAAGGTAGCGATATGTTTTTGTGGAATACGGTTTGCGAGCGCCGGAAAGCGCTCCCGGAAATAGCTATAACGCTCCTCCGCCGTCATATATAACATCTGGAGGTTCTTCAGGTGTTGGTTGACCATAGATTGCTCATAGGAAAGCCGGAAGAAGCGCTCAAGCTCAGGCACCTTCGTCATGAACTTTTCCAATGCCTGGTGATTGATTTTCACCAGCTCCGAGTCCTCAAGTGCAACAATATTACAATAGGAAGGAGCCATCTGGGTACGACTGTACAGGTCGGATATCCACCAGTCCTCTATTGCGAAATACAGGTTATGTTCCAGGCCCTTCCTGTCTACAAAATATTGCCGGAGACAGCCCTTGTTAACAAAATATTCATCTGTACAAACATCGCCCTCCCGTAGTAACAACTCCTTCCTTTTAACGGTTTCTATGCTCAGTAAATCACAAAAAGCGGCTTCCTGTGCTGGTGTCAGGAGAACGTAACGGCTGATATTCCGTAGGATGTTGTCGTACTGCATATTTGACGTGATTATAGTCCGGCGCTCAAAATTAACCGCTGGCTGATGGAAAAAATTAAGATATCTTATTTTTTCCCAACAGCGGACCTCAGACTTTTGCGTTATTAAATCTTGATGCCAATGAACAAATTTAAGGAAGAACGCGAAGCTTTTGAAGCAATAGGTAATACCTATGCTGTTGCGGATGGGATCAACAGGACTAAGGTGACGATCGCAGGTGTTCCTTGTGCCTGGTTTTCGCCAGATAACGCTCCAGAGAACGATATTGTGGTTTACATCCATGGCGGAGCTTTTATCTATGGTTCGCTTACATCACACGCACCCCTGGTAAGTCACATCGCCCGGACATTAAACCGGCGGGTATTGCTGATTGACTATCGCCTGGCTCCCGAGCATCCTTTTCCTGCAGGCATTGAAGATTGTATTGCTGTAATCACCATGCTTACGGCAGAAAATCCACAGATTACTTTCGGTATTATTGGTGATAGTGCAGGTGGTAATATTGCTATGTCTATACAGCTTTTCCTCAGGGAAGCTGCAGGTCCGTCAGCAGGATACACGATTGTCATTTCCCCCTGGGTCGACCTTACCTGCACCAATACCAGCTATGAGCGTAATAAAATACTGGACACTATATTGTCACAGGCCTATCTCAGGCAATGTGCCACTATGTATGCTGCGGGTAAAGATTTATCAAATCCGTATCTGTCGCCTGTCAACGGTAGTTTCCAGGGCTTAGCACCGGTACTGATATTGTGTGGTACCCATGAGATACTGCAAGATGATGCTGCTAATTTGTATAAACGTTTACTGGAGTGTCAGGTAGAGACGGAATTAATGCTGTTTGAAGGCGCATTACATGTATGGCCATTCACAGATATTTCAAGTGAAGCTTCGCAGAAGGCGTTGAACGAAATGGCTGCTTTTAGTGTTAAATATCGTCAATCATTATGAATGTAACGTTATTGTGATGGGAGAGAAGCAGCGGTGAACTGTGATGATCAACATGGTATCTGGAATAAATAAGCGGGCGTCTACTATTAGTGGACGCCCGCTTGTTTTGATATTCAGGAGAAGCTTAATGCTTCATTATTTTAAAAGTTTCGTTTTTATTATTGTCTCCCACCTGGATGAAATACAAGCCGGACGGCAGACCATCAAGTGATAATGTTTGTCTGTTGTTATCCTTGATTTCAACGGTCTTTATCAGGCGCATATCGGCACCAAATACTTTCGCCTGTACTTTGGCTGTAATAGGTTTGCCGTATTCGATGAAGACGTAATTGCTGGCCGGATTTGGATAAACGCTCACAATGTCTGGTCTGGTAACTGGTGTCACTTTAGGAAGCGTGCCCGGAGCAGCTACCCTTTGTTCAATTATACCGCTGTTGACTGCATCGAATGGATTGATAAAGAACTGACCACAGAGCAGTTTTGGATATACTTTCTGGAACAGCGTATATTTCTCCGCGTAAGGTTTGAAGGAAAGGGCGATCGGCGATACGGAGAGCTGCTTGGGACTTAAATTAATGATGCTCACCGGTGGCTGGTGTAACTTGATACACTGCTGATTGGTAGTACTAAGATCACGAAGCAGCACATTCGTAAACGTACTGGTATTGCTGGTGCTGCTGATGATATAGTTGGCATTGGCCAGTATCGCGAACTTATCCTTACCCGCGGCTTTTATTTCCAGGCCATACCTTTCCGTGTAGCTGGCCGTCTGAGGGAAGGTGCTGAATTCCACAAGCCCCAGAGAGCCAGGAACGTAACGCAGTTGCAGGAAAAACACTTCTTTACTCACCGCAGTGTAGTAACTGGTAGTAAAGCCGGTGAGATAAAGGAGATAGTTTTCGTTGCCCAGGTTGCGGATAACGAGATCATTGGACTCTTCTATACCGGCGTCACCTACATGGAAAGAGCCGGCTATGACGCCATTTTCTCTTACATCTATGATCAGTACCTGTCTGTTGACTGCCCCTGTAGGAGCCGTGACATCGGTGAAACCGGAAATAAAGAAGGCATCATTACCGGAAACATTGGTACGTTTAACGATCTTGGTACCTGCAGATTCCGTGGTAGCGCCGAGATAAGCGAAACCGGTAACCGGGATACCGCTGGGCTGGAGACGCAGGAACAATACCTGGCGTGGGCCGCCAAAGCCGCTGGTACACAGTTCCACATAACCAGTCAGGATGATATTATTATCGGTAGCTTCTGTGAGTGCCAGCGCATTGGCGTTACAGGTAAAGTTGGTAGAGTACTGGTAGTTCCACACGAGAACGCCTGCACTGGTCAGGCGGGTTGTCAGGATGTTGATCTGCTGACCTGCCGGCGCCGGACTATAACGACCTGCAATGATCACATCGCCGTTAGCAGCCTCGATAAGATCATTGTACTCGATAAGCGCGTTGGCATTGGCAGTACTAACGGCAGAGAAGTGCAGTTTTTGTACCCAAACCTGATTCAGTAACTGATCCAGGCGGATGATCACCGGGGTAGAATACACGGGAATACCATTGATCAGGTTAGGGGACTGGATCACGTAACCTAAGAGGTAGTAGCCTTTTCCGCTTTTCATGCGGATAATTTTCCTGGGCAGCAGAGAAGGTAACAGCTTACCAGGCTGTGGTACGATGTGCTCGGAAATGAAGTTACCGCTGGCATCAAACTGATCCAGTGATAAAGAACTTTTCGTTGAATCCTGGTACACGTTGGCACTCCATAACAAAAAGGCTTGTGAAGCACCACCTGGGAATGGCGTGTCTACGACGAAACTTGTTGCCTTGTAGTGGAATTTCAATGCGAAGGTGTTGTAGTACTGCTGATCCGCATTTTGTGCCTGGGTAGCGCTCAAACAAATAATGAAGGCAATAATAGACAGGTATAAGTGTTTTTTCATTTAGGGAATTTTAAAAGGGTTATCGTAAAAGGTGTGACAGATTATAGGCAAAGATAGGCAGACAGGGCTGTAACGGACATGCAGTGACTCTTTGATACGACTGTTTCTGCGTATATATTCGTCAGTAGGCACCACATTTTCGTTGCTGCATGCTGCATTGAATAATAACTCAAATGCATATATAACCCTAAATAATTGTCCTGTTTCACCCTTATACTTGTCCCGTATGACCGCCTGTGAGAACCCGACATTTGATAAATTGCGGCTGGCAACATTCATCGTAACGCATATGGAAAAAATAGAACACATTAACTACATCAAAGTGCCTGTTGCACAAGTATATAAAGCGCTGACCACCCAGGAGGGACTAGGTGCTTTCTGGACAACGGCCCTGATCGTAGAACCAAAGCCTGGCTTTATAAACGAATTTGATTTCGACGACGACTATGGCACTAAAATGAAGATTGTTGAATTGTCTGAGAATAAACGGATCGAGTGGGAATGTATCGCATCCGATCCTGAATGGGTCGGAACGGGTGTTTCATTTGAACTGTCTGAGAAAGATGGCGTTACAGCAGTAGTGCTTAAACATTTTAACTGGCGCGAGTTGACAGAGTTTTACCGTTGGTGTAATTACAATTGGGCGATGTTTCTGTTAAGTCTGAAAAGCTATTGCGAAGACGGTGCAGGCACACCATATCAGAAACGGAAGTTCTGATCAACCTAAGTTATCTTGTAAAGGACAATAGCCTATAGGGATCCCATACCCAGGCTTACAGCAACCCGGTTTCCATTGGAGGCCGGGTTGCTGTTTATATATAAAATGCGCTCTTTTACGCAGACAGGTATTGTTATGATAAATAATATATATTTGTATAGTGCTTTTGTTTTTTGTTTTGTAATCATGTAGATGATTTGTAGTAGTGTGATAGCTATTAAACCCACAGCAGTACTATACTTTTGACCTTCGTCAGTGTGGAGGGTTGGAAGAATAACAATAATAAAGAAGCATAATAAGCTTGAACTTCAACGAGCGAATATAAATACGATAAAGTGGAAACACCTTTGATCAACAGTTATTACAAAACCACAGTACCCATTAACCAGCTTTTTCAAAAAGCCTTTGACACATTAGCGCAATACGATTATGCTGAAGCAGCTGCGTTTTTTGAAGAAGCATTCCGGTATGATCCCTATCGTTTAGAAGCGCACTATATATTAGCCATTCATTTTGCCGCTGTTAATGACACCGGACGTTTTAAGGAGCATTTTTTCATATGCTGTAATATTGATCCTGCATACTCGGAAGTTCAGGCGGATGCCAGTCCTGTCGACGAAGTTATCCGGTTCTATTACGGCTGCGCAAGGCGCGGAAGTGCCATGATAACAATCGATTTTTAACGAGAATTGAAAGTGTATTATACAATCTGATTTAACCTATAAAAACCAACAGGACGATGCCGGTGCTTCTTACCAAAGACGCAATTTATCAGCGATTTGACATGAAATTGTATGATCCCATCAACAGATTGGATCATGACAGGATCATTTACTTCGAGGGAGATACTACTATTAAGGGGAGTCTTACTGCAGACTGGGCCGCAGGTACATTGGAGTCATTAAATGAGGATACCGATCTGGGTGACGTACTGATTATGATCAATGGTAACCTGACCGTGGAAGGTGATATTAATATTGGTGATTATCATCCGCTTTTGCTGGTATTAGGTAACGTACACTGCGACGTGCTGAAAAGTGGTGATGATACGATTCATATATCCGGTGACGCATATATCAGATATGCCTTTTTTGGAAACTATAACGATGGTAGCATCACAATTGAAGGCACAACTTATGTGCCGTATGTACTGAATTCAGACCATGATTCCAATATAAAGCCGGAGGGTGCTATCCTCATCAATACCTATAGCGATCAGAATGATTTTTTTGAGTATGACTATACACAGGAGGTTTTACCGCAGGTGATGGTGCCGGCCACATTTAACCAACATAATGAGTTTGATGAATGGCAGTTTATTGATCTGGTGAAAGCAGGGCTATCGCCTTTTGTGGAAGGCGCCAAACCTACCCGCCTGGTACATGAAGAGGAACTGGAAAGGATCATTGCAGGCAATATCGATGAAATAGTGGAGCTGGATTTGTCAGATAAGAAGATGAAGGTATTTCCGGCGTCTCTTACCAAATTAAAAAACCTTAAAAAGCTCACCCTCTCAAAGAACAGGATCAGTGAAATACCAGCCGTCATTGGTGAACTGCAGCAACTGGAAGAGTTGTATCTGTACGATAGCGGTGTTAAGACCATTCACGAAGCCATCGGTCAGCTAAAAAAGCTACGGATACTGAACCTGGGCGCCAATTATGACCTGAACGCATTCCCGGATGCGCTGGGCGAATTAGGCAGTTTACAGGTCCTGAAGATCGATTACATGGCAATACCGCTGCCGGATAGCCTGACCCGTTTGGATAAACTCGAAACACTCAGTATGTATGGTTGTTACAACCATGTGGATGCACCGGCGCCTTTCCCGGAAGTAATAACCAGGTTGAAAAACCTGCAACAATTCGATTTTCGGGAGAATAACATCCGGGAGTTACCGGAAAGTCTGCTGAATGTGCAAACGCTGCAAGAGTTTCATTGGACGGGTAGCCGTACTCAGTCGGAAAGTTTCCCCAATTTCGCAGGCTTTAAGCACCTTAAAAAACTGGTGATCAGCAAAAAGTTCCTCGGCTGGAAAGCGGAGGTCTTTGACATTCCAACCTTAGAACATCTGGAAATAGACCGAAACGAAGAGAAGAAGGAGTTCATTACACAGGATACCCTTGATCTCATGGCAGAAATGGCGCCCGATGAAGACGAGGATTTCCGTCAGCAACTGGAATGGATCAAACAGGTGATGCAACCGGCACCTAATGGCGGATTCTTCTACATCCTTTCGCCTGGTATGCAACCGGAAGATTTGCAGGACATTCATAAACTGCAACAGTTAAAATACCTCAATCTTTCTTCCAATGGTCTGACCTGGCTACCTGAGACATTCTTTGAGCTAAAGCACCTGGAACATCTGAACCTGAAGTATAATAAGTTTCCGGAGGAAGTGAAGCAAAAAATCAGCACGACGTTTTCAGGTATTTCAATAACCTGGTAGCTTATGATGCTTACACCATAGCGCGCCATATGATGCGGTCAAACTCAGGAAACTGGTAGAGAAAATAAACCGATAGCACTTTTGGAGATCTAAAACAGTTCCTGCCAGCTCTCTGTGATGATAATAATCCGGTAGCACCCTGATCGACCAGATGTAAGAGGTGGTGGCTGGCTTATTCAATTGCCTGCAAAGCTGCATCGCCTCATTTTCAAGGCGTATTGCTTCATCTATATCGGTTACACATTTTGCCCTTGCCAGGAATCCCATGGTGGTGATACGGTTTTCCAGGGAGCTGTCTTTACGGTCTAATACTTTAAAGGATGACATTGTAATGGTCAATGGAAATCTCACGGTGACCGGTATACTGGAAGACGCCATGGAAGTAAACATCTCACTGATGATGGTATTCGGTCATGTAACCGTACAAAACCTGTTTACGTTTTCACAGATCTGTATTGCCGGAGACCTGACCGTGCACAATGCCATCATTGCCGATTCCAGCTATGATTATAGTCTGCATGTAGGCGGGAATCTGAAAGCAGGTCTTATTATTGAATATCACCACAGTTTTTATATACAGGGTACAGTAAATGCCGGATATATGTATACCACGCACGCCAATGCTCCACGAGGTCCATTACAATCAAACCTGCAGGATGCGCATTTCATTGATGAGGTGATAACGAAAGAGGAACTGGACCTGGATAAAGCCCTGAAGAAAATAATGGCAGGCGTTTCTATTGTTAGAAATATGCATGAAGGAATGCCGGAGCATTGATTGTGCTATTTACAATTCGCTGATTGCCTGTTTCAAAATACCAATCGTTTTATCCATCTCCTCCTGATCCAGATGCCCAAAACCAACCCGCAAAGCGGTCACCTCTTTATTCTGATAAAGCAATGTTCTGGGAATAAAGAGGTTGTTTTTCTCACATAGCTTTTTGAGCCGCATCAGATTAACCGGTTTTTTAAAAGACAACCAGAAGGCGAGTCCACCGGTGGGTTGCTGAAATTGTATCCATTCACTGAGATGTTCTTCCAGTAAGGCAGACATATAATCCCGCCGTTCCTTATAGATCTTTAAGGAGCGCTTCATATGCCGCTGAATAGCGCCTTCTTCTATCATTTCTCCTAAAGCCTGCTCGATCATCACATCTCCCTGCCGGTCTATAATACCCAGGTACTTGCGCATTTCCACCATCAGATTTTCCGGCGCAACGACAAATCCGGTACGAAACCCCGGAGCGAGAGACTTCCCAAACGAACTAACATAGATCACCATACCTTCGGTATCTACTGTGGCCAGTGGGAGCAGGGGTTGTTTATCATAGTGAAAGTCATAGTCATGGTCGTCTTCCACGATGACAAACCCAAATTTCTTTGACAGTTGTAATAAGGCCATCCGTCTCCGGGCACTTAAACTGACGGTAGTAGGGTAGTGATGCTGGGGGGTGACGTATACCAGTCTGATGATATGTTTGCTGCATAGCTCCTCCAATGCATCGGTATTCAGTCCTTCCTCATCAGTAGGTACTGTCAGTACGCGGTTACTGGATTTCTGAAAGATCATATTAGCGGCAAAATAACTGGGGGCGCCCACTACAACATAATCACCCTGTTGTAAAATGATCTCCGAGATAATAAACAGGCTCATTTCAATACTCCGCGTGATCAGCAGGTTATTGATAGATATTTTGAACCCACGCGAAAGCCGGAGATACTGGGATAACTGTTCCTTAAAATACCTGCTGCCTTCCTGATTATAATAACTCATTTTCTTCTGATTGCTTTTGCGCTTCATATTGGCGCTATACAAACGGGAAAGATCGTCGATCTGTGTGAGCCGGATATCAGGTACCCCGTCGTTAAACACATAGTCGCAGGGGGCATGGTCAAACGGATTATCCAAAAGCGGGGTCGTTGTGAAGGAAAAGCCGGTCGTGGCCGGGTAACCACGGCTTTCCGTCGTCCGTCCCTTTATTTTAGGTAGACGGGGCATCACCACTGCTCCCCGGTTCGGTTTTACGTCTATCCAGCCCTGGGCATATAACTCCTCATATACCGAGGTGATCGTATTCCGGTGCACGTCCAGGAGCTCGCTTAAAGTCCTGGCCCCGGGCAGTTTGGTACCGGGCAACAGCGTACCGGATTGTATCGCCTGCGTCAGATGATTCGCTATTTGTATATAAATAGGAATATGAGAAGCACGTTCTATCTGGATAAAGCTTTTAAATGGAATCTCAACCGGACTATTCATAATATTAAAACTGGCACCTATGAACCTACCGGCAAGATATTACTTTTGGATGGAAACGGGATGATAGGGCCTCTATCACCCAAAATAAATGTAAAATGAGTAAAACAACCGCATTACGCCACGATTGGACAAAAGAGGAACTGCTGGCTATTTACAACAAGCCATTACTGACGCTGATATACGAAGCTGCATCCGTACACAGGGAGTGGCATAAAGCCGATGAGGTGCAGATATCAACGTTATTATCGGTGAAAACCGGCGGTTGTCCTGAGGATTGTTCGTATTGTGGTCAGGCTGCCCGTTATCAGACCGGCATCAAGGTACAGGCCTTACTGCCTACGGAAACAGTGCTTGCGCACGCACGTAAAGCAAAGGAAAATGGCGCCTCCCGCTTCTGTATGGCTGCTGCCTGGAGAGAAGTGCGTGATAACAGCGATTTTGACCGCATTATTGACATGGTGAAGGGTGTCAATGACATGGACCTGGAAGTGTGCTGTACCCTGGGTATGTTGACAGAAAGCCAGGCAGAACGCTTAAAAGATGCTGGTTTATATGCTTATAACCACAACCTGGATACTTCTGAAAACTATTATAACGAGATCATCTCTACCAGAAAATTTGATAACCGTATCAAAACGATCGACAACGTCCGCAAAGCAGGTATTACCGTTTGCTCAGGTGGTATTATCGGTCTGGGTGAGTCCCATGAAGATCGTATCTCTATGATACTCACTTTGTCCAGTATGGAAAAACACCCGGAATCAGTGCCTATTAACGCACTGGCAAGAGTGAAGGGAACGCCGCTGGAAAATAATCCTAAAGTAGATATCTGGGATATGGTACGTATGATCGCGACAGCACGTATCGCAATGCCGGCTTCTATGGTGCGCCTGAGTGCCGGTCGTATTGAAATGACCGAAGTAGAACAGGCCTGGTGTTTCATGGCAGGCGCCAACTCCATCTTTACAGGTGAGAGAGAAACGCTGCTGGTGACGCCTAATCCCGGCGTATCCGACGATTTACAGATGTTACAGAATTTAGGCTTAAAGCCGCTGGTAAAAGAACCAGTAACAGCTGAAGCTGTAAAAGCATAAGATTGAGAAACCCACCCCCAATAAAAGACACAACACCATTAATTAAATAGGCAGGGGCCGTGAAAAGATGTTAAGGGGATACTACCTTCAGGTGGTGTCCCTTTAATATATGGCAGCATGTCTTCAGACTACCCCAGGCAAATTCCTCCATGAAATAATGCGATTTCTCCATTTCCCGGTACTGCATATCGTGCGATCTTTGCTATATCATATTTTCTTTCCAAAGGTAAGTGCTGAAGAGGCACCCCGGCGGCTAATTTAATATTTCGCATATGGCAGACGTATTTCATCAGGGGGAAAGGGACATCCAAACCATGGTTGGGGAAGCGGAAATTGCCGATCATAATAAGGCGATGATCGCAGGGTCGATTGCAAGGGGCGCGATCAATTTTGTAGAGAAACAGCCAATGGCTATCGTGAGTAGCCGGAATCAGGAACAGGAACTGTGGGCATCGATACTGATCGGTAATTTTGGGTTTGTAAAGGTACCAGACCCTGAGACTATTACTTTTGATACCCGGAAGCTTGTCAGTAATCCGGCGGATATCTTCTTTTCAAATATTGCACATGACAGTGAGATCGGCGGCCTGTTCATTGAACTGGATTCCCGTAAACGCCTGCGGGTGAATGGTACCGCCAGGCTGGAAAATTCAAAGATCGTATTGAGTGTGCAGGAGGCGTATCCAAACTGTCCGAAATATATACAGCGCAGGGTAATGGAGATGCCCGAATATTTTGAAAAAACGCAGTCCAGGTCTACCGAAGGGGTTACGTTGACCAATGCCATGATCAACTGGATGCAAAGCGCGGATACCTTTTTTGTGGCAAGCGCTGGTCAGGATGGCCGCCTTGATGTGTCCCATAAAGGAGGGAACCCGGGTTTTATAGAAATAACGGAAGACGGTACCCTGAAGATTCCGGATTATCCAGGCAACAGCATATTCAACACTTTTGGAAACGTCCTTCAAAATCCCAGGGCTGGACTGTTATTTGTAGATTTTGAGAACCGGCAAACCTTACAGTTGACGGGAACAGCCAGCCTGCTTTTTGATCAGACATCAGAAAGCGATCTGCTAAAGACAAGAGGGACAGGCCGTTTTTGGTGTTTTCATCCCACACGCTGGATCCATACACTTGAACATCATCGTGTGGAATGGCAGTTTTTAGGATACTCTCCGTTTAATCCCTGATAGTGGTAGTGTCACCCTTTATGGAATTAAGCGGGCATGATAGTCCGGCGGTTTTAGTAATTTAGTAACAATATGATGGAACAAAATACAGCAAGCACCAATAATAGCGGGAAGAAAAGCTATACAATCACCTTGTCTAAATCCAATAAGCAGGTACTTTGGACTCAAAGTAAAGGTACAATACTGGAACTCTGCGAATCAGCGGGGCTGAGTCCGGATTATAATTGCAGAATGGGCACCTGTTCCACCTGTGAGTCAAAATTGATTAGTGGCGCTTTCACATATGATCCGGAGCCTTTTATGGAACCGGAGGAAGGTAATATACTGATCTGTTGTGCGATTCCGGCATCAGATATGGAGATTGAACTATAAATAAAACATACAGGCGAATGTCAAATCAGACTGTTTACACGCTTCTTAATCAACAGAACGGAAACCTTTCGTTTAAGGTATTCGAATTTGATAATAACAGTTATTTTGATCACATTCAGCGTAATAACTACTTTACCATCATCATCGTCACGGGCGGAGAAGGTGTCGCAAAAGTAGATTTCTGCGAATATACTTTTCAGGAAAACAGCCTGTTCGCTTTTTATCCTTACCAGCCTTTCCTGTTGCAGTCAAAAGGTGATCTGGTGGGTTATTGTATCCAGTTTCACCACGATTTTTTCTGCATCTACAGACATCACAAAGAGATTGCCACCAATGGTATTCTGTTTAATAACATCTACCAGCAACCGTTTATCTCACTGGATGAAAATTCGAAAGCAACCATGCTCAACTTCATCAGAGAGATTATCGGTGAACTGAAAATTGATGCACTGAGAAGGGATGAAGTCATTGTTTCTTATCTGAAAATATTCCTGGTGATCGCCACCCGTATAAAACTGGAACAGCAATCCGTGCAGGAAACGGAGGCCGTTAATGCCAAACAGTTGCTGATCGTGCAAAATTTAAGAAATGCCATCGAAGACAATTTCAGAGAGAAACATGCACCAAGTGATTATGCAGATCTATTACACCTGACCCCACCTGTATTGTCCAGGATTGCCAAGACCCATTTCAGGAAACCGCTTTCAGAACTGATCTCTGAGCGTATCATTATAGAAGCTAAAAGAGAACTATACCTGACGCCTAAGACGATCAAAGAAATCGCGTATGAGCTCGGCTACGAAGACGAATATTATTTTAGCAGATTTTTCAAGAGCAAAACAGATATCTCCCCACAGTCTTACAGGGAAACCGTAGGTTTCAACCGGCTGACGGGTTGAGCCGTAGATGCCGCTGAAATCCGCAGATACCATTTTTGCATTACTTTAAGTGATAGCTTTGCAGAAACAGGAAGGGATTCTACATGGAAGAAACAATAGGATTACTGGACAAGATAAGGCATCACGATAAATTGTCGATCGCGCTGAATGAGAATTGTGCGATACCATTGCCTGATGACGTAATGCAGATACTACTCAAACCGCATCGTCTTTCTTTTTATTATTTTCAATACATTGAAAGCGGAGCGGCCACCTTTATTGCTGACCTGCAGCAATTCGAGGTGGGCGACGGTGAACTGGCCTTTGGCCTGCCCAACCAGATTATCACCAAGCTGCCTTATGATAAAAACCAGCGGCAGTATGCGCTTTCTTTTGACGAGGATACGCTGAGACTGCTACCTGGTACCTATCAGTTCCTGGTCAATCCTTTTAATGTTAATTCTATTTCCTTCGACCCTGCCACACAGCAACGGGTGAAAAATCTGCTTTCCGGCTTGTTTCAGCTGCTGCACGCTCCCGGCAGACAGCGAAAGGTAGAGGTCATACTGGCACATTTACATACCGTACTGACCGAGTTTAATACCGCTTATTTTGAGCAATACAAAGTTCCGGAAGTGGTGCCAGGTGCCAAGCTGTCAAAGTATATCGCTTTTAAACTGGCAGTCGAAGAAAATCTGACCGAGCAGCATGATGTACAAAGCATTGCAGAGCAATTAGCGCTGACGTCTAATACCCTCTATGGGATCGTGAAAGAATTTGGTGGTGTTTCTCCGAAAGAGTGGATCACCAACCGCCTGATGCTGGAAGCACAACGGAAATTACAATACTCCACCTTGTCAGTGAAAGAACTGGCTTATGAACTGGGATTCAATGACCCCGGTTACTTCTCCCGTCTTTTTAAAAAGAGTACAGGTAAGAGTGTCAGTCGCTATCTGGCTGACTTGAAGGATTTGTCCCACGATTAAAATGATTTGTCCCTATCGTCCTTTTTTCTGCTGACTACCTTCGTTGCATCAACAAATGAAAATAAAATGAAGTCAGCATTAGTCACAGGCGCCAACAAAGGTATTGGCCTTGAAGTGGCCAGGATACTCGCACAGAAAGGTTTTTTCGTTTACTTAGGTAGCCGCACACTGGAAAATGGATTGTCCGCAGTTGAAAAACTACGCGCTGCAGGAATAAATAATATAGCAGCAATACAATTGGATGTGACCAGTCAGGCATCTGTTGATGCGGCACGGAAAGAGATCGGTGAGAAAACCGATGTACTGGATGTGCTGGTCAATAATGCAGGTATTGCCGGTGGATTTGAGCAATCTGCGCTTACATCGGCCGCGGACCAATACCAGGCAGTGTATGATACCAATTTGTTCGGTGTTGTGAGAACGACGCAGGCATTTATTGACCTGCTGAAAAAATCACCGGAACCAAGGATCGTGAATGTAAGTACCGCTATGGCATCCCTGTCGATGGCAGCAGATATTCATAATAGCAACTACCCGAAACGCTATGTCATTTACCAGTCTTCCAAAGCCGCACTGAATATGTACACCGTGCAGTTAGCCTATGAATTGCGCGATACAGCGTTTAAGGTGAATGCCGTTTGTCCGGGATGGACGAAAACTGATTTTACCATGCAACAGGGTACCAGTACGCCGGAAGAAGCGGGTGCACGTATTGCTAAATATGCACTGATCGGTGCAGATGGTCCGACCGCGAAATATATCAGTGAAGAATATTTCCCGGAACCGGCGAATTGTCCGTGGTAAAGCTTTGGCAGAAAGAATCGCTTACTAACTTATTCAAAAGGCTTCAACTATTTATAGCTGAAGCCTTTTGAGTGGAAATAATATATCGGAATACTATTTTAACTGCACATCCAGGTAAACAGAATGACGTCCATATGTCTCATAAAACGGTTTAAACACGATGTCGTCAATCATAAATTGTAATTGCTGCGGATCACCTTTAATAGACTTGCTGATATCATCGGCATTAAGGGTTATTTTGCGCCAGTCCTTTCTTGCCTCCGGTTCCTGTGCCGCCAGCAGGATCGGCCCGTAAAACAGACTTGCAATATTCTGCTGATCCATAACAGGGTCGAGGTGGAACTGGAAAGGCATTTTTAGCTCCAGTACGTCGCCATCTTTCCAGTTACGGCTTATGGTCAGGTATGTGCCCGGTTTAGCAGAAAGCGCCTGCTCTTTACCGTTGATCTTTACAAAGAATCCTTTTGTCGCCCAACCTGGCACCCTTACATTGATATCAAATCTTCCATTGCCGCTGATGGTAAGACGGGTATAGTCTTCCTTAGGGAAGTCTGTTGTCTGTTCTATTGTTACATTCCGCTCTGTCCATTGTAAGGTGGAAGGAATATAGAGATTCACATAAAGTGCCTGGTCATCTCTGCTTTTGAAATAGATGGTGTTCTGCAATTTGGTATTGCTCTCGATAGCAGTACCGTTACAACAAGTAAAACCTGTCATATCCGGATTGCCAAACTGTTTGATCGCACCCGGCCGGAGCGGCACATGGTAAGTATTGGCAGGATTATCTTTTGCAACAGAAGCAAGAATATGGTTGTACAATGCCCGCTCGTAATAGTCCATGAATTCAGCCCGTTGATCAAAGAGGAACAGGTCACTGGTCAGCTTCAGCATATTGTAAGTTGCACAGGTTTCGTTTTGTCCGCCGGAAGAGAAGCCGTTTTCATACAGGGTAGCCGGCTGACTGATAAAGCATTCCGCGTTAGCGGGATTACGTGCACCTGCAACACCTCCGATGCTGTACATATAATCATTGACTGCCTTGTACCAGAAGTTATCTGCTATCTTATAGTATTCCGGATTATTTGATGCGCGGTACATTTCGATGCTTCCTACGATCTGTGGGATATGCTGATTGGCATGTAATCCACGGAAAATATCTACATTTCTGGCAAGTCCATGCGAATGTGCAGTATCTCCAAAGAACACCCTGATATTGTCAAACAACTGTGCCGTCTGCAGATATTGCTGCTTGCCGGTAATCAGGTAAAGACGCGCCATCGCTTCATTCATCCCACCAAACTCACCTGCGATATAAGTATTCCACATCTTTATCAGCGTATCCTGTGGTACATGACTTAAACGCGCGTATACCCAGTCGCCCATACCACTGGCGATGGCCAGCGCTTTTTTATTACCGCTCACTTCATACACATCCATCAGGCCAGCCAGGATCTTATGCAACGTGTAATAGGGCGCCCAGATCTGGTTCTTTTGTCCGCCATACTTAGCGCCTTTCTCCAGCATAATAAACTGATCCGGAGGATAAGCACTGATGAATCCTTTACCCCAGTTCCAGTAATCATTGCGGATGCCTTCATTGCTCAGATCTGAATCATACCCCGATTTCCCCGGACCATAAGGTACCGCAACAGGATCGGATACGGCTGCACCACCTGTTGTTGCAGGATTGCCGGATAATTGGGATAGATCATAGAGGGTGTTGACCATATATTCCATTTTCTGCGCGAAATTCGCCTGCAGGGTTTTGTCATATCCGGTACTGGCATAGGCTTGCGCAATAGCAGTCAGATAGTGTCCTGTTGCATGCCCTCTTAACTTGGTATCCTGACTGTCCCATACATCCAGCGGCCTGGCGCCTTCAGGCTGCTTTTGACCAAAAGCATGGCGAAACATATAAAGAAATGAATTCGGATCAGTAATGGCTAAAGTTCGGATAAACTTATCGCGGTTTTCGACAAACCGGGTCTCATGACCATCCGCATCATTTTCCAGGGAAACCTGTCCCAGTTTAAACGGCGCCAGTTTTAAAGTGGCGGTAGGGGATTGCGTATCCTTTTTTACGGTAATAACTGCCTTTGGCTGAAAATTAGTTCCCGGTACACGTCCCGTAAGCGTATATTGGCCGGGTTGTAACACGGCACTGTTGTCAACAGGCGAAGGCCAGATCACACGTACCTGCGGCCCTTTCCTGTTATGCTGATAAGTACCCGCTACATAAGCAGGCAGGCGGGGTAAATTTCCTACAGCGGTTTCCACTTTTACATCAGCTACACGCACCAGATAAGCATTATATAATTGTGCTGCCGTTGCCGGAAAATGAGGAAGATCATCCTCCTGTTTGCCCGTAGTATTGACAACGCCCTCATTAATACCCCGGCGTGAATTGTTATAAATACCCGCCACCTGTCTATTAGTCAATGCGACACGATATATACGAAAATCATGGATCAGGGCGTTCAGATTCGGATCGCCGGTTAGCAGCGACTTCCCGATATAAAGCTGCTTTTTCCCGCCTGTCTGCTGACTGAATAAGGTCATTACCTCTGAAGGGATATCGTTTGCCTCACCCACCTGCTTACTATCCACATAGGCGATCATCGCTTTTGAAGGGATATCTATTACAATGACCAGATGCACCCATTTATTCGTGGCGATGGCGGGAGCCGCCACGGTGGTCTGACTGCTTTTATCCGCTGTTATAACTGCCTGATAACCTTCCTGCGTACCTGTTCCTGTAGGTGCTGCAAAAAAATGCTGACCGGCATCCTTTCCGAAATCAAAGAAACGCTGACCAGCCTGGCCGGAGCGCAGGTATATCCATCCTGATATGCTGAGTGATTCTATATCTGATAATGCTTCACCGGGAAGTGTAAGGAAAGCATTGTTATTACCGGAAAGTGATAAGACCTTTCCAAACCGGTCGTCATTAACAAAAGTTATTTCATTAGCGGGAGATTTGGCATGCAGGTTATTGCGCGACCAGTCCCTGAGATCTCCGTTAAAAACATAACGTGCTATCATACCCGTCTCACCGATTCCATCCAGTATCTGATCTCCATTTTGCGCCTGAGCGGTATGAATACCCTGGGTCCAGACGGCCATAAAAAAGATGACATGTACGAGTCTTTTGTACAATTTCATATAATCATAAATTTCCATCAATAACAGTATGTTTATCTATTGGTCAGACAAGTCTCTACCTTAGACAAGTACGGAATGTCCCATTACACCGGCATTATACCGTGATTAGGCCGCTGGTTGTACGCTTGTGAGCGTACAACCAGCGGTATAATACTGGTGTAATAACGGTATACAGCGAACATCCGGCTTATGTCCGGACGATATTATCCTTTATTCACCATTTTGTAATTCGCTATGAAGCTATAAAGAATAGCCGCGTTCCTATATGTATATTTTAGCTGATAATTAAACGATTTTAACAAGTATCCGGTAAATACTGACTATGCTGGTACAGGTTTCCTGTTTCCGCATGCCGGCGCATAAAAAAACGCTTCAGAGACTTCGCCCTGAAGCGTTCTTACTGTTTAACTGTTATCTCTGAAAGCTGTTATTATGGGAACTGGTATTTTACGATCATCATCAGTTCTTCCATGTCATTCATCAAAGCCGGCGTTGCTGCGAGCGTAAATGCGGTATCGAGTTCAATGGCCATTGTCTCATTCAGGAATACCGACCATTCAGGTTTTGGATTCAGGGTCAGTGCGGCGCCATCGATCGTAACACTCACAAGGGCAGGAGTGTTTTTAAACCTTGCCAGCAGGATCACCTTATCAATTTCGGCAGCGAATGCCTGCAAGAAATAAGGAAGTCTGGTCTTCGCGATCTGCATACTGACCGTACCGTTTTTCTTCAACAGGTTCCATTCGTCCGGCATGTCATAGCGGAGATTAAGCGCCAGGTGAAGACCTGTTTCACTCAGCTGCTGACCGATCTCCGCCAGCTTGTCTTTCAAGGTATTCGATGCCAGCGTTTTTAATGTACTGCCGCCTTCACGGGCAGTGTATTTGAGATGGATGATCACATCTGCAATAGTGTTGTAATCGAAGAGCCGTACGCCCGTTGGCAGCTCCAGCCGCCAGGTACTGATAGCACCGGTATATTCGAATGGCAGATAGCGTTCATCACGGAAGTTCAGTTCAAAGAGGCCGCTGTCATTCTGGGCGTTACTGGTAGCGATGGATTGAATCGTACCGATATTATACACAAAACGGTCATCATTTCCAGGTACTTCTTCGTACGCTGTCTTATCATCTGTAAAACCAACTGCCTTGGCGGTATTCTTACGATACCGGTTGTTGATCAATGATAGTTTCGCACTAACCGATGTGTATGGACCTGCAATACATGGGAGCGTAATACTGACCGTTTTTATACGGCGGAAGTAGTGGCCGGGATGATCCATATCAAAGAGGGCTTCCGGTACCTGGAAGTCACAGACGCCGGTGGCACGTAATCTGACAAGGGCCAGCGGATCAAGCATAGAGAGCGAGATGTGTTTAGTCACCTCGTATTCCCGTTTGTTAGTGTCCAGGTAACTGGCTTCCATCCGTTTCAGGTCGTAGAACAGCTGGTCGGCTGTCTGCAAACCTTTCTTGAGATTATCCCAGTAGCCGAATTGCAGGAAGGTATCTGTA
Source organism: Chitinophaga sp. YR627 (assembly GCF_900114995.1). GTDB lineage: Bacteria > Bacteroidota > Bacteroidia > Chitinophagales > Chitinophagaceae > Chitinophaga. The sequence goes on from NZ_FOUX01000001.1 coordinate 1,078,767, forward strand.
CTGCCCAGTTCATGCTGATAGCAGCGCTCTGTCTTTTTGGATACATCATATGCCAGTTTGTAGGCTTTGAAGTAAACAGCGCTGATCTTGCCGATCATCCATTGGTAAAGGTCTTTATTGGTGAACTTATCCTGCATGAATTCATCGGTCTTCTGGTTGTTGTCGATCTGCTGTTCCTGTGTTTTAATGTCTGCTTCAGTGATCTCTACCCTGAGTTCTGCAGCGGTGATTTGTTGGTCGATCTGCTTTATTTCCAGTTTAGCCAGTCTTTCCTGTAGTTTCCAGTCATCGAAACGTCTGTCAAATCCACCCAGGATAGAAGCTCTGTTGGCCTCATAACAGGCCACACCGCTCAGGATATTCAATACGCCTGTCGCCGCATTGGCTGCCGCAGCCAGGAAGGTACCACCAAAGGTCACATCTACTGCCGGTGAGCCACCAAATCCATGTCCGCCCAGACTAAAGTCAGGTATCAGTCCCAATACAGCGCCTGTGGCCTGTACGATCTGCGCCGTCATCTGGAAGTCGTGGGCTTCAGACAGCTTATCAAGGTTCAGCTGTTCACTGGCAGAGATCCGCTCGATGGCTGTGAAGTAAGCATCCCGTTCCTCCGTAATGGCTTTGGTACGGTTAAGTACTTCTATCTGTTGTCTGGCTTCTTTCAGCTGTACCTTTTTCATGTCCAGCATACTCTTAAGCAGTTTCGCCTCCAGGTCATTCCGCAGTAATGCCAGTGCTTCGGCATCTTTTTTCTCCAGTGCCTGTAAGAGTGCGTTGCCTAATCCGCGGACTTCCTGGATCAGTTCCGTCGCTTTCTGCGACATGATATTAAAGCGATAGTTGGGTAAAGGAGCATTCAGTCCCGCTATGATACTCGATAGATCAAGACCGGCCGCAGCTGCACGTACCAGCATCCCCGGATCAATAGGAGGAGCAAAGAGTGCCAGCACTCTTTCGACACCGTCTATATTCTGGGAGTTACGGATCTTGAAAAGCCGGTCTTCGATCACATCCCACCAGGCCAGCATCTGATCATTCGGAGGCACACAGAAATAAAGACTGGACATCGTGATCGGTGGTGGCGGTAGTTCATCGCCGCCATGTGGTAGTACGGAAAGGTCCGGCAACAGATTCTCAAATTCCAGTAATGCATTGCCGAAGGCATCCAGTTTTGGTTCCAGCTGATTGTAGGTTTCGTAAGGTACCTTCACCGCTGGTGGAATGATACGTGGTTTAGGTCCCAGTAATTTATCCGCCAGGATGTACATCTGTGTCGCCTGGGTGATGGCTTCCATTGTATCCTGCCGGAAGAGGTTATCTCCCCATTGCACCAGGTTATCGATGTATTTCATCAGCGTCGCCTTCTGATAAGCTACCGGTCTGAAACGCGCTACGACATGCGGCATAAACGGTTTTGTACGCCACTGATCAATGGCAAACTCCAGTTCCTTGATTTCAGGAGTGCCGGGAGTTGCTATTTTAGTCAGCAGGTTGTCTATGCGCTGTTCCAGGTATTCTGGTGACAGACGTTGATAGAACGGTTTGGTTACCCAGTATTTCTGCGGAGGATTCCCTTCAAGCGCACCTGTAGGATTGAAGATATAATGGAACCATACCAGGGCTTCTTCAAAACGCTGGTCTCTGCTCAGGCGTGTAGCCAGCATCATCGGCGTGTGATAGAAAAGTTCCCAGTTATAACTGCTGTAACTACCATCACTGTCGAAGTCTATGTCTTCTATCGGCAGCGGACCAGGCACCAGTGTACCGGGTTGGTAATAGGTAGCAAAATTGAAATTAGTAACGGTTAGTTGTGTCTCTCGCTTCATCAATGCAGGAATGCCATCCTTATACAGTGTCTTACGCATCATACATAACAGGGGATGATAGAAATTCCTGAATTGTTCGCCATATTTCAGCTGGGTATATACCTTCCATTCGGCAACGATGGCCTGGAAATCAGGATCGGCTACCAGTTTGGCCACAAGGTCAGCCGCAGGCATGCCCGGATTCTCCTTGATGATCTGTACGTATTTATTGTAGAGGGCTATCACTGCTTCCAGTAGCTTCAATACATCCGTATACGTTCTTCTGATAGTGATAGGCTGACCTGTCTGCGGATCTTTATCCACGCCATAAAAGCCAGGAACGATCACATAGTTGTGTTTACTGTCTTCGAAGAAATAAGGCAGTAAGGTACCCAGTGGTACTTTGATCCCTCTGCCGGCAGCATCTGATATATTGGCCAGCAGCTTTTTCATGATGACCTCGTAGAGCAGGGCGAGCATGTCCACCCAGGTGAACTGGTGCGGGTAACTGAGCCGGAAGTTGCTGCCGGGTGTCTGTGTCAGCAGGTCGAAGAAATTAAAGAACAGAAACGCGTTCCGTACCGAGAAAGCATTGCTTGCATCCAGGTTTTGCTCTACATATCTGTCAGACCCCAGTAGTGTGTCTTTGAAGTCGGGGAAGAAATCAGGAAAATAAGCGGGCTTGGTACTGGCGAGTTCCGGATAGCCTTTACAACCCGTCAGATTAAATATACCGTCTATTGTATGGGTTTCCTGAATGTATTCCACCGAAGTATGAAAGACCATGATCTGCTGTGAAAACTCAAAGTACAGCAGGTTATACATGTCCTGGTCAAACTTGTCGGTAGTATAGTCGTCAGGTGTCATGATGCCGCTCCTGGACACTCTTTTCGGTTGCCACTGTTTATTGGCAAACTGACTGATGGCCAGCTGGATCTTCAGTTTACGTTCCACCTTTTTCATTTCTCTGGGGGTGCTTTCACTGGCGGATACGCCGGGGATCGTCACCTCGTGTGTCGGATTGGGTATTTCTGTGAAGATCGGCCAGGCCAGACAAAGCCGGTTGTTATGTACAAAGGCGAGGAGCTGGTTACTGGTGATATCGAGGTCTACTTTTTCCCATGCACTCCAGTATCGTTCCTGTTCCAGGCGACGGTAATAGTAAGTGGCTGGATCGCCTGTTTTAGTACGGGCGAAGACGTGAAGCGTATAGATATCTGCCTGATAATATTCTGCCACTACTTCCAGGAAGGCAATTTCATCCAGTTTTTCGAGATACCGGATCAGCGCATCTTCCGTAGTAAACTCATTTACTTCATCCTGTAACAGTTGTTCTTCCATTTCGGAAAAAAGGAAGGATTTATCATCCAGCAGTTCTGGTTCGATCCAGTTCTCCGGATAGAGGAACACTTTTCTGTTGGCTTCCCATACACGATAGTTTTTCATCCATTTCCACTGATCCCAGCCGGAATCACTGTTCCTGTCGGCCGCGGCGGTAGGTTCCAGTCCCATCAGACAACGTTGTACAAACAGCTGGATCGTGCCATGCGCCTGTACGATACGGGAGGAAGGCATGATTGCCTCCATCTGCGTATCAACGAGGTAATAGTCAAACAGGTCATTGGGCGTAGATACGTCGGGGGTAGTAGCCAGCAGGTAGGCAACCAGGGCATTTCTTTTCTGTGGACGCACCGTATTCATGATCTCTTTCAGCGTATCTAACCAGAGATCTTCTTCATACCGTGCTTTGAGCGTCATGCGTAACTGACTCGTATCGGTGCTGGTGAGTACTGGGTTGATAAATTCTTTTGCTATAGAAGCGCTGGTTCCCAGGATACGTAAATCCTGCATAGCAGTGGCCAGTCTGGTCCAGGTCTCCACTTTACGGTATTGTGTCAGGTCCGGATTCGAGAATCCAAAATAGAGGTCCGCATCATCTAATACATCACGGTCATAACCATTCAGCAGGGCAAAGGCATCCAGCCATTGCTGGCGTGTGGTAGCGCCATTCAGGAGAAGGGAGATGAGGGAAAAGAAGGTCAGCGGATGCTCCGCGTCTCCCGGATTAGGTACCGGTGTGAGGGTATTCAATAAAGAAAGGAGTTGTACGAAACTTTCCCATGTGGTATATGGGATCGGCGTCTGCGCACCGGCATATGGAATCCGGTCTGCTTCCAGCCAGCCCAAAGCAGCACTGTTGTTAAGCAGCCATGCAACGGTATCGGGGTCCTGTTTCAACGCTTTCACAAGGGGGAAGAGTTTATGCAGCAACCGGATGGCATTGTATTGTTGTGTAAATGCTGCCGGTGTAATAGCGGGTGGCGCCGGTGGTTCATTTACTTTGTCGATCAGCGTATCTGACAACAGGATATCCCGCAGGAAGGCGGTACCAGGTGCAGGTTGTTTCAGTCTGGCGGCACTGAGCAAAGCTGTCACAAGCTCGTTTTCCGCCTTAAAGGTACTGGCCAGGGAAGTGACCAGCAGATCTGTCTTTTCTGCTACAAAGAAATAGGCAGATAATGCAGCGAAAAGCGCTTCCAGAAATGCCTTGCGTGCTGCTTCCAGACTGGCCGGAGGCGCCGCAACGATGGCCGCCTGTAAGGTCTGGATATTGGTAATGACAGCTGGTGTAAAGAAGGCCTGGAACTGGTCATTAAGATAGGTGGCGGCAACCGGATCCGGAGGCGATACCCAGGTGTCGTTTGCCATCCTCAGGATGTTGTTGGTAATCTCTTCTGTGAACCCGGGCAGCTTCGCCAGTCCGTTTTTCAGTGGCTCCTGCAATTCATCGGCTGTCAGCAATACGTCATAAGGAGATTTGTTCGTATTAAAAGCCTGCTGATAGCCTGTTTGCAAAGCGATGAGGAAGGTGGTTACTTTCTCGTCTGCTATTTCCAGTTCTGCCAGGTTATCTGCTTCATGTCGCAGCATAAACCTGACATCTGCTGGTTTTAAGGGTGCACTCTTACCAATGTTCACATGATTGATAAAATCAACGGTGACAGCAGGTGTGCTGAATACATCGAGTCCGGTAAGTGTAACATACAGGAGGTAGTCGCTTATGGAGAGCTTCAGTTTCCTGCAAAGTCTGGCGACGGCAAAGAGATGACTGATATTTTCAAAAGTAAGATCAGTATTGCTCATTGCACCGGTGATACGGCTGAAGTCCACCGCAGAGAGTTGCAGCGCGGCAGCCAGACTCACCGCATGATTATCCAGCGTGGTACTGCCATTCACCAATGCAGGCAGTAGTGTTTCATCCAGGAAACCGGTAGTGGCCTTATTGAGAAATACTTGCTGGTAGAGCGGTTTGATAGTTGCGTTGGGAATAATGGTATGCGGCATTTCTCCATAGCAACCGATAAGTTCTTCTCTTTTGATGCCGGTACTTTGGTTGATGGTTTGCAGTTTGGATAATGTAACCAGACAAGGATCATCCAGTTTTTTGTTACCCAGTTTTGTCTGCATGATCACCTCATTCAAGGTCTCCTGTTTCCATCCTGTTAATTTTGTCAATCGCAGGAAGCGATGTATACGGTCAAGCGCTGCATCGTCGAGGTTGGCGATCTCTTTTTGCGTCGTATCACAACCGGTATCCAGGTGTTGGATGAACAGTTTGTCGTCCGGATTAATGAAAGTAAGTGATAGCAGATTATTCAAAGCCGTATAGGTCAGCTCCGTTTTCCGGAGCATATTATCGACCACTTTCATATAGTTGACCGCGCTGGGTGTTCCCGTGTTCCAATAGAGCTCCTGATTGGCAGCATCTGCATTTACAATGAGCTTACGTTCCTGTTCTGTGAGGCCCAGGATTTCAGCTGCAATCGCTTCAACAGGTGGAGCGGCGCCAACCTGTAAGTCCTGCATAAGGGTAGCCCTGCTGATACCAAAGCGGGAGAAATAAGCCGCCGCTTCTGTATGTGGCAGATTAAAAGGTAGGGTGAAAGCAAATTGTTGTGTGCCTAAGATGGTATAGGCATTCTCGTTCACGTATTCCGGTGCAGCCGCCAGTTCTTCAGCGGATCCAAATGTCTGATGCAGGCGTTTTACCTGCCACTGATTAGCTGCAATAGGAGAAAGCTTCAAAACAAACCCTTCATCCCGTAGATAGTACGCCGGATTGATCACAGGATCAAGCGGTTCGTATACAAGGGCTTTGTCTGTAACAGCGATCTTGTTTGTATTCAGCAGCGTTTGCAGGGGAGCGGGGATCTTTCCGTTGGCCAGCGCACCGTTGTAGGTAAGACCTGCATCAGGGGCAATGGCTTCTTCCAGGAGTTCGCAGACCAGGTCTATGTACGGTAATGGTGTATTGGCATTTTCACATCCCAGGTCGATCTCACCCAGGTCTGGTCTTCTTTCGAAGAGTACGTCTTTCGCAATACGCACGGGTGCATTGGGATCAACGTCCAGGTTCCTGACAGTACGTTTGTCAAGATACTGGAGGAGTTCTACGAGATAGGCGGCCGGACTGTACACCGACCGGCAATGTTCACATGCGCAGGCGTCGGATAACTGGAACAGGGTATTGAGATTCGGGAAATCTTTACTGATGGCCTTTAGTTTGGCGGACAGTGTATTTACATTCAGCGCCGCGATACCCATACTGCTGATGGTATCCTGTAGTTCACCGGCAATAAGCATAGAAGCTGCCTGTACGTTACTGGCTTTATTGTAAATAGCGGTTGCTTCTTTCTCAGAAATACCAGCGGCAGGTCCTACTTCTTTTACAAAGCGTGATCTGCCGGTAGCGACAATGCTTTGTGCGGAATGTACTTTTTGAGAAAGCAGGGCAGTGGTCTTTGAATAATTGGGCACCAGTTTAAAAACACGTTGTACTGATTTCAGCTCTTTTAATGCAGGGGCTGTCGTAGCAACATCACGTGTGCCTTTGTCCCGGAAGAAGGTATCTATATTGGAATGCTGCAGATCGAAATCCTCATTTTCCGTCAACAGTTTCAATATGGCATCATGTTGTGGTACTGTCTTCTCTTTAGCCCTTTCCAGTTGTGCAGTGAATGCCTGTGTAGGATAAGCCGTTTCCATTTTCCGGGCAAGCGCAGAGGCGTGTACTTTGATCAGCTCAGGATCTACATTCAGCTCACCGGAAGATTGTGTCAATACATCCCGCCAGCCGGCACTGTTCAGCTTTGCGAGTTTACTGATGTCCTGTGGTTTGTCTATCTTCTGCGTAGCAGCTACGGTATTGATGATCTTATCATTGAAGCCGAGTACATTGCCCAGGGCGACAGTTACCTGTGTACGTTTTTTATCATCCGCGGTAGCGAAAAAACTGGCAGAAGAAATGGCATCCAGGACTTTACTATAATCCTCCCTGTTTGCATCAAAAAGCTGCTGTATTTCTCCCAGTTTGTCTTTCATCAGGAAGTTTGTCAACGTATCGGTGATCCGTTTCTTTTTCTCTTCCTGATCAAATTTGCGGGCTTCCTCCCGGTATTGGCTAAGGATCGCCATACTTTCACGCAGCTGTGCAGCTACGCGTTCAGGAATGATCAGTTCTTTAATGGCGCTTTTGATATCGGCATCGATCTGTTTTTCATCTGCGAGTGCGGCATCGTAGAGGATTGCCTTGGTATCTGCATTGATATCTATCTGTACACGGGCGTTAAATGCTTTTGCGAGGTCCAGTTTCAGCAGGGTATCCTTGCGTAGCAGTCCGTAGAAAAAGGCAGCGTCTATCTTTGAGATTTCCAGCAGCCGGTGTGCCAGCACGATATATTGCAGCCTTTGCGCCGGGATGCCGGTTTCTTTTGTAAGGAAAGTGATATCGCGGGTTTTGACGTCTTCCTGTAGTGCAGTAAGCGGAACGTTTTCAATCAGCGGCGGTAGTGTACGCAGCATGGTATCGAATTCGTTCTCCAGTGGTCTGGCAGCAACACGTACTGTGATATCCACCCTTTGTTCGGGAGGGGCATTAAAGGTGATCTGGTCGATCGTCTGTTCAAACAGCAATTGTTTTCCGTTGCTATCGTATGCTTTGAGGGAGAGGTCTGCGTATTGTTTTTCTGCCCTTTTAAAGGCATCGGGTTTATAGAAGATCTGGTATTTGCCTGCATTGTCTGTCAGCATATCTCCCAGTGGCTCTTCGGCGCGCAGATCGCGGTCGAAGGCTCTGACGAGTATATTGGGAAGGGGAGTACCCTGTACGTCGGTTACGGTGCCATATACTCTGTAAACCAGGTTAGGAGTATCTATCATTTTTTTCGGTTTAAGTATGAACGTATATGTTATGGATGTACGGTTGTATTTGGATTGGCGATACTGTTGCCGCCTGACCACTTATTGGCCTGTCTGTCGTACCAGTACCATCCGCTGTTATGCGGAGAACCAAAGGCATTGGGCAGCAAACTGAAGATGAGGCCAAAGAGTAAGGTAAGCGGACCATACAACAGGTTCTGATCTTCGTGTCCTTCTTCATGATCTGCAGTACGGAGATTTGACTGGGACAGGTAGATCTGTTGTGCTGATTCATGTGCGTAGTAGTCCTGTATACTTGTATTACCTGATGCCTTGGCTGCTGCGCCTGATCCCTGGAAGAACACAAAAGGCCCGAGGGTGACCGCTTCGCTGAGTCCGCCGAGATTGAGGATACCACCATAGTTGCCAATGATGTCATTCTCGTTATTGGGACCACCAATTGAAATACTGGCGTACTCCCATTTATCACCTGCTGCTGCGGAATCATTATGGATGGCTACAATGAGATTGCCTATGGTGAAGTTGAACAGACTGAAAAGGAAACCTGCTACGGTGGCGGGTAGTCCCCAGGTGAGGTGACCAACGACCTCGAGGAAGTCTTCCAGGAAACCATCGTCTCCTGCAAACCAGTTCCAGAATTCAGTTGCCTTCTGTTTGGTCCATTCCCAGATGGCGCTGGCTGTTTCTTTGATCCAGTTCCAGGCAGTGGTAGCAGCCCCTTTGATCCAATCCCACGCGGCGCTGGCTGCTCCTTTAATACCTTCCCAGATGGTACTGGCTGCACCCTTGATCCAGTCCCAGGCAGAAGAGAGCGCACCTTTGATCCAGTTCCATACAGTGGTGGCGGCGCCCTTGATCCAGTCCCACAATTTGCCCAGCGCTTCGCCTATCCATCTGCCCAGGCCTTTCAGCCCGTTCAGGATACTGTCACCTATAGAACCACCTGCATCGCCGGATTTGGCGGCAGGACCTTCTCCACCTTTGGAACTGTCATTACCGCCTTTCCCGCCGCCCGCGCCACTTCCTGTGAGTGCAGTTAAGGCAGCTGCCTCTGTCAGTTCTTCTTTTTCCCTCTTTTCTTTGTTCTTCTTTTCGTTGGTTTCTATGGTAACCGCATCCGAGCAACAGGTACCACTGGTATCTGCGTACATGAGCGGATTGTTTTTGGCATATCGGTATACATTGAGGCCATCACCTATCCCTATAGGATCGGCGCTGAGCCATCTGCCTAACCAGGGCAGGTAGTAGCGGGCGCTGTGATACTGGAACCCGCTTTCTTCATCCCTTTCCATGCCGGTATACCGGTAGCGTTTATAGGCTGCTTTGATATCTTTGTCAATGGCCTGATAGGAGGTTGTACCGAAAGGATGGTATTCCTCATAACTGATCACACGTGCATCCTGATCTGTTTCAATACAGGCGGATCCCTGATGGTTATCGAACTGGTAACGTACCAGTTGTTGCGGACCCGCATCATTACCGGAGATACGTGTTTCTATCAGCGCAATGCGACGCGCATCATCCAGTACATGCAGGGTATTCCGCTGAAGGACGGGCGTATTGGCGTTGTCATATTCTTCAAACAATTCAACTGCACCCAGATAGATACGTTGTGATTTCTTCACGGGTGTGACGCCTTCTCCTGCCTGTCGCTCGGTGATCTTTCTGATCCGTTGACCGGCGCCATCATACACGTACCAGGTGGTTTCGGGTGTACCGGCATTTACGGCTTGTCTGGACACGGCCTGCAACTGGTCTTTGAAGTTCCATTGCATGAATGTGAGATGTGGCATGCCGGTGATATAGCCATGGGCAGGATGATGCGGATAATTAAAAGTCGTAATACCCGTTGTCGTAGAAAGCAGGCGGTTACTGGCTGCATCTGTGGTATAATCACGTGTCCAGTCGCCTCCCGCTGCTGTATGCTTCATCTGCTTCAGATTGCCCGCTGCGTCATACGCATACTCCTGCGTATAATTCCGCCAGCCGAGGGCATTCCCCTGACTATATTCCTGGAGGAAAGGAAAGTCGTTGAAGTTATCTGACGGATCAAAACCTGTTGTTGCCGCATGTTCCCTGCCGTTAGTACCGATCAGCCGGTAAATAGCATCATAGCGATAACGGGCAATACCTTCTATTTTCTGATTATTGAAGAACACTACGGGAATGTTCTTGTCTGTTATATGGGTGATATTACCACTGGGATCGTATGTGTAATAGTTATCCTGCAGCGGATCGTTGTTGTTACGTTTTGTTTCCAGGCGATTGAGCCGGAATGTGAACTGGTCATAGCTATATCTGGTGTTCACATCATTGCCATACACGATCCTTTTACGTTGTCCTTTTTCATTATAGTCAATGCTCTTCACGAAGAAGTTCCCGTTTACCCGGATCTCTCTCAGCAGACTCATTTCATTATACCGGGGTTCCAGTATACTACCATCCGGGAAGGTGTGACGGGTGATGCGGGCAATGGCGTCATATGCTGCGGCTGTCGGATAGGTAGCTGCTTCCAGTTTTGTGTCCGGATTAGGCAGAGACCAGTCCACCAGTTGCTTATAATCCGTGGTCAAACGCCGGTTGTACAATACGAGGTTACCCTTGGCGTCATAGTCCACCGATTCCAGTTTTCCGGCGGAGTCATAGGTAATATGCACCCTTCCCCGGAGGTTATGTTGTTTATTATCTGCTGCCGCTTCTCCATAACTGGTCCGGCTGAATACATTGTTCAGGGGTGCAGGACCATCACCACCGGTAACACGCGAGTCCAGCGGACGTTGCAGCGCGTCGTAGGTGAAGAGGAAGGTATGATTACGGCTGTCCCATGTCCTGATCGGTTTGCCGGTTACATTGCTGAATGCCCAGCGTTCACCTGCATCCATACTTTGCTGGTAACCTGCCTGTCCGAGCAGGTTATAGCGGTATCGCATCACCACATTATTCCGTGGATCGGTGATGGAAAGGATATTGCCTTCAATATCCATGGTGGTGAAGGTATTGTAAAACTCATCTGTACCATTGACCACATTATGCTCAACACCGAAGATGTCCCGGTTTAAAGGATCCAGGTGCATGGTAAATGGCGTGTTATTATGCGGGGCCGTTTGTTGTGCCGCTTCTTTTTCTCTCGCGGGGTCTTTGCCTGCCGCGATCAGTTCCACATCTATTTCATTGTTGATACGTTTCAGGTACCAGTTCGATAGTATGACGTTGTCATTTACATCATACACGACCCGTTTCCAGGGTGTGAAGAAGGTGCTTGTAAATGTTTCTTCCGGCATCACGGTACGCACTATTCTGCCCAGCGGATCATAGTAGACAATGGGGGAGATGCCTGTTTCCACAAGTTCCGGCTGTGATTCATAGAATGGAGTGACAGAGAAATACGGCTCAAACTGTTTTACCGGTTTGCCTTTGTTGTTGAGGATGATACGGCCATTACCCACCCATCTCAGTCTTTGCGGATTCTGCGCAGCAGTATCTACCTGTGTAACAGTATAAGTCCCGTCATTATTCACAATAACCCTGGTGGCAATACCCGGTGCAGCCTGCATTTTGGCCATGACCGGCTGACCGGTACCGCTGGTATATTCAAAGGCCATGAAGAGTTGCAGCGGATTGTCAGGTGATACGTCCGCATGATGTGTAGAGCGCGTGATTGTACATACAGATACCGGCGCACCATTGAGCCGGTATTTGTCGTAGTCGTATAGATAACGGATAGTAGCATGTTGCAGCAGTCCTGCGGCGCCTGTCATCAGTGCGACCGAGTCTTCTGTGTTGAAGAAGTTTGTTATGGCTGTTTGTTCAGCAGGCAGGGTGAGTGCTGTCAGTCCTGAGAGATCGTCTGCGATATCCAGTTCAGCGATACCATCGTTGTTGAGGTCTTTACCCAGGAAGGCCACTGCTTTTAACAGGCCTAACTCGTCATAAATGGATTGTGTAATGTTATCGTTGCTGTCTCTGACAATGGCAGGTTGCAGCGTACGGAAGTCGAAAGCGTCTACATGGGTGCTGTTCAGCAGCGCATCTTCCGTGGCATTGATCAGCAGGAAGTAGTCTTTGTAATAAGAGACTTTTGTGGCTGCTCCTGTAGGATCTGTATATAACAGCGGCGCATAGAAACGGACTTTTGCAGCTGCGATCGTCTCACCGGACAATACATTGTGAATGATCCCGGAAGGGACCCACCATCCCGGATGTCCCGGTCTTTGCACGAAATGTCCGCTGGTCATCAGCGGACCCGCTTCTGCGGGCGTGACCTTTGGTGCAAAGACATGTTGCAGCAGAGAGGGCGTAAATGCCAGCTGATACTGCTGATATTTAAGACCTACGGCTCCCTGCTGACCAAGCGCCAGTTCGGTTGTCAGGGTGTCGTCCAGGTAAGTGGTACACTGGTCTTCTATCAGTCTTCTGGCGGGAGGTATTCCGGCTGTCTGCTCATACAGTATTTCTGTGGTGGCAGCACTCAGGATATTGTTGAAGTCCGCTAACTGGTACAGTGTGCCTGTCTTCGGAATACCCGTCAGTTCATAGCTGCGGGAAGTGGCTGGTAAGCGTAGGCGATAGATGAGTGGTGTTACAATATCATTGGTGAACGTGAACTGGTTATAACAGATGAAAGTCCGGTTTTGCGCTGCGATGACCTGGGCAGGTAGAGTGACATCATCTTCCTGTCGGGGATAGACGATGGCCGCTTTTTCAAGTACGAGGCCGAAGTCGTCAACGACCGTATTGAGCGTGTGCGACATACGGGGATCAGCTATATTCCTTTCATACTGGATAGTGAGGGCTTCACTTTCGGTGACGGTGAAGACGGCATTTTTGTTTTGCGCACGTGGTTGCAGCAGTTTGATGTGACAGTTGTGTGTGGCGGTGTAAAAAGGCGTAAGGCCTCTTTTTATTTCGTCATCCGTAGGATTTACAGGTGGTGTATCCAGGGAGAATACTTCCTGCCGTAGCATCATGCCTTTGCAGATACGCAGGGCTTCGCGGTATTCTTCTGTGTTAAGCGCTGTGACCTGAGGTGCAATATTACCCGCAATAGTAATAACGGCATCCGGTAGCACCGGTTCCGTGGTGGCGACAGGAAACCCTTTCTGCTCCAGGACATTGTACCAGTATTCCTGTTCATATTGTGACAGGATCTTTTCCCGGTTGATAAAGACGCCGGTATGGTACCATGTTTTTGTCAGTACGGGGGGCTGGAACAGTGTCTCTGAGCTATCCATTTGTGTGCCGGCATTGTTTTTCTGCCAGGTGTCGTATAGATCCGTGTCGATCTGTTCCACCATACCGAAACCCCGGAACTCGCGTTCAGCATGATCATAGTAACCATGGTGATAGCGGTATTCGGCGCTGAACTTTGCGTTACTGATCTTGTCTTCCAACAGCGTTTTCTGTACGACATGCACCGGGAAGGGGAGCCGTGTGATCCAGGGTGTTCCTGCCTGTTTGTCTTTCAGGTAGAACCAGGTGGATGTTTTGTAGGCGACAGTTGTTTCCTTACCCAGGTTATTCCTGTATTTCGTGAGCAGGTGTGGCTTTTTGCTGTCCATCAGATCGATATACCGCATAGGAGCCTGACTGTCTCCGGGAAGATCAGATGACCATACGATACAGGCGGTGCCCGTACCAAGGAGGTCAACGACGGCGAGTTGTCCGGGTTTGCTGATGCGGAAGAAAGGATCGATGTCATGTGCTTCACTCCAGGCATTGCCACTCAGGTTGAGGAAGGAGAGAAACTTGTTTTTACCCAGGTAAATGAGATCGCTGACACCTGTACCGCTGATATCTGCCAGTTGGAGGAAAGCCGGATTAAAGTTATCAGGATGATCAAATACAGGAGCGTTGCTCATTGTCACCTTCGCCCCGAAGTTGCCGTAGCCGGTGTTAGGCCAGTAGCAGACCTCCCCGTTGCGGATCCTGACGATATCGGTAAGGCCGTCTCCGGTCATATCGGCCAGGAAAATGCTTTGTAGTGGATCAGAGAAGACAATAGCAGCACCCTGCTCTTCATCGATTGGTTTCAGGGTGTTTCTGCGGGCAGCATATCCTTTGGTCCCTTTGGAGGGAAACCAGGAGAAAACGTTGTCTTCACTCATCACAATATCAGGTAAGCCATCCCCATCAACATCAAAGAGACGAATATTGGGGTCTTTCGGCCTTATATTCGCTCTTTCTTCAAATGGGCGGAACCTTTGCCACTCCAGATCGTCAGACAGCGGGAAATAGCCCTGTAATCCCTCAGAATTGACAACAACCTGTTTGTTGCCATTGCCATCGAGGTCCTGTATGGTGAGGGTGCCTGCCTGGATACCGAGAAAGGAGGGTTTAGGGATGACCGGACTGGCATGCGTAAACCTTACTTCATGTGTTTCCTCCACATCGCCCAGGTTGCTTTTATAGTACCATCCGTTTCCCTGTTCTGAGAGGATGCCTGAGATCCCTTCGTTGTAGAGGTCTACCCACTGATAGGCGCTGCTGATACCTGCGGGCATATGCAGGGTGCTTTCCGGAGAGACGTTGCGGATATTTTTGTTCCACTGTAATTCCTGGTATTCGAATTCCAGCGGCGGGAATGCTCTTTTTGAGTAGGTGTTGTTATTGCGGATGTAGCCGGACTGCGCAACGGCAATGAGGTAGGTGAGTTCATGCTGTCCGCTGTTGTTGATGGAAGATCCTTTATGTGTCAGATCAAGCGAACGTACCAGGCAGGCATCATTTCCCAGTTCTTCAAAGTAGTGGAAAAGCAGGATCCTGCGGCAAAGCCGGTAGGTACGTATCTCAAAGCCTGCCCGGTGGTCAGAGAAAGGATCTTCCCGGCAGGGCCATGTGTTGTCAGGTGCGGGCCGGGGAATATTCAGATCGTGGTCACCGAAGTCGAAAACCAGTTCAAAGAAGTAGCGTTCATCTTCCGGAGAGGATGGATCATATACATCAGCCGGGTTCATGTAGTAAGGCACTCTGTTGGCGTATTTCACCCTTTTGAGATAACGGTTGGTGAAAGGTTGTATAACGGGAGCAAGCCTGTTTTTTTCATGCGTGGCCGAAGGCACGTTATCTCTGTTCTCCGCCTCATATTCATATCTGATCCAGTTGCCCATGCAATCGAAGCTGAACTCCGCCAGCCATTTGAAGATCTTTTCCGGATGATCGGGATCTGTCACCCTGCTGGCGTTGTTGCGGCCAAATATGGTGGTGATGTTATTGCGTGTGGTGACTTTCCAGTAGACGCCTTTATCCGGATGGGAGATCTGTTCGATGCGGGAGAAGCTGCCCTCCGTGCGCGGCCGGTAGGTCCTGATGGTGTAGTCGCCGGTAATGGTGATCTTAGGTTCCCATTTATCTGTATTGAATTCGAGTACAGGTACCAGGTCTTCCATGCCGGAGAAGATGAAGATGTCTTCTTCTGTGTAGGTGGGCAATTGTTTGTCCGTCCTGCGTTGTATAGCAGGGACCTCACAACTCCATCCAAGACCAAAGACGGTATTACCGCCACCGGAATTGTAGGACAATCCCATGGTAGGAACGAATCCATTCCTGGCAGGAGAGAGTGGAATGGGTATGCTGAATGAAGCAGTGCCGTTGGCGCCGTTCACTTCAAATTTTTCATCGATGGATTTAAGTGCCCCGCCTCCTTTGGGAAGATTTACCTGTGGAATTTGTAGTTGTATACTCTGTGACGCGCCGGATGGCTGCGGTTTTTCCAAAGCAGTGTTTACAGGTTCATTATTGGTATCTTGAGACGATGGGACACGTGCATTCCTTTTATTTATGTCCTCGAACATAAAAGGCGTGTTGTTTTGGGGTAAGTAAATATGGCTGTTAAATGTTGGGGTGTAACTCGATCTTTTATGGCTAGTTACCTATCAATGATATTTAAAATTACGATGAGTAGTTTAATCTGCCAAATAAATCAGGTGAAGGTATGATTGTGCTTAGCGGCTGAGATACATAGGATTATAGGCTGTAAATGATAGCGAGTACAATCCATCACCGGATGTTGACCAGCTATGGGCTAAATACGACCAGTTAGTAATTTATGCTTTGTGGGTAAACTGATAATAGTTACATTATCGAAGAACCGATTTTATTTTACTGCGTTAAATCGGCAATATCAGGTTATTATTGTCCCGTAATGGTCTTCCGATGGCTTTGCCCCCAACGTATCATCGCATTAATGACCTCTTTCAGTGTTTCGGCATATGGTGTTGAAGAATATTCAACAGTAACCGGTTTTGTATTGCAGACAGTCCGGCTTATCAATTGATTCATCTCCAGTTCGTGTAGCTCCTTTGTCAATATTCTTGGAGAAATTCCCGACTCCCGTGATAATTCCCCGAAGCGCTTTGTTCCCTGATTAACCAATATTGAAAGGATAAACAGCTTCCATTTTCCATTCACTACATACAGTGTATCCTGAATAGCGGAATGTACATTTTCGCATGCGACATCCTGATTGTCTTTCATATACTATCCTTTTTGTAACTACTTACATCTCTGTAACTGGCTACAAATCTACTGCTTTAATGGATAACCTTTGTGGATCATTTAAAACAATGGAAAATGGGAACATTTGAAGGTAAAGTAGTCGTTATTACTGGTGGTAATAGCGGTATAGGATACGCAACTGCAAAGGCGTTCAGGGAGCAGGGTGCATCCGTCACTATAACAGGAAAAAGGGAGGAACCCCTGAAAAAAGCAGCAGCCGAACTGAGTGTAACAGGCAAGTTAACAGATCAGGCTAGTTTACAGGATATTGATCAGCTTGTGACAGAGGTAAAGCATGCTTCCGGTAAAGTAGATGTACTGTTTATCAATGCAGGTGTAGCGTTTTTTGCCCCTGTCGAACATACGTCGGAAGAACAATTTGATACGATGGTCAATGTCAACTTTAAAGGAAGTTTTTTTACATTACAAAAATTCATTCCTATACTGAATGACGGTGCAGCTGTCATCTTTTTAACCTCAGGAAATACGGCGCTTGCCATGGAAAACAGTGCTGTTTATTCGGCCAGCAAATCAGCGGTCGGTCATCTGGCAAAAATAGCGGCCAAGGAACTGGCACCCAGAAAGATAAGGGTCAATACCGTTAATCCTGGTCCGACAGAAACAGCGATGCAACACAAATTTGGATTTGATGACGCGACACTCGAAGCCATGAAGGGACATATACTCACGCAGGTGCCATTGGCAAAGATGGGTAGACCGGAAGATGTAGCCCGGATGGTTCTTTATCTGGCTGATCATAGCCTCTCCTCATTTATCACAGGAGCGGAGTTCTTTATTGATGGTGGGATGGCTTTATAGTAACATTAAAACGGTTTGACATGACAACGAAATGGAGCAATATTACAGGATGGGTATTGAGTGGTATAGCGGGGCTGATGCTGGGCGCTTCCGCGATCGATAAAATTATACAAAGCGGACATGCACTGGAAATGGGTGCGTCCTTTGGATTATCAGCAGGGATATATTCACTGTTAGGCGTAATTGAAATTTTATCAGTGGCCTTGTTTCTTTATACGCAAACAGGCATTCTGGGGACATTACTATTGTCTTCATATCTGGGAGGAGCCATTGCTACCCATTTACAACATCACCAGGATGTCTTGTTTCCGGCATTTTTTGAAGTGTTGATATGGGTTGCTGCTGTGATACGTTTTCCGGAATTGACGCGCAGAATAACAAATAAGACAATAATGTAACTGAAATAGATGGGCAGTGAGTGCTTATCATTTTACAGAAGCCGACTTTTTTGATATGTGATTTATTTGGATTCAATCCAAATAGTATACTAACTTAGTAGGGTAATAGTGAGGAAATAGTTTAACCCAAAAATCCACCAAAGTTTAATCGAGGTTCTATTTGCTTTTTTCATTTATCTGGCATGGCGGGGATAACCCGGCAACTGCCGGACAGGTGGAAAAACTCAGGATATTTCTTTGGCCAAAAAATAAGGGCGTACCCGAAAACCCTAAGAACAGAGTAGGGAAGTACAAATTAAAAACCAAAAAACTATTTTATGAAAAAGGCTAGAATCGCACTTGCTGCTATCGCAATTTTCGCCGTTGCTGGTGGAACATTGGCATTCAAATCAAGAGCACTTGATTTCGTATATGTAGCTGGCGCTAACGGTCAGTTTACCAGCAAACTGTATGGTTACACTTTTGCTCCTGGTCAGACAACAGTTACAGGTAGAGCTACAACTATTTCTACTACTGCAACTACTATTCCAACCACCACTTACTACGTTGGTAACTGATAAATATAAGAAAGGTATGGTAACAACCATGCCTTTCTTATATCAATATCTATTTGTGCCGTCCATCCAGGATGGCATCTTTTTGTTTTTAAGATAATAGTCTAAAAATTCTGATAAACGTGTATAATAGTCAATTTGATTCACCTCGCTGACTACATGCCGGTCGCCTCGATAGGTCAACATCCAAACTTTTTTTCTAAGTCTTTTTAGTTCAGCAAAGAAAGATAATCCCTGAGAAAATAATACATTTCCGTCCTCGGTATTATGCATCATCAGCAAAGGCGTAGTAATATTCCTGGCATAGAATATCGGGGAATTTTGAACATACAGGTCCGTGCTGTCGCTTAACGAACTGACCACTTTTGGAGGACCGTCCTTGATATAGCCATCCCACATGGTACCTGCTGTTCCAACAGGCGTACTGTAAGATTCAATAATACTTGCTACACCGGCTGCAGATACCGCAGCAGCAAAAATATTGGAATGAGTAATGATATAGTTTACCTCATAGCCGCCAAAACTATGGCCTGTTATCGCCATCTTTGAAGTGTCAATCCACTTGTATTTTTTCAAATGATTGACAGCCGCTAATACGGAAGTTAGCGAACCTTCGCCAGGTTTCTTATGTTCGGTCATAATGTTGGCCTTAAACACAATATATCCGTTGCTGACTAATCTGCTTAAGTCTATATCTCCTCCTGAACCATTGCCTGGTGCTTCATATTTGTTAAGTTCAATACTTTTCTGTTCATAAATATTTATTATCAGCGGATATACTTTTGTCGAATCAAAGTTTTCAGGTTTGTATAAGATGCCTTCTAAATCATAACCCCTGGAGTCATGATACTTATGCAGTTCTGAAGTGAGCCAGTTATATTTCCTTTGTGGATTGATGTTTGATAGTGGTTTGAAATTCTTAAAGTCTGCCGTAAGATACAGATTGGGCGCTTCTCCGGCGCTTTCCATTCGTAGCAGGTACCTGCTTTTATCTCCTGCCTTGCGAATTTCCCGGTCAAGCTGAGGATAGAAAAGCTTCAGATTTCCTATATAAGCAGGTATGAAGTGTATGTCCCGGGGATTTAATACAGATCCAGGTTTCCATCTTTGAAAGGCTACCATTTTATTATCCAGATTTAGGGCGGATAATAAAAAAGTGTCATCTTTTTCCCTTAGAAGTCTGTACCTGGTAAGTGGTAAGTGATAGATGATATGTCCGTGTTGCTGCAAATCTGCGGTCAGGTTTACAGACTGTTGTCTGGCTGCCGGATCAACAAGATAAATATTGTAGGTTCCATTGATCAGTAAGTGCTTGTCATCAGAGAGCCAGCCGGCGATGCCAACCGGATATTGCGACTTTGGATAATCTTTAAGTCTGAAATCAAGCAAACTTTCCGTTTCGTTGCTTAATATCTTCCTGCACTGCATATCTGAAAGGGAAATACTATAATAAGCACTGAATGAAGGATCGTAGTAAACCAGATATTTTCCTCCCGGCGAAATTTGCATACTTTTTAGTGCTACAGGACTGTTCAATTTAACAGGGAAACGTTTCCCTGATGCAACTGAGCAGAGAAAGTAGTTATAAGCGTCCGTATACGTTTGATCTGTGCTGTCTTTTGCCTGGTGTCTGATGATAATATAATCATCTGGCGTTTGTTCCCTGGGCGTTTCAAGTATAGTCTCGTCATTAGCTTGTGTAAGTGTTATAATTTCTTTATTGTTCAGGCTAATTCTCGCCAGTAAATCAGTGATGGTGTCATTTATATTTGTTCCTTTGAAATCAGCTGTTTTAAGAATAGCATCATGGTAACTGGAGATGACAAGATTTGGATTTTTAGCTGCCGGCTTTATTGACTGCTGTAGCGTTAAGAACAAATAATGATTATTACTGCTAAATTTGAAAGAACTTCCCGCACACGCATGGGCATTATTATTAGTACGATCTTTCTGCCGTTCGGAATATAGACAGCTGGGAATACCAATATTTGTTTTTCCGATCCATAGCTGCGTAAGCTGGCTGCTATCAGTCCAGAATGCAAATTGCTGGTCAATGTTATCGAAGATGATATTATTTATTCCAAAGCCGTTGAATACTGTTGTGTAAGCGGCATCTATTAAACTCACAAGTACTAACCTTTCTATGTGCTTGTTATTAAGTTGCCGGAGCAGCAAATATTGTTGATTATGACTGACTACAAAATCTGATATGCTGTCCAGGGAAATCTTTTTGTTGTCGCGAAATCTGATGATAGAAAGCGTGTTGTTTTGTGCCGGGCGTTGGAGTAGCCAGAGATCTTGACCTGCTTCGAGTAATTTGAAACTGCTGACATCAGGTACAAAGCTCACTTTTTTGGTAGTTAAATCCAGTTTTAATAACGTGTCCCTGGATATTGCAAACAGCATATTACTTCGATTGTCAAATACAGGATCTGTTAATTCATCAAATTGTATTTGCCAGCCGGTCTGCGTTGCCCTTACCACCGTCTTTGTTTCTCCCTCATGCCCTGTTTGCATGTTGTAGCAGACATAGCGTCCATCATTACTTATGTTTCCATAGCCTATGGATGGCCATGATTTAAAAGTATCTATCCTAAGTGGAGGCTTTTGAGCGTAGGAAGTAAAGACTAAATAGAGTAAGCAATGTGTAAAAAAAAGTGTCTTCATTTATTTAAACGAGCTTGATACCGGGTGTTTGATAATCACTGAATTTAAATAAGAATCCTGCAGTGTTAAAGCAGTTATATAGTTACAACCAGGTTGGTTGATCATTCTTCATTTTTTTAATTTTTTCTTCATATTCTTTAACGCTGGCCCAATCATTTTTATCCTTGGC
The DNA here is from genome assembly GCF_900114995.1 of Chitinophaga sp. YR627. Classification (GTDB taxonomy): domain Bacteria; phylum Bacteroidota; class Bacteroidia; order Chitinophagales; family Chitinophagaceae; genus Chitinophaga. Next base: position 1,099,891 of record NZ_FOUX01000001.1, read on the forward strand.
AAGAATGACTGCTTTTTCTTCAATTGCAATTGCCTTATCCTTTTTTCCCAGCTTATACAGAATACAGGAATATGTATCTATCCTGGTATAACGGTTGGGATCAGCGTCCACAACTTTCTCCATATAGCCCGCACATTTATTCAGGACATTTTTATCACTTGAATGATAAAATACGGTTCCATAAATGAAATCGTTCAAAAAGGCAGCGCCGTTTCCGGTAGTTTCTACTCCCTCTCTTTCTAGTCTGTCCATATGACTATTAATGTAATTTGTCCAGTCACCGGTTTCTTTGTACCAGTTCGATTTTGCTTCGAAAACAAGTTTTGGAATTCTGTCAGCCCCGTACCTGTCAGATAATTGCTTTTCCAGGACACTCCAATCAGCCGGATGCTGCAAAGGTTTACTATTCATAAAGGCCTGGGGACGGATCAGATCATAAAAAATCACCCTTCCCGTAAACCATCTCGAAAAGCCAGGGTCACCAATCAGGCTATCAGATTGTACTGACTTCGTTTCCATATAGCTAAATAAAGGATCTTTTGTAGTGAATATTTTATTAAAAAAAGCCAGGTATAGCCTCAATCCGGGGGAGAGTGCATCTTTAGGTGCTGTCCGGTCTATATAGCGGGATTTATATGCTTTGGCAAGATTGAGTGCCGAACTATCTTTTCTTAACTCGTTTTCTGTAAGCACTAAAGATAGGAGCGCCTCTTTCCCAATAGTACCCTTCCTGTATTCCTGTTGCATAGATTGGTATTCGGCCTCATTAATCGTTGACTGCGCAAAACCTGATAAAGGCAAAAGCAGTAGAAACCTGGTAAGTGTTTTTTTCATGTCTAAGTATATATTTTAGCTTTGTGTGATATTACTGAAGAAGCAAATTTTTGTTTAACTATACTTTCTTAGTTATATCCTGGATTTTGCCTGAGAAGCGGACTTAATAGTATATCTGAAATGGGGATGGGATAAAGTGCTTTAAAGGATTGCCAGCTACCGTTTTTTGTGACCGCAGCTTTACTCATTATTTTATCAATCTGTCCTGTCCTCCGAAGGTCAAACCATCGATGACCTCCTTCCATAAATAGTTCGACGCGGCGTTCGTTGAGGATAAGGGTTCTAAGCTCAGTTTGTGTAAGCCCTGCCGGGAGATCGGGTAGTGGATTTGGGACTTGCTGAGATATGTCTCTACGTGATCTCGAGCGCAGTACATTTAAATCCGCAATAGCACCGGAAGTATTATTTTGCTCATTCCGTGCTTCCGCGCGGATAAGATATTGTTCGGCGAGGCGTAGCAGAATCGTATATTCGCTTACTTCGGCGTCGCCAAATTTGACTTTATATTTGGCCGGGTAGGAATAATCCTGATTGCCAACGCTTACATGGCCAATCCACGCTGTTTTGCGTTGATCCCCGGGTTCAAAACTATTAAGCAGTGCATCTGAGATATAAAGTGGATTCACGTCATTCGGCCCGCCATCAGGTAGTACGAATAATTCTCCCTCATCGGTATTAAACTGTTTTTTTACGGGTTGTAATGACCATATAGTTTCCTTGCTGTTCTTTTTAAATATTTCAGAGAGCGGAATGTTTGAAGTATACATCGCAGTTTTCTCAATCACTTTAGTGGCGGCAGCCTCTGCTGCGGGGTAGCGTTTCATATATAAGTTGACCCTTGCTGTCAATGCATTTACAGCGGCCATATTGGGACGTATTCGTTCGCTGCTTGCATTGAGCAGGGTTTCGTCTACATAAATATTGTCGAGTTGCTTCCCCGCGATATCCAGGTCAGCAAGCATTTGTGTGTATATTTCATCTGTTGCTGTCCTGGGTACTTTAATACTTTCCTGATAGATGCTGGTAGTTAAAAGTGGTACATCTCCATAAAGATTGACCAGGTAGAAATAATGATAGGCACGAAGGAAATATAGCTCTCCCAGTAATCTGTCGCGAATCATGATATTCAGATTCACCGATGCGCTAAGCCCCTCTATTGCGGTGTTAATTGAATATATGATTGAATATAATGTGTTCCAGAAAGGAACGCTGATATATCTCTGGTCAAGTTCATTTTGATAATGTCTGGTATAATTGAGGTTTGCATTTACACTAAACAATCTCAGGTTGTCAGCCGAAAGTTCAGGATAAAGGGAAATGGCTGTTGGCCCCTGATCATAAAAAGTGTTACTCATCCTGGCATAAATGGCAGTCACTACTGCTATAGCTGTTGAATTGTCATTATATACATTTGAAGCATTGACGCTGGTTACTGGGGCGGGTAACTCCAGATATTTTCTGCAACTGTATAGAGAAAGAACTATACAGATGCAACAAAAATAGAGAGCCGGATTTCTGTAAGAGAATGTCTTATTATGTATTTGAATGCTCATCGGTGGAAGATTATAAGGTGAGTTGTACGCCTGTTGTGAAAAGTTTAAGCGGTGGCAGCGTAGCGCTCAGCTGCGATTCCGGATCTGAACCGAAATAATTCGTAAATGTCAGTAGGTTTTGTCCCTGAACGAATATGCGAGCCTGTGATAAACGAGCCTTCTTCATCCAGTGTTCTGGCAGATTGTATGACAAAGACACATTTTTAAGACGGATATAAGAGGCGTCGGAATAAGCCGCATCACTAGATCCAATGGCGAGTAAAGGATCGAGTATCTCCCCGAAGTTGGTCGAGATCTTTTGGAACAAAGCGTGGTCCCCGGTATGCTGCCATCTGTCTAGCAAACTTGAGGGCTGATTGAGCATTTGAACGCCGGGGGCTCTTCCAAACTTGTAGTTAACGCCGGTCTGTTTTACAAACTGGAAGAGGAAATTGATATTTAAACCTTTATAGGTGACTGAATTATAAAAACCTCCATAAAACTTTGGATTCACATTCACTAACGCGGTCTTGTCAGTTGGATCAGCCGGACTGGATGTCGGCTTACCATCGCTACCCAGGTATTCAAACAGACCGGTTTCCGGGTTTACACCAATGAGGTGAAAGGTTCTGATAATGTTTGTCGGTTGTCCGATGATGAATTGATTGAAATTATTGCTTCCCTGTAAATTGGGGTAATCGACAAGCTTATTTCTGGGGATCGTTAGATTAAGTGAGGTGCTCCACTGTACCTTTTTTGCTTTGAAAGGAGAGGCGGCTAATAAAAATTCCCATCCTGAGTTTTGTACCGTTGCTGGTAAATTCCTTCGGAATATCGGAAAGCCGGTATAAGCAGGTACATTATCATTCAGTAACTGATTGGAAGACCGGTTCCTGAAGAAATTTGATGTTAAAGTAATGGCGTCGTCGAGAATACCCAGGTCCAGACCAAAGTTTAATTTTCTAGTCTCTTCCCATTGCAAATAGGGATTAGAGAATCCATTTACGATCAGGCCACTGGTGTTTTGGTAGGGAATGTCTGTATAATATACGTCATACAAATTTAGAAAACCGTATTCACCGATCTGATCATTTCCGGTTGTACCATAGCTAATTCTTAATTTACCGGTGCTAAGCCAGGGAAGGATCTTGTTTATAAAGTGTTCTTTATTGAACAGCCATGCCCCGCCGACAGAGTAGAAGCTATTAAATAGACTCTCAGGTCCGAAACGGCTGCTGCCATCCCGACGGGCCGTCAAATTGATGACATACCTGTCGTTGTAACGATAGTTCAATCTGCCGAAAATAGCAGAGTACCGGTATCTGAATGTGGTATTTCCGGTAAGTGTAATACTGGTAGCCGACTGTACATTTTTCAGTTGTTCATCCGTGCTGAATCCTGTGGCATTGTATGTTGTACGGGCATTGTTATTGTCCTGAAATGTGCCGCCAAGTAGTGCATCAAAATGCCCTTGGAATAACTTTCCGACATATGTCAGCTGTGGTTCAATAATATATGAGGAGATAGCGCCGCTTCCATAGGTTACGCTTCTCTTAAGAAAGGTTTTGTCTGGTCTGAAAGAACTCTGAGGACTAACATTTGTTTCATCGTTGGTAATTCTGTTATATCCGAATGTTGATTTTATTTCAAGCCCTGGTATTATTTCATAGCCAATCATGGCGTTACCCAATAAATTGTAGGTTTTAGCATTATACTTCATATTCATCGCTGCCAGTGGATTGTCGAAGCTATAGGCGGTTGGATTATTAGGTACTTTCTCCCAATTCAAGGTGCCATCGTCGTTATAGAGTTTTGGGGCGTTCGGCGCCAGTGTTACTGCTGCTGTCATCAGATCCATTGCATACAGGCGGTTATTGTCATGCAAATAGGTACCAGAGAGATTAAACTTTAGTTGCTGATTGGTTGACAAATGATTGATATTGAACGTCAGATTGACTTTCTTATCATTGAGATCACCGGGATATACAGTAGTTTGCCGGTTAAATCCTATTGCGGTTCTAAATTGAGTATTGGTATTCCCTCCCGAAATGGAAGCTTGTATGTCTGAAAACTGAGCGGTTCCGCCAACAAGGACATTTTGCCAGTTTGTATAACGGTTCTGGTCCCATACTCCGTTAATATCGTAGTCGCCGGGGCCAGGTGCGTTTCCCCCATTTTTATAAGCTTCTTTACGAAGTGCTATATATTGTGTTGTATTGAGGAGGTCCAGTTTACGTGTGATCTTGCCCCATCCGGTTTGTGATCTGATATCGATAACTGTTTTTCCGGACTTTCCTTTTTTAGTAGTAATCAGGATTGCCCCATTTGCAGCTCTTGATCCATAAATAGCGGTTGCATCCGCATCCTTTAATATTTCAATACTTTCAATGTCGGCGGGGTTGATATAACTGAAATTGTTGCCCCCACCATATCCGTAAGCAGTTCCTGATATTGTGCCCAGGTTATTTACCGGATAGGGCATCCCGTCAACAACATAAAAGGGTCCATTGCCGTTTGAAATACTGTTATATCCCTGTATAACTACATTTAACGCACTTCCAGGTGCACCACCTGTTTGTTGTACTATCAAACCGGGGACTCTTCCTGACAAGGCAAGGATGGGATCATTCACCGGCTGAGTCGCAATTTCCGCAGCACTGATACCATTAATATTACTCGTTGCGTATTCTTTAGCTACTTTTCCATATGCCACTATTTGTATCTCCTTTAGATCGGCGTCAGTCTCTTTGAGTACGATAGTTAGAGAAGTGGTATTCTCATAAGTCACTTCTTTTGTTTCACGACCAATCATTCTGAATAATAAGGTTCCTTTATCTGGAATGTCTTCGAAGGAAAAATTTCCTTGTTGGTCTGTAATATCCATCTTACTATTCTTTTCCTTCAATATCACCGACACCCCCGGCAACGGATTCCCCTCTTCATCCGTCACTTTCCCTCTCACCGTGATCACCGAAACAATCCCACCCGCTTTATCTGCGGCCAGCTTCTCCACCGGCTTTATCGTGATCATTTTACCTTTAATCACATATTCAAACGGCTGCCCCTTAAAAACGACCGCCAATGTATTCTCTAAGGTCGCATCAGTAACCGATACCGATACAGGAGATGCTTTCTCCAGGTATTCAGAAGAAAAAAAGAAGTAATACCCGGTTTGTTTGCGGATGCTCTGCAAGACTTCCCGCAGGGGGGCATTCTTATAGTTCAGTGTAATTTGCTGTGCAAAGGTGGCAGCTGTTATTTGCAGACTAATGATGGTACACAGTACAATGAGCTTCATCATAAGTAAATACTTAATTAGTTTGGTTGTTTGGACATTTTGCCGGATGGGATAATACGGCCTGTCCTCATTGCATTGGTAGCAATAATTCATAGTTTTGCATTGTTAGTGGTGAACTAATGTTTAATTACGTTGGTGTAGTTGATCCTTAGTAAGCGCTATACTTCTCCAGTTCCCGCTGCAATCGGGAACTGGTTACTTTTACTCCTTTAGATGCTTTAGCTGTTTGGTTGGTTTTATCCGTTTATTGTCTGATGATCTTTCTTCCCGCTATTTTAAATTTCACATGACTGTTTTCGGCAATTACATTCAATAATTCTGATAATGGCTGGTCGCTGGGAATCTCTCCATCGAAAGTGATCTCCGGTAATGCGATATCTGCTGTTTCCACATCGTACCAGCGACATAATTGCCTGAGTACGGTTTGAACCGGTGTCTTCCGGAAAACGAAGAGTCCATCTTTCCAGGAGCTCGCCTCGTCGGCATCTATCGTGACAACCTGAAGGCCCTGGGCTGTCTGAATAGCCTGTTGTCCGGGTTTTAATGTTTTTGAGGGAAGGCGCGGACCGGTAAGCAGGATACTGCCTTCGGCAAGTGTTGTTTTAACGGTTTCTTCGGGATAACAGCTGATATTGAAATGGGTACCCAGCACCTTTACTGTTTGTGTACTGGAGACTACCAGGAATGGACGAGTCACATCCTGACTGATCTCAAAATAGGCCTCACCGCTGAGTTCGACTGTACGGTTATGGCTGCCGAATCTGACAGGATACCGAAGACTACTGGCAGCATTTAATATAACCAGACTTCCATCAGGCAGATTGATCTGATACCGGCCTCCGTTAGGTGTGGTTACAGTGTTGTAGTTGTTATCCGCGCGTACAGCGGTATCGGCAGCATAGTTTGTTATATAAGTTAGTTGTCCCTTACCATTCTTCGTGATGATCGTGCCACTTTGCTGTGCAATAGTACCATTACTGCTATCATTCAGGAGTATTTCCTCGCCATTGGCTAAGGTAAGGATAGCCTTATTGGACCCGGGCTGCCGGTCGTGCGCTTTATTATAGGAATAGAGCTCTTCAGTGCTTTGCCGAGAATGCCCGGATCTTATTGTATTGAAGTACACAATGCCTGTTGCCATTAGCATAGCAATGGTAACGGCCGCGGCCCATATATGGGCAGTATGCTTGTTGGGGCGTCGTACTAACGCGTGTCTCGCCAATGCCTCCTGCCAAACTCTTTCATGCGCTTCAGCAGAATGCGGATATTCCAGATCCGGGGCGTTCTGTTCCAGATCAGCATACCAGCGTTCCATGAATGCCAGTTCTTCCGGACTGCATTCGCCGGATCTATACTTCCTTAGTAATTCAGCTACTTCCTTTTCCGTCATGATGATTTCACGCTAAAGTCTTTATCACAGGTTTTTATGAATACCCTTACAAGTGATTAAGACAGCCGGATAAAGAGATATGTATACAACGATGAAAAATATTTTTTAAAATGCTACCAGATGAAGAATAGTGTGAGTTTTGAGCGGAGGATCTTCAGTGCTCTGTTGATCTGGGTGTTAACGGTCCCTTCTGTTACCCGGGTAGCCTGGGCTATTTGTCTGCGGGAGAGATTGGCTTTTCTGCTTAAGTCGAATATTTCCTTCATCTTCGGTGGAAAGCAGGCTACAGCATCTTCTATGCGGCGTTTCAAATCGCGTTCAAGCACCAGTTCATCGGTAGCATACTCGCCTTTCTCGTAGAACTCTCTGATAGAATTGATATACTTCTGCCGATGCTGGTCTTTGTCAAACTGATTGAGGATACTATTTTTTACTGATTTATAGAGATAGGATTGAAGGGATGTATTGATCTTTATTGCTTCGCGGTTAGTGAGTAAATTAGCAAATACATCAGATACAGTGTCTTCAGCCAGATCATCATCTCCCAACATCTTTTTTGCATAGTTGAGCAGTAATTCTCTGTACCGTATATAGACCTCCTTTACGGCAGCCTTGTCTGCATTTGGCAGTCGGTCAGCAAGTTCTGCATCTGTAAGAGACGCTACAATACCCATAGTTTACTATTAGCCAGTTTAATAATTACCATAGGGATAAATTAATTGATTACAATAATGTCAGGTGGAAACACTACTATAATGAGCATATTAATGCAGTATCTGATGTACCGTTTTATTCATATGATTAGTAAAACGAAGGGAATATTTGCGGTAAATGTAATTTATCTGAGATCGTTTTTTGTTAATGGCAGGTTAATGAAATCTATTTTCACAGATCCTCCATTTTTACCGATCCAATAAAATCTGAAAAAATTATTTAAATAGTCACTATGTTTAGTGACCCGAACAAACCCATAAAAATGCAGTTTCGTTATTTCACGACGGTCATTGCCGTTCTGCTGCTTGCGGTAAAAGGTCTATCCGCACAGCATATTCCACGTATGTATTTCACTGATACATCCTCAGGTAAACCTATTGCCAAAGATCCGAAGGTGATACATTTCAAAGATGCCTACTGGATGTACTATTCGATTCCCGGAAAAGCTGGCGCCGGTTGGCATATTGGTATCGCCCGGAGTACCAATCTCACGGACTGGCAAAAGGCCGGTGAGCTGAACGGTACGGAGGCATATGAGAAAAATGGGCTGTGTGCGCCGGGTGCGTTGGTCCGTAATGACACCGTACATCTTTTTTATCAGACCTACGGCAATGGTCCTAAAGATGCTATCTGTCACGCTTACTCCACTGACGGGATCCATTTTCAGAAAGATGCCAGTAACCCTATATTCCACCCTTCTGGTGACTGGAATAATGGTCGTGCGATAGACGCGGAAGTCGCCTTTTATAAAGGACAGTATTTTCTCTATTTTGCTACGCGTGATCCGAAAGGAGAAGTACAGATGCAGGGTGTGGCAACTGCCCCTGGCGGTACGGATTTCTCACGGGAACACTGGACACAGGCCAGTGATGCTTCCATATTAAAGCCCGAATTACCATGGGAAGGTAAATGTATTGAAGCCGCTTCTGTGATTGAAAAAGAAGGTAAGTTATATATGTTTTATGCGGGGAGTTATAATAACGTACCGCAGCAGATCGGACTGGCAGAAAGTACAGATGGTATCCACTGGACGCGCACTGCATCCGTTCCCTTTCTGGCAAATGGTGCCGCTGGTGAGTGGAATCATAGCGAGTCTGGTCACCCGGACATTTTCAAAACAAAAGACGGAAAATACTACCTGTTTTTTCAGGGTAATAATACCGGTGATGGACAATCCTGGTATCTGTCCAACCTGGAACTGAACTGGCGTCAGGGATTACCTGTCATCGCTGCGCAGGGTAATGCTGCACAGTCGTTTAAGATTGAAAAAGGGAAAGACGTATGGTTGCTAACCTACTTCCGCCAGCGTTACCCCACCCGCATAGAAATCGATGCACAGGGAAAGACGATAGAAGTGCCATTGCCCAACCCGATGTTACTGGAGAAAATGCATATGGCTTTGTCCAATGATGGCCGTCACTGGACGCCTTTAAATGATAATAAGCCTGTCTGGGATCAGCATGTGCGTGACCCTTATGTGCGCCGCGGACCAGATGGTTTATGGCGGATCTTATCGACAGGCGGCGGTGGTAAGGACCGCCAGAAGGTAGGACCCAGTTGTCTTTACCTTACTTCACCGGATCTGATTCACTGGAAAGTAGAAGGCACATTACCTTTGATGAAAGACGTGCGTAGTGATTCCGGTGCTATACTGGCACGGAATATATGGGCGCCTGAATGGTTTTATGATAAAAAGGCCAGAACATATATCCTGATCTGGTCATCCTCATATGAAGATGCAGGCTGGAAGAACAGCCGTCTGTGGTATTGTACAACCCGTGACTGGAAGACTTTCTCGCCCGCCAAAGTGTTTTTCGAACCACCTTATTCAGTAATAGATGGCACTTTACTGGAACATCAGGGGAAGTATTATCTGTTTCATAAAGAAGAAGAATTTGGTGCTAAAACCGGTGAAAGAAGAGCGATCCGGGTGGCCGTCGCTTCAAATGTATACGGTCCCTATAAGATCATTGAAGGCGATTTAAATAAAGGTCAGATCGTGCCGGTTATTACAGAAGGACCTACAGCAATAAAAGACCCGCATCAGAAAGGCTGGTTGTTGTTATATGATTACTGTATGACAGACCGCTTTGGCGCTTCTTATTCCCCTGATCTCTATCACTGGACGGTAGAACAGGATGTAGCATTCCCGGATGCAGCACGTCATGGTTGCGTGTCGGTTATAAAGCCGGATGAAGCGAAGGCATTGATTGAGGCATTTGGGATAGCCGCTCCCTCACCATCCCAACCGTGATATTTATCACATTCCTTATTTGATAAATGTCATTGGGGCCAGGCATGCCACCGACTTAATTTTGCTATACAAAAACAAATAATCATGAAACTAAAGAATAAGGTAGCAGTCATCACGGGAGGAAATAGTGGTATAGGATTTGGCATTGCGGAAGCATTCAGGAACGAAGGCGCATTGGGCGCTATCGTGGGTAGAAACCAGGAAACCCTCGATCGTTCGGTAACAGCGTTAGGTGACAATTTCATTGGTATCAATGCGGACGTTACAAAGTTTGAAGATCTGGAACGTATATTTAAAAATACGGCCGAAAAGTTTGGTCTGATAGATACTATCGTAGTAAATGCCGGCGGTGCTGTAGATGGTGCGCAAATGGCATCTATCGCTGTTACGACGGAGTCGGACTATGACCATTATATGAACCTGAATTTAAAGAGCGTTTATTTCACTATCCAGAAGGCATTGCCTTATCTGAAGGACGGCGCTTCTATTGTATTGATCGGTTCAATAGCTGGACACAGGGCGTTCCCTGGTCAGTCGGTATATGCAGCTGCCAAGGCAGCGGTCATTTCTTTCGCCCGTGGCTTTTCGCTTGATCTGCTGGACAGAAAGATCAGGGTCAATGTATTGTCTCCTGGCACGATAGATACACCTGTGTTTGGTAAATTCCTGGCCCCTGAACATATTGACCATGTCAAAAACCTATGGGTGGATATCATCCCGGCTGGCAGGATCGGACAACCTTCCGATATCGGAAACGCGGCCGTATTCCTGGCCTCAGATGAGTCCTCTTTTGTAGTAGGCACTGAGATCATATCCGATGGCGGTGCATTGAGTATGACCATCCTCAAATAATACAAAATAACATAGGTATAGAAGCCCCGTTAACAGCGGGGTTTCTTTATTGTACGCATCATTTGAAGCATATTTTCCAGCGCCGGGAAATTGCCGGTATTGCATTTTAACGTGATTATTCAGTTATTTTGCGATAAATATGCTGGTAAATGTTTGAGGTCTTCGAACGATATTTAAAAGAAAGGTCTGCGCTTACAGATAAGGAAATAGAACTGATACGTGCCGTTACAATACCGAAGCGGCTTCGTAAGAAACAATACCTGTTACAGGAAGGCGATATATCTCATTATAATGCCTTCGTTGTAAAAGGATGCCTGCGTCTGTACCATGTGGGAGACAATGGCTTCGAACACATCCTGCGGTTTGCCATAGAGACCTGGTGGATGAGCGATTATGAGAGTTACAATTGCGGTAGCCAGTCAAAGAATAATATCGATGCCCTGGAAGACAGTGAGTTATTATTGATTGATAAGAAAGATTTTGATGCACTGGTAGAAACAGTGGCCAACTTCAGAATTTTAAAGGACAAACTGGAAGCCAAAAGTTATAACGCAAGTCAGGCACGTATACTGAGCAACATCAGTGATACAGCTGAAAAGCGCTATGAGAATTTCATTAAAACCTATCCTGATATTTATAACCGCGTACCATTGCATATGGTAGCTTCTTATCTCGGCCTGACAAGGGAAACTTTAAGCCGTATCAGGAGCCAGTATACCAAAACAGAGAAGTAGTATGACTGTTTATTGTTCTCTAACGACTATCTGCCAGTCAGAACCAGTTTCTTTCCCCATTAATAAGTTTAGATCAATATATTTATCTCTCCCTTTGACAACAAAGTGAAGGTCTGCCTGCCCCGTAGTGCCTGCCGAATTACTTCGCGAAGAGATAGCGCCATATGGTAACAGGAAAATATCATTTACAGGGCCTGTTTGCTGTTCTATACCAGGATTCGTCATGATATAGCTTTTCGCATTTTCATAGAATTCAGTATGGGGTATAACGAAAAAAAGAACCGCTTTAGTTACAAGCACTAATGACTGAACAGCTATACCAATCTTTTCTCCTATTGTCTTGCCATTTCTGGTTTTCTCCAGTTTTATCCTATCCAGGAGAAATAATATAAGTGTTACAAAGAAAAGTACCCAGCCAATGGATTTGCTTTCCCAAAAGAAGTATACTCCCAGAAACCGGCAGGAATAGCCGTAGATTAAAAATACTGCTGTAGTAATCATGAGGATCCTGGTTGGCCAGGATAAGAAATGCAAATGTTTCATGGGTATAGGTAAATGACAAATTGGTATATATCTACAAATATAATAAAATTACAATGCCTATTTCTCCATTACCCATACATTTTGTAAATTAGTGTTACTAAAGAAAGTAAATACTTATACCCCGGTATTTACCACGTTGCCTGGAGCTTAGGATATCATTCAGTAATTAAATAGGCTGCTGATGAAACACCACCACTTTGTAGCACTCATTTCTCTTCTATGCTGCTTTGCATGCAAAAATAACGTCAGGACAAAGACACCCACTACCCCAGGTAGGGATGCAGCTGCTATTGCCTGTTATACCTCCAGGATAACAGATAAGGATTGGTATACTGCCGGCACTAAAGCGCCGGTCTTTAAGGGCCTTAAGGGGATTGATTTTGTGATATCTACGACCAGTAAAGAAGCACAGGCCTATTTCAACCAGGGCATGATGCTGGCTTATGGGTTCAATCATGCGGAAGCCGCCCGTTCGTTTTATGAAGCGACCCGCCTGGATTCCTCCTGTGCCATGGCTTACTGGGGATATGCCTATGTATTGGGTCCTAACTACAATGCGGGCATGGAAGAAGATAATTTTACACGTGCCTATGCCGCAACGGTAAAAGCGCAGTCGCTTGCTGCAAAATGTACACAAAAGGAAATCGCACTCATTAATGCGCTCACATCCCGGTACGTACAACAAGCGCCTGCCGACCGCAAGCCCCTGGATATCGCCTATGCGGCAGCAATGAAAAAAGTATATGCGCAATACCCGACAGATCCGGATATAGGAGCGTTGTATGCCGAATCATTGATGGATATCCATCCCTGGGACCTATATGATAAGAAAACAAAAAAGCCTCATTCCTGGACGCAGGAGTTAGTGTCTGTACTGGAACGCCTGATGAAAGTCAATCCTCTTCATCCCGGGGCACATCACTTTTACATTCATGCACTGGAAGCGTCTGCCATACCTGAGAAAGCAATGGCAAGCGCCCGCTTACTGGATACCTTAGTGCCAGGTGCAGGGCACCTGCTGCATATGTCCTCACATATTTACATTAATACCGGTGACTATCACCTGGGTTCAATATCAAATATAAATGCGGTGGGAGCAGATAGCACTTATACTACTGCCTGTCATGCACAGGGAGCGTATCCACTGGCTTATTATCCGCATAATTATCATTTCCTGGCTGCAACGGCTACACTGGAAGGCCATTCAAAATTGGCGTGGATGGCCGCCAGCAAGTTGCAACAACATACAGCCGCTGATATCATGCGACTGCCAGGTTGGGGTACTTTACAGCATTATTATACCATACCTTATTACATCGCCGTGAAGTTCGGCATGTGGGACACCATTCTATCGATCCCCGCGCCGGCAAAAGACCTCGTATATCCACGGGCTATCTGGCACTATGCCAGGGGAATGGCTTTTCTGGGGAGAAATAATGTACAGGATGCACAGAAAGAAGCAGCGCTGCTGGACACGCTGGCAACAGACACCACGCTGCGACAGCTGACGATCTGGAACATTAATACGACGGCAGACCTGGTACAGATTGCCGCCAAAGTATTATCCGCAGGAATAGCCGCCAGACAACAGCAACACGATAAAGCAATTTCCTTATTGAAGGCCGCTGTTGCCCGCGAAGATAATCTCAACTATAATGAACCCCCGGACTGGTTTTTCTCCGTCAGACACCAACTGGGAGCCGTATTACTCAAAGCTGCAAAATATAATGAGGCAGAACAGGTCTACCGGGAAGACCTGCAAACCTGGAAGAAAAACGGTTGGGCATTGATCGGACTGTATCGCTCATTAATTGCGCAACAGAGAAAAGAAGAAGCGCAGGAGATCAGGTCCGCATTTGAAGAAGCCTGGCAATATGCAGATATAAGGATTACATCCTCTTCCAATGTCATCGACTGACAGGGTTCCGTTAAATGTATAAGTCTTTAGTTGAAATGTATTAGCTCCAGCAGCGTTACCAGCTGATCTTTGCTATATAAAATCAAACAGTAATGGCAAAGACAGTATTCATCACAGGGGCATCTTCCGGTTTTGGTAAGGCATCGGCAAAACTATTTCATCAGCATGGCTGGAACGTCATCGCAACGATGCGTTCTCCTGAAAAGGAAACAGCGCTCCGGCAACTGGAAAATGTACTTGTTACCAGACTGGATGTGCAGGACGCTACATCCATTCAAAACGCGATCAACGCCGGTATAGAAAGATTTCAGACGATCGATGTATTGATCAATAGCGCCGGTTACGGACTAATGGGTGTTTTTGAATCTGCCCGTAGTGAACAGATCAAAAGCCTTTTTGACGTGAATGTTTTTGGATTGATGGAAGTGACCAGACAGGTACTACCTTATCTGAGAGCAGTTGGAAGTGCTACAATTATCAATCTATCCTCTATGGGTGGAGCAGTCGGTATGCCATTCGGGAGTCTGTATATCAGTTCTAAGTTTGCCGTAGAAGGTTTTTCAGAAGCACTTTCTCATGAACTGGCCAGCCTGAACATCCGCGTGAAAATAATTGAACCCGGTAGTATCGCCACTAATTTCAGGGAAAATGCCCGGATGATCGATAATAAGATCCCGGTATATGATCCCATTATGGCATCTTCTTTCCCCCGTTATCATCAGCTGACGGAGCACCTGGAAAAATCATCAGAGGAAGATGTAGCGAAGACTATTTATCAGGCCGCCACAGATGAAACAAATCATTTGCGCTATATCGTTGGCGCCGATGCACACTTCTTTATCGATAAGAGATACGCCATGAGCGCACAGGCATTTACAGATCAGATGCGTCACTATTTTATTGGTTAAATAAGGTTTACCTTTACTTATGCAGCAACATATTGTTGATATACATTCGATCAGTGAATTGCATGCGTTCTACGGTCATGCTACACCAAAGCATCCGTTAATTTCAATTATCGATCTGAACAATATTGACAGAGCCAGATTGCCGGAGAATATATTTGGTACTTCCTACCGGATGGCATTCTATGCTGTGTTCTGTAAAAAATATAACGGCACATTGAAATACGGGCAATCGTATTATGATTTCAATGAAGGATCATTGATGTTCATTGCGCCCCATCAGATAGTTACGCCCATCACTGAAGCAGATCATGAATCAGGATGGGCGTTCTTCTTTCACCCCGATTTAATAAATACCTCTCCGCTCGGCAGCAGGATCCATGACTTTACCTTTTTCTATTATGATGTGAATGAGGCCCTGCATATTTCTGACGAAGAAAAAGAGATACTTAATCAGTGTCTGAAGAATATAGAACGGGAATATGCACAAAATCTGGATACCCATTCGCATACACTGATTCAATCCAATATTGAATTGTTCCTCAATTACTGCGAACGTTTCTATGGCCGGCAGTTTATCACAAGGGCCAAAAGCAGTAACGATACCGTACAACGTTTTGAACGCTTACTACAGACGTATTTTCAGCAGGAGGAGCTGTCAGAGAAAGGTCTTCCGGATGTTAAGTATTTTGCGGCGGAACTTTGTTTGTCTCCTAACTATCTCTCCGATCTGCTGAAGAGAAACACCGGGAAAACAACCCAGGAGCATATTCACCTGCAACTGATCGATAAGGCTAAAGCGATGCTCTGGAGTACAGACAAACCCGTTAGTGGTATCGCGTATGACCTCGGATTCGAACATGCTACCCATTTCAATAAGATCTTCAAAGCGAAAGTAGGTATGTCTCCCAGGGCATTCCGGGCATCAAATGAATAATCACAAGACGCTATATCCAAAGTATAAGGAAGACCTCCAAAGTACAGTATTTTATTACTCTATTAAATTTGTAGACTAAATACTATTACTGTTAACCTTATCTGATGCCAGTAAAGAAAACCAGCCCCGACACAATCAGGTCAATAGGAGCATACATCGCCGCACACCCCGAACGCCGTTTCACCATTGTCGAACTGAGCCTGCACTTTCATGTCAGGTCAACCGCATTAAAGGCCGCATTCAAAGCTGAATTTGGCGTAACCATTCATCAGTATCATTTGCAGGTAAGCATGCAGAAAGCCCGGCAGCATCTGGAGGCAGGTCAGCAGGTAAAGGAAACTGCGCTTCAATTTGGTTACCGGCATATCGGTAATTTCTCCCGGGCATTTAAAAAAGTACATAATACGCCGCCTGAGTCACATAAGCAGTGAGCATCTACCGTAACAAAAAATCTCCGTAAAAATCCGGTATATCACTGTCATAAATAGCTTCCGCTACCTGCCGGACAGGATATCCGACTTTAACTATTTCAGCATGTAATGCCTCATCATCAATATGCAGCACCGCATAAGTGGCCTGTTTATCCTTTTCTTTACTCCGTCCTACGGAACCACAATTGACGATCAGCATATCTGAAGCGCGCTTCACGTATGAGCAATGCGTATGTCCCATGAATAATGCGTCAGTCTTTCTCGTGCCCAGCATATCCAGGAGAGCCGCTTCGGCATGTGATTCGAAAATGTACTCATCATTGCTCCGCGGGCTGGCATGTACCAGCAGTACCTGTTTCAAACCACTCTTTGTTTTGAAGGACAGTTCTAACTGGTAGGGACATTGTGCCAGCCATTGTTTGTTTTCGCGCGTAATGGTCCGTTTACTCCATTCAATGGCTTGTTTTCTGTTGGCCGACTCAATTTCGTCCTGGTGTGCCAGGGGAACAATAGCTTGATCAAAGGCGATCCGTTCATCATGATTGCCCAATAAACAGGGAATGTTCCTTGACCTGATCAGAGAGATGACTTCATTGCCCCAGGGAGCGAAGTCTACGAGGTCGCCAAGGCAATAGACCTGAGAGATCCCTCTGTTGTCAATGTCCGTCAAAACCGCCTTTAATGCTGTTATATTTGCATGGATATCGCTTATTATTGCCAACTGTGTCATCTGTTATTATTTATCTTTTTTAAAAACCCCGTCCATCTTATGCTCCGCACCTTAGCTGCCTGTACATAAGGGTTGTTTTCATGATGCAAACCTAGCTGTTTGAAAAAGCCTAAATTTGTATATCCGGTCAATTATTTTGTATTTTCAGGCAAATTGAGACATGAAACTTGTACAGTTTGAACCGCTGTTTATCAGGCATTTCAGCACGACGACGTGGCCATTCCCCTTGCACAGTCATAATCATTATGAGTTGATGTATATAGGGTATGGAAAGGGCATGCATGAGCTGAATGGTGTCAGGAGTTCGTATGCGGGAGGTATGTTTTTCTTTTTGTCACCCGAAGACAGCCATGACTTCCAGATAGAGGAGGAGACACAGTTTAATGTCATCAAATTTCTGCCGGCGATCCTGAAAGGAGGTACCAATTCCTCTGCAACAGATTACTGGGATCATCTCATCAGGAACCTGGTCAGAAAACAGCAGGCTATTACGGATATACTGCCGGAAGCCGGTCATATAAACAGTGCGAGAACGATGATCGGTCTGATGATCTCAGCATGGCTGGATAATGACAAGAAGGTAACAGAAGTACATACGCATTTGCTGCGGGCCTTATTACTTACACTGGATAAGGGCATGAATGATACAGATGATCATTATAAGGGAGATTATGCCATCAGCAAAATAGAACGGATACAGAATTATATCCACGCGCATATCAGGCATCCGGAAAAACTAACGATGAAACAACTGAGTGCTGCGTTCAACACCTCAGAATCCGGTTTAAAGAGTCTTTTCAGAGATAGTATGGGCATGTCTCTGGGGCAATATATAAGTTCTCTGAAACTGGAAATGATCAAAGAAAGAATGATAAGCAGCAAAGCCACCTTAACAGAGATTGCGCACGAATTTGGTTTTGTTGACTCCAGCCATTTTAATAGTTTCTTTAAAAAAATGATGGGTATGGCACCGCTGGGCTATCGCAAGCGGAATAACTAAATTTGCCATCTGTCCACCCGCTCCTGATCCTGGTCAGATATTGTCCTGATATTACTTACGCTTCGTTGACTCTTTCGTTTATGAATGAAGGATTAAGGAATGATAACTAATATCAGACAGGGAAGGATACCTGTTATCCTCCCTTTACTTAAAACCGGCACTTTTTTACAAATTCCAACACTACATTTTGCATCACATGTACACGTTTTTGCGTCCTGTGCACATGTTTTTGCGTCCTGTGCACATTGTCCGGATATTGACCAGCACTCTTCCTAATATTGTATCAGCAGCAGCAATAACAGACTTTAGTAGCACAGATCATCATTTGGCATTGATCAGCTTAATGGCTTTTCTATTGACTTATTACACAGAGACGTACAAGAGAAAGAGAGATGGAAGCTTGCGTCGCTGCGTAGTTCTTTGACATACACATTTTCGATTTTTTAAATTAAATCACCGAAGGCAAATCTTTGCTTTATGTCGGATCTATCCGTACGCAGACCGGTCTTATAGCCGGGGACTCCCGAAAATTCCCTTTCTTTGCAGCATTAACGCGTAAAGATCATGGAACAAATAGAAAGCCTCATACAGGCAGGAAAGATAGCAGAAGCCATTAAAGAGGCGGAAACAGCATTGGGTCAGCTGCCCCCGACGGATTTTCATCAGGTGATAGGAAAGGACCTCTTACACCTGCAACCGATCATGGGGAAATTCCTCAGTAACTTCTACGAGACAATGGAAGAGGAGGAATCTGATATTAAGGCGATTTACGTTGAAATGAACAGTTTCTCCGTTCAGTATGAGCGTTGGTTCATTCACCTCTTAAGCTATGATACAGTCCCTAATATAGGTAATCCGGATTGGTTGAAGGAGTTTACAGGGGAGTCGGAAAAGAATCTGACAATTACGGGTTATGAGGCATTACAGGCCGCTAATAAGGAGTATATGCAATCGGAAGGATACAGGGATAATGAGCGCAGACAGGCTTGTGAACTGCATGAGTATATCGTGATCCTCCGTTTTCAGGAACTGGTAAAAAGTACCGTAAAAGCCCAGAAAGGCAAGGCTGCCTGGGCAGATGTTCCGGTTTTCGTAGCCGCGCATGATTTTGAAGACCTGATGTATGTAGTGGAATAATCCGCTACATACACCAGGAAATAATACTAATGTTGAGGGATCGGTTCATACTGGTAATTTACCGCCCAGGTAATGCCATACTGATCCTTCAACTGACCAAATAAAGCACCCCAGGGGGCTTTGTCCAGCGGCATGTCAACAGCGCCGCCTGTACCAAGCGCATCAAATAATCTGCGGGCCTCTTCTTCAGATTCAGCAGAGATAGCCAGTGAAAAGTCATTCCCTTTCTTAAATTCACCCATGGAGTCGGGGAAATCACTACCCATGATCGTATTGCCGCCGGGAATGGTCAGTGCCACATGCATGACCAGATCTTCATCTCCTGGCTTACAATGCTCCGGCATACTGCTGAACCGCATGATGCCATTCATAAACTCACCGTTAAAAACGGATCTGTAGAAATTAAAGGCAGCTTCGCAGGTGCCATCAAAATTGAGGTAAGGACTAACGTGTGCCATTTATTGTAGTTTTTTGTTGAAACCGTCTGGAATGATGACAATACAAAAGTAGGTGCAGGGTGTTTAGCCGGAGAGGGGTGGAAGCGGCAAAGTAAAGGGGAGAATGGGACATTTTTGTATATTTATTCCGATATCTTATTAACCCAACTAAAATTCCGCCGTTTGAGAATCGTCTTTGCCATCATTAGCTGTGTTTTCTGTTCATTGTATATCATATCGTCAGCCTGCGCCCAGCGACAACCCAATATCGTGATATTTATTGCGGATGACCTGAACCAGCATGATGTTGGTTGTTATGGTAATAAAGACGTGAAGACGCCTAATATGGACCAGCTTGCAGCAGAAGGGATGCGCTTTAAAAGCGCCTATGCGGCTTCTCCGATGTGCGCGCCTTCCAGGAGTGTGATGTTTACCGGATTGTATCCCTTTCGTAATGGTTCACAGATGAATCATTTTACGGTGAGGCCTAATACCAGGAACCTGCCGCAGTTTCTGCAAAAGCTGGGGTACCGGGTGGTGATCTCCGGTAAGACTGATATCTTTCCACTACATAATTTCCCCTTTGAACGTATAGGAGAGGAATTCGGCAAATATGCCCCTATTGAGAACAGGACAGATCGTAAAAAGGAAACGGTTAACATGATCAGTACGCATTTCAGGGAGCATCCGGAACAGCCGATCTGTCTGATCGTGGCGCCATGGATACCGCATGTACCCTGGTTCCCGAATACAGACTTCGATCCGCAGAAAATAAAACTCCCCGAATATCTTGCTGATACCAAAGAAACGCGTAAGGCGCTGACTGCCTATTATCAAAGTATTGGTGTGGCAGACAGGATGCTGGGTGAGGTCATGCAGGCAATAGAAGGAGCCGGAGCAAAAAATAATACGGTTACGATGTTTATATCCGATCAGGGTGCGCAATTTCCTTCTGCTAAATGGTCAGTATATGATCAGGGACTACGGATTCCAATGATCGTCAGATGGCCAGGGAAAGTCAATCCGGGTACGGTGTCAGATGCGCTGGTATCTCTGGTTGATTTAACACCGACATTGGTAGATCTGGCAGGAGGTAAAGCAATCGATGGTTTAGACGGTGCCTCGTTTAAGGATGTACTGCTTAATAAGAAAAAAGAACATCATCCCTATATCTTTGCGGAAACGTCCATGGAACCGCATTTCTGGTATAATTATACGCCTTCCCGTACAGTTATTACGAAAGACGGTTTTCACTATATCAGGAATTATCACCCCGGCGTGCGTTTTATTACACACATAGATAAGGTGGAACAAAATGAATTCTATTTTGACAGCTGGATAGCCGGGGCGGCGACCAATCCCAAAACAAAGTTTCTCCTTGACCGTTATAGTTACCACCCACCAGAGGAACTGTTCGATCTGAATAACGATCGTAGTGAATTCAGTAACCTTATTACTAATCCTGCTTATTACAGCCGTGTTAACGAATTGAAAAAGTTACTTGATAAGGAATTAGACCGACAGGGAGAAACGGCTGAAATGATCCAGGAAGGGCCTTTACCTAAATTCTTTGATCAAAGCTATACCATCCGGCAAAATGGTAGTGCAGCCGATCTGTCGTTCAATAAAAAGTTATGGAACCCGCATGTACTGCTGGTAACAGCTTATCTGGATCAGATAGATAAAGGGGGTGTGATCTGTGACTACTTCAATAACTTCAAACTCTATGCTTATCATGATCAGATAGGACTGGTGTTAGCAAATGGTAAGACGATCAATAGTGATAAGTTATCTGTTGATAAAGGACAATTGTGCATGACCTTGTCAGAGAAGGGAGATTTGGTTGTTAAGTTCAACCAGCAGACCATCATCACACAAAACGTAGAGAAAGATCTTACTAAAATAAAAGGCGGTTATGTAAGTTGTGGGATCATTCAGGGAGAGGAAATGAAAGGGAATCTGCAAAGTTATGATGGGAGGATCACTGATCTGCGGTTTACGATGAATGAATTATCAAGAGAGCCTTAAAGTGTTTGTTATCTGATATAGAACCGGGTTTACAGGATGTCTCCATAGACGTATGCTCTCCTGGGAGTATCAATATTATCATGTGAAAAAAATCGGGTAACCTTTTGTATCGTTCATCCGTTTATCAGACTTTAAGCAATAATTTTACCTCGTTCATTCCACTTTACGTGCAAACCCAATTCAACGCTTATGAGTCAGGAATACATCGAAATCCGCGGTGCAAGGGAGAATAATCTAAAAAATGTAGATGTCCGTTTACCCAAAAGAAAGATCAACATCTTTACCGGCGTATCAGGCTCAGGAAAGTCTTCTATTGTATTTGATACCATTGCCAATGAAGCGCAACGGCAATTGTATGAGAACTTCAGTATGTTTATCCGGAATCTGTTGCCACGTTATCCGCAGCCGAATGCAGATGCCATAGAGAAGCTGAGTATGGCAATCGTGGTAGATCAGAAGCGGCTGGGAGGCGGTTCTCATTCTACGATGGGTACTGTTACTGATATCTCTCCTGTATTACGCTTGTTGTTCTCCCGGATAGGAAAACCTTATGTAGGTGCGTCTAATGTATTTTCTTTTAATGATGCACAGGGGATGTGTCCGGAATGTAATGGGTTGGGGCAGAAACTGGGATTTGACGGATCGAAGTTTTATGATCCGGATAAGTCACTGAAAGAAGGGGCGCTGCAGGTACCGGGTTTCGCGGGTTGGGAAAAGGAGATGTATGCGAATACCGGCTATTTCGATGTAGACAAGAAGCTGCGTGATTATACGGAGGAAGAAATGAATCTGTTGTTATACAGTCCACCGACGAAGTTCAAACTGCGTATCGGAGATGGTACCATGAATGCTACGTTTATGGGTATTATAGAAAAGTTCAACCGCTCTTACATCAAAAGAGATATTAAAACATTGTCTGAACGTACGCAGAAGATGGTGGCGGATTATCTGCATTACGGTCCCTGTCCCTTGTGTAAGGGAGCACGGCTGAACCAGGAAGTGCTGCGATGTAAAATAGGTGGGAAAAATATAGCTGCCTTGTCTGCAACGGAGGTAGAGGAACTGATCCCTTTTCTGCAACAGATAGATGAGCCGGTGGCACAACCGATGATCGATACGCTGACAGAACGTTTACAACATCTGGTGGACATGGGACTGGGATACCTGAGCCTGGACAGGGCCACAGATACGCTGTCAGGTGGGGAATCTCAAAGAGTGAAGATGGTCAAACATCTTGGTAGCAGTCTGATAGACGTACTGTATATTTTTGATGAGCCAAGTGTAGGCTTACATCCGAGGGATGTTTACCGATTGAATTCCCTGCTGACCAAACTAAGAGATAAAGGTAATACCGTCATCGTGGTAGAACATGATCCAGATGTGATCCGTATTGCAGATTATATTGTGGATGTAGGACCGCTGGCAGGTGCGAAAGGAGGCAATATCATGTATCAGGGTAGTCTGGCTGGCTTACTTGAATCGGATACGCTGACCGGAAAATACATGAATCATTCTTTTGCGCTGAAGGAAACATACCGGAAGGCAACAGGGCATTTCTCCGTCAGCCATGCATCGGTTAATAATCTGCATAATGTATCCGTTCAGATTCCTGCAGGCATCATGACGGTCGTTACAGGAGTAGCGGGATCGGGCAAGAGTTCCCTGATACACCACGCATTCCTTTCTAAATATCCGCAGGCCGTGGTGGTGGATCAGTCGGCTGTAGGGACCTCCACCAGGTCCAACCCGGCTACTTACACAGGTGTGATGGATCTTGTCAGGAAAGCATTCGCCAGTGCCAATGATGTAAGTGCTGCATTGTTCTCATTCAATTCAAAAGGGGCTTGTGAAAATTGTCAGGGTTCAGGCGTGATCTATACCGATCTGGCTTTCCTGGAAGGGGTAAAGACAGCCTGTGAAGTATGTATGGGAAAGCGGTACAAAGAAGAGGTGCTTGCTTATCAGTTAAACGGAAAGAATATTGCAGATATTCTGGAGATGACGATCAAAGAAGCCAGTGAATTCTTTACCATAAAAGAGATTTCGAAAAAGCTACAGACGCTGATGGAAGTCGGACTGGAATATCTTACCCTGGGACAACCATTGAGCACGCTTTCCGGTGGAGAATGTCAGCGTATCAAACTGGCCAGTGAATTGCATAAGAAAGGCAGTATTTATGTGATGGACGAACCGACTACCGGATTACATATGTCCGATACCGGGAGATTGATCGCACTGATGGATCGCTTGGTAGATGGTGGAAATACGATGATTGTGATTGAACACAACCTGGATGTGATTAAGCAGGCAGACTGGATCATTGACATGGGGCCAGAAGGCGGTCATAAAGGCGGACAGATCATGTTTCAGGGAACACCCCAGGAGTTATGTAAACAGGCAGACTCGCATACCGGTTATTATTTAAAAAAGGCGTTGAAATAAGGGTATTTGTCAGCATGTAGGTGGACTAGCCACGTACAATGAAAAGCAGGCCCCAATACGCAAACAGGAGCAGTGAAATGAGATAAATGACGGTATTGAGCGTAAAGATCCTGCGGGTGAATTTTGTAACCGAAGGACGGTTCACTGCCCTGATATTCGCCAGACCAACGGGAATGATCAATCCCAGTAGTACGACTGGAAGATAAGCAGTGAGGTCCAGTACCGTTTTGCCTGATACATAATAAGGGGCGTCATAGTAGAAGAGGGGTTGGTTGTTTTGCAGGATAAACAGGTAAACACCAAGACCGATATTCATGATCAGCAATAAACACATGCCATAATGGGTTTTTATATTGATCTTTCCACTGAATAGCAGACCGGTGAGATAGATTGCCCAGAACACCGTCAGCAGGACCAGTAACAGTTCCAATACATACAGGAACAGTTTGATAAAAGAACTATTGAAAGGTGTCTTGAAATGGACAAAATTAAGGTACTCATGGTTGGGTGGAAACAGATCAGGAATATTGAGCAGATGATTACCTTTTTTTAGTTCGTCCATCAGACTAAAGCCCACCGTGTGCGTGAAATCGTGATAGAAATAAAGGTTGATCATACGTGCTTTCAGATCATATATCACCGTGTAGGTAGTGCCATCGCCCATCTTGTTCCTGCACTCATGCATGGTGTCCATGACGGCCTTGCAAAAAGCCAATGTTGTATCTGAATGCAGGGACAGGAATTGCTGTCCTCTCTGATACCGGCCGATCTTTACTTCCGCCGGATCCTTTATTGTAGAGGGACAGAAATTGGAGATCACATATTTTTCATCATTACCCACGATCAGGGTATCCGCCTCCATCACCAGGTATTTACCCGTGCTATCTACAAAGAGAAATACGCCTGTATTGAATACACTTCTGTCATACTGATAAGCCAGTTGTTGTACCTCCTCCACCTTACCACATCGTTGGAGAAGCATTTTCATAAAAGCGGTCTTGTCGTCAATTTTCTTTTTCCCCGCTGCTGAACGGAGTGGTCTTGGGTAGACCGTGAAGCCGTCGAAGGTAAGGCCTGCTTCATTTATTCCGCCCTGTGGGAACAGATCGCTGTGACCAACGTAAGCAGCTCCATACTGACCAATTACGCCCTTTTCAAACCAGATCTTCGAATTTATTTTCCAGGCATCCTCATTATTGCCAGCCATGGTTTTCCCATGCAGTGTGATCTTAAACATGCTGCAGGAGGTAGCTGGAAAATAAGAAAGCGTTATAATGATGGTAAGAAGAACGGACAGGGAACGTATCATATATCCGCTTAACGTAAATCTGGCAGATTTATTTCACTTTACATATAAAATCAGTCCTGTCGCTCTTCATGAAACCATCACAGGTTATCTCCTCCAGGCAATAAAAGCAGCTATTGCCGCAAACACGATATTGATACCGATCAGGTTTGCTTCTCCTCTGCTGATATGAAAAACACTGGCAACGATCATCAGTAAGAGAATTCCATAGGCGGCATACCTGGTCAGCTGGGGCCATATTCGCAGTATACCGGGTAATATCAGGCCCAGTGCGCCTGCCAGATCTAGTACCGCTGTAAAGAAGACCAGTCCGCGGTGTTCAGCTGTCCATGGCCACATGGCTGCCAGTTCTGCGGCAGGCTTTAATAATTTCGTGACCGAAGCCCACAACAGGGTGGCGGATAGAAGTCCCTGTGCGACCCATAACAGGATGTGCAGGGTTTTCGATGGAGATTGTTTGCTTGTCATATTGTTTTAATAACGAATGACGAAATTACCCTAGCTTTACTATCCAACGGATATTACTATCCTATTGGATAGCGCTATCCTAATGGAAAGTAAAGCGAAGATTATGTTAGCAAAAGGTGGTTGTCCGAAGACAATGTTATCTATCAGCGATGCCCTGCAGGCATTGGAGGGTAAATGGAAGTTGTTGATCCTGTTTGCTTTATCTGACGGCGGACCCAAACGCTTCAAAGAGATCGCCAGGATCGTGCATGGTATTACCGATAAAACCCTCTCTAAGGAGTTAAAAAGTCTGGAAGCGAATAAGCTGGTCAAAAGAGAAGTATATGATACCTTTCCGCCTGCTGTAGAATATACAATTACCCCTCATGGCTTATCCCTGGAAAAAGTGCTGGATGAACTACATTACTGGGGACTGTCACACCGCAAAGAAGTGATTGGTAAATAGGCGATATGACTACTTCAGCACCATATCTGTCCACTTCCCCGGATCCGGTATTCTTATTCCTTTTTTCAGAAGGTAAATTGCGGGTATGGAAAAGATAAAAGAATACGGGAGAATAGCAATCGTCGTGGTATTGCTTGCCGCGCTTTTAATAGCCGCTTTACTGGAGTTTACATCCGCCGGACAAAGTGCCGCTGCCAGCTGTATCGTGGGTGCACCCTGAAAGACTATCATTGCAATATGACACATACACAGTTATCCAACGTTATGCGAAGGAGATAGAGGAAGGGCAGATTCAGGCTGCAATTCGCAGTAATTATCCGCAGGTATATGCGACTGTCCATCCGGAGAATACTGCGTCTAAGGCAGTGCTGCGCAAACTGAATATGCAGCTGGTGAATCCGGGCTTACATATTCCCGACAGGGGGATCAGGGAACTTTATCTTTATGAGCAGGAACATCAATAGTTTTTAATACACCACTAACCCATTTATTGTGCAGTGTGCAAACCGGGCTTTTGTTACCATCCGCGCCCTGCCAATCCTCAGAAAATACCGTCGAAGTCTTTGCGTCCGGGCGCATATTCGCCAAATCTTCCGTTTCCATATGCAGACTTATTCTCCCCGTAAGCGGATTTATCAAAAGCAGATAGCCACGTGACATGACATAGCCATTGGAGGCGGATTGCTGTATGTAAATGTCAGTTTGTGCATC
The DNA here is from genome assembly GCF_900114995.1 of Chitinophaga sp. YR627. Lineage (GTDB taxonomy): Bacteria > Bacteroidota > Bacteroidia > Chitinophagales > Chitinophagaceae > Chitinophaga. The sequence goes on from NZ_FOUX01000001.1 coordinate 1,126,937, forward strand.
GAAGTTATAATCAGCGTAAATGGTATGGAAAGCAATGGTGTTGGCGGGTAGTCCGTCCAGACTGTCCATGAGTTGCCAGGTATGGTCCTGCAGATGATAAAGCTTTATCTGAGCGGTGCTGTCTGTCGGCGAACTAACAGCCACCGCATGCTTTTCAGTATGATTGAATAAATGACCGGACTGGAAAAACAGAAAGGGCATGCTTTGTTCCTGCATAAGCGTGTCTTCTGTACGGGCGCTGTCAAGCAGCTTATATAGCGTATCTGTAATGACACCAGAGGGGCTTAAAATAGCCTGTTCTTTCTTAACGGGTTTGGTATTACAGGCGGAGAAACCCAGGGTGGACACTATAATACAAAGGACGTAGATCGTTGGGATAGGGGGACGCATAAGTGGGTATTTACAGGTAGCAATATACGTCAGAAGTCACAAACGGCCCTCTTAAATGTCATATAAGCCTGAGGCTCCTGCTTATTTAGCAGGAGTCTCAGGGTCTTTACCCTCTATCAGGAACTTACGCATATCATCGATCAGCGCATCAGAAGTATTGGAATTAGTGAAAAATACATAGCCTGCTTTGAGGTCTTTGTAGACTTCAAACAGACATTTAAAATCACCGTTATTACCGCCATGGCCAAAAGACCTGCCCCAGGGGGTTTCTCTTATTGCCAGGCTCATGCCCATATAGGTAGGGAAACGGGGCTGATCTTTCGGACCATCAAAGTTAAATTCTGAGTGTTTGGAAAGGATGGTGTTGTATGTTTCCGGCTTTAATCCTTTCTGTTCCATCAGGTACAGCATAAAGCGGGTAAAGATCAGCGCTTCTGTATGCATGGAATAGGCCATGCCCGGACTCTCCGGCAGGTCCGGACTGCTTGGACGCAGATTGTAATGGCCATTGGCGACTACACGTTGCAATGAATCATTCTTAGAGAAAAAGGTATGATATAATCCGATGGGTGTGATCACCTCTTCCTGTAAGACCTGTTCTACTTTCTTCCCGGTGATCTTTTCTACCACCATTTTAAGATATTCGAACCCTTCTCCGGAATAACCAAATGCGGTACCAGGCGTGAATTTTATATCCAGTTTACCGTCGCTGTTCATAGAACGCCAGTTAGGAAAACCTGTCCGGTGTGTGAGTACATGCCGGGCAGTGATCAGCTTATACCGGTCATCATATGCGATATCCGGATAAGGCAGGTACTCATACAGGGGTTTGTCAAGATCGATGACACCACGTTCTGCCAGCCGTTCTACCGCAAAAGCGAAAACAGGTTTGGTGACAGATGCGGCTTCAAATAAGGTGCTGTCAGTGACCTTCTCACCTGTCATTGCATTGCGTACGCCATAGGTTTTGTGATAGACCACTTTCCCATCTTTTATCAGGGCAAGGGAGACACCGGGAATGCGGTAATATTCCTGATAGGTCTCAATAAACCGGTCTATCTGTGCGGCGGTGGAGGGCGTGAAATCAGCCAGTAAAACACCTTTTTCGGGGAGTATGTCCGGCATCGGCTTGATGGACAATGTCAGGTCCGGCGCTTTTTTATGATTGCCGGCCTGGGTAGTTACGCTCACAGGTGTTTTCTGTGCTGCTACATACAATTTATCATCCTGCTGGAGGTGGTCGTCTCCCAGTAATACTTTATATTTTCCCGGAGGGACACTGGCGGAATAATTCCCCAGACTGTCTACCTCCGCTGTTACCCATAATTTAGGGTCATTGGCAGCTTCCAGACGGATGACGGAAGGGAGTTTTACTTTACCAGGCGTATCCCACTGGATTTTGCCGTTAATCGTTGATAGCTTTGCACCTGCAGGCAGGAAGACGATATCCCCCAGACTGTTAGGTTCCATATATTTGGCGGCTCCCTTTCCCCAGGCAGACCAGGTAAAAGTACCATCCGGATCTCTGTCGAATACATGGAAATCAAAACCTACGGTTTTATCTGCCGCCAGTTCATTACCCAACTGGATACGCCATTCGTAGTAACGGATATTTCCTTTCCTGACCATGGCCACCTGCACTTTATCCCAGTTAAGCGCACTGGCAAAAGGATCATAAAAGGCGTTATTGGTATTGCGCAGTTTCCTGCTATACATGAAGGAGGCTACACCCGAACCGGAGAAGAGGTGACGGCCATCGATACTGACTTCCAGACCGTCCTGTGTATTCCAGCGTACATTTTCGCTGGTGTCTTCCATAAAGGCGTCGTCTGTAATGGTAAATGCGAGATAGAGCGATTGATTATCCAGGCTGTAGCCGATCTGAAAGAAACCGGAGAAATCGGCATCATCTTTTGGTTTGGTATCCGAGAGGTGCATAGCGATAGGATACTTTTCTATATTTTTCGGCCAGTCGGAAAAGTCGCCATCTACTGTGATCCTGCCAAGGGGATAGGCATATGCAATACTACCATTGTGCGCGTACAGCTGTACGTTGAAAAGCAGGCATAACATGCAGATAAACCTTGCTTTAACAGAGGTGAATAACATGATTGATAATTTATTGGTTTAATCCGGGGCAGCGTCAGGTGTCTTGTGTAAAGACGGATGAGGAAGAAAAAGGTTGCATGCATGGTTTTTATTTGATATAACTTCGCTTTTTGTATTCCGGTACCAATAAAATAACAACTCCCTGATAATGAAATATCTGTTAGCCATTTTGCTCTTTCTGAATGTTGTGCCAGCATTTTCACAAAAGGTTAATTCCCGCTATGAGCGCAGTAAAAAAGACAATGCGAAATTGCTGGGTTCAGTTTTGCAGGTGGATAATATTGTTTCAATCACGGTGACTAATTATGCAGGGAAGCACACACTAACTCAAAAGGAGTTGGTGGTTTTAAAGGGATATTTAAAACAAGCCAGGGAAGTAGGCGGTCTGACGGTAAAACCACAGCATGTTATGCTTGATATCAGGATGAAAGGGAACAAAAGTGCAGGGTATGTTTACACCACTACTGGCACTGTTCATTTCGATAGCAGTTCCGGACCTGGCAGAAGTTGCAGAGGAAGCTGGGACTTACCGATAATGCTGAATTTTGAAAATTACAGGTAAGGTCCATGATAGCGCAAGTGGGATCAGATCTTCCGTTTTACACGCTCGTAAAAGCCTTTCATAGCAAATTGCTCCTCCACTTCGTCAATGGCTTTCATGAGATTATTCTGTGTGTCGGTCAGCTCTTTCAGGGCATCGGTCATGGCCAGCCAGACAGGCTGCATACGTGTAACAAGCGCCCTGCCTTTACTGCTTAACTTTAACAGGCGTTTACGTTCATCATTTGCATCCTTTTTACTCTCTATCAGTTTCTCTTTTTCCAGCTCTTTTAGCAAACTGATAGTAGAGGGGTGCGCATAGCCTATTTCTGCTGCCAGTTCAACAACGCTGATCTCCGGCTTATGGTGTAATGTATAGATGACAGGGAACCATTTCGGCTCAAAATCGATATTGAAGGCTTTATAGATTAGTGTACCGTCTTTACGGAGCTGGTCACTTAACCGTTGTAATCTGGTAGAAATAGCCAGTATCCCTGATTCGTCGATAATATTCATGACTGAATGCTTAGATGGTAAAAGATTTCATCCGCGGCCATACGGAGAAAATAGACAGGTAGATCATGCATGGCGATCTGCGTAAACCCGTTCCGCTCATAAAAGCGTTGTGCTGCTTTTAATACGTTCACAGTACCAAGATAAACATCTTTTATCCCTTTTTCCCGGCAATAGGCGATAAGGGTCTCCAGGAGACGTTGTGCGATACCAAATTCCTTCCCACGGTATTCCTTTTTCACGAACATCTTACGGATGGCAGCGGCAGCATGGCCAGTATCGATCAGGGCAATCGTGCCGATCAGTTCTTCATCCTTTAAGGCGCCCCAGAAGTTGCCGCCCGGACGGATGTAAAATCCCTCGATGTCCATCAGGTCCGGCTGGTCTTTCAGAGTAACAGGGACGTTAAATTCGATCTGCTGTATCGGCAGGATGAGATCGATGATCTGTTGAGAATGCCCGTTAGACAGGGATTCAACGGTAAAAAGTGTATCTGTTGTCATAAGTCATAATATATGTACAAAACTACGTAGTTTTCTACATATATAGCAACTGAAAATTAAAAAAGGAAGCGGAGAAGGTGAGAATGTGTCTGAAAATGAGGGTTTTAGAAGGTTATAGCAGACGTTCCAGCACACCCTTACGTTTGACCAGGTTCTTATAATCCCATTGAATTTTAGCGGCTTTATCCAGCCAACACTGTAGTAGTGTGGTATCGACCTGTTTTACATCTGTATAACGGGCTTCTGCAGCCTTAAAAGTACCTTCAGGTAGGAGGTCGGGTTCGTCGAAGGACTGTCCGCTCCAGAACAGCAGACGGACGCTGTCTTTTAGTTTACTATAACCAACTATGGGATTCCCTTCCAGGAACCATACGGGGTGACGGTGCCAGATCTTACTTTCTGCTCCCTTCAGGTGTTTATTGATCTCTTTGTATAGCTGCTGACAGATAGCTTTGTCGGCCGGGGACATTGAATCGTTATATGCCTGTATTTCGTTGTCCATATATATGGTTTTATATCATCCTGCCTGGATGGACAGGGCATGATGAAAGATATTTAATGGATCCCACTTTGCTTTTATTTTTTGCAGACGTGGATAGTTGTCTTTGTAATAAAGGGTATGCCAGGGGATACCGGACCTGTTCCATTCGGGGCTTGCAAGATCGGTATCAGGATGGTTGATCATGGCACCGTCTGTTTGTGCATTCGGCACAGGAACGCCGCCTGTATCAGGAAAGAGGTCCCTGTAAAAATTACGTACCCATTCCAGACTGGGAGCAGCGCCTTCAGGTGTGATCCATCCTGTATTACAGGCCACATCCATGATACAGTCCCTTTGTGCCGAAGCCGTGGCATCCGGGGAGATACTGTTGACTTTACCGCCGTAAGTTGCCATACCCAGCATCCCGCCAATAGGTGCCTGGACAGTCAGATACTGGTAAGCTGTAGCGATCTGTCTATCCGTGAATGGCTGACGGAAGAAAGCGTCCTTTATTTTGGCCTGTACATTGTCAAAACCTGGTTGAAAGAGTTCCGGGAATGGATTGAGCGCAAAGCGCAACCAGGAACTTTCTTCTGTCTGTTGCTCATAGGCTATTCCTATCGGGCCCGCAATAGCAGTCAGGTGCTCATTGATGAGCAGCATGGCACCCGGACCGGTCGCCAATCCTTTCATTTCCAGTTTGCCGATGTTCCGGTGATTCAGGAAGAGGATGCTGAATAAACGGCTGCCAGGTGTATCCGGCTGACTATGCTGCTGACACCAGGTACCAAAATTACGTACAAGATGCGCAAATGATGTTTCATTAAAAGCCTGCCAGTCCCATGATATCCGGAAAGTAGTGATCTTATCCGGTGCTTTCGGCAATGCTGTAAAAGGGTCGTTTCCAGTCGCTTCCGGCGCACGTAACCAGTAACGGGTCACAATACCAAAGTTACCGCCGCCAGCGCCCGTGTGGGCCCACCAGAGATCATGGTGAGGATCGGCCGTCTCTCTGGTTGCAATGATACTTTTCGCTATGCCACCGGCATCGACAGTGACCAGCTCCACACCATACAGATAATCAGCCGCGAGGCCATATTCCCGGCAAAGAAAACCGAAAGCGCCACCCAGTATGTGTCCGCCTGTTCCGATACCGGGATGCTCCCCCGCGGGTAGTACAAGGCCCCAGCCAAGGAATAGTCTGCGGTACATTTCCCCGACCGTTACTCCCGATTCTACAATAAAAGCTGCCTTATCTGCATCGTAAGCTACGCCGGTCATCAGTGACAGATCAACAAGTACCTGCGCCGTTGGATCAGATACAAAACCTTCCAGACAATGGCCGCCACTCCGTACCACAACGCGGCGTTTGCTGTCAACCGCATCCTGCACTGCTGCAATCACGTCTTCTGTAGAAGAGGGGATACGGATATATTCCGGCTTTCCTTCAAAGCGTTTGTTGAAACGTTTTCCCACAAGGTCAGCATAGCGTATATCGGCAGGCGTGATCTTTTCCACTGGCGTAATTTTTATAAAATGATGATTTATTTTTTCTGATGCTATAAAGTGAGGGAGCTATCTTATCTTGTAAGCATAGCGTAGGTTTCGTGGGTAGTAAGTTACCTGTTTTATCTGAAAATAATGAACAGGATAAACGCCCTGCGGGAAAATCATTAATATTATTAAAACATTCAGTACTGATGACAGACTATAAACTGGAAGCAGCTAAAGCGGCTGCATTAATGATCAGCGCCGGACAAACGATCGGTCTCGGAGGTGGTAAAACAATTGCATATCTGGTAGAGCAGCTGGCGGCTCAGCCGGCATTACTGGCATCGTTGACTGTTACATCCTCCTCGTTTGATACGACTACATTACTGCATGAAAAAGGATTTAAACTGGTAGCGCCTGCGTTTATTGGCAGACTGGATCTTTACTTTGATGGTTGTGATGTGTTTGATGCAGATCTGCATGCACTAAAGAGCGGTGGAGGCATTCATGTGATGGAGAAATTGCTGGCTTCAGCAGCAGATAAGTTTGTGTTACTGGGTGATGAAAGTAAGGCACAGCAGGTGCTGGATACAAAATATCCGCTGGTGATAGAGTTGCTGCCACAGGCACTGGAGATTGTAAAACAGAAAATAAAGGCACTGTATCCGCAAACAAGGTTTGTACAACGTATGAGCACGGGTAAGATAGGGGCTTTGATCTCTGATAACGGGAATCTGCTGGCGGATATTTATTTTGATGCATTCCCTGATCTGGAACAGCTGGATATACAGGTGAAAATGCTGCCGGGAGTAGTGGGACATTCCTTGTTTTATCAGATGGCACAGCAGGCCGTGATAGCCGGTTCAGCAGGCGTGAAGTATATATATCCTGCTGTTAACCATTAGAAAATGATCAACAGCAGGACAGAAGTAGGTTGAAAGCTTATAATGTAGCCATATCGATCACAAAACGATATTTTACATCGCCTTTTATCATTCTTTCATATGAAGGCATGATATCTTTCATATCGATGATCTCGATGTCTGACACGATATTGTGTTCGGCACAATAGTCAAGCATTTCCTGTGTTTCCGGAAGTCCGCCGATAGAGGAACCCGCCAGGCTCTTACGTCCGCCGATGATGCTGAATGCAGCAATCGGAGATGGTTCAGAAGGCACACCTACACAGATCATCACACCGTTTGTCTTCAGCAGACCCAGGTAGTCATTGATGTCGTGTTTGGCAGATACGGTATCCAGGATGAAATCAAAAGTACCCATCTGCGCCTTGAACTGTGCTTCATCTTTTGTAACCACAAAGTGATGCGCGCCCAGTGCTTTAGCGTCTGCTTCTTTAGATGCGGAAGTACTCAATACGGTTACTTCAGCGCCGAAGGAAACACCGAACTTAACGGCCATGTGTCCCAGACCACCCAGACCAACTACAGCCAGTTTGTGACCTTTACCAACTTTCCAGTATTTCAGCGGAGAGTAGGTAGTGATACCTGCACACAGTAATGGTGCTACAGCTGCCAGGTTGAGTTTTTCGCTGATCTTGAGTACGAAATCTTCATGTACCACAATGGTATTTGAATAACCACCGTAGGTAGGTGTTTTGTGGTCCTGTTCGGTACCGTTGTAGGTCTGTGAATGACCATTGGTACAGTATTGTTCCAGTCCGTCTTTACAGTTGTCGCAGGTACGGCAGCTGTCTACCAGGCAACCTACACCTACCAGGTCACCTACTTTATATTTCTTAACATGAGCGCCCACTTTAGATACCTTACCCACGATCTCGTGGCCAGGCACCATTGGGAAAATGCCGGGGAACCATTCATTTCTTATCTGATGCAGGTCAGAGTGACAAACGCCGCAGTATTGTATATCAAATTGTACGTCGTGATTGCCAACATCCCTTCTTTCGAAGTTCCAGGGCGCTAAATCGGACTCCGGGGTCTGTGCTGCAAACGCTTTCGCTTGAATCATGGTAGTAATGTTTTTTAGTATAACTGCACCTGGCAATTAAATGTTTACGTGTTCTGTTTACGGAGGCAAAATTCAGTTATTAAAAGAATTATCATAGCACTTTACGGTCCATGTTTTTTGACTTTTACGTCCAATGAGCTTTTTTATGCGGGGCAAATGGCTTGACAAAAAAGGCCACAAGCGATGTCTGGACGTTTTTGCAAATAAATATGGACTAATTAGTCATAAAATGAGTTACTTGTATCGTAACTTCGTTGCTATCAAATTTTTATAGGATTGAACACAAAGGTATTGAAGATCCCGTTTGGATTGATCTCTGCTCCGCATTATCATAACGCATTGAAACTGGACGGATTGTCTATCGTAGAGTCCTGCTCGCATACCAATGCGACCAGTAAAAAGGGGAGTCAGTACCTGGAAGAAGCGATGCTGCTGGTGGTATTGGAAGGGACAAACGTGATCACACACGGGAAGATGGAATATGTGATAAAGAAGAACGAGATGATCCTGATGAAGAAGGCCTCTCAGATCAACTACGACAAGATCGGTAATCCGGAGATGGGCTATCTGTATGAAAGTATGATGTTTTTCCTGAAAGAAGAGTTCATTATCGATTTTATAAAAATGGCCAGGATTGAGTCTGTGGAAACCGCAGAAGCTGCCAGGATCTGTCCGAAGCCTGTGAATGACCGCCTATTGAAATTCTTTGAGTCAGTAAAGCCTTACTTTCATGATCAGGAACAGATCGATGGTGGATTGATCCGCCTGAAGATGCTGGAGCTGTTATATGACCTGACCAGTACCGACAGGAATCTGTTGCAGCAATTGTTACAGCTGAAACAGCAGGTTTATGCAGATATTCCTACTGTGGTGGAGGAGAATTATGCCAATCCGATCTCACTTAATGACCTGGCTTACCTGTGCGGCCGAAGTCTGAGTAGTTTTAAGCGCGATTTTCATGCTATTTACCATACGACACCTGCAGCCTGGATCCGTCAGAAACGCCTCACAAAAGCCAGGGAAATGCTGGCGACGGGTATGAGTGTGAAGGATGTGTGTTATTCCCTTGGATTTGAGAGCAGCGCGCACTTTTCCCGATTGTTTAAGGCGCATTTTGGTCAGTCGCCTTCTGCGAGTAAACAGTTGATATAGACTATATACCTCACTTTAATAGGGATAAAATATTAAATTTGCTAATAATTTATCCCTATGTCCCAATACCTTACTTTCCGTAAACTGGAGTCCGAAGAAGAAGCCCAGGCTATCCGGCAGCTACTGACAGCGCACGATATTCCCAGTGAACTGGAAATCAACAAAGCCTTACTGGATACCACCTTTATTGGTCAGCAATTTGACCCGCCTTACCGTGTGAAGATACCGGCAGACATGTTTACCAAAGCAGAGGCATTGGTACGTAATTCAGTGGCTATCAATTTGGAGGGCGTGGAACCTGATTATTATCTGCTTTCTTTTACCAGGGAGGAATTGCTGGAAGTTGTTGAGAAGAAGGATGAGTGGGGTAATTACGATTATGCGCTGGCGTTGCACCTGCTGAAGGATAAAGGAGTTGTATTGACGGAGAACGATCTGCAACAGATTGACAAGCGCCGGGTTTCAATATTGTCAAAACCAGAAGAAGGCAATCGGTTCTGGATCTTTATAGGTTACTTTTCTGCCGCATTTGGTGGTGCGCTGGGTATGTTTATTGGCGTATTTATGTTACGTACCCAAAAGACCTTACCCGATGGTACCAGGGTTTATGCATTCGGGGAAGGTGCGCGTAAACATGGAAAGTATATATTGATCACAGGGGTAACGGCCCTGGCATTTGCGATATTCCCTTTATTGTCCATGGGCATTACCCTGCCAGTAGGGCTGTTGATATACGGTATATTTGCCTTGACACAGGTACATTTCTAAAGATCATAAGACCGGGGATGTTTTACGAAAAAACAGCCCCGGTTATTATAAAAGCCTATGTGTTTTGTGTCCTTGTTTCTTCCCTTGTAATAAACTGTACGCTGGTGCCGGGTCTGGCCAGTGCGACCTCATTAAAGCCCAGTCCACTCAGGTCATTAGACCAGATAATCCTTCCATCAGTAGCATCCAGTGCATAAATGCGGCCGGAGCAACCAGCGAAGATCTTATCTCCTTCGATCAGTACGCTTACGTCTGAACCATAAGAACCTCCAAGTATTCCCTGACGTAATTTGGTACGCCATACTTCCTGACCGTCATTGGTCCGGATAGCTGCCACGGAGCCGTTGCAGCCGATGATCAGTGTGTCTTGTTGCATAGATATAAATTAGGAAATGAGTGTTATTGTGCAGCAACATACTCGAAAACCCTGGCAATCACCTCAGCTCCCGGATCAGGGATATCTCTCAATGTATTTTCCGCCAGATAAGAAGAACGGCCGAATTTTGTATTGAGGATTCTTTTGGTGCTTTCAGTCCCTTCACGTGCCTGTAAAGCGGCTTGTGTTACAGATATATCTAAAGCGGCAAAAGCAGGTTCCAGTGCATCTATCATTGTTCTGTCCCCGACTTTCGCGCCACCAAAATGTTTTACGCTTTGTAGTCCTGCGGATAATGCCTTCCCAAGATCTGCTTCTTCCGCATATGCACTGCCTGCTGCTGTGAAAAGAATGGATAATAGTACACCACTGGAACCACCGGCTTGTCTTGCCATCAGCCGGCCGATAGTTGTGAGGAGTTTATCCGTTTCATTCAGCGGTAGCTGGTCAAGATGGGTAAGTATCAGTTTCCCTGCCAGTGCAAAGGTAGAACCGGCGTCTCCGTCTCCGACTTTCGCATCCAGCGTGTTGATCTCTGTTTCGATACTCACCAGCAGACTGCCAATACCCTGTATCAGCGATCGCACAGCTGCATTGGAGGAGACAGGGTATTGAATGGTAGGCGGCAATGCCGGACTTTCCACCGTCAGTGGTGTTATTTTAAAGCGGTGCAGCTGCCATGCTGATGGTTCTGCATAAGATACCAGCAGGCGTTCCAGTTCGTCAGATAACTGCAATACCGATATGGAGAAACCATTCATGTTGATGGAAGACATCATAGGGGAGGGACCGATGAGATAATCCACCTGGGAGGCAAAGGTACTCTTCCGGAAGGAATTGACGAGCAGGCCCATTTCCACCGGACTGACACCGCCCATATTATTAAAGAGCAGTGCATAACGGCTGTCGGGTACAGGTAAACTTTCCTGCAGCTTTTTCACCACGATCTCCATCAGTTTATCCGCTTGCTCATATGGAATGACATCGATACCTGGTTCACCATGGATGCCTAAGCCCAGTTCTACCTGATCGTCCTGTAAACGGGAATGGAATTCCTGTCCCAACTGCCTGTATTCTGACAATGACAAACCGATAGAAGCGATCTGTCCGGCAACGGTATGTGCAATACGGGTTACTGCTTCCAGTGAACCGCCTTCTTCTGCCAGTTGCCCGGCTATTTTATGAACAAACAGTGTTCCCGCCAGTCCTCTTCTGTGTACTTCTTTACCAAGCGCAATGTCATCTCCCACGATCAGTGTTTCGACATTATAGCCTAAGGCACGGGCCTGTTCTGCTGCCAGACCGAAATTCAGTCTGTCGCCGGTATAATTCTTTATAATAAGCAAACATCCTGCTGGTCCGGTAACCGCCAGAATCGCAGATAACACTGCATCCACAGAAGGAGAAGCGAAGATATCGCCACAGATAGCAGCAGTCAGCATACCCTTGCCCACAAACCCCGCATGCGCGGGTTCATGTCCGGAACCACCACCTGAAATAACGGCTACTTTCGACTTATCCCAGTCTTTTCGTACGACCACGCGTACCTGCGGAAAACTATCCAGTTTGGCCAACCTGGGATTGGTTAACAGGCCATCAATTGATTCATTTACGATCTGGTCAACTTCATTTATAAAAAACTTCATAATCTTTCTTTTCAGAGGGTTATGTCCTGTAATCTTATCTTAAAATAAGAATAAAATTACCGATAACAATGAGTTAAGCTATTGTAATAATTATGGATTCTCTTTGACATATGCCATACCCTGTTCCGGACGGCTGGAAAGAGTGGTAGCTGATGGGGTATTTTACTTACATTTAATCCATGATGTTCTATACAATCGGTTTAATGCTATTCAGCCTGGTCATTGTTCTTTATATGCGCCGCAAGAAGGAAAAACAGGCAAAAGAGCAGACCCTGGCAGGTATTTACAGGACTTTACTGAATGACCATATCCGTTATTATCAGCTCCTGGAGGATAAGGAAAAGGTACGGTTTGAAACACTGGTCAACGAGTTCCTTCAATACGTGCGTATTGAAGGAGTAGGTACGGAAGTCACTGATCTGGATAAAGTATATGTCGCTGCGAGTGCAGTAGTACCCATCTTTGGTTTTCCTGACTGGAAATATCGTAATCTCACCAACGTGATCCTTTACCCGGATACTTTCGATCACAATTTTCAGTTTGAAGGAGATGAGCGGAATATATTGGGAATGGTAGGTTCCGGTTATATGAACGGACAAATGTTATTGTCCAGAGCAGCTTTGACAAAAGCGTTTTCTGATTCACCCGGTACAGAACATACGGCTATCCATGAATTTGTACATCTGCTGGATATGTCAGATGGTGCGACGGATGGCATACCTGAAAATCTGATGCGGCATGAATATACTGTTCCCTGGCTGAAAATGATGCATGAGGAAATGCGGCGTATAGAACAGGGAAGATCGGATATCAATCCTTATGCATTGACAAATGAAGCGGAATTTCTGGCAGTGGCTTCGGAATATTTCTTTCAGAAACCAGAACGCTTCAAGCAGCATCATCCCGAAATGTATGCACAGATGAGCCGGATCTTTGGTCAGACGCCACCAGAAACTGGCAACTGATATTTCACAAAAATAAAGACCTGGGAAAGTTTGTTTTCCCAGGTCTTGTAGCTGTATATGGAGGATCAGCAGTAAGGCTGTTTATAGTTCACTGGATGGATCCCAGAATAACTTTCTGAAGTTAACTACTTTATCATTTTTTACCTCAACGCCTTCTTTCTCCAGTAGCTTTCTACGGGTTGCAATACCGCCGGGTTCTCCTGTCAGTTGTCCCTGACTGTTCACTACCCGTTGTGCAGGTACTTTCTTACCGCATACGCCCATCGCATGACCGACCATGCGGGAGTAGTTGGCCATCCCTAACGCTTTGGCGATGGCGCCATAAGAGGTGACACGTCCTTTGGGAACCAGGCTGGCGATTTCGTAGACGAGCTTATTGAAGTCCGGGTCTGTCATAAACGGGCAGTTTTAAGGCCCTAAAGTTAATCTTCTTCTTCCTCATCTTCATCGTCGCCTTCATACAGTATGTAATCAGGGTTTAAATCATGCTTTTGAATGAAATCATCTTCCCAGTCAAGATAAGTATCCATGGGAAGGATCTCATAGCTACCCAGCGCAGGATCTTCCAGATCTCTCAGCATATTGTAGGCAAAGTCAAAGATGGTCAGATGATCCAGTAATGCCATTTGGTTGAAGTCTTTCGGCGGGAAATTTTCCATATTGAGATGCCCGCTTTTCCCAATGATATCACTGGCAGCGGTATCAGACTTACCGAAGAATTGCTGCAAACATGCTTTCAGGATCACCAGATAGGTTTCCGGGTCGAAGATGATGATATCACCTGATTCACTACTGTATGTTATATTACTCATTTTATACGCAACCTTTTAAGAATTGATCAAAGAGTTTTGCCGCCTTGTCTGTGAAGATGGCCAGCTGATGTCCGAGTCTGCCGTCCGGCTGTAATTTTACAGGTTTCGACTTACCTGCTTTTTTACTGGCCTTGAGGGCTATCATGGGTCCTTCTACACCGTCAAAGTCATGTGCCAGTGTACCGGCTCTTCCCTGTTTAACATAGTCGGCCCATTCATCTGAAGCACTGTCAAACGTTTTAATATTCAGCTTAGCCAGTTCGCTTTCCGGTATATCATAATGGATCACAGAACCACCGTTTCTTACCCAGCTACGTGCCTGGTCCAGGTCATTGGTGACGTAGAAACCACCCTGACCAGAAGGGTTGAAATCGAGGTTAGGTCTTCCTGTTGAGGGATCAACCCCGCCTAATACTCCTTTTGTTGCCCCCGGACTGGAAGTAGCGTGATAGAAGTCTACCAGGCCAAATGGGTCCAGTATGAGGGTCGGGCATCTGGAATATTCATAGAAGCGGCTGCCGCCTTCGAGTCTGATCGGGTCCTGACTGATATAGAGTCCTTCCAGCGGACTAAAATACCGGAAACGGTTATAGTATAAACCCGTTTCGGCGTCTTCATACTGTCCCTGCTGGCGGAATGGAATGAAGTCACTGGCGCCGGCTAACTTACGTACCTTTCCATAAATATCCAATTCAGCTTCCCATACCTTTTCACCAGCTGCATCGTATGCTTCCGCAGGTGTACCCAGGTAATCGGAAAGAATGGAATAGTGGGAGTCTTTTGTCAGCCGGGCGACTGGTATCAGCGTACCTTCTTCAAATATCCAGGTAATCATATTTTCGGGAGGTACGGGTTCGGGATGCTGTTGCCGTACATCTCCCAGTTCGTCAATTTCAATCACAGGCCGCTCGCTGGCAGGATAATGCCATTGATGGAGTGTGACATTGCCATCCCATACAAAGCGCGTAATCTGGCCTTTATATTGCTTTTCTATGCGTCGTCCCAGTGCATCATAACGGAACTCCACGACTTTGTTGTCCGGACGGGTTACTTTCTTTAGCATGCCATTACCATACCACTCGTATTGCCATATAGCGTTAGTAGCGTTCAGATCTATCTTTTTTACCAGGAAGCCTTCCTCGTCATAGATAAAACGGGCAGTTGTGCTTTCTGCCAGTTTACCGCCAGGACCGTATTGACGATCATTCCGGGCTTGTGTACGATAAATATTCCCTGTTTTATCAGGCAGACGATAGTCATACTGACCGTCTTCGTATTGAGCCCAGGTGAGATTACCTGTATCGTCATGGCTGTATTTAACGACTCCATGGGTGATGCCATTGACGATCTGTTTCAGCTGCTGAGCAGCATCCCAGTTATAGTGTCTGCGTCGTGTGCTGTTGCCACCAACAGTCGCAACATGGCTTTCTGGCAGTCCCAGATGGTTGTATGTTCGTTTACTTTCTAATCCACCGGGCAGTATACGTTCGATTTCCAGTCCCTGGATATTCCGCAGGATCGTTGTATGCCATGGATGAATCGATCCTTCCACGTTTGCCTGCATACCGGTGACTTCTCCCAATGGATTACGTGCTATAAGAATATCGGCTCCCAGGCTGCTTTGTACCTGCTGACGGCGATTGTGTTTGTCATAGGTACTGCTGACCGTAAACTCATTCTGGTATTCCTGTACAATACGTCCCATCGCGTCGCGTTGCAACCTGACCGTGCTATGTTCATTCATCGCTTCTGTCAGCTGACCATTCCGGTCGTAGCTATAGGTGGCCCAGCTGCCATCACTATGTTCTGCCCGGGTGACGCGGCCGTTGAAATCGTATTCATATTCTGTCCAGCGCCGGTTGGGACGTTCGGTTCTGATCACTTTGCCAGCTGCATCGCGGTGGTAATGCCTTTGTATGCCATCGAAGCCGGTTTCATGGATAATGTCTCCACGGCCGTTTCGTCCCAGACGATATATTTCTCCTTTTTCGTTGATCAGACTGGTCAGCTGTTCTGCATTGTTATACAGGAAATGGATCTTAGCGCCATTCTCTTCCCGCATCCTTACACTGCCCAACGGCGTATATGCAAAGCGCAGGTGCCGGTTCCTGTCTCTGGCTTCCAATACTTCGTTATAAGCATTGTATTGCAGCTGCAACTGGTTTCCATCGGAGTATAAGATCTCCGTAGCACGACCCAGCAGATCATAACGGAAGTGCTGCTCCTGTTGCAGGGGATTGACGGCATGGATACATTGTCCCCAGGCATCGTATTGCCAGGTGGAGCGTCCTCCATTCTGCAGGACGAGCGCCGTAATGTTGTGGTCTTCGTCATATTCCAGCAGGGTGCTGTTGCGCTGTCTGTCTTCTACCTTCACCAGCAGCTTTTGTGCATTGTAACTGAAGATACTCATTCTGCCATCCGCTTCTGTAAAACTGTGCAGGAGTCCCTTTAACGGACCTTCCTCATAATACACATAGGAGCGGCTGCCACCCTGTGCATCTACGCTGAGCAGGAGCCGGTCTTCCTCATCATAGTTGAAGGACACCGTACTGCCATCCGGGTGTATGATACGGGTGCGGTTGCCTTTTTCGTCATAGGCATAACCGGTTACATTGGCCTCCTCATCTATCTCCCGATAGATCTCGGCGTCTTCTGTATATGCTGTAAACCGCGAGTTACCCAGCGGGTCTTTTATCTGTGTCACCAGATAGTCTGGTGTATAGTAGTAAGTAGTGGTTTGTCCGAGGGCATTTGTTACCAGGTTATAACCTTCTTTGGGGTTGTATTCAATCCATCCTTCCAGTACGCCTTCGTCTCCCCAGGTATGCACACAACGTCCCTGACTATCATATTCCCAATAAAAGCTTTGTCCGTTGCGGTCTGTTTTTTTCGTCATCAGGTGCTGATGATATTGTATCCGGGTAGCCTGTTCCAGTGCGTCGACGATGGCGGTCATATCACCTGCTGTATTGTATTCATACCGGATCAGTTGTTGCTGTTGTCCACGGTGGTGTGCACGGACGCTGGTAATACGTCCTTCGTGGTCATTTTCTATATGCAGGTGTCGTCCTGCACTATCAATGATGCGGATCAGCAGACCCCTGTTATTGTAGTGAAAGCTGATCATAAATCCTGCTTCATCCGTGATGGAATAGAGCCGGTATGTATGCTCACCTGACTGTAGCGACCGGAAGTGATAGAATAAGCGTTCCTGGTGATTGAACAGCAGGTATTCATCCAGATCAGTCCGGGTAAGGGTCATCCTTTCTGAACGGTCAAACTCACTGTCGCCGGGATAGGGTAGTCTGTCGAAAATGACGCGTCGGCCATCCCCTAATAATAAGCAGGTAGCTTCTTCTTCTGCAAAATCCAATACCCGCATATCATAGCTTAAATGAGTACCATGACCTAATGGTCCTTCGTAGGTACTGTCGCTGTTCCAGCACCGCTCCCAGCTCAGGGGAACAGGGCCGGGCAGTTCAAAGTCTGTACCCTCGTATACCACGATGCCCTGTACAAGATCTACCGGTTCAAAACCCATTTTACAAAGCATTCCGCTGAGTTTGTTACTGCCCAGACTTTTCTGCCGGGCGAGATTGAAATCAGTGATCTTTCTCTTCGCCTTTTTAGCTGCTTTCCCCAGTTTCTTTAAGCCTTTTCCTAAACCTTTCATCAGGGCGCCAAAACCAAAAGACATGACCAGATTCAGCAATGCGCCTGCCCAGTCAGGGATATATGGACCTCCGACCATCACCGGCTTGCCAAAAGACAGCGGAATAGAGAAGGAGGTAGGCAGATACATGCTTGGGATAGGTTTCAGCTTCTTGCCGGGCTGTAAGGAAAGCGGGATGCCGATATCATTACAGGTCATCAGCATGTGTCCGGACGGACTCATGAGATTACCTTCTACTTTCACTGTCTTGCTGCCGAAGAAGTTGACAGAATCATGTCCGATCATAGGGGCCAGCAGAAAAGGACCACCCATTGGAATATGAAATAATATGATGATAAGACCGGAGGTATCGCTTTTGCCACGGAGCACATGATTCACCTTTGTTGTAGCCCCGATAAAGGGGATATAATCCATGGGATCAATGACCAGACCAATATAAGGATGTGGCAATGGAATGGGGAAACCGAGCAGTATTACAATATGAATATCGAGTCCTATAACAGGCGTAAAGTGTTTGTTACTGACGAGCATACACGAACTGATTTTTGGGTCACTATGGCGTATTCAGCGGGTTAAATGACTGAATGAGTTAATCAATGGTTGTAAGATAATGTTTTTTGCTTTTAATTCCTACCTTTAGCCTCGTAAAGCGACAGCCGGCATATGAATACCACAGATGCAAAAGCACTCCTTAAGACACACATCAGCAAGGTAACGACACTCACAGATGAGCAATTTGACTATATCTTCTCTCATTTCCAATACCAGCAATATAAGAAGGGACAAACCATCGTTACGGAGGGCAGGCCGGTAAACTGTGAATACTTCGTGTTGTCCGGTTGCCTGAAGTCTTTCTTTATCAACGACGAACTGAAAATGTTCATCCTCCAGTTTGCGATGCCGACCTGGTGGACTTCTGACTATAACGCTTTGTACAGCCAGCACAAAGCGACCATCAATGTAGACTGTATCACGGACGCTGAAGTGCTTTGTCTCAGTAATGAAGACAGGGAGAAAATATGCCGGGAAATACATAATGTAGAATACTTCTTTCGCTGGAGAACCAACAAGGGCTATGTCGCCAGCCAGAAAAGGCTGTTATCCTTTATGAACAACAATGTTAAATACCGCTACGAGGAGCTGTTAGCACTTTATCCGGAGTTGTATAACATTGTTCCCAAAAACCTTATTGCGGCCTACCTGGGTGTATCCCGGGAAACCCTCAGCCGCCTGTATACCCCTGAAAAGTGATCTGGATCACTTAATTCCAGATGTGATGTAGATCACGTGATGGCCCCGATTTTCCGACGGACATTTGTGTTGTAATCAAAACGCAAACACAAAAACACGCAATAAAATGGAAAATCAAACATTTCAAATCGTTAATGCTCAAAGCAATATTGACTGGGTTGGTAAGAAAGTAACCGGCGCTCACAATGGTACAATTGCCATTAAAGAAGGCCAGTTGACAGTCAACGGTAACCAGCTGACCGGCGGTACCTTCGTGGTAGACACTACCTCTATTAAAATACTGGATATCGCAGATCTGGCCACCAACGCACAGTTTCTGGGCCACCTGGTATCTGACGACTTCTTCTCTACACAACAGTATCCGGAAGCTACGCTGGTGATCAGATCAGTGTCAGGTAAACATATTAACGGAGACCTCACGATCAAAGGTATCACACACCCGGTGAGCTTTGATGCGGATGTAACCGTAAATGGTGCACAGCTGACCGCCAGCGGTAAGATCGTGATCGACCGTACCAAATACGAGATGCGCTTCCGTTCCGGTAATTTCTTCAAAGACCTGGGCGATACCCTGATCTACAACGACTTCGAATTATCCATCACCTTAACCGCTAAAGCTGCTTAAGCAGCTTTAGCTCAAAACTTATCATCATGCCTTACGTAAAGATCGAAGTAACCCGTGAAGGTGTTACCAGAGAACAGAAACAGGCCCTGATCAAAGGGGTGACAGACCTGATCACTGATGTCCTGAATAAAGATCCGCAGCTGACACATGTGGTGATCCAGGAAATAGAACTGGATGACTGGGGTTTTGCCGGAGAACAGGTATCGGTACTGAGAGAAAAAGGAATTACAGCAGATAAGAAGTAGACAGATAAACATTACATCATTTATAAAAAATATTCAGATGAAAAAGCAAACAGTTATAGTAACAGGTGCTTCACAAGGTATAGGTAAAGAAGTGGCACGTTACTTTTTAGATAAAGGCGACAATGTAGTGATCAACTCCGCAACAGCCGAAAAGCTGGAACAGGTATATCAGGAACTGGGTGCAGGTGCTAACCTGGCAATGGTAGCAGGTAACGTAAAAGATAAAAGTACCGGTGAACGTCTCCTGGCGGTTGCACTGGAAAGATTCGGCAGCGTGGATGTACTGGTAAACAATGCCGGTATTTACGAAACAAAACCTTTCCTGGAAGTAGACGAAGCTTATCTTGACCGCTTCCTGAATACCAATCTGAAAGGCACGTTCTTTACCACCCAGGCGATCCTGCCGCAGATGCTTAAACAAAAAGACGGTACGATCATTAATATTGGTACACCACTGGTATATCATGCATTGGGCGGCGCACCATCCACGGCACCGATATCCTCCAAGGGAGCGATCCATTCACTGACGCTGCAACTGGCCGCTGAATTTGGGAAACAGAACATCCGTGTTAATACCATCGCTCCGGGTGTGATCCGCACACCCATGCATGGAGAAGATGCTGACCAGAGCGCAGGTATCCATCTGCTGAACAGGGTGGGAGAAGTAGAACATGTGGCACAGATGGTATATGCAGTAGCAAAAAATGATTTCATAAGCGGTACCATTATTAATGTAGATGGTGGTATGGGTGCTGGTCATAATCTGAACTGATCATGAAAAAGCTTCTATTGACCGCTTTGCTGGTCGGATTGATCCCCGCACTGAAAGCACAAAAATCTGGAAAGATGGAAAATAAGCAGCAGGACTCCCTCGCTATTGCGGAGGTACTGGAGAATGATTATTTTAAAGCTATTTATGCAGGTGATACCGGCAGACTGGGCAACATACTGTATCCTGGCACCCTGCTCTTCGGAGACGTAAAGGGACAACCTTACGCCAAAAACAGGGAAGAATATCTGGCTGGGGTTCAGAACCGTCAGAGCCCAAAGGATTCCGGTAAACCTTTCGAAGGAAAGATCATATCTATCGATATTATCAACTCGATCGCGGTAGCCCGGGTCATGGTGAAAATGTATGATTTTTTGTACGATGAATTCCTTTCTTTTCATAAAATTGAGGGTCGTTGGGTGATCGTTAACAAGATGATCAGCGACATCAGTAAATAAAGGTTAAACATCATGTGGTATCAGACAAAAGCATCGGAATTATTAGGTATTGCATATCCTGTTTTGCAGGGGCCTTTTGGGGGGAATCTGTCCTCGGTGGAGTTGGTGGCTACCGTATCAAATGCAGGCGGATTAGGCGGCTTTGGAGCCTATTCTATGAGTCCGCAGGAGATCGTAGCCGTGGATGAACAGATCAGAAAGGCCACTAATAAGCCATATAATATCAACCTGTGGGTGAATGATACAGACGCCGTTGACGGTACTGTTTCAGACGAACAGTTTAAACACACACAGGAGCTCTTCCGGCCTTACTTCGATCAACTGGGTATTGCGCTGCCTGAAAAACCAGGAACTTTCCGCTCGAGGTTTGAAGACCAGGTAGCCGTGATCCTGGACCGGAAACCGCCGGTATTCAGCTTTATGTTTGGTATCCCATCCGCAGATATACTGGAACAATGTCGCCGGTCTGGTATTGTAACAATAGGGGCTGCTACCACACTGGATGAGGCAATCGCGCTGGAAGCAGCAGGCGTGGACCTGATTGTCGCTTCCGGGTTTGAGTCCGGTGGACACCGGCCATCGTTCCTTCAATCCGCAGAAACATCTACAACCGGTACTTTCGTACTGGTGCAACTGATCAGGGAGAGAGTAAAGACGCCGGTGATTGCGGCAGGAGGTATCGCCAATGGGAGAGGAATCGCTGCGGCACTGACACTGGGCGCAGCTGCGGTGCAGATAGGTACTGCCTTCCTGGCCTGTGATGAGTCAAATGCCACGCCTTTACACCGGGAAATGTTGTTTTCTGATGCAGCCAGACAAACCACACTGACCCGCGCCTTTACCGGCAGATTGGGCAGGGGAATTGCCAACAGAATCACTTCAGCATTGATTCCGGATACAAAGGATATACTGCCCTTTCCCCTGCAGACGACGTTCATGTCGTCTTTGCGGAAGGCGGCGCTTGAAAAGGAACAGTGGGATATGATCTACTTCTGGGGAGGTCAGATCGCCCCGATATTAAAACATAGAAAAGCCGCCGGATTAATGCAATCGCTGATTGAGGAAACAACAGCGTATTTCGGAGGTATACAATAAAAGCCGCGGAGTGCTGCAACAGTCTTAGCACCCCGGGAAACGGATCTCAGCGGGGAGCCGGGTATGCAACGATCATCTGTCATATTTACGAAAAGTAGGTATAGCCGGGAATACCCGGACAGGTTACTGCATGCCCGGACAGGAGATACTGCATGGATGGGTTGTTGTCGGATAATTGTTGAGTGTAATTGTAAAACATAATAAGATGAACAATTCAAAAGTATGGTACGTGACGGGAGCTTCCCAGGGACTGGGACTGACCCTTGTAAAAGCATTGCTTGCCAATGGTTACAGGGTGGCAGCCACCTCCCGCGACGCACATAAAATGAGTAAGGCCGTAGGCCTCATAGATAATGAAAGATTTCTGCCACTGGTGGTCGATCTGAATAATGCAGATTGTATAGACGATTCAGTAGAACGGACATTGGCGGCCTTTGGCAGGATCGATGTGCTGGTGAATAACGCCGGTTACGGTATGACCGGTACAGTGGAGGAAACAAGTGCCGAAGATATCAGTCAGCTCTTTGCGGTGAATGTATTGGCAGGTATCGCTGTAGTCAAACGGATACTGCCGGTAATGCGCCGCCAGCAATCAGGACATATCATTAATATTGGTTCTGTGGCAGGTTTCGTGGGTGCTCCGGGATGGGCTGTTTATTCCGCGACGAAAGCAGCCATCGCCGCATTCTCTGAAGTACTGGCCAAAGAAGTCAATGAATATGGAATTAAGGTAACAGTAGTGGAGCCTTCCGGTTTCCGTACAGGTTTCCTGACACCGGCTTCTCTTGCTAAGAGCACTGCTGATATTGATGGGTATGAACTGGTGAGAAGAACACAACAGCAGTACCTGTCCATGGATGGACAACAGGCCGGTGATCCTGATCGTGCTGCCGCGATACTGATTGCACTGGCAGAACAGCCGGATCCGCCGGTACATCTTTTCCTGGGAAGGGATGCGTATGTCAGGGCGGCCAGAAAACTGGCTACGATGAAGGAAGAACTGGAACAGCAGAAAGATATTTCCATCAGTGCGGATTTTGATAAATAGGCATTTGACTGCTTCTCAGGGATTAGCTTTTTTCGGACGACGGCTATATCTTTGGTCCTTCATTTAAAGATGTATTCATCCAAAAAGGTCCTATGCAGATAGCAATTGTTAACGACAAACTGATCATCAACAAAAAGGAAATCTCATTTCCGGCAAATATCCGGGAACTACAGGCTTTATTGGGGAATGCCCGCCATGTAAAAAAACAGTATAATCATATTTACACCTGGGACGAAGAAGGTATACTGGCCTACTCCAATAATGGAGAACTGGTAGAGGCTATTCATCTGGAAATGTTCCGTAATAAGTTTGACTTCTCGCCTAAAAACCTTTTTAAGGCACCATTTGACATTAATGCAGAAGACTGCAGGGTAGTGTTCGTGAAAACAAGGAAACGACTGAAAAAGGTCTCCAGATTGGATGATGGTGGTTCATTGACAGTAGGGGATATGACCGTTTATTTTGATGCAGAAGAGGACAACGTACAGGCTATCACGATCAGTCAATACATGCCACCGGCTCCGGAGGTCCATTCCGATAAATATAGTTATCGTAAGGTAGACGGGGAGAAGATCCAGTTTACGGACTTCAATTTCAAGCTGGCGGTAATACAGCAACTGATGTATGAAAAGAAGTTTATAGCGCCTGTTTTTGATCTGTATGAATTCATTAGAGATCACTCCGCAAGAGAGATTGACGTGGAAGAGGAAGGGTACGCCTTCATTCCTGAAGTAACTGCTTATTTTGAAGCGCTGGAAATAGATCGTAAGTATGCTGCTGAGATCACTGAGATATCCCAGGATGGGGGAGATGAGGTGTACGGAAGTATGTTACGTTTCTGGGATGGGGAAGATGATACCTTTAACATCAAAAGTTTTGAGGATACCAGGCATTTCCCAAACCTGCGCAAAATGAAGCTGTTTTATGCGGACAATTTTGAAGAGATAACGAAAGAACTCGCTGCCAAAAATATCACTGCTGAACCTATATAAAAATGTAAAACGCCTGACAGCAATCCTGTCAGGCGTTTTTATATCTATTCTCCCTTTATTCTTTTATCGTATATCCCCTGCCATTCATCCAGCACTTCGTCATATCCGGCACGGTCGCTGAAAGCTGCCGGATTATAAGCATCGCCGGGTTGATGCTTTTTATGCAGTTCATACTGACCGGCATGAGCTGCCAGCCACAGATCAAATTTCAGTGCTTTCATAGCCTTCAGCGTATACGCATAGTCTTTGCCTACCTCCGGGTAAAGCGGCATTCCACTTAGTTTTGTATCGTTCAGGATAGAAGGAATATTGGCGATCAATACTTTGTAGGTACGCGCGGAATCCTTTACGTCAAACAGGAAGCTGTTCGCACCAGGGGTATGGCCGGGATGATGCCGCATGACGATATTCATTCCTCCCAGTTGTATGCTATCCCCATCATGCAGGATCCGGTCTGCTTTTACAGGTAAGAACATACTGCCTTTGCCGCCCATGACATAATCTGAGCTGCCACCATCAGCCAGCAGAGCCGCATCTTTCTCATTGATCATCATTTTGGCATGTGTCTGCTGTTTAACGGCCGCCATTGCACCTACATGGTCGTAATGCGCGTGTGTGGTCAGCAGGATACGGATATCTTTAAAATTGAAGCCCAGGGTCTTCATATGTGCTTTGATCAGCGTATCGGAACCGGCTACCCCTGTATTGATCAGGATATGTCCCTTTGGCGTTGTGATCAGGAACATCCCCAGATCATAGGTACCAACATAGTAGAGGTTTCCTGCAATGCGGAACGGCTGGTAATCCGCCGACCATTCTTTATCGACATACAGGTCTTTTATCAGTTTTTGTGCGTGGCTCCGAGTGGAGATTCCTCCGATCAGGGCCGCTATGAAGGCGATGGGCAACAATTTTTTATACAATGTCATGCGTCTGGCGTTTGAAGACTGCGAATGTAGCAAAAAAGAAAGCCACTGAGAACAGTGGCTTTAGAATGGCGTGATATATGGTTGAATAAATTAGTTGGCCGGTTGATAGTTTACCATCCAGTTGATGCCGTATTTATCCTTAAAACTACCGTAGTAAGCACCCCAGAACATATCTTGTAATGGCATGGTGATTTCGCCACCTGCGGAGAGTGCATCAAAGATGCGTGTGGCTTCCTCTCTGCTTTCTGGTTCCAGGTTAATATGCATATTGTTGCCCTGTGTGAGGGTAAAGCCCATTTCTTTTGGTGCATCCGTTGCCATCAGAATAGCGCCGCCTAATAAAGGCAGTTCCGCATGTAAGACCATTTTCTTTATTGCTTCTGCTATCGGCGGATTGCCTGCGTCGGCCGGTATATCGTCAAAGCGCTGTATGCCGTTCACAAAGTCTGTTTTGAAGACGGATTTATAGAAATGAAGCGCTTCTTCTGTATTACCCGGGAAATTGAGGTAGAACGATACCCTGGCTTTATTACCTGGTTTCTTTTGTTTTCTCAGGTAAAACTGGGCACTGATATAGGCATCCAGGTTTTCGAGTCCCATGCTGAAGCCTTCCTTAAAGCCCATCTGAAGGATGCTTTCCAGGTCAGATAACTGGTTGAACTTTATCTCGATATTCACGACGGTTGTATTATCCGGCCTTTCGTTAAAGCTGTTATTCCAGCGCATACGGGGCTGCGCCGGATTGGGCACGCCATTCTCGTCGCAGAAGGCATCGATACCGGCATAACTTTGCTCGGGGTGAATTGTCTCGTAGTCGAACAAACACCATTGTTTATCTCCCTCTGGCCCTACCATGGCATAATGCCATCTGCCACCTTCCCGGAAATCCATCGATTTTGTTTCAGCCCGGTAGGGTTTGGGCGCCCACCACTGGTCAAGGATCTCAGCATCCGTCCAGGCAGTCCACACCAGGTCCAGCGGGGCATCAAATGACCGGTCTACTCTGATCCTGTTGTTTGGCTTGTCTACCACAAAATCAAAAAGGATTGCTTTACTCATTTCTTATTTTTTTTGAGGTTGGATAATACATTATCAAGTTGGTCAAACCGTATCTCCCAGAGCTTACGGAATTGCTCGAGCCATTTGTCTATCTCTTTCATCTTCTGAATTTCAAGGTGATAGTAAATCTCTCTACCCTGGTGTTCCTGTTTAACAAGTTCACATTCTGTCAGAATACGCAGATGCTTTGATATGGCCTGCCGGGTCGAATCAAAGTGTTCTGCAATGCCGTTCGGCGTCATGGCCTGCAACGCCAGTAGCGCTATAATGGCCCGTCTCGTCGGGTCTGCAATGGCCTGGAATATATCGCGTCTCATTTCACCTTAGATTTTAAGAAACCAGTTGGTTGCAAATATATGCGCAACCAACTGTTTTCTCAAATATATTTTGTTAAAAGTTATCCTGGTGATGGATGAAGTTGCTATTTTCGGATATCCTCCAAACTATGCCTCATGCGAAAAATCATCCTCTTTTTCAGGAAACACAGTTTTAACATATTATTCATCTGCTTTTTGCTGGTGATTTCACAGTTTGTGATACCAGCGCTCATGCGGCACTACACCCGTGCAAGCATCAGTGCTTTCAAGAGTGAATACGGACTATGGGCGCTCCTGGTAGTATTTGCCGGCAGTTTCCTGTATCAGTGCGTCGCTTTATGGAGGAAATACAGGAATCATATTAATATTATCGGACACCGGTGGGTGCGTATTGTACTGGGCGGCTTTTTACCTAAATCAATCGGATTTACTATGCTGTTTTTCCTGCTCAGGGATGTCTTTGTTGTGTTTGCCCTGTTCATCAATGGTTTGTCTACGCACGGACCCACAGAAAGGGCCTATGTGGTGCGGTTTCTAATGGATACTGCGAGGACAAAGGAGGCGCTGTTTCTTTCTGATATTGCCTCAAAAGAACTTTCTCATGATAAAGTGCTGCAGGATTATGTCTACAATACCCAATTGAAGGAAGCCGATACCGTCCATATCACCTATAAAACTGGCTTATTAGGGATCCCTTTGCCCGATGTTGACCATACAAAAAAATAGTAAGGAGAAAAGGACATTTTGAAATAACTTAGCCCGCACAATAGAGCTTAGATGAAACGTTTTTTAGTGGCGCTGTCCTTTCTGGTACTGTTTTTTGTCAATTATACACATGCACAGCCTTCCTATATCAAAACCTTTGGCGATCCAAAGGATAAACCACTGATCTTTTTGCACGGAGGACCAGGCAGTAATGCGGGTTCTTTTGAGGTCACCACCGCAGAGCAGGTATCTGCCATGGGATATTTTGTTGTTGTATATGACAGAAGAGGGGAAGGGCGCTCTGTTGATCATGATGCGAAATATACATTTCGGCAGACCTTCAGAGACCTGAATGCTATATACAGGAAATATGATATTAAAAAAGCTACCCTGATCGGGTATAGTTTTGGAGGTCTGGTGGGAACCCTGTATGCTGAAAAATATAGTGAAAAAGTATCTTCTCTTGTGCTGCTGAGTTCTTTGCTCTCCTTACAGGATACCTATGCTACTATTATATCAAAATCAGACAGCATCTTTAAAGTCAGAAATGATACAACTGGTTTAAGAGATATTGCTATTGTAAAGGAAATGGACAACAGTTCATTTGGGTTCAGGTTGCATTGCTTTGCATTTGCCACTCAAAATGGTTTTTTTAAAACGCCGCATCCAAATGAACTGTCTGTCGCATTAAATAATAAATTAGCTTTAGATACTACATTAACCCTCCTTAGTCAATATGGTCGTGACACTGCTGCCAGAGGATTTCTGTATAATGAAAAGTATACCACCCTCGATATCTCGTCTAAATTCGAGCTCCTCAAAAATAAGCATATCAATATCTTCGCTTTTTACGGCAAGGACGATGGTCTCTTTTCTCCGGCGCAGCTGGAACGTTTAAAATCCCAGTTGGGTAATGATCATGTGTGGTACCTGGATGATTGTTCGCATGCCGCTTTTATCGATCAGCAGACGCTTTTCATGGAAGCCATCGCTTCCTGGATCCGGTAGCCTATTCGCACAGTGCTTTTGCAAACTCTTTCGTGGTGTAAGCCTTGAGGATCTTATCCGCTACACCCACGCCACGCGTTGCTTCACTGTCAGGTTTGATCTCTTTCTGATCTTCCATATAACGGAGGATCTTACCATCTTTCACATAAAGACGATGCTCGATCTTAGAGTCCTGTCCGTCGGCAGAACTACCTATCGCTACTTCATAGCTGAAAATAAACTTACCTGACTGGTAATAGTATTCCTTGGTCCAGCTACCATCTCCGATAGCACCGGTTTCAATGATCTTTACGATCTCTTTTCCATTGAAGAAATATTGTACGGCGCCATCGTCGGTACAACCAGCTGCTTCATAGGTAAACTTTTCATTGCGTAATGTAAGCCCGTTAATGCGCTTAAATTCGCTTCTGATAGAGTTAATGTCAGCCTGAGCGGCTGCTGATGTCTGGGCCTTCTGCTGTGCATTCACTTTTGCAAAAGGCAGGCTGCACAACAATGTCATCAGGGGCAGGATGTTAATCTTACGGTTCATTTCAAGTAAAGAATATTTGAAATATGAAGATAGGGCTAATTATTTAATTAGCCCTGCCTGTTTAACTTCCTTCTCTCTGTCAGATACTTACGTACCGGAATATCATATAGTACCATTGCCAGGTATGCAAATCCGATCAGTGAAACAACACCCATACCAACTACCCATGACAGCTGTGACGGACCAGGTTTATATTGGTTGAAATAGGCGGCGAATATCCAGATCACCATATAATGGGTCATATAAAGCGGGTAGGAGATCTTTCCGGCGAAATCACACACGCTGTGTACTGCCTTATTACTCACCTGTGCACCGGCGCCCAGTGCCACCAGTAAAGGGAAATAAACCATCACGAGGGCCAGTTCGATCAGCCAGGGTTCTTTTGTAACAGGTGTCAGCAAGGCGAGTAACAGCAACACCGCCATACCCGGAAAACCCAGTTTATTTTTGATAATGAAATTGTAACGGTATACCAGCAGTCCTGCCAGGAAGGAATAACTGAGACGGGCGCCTCCATCCAGGAAGGTGCCACCAGACCATCCACCTAAAAGATTGCCGGCCTTTTTTGCTGTATAGATCAGCCATATTGCTGCAATGACAAGCAGACCAAGAAGGACTTTTTTGGAAAATCTCCATAGTATGGTGCCGTAAATAATATTGGCGATATACTCCCAGAAAAGTGACCAGGAAGGTGCGTTCAGTCCGAATAAATTGAAGTACGTTTCCCCCATCACAGGGAAAGGGATCATCAGCATGGAAGTCAGCACGATCAGCGCAATTCTGCCAAAGGTATAAGTCTCCGGTACCGGTGCGAACGGGTTAAAGAGGAAGGCCAGCAAACCTAATACGGTGCCCAATATCACCAATGGATGCAGACGGATGATCCTTGATTTGAAGAACTCCACAGTCCCCATCTTTTCAATACGGTTGTCATAGGCGTAGGCGATCACAAATCCGCTCAGACAAAAGAAAAAGTCAACCGCCAGGAACCCGTGTCCGGCAAAATTCTTTGTGGCGTCTGTAAAGATCACCTCCATAAAGTGGAAGAACACTACGAACACGGCGGCAACGCCTCTCAGTCCGTCGAGTATCTCAAAATGTTGTCTCGTCTGTAATAACGCGGCCTGTCCCTTTGGCGCGGTCGTAGTAGCTGTTTCGGTCATATGCTTTCTAAGGGTAAAGCGTGGAAGATAGTTATCCCGGATTACATATGCAAGCAAATTGCCGGCAATGGCCTCTAACATTGTTAAATGGTTAGTGATTACCTTTGGAGACAGTCGTTAAATAAGGTACATGAAAAATATCAGCGCAACGGACACTCTCAAGGCTTATTTCCTGAAACGGGTAGAAACGGCTGAAGAGGACGCCGCGATTTTCGCCAGCTATTTTGAGGAAGTGCGGGTGAAAAAAGGCCAGTACATTGTACAACCCGGATTTACAGCCCGTTATAAGATCTTTGTCCTGGAAGGAACTGTGCGTGCTTTTGTGCTTGACAAGGAAGGAAATGATCATACCATCTCACTGGCTATTGAGGAATGGTGGATCACGGATGTAAATAGTTTCGTCTACCAGCAACCCGCTACTATGTACGTAGTGGCGCTGGAGGACAGCCGGCTGTTACAGATTTCCCACGAAAAAGAGGCGGAAATGAGACGACTCCATCCGGTCTATGAGTCCTTTTTCAGAATTCAATATGAACGGAGCCTGGCTTTTCTCCAGCGACGTATTATTACAAACCTTACGCTTTCCGCAGAGGAAAGATACCTGCAATATTTAGAGGCTTATCCATCTATTGCCGCCAGGGTACCCTTGTATGCGCTGGCATCCTACCTGGGAATGACCCGGCAGTTCCTGTCCCGGATCAGGAATAAACACGCAAAAAGGGAAACTGGTTTACGTTGATTTTGTAAACTGGTTTGTTTTTTGGCAGTCGCCGGTATGCCACCTTTGTCATGTAAATAAAAACAAAAAACATGGCTAAGAAATTAAACAACAAAGTGGCACTGGTAACCGGTGGTAGCGCAGGTATAGGACTGGCAATAGCGAAATTATTTGCGGCAGAAGGAGCAAAAGTGATCATCACCGGCCGCCGCGAATCTGTGCTGAATGACGCAGTTACAGCGATCGGTAACGGCGCACTGGGTATACAGGCTGATTCTTCCAGTCTGTCAGACCTGGACCGTCTGTATAAGACCATCGGTGAGAAAGTGGGTAAAATAGATATCCTTGTTGCCAATGCAGCTGTATATGTACTCGCGCCACTGGCGGCTTTTACAGAAGAAATGTTTGACAAACAAAGCAATATCAACTTCAAAGGAACATTTTTTACTGTTCAGAAATCGCTGAATTACCTGAATGACGGCGCTTCCGTTATCTTATTGTCCTCCATTGCCAATGAAATAGGTGTGCCTAACCACTCATCTTATTCTGCGACAAAAGCGGCTATCCGCTCACTGGGCAGAAGCTTTGCCGCTGAACTGGTAGACAGGGGCATCCGTGTCAATGTCCTCACTCCTGGCCCTATCGATACCCCGGTATTTGAACAGGTGTCATCTTCCCAGGCAGACATCGACATGATGAAATCCGCTATGGCTGCCATGACAGCTGTAAAAAGGATCGGTCAACCGGAAGAAATTGCCGCAGGTGCACTTTTCCTGGCTTCCGACGATGCTTCTTTTATGATTGGGGCTGAACTTACGATCGACGGTGGTATCAAATCACTGTAGATTGTTTACGATAGCAACGGAATCTCTGAGAGCGAAGGCAAATGCCTTCGCTTTTTTGTTGCTTATCATGTCCGCCTGACATTTTTGTGTGTTTCCTACAATTGATTGCTGTGCATCATTATTCTGCCGCGCCATTTTACATTTGATCCGTCAAATCAAAACAACGGAATCATGGATCTGTATTTAAAAGGAAAAACAGCAGTGGTGACCGGGGCCAGTCAGGGTATTGGCCGCGCTATCGTGAAGGAATTGTCTATCGAAGGAGTGAGGGTATTTGCCACCGCTAGAAATGCATCGTTACTGGATAGTCTGAAAGAAGAAATAGCTGCCGCTGGCGGTATTCCTCCCATCACTTTTGTACAGGATTTTGTCGCGCCTGAGGGACCTCAGGCCATTGCCGATGCCGCCCTGGCTGCCCTGGGGCATGTAGATATCCTGATCAATAATGCGGGACGTAGCCGTCCGCTGGAGGTAATAGGGGAAGAGGATGCCTGGAATGCTTCCCTGACGCTCGACTTCGGCCATCATCGGCAACTGACACAGGCACTATTGCCTCAATTTATCGAACGCAGACAAGGGGCTATCCTGAATATCGCCAGCAGCTATGAACTGCGTAGTATCAATGCCTCTGCCGTGGCCAAAGCTGCCCTGGTGGTATGGTCGAAACAGCTGGCAGCACAACTGGGAGCATATGGTATCCGGGTAAACTGCCTGCAGCCCGGATTGATCGATACAGAGAATATCCGCCCTTTCTTCCAGGGGGATGCCCGGCAGCAATTTGCATCAGAGGAAATCCCTTTGGGTGATTTTGGCGAACCCCAGGATATGGCCAATATGGCGGCATTCCTGGTCTCTCCCCGTGCGAAGTATATCACTGGTACTGTCGCTGTCGTAGACGGTGGTATGCGCCATCATCCTTTCTGATACTGTACGTATTGCCATTCTAAAACGACAAAGGGCTGTCCCGCTATATGGCGGACAGCCCTTTGCTTCTCCAATAATATGCTTAGCTCAGTTTTTCCTTAAAAAAGTCAATCGTCCGTTTCCAGGCCAGTTCTGCTGCCGCCTTCTCATAACGGGGCGTGGTATCATTATGAAAACCATGGTTCACACCCGGATAGATATAGGCGCTATATTCCTTATGGTTTTCCTTCAGCGCCTTTTCATATGCCGGCCATCCCTCATTGACACGGGTGTCCAACTCTCCATAATGCAGCAGGAGTGGTGCTTTGATCTGCGGTACCAGTTCGGTGGGTGGCTGTCCGCCGTAGAAAGGTACAGCCGCCGCCAGTTCGGGTATGCGTACGGCCATCATATTGGCGATCCATCCCCCGAAACAAAATCCAACCACACCGATCTTTCCATTACAGTCCTTGTGGTTTTTAAGATAGGTGTAGGCAGCGATAAAGTCCTCCAGCATTTCATCCCTGTTCCGCTTACTCTGCAGTTCTCTTCCCTGATCATCCGTACCGGGATAACCGCCCAGCGGCGTCAATGCATCTGGTGCAACGGAGATAAATCCTGCCAGTGCCGCTCGTCTGGCAACGTCTTCTATATGCGGGTTCAGACCCCGGTTCTCATGCACGACTATAATACCCCCCAGTTTGCCTTTGGTATCAGCGGGTTTGGATAATAACGCCTTGATATCTCCGCCGCCTTTGTCGGAATTGTAATGTATATATTCCGACTTTAACCGCGGATCATCCGCCTTCACCTGTATGGCATGGACGTAATCGGGCATCAGAAAACTCATCAGCGCCGGTAAGGTGATGCTGCCAACTGCATAGACAGACAGCTTTTCCATGAATTCACGCCTGCTCACCCTGTTATGGGCATAGTCGTCATACAGGTCAAATACTTCCTGTTTGATCTCCTCTTTTTTAATTGCTCCGTTGTTCATGTAAATATGGGTTTGTCTTAAAGATAAGTAATCGCCACCCGTTCTGTAATAAAGTTTTGAATCATAAATGTAAATAGGACACTTATATTGTTCCTGATACTTATCTGTCAATGAATACGTTAATTTTCATTTATATAAAGGAAAGTCATGCGACTAAAGAAAAAAATCTTATTTTGACAGACAAATAATACGGAATAATGCGGTGGACAATGATGTTATGGCTATGCCTTGCAATGAACGCCCTGTTCGCTGCCGGTGAGCCACTGAAGAATCTCAGTATAGAGAATGGCCTATCCAACAACGCTGTATTAAACGTTTATCAGGATTCCAAAGGGTTCATGTGGATTGGCACCTACGATGGCCTGAATCGTTATGATGGATACAAATTCAAGATCTACAGAAACAGGATAGGAGATTCCACGTCTCTCATAGATAACGGGATTTATACAATTGATGGAGATACTGAGCACCGCTTATGGACCGGTGGCAGGAAAGGCATTAGTGTGCTCAATCCGGTGAATGAACATTTTTACCCGGCAACATTTGCCAACGGTAAACCCGTACAGGGAAATATCCATATCATCAAAGCCGGTAACGATGGACTTGTACTCGTGGGTTCTGAAAATGATGGACTCCTGCAATTCGCCCACCAGCCCAATACAGGTAAAAAGATTCCGCTGGAAAACAATACCAGCTATGAAGTCACCGCTATCGACTTCACGCCTGATAAAAGCGCTGCCTACGTATTTGTACAACACGTAGGGCTTTGCCGCTATGATTGCCGTACCGCTAAAATGACGGTGATCAGTCGTATCATGACACAGGCGAACTGCCTTAAATTTGATAAGAAAGGGATGCTCTGGCTGGGTACAGATCAGGGTCTATTCAGCTATAATAATGGTACATTATCTGCTAATTATCTTGAAGAGAACAGTAAAATAGTCAATCTCTGTGCGGATCAGCAGGGCGCTATATGGGCCGGTTCTGATGGCCATGGTATCTTTATTGCCAGAGATGGTAAAGCGGAGCACAGCAGCCAGGCCCTGACCAGTAATGCCGTCTACTCCATCTGTGAAGACAGAGAAGGACGTAAATGGATCGGAACTCTAAGAGGGGGGATTAATATCATCGATGGACGCAAACGCCTGTTTGAGCAATACGCATTTACAGGTACCGTAGAAAATTTCATCCTGTCTTTCTGCGAAGATGGACAGAAAGGCGTATGGGTAGGTACAGATGGCGGCGGACTGAAACACTGGGACCGCGAAAACAATACCTTTAAGATCTATAAATACAATCCTTCCACTCCGGGCGCCATCAGCAGTAATTTTATCACCAGCATGGTGCAGGATGCACAGGGCGATCTCTGGATCGCTACCTGGTTCGGAGGACTCAACAGATACAATCGCCGGAAGGATGCCTTTGAACATTTCTCCTGCTTCAATCCCTTCACAAAATCCGAAGAAAATAATGTCTGGGGGATCTACCAGGATGCCAGCAAACAACTTTGGGCCAGCACCACCAACAATGGTACGCTGTATCTCTTCAACCGGGAGAAAAATAACTTCGAACTCTTTGATAAAACACTCGTTAATATCCAATGTCTTGCAGAAGATCATCATGGCAATATGTGGGGCGGGAACTATTCTTCCCTGATAAAAATTGACCGTGATCACCGGCAGCATCAGGTATTCCCCATCGGTAATACAGTACGCGCCATTCATGAAGATAAAAGAGGCCAGCTATGGGTAGGTACAGAAGGTGGCGGATTGCTGCTCGTAGACGGAACTACCGGCAAATTCACCCGCTTTACAGAAACCAATGGATTGCCCAGTAACACTATCCTGCGCCTCCTGGAAGATGATAAAGGCTTCCTCTGGTTAAGTACCTTCAACGGACTGGCGAAATTTGACCCGGTACAACACACCTCGCGTAACTTTTCCCGTTCCGACGGATTACAAAGCAACCAGTTTGCCTACAATGCAGCCCTGAAGTTACAATCAGGTGAATTCCTCTTCGGTGGCATCAAAGGCTTCAATATCTTCCATCCGGACAGTATCTATGAACGCAGCAGTTTTGCCCCGGTGTTCCTGACTGGTATCCGTATTAATAACAATCCTGTGGAACAACAAACGGACCTCATCTCCGGCCGTTCACAGGATAATATTGAAGAAGTCACGATCCCTTATAATAAAGCTGCTATCTCCCTGGATTTCGTTTCCCTGGAATATACTTCTCCTGATAAGATCAGTTACGCCTACCTGCTGGAAGGCTGGGATAAAAACTGGAATGATGGTGGAGAAGCCAGGACAGCGAATTATACCCGTTTGCAGGAAGGGCGTTATATCTTCAAGGTACGGGTGACTAATGCAGATGGTAAATGGGGCCAGGAACTGCAGTTGCTGAAAGTGACCGTATTACCCCCCTGGTATAGAACGCCCTGGGCCTATATGGCTTACCTGATATTGATCTCCATGCTGATCTATGGCTATATTCAATATAAATCCCGCCAGGAAAGACTCAAATATGAGATCAAACTGGCACACCTGGAGAGCGAAAAGGAAAAAGAGATCAATGAAAAGAAACTCTCTTTCTTTACCAATGTCTCCCATGAATTCAGAACGCCGCTGACGCTGATCATCAATCCGCTCAAAGAACTGAAAGACAATGAAAAACTGGGGGTAGTATATAGAAATGCCAGACGTTTACTGAGCCTTGTCGATCAGCTGCTGCTGTTCCGTAAAGCAGGTAATGACGACGAACTGAAAGTCGCCCGTCTGGATATCATCGCACTCTGTAATGAGGTCTTCCTCTGTTTCACCCAGCAGGCAGAAACGCGCCATATTACTTATGAATTTATTACTGCGAATGAGACCGCTGACGTTTACGCCAACTATGAACAAATAGAGATCGCTTTGTTCAACCTGCTGTCCAATGCCTTCAAGTTCACGCCGGATAACGGAAAAATAAGCTGTGCCGTAACCTGTACCGATCTGGAAGTGACCATCACGGTGACCGATTCCGGAACCGGTATACCCGAACATATGCAGCACAGGATCTTTGATAAATTCCAACAGGGAGATAGTAAGCAGTCTGGATTTGGTATTGGTCTGTACCTTGTCAGACAGTTCATCGAAAACCACCGGGGGAGCGTCACTTTTAAAAGCACCCTTAACCAGGGAACCACCTTTTCTATCTACCTGCAAAAAGGCGCCGCTCATTTTGAGCCTTCCCAGCTAATAGAAGAACCGGCTAAGAAATCGGCGATCCTGGATGAACTGATCGAAGAAGTATATAGCAAGCCGGCTAAACCCGGGGTTTCTGAAGAACTGATCACAGAGAAGAGAACGATGTTGCTGATAGACGATAATGAGGAAATAAGGAGCTACCTCCGCCAGCTTTTCGCAGATAAGTACATCGTGTATGAAGCCGAAAACGGGACCGACGGATTTGCGGCTATTGAAAAATATATGCCTGACCTGGTCATCAGTGATGTACAGATGGAAGGCATGGACGGACTGACCCTCTGCCGGAAAATAAAGGAAACCGAAGCATTCTGCCATATCCCCGTCATTCTCCTGACGGCGGCGTCTTCTCCGACGGCCAGACTGGAAGGTATTGAAGGCGGGGCGGACGATTATATTACCAAACCATTTGATAATGAGCTGTTACTGGTGAAAGTGCAGACCATCATCAAAAACCGGAATCTGCTCAGGGAATATTTCCTGGACCGTATCACCCTGAAGCGGACCGATCTGAAAGTACCTGCCGAATACCAGGATTTTCTGAAAAAATGCATTGAGATCGTAGAAGCCAACCTTGGAAATGAAGATTTCACCATCAAAACCTTCACACAGGCCATCGGTATGAGTCATTCCAGCCTGTATAAGAAGGTAAAATCCATCTCCGGACAAACCATTAACGCCTTTATCCGTTCTATTCGCCTCCGGAAAGCCGCCGTTTTGATGCTCCGGGAGAATTATACCGTCAATCAGGCCGCTTTTCAGGTCGGAATTGGCGATATCAAGTATTTCCGGGAGCAGTTTTTTAAACTTTTCGGCATGAATCCGTCCGAATATGTAAAGAAATACAGGCACTCTTTTAATGAGGACCTGAACATTGTCAGAACGGACAGTTAATAGGGGGTAAAATATGAATATACCCCCTTTTTTAAGTGATTTACCCCCTCGATGAGTCACTTTTATCCCCCTAATTTAGGCTTACAAATACCACGTAAACATAGTATAACCAACTATCTGTCAATTTTAAAGGAAAGTACGTTATGAAAAAATGCTTATCTAGGGTAGTGACGTCTGTGTCACTACGGCAATGGCTCCTTATCCTCCTTTTTTCCCTGTCCCAGATCCCTGTATTGCAGGCACAGAAAACCAGTGTGGCAGGACGGGTGACCGAAGGGAAGGATGCTTTACCCGGCGTAAGTGTGCGGGTGAAGGGTACCAACCAGGGGGCGCTGACCAATGAACAGGGCCGTTTTACCCTGTCGGCAGCACCAGGCGATACCCTGGTCTTCAATCACATGGGCTATTCTCCACAGGAAATTATTGTAAAAAGCGGCGGAACAGCTATTAATGTCTCCCTCGTTACCAGTTCTCAGAATGTAAATGAGGTGGTGGTAGTCGGTTACGGTACCCAGAAGAAAGCAACCCTGACCGGTTCCATTTCTGTGGTAAAGGGTTCCGACATTATTAAAAGTCCGCAGCCAAACGTATCCAACGCACTGGCCGGTCGTTTCTCCGGTGTGATCACCAACAACCGTTCCGGTGAACCGGGTTATGACGGTTCCAATATCACCATACGTGGTCTGGCTACTCCGGGTAGCAACGACGTACTGATCGTGGTAGATGGTGTACCGGGACAGATCGGCGGACTCGATCGTCTGGATCCGAATGATATCGAAAGCATCAGCGTACTGAAAGACGCTTCCGCAGCAGTATATGGTAGCCGTGCGGCAAACGGGGTGATCCTCGTGACCACCAAACGGGGTAAAACAGGCAAACCTGCTATCAGCTACAGCTTTAACCAGGGTTTCTCTTCTCCGACCAGACTGCCTAAAATGGCAGATGCAGCCACCTACGCACAGATCACCAATGAGATCCGTTATTATGGTAGTCCGGCGGGTGGTATGAACCAGCTTTATTCAGAAGCAGAGATCCAGAAATTCAGAGATGGTTCCGATCCCCTGAATTATCCCAATACAGACTGGCAGAAAGAGGCGCTGAAAAGCGTAGCGCTCCAGAACCAGCATAACCTGTCCGTAAGCGGTGGTACCGACAATGTAAGATATTACGCTTCGCTCGGTATGATCAAACAGGATGGTATCTACAGAGAAGGAGTGACCGATTACCATCAGTATAACTTCCGCTCCAATATCGATGCGGATGTGACCCAACGACTGAAAGTAGGTATCTATCTCTCCGGTCGTCAGGAAGACCGTCTCTATCCGCAAACCGGCGCCGGAGACATTTTCCGCTCTATCTACCGTGCTTACCCGACCGTAGCTGCCCGTTATCCAAACGGTCTGCCTACTTCCGGTATCGAAAATAATAACCCGGTATTACAGGTAACAGACATCGGGGGTACCAATCGTAATCCGACACAGGTATTCAATGGTATCCTGAAAGGTAGTTACACCATACCAGGTGTGGATGGTCTTTCCCTGGATGGATTCTTCTCCGTGGATAAATCCTGGAGCTTTGCCAAATCATTCAGCAAACCTTACTCCGTATACCTGTATGATAAAACCGCCAATACCTATAATAAAACGATCGTTGGCGGCGCCGCCGGTGCAGCTACTTTGTCACAGGGACAGCTGAACCGCTCCCTGATCGTATCCAATATCAAACTGAACTACGCCAGGAAATTCGGTAAACATGATGTGAATGCTTTCATCGCTTATGAGCAGAGCAAAACTGCGCAGGATAGTATGGGCGCATACAGAATGAACTTCCCGACTTCCGCAACACCAGAGCTTTCGCAGGGTGGTGCAGCTGCTAGTGATAAAAACAACTCCGGTAACAGCTATAACTTTACCAGGAAAAGTTACTTCGGTCGTATCGCTTATAACTACGAAGAGAAATACCTGCTGGAAGCACAGGCCCGTATCGATGGCTCTTCCACTTTCCCTAAAGGCAATCAGTATGGCTTCTTCCCATCTGTTTCTGCGGGATGGCGCGTATCACAGGAGGAATGGTTTAAGTCAGTAAGTTTTATCAATGACCTGAAACTGAGAGGTTCCTATGGTACCCTGGGTAATGATAATGTAGGTCTCTTCCAGTACTATGATAACTACTCCTTCAATAACCAGTATGTGATCGGTAACGCTATTCAGCCGGGTATTGACCTGATAAAACTGGGCAACCCGAATATTACCTGGGAAACAGCGAAAAAGCTGGATGTTGGTTTCAATGCGCAGGTCCTGAACCATTTTAACCTGGAGTTTATCTACTTCCAGCAGAAACGTTCTGATATCCTCGCCCTGAGAAATGCTTCTATCCCGCAGCTGTCTGGTATTGTGAACCCGAATGGCGGTCAGCCGCTGGTACCTTCCGAGAATATTGGTAAAGTAAACAGCAAGGGTATCGAAGCCACCCTGGGTTACAGCAACAAAACCAATAATGGCATCCATTATAATATCGGTGGTAACATTACGTACGCAAAGAGTGAGATCATCTTCCTGGATGAAGCACCTGGTACCCTGGATTATCAGCGTATTACCGGCAGACCACTGAATACCTATCTGCTGTACAATGCTACCGGTATTTTCAGAACAGAAGATGACCTGAATAAACATCCTCATCTGACCGGTGCTAAACTGGGTGACCTGATCTATGAAGATTACAACCAGGATGGTAAGATCAATGCAGATGATGCAACCAGGACAAAATATGGCAACATCCCTGAGATCACTTATGGTATCGTAATGGGGGCTGATTATAAAGGCATTGACCTGTCTATCGTATTCTCCGGACAAACACATGTAAGTCAGTATGTATTACCGGAATCCGGTACCATCGGTAACTTCTATAGCAGCTGGGCTGACAATCGCTGGAGCCCTTCCAATCCAAACGGTTCTTATCCGAGAGTAGATGAAAGAGCTTCTTCTTCTGTGAATGGTGGTTTATACCAGAATAATTTCTGGCTGAATAATGCTTCTTTCCTCCGTTTGAAAAACGTGGAACTGGGCTATACACTGAATGCTAATTTGCTCTCCAGACTGAAACTGGCTGGCGTGCGGATCTATGCGAATGCATTTAACCTGTTCACCATTACCAAAGTGAAAGACTATGATCCGGAAGGTAGCAGCGGCAGCGGACAATTCTATCCGCAGCAGCGTATCGTGAATGCAGGCGTGAACGTTAAATTTTAATCCGTAAAAATTCCATCGATGAAAACTAAACACATTTTTTATTCCATTATAGCGCTTGCGGGCGCAACCTTCGCCTCCTGTAAGAAAGACTATCTGGATGTGGTTCCGACGGACAGGGTGGCTGATGTAACTATCTTATCTGACTCCTCGCTTTTTAATGATTATGTGATCAACCGGTATATGAGTATCAAGCTCCAGGACAAGGAAGGAGAGGGTACGAACCCGGGATTCGGCAGAGGTTTTGAATACGCCATGTGGTGTTCTGCCAGTGATGAGGCGATCTATAACAATGATGATAATACCTGGCTGATGCAGCGTGGTTTATTAGCGCCGGAGAATACAGGTATTGCCGGTACCATCTGGGGAAGAAGTTACCGCAGTATCAGGGAATGTAACTACGGACTGAATAACATCATGCAGGTGCAGATGAGTGATGGACTGAGAAACAAACTGAGAGGCGAACTGCATTTTATACGCGCTTTCCGTTATCATGATCTGATCAGGAACTATGGTAAGGTGGTGCTGATGGGCGATAAGGTATATAATCTGAGCGATAATATGGCGGAAGCCAATTATACCAGATCCTCCATAAAAGAAGGAATTGACTACGCTGTAGCCGAACTGGATTCTGCGGTACAATACCTGCCTGCTGCCAACGATGATAAATGGCAGCTGGGTCGTGCTACAAGAGGCGCTGCACTGGCTTTGAAAGCACGTTTGTTATTGTATGCGGCAAGTCCGTTATATAATACCGGCACCTGGGAAGCGGCAGCAGCTGCTGCCAAAGCAGTGATGGACCTGACACAATATTCTATCGCACCGGATTACACTAAATTGTTCCTCAATGTTAATAACAATGAGATCATTTTCTGTCGCCAGTATGCGATCGGTGCGCGTCACGTATGTATGGAAATAGCAAACGGTCCTAATGGCTATAATGGCTGGGCAGGTAATTCACCGCTGCAAAACCTGGTGGATGCCTATGAAATGAAAAGTGGTAAACCGATCACTGATGCGACTTCCGGATACGATGCAGCTAATCCGTATGCGAACAGGGATGCCCGTTTCTACGCCAGTATTCTTTACAATGGCGCCAGTTACAGAGGCTCTACTATTCAGGGGTACACACCTGGCGGAAAGGATAGTAAAGATGGTCCTTCCAACTGGAATTCTACCAAAACAGGTTACTATCTGCGTAAATTCATGGATGATAACAACCCGATCGACAACCCATGGGAAGTGGCTGGTCTGCAACCCTGGATCTATCTCCGCTATGCGGAAGTGCTGCTGAACTATGCAGAAGCACAGAACGAAGCAGCGGGCCCGGATGCAACTGTTTATGATGCTATCAATCAGATCAGACAGCGTGAAAGCGTAAAACAACCAGCACTTGCAGCAGGTCTTTCCCAATCACAGATGCGTGATGTGATCAGAAGGGAACGTCAGGTAGAACTGGCTTTTGAAGAACATCGTTTCTATGACGTACGCCGCTGGAAGATCGCTATGCAGACAGAGAACGTACCAGCGTATGGTGTAGATGTTACTATTGCAAACGGTAAGACAGTATATACGAGAAAAGAAGCCCTGAGCGGACGTTTGTTCGCCGAGAAGAATTACTGGTTACCTATTCCAAGAACAGAGATCCTGGCTACCAACAACAAGCTGGAACAAACTACCGGATATTAGCATGAGCAGAATTTTTATGCCGGTGTTGATGGTCATTACTTTCATGAAAACTGCGGTGGCTCAGACCACCGCAGTTCATGTCAGCATCGACCCGGGTACGACATACCAGACGATCGACAATTTCAGCGCATCTGATGCATGGGCGGTACAGTTTGTCGGCCACTGGCCTGAGCAAAAGAAAAACGCCATGGCGGACTGGCTTTTCAGTACAGACACCACTTCATCCGGCACTCCGCGCGGTATCGGACTGTCCATGTGGCGTTATAATATTGGCGCAGGCAGTGCCGAACAGGGAGACAGCAGTGGTATCAGAGATGAATGGAGACGTGCCGGTGAATGGCACAACCAGTCCGGCCAGTTATGGTTTCTGGAAGCAGCCCGCAAAAGAAAGGTACCGCAGTTTCTGGGCTTCCTGAATAGTCCGCCGGTACAGCTGACCGCCAATGGGAAGGCATTTGCTTATAAAGGCGTCAGCAATATCACTGCTGACAAATATGATGCAATGGCAACCTATGTCGCGGACGCGATCAACGGTATTTATAAAACCACAGGTATACGTTTCGATTTTATCAGTCCGATCAATGAGCCGCAATGGGACTGGAGTGATGGTAACCAGGAAGGTTGTCCTTACGATAATGAGCAGATCAGTGGTGTGGCAAAAAGCCTCAGCAGAACACTGACGGCGAGAAAGATCAATGCAAAAATATTAATCGGGGAAGCCGGTAAACTGGACTATCTGTTCAGCGCTGCGGATAAACCCGCCAAAGGTAAACAGGTCTCAGCATTCTTTGATCCCACTTCGCCACATTATGTAGGTAACCTTTCCAACATCAGCCGCAACATTGCAGGACACAGTTATTTCACAACTTCTCCCGCGCAGGTAGCAGTGAGTACAAGAGAAGCATTGGCGAAGGTAGTAGGCGCAGTACCCGGATTAGGTTTCTGGCAATCGGAGTATTGCATCCTGGGTGACAATGCCGGTGAGATCAATGGAAGCAAAAGAGACTACGGGATGGATGCTGCGTTATACCTGGCTACCGTCATTCACCGCGATCTGGCTATTGCGAATGCAAAAGCATGGCAATATTGGCTGGCCATCTCGCCCTATGATTACAAAGATGGTCTGATATACATCGATAAGAGCAAAACAGACGGAGATTATCACGACAGTAAAATGTTGTGGGCAATGGGCAATTTCAGCCGTTTTATCCGTCCGGGGGCACAGCGTATTAAAGCTGGTCTGGAGGGAGATAGTACCCTGCTGGTGTCTGCTTATAAGAATACGGATAAAAGCGTTTGTCTCGTTATAGTCAACCCTTCACAACAGGAAATAACGCTGGACGCAGTTGCTAAAAAAGGAAAGATCAGCCGTCTGCGTACCTATGTCACTTCCGATGCCGGTAATCTGCAACCCGTACCGGTACAGAACAAGATCATCATTCCTGCACGTGCTGTAGTAACAGTGACAGGCAGTATCAAACTATAAAAGAACCGGCATGAAAAAGACTGGCTTTATTACATTACTCATTGTTTTTTCCTACCTGTTTTCCATCGCACAACAAGAGCATTCCTTTACACTGGGGGATACGGCTTTTCTGCTGGATGGAAAACCGTTACAGATGATATCCGGTGAGATTCATTATCCCCGTGTACCCAGAGAATGCTGGCGGGACAGGATGAAGATGGCAAAAGCCATGGGATTGAATACCATCGGCACTTACGTATTCTGGAATGTACACGAGCCTGAAAAGGGACAATATGATTTCTCCGGTAATAATGACATCGCGGCGTTTGTGAAAATGGCGAAAGAAGAGGGTTTATGGGTCGTATTAAGGCCCAGTCCCTACGTTTGCGCAGAATGGGAGTTCGGTGGTTATCCTTACTGGCTGCAGGAGATCAAAGGCCTGAAAGTACGCAGTAAAGAGCCGCAATACCTCGAAGCCTACAGGAATTATATCATGGCGGTGGGCAAACAGTTAGCTCCTTTACTGGTGACCCACGGCGGCAATATCCTGATGGTACAGATAGAAAATGAATACGGTTCCTATTCCGACGACAAAGACTATCTCGATATCAATCGTAAGATGTTTATCGAGGCAGGCTTCAACGGACTCCTATATACCTGTGACCCGAAGCCGGCTATCAAAAATGGCCATTTACCGGG
Organism: Chitinophaga sp. YR627; assembly: GCF_900114995.1. Taxonomy (GTDB): domain Bacteria; phylum Bacteroidota; class Bacteroidia; order Chitinophagales; family Chitinophagaceae; genus Chitinophaga. The sequence continues at coordinate 1,171,241 of NZ_FOUX01000001.1, forward strand.
CTTATTACCGGCTATTAACGGAGTGGATGATCCTATACAGGTAAAACAGCTGATCAACGAAAATCACGGCGGAAAAGGACCTTATTACATCGCTGAGTGGTATCCTGCCTGGTTCGACTGGTGGGGTACGAAACATCATACCATTCCGTATCAGCAATACCTGGGTAAACTGGATAGCGTACTGGCTGCAGGAATATCCATTAATATGTACATGTTCCATGGCGGTACGACGCGTGGTTTTATGAACGGCGCCAATGCCAATGACGCCGATCCATATGAACCACAGATCAGCAGTTATGACTATGATGCACCGCTGGACGAAGCAGGGAATGCCACAGAGAAGTTTATGCAGTTCCGTCAGGTGATCGCCAAACACCTGCCTGCGGGCACTACCTTACCGGAGGTGCCTGCTAAAAGACCTGTTATCAGTATCCCTGAGATCCATCTTCCAAAGGCAACCCGTATTTTTGATCTCTTACCAAAACCTGTCAGCAGTACGACTCCGCGTACGTTTGAGGATCTGGGTCAGGCGTATGGCTGGGTGATGTACAGTACAACCCTGAAAGGGGGACGAAAGGGGCTTTTACAGTTAAAAGAACTCCGTGATTATTGTGTGGTGATGGTGAATGGAAAAAGAGCAGGTGTATTGGACAGAAGATCAAAGAGAGATAGTATTGTGCTGGAATTGCCTGCCGGAAAAGTAAAACTCGATTTGCTGGTAGAGAATCTTGGCCGTATCAATTTTGGTCCCTATCTGTTATCCAACCGCAAAGGTATCACAGAGAAAGTTCTGTTTGATAAACAGGAGCTGAAAGGCTGGCAGCAATATGGCTTGCCATTCGATCAACTACCTGCAGTAATAACCAAAGGGATCAAAGCGGGGACAAATGTACCTGCCTACAGACAGGGTACTTTTATGCTGAATAAAACCGGCGATACCTGGCTGGATATGAGTAGCTGGGGTAAGGGGGCTGTCTGGATCAATGGTCATCACCTGGGCAGATACTGGCAGGTGGGTCCGCAACAGACTATTTATGTGCCAGCAGAATGGCTGAAAAAAGGTACGAATGAGATCGCTGTTATGGAACTGATTAAACCTGAAATGGAGACGCTGTCAGGTATCGATCATCCGATACTGGATGTCTTACATCCTGAGGCACTGTAAGGATAGTTGGCGGTCTGTTATCGATTTGATAAGGCTTATGTATTTACCATCCTTCATTCATCCTTCATTCACACAACGAAGGATGAACGAAGGATAGTAAATATCAAATAAAGCACAAAGCGAACATTGAACAATGAAAAGACACCTGAGAGGGTGTCTTTTTTGTTAATAGAAAACCCCCGCACCAGGAATGGCCGCGGGGGGATACTATAAAACCATTAAAAGACACAACTATTTAAGGTTTCCCATCTCTTCAATCAGATCAAGGAAATATTGTAGTGCGTTTTCTTTCTCTTTTGGCACATCAGCCACCATATCAACACCCACATAACCATCTTTGATACCTGTAGAGGTCATATAGAGGTTACCTGCGCCGCCGAGGAGTTTACGCATTTTTTCGGCACCATCACCCAGTTCGCTCGCAGGAAGACCGGCGCTCAATGTTTTCGGGTTGAAGAACAGCGAGAAATTGTTTTTGCTCAGCAGGGCTTTTTGTTCTTTGCTGATATTGCCTTTGAAAGAACCGCTCTGGATCTGACGGATATCCTTTATGGAAGTACCGATAAATACGATACCGTCTTTGATCAGGAAGTGCAGGTTGAAAGGCATTTTCCCTGATTGTCCAAGGGAATAAACACCGTTATCCTGCAATATTTTTTCTTTTTTGATGCCATATTGTAACAGGCGCTCTATGATACGTGGATCATCGGAAGAGAACATGTACAGGAAATCAGGCAGGGTTTCCGTTCTGGTTTTAACGGTATCCCTGTATTCGAAGGTTTCCGGGTCATAGTTATAAGAACTGTAGCTGACCTGTTTCTGACTGAGTCCGGATAACAGGAACAGGGCATCCCCTTTTACTACTTTAGCAATGGCCTTTTCGTCAAGCGCAATGGATAAGAATTCGCCGAAAATATTCATTTCCTCATCATACTTTCCATAGATACCCTGAAACAGTGAAGGTATTTCATTCACGTAGGCTTCGGTATTAAAAGCGATGCTCATAAAACCTATCAGACTATCGCTATTAACATATTTCAGGAACTTTTTGTTCAGTTGCTGGTCGCAGATCTTTCTATAGCTGGCTGCTTTCTGCGGGTCCAGACCGATTTCACTGGTCAGGCGCATCTGGTCTTTACCCAGGTACAGTCTGGCATTGTAAGAGCCATAGCCGCGCATCAGATAGCCATATTTCATCAGGGTATAAGGCAGAAAAGAAGAGTAGATGCTCTGCATGTCAGTCATCCAGAAAGTAGCTACGGCTTCCGGATCTGCGGTACGTCTGTACCCCGGACTGTTGAGGATAGAAGGCGTATTTTCCTTTTTATCAAATACCTGTAAGGCGTTGTTAGTCAGCCATAACAGACTCACGCTGTCTTTGATACGTTGACGCTCTTCATAGCTTTGACCTTCGTTATAAGTGTCGTTGTAATTGAAGTCAGCTACCGGTGGCGGCGGAGCGTCATCGGGTACTGTTGTTGGGATGGTATCCGGCATGGGTGATGGGGCTTCTACGATAACTGGTTCATCGTAAGTCGCTGTTGCCGCAGAGTCTGTGATCTCGATAGGTTCGACAGTATCTACGTAAGGATCACCAGCCAGTTCGATGCCATATCTGGCAGCTCTGGTGGAGTCGGCGAAGAAATTGTCTTTCGCACGGCCATAGGTGAGGAACAGGAACTGCTTATTCCAGGCTACCACGCTTTTAGCGTCCGGACGCACGGACACATTAATGCCATTCTGTTCAAACACAGGTTGCTGGCTGCTACGGAGCAGGGCATCCACTTTACTGAGATCCGCGATCGGGATCAGTACACAGGTGTAATCGATACTGTCCGTCAGTTGGTAATAGTAGTAACTATTCGCAGAAAGACTGAAACCCAGGTCATCGATGCTTTTATAATCCTTTTTGGTGCTTTGGGAGATGGATTCCAGTAGTTTTTTCCCGAGCAGGGAGTTGTTGACGTCCTTCACGGTAGTGAGACGGAATAGTTGTTCGCTTTTTATAGAAGCGACTGTAAATGCTTTTTCGGGGATTTTATAGGCTAAGTCCTGTGCGGAAGCTGTTAATCCGGTGCAGGTAGCAAGCGCTATCAATTGCAAAACTCGTTTCATGCTATTTTGATAATTGTATTTGATTGGAAATGTCCGCCTTACCACTCACCAGGTCATACAGCGGAAGGCGCTGCATCACTGCCTGCTGGTTTTTAGCCAGTCTGGCGGCCTGGTTACTGTAACTGCTGATGACGTTCTCGAACCGGAAGATGCTGATATAGGAGGCTGCTTTGAGCACTTCTTTGTCCTTCTCCTTCATTTTACTGAATTGCTCTCTGACTTCGCTGGAGTATTTATAGTCCCTGGTAAATTGCGCCTTTTCCTGATTGTAGGAATAGGTGGCGGCTATATTGGTGTTAACTTCATATTCGTCCAGCAGCTTTTTCGTCAGGTTGTTAATATCGGAAGTATTTCTGAAAGAAAAGCTGATGGTGGCAATATAGTTATTAAAATCCGTCTGCTGGGTCACATTACTGATTCCTTTCATGGTTTTCAGCTTCGCGGCAGCTTCCTGCATCTTCTCTTCGATCTCCGGACGTCCGGGTACTTTATGTCCGCGGATACTGTCCATCATCAGGAGGGTGGCGATCTTTGTCTTACTCTGGCTGAAATTCAGGGTTAGTTTCATGTTTCCGGAGCCGTCCTTCTTCACCGTCACATCTTCAATCACTTCAAAACAGGAGCTAAAGAAGACAGCCAATAAAAAAAGACATACAATCAAGGGTTGTTTACTAAACATCTGGCAAAATTAAGACAGACGGGAGGAAATAAGAATACCGGGATACCGGTATTTTCGACGCGCTGCCAGGAACAGGTTAATCAGGTGAAAATCCGGTATAAAGCCGGAAGGGCTCTATACCGGTGTATCGGGGCAAAACAAAGGATCAAAGGAATAATGTTACAACGGATGAGAGATCACAAAGAAATCGTCTTTATAGAAGGACCCCAGCGCAAAGATGTAATCCAGCGCATGGTCTATGGAAGGATCAAAGATGATCGTCCTGCCTTTGAGATAGCCCAGGTAATAATCCAGCCAGTTGGTATAATGCTGTTTTGCCAGTTTATGCAGCGTTTTCAGATAGCCCAGGGCTTCTTCCCGGGTTAACCAGCCTGCATTGAAGGCATAACGGGTGATCAGGCCTGCACGTTCAATATCCCAGGCTGCCAGATCACGGACGCCATCAAAGTAGTCCTTACTGAAATAAAGATTGTGTTGGGCAAATGATTGCGCACAGTTGTCCTTAATACGCTGATAAATCGCGTCATCCGTCAGTTGTTCTGCTGAAATAAAGGCCTGTTTCTGCATAACCGGTAAGGTAAGCAGGTCGGCGATCAGGGTGTTGGTATCAGCACTGTTATGGATACCCCAGGCGCTCTGCAACAACGGGATCAGTTGTTTGGATGCCAGTCTTGACTGCAGTGTCAGCGAATCACGGCGAAGGTTACCTTCTGTCAGTAAAGCACCTATATTCAGGAAGGGTTCCCATTCGGCAGACAGCTTATGCTGCTGATAGAACTCGTCACGTACAGGTTTCGTCTTAAAGAATCCAAACATACTAAAGGGTTTTGTTTTCGTTGATAGGTCAAAGGTAGGGGCGGACGTGGATGCCTTTTCTCCCTAAATTCAACTAATTTTCGTAAAAACGTTTTGTACTATATTTACGCCATCTATTGGAGAATAAAAGCGCAGCATTGATTCGTATATATATCATCCTGACGTTATGCCATATCTTTCTCTTTGGTCCCACATTCGCACAACGGGGTGCTGATACACTGGAAGCAGCCCTGAAACGTCCCGGACTGGAAAAAGGCGAACGTATCTTTTTAATGACAAAATATGGTTCTGTCCTGTTCTTCAGAGACGAGAAAGCAGCCGCCTTCCGCGTTTTTCAGGAGCAGCTGTTACAGGCGCGTGGTATGCCGGATGGCCGATATGCGGCCTATACCTATGGCATCCGTGCGATGAGCCGTCGTATAGATGATCAGATCAATGCCGCCCACAAAGACCTGGATAGCGCTACCATGTATGTCGCACATACAAAAGATCTGCGGATGAAAGGGTATGTGGAGTATTGCAGGGGATGGATGCAGAACCGCGATAACCAGGCGGCAGAGGCGGTGAAGAGTTTTATCAGCGGACTCAGACTGCTGGAAGCTGCGGAGACAGATGACTATAAAGGGGCTATTTATAATGAACTGTATAGCATCTATGCGGAATGGAATGATTATCAGACACAGGAGAAATATGCACGTTTGAACCTGATACTGGCGGCTAAGACCCGTAACCCCAATACGATCTTTAACGCCTACCGGATGATGGGAACGACCTTTGAATCCCAGTACCGGCTGGATACCACTTCTACAGGACCACTGGATTCTGCTTATCACTATTATACGAAGGCCCTGCACGTTTATGAGAAGAACAGACCCAATATGGAGTCTGCTTCTGACTATGCCTTTATCGCCATGAATCTGGCGAATATCTTCACACAGTTCGTCGACTATCAGCAGCGGGATAGTGCATTGCTGTATACGCGGAAAGGGTTGGAAGATGCGCTGAAGAATAAGCAATACACTTTTGCGGCAGATGCTTACACAATTTTATCACAGTTCGCAGAACTGGATAAAGATTATAAAAGTGCGCAGCAATTCATGGTACAGGCACTCTCTTATATTCAGCAGGAAACCCTGTATGATAACCGGACACTATTCACCATATTCCGGCGGCTATCCGGTCTGGCGGAACGGGATAATAACTACATAGACGCCCTGCATTATTACAGGGAATACCTGAAGGTCTACCAGGAGGTGTACGATGCAGAGAAGATGTCAACCGGTAAACGCCTGGAAGCACAGTACGAAGCTGAAAAGAAGGAAAAGGTACTCGCTTTTATGCAACTGGATGCAGCACGGAAAGCAGGTGAAATAGACAGACTGCATTTCCAGGATGAACAAAGGGCACAGCAACTCGCCTTTATGGAACTGGAAGGAGAGAAGGACCGTCAGCAGTTATCACTGGCACAGCTACGTACACAGCAGAAAGAACAGGAACTGTCAATGGCACATCTGAGGGCCCGGCAACGTGACCAGGAGCTTAAAGCCATCCGGCAGAAGATGCTGTACAACCGTCGTCTTAATACGGTATATGCTTTGCTGATCTTAGCCAGTCTGGCAGCACTCGGACTGATGATCTACGCCTACCGCGAACGCGCTAAAAGCATGCGGCAGCAAAACAGGATGCATCACCTGGAGATCCAGCGGATCAATAAAGATAATGAGATCACTACCTTATCCGCCATGCTGGACGGACAGGAAAATGAACGGGCCAGGCTGGCGAGGGATCTACATGATGGTCTCGGCGGATTGTTATCAGGTACTAAAATAGAGCTGTCTGGTATGCTGCCGATGCTCGCACAGGACAGTCAGAAAGGTCTGCTCCGAAAGACCCTGGGCAGGATAGATGCTGCCGTTGCTGAACTCCGTCTGGTAGCACATAATCTGACCCCGGAACTGCTGGCCAGACAGGGCCTGGCGGATGCATTGCGTAACTATTGTGAAAACCTTAGTAACGACAAACTGGAGATCACCACCCAGATCGTAGGGGTACACGCTAAAATGGACCCTGTAAAAGAGATTGTGGTATACCGCATCGTACAGGAACTGGTCAATAACGTCATTAAACATGCCGCTGCATCTGCCGTACTGGTACAGTTGCAGCAGAACAGGAATCGGCTGTTCCTGACCGTGGAAGATGATGGAAAAGGATTCGATATGAAAAAGGTGGGAAACGCACGTTCCGCCGGATTGCTCAATATACGCTCCCGGGTGGCTTACCTGAAGGGAGATATACAGTTTCATGCTGCGCCGGGTGAGGGAACGGCTGTAGAGATTAATTTTCCGATTAACTAAACATATGGTAAGGATATTTATTACTGACGATCATCCGATCGTGCTGGAAGGACTGAAGAACGTATTGAATGCTACAGAGGGATTTGCGGTAACAGGCACCTGCTCCACCGGAAAAGAGACCCTGGAAGCCTTTCAGGAAAAAGAACCTGATATTTTACTGCTGGATATTAATCTGCCAGATATCAATGGTGTGGAGTTATGCGCAGAAGTAAAGAAGAAGCACCCCGACGTGTATGTGATCGCGTTGAGCGTGCATAATGAAGCGCCTATCATCAATAGTATGCTCAGACAGGGCGCCAGCGGGTATATCCAGAAAAACGCGCTCAGCGATATCATTGTAGCCGCGATCCGGGATGTGCTGAAAGGAGGGAGTTATGTTTGTGAACAGTCCAGAGAGATCTTACGCAGACAGAGTGGTAAAGGCGGACTCACACAACTCCCTAAAATGACACGCAGGGAAAAGGAGATCCTGAAACTGGCAGCAGAAGGGCTGACCATTGCGCAGATAGCGGAGCAGCTGTTTATTAGTCCGTATACGGTGGAAAGTCACCGGAAGAACCTGATGGATAAGTTTGAGGTGAATAGTGTGGCAGCGGCTATTAAGTTGGCTGGGCAATATGGTTTTCTGTGAGTTGTTACTTAACCAATGAAATTTTAGCCCCTTCAGTGTAGGATAAGTGCTATCTTAGGATCCGCCAGAAAACCCTTAAGCATGTCACTGCAATCCAAACATCCTCAACATACCAATACGCCCCTCAGATCGGCTGCAGGCCAGTCAAATGCGGGAGGTATTGCAAGACCAGCCGTTTCTCCGCTACAGAAAATGTCATCAGAAAGCTTACCTGATGAAGAACCTTTGTTGCAACGTGTAGCCATGGAAAAAGGTTACCATGCAGCGGTACCGGCATTTGGTGCCCAACATCAGGGAGGCAATGGTGTACAGCTCATGAGCAGGACCTTGCCTGCCAGTCAGGCAGGTCCCGTACAGCGCATGAAAAAGCCTGCGTATGATACGCTGAATAATTTATTCAAGCCCCAGGTAAAATGGCCTGATTTTCATAGAGGGCAGCTGGCTTTTCAGGGGGTTGCCGCTAACCTGGCGCATACTGCTGCAGATCCATATGACTTTACCACCTTTGGAACTGAATATGAGATGATTCCTTATAAAGGAACTAATGCGATCGCCAATACCGCCCATATTAAATTAGCAGAGGGCGTTGGAATGCCGGTTAAAGCAGGGGTAAAAGAGGTATTGGTGACCGACTCTGATAATGTGATAGAATATGTAAGTCCTGTATTTATGTTGCCACTGGAGAAAGCAAACAAAAATACCACCACACAGGCTGTAGATTACATTGCACAGGTTAAGAAGAAGCTCGCAGACTTCAAAAAAGACGTACACAAAGGAGGCTTTAGCAACTTCGAAGCACTACTTGGTTCGGCCCCGATGCAATTCACCGCCTGGCAGATAATGCAAAAGCTGGATATTTCTTTCCGGGAAATCGACGAAAATACCAATGTGGAGAGACTGAAAGGTTTCGGAAATACATTGGCAGACATAAAAGGGATTCAACTCGGCTTTGATATGCTCGCCAAGAATCCTAAACACAAAGAGCTGAATAATGAGACGGTGCCGGGATCTGCCATGCAGACAACCGTATTGTTGCCGCTTGACGTGGTGGCAAAAATGATAAGAGTATCGATGGATAGTACCCGTGATAAAGAACAGCAGGCCGCAGCTCCCGTGGCTCCGGGAAAGAAAGGTGGTAAAGCTGCCGCACCGAAAGTACAGGCGCCTGGTACCGATATTAAAGGCGCTGCCGGAGATTTGATAAGAGGGCTTATGGCAGAGCTCCATGGCATCGCAGGCAAAGAGGGCGTAATCGATCTTATATACTTGTTTGGCCAGCGCTTGTCGCTGGTACTGGAGGCATCTAATGCGGTTAAATTCCAGGCGCACTATCAGGCTACTAAGTTTAATCCTCCGGCCGAAGTAGAGGATGAAGTTGCAGCACCGGCTCCTGAAGGCGGTGACGTCGAAGAAGCTGCTCCGGAACCTGGCAAAATTACAGATGCCGATCTTCTTGAAAAGTATGACGAAGAGGAGCTGGCGTATAATGAAAAGAAAGCAGCCGGCAAACTTTCAGAGATCCCGAATAATTTCCATAGTGCGCATAGCAGCATTAAAGACCGGCTGTCTATCTGGACAAGAATTCACCTGGATGATCTCGTCGTTGCGATTGGAAAGAACCTGAATGAAGATAATAAAAGTGCATTTAAGAAAGCCGTTGGCGCAGTTACCGGAAAATTTGAAGGCATCGGTGACGAAATCTTCTCAAAAATAAAGACTGCGCTATCCGGAGCTGGATACGTCGAACATGCGCCTGTTCATTTCCTGGATGAGAATGAAGAGTACATCGATCTCCGGCAGGATACACTAAGAGATATCCAGGTAATAGATGGCCGTCCCTGGGTACTGATAGAGATCAGAGACCTGAAGGATACGACATTGAATGCGCTGAAAGAACAGGGTACACCGAGAGCATCGTAACAAATGTATACGCATAAAGAAGGCGTCCGCTACCAGCGGACGCCTTCTTTATGCTGCACAAGTTCCGGCCACTACTTATTCGCCAGATTGATCATCGCTGATACTTCACTCACCGCCGCATCTTCTCCGGCAGTAAACCCAGTAAAGCGGAAACGGATATCTCCATTCTTGTCAATCACAAATTTGGTAGGAATCCCCTTCACCTCGTAACTGCTCACCACTTTATTCTCACCGGTATTCGGATCTTTCAGGTCCATCAGTACCTGAAACGGATAGTTATTCTGTGTGATGAATTTCTTCGCGCTGGCAGCCGCATTTTCTTCCTTCTCCCAGGTATGTACAAAGAGGAATTTCACATTCGGATCATCCTTGTATTTTTCCATGGCTTTTTTCATGGAAGGGAAGGAGGCTTTACACGGGCCACACCAGGTGGCCCAGAAATCCAGGACAATTGTTTTGCCTTTCAGGTCGGCCAGGGAAACAGTATTACCATCTACATCTTTCAGCGTGAAAGCAGGGGCTGGCAGTTTGATGATCTGTTTCGCCATTTCTTCTTCCACGTTGCTGTTCAGATGCCCTTTCAGGGAGTCGAGGTAGGTCTGGAAACCATTGCCGCCTCTTACTTTGGTAAAGGCTTCTTCCAGTTGCTTCCTGGTAGTCGGGTTGAGTAAACCACGACCTGCCAGCTTACTCAGCTTGGTATAGGCCGTGTCATAGTCACCTTTGCTCAGCAGGATCTTTGCGTACATTTCCGTTACGGAAGGTCTTACCGGATCTTCAGCTGTTTCGGCACGTTTGATATAGATCAGGGCAGAATCGAATTGCTTCTCTTCATACAGGCAGGCGACATAAGAGCTCAGGTAACCCGGATATCCCATAGCGGCAAATCCGGCCCCGTTTTCATCTTTACGGTTGGTTTTAAATTCCCAGGCATCATCTACCGCTTTTCTCAGCAGGGGTTTTGCTTCTGCATAGTGACCCTGTTTGATCAGTCTTTCGGCGGTACCTGCCCATCCCTGTCCTTTCCAGAAAGGAGATTCGATACTGTTGGCGTATTCCAGTGCTTTGGGAATATTGCCGGCTTCTGTATAGGCTGTACCGACCGCATTGCGGGCGTAATCGTACACAATTCTCTCCGGGCCGAACTTCTTAGGCGGGTATTTTTTGATCCAGGAAAATAGGAGCTGTTCTTTTTTCACCGGGTCTTTTTCATCATAGATCGTCTGTACGGCATTATTACGCTCAATAATGCCCCCTGGGAAGCGTTTTTCAGCCGCTTTACGGATAGAGTCGGATACATTGGCCTTTTTCAGCTGATAGATGAAATTTGAGGCTGTAATCCAGTTTTCTTCCTTTTTAGTCTTCAGGAGGGCATACATTTCGCTTTCCAGTCTGGAGCGGTCAGCGTCGCTGCCTTTCAGCAAGGTCTGGTAATGCTTTGTGAGTGTGTCTGCTGCGGGTTTTTTCTGGGCATAGGCGCTTTGTATGCCTGTGGCCAGTACAGCACTGAGTAATACGGGAAGTGTCTTTCTCATATACATCTGTTTTAAGGGTCAGGTTTAGTATCCTAAATTTTGCGTTAATGCAGGATTGGCCGTACGCTGTGCATCCGGAATCGGGTAGAGGATATCGGTTACGTTCCAGGTAGCCGGACGCATACCACCGATCACATCGTCAGCACGGGTTTTATCCGCCGGACTGACAATACTTGGCGTACGTTTCAGGTCAAACCATCTGTGTCCCCATTCTCCGAAGAGTTCCGCTTTTCTTTCCTTTTCGATGGCCAGCAGCACCTGCTGCTGAGAGAGGGCATTATCCAGCATCGGCAGCCCCGCTCTTCTGCGGATCGTATCTGCGTCTGCAATAGCGCCGCTCAGGTTACTAAGCTGTGCACGGGCTTCTGCTCTGATCAGGTATTGTTCCGCAAGACGGAGTACGACATTGAATTCGTTGCCGGTGGTCGTGCCGGAAGGCAGTACACGTAGCTTATACTTGGTCATCACTTTGTAGCTGGTACCGCCGATCACGGTAGGTGCTACCCAATTGGCTTTACGCAGGTCGCCTTCCTCCAGACTGTTATACAGGGTGTCTGTCAGACTGAAGGCCGGTACGGTACCACTGGCAGCTGCAAAACTTCCGCCGGCAGCATCCGTATTGCTTGTATAAATAGAAACACCGGTAAGTGTTGCCATCTGCCAGATGATCTCATTGCTGGTATTGACAAAGGCGGTGTTCACATCAGGGCTCAGACTGTAGATACCTGAACCTATCACCGTACTGGCAGTTGCTTCGGCATTCTGCCAGTCTTTCGTATACAGGTAGGCTCTGGCCAGCAAAGCGTTGGCCGTCTGACGGTTTATACGGGCTCTCAGTACACTTGGATACGTATCGCTGAGCAGCGCAACTGCGTCTTTCAGGTCTGTGATGATCCGTTGCCATACCTGTGTGGCAGGTGTTCTTGCCAGGGTAGCGTTCCCGATAGGATCATCAGTCAGTGGCAATGGAACTGCCCCGTAATAGTTCACCAGGTGAAACAGGACAAAAGCTCTCCAGGTCTTTGTTTCTCCCAGCAGCTGGTTTTTTACAGCCGGGGAGAGGGAGCCGCTTCTTTCTATACCCGCCATCATAGCGTTGATCTGCGCGAGGGTATAGTAGGGATAATACCAGAGCACATTGGCAATATTGCTGTTGGTGATGGTAATGGCATTTTGTTTAAACTCGTCATAACCGGGAGAAGACACGTTATTCTGGACCTCGTTGGAGGAGAGTCCGGGCAATATAGTTGCCGGGAAAATAAAGGAACGTGTATTACTGGCATTGTAGATACCCAGTACGGCACTGCTGGCGGTAGCATCAGATTCAAAGCTCTGGTCAAGACCTACCTGGTTTACCGGCGGACCAATCTCCACCAGTTTACGACAACCTGTGAATGTACATCCGGTCAGTAATAGACCGGCAATGATCTTCTTATGTATAGAAAGCTGTAGCATGAAAATTCGGTTTAAAATGAACAGTTAACACCCAGTACGATCGTTCTCAGCGGAGGCAGGGCAATAGCGCCGGTTCCCAGACCGGGAGCACCGCCGGATACACTTGTCTCCGGATCGAAGATGTATTTGTTCTTCGACCAGGTAAACAGGTTCTGTGCTTCTGCATACACTTTGAAGTTGCTGGCCTTTATCTTCCGCAGCCACTCAGATGGCAGGTTGTAAGCCAGGCTGGCAGAACGCAGTTTCAGGTAACTGGCATCTCCCCACATAGCGGTAGAACTGCTGTACTGTGTGTATGCCATGTAGATAGGCGTACCGGAAGTGGATGTAGCGGCAGGGTAGGTCGCTGCATCGCCAGGGTTTCTCCATCTGTCCAGCAGGGACGAATTCTGATTACTTCTGCTGCTGCCGACCGGTGTGCTGAAACTGTTAGTCGATCCGTTCCGGTGGTTGAACTGGAAGAAGAACGAGAAATCAAACTGGTGAATGGTAAAGGAGTTGTTCAATCCTCCAAAGAACGGTGTACCCGGATGGATGACCTGTCTGTCGTTGTTAAAGTCGATCGCACCGTCTTTATTCAGGTCCGCATACTGCGGGATACCCGTTGCCGGATCATAACCGGTATAAACATATCTTCTGATCAGATCAATTGGTTCACCAATAAGATAGCTGGTCGCATAGAATGATTTCTCAATACCCGGGAATGAGATGAGTTTATTCTTCGGGAAAGTTACATTGAAGGAGGTCGTCCAGCTGAAATGTCTGCGTTTGAAGTTGGTGGTGTTCAGTTCAAGTTCGAGACCACTGTTCTGTACTACAGCCGGTAAGTTTACGGTATAGCTGTTATAACCCGCCTGTGTGGGCAATGCGGCTGACAACAGCTGGTCGCTGGAACGGTTACGGTAATAATCAGCTACCAGCATGATCCTGTCTTTCAGGAAACCTAATTCCAAAGCGAGGTCGAGTTTGCGGGTAGTCTCCCATTTTACGCCCGGATTCGGCAGGGTAGCACGGGCCAGTGCTGTTTGTCCCTGGTAGGTGCCTGCGGAAGAAAGCAGCGGCAGATAGATATAGTTAACGATCTGGTCGTTACCGGTGGTACCATAGCTGACTCTCAGTTTACCAAAACTCAGCCAGTCGATATTATCAGCTACAAAGTTTTCCTGTGTAAACAACCATCCTGCGCCAATAGCGCCGAAGTTAGCGATCGCATTTTCAGGACCGAACCTGGAAGAAGCGTCCCGGCGGAAAGTGGCATTCAGCAGGTATTTTTGCTGATAATCGTAATTGATGCGGCCAAAGAGAGAAGCGTATTTATAGTCGAAGTAATTGTTATAGCTGACAGTCGTAAGACCTGCCCCGATCAACGTATGCAGGAGAGCCTCACTGCTGTAGTTGCTACCTGCTATGTAGTTACCGTTGGCCAGGCTTCGCTGTATCGTTCCGCCGACCATTACATTCAGCTTACCCTGACCCAGGTCGCGGGTATAATCTATAGTCGGTTCTACGATATAGTTCTGCGTTTTATTGGTCGTAAAGTTGGCAGAGCTGGTCGGGTTGTTCGCTGGGTTCTGACTGGATGCTGGAAGCGTGGTATTCTGCTCGAGCTGTGTGGTCGTGTAACCGAGGTTCACTTTCACATTCAGGTCTTTGATAACGGTATAGCGCAGATTGGCATTGGCAATGAAATTGGTGGTATTACCGTTGTATTCCCTTTTGAGCAATGCCAGCGGATTGTTAAAACCCTGTGACCAGGCCAGTTTACCCTGGTTGTCGTACAAGGGCATATTGGGTGGCAGGTTATACAGGGACGTCAGGTCTGAACCCGGTAAGAACGTCTTATCATAAGAGTAGTTACCTTTGATCGCTGCATAGAATTTATTATCCGCAGAGGTATGGTCAGCAGAGAGTCTGCCGGTCAGACGTGTGTTGTTGAAATCACCGTCATATACAGTGGTCTCTCTGTGGTAACCACCGCTGAACAGGAAATGTGTTTTCGCATCTCCACCGGAAACAGAAGCCTCTGCATTGGTGTTGTGTGCAGTACCACCCAGCAGGAATTTCTGCCAGTCGGTATAGGCATGCTGGTCCCATACGGTCAGCTCGGGCGCATTGGCTGTATTAGGCGTAAGACCATCATTTTTGAAAGCTTCTTTACGCAGATCAAGGTATTCCTGCGTATTCATCATCGGGATGAAACGGCCTACTTTTCCTGTACCTGTGTAGACATTGGCATTGAATCTTGTCTTTCCTGATTTTCCTTTTTTGGTGGTGATCAGGATAACGCCATTCGCACCACGTGCACCATAGATAGCAGTAGCATCTGCATCTTTCAGGATGTCCATACGTTCGATATCATCCGGGTTGATCATACTGAACGGACTGATACCACCATTGGCGCCGCTGGTACCCCAGGCATTCAGGTTGTCATTTACCGGCTGACCACCACTGAAGTTGGTGAAGGGTACACCATCTATCACATAAAGAGGGAGGTTACCGTAACTCAGGGAACCCTGGCCACGGATCTGTACAACCGCTGCGCTACCCGGTAAACCGTTCTGTTGCGTGATCTGTACACCCGGCACACGGCCAGGCAGGGCGGCCAGTGGGTTAGCTACCGGCTGGATACCGATCTCTTTCGCCGTAATACTGCTTACTGCACCCGTGTTCAGTCTTTTGGTAGTGGTACCATAACCGATAATGACTGCTTCATCCAGTGCTCTTACCTGCTCCAGTAACACTGCATTGATGGTGTTTCTGCCTTTCACAGCGATTTCCTGTGGCTGATAGGAAACGTAAGAAAAGACGAGATAAGCATTCTGCGGTACACGGGGAATAGTATATTCACCTTTCTCATTGGTCATAGCGCCAAAAGGCGTACCCGGCACTACGACAGACACAGAAGGAAGCGGTCTGCCGCCGGCGTCTTTTACAACACCATTTACCGTGATGTCGCTGCTAACGGTATTGGCTTCCGTCTGTGTTTCTTTGGCCCGCACGGCAATGAAATTGCCCGAGCGGGAATAAGTGAATGGTTGGTTATTGAATAGTTGTTTTAAAACCTGGTCGAGGTCCTGGTTTTGTGTACTGATGTTCACGGGAGCCGCTTGTTTCAGCTGACTTTTCGTGTAGATAAAGCTTTGACCGGTCTGTTTTTCGATCTGCCGGAAAGCTTGTTCCAGTGTACCGGACTTAATAGTCATACTGACTTTCTGTGCATAGGATTGTCCCACGAGTAACAGGCATCCCACGAGGATGCTAAGGTGTAAACATTTTTTACGAACACGTCTGACGGCTGACGAGCGCAGACAAAGCTGTTTCCATGACTTCTTTTCAGGCATAGACTCTGGTTGATTGTTGATGAATAAAGCCACCGTCCGGGTGGTTGATAATAGACAAATCTTTCCCTGCTCATAAGATCTCATAGATCTTATAAGGATAAATATCGCAGTGGTGCATGATCCTATCTGATCACGATAACCTTTCGGCCTTCGATCCTGAAGTGCACGAGATTAGTCATCTCAAGCAGGTTCAGTAGTTGAGACACCGGGACGTCTCTCGGAATACTGGCAATGAATTCATCGTTTACGTTTGTCTGATACTCAACTTCTATGTTATAATAGCGTTGCAGTTCAGCCATGATTGTCGGAATATCTTTCCCATTGAAATAGAAAAGGCCTTCCTTCCATGCCAGTACTTCTTTCATGTCTGCTCCAGTCGTAATTTGTATAGTGCGCTCATTGTTCACGACTGCCCGTTCACCCGGATGAAGCAGTTGCCTTGCATTGGTGGTGGAGATGGCAACTGCTCCGCTGAACAGGGTTGTTTCTGTTTGTTTATCCGGCCCGAAGGCTTTTATGTTAAAACTGGTACCCAGTACCTCTATGGTCGATTGATCTATGCCATTCTTTACTTTAAACGGTTTTCCGCTGTTGGCTGCTACTTCAAAATAAGCCTGACCGCTAATGGTCACTGTTCTATCGTTGCCGCTGAATGCGGTCGGATAAGTCAGGGCGGATGCCGCATCTATCCATACTTTCGTGTCATCTGCCAGGACGATCGCTACCGGCTGACTGCCGGCTGGTACTTCGATGGTATTGGTGGTATTTGTATTGTCTGCGCCATTATATACGATCTGTCCGTTGGCATTCATGCTGACATTGATATGCCCCTGCATCGCGAGGGTACCTTTGCCGGCGCTGTCCAGCAGTATTTTAGTACCATTGCTCAGCGTCAGTACAGCATGATTGCCCGCAGGGGCCGCTATATCATTTTTAAATCTTTCCGCCTGAGGCGCCAGTACAGGATGCTGCTGTGTATGGTAATAATAATACCCGCCACTTAACAATACAGCCACGCTGGCAGCAATCATCCATCTGCGCCATCTGACAGGTACAACACGGGCGGCAGGCTTTTCTATAACCTCCTGAATTCTTTCCCGGATCGTATCGCCGATCATCTGCCGGTTACCAAGTACGGTCTCATCCCATTCCGCTGGTGGCCGGAAGGCATTGAACAGACGGTTGTATTGCATCAGTTCCTCGTCAGTAGCGGTACCTGATGTGATCTTTTCCGTCAGTAATAAGAGTTCCTCTCTGGTCATGACAAATGCATTCACATAACTAGGCAATTGAAAATGCCCTTACCCCTAAAGCGGGGAAAAATATTTTTTAAAAAAAGCTGTTTCTTAATGGTAACAGGTCACAAAGGGGATGATCAGCAGGGCCAGCAGATGTGGCTCTACCGCTGCGCGGATGCGCTTTAACGCGATGGTTTTCTGTGCTTCGACCGTTTTAACTGAAATATTTAATGCCTCAGCTATCTGCTGATTGCTTAACTGGCCGTCCCGGCTGAGCAGGAATATTTCCCGGCACTTTTCAGGTAAACTGTAGACTGCCTGCTGGATGATCGTTTTGAGATCAGTTAGTTCCAGCAATTCCTGAGGACCAGGAAGCGTGGCTATTGTGAGTTTGGATAATTCTTCGTAAAAATCTTCCCTGATGTTCCCTGACTTGATATAATTGGCCACCTTAAACTTCACTGCCGTTCGCAGATAGGAAGGGACCGTCTGTATATCCAGTTGATCACGCTTTTCCCATAACCAGGCAAAAATGTCCTGTACTATGTCCATACATGCACTCTGATCGCGTAAAAGGTAATAAGCTGACTGATACATAGCTGACCAGTGCCGGGTATATAGCATATTAAATGCATCCATATCACCTCTCTTGAGCATCGTTATCAGCTCCAGGTCACTATAAGTATTATTGCTGTTACCTCTCAAAGTTTCCCTCTTTCTGCTGCTAAAATATACAAACAGCAGAAGAATCCGAAAACATACAATAAAATATTATATCGCGCCGCTTTTCAAAATTGCGTTTAAGATAAAATGCTATCCGAAACGGTTAAAATCCTGACAGTGCTTTCCGCAGGGACATCCTACATTTACAACCGTAGCGAAAGTTTTGTGTGTTAATTTGACACTATAAATATATTTATTGTCCCATATCAGACCTATAAAACCCGTATTGATTCTATGTTGTGAACTTTCAGACCGGCTTTTCTATACTGTTTAAATTTTACCCTATCAGTTTTTTTATTCTCTCAGATAATCAAACCCATAACCGTATGCTCAAGTTTACATGGACATCCGTCCTGTCGCTGTTCACTGCGTTTACTGCTTTCGCGCAGACGAACATAGCGCCGCAGGCAACCGCTGGTACCTCTTATGTTTCCTCCTGGGAAACGATTACAGCGCTGAATGATAACTATACGCCGGCCAACTCAAATGACAAGAGTCATGGCGCGTATGGCAACTGGAACAATCCCAATTCCATTCAATGGGTACAGTATGACTGGTCACAGGCATTCTCTGTGACATCCGTGCAGGTCTACTGGTTTGACGACGCGGGTGGTGTACTCACACCTACCACCGCTTATCTTGAATCATGGAATGGTACTGCCTGGGTGAACCTCGGTAATATCCCGTTACAGAAAGACGCGTTTAATACGCTTAATTTTACGGCTACCACCACGTCAAGATTACGCGTATCCATGCGTAATACTTCGCAGTCCACCGGTCTGCTGGAATGGCGTGTAACTGGTACGCCCGTTTCTACCGGCGGGAATGGCAGTGCCTACACATGGCCTGTCTATTCTCCGACCATCAGTTACGACTTCCGGAGCGAATATCCCAACCTGCCTACGCCTTCGCAGATCCTCAATGATTGTCCGCAGGTAGTAGGTACACAGTCTTCCGACTGGTGGACATTCCGCTGGGGACCAAAGAAAAAATCTGTCGTTACAGCTGCAGCCATCACACCTATGCTGGCACGTCTGAATAAAGACTTCCGTTATTTCCGTGATACGATGGGATGGCCTGCGGATATCAGGGCAAGAAATGGCTATAAGAGTGCCGTTTACCTCTATGGTTCCGGTCTCTGTACAGATAATGCCGATAGTACTGCTTTAGGTGGCTGGCAAAGTGCTATATATTACAATGGCCAGAACTGGCCGATGATCCTGGCTTCTTACTATCCTGTATATGCATTTGATCCTGCATATACCGGTACGGATGCGGCTTATCAGCAAAGTGCCATGACACATGAAGGTATTCACGCAATGCTGGCTGACCTGCCAGGTGTGAAGAATTCAGCCTGGTTCCATGAGGGTGGTAACGTATGGTTTCAGCAGACCGCCGACGCCAAACGTTCCAATAATTTCAGTTCGCTGGGCTTCCTGAATGGTACAGATTTTATCGCGCCTTTTATGCCGATAGAATGTTATTCCGGCTGGTTACAGGATGGTAGTTTTGGTGGGCCTGCCGCAGAAGGCGTAAACATGTTCAATGGCAGTCAGCAGATCTGTACCTGGAAAACCTATTTAGGTGGTCACCAGTACAGCTCTTCTTTCCCCACCTTCCTGGGTAATACCCTGGGTGATAATGCAGTGCCATGGATCTGGAGATATGCATCCTCCCGCGTGCTGGAAGGTATTGCCAGTGGCATCGGTGAGGCACAGACGCGTCGCCTGATCACTGAATACAGGGCGAAACAGGCACTGGTTGATTTTGGTAAATGGAAGAGTGCCTGCGTGGCATTGCTTAACAATGTATTCGGTAACTCCATCGGTGCTGAATGGCAGCCTTCCTGGCTGAATCCTGCACCATGGATCGCAACGCCTTATGCAAAGACGACTAACAATAATGGTACTCTCACGCCTGACACGACTACCTTACCAGGATGGTCCGGGGCGAACCAGATTCCGCTGACGGTTACCGGTAGCACTGTTACCGTGAACTTCCAGCCGATCGGCGCAAATATGACCTGTCAGCTGGTATACTGGACAACCAGTGGTCAGCCGGTATACAGCCAGTATGTATCTTCCGGTAATGTTACACTGAACCTGACCACACCGGCGGCTAATAACGTTGTAATTGCCGTTATCACCAATACGAACTACCTCTATCAGGGGGAAACGACCAGAAAGACAAAATATGACTACAGACTGCAACTCGTATCTGGCATTTCCGGTGCTGCCAGCGTAAATACCAAATGGTATAGCGCCGCATTGCTGTCTACAGCCAGAACAAGCGAAGCAATTAATACAGCCGCTATACAGACAGGTATTGACTGGTCCACCTATTGCAGCCAGCCATTCACTGGTCAGCCGAGACAGGAGGAATACAAAGTGATCACCACACAGCCACAATTCCAGTTGTTCCCGAATCCGGCAGCAACAAGCGAAAGTGTGCAGGTACGTTTCAAAAATCCGAAAGGAGAGAGAAGCCTGGTAACGATCTATACCTTATCCGGTAAAGTGGTTTTACAAAGGATCTCTACTACGGAACAGTTAACCGTAGACGGTAAGTCATTACATCCGGGTATCTATCTCGTGAAGATTGCGAATTCCGCAGTTAACGCAACACAGAAACTGATCGTGAACTAATCGTACAGAACAGGAACATAGAAAAGCAGAAAGCCGCAGCACTGATGTGCTGCGGCTTTTCTTTATGCATAGATATCAGCTCACACATTGGTGCCTGATGAAGTCAGTAGCTGTATAAACCGGTCTATCTCTGCTTCCGTGTTGTAATAATGCGGTGATACTCTTGCTACCCATTCAATGCCTTTCTGTGTAAAATCGATAATAGCTGAGGATCTGGCAGTGGTGTAAATATTCACCTCCTGCGCGCTGAAATACTGTTTGAAACTTTCCGGTTCCTGGTTGGCTATACTGAAGGTGATGATACTACAGGGGTGTTGTCCTTTGTCCTGTAACTGTATGCCAGGCATATTGCGTAGCTGGTCACGCAGGTAAGTGGCGAGGAGTGCATTACGGGACTGCACTTCCTGTATACCGATATCCAACAGGTATTTGACGGCGGCAGTACTTCCTGCCATCAGTGCATAAGCCGTTTCCCAGTCTTCAAAGCGTTTTGCATCTTCCCGGTGTTTATACGCATGGATACCGGTCCATTCTGCTCCCCTGAGATCAGGGAACAATGGTTCCAGTCCGCTTTGTAACGCTTTGTCAGAGACATATAAAAAGCCGGCACCTCTCGGTCCACGCAGGAATTTGCGGAAGGTACCGCTGATGAAATCAGCGCCTGTGGTAGCGTCTACGGCTAATTGTCCGACGGACTGACACGCATCCAGCAGATATAAAGTATCATAACGTTTAGTGATATTGCCGATGGCTGCTGCCGGTTGTACAAGTCCGGAACTGGTGGGTACATGTGTGACAGCTACCAGACGCGGTTGATGCGTTTTGATCTTTTGTTCGAGGTCATCCAGGTCGGTTTCACCCGAGGACGTATTGCGTACCGTGACGATCTCTATACCCATTCTTTTCTGTAAAGAAATGAAGGCGATAAAATTGGAGGGATAGTCATTTTCTGTCGTCAGGATAACATCTCCCTGTTTGAATGGTATGGCGGATAAAGCACGGTTGAAACTGTCTGTTGCATTGGTGGTAAAGGCAATGTTTTCAGACCGGCAATGCAGTAGTTGTGCCATGCATGGATAGAATTCACTCAGTTCAGCACTGTACTTATCAGCCGTCTCATAACCACCGCCGGTTTCTTCCTTGGTAATGTAATCTCTGATAGCAGCTGCTACTACAGCCGGCATCAGTGCAGCGCCTGCATTGTTCAGGTGAATGAGCTGTTCACAGCCGGTAGTCTCTCTTCTGATCTTTTGAATATCCATATGGGTACTGCTTCAAATTGTATACCGTGATTGGATATGAAGATAGCATTTTTATCACCTGTCAGCGGGTGAACAGTCTTCTTCTGAACAGCAGCTCTACCTGTACCGGTGTTTTTACCGGCCAGTTTTTCTGTAAGCCGGTATTGGTGAACGGAATGATAGTCCGCACACCTGTCTGCCATTTACCGAACTCATAGTAGACTTCAAAGAGGCCGCTGATGCGGCTGCGTACCAGACTGTCCGTTTCAGGTTTAGTAGCGGCGCGGAGCAGGATTGGCTCTCTTTTGTTCAGGGTATCTGCCAGTGTCTGCGATACCGTAGCCTTACCCAGCAGGGATAGTTGTGCACCGGCGCTTATTTTCAGGTGCGATGTGAGGAAATAATGCGCCTGTAAGGTGAGACCGGTCCCATATTGTTTAACGACATAACGGATCGTGTCATACTGTGGGAAGCTGCTGCCTGCTCTTCTGGAATGATGCTCGTTGGAGGGCAATATCGTGTTGATTGACGGCATGACATCTACCGATAAGGCGACTTGTCCGATGGCTCTTTCAATACGAAGGGAAGGAATCAGCAGACGCCAGTATTGTTTCTTTCCGTCAGGTCCGGTGAAATAGTAAGTACTTCCTTCTAAAGGAATTGCAAGCGGTAATTGTCCGTAGATATTCCAGGCGGAGCGGATGTCCCGTTTATGACGGGTCACAGCGGCCGTAGGAATAGTGTTACGGTCTTTGTTGTTGTGCAGCAGACGGATATTCCGGCTTTGGTCAGGTTGTTTTACAGGCTCCAGGAGCCATCTGTTGGCCGTAGCCGGTACAGACGGATCGCTGGTTGTCCTGTTGTTGTCAGACGGAAGAAGATGATCTTTTTGTGCAGGAATATCAGTAGCCGGCGCATCATCGCTGCTTGCTGTTACTTTCGGCTTCGCTGCTTTTTTCCTTGGATATTCAGCGGCAAAAGCAGGCTGTCTGGTGTCTTTTTGTGCAGGTCTGTCAGTAGTCAGTGCATCATTGCTGGTAGCTGTTACTTTCGGCTTCGCTGCTTTTTTCCTTGAATAATCAGCGGCAAAAGCAGACTGCCTGGTATCTTTTTGTACAGGTATGTCCGTTGTTTGTCCATCATCGATAGAGCCCATGGTTTTTGGCTTCGCTGGTTTATTCCGGGAGTCGTTACCAGCGAAGGCAGACTGCTTAGCATCACCATTTGCACCGCTGGCTGCAGGAGGCTTGCCTGCTCCTGGCAGTTGCGGTGAACCAGCCCGGGGTGTTCGTTGACCGGTAGATGGAATAACCGGATCATTGCTGGCTGGTGGTTGATGGGATGATAGACCGGCAGGTGTCTGCCTGCTACCATTGCTGGCAGTTACTGGTACCTGTGTAATTGGTCTGGATAGACGACCGGTATTGCCGGCCGATTGTTTCTTTATATGAGTACTGGCCTGTTGTGAAGCAGCATTTCTTCCGAATGCTGCTTCTGTACCGGTGGTCTTGTTTGTCTTTAATGTTCCATCAGACGCCGTCCGGTCATCTTTACTGTCGGGTGTTCCCTGGGCAAGCTGCGCGTGTCTGCCTGCGCCTGTTGCAGTTCCGGATTGTCCTTTAACTATATGCGCGTCCTGTTTGCCAGGGGTGGATGCCGCCTGATCGTTTTTACTGTCAGGTGTTCCCTGGGCAACCTGCGCGCGTCTACCTGCACCTGTTGCCATTTGGGATTGCCCTTCAGTTATATTGCTACTTTGTGCTTTATGATCAGGCATCGTGCGTTGCTCACTATCCTGCGCCGGATTTACTGTAAATAGCTCATCTGTCAAATGACTACTATCCGCTAAGGAAGACGGTATCGCGGAATAGCTGCTGTCACGTGTTAACTGGATGGAGTCAGCCACGGGACGATCAACAGCTGGTTGTACGAGCGCCGGATGCGGCTCCTTTGTCTGCTGATATTGCTTATACAACCACCAGCTGCTGACACTCACGGTGACGGCAGTACCGGAAATAAGCGCGCCTTTTACGAGTCCTTTTATTACAGCAGAAACACCGGGTTTTGGTGTTGGCTTCGGAGCAGTGGGAGAGGAAGGCATATGGACAGGCATTGCCTTATCCAGCATGTGCTGCATAGCCGACCATCCCTGTTCCACTGGTGGAACGGGAACACCGCTTTCCTCGCTGTTAAAAAATTTATCGCTCAAATTTTGCTCAGACACTTTAACCCTATTTTTTGTAATACTGTAATAAAACTGGTTTCAACCGCTTTCTTACTTCGCTCAGATGCCACTTGACGGTACCCGCACTCAGCTCCAGCTGTTCTGCGATCTCCGGTATCTGGCAGCCTTCCAGATAAAATAAAATGCAGATGGCTCTCGTAGCAGGCGGCAGGACGTCCAGTAGCTTGTAAATGTCCGATGCCTCTAATGCGGTCAGCGGATTATCATTATCCGGAATGACAATGTCGTCTACTTCCACATGTCTGGGCCCGCCGTTGATCTTGAGTTTGTCCAGTGCCGTATTGCGCACAATGGTATAGACCCAGTTGAAAAATTCTCCCTTATCGTCACTGTACCTACCGATGTTTTTAAAAACCTTCAGCATACCGTCGTTCAATGCTTCCAATGCGTCCTCCTGTACCGGAAAAAACTTCCGGCACAATAGAAACAAAGCAGGATAAAACCTGCGGTAAAGTTTCTCCTGACCAAGACGGTCATTAGCGGCACATAATGTTATCAGCTCCTTAATATCTTCCAACTGAAGGACTCCCAATAGGTATTATAAAATTTATTTCATGACAGCGCCGTTTCTGACGCAATATACCTGGACCCCCCAAAGGTGGCCCAGGCGTGAGAACAAACTGGCTATAGTATCTTGCTACGCACGGAAACGTAATACTGGAACGATATTTTGTCTTATTAGTTACAATTACAAAATAATTATGCCTTTTGCTGACCGGTTTATCTCAGAGAGATACCACTGGCTCTCACTCTGCTCACAGGCGAATTATCGCTGCCCGCATTTTTGTATACCCTGTAACCGGTAGAATCTACTGGTGGATAATGCGGACGTGGCGTATCAGGATGCTGTGGCGGATAATTTGGCCGCGGCGTATCCGGATGATGTGGTGGATAGTGCGGACGCGGGGTATCCGGGTAGTGAGGCGGATAGTGCGGACGCGGGGTATCCTGTGGCGGATACGGCGGATAAGGTGGGTGAACGATCGTATCCGGAGGATATGGTACCGTATCGTGTGGGAACGGTATCGTATCGTGCGGAATGGTGTCATGCGGGAACGGGATCGTGTCATGTGGTATCGTATCATGCGGAATGCTGTCCGTAGGAATCGAATCCCGGATGTCAGCAACGGAGTTGCGACCCTGGAATTTGAGTACTTCCTCTTTCGTGCACGCCGTATGTACGAGAATCAATCCCCCTACAAATAGTGTGTAGACGCCGAGTTTTTTCATAGAGTTCGTTTTACTATCATAGTTAACGGTGAGTAATTACCCAAAGGTTGGGTACCCAGCAAAATTTTTTTTTATCTTTGCGCCCGCAAGTGCAGTGGACAACAAATGCTGCTATCCTATACCTTATGCTTAATGGAAGAATGAAGAGAATCGCGTGGAAAACGGCGAAAATTGTTTCGGCGTCAGTTCTGGGAATACTAATACTGCTTTTTTTATTACCATTATTATTTCCAGGAGCGGTCTCAAAGAAAATAAAGACCTGGGCCAATAACAGCATCAGCACTGAATTGAATTTTTCGAAGGCAAGACTGTCCTTCTTTAATCATTTCCCTTCTCTGACGCTCACTTTATATGATGTCAGCCTGAAAGGCTCCGCACCTTTTGAACATGATACCCTGGTAACCGCCGACGCAGTTTCCCTTGGGGTAAATCTGGGCAGCGTTTTCTCTAAAACGGTCAGGATCGATGAAATATACCTGACCAAAGGCAATATTCACGTCCTGGTGGATGGGGATGGACGTCCTAACTATAATGTCTATCAACCATCAGCTCCCACTAAGGAGTCTGCCGACAGCAGCGGCGCTTCTTTAAAGATCGAACGCATCCAGCTGGATCATTGCGGTATTATTTATCATGATAAATCCCTCGGATTGTATATCCGCGCCCGTGAAGTGAATTACCTGGGCAAGGGAGACCTGGAGTCTTCGCAGTTTGATCTGTTCTCCCATATCAATATCGCCTCTCTCGACCTTTCTTATGGAGAAGTACCTTATATACAGTCTAAAAAGCTGAATGGTGACCTGATCACCCGTATCAATACGAAGTCATTGAATTTCAGCTTTGAAAGAAATGATCTGAAAATTAACCAGTTGCCTGTTAAATTGAATGGTGCATTCAGCTTTCTCAGAAATGGGTATAAAATGGACTTCAGACTGAGCTCAGGTGCTTCCACACTGGAGGCTTTGTTCAGCGCCCTGCCGGCAAATTATGTATCCTGGATGGAGCAGACTGAAATAAAAGGGGCTGCAGAAGTAAGTGCTTCATTGACAGGTAACTATATCGCGAAGACGAACAAAATGCCTGACTTCAGCTTTAATATCAAAGTAAGGGACGGTGTTATCGCACATTCAGGTGCTTCCAGCAAAGTACAGCACTTACGGCTTGATTTTCAGACGAAACTACCACAGATGAATACGGAGAAGTTCTACGTGAGCCTTGATTCTCTGTACTTTACTTTGGATAAAGGCTTTTTCAGTTCGTCAATGAATATGACGGGTTTATACAGACCAGACGTCCACGCCCGTATGGAGGCAGATATTGATATGCAGCAGTGGGGTGAGGCAATGGGCTGGGACAAGTTTGACCTGAAAGGACAATTTCACGCGCACCTGAAAGCCGATGGCCGCTATATCCAATATGCAGTCAACAATGGTCCCGGTCATGAATCAGATGTAGCGATCAGCAGTATCCCTGCGTTTGATTTCAGTTCCAGTCTGACGAATGGCTACATCAAGTTTGACAAAGTCAAAGAACCGGTACATAATATTGCCTTCGATGTAAAAGCGGCCTGTCCGGATAACAATTATGCCAATATCCGGGTCGATGTCAGCAAGCTGAATGCGGAAGTACTTAACAACTATATTAAAGGATATGTCTTGCTGGCGAATGGTCAGCAACCAGAGATAGATGCGAACCTGAATGCGATACTGCACATGACGGATGTAGAAAAATTCTATCCGCTTGATGGGGTTGATCTTGGTGGTGATCTGAATATCAATATCTTAAGTAAAGGTATTTATAAACCTGCCGCAAGCCTGTTCCCGGTCACCACGGCCGCACTGCGTATGAGTAACGGTAGCCTGCAAACGAAATACTACAAACATCCTATTGAAAAGATCAATGTGAATGCGGTACTGACAGATACCTCCGGTAGTCTGCAGTCCCTGAAAGTGGATATCAAACCGGTTTCCTTTTTCTTTGAAGGACAGACATTTACACTGAAAGCTGCCCTGGATAATTTTGACAACTTACGGTATAATATCCTGGCCAGCGGTATCATTGATCTGGGCCGTATCTATAAAGTACTGGGTAAGGAAGGATATGATGTGGAGGGCATGATCAAAACAGACCTGTCATTACAGGGTACGCAGGCCGATGCGATGAGCGGACAATACGCTAATCTGAATAATAAGGGTTCGCTGACTGTTAAAGATGTTACGATCACCGCGGCCCGTTTCCCTTTACCTTTCCATATCGAAAATGGTGTATTCCGCTTTGAGGAAGACAAGATGTGGTTCGATAAATTCGACCTGCGTTATGGTCAGTCGGATATCCGGTTGAATGGTCATTTGTATAATCTGATCGGTTACGCCACACAGAAGAACCAGCAGCTAAGGGGGGCATTTAGTCTGAAGAGTAATTACCTGCAGGCAGATGAATTAAAATCATATGGTCAGGAAGAATCAGACGGTATGCCTGAGCCACCGCATGTAGTGACGATACCTGGTAATCTTTCACTATCACTGACCGCAAATGCCGAAAAGGTGCGTTTCAGCGGTATAGATATCACTAAATTCCATGGCCAGTTAATGGTGGATAATGGGACGCTGCAACTGAACAGAACCGGTTTTAGTATCATCGACGCACCGGTTACGATGGACGCAGTGTACACGCCGCTCAGCGAACAGTCAGCTGCCTTTGATTACCGGATCAACGCACGACAGTTTGATATTAAACGTGCTTACAATGAGATAAGACTGTTCCACGATATGGCGACTTCCGCGGGTTCTGCGAGTGGTATCGTCGGACTGGATTATCATGTCAACGGCCGGCTGGATGAGAATATGCACATTGTGTATTCTTCGCTGAAGGGAGAGGGCGTGCTGTCGCTGAAGAAAGTGAAGGTCAAAGGGTTTAAGATGCTAAACGCTGTAGGTAATACCACCAACCGCAAAGACATCAAAGATCCGAGTCTGTCAGAGGTTGACATCCGTTCTTCCATTGCGAATAATATTATCACCATTGAACGTACCAAATTGCGTATTGCTGGTTTCCGGCCACGTTTTGAAGGGCAGGTCAGCTTTGATGGCCGTTTGAATATGAAAGGTCGTGTAGGATTACCTCCGTTCGGTATCCTGGGTATTCCGTTCAATGTGACGGGTACACAGAAAAATCCGGTAGTGAAGCTGAAGCGGGGGAGTGCAAAGGATTCACTGGATAGAGAAGATGCTGAATAATATGCAGAAGGTTACGAAGATATATCTTGGCATCACGTTATTGTACCTGCTTAGCAGAATAATACGTATGATCTCAGGTGTGGGATTAAGAGGACATTGGCCGGACGTGATCATTTTTTATATATGGTTTCTTGCAACATTGGCATTATTTATTGGTTTCAGAAAGCTGAAATGGGTAAGAATATATGCCAGGATCTGTATGTTTCTGACAGGAATCTTTATGTTGTTAGGTAGTTTTATGATACCACTTTTATTATGGTATATCTTCTCCTTAAATTTTATCTGTGAAAAGGATTTTACAGAGAAGTATAGTGTTCAGGTCTCAGATTATGAACAGGGACCGCAGGCGCATATATTTAAAACAAACGGACCCTTTGAAACGTATCTGGGAACGATACACAACACCCGTTATTATGGTATGCCGCTTGAACGCATAAAAGAGGCCGAATCCATGAAAGTGGTCGCCCGTCATGGAGAAGATATGGAGGTCGAATTTGAATTTACGGATATGAAGATTATTTGCCTTGTTGAGCGACATGGACGTGCGATGTCGCGGTAGAGGGATGTCCGCTATTATTCTCTATCAATGTGTTACAACGTTGTGAGAATATAAGTATTGGTTTATTGCTGTTATAGGCTGTATTGTATTGCACGCATGTGCTCCCCGTCGTGTTCCGCTGCCCCACTGTTCATAGACTCGCTGGCAGAGTCACTGATGGGAGAAGGGAGTTTGGAAAATGATTTTGATGTGGTTGATTATAATAGAAAGGATACAACAGCTGGATTGTTTATCCATAATACAAGGGTTATTTGGGTTTGGCGAGCAGAATAGTTGTATTTAAGTTGTGTGGGGTACTGAATTATATATCAAACTATTCGCATATTGAAGTATGTTTCCGTACATACCATGAGGTGGAAGACAGTAACAATGGAAAGGATCGTAGTAAGTGTGTCGTTGTAAGTACGATAGCTCCCTATGCCGCTTATGTATCAGCGTGGAATCAATCGGATGGATATAACGATCAAAGGAGGGATATGATGTGAAGTAATGAAATAATTGAACACTGATAGCTGTTTATCATGACTAACTATGATAATAGAACGCGTCCGCCAACAGGGGACGCGTTCTTTATTTTTATGTGATGGTTTTTATCAGATACCCTTCAGGAAGAGATTCACCTGTATCACGAATAGCTCCGGATATTGATAAATGGAGCCATGATTTGAGTCAGGATAGATAATCAGCTGTGCATCCGGAAGGTGTTGCTGAAGGATATAATTGTTCACGGTCGGGAAGATGATATCATCATGCCCACTGACGATCAGTACAGGCACCTTGATTTCTTTCAGATAGTCATAAGACCCTTCATGTTTAGTTCCCCAGGCAGTGATAGCCGCCAGTTGTGCCGGTACTACTTTATCACTGATCCCAGGATCCCGGTCTTCTACTCTGGCCCTGATCCTGTCCAGGAAACGACGGCCTGCCTGTTGACTGGTTGCTGAAGGCGTAAAGAAAGTATCCAGTAACAGTTCCTCCGCCGGATCATAGGTTCTGCTTAAAATGTCCCATACCAGCGGACTAAATGTATCCAAACCTTCACCACCTCTTGGTCCGGAACCTACCAGTATCAGTTTCCGTATCAGGTCCGGACGGTCTAGTGTCAGCTGTTGCGCGGCAAAACTTCCCATTGAAAAGCCCAGCAGGTCTATCTGTTGCAAACCCAGTGCATCGATAAAGGCAGCGGCATCGCTGGCAATATCAGCGGTATTGTTCCTAGGATCGCCTTCAGAACTGGAAATGCCGGTGGTGTTGAAAATGATAATCTCCCTGTCTTTTGCCAGTGCATCCATGACTGCCGGATCCCAGTTGTCCATGGTGCCGGTGAAATGTTGCAGAAATACCATTGGCAGACCTTTACCACTACCATAACGGCGATAAGCCAGTTTATTTCCTTTGACCTGTATGTATTGTGTCGGTGCAGTCACATGCGTGTGTGTGCTCATTGTTGTTGATTTTATATTTTACCGGATCATGTACCATCTGACCCCCTCTTTTCTGCCATGAGAAAAACGACGCTGCGCAGCGGTGAATGGGTCTGATCTTTATGACTCCTTTGATGATGCAAATGTAAATGAACGATTGTTCATTATCCAAATTCTTTACACTGTTACCTATTATATTAAAAATATCATTAAATGTATTTGTATGTTTTATAAGTCATAGCGTTGAAATAAATTTTCTTGAAAAATGAATGATCGTTCATTGTATATTTGCGTAGTAATTCTTGACAATGAGTAAGGGGAAAAACACAAGACAGTTTATTATAGAGCAGACAGCACCGCTTTTCAATACAAAAGGTGTGGCGGCAACTGCGATTACGGATATCATGGAAGTGACGAATCTGGCTAAAGGGAGTCTTTATGTGCATTTTGCCAACAAGGAAGAACTGGCTTACTGTGCAGTGGACTATAACCTGCAACAATTCGTGGAGAAGACAGGTGCGGAGGCTCAGAAATATAGCGGTGCAAAGGAGCAGTTTTTCGCTTTGCTGGACTATCTCGGCGACCCGCTGAATCCTCCGGTAAAAGGAGGTTGTCCCATGATGAATTTCGGGATGGAAGCGGATGATACCAATCCTGTCATTAAGGAAAAGGTATACAACACGATCTGCACAGTGCAACAGGCAATGACGGATATCGTAGAACATGGTATTGCAGCAGGCACGTTCAGGAAAGACTGGGACGTAAAGGTCTTCGTAACCAAAGCTTACGCCATGATAGAAGGAGGCATCCTGGTATCGAGGGTATCAGGCAATAGTGATCAGATGAACTTACTCGTTGGTCTGTTGAAAGCGGAAATAGAAGAGCAGGTAATTAAAAGCTAAAATAATAATATTATAAGTTGCTTAATATCAGGCTGGAACAAGTTGTTCCGGCCTTTTTTTGTGTTGCCTGCGCTGGTCTGGAAACGGATAAGCCGGGCATTTGCCGACCGTTTTTCTACAGGGGAAAATCTGCTGATATAAAGCCATAAAAGGACTATACCAGGTTAAATACCTGCCAGATGGAAGCACAGAAAAGAAAAGTATGTAAACCAATCACAGGATTAGAAAAACTCCTGTAAACCTTCATTAGGATTAAAAGCAGTACTTGTAAACTTCAAACAGGATTATTTAACAATAGTGTAAACCTATATCGGGATGATACCCTGCACCTGTTTCATCAGGGCTGAATCAGTAAGATTTTCCCTGGATAAGCCGTAGATAACCCATAGATAACCCGTATACAAGCCGTTCTTATAGATACGGGTTATCTATGGATTATCTACGAGTTATCTACAGCTTATCTACGGGTAATATTCCTGATACAGCCCTGATAAAGACATGTCCTGATACAGAAAACCTTACAGTTGACATATTGATTGCAGGATTGGTTTTACACGTGTGAGATTGTTTCAGCGAGCGCTTTACAGGTGTCTTGATACAGAAAACCTTCTAGTTGACATATTGATTGCAGGATTGGTTTTACACGTGTGAGATTGTTTCAGCGAGCGCTTTACAGGTGTCTTGATACAGAAAACCTTATAGTTGACATATTGAATGCAGGATTGGTTTTACGATAGGAGATTATTTCACCGGAAACTTTACATCGAACAAAAAAGCCCTGATCAGCAAATCCCGGTCTAAAAAACAGGATGCTGATCAGGGCTTTTTCAGGCCTTTTAAAAGCCGTTTAAGCCAGTTTTGAGGTTGGTATTACTTAAGCAGGAATTCGTCGATCATGCTGACCACTAAAAGCGGAATTTTACTGTTTTTATCAGGCGCACAGATCTCCCCGATATAATCACCATGACCACCAGGCAGGATGGCGAGTTGTGCATGCGGGAGGGTACGTGTGAGCAGTAGTACGTGTTCGCTGGTGATCACGTCTCCATAACCATTGATCACCAATGCAGGCGCCTGTATGCCTTTGATCAATGTATCAGGAATGTCTGTAAATCCGATCATACGTCTGGAGTCACGTAGGAACATCGCTTCCAGGCCTTTCGGGTCAGAATTGATCTTCCGGTAGGCATCAGCGAGTGGCGCCGGCATCTGTGCTAAGGTCGCCTGTGCCATGCCTTCAAAGAATCCGGGCATCATTCCATCTCTTCTGTACAGGGGAGAGGCCAGCACCAGTTTATTGACCAGTTCAGGATGACGGATACCTATCTGTAATGCGGTTGTGCCGCCATTACTGAAACCCATGATATCAGTCTTGCTGATCTTTAATTGTCGCAGCAGTTCTGCCACATCATCGGCATCCTGCTCGAAGGTCATCGGGCGGTCAATATCTGCGGTGTGTCCGTGCGCCTGTAACTCTATAGCGATCACTTTATGATGTTGTGCCAGCGAGGGCAGGACGCGGCCATAAGTTGTTTCGATGGTAGAACCTCCGCCATGAAGGAGGACCAGCGGCATACCGGTACCATGGATCTCATAATACAGTTTCAGGCCATTGACAGCCGCATAATGACCTGCGGGGGATGTTTGTGCGTTCGTCGTTAAGGGTGTCATTGTAAGGAGAATTGTAAAGAGAATGATTGTTCTCAACATGGTGAACATGATTTTCAGATAACGCAAACTTAGCACCTGAAATGATAGCAGAAGATGGCCGGATAAGCCAATATTACTGGTCGATCCGGTCATCTTCTGATAAGCTTATTTACCATGAAGGATAAAGCCCATAGTAGGATGTTCAGGATCTTCGTAATCATCTGGTGTGGCGACACGGCTATTTTCATCAAAGATCATCCCTGTTTTGGCAGCATCATAATGCGGCCATGGCTGACGTCCTTTGATGAAATCACACCAGCGCTGATGCATCAGCGTGGCGAGTGCCGGATTAGCCGGTGGATGACCTTCTCCAGGGATATACCAGATATAGGCCAGTTCCTCGGCATGTGTCGCGGGTGCGCCATTCTTTGGCTGCTCAAACGAATACAGCCAGACATTCTTACTACCGGCAGCCAGTGCTTTAGTCAGCCGGAATGTATGCAACTGGTACATATAACGACTTAACGTGACAATCGCAGCCGTATCTTCCGGACGGTCCTGGATGCGTTTCCAGGCAGCATAACTATACCTGTAATTATCGCCAAACCAGTCGCTCAGTGAGCTGGAATCCGGTGTATACAAGCGCCGGTCCATATTCATAAAAAGGATCGCTTCGGCTTTATTGGTACCCAGTAATACCCGTACTTTTTTATTCGGATGTTTCCTGACATAAGCCAGTGCATCTTCTTTGATGATACGACCGTCTGTCACCGGACCAAAATAATTAGTGCCTTTCGGTCCGCCTAAGATCTTCGCCTGTGCCGGAATCAGGGTAGTGGCAGGTAATTGCAGCAGCGCCGCCGGATCACTGATACCCAGGGTATCCATCAGCCGCTGCCGGATCGCTTTTGCAGTAGCAATATCACGGATACAGTTTACGGACCCGCTTTCAAGTATCAGCTGACGGAAACTGCCTTTCGCGGCAGGCGCCACCAGTAACGCAGAGATCAGTTTTGCACCTGCTGATTCTCCCATCACGCTTACCCGCGAAGGATCGCCGCCAAAAGCCCGGATGTTCTTTCTGATCCATTGTAAAGCCATCATACAATCCTGTAAACCGTTATTGCCTGATGTTTCATATCCGGGGATATCACCCATATATAAGAAGCCGAATACACCTAAACGATAATTGATGGTAATACAGATGATGCTGTCTTTATCTGCGAATGCATGGCCATTCATGCCCATACCACTACCACCGGTCATACCGCCGCCATGTACCCATACGACTACAGGCATCTTTTTGGCAGGTTGAACAGTGGGGGTGTAGAGGTTCAGTGTCAGACAGTTTTCATCGCCTCTTACGCCCTTATTGTCTCCGTTGTATTGTGCCGCAGGGGCGCCAAAGCTGGTACAGGACAGGGTATCTTTCCAGACAGGCATCTCAGCAGGCGCTTTAAAACGAAGAGCGCCAACAGGAGGTGCGGCGTAAGGAATGCCTTTAAAAACGGTGATGTCTTTATCAGCAGCACCGCGTACATAACCGCGGTTTGTTTTGACAACAGTAGTGGACTGAGCAGAAAGCGTGAGTGCCGGTAGCAGGCACAAACAGGAAATGAGCGTACGTAACGGGGAAAAATTCATGATAATATCGGGCTGTTATTATCGCTCAAAATAAGACATGTTTTAATAAATAGGAATAAAAAAACCGCTATCATTGCTGACAGCGGCGTATAAGAGACAATATGGGAATACTAGCTTAACACACGACCAAAACCATCGCCATAGATCAGTTTTTGTGACTCTTTGATGATCTCATGCGGTGAACCCAGGGAGATAGCACTCACCTCGTTCAATCTGCTGATTTCTTCATCACTGAGCGTTACCTGTAAGGAATCGAGATTGTCCTGTAACTGCGCTACATTACGCGGACCGAGGATGGTTACGGTAGACAGTTCTTTAGGCTGATGACGCTGACGCAGC
Source organism: Chitinophaga sp. YR627 (assembly GCF_900114995.1). Lineage (GTDB taxonomy): Bacteria > Bacteroidota > Bacteroidia > Chitinophagales > Chitinophagaceae > Chitinophaga. Next base: position 1,206,328 of record NZ_FOUX01000001.1, read on the forward strand.
CATGCCAGTGCAACATGCAGCATCTTTGCCTGATGCGTACTGGCGATATCTGCCAGGGTATCAAGGATCAGGGTTTCGCGGTTGCTGCTTTCGCCTTTTACCAGTAATCCGCCCCAGGCCACCTGACGATTATCTTTATCTGCGGAAGGGGTACGGTATTTACCGGTGAGCGTACCACCTGCCAATGGTGACCAGAAAGCGACACCCAGACCCAGTGACTGCGCCATTGGTAACAGCTCTCTGTCAGGCGTACGTTCGATAAGGTTATATTCAATCTGGATACCCACAATAGGAGACCAGCCACGCAGATCGGCAAGGAGAGAGGCATTCGCTATTTTCCACGCGGGATAATTGGAGAGACCGGCATACAATATCTTTCCATCTCTTACCAGATCATCAAATCCACGGACCAGTTCTTCCAACGGGGTATGCTGGTCGTCCAGGTGCGCCCAATACAGATCCAGTCTGTCTGTTTTCAGTCGTTTCAGACTTGCTTCTACCGCACGGATCATGGTCTTACGGCTATTACCGGTTGTCAGCAGGGTAGAACCACCCATGCTGAATTTGGATGCCAGGACAAGGTCATCTCTTTTATCAGCAATAAAACCAGCTAAGAGTTCTTCTGATTCTCCTACCTGATAACCATCTGCCGTATCAATAAAATTGCCGCCAGCGGCAACGTATGCGTCGAATACTTTCTTTGATTCTTCCGGTGTCGCGCCATGTCCCCAGCGGGTACCGAAATTACCTGTTCCTAATACAAGCTCTGACACACGCAGGCCTGACTTCTTTCCGAAGATCTTATAATTCATAAATTAATCTTTTGAGTTTACTAGTATTTGTATATAACGATCGGTATATGAAAGGTCAAAAAATTTTAATGTAGGGAAATGCCCTGGACGGTTTCTTTTGCAGTGGTGAGTATTATATCGAGGAAGACGGGATTCTGAGTGGCTTTGCCTATCAGAATGGCGCCTTCTATCAGGGCGATAATGGTGAGTGCTGTTTTCTGAGCGTCAGTATCTTTTTTAAATTCATTGGCAGCAATTCCTTTTTCAATGACGGTAACGAGGTCCTGTTTCCATCTGAGTAAACCATCAGCTGCTCTCTTCCTCAGTCCCTCATGCGTGTCATCTGCTTCTACGGCTGTATTCATCATGGGACAGCCGCCACCGCTGCTATCCATACTGCCATAATACACAGCAATATTGGCCAGCAATTTATCTTTATAAGTATCACTCTTCTCCATCGCATTATTGATGGCCTGTCTCAGCCTCAGCAGATTGTAGTCAAACACAGCATAAGCGATCTGCTCCTTATTTTCAAAGTTACCATAGATACTACCCTTCGTCAGTCCGGTCGCCTTCTCCAGGTCCGTGATAGAAGTGCCGGCATATCCCTGTCTGTTCATCAGGTTCGCCACCGATTCTATAATGAATTGTCTGGTTGTTTCGGATCTCGGAGTGAATTTCATGATGCAAAAATAACGATCGGTATATGATACTTGCGTAACCGGATTGTCATATTTTTTGTCAATTACATGATTATTGACGATTGCGTGTGGCCGGGAATGTCTTTTAGAGTCATATGCTTTGTTATAATTTGTTGATAGACATCTTGGGGGATGGTTTTGAGTGGCCTGACTGGTTTGGCAGGCCTGGCTGCGGATTCAGATAACCAGACGAACTGACCCGCTAAGTACATGATTGAGCTTTGGATGAGGGGCTATGGGATGGGAACTTTGGTGAACAGTAGCTTTTTGCAGGGGGCGGGGTGAAGGGCCTGGCTGCGGATTCAGATAACCAGACGAACTGACGCCCGTTAAGTACATGGATTGGGCTTTGGGGAGGGGCTATGGGATGGGAACTTTGGTGAACGGTAGCTTTTTGCAGAGGACGGGGTGTAGGGCCTGGCTGCGGATTCAGATAGCCAGACGAACTGACGCCCGTTAAGTACATGGATTGGGCTTTGGGGAGGGGCTATGAGATGGGAACTTTGGTGAACGGTAGCTTTTTGCAGAGGACGGGCTAAGGTTCGTCTGGTTATCTGAATCCTTCGCCTGACCAAGACTGTTTATTCCTTCGTTATAGGGCTAAACATTTAAGACTGTTATCCGATTGTTCATTAATGGTTTCTTTCATTTGCTGGTAACCGCATCCTCAGTCATCCATTCACTTGCAGAATGAGACGTTATAAGTTAACCCTTAAATAACAATATAAATAGTCTAGAAACGCATTAGTAGTAAAGTGAGGATGGACTATTCACACACTGTTGTTCAATAGTTCATTAACGGTTTCTTTCATTTGCTGGTAACCGCACCCTCAGTCATCCATTCACTTGCAGAATGAGACGTTATAAGTTAACCCTTAAATAACAATATAAATAATCTAGAAACGCATTGGTAGTAAAGTGAGGATGGACCATTATTCGTCCGGCGGAGGATTCAGATGACCAGACGAACCTTAGCCCGTCCCCTGCAAAAAGCTACAGTCCATCGTAGATCCATCGCATAGCCCTTCCCCCAAGGCTCTATCTATATACTTAACGGGCGTCAGTTCGTCTGGTCATCTGAATCCACAGCCACGAAGCCCAACCCACTTCAAAAAAACACCTATTTAAAACCTACACTAACATTAACCCCGGGGCAGTAAGCAGATAGACAAGAGAATCAGCTGCAAATGACCACAAAGGCAAATAAACATATCATTGAATGAAGGTCCAATGAATAGTTATATTAATTCAGGTAAAATAAAGTCGAGTATGCACATCGTTTATGCCAGGCAGTGAATGTAATATCCGTAACCCGCTTTCCTGACAAACGCTGATTCTTGCAGCTGCGGACACAGGAACAGTGAATAAATAATAACACACTATACCACAACCATTTACCACCCATCAAAAAAATAAACCGGAACTATTATGTAATTATGAAATCAATTTAATAATTTTAGTTGCAATCGATTGCCTTTTTATTACATTTGTAACTGAAGATCTATTATATATTCTGTAGAAGAGCTATTCCCTGAGACCAAAATCGACATCCAATTAAATCATTCCACGCATCATGACAGAGTCAGTAAACATAACAAGTACCAATAGCAGCTCCTGATATGCAAACGTTTGCATTCCGAAATGGAATGCCGTTGCACGATGCCGGTAAAACTACCGGCACAGGTCCTTTATTGTCTTTATCCGTTAAATATTTCCGCGCATCATGACTAATTCAACAAACATAACAGGCATTAACAGCAGCTCATAATATGCAAACGTTTGCATTCCGGAAATGGAATGCCATTGCGCGATGCCGGTAAACCACCGGCACAGGCCTTTTATTGTCTTCACCGGTTAAATTATTCCACGCATCATGACAAACACAACACACATCAATAGTAGCTCTTAATATGCAAACACCTGCATTCCCGGGACGGAATGCCATTGCAGGATGCCGGTAAACAACCGGCACAGACCTCTATTGCCTTCACCTAAACACACAATGTGATGATTAATTATTTACCTCCTCCAAAGGGAATGGGGGTACGCTGGCTGCATGCCAGAAGTATCCTGCATGCCCTTATCCTCACCGCAGGATCCATTACAGGCGCCACAGCGAACAATGCGCCGGAAACAGCTCATGTGTACTTCCAGGACAATGGTACACAACAGCAGCAAACCATTACCGGACAGGTTACGGACGCAACCAGTCAACCTTTGCCAGGTGTCAGCGTATCGCTGAAAGGGGCCTCCACGGGTACCGTCACCAATGCCAGCGGACACTATACCCTGAAGGTGAATACGACAAAAGGAACACTCGTATTTTCCTCCATGGGCTATGTCGGAAAAGAAGTAGCCTTCTCCGGCGCCGCCAGTTTAACTATCATACTGGAATCAGATCAGAAAGCGCTGGGAGAAGTCGTGGTAGTCGGCTACGGTACACAAAAGAAAGTAAACATGGTAGGTGCCGTATCTGCTATTAAAGTAGACGAAAAGATCACCAGCCGCTCCCTGCCCAATACCTCCTCCGCATTATCTGGTCTGGTGCCTGGTCTATCTGTTACCCAGAACTCCGGTATGGCGGGCAACAATTCCTCCAGCCTCATTATCCGTGGTCTCGGGACCGTGAATAATAGCAGTCCGCTGGTTGTAGTAGACGGTATGCCCGACGTAGACATCAACCGTATCAACATGAACGATATCGAGAGCATCTCCGTACTGAAAGATGCTACCTCGGCTTCCGTATATGGTTCCAGGGCGGCCAATGGCGTTATTCTCATCACCACCAAATCGGGGAAAGGACAAAAAAAGACGACAATCAATTTTTCAGGTGGTTATGGGGTAGAAGTACCAACGCGCTCCTATGAATTCATGGCGGACTATGCAAGGGCATTGACCCTGCACCAGCGTGCCGCAGCTGTCAATACGCTCCGCTCCAACTACAACTTTAAAGATGGCACCATCGACCAGTGGATGGCTATGGGGATGATCGATCCTTTACGCTATCCGAATACTGACTGGTGGGATGTGATCCTCCGCGAAGGGGTGATACAGAACTATAATCTGTCCGCCTCCGGAGGAACAGAAAACTCCAACTTCTTTATGTCGCTCGGCGTCATGGATGAAAGAGGGCTCCAGATCAATAATGATTACAAACGTTATAATGCCCGTTTCAACTACGACAATAAACTGCGTAAGAACATGAACGCCGGACTGCGTTTCAACGGTAACTGGTCTAAATACCAATATGCACTGGCAGATGGTTATACGGATGATGATGCCTCTAATACGGCCGGATTTGACCTGCAATACGCAATTGCTGGTATTACCCCTTATGACCCGGTTAGTGGTTACTATGGGGGTGTAATGGCATATAATGAAGATCCGCAGGCATATAATCCCTACACCGTTTATCAGAATATGCTGAACCGGCAAAACAGACAGGAAGCCAATGCTACGGCATACCTGGATTGGGAACCGATCAAAGGACTGACAGGGCGTGTGGATTATACCCTGAATTATTACAACCAGTTCCGCTGGAATGCCAATAATCCGAACCGTGCCTATAACTTCCAGACCGTCAGCTATGGCAGCCGGGTATATGTAGGTGATAATGCAGGTATCGGCAACTTTACGAATACAGGTTACAAAACCATGCTGAATGGCCGTATTACGTATCACAAAACATTTGGGGTCAACCATGACTTTACCGCTTTGGGTGTATACAGTGAAGAATTCTGGTATGACCGTTATCAGGGTACTTCCAGAAATGACAGGTTGTATCCCACACTGCATGAAGTAGATGCTGCCCTTACTGATATACAATCAACGGGTGGTAATTCCAGTACAGAAGGCTTACGTTCCTACATCGGCCGTATCAACTATACCGCTTTTAATAAATATCTCTTCGAAGCGAATTTCCGTTATGATGGTTCTTCCCGCTTCCTGCCGGGACAACAATATGGATTCTTCCCTTCTGTTGCCGTAGGATGGCGCTTTACAGAAGAGAAATTCATCAACCACCTGACCCGCCGCTTCCTGAGCAATGGTAAGTTCCGCGCTTCTTACGGCGGATTGGGTAATAACTCCGGTGTCGGTCGTACCGAGCAACAGGCTACGCTGGCTGCCAGTCATTATATGATCGATGGCACTATTGCCAAAGGTTTTGTGAATCAGAAAATGGTGAACAGGGACCTGTCCTGGGAATCTACCCGGGTACTGAACCTCGGACTGGACCTCGGTTTCGTAGACAATCACCTGACAGCTGAAATCGATTATTATAACCGTCTGACCACAGGCATGAACCGTCCTTCGGAAATGTCCGTATTACTGACCGGCGCTTACAACGCACCGCGCAAAAATATCGGCGATCTGCGTAACCAGGGGATTGAGTTAAACCTGACCTGGTCTGACAGGGTTGGTCAGCTGAGTTATGGTATTAACCTGAATGGTTCTTATAATATCACGACGCTTGAAAAATGGAATGAATTCCTGAGCAGGGGATGGACCTTCCTGAACATGCCTTACCACTTCCTGTATACCTATGAAGATAAGGGTATCGCACAGACGTGGCAGGATGTATACAATAACACCCCGCAGGGCGCTTCTCCGGGTGATCTGATCCGTAAAGACCTGAATGGCGACGGACGTATCGATGGTAACGACATGAAGGCTTATCCGAATGTGCAAAGGGACAGACCTACGACCATTCTCGCACTGAATACGACCTTCTCCTGGAAAGGCATTGATCTGGGTTTCCTTATTACCGGCGCAACCGGTCGTAAAGACTACTGGATCAACAACTACAATAACATCAACTTCGGCGCGCAGCGTTATGCCTCCACCTGGGACCACTGGAATAACCCATGGTCTGTAGAAAACCGCAATGGCGCATGGCCAAGGCTCAGCGGTAGTAATAACCGTGTAGAGACGACCTTCTGGCTGGATGACCTGAGTTATATCCGTTTCAAGAACGTGCAGCTGGGATACAATCTTCCTAAAGAACTGCTCAGCAGGATCGGGTTGAATAACTGCCGTATCTATTGCTCTTCCGAAAACCTCTTCACCATTACTTCTTTCCGTGGTCTTGATCCTGAGCTGAATGGCAACAGGAGCAATGCTTATCCGCTGAACAGGACTTATGGTGCAGGATTGAATATCGGTTTATAAAAGATATTACTATGAAGCAGACTATTGTTAAAATATATATCGCAGGCACACTGTTACTGGGTGCGGTACTGCAAACAGGTTGTGTAAAAGACCTGCTGGACAGAGAGCCGGCAACAGAACTGGGAACAGGTGCTTTCTGGAAATCAGAAGCTGATGCGACTTATGCCCTGATGGGGGCTTATGCGGATATCCGTCCGCTGTTTGACCGTGACTATTATTTCGACGGACAATCAGAATACCTCCGTGTAAGGGGTACCAGTACCGCCAGTGGTAACCTGCAGAAAGGAGACGCCTATAACGGTGGAGATTATAGTCCGTCGGGATATGGCGACAACTTCGACAAAATGTACGAACGGTTATATGGCGGTGTACACCGTGCTAATTATGTCATCGAAAACGTCCGTAAGATGCTGCCTGCCGCCAGCGGAACAGCCCTGGTACAGCTGGAACGCATCGTTGGTGAAGCCCGCTTGCTGAGAGCAATGGTGTATTTCAGACTTATCTCTATGTGGGGCGATGTGCCGTATATCGATCACGTCATTTTCGATAATGCGGAGGTAGCCAATCTGACACGTACGTCTATCACACAGGTAAAAGATTCCATTATAGCTGACCTGACCTATGCCTTTGAAAAACTCCCGGTGAAGGCCCCCGAGATTGGCCGTGCCTCCAAACCGGCGGCACTGGCCTTCCGGGGCAAAGTACAATTGTATTGGGCCTGCTGGAATACCTACGGATGGCCTGAACTGGACACTTTTCAACCGGATGCGGCCCAGGGTACGGATGCATACAGGGCAGCGGCGGCTGACTTTAAGAAAGTCATCAATGATTATGGCCTGAATCTCTTCAGAGGCGGAGAACCGGGAGAGTGCGACGTATTGGGTAAAGCAGACAAACTGCCGAATTACTATTACCTGTTTACGCCAGTGGCGAATGGAGATCCTGAAATGATCATGGCCTTTAGTCATGGTGGTACCGGTACCAACCAGGGAGAAGAACTGATGCGTGATATCGCCGGTCGTTCTCATGAAGGTTCGCAATGCTGGGTATCGCCCCGTTATGAGATCGCAGACCGTTATCAGTCGACGATCACAGGCGATTTTGCAGATAAACTGATCCCCATGAATCCTGCGAATAATGCAGCTGCAAGGACGACCCTGAATTCAGCTGTCAATCCGCAGAGTTATACCAACCGCGACTATCGGATGAAGTCTTCCATTATGTGGGATTATGAGATCAGCGTAGGTATGATCTCGTTGAAGTCAACTGGTTGGGTACCTTTTATTTACCGTACCTGGAATCAGCCGGTAACGATCGATGGGGCAAGCTTTATCACTTATAATACCGATGGTTGTAACTCCGGGTATGTATTGCGCAAATTCCTGCGGAATACCGCCGGACTGGGACGTAGCGATGGAACCTATAATTTTCCTGTAATGCGGCTGGCGGATGTATTCCTGATGTATGCAGAGGCAACAAATGCAGTGGATGGTCCGCAGGGAGATGCCATTGCTTTATTGAACAGGATACGCCATAGAGGTAATCTGCCGCCACTGGGGGCGGATAAAACGGCCAGTAAAGAGGCCTTCTTTAATGCGATAGAGCAGGAGCGTATCGTTGAACTGTTTGGCGAAGGCCAGCGCGGTTTTGACCTGCGCAGATGGAGAGCGATTGAACGGGTATGGAATCCGCCTTATGGTAATGGTGTATGGCGTATAGATACCTACGGCGCACAGATGACACGCTATTTCCAGAACGTATCGGAAAGAGAGTACCAGCAATGTTACATCTTCCGCATTCCGCCGGGAGAACGTAACCGCAACCCTAATCTTACACAGAACACACCATGGCTCTAATCCTTCAATCCACAACAATGAAATACTGTTTAACGATCATATTACTACTGACTGCATGCACCTGGATGGGCTGCCGCAAAGAAGCGCCTATAGATGAAGATGGTTTGCTGATCACCACCCGTGCAGAATGTTATGTCAGCAATTTTGAATTACTGGGTGCAGATTTCCAGACCGTACGTACAAAGAATGCAGTGATCGATACGATTGCCTGTACGGTAGATGTAACCGTCTTTTATGGTACAGATCTGAAGCATTTATATCCGCAGTTTACGCTGGTGACAGATGCAAAACTGGACCCTAAGATCACCGGATTTACTGATTTTTCAGATCTGGCGAATCCGAGGACTTACAGCGTGATATCGGGTAACAGACAGGTGAGAAAGACCTATAAGGTGAATGTTACCGTACAGCCCAGATAGTATTTACACTAAAATTTACACAAATGAAAAGTTATATCATGTCATTACTTGGGCTGTGTCTGTTGGTGACCGCCTGTAAGGACAAGGAATATGCCATCCCGGAGGCTAAGAATGAATTGCAGAATGATTGCATTAAACGTACACTGGGACCCAATGTGGCAGGACTGAACATTGAATTTGCCTATGCGATAGCATTGCCGGCAGCAAAAGGAAAGATTGTATCTGCACAGGTAGAAGCTTCCATTGCAGGAGAAGCAACAACCTATCTTGAACACCGGTCTTATTATACCAATGGCAGCGGAGAAGACGTGGGTATTCAGATAGGTGATCCTGCTGTCAATGAAGGCAACACGACAAAAGTGAATTTTACAAAAGATACCAATGCCGTAACCCTCCGTTACTTTTATGTGATCCCGAAGTCAGCACAGGGAAAGGAAGTCCGCTTTACCTTCTCCGCAAAAAGCAGCAACGGGGAAACCGTCTCCTATGCGATGGGGCCTTATAAGATCTCAAAAATGGATATGGTGCTGGATCTGCCGGTGAAGAATGCAGAGGCCTCCTTCATTTCCGTGGCAGACATGGCGGTGTATACAGAAAAGGATGTTCCTGCGAATGCAGATAAGATCGATCTGGTGTATCTCTATCGGGCGATTACAGGTATTTCTTTTAACCATGCGCTGGTATCGCCGGGAGCAAACGCGGAATATCTGCCGGATATTACATTGCCACCGGGATTGAACAGGGTGACGAAGGTCAGAAAGACCTGGAACCTGCGGGATTTTCACCTGGCGCGGCTGCAATATGGTATTTATATCGATGACCTGGATTTCGAGCAACTGGATATGACAGGATCGCCTGATTACGTTATTAATCTGAAGTCGGAGGCAGGCGCCTGGGTGGAGACTGCTGACGGCAGGTATCGTGCTTATATTTATATGAATAAAGTGGAGGATAGCAAGAAAAGTGCGACCATCAGTATGAAACGTTATACGCTTAAATAATAAAGTCGTTATGAAAATGCCTGTTTTTTATGCCGGGGCCTTATTGATGCTGGGGATGATCATCTGCCTGTATAGTAAGGCGGCACAGTTGCCACCACAGACCTACCTGCTCAAAGGTCCGCAGTTGCTCGATGCAAAGGAGAAGATCGCAAAGAAAGATCCTGCTATGCAGCAGGCGCTGGTTGCTTTGCTGAAGATAGCAGACAAGGCGCTGGAGAACGGACCTTATTCCGTGGTCTACAAAACAAAGGTGCCGCCCAGTGGTAACAAACATGATTACATGAGCGTAGGGCCTTACTGGTGGCCTGATTCTACAAAGGCAAACGGATTACCCTATATCCGTAAGGATGGGCAGGTCAATCCGGAACGGTATGCTATCAAGGATGATGAGTACCAGAATGCCATTTCACGCGACGTATATTACCTTGGACTGGCCTGGTTTTATACCGGGAAGGAACAATATGCTAAACATGCAGCAGGCCTGCTCCGGACCTGGTTCCTCGATACGGCTACCAGTATGCACCCGCACCTGAATTATAGTCAGGCGATACCAGGTATTACAGATGGCAGGGGAATAGGACTGATCGATACCCACAATGTGACCATGCTGCTGGATGGTATTCAGTTGCTGAAAGATTCAAAGGCCCTTTCGGCCGCGGAATATAAGCGCATACAGGACTGGTACAGGGCATTCCTGCAATGGATGCGTACGAGTCCGATCGGGCAGGATGAGGCGGATGAACTAAATAACCATGGCACCTGGTATGACGTGCAGCAGGTAGCGATCGCTTTATTTACAGAGCAACCGGCACTGGCAAAACAGCTGCTGGAAGAGCAGACAAAAAAGCGCATTGAGGTGCAGCTGGAAGCAGATGGCCGTCAGCCGAAAGAGCTGGCCCGGACCTTATCCTGGAACTATTCGCTGTTCAACCTGCGGGCCTTCTTTGAGCTGGCCCTGCTGGCAGAGAATGTGCAGATGGACCTCTGGCATTATGAGACACCGGGAGGTAAAAGTCTGCAGAAAGCCTACCGCTGGCTATTGCCTTTTGCGACCGGAGCCAGCCAGTGGACCTATCAGCAGATCAAGCCCAAACATGATGAGGAATTCCTGGAACTATCGGAGGTGGCTGCCCGAAAATACCCGGATCTGGACCTCAGCGCCCTGAAAGTGCAGCATAAAGACTATCAAAATGACTTATTATTGCTGACGCAGTGGGCGTACTAAAAAAACAGCGTTATGAAAAGATGGATTGTTTTAACCTGTATGCTGGCAGTCTGTTATTGCAGACTGTCGGCCCAGCATCTCTTAAGTGGTCACTATACAGAGACTGAACTGGCAGCAAAACTGATCCCGCAGGGACAGTGGATGCCGTTTCCGCGTACAACAGACCGGGAGGGCTGGGAAAAGGCAGATACCGCTATCGGAGAGGCGGTTATCAAAAAAGCAGAGGGATATATTGACTACGACTGGCCCTCTATCCCGGCTACCAAATCCCTGTTGATCATCCGTACGGGCAACCGCAGCGAATACCAGGATATCGCCAATAAAAGGCGGGAAGTACTGGCAACTTTGCTGATGGCAGAACTCTATGAAAATGAAGGACGTTTTATAGACCCTATTATCAATGGCGTCTGGTCTGTTTGTGAAGAGTCCTTTTGGGGCGTACCTGCCCATCTGCCGGGTTCCTTTAAAGGCCTGATGGATGTGTCACAGCCTTTTGTAGAACTATTCTCCGCAGAAACCGCCACGCTGTTAGCCTGGGTGGATTATTTCCTGGGGCCACAGCTGGACGCTGCTTCTCCGCAGATCAGAAAGCGTATCTACTATGAGACGAACAAACGCATCTTTGAACCGCTGATGACTAAACCCCATGGCTGGATGCATGCTACCGCAAACGGCAGAAGGCCGAACAACTGGAATCCCTGGATCTGTTCCAACTGGCTGAATGCGGTGTTGTTGCTGGAAAAGGATGATAGTAAAAGAATTACTGCCGTTGATAAGATCCTGACTGTGCTGGATGAATTCCTGGATCCTTATCCTGCGGATGGCGGTTGTGATGAAGGTCCTGGTTACTGGGGCGCAGCCGCGGCTTCTTTATATGATAATGTGGCGATGCTGAACCTGGCGACAAATAATGCCTTTGATTATGTATATAATGATAAGAAAGTAGGGGAAATGGGTAAGTTCATTTACCGTGCCCAGATCAGTGAACGTTACTTCCTGGATTTTGCAGATGCTGATCCGCAACCCAGGATGGCGGCAGGCATGATCTATCGTTTCGGAAAGGATATCAAAGACCCGGCGATGATGCGTTTTGGTGCGTGGTACCTGAAAGATGAGAACCAGGCAGCTGTAGGCGGTTATCATTTCTTCCGGCACCTGTTTGCCATCTTTATGCAGGATGAGTTCAGACAGGCGGAAAAAGGACTGGCATTACCGGCGGATGTATGGTGGCCTGATCTGCAGGTCATGGTGGCAAGAGATAAGGAGGGTGGTACAAATGGTTTCTTTGTGGCGGCAAAAGGCGGTAACAATGATGAAAGCCATAACCATAATGATATAGGCAACTATGTGGTATATTATGATGGTTTACCGGTGCTGATCGATATCGGACGAGGTACTTATACGGCCAAAACATTCAGTAGTAAGCGCTATGATATCTGGTACAACCGTTCAGACTATCACAATGTGCCTAGTGTCAATGGCTATCAGCAGTCAGCCGGACCACAGTTCAAAGCCACGGAAGTTATGTATAAGCGGAGTCTGACTGCTGCGAGTATCATGATGGATATCAGCAGTTCATATCCGGAGGCGGCAGGCATCGAAAGATGGCAGCGCAATATCCGGCTGGCAAGAGGTAAGCAGGTCTATATAGATGATGTTTTACAGCTGAAGAAAGACGGTATAGTTACAGAACACCTGATGACCTGTTATCCGGTGGAAGTCATGAAACCAGGCGTCCTGGTGATCCATAGAAAAGAAGGGAATGTCCAGAAAGACTTTTATCTGCGTTATCCGGCGGACCAGCTGGAGGCGAGTATTGAAAAAGTACCGTTATTGACGGAGGAAGATGGTGGTGTAAAGCAGAAATGGGGAGAGAACATCTACCGGATCAATCTGAATGGCGCCGGTATTAAGGCAAAGACGAAGCTGGGTTTTACGGTAGGCTTACAATGAGACTACTTTATAAAAATAAACAGCCTGTGTATATATGTATACGCAGGCTGTTTTGCTTTTTAAGACGATTATATAACGTGAATGCCCCCGCGATCAGGGGCAAAAAAAAGCCGGCAGGTTTTGGTGAAATATAGACATATTTCACGTGCCCCGCCGGGTTGCATTAATTCACTATGACTACTTGTTATGATTACACTCTTTACTTATTATTTACCAATTATTCCGGCTAATTTGTCGGATAATTGTGTCCCTTTGATATTCCTTCCAACAATATTGCCTGATGCATCGATTAATACGTTTTGCGGAACAGCACTTATATTATAAAGTTCAGCGACTTCATTTCTAAGGAATTTCAGATCGGATACATTGTAACCGCTCATTTTGTCATCAGCGATCGCCTGTAACCATTGCTCTTTACGTTCGTCGAGAGAGACATTGATTACGACCAGGTCTTTCTGGTTGTAAGGCTTCACGATCTGTTTCAGTTCCTGGTTGTCCATTCTGGAGGTAGCTGACCAGCTGGCCCAGAAGTTCAGAATAACTACTTTTCCTTTGAAGGAAGAGAGGGTGATCCTGTTACCATCGGAGTCTTTCTGTCCGAAGTCAGGAGCCGGAGCACCGATAGCGGTACGTTTGGATGCCTGTATCTTCTTTTCGAAAGCTTTACCTTTTGAGGAGGCTCTTGTTTTTTCGTTCAGTGCGTTGAACATTGGTTCAATCTCACGGAAATCAACAAAGTTGCCAGCGTATTCTTCCAGGAGGTCCAGGTTGATATACATATCATTGTGCTGCTGGATGAATTCTTTCATGCGCTGTTTCCGGAATGCCATTGCAGCACGGAAATGCTCCATATAAGCTCTCTTTGCAGCCAGTCCTTTCTCAGTTACATCATTCTGTAGTGTGTTGGAAGATTCTGCGGTCAGTAATGACAGCTTTTCTTCTGCATCTTCCATGAACTTCAGATATACATCATAGTCATCCTGTGACTTAGACCCATTCGAAGTGAAATTAGCGATGCTTTCATCAGATGTCACCCACACGATCGATCCCGGCTCTACATACAGATGTGCAATATCGCTTGCATTAAAAAAAGTCTGGTGTTCACCGCTTCTGCTTACTGTCAGCAAAGCGTTTGTTGGGTAAGCAACAGGTTTATCGAACGCGAAATTCCCATTGTCTACATCGGCAGAATCGAAAACAGTCTTACCATCATAAGTATAGCCGATATATACTTTCGCTGGCGCTTTTAATCTTCCTAGCTTTCCCTTGATCTGAAACGATTGCGACATCGCTGGCATCGCCATGCAGCAGGCCGCGAGAACCGTTAAGCATCTGTTCATCTGTTTTACCTTTATTGTTGGTTACACGAATTATCTAAAGTCTATCCAAAATTTAAACGCGAACTATCTTGAATGAACCTCTGCATATAAGACAACATTTAAATCACGATATGCGTACAAGGGTTAAAAAAAATTTTAAAGTATATAATTTGGGATTTTGTCTTTGTAGATATTATAAGTATCCAAAATATGGTGTGTAATTATGTCTAACTGGTTTATTTTATGTGTGTTACGAGACAAGCAATTAAGGAGTAGAGGAGAGGAGTTGATTTTTTGGGTAAAAACAGGATTTCTTATAAGACATTGGTTATCAGAATTAAAAAAAATTAAAATATTTTTTCTGATGACCTGCTTTCAGGCGCGCGAAGGGTAATAAAATTAAATTGGTTTTAAATATAAAAAATTGTTAAATTGTATCAAGAACGCGAACCATTTTTAATTATCTAAAGCATCTATCCCTATGAACAAGCGTGCATTATACCTTGTACTGACGGTATTTTTTGTAATGACATCTCTGGGTAATCTCATCGCCAACCCGGAGAACAGCAAAAAAGGATTTACAGAAATCGGTCATCAGACAGACGGTAACTACTACTACACTTTTTATGCGGATCTTTCTAAAGATCCCAATGCAATAGCTTATATACAGGTGCAAAAAAATTCCACCGGAGAAATACTGCAACTTGATAACTTTAAAGGCAAGGTGCTTTTCGGTAAACCGCTTTTCAGCATCAAGGACAAAGCAACGGTGTCCTTTTACGACAATTCCAAACTGATTTCCAAAGATCTTACCGGTGTGATTGAAGGAGGCGTTAAGCCCTGATCACTTTTCCGTGAGCATATATACTGTCTTGAGCTCTGTTAATGTATAACAGGGCTCAGGGTATTTCCAGGCATTACCGCTACGGTGGTAACGGATTGTCATGGCTTGTTGTTGGTATGCATAAAGGGTTGAAAAATATAACGTAATTAGACCAAACAAAAAAAAGCTAATTGCATTGGGATTTTCGTAATCTGCCGAACCAAATTCGACGTTATAACAGACCGGCTTCTGAGAAACCCTGCTTAAGAGAAAAAATGTATCTGACACCCAGTAGTTGACCTCCGTGACAGGGAACCACAACGAACATTTATCTGTTAAGTTAACAGAGAGGAATTAACACGTATCGACCAAAATTGTAAAACAGGCCATGACTCTGTAGCTTTTTTAACTATCATATCTAAATCGCACAAGCTATGCTTTTACCCAAAACCGGCTTGCTTGTATTGCTATTCGTATGCAGTACACTAGCCTTATTCGCGCAGCAAAACATCTCCGGTAAGATCAAAGATGCTGTGAGCGGGAAACCCATTCCCGGCGTTACAGTCAGAATACAGGGCACTAACAAAGGTACCATCTCGGATGCTACCGGTGCTTATTCTTTGTCCGCTCCCTCCGGCAACACCACGTTACTCGTGACCTTTACAGGTTATAAGACACAGACCATTAAAGTAAGTCCAGGCACTAACGTGGGTGATATTACCATGGAAGAGGACTTTGCAAAACTGGATGAGATCGTGGTAACAGGTCTCGCTACAAGCGTAAAACGTAGTAACCTGGCCAATACCGTGGTCACCATTAATGCTAATCAGCTGTCTGGTACCGCTCCTGCACAGACCTTTGACGCTGCACTGAGCGGCAAGGTGCCAGGCGCGCTGATCACCGCCAACTCCGGTGCACCGGGTGGTGGTATCTCCGTTAAAATGAGAGGTATCACTTCTGTATTTGGTAACTCCCAGCCACTCTACGTAGTAGACGGTATCTTCTTCAACAACAGTAGTATTCCTGCCGGGCTGAATGATGTTACCGGCGCCGCTACGGCGGGTAACCCCAACAACCAGGATAACCCTTCCAGCCGTATTGCTGACCTGAACCCCGCAGATATTGAGAATATAGAGATCCTGAAAGGCGCCTCTGCTGCCGCCCTGTATGGTGCAAAAGCAGCAGCAGGTGTGGTGATCGTAACAACCAAAAAAGGCCGTGCCGGTAAAACAAAAGTGAGCGTTAATCAGGAAACCGGCTTTGCCAAAGTAAGACATCTGATGGGTGTGCGTACTTTTGACGCAGATAAAGCAGCTGATCTTGCCGGTGCAGCCAGTAACACTGATCCGGTTGTACAACAGCGCCGTCAGGCTTACAGAGACCAGTTCAATGCCGCCGCATCCGCCGGTAAGATATATGACTACGAAAAAGAAATGTACGGAGAAACCGGTCTGATACTCAATACCGGTCTCTCCATCAGTGGTGGTAATGAGAAAACGACATTCTATATGTCCGGTAACCGCAGACAGGAACACGGGATCGTAAAGAATACCGGCTATTTTAATAACTCCGCCCGTCTTAATATCGACCATAAGCTGTCAGATCGTATTTCCCTGGGTGTTACCATGAGTTATATCCACTCAGATGCGGACAGAGGCCTGACCAATAACGATAACAACGGTGTGAGCTTTGGTGTGGCCCTGTCATCTACACCTACTTTCGTGGACCTGTTCCCGAATGCATTAGGTGAATATCCGCGTAACCCGTTTGCGGCTTCCAACCCACTGGAAACGCGTGATAAAATGACCAATAACGAGGTGACCAACCGTTTTGTAGGTGGTTCCAACCTGGAGGTCCGTATACAGCAAAGCGAGCATTCTTCGACTAAGTTCATCGGTCGTGGTGGTGTGGATTATTTCAACTATAAGACCGCTGCCTTATTCCCCCGCGATCTTCAGTTTGAAGAAAATGCGCTGCAGGGACACTCTATCCAGGGCAACACCAACAACACCAATACCAACCTGGGTGGGTTCCTGACCAATACATTTACGCCCAATGAAAATATCAGTCTGACCAGTACCCTGGGTGCTACCCTGGAAACCGGTTATATGGATAACATCGTCACTGCGGCGACTAACCTGGTATCCGGACAAAGTAACCTGGACGCCAGTGCCAATACGACCACCCGTCAGTTCAGACAGAAATACCGCGACAACGGTATCTTCCTCCAGGAAGACCTCTCTTTACTGGATGCGATCACACTGAGTGGTGGTGTGCGTTTTGACCGTTCCACCAATAACGGCGATTACAAGAAATACTATGTATTCCCTAAAGGAGCTGTTTCCTGGAACATTGCCCGTATGAAATTCTGGGATGTGAAAAGTATCCAGAGTCTGAAACTGCGCGCCGCCTATGGTCAGTCGGGTAACGTACCGCCTTACGGCAGTAAGTTCACCGCTATGCTGGGTAGCAATATCGGTGGATTACCTGGCGTACTCGTAGACAATCTGCTGGGTAATTCAGATATCAAACCGGAACGCCAGTCAGAGTTTGAAGCTGGTCTGGACCTGAGCGTACTGGATGGCCGTGTCACCCTGGAGGCGACCTATTACAATAAACAGATCCAGGATGTACTGCTGCGTCATGCATTACCTGGTTCTTCCGGTTATGCGAATGAATGGAAGAACAGTGGTGACCTGAGAAATAAGGGTATTGAACTGGGATTGACAGTGATCCCTATCAATACAAAAACAATAAAATGGAGCTCTACGATCAACTGGTGGCGTAACCGTTCCAAAGTGACCAAATTGCTGATCCCGCCTTATGCGATCGGTGCGTTTGGTAACTCACTGGGTACTTTCTACCTGGAAGAAGGCGAACCGGCTACGCAGATCAAAGGTACGGTGGGTAGTGAGCTGAAACTGATCGGTAACGCGGAGCCGAAATTCCAGATGAGTTTCTTCGATGAACTGACCATCCTGAAAAATATCTCCATCCGTTTCCTGATACACTGGAAGAAAGGCGGAGATAATATTAACCTGACACAGTTGCTGACTGATCTTGGTCAGACCTCATTCGACTATGACGATATCCTTCATGGCCAGAAAGCAGGCGTGTACCGTACCGGTGCAGGTGACGCTTCTATCTATGTACAGGATGCCTCTTATGTACGTATCCGTGAGATCGGCGTTTATTATAACGTGCCGTTGCGGAATACCAATATCATCAAGGGAATTCGTCTCGGTGTGTCAGCGAATAACTTTTTCACCTGGACCAGTTACGTAGGATATGATCCGGAAGTGTCCAACTTCGGTAGTAACACTATTACGACCTCTACCAGCCGCGGTAGTAACGGTCTGTCTACCGGTGTGGACGTAACGCCTTTCCCTGCCTCTAAGAGAGGTAGCTTCCACATAGGCGTTGATTTCTGATCATTTTTCCATCTGTTAAAAATTATTTCATATGAAGAACTACTTCTCAATTATAACTACCGCTGTTGTACTCTTCCTGATGGGCGCCTGCCAGAAGGGACCGATCGACAGTCTGAATACGCCGGTTGTAGGTACTATCTCCGGCAATCCTACCAGGAGCGATCTGTTTAATCTGGTCACCGGTATTGAATCAGGTATGCGTGTCAACTACGCAGGTTACCTCGATGGTGTTGGCGTGATAGGCCGTGAGATCTATCGTTTCTCCGGTTCTGAACCACGCTACACAACAGATCTTTTAGGTGGAGGTACCAGGATTCTGGATAATAATACCTTCTATCTGACAAACCCTTGGGGTTCCCGTTACCAGGTAATAAGACAGTGTTTCATCCTGCTGGACGCCACCAGGAATGCGCGTACAGAGATCGCTTCTGATGTACAGAAGAAAGCGTTTTCCGGTTTTGCGAAAACAGTTATCGGTTATCAGCTGCTGCTGAATATCAATATGACAGATTCCAGCGGCGCCCGTATTCCGGTGCCGAATGGCGCCACACTCGGTCCTGTTATTACAGATCCGGCAATCGTACTGGATTCTGTACTGAAGTTCCTCGACGAGGGACAGACAGACCTGACGGGATCGACCGTGATGTTTCCGTTATCAGACGGATTTGCCGGCTTTAAGGATGCGGCGGGTCTGTTGAAATTTAACCGTGCATTGGCGGCCAGAGTGCATATTTACAGAAAAGAATGGGGTGAGGCGCTGACTGCCCTGACTGCCTCTTTCTTTGATCTGAATGGTGCGCTGAATACAGGCGTATTCCATTTCTTCTCTACCAATGGAGGCGACATTGCGAATACCATGTACCTGGCACCAAATACCAATGGTGAGGTAAGGGTTTCACATCCTTCCTATGCTGCGAATATTGTGGCTGGTGATGATCGGCTGGCGAAAACAGCCCTGCGTAATTCACCTATCAGCCAGAATGGTCTGACAGGTACACGTGACGTAGTGATCTGGAGTTCGCTGAACGCACCGATCAGTATCATCCGTAACGAGGAGCTGATCCTGATCTATGCGGAAGCCAAGATCCAGAGCAATTCCTTACCGGACGCCATTGTTGCGCTGAACCGCATCAGGTCACTGCATAATATGACGCCTTATGCAGGAGCGATCACACCTGCTGCCCTGATCACAGAATTGCTGTATCAGCGCCGGTACTCTTTATTTATGGAAGGACATCGCTGGGTAGACCTGCGACGCTATAACTTACTGGGGACCCTGCCCAAAGACAGGCCCGATGATGATGTGTGGACGCGGTACCCATTGCCGCAGAACGAGAGCAATCTTTGATGTTTTGTTTAGTCAGAAAGGGTACTCGCAGGAGTACCCTTTTGTGTTTCTACGGAGGTGCTTCTGTCAGTTTCCCGTCATTCCTGTTTATCATGTGACATAATTTCCCGATTGCGTAAACTGTTCCCTTTTCGTCAGCTGATTTTTGTGGTTTAAATACTTTATCAACCACAAATAAGGGGAATGACAAGATTTCTATTTTTTATCAGCCTTTTGGTACTGTCAGTCAATTCGATATATGCACAACAAAACGGGGGCACTATTACAGGGACGATCACAACCAGTGATGGTAAACCTGCATCCAATGTGACCATACGGATTGAAAAGTCGAAGTGGGGAGGGATCAGTGATGAGAATGGGACATTCAGTATCAGTGATGTAAGACCAGGCAACTGGCAGGTAAAAGTGACGGCTGTGGCCGTTGAAAGTCAGGAGAAGACAGTGACTGTTACCGCAGGGCAGACTGTTCAGCTGAACTTTGTCCTGAAAGAAAATTCTGCACAATTGCACGAGATTATCATCTCATCTTACAACCGCAACAAAGAGAATCGCGTGGTGGCTAAAATGCCGCTGAAGAACCTGGATAATCCCCAGGTATATACCACTGTTTCATCCGATATCATGAAACAGCAGGGTATCGTCAATTATGACGATGCCTTGCGTAACGTACCAGGACTCAGCCGTACCTGGGAATCTACCGGAAGGGGTGGAGACGGTGCCGCTTATTTTGCCCTGAGGGGTTTTGAAGCACAGCCTTCCCTTATCAATGGATTACCGGGGCTTACCGCAGGTAATCTCGACCCTGCCAATGTAGAAGAGATACAGGTCATCAAAGGACCTTCAGGAACGCTGTTTGGCGGCTCTTTTTATGCCTACGGTGGTATGATCAATACCATCACTAAAAAACCGTATTTCGACTTTGGCGGAGAGGTAGGCTATAGCTTTGGCAGTTTCGGATTACACCGGGTGACTGCCGATGTGAACGTACCCCTGAGCAAAAAAGTGGCCATGCGTATCAATACGGCCTATCATTCTGAAAAGAGCTTCCAGGATGCCGGTATGAAGAAATCTTTCTTCCTGGCGCCCTCGCTGACCTATAATGCTACTGACAGACTTTCCTTCCAGGTGATGGCGGAAGTGCTGGATGAAAAGAGAGCGGTAGCGCCTGTATTCTTTCATTCTGACAGGGCCACACCGCTCCGTTATAAGACCATTCAGGAACTGAACCTGAACAATGACCTCTCTTTTACCAGCAATGAGCTCACCATCAAAAATCCCCGTTATAATATCCAGGCACAGATGCTGTATAAGTTATCTGACCAGTGGAGCTCACAGACGGTGGTTTCTAATGGCCGGGTAAAATCAGATGGTATTTATTCTTATATCTGGGATGATGCGCCCGGAGATGAATGGTATGACCAGTATTTCCATGATGAGAACCAACGCACCAGTACCCTCGATATTCAGCAGAACTTCAATGGCGATTTCAAGATCGGTAAGCTGCGCAACCGTTTACTGATCGGGGTAGATTACTTCCGCAGAAATGTGGTAGATAAAGGTTCCGGATGGGCGGCTACCAGGTCGGTGACTGCACAGGGGGATGTACGCTATTATGCTGATCCATGGAGCGGAGATACGATTGGTCCGCTGCCGCTGACAAAAGCCGCTATATACGGCGTACTGTCCGGTACAGACCATTCCAACAGCAATATCTCTAACAGCTCTTATAGTGCCTATTTTTCGGATGTGGTGAATATTACGCCTGGTCTGATGGCGATGGTAAGTCTGAGAGCAGATTACTTTGATTCCAAAGGGGAAAAGGAGACAAAGGACGATGATTTCAACCAGTTTGCCTTGTCACCTAAATTCGGTCTGATCTATCAGCCTATATTGAATAAAGTATCTCTGTTTGCCAATTACATGAATGCATTTATCAATGTGGCGCCGCAGCAGGTATCTGATGAAAATGGCGAAAACCCATATGTGAAGTCTTTCAAGCCGGAGCATGCCAATCAGCTGGAATATGGCGTAAAGGCGAACCTGCTGGAGGATAAATTACACGCGACATTTTCTGTATATGATATCACTGTAAGCAACAGGGTGATGCCTGACGCCACAAACCCTAATGACGTTACGCAGGGTGGAAAAGTAGGCAGCAGGGGTTTTGAACTGGAGATCAATGCGACACCGGTGAAGGGCCTGGACCTGATAGCAGGTTTCAGCCATAATCACACAAAGGTGAAAGAAGGTGCGAAGGATGATTTCTATTCTCAGCCTGGCCGTGCACCTGGTGGACAGGGACCTGGTGATCTGGCGAATGTATGGGCGAACTACCGCTTTACACAGGGGCCACTGAAGAACTTCGGTCTGGGTATCGGCGGTAACTATGCCAGTCGTTACAAAGTGATTGATAACAGTGCTACCGGCGATTTCTACCTGCCTAATTATGCTTTGCTGAATGCGGCAGTGTCTTTTAATTCGAGGCATTTCAGGGTTTCCCTGAACGTAAATAATATCACAGACAAGGAATACTATATTGGTTACTGGTCTGTGAATCCGCAGCGTCCGAGAAACTATACCGCCAACTTTGCGTATAAGTTCTGATGCACCCGGATAGATAGAAAAACGGCGTAAGAGTTACTCTTACGCCGTTTTTTTATGCCGGATATCCTTATTTCGGATAATTGGTCGTGATATGATATTTGTCTTCCATATCCCAGAGCCGGGCGCCACCCTTGATACCATCCTTATTGGTAAAAATATGGATGTTGTCGTCCAGGGGAATCGTCAGTTCGTCGGCACTGCCACCACCGATATACAAACGATCGTAATTAAACACCGTTTTAAGGATCAATAGCACCCTTTCCATCCTTTTATTCCACTTCTCCTTACCTTCTTCTTCCAGGGCCTTATTTCCAATGTATTCGTCATAATCATGCTCTTTGGTGACCGGATGGTGTGCCAGTTCGAGGTGCGGCAGCAGGTAGCCATCTATCAGCAGGGCAGTACCAAAACCTGTACCCAGGGTAACTGCCAGTTCATAGCCTTTACCGGAAACAACACCCAGGCCCAGCTGGTCTGCATCGTTGACCAGGCGGACAGGCTTCTTCAGCAGATCCGCGATCTGCTGTCCCAGGTCGATATTCTTCCAATTAGGATTCCCCAGGTTGGGGGCGGTATATACAATGCCGTTGCGTACATAACCGGGAAAGCCGACTGAGATCTTGTCATAAGCCGGCATGTCTTTTACCAGTGCGCTGATTGTTTCTAAAACGTCGTTAGGCTTCGCGCCTTTGGGAGTAGGCAGTCTTTTATAGTCCATCTGCCATTCGCCTTTGCTGTTGAGGATAGTGCCTTTTATATGGGAACCACCAACATCTATAGCCAGTATGTGATCGGATGATGCCATTGTGTTGAGTTTGTTTGGTGATGCCGGAATTGCCACAAATACTGGGCCTGTATTTTGCTGCTGATGGTTAAGCGACGGAAAATCAGTATATTAACTAAAAGAAAATGTAATATGACAACAAACAAGCAAACCGTGACCCGCTATATGGAAGGGTTCAGGAAAAAAGACCATGAGATGGTGATGTCATGTCTGACAGATGATGTACTCTGGGAGATGCCGGGATTTTACCAGCTGGCAGGTAAAGGTGCGTTTGACCGGGAGATGGAGGATGATGCCTTTGAACCAGACCCGGATATCTTCGTGACAAGACTGATCGAGGAAGATAATATTGTAGTAGCAGAGGGGAAGGTGTTGTCAAAAAGGAAAGATGGCAGTACGCTGGAAGCGGCTTTTTGTGATGTGTTTCATATGGAAGACGGGAAGATCAGACAACTGACCAATTACCTGATGGAAAAGAAACAGGAACTGGCCGCTGAGCATTAAGGCAGGTATCATTTATTCGTTGTAATCATCCACTTTTTACAGACCTTATCTTATTGTTTTTAACATGGGATTAACCGGGGAAAAATCCCCTTTTAACACCGCATTAACCAATTTAACATCCTTTATCCTTATCATTGTGCCCATTATCTCAGTAGAGAAATTTCATGTAAATCATTAAAAGCACCCCCCGTGTAGCAACCCCGGTGTTTTGCCATGTGATTTTTGCTATTGAACAATTTGTGTGTATCCCTTATTTATGGTACCCCTTCTATTTCTGTGTTAAAAATCCACTTCATGAGTAAGTATGCTATTGCTTTACTATCGTTGTTGTTTATCGGAGCAGGCCCCGGTTGTAAAGAGAAGACAAAAAAAACAGCACTACCCACTACGGCAGAGAAGAAAATAGATAAGATCAATTTTTTTATGGAAACATCCGGCAGTATGGCCGGGTACCTACAGGGTTCAACTGATTTCAGAAAGCGGATCCCCAATCTGCTGGTGAATATCGAGGGAAAGGTCGATTCAGGAAAGCTGAAACTGCACAACTATTATATAGCAGATTCCATTGTTGCATTTAATGGTACCACGCAACAGTTTATCAATGCTATCTCAGTAGATCATCCCACAAAGAGCAAGAGCTCGGAAATGCATAAGATCTTTGAAATGATCGCACAGCGCACGGACTCAAACGATATTTCCATCTTTGTATCTGACTGCATATTGTCCTATCCGGACGCAGTCCTGCGCCAGAAAGGCAATGAAAATATCAACAGGGATAATGCAGAAGGTGAGCTGAAGGCGACCATGACAAAGTCCTTCCTCGATCTTAAGCAGCATAAGCACATGTGTGCGATGGTATACGGATTTAATTCCAGCTTCGTCGGTAACTATTATACTTATCAGAATAAGGTCATTCCTATAAGGGGAGATGTATCCCGCCCTTACTATATGTGGGTGATCGGCAACAGAGAGTTGCTCTCACATTTCAACAGCCAGCTGAATGACATGGAAAGCCTGCAGCCTTATACGATGGCGATGGATTTTGGCCTGTTTGGAGAGCCCGTCAAAGGTGGTGAAATCCTATATAATTATCTCAGAGAAGGAGAATGGACCTTAAATGATGACGGCCTTAAAGACGTAAGTGCATCGGCAAAAAAGCCTTGTGTATTTGCCATTTCTACAGATTTGTCTTCCCTGCCGGCATATGCAAAAGATACCACTTATCTCAGACAGCATCTTGAGAAGCAGGCAGATAATCTGGACTATAGTATTGAAAAGATCCTGTTGACGAAGAATATTGACATGGGCAAACTCAGGAAGTCAGAGATTGTCGGAGTACAGAAAGGAACCCATGTATTTGTATTGAGAATAAATAATGTATATCATTCAGGCAATATTAGTCTTCATCTTCCCTTGCAATATGATACCTCTTACAGGACCTTATCAATCATGGATGATTCAAAAATCACGGACATCGGCGGCAAAACATTTGCACTGCAACATTTAATTGACGGTGTCAGGGAAGCATACCAAAACAATAACCAGGATTACATTGATATTTCGATACCCATAAAAAAATAATCTGTCATGTTTAGTTTATTGTACGAGTTACTGGGTGGTAAGAATAATAACCCCGTCTATGCAACAACAATTTTCCCGGCCGTAGGCCTTTTTACCATTATTCTGTCTGTCTTGTTTGCTGTTATATTCTACGTGCTGCTGGGCCGCTGGAGACCTGTATGGGATAAACAGAAACACTGGCTGATCACGATGATCCTGCTGGCGCTTATTGCCTCAGGACTGGCCTATAGTCAGGCGAGGAATGGTACGGAAGATGAGGCAGATGCGTATATGTTCACCTTCTCCATGATCAATGCCCTGTATGCAGTGGTCTATTTTGTGATCCTTTCGCTGCTCTTTAAACGCGCGTCTATATTCGCCAAAAGAACTCCATTTTAATACCTGTATAAACTGTCGTGTATGACAAGGAACATATTTGTTTTCGGTGTTGGTGGCACCGGAGCCAGGGTACTGCGCTCCTTAACTATGCTGCTGGCATCGGGTGTGAAGCTGAGCAATACCAACAAGATCATCCCCATTATCATAGATGTGGATGCAAAGAACGCGGATACTTCCCGCACTTTAAAAGCACTTGAATCTTATAAACTGATCCGTACTCAGGGTTATGGCGACAGAGAAGATACCCGTGAGGGCTTTTTCAATGCAAACCTGAATACACTGAGCTCCATTAAACCGGAAAGTGGTACGACGGAAAGGCTGGAAGACTCCTTCCAGTTGCAATTCGATAACCTGGAGACCTCTTTCATCAAATACATCGATCCTGACGAAGAACTGGTTGGCGATATCAATATGGACTTCCTGGAAGCACTGTATGATAATACGCCTGCCGGTCATCCGGATTACAGTCATACAGAACTGAATCTGCGCCTGGATATGGGCTTCAAGGGGAACCCCAATATCGGCTGTGTGGTATTCAATAATCTGGCCTCCACGAAAGAGTTCAAGTTTGTCATGAAAAGTATCGGAGAACATGACCGGATCTTTATCATCAGCTCCATTTTTGGTGGGACCGGTTCTTCAGGGTTTCC
This sequence comes from Chitinophaga sp. YR627, assembly GCF_900114995.1. Classification (GTDB taxonomy): domain Bacteria; phylum Bacteroidota; class Bacteroidia; order Chitinophagales; family Chitinophagaceae; genus Chitinophaga. Next base: position 1,232,865 of record NZ_FOUX01000001.1, read on the forward strand.
ACAGTTGGTCAGATTATTGCAGGAAGAAGAGCGTCTGCGGAATAACGTATTTGGTGCACTGACCGTAATGCCCTATTACAAGGTATCGGATGATAAAAAGAGCGCCATCAACTCAGACCGTTTCGACTCTAAAACAGAGGCAGCGCTGACTTATTACTCCAAATACCTGAAAGGGAAGATCAACTGTTTTTATCAGTTGTGGGACCATCCGCTGAAACAATACGAAAATAAAGAGGGAGGGGAAGAACAAAAGAACAACGCCCATCTGCTCGAACTACTGGGGGCTACTGCGATCGTAGATTTTGTAAACAGGTCAGACGATTCGTTTAAATCCCGGGATAAAACGGAGTATTACGACTTCGGTATCAAACAGGAAGATCAGGTCATTGATGTGCGTCATTTCTTTGATAAAACAAGGAGCACTATCATGGAGCCGCTGACCTTATTTACATATGCAAAGAAGTTATTCCTGGAAGTCCTGCCAAAGTTCAGCAATGAGTCTTTTTATAAAGAGCTGGAGCTGGGGACCCGAATGAAGAATGATATCTTCTTCCAGCATCTGACGACCTTCTTCCGGGATCATTATATGTCCTGGCTGAGGGAAATGATGGATAATGAACGCAAGTTCCAGCCCTTCAACGTAGGAGAGAACCTTGATTTTAACTCCATGGTAAGAGGCAAACCTATTGAAGTAGTGAAGATACTCGGTATCGTAAAGAATGGCGGTATTACGGAATCGTTTTTGAAAACAAAGTTCGGCGTGATCGAAGATGAGCTGAAGAAAAGCATCCCGGACACAGAAAAGGAGAAACGTTTCCTGAAACTGATGAACAGGGTCGCCGCTGAGTGTTTTTCCAAACTGGAATCCCTGCCATCCATGAACTAAAATGAGCTATTATGACGCCGCATATCTTTAGAAAATATAAGGGATATAACCCTAATGAGATCAAATGCTGGACCCCCAGTACAGGTATCAATACGGAGAGTTTTGAAGTAGAGAATATCACCGCCTCCAAGGGGTCTTCCAAGGCAGGTACCGCTATTCCTTCTCCACTCGCCAGAATGGAACTGTTTGACACCGCCTTTAATATCCTCGCTTCTGATAATATCAGCCTTGAAGGCAATACGATCTATCACCAGCTGGTGTCTGACTGTCTGGATGTATTACAGCTTATCTTCAGCAGCCGTCCGGAGGAGATCGGTCCCGGTAAAAGGATCTGGTTCAAGGAATGGCTGGTAACGGAGAATATAGACAAGCTGAAGCAAAAAGGAGAGAAACATCCGAACTATCTGCTGGGTAAGTCGCTGGAACAGATCTTTTTTGATAAAGACAACGGCGCTTTTACCAATACCGGCAGCGTCTTTCTTATTTTCTATGAGAATACATTGCTGGGGGGAACGTCTCCGCTGACCCTGTTCTTTACCAGTCCAAACTGGAGCCGTAAGATCAGGGACGGTGCGATCATCAACATCCCGCAGAGTGCCGATGGGGATGTCTTTTTTGATAAGGATACCCGCCCTTTACACCTGCGGGACGAAGAGTTTGTGACGTATCTGTTCACCTTGTGCAGACAACAACCGGAAGCCTTCAGAAAAGCTGCCGGTCTGAGGAAATATATCAACAAGGCGGTCGGCAGCAGTAAGCGCTTTTCCCATTTGCTGCAGAATGAAAGGATCATCAATTCCTCGGCTGTACTGGATGATGAATACAGTACGATCATGACGAATATTGATAACAAACACCTGACTATCGGTGGTTTGCATTATCATCGGCTGAAGGAAGGAAAGGAGAAGGAAAAAGTACAGAAGTACAGTGACTTTATTATCAACGCAACCGTTGACAAATATAACCGGCAGTTCAACGAAAAGAACGAGGAGGTAAAGGTCTATCCGCCATTAGTGCTGATCAATGGCATGAATATCAGCGGGGATTATCTGGAGGAAAACGTACCCTGGAATCCCAGTACAATGATCCGTGATCTGTATCATCGTTCCATACCGCTGTATGAACGTAAACTACCACAGGGGACGGGCACTGCTGTAACCTATCCTTTTATTACGACGGAGGACCTGCTGGAGGATTATCTGCTGGAAGTACCTTTCAATATCAATAACAACAGGTTCTTCTCCGGTTTCCGGGGTGATTTCAAATACCTGCTGCCCGTCAAGAAGGCGTATTTCAATTTCTTCACCTTTTCGGACCTGAAGAATGCCCTGAATATTACCGTCACAAACGGGGTAGTAAAGGTCACGCTGAAGGTACCTATCAAAAATAAGAAAGGCGCCAAAGAGATCCTTTTTGTAAAAGAGTATGCCAAACCAAAAGGAACCATCGTAGAGTGTCGTATGGGCCTGGGTATTTATCCTTTTTACAAGGTAGAAAGTGATGCCCCGGCATTAAGAGCCTTAAAGAACTATGATATCCTGCTGGCCAACCGTATAGAACAGGAGGGACCGGAACGCGTATCCCTGCATTTCTATACGTACAATACGCTCAGTCATTCCCGTAATGAACTGCCACAGAAGATGCTGCCAAGGTCTGTTTTTGACAAAGGCGGTGCAACAGCGAGCTCCAAATATTACAAATTAAAAGACTCCTTCGATTACATCGAACTGTCATATAAAGACCCTTCAGGCATTAGCTGTGAGGGCCTTATTATCCCCGATTTTGAGAACAGGATCATCAGTCTGAACCAGCATAAGGCGTATACTTTTGCGGTGGATTTTGGCACCTCTAATACGCATGTGGCCTATATGGACAATGCCACTGAGTTGCCACAGCCTTTCACGATTGAAGAGGCAGATCAGCAGATGGTACTCCTGAATGCACCAGGTAATGATCCGCATCCTGGTGTACGCTTTGCATTTTATGGGCAGTTCCCGGCCATCGACCAGACTTTAAGACGCGAATTCCTGCCTGCCGTGATCACCGAGAAGGGGCGTAGTCCTGTCTCCTTCCCTTTTAAAACTGCAACCTGTGAGATCAGCAGTTTTGCGAAAGGGGATGATTCCAATTACGATCTTTTCAGTCATATCAATATCGGTTATTACATCGATCAGGAGGAGACGCAGGGTGATGTGATCTATACCACCAATCTGAAATGGCTGCTGGAAAATAACAATGACAATGCAAACAAGAACAGGGTGAAGTTCTTCCTGAAACAGCTGTTTGCACAGATTAAGATAAAGACGGTCCTGAATAACGGTGACCTGGGTAAGCTGCAGCTGGGCTGGTCGTTACCATTGAGTATGAGTATGGGTAACAGACTGACACTCAGGAAGCTCGTGGAGGCTGCTTTTAAAGATGTTTTTGATGGAAGTGGCGCGCAGCTATTGGCCGCTATCCCGGAATCTGTAGCGCCTTATTTCTTCCTGACCAAAACAGAGAACGCCCTGCATGATATGGCCAATATTGTCAACGTGGATATTGGTGGCGGTACGACAGACGTTATGATGTTTATGGAGTCTTCCGGTCAGCGGGATGATAAGTATATCAGTACTTCCTTCCGTTTTGCGGGAAATGACCTGTGGGGCAGCGGGTTTAATGGTAAGGTAAAAGACAATGGTTTTATTACCAATTACTTTGAATACCAGCGGGCTAACAACATCTATCCGCCTAATGAAGCGCGGTTCCTGACAAAGGCAAAAGAAGATGGTACCCTGCGCTCCGATGACCTGGTCAGTTTACTGTTCAGATATGACCAGGAGTTCCGTTTCAGTGACTCTATTGCTATCGGCAGACCGGATATGCTAACCGTGCTGTATTTACACTATAGCGCTATTGTCTACCATATCATTGAGATCATCGAACTGAAAGGATATCCGTTACCAAGATACCTGTCTTTTACCGGAAAGGGCAGCCAGTACATTTCTCTGTTGTGTGGGGGAGGTAAGGAAGAACTGGAAGAGTTCACGCGCCTGCTGATCAATACCTATTCAGATAAACAATTACAGCGTTCATTTGAAGTGATTCTGAATGCTAATCCGAAGGAGGTGACTGCTAATGGTTCCATCCTCTATGCACGCGCTGACAAGGCAGAAACAGCGCGATATAGTACGCTGGCGGAGTTTGTGCATCCCGGCTTTAATCCCCTGAAGGAAGCTGCCTTTGCAGAAAAGGTGAGGACCAGAGAAAAAGGGGCTTTCCAGTTGCTGGATGTACAGAATATTGCCAGTCCGCTGAACGTAGCTGTATTGGAAAACCTGAACAACTTCCTGGAGAAAACACTGAACAACCGTGCGGTGATCGATTTCCTGGGTGAGTTCAATATCAGGAATCTTAAGGAAACGTATGAATTGCTGCGCTGGAATGGCGATATCGACAATGGAGAGGGGCTGATCTATGACAGTTACAGAAAGGTACTGAATGACCTGCGTTCCCGCGATCAGGAAGAACCACTGCCGCAATCACTTTTCTTCTTTGCATTCAAAGAGTCGTTGTACAGATTGTCTAAACAAATTGTTGCTAAAAAATCCGTCTGACATGAAGAGATACATATTCATCCTACCCCTGTTTCTTTGTAGCATCATACTGGCACAAACCCCGAAAGGTCCTGTCAGTACAATGAAGTTTAATATTATCAAACGTACGGTAGAGTTTTTGTCTACCGATACAGTAAGTTTCAAAGGTATTACTGTCAATACCTGTAATGGGTGTGCTGATTATGAGAGCCTTAAGAAGTTCGCCGTGAAAATGACGAAAGTCGATAGTCTTATTGATAAATGGGTGAAGATTGAAGTCGGACCCGATAAAGCTGAAATGATAAAATTCAGTGAAACAGTACTGAACAACATTACCAGGGGAAATGCCCGGAGAGAAAATCGCCTGAAGTCGCCGGGTTTTAAAGAATATCAGAAAGCGATAGCAGATATTATCGCCGGCAATGTTACTCCGCCACCAGCGGAGACACCAGTCACCACAACGCCGGCTGCGGCACCAACGCCTCCTCCTGCAGCAGATTCTGCTGCTCCTGAAGAAGCACCAGCTGCTGATGCGGGAGATACAGTAAGTGAAAATGATCTGACGGCGCTATCCATTAAAAATGAAAATGAAAAGCTCCCATGGGTCTTTATTATTAGTACCATTCTGGGCATCTTGCTGGCATTATACTTTTATAGTGCGTTTCTCAAGGAGCGGAAGAAGAAAGAGGACCTGAAGAAACTCTTCGACAAGCAAAAAGAAAAGGCTTCCGCATTGGAGGCCGAGAAAAATAAGTTGTGGGAAGATGTGAAATCGCTGGACAATAAGTTACGCGATGCGCAGGACAAATTCATCAAACTGGAGGAAAGTCAGGCCAGCGAACGTAAACAATATCAGCAGAAGGTGAGGGAAGCCAGAGAAACGCCTGCTGAAACGCCACCCCCTGACATTAATATTTCGAAGGAATTTGTACCGATTGTAAAGTATGCCCGCTACGCGGATAAGATCGATGGTTTCTCTTCTGAAGAATTGCTGGATAAGGATGATAACGAGACCATTTTTGAGATCACCATCACGTCTCCGGCTACAGGCGCTTTTCGCGTCAGCAATAACCGTCAGGCACAACGCTATGCTTTGTCCAATGCCTCCTTCTTCTTTGGTAAGACCTGTCAGTATGAGGCATTCCCTGCGGCGGATAGTGTGATTGTGACTGATAAACCCGGAGAACTGGTCCTGAACGGAGATAAATGGATGATCCGTCATCCGGCGAAGATCCGGTTCAATTAGTGTCGTAAAAATGTTATTATGAGAACACCAGACGAACTGGAAGAATATATCAGAAAGCTGCTGGTCAGGAATAACCTGGATATTAATATCAATCAACATCCTGAACTGATCAGTGCTGGCAGGGATCTGGGGTATGATACGGGAGAACTGGCAGCCGTAGTGGGGCGTGTGTATGAAAGTACTGACTGGCGTCCATATAAACTGATCGAAGATCAGGTGGTCAATAGTTCCTCTTTTTCACAGGGCAGGTTTTTTAATGAACATGCCCGCCCCATCGTTGAAAAGGTAAAGGAAGACCTATCTCCTGCCGAAGCGATCGCATATATTATCCATATTATCAGCAATCAGCCTAATCCATTCAGTCCGCGCTTACATCCTGCTCCGGATACCGGCTCTTTCCGGGATCCCTGGATGACAGATGATGCCTGGGATATGTATAAGAAGCAGCAACCGGTAGAATGGTGCGGCGTAGAGGTGATCACGCTGGAACAACTGGGAGAGGTGTGTTTCAGTAAACGGGAAGATACCCTTCAGCTGATCCAGAACAAGTTATACCTGCCGCCGACGGTCATGATGCTGACAAGAAGCGCGGCCCGTACACAGCCTTTTGAGAAGATCTTTGATGATATAAAGGATGTGGAGATGCGTTACCTCACTATTATTTATCGGCTGTATAATGACCTGCCTTTCCGTTTCAGAGGTGCTATGTATAAAACCCTGGCAGATGTGATGACAGAAGCCTGTCATTCGCATGAGGCGCTTAGTCAGCTGGAAGCTGTTTATTCCAGAGGATACATCCATATCTGGCAGCAGGAGGCACAAACAGCAATGGCCGGACACTTACCCGCAGGACTGGGTAAAAACGGCTTCCTGGAGCTCCTGTATACTGTTAATCCGCAGTATCCTTTCTACCTGAATGGACAACGATATGACTCGCCGGCGCACCTGGTGACGGTCGCCAGAACCAGCGGGGCCTTATGGAAAGACATCTTCCAGTCTATTGACAATAAGGAGCTGCATGTCTGGTTCAGCAAACAGGGACAGGAACAGTGGTGTGAGGGCATTGACAAACAGAATGCGGCTATTTCGGACTCTGGTTTCTATAACGACGAAGAACGAAAACTGGCATACGTACAGGCCTTTATTAACCTGGTGGATGAAACAGCTAATTTGCCGGCAATAGTGGCCGCGCCGAAGGAATTGTCCTTTATCAATTCTGAGGCAAGTCATGTGATTGAGTCAGATATCAGTCTGCAATTATCTACTGACGGATTTGTAAAGGCGAGTCTGCGGCTGGAACCTGTTATCCCTGGTATTACACTGGACAGAACGACTGTTAAATTTTACGGACTGGTTGACAATAGACAAACGGCTATCAAACTGACGATCGATCCTATGCAGTTGCAGAAGGATACGCGTTATGATTTTCAGATCGTAGTGAATTCTGTCTACCAGGATCTGCGCATACCGGTCGCTGTTTCTGTGGTTTTTCCGCAGAAAGCCTATATCACCGAACTACTGAAATGGGGCGGGATGTCTGCCGCTTTCTTCCTGGTACTCGGCTTGCTGGCCGGCGCTTTTCAAAGTGCTTCCTTTTATATGGGCATGCGGGAGTATCTGCCCTGGGGATTGCCCTGGAGATATGTAGAACCGGTGAGCATTGCTTATCTGTTGCTGCTGATAATGCTGGGAGGGGGATTATTTCTTTCAATCCGGTACATCCGCCGGAAATATAAAACGAACCTGAATGACTAATATATCTACACCCAGGAAGAACACTGGCTGCTGGGTTACAGCCGGAATATTCATTCTGATTGTTATCATAGCAAAACCTGTACTCATCCTTAGTATGAACTTTTTTATCTTTCTGCGCAGGTTACTGCATGCGGGTGATGTTATTTCATTTGAAGTCTTATGGACAATCACCGGTATACTGGTCGGCGCTATATTAGGCGCATGGGTGGCAAAACGCCGGTATCGCCTGGCTGACAAATGGGTATGGTATCCGGTAGGCGGGCTGGCGCTTTTTGTATTGGTCTTCCTGCTGGTGAATAAAGTATGATCTTGTTTTGGTTTTTATAGTTAAGAGAAGGACAAAGGGACTGCTTTCGCAGTCCTTTTTTGTTTATGTAGTGCCTGCTGTTGCTGAGAGTAATTGCTACACTGCTTTTGTGCTGCGGGTACATCCGACAACACTGTACAGGTCTTTTCCTACGGTTCTTATCTGGCATAATGTTTTGCGCGGTTAGCCTAAAAGCTTTATGAAAAACAACCTTATTGCCGCTGTGCTGGCCGTCTCTATGACGGGGATGACTGCCTGTTCCAAAGATAATGATCATGGGAAACGAAAGCTGGAATTAATGTTTGAAGACAATACCTATCAGCTGACAGGTGTTGCTAAAGAAGAGAACGGACGATTACTGGTGAATTATCCACGTTGGTCTGATATCTATCAATATGCGGTTGTCGTGACGAATGCCAAAACAGGAAAGACGCCTTATCCTGATGTGGCAACAAATCAATGGAGTCATGGACTATCAGGTCTTAATAAATGGGTGTGCGTACAATCTGTTTATTTTGATAAGGCGGGAACACTCTGGATACTCGACCCGGCAGCTCCCAGACTACAGACAATCCAGGGAAACGGCGCAAAGCTTGTAAAGATGGATAAGCAGTCGAATGCGATCGCCCGTACTTATTCTTTTACCGATATACTGGCTGATACCTCTTATGTCAACGACGTGCGTGTTGACGTCGAACGGCAGTATGCTTATCTTACCGAATCCAAAGGAGGCGGAATTATTGTGGTGAATCTGGCTGACGGACAAATGCGCCGCGTGTTGCAGGCTCATTATTCCACCATTTCTGATCCGTTGTATAAATTTATTATTGATGGGAGGGAACTGATGAAAGATGGTAAACCTGCAAAATTCAATTCGGATGGTATTGCCCTGACACCAGATGGAAACTGGTTGTATTACAAGCCGTTATCTGATGATAAGCTTTACCGTATCAAAACAGAACATCTGCGTAACTGGAATATGACGGCTACCGATCTGGCGGCGCAGGTGGAAGACCTGGGGCATTTTACAACAACCGACGGGATGATCTTCGATGAAAAAGGAAACCTTTATCTGGGAGATCTCCAGGGATACAGGATCGTTAAACTGGACAGTGCATTTCGCATGACAACGGTGGTCAGAGATGACAGATTGATCTGGCCCGATAGCTACTCCATAGCAGATGGTTATTTATACATCAGTTGTTCCCAGATACAGAAACAACCTGAATACAATAATGGCGTTGATAAACGTACCTCTCCCTATACTGTATACAGAATAAAAATATAGGTATTTATTTGTCTGGTTTTAACCATGAGGGATGCGATACATTCCTCATGGTTTTTTTATGCACGGCTGTTTTTATTGTGCTATATTGTAAAGAGGGCAGTGAAGCCCCATAAAATACACATGCAACATTTTGACCCTTTAGTCGTCTTTTAATAAACCAACAATGAGTAAGACACTTTTATGCGCTGCCGCCCTGGTGGCATTTTCCTCTTTGTGCCATGCCCAGGACCAGACAGCCGCACTCCAGGCATTGATGACCCGCGCACATGTGCCGGGTCTTTCGCTGGCATATGTCAAAAATGGAAGGGTCGCGCAGACCTATTACCTCGGTACCCGCAGTAATGACACCGGCGGAGACGTTGATGCCCGGACCGTTTTTCAGGCAGCCTCGCTTACAAAGGTCGCTTTTGCCTATGGGGTGATGCACCTGGTAGACCAGGGCAAACTGGACCTTGACAAACCCTTGTCTTCTTATTACAACTATCCCGACCTGCAATATGATGCCCGTGCTGCAAAAGTAACTGCCAGAGAGGTGCTGAGTCATACCAGCGGATTACCCAACTGGCGGAATGGAGATACCCTGAAATTTAAATATAATCCCGGTGAGCGTTGGAACTATTCCGGAGAAGGATTCGTCTGGCTGGGAAAAGTAGTAGAACAGATCACCGGAAAGGAATTGAGCCCCTGGTTGGAAGAAACTGTCTTACAACCCCTGGGGATGGAACGTAGTGGTTTTATCTGGAAAAATGAGTTTGACCAGGACTACGCATGGCCGCATACGGAAACCGGTACGACTTCAGGCCGCTGGACACCTGAGAAGGTAAATACAGCCGCTTCCCTGCATACAACAGCTGATAGTTATGCCAAACTGCTTTGTGCGCTGCTGAATAAGCAGGGACTGAAGCCTGCGACCTTTAAGACCATGCTCCAGCCACAGGTGCATAGTCAGGTAGAAGAGGGAAAAACGGCCTTGTCCTGGAGCCTGGGTGTTGGCCGTCAGGAAACAGCTGCCGGTCCTGCCTTCTGGCAATGGGGCGATAATGGCACTTTTAAGGCGTTTCTGATCGGTTATCCGGAGAAGAAGGAGGGATTGGTCTATTTTGCGAATAGTGCCGCAGGATTGACGATTGCACGCGATATTCTGCAACTCTTTTTTGGCGGAGAACAGCCTGCCATTGCCTGGGTAACAAATGAAGATCCGGATATCAGACATGTAGCATTGCTGAATGATCTGCTGCATGAACCTTTCGCTACAGCGATCGCTCCTTTTATGAAGGGCAGCGTACAGGATACCGCCGCATTACCGGAATCGAAAATGAACTGGCTGGGATACCGTTTGCTGGAGAATCGTCGTCCGGAGTTGGCAGAACAGCTCTTCCGCCTGAATACGCAGGCTTACCCTGATTCTGTAGATGCTTATGCCGGACTGGCGGAAGCCGCACTCAGGGGTGGCCATCCGAAAGAAGCACAGCAATGGTATACAAAGGCAGCTACGCTGAAACCCGCAAAAACAAATTATAAACAGATGGCGGGGAAGCTGGACAGCACATTTATAGCGACGCCGGTTGCAGCTGATAGCTCATTGACGTTTTTCAGACTGGGAGATTTTCCAGCTGCGAAACTGGTTAGCCTGGCGGGTACCTTCAATGGCTGGAATGACCTGGAAGTACCCATGCGCTGGAAGAATGGCGCCTGGGAAGCGGCCTTACGGCTGGCTCCGGGTACTTATCAGTATAAGTTCGTCATAGACGGCGTCTGGTTGTCTGACCCCCGCAATCCAAAGACACATGAAGGCGATATGAACTCTATTCTCGTCGTGGCGGCTAAATAGTCCGGTGCGCATCCAGTCTGGATAAGATTATTTGCAATAACTCATCCGGACTGGATTTTACATTGCTTATGGGAATTTGCAGCGGAGAACCATAATGTTTTCTGTTCCGTAGCAGGACCATCCGCTTCAGCAGATTTCGTTCACGCGTAATATACGCCGCAGGGTCCTTCAGATAGATAGTCAGGATTGGCTGGCCCCATATTTCTCTCGTTTCCACATTTATGATTTCTTCCCATTTCACAGGTGCCCCTCCGGCTGCACTGGATCTGTCCGTAAAGCCTTCTGCGGTGATAAAGAGTCCTTCGGATGACCGGAATAATCTCATGATAACCCACACGGAGCATGTACCAAAAAGCAATATTCCCAGGATGCCCAGTATGTTTTTGACATAGATCAGGGCTGGTGGCAGAAAAGTGCTGTCATTTTGTGTAAGGCTGAAACCGATCAGCAGTAAAGAGACTCCACAGGGAAAAAGCGCGAGTAAAAGACGGGTTCTGTTCAATGGTATCCGGATAGTGTTAACGTTGGGCATTAATTTACGTTTGTGTCTGATTCTAAAATAACAAAAAAAACTAAATTGCGGTTAGTAAACAGATTGTTACCCCCGGCTACCTGTAGCTATAAATTGAGAAATATGCTTAGAAGTAATGACGCTGCCAAGTTCTGGAAATGGTTCACAGAGAGAAATGACGATTTCCGCTTTTTCAGAGAAATGGAACAGGACGAAATTGTGGCCCTGTTTGATGAGCTGACTGAGAGACTCCACCTTTATTGCACCAGCCTGTATTTTGAAATGCGTGTAGACGAATTGAATGGCGGCGAACTGGTCATCACTGCCAATTGCGATGAGTCATTTTTTGATGATGCGGAATACCTGGTTACGCAGGCCCCTGAGCTGGAGCGCTGGAAATTTACCGCACTGATACAGGCCGATCCGGAGAGTGCCCGTATTGAATATGCGGACCTGGAATTATCCGCGGAAGACATGTGGTTCTCTGCAGTAGAAGACCCGGAATTCCCTGCAAAATTAGACGTAGTTGTACATATAGATGACTATGAATATCTGAAGCAGAACGAGAACCTGGATGATGCTGTTTTTATCCTGCTGCAAAGTCTTCTCGGAGAGAAATCATTCGCAGAAAATATCAATGTCTATCTTGTCAGAGAGCTGCCCGAAGGCATGCCGGCATCTGATTTTCCTACTTTAGATACACTGCCTGCCTATATTGCATATTTGAAATCAGAGAGAAATACAGCGCTTGGCAATATGTCCTGACAGTAAGTATCGCTTCTTTATTTTAGAATTGTATATTTACGCCCGGAACCATCTTTTTAAAAACCTGAAATGAAAACCTGTGCCCTCGACCCGTATCGTTGACAGTCAGCCATTGCTGCTATGAAACCCGTCAACTCAATATGACTGCCGTCTTTTCCCACTTAAAAACTATATATGAAACACTCTCTATTACTATTTGCATGCCTGCTATCGGCGTGCATACTACATGCAGGTAACATTACCCTGCCGGCAGCATCCGCGTGGATCAGATACACAAATCCTATACAATCCGGCAGCCTGACACTGGGCATCGAAACAAATGCCGCAGGTGAAGGTTACACAGAGATCGCAACGATCGATGGTGTGCCCTGCAGAAAGATCCCTGCCGGAAAATTTATGTACGTCCGTGCTGACCGCACTGCTGTTCCCTCTACCGCAAAAAAAGTCATCCTGTCCATTACTTATTATGATAACAGCATGAACTTCGTGTGGCTGAATTACACCCGTGCCGGCAGCAACTGGGGCGGCGCCGATTTTAAGAAATCCAATACCGGTAAATGGATCACCCGTCTGGTATTCCTGGAAGATGCAGGACTCGATGGTAGCATGGGCTATGGCGGTGATATCCGGCTGGGCTATGGATCAGAAGATACCTATATCAAAGACATTACCATGTATGTAGGTTCGCTGAACCCCTCCGCAGAACCTATTCCTGCCAGACCAAACAATCCGGGCTCCGAATTCGTGGGTAAATCTTTTGCCGGTTATCAGTTATGGCATGAAGCGGGTCCGAAACCGGAGGACTGGAGTCACTGGGCCTACGACAAAGTACCTGCCGCAGGCAGAGGAAATCATAATACGGAAACGTTCCCGAACCTGGCCGATTATGAGAACAATCCTAACATTCCCATGTACGCCACTAATTTTGCCAATCTTGGAAATGGCAAGCCTGCAAAGCTGTATAATTCTACAGATAAAGGAGTGATCGATGTGCAGATGGCATTACTGCAAAGAACAGGATTTGACGGTGTTGCGATCCAACGGAATGCACCGGTAGGCAGAAACATAAAATATACTTCAACAGACGATTACTACGTTAATATCAAAAATGCCTGCGAAGCAAACGGCAGATTGTTTTACGTGATGTATTGTATGCCCGATCAGAACAATGGAGAAGTCAACTCAATTGATCTTGTAGAGGGTATTAAGCGCGACTGGGTGTACCAGATGGAGCAGATCTATGAACTGACGAAATCAGGTGCTTATGCAACCGTAAATGGTAAACCGGTAGTTGAGTTATGGGGACTGGGATATTCCACGATCCTGGTTGACAGACTACAGGCGCTGGAGCTGGCACAGTTCTTTAAAGACCGGGGTTGTTATGTGATCGCAGGTGTACCCAGGGACTGGCGTTTACGTAATGGCGGATCCCGTGCTGATTTTGAAGATGTTTACAAGGCTTACAACATGATCTCGCCCTGGACAGTTGGCGTGTATAATGATACGACCGGTGCAGATAATTTCCGCACGGAATCTCTGATCCCTGACAAGCAGTATTGCGATCAGAATGGTATGGGTTTCTATCCTGTGATATTCCCGGGAAGTGCCTGGTCACAACATGTACATGGTTATCCTAATGACACCCGCAGACTGGGAGGCAAGTTCCTCTGGAAGCAGGCCCGTAACATTAAAAGTGTTGGCGTAAAATCCATGTATTTCGCTATGCTGGATGAGTTTGAGGAATCCACTAATATTATCAGTTCGGCAGTCGATTATTTCGATATTCCTACTGACCAGTACTTTGGTACTTTGTCGATGGATGGAATATGGACCTCGTCTGATTTTTATCTGCGACTGGCAGGACAGGCAGCCCGTTTACTGACCAGTACAACTACGCCTGCGGATGTGCCGATCCCTTATTCACTGGGTCCGATTTATTACAGGAACAGCTTTGAAAGCAGGGTGGCGAACTGTATCATCAATGAGGTGCCGCAGAATATCATCTCGCCGATCGATGCCTGTTTTTATAAGAATGCGTTGCTGTCATCAGCCGGTGTAAGCAATACCAGCGTAGCAATTGAGAATACGCCCGCGTTTTCTAAAAGCGGCGTATACACCGTAAAGATCAATGGTACTGCGAATGGCACTTCCAGCTATTATTATAAGATCGCCGAAACCAAAGTTGCGGTAAAAGCCAATATGCAGTTGAGTTTCTGGAAATATACCGTTAACAATCAGGGACGTAATACTTCAGTAGACCTGACTTTTAAATCAGGTAAGGTACTGCGTAACCTCAGTGCTTATAAAGACAATAACGGTAGTGTAATGCATCCGAATGTGGCAAGAGGTACAGTAGGCAGCTGGTCGAAATTTACCTGCCAGATAGGGAAGGGAGAACTGATCGGAGATGAGATCACCGGTATCAGTATCGCTTATGATAACGCTTCCCAGACAGGTACTTTTACGGCTTATTTTGATGATATTATCATTGAAGATGCACAGGATACAACCGTAACGAATCCTTCACCTGCACCGGTAGGCAGCATTATCTATCTGTATCATGATACCTTGCTGGTATGTTCTGAGAATGGTACACAGGCGATGAATTGTAACCGTACAGGATTGGGTCCATGGGAGAAGTTTGAAGTAGTAGACGCAGGCAACAATACGGTTGCACTGAAAGGTAATAATGGACTGTATGTAAAAGCAACTAATCCGGTATTCTGTACAGGTACGACCCTGGACAGCACGACCCGTTTTAACTGGATTAACCTGAGTAGCAATACAGTAGCGTTGCAAAGTCTGAAAGGCCTGTATCTGTGTTCTGAAAACGGTACACAGCCTATGAACTGGAACCGTACTGCTATTGGTGGATGGGAAACCTTCAGATGGGGTACTACATCTGCAGCAAGACAGGCATATGTGGCCGCTGCTGCAACAGAAGTGAAAGGGACGAAGGCTGGTCTGCGGATCTATCCAAATCCGGCCAGGGAACAGGCTACGTTGTATTACAGTTTGCCTACAGCATCCAATGTATTGATAGCCATCTACAATGCAAACGGTGTACTGGTGAAGACGGTACGTCAGCAGATCCCGGCAGGGGAGCAGCGTATCCAGCTGGCTACGGACAATCTCGTACCAGGTATCTATTTCGTAAAGACAATCTCTGATATAAAGATTGACACAAAGAAGCTGGTGGTGGAATAGTTTATTTCATCCCGCTGTGGTTAAAGCAGGCCGGATACTTCTGTATCCGGCTATTTTGTTTAAAGAAGTACGTTGACCAATATTTTCTGCCAAAATTTCCTGTTTGCTCAAGCATATGATATTTAAGTCCTTGTGTCCGGAAATGCCCGTCTGGCGGCAGGAATGTGTATAATTAATGTCCGATTTATATTATATTCTTGATAAATATGTGTATTTTTCAGCCCGGCAGCATAAATCAAACTGCCAGAATATCCCGAATACTGATAAAATATGAAACCTACAGGTGTTAAACTCCTGCTTATTACCATATCTTTCTTTTGTGTTTTTTCCTCTGCCAGCGCAGCCATATTTACTGTCACTACGCAGGCAGACAGCGGCCCCGGATCACTAAGAGATGCAATTACCAAAGCTAACAGCAACGGTACAACTGAGAAAGATTATATCTATTTTAATATTTCGGTGACCTCGCCGTTAAGGCCTGTCATTGTCATTAACAGCGATCTGCCGGCACTGAGCAGTAACATTGTGGTAGATGCATCTACACAGGCATCTACGGTATATGGTGTCAGTACTGCCAGGGTGCAGCTGTTGC
Source organism: Chitinophaga sp. YR627 (assembly GCF_900114995.1). Lineage (GTDB taxonomy): Bacteria > Bacteroidota > Bacteroidia > Chitinophagales > Chitinophagaceae > Chitinophaga. The sequence continues at coordinate 1,248,828 of NZ_FOUX01000001.1, forward strand.
GTAATAATGACCAGTCAACATTTTATGGACTGAGAATAGATAATGCTTCAGATGTAGAGATCTACGGATTGGTGATCGCAACCGCCGGCGTAGCAGGTGAAAGTTATGGTATTCAGATCAGTGGTACCTGTTCAAATATTATTATCGGTGGGAATGGTAAAGGCAATGTTATTTATGGTTATAAGTTTGGGATCTATGGCGTAGCGCCTAATACAGACCCCAAAACTATCAGTAACCTGACCATACAGAATAATATCATCGGTATGCGGGAGGATGGTGTAATTCCGGTTGACGCAAACTCGTGTTATCAGCCCGTACTGGTTACACACCTGAACGGCGTAACGTTTGGGGGCAGCTGGGCTGGTCTTGGAAATATAGTCGTGGGTACCACCTATGGTGTTTCTCTTTCTGCAGATGCTGGGGACGTCGTAGCTACTTTTAACAAGATAGGGACTGATGTCAGCGGCACTGCTGCTACCGCATCCTATCTTTTCAGAGACGATTATATCGCTATTTATGGTCCTACGAACGGGATCGTGACGGTGGCTGATAACCTCATTGCAGGACAGAGTGTGTATGGCCTTGGATTGTTTGGTTTACGCAATGGGACCTTCAGGGTGCAGCGTAATAAGATAGGGACGGAGATTACCGGTACAGCCGTACTCGGACAACGTTCTTCCGGCATACGCCTGACGGATTGTATGAAGGGCGTAATCGGTGGCACACTATCTGACAAAAATATCATTGCCGGTTGTTATGATGTACCGGTGGTAGTTGTTTCTACCTATCAGGCGACCATCTCCCAGAATGAAATGTTCTGTAACAATAATACGTCTATTGTAACGGGACCTGCCAATAGTATCCAGTTGCTGAACTGGAATCCGGCAGATGGGAAAGCAAAGCCTTTTGTACGTGTGCTGACCTGCAATGCGACCACCATCACAGGGGTGGCTACGCCAAATGCTAAAATGGAGGCCTTTATACCTTACAGATGTGGTAACGGACGTAAGTGTGATGGCCGTAATTATATTGAAACATTTTTCGCCGGAGCAGATGGTAAATGGACCTACGCATTGAAAGGTCGTGATGGCGTGATCTTCTCTGCCACTGATGCTACCGGCGCCACATCGGATTACAGCAATCCGGTATGGAGTGAGGATATTACGGACAACATCGTACATACTGCCTGTGGCGAGAGTACAGGACGCATTATCAATAAGATATTATACAATGCAACACCCTTTCATTGGGAAGATGAAAACGGGAATACAGTGGGTACAGATACTTCGTTGCTGAACGTACCCGCAGGTAAATACCGTCTGGTGATGTATGGTGCAGGATGTAACAAACCGGAGTGTATTGAGTATTCACCCTTCTTTGAGGTGAAAGATATGAGTCCGGTGATCCAGACGGCTGCCATGACGATCACTCCGGCAAGATGTGGCGTTAACAACGGCAGCATCACCGGTATCCAGTTTCAGGGTATCAACCTCCAATACAACTGGTACAATGCCAATACGCCGGCAGTGAGTGCTGGCGCTGGTCCTACTGTCAATAACCTTGCCCCTGGCAACTATTATATCACCATTACAGACACGATTAACGGTTGCACTGCAACCGGCGGACCTTTTGAAATAAGAGCTGTAAATGCACCGGTGCTCGACCTGAGCACCGTGCAGTTACAGAACGCGGTTTGTAGTCAGCCGACAGGCAGCATCACCGGATTAGTCGTAAACGGTACTGGTACCATCACCTATACCTGGACTGATGCTACCGGACAAACCGTAGGCAGTACCGCACAGTTGACAAACATTCCTGCCGGTACCTATACACTTGCTTTTTCCGATCAATCTGGTTGTCCGGCCGCAGGCCCTTCACAACCATTTGTGATCACTGCACCGGGAGAGATCCTGATCGATCGTAGCACCGCTATCATAGGAGAAGCATCCTGTACGGTCAGTGATGGTAGTATCACCGGCTTACAGGCTACCAATGCAGAAACAACCCGCTGGATGGATAACAGCGGCACCGTGATCGGTACCGGTCTTAATCTGACAAATCTGGCCCCTGGCAATTATCGCCTTGAGATCACCAATGCCTACGGTTGTGCCCTCACCACTGATTTTGATGTACCACAGCATGAACCTGATCTGATCACGGTTTCACAGTTAAATACACAGAATCCCGTATGTAACCTGAATAATGGGAGTGTTACAGGTATGATCCTGGCAGGTGGGACGCCCGCCAGTTATCGTTGGCTGAACATGAATGACATGGAGGTAAGCACCGTGAAAGACCTGACCAATGCAGGCGATGGTATTTACAGATTGTATGTAAAAGACATTGAACAATGTGAGCAGCTGGTAGCTACTATTATCCTGAAAACTCCTAATCTGCCGCGTATAGATGCGACATATCTGTCCATCATCGATGACGTTTGTAGCATGACGTCCGGTGCAATTGCCGGTCTGGGGGTAAATGGTAAAGAACCGCTGTCCTATGCATGGCTTAACCCCGATAGCACGGTTATTTCTACCACCTTACAGGCACAGTCATTACCAGGAGGATATGACTATACACTGCGTGTAACAGACGCCTATGGTTGTATCGTGTATAGTGATCCGCTCACTGTAAATGCAGTGGACATCCTGTTGCTGGCGCCCACGGTAAAAGACGTCGTGATCATGAAAGGCATGACGGCCGATATCAAAGTGACCAACCTGCACCAGGGAAACTATAACCTGTTCCGTCCGGGCACAGAATGGTCTGAAACAAATACAACAGGAGAATTCAGTGTTACAGATATCACGGGTAGTACCACCTTTGGGATTAACTATCAGTTTGGAGAGTGTATAAGTCCGACGACCTACTTTAAAGTCGATATCATCGACGCCGTAAAAGTATACGCACCTACCGCTTTCTCACCCAATGGCGACGGACATAATGATATATTCAGACCCAAAGGGATAGGAGTGGCTTCTTATAGTCTATTCACTGTAATGGACCGCTGGGGTAACTGTGTATTTACCGCAAAAGATGTGAGTACAGGATGGGATGGTACCTTCCGTGGCAAAAAGGTAGATACCGGCGCTTATGTATGGTTGTTGCAGGGAATTGATATTCTGGGGCAGCCCGTACAGGAGAAAGGAGCCGTTCTGGTGGTCTACTAGGCGGTGGACCAAATAAAAAAATGCGTCCGGGGATTGGTCAATACAACTTAATATTGTTTTTTTGTTTAAGTATGTATCGATCTTTCCTTACTATATTTTTGTTACTCATTTTTAGTACTATAGGACGGGCGCAATCTTATTTATCCTATGGGCTGGCATTCAACGGACATGAAGCAGTTGCCGAGAAAAGGACTTCCTTTGAAATTGGTAGCGGCAGGCCCATATGTTTATCAGGCGTAGTAAGGCTGGAGTTTGATCTGAACTTTGTTTCCTATAATCATATTTATTTTGGTTACATCCTCCGTATTGTTAACGAGAACCAGAATATTGACCTGATCTATGATCAGCGGGCATCTCTTTTCCGGGTCATTTCCGGACAAAAATTCTTTAACATCTCTTTTGCGGCAGACGCTTACAGGCTGTACAATGACTGGAATAAACTCGCTATCACGCTGGACCTCAACAAACAGCTGATATCGCTTTCCCTCAATGACCGTCAGACAGGAAGTACTGCCTTCGCCTTTAAAGGCAATTGTTTTCGTTTTCTCTATGGCGCCAATGACGATGAGCGCTTTCATACCCGCGATATCCCACCTATGCGTCTCAAGGATATCCGGATTTTCAATAATGAACGTCTGCATAATCACTGGCCGCTGGAAGAAGTCTCCGATACCCTCTGTTATGACATCAGTGCCCGTGAGCCTGCCAGGGTCAAGAATGGTGTCTGGCTGAAGCCGGGGCATCAGTACTGGAAAATAGCCAGTTCCTTTCAGTTGAATGGTAATGCGGTAACCGGCTTTGACAGCAGAAATGAACAATTGCTGATTGCCGGTACTGACTCCATCGTGACCTATGATCTGCGGCAGAATCAGCATCCCCGTACTGCAAAGAGTGCTAAACAGGAAAACATCCTGATCGGTTGTCAGGGTATTTATGATACGTTGACCAACCGCTTCTATAATTTCTACATCGATCACCGGAAGCTGGCTACTTATGATCCTGCTTCCTCACAATGGAACAAGACTTTCCCTGATACCATCCTGACTGAATACTGGCATGCCAATAAGTTTATTTCTCCGCTGGATACTGCGTTATATATTATTGGGGGATATGGTCAGCTGAAGTATAAAAACCAGGTGCAACGTTATCAGCTGCGTACCGGTAAATGGGATACGTTGTCAGTCAGCGGTAATTTCTTTCCTCCCCGTTACCTGGCAGGTCTGGGCCTCAACATCAGCGGAGACACTGCCTTCATCGTGGGTGGTTACGGTAGCATGACCGGCGATCAGATGCTGGACCCTGGTGGTTATTACGACCTTTTTGCCTTTGATATCCGTTCTAAAACATTCACAAAGCGTTTTAACCTGGATTCTGTTTATGGCAGGTTCACATTTGCTAACAGTCTGGTTATTGATGCCAAAAGACGTCAATACTACGGACTCGTATTCCCTAAAGACAGTTTTAATTCGAAATTACAGCTGATCCAGGGTTCATTGGATAAGCCCGTCTATAAACTGACGGGTACGCCGATTCCGTATTCCTTTTACGATGTACAGTCTTTTGCAGACCTGTACTATGCACCTGGGGCGGGTAAACTGGTGGCAGTCACGCTCCTCTATGCCGACCAGGAATTACATCATCGCGAAACCAGCGTGAAGGTCTATACGATCGACTTCCCGCCGCTCGATCCGGAGGTAGCAACATTGACTGCTCTTCCTCAAAAAAGCTTCCTGTATAAATGGCTCTTATTCATAGGACTGTTTTTGTTCACCAGCGTACTTGTCTTGTGGTTATACAGTAGAAGACGGGCTAAACGGCGTATTCTTCCGGTACAAGTGAGTCATTCCCCTGAGACAGCTCCGTTTATTCCTGTTCCTGAGGAGATTGCTGATACTGACCTGATCGAAACAATTCCCGAGCAAGTTTTGGTTATCGAAGAAGCACCCGAGCTTCCGTTAGTAGCAGCCGCTCCTGCAACTGAAGAACCTGTCGCTCTTCCATTACAATCTGCTATGCCTGCCCGTTCAGCTATTCGTCTGTTTGGTCCGTTTCAGGCATTTAGTGAAGATGGTACGGAGCTGACTGGTCTGTTCACCCCGCTGATGAAGGAATTGCTTTTACTCATCCTGATCTATACGGTCAGAACTGGTCAGGGTATTACTTCGGATGAGTTGACAGAGATCCTCTGGAATGGTAAATCGGCCAAGGACGCTAAAAATAATCGCTCTGTTAACCTGGCGAAGCTGAAAAGTATTCTTGAGAAGATTGGCAACTGTATGATTAACAAGAAGTCCGTTTATTGGCAGTTTCAGTTCAATGAAGGACAATTCTCCCTTGATTATGACCAGTTTGTCCATCTTACAAAGGCACATACTGTTGTTGACCGTCCTTTGATAACATCCCTGCTGAAGGTGATCGAATCAGGCGCTTTTCTTGCCAAGACGGAGTATGACTGGTTGGATGATGTGAAGGCTGAGGTGAGTAATGCGGTGATTGACATGAGTCTGGGTTATCTTAAACAGGAGTCTGAAGATCCTGAGTTTGTCATCAGAGTAGCGAATGCGATCTTCTTCTTTGACCGTCTGAATGAGGAGGCGCTGGAGTTTAAGTGTAGGAGTCTTGTTTTGTTGCGGCGATATTCTCTGGCTAATAATACTTATGAGAAGTTCGTTAAGGACTATCGGGATATTTATGGCGAGGAGTTTTATAAGTCCTTCAATGACGTGATTAAGGCATAATTGCCTTTCTTGTTGTCTTATTGGCTGTTCTTGGTAATGCTCCTGGTGGTACTGCTTTGGTTTCAGGTAGGGCCACTGGCTGATGCTCTCTGAAGTTTTTATGTATTTAGCGTTTGGGGGGTAGGTGGTGATTTTTTTGCTATTGAACTTTTGTGCAAGGCTTTGGCATACTTCAGATAGCTAAGGCCAGCGTCTCCCACCTGAAACCGCCGCTTCCTAGGGGCTTATTTTTAGCATATTGGTCTTGGACTTCAGCACTGGTTTCTGGCTGTTGTTGGTAATCGTCCTGGTGGTACTGCTCTGGTTTCAGGTAGGGCCACTGGCTGATGCTCTCTGAAGTTTTTATGTATTTAGCGTTTGGGGGGGAGGTGGTGATTTTTTTGCTATTGAACTTTTGTGCAAGGCTTTGGCATACTTCAGATAGCTAAGGCCAGCGTCTCCCACCTGAAACCGCCGCTGTTTGGAGGCTTACAATTAACCTGGGGAGGTATGTTATGAATTGGCTCTTAACGGTTATTCTGTAGTCATCATTCGATGATCTTTCATTGAAAAACGGAACATTAACGTTGCATGACTATAGTCTAACCATCCACATATGGAGCTGGCAAGAGAGATGGGAGGCGTAGTAATAAAAAAGTCTTTATTTCTGTGAATGCTTATTTGATTGACTGAGGCAAGCATTCGCTAGTTGTACATTATCAATTTGTTAGAGTGTAACTAGTGAAACGGAACCATTCAAGACAGCTACGTTAATTGATTGAGGCAAGTATTTAAAAAAGACGTTTAATGGCCTGATTTTGAACAAGGAATGAGCGCAATTTGGCAGAACTGGACTGGCTCAAAGAGTCTTAGACAAGATCTGCCAAAGATACTGAAAGCTACCGCACTCACTTTGCAGAGAATAATACCAAGGCACAGTAATTACTAGCCCAGGTAATGAAACCAGGGATAATCCGGCTCAAATTGCTTAACCTACCAACTTAAGAGACAGAACCGTTCAGCGGCAGGTTTCAGGAGGAGACCAAGGGCCTTCGTTGTTTGAAGCAAGCTGACCGACCTCCCCGCGCTTAATCATTCCCCACTGCCAAATACGCCCCAAACCGCCCCATCGTACGAACGCTTCAAAGAACACAGCCCGGGTCCCTCCTGAAACCGAACGCAGTGCCCCCACATCAATCTCCCTCCAAATCATTCACCTTTGGTCTACTCAACACCAATCTATCCAGTACCCATTCACCCAACCCAACATCACTCACCATATAATCACTCTCACCTTCAAATAATCAAAAGTCAATCTACTCAATCCAGGAAAGCATTACTATCCCCAATATCCAGCTATTCAGAACTACCATCCGGGTATGCAAGATTAAACGACAAATACCCGCAGTATCAGCGCTGCATCATCCCCAAAAACCATAATTGACACATCAAAAATCCGATAAAACGTATTCCACACGCTTAAACCGTCACGAAATTTTCACAAATCTGAAAAAAAGTTGGCTATTAACCCCCTCATTAACCCTTTTGTTAAACCTTTTTTAACCTCCCGGATAGTTTCTTACACCTTGATCGCCAATAGAAGAATCTATGTCATGAGTGAATCAGCATAAAACTCTTTAATCCAGTTATGAAACCAAAATTCTACAGACCTCCTTGTTAAAAGGACAAAAGCAAAGCCGCAAATATGAAAAGATCCACGTATGACGCATGCGTCCATGTTATGAAAAGCAAGGGCGGAAATTTCCTGTTCTTTCAGCTATTATTCATCGGCGCCATTATTTTATCCCGACCGGGACAAACCACAGCACAAAAACGAGACAACGAAGGGGCAGCATTGACAAAAACGATCAGCGGACAGGTCATTGACTCCGCCAGCGGAAGTGTACTGGAGGGGGTGACTATCGGTATTGCCGGAACGCAGTCGGGAACTATTTCAGGAAAAGACGGACGCTTCTCCGTCAAAGCACCCGAAGGACAGACACATACATTGTATGTCCGCCTGGTCGGTTACCGGGAGATCAGAGTGCCATATACAGGTGCCGGCGCACTGCTGATACGCCTGCCGGCAACGACCGCAGGCCTGAACCAGGTGATTGTTACGGGTTACAGTACCCAAAAGAAAGCAACCGTAACAGGGGCCGTATCTGTGATCAAAGCCAGTGAGCTTGTCACGACTAAAAATGAGAACGTCATCAATATGATGACGGGTAAACTGCCCGGACTCAGGGTAGTGCAGAAAAGTAGCGAACCTGGAGCGTATGACAACGTTTTTGACATCAGGGGGATGGGAAACCCGCTGGTCGTTATTGACGGAGTGCCCAGGAGTGGTAGCGATCTGTCGAGAATGGACCCGAATGAGATAGAGAGTATTTCTATCCTGAAGGATGCCTCGGCAGCAATTTATGGGGTACAGGCAGCGAATGGGGTCATTGTGGTGACCAGTAAGAAAGGTTCCCGTAACCCGAATGGCAAGTTTGATATCACGTATTCCGTGAATCAGAGCTGGCAGCAGTTCCTGAATGTGCCGCAGGGCGTGGATGCCCTGCAGTATATGATGCTGAAGAATGAAAAGCAGAAGCGTGATTTCGGGAATAACTTCTATAACCAGATGCCGCCGTCTTTCTCAGATGCAGATATGGAGCTGTACAAAAACGGAACATTAAAGTCGTCAGATTGGGTAGGTGAAACAATGCGGGAATTTGCACCTGAAACGCAGCATACGCTGAGCGTAAATGGTGGTAACGACAGGGCAAACTACTTCTTCAACCTGGGATATTTCAACCAGGATGGTCTGTTTCGCACAAATGATATGAATTACGACCGCTGGAACTTCCGCTCTAATATCAACGCAAAGATCAATGACAGGATGCGTGCACAGTTGCTGTTATCCGGTTATACTGATACCAAGAACCAGCCGGGAGGCAGAGGTGTATGGGAAATGTTCAAGTATACCTGGAATCAGCTGCCGACAGATCAGATCTATGCAAATGGTAATCCGCTGTATCCGCACCTGGAGCCCGACAATGCCAATCCGGTAGTGATGACGAATTCGGATATTGTAGGTTCACAGGCCTTTAAGAATAAGAACTTCCAGGGACAACTGGCACTGGAATATGATATACCAGGTATCCAGGGACTGATGGCCCGTGGTATGTATAACTACGGTTTTAATATCGTGGACAATACCATGGTCAGAAAGTCGTATAACCTGTATGAGTACGACCGGCAGAATGATAAATACATTCCTACACTGGTGAATTCGCCTTCTACAGTAAATCGTACCTACGGCAACAATACCGCTTCGCTGTATCAGTTGTCGCTGAATTATACCCGTCAGTTCGCCGCTAAACATAACGTAACAGGGCTGTTATTGTATGAGGAGAATCATGCTACGGCTGACAACTTCTATGCACAAAGAGAGTTCTCGCTGGGGCTGCCTTACCTGTTTGCCGGTGACCAGACCAATCAACTGGGTAGTATGGATGGGAATGGATTATGGGAGACGGTGAATAAAGGGCTGGTCGGCAAACTGAATTACGATTTCAAAAGCAAATATTTGTTCGATTTCAGTTTCCGGTATGGTGGGTCCAGTAAGTTCAAACCGGGCGCACAATGGGGCTTCTTCCCAGCGGTATCCGTAGGATGGAGACTGAGTGAAGAGCATTTCATACAGTCGATCCTTTCGCCGACCTTCCTGAATAACCTGAAACTCCGCGCTTCCTATGGTAAAACAGGGGATGACAGCGCTACGGGCTTCCAGTACATATCAGGATATAACTATCCATCACCGGGATACTTCTTTGGAGGTAATTACGTAAACGGGATGGTCTCCAGGGGAGTGGTGAATCCTAATCTGACCTGGTATACGGCGAAAACGCTGAACCTGGGTGTGGAGTTTGATCTGCTGAAAGGATTACTGGGTGGTTCGGTTGATTATTTCATCCGTAACAGATCGGGTTTACTGGCTACCAGAACAACAACACTGCCAGGTACTGTAGGTACTAACCTGCCACAGGAAAACCTGAACAGCGATAGAACCAGAGGTTATGAGATCGTGCTGACACATCGTAATACACTGGGCGATTTCAGTTATAATATCACTGCGAATGTGGCGTCTACACGTAGAATGATGCGCACGGTACAGCAAACCAAAGCCGGTAACTCTTATGAGAACTGGAAGAACTCACAGGCAGATCGCTATACGAACATCTGGTGGGGTAAACAGTACGGCGGACAATTTACTTCCTACGATCAGATCTACAATCATTCCGTTAATGCAGGCGGTGGTAACCAGGGTATTGTACCGGGCGACTATTACTACATCGACTGGAACAACGACGGCGTGATCGATGGAAAGGATGAATCACCTATTGCTACAAGAGATATTCCATTGGTGAATTTCGGTATGACGATCGGCGCTGCCTGGAAAGGATTTGATTTCAATATGCTGCTGCAGGGCGCTACAGACTTCTATGTACAGTATGCCGAACAGATGGCGGAACCGCTGATGTATGGTCGTAGTGCGCTGACACCATTCCTCGACAGATGGCATACCGCCGATCCGGGAGCAGATGTGTTTGATCCTAATACTGTATGGATACCAGGTAAATATCCTGCTATGGGATCACCATCTGCAGAAGGTACAAAAGCAGTACAGGATGCCAGCTATATGAGGATCAAAAGCCTGGAATTTGGCTATACAATTCCGAAGAGACTGCTGAGCCATGTAGGTATCACCAATCTGCGTGCTTACATCAACAGTTATAATCTGGCCACTATTACCGGATTGAAAAACAGTGATCCTGAGCATCCGGGTACTGTTGCCAGCGGGGCAGACTGGAACTATTCCCAGGGCGGCTATAAATATCCTATGAACAGAACGTTCAGCGTAGGAGCCAGCATTACTTTCTAAACTGAAACCATATGAAGAGCAAGATATATTTAAGCATCATTACAATATTCACTCTGCTTATACAACCCGCCTGTCACGACCTGAACGTAGAACCCCTAAATGTGATCCAGGATAAGGACGTTTTTGGCACGGAGGCTGGCGTGGCTGGTTATATGGCAACGATCTACAAAGCATTACCCATTGAAGATTTCTTTTATCAGCAGGCAAATTCAGGATTTAACCGTGGATGGGAGCAGTTCTATCACCCCGGTGCACTCTGTGGTGAGATGGTAGGACCATACGGCAGCACATATGATGGTGCGGGTGGATTTGGTTACTGGCCTTATGGTGACATCCGTACGGTGAATTATTTCCTGGAAAATCTGCCGGTATTTGGGGTAGGATTTTCAAAGGAACAGATAGACGCCTGGATGGGAGAAGCCTATTTCTGCCGTGCCTATTTCTATTTCGCATTAGTAAAACGTTATGGTGGTATTCCAATCATCAAACAGGTACAGCATTATCCGGAGCAAAGTCTGGAAGAATTGCAGGTACACCGCGATAAGGAAGTAGACGTCTGGAATTTCGTTGCAGATGATCTGGACAGTGCCTATAAGAAGATGCCGGAAACCAGTCCGAGAGGACGTGCAAACCGCTATGTAGCGGCTGCACTGAAATCCAGGGCTATGTTATATGCTGGTACGATCGCGAAATATGGTTCGGCGAACTTCGTAGAAGGAGAAGCCAGAACACTGGGTTATGTCGGTATTCCGGCGTCTGCGGCACAGGGTTTCTTTCAGCGTGCATGGGATGCTGCAAAGCTGCTGGAAGGACATTATAGTCTGTACCGTAAAAAGACCGATAAAGAGCAGAACTACGTAGACCTCTTCCTTGATAAAGAAAGTACAGAAAATATCCTCTTACGTGATTATTCCCTCACCAGTAATACCGCACATAGCTGGGACGCTACGATGACCTGCCGCTTTATGACCGCTGATGGTCTTTCCCGTGCTTATCCTACACTGGAACTGATAGAGCGTTTTAACGGACAATTGCCTGTAGTGAATACAGACGGTACGCCACGTCGTTTTGACAATACAGCGCAGCTGATGCAGGGCGTAGAACCAAGGTTACTGGCAACCGTTTATTTTCCGGGTGCTTCGCTGAGAGGAAAACAATTCGATATGCAACGGGGTATCTATGAGCATTTTCAGGGTACCGCCGCAGACGAGATAGGACAGAATCCACCCAATCGTCAATACCGACACCTGGCAGGTAAAACAGAAACCCTGTACGATGGCATGCGTATTATTGGTTTTACCGGTATCAGTACAGATGATGATAACCTGACCCGTACCGGCTTTTATGTAAGGAAATATATCGATTATAACCGCGCACAGTCTGCCTGCGGATTGTACATGAGTACACAAAGCTGGATCGATATGCGCTATGGAGAAGTATTGCTGAACAGGGCAGAAGCAGCGGTAGAACTCAACAAGCTTTCTGATGCAAGAACAGTGATGAATGACCTGAGAGACAGGGCTGGTGCACCGCAGTTGACGGCAGACCCCACCATCGATACGGTCAGGAATGAGCGTTGTAAGGAACTGGCTTTTGAAAAGCAGTACTGGTGGGATCTGAGAAGATGGCGTATTGCTGACAGAATGCTGGATAATACCAAATACCATGCATTGATGCCATATTATGTGGCAGATGAAAAGAAGTACATCTTCCTGCGTGAAATGGAGCCTTTTCAGCGTTCCTACAACTTTGAGAAGAAGTTCTATTATGAGCCGATTCCCGGCGGTGAACTGGGTAAGAACCCGAATCTGTTCCCCAACAATCCTAACCATTAATTAAAAACTGAGTACCATGCGCAAGATTATAGCAGGATTATTTATCTTACTGTCCGCCACGTTAGTGTCTTCCTGCTCCAAGGAGGATAATTATGACGGTCCGGATGCAGGGTTCAAAGGCCGGCTGCTGGATAATGATTCCAAGGAAAATTTTCTGACAGAAACGGGTGGTGTACAGATCAAGCTGGAAGAGCTGAGCTGGAGTGCCACACCAACACCACAATATATTCCGTCAAAAAGTGATGGTACCTTTGAAGATACAAAGCTGTTTAGCGGTCATTACAGGGTAACACCCGCCAATGGCGCTTTCTGGCCGGTAGAAGGAATAGAGATCGATATCAACGGCACTACCACGCAGGATTTCACGTTGACACCGTATCTTCGTATCACACAGTTTGAACACGAACTGCAGGGCACCACGTTGATCATGCGTTGTAAACTTTCGGTGCCGAAGGAAGCGGGATTGCCCCGTTTACTGGATATCAAACCATTTGTAAATATCAGTGATTACGTAGGCAGCGGCGCTACGATCAGTCAGTATACCGATCCGAATAAAGTGGATATCAATGCCAGCTGGTCGGGTGAGATTGCCGCCAAAACCTATGAGATCAGGGTGCCGAACCTGAAATCAGGCAGGACATTTTATGCCAGACTGGGTGCACGTGTGGATGACAGCTATAAACAATTTAACTATTCACAAATAATAGAGGTAAAAGTTCCATAACAGTAAATCAAAAGTAACAGGTATGCAGCAATTGAAGATCAGTCAGATGAAGGGAATGATCATTCGTTCTTTTTCTATCGCATGTATGGCATTGTCGGCGCTTTCATCCAGTGCACAAAAGAACCCGTTTATCACAGATATATACACTGCAGATCCTTCGGCGCATGTATGGTCAGATGGCAGATTATACGTATACGCTTCTCATGATATCGCACCGCCACGTGGATGCGATCTGATGGACCAGTATCATGTTTTCTCTACGGATGATATGGTGAACTGGAAAGACCATGGAGAGATCCTGCGTGCGAGCCAGGTGCCCTGGGGAAGAAAGGACGGCGGTTTTATGTGGGCGCCTGACTGCGTATTCAGAAAAGGTACCTATTATTTCTATTTCCCGCATCCAAGTGGCGATGAATGGAATAAGACCTGGAAGATAGGCGTGGCAACCAGTAATAGTCCTGCAGAAGGATTTAAGGTACAGGGCTTCCTGCCTGATCTGGAGCCAATGATTGACCCCTGTGTATTCATAGATGAGGACGGACTGGCTTACTTCTATTATGGTGGTGGCGGTGTCTGCAAAGGCGGAAAACTGATGGATAATATGATGGAAATAGATGGTACTATGCAGCCAATGGAAGGCCTGGTAGATTTCCATGAAGCAACCTGGGTACATAAGCGTGATGGTGTGTATTATCTGTCTTATTCTGACAATAACGATAAAGATGGTAAACACAACCAGATGCGCTATGCCACCAGTGACAGTCCGCTGGGACCATGGACCTACCGTGGTATCTACATGGATCCGACTGATAGTTATACCAATCACGGTTCTATTGTAGAATACAAAGGACAGTGGTATTCCTTCTATCATAACAGTGCATTGTCACATCATGACTGGTTAAGGTCTATTTGCGTAGATAAGCTGTTTTATAACAGCGATGGTACGATCCAGAAAGTAGTACAGACGAAGTGAAAAATTAAGAATTAACAATTAATAATTAAGAATTGAACCGTAAGAGGCTGCTCAAAGTATGATGCAGCCTCTTATTATTTGGAAACCGGTAGTGGCTTTTAGTGTAATGTAGTGTCGGTAATAATAATCATCCCCACTGCATTCGAATTCTTAATTCTTAATTACCAATTCCTAATTTTTTTGACTGTTCTGCCCCGCAAGAATGTCGTAAGCACACCGCCTCCGGAACGTAAAAGAATTCCATCTTTGTTACAGCGAACAAAGCTTCCATTATTCATAGGTTTAGAACACTTAAAAACACGTATTATGGAAAAACAGGAATTCAGGATCATGATCAATGGTCCACGCGAAAAAGTGTGGCAGATCTTGTGGGATGATGCTTCTTACAGGGAATGGACTTCCGTTTTTGCACCAGGATCATGGGCTAAAACTGACTGGAAAAAAGGCAGTAAGGTACTGTTCCTGGATGGCGAGAATTGTGGCATGGTTTCGGCTATCGCGGAAAACATCCCTAATGAGTATATGTCAATTGAGCACCTGGGCTATGTAAAGGAAGGAAAAGAAGATTTTGATAGTCCGGAAGTAAAACAATGGGCGGGTGCGCATGAGAACTATACCTTAAAGAATGTAGACGGTCATACAGAGCTGGTAGTTGATATGGACATCGCAGAAAGCCATAAGGAGTATTTTGTAAATACCTGGCCGAAGGCGCTGGAGAAAGTAAAAGAACTGGCAGAGAAGAATTAGTCAGGGGCTTTCAGACCTGACCAATTATAATATTGATTGATATTTCAATAGGTCGCTCATAAATTGAGCGACCTATTGAATTTATGAATATGTATTATTATTGAATAGAATCTCGATAAAATCCTTTAATAATAGAGGAAAGCACTAATTTCTACATTCCTGATTGATAATTCCTAATCCCTGATTGTAAAAAACACGGCTTTTTACTTATTTTAGCGCCCTATTCTACCAAATCAGTGGAGAATGAAGCAGCATGTCAGGAATGTTAGATAACGAAACAGCTTTACTGGAAAAGATGGCGGCGGGTGATAGAGATGCCTTTCAGGCGATCTATTATCATTATGCGCCCCGTATTTATGGTAAGCTGTTGAAATTACTGCATTCTGAAGACCTCGCTACCGAATTGCTCCAGGAGGTGTTTATCGTCGTATGGCAGAAACATACGGTCATTGACCCTACCCGCTCATTCAGGTCCTATTTATTCAAAATAGCAGACAATCTGGCCATAGATCTCTTCAGAAAGGCCAACCGCAGTACCCAGCTGCTCAACCGGCTCCTCGAAGCCAGTATTGACCATTACACGCACACAGAAGAAAGACTGGAACAAAAAGAGAATGCATTTATGCTCCAGCAGGCCGTAGATGCATTACCCCCGCAACGTAAACTGGTATTTACCCTCTGTAAACTGGAGGGGAAGAGTCATGATGAAGTCAGTCTGTTACTGGGCATTTCTCCGTCTACCGTTAATAATCATATAGTTAAGGCCACCAAATTCCTGCGGGAATACCTGGCGGACCACCCGGATATCGCCGGTATTATCCTGCTCTGTTTTATTTTAAAATAATTTTTCACGGAGAGTAGTTATTTATTTCTCCTTGTTCGTATTAGCTATTATGGAAGATGTTTTTCATGAGGAAGAACTGCGTGGTCTGTTCGATAAATTTCTGCAAAGAGCCTGTACGGAAGCAGAGGTCAGGAAACTGGCCGCTTATGCTGCCGATCAGCAATTTGCGCGCGTATGGCAGGAAATGATTGAACAAGTGGACGTAGAAGGTACAGCGGAAGAACTGTATTCCAGACACCAGCAGCCGGTAGATAAAGTGTTTAATAGTCTGTCATTTCTGACGGAGGAACAGCCGGAAAAAACGCCTGTAGCGCGTATTCACCCGTTGAGGCGTTACTGGTGGGCTGCAGCGGCTGTCGTATTACTGGCCGCGTCCGGTACATGGGTATTGGTGGAGCGTAAACCTGTACAGGAGATCGCTGCCGTATATGATAAAGCACCCGGAACGGATAAAGCCATATTAACACTGGCGGACGGTAGCGTTGTATCGCTGGACAGTATGGGAAAACAACAACTGGTACAAGGCAATACCGCCGTGCAGCAACAAGGGGGCACCTTACAGTATAAGGCGGACGCCCGTACCGGAGGAGCCGGCTTTAATACATTGACAACGCCACGCGGCGGACAGTTCAGGGTCGTGTTACCGGACGGTACAGCCGTATGGCTGAATGCCGCCACATCCCTCCGTTACCCGACAGCCTTCAATGGCAATGAAAGAGTGGTAACGTTAAAGGGGGAGGCTTATTTCGAAGTAGCTAAAGATCCACAGCAACCTTTCCGTGTACAGATTGATGATCGTGCAACGGTAGAGGTGCTCGGGACCAACTTTAATATCCACGCCTATTCCGATGAAAGCCCAATCAGCACGACGTTGCTGGATGGTAAAGTAGTGATGAAAACAGGTGATGATCCTGACCGGCGCGTTGTGCTGAATCCTCTTCAGCAGGCAGTGGCTGACAACGGAAAGGTGGAACTGAACAGAACAGTGAACATTGATCAGGTAATGGCCTGGAAGAACGGAATGTTCAATTTTGACGGGCTTGATCTGCGACAGGTACTTCAGCAGATCGCCAGATGGTATGATGTAGATGTCGTATTTGAAGGAAAAATCCCTGCCAGAAAATTTGGTGGGGAACTACAGCGGGATCTTTCCCTGCAACAGGTCTTACGCATCCTTGAAAAGATGGATGTAAAATGCCGCATCGAAAACGGCAACAAACTGATAGTAATGTAAAACAGTGACATAGAAAACGTAAAACAGCTTATAAGCAGCATTCAGAAGGGACTTCAGCCAGGAATTGAATGGCCGCTCTACGGGGAGGTAGAACGGCCATGAGTCAGGGCCTTTAAACAAAAACAGCGTCTAGCCAGACACTTATTTTATTTATCAACCACAACGAGTACAAAAGTATGATTTTTCAAGCTTCTTGTAACCGGCAGGGGATGCCTATGCCTATCCGGAAGGATAGCCGGTTAGTGAATCAAACGCTACGTATTATGCGATTATCAACCATTTTGTTGCTGGCATTTATTATGCAGGCAAGCGCCAAAATCAGTTATTCGCAGAACATCACTTATACCTGCACAGATGTGCCATTGGAACAGGTATTTAAAATTATTAAGCAGCAAACGGGTTATGTGGTGTTCTACGATCAGGATCTATTGGGAAAGACAAAACCAGTCTCTATCAGCGTTAAAGAAGTGCCGCTGGAGAATTTCCTGAAAAAGGCTTTAGACAATCAGCCGCTGGATTATTCGATCGAAAATAAAACGATCGTCATTTCCCGCAGGACTATCCCCGTACCAATGCCCTATACAGCGCCGCAGAAATTGCCGCTGGTATCAGGGAAGATCATTGACGAAAGAGGAGTGCCTGTACCAGGAGCAATCGTAAGGTTAATGCCTACTGAAGACAGAGGCGCGACCACACAAAACGACGGTACCTTTATAATGGCCGCCGTGCCCGCTGGTAACTATACGCTGGAAGTAAGACACCTGGCTTACCTGACCGCGCATAAAAAAATTACGGTGACTGATGGTGATGTCAATGTAAAGATCACCCTGACACCGCAACAGAGAGAACTCAGAGGTGTTGTAGTAAGTACCGGTTTCCAGAAGATCGAAAAAGCCTCGACACCTGGATCATATACGGTGATCACTTCCAAAGAACTGGAAGAAACACCTGATATCAACCTGGCTAAACGCCTGGAAGGTAAAGTACCCGGCGTACGCTTTGACCCTGTAAATAATACCATACAGATCAGAAGCGCCAACAACTTCCTGCAAAGTGCGCCCCTGATTATTATCGACGGTTTTCCGGCGATAGATCAGAACCTGAACCTCCGCCCTGGTTATACGCCTTTATTCGGAGATCAGTCAGGTACCAATAACGCAGTACTGAGCGCCTTTAACCCGAATGATATCGAAAGCATCACTTTCCTGAAAGATGCTGCTGCTACCTCTATATGGGGTTCCAGTGCCGCAAATGGTGTGATCGTGATAGAAACCAAAAAAGGTAAAAGGGGAGAAGCGACCACCGTGAACGCAGGCGCCACCCTGAGTGTTTCAGCGCCTATCAGCCTGTCAAAGCTGAAAACAATGAACAGCGCACAATACATCGATATGGAAAAAGAGATGTTTGACGCAAACTTCTACCAGGATCCGTTCACACACTGGCGCTTCGCTAATCCGAGTGAAGCAGTGAGGTATATGTTCCTGGCTAAACGTGGTCAGATCACTGAACAGGAACGTGATGCACAGTTACAACGTCTGGCAGCTACAAATAACCAGTCGCAGATCCGTGAAAACCTCTTGCAACCAGCCGTTACACAGCAATATAACCTATCGCTGTCTGGTGGCGGCAGGACCAGCAGCTACCATGTATCCGGTAACTATTCCAAAGATCAGCCTTCCTATAAAAGCAACAGTGCTACCAACTACTTTATCAATAGTAGCCTGACCTCTGATATCCTTGGCGGTCGTGCGAAGATCACTGCCGGACTGACACATAACTACTCTACCAGTTTTGTAAATCAGGCAGCGCTGCGTGCATTACAGCCAGGCTTCTATGGATTAAGACCTTATGATCAGCTGATAGATCAGAATGGTCAATCTATCAGCAATAGCTTACTGTTGAAGCCGGAGATCGAGGATAGTCTTCATAATAAACTGGGCCTGCTCCCATGGACATATAACGCGATCGACGAACTGAATTATTCAAAGACCCGCTTTGAAAAACAGGCTACCCGTATGCAGTTGTCGCTGACTACGCGACTGACTCCCTGGGCGGATTTCCAGGTATCTGGTATGTATCAGCGTAGCTCCCAGGAAATCACTTTGCTGAATGAACTTGGTAGTTATTATACCCGAGATTTCCTGAATAGTGCCACCACCATCCAGAACGGTAAACTGGTGTATGGTGTGCCTGTCGGTGGTATCATGACGAATACAAACAGCTGGTCTACGGACTACGGTACGAGAGCGCAACTGAATATCAATAAACAGTGGAACCTGATCCACAAACTGACTTTCCTCGCAGGTACAGATATCCGTGAGTCTAAGTCGAAAGGTTACAGACAGATCCGCTATGGATATGATGAAAATACCGGTACTTCCCAGGCCTTTAATCCGACAGTGAATTATAGCCTGTTCTTCGGTGGCACCAGACAGCTGGGTTATCAGGATGGTGCATACGTGACAAACATCCAGCGTTATCTGTCTTATTTCTCTACTGCGAACTACTCCTTATTCGATAAGTATTTTGTATCCGGTAGCATCCGTTTTGACGACGTCAGCATGTATGGCATCGATCGTCGCAACAGGGCGATTCCTTTATGGTCTGCCGGTCTGAAATGGGATCTCTTTAAGGAGAAATTCATGGCTGGTCAGAAATGGCTGGACGCATTGGCCCTCCGCGCAACCTATGGTACTGCTGGTACAGCGCCAACAGGCGGGTCTAACTTTACCGTGGTGAATGTATATGCGCCAAACTCTCAGACAGGTCTGGGTTATGGTAATCTGGGTTCTCCGGGTAACCAGGATCTGGGATGGGAAACGACCGCTACACTGAACGGCGGACTGGATGCATCTGTATTGCGTGGTTTGCTGAGTATCACCTTTGATTACTATAGCAAACGTTCCCGTGGTATTGTGGTAAACCTGCCGTTTAATACGACTTATGGCTGGACCAGCGTAGCGTATAACACCGCAACTATGAAGAGCCACGGCCTTGAACTCGGTCTGAATGCCAATATCATCCGCCGTGCCACCTGGGGTTATACAGCCAGTCTGAACCTGGCCTATAACACCAATAAGGTAACAGATGCCCGCTTCCCGGTTACCACTACCTCTATTTCACAGGGTTCTCCTATTGTCGATCTGCCCGTAGGTTATGTAATGGCATTGGAATGGGCTGGTCTGGATGATAAAGGACAGACCCAGATCCGCAATGCGGAAGGAAAGATCCTCAGCTCTACTGATGGTACTGCACTGACAGTAGCTGACTGGCATTATAAGGGTCGTAAAGATCCTGTTGTTTTCGGTGGCTTTATGCATACGGTTCGCTTTAAGCAATTCAGTGTCTCTGCAAGGGCGACTTATTACCTGGGACATAAGGTGCTGAAGCAGGATATCCTGCCAGGTCTGTATCCATCTTTCGGACAGGCGCCTGGCTTTATCGGCAACTCTCAGGCGATGGTGAACCGCTGGCGTAAAGCAGGTGATGAGGCAACGACCAATATTCCTGGTCTGCTGAATTCAAACTCTACCAGTATCATCAGATATACGCAGTCTGATATCAATGTTATCAGCGCTTCACACGCACGTCTGGATCAGGTGACCCTGAGCTATATCCTGGCTGCGAAGCTGCTGAAGAGAATGCCTGCTTTAAAAAGTGTAACAATGGGTGCAACTGCCAGCAACCTGGGTGTGATCTGGCGTAAGAACAAGGAAGGCATCGATCCGATGTACCTGACAACCAGCAGCTATTCCAGTCTTGCACCAGCACCAACCTATACTTTCAACGTAAATGTCTCATTCTAATCGTTACTGATCATGTCTACTATAAAACGACTTTTATATATCACATTGGGCAGTGCGTCCCTGCTCTGGAATACCGGATGCCGCAGCTATGTGGAGGTGACTCCGCAGGGTAAAAGAGCATTGGTCAATACAACCGATTATCAGCTCCTTTTACAAAGTGAGAATGATATGGCGCCTTCCTTCAGTTTCCCTGTTTATGCAGCTGATGATTATGGCGTAAGCTATGATCCTTTTGAAAACAGCATGCTGACCGCGCAGGCAAATGCTTATATCTGGGCAGAAACGATCGTTGCGGATGCAGATGATCCGGACTGGACACGTTTTTATAAACAGATCTATACCTGCAATACAATCATTGAGGGTGTGCGTAGCAGCCAGGGTGGCACTACACAACAAAAAGAAGTAGTGCGCAGTCAGGCGCTGGTACACCGTGCCTATGCCTATCTGATGCTGGTAAACGGGTATGCCCGTCACTACGAAAAAGCAACAGCAGCAACAGCACCAGGTGTACCTTTACTGCTGAAACCAGATCTGTTTGCACCACTTAACAGGGCTTCTGTACAGGCAGTTTATGATCAAATCATGGCTGATCTCAAAGAAGCCGCACCAGTTTTGCCAACGCAAGCGGTGGTTACTTTGTTACCATCCTCCACAGCTGCATATGCCCTGATGGCCCGTGCATCGCTTTATATGGGAGACTATGCAAACGCAGCCGCATATGCTGACAGCGCATTAAGCAGACAGTCCGCTTTACTGGACCTGAAGGTTTACGCGGGTAGTCCGTCGACCATGCCCACCGTTTACAAAGATCCTGAGATCATGCTGGTAAAAAATGTAGGTGCTTCTACGACCTACGCATTGAATCCTGATCTGGTAAAACTCTTTGAACCAGGTGATCTGCGTTATGACCTGTATACAGCAGATGGTTCCAGTTTCCAGTGGTCTTCTTTTCCTGGCCGTGGTTACTGGCGTACCAGACTGACACTGGCTTCCGGCGCTTATACCGGTCCGGGTGTAGGCGAAATGATGCTGATCCTGGCAGAATGTGATGCACGTACGGGTAAGACAGCGGAAGCCGTGACCCTGTTGAATAAACTAAGAGAAAAGCGTTTTACGGCTGCAGACTATGTAGCGCTTGATACGAATGACGCGGAGGAAGCGCTTCGTCTTGTGCTGACAGAACGTCGTCGTGAACTGATGGCCAGTGGTCTCCGCTGGTTTGATCAGAAGCGCTTGAACCTGGATCCGAAGTATACGGTAACGGTGAGCCGCACTTACCGCGGACAAACCTATACTTTGGCGCCCAACAGCAACCGCTATGTTTTTCCGATTCCGGCAAAAAATATCCAATTTAACCCGGAGCTCGTACAGAATCCGAGATAACAACATCAGCTAACCACATATGTTAAGATTGAAACTAAGCCCAGGCGCATGGCTTTTGTCATGCGTCCTGCTGGCCGCATCTGTACAGGCTACAGCACAGCGGAAAAAGAAGAATAATAAGGAAACCACGCCCACTGAGATCAAGGCGGACACCACTGCCGGTAAAAAGCCCGCACCCTCGAAGCTGAAGAAGTACAATGACGTGATCACCAAAGACATGCGCACGGACACCGGTTTCATCATTGTCCATTCCAAAGAGGATGAGTATTATTTTGAAGTGCCATTGACCGTCATGGGTAAGGACATCCTGATCGTTAACCGTGTGGCAGAAGCTTCTGTAGACATGCGTAACGGTAACTGGGGACTTACCGGCGACCAGATAGGTGAGGCGGTATACCGCTTTGAAAAGGCGCGTAATAATAATCTCTATCTCCGCAGACTTTCCTTCTCCGAATATAGCGGCGATACCTCCAAACCGATGTACACCAGCGTGCAGCGTAACAACGTACAAGCGATTGCGGCTGTATTCCCGATCGTTGCCTATAACGCTGATTCCAGTGCGGTGGTACTGAATATGAGCGAATTCCTGAACAGCGATAACGATATCACTTACTTCTCTAAGCCACTGTTCAAAACGCGTGCAGGTATGGGTGCTCAGCAGAACGACAGGAGCTATGTGAAATATGTACACGCCTATCCTACCAACGTAGAGGTACGTGCGTTCAAAACATATGCAGCTGGTTTGAACCCAACATCTGCTAACTATAGCGTGGAACTGAACTCTTCTATGGTCATGCTGCCGGAGAAGATGGCCCGTCCGCGTTTACAGGATAAACGCGTAGGTTATTTCACCGTTTCTCATAAAGATTTCGACGCTAATCCGCAGGGCGTAGCCAATACCACCTATGCGGTACGCTGGAGACTGGAACCTAAACCGGAAGACGTAGAGAAATACAAACGTGGTGAACTGGTAGAACCGGTAAAACCAATTGTATTCTATATCGATCCATCTACGCCAAAGAAATGGGTGCCTTACCTAATTCAGGGTGTAAATGACTGGCAGGCAGCTTTTGAACGTGCTGGTTTCAAAAATGCCATCTATGCAAGAGAAGCCCCTTCCCGTCAGGAAGACAGCACCTGGAGCCTGGAAGATGCGCGTCACTCCGCTATCATCTACCGGCCATCATCCATTGCCAATGCCATGGGGCCCAATGTAAACGACCCACGTACAGGTGAGATCCTGGAAAGTCACATCTTCTGGTACCACAACGTGATGTCACTGTTGCAGAAATGGTATTTCGTACAGTGTGCTGCTGTTGATACAGGTGCGAGAAAACTGGTGTTTGACGATAAACTGATGGGTGATCTGATCCGTTTTGTGTCTTCTCATGAGGTAGGTCACACACTCGGTCTGATGCACAACTTCGGTTCCAGTTCTACTGTTCCGGTAGAAAATCTGCGTAACAAGGCATGGGTGGAGAAATATGGCCATACGCCATCCATCATGGACTATGCACGTTTCAACTATGTAGCACAACCGGAAGATAATATCAGCCGTGCCGGTCTGTATCCCCGTATCAATGACTATGATAAATGGGCGATTGAATGGGCGTATAAATGGCGCGATAACGTGAAGGATGAGTACGAAGAGCAGAAATTACTGACGCCGATCGTTACAGATAGTCTGAAAAACCAGCGTCTCTGGTTTGGTAGCGAAATGGAGCCACTGGATCCACGTTGTCAGAATGAAGACCTGGGTGATGATGCAATGAAAGCGGGTACCTATGGTATCATGAACCTGAAACGTATTATCAAAAACCTTGGTCAATGGACATACGAGCCTGAAAAGGATTATACCAACATGCGTAGCATGCTGTCCGCTGTATACGACCAGTATGGCACCTATATCGGACACGTCGTACGTAATATCGGTGGTGAATACCACACAGAGAAAATTGCTGCACAGCCGGGTGCTACTTATGAAGTAGTAGAATACAAACGCCAGAAAGAAGCGGTTGCTTTCCTGGATAAGGAACTGTTCACAACGCCTGAATGGCTGAATGAGAAATCGCTAATGGAGAAAATACCTGATAAATTCGGTATTGACCTGGGCGAGGTGCAGAGAGGGGTGTTAAATGGTATTTTAAACCGTTTTCGTATGACCTCCATGCTGGCAGCGCAACATGATGGTAAAGGTACAGGGAAGGTGTATACAGCAGATGAGCTGATGCAGGATCTGGACAAGATCGTCTTCAGAGAGCTGTATGAAGGTAAGAGCGTAAGTTTCTACAGACGTAACTTACAGAAGATCTACATCAGTAAACTCCTGGATATGGTATATCCTACGGATAATATGGATCAGATGATTACCGGTATGAGCCAGATGTACAGTTTCTATCTGACTGACCTCAGTGATGTAATGAGAGCGGCATTGACAAAGGAACAACAGCTGATCATCAGAATGATGAACAATCCGGGACTGGATAAAGATACGCAGCGTCACCTGAAGGATCTGAACTACAAGATCAATAAGATCGGTGAAAAAGACCTTAGATTTTGATTGACAATAAAAATAAGCATGTATGTATCGGGGGCTGTTATTAAACAGCCCCTTTTTATTTATTCAGTTTTGATGCTTCTCAGCGGATTGGATACAGCTGCTTTAACAGACTGATGTGCGATCGTCAAACCCGCAATAGCAACCGAGCAACTCAGCGCGATGAAGAATATACCTGGTTGCAGGGAAATATGATAAGCAAAGTTCCCCAGCCAGTTATGCATCAGGAAATAAGAGAGCGGAGTGGCTACAAGGAAAGCAACCGCGATCAGGATAATAAACTCTTTTCCCAACAGTGTTACTATGTCGGTACCGGAAGCACCCAGGATCTTCCTGATACCTACTTCTTTATTCCTTTGTACAGCTGCAAATGCAACTAAACCGTATAAGCCAAGACAACCAATAACAATGGCCAGTATGGAGAAGATCTGGTAGGCGTTAAATACCTTCTGTTCCTGTTTGTATAATGCTGCAATATGATCATCCAGGAACTCATAATCGAACATCCCGTCAGGGTATAAAGTCGCCCATGTTTGCTCTATCTGGGTCAGGGTGGCGTGCATTCCTTTAGGGTACAACCGTGCACTGACAACGTTAAAACCTCTTGGGAACCCAATCAGGACACAGGGTCTTCTTTCCTTGTGTTTGGATTCACTCTGGAAATCCTGTACCACCCCATTGATAGTGACTTTATCACCTGCAAACTGGATGTTCATACCAATCGCTTCTTCCGGTGTTTTCAGTCCCAGTTTATGGAGCAGGGTTTCATTGACAACGACCTGTCTGAGGGAATCCTTATCTCTTAGGTTTGATACATTGGTACCCGCCAGCAATTTGATATTGAAGAATTGCAGATAATGATCGTCTATGAACCGTACCTCAGTTACATCGTCTTTTGAGACACCTCTTTCCGGACAACTGAATGGTGCAAAATTGTTATTGTAGGAAGGAGCTGCAGACGAAAAGCTGATTTCTTTCACTCCTTTGATACCCTTTAATTGCTGGGCCAGTACCTGTTGGGTTTCTCTGTTCATCAGCGGCATAGTAATAATCGCTTCCTTATCAAATCCCAGGTCCTGGTTTTTAAAGAAGTCCATCTGTTTGGCAACCACCAGTGTACCAATGATCAGCACCTGTGATACGAGAAATTGTACAAATACAAGTGATTTACGCAGATTTAGTCCGCCGGAGGTCTGTCTGCCTGTACCTTTCATGGTCAATGCAGGCTGAAAGGACGACTGCACAAAAGCAGGATAAAGACCTGCCAGAAGTACAATCACTACCCCCAATGCCAGCAACAGAAGATAGACGATCGGCTGATTTAACTGTTGTATACCAATATGTACATCCATGGCTGCCGCAACAGGTGGCAAAGCCAGGTACGCAGCTATCAGGCCAGCCAGGATAGTAGCGAATACCAGTATCGCTGTTTCACCCAGGAACTGTCTGATCAGCTGACCACGATTAGCGCCCAGTACTTTCCTGACACCGGTTTCTTTAGCACGTTTCACAGCCTGTGCGGTAGCCAGGTTGATGAAGTTGATGCAGGCTGTTACGATAATAAATATGGCAATAGCGATGAGCGCCATGTAGGTCTGGCGGGAAGCTGTCGTACTCTGAATATATCGCTGGTCAAAATGAATATCTTTTAATGGCTGTAAAGGCAGTTCGGCTCCTTCGGCAGTTTCTGTGCCCCAATGATCCTTGATAAAAGGCTTCATGCGGCTTTGCAGTTTGCTGATATCGAAATTAGGAGGTGTAACGATAAAGGTTTCTCCACCGGCAATGGCATAGAATTCTTCCATCGCCCTGCCCATTTCCTTTTGGATAGTGGCAAAGGAGATCATGAATCCGAATACCTGACTGGTGTTGGCAGGGAGGTCTTTAATGACACCGCTTACTTTCAGGTCAAAATGGTTGTTGAGGCGTAGTACCTGGCCCATAGGATCCTGTGCGCCGAAGTATTTATGTGCCAGGCTTTCGGTCAGGACCACTGTATTTGGCTCAGAAAGGGCTGTTTTAGCCGATCCCCGTAGCCAGGTATAGTCGAACACCTCCGGCATGTATTGATCGCCATAAGCGAACGCTTTTTCCTTGTAACGGGCTTCACCCACTTTAACAAAGGCGTCTGTCCGCGGCAGATACTGCGCCACCGTTTCCAGTTCGGGAAAGGAGGTACGCATAGCAGGGGCAACCGCCATCGATACGCTGGGATTATAATCCAGTGCATGTAGTGTAACCCGGTAGGTCCTTTCTGCTTTGTGGTGATGCAGGTCGTATGTCAGCTCATTTTTGGTAACGAGGAAGATGATCAGGCAGGCGGCAATACTCAGGGTCAGCCCTATAACATTCAGCGCTGCATAATTGAAATTGCGTTTCAGATTCCTGAGGGCGATAATAACGTAGTTCCGGAACATGCGATTGGTTTAAATACGGGTATGCGCACCTGCTGCAAAGCAGGTGCCATTACAGGAGAGTGCCTGATAAACAACGCATTGCAGATATGAGCGGCTTTACCGCTGTTCGCTTTCGATAAAGGAAATGTTCGCTTCCGGACGTTTCTACTGCGGCATTTCGCACAGAATGTCTTTATCCCATAAAAAGAAGGCAATACGGACCGCCTGCTCAAAAGGGAGCAAAGTAGTCCACTCTTCCACAATTGCGCCAAAAGTAGCGCTTTTATTGGCCATAGAAAGCAAAGGAGAGAGCTCTACCTCTTCCACGTAAGCAATTTCCCGGTCAAGATTGGGGTGCCGGATAGCCGTACGTAATTGCAGGATGTCGTCGATCACGCAGGGGACTTCTTCAAATATCAGGGATGGGGACAACCGGACCGTTTCATGCCAGAGGCGGGGTAGTTCCTGTTGCATATTAATAAGCCGCTGCGGACCAGGTGGCGGCGGAGGGGTAAACCTGGTCTTCAGTTTTTCATAGAAAGGGGTGGACTGTCCCACAGCATCGATATAGGGCAGGGAGCGTTTTTGCCAGAAAGGGTATTCCTGTCCCGGCCAGGCCTGGGCATAATAGCCGCTGGTCCAGTGGGTGTGACTGGCAATGGACTCGATCATCTTATTTTCATAAAAAGACTGGGCCATGCCCGTCTGACCTGTCTTCAGAATGGTATTGATAGCAATGACGGCCTGCAGGGAGAAACGCATGGCTTTTTCTACACCGGTAGAAGAGAGGGGATCCAGTGAAAAGGCAGCTTCTCCCAGGCGCAGGTAATGATCTCTCCAGGGATCGGTATGCGCATAGGTAAATACGCTACAGGTCTGTATACCGGAGATATTGCTATTTGCTGCTGTGGAAAATAACTTTGTTGCAGATAGTATGCCGCTGAACACCTGTGTAAGAGACTGTTGTCTGATGGTCTCAGGGTCAGTAAAAGTGATAATCCTGAATAGTCCTCCGGGCGTAGGAGATCCCCATATCCATCCTTCGGGTCTTGCTTCGATCAGGGTATCTGTTGGCAGGGATTGTCCGGGTAATTCAGCCCACAGCGCAATAGTCTGCGGAGCGGTCAATACCCTGTCCTGCATATGATTGCCCCGACGGCCGCGGGCATCCAGTATGAAGTGCGAACTGATACTGATGATGCCCGTGTCCGTTCTGAGTGTGGATGTCCATATTGTCTCCGTCCTTTTACAGGATTCGAAGCGGGCAGGCTGATAAAGTTGCAGACCCCGGTGGACTGCCAGTTCCAGCAGATCCTGATCCAGCTGTGCCCTGTCCACCATCACACCAGCGCCCCGTTGTGCTGTATTGACAAGCTGTGGGTCAGGCGTATCCCAGATCACCTGTGCGTTCAGCTGATGTATGTAATTGCGGGTATGAAGCAGTTCTCCTGCGTTCAGGTAATCAAAGATATTCCGGACACCGGGAGATAAAGATTCACCGATCTGCGGACGGGGAAAGGCTTCGCTTTCTGCCAATGCTACTTTGTATCCAAGGGAAAGAAGGCGTAAAGCGGCACAGGTACCGGCAGGACCGGCGCCAATGATCAATACATCAAATGTTTGTTCCGGGGTCATATATGGGGTGTTATAGCTATCTGTACCAGTCGGGTACCAGTCTGGAGATCCGCTCGTGTGCCTGCATGGTGTAATGCAGCCATCCACGGATATAATCGCAGGCAGTACGGCCTTTTTCCAGTACCTCATGATGACAACCGCCACCGCAAAGATACCTGGCCCAGCACTGGTGACAGGGCTCCTGTTGATGTACATGCCTGGAGGATAACCAGCCGTTCTGTAAGGTAGGATTTATTCCGTTATCCAGATCGCCCATATGTCCTGCGGGTTCATTCACAAAACGATGGCAGGCAGATAGTGCGCCGTCAGCCGAAACGCCCATGTATCCGGC
Organism: Chitinophaga sp. YR627; assembly: GCF_900114995.1. Classification (GTDB taxonomy): domain Bacteria; phylum Bacteroidota; class Bacteroidia; order Chitinophagales; family Chitinophagaceae; genus Chitinophaga. Next base: position 1,278,113 of record NZ_FOUX01000001.1, read on the forward strand.
GCCAGCACCGCAAGGATAGGGCCGATGAGTGCCTTTGGCAATCTCCTTCAGCGCATTGACCATATTCAGGAATGGAAAGCGTTTTCCGGAGATCACATGCTGTTCAAATAACAGTCCGCATTCGATCATACCCTGTAACATCTGTTGCAGGTCTTCAGGAGACATTTCGCCTTTGCCGTTGCTGGAACGTAACAAAGGAGAGAAACCCACACTATGGAAACCCATGTCGATAAACTCCTGTAAGGTCTTTGCCAGGTCCATATTCAATGGGGTTACAGTAACCCTGGCAGATACCTGCATGGTACGTTGTTTTGCCAGTAAAGGCCGGATATTTTCGATGATCTTCGCATAGGTGCCTGCGCCTCCTTTCATGGGGCGCAAACGGTCATGCTGTTCGCCGATACCATCCAGACTGATTGTAACCGCGAAACCATATTGCTCAAAGAAATCGGCATCATCCGCCGTCAACAAAGTTCCATTGGAAGTAAGCGAGAAATTGACCTGCACATCTTTTTGTCTGCCCTGTTCAAATGCATAGACAGTTGCTTCTCTTAATGCATTGCGGTTGATCAATGGTTCTCCGCCAAGAAAGGTGACCTGCACTTTGCTGCCGGGTGTACAATCTTTTAGCAGCAGGTCTATGGATTGTTTCGCCGTATCCAGGGACATGTTTTTCATAGGACCGCCAAACTCTCCCTGGTCGGCATAACAATAAGCGCAACCCATGTTACACTTTTGCGCGATGGCCAGTGACAGGGCATATAACTTAGGGCTTTCCAAAGGTCTGTCATCGATCAGTGGAGGTGTGTCCAGTCCGAGGGTGATCAGTTCTTTTGTAATAGCTGCTTCATCACCTGTTGCCAGCAATTGCTGTAAACGATCTGCAATAGAAGCAGACACCGTATACATCCTGCTGCCATTGGCCACAAACAGCTGTGTATTACCTGCGGTAGGCACAAGGTGGATCTGTGGGGAACGTGGCGGTGTACGTTGTTGTATGCGGGAAGCTAATTCACTGGCAATGGTTGCCAGTGAATTAGTGTTTGTATGTGTTGCTACAGGATTCATTACTCGTCGATTAGTGAAGGATTGGAATGTACCTGATCGCCTGACTTAGAAGATCTGGATCCCTTGGCAGCCCGCGAGGTAACCTGTGGAGGTGTCACCAGCGGATTACTGGCCAGTGCATCCTTTCCATCGATAATGAAGTTCAGTTCTCCCTGCCAGTTAAGGAACAGATCATCGTAAGAGAACAAGCGGGAGTCAGTACGATTGTCCGGAATATAGGTGCCTGTGCGTCGTTTAGACAGCCACATATCTCCCTTACTTAATCCGTTATCACCTGGTTGTACGTTCACGTAGTCTGGCCGGCTGGCAGCCCAGTAATAACAGGCGCATTCCCTGTAATCATTCTGCCATGGTGCGCAGAGACCGTGTGTCAGTTCACCCGGACTCACGATCGCCGGATTCAGGGCCGCCGTCTTATTGTTAGCCGCATCTTTTGCCAGGTAGCTGTTCACGTTAAATGTGATCCTGGGATAAGTGTTCGTCTTCAGATCGTCTGCTGTTACCAGCACAGGCAAAGTCGCTACGTCTGCGGTGAACTGCAGGTCGGCTGTCTGACCCAGTTTTAATCCTGCTATCAGATTGGACCACTCCATAAAGGCCGCGCCATTTGGATTGTCTTCTGTCTTCAGATGTACGTTATCTCCACCGGGGAACACAGGGCCTTCGCCGCGTACCATTGTCGGCTGACCATTAATGCCGATCAACCGGCGGCCGGTAAGGTTATGATCGCTGTTATCTTCCAATACATAGTTGTCATTTTCGCTGAGGGTGAGTCCTTCGAAAGTATGACGCCAGAGGTTGCGAAAATCAAATTCCAGTCCGGGAAAACAGTTGGAGATAGCAGCTCTTGCGAGTACGCTATATGGGTTACCCGCACCACGATAGAACAATTGTGCTTTCAGATCAGTAGCAGCGATCGGTGCGCCTGGCTGTGGTGGTGTCGGCAGTCCGGGACTGTCCTGACCATTTTTAAACATCGCGTCTGTAGCCGCCTTTATGACACTATTGATCATACGATAGGTGAGTGTCAGACCTCTTCCATCTGCACCACGCATCATACCTGGCATTTTACTACGCTCTGCATTGGAAAGATCGCCGATCTGGTAAGGTTTGCGCAGGGCAGCAGCAAACCAGGCAGCAGCGCCGGTACTGAGTCCATTGAACACCCTTTCATGCAGTGTACGCAGTGCAAGGTTGTCGACAATAGAACTTGCCATAATAGGCTCGTATAGTCTGCCGAAATCATTGGTATCCTGTCTTACCATCGTACTCGCGACATTCTCGCGGCCGTTGATAGGATTACCGTTCATGACAGCGGTATTCATCAGGGTGATGGATTCAAAGGCACGGCGTACGATATCTTCCGCTTCTTCGATCGGCACTTCTGCATCGGGGTCGATACCACTGAAGATCTGTTCTATTTCATCTGATACCGCACGGATAGGCAGGATATCAGGCGCATAGGCTGGAGGACCTGCCACGATGTGCGCAGTAGCGCTGATCGTTGTGCCGGAAACCTGTAAGGTAGCAGTTACTTCGCCGTCACATTCATCATCCAGGTAGCCCCAGCTCACGTGATCGCCGTTGTCTCTGTCATAACCCGCAAAGATCTGTGCAGGCATGGTGTATGTCGGATTGAATGCAGAACCTTCCGAATATCCCAGCCAGCCACCGGCCGGATTATACAATAACAGGTCATCATTGTTGATGATAGGATCATCAACAGTCTTGTTGTCTGCAACCTTACGCTGTTTGGAAGTGCCATAGATTTTACCTGGCCCTGGCGTAAAACGGAAGCGCAGACCAGGGTATTTGGCGGAAGGTTTTACGTATTGTACGGTACCTAAAGGCAGCCATTTATTTGCCAGGAAGTTATCACATAAGCCTTTTAAAGGTTGTGCATCATAGCTGGTAATATTATCAATTTTAGCGATGATCTTATCAGCTGGTTTACCCGTACGACGGAACACTTTGAGGTTGCCGAGATTGACTGACCAGCTGATGTTCTCCAGTTTGTAGCCATGCTTTTCCAACAGGTCCTGTGTAACAGGAACGAGCGTATTGGCATCATCGCTGGTGATTGCATACAGTTCAAGGAAAGGAGCTACCGGACGTATGGTAACGTCTGTGTTCTGTGTGGAGTTGCCCTCTTTGAAAATGATCACCGGTGGTGGTGTATCATCATCTTTGATCTGGTTCGTTGATGGATCGATCGTGAGGGTAGGCTGTGGCGCGATCTGTCTGAAATCAAGGGGCTTGTTTTCAGGAACGACCAGATCATAAGCGGCCACGGGTATCTGGGACGCACCCAGTCGGCCTATCGCGATAGGAGGAAGTATACGTAGTGCTAGGATTGACATAACTTGGTTTTTTGCCGGTGACTTAAGCAGTGATTTCTGTAAGTTCATCTATTACCTGTAAGAGGCGCAGGTCAGCTTCTCTTAATGAATGCAGATAGCGATGATTATGATCAGCTGACTGTTGCAGCAGTTTAGCGATCAGCGGTTGAGATGCCTGTATCAGGTCTTTATGTGTACGCCATCTGTTATGCTCTCCCATAGGAAGCGTAAGTGTGTAAGGCACCAGGAAAGGAGGGCCGGCGAACTTCTTTTCATTTGGATCAGTGGAAAGCGGTAATTGCACCATTACGCTTGCGATGCTACGGATATTATACATTTCACCAAAAGTAGAATTGATGATCATACCACGAGGCGCAATCGCACCTACATTATTAAAACCATCGTCCAGCAGGAAACTGTGTGTCAGGAAGTTCAATAACATACGGTAACGTAAGTTGAACAGGTGCCCCCAGGTCTGTGCTTCCGGATTGGTGATAAGATCCAGTTCATTATATTTTTGATCCGGTTCATAGATCTGTCCTTCTGAAGGAGAACTGTTAGGATCATCGCTCGGGTAATCACCGCTGTCAGCAGGTATTTCCGGGTTGATCGCTACATTCCTTGACAGCGGGAAGGTAGATGCAGTATCATGCATGATCTGGCTCAGCGTCTGATATACACTGAGGAAGCGTTGAAAGTGGGAAGGGGTAGGAGGGTGCTCCTCTTCGGAGGCTTCTCCCTGTTCGGCGATCTCGCTGAGTGCTTTAAAGGCATCGTCTCTGCTGGCCAGTGGCATTACCAGTACATCCGGTGAACCGGCAGGCCCGCTTCCATCAGGATTGCCACGTTCACCTTTTTTATAGCCACGACCCCATTCGTCGAATTTAGCCTGGAAAGGGAAGGTCTCCGGCTGGAAAGCTTCATCAGATATGACATCCGGATCATTGATCAGTTTAAGTAATACTTCGAATAATGCGCCTACTGTATTAGCATGTGGTACTTCTGCATGTACCCATCTTTTGATCTCCTGCGCCCATTCGTCATCTTTATCCAGCCAGCTTTGCGGAGCTTCTGCATAGACATACTTTGCCAGCGAACCCAGGGTCAGCGGTTCCAGCTTAAAAGGGAAGGGGTAAAAGGGGGTATCCCATGGATAGTCCTGTCTTTCAAAATGCAGCGGAGCGCCGATCAGTTTCAGCACATTCTGTACAGAAACGAAGTGCCCCATTTCTTCTTTAGCAATGCCGAGAATGACTTCCTGCGCTTCTTTGATCTGTTGCCTGTATGGTTCCGGGATCTGTGGCCCACCAAGACTATAAGCGGCATACAGATATTGCAGCATCAGACCATGTTCAATTTCTGCATCGATACAAAGCAGGAAAGTAACATAGTCTTTGCCGTTGAATTCCGGCGGGATCCTGATAGGGGCTTCACTGGTTTCGAAGGTAGAGTAGTCCATAGACTGGATGCCATCGAAATTAGCTGATCTCAGTGCTTCCGTTCTGACTTTGTTGAGTTGTGCCCTTTCGAACACAGGGCCGAGGTAACGTTCAAAATTACGTTGCATGAGCAGTGATGTTTTGAAGTAATTGTGAGTTGTTGGTGTGGAATAAATAAATAGAAGTTTTCACCTGCAATGTTGAGGTATCACGTTCGTTGTTCTGTAAATTTTGTAATAGTTATTTTGTTTGCTTCCTATATTGATTTGGTCCTTTCGAGGTGGTTTGAAAGGTAAAGACTTTTTTCTTAGCTGCCAAAATCAAAATTCAGAATCAGCTGCTATAAGATGACTAACGCAGTTAGAAAACGAAGCATATATTAAATGCTTTGTATGTATGCGTTTACGTAATGTGTCTCTATAAACTATAACTGTAACGGATACGCCGCGACTTGTCCGATTTTAAGTCTGTTGTAAATGTGTGTGATCGTAGTATGTCTGCTAAATAATATGTAATTTACACGCTCTCTAAACGATACTACTTATGGCTTCAAAAATTCCGGTTACTATCATTACTGGTTTCCTCGGTTCTGGTAAGACAACCCTCATACGTAACCTCATACAAAATGCAAATGGCCGCAGACTGGCCGTTATTGTGAACGAATTCGGCGAAATGGGTATTGACGGAGAAATCCTGAAGTCCTGCTGTTCCAATGAAGAAGATGTACTGGAGCTGAATAACGGCTGTCTTTGCTGTACCGTACAGGAAGAATTCCTGCCTGTTATGCTGCAACTGATGGAGCGTAAAGACACCATCGATCATATTATCATTGAAACATCCGGTCTGGCGTTACCCAAGCCATTGCTGCATGCGTTCAACTGGCCGGAACTGAAACCACAGATCACAGTAGATGCTGTGGTAACAGTGGTAGACGTTGTCGGACAGGCAACCGGCGAGATCTGTGACAGAGAACGTGTACAGGCACAGCGTCTGGCAGATGATTCTCTGGATCATGAAACACCTATCGAGGAACTCTTTGAAGATCAGCTGTCCTGCGCTGACCTGGTAGTAATGACCAAAAAAGACCTCGTAGCCGATGCACAGTATGAAGAAGTAAGAGCGATCATCGCCGGTAAAGTACGTCCGGATGTGAAGATGGTGGCTGCTGCTAACGGTGTACTCTCCGCAGATATCCTGCTGGGTGTGAACGCTGCCGCAGAAAATGACCTCGACAGCCGTCACTCTCACCACGAAGAAGACCATGCCAACGGTCTCGACCACCACCATGATGATGATATCGACTCTGTAGTAGTAGACATCACTGCACCTCATACACCGGAAGCACTGGTAGAAGCCCTGAAGGAACTGATCGAAGAATACGAGATCTACCGTATAAAAGGCTTTATCGATGTACCGGGTAAACCTATGCGCTTGGTATTACAGGGTGTATCTAACCGTTTCGATCATTACTTCGACCGTAAATGGAAAGACAGCGAAACCCGTAAAACCAGCCTGGTGATCATCGGTGATGAATTACACGATAAAGACCTGGCTACTATTATCAATGAAAAACTGACCGTAGTCAGCTAATTTCTGCATGCATCTTATTCCAACTATTCCGGGAGGATGGAACCCTAATGGCGAAGGGGTCTTCCATATACAGCAGCAACCGGGTGATATCGTATTCCTGTCAGCCGCTGACACGGAAATACACTCGCTGAATAATGCCTACAGGAAACTGTACATGACGGCAGACAAGGAACATCCGTTACCTTCCCTGCGTATTGCCAACCTGGTATACCTGAAACAGGAACTGACCATTGACAAATACGTAGAGGAAGTCATTAGTAATGCGAAGCTGGTGGTCTGCCGGCTATTGGGAGGCAGGAACTACTATCCTTACCTCTTCGAAGCTGTCAGCATCGCCTGCGAACTGAAAAAGATCCCCGTTCTCTTCCTCCCGGGATACGATGTACCAGACGTGGAACTGCTCAACAGTTCCACCGTCGGCGTACATATTGCTGATACCGTCTGGAAATATCTCTGCGCCGGTGGAAAACAAAACCATCTGCACTGCCTCCGCTATATCTTCTATACCTTCTTCAACAGGGATTATACCTTCGACCCTCCGAGGCGCCTGCCTGAGCTGTTCCTTTTTGATACAACAAGGGGGATTATTCCCGAAGGGGAAGCGCATACCGTCTCCAGTCAGGCAACAGGCAATGTCGTGATCCTCGTCTACCAGACGCACTACCTGGCGGATAACCTTGAACCGGTATACTACCTTGCGGCCAGTCTGCGGGAAAAACAGCTTAACCCGATCATCGCATTTGTCAATAATCTCCGGGACCAATCCATCTGTGATGAACTATTTGAGCTCCTGCAACAGCAGACAAGCTGTACCATCGATGCAGTAATCAATACCACCAGCTTTTCTATTAAATCACTCCTGGATACCAGCGATGAACAGTTCATTTTCCGGAAAATGAATGTACCTGTTATTCAGGCGATCTTTGCTTCCTGTACAAAGGAAGTATGGGAAGAAAACCTGTTCGGACTTACGCCAACTGACGTAGCGATGAATATCGCGCTGCCGGAAATAGACGGACGGATCATTACGACCGCCGTTTCTTTTAAATCCTCCCTGGGCCGGGATGAACTGACGGATTCAGATATTCTGAAGTACACCACCCATGAAGAAGGTTGCGCATTTGTGGTAGACTTTGCGCATAGCTGGGTCAATATCCGTTATAAAGAAAACAGGGATAAACACATTGCGCTCATCATGCCGAACTATCCGAATAAGGATAGCCGTCTGGCAAATGGGGTAGGACTGGACACACCGGCCAGTATTATAGAGATCCTGCAGGCGATGAAGACCCAGGACTATACATTGGGTAGTTTTGTTCCTGCGGATAGCAGTGAACTGATCACACTGATCACCCATTATATCACCAACGATACGGATACTACACTCCACAGACCTTATCAGGTGAGCCTTTCTTTGGAGCAATTCTATCAGCATTATAATGCACTGGCGCCTGTCTTGAGAAAGAAGATCACCGATCAATGGGGCCTTCCGGAAGATTCGCCGCATTTCAATCAGCATGAATTCATCATTCCCGGTTTCCTTTTAGGAAACACCTTCGTCAGCATACAACCTGCCCGTGGTTATAACCAGGATATCAAAGCGATCTATCACTCTCCCGACCTTCCGCCAACTTACGGCTACCTGGCTTATTACTTCTGGGTCAATCATGTTTTCGCCGCCGATGCCGTTGTGCACGTGGGTAAACATGGCAACCTGGAATGGCTGCCAGGTAAGAGTGTCGCACTGAGCCGGGAAACCTGTTTCCCCGCCGTACTGTTAAACCCCATTCCGCATTTTTATCCTTTTATCATCAATGACCCCGGTGAGGGTACGCAGGCGAAAAGAAGGAACCACGCCATCATTATCGATCACCTGATCCCACCCATGACAAGGGCGGAAAGCTATGGCGTGCTCACCAAACTGGAACACCTGATAGATGAATATTACGATGCATATAGCGTAGATCCGAAAAGAACAGCTGTTATTAAAACACAGATAAAGCAGCTGGTGAAAGAGGCGAACCTGGAAGCAGACTTACAAAGTTCTGTGAAAGATATCGACGAACTGCTGGTAAAACTGGACGGTTATCTCTGCGAATTGAAAGAGGCACAGATCAGAGATGGACTGCATATACTGGGTAAAGTTCCTGAAGGAGATCAGCTGACGGATCTGCTGGTAGCGCTGCATCGAGTACCGGTATCCGGAAGACTGGGTATTACACAGGCCATCGCAAAAGACCTGGGTTTATCATTCGATCCGCTGAACTGTGATTATCAATCTGCATTTGTCACAGTTGGTCGGCATGAGCTGTTCGCTTCCTGCCGGATCATTGGTGATGTAATAGAAGTATTGGAATTACAGGCGAGGAAGATCATTGAAGATCTCCGGAACAACATAGATATCGATACTGCATTTCAATATACCCGGGAACTTTGCGCATTCATTACTGCGGATACTTTCCCTAAAGTACTGAGCACCACAGAAGAGATCACCAATCTCCTGCATGGTATGGACGGGCACTACGTACCATCCGGGAGTTCGGGTGCGCCTACCCGCGGCAGACTGGATGTACTGCCTACCGGAAGAAACTTCTACTCTGTCGATGTACGCGCTATTCCGACGCAAACCGCCTACAACCTCGGTGTAAAAAGCGCCAATCTGATCATAGACCGTTATATGCAGGAACATGGAGATTATCCTGAAAGTATCGGTTTGTCGGTATGGGGGACTTCTACGATGCGTACCGGTGGAGATGATATTGCACAGGCCCTGGCATTGATGGGTGTCAAACCTGTATGGCAGACGGCCAACAGAAGAGTCAGCGACTTTGAGATCATTCCCCTGATCACACTGAGACGTCCGCGCGTAGATGTGATGCTGCGTATCTCCGGTTTCTTCCGTGATGCATTTCCGGATGTGATTTCTCTGTTTAATGCTGCCGTAGAAAAGGTCGCTTTGCTGGATGAACCAGCGGAGCAGAATCCCATTCGCAAACGGTTCCTGGCGGAAAAACAGGAATGGCAATCCAAAGGACTGCAGGAGGAGAAAGCACATAAGCGTGCGTTGTTCAGAGTCTTTGGCTCCAAGCCCGGCGCCTATGGAGCAGGTTTGCAGGCGGTGATCGATGAAAAGAACTGGCAATCAAAAGAAGACCTGGCAAAAGTATATATCAACTGGAGCGGTTATGCTTATGGTGCAGATCGTATCGGGGAGTCAGCGCACGAAGTATTTGAAAAGCGCTTGTCAGATATCCAGATCGTGATGCATAATCAGGATAACCGGGAACACGATATCCTTGATTCGGACGACTACTACCAGTTCCAGGGTGGGATGGCCAATGCCATACAGTCTGTGAAAGGGGAGCAGCCATCGATCTATTTCGGTGATCATGCACGTCCGGAGAATCCGAAGGTAAAATCACTCAAAGAAGAACTGCTGAAAGTATACCGTTCGCGTGTCATCAATCCTAAATGGATCGAAGGGGTAAAACGACATGGCTATAAAGGCGCCTTTGAAATGGCAGCTACTATGGACTACCTGTTTGCCTATGACGCTACAACTGATCTGGTGGACGACTTTATGTATGAGGGTATCACAAAAGAATACCTGTTCAATGAAGAAAACCGCCAGTTTATAGAGCAGGTCAATCCATGGGCATTGAGAGATATGACTGAGCGTATGCTGGAAGCGATCCAGCGCGGTATGTGGAAACAACCCGAAAAGGAAACGCTGGAACGCCTGCAGCAACTATTTGTGGATCATGAATAACTTATTCCGGCTGTTTCTTTCTTTTGTAAAGAAACAGCTGCCATTTTTCTTCTGCCACACCCGCTTTATCCATTTCTGCACGTGCGAGTATAAAGAACAGGTCAGAGAGCCTGTTGATATAAGCAGAGATATATTCATCTACATGGTCCGCTTTCATCAGTGTCACCAGCAATCGTTCCCCTCTGCGCATCTGCGTTCTTACCACATGACATAAAGCAGAGATCTCATTCCCGCCAGGCAGCAGGAAATAGTCTGACTTGCTTGTCATAGCTGCTTCCAGTTCGTCAATCCATTGTTCGCAGAATTCAGCGCCGTCTTCCGGTTTAGGATTAGGGTTCTCTTTTTTACAATCAGAAGGCCGGGCCAGATGAGACATCATATCCATCATATCTTTCTGGATCTTATGCAGCTTTGGCTGCCACTCGTGCTCTGGTCCCAGCTTGGCACGTAACAACCCGATAGTGGAATTCACTTCATCCAGTGTGCCGTAACAGTTGACACGAACATCGTCCTTATCTACACGGCTGCCGCCGAATAGGGCAGTGGTGCCACGGTCACCTTTCTTGGTATATATTTTCATTCAATTAAGAATTAATAATTAAGGATTAAGAATTCCCTATGATTAGTGTGTGTTGAAAGTATAAGTGTGATAATTTTTTAATTGCTGACTACGAATTACGAATTACGAATTACGAATTACGAATTACGAATTACGAATTATTTTGACTAAGCTCTGGGCCAGTACTAACTAAAACTAATTGCCTGATAGGAACACTATATCTTATCATTCTTAATTCCTAATTCTTAATTATTAATTCTTCACGCAGTGAAGCTATACGTGCCGCCGTATTCAACTTTCTGCATCATGATCTCGTTCAATGGTACATTATTGAACAGGTACATCGCAGCACGAATAACACCTGCATGTGTAATCAGCAACACTCGTTCGTACTTCGTTTGCTTCAGTTCATATATAAAATCAGCAAAGCGGTTTACTAAGGTCATGAGTGACTCTCCCTTAGGCGGTGCTGAGTTGATATAGTTATAATCCTCCATCCAGGGATCCAGTTCCTTACGATCTATCTTATCCCACTTTCTGCCTTCCCAGTCACCGAAATTCAGTTCCATCAACCTTGCATCTGTCAGATGGTTCGGGTTAATGGCGGTAGCCAGTAGTTTACAGCGGGTCAGCGGACTGCTATACAATACATCATAGTCGGGCAGGTGTTGTATAATGCCGGCATGTGTGATGGCATAGTCTGCCGGAAGAGGTACGTCTGTCTGTCCGTAGGTCTGGCCTTCAGGATAGTCGGGTTTGATATGTCTGATCAGATGTAATTCCATATTGCCAGTATGCCCATGTAAAAAATGACTTCATTGAGTTGTTGTGTTGCACCCAGACAATCGCCTGTATACCCATTGATCCATTTGTTGAAATAACGGGCCAGGTAAATGGTCAATAAGGCGCAGGGTATGATGACCAGCAGTAGCAACCATGAATGATGGAAGCAGATGATCAGCAATAACAAGGGAACGAGTCCGGTGACATTGGCCAGTATGAAACCTGGCCAGCTGATCTTTGTTGCCAGCGGTTTGCTTTTGGAAGTACTGTCATCTTCGCGGGAATAAGCCATGAAGCGTAAGAGGCATACCGGCATGGTACGGCTGAATGCATGTGCGGCAATATACAACAGACAGAAGGGCAATAGTTGTGTATTGATCATCACAAGGGCCAGTTTTGCCAGCAGACAAATCTTCAACAGCAGGATCATCATGATGGCAATCACACCAAAAGCGCCCACACGGGAATCTTTCATGATCTCCAGGATACGCTGTTTGGTCCAGCCACCCCCAAAACCGTCTGCTACGTCAGCCAGACCATCTTCATGGAAAGCACCTGTCGTTAACAGTGTCGCCATCACTGAAAGGATGACGGCTGTAAAGATATCTTTGAACAGGGCATTCGCACCAGCAAAGAGAAGCGCCCCGATCAGTCCTACTAATATACCCACCATCGGAAAATAACGGCTGGACTTATTCAGGTCCGCCGTATTATGATCTATACGCGAGGGTACCGGTATACGGGTGAAGAACATCAGTGCAGTCAGAAATATGCGGACCTCTTTCTTCATAGTTATGCTTTGTTGGACACTCCGGCAGATTCAAAGCTGGCCATTTCATTCAGGAAGCTCACAGCTGCCTGTATAACAGGGTAGGCAACAGCAGCGCCGGTACCTTCTCCCAGTCGCATACCCAGGCTCAGTAAAGGTACTGCTTTCAGATGGGCCAGCATCAGACTGTGTCCCTGCTCATTCGACTGATGTGTGAACAGGCAGTAGTCCAGTACCTGTTCATTAATTTTCGAAGCGACCAGCAATGCCGAAGTAGTGATAAAACCATCTACCAGGATCAGCATGCCAGATGCTGCGGCCTGTAACATGGCGCCACACATCATGGCTATTTCGAAGCCACCAAAGGTACTGAGTACGTTCAGGGGCGTTTTTTCTATTTTGTTATGACGGATCATGGATTCTGCCAGGATCACTTTTTTTCGGATCAGTCCTTCATCATCCAGTCCGGTACCTCTACCGATACATTGTTCCAGCGGAATATCGCACAGCAGACTCATAATCACCGCAGCCGCAGAGGTATTAGCAATACCCATTTCCCCGAATCCGATGACATTGCAACCCTGCCCGTGCAGTTCTTTTACAATGGCTGCACCTCTTTCAATGGCTGTTTCACATTGCGCAGCTGTCATCGCGGCTTCATGCAGGAAGCTTTTGGTTCCCATCGCCACCTTGGCATGTACCAGTCCGGGATGTTGGTTGAAATCGAAATTGACCCCCGCATCCACGACCTTGATCGCGATACCATTCTGCTTTGTAAATACGTTGATCGCTGCACCGCCCTGCAGGAAATTGAAGACCATCTGGTAGGTTACCTCCTGTGGAAAAGGACTCACGCCTTCATGTGCAACACCGTGATCGCCGGCAAAGACAATGATGGTCGGGTTATTCAGTGCGGGTGTCTGCGTTTGTTGTACCCGGCCGATCTGTAAAGCCAGCTTCTCCAGCTGTCCTAATGAGCCAATGGGTTTGGTCTTGTTGTCGATCTTGTGTTGCAGTGCCGCCGTAATATCACTGTTGAGGGGGGCAATATGGAATGTAGTCATATCTGTTAAACTGGTTACTTGTGTTATTTGAGTGTCAGCGGTAATCCGGATACCATGAGTGTAGCCTTATCGGCCCTTTGTGCAATGTACTGGTTCATCCAACCCTGGAGGTCGGCAAACTTTCTACCTGCATCAGTACTGGCATGTACGCCCATACCGATTTCGTTGGAAATGATGATCAGGTTGAGATCCTGCAGTATGAACTGCTCGAATTCCCTTTTCGCTTCTTCCAAAGCTGCTGTTACATCATAGTGGTTGTCGACGAAGAAGTTGGTCAGCCATAAGGTGACACAATCAAACACCACCGTCCTGCCTTCCAGCTGTAACTTACTGACATACTTTTCTTCTTCAATATTTTCCCAGCGGGTATCACGACTATCTCTATGTAACTGGATACGGGCCTGATGGTCCTGATCCCAGATACGCGAAGTAGCTAGATATACGGGATTATCGGCAATATCCAGTGCCTGTTGGGTTGCGTATGCGCTTTTACCGGAACGTTGTCCGCCGGAGATGTAGTGTATCACAGAAACAATTAAGAATTAAGAGTTAAAAATTAAAGCAGAGAATTACGAATTACGAATTACGAATTACGAATTACGAATTACGAATTACGAATTACATTGATTACCTGACTCACATCACAAATCTTTTTTCAGGCTAACCAATTCCTCATTCCTAATTGTTAATTCCTCATTCCCTGATTGTCACCAGCTTCGCTCTGATCGCTTCCGCCAATTCTCCCGCCTTTCCCAACTTCACAAAACCGCTTTCATTATTTACTACAGTCGTCTCTCTGATAGCAGACAAGTACTGTTTATAATACCTGACCGCTTCTTCAAAAGGCGCAGCTGTATTCCCGGCGTTGATCTTACCATCAGTAAAAATGTACAGACTGGCTTTCTGCTGCATATTTGTTTTCATCAGCTGATGCAGTAAAGCAAATCCGGACTGCATATTGGTCTTCCCGCCGGTTTTCAGTGCTGCAACCGCCTGTAGCAGATCTTTCGCATGCAGAGTTGGAGCCGATAATAGCTGAGCCGTTCCATTATGCAGGGCCACTGCTGCGTATTTAATACGCCGGGTTTTATACCGGGCAATCGTCGTTGCTACAAGACCTTTGATAAAAGCAATTTGTTTATCTTTCATCATGGAGCCGCTGGAATCCAGCAGAAAACAAACGTATAACTCCGTTTTTGCCTGTTCCCGCTTATACTGGATCTCTGCCTTGTCGTATACCAGATAGTGTATCATGGTCGCTAGTGCTGCGACTTTTGACGTAGGACGAGCGTAGGAGGGCTTTTGTGTAAAGCCCGTTTTACCGGCATCCTTTTTTACCATGGAGTGCTTCCGGGTATTCGCCGGACTGGCCTTCAGCTGTACGTAATTATTCGTTTTCGCGGCTTTTAGCAGGTATTCCTGCAGCGGACTGTCTGGTTTACTCAGTTCATTTTTATCCTTATCGAATCGCCCTCCTTTTCATCCCTGGGAGACTGCTGCTCTCTTTGTTGCTGAGGATTTTGCGATGAGGAAAAGTTTTTTGAACGATGAGAGAGTACAAACGGCATCACTTTATGTACGTCATCCGTGGTGACCGATTTCCGGTGATGGAAGGCCGCGTATGCTCTTGCTGCTTTGAGCAAAAGGATGTCGGCCCGTAAACCTTCCACTTTATGTGCAATACAGGTATCTGCGATCGTAGCCTGTATCATTTCGTCGTATGTCACTTGTTTTACCTGCTCTCTGGCAGTAGCGATCCTTTCTGCCAGTTGCTGCTCGGTGGCCTCATATTGAGCGAGGAACGCAGGCATATCGGTATCGAACTGTAACCTGCGGCTCACGATCTGTATACGGTCGGTCCGGTCCAAAGGTGTGTGTACAGTGACACTCAGTCCGAAGCGGTCCAGCAGTTGCGGACGTAATTCCCCTTCTTCCGGATTCATCGTACCCACCAGACAAAATTTACTTTCAAACCAATGGGACACTGCATCTCTTTCCAGGTGATAACCACCGCTGGCCGAAGCATCCAGCAGGATATCCATCAGGTAATCATTCAGGAGATTGACCTCATCGATGTACAGGATGCCATGGTTAGCAGTAGCCAGGAGACCTGCCTGAATAGCGATCTTCCTGTCGTTGATCAGGGTATCTAGCTGGACAGTGCCCAATACCCTGTCCTCCGTGGCGCCTATTGGCAGGTTCACAAAAGGGAAGTCAGGCAGACTACGCTGCATCAGGTGACTAAGTCCCCTGACAGTCGTCGTTTTACCGGTGCCTTTGTCGCCCAGGGCCAGTACCCCCCCAAGTCCCGGCTCTATCATACAGAGTATGAGGGCCAGCTGGAAGTCGTCCTGTGCGTATATTGCTGTAAAAGGAAATGATTGCATGTGATAGCTATTTACGCAAAACTATTATAGATCCACAGGCAGCCTACGCCAATGGAGAACAGTCCTACAGCTGCGTTAAGTGATTTAAATGCCAGCTGGTTACGCTCAATAAACCGGGATACTGAAAATGCCAGTACACAACTGTAAGTGGTCATCGCGGCAACGATGCCGACGCTTTGCAACACAATGATGCCGATAGCTGTTGTCGTATCACGGGAGGCCATAATCAGGGCTACGGCACAGGCGCCACCGGTACCGGCGAGTCCGTGCAGCATACCTACCCAGAAAGAACGGCTTAAAGGGTTCATGGCAATTTCCTGTCCCTGTTTACCATGTATATGCAGGGCATTGTTGATATGTTCATGTTCTGAAAAGGTCTTGTGGGTGGCCATCATCTGCTTGAGTTTGTGATTTCTGCGAATAGCAGAGATACCCAGCCATATCATCACCGGACCCACTATCATTTCCGCATAACCGGAAAGGTCCAGCGGTAAGGCAGATTTCAATAAGAGCGCAAAGCAACTGAACAGGATCAGCGTAACGGAATGTCCTAAAGCCCATTGAGAAGAGCGCCATATCAGCTTTGAAAGACTGATCTTATTACTGGCTTTTTCTGATGCCAGCACAGAAACGGCCGCCATATGGTCGGGTTCAAATGAGTGCTGTATACCCAATAATAAAGAGTCTGTAAAAAGATATCCAATCATATTAAAATCTTAGAATAGTATCGTTTGCGTCAATCAGCAATATTTGTAGATCTACCGCCGGTATTAGCGGTTTACACACCGCGTAGCAGTATTCGGCCAGTTTCCTGAAGAAAGGTTCCTGTTCGGTGAACGGGAATATTTCTGTCAGCCGCCGTGCCATATTCAGCTCCAGAATAGGGGCGCATTGCTCATCGCTATACCCGCATTCCTTTGCCAGTCCGTGAATGAACAGTTTATCCCAGGAGGACTTTCCGCTATGGGTATCCAGTTCGCCCTGTGCCAGTTTGGCTGCCTTACCCAGCATAATGCCCATAGTTACCTTCTCCAGGGGTACGCTGCGGATCTTTTCCAGGGTTTCGCCTATCCAGTTGCCGTACTGTATAAAGGCGAATTCCGGCAGGTGGTCAAACCGCTTCCGCAGGATATTCTCCGAACGGCCACCGGAGTTGATAACGATCTCCCGGCAATTATTGGCCAGTGCCACATCGATACCCTGGGTGATACTGGCGATATAGGCAGATGCGCTAAAGGGTCTCACGATACCAGTGGTGCCCAATATGGAAATGCCGTCTAAGATGCCAATACGGCTGTTCAAGGTCTTTTTGGCTATATTGACCCCATCCACGACAAAAACGGCGATATTCACCCCCTTATTGAGCTTATACAGGTGTGTCAGGAATAAGGCAACATCCGTCATCATTTTCCGGGGTACCGGATTGATCGCCGGTTCGCCGACCCCGATCGCCAGTCCGGGCAGGGTCACAATACCTACGCCTTCTCCCCGGAAGAATTTCACTTCCAGCGTATCATTGAAAGACACCGTCACACCGATCGTAGCCCCATTGGTCACATCCGGATCATCCCCCGCATCTTTTACCGTTGTACAGGTGGCCTGTTCGCCGTCAAAAGAGCAGGAGCTGATACTAAATGTCACTTTTTCTCCCAGGGGCAGCGTGATTTCCACCTCGGAAACTGTTTCCTGTCTGATGAGGGATAACAGCGCGGCACGGGTACATGCAGTTGCGCACGCTCCTGTGGTATAGCCCTGTCTTAAAGGGCCGGCTGGTATCTCCTGCAGACTCATACCCCTAGTCGATTTAAGTGTCCGATCAGCGAAGCCTCATCCGTCACCGGAATAAATGCCTCCGGCAGGGTAGGACGCTGTACGATCAGTATCGGTATATTGTTTTCCAGGGCTGCCCTGATCTTGGTGGAAAGAAAGCCGGATTCCCCGCTTTCTTTCGTCAGGATAGCCCCGATCTGATGTTGTTGTATCAGTGCGGATTCCTGTTGCAGATCATCTCCCGGCATCTCCAGGATCAGGTCTTCCTCCGGAAATCCTGCCGCCATTGCCAGTGCCAGCGAACTTTCTCTCGGGAGTATCCGGAAGATGGTCGCATGCTGCCGCCAGTAATGTTGCAGCGGCGCGATGGTTTGTACGCCGGTCAATGCCAGTAATTTCTTTACAGGGTAATGTTCCAGCCAGTCGGTCGCCGCCTGATAGGAATCTACATACCGGATGAGCGGATGTTCCTGCTTTTCAGGATAACTGCGTTCAAAACGAAACACCGGCAGCGACAGGGCTTGTGCACCTGTGTGGATCGTATCGTGAAGGATACGGGCAAACGGGTGACTGGCATGCACAATGGCTTTTACGCCCTGTGCGGTACAGAAGGCCTGTAGGTCTTCCGCTGTCATTGCCCCATGCCGGTATTGCCCATATTGACCTTTTACAAAATCTATCTCCGTTTTGGTGGAATAGTAATAGGGCCGCGCATGCTGCTCGAGTATGCCCGCTACTTTCTTACCTTCTGTAGTTCCACCAAAAACTAATATCATTACTTCGCTTTTAAGGCTTTACCTGTTCTGAAGGTGTGTTTCCATTCAGGACTGTACAAGTGAGAACGGTTCTTTCTTGCGCCGATCGCCACACCTACAATGACAAGGGTGGTGAGCGTCAGTTTATTCTCCCTGATGATCTGCGCCAGGTCTTTCAGCTGACCGGTATAGATCTCTTCATCTTTCCAGCTCACACGATACAATACCGCTACAGGTGTTTCCGGTTCATAGTGTTCCAGCAACTGTTCCTGTACTGATTTCGCGATCGTTGCACTCAGGAAGATACACATGGTGGCTTTGTGTTTCGCCATCTCGTTCAGCTTCTCGTTCTCCGGTAAAGGTGTTTTACCCGCACCCCTGGTCAGGATAATACTCTGTACGACTTCAGGGATGGTAAACTCTGACTTCAGACTGGCAGCTGCCGCCTGGAAGGAAGAGATCCCCGGTACGATATAATAATCCATCCCTTTTTCATCGAAGATGGTCATCTGTTCCTGTATCGCTCCGTAGATACTTGGGTCGCCTGATTGTAAACGAACGATCAGGTGGCCTTTCGCATAATGCTCTTCCATCAGTCCGATCTGCTCTTCCAGCGTCATACTGGCGGAGTTTCTTACAATCGCCTCTTTCTTTGCATAATGTGTGATCTCTTCCGGTATCAGACTACCTGCATATAATATCAGGTCTGCTGTTTCAACCAGCTGTTTTCCTTTAAGACTGATCAGTTCCGCATCTCCAGGTCCAGCGCCCACAATAGCTACGACTGCTTTACGGATCGCCTGACTATCCAGTGCAATTGCAATGGTGTGTTTCTTGCCGGAAGGCACCGTGATCTTCTGTTTCTCCAGTAATAATTCCTGGTTACGTGAGGACAACATGGCCGAAGCTTCTGATACGCTGTGTACACCCAGTTTCGACATCACCACTTCAGATGGATTCACTACATGCTGTGTATTCAGTTCTTCTGCCGTATAGGTAATGAAAGGGACCTGCAGCTTTTCTGCCAAAGCAATAAAGGCAGTCTCATCATG
This sequence comes from Chitinophaga sp. YR627, assembly GCF_900114995.1. GTDB lineage: Bacteria > Bacteroidota > Bacteroidia > Chitinophagales > Chitinophagaceae > Chitinophaga. Next base: position 1,297,457 of record NZ_FOUX01000001.1, read on the forward strand.
TTTTACATCAATAGAACCAATGGTTTTTATCGCCGCCGGCGCCAGCTGTTGTATGGCTAACTGCTCATACACAGATGCTTCCAGTTGGTCTGTTTCAATATCACGGGAGCATCCCATACCAACATGTAAGACGGGTGCATGGAAATGCAGCACCGGAATACGGAGGCTATAGGTTTTATAAGTCACCGCAATCAATAATTCATATTGACTAAGGTCTATCTGTTGAAAGTCATAATATACATCCGCAAATGCCGGCAGACTCTTCTCCAGATAGGCGGTTCCTTTATCCTTTATGTCGAGTAATAACGCAGTTCGTTTGTTATTGACAAACAATGAAATGATGCTGTTCATATCCTCCGAAGGCGTAACTTTCCAGCCAAACTCCTTTGCCAGCGTATCGAGTGCCCAAAGCTCCTGCAGATCACTGCTGGTGGTAATGACAGCCTGTGCGCCAATAGCGGCTGCCACTTTACGGGTAATATCATTGGCGCCACCCACATGTCCGGATACTACTGCCTGTACAAAACGTCCGTTATCATCCATATTGATGACCGCCGGATCACTTTGTTTATCCTGTAGATAGGGGGCAATGCTGCGTACACAGATCCCCAGTGCACCAACAAAGATCAACGTATCAAAGGCGCTGAAGTTGTTTTCCAGAAATGCCGCGATACTCTCTATCTGCGTCGCTTGTTCATGTGGGCGGGTGCTCACCAGCAGGGATTTCGGAAACTCTGTCCGGATCCTGTTGCCCAATGCAACACCTCTGTCGGTACTGGCGATGATGACTGTCTTACTCATTTTATTGCTTTTCTGCTGTCAGGATAGTGATCGGATTGTGGGCATCCACAGTGATCACCATCGGTTCAGATAATGTATAGTTTAATTGTCCGGCTGCCGCGATAAACTGCGTTTTGCTGTCTTCTTTTACTGCATTGATAACGAGCTTCGCTTTTGCCGGCAGATAGCTGTCCAGTTGACTGATCAATGTTTCCAGCCGGTTGCCATGTCCACCGATAAAAACGGCGTCGGGTTTGGGTAAGGAAGCGAGGTCCTGTTCGAAGAAATCGCCCATTACCTTCCTGATACCGGGTGTAGCATGCTTACGTGTATTCAGTTCAAACAAAGCATCACATTCAGGCCGTTTCTCAAAAGCGACGATCTGTAAATGCGGATATTGCCTGCGGGCTTCTATGGATACAGATCCTGTACAGAAACCGATATCCCAGAGGGTATGCTTTGCAGAAAGGTCCATCTGCGCCAGACTCACCATCCGGATGGGCATTTTCGTGATCATATTCGGCCGGCCTTCCAGTCCTTCAAAACTGTGATCAGGTATACCGGCGGATAAAGACCTGTGGTGCTTTTTATTCAGCAGCACACAGTTGAGCGTATGCGCCTCATAGTTAAGCATGTCTTTTATATGTTCACCGAATACGATCTTTTGTCCTTGTCCTTCCAGGTTTTCGCCGATGTACATCACGTAGTTATCGTATCCATATTCCAGCATACGTGCCGCTATGGCAGCTGGTGTTTTCACCTGATCAGTGAGAATACCGATACTTTGGTGTTGTCTGAGCAGGGCCTGGTCCAGTTCTTGCCAGGAGCGGCCGTGTACAGAGGTATTTACCACATGTGAATAGACAAAGTTCAACCGGTGACAAAGCAGCTGTATGCTGTTGAAATAGGGCGATACCTGGAGATCGGCCTCCGGATGATACTTTTGTATAGTCGCTGCGAATCCGTAGAACAGGGGATCTCCTGAAGCGAAGATCACAATATCCTCGTCGTACGTTTTATATTGTTCAAACAGTGCCGGCATATCACTACGGATATCGATCCACTGGTGACCGGCAGGCAGGTGTTTTTGTATCAGTTCATAGTGTCTTTTCCCACCGGAGAACACGCGGTAGTGCGGTACTATCTCCATGGCAGCTTCCGGCAGGAGATAGTCAGGATTGTTTGATATGCCGATAACGATATATTCCACTACCTGTCTTTTACGGTGAATGCTGCGTTGACGATGCTGGCTGCTACGTTGCTACCGCCTTTTCTTCCGCGGATGATCACGTAAGGCACTGTTTTCATAGCCTGTAGTTTCAGTTTTGATTCTATCACATTGACAAATCCTACCGGTGCGCCGATGATGCCGGCAGGGGAGAACTTGCGTTCCTGTAACTGATCACAGAGTTCAAACAGGGCGGTAGGCGCATTACCTACTACAAACAGCGCATCTGGATGTTTTTCTATCGCGATACGCATACCTGCCTGACTACGCGTCAGTCCTTCTTTTTCTGCTAATGGCAATACTGCTTCATTATTGAGGTAGCAGTAAACATTGGCATTATATCTTTTGATAAATTCTCTGGTGATGCCTGACTGTACCATGGTCACGTCTGTAACGATCGTACCGCCGGCGCTCAGATAATCGTGCCATTGTGCAATGGCATCGTTATTAGACAAATACAGGTCTTCATATTCGAAGTCGGCCGTTGTATGGATACAACGCATAATAGCCCATCTATCCGCTTCGCTGACGTCTTCACGTTTCAGCTGTGCAGCGATCTGGCGGAAACTTTCGTCCTGTATTTCCTGTCCGGAGGCAGGTTTCCTGGCCATATACCCCCTCGGCGTCACGAGGTGATTGTTAAACTGATACGTCTGCGAGTTGCCGATCATCACCAGTGAAAACATATCTACGGACTCCACATCCATCTCACCCAGTGTCGTGATGGTAATAGTCTCTTCTGGTCTGGTCACCTGACGGATGATCGCTACAGGTGTTGCGGGATCTCTGTGCAGGAGGAATAATTCCCTGAAGCGGGCTAGTTGCCAGAAACGCTTTTTACTTCTGGGATTGTATAAAGAAGTTACGAAGTCACCGATAGCAGCTGCCTGGATCCTTTTCTCTATGACGGGCCAGGGCGTCATCAGATCAGATAGGGAGATGCAGCAGAAGTCATGTCCCAGTGGTGCTCCCAGTCTGCCTGCGGCAGCGATAAAAGCGCTGATACCGGGGATAGTCTGCAAATCAATCTGCTTATCAGTACGGGTGCTGGCATATTGATAGACCAGTGAGGCCATCGCATAAATACCCGCATCTCCGGAGCTGATCACCACCACATGTTTACCCGGCTCACAACGGTTCACCGCCAGTTCGGCACGGGCTTCCTCTTCAGTCAGGTCTTTCCCGATACATTCACAGTGTGCGGGCAGGAGGTGCTCTACAAACTGAAAATAGTAACTGTACCCGATGGCGATATCAGCCGTGGCCAGTACCTGTTGTGCAACAGGCAGGATATAGTCTTTACCGCCGGGTCCTATGCCAACTACGCTTAACTTCATATTCTTTTTAAAATGAGTAATGAAAAATAGGGGATCTCCCTGTTTTCCAGGTCGTTTATGTTTGTGGTGATGTATTGCTGTGTGGTGCCGAGTCTTTCGCAGTAGACGATCTGGATGCCGGTCTGTTGGATCAGGCTACGAATATCTTTTAGTACGCTTCTCACCTTGATGAGTACAACAGTTTCAAACTCTTCCAGATAGCGGGAGAGTGTATCCCTGTCTTTCATTCTTGGCAGGATCGCGATCTTCTCGTTGAGGATGGCCAGTGATGACTGATGTTGTGCAGCCCCTAATATAAAGGAAGGCACACCGGCAATGATCTCCAGTTCTAACTGGTGCTGCTGGATATGTTTCAGCAGATAAGCAAAAGTGCTGTAGAAGGAGATATCTCCTTCACTGACAAATGCGACCTGTAAGCCTGCTTCATATTCAGCCAGCATCTCCTGAAAAGTAGCGGCATATGTCTGTTCAGCTGCGTCGCGGTCATCAGACATTTTCAGGAACATGCCTTGCAGTTTATCAGCGTCCAGTTGATAATGCTGCAAAATCTGCAATGAATAACTGGAAGTACTGCCATCTGCGAGGAGAGAACCCGGATAATAGATCTTGTCTGCCTGTTGTAGTGTTTGCAGGCCTTTAACGGTGATCAGTAAAGGATCCCCGGGGCCTAATGATACGCCATATATCTTTCCTTTGCTATTCATGTATCAGATGCCGAGTATCTTTTTAACGGTTGTCAGAACGGTTTTCTTTTCACCGGGTTTTTCTTCTTCTTCGAATAGAATGCCTTTCACCGCCAGATGGTGACCGACCTGTTCTTTACCAACTTCTTCTTCAAAACCGATGATCTGTGTGCGGTATTTGCACAGCTGACAGTTCATATCCGGACTGCCTTCCTGTACTTCCCGGATGCGTTCGTCTATAGTTTGCAATAACAGTTCATCACACTCAAATGATTTGGTGGCGATGATCTGTTTGCTGGTCGTTGCAGCGAATTCTTCCAGCTGAGCATATATCTTTTTGAGCAGTACACCGGTAAACAGGAACACAGGTAATGCAACAATTCTTTTATAAGGCAGATGATCGATGATGGGTAAATGATCTTTCAGCAGTGGTTGTGTCACGCCGATAAAAGCAGTGGTAGAGAAACCAAAGCCTAATCCTTCTCCCAGCATACGGGTCATTTTAGCCACATCTGAGTTAGCGTCAGGATCGGAAGTACCTCTTCCTACCAGGAGCAGACAAGCGTCCTGTCTGTCCATTGGCGGATGTGCGGCTTCCGCTGCTGTCACAAGTTTACCTGCGAGTTGCAGAATAGAAGGTGTAATACCGATATGTCTGCCCAGTCTGATACGCAGGTCAGGATACTGAGACTGCAGGGTATTCATTTCGAAAGGAATATCATTCTTGGCGTGACCACCGGCAAAGAGAATGGCTGGAATAGCAATGATCTCCCGTATACCTGCCACATACATCCGCTCGACAGCCGCCGCATATACGGGATGAGAGAATTCCAGGAAACCATAATCCACCATCCTGTCAGGATAGCGTTTGCGCAGTAATGCCACCAGTGCTTTAAAGCCTTCGACTCCTTCAGGATCGCGGCTGCCGTGACCACAGATTAATATCCCTTTCATATGCCGGTATGTAATAATTTAACAGGATCAGGGTACTTAAACGAATAGTTCAGTCTTTGTTTGATCTTGTCTGCGTTGATTATTTTGAAATGAGGATCGGCGGTAGCGGCGAATGTAGGCAGTTCCAGTCCGGCGATAGCGGCCGCCTGTGTGTAATATTCCCTGCGTGTCGGATGTTCATCTGAACAGGCATTGAATACGTCGCCCCATGCCTGTTGCCGGATGATACCTGTAATGATACCGATGCAATCGTCCTGGTGGATGACATTGATCGGTGCGTCGCCATTCTCTACATTTTTCTTACCTGCCAGGAAGCGGCCAGGCATACGATCGTAGCCGATCAGCCCTGCAAAACGTACCACTGTTGTCATAAAACGGATATTGGTACGCAGCATTTTTTCAACAGCCAGTAAGGCTTTACCGCTGCCTTTGGCAGGCGTGGCGGTTTCATGTTCGAAAACTTCGCCGTTTACATCCGGGTAGACGGAGGTGGAACTGATGAACAGCACCTTCTGTACCGGACTTTTCTCTATTGCTTTCACAAGGTGTGCCATCTGTGCCTGATGATAAAGCACGACGTCTTCCCGGCGGGAAGGAGGAAAATTAATGATCAGTATTTCACTTTCCAGAAACCCAGCGATGTCATTACTTTCAATACCGGCTTCTGTGATCATAACCTGATAAGGCTGGATCTGTTGTTGTGCCAGTTCTTCCATTTTATCTTCCGAAGTGACGGAACCTTTCACGGCATATCCTTCTTTTACAAGATGGATTGCCAGCGGAAGACCCAGCCAGCCGCAGCCTAATATGCTGATGGTATTTGTCTGTGCTTTACTCATATGCTGTTTGATCCTTAACGTGGGTCTGCCTCACTGGCTATTTCCTGTTTGGCGTATCTGTGCCGCAGGTACAGCTCCACGTATAAAGATATAATGATACTAATAAAAACGAGTCCGACAATATTATTCTGGAAATCATTTAGTTCCAGGGACTCGTTCCAGGCGCTTGCAATTTTATACAAAGGAATGGCAAAACACATGATCGTGATCAGCACATTCAGTTTAAAACGATGACTCTGGATCTTTTTCTGATCGAAGGTCTTAAGTAACTTGCTCAGCAAGAGGGAATCGCAGGTGCCGGTGACGATCAGTCCCAGCGAGAATACCACGCCTCCCATAATGGCATAGATCCATTGGTTGGAGACAGATATGGCATAACCGAATGCGGCGATCTGTGAGGAGGTATCAAAGATGAACCCGAAGATGATACCGGTGATGATGACGGTAAACGGATTCAGGCTGTTGTTAAAGGCTTTGGGAACGAGGCGTTTACGGAAACTGCCTGTCTGAGCACCGTCTTTGCGGGTCAGATTGATCAGGTTGGAAATACCCATAAACAGGAGCATCACTGAAGACAGCCATTCCACCACGATATCCAGGGCGGTTGGTATCTCAAAATTATTCTTCAGTATACAAAGGAAGAGGGCAATGGCGGTAACCATGATACCATGTCCGAAGGTAAAAAGGGTGCCTACCCATCTGGTCCAGATACTTTTATGGAGATGCAGGCGGTAGGTATATCCGTCGATCACGGTAATATGATCGGGGTCCAGCCCATGGCGTAAGCCAAGTACGGCCAGGACGATAAATCCGGTCAGATCCTGTTGTAAGATGTTCATCTGGTGGGGTTTTTATTCGTTTGGCTGAGGGCTTTTAAGCGTAAGTGGTTTGGAATCTACCCCTTCAGCTTCCGGGAAATGCACATGTCCCACTACCAGTTCATTTTTCAGGAGATGTTGTGTCACGATGTCACGGGTGGTATCCAGGTTTACGTTTTTATACCAGAGACCTTCCGGATGCATAAAGATCATTGGCCCCCAGGTACATTGTCCGAGGCATTTGGTACGAACGGTGTGGATTTCGTCATTCAGGTCGTGCTCCGTGAGATGCGTTCTGAGTTGTACTGTGTTCTCATCAGCAGCGTTGTTCTTATTACAGGTGCCTCCATTACAGATAAAAAGGATCTTCTGAACTTTAGTCAGATCTTTAATTGCCATACGACTGGTTACTTTTGATTAATACATTAATTACCCGTTAATGATTAAACAAGACCTCAGCAAAAAAGAGAGAAAAACAGGAAACAGGTATACCGGACGGCACACGTGTATTACGTTCTCCCATGACTTTTTTCCCGAAGTGTTGGATAAACATAGTTTGCTGGCAGGTCTTCTGACTCGTTCTACTCTTAACGCCTTCCCATCCGATAGGGGATTATGACAGTGGCACTGGTTAAAAGCTGTTACAGAACTTACAGCAGCGGGAACTGTTTTGGGTTTTCACCAAATTCCCTTTTAATCTCAACCGGCTTGTGACCGGACGAAAACCAAGAAACTGGGCCAAATGTAGGTAATTATTTGCTCTTTTTAGCAGGAGAATAGAACAGCGTGCAGTCAATCAGGTAGTTATGGCGTATATTATATAAGTGGAGACAATGAGCAAAATGCTCAGAAATGTCACGGCATGATTGATATACACCACTTTGCGCAGTTCGCTGTGGGCAATATCCCGGGCCTGTTCGCCGATATAGGGTTTGACAACTAATTGACCATGGTAGGTATTGGGGCCCCCGAAGCGGCAATACATAATGCCTGCCAGGGCGGCTTCCGGATACCCGGAATTAGGACTGGCATGCTGGTGCCCATATCTGAAGATATAGGTCAGTCCGCGCCTGCTGAAGGCAACCACTACCATAAGCAGTGCTGTAATACGGGCCGGAATGAAGTTGGCCACATCGTCCAGCCTGGCGGCAAATTTCCCAAACCAGAAATATTCCTCTTTTTTATACCCGATCATAGAATCCAGGGTATTGATCATTTTATAGGTCATCATAGCGGGTAGTCCGCCGATAGCGAAATAGAATAATGGCGCAATGACCCCGTCGCTGAGGTTTTCAGAGAGTGTTTCAAAGACGGCTGTCCTGATCTGGTTCTCACTAAGGTTTTGGGTTTCCCGTCCTACGATCCAGGAGAGGCGTTTTCTACCGGCATCCAGTCCCTGGTTATTCAGTGTGTCGAAAACTTCCCTGCCTTCCTGTAAGAGGCTTTTATTGGCTAAAGCAAAGAAGACGAAAATGCTGGTGAACAGGTAGTAAAAGAAGGGAGTCTGTATTCGCAGTAACCAATACTGTGTGCCGGCAAAGAACAGCCAGCAAATAGTACACAGTAAGATGCTTAAAATCATGCCTTTAAGGAAACGGTTGTCCCCCTGGTTCAGTGTTTTGGTACCCCAGCTGATCAAATTGCCGAATAGTCTTATCGGGTGTGGCAGCCAGCGTGGATCTCCCAATGCCAGGTCCAGCACATAGCCTGCCAGCAGGGGGATAATGATTAAGAGATACTGTTGATCCATGCCTGAATGCCTTTTATAAGTAGCTGATTTTCTTCTGGTCTTTGTGCGGCGACCCGGAAATGTTGTGGACGGAGGCTTTTGAAATTAGCCGCGTCCCTTATCAGCAGACCTTCATTTTGTAGTAAGTAGTGTTTTAGGTCATCCGCTGTACCCAAGTTTGTTTGGGAAAGGAAGAAATTGGTATGGGTATTCCTGACCTGAATACCCTCAATTTGCTTCACAGCGTCCATTAGCGCCAGTGTGTCTTTCCGTAGCTGGGCGATCGGTAAGGCTAATACATCCCTGTGTTGTGCGATATAGAGTCCGGCTTCAATAGCCAGGGCATTGACAGACCAGGGCATTTTAGACAGCAGGATCTGTTGAATGATATCCGCATTACTAAGGATATAACCCAGTCGTAAGCCAGGAATAGAATATGTCTTGGTGAGTGATTTTATAATAATAAGATTGGGCAATTGATCTATAGCGTCAACCATAGAGATCACTTCTTCCGTAAAGTCTACATAAGCTTCATCGATCACGAATATCGTCTGTGGATGTGCGGTCAGCAGTTCCCGGATCGTCTCAGGCAGTAATACAGCCCCGGTGGGATTATTCGGATTCCCAAAGAATACGAGATCTGAAGAGAAGCGTGTACTGGCATGCAATTCATCGTAATTAATATAGCTTACGCTGAGGTCATTCGCCTGACAGGCATCTTCATATTCTGCAAAGGCTGGAATAGCGATAGTGACTGATTTTCTGCGAAATGCATGTGCTACCAGGTAAAAGGCTTCCGTTGCGCCATTGGTGACCAGCACCTGTTCAGGGGTGAGTTGGTGCCAGTCGGCCAATGCCTGTTGCAGGCGTTGGGCATTGGCTTCCGGGTAATTGTTTAGTTTATAGAGACAATCGGTCAGGTGCTGGCGTAATCCGCCGGCAAAACCTTCATAGTAGACATTTGAACTAAAATCGGCTTTAACAGGATAATTGAACAGGTATCTGTCGTCTCCGTGCCCGTTGATCATGACTGCGTCTTTAATTGTCCGTAAATATATGCCATGTCGATGTGTTCGCGCAGGTGTTGTGCGAGTTTATCGTATTGTTCCTCTTTGAAGGCGAGGTAATCAAATGGTGCGCCGGATGACTGTGTGGTATGATCTTTCAGGAGGTCATCCACAACGGTGGCATTGTCCAGGATACCATGTATGTAGGTACCCCAGCAATTGTCGGTCAGCCGGTACCCATCAGCGTTATCGTTCAGGGTCTTGTTTAATGGACGTGCTTCTCCGCTGGTGCTGGTGAGCCCCATATGGATCTCATACCCTTCACAGACAGCAGACTGTCCTTTATAATGAAACTGGCATTGTTCGGTGATCTTCTCTTCTGTCAGGACGGTGCTTACTGGCAGGATACCCAGTCCGGGCATGGATTCAATTGCACCTTCCACGTGATATGGGTCTTCAACAACTGTTCCCATCATCTGGTAGCCACCGCAGATGCCGATGACGGTTTTATTGTTTTTATGCGCCTGTACAATGGCTTTGGCTACGCCATTGTTTTTGATATCGATCAGGTCTGCAATGGTATTCTTGCTGCCAGGAATGATGATAATGTCGGCTTTTTCTATATCAGCGGGATTGTTACTGTAGAAGAGGTGTACGCGTTCGTCTCTTTCCAGGACATTGAAGTCGGTGAAGTTAGAGATACGATTGAGTAATACCACTGCCACATTGACCTTACCGGAAGCCAGTTTGTTGTGTTTGTGTTCCAGTCCGACGGAGTCTTCTTCCTCGATATAAATGTCCTTTCTATAAGGCACCACACCGACAACAGGCACGCCGCAAAGCTCTTCTATCATCGTTCTGCCGCTTTCGAAAAGGCGGGCATCTCCTCTGAATTTATTGATGATAATACCTTTGATCAGTTGTTTTTCTTCCGGCGTCAGTAAGGCAATAGTTCCGTATACACTGGCGAATACGCCGCCCCGGTCGATATCTGCCACCAGGTAGACGTCTGCGTTGGCATGCAGGGCCATCCGCATATTGGTGATATCGCGGTGTTTCAGATTGAGTTCGCTGATACTGCCAGCGCCTTCCATCACAACAGGGTTATGCTGCTCATGGAGTCTGTCGTAAGCGGCTTTGGAGGCAGCGAACAGCTCCTGTTTGTTGTTGCCCATAAAGTAATCGTAGGCTGACTGACTGCCAACCGGCTTACCCAGCAGCACCACCTGTGAAGCTTTATCACTGGTAGGTTTCAGCAGCACAGGGTTCATATCCGTACTACAGGGAATCCCACACGCTTCTGCCTGTACGGCCTGCGCGCGGCCGATCTCAAAACCGTCCGGTGTAGCATAGCTGTTAAGGGACATGTTCTGTGCCTTGAATGGTGCAGGATGATAGCCATCCTGTTTGAAGATGCGGCAGAAACCCGTATTGATTAAACTTTTACCGACATCAGATGCAGTGCCGGCAAACATGATGGACTTTAGTCGCTGCATAAGAGTACGAATGTACTATCTTTGGCCGAATGAAGCCTCAGTTTTTAATTGCAGCACCCAGTAGTAATTCCGGGAAAACAACCATTACACTGGGCTTACTACGTCTCTTACACAAACGGGGACTGAGCGTACAACCGTTCAAGTGCGGTCCCGACTACATTGATACCAAACATCACTCTCTTGCTGCGCATACCACCAGTGTCAACCTTGATACTTTCATGATGAGCGAAGTGCATCTGAAGGAGGTATATGGTAAATACGCGGCGGATGCAGATGTGGTGATCACAGAAGGTGTTATGGGACTTTTTGACGGTGCCGATCGTATGAAAGGGAGCAGTGCGGAGATTGCGATGCTGCTGGACCTGCCGGTGATATTGGTGGTCAATGCCAAGGCAATGGCTTATTCCGTGGCACCGCTGATCTATGGGTTTATGCATTTTCATCCGGGTGTGAAGATAGCAGGTGTAATTTTCAACTTTGTCAATACCGAGAGTCATTATCAGTTCCTGAAAGATGCCTGTGCTGATTTGGGAATAGCGCCGTTAGGGTATGTGCCCGCGAACGAGCATATTAAAATACCGTCCCGGCATCTGGGACTGGCAATATCTGCGGAGAATGACTATGATGCTATTATAGAAGCGGCGGCGGAGCATATTAGTCGTACTGTTGATGTAGATCTGATACTGGCGATGACGCAGAGACCGGAGCCTGTTCATACACCGTTTATTCGTGTGCAGAAAGGTGGATTGCCGATTGCTGTCGCGAGTGATGAGGCGTTTAACTTTACGTACTTAGAGAATCTGGAAGTGCTTCGTAATGCGGGAGAGGTGAGCTTCTTTAGTCCTTTGCATGACACAGAGATGCCTGCGGCAGAGATACTATACCTGGCAGGTGGTTATCCGGAGTTGTATTTAGAACAGCTATCGGCTAATGTGACTATGCGGGAGTCTGTGCGTGCGTTTTGTGAAAAGGGAGGGAAGGTGATTGCGGAATGTGGTGGGATGATGTACCTCGGGGAGAGTATTGGTGATAAGGAGGGGGTGGAGTATCCGATGGTGGGATTTTTAGGGTTAAAGACGACGATGAAGGGTGCTAAGTTGTCATTGGGATATAGGATAGTGGAGATAGGAGAGAAGCGGTTTAAGGGGCATGAATTTCATTATTCGACCAGTTCGGAGACGGGGGAATTGGAGCGGATTGGGAAGGTGTATAATGCGAGGGGGAAGGAGGTGGATATGGCGGTGTATAGGAAAGGGAATGTGGTGGCGTCTTATATGCATGTATATTGGGGAGAGAGTGGGGAGTGGTTGGGAGCGGAATGAGATTTTGGGTTGATTGTAATGTGAATGCTGGGATCATTTAAGTAGTATCATTTACTTAATAAAAACGAGTATTTTATCTTGTTTTTTATATGTTTTTTTTTGTTTTTAATCAATGCGAAATGTCTAATTTACGGGCCTCAAAATTTCATTGTTACCTCAATTTGTAAATTAAATACACGCCTATGTTGAATAGCCAATCCGACCTTTCGGCAAGCATGGAAGTTTCAGGAGATGTTTTGGATAGGATAAAATATCGCATTTCACTATTAGATGAAATACATCTGAAGACACAGGAAGGGCAAGTAACAGATATCGAGGAATTGCAATCTTTTCTTCGGCATGGACTATGGATTCTTGGCCCCGAATATGACAGCATTGAATATACACCACACTATGAGATAATAAATGTAGTTCGGCAATTTTGCGGAATTGAAAATTGTGAGATTGTAGGCAGTAAACCAGCGTTTGTTATTTTACCTGATAGTATTGTAGGTATTTATTACCTGGCGAAATTCGATGAAGAAGGTTGTGAAATAGGAGTGGATAGACTAACGGTGGTAGAGTTGGTACGTTCGGGTTTTTTAATAGGAGATGAACAAAAATCACGTGCATGGAGATGTATGGTAGAATTAATGAAGAGGGCGCTCTTGGAGCATAATTCAAAGGTGAATTACTTTTTGCTTGGTTCTGATATCGACCCGATAGAGTATGGCATTAGAAGCGAGAGAAACGGCAATGTGTTTATATCGGCGTTGAGTTATTCTACGGCTATTGAAAGGGCTAAATGCAGAGTGCTAAATCTTCGTGATAAAATAAGAAATACTTCAGTCTTTTGAGAGACAACAAGGCAATATGATTTATCTCCGGTAATATCGATAATAAGCTCTTTGGGTTTGAAATTAATACGTCTGCATCTATAGGAATCACTCTTTTTAGTGCTAACTTATAATTAACAGTTTGCCTGATGTTTTGTGTTTAAATAAACTTTATTTTCGCAGGCAGTAAACTTTAAAACATAAGTGCAATATGTCGGAAAGTCAATTTCAAATTATTTTATCTGCAATTCATGCGTTAAATGGTAAGATTAGTTCATTTGAAGATCGATTTGATAGAATCGAAGGAAGATTAGACAAGGTAGAAAGACGCCTAGATGTTATCGAAGGAAGATTAGACAAGGTAGAAAGACGCCTAGATGTTATCGAAGAAAGATTAGATAAGGTGGAAAGACGCTTAGATGGTATCGAAGAAAGATTAGATAAGGTGGAAAGACGCTTAGATGCCATCGAAGGACGAATGGAAAAGGTTGATGAGAGATTGGATAAGGTTGATGTGAGACTGAGCAAAGTTGAAAGACTACTTGTCGATATCAACGGAGAGTTGAAGAGGATTGAATATTGGACACCTTATCATGCAAACGAAGATATCGTTGCTAAACTAGAAAGTGTTAAATCTCGTTAAATCGGATTTGTTTATACCCCTAAATATTTGAACCTTATCAGGCAACTGGTAAGGTTTTTCATTTGTTAAAAACCTTGCCAGTTAAAAATATGTTATAGTCGAAAAGTAGGTCTAAACTTAAAAAAAAACATAGACGTGTCACTGTGCGTGTTTAAAAAATGAGAGTTTGTTTTGTATTGAAAATAAATGAGGCCGAAAGCACAATTAGCCTTTCATATTATAAATGCAATGAAAGTTAATCTGAGCTATTTCGGCTGCTGATTTTAAGCTGTTCTTTTTTGAAAAACCACTTTGATAATATGGAAAACGCGTCTATTCAACAAGCAACATCACATGCATCAGCCACTGGTGACACAAATACACCAGAAATTCTTATCCAAGATTTCCTCTGGCAATACTCCCTCACTGAATGCAAGACATTCCTCTGGGACTGGCTGGTTGCCGCGCTTCAGGATAAAGACACCAACGCCGGTTCAAGTATCCTTTTCTACGAAAGCCTCATCCATTTCCTCGAAGCCGCCTATCAAAAGAAGGAATAACCCCGCCTTCTCAACAAACAATATTCCGCCTTTTCAACAAAACAGCCAGAAGGCTTTCTCCCGAATTTTGCCCTAAACAAACCACTAACCAATGACCACTAGCACAAACAACTACAACGGTGCTTTACAGCGCCCGATCAACTCAGGTTTCGACGCCGCATCTACCGCAACAGACGTTATCCAAGGTCTCAATATCCAGGGTAAAACAGCGATCATCACCGGCGGTTATTCCGGTATCGGACTGGAGGCGGCAAGAACACTTGCCAACGCAGGTGTACACGTATACATTCCTGCAAGGAGCATAGAAAAAGCAGGAAACAACCTCGCAGGCATTCCCAACGTAACAATACTGGAAATGGACCTGATGAACCCTGCTTCCATCGATGCTTTCGCTAACCAGTTCCTGGCGCTGAACAAACCACTGGACATCCTGATCAACAACGCAGGCGTCATGTGGACGCCGCTAAGACGTGACGCCCGTGGATATGAATCACAGTTCTCTACCAACCACCTGGGACATTTTCAATTGACCGCCCGCCTCTGGCCTGCTATAAAAAGCGCTCAGGGAGCGAGGATTGTGAATGTCTCTTCCTGGGGACACCATATGGCATCCATAGACCTGAATGATCCGAATTTCGATCATCAGCCGTATGATCCTGCTGTATCTTATGCAAGGGCAAAACAGGCCAATGTGCTGTTTACGGTGGAACTTGACAAACGCACACAGGCACACGGTGTAAGGTCGTTTTCACTGCACCCGGGGGCTATTGCCGTGACCGACCTTGGCAGGGACATTCCCGAAGAAGGTTTCAGGGCTTTAGGCGTCTATGACGAAGACGGCAATTTCCGCCACGATCCTTACAACGGATATAAATCACTGGAAGAAGGTGCCTCCACTACCGTTTGGTGCGCTACAAGCCCTCAATTGGCCAATATAGGGGGTGTTTATTGCGAGGATACAGAAGTCGCTCGGATTGATAAGGACTGGCAGGGTTTCAAATCAGAGAAATTCGAAATGACCAAAGGTGTCACCGCCGAGGCAGTAGACGGAGAGAAGGCCCGGCAACTCTGGACACTCAGCGAAAAACTAACTGGTATCACATTTGCCGTATCCTGATCAAAGAAGGGAACGCACGGATTCAATAAGAATTTGTGCGTTCCTTTGTACTATCAAAAGCGATCGATCATGTCATCATATTGGACTTTACCGCAGGAGATCATGCTACCCTGTATTCAGGATAAGTACTTCCAGCACGAAGTCATTTCCGGGGACCATAGCTTCGGACATCTGATTTCCGGAGAAGTAAAAGCAAACATTGGCGACCAGACGCATATCCTGAAACCAGGAGATACCTGGTTCGTACCACGCAACCAGCTGGCGACCTTTTTTAAGTCTTCCAAAGACGGTCAACCCTATAAATCAGTAACGATCTGTATCCGGGTGGAACGTCTGAAAGAATATTACAGCCGTCATGAGCCGGTAATGGTGGCCGACCAGCACCATGGTATCCGGCAATATGAGGCACATCCGCTGCTGGAAAGCTTTTTCGGTTCCTTATTGCCTTATTTCGACCTGGAAGAAGGTGTACCGCCTGCAATCGTATCTGTCAAGATCGAAGAAGCCATTACCGTGCTCCGTACGCTAGACAAAACCATCGATCGCTGGCTGGCTAATTTCTCCGAACCGGGCAAACTCGATCTGGCTGATTTTATGGAGAAAAACTTTATGTTCAACATGCCCTTACAAAAGTTCGCCTACTTCACTGGCCGTAGTCTGACCACCTTTAAAACGGATTTCAAAAAGGCTTTCCAGGTAAGTCCACAGCGCTGGCTGACGCAAAAGCGCCTGGAACTGGCCCATTATCACCTGAGTGAAAAGAAACGAAGACCTGCCGACATCTACCTGGAAGCCGGATTTGAAAATCTTTCCCACTTCTCTTTCGCCTTCAAAAAAAAATTCGGTTACTCACCTGTTGAGGCGACCACGCGTAGTACTTACTAGAACAGATAGCTGATATGCACCATCGCCCTGTTGCCCGCTTTTACCCGCATATCGGCTAGCTCCTGTGAAATAACCGGCTGATAGTTCGCACCAACAGAGAAAGTCCGGAACGTGGCTTCAATACCACTGGTAGCCAACAGCGAATGTCCACCTGAGACGTCTACCTTATATTTGCCTGCTTCCGTGTCTTTGGTCGCCGTTTCCAGCAGTACGCCGGCATTGGGTGCTATCGTCAGTTGATCCGCCAGGCGGAACTTGTAATAAGCCAGCAGATTCGCAGTAAACTTATTCCCATACCGGTAATCATACTTGTTATTGGTATTCACCTTATAACTCACATTCGCATTCACACCAAAATCCATTAATCGCACATCATACATCACATTGAAGGTAAAATCCGTACTGGCTGTACCCAGCTGGAAGTTATTCGGCGTATCCTCATTCTCTTTACGTTCAGAAGGCTCGTATCTGCCGGTAGGTGCTTTTACGCCACCACCGATCCAGAGTGACTGTACCAGCAGCTTGTCATGGAAGATGACATTTTTCCTGTCCAGCACCTGGTAATACCCCACAACGGCAATATCCCCGATACCGGATTTATTCATGGTGACACCCTGATTCTCACGACTGTTAAAATTCACAGGCACAAATCCCAATACCCTGAAACGCTTACCTATATTCCATCCTCCCCATACCTCCGCCGTCTGATAAGTCTCATCTGTTGTGAGATAGGAAGTACTTCCTCCCGGTCCCAGGTGCGAGCGTAAGGTTTTATATTGATAACGTACGCCCATAAACCGCTTCTTAAAATCAGGTAACAAACCAATATAATAACTCCCCACGCCACACCCACAGATGTCACAGGCCCTTGTCTCATAACCCACTGCAAGCAGACAGATAATTATCGTCCATAGTTTTTTCATCATCAGTGATTTATTGCGATTCCTCCGAGAACCGCTTGTCCGTAATAAAATGCCGGTCATTGAGGGTATTGAGAAACGCTAATAAATATTGTTTCTCATTCGCAGATAAAGGAATCCCTACAACACCATTTTGCCGGAGTAAAGGATCCAGCGTCGTCATATCCTGCACCTCCGAACTATAATGATTCAATACCGCATTTAAAGTATACATCCTGCCATCATGCATGTAAGGGGCTGTATAAGCCAGGTTCCGCAGACTTGGTACTTTAAATTTGTATTTGTCAGCTGCATTGAGTGTAACCGGATACCGCCCCTCATCATTATTCGGACCCGTAC
The DNA here is from genome assembly GCF_900114995.1 of Chitinophaga sp. YR627. Classification (GTDB taxonomy): domain Bacteria; phylum Bacteroidota; class Bacteroidia; order Chitinophagales; family Chitinophagaceae; genus Chitinophaga. The sequence continues at coordinate 1,314,908 of NZ_FOUX01000001.1, forward strand.
CAATACCGTTGTTGCGGAACGACTGATCCGTGAATAAAGGCTCTTTATGACAACTACTGCATTTCTGCTGAAACAATGTATATCCCTCTTGCTCTTCCTGTGTAAACGCAGGACCCTGTTTTCTGATCACGCTGTCGTATTTAGACTGATCGCTCACCAGCATCACCATAAACTGTGATAAGGCCTTCATCATCCTGGCCGTTGTGATCTCTTCCGTACCAAATGCCTTTTTAAACATGGTCGGATAAGGGGCGGTATTCCGTAATTTATTCAGCACATTCTCTACCGTTTCATCCATCTCTACCGGATTCGTGATCGGTACGATAGGTTGCATGTCAAGATCAAACACGCCGCCATCCCACATAAAGGTCGTATTCCAGGCAAGGTTCATAATGGGAGGGGAGTTGCGGCTACCTAAGCGGTCGTCTATCCCATGACTCACATCATGCCCATGATGGGTGAATGCGGCTGTCTGCAAATGACAGAATCCACAGGAAACCGTATTATTCCGGGAAAGCCGTGACTCATAAAAAAGCTTCCTGCCCAGTTCAAATCCTCCCTCCGTAACCGGATTGTTTTCCAGTTTGTATACGGGCGCGGGAAAATGCGCCGGTTTTTTAAATCCGATGAAGGCCAGGATCTGATCACTTTTACTACATGCCAGTAGTAAAAGTGAGAATCCCGCGATCAGTATTACTTGTAATCGATGCATAGTTGGCGCTAGTTTTCAGTATGATCATGTGTAAACATGTTGATATAATTGCCGGATACTTTCGTACTAAACTCGCTGAACATCACCGTCGGATTACTGGCAATACTCACCGTCGTAGTACCATTGAACATCTTCAGGATATCTACCATCAGATGTACATTCGACTCACGGTCTTGTCTTACTTTTGCAATACCACCTGCCGTCAGATCTACCGTGATCGTTCTTACATTATTCAGCGTTGGTGCATTATAACCACCAAAGCCGCCAATGTGGTACCTGAACTTATGTTGCCCGCTTGGATCAACAGGCGCAACACTGGAAGTTCCTTCCATTTTGAAGAAGATATATCCACTATTCCAGCCCCAATACATACCGTCATCCATCCCGCCTGTAGGATCGAGTACCCCCGTCCGTTTGCTGATATCCATAGTGCTGCGAAGACTGTCTACACCCAATACAAAACTTAGGGAAGCATATTCGCCAACAGGCACCTTTACTTTTACAAACTGAGACGCGGCATTGTCTTCCGCAATCAGAAAGTAACTGCTGTCCTGCGGTACAGTGTATTCTTCTCCGCTGCTGGTTTTAACTTTTATATTGCTGATAAAATAACGAAGCAGGGATACTTTGAAATCTTCTCCGGCAGCGTTCGTATAAGTGCCCGTGTTCAGTTGCAGATTTTTATCGCCGACAATATTGTCAAACTGAATAGAAAGCATCGCTTTTTGATTGGTGTCAATAGCCGGTGCGACATTGTCTTTCCCACAGGAAGTAAATACGCTGGATAACAATGCCAGTGTCGCAATACATTTGTTGATGTGTTTCATCTGTTGATTTATTTAATTGAATGATGATGAGATATACCCCGTTCTGTATGGGCAATAGCCTCCCTTTTCCGTACATGCGTTTCTACGGAAGCGGATCAATGATGATTAAATTTGTTACAAATAGCAGCTATAATAGCTTATGTGACATAAGGGCAATGCACTCCCGATCCCGTATACGCGTGCGTTACGGAAGTCATCAGCATATTATAACCGGTTTTATTGAATATCCATCTGCAAAGGATTACCTGCAGCATGCATTGGTCAATAAGGGCAATAGTTATCCATTCCCGTATATGCGTGCATAATGGAAATAAACAAGCTGGATCGTATTGCAGATCATCAGGAATGATGAGACAATACAAGTCCTGATAGCAGTCGTTCATGTCGAACAGCCACTAATAAATACGAATCAAAAAAGAATAAAATGGAAAAGCTGATTAGCTGAAAGCTTAAGCTCCTGGCGGATGGAAGATGGTAAACGCCTGATCAACAGGAGTGCCGATACAAGCTGGATTATTATAGTGAGTATGTAATGTTGTATAAGCAGGAGTGAGGTCGGCAACATAAAAAGACGCATCGTAAAAGATCTCGCTTCTGTTGTCAGTCCTGCGTTCCGGATTATTCTGATCTCTTTTTTCTTCTTCATTCAACTGCTTCTTCAAATGGCATCGCCCATTACAATGCAGTTGTGGTTTGTCCTTATTTACACAAAGATTCTGCGCAATATATTCCTGGTTCAGATAGAACTCAAACATGACAAAATAACGGCCGGAGAGCTGGCAGAGCCAGATCATCATCAGCAGGACCGTTATGAGTTGTTTGCGCATCAGAAAGAATACAATGGTTAATGTGGGCAAAGCTATTAATAAAAAGAGTAAAATTCAGATAAAATTTAACTTCTTTTTCATACAGCACTGATTTGCTTTTTATGCAGCTATCTCGCCAGTTCCGTTGGCGCATACCCAAACTGCTTCTTGAATGCAAAAGAGAAGTGTGACAGATCCTCAAACCCCAGATCCAGGTAAATATCCGATGACTTCTGCTGTTTTTTGGCGATCAGGAAATGGGCTTCCTGTAGTCGTTTGTAGATCAGCCAGCGGTTGGGTGTTTCATTGAAGATCGCCCTGAAATCCCGTTTGAAAGCGGATAAACTTCTCCCGGTGAGATATGCAAAACGCTCGATGCTGACATTGAACCGGTAGTTATGATTCATGAACTCTTCCAGATTGATCTTCTCCGGTACGCCGAAATCAAAGAATATACCTGCCAGTTCAGGCTGCGATTGTAAAAGGATCAGCATTAACTCTTCCCGCTTTACATCTACAAAGGTTTCCATGATTTTCCCCTGTCCGTCATAATAAGGGATCAGCGAGTGTACAAAATTAGGGATCAGGGTATTCTCTGTAAGTCTGACAAACACATCAGATGGTACCGCCACCTCCCGGTTGGGTTTATACTTGTCCAGGAAGCGTTTCAGAAATTCCTCATCGAAAACAATGACCACCTTTTCAAACTCATTGTTCTCTTTTTCCTTATTATACCGGACCAGACAATTCTTCCGCATGACACAATATTCCCCTGGTCTGAGCGTATGCTGCGCATTACCATCAAACCCTGTGATCGCACCCTTACCGATATAGATAAAGGTGTGCTCACTGATATATTGTTCCGGAGAAATGGCCGGTCCGACAAAACAGGATTTTATCTGTGTAAATCTCATTTGATAAGATTAAGATCCAGGAGGCTGTTAGCTGTTGCTAAGATAGCTTCTTCCGTGCTTCTGGGTTGCCAGTTGAGCAGATTTTTTGCTTTCTGTCCGCTGGCGCCTTTGACCATTCCTAAAAGCGGTACCACCATTCTTACCTTTGGATTGAACAGGGCGGTGAGTTTGATCAGCCAGTTCGGAATTTCCTTTTTGGGGGCCATCGCTGCTTTTTCTCCCAGATTCGTTCTCAGTACATTGGCAATGTCCAGCATAGAATAAGCCCGGCCGGCAGATGCGATGAACCGTTGTCCGTTAGCGGCAGGAGATATCATTGCTTTCAGGTGCAGATCGGCAACGTCGCGTACGTCCACAAAGCTAAAGGACATCTTCGGACAACCACCTTTCATATTGCCATTCAGCATTTGTATGATACTCTGAACCGAGTGAGACATATCTCCTGATAGCACCGGACCAAATACCCCCGTCGGATTGACAGTTGCCAGTTCCATACCGGCGCCTTCGTTTTCTATAAATTCCCAGGCAGCCCTTTCGGAAACCGTCTTTGAGTGCTGATAAGGCGCGACGGTATCATCAATAACGGTCCAGTCTTCTTCTGTATACAGACTGGTTTTATTGGTACCCATACCGACTGCTCCGAATGCAGAGGTCAGCACCACACGTTTTACACCTGCTTTCTTAGCTGCCCGCATGACGAACAGTACTCCATTACGCGCAGGAACCAAAAAATCTTCCAGGGTCTTTGCATCGGTATTAGGAGTAGGTGAGGCCACATGAATGACGTAAGTACAATCCTTTACGGCCGCCTCCCAGGAACGTTCATCCTGCAGGTCAGCGGTAACAAAAGACAGGGCATCAAAAGACTGGATGCCACCCTGACGGAGCATCGCCTTCACTTCATCGGCCTTCTTCAGCGAACGCAGGGATGCACGCACTTTAAAGCCTGCATGCAGTAATGCGATCATACAATAAGAAGCGATAAATCCGGAGCCTCCGGTTACCAGTACCAGTTTGTTGTTGTTGGAATTTTCCATTTTTTATCATTTACGCAGTACAAAATTCGGGAGAAACCAGCGATCTCCATTTTGTTGAAAAGTCCAAAATTATTTTGTTGAAAGGGCCAGCAAAAAAGAGGTTATTTTAGGTGACGGGGGAAGGCTCAATAACGGCTTTTATTACCGGTTTGATGCCGCTTAGATATTTGTTATCCTACGTTAATCTTACGTTCCGGAACGTAAGATTAACGTAGGATAACAAAAGCGCAAACAATATCTCTTCAATAAAAGAAGGGTAAAAATCAGTATTTCCCGCACACGCTTTCTCTGCCTTTTGGCGTAAATTTGTATTGTATTCACGAGGCCAATTACTGTCTCATTATTCACCTAAAAGTCTGTGTAATATTGTATGAAAGGCGCGCCGTATCCGCGTCGGGTTAACTGTATATTGACAGGAGTAAGACTGTAGAGACTTCGGCAGAAAGGGGATAGGATTATCTAACCAGTTAAACAGCAAATGAGGATGGAACTGACATACATTAAAAAAGGCTACCCACCGGCGGTGAATAGCCTTATATTATGGCTAGAACAATTTCTCCATAGGTGGTTTTACACCGGCCAGCCGCAGATAAACAGTCGTTTGTCCCCGGTGGTGGGTCTGGTGTTCGAACGCTTTTTCAAATGCCTGTTCTTTGGTAATTTCAAAGCGGTCCATCAGTTTGAACTTTTCGTTCAGCTGTGCAGGCGTCAGCTTTTTAATACAGTTGATGGCAAAGTCATAGCTTTCCATCACTACTTTGGTCACGCCTTCTTTGGATTTATCAGCCGTTTTCTCGGCTTCACCAAAACCGAAAGGCGGCTTTTCACCAGTGGCTGCCGAAGAGAAACCATAATTGGCGTCAGCAATGTGCAACATCTGCTCTGCAAAAGAGCGCATTTCAGGTGTTGGCTTGAGTGAATAGTCCTTGTCCGGCATTGAGTCCAGGTATTCCCTGGTATACGCTTTTGCGCGTTCCCACTCTTTTACGATATCATCACCGGAAGTTTGTGCCCTGACGATACCGCTTATACCCAGGATGAGCAGCAGGGTCTGGAAAAAAGTAACAGTTTTCATTACGTGTATTTTTATTGGTGGCAAAATGCACTGGCATAAATTTAACACTGTTAGGTGAGATTTAGTTTAACAGGTATCAGCAAACTGATCTTTTCTCCTCCATGAAAATGAACACTCCCAAAGAATTGTATCTTTGGAACAAGGCATTACTCAAATTTTATATGACGCTGGTTGAACCACTGATCCGATATTTTAAAAACTACTTTCCGCTCACCGCAAAGGAAAAAGAGGAACTATCCACCCGTTTCAGCGAGCGTAAGATCAAAAGACGGGGTTTCGTCCTGCAGGCAGGAGATGTATGCCGGCATTTTACCTTCGTCGTAACCGGATGCCTGAAAATGTATGCCGTCGATGCTGCCGGTAAAGAGCATAACCTCCAGTTTGTGGCCGAAAATGATTGGATTGCCGATATGGCCAGTTTTTATGCGGCGAAGCCGGGTAAGGTATATATAGAAGCCGTCGAACCAACCACCGTGCTCCAGATCAAACATGAGGACCTGATCTATCTCTATATGAACTATCACAAGTTTGACCGGAACTTCCGTATCATTATCGAACAGAAGTATATCGCCTTACAAAATCGCTTACTCCTCAATATCAGCGCGACGGCAGAAGAACGATATCTGTATTTCTTGGAGCAATATCCCCATCTGGCCAACCGCCTGCCCAATACACAGATCGCTTCCTATATCGGGATCACCCCCGAGTTCCTCAGCAAGATCAGGAAGGAGCGTAGCTTAAGTTAGTAAAGACTGCTTATGCATCTTTTGTGTACATTTAAGAAACCCCCGTCATATGCATTTCAGCAAACTTGTTCCGAATGTGTTTTATACCGATATCAATGAAGGACTGACGTTCTTTGTCGATTGCCTCGCATTCGTCATCACACACGATGAACGTACCGCCGCTCAGCCATTTTGTGTGCTGGAAAAAGACGGACTGCGGATCAACCTGTTTGAGAATGCTGCACTGGCAAAGGAACATAACCCGGAATTCAGGCTTGTTACCGATGACATAGAAGCCGTCTACCGGCAAGTCGCTGCCTCGCACCCTGCATTTTTACACCCCAATCTCAGCACCATCACACGCAGGCCCTGGGGAGCCAAAGAATTCGCCCTGATGGATAAACAGCTGGGGGTGATCATTCAGCAATGGTAGACACCGGGATATGTATTTAAAGAGAATTAATACCCAGGTTCTTGCATACCAGGCTCTTTTTGTTTACCTTCGCGGACTTATGAACAGCAATATCACATCATCTTCCCTTACTCCACCTTGATAGTTCATCATTGACTATCGCTTACGCTCGTCTGTTACCGGTGAGCGCACTGTTCTGTTCACATCATTCGTAATCATTGATTCATCTTACTTTTTAAACTTTCATTTTCGTGAAGGCTTACCTTAATTTATTTGACTTTAAACAAAAGGTTAATTACAAGACTGAAGTATTGGCCGGGCTGACCGTGGCAATGACCATGATCCCCGAGTCGCTGTCTTTTGCCATCTTAGCCGGATTATCTCCGCTCACAGGTTTATATGCCGCCTTTCTCATGGGACTGATCACTGCTGTTCTTGGCGGCAGACCAGGCATGGTATCCGGAGGGGCAGGCGCTACTGTAGTCGTGTTGATTGCCCTGATGCAGTCACATGGAGTGGAATATGTATTCGCAGCAGTCGCATTGGCCGGTATCTTCCAGCTCTGCGTAGGTATCTTCAGATTAGGGAAGTTTATCCGCCTGGTACCACAACCCGTGATGTACGGATTCGTGAACGGACTGGCCGTGATTATTTTTATGGCCCAGATCCAGCAGTTCAGGGTAAATACGGGTAACGGGATGGAGTGGTTATCAGGACCTGCTTTGTGGACCATGCTGGGACTGGTCGCAGTGACCATCGTCATTGTGTTCTTATTCCCAAAACTAACCAAAGCCGTACCGGCCTCCCTGGTAGCCATCATTGTTGTCTTTCTGCTGGCATTGGGATTGGGTATCGAAACCAAAACAGTCAAAGACATTGCTTCCATCAGTGGTGGTTTCCCGCCATTCCATATCCCGTCAGTGCCTTTTAGTTTTGATACACTGAAGGTCATTTTCCCTTATTCACTGGTGATGGCAGGTGTGGGCTTGATTGAAAGTCTGCTGACTTTAAACGTAGTGGACGAAATCACCGGCACCAAAGGAAGGGGTAACAAAGAAGCCGTTGCCCAGGGTACCGCCAATATCGTCAATGGGTTCTTCACCGGTATGGGGGGATGTGCGATGATCGCACAGTCTTTTGTAAACCTCTCAGCTGGCTCCAGGGCCAGACTCTCCGGTATCATCGCAGCACTGACCATTCTGCTCATCATTCTTTTCGGTGCACCCGTGATCGAAAGAGTACCCATGGCAGCCCTGGTAGGTGTAATGATCATGGTCGCTATCGGAACATTTGAATGGATCAGCTTACGGATCATCAATAAAATGCCCCGTCATGACGTAGCGGTTGGTATCCTGGTGGCATTGATCACTGTCTGGTTACACAACCTGGCATTGGCCGTACTGATCGGCGTGATCATCTCCGCACTCGTTTTTGCCTGGGAAAGTGCCAAAAGGATCCGTGCACGAAAATATACAGATGAACACGGGATCAGACACTATGAGATCTACGGTCCTTTGTTTTTTGGTTCCGTGTCCGCTTTTATGGACAAGTTTGATGTACAAAATGATCCCGCGGAAGTGATCATTGATTTTAAGGAAAGTCGTGTAGCCGATATGAGTGCGATCGAAGCTCTGAGTAAACTGACAGAACGGTATCAGCAACTTAATAAAAAACTGCACCTGCGTCACCTGAGTGAAGATTGCCGTTTACTGCTGAAGAATGCGGAAGGTGTGATCGAGGTGAATATATTGGAGGACCCTGAGTACAGGGTTGCGGCAGAACCAAGATAAAAGCGTCTTATATATTATATATAATAAAGAGACGGGCAGCAAGGATTATTCCTGCTGCCCGTCTTTATTTTAATCAGACCATTATATCTGAATGATCTTCGCCGGATGTTTGGCATATTCCGGGAATACGTTCACGACCCAATCGGTATTGATCTTCATATAACTGGTCGTGGTACCATCACTGCAACCATACCATTCTTCCTTAAGTACATCACTATCAATGACTAACTGTACCTTATTTTCGGTATCGAGTAATACGCCGAATATAGTGGTCGCACCCACGGTAGTCCCCAGCATGCTCAGTAGTAATTCCGCCGGTGCAAAGGATACACGGGAGATACTAAGCGCACTGCTCAGGTCTTTCGTCACGAACGGTTTATCCGCAGTCGTTACAAAAAGATAAAAGGCCGTCTGCTGACGGTTACACAGAAAGAGCGTTTTAACCGTCTTCATTTGCAGCCGCTCATCGATCTGTATACAGTCTTCCATTGTAATCGCTTCATCATTTTCCACTCTTTCAAATGGGATGTTTTGCTGCTCCAACGTCGTATAAACCATTTGCTGTAATGGTGTTTTAAAAACCGCCGGAGCCGTCGTCATCACTTCACTTACATTGATCATAATGATATTTCCTTTCTGGTTTTTAATGATTTATAATAGTTCATCGCAGCAATCGCTGCAAGCATCACCACGATGCCGCCTATCTGTAACGGACTGACAGCCTCTTTTAAAACGATATGCGCACAGATCACCGCAACAGGAAACTCGATCGTCATCAGAATAGCACTGGTGCCTGCTCCGATATGCGGAATACCTACCGCGAACAGGGCCGTTGGTATCGTCGTACCTACTACTGCGAGGAAGATCGCCCATCCGAGGAAATCATATCCGAAGTGATTCGCGACAAGGATCGTTTTTGCATTGACAATAAAAATAGCCAGGGCCGAACCCACCATAATGAATGTACTTTTCGACTGCCATTTCACCTCCTTTGGTACCCTGCTGTTCGCGACAATATAAACAGCATAGGTCAGTGAAGATGCCAGGGCGAATAAGATGCCCTGCCAGGAAAAGGACAGATCCTTTGCATGCAGCAGATCACCAGCCATCACCGTACCGATCAGGATAAAGATAACAGTTATCGCTTCAGCTTTCCCCGGCCGTTGACCAAAAACGATCCATTCCAGTAATAAACTGAACCAGGTGAACTGCATCAGGATTACAATCGCAAGGGAGGCGGAGATATAACTCACCGATTGATAATAGAGGAAATTGGTAATACCGATAATACCGCCGGTTAGCAATAATGATAACAGACCTTTACGGGATAAAGGTGTCTTTTCTCCCCGGAAACTGCTCAGGAATAATAGTATACCTAAAAATATCGCGGCTAACAGGGCCTGCGAAAAGGCAATTTCCGCCGCATTATATCCATAGGAATAGATTAAGCGCACAAACGAAGACATCGTGCCGTACATCACGCCTCCCAGGAGGACCATGAATGAATATCTAAAATTTTTCATTTCAAGATTGTGTGAATAGATATAAAATAATCAGTACCTGCCATGTGGCGGCTAAACAACCTTGAAAGAGACAATAAGTTGCAGAGAACATCCTGCCCGTTGTAGTGGCGGGCATCGGATAATCCGGTTATTCAGCCTTTAGGCTACCGGAGGAGGCGTGTTGGATGCGAAGAAAGAAAATGTCATAGCATTGAATATGGTGACGAAGATAATAAGAAAATAACAGCTTGTCTATCTTCTTTTTAGAGCAGTGACAATACCTACCCTTAAACTAGATTAAGACTATTTATTAAGATGGTTTATTGTACCGGGTAGTCCGGATGCGCCAACTTTGCATCAAATTGAAGACACTATGCAAAGTCAGCAGGAGAATCAGGCGATAGAAAAATTGTTATCAGATTTTGCGGCCACACTGAATGCGGCAACTATCCAGCACATCTCTTCTTTCTTCACGGAAGATGCCGTGTTTATGCCAGATGGTTTTAAGATACTGAAAGCAGCTGATCTGAAACGTACCGGTAATGGATATCTGCAACGATCTCATTTTCAGATCGGATTTACCATAAAAGAAGTGGAGATCGGCTTGCCCTATGCATTTGTACGCGCAACTGCCGCCGCAGCACTACTCGACCCGGATACACAGCAATTAATCACACAGCAGAGCCGGGACTTCTTTGTACTCAGAAAGGACAACGAAGACTGGAAGATCTTCCGGTATATGTTTAACCGCGTGAAAGTAAAATAATTAAACAGATCATCATGAAAGCAGCAGTCATATATCATCCGGGTGGTCCGGAACAACTGGTTATCGAAGAAAGAGCGATCCCCACAGCACCAGCGGGATGGGTATTGGTGAAAGTAAGAGCATTTGGGCTGAACAGATCAGAGCTGATGACACGCAAAGGCATGTCGCCCGGTATACAGTTTCCCAGGGTACTCGGGATTGAATGTGTTGGGGAAGTGGAGCAGGACCCTTCGGGAGAATGGAGCGCCGGACAAAAAGTAGCCGCCTTTATGGGAGGCATGGGTAGGGTTTTCGATGGCGGCTACGCCGAATATGCCATACTACCCAAAGAGGTCCTTTATGCCTTTGAAAGTCATCTGAGCTGGGATGTGCTGGGCGCTATTCCGGAAATGTTCCAGACCGTTTACGGCTCCTTACACCTGGCACTGAAGATGGCAAAAGGGGACTCTTTACTGGTGAGAGGTGGCACGTCTTCTGTCGGTATGCTGGCGATCCAGCTCGCAAAAAGACAGGGTTTGACGGTCACAGCCACCACGCGGAAAGAAGAGAAAAGAGCTGCTTTATTAAAGAATGGGGCTGATAATGTGTTGATTGACGATGGTCATTTGGCAGCGCAGGCGAAGTCGTTACAGGCAGGCGGATTTGATAAGGTCCTGGAACTGGTAGGTACGGCAACCCTGAAAGACTCCCTGCAATGTGCTGCCCCCGGAGGGATCGTTTGTATGACAGGCATCCTCTCCGAACAATGGTCCGTTCCTGATTTTGCCCCGATGGACTTTATACCTTCTGCTGTGAGTCTCACTATTTACAGCAGCGGACAAATCAGGATAGCCGCCAATAGCTTTCAGCAGTTTATCCGGGATGTAGAATCCGGCGATATCCGTTTGAGCATAGGTGGCATTTTTACCCTGGAGGAAATCGTGGCTGCACATCGGCTGATGGACAGCAACATGGCCAACGGAAAAATAGTAGTACTTCCACAACACTAACGCGAATGACGATGAATGCAAATGTATTATCCTGTCATATAACAACAGACACGGTAGCCGATACCTTCGGGGCTGATGTACTGAATGGATTAAGTCAGTTACCTAAAAGACTGCATGCCAAATACTTCTATGATAAAGAAGGCGACAAGCTGTTCCAGGAGATCATGGCTTGTCCGGAATATTACCCAACCCGCTGCGAACTGGAGATCTTTCGTGATAAGACCGCTGAACTGGCAAATGCGATGATAACAGGCGAAGCATTCGACCTGATAGAGTTAGGTGCAGGTGATGCAACCAAGTCACAATACCTCCTGCAATACCTGGTAGATCGTCATACGGCTTTTACATATATGCCGATCGATATCTCAGGGAATATCCTCTCCGAACTACAAAATCGCCTGGAAACAGTAATGCCCGATCTCTCTTTGCACTGCCTGGAAGGTGATTACCTGGAGATGCTCGACAAAGCGACGGCTTTATCCTCCCGCAGGAAAATCGTCTTATTCCTGGGCGCCAATATCGGCAACATGGAACCCCGGGAGGCAGTGGCATTTTGCCGCAGTCTCCGGGAACGGTTACAACCAGGTGATCTGGTACTGATCGGTTTTGATCTGAAAAAGCATCCACGGATCATCCGGAATGCCTATGATGATAGTGCAGGAATTACGGCGAAGTTCAATCTGAATTTACTGAAAAGGATCAATCGGGAACTGAACGGGAATTTCGTAACCGAACAGTTTGAACATTATCAGAGCTACGATCCGATGACCGGTGCCTGTAAAAGTTACCTCGTCAGTTTGTGTGATCAGCAGGTGACGATCTGCAAAAACCATTTCAATTTTCGCAGAGATGAAGTCATCTATATGGAGGTTTCCCAGAAGTACGCAATTGAGGAAATTACCACATTGGCAGACAAAACTGGCTTCCGGTCTGTACAAAATACCTACGATACCAGACGCTGGTTTGCAGATGTATGCTGGGAAGTAGTGTGAGTCATAACAATCTGATTTTAAATATGAAAGAACTACTTGTTCAATACAATACTATAAGACAACACAGCCAAAATATATGTGCGCCTTTAGCAAAAGAAGATTATGTGGTACAACCAGTAGCAGATGTGAGTCCGCCGAAATGGCATCTTGGACATAGCACCTGGTTCTTCGAAACTTTCGTACTAAAACCTCACTTAACTGCCTACACGGAGTTCGATCCACAGTATAATTTTGTCTTCAATAGTTATTACGAAACGATCGGAGCCAGGGTGATCAGAACAGACCGTGGTAACCTGAGCCGTCCTTCTGTAGATGATATTTATGCTTATCGTAGTTATGTAGATGATGCGATGCGCACATTGCTTGCCGGACCATTAACAGCCGAACTTGCAGGTATCATTACTTTAGGTTTGCATCATGAGCAACAGCACCAGGAATTATTATATACTGATATTAAATACATCCTGGGGCATAATCCATTATTCCCTGCATACAGCAAGACACTGGTTGATGATGGACCGGCATCAGCAGGCAGCTCTTTCCTGACAATTCCTGCCGGTATTTATGAGATTGGTTATCAGGGGGCGGACTTCTGTTTTGACAATGAACTGGGAAGACATAAGGTATACCTGGGAGAATATAAGATAGCCGATCAGCTGGTGACTAATGGCGAATACCTGGACTTTATAAAAGCCGGTGCTTACCAGGATTTCAGATACTGGCATGCGGAAGGTTGGGATTGGGTAAAGAAGAATGATATCACTGCTCCTTTGTACTGGCATCTGGTGAACGGTAAGCGAATGGCTTATACTTACGCCGGTTTACAGGAACTGGACCTGGCTGCTCCGGTATGTCACATCAATTATTATGAGGCAGCCGCGTATGCTGCCTGGAAAGGACAACGTTTGCCAACTGAGGCGGAATGGGAAATCGCATCCCGTCAATTTGCATGGGGCGCAAGATGGGAATGGACCAATAGTGCTTACCTGCCTTATCCCGGATTTACCAAAGCACCGGGAGCCGTGGGAGAGTACAATGGTAAGTTTATGGTGAACCAGATGGTATTACGGGGTGCATCGGTGGTGACGCCGGAGGGGCATAGCCGTCATACCTACCGGAACTTCTTTCATCCACAGCATCAGTGGCAGTTTACCGGTATACGTCTCGCAGAATAGTCATATTAATCTTATAAAAAAGGCCCGCCATACAGCGGGCCTTTCTACTATCTAAGCCATTCATGTAAGTCCTTCAGTACCTCTGCATTGATCTGATGCCCTATATTATTGTATTCGTGATAACTTAATTGTACCCCCAGTGGCTGCAGGTAGGTGTTGGCTTCCCTGGCATAATGGATTGGTAAAGTCCCATCCTGTACGCCATGAGAAATGAAGACTTTCAGGTGTCCCAGTGCTTCATTTTTCATCACGCCTGGTCTGATCTCCTCTAATATCCTGCCGCTCAACGCGATAATTCCCTTTACTTCACCGGGATGAGTCAGTCCGATGGTAAAACTCATAATAGCACCCTGACTGAATCCACCGAGGTAAACTTCGTCAAAATGGTATTGCTGTTTCATCTGTTGGATGAACTGCAGGATGACAGCTCTGCTGGAAGCCTCCTGTTTGATATCAAAAACGGGCTTGCCGGTAGAAAAATCGACATTATACCAGGCATATCTGCCGGGGCCGATAGTATATGGTCCGCGGGCAGAGATGATATAGTAATCAGCTGGCAGATGTTCTGCCAGTCCGAAGAGGTCCTGTTCATTACTGCCAACACCATGTAAAAGGATGATGGCTTTTTTCTTTGCGGACGTCGTTTTAGGCTCCCGCACCAGGTAGTGCAGAACAGGTTTGTCCGTCGTCAGCGTATCTGAAAGATGCGTGCTCATAAATAAGTTTAAGAAAGTCAGCAGTAAAAGCATAGCGGGTATTTTATGTCCGTCAACCTATCTTCAGCGAAGTCATGGTCAATGAACCTGCCACCGCTTTGTCATTGAAGAAAGAGAGGTCGTCTTTACCGCTTTTTAATCCCAGCGTATAGATCAGCGGGAGATAGTGATCCGGTGTCGGGATAGCCAGCATCGCTTCCTTACCCAGTTTGTCGTAGTTGATCAGTGCTTTATGGTCACCCTGCCGGATGAGGTCTTTGAACTGGTCATTGATCTTACCTGCCCAGTCATAGGCAAACTGTTCATTCAGTCTGTCCCAGGCAGCCATTCTCAGGTTATGAACCATATTACCACTGCCAATGATCAGTACGCCCTTTTTGCGGAGGGCCAGCAGTTCTTTTGCCAGATCGTAATGATACTGAGGATGTTTGGTGTAATCGATACTGAGTTGTAATACCGGGATATTCGCCTGTGGGTACATATGGCGCACGACGGTCCAGGTACCATGGTCCAGTCCCCAGTCGTGGTCCAGTTCTACCTGTGTGGAGTGGATCAGTTTGGCGGTCTCTTTTGCCAGTAATGGATCGCCGGGTGCGGGATATTGCACAGCAAAGAGTTCTTTTGGAAAACCACCAAAGTCATGGATGGTCTTTGGGAAGTCCATCGCTGTGATCTTAGTCCCTCTGCTCAGCCAGTGTGCGGAAACGACCAGCACCGCTTTGGGTGTAGGAATTTCCCTGGCCATTTGTGTCCAGCGGCGGCTGAATTCAGTATCCTCGATACCGTTCATGGGTGATCCGTGCCCTATGAAGAGCACAGGCATCATATGTTCTTCTTCCTGTAAGTTATCTGTGAAGTTCTTAAATGCGGATAATGTTGTCATACTTAAAGCTCCTACTGCTATCGATTTAATAAAATTTTTCCTTTCCATCTGAAACAGTCGTTTGTAGCCGGAGGGAGCTGGAAATCATGTATATGTTCTCATGGGCGCCCTGTCCGACTGATTGGATATACAAAGTTAACCGGAAACAGGAGCTTATTCGTTGCTTTGGAGCAAGAAATCGGAGGGGTGCTTCGTTCCCCGTAATGAGTAACGAAGCCCTTATACCATATGATGGGTTATAACCTGGCTTATTTTCATGAGTTTAATGCTTCACTTTCCAGATCTTATCAGACGCCGGTAGATACTCCGGCAGCGCCGCTGATCCATACCAATTATACAGTTCCAGTTCAAAAACACCCGCTTTCACAGCCGGGTCAGTCTGCAACAGCTCTTTTGCCGCATCGATTGTCCCTACATCTTTCAGAATGAAGATCCCGCGATAGGTCTTGTCATTTTTTCCCAGCGGACCGGCAACTACCAGTTTACCTTCTTCCACCAGGCGGTTGATGTTATTCATATGTCCACGGAAAAGTTCCTGGAGTTCGTTTTTATCTGTTGTCGGGTTGGTACCTGTTTTCAGGATGGCAAGGATGTAGCTCTTCATGCCATAATCGTCTGAACCGAGCTTCAGGGCGAGTTCCTTGTCATATTTGGGATTGGCTGTACCGGTATCTTTGACACCGTCAATTCCCTGTTTGAACATCTTAAATGTTTCTCCTTTGCCTTTACCATCGGATACTTCCACCTGTATTTCACTATCACTTATTCTTTTATATACCAGTTTCTTTGGAAAATCATGCACCGGATTCTCAAAAACAAGATCGGCACCCGCTTTACTTTGCTTAAACGAAACACTTTTACCACCGTTTTGTCTCACTACGGTAGCGGTGTAGGTCAGCAGATTTTTTTTGCTGCTCAGGTCCAGGTATTCGGAGACCTTCATGTTCCCGTCCTTTAATATATAGGAGAAGCCCTTCAGTGTTTGCGGATTGAGACTATCCCAGTGTTCGTACAGGGAGGTGTTTTCCTGTTTCCAGGTGCCTTTCAGAAAGGAAGGAAAGGTGGATTGGGAAAAAGTGGCGTGTACCAGGAGGAGGAGAAAACTGGTCAGGATGTATTTCATGGTTGATATTTTTGTGGTAACATGTCTCAATACTTATAACTGTCCGGATAGGACAGTTTGCCTGACAGCTAAATTAGGAAAAAGTAGCGGGTACTGTAACCAGCCTGTTTGCATTGCATACATTTCATGGCGGATATACGGGCAGAAAATTAGTGCATACGGAATGCCAGACCGGCATTTCCGAAATAGTTACGTTCGGCTGTAAAGATCGTGTGACCAAAAGCCAGATGTACAAGCAGGTCGGATGTGATATGGTACAGGACCCCGCCATCTGCATTGTGTATTGGGGAATCTCCCGGCGCATATTGTGCAAAGTATTCTCCAAAAACAGTAAACCTGTCAGTTAGTTCATATTTCAGGTCTCCGCTGACCTGCCATATCCACCTTTTCTCAAAGGCTTCCTGTTTATATGAGCCATTAGCCGTCACGGTTAGTTTATCCAGCTCTTTTTCCAGTACAAGCGTGACCTGAGGAGACCAGTATCCATAATTGCCGCTGTGGGATGTGACAGGGATGTGCAGATACGATATCAACGCGATATCGGGAAGCCGTTTTTTATCTTTCACTAACGAGATCTTTGTGCTTAGCGCCAGCGGATATTGTCCCTGCGTGGTTTCCGAAATAAAAAGGTCTCTTTCCTGGCCCTGTTCAACCAGTAATCTGGCTTCAATGTTCTTAAACAATCCGTATCGTATCAGGGATGATGAAATCAGGGCTGTTTTGCCGGAGGTGCTTAACTTATTATAGTAAAATTCTGTTTCCAGTTGCAGGGTCTTTTGCTCAACAACGCTGGCGCCATCCGTCTGGTCCGGCCGGTCCGTATTGATCTTGTCCTGTGCCTGTGTTACAGTAGAAAAAAGCATACCTCCGGTTAACAGTAAGCCTGCGAGAAGTTTGTTCGTCATATACAGTCTGGTCTATTGTCTTTTATGTCTAGGCAATACATATACCGTGCCTGGCCCTGCTATAAACAACAGGGCCAGGCAAAAGACGTCCGTCAGTATTATTGGTGTGACTGCAGGAGTGCCAGTGCTATCACTAATGAAGACAAGATACCAGACATTGATGCCGGTATCCTGCTCAGTTGTTTCAGCGTTTTTTAGCAGTTAACTTTTTTGTTATCAGTACCGCAGCTGTTGTAACAAGCGCGGCAACTGTCACCTTCTTTATTAAACCTGTACGATTGTACTTCCATTCAGCTTTCCAGCCTTTCTCTGCAAAGATGTTGGGGATGTGTCCTTTCCTGAGGTCATCCGCGATCCCTTCTACAACATTGACGCGGTCTGCCAGTAATAAAGGAAGCCAGTGGAGATAGCTGGATTCGCTATGTTTGAACGCATACCTGCGAATTTTGCCACTCCATCCCGACGGGGGACAGGTAGTACCAAAAACAGCACTCACTTCCGGACGTTCGTTGGAATGCAGCACTTCTGCTGTAAGAGTTTGTTGTACAGGTCTGTCCCAGTTCAGCCGCTGATGATCATCCCCGGTATATTTTTTCATCGGGTAAGTAGGCTCATTATCAGGGTCCGCATCAACGCCCCAGCCTTTGATATGTGAGAATTTCTTTTCTAAATCCATAATTGAATGATTTATTGTCTTGCAGACGGTGGAATAAGAATCGGTTTGATACAGTTGTCCAGTTTAGCAGAGAAAATATGATAGGCATCTGCCACTTCCTCCAGTGGAATACGGTGTGAGACGATCGCTTTAGGGTCAATATAGCCTGATCTTACATGTTCTATTAAACGGGGCAGCAGGCGTTTCACAGATGCCTGATTAGCGCGTATGGTAATTCCTTTGTTAACCACATTGCCGATAGGGACCAGATTGTCCGTCGGACCATAAACACCTACAATAGATACAATGCCTCCTTTTTTAACGGAGTTGATTGCCCAGTGTAGCGCTGTAGCGGAGCCTGCCTGTAACATCATCTTTCTGCCTGTAATAGTTTGCATGGCATTTCCGGCTGCGTCGCTGCCTACCGCATCAATGCAAACATCTGCGCCGAACCAGTCTGTGATCTTTTTCAGGAATACGACAGGATCTGTCATCGACCGGAAGTTATAGGCTTCGCATTGCGCATAGTTACGGACAAAGTCCAGCCGGTATTCAATATGATCGATGACAATGACTCTGCCAGCCCCAAACAACCATGCACATTTTGCAGCCATAATGCCAACCGGACCAGCGCCAAATACCACCACAGTGTCACCTTTCTTAATGCCTCCCATCTCCGCTGCCTGGTAACCGGTAGGCACGACATCTGTCAGTAATACAGCGTCATCAGGGTGCATATCTTCCGGGATAACAAGTGGGCCGACGTCCGCATAGGGTACACGCACATATTCTGCCTGTCCGCCGTCAAAACCTCCTGCTGTATGAGAATAACCAAAGATGCCGCCTACTGCGGTTGCTTCCGGATTGGATTCATGACAGTTGCCATACAACTCCTGTTTACAGAAGGCACACTTTCCGCAGGCGATGTTAAAAGGTACCAGTACTTTATCTCCCACCTTTAGTTTTTGCACACCGGGACCAACAGCCTCCACAATGCCGATAAATTCGTGTCCGAAAGTAGACCCGACACGCGTATCAGGTACCAGCCCGTGATACAGGTGAAGGTCTGATCCACATATACAGGACCGCAATACACGCACAATTGCATCCTCCGGATGCTCTATCTCTGGTTCCGGTTTCTGCTCTGCACGGACCCGGAATGGTCCTCTGTAATTCATTGCCAGCATAAGTATCTTTTAATGTGAGTAATGGTCGCTGCTGCTTAGCTACCGGATGCAGCAGGCAGTATTAAAAGAGGCCGAAAAGTATGCCGGGATGCGATAGCCCGTATTTGCTATGCAGGAGGTAATAAAGTGAGGTTTTAGGTCACAGGAAGGATAGATAGCCGTTTATTATCAGCTACATTATTAAACATTTAACAACAGGCACTGATATGCCTGACCCTCAGGAGGATGAAGAAGCCATTCGGGAGACCCGGAAAGGAGATTGGCTATGCCGCCCTGCGCTTACTTTTTTTTATCAGATCTCTTTGCATGATCTTTTGTATAAGCGTTTTCAACCTTGACTTGTAATCGGACACCAACCAGTCCGTATAATTCTTCGTGACTTTACCCAGGCATTTCCCATATTGCTTCACGCGCCACTGAATTTCCTGGTCCAGCTCATCGGCTAATTCCAGTGCCTGAGGAATAGTTTCACTGTTTTCGATACACATCAGGGCCTGTTGCCGGATAGCATCTCTTATGACCACCATTGGCTTCAGACCATCGGCTACTGCCTGCTGGTGCGCGGCCTGAATATCAAATGAGAACTGTAAAGTGTTGGGGAACTTTGAGCGGATATCAGAAGAGATGACATGGCCTTCACCTGCGGACTGATTTTGTACACGCTCAGTATACAACTCAGGTTGGTCAAACACGAGCTGCCAGTCCACCGGGGCATCCCATTCACCAAAACGGTCGATATTATTGCCCAGGTCAATGATCGTAAAATTCTTCTTTTTAGGCAAACTCCTGGAGCCTCTTCCGATCATCTGGTGATAAAGCGTCAGCGAAGTAGTGGCGCGGTTTAGTATGATCGTCTGTACAGAAGGTTCGTCAAAACCTGTTGTGAGGATGGACACCGAACTCAGGACCGCTCCTTTGGTCTTTTTAAACCATTTCAGGATTTCCTCCCTTTCTGCCGCAGATTGGCGATTATCGAGATGTCTTGCAGGATAACCTGCATCCTGAAATAGTTTACAGACATTCCTGGATGTGAAGATGCCGTTATTAAAAATGAGTGTCTTTTTATTTTTAGAATGTGTCTCATAAGCATGCAGGAGCAATTCGAGCATCGCTTTCGAAGAATATAGTTCATCAGAAGTACTGATAGTGAAGTCACCCTGATTGCCCGTCTTTAAAGAATTCAGTTCTACATCATAACGCCAGCTGGCGGGTTTTGCCAGATAACGCTGCCTGATCAGACTACTAATGCTTTCCCCGATCACCAGTTCGTGATAGCTTTTATTCATGGGAAGCTCAGCATTCGAACTTAATGGCGTAGCAGTTACACCAATTACGACAGCATTCGGGAATTTACTGAGCAGTTTCTGAAAGGCATTATGATGTGCCTCATCAATAATGACAAGGCCAATAGAGGAAGGATCGAAGAGCCCTTGTTTAAGACGGTTGCGCAATGTTTCCACCATGGCCACATAGCAGTCATGTGCTGACTTATCACGAATACGTCTGACCGTGCTGTTGATGATCTTGTTACGGATCTGCATCGTCTTTAACGTTGTCGCCGTCTGACTACATAATTCAATACGATGGGTCAGCACGATCACTTTTTGATGATGGTGCGTGATATACCATTGGGCAATCTCAGAAAATATCCTTGTTTTTCCTCCACCGGTAGGTAATTGGTAGAGTATTCTCCGACCGGCAGGTGCATGTTTTAGTTTTTCAAAAAGTATATTGAGGTCGCGTTCCTGGTAAGGGTATAGGTTACCAGGCTTGCTCACATGTGCATCTTGTTCCATAAGTCTTCCCGCTTTGTTATTGTTCAGCCTCCTTTTACGTGGAGGCTATCATAACTTCTTTATCAAACCTGGGGCCAACGATGAGACAGGTGCCTGCTATGTGAGCAGCCTGCTATGCATTATGCTTTTGTCAATACTTTCTCATACGCTCTTCTTGGCGATCCCCTGAAATACACTTCCCCACAATAGATATACCCGCGTTTCTCAAAGATCTTCATCATCGCAGGATTATCAAAATTAGTATCTGCTTTCACACTATATACCTGGTGCGCAATGGCATAATCTTCCACAAACGCCATTATTTTTCCGGACAAACCTTTCCCCAGGTGTTCCTGTGAAATCGCCACCCTGTGTACCACTACAAAATCTTCATTTGTCAGCCATTTCCCTTCAATACCTGCATAGGCTGGTTCATCGTTGATCAAAACGGCAGTATAGCCGACAACTGTATCATCTTCTGTTAATACGAAACCAATGCCGGTTTCAATGTCCTTCTGCACAACATCCGGATTAGGATATCCATCCTGCCATTGTTTACTGCCGTCTTCTTTTCTGCGGATGATCGCCTGTTGCAGGATGTCCCATATCCGGGACTGATCTGTGGGAAGGGCTCTTCTAAATGCGTATGCCATTTTTCTTAGTCTGTTTAATGATAATACAACACAAAATTATATTGATAAAAGCCAGCGCGCAAAAGATATAAAGAAATACCGATACGCTGAACTGCTGGATCAGCCAACCTGTTATGATGGGCGTCAGCGCCTGTGCGATCAGGGGCATGCGCGCCAGTTTGGAAATGATAAGTGCATACTTTTCCTGTCCGAAGATCTCCAGCGGAAGCGTGCCCCGTAAAATAGAACGCATCCCATTACCCATACCCAGGATGATCACACCGGCTGTGGCAACGATCGGCGCTGTAGACAATAATAGTATACCTGCCATGATCGCTATACCTGAGACAACTGCCGACAACAGGGACGATTTCCGGGAGATCAGCAGCTCCAATACCCTGACACCTGCCTGACTGGGACCGAGAAATGTTACTGTACCAATCACCGCTGTCATAGACATGCTTTTATCTGACAGGATATCAATCAGATGTATAATGATCCCCGTCGTCACCACGGCCCCTATAGTAAAATGGACCAGCAGCAGATAATACAGCTGTCCTTTCAGCTCCCCCAAAGAGGTAGTGGTCTCTTTGGAGACTGTCCGTTTGGTATGCGTAGTTCCCGGTTGCCGGAAGACAAAGTTGTACAGCGGGAATATCGTCAGCAGTAATATTGCCGCATAGATAAAACAGACGGTTCGCCAGCTATAGGTATCCAGCATCAGCGATTGCAGATACCAGGAAATAGACGGCGCCAGCGAAGCGATCAGGGTCACCTGTACAATAACCTTCCCCGTACCAGGACCATACTTTTTGCCAAGAGAGGCAAACAACGCATCATATAGGCCCATGCCCATCGCAATGCCGATGATGGTCCAGCTTATGAGGTAGAGTACAAAGTGCCGGGACAAACCCATGAGTATCAATCCGCAGGCCATGACCACCCCCGCATACTGTAAGATGTAATTCCTGTCATAAGCGTCGATGATTCGCCCTATCCGGGGTAATACCAGTCCGGAGATCAGCAGGGCCAGCGACAGCGCACTGTATACCATCTGATAAGACCAGCAGGTTTCCTGCATGATAGGTTTGGACAGGACCGATAGTATAAAATAAGATCCGCCCCAGAGCAGGATCTGCGCAATTCCCAAAGCCGCATTATTGGTATAGGATGGCTTTGCAATTTCCGATGGCATGATAGCACTTTCCATAATTCCTGACGCAAAGTTTGCGGAAATGTCTACATTGGCAAAACGTTATTTTTCGATGCGGGTCATCGATAAAACCGATTGTGTATGGAGCTGAGACAACTGAGATATTTTCTGAAAGCCAGGGAACTGATGAACTTCACAGAGGCTGCCCATAGTCTGCATATCAGCCAGAGTACCCTGTCGCAGCAGATCAAGCAACTGGAGGAGGAACTGGATACGCCGCTGTTTAACCGTATCGGAAACAGGATCGTACTGACGGAAGCGGGCGCCTTGTTTGCAGATTATGCGGCGCTGAGTATAAAAAAAGCCAACGACGGAATAGCCCTGATACAGGACCTGAATGCCCTCAGCACAGGAACGATCTCCGTAGGCGTGAGCTATGGACTGCGGAATATCTTTACACAGGCATTGGTACGCTTTACTACGAAGTTCCCTCAACTGAAAGTCCGGGTCATTTATGGTGTATCCGATCACCTGATAGAGATGCTGGATCACTTCGAACTGGATATGATCCTGATCTTTAAAGACTTTACACCAGCGTCGCAGTTCAAATCAGAAGAACTGTTCAATACCCCCATGAGACTGATCACAGCGGCAAGATCGGCTTTAGCCCGTAAGGCTTCCATTACCCTGCGGGAGATCGCAGATCTGCCATTGGTATTGGCTACACAGGGGTACAATACCAGCCATTTTGTTGGACAGATGTTCAAAGGCCTGAACCCGGAATTCTCTATCGAAGTAAATGATATCCTGACCATGCTGGATCTGGTAAGGACTGGTAACTGGCATACAGTGCATATCGAAACGATCATTTCGGAGAAAGACTTTGTCGCCATCCCCATAGCCGATAAAAATGTGATCCGGACAGCTACGATGATTTCATTAAAGGATGCCTATGAAAAGAATGCGATAAAGCAGCTGCGTACGATGCTGAAAGAAGTGAAGAGCTGATTTATTTAAATATTGCCGTTTGATGTATATAATACACTGGTGCAATATTTGACATCGCTCTTAGGTGAGCAATCTCCAACATCATCAGAAAATAAAGGGTCATTTCTACGCAGGTACCAGCGGACTGGTATTACCCGTCCCTAATAAACAGGCATTTCCGGTGGCATTCAAAGACAAAAGCCGGCTGACTTATTACGCCTCCCTCTTCAACAGCCTGGAGGTCAATAGCTCCTTCTATAAAGTTCCCATGGCCGTTACCGTAAAACGGTGGGCAACAGAAGTCCCGGAAAACTTCCGGTTTACGTTCAAACTCCACCGCGGTGTTACCCATAACAAAACCCTCGCTTTCGAGGATAGCGAGGTAGAAAGGTTCATGGAAATCATCGATGCGGCAGGAGAGAAGAAGGGCGCTTTATTGGTCCAGTTTCCGGGCGGCACCCGTTTCGACAGCTTTGCACAATTCGAACACCTGCTAAGGGTGATCCGGCAATGTGACCCACAGGAAAAATGGGACGTATGCGTAGAGTTCAGACATTCCTCCTGGTACATGGCAGAGACATACGAGGTGTTATCTGAATACCATGCCACCATGGTGCGTCATGACATGCCCAAATCCAAACCACCGGAACTGCAATCTGCTGTCGGCTTTGAATACCTGCGCTTTCATGGTCCCGCCGGTGATTACAAAGGAGGCTATACGGCAGCAACATTGAAGAAACATGCTGATCGTATCAACATCTGGTTAAAGGAAGGCAAACGGGTCTATACCTATTTCAATAATACTATCGGAGATGCCCTCAAAGACCTTCAGACCCTCACTGACCTTGTCAGGACATAGATAGATGCTCCGTTCCGAGTTGATCTTGAGTATCTTTAAGCGCTGAATAAAACGAACTATGGAAGTAATAACAAGAAGTGCAACAGCGGCGGACTTACCCGCACTCTCTGAATTTCTACAAATGTTGGTCGAGGCAGAAAGGCCCTTTGACGTCACCTTACAGCGGGGCAGGATCATTTATTATGACCTGAGAGAACTGATAGAAAGCGACGAAGCGGAACTACTGGTGCTGGAAAAGGAAGGCTCCCTGGTGGGATGTGGTTATGCAAAGATCATGAAGGCTCGCGCATACCTGGTATATGAACAATACGCACATCTGGGATTTATGTTCGTACTGCCGGAATACCGGGGCATGGGACTGAACCAGCAACTGATCACAGCCCTCAAACAATGGGCGATATCGAAAGGTATCCGGGAAATGCGCCTGGAAGTATATGAAGAAAATGCAGGCGCTATTAAGGCCTACGAAAAGGCCGGTTTTAGCAAACTGCTTGCGACGATGCGCTGTGGCCTGGATTAAAGGAGGACCCTCCCATGAGGGTCTCCATATCCTTAAACGGACCGGTTCGGTCTTTTTCTATCCATCAGCTTGTGTACGGCGCCTGCCAGGAGTCCGGCGGCCACATACAACCCAAGTGTCAGCAATTGCGTCTTACCGCTTTCATTGCTGTATCGCTTTTTAAGACCTAATTTGCCGGGAAGGGCAATAGCGCCTATACCGGCCATCAATCCAAGCGCAGCACCCGTAGCAATACTGTTCTTAGGGTTCATCCCTACCAGGGAATAATATCCGGCATTACCTGCAATATCCCCGACCATCGCAGAATAGTAAAGCGTCTTCTTCTTAGGTACTGCAATCCCGGCATTGTCCAGTGTCTTTCCGAGCGCTTCCATGCCCAGTTTATCCATCCGCGGAGCATGGGATACGTTATTCTTCAGGGTCTGATGAAGAACGGTCAGCGCTACAGAACTTACCAACCCACTTGTCATTGATGCGATCGTTTTCATAATGCTGCTTTTTGTTGGTACAGGGACAAAAAGCAGGCCTACTGGTGCCAGTTGTATGACGAGGAAGTAGATTTGTTGTCTTGTCTCCTCATATAGCGGCCTTTTTTACTAAAATGCGAACTGTGCCGTGCAAGTATCAGGAGTGCGCCGTATCTTCACGTCAGCTATAGCTAATCCCACTATGAAATTGAATACACATAAGGCCCTGACTTATCTTATCGCTCTCGTCTGGCTGATCAATGGTTTGCTGTGTAAGGTCCTGCACCTGGTACCGCGGCATCAGGAGATCGTTGCCCGTATACTGGGAGTAAAATACGCCGGACCACTCACTATGCTGATCGGACTCTCAGAGATCGCCATGGCGATATGGATCGTAAGCGGATTTAAATCAAAGCTGAATGCCATCTTACAGATCATTATCGTGGGAACAATGAACATACTGGAGTTTATGCTGGTACCAGATCTGCTGTTATGGGGCAGGTTAAATGCCGTATTTGCCGCCTTGTTCATGTTGCTGATCTACTACACGGAATTCAAAACCAACCCCCAACAGACTTAACCAATACTATGTTTTCCGCCCTTAAAAATCATCCCTTTCCTGTTGAAGCATTCTTTCAGAGTTCAGTCGTACTGACCTTCGCTGTGCCAAAAGAACAGCTGGAATCCATGATTCCCGAATGCCTGTCACTGGATACATTTAATGATAAATATGCCTTTGTTGCGGTAGCCATGGTGCAGACAAAAGACCTGCGTCCCAAAGGATTCCCCGCTTTCATGGGGAATGACTTCTTCCTGATCGGTTACAGGATCTTTGTCCGGTATAAAAACAATGCAGGCAAAAACCTGCGGGGTCTTTATATCCTGCGCTCAGAAACCGACAGGAAGAAAATGGAGTTCCTGGGCAATATCTTCACCCACTATAGCTATACAACAACCGATATCAGCCGTACCCGCGCGGGCAACATCCTTACCTATGCATCCGTAAAATCAGCCTTCAGCGTGGCCATCGACCTGGCAGAAGAGAATGTGGGGCTGCCGCCACGATCACCCTTCGCTGACTGGAAAGAAGCACGCCGGTTTGCCGGTCCTTTGCCTTTTACCTTCCGGTACGATGCAAAGACAAAAGAAGTCCTGATCATTGAAGGACAACGCGAAAACTGGATTCCCCGGCCATTGCATGTAACGGACTACAACTTCGCCTTCCTGCAAACACTGGATATCGAAGGAGCGGCTTTGGCCAATGCCTTTATTATCAATAACATTCCCTACCAATGGAAAAAGGGTAAAACAGAGATATGGCAGTAGGAAGAAAACCCTTTCAGGGAGTGATGAATATTGTTCGTTTTAACTGGCATTTTTACGTGATCGCTTTGCTGCTGATGTCAGCAGGAGGAGGCTTAGCTTATTATATGCAGATACCGGTTCTGGCGCCGCTGACCGGACTTGCATTTATCGCATGTCTGCTGTCATTACTGGTGTCCATGTATATTTATGATCTCTCCGGACTATATACACTGAACTGGATCGCTGCCGCCAGCGGAGAAAAGCTGATTGTCAATATCCATGCAGGATTTGATGAGACAAGTACATTACTACAGGATAAATACCCGGATGCAGCAGTACAGATCATTGATTTCTATGATCCTGAAAAGCACACGGAGATCTCCATTAAACGGGCAAGAAACCGTTATCCCGGACTACCACAAACGGTCACTGCTGAAACGCATCATTTGCCATTGGCAGATGCCGCAGCAGATAAGATCTTCGTCATCTTCTCTGCACATGAAATAAGAGACTGGGAAGAAAGAAAGCTGTTTATGAAAGAACTGGCAAGAAGCATGCATACCGAAGGCCGGATTTATATCACCGAACATCTGCGGGACCTGCCCAATTTTCTGGCTTATAATATCGGTTTCTTTCACTTTTATCCGAAACAGGATTGGCTGCGGCTTTTTGAAGATACCGGTCTGCAACTGGAAAGAGAAATAAAACTGACTCCTTTTATATCGACTTTTATAATCGCGAAGAATGATACTGCACTTTAGGATAATAGGCGCGCTGCTGCTGGTACTGGCGATGAGCCATGTGGTGTTCCCAAGATACTTCAGATGGAATGAAGAACTGAAGCCATTGAGCCTGATCAACCGCCAGATCATGACGATCCATACTTTCTTCATCGCATTGACCGTATTTCTGCTGGGACTATTGTGTCTGAGTGCTGCCGGCGAACTGGTAGAGACTGCCCTCGGAAGAAAGATCTCACTGGGAATGGGTGTTTTCTGGGGTACCCGGCTGGTGATCCAGTTTGTTGGATATTCACCCGAACTCTGGAAAGGCAGGAAATTCGAAACAACCGTACATATCCTGTTCTCTCTTTTATTTACCTATATGAGCGTTGTTTTTCTGTGGGCTTATTTTTATTGATACAACTCACTGCAGAAAATCTAAGCGCCAGTATTTACCACCACTGTCTTTTGCCAGGATAGCATTATCATACACGCAGACGATATCAGTAAGAAAAACACCTTCTTTCGCGTTCAGATAAATACGGGTGCTGACAACCCCGTTTTTGATCTCACAAACCTGCACTTCCTGCTTTTTATCCGTGCCGGGATTATTGACACAGGCAAGACCTTGCATATTTAAAGCAAATACCGGAGGCCCGATCAGTTTATGCACGGCGCCTGTCGAACGGCTGACAAGCAGGAACGTTTCATCATTATAACCTGTTTCCGTTACCAGTGAAAAGCTGGTGCTTTTTACATCTCCCAGATATGCATATTCACGCAGACGTTCGTCCGCATGATCATCCCTGAATACCTTCACCGGCTTTCCTGCAATGGGAATTGTCAGTCTGCCGGCCTGCTTCCTGACCTGACTATTTTTGACAAATATTGCGGGGTCACTACAGGAGGCTGCCTGTACCTTTTTGATAGCGGTATAAGTACATGAAATACGTTGCTGAGCGGTGCCGGACAATGCCAGTGTAAGGAGGGTGAATGCGGTGAATATTCGCTTCATATGTGGGTCGCTGTGGTATAGGAGATCTTTTATTAAATGTAAGGAAATATTCTGCATTACAGCGACGTGCGAGACTGCTGACAAGGACAGGGGACAAACAACAGATGAAAGGCCGTACCGCCTAGCGGCACTGATAAGTGATCTCTACATTTGTGAGCGGAAGAATGCCAAAGTTTCCCGGATTTTTGTTGCTGAAATCCAGTGCTGTAGGCAGTCCTTTATTGTTATAGGATCGGGCAGGAGAATGATTGTTACGGCTGTAATCCATACTCAGGAACTGCCAGATAGGATGCAGACTGTTGATATTGACCTTGTCATCATAGTCGTAACTAAAAGAGCCGGTTTCTGTGCCATTTTCATTTGTCACCTTTGACAGGTTACCTTGTGCATTGTAATGGAAATTCAGCTCCCAGCGGTACGACGAATACAGACTTCTGTGTTTGTACCGGGTCATCCTGTCTTTACTGTCATACTCATACTCATGAATATATTCAGGCATGGCTGGCTGACCAATAAAGCCGAATGTATATTGCGTATCGGCTTTGATGCGATTTTTGTAATCATAGGAGTAACGGAATAAGATTTCATAGTTTGTCGGATGGTTGTACATGCCTGCCAATTCAATCAAACGGTCATTTTTATCATATTTGAAGACATAGCGTGGACTACCGGTAGTGACATAGTTTTTGTCGATGGCAATCGGGTTCCCTTTACTGTTATACCGGATGGTGATTGTGTCACCGGGATAGTTGAGCTCCCCCATGATCTGATCAACGCGACATTCAGGAATAGCAGAGGGATTTTCTGGGTCTTTGATGCAGGCGGAATAGGAGAGACAGGCAATAACAAGGATGCAACGCATGAAGGTTGATAGCAATGCTTTCATAAGTAGAATTTAAAGTGATGAAAAATGAGACCGTATAAAAACCAATCTTACGGTGTGGTGAAAAGGAGGTGTATGGGGTCAAAGGGAACGTGGTTATTCTGGTGTTGCAATGTTAATGGAAAAAGTGACAGGGGTAGATAATAAATTGGTGAAGGAGGTGATTTGTCCTGTAAGCGATATGAAAATCTGATTATCATATCCCATTAAGGTTTCGTATACTTTAAGCTTATCAATAAGGTAATAAATAGTCGCCGAAGATCTATTTATCCTATTTATGAGTACTTTCCTGACGTTTTGAAGACACTTTATAGCATTGGAGGATATTAGACATGTGGTAGAACACCTAATAAATATATTTGGTATCATTATTGGCATTAGTTACTTTTAGATAAATGTGATAATGCCTCTTACATTCAGCTGTAACCCGCGTTAGATAATGTATATCGTTTTTTAAGCCATTAAGGGATTTTCTTATAAGACGCTTTTCCCCTTAGAAAGCATGTTAAGCATAATCGGTATTGTTTCGATGACTATAAGCCAGTGCGTGTCTGGTCATTACTTTGGACCATCCTCAATTGTATCAAATTATTTGCTGCAGGTTATTGCATATACCACCCATAGGGTATAGAAATGGTATATAATGTATCCTGGTTCTTTATCCGGGATGTCTGCCCGGACGACATGTTTTATTTATCCCAGAATATTAGCTTGTATATCTACGCCAGAGAGGAAGAGGGTAATTAGTCCTTATTATTTACTTTGTCAAGTTTGAGACATGAAGCATATTGTACTGGTAGAAGACGACGAACCGATAAGATTCATCTTTCAGGTTGCCTTTAAGTCTGATAATTACCATCTGATCAGTTTAGAAAGTGGTGAAAAGATCATCAATGAAGAATTGGATGCACCTGATCTTTTTATCCTTGATAAACAGATTGCCGGTGTCAATGGACTTGACATTTGCCGCTTTGTCAAAAGCAGTGATAAATTTGGAAACGTGCCGGTAATTATCATTTCAGCGGATGTAGACATTGTTGCTCAGGCCAGGGAGGCAGGTGCAGACGATGCGATACCTAAGCCATTTTCACTACGTACCTTACGGGAAACGGTAACAAAATATAGTCCGGAGACTGTAACAGCGGTCGATACAGATCGTTGAACCATCAATTATCTACAAAGATGGCTGTTTTTATGTTGTCAGGAAGTGAAATGTATTCGGGGCATAATATTAGCCATTTATCAAGTGTACTCATTCATATATCTGCAGAACGCCAGCCGGACTGTAAAAACCAGCTGATCGATGGACAGGAGAGATATTATTGTGATAGGGGCCTCAGCCGGAGGTTTTGAGGCTATCAAGCAGATAGTCACTGATCTGCCAGTTGATCTTGATGCGGCAATCTTTATTGTCTGGCATATGGCAGCAGACGTAAGAGGAATACTGCCGCGGGTGTTAAATATGTTAGGCACGTTGACAGCGGCTCATGCGACAGATGGTGAAACCATCGTCAGTGGACGGATTTATGTTGCGCCTCCTGACAGGCATCTGCTGGTGGAAACCGGCCGGGTGAGGGTCACACACGGGCCAAAAGAAAACCTGTTCCGTCCTGCTGTAGATCCGCTATTCCGTTCAGCAGCCGTTGCTTATGGGGCGCGGGTGATTGGAGTAGTATTGTCG
This sequence comes from Chitinophaga sp. YR627, assembly GCF_900114995.1. Lineage (GTDB taxonomy): Bacteria > Bacteroidota > Bacteroidia > Chitinophagales > Chitinophagaceae > Chitinophaga. The sequence goes on from NZ_FOUX01000001.1 coordinate 1,346,098, forward strand.
GGCGCACTGGACGATGGAACAGCAGGCATGTGGGCAATAAAGCAGCAGGGAGGGCTTGCTGTAGTACAGGAGCCTGCCGATGCACAGGTGCCTTCTATGCCTGTCAATGTGATCAATGCCGTAAAAGTAGATTATATAGTCCCTGTAAAAGAAATGGGAGCTTTACTTAGCCAGCTCGTAAACGAACACGCAGCTCCAAATGATGCGCCGGAGTCAGACTTCGCCATAAAAGCCCGGATGGAGGTACTTATCGCAATGAAAGACGAGGATACCAGCCGGGAACTTTTCAGACAGGGGCGTCTGACACCTTATACCTGTCCGGAATGTCATGGTGTACTCACTGCCTTATTGGAGGAACAGCGCATCCGATTCCGATGTCATACCGGACATGCATTTTCAGCAGATAGTCTGCTGACTTCCATTACTACAGATATTGAAAAAAAGTTATGGGCCGCGATACGTAATATACAGGAAAGTACGCTGTTGTTGAATCACATTGGTGATCACTTTGCTGAGGCTAACGAAGCAAAAATAGCAGCTGTATATTTTACGAAGGCAAAAGAAGCGATGCTACGCGCGGCGTTGGTAAGAAGAGCCCTCCTCGATCACGAGCAGCTAAATATGGACAGTGTAAAAGACCAGGCAGATATGGAGTCCTTTTCCTGAGAATTTACTAATGCCCCTATCTATAGAAGTAAAACCTTATGTTTGTGCACTATTATGAAAGAATTTGATACCAGTTATGATAAAGACAACATCCTCGCCGGCCGCCCCGATAGAGATGATCTGTTAGTGGTGGGCATTGGGGCTTCTGCCGGAGGAATACGGGCTTTACAGTCCTTTTTCGCACATGTTCCCGATAACCCCGGTATGGCGTATGTTGTCATCCTGCACTTGTCGCCGCTCTATGAGAGCAAGCTGTCGGAACTGCTGCAGCAGGTGACGCCGCTTAAAGTTACCATGATAACGGAGAAAACCAGGATACAGATGAACCATGTTTACGTGGTTCCACAGGATCAGCACCTTATGATGTCTGATAATCATATTCTTGTATCGAAGAATGCTGGAATGGAAGAGCGGATCGCCCCGGTGGATATTTTCTTTCGTACATTGGCAAATTCTTTTGGTCCCAGGGCCGTATGTGTCATTCTTTCAGGAACAGGCGCCAATGGCTCGATGGGCCTGCGGCGTATAAAAGAATGCGGAGGTGCAGCTTTCGTGCAGAATCCCCGGGAGGCAGAATACAATGAAATGCCAAGAAATGCTATTGCTACAGCACTGGTGGATGACATCCTGCCGGTATCAGAAATACCTGAAAAAATATTATCTTATAAACTACGGCTTGGCTCCGTTGAAATTCCTGTAGATAGCGAAAAGCGGGCGGAAGACGAACAACATGCATTACGGGAGGTGTTTTCGCATTTAAGGCTTCGTACGGGCCACGATTTTTCGAATTATAAGCGCGCTACACTATTACGTCGTATAGAACGAAGGATCAATATAAGAAATCTTAACAGCCTAAAAGCTTACGCGGCCTATTTACAACATAATCCTGATGAGGTGACCGCATTATTGAAAGATCTGCTTATCTCTGTCACCAATTTCTTCCGGGACAAGAAAGCCTTTGAAATGCTGGAACAGGAAGTTGTACCATCGATACTGCAAAACAGACAAGGTGATAATCATATAAGGATCTGGATCGCGGGTTGTGCTACCGGTGAAGAAGCCTATTCACTGGCTATGTTATTCTCGGAACAGGCGATGGGATCGATAGATGATCTGAGGGTGCAGATCTTTGCGACTGACATCGATGAAGCAGCTATCGCTGTAGCACGTGAAGGATACTATAGCATTAACGATGCCGCAGACGTTTCTCCTGAAAGGCTGATGCGTTTTTTCAACAGGGAAGGAGACGGTTATCGTATAAAAAGGGAAGTACGGGAAACAATTCTTTTTGCCAGTCATAACTTTCTGAAAGATCCTCCGTTCTCGCATCTGGATCTTGTGTCATGCCGGAACGTATTGATCTATCTCAATCAAAGCGCTCAGGAACGAGTAATGGAAACTTTTCACTTTGCACTCAAACCGGCAGGATTCCTCGTGTTGGGACTGTCTGAATCGGCAGAAAGTGCGAGTGATCTTTATGCCGTATTTAACAGGGAATTTCACATCTTTCAGTCAAGGCGTATTGCACAAAGTAATTATCCTTTACCCGAACCAATGCCCCTTTATAAATTAACAGAACCTATTATTTCACCAACAATCGCAGCCCAGGAAAACCGGGTTAGGGAAAGAGTCATGATGAATGATCTTCATCAGCGCCTGCTGGAAGAATATGCACCGCCTTCAATGGTGATAAATGAGGAATATGATATCCTGCATTTGTCAGAACGGGCAGGCAGATATCTCCAGATTGCAGGTGGAGAGCCTTCTCAGAACCTGCTAAAACTCGTGCGTCAGGAATTGCGGCTCGAACTGCGTTCCGCTCTTTACCAGGCCGTTCAGCGACAAAGCGCAGTAGAAGCACGCGGACTGAAATTAACGATTGATGGCCAGCTGGAGAACGTCAATGTTCATATTCGACCTGTGTTCAGGCGTGAGGATGTAGCCAACGGGTTGATGTTGGTTATCTTCGAACAGCGCGTAGAAGAGACCGGAGATCTTCAGGTGATCCAGTCATCCGATGAACCGGTAGCCCGTCAGCTTGAAGAAGAACTAATACGTCTGAAGGCGCAATTGCGCGCATCGATAGAACAACATGAGTTTCAGCAGGAAGAACTGAAAGCGTCTAATGAAGAATTACAGGCGATGAATGAAGAGTTACGCTCAGCTGCCGAAGAACTTGAGACCAGCAAAGAGGAACTGCAGTCTATTAATGAGGAATTACGTACACTCAACCAGGAGTTGAAAGTCAAAGTAGATGAAACGACGATTGCAGGTAATAACCTGCAGAATCTGATTAATTCTGCCGAAATAGCTACGATTTTCCTTGACCGGAGTTTCAGGGTAGCCCTGTTCACACCACCAGCCCGTAATGTTTTCAACCTTATAGCTAATGACATAGGACGGCCTTTGTCAGATATCACCAACAAACTGAATTACGAGGGTATCCTGTCAGACGCGGAAGCGGTGTTAGAGAAGTTACAGACGATCGAGCGGGAAGTGACCGCAATAGATGGACGCAGTTACCTGATGCGTTTTCTTCCTTATCGTACTGAGGAAGACCGTATTAACGGAGTAGTGATCACATTGATAGATATGACCCAGCATAAACTTGCTGAAATCGTCCTGCGTGAAAATGAGACGTGGATGAATGGTCAGAAAGAAGCATTTCAGGCAGCCATGAACGGGCAGCCTTTAGAAAATTCACTCGCACCGCTCGTCAGGACGGTTGTTGATCAGAATGACGGGGAAGTACGGGCCGCCTTTTATATATGCTCAACCGGGCAGGATAAATTACATCTGGTAGCAGGTATGTCGGAAGAGTACGCCCGGGAGATCAATGGGTCGGATATCAGTCCGGAGTCAATGACTTGTGGTCTTGCAATGCATACAGGTGAGCCGGTAATTGCACACGATATAGAAGAAGATCCCCGCTGGGTAAACTGGCGACCTATAGCCCGCAAATACAATTACCGCAGCTGTTGGTCATTCCCGGTACGCATGGTGGGAGGGCCGGTATTGGGCACATTTGCGATGTATTTTACAAACCCCAGAATTCCTCAGGTGAGAGAACTGGAATTGTCTGGTCTGGTGGCGCATGCGGCTTCAATCATCATTTCCAGACATGTTGAGTCAATGGAACGTGCACAGGCAGAAGAAGCATTGCGCTTAAGTGAACAAAGGTTGACAAGTCTGCTGAGGATCCGTGAAGATTTTATAAGTGTTGCCAGTCACGAACTGAAGACACCTATCACCAGTATGAAAGCCTATGCGGAGATCGTTGAAGAAAGAATGATCGAAAGAGGGAATTATGAGGATGGAGAACTGCTTGGTCGTCTTAATGGTCAGATAGACCGGCTCACAACATTGATCAACCTGCTGTTGGATGCTACAAGGTTATCAGAAGGGCAGTTAAAGCTCACACTGAACGAGACTGATATTAACAAACTTGTTACAGAAAAACTGAATGACATAAAACAGGCCAGTCATCATCGGTTTGAAGTGGAAATAGGGGAACTGCCTATGCTCAGTATAGATGCCGAACGCATAGGACAGGTAATAACCAACTTACTGTCAAACGCAATTAAATATTCACCGGCAGATACCAGCATCCTGATAAAAACACTGCCGGAAAAAGATTTTATCAGGGTAATTGTCAAGGATGAAGGTTATGGCATTCCTAAGGAACACCAGCATAAAATATTTGAAAAGTTTTATCGCATAACAACTGATAATTTAGACACTTTCCCTGGCATGGGTCTGGGGTTATATATATCAGCGCAAATCATTCGGGGGCATCAGGGAAGTATAGAGGTAGATAGCCAGGCCGGAAAGGGATCTACATTTTCCTTTACACTACCTTACAAAAGGTCACAAGTATGAAAACGATAATTTTGATAGAGGATGATGAAGCTATACGTGATGTGTTTTTTTTAGCGCTCGATCCCGGTAAATATGAAGTCTCAACTTTCGAAACCGGCAGTGTTATACTGGAAAACCGGCTGGCAGTGCCAGATCTTTTCATGCTCGATAAAAATATCGCCGGGACCGACGGGCTGGCGCTTTGTCGTTTTATTAAAGCAAGTGAGGTGTACAATCGTACGCCTGTCATTATTCTTTCTGCAAGTGCCAATATCAAGGAAGTCGCAACGGCTGCCGGCGCAGATGATGCAATTTCCAAACCCTTCACCTTAAAGGCATTGCGTGATATCATTGCCCTACATATCACTAAGTAATCAGGTTCAGTCAACCTGCTCCGATCATTGGCATAGTTTTGTCCGATACGAAAGAGCTGGCTTGTTCTTTGTTCGTCATCTTGTCGATTGCCGATAAACCAGGCTCTTTAATAATCAAATCCATATCGTTCAATGGAAAACGCGATACCATTCACAGCCACATATACAAAAAAAGGCAGTGAAGCGGGGAAATTGATCCACACCTATGATTGGTCTTCCACACCTCTCGGTCTTTTGGAATCATGGCCGCTTACATTGCATTTTTCGTTAAACATGCTACTGCACTCCGGACTTCCTATGGTCCTTTTCTGGGATAAAAATGCATATTGCTTTTATAATGATGCCTTTATGCGCCGACTGCGGGAAGAAGTAAAGGCTGTAGCTACCATCGGTAAAGCAGGTATAGAAGGATGGCCGGAAATCTGGCCTTTGATAAAGGCAACAATAGATCTGGTACGTGAGAGTGGAGAAGGAACCTCAGATGATAGTGACGCATTTGCTCTCTATAGTAACGACGGCATTGCTTCCAACAGACATTATTATAGCCCCGTTTACGATGAAAGCGGCGCGGTGTCAGGGGTACTCCTGACTATTGTTCCAACGGAAAATGCGCCCGTCAGAGAACCGATAGAAAATGCACAGGACTTTCGGGGGATTGTCGAACAGGCGCCTAATCCGATATTTGTGCTGAAAGGTGAAAATATGGTGCTGGCTATGGCCAATGAACCCTTGCTCAGTATGTGGGGAGTAGACAGGAACGCTATCGGCAGGCCCATGCTGGAAACGCTGCCTGAATTGAAAGGTCAGGACTTCATGGAACTCCTGCTGGATGTTTACCGCAACAAAAACATCATAACTGGAAAGGAGAAACCTGTCACCTTTCACCGGACGGATGGCTCGGTTGATACAGTGTATTTAAACTTTACATATCAACCCTATAAAGAAACAAATGGAACGGTAAGCGGCGTACTGGTCATTGCACATGACGTGACCGGACAGGTAATAGACAGGAAAAGGCTGGAGGAAAGCGAGTTGCGGTTCAGAGCACTGGTAACAGCTACCTCTGACGTCGTTTATCGTATGAATCCGGACTGGACGGAAATGCAGCAGCTGGTAGGACGAGGCTTTTTGTCGGATACCGTGTCACCTATGCAGAACTGGATTGAAAAATACATTCATCCGGATGATCAGGTTAAGGTCCAGCTCCTGGTCAATAAAGCGGTGGAAACACAGCGCATTTTTGAATTGGAACACCAGGTATTTAAGGTGGACGGTAGTATCGGCTGGACCTTCTCCCGTGCGATACCTATTAAGAACGAGACAGGTAAAATCATCGAATGGTTCGGTGCCGCAAGTGATATTACGCAGCGTAAGAAATTTGAACAGGAATTAGAAGCTACCCGCGACGAATTACGTTCCAGCAAAAGACTGCATGAAGCCGTAACGTCCAGTACACCCGATCTGATCTATGTCTTTGATCTTAATTATAAATTTATATATGCTAACCAGGCACTCCTCAACATGTGGGGGCGCACATGGCAACAATCTGCTGGTCAGGGCCTGCTTGCCCTGGGCTACGAACCCTGGCATGCAGAAATGCACGAACGCGAGATCGATCAGGTAATAGTTACCAAAAAGATGATCAGGGGAGAGGTGGCATTCCCCCACGCTGTCATGGGCTACCGGATGTACGACTATATTTTTGCACCTGTGTTGAACGAATATGGTGAAGTAGAAGCGATCGCAGGCACTACCCGCGATATCTCCGATCTCAAAGTTGCTGAAATTGCCCTGAAACATAGTGAAGAGCAGTTCCGCACCCTTACACAATCATTGCCCCAATTGATCTGGACGGCTGATATAAATGGATGCTCCGATTTTTTTAACCAGCAATGGTATGACTATACTGGTAGTCAGCCGGAAGATGCAGCAGGCAAGGGCTGGTTCTCATACATACATCCTCATCATCGTGCGGAATTATATGAGAAATGGGAGAAAAGTCTGAAAAGTGGCGACTCACTGGCTTTCGAATTTCAGTTGAAAGCAGGAGATGGAAAATACCAGTGGTTCTATATAGTAGGAAATCCCATCAAAGATGAAGAAGGGGAAATACTGAAATGGGTGTCTGCCCTGACCAACATTGAAGAACAAAAAGCAGTGGAAGAGAAGCTGGAACGGTTAGTGAATGAAAGGACGGGGGCATTACAGCGCTCTAATGACGATCTGGAGCAATTCGCGCACGTCGCCTCGCATGACCTGAAAGAGCCTGTGCGTAAGATCAAAACTTTTGTCGATCGTCTTGAGCAGGATAAGGGAACGAAATTATCTGAAAAGGGACAGAGCTATTTAAATAAGATCAATACGGCTGCCAACCGTATGTACGACATGATCGAGGGAGTATTGAACTATTCCTCCATTGATAACGCAGAGCAGCCATTCTCCAGCATCAGTCTCAATGAGACATTAAACAGCATAGAACTGGACCTGGAGATACTGATGAATCAGAAGAAAGCACATATTGTGTATGAAAACCTGCCAACAGTGAAAGGCGCTCCTTTATTGATTTATCAGTTGTTCTATAACCTTATCAACAACTCACTGAAATTTACCAGTCCGGATACGCCGCCGCTCATTACCATTACGGCGCAACAGACGTCAAAGCTGGGTATACCGTATATGCAGATCGATGTAAAAGATAATGGTATCGGCTTCGAACAAACACAGGCACAAAAGATATTTAACAGCTTTACCCGTCTCAACTCAAAGGATAAATTCGAGGGAACTGGTCTCGGACTGGCACTGTGTAAAAAGATCGTAGAACGGCATCAGGGATATATAACTGCCAGTGGCAAAGAAAACGAAGGCGCTGTCTTTAGCATTTTCCTGCCAGATATGAATTAGGAATTAAGAATTAAAATACAACAAAGATCTCCGCTGCATTCCAAATTCTTAATTCATAATTCATAATTCTTAATTTAAAAAAGCCCTGCAGTCTGAAGCGCTTTCCCTTCATCCTGCGGGCTTTTCATCTAAAACCTGTAACAACTAATAGCCGGGGTTCTGTTTAAACTGCGGGTTCGCCCCCAGAATATCTCTTCCTATAGGAAATATCGCGGTATGATCATCTGCATCCGGTTGCTTATCCCACCAGGTACCCGTATTAAATACGCCCCAGCGCACCAGATCCGTACGTCTGCGATTTTCACCCAAAAACTCACGTCCCCATTCATCCAGTATCTCCTGGTCATTCAGCTGACTACCATCCGGTTTATACAGACTTGTAGACCCTTCCGGATAGTTACGCACACGCACTGCATTCAGTAACGCAGCTGCGCCAGCCTTATCACCTGAACGATACTTACATTCTGCCAGTGAATAGTATATTTCTGACAAACGGACCTCCGCATAAGCCGAGGTGATACGGTTAGGATCAGGCGTCGGATACACCGGATATTTGGCGAAGAACACACCTGAGTTATGGTCAGCATGGTTCATATTGGATTCTTTGTCTGCTACCGGCTGACCAGGCTTCGTGCCCAGAAACCAACCCACCTGATCGCGGATGAACAGTGGATAATCTCCCTTGTTGCCACGCACGGTATCCGGCACAGGATTGCCATTCACATTACGCTGGAAAGGCAGGTAACCATACAGGAACATGCCTTCACGTTTACTGTTGCCAAGATTCTTGTAAAGCTTCAGCCGCAGGTCATCCGGATAATGCTGAAACTTCACAAAAGGCTTACCCAGCTGGAAATTGTATTCAACACTGTCTACATTCCTGCCGGGTTGCAATGCAAACCTTGGATTAGACCTTCCAAAGTCCGTAAAGCCACAATACAACGGCGCCGCATCATAGGTCATCGCCCAGAAATACATACCGCCATCATACTGCCAGTGTGTACGGGACAGACTGGAAGGAAAGCCATAGATAGTTTCCGAATTCAGCGATGTATTGGTATAATCAAAAGGAGCATCCCAGCGGGTATCCAGCTGATAACTACCATATTTACCATCGATGATATCCTGACATACCGCCGCACAATCCGCATACCTGTCCTGTTTGATGTATGCCTGCGCATTGAGGTACAACCTTACAAGCAATGCCGCCGCTCCGGCCTGTGTCCATCTGCCAATACCTTTTTCTCCCAGTGTCTCACGTTTAGGCAGATCAGGCAACGCCGCTTTCAGTTCTTCCTCTATATATTTGAACATGTCGGCAGGCGCCACCTGCGGACCACTCACCGTCGTATTTTTTACATCGTCAACGATCACAATATTGCGGTAGAAGTCAAACGCCCTGATGTAAAACCAGGCACGCAGCGTTCTCAGTTCCGCTTTAAAATCAGCCAGCTCTGTCGGTGTGACGTTCAGTCTCGTCGGATCCGCGATTCCCTCCATGTCCTGCAGAGAGTTCGTCGCCAGTACAATACCCTGATAGAATGCCGTCCAGGCGCCATTGGTAAAGCCGTCCTGATTCGTCCAGGTATGATAATGCATACGCTGATAATAACCACCATCCTGCCAGTCACCCTGCCGGTTAAAAGTGCCTATTTCGTCCGTGCTGTTTTCACCTACCGCATAAACGTCATTTCCCTGGATACTCCAGTAAGCATGCTCAAAAGGGCGTAAGAAGTCCCTGATCACATCATCGCGTCTGGTCAGGAACTGCGACTCGTCGACCCTGTCATACACACTCTCCTCCAGTTTTGTACAGCTGCCCATTGTCATTGCAGTGATCAACGCAGCATTCATTATATATTTTCTATAGTTCTTTTTCATCTCTGTACCAGTTAATTGTTTAGAATGTTACCTGTAAGCCACCCAGTAACTGGATCGTTGCGGGGTAGAAGTTCAGATTACCCTGTACACCAGGCGTTAAGCCGTTAACAGGGTACAGATCAGGATCACCTCCCTTAAAGCTGGTGAAGGTATGCAGGTTGCTCGCCGATGCATACACCCTGAATGCATGCAGGTATTTGGAATTTACTTCACGGCCATAACCCAGCGATACGTTGTCGATCTTCACAAATGAACCCGATTCCAGGAAGTAGTCGGAAGCGAGGGAAGTAGTAGAAGAACTGGTCAGCTTAGCATACTTGCTCTTCGGATCGTAGGCGGATTTCAGCGTATTGGCATCGGATTGTGTAGCCGGCGTACCAACGTAGAAAGCCTGCATATTGAACAGCTTATAACCAAAGTTGCCCCTGAAGAAGATATTCAGGTCCCAGTTTTTATAACGGAAAGTGTTTCCCAGTGAGCCGGTGAATTTTGGCAGACCATTCCCTACAAACTGTTTATCATCTGCATTGGTCTGGTTAGCCGGTACGATTGTACCGTCTTTTTTGTAAGCCAGCAGTGCGCCATTCTCGTTTACACCGGCTGATTTCAGCATGTAAAAGTCCCCGATACGATGACCTTCCTGTAAACGTTGGATATTACCAGGACTACCCGGAGAAGGCAATCCTGCCACATCCTGGAACGGAGCTCCCTGGTACAGCTTATTGGAGAAAGAGACGAATTTGTTATTGTTTAAAGCCCCGGCTAAAGACACATTGTAAGTGAAGTCATTAGACCTTACCACAGCGCCATTCAGCTGGATCTCCAGCCCCGTATTCTTCATCGTACCCACATTGGTGAAGGTCTGTGATTGCGGATTAGGTGGCAAAGGCACATTGTAGTAACCCAGCAGGTCCTTGTTGGTACGTACATAGTAGTTCACCGAACCGGATAGACGACTGTTCAGCAGATCAAAGTCAAGACCTACGTTGAAGTTGATTGACTTTTCCCAGCCCAGGTTCGGGTTGATATTCTGTGAAGGCCCATACACCTGGTAAGTCGTACCATTGAAAGGGAAATAACCGTAACCACCATACAACAGCAATGACAGATAGTTACCAAAATCCTGGTTGCCGGTCACACCGTAATCGGCTCTCAGTTTCAGGTCATTCAGCCAGCTGATCTTATCCTTCAGGAAATCCTCGTCTGAGATCCGCCATGCGGCAGATACGGCCGGGAAACTACCCCATTTGTTGTTTCTGCCGAATTTGGAAGAACCTTCATGACGCAGACTCACCGTCAGGATGTACTTATTATCATAATCATAGTTGATCCTGCCAAAGAATGCTGCCAGTCTGGAGTCATTCTGCGTGGAAGACACTGCGCTCTGTCCGTTGCCTTTATCACCGCCATTCCAGGTACCGGAACCCAGATTGTTCCACAGGAAAGTATCGAATGGAAAATCGTAGTTGTTGGCTGCGAATTGCTGGTAGTTGAAGTAACTATAGGAATAACCGCCCAGGAACTTAAAGTGATTCCTGTTCAGGTTCAGCGCATAGTTGATCGTCCATTCCAGGTTACGCTGGTCGTTATCCTGCTGCTCCTGTGAAGCATAGTTCGTCTTTGTCACCTGTCCTGCATGCACAATGGTCGTCAGGGTAGAAGGTGAGAAGAACAGGTTCTTGTAGGATGACCGGATATTAGAGATCGTTACCATGGAATTCAGGTTCCTGGTGATATTCACCCGGAAGGAACCACTCATGTCCAGTTGTTTGATCTCTGCCTGACTCTTGATCAGCCTTGCGTTCTCCACCGGGTTATTCGAGAAGAAGCCGGTATTGATATAACGATAGCCGGTGCTGTCGTAAATAGGCAGCGTCGGATTCAGCGTAAGTGCATTATTGAAATTTCCCTGGTCTGCATTGCTGGTTTTCATATACCTGGGCGCCACATTGAAGGAAACAGTATAGACATCCTCTTTGGAGGTGTGATTCAGGTTCAGACGTGCGCCATATTCCTTTTTGGAAGCACGCAGGTCAATCCCGTTTGCATTTCTGTAATCGGCCGAAGCAAAATAGTTATCTCTGGCCGTTCCTCCGGAAATCTGCAGGGTATGTTTCTGCGCATACGCCGGTTCACGGGTCACCGATTTCATCCAGTCCGTATTACCGCCATAGTCAATACCCTGTGCCGGTGTAGCGCCAACACGGTACTTACGGAACTCTTCAGCAGTGAGTACATCCGGCTTCATGGTCAGACGGTCCATACTTACATATCCGCTGTACACCATTCTGGAATCGCCGCTACCTTTCCTGGTCGTGATGATGATCACACCGTTACTACCCCTCGTACCATAAATAGCCGAAGCCGCACCGCCTTTCAGTACGTCGATGGATTCGATATCGTTCTGATTGATGTTGTCGATATTACCGCCTGGTACGCCATTGATGACGTACAAAGGTCCAAGACCCGCACTACGGGAGGATACGCCTCTCAGCTGTATGCTGGGAGAGGAGTTAGGATCAGCCGTGGATGTATTGGATACCGTTAATCCGGCAACCTTTCCCTGTAAGGACATCAGTGGGTTGTTGGCGGCGACAGACTTCAGGTCCTCCGCCCGCACATGCGTGATAGCACTGGAGACTTCCCGTCTGTTTATCGTACCGTAACCCACACTTACTACTTCAACCCCTTTCAGATCACGGCTCAATGGCGCCAGTTTTATAGATAAAGTACTTTGGTTGGCAATAGCAACTGTTTGGGTTGCATAATCAATAGAGGAAAAAATAAGTTCCCTGGCACCGGCTGTGAGCGTCAGCCTGAAAACGCCGTTCACGTCAGTTGCAGTACCGGTTTTGGTACCTGCAATTCTGACAGTCACCCCTGGTAATGGACTGTTGCTGGACGAGTCAATAACTTTACCTTCTATGACCCTGTTTTGGGCAAGTACCGGGTAAACGTGGACTAAGATCAGGGCAAAGCAGCTCAGTAATCGTAGAATTTTTAAAAACATAACAGTCTACTTAATTGGTTCATAAACGCGAAATTTCATAGTTCATCGCTGCAGCTGATGAGTGTTGGTTCCAGTGCCGGTCATGGCATTTGAACTGGCTGACCAAATTAAGTCACGAATCAGGCGCATGCAGCCGGAGCCGGACCCTCCAACAGAAAAATCTAACCATTTTTTAGAATTTCTATCTGATAATCAATATCTTAGTCCAGGGTTTGTATAGAAAAATCTAAACCTATCCGACAGGTTTTCAAGGGATTAAGGGGAGAAAAAGAGGATTTTCCAACCTCCCGGTGATCTCCGGATCAGCCGGCAGAACAATACCGGAATTGTTTATAGCTTTCAGCTTGTCATCTGAAGAAGGGAAAAATTACGTACTACTTAAAAGAAGGATCTCACGTCCATATGGATAAATTATTAGTTGTTTGGTTTTTACTGCTTACTGGATTTAATGGATATGCGCAAACCGGTAAATCTGACAGTTTGCTAAACGTTCTGAAAATGGAATTGGGCAGTATCAGCCTTTACGACCAGGCAAAACAAACACATATCAACCAGCTGCGCACCCAGCTAGGTCATACTGATACCAGGAACATCCACGCACAGTTTAAGGTATGTGAGAAGATCTTTGAGGAATACCATTCCTTCAAATTTGATTCAGCATTTGTCTACGTCAGAAAGATGATCGATCTCGCTGCACAGTTTCATAAGACAGACGATCTGGTCCATAGCAAAATACTCCTGGGAACAATTTTGCTGAACACAGGTTTTTATAAGGAAGCATTCGATGTCGCTGATGACATAGATAGCAGCGGACTGTCCGATACGCTCAGGACAGATTACCTGATCCTGCGTGCCAGGCTCAATGCCGGCATTGCAGAGTATAATAATGATGCCTACTTTTCCGGACAGTATTACCAGCAGTCGGCGGCCGACTTTAAAACCGCCGAAACAGTTACCCCATCCAACGCATTTGAACAGACCATCAATCTGGCCTTTATACCGGATTCGGTAAGACAGCAACACCTGACACCTGACTTTTTCTTTAACACCATTATTCACCATCAACTGACCTATCACGGCGTAGCCATGGTCTCCACCAGGATCAGCTATGCCTATACAGGCTACGACCGGATCATGTTCCTGGCATTGGCCGCTATCAGTGATATCCGTTCTTCTACCAAAGAAACGCTCGCCATATTCCTGCTCGGACAGGAATTGTATAAGCTGGGAAGGACAAACGACGCCTACCTGTTCATGCAGGAAGCATCCAACAATGCGAGGTTCTACGGCACCAGGAACCGCGCCGTACAGATCGAAACCATGTTGCCACTGATAGCTGGTAAAGTGATCGATCAGAAACAACACGAAAAAGACAGACTATTAATAGGTCTGTTGCTTTTCCTGATCGTCGCAGTAGTATTGTTCTTCCTGCTGGTCATCTATCGCAAACAGATGCTGCGGATCAAAGAGAACGAACGGATGATCAAAGAAAAGAACAGTGAACTGCAAAACGTAAATGGACGACTCTGGGAATCCTCCAGGATAAAAGAAGAACTCATCGGACTGTTTTTCAAAACCTGTTCCTCTTATATTGAAACCCTGGACAGAATCAAACAACGTACGCTGCACAATATCAAACTGGGGAAATATAAAGATGTGACCCAGTTCCTGGAAGATGTACAGGTAGACGAGGAAAAGGAGAATCTGTACACCATGCTGGATACCGTGTTCCTGACCATGTTCCCCAATTTCATTACCGCTTTTAACGCATTGCTGAAGAAGGAAGATCAGATCTGGCCAAAATCAGGCGACACGCTCAATGCCACACTTCGCATCTTTGCACTCATACGCCTGGGTATCAACGAACAGGAAGCTATTGCTAAAATATTGGGTTACAGTGTCAGTACCGTCTACACCTATAAGATGCGGGTGAAATCCCGCTCCGTGGTGCCAGCCGGAGACTTTGAGCAGAAAATAATGGAGATCAAATTCATCGACAGTTACGATCATTGACCACAACTGTACCAAATAAAAAAGTGATACCCTTTTGAGAAGGTATCACTTTTTTTATGTCGTTCAGGATGATTACAAAGTCGGGTTCACACCGCCCATCAACCATCTGCCTGGCCTGTGTGCACCGGTCAGGTAAGACCTTGTCTGTTATTACAAAGTCAGTCTCACACCACCCATCAACCATCTGCCCGGCATTTGCGCACCTGTCAGATCAGCATATGTCTTATTGAAGACGTTGTCCGCTTCAACAGATAAGCTGAGCATATTCTTGATCACAAATACATCTGCTTTCACACTGGCGATAAAGTACTCTTTTGTCACTACACCCGCAATATTCGCTGCAGACTGAGGATCGCGTACTTTATACAAACCATTCGCGCTGATGGAGAACAATGAATTGCGATACTGCAACATACCATTCAACAGGAAACGCGCATGGGAAGAGATATAGAAAGAAGACTGTCCTTCCTGGATATCCGAATACAACCAGGTTGTACCGGCGGTCGCAGAAACCGTATGTTTTTCTTTATAGGTCTTCGTCCACTGGATATCTGTTTCCAGTCCGCTGGTCACCATTTTAGAAATATTGGTTGCCAGTGAATAAGTACCGGTAGGTGACAGGTTGTGTTTATACGGCATATTCGCATATGGCGTAGTCGCCCAGTCAATCAGGTCGTTATACCGGCGCTGAAACACGGTTGAAGACACACGGAGGGTTTTACCAAAGTAGTCAGCACCTGCCTCATAACTGAAGGAACGTTCCGCTTTCAGGTCGGGATTGCCGATCTTACCACTGGTGACGATCGGCTTGTTATTATTGTTGTAACGCTCGGTAAAGTCGGCATTACGGATGGTCTTACCCGCACTACCTCTTACCTGGAACTTTCCGGTACGGTAACTGGCATTCAGCTGAGGCACCAGTTCTGCACCACTGCGCTCATCCCAGTCCAGGCGTACCGCCGGACTCAATGTCAGCGCATCAAACAGGGTAGCGGTCATAGACACAAAACCAGCTGCCTGATTCACAGTATGATTCCCTCTGTCGTTGGAAACGATGTTTTTCTGCTGGAACTGTCCACCTGCTACGAGGTTGAGATCATTGCTGAAGGCATGCTCGTAGATCGCCAGGGACTGGAATAATTTGCTACGGTTGTCATTGGCTAAAGACACAGAATTGTACACATAGTGATCCTTCATGTTCTTGTAGCCGGCCATCAGATTGAAAGCATCTTTACCCTTACGATACTGGAGATTCAGCTGTTGCCACCAGGTGGACAGCTTCTCACTGGCAGTATCAGAAGCGAAAGTGGTGTAGAAGTTCTGCGCAGCAAATTTGCGGCTGTCATAACTTAAACGGTAAGACAGTTTCCAATTTTCGTTGAAACGGTAACTGGCAGAACCGGAAACGGTATGCAGGTGGAAATAACCATCGATGCCTCTTTGCGGCTGACCGTCAGCATTGTTGGTTTGTCCGCCGATATTCACCGCCAGTTTTTCCGTACTGTAATAAGCATTGGCGTTAGCGTTGAACAGCCCATATTCACCACCGGTTACACCTGCCGTGATCTTTCTGGTCGGCGTAGGCGTACCCGTACGGGCAAATGTTTTGGTGATGATGTGGATCACACCGCCTACCGCATCAGATCCATAGATGGCCGAAGAAGCACCTTTCAGGACCTCAATATGGTCAATTTCTGCCGGATTAACCGGTATATAGCTGCTGAAATGGCCCGTATTGGGGTCATTTACGCGTATTCCGTCAAGTATTACCAGTACCTGCTGAAAAGTACCACCCCTAATCACAATATCACTACCGGCGCCCATTGGGCCCTTTGCCTGCACTTCCACACCAGGAAGGTAACGCAGTACCTCGTCCACGGAGTGAACAGGCATTCTGGCGATATCCTCGCCTTTGATAACATAGAGGTTACGACCGGTTTTGGAGCTTACCACTGGATTGACAGTAGCGGTAACGGTGACTGCATCCAGATCACTTATCTTTTCCTGGGCCTTCAGTGTCAGCGTACAGAGTAAACTGGCGGCCACCGGCAAAGTTAATTTCGAAAACATGCTGTTTGGTTTGATATTGGCCGGCAAAGGTACAGGAAAAAAGCATCACTGCTGCGGTGTGTCTGGATGCAGAACGTATGTTACAACAACCAAAACGTCTGACTAAAGGCCCCGTTAGCAGCAATATCCCAGGCTTCCACACGTACCCATTTCCTGCCTTTCAGCTGACTGCTAAAGCGGAAGGTCTTCTCCCCAAAGGCTTCTGTATCTTTCAGGGATATCTTTTCCCTGTATACCTTGTCACCATCTCCGGAGATGATTTCCACGAAATTCATAGGGAAGGTCCACTGGAGTTGCAGGTCGATGGTAGCGGTACCATTGGCTGGCAACTGTAAACTATCTCCTGAAATATGACCATTTACCTTTAGCAGCGGCATCAGTACCTCTCCGGTACTGCTAAAGAAGCGTCCGTACTGCATCGCATCCAGGATCGGCTGCCAGCTCTCCTTATAGGCAGGACGTTTATCCAGCATGAGATAGTTGACATTCATATGGGCATACATCTCATTCTGGTGGGTGATGGTGAACAGGTCCGCTTCACTGATAACCGTCTTCTTCGTACCCCAGTTATTCATATCGTCCATCAGATCGAGCACCCTTTTGCCAAGACGGGGCTGTGAAAGATCGGCCGGCATCGCTTTCCACGCGGCGCCCATAAATCTGTCAGACAAAAAGAAATCCTCATGGTTATAGACATCAGGTGTATTGACAGAGCCCTTCGTCCGCGGATGCGCCGTCCATGCCAGTCCCTTTTCATCTTTGAGCAATTGCAGCATTTCTTCTTTATTGCCGACGTGATAGACTTTGCCATAACCAGGCTGTTCGCTCACGTAAGGTTGTCCGGGTTTCCGGGACATCACCCAGTATATCGGTTTAGGGAAGATATCCAGCCAGTGTCCGCCAAAGAACTCATTGGGTTCTTCACCAGGCAGGAGCAGGAAGGTATCGTCCGACTGCTTCTCACACAGATCAAAAAGGGCTTTCAGCTGTGGCAGACGCTTCTCATCTGGTCCGCGGGGATCGGCGGTATAATGGAATTCCGCCAGATGGACGATATCCACGCCCAGGTCTTTAAACACACCGACAAACTCAGGATGTGCTGGTACAGGCTTGCCGGACATGATCACATTCATCACAAATTCATTATGAAAGTGACTGGACATGGTCTTGAATCCTGGTAATGCCGCATAGTGGTCATTACGCGTAAATGCCTTCACACCGGAAAATGCAGCCGCATCGTCATCCTGGTTGAGCAGACAAAAGAAATTCAGTCGCTGCTGTGTGCCGGGAGGTGCATTGAACCAGGGTACGAAACGTTTGTCACCCTGCAATTCCTGCCGGATGCCAATACCATAGCCAGCTACCATCTTCCGGTACTGATTACCATACCAGGTGAAATCAAGATTGAATGCTTCATCCAATGGATAGAAGTATTGATGCGGAGGAGGGAATACCGCTAAAGTACCCTGTTTACCGGATGCCGCAATCGCCCTGTATTTTACTGCCTGATGGCGGGCGGTATCATTGGCGGCAACGGTCGTCTGTTGCAGACTATCCCCTGTATTCATCCAGGACACATGCTGCCAGTCGGGTTGTGCGCTGACCATACCCGCATCAAATACGACAGCTTTAGCGTCGGCCGCTGTACTGATCACAGCAGCTACGTTGAACAGCGGACTACCATTATAAAAAGTCAGCTCCAGCGTACCGGAAAACTTTTCAACGGATATCGGTCCGATGCTGGCAATCGTACGGCTGCCTTCGCTTCTTACAGCAACAGCTGTTTTCTGCATGTTCAGCGGATAACTCTGATAAGGCTTGTTCGGTACCTTGTCAAAGAAGATATTCCAGCCATTCTGCGACAGGAGATCTCTCTTACCTATTGTGACTACAAAGGCAGGATCTACATTGTGGGTGATCTCCTTTTGTCCCAGCGAAATGCTTTTGAAAAGTGGTTTACCAGGAGTGAGGTCCAGAACGATCTTCCCTTTGATGGACTCGCCAGCCGGCCAGCTGACTTCCAGGGAAGCACCTTTTTGAGACACTACTGCTCCGTTCGTTTTCTTAAAATTTTTCAGATCTGCTTTTGCCTGCGCATGGGCAAAAACGGTAACGAATAATGGAACTACGAGTAAAATGTGGAACTTCATGCATTGGGTTTATCCGCTCAATATAAGTCATAAGCACTTTACATGCAAACCCTTAGTGTCATTGTAACAGTTTTCATGTCGACCTGGACGTGATCAATGATAAAGTCATCATATCATCGTTGTCAAAATAAAAGCCGGAGATATGATCTCCGGCTTCGGTCCAGTCGCCAGGTAACGGCAAGCAATGTTACCTGACCACCGTCACTACACCCCTAAACAGGAATGTAGTACCATCTTCACACATCGTCTCCAATGCATATACATAAGTGCCTATCGGCGCTATCTGATTCTTCCATGTTCCATCCCATCCCGCAGTAGTGCTATTGATCGGGAAATGATTTCTTTCAAATACCAGGCTACCCCATCTGTCATAGATCCGCATCCATACTACCTCTTTTACGCCTCGTCCTTTCGGATAGAACCATTCATTTTTACCATCCCTGTTAGGTGTAAAAGCATTCGGCAGGAAGATGGCGCCCTGGTCACAGGTGATCTTCACAAATACATCATCCGTCGCTTTACAGCCAAAGTTGTTCTCTACCTCCACGGTATATCTGGTGGAGAGATTTGGCAGGGCTTCCGTAGTCGCACAGGTAGTACAATTCAGGTACTCCGGCGGGGACCAGTTCCATTGCACAATATCAGCGCTACCCTGGCCACTCAGTGTCACAGGCGTACCCGCCATTACAATACGATCGGCGCCGGCATTGATGGTAGGGGTCGGGTGTACGCTCACCACCAGCGAAGTATCATGTGTAAAGCAGCCATCCGCATCATAACCGGTCACTTTGTACGTATAGTCACCCAATGTCGTTAAAGTGGCGCGTGGTGACCCGCTGTTCACATTATCTAATCCTTCTCCCTGCCATACATAATGATCAGCGCCGCCAACCCATAAAGGCAATACGTGTCCCAGACAGATCGCCGTATCCGGCGTTGCCTGTATTGTAAATGGCAACACAACACGGATGCTGACATCACCGGTATTACTGCAGTTATTCGCATCCGTAACTGTCACCTGATAGTCCGTACTTTGTGTCGGCGTTGCAACCGGTGATGCTGATTGCGGATCGCTCAGTTCTCCGGCTGGCGACCATTGATACCTGACACCGCCGGTAGCGGTTAAAGTACTGGTACTTCCCAGACAAACGACTGTTGAAGTAGCCGTCGTGCTAACGCCTGGTTTTGGCAATATATTGATAGCCTGACGCGCCGTATCACTACAGCCATCCGGACTCATAACCGTAACCACCACTTCCGCTGTGCCGGTCTTACTGTATGTCTGGTCAGCCGGCGCTTTTACTTCGCTGCTGTTCCCATTGCCAAACGACCATTTCCAGCTTACATCATTCACCTTTGTGACGCTACCGCTGAAGGTTACCGGCGCATCCTGACAGCCCTGCAGAGGACCACTGATGGCCAATACCGGCTTAGGATAAGCATGTACGGTTTTGGTGACCGTCTGCACGCAGCCATAAGCCGTAGTGGTGGTCAGCGTGAAGTCATATCCCTGTGTTTTATCCAGGTAGAAGCGGGGAGTGGCAGTGGTGTCTTTTTCTGACCGCAGACTACCATCATACGTCCATTTATATTTCGCTTCTTTTTGTAACGTGTCAATAGAGTAGCTGTTGAACTTAGGCGTAAAGGAAATCCATCCTTCATCACATACAAAGGCCGGCTCAGCTGCCAGGTCTGTTTGCAGGTTATCTATGACGATCGGCTCATCCAGGAAGGCGGTACCCTTACAGCCCGACTGGTCAGAAAGGATCAGCCGGGGCTTATAAATACCAGGTTCTTTAAAGGTATGTTTGATGATAGAATCCGTTGTTTCCATGACAAAACCATCCGTAAAGTCCCAGGCGAAGTTTACCGCTGCTGTTGCCGATACACTGAACTCGATCTCCTTCGTAAGACAACCACCATTAGAGGATGTTGCAATCGCTGCATAAGGTCCTTTTACCTCTACTTCATGCTCATATTCATCTTCAGTTCCCGAATCTCCCATCACTTTCAGCTTCACTTTATATATGCCCGCATAGGTGTAGGTATGCGAAGGATTCGCTATCGTTGAGAAACTGCCATCACCAAAATCCCAATAGGAACTAACGTAATTCACAGAAGTATTCGTAAAACTGGCAATCACCGGCGGACAACCACTATTATTGACAAAGGTGGTCTTCGCCGTAAAGCTGGCACTCACACTGGATACTTTGATCTGCTTTTGCGCACTGTCACTGCAACCATTATTGTCTTTCACCAGCAGGGTGACAGTGTATAGCCCTTTGTTCGGATAGTTCCTGGACGGACTGGCTTCGGTGGACCCGCTGTTATCTCCGAAATCCCATTGATAACTGGCATTACCGCCTGTCTCAGTTGTATAGTTATAGAAATAGATATCGCCTCCCGGAGGGATCAGGGTTGCACTGGGTACAAAGTCGGCATTTGGCCCGTTTACCTGTACATAGTCGCCGGTGAAGGTACTGCTACAGCCATCCGCATCGGTCACCGTCATCCGGGGGAAGAAGTAGCCGGACTTATTGTAAGTATATTTGAAAGGAGGAGCAGTGTACAATTTTGATGGATTACCATCTCCGAAATCCCAGCTCCATGTTTTGATCGCTTTCCCTTTGGAAGTATCCGTCTGGTCTGTAAAGGTCAGCTCCGCACCACGACATTCCGGTGTAGTGGGGGAACGGAATTTTGCAACTGGTCCGTGTACATTTACAACCAGGCTGTTACTGGTGTCAATACAGTATTGCCGGTTGTAGGCAATGAAACGGATGGTATCCTTACCAGGGGCCAGATTTGAGAAACTTGTATTAAAACTGCCATAGTACGACTTGCCATCAGAGGAAAGCCAGGTGTAATTTAACTCATATAATTTGGTATCAATAGAACTGACACTTGCCATCAATGATTCGTTTGTACACAAGGTTGATTTATCCGCTGTAATAGTGATCGGCGAAGGCGCCAGTATAGTAGCCATCATAGAATCTGTACTGGTACAGCTACCATCTGTAACGGTCAGTTTGACGAGGTAATCGCCCGTTTTATTATATTGGTGTTTGACCGGGCTTGTCTTTGTCGTATAGGTATTCTCCTTACCATCTCCCCAGTTCCATTTCCAGCTGCTAATGGTACCCAGTGACTGTTCATCGAAGGTGGCCATTGTACGGTTCTCACAATCGATGTTTTGTCTGCTGAAACGGGGGAAAGGATTAACGGCTTTGATATAGGCCGTTTTGGTGATTGTTTCATAACACCCGTTATTAGACACTGTCAGACTCACAGTATAAGTACCTGGCTCTCTGTAGCTGTGCGATACGTTCTGCGTACTATGTTCATCGATAGTGCCATCGCCGAAATTCCAGGTCCAGGTGCTGGCAACGTCGCTTGTTCCGTTAAAATGTACCCAGTTATTACCACAGATCTGTGGTGCTTCCGGAGAGGAAAAATCAGGCGTTGGCTTTTTATAGATATTAATTACCAGATACGAGGTTAAGGGCACGGTACCTTTACAACCATTGCTGGTGACATAGGTCAGCATAACAGGAAAAGAGCCTTCCCTGGTGTAGGTATGTGAAGGCGTCGGATCTGTTGATTTCGGACTCCCATCTCCAAAATCCCATTCATAACTGACAATGGCGTCACCCGTACTGATAGCCGCACTGAATGCAGGGGTTAATCCCACACAACCATGCGGTACACTCGTATATACCACGACCTCAGGTTTAACCACATTTATCTGGTGGGCGACAGTACTGGCACACCCATTGGCGTTGCTGGCAGTAAGTTTTATATTAAAATATCCCAGGGTGTTATAAATGACATTTGGATTTTGCAGGGTAGATGTTTGTCCGTTACCAAAGTCCCAGGCCCAGCTGGTCGCATCTGTGGATTGATTCGTCAGTTTAACAGTAGCAGGTACATCACAGATCGCCGCCTGGCCCGTTACAAATTCTGCTTTAGGCGCTGCTTTTACAACATAATCTTTAGTAATGGTTTGATGACATTTATCGTAGTCCGCCGTCATCGTCACCTTTACAGTACCCGCACCCGCAGGATAATAATTAGCCGTTGCATCATAATCATAGATATTTCCTTTATCAACACTCCAGGTGATGCTGTTAGTCTGCGGAACAGTGTTGGCGGTGAAAGTCGCGGTATTATTATCACAGATACTGGCGGGTAGTGTGAAATCCGTTTTAAAGTTGGCTACATTGATCTCTTCAGAGGTTTGGGTACTGGTACAACCTTTATCACTGGTGACGGTCAGTTTGACCTTATAATTGCCCTTTGTGGTATAGTTATGCGTACCGGGATTGGCACCGGCAGCAGTGCCGCCATCGCCAAAGTCCCATTTATAGGTCAGGTTGCCTGGTCCGGTGGAACTATTGGTAATTGTCACCGCGCCGGGAGCCGTACAAAGGAATTTGTCAGACACGCTGAAGCTGGCTTTCAGCGCATCAGATACATTGACAACATTACTGATCTGTTTAGACGCAGTACAACCATTACTGGTAGTAATACTCAGCGTAACCGTAGGTGATAGTACGTTGTTGTAGGTATGTACCGGCTTATTGCCGGAACCGGTGGCGCCATCACCGAAATCCCAGGTGTAAGCAGTGATGGTACCATTTACAGGATTGGATTTATCGGTGAAAGTAACGTCGAGCGGTATACATCCTTTCGCCGGACTAACCGTAAAATCAGGCACCGGTTTGGCCCATACGGTGACACTCTTCGTAACAGAGCTGGTATTGCCCGCAGCATTCTTCACCGTAAGTGTTACCTGATAGGTGCCAGGCGTTGTATAAGACGCACCGGGGCTCTGCTCCGAAGAAGTAAAACCATTGCCCAGGTTCCATTGCCAGGACACAGGATTACCGCTGGAGTTATCATTGAACTTCGTAATGAGACTTTCGCAATCACTGTTTTTACTTGGAGTAAAGTCCGCATTTATTTGCGCGCACAGTGGAACGCTCAGCAAAAGCATTATACAAAGTACAGCACAGGTAATGGCAACGCGCAGCGTCGCCCTGGTATGAAGGGACATAACTCTAAAGTTCAGCACATGAAAAGTAAGGCAAAAGTCCTAAATTATTGGCAATGAATCATATGTGCGCTCGTTAACGTTTTGTAAATCACGATAGGGCAGCAGTGAATAATGAACACTTGTCTTTGTGAATGTTGTTTTAATGGGTAACGTTTTTCGTATATATCAATGAGGAATTAATTGCCAATGAGGAAAAAAGAGGCATTATGATCTATCAAAACAGGCAATAAAGGTTACGTTGCCGCCTATTTGTTTTACTACGGACAAAGTTTATAAGCGTATTTTCAGAGAAGATTATTCTTCATCTAATAAGACAGGTAATTTTTCTGCAGCGTATTCAATCGCTTCTACAGGTGACAGAAATCGTTTAGGAGTATTATCTTCCCCTTTAAACACTTTCCCTGGCATTTTCCCTGGTTCATGTGAACTCGCTTCAACAGGAGGCTCCTGAGAGCTATAATAGGCAATAAAATATTCAGCAGGCAAAATATTAGGATTCCCTTCCTGTGCATCCACTGCCTCAACGACTACCCACACATCCTCTCCGTTAATACTTAGTTTTTCAGTCATAATAAATGTTTTAAATCAACACCACATAATTGTGCCAGTACTGACAGATTAAAGGAACAAGAGGAGGGGTTGGATGGCAATAGCCTGTTTTTTTCAAAATAGTGGATGTTTATACACAGGATAGCACCATGTGACGCAAAAGGCAACATTCAGTTAACATTCGAAGTGTATATTGTAAATCTAGCACTTGTGTCGTATGAGATATAGCACCTGTTTTTTTCTCATCTTCCTGCTTGCCTGTAGCAACAGGCAAAATGCAGTTAAAATAAAAGGCTCTGATACAGAAGTTAACCTGGCCGTTGTATTAGCAGAGCATTTCTATAAAAAGAACACCCATCGCAGCCTGGCTATTTCCGGGGGAGGCTCAGGATTGGGTATCGCATCCCTGCTGAACGGACAGGCAGATATGGCCAATTCCAGCCGGCCATTGACACAGGAAGAAAAAGACTTATTCGGTAAACGGGGTATTACACTCAAAACGGTTGTGTTTGCAGAAGATGCTACCGCTTTCATCGTACATAAAGATTTTCCGGTCGATTCTATTAATGTGCGGGCACTGGCTGATCTGCTAAGTGGTAAATCCAGGACCTGGCAACAGGTAACGGGGCAGGCAACAGCTGTAAATATTTACGGCAGACAGAATAACTCCGGTACCTATTCCTTTGTACAGAAGAAGCTGGGTATTCAGTTCAGTTCAGATGCAAAGGAGATGAATGGAAATGCCCAGATCATAGAGGGTATTAAAACAGATGAATCAGGTATAGGCTATGTCGGCGCAGGATATATCATGCATGATAGTGCAGGAGAACAGGGCGTAAAGGTCCTGCGGATCACAGATAGCCCCGGGAAGAAAGCCATTTCTCCATTAGATGCCGCAGCCATCGCCGCACACCGGTATTTCTTTCAGCGCCCCCTGTATCAGTTTATACTTAGCAGCTCCTGGCCAAAGGCAGCGCCATTTATCGACTTTGAGAAGAGTAAGGAAGGACAGGAGATCATCCGGAATTCCGGCTATTATATCATTGACTAAATCTTGCTATATGAAACTAGCTGCCAGAGAAAGAACAGACCGCCTTGTGAAATTGCTCTTCCGTGCCACGGGTTTACTGGTGATCATGATACTGGGAGGCATTCTGCTGATGCTGGTATGGAATACCTGCTCCTTTTTCCTGAAAGTCAAACCGCTCGATTTTATCACAGGTACCCAATGGAATCCGACTTCCGGCAACGCACGTTATGGCCTTTTACCATTACTGACCAGCACCGCCCTGGTGACCCTGGGCGCCATGATCATTGCGATTCCCCTGGGGATCGGTACCGCTGCATTTATCTCCGAATATGCCGGTAAACGACTCCGGAGTATCTTAAAACCCCTGATCGAATGCCTGGCAGCAGTCCCTTCTGTAGCCATCGGCTTTCTGGGGATTGTGTTTGTCGGTCCGCAGATCGCCAGTATGGCGAATCAGGCAAACGGCTTAAATGCGCTGAACGGAGCCATATTACTCGCCATCATGGCATTGCCAACTATCATAACAGTCACAGAAGACGCCTTACAGGCATTACCGCAAACCTACAGAGAGGCCAGTTACGGCGTCGGCGCCAGCAGGTGGCAAACAGTACGTAAAGTGGTGATACCAGCCGCTGCTCCGGGTATTATTGCGGCGGTCATGCTGGGTGTGGGAAGGGCGATCGGGGAAACAATGACCGTATTAATGGCTACTGGTAATGCGGCTGCTTTCCCTAAGGGCTTTTTTCACTCCGTACGTACCATTACAGCGACCATCGCCATTGAGATGGGAGAGGTGCCGTATCAGACCACCCACTACTATGCCTTGTTTGCCATTGCCGCCGTGTTATTCCTGGTAACACTGCTGGTGAATCTCGTAGGAGAGTATTTCGTCAACCGTTACAGAAAATATCAGGCCGCGTAATGAAAAAACTGTCGCCAATTATAGAGTGGTTCACACTCCTGTTTTGTACAGGTACCGTACTCGCATTCCTGGTCATCATCTTGTATGATCTGATCAGCAGCGGAATGCCAGCTTTGTCCTGGAAGTTTGTGTCAGCCCTGCCTTCAAACGGGATGACAAAAGGAGGCATTTTACCAGCCATCACCGGGACTGTAATACTGACCCTACTGACAGCTGTAGTGGCTGTTCCGCTGGGAATCAGCTGTGCCATCTACCTCAATGAATATGCACCGGACAACTGGGTAACACGCCTTATCAGGGCCTCTATCCGTAACCTGTCAGGCGTACCATCCATTATCTATGGTTTGTTTGGTCTGGCGCTCTTTGTAAAAGGCATGCATATGGGCACATCGGTCATTGCTGCCGGGCTCACCCTCGGACTATTATCGCTCCCTTATATCATCTCCACCACGGAAGAAGCATTACGGCGTATTCCGGCCAGTACGCGTGAAGCAGCATTAGGTATCGGTGCTACGCAGTTTGAGTCAATCCGGGATGTCGTGTTGCCTTCCGCCTTACCAGGTATATTGACAGGCGTCGTGCTGACATTGTCCAGGGCAGCAGGAGAAACAGCACCGATCCTGTTTACAGGTGTCGCATTTTATATTACCGGTTCATCCGGTTTCCTGAACCAGGAATTTATGGCCCTGCCTTATCATTTGTACATGCTATCTACGCAGCATCAGTCAATAGTGGAGGTTCGGCCCCTGGCATATGGTACAGCGCTGGTATTGATAATAGTCGTATTCCTGCTCAACTTAACAGCATTTTATATTCGTTATAAGCATAGTAATAATGAGTGAAGAGAAGATTAAGCTGTCAGCAGCAGGCGTGAACCTCTGGTTTGGCAATAAACAGGTATTGAAGCAGATAGGTGTCAGCTTCCCCGAGAATAAAGTGACAGCGCTGATCGGTCCTTCCGGATGTGGAAAGAGTACCCTGCTGCGTTGTTTTAACCGGATGCATGACCTCTCTCCGGATGCAAAAATAGAAGGACAATTCCTGTTGGGTAAACAGGACCTGTACAACCGCGATATCTCTGTTACGCAGGTGCGCCGAAGGGTAGGTATGGTATTTCAGAAAGCAAATCCCTTCCCGAAAAGTATCTATGAAAACATCAATTACGGTCTTAAACTAAACGATATACCAGCCAGTGAAAGACTGGGCATCATAGAGAGTGCGCTGAAAGAGAGCTTTCTGTGGGAAGAGGTAAAAGATGATCTGAAAAAGCCCGCTACCCGCTTATCAGGTGGTCAGCAACAAAGATTATGTATCGCAAGAACAGTTGCATTGCGTCCGGAAGTGATCCTGATGGATGAACCCTGTTCCGCACTGGACCCTATCAGCACGGGAAAAATTGAAGACCTCATCAAAAAATTACAGCAGCAGTATACTATTGTGATCGTTACGCATAATATGCAACAGGCACAGCGTGTAGCGGATAAAACAGTATTCATGTACCTGGGAGAAGTGGTAGAAGCAGGTAATACAAAGGATATTTTTGATCATCCACAACAGGAACTGACGGCCAATTATGTCAGGGGGCATTTTGGTTGATAGTTGCCGGAAGCGTATCGTATTCGCTGATCTTCCGGTGATGCCATGTTTGGCATTACCCTGAATTTTTCGTATTCTACATAAAAAAGCACATGTCTCTTGAAAAGCAATCCGTCCAGGTCATCGTACCTGACGCAGGTAAGGCCGTTTCAATGATGGGAGATTCCTATCGCATCGTCATCTCAGGTGCAGCTACGCAAAATGAATTCGCTGTGATAGATATGCTGGTCCCTCCGGGCGGTGGTCCTAATCCGCATGCACACAAAGACATTCATGAGTCTTTTTACGTGATGGATGGCGAGGTGGAGTTCATGACAGAAAATGGTCCTGTACACGCTACTGCGGGTACTACTATCTTGATACCCAAAGGAGGAGCCGTACATAATTTCAAAAATAAGTCAGATAAAATTGCGCGTCTCTGGTGTACAGTCGTACCCGCAGGGCTCGATCAGTTTTTTGAAGAAGTGGGTACACCGGGAACTTTTGGTACTTTCCTGCCGCCTGCACCGCTGACAAAAGAAGATATCTCCCGGCTGGAGCATATTGCAGAGAAATATGGCCAGGAGATTTATCCGCCGGATTACTGGGAAGAGAAGCACTAAGAATGCATCGTTATAATATCCGCTGCCAGGAAGTACTTCCCGACAGCGGATCAACAATCAATCCCTAATATTTCCCACCATGGCCATGGCCACTGTTGTCTTTCTTTTCAGGAATGAGCTTAAGCACTTTACCTGTATTGCCAGTCGGACCAGCCACTCCGGAGACTGTCAGATATACTTCTCCATCCAGGTCCTGTCCGAAACCTTTCAGATAATAGCCAATATCATTAGGCCGGTCTTTTAAGATCAGTTCTTCAAAAGACCACAAACCGCTGCCCGCCGGACTGCTCATATAGAGTTCTGCATTAGGTGTGCCACCGGGTTGCGAGAAGATGCCAAAGATGTATTTACCTCTCAGTTGCGGAAGATCATTTCCACGATATACATTTCCCCCGATAATCGTCGTTGCCTTGCCGCCTTTAGGATTACTGGCATTATTCATTTCAATCACCGGATCTATCAGTTGTTTACCCATCGTATCCTGTACGGGACAGCCTGGTAGTTCGACCGTATTATTCGCAGCATCAAAACAATGTGTACCTTCTTTCACATTCCAGCCATAGTTACCTCCTTTGGTCACCACATCTATTTCCTCGTAAAGGGCCTGTCCGGCGTCACCTACATATAGCCAGTGCGAACCACCCATATCAAAGGAGAAGCGGTAGGGATTACGGAAACCATATGCCCAGATTTCATCTTTTCCGGGTTTACCTACAAAAGGATTGCTGGCCGGAATGCTGTACGGATTGCCACTATTGACATCTATCCGCAGGATATTCCCAAAGAGGTTAGCTTCGATATCCTGACCGTTGCCGCCCTGATTGGTCGCATACCAGTCTTCCACATGACCAGGAGCCACATCATTTGCAGCGCCGCCATCGCCAATAGCAATATAGAGATAACCGTCTTCTCCAAAACCAATAGCCCCGCCATTGTGGTTACTCTGCGGATCATCCAGTTCAAGGATCACTTTTTCAGTACTGAGATCAGCTATATTGGGATTAGCAGCAGAAGCACTGAACTCAGAAATACGGCTCAGGTTATTCCAGTTACCGCCGCCGCTGGGACCACCCGGACGAGGAGGCAACGTGTAATAAATGTAGAACTTGCGGTTATTGCGGAAATTGGGATGAAAAGCAAATCCCAGCAGACCGCGTTCGTCATAACCCGGATTGAGACCAACCATTTTGCCGGTCACATCCAGAAAGGGAGTAGGTAGTTGTGTACCATCCTCATCCACGATCCAGATTTTTCCTACCTGGTCATGAATAAATAAGCGGTGACTACGATCCGGTGCTTCTACCAGTCCAAGAGGGGACACGAGGTTTTCTGCAATTACTTTTGTGTCTACAGCTGTAGGTGGTTTGTCGTCATCTTTTTTACATCCTGGAAATGCAAACAGTACAGTCAACAGGGCAACTGAAATAGGGCCAGTAATGCGGCTCAGCATGCAGTTGGCTTTAGTGGAATTGATCTTCATAAATAATCGATTTAAGATTGTTAAGAAATCATCAATTGATCAAGCTTATGATAGGCAATCGGGGCGGTATGATGATTTTCTTTACCGGTGGGTGCTGTTGTTCAGGCTCATGGATACAAAAGGGGTAAAGAAAAGATATGGCGCGTTACTATATTAATACGGAGATAAATAAAAAGGGTTGCCTTACCGTTAAAAAAAATCTATGCCTGTGATTGCCATTAAAGCAGCCACAGGCATAGATTTTTATTTGTACTTTCAAATTACAGCCGCTCCAGTTTTCGCTCGTATTTCCGGGTGATAGCTGTCCACGCTTCACGATGCTGCTCATTGTCATAAACAGACCTTGCATAGGCATAAGTATCCGCAGAAAAGTGCCAGCCAAAGATATTCTCGAGGTGTTGCACACCATCATCGATCACGCTTTTCAATACGCGTTCTTTCGGTACACCTGCTGCATTACAGTACTTATCCAGCCATGCGCCTCGTCCGGTCTTTACATAGGTCACCAGCATCGCTTCTGTCATATATGCTGTCGGGATACGCTCCATCTGGAAATCGCTATGGCGGATCAACAGCTGCAATAACTCCTCTTCATAAAAACGTTCAGGTATATCCAGCCCGATAATCGCACCCTTTGTAGCTGCCAGATAGCAGATCTCTTTTGTAATGAGTGCTTCCGGAAGATAACGCAGGGCGATACCACTGATATTAACCGCCTGCTCCGCCAGTTCCGGCGTGATCAGTTCTTCAGGGAAATCGGCAATGGAAGAGACAGACTTCCTGAGTGCCTGCATACACAGGTCCCGCGTACGCAACGCTGGTGGTACTCTCTTCAGATTACGATAGTTTTGACGGACCTTTTTCTGCCAATAGTCAGCATCCCGTTCAACAGGACGCAGCACATATTCACCTGCCGCCAGATCATCCCGCAATTCTTCAAACGTAGTAGTGAGCTTATTATCCAGCAATGCCTGCAAACGAAGCGATATATGCTGTTCTTCCTCCTCATCTTCAAAACAGTCATTCTCCTCCGGACTCGCAGGATCATTATCGTTATAATAGAATGCACCGATATCCATCTGATCGGGTACAAAATGATAGTCTTCCACGATCATGACAGGCGCTGTAAACAAACCGGAACACTTCATCCAGCCATGATTATAATGTAACATGATCACTTCCTCCGCCGTAACATTACCACCTATATACACAGGCGATCCACCTATCAGCATACTACGGCATTGCACATCGCCTTTTACGTACAGTGCAGGCCCGTAGTCGCCTTCTTCGTTGATAATGCTACCATTCACCCGCAGATCACCATCAATGATAAAACCCTGTATTCCTTTCTCCAGTTTATCTGTATCCAGCAGGAAGGGTTCTTCTAATATAAGATTACCCTTATACAGGTAGAAGGAATCATCCGCAGTAACAAAGTCCTCCAGCATCTCCCTGCTTTCGTAAAGATGTGTATCGATACCATAATTTGCGATGGCATCTGCCACTGAGATAATATCAAAAGCCGTATTCATACCTGCAAGATTCATTATTTATCGCTTTTTTCCAACCCCTACGCCTATGTGACAAACCAACAATCGTCCATCTTTTCAGAAGAATGCATAAATTGCAGTCCATCTGCAACCCTATGTTAAAATATACCTGTACCATCCTATTGATCATCAGCATGATCAGTCATGCCTGCGGCCAGTTACACACAAACACCGGTAGTGCATCTGCGCAAAAGGCTTTCGCCAGCAATGAAACAGCCGATAAATACAGGAAAAACTGGCGTACTGAACGCCTCCATGGTAAAGTAAAGACCATCGTGGAGTTTTCCTATAATGGCCCGGCAACAGATACAACAGATCCTGATGTTGACACGAGAGCGTCTTTTCATTTTGCCATCACCGGCAACCTGATCGCACAAACCACTCAAAGGGAAGGCACCGCTCAGAGCCATACCGGTTACAAATACAATAAAGACAACAAATGGACGGAAATGTCCTGTGAGAGCGAAGATGGTGTCACTGACTATACTAATTACAACATCTTTGACAAGAATGGATGGCTGATTGAAGAAGGAGAACGTTATGCAGATGGCAGCACTTCCAATAAACTCGTATCAGTATATGATCAATCCGGAGATGTTATTAAGACGACTATCGCCGGACTGGTAACAGATTTCAAAAACACTTATGATAAAGCTGGTCTGCTGATAAGCCGGCAGGCATTTGAAAAAGGAAGACATTCGGCAACCACTACCTGGAAATACGACAGTGTAGGACATATTATAGAAAAGGTCGAGTACGCAGCAGACGGATCTTTATTGTCAAAGACTACCACCGCCTTTAACAAATTTCATCTCCCTGACAGCATGAGCATCATCAAAAAAGGCTATAATGACAACATACAGTGGTTCCGTTACGATTCTGCCGGACATGAGATCAGTCAGGGGCAAAAAGACCCTAAAACGGCCGTGTGGGTACCGCAATGGACATTCAGCTACGAATGGGACGCGCAGGGCAACTGGACAAAATGCATCACGTATAACGATAGTAAGGAGGTAGTGATCACCACTATCAGAAAGATCATTTATTATTAAAATCCGCCGGCGTCATTTCCTACGGGCGGTGTACACCCATCGCTCTGTGCCCAAACCTGTTTTTCTGATAATTATCCACTATCTGTTTGTAATCAGTGTTTTACGGCGCTTGTTGCCACTTGCACTGATCCCATAAAATCAACAATGTCAATTTTTTAGCCAATTGCGCCAGAAGTAATAAATTTGCAGCCTAAATAAAGCAAAAACACCCGGTGGACTATCATCAAAGCAGGATTTCATATTTTCTGGACACGTCAATCAACGAGATCGCGCTACCGGAACGCTTTACCTTTCCCTTCTATTACGAACCGCATCCCCTGACAAGAATCGCCGCTACCGAACTCCAGCATTACCTGGAAACGCAGACCGATCTTGATCATAACTTCGGGTTAAGCCCCGATATGGAAGGGAATGTGATCGGTAAAATGTTTGGCGTGCTGGTCGTACAGGACAACGCAGGAAAGCTTGGTTATTTGTCCGCCTTCTCCGGTAAACTGGCAGGCACCAATGATTACCAGAAATTTGTCCCACCTGTTTTTGATATGCTGGTTGAAAACAGCTTTTTCCTGAAAGAACAGGAGGTCATCAACAATATCAACAACCGTATCACGGAAATCAGCACAGACGAAAATTACGAACGCCTGAAGCTGGAAATTGAGCAGTTATCCGCTCAATCCTCCATCGAAATATCCGCCTTTAAAAAGCAATTAAAAGACAATAAGGACGACCGGAAGAAGCTACGCGAAGCATGGGCAACTACCCTGAATCAGGAGGATTATGCCCTTGCGGAAGCGGACCTGGTTAAACAGAGCTTACGTGATAAACACGAGCTAAAAGCGCTCACAAACAGATGGGAACACCAGCTGGGGGAGATGCGTATTCGCCTGGAGCAATTTGAAGCTGATATAGAAGCATTAAAGAATGAGCGCAAGGAACGATCAGCCGCCTTACAGCAACAGCTCTTCAGACAATACGTATTCCTGAATAAAGAAGGTAAAAGCAAAAGTCTGCAGGACATCTTTAGTGCTACCCCTTTCGGCAAGCCACCTTCCGCAGCAGGTGAATGTGCGATGCCCAAATTATTGCAATACGCATTTGTAAATCAGTTCACACCCATCGCTATGGCTGAGTTCTGGTGGGGGGCCGCACCGAAATCAGAGATCCGAAAACACAAACATTTCTATCCGGCCTGTACAGGCAAGTGCAAACCAATCCTTGCCCATATGCTGGAGGGCATGCTTGTAGACGAAGATCCTTTATTACGCAGTCCGGAGAAAGTCGGCGAACTGGACATCATTTACCAGGACGATGCTTTCGTCATAGTAAAT
This sequence comes from Chitinophaga sp. YR627, assembly GCF_900114995.1. Taxonomy (GTDB): domain Bacteria; phylum Bacteroidota; class Bacteroidia; order Chitinophagales; family Chitinophagaceae; genus Chitinophaga. The sequence goes on from NZ_FOUX01000001.1 coordinate 1,380,186, forward strand.
AAACCTGCCGGTCTGCGTTCCGTTCCCGGTGTCACTATCCAGGACTCCGTCTACACCCGTCTGAAACACCAGTTAGGAGACATAGAACCACTGATGGTTCATCGGCTGGATATGGACACCTCCGGCTTGCTGGTGGTCGCTAAAACCCAGGCAGCGCACAAACACATCCAGCGTCAGTTTCTGCAACGTACCGTCAGCAAACGTTACACCGCCCTACTCTCCAAAGTGATCGATGGCGCTGAAGGAGAGATAGACCTCCCATTAGCCCCCGATCTCTTCAACCGTCCCAGACAACTGGTCTGTTTTACCTCCGGAAAGAAGAGTGTCACCCGCTGGAAGGTAGTTGCCCGCTACGACGCAATGACAAAGATCGACTTCTGGCCACTCACGGGAAGAACCCACCAACTAAGGATGCATTCCGCCCACGAACTCGGACTAAACGCCCCCATCGTCGGTGACGACCTCTATGGCACAGCCGCAGAAAGAATGTACCTGCACGCCGCTCATCTTGAATTCACTCACCCCCTCAGCAAACAAAGGATGAGTTTTGATGCAGCCGTCACCTTCTAATACTCAACCAGGTATGCAACAGGTATGAAAATAAACAGCACATGATAGCTGAACGTAACAACCAGAAACGAAAGGCAATCAAAGGATGAGTTTCGATGCAGCCGTCACCTTCTAATACCCAACCAGGTATGCAACAGGTATGAAATAACCGGGATAAGATAGCTGAACGTAACAATCAGAGGCGAAAAGTAATAAGGAAAAGATATAAGCAATAGCACACAGTAATAAAAGAAAGTGAACCAGAAAGCTGATATGCAGAATGAATGGATGACAGACTGATGAAGAAATGAATGAATAAATGAATGAATGAGTAACAAAGCAAAATTGTATCCTTTAAGTTAATCAACCAGTGTAAGCCTATTAATATCTAATGACTGTAACTTAAACAGCATGCATTATCCGCGGACGGGTTGAGGTGGAGACAAAGGGCCTTAGCCCTTTTCGAGCCTGCCCCGCCTGTCAGGGGTTCAATCCACCAACCTACCGCCCAACACGACCTCCACCGCCCAATAACCCGCCTCGAAAAAGGGCGTCAGCCCGGCGTCCCACCTTCAACCCGCAGCAACCACCCAAATCAACAAACGACAAAGCAATAAACAACAACACAACAAACTCATATCATCATATGAATCCCCGCCCAACAAGCAAATTAACACAACAATTCATTTCACCCCGCTGTTATTGCTAATACACCCCCAAACTATTTTCCTTTCCGAACACCCCTGCATCAAAGACACAACAATTCCTCACCTGTCAAAACCTCAATATGCGAACAGTACTACTACTGCTGTTGCTAGCCATTGACAGCACCCACAGCTACGCCCAGACCTGCACTACTCCTTACCGCATCGTCATCCTCGGCTCATCAACCGCCGCCGGCATGGGCGCAACTCCCAACCACGGCTGGGTCGCGCTCTACACACAATATCTGAAAACGATCAACACCAACTACCAGGTATTCAACCTCGCCGTCGGCAATTACACAACCTACGACATTAATCCGACCGGCTACGTACCACCAGCATCGCGGCCATCGCCAGACACCGCACACAACATCACAAAAGCCTTATCACTACAGCCGCACGCAATCATCATCAATTTGCCAACGAACGACGTCGGCAGAGGTTATACATTAGCAGAACAACAGGCGAATTACCAACGGGTAATAACCGCCGCAAATGCCCGCGGCGTAAAGGTATGGGTCGCTACGACACAACCGAGAAATGACTATTCCGCGCAAATGGTAGCGAATTTGAAGGCCATGCGTGACTGGACATTTTCTTATTTCGGAGACAGGTCTATTGATTTCTGGACAGGTATGAACGAACCAAATGATTCCATCAAAAGAGCTTACAGCTACGGTGACGGGATTCATTTGAATGACGCAGGACACTATGTATTATACACAAGAGTTGTGGCAAGAGGAATCCCGGATGTGCTTTGTAATGGAGGACCATCACAGCCGCAGATCCCTGTGGTGCTGACGACTTTTACACTGATGAATACCGCCAACAGGTTCCGGTTAAACTGGACGACGGCATATGAGAAAAACGTCAGCAGGTTTGTAGTAGAACGCAGTAGTGACTCGCTCCGGTTTGCGGTGCTTGGTAATGTCAGCGCAACAGGCAATGACAGCACAGGTAAATCATATACTTATCTGGATACTGCTTTGCAAACGGCAAAGCAGTTCTATCGGCTGAATGTGATAGTAGCAGATACACACTATATTTATACTGGTATTGTTAGAGGAATTCCAGCACAACCGCAGATACCGGTCACATTAACAGCACTGACCGTCAGCAATAATACCAATAAGCTACAGGTCAACTGGACGACCGGATATGAAAGAAATGTAACACGATTTGCAGTAGAACGGAGCAGTGATTCGCTTCGGTTTGCAGTGTTGGGTAATGTTACCGCAACAGGTAATGAAAGCACGGGTAAATCATATACTTATCTGGATACGACCTTACATAAAACGAAACAGTTCTACAGACTGAATGTAATTGTCGCTGATACACACTACATCTACAGTAGTATCGTACGGGGCATCCCTGATACGGCTTCCGGCGCCAATACTTACTTTAATATTACCAGTTTTCAGGTACAGTCCAATCAGAATAAACTGCAGTTGTTGTGGTACAGTAATAACGAGAAAAGTACAAAGCAGTTTATCATCGAGCGCAGCCCAGACTCGGCGAACTGGAATGCGGTCGGCACATTAGCTGCTGCAGGCAATTATCCGGGATCACGCTTCTATAACTTTACCGATCCCAATATTTACAACCGGCTGCAATACTACAGATTGAATATGGAGACAACAACAGGCCTTCATTTCTTCAGTACGGTGATAAAAGGCATGCCTGACACCATGTACACGCAACCTTTCAGAATAGCGAGCTTCAGTGTTGTTTTACAGCAAACAAAGGCACAACTCCGGTGGACGACCAGCGCAGAAAAGAATACAAAGAGTTTCACAGTAGAGCGTAGTCCGGATGCGGCTGTCTGGACGGCAATAGGTACCGTTAATGCCGCTGGTAATGCAACAACAGCAAGGTCGTATACCTTCCAGGACCCGGTAACACAGACTGGCGCCGTTTCCTACCGGCTGAATATGCTGACACACGATAACAGACGATTCTTTAGCAGTGTAGTAAAGATCACTTTCCCGGGCACGCTCAGTATAGCCCGCAGCCAACGCTTTGATACATACTATACGAATGAGACAGGATCAGTGCGCATCGCACCGAATCCGGTAAGGGAAAATGCCTGGTTACTCGGATTAACATCCGATAACCACGATATACGGATATTCGATGCGGCAGGAAGAATGATCTATTGTAATCCGCAGTTCCAGACAGGCAAAAGTATTGATGCCAGTCTGTGGGCACGGGGACTGTATATTATCATCATCGATGAAGGCAGGCATCACCTGAAGCTGTTGAAGCAATAATTAAAAGCCTAAAAAGATGCCATCCTTCAACGCAGCATCATACCGCTTCTTCTCAAATTTGTAGAGGAAAGGGGAGCGGTGTGCACCAATGTTTCTGGTTTCGTCCAGCTTTTTGATAATGCCGGTTGAAAGCAACTTCCGAGTGAAGTTGCGATTGTCCAGTGTTTTACCCAGAATAGTCTCATACAGACTATGAATTTCCGGCAGCGTAAACTTCCGGGGCAGGAGTTCATATCCGATAGGGTAGTGATAGATGTCCCGTTGAAGGGCCTTTAAGGCTTCTTCAATGATCAGTGCGTGATCAAACATCATCTTAGGTAGCTGCGCGACCGGCCACCATTCAATCGCCTCATCAAAAGAGGCTTTCTGTACGGTCACTAAGGAGAACTCCGTAAGTGTGTAAAAGGCGATAGATACGCTATAATCCCGGATCCAGGCTTCTGTCGGCGGATTTAAACCCGCATTTGCAAAAACCTTCTCTATGTCCAGCCATTCGTCTTTTATTCTCGTCGGACTACCAAACGTTTTAAATTGCTCCAGGAAAAGATCTTTCAGGCCCGTCCGCATAAAGGCAATGTTATGCGCCGCTTCTTCAACGGACTCCGTTTTGAGGATATAACCACCCGCTACGGTCCATTTATCCAGTAGCTTAGGTTTTTGCAGTAAAACCTTCAGCTCCCGGTCATGATAACCAAAGATCACATTGTCGACAGCCACATTTCTGACATACAGCTGTTCATCAAAATAAGCAGTGTCTAAATCGTTTGTACCCATAATCAACAGTTGTGCGGTAAATGTGTTACTTTACCTGGTTCAGTGTCAGCTATTTAGCTTATTGTCCCTTTCCCAAAGTTATATATTCTGTCATTTTGACGAAATAAATTTTGCTGATTGATAAACTCCACTTAGATTTATTCCGTCATTTATACGTTATGAAAGTGCTTGCTCAATCACACAGGATTGAACAGTAAGCGGATGCTTGTGCTGTTTCAATCCTGCTGTCTGCTATGTAATCGGAGCTTAACCCTGTTGATGACAACCTTAGTATCCACGTTTAACCATCACGACAAAATATCAAAATCATGGTCAGGAGAGATCTATGGACTTTTATGCTGTTATCAGTTATTGGAACTTTCGGAACGATCTATGCCAATGCACAGTCACTACGTGTGCTTGTGTTTTCCAGAACAGAGGGCTTCCGGCATTCTTCTATTGAACCAGGAAAGGCAGCTTTTTCGAAAATGGCTGCGGAAAAGAACTTTGCGGTCGACTTCACCGAAGACGCCCTGTTCTTCAACACCGCGAATCTGAAAAGATACAATGCCGTCGTTTTCCTCAACACCACAGGCGATGTGTTGAATGATGCGCAGCAACAGGAGTTTGAACGATACATACAGGCCGGTGGAGGCTTTGTAGGTATACATGCCGCCACAGATTGTGAATACGACTGGCCATGGTACGGTCGTCTCGTAGGCGCCTGGTTCCTCGATCATCCTATGCCCAACAACGTCCAGAAAGGTAAATTCTACGTGACGGCTAAGAATAGCTTTGCCACAAAGGAAATGCCTGACACCTTTCAACGCATGGATGAATTTTACAGCTTTAAACAGATCGACCCTGGTATTCATCCCCTGGTAAAGATTGACGAGAAAAGCTATGTCGGCGGTAAGAACGGGGATGACCATCCGATGAGCTGGTACCATGATTTTGATGGTGGCCGTTCCTTCTACACCAACATGGGACATACAGATGAAACATTCAAAGAAGAACTGTTTTTAAAACATCTGTACGCTGGTTTGCAATATGCTATGAGCGCCAATGCACCAGTTGCATTAGATTATTCAAAAGCGAAACCCGAAGAAAACAGGTTTACCAAAGTTGTATTGGCAGAAAAGCTGAATGAACCAATGGAAATAGCTGTGCTGAATGACGGCCGCATCATGTTTATCGAACGGCATGGCGCAGTGAAGTTGTATAATACGAAGACCAAACAGTTAAAGACCATTGCCACAATTCCTGTAAGCACGAAATATAAAGATAAAGAAGGCAAAGAATCGGAAGCAGAGGACGGATTACTGGGACTGAATAAGGACCCGGATTTTGCGACGAATCACTGGATCTATCTGTATTATTCTGATCCTGCTAAATCACAGAATATCCTCACCAGGTATACATTAAACGGTGATGTACTGGATCTCAGATCAAAAAAGGTATTGCTGGAAATACCGACGCAACGTGAACAGTGTTGTCATACAGGAGGCTCGATTGACTGGGACAGACAAGGCAACCTGTATTTATCTACAGGAGATAATACAAGTCCGCGGGCAACGACCTACGCACCCATTGATGAACGTACAGCAAGATCGCCCTGGGATGCCCAGAAATCTTCTGCCAATACCAATGATTTAAGGGGTAAGATCATTCGTATCAAACCGCAGCCGGATGGCTCTTATACGATTCCGGAAGGGAATCTGTTCCCTAAAGGTACAGCGAAGACCCGTCCGGAGATCTATGTCATGGGTGACAGAAATCCTTTCAGATTAGCGGTAGATAAAAGGTCCGGCTTCTTATACTGGGGCGAAATAGGTCCTGACGCCAGCGATGATTCACTGAAAGGACCAGCAGGACATGATGAGATCAACCAGGCAAGAAAACCGGGTAACTTCGGATGGCCCTATTTTGTCGGAGATAACATCGCCTATCCAAAAGTCGATTTTACAAATGAGCAGGTGGGTGGCAAATTTGATCCTTCAAAACCGATCAATAATTCTCCCAATAATACAGGTCTTAATGAGTTACCGCCTGCACAAAAAGCCTTCATCTGGTATCCTTATGGGGTATCGAAAGAGTTCCCACTACTGGGAAGCGGTGGCAGGAGCGCCATGGCGGGACCTGTTTTCTATAGCGATGATTTCAAAAAGGCACAACGTGCTTTCCCAAACTATTATGACGGCAAACTGCTGATCTACGAATGGATGAGGGGTTGGATCATGGCCGTAACACTCGATAAGGAAGGGAGCTATGTATCAATGGAAAGAGTAATGCCCAGCTACAAATTCAGCAATCCGATGGATATGGAATTTGCCGGCAACGGCGACCTGTATATGCTGGAGTACGGTTCTGGCTGGTTTTCTGCGAATGATGATGCGAGGTTGATCCGTATTGAATACAACAGTGGTAACAGACAACCGATGATCCGTATGTCAACTGATAAAGCAGGTGGCGCTATTCCTTTAACGGTGAATCTTTCTGCCGCAGGTACCAGTGATCCGGATGGCGATACCCTGAAGTATGTATGGAAGGTCACTTCAAAGAACGGATATGCGAAGACCATCACCGGACAGGATGCAGCGATCACTTTTGCCAAAGCGGGCCTTTATAAGGCCAGTCTGACCGTATCAGACGGGAAAGGCGGCACATCGGTGCAATCCATCGAACTGACAGCAGGTAACGAAGCGCCTGATGTCAGGATCGATTTTGGTAGCAATAATAAAAGTTTCTTTACAGTTGATAAGACATATGCCTATAAAGTCGATGTAAAGGACAAGGAAGACGGCTCTTTATCCGGCGGAAAGATCAAACCTGCGGATATAGCAGTCAACATTGATTATGTGATGCCCGGACAGGACAATCCTGCACCTCCGACGGGCCATAAAGCGGCTCCGGTTGCGACTGTAAATACAAAAGGACTGAAGCTGCTCAATGCCAGTGATTGCAGGGCCTGTCATACTGATTATAAAAAGTCCATAGGACCGGCATATTTCGCGGTTTCGAAGAAATACCAGGGAAATACCGGTATCCTCGAAAAACTCGTAAAAAAGACCCTCTCAGGTGGCAAAGGTGTATGGGGAGATGTAGCGATGCCGGCGCATCCGCAGTTGTCCGCAGATGATGCCGCTGAAATGATCAGATACATTCTCGATCTGTCCAAACCAAAACCCGCTGTTAAATCATTACCGGTAACAGGCACTTACGCAGCAAAGCTGCCGGCAGGAGAGAAGGGCACTGGTCTGTTTGTCTTTAATGCGACCTATACAGACAAAGGCAGCAATGGTCTGCCCGGCATTACCTCCGTAGATTCCATCGCCTTACGCAATCCAAGTATCAATCCCACAAAATACGATATCGTAAAGGATGCAACGAAGATGAGCTTTAGCGGCAACAGCTTTATTATCCCGGTGCAATCAGGTAGTTATATCGGTTTAAATCACATCGACCTGACAGGTATCACCGCGATAGATTTCATGGCGATGGCGCCAAAGGCGCAGATCAATGCAGCCGGAGGTATTATTGAATTGCATATAGATACACCGGATGGGAAATTACTCGGACAGACACCGTTTATTGGTGATGCACCGGGAGGCGCTATGTTCGGTGGCAAGCCAACACAGTTGTCCGTTACACCTACAGATGGTTTCCATGATATCTATCTGGTATTCAAAAACAAGGACGCCGCGCCCGGATCATCCCTGATGATTGTGCTGAATACTACTTTCAGAATGGCTGATTAAATACCGTTCACCCTTATTAAACCTAAATTTCCATATGATGAAGACTGTAAAATCAATTTTTCTGCTAAGCACATTGTTCATCACAATGTCGGCATGCGTCAATGCACAATCTAAAAGTGGTGCTGATTATTTTCTTGGTAAATGGAACGTACTGGTGAAAGGAACACCACAGGGCGATGCAAAAATGGTGCTGCACCTGGAAGATAAAGAAGGAAAACTGGCCGGAGTCGTACTGGATACCACCGGCAATCAGATCTCTAAATTAGATTCCGTTGCCCTGGCTGGTGAAGAGGTAACCGTTTATTTTAATGCAAGCGGCTACGATGTTTATATGAATCTGAAGAAGAAAGACGAAGACCATGCCACTGGTGGTTTGTTAGGAATGTTTGATGCCCTGGCAGACAGGGTAAAGGTGGCTAAATAAGCCGTATCTTAGTAGTAGAAAGTAGTCAGAAAGGCTATCTTCTTCGTTAGTCCTTCGTTTATGAACGAAAGATCAACGAAGAAGATAGCCTTTCTGACTATAAGGACTATATTATCAGTTGCCTGATACTTACGGTAATAAGCCCGTTTTTTGGTAAATTAGCATTAATAAAATTGTCCATAAAACCTTATGCCCCTCGAACATAGTAGCGAAAAGACTGTCCATAACAAGGACCGTGCAGTGGCACATCATTCGAATAATCCGGCCGTTTCGAGACCGGCAGTACCTGCTATTCAAAAAATGTCGGAAGATAAACAAGGGGAAGAAGCAGGTATGGAAGAACTGGCAGAGGATGCCGCTATTCCTGCTAAATTCTCCTTGCCGGCAGACAATAACAACGAACCCGCTGCATTTCCCGGCGTACAGCCATTCCAACTCAGGTCAGGTAACACCGCAATGGCCGCTGGCCCGGTGGTTCAGCTTAAAAAGCTACTGATTACAGCACCCGGCAGAGGCAGGAAAAACGATGTCGTGATATCGATGGAGCATGATGAGTTGATAAAAGTTATCAAGCCTCCCAGAGTGAGGCGTCCCGCTAATGGTAGAATGACCATTAGTATCGGAGGGAAGCCCCCTAAATATGTTCCGATCGATAATGTGATTGCCGCTGTGCAAAAAGCGATGAATGCCATGGACGTAGATGGTAAAGTTTTCAATGAACTGAAAATGCTGCTTGGGGTGCTTACCGACCAGAAGAATGCCAAACCCAGGACACGAAGCAAGAAGCGTAAACGGGAAGCATCACCTGTAAGGGACGTAAAACGGCCAAAGAAAAAAGACAAGGTGATGAGGGATCTTAAGGAGAAAGAAGCATATGAGGCGCTGGAAGAAGTGAAAGAAAATGATGCGCAGGTAAAAGACCTTACAACTGTTGAGCAGGAAGTAAAACCTATCGGTCCGGATGAACCGCTGAAATTTGTCGCCTGGAACCTGAACCATTTTGGGGAGGGCAAAAACCTTAGTGAGAAAGAAATAATAGCTAAAATAAGGGAATTCGCACCAAACGGTGGCGTAAGGGACATGAAAGAATATATAATGTATGATCGTACTTCCGGGATGATCGAAGAATTTCTGAATGTACTCGCCAGGTATACTGGAAAACTGCCACTTTTCACCAATATTACGGAGGTCAGTCTCCTGATGGATGCTATCGGTAACCTGAAGTATATATTGGAAAGGGTCGGTAAGTCTAACAAGTATTATGGAGGAAAATATACTATCATCGAAGAGATTGCCGGTTCCCTGAAAAAACATTACATACTGGCGCATTCCAGAAGTCTGTTAAAACAGCATCCCTCCCTCATTATGGGCTTCAACGAAGTAGGCGAAGGGGTTGATACAATGAAGCAAAAGCTGGAAGGGAAGACAAAAGAAGAACCTAAAGGCAGCGGCATACAGGTAGAAAAAGGGCCACGTCTCCAGTCTATTTCGATAAGCGTACCACTCCTTATAGATGCGGTCAGTGTACATAACATGTTCGCGGAAAAGAAAGATCGGATACCTGAATACCTGGTGGAGAAAAAGGATCGGTATAGCGTAGCGGATCGCTGGGATCACTCTGAGGCGTATACGCGATTAGGTCCAAAGACCGACTACCTGCGCAATGGACAGATAGAGTATTATCCTGTTGCTTTTAATAGCGGCGTATTTGAATATAAAGGAGCCATGATCGTCAGTGGAACGGAAATTGTTCCGGTGGAGGACGGGGAGGACATAGTATGGACTAAAAATCCCGGGCTGGGTGGATATTACATGTTCAGACCTATTGTCGTACACAAATTCGCGCTAAAAACAGAAAAAAAGGAGGAAGAAGGCACTGATATTATCATGGGCATGTCGGAAGGAAATAACGCGCCCGCCGGGAAGGACGTGTGGTTTGGAATGGTTCATACAAGTCCGCATGGCGACGAGTTTGACAGAAGAGAGATTTATGTGAATCAACTGAGCGAATCCATACCAGCACTGAGGGACCAGGCCGCTGGTAACAATGCACAATTGGTTATTGGTGGTGATTATTACATCGCAGAGGAAGCATTGATCACGAGTCCGCCTACATTGCAATATGAGGGTAATAACTACCAGGATGAAAATGGCTTCAAAATGGAGAGATCGGAGCTCAATAAACGGCCGGGGCTGACAGTCGGCAGGAATGTGGGTAAATCCGGTAGGGTTGAAACGACCAGAAAGGTGGGCATGAAACCGGGTACAGGAACAGATTCAAAGACTGAGATGCAAAGTGGTGAATTAACTAATGTAGACACTGAGATGCAGCCTGAGACAGTGGCAAAGACAGATAATGAAACTGGAGTGGTAACTAATGCAAAACCTGAGATGGACGTAAAGAAAGATACAGCGACAGAGAAAAAGAAAGAGGAAGAAGAAGAGCCTTATGTAACGGGAAAAATGAACGAGATCAGGAACATGGTACATCCCTTAACAGACGAGCCGTATAATTTTAAGGATACACTTAGTAAGGAAAAGATGAAAGATGTGCGCTCAATGACTGGTACGAATGAAAATAGCCTGGGACTGCAAAGCGCAGATTACTTTATCGTTGATAAGTCTTCATCCAAAACCTATCAGACCGGGATCATAGACCCAGTTACCGGTATACCGTTTTATATGGAAAGCGATAACCGGGAAATGTCAGATGCCTGGTTCGCTTTTAGTGATCACGTACCAGTTATGCTCGTCGTATCTCCGAAAGAGAATGCCAAATCTGTCGGTAACGCGTTTGCGGGCAATAAAGGGTATTTTAATAACGATCCCTCCAATCTGAATCTCTTTGACCTGAGATATCTTCAGATATCTAATGGGATGGCCAGGATCCGGGAAGACATAACTTTATACCCCAAAATGCAGGTTGATTACCTCGAGGCACGTTTTGCTGAAGTGCAGCAAGTAAGGAAACTAGGAGTGATTCCGGAAAACGCCCAGATATTTATGAACCAGCTGATGATAAACATAGATAAAGTAATAGCTGGCAAAAAGAAAAGAATGGATATCTCCACGGAAATGTTTGAAGTCTATCAGGCAAGAGAAGCATATATCACGACTGCGCTTTATCAGATATGGTCGGATATCTATTCAATCCGTGAGGAGCACGATAATAAGCTCCTGGAACATATTCAGGACGTACGGATGATCCTCAAAGAGGAAAAAATAAATGCACTCAATACCAGAGGCGAGGGTATGGGGAATGAGGCCTCAAAGGAGGCCAGAGAGGTCCTGGGAAAATATGTACAAAAATCTTCTTTGGATAAAATAGATGAAACCTTTGAAGTGCTGATAGACCCTCTACTGATAGACCGTCATATGGTGATGGAGGAATTTCTAAGATTAAAATCCGAATTGACAACGGTTTTGTTACAAGGTCTGTTGGAGCAGATGGGGGTATATGTGAATGCAATGATGGAGGACGAGTCAACGGATAAGGGGAAGAAACAGGTAAATATCAGGAGTAATTATAACTTGTTCGTGGAACTTGCAGGTAATACCGGCACGACGCATAAGGTACGCACAAAGCATGACAGGAATTTTTCTGGTGATGTTTATGAGGAAGATCTGAAAGATACTCCCCGGGAGCTTGCGCTCTTTGGAGGAATACCTAACAGGGGGAATGATTGTTTCCTGAATTCATTATGTCAGCTCTTGACCCTACCCGCTTATCAGACTCTGGCACTGGATTTCGATGTACGGGATTTTATAAATAAAATCGGTAAACCAGAGAGGATCAGAAGAGTAGATGTCAGAGAGTTACGCTTGTATTTATTTGCATTGAACCGGGTCCAGACAATGGGTGGGCAAGAAGATGCTACTGAGCTGCTTGGTAAACTGATGGATGAAATTGAACCGCTGCTGGTGGGTGACAGGAAACAATATGACGAAACGTTTAAAGTCCTGAGTAGCTACAAACGCACCATCACTGAGATACCTCCTGATCATTCTTATGATTGGCCTATAGATCCAGGTGTTGTGCAGTGGGTAGATAATGAAAAAACGACAGACCAGGCGCCTGAAAATATACTATACGTACCAGTTGACAATGCACAGGGGCTTTCCGACTGGCTGCAATATCCGAAACGTCAGTATTCATTCCAGCCCGGCATGGAATGGGCTGTCATGAATGATCAATGGCATAGTGTAACAAAGATGGAAGAAGTGGTAATATTCAAACGTCTGCCAGCTGTATTGACAATCGCATTAAATCGTTTCGGAAATGATCTGCAGAAAATTAGCAGACCATTTGAGATGCCATTGAAATTTAGCCAGATCTCCGATGATGGGGGGACAAGAATGGAGCATTTCTATGAACTGCAGGGATTTGTCTATCATCAGGGTGATACCCGCGGTGGAGGGCATTACTGGATGCATAAAAAACAAGGCGACAGCTGGCTGAAAGCAGAAGATGCCCAGGTTGAACATTCAACATTAGGAGAATCTGACAAAGAAGGAACATTCACGCATGACATTAATAACGCATATATCTATACCTATTTTCGTACGCATATGGCGCCTCCCCGGGATATACAGCCTGTTGTAAGCCAGGACGCCCACATGGAAGAAGAAGAAGAAGACAAAAAAGAGACACCGGTTACAGGAGTTGTTTCTGATACTAATGAGCAACAGGAATATTTCTTCATGTAGATAGAATAAAGTAACCGGAGATACATTTTCTAATCAGCATCAATCTGTTTTTAAAGTTAAAAACATGCTAAGATCACTACTGTTAACACTCACAATATTATCCCAGATTCTTGCCTTTGCGCAACAACCAATAAAGCGATCCGGCAAATACCTGGGACAACAGCCGCCTGGTACGGCCCCGGCCAAATTTGCACCTGACTTTATCTCATTGCCCGATCAACATGAATTCGGATCCATATTTTCAGCGAATGGAGAGGAGTGTTATTTTGCTGTTGACAGCAATGGTAAAGCCGAAATAAGATATACGAAACTGGTTAGCGGACAATGGATAACACCCATAACAATACTGTCCGATAAGGTATACAGTTATAACGACCCGATGTTGTCACCTGATGAAAGTAAACTCTTCTTTATCTCGGATCGCCCACTGGATAGTAGCAGCAAAAAGAAAGACTATGATATCTGGTATGTAAAGAAGAAAGGCGATCGCTGGTCAGTGCCGATGAATGCAGGTCCGCGCTGATGGAAAGTATTTATTCTATACCAGCAGACAGGACATCTACTGGGTAGACGCTAAAGTGATAGACAAATTTAGACAGTAAAAAAGTAAAAGCAGCAGGGAATAATATCCTTCTGCTGCTTTTTTATATTGAAAGCCAGTACATTTATCTAACGATCGTCACCGTACCGTTAAACATAAAGGTGCCGCCTTCTTCGCAGATCGTCTCAATAGAATATACATAAGTCCCGATCGGCGCTACTTCATTCTTCCACGTGCCATCCCATCCGGAGGTAGCAGTATTGATCTGGAAATGCATTCTTTCAAACACCAGACTACCCCATCTGTCAAATACACGCATACTCACGACTTCCTTCACACCCCGTCCTTTGGGATAGAACCATTCATTTTTGCCATCCCTGTTGGGTGAAAAGGCATTCGGGAGGAAGATAGCATCCTGATTACAGGTCACTTTTACCAATACATCATCCGTCGCCTTACAACCGTATTTATTTTCCACTTCTACGACATAGGTTGTAGAAAGATTCGGCATGGCTTCCGGTGTCGCACAGGTAGCACAGTTCAGGTACTGCGCCGGCGTCCAGTTCCATTTTACGATATCCGGACTACCACTTCTGCCCAGTTTAACCGGCTTGCCTGCCATTACCGTCTGATCAGGACCTGCATCAATAGTGGGCGGTGCATGTACGGTCACTGCTACAGATGTATCACGTGTAAAGCAGCCTGCCAGATCATGACCGCTTACCTGGAAGGAATAATTACCGGGAGCCGTGATAGAGACATTGGGAGATGCACTGTGCGTATTATCCAGTCCCTGTCCTTTCCACTCATAACTATCCGCACCCTCTACTCTTAATGCCAGCGATTGTCCCAGACAAATAGCCGTATCGGGCATCGCACGCATATCGAAAGGCTGTACCACACGAATGCTTACATCGCCCGTATTAACGCAGCCATTGGCATCTGTGACAGTTACCTGGTAAGTCGTACTGACAGTCGGACTCGCAAGGGGAGCCGCTGTATTGGAATCACTCAGTTGCGCTGCGGGCGACCACTGATAAGTAACGCCACCAGTTGCACTGATCGTGGTATTGCTGCCCAGACACAGGATATTGTTTCCGGCATTGGTCGTAACCACTGGTTTAGGTACGATATTGATGCTGTGGTGAGCCGTATCAATACAACCATCCTTCGTAGTAGCAATCAGCTGTACATCCGAAAGACCGGATTGATGATAGGTCTGTTCGGCAGGTTGCTGAACATTACCGATACTACCGTTACCAAAGCTCCAGTTCCAGGTCATATCCTGGGGAGTCGTTACATGGCCGCCAAAACTTACCGGAACATCCACACAGGCCTTTTCCGGACCGGTAATGCTTATTGCTGGTTTAGGATGAACGGCGATCTTTTTGCTGACCGTCTGCGTACAACCATAAGCCGTTGTGGTGCTCAGCGTAAAGTTATATTCCCCGGTTTTATTCAGGTAGAAACGTGGCGTAGCAGTCGTATCATTTTCTGCTACAATACCCGCATCATAGGTCCATGTATATTTCGCTTCTTTTTTCAGTTCGTCAATAGAGAAACTATTAAATACCGGTGTAAAGCTGACCCATCCTTCATCACATACAAACTGCTGCGATGGCGTCATTTCCACGGATAATTTGTCTATGACAATAGGGTCCTTCAGGAAGGCAGTACCTTTACATCCTGCCTGATCCGACAGGATCAGACGCGGCTTATAAATACCGGGATTCTTAAAGGTGTGTTTAATGGTAGAATCTGTTGTTTCATTAACGATACCATCTGTAAAGTCCCATGCAAAATTAACGGCGGCAACAGCGGTTACTTTGAACTCAATATCTTTCGTCAGACAACCGCCCAGCGAGGAGGTGGTAATAGTCCCGTAGGGGCCTTTTACTTCTACTTCCTGTTCATAGTCATCTTCATTGCCCGCCTCACCGATAGCCCGTAGTTTGACCTTATACCTGCCGGCATAAGTATAGGTATGCGAAGGATTACTGATGGTAGAGAAACTGCCATCGCCAAAGTCCCAGTAGGAATCAACATAATTGGTAGAAGTATTGGTAAACCGCGCAATCACCGGTGGACAGCCACTGTTATTCACAAAGGCAGTTGTCACGGTAAAGCCCGCACCGACACTGGATACCTTGATCTGTTTCTGTGCGCTGTCTGTACAACCGTTATTGTCCTTTACGAGCAGTTTAACGGTATATCTGCCTTTATCAGGATAGTTCTTAACCGGACTGAATTCCGCAGAAGTAGCCTGATCTCCGAAATCCCAGTGATAGGTAGCCGTACCGCCTGTCTCCGTTGTATTATTAAAAAACTGCACATTGCCACCCGGAGGTATCAGTGATGCGCTGGGTGTGAAGTCAGCATTCGGACCATTCACCTGTAAGGAAGGACCGGCGGCCGTACTCGTACAACCATCCTGATCGGTGACCGTCAACTTCGGATAGTAAATACCCGATTTGTCGTAGGTATATTTAAAAGGAGGTGCAGTAAATACTTTTGGCGCTGTACCATCACCAAAACTCCATGACCAGGTAGTGATTGGCTTGCCCTTTGAAACATCTGTTTTGTCAGTAAAAGCAAGTGTTGCACCCCGGCATTCAGGAACACTGGGAACCAGGAACTTAGCTACTGGTCCGTGTACTTTCACCACCACTTTATTACTGGTATCAGGGCATCCCTGTACATTATACGCTACAAAACGGATGGTATCAGCGCCGGGTTGCAGATGACTAAATGCCGTGCGCTGATAATCGGCACTGTTCCAGTAAGCAGGCGTACCATCTGAAGACGTCCATACATAAGACCATACATTTAAACCATAGATGTTTTTGTTGATGGAAGTTACGCTGGCATTCAGGGTATCACTGCCACATAGCGTTGTTTTATCTGTAGTGATGGTAATAGGTGATGGTGCGTATACGGTAACGTTCATCGAGTCAGAACTGGTACAGCTGCCGTTGGATACGGTAAGCTTCACTTTATAGGTACCGGTTGTTTTAAAGTCGTGTTTTAAGAGGCTTGTTTTCGTCGTGTAAGTTTCTTCCTTTCCATCTCCCCAGCTCCATTTCCAGCTGGTAACATCACCAATAGATTTATCTTCAAAACGGCCTTCTGTGCGGTTGTTACAATCCACCGACTGCATCACGAAACGGGGGAACGGATTGACAGCGGTGATATACGCCGGTTTTGTTATTTTTTCAGTACAACTGTGGTTGGATACCGTCAGCGTAACAGAATAGGTTCCCGGTTTTTTATAACTATGGGTGGTATTCTGAGACGAACCAGGAGCGGTATTATCTCCAAAGTCCCAGGACCATCCATTACCCACGTCCGTTGTACCCTTAAAATGCACGGTATTGTTACCGCAGATCTCCGGTGCTTCCGGAGAGGAGAAATCAGGTTTGGGCTTTATATATACCTTGATGGAATTAATGGAATAGAGGCTGACAGTTCCTTTACAGCCATTCTTTGACAGATAGGTCAGCGTTACAGGATAAGTGCCTTCATTGTCATAGGTATGTGTGGGCGTTGCTTCTGTTGATTGAGTACCATCTGCCAGGTCCCAGGCATAGCTGATAATACTGTCACCGATGCTGATATAGGCGCTGAAACGGGTCGTTAAGCCTACACAACCTTCCGGCTTGCTGGCATATGTAAACACTTCCGTTTTAGCCAGATTGACGGTCTGTTGTACCGAGGATACACAACCCGTGCTACTGCTGGCAGTGAGCTTAATATCAAAAGAACCTAAGGTATTATATACAGGAGAAGGATGTTGCTGTGCAGATGTTGCTCCGTTACCAAAGTCCCAGTGCCAGCTATTGGCGCCTTCCGATTTGTTTGTCAGTTTCACGGTAACAGGCGCATCACAGATAGGCTTTATCTCACTTGTAAATGCAGGCTTTGGTGCGGCAATGATGGTCAGTACTTTGCTGATAGTTTCTTTACATTTCCCATATTCAGCTGTCATCGTCACCTTCACAGTACCGGCGCTATCAGGCGTATACTGAGCCGTAGTACCATTGCCGATGATGCTGCCTTTATCAACACTCCAGCTGATGTTATCAGCAACAGGCGTATTACTGGCGCTCAGGGTGGCGGAACTGTTTTCACAGATTTTTGCAGGCACCTGGAAATCTGTTTGGAAATTGGCTACATTAATATCTTCAGATGTTTTGGTGTCAATACATCCTTTATCACTGGTAACGGTGAGCTTAATACGATAAACGCCTTTCTTCATGTATTGATGCGAACCAGGGTTATTCCCTGTCGCGGTGGCCCCATCCCCGAAATCCCATTTGTAGGTAAGATTGCCCGGTCCGGTACTGGTATTGTCAATGGTCAGTACACCGGGCGCTGTACAAAGGAATTTATCAGATACTTTGAAATCGGCTTTCAGCGCTGCGGAGACATCTACGATCTTACTGATCCGTTTGGAAGCGGTACAGCCATTGCTATTGGTGACAGTCAGCGTGACAGTGGGAGATAATGCATTATTATAGACATGCACAGGATTACTGCCATTACCGATAGCCCCATCCCCGAAATCCCAGGTATAGGTAGTAATCTTACCATCTACAGGATCGGATCTATCCGCAAACTTTACCTCGAGTGGCATACAACCGGTAGCAGGACTGGCGGTAAAATCCGGTTTGGGTTTCTCCCATACCGTAACCGTTTTGGTAATGTTACTGGAATTGCCTGCGGCATCTTTTACGGTAAGCATCACCTTGTAAATACCCGGAGAGGTATAGGCTGCGCTCGGACCTTGCTCGTTGGAGGTAAAGCCATTGCCAAAATCCCATTGCCAGGAGATCGGATTGCCGGTTGACTTATCAGTAAATGTGGTTATCAGACTTTCGCAGTCACTTGTTTTGCCTGGAGTGAAATCCGCCTTTAGTTGAGCATGGACAGAATTGGTTAAGGACATGGCACTCCAAAGCAGCGCAAATGCGAGGGCATTGCCTGACATGGTCATGGTTTTGAAGGACATAGTATATGGTTCGGATATGAAAGTAACGAAATTCCAAATCCCAATTATAGCACACAAGTGTTACAGTATGAGTGAGTTACGTTTGGTCTGGCGCGGTGTGTCTAACAGTAGAGCATGTTGTCTCTGTCAGTTGATTGAATATGTGTGTCAAAGAGATAGTTTAAATATTATATGCTAATTGATTGTTAGATGTCCTAATCAATATTTTTTTGTGTTTCGGTAAATAATGTTTGTCTTTTGCCTGATATCCAGTGCCGGAAGAATACAAAAAAAGGAAGTATCAAAGATATCTCTGATACTTCCGGTGGATGATTTCTGCTGATGTGATGATAAAGTATTAGACCTACACCGTAATGGTCGTTGTAACGTCCACATTCCCCTTAATGGCTTTAGAATAGGGGCAGGCGTGATGTGATAAGTCAACAAGCTGCCGGGCTGTTTCCTGGCTTAAACCAGGTAAATGAACATTCAGACGGGCCTGGATGGAGAAGTCAGCACCTGTCAGACAGAGATCAACCTCGGCATCAATTGCAGCGTCAGGTGGCAGTGTGATCTTCATTTTATTCGCTACGATATCCATAGCGCCTTCAAAGCATGCCGACCAGCCGGCTGCAAACAGTTGCTCAGGATTAGTACCGGTACTACCGGTGCCGGGAGTAGAGAGCCGGACTTCCAGGTGTCCGTCGTCGCTGCGTGCCAGCCCATTGGCGCGTCCACCTGCCGTATGCACTTTCGCAGTGTAGAGTACTTTTTTTGTTGCTGCCATTGTTAGTGATCTTATGGTGATTAAATAGAAGAATTAGCGCAATGACCTGAATGATTCCCGCAATTCTGCTGTCAGCGATGCGGGTTGCTCCCATGCGGCAAAGTGACCGCCTTTGGGTAGTTTATTGAAGTGTTTCAGATTGCTGTATGCTTTCTCTGTCCAGCTGCGTGGTGCAGCATAGATCTCATCAGGGAATATGCTGACGGCTGCCGGTATTTTGACCCCTTTCGGATCAAAGAAGACCAGCTTATTCTCCCAATATAAACGGGCGGAGGAAATAGCGGTTTTAGTCAGCCAGTATAAGGTGATATTATCAAGGATATCATCTTTGGTCAATCCTTCCGGCTGACCGTCAAAAACACGGGCGATCAGCGCGTGACTGGCAGCATCATGATCCAGCATCCAGGCCGCAAGTCCGACAGGTGAATCTTCCAGTCCGTAAAGTGTCTGCGGACGATTGCTCATTTCGATCGCATAACCCAGTCCGTGCGCATAAAAGAAACTGAGTTGATCATAGGCATGCGACTCATCCTCAGAGAGGCCTGCAGGTTTAGGATCACCAAATTTCAGCGCTTTGGCAATATCAGCAGGAACTGTCGCCGGCATGTTGACATGAATACCCAGTAATTCAGGCGGTGCTATAAGTGCCATTTGTTCCGTTACCGCATCACCCCAGTCACCTCCCTGCGCCACATATTTGTTATACCCCAGGCGTTTCATCAGTGTGATCCAGGCATGTGCAATCCGAACAGGATCCCAACCGGTGCCGGTTGGTTTACCGGAGAAGCCATGACCCGGCAGTGAAGGAATGACCACATCAAAAGCGTCCTCCTCTTTACCGCCATAGGCAGCAGGGTCGGTAAGTGGTGCAATCACTTTGAGCTGCTCTAATACAGAACCCGGCCATCCATGTGTAATGATAACCGGAAGTGCATTTTTAACTTTCGAACGTACATGTATAAAATGTATATCTACACCGTCAATGTTTGTAATGAATTGCGGAAGCGCGTTCAGTTTCGCTTCTATTTTACGCCAGTTATAATCTTTTGCCCAGTAAGCAGCTAACTGGCGCATGGTGCCCAGTTGCACACCCTGTGTCGCATCAGCAACTGTTTCCTGCTCCGGCCAGCGGGTAGCCTGAATACGTCGCCGGAGATCAGCCAGATCAGCATCCGGAAAACTAACTTGAAACGGACGGATGGCGGCAGTACCCTTTTGGGTGTCCTGGGCAATACCTGGCACTGAAAATAACAGCATGGCGGTAGCGAAGATCCCACCAATGGTCAGTTGATTTTTCTTTTTCATGGTCTGTTTTTTATGATCATAAATGCTTATTCCACAACAAGTAATTATCATACACTTGTGTAACTGGTTAGTTGTTGATCATTAAGAAAGATCCAGCGAAAATGACCTGTGGCTATGCGTAATTATCCGACCTCCAAACGAGGTGTCGTTTTTTCGGAAGATGATTAAAACCGGTTGTTATCCGGTATGTTTATTAAATGTAGTCAGGTGCTCAGTACCCCATTAAATCTGGAAAGGAGAGTGTTATACGACGTAAGTTGAATACTTACAGTAAGTTAAGTATTTTTTAAGAGAACTATTAAATATCAATTGTGATTCTTTTAGGCGGGTAGGACCGTCAACTATCATTGCGACAGCCCTGTTGTTTACAGAGTGTATCATGCGAATGTGCGTACAGTATTGCGTTCATAGCTGTTGCTATTATGAGTAAATATCATTGATGATATTTTTCTATATTAGCGCAGCTTTTTTTAACCCATATGAGACACTAAAAAACCCTTTCTATGAACATGCGTGTAAACCCTCAATTACTGAAAGTACAAGCTACTTTCCTATTGACCCTTTGTTCCATTTTGCCTTTTAACGCCTGTAAAAAGGAGACTACGCCGGAGCAGATCGCAGCAGTACCTGCGCTTCGTGTTGACCCTGATGATGCTTACAGAGTTGCTTTTGCAAAGACACTGGCCAAAGCAGTTCAGGCAGAACCGGCCCTGCGTAATTTTATCAAAGCAGAGGCCACCAAACAATTTGACCGGGATTATGATATTCTGTTCCAGGCGGTGAAAGACACCCGGATCGATGGACACACCATCCGGGAGATCTTAGCGGAATATGCAGATGATCCCGAGGCATTTGAGACGGCCTGTGAGAAGCTGCCCTTGCTGACGATCTTCATGCCAGCATTACCGAATGGCTTTTCTGCTGACAACTGGAACACAGGTACAGACATACCACTGGTCGCCCTTAAACAACAGGCTAATGCGGACATGAGTTTTTATGATGGCAAAGGGAATGAACAAAAAGTGCCGGTAAAGTATATTCCTGGCTTCCCCGTGCTGGTAGTGAAAACCAATGAGCGCGTAGTGGTGAATGACGCGCCTAATTATTTTGCTGACCCGCAGGCACGTCAGCAAGCTGCCAGCTATTATAGGAATAGCAACTATTCTTTCAGCTTTGCAGATGAAGCCTTTGATGGCGTACATAAAAAGTCTCCGGCAGACGCAGGAAGGGTAACGCTTGCAGTAGACCCTATCAATTTACAGGCCTACTCATCTGGTGCGGAATGGCAAAGAGATTTCGTTTATTATGGTATTAAACCGGGTGTGGATACAGGAAAGTTTACAAACCGTTACAGCGAATTTATTACCTCATTCAAATTCCTGAAACCGGAACATTACAATCTGGTAAGTGATCATGCAAATGACCCGACAACGACACTGGGCTTACATGGAAGAGACGAGCCTGTATGGACAGATGGTAACCTCGAGATCAGAATCAGCATCTTTGTTAATTCAAAGAACGCAGTAGGACAGGAATTGAAAAAGGCCTTTACGGTCCGTGGAGAAGAACTGTTTCACGCGGAGAAGTACGACATCATCCTGTTTGGTACCGTGCAATTTTATATTATACAAAGCGTGACGCCCGTTGAATATCATCCCAACATAGAGATCTTACCCTGGGACCTGGAAATATATGGCAATGTATGGAAATTCGTGGTCTCAGAATTTGATCCCTCAGAAGAGGTCACAAGAACTGTAACACACACTACCACCTACAGTAATAACTTTGAGATCAATGTTAACACGGGTGAGAAGGTGAAGATAGGAGGTAAGTTCGGTGCAAGTCAGACGACCACCCATACAGAAACCTATACCTCTAAAACCACGCTTGGTTCTGAAGAGTTGTTCGAAGGCGTACTGGATTTCCGCTCGCCGGTTATTACAGGATTGACTACTATCACACTGCCAGGAGCTATTCCTATTGTAATACCAGCTTACAATACCTATGAAGTGACAACCGGTATCGTGAGTTTTTCTGTAGAGCCAATAAGGATTTACTAAATATAATGAGGTGAGCGGATGATCCACTCACCTCACTATATCTCCCCCATATCATATTCACCCTACCCATCCCCAGTTGGGAATGATGGTCCCGATATCATAAATGATTTCCATTGATTCACGGACCTTTTCCCTGTTGATGCTTCCCGGGAATTTCTTCCATGTGTATATACCCGTATTACCCTGAGATATTTTCATCACAAAATAGATCAGACGGGATTGCTCTTCCTGGTTGTTGTAAAGAATAGGGAGTAAGAACGAGCTATTTGTGCCGTAAAAGATACAAAATTTAAGAGCGAAGCTTATCAACTTATCAAACGACAAAGGCTGTAATACTCAGCAGAATACTTAACTTAGTGGCCCGTATGAAAAAACTGATCTCCATTACAATGCTGCTCTTCAGTCTGAGCAGCTACTGCCAGCGCATTTATTATATCAATCCTGAGACCGGAAATGATGAGAACAAGGGTACTGCCAGTACACAGGCCTGGAAGAGTTTTAAACGCCTGGAAACACTCGGTCCCGGTACAACGGTAGAAGTACTCGCAGGTGGCGCATTTGATCAGTCTATGGTCATCAAAGCGCATGGTACGCAGCAATCTCCCGTAAAGATCAGGTTTGCACCGGGCAACTATCATTTCTACAGCGACCATATTGAGAAAAGACAATTACATATTTCCAATACGAATGACAGGCCCTATGAGCCCAAGGCGATTGCCTTACTCTTCGATAGCTGCCGCTATGTGCAGGTGGAGGGTACCGGCGCAAAAGTGATCCTCCACGGAAAGATGATAGAGACCTTCGTCAACCATTGTGATCATATTAATATTTCCGGATTGAGCTTTGATTATAATCGTCCGACAGTATCCGAATTACAGATCACCAATGTCGGAGAAGGTTATGCAGATGCGCTGATTCATCCCGATTCAAAATACAGCATCAGCGATAGTATCATCACCTGGATAGGAGATGGCTGGCAATATCAGCCGGATGGTTACTGGCAGGTACTAAACCCGCTGATTGACGACCTGTCCCGTATGAATATGCCGATGGAAGCGCTTCGTTTTGTACAACTGAAAGACAGGGCAGTCCGGATCTACTTTAAGAAAGAAGCAGGATTTAAAAAAGGACTCGTTTATCAGAACCGTGACGTCACACGCGATTGTGCCGCCTTTTTTATGCAATACAGCAAAAACATTCAACTCGATAACATCAGACTCTATTTTATGCACGGTATGGGCGTAGTCAGCCAGTATTGTGAGAATATCCGTATGAACAGGGTAGTGGTGAAACCTGATGCGCAATCAGGCCGTACCTGTGCTGCCTGGGCCGATATCCTGCACTTTGCAGGTTGTAGCGGAAAAATCGAGGTAGCCAATGCCTACCTTTCTGCCGCGAATGATGACGCGATCAATGTACATGGTATTCATCTACAGATCACTGACATTCAGCATGGTAATAAAATAAAGGTACAATTCGCCCACGGACAGACATTTGGTTTTGATGCATTTGCGGCCAATGACAGTATAGCATTCATCGGCCGGGAAAGTCTGCTGGAGATACAGGATAATCAGGTACAGGCAGTAGAAAAGATCAATGACAAAGAGTTCCTTCTTACCCTGTCCGGACCCATATCTTCCGATGTGAAACCTGGTGATGCAGTAGAAAACGTCAGCGCAACGCCTGAAGTCTGGATACATCATACCACTATCAACCGGATACCTACCCGTGGTATCCTGACCACCACCCGGCGTAAAATATTGATTGAGAACAACCGCTTTGAAAACACCCGTATGAGCGGCATTTTTATCAATGATGATGCTTCCGGCTGGTTTGAATCGGGTATGGTGAAAGACCTGACCATCCGTAAAAACGAATTTCACCATTGCGGAGAGCCAGTTATCAGTGTTCACCCGGAAAATACAGTCAGTGGTAACACCGCCGTGCACAGTAACATAAAAGTATCGGGCAATACTTTCTGGTTACATGACAACCGTTTGCTGGAAGCAAAGAGTACCAGCAACATAAAGATCACAGGTAACATAGTTTACAATGCATCGTCAATAGACAGTGTATTGAAATTTGTTGACTGTTCCGGTGTATCCGTGTCTGGTAACAGACTTCAGCGGAAATAATGATAACAGACTATATTTTTATTATATTATAATTATATATACTTTGGGTCATTATGACCCGCGTTAATCAGCACCTATACCTACTGGTTTTGCTGGGCCTTACACTGTTTCCACTTATCTCATTTGCACAGTTGCAGATCAATGCAATAACGAGTACTCCCAGTACCTGTTCAAATAACGGAAGTATTACCGTTGATGCATCTGCAACAGCACTGCCAATGCTGTATAGTATAACAGGAGGCCCCGTAACACAACCGGAACAGACACTTCATGTATTCAACTCTCTACCACCCGGCACCTATACGGTGACCGTTACTGACGCAGCATCGAACAGTACCACCGGGACCGTTACCATCGGAGGGAACTATCTGCAACCAGATATGAATCCGATTAAAAGCCCGCCGTATTGTATTGGTAGCAGTACCGGACAAATTATCGGAAACAGGATCGCCGGGACAGGCAACGGTCCTTATACCTGGCAGCTTCTGGCGCCATCTCCGGTTACTACGCCGCCACAGGCATCTGATACATTCAGTAATCTACCTGCCGGTAATTATACTTTGCGGCTAAGCGATGCCTGTGGAGGTTTCCGCACGATCGTCGTCACACTAGCTGATCCGCCGCCCAGCAATCTGACTTTTCAGATCCCGCCGCAGATCAATATGGTCGGTTGCGATTCTGCAATGGTAACCATGTATATGCGCGCGGACTTATACCGTTTCCCGCTTACGCTGACATTCGTCACGACTGCAGGTACTTTTACGACCACTTCGCCCACCCGGATAGATACCGCCAACTGTTGTAACTTTTTTACCCTGGAACAACTCATTCCCAATTTTACCTATGGTAACGCTTTACAGATAAGTATTACAGACAATTGTGGCTTCACCGTTGCTACCCCTACCTATTATGCTAAGTCATTTGTTTTTTGTCCTGTATTTACCTCACACTTTTCGGACTGTATCTTTAAAACCACTGTTAACTATGATATGAATAACCGGGGCTGTGATGTACCCGATAGAGTGTTCACCAGTATGAAACCACCGGTGAGATACTACGTTACAGATGTATTAACAAATACTGTGGTTGATGCAGATACCTTACCAGGCTACCGCGCCAATAACGGTTATTTCCAGGCAAGCGGTTTCTTTACAAAAGATCTGATCACGGATAAGACGTATAACATCGTTATTCACGATAGCTGCGGACATACATTTTCTGAGCAACTCTATGTACCCGCTCAGGCCAATCCTCCGGCGCCTGCCGTCATTGGCAAACAACTGTACAGAGACGGATGCCTGGACTCCACGGCCGCGCTGTCTGTCAGTGTTGAGTATTTCAGACGACAACCCCAGTTGGTGCTCTTATCCGGACCATCAAGAATGGGAAGTACGAAGCCAGGTTATGCATACGAAAGTGCTTATTACTATCCGGATACATTAGAGATAACGGGTGTCGGCACCCATAACTATGCGTTTGGTATCAATAACCTGTCAGCAGGTACTTACCAGTTCAAAGTCATAGATAGCTGTGGATCAGAAGTGTTTGATAGTTTCACCATATTACCCACCCAGGTAACGGACTTCCACCATGACTTCACTTATAAAAAAGGATGTCTCGGCAGAAACGAATTGCACTATACGATCACGGCTGCTGACGGTTACATGCGTATCCGGAATATTACCACCAATGTCGAAACATTTAAATATTATCAGTCGCAGGACTTTGATATTCCGATACATGATTCGGTTATGAACCTGGCATCGGGAACCTATGAAGTAAACTTTGTTTACTCGCCCTATTTTGCCTCCAACAGGCCGGTAAACAGTATTCCGGTACCTTGTCAGCAGATAACAGACAGTGTCGTGATAGAAGGTTATCAGACGCCTACGATCATTGCGCATAACTACATATCATGTAAGCAAAACGCCTTCCTGGAGATCATTGCCGACAGTACGAAAGGCGTACCGCCATATGAATACGAGATCGTTGCCGGACCAACCGTTGCACCTATGCAGCCCGGCAACTTCTTTGCCGTTAATACACCCGGAACATATACTGTCAGGATCTATGATATCTGTGGCAATGCGTCTACCGCACAGATCACCGTTACGCAGATCGTAGTACCGCCTATCAGGGTGCTGCCTTTCTCCTGTAACAGTCAGCAGTTAACTTTCGGTTCATCTCCGTTTTATACCTATAGATGGACGGCTCCGAATGGGACCGTATTCACCGGTGATACACTGAATATCAATCCTGTTACGCCCGCTGATATCGGTACATATAACATTGAGCGGATCACAGATATTAATGGTTGCAGGGACACATCCTATAGTACTTATCGTCTTGTAGCTGCGAATATATATGAACGCATAGAGAGTATCTGCCCCGGCAGTAGTATTACGATCGGTACACATACCTATAACACCACAGGGGAGTATACCGACACACTGAAAAATGTAAGTGGATGTGATAGTATCGTGTTCTTACGACTTACTGTTCTTCCGCTGAAACGGGATACCTTATATAGGTCCATCTGTCCGGGCATGCAGTTTCCCTTTAATGGAAAGTTCTATGGCGCTGCAGGCATTTACAGCGATACACTGCGTACTGCTAACTGTGATAGTATTGCGACACTCGTACTGTCTGTTACGCTAAAAGAACAAACAATCAGTATCAGCATATGCGAGCATACACAGTATGATTTTAATGGTAGGTTATTGACGACACCAGGTATCTACCGCGATACATTACCTACTGCTACCTGTGACAGCATTATTATACTCGACCTGTCTGTACTGCCGCTAAAACATAGCACATTCGATCATACGATCTGTCCGGGGGACCAGTTTAATTTTAATGGCAGTATCCTCACAGTTGCAGGTACCTATTCAGATACACTGAGCACTGCTACCTGCGATAGTATTGTAACGGTGAATCTGTCTGTCGCGAATCCAACAATACAGATCACCGCCAGTCAGCAGACAATTGTCGCCGGAGAAGTCATACAACTTCAGGCAACTGATGCACTGACTTACTCCTGGACAGGAACGGGTGTGACCTTCAATAACACGACGATATACAATCCCGATGCAACACTTACTGCATCTGCGTGGATATACCTTCAGGGAACCAGTAACCCTGACGCCTGTATGGTAGCAGATTCCATATTTATAAATGTCATTGACCGGGCCACTTATTGCGAGGATACCTACATTTATATGCCTACTGCATTTTCGCCAAACGGAGACGGTTTGAATGATGTGTTCCGTATTGTCAGTAAGAAGATAGCACTTAAAACCTTCAGGGTGTTTAACCGCTGGGGAGAGCTGGTATTCGTTACAACTGATCCGAATATTGGCTGGAATGGGGAGTATAAGGGAAAGAGATTACCAGGGGCGTATGTGTATTATGTGAGCTATACGGACTGTATGGGAGAGACAAGGTTAATAAAAGGAACGATTACGATGATCCCTTAAGAAAAAGCCCGGAGTAATTAGCTCCGGGCTTTTTCTTGTTTAATATTGAAACTACTTCTTTTTTACCCGTTTATCAATGGCTGAATCCGTGGTCTGATGCGGAGGTGTAACTCTTTCCAACATCTCCTTTGTAACCGGATATCCCAAAGGTTTGTGCTCCCGTCCATGAGGTATAATCGGTAATATGCGTTCCTCCACATGGTATCTGGTTGGCAGTAAAACAACCAGCAGACTATCAGTTTTATTATTGACACGTCTCTCCTGCGATATAAAACCCAGGTATGAGAAGATGAGCGTCGTATCTCCATTTGGAACCGGGAGGACGAATGCTCCGTTTTCATCTGTAGCAACACCGCGCTGGGTGCCTTTGATATGTATGCCTGCACCTGGTAGGGGCTCTCCGGTGCTATCCGTTATATGACCCCGGATTGTATGTTGTGCATGTAGTTGAACACTTATCAGGCTTGCCAGTAAAAGAAGATAATATTTTGTTTTATTCATTTAGATGTATTGGGTATAGCATATGTAAATGCTGATATTGCGCATAAAGATATCTAATAATGTATTTTGATTATGATAAAAAAGAAAACATATCTTAAACATCATTCCTTAAGTACCTTTTTATGCTTAAGTTTGATGGATCCCTAACACTACCTGGAAAAACTATATAACATCGATGATACCTTCGCCAGAAATAGAAAATGTACTATTCAAACCTGTCATTGACTTGAACGAGCTAAGCGCATTTACCGGCCATGAGGATGCATTCGCACGTGGTGGTTTTCAGGAGATACATTGGTTAAACACTCCCGGACCCATTTACACGACCTTTACCGACAACTGCGGCACCGGCCAGCCTGAAGCCATCCATAACGTGGGAGGGGATGAAGATTACCGGGAAATCATATTCAAACAGCCTGTGACAAAAGAAGAACTGATCGCAACAACGATTGCAGGGTTAATAGACCCATTTAGCGCTTATTTTATCGACGGCAGTCAGCACTGGAATAAAGACAATATTTTCGAATGGTGGAGTAAAAGCAAAGAACGGATACAGTATATCATAGACAGGTATGATGACGAACTAAATTTACCGGAAGAACCACACATCAGTAAATGGGACTTCGGTGGAGAAATTCGTTATTATCACTTGTTTGGCCCTTCAAAACCCATCCCTGAAAATTATAAGTACTGGCTGGATTACTATCAATATGACATGAAGAACTATCTCGAATGGTATCTGTTTAAACTGCACGCAAAAGCATATATGCTCCCATCGCTGGAATTTGACTGGTCCCGGAAGGAAGCACTGGATAAAGTATTGGCTGAAAGGATAGCGAAGTCCTGACAGGCGATCCTTACAGGGCCCTGTCCTTAAAACTGTATCGACTTCACATCAACACTTGACGCACCAAAATACCCCAGTGCACCATTCGATATATTAGATGGCGGATTGGCCGGAGTGCCCGAAGAGCCTCCATTTGATTGCAGTACATTGAAATAGTTATAGATATTCCTATCCACACTTGCCATAACAATTTTTACGATATCTTCCTTCTGTATATAAGCACTGTCCATATACAATTGGTGTCTGACGAAATTTCCATCACTCAGTCTGTCATCCAGTGCATAAAATGCCTGGTAAGGTACATCATTCACCAGTAAAGAAAAGACATAGTAATTCTTCACGTTAGCAGGGTCCTGGAAATTCACCTGTGGTAGGTTTCTTGTTTCCTCTAATATTTTGGTTTGCGTAAATGAGATACCCTTCATCGGCACCAGGTCTGGCATCGTGGAAGTAGCCGTGTATTCCTCTCCATCGATATTTACATATAGTTTGTAGGTGTGGCCGATCTGTCCAACGAGATAAGCGGACATATAAAAGCCCTGGTCAATAACAGATTCGAAGAACCGATATACCTTATTATCCGTGCTGTCCAGTACATAGACGCTCGCACCCGACACCGGCGGATAAGTATTCTCTGCATCAAATGGCACGGTCCGGTTGATCCTGATATAATAGGGATCTCCGCCATTCGTGATGTTTCCCTGAATGACAATCTGCGAAGGTGCAGATCTGAGTTGTACGTCGATATTTTTGGTACAGCCAACCAGTAGTGTGATCAGCAGACCGGATGTAAAAATAGTCTTCATACTAAAACGAGAAATTATAGGTGATAGAAGGTACCCAGCGGAAAAGCGCCGTCTGCCTGGCAATAGTACGTGCCGGGTTCGCCGGATCATTCTTGAATTCTATGATATATGGATTTTCTTTTCCGTAGGCATTATACACAGAAAAGTTCCAGCTGCTGTTCCAGCCTTTTCCCTTTTTGCCATCTATAGTGACGCCTACATCTAAACGGTGATAGGCTGGCATACGATAGCCATTCCGCTCTGCATATAGAAAGACCGTCTGGCCGTTGATTTCATATTTCCCACTCGGAAAGGTCACTGCACTACCGGTATTGTACACCCAGTTGGCAGAAAGGGCCACTTTCCTGCTTAACTGATAACTGGATACAATAGCCAGATTATGTGTCTGATCCTGATGCGCCGGATACCAGTCCCCTTTATTGATCGCGTTTATCCGTCGCTCCGTGCGGGATAGGGTGTAACTGACCCATCCGGTCAGGCGGCCGGACTTCTTCTTTGCAAAAAGCTCCAGCCCATAAGCCCTGCCTTTACCATACAACAGCTGCGACTCGACATTATTGTTGATCGTTAGTGCTGCGCCATCCTTAAAATCAATCTGGTTTTGCAGTTGTTTGTAATATATTTCGCCCGACAACTCATAACGGCCATTCCGGAGATTGCGGTAATAGCCGAAAGATAACTGATCCGCTATTTCCGGTTTTACATTCGGACTGCTCAGTATCCAAAGGTCTGTCGGACTCGTAGTAGCTGAGTTGCTGATCAGGTGAACGTTCTGCGTATTACGGGCATAGGCAAATTTTACAGAACTGACACTATCCAGCTGGTAACTTGCAGCAGCCCTTGGTTCCAGATTGATATAGGTCCTTACCAGTTGTCCGCTGGTATATCTGGTGGAATCAGTAATATCTCCTGCCGCACCATAAGTATAAAACGTACCCGGACCGAATACGTTAAACACAGACAGTCGCAGACCATAATTCACGCTCCATTTGCCCATGCTTTTTTCATGGTTGATATAAGCTGCACTTTCAAGTGCATATTTCTTATCGAGCGTTTCTGAATTATAATTGGCAGACTCGCTGGCATCAAGGATGCCGGGATTCAGATTATGATGTGTAGTAGTAAAACCGAAGTTCAGTTTGTCATTACCAGACATGAAATATTGCAGATCTTCTTTCAATGAAAGATCCCTGATCTTGGAAATGATTTTCATATTACTCGTGTTATCTGCTACCTCTATGTTGTTGTTGTAATCGCTGTAAAGCAGGGTCGTATTGGAGAACAGATGACTATTGAAATTGTGATTCCAGCGGAATGTTCCTGTCGTATTCCCATAATACAATGCCAGTTGATCCGACAATTTCAGATTGTCCTTTCCGTTATAATATGAGATGTAAATCCTGTTATGATCGTTCAGGTTATAGTTAGCTTTTGCATTGATATCATAAAAATAAAGACTCGACTTCTTGACATCCTTATTGTCAGATAGTCTCAGAAACACATCCGCATAGGTACGGCGGCCACTGACTATAAAGGATCCCTTATCTTTTACAATAGGCCCTTCCAGATTGAGACGCGAGGCGATAATACCAAGGCCTCCACTACCGTGGAATTGCTGGTTATTCCCGTCTTTCGTTCTGATATCTACGACAGAAGAAAGA
The DNA here is from genome assembly GCF_900114995.1 of Chitinophaga sp. YR627. Taxonomy (GTDB): domain Bacteria; phylum Bacteroidota; class Bacteroidia; order Chitinophagales; family Chitinophagaceae; genus Chitinophaga. The sequence continues at coordinate 1,412,460 of NZ_FOUX01000001.1, forward strand.
CGACCGCCATATTCGGCTGGCATAGCGCCCTTATACAGGGTAAGGTCTTTGATAGCGTCGGAATTAAAGGTAGAGAAGAAGCCCATTAGATGCGTCGCATTATACACAGGTGCATCGTCCAGTAACAGGAGGTTCTCATCAATATTACCTCCCCGTACGTAAAATCCACCGCTTCCTTCACCTGCAGACTTAATACCCGGTAACAACTGTATCGTTTTAATAATATCTTTTTCTCCCAGAAAGACAGGTACATTGGCCATTTCAGCTGTGCTGAGTTTCTGTAAGCCCATCTGTGCCTTTGCGAGCGTATTATGCGCGCTTTCGGATGTAACCACGACTTCGGATAGTTGTCCGCTGACAGGCATCAACGAAACATTTCGGGTAAGGTCATTCGTTAATGCCACCGCAATAGTATCCGGCTGATATCCTGTATAACTGACAACTAATGTGTAGGACCCTTCGGGAACAACAATCGCATAGAACCCGAAGTTATTACTGCTGCTGTTATACCTGGATTGCGGCAGCAGACGTATAGATGCGCCTATCAGGGTTTCCCCCGTTGTCTTATCACGTATAATACCACTTATTGTATACTTATGCTGGGCAAAGGCTTGTAGACTACTTATTGTGGAAAAGAATAAAGCCAGTACAGCAAATTTTTTCTGCATAAGAAAGGGTCCGTTTTGTAGGTATATGATAGTTGGCCATGCACAATTTAACATTAAGGTTGTATATGTTATGTTAAAATTAAATATGCCTTAAACTTTTTCTTATCTCCTTTGTCCACTGCGCTCAAAATTATTTGAACTTTATTTACCTTTCCTGTGTTAACACAATAACTCAGATAATCATCGGTCATCAGTTTTCAGGCACTACACTGTAGCACATTAGTTTTTAGCACCAGAACCTATTATCAGACGAACCACGTTTTATGAAAAGATTTTTAACCCCGCTGTTATGTATCATAACAGTCCCTTCCTTTGCACAGGATAGTATCATGCCGCGTCGATACTACGCACAACTAGAAGAGAAGACGCAAAAGGTCAATTCCCTCATCCGGAAAAAGACCCAAAAGTCTTTAAACTGGCTGATTAGCCGTGAACAGTTGATGCGGGCAAAACTCAATAAGTCAGACCCTGTAGCAGCCCACCGTATTTTCGACCGGTCTATTGATAGTCTGCAACGACTTAAATCCCTGGCTGCCGCTAACCTGCCGGCAAAGGCAAAGCTCGGGCGGCAATATAACAGCTATCTCGATACCTTACAGGTAGCCGCGAAATTTCTGCCTGCTTCTGCTGACCTGCAACAGAAAGTAGGACAGTTACAGGGCAGTATCGGACAATCAGAACAAATAAGCGCCTACATCCACGAACGACAGCGGGCCCTGAAAAACCAGCTGGCACAATACACGATGTTTACCAAAGACCTGCAAAGCCTGGGTAAACAAGCTTATTACTACCAGGAACAGGTAAGGGAGTATACCAGCATCTTACAGGACAGGAACAAAGCCCAGGAAAAGGCAATGGCGCTCCTGCGGAAATCATCCGCTTTCCGGGCGTTTTTTCAGAAACACTCCGTCCTGTCGGAGCTATTCGGTACCAATAATGACGTCAACGCAGAACAGGCACTCGAGGGACTACAAACCCGTAGTCAGGTGGAACAACTGATACAACAGCGTATAGGCAATAATCCCGACGCCAGACAGGCCATCACGGAGCAGGTCAACCAGGCCAGGGACCAGTTCAATGCTTTTAAGGAGAAATTCCCGGTGCTTAATAATTCAGCAGAAATGCCCGATTTTAAGCCCAATCAGATGAAGACCAGGCGCTTCCTCCAACGGATGGAATTCGGGGGAAATATACAGTTTCAAAGGGCCAGTAACTGGTATCCTACGATGGGAGATATCGCCTTACAGGCGGCGTATAAGTTTTCGGAGAAGGGTAACGCCGGTATCGGACTGGCCTATAAACTCGGTTTAGGCTCGCTGGACAGGATCGCGATCTCCAGTAAAGGCGTGGGTATCCGCTCATTTGCCGACTACCGGATCAAAAACGCATTCTCCCTGAATGGTGGCCTGGAAATGAATCACTACGCTGCTTTCTCCCATATAGCACAACTAAAAAACTGGAATGGCTGGCAAAGAAGCGCTTTGCTGGGCATGCGCTATACCTATAAGGCCAGCCCCAAACTGAAAGGCAATATCACAGTGCTGTATGATTTTCTCGCCAGACAACAAGCCCCATTCTCCGAACCTCTGAAGATCCGTTTCGGCTACTCAAAGTAAACCTCATTGTTATCACCTAAATAACTCCACTACATGTTGTTGTATCAATCCCTGCCGGGAACAGGCCGCCTGTCCGGTTTTATCACCTTATTATCACTATCGCTGTTACTGCTGACAGCACTTTCATCCCAGGCTCGTCAGCAACCGCATACGCTTCCCCGCCTGATCCCTCGTTCCCATGACGCTGTTGCTGTCAATAACGCCACCCGCGTCCCTGCGTCAGAAAGCACCGGTGTCGCAGATGTGAGTATTCCGCTCGCAGATCTGCACATCGGTTCCTTTGCATTACCCATCACACTGCGTTACAACAGGAGTGGCCTGAAAGTAAATGAAGTGCCTTCCTCTGTGGGGGATGGCTGGTCATTGCATTACGGTGGTATGATCAGTTTTCAGCAGCATGGTCTGCACGATTTTAAAACCGCAGGTCTCTTTGATGGTGGTATCAGCTCCGCTTCCATGACTAGTCTGAAGTCCTTCCTCCGGGGCCATATGAGCACCAGTCAGCAGAACACCTGGCTGAATCAACTGATCACTGGTACTGCAGACGGGGAGTTTGACCAGTACCAATATAGTTACCCCGGTCAGTCCGGCGCTTACTACTACGATACGCTCATGAACGTAGTGACCGTCCCGAAGAACGATATCCGGGTATTCCGCCTGAACAATGAAATAAGGATCCTCGATAATCAGAATAATAACTACTATTTCGGTACACTTGAGCAGAGTACTGTGACAGACGCCTCCACCTACGGATACACACCTGCTTTTGATGATATCGCTACCTACTATTTATCCAGAATAGTGACCAATCAAAACAGAACAATTCTTTTCAGATATAGAAAATATAGCTATTCCGTACAGCAACAGAAAGCCGTTGTTGCATTCTCCCCGGTAGCAGGTACCTGCAGCGCCGATAATGGCCAGTCACTTTATACACGTACTGTCCAGATCAATTGCCTCTTACCAGACTCCATTATCTACGATATGGGCTATGTTAAATTCAGGATTAGCAACAGCTCCCGCGAAGACATCAAAACAATACAGGATACAGCGGCCATCCCTTCTATCACCGGATTGACCATCTTTGCAGGGAATAACAAAAAGATAAAAGATTACTCCTTCCAGCAAGGGTATTTCGATACCAATAAACGACTGAAATTATCTGGTGTGCAGGAATGGAATGGTGCTGAGGCGGATAAGTTATGGCAGTTCCATTATTACCATGAACAGGGAGTATTTCCGGCGATGTATTCTAATGACCAGGACCACTGGGGATACTACAATGCTGCTGGCAATACCGGCATGCTCCCTGACATAGAGTACTCTTCCCTGATACCAGGTTGGAATACACCTGCGGCGAACTATGGCAATCGTGCCGCTGATACCGCCGCCCGCTATGGTATGCTACAGTCCATTATTCACCCCACAGGTGGTAGTACGGCATTTGAATATGAACCTAATCAGGTCAGGGTGGATGACTACAATACACTCACTACGCTTTCTCCTTTCCTGACAGTGCCAGGTGGTACTCCGGTACCTTATCCAGTGGGTGGTGTACGCATAAAGACCATTATTACCAATGATAGTACAGGTACACCGTCCAGCTACCGGAGGTATCAATATGCCGATAGTCTGCAACAGGTAGCCTTCCTCAATATTCCTTACTACCTCGCGAATATGCAATACAACAGGGATAGTGCAGGGGCCTGTCTTTCCTGTGGTCAGTCGGCGACTGTTTTTGATGAAAGTGTTCGTCCTTTAGATGGTCTCCCTGTTATTTACAGCCACATCACGATGTCTGATTCCAGTGTCGCAGGGAGACAAGGTAAAACAGAAAGTAGTTATCTGTTACCGGAGAATCATACCGGCAGTAATACTGCTCCGTATGTCACGCCTGTCAATACGGCCTGGCATATTGGTACATTGCTCAATAAGAAAATATATGCGCTCAAAGAAAATACCGACGAACTCATAAAAGAATATCGGTACACTTACAATGAGTTGAATGAAAAATACCTCACCACAGGTGTACGCGCTAACTACGCGCAATACTGTGCATTGAATACAACGGATAACAACAACTACAATGTATCCTTATCAACCAGCTTTTCAGACCGCTTTTATCTGCGGCAGTCAAAAGAAATAGATTATCTGTCAGGCCAAAGTCTGACCAAACAGACAGACTACACAATTAGTGGCATCCGCCACAACTTACCTAATAGCATCAGTTACCCGGATAGCAAAGGAGACACCATCAAAGAGCGGATCATTTATTCCTGGGATTACGATACCACTACTACAACCGGCGGGGATGCTTTAGCCATCCGGAACCTGGGCAGATTAAATGTCCTGGTGCCGATCGAAAGAATACGGATCCGTACCATTGGCGGAGTAGACTATGTTGTCGGTGCTACATTGACGAACTACCGGAACGATCGCCCCGTTCCTGACAGGATCTATGAGTTGAATTTACCTGAGCCGATACCATTGTCAGCCTATACTACCAGCAGGATCAGTGGCAGTTTCGTAAGAGACAGCCGTTATGAGCAGGTCACGACGTTCAATATTTACGACAGCAACAATAACGTGACAGAGAAAAGAGGTATTGATGGTGTGCCAATGAGTTATGTGTACGGATATAAACAACTATACAAGATTGCAGAGGTTTCCGTTTCAAGCAGAGAAAATGTGCTCTATACATCCTTTGAAACAGATGAACGGGGTGGCTGGTCCTATTCCGGTACGCCTGTAGTGGATTCTACTGCACCAGTCGGCGAGCGTTGTTATGATCTGTCAACCGGTACATTCGGTGTCGGCAATATTGTGTTGCCTACGGCTATACTTAGCTATTGGTCAAAGAGTCCTACACCTTTTACCTTTGCAAGGCAAATTCCGTTTCAGCCTGCCACAAGCGGTAGAACAGTAAATGGATGGACGTTTCATATTCATTGGCTGTCCGGACAGTTTCCACAGAATATCGTTTTCCCTTCTGCTGGTTTCATAGATGATGTAAGAATATTTCCGTTGAGGTCAGATATGAAGTCATATAGCTATCAGCCGCATACCGGTATGACAAGCGAGTGTGATGCCCGTGGGAATATCACTTACTATTCCTATGATGAAGCCGGACGGCTGAAAATGGTACAGAACGGAGATCGCGCGGTCCTCAGACTGATGGATTACCAGTATATGAAACCTATTACAGAATAACCCCTTCACATCATTCTATATGCGTACATATCAATTTATCATATTACTGTTAGCATTGGGTACATGGCATAGCGCTATCGCCCAGAATGTACCGGTTACAGCTATCCCTTATACACCTGTCACACTACCGGTACCTCCGCCATACCAGCGTACCACGATCAGTTATATCCGTACCTGGCAGCCAAACATACACATTACTGATCCGGCGGTTGTAAAGTCTCCATTCACCGCCTCCCGGTATGTCAGGCAAACAACCGAATACCTGGATGGACTGGGACGACGTTTGCAGCTGGTAGAAAAGCAAAAGAGCCCTGCCGGCAAAGATGTCGTTACACCGGTATTGTATGAAGCAGATGGCCGGTCGCATTTTCAGTATCTGCCTTATGTGTCGCAAACAGGTAATACAAATGACGGTAGTTTTAAGTCCGATCCTTTCCAGGATCAGCAGACTTTCTACAATGATGCTGCCATCAACCCCGGCGTAAATAATGAAAGCTATTTCTTCCACGAAACAACATATGAGCAATCTCCTTTGGGCAGGGTGGAGAAGACGTATCGACCGGGAAATGCCTATACAAGAGAGGCGGGAAACAAGCCCGCACAACAATTGTATCAGTCGAATACAGCAAGTGATTCCGTACAGATCTGGCGTTTTAATGGAGCAGATATATTGCCCGTCACCAGCCAGCGATATGCGCCCGGAACCCTCTACAAGCAAACGACGATTGATGAAAATGGTACACAGGAGGTAGCATACACCGATATGGAAGGACATGTGATCCTGCGTAAACAACAGGCGCTTGAATCACCGGGGACCGCACATAACGGCTGGGCCTGTACTTATTATACCTATGATAATATAGGCCGGCTGCGGGTGATCTTATACCCCAAAGCAGTACAGGCTATCCAGGCTGACTGGGTGCTGACGAATGCCATAGCAGGTGAATTATGTACAATTTACCGCTATGATGGCCGGGGAAGAAAGATCATTACCAAGGAACCCGGTGTTGATTCCCTGGAAAAGATTTATGATATCCGTAATCGCCTGACGCTCTCGCGATCGGCTGTGTTGAAAAGCAGGAACATGTGGCAGCTCTACTATTATGATTATATGGAGCCGCGTTTAATGTCCACCGGATTGATCGTCAATTCGGCATCACGGGATTCCCTGTTAAAGCTGATCAATGCCAGTCCTTATGATTCCTCGAAGCCTTATCCGGGTGCAGACACGACGAAGGAATATACGATGATCACCAAAGATAAATATGACGACTATCTGTTCGTGGACAACGTTTTTTATTCCGGAACAGAACCCTTAAAAGTAGAAGGAGGGAGTAATATATATTTTGAACCGCCTCCACCTTATCATACGAATCTTCCTCAGAGATTGCTGACTGTAAAGACATTGACCATACCCGGACTAAAACGCCTGATGATCAATCGCTATTTTTATAACAACAGCGGCCGCTTAAGTCAGACGGTATTCGATAATATCAGATATGGCCTGGATATCACGTCTTATATGTATGACCTGGAAGGTAAACTGGTCTGTACGTACCTGACACAAACCAAGCCCAATCAGCTGACTACTCCTGCGGCGCAACTGCTCACGATCTATCATTATGATGCAGCCGGCAGACTGGACTCTATCACCAAAAAATTCAATGACAATCCTGCATTGCGATTATCGGTAGCTGAGATGGAGTACGATGAACTGGGCAGAATGAAAACTAAAAAGTTGTATGCCAGCGGCAGTAGTACGCCGGTTGAGACGCAGACCTTTGAATATGATCTGCGCGGACAATTAACAGGTATCAATAAGCCATTTGTCAATACACCTAATAGCACCGATAACTGGTTTGGTCAGGAGATTTCCTATGAGACTGGTTTCTCCAATAGCTACTACAATGGAAATGTTGCCGGTATAAAATGGAAGAGTGGCGCCAATGGCACCGCACGTGCTTATGGCTATAGCTATGATAGGATGAACAGGCTGCTGGCGGGAGATTTTAATCAGCAGAACGACGGTAGTACCAGCTGGACTGCCGATAAAGCCGACTTCTCGCTCAACCGCCTTTCATATGACATCAATGGTAATATCCTGTCTATGAAACAGCGGGGCATGAATGGCATGGCGATACAGACAATTGATAGTCTGGAGTACGGTTATCTGGAAAATAGTAACCGCCTGCGCTATATCACAGACCACACTAACAATCCGCAAACCATACTGGGTGATTTCAGAGAATCAGTGAATGATGACACGCCTGACTTTACCTATGATCCCGGTGGAAATCTTGGAAAAGATAATAACAAGGATATCGATAGTATTATCTACGACCAGAACAATAAACCTTCCGTTATCTTTTGTAAAAAAGGCATGATCTATTTTCAGTTCAATTCCGAGGGAGAACTACTCACGAAGATCATCCTCGATACCAGTGCGCAACAAGGTAGCGCAAGAGTGATCCAGTACGCAAATGGCTTCGTATGGGAGCGCGATACCATACAGGTGATGACACACGCCGATGGACGGATCCGCCCCATTTATAAGACCGGTCAACCGGTAAAATACGTCTTTGAAGCTTTTGTAAAGGATTATCAGGGTAATGTGCGTGCCTTATTGGGTGCTAACCGCGATACTGCTGATTACTTCGCTTCTATGGAGTCTGCCAGGAGTGGTGTGGAGAATGTCCTCTTCAGTAACATCGATAATACGGCAGCGCCTTTACCTACAGGCTATCCAACCGACAATACCACAGACCCGAATGAATACGTCTCCAAACTGAATGGGGTAGATGGTGCGAAGATTGGTCCCTCGCTGGTATTACGTGTGATGAAAGGGGATACGGTTTCCGCTGTCGCGAAAGCATTTTATAAGAGTACAGTTGCCAATACCTCCAGTAATACAGCCGCCAGTATGCTATCTGCTTTGTTACAGGCGTTCAGCAGTGGTGGCGTGTCGCAGGGGCCGCATATATCAAGCGGGCCGAATTCTCCTCTGGCGACAAGCTTCAGCAGCACGGATTATCAGAATCTGCTGAATCAGGAGCCTGCACAGAATGTTCCTACATGGCCCAAAGCCTATCTGTCATTTGTGTTATTTGATGATCAGTTTAAAGTGGTACAGAGCAATAGCGGCGTCAGACAGGTACAGGGTGTTCCCGATGCACAGGTCAATGTGGTCATGCCACAGTTGATCGCTGAGCGATCTGGTTTTCTATATATCTATCTGAGTAATGAATCCGCCGCAGATGTATACTTTGACAATTTTGCGGTTCGTCATCAGCCAGGATCTTTGCTGGAAGATACCCATTATTATCCCATGGGACTGTTGATGGAAGGAATCAGTTCAAAGGCATTAAAAGGTACGTCATACCTGGAGAACAGGTATCGGTATAAAGGGAATGAGCTGCATAACCGGGAAATGAGAGTCGGTCCCGGACTGGACTGGTATAATGAGCATAACAGGATGTATGATGTGCAGACGGGTAGGTGGATTTCGGTAGCGCCTTTTACGGGGAGTGCGGGAAATCCTTACCGGTATTGATGGGAATTGGCGTCGTCGCTAAGATAATTATCGGTTTTACAATAGCAAAGCGGTCCGCCTCAGGCGGACCGCTTTGCTATTGTAAAACAAAACATGACAGGTTAGATCATATCGTTTTCCTTTGATTGTTTTTTGAATTCGCTGGGCGTAACCCCGTTCCACTTTTTAAAGAAAGTGGTGAAATAGGCTTGTCCGGTGAATCCAAGATCGGAAGCGATGTCTGCGATTTTTCTGCTTTTTTCATGGATCAGTGCATGTTCTGCCAGGTGTAAGATCTGTCGCCCTATATACGTTTTAATATCCACACCAAACTTTACTTTGAATTCACTACTGAGCCGCCCTCTGTCTTTAAACGCAATACGCTGGGCCAGTGTGTTTATTTTTATATTCTCGCCGATGTTGTCGTCAATTTCTTTCTTGATCTCACTGATCCTGTCGATGTTTCCTGGTTGCCCCAGTTTTTTAAAATAATAATAGAATAACTTTCTGATGTTCAGATCCAGAAAAGATTCCAGGTCGTCTCCTGTTTCCTGATGAGTGAAGATCTGTTCCAGTACGCTTGCCGCATTCATGGAGAGTTCAAAGTAGGGTAGTACGGCGCCTTCTTCCGAGCGTTTATACTTGCGCTCATATATCTCGCGAAATTGTGGGTTTCTTTGGAAAAAACTCTCAAAGAAGCCGGTAGATACGGATATATATACTGCCTCATATTTGCCGACCGGAAAGCTGGCCACATTAGTACCATTGGCTGGTACATAATAGAGCCCCTGGTACAGTTCCGTAAGCGGCACAAGGCCTTTTCCTGACAATGTACAGGGTACATTACCCCGAAGCGTTGTATACCAGCACAATATTGGCGTATCCGTATGGGGGAGAATATCAATTGCTGTCGTAATAGCTGCGTTTAGCCAGCCGATGATAAATGACTGCCCTTGTAATACTTCCATACTGAAAGACCCAAAGTCCCCTTTTATGATGGTACGGGAGGCTCCTTTGATCTTCGCATTCGGGTCATTCTCTGCATGATAGGTAGTTTTAACCAAATGGTTGTGTTGATCGGAGATCTTGAACTCCATTAATCCCGGTTTTCTATGCACAATGCAAACATTTTGGGTGATTAAACGTTTAGTTGCGCTTCTAATGGTTATATAACATGGGTTTTTAATTAATTTTTTATCACCGGCTCCAGTAGTGCTACAAACTGAGGATGCAGCGTTATTTTCCATACAGTGAGCACGACTCCCGGAACATCCCGGAATAGCGTTCTTCCCGCCCAGAAAACGGTACTGTGGTTAAAACGATGGTGATTCAACAGGATTACGGCTGACAATATCAGAATAACCGCCAGTATGACGACTGTGGCATAACCAAGGGTTATTTTTAACCGGAACCAGCGTTGTACATGTAACTCGTTCTGGTTGAATGCCTTTCTGGCCTGGCGCAGGGCTTCTTTAGCCCTGGAGGACCTCAATGGTTGGTTGCTCATATCTGTTAGTTTTTGTAAATCTGTTTTTTTTCTGAACAGATGGATGCAAAGTTGAAGAAAGGAGGAGAAAAGCTTTTTTAGTTTTGTTGCGAATAATTTTCACAAGTTCACTACTTAAATCTTATTGTCACAAAGGCTTTGGAAGGATCAAACAGGCCCTGAAAAGTTACTTTCCGGGTTTATTATATATCATATAAAAAAAAATATTTTATAATGAGGTGATATTAAAAGATGATCTGGTGTTCCCTTTTCTTTATACAGTTTGTTATCCGGGAAACAGTCATTAAGGGAGCAAAGGGTGCAATAGTCCGGTACCTGGTAATTAGCATTTTTGCAAAATTTCAATTATATTTCGAAAACCGAATATTTCAACCAGGTTAATGAACCAGATGCGCTACACCATATTCTTTATTACCGGTCTTATATTAATTTGCTTTTCACTATATAAACTGAAGGCCCGTATTGACTTCGTCAGAAATGCTGAACGGGCGACTGGTACTGTTACATCAATGACAGTGAGTGATGACGCATATTATCCTGTTTTTACCGTTAAGACAAAAAACGATGGCGCCGTTGTCTATCATCATCACAGTGGCAGCAATCCTGCCAGCTGGACGGTGGGAGATACCGCCGCATTCTTATATGATAGGTCACAGCCATCGGAAGTCATAAGAATGACCTATGAGGACCTTTTTGGCTGGTCTATTGTTTCTATGGTGATCGGGTTGCCACTACTGATCATCGGCGGCGGGTATTATTTATTGAATCCGGCACGTCATTTTTCGGGTCAGACCACCACTTGATATACATCACCATTCGGCTGACCAATTAACCATATCAAACCACACTACTTGTCATGATTATCTGTCTTATATTTATAATAGTTGGTGCCCTTTTGCTATCATTTGCGCTGAAGACGTTCCGCCAGGTAAAAACATTTGTAAAGAACGGAAAACGAGTGGAAGGGGCAGTGGTGAAATTTATAGAAACCAAGGATGACGATGGTCTCTATTATTATCCGCTCTTTGAAATTACCATTAATGAAAAGGAAACAATCACTTATCAGGGGATGACCGGCTCTACACACCGGTCCTGGAAAATAGGACAGAAAACAGCGTTTATTTATGTGCCGGGGGACATTCCGGACATAAGACGGTTGCGCTACTGGACGCTATTTTGGTTCCCCTTGATATTGCTGTCCATTGCGGTTAACTTTATTGTAGTTGGGTGTGGTTATTTCCTTTTGAAAGCGTATTTCTGAAAATAACAGCTATATGGGCAGCCGGTTCTCCTGACAAATATATACATCTGAGATTTGGCAAATGAAACCATAGATTTGGCAAATTCCATTCCCTGTGCATGTTCCAATTTTGTGATACAAAAACAATATCACATGGAACTAAACGGAAAAGTAGCGCTTATTACCGGCGCATCCAGCGGCATCGGAAAGGGAGTAGCTATCACATTTGCAGCTAAAGGCGTAAAAGTATGTCTGGCTGCACGGAGAACAAAAGTCCTGGAGGCTGTCGCAAATGAGATTCAGCAGGCGGGCGGAGAAGCCCTGGTGGTGGAAATGAATGTAGCCGACAAATCCAGCGTAGCTGCAGGCGTAAAACAGCTGATTGATCATTATGGCAGAATAGACATTCTGGTAAATAATGCAGGTATCATGCCTACGGCAGATATCGATACCTTTAAAGTGGATGAATGGGAAGCCATGGTGGACATTAATATCAAAGGTGTATTACATGTGACAGCCGCTGTTTTACCTGTTTTAATTAAACAATCGTCAGGGCACATTATTAATCTTTCTTCTATTGCCGGTCGTAAACTCTTCAAAGGCCTCGCGGTTTATTGTGGTACAAAACATTTCGTGTCCGCTTTTTCAGATATCATGCGTATGGAGATTGGTAAGAAACACAATATCCGGGTGACCAGTATTCAGCCGGGCGCTGTAGAAACCAGTCTATACGATCAGATCACCGATGAAGGTTACAAGAAAGGAATGGATGGTTTAAGAGAACAGATGACTTTCCTGTCCCCGCAGGATATCGCCCATAGCATGATGTACGCCCTGGAGGCGCCGGCACACGTAGATGTATCGGAATTGTTTATCTTGCCAACTAACCAGGAATGGTAGGATATCAAAACATCAGGGAATGAAGATAGACCTTCAGTTTAATAGCATCAGCGAATATCATCACTTTAGTAACCTGCCCCAGCCTGAACATCCGCTGGTCAGTTTAATAGATTATAGCCAGGTACAATATCCGGTAGAATATGATGAGATCAGACTGGTACAGCACTATTATTCTATCGGACTGAAAAGACATGTTGGGAAAAAGTTTAACTACGGACAGGAAGCTTATGACTTTGAAGCGGGCATCCTGGCGCTGGTAGCGCCTCAACAGGTTGTGCATATTGAAATTGATCACCAGGCAGCGGCCAATCCTTCCGGATGGTTGCTGCTGGTTCATCCTGACTTTCTCTGGAATACGCCTTTAGCTACCAAAATAAAGAAATACGAATTTTTTGGTTATGCGGTGAATGAGGCATTATTTCTCTCGGAGAAAGAAGAAGCGACAATGGTGGAAGTATTCAGGAATATCCAGCGCGAGTATCAGGCTAATATTGATAGATTTAGTCAGAATATCATTATTACGCAGATTGAATTATTACTGAATTATACGGAGCGGTACTATGAGCGGCAATTCATTACACGCCGTATTTCAAGCCATCAGGTCCTGTCGAAACTGGAGACCTTGCTGAGCAACTATTTTGAGTCCGGGAACCTGATCCATAAAGGGATCCCCAGTGTGCAGGAAATAGCTGACGAACTGCATCTGACACCTAATTACCTGAGCAGCTTATTAAAGGTGCTGACAGGCAGGAGTACACAGCAGCATATTCAGGATAAACTGATAGATAAGGCGAAGGAAATGCTTTCTACCACACAGTTGTCTATCAGCGAAATTGCGTACGAACTTGGGTTCGAACAGCCTGCTTCATTCAATAAGCTGTTTAAATCGAAGGCGCAGGTATCTCCTTCGGTATTCCGGTCAAAATTTAACTGATATAAAGAAGGACAGTTACAGAAATAACTGTCCTTCTTTTTTATACTACCATTTTCTCAATCCGAGTAGCTTTTCTCCCAGTTCACTTAATTGCGCGATAGGATGCTGTTTCTCTCTGTGTAAAGGATCACCGGGGAATGCATATCCTTCAGGTACCATCTTTTCCTGCCAGGAACGGATCCTCCATTGTCTCATCTCCTCATTATCCTGTTCTGCCGGCATCATGGAGATGTATTGCGCAATACGTACTTTGTCTTTACTGTTATTGACACGAATACCGTGTGGCTGCAGACTGTTAAAGATCAGCAGATCACCTGCTTCCATCTTTACCTTGGTCGGTGTAAAACCGGTAGTATCCGGTTTGAAATGATTGCGGTCTTCCGGCTGGGTCAGTTTCCAGGTATCATAGGTCCGGAATAGCTCCGGTATACATTGAAATCCACCCATATTTTCATCTGTCTGATCCGCCAGTGCCAATACACCCTGCACATTCTGTGGTTTGGTTTCCGGGTCATAATCCCAGTGAATAAACCCTTTGTACTCGTGTCCCGGACGGATAGGGAAATTCAGGTTGGCCCGATCGATCGTCACCCATAATTCCTCCATACCCCAGATATCAGCAAAAGCCTGATGTACCCTGGGAAACTGCCGGTTATCCCAGAGATACTGCTGATTATAGATCTCCACCATACCGGTGTTATTGAGTTCAGTCATTTTCATGGGCAGTGTGGGTTTGTACCAGGTTTCAGGATCCTTCGGGTCTTTATTTTCATATTCCCAGAGGAAATCTGCCAGTACCTGCACCTGTTCTTTTGGTACGGCCTGTCTGATAACGATATACCCATTCTCTATCCAGAATTTCCAGTCTTCTTCACTGAGTACCCGTAGCGGTTCTCCATTTGCACGGGTGTTGAGTTGATGTCTGCTGCTGGTAGCGACGGAAGGATTACCGGGGATCTCCTTATGGGCTTTATTTTCGCCCGCGACGCTGATTAATGTATTTTCCATATAACGTGTGTTTTACTTGATTTGATAAGTCAAAATTGGCGATAATCTCCGGATCTCTATTTCTCCGGAATGACTACTAATTGCTCTGTATTGACTATTTTTATAAAATTGAATACGCTTGCAGACTAAAATGGAGCAATATGAAGATCAAACTGGAGGAAATCATCATCGCACCCGGTCGTTCCTTTAAGCTGTTCTCACCCAGTTTAAGGCATCACTTTTACTGGCATTTTCACCCGGAAATAGAGCTGGTGTATGTGGAGGCGTTGAGTGGTATCCGGCATGTAGGCCAGCATATTTCCAGTTATGTGGCGAGTGACCTCGTGTTGATCGGACCGAATGTACCTCATCTCAATTTTGACTACGGACTGGAGGTTGATTACAAACAGATTGTTTTACAACTGAAGCCTGATTTTCTGCCTTCTCTGGTCAATCCTACAGCTGAATTTGCCGCCATTGCTGCGCTGATGGAGCGTTCCTATAAAGGCCTTTCTTTTCATGGCAGTACGAAAGAAGCAGTGGTGACCAGACTTAGGGCCTTACAGGAGAAAGATGCTTTTAGCTCGTTATTGGGCGTATTGGATATCTTTCAGATACTTGCACATTCCGAGGAGGTAGAGGTTCTTAATCAGGACGATACAACCGTTAAATGGCTGTTGAATGATAAGGTGCGTATGGGTACTATTTACGATTATGTCAGTGAAAACTACGATAAAGCCCCTGATGTAAATGTGGTAGCGGAAAAAGTGCATCTGAGTACTGCTGCTTTCTGCCGGTATTTCAAACGCCAGACGAATATGACGTTTACGGACTTTTTGAATCAGTATCGTATCAGTCAGGCGAAGAACCTCTTACTACAGGGGAAGAGCGCGGCGGAGGTTTGTTATGAGGTAGGGTTTGAAAGTACGTCTTATTTTAACAAGCTGTTTAAGACTTTGGCAGGGCAGACACCGGCTGTATTTAAAAGGATGCATCAGCACCAGTAAGGGGAACATGTGCGGCGTTATCGGAGAGCAAGACTGCAATGTTATTGCTGATATTTATTATATCTTGCGTAGCATGAATACATCGTCGTATATTCTCCGAAAGAAAATATCCCTATACTCAAAGCTACTGGCGGGAGTGCTTTTTGTGGGATTAGGTTTTTATGCGGTTACGCCCATCATAAAACCACCGGTTTTCTTTTATGCGTTGTTTCCTGTTTGTATCTGGGAAAATGTTGCAGTTGTAAAGGGAGGGAATGATATCGACATCGCTTCAATAGGCCTGTTAATGGTCCTGACCATCCCATTATTCATATGGGGATATGGATATCCGGAAAAGAAACATTACGGAAAGAGGATTAAGATATGGCTGATCCTGTTTATTGCCTTAATCGCATACAGTCTGATAGAGGCTGCCTATATTCACATAGCTGCGTTTTTTGCATCACGTGAACTGGCGGCCCGGCCTGCCGGCGAGTATCCGGTTCCTCCGCAATCATATACCTCTTTTGATGCGCTGGCAAGCGTAAAGGCTTTTACCCCGCCGCTTTTTAGCTGGTTGTTTATCGTATTTATGGTCGCCGTGTGCGTGTATACAACCGTTTCAATAAGAATATTATACTTCATACGTCGTGCAGATAAAACAGAAGCGCTGGAGCAGGATGCGGAGAATCTTCTTAAGGCTTAAAACAGTTACTACCTTGTATGAAGAGAATGTACTGTGAAAGAACTGAGGTTATTCCTGATGATGGATTCAGTTCTTTCACAGTGCTTTATTTTATTTACAAAGTTCCAGTGCCTTATTCAATATTTCATCCTCACCACGAATCGCTCCCTTCAGCGTTTTATTGACGATTACATCGATTTTAACCCCCAGTTGCTGATTAGGTGTATGGTCCGGGTAATACTCTGCAAAACCGGAATAGAAGGTCATATAGTCACCCGGTAAGGGGATCGTGACAGCCATACCATTCGCTCCCGCTGTTGTCCTGCCAATTGTCGTCGCTTTTGTAGCACCCTGGATCGCGATTGGATTCCATTCCCCCTGACTTTGATTCCCTTCATCTACCAGCAGATAGTATTGTTTGTTTTTCAGATGAGGATTCGTGTTTGGTTCGATAACGGCGTAATCGATCAAAGTTTGCCGTTTCGATAGATCAGGACTGGTTACATATGGGAACAGTTCATAACCAGCTGTATCTGTTTTTGTCGCAATGTAGGCCGCAATATTGGTACCAATCCTGGCATCTTTCGGATAACCACGTGCATCGATAATGACTTTTTCGCAATGTTTTAATAAGGAGCTGATACTGTCGAGGTCTTTTGAGTAAACCCTGTTCAGTCGCAGGTAACCGATATTACCCGGCAATATCTTACAATAAGGCGCATTCGTGATCGTTGTAGTGGCTTCACGAGGCACCTGTCCCCATAAATTGTAGTAAACATTCCTATCGATCCTTTTAAGTGTAATGTTGTGCAATTCCTTATTCCTGCTCACGCGTACGATAGCGGTACTGCCAATACTACCCGCTGTAAACCAGGTAGCGTATAGTTCTCTGTTGAAACCCGATTCGTTGGAGGCTACCAGCAGCGACTTCCATTTTCTGATAATTGAATCTACCGGGATATTATCAATGGCTATAACTTCATCTCCGTATTGCAGTCCTGTCAGGGCTTGTCGCTGTGTAGTGTCGGGCATGATACTGGTGACGTAAATTTTCCTATCGATCACATCGCAGACGAAAGGCAGATTACCATCAAGGATGCCTTTGGGAGAGCGTCCGCTCTTAGTATTATACAATATGGCATGGCCGTCGTTGATAGCAGCGGTCAATTCCATCAAAGCCATGAAGTATTTCTCTTCGTCGTTTGCCTGCAGGAACATATTGATAAAGTGGGGCAATGATTGTTCCCAGTCAACAGTAATCAGTTGTTTATTCGGACTAAAGAAATGTATCGTATTCCAGAAATTGAAGAGTCCCAGTAGTCGCAGACTGGCATCCGGTGTGCCGGCAGTGCTGTGCATAGTGGCAGGCGTACGGATATAAACAGTATTTTCAATCTGCTTTGGAGAAGTTTTTTTGATGGATGATTTGAGCAGATTTGCCGCATCATTTATTAAAGTCCCGTTATGATCCACCTTCAGAATATCTGGCTGGATGCCGGTTGTACCATCTTCATAGATCATTTCCGAGCACCTGATCTTTGCGGTGAGCCCATCAGGGAGTTGCATCTTATAGAAGGACCCGTATGCGTAGTCAGGCAGTTTATCCTCTACTACCAGATAACATAGGTCCCGGTTTCTTAGTGCCATTAGTGCATTGACTATATTGACATTGACATACTGGTTGATGATAAAGCAGTAACGTTTGCCCGATATCTTCTTACTGTGATCAGCTTGAATATAGCTGCCCTGTGAGGCATTTCTGAAACCCATATTCACCTGGTAACCGGGTATGTTCCCGTCTTTATCCGGTGCCATGAGATTGACGCTGTGCTGGAAATCCTGTCTCATTAAACCTTTATAGAAGAAAGAGCGTTCTGTCGGCAGGATCATCGTAGTATCAATAATGCCTGCTATCAGCGGTTGAACATATGAGGTGTATTGCTGCAAACCAGATTCATAACTGATCGTATCGCAGCGTAAGTCAAGGATGATATCAGTTGCTGTATTGTTCCTGAGGATGGAATCCATCTTTACAGGACTACTGAAAATATCCTGTGGTAAAGCGATATAAAGCGCACCGCCTGGTAGTAGTTGTTGGCTGTAAGATTTTCTGCTGATCTTTTTCTCCTGGATATCCGTCGTTATGAGACCACTTTGCGGATCATGCAGATCGGCCAGTATATCCGTAATACTTTTTTCCAGATTAGCGGCAGAGGGATCTGCAGTGAGTGGACGAACATATTGCAGAAACAGGCTATCGCTGTTAAGCTGCCCTTTTCCCATTTGTGGGTGGAAGTAATTGATGACTCCCCATACTTTGCCAAATGCGGCGATCCTGTTAAGTTGCTGATTGCTTTCTCCCGACGTGGTTTGTGCGTGGACTTTAAATGAGCATAGGTTGGCTATTGTTATCATGATGGCCCCCAGTGCCCGTAAATTTACGGTGTACGACATGTTACATTACAATTATTGGCTAAAAGTAATGCGCCGGCATCCGCTGAAATTGTAAAAATCATGCAAATCCCTGACTGGCCCTGATCCATACCAGTTTTTCCTGTTCAAGGCTGGCCATTGTCCGTAGTTGAGCGGGGCGCAAGCCTGATAACAGTTTTACCTCTTTGTTAAAGTGTGCCTGATCGTAGTAGGTATTGGCGTGTGCCACGCTGGTCAGCTTTCCCTTGTTTTCGTTGCGTAATAGCTGTTGTAAAGTTTTCCGGAAACGCACGGTCTGAAGGAATGCCTTTGGACTTTGTCCGATCTCCTTTTTGAACAGCCGGTAAAGTGTAGATGGGTCCACAAGACAGCTTTTGGCGATAGCATCTATGTGTGGATGATCATCTGTCTTAAACATAAGCTCCATCGCAATAGACACCCTGGGGTCCCGGGAATAGGCGCATAGTTTCTTTAACAGGAAATCCTCCAGGATCAGCGCCCTTTGCCGGAAAAACTGTTCGTCGAATAGTTTTTCGAGTACCCATTTCTCTGACGCGGAGAAGATCTGTTCAAAGGCGTTGTCTGTCTGTAGCAGCTCTTCATAAGGTATCCGTGTAAATGATTTCAATGCTCCCGGACGGAATAGTATACATACCTGGTCCAGCGGCGCGTTGAGTTCGGCCCTGAAGGGTTTATCATGGAAGCCGTAAAGCCGGCTTTGATAGTAAGATTGTCCGCTATCGAGCTGGCATACGTTGTATGTTGTTTGTCTGGTGTAATGAATGGAACTGTCGGCGTAAATAGCCAGACATAGATTGGTATTTGGGAAAGTGGTATACTGTACCGGACTTGCATCCGTCTTCGAGAAGAAGATAAAAGACTCTATCAGACAGGCAAGCTGCGGGTGCTGAACATCGATAACTGCAGCTTTCATAATGGAAAGGTTGGTATGGTGGAATTGTTTGTTTTTGTAGCAGGTATTGGCTGCTGAGGCAAATGTAGTGTATTGGAGGAGGTTTTCAAACAGGGAGACAAAAACAGGATTTTCCCCCTGTCATTATTTTGTTGTTAAATAGATTCAAGTCTTAGATTTGGATAAAGACGCACATGTATGAAAAACGTTTACATTTTTATTTCGCTTTGTTTGCTGCTTTCATGTAAAGAAAAATCTGAAACGGCTTTTGATAAATATTGGGAGTTGAAAAAAGAGAAAGAAGATCAGGAAAAGAAACGGGATGATCAGGCTTCTATCAAAACTCAGAATGAGCTTTAGATAAAGTACTATAAGTTTTTTGTGATTTTCAAGCCGCTGCATTCTACAATTATTCAATTTTAGTACACATGTAAATGTGAAATAATTAGCTTGTAATAACCCCTATAATTTACGTAAAACCCGCAACCCTAATTCCGCTAATTTTACCCAAAAAACTATCACTATGGCAAAAACAAACAATCCCTTGTTCACTGGCTATAAACTATCCAGTGGCGCATCTGACAAACAATTCATCGTCAAAAGACGAAAAGGTATTGCTTCTATCTGTAAGTACCCGGACATGAGCAATGTAATACCTTCGGCGTCTCAGAAAACTGAACGCTCCAGATTTGCAGCAGCAATTAAATATGCAAAAAGCATTGTGCACGATCCTGTGCTGAAGGCAAGCTACAAACGTCGTCCCGGCAGTAGCGTATATCACAGTGCTATTAAAGACTTCCTGGGGTGTTGATAGAAAAGCGAAAGGTGATGAAATGATCACGTTATACTTCGCCAAAAATCACTATTACTAATCGCTTATGTTTGCTCATTTTAATGTTACGATGATTCGGTCTGATATTTATTTGAGGTTTGTTATCCTTCGTTAATCCTTCATTCGCGGAACGAAAGATGAATGATGGAGAACAAACCACAAATAGATATCTGTTCATTCTTCGTCGTTTTCCGCTTTTCCCGTGCACACGTTTTTGCGTCCTATGCACATGATTTTGCGTCCTGTGCACATCAGCAAATTTAGTTAGCATAATTGGGCTATTATTGTATCCGCAATCGCAATAAACAGTACAGCGCCTTAAACAGGGAGAGGAACGCCTTCTGTTTATTTTTGCTACCTTCACCGCCATTTTTATACATCATTATGCCTGTATCCGACTTTCAGCATACTCCGGAAAATGAGCTCTGGCAACTTGTCAGGGAAGGCAATGTATCCGCTTATGGTGAGTTATATGAACGTCACTGGGAAACCCTTTTTGAGACTGCGTACTGGCATCTGTATGATAAAGCAGCAGCTAAGGATATCGTGCAGGAAGTTTTCGTGTATTGCTGGCAGAAAAAGGCGCAGATAGAGATCTATGAATCCGTAGTTGCTTACCTCCGGGCGGCGGTACGCTTTAAGGTATTGAATTATCTGAAAGCGGAGAGCGCCAGGGACAAATATCAACAACTGGCTGGCCAGTCTTTGCCTGTTATTACGCATACCACCAGTGAGTATATGGCAGAAGCAGATTTACAGGCCAGCTATCACCGTGAACTGACCCGTTTGCCTGACAAGATGCGGGAGGTATTTATAGATAGCCGTGATCATGGATTATCTATAGAAGAAATAGCCGAAAAAAGGGCTATTTCTCCGCAAACGGTTAAGAACCAATTGTCTAATGCCTTGAAGAAGCTCAGAAAGGCCCTTGGCAATTTTTATATGGAATAATTTTTTTACCCCGCATAGTACTTACTCATCTCGAGCATTGTCTATTAAACGTTGACTGTATGAAACAACCTGGACAGCATATTATTAACTCCTTGCTAGAAAAGCATTCTCTTGGTATCCTTACACCGGAAGAAAGATTATTGCTGGAAAAATGGTATGCTGATTTCCCGCAACAGGAGCAAGTATGGGCCGACACCACAGAAAAAACAGCCATGAAAGATGCGCTGAAAGCTGAGATATTTGAAACGATCGCTGCTGAAGACGTACGTACGATAAAACCGCCCGTACGACGCATCTGGTGGCAGGCGGCGGCAGTCATTGCTGCACTGGCCGTTATATCGTTTTTATACAGCAGGAGAGCTCCGGAATATGAAGTCGTAACGGCTGCCGCGGGTAAAGGCATCGTCAGACTGCAATTGCCGGATCAATCCGAAATGTGGCTGGAACCCGGCACTGTTGTTCGTTACCCAAAGGATTTCGGTAAACGGAACCGCGAACTGGAGCTGGAAGATGGAATGGCCTTTTTCTCCGTAAAGGAACAAACGGAATATCCCTTTATAGTGAACATACCAGGCGGTGTACAGGCAAAAGTGCTTGGAACTGGTTTCACTGTAAAGAAATATGCACAGTCGGCGGACGTAGCCGTAATGGTGAACTCCGGTGCCGTACAGGTGACTGATAGTACCGGTGTATTAGGTATATTCAAAGGCG
The DNA here is from genome assembly GCF_900114995.1 of Chitinophaga sp. YR627. Taxonomy (GTDB): domain Bacteria; phylum Bacteroidota; class Bacteroidia; order Chitinophagales; family Chitinophagaceae; genus Chitinophaga. The sequence continues at coordinate 1,434,562 of NZ_FOUX01000001.1, forward strand.
GACAGCAACTACATTACCTGCTGACCAGCCATACCGCTACCCGGACGGCAGAGCCCGTGGAGGACTGGCGCGAGGGTAATCTGTCCGTCAGTGACGCATCTTTTCAGGAAATAGCCCGTATCCTGGAAAACCGTTACGGATTGCAGGTGACGTTTAATGCGGCCAGTGTGGCGTCCTACCGCTTTACGCTCCGTATCAACAGGCAAGACACTGCTGCAGACGTGTTGGAGATGTTGAAAGATATCAGCGGACTGGCATACACACTCACCGGAAATAAGGTGATCATACAGTAATACCTGATACATATTGTTTAACAAACGGCTGCAATGGCGGCAGGGAAACCTATGTTCCTACAAAAAGTAACTATGCGTCATTTTATAACTGTTTATTTATTATTCGCCTGGCTGACTGTCAATGCACAGAATGCCGGTCAGAAACTTAGCATCAATATCCCGGCAGGTTCTCTGGAAGCTACGCTGAAGCTGCTGGAACAGCAAAGCCGGACGCCCATATCCTACGAGCTTACACGAGTAAGAGGGATACAGGTGAAAGCACACCTTTACATAGATACACCGCTGGAGAAAATCCTGACGGATATCCTGAAAGGCACGCCACTGGATTATAAACAGAAAGGTGGCAACATCCTTATCATCGCACGGCCCGCCAGTGTTAACACTTTGAGCGGTTTCATCGAAGATGCGGTAAGCGGAGAAAAACTGATCGGCGTTTCAATTATAATGACGCAGCTGCAGGGAGGTACAACGACAAACAACTATGGTTTTTATAGTATTACCGTACCCGGTGATTCATTACGTCTTCAGATATCCTATATCGGATATAGCCGGCTGGATACTGTTATCAGTATGAATGGTGATCCGCGTATTAATTTTAAGTTACACACGGGTAGCAGGCAACTGGAAGCTGTTACGGTAAGCGGAACGCGCACAATACGGATACAGGAATCGTCACAGATGAGTAGTATCAATCTGCCCGCTGCTCAGGTACGTTCACTGCCCCGTCTGTTGGGAGAACCGGATCTGCTGAAAGCTTTACAGCTGATGCCTGGTGTCAAACAGGGAACAGAAGGTTCCAGCGCCCTGCTGATCCGTGGTGGAACACCTGATCAGAACCTGATATTACTGGACGGGGCGCCCTTATATCATCCGATGCACCTGCTGGGTATCTTTTCGACATTCAATACCAGCGTGCTTAAAGATGTAACACTGTATAAAGGGGCGTTTCCGGCTCGTTATGGCGGCAGACTGTCATCCGTGGTTGATATCTCCACCAAAGATGGTAATCTGTATGAACACCATGGAGAGTTTTCAGTAGGGCTGCTGTCTACACAACTAACGCTGGAAGGGCCACTGAAAAAGGGGAAAACATCCTATGTGATATCCGGACGCCGGTCTTACCCTGATCTGATTGCCAGTCCGCTGGTAAAAAGCTCACAGGAAGATCTGCAGAAATTCAGCCTTTTTTTCTATGACCTGAATGCAAAAATCCATCATCAGTTTTCTGAAAGGGACAAACTTTACCTGAGCTTTTACATGGGGAAGGATAAACTCAGGATCCGGGACCGGTACTCGGATGATATTGAAGGCCCGACAGATAACTATGATTTATCAGATCTCAATATTCAATGGGGAAACATCACCGGCACCTTACGATGGACGCATGTTATTTCTCCGAAGCTTTTTGCTAACACCATGCTGATAGGCAGTAGCTATAAATTCAGTACCGGTATTCATACAGAAAATAAATACGATTCCGATGCCAGCAGCAATACATTGAAGTTAAATTCTGGTATACGTGATTATGGTATCAAGACAGACATAGATTATCGCCCCATGCCAGCACACGCTATAAAGATGGGAGCGGCTTATATGTATCGCAGGTTTACACCGGGTATCATTCATATGAAGCAGACGGAAGGGGATGAAACAACACAGGATTCGGTGAATAATAACCGTAATATTCCGGCCGGTGAAATGGACCTGTATGCAGAAGATGACTGGGAAATCACATCTCGTCTGAAACTAAATGCGGGATTCCACCTGAGTGGATTCAGTGTGCAGGATCACTTTTATCATTCTCTGCAGCCGCGCGCCAGTATGCGCTTCCTGCTGCCGGGAGACTGGGGTTTAAAAGCCTCCTATACGCGCATGACACAGTACATTCATCTGTTGGCCAACAACTCTATTTCATTGCCTACAGATCTCTGGGTACCTGCCACAAAGAAGGTCGCCCCACAGCAGGCAGACCAGTTTGCGCTGGGACTTGCCCGTAATGTGTTCCGCAACAGATACGAATTTTCTGCGGAGGTCTATTACAAGAAAATGCGTCAGGTAGCAGAGTATAAAGACGGTGCAGAATATCTAACAACCAGCAAAGGAGATACCTGGCAGGAACAGATTGCCTCCGGTACCGGCAGATCTTACGGACTGGAAGTGTTGCTGCAGAAGAAGACAGGCCGGCTGACCGGCTGGCTGGGATATACCTGGGCTGTCTCAGATCGTAATATTCCAGGTGTCAATTATGGTCATACGTTCTATTATAAATATGACCGCCGGCACGATTTCCACCTGGTGACGATTTACAAGCTGAGAAAGAACATCGAGCTTTCTGGTAGCTGGACCTATCAGTCAGCATCTCCTTTTACGGTTCCTGTGGCGCGTTATGAAGGAACTACCGGGCCGGTGTCGCCGAATGATCCGAATAACTGGCCGCCGACCGTCGACTATATCAATAACCGGAATAATGTTAGGATTGCCGCCTATCATCGTCTTGATCTTGGCGTCAATTTTATCAAACAGAAGAAGAACGGAAATGTACGGACCTGGAATATCAGTGCATTGAATGCATATAACAGGATGAATCCATTCTTCTATTACGTGAAAAATTATTCGGATAATAATGCGAAAGTCACACTTAACGGCCTCGTGTTATTGCCACTTACACCAAGCTTTTCTTATAGTTTAAAATTTTAAGTATGCAGATAAAAGTCGTGTTGCTGTTGTTATTTGTATTCACCATTAGTGCCTGCGAAAGATCTTTTAATGTATCTATTCCGGAAGAATCCAATAAGCCGGTGCTGAACCTGCTGATGAATAAAGATAGTGTAATGATTGCCAGAGTTAGTTTATCTGCGCGCCTGAATGACAAGGGGCCACGGGAGATTAAAGACGCTGTTGTTAATCTTTATGAAGACGGTAATTTTAAAGAAACACTGACATCCTACGTTCAGTCAGAGCGGACCTATTACCGCAGCAAGACACTCGCAAAAGCCGGTGCGACATACCGGGTGTCGGCGGCTGTTCGCGGATATGAAGAGATTTCCGGCAGTGACAAGGTTCCTGATACCGTGGCTATTGAAGGACTGAAGATGACCGTTACGCAAACTGACGCCTGGGGGAAAAAGGTCGCTATAAATGTTCAGCTACACGATGATCCGGCTGTACAAAACTATTACCGTATAAGATTGTACCAGTTGGTTGATTATGAAAATGGCATAGGAGATACTGTACATTTGAAATTCCCGCAATACTTTGAAACAGGTGAACCTGGTCTGCCTATACTGGAAGACGACTCACGTAGTGAATTCTATACAACAGACGCGTTGTTTAATGGCCGTAGTCCGGTGTTTGTGTTAAAAGCAGACTTGTATAGCAATTTTAAAAGTCTGATCGTAGAAATTAGTTCGCTTACTTATGATAGCTATAATTATCTGAACAGCGCTTACCTGGCACGCGAGAAAAATGATGATGGTCTGTCGGAGCAGGTGATTGTGTATAACAACATTATAAAAGGATTTGGTATTGTTGGCGGTGTGGCGCAACGGGAGTATGAGTTGCGGCAGTGAATGTGTCCGCTTCCGGACATGACAATGCCAAAAGCGGCCATTTTGATTCAATAGCTGTATTTGTAAGTGGTTAAAAATGAGTGGATTGTCGTTTTTGTATCGTTTTTGATGCATACATACCCAATAATCCAGTCCAGTTATGCTTAAAAACTATCTCAAAACCGCTTTCCGTAGTCTTTGGCGCAACAAGCGCTATGCATTACTTAACATCACCGGTCTTACCCTGGGTATCACGGTTTGTCTGGTGATCTATGTGATCATTCAGTACGAGCAAAGCTTTGATACCTTCCATACAAAGAAAGACCGGATCTATAGAGTGCTGACGGTATCGCCGGGGGAAGAGGGTAATACTAACTATACACAGGCTGTACCTTTTCCCATACCGACTGTATTGCCAAATGACTTTACAGAGTTCGAAAAGGTAACTGGTATTGTGCAAATGGGCAAGCGACTGGTGACGCTGGAAGACGGGAAGGGCAATATTCAGCAGAAGTTCAAACCACTGGTATACTTCCTGCAGCCTTCGTTCTTTGACATATTTGATTATAAATGGTTAGCCGGCAATAAGGCCACTGCCCTGAATGATCCCAATGCGACCGTGCTGGCACGGTCCACTGCGGAGAAGTATTTTGGCGACTGGCATAAAGCGATGGGAAAGGTTATCCGGCTGGATCAGCAGTTTAATCTGACTGTGACCGGCATACTGGAAGACCCGCCTAAAAACACGGAGTTTCAATTTGAGATGGTGGCGACTTATGCCATGATGAAAATAAATGAGATAAAGGATTGGGTAACGATAGACGACATTCATAGCTGTTATGTGTTGTTGCGCCCAGGACAGGATGTGGCGAAGATCGACGAGCGGCTGGTCACTTTTTCGAAGAAGTACAAAGACCCGAAAAACAAGGCTACGCACATGCTGCAATCGCTGGCTGGCGTGCATTCAGATAAACGTACAGGGAACTATATCGGTCGAGTGGTACCACCAGAACGGATAAGGATGCTGTGGATGATCGCCGCATTTATCCTGCTGATCGCCTGTGTGAACTTCATCAATCTGGCCACTGCACAAGCTGTGAATCGCGCTCGTGAGATTGGTGTACGTAAAGTACTCGGCAGTAACCGCTGGCAGCTACAGACGCAGTTTCTGTCTGAAACAGCCATTCTTGTGTTGCTTTCATTACAACTGGCGATGATATTGGCATTAGGTATACTACCGTTCATCAGCAGCGTAATGAGTCTGCCACTGGGAGCAGGTATGCTGACAACCGGAAACGTATATATGTTGCTGCTTGCCATCTTCCTGGTCGTTACCTTCCTGGCAGGCTTTTATCCTTCTATCGTGGTGGCAGCATTCAATCCGATCAATGCACTAAAAAGCAGGATTGCGGCAGGCAGAAAGACAGGAGGTATTTCCCTGCGCAGGGGACTGGTGGTATTCCAGTTTATTATTACACAGGCGCTGATCATCGGTACGCTCATTATCCTGCAACAGATGAACTACTTTCACAGCCAATCCATGGGTTTTACCCGGGAAGCCATTGTGAATGTACCTTTCCGTAATGATAGTGCAGGCAACGCAAAGATCCCGTATCTCAGGGATCAGCTGGAACATATCAAAGGTATACAGGAAGTGAGTTTTTCGGATGCAGCGCCTTCAAGTGATGGTAACTGGTGGACAGGCTTCAAATTTGATCATCAGGCAGAAGATGTGAAGTTCGCTTCTGTTACCCGCTGGGTGGATTATAATTTTATCAGCACATATGATATCAAACTCGTAGCAGGTCGTAACCTCACCCGCACAGACTCCGTACGGGAGTTCCTCGTGAATGAAACGCTTGTACAGAAATTAGGGCTCAAACCGGCAGATGTGCTCAATAAGGAAATGGATGTATGGGATGGAAGGATCAAGGGGCCCATTGTAGGAGTGGTCAGGGATTTTACCGCTGGTACACTGAAAGAAGCAATGGCGCCTGTATTCATGAGTAATATCAAACGACGTTTCAGTAACGCAGGTATCAGACTGGCAGCAGGGGCCGATGCACAGGCTTCCATGAAAGCGATTGAAAAACTCTGGAATGATAACTTCCCGGAACAGATCTTTGAATACCAGTTCCTGGATCAAAAAGTAGCAGAATATTACAGAGAAGAACGTCAGCTGGCGCATTTGTACGAGATCTTTGCAGGTATCGCGATCTTCCTCAGTTGCCTGGGATTATACGGTCTGGCTTCATTCATGGCTGTACAACGGGTAAAGGAAGTAGGTGTCCGCAAAGTATTAGGGGCAACACCGGCGCATATCGTATATCTCTTCTCGAAAGAGTTTATGCTGCTGATAGGTATCGCTTTTGTGATAGCAGCCCCGCTGGTATGGTACTTTATGCATAACTGGCTCAATAATTTCGTGAACCGGGTAGATATTAACTGGGAGGTGTTTGTAGCGGGAGGTATAGCGGCTCTTATTATCGCTTTGCTAACGGTGAGTTCACAAGCTCTCAGGGCAGCTATGATGGACCCGGTGAATAGCTTGAAAGCGGATTAATGGATATGGTGCATGTCTATCCGCCGACCAGGTGGATAGAACATGCAACCAGTCTCTTTTCGGGAATCAGTCTTTGTTTTCATGAATCATATTCATGTGATTTCGGGAGATAGTATATCGTATTCCCGATATATCGGTGCTTTATATCTTTAGTGGCTATCTATATCGTTGAATAATAATAAATTAAGGTGTGGTATACGGTTTGAAATATAGTTATGGAGAATACTACGCGTATCACTTCATGATCAATAACCGTTATGCAAAGCAGAGTCACAATCTATACCATCAACCAGGACCTATACAATGGGGTCGAAATTTTCACAGGACCCGGTATCCAACATTGGAGTATTGAGCGTTTTTATAAAGGAAGCTGTTTAGCGAAAGATCATCTGCTTCTTTTTATTGAAGCAGGTCAGTTAGACATACAATTTGGGCATACGCTTTATCATGTAGAAAAGCAACAATTTGTTTTTGTAAGGAAAGACACCTGCTTTCGCTATGAGTCATGCGCTGACCCCTTAAGCATGATTGTATTTGAACTAAAGTATGATATCATTGTCGGATTCGTTACCATGCTTAATCTTCAGACACAGGGAGAGGGTAACTGTTTGCCGTTGCTCGCCGGTGATACCAGTGAGCTATTAAGAGGGTATATGTCTTCATTGCAACTTTATTTTAGTCAACATCCCAGCCTTTCCGCCAGCCTTATCAGAATGAAGCTGATCGAACTCCTGATCTGTTTATCTGCTAATGACCGGCATTTTTTTGACCAACTGTTGTTTGTAAAGGACAATGTCCGTCCTGATATTACCCGTCTGGTGGAGGAAAATCTGACGAACGCCATTTCACTCAATCAACTCGCGCGATTAGCAGGTAGAAGTGTTTCAAGTTTAAGAAGGGATTTTATTTCTACCTATAATATGCCTCCATCCCGTTGGATACGGCAAAAGAAACTGGAAAGAGCAAAAGAACTGCTGGTGAATACGGATATGACAGTAACAAGTATCTGCTATACACTGGGATTTGAAAGTGTGGCCCACTTTTCAAGGGCCTTTAAATCCTATTTCCGCCATTCACCGTCCGGACTGAGAGAGGGGACTTCGGTGGCAACTACCTGATTGAAAAGAGCATTTTTCAATAACCTTCAACTGATCATAAATAATAATTCCAATGTACACACGCACAATCGTACAATTGGTGGAAAGTCCACTACATCGCGGTTTTCTGGGCGAAGGACATGTGGCGGCGGCTGTTATCAACGCGACTGATTTTTTTCAGACCGATCCTTTTATTTTATTGATGGATGATCGCCTTGACCTTGCCGGTAGGCCTCCTGTTGGAGGACCACATCCGCATGCAGGTTTTGAGACCGTTACACTTGTCTTAAAGGGGGATGAGCATGACTGGATAACGGGCAGTCTGGAACTGATGACTGCCGGAAAAGGCATAATTCATTCGGAAACCATCAGCGTGGATAGCAGCCTGCGTATTTTGCAATTATGGCTTGTGTTAGCACCAGAGAAAAGATGGATAGAGCCTGCCTGGCAACAATTATTACCCTCCGTGGTACCCACAATAAAGACAGCACAGCTGGATATCAGGGTGTATAGTGGTAACAGCAACGGTGTCAGCTCGCCACTTCGGAATAATACCCCGTTGATACTGGTAGATGTGATGATGGAGCAGGGCGCTTCATTTACACAGATTCTTCCCGCAGCCTATAATGCATTTGTTTACGTAATCGAAGGACATATATCTGTTGGCGAAACAAGTATTGGCGCCGGACAGGCCGGATGGCTGAACATACCTGCCGGGAGAGGGGATAGCGAAATCATAATCAATACCGCCGGACAGGAGGCCCGGATTGTTTTGTATGCAGCCGAACCTCACCATGTCCCCGTTGTCAACCATGGGCCTTTTATTGGCGATTCCCAGGAAGATATTGCCCGTTTGTATAAGGAGTACCGGGAAGGGCATCTGCCTCATTTGAATGAGCTGCCAGAGAGCAGTAAGATCGTATATAAATAGGCCTGTAGCCTGGATGGCTAGTAATCTCCCTTTTTTATGCCCAGACGTTTCATCTTGGATTCCAGCGTACTTGGGGGAAGATCCAGTAATTTAGCAGCCCCGTTCTCACCACTGATCTTTCCTTTACATTTCTTCAGGGTATGGAGGATATAGTGCCTTTCATACTCATGCCAGGTTTTAACGTCCTGATCCGCATTTAAGGTACTTTCTGATGGAGGTTCTTTGTATTGTATCTGTGGTTGTAGTACGGCTTCTGCGAGTCCCTCTTGCTGGACACTGTACAATAGTACCAGTCTGCGCATGGCACTTTCCAGCTCCCGGATGTTCCCCGGCCAGGGATGGGTAAGCAGCTTATCGGTAACAGAAGAAGGAATCTCAAAGGGCGACTTTCCCTCCGCGAGACAAAACTTATCTTTGAAATGATTGGCAAGTAGTAAAATATCATCTCCACGTTGCCGTAAAGGAGAAAGATAGATAGGGAATACATTTAAACGGTAATATAGGTCAATCCGGAACCTGCCCTCTGCCATCTCTTTCTCAAGATCGCGGTTTGTTGCGGCGATGATCCTGACATTGATCTTAATGGTATCACTGCCTCCTAATCGCTCGATTTCCTTCTCCTGGAGTGTTCTGAGGAGCTTTGCCTGTACATCAAAAGGGACTTCGCCTATTTCGTCGAGAAAGAGTGTCCCTTTATCCGCCTGTTCAAACTTTCCTATATACCTGCCAGCAGCTCCGGTGAAAGAACCTTTTTCATGTCCGAATAAAATAGATTCAATCAGTGTTACCGGCAACGCAGCACAATTGATCTTGATAAATGGGCCTTTTTTCCTGGGAGATAACACGTGCAGGGCTTGTGCGATCATTTCTTTACCTGTACCACTCTCACCAAGGATCATCACCGCAGAATCAGACGGGGCTACCATATGTACTTTCCGCATCGTCTGTTGTAGTGTTTCACTCTGGCCAATAATAGCCGGATAACTGGCAGTGTCGGACGCTCCTGTGTGTATTAACAGATCTTTGGGTAGTGCTGCGTCAGGAAATGGATCAGGCAGTCTGTTTTCATGTTGATAGATGGCAATCTCCAGCATAGCAAGTACGTCTTTTTCCCTGCATGGTTTTACCAGAAATCCATAAGGACGGGTTGATTTTACTTTGTCCAGTGTGCTTTTATTCGAGTTGGCAGACAAATATAGAAACGGAACATGCTGACTGCGTAGCATATGGCCAAGGTCAACGCCTGTTGATGTTCCTCTTAGAAAAATATCAATCAATACAAAATCAGGCCGTTCGTTTTTGAGCAACGAAAGGGCTTGTTCAACGGAGTTGGCAATCCCGGAAACTTCATACCCGGCTTTAATCAGCATCCGTTGCAGGTTTTTGGCTTCAATAAATTCGTCTTCGACTATCAGTATTTTTCTCATGAGCATGGGATTGAAGCATTTTATTGTAATCTGTTGGAGGATAGAGGCGATCGCACTTTGAAACGAATATAAAGCGTCGTTCCCTGAGCGCCTGACTCGATCTTTGCCTCTCCGTCAATGTCTATAGCGAGCCCTTTAATCAGACTAAGCCCCAGACCGTCTATATGCGCTTCGTCTGTTGCATCAAACCCAACGCCATTGTCGGCAATCAGTAGGTTGACAAAGTTGTCGGTATCCTTTTCACATGAAACGGTAATTTTCCCCTTTCTGTTATTGTCCCTGAATGCATATTTCATGGTATTCGTAAATGCCTCATTAAAGATAAGGCCAACCGGCATAGCCTGTGATACATCCAGTTCTACATCGTCAATTGTCATTTGTATATCTATAGACTTACCTACAGGAAAAGCCTCCCTGAGATGTTGTATCAGCTCTGGCAGATAATTTTTCATGTTGACTGAGGATACATTCTCAAACTGATAGAGCTTCTGATGCAGGAGGGAGGTGGCAAATATTCTGTTCTGGCTGACCTGTACTGCCGCCAGGGCGTCATCTCCCAGGTAATCGGCCTGCATTTCCAGCAAGCTTACAATTGTTTGCAGATTGTTTTTTACACGGTGATGCACCTCTTTGAGCAGCCATTCTTTTTCATTGACCAGCTGCGTGAGCTGATCATTCTTTTGACCGATCAGCAGCAGGTTCTTTTGTTTCATGCGGTACTGGTTGTAGCCCAATGCGCCAATGATCAGTAATAAGATAATACCACCTGAAACAATATTACGGGTCTGCCTTGCCTGTTTCAGATTACTTTCCTGGATTAGTCCCTGTTGTTTCAGGATTTGAATATCCTGGTCCTTTTTCTCGGAGGCATAGCGAATATTGGCTTCCTGGGTTTTAAACCGCTGGTTGATATTGGTGGCGGAATCGTTATAGTCCAGGTATGCCCTGAGCGCAAAAAATGCATCATGAAACTTTCCCTCTGCTGAATCAAGGGTGAACTGTAATGCAGCAACCTCCAGTGTTGACATAATAGAAGATCTGCCTCTGGCATATTCTACGGCTTTTTTAAGATAAACTCTTGCCAATGGATAGTTCCCCTTTTGGAAACATAAACGTGAATATTGCTGAAGTCCAAATATATCAGGGATTTGCAGGTGTTCGGACGGTATTTTTTCTACATAAGTAAGGAAAGGTTGAAAGTATTTTTCCGCAGAATCATGTTTCTGCAGATGTAGGTAAGCCCCTGCCAGGCGTAGCGAAATAGTCATGCTGTCAATCTTGCCTTGGGGAGGATATGCGGCCAGCAATTTTCTTATTATCGACAAATATTCGTTTGCTTTATTTAAGCGTGGCATAGCCCTCCCAATCTCCTCCAGATTGGTATACCATAAAATCTGTGGTTCAACTGCGCGTCGTTCGATTCCTTTGAAGAACCAGTCATTTGCTTGCTGATATTCGCCTAAGCCCATATAGATGGAACCCATTCTCAAGCATATCATACTATAGAGAGTAGAATCACCGGTATTATTCATGATGGTGATAGCGCTATCCATATCCAGAATTGTTCCGATATAATCCGCTCTGTTGTCCTTTAAATAAGCTCTTACGTAATATGTATCCATGAAATGGCGATAGCTGCTTTGCTTTTGCAGTACCAGCAGCTCGCCCAGTTTTGTTTCGGCAAGTGCCCAGTCCGATGAAAAATAATAAGTAACAATATCACCCAGGGCAGCTATCGCATGCTCTCTCAGTTTCAGCTTTTGGTACATCGCAAATGCTTTTTCAAGATTACTCAGCCGGCTGGCATCGTTGTATGGCAGATGAAGCGCCAGTTGGTGGTAAGCAATGGCACTTCTTTTCCTGTCTCCGTCATTTTTTAAGAGAGTGGCGATTGAGATAAACGCCTCTGCGCTTTTTTTCGCATCGCCTCTTTGAAGATATAGCTCGCCAGCTATTGCATCACATTCTATCAGCCACTTTTTCAGCTTTAATGACTGCGCATACGCTTTTGCCTGAGATATATAGCTGGCTGCATTTTCAAGGTCGGAGGGAGCACTGCCTGGCTTATGCAGATAGTATAGCGCCAATTCCAGTAACATGGCAATCTTTTTTTCTCTCGTTGCGCCAGGGACTGATTGCAGCAACAGATCCGGGTTATGTTGATTTAGCCAGGCAAGTTCCTGTTGAAGGTCTCCGTTATTGATTGTCTCATCATATGGTAACTGGATATTAAGGTTGTAGATTTTGCAGACGTATCGTACGCAACTATCCATGTCCCATTGTCCCTGGTTCACGACATAAAAAAAGCGCCCGATGTTTGTGGCAAGCAGACGCTTTTGGGATTCGTTATAATGATTGATTGTCGTAGTAAGTACAGTCGACTGTGCATGCACTTTCGACAATAAACAGCTGAGAAGCAGATATGTAAAAAGTATTCTTGCCATAAGAGAAGCGCTTACCTAATGTACAAAATATCTGTATTTCAGGCAAGAGCGCTGGGTAAAACTACCTACTTCACTCCTGTAATATCAATTCTGTTCCATATGTCGGTGAATTCAATGGTATCAAAAAAGGCGATTACTTCAGTAATCTTTCCATGTTCCATTTTCATGTACCAGGAATACATGTTGTCATAGGGTACGCCATCTTTTGCAACGGCAGTGCCATGCCAGAGTGCTATCACCATATCATCTTCTGCAAAGAGGCCTTTGAGTTCAGGGGTGATCTTCTTGGAAAATCGTTCATTCAATGGATTGATCACTTCCGTGATAAATGCCTGTTTACTGGTATATGTTTTTGAAACCGGGCTGTTGCCGGTAATTGTCCATACGACATTATCTGCCAGCAGATCAAAAAAACTACCTTCAGACCTGGCCCAGCGTTCAAATCCTCTGCGTATGATCTCTTTGTTTGTCATGGTCTCATTTTTAATGTGCGTCTTCTTGCAGGCAGATAATAATATAAGTGTTAACAGTACGCCAGATAACAGACATAAGCTTATCCGGCGAACGTGTATATGTAGCTTTCCCATAATGATTGATTGGCCGGCGTATTACAGCGCGTTCTCAGGGATAAATAAGTGGAATGCCTGGTAACACGCCGGCGCGACAAATTGTTCTTTAAATGGTTACATCCCAGGCTTTCTCCTGGTGTTCTTTAAGCATGTCTTCGACGAACTTCGGTACTACGTTCCTGAATTTCCCTTTATCTGAGGGTACAATATTGACCATTGCACCGATCATTTCTTCAGGGTCAAGCCTGCCCTGAGGCGTTCCCAGCAGAGAATCGAAAACGGCTTTCATATCGGCCCGCTTAGTAAAATTCTTACTATCGTCGAGCCAGCGGAAAGGATTGTCGGCCATTGTTTCATTATAACCTGTAAGGTAGGCACCAGGATTGATCGTCTGTACCTGGATATCGTATTTCTTTAATTCTGAAGAAAGCGCTTCCGCGATTGCTTCCAGGGCATGTTTTGTAGAGACATAGATACCATATCCATCGGGAGTGAACAACCCACCCATAGAGGAGGTAAACACCACTTTCCCTTTTCTTTTTTCACGTATCAGTTTAGCGATGAACTGTTGCACCAGGTGTAGCGGAGCAAAAACATTTGTTTCAAAGTTTTTGCGTACGAGGTCAACCGGGATTTCGAAGACTGGTCCGGCTTCACCTATACCTGCATTGCTGAGCAGAATATCGTAATCCCAGGTGAGCGCGTAAGCCACATCATATGGATCGAGGAGGTCCAGTTTTTCCACCCGCAGGTTCTTTTGCAGGTTGAGATCTATTGCCTTCTGGCGAAGCGGGGTAACCTGTGGCGAGATCTGAACGCCTGCAATGACTTCATGTCCCAGTTTAGCCAGGCCGATGGCTGTTCCTTCTCCTAAACCGGAACCTGCTCCGGTAATCAGAATTTTTTTCTTGTCGCTCATAATATTGCAATTGTTATTGGTGAAAAAATCTGGTGAATTAAATTGTGCTGCCAGCTGTTGCGATCAGCAGGTCCTGGGGGACAGCCCCTCCGGAGATACCTATGTACCCGATGATATCGTTGTTCCTTAATATGGGTAGGCCGCCAGGGAAGCCTACAAGTCCGCCGTTAGTCTGCGACAGCCCATAAGCATGTGCCTCGGGTTTAAGGAACTCGCCGACCATTTCGGAGCTTGTGCGGAAGAGCATCGCCGTTTTTGCTTTTTGTAAGGCGATGTCTATTGATCCGATAAAGGCACTATCCATGCGAACGAAGAATTTTAAATATCCGGCCGTATCAAGAATGACGATGTTGACCGGCACCTGTATTTCGGTCGCTTTTAATTCTGCCTGCCGGGCAGCGGTTGTCGCTTGTTCCATTGTAATTTCCATGGAATATTATTTTGGGTGAATGTTCTTTTGCTTGAGGCTTCCGGGTTATCCGGAGTCATCTCCGATGGTATAAAGTTGCGAAGCAAAATTTGCAAGCTGTTTACCATTTGATTCAAATGTGTTGACTGATTAGTGCATCGTTGTATTATGCTGTTTACGGAAAAGTTGTATAGTGCCCATGATGAAGAAGATGTTCAGTCCTCCGTTTACTTTGTCCTGTTCATACGCATAAGACATATCAAGGTTGAACCAGGGTAGAATGTCGCTGGAAATACCTGCTGCTATACGATTGCGCATCCATCTCTTCTCATTGATCAATACCCAGGCTTCATCAAAAGAATAGACCCGGGTAGGTCGTGATTTGCCCGGGAGAGGCCATGTCAGCCGCAACCTGTTCCTATAAATATGCATATCTGCGGCCTGCTGCCGAAAGCGGTTCCAGATAATATTTCTGTCCTCCAGGATGATGCTGTTCAGTTTTGTCGTCAATATACAACCGGTCATGAATGAGTGTTCAGCAATAACAGGGCCTGCCGGTGGATGGTAATTAATATATAGGTAAGCCGGATTGAGTATTAGATGTTTATTGATCCGGATATATGACTGCAGATATAGCAGGTGGGTGTGCTGGTGGGTGGATAATGCATATTGTGCAGAGAGTTTAAGTGTCTCTGAATATTGATAGGTGATCCCGGGAATGATCCAGGCAGTGGTAGCGGATTGTTGCTGACCAGGAAGGCCTATTGATATAGATAAAGTCAGGTATAAGAAAAAGCAGGCCCGCAACAGGCAGATAGACTTTGCGCTTTGGGTGGCAACTGTTGGATGATCCCGCATAACCAGTGTTTCATTACCACAAGATTATTCTTTCTATGCAAGGCGGGTTATGCAAAATCGTTCAAAGTAGTTGTCAGTTTTGTTCAGGGAACGCCTACTTACACTCCCTTGTATCCGTCTTAAAGATCTTCCCCTTTTGATCAGTCCATACATATATAACAACGGTTGCTTCTTTGCCCTCCGTCCGTTCTATCCTATACATGGAATTAGCCGAAAGGCGAAATAACTTATTCTCTATTTTTATCATTGAAGATACCGTCGAGATATAGTACTGCGCACCGATCTCTGAAAAAGGCATGCTTGACGGAATGGGCTTCATATAGTCGATCCAATAAATGGTGACAGCTTCCTCATCGGGAATTGACTCATTCTGAAGGGTAATCTGACCAATGCCTTTGAAACTACATGACCGGACACGCTGTGCGTCTACATCAAAATACATTGAGTTGATAGGAGAGGTGCTACAGGAGCAGAAGAGTAATATGCTAAGGAGGAAAATGGGTAAGGTCTTCATAGGTGGTCTCAAGATAATATATTATTAAATAAAATAAATCACCTATCCCGGCGTTTGCTGGACAACATTTTGTTATTATCTTGGCCGCTATGTTCAGCTTTTTCAGAAAGAAACCTAAGTCCGATACCTCCTCACTGGATGCATTGGCCATCTATGTAAATAAGGACAAATATTTTGTGCGGGTAGCACACTTCATGGAAATGAATTATTATCAATCTACTATAACAGTGACCGATCCCCATGGGCCACGAATGATCACGATGGATCCCTGGCCGGAAACAATTTTCCTGAACGCAAACGGGAAACTTACTGTGAGGGAATATATTGAAGAAACAGCCAGGGCCTATAACGGCAACGTGCCGGCCTTGCTGGATAAATGTATTATTGAGGAGCTGGAAAAGCTGGTATTTGAATTGAGGATTATTGAATTGACAGATGTGCCTAATGCTATCAGACCTGAATTTGAGAAACCGCGACCAGGTGCTAAGAAGTAAGATCACTTCAACCTGAAAACCCATTCACTATCTGCATGCCAGTCGTCTTCAATATCACTCTTACCACAACAACAAGCACCTAAGCCCTGGCCCCAGTCCCAATGGTGAACAGTAAAAACACTGGGCAGATTATCTTCATCTTTGATAGGCGTCATGGCTATCACCAGGGTTTCTTCATAGGGTTGGTCATAGGCCAACCGGAGACGCGGTCCTAATTCGGGCGGACATAAAGCTAAGCCGGCTTTCTCCGCAGCTGCAAATATATCAGCATAGCTAACACCATCTTCAAGTCCTAATGCCCTGAGCGTTGTCCTTATCAGTGCGATCTCGGAAGAAATGTGTCCGGTACTAAATTCCGGTGTATGCATGATATGCCAGGGGGAAGGGTCGATCATGTGTTTATGCGCTTTCAGCGATGCTGCCAGTTGCTGAACACCCCAGGCTTCACCCAGTGTGATCTTTTTCCAGATAGTAAGGTTTTCCATAGGTTATTGAATAAGTCCACGTAAAGTAAACCAATTTTGTTCAATAGCCAATCTACTATCAGCAAGCAGACTGGCTATTCAAAGTATACGATCATTAGGTTATTTCAATCGGTCCTTCAGCGCTTCACCACTCGTTTCCCGTTTATCATCTTTCATCGTTCCTTTACCCAGTCTATAGGTAAATGAGAGCACCGCGTACCGGCTATCCGGATTATACCGGTTATACAGTTTCAGATCGCTGTATGCGATCCGGTAACGGTTGATATTGCCCTTTGTCACGTCATTCACCATCAGCTTAATATGCCCCCTGCTATGGAATACGGATTTTTGTACACCTGTTGACACCTGGTAACGGGAATATAAGGTAATTAGACCATCGAGACCACCGGAGTTATAAAAGCCATTTAATTCGGCTTTCCAGCCTTTTGTCAGTGTGAATGTCTGCTGACTGTTCCAGGTGAATGTAGTACGCTGGTACTTTGTATGGCTGATCTCGAAGGTATTGTAATACAGGTTGACCACATTGTTGCTGCTCCACCAGGAGAAGAGGTCTTTGCTGGCGGTAATGCTGACACCTACGTTTGTGGAAGTGCCAATATTCGCAGGTGTCTGGTAGGTTACATTACCACTGGTCAGACCAATGAGCGTACTGACCACATTGGTCGCCCTGCTGTAGTTCACCACCGTATGGACCAGTGACCGGTAACTATATCCCAGTTCTACCGCATGTACCAGCGAAGGCACCAGTTGCGCATTCCCTTCATAATAGGAGAAAGGATCTTCGTATACCCGGAAGGGGTTCATATCCCAGAAGGTAGGGCGTTGTATGCGACGGCTGTATCCCAGTTGCCATTTATTATCTTTCTTCGTCGTATGAGAGAAGAACAGACTGGGGAAGAGCTGGAAATAAGAACGTGTAAAAGTTGTATCCAGCGTAAGCTGTTCACCTTTGGTATGGGTGTATTCACCCCGTAAACCTACCTGCACCGTGAAGGATTGCCATTCTTTTTTAATATTCAGATAACCTGCCTGGATCTGTTCTTTGTATACAAAATGATTGCTGGTATTATTATCCTTTACATATCCTTCGGCAGCCAGCGTGTCGTATACCAGATTGTTTTCCATCCGTACCAGACTTCCTTTCCATCCGGCCTCGACATTGATATTATGGGTCAATGGCAGTGTATAATCCACCTTAGCGGCGTAGATATTGTTGGTGGAAGGAATATCGCCGACCCTGGAACTGGCAGGTCTTAATAGCTGTCCGGAATGACTGTTATACCGGGTATCCAGCTGCTGGTCCATTCTGTCAAAATGATAGACATAGTCAAGATCGGCAGATAACTTATGTCCTTTGTTGTTAAAGAGGTGCACATAGTTCAGATTGTACAGCATATCCTGCCAGCGTTGTTTACCGACGGTTAGCGTACTGGCTTTCTGTAGCAGACTTTCGCCATACAGGTTGTTAGTCGTAGGTTCCTGTGTAGGGAATTTACCGAAACCTCCGCTAACCATTACGCCAATGCTATTGGCGGAGTCGATTGTCCAGTCTAGTCCCGCGCGGAAATTATTGGAGCCTAACTGAGGTAATACCTTTGTAAATTGTTCACTGTATTGTGCTGTAAAATCACGTCTGATATAAGTACGGTTTTCATAATTGGCGAAGTACTGATTGTAGGTACCGAACAGGTTTACCTTTGCCGTACGGTAATTGAGTGATAAACTGCCTCCGGCCCGTGCTCCACGACCAGCACCACCATTAAGGGATATGTTGCCATTAAGACCCGCACGTACCGGTTTTTTCAGGACGATGTTAACGATACCGCCGTTACCGGCAGCATCTTCTTTAGCGGAAGGATTGGCAATGATCTCTATCCTGGATACATCGGAAGAAGGAGTGCTGCGTAATAAGTTCATCAGCTGATCGCCGGAGAGATAGGTCGGTTTGCAATTGATCATGACCACACTTCCCGTACGCCCTTTAATGGCAACACCACCATTGTCATTGACCGTCACACCGGGTGATTTACCCAGTAATTCCAGTGCAGAACTCCCTTCTGATAGCACAGTCCCTTCCACATTCATCACCATTCTGTCCAGCTGTTGTTCTATCACCGGTTTACGTCCTGTAATCGTAACGCCATGCAGCTGTTCGTCTTTCGTAACGAGGACCAGACTACCCAGCAGCTGTGTAGACGCAGCAGGAGTGAGCCTGATCACATGACTGAGATGTGGGCGGTACCCCATGGCATTCACCTTCACCAGGTAATTGCCATGCTGAAGGTTGTCGAATCTGAATTTTCCCGTAGAATCGGAAAGCACCCGGTAGACATTTGTAGAATCGGGTAGTTTGATCAGGGATACATTTACATAGGGGATACGCTCCTGTTGCTGGTTGTGTAATTGTCCGGAGATAGATTGTGCATAGCTCGTAGATGATAGTATCGCAAAAGTTGATAGTATGAATAGTACATTTCTCATTTTCTCGTTTTTTTTCTCTTTCCCCACCAGATATAAAATCCTGTAACAGGTAAACTGGTACAAATCAGGCAGGCGAGGAAATACAGGGTTTTGGTGACGCCACCGCCAATAGCGCCCACGTGTAAGGCATAGTTGGATCGCATCATCCAGGTGGCGGCAGGAGCGTCTTTAATATTGGATTCCGAACTGGATAACTGACTGAGTGTCTGCTGATCGAAATAGATGGATCGCCAGCTGCCATTAGACATATCCGTACAGGTGTAAATCGCCTTATCCGGTTTCTCCGGAATGTGTATACTGATAGCGCTTGTGTTAAAGTGGGCATATTGGTGACGCACCTTCTCCCACACGAGATCTACTTTTTTGTGCAGACTATTGGTATCGGCTGGCAGATTTTCCAATGGATGGATGGCAATGTTGGGTCCTTTCTTTCCTCCCGCAAGGTTGAATACGCCTGTTCTGATAAGCGGGAAGGCCATGATTAGTCCGGTGAAAGCCATTAATACGGCGAAGACCAGACTATAAAACCCCAGTACATTGTGCAGGTCATAATTGATGCGTTTACGTTTGGCACGCAGCTTTACTGTAAAGCTGTCCTTTACAGTCTTCTTATTCCACTTTTTAGGCAACCACAGTACAACGCCGGTGATCAACAGAAAAAAGAAAATGGCTGTACTCCACCTTACCACCTGTATGCCCACTTTCTGCGGCATCCAGAGCAGGGTATGTCCTTCTTCAATAAAATCAAAAATATCTTCGTGATCCAGCTCTGCCAGTACTTTGCCCGAATAAGGGTGTACATAGATGAGCGTATCGGAGTTGTCCGGTGTGATCTTCACAGGCGCATCATCCCCGTAATACCAGAACCGGTGAAACTCATGGGCCGGTACCTGTGCCTTTACGCGGGTATATATTTCGGAAGGAGGTAGGGGCTTTGTATGGGCAGGCGGGGTGATATGCCACCAGTCCGCATACATGATCTGCTGCCTGATCTCCTGTTCAAATATCAGCAGACAGCCAGTCAGGCTGATGATCATCACGGGTATACCACACGCAATACCGATCCATAAGTGAAACCAATCGTTTATTTTTCTGAACGTACTCTTTTTGGCAGCCATGTTGATGTAAATAAAAAAGGGGCTTTTAAGGGCCCCTTTCTTTTATTGTTTGAAAGGATTATTTCAGGCGTTCTATACGGGAGATGGAATTGTATCCTCCGGAAATGGCAGTACCTTTGGTAACGGCACCGGTGGCTGAATCGTAGATCCAGATATAGTCAGTTGCCTGACCGGAAACTACCGCAATGTATGCTTTACCATTTTCGACAAATACATTTCTCTCACTACCTGCACCTGCCGGAATTTCAGCAAGTTTCTTCACTTCAGTACCAGTGGACAGGTTGATGATAGTATAACCATAGGTGCTGTTGTTATCAACTGTGCTGATAATGTATTTCAGGAGCGCGGTACCATTGCCCAGATCCATAAACAGACCGGAAGCAGCTTCGAAGCCCACCACATCAGATACCTTTACATGGTAGCCTGCATCCAGTTTAGTTTCACCGTTTTTAATCCTGTAGATGTAGATGGGCGCATTGCCGGTACCACCTGCCCATTTGCTTACCCAGCTGGTCAGGAAATACATATCCTTGTTCTTATCAACAAAAGAAGTGGCAAAGTAGCCGGACGTATTTCCCATACCAGACGTGCGGGTATCCGTAGAAATATCACCGATCTTAAAACCAGGGTAAGATGCCTGAATTTCGCTGATCCCGGCATACATAATAAAGTCAGGATTTCTGAAGCCAACTGCGAAGAACAGGTTACCATTTACATACTGCAGATCGCCACCCACACGGTAGGCATTATAACCAGCAGGTAAAGCCGGCAGACCCGTAAAAGTACCATTGGTGATAGTCATGGTCGTTACATTCACGGTAGAGTAATTGATGGCAGTAGCGGCGGAATTGGTACCGATCATTACAAGGGTATTCTCGTCGATCCAGGTATGACCGGCAAGACTGGCGAAGTTGGTAAAAGGCACTTCTTTTATTGCTTTGGCAGCACCATTGACGATCTGGTATTTACCAAAACGCCCTTCGGTCGTGTTATAATAGTAATAGAAACTATCACGTTTAATTACACTGGCATTGAGCACGGAGGTGACATCCACACCGTTGCCCGAAAGAGTAGCGGTACCTTCTGTAACGCTGTTCAGTCCCATGATATAGTAGCTGACATTCGGCCAGCTGCCCACCTGTACCCACATGGCATAAGAACCCACTTCGGTACTTGGTTTGGTATTGTTATCGTCATTTTTACTACATGCATTCAGCAACAACAAACATGCAATCAGGGAGGAAATTGAAAAGAGTCTTTTCATGTGTATATATCTATTTTAAGAAGTAACGTAATTTGACATAAAAGGCCCTGCCAGGCTTCTGGAGACGGAAATTGTCATAGGCAAGGGTATTGGTCAGGTTCTTGCATTCCACGGAGATATTGTACCGGTTTTGCTGCATGGAATAAGATACCAGAGCGTTGTGGATGAATTGCGTGGGGATCGTCACCAGACTGTTCTGCGTAGCGAAACCTTCCCAGGAACGATAGTACCAGTGCGTATACTGCGAACTCCAGTTAAACTGCAGGCGGGTATCTTTGCCCAGAAGATCGTTCTTGCCGATGCCTAATTCCGCGTTCCCATATAACCAGGGCTGATTCGGAATTTTATCTTTATAGGTGGCCGAGACCGTACCGCTATTGCTGCCGTTCGGGTACATCGTATTGTCAATGGCATTCTGATAGGTAATATTCAAAACAGCGTTGAGCAATTTGTTATAAGTGTAGCGGATCTCTGCTTCACCTCCTCTGACAAGTACGTCGGCCAGGTTTTTATACTGCAACTGGTTATTGTCGGACTGTGAAGCGTAAATAAATCCTTTGGCGCTGCGAAAGAAACCGGCGGCTTCCACATAGAATTCGTGGGAAGCTACTTTCCTGCCATAGAAACCACCAATATTGATATTATCACTGGCTTCAGGATCCAGCCCCAGGTTATTGGATACCTGGTAACTATCGCCAAATACCTCACTGATCTGTTGCAGGCGATACGTATGCTCAAATGAGGCTTTTACTCCAGCTGCCGGCGTAATCTTAAACACGGATGCAAGACCATATCCATAATAGGATTTAAAACTGCTTTGCAGCACGTTTTTTAACAGGTTGTAGTCATATTGGAGTTTGCTTAACTGAAGGCCATAATATTTACCCATGAAGGTATTGGTCCAGCGTTTATCAAACAGGTCCATCTGGTAGGAGAGTCCGCCCAGGTGTTTGGCAATCTTACCCGGCAGGGGATCAACGTCGGTATCCAGGGAATTGTAGGTCTCGTTCTTTGTTCTGTCGAAACTGTAATTCAGGTTTACATGGTGATTTTCAGCCAGTTTATAGTTGGCATTGAAACGACTGAATACGCGGGGCCGGATGATGTGAGTGACACGGAAAGACCCCGTCTCCGGATTACCATCGATATAGGAACCATCCCAGTAGTATTTGCGCTTGGTGGTGTCCGTCAGTACGGATTCATCACGGGAGGTAGCAGCATAAAAATTAAGTCCCAGGCGACCATGCAACAGATTGTCCTTTTTATAACGAAGATTGAAGTTCCGGGCATGTCCGTCTCTGGTTACGCCGCCATACACGATGGATTGTACGATACCGGTCTGGATATCCCGGTCAAAACGGGAATAGGAACCACCGATGAATAAAACATCCGCCCATTTTTTGTTGGCGATACCCAGTTCCAGCTGTCCCATAACAGAGGTATAATTGTCATGGAAGCGACGGAGGTCTTTTTTGACATATTCATTTGCGTCATTGTCCCATATTTCCACGCCTTTCATCAGGTAGTTGTTATCGGAGTGGTTGTAGAAGCCGCTGAGCTTTAAGACGATGCCGGTCGGCTGATGCACGTATTGGCCATTTATAGCCGATTGGTGCGTGTTAAAGGAGCCATAGCTATAGCTGGCATCCAGATAGTTATAGAGGTGCTGATTGGTGATAATATTGACAGAGCCGCCCAGTGCGTCAGAACCTAGTGATACGGGGGCTACGCCTTTGTATACCTCCACTCTGTCGGCAATATTGACAGGGATGTTGTTCAGGGTCATCGTGCTACCCATAATATCGAGGGGTATCCCATCTATAAAGAACTTTACCGCATTCCCGGAAAGCCCGTTGATGGAGAAATTGAAGTCGGAACCTACGCCACCCTGTTCGCGCATCTTGATACCGGTGGTACGGTTGAGTACCTGGCCAAGATCAGCGGTCGAGTTGGCGTAAAGTTTCGTATCAATGGCGTTAATGGAGAAACCGGATTCTTTTAGTTGCCTGGTCTGGCTTTTGCCGTTTACTTCCACCTGATTGATCTGCTGTTCGTTGGACTGTAGTGTAAGGTGCAGGGTGAGATCTGCCTGTAGATCCACCTCTTTTACTAACTTTTCAAAGCCGACGGAGGTGATGATGAGCTGGACTTTCCCGGTGTTGCTGACCTTCAGGGTAAACCGGCCGTTGTCATCGGTCATCGCTCTGTTACTGGTATTGGCTACCTGGATAGATACGCCGGGAATAGGCTGCGACTGCGCATTTTTTACACTTCCATTAATATGGATGGTGGTCTGTGCAGTGGTGAATAATGTTAATAATAATAAAGGTAATAGTGTTAAAACTCTATTGAAAGACATACCTGTGCTGTAATGATTGGTGAAATATTCAATCAGTAGTAGCACAACTTGCCTTTAACCACAAAAAAATGGAAAGTTTTTTTTAGAAAAGCGGATAGGCTTCGGAGGAGTATCTGTGTGGACTGTTTATAATGGCATTTAGTGAAGACTTTCGAGTCGCATGATATAGTTCACCGGACCGTCCAGGTGCAGGCCTTTTCTGACAGACCGGTCCTGTTTATTGTATATCCAGATATCATTTCCGCCCTTACCGTCATTAATGGAGATATACACTGCCGGACCTTCCGCCAGTACGCAGGTACGGGAACTGCCTCTATCTAATGGAAGATCAAGCTTTTGTACGGTCTTTGTCAGCAGGTTGATCACGTAGTATTCTATATGAGGGACTTTGTAATGCTCTTCGAAGGAACCAAAAAGGTCTTTACGCTCGCTACGGATGATCGCCTCGTTATATCCGATATACCAAAGCCCATATGCATGGTTGTGAATGGCAGAAGCGGAAATATTGAAGAAGTAGCTGCTATCCAGTGCCTGGGCGCCTGCTTTCATGCGATAGATAGCGGTAGGTTGTGAGGGATTGGCACCTCTTACGATACCCGGACAGGAGAGAAAGTAAAAATCGCCTGCTTCATCCTCAAAAGTATTCTGCTGTGCCGTATTTACATTGCCGGGATAGGTAGACCGGGCGTCTTTGATGATCTGTTGTAACTGCATACCCGGCAGCATAGTTTGTGCGAGGTATACGGTATCACTGGAGCCATATCCGTTTGTCTCATCCTGATAGTGGTACGTATAGCCAATCCAGCAATAGGGCGAACGGAACTGCACAAAACCCACAGACATGAATTTGAAAGGGGGCTGTGGAGCAGGTATGGGAAGTTCTCCGATGGTGGCCTGCATCGTTTTCACATTGATCCGGGCATATTGCTTTGGGGCAGCAGGTTTACTGCTATTGACAACTAGCACAGAATCAGGTGTATAGAAGACGCAGTTGTCGGGGTACCGGAAGCCGGGGAGTAAGACAGAGTCAATCGCCACGAATTTATTACCAATAACCTGGTTCTTTACGAAATAGTGCGTCTGACTGCTGACGAAGTAATAATAGCCGTCTTTCACGATGGTATAATACCAGATACGCGGGGGAGAAGCGACCAGCACACCATCCCGGATAGGGTAGGCGGTACCGTGATCGAGGGTATCCGTCTGGATAATATATTGTTTGTCCTCATCCGACATGACCATAATGCTGTATTTCTTCGACTGCTGCGGTACAGGTTGTGTACAGCTGCAAATAGCGGCAAGGGGCAGCATGAGGAATAAAAAACGGCTAATAGCTCCCATCCGGCAAAAGTAGGCTAAATTTTAAACTGCTCACTGAGCTGGTTTTTGATCACCGGGGGAAGTTCGAACAACATATTTTCGTTGATTATCAGCATCTCGGAAGACTGCTTGTCTTTATAGTGGAGGGCGATATATGATTCTCCTTCTTTGACATGAATGGCTTTAATGCGGGTCGTACCGTCAGTACAGGTAGTTTTAAAAGAGAGGTTGATATCTTTCTGGGAGACGATCTTAATAGTGCCGCAGAAATTAATCGCGCCTTGTTCTTTATTGAAAGAAGCCTTGCTTTCCCTGCCAAGTTCAATAGTGAACCCCGGAGAATCTGCTGTCTCTGTAGTTAACGGTAAGAACCGGAACAGGCAGAATAAAAGCGCGGCAGCAGCAGCGGTAATGATGGCAACAGGCCTTTTATAGAAAGGCGTGACAGGGCGTACTTCCTGCCAGATCTTGTCTTTCATGGCCGTTCTGTCGAATTCACTGACGAAGGCAACAATATCATCCGTCTGGCCGTCATTCAGCCAGTTTTCCACAGCTGCGCTTTCTTCCGGAGAGCATTCGCCGTTGTGATATTTCTCTATAAGTGCTTTTGTTACCTGCATAAAGATTGCCTCAGCCGATCAAATTTAATAAAAATATGCAAGTAAGGTAGATAGTATACTCCTGGAGGTTGGACTTTAGAAACCGGATAGCTTTCATCAGCTGGTACTCTACTTTTCTTTCGGATACACTGAGGGTAGAAGCGATTTCCTTGTTAGAGAGGCCCATTTCGCGGCTCAGTTTAAATATTTCCCGGCCTTCCGAAGGCAAATAGCCAACGAGTACACGGAGCTTTTGGGAAAGGAAATTGTGTAAGATCTCGTTTTCGGTGAAGTTGACCTCCGTATGCTGACTGTAGGCGATGCTTTTTAAATGGGTAGAGCGGATGCGCTGGTTACGGATGTATTCAAATACTTTCAGTTTGGCCGCACGTACGAGGTAATGTTCTGCAGATTGCGTGATCTCCAGTGTTTCCCGGCGCTCCCACAATGATTTAAATATATCCTGTACCATTTCCCGGGCCAGTTCACTGTCTTCCAGGTTGGCATAACATACATTGTATACTTTCTCCCAGTATAGCTCATATGTGTCCGTGAATATCTTCTCATTGATCATCAGGGGATAAAATTCTAAAAAAAAAGCGGGTGGTTGTAATGTCAGAGGCAATTATTCCGGATTTCGTAAATCAAATTCCCGGTTTGATCAGCGAAGAGAAGCTGGTTGTCGATCAACAGTCCTTACGACCTGAAAGGATCACGGCAAAACTTCAAGACTGATCAGCCAGTCTGTTTTCCCTTTCTTTTCCCCGTAGGTCAGTCTTACTTTATCACCCGGATGTAAAGGCGCTTTATAGTGTTCTATGAGGTCGCCGGTACCCGTTCTGTACTTTTTGATGTGCCGGTCACTGCTATCAGTGCTGACAGCATAAATGACAATGCCGATCACTTCCCGGATGGTCGTGGTTATCACTATCTTATTATGGCTACTGTTTATTCGCTGTCGCCTGGGAATATAATAAAGCAGTACTGTCAGTAAAAAAGGGACCAGGCAGAAGATCAGGAGGCCGGGGAGCGCCGTTTTTCCGAAATCCTTTGTAGCCGCATACCATATTCCGCCAATCAACACAAGTAAGCTTACACAACCCAGACGGATACCTGCGCTGTTTAACAGATCGCTTTTTTCAGCCCCGGTCAGCGGTTGGGTGATCTCTTGGGTGAGCGGATCATTGTAGCTGATTTTCATCAGGTAATGCTCCCCATTCTTTTCTATCAGTTCAAGTGTGACGGGTATGTTAAGCATCCCATGCATGTGCTCGATCTCATGTTTGTAATGCCCGATATCATAAAAGGAGGGATGTACTATTGAGATGTAGGTGTCTGTTGCAAAGCCGTCAAAATGGTAGCGTAACTGGTTCTTTTTAACGATCTCTACACGGCGTAAAGTACCCGAAATGACTTTTTGGGTGCCGTTCTTTAATGGGTATGGTATGATCACAGGATATAGTTGATAATGCGATATAGGTGGTTAAAGCGCCTTAAATATAATAATAACAGTTGTTTTTTGACTGAAGTACAGGTTGATTTATTTGAAATACCTTTTTCCCGGATCGACATTATTTTAGTATCTACTAAATAAAAAAAGTGATACTTTGGTACCTTTAGCCGGAAAAAATTAACTGTCAATGTAGCACTAAACCAGCTGTTGTTATTCCACGTATTATGTGTCATGCGTTTTAGCCGTATGCCTGGATCTCATATGCGATACATTTAATAAAATTCCACCTTATTTGAAGATGACCAGCTTGCCATCACCAAAACCTTATCTGATAGCTATTATCTGCTGCTGCTTTTTTATGTGCGCCAAAGCGCAACGTCCTGTATATATCGATCATACAATGGGCGAGTATATATTTACCTATGGTGAAATAAACTGGTTAGAAGATCGCTCCGGAACCATCGGTTTTGAAGAGATAAGGAGCCGGGATGCAGCAGGCACATTCAGGATTAATACGGATTACTATCCCAAGAACTTTAATCCTCACTCCGTATATTGGTTTAAAGTACAGGTAACCTTTTCCGATTCCATCCCCGGAAATCAGCGCTTATTTGAGTTCTATGACCAGACCATTGAAGAACTGACTGTTTATTTACCGGATGTACATGGCGTATATACAGAACTTCATTCAGGGGCAGGCAATGCATTCAAAAACCGGCTTTACAGACACAAAAATTTCGAATTCCTTATACCTGATATGTCTAAAGGCACCTACGTATATTATGTCAGGATCAAGTCTTTGAACGAGATTAATTTCATCATGGTATACCGGTCGATCGAGCGGTTCATTAACTATGCCCTGGTCGAATATATCACGTACGGGTTATTCTACGGGATGATCCTTGTTTTCTGTTTATACAATCTGCTGATGTTGCTGGCCACCCGTCTCAGCCATTATCTTTATTATGTATTATATATCGTAAGTGTAGGTGTTTATGAGATGAGTACCGACGGCATTGCGTTTCAGTTCATATGGCCGGATATGCCGGGATTAAATGAGTATATGTACGGCATCTCGCTGTATTGTATGAGTATCTTCGCACTCGTTTTTGCCAGGACCTTATTAAGGGTAAAAAGACAGAGTCCACTGCTTTATAACCTGATCAATTGGACCATCGTTATAAGGACATTGTACTTCCTCGTTTGCCTGTTTGCCAGGAAAGAATGGTTTATCTATAAATTTCTTGATTTTATCCCCCTTTTTGTCGCATTTCTTTCCGGGTTTGTTATCTGGTGTAAAGGCTTCAAACCGGCACGTTTCTTTGTACTGGGAAATGCGATACTTTTTATCGGCGCTATTGTCAAGCTGATCACCGTATTAGGTTTTGTGAAGGGATTATCAGGTGTGGTCGGTCATTACAGTATGGTAATTGGTTTTGTGATGGAAATGGTACTCTTGTCTTTTTCCATCGGTGATCAGGTAAGATTGTTCAGGAAAGAGAAAAAGCAGGCGCAGGATGACGCCTTTTATCATATGCAGCATAATCTGAAACTTCAGGCATCCGTCAATCAGCAGCTGGAGGAACAGGTAGCAGCGCGTACCCGGCAACTGGAGAGTCAGTCCAGGGAAATACACGAACAGGCACAGGAGATCGCACGTATGAATAAGTTGCTGGAAAAAGACAATGCTGAACTGAAGACGAATATAGAAAAGATCACGGATGCACGTATTAAATCGGCTGAACTTACATTTGAAGAATTCAGCCAGAAATACCCCGATCAGGAGAAATGTTACAGCTTCCTTGCTGACCTGAAATGGAACAAAGGGTTTACCTGCAGAAAATGTGGGTATGCGAACTACAGTACGGGCCGCAAACCCTTCAGCCGACGGTGTAACAAATGCGCTTATGAGGAATCACCCATGCATGACACGATCTTTGAAAACAACCGGATCCCCATCAATAAGGCTTTCTATATTGTGTACCTGGTATTTACGACTAAAGGCAACATTTCTTCTTATCAGATAGCCGAGAAAACTGACATGCGGCAGGGTACCTGCTGGGCATACGCATCCCGGGTAAAAACCTTGTTAGATATGGAGTCGGGTGCCTCAAAAAAGAGTAAAAAAGGTAGCTGGACCGATCTGATAATGAAGACATAGCGATCCTCAGTCCCCTTACTGTCAAAACTGAATAAGTGCACCGATCGTGACCTGCTTTGCGTTGGTAAACGCGCCATTAAACTGTGTAGTCTGGACAGTACCAGATTCGAGGAATAATTGATCTGTACCCGTTCCGGTTGCTGCATGTCGCAAGGCGCCAGATAGCAATAATGATAAATAAGACTTTAACCGGAAAATACCTGTTACAGTTCCATTCAGATCAAAGCCCCTGGCATGGTGTTTAAAACTGACCGGGTGTTGAAAGGCGTCAATCAGGTTCCAGTCTGCTACAGCATTATAGTTCATCTGACCATACTGTAACTCTCCGGTGAGGTCCAGCCAGGAAGTGACCCTGTAAAGGCCTGAAAATCCGCCTGAAATTCCTTTCCAGCTGGTATTATAAGTACAACGCAGGTTTTTCTCGCCGGACACATACGCCGCATGATCCAGCAGGAATAAGAACTCCTTATTGGCGGCATATCCGGCAAAGATGGCTAAACGTACACCCGGTCTTTGCAGCAGATGGTATCCGCCATACAGCCGGAAAGCAGATAAATACCCTTCATCGGCATCCAGTTGCGCGTGATAGCTGGGCCGCTGACGGTCATCTTCTGCGTAATCGGTGTCCGTGGCGTTCCCTGATCGGATAAAGCTGCGGGACAGTGCGCCTTTGATAAACAAGCGGCTGTTGAGGTTGAATTGCCCTTTTACAGCGACCAAAGGGCCGCTTAACGAGCGCCATTTTACTTCGGAGAGGATATTGGGTGATTGTCCGCTGCCGTTACCCGCTATCGACCATCGCAGATCAGCTGTCTGGTATCCGCCCGTTACCGCAAATTCCACGTTTTGAGCATGGCCGATGATACAACTGAACAGGCATATACCTGTAAATAAAAAGAATTTCATAGCGTATGATGTAGCTTACCCGCCTGGAAGCAGGTCCGGGCGGGTAAACTCAATTTAACAGGTGAGCTACTGATTGACGCCAAAGGCTTCCCAACCAGATATTGTGGCACGGTTACAATTCATTGGCTGTGTTCCGTTTTCGGAACTTACATACTGACCATTACTTCCCCTGAGGGATATTTTACCGTCAGCATTGACAACCCAGTCAAATTTTTCCCAGTCGCCAATAGTTAGACGACTACAGGTCATTGCTTGTGTACCGTTTTCTGATGATACATATTTTCCCTGGGACTGGAGCGCTATTTTGCCTCCGCCAGCATCTACCACAGTAAAGGTTTCCCAGCCGGATGCAGTTGGTCTGTTACAGTTCATTGCCTGTGTACCATTCTCGCTGCTTACGTATTGGTTATTAAAGCCTTTCAGGGTAATGTTCTGGCCTATAGGTGCAGTTGGTGTAGTCGTGGCGCCTGACCATTTAAATGTAGCCGCAGCACCGCCAGGCAGCGAATAGGTAAAGGATTGGCTGCCCCATTTCACTTTAAAGGAAACATTTCCGCCACCGTTATTGAATGCCAGTAATACTTTAGAGCCATCGCTGTTTCTGAAAGCAGTCGTCTGGATGTTGCCGGAACTGTTAGACGCAATTCGTACTGCGCCTGGACGTACGAATTTGGAAACATGTCCGATGATATAGTAACCAACACGGCGTACGATATTGCCTCCGTCGATAGTTACCGCACCCATTGATACGGTGCTGCCGCCTGGTGTATGAGGGCCACCCTGAGAATCGCTGATCAGGTTCCATTCCAGTACAGTTTTAGACCAGTTGTTCAGTGAACCGATTACTACGTTCTGGATGTGCCAGGAGAGGTCTCCGGAAAAACTACCACCAACGGAAGTATATTGTTCCGTGAAATAAACATTCTTATTAGTGGCATTCTTTACGGTCGTCATAGCAGAGATATTACCGCCATAGAGGTGAAACGCAGAACCATCCACATAGGAGCTGTTATTTGCTACATAAGTAGGATACTCTGTGTTATCACAGTTGTGGTCATAACAGATGATCTTGCAGTTAAAACCAGCTCCCCTTAACTTGGGCCCGATATAGTCATTGATCAGACCGAGCTGGTTTTCTTTGGTGAGTGTCATGCTGGGCTCATTGTAGGGATTCAGCGGTTCGTTCTGAGGGGTGATGCCCCAGATTTCAATACCCTGTGCTCTCATGGCGTTCATGTAATCCAGCCAGTATTGACCATAACTTTCATAGTTTTCCGCCTTTAGTGTACCGCCAACGAAAGAGCCGTTTGTTTTCATCCAGCGGGGAGCCGTCCATGGTGTTGCGAGTACTTTGATCGCCGGATTGATCGCCAGGATCTTTTTCAGGATGGGAATGGTATAGGTCAGGTCCGGACCAGACAAACTAAAAGACGCACCATCGCGATAGGTATAGGAATAATCACTCAGGTCGGTGGCACCTACGCCTATGCGGACTACCGAGATGCCGATACCGCTGGCAGGACTGAAAAGTTCATTTAACAAAGACGATTGTGCAGACGCTGACAGGTTGTTGATTAATTTGGCGCTCCCCTGGGTCAGGGTGTATCCGAAACCGTCGATACCCTGATAAGTAGTTCCCTCGTTCACTGTAATTGTTGTGCCACTGGTGCCTGCATCAGGCGCAAATGTGACATTACCCTGTTGTTGCAGGAGCGCACTCTGGTTGCCGGTAGTCATCCAGATGCTTACAGACTCATTTGCCCTCGCAACTGTCTGACTGCCATCAGCTTCATCTGGTGTATTAATGTTCTTTTTACATGCATAAAATGCAATACAAAGCATGCCTGCGGCGGCAAGCCGAAGATAAATTTTTCTCATTTTGTGGATTTTTACTGGTTAATAATTGGCCGATTGATGTTAGCTCAGGCAAAGCTTGCTAAGTCATAGGATCTGATATTTATGGTTAAAGGGTACTTATTACTCTTCATAATCGTGGACGTGGATAGCGATAATAGTGTACAGATAATTGACTCATGGCTCAGGATGAACAGTTGGTTAGGCTGTCTCCTGAATGCTCAAATTTATCGAAATAAAAGTCAATAAAACAAAGAAATGTTCTCGCAAAATGCTGATTATCAATAAATGAGAAGGTGATTTAATTCACTTAAAACACATGTTGCACATAAAAAGAGGCATTGAAAAACATCACTTTAGATTTGTGGATTTTCCGGGTAATGACACTTTTAATACACTTAAAAAACATTTGATCTATTGCTCAATGAGTGTGCTGTTTTCCTGTCTGATAACCCCTTTGTCACTTTCCGGCAGATCGTGCAAACATTGGTTACAATCGTATAAAGCTCCTGCGGCCTCTCGCGAATACCTGCTATATCAAATGAAATGGCCGCAAAAAGTAGCTGTCTTTTTGCGGCCATCGTTATGAATCAGTTGATGATAATCTCCTTAAACAGCTTTGTTCCACTTGGGGAATAATCCGAAGATATCCTGGTGTTGCCTTAATAAGGTCTTTTTCAGCACGTCCGGACAGTCTGTATACCCCGTATCATGGGTTACATACCAGTATATATTTAAGGCTTCAATATTTTCTCTGGTCATCTGTTTTTTCCAGGCAATATGTGCAGGTGTTTTTCCAAACTGCTGACCATTAACAATTTCATCTTTGAGCCCCCCTAATCCTTCTTTTCTGATGGAGAGGGTACCATCTTTTTCAACCTTACCTGAATGGCCGATATAGATGAGCTCAACTCTTCCCTTTTTTAGCGCATAGATAACATATACGCCACTTTTATCAGCAGGCGCATTGCATACCTTTTGCAAATCCTGTTCTGGAGTGAGAAAGAAGTGGTCTTGTGTTTTGTATTTGTCTAGAATGTCAAACATCTTGTAAAGATAAGTTATCCCGTCGAATCATTATTAATGTCTACTTCAGCATAAATAAGACGTAAAATAATAGCAGGTCCTCTTTTTGCAAAGATTGCAGTAACAACTTCATGGCCTTGCTCATATGCTTTTCAATAGCGCTCTGAGAGAGCTGCATACGTTCCGCGATCTGTTTGTAACTCATGCCCAGCTCCCGGTGCATTAAAAATATAGTGCGGCTTTTTTCGGGTAGCTGTGCAATGGCCAGGTCCAGTTTATGCAGATCAGGCTGCGTCAGCTCAGCTGCCTGTACAGGCAACGGTGGCATTGTATCCAATGTTTCCATCCAGGTTTCAGGCAGCCGCGCTTTTTTTCGAATAGCATCGATCAACAGGTCTTTGGCTACTTTTTTTACCAGGGGCAGCAGGTTTTCTGTATCCTGCCAGGTGCCCATTTTCAGCCATACTTTCAGGTAACATTCCTGCATGATATCTTCCACGAACGCACTGTCTTTACTGTACTGTGAGAGGAAACCATAAAGCTTGTCACGGGTGTTGGCAAAAAGGTAGTTGAATTGCTGTTCTTTATCAGAGTAACTCGTCCCCATCATATATTCAGATGTTTTAAAGGTAGGACCTCCATGTTACGTAATTGTTAAGCCTGTGTAACTGCATTGAGGTAAGCAGGCGTTTTTACGGGTTAGTTGTAAAGATGTCAATACATGCCCTTAGATCCTTTACAATTACAACGTTGGATAGATGGAACTTCTGATGATACCGAACGTGCGGAAATAGAAATGCTGCTGGCTACTCAGCCTCAGTTACTGGACGATCTGTTGAATGAGAGCTGGGATAAGGCGGACGCGGTCATGCCGGCGGAAGCCAGTGACCGTCTGAAGGCTGCTCTTCAGGCAAAACTTAAGCTACGGGGACGTATACGGTCTATGTTATGGCGTGCAGCAGTGGCGGCCGTAATAATAGGCGTCATGATCACATTACGCCGGCACCGGCAGACTGATTCACCAGCCCCGGCGCCAGAGATGGCTATTCAGTGGAAAACCGTTGTAAACACGCATGCTAATATCGTAAAGATCACTTTGCCGGATAGCTCTTTTGTATGGCTGCACCAGAAAGCGACATTACAATATGTTACCCATTTTAAAACGAACCGTCAGGTCAAACTATCAGGGGAGGCCTTTTTTGAGGTAGCAGCCAATGCGCATCCGTTTACACTGACAGCTGGTAGCTTACACACCACCGTATTGGGCACACAGTTCAATGTAGAAGCTTATCCGATGGAGCAGATGACACGTGTGTCGCTGATAAGCGGAAAGGTAGCCGTAAAATTTGCTGCCGGGGAGGTAGTACTGCAACCAGGAAAGGCGCTTATCGCTGATGCACAGGGCGTGCGGGAAGAGTCCGTGAATGTACTGCTCAGTGATGCCTGGACAGGCAATAGTCTGGTATTCAACCACCTGCCGTTGGCGGATGTATTAAGACGTATAGGCGATCATTACGGAAAGCATATCAGGTTTGACGCCCCTTTGCCAACCGGTTTGTATTTTAATTCTGTATTACCGGGTAATGATCTGAAAGCCGCATTATCTAACCTCTCCTTTGTATATAAACTGCATTTCCACCAGCAGGGAGACACTTTGCGGGTGACACTATAAAAAAATCCTCCGCAGGCCAGCGGAGGACATCGCAAACATTTACTGTTTACTAAAAAACGAATGATGATCAAATGTATCACTTTTTTAACCAGGTACCAACGAATCGCTGCCTGGTTATTAGGCCTGTTGCTGCTCACGCAGCACCTTTGTGCCGATGCTGCTCCTCCGGGAAACAGCATTACCCTACACCTTAAAAACGTCAATCTGACCACCGTATTGGTCGCTATGCAAAAACAGAGTAGCTACGTATTCTCATTTGACGAAGTGCAAATGGGACGAATACCGGTAGATGAAATCAGTTGTAAACATGTGCCACTGATGGAGGCATTGGCACTGTTAAAGGATAAATCAGGTATTACCTGGTCAGTGATTGGCAATAACATTGCCTTCCGCATGGCGTCACCTGTACAAAAGCAACAACCCGGCGGATCGGTAAGGGGACGTGTGGTTGATTTTGAAACTGCTCAGCCTTTGCCCGGCGCCACCGTACGTGTGGAAGGTATTTCCAAAGGCGCTATTACCGACAGTGCAGGATTCTATAATATCAATGATATAGCCCCGGGTAGCTATACACTGGTATTTTCTTATGTGAGTTATGCCACCAACCGCCTGTTTAATGTGAAGGTAAGGTCGGGAGAGCGCACCAATGCAGATTTTAAACTGCAGCCTGGGAATAACATGCATGAAGTGGTGGTAAACGGACTTAGCCGCAGAAAGGTAAATAATACCTCCGATGCGACGCTGACAAGCGAGATATATGATGCACATACTGTATTATCTGGTATTTCCAGCGAACAGATCGCCCGTACACTGGATCGTGACGCATCTGAAGTGGTAAAACGTATTGCCGGTGTCAATATCTCGGAAGACCGTTTTGTGATCGTGCGTGGTCTTAATAAGCGCTATAACCTGACTTTCCTGAATGATGCCATTGCACCAGCCTCGGATGCAGACAGCCGCGCATTTTCATACGATGTGATCAATAGCAACGCTATCGACCGTATACTCGTTTATAAGTCGCCTTCACCTGATCTGCCAGGCGAGTTTGCCGGTGGACTCGTAAAGATCTACACCCGAAAAAGTCAGCTTACCCGACAGGTGGACGTACAGGTGAGTGCCCAATACAGGCCCGGTTCCAGCTTCAATGACGTATGGTCTTATGCAGGCAGTAAAACAGATTTTCTGGGCTTTGATAATGGTACACGCAGTCTTCCAAAGGGCATACCTGCTGCAACAGCGTTTAACCATTTGTCTACTGCTGATAATGCCGCCATATCCCGTCAATTTGCCAACAATTATGTGGCAGATAAACAATTTCACGCCGGACCAGATCTCCGCTTTAGCGCTAACTATTATGATGCCTGGAAGATCGGGGGTAAATACCTGAAGAATCTTACAGCCGTTGCCTATACCAATACACACGAACAAAGACTTACCACGCAAAATTCCTATGGTCGCTATCTCGATGGTAACATTCAACAGGGGATACATGGGGCGAGACTTTCCCTGATCCAGACCAATGAAATGAGCATACATAAAAATCTTTCATTCGAACTGCGCAACTTCATCAATCAGGGGGGACAACGTATTACTGCGGAAGACTATCGGGTGCTGGAAGATCATCCCGACTTTGAAAACCGGCATGTCAGTCTGTATTATGTCAGCAATTTCATCTATGCCGGCCAGGTATCGGGAAATTATCAGTTTGGCGAAAAGAATACCCTGCGTGGCAACGTAAGCTATTCCAGTATTCATAAATCGGAACCGGATAACCGTGATTATACATTCTCCCGCAGACTCAATACAACAGACGAATGGGCCTTGTCTGCAGGGCGTGTTTCACGCTACCTGCTGTCACGTAGTTTCAATGATGTAAAGGAAAATGCCTGGCAGGGTAATCTGGATCTGCATATACAAACGCGATCCTGGTTGTCATTTAAGAGCGGCGTCTTTTTTGAACACCGCTGGCGCGATTTCAATAGCCGCACCTTCGTACTGAATAATGGCGAAAATCTGTACGATCCCAATCTGCTGATAAATGCAGGGGAAGATCCAGATCTGGGTAATGGCAAGCAACAATCAGGTACGCCGATCACAGTGTATGAGAAGTATCTGCCACTGTATTTTACCAATGATCTATTCCGCGACAATGGCACCGGCTATCGTTTTTTTGAACGTACTTCCCCCAATAATCAGTATTTCGCCGACAATACCCTGAGTGCCGGTTATCTGCTGGCTGACCTGAACTTCCTGCAGGAAAGATTGAATGTCTTTGGCGGTGTGAGGGTAGAACACAACCGTTTTCGTATCCTGGGAGCCTATGCAACGGGTCTGGCAGCTTATCCATTATCAGTGGACCAACCTATTACCTCTGTGCTGCCTTCCGTAAATGTCTCTTTTAAGGCGGATAGTAGCTTTATTATCCGTGCGGGATATGGCAAGACCTTAAACAGACCGGAGTTCCGTGAGGCGGCTCCTATGCGTTATGTGGACTACCTGAATCAGGAGAGCTACAATGGTAACCCTTCGCTAACCACCGTTAAGATAGATAACAGCGAACTGCGTTTCGAATGGTACCCGCGGAGCAGTTTGCGCAATGATATGATCAATGTAGGATTTTTCTATAAACAACTGGACCGGCCGATAGAGCGTCTCCGGTATGTTGTATCAGAAGGTTTTGATCAGTATTTCTATACAAATACAGGAAAGGCAACCGTCTATGGTACAGAACTGGAAATCCATAAAAACCTTGATTTCCTGCCGGTAAACTGGTGTCGGGATCTGTCGGTGATCGTCAATGGATCATTTTTCCATAGCAACGTAAAAGTACCTTCTATGCCACAATATAGTGGTTACGCCGGTACCCGCGAACGGCCTATGCAGGGGCAGTCACCCTACCTGATCAATGCTTCACTGAATTATGAAAGTATTGTCTATGGTACAAAGATATCCCTGACGTTCAACCGGGCAGGCGACTATATCTATGTGGTAGGATCTAATAAAGACGCTGGTCGTGGTGATCCTGATATTATGATGCACGCGCGTAATCAACTGGACTTCACTTTCCGGCAGCGTATTAACCATTTGCTCAGTATGAGCGCCGGTGTACAGAACATACTGAATACACCTGTACTCATGTATCAGGACTGGAAGCGTAACTATCATTATGAAGAGCTGCAGGGTAAACCTCCGGCTTATGGCAATGGCTTCGATGGCGCCGATATTATTTACCGCCGCTACTACCTGCGGCCTTATTATTCATGCTCACTCAATATGGTACTTTAACATGCGTAATCTTATACTCTTTTTTGCATTGTTCCTTTTTTCCTGCAGGAAATATGAAGCCAGGCTGGAGCAGCAAAATCTTTCTTCAGGTATTGTGCGGGTCACGCAAAACGGATCGGTAGGGGTAAACGGAGCAAAGATCGGTGAAATGGTTACTGTGTATGCAAAGGTCGGAGAACCGGGAGCCGCTCTGCAATTCTTTGCCGGTGGTGTTGCTGCCGATGTGATATCGCATGGTAGCAGACAAATCATTGTACAACCGGAAGCCGGTGGCCAGACCGCTGCTTTACCAGTGGATACATTTGATATACAAATTTCGTCTACAGCAAAGATTGGTCCCGGTACCCTCTACTTTTCGCTCGATGGAAAAAGCTCGGCGGCACTTCCTTTTGAGATCTTCCGGCCAGATATTCTGGTGCCGGGGAAATCGTTCGTAGACCCATTCCTATACACCTACATGGACAGCGTAAGACAGGGAGATGGCAGTTATAGCTATATGCTCCCTAACGAACTGCGGGATGGGATGGTCGGACAGGCGGTCATCAACCAGGTGTCCAGTCTGGCTTACGATGCGAATGGCAATACTTTCTACTTTATTGACCGGCAGCCTGATGACAATTCCTATCGCATCCGTCAGCTGCGCCAGGGACAGGTAACTACCATTGCAGGCGGTGGCAATAATTACATGGCTACTACAGCTGCTCAATTAAAACTTTCTGCTATCGAAGACCTGCAACCTGGCCCGGATGGATGGTTGTATTTTTCGAGCAAATTTTATACGGATCCAGACCCGGTTACAGGTTTTACAGCCCGCCATGCATTGATAGAACGACTGCAGCCAGCTACAGGAGTAGTAGAAATATTAGTAGGTGGCAAGCGGGTTATCGAAAAATACTATTCCCGTCCCTATGATGATTACACCGGTATCGAGGATGGCTCCAGAGATTCGGCAATGGTGATCTATCCCCAGTCCTTCACTTTTGATAAACAGGGAAATCTCTACTTCCTGGATGGTACGGCCGAATATGCTGGTTCTGGCACCCTGCTGAGGCGTTTGAACAGGGACGGTACCCTCGAAACTGTACTGGGTAAGATCGGTAAAGAGGTGTATGACTATGAAGACGTGGATGGTGTGCTGTATAAGGTGCCTTTTTACTATTCCCTCGACGAGCATATGGATGGTTTTGGCGATGCCGTACGGTTGTCTGGTGCGTCAGGTCTGGTACTGGCAGGTAATGGTAAATTATATATCCCATGCAGTGGTGCCGGTTGGCGTCAGAACATTGTAGAGGTAAATCCGGAAACATTGGAAGCTGCTACCATCGTAGGTATGCCGGAAGGTCAGCAGTCATCGCTACGTACCGGTACTTTCCGGGAGGTAGACCTGGGAGGTATTACTTCCTTTGATGTGGACTTCGATGGCAATATCCTGTTTGGTCAGAACATTATCTATAAAATGAACTTACAGGAGGAAACTATCGCCAAACTGGCCGGTGGTGGAACTTACGGCGGCGATTTACGTGCGCTGGTAAAGCAAAGGCAGTCTGGTGAAAATGCAAATCTCACCGGCAGACTGAATAAAATTGTATTTGACCAGTTTGGCAATCTGTATGTTGGCTTCGATTATAATATACCACCGACAGACATGAAGATCAGTAAGATCGTGATCGAACATTAATCTTTAACTAACCGTATGCAAATAAAGAAACTATTACCGCTGCTGCTGATGTTGTTCGCCTGCGGAAAAGAAGCGACTATAAAACCGCCTCCCAAGGCGGCCTACCTGATGTTCTATAACGGGGCGCCCGACTTTTATAATGCAAAAAGTATGGTACTGGTGAATAATCAGCACGCCGGACAACTCGCCTATAATGACAATGGCCGTGGTCTGATAGGTGCGTATAATTCGTCCCTTTATCAATTCACTGATACCGGTGATTTTCGCATCGCTTTTTCTGATAGTACCATTAAAGCCGCTAAGATAACGGAGGGTATTTATCATTTCGCTGATAAAAAGCATTACACTATATACCTCGCTGACAGTCTCGGTTTTTATGAAACTATGTATACCAGTGATGATGTAAACCCCGATCCTGGCATGGCTAAAATAAGGTTATTACACCTGAGTCCAGATGCCGGTGCTGTCTCCTTATTACTGGATAAATCAGCTGTAAAGGGTATACAGGACCTGCATTTTCGGGGGGTAACTGACTACATTCCGGTGTCTCCGGATGTAAAACCAGCCATCAGGATCATGAACGGTGACAATCAGCTGGTGCGTAAGTCGTTTCCGCTGGAAGCCGGTAAGTGTTATACCATGATCCTGCGAGGGTATAACAATACACCGGATGGCGATGTAAATAAAACGCTCAATCTTTCTACCATTATTAACTTCTGATCCATGTTTAAACGAATATATATCCTGTTACTGCTGACAGGCTTTTTTGCCTGTAAAAAGGAGGAACAAGCCACTAACACAGTAGCGATCGTAACACCCTTAATTACCAGATTGGCCCGTACTGCCGTCCAGGCAGGCGATACGCTGCGTATCTACGGACAATCACTGGCGCAGAAAGATTGTATCACAGAAGTATTCATTCATGATCGTAGTTGCCAGGTGTTAAACAGTACTAGTGATAGTCTGATAGTTGTGGTGGGCACACAAACGCTTTCAGGCGTAGTGAAGGTAACAGTAAGCGCCGGACAGCAGTTCCAGAGTGCCAACGGACCGCTTATTGCAGTAAATGGTACACCCGTATTACAGAAGTTCTGGCCGCTGTATGGCATGCCGGGAGATACCATCTCCCTGGTCACGGCACACTTTAGTACCAGCTATAACGACAATGAGATCTACCTGTTGGGACAACGGCTTAAGATCGTACAGAACAATGGTATTGATTCCATCTGGGTGGAAGTACCTGCCGCTATGGGCGCAGGTCCGTTTTCCTGGCAAACCTTCCATGGTCCAATCTTTCAAACCCCGGATACGTTTACGCTTCGCCAGAAAAGTTACCCGGCGACTACTGTGATCGGATGGACGCACCAGGACCCTGCTTTTACATATGTAGATACGCTGTTGCGCGGTTTCGATGCGCTTGCGACTAACAAAGAATACCTGCAAAAGGCTTTCGATACGACACTTTTATATGTTCAGAGCAGTAGTCGTACCTACACAATCTTTCTGCCGGCAAACGGGTTCTATTATGGGCAGCAAACGTCATTAGCTGCCTATTTAGGTAAGGTAAAAGAGAAATCGTATCTGTACTATCAGCCACTGCTGACAGCCGTTATTCCTGGAAGGAAACTCTCTTTTGGACAGTTGCAGGATGGCGATATCTTCAAAACAGCTGCGACGCAGGATGTTGCATTTCCGGGAGGAGATCCTAATCTCTTTAACCAGGTGCAGATCGTGAAAGAAAATGGCCGTACTTATGCTTTTGTAGTTGGTATAGACGGCGGTACAGCGCCACGGGTGGAGATCCTGCGCAGTCACATGGTGGGGAATGCCTGTATCATGGAAACGAATGGAGAGCTTGGCTCGCTGCCTATGTAAACACTATAAAAAGAGTAGGGCTAGCCTCATTGCCAGCCCTACTCTTAATGATAATCTTACCAGCTATTTAGAATGTAAGCATTTTCGCCTGTTCAGGAATGATCAGTTTAATATGTAAAGGGTTGTATGCTTTTAACTGTTCCTGAATGATCTGTTCTCTGTTACCGCCCGGTTTCATATGGGTGATCACCACCGGGAAGTTCTTCAAAGTTTCCGCGCCTGCAAGTGAAGCTAAATCCTGTAACTCCGACATTAACCAGTGTGGCGTAAGATGACCAAATAATTGCTTATCTGCCTGCTCGTTGGCAAAAGAGACCTCTATAAAAATAGCCTTTAATTTTTTCGCTTTTAGCAGCGGCGCCGCCTGTTGCCAGAGCAGGTGCAATTTATCACTATGTTCTACTGAATCCGGACCTGTATCCCCCAGGTATAGCAGATAAGCCTCTTCGCTACGCAAGAGGAATGCCGTACTCTGGTAAGGATTTGAATGGCTGAGTGGATACGCCGTTACCTGCATCTCTGTGTTTTCCAAAGGCGCTTCGACACCTGGTGCAAGTGTGGTATAGTGATATTTACCAAGCGCAGGCTTATCGCCTTCATTGGCAAAATTGGCCCAGCTTTTCCAGGTGAAGTACTTATCTTTTAAGATATCAAGACAGTAATCCAGTCCATAAATGTGCTTTGTGCTGTCATCCGGAGAATTAATGATCATGCCAGCCAGGTGATCCAGGTGACCATGAGAGATCAGAAAGCCCTTCACCTGTTGTTTTAATACCGATGATGCCGTACCATGCAACAGTTTTGCCTGTATGGCCTTTTCAATGCCAAAATGCACTGTGCCTGCGTCCAGACATACATACGCTTCATGTTGCTGCGGAGCGATCATATAAGCCGAGAGATTGCTTTCGTCGGTACCGCCTTTGACGCCAAGTGGTATCACTTTGAAGGAAGTTTGTGAATAGGCAAATTGACAAAGCAGCGTTCCTGCTAATGTGAGCGTGGTTAAAACGGACTTCATCCGGTAAAGTTACCTTATTATTTTTCTGGCAATGAAATAATATGTATGCATACCATTTCAGGTAATTCCCGGAAAATTTCCGGCGCTTTTTCCCGGTTTTACCTATTTTTACGGCCAAAGCTGACTTTTGGGTCAGGAACATTAGCAAGGCGGACGCGCGTTACTATTACAAACGTCCGGAATTTCATGAAAAGCGTTGATAATGAGAGCCAAAAAAGAGAATGTACGGGAGGTATTTCCCGCCACTATTGACAGGTTAATAGAGCGGGCACAGGACGCCGGCGTAACTTTAACCGAAGCGGCTATTGCTGCAGAACTTGGCATCCCAATGGAGGCATTTAACATGTATTACCAGAAGGACAAGGCGCCATCTGAAGTTTTTGACCTGATGCGGAAGACATACAAGCAGTTTATAGGTAAACTATACATCGAGCGTGTTGTGCTGACCGATGAAGTGGATGAACCGGATGATGAAGACGAAGATTGATAACTAGTGAGTTATTGTTAAAATAGAGATATTATAAGTCTGAAGGCCTGCTCCTGGGAGCGGGCCTTCGCATTTTGCTTAATACTACCAGACTTATTCCTGCTTGTCCATTGTACACCCATAGCATGCATACGAACTTTGTATCAACAAATTAATTATTCATATGCTGAACAATTTGAACTTAGCAGCCCTTGGTCAATATATAGACCTGGTAAAGAACAAACCGGAAGAAGGAAAGGCTTTTATGGGGATCACCGCCCGATGGAAAGGTGGGGTCAATGCTGAAATAACGACACACGCTAAAAAAATAGGTTCACAGGAAAATAGCAGACAGTTTAAGTTTATGAGCGGTGAACCGGAAGAGTTATTAGGAGATAATAATTATCCGGGTCCGCAGGGCTATATGCTCGGGGGGATGGCTGGGTGATGGTACGCAGGAGCAATACGATGAAATCGTAGCGCACGTCCGCAGGTTTTCTCCTGGTTATAATACCATTGCAAATCCTGTGGAGGTGATACTGGATGAGCAGCTATAACGGGAAAGAGACATACAATGTTATAAAGGCTGGACGATGTCCGGCCTTTATAACATCCGGGCCAATGAATATTAATAAGGCAGGCAGCCAGGGAGATGTATGCCGATAATTCTCCATGCATATTTCATTTCTTTGAATATTTTTGTTTGTAATGCCGTCCCCGTCTCGGTACTGGTATGTGCTTCAGGATACACTGGCCAGCTTTGAAAGATTAACTATGAGAATATCGGTTAAAATATTATGGATCACGGCCTTGGGAGCAATGGTATCGTTTGTTCTGATAATATTACTTGTCAATTTCAGGATCATTGGTCATATGGTATCAATGTCTGCATTAGAGAATCCCGGATCTGTACAGTCATCTGAGATAATTACGGAAGACGGTGTTGTATTAAGTAAGTATTATAAAACAGATCGTTCCTACACCGATTATGAGGCTATTTCAGTGCATCTTACCAATGCTCTCCTGGCTACAGAAGATCGGCATTTTTATGATCACACCGGAGTGAGGAGTGTCGATATGATGGGCATGTTCATGTACCCGCTCATCGGGAAGTGGAAACATGGTTATGGTACCATCTCTATGCAGCTGTCCCGCAGACTACTGATCAATAATGGCGCCAGATATGGTACCGGTAATGCGTTCGATGATATTGATACTTTTCTGAAAATAGAGGAAAGTCTGCTGACAATAAAACTCGAGCGCCATTTCACAAAACAGGAAATCATAGCGCTTTATCTTAATACAGCTCGTTTTGGAGGAGAAATATACGGTATTGAAAATGCCGCCCGTGTATTTTTCAGCAAAGATCCTGGTCATCTTTCCCTGGAAGAAGCTGCAATG
Source organism: Chitinophaga sp. YR627 (assembly GCF_900114995.1). Lineage (GTDB taxonomy): Bacteria > Bacteroidota > Bacteroidia > Chitinophagales > Chitinophagaceae > Chitinophaga. The sequence continues at coordinate 1,479,049 of NZ_FOUX01000001.1, forward strand.
CTTATTGGCATGTTAAAAGGTAACAGACTATATAATCCATACCGAAATCCCAAAGTGGCTCCTTTACGCCGTAATACTGTACTTCAATTAATGCGGAAATATGATTTTATTACCCAGGCGGAAGCAGCGGAAGCAGAAGTTAGACCTATTTTGCTCCGTCATAGTAAGATAGAATATAATAAAGGTTATAACCTGTACTTCAGAGATGTATTGCGTGAGAGTCTGGAGAAATGGTGCAATGCGCATAAAGCACCTGACGGATCTCCATACAATCTGTATGAGGACGGCCTGAAAGTCTATACCACGATTAACGCGGCAACTACGACAGGTGACTTCATTGCAAACCCTATCTATATCACCTGTATAAAAGACAGGTATGGTAATATCCTGCAGACATTTACTAAAAGGACAAACGATTCATCACCCAAAGCACATCAGCCATAATACGTCACGGTACTCAAATAGAATAATATGATGATAATGAAGACAAGTGTGCTGTTGTTAGCTATTGGAGCTGTTTTTTCAGCCTGCTTTGCTTCAGAAAGACGTCGACAGGATACCACAAATAATACCTCCGGATACAACACCACTGTTACACAACAGGATACTTCCGGCTGTACTTATCAGTACGATTCAACATTGCAGCAGAAGGTATATGATTGGGTGGATGAGCGACCGAAGTATGCAAGCGGGGACGAGGCCCAGTTAAGGTTTTTCTCGATGAATTTTAATTATCCCCCGGATCACGATGAATTTCAGGGTACTATCCGGTTAACATATATCATTGATGTTGATGGGCAGATGCGCGATGCGAAAATTCTGGATAAAGCCGAAGCTGACTATTCCCCTTTTGAGAAGGATGCTTTACGGGTATTATCGCTTATGCCCAGATGGAAACCAGGCTGTTGTCAGGGGAAAGAAGTGCCCGTAAGACTGAATTGGTTTGTACATTTCTGATTAAACAGTGAGCAGTCAATACAACGTATATGTGTCCGTGATATTGAGGTTGAAGGAAGGATAATATTACCTTGGTTGACATTAGTGCCAGGAATTATTGAAATGATCAAAAGGAGGGGGTGATAACCACCCCCAAAATACTACAGTGAATTTACCGGTTCGTAATCAGGATAATCGATATACCCTTTCTCCCCACCCGCATAATACGTATCAATATCCGCTTCAGCGACAGATGAACGAATGGGGAGAGCAGAACAGGGGATTAGTAGAAAATATCATTCTCGAACGTCGCAAAAGGATGGACTGACAAACGCAATAATAAAATAGCCGGATCAACTGATCCGGCTATTTTAGTTATAATTTTATCTTTTCAAATTCGTCGCTTAGCTCTATTTCTTCTTTCTGTTTCAGTTTCTCGATCTTCGCGACAACCTTTTCCAGATCTTTCCTGTATGCCGGATCAAAGCCCATCGCCTTGTACAGCAGCAGTGCCTGTGTTTCGTAGAACCCATTCAGGACACTTTTATCCTCAATCGGTGCGATCGTCTTCATCGTCGTTTTAATGTGATTAAGACCCTCTTTCACACCTGCAAGGTCCGTCGCTGTCAGATAATATCTGTAAGCAAGGTTATTATTAGCGGCACGTAATGTAGCACGAAGAATATTGAATTCTTCCAGGTAATCCCACATTGTTACCTTGCCTAATTCATTGATAATACGGTGGCACACCTCATAAGACGCTTCCTCCCGACCGGCTTCATAAAGGGCATAGCGTTGGTGATCCCATACATAAGCCCACCATCTCATCTCTGTGCAATTAGATTCAGTCAGCATTTTTTCCAGTTTTTCCAGCAATGCAAGCGCCTCGTCATAAAATCCGGTTTGTACAAGCGCTGAAGTCTCCTTCATTTGTTCATCAAACGATTCTTTATTGAACGGATAGATCTCATGCACTGGCAGTAACTGGAAAGACGCATATGGGAATGTCAGTTTGTATGATCCGTCAATACCAGCCGTTTTAGCGATCTCCTGGGACTGTGTAAAGTATTCTTTGGCAGTTTTCACATCTCCTTCCAGGAAGTAACTCCAGCCGATGTAATAGACCGCCTGATGATGGTATTCATAGCTGTTCACAGGAGTGACTGCAGACAGCTTTTCCCTTGCCGCCTCATAGTTTTTATCAATGATCAGACCTAAGCCCCAATGCATCATCAGATAGTCATTGGAGAATCTGTTCTTTCTGTTCTTAAAGCACCACTCAAATACGGCTGTATAGATCGCATGCGGGATGTAATTGGTCAGGTTATTTTCCCTTGCGAGTGCACTACCACACGTTTCAACGGTGCGGAGCGGAAGAGGTACGAATTTGATATTCTCCGCACTTCTGGCAATAGCTGCATCACAGATCTCCCGGGTACGCATTTCCAAAGGAACGTATTCAAGGGCAGTACCATAGTTTGTTGAGCAGGCCTGCATACACATTTCCTTTGTAATAAACTGTGCCGGAACGTGTGCAAAGTCATAGGAATCTCTCTTTACAGCGATATCGCAGATCCGTTGTGTCTTATACTTATCCGGGAGATTGTACAGATGTTCCTTGTCTTCATTTTTATCCAATGCTTTGATGATATAGTCTTCCGTCCAGAAACAGGCCCATACTTTACGGAAAGTATCGTAGTCGAATTCTTTCCTCTTATCATATTCATCGACCTTGTTTTTGTTCTTGTCCCAGCCGTAAGCTATTGCTTTCTCTGCGAATGCAGGAAGATGTCCCAGGTGTTTTTTAAAGTAATCATAGTCCTGTTTGCCAACGTACTTTGCATTTACATGATCAAAAGCGTCAATGCCAAACTTACGTACCGTCTCGCCCATTCTCTCAATAGATGAGAGGGAACCATATTTCCACGCATCTGTGTCATAACGTTCTACGATAAAAGGCCACATAGGGTCATTCCCGTATTTCTCAGCAGCATGCGCATAGATTTCCTTATCAACCAGTCCTGCACGAAGATTGGTGATCGCCAGTATGTGGGTCTCAACGGCCTGTTTGATATATTCATTGGAGGAATACTTAGAGGGGAGCTCTTTATAAGGATAGTCCCCAAGAATTCCTCCGGCAATCAGGGCTATATTCATCCGCTCGTCCTGGAACTCCTTTGGCACCGCCTGATAGCTATGCTGATTCTGACTCACCGCATCAAAGCAGAGTGCATAGTTTAGCTGATCTGCTGGTAAAACGGTTAGGTTGATCCCTTCGGGATGGATCCGTAGCAGTTTTTCGGAAAAGAATCGTGCGGGAATTTCCTTATACTCCGCCGGCTCAGCCCTCTGTACAGCATGGAAAACGATTTCTTCAGTCAGGGATGCAGCGTCGAAAAAGGCGATGATGCTTCCGGTGACATCCAGTTGTCCCTTCGTCCTGTGGTCCAGTAAAGCATGCATCATCTCCGTGCTTCTGAACGCAGGCGGTATTTTGCTGATCTTTGCATAGATCCATTGAGATGGCGATTGACCGACTCTCTCGTAGAGATCAGGACCATAGGTTTTGAGGGTTTCGGTTAAGAAATTGTCCCAGTATTCCTGTCCTTTCTCTGTGGATACCGGTTTTTTAGTATCCCAGTCTACCGTCACGGGTTCACCAAAGATATAGGAGAGGTCTTTATGTTCTGTGTAAGGTCTGGCTTTATCATTTGCACTAAGCGCCTGTTGATACCAGGTGTCTGCCGTTTCGGTATCTCCCTGTAGGAAAAAAACCAATCCCAGTAACCAGTAGTTGCTGAAAAAGCCTTCAATGTCAATGGATCTCTCCAGATAAGTTTTCGCTTCTTCCAGTTCTCCCATATAGATCAGCGCCTCTGCGATGATCCTTAGATAGAAGTGGGTATCCTTTTTTCTGGCAATGCCTATCTGTGCCCATTCAATGGCCTGGTCGTAGGCGCCCATCCGGATGGCGGAGATGCCTCCCTTCTGGAGACACTCAAATTCATACAGCACATGTTCGGGAGTAAGCGGGATCCCTTTGGCATACAGCTGCATTGCCTGTCCATAGGCTTTCTTGCTGTACAGCAACTTACCGGCAGCGCTGTAGGCAGGGTAATACCCCGGAGACTTACTGATCGCCTCTTTGTACGCCTGGTAAGCGCCGATAAGGTCATTTTCTTCTTTCAGTGCCGCTCCTTTTTTCACTAACCTGATGCCTTCTGCTGTTACACCATCCAGAAAAGGATGCTTCCCGGCTTTGACAGCTTCGTAGATGGCTGTGTAATTGATATCCATGGAATCGTGCCATGATTCCTCGATCTGGTAGCAAAACTCCGGCCTGAATACATAAGCATATTCATGCCATGCCAGCAGGAGAGCGTCCGTCTGGTAGGTAATGAGATCATCGTAATTATATAGCGCAGTGATGACCGTTTCAGGAGGAAAGGTGAAAGAGTTAAGGTCAAAGAACCAGGAGAAGAAATACGGCACATCGAGCTCTCTGTGTGGTAGTGTTCTTAACACTTCGTGATCTTCCGCAGTAGCGAGCGCTACATATCTGATGGTTTCTTTTCCAAGTGTTTTCTGTAAGTATCCAAGTGCGAGATAATCAGCAGTAGTATTACCTGTTACATAATATTCGGAAGGAAGTTCACCCTGAATATTCAGGTCACCGCGTACGATGATAAAGCCACCGGTAGAAAGCTCTCTGTCGAGATGCAGATCACCATCATGATAAAGGAATCCTTTTTCTTCGATGTTTTCTTCGAAATATTCGCGTTCGCTTTCATAGTTATATGAATAGCTGTTGTCTTCATCATCCCAGAAGTCGAATAGCTGATCTACTCCCAACAGCTGAAGCACTTCATCATAGGATACTTTTCTGAAACCATCCTGTAATGCTTTGGATACCTGTGTTTCAGCTGCCGGAGCACTGGATGGCGTTTCTATATCAAACAAGCCGGCACTCTTAACGATCATCATGCTGAATTGTGGCCTTATACGCATGATCTCAGCCATCGCGGCTTCAAAACCCTCCTTGTCAGTGTGTCCAAATCCTTTGGAAAAGTGGATCATATGTACATGTCCTGAAGGATCACCTACATACACACGCGTTTCATCGTCATCTCCTACTTGTCCGAGTACCCAGAAGCACTGCATAAAATAATCCTTTTCCCGTTCCAGCAGATCGAATTGAAGCTTGTAATGGCCTTCGAAGAACTTAAAAGTGTTATACAGGTTATTGGCCTGCTCAAATTCATCTGTGAAAGCATACACGTCACAGATGAAAGGTCCTTTGACGAAAGAGAAATTTCCTTTTTCAAGCCAGTAATCTACGTAGTCGGAAGGCATTTCAAAGTCGATGCAGTCTTCCATCGCAGAAATGTTGTCTTCATTTACGGGTGTAATTTCAGGCTTTACGTCAGGGTAATTTTGTTCTACGTAATCTGCTACAGCCAAAAGGTTTTCGTACAGTTCTACAGGTATGACGAGCTTTTCTGCAGGGGGGAGGGCTACATACCCTTTTTTTGTTTTTTCCGCGATCAGTTTGTCAGCGGCCTTTTTGCATTCTTCTTCGGAAGCGAACTGTTTGGTTTGGGATTGTCCTGTTGTGCCAACTTTTCCATATTGTACAGTAAGGTCAGTACCGTTCGTTTCGATGTCCCAGAATTTGTGTGATTTCTCATCCTGGTAAATAAACCTGGCTTTCATAAAAATACGTGTTTAATAGGGCTTTTAACTCTAAATGGTTTGGGGTGGCAAATGTAGTGTATAAAAAGCGAATGGCATAGTCTGATGACCATGCCATTCGCTTTTTTAGTAAGAACCCCTTGACGGGATTACGTTTATTGTTAAAAGTTATTCGGATCTTAGTGCTTTTACAGGGTTCATCAGCGCAGCTTTGACCGCCAGCATACTAACCGTCAGCAGTGCTGTGGCAACGCTCAATACACCTGCTATTCCGATCATCCACCACTGGATGGTTACCCGGTAGGCAAAGCCCTGCAACCATTCCTGCATCGCCCACCATACTGCTGGTGTCGCGATAAGGATAGCGATCAGTACCAGTTTTACAAAATCCGAAGATAACAGGGTAACGATGTTAGTTACGGATGCGCCCAGTACTTTGCGTACGCCGATCTCTTTTACCCGCTGTTCGGTTGTATAAGTGGCCAGTCCGAATAAACCCAGACAGGCAATAAAGATCGTCAGTCCGGCGAAAGCGGCAAATAACTCTCCAAAGCGGGCATCCTGTTTATATTGTGTGTTAAAGGACTGGTCCAGGAAATTGTACAGGAACGGGCGGTGTGGCGCCAGTGAGCTCCAGGTCTGTTCGAGTTCTTTTAGGGTCTTTGATAAGTGATCTGTTTTTATCCGAAGAGATAGCTTATTCAATGATGAAGGAGGCGCCATTCTCATGGCAAGCGGTTCTACCTTTTTATGCAGGGACTGATAGTTGAAATCTTTTACCACGCCGATCACTGTGCCCTTACGGCCCCATTGTTCAAAACGTTTGCCTACGATCTCTTCCGGATTGGAATAGCCGTACTGTTTCATAGCAGCTTCATTGATCAGGAGTGAGGCGGTATCATCCACCGGGAAGTTCCTGGAATAGGCTCTTCCTGCCGCCATTTTCATCTCGTAGACCGGAATAAAGTCGTAGTCTATTTCATACATGGCAGGCGTTTCACTTTTCATATCACCGCTTTTGGATTCGATATGCGTAGTGCCGTTTGGATAAAAGTCACCCGGTACCGCCCTGGATGCGGAAATAGATTGTACTGCAGGATTTTCTGCCAGTGTGGCTTTAATCGCTTCTACAGATTCATTTACTTTCTGATCGCCACCGTAATCAATGACCAGCATCTGGTCCTGACGGAAACCCAGTGTATGTGATCGCATGTGCCGCAGCTGTGAATAGACGATCATGGTACCCGCAATCAGTGCAACGGATAAACTGAACTGTACAACGACCAATCCCTTCCGCAGCGCAACGCCTTTGCTGGAAGAGCGGAATTGCCCTTTGAGGACCTCTACAGGCCTGAAACGGGACAATACCCAGGCGGGATAGCTACCTGCTAGTAAACCCAGCAGGAAGGGCATTAAAATAAGCACAGGCGTTATTTTCCAGGAGAGAAGTAAAGCATAAGTGAACGGTTTGCCCGCTATCTCCCCGACAAAAGGTAAAGTAATGATAAGCAGTATGATGGATAGCAGTACTGCTGCAAATGAAAGAAGGATAGACTCCGTCAGAAACTGGTATATCAGTCCCTGCTGATAAGCGCCTACTGCTTTCCTGACCCCAACTTCCCTGGCTCTTTCCATAGAACGGGCAGTGGAGAGGTTCACGAAATTGATACAGGCGATCAACAGGATAAACAATCCGATCATGGAGAATATATAGACGTTTGACAGACTTCCCGTTGGACCTGGTTGTCGTAGTGCCTTTGAATGCAGGTAGGCTGCTGATAAAGGCTCAAAAGCGACGGTATAGAGATCATTGTTGTTTTTGGGATAATGACGGGACACATAGCCGGGAATTCTCGCTTCCAGGGCCTTAATATCGGTCTGCTCCGGTAAAAGGAAGTAGGTATAGAAGTCTATATACCCCCATTCATTAAAGATCTCCGGCCGCCATTTGATGAAGGTGGTCATAGACACCAATGCATGAAAACTGAGGTGTGAATTGGCCGGAACATCCTCCATCATACCTGTCACCGTGAAAGTCTCCTGGTTTTCTACACGGAGTGTCTTCCCTACAGGATTCTCATCACCGAAATATTTTTTAGCCATGCTTCTGGTCAGCACGATGCTGTTAGGGGCCACAAGCGCCTGTTTGGGGCTACCTGCCAGCATCTTCCAGCTAAAGACGTCAAAAACGGTGGAGTCGGTAAATACGACGCCTTCTTCCTGGAAATGTTTATCACCATGTTCCAGCAGGAAGGTATTCGGACTGGTAAACTGAACAGTTTTCTTTATCTCCGGAAAGTCAGCTGCGAGCGCCGGAGCAGTTGGTGCATTACCCCATACCTGGTATTGTTCAGGAAAAGGAGCGGTGTTTTTGTCAACATCTTTTGCATTGCGGTAGGAATGCAATACCCGGTATATCTGGTTAAAATTGGTATTATACCGATCATATGACAACTCATCCTGGACGTATAACATGATCAGTATACAACAGGTAATCCCAATGGCCAGACCTGTTATATTGATAGCCGAATAGGCCTTCTTTCTTGATAGGTTGCGCCAGGCAATTTTTAGATAGTTTTTTAACATAATGATGTGTTGGTATGATAGCGGCAATCTTATTCAGGGGACAGGATCAAAAAGACTGCCACTTTCCATACCGGCTACTATGGCTTATCTTAAGTTTTCCGGATGTTTAAAGTGTTCATATGCGGACATTTACTCCGGCCGGAAATGAACAGGCGTAACAGAAGGGATACTGGCTGATATTCGGTTTGTCTTTTACCAGATATTTGTTATCCTACGTTAATCTTACGTTCCGGAACGTAGGATTAACGTAGGATAACAAATATCTAAACGGCATCTGATACTATTTACTTCCTTTTCTATTGTAAGATATCAAATATTCCGGGTACGCACATGACAGTAAAACCCCATCATCCTGCTTATCACTTAACGCCATCTGTTGATCTGCTTTTTATTCATCGGTATAAAAAATATGTAATTACGCCTGCACATCAATCCGTTACTACTACTGATTTTCCGACTATTTTCCCTTTACTTGCTTCCTGATAGGCATTTCTGATCTCATTAAAGGCATATGTCTTATCTAACACAATTTTGAGATCCTGCTTCGCCAGCGCTGACAGTGTATGCAGCTTTTCCGATGTAGGTTTTAGTATCAATACTTTCAGTTTTTTTCCGGAGAAAAGGTTATTGACAACAGATTGCAACAATACAAGCGGGGAGGGCAGCGTAGTGATGAAAGTAGCTTTCTTTTTCATCAGCTTTTTAGCAGCAGTAAAAGACAGTTTCGTAGAAAGATCAATGACCGTATCAAAACGCTGATCAATATGCAGGATATTCTGTTTGGTATAATCAATGACCTGGTCAGCCCCCCATGTTTTTGCTAAGACTGTTCCCTGCGTACCAGCTACCGCTGTCACCCTGGCGCCGCGTTTTTTTGCGATCTGTATGGCGTATACGCCAATGCCACCTGTAGCCCCGTTTATCAGTACATCCTGGCCTTTATGGATGTGGGCCAGTTCGTCAATGATCTGCAACGCTGAAAGTCCGGTTACAGGTAAGGCGGCTGCCTGTTCAAAAGAGATATTGGCAGGTTTGGGCGCAAGGTCTGTTTCTTTGACAAGCACATAATCTGCCAGTGCGCCACCTTTAAATACATCGACTAAACCGATTACAGCATCGCCTGATTTAAAGCGGGTAATATTGCCACCAATGCTTTCTACAATACCAGAGAAGTCAATACCAATCGTTTTTGGGAATTTTGATCCGGACATCAGTTTCATTTCTCCACCATAGACTTTCCAGTCCAGCGGATTAATAGAGACGGCTTTTACCCGGATGAGCAATTGATCTTTTTCCGGTACGGGTACTGCGTCTTCAATTATTTCCAGTACGTTTTCATTGCCAAACTGTTTATAGATTACTTTTTTCATAGAGCGTTGTTGTTGATTTTTTAGAAAGAAAGACCCGGCAACCCTGACAGCTGCCGGGCTTTATGGTGAATCATATGACAGGTGGAGTTAGTTTAATACCGGATAATCTGTATATCCCTGTTCGCCAGGCGCATATAAGGTCATATAATCCACCTCATTTAAAGGGTCGTTTTTCTCCATCCTCCTCATGAAGTCAGGGTTGGCCAGAAAGCTTCTGCCAAAGGCAACAAGATCGGCAGCGCCGGTCTGTAACTTAGCGGCAGCTGTTTCAGGTGTTAGTCCGTTACAGTAGATCAGTGTATTAGAAAACGCACTGCGTATTGCCTGATGCGTTTTTTCCGGAATGGCCGGGTTGTCAGAAATATGGAGATAAGCGATGTCCAGTTTACCTAATTCAGCACTCAGCCAGGCATAGGTATCATGTACTTCCGTCTCGTCATACGCCGGCATGTCACTCAGGGTAGAATAGGGGGAAAGACGTACACCTACCTTTTCCGCACCGATGGTCCGGGCAGTTCTTTCGGCTATTTCCAGTAGTAATCTGCTGCGGTTCTCTATCGATCCACCGTATTGGTCGGTACGATTATTTACAAGCGGATTGAGGGATTGCTCAAGGATATAGCCATTCGCACCATGCAGTTCTACGCCATCAAAGCCGGCTTTTACGGCATTTTCAGCAGCTTTTACAAAGTCATTGATCAGCTGTTCAATGCCCTGTACATCAAGCACTGTTGGTACAGAATGCTCCTGTATACCTTCTTTATCAGTAAAGATTTCACCGGCGGCTCTGACATCAGACATGCCAACGGGATGATATCCTTCCGGCAGATTGGCTACATGCGCGATCCGGCCGGTATGCATGAGTTGCAAGAAGATCTTTGATCCGCTTTCATGTACGACTTTTGTGACTGCCTGCCAGGCTGTTACCTGCGCTTCAGAGAAGATACCCGGAATGCGTGGATAGCCTAATCCTTCAGGACTGGGTGATGTACCTTCGGTAACGATCAGACCAGCTCCGGAACGCTGTTTATAGTAGGTGGCCATAAGGTCATTCGGTACATTGCCCAGCGCCCTGCTTCTGGTCATAGGAGCCATTACAACATGATTTTTTAACTGTAATGAGCCTTTTGTATAAGACGTGAATAACTGTTTCATTTTTGCGATGTTTTTATTTACATCACAAAGTTGCATCATCTCAGGAGGGGCAAATAGCGCAAAAAGGCGGAAAAATAGTCTTAAACGACAGGCAAGGAGTATAGCTGCTTTTTATACGACGGATTATGAGTAAGAGAATTTCTTGGGATTCAATCCATAGTGTTTTTCAAACACCCTGCTAAAGTGACTCAGATTGGAAAAGCCCATTTCATAGCCCACTTCTGCAACAGAATGTTTACCCTGTTTTAACAGGAAAGCTGCTTCTTCCATTCTTGCCTGCTGGTAGTAGTTATAGATCGTAGCGCCAAAGGCTTGTTTAAAAAGCTGTTTAAGTTTGGTTTCACTCATGGCTGCGATCTGCGCCAGCTCCCGTAATACGGGTGGCACGCTGAGGTCGCGGATGATCTCATTGCGGATATGGAGTAGTCTTGCCGCGTCGGCATTGTTGATGTGCTGTTGTGGCGTATTCTCACGCGTTGACAGCTTGTGAAAGATCAGGTACAGCAATTCCTGTACTTTAATCTGCATATAGAAGTGGCTCAGGTTATCCTGCATATCAACAGTGCTCAGGTTTTTCAGCAGCAGCTTTGTTTCAGCTGTCATTTGCTCAAAGTAGAGAAAGGAATTACCACTGCCTGTGATGGTTTGCAAGGTGGAATTCAGCTGATTGGAGGCTAATAATGAGGTCAGATATTGCGGTTTAATCGCAACAACCATATAATGGATAGAATGATTGGCGGGAAAACGGATGGTTGAGCTCAGGTCATTGGAGGTTACCTGGATCGCCGAATCCTCCCGCTGGGAAAACTGTACATACGGGTCATCATTATAGGCGATACCCAGTGGTTGTTCGTTGCTATAAAGGAATACGGTGATAAGGTCATTTCCCTGACCGGAAGTATTGCGTTTGATAACAAGATCTTCTTTTAGTTGATACCGGTGAATGGTGATCTTGAAATCCGGGCCGAAATCCAGTTTGCTAATAGATCCTTCGCCTAAATATTCAGGTATTACCAGCAAATTATCATTTACCGTCGCCCCGATATGGCGGGCAAAGTAGGTCATAAAATCGAAATCGGGCGTTGCTGAAAAGCTGAATATCATCCTGCTGGCTTTTGGCTATTGCAGCAATTTATAACTTTAAACTGAAAATCAGGAGCATAGTCATGCCCCTGATATAGTAGCTATAGCCGTTCAGTTTCGTCTGAAATATGCCGGAAAAAGCCCAATAACATCAGGATGTGCGACATGCGCATCCTGATGCCTGTTTGTTAAGCCTGCTGATATCTGGTTTTAAATTCTTCTGCAAATTGGGGCAATTTCGTACTACCGGTCACCGTTGCACCTTTGTCAAAGAAGTCTTTGGTGATAATCCCTGCTCTTACACCCTGACCTAATTCAGTGATCAAACCCGCCAGTTCTGAAGAAAGGCCTGCGGCTGTCATTCCCTGCTGTAACTGGCCATCCGGGATAAATGTCCAGGATAAATCCGGTTTACCGATCGCCTGGCCAAATAACGCAGCTATTTCATTCCCTGTCGAAATATCGCTGACAACATATTTGACTTCAAAGCCGTTCCCGGTCTGCTGCAGTTCATGTACAATGGCATTTGCCAGGTCTCCGGGGTATGTAAGCGCCAGCTGAACATCTCCACCGTAGTTATTGCCAAAAATATTCCTCGCTTTGATTAGCGGAATATCCCTGAGAAAATTAACATAGAAGAAGCCTGATCTCAATACGGTGATATTGACGTCTGATAATTGCTTAAATAGCTGTTCTACACGGTGTACGCCCTGTACCGGACCAGTACCCTGAGGGGCGTCTGCACCAACACTGCTGAGGAAAACCACACGCTTAATACCGGTGTTTCTGATGGCGGTGGCATATGCCTGTCCGGCGCTGGTGATATTGTCAATCATATTTGTAGACCCCATTGCAGGAGGCATCATCGCATAAATAGCGTCAGCACCGGTAAAGGTGGTTGTCAGGAAGGATGTATCAGCTATGGAGCCTACAGCTGCTGTGGCGCCCAATGCTTCGATTGCGCTCTTTTTATCTGGATTGCTGGTGATAACGGTTACGTCATGACCTGCTTCAATTAATTGTTTTACTACGGGGGTGGCTACATTACCTAGTGAGCCTGCTGTTATAATTTTCATGTCGTCCTGTTTTTATTGATTGAGTATTGTTTTATGAATACAAAGGACGGCAGAAAGGGCTACCTGAAATAACAGGAAACGACTGGAAATTAGTCCATTCCGACAAGTATGAATCTGTACTAAGTATGCAGATTATTGCATATTATCGCAAAATGTTGCATGTTTGTATTGTCAGCCTGGAGGCATCCGGGAACAAAACATCAAACAACTTAGCATATGAAGATAGACCACGTCGCTTTTTGGGTAGAAGACCTGGAGGCTATGAGAAACTTTTACCTGACATATTTTGATACCACCTGCGGAGAGCGGTATGTTAATCCTGTGAAACAGTTTTCTTCCTATTTCATCACCTTCAATGATGGCGGGAGCAGAATAGAGTTAATGCATCGGGCTGATATAGGGGGCAGTAACCAGCATCGTGGTTTCGTTACAGGAATAGCTCATCTTGCTATTACAGTGGGCGACCGTCAGCAGGTTGATACAATGATAGCGCATTTCAGCGCGCAGGGCTTTAAAGTTATAGGAGAGCCAAGGGTAAGCGGAGATGGATATTATGAAGGGGTGATCCTTGATCCGGAGGAAAATGTGATCGAATTGCTTGCTGAGAATTAAAAAACTGGGGGAAACAGCCTGGGTTAGGGATAATGATGTAAGTTGGCTGTAATCTATCGGATTAAATTAAAAACGGCTGGATATCAGGCTAATGCGACCTTAGACAGTCATACATTACTCTAATGTCCAGAGTGCACTATTATCAACTGCACTATATAATGTGATGTCCTCTTCATTCATTTGAATACGGAACAAACTTTCATTTGCGATTTGCTTCGATGCCTGCATATAAAATATGCCATCCAGCATATGAATGACAATGGGTATGATCGCGCGGCGGTCTATCAAGAGGGCATTATTTACAAATCTGAATTTAAACTGTTCAGTTCTGTCATAATAAGTTCTGCTATGTAATCGTGCATATATATCCCCTACGGTCATAATAGAAATTTAAATTATGGGAAAAGAGAATGATCTCTTTTCCCGTAAATGCTTTTATATAATTACCAACGATCATTGTAAGACCGGGCTGGCTTTTCCTCCCTTGGTCTTGCCTGGCTCGCAGCAACTGTTTTTCCGTCTACTAAAGAACCGTTCACTTCTTTAATCGCTTTTTCCGCCTCAACATCGTTGGGCATAGTAACGAAGCCAAATCCTCTGCTACGGTTTGTGAATTTATCAATAATGACATTTGCTGAACTCACAACGCCATGTTTGGAAAACAGGTTAGTGAGGTCCTCTTTTCCAAGAAAAGGACTGAGGTTGGACACATAGATATCCATATTATAGTCTATTTATTTGTGAAAAATAATCGAATGAGGTAACGCAGGTGGTAAAAAAGAAGACTGTGAAAGAAACTAGGTTACTAATGCAATAAACTCAAACTGTAATCTCGTTAAAGGTATGGCTTATTTAAACTTTCACCTAATTTATTATTTCCATGGATAAACGGAGGGCTAACGGTTCAAATTTATACTTATCTTCCGTTATAAACATGCCGGCTCATAAGCCAGGCAAAATCAGGATTTAGATCATTTAAAAGTCATTGAATGGCCCGTTTAACTAAGAACAAACACGAGCAGACTTTAGCTAAGAAACCCACTGGTATTACAGGTTTTGATGAAATTACGGGAGGAGGGCTACCGGAAGCGCGCCCCTCATTGATTTGTGGTGAAGCCGGTGCAGGGAAGACGCTTTTCTCCATCGAATTCATTATCAGGGGCGCCATTGAATTTGGGGAACCTGGTGTTATTATGACATTTGAGGAGAAGGCAGATGACCTCGAAAAGAACGTGCTTTCGCTGGGTTTTGACTTGAAAAAGTTACAAAAACAAGGTCTGGTCTGGATAGACCATGTACATATAGACCGGACGGAAATTGAAGAAACAGGTGAATATGACCTGGATGGTTTATTCATCAGGCTTGGTCATGCAATTGACAGTATCGGCGCCAAACGGGTAATGCTCGATACTATAGAAAACTTATTTAGCGGGTTATCTAATGAGGGAATTTTACGTGCCGAGTTACGCCGATTGTTCGGCTGGCTGAAAGAAAAGGGGGTAACTACCATTATTACAGCTGAAAGAGGGCAGAACTCGCTTACCCGTCAGGGACTGGAGGAGTATGTATCTGATTGTGTCATTTTGCTTGAACACCGCGTTATTAATCATATTTCCACAAGGCTTCTTCGCGTTGTGAAGTACAGAGGTTCTTTACATGGCACGAACGAATATCCGTTTTTAATTGACGAAGAGGGCTTCTCTGTTCTTCCCGTCACTTCATTGAAACTGGACAATAATGTATCCCCTCAGCGTATTTCATCTGGTATTCCTACGCTTGACGCCATGTTGGGAGGGAATGGATTTTTCAGAGGTAGCTCTATACTGGTATCTGGTACTGCCGGAACGGGTAAAACAAGTATTGCATCTTACTTCGCAGATGCATCCTGCAAAAGAAAAGAGCGCTGCCTGTATTTTGCATTTGAAGAGTCTCCCAAACAGATCACCCGTAATATGAAGTCTATCGGCATAGATCTTCAGAAACATGTAGATGCAGGATTACTGGAAATTCATTCCTCCAGGCCAACGTTATATGGTCTGGAAATGCACCTGGTGGCTATGCATAAGGTCATAAAGAAGTTTAAACCCCGCACGGTCATTATTGATCCTATTACGAACCTGATAACAATCGGTTCCATGTCCGAGGTCAAGTCAATGTTAATACGTCTTATTGACTTTCTGCAATCGGAGAATATCACGGTAATATTCACTGCCCTGGTATTCGAAAAGGAAGCAACCACCCAAACGGATGAAGGTGTATCTTCTCTGGTGGATGCGTGGGTGCTTGTACGGGATCTTGAATCAAACGGAGAAAGAAACCGTGGAATTTATATCATGAAATCCCGGGGGATGGAACATAGTAACCAGGTCCGGGAGTTTGTGATAAGAGATACAGGATTGGAACTGATAGATGTTTACCAGGGTCCTAACGGCATTCTTGTTGGCTCCGCCCGCAGAGCGCAGGAATTGACGGAAGCCACAGGGATGGAATTGCGTACACATGCGATGAGTCGCAAGGACCGCGAAGTGGAAAGAAAACGCATGGTGCTGGAGGCGAAAATAGCTTCGCTGAGAGAAGAGTTTGAGTCCGTGCAGGATGAGTTGAACAGGACCTTCCTGGAAGAAGAATTAACAAATTCCATTATGGCGAAAAACAGACAGGACCTCAGTAACAATCGTACTAACCGAAAACCGGGCAATGGCAAAAGGAAATAAAGAAAAACAACCGGTAGCTTCCCCGCACACTAAAAGTAATAAAACACAGAAGGAGAGATGGCAGCTCCGGTTATATGTTGCAGGTAATACCCCTAAATCTGTAGCTGCGCTCGCTAATCTCAAACGATATTGCGAGGAGCATCTTAAGGGCAGGTATGAACTGGAGGTAATCGATCTGCTTGTTCAGCCACAGCTGGCGGCCGGAGATCAGATACTTGCCATTCCAACCCTTGTAAGAAAGGTGCCTGTTCCTGTCCGGAAGATCATCGGAGACCTGTCTAATGAGGAAAAGGTACTGGTTGGACTCGATATCAAACCTGTAAAAGTTTAACATGGCATATATGGGAAAACAAGACAGAGAAGATGCGGATACATCTGAATATATGCTTCGGTTATTTATTACGGGCAGTACGCCAAATTCAATCCGGGCAGTCTCAAACATCCGTCAGATATGCGAAACGTATTTAAAGGGAAGGTATTCCCTGGAAATCATCGATGTCTATCAGGAACCAGGATTAGCGCAGCAGGAGCAAATAGTGGCATTGCCGTTATTAATTAAAAAGCGGCCGCTGCCGCAACGTAAATTGATTGGAGACTTGTCAGAAGTTGATAAAATATTAAAAATACTGGACGTGAATAAGGATAATGGATAGTCATAGTAACATACAAAACAATTTGTTAGAGGAATTAAACGAGACACGCCGGCGTCTTGCGGAAGCGGAAGATACTATCGAAGCCATCCGCACAGGTCAGGTTGATGCGCTTGTCGTACAACAGGGAGACTCTCATCAGTTGTATACCCTGCAAACAGCGGATCATGCGTACCGCATGTTCATTGAAAAAATGAATGAAGGCGCTGTGACGCTGAACAGGGAAGGTGTTATTCTATATGCCAATTCGCGGTTTTCTGAGATGGTAGCGCTTCCATTAATGTATATCATTGGCCAGCCCCTTTATAATTTTGTTGCACCTCATTCCCGCTTATTTTATATGGATTTATACGAGTCCTGCTGGCGGGAGGATGCGAAGGGAGAAGTAGATTTGTTCCGTAACGGTGCATTTATCCCGACGAAATTATCATTGAACCCACTTGAAATTGCCAGTGAAATGTCTATGAATATTATCCTCACGGATCTCTCCGAACAGAAGAGCACGCAGCGGATACTGGAAGACAATAACCGGCAGCTGGAGCAACTGAACAGTACACTTGAATTAAGTAATCATGACCTCCAGCAGTTTGCCTCAGTTGCTTCCCACGATCTGCAGGAGCCATTACGGAAAATACAGATGTTTGGGAATTTTATAAAAACAGCGGGCGTTTTGCAGTCAGATGGTAAGGAGTACCAATATCTGGAAAAGATGCTGAAATCTGCAGAACGTATGAAGACATTGATCATCGATGTCCTGAATTATTCAAGGTTGTCAGTCAATGACGGTGAATTTGTTCCGGTTGAGCTCAGTGAAATTGTGCAGGAGATCCTGGAAGATTTTGAGCTGGTCATTAAAGAAAAGAATGCACAGATCAGTATTGTCAACCTACCAGTGCTTGAAGTGAATAAGGGCCAGATCCGCCAGATGTTTCAGAATCTGTTATCTAATGCGTTAAAATTTTCAAATCCCGATGTCGCCCCGGTTATAAAAATAGGGGGTTATTTTCTCGCTGATAAGAATTTTGATGGCCCTGAAATGCCTGATGGAGGCTATTATATGATCAGTGTGGAAGACAATGGAATTGGTTTTGAAGAAAAATATATACCCAATATATTTGCACTTTTTGAACGACTGAATAGCAAAGAGACGTTTGAGGGAACAGGTATTGGTCTGGCCATTACGAAAAAAATAGTGGAGAAACACAACGGTGCTATTCACGTTAAAAGTAAGGTAGGGTATGGAAGTAAATTTCTGATCATTCTACCTGTAACATACAATATTAGCTAACACAATGTCACGTATAAAAATATTATTAGCTGAAGATGATGCTGACGATATAGAGATGTTCTCAACTTTCCTTACCGGTCGCGATGATGTCAGTCTTTTCGCCTTTGCTGAAAACGGACTTGAACTAATGGAAACTTTGACGGTAATAAAAGAGCCGGCTGCTTTACCGGATATCATCCTTCTTGATCAGAATATGCCCAAACAGAATGGACTTCAGACGCTTAAATTATTAAAGGAACACCTGATTTATTCGTCTATCCCTGTTTTTATTTATTCTACTTATGCAGATAACGCTCTGCACGAACGTGGTGTACAGGCAGGCGCCATTCAGGTATTTTCCAAACCTTATACTATGCAGGGATACACCGAGATGCTGGAACGTATGTTAAGTGTTATCTCAAAATCATCATTTGATAAAAATATTCAATAAATATTTTTCACATTACCATTTCTTTAACATTTAAAGCGCTACCTTCAGAGCATCACTTCACCCGGACTACTCTTCATATTTCCATCTATCAAAAAGCATATTTGAGATTTATTTTCAGCGTCCTTCAAACAAATCTCTGATATGGTCATTGCCATCTTTTTCATTGCTATCTGGTACCTGTCATTATTCTCGCAGACTTTTTTTCAGCACAGATATGCCGCACATGGCGCTTTTACAATGAGTAAAAGCTGGGAACGTTTCTTTTTTATTGTTACTTATATTACGCAGGGATCATCGTATATGAGTCCGAAGGCATATGCCATCATGCACAGATTGCATCATGCACATACAGATACGCCGCTTGATCCGCATTCGCCATCAAATTCTTCCAACATCTTCTCAATGATGTGGGATACAAGACAGGTCTATCAGGACGTTCTGCATCAAAGGATAGACGTGGAAGAACGATATACCAAAAATATTCCGTCCTGGGATAGCTTTGATCGATTTGCTAATAGCGGATTCTCAAGACTAATGTGGGTCGCGCTATATATCCTGTTCTTTATAGCTTTTGCTACCAGTCCATGGCAGTATCTGCTTTTACCGATAGTCGTATCTATGGGAGCTTTTCATGGCGCTATCGTTAACTGGTTTGCGCATAAGTATGGCTATATTAATTTCAAACTGAAAAATACATCTATGAATTTGCTGTTCGTGGATGTATTAATGTTGGGAGAATCTTATCACAATAATCATCATAAACGTCCTGCTTCAGTCAACTTTGGCCGTCGCTGGCATGAGATAGACCCTGTATATTATATGATTCGTGTGTTATCATATTTTAGGGTCATTAAGCTTGTGAACACCAAAAGTTTATCTCCGGCTCTTAGTCATTAAGCAGGGCTTTATATTATATGCAAAAAAAAGATCAGTGCAAAATGCACTGATCTTTTTTTTGTGCCGTTACTAATTTATTACTCAGCAGCGAGCTCACCTACTGAATATACTCCGCAGGTAGCTGTGCTGGCGATGTATATTCATCCGTATCCCCAAAGCGGGGAAATTGTCCTAAATACATATAGGTACCCTGATTGTAAATAATGGATAATAACGGGGTAAAAAAAAATATGCTGACAGGATTATGATGTGAGGTGCGGCATCACGTTATTTTCAGATAATTAGAACGGTCCAGCGGCCTGCTACCGGTATACTATTTGAGTTCAATTTGTTGCCCCTCATGCGTTTGTGCCACTTATAGGTTTTGGTGTCCGGGTCGGAATACAACCATGAAGCCTTTTACCAGATAAATATTCAAGTACCCTCAAACGTACACGATGGAAGATCAACCTAAGTTTCCGGATCTGACGGATGCTGAGAGAAGAGCCCTCGAGGAACTGCTGCCTGATGAGATGAGTGAAATCATTACATCAGGTATTAAGCGACGCCATTTCCTTAAATTAATAACATATACAGGGACTGGCCTACTCGCAACGCATCTTCTTGGTATCGAGCAATTAATGGCCAGGAGTACCGCCGTTGCTCCATTGCCCCCCACAGTCATTGAAAATGGCGTTAATGTATCATTTCAAGTAAATGGTAGCGCGCAGCAACTGTTGGTAGACTCACGTATGACCTTACTAGATGCTTTACGGGAGCGTATGGACCTGACGGGTTCCAAAAAAGGCTGTGATCATGGACAGTGCGGCGCCTGCACGGTAATTGTTGATGGCAGGCGCGTCTTGTCATGTCTGACGCTTGCAGCCACCTGTGAGGACAAGGAAGTAACTACCATCGAAGGCCTGGCAGACGGCGACAAACTTCATCCTATGCAGGCTGCATTTATCAAACATGATGGATTTCAATGTGGTTATTGCACACCAGGCCAGATTTGTTCAGCAGTCGCACTGATGAGCGAAGCAAAGAACGGAGAGGCCAGTTATGTGACCAGTAATGTCCGGGAAGCTGGCAGGCCAATGGAACTGTCTGAAGAGGAAATACGTGAGCGAATGTCAGGAAACATCTGCCGTTGCGGAGCCTATCCGAATATAGTGGATGCCATTCGGGAGGTGCACGGAGACAAAGCTGTTGCCCAGGTTTGGCAATTTGCTGATGGCACTATTTGATCATATCAAGCAATTGTTAATCATGAGACCATTTAAATATTCTAATGCCGCTGATCCGGCTGCTGCCATTACGGCTATATCCGTGAATGCAGATGCTAAGTTCTTAGGTGGAGGAACTAATCTGTTAGACCTGATGAAGGAAGATGTGATGCATCCTTCTGAATTGGTGAATATTACCCGGTTGAAATACGCTGATATTGAAAAGACTTCAAATGGTATTTTAATCGGAGGTACAGCGACGAATGCATTTACTGCCAACCACGAAAGGGTCCGTAAGCAATATCCATTACTAACTATGGCGATTCTGGCGGGCGCAAGCGCACAGATCAGAAATATGGCAACTAACGCAGGCAACCTTAACCAACGTACACGCTGTAGCTATTTCTATGATGTAAATATGCCCTGTAACAAACGTACACCAGGATCCGGTTGTGGCGCCCTTAAAGGACTCAATCGCAACCATGCGATTTTCGGGTGGTCTGAAAAATGTGTCGCAGTGTATCCGTCTGACATGGCAGTTGCATTGGCGGCCCTTGATGCGGTCGTACATGTGGAAGCAGGGAATCAGGAAAAACGAACGATCGCATTTGCTGATTTTCATCGTTTACCAGGTAGTACTCCCCAGATAGATAATAACCTGAAGCATGGAGAACTGATCACGTCTATTGAACTGCCGGAAAATGATTTTGCGGCACATTCCTATTATCTGAAGGTCCGTGAAAGATCATCTTATGCTTTTGCACTTGTATCAGTTGCTGCAGCAATGTCGCTTGATGGGAGCAGGATCAGAGATATCCGTATTGCGCTGGGAGGTGTTGCACATAAGCCATGGCGGGCAACTGCAGCAGAAAAATTATTAGTGGGTAAGGAAGCCACAATGGCAAATTTTAAAGTAGCCGCCGCAGCGGAATTAAAAAATGCCAGACCATTGGAACATAACAAATATAAAGTGAAAATGGCCGGGGATGCGATCGTGCGTGCGCTTTCAAACGCTATGAATGGCGTAGGTTATGGCATGAACGCAGGCCTGGAGGCAGGTGTTTGATGAAGTCTGGAAGGATATCAGAAAATAGAATTTTCAACACGACTAACTTTTTTAACTCATGAGCGAAACCGGAAAACCAATCAGCCGTATAGATGGCCGCTTAAAGGTCACTGGTAAGGCAACATATGCAGCTGAGTTTAATCAGCCCAACATGGCGTATGCGTTTCCTGTACGCGCAACGATTGCGAAGGGACTCATTGTATCCATTGATGATGCTGCTGCAAAGAAAGAGCCCGGCGTGCTCAGTGTGATCAGCTATAAAAACGCCTTCAGGTTAAAACCCATGGATATGCAGGCACAGATGAAAGCCGGTGCCGCGTTCCTGGGAGAAAACCTGTTGCCGTTACAGGAAAATAAAGTGCATTACCTGGGACAATTTATTGCAGTTGTGGTAGCGGAGACTTACGAACAGGCACGTACTGCTGCTTATAAATTGAAAATACGCTATACGGAAGAAAAAGCAGCTACCGACCTGAAGTCTGAACTCCCCAAAGCTAAAAAGCCTAAAATGTTTATGGGGGAAGAAGCACAGGTGAATGAGGGTAAAACAGCTGCTCCACTTGCCGCTTCGGCGCACCAGGTAAATCACAGCTATTCAACACCCGTCGAACACCATCATCCAATGGAACCACATGCGACTGTGGCGGTATGGGACAGTACCGATAAACTTACCTTATATGATGCCACACAGGGGGTCGGTATGACCAGTGCTATTGCCGCCTATTTTCTGGGATTGCAGTCGGAAAATGTGCGTGTGGTCGCCCCATATGTAGGTGGCGGTTTTGGCAGCAAAGGACTGTGGCTGCATACATTGCTCGTGGCTATCGCGGCAAAGGCAGTTGGCCGTCCGGTGAAACTGGCGCTCACCAGACAGATGATGCAGACCAATGTAGGGCATCGCGCCGCCACTATCCAGCACGTGGCACTTGGAGCCGATACGGCCGGAAAGCTGGGCGCTGTCCGACATCATACGGATACCTATAATAACCTTACAACCTTTTTTGAACCAAGTGGAAAGCAGTCACTCGTTCTATATCAGGCGCCAGTACGTGAAGTTACCTATAACGTAACTACATTGAACCGGGGTACGCCGACGTTCATGCGCGCACCCGGAGAAACACCAGGAACATTTGCACTCGAATCGGCTATGGATGAGATGGCGTACGAACTAAAAATGGATCCCGTGGAATTCAGGATCGCCAATCATACGGCTAAAGACCCTATGAAAGGACATGATTTCTCCAGTGATTCACTGGTGGACTGTTACCGCATCGGCGCAGAAAGATTCGGCTGGTCAGCGCGAAGCATGGAACCAGGGCAACAAAGAAAAGGAAAATATCTTATAGGTTACGGCATGGCTACCGCTACATATCCTGGTGGCCGGAGTGCTGCATCGGTAAAGGTGACAATGACAGCAAACGGGGAGGTGACAGTCAGGACAGCATCCATCGATATCGGTACAGGTACATATACCGTTCTGGCACAAACGGTGGCTGACGCTTTAGGTGTTCCGGTAGACCGGATAGACGTGAAAATTGGTGATTCCAGTCTTCCGGCAGCGCCGTTGGCGGGCGGTTCCCAAACGACAGCCAGCATTCATCCTGCTGCAATGGAAGCCTGTGTATTATTAAGGAAAGAGCTGGCAGCCTTAGCTATTGCCGACCCTTCCTCAAAACTGAACGGTCGCCGACTGGATGAGATCAGTTATGCCGATGGTAAACTTGTTATCACTGGTGAGGAAAAGAAGAGTGATGCCTATGCCGATATTATGAAACGGGCTAAGCGCACTGAGATGGAAGCCTGCGCTACTACGCAGCCAGTGTCAGGTCCGGGTATGACTGTACCCAGCGCATTGTGTACACCAAGGGAAACTCCTCCTGAACAGAACAGCGATATCAAACAATATGCTTTTCATTCATTCGGCGCTCAGTTTGCCGAAGTATGGGTAGATCAGGATTTTGGTACTATCCGTGTAAAACGTTTTACCAGCGTACAGGATGTGGGGCGTATCATGAATGAGAAAACAGCGCGTTCACAGATTATCGGAGGCGTGATCTTTGGCATTGGTGCAGCCCTGATGGAAGCTACGGAATACGATAAACGCTGGGGGAATCCAGTAACGCGTACGCTGGCAGATTACCATGTACCTGTTAACCTGGATGTGCCTCCGATAGATGTGCATTTTATTGGGAAGCCCGATCCGCATATCTCACCTATAGGGGCAAGAGGGATTGGAGAGATTGGTATCACCGGCGTTTCTGCAGCTATTGCTAATGCCGTGTTCAATGCTACCGGAAAAAGATTACGGGACCTGCCTTTGACGCCGGATAAATTGGTCTGAGGTTTACCGATATATAGTAATGCATTAAATGAGGAAGCCGGCCAATCAATTTGAGCCGGCTTCCTGCTATTATATCGTTTAATTTTTGATAAATTTCTTTACGCTCGTTTTACCATTACTGAAAATCTGTATGGTATATAAGCCTGGTTTAAGCCTGGACACATCAATGCCTTTACCGGAAAGCAAAGTATTGATGACGATACGACCCGATATATCCGAAACCGCTACTTTAGCGCCTGTTAGTTCATTGGAAGAGAAATAGAGCGTCTGGGCAACAGGATTCGGGTAAAGCGTAAAGTCCTTGTCAGCATTTACTACCAACTTTGGTGCAGCGGTTCTGGCGCCTCCGGATTGTACCAGCCGCCATTGACCACAGGTCTGGTTATTATTACCCCACTGACGGACATTCGCCCCATTTGCGGTACTGGCATCGGCCACTTCCGTAATCCTGCCACTATGTTTGGCGATAAATTTATAGTATCCATCGGTAGTGGGAACCAGTACGAATTGCTGGTTAAAACCACCCACATAATCCCATTGATGTATATTAGCCCCTTCATTCTTACTGACGGCGTCTACATCCAAAGACTTGCCACTAGCGACTACCTTGATATTGTATGTTCCATCTCCCAGGTGTATCAGCTGAAATTGCTGATTGGTGCCACCTGCATATTCCCATTGCTGAATGTTACCGCCATTTTGCTGTACCTGTTCGCCTGCCAGGTCCATATATTTACCACTGTTACGGTTCTGAATAAACCAGGTACCGGCTAAGGTAGTCGCCCCGGTAGTGCGGATGCGCAGTGACGAAACCTTATCATTCAAACCATCGGCTACTAAACAAGCCACGTTTCCTCTGTATGTTCTGGACGTACCAGTAAAGTTGTAGTCATCATAGACCGTCACTTCAAACCCTTCGGCCACAGTGAGGCTCGACAGCATGTCGTTGTCTATGCCGAAGGACTGTAGTCTGGCCAGATCATAATCACCCGCTTCCAGTCCATTGGCAAAGCCCTTATAGTCACAGTCGTTGTAGAAATTGGCTACTTCCTGCTGACTTTTGGTGCGTATACCGAAGATGGTATTTACCCTGCCGGCAAGTTCCTTCAGGTTGATATTATTATCATTGTATACCCAGTAAAATCCTCCTTTGGAATTACAATTGTTTTTGGCCCGGGTCATCTTGTCAATGACCGTAGCACTATTCTCGTAGTTCAGGTCTCCCGTATGCAACTGGATATTATTGATATTCCAGTCACATGGATTATTACCGGCGCCACCTTCATACCACTGCAGGTAAATTCTGTCAACAGCGCCACTACGCTGATTGTTAACATTCGTAGCTACACTCTGCCAGTAAGGCTTGTTACGGTAAGGCGCGAGAGTGGTTTTATACCCGATGTCTGCCAGCATTACATGAAAAGCGGTAGCCGAATTAACATCATAGGCTTCTTCATCGTCATTGTTGATGGCATCTATAGAGGGGATTGCCGTTTTTAATGCTTTAAAATTACGGTAGAGGATACTGGCAGTTCCGATGCCCTGGCTGGCGACCAGGTTCTTAATATTCGTGTAAGAATGGCTGCCCCAGCCACCTACGCAGGTTTCTACTCTGGTAATAGAGGTAACGCCTGTTTTCAGCGCATTTACATCAGCGATATAGTTTGGATTAGTGGAACCGAATACATAAGTCCCGTTTGAGCAGATGGTTTGTCCGTCAGTCGTCAGGTCACCATTCGGCTGCACAGTAACATCGAACAGGATGACATACGTAAATCCGGAAGCCTTCAGGTCAGTAATTGTATGGGTTCTTTCTCTGCGGAAATGCCCGCCGACATAAATACCCGACTGGGCGAAGACGTGGTCGCTGACTGATAAAATAATCAGCAGCAAAAGTGCACATAGTGGTTTAAAGTTAATTTTCATAACATTCGTGGTTCTGTAAGGGTTTAAAATTGATTGATCAGCTAACAGGATTGAATTTGATAGCTAAAGCGATGTATGGAGCGGGTGGGTAACACAGGTTTTCTTATAATGGGCCTGGTATTGGTACGTGTACATCAAATGTAATGGAAAATACCCCAAATTGTGCTATGATCACCTGATTTTATTTATTGATGATCCGGCCTGACTTTCATCTCTTTGCATCGGTTAAATTATACTGACATGAGAATAGTAACATTAGAGGAACATGTATCATTCCCGGAAATGACGTCGCTGCTGCCGGAAGAAATATTGAAAAACAGAAAGCAGTCAGCTGCCGCATCACATATGCAGGAAAAGCTCGCGGACGTATCTGGTGAACGTTTAAATTCAATGAAGGCCACCGGTATATCCATGCAGGTGCTTTCGGTAGAGAATACAGACGTCTATCTTTTGCCCGACAGCCTTGCGCCGGCTTTTGCAGCAAAGTATAATGATTTGCTGGCTGACAAGATGAAAGGTCATTCCGATGCATTTACGGCATTCGCCATGCTGCCGATGACAATGCCGGAAGCAGCCGCCGATGAACTGGAACGTACCGTCAAAACATATGGCTTTCGGGGAGCTATGATAAAGGGAACGATAAACGGGGAATTCCTGGATGCCCCTAAATTTGCACCTGTCTTCGAACGTGCAGAAAAACTGGGTGTTCCATTGTATCTCCATCCGGGCATACCGCCGAAAGAGGTAATTGATGCTTATTACAGTAATGTGGGAGATACAAAAGGACCTAATGAGGCCATTGCCTGTTATGGATGGGGATGGCATTCGGAAACAGCGATACACATCCTGCGGCTATTAGCTGCCGGCATTTTTGACCAATATCCCCGGCTGAACATACTCATCGGCCATATGGGTGAAATGCTGCCTATGATGTGGGAAAGGTCAAACAGGGTATTTCAGCCAGGTAATGGGGGGAAGAATAAAAGGACATTGATCGATACATTCCGGGAGCAGCTGTATATCACGACGAGTGGCATATTTACCCAGCCACCACTGCAAATTGCTATAGATACGATAGGCATCAGCAATATCTTATTTTCTATAGATTATCCGTTCAGCACGCATCAGATGGGAATTGACTTTTTACATAGTATCCAGCTTCCTGCGGATCAGATAGCTAAAATTGCCCATGGAAACGCGGATCGCATACTGAAATTTTAATGTGTAGAGGCGGAAAAGGCTACTTTTGATCTATGAAGCAGGTGCCAGTACACAAACTACAGGACAGGAGCAGCCTTGGATTTCAGCTGAAGCCATTCTCCCCGGAAAAGGCTGATCACAGACAACCTGTAGATACAGGCGCACATCGCGACGATCATTATATATTCTTTATCGTGACGGAAGGGTCCGGGACCACTATCGTAGATTTTACCGAAAAGACAGTTGGTCCCGGTCAGCTGTATTATATCCTACCCGAACAGATACACTACCGCATTATATCACATCAGGCAAAAGGATGGTTTATCGCGGCAGATCCTGCCTTAGTCCCTCCGGCATGCAGAAATATTATTGAAGGCTGGCTCGGTTTCCAGGAGCCGGTTACACTAAGGGCTGATGAAATAACAGACTATGACCAGCTGCTGCACGTGCTGTATCGTCAGACGTCAGGCGACCAGTCTTCTGAGCGGATATCCCTGTTGCACGCCATATTGAGTGCTTTCTTTGAGATGGTAGCCTGTACGATTCGTATGTCTGTGAAGACGGAAATAGCCAACTCAAGGCCTGCCATACTGTCGATGGAGTTCAGGCAATTGCTGAAGGAAAACATAAAAGCATATAAAAGCCCGGCAGACTATGCAGAGATGCTGCATATCTCGGAGCCCTATCTGAATGAAGCCGTGAAGAAAATAACGGGTGCCACCGTTTCCTTTTGGATCAGATTTGCTATCGTCACAGAAGCTAAACGACAATTATATTTTACCAGTCTGAGTGTAAAACAGATCGCCGCCGATCTTGGCTTTGAAAACCATTCTTACTTTTCCCGCCTTTTTTACAAGGAAACCGGTATGACCGCACTAACTTTCCGTAAAACATTTAAGGGAGACAATAAGCCGGGAACGGATATCCGATAGGCAAAACGCTACATTGGCAGAGATGACGTAACTTTGATTTTTACAAATGAAGGTTATGAATAAAGTTTCACTCAATGAATTGGATAGTCGTTTTGCCAGTGGCTCTTCTCTGGCGTTAAATGCCCTGCTGCCTGAAGGGATTCAGGATGAGATCGGTCATTTCAACGTCTTTGATATGCAGCAGATCAGGCAGACCGCGCAGGACAGACCCAGTGAACCTTACCAATGCCGTACTTTCTATAAAATCAGTCTTTTACAGGGTTATTCTCAGATCGGATACCCGGATGGTATCATACAGCTTTCACAGCCTACATTGGTTTTTACCACACCCAAAATGCCTGTTACCTGGTTTCCGGAGGAACGTCAGTCAGGTATGTTTTGCGTATTTACACCACAATTCCTGCATCCTGCGAGGAGTGGGGTGGTCGTAGACGAACTGCCTATTTATAAGTCACCGGAACACCCTGTATTTCAGTTGCAAAAGAAGGATATAAAAGATGTAAAGGCCATTTTTGAGAAGATGCAGGGCATGATCGCGTCTACCTATGCATATAAATATGATCTGCTGCGCGTGTACGCCCTGGAGCTCATCCATCTGGGGCAACAGCTGCAGTCAGCCGTAATGCTCCATCCGAATCACAGCCAGTTTGCACGTACCACCTCCCTGTTTGTAGAATTGCTGGAGCGGCAGTTTCCGCTGGAAAATCCCCATCAGCAGATCAAACTACGAACGGCCAAGGACTATGCAGACATACTATCCATACATGTCAATCATTTAAACAAGATCCTGAAGGAAACGACAGGCCTGACAACATCTGCGCTGATAGCGGGAAGAATCCTGAAAGAAGCACAGATCCTGTTGCGGCAAACGAACTGGACGATCGCCGAAATCGCGGATAGTCTGGGCTTTTCCGACTTTGCGCATTTTGCGAAGTTCTTTAAGAATGAGACCTCTATACCACCCGGGGCATATCGCTCACAAGCCAAAAGTTTGAATTATACATAAAATGGATTGCGCCTGCCATTGTGTAG
Source organism: Chitinophaga sp. YR627 (assembly GCF_900114995.1). Taxonomy (GTDB): domain Bacteria; phylum Bacteroidota; class Bacteroidia; order Chitinophagales; family Chitinophagaceae; genus Chitinophaga. Next base: position 1,508,240 of record NZ_FOUX01000001.1, read on the forward strand.
AATTAGCATTTCCTGGAATTTTGTACTGTTTTTAAATCAAAATAGTACAACAATGAGCGATTCAAAAATTGCATTGATAACAGGCGGTAGCCGTGGCATTGGTCAGAATATTGCATTGAGTCTGGCGCAAAAAGGCAACGATATTATCATTACATACCTCAGTAACAAGGCGAGTGCGGATGAAACTGTAGCCGCTATCCAGGCACTTGGCCGTAAAGCGGTTGCCCTGCCGCTTAACACTTCAGACATAAAGGGTTTTGATGCTTTTGCAGATCAGTTAAGTAAGGTACTGAAAACCGCATTTGGAAAGACCCGGTTCGACTTTCTGATCAATAACGCAGGTACGAGTCTGCAGTCATCAGTTACTGCTACGACAGAAAGCCAGTTTGACGAGATGATGAATATTCATCTGAAAGGCGTGTATTTCCTGACACAAAAGATGTTACCCTTATTACAGGATGGCGGAAGGATCGTTAATATCTCTTCTGCCGTATCCAGGATCTCATATCCAGGTGTTTCCGTTTATGGTATCATGAAGGGGGGAATGGACGTCTATACCCGTTATCTGGCGGCTGAACTGGGTGCAAGAGGTATCTCCGCTAATGTGGTAGCACCGGGCGCCATCTTTGGCGGTGGTGCCATGGAAGATAACCCTGGTATGCGCAGCTTTGTAGAGGGCATAACAGCATTGGGCCGCGTAGGATTACCGGATGATGTTGGCGGTGTAGTCGCTTTCCTGTGCAGCGATGATGCTAAATGGGTGAATGGTCAGCGTATTGAAGTGACTGGCGGCGTCTCTTTATAATAGTTATGTTTGCTTGTTGAAAGAAGGCCTTTGTACATGCAAAGGCTTTCTTTATTGTTTGCCCGCCATACCTGCTAACATTTTCCTTAAACCTGCCAGATGAAGGTCCGGATAATCAGAATATTTGTAGATAATGTTTCCTTTTGTATCAATAAGAAAAACCTCCGGATAGCCATGTATCTGATAAAGCAGGGGTATTTTTTCATCATTAACAACATGTTTCCAGTCCATCTGCTTGTCTTTGATAAATTCCCTCACTTTCTCCACCGGTGACCGGGAGGCAATTGATATCATCTCCAGTTGCTCCCGGGGGCATTGTTGTCTTATTTCTCTCAATGTGGGGATCTCTTCTATACATCCTCCGCACCAGGTACCCCAGAAGACAAGCAATACATTCTTCTTATTGTAAACCTCTTTCAGTGCGAGCTGGTTGTTGTCGATATCTTTTGTGATGAAAGATATTGCCTTTTTCTTCTCTTCTAAAGCAACCCTGTCCTGCAGGTATTTTTTAACACTGGCACCTTCATCACTGTTTCTGAAGCTTGCCGGGAATATAGCGTTAAACCGCTCTGAAAGCAGCTCAGGAGGCAACAGGGTGCTGTTATACTTTTCAAACAGTACAAATGAACTATAGGCATTGGCGTGGCTGGAAATGTATTCCAGCCGCTTATAGTCAACAGCTAATTTTGCTGTTGTAAGTCTTTTGTAATCAAGGCTATCTGCCGGCTTCCAATTGGGTGCCAATGAGTCATAGAGTTGCAGATAAAGATCTTTGACTTCTTTTACATATTCGTCTGCTGCCTGAAATTCCTGTCTGGGGTTTTCTGCGTTCGTTAACGTATAAGTACCAAAAGGATCTGCTTTATCGATATGTTCCGGGAATGTCACGGTTGCCGGCTTTTCTGTGGCGAATATTGTCGTAGCGGGCCAGGAGTCTCCAGAAACCAGTTCTACCCGGATATGGGCATATACGGTGTTGTAACTATGGGTAATAGTGGCTTTGTTCTTCTCGTAAACAGGAGTGAGGCTTACGTTTTCTCTTGTTTTATGGTCATAGTAAGAGAAAGATAGATTTTTCAGTATAGTGCTGTCCGGGACGACGAAAGATACCTTGAAATTTTTCTGGGCAAATAACAATCCAGGACAAATAAGGATCATGAGAAAACAAACGATAGGCTTCATGGTATTTATATATTAGCCCAAGATAGAATGATTGCATTAAACTGTCAACGGATCAGCTGTTAAAAGTTTTATAAAGACTTCTAACAGCTGAACGGCCATATACCAGATGACTCATGGGATAGGCTAGTTAAAAGACTGTCTGAAATCCAGCGGACTTTGACTGGTTTTGCTTTTAAATAGTTTGTTAAATGATTGTGGATGTTCAAAGCCTAACTGATAAGCGATTTCGCTAACAGAAAGCTCCGTGGTAGAGAGCTTTTCCTTTGCCTTCTCGATCAGTTTTTCATGAATTAACTGCTGCGTCGTTTGTCCGGTGAGCTGTTTGAGTAAACTGCTCAGATATTTAGACGAGATGTTCAACTTGCTGGCCATGTATTGCACACTGGGCAGCCCTTTGGATAGAAGTTCTTCGTCGTTGAAATAGTCCGTCAGTACGTCTTCCAGTTGTGCTAAGACTTTATGATTGGTGATTTTCCGGGTGATGAACTGTCGCTGATAAAAGCGCTCGGCATAGTTCAGCAGTGTTTCCAGATTAGAGATAATGATATCCTGGCTGAACTTATCGATATTGGAGTGATACTCGTTCCTGATATTTCTTACGATATCATTGATGACGGTTTCTTCTTTGTCAGAAAGAAACAGCGCCTCGTTTGTCGAATACCCAAAATATTCGTATTGCTTTATTTTCTTCGCCAACGATGTATTCCAGAGGAAATCCGGATGTATAAACAGCATCCAGCCTTCAAGATTGACGGGGACTCCGTTTTCTTCACCACGTAAGATCTGTCCCGGTGACATAAACGCCATCAGGCCTTCGTCAAAATCATATTTCTGCTGACCGTAAAAGAGGTTATCACAACCTCTTTTCATGGATATCACATACAGGTCGAAAATAACTGCGTCAATATCCGGGTCGTTTTTCAGCCCTTTGAGATCAACAATGGTTATCAACGGATGATGTGGCTTCGGAAGCTGCATCAAACGGTGTATTTCCGTTACAGATTGGATCCTGTATGGTTTTGCATGTGCCATACTGCAAGTTAGTTTAATTTTTAAACGGATATTTCAGAGCAATCATAATTAGCGGCATGGCTAAAAACGGGATCTCTATCAATACCATTTTGAAGTTCCCTGCCCGTGAAGCCATTGCCATAATGAGAACGATGCTGATGGCGTTCAGCAGATTGCCCAGGAAGAATGTTTTGGGAATGAGCACCAGTATGCCAATCGCTATACTCAATAAGCTGAGATAGGGGACGGCTGGTTCACTGATACCCAGACTGGTCATCATTTTAAGTGTTTCAGGATTATTGCTGTAGTTGAATGAATCCCAGGCATGTTTGAAACTGAGTGATGCGGAGATAATCATTAGTAATAGAGAAATGATACTTCTTGTCATAGCTGTTGTTAGTTGAAGAGAACGTTATATATGATGTAACTACAGATGCACTAATTATAGCGTTATTGCATACGTTTCCATCTGAAGGTCTTACCCATCATCGGAATGCCTTTATATCCGCGTGTTTCGAGGTCGTTGATACCTTTAAGTTCGCCTTTCAGACTATATGTATTTCCATCCTGCACACTGTATAGCTTACCGTCTGCATACGCGCCGTCTTTATAAACCAACTCCGTGATATGAGTGAGGCCCTGTCTGGACCTGTTTCTTAGTTGTTCATTGGGGTTTTTGTTGTCCTTTTTAGGTGTTTTCCCATCCACTTCAAACAGGTCCTTCGCCCATAACAATTTGCCGGAATAGCTGTTCCCCGATTTGAAGATCTCTATTTTATAATCCTCACATTGCCACACACCAATGATCTGGTCAGGTGATAGTTTCTGGGCAAAAGAGGCCACTGATAAGAGGAGCATGACAACTGCAAAGTATGTTCTTTTCATATCTGATGATTTATTGTTGCTGATTAAGCTGTCTGAATTTTTCAAATTCCCTGTGTCCGAATTTCATGAGCTGACCGGGGATCACCTTTGTCAGTGTTTTTATCACTTTTACCAGGAATGGCTTGATTTCCAGTGTGTCTTTCTGCAACCCCTGAATGGCGACATTTACCATTTTGTCTACTGCCATCATCTGCCGGGGATTGGGCTGTAGTACCCAGTCGTTTTGCAGATTGGTCGTTACACCAGGAGGTATCAGTTCGATGACCTGTACGTTTGTTTTACCAAGCTGAAGCCGTAAAGCCATGGTATAAGCATGGACCGCTGCTTTAGAAGCGCTATAAACAGGGGCTACGGAATATGGCATAAAAGCGATGGCAGAAGACACATTGACGATCGCTGCGGACTGCTTTCTGATCAGATGTGGAAGGAACTGGTGTACCATGTGGATCGTTCCTGAAAGATTGATATCAATTTCACGGGTAATGTCTGCCAGGTCTTTACTGGTATCCTGCAGATCGATCAACCGCATTTCCCCGGCGTTATTGATGATCATGTTCAGTGCCGGAAACTCGCGGGTAACGTCCTTATATAGCTGCTCAATGTCTTTTACCTTACTTACATCGCTTTGAAAGGTGTGAATGGCAGGAAAGCGCTTTTTTGTTTCATGCAGGGTATCCGGATTCCGTCCCGTGACAATGATCGTTGTTCCTATTGCGCTCAGCTGTTTTACCAGTTCCAGTCCGATCCCGCTCGTCCCACCTGTAATAAGAACAGTGCTGTTTTTTAAATCCATGAGTTGATATTTTGTTATTGCAAAGGTCTGCCGTAACAGGCAGGAGGATGTAGCCAAAAGTCACGGAGTTGTAGTGGAAAGGACTATGTTTACCGGTTCGACTACAAGATTTACCATTTTCACTACGTGGCTTCCTTCGGCGTAATGGAATTTTGCCATAAAATAATAACGAATGCAAAAGACGATTTTTGTTACCGGCGCTTCGACAGGAATAGGCAATGCCACTGTTAAATACTTCGCAGAAAAGGGCTGGCGTGTAATAGCGACCATGCGTAAACCGGAAAATGACACAGCACTACATTTACTGGAGAACGTAACTGTTCTACCATTAGATGTTACTGACATCCACCAGATAAAGGAGACTGTGGAAAAAACACTCGCACTCGGACCGGTAGACGTGGTGTTTAATAATGCAGGTTATACGCTGTTAGGTGCATTGGAAGCGATCACTGACGAGCAGCTGGTACAGCAGATGGAGACCAACTTCTTTGGTGTAGTACGGGTTACCCAGGCTTTTATTCCATATTTCAGAGAGCGGAAAGCAGGTCTTTTTATCACTACAACCTCCAGTGCCGGACTTGCAGGTTTCCCGGTGAGTTCTATGTACGATGCCAGTAAATGGGCTTTAGAGGGCTGGAGTGAGAGTCTCTCGTATGAGTTAAATGAATTCGGAATAGGTATTAAAAATATAGAACCAGGCCTTGTGGCTACAGAAAATGGTAAAAGTGCTGTGATCGCTGCTCATCCGGCTTATGAAAGCCTGTTAAATAAGTTCCTGGCAGCTATTAGTTCAGGAGAAGGCGTCTCAACAGCGGAGGATATCGCCGCAGTTGTGTATGAGGCTGCTACGGACGGTAAGAATAATCTTCGCTATGTATGCGGTGACGACGCAAAAAATCTGTATGCACACAGGCTGGCTGTAGGGGACGAAGGTTTCAGGGATTACGTGCGCCAGTTAATGGTACAGGGATAAACCATTTTTAACATTAAATTGCCAGTAAATATTCCCATATTTACTGGCAATAACTTTTGAGAAAATGAGAGGAGAACAGAAGAACAAGCCGCGTGTATTCAACTCCATTACGGAGATCCAAAGGGCATTCGGATTACCGAAACCCCTAAACCCATTGATCAGCATACTGAATTACAGTAAGGTGCAGATCACTGATGAGATGCTGAGGCCATCTTTTGTGATGAATTTTTACAATATTACCTATAATGAGTCTGTCGGTTGCAAAGCGAAGTACGGTCAGACCACTTACGATTTTGACGAAGGAGGCATGATCTTCACCTCTCCCGGGCAGCCGCTCAACATTATGCATACACCCTTTTCAGATGCAGGTTTCACCTTGCTGATCCATCCGGATTTCCTGCGGAACTATCCATTGGATGCGAAGATTAAAAACTATGCGTTTTTCTCTTATTCGGTGAATGAGGCACTGCATTTATCAGACAAGGAGCGCCTGATTATCAGTGCTATCGCCAAGAATCTGGAGGATGAGCTGGAAACAGCCATAGATGACCTCAGTCAGGACGTATTGATCTCACAGATTGAGTTAATGCTGAATTATAGCCAGCGTTTCTATAAACGGCAGTTCACCACCCGCAAGTCCATCAATAACCAGGTATTGGAAAAACTGGAGGCGATATTAGATAACTATTTTAGTAATCAAACTGCACTGATGAAAGGTTTACCGTCAGTACAGTCGCTGGCGGACCAGCTGGAAGTATCGCCCAGATACCTGGGAGACCTGTTAAGGTCACTGACCGGACATAATACGCAGCAGCATATACACCTGAAACTGATTGAGAAAGCCAAAGAGATATTGATGATAAGCGATCTTACAGTAAGCGAGATCGCCTATCAGCTGGGTTTTGAACATCCTCAGTCATTCAGTAAATTTTTTAAGTCCAAGACAAACATGTCTCCGCTGGAGTTCCGGGAGCATTTCAATTAAAAGGAATGTAATGCGATATAGCGGTTATAGCGAAATGACCTGCAATAATATCCTTGTTGATCGTGTGTACTCAAAAACAAATTATGATAATACGTCGTTGTTCTACGTTGGTTTTAGTCCTTCTTACATTTTTTCAGGTAAAGGTTTCCGATGCTCAATCAAATGCCACTAATGAAAACCGTTCTCCGAGGATCGTCAATATTGTAAACTTTATCCGTTTACTGGAGCCACGTGATGCAGCTATCACTGAAGATGTACTCTTCAAAACAGTTGAAAATCAGGTCGCATTAATGAAAAAGTATCGTCTTGGAGGTACCTTCTTACTGCAATACGATGCCTTGATAGACCCCCGTTATCAGCAGCTGCTGAAAAGTCTGCCGAAAGACCAGTTTGAAATTGGCGCCTGGTGGGAACTACCCAAACCACTTATTGAAAAGGCAGGTATCAAATGGAGGGGCAAATATGCCTGGGACTGGCATTCAGATGTAGGCTTTTCCGTTGGTTACACACCAGCGGAACGTGAGCAGATTATCGACGTTTATTTCAATGACTTTAAAAAAATATTTGGATACTATCCCAAATCAGTCGCTTCCTGGGTGATTGATGCGCATTCGCTGGCATATATGTCAGACAAATACAAGATAGTAGCTTCTGCCAATTGTAAAGATCAGGTAGGAACTGACGGATTTACACTCTGGGGAGGATACTGGAATCAGGCTTATTACCCTAGCCGTATTAATGCCTATATGCCTGCCCAGCATACAGAGAAGCAGCTTCCGGTACCTGTATTCAGGATGTTAGGCAGTGATCCTATCCGGCAATATGCAGATGGCAGTACAGTAACTACACTGGAGCCGGTATACCCTTATGCAGGCGGCAATGAACAATGGGTGAACTGGTTCTTCGATATCTTCTCCAATGATCCGGCGTTAGGCTTCAACTATACACAGGCAGGGCAGGAAAACTCCTTCACCTGGGCAGGCATGCAGAAAGGCCTGGAAATGCAGATGCCCATCATTGCACGTTTAAAGCAGGAGGGAAAGGTACAGGTACAAACCATGCAGCAGTCAGGCCGTTGGTTCAGGGAAACGTATAAGGTTACCCCGGCAACGACTTTTACTGTAACAAAAGACCTGGGAGACAGCGATAAGAAAACACTCTGGTATAACAGCCGCTTCTATCGTGTCAATCTTCTCTGGACCGGCGGACATTTGCTTATTGATGATATTCATCTTTTCAATGAGTCTGTACCGGATAAATACCTAAAGGATGTAACGACAGAGAATAAGAGCTTCTTTTATACACTGCCGGTTGTAGATGGATTTCAATGGGGTAAAAAAGATCATCCGGCAGGTTTCCGGTTAATGGAGATAGTGAATGGGAATGAGCAGGAAATAAGCGGCGGTAATCCCGTATTTAGCAATACAGGAAAAAGTACCGCGCACGTTTCATGGCCAGGTGATAATGGTAGTTTCGAAATTGATCTGCAGGAAGACAGGTTGATCATTACAGGCGGTAAGAATAAGACCGGGAACTGGTTCCTTGATCTTCGCGTTGCAGACAATGCCGGCACTGCTTTTCAAAGCGCTGATAGTAAGCGTGCAACCTACACATTTAACGGTCATACTTACTATCTGGAGCTTATACAGGGGAAAATGGAAGGACATGTTTCTGGCGGCTTGTACCGGATCACACCTGATCAGGGAACTATTTCCCTGAAAATGAAAGACGAATAATGAGGTTGACTTATCGTGTATAAAACAAAAAGGTCGGAAGCTCCGACCTTTTTGTTTTATACACGATATAACCGTATTAAAGTAGCTTCTCCTGTGCCGCCTGGTATACTGTTCTGATAGTAGGCTGGAAGCCCAGACTACGCGCAAGAGAAGCATCTGCATACAGATACCAGGGATTTTCAAGCGGCGCAGATGATGCGTCCATGGTTGCACCAACAAGTTGCAGTAACTCATAGACAGACATGGGTGCATCATCTGAAATATTGACGATACGTTCATCAAAAGTACCTGCCAGGGCCATATCAATAGCAGTCGCAATATCGCGATGATGAATGATGCTCATTCTCTGGGCAGGATGCCATTTGCCTGGAATGACATGTTTGGGTAGCATTTCAAGATGGCCGTCCCCATCACCATATACAAACGGGAACCGCAGGACCGACCAGTTAAGTCCACTTTCGCGCAGTTCCTGTTCTGCAGCGACTTTGCTGGCCGGATAGGCATGTTGAGGAGAAACCACATCATCTTCACGTCCCGGATGCGGATTGTCTGTATTGTAGACATGTGCTGTACTGGCCATAATAAAGCGGGCATTGGGTGCGTGGACCTTTGCCGCAGCAATCAGGTTACGTGTTCCTTCCAGATTACTTTTCCAGATCAGATCTGTGTCCTGCGTGCGGAATACTGCTGCCAGATGGATGATGGCTGACACATCCTTTACTGCTGCTGTTAGTGAAGCTGCGTCCAGTAAGTCTCCGGCTACGGGTGTTGCATCCCCCTGAATAGTTTTCCCGCTACGCACTAATGCGCGACAATTCCAGCCTGCTTTTATAAGCCGTGGTACAAGGCGGGCTCCTACAAGACCGGTTACACCAGTTACTAATACATTTCCTGTTTGTCTGTTCATATCTATGGATTTATTCTATGAACAAAGCTCTTAAGATAGGAGGAGGATGGGCAGGACGAAAACCGACAACTTCAGGACAAATCCTGAAAAAAGCCGGCAACGGTTTTACCCGTTACTTTTTTAAACAACCGTGAAAAATAATCGGGGTCATTGAAGCCCAGTTCGAAGGCCAGTTCTTTTACGGATGATAGTTCTCCGTGATACAGCCGACGTCTCGCTTCCAGTATCAGGCGGTTTGTGATGAATTCTTTAGGGGAGAGGCCGGAGTAATGTTTAACGATCTGGTACAGGCTATCAGTACTTACAGTGAGTTCTTCTGCAATCTCTCTGATACTTGGATGATTGATCAGGTTGTCCTCAACAAACATTTTAAAGGCGATAAACTTCGCCAGCCGGTCGTCTGCAGGCTTCTTGTCATTCGCGAAGTAAGCAGTATTGATTTCCGTTAGTAAACTATTGAGATGGGCCAGAATGAGTTCAGGATCGGTATCAGTGGTACGGAGTAGGTTTTGCAGTATTTCAAAAATGGCCTGGAGCCGGATAGCCGCATCGGGCGCAAAACTTATCTTTTGCTGATTAAGGGGATTGAGCAGGAAGCGGTATTGACGGGGCAAGCGGGAAAGGCATTCTTCATAAAAGCCCAGTTTATAGTAGTCCTTACCATGTGCGGCAACAGGAAATTGCTGAACCTGGTGTGGCAGAAAAAAAAGCAGTTCATGTTTACCAATATCGAACTTTTCCAGATCAACACTGCGCCTGCTATGGCCATCCAATATGAATAAAAAGAAGTAGTAGGGTAAACGTTGTGTAACCCCGTATTTTTCAGCTTCTGCCTGCGGCAAATGGCCAAAACCAGGAGAAACAATACGAATAGGGAGCTGGCTATTCTGGCTGAAATCTTCCCGTAAAGAATTGATATTGCGCATGCCCGGTGACTGATTATTATGAAAGCTAAGGTACAGGTTAGGCCGTAAAATGCAAAAGCCCCGGCAACATGTTGATTTTAAGCTTAAACGTGCTTAACTTGCTATATTATTGTGTGATTGATCATTTATGTCTGTATTTTTCAATTTAGGCAGTAACAGTGAAGCTGCCTTTCCAAACATTTATGAAATATTTGAGGACGTCCCTTTCTCAGTAGCGGTACTGAGAGGTCCCGACCTTATTATTGAGTATATCAACCGTCTTAATCTTTCTATCTGGCGCAGTACAAGAGAAAGTGTGATGGGCAAACCCCTGTATGAAGCCAAACCGGACCTCCGTCGGGATGTTGAGCCCATTCACCGGCAGGTACAGGAAAGCGGCCAGCGTTTTCATGCAGATGAGGTACCTATTGAGATCACAGATCATGATGGGAAACGTCTTCATTATTTCCAGGTAAGTATTGACCCTATCAAAGACAAGGAAGGACAGATTATAGGGCAGATAGCTACTTCTATTGACGTGACAGAGCGGGTGCTCTCCAGACAGCAATTGCAAAAAAGTGAAGCACTGCACAAAGTGGCGGAAGAGGCGCTCAGGAAGAGTGAACAACACCTGGAGATCCTGCGGAATGCAGTACCGGCCATGATCTTTTATCTGGATCAGGAAGAACGTTATCAGACATACAATGATACTTTTTGTAAATGGTTCCACGTCGATAAGACGGAAGCTATCGGCAAAACAGTGCGTGAATTTATAGGAGAAGCGGCCTACAGCGTAGTATCGCCTCACCTCAGGAAAGCTTATGACGGTGAAATAGAACAATATGAAATCAAAGCGCCTACCAGGGCAGACGAGAACAGATGGCTCAATATTGTCTACACACCGGATAAAAACGATCAGGGAGAGGTGCAGGGTGTTATTGTACTCGCGACTGACGTAACATCCTCTAAGTTGGCGGAAATGGCGGTCAGAGAGAGTGAACACCGCTTTCAGAACCTGGTCCGTGAGGCCAATCTGGGCATTATGGTATTGTCTGGCAAAGAAATGGTCGTTTCAGTGGCCAATGAGGCATATGGAAGGGTGATCGGTCGCAGCGTTGAACAGCTGTTTGGGAAACCACTTTTTGATGTTATTACGGATACAGATATACAGGACCGTCAGCTTTTAGAGAAAGTACGCCTGACAGGAGAATCCGTTTATTTATATGATACGCCTTATCCCGTTATTGTCCAGGGTGTTGAGACGCAACGATACCTGAATGTCATCTATCAGGCATATAGAGAGGCAGATGGACAGATTACCGGCGTGGTAATATTGGCGCAGGATGTTACCGAACAGGTAATCGCCCGCCGGAATGTGGAGGAAGCCAACGAGAGAGCTTCTCTTGCAATTGAATCAGGCGGACTAGGAACGGTGGAAGTCAACCTCCGGACGAAAGAAGTGCTGCTTTCTCCAAGGGCAAAGGAAGTCCTTGAATTATATGCAGCTACGCAGCTGACAACCTACCTGGACAGTCTGCACCCCGACGACCAGCTATTATGCAAAGAAGCCTATGAAAAGGCATTGTCAGACGGTCATCTGGAATACGAAGCAAGAGTGATCCGTAAGGATGCATCTATCCGCTGGATAAAGACCAAGGGACGTATCTATTTTGACGATGCCAGTCAGCCGCTGCGGGTAGTCTCTGTGATCCAGGATATTACCGATCAGAAGATCTTTTCAGAGGAGCTGGAAAGACAGGTAAAACAACGCACGGAGGACCTGCGTAAGGCCCACGAGCTGCTGCTTGCTTCTAATGATTACCTCCAGCGCATCATCAATATATTCAGCGCGCCAATGCAGGTATTACAGCCAATTGTAGATAATGGGAAAGTCGTCGATTTCATATACAAACTTACCAATACCGCCTATGCCGCTTATACGACATTCTCACCGGAACAGCTGATCAGCAAAAAAGTGAGTGAAGTATTCCCTGGCTATTTCCAGACCGATAGCTTTAAAAATATCCGCGAGGTAGCCATGACTGGCCTTACCAATACCTGGGAGAATCATTACGCAGCTGACGGACTGGATATCTTTAATCTGATGAGCGCCGCGCTGATGAACGAAGATGTAGTGGTGCACATGACCGATTTTACAAAGCTGAAAAGTTTACAGCTCGAACTACAGCGTAAACTGATCGAACTGGAACGCTCCAATGTCAGTCTGGAAGAATTTGCACATGCCTCCTCTCACGATCTGAAAGAGCCTATCCGCAAGATCCAGTTCTTTACCGACCAGTTGAAAACAGATCTGCATGAGCAGCTTAACGATAAGCAGCTACGCTTGTTTCAGCGTATTGAAAATGCTTCTAAACGTATGGCCAGTTTGATCGAGGATCTACTGGTGTATTCTCAGGTGAGCGAACGTCCGCTGGAAACAGAGTCCGTTAACCTGAATGAGACCATTTCAATGGTACAGGAAGATCTTGAGTTAATTATCGCACAAAAAGGGGCACAGATCCATATAGAGACCCTGCCTGTTATTAATGGCTATAAAAGACAATTGCAGCAACTCTTTCAGAACCTGGTCAGCAATGCCATAAAATATAGTAAACAGGATAGTGCTCCTGTTATCAGGATTTATTCAACACTTGTAAATGGAAAGAGCATCAATCTGGAAGAAGGAACGATGTACCATTGTATCAGCGTTGAAGATAACGGTATCGGTTTTCAGGAAAAGCACGCCGATCAGATCTTCCTGATGTTCCAGCGATTGCATGCAAAGGGAGAGTATGCGGGTACGGGAATAGGACTTTCTATCGCAAGAAGGATCGTCGATAATCATCATGGTAAAATTCTGGCAAAGGGTGTGCCTGATGTAGGGGCGACTTTTTACATTTATCTGCCATTATCCTGACTAGCCCCTTTTCCTCAGCCGGCTAAGAGATTGTGGGGTGATCTGGAGATAAGATGCGATATACTGTAACGGGACAGAAAGCGCAAGATCCGGGTATCTTCTGACGAACTCCGCGTATTTCTCTTTAGCAGTGCCAAAACGCAGATAATCAGCGTCCTTGATCTTATTCAGGAAGGTTACTTCGCCGATCATTTTTGCCAGCATAAACAGCTTTGGAACACGATCGCAGAGGTCATGCCACGTCGTCCGGTTTATGACCAGTATTTTCATATTAGTCACCGCCTGGATACTGACAGTAGCAGGCAGGTCCTCATAGAAGCTTGGGATATCCATGGCAAATTGATTAACCCGTAGAAAATGCATGGTCGCTTCACGAAGATCATCGCCGCTTATATATACCCGCGCCACACCTTCATCAATAAAGGCCATTTCAGCACTCCGCTGATACTGTTCGATAAAATGATCACCCGCCTTCAGCTGGCGGAGCACAAATGCGTCAGCTACCTTACTGATCTCCGCAGCATTTAATACTCCGCCAAACGCCAGACTTTTTGATAAGCTTTCTGTCATATTTATTTGATGAGATCCAATGAAAGCAGGCTTTCCGCACAGGAGATAATTGCCTCTTCGTTATTGATGGGTGCCCAGCCGAGTATTTTCCTCGCTTTGGAGCTATCTGCTTTGCGTACCTTACCCAGGTCCAGCATGACAGGTTGTAATGACTTGTCAAACCAACTCAGCAGGTGCGTAAACCAAACCGGTAATTGCCCTTTAGGAATCTTCCTCGCCGGATACTTCTTTCGCAAGATAACGGCAATCTCTGTCATCGTCAAAAATCCGGAAGTGCCAAGGAAACGCTCTCCGGCTGCTGCCGGGTCCTCCATCGCACGTATTAACAGATCCGCTACAGATCTGACATCAACAATATCAAACCCTATCTTTGGAACAGCTGGCAAACTGCCATCCAGCATCTTCAGGATGATCCCTGCTGAGTTTCCGTAATCCTTTTCTAATGCCGGACCCAGTATTGCGCCCGGAAGCACCGTCACCAGTTCCATTTTTGGAGCGGACTGCTGCATATACGCCCAGGCTGCTTTTTCTGTAATAACCTTGCTCCGGTAGTAGGTATTCAGATCATTGCGGTTATTCTCATCCGCCCAGATGGATTCGTCAAAAGTACCATTTTCCATCCCACGCGGCTTGCCATGCAGGACGCTACTGGACGATGAAGTCAGGACAACACGTTTGATATTATTTTTAGCAGCTGCTTTAAGAATGGACAGTGTTCCCTGTTTTGCGGGTAGGATCACATCATCCTCATTTTTTGGTGAGATCAAAGGGAATGGTGATGCAATGTGTTGTATGAAATCTTTGCCCCTGGTTAAATCCTCCCAGATGTGCTCATCTGCCAGGTCTGCTTCAACAAATTCCAGGTTGTTAATGTATGGGGTATGTTTACCGATAAGCTGTTGTAATTCGCTGATACGGCTGGCACTGCGAAGTGTGCCGATAACTTTATAGCCTTTATTTAAAAGCTGAATCGTCGCATGAGATCCAAGAAATCCGGAAACGCCGGTCAGTAATACTTCTTTTGTCATTCTTTTTTTTTGACAAAGGAAAATATACTTACCGGAAGTATCGCTTAACAAATGGTAAGAAATAAAATAGCGGGCAACAAAGTTTCCTATACCTGCCGTTGTTTCAGATCAGGATAACGGGCGACGAGCTCCGCATGCAAAAGGCGCATGCCATTTACATACGTAGATACCAGGATTCTCTTTCCTTTTCCTTCGTGAGGAATGATATGCAGATAGTTCCAGGCAAACTTGTATCCTTTTATGTCTTTCAGCAGGATCTCTCTGTTGACAAGTCTCGATACTTTACGCACACTATGATTATCCCAGAAGATCTTTTCATTTACCTGCAAGATCGCGCACACCGCGAGACCAATAGCAATAAGTGATAAAGGAAAAATGAACAGGATACCTTGTCTGAGAAAGGGGTTGAAGAAGGAGTAGGTCAGCAGGCTAACAAACACACATATTAAGGCGCCAAATAAAATGTAAGTGGCATTTCTCCAGCCACGGGTCAGATAAAAAACGTCTTCCATGTAAATAGCATAGATATTTACTGTAAATATAAATCTTGCCCGCTAAAATGCAACTTTTAATATAGCCGCCTCATTTATTTATGAGGCGGCTGTATCTTTATTTTTTATCAAGGAAAAAATCCAGTAATTCTTTTTGTACCTGTGCGGTATTCTCCTGCACAACCCAATGGCCTGAACCCTTAATATTAACGCCCGTTACATTTTCTGCAACTAATTTACAATGATCTTCCAGAAAGGCTGCACCAAAGTATTCACCGCCCATGGCGAGCAATGGCATCTTCAGTTTGGTTTTCATAAATTCCAGATTGTCCTTTGCGTCCTGCTCAAAAGCAGCAAACCAATGAAATGCACCTGTCGTTGAGCCTTTTGAGGAATAGGCCCTTACGAATTCATTTACCTCTTCAGGAGTAAATGGATCTTTTACATGACCTACCACCGGCCAGAAATTGGTAAGGAACAGACGTTCCCGGCCAGCCACCAGTTCACCTGAAGCAGGGAAGGAGAAGAACCCGAACCACCAGGCAGCACCTTTTACCTGACTCCAGACTGGTTCAATGCCGGGCAATAATGCATCCATTAATGCCAGCCTGGTGACCTCATCTGAATACTGTGCGGCGTAAGCATAGGCTACCATCAGACCAATATCATGTCCTGCCAGTTTAATGTGGTTATAGCCCAGCTCTTTCACTACGCCGTGTATATAGGTGGCCATTGTTTTTTTGTCGTAACCATCGGCCGGTTTGCCGGATTCACCCAGGCCCGGGAGATCGGGTGCTATTACAGTAAAATGTTTGGATAATTCCGGCAGTAGACGATTCCACATATACCAGTTCTGCCCGAAGCCATGCAGTAAGACAAGTGGTTCACCGGAACCGCCAATCACGTAATGAATGTTTATACCATTGATCTTTGCATAAGCATGTTTGAAATTAGCTGGTGGAGAAGCCGGTTTGTTATCCTGGATGGAGTTACTACGGGCAGGTAGTAAGAAGGCAATGACAAATAAAAGCGATAGTAGTTTTTTCATTAAGCGTTGTTTTAAAATTGTGATGAATCAGGAGTGTTTGTTCAGCCACTCCAGGATATAATCTGCATCCTCTTTCCATGTGGGTTGGCCCAATACGAAATGATTCCTGCCTTTAAATTCTTTATAATCTGTTACGGAGTTACTGTTGCTGTATTTCTTATAATTTGCATAGTTCAGTGAAGCAGGGATCGTATGGTCTTCACTGCCGGCAGTTAGTAACAATGGAGCATGCGGATGCTGAAAGTTGACTTTAGCTGCCGCGGTAATGGTATCCCGTACGATCAGCTTTGACTCAGGAATAGCATAGTTGTAATAAGCTTCTTTTTGCGCATCACAGTCCATCCCATTGGTAAAGGCGTATTTCCACTGGTCGAAGGACATCAGAAATGACTTACTGGCTGGGGTGAAAAATCCAAGCGGTCCCCAACCTGCTTTCAGGAATGAGAATTTAAATGTCATAATTCCCTGTGGAGGTACTGAGTGAATGGCGACCCCTGATTCACCCAATCCCCTTTGCAGTAACAGCTGGGTAATAAGACCGCCTATTGAATGACCGATCAGAATGGGTTTTTCTGGTAATGCCCTGATGATATGATCATAATGCGCTGTTAGTGCGGCAAGTCTCATGGCAGCAATATCCCGGTTGGGATGACTATTACGCAATGCTTCGGCAGATGTGTTTTTATATGGCCAGGGAGGTACGATCGCCCGGTAACCTTTACTTTCAAAATGGCTTTTCCAATCATCCCAGCAGCTATGGTGGACAAAAGCGCCGGTAATGAAAACGACTGTTTTAGTACTAGTTTTTTCCATAGAGAGAATTATTCGTTCTCTTGCGCCAATTACAATGCCTTTTTCGTAACTATTTATTGATCAGTGTTTTGTGGATTTGGTTCCTTTGTGCCACCGTGACATTTCACGGTCTGGCAAATGATACCTTGAAATGTCGCAGTTATTACTTTAAATTTATGCTTAGGTGCAGCACATGATAAAATTTCTCCTATATACTTTTTTTACCATCTTTCTTTTCTTGCCCGTACAGGGACAACAATTATTCAGAAAATCGCCCATCGAATTACATCAGTTATTACAGAAGAGTAAACAGGATAGTAACCGGATTGAGATATTGCATACCCTTAGCAGGATTTACCTCAATCAAACCTTCAGTGATAAAAAGGATAAGTTGATGGACACAGTGATCAGTCTTATTGATGAAGCTATCAGGTTGAGTGACACACTTCATTTAAAACGTTTACGGCTTGACGGTATGTTAATGAAAGCGGAAGCTTATCTTGTCAAAGGAGACATCGCTGAAGGCGAAAAACGTTTTTTTGAGCTGGCAGCTATCTATCATAAGGATGGCGATATTGCCGGAGAAGCTTATGCCTTGAAGTGGATGGCTATGAATTTAAAATGGGAGGGAAAGGATACCAGCCGTATTCCCGTTGTGTATGATAAGGTGATCACATTATATAAACAGCGCGGTGACCTTGACGGCGAGGCTGACGTACTTACACAGCTGGCTGATTACCATTTGTTATTGAAGCAGTTTAATTTAGCGGAGAAGGAATTGTTGCGGGCATCGGCTCTTTTCCGGCAGACCGGCAATGAAAGGATTTCAAATGTGTATTATCTTCTTTCCGTTGTTAACAGGTATCGTGGCGCGTATGAAAAATCACTTTTATATGTGACGAAATGTATTGAAAGCACAACACTCAATCATGATACCGCAGACATTTCTTTGTTTTATGGAGAGCTTGCACTTGTGCATGATGAATTAGGGAATACGGAGGAAAGTATTTATTGGTACAGGAGATCGCTGCAAAAGAGACTGGAGGAAAAGATTGAGCGGGGAGTGGTATTCAAAACGGCCGGCTTTATTATCTCTCAGCTGATTAAACTAAACAGGAGCAGAGATGCACTTGCCTTAATGGATAGTTTGGTAAGAGGAGGACCGCCAGAGACACTATATGAAAAAGCTGTTGTTGCACAGAACTATGCTTATTGTTATGATGCCATGAAACAATATACGCTTGCAGAACAATACTTTCTGGACATGGCAGGATATCTTAAAGGCTTTTCCTTCGATCGGGAAGTAATTATCCTGAGTAACAGGGATCTGGGGCGATTCTATTTGCAACGAAAGCAGTTTGAGAAAGCGCATATCTATCTGGACAAGGTACTGTCTGAACGGTGGCAGATCCGCCTGGCAGATCAGCGGGAATTGTTTCAGATGCTGTTTGTCGCCGACTCCGCATTGGGTAATTATACGGCTGCTATCAGAGACCTGCGGAAATATGGGTCTATCAATGACTCACTTTACAATGAACGGAAAAGCAGGCAGATAGAAGAGCTGACCATTCAATATGAAACAGAGAAAAAAGAACAGAATATCCGCTTACTGGAAAAGGAGAAACGATTACAGCAGAACGAACTGGTAAAAGAACACAATACGAGACGCTGGATAATGGGAGCCACATTCCTGCTGATCGTTATTATAGGATTGCTATTAAATTACTCCCGGTTAAAAACCAGAACAAACAGGGCGCTACAGGTACAGCAAAAGGTGATCGAGAAGAAAAACGATTCATTGCAGCACCTGGTAGAGGAGAAAGAATGGTTAGTTAAAGAGATCCATCACCGGGTGAAAAATAATTTTCACATGGTAATGGGACTCCTGCATACACAGGCGGCTTATCTCCATGGTGAGGAGGCCCGGCAGGCAATAACAGAGAGTCAGCAGCGTATACAGGCCATGTCGCTGGTCCACCAGCGGCTTTATCAATCGGAGAATCTGTCAGCCATTAATATGGTAGACTATATTCATGAACTGATAGATTGCCTGAAAGACAGTTTTCATACAGGACGTACCATTCAGTTCAACCTCCAGATAGACCCCATCAATCTGAACGTGACCAGCTGTATCCCGATTGGCCTCATTTTGAATGAAGCGGTTACTAACGCGATTAAACACGCTTTTCCGGATAAAGAAGGACGGATTGACATTTCTTTGAAAAGAATGAATCAGGATCATTTCCTGCTTATTGTCAGAGACAATGGCATTGGACTGCCAGCTACGTTTGACGGAAAAAAACAGGCCTCAATGGGTATGAAGCTCATGCAGGGGCTTAGTGATGATCTTGATGGAACTTTTCAGGTAAACAATAACAACGGAACAGAAATATTGCTTGAATTTATAGTATGAAAGAACATATTCTCATAGTAGAGGACCAGTTTGTAGAAGCCGACTATTTACGCCTGCTGCTCGAAGGAGCAGGCTACAATATTACAGGCATTGCACGCTCAGTGACCCAGGCGCAGAAAATGATCGGGGAGCAAAGGCCTGACTTTGTTCTTTTAGATATCTTCCTGAAAGGAAAACAAACCGGTATCGATCTGGCAAGACAACTGGCTGCGGACAATATCCCATTTGTATATCTGTCAGCTAATTCAAACGAAGAAATATTGACATCCGCGAAGCAAACGCAACCATATGGTTTTCTTGTAAAGCCTTTCAGAGAGAAAGACCTGCTTGTAGCTCTTGAAATAGCCCGTTATCGTCACTCACATAGTACTGAGGCCCGTTACCACAAGGAAACGGAGCTACGTAGTGTACTCAAGACAATTCCCCGTGATACCGGTTCCTGGTCACAAAAGATGCTGACAATAGCGACAGCCCTGCAATCTTATATTCCGTTTGACTTTATTACTATGCAGTTCGACCATATTCAGCTGCTTGGTTTTTTGAGAATAGGATTTAATGAATACCAGGTCATTGGTATGGACGAGTTGGCGACTATTACCGGGAAGAAGATAGAAGAACTGATGACATTGCAATTACAGCTTCCGGTGACGGAAACAGCTGTGATCTATGATGATGCTGATTTTCAGCATATTTGCAAACAGCCCTCTTTAAAGAAATTATTCGCAGGCATATTCCGCTTAAAAACCAATCTGGAAATGCCGATGCAAATGATCGACCGGAAATCTTTTCGCCTCGGTTTATATAGCAGACGGTCGGATGTCTACACTACAGCCCATATTGAACTGCTGGAAAGAATGCAGTTTTCATTGCTGCAGGCAATTGACAAAATTAATGAGGCAGATAAATCACAACTGGATATCAGCGCAGCAGGAAGCGTGAATATGATAGAGGGATTTGAGGGAATTGTAGGTAAAAGTCACCTGTTATTATCAGTATTTGATCATATTTCCCAGGTAGCCCCTTCAGATACTTCTGTGCTTATTCTGGGCGAGAGTGGCACAGGTAAGGAGAAGATTGCGAATAGTATACATGAGTTGTCACCCCGCAAGGGACAACCATTTGTTAAACTGAATTGCGCTGCATTACCCGCAGGTTTGATAGAATCAGATTTATTCGGGCACGAAAAAGGCGCCTTCACTGGTGCGCTTGAAAGGAAGATCGGTAAATTCGAAAGGTCTGATGGGGGAACGATCTTTCTGGACGAGGTAGGTGAAATGCCGCTTGAGTTACAGGTGAAATTACTCCGGGTTTTACAGGAGAAGGAAATAGAAAGAGTTGGCGGAACAGATACAATAAAGGTAGATGTAAGGATCATAGCAGCGACTAATAAGAATCTGGAGAAAGAGGTGGCTGAAGGCCGTTTCAGGCTCGACCTGTACTACAGACTGAATGTTTTTCCTATCATATTGCCACCATTGCGTGAGAGAAGAGAAGATATCCCGCTATTGGCGTATCATTTTATGAATCATTATAGCCATAAAGCGGGAAAAAGAATCAGTGGTATATCGGAACAGGTGCTTAGGAAAATGATGGTTTATAACTGGCCAGGTAATGTCCGCGAACTGGAGCATTTGATTGAAAGAAGCGTTTTACTGGCAAAAGGAGCGGTTATCGAAGATATACTGTTACCAACGGTTGAAGTAAAACAAGCGACGCCAGGGCAGGAGGAAACCACAATGAAAACAATCGTAGAGAATGAAAGGGACTATATCATTTCCGTACTAAAGAAAAGTAACGGCAGGATATGGGGACCAGGTGCAGCAGCTGAGGTGTTGAATATAAATCCTTCTACGTTAAAGTCGAAAATGAAGAAACTGGGAATAAAGAAGGAGTATTAAATAGGTAATAAAGAACGGGTAATGCTGAAACAAATGCAAATCCCTGACTATTAAACTGATAGGTACTTGTTCTTCGATGTATACTGTATGTATGCCGCTATTATACTGGTATCTGTACGCTCAGGAGCGAAGCGGTATCGACGTAATGACGGTGTAATAAGGTGGTAATCCGGATAAACAGACATTGTGCAATCAATTTTCCATAACTGCCAGACGGCTGCATTCAAATTAAGTAATTTAGCAGAAGAAAACCCGCGTCCATACTTAGTTAAGTAGGTTTCCCATTGTTCACCTAAATCCATTGTAATGATAAGAATGTTACCTCTTTTATTAATGTGTTTTATTGTATTAACCGAAACCGGCAGAGCCGGCATTCATACTGCTATGCCCAAAACAATTACGGACTGCCGGGAGTGTGCGGATGTATATGAAAGCAATAATGTTTTTGATTCCGCTGTACTGGTTCCCATGGGGACTTACATTGGTGGCAGGATTGAATCGGAAGAAGACCAGGACTGGTATAAGTTTACGCTTTCTTCGTCTGGTTCCATCCTGATTGATGTGACAAACCTGCCTGTGATAGAAGATGATCCGGACGAATACATGTTGGAGTTATGGTCATCAACAGGCGTTCTGCTGCATGTAAATCCCTATGAATATGAGTTACCCAGGATACACCTCAACTATTATGGCGCGGCGCCGGGTACCTATTACGTGCGTATTTACAGGTCCAGCTGGTCGGTGAATCTTGGATCGGACTGTTATCATCTGATCGTCAACTCACAGCTGTCTCCTGGTATATGTGAGGATTCCTACGAACCTAATAATGATATGTACGACCCGCCACTTATTCCGCTTAATGAGGAAGTAATTTCAAAAGTTTCATATGGTGGAGATCTGGACTGTTTTAAGTTTAGAACAACAACACCTAATACGTTCTTCAGGGTTAAGTTGCGTAGTCCGGAGCAAAAATTTGAATTAAGGCTCTATGATAGTACTGATACGTTTTACGAAATGGCTTACGACTATACACATGAATTCGAAGATAGTGTAGAACTTGATATTGAGGCCTGGGCACCGAGTACCTATCACCTGGTGGTAGAAGGAATGTATGGGGCGGCGATCAATGGTCGCTGTTACAGTATTATTGTTACCCCCCGCTACGCCCATTACGATAAAAAGACTACAGCAGTGGCACGCACTATTCCCCATGCACCTGCACCGGTTTTCAGGGTATATCCGGTGCCTGCTACAGGGACGGTGTATATGGAGTTAGAAAGTCAGGAGAATAAGATGCAGTATCTGACTATTACGGATATGCACGGAAAGATACTATATACCCGGACTTACCGCCTGGTGACCGGCTTTAACAGAATTGAAGTGCCAATGCCTGCTGCGTTGCCTAACGGTGTCTATCTCGTGACAGATGGAGAGCATACGAAGAAAGTGGTTTTATTACGATGATATATGTAAGAGAAAAGCGGTTGTCTTTGCCGCTTTTCTCTTACATATATTACTGTTCACTCTGCGACATGTGCTGTTTTAGTACCCTGCACTGTTTTGGGTAAGCATAGTAACAGGATGCTCAGTATAACAAGACAACCTATATGGACGATCAGACCATAATGATAGGCGAGTTGAACATTTTTCGTAAGGCCTATAAAGTAATAAAAGAGACCACCGATTAAGCAAATCCCCAATGCTGAAGATGTTTGCTGAACGGTCGAATAGATACCAGCCGCAGCTCCTGCAAATTGAAGCGGTAAACTCCGGAGTGTGATATTTAACAATGAAGGCAACACAAATCCGTTGCCCAGACCGTACAAAGCCTGCAAAGTAAATAACACGATTACATTTACGCCTGGTTTAAAATAAGCGATCTGTAAAGCGAATGTGAGTATGATAATGACAACTCCTACCTGGAGTACCGGCGTGCCATACTTA
Organism: Chitinophaga sp. YR627; assembly: GCF_900114995.1. Classification (GTDB taxonomy): domain Bacteria; phylum Bacteroidota; class Bacteroidia; order Chitinophagales; family Chitinophagaceae; genus Chitinophaga. The sequence goes on from NZ_FOUX01000001.1 coordinate 1,531,523, forward strand.
GGTATCAGGTGTGCGGCTGCAAAGGAGGATAAGGTAAACAGCACACCAGGCGCCACAAAATACAGACCAGCGGCAAGCGGACTGAGACCAAGTCCATTTTGAAGGAAGACGGCACTCAACAGCAGATAAGACGTATGCATGATGAAGTGAAAGAATACTGCGATAAGACCAATATTAAGATCACGGAATTTGAACAAGGCAGTATCAATAAGAGGCGCTCTGCCTACTGCTTTCTTGCGCCGTTGATCATAAAAGAAATACCAAAGGATTATTCCAGACAAGATCAGTAGGGCAAAACTCCACCAGGGCCAGCCAGATTCTCTACCCTGAATGAGCGGATAGATCAGGCTAAAAAGAGCAAGTGTCAGGATCAGTACGCCCGACATATCCATTTTTACACTGTTGTGCTTTTCAGTTTCCGGAAGGTATAAGTAAGCAGCAAGTAGCGAAACGATTCCTATAGGCAGGTTAACAAGGAAAATGAGTCGCCAGCCTGTAATAAAGAAATGCCCACCTGCAAAATAACCACCCAGGACCTGTCCGATGACAGACGCCAGTCCCAGTGTAATGCCAAACCAGCCGATTGCCTTTGAACGTTCTTTAGGATCAGAAAAGAGTATCTGAATAAATGCGATCGCTTGCGGTACCATAAATGCAGCACTAACACCCTGGAAAAAACGCATCATGTTCAACTGATTGGGCGTTTGTGAAATTCCGCATAAGCAGGAAAAAATGGTGAAGCCGATCATGCCCCAGAAAAAAGTTCGCTTACGTCCATAATGATCACCCGAACGTCCGCCTGTGATGAGGAAAGCCGCATAGCCAAGCAAATAGGAGGCAATGACAAGCTGCACCTGTGCATCTGTTGCATGAACACCCGATTTAATAGAAGGAATAGCTACATTGATAATGAAAACGTCGATAACTGACAACAGGGGGGCAGTCAGCACAATTACCAGTGCCAACCACGGTGAAATGGTTTTATTCATAAAAATTAATATGCTTGTTTCTCGAAAAATGTGGCAATACAAGGCCTACCCCGGCAAGCCGGAGCTGTGTACTGTAGTATTCCCAGGTTGGTGATTACTGAATACGGCTTTGTTTAAGCCAGTTTTCGTATGATGTTTTTAGCTTTTTCTAAAGTTTCGCAAGATTTTGTGACATAGGCCATCAGTACACCGGATTCCATCTCAGAAAAGATAATGTCGGTGAACTCTTCATCATTCAACAGTTTGTCCTTGGGACGGTCAAGCTGTTTGACAAGACTAGCTATCCTGGCTTTAAAGTCACTTTTAAATTTTGCCCCCCGCTCAAGTACTTCCATCTCTTCCTTTGGCATTTCGGAGAGGATCTTATTCCAGGGGCAACCGCCATATGCTGATTTGATCTGGCGGGAAATCCTGTAATCAACAAAGGCAATCAGCAAATCTAATGGGTCAGTGATATCTTTGGTAAAGGCATCCAATCCATCGAACCAACGCTTGTAAAGTTGATCTATATAAGCCAGCAGCAAATCGTTTTTCGACTTGAAATGATTATAAAGTGAAGGTTTGGAAATGTTTGCCTCCTCAATAATCTGGTTAATACCGGTAAGGTTATAGCCTTGCTGATAGAACAGGCGTTCGGCAGTTTCCATTATTTTGTCAATAACAACAACTGGTTTCATGAGGCAAAGATAATACTTTTAGTAAACTGACAAGTCTGTTAAATTATAATTTATCAATATTGTATCATGATAAGTATATCCGGGACCCTATGCCATTTTCATATGACGATCTGAAACGAGTCCGGAGGCGTATAAAACAGACAGCTTGTAAATGGCAGTCTTTCTTACAGGAGAGGGAGGGGCTCCGGTTAAGGTAATACAAGTGGGAAACACTGAAAAGGATGGATTTAGGGAGTATTGGGATGCTGTGGAGCACATTTGTCAGGATCTGCTGGTTAACTCTCTTAAGGCGTCTCCTGCGATCCATTTAGCCGCCTTACTATCCTGTAGTAAGATACGTTCCGCGCATTGTATGGCTAAGGGGCGTAAGGTGTCGTTGCGCTTACCTATTTGCCGTAATGCCCAGTTAACAGCTTTCTTTACAAAATTGCGATTGTCCCAGGCTTCCCGTTCTATGACAGGAAAGAATTGAGTGAAGGTCTTGTCGTTTGCTTTCTTATCATGTACGGCTAATTCAGCCATCAGTACAAAACCTGCACGTTTAACAAACTCTTCTTCCCGTTTACTGAATTCGAGCGCTTTTTCGATAGCGTAGGGAGTACGGTCGAAGAGGTTCCCACACGCCTGATCGCATATGTCCCAGCTTGTAAAATCCTTTGTCCAGTTGTCAATTAACTGAGGCGTAACCAGCTTGGGGTCGGCAATTAACGATGCAAGAATGCGGGCTTCGTGTATGTGAGTTTCCCATAGTTGCAGGGCTAATGCATGATCTTTCTTTATTATTTTAGCCAGTTTTCTGACTTCAGGTATTTTAACCCCAAGGGCCTTTTCATTATCGATGCCGAAGCGCAGCATGCCGGCATGATAGCTGGCATCTGCTTTTTCTTTTAGCAGGTCTATGATTTCGGTAACGGCCATCATTTCAAATTTAGTAGTGTCAGCCCTTATTTGCATTTCATCATCTTCCCGTTTTTTCCTTTCCTGAACTGGTAATTCCTACACAGCGTTCATGCCGGTTATCAGAGGTTACGATCGATAATATAGGCTTTGCATCAGATGTGCGTATTCCGGCTGATGCAGAAGCGTACAAATTTATAATGGACCACGCAAAGAAGTCATCTAACTGATCAGTCAAATACTGACAGTGCCGTTGCTGCAATATCTTCAAAAAACTGCCGGTCGTTTCTGAACTTTGCGTACACCCGCATGCCGGCTACTGTAGTGCAGATAAAGTGAGCAAGCGCCCTTGGATTTTTGGAAGCGCTGACCGACTTATCTTTCTGACCTTTCAGAATAGCTTCGTATAAGGCGTCTTCAATAACCGTGTTATCGTCACAAATCAACTTTTTGGTGGGCTCATCATGGGGGGCAAGTTCCACCTCGCTGTTAATCTTGAAGCATCCTTTCGAATGTTCATCATTAACGATCTCAGATATAGTCATTTGGAACAGATTAGCTACAGCATCTTTCACAGAGGGACTGTTATTCAGGATAGTCGTTATTCTTGCTGTTCCTTCCTGTTGATAGAGGTCAAGCGCTTTTAAATAGAGGTTATGTTTATCACCAAAGCTATGATAAATACTGGAGCGACCTATCCCGAGTCCTTCTATAAGATCATACAGGGACGTAGCGTTATAGCCCTTTCTCCAGAATATGGTAATGGCTTTCCGCAGTATCTCATTCTCATCAAAGTCTTTTGTTCTCATATCAGAATAGCTTTGCCTTTTGGGGGCAAAGCTATTACTTTTAAATAGATTTGTAATAGGGAACTATCGTATCCCGCCACTGGCTAATATCACTTCACCTGTCAGCCACCTGGATTCTTCCGAAGAAAGAAACGCTGCTACCAACGCAACATCTTCGGGTACGCCTACCCGTTGGAGCGGTGTATTATTCACCATAAAAGTTTCCATTTCGCTGCCAATAAATCCGGCGGTTCTTGCGCCCTCTGTATCTACCATTCCCGGATTGATCGAGTTTACCCGTATCTTTCTTGCCCCAAGCTCTTTGGAGAGTACGCGTGTGATCGAGTCAACAGCGCTTTTAGTGGCTGTATAGATCGCACTTCCCGGAGGCTGATTGCTGGATATGGCAGAGCCGATATTGATGATACTGCCACCTGTTTCAGAAAAGTGTCTGGCAGCAGCTTTTGAGGCGAGCAAAACGCCAAGTACGTTGATATTGAACTGGCGTTGAAATCCTTCTTCGGTGACTTCTTCCAGGGTTCCCCATTGATAGACACCAGCATTGTTAACCAATATATCAACTGCTCCATATTGTGCTATCGTTTGGGCGAAAAGCTGATCAACATCGGCAGACTTTGACACATCTCCCTGTATAGCGATCGCCTGACCACCATTATCTGTTATATGAGCAACAACCTTTTCTGCATCTGTCTTTGCATTTGCATAGTTAACCACTACTGCAGCTCCTTCAGCAGCCAGCTTTTGAGCAATGGCGGCTCCTATTCCTTTTGAAGCGCCGGTTACTATGGCGACTTTGTTTTCTAATCTCTTCATATGTTTTGTACCATTTGGTCTACAAAGATATATTCTAATTAGACCAAATGGTACAATTAAGGTTATTTTGATAAAATGATGACAATCCGATAGGAGAAATGTTGCCCGGAATTCGTACTGTTATATTGTCCGGAATAGGGCCTTACATACATAAGATCGACCGCATTAGGTCAGATAACCTCCCTGGAGATACTTTTGCTCCCACAAAGTCATCCGGCCTTATCAGCAATGCTTCATTATCCCTAGTGGCTGTCACATCCTTCCATTTCTCCAGGATATCCTTATTATCTAATATGATCAACTGAACAGGGACACCCAATCTTAGCTTTATATGATCACATTCGGCCTGCCAGCTATCCGTATTGTTCGCTATCAGTGTAAACTGACCTTTGATCCAGTCAAGGGATGAAAGGGAATGAGACTCATTTAACCATAAGTGCGGTACACGGGTTCCCGGTTCTCCAATGAAATAGGTAAAGGGAATATCGGATGCTCTTATTACCGCAGGGGAGAGATAGCCATAATTCGGTAGGCCGAAAAGATCCTTTCCCTTTGTAATCATCAGTGCATCGTTTATCAGGCCGTTTTCACCTGCCAGTTCACCGGAAAGAGTGGCATAATAAGCGCCGATGGGCTGTCGCTCTGTATTATAAGTGTCCAGTAAGGCTTCGCCTGCCATATGTTTCAATACCGCTGCCAGTTTCCAGGCTAAATTCTGTACATCCTGTATGCCGGTATTTGCACCCTTACCCGCATAAGGCGTCATTGTATGCGCTGCATCGCCGGCAATAAAGACCCTGTTTACGTGCATATGATCTGCGATCCGGACGGTTAACTGCCATGGTAAAATTGCAAGAATAGATATTTTCAGATCCGGCATACCCAGTATACGTTGAAGCATGGGGATGAGTTTTTCTTTCGGATAATCTTCGGCTGTCTCACCTTTTTCGGGGTAATAACGCAGGTGAAATGCCCATCTGTCTGTATTGTTGATAGTTAATAAAAAACCGGTTAAATCCGCGTTATCAATCAGATACTGACTAAATTCCCGTCCAGCTACGATAGCTGCCAGATCAGCTTCAAAATAGATATTTAGCAGATCCGTTCCCGGCGTATTACCGGACGTAGGTATATTCAACTGAGTTCTTACCATACTATTAGCCCCATCTGCGGCAATCATATAGTCGGCAAGAACAGTATATGCTTTTCCCGCTGTTCTGTCTTCTACCAGGATCTTTACCCCATTATGATCCTGTTCAAATGATAGCAGCTGATGATGAAACCGAAGATCCTGCTTACTCAGTTGTTCGCGCATAATTGCTTCGCTTATATCTTGTGTGCAACGACACAGTGACTCCGGCGATTTGCTGGTTAAGACTTTCATTTCGTTTTGAGCTTTCACCAGCTGTGCAGGGGTCATTTTATCAGTAATCACAGTGGGGGATTGTAAAGTATTCATCAGATTGTCGCCACGCAGTACACCCCAGGCAGGCGCCAGTGCCTTTCCTCCTTCGCGCAACGCTTCACTGAGTCCCAATCCCCTGAATAGCTCCATCGTCCTTATATCAATAGTTCTGGCCCGCGGATATATTGATGTTCCCTTATGTTTTTCCAGCAGGATAAAGTCAACTCCCTGTTGTGCTAAAAATAAAGCTGCGGCCAGGCCTGTAATACCTCCGCCAACAATTACTACCTGTGTTGTATTGGTATGGTCCATTAATTTTTATTTGTTTATGCAAATATCAATGGACGAAGAAAGATAAAATAGCTACTTTCGGCCAAGTAATAGTCCTAATCGTTCATCTGATGAAACCAACATCAAAAGAAAAAAAGACCATTCCGAAAATATCAGCCGGGTCATTTGGCGCTAAACTGGAAAATGGGATAACGCGTATTCCTAAAAACATTGGTACAGGGTATATAAAGGGATTTATCATCAATCCCAGGCTAAGGTTAATAGTGCGCCAATATGAATTGAAGGAAGAATGGATGCTGGACAGGGGAATTAGTGAAGATGGGAATGAATTTGTCGTATTCAGCTTTCAGAATGTTTATCACGCAAAGGAAACAATCAGGAATCATAAACTGCAAGCCCCATCTGGTGGCATGTTATTACCTTCAGTACAGATTGCTACTACTGATTTTAATTATGAACTGCTTCCTGCTAACAGGAAAGTTAACTCGATCGTTGTTACAGTACATGTAGATTATCTGAGAGCGTTATTACAGCCGAAGACAGAGAATACTTTCTTACAGGTCATCCTTGCAGGTACTCAACCATTTCTGTTTGAAGAAATACTATCACCGGGCATACAGGATATTGCCGCAGCAATAGTCATGGCAGATCCTCCTAAAGAATTGCAGGAGTATTATTATAAAATAAAGGCAGAAGAACTTATCTATTTATTGTTAGTTGAGTTGCTGAAAAGGCAGGATACCTCGATGCAAAAACTAAATGCAGCGGATATCAGAAAAATACTGGAGGTTAAAACTAGTATTCTTTCGAACATTGAAACGCCTCCGGTAATAGCCGACCTGGTTAAACTTTCTGGTATGAGTGAGTCCAAGTTAAAACGGCTTTTTAAACAGATATTTGGAAACAGTATTTTCAACTACTATCAGGCGTTCCGCATGAAAGAGGCTGCATATTTAATTAAAGAAGAAAAGATTTCCGTGTCGGAAGCAGGTTACCGTTTGGGATTCTCTAACCTGAGCCATTTTACGCGATTATTTGAAACACATATTGGGGTAAAGCCAAAGAAGTATTCACTTACTGTATAATAGTGGCCTGAGTACAACCTAAAGCCTCGTAATGGAAGTCTGGTATTAGTTACTGAACGTTAGTGCTCCCTTTTCTTCGAAGCATTAACGTTCGATAACTATAGTCTGACTATAGTTTAAGTATCTGATAGCAAAAAAACAATACCAGGTGCAGTCTTTCTTTCCTTTACTTAAATGGCTGGTTTTTAAATGTTTATAATATTTTGTAAGTGATTGACTTAAAGACTTTAGGAAATACAAAACAGGAACCTGATTTGCTCCAGCTGAGAATCAGGCATTTTGATATATTTGTTTATAAGATCTGGTGGACCCTTCTGGAAAGCCTGGTCTACAGCATTAAAAGGTTATTTTCTTCAATAGCTGATCTCGCCGGTTTGAGACAGTTCCGCTGACTTCAATGACATCTATACCAAGGTCCCATATCCAGTTATCAAGTATATCATTGACTTTGTATCTGAGTTTGGGTAAATCCGATTGCTGACCGGAGATTAAATCAGGACTCTCAATTGGTACGAACACCAGCAAGTCTATTGTGGAGAGGATTGACTGAGCAGTTTCAAAGAGCGATTCAATATTTCTGTTAGGATCAATAGCATGTATGTACGCTAAAATATCAATTGGACATCTATCAAATATGGTATTAGCTCCGCTTTCACCGATTTGCTGCACCGAGTATTCAAATTGTTTTATGAAATCATCTGCATCTGGTATTTCTGAAAATATATATCCTGATTCTTCCAGTTCATAGTAGGGCTCTTTATCAAGCGTGTACCCGGGAAGGTGCTCAAGAAGGTCTTCTGCCAATGTTGTTTTACCTACTTTATGCGCACCTGTGATTGCTATTCTCATGTATTTTAACGTGTCTGATAAATATTATTTGTAATTGATTTAAAGGCTCCTGTTCCTGCCTTACACACAGATCAGAATTCTATCACAAATTGATCTTCAAACCCAAACGCTTTCACATCACTAGTTTCCATTAGATTTTTAAATGCAGCTGATACAACGATCTTATTATCATGTAATGATCTAACTATATCATATTCAACATCAAACTCCTGTAATGGTCCATCTATTAAAGCAATTTTCTCAAAATCATAGGAACCATCCACTGTGCTTACTTCAAAGACGGATCTTTCCAGGTCGTAGCATTCTACTTTATTGTATACATTCATGGCATAGAAGCCAGTGATCAATTGTCCCTTATATACAAAGTCACTTTCAAATAGTTGAACCTGTTGCGGGAAATGCAGATCAATGAGTTCTTTCAAACGCCTGCTGATTAGAATGCCTCCGGAGACAGATTCGATTGCATCAAATGCAGCAAATACTTCCACGGGAATATCGATATTCTCTGCATCGGTGTAATGTAAAGGGCCATTTAACCTGGCAGCATGCACAAACTTACCCAGATCAATATCATTGTCGACCTCCGGGTTATTAGCGGCAAACTTTAACGGATAATCTTCGGCCGTGGTTATTCTAAGAAAATGGTTCATAAGTACAATGTTATTGTGCTATGTCATTTGAGCAAACAGTAGAGGAACTTAACACTTTTTTATTAATCAGCCAATGATCGCTCCATAATTATTATAAATAGAAACGCCGAAGATAAACTATCTCCGGCGTCTGGTTTATAAAAATATCATTTAAGCCTTCTTATAATGCATACATACGACCCCGTTGCTAAAGGTCTTTGAACTTGCCAGCGTGAGCTGTGTTTTTTCAGTCACATTTTTGAAAAGCGGCACTCCCTTTCCCAGCAAAATAGGGTTTACAAACAGCCAGAATTCATCTATCAGATCGTATTGCAATAAAGAATGCGTCGCTGAAGGACTCCCAAATATGAGAATTTCCGTACCTGCCTGTTGCTTTAATGCTTTTACACGATCTTCCACATCTTCGCCAATGAAAACCGTATTGGGTACCTGTTCATGCTGCATGCTCTTAGACAGCACAATTTTCCCTGCTTTCTTATACCAGGCGGAATGCTCGATGTCATGTTTACTGGCATTAGGTTCGTCACCAGCAGTAGGCCAGTAACCTTCCATCATCTGCCAGGTCACACGGCCGTATAATGCGGTATCACTTTCTTTGACACGTTCACCGACATGCTCAAAAATCTCTTCATCGACTTTTATCCAATCCATTTCACCGTTAAGACCGGCCACATATCCATCCAGAGAGACATGAAAAAACGAAACAAGTTTACGCATACGATCCTCGTTATAAGTTAATTATATTTGTTTATGGACAAACTTACGACCTGTATTGGAAAGAGATGATGGCCAATTGGGACAATCATGAGGGTGGTTCCCGTCATGTTTAATAAATTCGTGCTTTGGGGATCGTTTAGACCTGCCTGTATATCCCAGCTTCGGGATGATATGCTGGGTATTAAGGACGGAGGTACTGCGAATTGGAACGTAGAATAAACCTCAGTAATAAAACTGTAAAAGGTCTTTAGGTGAACTGAATATTCATTTATTATATTTTCCGAAGGATTTCTTCTGATTCCGCTTTCATTTTTTCAAATGCACTGGTAAATTCGGCACAGCGCATTTCCGCCTTAGCACTTTCTTTACTAACAGATCCGGCTCCCTTGCCGAGGAAATCGTATCTGCCCTGATAATCCCACCATAGCTCCCATGAGCATCCTTCAATATCGGGTAAAGCCACTTTTAAAAATGCATATTCTTCTGTTTTAAAGGTAGCCCGGCCGATAGCGATTTTCTTCAGATGTTTCAGCTCAGTCAGGGGGTGAAATGCGGGGAATGCTGCTTTGCTTGTAATAAATCCGAGAGAAAAGACTTCAAGCGCCGGCAATCCTTTTAAGAAATCGAAATTTTCAATTTGTTGATTCCAGTCAAGCGTTCCGCTGAGACATAAATATCTTAAGTTATCAAGCCCTTTTAATCCATCAAAGTTAGCGACCCTAGAAATACCTGGACCCAATTTTCGTGCGTTTTACTGATTGTCAGAGTTTTAACATTCTCCTTTTCAGGAATATCAACATCTGTCATATACGCATATCGTTCTCTGTTTGGAATGATCGTCCAATAGTCAGCAGTTCTGTCCGGAAAATCTCCAAAATGATGTTTCATTGTAAATATATTATTGCTGAAAAGTCACTATCTTGATAATGAGTTTTCAGCATTAATATATTTACAGGACGACGTGTTGTATTAATTTTTAATGAAAGTACCTGTCAGTGTTTTGGCACCCCTAATTGTTATAAAATACATACCTGGCTGCAGCGGTGAGATATCCAGGGTTTGTTGCCTGCCGATAACATTCATTTTCTGCACACCTGACAAATCATAGATCGTGATCAGTCTGCCATTTATATCTACGCCTGAAAACTGAATGTTATTGGTAGCCGGATTGGGATAAATTCTAAAGGAATTTACCTTCGCCTTTTTTAGCATAGGCGCCGAAATTTCATCCGGATGTAATACAAACTTTACCGCGTCAGCGATCACATATCCATTTGCCGAATCATTCCGTATCAGTACATTTCCTGTAGTACCCACGGCAAAGTTGTAAGTCCCCAGATATTTCCAGATACCATGATCTATTTGCTGATTGATCCGGTAATTACTACTTCCACCATCGTAATTAACATCCACGGGTGTATTTGATGCTCTGTTTGTACCAGATGTCCAGCGTACGTACACGTCATATGCTCCCGCTACAGCAAGATCCGGGGTAAAACGGATGCTTTTGCCACCAGTGGGACCCGTATTTCCATCTGTCATATAATTAGTGCTGTAATACCCTGGCGCGGAGGTACTACCTGTCCATGAACCGGTTGCTACCGCCGCAATATTATCGACAATCGCCATATTCGCTGAAGGCATATCCGCGATAATATGTCCCTTTGCACTTTCTACCGTACCCATTGAGGAAATCGTGTAATAGTAAGTGACATCATTCGTGACACTGGCATCTGTGTAGGTAATGCCTGTAATACCTGAAGCAATCAGTGTATAGGGACCAGTTACGTTAGTAGATCTATATATGTTATAACTCGCGGCGCCTACAGCACTTTTCCACCAGTTTAACTGAATCACCTGGTCACCCGCGTCACTTGTCAGGTACATGGGCAGATCCGGCGCATATCCGGTATTATCAGTAGTCACTGATACTTCCGGTCCATCATTGATCGCGTAATAATAAGTTGTATTGGCTGTTAAACCTGTATCTGAATAATTGCCTGCGGTAAGTGAATCAATGACTGTATACGGTCCGCCACTGACTGAAGCACGCTTTAAAACTCCTGTTGAGTCAGCAGGCCATGAAATATTAACGGCGGAGGGCGAAACACTATAAGCATTTAATTGTGCCGGCCGTGGCTGTCCATCATTTTTTTTATCGGCAAACCATTGCTGCATAAATTGTCCCTGGTTCTCTCCATTCATCAGATTCCAGCTCCAGTCAAAGTACTGTGGCTTCCAATAGTTGTCAAAAATATAGCCTGTCCAGCCAATCTCAGGATGCGCATCCATATAAGTCCTGAAGGGTGTACCCCAGGCTGTGGTGGTACCATGTGTTACGCCATCCGAGTAATTGCTGTTATCATTCCAGCCAAATTCAGTGACCATCACCGGAATTGTCTGCGCTGAGGTGCCAAATTTAGCATTCAGGTTAGTCGCTGTTGCTGCTCCCTGATTGGGATAGATATGATAGACATATACCAGATTAGCGCCCGTCATAGGATTCGCGGCAGCACTGTTTACTCTTGTACTCCATTGTGGGCCGCCCACCAGTATGATATTCCTCGGAGCTACTGCTCTGATCGTATCAATCACTGGCTGTATATAACTTTTCCACGTCGTCCATACATCCGGATTAATAGGCTCATTATATACCTCAAACAGCACATTGGGTATATTGGCATATCTGGGCGCTACGTATTTCCAGAAATTCATTACAAATACCTGTGGAATGCCACCAGGCCCGTAATTCGATACAAAGTGCAGGTCCACAATGATATATAGCCCCTTTGCAATGGCTTGTTGCACATAGGGGTCAATGATATCAGCAAAGCTCTGTGCAGGATCACTCACCTTTGCACAGGTTACCTGTAGACGTACAATACGGGACTGCCAGCCCCGGCCGGCGTCAGCCTGCCATTCCAGCATTTCGCTGATGGGTTTGGTGCTACAGGTTGTACATTCATTATTATGCTCCGGTGCCAGAATAGATACCCCTCTCAGGGTGATATTGTTGCCGCTGGAATCTTTAATCCGGTTGCCATCGACATACAGCCAGGGCACTTGTGCATGAGCTGTAAAACAAAATAGAACCAATACGAAAAGTAGGTTTTGGGTTTTCATATACAGTGGAATTAAGTGTAGAACAAACAATACATGAATTTAAGGAAAATCGGCCAAACTATATGGATGCTTTTATAGGCAATTAATCATTTCCTCTCTGCTTCTGCAGAGAGGAAATATATCAGCGCTGACCTTATTTGCTAAAAAATTGAACCAGCTCCTTTGCCAGTAATTCCGGTTGTTCTTCCTGTACATAATGTCCGCAATCGGGGATGATAGCGCCAGTGAGATCAATAGCAAGTGGTTTTGTAATAGTGTAAGCAAGCTGACCGAGCCCATGTTCACCACCTATGGCTAACACCGGCATCTGCAGCGGATGTATTCCGAATACTTTGTTGTCATCGATATCCTGTAGTATTGTGCGGTAATAGTTAAAGCCATTGCTCATTTTACCGCGTTGACTATAACTCCGGTAGTATTCATTGATGGTGTTATCGTCAAATACATCTTTTTTGAAAGAAGAGTTATGATAAAACCACTGTAAATATGCCCTTTCTTTTCCTTCGGTAAGTAATTCAGGCAGGTCATTTACCTGGTGAAAGGAAAACCACCAAAGTGCTTTGTTATTGCGAGGTAGCAATGGCAGTTTTTCAAGATATTCGCCAACGGGAGGTACATCAATAAGGACCAGCTTTTTTATTTCCTGACCAAATTGTGCCGCATAGCTATAAGCAACGGATGCGCCCCAGTCATGTCCTACAAGATAGATATCATTGTAACCATGTGTTGTCATTGTATCATGGATAATGGCTGCTATTGTCTTTTTGTCAAAAGAAGCAGGAGTAGGAGCATCACCTAATCCGGGTAAGTCAGGAGCGATAATTTTGTATCCTTGTTTAGCCAGGAGCGGCGTGACAAACCGCCATGCGTAACTGGTTTGTGGATATCCATGTAGTAGTAATATAACTTTTTCCTTTCCCATAATTCCCTGTTTTTTTCAGCAAATCTAACTTCACACGTATCTTTAGACAAGTACTTACCGGAAAGTTTGGTACTTACTTTGAGGTAAAAATTGTTGGTTTTAAATGGTTTACGAGATGGAGAAAAATCCAGTTTTATATAAAATAGGGAAAAAGGTATTTGAATGTCCGGTAGGGTTGGCTACAAATGTGATCAATGGGAAATGGAAATTGCAGATATTAAATTTACTTTCCCAGGCAGCGTGTATGCGATATGGAGATTTGAAAAGAGGAATTGATGAGGTATCTGAGAAGATGTTGATCCAGCATTTGAGGGAGCTGGAGGGAGATGGACTGATCTTCCGGAGAGTATATGGAGAAGTGCCGCCGAAAGTAGAGTATAGTCTGACGGAAATAGGGAAGGGGATAATTCCTGTGATAGATGAATTGAGAAAATGGGGATTGGGATTTAAAATTACAATTGAATGAGCATGCAGCAGGAAACGAAAGTCACATGGAGGAACAAACTTCATACTACTATTTACGAATCAAACACAGTAGCCGGAAAGGTATTTGACATTGCGTTACTGATTCTGATCATTTTAAGTATCGCGGTTGTAATGCTTGACAGCATTCACATTTATCATCAGCGATATGGCCACCTTTTTCACGTATTGGAATGGTTTTTTACGGTGCTGTTTACATTGGAATATATACTTCGTTTAATAAGCATCAGCAGACCCTTATTATATGTTGCCTCTTTCTTTGGTATTATTGATTTACTGGCGATTCTTCCATCTTATCTGAGTGTATTTTTTATTGGAGCGCAATCTTTATTGGTGCTTCGTGCATTACGGTTACTACGTATATTTCGCATTTTTAAGTTAACTCACTTCTTAACGGAGATAGACTTTCTGAAAACGGCGCTTTCCAGCAGCCTGAAAAAGATTACCATATTTATGCTGGTCGTGCTTTTTACTGTCATCATTCTTGGATCGGTTATGTATCTGGTCGAAAATGGTGAAAATGGTTTTGCCAGCATTCCTGATAGCATATATTGGGCGATAGTAACAATTACCACAGTTGGCTACGGCGATATAGCGCCGGCTACACCGGTAGGTAAATTCATTGCCTCAATCATGATGTTTATCGGCTACGGGATTATCGCGGTTCCGACGGGTATTGTAACAAACGAGATGGTAAACGCCACGAGACTCAGGAAACATGGCCACGAAACGTGTCCTGGTTGTGGGAAAGAAGGACATGACAGTGACGCGGTGCATTGTAAATATTGTGGGGCTTCGCTGTGATAAAACCAGGATGCATTAGTCCCTTAGTGGCTTATCGGCGTCATGCAGGTATCATGACATGTGTGTTTAGATATAGCAAAAGGCATCATTTACGGTACCTTTTGCTATATAATAGACTTACTCTTTGGTAAAGCTACCCAATGATTGCATAACCGGAAGTTCGCCGAGTACGGCGGCGTCTGCTATAGTCATTTCTGTAACAAAAGACGCTTTCGGTGTACGTACTTTTTTCATATTCACCAGCCAGTCATTTTCAGCTTCGCGATAGCCCAAAGGCAATAGTACGGTACTCTTATAACCAGTTCCTTTTAACTGTAATAATTCATCCAGTTTGTCAGGCAAAAAGCCTTCTATAGGTGTAGCGTCTACCTTTTGTTCCGCAGCTGCGGCAATGGCTAATCCAAAAGATATGTAGCTTTGTTTCGCCGCATGGTGTGCCTGCCATTCCTGTCCCAATGGACCATAAAGTCCCAGGATAACACCCTTATAATCATTCATCGTATCGTGCGGCAATCCCCGTTCATCCATCATATGGTTGAATACCTGGCTCACCCGTTCCTCACTATAGCCATCCCAGGCAGCAAATACGAGCAGATGTGAGCAATCCGTTATCTGGCTTTGGTTATAGGCAATTGCTTTTACTTTCTCCAATAAAGCTTTATCGCTTATTACTATCACCTTGTACTGCTGTAAACCGGAAGAAGAAGGCGCCATACGGGCTGCTTCTAAAATATAGTCCAGCTTTTCCTGTTCTACGGTTGCACCGTTCATTTTCTTGGTAGCATATCGCCAATGTAAATCGTCCAGTAAGCTCATTTGTGCTAATTTTTGACAAAGCTAAAGAAGGTTTTAGCAATTTAGTACCTTCGTAGTCAATACAAGTGGTGACATTTGAGTCACCCAGATGACAAAAAAGTAACCAGCTAACGTATGCAGAAAACGAACCTGATATATCCCGGAGATAGCGATTGTATGAAAAGATTAAGAGCCATTGATGATACTATACATATCTTTAGTGGTAAATGGAAATTAGCTATTATTTCACATCTCTGTGCCAGACAAATGCGCTATTCAGAATTACTGAAAGATCTTAATGGGATAGCCGGGAAAGTGCTAAGCAGGGAATTGAAGGACCTGGAAATGAATGGCCTTATTACCAGAGAAGTGACTGCAGGTAGTCCTGTAGCGGTGTCGTATGTGCTCTCTGAATATGGCAAAACTTTAAAAGCACTGATAGATGCTATGGTTGAGTGGGGCCTGAAGCACAGGGAGAAGATATTTGGAAAACAATTCGCACAATAGCACAATCATAAAGCTGACTGATTCTTCCATCTGAAAAGGCTTATAGCAGGATAGTAACAATATTCATCCACTTTCTGCTGCAACTATTCAGGACCATCTGCGTCCTTGTTGCAAACAAATCTTATTGTTATATTATGTACAAATCTACGCTCGCCTTTGTTATCTGTTTTTTACTAAGTTCGGCTGTCAACCAGGGTTTCTGTCAGGAGAAACAATCTCCCGCACAACTGCAAGGTCTGGCTGATAGTTTGTACAAAGCAAAGCAGTTCCCCCTTGCAGCTGATTATTACTCGGCAGTTGCTGATAGAAGCGACTTTCCGGCAAAAAAAGTGGACGCTTATTACAATATGGCTTGTTGCCTTAGTCTTGCTGGTAAAACAGATTCGGCGCTAATCATCCTGGAAAAGGCAGTAAAGGCAGGTTATGATAATAAGACCCATTTACAGCGTGATGAAGATCTGACTCCTTTGCACACTTCCTCTAAATGGCAGATATTGATCAATAGCGTTCAGGAACGCAAAAAGATACTGAATGCCGATCCAGCCAAAGCAAGCTTTATTACTACTGATATTCATCGCTTCTGGGAAGCCTACGACCGTGCTATACAAGATACAGCACACTTCAGACAGATTATAAAGGAAGGCTATTTTGATAAGGCCACCACAGGAATGAACGACTACATGAGTTATAAGGTGAGCAGTATCGACTTTTTTGTTGCACATATCCGCTCTGCACCCGCATTCTATGGTGCTATTCGTAAAAATACATTTAAGACAGATGCGTACAAGCCTGCGTTCCTGGCTTCCTATGTTAAGCTAAAGTCGATATATGAGGATGCTATATTTCCGGATGTATATTTTGTGATGGGTGCGCTTACCAGCGGAGGAACCGTATCTGATGCCGGATTGCTGCTTGGTGTGAATCAGACGGCAAACGACAGTACTGTGCCGCTTGGTGAGCTTAGTTTCAAACAAAGAACCAGGGTAAATAACATTTTATTGCTACCATATCTGGTGGCTCATGAACTCATCCATTTTCAGCAGGAGGGCATGAAAAATGACACCACCACCTTAAGTTATGTCATTCGCGAGGGAATGGCTGATTTTATCGGTGAATTGATCAGTGGGGGAAATGGTAATCAGGTACTGTATGACTGGGCAAAAGGCAAAGAAAAACAGATATGGAGCAATTTTACCAAAGATATGTACTTTAACAGGTATGATAACTGGATAGCTAATTCTCAGCGGGCTACTCCCGACAATTTGCCAGATCAGGGATATTGGATAGGCTATCAGATCTGCAGATCTTACTACGAACAGGCGACAAATAAAAAGAAAGCGATTTACGACATGCTACATATCCAGGACTATAAAGCGTTTTTCCTGCAAAGTCATTGGGAGGATAAAATATCATCTTTTTTGTAATTACCTGAAAATTCGGGGATAGTCTATATCAAGCGTTTTTTTACCGGGGTAGGGCAGACCTCCATAATATAATCGATCTTGGAAATGTGATATAAGTTTACTTACTTTGTAATGCAAAGTGCTTTTATGGATACAGAAGTAAGCAAAACGAAGAAACAAATAAGAACCTGGATCATTTTTTTTATTATCTCTCTCAGTCTGAGTGGTATTACAGCGTTTGCCGTTGAAACGGAATTAAGTTGGGTTTTCTCATGGTGGCCTGAACAGGACTCTTCCTTTTATAAGTGGTTATATATCTGTTACCAGGCGATAAAAGATATGAATGATAAATATCCTTATCTGGCGTATGGCTATGACTGGCTGGCTTTTGCGCATATAGTCATTGCTATAGCATTTATTGGTCCGCTGAAAGACCCCGTAAAAAATATCTGGGTAATTGAGTTTGGTTGTATTGCATGTGTAGCCGTTATTCCGCTTGCGCTGATAGCCGGATATATCAGACAAATACCGGTTTTCTGGTGTGTGATTGACTGTTCTTTTGGCGTTATTGGAATAATTCCTCTCCTGATATGCCATAGAAAGATCAGGCAGTTGGAAAAAGTTGTCGCGTAAATAAAGCTATGATGAAAACATTTGTGGAGGATACATCAATTGTCAGGAAAATATGGAGCACGACAGATATTACACTATTTATATTTGCCGGTGCCTCCGCTGAGTTTGCACTAAATAAGCAGGTGGATTGGCTTTATTTCACCGGTAAACTTCCCGGGGATCCTATAGGACGTTTATTCTCAACAGTAAAATATGCGCAGCACATTATTTTCAAAGAAGAAAAAGAAGCTATTTCTTCAATTGAGAAAATAAAATCAATACATCAGCATGTGGAATCGGCACGTGGTCTTCAAATACCGAATGAGAGCTATCAGGATGTACTGTATATGTTGATCTATTACTCGATCTCCTCATTTGAATTGCTTGAAAGAAGATTAAGCGACGAAGAAAAGAATGAAATTGTAAGAACCTTCGCCAGAATAGGTGAGCAAATGCATATAAAGGGTATTCCCGCCAACTACACTGAATGGAAAAGAACATATGAGCAACAGATCATCCGCAATCTTTCAAAGAGTGCATTTACTGACAATCTTTTCCAGCAATACAGGAAACATTTAGGAGCATTCCGTTATTTTCTCCTGCTGGAGATACAGAGAATGCTATCGTCAAAACATGTGAATGAATTACTAGGTTTGGGCCGTCCACGATTTATCCGCTTATTGGTTCCCGTTTACAAACAGATCCGCAAATCCAGATTACACGAGCAGCTTATATTGATGATGGTACCCCGTAAATTCATAAAACAGGTGAAGGAAATGCATCATCCGGTGCTATGAGCACATTTATATAGCTACCCCCATCATCTCAAGGTTTACCGGAAACTAATAATTTCAAAGGATTTATAAAATATTAGGATATTGTTGTTGCGAATACTATATTTGCGACAACAAAACTAATGAACAATGAGAAAATTGGAATTTGCATCCCTTCAGGTGAGAGATCTCGCCATTTCCAAAGAGTTTTACACAACCAGGCTTGGGTTTGAGGAAGCAGGAATACCCAATCCGGAAGCCTGTGTCTTTAAGTACAACAAAGGAGAGGCAAGCTTCGCTATCAGAACGCCTATCGGCAATCTGGATGGGAAAGAACTGGGCATCGGTGCATCCCTTTGGTTCGCTATCGAGGAGGAAATAGAAGACCTGCAAGCCCGTTTATTGGCGAAAGACGTAACACTGTTGGGACCGGTCAGAGAAACACCCTTCGGAAAGATCCTTATTGCCAGAGACCCCGACGGATACAACATCACTTTTCTGAAATCAAACTAATCATAGCAATATGAAAAGGGATACAAAATACTGGATCATCGTGGCTTCTAAGGACCACGTCAAAGCCGGATTAGTGGATGGGATTGCCCAAACCTGCCATGGCAAGGCATCGCCTTTGAAAAGAATGCAGAAGGATGATTTCATTATTTACTATTCTGGCAAGCAGATATTAGGGCAACCGGCTTTGTGCCAGGAATTTACGGCTATAGGTAGAGTAATGGATGACGAGATCTATCAGTTTGAAGTGTCTGAGGATTTTTGCCCATCAAGACGTAATATTGCGTTTTTACCAGGGAAGGATGTTTCTATTTTGCCGTTGATTCCTGATTTGGAATTTATCCATAACAAGAAAAGCTGGGGTTATCCATTTCGTTTTGGTTTTTTAGAGATCAGCCGGCATGATTTTGAACTGATTTCTTCACAGATGCTACAAAAAGAATATGCCGAAAAAAATTGAATTTCATTTTAAGAAGCCGGAAGATAGTCCGGGGTATCTTCTGGGACAGCTGACCATGTTATGGCAGCGGAAACAAAAGCGCGTCCTGGATCCTCTGGACCTGACACATACCCAGTTCATATTGCTTTGTGCACTAGCCTGGTTATCCAGGGAGAATGATCAGGTTACACAGGTTGATATCGCCAATCAGGGCAACGCTGACAGAATGATGGTATCAAAGGTATTAAGGACACTGGAAGAGAAGAAGTTCATTACCCGCCACGAGCATCCGACAGATACAAGGGCGAAGACGATCAGGCTGACAGCGGAAGGAGAGAAGGTCCTGCAAAAGGCTATTGTGAGTGTAGAAAATGTCGATCTCGAATTTTTTAACAAATTGGGAACAGGCCTGAAGACCTTTAATTCCACGATGGCGGCACTGATAGCGCAAAACGATCAGGAAGCATAAATTGTAATTATCTGAATGATTACCGCCATACAATAGTACTAACAGATCATATTCAAAAACAATATCTCATGGAAATTATCAGGAATGGAGCGCAGCCATCAGTAAAAGGGTCTGAAGATTGGTTTACCGGTGCAGTACGTATAGATCCGTTGTTTCAAAAAAAGGAGGTTACCAGAGGTGCGGGTGCTCTGGTTACCTTTGAGCCTGGTGCAAGGACGGCATGGCATACGCATCCTGCCGGACAAACACTGATTGTTGTTACGGGACTTGGATGGGTTCAGCGTGAAGGTGGGCCTATAGAAGAAATCAGGCCAGGGGATGTGATCTGGTTTGAGCCAGATGAAAAACACTGGCATGGGGCTTCTCCTGATAAAGCAATGAGTCATATTGCCATCCAGGAAGCAGTCAATGGAGAAGTTGTTACCTGGCTGGAACAGGTCAGCAATGACCAGTATTCAAAATAACAGGCAGTATCCGGGAACAAAACGAAAGTCATAATCCGGAGTTCATCTTTTTAAAAGATTCCCGATATTCTGAATTACATCAGGACAGGACGGATAGCGGAAAGCATTGGCTATAGCGGTCAATGCTTTTCATATTTCGGATAACTACGCTCAGATCATTTGTTTTTAATCTTCTTTCTATGACTCAATCCGAATAAAATTAGCGCACTTATAACGGGCTGGGTTTCGCCGGCATGATCAGTAAGTGCATAAGATACTGTAACCGGCTTCGTATTATTCACCGTTCGGGTAATCATCAAATTATCCTCTAAATGCTGCAGTTCCTTCGACAGTACCTTTGGCGTAATCCCCTTAGACGTTTCCAATATATCTTTAAATCGCATGGTTCCGCGATGATATAAATTAGAAAGAATACACACCTTCCACTTACCGCTCAATAACTCAATAGCATCTCTAAGCGCTAAGCGTTTATCAATGGAAGGGTCTGGCTCGCATTTTAATTTTCCCATGAGTATAGTCACTTTCCTTAAGGTAACGGATAGTAAAATTATAGTAATTGTCCGATAGTTTTGTTCCGTTTAAAACGAACATTAAAACTATGGGAAATAGCAGAGAATACAGTTTGTATGGCAGGAAAGTTGTTCTGTTGGGAGGTACTTCTGGTTTTGGTTTAGCAACAGCAATAGCTGCGGTAAATGAAGGTGCATCCGTTATAGTGGTCTCCAGCAGTCAGGAGAAAGTGGACAAAGCGCTGGCAGTACTGCCAGGTAATAGTGCTGGTTTTGTGGCTGATCTTGGAGAGGAGAAAGAAGTAGCGCAGCTTTTCACAGAGATCGGTGAATTTGATCACCTTGTTTTTACCGCAGGGGACGCTCTACATTTTGGTGAATTATCCGCACTAAACATTGACGAAGCGAAGCGATCCATTCACCTGCGTTTCTGGGGAGCGATCATGGCAGCAAAGCATGGAGCGCCCCTGATCGGAAAAGGCGGATCAATTACCTTAACGACGGGCGCGCTTGGAAGAAAGCCGCGAAAAGGAACAGCAGTGATAGCAGGAATGGCGAGTGCTATTGAAGGACTTACCCGCGCATTGGCCGTTGATCTTGCGCCTATACGGGTGAATACGGTATGCGCCGGAACGGTCAGGACGAATCTTTTAAAACATATGTCCGAAACCGGCAGAGAAGATTTCTTTAACCAGGTTGGAAGCAAACTACTAACAGGGAAGGTAGGCGATGCAGAAAGTCTTGCGGAAGCTTATCTGTATTTAATGCGTGGGACTTTTACGACAGGACAGATATTGGTCGTGGATGGTGGCAGTTTGCTTGTGTAATAACCCCGGTTTTTGCGTCATTTGAGATATCGGTTGTCACCCGCATGTTACCTGGTTACCCCGCTGTTACTGCCACTTTTGCTTACATAGTAACCGGAATAAATAATTGTATGCTAAGTTTGCATTGTAATATGAGCCTTGAAGAAGTTACTGGTCCGCCGGTTGTTATAATATCAAAGTAGGTTTGCTGGTAAACCATTATCATAAGATAAATCCATTTAAATAAATAACACTTACTTAGATATGAGTCTGGATAATAAGGAAACTTTATTGAAAGCAAATGCTTGTGTTAGTAAAGGTGATAATGAGGGTTTTCTGTCTTTTTGCACAGAAGATATAAGATACGAATTTGTCGGCGATACAGTCTTACAGGGAAAGGAAAGCGTTCGTGCTTACATGAAGAAGGCTTATACAGCGCCTCCGGAATTCGACGTGGAGAATTTAATTGCTGACGCTGATTTTGTTACAGCAATCGGCAAGATCAGTATGAACGACGAAAGCGGGAAAAGGATCGATTATTCCTACTGTGATGTCTGGCGTTTTCAGGATGGCAAGATGGCGGATTTGAAAGCTTTTGTCATTGCAATCACATCTAAATAAAATCATACAGGTGCCTCCTCTCAGCGGCTGTTCACCAGCATTTACATAGCAACGTTTTCAGGGCTTTTGTTGCCACCTCCGGGCCATCAGGTCATTTAACGATAAAGGTGAGCATATTATCAACATCAGTTCGGTGGTGAGTGCAGACTCGCTCCCGAAAGGATCAGTATGTGCTGTAGCGAAAGCCATATAAGATGACTGATGGGGCATTTATGAAGTATAATCAGGAATTTAAACAAAATAATACATTAAACAGCATATAAAATGGCACAGAATAATTATAGCGGCGCATTACAACAACCGCTTGGTTCAGGATTTGGCGCAACATCAACAACAAGTGATGTCATTAAGGGAATTGATCTTACAGGAAAGATCGCCATCGTTACTGGTGGTAATACCGGGATTGGTTTGGAAACAGTCAGGACGCTTTCGGAGGCAGGGGCTACAGTTATCGTACCTGCAAGAGATGTTGAGAAAGCAAAAAAGAATCTGGAGGGGATCAGCAATGTGGAAATAGAAGAATTGGACCTGATGGCTCCTGACGCTATTGACAGCTTTGCCGAGAAATTCCTTGCTTCCGGCAGACCATTACATTTGCTCATTAATAATGCAGGAATTATGTTCGTGCCCTTGCGCCGCGACGCAAATGGGTATGAATCACAGCTTGCAGTTAATTATCTTGCCGTCTTCAGACTTACCGCCAGGTTATGGCCATCCCTGAAAAAAGCAAATGGCGCAAGGGTATTAAATGTTTCTTCGCTCGGACATCAGTTCGCCCCTTTCAATTTTGAAGACCCGAATTTTGACAATCGCGAATACCAGACACTACAGGCTTACGGACACTCAAAGACTGCTGTTAATCTGTTTTCGCTTGAGTTAAATGAACGAGCCAAAGCATACGGTGTAAGGGCATATTCACTACACCCAGGGAATATCTGGGGCACAGAATTAACCAGAGAAGCGCCATTGGAGATATTACAGCAGTTTGGGTTTTATGATGATAAGGGAAATCCGGTACAGGAGGTGCTCGATTCACTTAAATCCGTTCCACAGGGTGCGGCGACAACGATATGGGCCGCTACCAGTCCGCTATTAAATGAGACAGGTGGCGTGTACCTTGAAGATGTGGATGTAGCCGAACTGGCTGTTGATCCATCAGTACCCAACGGCGTGAAGCCTTATTCATTAGAAGAAACGAGTGCTAAATCATTATGGGCATTGACGGAAAAATTAACAGGCGTTACATTTAATATTGGTTAATATTTCTCTTGTATTATACAGGTATCTGGCATCCAGAGACTCATATTCAGGTGCCAGATACCTATTGAACGATACCTCCAGCTATTATAGTAACCGTCTCAGAAATATACCGATGTTTGTTGGTAAAGATCCAGTTCCACCTATCTGCAGAAGATCAATTCCTGGTCCGAATTGCCACCCTTTATGACTTACCCCTAGTCTGATATATTGGTTAGCGAAGTTATATCCCCATTTATTTCCGTAGTTAAAATTATAGGAGCCGATAAATTGTGCAAACAGGTGCCAGGTTCCCTTTTGGGTTAATCGCGGACTGTAAGACATCAGGACGAAAAGTTCACTGTTAGGAGAGCGGAGTGGTTCAAACGACCCAAAAGCAGTAAAAGACAGGTCTCCGATATTACAACTATAAGCAATGGCTATTTGTGGCATGAAACCGTCGTTTGTTACATATCCACCTCCACCAACACTAACTCCTTTGGCAACATCATAAAAGAACAACGATTGACCGGTAAAACTGCTTTTATCCCTGTCTGAATAGGGTGTTTCATACCGTAGATAGCCGAAATAACCAAACCGACTTGTAGAATCGAGATATCTGGTCATATACATCTGGTGTGCAAATGCACGATGCCCTGCAAATACTTCAACTGGTATATCTCGCTGGGCAAAAGCTGTCTGATAAATGGCTATTAAATTAATAATGATGACTGTTGTTCTGATACAGGACTTTAAATACAGACTTTGTTTTTTCATTTTCTTGATCTATTTATAGCAGGAGTGCTTTAGCATTCCAGGGAATCGTAAAAGATCATTGCCTTTACCAGGATTTGACACATATCCGGGTCATTGGAAGTCCGTCTACAGGCATGAATTTCCTGGCGAAAGGGGTAATCTCTTGACTATTACGTGGCAAAAATAGACTGGAAATCAGCCCTGAAATAGGTACATTTGGGGTATAAACGAGTAGAATCAGTGTATGGTACGGGAAAATCTATATCAGTCGGTCCAGGTGTATTATGAAACTTCTGACAGTTGTACACAGGGCGACAAACAACTCAATTTTTTCGAATTGTTTTATGTGCTTTCAGGAAAGGGAGCGCATATAGTCAACGGTAACAAAATACAGTTTAATGAAAAAGAACTTTTCCTGCTTACCCCGAATGACCGCCATAGCTTCGACGTAGATGAATTCTGCGAGTTTTTAGTGATCCGTTTTACACAACACTATGTTGCCGAATTCCAATGGAAAAGTATTGACCAAATGGAATGCATGCTTTTTCACGCATCACACCTGCCTGAGTCAATTCTGAAAAACCCTGAAGACAGTCAGGCAGTAGCATCGCTCATGCAATACCTCCTGCAGATCCTTCAGCGGGATAATTTATACAAAGAAGACCTTATCAGGCACCTGGTCAACGCGATCATTGTAATCGCAGCGCGTAACCTGTCTATCATCAGGCCACAGCATATGCTGGAAAACGTAGATGAGAAGATCCTGGAAATAATAGATTACATCCAGGTCCATATCCATAAACCTGATATGTTAAAGCTTGAAGTGATCGCTGATAAGTTTCAGGTATCAAAAACCTACATCGGAGCGTATTTTCGCAGACAGGCAGGCGAATCGCTTCAGCAATATATATCAGCGTACCGTATCAGGTTGATCGAACACAGGCTGCGGTTCAGTACTAAACGGATTACGGAAATAGCGGAGGAATTTGGGTTTGCGGATGAGAGCCATGTGAACAAGTTTTTCATGCGGCATACAGGGGTGAGGTTGAAGTCTTATAGAAAGCAGAATAAGGCGTAGGGGATGATTTATGTCAAAGTCAGTTGCGTTGGCAGGAAATCCTGTCATATAGCATTCGGGATTTTACAAGCGGCTATAACATACGCTTTTTGATGATGAAATAGAGGATCTGCCGGATCCTCTATGGCGTTAGATTATTCAACTCATTATTTTGCTCTTTTTCTTTTTTGAATTCCAGTAATCCAAATTTCCAGGTAAAATTAATGGCTACAGAACGGAATGGTATTTTACGGATACTTGTCGTTGTAAAATTAGAACCATAAATATCCAGTTTCTGTGTTACATATTCATTGAAGGGATTGATGGCATTTAAAGCGATACTAGCCTTTTTGTTCCATAACTGTTTTCTTATGGCAAAGCTATAAGTTGTCAGGGAAGGATATTTACCCTGTACCTCATTTCTCGCTGAATTGAAATTTCCAAAAAACTCCGCAGCAATCAGACTGCTGATCTGATAGGTAGCATTCAGATTCATACGATAATTAAAGCTTGTTCTGGTGCTACCCGCATCGATCGCATTGATGATCTGACGATGAAACATGAAGATATTGGTTCTGATACCCAATTTGCTACCCAGGTGTAAATCGCTGAATAGATTGAACCCTGTATTGTTTTCGGTGCCAATATTCTCGCGGCTGCTTACGGACGCATTTAGATACACTGAATCGCCCACCTGCAGTGATGGGTAATATCTGACATAAGGCTGTATATCATGGCTATTATGCCGGTAAAAGGCGGTAATCATAAAAGAACCGAGCTTATTAAGGTCCTTACTATAACTCAATTCAACACGTTGTCCTAATTCAGGTAGTAAATATGGATTACCGGCAGTGACATTCTTAGGATCGCTTGTATTAATGAAAGGGTTCAGATCTCCATAGTCAGGTCGCTCAATTCTTTTGGAGTAGCTTAATTTCAATACATCGTTCTCAGATAGCTTTTTAGAAAGGAAGATAGAAGGAACCAGGGTATTATAACCAGGTGTTTTCACCTGTTGTTGTGCATTTGAATAGTAGGAGGATATTTCTGTACGTTCATATCTGGTGCCTGCTTTTACCTCAAACAGATTGGCGACAGGGAAAGCAACTTCTGCATAGCCGGCATATACCTTTTGATGATAATCCAGGTTATTAGACAATGAACTATCATAGATATATAATTTGCCGTCTGGCAGGAATCCCTGTACGGCCGCGTCACTGCTTATATCAAGAAATGTTGTCTTAATACCGGTTGTCAGGATTACTTTTTTTGATAGCGGCTGACTGTAATCCAGTGCGATCTGTGTTTCATTTTCTTTGCCGGGATTTCGGTTTCTTACGCCGTAGTATATAGCATTCTCTGGTAAGGAGAATAATTCATTACTTGATTGCAGTGAGGATCGTCCTATACTGGTATTGACTGAAAACTCAAGCTCCTGATCCTCCTTGTCAAATGATCTTTTGTAGTTAAAGGCAGCGTCTATGTTATGGGACCGGTTAGTTGTACTGGTGTTATTTATGCTTAATATATTCCCGATCACATTACCAGGGTAGTCCTTTGTTACCTGCGATTGGTTAATTAAACCACTGTTATCATTACCAAAAATGTTGTAATTAAACGATGCTGTAAAACTATTATACTTTTTATATACCCAGTCCAGTCCTATACCCGTTTCTACACCATACCTTTTAACGCGTGTCTTTCCTTCCTGAAATAGCCAATCGTTCACTTTATTAATAGTATCTATGGAATTACGTTGATTGGTATAGGGCGTATTGACAGGTAACCGGGAGTTGCCACTCACAAAGGCGTTAAATCCGAAATTATTATTTCTGGCGTTGAAGTTAAACGACCCATTCTCCATACGGGTACCTGCTGTCAGGGAAATATTCCCATTAACGCCCTTTACAGTGGTCTGTTTAAGAATGATATTGATAATTCCTCCTAATCCCTGTGCATCATACTTCGCCCCCGGATTAGCAATTACTTCAACGCTCTTAATCTGACTTGCCGGAATAGACTGGAGTACATCGGCTACATTGTTCCCGAACGCCGTAGATGGCTTCCCATTAATTAGAAACCGGATGCTTCCATTACCGGCCAGCTGAACATTCCCGTCTACATCTACAGATACCTGCGGCACTTTTTTCAGAATATCAGTGGCAACTCCACCTTGTGAGGTTAAGTCTTTTTCAGCATTAAAAATCATTTTATCAATCTTATTGTCAATAAGTTTTGACTGTGCCGTAATAGTAACAGCTTGTAGCGTCCTTTGATCTACCGGGAGTTTAATTACCGGAATAGTGACTGTTTGATTTTTTGCTATTTTAATAGACGGAATCTCGAAAGATTTATATCCGATGAATTCAACAACGATCCTGTAAGTGCCGGAATCCAGACCAGATATGGTAAATTGTCCATTTGAGCTGGTCGTTGTACCGGTAAGGGGTTTGGTAGATGGTATAGGGTATACAGTTATTGTAGCATATTCCAAGGGGGCTGCTGCGCTTGCTTCAAGCACCTTTCCTGTAATAGTCCCGTTTCCATGTCCGGGACTTCGTTCCTGCGATGATGCGCCCAATGACATGCTATCAGGATAACAATAGCCAGTAGTTTTCTCATTCTTATTATATTTTATAGACCGCAAACCTAACGGGTGAATCTGAAAACATCCTGAGGCCAACTTAGGTGTAATTATATTAAAGCGATCTTTATGATTATAATGAGGTCATATTATACAATCAGACTGCCTGCAGCATGGATATTGGGATGTGTTGAACTATTGAATACTGGAGGGCAATATTCCAAAATGCTTCCTGAAAGAGGTGGAAAAATGGGCAATTGTAGCATAACCAGCCAGCATCGCAGTTTCGGCAACGGATTTCCCCGCATGTAGATCCTTCATAGCATGCTTCATTCGCCTATCATTAAAATAGCTCCAGATAGTCGTTCCATACTTCTTTTTGAAAGCCTGCTTCAAAGTTGTCTCATTTGAGTCCAGTTCCTTTGCCAGATCAATAATCGTAAAGTCTCTCTTTCCCCGATATTCATCCAGGATTTCTTTTGCCTTCGTCGCCAGAGCAGCATGTTTTTCCCGTAGTGGCTGCCCTTCAAAGATTGGCTTAGGCGTTTCCAATAGCGTAACCATTAATTCTAATGATTTAGCTTCAATAAATGGGTCGTAATCTTTCTTCTTTTTGCCGGGCGCTTATCAGACTATTAATAATGGGGGCGAATACCTCATCGAGCGGAAATGGCTTTTCCTGCAAATAGATATTATGCTT
The DNA here is from genome assembly GCF_900114995.1 of Chitinophaga sp. YR627. Classification (GTDB taxonomy): domain Bacteria; phylum Bacteroidota; class Bacteroidia; order Chitinophagales; family Chitinophagaceae; genus Chitinophaga. The sequence continues at coordinate 1,560,278 of NZ_FOUX01000001.1, forward strand.
ATGAGGGATGAGCGGTAATTTATTTATCCATCCGGTTTTATCCGGCGAAATCAGTTTGCAAAAGAATTCGTTTTTTATCCGAAGTTCACTGCAAAGTAAAGGCTGAATTCTGAAGCCTTTCTGAAATACGATCACGGGAAGTTATAAATGTCTCAGAAAGTGAATAAAGTATAAAACCGCTTCATGGGCAGGCCTAATACTTTATTCACCCGGAATATGAATTATTGCACTTTAGGTGTCTTTTCTGTCTTCCATTTAATAACATAGTACACGGCCTGCGTGGTACCTGCATTTTTAATACCATGCAGTTGATTGGATGCCTGGAAAATGACGGAGCCTGGACCGACACGTTTAGTCGTCTTGTTCACTGTCGATTCAACTGTTCCTTCTTTGATAATGATCAGTTCTTCGTCAGGATGTTGGTGTGGAGGATGAGGTGCTTCTCCTGGATTCAGGGTAGTTACATGTAGCTCCAGTTCGTCCAGTGTCGGTGTAGGCGCCTGAAGGAATTGCCGCTTTTCTCCTGTTTTGGTAGCTTCAACCTTTATTTTATTCCAGTCGTATATTGTAGATGATAAGGGTACCTGCTGATCATTATGCGCAATGATAGCCATGGGTATGCACATTATTAGTGCAGTGATACATACATAGGTGATTTCTCGTTTTGTCATTATACGTGGTTTAGGTATAACTAATTTACAAAACGTTGTTTACAGGTTGAATAGGAATTTCAGTATTTCTCCTTTTCAAATAACTTTGCTGCTCCCCGGCTCATTTATCCTTTTTTCGAAAGTATTGCCTTTTAACACGGCTGAGCGTATCCTTGTTAAGACCTAAATAGGACGCAATGATATGCTGTGGGAATCGTTCAAAAAGTTCAGGATAGCATTCAACAAAATCAGTATAACGTTTTTCTGCCGTTGAACCTATTGCAGACATTAATCTCCTGTTATTAGCAATTTGGTTCCGCTCGTCAAGATGCCGTAGCATTTCACAGAACGCGGGCACTCTCTTCATTAGCTCAAAGGTATCTTCCCGGGTGACGTAAAGCAGATCACAGTTCTCCCATGCATCGATGTTATATAGACTGGATGTCTGCATCGACCAGCTTTCCCGGTCTCCCATCCACCAGCCCTCCACACCCAGTCTTACAATATGTTCAATACCCTTATCATCGACTGAATACATTCGCATAGCACCTTTAACGATAAATGCAAAATGCTTGCACAGATCGCCTTCCTGTAGCATAAATTGTCTTTTTCTCAATCTGGATGCAACGAACGTCTGTGTCACTAATGCCTTTTCGTCGTCTGAAAGTGGGTCGGGACTGAATTTCTGAAGATAGTCAAAGAAAACATCATGCATGTTTAAGCGCGCATATTTTTTAACATTAAATACAAAAGGTCGAAGCACAAATATAAAACTAATACCATCTTTTTCGCAGTCTCTTTAAATACACAATACTTAAACTATTGATATGGTGTGACTTGCGAAACATTATCTTTCCTCCAGCATCCTCATTTAAGAAAGAGAATTAAAAAAACATAGACAAATGTCTACGTTTTTTTACGGCAAATGTCATCTTCCTGTTTGTCTCAGAACATGAAATTTGCCTCATCAAAAAAGTCAGTTTTCAACGGTAACGCAACGTTCAATTATTTAACCATACAATTTTCAAAACATGCCAAACATTGTAAAAAGAGGCCTTGATGCTTTGTTGCGTCCTGAAGACAGTATTGTAGTGCTGATCGACCATCAGCCTTTCCAGTTCGCTAATCTGAATAGTCACGAGCCTACGATGGTTATTAATGCCACTACGGGGCTTGCAAAAGCAGCAAAGATCTTCAAGGTGCCTACTATTCTCACTACAGTTGTGGAAGAACGTGGCGGTTTCATCATCAAACAGATCCAGGATGTATATCCGGCACAGAAACCGATCAATCGTACCTGGATCAATACCTGGCAGGACCCTGCCGTGACAGAGGTTGTTGCAAAGAGCGGGCGTAAACAGCTCATCATTGCCGGCTTATGGACAGAGGTTTGTGTAGCTATGCCAGCCATTCAGGCCGCAGCAGAAGGTTATGATGTATTCGTTGTTACGGATGCCTCCGGATCAGTTTCGAAAGAGGCGCACGATATGGCAGTACGCCGTATGGAACAACATGCCATTACGCCGATCAACTGGGTAGCGGTTGTTTCCGAATGGCAACGCGATTGGGCCCGTCTAGAGACAGCTGCTGAATTAGCGGGTCTGATGATGGAACATACTGGTGCAACCGGTGTCGCATATGCCTGGGAACAGCAGTTGCTGGCTACGCCTGTACCGGCGAAATAATACCGATATGATATCAAAGCAACATCCGGGTTATTTCAGGATGTTGCTTTGGTTTATATGAACACGCCTATATACTGATATAACGGAGGGGGCTGCCATTCTGATTGAATATGACGTGAACGGGGGAGAGGGAGGAGATAGGCAATGAAACAGTAAACTAATTATCAAGCTTTTATAAATCGAAAATGACCAATAAAGAAATCGTAACAAAGGCCATGAAAGAATTTTTCACTGACCGCGATCAGACAGCTATAGAACGTTACTGGCATAAAGATTATGTACAACACAACCCCTCCATGACTGATGGGCATGAGGGACTGAAAGGGCTTCTGGCTTTTATTGATCCGGCATTCAAATGGGAACCTGGTATTCTGATAGAATCAAACGATCTCGTCCTGGCACACAGTCAGGTTCAGGGTTGGGGACCCGCTCCATTGATCGTGGTTGACATCTTCAGATTAGAGAACGGAAAGATCGCAGAACATTGGGACGTGGTGCAGTCTGAAGTACCTGCTTTGAAAACCGCCAGCGGCAATCCGATGACCTCATTCAATTACTCAAATCCGGCTCATGAACAATAATTTATCGGGTAAATCATTCCTGGCTGATCTTGGAGCCTTCCGATCTGAGCTATTCTTCGAGTTAAATGACGTATTACTCTTCAGGATCGTTGAAGGCGGAGGACCAGGAGAACAAGGACATACCGAGCGCGTAAATATCACAATCGCTGAAGTACGTCCAGGCGTTTATATGGTCGCCTGGAAAGAAGCGACGGGTGCAACAGTGACGCATATTGAAGATCACGAAAACGGGATATTATATAGTAATGCCACCTTGCCGGATGGAAGCTTTTATACGATGAAAGGCACTATCCGGCCTTTATAAGGCTGACGACATTTAAGGTGAGGATAATATCGCCAGTGACCATTAATTAATGAAAACAAAATCAGTATGAATAAGAAGAAAAGTAGTTTTTCAACACAGGGACAAAGAGCGGATATTGGCGAACTCGAAATATACCGGATATTGGGTAACAGATATGCAGATGCTGTAGGCCCTTTCGTCTTTTTAGATCATATCGTACCAAAGACGCAGACAAAGGTCAATAAAACCGGTACCGGGGCTCACCCACACAGGGGTATCGCTACTTTAACCTATATTATCAGTGGGGAAGATGAGCACTTTGATAGTGCAGGGAACTATGCCATGGTGCATTCCGGAGGCGTTCAGTGGATGAATGCCGGTAATGGGATCATCCATGATGAGACGCTGAACTATGATTCCCGGACTGACTCCAGAATAACGCACGCCTTTCAGTTCTGGATCAATCTTCCGGCCGCGATCAAAGCTCAGAAACCAGCCTATCTCGCTATTGAAGGCAATGAGGTACCTGTAAAAGATCTGTCGGAAGGAAAGGGATGGATGAAAGTGATCGTCGGTTCATTTGAGGAGTTGAGGTCTGCTATTCCGGATTACTCAGCGCAGTTCCTTTACCATATTCATCTGGAAGCCGGTGCCAGTTTCACGACTGAGTTTCCTGATGATGTTGAAGTAGCAGCCTTTCTGCCGCTGCATACGGCTATATTAAATGATGAACATTTCGATGCCGGAGACTTTATAGAATTTGACAGGAATGCAGGTACTATCGAACTTAAAAATGAAAATAATGAAGCCTGCGATTTTATCCTGTTCGGTGGTGAACGTTATAAGGAGCCGATTGTCGCTGAAGGGCCTTTTGTCATGAATTCCAGGCTGGAAATTGCTAATGCCTACAGGGAATTTTATAACGGCGGATATGGGAAAATAGACTATGAAAAGCAACGGGCAAAGATATCAGGTAGCAAGGCCTGATCCGCTTATCGTATACATTACTGAGCTTCCTGATGAGGTGGCTGCAATTACATTTTTTATCATATGGTAAACGACAGGTTTGTAATAAATGCTATATTTCACCGATGGAAGCGCTGATTAATCTTTTATTGCAATTCGGCGATCTGAACAAACAGCAGATCGATCTTATTCTAAGTAAGGCCAGAGTGATTGAACTCAAAAAGGACGAATACTTTTCCGAAGCCGGAAAGATACCGAGATATGTCGGGTTTGTTTTAGAGGGTGTATTCCGCTTTTGTTATTATAATAACAGGAATGAAGAGATCACCAATTATTTTATTGATGAAAATAACTTCGTGGCAGACAACCAGCGCTTTGAAACGCAGGTAGAGGCAGTGGAATATATACAGGCAGTCACTGATAGTAAAGTCCTCGTGTTTACAAAGAAAGACTGGGATGAGATCTCCAATACTATCGTAGGCTTTGAGATGATCAAGGCTAACATTGTTAAAAAATGTCTGACAGTAGCAATGGAACGAAGGAGTCCGCTGGTATCGGAGGATGCCACCACCCGATATCTGAGCTTTCTCGAAAACTTCCCGATGCTTATCAACCGCATACCGCTTTCTTATATCGCTTCATACCTGGGCGTTACACAGCAATCCCTGAGCAGAATCCGGAAGAATATCCGTTAACAGTGCTTTTTACCATGTGGTAAATATTTTTCGGTCTGTATTGCCAATATTTGCAACATTCATTAAACAAAAAAAGATGAGCAGAAAGATCGTATTAATAACAGGAACAAATAGCGGATTCGGTTGGCTAACCGCCCAGAGTATTGCGGCTTTAGGTCACCAGGTATACGCAACTATGAGAGATACCGGTGGTAAAAATGCAGAAAAGGCGAATGCACTCTCAGCAGTGAAGAATGTCACTGTGCTGGATGTGACACTGACCGATGACGAAAGTGTAAAACAGGCTGTGGAAACTGTCATCGCGAAGGAAGGCACCATTGATGTACTGGTCAATAATGCCGGTTTTGCTATGAATGGGGTAGCAGAGAGCTTTACTACTGCGGATGTGCAAGCCGTATTCGATGTAAACGTTTTTGCACCCTGGAGGTTGATCAGACAGGTCCTGCCGGCTATGCGTAAACAATCAGATGGACTGATCATTAATGTCACCAGTGGGTTCGGAAGGGTTTCATTTCCTTTTGCAACAGTATATAGCGCATCAAAGTTTGGTCTGGAAGGGTTAAGCGAAGGTTTACATTATGAGCTGAAGCGTTTAGGTATTGATGTGGCCATCGTACAGCCAGGGGCATTTCCTACCGAAATGGGGCAAAAGACGCAGCCGGCATCTGAGTCTTCAATATTTCAGGATTATAGCGCTATTGCGGATATGCCTAACAAGATGGTGGGTGCAATGACACAATTGATCCAAACCGCTAATCCTAATCCTCAGGATGTTGCCGACGCCATTGTCAAATTGATAAATGTTGAAAAAGGTAAAAGACCATTAAGAACAGTTGTAGATCCGACGACCGGAGAATATATTGAAGCGATCAACAAGGCAATAGAACCTCAGTTTGCAGAGGCTTTAAAACGCTTTGGCATGGGAGAGTTACTGGATTAAAGTGAAAGTGACGTAATTATGTAATGGCAGTAGTAAAACTACTGCCGTTGCCATTTAATGTCTATATATCATAAGACACAGGAAAACAAACATATCAGATAATGAGAAATCATACATGAATTCCAGGTGGGGCAGCCATTTCATACTCCTGTTGATTGCATGCTATGAAATTAATAGTTTGATGATATATTTACACCAAAATTCAAAAATCAATGTCTTCTAAGTTAAGGACCATTCTGACACTACTCATTTTCGTCACAACAGCCGTACATGCACAGCAATATGCGGGAAAACTGAAGATCGAAAAGTTAGTCGACACCACTGTCAACTCTATCGGCCAGAAAATCGCATACCCACAGTTTAAGGATGCAAAGGTTACAATGGCGAAAATCACTTTTCCTCCAGGAGAGACTACAGGATGGCACAAACACCTGATCCCTGTGTTTTCTTATGTACTGCAAGGTACATTGACAGTTGAGATAGAGGGGCACCAGCCCGCTGAATATAAGGAAGGTGCAAGTTTTGTTGAATCTTATGATACCTACCACAAAGGCACTAATAAAGGCGATACTGATGTCGTGTTATTTGTTGTGTACCTCGGTGGCGACGGACAGCCGCTGGCCGTTAAGAAATAATGAGCTGAAGCATATTTGTTTCTTGCGATTGACCGCCTGCCCGGAAAGTCATAATCCCGGGCAGGAGTCAACGCGGAATATGATGCTACAAAGCATAAATGCTGAAGCAACCATAGTCTGTACGCACACCTATCTGACGGGTATCGATGAATTTGATTTCCGCACTTTTTACGCAATGTTGTATCGGAAAACTATAAAGGAACTGCTTGTTGATAAAGTCAAATACGAAAGCGGTAGTCCGCTGCTGACATACCAGCAATGATTGGTCTTCATTGAAACAAAAATTCCTTAAATCCTTTGAATACGCCGGTATGGCCAGGCTTTCATAGAATATCTCCTTTCCGGTAGTTATATTAAAGAAATGTAAGTGACTGTACCGTTCGTGGACAATGAGTTCACTGCCATCGCCGGTCCACGCAATGAGTTCTGCCATTGCAAACGGTAACTCCAGGGTCTTGATCAACTGTCCGGTATCTGTATCAATTAACGCTATATGGTGCTCCCGGTTGTGCATGGCGAGTAATTTTCCATCCGGTGACAGATCAGCACAAAATGGAATAGAACCGTTAATAATCTTTATCTCAAAAGTCGTTTCAATTCGCTTACTGTTATGAGAGCGCTGAATATAATAATGAGGGTGGGTAGCATAAGCTCTGCTGCCTGCTGCAACAGACACGAAACTCGCAGGTTGACTAAGATGATCGGTCAGTTGTCTGAAAGCACCTGAACTTAAGTCATAGTCATAAATGTAATGATCAAGATCAAGCAGCAGCTGATTAGTGGATCTATCATAACAAATTTCCCAGGGCAGCACTTTTGGTAAAGCCAGGACCTCATTAACTAATCCCTTATTGTCAATACACAGTAACTCTTCCTGTAATCCAATTTCTTTGCCGCCGGAACGATACACATAGATGCCCTGCGGAGTCGCTTCGAATGACAGGCAGCCTGTATAACCTCCTCCTATAAAAAGATGCAGTAGTGGCTCTCCGGCAGCTGCATGATCAGCATGCAATACTGCTCCCTTCTTCAGCAATTCCCATTCTTTCCTGAAAAACAGCTGGCTCGCCGCTTTTGTATCAGCAGCTGACTTACTGGTTGTTTTAATCTTACCACCAGTGTTGGTCTCTGTCGTGAAAATAGCGTCATCACAGCGTAACGTGATTTCCTTTCCTGTCTGTGCGTCTGATAAAATATGTTGCATGTAACGCGTTATTAGGTGCGGTTCAATTATTAGCCGCCTTTTATTATTTCTTAATATAACTATATTCGATACCGAATTTGTCGCCAGATAGTGCACTGGCCTGCGAGGATGACAGTTTACCATCAGCATCATATTGATTAACAAAATTAATTGTAGGGCTGCTTCCACCGTTATTTTTGATAATAAGGCTTGTCAGGCTGTTCTTGCCTACAGAAAGTGTGTTGTCATCCTGATGTATAATACTGATGATATAAGGATTGCGCGAAAATACTTCATAGAGCGGATTGGGGTGATTATCGTAAGTGCAGGTCAACTCCTCAGTTGCTGATGTGGCCTCGCCAAAATAACTATCGAACCGGTGATCAACGATCTTTAGGGGATTACCTTCACTATATGTGAGTTCAGTATAGCGGACCATCTTAATATTCGCTTCAGATACAGTATCCTTGCTTCCGAACAGTGATGCCTGATTGTTATTGAATGTAATAAAGAGACTGTCTGTGAGACTATGATTTACAGGCTCTATTTTGTAAACGATTGTTTTATTGCCCGCATAAACCAGCGAATCCAGTGCTATGAGTTCATTGCTTCTGAACCATTTTACTGAAATACATTGCTGCCGTTCATTATATGCGAATTGAATACGCTGCCGCCACTCCTGATTTTGATTCTGCTGCATAAATAATGCTGATGGCGTGTTATCAGCATTGTACGCAATACTGTCAGCAGCAAATCTTTCATTGGTACCACTATTATCGGACGTATAATAAACCATTACCGGCAGATACAGGGGGTTTGAAGGATCTGCATCTGGAGTGTTATTCTTTTTACATCCAGCCAATACAATAAGGGCTAACAATAATAATTTGGGGGCGGATAGTGTATTCATATCTGTTTTATTGTTTAGTCTGCTTTCAACTTTTAGCATTTAATTGTAAATATCCTTTTTTCCGGGTTCTTTTGAACTGTTGATGGCGAAAATTGCTCTTTTTTAAAAGATCAACAAACCATTTTTACAAATGGTTGACCTCAAAGATTAGATGTGTTGCATTTATAGGCGGTCACAGCCCATCCCGAATGGCAATGAATGAAGAAAGGTATAATTTGGTATTATGAAATCTTCTGCCCTAATTTGCGGGTAAATGCTGATTTATGATAGCAAGCTCCAATGCCTTCTCGTATATTCGTCCCGATAGTAAAGGAAAGCCATATACTTTTAACGTCAACTTTACCTCAAAGCCACAGTCATATGAAATATCACCAACCGAGCCTATTGATATTATCTCAGTGACTGTTCTTGAAATAGACAAAGAAAGCGGATTTCAGGAGATTTATAACTACTACATCAGGGAATGGAATGGCGAGTTATTAATTGGGGTAATTAAAAAACAGCAATTTAATCCCATAAAAAGTGAGCCCCTTGATGAGTTAAAAGACATGGTGTTGGCCAGGTATGAGGACATGGTAAGGGAGAAGCGAAAGTGACCATATGGTTCTTATATTCAGAAGAGGTACATTATTAAAATATAGATCACAGCAAGTGGCACTATCACCGTTCTGGCTATTTGCCTATAGCCAATATAGGCGCCAAAGTAATCCGCCAGCGGATCTATGCATAAGCAATACGCAAAGAATCCCCTTATCATCAGCGGTGTCAGAAAACCGTCGATGCTGCCATTACCTTTAAAGTAAGTGTATCCCATTCCCAGGTGAATCACCAGGGAAAACAGTTGCTCGGCATAAATGTAAATCCAGCCCCATAGCTTCTTTGGTTTAGACAGCTTATAAAAGGCCCAGGGTATGTAGAACAGTGAAAAGAATTTCAGGAACAGGTAGAGATTTAAATGACAACTTTTACAGTTTACATAGTCGACCAGCAAATTAAGCGTTCCCGCAATAGACCATGCATAGAAAATGACGAGGAGGACCAGTAGGAATTTTACCCAGAAAATAGGATTCTCTTTTTAATTGAATATATAACAGGCTTCAATATATAGGTATTAAGGCGCTAAAAATAATAAATTTATGTATTTAATTATTCAATCAGAACATATCCATTTTCCGGATAGACTCTTTTATGCGTATAAATCCCCCAGGAAATAGCTACCTCCCGGGGGATTTATTTATCAGGTGTTTTATTTAATATCTTTTAACGGATGTAGAATATCTATATAAGCATGCTATTCACCCGGTTTGAAAAAAAGTCTGTCAGCACTCATATAGTTGATAGAATCTCGCATGTAAAGAATGGCGCCCGTGAGTTTTTCTGTTCCTTTGGCATCAGTTGTCATCCTATTTACCTGCAAAATGTCCATGTTATCTGGGTTTACATAAAAGAGGTGTGAAAACTCCGGTGGCACATTGTGATCCTCAAACACGCCCAGGAATTCGAACGCTCCGTATTTCCTGGTAATTCTATGCTCTTCCTCCTTTGATAGCGTAAACATATGCAAAGAGTCTGGTATCATCGTTCTGCTTATAACCATCAGTTTTTTTTCTGGCTGGTAGACCATACTGATAGGCTTAAAACTGTATACCTGACTCCAATCCTTTTTACTCTCGAGAAAAGCAGAATGGGATATTTGGACAGTGAAACCATTTTGATATTGCCGGTCCGTTTTACAACCAGTGCAAACAAGTATTGACAATATCAATGGAAAAAGAAATCTAATCCCGAATTGTGCCATAAAAAGCGCCTTTTATAGTTACTGATCTTTGAAAAACTGGATAGAGTTGTGTCCAGCCGCTGACAGGCACCTTAATGGTGTACGCTACATCCCCTGAGTGGAAACCTGTTTCATTAGTAGCCCTTTGGATGGTAAATCCTTGTTCAAGTTCAGATCCAATTTCCAATTCAGCGGCTTTAAAACCAAATAATACTTTTATACCTCCATTAACAGAGACAACGATGGTCCTTTTTTCATTGGCGCCATAGACTGCATTTCCATCAGCGATCAGTGTCTCGTTAGGATTTCTGGCGGTAACGGCATTTATCCCACCGTTTACATAGTCCCCGTCTATTTCTCCGGAAGTTCCAATGAAACTTAGTTGTCCCTCTCCCTCACCTTGTTCAGGAGCACCAATTTTGTAAATGCGGCCTTTGAGCCTGTCGTAATCATATTGGTAGAAGATAGTAACCATTGGGCGCAGGTTACGTGTTCTATACTTCGCTGTAATTTCTATTTTTCCATAGTAGTAGTTGACGTGTCCCACCGGTAAAGGCTCCATCGGACTCCAATACTGACCAGGACCTCCATGATCAAGGTCATTGTTTGCCAGGTAACTATCCGCCATAAACCCACTGGCTTCATCTACACCTTCTGCAAGTGTACCTGCAGCAGTGCCTGCGCTTGCCAATGAATTTGGGTTAAGAGATTGAGTGGGGTTCTCGTCCTTTCGACAACCGGCCATAATAATACAGGTAGCAAGAAGGCATCCTGTGATTGATTGTTTCATAACTGTGTTTTTAAATTGATGATATAGGTGATTGTAATAAGATGAGGTAATAAGGTTTAATCAAATTGTCAATTGTATTTATTGGGTTATCGGGTCATCGAAATTGGGTTACCATGAATTTGCATATGATGATTTATTCCTGCTTACCAGAAAGATGTTGCAAACGCCTCCTGCGACCTTATATAAACAACTAAGGCAGCATTTTATACCGGTGTAATTACAAACTTGATAAGTTTATGTGAGGTAAATGGATGGCGCCCGGGATCAGCACCTGGGATGACCTTCTATGAAATTGAACTGGTTAATGTTTGATTATCAGATGTTTAAAGTGGAAATGAAGCGAAACGAAAATGGGAACCTGCTACCAGAGCAGATTCCCATTTCCATTAAGAAGTTAATATAACGGTATAGCCTAATGTTCCCATTGTAATCCTGCTACCTGGAAAGTAAATATTCTTTGAAGTTCGCTACCCTCGGCAACAATCTCCACCAATACTTTCTTTGATTTTTTTAACATCGCTATAATTTCTTTCGGCGAACTAATGTAAAATCCATTCGCATCACTTTTATTAGCTGTATTAACTGTGATATTGTACCGCTTTGGCTCATTGTCGTCAAAACGTATTCTGACGGTCTTAAAATTCACGTCTAAAACGTGGGTAGACGAGAGGATTTCAACAGTAGTGTTTTTCTTGTCATCGTATTTAAGATGGAAGAACAAATAGCCGGTATAGGATACCCACTCAGGACTGTTGTCATTTGTGGTAGTCGTTGTGGTGGTAGCCTCAAATTTTTTACGATCATTGGTTTTTTTGGTTTGGAACCATGACCTTTTTTCTTTGATTGTTGTTTTCGAAGTGGTCGTTGATGATGACCGGTCCTGGTAATAGCCACCAGTAGTTATTCTTTCATCAGCGTAAAGATCGGCGGCATAATAGGAAATTGTCGATGTCATCCGATCTTCCTTATTATAATACTGCCACTTTGAAGTATCAGCCGACTTAGCAGCTGCAACTGATGTACTGTCGTGCTGGCCATTGCGTGACGTCTTGGGTTGGGTTGCGTCTTTCTTGTTTTTGTTGAAGTGGTCATTGCATTTACCAATGGCGCCAAGTATAAATAAACCGGCCGCAATGGAAATCCAAATTTGTTTTCTTGTGGGCATAAATATAGGGATATCTGTTTAACAGGAAGCTAATGTAGTATTTATATATTAAAAAATCATATCTGGGCTTGGTGCTTTTCAAAAAATCCTGGCTTGTAGCAGGAGAGGGAATAAAGCCACGCCAGGCAGAGGCCGTTGAATATGGCGATTTTTTAAGCACTGATTTCAAGTTTGTATCCTTTTCCACGTATAACCACAATGTTGATGTTTGGATCAAATTCCAGCTTTTTCCGAAGTTTTGAGATGAACATATCCAGACTACGACCTACAATAACTCCTTCATCTTCCCAGATCTCTTTTTGTAACCGGCTTCTTTCGATTGTCTCGTTAGGAGACGACGCGAAAATCTGAAAGACACGGGTTTCAGTTGCGGTAAGGTCGATCTGCTTTTCATCTATTATGAGCTTACGATTCTTCGTATCAAACAAAACTGCGCCCAAAGTAATCATGTCTGTATGTGAGACAATCCCGGGTAACGTTTCCGGTACAACGGCTGGTAAAGCCTCCGGTAACACTACTGGTGGCTTAACAGATTTAAGCAGCATAAAACCAACAAGTGCTAAAAAGGGCAGACTCCCTAATAAATACCTCTTTTTAGCTGTATTTACGCTCACCGGTTTGAATTTAATGTTGATCAGGTAACATGCTTTAGGTTGCTTTCTCCCTATACAGGTGACAATGTCATCTTTTTTATCCCTGGATAGAGCATATCCGTAAGCTACGCTGGAGTTGCTGCAGTTCAGCACCTTAACAACATAATCACGTACGAACGGGTCCCGGGCCAATAAACGCCGGGTAGTATTCACCAGTGAGTCCGGTTGAAAGGCAAACTCATGCTCAAAACTGATTTGGTATTCATTTTCAGCGATCTTTCTTACCGGGAGGACCGTTGATGTACTATCGCCCGACTGTAAAAGTAGTTCATGTCCGATCCTGCGGAATAACACTTCCCTTCTGGAGAGATCAAAATCGTCGCTACCTTCCATACTGAAAGCCACACAGCATACGGCGGCAAACAGGAATAGCATTAATCCGAACAGGTATTTGCGCTTCCCGGAAAGGAGACTCTGATTAAAATGCATGATTGTCAATTATTTATTTACAAAGTTTACAATTCTATTTACAATCCGGATTCTCTGCACTGAAAGATATCAAAGTAGATTCGCCGAATCAATTTAACCGGATATGGAAAATAAAGAAATGTCTAAGTATTTACTGAAAATTGAAAAAAAGAACCTGGATTGGCCGCTACTGGATCCTTGTAACTGTTACCAAAGTAAAATAAAAGAAATTATGAAATACATCCAGATACCTGTTTTATCGTTGATACTTGTTTTCTTCACTTCCTGCGGAGGACAAAACAAAGCGAACCTCTCAAAAGAGAATAGCAAGTCTGAAACGACAAACGTAGTCACCTCTCCCAGCTCTTATGAACAATACGTCTATACTAAATACACATATGCTGATGCTATCGGTAAGCGCCTGATCATACAAAACAGCTTTCCCAGAGGTGGGCTAAAATATACCGACCCCAAGGGGAATGTATATATTTATGCTATATTCTGGACGCGCATCATCAATGAAACACCTCGTCCTTTTGAACTGGCGATTGATTTTCCTGTGGATTCATTTGAACTTCCTTCTTCAGCGGGCAGCTATTATAGAATATTCCTTCCTGCTGATACAATGACACACGAAAAAGAGGATTTGTTTAACTATGGGCTGCCGGTTGCAGCATCTTTAGATAACGCGCTTCAAAAAGCTCCTTCGTTAAAAAGGACCATTTATCCTGGTGATTCAGGTACGTTTTACGTGGTAGCGCTCACTCACCGGGCCGTAAACGGTACCTTGCGAACAGGACTTAGCCTAAAAGGACAAGATCTGTTTTATAGAATTAACGATAAAGAGATTTATTGTGGAAAGATTAATGCAGAAAAATTGATCTTACAAAAAGAAACGAAATCCGATATATAATAGCTAGTGTACGGAATGATGGAGTTCACGACATTATAGTATGAAGAATATTTAGCCCAAAACAGCAAACCTGCTCATAGAAGAGGTTTGCTGTTTTTATGTCCACTAGTGGATTGTAGCTTCACTATAGCATTCGCATCACGTTAATAATTCATCTGGTATCTCAAGACCTGCTTCTCTCGCTGCCATTATATGTGCTTTTGCTTTTTCCTGATCAATAAAACCCTCTTCAAACAGATATATTCGTGCCAGTTCAATATGCGCCCTATCATAACCACCCGCTGCTGCTGTTGTAAAGTGGTCTATTGCTGTTTTTATATTTTTTGCTGTGGCTAATCCTTTCAGATGAAAATTTCCCTGGTTAAACGCACTGAGTTCGGAATCGTCCTTTTGGTAGTACCGGAGAGCGGTTTCAAAATCCCCCTTTTCTTCATACATGGATCCCAGCAAACCGTTGTCCGGTTCACCCAGTTTTTCCGCCTGATGATAGTGATATAATGCCAGTTCAGGATCTCTGTCATAAAGTAGAAAGCCCAGGTTATTATGTGCCGAAGCCATACCTTCTTCAGCTGCCTGTAGTAACAGGTCAATGGCTTTTTCTATATCAGGGTCAGTGCCTATGCCATACTGGTAACACAGGCTCAATCCATTGAGCGCATTTGTATTGCCGGCGGCAGCTCCCTTCTCATACCAGTAAAATGCCTTGTCATCATCGACATATCCTTCGATCATGTAATAGATATAGGCCAGGTTGTTCATCGCATAACCAAAGCCTTTTTCAGCGGCAAGGGTATAGTGATAAATGGCTGAAGAGTAATCTTGTCTGTCATAAGCATCTACGCCGATATTATACAATTCTTCCACCGGTGTGTAAGCGTCTGTAACAGTATTTTCATCGGGCGTCTTTCCATATGCCAGGAGTCGGGCACGCACTATGTCATCGTAATAAAAGCTATAGCCTTCACTTTCGGCATCCTGTTGCACCAGTGCTTTATTGGCTCTTGATATCCCATATTTATCTATAAGGTATACGTCTTTCCCCTTGAAAGCCCAGGCAAATCCCTGATGAGGGGATTTACGTACTATCAGCTCAAACTGTTCACCATCTTCAGTAAGACTGTAAAGCCCATCTTTCTGTAGCATGACCACATCTTCATGCAACAGCTCTATTTTGTCGTATTTAAAATTGATGATCACTTTTGCATCCCCGGCCAATATGCCCCAATTTCCATTCTTGTTTGCAATGTAATGACCATGATATCCGAACTTGTTAAGCGCTTCATATACTGGTTCAGCCACAATCCTGCCCGAAAGATCGATTAATCCCAGCAGACCATTGCGCTGAACAATTGCCAGATCAGAATAATCGAAATCATAAGCATTATCCCATTCCGGCGGCACGATGATATCGCCTGATCTGTGCACGTAGCCATATTTCTGTGCCTTCATTACCACAGCAATGTCCTGTTCGCCAAATTCATAAAATTCGTCAAACTGAGGAGGCAGCAATATTTCTCCTTTGGAAGTTTTTAATCCCCATAATCCATGCTCATTGTAAATTTCCTCTCTTTCCGGTTCCTGATAGATATGTCCCCATCCATAATAATACTCCCCATAATTAAGCAGTTCAGCAAATGAATGAAATGCCATACTAACGTGTTTGAGCTTATTGTAAGCCAACAGGGATATATCGTTATTATCCATAGCACTGGTAATGATGGCATTGTTATACGCGATATCTGCCATCCAGATAGCGGCCTGTTCGTCGTGCGGCGTCTCTTCCATATTGAATGCATTCCGGGCATTCATGGCAAAATAGGGGAGTGCCAGACCATCCAGATATTTGAACAGCTTATCTTTGCAGGTTGTAAAGAGGCTTTTGTTGTTAATGAGAGACGTTGTGGAATCCAGAAAGTTGTAAAACTTTTTCAGATTTTCGATACCGGATCTGGCATCATAGTATAAAACATTATTTTCAATAAAACCGCCACTTATTAACAAAGGTTGTAATAATAACGGCATCTCATATCCCCATTCCATCATCATTGTATGCTGACGAGCTATTGCTGATGGAGAGCTGGTGTTAATTAAGTATACGCTGTGCGACATGCTGCAAAGGTAATCAAGGGAATTGATATCTTCCCGGAAGGACCCCATCAGGGCATTATCAGCTATTGATAGTTCGTCATTTTTATCAATGACTTTACGTCATAAATGATGATTTTCCGGCCTATCGTACCTACAATTTTATCATTTTTAAGCTCCTTTAACATGCGCACCACATTTTCTTCTGTGGTGGCAGTCATACTGGCCAGATCTTTACGGGAAATAGTGATACAGATATCGCCTGTATCATATTCAGACAATTTATATTTTTCTCTCAACACAATTAGTGAGATAGCCAACCGCTCTTTGGCAGAGTGTCGGGCTACGATCGACAAACTATTTGAAAGAACGCTATATTCATGACTGAGTGCCCCTAACAGATGTCTGGATAAATCAGGTGATGATGCTATTGTTAAAAGGAAAGCATGTCTTGGAATAAAGGCGATTGTGCAATCTTCGAGCGCAGCGGCAGAATCCGGGTAGGTATTGTCTGCTAATACGGCGTGATATCCTATCAATTCTCCTGCATTTGCCACATATATGATGTGTTCATTGCCATTCCTGTCTTGCTTATATTTTTTGATTTTCCCTTCTTTTATATAATAGATACCAAAAGCGGGATTATTTTCTCTGAAGATGATCTGCCCCTTCGGGTAATATTGCTCCACCGCATCTGACAATAGCTTCTCCGTTTCATCTGCAGTTAAGCTTTCCAGTATTGACCTGGAACGGAAAATCCATTTATCTATTGGAAAGATACCTTTCAAACTCATATCAGCCGGATGTATAATAAGTGAAAGTTGACTTTTATCAACTTTAAAATTGATTACTTACAAAGGTAATGAAACTTTAAGTTGATAATTTTGCATAACGAATGCGCAACACTATAAGGATCAGCTTTATTATGACAAAGGCCAGGAATGGATCAGTTTAAATGTAAATGATACGCCTCCTATAGTAGTTATGCGGCATTCAAACTGACCGGTATTCTCTGTATTGAGAAAAATACCGGTATCAACTTATCGCAGACTATTATGAATACAGATAAAATAGCATTGGAAGAGACTTTTTTAACAAATAGTAATTTTGATGAGTTGTATCCGCCTACCATACGTAGTTTGTCCAGATTGCACTGGACACCTGTTGAGGTAGCTCAAAAAGCTGGTAGATTTTTGGCGGCTACCCCGGGCGCGAAAATCCTGGACATAGGGTCAGGTGTGGGTAAGTTTTGCCTGAATGCAGGCTATCATCATCCTGACTGTGAATTTTACGGAGTGGAACAGAGGAAAAGTCTGATAGTAGTCGCTAATCAGGTGCAACAGCAATTAGGGATTACCAACGCTACCTTTATCCATGCAAATTTTACACAACTGGACTATTCAGGATTTGATCATTTCTATTATTACAATTCGTTTTATGAAAACCTGATCGATGAAAGCCTGTATATAGATAACAACATTGATCATTCTGAAAGTTTGTACGATTATTATACAGAATACCTATACAAAATTCTCGAACAAAGACCTGAGGGAACCCGCCTTGTTACCTTTCAAAGCTCATATGAGCGTATTCCCGGAGGATATCGCCTGGTAGAAAGTGATGTGGATATGTTATTTAACTGTTGGATTAAGGACAGATAGATGTAATATCAAAGTTTAAATAAAATTTGCTGAGTGATAGTGATCTTAAAGATTGATTAGATGTTCAGATACCGGAGGCAGAAACGCAGTTTTCGACAAAATATCCGTCTGGCTATATTACTATGTACAACCGCCGGATTTGTAAACGCATCAGGTTTTTTAGGGTTCTTTATACTTACCACCAATCTAACCGGGCACGCGGTTCTACTTGCTGTAAAGCTGACAGAGGGAGATTTTCGCGCCGTACGAATGATCGGCCTCTGGCTGCTGTTATTTTTGTCCGGCGCGTTCTTCTGTAGTCTTTATGTATTGATGGCCGGCAGAGATAAGCGGCATTCCTATACAATACCTATTATAATAGAAATAGTAATCTTTTACTTTGTAGGGTATTTCGGACATACTTTCGACCACACCACTGTTAAAACCGAATATTTTGCAGGTAGCCTGCTCTTTGCAATGGGAATGCAGAATGCATTGGTGTCTGTCATCTCTGGTGCCGTTGTAAGAACTACCCATCTTACCGGCATGTTTACAGATCTCGGAGTTGATCTGTCCGCAGCATTGCTCAAATATCCCCGGAAAGATGCATTGCTTCAGAAAAAAATAGTGCTGAGACTTGTCATTATATTATTTTTTCTAACGGGCGGTATTCTCGGTGGGTTTGCTTTTATAAAATTTCAGTATCATAGTTTTTATATTGCCATCGGCATTTTGTTAACCGCCATATGCTATGATTTTTTCAGGGTTAATTCCAGACGTATCATTTCCAGGCTGAATAAGAAATAGACCACATTCATCTATACCTTTACTTCTTTGAGGATCGCCTTATCTATTTTTTTGTTGATTTTCATCATAATATGAGGAGCAATACTTAAATAGCAGCAGACGTTAAGAACGAGTATTATTTTCAAATCAGGTAGTAGGGGATTGCTTACAGGAGAAGTGGAGGGAGAAAAAAAATGAAGTAATAAGTATTTTTCTATTAATTTTATCACCGTAATGATTATTATTTAATGAAGCATAGACAGCTTCCAAATTTAATTACTTATGGCTCTTAAAATTACAGATGACTGCATTTTCTGTGCAGCTTGCGAATCAGCATGTCCCAATAACGCAATCTATGAGGGAGGCGTAGAATGGGCAATGGCTGACGGCACATCGGTTAAAGGTGATTTTGTATTGAAGGACGGATCAATTATTGATGCCAGCCAGCGCAATGCTCCCTTGTCAACCGGACCGTATTACATCGTTCCTGATAAATGTACGGAGTGTCAGGGATTTCATGAGGAACCGCAATGTGTGACTGCATGCCCGGTTGACTCTTGTGTACCAGACGAAATGTACCGGGAGTCAATAGAAGAACTGCTGAACAAGAAAGATAAATTACATCTTTAATCAGAAAGTATAAAAATTATCGGTGGCTGCTCATCAGGCAAAAACGATGGCAGGCATACCAAACTAAAAAGGAGAAAAGGCTAGTTGCTTTTTCTCCTTTTTACATTTACTTTAAACGATAATACGTTGCTTTGATCCGCCATACAGCCCAAATGAAAAGAGGCCGCCTCTTTTATGAGACGACCTCTTTTTATCATGATATCAAAGTGTTTTTTCTATTCTGCCTTTACCAGTTTAAGTGTTGTTAACAAACTTTTATTATGCTCATCATAGATCGTCAGCAAATAAATGCCCGGATTAACGGGGAGGTTTAGTGGTGGATTGGATGGATTGATCAGCTTTGTACTGTATAAAACCCGTCCCTGTAGATCCTGGAGGGTTACAGTATAGGTATGTAATGGCGATAATCCTTTTAAATACACCTTATCCCGGAACGGATTGGGAAACGGATAGATGGCATTATCCTCAGCAACAGGATC
This sequence comes from Chitinophaga sp. YR627, assembly GCF_900114995.1. Classification (GTDB taxonomy): domain Bacteria; phylum Bacteroidota; class Bacteroidia; order Chitinophagales; family Chitinophagaceae; genus Chitinophaga. The sequence goes on from NZ_FOUX01000001.1 coordinate 1,580,132, forward strand.
CTGGATGCCGGTAGCGATGTCCCTGGTGATGGTAATGCTGTCAATTGCTGTCAGGGAATTATAGCATTGTTCGCTGCTACGCATACGTACAAACAGTTTGTTGATGCCTATTTTTAGCAGTTGTGGTAGCATTGTTAAAGTAACGGCATTGCTGTCCTTCTGCAACATTTTTGTAAACGCCATATCACTTGCGAAGGCATACAATGGATTGTCTCCACCACCAGTAATGTTAGCAGCGGTGAGCACTAACGGTTGGCCAAGGGATATAATAGTCGTCATGTTAGCGGTTACATCCACCTGGGGTGTAACTGCCTTATCAAGTGTAAAGGTTACCTCTTCTGATACTGTGGACGCGGTCTGCGCGGCAACGGTCACCTTCAGCAGATGTGAGCCGCTGCTCAGTGGCTGAAGATCAAATGTGAAACTACCGTCCGTCGCAGCTGTAAGTATTGTGCCGTCCAGTTTAACTGTTACCCTGGCCTTATATGCTGCAGGAGGAAGGTTGGTGATGCGGCCTGTAGCCATACCTGCTGCATCACAGTATGTACTTTTCAGTCCGTCAATAGCTGGCTGTGGCAGCTGAATGCCCGGTGCAAAATTGCTATTATTCAGTAACAACGCTTTTGGGTAGCGATCGGTTCCGCAGATGATATCCTGATCTCCGTCCTTGTCCACATCCAGGGATATAATGCTGCCAGCGTAGGCATCATGCCAGGCTGCGGTATAGGTTATATCTTTATAGAAGTAGTTAGGTCCCTGGCTATAATAAGTCCTCCCTTGTGTAAAGATATCAGGTAAATAGTCTCCGTTCAGATCAGTAACGGCTGCACTTGCATATTGAGGAGGACCTGTCCGGTATTCAAAATTATCGTTGCCGTGGTTTTCAAGCATACCGTCACTGGTGGCGATGTCCAGGTCACCGTCATTGTCCAGGTCTGCCCATTTAATGAAGTTGGCATGATTAACAGGTCTCATCTCATACCGCTTATCCAGCGATATCAGTTTACCCGTGTGGTCATTTTTAAAGATTTCAACTATGCCGCCTGACCAAAGTGCAAGATCTTTGTAACCATCATCGTTATAGTCAGCCAGCGCTAACAGATACCAATCGTCAATAGGGCGTTCCTGGCCTTCATTATATAGCAGCGTAAAATCATTTCCATCCCATCTGGAAACAATATTGGGAGCTACCACCAGCTCGTTTTTTCCGTCATTGTCAAGATCAGCCATAGCAGCTCCTCTTACAAAGAGATTGTAACCGGCAGGTTGTGCAGAAGCGTATACGCATTTAAAAGTATCGTTCCCCTGATTTTTATATGCTTTTAATGCTTCGCCGCGTGGGTCGTGCACAATTATATCTGCAAGACCGTCATTGTCATAATCAGCCCATTGATACACAGGATTCTCCGTACCTGGCGGATTGCTATCCAGCAGCAGATCGGCAACCATGGTAAATTTAGGGATCCACTGAGATTTCATGCCAACACCTGCCCTGAAGTAGGAGTTGTTGTTATAATCTTCGTTGAGATCAGAAAGAATGCCTGCCAACAATAAGTCTGGTATCCTGTCGCCATCAAAATCGCCGATCAGTCCATCACCGTTCTGACTCATAAGTGGAAGTGGAAAAGTTGCAACAGCAAAAGAGTCACTACCCATGTTCTTAGCAATGTAGCTGTATTCGTATTGGTTCAGCACCAATACATCCTGTTTGCCGTCTGCATTAATATCACCCCAGCGTACATGGCTGTAACCGGAATTGGGTAGATTGAATGCAGTAAAGTCGCCATTGCCATTGTTCCTGTATACCCCAACGTTATACCAGTCTCCCTGCAGCGTATTCGTTCCTGTTAGCAGGAGGTCAGCATCGCCGTCGCCATCGTAATCCTTCCATTCAAGCTCACAATCATACATCAGGGGGAGGTTGTGTGGTAGTTGTTCAAAGGTATTATTACCGTGATTGATGTAAATACCTATGGGCATTACCTGCCAGCCGCCATCTTGTCCGCTGACAGTGATATCTGGTTGCTGGTCGCCGTTAATATCTGCAAAACGAATGTCGCCCTGAACAGAAGATGCAATCAGATGATCTGAAAGAATATCCTGTTCAGTAAAAATATTATTGTTGTTGATAAACAGGTTGACTATTATAAAATTCCCCGGTTTTCTTACATTGAATAAGAGGTCCATATCGCCGTCTCCTTCAACATCCGCCCAATCCAGTGAAGAGTTATCTGTTACGGGCACGTTCACTGCTTGTTCGGTAAATACACTATTTCCGTTATTAAGATATAACCTGATGATATAATTTCCGGGAGAAGAGGACAGTCCCGTGTAGGAGATATCCATCCTGCCGTCTTTATTATAGTCCAGCAATTTCAGATCGCCCTGTGTAACTGGTGTAAAGGTTTGCGTTGACGGGGTAAAGGTACCGTTTCCGTTATTGAGGTAAAGTTTGGCAGTAATAACGTTGATGCCGCCGGTTTCACCTGTTACGAAAACATCCATATCGCCATCGCCATCAAAATCAGCGGTTTCGGCATTGCAGTTCTGCCAGTTCCCGATAGAAGTCAACACCCTGTCTTTGAAAAGAAATATAGAATCTTTGCGGGTATCATTACGAAATATGGCGCCGCCGCTTACGATATCGGGATCGCCATCTTTGTCATAATCGGTGGTATCCATGCTGCCGCGTCTGAGTCCTGTCCACACCATGTCCAGCTTTGCTTCCGGCGGGTTGGCGTTGTAGGTATAAATGTGTGTGGCCCAGCCTTTGCCTGTTTCAGGTTTCCAGAAGGACGCCTTGAACCGGAAAGTTAAACTGGGACCAGTAGCTTTATAGGCCCATGGGAAACCTTCTACTTTACCACTGCTGATAGCACCCAGCAACGGTGCGTTTACGGAGTTGCCGTCAAACACTTCCAATACATCAAAGTCATCAGCAAAGCCCAGACTATCGATGTTCATACAAAGGGGGCCGCCTGTATTAGAAGTGAAGGTCATTGTTTTAGTGCCTCCGGTATATCCTGCATCGGGACCACCTTCATCAAAAAAATAACATTCATCTACTGTTACAGTTGTATCCTTCATGTAGTAGGAGGGAATATTTCCCGACTGTGCATAGGAGGACCGGGTTAAACAAAAACAGGCAACTAATGTGGCCAGGTAACAATAATATTTCATGGTAGGGGGATTAATCGAAAGAATAGTGTAAATATATATAATTTTCTCACTGAATTCTGATTCTTTCAAGTCGGATTTACCTGAAATCTTTTACAAAAACACCTGTGTCGCGATAACGAAAGTTCCTTTTGAGTACGCCTGGTGGTTGTCAATTACAATAGGCCTGGTTTGGTATTTAAAGGAAATCCGGGCGTGATGGCCATCGAGGTAAATGTTTCCACCCGCACTCCACCAGGTAAATTTTGAAGTTCCATATCTGTCGAATTGCTGCAGGCTATACTCAGCAAAAGGCTGAATACGTATCGCATCTGTTTTTAATAGCGTTTTCGGTAGAAGAAGGCCCGCCTGGGTAAACCATGATGATCCTGTTCCTATAATTGGAGCAAGATTCCCGTATCCGGCCTGAGATACGACGCCGGTATAGCCTTTAGCCGGGCCGACGTTCTCATTGATAATTGAGCCATTCCTCAGATAGTTCGGTCCAAAGTCATCATGATAGTAGACACTATATCCGGTGATAGCCCAGTTCTGTCGATCGCCACCAAAGGGAATATCTGCGAATACATCGGCTGCCCAAATGTTGATATCATGGTATTTGAAGGCAGATATTGTTGTGTTATCGACCTGTGTGCTGGTACCATTGCCAGTGTGGTAGTAACCAGCACCAATATTAAACACCTTTTTCGTACCCACATAGGTACCTGTAGTATAAGGAACCAACGTATTTTCTCTCTCAAAAAAATTCCACGCAGCATACCCTGTCGTTGAAAGATCTCCTTTCGCATTGTTGTCAACTGCATAATTCAATTCCGGCGCATTAGGGCTATTATAGACAATTGCAGGGTTTACGATTGTAAAAGGCTTATTGACCGCCCAACGATAACTTACAGGACCGATATTTCCTTTAATATATACACCAACCTGACGGCCCAATTGATCTGAATTATCTATAAGGGGCCAGTTGTATATAGGGGCATCTATCGCAAGGAAATTAAATGAACTTAACGAAGACATCCGACTGATGCCTACCCAGTAGTGCAAACCGGTACCGATATAGAGAGATGCAAAATTTCGCTTTTTTGTTTTGAAATCATTATCGGGAACGACGGTGAATTCATTCCATAGCTCGTGCACATATAAGGAGGGTTTTTTACCCAGTGTTCCGTTGAAAGTAGCACCACCGTTGCCTGTATTGCCACCGCCAGCGGAACCGCCGCTGGAAAAGCTTTGATTATCCATCCCAATGGTCCCTAAAATAAGATACCGCGGACTTAACTGGCTATAAAGAGCGAGTCGAAATTGCCGAACGCTGAAATCAAACATGTGCTCTTTAGCAATACCGTTTACCGCAGTACCAGGATTGAGGTCCGTATAACGAGCCCTGAAGTCTGTCCAAATTAAAAAACGGACATATTTTCTACCAGTGCTGTCCAGTTTTACTGTAAGGCCATCTGTGTATGACGGGGAACCACCCTGGGCATATACAACAGTACTGCCAAGTATTAAAAGAATGGTTGCAAGCGTGTGCCTGATGTATTTCTGCGAGTTCATGGTCATTGATTTGTGTAAGCGATCATTACTTTTTTACTGCCTGGCCAGTCTCCGTTATAATCCGGCTAAGTAGGAGTGCAATTGTTGTAGTTGCCAGCAGGAATATAATTACCCCTGCAAAATGTGCCTGAGGATCAGTTGTAGTGAGTAAGGTCTTACCGAAGAAATGGGCAAATACAGGCCCGAGGATGGCTGTGACGCCGAATGTCAGAAAATTGATTCCGCCGGTCGCACTACCTTTGACGCTATCGGGATTGGCTTCTTTTATAATGGAGTATGGTATCATTGCCGCACCAGAAAAAATTCCGAAAATCAGCATGGTTACTACCGGGCGGCACAGGTTGGGAATGTAGGCCAGTTGCACCAGGCAGACCAGCATGCAGAGGATACTGATAAGTAGGACCGGCTTCCGTTTACCTATCTGGTCAGAGATCCAGCCAAGCAGAGGTGCGCCGATCACCCAACCAAGCGGCACCATGGAGCAGGAGACTACTGCAACGTCATAAGACATACCTCTGTCATGCTGTAAGATGGTGACACCCCAGGTCATCGCAAAAATTGTCGTCGGAGCGAACAACAGGCCGGAAATCAAGCCGCTTAGGTAGGATTGCAGATTCGTGAAAACAATTTGATAGGGTTTAAGGATACTCAAAACTACATGTCCCTCGTATCTTCTCATCTTCTCTTTAGGCGTACTGAAAAAAAGAAGTAAACAGATAATGCCACAGCCTATACCTGCGACAATCCAGAAGGTGGTGACAGTCGTGGACTTCAGGAGCGACCCCGTAACGAATTGTCCTGCTGAACCACCCAGCATACCGATACACTGTGTTACACCAATAGCCGTTGCCAGATATTTTGGAGCAAAGCCGTGTGCTGCCAGATATACACATCCGGTGAACGCAAAAGCTGATCCTGCTCCCTGCAGCAAGCGGCCAATATCGCCCATAACGGCCATTGGAATAGCAAACAGCATACAGCCCAGAAAAAGTATACCAGTGCCAAATGTTAACGGATACTTTGCCCCAAAACGGTCCAAGGAAACACCTGCGATAAGACTGGTAGCAGAATAGGTATAATAATAAGTCCCCAGTATGCTACTCAGGCCAAGTGGTGTTGCTTTAAATAGCGCTGTAAGCTGGGTGATCATTACCGCAGGCGCCGATCTTATTACATATTCAAGGAAATAGAACAATAGTCCGAAGACCCACGCAATAATAAACGTGCGATCCTGAAAGATCCCTGTCCTCCCCGGAACTTTTTCGCCAGTCATATTATTTCTCATGATTCATCGATTAATTGTTCAAGTCTTCCAGGTGCTTATAATTTGCTTTGATCATTTCTATTACTTCTTCAAATTTTCCCCCGAGCATCATTTTGCCCATAAAGAGGGACATACCCCTGATCATTCTGAAATCTAACTTAGGAGGCATGGCGAGGGCATTTGGATCGGTAAAGACGTTAATCAGGACCGGGCCGCGATTTGCAAAGGCTTCTGCCAGCAACGGTTCCAATTGTTCCGGTTCGTGTATGTTAATTCCTCTTATCCCTGCCGCTTTTGCTACCAATGAAAAATCAGGGTTGACCATGTCAGTTTGATAGTCTAAGATTCCAGCGACCTCCATTTCAAGTTTCACCATACCCAGAGATCGGTTATTGAAGACAATTATTTTGACATCCAGGTTATATTGCTTAATCGTTGCCAGGTCGCCCAGTAACATAGATATACCTCCGTCACCGCACAAGGCGACAATCTGCCTGTCAGGTAAAGCCATCGCTGCACCTATCGCCTGAGGCATGGCATTTGCCATAGAACCGTGAATAAATGAACCGATGAGCTTTCGTTTGCCATTGGCGGTGATGTACCGGGCGCCCCAGACGCAACACATACCAGTATCGACGGTAAATACGGCATCATTTGATGCCAATCTGTCTACGATCGATGCGACAGCTTCAGGATGTATTGCGTCTCGTTTGCCCTTATCCCTCACGTAAATTTTTAGATGTTCCTTTACCTTTTCATATACCTGCAATTGGGCTTGCAAAAATGAGCCATCTGTTTTTTTGTAGAGAATGGGAAGTAGCGCCGCTATAGTGTCTTTAATATCACCGAAAAGTCCCAGATCGACCTTCGCACGACGTCCGAGGCGTTCGGGCTGTATGTCGATTTGAACAATAGTTTTATCATTAGGAATGAAAGGGGCATATGGGAAATCAGTTCCGAGCAGCAGGATAAGATCGCTTTCATGCATACTGTGATATGCTGCAGGTAACCCGAGTAATCCCGACATGCCCACTTCATTCGGATTGTCAGGTTGAATACTCATTTTGCCCCGGAATGAGTAGCCGACCGGCGCCTGCAGAAGAGTCGATAGTTGAACAACTTCATCATGGGCATCAGCGGCGCCAATGCCACAGAAAATACAGATCTTCTTATGCCGGTTGATCAGGTCCGCAAGTCGCCGGAGATCTTCTTCTGCCGGCAGAATATGTGCTTTTGCGAAATAGTTGCGATCTGAAGAAACACTGGCGACCGCTTCAAGTCCGGCAACGTCTCCGGGAAGCCCCAGTACTGCAACACCCTTTTTTTGGATTGCATGCTGTATTGCTGCTTGCGCCATACGTGGTAGCTGGTGCGGCGTATTCGCTATCTGGTTATAATGACTGCAATCATCAAACAACTTTGTTGTGCTGGTTTCCTGGAAATATCCGGTACCAAATTCACCCGTTGCACACGTAGCTACGATCGCGAGCACAGAAACCCCCGATCTGTGCGCATCATATAGCCCGTTGACTAAATGCACGTGCCCTGGACCGCTACTGCCCGCACAACAGGCTAAACCGGTGAGCTCTGCATCTGCGGCGGCAGCGAACGCACCAGCTTCTTCATGCCTGACATGGATCCATTGGATGTTCCCATCCTTTCTGACGGCATTGTTGAATTCATTTAAACTATCGCCGGTAACTGAATAGATGCGTTTAATACCAGCTTTTACGAGTAACGCTACAAGTTGCTCTGCTACATTCCTGGCCATGTTATTGATTTTAATGTTGTTTGAGTTTAACTGCATTTAGCGGAGACGATTTTATCGCTGCCAAACACTATTAATCATCAAAAACAAATGCCATAAATTAATCAGCTGCATATCAATCAATTAGTGCAATGTTTATCACAATCACGCAACGATATTTCAATATTTCTTTTGCCGGGTGCGAAATGCCAACAATTTGCTTGTGATAAGTATGGTGTGTGTTTGGGATGCCACACGCGCAAACGACCGGCGCTTATAGGGAGAAGTTTACAGTGAATGAGATTGACTTTATATGAGAGGAGAGAAGCGACCGGGTAACGGCAATGGTCTGGATTAAGCTGCGTGTCCGCTGATTATACTAAAGAAAATGATCAGCAGCACCAAAAGCGTGACAGCAGTATAGAAATAGTCTTTTTCCAATACAAAGCTGAAAACAGAAAGTAGTATTCTCATAACAGGTGTCGCGATCAGCAAAATCAGGCCGGCATAGACTATTGAGCGGCTGTCGAGAAATGATAAACCACTGAAGATGTCTGAGATCTTTATTCTGGTTAACGTAAATGTTGTAAATCGGCTTTGATCATTCCCATGTTTGATCAGATAGGCAATGCCGCCGGTAAGCATACATGCAAAAGCTGAAATAACACCGGTTCTCAGCGCTTTGGCAATAACGGTGGCAAGATCAATATCATCGAATTTTTTCATTGGTTGTGTGTTTTAATACCATTGTACATCATCTGAATTGCGAGCATGGAAACAACAATGGCAAAAATTAGACGTAAGGTCCTTGGAGAATTAATCCTGGCTAACAACCGGGCGCCTGTTAACGACCCTAAAAGAACGCCAATTCCGACGGGCATAGTTATGACCGTATCCATATAGCCGTGCTGAAAATAGATCACCGCGCTTGCTGCTGCCGTAACGCCAATCATAAAGTTGCTGGTTGTTGTAGATACTTTAAACGGCACCCTCATTACCGAGTCCATTGCTAAAACCTTTAGTGCGCCGGAGCCGATACCCAATAGACCAGATGTGAAACCGGCAAACAGCATTGTAAAGAATCCGCCGGTTATATTTCTTATTGAGTAATTAATGTTTTGAGCGCCCATTCTGTAGGTGCCATTGAGCTTTAACCGGTACCCCAGTTGTGACGGATGTTCACATTTGGTGTCCTTAATTTTCCGTAAGGACATGACACTTGAAAAAATAAGAATGGTTCCAATGAGCACAGGAATGATATGTACTGGTACATACGCCGAAAAAAAAGCGCCGGCGATCGCACCTATAGTTGTCGCTATCTCCAGAAACATTGCCAGTCTTAAGTTGGCGACGCCTTCTTTCGCATACGCGACTCCTGCTCCTGAAGAAGTAGCAATTACTGACACAAGCGATGCCCCTATGGCGTAGCGAATATCCACATGAAGAATCAAGGTGAGCAGTGGTATCACTATAAATCCGCCACCAAGACCAGTCATAGAACCGATCAGCCCTGCAAGATATGCGCCTGCTAATATTATCAATGTCAAGCTGATTATTGTCATCTGTTCACCTCCTTTTTAAGTAGCAAAATGCCGAATGTTTATTGTATCGTTATATTGGATAATTACAGTTGGGTTGCCCGAAACATTACAGGGTGTCCAGTTTATTTGTACAACTCAAATGCCATACGGCAACATCATGAAAGCCAAAAAGTTGAGGCATTTTTTGACCTATACAGGTCTCTTCATTTCGCTGGTATGTATTCGATTATCGATATAAAAACATTGAATAAGGTCCCATGCACTTATCGCCGACAGCGGCATTCAGGCATTGTGCCAGGTATAATTTGGTAAGAATCCTGATACAGTCATGATCAACAGGTAAAGAATTACTACCGCTGCAATAGCTTGTAAAACCGCCGAAAAGGATCGATGAACCCAGTCAGGCTTATGTTGTACATAGATCAATGTTAAAATGGTTACTGCGGGAATGGAAAACTAACCGACTACCAGGTCTTTTAAATGGGCAGATGGACAGTATGGTCGCAAACGAATGGCCTGTAAGATTTGGCTAATGCGCTTCACATACACGAAATCCCGCAACCAGGGATCGATAGAAAATGTCTGTAATTTGCTGTTTGTGAGTTCATTAAACTCTGGTATCTGATTGGATTAACATCCGTGAAAATCACATCCTTAAACTTTAATGAACTGAAAATGAAAAAAGAGAAATTGACTAAAAGGGCAGTCAGCCTGACTTTTCTATTGCTGCTGGCATGTGCGATGATGTTTACAACGAGGGCTTATGCTCAAACGTCCGTGGTGAAAAACATTGTAATTGTGCACGGGGCTTTCGCTGACGCGTCTGGCTGGCAGGGTGTTTACAAGGAACTTACAAGAGCTGGATATAATGTCACACTTGTTCAAAATCCTTGTACATCGCTTCAGGCAGATGTCGATGCAACGAACTTCGCACTTGATAAAATAGATGGTCCTGTTGTTCTTATCGGGCATTCCTGGGGCGGTACAGTCATCACACAGGCAGGTGTACATCCGAAAGTTGTTGCGCTTGTTTATGTCAACGGGTTTCAGCCCGAAGTAGGTGAAACTACCGCTCAACTTGCGTCCAGTGCACCGGCAAAGCCGGAGAATGGGTTACTACCACCTGATGAAAAAGGTAACGTTTATTACGATAGGGCAAAGTTCCATGCAGGATTCTGTGTGGACCTCAGCCAGGAAACTGCTGATTTCATGTATGCCTCTTCAGGATTTATTCCTGCTGCCGCTTTTGGAACACCGGTTACAGAAGCGGCCTGGAAAACCAGGCCTACTTTTGGAATATCTTCGGATGGTGATAAAAGTATCAACCCGGAAATTACTATGAATATGTACCAAAGGTCCAAAAGTGTTATTACCCGGTTGAAAGGAAGTCATGTTGTTTTCATGAGTCATCCTGCCGAAGTAGCCGCTGTTGTCATAGCTGCCGCCAATAAGGTAAGCAGATAAGAATGTTCGCAAAAAATCCCCCGGATGTAAACATCGGGGGATTACTATTTTCGGACTTGCGGCCTTATCTGTCGAATCATATTTGCGCCTGGCCGCCGTCTACAAAAATTTCAGATGCAGTCATATATGTGCTGTCATCTGAGGCCAGGAATACAGCGACAGCTGCAATTTCTTCGGGATCTCCGACACGGCTGAGCGGCGACTGATCACAAAACTGCTGGAGCGCCTCCGCCTGGGCTCCTGTGCTATCTAACAGATCCAGCAGTCCCGGTGTGGATGTTGCACCTGGCGAAAGTACATTGACCCGGATGCCTGTACCTCGCAGATCAAGTGCCCAACTTCTTGCGAAGTTCCGTATTGCCGCCTTTGTAGCACTGTAAACGCTGAAAGCCGCCGTGCCTTTTACGCCGGTAGTTGACCCCGTCAGGATGATGGATGCTCCACTGGACAGCAGGGGAAGCGCTTTCTGTACGGTGAAAAGTGTACCTTTAACATTGACACCAAATGCCAGGTCAAATCCCTGTTCAGTTATACTCCCAAGAGGCTCCAAAGTACCCAGTCCCGCATTAGCAAATACAACATGCAAATGGTTGTGTGCGGATCTGATGATTGAATAGATGCGATCAAGATCTGCCAGATTGCTGACATCTCCCTGAATAGCGGTGACATTTCCTCCGATGATTGCTACCGCCTCATCCAGTTGTTTTTGACGCCGCCCCGTTATATACACAAAGGCGCCTTCATTGACAAACCGCTTTGCGCTGGCCAGTCCGATACCACTATTTCCTCCTGTTATCAGTGCTACTTTGCCTTTTAATCTTCCCCCCGCTACGACGGGTTGAGACAACTCATTACGCTGATTTTCCATAAAAATTGATTTTAATAAATTTTCAATTTTGAAATAGTTCTTCAACTTCTCCCAGCCAGATGGGTATTGATTGTAATCGTTAATTCGACTTTTCTTTAGACAATCGTTGCCTTTTGTCAACCTTTAATCGCTAACAGACACCTGCCGAGACATTATACGCTGGTAACTACGGCAATGAGAAATTATCATACCATCTTTAAAAACATGATTATCATTCGATTAACAGATAGCATTAATGACTGTAATGGCGATATTTCAATAATCAGTATTGTATTTCCGAAATCCCAACAAAGCATTCCTTCACTATAAGAGAGTGACCCGACACGCATCCTGTTACATCAACTTCCAGATATTTCACCAAATGAAGAATCTTGTTGTCTGATGTATCTGAATTACCCTGGCAAACGTTGCCATTTCAATTGTTACGGGGAAAATAGCGATATGTCGCAGCCGGCATGTTGGTGAATGTTTTGTAATAGCCTGACTACCAGAATACTATCGACTGGCATCAATCTTACTTTATGTTGGTCGTTAAGGTTCGTTGCAATGCTTAATGCGTTGGACAACCTGTCCGGCATAAATGCACGGCCTGGCTAAATTTTTATCGATTAAAAAATTAAACAACAACACTATGAGTACAGATCAAACTAATTTGAGTCGCCGAAAATTTTTAGCAACTGCTGCAAAGATTACTGCCGGCGTACTGCTGGCTCCCAGGTTTTTAACGGCCCAGGTAAAAGATGGCCCGGTTCAACAGATAAATAGAGCTGCTGCCACTTCCAAAATCAATGTAACCAAACTAAGAGGTAATATCTATATGGTGGAAGGATCTGGCGGTAACATTGCCGTTTTGAATGGCCCGGAAGGAAAGCTGCTGATAGATGCCGGCATAAATGTATCGAAAGCACACGTAAAGACTGCATTAAATTCGATAAGTGACAAACCTATGAAGTTGCTTATCAATAGTCACTGGCATTTCGATCATACCAGCGGCAATGAATGGATGCACGATGCAGGTGCAACAATAGTATCACAGGATATCACGCGTGATCACCTGACGAAGAAAATATTTCAGCCGGAATGGAACTATACCTTTGACCCTCTGCCACCAGGAGGGATCCCTACAGTTACCTATAAAAAAGAGCACAATGTCCATTTTAACGGCGAAGATGTTCACGTGAAAATCTACCAGCCGGCGCATACCGACGGAGACTCTTCTATATATTTTCCGAATGCGGATATCCTGCATGTTGCGGACACTTTCTGGAACGCCTATTATCCATTCATCGATTATGCGACCGGCGGAAGCATCGATGGAATGATTGCTGCAGCGGCTCAGAATGTAGCGCAGACCAATAAGCACACAATTGTTATCCCAGGGCATGGTGCGGTAGGTAACCATGCACAGCTGATACAATTTCACGACATGCTTTCAACTGTAAGGGAACGTGTTTCCAAATTAAAAAAACAAGGGAGGACTTTGAACGAGACGATTGCAGCCAAACCGACAGCCTCTTTTGATCCTGTATTCGGCAAGTATGTCATCACAGGTGATTTTTTCACTAAACTCGTGTTTACTGGTGTTTGATTAGTTGCAGATCGGATGAGAGCTATTGTTCTTGTCCGATCCTTTTTACAATTCGCCTTAGACAATATGCCAGACGCCCACGTTGTTGATGATCCTATTAGTGATATATCAATAATGAGCTCCTTTGTCTTAGCGATATATCGCTAAGACAAAAAAACATCTATCTATAAAATTATTCAAATCAGCCATTTATCTAAAGGCATTGAATTTGCCACATTTATCAATAGTTTCATTTGCCAGGTCAATCAGTTACTCATATCTATCAAACTATTGAATATGGTAAACTTTCATAAACTCCCCGGAATTGAAGAGGGTAGGCATAAAGGACTTTCAGAAATGCTTAATGAGCACCTTCAAAGCATAGAAAGTCTTTCTGAAAAATTTAAAGATGCTATTCTAGGCCAACTTTCTTCGGATACACTTCAAACAGATGATGATGAAAAGACCATTTTATTGAATCTCAGTAGTGAGATCGCTGCATCGAGGAATAACGACGATCTTTTTGAGGCCGTGCATGCCAGGTTAGCCACGTTTTTTGATATCGAAGGACTTACCATCATCTTGCATGGCACCGATCCGGATGACTATCACTTTCACGAATTTGAAAAGGAACACATTCTGAGCGATATAAAACTTAAAAAGTCCAGCCGGCGAGTAAAGGACCCGGTTCTGGCCACCGCATTAGAAAACATGATCAGTGTCATTTCAGATGTGTGCTTTGACACTTCTGCGTATGCGGATAGGTTTCCATTGGTAGAGCTTTTCAAAACCTGGGACACAAAGGGCTGGAGCGAGTTCGCAATTGTCATGCTGAAGGTAACCGGAGAAACTCTAGGGTACTTGTTTTTGCATATGTATCCACATGCTGTCAGCTCTTTGCGAATAAATCTATTAAAGGGAATCAGCGCACAGTTTTCCGTAGGACTTTCCAATATCAACATGATTGAAGAGACACTACGCAGAAAGAATGAAATGGAGCTATTGCTGGCCATCAACACGGACATAGCGTCAGTAAGGAACACAGATGAATTGGCCAGATTTATTAAGGATAAGTTTAAGAAGCTATTGGGGTGCAGCCATACGATGATTGCTGTATGCGACAATGAAGATCAGACATACAGCGCCTTCCTGCTTGATGAAGATGCACGTGCAAAAACTCATTTTCCCAATTTTGGTGAGAAGGACAGTAATAACAAGATAAGTGATGCTATTTTAAACTGTGCCAGACAAACCGCAGCGCCATTATTATATGATCTTGGTGAACTTGCCCTGGAGGAGCATCCGCCAATATACATTGCCATCAACCAACAATTACAACAAAAGGTCTTGCTGGTTACTCGTCTCGCTAAGGGAGACGAAGTGTTTGGGTTTTGGATGATCTATTTCGCCGATAAATCCATTATCACCAATGACAAGTTACAACTAATTGAAAGCCTGTCGCATCAGCTCTGTATCTCTGTCGCAAATATTATGGCCAATCAGGAAATCAAAAGCAGAGAGGACGAGAAAGGACGTTTGTTAAAGTTTAGTCATGCTATTGCTCCTGTCAGAGACAAAGCACTGCTGTCCAGGACCCTGAAAATTCAGCTGCACGAACTTTTCGGTATTCAGGATTACATTATTCACTTGTTGAATACGGAAAATAACGAATGGAGCCCATTGCTTTACGACACCGAAGACCCAATCAACTTCAATGCTGACCCGTTCTTTCACCGGCAATCGCTGTTAGCCTTTCCGGATGGGTTGCTGGATCTCGTTACGAATTCAGAAGGTCCTGTTCTTTATAAGGTAAATGAAAGTTCCGCTTTGCTCGTTACAAACGCCTGGCGCGAAAGGGCTGGGGGAGAAGATGAGCGCATAGGCATGTTCATACAACCTGGCACAGAAGGTAGTGCTGTATTGAGTTTCATTCATCCCGATTTTAATCAGATCAAACATCAGGAAATATTGCTTAAAAGCATTTGCTCTCAGATCTCGATCGCACTATCAAATATAATCGCTAACGAAAAGCTGAATCGACAGTTTGCAGAAATTAATCGCTATAAACAACAGCTCGAGGAGGAAACAATTTATTTAAAAGAAGAGATAGAAGTTAATCAGAACTATGCGGAGATCATCGGTGAAAGCCAGGCTATGCAGAAAGTCTTTCGGATGGTCACCCAGGTGGCATCATCAGATAGCACTGTGCTGATATTGGGAGAAACAGGCACCGGTAAAGAGCTCATCGCACGGGCAATTCATAATAACTCACCCAGAAAAAACAAACTGATGGTGAAAGTTAATTGCGCCGCACTACCTGCGAATCTAATCGAAAGTGAATTGTTCGGACATGAAAAAGGCAGTTTTACTGGTGCCACCGAACGCCGGTTGGGGAAATTTGAGCTAGCCAATAACGGAACTTTGTTTCTGGATGAGATTGGCGAAATGCCGTTGGAGCTTCAGGTTAAATTGTTAAGGGCACTACAGGAAAAAGAGATTGAACGGGTTGGTGGCCGGGGAACTATCAAAGTTGATGTGAGGATCATTGCGGCTACAAACCGCGAACTGGAGAAGGAAGTGGATGAAGGAAGGTTTCGCAATGATCTCTATTACAGGTTAAATATTTTCCCAATCGAACTTTCAGCTCTCCGGGACCGAAAAGAGGACATCCCTATACTTGCAACTCACTTCATACATCGTTTTTCCAAAAAGACCGGCCGAAAAATTACGACGCTTGGAAATAAGGCACTGCAGGACATGATCAACTATTCATGGCCGGGCAATATCAGAGAACTTGAACATCTGATAGAACGAAGTATTTTGTTAACGACCGGACCTACGCTGAAACACATCCATTTGCCCTCAAATAAGCTACCTCATGCTGTTATCACCACTAATGGAGAGATTTCCCTGAAGACCATCGACGAAAATGAATGCGATCATATTTTAAGGATTTTGAAGTATTGTCAGGGCAGGATCTCCGGCCCTGGTGGTGCAGCGGAAATTTTAGGAGTGCCTCCCAGTACGCTCAATTCAAAAATAAAAAGATTAGGAATTAAGAGACAGCATTTAGTATGAGGGTACATGATTATTTCGGCCTTATAAACACCAGAATAAATATCAGGTTAGGGCGATGTTTCATCTGGCCTGCGCTTTTACACGCCGATCGTTAATAAGGCCAAGGTTATAGCACAAAAATAGCTTAAATTCAGGTACACTGGTCCGCAACTGGGCTT
Source organism: Chitinophaga sp. YR627 (assembly GCF_900114995.1). Taxonomy (GTDB): domain Bacteria; phylum Bacteroidota; class Bacteroidia; order Chitinophagales; family Chitinophagaceae; genus Chitinophaga. The sequence goes on from NZ_FOUX01000001.1 coordinate 1,596,550, forward strand.
AGAATGGTTATAATTCTAATATGTCAAGATGTGAGAACAAAAATTTTAATTGTAGAGGATCAATTCGTTGAAGCGAATAACATGCAGGGGATCCTGGAGCGGGCAGGGTATGAAGTAACAGGGATAGCCCGGTCAGTACAGATTGCATTGAAGATGATCGAAAAGGAACAGCCGCATATGGTTATGCTGGATATTCTTCTCCAGGGGAATCTCACCGGAATTGATCTGGCTGCCAGATTAAGAGAGATGAAAATCGCATTTGTGTACTTATCAGCAAACTCAGACAAACCAATCTTAGATGCGGCAAAAGCTACCAGACCCTATGGATTTCTTGTTAAGCCTTTTAGAGCCAAAGATGTGCTTGTCATGCTTGATGTAGCCTGGTATTTACACCAGCATGCAGAAGAGGAAGTTAAAAACAGCGACGAATTCCTCAAGAATGGTAAAATCTTTGCTCCAGGGGAGCTTAAAGAGATTATTGGGAAGAGCCCCGCAGTAATCAACATCCTTAACAATGTGAAAATAGTAAGCCAGTCCGATACGGCAGTGCTCATCCTCGGTGAAAGTGGAACAGGTAAAGAGCTGATTGCCCAGGCCATCCACAGACTTTCATCCAGAAGAAATAAACCGTTGATTGTAGTCAATTGTGGTGCACTTCCGGCTAACCTGATCGAGTCAGAATTGTTTGGACATGAAAGGGGCTCCTTTACAGGTGCTTTTAATAGACGGATCGGAAAATTTGAGCAGGCCGATGGCGGGACCATTTTTCTTGATGAAATCGGCGAGCTTCCATTAGATCTGCAGGTTAAGTTTTTACGTGTATTACAGGAAAAGGAAATCGAAAGAATAGGCGGTGTTGGGAAAAAAGTGGATGTCCGTATTATCGCTGCCACAAATCGGAATCTTGAGGAAGAAATTAGTGCAGGCCGATTCAGACTGGATCTTTACTATCGTTTAAATATCTTCCCGATAGTCTTGCCTCCGCTACGCGAGAGACCGGGTGACGTATTGTTGTTAGCTGATTACTTTTTGAAAAAATACGCCGATAAACAAGGCAAGTCAATTACCGGATTTTCCGATGAGGTTATTAACCAGATAAGCCAATACAGCTGGCCAGGCAACGTCCGTGAACTGGAAAATATGATGGAAAGAAGTGTGCTGCTATCTATGGGTAACCTGATAACAAACCTGGTTTTACCAAAAGATAAGAACAAAGCTGTTATTGAGATCGAAGTAGATAAAGTAAAGACCATCGCGGAAAATGAGCGTGATTACATCCTTGCGATCCTCGACAAATGTGACTGGAAGGTTTATGGCGAAGGAGGCGCCGCACAAATGTTGGGAATCAAAGTGTCTACATTGAACTCAAGAATGAAAAAACTTGGCATCGATAAGAAACATTATAACAGAAAATAAGATAATTAATACGCCCTCCTTTAAGTCGGGATTGTTTGTTCAATGGTATTCGTTTCATTTTTAAAAACACGAAAACTAATAATCGCCAGGATCAATTGGAATACGGTGAAGGTGAGAAGTGCAACAGACCACCCATAGGGTATCAAGGCGCCGAATAGCAGGCTTCCCATTCCAAAGCCCATAAACAGCGTAAATACATTTAAGCCTATTGCCTGTCCGGGCTGGTGTTTACCGACTTCCGTTATTATACCCGCAAGTAGGGGTTGGCTCAGATCATAACCCAGCGAAAGACTGGAAACCAGCACGAAGGTTACCCATAACGGCGAGTGAGTAGCCAGCAATCCCACACTCAGGGCACTGATAAGAATGCCCGCAGGCAATAATATTTTTCGCCCTTTTTTGTCAACAGCCTTACCAATCAGTGGCCCAAGAATAAATCCTGGTAATCCGTATCCCAATAAAGCCAGTCCGATCTGCCATTCATGAAGGCTATAATTTACTTTAAAGTATAACCCAAGCCATGTAAATACTCCCGAATGAAAAACGCCATTGCAAAAAACATAGAAATATGTCATTAATCCACGTCTTTGAGTTAGCAAATGGTAATAGATCCGGAAAACTTTCTTCAACGTCAGACCAGATGAAGCCAGCTTTGGTAATTGCAATCTGGATATATTGAGTGCGAGCATCGCTAATACGAAGGCAGCCAGCACTCCAAGCCCGATGAATAAAAGACGCCAGCCTATGAGAGGTACGATCAGGACGCCGAGAGTAGACCCGGTTGCTGCACCTCCAGCCATAGCACCAAACAGCAAACCCAGGGGTCTGCCTCGTTCTTTGAAATTGTATAATCTGCCTGTCAGCGCTACTGAAATAGGAATAACTCCACTTGATCCCATACCTGTAAGGAATCGCCATAATATCAGTTGGTCAATATTTGTCGCAATAGCGGTCAATAACGATAAGACCGTGAAAGCAAGCAGAGATAAAATTATTATTGATGTCGGAAGGAAATGGTCAGCCAAAAGGCCGAAAAATAAGGTTGAGATCCCATATGGAAGAAGATAGGCAGGAATCAAAAGTCCGGTGAACTGCTCTGATGCTTTGAAAATTTCAGCCAGGTTGGGAATTAGGGGCGCGATCATGTAAGCCTGGAAAAAAATGATGAATGTCGCTGCCGCCAGAAGCCATAAAAGGCTTTCTCGTTTTTCTTCGGATATGCGCGGCAAATTGATTGTTCTGTTCATAGCCCTGATATTGAAGTAAATACTGCTGAATGCAAGCGTAGCAATAGCATGAAATAAACCTTTTACAACTAGCATGCCCCAGATAAGATATTACTTATCAGTCAATTAGAAATTTATAAGAAAAATGCGGTATTGACATATCGTTTATCGACAAATGTCTGTTGAAATAAATGCTTTCGAAATAGGCCCCTCTGCACAGATGACCAGGTACTACTTGCTGAATGAGTGTTTATGACCTGACATCGTCGCCAGTCAAATCTTTTCGCATTCCATATTTGATATTTAAACAATCATCTCGCCATTAGCGACATTTCGCTGGTCTGAAATTCAAAACATTTTAACAAACACCTGATTACCTGTGAGTTAATCCATGGCATTGCATTGGCTAAGTTTTCTACTGCTGCAGAACTTGAAAAGTACCTTGCATGATCAGAATCAGCATCATTCTTTAAATAACTAATCAGGAAAAAGTATGAAAAAGCAAAACATTAATACGCGTAACAAATTTGTCAACGCTATTGCCGTAATTTTCTTATTCGTCTGTGCTGCCAGCCTGAATGTTCACGCTCAGGTCCAGGACTGGGCGACTGACGAGCATTTGAGTCCAGGTGTTAAAACATATCTGAAAACTTTAAACACGGGTGGCCCCGGCCTGGAGACACTTACTCCTGCTCAGGCAAGACAGGTATTGGTTGATGTTCAGAAAGCGTACCCCGTGGATATGTCGGGTGTTACCATTTCCGATAAGACGATCAAAGAAGACGGACTGGAAGTTAAACTGAAAATCGTAAGGCCTGAGGGTGTAAAAGGCGTCTTACCTGTGTTCATATATATCCATGGTGGCGGTTGGGTGTTGGGCGACTTCCCGACCCATCAACACATGGTCAGGAACCTGGCAGTTCTTTCCGGTTTTGTGGGCGTTTTTGTAGACTATACCCGTACACCTGATGCTGCCTATCCAACTCAAATTGATCAGATATATGCAGCCACAAAATGGGTTGCCGAACATGGAGCTGAGATCAACGTCAACGGTCAAAAGCTGGCAGTAGTTGGCAATAGCGTTGGGGGGAACATGACAGCTGTTACCGCAATTCGTGCAAAGGAAAATAATGGTCCTCATATCAGCGTGCAGATCATGATGTGGCCAATCCTCGACCATGATTTTACTACCGGGTCTTACCAGGCATTTGGCAGGGACCGGTTCTTAACTACGCCTGTGATGAAGTGGATGTATGATATGTACATCCCGGAAGAAAGCAAACGCGATGACATACATGCGTCTCCTTTAAAAGCTACGACCGGGCAGCTTCAGGGCCTACCGCCCGCATTGATCCAGGTTGCGGAAAACGATATCTTAAGAGATGAAGGCGAAGCCTACGGTCGAAAGCTGGAACAGGCCGGTGTTCCGGTTACCACAGTGCGGTATAACGGTGTCATTCATGACTGGGGGCTGTTAACTGGCCTGGCAAAATTACCACAGACTGAAGCCCTGTTTATTCAGGCCGCAGCCGAGTTGAGGAAATATTTAAAATAATGTCTCTGCAACTACGGTAACTGTGTGCTGATCAGAATGCCGTTTAACCCCTGATAGATTGGGGTTAAACGGCTTTTGATATGCAGCAAGGACACAACGCGATCGGGGTTCATTTTTTCATTTATGGCATCACTGATGGTTTTAGTCCCAGAATATACCTGATCCTCTCTTCGGAGTTGGGTATCACACTATTGCCCTGCCAGCTCTTCTGGTCGCAGGTTGAATACATATGTTTGCCTGTCTGGCTGTTGGACGTCACCATTTCCACTGTTCTTAACCGGCCCGGAATATTATTTCCATACCAGTAGGGGTTAGGTTGCTGTGACCATGTTGCCATTACCATAACAAGTCCGCGTGCACTTTCCTGTGTCCCGGACTTTGCCGCGTTGAGGGCGATATCATTACCGTAAAGCGTCGAGACCAGTCCTTGTTTCCGATCAATAAAAGTGCTGATCACTTTTAAGCCTTTTCTATCGAAGCTCAGGTTGCCGGGAAAAGATGCATCGGTATTGACCTGGTGATCTATGATGGGCGAATCAGAGCATCCAGCTGGTAACAGGGCCAAGGTAGCCAGTAAGAAAATGGGTATCTTTTTCATGTTCTCAGTTTTTAAAAGGAATGGTAAATACATAATCCTGATTTTTCATCGGCCGGTGACAGTTGATACACTCGGTAGCGAATAGAACAGTGTTACCGTATGGGGTCTTTTTTAGCGTTTTAAAACGCGCAAATCCCCATCCACCGGTCGAGGCATATTTTTGGCTGTTCTTAATCATGAAATCAACCTGCACGAATGCGCCCGTTCTTGCATTACCAGCCGAATCAATAATTTGGGTCCATAATGCTTTTGCGATCCTGCTGCCTTCGGGCCAGGGACGGGTATTGTTGTTCTTTACCGCCTCTATGGCAATATCATTACCGAAAATGACCCGCATGGTAGCACTTTCAAAACGATCGCTGGTACTTAGCACCTGCCAGTTTTTGTAATCCGGGTCATAGCTGATTCCGTTCAATGCCACAGGTATGCCTCGATCGGGATCATTATGCAACCATTCCTGGTATTGCCTTTCTTCCGCATTGATTTTGGCCGTGTCGGAGGGATGATTGTCCACCAGACCCGCGAGGTAGTCCTTCAGCACTGCGATATCAGCTGGAAATAGTCGCGCCGCCGGATGCACGAAAGAATAGTCTGCGCGAGGCATCGCGCCAAGCAAAACATGATTAACAGATTCCCATAATTTCTGTTTTTGCTCAGCAGGGGTAAGTTTATCCCATTCAGAAAAATTGAGGTGTGCGCGTCCGGTATTAACATGTCTGGCTACCTGCCAATAAACCGGTACGATCTGGTCAGCCCATCCTAATTTTGTTTCGTTAGAATGGCAGTCATAACAAGCGCGTCTGAAGATCTGTTTTACGTTATCAGGAACAGGAATGTCACCGGTAATCGGCTTTCGCCTGATCTCCGGCCTTAAGAACTGCAGGATGATTAACACTACCAGAAAAATAAGCCCGGTACTGGCAAGTGCTTTCCTGCCGGGGAGTTTAGCATTCGATCTCATAACTATTGCTTTTCCATATTATTCAGGCGTCGATATATTCCCTTTTTCAGTCGGGAATTCCATCATTGTAAGCTGAAGAAACCAACGATATGCCACTATCTATTTGTTTGTTTATCAGTATTGTATAAAGATGTGAATGGAATATCATGCACGAAATATCGCTTCGTGCAAATGAATAATCTGAAATATCAATAATAGTGAGGCACACACCATTCTATGCGCCTGATGCGGGCAGTGGCGATATCTGCATATTGCTGTTGGATGGGTGACATGAACGAGGCGCTTACTTTTATGATAGATGGCAACTCGTTTATTGCCTTAAACGAATGCTGATAAACAGGAACAAAGGAGCCGTAAGGTTCTGATCTTCAAATAAATGTATTTGAATGCCAGACTTGGAAATATGGTCAAAATGCGGTAAATTAACTTACGGTGCAATGACCATTAATAGCATATTCATTATTGCGGGATACTTATGTAAGCAAAAATGCAGCCGCCTGGTGAAACCAGCAATAGTCACCTTTCAAGTCATGTGGATCATAGATACAGGTGCAAAAAGCTGGCTTTTTCTTCACCAATGCCGCGCTGCACACACGAGTCATTCCTCCCCAAATGGAGTCCACCGCTGCCAGCTCCTTTTTTCATTCATGTTATAACTCGCATTGGCACAATTGAGTGTCCGGTTTTTTATTGTAACTGTAGCAGGACCGAAGCGGCTTCTAAGCCGGTGTTGATTTCCAAAGCCAATGAAGGCAGGCTGACGGCCCGGGTATAATACCGAATCAACCAGTCAATGTCGGAATAACTTCCGGTGCACAAGTATCTGCTATCTTTTGAAAACGCGTACCTGTACTGTTTTAAGGCCGACCTTATAGTTATTGAAAAACACAGTGAATGTATAGGAATATTATCCGCACACACTTAAACGTGTTTTATGACGAGCGTAAATTATCTGGTATGTAGATCTGACCGTCACAAATATTGGCTGTTACAGCTTATATTAATACTATTTCATACTGTTGGCTTTTGTCAGTCAAACAGCCAACAGTATTCCACACAGCGTTTATTACTTAAACTTGCCGCCGCCGAACTAAATGTAGCCAGGCAGAATCAAATTGACCTCGATAGCGGACTGGCGCTTGCTGGAGCGAGGGCACGCCTGAACACATGGCTGATCGCCGGAGAGGGCTTCAGCGATATCTTGTCGAACCCTCAGAACACCTGGATAGCAACAAGGGATGTCAGGTCCGCAAAGATAGCCGCAACACGCAGCACGCCATCGTTAGCAGCCAGAATAAATGGACTGGTTGGATTCGTGTATGCCTTTCAACCCGGTACAAGAAAAGAAAACATAGATAGCGCGGTATTGTATCTTCTCAAAGCACAACATCTGGCACAGACAACCGGCGATCTGAAAACAGTTTGCCAATGCCTGACCGGCCTGGGTAAGTGCTATCTAAAGACGAGCCAGACTGCGATTGCAGACTCGCTATTTCTTAAGGTCATTTCACTGGCGGGGAGCCAGGGTTTTGCTGAGGAACAGGCAGCGGCGTTTTCTTACTGGGGAACATATAGTTTTTTTCAGCCAACAACAATTCTGGACAGAATTACGCATCTGCGCCAGGCAGACGTTATCTACCATAATCTTGGGAAGAAAGAAGAAAGGGTTGCGATTTTGACCAATATTGGTTTTTTAAGTTTTGCTGCCGGTAAAAAAGATGATGCAAAGAACGCTTTCCTGCAGGCGTTTGCGATTGAAAAAGCAATTGGCTTTCCATACACACATTATACTACGGATGTCCTGAGTATCATCGGCGCAACCAATGGGGATCGTGAAAGTCAGTTGAAATATGCCATGGAGACAGTCCGGACTGCAGAATTAACAAAGGATAGTATTGCGCTGGCATACTTTTTTTCCAACCGTTCAGTCGCAGATCAGGGTTACGCTACACCTAACTACGATGAAAGCATCATGTGGGCGCGAAAATCTTTGGCAGAGTTTGAACGCCTGGGAGGAGATCCGGCTATGTATACGGTTGCCTTTAATCTGGCTGCTAACCTAATTTCAAAACAGAAAACGGAGGAAGCCATCCAACTAATAGAACGCCTTCTGAAAAGCTATCCACCGGCAAATCCCATTGACCGTCAGGAAGCACTCCTTACCCTGGGTCGTGCTTATGGAACAACCGATGTCCGAAAAGCAGAACAGGCATATATCGAAGCGGAACGACTCCAAAAGGAAACCGTCGCTATCAGAGGAAATCTTGGAGAAGATCATCTGTATTTAGAGATAGGTGAATTTTATTATCGCATTCATAAATATGCTAAAAGCAGATCGGCCTTTTTAGCCGCCTTAAACATTCCCAATTTTATCATCACCTTTGAGTCATTAGCCAGTGCACATTCTTACCTGGCCAGAATCGATTCCGCCATGGGTGATTATAAGAGTGCTTATGCGCATGCCATGCTTTTGCAGCAACTCATGGACACCGCCCGTGTCAATGCGGGATCCAAGCGAATGGACGAGCTACGCGTACGTTATGAAACACAAAAAAAAGAAGATGACATCAAACTGCTGAACCGCGAAGCTGCCGTTCAGCAAGCCCGGATAAATGAGGATAAACTCACTAAGAAAGCCATGCTTGCTGGTTCTGCTTTACTTCTCCTTGTTCTTTGCCTGTTATATAGCCGGTTCCGCCTGAAACAAAGGACTAATGTTCAGCTGGAGCAGCAAAAGGGTGAAATCAGTGATAAAAATGCATCGCTACAGCGGCTTGTTGAAGAAAAGGAATGGCTGTTAAGGGAAGTTCATCATAGAGTAAAAAACAACCTTCATACGGTTATCTGTCTGCTTGAGTCACAGGCCGCTTATCTGGAAAAGGATGCATTAAAGGCCCTGGAAGTAGTCCAGCACCGTATTTACGCGATGTCACTCATACACCAGCGCCTTTACCAGTCCGGAGACATGAAGACCATTGACATGTCTGTATACCTTCCTGAGTTCATACACTACCTTGGTGATAGTTTTGGCACCGGCGGACAGATCCGCTTCGAAATAGCAGTTGACCCTTTAAATCTCCCCTTGTCTCAGGCGATTCCGATTGCACTTATTCTAAATGAAGCCATCACCAACTCGATCAAGTATGCGTTCCCGGAAAATCGCAAAGGCAATATTGAAATATCAATGCGACAGAGCTATGGCAATATCATACTCGTAATTGCCGATAATGGCGTTGGCTTTGATCCGAACATCTCAACCGGGCATTCCGGTAAACTCGGCTTAAAGCTGATACGCGGGCTCAGTGAAGACATTCATGGTGACTTGCAGCTGACAAATAACAATGGTGCGAAGCTAACCATCATCTTCAGCGTAGATCCATTAAATGAAGAAGAGATCGCCGTACGGCAGGAAGCGCCAGAGAAAATCAGCATATAACGGGACAGACTTACAAAACCCTTTCTTAGAGCGGCTTTGTAAGTCTGTATGCCCGTAGCGAAATATTTACGAATAAATTAGTCGTAATAGTTAGTAGATGATATCTTTCACCAAAGATATCCTATAAAGTGATCTTTTTGAAGTACAACCGGTTACGATCTATAGATCCCGAAGACAGTATTTTTTGAGAAAAGCCGCTTGCTCCGTTGTCTACCACACCAAAATCATCATCATTCGAAATAACAAGTATATTACCTGGTAATAGTGCCAATCCTTCTGCTTTATCGTGTGGATAGACAGTAGGCAGATCTTTTAACAGATCGAGTACAACTGTCTTGGTAACAGGAGTAATGCCTGCTCCTTTTAAACCGGCAACGTCATTCAACTCTTCTACAGTCTTACCATTATACAGCTTACCAGTGGCACCATTGGCCGGATCAGAAATATCCGTTGCATTGCTTAAGTCTATCTTAAATACCTTTTTGAAAGTGGCAGGGTTAGTAGTAGCTCCACCGAAAAGACCATCACGCTCCAGCGTTAAAAATGTAGTGCTATTCACAGCAACTATTTCACTTACTCCTGTGAGACTTGTATTATCCATAAGGTAGGCATATTGTTTGGTAGCTGCTGTGGCAATGTCAAATGTCAGTATCCGCAGAACGGTAGAGTTAGCAACAGCTGTTTTGGAAGGATTGTACATAGGGGATTGCATCATGCCGACCAACGTTTTGCCATCAGGTGTGATCGTTAATCCTTCCATTCCGCGGTTAGCCCGGCGGTTAGTAAATACAGCGGGTAATTTGCGGTTGCCTGTGCCGGTACCGAAAGGATTGATGCGTTCGATCGTTTTTCCTGTTGCATCTATATGCACTATATGCGGACCATATTCGTCGCTTATCCAGAAGGTGCCGTCTGCAGCTGCCACTAATCCTTCTGAATCGATCCCATCCGGACTTGGAGTAAGTATGTTTCCGTTCAGGTCATAGGCTATTTCCCCGGATGCGCCCATGCCTGCCGGATTAGGAAGGCCATTTAATTTGTCGCCGGCTGCGTTCTTTAATTCTATTACCTGCTCCAGGATCAGTTTACCATCTTTCAGACGAAACTTCCCGATCTGCGGTATAAAATCAGGTTTGCCAATAATAATTGAATTAGCTACCTGTCCTGCCACGTTCGATCCGCGGTCCGTAAGCATATAAAACACATCTTTTTGCGTTGGGTCTGCCGCTACTGCTGATCCGTACCCGCCATTATATACCTTAACGCCCGCAGCAGTAGTAAACAATATGGCAGGATTATCTGCTTCCGCCATATCTGGGTAAACGATGGTTGTTCCTGCATTGTCATTCTTTTTACATGCATTTAAGGATACAATTGCCAATGCAGCTAGTGTAATTGCTTGATATTTCATTAGTACAAATTCATTTGCCAACAAAGTAGCTATTGAATGTTACCCATATGTTAAGGATGAGGATATAAGCAGGTGGTATATTGGCGGGCAATGCTGAAGATGGGCGTCAGGAGTCGTGTTCAACATCTGAATCTTATCAGGAGCACAAATACTAAACCCTCTACAGAAGAGGGTTTAGCATTTTATATGCCGGTAAGGGGACATTGCTGTTATCAGTTAACAGGCAGTTTCTTTCTCATTCTTAGCATATAAGTGTACATATATGGATCTACGGAATTTAGGGGATCATTACCTGCAGCATACATACCATGTGTCGAGGGCATGATGCCTGACAGGTATTCAGAATAAGCCCCTGCAGCGGTCACTGCCCAGCTGCTATCGATAGGTATTTCACCAAGAATTGTAGTGAGGTTGATCCATGATTCACCAGACTCCTCATCGGTTTCAAGACCTTTGAGTGCCAGGAATTCTTTACTGATGCCAATGGCTGTAGCTACTGACTGGCCATTAGAATAACCTCTGAATGCTCTTGGAGTAACACGCCAGTAGATCTCATAAGGAAACGTGCTGGAAAGCAGCAGGCCGTTATTATCGGATGTGACCTTGCCGCCACCGCCTATGAGCCTGTAGCGGGAAGTATCGATCTGTATGCCTGCATATAATGACGATCCGCTCGAAGTGTCGGATAGCACCTGCAGGTGTGAGATCAGCTCTTCCCGGCTTACGCCCTGTATCTTCAGACCAATAGCATAGGAGTTGAGCTGATGCGCATAAGGAACATTATGTGACTGGGAGGCGGTATGCCATGTTCTTAAGTTGGCGTCGGGAATAGCAGCTGTGATATAGCCTGTGTACTGCATCCACAGATATACACCTACAGTGCCACCGCCAACAAGTACATAATCGTCCGGTACGTCAACGTCCACAACATTACTGGTGTCGTAATCAGCCGACCGGCCTGTAACACGCACCGTTTGTACAATGCCCGACCAGTCTGAACCATAAACGGTGTCGGGATTCGAAGATGACTGTATGTCAGCCAAAGCAGCAGGAATAGGTAACTTGTTTTCCGTGACTTCTTTTTTACATGCATACAGGGATAGCGCCATTGCGATAGCGGGAATGATTTTTTTGTGCATATGGGATTGTTGAGGTTAAATTGGGTAAGATGATGAAGTTAACATCTTTGTGTACAAGTTGTTTGTCCGCTTTAGCTGTTATGTTGATCATTTATTATTCCACTATGCACATGGCGGGCCGGTTGCACGCGGCGACAGGCAACATTCCTCATTTCGAATATCAGCGTCATCACCGTTTAAACAGCATATTCATAATAATTCCTCCGCGCTCGTCTATTAATCGCTGGAATTCCTTTTCCGACACACGAAATAGTTTTTTATAGAGAGGCGCCATGATCAAGGGGTAGGACATCAGGGAGAATAAATTCATTAAGAAATGAATCGGATCCATTTTATTGATCGTACCTTTTTCCATTTCATCGGCAGCCTCTTTTAAATAAGACTTTACGGGTTCTGATTTAATGTTCGTGATCAGTTTCTTACCGAAGGTATTGATTTCGGTAATCAGGAATGTTTCCTGGTAAGGGAAAGCCATCATGTCTTTCAGAAACACAGCGACGATATTTGCAGTTTTTTCCCTGAAAGAAGTTTCCGACAGCATACATTCATCCAGACGTTGACTCAGCCCGTGCATCGCATCCTGAAATACAGCGGAGATAAGCTGGTCCCGGGAGTGAAAATAATAGTGCAGGGCTGTTCTGTTAACGCCGGCGGCATCTGCTATTTCCTGCGTGGTGGCGTGTAGTTTTCCTTCAGCAAACAGTAGTTGCTTGGCAGTATCTTTTATGAGTTGCTCCGTACCAGTGTTTTTAAGCGGCATGTTTTTTTAAGTTAAATTGATGCTATAGTCTATTCCGATCTCGTTGATGAAGTATTCGTCGTGAGAGATCACTAATAAGGTACCTCCAAAATTCTTCACTGCCAGGGTTAATACTCCCAGGCTCTGCACATCCAGGTTATTGCCAGGTTCGTCCAGAATGAGTACGTCAGGCGCCTGGTTACTTACCAGCAGGCAACTTAACAATAGTTTCATCTTTTCTCCACCGCTCAGACCTGCACATCTTCTATCAAAATAATCCGGATTAAACTGAGAATATACAAGTAGTTGTTTGAGTTCCTCTTCTTCCAATCCATATTTATTATAGGATTCTATTTGTTGATAAATAGTGAGTGCCGGATCTATTGCTGAGTAGTGCTGGTCAAGATAGAAATAAGAGAAATCTGTACTTTTATAGCTGCCGGCGAAGGGTTGTAACTGGCGTGTGATGATCTTCAATAAAGTGGTTTTTCCACTTCCATTATCTCCTTCGATCCGCACTCTTTCGCCTGATCTGATCTGAAAACTAAGGTTATGCCATAATGTGCTATCGGTATATTTGAAGTTGACATCTGCTATATCAATGAGCACTTCTCCAGGCGTTAGTTCGGGCGTCCTGATATCGAATTTCAGCAGTTCATATTCCTCGATCATGGCTTTGGTTGCTTCAATGTTATGACGAAGGCTAGCAACTTTTTCTTCGTGGGCATTCAGCATTCTTGCGGTACTGCGCTCTGCTTTATTTTTTAATCCGCCAGCGATAATACGTGGTATGGAGTTGCTGAGTCCCACCGATCTCCCCTTAAGTTCCTGCTGGGCTCTCAGTCCACCCATGTCTTCCGCCTTTTTCTCTGATTCCCTCAATGCTTTGGATTGCGTGTTTAGCCGAGCACGCAAGGCATGGACCTTTTCCATTTTTTTACGTTGATAGAAGTCAAAGTTACCGCCGAATGCCTCTATGCCCTTTTCATTGAGTTCCAGAATTTTGGTCATAAGATTCAACAATGATCTGTCATGACTAACGATCAACATGGTGGACCTGCTTTGCATGATCATATGGTAAAGCTTCATCCGGGTTCCTCTATCCAGGTGGTTGGAGGGCTCATCAAGCAAAACAAGTGCAGGACTGTTCATATCCATGGCAGCCAGGAAGACTCTTGTTTTCTGACCGCCGCTCAGGCTCCCGAGTAAGCGATTCACATCGATATGTCTGAGTCCCCATTTCTCCAGGGCCCGTTTCACTTTGTGCTCAATATCCCAGTCGTCGCCCAGTGTAGTAAAGTGTTGTAAATCAGTATTGCCTGCCAGGATCGCCTGTAATGCATTTAGCCTGGCATCGGCCCCCAGCGCCCTGGCTACCGACCATGTGTCATATTCACCAAGGTGTTGCGGTACATACCAGGCTTGTTCGGCACTGATGATCTCTCCGGCTGTTGGCTGCAGTTGTCCGGACATCATGCGCAATAGTGTTGACTTTCCGGCACCATTTATTCCAACTAATGCGGCTTTGTCCCCCTCGTTTAAGACAAGGTTCAAATCATGGAATAGCTCTGCATTGTCCGGATGCACATAACTTAATGATCGGATAATTACGCGCACGGGTTCTCATTTAAATGTTAACGCTTTCGTCTGACAATACAAATATGCGATAAATATTTATTTTGTTAGACAAAAATGTTAAGAAAAAAGACAAGGGGGCAGAGGCGCTCTTTTGTATTGAAATACCGTGATATATTTAAATTGTGCTATCTAATTGAAAGGTATAATGTACGTAGGTAGCAACAGTCGTGCAAGATAATAGCAACTGGCTCGTTTCATGTTTTACTTGTATACTTTGCAAAGTATTTATAAAAAGTATTACCGGAAATATACTATATCAATAGTCCGTTCGTTAATTTATAAGATTGCTTACCACTATCGACCAACATTCCCCTGATTCATGGAACTCGTAACAACTATTTCCTTATTCCCTGTTCTTAGCCGGATTTCCCGATCACGGTACTTTCTCATATGATCCTGATGAAGAATCACACCCATGAAAGCCGTTGTCCTTCCCATCTTTTGTCTTATCATTTTATTATCGGCAGACCGGGCCGAACCGGGTAATCCGAGGTATGATTTTGCAGACTCTATAATCGCGAGGAACAGCCGGGGTCCTGATGCCGTAGAAATGAATCTGTCCTCGTTGTCTGTTGCAGGATATTACCATGAAAGTATGGTATATGAAGATTCGATCATTACACCGAAAGAACCTATTCGGATTACGCTCAGTAATAAGCATATTCTTGATGCGCGCGAACTTATTCTCAGAGAAGCTGCGAAACATCGGATTCTACTGATCAATGAAGCACATTACCGTCCGCAGCATAGACTTTTTACCAAATCACTTTTAAGCGCCTTGTATCAGCAGGGTTATAATGTTTTCCTTGCGGAAGGTATCCTGGCCGACAATCACCTGGATAAAAGAACCTATCCTGTAAAAGATGAAGGGCACTTTTTGAATGAACCGACCTATGCCTCGCTGATCAGGTATGCGGCAAAGAAAGGTTATAAAGTGAGGTCCTATGAGTACATAGTAAGATCTACATGGGATGACAGCGTTGTGCTTGACAAAAATGGTTCAATGAAGTGTATTAACTATCAACCCAGGGATTCTGAATTGATCATAAAAAATGAGATAGGGCAAGTGATACAAAGTGCATTTACATCTATAAGAGTTTAGTCTGGAAGTAAAATAAAAAGCTAACAGATTTAATTACCGTGTAGGGCAAAGAATATATCTTCCTCAAAGCTCAGTTGTTATTTAAATAACAACTGAGCAAACTTGTAGAGGTTATTACGCCAAACAGGCCAGGTATGGCCACCAGGGTATTCGCTGTAGCTATATTTAACTTTCAATTCATCAAATCTGGTCAGCATATTCTGGCAGTTATTATAGGCGATATCCTCTCTTCCTCCCATGGCGATCCAAAATTGTTTCAGGTTGCCATTGATTTTATCTGCCGACTGCTTCATAAATTCATATTGTTGCTCTGCTACTGGTTGTTGTCCGCCAAACCAACCGGAACTAAAGATGCCCAGATAAGCGAATTTTTCAGTGTTATTGACACCTGCATAAAGCGTTTGTATGCCGCCCATAGACAGGCCCGCCAGCGCTCTGTGTTCCGCATTCGCTATTGTTCGAAAATTTTTTTCAGTAAATGGGATAACAACATTCATCAGCTCATTTTCAAAGGCCCTCAACGATTGCTCATTAAAGTTTCCTGTAGAGACATTGCCATCCATCATCACTATCAACATAGGCTTAGTTTGCCGGGCAGCAATGAGATTGTCGATAATCAGGTCTGTTTTTCCCTGTGTACTCCATCCTCGTTCGTCCTCGCCACCACCATGCAATAGGTATAGAACAGGGTATCGCTGATTTACGGCACTATCATAGCCTGGAGGTGTGTATACAAAACAGCGGCGCCAGGAGTTTGTTACCGGTGAATAGTAGCGTTTAATGCGTACGTCGCCGTGAGGGACGTCTTTGAGCGCATAAAAAGAGCCATCAGCAAAAGGGATCTCAATACCAGCAGCCATACGTCCCATTCCAAAAAAGGTTTCGCTGGCAGGGTCTGCCACTGCTAAGCCGTCAATCAACAGCGAGTAATAATGAAATCCCTCACCAACGGAATCAGTGGTACCTGTCCAATATCCTGCAGTATCTTTTATGAGATCATATTTTTTACCAAGATCGATCTGCACCCTTTGGGCCTGTGGAGCTTTCAGGCGAAATGCAACACGGTTGTCGGGCAATACCTGCGGAAAAGCGGCATTACGTACATTAGTGACTGCAGGTGTACCGAGCACCGTATACTTCGTAAAAGCAGAGGGGTCAACTGGCTTGAATAGCAACTGGGAAAACATGTAAAGTGCATTTTTCCATACATTGAAATCATGTCTACCCGGTTCTATATAGTAGATGTGTGGTACTTTGTTTTCATATAGGTAGTCATGTGTACGTTTGCTGAAGCTGAGCAGATTATCATTATCGCCACATGAAATCCAAAGTAGCTTAAGCTCCTTTTTCGCTCTTTCAGGATCAGGAACCAGTAAGTCAGGCTTTCGGGTATTAGGCGCTGATGAAAAACCTCCTACCCAGGCGAACCTGTCGAGATTACCTAAACCAAAGTTAAGCGATTGGCCTCCTCCCATAGATAAACCGGCAATGGCACGATGCTCCCTGTCGGTAAACACCCGGAACTGCTTTTCCACTGCGGGAATAAGGTCCCGAAGTAAGTCCTGTTCAAAAGTAGAGAATGCCTGGATTTTGTCGGGCGCCATGATATTACCAGTAGCGCGATCATCCTTCATAGCTCTTCCATTCGGCATAACTACGATCATTGGTACTAATTTGCTATCGGCATACAGGTTGTCCAGAATTACCTGAGGAGTGCCGCCATTGAGCCATTCTTTCTCATCGCCACCAATACCATGCAGTAGATACAACACAGGATATCTGTTCTTTTTAGAATACCCGGGAGGCGTATAAACCAGGGCACTGCGGGTGGTACCTACAGTTGCCGACGAATACCGGATAGTATCAATCTTTCCGTGGATAATATTGTTGCGCAGGGTATCAAATCCTGGAGGCGCATGGGTAACAATCGCCTGCGTATGCCCGGTTACATAGGCCATACAAAAAGCTGCCATGGCAAGTATCTGCCTTTTCATAGTTATTGTAAATTTAGGTTTAATGTTTTATTGCTTCATTGATACGAAACTGCATAAACGTGGCGGGTCTTGTTCTTTTAATGCAATTATATTGAATTTATTACCTAATTTAAGCAATGTTAATTGTATTTATAACACTTAATTTATTATAAGTGAACAGAAGGACATTGTTAAAGCAATTGGGAATGGCGTTACCTGCTACAATTTTGTCAAACAATCTGTCAGGCAGGTCTGGAATTAGTATAGGGTCGGGAGAGAAAATGATTAATGGGCCGTTTAGTCCTACGTGGGAATCTTTGTCAAATTACAAAATACCGGAATGGTATCGTGATGCTAAGTTTGGTATATGGGCACATTGGGGACCGCAGTGTCAGCCTGAGAATGGTGACTGGTATGCCCGTGAGATGTATATGGAAGGAACTCATCATTATAATTTTCATTTAAAAAAATATGGTCATCCTTCGGAATTTGGGTTTAAGGATGTGATAAATGAATGGAATGCCGAACAATGGCATCCTGAAGAGTTATTGTCTTTGTATCAAAGGGCTGGTGCTAAATATTTTGTAGCATTGGCAAACCATCATGACAACATGGATTTGTTTGACAGTAAGTATCAGCCGGAATGGAATAGTGTCAAAATGGGGCCGAAAAGGGACCTGATCGGAGAATGGGCCAAAGCAGCCAGAAATCAGGGTCTCCATTTTGGGGTTAGTGTACATGCTGCACATACATGGAGTTGGATGGAGACCGCTCAGCGCGCCGATACAAAGGGGCCTTATGCTAACATTCCTTATGATGGAAAATTGAGAAAAAGCGATGGTAAAAACAAGTGGTGGAATAAACTTGATCCTCAGGCCCTTTATGCGCAGGATCATCCCCTGAGCGAAAATAGTCTTGATAATGGCATGATACACCGTCAGTGGAACTGGGGGAACGGAGTGTGTCCTCCGACCAGGGACTATTGTGAAAAATTCTATAACAGAACTATCGACCTGATCAACAAATATGATCCGGATCTGGTATATTTTGATGATACAGCTTTACCACTATGGCCGGTCAGCGACGCCGGACTTAGAATCGCAGCACATTATTACAACCGGAGTATCAGGAAAAGAAACAGGCTGGATGTGGTAATTAATGGCAAAATACTGGACGAAGAACAGCGTAAATGTATGGTATGGGATATTGAACGTGGACAGAGTAATAGTATTGAACCATTGCCATGGCAGACGGATACATGCATTGGCAACTGGCATTACGACCGTAGTGTCTATGAAAGACATGGTTATAAAAGTGCGCAGACCATTGTACAGACGCTTGTAGATGTAGTGAGTAAGAATGGCAACTTACTGCTTAGTATACCGGTACGTGGTAATGGTAGCATTGATGAGGACGAACGCCAGATCGTGGAAGAGATAGGGCAGTGGATGCATACTAATGGCGAGAGTATATATGGTACAAGACCATGGAAAATATTTGGAGAAGGACCATCGATGGAAAATGCTGTTCCTTTGAGTGCGCAGGGTTTTAATGAAGGGAAAAATCGCCCTTACGAAGCGGCGGACATACGATTTAGCACGAAGGGAAACGTATTGTATGCTACATTTATGAAATGGCCGGACAAGGGTAAGGGGAAGATCAGGAGCCTGGCAGCTGGTAGTCCTCTTGAGTCACGGGAGATCCTGAAAATAGAATTGTTGGGCAAGGCAGGAGAGTTGCCTTTTGAGCGTTCCTCTTCTGATCTTGCAATAGTTTTTCCCGAAAGAAATGCTTTACCATTTTATGCGGCGGTATTAAAGATTACCTTGGCTATCCCTTAGCGTTGCATTCTAAGTGCCCTTATGGCGTATATTTCCGAATCAGTTACTACTAATTGTAAATAAATTGCTGTTACTTAGCGGATATTAACAAATTAAATTACCCGATAGCAGCTGTCCGGCGTAACCATTTGATGGAAATACATAACGCAATTTTACAAAGCATAGGCAAACATATTTCTCTTTCCACGGAAGAAGAAGAACATTTTATTTCCCTACTGATATATAAGGAGATACCCAACAAGACAACTATAATCACAGAAGGCCAGATTTGTAATAAGCTTATATACATCAATACAGGGGTTTTAAGATCCTATTGTCTCGATGGGAGGGGGAAGGAATCAACTATTATGTTTGCAATGGCGGATTGGTGGTTGACAGACATGTATTGCTTCCTGAATGAAAAGCCAAGCATGACCTTTATAGAAGCCATTGAAGACAGCTGCGTTTTAATGTTAAATAAAGCCGATTTTGATCGGTTGTTAACCGCTATTCCAAAGTTTGAACGATTTTTTCGCATTCTGATGCAAAACGCTTATACACGGGAACAATTGCGTAGCATAGAGAACCTGACGCTTAATGCGGAAGAACGTTATGTCCGGTTTATCAAAAAATACCCCCAGATTGTAAGCAATGTCTCTCAGAAGCAAATCGCCTCATATCTTGGCATTACCCCTGAGTTTCTGAGTTTGATTCGTAAAAGACAGCTTCCCGATAAATAACTTAATCTACCTTAAGTCTGGATTGCAGAATTCTGATTTCTTTTGTAAGAAATAACAAACATGCTAATCTTAATTGCCGGACCCTATCGGAGCGGGACCAATGATAACCCTGACCTGATGAAGAAAAATCTGGAAAAGCTGGAATCAGTTGCACTACCAATATTTAAGAAAGGACATATTCCATTTATTGGAGAATGGATGGCGTTGCCATTGATTCGTCTTGCCGGCTCCCAACAAACGGGGGATGAAATATGGACGGAGATCCAGTATCCTGTGGCGCATCGCATGCTGGAAAAATGTGATGCTGTACTTAGAATTGAAGGTGCATCCAAAGGAGCAGATGAGGATGTAAGGAAGGCTCTTGAGATGGGGTTAAACGTTTATTACAGTCTGGATGAGATTCCGGATGAAAATATGTGATTTATTGACAGGCATAGCTTAACAGGCCAAAGCAGCTCAAAGAGCTGCTTTGGCTTTTTCATGCCCGTTAGCAGATCATACGCTGGATTGTTGTTCGCTTCCCGGGTTAAACTCATTGTAGCTCTCCATCCAGTATTCAATTAAGTGACCGTTCTTTCCATTTCTGACCCAGGGCTGTAAAAGCGCATATAGTTCGAGAAATTCATCTCGTCTGGTTGAAAACCAGTGGTCTACCATTATTATGAAATAGACACAGGTACTATACCAATATATATATTGTTCTGAATCGCTCTCATCTAGTTTATGAAATTCGGGCTGGAGTACAGCTTTTGTCAAAGTAAAAAACAATTTGGCGGTTTCAGGTGGATATTCCGCTAGTCGGATCTGATGAAAGTGGATATCATAACATTTGTCTATAAACCACCAGATCTTTTCGGATTTAAAAATCAGGGGACTACGTAAAAGGTCAAGTGAAATATTCAGGAGAAGTCCGAAAAGTTCAGCAAGTTTCTCTTCAAAATCACGATAAAAGACGCCGTGAGCACGAGCATACTCGGCAAGGTCACCCAATGCTTCAAGGTCATTCTTTTCGTGTGCTTTGCGGATATTCAGAATGAGGTAATCGATCTCCTCTGAATATTTTAATTCTAAGTGCATATCTCTGTTGTTAAAAAAAGCTAATATATACAATGTGATCTAGTGTTCATATACAACTGATGCACTTCATGATAATCCGCTCATTTGCAACATTTTATCGAATGAAATTTCCCTGACAAGGATACTGTAAAGACAGTATTTACAAATTTTTACACTACTATTTACATTCCATGTCCCTTAGCCTGAAATAAAGCAAAGTACTTTTGTTGCACAAGCCTGAAAAGGATATGAAAAACGAAAGAAATGCCCTAAACGGACCTGATTTATCAGGAGATAGATCTATATTAACTAAACGCACAAAAAATATGAAAAAAGCTATTTATGCACTGATCTTACCATTGGTTGTGGTAAGCGGATTAGTATTTGCTAATCGGGAGATTAAAAAGGAAACTTCTAAAAAATCAACCCCAAACATAGTCTCTACCCCTGGAAGGAATGCCGGATTCAAACAATGGGAGGCTACCCTTGAAGATATAAAGTTCAAACAATGGCAGGCTTCTCCCGCAGGTCTAAAAGTGCTTGCCAGTGCCGCGAAAATAAGAAAGCCGACAAGTACTTCTGCCAATATGGAGGCTGTTATAACCTCTCTTTCTCTTCCGGCAGGTTCAAGATTAGGTTTCGGCGTGATGGCCAGGATTAATGGGGAGGATTATATTCTTAGTTTTGGACTGGAAAAGTCTAATGAATTTCAGCAGCTGCATAGCCTGAAAGTTAATGACAAGATAATTATAAGAAGTCACTTTGTATCGTATGCACCTAAGTATTCTTACGCAATCGTAGCCGGCGACTATATAGAACGAGAGGGTAAAGTAATTTATAAACGTGCACCCCGCACAGGCGGTTGCTGAGTAAAGTGGTGATGAATTTATACCCAGGCAATAGAATCTAATATGGATAAGTTTATAAATTTTCACATATGATGACTATTATCTCAAACAGAAAGTGTCTCCATTAATTTTTTACTTTAGGAATTATTGACATACAACATAGACGATGCCTACAAAAAAGCAAGGCCAATCTTAGATTGGCTTTGCTTTTTTGTGCTTGGTATTATTATGATATGATTAATTTGAAAAAATTAATATTACTGGAATAAATAAAAAGTGAGCAGACAACCACGTATATATGAAATTGCGCCAATCGTCAGGAACTCCAACCACGGGGATCTGTGGGGACAGGGAAGTAACAAACCGATCTACCTGTCTGGTATATACTAAGTAGGAAGTAAGAGGTGGTGGAAATGAATAAAAAACAAATAATATTTAGTTTTCATTTGGGGCTTATGTGCAAAAGGGTACTTGCCAGTAACTATATGTAGCTGATATCAATTTTAATCCCAACATTATCTTTTTGAACGGCAGGTTACCTTTTGGAAAAGAAAGTAACAGTAGAGTAAAATAATATTTTTCCATTATTTAAACCGCAGTGTTTTATGTCCTATACTAGAGTTTTGCTGATCTCTATGCTGGGTTGTTTGTCAGTAACCCTTGCGCATGCGCAATATCGCGATGAATTGATTTATGGTCTACAGTTTGGCGCCAACTATTCGTATGCAGATGACATTACCACTACTATTATTCCGGAACCTTACTTTACAGACTACAAAGCACGCAATAAGTGGTTGCCAGGGATCAATGTAGGTGGCTTTGTCAATTTGAGAGGAACTGAAGCACCCGCAATTGCCGGTCACGCGGAGGTAAGTTTTTCAACACAAGGTGGTAAAATGATCTTTTATAATAATCAGACCGACTTTAATTATGAACTGAAGTTTATTTCCGCGAGTATTACTACTGATCTGCTTGTGAAATTTTATCCAGGCGAAAACGGACAGAATAATTGGAAGAATTTTAATATAGGTACTGGTGTGGAAATTAATGCTGTCACTTCTCATGACAATATTAAATACAAGTCCTGGAATAGCCTGGAGGCTTTCGGTTCTGACCTGGAGCAACAACGACAATTACGCAATGTCCTGAAGGCTCGCACCAGTTATGGAATAGTTGTCAATATTGGGTATGAATGTTCGAATACTACCTCTATCTTTCATATTCCGTTTCCTGTAACTTTTGATTTCCGGTATGTGCTTGGATTAAGAGATGTGCTTGAAACATATCCTAACTCTTACAATTTCATAGATAATTACAACAACGGCCATTGTTTCCAATTTAAACTTGGCTACTTCTTCCCCAGAAAATCATAATAATCAATCCTTACCATTAGTTTTTATACCTCATGAAAGCATTTAGTGCCACACTACTGCTACTGGTTGTTATTTTGCACGCCAGTGCGCAGAACGTATCTCCCGGAGGGGTAAAAGCGCCCCGCTATTGGTACCTGACCACTAATACCAAACGGCCTGTACTGAAAAGCGTATTCTCCGCAGATAGTATAGCTGGTTCTCTCACAGACACCGGCTCCCTGAATTTCCGTCCCGCTGCCGGCTTTTCCGGAGTAACACCTGTAAGGTTTGCACTCCCCGGAAGTAATCTGCATAAAGCCAGTTATTTTACAGTTTACAAAGCTACCAATGCGCCGAAGGAAAGTCTTATATGGCACACCAGTAATGATGACAGCACCCGACTTGTACTGACTACCAGCCGTACAGCTGACCTGTCTGACAAAAGGTATCTTAACTACACCGACCTTCACCCTGACCGTCCGAAGGTGAACGCCTATCTGCATCAGAAAACTGCAGACAGTAGCGCTGTGCAAAAAATGGAACTACATATCGGTTGTAAGAAAGAAGACTCCACGCTACCCGTGATTACGTTTAAAGGACTGCTACCGGAACTGTTGATCTATGATCGTGTATTAAGTAATGAGGAGTTGTTGCGGGTGTCGTCTTATCTGTGTCTTAAATACGGGGTGACTTTAAGCGAACCGGAAGCCACTTATCTTAACAGTGCCGCCCGGGAAATATGGGATGGTACGCAACATAGTGAATTTCACAATAACATGGCCGGTATTATCAGGGATGATTCTTCTGGTTTATCGCAGAAGAAGGCCTGTACCAGCAATGCACCCGGGTCATTCATTGTTTCCACAAAAGATTCCCTGCCTGATCTCAGCGCACTTTTATGGGGTGATAATGACCTCGCCCTGATACCAGATGAGAAGAGACCCGGGCAACCGGTACATTTGCAGCGACAACTGCTATTTAATCTTTCCGGAACAGATAGCATGCAGATTGCAATCGCACTGGATACCAAAAAAGCCGATATCGCTTATCCGTTAAAACCCGTGTATTGGCTCGCGATAGACAGAACCGGGAAAGAGAACTTCCAGGAGTTTGTGAAGATGGACCGGTTGGACGAGCAGCAGATCGCACATTTTAATAAACTGGTAATAAGAAAAGAAAATACCGGTACTACCAGGCTTGGATTGATTGCAGGCAATGACATATTACTCGCTGCTACCATTACCGAACCTTTATGCGCTGATCCTGCCAGCGGAAAGGTCCGGGTAAAAGTGCATGGCGCTATCTATCCCTATCATGTCAGCGTTAAAAGCGACAAATATCAACAGGAGATAACTGCTGCATCTGAAGATGGTATTAACTTCTACGGCGTACATGCAGGGAATTATGTAGTAACGGTAACAGATGCCATGCAACACGTGGTTACTGATTCATTTTACGTGAACAATGAAGATGGGCCTAAGCCTGCGGAACTACAAAGTAAATATCTCCTGAACGAAGGCGCTTCACTGACCCTGAATGCAAGCGAACGTATGGTTGACGGGATCAGTTACCAATGGAAAGGTCCTCAGGGATTTGCTAATGCCGGTGCATCCGTAACACTGACAAAAGCAGGTCCGTACAGTCTTATTACCAGTAAAAACGGTTGCGAATATGTGAAGCAGTTTGTAGTAAGCCATCCTCCAAAGAACGCATTTAGGAATGTACTGATATATCCGAATCCATCTACAACCGGTTCCTTTGAAGTGAGCGTATCGCTGGATAAGGTATCACCGGTGAGAATGAGCATTTTTGCGGAAGACGGGCGGCATATCACTACGCGCGAACTGGATGGTTTCGCTAATTATCGCTTCAGTAGTTATGTGCCCTATAGCGGATTATATTATGTCAATTTCAGCGCTGGTTTATCTGTAACGACCAGGAAGATCATCGTACTCAAATAACCCCGTACCATGTTTAAGTATCTACTATCATATTGCTGTTTCTTAACGGTATTGTCCCTGCCTGCCAACAACACTGTTTTCCGGCATAAGGAAGGACCTGATAACGGAAC
Source organism: Chitinophaga sp. YR627 (assembly GCF_900114995.1). Lineage (GTDB taxonomy): Bacteria > Bacteroidota > Bacteroidia > Chitinophagales > Chitinophagaceae > Chitinophaga. The sequence continues at coordinate 1,621,631 of NZ_FOUX01000001.1, forward strand.
ACCAGAAGCTGTTGCCGCAAAGGTTGCTGAAGGGGCTTACCGCACCGTTTATCATGCTGACCTTGCAGCAGGTTCAATTGGCATTGCCAGTGCCGGGGATGCCGATAATCCTGCGGATAATATCTTTCATATACAAATACCCCTATTGCCTGCGGCAGATGCCGCGATCTACCTGCAATACGAACTCTTTGGCGTAAGCGATCATACCTGTATAGCCAGAAGTCTGAACGACGCGCAGGCTGTAGGTGGCTGTCTGGTAAAACGCAGCAACAGCTGGCAGTTGCAACAGGAACGTATTCCTGTTGCTGGATTGATAAAAGGAGATAATGTGATACGCTTCGGCTTGCCCGACAGTGCCGCCTTCTCTTACCAGGTAAGAAAGATATCCGTGGTAGTAGAACCACATGTAGTCAGCAAACCGGAGATCGTTGTACATACAGGAAAATATCGTTCACGCGAAGGAGAAACATACCTGAAAGGGATGCTGACACTGCCTGAAAAGGTTGTTACAATGACTTGTAACGATATTGTGCTGCCGGTTTACAAGGGTGAGTTTGAGACGGTGATAACCGGTACTACGGCTGTATTGAAGGCCCGGTTGGCTGATGGTGCTTTGCTGACTAAAAAGATCGTATTATCTGATAATGAGGAGGCTGACTTTAGTTACAAGATGAGTGAGAAGCAGATTACTGCAAAAGCACTGTTTCTGAAAGGGAATGCGCTTTCGCTCAGCTTAATGCAGATACCTGGCCTTTCATTACAGGTGCCCGGCAATTCACTTTCCTATAATGCACAGTTCTCTGTGACCGCATTGCGGGATATAGACCTGCCAGCGCTGAATACAGATATGGTGAATGTAAGCCGTGGCGCAAAGGGTTTCCGCTTCCTCCCGCATGGGGCGCGTTTTGCAGCTGAAGCAAGGCTCACGCTTCCTTTCGATAGTACATTAATTCCTGAAGGTTATACGGCAGAAGATGTCCGTACATATTTCTTTGATGAAAAAAGCCGGGAATGGGTAGCATTGCCAACCGATACGATACTGGCGCAGGAAGGTATTGTACGTTCGGCCACAACGCATTTCACGGACATGATCAATGCGATCATCAAAGTGCCTGAAAGTCCGCAGACACAAGGTTATTCACCAACTTCCATCAAGGATATTAAGGTGGCTGATCCTTTACAGGGAGTACAGATCATGGCGCCGCCGGTGGCTACAGCTTCCGGTGAAGCTGCGATGCAATTCAATCTGAAGTTACCGGAAGGCAGACAGGATATTCAACCTTCATTAGGTATCAGGTATAATAATGAGGGTGGCAATGGCTGGCTGGGAGTTGGATGGAATCTGAGTACACCGGTCATCAGTATAGACACGAGACGTGGCGCTCCCCGTTATGATACGGGCCTGGAAACAGAAAGCTACCTGCTGAATGGCGGTGCATTGTCACCTACCACTGCACGGGGACCTTTCCTGGTCCGATCGGCAGAAAAGCGTTTCTATATGCGCGTAGAAGGACCTTTTCTGCGAATTATCCGTCATGGTGATCACCCTGCTAATTACTGGTGGGAGGTGACGGATAAGACCGGAATGCGCAGTTGTTATGGCGGGACACCACAAACAGGTGTGATCAACGAAGCCGTGTTGAAAGACGGACAGGGAAATATTGCGCAATGGTCGCTGGTTGAAACGAGGGACCTGGATGATAACTTTCTGCGTTATCAGTATGAAACTGTGACTTCCTCCGGATTGGCGCAAGGTACTGTCCCAGGCAGGCAGATCTATCCGGTAAAAATATCCTACACGGGACATGGCAATATGGAAGGCCGTTACACGGTTGAATTTGTACGCGACCGCCAACTGGGCGAAACAGAACGTAAAGATATCAGTATTACCGGCAGATCAGGCTTTAAAATGGTGAATGCCGATCTGCTACGGAAGGTGTATGTAAAATATAATGGAAAAACTATCCGCAGCTATGATCTGACATATAGAGAAGGCGCTTTCTATAAAACGCTTCTTGAAAATATCAGTGAACTGGATGCAGACGGAAAGTTATTCTATACACATGGATTTGACTACTATAATGATATTGCCACGGCTGCGGGACAGGTACTATGGACACCTGAAGAGAACTGGAGTCCTGCCAATGATAACCTTAAGGGAGATATAAGCAAGGTACTGTCTGGTTTTACAGATGAGGCTACGGCGTTGGGGAGCACCACCTCCAGTAGTAGTGGCAACAGGATGGCAGTTACGCTGGGCATCTACAACGGAGAACAGGACAAGTCGCTGACAGTAGGAGGAAACTTTACGTCCGGTAACGGACGGACGGAGGGCCTGCTTGCACTGGTGGATATCAATGGCGACGCCCTGCCGGATAAGGTGTTTAAGAAAGGAGGGCAGTTGTTCTACCGTCCCAATATGGGATTTGCCTCGCATTCTTTTGGTGATATCAGGCCTATCCATGGTGTCGGTAATTTCAATGCCGGTAAGTCCCGTACGACAGGACGCGGAGTAGAGGTGAATGCAACCTATGTATTTTTCGGTAGCACCAGTTCCAGTACAACGTCCACAACCTCTGAGTATTTTTCGGATTTCAATGGGGATGGGTTGGTAGATATCGCCGTCAACGGCACTGTTTATTTCAACCGGCTGAATGAAACCGGAGATCCTGTTTTTCTGCCTACCAGCGATGGTACGCCAGCACCCATTGTGAATGGAAGCAACGTATCCAAAGTATTCTTTGCTCCGGATACAGCCTTACAACGGGAGCAGGAAAGAGACTATCCGCTACATGATATCGTTCGGGTATGGGTGGCGCCCCATACCGGTAATATTTCCATCCAGGCGCCGGTACAACTGGTGGATGCAGGAAACACTGCTCTCAAGCACGATGGTGTGCGGGTCAGCATACAGCAGAGCGGGAGCGTATTATGGAGCACTACTATCGGGGCTGACGATCATACCGTGAAACAACCTACAGGCGTGAGTAACAGGCCGATCACAAAAGGACAGAGGATCTATTTCCGTGTACAATCTGTATACAATGGAGAGGACGATCTGGTCAACTGGGACCCGGTCATTCAATACAACAATCCCCTCGTGCCGTCTACAGATGCAGGTGGCCGGGCATCCGGGCTGTATCAATCTTCTGCGGATTATGTGCTGAGTAGTAAACAAGGTATCAAGCTGTTTAAAGATGGCACAGTGCATATCAGTGGTCTGTTCTCCAAAGGAATAACTGCAGATACCGTAACCGTACAGATCATCAAAGAATCAGGTAGCACGGTCAGCGTAGTATACCAACAACGTTTCGACGGAACAGCAACAGTGGCGCCGGTATCTGTTGAAATACCAGCATTGCAGGTAGCAGCGAATGACAGGCTGCGCTTCGTATTATCCAGTGATTCCTATATCGACAGGGCCGCACTACACTGGACACCACATTACCAATACACCAATAGCGATGCAGAAGGCATTGGAGGGGATGTGACACCTGACAACAGCGGCGTGAACGAATGGGCGAGAACAGCAGCAGCTGTACTGTCAGTACAGCCAGACACCATAGTGATAAGGCCATTGCTGGTGCTAAATGGTGCACCTTCAGGAACGGTGGTGTTCACAGTAAAGCGAAGCAACAATATCGTAGCCAAACGTTTTATACAGATCAACAATGGAAGCGTAGGTGCTGTTGACAGTATTCCGCTGGTTCGCCTGCCCAATGATCAGTTATATTTCGACTTCCACACTGCTGACAGAACACTGGCAGCTGCTTTACAACAGACTGCTGGCATTATCAGAAAAGATACCATTCGTGATACGCTGCCGGCCAATCTTTATACAATACCAGATGAAGAATACTTAGGGACCTCGTTCCGGGGATGGGGCCATTTTGCTTTCAAGGGTACTGCAGTAAACGCACCATTGGATGAATCGAGGCTGAATACAAATGCGCAGTCACAGTATTCAAATGATCCTGATTTTTATACGGATACCAGTCTGTTGAAGAATATTGTCAATATAGCAGAGATGGAATTCATTCCGCTGTATGCCGATGCTCATAACGGATCCTGGGTTGGACTGGACAGCAGCGTGTTTCTGACAGGTACACAGATGAGCAGTGCCCGCCTGTGGTTACACGATGTGTCTGTGGACAGTCTTATGACAGGCGGCAGTATCGCTGTGGTGAACAAAGTTACAGAGACCAAATCCAGTAGTCAGGCGCTTGGCGCGTCGTTCTATGCTACGGTTACAAAAAACTCTTCCAGTTCCAGTACAATAGATAAGCTGAACATGTTCGACATGAACGGCGACAAACACCCGGACGTTCTGCACATAAATGAGGTGCAGTATACATTGCCTGGTGGCGGACTCGAAGCCCGTACAAAGTCTCACCAGCAGCATACTTCTACCTATGAGGGTGAATCAGGTGGTGTTTCGTTGGGTGGGAGTTTGCCGGTTTCGCAGGCATTGAGCGCATTATCTGAGTCTGCAGCAAACGTAGTGGCCAGTGCGTCTGCCAATATTGGCCTATCTATAGACGGTAGCGCCATGGATAATGATGACCACGTAACATCACAATTTAGTGACATCAATGGAGACGGACTGCCAGATAAGGTATACGACAATGGGAGAGTGGCGCTGAACCTGGGTTATAGCTTTGCCCCGGTTGAAAACTGGGGTACCGGTACCATAGAGCAGAATACGACTGAAAATAAGAACGCCGGATTATCTGGTGCGCTGAATATCATGAATGGTTCTTTTCAGGCAGGTTTTAGTCTGGAAAAAAGTGAAGGTGAAGCCACCGTCTCTTTTGTAGACGTCAATGGAGATGGCCTGATGGATAAAGTATCTAAAGGCAGTGTCTGGACAGTACAGATCAATAAGGGTAACGGCCTTGGACCAGCTATGCCCTGGAACGGATTGAACAGTATCAGGAATAGTTCTTCTACCGGACAGTCTGCTAACGCTGCATTTACTATCACGATTCCTATACCGCTGATATTCGTCACTTTGAAGATCTGTATCAATCCCGGTTTCAACAGTGGCAGCGGTATAGCCAGAGAAACAGATCAGCTGTCAGATATAGATGGGGATGGCTATGCCGATATCCTGCATTCTAACAACGATGGCAACCTGACGGTATACCGTTCCCTGATTGGTCGTACTAATATGTTGCGCGGGGTAAAGGGGCCGGTAGGCAGTTCGTTCACAATTGATTATACACGGATTGGAAATACCTACGATTTGCCGCAGAGCAAATATGTAGTGAGTAATGTAGTTTTAGCGGATGGTTTCCCTGGAGATGGGATCGATACATTACGTACGCGTTTTGTGTACGAAGACGGCTACTATGATCGTAATGAAAGGGAGTTCTATGGATTTGGAAGGGTCTCTACAGAAACGATCAGTAGTAGCAACACAGTATACCGTACCCGGGTACAGGAATACCTGAACAGAGATTATTACACCAGAGAGTTACTCAAAAGCGAATGGCTGCAGGATTCAGCAGGTAGAAAGTTCACACAGACGGATCTGGCTTATGATGTGAGGAAAGTGGGAGATAGTACCAAATTCCCGGCGATGGTCAGGAGCACGAAACTGATCTATGAGGGGAACGCAACTCCTGGTGTAACAACTTCTATGGAGTTTGATTACGATGCTTATGGCAATATGACAGTCATCAATGACAGGGGAGATGGGAGTGAACAGGACGTGCTGATGGCGTCCGTTAAATATCACGACAATGATGCCAGGTATATCAAGTCAAGTCCTTCGCAGATCGAGGTACGGGATATGAATGGCATCGTTCGCAAACGTGGTGCTACAATCGATGATGGTGGCAATGTGACACAGATCAGATTATACCAGACAGAAGACTCCGTGGCTACGTATGATATGGAATATGATAGCTACGGAAACATGCGAAAGATCACTCGTCCGGAAAACTACAAGAAACAGCGGATGTGGTTCAGCTATGAGTACGATCCGGAAGTAGCATCTTACGTGACTAAAATTACAGACGCTTTTGGTTATACGAATACAAGCGTATACGACTATCGTTTTGGTGAAGTGATCAATACCGTGAATATGCAGGAAGAGCCGACCCGGTATGAAGTAGACAACCGTGGAAGGCTGGTAAAGATCACCGGTCCCTACGAGATCGCCGCTGGCAAACCATACACCATAGCATTCGAATATAACACAGAAGCAAAGGTCCCTTACGCCATCACCAGGCACCACGATCCGGAGCATAATGGGGATATCAATACCGTTACTTTCGCAGATGGCCTGGGCAGGGCAGTGGAGGTTAAAAAACAGGCAGCTATCTTCAAAGCGCCCGGTGTTGCGGATGAACTGAAGATGATCGTTTCCGGAAGAACGATCTATGATGGCTACGGACGGCCTGTTGCGACCTACTACCCGGCTACAGAGGCGATCGGTGCACAGAATGTTCAGTTCTCTGCCATCAGCGGAGGAATTACCTCACAGGTGACCTATGATGTAGCTGACAGGCCGCTTACTACCAAATTAGCAGATGGCGCCATTACCACCAATGTATACAGCACCAAAGATGGTTTCCTCAGTACGTTAGAGCGTGATGCGCTCAATCATTCCAGAGAAACACTGGCGGATATCAAAGGCCGCAAGCGTTTAGTGAGCATGCTGGATGGTCCGTCAGGCATTATCACGACCCGTTATCACTATAATGCGGTCAATGAACTGCTGCGCGTAGTAGATGCCGGCAACAACGAGATCAGGTATACTTATGACAACCTGGGTCGCCAGCGAACATTCTATCATCCCGATGCAGGTACCACTGCCATGAACTATGACCTGTGTGGTAATCTTACCGAGGAGATCACCGCACAGATCAGAAAAGAGATCCCACAGGGAGGCGCTATCCGCTATCTCTATGACTATGAGCGACGCACGGATATCGACTATCCACGCCAGTACCAGAACAAGGTCAGATTTGTATACGGCGCTCCCGGCTCCGGTGACAGGAGTGGACGTCTGATCCTGCAAATTGATGCCAGCGGCGGGCATGAGTTCTATTATGGAAAGCTGGGCGAGATAACGAAGAACATCCGCACAGTTACGCTGAGTGACGGCTTTTTTACCACTTACGTCAGCGAACAGGAATACGATACCTGGAACCGTATTAAAAAGATCACTTATCCTGACAAGGAGATCGTTCAGTATAAGTATAACAGGGGAGGTACGCTGGACAGCATGTATGGTGACAAATCAGGTCGTCACTATTCCTACGTGCAACAACTGGGTTACGATCAGTTTGAACAGCGGGTGTATTTCCGTCAGGGTAACGGAGTAGAGACCTATTACACTTATGATAGTCTTCGCAGGCGTCTGAGCAATCTGAAAGCGCTGACGCGTAGTGGCAACACCTTTCTGAATGCTGTATACAGGTATGACGCCATGAGCAATGTGAGCAGTATTGTAAACGACGTGGTTGCGCAGCCAGGCATGCAAGGTGGGAAAGCCCAACATTCCTATACCTACGATAACCTGTACCGGCTCACAGGTGCGGAAGGTAATTACACCGGTTGGCGGGAAACAGGTACTTATCGCCTGGAGATGTCATACGACAATCTATATAACATCCAGAACAAGAAGGTTGACTTCAGCCGTCCTGCTTACCGCAGCTATAACAATAATTACGTATATGGTGATGCGGGACCTCATCAACCGGTTTCCATCGATACCAGCCATCTCAAATATGACCAGAACGGTAATCTCATCTCGGATGGGGTATCCCGTAATTTCTGGGATGAGGAGAACAGACTGATGGCGGTTATTAAAGGTGGCACTATCTGCAATTACACCTATGATGCCCAGGGAGAACGAGTTGTAAAGAGTCATGGGGACTTCCGGGGAGGCTGGATAAATGGAGCGCCTGCGGGTGTCGTTCGCCATGACACAAACTATACAGTGTATGTCAGTCCGTACCTGGTTTGCCGCCGCCTTGGCTTTACAAAACACTATTACGTCGAAAACCAGCGTATCGCCACCAAGGTAGGTATAGGCCGGTTTAAGAACATTTCCTTCTCTATGCCAGCCCTCACTGCCGGCGGCATAGATTATCTGAAACGCGCCGGGCAGTTACAGCGGGACCGTTATGCGTATTATAAGAGTCTGAACATTGCGCCGGGGCCTCCTACAGATAAGTTCTTTTACGCAGAACCGCATAACACAGGGATCGCCGCACCTATACTTGTAGATAGTACTGTTAATACTATTCCGCCGGGTTGGCCGGGTAATACGACGCCACCGGCTACTGGTCCGCCGGCATATCAGGAACCCATACCCGGTAATGATAGTGTCAAAGCCGGATATGGGTTTGTAGGAACCGGACATTTCTATGAACAGGAGCAGTATTTCTATCATCCGGATCACTTAGGCAGCACGAATTATATCACAAATATTTTTGGTGAGGTCAGCCAACACCAGGAATATACGGCTTACGGGGAAATATTCTTTGAAGAGCATAAAGGTCCGGATACACAGCCGTATAAGTTTAATGGGAAGGAGCGAGATGAGGTAACCGGGTTGTATTATTATGGTGCGCGGTATTATAATCCGCATACGTCGATATGGTTGTCGGTGGACCCGTTGATGGATGAACCGGAGCAGATTGAGAAAAGTCCATATGCGTATACGTGGAATAATCCGGTGAAGTATACGGACCCGGATGGCCGATGTCCCAATTGCCTTGCTGCTGTTGCTGGAGTAGCTATAGGAGGAGTGGTTGGTGGTGGAATAGAAATAGCATCACAGCTTTATGATAGAGGGACAGTGGATAATTGGAGTGCTGTAAAAGGTGGCGCTGCGCAAGGTGCTATTACCGGTGCTGCTGCAGGGTTTACGGGGGGCGCAAGTCTGTTGGCGATATCGGCAGCCTCAGGTGGTGCAAATGCTGTTGGCGGGGTGGCAAACAGAGCTATTCAGGGTCAGGAGACAACGGTATCTGATGTAGCCACCGATGCAACTGTGGGAGTGGCAATGGGAGCCGTTGGTGGAAAGATCGGTAAAGTGATAGCTGATAAGACAAATAATTTGTCTAATGCGGCAAAGGGTAACTTAGGCGAAGCTATTACAGAGATCAGATACGCCGCCCGGGGATATAAGAGTTTAGGCAAGTCTGAGGTTTTAACTGGAGGAAAGACAGCAACAGGTAGGGATGCTGTTGCGAAGTATGACCACAAGATGATAAACCGCATTACTGGTAAAGAAATAACGGTAGAGAGTAAGTTTAATACATCTCAATTGACAGAAAACCAAAAAGCTGCTCAACTTAAGGCACCAGGTGGATTAAGGGTCGATAGAACTACAGGGGATGGTCTTGGGACTGCAGCGAGAACTGCAGTTGTTGGAACAGGTGCAGGTGGGGATGCACAGAGAAATGTAAAACCTTGATAGGTATAAGTTTTAGGAGTTTTCAGATGAGAAATTGTTGGAGATCGGAATGAGGGTTTATTGAATGAATGTAAGAGTGAATAGCAAGTGTTTATAAGGTAGAGTGAATGATTTTAAATAATACAAAAACTACTTAGTTTCAGGAAAAGTTAAGAAAACTATCTGGTGGGGATGCTGCAGTGGACAACCCAGCTGCAGGGACTTTAGGCCTAATTGCCATGTTGCTTATTCTTACTCCCTTCATTTGGTATTTTACGCTGGATGATAAAGATATGAAAAGGGAAATTGATGCATACCTGATGGCATCTGGAGTTTTCCTGGTAATACTGGTTGGCGGAATATTATTATTAAAGCTTCTCAATGTAAAAAACCTATTTAAACGTATCATCTATAGCTTCCTTGCTGCGCTGATAAGCGGCATCTTTACCCACGCAATGATATCACCTACCATCAGTCTGTATGTTGACGACCTTATATATAAAGCGGAGGCAATGACCGCAGGGAAAACTCCACCTGCTAAATTCATTGGGAGGTATTGGGAGCATGGTTATTATAATAAACCATTTAGTCTTAGCAAAGAAGGAGAAGCGTATATCCTTAGATCAGAGCTTCATCCAGTTCTATCTTTTGCAAGAGGATAAATAAAGTGACTAAAGTATAAAAAAGGTCTTACTGATAAGTTAATGACCAGTTAGCGGATTGGGGAGGTAATCCGTTCTATTTATACCAGATCAATACTCCTGAAGAATGACTGGGAAAATACAAACTAGTTGGTATTGTTATTCGGCCCCAATTCCGGCATCTTTGTTTCTAATAATATTATTGAGTTTAAAAAAATCCAGATGTATTATTTATATGCAATTAGATGGATGTGTCTGTGCCATGAATTCAGAGTTTCCCTAATAACTATTAATATTTCATATGTACGCTAAGTTCTCCCTTCTTATTTATTGCCTGTTGTTATCTGTATGCCAGGACGCCCGTGGTCAGATTTTTGGACAAAATGGCCAGGTGTTGCAGGATGCGGACATGGTAGCAACAGATACAATATTTTACACGATTAAAAGGGAAATGCCATTTGACCGGTTTTTTATCTTGCAGTGTCGGTTGCCGAAAGATATTATAGTAAAAGGGTTTGATGTTACGCCCATTAATAAGCATCTGGAGCGCCATGTTACACGCCGCGATTATAAAATGATGCTTCTTTTGGAGAATGTTTCCAGGGATTCTATGACAAGTAAGAAGAAACAAAAAACATTTAAGGCGTTTAAAGATCCTGAACAGTTGATCACATTTTACAGTAATCAGCGCATGAAAGTTCAGAAAAATGGTGAGTTTACAGACCTTTATTTGAAGATACCGCCGCTGGATCCTAACAGGGATTATCGTATAGCCATTTTTACAATAGATCCTAAAAGAATAGGTGATTTTGAGCGTTTATCCGAACAGCTGGACCGTGTTTTGCCGACTGATAATCGTATTGATGGCTCAGCATCGGCCAGTCTGGAGAGTCAATACAACTCTTTCAGAGAGAAGGTTAAGGGCGGACTACAATTAGATACCTACTATGAATACCTGAGCAATAATAACTGTAACGGTAGTGATTCATTGCTGAAACATACCAGGGCGCGAAATTTCGAAAGCGACAGGTATAACACCCATATTGAATACCGGTTTATACTTAGTAAAAATGAAATTGACAGAAATACGGCGGAAAAACTCGACGAGGGGAGGTATGTGAGTATTGTGACAGATCATAATTTAAATACTATATTTCTTCCCTACGTTTTTTTGAAGGGAGCAATGCAAGGGCTGAAGGACGCGGAGAATAGTCCTGTGGAATTTAACTCGAGGGATAACGCGACATATCATGTCAGTGTGCTTATTAACGATAGCGTAAAATCATTCGATGGGAAGAAGTCAATTGCAGATTTCCATGAATTCCAGACTTTACCAGACGTCACTTTTAATAAAGATACTGCCGGCGTAATCTGTTGGGCGGACCGGCCACTAACTAATAAAGGGTGTGAGGAAAGTCTGGTGTCAATGATCAGAAAGAAACATAACATCTATAACACATTGTCCAATCACTACAGTCATGCCTTAAGGTTTTGCCACCTTATCTCTCAGTTTTTAATGCGGGAGGCACTTCGCTGCCCATGCAATGAAAATGGTATCAAGAGTATGGCGGAACGTAATAATCTGACGACGATACTTGGATTGTTCTACAAAGCTGACCAGTATATAATTGACAGTGTACTGACTGGCGCCATTGCCTTGCATCAACCGGATATCGAACCTAAAAAGGAAATTGATGACAGAATGCAACTGCTTGATTCGAGCTTGTTGCAACTCGATATGCTGAGGGATTTTGTCCGAAAGGTGAGGATTACGGTTGATGATATAGGTGTTCGTCGAGAGCTATCAGCCTCTCTGGAGGAGCTGACCACTTTCAGGGAGCAGCTTCAGTCAAATAGAAATTACCTGGACGCGTTGAGCAAATTGATAGCAGCAGTTCGTTCAAAAGCAGCCAGAAAGACACAATTATCTGAAAAAGAAACACTGACGCAAGGCTCTACAGAGGTGCTCAATTTTAAAACGGCGAGTCAGTTCAAAATAGTACCAGACTTTGGCCTGGTAGCAATATTTGACTTGCCACAACAAATGCGTGTGCAATCACTTGTACCTTATGTCGGTTTCAATATCAATTTCAGAAGTATTGACAAGAATATCGCTCAACGGCATATCAGGTTCAAGACGCTATGGTATCGTTTATCTTTTGTAGGTGGAATCACCGTCTCATCAATAAAAATAGAAGGAAAACGTGAGGATATGTTTAGCAATTTGAACCTGGTAGGTGGGCTGGGATTTCGGGTTAACAATTACCTGAAGATAACAGGTGGTGGCGTGTTCTTCAAAAAATTATCTGTTAACCAACTTACGAATGAGACATCCATTGGCACATCTCCGTTTATTGGTCTGTCTGTCGATTATGAGCTTCAGGATCTTTTTGGTGGTTTCGTAAAATTGTTCAAATGAAATACTATCTGATTATATTTTTTTTCTGCTCTCTATATATATTCTCAGGTTGCTTCAAACAACAGGATTTTGACCGTGTGCAGGGGAGTGATTTACTCACTTTCACCTTCGTCCCCCAAACAGTGTTAGCAGATGGTGCAAGTCCGGCTACCATTAGTTTGAAGATCGACTCAAAGGCAATTCCTTCTAAAAGAAAGCTATTATTAAAAACCAGCCTGGGATCATTTGTAGGCGGAAACGGCGATAGTATTATCGTTGAAGCGGACGAGCAATTTAAAGCCGGCGCGTTACTGGTCAGCACCCGTACCGGACAGGCACTTATTACTGCTACCATCGCAGGACATGACGTAATGGATACTACGCATATTACTTTTATTAAAGCCTACCCGGAAAGTATCACGATCAGTGTGGATTCGTTTTCTATAAACAATAATTATAACAAAGAGATATTACTATCAGCCTCTCTAAAAAGGAATAACGGGGGTGTTCCCAGTCAGGGATATTCCGTTGAGTTTAGGGTGGTAAATACCACGGGCAATGTTGTTGGTTTTTTCCTGAATGGAAATCCTAACGCCATTACAGATGGCAATGGTAGAACGAACATCCGTTACATTGCAACAGATGCCGCCTCACCTGGCAAACACTTAGCCATTGCTTTTACACAACAGGCAGATGGGAGTACAATAAGCGATACGACTTATTTTTTTGTAACAAAATAAATATAATATTATGTGTGAGAAATTAAAATACCTGCAAGACGACCTTCACCAGCTGGAAAGGATCGTCAATGGATTCCTGTCCACTAATCCTAATCTGGCGGATCTCGAAGTGGACGGTTTTGTATTTAGACATAAAAACACCAGTGTCGATACATCAGCTTTTGAGCATTTACCTACAAGAAGTGCGCATGCAGTAGCGACGGAGAAAGATAGAAAACCGATCATGGGGCTCAGAGAAATGAGGTGTTGCCGTAAGCCCAACGGCGAAGAGTATTTTGTTTCAGGGTCTTTGCAGTGTAATAACGGAGATAGTTCCTGTGACTAAGCATTTAAATATATAAGGATGGTTAGTTAACTTTCATCGGGTTATCAGACGAGATTTGTTAAAGTATAGATATCCGCGTATAAGATTTTGATAGAGTTGGTTTGCCGCAAGCAGGCTCACCGCTGGCTCAGACGCCTCCAAAAAGCGGAAGGTCAGAGGAATATTTCCGATCTTCCGCTTTTGTGCCCGGGAGTGGCATGCTTTCGAACCAATTAATATTGGTTATCTGAACATTATTATACCAGGACTATTTGCCGTATCTGGACCATCTGTGACGAACTCATTTTCATACTTGTAGGTTACTGAAAATTCATTCCTTCATAAATCCCACCATCGGTATCAGTCTGCAATCGTCTATCGCAGCCAAGCGGAAGGGCTCTGCATCATTTCTGTAACCATCACTCTCCGCTATCAAAAGGAAGCTGGCAAAATCAGGGTATTCTACCAGTAATACATCGTCCCAGCACTCATTATCCGCTATGGCCAGTCTGCCTGATACATTACCTCCCCACGTGAGTTTGATACCTTCCAGCTGCAGCTTCGCGGTCAATTCCCGGAAGGCGGGAATATACTGCTGGTAATAGATCTCGCGGCCACCGTCCGACTTGAAGCGGAGCAGGTTCAGCATCACTACAGGGATGTTGGGTGGAATGTTACAGGCGGTTTCTTTCAGACCTTTATGGTCAATTGTTGTTATTCTCATGTTTGCTAGTTTTAAGACTGCAAATAAACCATCAGCGGCGGAGAATAAAATATAACTACTTGAAGATTTTATAACTGTATTTGTCTTAAACTGCGCTGTCGACCGAATCTATTACTTTTGTCAAAACGTTCCTGATGTTTGATGCCATTTTTAAGAACTTCGCGCTACATATTAATCTGGATGAAAGCGAAGCTGAAAGAATATCTGCTGTATTGCAGGTGAGGGATGTACCTAAGCATACTTTATTGCTGGAAGCCGGTACGACCGCGCGGAATGTTTATTATGTGGTTAGCGGGTGCCTGCGTCTTTTCTATACCGACGAAAATGGTGATGAACACAATATATCCTTTTCTCCGGAGAACTGGTGGGCTGTAGATATTACCAGCTTTTCCATGCAAAAACCGGCCTTCATGAATATTGATGCACTGGAGGATACGACTGTCTGTTACCTGAGTTACGATGCGCTGGAACAATTGTATAAGGAAGTGCCTAAGCTGGAACGCTTTTTCCGCATTCTCACACAGAATGGCCTGTACGTTTATCAACGCCGTACCATCTCCAATCTGTCAGAGACGGCAGAATCAAGATATAAACGCTTCCGTAAGCGCTACCCTGATCTGGAATTGCGTATTACACAAAAGCATATTGCTTCCTATCTGGGCATAACGCCAGTGTTTCTAAGTATGCTACGGAAGCGTATGTAATAAAAAAGCCCGTAAGCATTACCCCCCGTAGGAGGGGGCCAGGCAGTGGTTGTGCACAATGAAAAAGGAAGACGTTGTTTTTGCGGACAGCCTGAAAAACGGCTGAAATATCCGCGGAAAAATTTGACAGTTAGGAAATTATACGCCACTTTTAGTTTATGCTTAGACTATCAGGTTTTCATAAGATAACAAAACACCTGCTGATATGTGTCTCAGGCGTTTTTTTTGCAGACTCCTCTTTAGCCCAGGGTACACCCGGAAAAGGCTTAAAAGATTACTATGAGACTATGTTTCCCATTGGCGTAGCGGTCTCCCCGCGTGCCTTGCAGGGAAACGAAGGACAGTTCATCATTTCACAATTCAATAGTGTTACCCCGGAAAATGATATGAAGATGGGTGTTATTCATCCACGTGAGCATGAATATGACTTTAAAAGGGCAGATGCTATTGTTGACTTCGCGGTCAGGAACAGGATGAAGATAAGAGGCCATACGCTTTGCTGGCATAATCAGGTGGCCGGATGGATGTTCACAGATAATAAGGGTGATACAGTATCCAAAGCAACCTTATTGCAGCGTCTAAAGGAACATATTACAACGGTCGTAACAAGGTATAAGGGAAAGATATATGCCTGGGATGTGGTCAATGAAGTGGTCAGTGACAGACACGACGAGTTTTACCGCAATTCAGCATGGTTACGGATCTGTGGCCCTGAGTTTATCGAAAAAGCATTTGAATGGGCACATGCCGCAGACCCGGAGGCTGTGCTTTTTTATAATGATTACAATGAGATAGACCCCGATAAGCGGTCAAAGATCATCCGGATGATAAAGGAGTTGCGGAACAAGGGCGTACCCATCCAGGGCGTTGGGTTACAGGGACACTGGGCTATTAACGAACCTTCCGGGGAACAGTTGGAGAAGACCTTTGCCGATTTTGCTGTCTTAAAGATCCCATTGCAGATCACGGAACTCGATATTTCTGTTTATCCGAAAGAGCATGAAGCCCGGGCAAAGCGGGCGAATGACTATGATACCATTTTTACAAAGGAGAAAGAAACCGCCCAGGCAGCACAATACCGGGTATGCTTTGAAATATTCCGTAAGTACAAAGCATTACTGACCGGTGTGACTTTCTGGAATATATCAGACAGGCATAGCTGGCTGGATGATTTCCCCGTAAGAGGCAGAAAGGATTATCCTTTATTGTTTGACAGGGATTTTCAGCCTAAAAAAGCCTTTCAGGCCGTTGTCGCTTTTTAGATGCAGTCGCTACGTATTCCCGTCACCATCACTGGATTTGTCACCAGTATTTCAGTGTAGACTATAATGCATTGCAACAATACGTACAAGAAGGTCCCAAAGCTGAAGTGTAAGAAGCAAAAGCACAAAAAGCAGAGGAGCAATTCCAGCAAAACATCTGGGATCTCTATACAGACTCAGTCAGTCGCTTTCCCGAATGGCACAAGAAAGAAAACCTGGACCTGAATAGCTGGGCAAAGCTAATGCGCGATGGCTTCCAGGGCACTGATGAACAATTTAAACTACAGATTGCTGACGAAGTCAAAGGAAATGCTTACCCGAAACCAGATAGAGTGTGGGTCGAGGATGAAGAGGGATATGGATATAAAGAGGAAAAGCCAGCTACCGACTAAAAGTTTGACGATCGTTTCAAGCAAACATTACCGGTTACAACTGTTCGCGGCCCTGCAGGCATGTAAATAACCTGTTTAATTGATGAAGGTGATGATCGCCTGGTCGTTCTGAGCTGCGCTTGCGAATATTTGCTGTAACGCTGTGAAATTATTGTAGAGGTCATCAAAAGAATCTGCCTGATCCCATATTTGCGGATAGATGCCTAATGCGTGAGGGAACTTCCTCCGCAACGCCGCAGGTGGCCGCCGCCGCCGCTCTTTACTACCAGAAATACTACGATGCCCTTAGCGAACTGCCCGAGCCGTGGATGAGAGTGGAAGCCATCCGGGCTGCATTATTTAACAGCGCCAGGAAACATATTAAAGAAGGATATGGAGAGCCTTTTACCTATTATGGTAATGGCATACTACAGGCAAAAGCTATGCTGGAGCAACCTGTTCCCCTTGCCGCCGATTTGCAAAAACAAGAAAGGGATACGGTAAGCTTTCCTTTCTTCAGGCTGATATTGGGCACAAAGTCACTCACGGAAGAAGAAGACGCCCAAAGCGAAATGCTGGAAACAGAACTCATGCAATTGGTTATGTCTAATAAAGAGTTACAGCAAATATTACAGGATGAGGAAATCGCTATCAATGATCTTCCGGACGAGCAGTTACAGGCCTTTATAAACACTGTGCTGATGAATACTGCCGCATCAGACACATTGAAGAGACATATGCTCAATATACAGGATGTGCTACTTTAGCTTGTTCCTGTACCATTGAGGTAAAAACAAAGCGGTATGGCTTTAATCTTCTTGCAGCTAGTCCAATGTTTCGGCCAATCTCCATTTATCCAACTTTGATTGAAGAAGTCATCAGCAGGTATTGCTGCCTGGTATAATATTACAGCTTGTGATATCTGATATAGTGTGATTCAATTCATTTATCTTTACATGTACAATGAAATTTATATATTTGAGCCCTATATTGCCACCAATTTCATATTAATGCAGCATCCCTACCTGAAAACAGCTCTCAAAGGCTTTTTATTCCTTATCATTATTTATATTTTTTCCCTTTCGACTGCTTTGGCGCAGATGCGACAGATGTACCTGGATACTGATGAAGATAATAGTATCAATAAAGTAAGTTTTTATTCGCCGAATGAAGGATTTGTCGCTTTTAGGGACTGGGTCGGCTATACGGCTGACAGCGGCAGGACATATACGAAGAAATTCATTACACGCAGTAACGTCAATTACGGTAGCTATACGAACATTAATGTCACCTTTGGGTTTGGTATTGAAGGCGTGAAGGCCTTTGATAAGAACACCCTTATCGTATATGGAGACTATGGGCGGGTACCGTCTATTTTATATTCTGTCGATGGCGGGAATTCTTTTAAGCTGGTATTCCATTCACAGTATGATCCTTTAGCACTGAGGACTGGGATAAAGGACATTGTTTTCCCTCAAAATAATAATATTGGCTATGCTGTCGATGCAGACCGCATTCTTAAGACGACAGACAAAGGGATGAACTGGTCTGTGCAGACAGAGCTGTCCGGCAGTTATCTGGACCATCTCGAGGCGGCTGATAACAATAATGTAATTGCTATAAGTACCAGCTATTATGCAAGCAAATTGTTAAAAACCAGTGATGGCGGAACGTCCTGGTTACGCATAACATTGCCCCGCACGGGCATCCTGACCTATGCTTATTTTCTGGATGCCAATGTCGGGTGGCTAAGTATGAATAGCGGAGAGTCCCGTTACTTTTATAAAACAACAACAGGGGGACAGCAATGGACCCTTCAAAACGACGTTGAAGCTACTCCCTTCAATTGCACTAAGATGCGGTTTACCGACGTTAATACCGGCTATGCCCTGGTAGCTCCTTACAAGATTTATAAAACAACAAACAGTGGCGTAACCTGGGAGCCACTACCAAGGCAAAATAATTATACTTACCTCGGTTATTCCCATTATGATCTGCAGTGCCTTTCCGCAACACAGTTGTGGGCAGGTGGAGGCCATGGATACCTGGAAATGACGACGAACGCAGGAGGAACCGCCATAGCTGCCTATTTCAAAACAGACACGACCGGAATGTATACAGCTGGTAACATTCGGCTGTTGAATTTTTCCAAAACAGGAGACCAATACCAATGGCTGGTAAATGGATCATTGGTAAGCACAAGCTATAATGCCTCCTATACACATGATATCGGCAGTAGTACTGATACAATACAATTGATCGTCTCTGCTGGAGGAATCTCCGACACACTAACAAAGTACTCACGGTTTAACGCTGTGGATCCCCCAAAAATCTCCTCCTATTATCCAAAATCGGGTAGTGAAGGCACATTTGTAACGATATCAGGCTCAAAATTCTCCAATGTATCGGGTGTTTCGTTTGGTGGTACGCCTGCGGCGTCCTTTACTGTTTTATCAGACAAAGAGATTACGGCTGTCGTTGCCGGCGGCGCTACAGGAGCCATCACCTTTAAGCTGCTTTATAGCAACATTCCTGTTGGTGAATTCACATATAATCCGCCACCGGTTGCGCAGCCTCCGGTAATTCAGACCGTCAGTCCTTCAGCGGGCATGATAGGCACCAATGTAACAATCACCGGTATTGGATTTAGTGGAATCCTTTCACAAAACAAAGTGTTTTTTGGAACTGTTCCGGCGCAGCTACAGACAGTATCTACGGGACAAATTGTATGTACTGTACCTGTTGGAGCGAGCTTAGGTACTATTCAGGTGCTTAACAAAGATAATGGTCTTTTGGGAGAGTCTCCCACGCCTTTCAATGTGCCGTTTGCTGACAGCACGGAGAATTTTACACCTAACTCTTTTAGTGAGGGTCTTATTGTAAATAAAGGCCGTGGAACCCCCTTGCGCGTGCAAGGCAAAGACATTGATGGAGATGGTAAACCTGACCTGATTGTAAATACCAGCATAGGTCAGGGTGATTCGCTGGCGGTTTACCGTAATACAACCAAGGGGAAGTGGCTTTCCTTTGCGCCAAGGGTGAATGTTGGTTATATTTATTACCCTACAGACGCTGGTTTTGCTATAAACGACCTGGATGGCGATGGGCTTCCTGATATTGTGATGCCAACAAATGATAAGTTGGTAAAAGTAGTTAGGAATACTAGCAGTCCGGGCATTGTTTCGTTTGACAAGGAATACCCGATCCCTACGGGAAGAGGTACCCAGGAAGCGGTCATTGCTGATCTGGACAACGATGGAAAGAATGATATTGCGGTAACGTCATTTGAGGAGTATCGCATATGTGTAGTTAGGAATACGAGCGTGTTGGGCTCACTATCTTTTGGCGCCACACAAAATTTTGATGCCTCAGAGACGGTAGTAGGGATTGCTGCCGGCGACCTGGACGGCGACGGTTTTAAAGATATTATAGCCTATCCTAACACTTTCGAAAACACCAGTATTTTGTTGTTTCGGAATAGCAGTATCAGAGGGAATATTTCTTTTGATCCGTTTGTTAGAGTAAGCGTGCCGGGCATCAGCTTTGCGGGCAGCTTTGTTACAATCGTGGACTTCGATATGGACGGTAAATCAGATATTGTTATTTGCAATGACGATAATATATGCATACTTCGAAACAAAAGTACTTCGGGAAACTTATCCTTTTCATCTCCTGTTTTCATGTCCTTGCCAGGCAGAAATGGATATGGAGGATGTGTTTCAAATTTCAGCGGAAGTACGAGACCGGATGTAGTTTCTACCTCCCACGGACTGCCTCGCGAATTCTTGATGGGAAAGAATACTTCCTTGCCTGGTAGTCCTCAACTGGCCGGTCTGGTATCTGGACCTGGTAATAACTCGACCCATATGTATGCCTATTCAGTTGGCGCTGCGGATTTTGATGGAGATGGCAAGCCTGACCTCGCTGCATCGACCTGGACAGATTACATGCAAGTTATTATATATAAAAATACGGTCAATGTTCCGATCATCACTTCTATGTGTACCAGTCGAGAAGGTGGCAACACGCTGGTATCCGATGTCACTGGGACAGTATATCAGTGGCAGCAGGATACGGGGAGTGGGTTTATCAATGTTGTTAAAAGTGCCAACCTGTCTGGCGAGACTACAAACACCTTGCAATTTGATAGTATTCCTGTATCTTGGAATGGCTATAAATACCGATGCATAGTTGATGGGCGTTACAGCAGCACTTTTGTACTGCAACTAAATTATACCACCGATCCTGGCATAATCATTACAGCTACTGATACCACTTTCTGTCTTGGAACAAGTGTAACCTTTGCCGCAACCGATTCTACCGGCTATAAACATGATTATCGCTGGCAGTGGCAGATCAATGGGAAAAATACCGGTTACTTTCTGGACGATACGCGTACCTTCAATACGCTGCAAGATCTGGACCAGATAAGAGTAATTCTTTCGTATAGTGATATTTGCGGCTTCGAACATAGTGATACCAGCAGGACTATCACTGTGCATGTAAATGGCGATACGGCTTCTGTGCAGATAAGCGCTTCTGACCTTACAGCCTGTATGGGAACACCTGTTACATTTACGGCAACGCCTACGAATCCGGGTAGCCAACCAGTATATGACTGGAGGATAAATAATATATCCCAGGGAGTCAATACCGCAACATTTACCAGCTCCAGCCTCAAAAGAAATGACTATGTACATGTATTGATGAAAAGCGCTGCTATTTGTGCATATCCCAATCCTGCCACGAGCAATTTTCTTACAATGGCACTAAAGGATACGAGTGCTCCTACAGTTAGCATATGGACCGCAAACGCTACTGTTTGTAACGGAGCTGATGTAGGGTTTCTGGCAATTCCAGAGAAAGCCGGCCCGGTGAACAATTATCAGTGGATGGTTAACGGGATTGCTACTGGTACAAACTCAAACGTTTTCCACAGTTCGACGCTGCAGGATAAGGACATCGTTCAGTGTGTGCTTACCAGTCCTTCTGTTTGTCGTCGTCAGCCTCAGGCAAGCAGCGGGATAATTAGAATGACCGTAGGCACACCTGATATCAGGATTTCAGGGGATACAGTAGTTATTGGAGGTATTAAGAACCAGCTGACAGCTATCACCTCCTATTGGAGTACGGATTTACAATATCAATGGCAGGATAGCACCCATTTGCACAGTTGGGAGGACATCAGTGGAACTGCTGGGGCCGTGATAAAATATGCACCAGCAAGAAGCGGGGATAAGGTCAGGTGTATAGGGAAGACCGATGCCGGTTGCATATTTATTAGCAATCCAATTTCCATGAGGATTAGTGTGCTTACGGCTTTACCTGAAGATCCTTCAGTCAGTATGGGCTACCGCTGGTATCCCAATCCAGTGAGCTCAACACTCTATATCCAGGATGAAAATCGACTTGACTGGCTTTCTACGATCACTGTCTTCAACACTTTAGGCATAAGAGTACTGATGATGAACAACACCAATAGACAGGAAAAGATCGCCATCAATGTATCAGTGTTACCAGGCGGTGTGTATTTTGTAGAAACGAAAAGGAAATCGGGTAAAACTAAACATTTTGAGTTTCTGAAGATAGAATAAGTGAATATTGTCAAGCTATCCCTAAAAGTTGGTATCAATGATCAATTTTAAATATTGGAGTAAACGTCTGATGCAGATAAAATGGAATAGATGGTAGGCAACTTCTAACAGTACCAATATCTGGGGGGATTAGTGCAACTATTATGATCATTCTTTTATTGGAGGGTTTAGTTCGGATGATGTATATGAATTATTGAAAAAAATATCGAAGCGTGTTTTTGCAAATCCGCAAAAATTAATTTTCTAATTGAGAAATTTCGCGACACCAGATAATAGCTCAGATATTAATCAATAAGATGAAACCAATTATTTTGTAATAGGGAGTCCCCCAGGTTTTTAACCTGATCCCTGATAAGCAGGCCCAGAAAGGATCTTGACCACCTTAAAAAGCGGCAAGGTCGGAGATATCTCCGACCTTGCCGCTTTTGTGCCCGGTAGCGGTAAAGAATCGAACCGATGGGAATTGATACTTAAGAAGTTAGTTATTGGCGATGCAGTACTTAACCAGGCCTATGTGAATCAACTACAGGATGCAGTAGCTGGTCAACTTCAACTTACGTACAATGAGCAAACAAACCAATTAATTGCAGAAAAATATAATGATGACGCCACTTTAAGTAAAGGTGCTCAACAACTATTCGATGCTACGTTGGATCCTTCAATTACTGTAAATGTAAATGTGACTGATGGAGTTATTACGTCTGATAACAAAATATTTGTAGGTGGAGCTTTTGGGGGTAATAAGGTATTATCGGATAAAATAGATGGTAAGAATAAAGTCGATGCCTTTCAAGACGTCAATCCAAATATTCTAGGTGCGGCAGACCATGAAGCAAATACCGTAGGGCAATATGCATTACATGAAGTCACTGAAGCCTATGAAGGAGCCAAAATATCTCAGCGCTCGGGCGTATCTGCTCCGGGTACTGGGTCCATTTACAATAAAGCACACCAAAGGGCATCTAAACAACCATTTAATATTGCAGAATTCATTTAGATGTCAATGGTAATTTGGCTCTTCCAGGATCTCCAGAACACGCAACGTCCATATTTAAGTTAGTGTTACCAACTGGTTACTCGGCGCCCATTTTACAATTAAATAAACAATAAAACATACAGATGAAATATATATCAATTATTTTCACGTTACTCATGGTGTCCTGCTCTTTGTCTAAATCGCCTATTACTGGGGCGCCTTCTTATGCACAATTCGAGGATACAAGCGCTGTTTATAAGATATATAAAATTGATTCTATTAATTCATGGTATGTCATTTATGCACGTAATAGTGGATATAGATATAAAATAATATCAAAGAAATGTACCCAATTACAAGGTGTCAAGATAATGAAGCACAAGTCATATAACCTTAGGCTTATTTCGACCCGACATTATCCTAATGCACCGACTAACTATCTCGATGTTCCGTGTTTTATGCTCGATGAACAAACGTCTATGTGCCTGGAACCACGTAAAGAAATTTATGATGTCCATTATACAAAGGATCTTAAAGGGTTATATTTTAGTCGATAGTTATAATATTTCTTTCAAAACCAAGTTTAGTCTTTATAGTATTACGTTGTTTTCTCTGATTGGAAAGTCCGTCACTTGGACTTTCCAATCAGAGAAAACAACGTAATCTTGGTTATGATAAGTTGTGATCAGACTACTGAAAAAAACAAGTTTGTTGCTAAGTTGAATGCAAAGGCAGGAGGGAAGAAGATCGGCCCTTCATTGGTGCTACGTGTAATGGCAGGGGACACAGTGAAGATCGGTGCAAAAGCGTTCTATAAGTCAGAGGGCCCCGCTGATAACAAAGCAAAAGCCCCGGTAGAGGATATAATCGCTGGATTGGTACAGGCTTTTGGTGGTGGCGTAGGTGAAAATGGTTCACACGCTGGTCAAGTTGTCTCTAACAATACGCCTTTTAATGCGGATTTTTATAATAGCAACTATCAACGTTTGAAGGAGAAAAACAAGGACAATGGGCCGACTGATCGACCAAAGACATATTTGAACTTTGTTTTATTCGATGATGATTTCAAATTAGTAGAGGGTAATAGTGGCGTAAATCAGGTAAAAGCAAGTCCGGACGAACTGCAGGAACTTGGCGGCGGGAAAATGGCCGTGGAAAAGAGTGGTTTTTTTGTATGTTTATACAAGCAATGAGAGTCAGCAGGATGTTTTCTTTGATAATGTTACGGTGGCAGCAATTAGTGGGCCGTTGTTAGAGGAGACGCATTATTATTTGTACGGATTGACGATGGCGGGAATATCCGCTAATGCATTGAAAGGAACGAATTATGCAGAGAACCGCGTTAAATATAATGGGAAGGAGTTGTTACAGCATAGGGAGTTTAATGATAGTTCAGGTCTGGATTGGTATGATTATGGAGCTAGAATGTACGACCCTCAAATCGGGAGGTGGAGTGTTGTGGATCCACTTTCAGAAAAAATGCGAAGACACTCGGTATATAACTATTCTTTTGATAATCCTTTACGTTTCATTGATCCGGACGGCATGACTCCTACCGATGTCATAATCCGCGGTAATCAGTCAAAGAAGGCATTTGAGCAGCTACAGCAGTCTACTAATTTAAAATTATCTCAAGATAAAGCTGGAAAAGTAATTGTCGCTGGTGGAAATGCAAAAACTGATGCAGATAAAAAGCTTCAGACGGCGATTAACGATAAATATGCTATCGTGGATGTAAATGCTTCGTCAAACAATTATACAAGTGAAGGTATAGCTATTACAGGAGGAGCATTTTTGGGAAGTGGGTCTTTTGCAGGAGGCAACAAGGATGGGGTAATATTGGCCAGACAAGAAATAAATCCTGACCAATTTGCAATTATAGAGGACATTACTAAATCTGAACCTGGAGTTGGAGTGCTGCATGAGGTTTTGGAAGCGTATATAGGTGCTACAGAGCATCCTAACACTCACTCTGCAATAGGTACTGATAGTGAAGCTGAAAGTTCAAACTTTTACGATGCCCACGATAAAGCGATTTTAATAGATCCCAGAGCTAAACAAACAAGCAATTTCGATTTGAAGATTAAAGACAATAAGATATATATTATAAGTAACGGAAAAGAAAAATTACTTAATAATCTTGAAAGAAATAAATAATGAAGAGCATAACTATACTCTTATTTATTCTAGGTAGTGTTTGTTGTAACGCTAAATGTCAGGTACACGACACATTATCGGCTACGGTAATATGGAAAAAGAAATTAAAGGAATGTATACTTATCGGCGTGGTATCATCATTTAATACAAATGATACTAGTGTAATAATATCTGACAGAGTAAGAAAAATTAATAATAAATTGAATCAGAAGATAAAAATCGGCGAAGCTTATGTATTCGTCATTGAAAAGGACATAATCGTTACTAATCTAACAAATAAATTATCTGTCCAATTTAAAAATACCATTGTTTGGACTAACAAGGAATCTTATAACCTCAAGCCAAGGTTATGCCTTAATTGTATTAATGAGTATATAGGAGAATAGAGTAAGAACATGTAAATGCGAATCTATATTTGGGAGGCTGTATTACTCTGTATACCAGAGGCATCTACCTCGTTGTGCCATAGTGCAAGCCTTTTAAAAGCCTGTTCTTTGCTGGTGCATATTCTGAATACATCTCCCAGCCCTAACGACAGTTGATAAGCCTTTTGTATAACGGGACACCTGGTAAAGAGTAGCTCGGTCCGTTGCTGTTGCTCTCTGGCCACAGTCTTGGCTGTTTGAACAACAGATATCTGCTACGTGCTAATAGTTGTTTGACAGCATCGCCATTTAAACTATATGCCTAATGACAATCCCCCAAGTTTTCAACTTGATCCAGTTTTAGTTAGCATATACGAAAAGTAAGGCGTAGAACACAAGAAGCCAACTTGAGCCTTCGTATCGAACCCATTGTATTTTGATAATGAATAGATTATAGATGACCCAGGAATATACATAAAACAGAAAATCCGCTACTAGAGCGGATTTTCTGTTTGTGGTGCCCAGAACAGGATTCGAACCTGCACACCACGGGGGCACTGCATTCTAAGTGCAGCGCGTCTACCAGTTCCGCCATCTGGGCAACTAATATCTTCAACACTTATTCACAACATCCTTCTTCTTTTAAATTAAACCTTTTTTCAAAATAAAAAAATCCATGCTCTTTAAAAAACACATCCCAAAACACCCAGGATAAAACACCCTAACCAATACGGTTATACAATACAAACAACCACCTGCATCATTTGTGCATTTAAATATTGTAGAAGAAAATTTACACACAATAATTACGTAAAACCCGCATACATCATTTATCTATTTTTACCATAAAAACATCATTATGGCAAAAACAAACAACCCACTACTAACTGGGTATAAGGTTAGTAAAAACTCAACTGGCAAGCAATTCAGCCTAAAGAGCAGAAAGGGACGCACATTCATTACCAGGTACCCGGACATGAGTAATGTAGTCCCTTCCACAGCCCAGCTACAGGAGAAATCGAGGTTCGCTGAAGCGGTGAAATATGCAAAGCGCATTGTACACGATCCTGTATTAAAGGCAGCATATAAAAAACGGCCTGGTAGCAGTGTTTATCATAGCGCTATTAAAGACTTCCTGGGACATTAATATAAAAATACATTTATGCTATCTCAACACATCCTCCACTATAGTCGTTTCAGATATTCATTTGATAATTCTTATCCTACGTTAATCCTACGTTCATGAACGTAAGATCAACGTAGGATAAGAATTATCAAATGAATTTTTTTTCGTGAATTTCGCAGCGAAATGATTTAGAGGTTACTATTTTCTTTAAAATTGTACATTGAGTCTTAACCCGTCCGGATCCCGGACATATAATTAACCCACAAAAAATACAGTTATGTATTACGCAAACCCTTTAACTACCGAAGTAAAAACCATCGCCAACTCCTCAATTGCTCAATATCTCCTGTCTGCTCCATCCTCCCTTCGACTTCGACTTAGTCTCCTTCCTGTCCTTCGACTTAGAAAGTCTTCCATCTCCAATAGCTTCTATTCCATATTACCTAACTCAATCCGACAAATCTTATGTATAAGCCGCTATTACTCCTTGTTAAGGATACAACCCGTGAAAAAATAGAAAACGAAGAAATCGCATTTGTCAGTGTTAAAGACAAGTATGTTTTGGTCACGCTTATTGATAAGCGAAAATTTACAGTAAGAACCAGCCTCCGGCGATTTGAAAAGAGCCTTCCCCCTGATCTTTTTTTTCGCATACACAAGAACCATATCGTCTGCCTGCAACATATCAGGTATATCGACACTGAGGTCATTATGAAAACCGGTGATCCACTACCCATCAGCAGAGAACTAAAAGAAGCACTCCTTAGCAATTTTGAAGTCTTTTAAAATTTTACATGCCCGCGTTTTTGCGTCCTGTGCACACGTTTTTGCGTCCCATGCACATTGCCGGAAATTGTTGAAATAATCGGCCTAATATTGTTTCAGCAATCGTGAACAACGGGTCTGCGTCTAAGACAGGAGAGGGGCGCCTCTTGTCTAACCTGGTGATCATGATTGTGGTTAAACAACATTTTTTAATCACAAAAACTGATTCACAATGGCATACGTAAAAGACAATATATTCATCACCGGTGTATCCGGTACAGTTGGTAAAAAGATGAACTTCCGTGTAAGAAAAGGTAAGACAGTCGTAGCTGTTAAACGTGGTCCGAACACGGTACCACCAACTGATGAACAACAGGAGGTACGCGAACAATTCATTATAGCATCTTTATATGCGCAGAGCGCCATGAAAGACCCTGTGGTGAAGGCGCTGTATCAGAAGGCCGCGAAAGGTGGTCAGACTGCCTATAACGCTGCCTTCAAAGATGCAGCGAAAGCACCAGTCATTGGTAGTGTAGATCTAACCACTTATAAAGGAGCGATCGGAGATACGATAGAGATCTCCGCCAGAGATGTCATCACACCTAAATCCGTAACAGTAACCATCTCCTCACCGACGGGAACTGTATTAGAACAGGGTGCTGCCATTATCGGTGCAACTGACAAACGAATCTGGACTTACACGGCAACCGTCGCCAACGCGACATTACCCGGGACTCGCATCGTAGTCACCGCAACAGACTTGCCTGGCAACGTCACAGAGAAAGAAGTAGTTGTCTCCTAAGTTAAAACAATCATCGGGCGTCCGCATAGAGCGGACGCTCTTTATCTCACTATTAAGCTAAATTATCATGAGAAATAAACAATTACTGGCATCTGTACACGCCAATATCCGCTTCGTCATTACAGACTACTACAGAGGCGCTATCAATGACGTCATCTACATGGTCATCAGAAATACCGCCAGTGTATTCGTCAATATCATCTCCGTGGACGGCAATATACTGGAGTCCGGTCAGGCTAATAATAACAACAACGTATGGAGCTACCGTACCCTGATCCCTAATCCTGACTTTCCGAGTGCAAAATTGCACATCCAGGCGATAGATGATCAGGGAACGCTGGAAGAGAAGCTGGTCCCGTTTTTCTGACCCGGGAAAGGAAGAACATCCGGACAACCGCGTCCGGATGTTTTTATATCTTTGCACCTTACAAACCACCGAATACTATGGCCAACCCATATATATCCCTGTTGCGGACAGCCTGGCTTTATGCGCGAAAAGAACGGAAAAGGTATGTATTGGTATATGCCATGTTCGTTGTTTCCGCCATCATCAATGCTTTGTACCCCGTATTACTGGGATGGTTTATTAATAAGATCCAACAGGATACACAGCAGGTGCTGCATTACGCATTCCTGTATGCAGGCAGTTATTTTGCCCTGAAGTTGCTGGAATGGGCCTTTCACGGTCCCGCCCGTGTCATGGAAAGGGAACTGGCCTTTAATCTCAGCCGTAACTTCCTGCAGGAACGCTATCACCAGGTACTGCACCTGCCGGTAAAATGGCACCAGGATCATCACAGTGGCGCTACCATCAATCGTATCCGTAAAGCATACGAAGCATTGAAGACTTTTTTCGATCACGGCTTTATGTATCTGCGGGCAGTAGGTAAACTCATTTTTTCAGTAGCAGCCATCGTCTACTTTTCCCCCTTGTTTGGTAGCATCGGTGTAGCGCTTGGTATCATCACGATCTGGGTGATCTTTAAATTTGATAAGCCTTTTATCCGTACACTGGATGAGGTGAATGAAAAGGAACACGTGGTATCCTCGACCTTGTTCGACAGCCTTTCCAATATCATGACGGTCATTACCCTGCGACTCGAAAAGAGCATGGAAACCGGCCTCCTGGGGAAAGTACACCAGATCGTACCACCGTTTAAAAAGAATATCCGTATCAATGAATGGAAGTGGTTTGTAGCAGATGTATTGATCACGGTGATCTATTGTGTGGTGGCTGTGGGGTATATTATACAATACTGGCAGCCCGGACAGGTGTTTTATATCGCCGGACTCGTCACCTTGCTGGGATACGTCAACCAGTTTACCAGCGTATTTTATGACTTTGCCTGGCAGTATACTGATATCACCCAATACAATACCTACGTACAGACGGCGACTAATATTGACGACGCATTTAAAAAGCAACATCGTCCGGATGCGCCTACCGATCTGCCGGAGACCTGGGAAATGATCAGTATAAAAGACCTGAACTTTTCTCACCGTGAGCAATACGCAGAACACGCACCGCAAAGCCTGCACGGACTGAATATTCAAATACCCCGTGGTAAACGTATCGCCTTAATAGGAGAGAGCGGCAGCGGTAAAAGTACCCTGCTGTCATTGCTGAGAGGATTGTATGACCCGCAGCCAGGAATGGAGTTATCAGTCGATGGAAAATCATATGACATGGATACACTCAATGAGACCGTCACCCTCTTCCCGCAGGAACCGGAGATCTTTGAGAATACCATCGCTTATAATGTCACGCTTGGATTGCCTTTCAGCGAAGCAGATATTGAAGAAGTATGTGAAGGGGCTCATTTTACGGATGTCATCAGTCAACTCCCACTCGGACTGGAGTCTGATATCCGGGAAAAAGGGGTGAACCTTTCCGGCGGACAAAAACAACGCCTCGCCCTCGCCCGTGGGATCCTCGCCGCCCGGGAAAGTGAGGTGGTACTGCTCGACGAACCAACCAGCAGTGTAGATCCAAAGACAGAGGTCATGATCTATACCAAGTTGTTCAAAGCTTTTGCAGATAAAGCAGTGATCTCATCGATCCACCGCCTGCATCTGCTGACACACTTCGATTATGTATATATACTCCAACAGGGGAAAATTGTCGGCGAAGGCACTTTTGAGCACCTGAAGGAGCATAGTCCTATCTTTCAGGAACTCTGGAAACACCAGAAAGATACCATGGGCAAACATTATCAATAAGCATTATCAGGTAAAAGGTTAACTTTAATCTGCCTCAAAATAATAAGGCACAAGATGAAAAGAATATATTTTCTATCAATTTTGTTATCCCTGCTTACACCTGTATTGTACGCCCAGGACCAGAGATCATTTCCAACATCAGAACTCTCCGTTGGCGCCCAATATGCCATGCCCCTGGGAGATTTCAGAGAAGGCAGCGCCACCTTCTTCGATGTAAAAGACCCCGGCTACAATTATGGGATCGGAGGAGCCGTAAAATACCTGTTACGACTGAATAAGACCTACGGATTTTCACTCCAGACAGGCGCTATGCGATACCATCCAAAAGCATCGGCAACAAATACCAGCGGTGGATTTACAGCGATCCCCGTTAAAATAGGCGCACAATTCCGGTATAGATCATTATTCGCAGAACCACAGTTCGGATTCACCTACTTCGCAGATAACCATACTTTCTATCAAAGCGGGTCAACGACCTACGGACTGACCATCGGTTCATATATCACAAAACATATCTCGCTGTCGGCCAACTATGAACGCTGGAATAAAGGCGGATTCGCCGCCAGCCATGTCGGCGTCGGGGTAGCATACGCCTTTTCACTTCGCGGTCTGCATACCGTAGACAGCATCATGAAAGAAAGAACACCGCCCCCTTACAGGATGCGTCCTGTATATGATAAAACCAGTGAAGACTGGAAAACACAGCGATCCTATAAAGCCCTGGGCTGGGTATCCATCGGCGTCGGAGTGCCATTGACATTACTCGGTCTCGTGACCGCCATCGCCAGTGCAGAGACAAACAGCATCAAGCCCGCCACCTATCAGTGGTTAATAGGCTCCGGCGTAGTAGTCACTTCGGCAAGTATCCCGTTCTTTATTTTGTCCCACAAGTATAAAAAGCGAACCATCAGGCCGCTCTGATAAATAAAAAAGAGGATGTATCAAAAACAAATGAACGTCTTCAGAATAGTTTAAATGACTACCTGATTCTATCAGGTGTCCGAATAAAAAGAAGCTGCTCAATACTTTTGAAACAGCTTCTTTTAAATTAGTTTACTCGAACCTTTTTTGCGCATCCTGCGTCACTGGTGTGAAGAGGTTCACCAGATTCCCGTCCGGATCCCTGAACAATAAAGAACGATTGCCCCAGGGCATCGTAGTAGGTACCTGTACCACATCTTTCCCTGCGATATCGGCTACCGCCGGATATTGCTCATCTACATTATCTACCTGAAATTCAATGATAACGGAGCGGTTATTGGCAGGAACAGCTATGGGTGTTTCGCCAAAAAAAGCCAATGTACGCGTACTGCCGATCGCCAATGCGGCACGGGAAGTCTTTAATTCAGCAAAATCGTCGGTAAACCAGGTAAACTTCGCTCCCAAAGCGATCTCATAAAAATTTACCAAGCGTTTAATATCATCGGTAATGATGCGGACTGATGAAAGCGTCATGTCTGTTGATTTTGTTTAGAATGACACAAAGTAAAAAGGGGCGAGTGACAACCCTATGTCAGCAGCCCATAAAAAAAGCCGGTACCTGGACAGGCACCGGCTATTTCTTATCTATTTATTATCAAAATTATTGCTTGATGATCTTCGTCATATTCACTTCTTTCGCACCATTTCTGATCTTCAGGATATAAACACCTGTCGGTAATGTAGAAATATCCAGCTGCGTGTTCACCGGATTCATTTCACGGCGTAATACCACACGGCCATTGACATCATACATCATTACGGAAGATCTTCCTTTGAAACCGGTCAGATTCACGTTCACCACATTATTAGCAGGGTTCGGGAATACAGCCACTTTAGGCACATCGCTGTTCACTACATCCGTACTACGGCTGGCAGTACCTAACTGTACGCGCAGTGTATAACAGGAAGTAGTACTGTTAGCGCCATTGTAACCATAGACCTGTGCATAATAAGTACCCGGCGTCATATTTCTGCTGATCGTTTCACTGCTGGTACCACCCGCCTGTGAAATTGCCAGCTGTGTACCGGCACTGTTCAGCAGTTTCAGGTCATAGTCGCCTGGTAAGGTACCCAGGGTAATAGTGATCGTACCCGCTGTAGTGATCACGAACTTGTAATGGTCAATATCGCCTGACGGACTGATAAGACCCGTAATATCCGTATTGAATGGAATAGTAGCTGCACCGGCAGTAGTACCGTTGGTGGCAGTATCCAGGTTGTTCGCACAGGTAGGCGGCGTCAGGGTAGTGAACT
This sequence comes from Chitinophaga sp. YR627, assembly GCF_900114995.1. Lineage (GTDB taxonomy): Bacteria > Bacteroidota > Bacteroidia > Chitinophagales > Chitinophagaceae > Chitinophaga. Next base: position 1,654,430 of record NZ_FOUX01000001.1, read on the forward strand.
GCGCACTGGCATAAGCACCATTACCATCAGAACAATTTGTCCTCACTCTCCAGTCATAGGTAGTGGTAGCTGTCAATCCGCTCAGGTTCGCAGATGTTGCTGTCGTTCCGGTTTGGACATTGATCCAGGTAGCACTTGCAGCTGGTTTGTAATCAACATCATAACTCAATGCACCGCTTACCGCTGACCAGCTGATAGCAGCTGCCGTAGTAGTTACTGATGCACTGGTTAAACCGGTAGGTGCGCTACACGATGCACTTGGCGTAGTCGTTAACTGACCAACAGCATAAGAACTACTATCGCTGGCACAATGTGATCTTACCCTGTAGTCATAGGTATGTCCTGCCAGGAGGCCTGTCAGGTTAACGCCTGTAACGGTAATGCCTGTCGCAGCATTGATCCAGGTAGTATCAGCAGCAGCCTTGTAATCAACATCATACGATACAGCGCCACTTGCAGCTGTCCAGGTGATGGTTGCAGCAGTTGAGGTAACCGCAGAATCACTCAGACCTGTCGGAGATGTACAGGAGGATCCGGATACAATGGTAAAGTTGGTATTGGAAATATCAAAGAAGATGTTTCCAACAGATTCCACTTTTATTCTGGCTGTGGTTGTGGGTGTGTTAGGGATGATAACCGCCTGACTACCATCATTCGGCGTACTGCCAACTAAGGTACTGAATGTATTACCGCCATCCGTAGAGATGGAGATCTTTACATTCGCACAGCTCACAGGAGAAGCGGTTGTATTCGCCACATTCCAGGTGATGTTCTGGGAAGAATTACCCGCCCAGGAAACAGCCGTATTAGGAGCCGTTACAGAGAACGGTCCGGAGGTATTGCTCACAGTCACCGTCATATCAGAGAAGTTGGTCTGTCCGATCGTTACCGGTGCTGTCGAACTATAAGGCGCATTATCCCTTACCGTTAGACGGAACCGCAGGGTTCTGGATACGGAGCTCAGTGCTTCGGTATTTGCGCCAGCATCACCACCGGTTAAAGGACCAGATACTAAATTGCCGGCAAGAATGGTGGACAGTTTAGGGAAATACCGGGTAGGGGTTGTAACAGGAGGCAGTGAGATCCAGTTCGGACCAGCAGCCTTGGTCGGACTAGCCACACTGCTGGAGCCTGTTTGTGAAGAAGAAGCATTGTCATATTGCTCCCAGGCATACGTCAGCACATCAGCTGTATTGGCATCCGTAGCTGTACCTGTCAACGCAAATGGTGTGCTGATCGGAATGGTGTAGTTACCACCGGCGCTTACCACAGGAGTAGCGTTATTGCCCGATATAACGGTGGTTACAGGGCAACTCTTGCCAGACAGGTTTGCCTGGATCTGTGCAATGGAAGCCGCATGGAAAATATCTATTGAATGCGGTGCCAGATCCTGACTGGTGATACCGGCATATCCCATGATGGTGATACCCGAACCAGGTTCCACGTTCACGCCTGTACCTTCATTGCTCATAGAGAAGGTGTGGTTAGCACCTAATTGGTGACCTACTTCATGTACCACATAGTCAATATCGAAATTGTCGCCCTGTGGGATCGCATCTGCAGGAGAGGTGAAGCCGCTTCCTTTTGAATTATCAACACAGATACAACCGATACAACCCGCGTTACCACCACCACCGGAAGCACCAAACAGGTGACCGATATCATAGTTGGCAGCACCGATCACCGAGTTCAGGGTATTCTGTAACTCGCTGTTCCAGGCCCCACCGGCTCCTGAACTGGCAGAAGAATAGGGATCTGTGGAAGGATTGTAATAGAATACACTGGTACTGGCAGCTACCAGATTAAGATGGATCGCGAGATCCTTTTCATAGACACCATTACAACGGGTCAGCGTAGCGTTGACAGCCGCCAGTACTAAGGCAACCTGTGAAGCACTGGTGGCGCCGAAGTAATTGGAGTATTCCGCAGTTACTGACTGGGCCAGCCGTAAAGTTTTGGAATCACCGGTAGAGCGGCCTGCAACATCAGGTACGCGACTGTCTATGTCAGTCGCCAGTTGTTGCTCAGGTGTAAAACATTTCCACGGTAAAGTATTCGCCCTTTTTTTGAATACAGTATATACTGTATGGTCAGCAGAATAGGGTTCGATAAACTCATTCTCTTTTCCGGTACGGAATACAGTCGTCTGTATTCCCTGCGGAGATATGCTCAGTTTTAACGTGGCATATTTGTCAGTAATACCCTTTCCCGAAAAGGCTCTGATATCCGGGAACTGGGCCTGTAAGGCAGGTTCGAAATTGGATGCTTCTGTAATTTCGAATTGTTCAATCTGTCCATCGGCGTTGGGTAGAGAAATAATGGTGGCGTGGGCGGACTTATTACCGACCGATCTGAATGCCTGATCTCTGAAAGGTGTAAAATTGAGATCAAACAGTTTAAACTCAGTGGGAAAAGCAAGACGGGCAACAGCTTTATCGGTACTAATTCTGGCGCCGTCAGTGTGTGGCCTCCAGTAGTCCTGTGCAAACGACAGTGTACTGCACAGTAGTGCAGTTGCGAGGAGTAGAAGTTTTCGCATTTTTACTCAGGGTTTTAATAATTAAGAATAGTAGTCTTCATAAATGTAAAAGAACTCGCTGCGGCGGTAATTGTACCGGCTCGCAATATCCACATGCCTATAGGCTATTTTCAACGAAAGGTCATTATTGCTGCTATTCCTGAAGGGCGCTCGTAATCATATATCAGGTAAAGCAGATGAGATTGGTTGTGTGTTGCTACAATGGCAATGGCCCTGCTTTGCAGCAAGGCCATTGTCTCTTCTCCGGATAATTATGTAGGTCAGCTTATTGCTTAATTATCTTCTCCCGGAACACTTTGCTACCGTTCTGAATCACCACAAAGTATATGCCAGCTGTCAGTCTGCTGATGTCAATTGACTGCTGATAGTTCACTACATTTCCGGCTTTAACAGTCTGCACGAAACCTCCCTGTACATTCATGATCTGTATGTAAGTAGGCGTCTGACTATCTAAGCCCTGTAGCTGTACAAAGAGATCATTCACTACCGGGTTAGGGAATACTTTCACAGCTGCAACGGTTGTTGATGGCATTGGTGCTTTGCTGGCTGTCACCGGAGCATCGGCAGTGAGTAAGCCCGCCGAACCAGCACCCCCATGATAAACAAAAGCGGCACCTTCAGCGACTTGTCCGTTCGAAAAGGCAATTGCGCCGATCAGTACGTCGCTGTTGCCGTCGTTATTTACATCGCCTGCACTGGATACGCTATATCCCAGTATAGCACCCGACTGGTTGGATTGTATGGTGGATGCAGGTACGGGATTAATGCCGGTGGCACGTCCATAATATACGAAGGCCATTCCTTCGCGTTCCTGACTACCATTTTCCTGGTTGGGTGATCCTACGATGATATCCGCATAACCATCATTATTAATATCTCCGGCAAATTCGATGTCGAAGCCATAACCTGCACCTTCCTGGTTCCCTTCCAGAATAGTAGCCGGTGTTGCACCGATACCTGTGCTACCGCCATGGTATATGTATGTTGCACCTTCCCCGCTCTGATCATTAGAATAGTACGGAATGCCTAGAATGATATCGGTATAACCGTCACCATTAATATCCCCACCTCCTGCGATTGCAAGGGCATCTTCAACTGATAAATTTATGTTTAGCGTATTTGTTGGTGTTGTCGCCATGCCGTCAGGACCACCCATAAAAGTCAGTACCTGATGAGTAGCTGTAACCGCAATATCATTGTATCCGTCATTATTGATATCTCCTGCAGCCACGATACGGCTTCCTAAACGGAGTCCGGCCTGGTTACCTTCAATGACGATCCATGGTGTAAATGATACACCCCAGTCGCTTCCCGGAATGATCGTAATGGTTCCTTCATTAGCTTGTCCGTGTGAAGCCGAGCCAGACCCAATAATGATATCATCAAAAGCATCCCCGGTCACATCTTTTGATATGGCGATAGAGATGCCCAAGGTGCCATAGCTCGGATCGCCATACACAATCTCCGGAGTGGTCGTGACGCCGGAAGACGAGCCATAGTATACTGCGATGCCACCCTGCTGGTGCGTACTGTCATCTGCATTTAATACAACATCATCGTAACCATCACCATTAAGATCTCCGCCAGTACCCAGCGCTACGCCATATTGTCCGCCAGGAGTATTGGGGGTGAGCAATGTATAGGTGAATGGGACAATTCCGCGGATACTGCCGTAGTAGACAAATACAGCACCATTTCCACCATTTGCATGTTGATATCCCGGTGCACCCAGCAGAATGTCGTCATAATTATCGTTATTGAGTTTTCCACCACGTGCTACCTCCATTCCCAGTATAGCCCCCACCTGATTGCCTTGTAAGAACGTATTGGCATTCTGTGGTGTCCCATTCAGGACAATAGGATCAATAGTAATAGGGTAAACCGCCTTTTCAACGTCCACTGCTATCTGTACCTGGTTATCCTGCACGGAGAAATGTGCCGGTAAGATCGTGCCGTTCGCATCCCATACCTTCAGGTCATTATAGGAAAGCAATTGCTGCCCGTTACGGAAGGTCAGACTGGTCTCATTACGTTTGAACGTCTGCCAGCCTTCAGCCGTCTGCAATTGCACACTGAGTGTACGTGCTTTTGTTGCCGGTTGCTGAATGATAAAGTTCTGGCGGATACCCTGGTCGTTATTGACATATTCAACGATATAATGGTCATCATGATTGAACCGGACGGTACCATCATGCATCTTAACAGAGGTCTGCGCGGCAGGCTGGTACAAGGACTGACCATCCGCAGTGATGCCTTTTACAGTTAATCCGAACGACCATTGTTGTGCCGCATTCCGTGGCGTAATAAGCATTTCCTGCGCAGTGTAAGTCGCCAACAGACTATGCTGACGATTGTTACTCTGGTAGATACCCGTATTGCTTTGCCAGTTGATAAAGTATTCGCTGCGCGCGATATAGGCCTGTAGCTGATCCTGCGTGCCTTTTTCAATAACAGGATCAGTGCCGGCATATGCTGTACCGACGGCCAGCAGCAGACTGCCTAAAAAGTAAAGTTTTCTCATAATATTAGGTTATAAGCACCCCTGCAGGGGCAGGGACGCTATATAGGTTGATTATTTATTGTTTAACGATCTTCTCATAGAAGGTTTTTTCGCCATTCCGGATAATGAGCAGGTATGCGCCTGGAGTCAGCTTGCTAAGATCGATCGACTGCTGATAGTTCGCTACGCTACCGGCTTTCACAGTTTGTACGATTTTCCCCTGTAAAGTCATGATCTGTATTTCCGTAGACACCTGGCTATCCAGTTCCTTCAACTGAACAGATACGCTGTTGATTACCTGCTTAGGGAATATATTTATATTGGAAGGAGTGGGAGTAAGGACTGATGCTGTCTTACTGGTGGTCGTCCTGGCTGTTGTAGCCACCAAACCTGCAGAACCCGCGCCACCATGATAAACAAATCCGGCTCCTTCCAGTGCTTGTCCGTTGGAAAATGCTATAGAGCCGATCAGCACATCACTATAGCCATCTCCGTTTACATCACCAGCGCCCGCTACGCTATAACCAAGTATGCCGTTACGCTGATTGGATTGTATCGTTGATGCCGGTACGGGATTGATACCGTTGGATCTGCCATAATAAACATATGCCATACCTTCGTCTACCTGGTTGAGATCGTTGCTTCCATCAGGTTCACCTACTATAATATCACTGAATCCATCGTTATTGATATCTCCGGCAAATGCGACAACTGACCCGTAGGAAAGGGAATCAATGGTCCCGCCGAGAACCTGTGCAGGTATCGAATCGAAACCTGTGGTACTACCGTAAAATACCAATACGGCACCCTTATAAGAGAGGTCATTTAGATAATCACTTTTACCCATAATAATATCTGTATGACCGTCGCCATTAATATCTCCGCCAGCTGCAATAGAAAATAGGGCGCCATATATTGGATGATGGCTCACATTCATGGTACTGCCGGGTGTTGTTGAAACACCGGAAGGTCCGCCGTAATAGACGAATACTTTATTAGTAGCAGTAACGACAATATCATTGTAGGAATCACCATTAACATCTCCTGCAGCTTTTACCTGCCGACCGAGATTCATGGCAGCCTGATTACCTTCGATGATAGTCCATACAGTATATGCCGGTCCCCAGGGGCCACCAGGAATGATGGTCACCAGGCCTTCATTGGCTTGTCCTTTTGACGCATATGGAGAGCCTACAATGATATCATCGATAAAATCTCCGTCAAGATCTTCTGATATTGCAATAGCGTCTACGAACCGGCCCTCGTTAGAACCACCGGGTATGATCTCCGCTATCGGGACAACACCTGTCGGGGAACCATAAAATACAGCAATACCACCCACATTAAGGATACTGTCAAAAGGGGCAGCAGTTACTACATCGTCAAAACCATCATCATTCAGATCACCACCGCCAGCTATCACAACAATGCCATCTTCTCCAACAATGTTCGGCAGCAGGGTCGGTCTGGCAGGGTTAATACCCCGATTGGTGCCGTAGTAAACGAATACGGCACCCTGTCCGCCATTTGGAGGCTGGTATCCCGGTGCTGCCAATATAACATCATCATAAATGTCATTATTAGTATGCCCTCCTCTGGCCACTGCGAATCCCATCAATGAGAATGCAATATTATTCTGAAGAAAAGAGTTGGCATTTTGTGGAGTTCCGTTTAATACAATAGGATCGATGGTGATAGGATAGACCGCTTTTCTAACGTCTACTGCTATTTGTACCTGGTTATCCTGTAATGAAAAATGAGCAGATAAAATGGTACCGTTAGCGTCCCATACCTTCAGATCATTATAAGAAAGCACCTGCTGTTTGTTCGTGAACGTCAGACTGGTTTCGTTACGTTTAACAGTCTTCCATCCTTCAGACGCCTGGAGCTGTACGCTGAGTGTTTGTGCGGGTACAGCCGGTTGCTGAATGATAAAGTTCTGGCGGATACCTTCGTCATTGTTGACGTATTCAACGGTATAATGGTTATCATGGTTGAACTGTACGGTACCATCATTCAGTTTAACGGAAGTCTGTGCAGCAGGCTGGTACAGCGGACGACCATCCGCAGACACACCTTTTACGCTTAATCCGAATGACCATTGTTGTGGTGTATTCCTGGGAGTAATACGCATTTCCTGCGCGGTATAGGTAGCCAGCAGACTATTCTTACGGTTATTACTCTGGTAAATGCCGGCATTGCTTTGCCACTGGATAAAATATTCGCTACGGGCGAGTTGTGCTTCAATCTGATTGAGGGTACCTTTTTCAATGACAGGGTCGGTGTTTGCATGTACTGAGCAGACAGCAAGCAGCATACTGCCAAGCAGATAAATTCTTTTCATGGTGAGGTAATTGTGTCGTATATAAGGTTATAAAATATAGGGTTGACTGATGATGACTGTGGTAATATAAGTGACTGATTATCTGCAACAACAGCATTACTGATGAACACTGTTATTACAGATAATGCAGGGGCATTGATTTATTGTTTAATGATCTTTTCGTGGAATACTTTACTGCCATTCCGGATAATCATGAAGTAGATACCAGGGGAGAGTCTGCTGATATCAATAGATTGCCGGTAGCTTTCTATATTACCCGCATTGATAGTTTGCACAGTGACACCCTGTATATTCATGATCTGAATGAACGTAGCTGTTTTGCTATCTAAGCCCTGCAACTGAACGGAGAGATTGTTGACTACGGGATTAGGGAATACTTTTACGTTGGATGGCAGAGGAGTCTCTATTTTAGCGCTTGTCTCCGGAGGTGTTGCCGCCAGTAATCCTGCAAGGCCGGCTCCGCCGTGATAGACAAATCCGGCGCCCTCTAATTGCTGACCGTTAGAATACAGAAATGCGCTGACCAGCACATCGCTATAGCCATCGCCATTCACATCACCTGCACCTGCCACACTAAATCCCAGGCCTGCATTCCTCTGATTAGATTGTATGATGGATGCAGGAACGGGGTTAACGCCGGTAGACGTTCCATAAAATACATAGGCAAATCCTTCACCGTCCTGGTCGATGTTGTTGCTCTGTCCCATGGCGCCTACCACAATATCGCTTTTCCCATCCGCATTGATATCACCGGCAAATGCGACCTCAATGCCAAATCCAGCGGAATCAACATCCGGTTGCAGTATCTGTGCGGGCGTTGCGCTAAGCCCCGAGGTACTACCATGATACACAAATACAGCCCCTCTGTATGATTGCTGGCCAACGGAGTATTGCTGGTTGCCGACAATAACATCGCTATAACCATCTCCGTTAACATCTCCGCCAGCTGCAATAGCAAAGGAGGTGGGAAAATCAGCTGGTGAATTTACGGTCATTGAACTGGACGGTGTTAGCGCAACGCCATCCGGACCACCATAATAGGTGAAAACCTTATTTTCCGCTACCACTACAATATCATTGTAACTATCATGATTGATGTCATTGGCACCCATCACTCTGGTCCCCAGATTTAATCCGGCCTGATTGCCTTCTATATAGGTCCATGCACTATTTTCGATACCCCAGGCGTTACCATAGATAATTGTCACAACTCCTTCCCCTGTTTGTCCGCGTGAGACGCCGCTACTGCCCACAACGATATCATCTATTCCATCGTCATTCAGGTCTTTTGCAATGGCCAGATATCCATTTAGTGAACCATAAGCCGGATCACCACGCAGGATCTGTGCTGTAGTGTCAAGACCATTGCCGGTACCATAGTATATAGCTATACCACCCAGACTGTCTGTAGCGTTTGTGATAATATCATCGAAGCCGTCAGCGTTCAGATCGCCTCCGCCGGCCATCCCCGCGAAATATTGTGATGCGTTTATTCTAGGGCCTATTGTTGTTTTGACATTAGGATTAATTCCCCGTGGTTTGCTGCCATAATAGATGAATACCGCACTATATCCACCCTGTGGGAGCTCGTAAGCAGGAGCCAGCAGCATGACATCATCATAGGTGTCACCGTTGATATCTCCCGCCGTAGACACCCGAAAGCCCATCAACGCATTCACACGATTGCTCTGGAGAAATGTATTGGCATTCTGCGGTGTTCCATTCAATACAATAGGATCAATCGTAACAGGATAAACCGCTTTTTTGACATCTACTTCTATTTCCACCTGGTTATCATGCACGGAAAAATGAGCAGGTAAAATAGTGCCCTTTGCATCCCATACTTTCAGGTCATTATAGGAAAGGAGTTGGTGTTTACGACGGAAATCCAGACTGGTTTCACTACGTTGAAACGTCTGCCAGCCTTCGGATGTCTGCAGCTGTACGCTGAGGGTATGGGGCTTTACTGCTGGTTGCTGAATGATAAAGTTCTGCCGGATACCGTCTTCATTGTTAACATATTCAACGGTATAATGATTGTCATGATTGAATTGCACTGTGCCGTCATTCATTTTAACAGCAGTTTGTGCGGCAGGCTGATAGAGCGGCTGACCATCCGCAGTTACGCCTTTCACGCTCAATCCGAACGACCATTGTTGTTGCGCTTCCCGGGGAGTAATACTCATCTCCCGACCAGTATAAGTAGCCAGCAGACTATTCTTTCGGTTGGTACTCTGATAAATACCGGTATTGTTTTCCCAGTGAATAAAGTATTCGCTACGCGTGAGTTGGGTCTTCATCTTATCAAGCGTGGCATCCTCAATGACAGGTTCGGTATTGGCATAGACCGAACAGACAGCAAATAGCATGCTGCCAGACAGGTAGAGTTTTCTCATGATGTGGGTGATTGTGTTCTTATATAGGTTATAAAATATAGGGTTGATTGATTATTTCTGAGGTGATGTAACGGGCTAAAAATGTACTGTAAATATAATGAAAATAATGGATAATAAGTGCGGGAAATACAGCGTTTACAATCTTATTTCTTCGTTAATATTCTTCTTCTTAATCTACTCAGTGTAGCGGGTGTCAGGCCCATGTACGAAGCGATCATATGCTGCGGGACTCTGTTCACAATCTGCGGATATGTACTCACGAAAAGCTGATATTGCTCTTCTAAAGGAAGTCTGAAAGTAGAGGTAAATCGCTTTTGTAAAGCGATATAGGCGTTGGTGATAACCAGGCGCATATAGGTCTCATATTTGCCCAGTTGCTGTAACAATGCCTCATGTGATTGCTTGCTGATTAACAGGAGCTCTGTGTCTTCCAGTGCATCGATACTCTGGGTCGCGGGTTCGCCGGTGAGAAAACTGTAGAGGTCTGCGATCGTCCATCCTTCTACTGCAAATTGTGTAATCCGCTGATGACCATTCTCCTCCGGCAGGTACATCCTTAACACGCCTTTTTCTACAAAAGCGATCTGTCGGGATACTTCTCCCTCATGCAGCAGGAACTGTTTTTTCTTTATTTTCCGGGGAATGAGATGGGCTTTTATGATCGCCGTTTCTTCTTCGGTTAAAGGCACTTTTTCATTGAATCGCTGGAAGAACAGATCGTAGGTCATGCACATGGTAATTAGAAATGAAGCGCAGTAGCCTGCTTGATATTGGTGATCACAAAAGAACTCTGGATTTTGCTGACATTGGGAATGACGGCCAGTTTAGTCGTGATAAATTCATTAAAGGCGTCCAGGTCTTTTACCACGACCCGCAGTATATAGTCAAATATGCCCCCGGTTACGTACGCGTCAGCTACCTCTTCCAGGGCAGTGACCTGTCTGGAGAATTCCTGGACATAATCCAGGCGCTGGCTGTTTAAAGAGACGGATATAATGACAGAAAAGTTCAGACCGACCTTCCTGGGATCCACAATAGCTACATATTCCTTTATATAGCCCTCATTTTCGAGTTTCTTGATCTTGTCATAGATGGCACTCCGCGACATATTTAAACGCGTTGTAAGGTCTCCTATGTCGAATTTTGCATTCTTCTGCAAGATCCTCAGCAGCTCAAGTTCTTGTTTATTCAGCTGTTCCATCGGATTTTTTCCGCCAAGGTAAGCAAAACAGAGAATGTTTCTGTACAGAAGTCAGGAAATAATCGTTTTGTCTGGACATTTTCCGTAATTATGAGCAATGTCTGCTACTTAATTCAAATTGATATAATTTTATCCGCACAAAATGCAGCTACATGTCCAATGTGTTTATTTTAAATGATATTGAGCGCAGAGAGATCCTGCCCGGTTTTCAGGCGAGATTCGTCCATACTGATAACATGACCCTGAGCTACTGGGATGTTACCAAAGGGGCGGTATTACCCCTGCATAAGCATATACACGAACAGGTGACACAGGTAGAGGAAGGTGAGTTTGAACTGACAATAGCAGGAGAGACCCGTGTGTATACAAAAGGTATGGTGGCAGTGATTCCTTCTATGGCCGAACATGGCGGTGTAGCCCTGACAGATTGCAAAATTTTCGACATATTCAGTCCGGTGAGGGAAGACTACAAAGCCCTCCGTTAATCTAAGCTAAATCATACGGATCACCTGTACCCGACCTGCATGCATTCATGCGGACAGGAACAGGCATTTCCAAAAGTACCATTGATGAAAAAGTATATACTATTTGTCCTGACTGGCGCGGCCAGTTACGGGATGCTCTCTTCTTTTGCCAAAACGGCCTATCGTGAAGGATATAACGCGGCGGAGATCACTTTCGCACAGGCTGCTATCGGCGCTTTATTATTGTGGATGCCGGTGCTGATTAAGAGGATCAAGGAAAAACAGCTGCCTTCACTGGCCAACTGGCGGCTCTTACTCGCCGGTGTGGGCATCGGCATTTCTACCTATACTTATTACCTGGCCGTCCAGTACATTCCGGCCTCCCTTGCCATCATCCTGCTGATGCAGATGACCTGGATGAGCATATTCATGGAATGGCTGCTTTTTAAACGAAAACCATTGACAATTGAACTTTATGTCACCGCCGTGATCCTGATAGGAACGGTGCTGGCCGGTAATCTGTTACATGCGGGTACATTTGAATTTTCCCTGATTGGTATTGTATATGGGTTGTTGTCTGCATTGACATATGCGATCGCTGTCATCTGTACCAGCAGACTCGGAACAAAGGTGCCCATGTTTGAAAAGAGCGCCATGATGATCACGGGTTCTGCTGCTATCATTTTCATGATCAATTTTAATACACTCTGGCATAGTGAACATTTTGACGGCAGACTGTTACAATGGGGTACTTTCCTGGCGCTCTTCGGTACCGTGATCCCACCTGTATTGTTTACGAAGGGAATGCCCAAAATTGGCGCAGGACTGAGTGCCATACTGGTAACAATGGAATTGCCGGTAGCCGTGCTTTGTGCGCATTTTATACTGAAGGAGGAAGTGAACTCCCTGCAGATCCTTGGGATCCTGCTGATGCTTGGCGCGATCATCTGGCTGAATATCTGGAAAGAGAAGAAGCCAGTGGTAGTAACAGCAGTATCGGCCTGATCATCAGGATGCTTTTTGTGTCTGTTTGCCGCTCTGCTGCTGGTGAACAAAATAATAGTATACAGCCCCCGTGAAATAAGCCAGTACATCGAAAAGATCTGCTGTCGTATTCGCAGAAAAAAACGGCAAAACGTACTCAAACGCGATCGCTGTATATGCAGCCATCCATAACAGAAAGGAGAGGGGATAACGGTATCCGGTATCACGCAGGAGCAGTCTTGTGAAGACCAGCGCAATGTGTGCCACAACGGGTATGAACAGGAAATCTGTCAGCCAGTTGTTCAGCACTGGTATCGGGTGACCGCCCCATCTGAAAAGATGTATAACCCACCATAGACCGATATAGCAGCTGAAGAAGGGATCAAAGATCCGCCTGACTATAAGGCCAGGGAAATGGATAATACGATGGCTAGTGACACGCATGAGAATAACACCAGAAATACGCCAAAACCTATGTTCTTACCAAACTTTACAACGACATGATCATTCGGTTTTACAGGCAATACGCTTTCCCTGAGCGTCTGTAATAATGTCTTCTTTTCTGTGGCAGGTTGTTGCTCCATGCTGATTGAATTTAGAACAAATGTACTAAATTTCATAAAATAGAACAAATGTTCTAAATTTGATCATGGACACAAAAGAAAAGATACTGGCAGCAGCCCTTAAACTATACAACAGTAAAGGGATCAATACGACGACCCGGCATATTGCTGCCAGCATGTCCATCAGCGCCGGTAATCTCCACTATCACTACAAACATACTGATGATATCATCCGTACACTGTATGAGAAACTGGAGGCAGAATTTGATGGATTAATGGGGAATGTACAGGAGGAAGGAGAGATGAGTCTGGCGACTCTTAATCGGTCATTCGGACAGTCCTTTCAGGTCCTTTATAAATACCGCTTTATCTTTCTTCATTTTGTTGAAATAGGCACCCGTGTCCCGGATATAAGGAACGCGTATCATCAGCTGGTAAAAAGGAGGGAAGCGGAGTTTAAAGCGCTCTTTTACCAGCTGGCAGCAGCCGGTGTTTTCAGAAAAGATATCCCTGATGAGATATGGTCAGCCCTGGTGACACAGATCTTTATCGTGAATGATTACTGGTTGTCCATGAATGAAATGACGGACCGCCTAAAGGGAAAAGAAGCGGCAGCAGCCTACCAGCAACTGGTAAATGCACTGCTTTATCCGTACCTGGCGAAACCTTAAAATGGTTGTTCCGGAATTATCCATTACCTTCGCACATGGATATCAACAATCAATCAAACTACTGGGATAAGGTCGCCGACCAGAAAGTATTCACCCACCCACTTGATCTTCCCCTCTTTCAGCAACACGTCGGTAAAGATGCTGCTATACTCGATTATGGCTGCGGATATGGCCGTATCGTATCAGAATTACTGGCAGCAGGTTACACAAATGTTACCGGTTTTGATAGCTCCGAAAAGCTAATTCAACGTGGATTGGGTAATAAACTGCCGTTGCAGCATGTGGACAGTCCCGATGCACTACCCGTGCCGGAAGCCACAGCAGATGCGGTACTGCTCTTTGCCGTACTCACCTGTATCCCTACAAATGCAGGACAGCAACACCTCATTGACATTTTATATGACAAGCTGCGGCCGGGAGGGGTTATCTATATCAGTGATTATTACCTGCAGGCCAATACGGACCGCTATACCTGGTATGAAGGAGATCAGGAGAATTATGGTGTTTTTACCTTACCGGAGGGCGCTACGCTTCGCCATCATTCCAGGGAATGGATCCAGACACTCTTAAAGCGCTTCACCATGCTGGATGAACAGATTATCCCGGTAAAGACTATGAATGGGAATCCGGCGGAGATCTTCCAGCTTATTGCCCGGAAATAGTCAGTTCCTTTTCAAAACAGACACTGTCCGGCAGGTCTGTATACGGCGGATAACTTGGAATACGCTTATACCCGAGCCGCTGATAGAGGCCTAATGCTTCCTGCTGCTGACTGCCGGTTTCAAGGACGGTTTTCCTGAAACCCAGTTCTACCGCCCAATGTTCCAGTTCCTGCATCAGCAATTTACTGATGCCTTTTCCTCTTGCCTGTTCCCGTACAAAGACCCTTTTTACTTCTACCGCTTCTTCATCATAAGACTTGAAACAACCACAGCAAACGGGTATGTCATTCAGATAGATAATCACGGCAGTATCCAGTAATTCCAGCTTATTATGCTGGTCGTAAATATCCATAATGTCGCCGTTACGCTTGCGAAGATCAACATCCAGTTCGTGTATGAGTAACTGGAAATCGGTATGTGAACTGGCAGTTCTTAGAAGGGTGATATTATCCATGATGTTGCTAATATAATTCAAACGTTATTACTCTTTACAATACACCAGTTTCGCCGGGAAATAATATTCATCCGGATAGTCAGTTGTAGTGATCAGCCCATCGTTATCAATCAGCATGGAGAAGTCTCCACGTGCAAGCCAATATGAATTTTTAAAGTAAACCCAGTCAAGTATACTAAGATCGTTCAGGTATATGTCATATGTATCCGCATCAGGGACTACAGGTATATTGTTCTTTATGCCCAGTTTGTTTTCTATTGAAGCCAATATAATAAAACCGCTGTCTCTCCGGATATCCGTACGGAAAGTACGACTGCTATCCAGATCCATCGTATAACTTCCTTTACCTCTAACCCATTGAGCCGCCCGGTATTTTGCAGTAATATTATTGCCACCCAGATCAAATAATCTGACTGTGATCATCTTCTTACCAGTATTGGCGGTGACAATCTTGTTAATGATCTTGAATGAGCTGTCCAGCTGGCGAAAATGAATGCTGTCTTTGTTCCGTTTCCAATATCCCATTGAAAAAAAGGAACTTCTTTCACAATGACTTTCATAATTGTAAATGCCATTGGGATACAATAAGATCGATTCACCACAAAGGTGATTTTCGCTTCTGTGATATTCGGTAAACTGCTGAGCGGATATTACCAGTGACTGCAATAGGAAAAATAAACAAAACAAGGTACGGGTATACATCTGAGACATTTGCGCCAAAATAGTGCTTATATAGTTATAAGCAAAACAAAAAGGGCCGGATCATGCATCCGGCCCCTTGTATTTGCAGCAATAACAATCTCAACTTCCTACTACAAAATGATATTGTCCGGAACCTACTTCCAGGGTCGTCACCCCCTTCTCCGTACCGGCTACTTTTATGTCTTTCTGACTGGCAACTGGCTGTCCGCCTTCCAGTACTTTATTTCCATCTTTCACAGGTATATAAACCGTTGCTTTTGTATTCGCCGGAATCTCCACATCCAGCGATAATTGTCCATTCTCCAGCTTCCAGGAAGAACTGACCTTTCCGTAGTAGGTCAGCAGATTGGCGGATGCCTGTGTCAGCGTACCTCCCGGATGTGGTGCAATGGTGATATGCTTGTAACCCGGCATATCTTCTTTCGTATCGATCCCTGCGATCACTCTGTACATCCAGTCGCCGATAGCCCCATATGCATAGTGATTGAAAGAGTTCATACCAGGTGTTTCAAAGGTATGATCAGGCTTTTCGCCATTCCATCTTTCCCAGATCGTGGTAGCACCCATTTTTACGGGATATAACCAGGATGGATAGCTTTCCTGCAACAACAGGGAATAAGCCAGGTCGGTATACCCAAAACGGCTCAGCACATGGCAGAGATAAGGTGTACCAAGGAATCCGGTGGTCAGGTGTGTATCATAACTTTTGATATTCTCTGCCAGCCGGCGGGCTGCCTGTGCGCGAAGGTTCTCCGGCAGCATATCGAAGTTCAGGGCCAGTACGTAGGCGGTCTGCGAACTGGATACCAGTCGGCCGTTAGGCGTCAGGTATTCCTTTCCAAAAGCAGTTTTGATACGCTGTAAAAGCGCCGTATAGGTATCTACGTCAGCCTGTTTACCCAATACCTTTGCCGCATTGATCAGCAGCTGTGTAGAGTGTGCATAGAAACACTGCGCGATCAGGTATTTATCAGTAATAGCAGCTCTGCCGTCATTGTCATCATCCGGGCGATAAAACAGCCAGTCACCAAAGTGGAACCCGGTATTCCATAAGTCCTGCGGACTATTTTTATGGATATACTCCACCCAGGATCTCATACTGGGATACTGTTGCTCCAGCAGACGTTTATCATCGTAAGCCAGGTACATATTCCAGGGTACGATAGTAGCAACATCTGCCCAGCCGGCAGAACCCATCGCATCATTACCGAGTACATTGGGCACCACAAAAGGGACGCTGCCATCCGCTCTTTGATCTGCCGCCACGTCTTTCAGCCATTTGGCAAAGAAATTATTTACCTGGCGGTTAAAAGCAGCTGTTCTCGAGAATGCCTGCGCATCTCCGGTCCAGCCAAGACGCTCGTCACGCTGCGGACAATCAGTAGGTACATCCAGGAAGTTGCCTTGTTGTCCCCATTGAATATTATGCTGCAACTGATTGATCAGCGGATGCGAACAGCTGAAAGAACCGGTTGCAGGCATATCGGAATAAAGCACGATCGCCGTAAAATCTTCTGGTTTTATCGTGCCTTTATAACCTGTTATTTTTACAAAACGGAAGCCCTGGAAAGTGAAATGTGGCTCAAACTGTTCAACGCCATTCCCTTTAAAGATGTAGGTGTTTTTCTGTTTGGCCAGACGCAGATTCTCTGTATAGAAATTACCGGCTTTGTCCAGTACTTCTGCATGTTGCAGTACGATACTGTCACCCGCACGTCCGTTCACACGTACCTGTACCCATCCCACGAGGTTCTGACCAAAATCGATCACTTTTTCACCGGCAGGAGTGGTCAATATTTTAAGCGGTTTGATCTGCTCATGTTTTCTGATAGGCTCGTTGATCGTAGCGATCAGCGTGCTTTTTGTGGTATCGGGGCTTAGTTGTACCGCCGCCCAGTCTTTGTCATTATAATCAGGATTGTACCAGCCCTGCTTTTCCTTGCGGGCATCGATCGTTTCGCCATGATAGATCTCCGAATAAAGGATGCTGCCAAGGGATGACTTCCAGCTATTATCAGAAGTGATCACCTCCTCTGTACCATCCGTATACTGGATATTCAGTTGAAATAGTAGTCCGATACGTGAGCCAAAGTGATTCCGGCTATCTCCCCAGGCCAGATACCCACTATACCAGCCTACACCCAGCGTAACACCGATGGCATTGTTGCCCTGACGTAACAGATCGGTTACGTCATATTGCTGATACTGTAATCTTTTGCGGTAGGTGGTCCAGCCAGGTGTCAGAAAAGCGTCTCCGACACGCTGCCCATTGATATAGGCTTCATACAGACCACGGGCCG
The DNA here is from genome assembly GCF_900114995.1 of Chitinophaga sp. YR627. GTDB lineage: Bacteria > Bacteroidota > Bacteroidia > Chitinophagales > Chitinophagaceae > Chitinophaga. Next base: position 1,672,210 of record NZ_FOUX01000001.1, read on the forward strand.
TGATATAGGCCGTAGCGGACTGGATCTTTTTAGCTGCGCTGAAGGTCTTGCGGAACAGCGGACTGGGTCTTGTCAGACTGTCCAGTTTTATACCAGGTTCTATCCAGCTGGCTTTCCAGTCGGAGGAGTGTAATAATGCCATCTGCCACTGTGCTACCGGACTCCAGTCAGTAGCACGGCCGTTTTCATCCCATATCCTCACCTGCCAGTAGTATTTTTTACCAGAGGAGAGTGCATCACCCTGATAAGGGACGTGTATGGACTGATCTGAAGTGATCTTACCACTCTGCCAGATGAGTTCTTTACCCTGATTCAATTGTTTGGGGGAAGTGCCTGCCCGTAGTTCGTAGGCGGACTGCCGGATATTTCGCCTGTTGCCTGACAATTGCCAGCTGAAAAGGGGATGTGTCACATCGACTCCCTCCGGATTATGGCGATTCTCGCAGAGCAGCGAATCGACCTTTGTTTGTGCGGAAATATCCGCAGCGGAAAATCCCAGCAGGAAGCATAAAAGACCTGTTTTGTACATGACGCGGAAATTGTGGTTAGTATTTAAGAACTTGAATATAGAGAAAGTTCATCTTAAACTGTCCTGTACTGTCCTATTGTCATCTGACACTAAGAGGATAAGATTCCGGTATTTGCTACGTATAAACCAGGTATTAATACGCTTGTAAGTGAACAAACATTAAGAGACCTTTGTATCGGCGGGATAAGAGAGTTCCAATAACATTATCAATACACAAATTTTCATCACAACACCAGCCTTACCCCAAAAGACGCCATCCGCCTCAAAGAATGATAGCTATTGTCATGTGATACACAGTGCGCTTCGCATTGTTATGTCACTCATTTCTTTTCTGTTTTTAACCTCAAAAATCAAACAACATGGAGAAAGCAATTCTGACAGACAACCTGCCTGAAGAACAGGTGAAACTGTATCTGGAAAACCGTAAATTATTATTGTTATCTAAATTCCTGCCCCAGCAGACGGCCAGTATTACCTATTGGGAACAACTGCTTTGCGTCGGCTTTAATCCCGATGTATCCCGGCTGGAAGCAGTAGTCAGTGTGAAGCAGGCTTTCGGCTACAGCGGTGGATTATGTAGCGCCGGCTCTCACGAGTTTGTACGCTTCTTTGTAGATTATCATGATGGCGCCGGCTTCCAGGATGCAGGTGTTACCAGCTTTAAAGTAGCAGATATTCCCGATCCTGCACCACAAACCAAACATCCATTGCACTACATGGTGTACCTGTTCCTGAACGATGAGGCACACCGCCGTTTCACTAACTGCGATACCGCCATTATACCTACTGTAAGGGCTGTCCTTTCCTGGAATACTGTTCCTTCTCCGAATCCCAATGACATACCCCATTTCGGTAATGTCGTAAACGCCGACATTCAGCTGAAAAGAAAACGGATCATCATCTGGGCGGATCTTATCAAGGAACTGGGCATTCAGGAAAAACTGGATATCCTGCCACATATCGATGAGCAGTTTAAAGTACCTGTGATTGACAAACCACTTCCGCCAATCGAACAGTATTACCGGGCGTATAAGTCTGCCGGCGTGGAGGACCATCGTACTTTCTTCACCAGCATTATACCGAATATACCGGAAGTGGCCAAGTTACAGGCGCCGGAACCGGCCTATGACCTGGAGGCTGTCAGCAAACTGGGTATCAAGATCGCAGACCTGACAAAGCTGATCCTGAGTCCCATATTTGATAACAACAAAGCCAATGTTAACTATGAGGAAATGACCTGTGTAGGTCTGAACACCAATACCGATACACTGGGTGCAGTCATTAAGGTCAAGAAATCCAGTGGCTTCAGTGGTAATATGTGTACCGCTGGTTCTAAAGAGCATGTCGCTTTCTGGGCTGACTGGAATAATGACGGCACCTTCGATGAATACCTGGGTACTGCCAGTGTGGTAGTACATGATATCAGCAACATTCCGAAAGATGGACTGTACTACAATGTGGCCCTGCCGGTTGATCTGACCAAACGGCTGAGAAGCTGCGAAACACCGAATATCATCAGGATACGTGCGGTGATGTCATGGCAGACATTACCTTCTACAAGCGATCCGAATGCACTCAACTACTATGGTAACCGTATTGATGTACGGGTACAGGTAAGACCAGGTCAGCTGGATGGCGGTAAACTGGGTATCAACATCTTCGATGTGAATGGTGTCGCTATCAGCAACATTGACCAGGTAGCTATTTCTACAAGAGGGTTAGCTTATTCAGGCGCGAGTTTCCCGAACGCGGCTTATCCTTTTGGCGGATTGATCAAACTGAGTGGTATGCTGACCAACAGTGGCGCATCCGGTACTACTTTCTATAAAGTACAGTTCCTCGATACCAGTAGCGGAACCTGGCAGGATGTGATGGATAAACAGAAATTCCAGATCATTGAAGGCAGTGTACAGACACTGCATGACCAGGATCCTTCTACAACAGGAGGCTGGCTGACCTACCTTCCTGCCGTGCCTGCGAAGGCAGAAAAGCTTTCCCTGCTGGCATTCTGGGACAGCGGCAGCCGCAACGGACTGCATAAACTGAGGGTGTTGTTCACCAAAGATCCATTGTTTAATCCGGTGAATATCAATTACTCCTCCGAAGTATTTATCTATCTGGATAATACCGGTTATACCGTTAACGGAGCGCCTTCTTCTACACTCGATCCTGGCAGCACACTGGATGTGATCATTGCCGGCGGTGATTGTAAGTTCTACAAGAAAGGAGATATCATCAGCGGTCAGCTGAAGGTGCTGGACAAATACTTCAGCGCATGGAGTTTCAGTCTGCAGCCTGCGGCACACATCGTACCATTAGGTACACCGTTGAGCACCTTTATTGCGCCTGCTTCCAGAACGGTGGTGAGTCTGGCGGATAATGGCGACAATGGAACTGCCTTTACCATTAACACGCAATACCTGCAATCCTGCGGATATACCATCCGTCTGAGCGCTACAGACAGGTCCCTGCTGGGGTATAAGATCGTCTTCCTGGATGGCTCTTATATCTACAATCTGACCAGTCACTATGCGGAAAAATACCTGGGTTTTGCGGTGTTGCCGTAAAATAGGGAATGATCAGGAAAACGCACGCGGGAGCAGCAAAAGGCTGTTTCCGCGTGTTTGTGTTAACTAAAACCGTAAAATATCATTTTTAAATTCAGTCAATGTACTGACCTTTGCCGGGAGTTTGGATCAACCGTAATGGGAACAATGACAACAGGAACAGCTATATCTACACCGGCAAAAGCCGAAAGGGGCAGTGTCCGCTTCCGGCGTATCAAGAACAGTATTTTTCTTTCAGGGCTTTCTGTGTTTGCCCAGTTATATCTTTTTCAGCCCGTATTACCGCTATTATGTAAGGAATTTGGTGTGACACCGGCACAGAGCAGCTGGGCGGTGTCAGCATCGACGATGGGGATGGCGGTAGGTTTGTTTATCTTCTCCTTCAAGGCAGATGCGGTACCCCGTAAGCACCTGATGGGCTTTGCGATGCTGGGGTCAGCTGTATTGACCTTATTATCTGTCTTCATCCATAATTTTCATCTGCTGATAGCGGTGAACTTTCTGAAAGGCGCTATACTGTCCGGTGTGACAGCTGTGGCACTGGCTTATTTATCAGAAGAAGTGGCCAGTGCTTCGCTGGGTCTCGCCATCAGTTTGTATCTGAGTGGTAATGCGATCGGTGGGATGGCAGGAAGGATCGTGGTGATGCTGATAGCCGGATGGGCAGACTGGCGCTGGGCGGCAGGGTGTATTGGTACTTCAAGTCTGATACTGGGTTTATTCTTTATTAAAAGGCTTCCTGCGTCTAAACACTTTGTAGCCTTACCTGTGAATGTGGGTCAGAAATGGCAGCAGATGGGTTCCTTTTTCCGGCAACGGGTGATGGTGCTGGTCTATTTTGCTGCTTCGTTGCTGATGGGCGCCTTTGTGAGTATTTATAACTATACGGGCTTCCGCCTGGAAGGACCTCCGTTTTCATTGCCGCATTATGTGATTGCGGGTATCTTCCTGATGTATACGGTGGGCGTTTTAGGAACGATGGTCGCTGGACGGCTCTCTGACAGAATCCCGCCTGCAAGGCTGATAAGGGTCTTTATTCCTATTATGGGAGCAGGTTTATTGCCGATGCTGATACCCGAACTGATCTCCACTGCCGGGGGATTGGGCGTATTTACGTTTAGTTTCTTTGCCACACATACACTGGCCAGCAGACTGATATCACAGGAGGCAAAAGAGGGGAAGAGTACGGCTACGTCTTTGTATTGGTTGTTTTATTATGCAGGGTCGTCGTTTATCGGTACTGCCACAGGTGTTGTGCTGACAGGCTGGGGATGGGAATTGTTTATTGTGGCGTTGTTGGGATTGGTACTGGCAGGCGGAGGTCTGGTATTCAGTGCAGGTAGAAAACCGACGGTTTAAGTTTGCGTTAAGCATATTGATAGTTGGAATGAATGATATATTTTCATCCTATGGTTACAATCGTAAAAGACATCGATCGTATTAATGAATTACTCCGGCAGTATAAAGGGTGTAATGCGCAACTCTGGGCTTATAGCGTTTCTCTGAGACGTATGGCCATCCGTTTATGGATGGATATTAACGGGGAACAGTTCCTGTTATTGACAGCAGGCACGCGTTATATACAGGGTTATATTGATAGGGAAAATGCTGATATCACCGTGAGAGAAGCGGTCAATGAGCATAATGAGCGTATTATAATTATTTCAGACGAAAGTGCTGATTTTAAGGTTATTGCAGGTGGTGGCCTGATATTGGCCCGTGGAGATTTCAGCGAGTTTAATATGCATTTTGATAGTCTTTTTGATATGGAAAAGGCTATTTTTGAGTAAGTCCGGCTTACTCTTTTAGTTGCAACACATTAGCCCCAATTTTCTCATTCTTTACTCTTTTAAACCGCTTGTCGTGAACGGTGATCATGATCTCTACAGACCCTGTACTGACGGTTGCACCAAGCATATGTCCACCATAAGCCTGAAAGGTCTTATCGGTGACCACGCCATGCGCATGGATGGATACGGAGTCTTGTTGCCAGGCGATGCTCCCCTGCATACTGGCCAGTTCTACGTTATCAAATGACCTTGGGTCATATTGCTTTGTCTGCTGATTAAAAAAGCCAAATTTCGCATTTACAAAGCCCATTCCGGTGAAGTTAGCTGCCAGGACCTTCTCCTTTAGCATAAATGCTTCAAGTTGGGCAAAAAGGTCATCACCCTGCTGTAATACCATGAGATACCCTGCGGGTACTTTCACATAAGGAGATTGTGCATTGGCTGCCAGTCCGACCGTTAGCAGCTGTACCAGGAAGTAAGCGATCTTTTTCATAATACGGCTTTTCACATCATCAGGAACGAATAATGTGCCACCGGTGAGGACAAGCTACTGCTTTGCAGATACTTCCAGTAATTCTTTCAGATATCCACCCCATATTGCGGGCAGGGAATTGGTGCCATGCCCCACTGTTTTGTCCGTAATAGGTAGCAGAATATAACGGCCATGAGCTACTTTTTTGATCTCTCTTTCCATTACACCCAGTTCCGCAGGATTGATCTCATCATCCGCCGAATTGATGGCATATACAGTAGCCTTTATCTTTGACAGATAAGGAGAGGGATCGTAAAACCGCGAGGCCTCCAGGGCGTAGATGACATCATTGGCATCCAGGGCAGCGAGATTAGCACGTCTAATATGTGTTACAAGCGTATCGGCAGCGGCGCGGGTAGAAGCGGATTGTTGTAATTGCAGCGGACTACTGTTCATAAAGAAAAAAGAAGACAACGCACCTGTAAGACCCAGTACAGGTTGTGTGCTGTATTCCCCGTTATTCCAGGCAGGATCCATTTTAATCAGGTCGATCGCCATTTTACGCATCATTCTGTTACGGCCAGCAATATGCGCAGGCTGACAGGCCAATGGTAGGAGCGCATCCATAAAATCCGGATAGGTATATCCCCATACCCAGGCATGCATCGCACCCATAGATGTACCCAGGATCAGGCGAAGATGATCGATCCCCAGATGTTTGGTGACCAGTTCATGCTCAGCAGTGACCATGTCATTGTAAGTATAATTTGGGAAGTGCATATGCAGACTGTCACCCGGACGGCTCGACTTACCATGACCGATCGCATCAGGTAGTATAATGAAATATTTGCTGGCATCCAGTAATTGTCCCGGACCGAATAGTTCCCCGGCAAACTGTTTTGAAAGAAAGGCTGCGGCGGAAGAAGTGGTCCCATGCATGATCAGCACCGCATTGGCTATTTTACCATCTTTTCCTTTTTGAGGGGTACCAATAGTATAATAGTGCAGATTGAGTGCCGCCAGTTCCTGTCCGTTCTCAAAAGTATAATGCGTAATGGTATAATTACCTTCCCTGAGGTTGGGATAGGCCGTTTGTGCAAAGGTATAGACAGATAAGAACAGGGAGAGGAGCAGTGTATACGTTTTCAGCATGGTGATCGGATTGGTTTACAGGAAGCCGAAAAGTAGCCATAATAGCGCGGTTTTTATAACCGTTTGTCATATTTACCCGGAGAGCAGGAATCGTTCAAAACAGGGCTTATAAAGGGGATAAATAAAAAATCCCGGACGCGTGATACGTCCGGGACCTCAAAAAATGTATTCCTGCAAGCAATTACTGCTTGTTAGCTTCTTTTTTCTTTTTAGCGTGATCAACGATCGCACCGATACCAGCACCTGCACCAGCACCTACTACAGTACCGATTGCCGCACCTTTCACACGGTCGTTCTTGTTGATGATCGCACCTGTTACCGCACCGGTACCAGCACCTACAACGGCGCCTTTAGCAGTGTGGCTCCAGCCTTTTTTCTTCTCAGTAGTAGTGGTTGCAGTAGAAGCAGCAGGAGCGCTGTTATCTGAACTGTTACTATTACTGTGATTTACAGTTGCCGGTGCATTGCCTGCGCGTGCTTTTTCAACTGCTTTCATGGAATCTATCGCCTGTTGTTTTGCCTCGTTTACAGCGTTTGCATTATTAACAGAATCTACAGCCGCCTGTCTGGCACTTTCAATAGCTTCTTCCTGTGACGGTTTGTTATTACAGGCGAATAGCACCGTTACGGTGGCTAAACTCAAAAATAACTTTTTCATAGCCTGACTTTTTATGGTTATCAATTTATACAGTACAGTAGACAAAACTATGCCATTTTTTATCAATCTTCCTAATTATGCTGGAAATTAATTTTATGTAGATAGTAGTTTTTTATTATCCGTTTTATTTTCAGATAATTATGTTTTTATGACGGTCCTTTTGTAGCCCCAAATGCGTCTTTACTGATGAACTTTTCCCTCATCACAAAACAAACCAATATGAAGAATGCCATCGCATGCCTGTTTCTGGCAACCCTGATTGCCTGTAGTAAGAAAGAAGACAACTTACAGGAAACACCTGATGCTCATCCCGAACTGGCCATCACCAGTTACTATGTCAACGGTACTTCAGGAAATGATGCCAATGCCGGCACAACTGCCGCTACTGCCCTGAAAACGATCCAGGCCGCACTTAACAAGACCACTGAAGGAGCTGGCAGTACTATTTATGTGGCAGGTGGCACCTATAAGGAACGGCTTAACTGGCCGCATTCAGGCGCCTCTGCTGCCGAACCTATTACGCTGACCAACTACAGCGGCGGCACCGTCATACTGGATGGTGTCAGTGCGACCAATAGTACCCAGAACGCCATGATCAATGTGAGCAGTAAAAGCTACCTGAGGATCAATAACATCCGTATTGCCAACAACATCAGGAGTTTTGCTTCCGGGATCTATGTGAGCGGTTCAGGTACAGATGTACAGATCACTTCCTGCCGTATTTATAATGTCGGCTGGACAAGCGACTCTACGGCTGTTCCTTCTTCTGCGAATAATGCTAATCCGCTGGTAGTAGTCGGTACCGGACAAACCGCTTATTCGCAGATCTATGTCGGCAGTAATCAGATCTATGCCTGTAACACCGGCTATAGCGAAGCACTGACGATGTCAGGTAATGTCAACAACTTCCTGATTGAGAGTAACATTGTACACCATATCAAAAACATCGGTATAGATATGACCGGACATTATAGCTGGACCGGTGCTCCCGATAGCGTAAACTTTGCACGTAACGGGAATGTGAAAAATAACGTGGTCTATAACTGTGTATCTCCGGTTGCTACCAGTGGCGGTATCTATGTAGATGGTGGCAAATGGATCAACATCGAAGGGAATACCAGTTTTAATAATGGCGCAGGTATCACGGTGGGTTGTGAGAATGCGAACAACACGGCAGAAGGTATCAATATCCGCAACAACTTTATTTACAATAATAAAGAAGCCGGTATTGTCATTGGTTCGAATGCAGCAGGTAGTAAAGTAGCCTGGTCTTCAGCTACTAACAATACCTTGTTTAAGAACTACACTAATGGCGGATGGGGAGGAGAGATCAGTCTGCAGAATACAGATCATATCACTCTCTCAAATAATATCGTACAGTCGGCCAGTAACATCGTAGTGATTGCCCTGCTGGGATATACCAGCACCAATCTTGCCATGAACTATAATAAATATTATACGGCTTCCGGCACAGCCAATACGATCACGTTTGACTGGGGCGGTATCAATGGTACGACGTATGGCTCGCTGGCTACCTTTAAGAGCGGTACCGGACTGGATGCCAGCAGTACCTATGGTATTCCTTCTTTTGTAAACAGTACACTGGCTACACTGAACCTGCATCTGGCAAGTGGGTCGGCCTGTATTAACGCCGGTGATCCTGCTTTTGTGCCCGCATCCGGAGAACTGGATATCGATAAGCAGTCACGTAAGCAGAATAACAGAGTGGATATAGGCGCAGACGAAACAGCATTATGATACGTGTAAAGTAGCTGGAAAGAAAAAGGTCCGCAATTGCGGACCTTTTTTGAATTTATTGGGATGGTAATTTATGCGAATTTACGAATTAATAAATGCGCTGTATCTTTTTCTATATACATTCCACGAGTTATTTCAATTTCATTGGATAACGGCGCCTTATTTTGATTACCACTATCAGGTTGTTGTTCAAACGCAGATACGGAAATAATATTGTTATCAAGACATTTCGGACAATAATGAATTGTCACCTTAACGATCTCTCTTGTTCTTGCATAGATAGGTGCGAGCTTGCTGTAGTAACTCACTTCCGGCAGAAAATTATATACATGATTTTCTCCCGCTCCACCCATGACAGCATAGAATGCGCCTGTCTCTGTCACAAAAGCATCTTTCTCATCATAGAAGCGGTCGCATCCTTCACAGTAATATTGTTTGTCCTCCAGCAGGAACTTAACCGGAAATATAAAAGCAATAAACTCTATCACGTAAAAGAAACCTGCCAGTCCACCGCTAAAAGGAAAACGTCCTGCTGCCTGGTTAGCATGATCCGTATCGATCTGCACGATCCGTCTTGCGATGATCTCGAAAGTTGCAAAAGGATTAAAGACACCTTCCAGGAAAGAATATCCGAAATTCCATTGCTGGTTATAGAAAGTCCACTGAGCTGACCATGTCAGGTAGCAGAACAGTCCTGCCAGTGATACATTCAGGATATGATGCCTGCTTTTACTGAAAAGCCGCAGTAAGGTAAAAGCGACAATACTGGCGCAGAGTACACCAAAGAGGAAAATAAAGTTCAGATAAATGAAAGAAATAAAGTTGGTGAGAAAGTAAAACAACCAGCCGATCAGTACGGAAAGAGAAATACCACCAAATAAGGAAAGTAACAGTCGTTTAGGCTTAATCAATCCTGAGGCCTTATAGAAAGTACCAGCAGCATGCATAGGGATATGGTATTTGAATAAAGATAAATCTGTATGCAAGATAAGAAGGATAAGTATAGTTTTTTTGTATTTTTAGATAGTTAACATTTTAAAGCAGCTAAAGGGAGACAGCGGGTTTTACGCATGCAGCCAGATACCGATACCGAACTGTTACAAAAAATGAGGCAAGGCGACGAAAGCGCCTTCCGGCAGCTATACGACCGGCATAGCAGGCAGGTGGCTGCGTTTGTTTTCCACCTGACACATTCCGCGGTTGACGCAGAAGACATTCTCCAGGAGACATTCCTCACACTCTGGACCAGCAGGGAGCAATTACCAGCTATCGTCAATCCTTCCGGTTATATCTTTATCATTGCCAGGAATAAAACCCTGGATCATCTCCGTAAAATAGCGCGCCAACAGAAACTGGTGGACCATGTATGGGCTAACATTACCGCTACAGCAGATGCCCTCGACCTGGAACTGGATGCCAGGGAAAGCCAGCAATTGATCAATACGGCCCTTTCCAGGCTCAGCGAGCAGCAACGTACCATTTTCCGCCTGAGCAGACAGGAGGGGCTTGACCATGCCACCATCGCAGGCAAACTGCATTTATCCAAAAGCAGGGTTAAAAATGTACAGGTGGAAACACTCCGTTTCATCCGTCAGTTCCTGTCACAACATGCTGAATTTCTGTTGCTTTTATGCCTGTTGAGCAACTTCTGAAAAAAATTGTCCAAAACCACGGTCCTTTATTCTCTCACGTTCGTCTTTATAGTTATATGCCTGATCACCAACAAAGAATTGCTTATTTATTAGCACGTTATGCAGATAAATCATGCAGCCGGGAAGAGCTGGATGAACTGTTTGCTACTATTGGTCAGGGTAATGATCCCGAAGGACTCGAACAGTTGCTGGAGGATGTATGGCATACAGCACATCCTGCCCCCGAGATTGATTATGAGGCGGTCTACCAGCAGATCAAACCCGCTGTTCCGGTACGGAAGACCATTCCCTTTAAAAGGATCGCTATTGCAGCATCACTGTTGCTGCTGGCTGGTACTGCCTACTGGTTACTACCCCACAAACGGACAGCCAAACAGCCACTGGTGGTAGCAACGCCTGCTCAGCAGCATATTCTGCCGGCGAGCAATAAAGCCATGCTGACACTGGCGGATGGTACTACAGTATCGCTGGACAGTACAGGGAAACAGCTGATTCAGCAGGGGAATGTGGCGATCAGACAACAAAACGGACAGCTTTTATATGCCAGTCAGCCAACGGATGGCAATATTCACTATAACAAACTGACCACGCCAAGAGGAGGACAATTCAGGCTCGTATTGCCTGACGGTACCAAAGTATGGCTGAACTCTGCTTCCATGTTACGCTATCCTACCACTTTCTCAGGAAAGGAACGTGTAGTGGAACTGGACGGACAGGGATACTTTGAGATCGCAGCCAATGCGCAGCAACCATTTAAAGTAAAGGTACGTGACATGGAGGTGCTTGTACTGGGCACAGACTTCGATATTATGGCCTATGGGGATGAAAATTCAGTTAATACCACATTGCTCACCGGTAGCGTACTGGTGAAGGAAGGCAACACAAAACAATTGTTACGACCTGGACAACAGGCAGTAGTAGACAACCAGGATCATCAGCTGACAGTCAAAACAGCTGACATCAGAAAAGTAACCGCGTGGAAGAACGGCATGTTTGTTTTCAATGACATGGCTTTACCCGCCATCTTAAGAGAAGTAGCCCGCTGGTACGATGTAGACATCGTTTATACAGCCAGCCCCGGAGCGGAATTATACGGAGGCGGTATAGGAAGGGACCTGCAGCTGGCAGACGTACTGGCCCTGCTGGAAGGGAATGGCTTTAATCATTTCAGGATTGAAGGTAGAAAAGTAATTGTATTACCATAATTAGTATCAACCAGGAAGATGCGTTGATAAAACCGGAGATGCTCGCAACATCCCCGGTCAGTTATCTGGCATCCTCAATAATCGCTGTAAAGACCATTTAAGTACTACCAAACACTGCAAAAGTATGCAATTCGACTGTTATGTACAGGCCCGCACACTGCGCGGGCTATCAACCAAAATTTGCCTGGTTATGAAACTGACCACATTCCTGCTACTGGTGATCATCCTACAGGTGAGCGCCGCAGGATATTCCCAGAAAGTGACGCTGACGGCCAGGAATATGCCGCTCCGTGATGTGTTTACCGAAATTATCACACAGACAGGCGTATCCATCGTATACTCTGAAAATGTACTGGCCAATACGGCCCCTGTCACTTTCCATGTGAAAGATGCCTCCGTACGCGAAGTGCTGGACCTCTGCCTTCGCAACCAACAGGTCCTCTACACACTCGAAGGAAAAAACTTTGTTATCAAGAAAATCATCCCGTTGTTGCCCGGCGCCTCCCCGCAGGCAGATACGACCATTACCGTTAGGGGAACTGTCAGCGCTGCCGCAGGTGGTCCATTACCTGGTGCGACCATATTGGTCAAAGGCACCCGGAAAGGTACACAGACCAACGGAGAAGGGCAATTTACCCTGACTGGTGTACGCAAACAGGACATCCTGATCATCAGTAACATAGGGTTTACTACCAGGGAAGTTGCTGCAACTGAACAGGTGACCTTACAGCTCGAAGAAGATACCCGCAACTTCAATGAGGTCATTGTAGTCGGCTATAGCGATAAAAAGAAAAGTGAACTGACCAGCGCCGTAAGCGTGGTGTCAGCTGAAAAACTGAAAGACGTCACCACCAACGACGTGGGTAGCATGTTACAGGGTAAGGTGGCTGGTCTCCAGGTGGTGAACAGTTCCGGTGTGCCGGGTACAGCTGCCGAACTGCGACTGCGTGGTGTATCTTCCGTAAATGCCTCCCAGACGCCACTCTTTGTGGTAGATGGTATTATCGGTGGTAATTATGATCCGAATGACGTAGAAAGCATTACGGTACTAAAAGATGCCGGCGCCACCGCAATGTATGGTTCTCAGGCAAATGCGGGTGTTATCATCATCACTACTAAAAAGGCAAAACTGGGGAAGACGCGTTTTGAGGCAAAGGTCACTACCGGCTTCCGCAAACCGGATTTCGGCAAGATGGAAATGATGAATGGCAGTGAACTGTACGATCGCCATAAAGAGTTTTACCGTGACTATATCCCCGGTACCGATAATAACTCCTATAAAGTAGACATCCTGAAATTCTATGCGGAAAGACCAAAGACACTGCAACAGCAGAACTATAACTGGCTGACCACCATGTTTGGGACTGCTCCCGTAGAAAACGTCTATATTGCTGCCAGTGGTACTTCCGAAAAGAGCGAATACTACACGGGGCTGTCGTACTACAATGAAAGAGGTACTTTCATGAATACCGGCTTCCAGCGTATCAACCTGCGTGGTAATTCTACCTACCATTTCTCTAAACATGTGAGTGTTACCAATAATATCAATATCAGCGGTTCTACCGGTAATAGCTACAACTATGAGGATGTTTACTACGCTTATCTGAACATGCCCTGGGACAATCCCTACGACGCCAACCGTAATCCGGTATATGTAGATGGCAACGTGGGCTTCAAATGGTGGTCCAGGGATAAGGTAAATCCGATCCATACCATCAAAAACTCCAATCACCCTTATAAGAACTTCGACGTCAACTACGATCTCGGACTCAATATCAATATCACCGACTGGTTGTCTTTCTCCAGTAGTAACCGGGCAGCTGTCAGCTATAATAAAGGATCAGACTACTACTCTCCGGTAGTCGCCGGTTTGTATAACAGCACCGGTTACCTGAATGAACTCAGTACCTTATCCTATGGGGTGATCTCCAACGACCTGCTGAAATTCAATTTCCACAAAGGAGATCATACCATCAGTGGTCTGGCAGGTATTGCTATTGAAAACAGCAAAACGGAGATCCTGGGCGCTTCCGGTAAGGGATTGCCGGAGGGATTGTCCGTGCTGAATGTAGTGTCCAACAACCAGCTGGTAACCGGCTCCTATGACCAGGCGATCATCCAGTCCTTTATCTCACAGGTAAGTTATGGTTATAAGGACAAATACTTCCTGACCGGTTCTTACCGTGTAGATGGATCAACCGCTTTCCCGGCCAGTAACCGCTATGGTTCTTTTCCCGCAGTATCTGCTGCCTGGCAGATCAGTCATGAGGATTTCCTGCTGCACAGTAAACTGTTCAGCAATCTGAAGGTACGTGCCAGTTACGGGGTAACCGGTACACAGGATATAGGTTCTTCCCGTTACCTCGGATTGTATGCATTAAGCAGTCAGTATAACGGCGGAACAGCAGCAACGCCTTCTCAGTTGCCAAGTCCGAACCTGACCTGGGAGAGTAAAAAACAGTTGAACGCCGGACTGGATATTGGTTTATTTAACCGGATCAACCTGACAATCGACGCTTATAATAATGTGACAGACAATCTGCTCTTACAGGTACCGCAACCCCTCTCCGTAGGCTTTGAACAACGCTGGGAGAATGTAGGTAAGGTGATCAATAATGGGATAGAACTGGGCATCAATACTGTCAATATCAAGACAGCAGATTTTGAGTGGACCACTGATTTCAATATCAACTATAACACCAACAAACTGAAGGAATTACCCAGCGATATTACCCGTACACAACCTACCTGGAGCATCTCCCAGATCTATCGCAATGATGGTAATCTGTATGAATTCTACATGCCGAAATGGTTAGGCGTAGATAAGGAAACAGGCGCGCCACAATGGGAAGTGATCAACAGGGATGCCAACGGTAAGGAGATCTCCAGGTCTGCCACATCAGACTACGCCAGTGCCACCTATCAGGAAGTAGGTTCTGCTCTGCCGAAGCTGCAGGGAGGTTTTACCACACAATGGACCTACAAAAACCTCTCTCTGAGCGTCAATGCCTATTACCTGACAGGCAACAAGGTATTCAGCAATAGTCTGCGTTTTGTGATGAATGACGGCAATGAGCCCTATTACAACCAGATCAACCTGCCTTCGGGTTACAAGATCTGGACGCATCCGGGTGATGATGCCACAGAGCCAAGTCCGCAGAATGCGGCCAATTCCACAGAAACCTCTACCCGTTACCTGAAAGACGGCGACTTCCTGGCCATCAGAAATATCGCGTTGTCCTATAGGTTGCCAAAAGCCTGGATGAGCCGCTGGCATATGGATGGAGTAACACTGTCGCTGACTGCAGATAACGTATACACATTCACTAAGTTCCTCGGACAGGACCCTGCCACAACGATCACCTCCGGCAGTTATGTAATGCCTGGTGTATCGGATTTTAAGTATCCGAATAACCGCCAGTTTCTGTTCAATATCAACATCAGGTTCTAGTAAACTTACAGCTCATGACAACCAGATCTCTTTTACTCATATTTGCTTTTCCGCTGCTGTTTGGCAGTTGTCTGAAAGACGTGAATCCAAGCGATTCACTGACTACCGGTACGCTGACACAAACTGCGCAGGGATTGAAACAGGCATTAAACGGCGCCTATGCTTTATTTAAAGATCATGTGGAGTTTAATGGCACTACCGATCTGAATAATATGTACCTGCGCCAGTATTTTCAGATGAGCGATTTCGCCAGCGATGATATTGTCTGCGCGCAAACCACAACGGATCCGCTGTATTACAGCTTTTCGTTGAATCATACGCCTACGCAGACGAACAGCCGTTATTTCTGGTACATCTCCTATAAGATCATCAATGATGTCAATACAGTGATCGAGGCGGCAGAAGCTGTCCAGAATCCGGACGCCACAATTAAACAGCTGCTGGGAGAATGTTACTTTATGCGGGCTTTCTGCCATTTTAACCTGGTAAAACTATATGCCCGTCCTTATACAGAAAATCCGGCTGCTGACGGTGTGATACTACGTACTTCTACCAGTGATCCTTCTACCCAAGCCCGGTCTACCGTAGCTGAAGTCTACGCATCTGTGATTGGAGATGCGGAAAAAGGGGCTTCCCTCATGCAGCAACAACGTGGTGTACAGTACGCTTCACAGGAAGCTGCCTGGGCTTTGCTGTCAAGGGCGTATTTATATAAAGGCGTGAATGACAGCACGATCTATTATAGCGATAAAGTCATTAATTCAGGTAGGTTTGGGCTGACAGATACGACAGGTTTTAAGACCATGTTTGCTAATGCGACGGGTAGTAAAGAGACGATCTTCTGCGTAGCCTTTACAACGGTGGATGATTATGGAAAAGCAGGTTCTATTGCCTCTATGATCTATTCTGACGGTAACTCGGGCTGGGGAGAGGAATTTGCTTCGCAATCGCTGCGCGATACCATGGCTGCTTATCCGGAAGACGCCCGCTGGGCTTATATTCTTCCTTTAAAGGATGGTAGTGGTAATCTGCAGAAAAAGAATGGCATTGAGACTTACTACATTATGAAGTTCTCCGGACAGGCAGGTAGTCCGACGCTGAGTTCCCCCATCATGTTCCGTTTAGCAGAGATGTACCTGAACAGGGCAGAAGCCAGAGCGAAGGCCGGGAATGCGACCGGTGCTTTAGATGACGTGGACCTGATCCGGAAAAACAGGGGTTTACAGAATGCCTTATATGGCGGAAAAGTGCCTGCCGGTAAGACCGTTCTCGAAACCGTACTAAAAGAAAGAAGGATTGAACTGGCTTTCGAAGGACACCGGGTTTATGACGTTTATCGTAATAAACAGGCTATGAACAGGACCTATTGGGGATACCACCTGCCAGGACTGAAAGAGTCGGATATAGACCTCAGTAAGCGTCCTGCGGGCTATGAGAATATGGTCATTAACCCAAATAACAAACGGGTGATCTACTACATTCCCATCGATGAGATACAGACCAATAAACTGTGTTCACAGAATCCTTAATTCATCTTTAAATGCCTGATCATTATGCAACTCAGATATCTCTTTTTAAGCATTATAACAGTCGCATTACTCAGTGGATGCGGTGACGATGACAAAGTAACACCAGATGCTGACCTGTTCTACGAAATCAGTATTAACGGGAATGACGTCACATTCAACAATAAAACATCCGGTGCTGTATCCTACAAATGGGATTTTGGCGATGGTACAAGCTCCGAAGAGGAAAGTCCGGTGCATACCTATCCCGGTAAGGGAAAATACGTACCAACCCTGTATGCCACGACAAAAGAAGGCAAGGTAACGGAAGGATCAACCGTTGTCTATATTGCAAAGTCTTCCTCTGTGAAAATGAATGACAATACCCTGTCTGACTGGGATGAGGTGACGGACTACCAGTTTACCTCCGGTGCAGGAGAAACCTATTTCAGGAAGGCTAAATTCGATTATGATGCGTCTTATGTATACGTCTATCTTGAAGTGAATTCCAAAGCGGACAATAAAGATATCTATGACTTCTATATGGATACGGATAACAACCCGGGTACAGGTCTGCTGTTAGGCACATTCTCCGGCGGAGGTTATGATGTGTTGCTGGAGGGTGCTGTATTGGATGACTGGTTTGATGCTTTCTATCATAAGGGAGATCAGAACGCTTTTACGTTTGATGCCTCCGGTGTGACAGAGTTCGTGACTGTCGGCACCACACAGCAGGAAGGAAATGTGCTGAAGTTTGAATTACGCCTGTCCCGCGCAAAACTGAAAGGGCTGGCAGCTACGACGGCCCTGCGCATCGGTATTCAGGCCACAAAAGGGGACTGGTCAGCTACCCTGGGTAATATACCAGACGGTGGCACTTCTGTATTGATCAATTTTGAGTAATATGTGAGTGTACCTATAGAATGCAGAATAGTGTAGCATGGGTATGTCCGCAAAGAATCTCTGGCATGGGATTTTTTGCGGATATCTATAGATACCAGGGATGGACATGGTCCTGCAATTCTTAATTCTTAATTCATAATTCCTAATTTTTCATGGGTAATTCCGGTCGTTTATTATCGCTGGATGTCATGCGTGGACTGATCATGATATTACTGGCGGGAGAGAGCTGCCGGGTGTATGAATCGCTCCACGAATGGAATGACAACGCTTTTATCACACAGTTCTTTCATCATCCCTGGCATGGCCTGCGCTTCTGGGATCTGGTACAGCCGGCGTTTATGCTGATGGCGGGTACTGCGATGTATATTTCGTATCAGCGTAAACTGAGCAAAGGCATTTCCTGGTCGCAGAACTTCAAACACATCCTCATCCGTAGTCTGAAACTCTTTCTGCTGGGAACGGGCTTACATTGTGTCTATGCAGGTAAGCTGGTATGGGAGCTCTGGAATGTGCTGACACAGTTATCCGTGACGGGTATCATCGCGTATCTGGTCATCGGACGGTCTTATACTTTTCAGATCGCTACAGGTTTCCTGCTGATATTACTCAATGACATATTATACCGGACGATCCTGGTACCTGGCTTTGACCAGCCCTTTGTGGAATATCACAATTTCGGGGCTTATATGGATACCCTGCTGATGGGCAAGATCAATCAGGATGGCTGGGTAGCGATCAATATCATTCCGACAGCAGCACATACCATATGGGGCGTAACGGCAGGTAAATTATTGTCCTCAGCCATGGATAGCAGCCGTAAGATCACCATATTGGCGATAGCGGGCGCCATATTGCTCGTTTTAGGCTTTGGAGTGGACTTAACTGGTATTTCGCCCATTATCAAAAGGATCAGTACCGCAGGCTTTGTAATGGCATCTGCAGGCTGGGTATTGCTGATACTGGCGTTTTTATACTGGTGGATTGACATAAAAGATCACCAGCGTTATACCTGGATCCCCGTAGTGGTTGGCATGAATGCCATTTTTATCTATGTCTTTTTTGAAACGGTAGGTGCGCAATGGGTCAATGGAGTTGTAGCGATCTTTATTCCCTGGCATATTGCGGCGGCATTTGTCACCTGGGGACTGGAGTGGGGGTTGTGCTACTGGTTGTATAAGAAAGGGATCTTTTTCAAGTTATAAAAAGGGGCTGTTCATTATAATGGACAGCCCCTTTCGGTTATTTATTCTTTGATAACCGCGTCCGCCGGAATAGGTGTAACCAGTTGCAGTCCCTCCAGGAAAGCAGTAGTACCGGGTATATCAAAGCTGGTATGCAATACATATTCCACCTTTAATTCAACAGGCAGATAAACGCCCCATTTGCTTAAAGGAAAGGCGTCAGGCATGTCTTCAAGCAACGATCTTACATGCTGTTTTATATGGATTAACTGATGACGCATATTCTCCACCAGTTCAGACATATTAACAGCGGTAGCTGTCAATATGATCTTACTCTGTTTGTCATCCAGGTTAGCTTCAAGATGCAGCGTCCTGGTAAGAAAGAACAAGGTTTTATTGATCCTTGTCCCCGTGAAGGTGTAGATATCAATCTCCTTATGCCTTATTATAGCCGGTCGTACGGTAGATAGATGGTCCAGTCTGAAGTCTTTGAATAACAGCCTGATCTCATTAACACTGTCAATCGCGCTATCGTCCGCCTCATCCTTGTTTAATTCGGTATTCAGTAATTCCATCATTTTCTGCCTGATACGGGGATGTACATCTCCGCTGCCGCTGGTAAATGCCGGTTTCTTGCCGTCATTCGTAGGTATGACAAATACCTTCTTCGCCTTCATGTCAATATCTGCAATTTTCCAGATCTTAGCGGCTAACAGTACATTGTCATTTACGGCCAGCCATGGCGTTAATTCCAGTTCTCCGATAGTGACGCCTGCATGAATCACTTTCAGCATCACAGCAGACATAAACATGGAATAAAAGTCCCGGGAAGTCGTAAGTTTTTCTCCTTCAACTCCCACAATCAATTCCCTGCGAAGGTCCTCTATGTATTCCGACTTAATCATGTAGTCCAGCAGGAAATCCACCTCAGAGGTAGTAAACCGGCTGAATACAGGATTGTTCTGCAGCTTTTGCAACAGTATCTGTCTGGACAAACCGTTTGTTTCTTTCAGGATGGATAATGTCTGATGAAACAACAGGTCATATGGCTTTTCCGGACTATAGACCGGCTCGACAAACTGTTCTTTGAACAACTCCCAGCAGGCAAAAGATTGCAGGGTGGACCAGTGTTCTGTGGCATATAATAACAGCTGACTTTCAAAGCCCTCTCTTCTGCCACTACGGCCTACCCGCTGGATGAGAGATGCGATGGAATGTGTGGCGTCTATTTGTATCACGGTTTCCACGGTACCAATATCGATACCCAGCTCCAGCGTGGAGGTACAGGCAATACAAAAGTTGTTGCGTTTGTTGGTTTTTGCAAATTCTTCCACATATTCCCTTAGCTCTTTGTCGACGGCTGAGTGGTGTGAAAAGAAATAAGGGTGTCCTTTCTTCCGTTCGGACATGCGTTTGAGTTTCACGGCTATTTCCTCTGCATTCCCGCGGGTATTTGGGAAGATGAGTACTTTACTGTCCTTTACCTGATTATACAACTCTTCAATAAACGCAGACGTATATTCAGCGTCCTGTTCGATGTATTTGAAACGGGCATTGATACCTTTCGCTGTAGGATCGATAAGGACCTTTGTATTGGCAGGATCACCGGTAAAACGCTTCGGTTCCTCATAGTCGCCTACCGTCGCAGAAAGACCAACAATACGGGGCTTCTTTTCAGCTGCCAGATCATTGATCCTGGAAAGCAGGGAACGCAGGTGCATGCCTCTGTCGCTGCCCAGGAAGGTATGAATCTCATCTATGACGATGAACTTCAACCGGGAGAACAGCGCTTTGGCATGTTCCGGATGATTGGTAAAAAGAGCCTCAATTGACTCAGGCGTGATCAGTAATACGCCTTCCGGTTGCTTTAACAGTTTCTTTTTGGCTGCCTGATTGGCCTCTCCGTGCCACCTGGTGATAGTGACGTCGATATAGCGGCAGAGGTCTTCTACACGCAAAAACTGATCGTTGATCAGTGCGATCAGCGGGGAGACGTACAATACCTGTACGCCCGGCTCTTTAAAGTCAACTTTGGAAAGGATCGGTAGAAAGGCCGCTTCGGTTTTGCCGGAAGCGGTTCTGGAGACGAGTATATAATTGTCTTCCGTACCCATGATCCGCTTGATAGCGGCGGACTGGATCGGCCGGAAAGACTCCCATCTTTTGTCATTGATATACCGGCGTATCGGTTCTGAGAGCAGGGCAAATTCACTCATATTTCCTTGATATTTTCAACGTCTTCCTCTACGGGTCTTTCGTCTTTTACCTCGATATCAGCAAAGAGTTTTGCTTTGTCAAAACCAGGGTTTTGCCGGAGGATGCTCATAATATTCAGGAAATCCCTGATCACTTCCCTTGGCGTCAGGAACTCACTGGCGCCTGGTCTGTTGAACAATTCCTCCATGAACAGCTGTATGTCTTCGCTGGTAATGTCTACATTGGTTTTGTAATTGATGTCAAACACCTGTTTCAGCTTTTGCAGCAATACAAAGATCTCTGTTGCATTCAATGGCATCAGCCGGATCACAGGTTGTGCGAAGTCCCTGATTTCCTGTGATTCAAACTTGTTTGTCTCCAGTCGTGATTTCAACGCCTGGTAACTAAACAAGCCTCTTCTTTCATTTTCCAGGAACTCACGGGTGCCTGCGAAGTTGAAGAACAGGTTGCTGACCTTCCCCTGGAAACAGTCATTATAGATACTCAGGATCTTCTCATAGTTTTTCTCCCGCATGGCGGCAGTAGGGATCTTATAGAGATTGATCGCTTCATCCAGGTTGATCATAAAACCACTATAGCCGATGCTGACAAATAGTTTACAGAAGTTCTTCAGCATATCATAGAAATTATCATCACCGATGATATCTCTTACACCCAGGTCCTGTCTGGCTTCCGTTTTTGTATGATATTCTCCTTTCAGCCAGCGGAGGGCATTCTTGCGGAGTAATTCGTCATCCTTGATATAGCCCTGGTAATATTTCATGATCACCAGACCGAAATCAAAGCCCCCTACATCGGTTAATTCGTTCACCGTGCGCATAATATAGTCCTGGATCAGTTTTTCATACTGCTCATTTCTGATCTCTTCGATAGAGATATTATTTTCCTGCGCTGCTTTGGTAATGATCTGTTCGATCCATTTTTCCATCAGGGTAGACAATGCGCCACCTTCCGGTTTGGTTTGTATCGCCAGGTTATCGATGATGGCGGTATATAGCGCCAGGGACTTACCATCATTGGCATATATGCGGTTCTGCGGCGTAAAATCAGCGTTGGCCACTACAAACTTCTGCTTCATGGCTACGGTATTCAGCAGGTGCATCATAAATGACTTACCGGAGCCAAAATCGCCAATCCAGAACTTAACCATGCTATGTCCGTTCTTCACGTCTTCCAAAGCGTTGATAAATGCCTGTATTTCTGCTGAACGGCCTACGGTGATATGTTGTACACCGGTTTTAGGCACAACGCCGCCTAACAGCGAGTTTATAATGGAGGTGGCTTCCCGGGGTTTAATGTTTTCT
The DNA here is from genome assembly GCF_900114995.1 of Chitinophaga sp. YR627. Lineage (GTDB taxonomy): Bacteria > Bacteroidota > Bacteroidia > Chitinophagales > Chitinophagaceae > Chitinophaga. The sequence continues at coordinate 1,694,554 of NZ_FOUX01000001.1, forward strand.
ATCATACGGTAATGGTTTGAAAATAACTTTCGGTGATGGTATACGTATCGTCGTACTCCTCGATCAGCAGATCGTCCAGCACTTCATAACAGCTGCTATTGATACTTTCGATCAGCTGATCGCGGAAGAGTTTTCTTTCTTTGGCAAAATGACCGACCTTTTCTGCGGGGAGGGAAAAGGCATTTTCTTTGAATACAGACAGCAGTTCCTCCTGATGGTTGTTGAGCACAATCCCATCCGCAAAGGCGATGGCGTTTTCCGTTTTTATTTCTACCACCGGCGGCAGCAGTGTAATGGAGGCTACCGGAGGTAAGACCGGCGCTTCCTCCTGCTCATCGTCCTGTAGGAGCTTATTCAGGCTTTCTACGGTTTCATTATGCGCCGAGATGACCGCTTCAATGGCAGCGGCGTCCAGTTGTACGGTCCTTCTCTTTTTAGCGAAGATGCCAGGTACTTCTTCCAGTGCCGCTTTCAGATTAAGCGTCTGCACCAGATTTCCTGCCACCAGTTCAAAAGACTGCTTTTCCTGTTCCGTTTTAAACAGGCTTTTATGGATGTTTTTAGGCAGTTGTTTCTGGTCTGCTTTTTCTGACCGCAGATCGGCATGCAGGTACTTCAGATAGAACCTGACAGCATCCTGGCGGTCATAGGAAGCAAAGAGTTTGGAGGCTTCAAAGAAGATATTTTCCTTTTGTGGATTATTGATATTCAATGCTGCCAGCTGTACTACTTCGCCGATACATGCAGCATAATTATCCTTGCTGACTTTCTGTTCGATCTCGTCGAAGAATACACGCCACCGGGTATTGTTCTGGGCATTCAGCTGAATTTCAGTGACTCTGTCAGCAGGAGGGATGGCCTTTTCTCTGCTGACAACTGCCTCAGAGACGAACCTGCCTATCTGATCTTCAAAAGCAGCACTGTATTTATCATAAGGGAAATCCTCATTCAGCTTTCTTTTCTGACGGTATTTCTCCCGTACAGCGTTTTCCGCCCGTTTAAAAATAGTGAGGTAAATATCGCTCTCCAGTCTTTCCCGGTAATATACCGCATCGTTCTTTGATTTACCCGGATAGAGTACCTGCATAGCGTTATCAGTCAGTTCGCTGATACAGGTTTCAAAGGAGCTATCTTTTTGTTTATATTCTTTATCAACGGCCTTGATACAGGCCAGGTATAAGCGAATAACGGCAATACAACAGCCTTCTACCGACAGGAAGATATTATCCGGGTTCCAGAACTTATTCAGCCAGTCAGCCTCCCGCACATTGAGATATAGTTTCTCTTTGAACCGATGCCCCAGTTTGGCGTTCTCATCATAATAGCTGGGCGTATTATCCGTAGCCGGAGTGGTATCAGCAGTAACAGCTGGCGCAGGTGCTTCACTATAATCGATCGTGCTGCCTTCCTGGCTGATATCGATCACGTCAATACCGTTATAGGCAGGAACAGGTGATACAGCAGCCGCGCCTGTACCGGCAAGCTGCTGCCGTTCCCGGTGATAACCGATTACCTGTTTGTACACGGTGGCCAGTTGCTGTTCGTCATAACGATCCGTCAGCAGGAGGTTGAGTGTACCTTCAAATAAGCAGTCATATTCGTAGGGGATGACCCTTACGGGCGCTATGCCGGTATATACCTTCTGATGTAATAAAGCCTTGTTTAAAAGCGTAATCTCATCCTTATGGAGCAGGGAGACCGTTTTATTGGCTATCTCGTAAAAGTTCTCTTTCGGGTTGTCCGGAAAACCATAAGATCTGAGGTAATTTGTCCATTCCTCCCTAAAAAATCCATCTATCATTTTGTGCAATCTCGGGTATTAGTAAAGGGATTATCTTGTTGACACTTAGTACGTGGTTGTCTTGCTTCCGCTAGTTTAATATTAATTTCCGAGTAATTCGTTAATACCTTGTTAACGAACTGTGAAAGTCAGCCGCTTACCTGATAGGAGAGAATAACATATGTGCCTATATTTGCAGCAGATAACTATACTATGAAATTACTGAAAACCCTTCCCGAACACGTTCACATCCTCCGTGATTTTCGGGGAAGACTTTATACTACTATTATGGAGGATGATGGCGTCCGTTGGTCTGCAGCTATCAGCAATCTTTCCATCAACAGATTATTTCCGGAAAACAGGGAGCTTTACCATTCCGGCACAACGGATGATGGAATAATGATTTTCCAGCGTTCGGAGTCATTGCTGCACCGTAAACCTTCCGTAAATCAAATCACACTGTTTGATACAGCTACAGGCATATGGTCAGAACCTCACGCTGCTGATATTGTTTTATATGGGACTGCCTTAGGTGGAAACGAATACAATGGGATACGACTGAATCATACAGGAAACTCCTTTGTGATATATGATGCGATTGCCAATAAAGATTGCCTGCAGTTAGATTTTGATAACCTGATCTGGTGTACATACGGCGATAACGATAAGATCCTGTTAACTGAGCATACGCGCAAAGAAGATCTCTTTATTTATCGCTATTCCAGAGATGGCCAACGCCTGTGGTCCGTTAAAATTGACGATGTGCTGACAGGGGGTATTGTCAGTAATGAACGCCGGGCCACCATCGTTAACTATCTGCCTGTTTCCAATCTCTTTGTGTTTTGTTATCCGGGATGTGTATTGTTTGCCCTGGATGCTGTTACCGGTGAAAAGAAATGGGAATACCAGGTTGAAATGCCCAGGCCTTACAGCGTAGTGCCGGACGAAGATGATCTCATTTATATAACAAGAACCGCATTTGACAGGAATACAAAGGTCAATGTTCCCTGGCTTACTGTGCTGGATGGCAGAAATGGTACGTTAGTACTGGAAAAGGATCTGTCAACCACTGTTTTTGATGAACCGGTACCGGCAGGATTCTATGAGGTTAAAATAGCTGTATTAAACGCCTTTCTCTATCTGACTATACCGCAATTGGGAAAATTGTTTAAACTGGACAAAAACACCGGTACGCTCATCGATAGTTATTCGCATACAAAGAGCTTTCAGCGTGATACGGCCATGCAGGATGGTCATCTGATCCTGCTGGAAGATAATGACAGCTACAACAAGGTGCTGGTAATTGAGTTATAAAAAGATCAATTATAATGTGCCGCCACTGATCTGCCAGCGCATCAACACATAACAATTTCTTAACCTTCCACGCTGACGGTACACACTTCATTTTGCGGTTCTCTTATAAAACAACGACAGCGAAATGAAGCGTTTCTATGCAATCGCAGGCGGACTGCTGTTAACATTGTCAGCCGCCGCACAAAAGGTAAACCACGTAGTACTGATCACTATTGACGGCTTCCGTCCTGACTTCTACCAGGATGCTTCCTGGGGGATGAACAACCTCCGTATGATGAAGGACAGCGGGGTAGCCGCAGATGGTGTGAACTGTGTATTCCCAAGCGTTACCTATCCGGACCATACCACTATTATTACAGGGGTAAAACCAGCTAAACACGGTGTCTATTACAATGCGCCTTTTGAAGAAGGAAAAGCCAGCGGTAAATGGTACTGGTATTATAACGCGATCAAGGTGCCAACACTCTATGACGCGGTGCATGCTGCTGGTAAGACCAACGCCAACGTGATCTGGCCGGTATCTGTAGGAGCACCGGTAGATTATAACATCCCTGATGTATGGCCTTTGGGTAAAAATCCGGACAGGAGAGTAGCGACTGCTGCTGCGACAACACCTGCGTCACTGTGGCAGGAAATACAGGATAATGCTACCGGAAAGCTCGGTCCTGAGGACTTCACCATGGTACGCGAAGAACTGGTGATGGATGAAAACGTAGCCAGAATGGGTGCTTATATCATCACTAAATACAAGCCTGCATTTACCACCTTACACCTCGCCTGTGCTGACCACTATGAGCATAAGCAGGGCCGGGATGGCCTGCTGGTAAGAAAAGCGGTAGCCGGTGCAGACAGAGCGATCGGTACCATTCTGGAAGCGCTGATCAGAGCAGGTATTGATGATAGTACAGCTGTTATCGTCACAGGCGATCATGGATTTGTAGATATCAAACAGTCATTTTCTCCAAACGTATTGCTGGCAGAAGCAGGACTGATCAAAGATATCGATAAGGCAGACTGGAAAGCCCGTTTCCATGCTTCCGGCGGTTCTGCATTCCTGCATCTGAAAGATAAGAACGACAAACAATCACTGGAAAAAGTAAAAGGAATACTTGCGCATCTGCCAGCCGATCAGCAACAGTTATTCAGGGTGATCGACCGCAAACAGCTGGATGCGATCGGTGCAGATCCGAATGCCGTACTTGCACTGGCAGCTGTTAAGGGTGTGACCATCGGTGGCGCTGTAAAAGGTGCCGTACTGAAAGAAGCAAAAGGTGGAACACATGGCTACTATCCTGATTTCCATGAAATACAGACCGGCTTTGTAGCATATGGTCCTGGTATTGCCAAAGGAAATAACCTGAAGGAAATGGACCTGACGGATGTAGCACCGCTGATCGCAAAACTGCTTGGATTACAATTCAACACGGCCGACGGTAAAGTGCCTGCCGGTGTACTGAAATAATTAACCCTGCCTGTGAGAAACCCAATAAAAAAAGCCTTAAAGTTCTTCATTGAACTTTAAGGCTTTTACCTGTGATCAGGAAAGGTCTACTGGGGTTGTACGTCAAAACTCACCATCCAGTTGATGTCAAATTTGTCGGTGACCATACCAAATAAAGGAGCCCAGAAAGTTTTGTCCAGTGGCATGGTAACTTTACCTCCGGCTGCCAGTCCGTCGAAGATCTTCCTGGTTTCTTCTTCCGAACTAGTGGAGATCGCAACAGAAAAGTTACTGCCGATCTGAATATTGCCGTTCTCCGGACCGCAATCACTGCCCATCAGGATGTCTTTACCCCCCACAGGTAATGCAACATGCATGATCTGATTGGCATATTGTGGATCTACTCCTTCGCCAGGCATATCGCCAAATTTAGAGATCATCTGGAATTCTCCACCAAACACAGACTTATAAAGATTAAATGCTTCCTCGCAGGTGCCATTGAAAAGCAGGTAAGGATTCAATGAAGCCATATCAGTTTATTTGAGAGTTATACAATACATTAAAATTACCATGATCTCCGCTTTGTAAGGAGGGTTGAATAAGACATAAACACGGTCAGAACAGGACAAGTTTATTGTCTGTCCCAGAAAGCAGGCGGCTCGATACCCAGCGCCCGCAGATATACATATCCCTGTGCCCTGTGATGGATCTCATTGTCGATCCAGTAAAACAGGATAAAATGAATAGGACCTTCCCACTGACCAAAGGCCAGATCTATCTCATGAAAACGTTCGACAGGTATCTGTGGCCATAAACGATTAAGCTTTTCCGTTAGTTGATCCCAGAGCGCCAGCAGATCGGCTTTTGTCTTCGGACCACGCCCGTTTTCATACGTAGAAAAATCGGTTGACCATTTACCGGTAAGTATCCCATCAATACCAGGATCGCCCATACTGATCATCTCCAGTGCCAGTTCTGCGAAGGGACGCATACCGCCAACAGAAAAGGAAAACAGGTCTTTCTCCGGGAATGCTTCAATGACTTTACGGGTTAATGTACGGTGTCCCTGCCAGTGGGTAAGCAGTTCCGCAGGGCTAATAACAGATGGTGTGCTGATCAGTTCCTGTGTCATGTTCAGATAATTTAGTAGTGAATGTTTGTTTGACAATACAAAGAAAATCAGGCAGCGTGACAACCCTATGTCAGTAGTATTCCAGCGCTATGGAAAAAAACACAGATAGGGGGGTACTGGTTCACGGGAAGGCAGGAAATGGCAAAATAAGGCTGTTTTTATCGTGATGATTGATTATAAGCAAGTTGGAAATAAAGTGCCCAATATGGCTTGTTAATTCGCCCTCTACAGGTAATGTGGATAACTCATATGTGGATAACTTTTAAAATGAGACGTTTGGTTTTTAAACGACTGACTATCAGATTTCATTACCAGAGTCCGCTCCCTCACTACATGTGAAGCCTATATTATATTACAGTACGCATTTTTAATATTTTCATATTATTTATACTTTTAATTTTAAAATAGTAATATTTTTTAGCTATACCACATATGCCTATGAACACTCTCTACGTCTCCTGTTACATATCGATGGGAATGGAGAATGGGGCTTTTTCAAACATTAAAACCTTGTCCGTCAACTAATAGTAGCGCTTTGAATTTGAACTGTTGGTCGACTATTTACGAAATCCCTATTGATGAAAAAGCTTCTAATACTCCTATGCCTGTTCCTGGTTGGTGCATTTGAAATGGTGCATGCTCAGACAGTGTATGTCAACGTACCGGACACGGTATGTATGTCTACAACCAATGCGACAGCGAATCAGCAGAAGTTCTCAAGTATGAATGCAAGAGTAACTGGCGCCGGTATTACCGTAACCCAAAAAGCGACGTGGGAGATCACGACGCCCAACGGTACCGATGCTGACTACGAAGTACTCTATTCTGAGAATACGGCCGCTGATAAGCCCACGAAACTCAAGAACACCTCAACACTGACTTTGCAGTTCCTGGTACCAGGTAACTACACTTTCAAAGCCACAATGACCTATACCGGGTCTGACGGTGTAACGAGAACCGTGGTTGAGACAAGAATGTTGCATGCTGTCAACTGTACGATCACTACCTGTGGTGATGGATCATCAACAATGGCAGGTTTTTCGGAAGATTTTGGAGCAATGAATCTGGGGGTTGACCGTAGAAACTATCCGGTGGATGGTGTTGTATTATATACCTACCAGCCGAACGGTGCGTTGATGGAAGATAATTATGTGATTTCAAATAACCCAAGACTGGCGAGAGATACCTGGGCGAATGTAACTGACCATACCGGCGGCTTCCGTGGCGGTATGCTCGTAGTTAATTCCTCTATTACACCGCGTCAGTTCTATTCAAAGACGGTTACTGGTCTTTGTCCGGGTTCTATATATAACTTCAGCGCCTGGTTGCTGAACGTCAATACGGGAAGCGACCTGACCGACTGTGGTAACTATCAGTATGCAGGTGTTACTTTCAAAGTGGTAGACGCCAAAACACCGACAAGGGTACTGAATGCATTTGATACGCGTTCTGTATCGATGATGCTGGGCGCTAAGGGGCCAACCTGGCAGCGCTACGGAGGTACCTTCGTCGTACCGTCGGATGTAGACTCTGTAATAGTATATATAGTCAATAATAAACCGGGAGGTTGCGGAAACGATATCGCTGTTGACGATATCGAATTTTCTTATTGTAGCCCTAACATCATTTCAGAAATAGATGGCGACAAACAAAGCCTTGCAGAGGTATTGTGTGAAGGCGCACCTATTACACTGACCTCCAGCTATGCGCCTGCGGACTACTTCACTGATCCGGTGTTTGAGTGGCAGATGAGTGATGACGAAGGTAAAACATGGTTGCCTGTACCATTCGGAACAACTACAGGAAATAAACTGATTATTGGCGACGGAGAACTGAAGGGCACACGGAAAGTGGCGTCCGATTATTTATTCCGTACCATTATATATGAAAGAGGCAGCGATCAAAGCACCTGTGCATCTCCTTCTTCTGAGATCAGGCTGACGATCCTGCCAATGCCAAACCTGACACTGACTGCCAGCCAGGTGTGTGCAGGCGATAACGTCGACCTGGAAGCTTCCGGTGGATTCGACTCCTATAGCTGGAAAGATTTACCTGGCTATACTGGTACCACCCGTACCATCTTGGTAGACAAGGACACAGCCATCACAGTATTTGGTTATGTGAATTATGCGGATGGTCATACCTGTCAGGATGAAAACAGCATTTTCATCGGTACCGTACGTAATCCGGTACTGGACGTTTTCGTATCCAACTCAAATGTTTGTATCGGCGAGTCAATTGACATGAAGATCAACAGTGTACTGAGTGGTTACAATATTCACTGGTTCAGAGGTCCTGACGCCAGCGGTAACAAAGTAGCGATGCCTGAGTACGATGGTCTCACCGAGATCACCCAGTACCAGATCGGTTCTGTTGCTGACAGTGTGTTCAGTGTAGTGGTAAGTGATCCGTCTGATATCTGTGTGGTGGAATCTGATCCTATTATTATTAAGTCCTCTGTTACACCAATCACCCAGCTGAAACCTAACCAGAATACTTTCTGCGCAAGCACGAATGCATCGGGTAACTTCACCGTGGAAGTAGACAAGGTAACTGGCGCTGCTGGTACCTGGAGAGTAGAAGAGATCTTCGGCCCGGCGGTAACCGACGATGTAATTGATGACTATGTGAGAATTCTGCTGCCATCGGCTGAAAGAACAAGGGTGACGATCAAGAAACCAGGTACTTCCGTAGTACTGTCCTGGACACTCAGAACAGCGGCTAACGCAGGTTGTACGACTGTGGTACTGGATACCCTGAACCTGCTGCTCGATCCGACCTACTCAAATGCCGGTCCGGATACAACCCAGTGTGGTACCGATAACGTCTTTACCATGAACGCCAGCAAACCTGCTCCTATAACAGAACTGTATGGAGCGGCTGAGGAAAGAGGTAAATGGACGCTGATCTCCGGTAACGCAACAATTGCTTACGATACTGCTTATAATACAACTGTAACAGCCCTCGATCCGGAAGGCGATATCGTCCTGAGCTGGACGATCACCAACCTTGGTGGTTGTGTGGCGAATACAGATATGGTGACCCTGCATAAGATCGGTAAACCGATCATCAGACTGGCAAGTCCTGCGAAGGCCTGTACCAGCAAAGGGTTCTTCATGCTGGACACCTTATCTACCAAAGGAACGCCAACCATCTACTCTATTGCAACAGCTACACCGGCAATGCCAGGATTTGTGGCAGTGAACAATCAGCCATTATCATGGCCACTGCGGGTGAACATCCCAACTAATCTTGCACCGGGTACATATAACTTTAACCTGAGCTACAGAACAGCTAAATCAGGTTGTGATTCTACCATTCCATTCACTGTGAATGTAGAAACTGCACCAACAGCAGCAACAAGCATTACTTCCAGCACCACGGGCGTATGTGGCAGCGGTTCCGCTACACTTACCGTAAACGGTGGTGGTCTTGGTCTGCAATCTGACGGTGTAACACCTAATGCCGTATGGGCATGGTACGCGGGTGGTTGTGGTACAGGTACCCGTCTGGGTACTGGTCCGACCATTACAGTACCGCTGACAGCTGTAACTACCTTCTATGTAAGAGCTGAAAGTCTGGGCGCCTGTGATACAACTGCCTGTGTAAGCACTACAGTTACCTTCACCGGTATGCCGGCTGCTATAAATGCGGGTCCTGACCAGTCAAAATGTAATACCACTGCTTTTACAATGGCAGCCAGCGCAGCAACGCCTGGTACAGGTACATGGGTACTGCCTGCCGGTACAACTGCTACCGTTACACCAGGCCAGAGCAACAATCCTGCTGCTGTTATTAATGTACCTGCCGGTATCACAGTAGACGCAGTATGGAGTGTGACAAATGGTACCTGTGTGGCGAATGACACGGTGAGACTGATCAACTACGCATTACCAACACTGGCTAACGCCGGTCCGGATAAGGCACAATGTGGCAACACGGCCTTTACCATGGCTGCTAATGTGCCGGTAACAGGTACTGGCGTATGGTCCCTGATAGCAGGTAGTACAGCTACCATCACTGCCGGACAGGCCAACAGCGCAACAGCTGTGATCAATGTGCCAACCGGTTCTACAACAAGAGCCATCTGGACGATCACCAATAACCTTTGTACAACAAGTGATACCGTTGTGCTGACCAGCACAGCCGGACCAACCACCGCAAATGCCGGTCCTGACCAGGCACAATGTGGTAATAATAACTTCATCATGGCAGCAACACCGGTAACTACCGGTACGGGTACATGGACCCTGCCTGCTGGTAGCCCGGCTACCATTACTGCAGGACAGGCCAGCAATCCGAATGCAACCATCACTTTACCTATAGGCACGAACACCTTTGCAATATGGACAACCTCCAGTGGTACCTGTACCACCGTTGATACCGTATTACTGAGCAACGGTTTAGCTGCAACCGTAGCAGCTGCCGGTCCTGACCAGGCACAATGTGGTAACGGCGCCTTTACACTGGCTGCTAATACCGCTACCATCGGTACCGGTATCTGGACCGTAGCCTCTTCTACGCCTGCAGGTTACATACTGCCAGCAGGTGTGGCTAACAATCCGACAGCTACACTCAGTCTGCCTGCCGGAACAACAGTCGTATTACGCTGGACGATCTCCAACGGAGGTTGTGCTACTTCTGATGATGTGGTACTGTCCAACAGCCTGGCGCCTAATCCTGCGGCTGCCGGTCCTGACCAGACCAAATGTAACGTGGCTGCCTTCACCCTCGCTGCAAACAGCGCAGCTGGTGGTACAGGCAGATGGGATGTGATCTCTCCGGCGGGTTATACTTTCCCTGCTGCGGACGTAGCTAATCCTACCGCTAATATTAATATACCTGCGGGTACCCAATTGACGCTGAAATGGACGATCGCCAATGGTGGTTGTACAACAAGCGATACTGTATTACTGGGCAACTATGCACAGCCAAATGCGGCTGCTGCAGGTGCTGACCAGTCCCAGTGTGAAGGCCTCGACTTTATCATGGCTGCCAACAAACCATCTGTAACAGGTGCTGTTGGTATCTGGACACTGGTAAGTGGTTCCGCCACTATCGCTGCCGGTCAGGCCAGTATGGATACCGCGCATATCACACTGGCATCTGGCGCTACAGCTGTTTTACGTTGGTCTATCACCAACGGTAGCTGTACAAGCTCCGATGACATCACTTTAACAAGCATTCCTAGACCTACAACTGCGACCGCCGGTCCTGATCAGCAGCATTGTGAAAATGCACTGTTCAACATGACCGCTAACACACCGGTAACAGGTACTGCTACCTGGAGTCTGCCTGCCGGAACAACTGCAAGTATTCCAGCGGCTGACAGAAACAACCCTGCTGCTGTCGTAACCGTACCTGCGGGTACAAGTGTTACCCTGGCCTGGGTGATCTCCAACAGTACCTGTAACTCGGTGGACAGTATTACGCTCACCAACAGTGTAATGCCAAACAACGCAGTTGCCGGTAACGACCAGGTACATTGTGATGATGCGAATTTCACAATGAATGCCAATAACGCTTCTCCGGCAGCTGCTATCGGTACCTGGAGTATTATCAGTGGTAGCGCGACTATCGCTGATATCCACAGCGCAACATCTGCCGTAACTGTTACAGCAGGTAGTACGGTGACTTTACGCTGGAGCATTACCAACGGATTATGTGCTTCTACACCGGATGATGTAGTGCTGACCAACCAGCCTGCTATCCTGGGTAATACCATCACTGCCGATCAGGTACTTTGTGCAAGTGATGCGCCTGCCTCCCTGAGTGGTGGCACCATCAGCGGTGGTACTGGTACTTATACCTTCCAGTGGCAGGTGAGCACCGTTAGTGCTATCACCGGCTTCACAAACGTAATGGCAGCAGATGGTACAAATGAAGTATTTACGCCTCCGGCTATTACCCGCCATACCTGGTACAGACGTGTGGTAATGTCCGGTGCATGTACCGGTAACATCAGTAACGCAGTGATGCTCACCCTGATGAATATTCCACCGGTAGTGATCTCCGTTCCTGATCCGCTTTCTATTGATTGCGCAGGTGGTGTGGATCCTGCTACTAAATTCGGAACACCTGTATTCAGTCATGCGCCATATGACAACGAATCACTGGCCATCACCTATAATGATGTGACCACCGTAATAGATGCATGTGCGACAACTGTTACCCGTACCTGGACAGCAACTGACCGTTGTGGTCTGACTACCCAGGCACAACAGGTGATCACTATCACAGACAAAACCAAACCTGTATTCACTACAACTGCTCCGGCTAACGTAACAGTGAATTGTGATGCAGTACCTGCTGCCGTATCACTGACAGCCACTGACAATTGTGCGGGTACAATGACGATCGCGCCGATTGAAGAAAGACAGGATGCGGGCGCAAGCTGTCCTAGTAATTATATCCTGGTGCGCAGATGGGTTGCTGTCGATGCCTGTGGCAATAGAAGCGATACCCTGATGCAGATCATCAATGTCAGAGATATGACGCCGCCGGTATTCGATGCGCCTGCTCCGGCTAATATCACCGTTGATTGTGATAAAGTGCCTGCAGCTGCACCAATGACCGCGAGAGACAACTGTACGCCTGGTGTGCTTACCTCAAATCCGGTAGATACCCGTAAGGCCATCTCCGGTAGCAAATGCAACGAAAGCTACCAGCTGATCCGTACCTGGACTGCTACTGACCTTTGTGGTAATAAAACAGTACTGACCCAGACTATCACCGTACAGGATACCATCAGACCAAGATTCTCCGTAATCGTACCTGCTGCTGTTACTGTTGATTGTGATAAGGTACCTGGTGTGGAAAGCGTAACGGCTACAGACAATTGCACGCCGAATGTATCTGTGAAACTGACCGAGACAAAACAATCATTGTCAAGCTCCTGTCTGAACAGCTATAAACTGACCCGTACCTGGATCGCGACCGATAATTGCGGTAATACCGCTACCATGCAACAGGTAGTGACCGTACAGGATACCACTAAACCGGTATTCGTCGTAGCGCCTCCTGCCGATACAACTGTTAGCTGTAACGCTGTACCAGGTCCTCCAACGACCCTCAGAGCAACAGACAACTGCGGTACCGTGAAGATCGCATACACACAGACACGCGAAACCATCCCTGGCGGATGTGCGGGTAACTACCGCCTGATCCGTACCTGGACCGCGAAAGATGCCTGTAACAATGCGACCATCGCCCGTCAGGTGATCACCGTAACAGATACTACTGCTCCGCTGATCGATCCGGCGCCTGCTGATATTACTATCGGCTGCAGCGATGCTATCCCGGGTGCAGCAGCGCTCTATGCGGTGGACAACTGTGATGTGAACTTCCCTAAGAAAGTCACCATGGTACAGGATCCATTCGTAGTAGACAAGTGTAACGGATATACAATCGTAAGAAGATGGAATATTTCAGATGCCTGTGGTAATGCGGCTATTGAAAGAGTACAGACCATCACGGTAAATCCTTGTCCGAGACCGGAACTGGATCCGAACTTACCAGCGAACTGCTCTTCCAACACCAAATTTGCAGTGCTCTTAAAGAATAAAGTAAGCAAACCTAAATTCACCCTGATCAGCGTCATCCCGGCTACAGCAGTAACGACGCCGCTGACGCAGAACAGTAACGTGTTCGACCTGAATGGCGCAACACAGGCTACCTTCGCTGTGATCGACGGAAATACCGGTTGTTCTTCTGACACCGTAACCTACGATCTGCAGTATATCGAGAAACCGGTAGTAGACCTGGGCGCAGATGTGGCGGTATGTAATGGTGGTTCCGTAACACTGGATGCAGGTGCTGCAAATGCGGGTTATAACATCCGCTGGTCAACAGGTGCGACTACCCAGACCATCGTGGTGAATACACCTGGTACTTATTATGCTACTGTATTCAACGGTATCTGTGCAACAACCGATTCTGTAAAACTGAGCGTGAACAATCCGCCGACCATCGATATGGCTGATACCACTATCTGTGAAGGCAGCACTCTCCGTCTGAATGCGACCACTTCCGGCGCCACCTATGTATGGAGCACCGGCGAAACAACGCCTTTCATCGATGTTTATATGCAGGGTACCTATACCGTGGACGTAACGCTGAATGGCTGTACGACACACGACGAACTGGATGTAACTGTGGCAACCAGACCAAACATCACCCTGACAGACGATGTTGAGATCTGTCCTAATGAAACAGCGATGCTGACAGTTGATCCGGATGGTGGCAGGGTACGCTGGAATAACGGCGACATCACCAACTCCATCGTGGTATCAAGACCGGGTGATTACTGGGTAGAAGTAAACCGCAACAATTGCGTGGTAACTGACACCGTGAAAGTAACCCTGAAGTCCAAGCTGAATATCAATATCGGACCTCAGCGCGATATCTGTGCCGGTGGCCGTGTAGTACTGGATGCTACCAACGACGATGCAGTATCCTACCTGTGGAACGACGGTGATACCAATCCGATAAAAGAAGTAACAACACCTGGCAGATATACCGTTTCCGTAATGGACAGATTCTGTTCTGCGATCACCATGGATAGCGTGGATGTAGTAGTAGCAGGTATACCGCCATTCGATCTGGGCCGCGATACCACCCTGTGTCTTGACAACGTACTGAACCTGAGAGTAGATGCAGGCGTGGGCAACCAGGTACGCTGGCAGGATGGTACAACAGGAAGCACCTATAAAGTGACCAGCACCGGTTATTATACAGTAACGGTATCTAACGATTGCGGTTCCGCATCTGACCAGATAGCCGTGACCTTCAAACCTTGTGAACCTGAACCAGGCTTACCAACCGCCTTTACACCTAACGGTGATGGTAAAAACGATGTGTTCAGACCAGTTGTTAAAGGTCCGATGTACGACTATGAGTTAAGCATCTACAACCGTTGGGGTACCCTGGTATTCCGTACCGTTGAATCCAGACTTGGATGGGATGGCCGTTACCTCGGAGCACTCGTGGATAGCGGATCATACATCTGGGTAATGGGATACAGAGACAAGAGAGATGGTCCGAAGATCGTCCTGAAAGGACAGATCACTTTATTGAGATAAGAAGTGTAAAGTACAATAGGCAAAGGCGTCCCGGGTTGATCACGGGGCGCCTTTTTTTAATGGGGAACCCGGACTGGTCTGAGGGAGAGATTTTGAGATGGAATACGTTACCTTTACCGATTTACGATTGGCTATGGATAACAGAATGTTGTGGAATGAACGATATACCAAAGGATTAGCTGCGCTGGAAATACCAGACCCGTTTTTTGTGAAAATGTATGAAGAGCATATCAGTCAGGTGTTTCCCAATGGAGGGACTGCCTTAGACCTCGCGGCAGGTACAGGCAGGCATACCTTATACCTTGCAGCGGCCAACTGGCAGGTGAGTGCAGTGGATATTTCAGATGTGGCGATGGAAAGACTGGCGGAGAAAGCTAACGGAGGGCTGGTACAAACGACCTGTGCAGACCTGGCGGAGTACACTTTTCCAGTTGCTGCTTTTGACCTGATCGTATTGTATTATCACTTTGACCGGGCACTGTTTGGCGCTGTAAGTGCTGCGCTAAAACCCGGTGGTTTACTCATTAGTAAACAGGCTGTTGGAAAGCCGGCAAGTCCCCACGCCTTACAGGAATATGAGTTACTGCAGCTAACGGAAGGACTGGAGCAGATCAGCTATGCGGAAAGACCGGTAAAGGAAAGGGGAGTAGCGGAGTATCTGGGTCGCAAACCTTTTAAATAAAGCGGTACATCAACAATAAACGGCCATCGGGAGCATCGCTTAAATAACTACACATGCCCAACAGGATAACAGGAGGATGTATCAAAAGTATGATACACCCTCCTGTTTATTACTGATTGATTCTGAACTTCTCTGAAGAGCCAATGGTAGTCTTCGTACAGGTCATACGGGCCAGACCGTCTTCTGCTGACAGATAAGCGCCGTTGTTACCCCTGAAAGAAATAGTACCATCACTGTTGCTGATCCATTCAAACTGTTCCCAGAGACCGATCGATACGCGGTTACAGTTCACCGCCTGTGTACCATTCTCAGAGCACACATAATTACCCTGATTACGCAGTGCGATCCTGCCACCACCTGCATCAACCACGGTAAATTGTTCCCATGACTGTGCCACGGTACGGTTACAGATCATTGGCTGTGTATTGCCTTCACTGCATACATACAGGTTATTAAAGCCTTTGATGGTCACCGTCTGACCAATAGGAATGACAGTGCCACCGGGAATGGTCGGTGTCGGACGTACAGCCGTCAGGGCGATCTGTCCTTTCAGCATACGACCACCATCACCGGTGAGACGCAGGTAGTAATCCGAGGAACAGGCAGTACCATCTTCATCCAATGTACGGAAAGCGGAACCTGCCGGTATCTGGCTGCTATTCTCGGCAGTCTTGGCGATCTGGTTACCCTCATTATACTCATCAAACATAGAGATGTAAATACCCTGACATCCCAGTCTGATCATATTGTAAAACTGACGCCACATAAAATCTCCATGTGCGCGTTGTCTTTCCTGCAAGTCGCCGGGCAGTACGCATGGCTGATAATCAATACCATTTGCATTACAATATGCCTGGTCAGGCGTATTGACATTGGTATAGAAATTATCCGCATCATTGACATTACCAATACGTCCCACCATCCATGGAGAGATCATATTCAGCGCCTTGTAGGTGTTCAGGAATCCTGGTCTGGAATCGCTGGTTTCATTCCGCCAATGCGTAGGAATACCGCCGATCACATAACAACCCTGGCTCTTGAACCAGTTGATCACCTCCAGACAAACAGCTGCTGACCAGGGGTGATTGTCGTCATTAAAACCGAAACCCCAGATACATACCACCGGCTTACCATTCTGATAAGCATAGGCAGTAGAGGATGTATAAGCGGACATTTTGTTGGTCCAGTCAGTCTTGATCTCAGACTGCATGTTGGTCCAGCCGCTTACATCATACATAATGTAAAACTTACGGCCATAGGCTTCTGCGGCTGTTTTCACCTTGGCGGTGATGGCATCCCTTACCGGACCTTCCTGTCCATTCGGGTTGAAGCGCTGTAATGCGGCAACGTCGATGTTGTGCTGCTGCATCCACAGGAAGTGGGTATTTACCGTCTGGTCAGAGAAGGAAGAGAACAGCTTTGCAGGTTGTCCGTTGTTCAGCGCAGGCCATGCGGTTGTGTAAGTGTTGCTGTAATCCCTTACATCAGGCCAGGATTTGATGCCGTTGTTGGTGGCAGAGGGTGACTGACCCCAGTTCTGCGTCCAGTGCCACCAGGCATTGATAGGAGAGCCATCTCCTGTACAGGCAAACCATCCCTGGTAGCCGACGGTGATTTTCCCGACCACATCTCCTACAGGAGATGCCTGGGCGTTTGCCAACATGTTTTTTGTGCCGGAGAGTGTGTCAGCCTCAGTGAGGCTTTTTTTGGTACAACTGATAGCAAAGAGGAGACTGATCGCTACGAGTACACGATTGCTGATTTTCATAGTATGTGTGTTTTGTTCGGAATTTACCGGTAATGGATCTGGAGAATGAGGGTTTAAAATCAGTAAATAAAAAGTATATGGTTACAACGTGAACGATGGAATTATAGGATGCGTTACTTTAACGGCAACACGTTCGGGAATATTGCAGGCAGGTATAAGATAATTTATGATATCGCAAGAACCGGGTTGCATGCGACTACTGGTCGCTCTACCTTCGATTTGTCAAAATTAGTTTATTATGCATCTCCGTTCTGAACCTTCCATTCTTTACTTTGGTACACCGGTTGTTCTGATCAGTACCTGCAACGAAGATGGCTCTTATAATCTCGCGCCCATGTCCTCTGTCTTCTGGCTGGGATGGCGTTGTATGCTGGGCTTGTCCGCTTTGTCCAAAACTACAGAGAACATCCTCCGGACGGGAGAATGTGTACTCAATCTGCCCTCAGTGGAACAGGTAGCGGCAGTCAACCGCCTGGCCCGTACTACCGGCAGCGATCCGGTACCCGCTGGTAAATTGCAAAAGGGATACAGATACGAACCGAATAAGTTTGCTACTGCCGGTCTGACGCCTCTGACAGCAGACACGGTATCGGCTCCCAGGGTATCAGAGTGCCCGGTACACCTGGAGGCAGTATTAGAAGGCACCTACGCACTGGCACAGCAGAGTGAGGCGCAAAGGGGTAAAATACTTACGCTGGAAATGCGTATTACCAGGGTGCACCTGGAGGAAAATATACTCATGCAGGGACAGGAAAATAAGGTAGATCCGGATAAATGGCGGCCGCTGATCATGAGCTTCCAGGAGTTTTACGGACTGGGAGAGAAAGTACACGCCTCCACGCTGGCGGAGATTCCGGAATCGCTTTATCGTACACCTGACATAGCAGCTGGTCATTCAGGAATTAGGAATTCCTGATTTTTTCTTCACATTCATTTAATAGCGTTTTAACATTACAGCAACATGGGCATTTGATATTGCGAGTCTCAAATCTATCAACCCATGAAGCTTAATTCTCTGATGACCCGTATCAGTCCGCTGGTGGCAGCGGCACTGATAGCCAGCTGTAGCAGCGACAAAAACGAAAACATCAAAACGCCTGAAACAGGATCAGGCATTGAGGCACACTCTAACACACCTTCCCTGGTAAAATCACTCTCCGGCTTTAACAACCTGAAAATTTATCCGCTGATCAGCAGTGATGATACCCTGTCAGGTTCACCGGCTTTCAGATACGGTGCGCAACCTGATGGCGCCGGTATGATGAAAGATCCTAACGGAGATGGTTACATCATGATCAACAACCATGAGATCCTCTTTTCCGTATCACGCGTATACCTGGATAAGTTCCTGAAGCCGGTAAAGGGCGAATACATCGTAGACGCTGAAGGTGGTAACATGCGTCTTTGTTCTGCTACACTGACCAGTTTCGCTGAACATGGCTTTGGTCCGATGTTCCTTACAGCGGGTGAAACGGATGGAGAATCGATGATCCACGCGATCGATCCACTGGGTTCTGCAGACCTGAAAAAGTCCAACCGCACCAAACCTGCTTTAGGTAAATGCTCAGCTGAAAATGCTGTGCCTTTATCAAAAAATGCCTTCCCTGGTAAGACTGCTATCTTCATTGGCGAAGATGAAAGCACCCGTCAGGGCCTGGGTCAGGTGAACCTGTACCTGTCCGACAGCATAGGCAACCTGAGCAACGGTACACTCTATATGCTGCGTCGTGTCGACCAGAACATCGTTGAAACTGACATGGAAGTAGGCAGGTCCTATGATGTGGAATTCGTAGCCTATGAGAACGTAGCTGCCAGCACCGGTGCTGAACTTGCAGCGCAGACGGTAGCTAAAAAAGCGATCCAGTTTGCCCGTGTGGAAGACCTGGATTATGGTAAAGGTTCTGTTGAGAACAACCGTAAACTGTACTTCACAGCTACCGGTGTAAGCCAGGCTGACAAGAAAACACCTGTTGCCGGTCTGACCATGTGGGGCCGCGTATACCAGCTGGTACTGGATGCTGCTAATCCGCTGAAAGGTAAGCTGACCCCATTACTGGATGGTAATGTTGATCCGGGTAACAGCGTAGTGAATCCTGATAACCTTTGTGTAACCGAGAATTTCGTATACATCCAGGAAGATGGCGATTCTTACTATGTAAATAATAAACATGACGGCCGTATCTGGCAGTACAATATCGCGACCAAATTACTGAGACCTATGCTGGAAATGGATCAGCGCCGTAACGATGCTGCATTCAACACCAAATACAACCCGGCTAATGAAACCCGTCTGGGTTCATGGGAATATGGTGCTATGTATGATATTTCTGACCTGGTTGGTAAGCCAAATACCTTCGTGGTAAATATTCACCCGCACACCTGGACTGACAATAAATTTGCCAATGCAGATGGTAGTGGACTGACAACCAACAAAGAAGGTGGTCAGACAGTGATCATCACCGGTATCGAAAAATAATAACGTTGTTTTACTATCCTAAAGCATACAGTTTCCCTTCGTAAGGAGGGAAACTGTATGCCATTATATCGCGTATGAAATTCAGCAGATATCTGGCCGCCGGCGTAGTGATCATCAGTACCTGGTTAGCCTGCACCAATACGACGCCGTCCACTACAGCAAACGATTCTCAGGAGCTGGACAGCCATGTTCACCAATGGCTCACCCGGCGTCTGGACTCAATGGAAGCAGGCGCTACCCGTTTCCAGTCGCTTGCACTCAGATCTGCATCGGAAGAAGAATTGCGTATTGCCTTTAAAGATTGCAGACGGCTGTTCAAGCAACTGGAATGGTTCAGTGTTTATTATGCACCGGCTACCTCCCGCCAGTTAAACGGACCACCTCTGCCGGAAATAGAAGTAGAAGAGAATAAGATGAGTGATCCTGCAGGGCTGCAGGTCATGGAGGAGCTGTTATTCCCCTATGATACAAGCGCATCAGCTGCGCTGTTGAAGGAAGCAAAAGGGCTGCTATCCAGTCTGATTCCCCTTAGACATACCATTGAAAATACCCGCTTTGATACTGCCCATATCTTTGATGCCTGTAAAATGGAAGTATTCCGCGTAGAAGCTTTAGGTATCAGTGGTTTTGATACGCCTTTATGTGGATGGGGGATACCTGAAACAGGTGTAGCACTGTCTGCCGTAAAGGAAATGATGGCCCTGATAGCAGCGCCGGATAGTCTGCTGAAACGACTGGATCAGGTGATCGCTATTACGGAGCAACCAACGTCTGCCGGTGAATTTGACTACGCACATTTCATGTCACAACAGTTAAATCCACTGTCGGCCGCTATGACGGACTGGTTTTACAGCGCCGGTTTACAACCTATCGCATATCCCCAGGCATTGAAGAATACAGCACGTACAATGTTTGATAGCAGCGCCTTCAATACCGCTTTTTTCGTACACAATGCAGATGCGGTCCCTACACCGGAAAAGGTCGCCCTGGGCAAAATGCTGTTCTATGAAAACAGACTGGCTGGTAACGGTCAGCGAAGCTGTAGCAGCTGTCACATGCCGGAAAAGGCATTGACGGATGGAATTGCTAAAAACAGCTCTCTTGACGGCAGTGCCACCGTACTGCGCAATACCCCGACCTTATTATATGCCGGCTTACAGCAGGCACAATTCTATGATATGCGTTCCCCTACATTGGAGAACCAGATACTGGACGTGCTCCATAACGAAGCAGAGATGCAGTCCTCTCCGGAGAAAGTAGCCACCTGGCTGAATCGGGAGTATGCCTTAAAATCGCAATTTAAAGCCGCTTTTCCGGACATTCAGGATTCGATACCACCAAGACACGTCACGAGGGCGATCGCTGCCTATATCCGTGAATTACACCCTTTCCGCTCAAACCTGGACAGCTATATGAGAGGAGATAGCAATGCCCTGACGGGTCAGCAGAAAAGAGGTTTGAATCTCTTCATGGGAAAAGCGCGTTGTGCCACCTGTCATTTTATGCCGCTTTTCAATGGTACAGCCGCGCCATCATTTGCTACCACTGAGTCGGAAGTACTCGGTGTACTGGCAAGGCCGGGTGTGCCAAAACTTGACCCTGATATGGGCAGGTATACGCATA
Organism: Chitinophaga sp. YR627; assembly: GCF_900114995.1. GTDB lineage: Bacteria > Bacteroidota > Bacteroidia > Chitinophagales > Chitinophagaceae > Chitinophaga. The sequence continues at coordinate 1,715,850 of NZ_FOUX01000001.1, forward strand.
CACAACTGGAAGGACTGCAATATGCCTTTAAGACGCCTACTATCCGAAATATCGCTAAAACGGCTCCTTATATGCACAATGGCGCTTATAAGACCCTGGACGAGGTAATGGAATTCTATAACAGCGGAGGTGCTGCCGGTTACGGTATTGATCTGCCGGGGCAGACGCTGTCTGCAGATCCTTTGCATTTATCCGAAGAAGAAAAGAAAAGCATCATTGCTTTTATGGAGTCCCTGACGGATCACTAAAAGACCGGATACCAGATAAGGTAAAAAAAAAGAGCCCTGAGAACAGGGCTACACCAGATAAATTAACGTAAACAGATCATTTAGTTTTTTGTCTCCTGTCGGAGTATATCTTTCAATTGGCGCTATCTGGTGCCATTTAAGGATACCGACGCTCCAATTTTTAATGGTTCTTTTGTAATTTCCTGCCAAAGGTAGCCTATCTGCGCATGTCAGAAAATCACCTAAATCGGGGAGACAGGCGACCGCTCATGGCACATCCCGGCAGAAAGTACTCATACGATACGTTGATTAATGGCCAGCGCAACCGCCTCTGTCAGGGAGGCTACATGCAGCTTTTCATAGATCTTTTTCACATGACTGCGTACCGTTTCATAGCTGATATTCAGGTCGCTGGCGATCATCTTGTAACTCTGTCCGTTGACAATGCAGGTCAGCACTTCCTTCTCCCTGGCCGTCAGATTATAGCTATCATTGTTCGGCTCCGGCTTCTGTACTGCACTTTTCTGTAAAAGATTGAGTACACGGCGGGCAATAGAAGGGCTCATCGGAGAACCACCTGTTTGCAGTTCCTGGATCGCGTCAATCAGTCGTGTGTTCAGGTGATTCTTCAGGATATATCCCGAAGCCCCGGCACAGATGGAGTCAAATACCCTGTCGTCATCCTCAAATACCGTCTGAATGAGGATCTGTACATGCGGCACTTCTTTTTTAAGCTGTTTGATGGCCTCAATACCACTGATCTCCGGCATTTCAATATCCATCAGTACAATGTCAGCACTACAGTTCAGTACATCGTTCACACAATTCCGGGCGTCGCTGAACACGCCTGCCACCTCAATGGAAGGCGCCGTATCCAGTAACAGCCTGATGCTGTTGCGAATGTTTTTGTTGTCGTCAAAAATGGCAACGCGTATACTCATGTTTCGTTTTTTTGTTGTTACCCGGGTGAAATCAGGTAACCGGAAAGCTTAATTTTAAATATGTCCCTTTTAATGGTTCACTTTCTATACCCAGGTCAGCGTTCATTTCGCTGGCCCGGTGCCGGATATTGCTAAGACCATTACCAGACAGTGTCAGCACATCCGGGCCGCGTACCGCATCATGATCAAATCCTATACCGTCATCTTCAATATCCAGCTCCAGCATGTTTTTATGGTAGCTGATATTGACTTTGATAAAGCTGCAGGCTGCATGTTTCAACGCATTGTTAACGGCTTCCTTGAATATCAGGTAGAAGTTCTTCCGCTGGTTCATCGCCAGGTTCAGGGCTTCTATTTTCTGATCGCAGCTGAAGATGAACTGGATCTTCCTGGCCGTGCACAGCGGCTTTGCATAAGATTCCATGCGTTTTACAATACTGCTGACATGGTCATTTTTCGGATTGATCGCCCACACGATATCCGACATTTCCGAGATCATTTCATTGGCCGTATGACCGATGGTATTCAGCAGCTCTTTCAGTTGTTCTGTCTTTTGCTGATCGTTATAGATCTTAGCTACCTCGCTATAGACGGATATACCACTCAATGTAGAACCAACACTGTCATGTAAATCCTGCGCAATGCCGTTCCTTATAGCATGCCTTTTCAGCAGTTCATTGATCCGGTAACGGTACAACAGATAAATAGCCGCCGCTATGACCAGTGTACATAACAGGTAAAACCACCAGCGGGTCCAGAAAGGAGGGATAATGGTGATATGTAGTGTCGTCACCCTGCTGCCGAATACGCCTTTCCAGTTGCTCGCTTTGACAAGGAAGGTATAATCGCCTCCTTTCAGATTGGAGTAATAGGCAAAATTGCGTTTACCGACATTGTTCCAGGTCTTGTCTACACCCGCCAGCATATAACAATACTGTATATTATCTCCGCTGAATTCCGGTGCAGAGAACTCTATGGAAAAATAGTTCTGTTTATAGTCCAGTTCAATGGTCTGTTTTTGCAGCAGACCGCTGTAAGAGTTGTTGAAGATCTTAAAATCGGTCAGGTATACAGCTGGTTCGACATTGATCAGCGAGATCATTTCAGGCTGAAAACTGAGGTAATAGTTCGTACCACCCACATAAATATTCCCGCTATCATCCTTGTACATGTAGCCATTCACCCCTCCATCCTTTTTTAGTACCGGAGGGTCATAACAGCTGTAGATCTTTGCGGCCGGGTCGTATTTGTGTATATGTCCGTTGCACACCATCCACACATTACCATCCTTGTCTGTTTGCAGTCCTTCAGTCAGATTACTCGATTCAGGGATATGCTGCACCTGCTGCGTATGTATGTCCAGATAATTCAGTCCGCCGCCATAAGTACTTACCCATATATGCCCGCCCTGTCCTTCCAGTACATCATATACATCTTCATTGCTGGTACCTGTAAGGTATTTCACCTGCTGACCGTCCTTCTGAGGCCAGTCTCCCAGCCCATGCCGGGTCGTGGCCAGCCAGATATTACCATTGATACCTTTGTACATTTTACGGATCAGGTTATCCCTGATATTATACTTTTTTAATATCGCATGAACGGAGTCACTACGTGTCACCCAACGCTGATCTGTAAAATCATAATAACTCAGATAATGTCCATATGGCGATACAATAAGTACAGGATGTGTACCCATGGTGTCTTTAACAATAGACACGATCCTGGAGGAGAGCAGCTTTTTCATTACCGGATCACTTTCTGTATTGGGAAGCGTAGAAAGTGTCTTTTTCAGTGTATCATATACAAATAGCGTGTAATCAGTGCCGATATAAAAAGAGCCATTGCTATCCTGGAAGAACTTGGTCACACTCAGGGGTTGTCCTTTCCAGCTTAATTGCCTGTGTTCAAATGACTGCTTACCGGGAGCTTTGATAAAGATCCCGTCATTGGTACCTATCCACAATCTGCCGCCGGCATCTTTGTAGAAATCATAGATGCTGATGTCCTTACCCGTTCGCGGAAGAAAGACCTGTTTAAAAGGGTAGTAGAGGGGATTATGATAGCTGATACCATTATTCGTCGCCACCCATATGATATTATTCCTGTCGATATAGACGTCATTGATATGGTCATTGACGATCGAACCATCTGCAAAAGGCTGATGCCGGTAATGGGAGAAATGATGCTGTACGGGGTCATAGACGATCAGACCGGAATCCCGCCCACCCATCCAGATACAATGATTCCTGTCTTCTGCAAAGGCATTGACCTCGTCATTCGGGAAGGAGTTTTTACCAGGTATATAAGGGAAGCTTTCTTCTGTTTTCCGGACGTGGTCATAATGATACAGGACCTTGTCCCAGGCGCCATACCACATATCGTTATTGTGGTCGCGGAATAACGCTGTAACGGATACGTGTGACAGTTTCGCATACAGATCGTCATAGCGTCTGTCGTCCGAGTACTTCAGCGTACGCGCATTGATCTTTAGCAATCCACCGCCTGCCCGGCCCACCCATACACTGTCCTTTGCATCCATGCTCAGTGACAGAATGGCTGTAGTGCCGGTTTTCACCGGATGTGAAAACTCGCCTGTCTTTTTATTAAATCTTCTGGTACGATAGTTACCGGTACCCACCCACAAATAACCGTGTTGATCATCCACGATCGCATTCACATGATTCTCTGGAATACTTTTCTCACTGCCGTCTGTATAACGGTATTGTCTGAATTGTTTATCCGGGGACTGGCTATAGTCGTATGCACTTAAACCACCATCCTCTGTTGCAATCCAGATAATGCCATTCTCGTCTTCAAGCAGGTCGCTGATGATATTACCCGATATGCAGGTCGTATCTCCGGGAGTCTTTCTGAATACGGTAAAATACTTACCGTCGTATCTATTCAGTCCATCCTCTGTGCCAAACCATATAAATCCCCTTTTGTCCTGCAGGATGCAGTTAACTTTATTGTGGGAAAGCCCGTTTTCAGTCCTTAGCGTATTGAAATAAGGCGTCTCTTGTTGTGCGCTAATGGTTTGGGTTAACATGATGATCGTTACCAGTAATAGGTAAGCTTTTCTCATGATAGGTTCTTTCTCTGCTGATTTTGTTGCATCCTCAAAATTAAGCGTTTAATAATATTAAATTGTAACCTGCTGTTCATTTTTTAAGCCGTCTACGTTAATTTGTTATGCGTGTTATAACATACGCTTTCCTATAATCTTTATCAGTAACGGATTTCATCGCATCTTTGTTACACAGAATCGTTTAATATTGAGTAGAATTTAATATAGAAAATGAGTAGTATCCTCATCGTTACAATAGAGATGGAAGAAGTGTATCAACGACATTTTAGTGATCTGCGCAGGAAATACTTCCCTGCGCATGCCAATTACCTGGACGCACATATTACATTATTCCATCACTTACCGGCAGGTGAAAGTGCAATTACAGCAGCGCTGGAGAAGGCGGCACAAAGAGCGCCTATGACATTGAAAGTAGCAGGGATTGTACATTTTGGGAATGGAGTGGCTTACAGACTGGAATCGGATGAGTTACAATCATTACATGCGGGCCTGCAACAGGCGTTTGAGCCATGGTTGATCAGACAGGATAAACAAACGTTAAGACCACATATTACAGTACAGAATAAAGTGACGAATTTTAAAGCACAACAACTACACGAAGTTTTGTCGCAGGACTTTATCCCTGTTGAGATACAAACAACGGGTTTGAAGACATGGCGTTATTTGCACGGGCCCTGGAAGGCTGAAAAAATGTTCCCGTTTATAACACCATAATACTACTTAATGTAGTATATTGCTATTCCTCTTTGCTATCTCCTGAGGATAGTCAGACTATACTTATCTTCTCTTAGTGCTCCCTTTTTAACGTAGCATTAACGTAAGATAAGCATAGTCCAACTACAAGATTACCCTCCTGATGGTCTGCAACTCCATCATTCATTAACTATTTATGTAATCCTTTTTTTCTCAGATAAGCCAGTAGCTTCTCAGGGTAGTTTGTCTGAATAGCGTTAGCGTATTTTGCATCCTTGCGTAACTGATCAAAACCACTGTTCGCTTCCTTTTCTTCCAGATCATCATACTTGCCCAGGGCATTGGTCCAGATCCTGGAACCATTACTGGTGATCTTTTGCATCAAACTATCGGAATAGAAAGAATCATCTATGTGAATAGCAGGGAATTTGCCCTGTTTTTCACCCACCTGCCATATCTCCTGAATCTCTGCCACATTGTGCGCACGCGGCATAATGGGGATAGCAGAATTCCAGTCATGCAGCAATGGCGCATAACGATGATCATACAAAAAGAAGAGTACCTGAGACTCCATATGGTTCGCGACGATCAGCTCAATAGCCTGTTGTGCGGGTTCTTTTCTGCCTTCTTTAAAGTCTACGTCTACCATGATCTTACCCTTTGTCAGTTTCAGCAGCGCGTCGAATGTCGGGATCTTTTCAGTAGTCGGCTGACCATTATACAGTAATGGGAACTGCTGTAATTCTTCATAGGTAAAATCTCGTACTTTACCCGGATGACCTGTTACACGTTTGATATCCGCATCATGCATTATTACGAGGATATTGTCTTTTGTCTCCCTGACATCTATTTCCGCAATGTCAATACCCTGAGCGATCGCCTCTTTTACTGCGGCCAGTGAATTCTCCGGATATTTGCTATGCGCCGCACGGTGTGCAGTCACCATAATATGCTCGGGATGATGATAAAATTCATCCAGGATAGCGTCTACCGGTTGGGATTGTTGTGCCTGAGCGGATACTGTGCCTGCCAGTAACATCAGCAAAAGATACTGCTTCATATATTTCGTCTGTTTTTAATGTTTTACTAATAACCTGTGTTCTGTCTGAAATCGTTGGTGGACAAGTCTATCTGTTCCTGCGGAATAGGGCGTAATACATGATAGGCTTTGATATTAGCGGCATTCGGATTGTATTTGGCCGCTCTCTCCAGTAACTTACCAGTACGCGTCAGTTCCATCCAGCGGTCTTCTTCACCACCCAGTTCACGGGCACGTTCGTCCAGTATGGCATCAATATCCAGTTGCGCGGGACTAAGCTGCGTAAGGGTCGTACCTGCTTTAGCAGCCCTGTCTCTTACCTTGTTCAGCCATTTTACGCCCTCTGTATTGTTTTGTTGCATCATCAGAGCCTCTGCTGCGATCAGATAAGTTTCGGAGAGCCGGTATACAAAGAAGTCGCGGAAACCGGAAAGGTCCTGTACGCTGGAACGGGTGGCATCATCATGCTTTTTAATGCCCCAATGCATGTTATCAGTATTCGGTGCGATCGTGGAGGTCACACCCGGACTGATCGTCCATACAACGGTATCTCCGATCTTTTTCCCGGCCGGTAACGTGGCGGTGTTGTTATAGATCCAGGTATAGCGGAATGTGACGTCAAAGCGGCTGTCATTAGCTTCAAACAAATTCCTGAAGAAAGGAGTAGGGCGGAAGCGGGTATAAGGACGGCCACCTTGTGTCAGGTCACGCTGTAAACCGGCAAACTGGTCATAAGCGGGCGTAAAGAACGCATGTCCGGAGTTGCCCGGACCATTGTACAATGCATTGTTGAGATATTGTACGGCGAAAACGATCTCATTATTTACCTGGTTGCTGTAATCAAACACCGCTGCATACATGGATTGTAATTTATTAGGGCCATTATTGATCAGTTCCAGGGCAGCATCAGAGGCACCTTTATAATCCTTCAGCAACAGATCTATTTTCGCCAACTGATGTAAGGCAGCTCCTTTGGTGACACGGCCATATTCATTGGTCGTCCAGCCCAGGTTGTCAACTGCAAATTTTGTATCCTCCTGCATCTTCCGCCAGATCGTATCTCTGTTGACCCTGCCGGCGTCTGTTACCACACCTTTGGTCTCATGTTCTGAATACACCACATCGCCAAACTGTAAGGTCAGCCAGTAGTAGTAATGCGCCCTCAGGAAGCGTACTTCTGCCTTGTACCGGTTTTTAAGCGTCGCATCCATATCCACCGCATCTATCTTGTCCAGCACCGTATTCGCAGTATTGATCCCGATATAGCAACCATTCCAGATACGGCTCAGATAGCTGTTATTCGGATTGAAAGCAGTGGAATAATCGTCCATGAATTTATAGCTGCCATCCTTTCCGTGCTGAAAGAGGTCAGTACCCATTTCCGTAACGGTAAATCCCTGCTCAGAACCATATAACTGGCGGAGGGAACTGTATACTCCGCTCACGCCGTTATTGATACCAGCGGCATTACTGAAAATTGCTTCCGGGAAAGGTTTATAGAGTTGTTTTTCGTCCAGGCTACAGGAGCTGAAACCGAGTACGCCCGTCAGCAGCACAAAGAGTGTTTTGTATGTATTTCTCATTTTCTGATCGGTTTAATGATTAAAAGGATGCATTCAGTCCGATGGCATACATTTTCACCGCAGGATACATCGCACGGGTACCATCTGATTCAAACTCCGGATCCTGTCCTTTGTAGGAAGTGAATGTGAACGGATTTTCAGCGCTGAGACTCAGGCGCAGATTCTTTAATCCTGCGCCACGCAGCATCCTGGCTGGCAGTGTAAATGACAGGGACAGGTTTTTGATACGTACAAAGCTGGCATCGCGGTATTGGAGCGTATTACCCATGAATACACTTTCCTGGTTCTTGTCAGGACGCGGGTTTTCATTGGTCGGATTTTCCGGTGTCCAGTAGTCTACATCCAGGTTATTGTAACGTCCTGCAAGACGGTTGTTGTTATTGTAAAACTGGGAGATGGTCAGGTAATGCTGTCTGGTGTTGATTACCGTTGTCAGCTCCAGTCCCTTGTAAGAAAAACGGTTGGTAATACCACCGGTCCAGGAAGGCGTTCTTGAACCCAGGATCGTACGGTCTTTATCATCCAGTACCTTGTCATTGTTGATATCCTGCAGTTTGATCATACCTGGTTTATAGCCATAGGTAGCAGCCTGGTCTTTCTCATTGGTCTGCCAGATACCGATCTTTTTATAGCTATAGATAGAGGTGATCGCTTCTCCGATAAACCAGCCATTACCGATATCATCTCTGCCGTCGCCATAAAGCCGGATGATGTTATTCCTGTTGGTAGCGAAGTTGAAATCTGTTCTCCACTGGAAACCGCTTCTGGTTCTGATATTGACAGTTGAAAGGGTTATTTCCCATCCTTTATTGCGCGTAGCGCCAATGTTCTGTAACACTTTTGTATAACCGGTGCTACCAGGGATACCACGTGTCAGCAACAGGTTAGCTGTATTGGCGATATAATGTTCTACCGCACCGGAGATCCTGTCTTTAAAGAGGCTAAAATCAACACCTGCGTTGAATTCTCTGGTAGTTTCCCATTTCAGGTCCGGATTGGAAATAGTAGAAGGAATAAAGCCACTGGCGCCGGTATTGCCAAAACCATAAGGATTAGGCGCGAGTATGCTGAAAGTACCATAAGGCGGAATACCGTTGTTCCCGGTCTTACCATAACTCAGACGCAGTTTTAACGCGGAAACAGGGGTTACACGCTGCATGAAAGGCTCGGCATCTATTCGCCACGCTAAAGCGGCGGATGGGAAGGATTCCCACTTATGACCTGCAGCAAATACGGATGATCCATCTTTACGGGCGGTGAGTGTCAGCAGGTAACGGCCTTTGAAATCGTAGTTAATACGCCCCATGTAAGACAACAGCAGGCTTCTCTGGTAATCACTGGTGATCCCTAACACCTGTCCGGCAGAAGACAGGTTATGATAACTCTGTGTTTCATAAGGCAACTGATTGGCGGTCGTACTGGTGCTGCTCAGTTCCTGTTGCTGAGAGCTTTGTAAGAGCGTCACATTCAGGTGATGATCTTTCCCGAACATACGGTCATATTTCAGGATATTCTCGATGGTAACAGAGGTTAATTCACGGTCGGATACACTGGCAGCTGGCGTACCACCCTGGTTGGTGGTCGTCTGACTACCGGCAAATGCGCCGTTACGGTCGTTCTCTATCTCCGGACCAACATTCAGCCGGTAACTCAGGCCTTTGGTGATATCCCATTCCCCGTAAAGACTGCTGAAAATGCGGGTTTTATAGGTCTGATCGGTATAGTTCTTTATATCCATTAATGGGTTCACGCGCTGTCCTTCGTCGTTATTGGGACGGAACAGCAGATTACCCAGACTGTCATATGCAACACCGAGCGGGTTATTACGCAGCATATTGTCAAAGACGTCATTGCTGACCGTATTTTCGGCGGAACGTGTCAGGAAGGAATAAACCCCGAAACGCAGGCTTTTGCTGACCTGGTGGTCCAGGTTGATACGCAGGGAGCCACGGGAATAATCCGCCTTCTCTACCACGCCGTTTTCCCTGTAATAGTTGAAGGATACGGCGAACTGTGTGCGCTCTTTGCCACCCGTTACCGATACCTGGTGATTCTGTTTGGAACCGGCCTGGTAGACGAGATCCTGCCAGTCGGTAGAGCGACCTGTAGCAAGTGATTTCAGTGCGATATCGTCAAACAGGGTAGCATCCGCAGGATAGGCGTTATTCGGGTCATTCGTCCTGGCAGCTTCTCTTCTCAGTTGTGCAAACTGCTGACCATCCATCACATCCAGTTTACGCGTGATACGGGTAGTACCGTAATAGGCGTCATAAGACACGTTGGTCTGCCCCGCAGTACCTCGCTTTGTCGTGATCAGGATCACCCCGTTTGCCGCTCTGGAACCATAGATAGCGGTAGAGGAAGCATCTTTAAGTACTTCAATACTGGCGATATCATTCGGATTGATCTCATTCAGATTGACATTCGGGCTATTGATCGGGTCAGTACTGGCCAGGGGAATACCATCCAGTACGATCAGGGGAGAGTTGCCCGCGTAAATAGAACGCTGACCACGTAATACGATACTGGCACCTGCACCCGGCTCATTACCACTATTGGCGATATCAAGACCCGCGACCTTACCTTTTAACGCCTCTATGGGGCTGGAAACCGGCTGTTCTGCGATATCTTTTGCCTTCACAGAAGCTACGGCTCCGGTAACGTCACTTTTCTTCTGTGCACCATATCCGACTACGACCATTTCGTTCAGTCCGCGGATATCCGTTGTCAGTGTCACCTTCATTTCTTTTTCCACGGACAGTTCCCTCGATTTGTATCCTGACATGGAAAACACCAGTGTTTCATCATCGTTTACGGTCACAAAGAAGTTGCCGTTCCCATCGCTGATAGCGCCTTTATTACTTCCTTTGATGAGAATAGTTACACCCGGCAATGGAACGCCATTTTCGTCGGTGATCTTCCCTTTTACCTTCTCCTCGTTGCCACTGATATCATTGGCTGTCTGCGGACGTTTAGCCCCGGCTTTTTCCATGATGATCACCTTCCCGTTACGGATGTTATAGGTCAGGGGCAGATTGCGCAGCAGCGTGGAAATTACGTCTGCTACCGACTGGTGTTTTGCATCTACGCTGACAGCCGTGTACGGAGAAAGCAGTTTCTCGTTGTAGATAAACAGGTAGCCACTTTTCTTTTGTACGATGGCCAGTGCTTCTTTCAATGATTTTCTTTCGATGGTACAGTCGATCGTCTCCTTTAAAACAGGATCAGATGTTGTTTGCTGGTGGCCCGCAGCTGATAGTTGTGCGGCCAGCAATACGGGAATGATCAGGCAATAGCCTGCCTTTGCACGCCGCTGAATAAGCGACATGACGTTGCTGGTACAAATTTTCATACCTTTGCGCTGGTTTTAATTTTGATTAAATCATAATGAATCCAGCCGGGAAGATCAATATGTGATTGCAGTTACTGATTGATGTTTCCCGGTCCTGACCGGTAGCGACCCAATTACCGGTTTTTTATTGCGATTGTTTATTGAACACGATGTTGTTCCCCTTCCTGTTGTAGGTTAAATTATTGGCCAGGCTCAGTACCTCCAATACTTCCTGAATGCTGTCCTTCGCTGCAAATCCTGCCGTTACTTTGTAGGCAGATAAGGCAGTGTCCGCAAAGGAAATATGTACATTATATTTATTCTCCAGTAATACGGCGATCATATCCAGCCTTTCGTTATTAAACAAAAGCTGATCTGTTGTCCAGCCGCTGATCGCAGCTGCTTCTACGGTGTCTTTTACCAGGTCTTTTATGCCTGTATACAAGGTGGCTCTTTCATCCGGCAATAATATCATGGCGTTGGCATCTCCATCCTGTGTGACGGCTACCTTTCCTTCCTGTACGCTGACCTGTATAAAAGGCAGACCGGCGTAAGAGCGTACGTTAAAAATAGTACCCAGTACTCTTGTATGTAAATGTCCGGATGTAATGATAAAAGGACGGGCAGCATCTTCTGTTGCATGAACGCATACTTCTCCGCTGACAAGCTCCACCCGCCGTTCATTCCCTTTGAAAGTTGCCGGATAACGCAGATGACTGCCTGCGTTCAGCCATACGTCCGATCCGTCAGGTAGTTGCAGGTGATAGGGGATATTTCCTTCTGCATACAGATCCTTCCAGGTATGTTTGGGTCCGGATAACAGGAGATATAAAAGATAACCTGTTCCCAGGAGGAACAGTACGGCGGCGGCTATTTTCCATATCGGGATCATCCTGCGGATACGCGGTGGTTGCAGTTTCTCCCAGATTTGTTGCCGGGCTGCAGCAATCTGTTCTTCCGGTACGCCCGAACGATTCTTTTCACTTTGGTTTTTATACCATGTCTCAACCCGTAACCGCTCTTCTGCGGTACATGTACCATCAATATAAGATTGTATTAATTGCCTGAGTGCCTGATTATCCATATAGTGCCGCACTTTCGTGTGCGTACATATAAATGACAGGGCAAAAAGAAGGAGGGAGTAGAGGAGGTGTATTAACTTAATGTTAAGCGATAAAGGCGCCTAAAAAAGCATAAAAATGAAATGTACCAGTTTGTGTTTGAGAATGCGCACTGCATTGCTGACCTGCTTTTTAACGGTATCGGGTGACAGGTCGAGGTGTTCGGCTATTTCTCTGTGGGACAGGGTTGCTTTACGGCTCAGTTCAAATACTTCCCGCATTTTTGCGGGTAGCAGACTCACTTCCTTTTCTATACAGGAAATGAGTTCTTTTTCGTTCAACTGTTCTATAGTGCTGGTATCTGTTTCTGAAATGAATTGGCGGAGGCTGTCAAGATGATGCTGATAGGAACGTTGACTGGAGATCAGGTTTAGTACCCTGTTGCGCGTACTGATGTAGAGGTATGCCCCGAGTGATCCGTTGATCCGGAGGGCTGCGCCTTTTGTCCACAGATTGGCAAATACTTCCTGTACCACATCCTGTGCATCCGCATCATTCTCCAGCATACGGTATGCATGCTGATAAAGAACAGCGGAAAAGCGCCTGTAGATCTCTCCGTAGGCCGCTGTGTCGCCATGCTGAAATTCCCGGAATAATTGGTTGTCATCCCATTCACTTACTTGGCCTGACATAAAGCAGCATCTTTGTTTACGTGGCCCAAAAGTAATAGGGCTGCCGCTAATTCTTATATTAAATAATTGTGAGCAGCCGGGAGGGAGGCATAGAAAAAATGCCTGCATAGGGCCTTAACCCTATGCAGGCAGTATGTAGTCAGCTAAACATTAACATGCAACATCTCCAGCATTTTTTCCGCATGTGCATCTCCTTTCAGAAAGCCTCTGAAACTGGCTTCGATCTTTCCGTCCAGTCCTACGAGGAATGTTTCTCTACCTGTCAGGAACAGTATGTTTTTAATACCAAATTGTTTCAGCACCTTATTATCCGGATCGCTCAGTAATGTAAATGGCAGGCGATGATGTTCTTTAAATGAACGGTGACTTTCCACGCTACCGGCATTAATACCGATCACGATGGCGCCGGCATCTGTAAAGTCGGCATAACTGTCCCGGAAGGAGCAGGCTTCTTTTGTACAGATACCGCTTTCATCTTTCGGGTAGAAATAGATCACCAGCTTTTTTTTGCCGATATAATCCCGGATATTGAATGTCTGGCCTTTTTCATCCTGTAAACTGAATTCAGGAATACGATCGCCGGTAGTTAATGTTTTTGTCGTTGCCATTGCTGTGGTTTTACTGTGTTTGTAATTGATACAGCAAAACTACCAGCAATAACGCAGAAACATTTTAACCCAGGTTAAAATCATTGTTTCGCCAGATAATTATCGATCGCCATACCAATTTCCTTTGTTTCAGGTGTTTCATTATCTGTACCGTCTTCAAACCAGTGGTTAGCGCCTTCATTATCCTGCTTCAGGAAAAGGACCAGGGTCTTGCCGGGCAAGTCTACCTTAAAACGGTGCTTATCGGCTTGTTCGATCGTCAATGGGCTGTTGTTGTGATCAATGGTGAAAGTACTCATGTGTATCTGTTTTTATGATGAGTGGTACAATCATTATGCCTGTTTCATCCTACTATTCTGAGGGGGATGTATATTTGCAGGATATCTAAATACTACTTATGACCAGAATGCTGATCGCTCTGATGCTGATGCTCGGCTATGCCGGCATGGCTTCAGCCCAGGAGCTGTATGTACCCCGCAACATTAAAAAGGCCTATGCCAATAAGACAAGATCAAAGAACGGACAACCCGGAGAACGTTACTGGCAGAATAAAGGCCGTTATGATATACAGTTAAAGGTCAATGCCCCTTCCGGCGCGGTATACGGCCAGGAGAACATCCGCTATATCAACAACAGTCCGGATACACTGCGCAGTCTGGTGATCCGCCTGATCTGTAATCTGCATAAAGTAAACGCACCCCGCTCCGGTTATGTCGGCAGGGACTTCCTGACAGAAGAAGGCGTTATTATCGATACGTTCCTGGTTAACGGTGCGAATGTGCCTTTTGACAACGATATCGCCACCGTAGGTAATGTAAAACTGCCATCGGCGCTGAATGCAAAGGACAGTCTGGACCTGCACGTGAGCTGGCATTATACGCTGTCAAAACAAAGTGGAAGAGAAGGTAAAATAGACAGTACTACTTTCTTCCTGGCCTATGCCTATCCACGCGTCTCTGTATATGACGACTACAATGGCTGGGACCTGATCGAACACATGGACAGGGTAGAGTTCTACAGTGATTTCAATGACTATAATGTGGCTGTAACAGTGCCTAAAAACTATGTGGTTTGGGGAACAGGCGTATTGCAGAATGCTGCGGATGTATTGCAACCGGAGATCGCTAAAAGGCTGAAAGACTCTTATACAGCTGACCAGCTGATGCATATTGCCAGCAAAACAGAAATGAGCAATGGCAAGGTGACACAGCAGAAAGACTGGAATACCTGGAAATTCACCGCCTCCCACATCGCCGATGTTACTTTCGGTACCAGCAATCATTATGTATGGGATGCTTCCAGCGTAGTGGTAGATAGCACCATCGGCAGACGCACCAGTGTTCAGGCCGCCTACGATGATGCTGCCGAGGACTTTCACCATTCTGTGGATTTTTCCCGCTATGCGCTGGACTGGTTCTCCCGCAACTGGCCGGGCATACCATACCCTTTCCCGACGATGACCGCTTTCCAGGGTTTTGCTGATATGGAATACCCGATGATGGTCAATGATGCGACTGTCGGCCAGCAATTAGGCTTTGCACAGCTGGTACAGGACCACGAAATCGCACATACGTATTTTCCTTTCTATATGGGTATTAACGAAAGCCGTTATGCTTTCATGGATGAAGGCTGGGCGACTACCTTCGAATACCTGATCGGTATTGCGGAGAAAGGAAAAGCCGCAGCAGATAGATTCTATCAGTTATTCCGTGTACGATCTTATATCAACGATGCCTCCGCGGAAGAAGATCAGCCGATCATTGCACAATCTCACCAGTTAAGTGGTGTTGGTTATGGCAATAATGCCTATGGTAAACCATCCCTGGCATACCTCGCACTGAAAGACCTGCTGGGCGATCAGACATTCCGTAAATCACTGCATGCATACATGAACAGCTGGAATGGCAAACATCCGATGCCCTGGGATTTCTTCAATTCCATTAATACAGCTTCCGGGCAGGACCTGAACTGGTTCTGGAATAACTGGTTCTTTAGCAATAACTATATTGACCTGCAACTGGCAGACGTAAAGACGAAGAAAGACAACGCAGAACTGACCGTCCTGAATAACGGCGGATTCGCGATTCCTTTTGATGTGGTAGTGACTTTTGAGGATGGTAGCAGCAAAACATTACACCAGACGCCTGCGGTATGGAAAAACGGCAGCAAACGTATTACGGTGAATGTGCCGGTTAGTAAAAGTGTGACGGCTGTAAAGCTGGATGGTATTATCTATATGGATTATACGCCTGCGGATAACGAATGGAAGAAGTAAGAACAATTAAGAATTAAGGATTAAGAATTGGAATGCAGCGTAGATCTCCGCGGTAATTCTTAATCCTTAATTGTTAATTCTTAATTCCTAACGATTGATAGGCTTTAGGCGTTGTACCTTCCATCTTTCGGAATACTCTTATAAAATAATTCACATCGGTAAAGCCGCATAGCTTACTCACATCGTAGATGGAGCTTTGCGGCTTTGCTAATAATTCCTTCGCCAGTTTGATTCTTTCTTTGTTGACATATTCCACCGGCGTAATCCCAAACTGCTCTCTGAACCATTTAAAGAACAGATTCCTGCTCAGATAAGCTTTTCTGCTCAGCGCATCCACCGCAATCTTTTCTGTCAGGTGTTCACGGATGTAGTGTAATACGAAATTCAGGCGATTCCCATTATTATCTGTTACACTGCCGTCTACGGCCTGCCCCAGCTGCTGGCTTTGCAGGAGCCGGATCAACAGTTCTTTCAGTTGCAGATCAGCATAGATATTCTTGGTTTTATCATCACTGGTGCAGATACGGATCAGTTTATTGATGAGTTCTGTGATCTCATGATTATTCTCAAAATGGTACTGGTGGAAGGAAAGTTGCCAATTTTGTCTGCCTTCTCCGCTGTTATAGTAATTATTGAGATAATCCACCGTTTCACGGATGTAGACGTCATCGATGGCGAGGGCAATACACTGTGTCGGATTCTCTGCAGTGGCTTCAGGGAAATCAATGATCATTGTTTCCTGCGGAGGTACAATAACGGTTTCTCCCGGCAGATAATCAAAGGAAGGTTTATCAGAGAGATGCATCACTTTTTTGCCTCTTATCATGCTGGTTATGACGAGGTCATTGAAAGTGAGTGGTACGTGATACGCCTGCTCATAACTTTCAAAAATATTCAATTCACAATTGCGCAGATTGAACACGCGTCTGTTCTCCACTAACGCCTGTAACTCACGTGGAACGGTAAGGTCAATTTTCTGCAAATAATTTTTTATCTGCATAAGAGTAATCTATTTACTATTAACAAGTTAACCAAATTTCCCGCCTTCTCAAAATTAAGGTACGATCGTGCTATAAATAAGTACAAAAATATCCGCGTCTTCTCCTTAGTTCGTGATCTTAGCAGTATTATTTCATGTTAAACCAAATTCCACTATTATGAGCATTGCCACATCTGCTGCCCCTTCGACCCTGGCAGCACGTCCTGAATTCAAACCCAGATATGATCATTTCATTAACGGTGAATGGGCGCCACCATCCAGCGGTGAATATTTCGATAACATTTCCCCAATTGATGGTAAAGTATTTACACAGGCTGCGAGGGGGAATGCTGCGGATATTGACAAAGCCATCGATGCGGCGCATGCTGCTTTCACCTCATGGGGTAAAACAGCTGCTTCCTACCGCAGTAATCTCCTGCTCAAAATTGCACAGATCGTGGAAGACAACCTGGATTACCTGGCTGTCGTTGAAACAATAGACAACGGTAAACCGATCAGGGAAACCAAAGCGGCAGATCTGCCACTGGTTGTTGATCACTTCCGCTATTTCGCCGGTGTGATCCGCAGCGAAGAAGGCACCATCAGCGAACACGATGAAACTACTGTCAGCATCAATCTGCATGAGCCGATCGGTGTTGTCGGACAGATCATCCCCTGGAACTTCCCGCTCCTGATGGCTACCTGGAAAATAGCGCCTGCACTGGCTGCCGGCTGCTGCGTAGTAGTAAAACCCGCGGAGCAGACACCTACCAGTATTATGGTGCTGATGGAATTGATTGGTCAGGTATTGCCGAAAGGGGTGCTCAATATCGTGACTGGTTTTGGCGTAGAAGCAGGTAAACCGCTGGCATCCTCTCCAAAAGTGCAGAAAGTTGCATTTACCGGTGAAACAACTACCGGTAGACTGATCATGCAGTATGCCTCAGAAAACCTGATTCCTGTGACCATGGAACTGGGAGGTAAGAGTCCGAATATTTTCTTCGAAAGTGTCGCCGACGCAGACGATGACTTTTTCGATAAAGCAGTGGAAGGAGCCGTATTATTCGCCCTCAACCAGGGTGAAGTATGTACCTGTCCCAGCCGTATCCTTGTACACGAACATATCTACGACCGTTTTATGGAGCGCGTGATCCAGCGTACAAAAGCTATTAAAATGGGTAATCCGCTGGATGCGACCGTCATGATGGGTGCACAGGCTTCCGAAGACCAGTACCAGAAGATCCTTAGTTACCTGGATATTGGTAAACAGGAAGGTGCAGAAGTGCTGACAGGCGGTGAGGCTTTCCGTCAGAACAGCGGCCTGGAAAATGGCTATTATGTACAACCGACCCTGCTGAAGGGAAACAACAAAATGAGGGTGTTCCAGGAAGAGATCTTCGGACCGGTAGCCTGTGTAACGACCTTTAAAACAACAGAAGAAGCCATCGCTATCGCCAATGATACCCTGTATGGCTTAGGGGCAGGTGTATGGACCAGAGATGCGCATGAACTGTACCAGGTACCCCGGGCGATCAATGCCGGTAGGGTATGGGTGAACTGTTACCATGCTTATCCTGCACACGCACCATTTGGCGGGTATAAGAAATCAGGTTTTGGCAGAGAAACGCATAAGATGATGCTGAATCATTATCGTCAGACCAAAAACATGCTGATTTCTTATGGCAAACAGAAATTAGGTTTCTTTTAATGACTGATTAAGCGTTAAAAATCAAGGATTGAAATGCAGTGAAGACCGGTGAATAAAGGCTTCTATTATGCTTAAAAAAGATATCGATGCAGATGTTTGACTCGTAACGTCCTGATTTACTGACTCCTGCATTTCTTTCTTATCCCTGATTCTTAATACTTAATTGCTAACTGATATTCATGACCGCTCGAATCATAGCAACAGCCGAAGCCATATCCTTGATCAATGAGCTCCGTCACACGAATGGCCCCCTCATGTTTCACCAGAGTGGGGGCTGTTGTGACGGATCTCAACCGATGTGCTTTCCGGAAGGGGAGTTTAAAGTGGGCGCATCGGATGTATGCCTGGGCGAGGTCGCCGGGTGTAAATTCTATATGAGTGCGGACCAGTTTAACTACTGGAAACACACGCAGCTGATTCTGGACGTCATCAGAGGGCGTGGTAGTAGCTTTTCACTGGAAATTCCGCTGGGGGTCAGGTTTCATACCCGTTCCCGGGTGTTTACTGACGAAGAGATAGCGGAGTTAGAGGGACAATCGCACTCCTGAAATTGAAAAGTCCTGTCAGTATTGACCGACAGGACTTTCCTTTAACACAACTTTATTGATATCGTTATCGTCTTTGCTTTACCCAAAAGCATAAAAGGCGTTTATGGGACAGGGGACTTCTCAAAACGGATGGCTTTCAGGTCAAATCCTCCCGACTCGGCGGATAAGCGGAGGGTTTGGCGGCCATTCTTTAATGGTACGTTATTGAGTGTGTAAGTCTGCCAGGCACCGTTGGTGTTCTCTTTTGCAGGGATCACCGTTACTTTTCCTACCGGTTTACCATCAATGCTCAGCGCCAGTTTACCCGGCGTCTTACCAGGAGCCGCCACAAAGGAGATATTATACTTGCCTTTCAGCAGTACAGACACGGTATACTTCATCCACTCCCCGGTAGCAATATCGGTTACATAATACGTATC
Organism: Chitinophaga sp. YR627; assembly: GCF_900114995.1. GTDB lineage: Bacteria > Bacteroidota > Bacteroidia > Chitinophagales > Chitinophagaceae > Chitinophaga. The sequence goes on from NZ_FOUX01000001.1 coordinate 1,735,042, forward strand.
CTTTTCTGCCGAATCAGCAACAATATCAATACCGTCGTTACGATACGTCCTGCCACGGTTACCTCCGGTCCATTTTGGATTGGAAATGCGATAGTTAGCAGTATCTGTATCAAAATAAGCGGCACGCAGGGCTCCCAGATCATAATCTACCGCTTTGATCTCACCTTTGTTATTGATATTATTGGTTTTGAATGGAAGCGTTTTATCACTGAACGGCTGGCGGATCATCGCATCGATCACATCCCGGTGCAGGATATTACGGTTGATGTTTGCTGCCCTGGCAACTTCCATCAGGCCTTCATAGGCAATATCTGCGGATGGCGCACTGGCTTTACCGCTCACATAGTCTATCACACGCATGTAATTGTCATTTGCCCTGATCTCCAGCGGGTTATTGGCACCCAGTTTCTTCAAAGGCCACCAGGACCAGCCGATATTGTTCTTTTCAAACAGGCGGATCGCTTCTGTAAACCATACATTGGAATTTTCACCGGTTTCACCGAGCCATACCGGCACATTGTATTTCTGGCGGAAGTCCAGGATGTGTTGAATGGATTTGGTATCGTTGAGGTTCCAGTATTTATGGAAACTCAGCACCATATTTTTATCCCATGTCGGCAGGATACCGTTGTAATTGTTTCCCCAGCCATTTCCTTCAATGATGATGATGTGACGGTCATCTACTTCACGAATCGCGCGGGTAATATCCTGCATAAGTTTCTTCAGCGGAACGTTGTTTTGCTCCTTCAGACCATTTTTATCGCTGTCCGGATCCTCAAAACCATAGTTAGGTTCATTCAGGATGTCGTAAGCACCGATATACGGCTCATTACGGTAGCGTTCTGCCAGTTTTTTCCAGAGCGCGACGGTCTTCAGGCGATCGGGCTCACTTTCCCATAAAGAAGGTTTAGCACCGTCTCTGTCGGAGATATTCAGGTCGTTTCCCTGTCCGCCTGGTGCTGCATGCAGATCCAGGATCAGGTACATATGATTGGCCTTACACCATGACAATAAACTATCTGTCATGGTAAATCCCTTTTCCAGCCAGGTGTTTTGTCCGGCGACAGGCTCTTTGTCAACCGGCAAGGTGTACAGATTAAAGTGCATGGGCAAACGAACGGAATTAAATCCCCAGGCTTTCAGTGAGTCGATATCTGCCTTTGTGGTATGATTGTCCAGCCAGGCGTCATAAAACTCCTGTGTTTTCTCCGGACCGATCAGCTTTTCAATACCAGCGCGGATCCTGTGTTGCTGGCCCTGGCCATTTACCCGGAGCATGTATCCTTCCTGGAGCATCCAGCCACCCAGGCCGATACCCCTTAACAGTACATTTTCTCCTTTTTCATTTACGATTTTGGTGCCCTGGGCTGCAAGAAATCCCTGGCTCCATCCCTGTAATGGTTTGAGGGAGATGGATGATAGTAATAATAACGTGACGCTTTTAAATAGTTTCATAACCAATTTATTATAACGAATAAAATTGACACGGGAGAAAATAGGCATTTATGGGAAAACAGGAAAGGAGTTTAGTGAGCAGGACTACGTCGTTCCACTAGCCAACCGATAGCCAGTCCGAGTACACAGCCTATAAAATAGCAGACACAATCACTCAGGGCAAAATCATAACCTAGTATCAATCCGAAAGGGAAGGTCCTTCTCAGGTCCACGATCCACGGGGCTTTATACAGCTGTTGTAATTCAATGGCGATACAGGCGAGATAGCTGATAACGCCGATTTTCAGCAGTTCTGTCACCGGAAAGAGAAAGCGTAAAAGGAAGAACAGGCAGGTGGCATATAGTACATCGCCGCCATACACACTTATGATAGACGGAAAATAACCGGGATAACGCCGTGTAGCCAGGCCTAATGGGATGGTCAGTAAAAACAGTACGAAATAAAGGAGGACTTTCCTTGTTTTGATAGGGCTCATATAGCCAAAGATAGGAAAGATTACAATGTTTCAGCCCGCATCTCAGCTACAGAACGGAGGTAGGCTGTAGGCGTCAGACCAGTGATCTTCTTAAAATACTGATTGAAAGAGGACTTGGCTTTGAAGCCGCAGTCAAAAGCGAGTGTGAGCACATTAACGGGGAGTGCCTTGCTGCTCATAAACTGCATCTGTTGAATGGCACGCTCAATGCGCATTTCATTAATGAACTGGTAAAAGCTTTTGGAGGCATAGGAATTCAGCGCTTCAGAAAGATGGTATTTGCTGATGCCAACAGAACCGGCCAGTTTATCCATATTCAGGTCTGCATCAGTAAATATCCTCGTCCGTTGCAGGTGTTGCTCCAGTTTGTCCATGATCTCACGATGCTCGGTAGTGGTGAGTTGGGTTCTGCGAACAGGGGAGGATTGTTCCCGTATATCTATCAGATCTGCCTTTTCTGCCGATATCTGTTCCTGCTTATCTCTTCCCGCAACGGTTTCACTATATATACTATGCACGGTGGCCGTGGGAACAACCGCCACGTATTTATAACGGATAATGATAAAACACACGATCAGGAGGATCGAATACACAATATCCCTGCAGAAGATCAGGTCTTTATCTTCCACCCAGTTCAATGCATGTATACCCTGAAAAACATGTGCCACAGCACTGATCGTTAGCAGGCAATAAGAAATCCATTCTATCAGCTGTCGTTCCTGTGGTTTCTGTTGCAAATATTTCCTGGCAACGTTAAGCGCCAGCAATGGGAAAAAAGTACCCGCAGCCAGCATACTCCAGGTGGAGGTCTGGTTATAGATCTGCAAAGCGGCATATCCCGCCTGCAAAGAGAATTCCAGTACGCATACGACAGTCAGGTAACCGATCGCTCCTAATATAAACGGGATAAATACATACCAGCGGGAGGCAGGTATGAATGATTCGTCTTTGTTTTTAAGTGCATATAGATAGAGCAGTGGACCATAACAGAAACCAATAAAGGTGTTCATCTGGAACCGGATATGCGCATCGCTGACAACAGTGTAGATATAGAATTTCGTTGCCAGATGTGCGGCAATACATAACAGCAGTAGAATAAGCAAGGCGTCTGCTTTGCTTTTCAATCTGTTCGTCCATAGTAATAGAACGGCTGTAAATGCCTGGAACGTCCCTATTGCAATAACATAGATCATATGTGTGCTCGTGTCGCTAAAATATAAAAGCAATGTTATCACAATGTTATCTTGATGGTAACAGGGGCGATTTTCAATTGTGTTAGTTGGATGAAATCGGTGTTTTATGCCTCTCATAGTCAATTACACAGCGGGGTAAGTGCATAGAACAGTTTTATCTTGATGAGAATCAGCTGAGTAACAGAGACTTATTTTCAGTCATATCCACAAGAACAATCGTGATTTATGAAGACACTTGTCTCTTGTAAGTCTATTGAATTGAGACAGTCAGGTCATAGCGAAGGATTTCAGATGGAGACCCTGGCCTCAGCTATTTGAAATACGCCCACCGCCAAACAAGGGTTAAATAGAAATTCCCAACGCCCAACACGACCTCCCAAGTTCAATAGATAGGAACTTCAAAGAGCGTCAGCCAGAGGTCCCATCTGAAACCGCAGCGTAAGCCCCCTGCACTAAAATAAGTAAGCTACGAAGCCCGAAGTCCCACAAGAGAAAACAATAATTACTGATCACATTAATCACCGAAACACGCGTTCTCACCCCCCGTAAAACTATTCCGTAACGATTTCTTAACCTTGTTTAAGTATTTGATTTTCAATACTTGCACGTACGTCTCGACTGAAAAGAACGCCTGTAGGTAGCATTCGTTGCATACGGTCGCACAGCCATCCGGGATGAGGCAATTTTGTGGAAAATCATACGACATGTATTTTCTTTTTAAGCAGAGAACAACACAGGTAATATCGCCGGCAAGACTGTTAATATTGTCAGCCATGGTCTTACCCACGGTGTTTGCAAATGCGCAGACAATTAAAGGAACCGTGTCAGGTAAAGAAGGACAATTACCTGGTGCGTCGATACAGAGCCCTGCCACAAAGCAAGGCACTTCTACTGACCTGAACGGAAGTTTTACCCTAAACACACATACAACAGGCAAGGTAAAGGTCCTGGTATCTTATATAGGACATACACCAAAAGAAATAGAACTCGATATTAAAACTGGTATCAATGATGCCGGTGTGATCATACTGACACCTACAGAAGGGCAATTGGGTGAGGTACTGGTAAAAGGCACCATGGCGCCTTCTCAGATCAAAGCCCTGAGTATCAAAAAGAATTCCCTCGCTATAATGGACGTGATCGCGGCAGATGCGATCGGGAAACTGCCTGATCGTAATGCTGCAGAAGCCGTACAGCGTGTACAGGGTGTTGCAGTAGCCCGTTACCATGGAGAGGCAGATGCGGCGACCGTAAGAGGTACGCCTTTCGCCTGGACATCTACTATGTTTAATGGCAGTCGTCTGCCAAGTGCCAATGTAACCGGCGGACGTAACTCTGTGCTCGATGCCGTTCCTTCTGAAATGATCCAGTATGTACAGGTCGCCAAAGCCCTGACTCCTGATATGGAAGGTGATGCCATTGGTGGTAGTATCAATTTCATTACCCGTACCGCTCCGGCGAAAAGACAGTTGAATGTCAGCGCCGCTGGTGGTTATAATACTTTCTCTCAGAATGGTACCTATAATGGCTCGGTTGTATATGGCGACCGTTTTTTTAAAGGTAAACTGGGTGTAATGGTCGCTGGTGCCATCTGGGACAGGCAATGGGGTACCGACTCTTATGATATCGCGTACAATACCGGTCTGGCCGATCCGACCCAACAGAAATCCATCAGTACCGTGATGCTGAAAAGATATATGGGACGTCGCCAGACTTATGGCGGTAATGTAGGGCTGGAGTATAAATTCAACACCAGCAATAAGATCTATTTCCGCGGACTGATGGACAAGTTCAATGATATCCGTCCGGTATATGAATCTTATGTCGACTATAATAACAGCCGTTATCAATATAACTACCGCTATTCTTACTACCAGACCACATTAAATGGCGCCGAATTAGGAGGTGAGCACCAGTTGTCTTCCCGCATCAAAATGGACTGGGCAGTGAGCGACTATTACACAAAATTCTTCCTGGAAACACCACCGACCAATAACAACAAAGGCTTACCTATTGCAACATTCCGTCAAAAGATCAACGGTGGATTCAAAAATCTCTCCGCTGACGGTAAACGTTACTGGGGATTTGACTCTCCAGACGGCATTGGTGGTGATCCTTTGCATTTTGATGCTGGTCTGAAAGACCCTTCTGAAGTAATGGATGCCTCCAAACTGACTTTACAGCAGCTGGTAATCTCTCAGCTGGATACTAAAGAACACGACAAGACTGCACAGCTGAATTTTAAAGTCAATGTGGCTTCTAAAGTAAACCTGAAATTCGGGGGCAAATACCGTCACAAAGACCGTACTTCTACTTTCGGGTCCAATATAGTATACCTGCCGGGAGCAGCCCTGGGTATCCCGAACTCACCTGCTTTGCTGACACTTTCTCAGTTACAACGCACAGCCTTCCCGGAAAAAGCGGGTTTCTTCACAAAACTGAAGAGCAATCATGATAATATGATGATAGACCCTATCACCAAAGAGCAGCTTTTCAATTTATACGATCCTGCTACTCTGAGAGCCAATGGTTTCGGTGACTATACCTCCGCTTCGAATGCAACTAACCTCTATACCGGTACAGAAAACGTCGCTGCAGGTTATGCGATGGCCGAAATAGATGCTACCGACAAACTGAAGATCGTAGCTGGTGTACGCAACGAGTATACCACACTGAATATGCGGGGTTCCAAAGCGACCAAAGATGCCACAAATGGTGCCACTGAAATCAGCGATGTAGCTGTAAAAAACAACTACAATGCCTTGCTGCCAATGTTGCACCTGAAATATGCACTCAACGATCATGCGAACCTGCGTGCTGCTTATACCCGTACTTTTATCCGTCCAAACTTCACTGACCTGACACCAGGTGAGTCGATCGATAATTCAAAATCACCCGTAACCATCACCAGAGGAAATCCTGCTTTAAAACCGACCTTCTCCAGCAACTTCGACGTTATGGGAGAATATTATTTCAGTAACATCGGTTTGTTATCCGGAGGCGTGTTCTACAAACAAATCAAAGACGTCATCTTCTCCGACAGAACTACCTATAACGAGAATGGCGGCAGTTATGTAGTGACACAGGCAAGAAACTTAAATGACGCCAAACTATTTGGTTTTGAAGGCGGTATCAATAAACGCCTGAGTTTCCTGCCAGGTATCCTTGCTGGTCTGGGCGTAGAATTCAACTATACATATATCCACTCAGAAGTGGAAGTACCAAGAACAGGTACTGGTCTGTCAGACAAAACAAGTCTTCCGAATCAGTCCAAAAACATCTTCAACAGTATCCTGTTCTACGAGCGTAATGGTGTAATGGTACGTCTGGCGGGCAACTACCGCGGCGCGTCTGTAGAAACGATCAATCAGGCAGCAGGTAAGGACTTCTTCGTATGGACAGATAAGAACTTCACCATCGATGCCTCTGCTACTGTCAACATTACCAAAAGCCTGCGTGTTTTCGTAGAACTGAACAATCTCACCAATGAACCACTCAGATTATACATGGGTGATAAACGCCGTGTAACCTCTACAGAGTGGTACGGTAGCCGTGGACAGGCAGGTATTCGTTGGGATATCATCAAATAACTTTCTATAAAAAAACAAAACAGCTGTAATATGAAAAAATTAGTATTGGCCTGCGCCTTGCTGGCGCCGTATATTTCCTTTGCCCAGTTGGCAGATAGCTCCAAACGTGTGGTAAAGATGCAGGGCACCGTCAACTTCCGTGATGCCGGTGGATACACTACCAAAGACGGTAAAACTGTTGCCTGGGGTAGAGTCTACCGCTCTGCTGATGTCAGCAAGCTGACGGAACAGGATCTGGCTACATTGGAAAAACGTAATATTCATACTGTGATCGATTTCCGTGGTGTCAAAGAATCAGCCGCGGCTCCTGATCATCTGCTGCCGGGTACTAAATATACCCTCAGTCCGGCGGGAAGCGATAGTCTGCCAGGCGCAGGACAGATCATCCAGCAAATCAAAGAAGGTGGCTTCCTCGAAAAATTCTATAGCAATACCGCTCCACTCGGCGAACGCTACAGACCTTTGTTCCAGCAGCTGCTGGCATTGCCTAAAGGCGAAGCGATCATGTACCACTGTACCGGTGGCCGCGATCGTACCGGCATGGCAACAGCACTCTTCCTGTATGCCCTCGGCGTGCCACAGGAAACGATCGAAGCTGACTATGTAGCGAGCAATGTGTACCTGGAACCAATGAATGCCCGTATGTTCAAGTCATTTACGACAGGCACCGGATTGGATGAACAGACTGTTCGTAAAGCAATGGAACTCAGACCAGCGTACATCAGAGCTATGTTCGCCGCTATCGTAACAAAGTATGGTTCCGTAGAGAACTTCTTTGAGAAAGAGCTGGGTGTTGGAGCGCCACAACTGAAAGAGTTAAAGAAGAAGTATACCATTTAATACAATATTGAAACCCTGATAAAATGCCTTTATCGGCATGGATGATATCGCAGGAATTGCCTTCCTAATGGAATGGGTGGTTCCTGCGGTTGTTTTTGGGATACGTTAATGATTTGATGGATGCTCAGTATACCATATATCATCTCAACGTGTTAAAATGCCCTCTATGAATTCCACAAATCAACTCCTGAACATTACGCGCGTCCTATTGAACAGTAAGCTCCTGCCGTTACTTTTGGGACATACTCTCAAATCATTTCCATATATCGCACAAACCATCTCTTAAGTATTCTGCTGACTATAGCGCAGTAGACCACTGCGACAACCTGGGAATATATGATGAAATCATCCTTATTAATGACAAATCACCACCTAAGCAAACTGCTGCCTAAAGAACAGCGCCTCTTCACAAGTACACCACTGTAGCTACTTCAGGGCATATGATGAAGTCATTCTTATCAGTGACAAATTACTTCTTAGGCATCTGGCTAGCCATAGCGCAAAGACCACTGCGACAACCTGGGAATATATGATGAAATCATCCTTATCAGTGACAAATTACTTCTTAGGCATCTGGCTAGCCATAGCGCAAAGACCACTGCGACAACCTGGGAATATATGATGAAATCATCCTTATCAGTGACAAATTACTTCTTAGGCATCTGGCTAGCCATAGCGCAAAGACCACTGCGACAACCTGGGAATATATGATGAAATCATCCTTATCAATGACAAACACTTCTTAGGTATTTTGCTGAACGAAGCACAGCGCACCCGGCAATTATCTACAGTATACCCTCGACAATTCATCCTGAGCAACTCACTGATTAACAGGATGCTGGTATCTGTAATCAAAGTGTTTGATAATATTCCCGTCGACATCCTTTACTGTCGCCAGTCGCTGAAAACCATCATACTGATAATATATTACACGCCCTGAAGGATCCGTTTCACTGGTCACACCTGCCTGTGGAGAATAGGTATATGTATACACCTGTGTATTACTATCAGCCAGGGCTGTCCTGATCTTATTAATTTCATCCCGTAATGCCTGATCAGAAGCTGGATTATTAAGCACGCTGGCGTTTACCAGTCCGGCTACCTCATTATAGGTCGCGCCAACTATGCGCGCCACCGGAAGCTCATTGCGATATCCCCATAGATATACTTCATGTACATCTTCCGTTTTGGCCTGTTCCAGTAAATGAGCATCAGTATCATACCGCAGAAACTGTAAACGACTTTCCATCGGACCATCACCGTTGATCAATTCTTTTGAAACCGGCGCATTGAAAGTATGGAAGAAACCGAAGTTTGTTTTGTCCCGGTAAATCTGCTCGTTATCACGTGTGATGACTGTTTCTATTTTCTCATTCAGGATATTCCTGGCGACCATACTATCATATACCGCCGTCCCTCTATAGTCAGTCGGATACTTATAAGTTTTAGAAAGTACACTCAGATCACTGCTGACGGATGTCTCATTGATTATCTGTAAATTATATGGATTATATTGATAGCTTACTTTACTGATGAGTACATTCCCGTCGTTATCATAAGTACTATCCGTTCTCGAACCCAACACCGGCCAGTATTGATAAAGTTTATACATACTGCCAATAAAGCTCCATTTACTGCCTTCCGGACAGATAGTTGTCGGATAGCCATCTGATTTACGGATACCGATCTTCGCACCCCATATCCAGGCAAAATTCCGGGCTCCTGTTGCGTTGTTCATTGCATATTCATTTGTCGTCGCTTTAAGTATATTACCCGCCGCATTGTAAATTTTGTGTGCCAGCAATAATCCTCTCAGGTCTTCTTTACTGGATTTAGGCGCATAGGGATACCCGTTACCACCTTCGTCATACAAACCGGTGATTGTATAGAAAAAGTCCTCTCTGCCATTTTCCCCATGTTCACCACTGAATATGCTTACTTTGGAATACCCCACAGGAGATCCCTGCGTTCGTCCCAGGGAATTTAACGAAGTAGAATATCTGGTAAAATACGGCAGATCACCTGTCTTATATGGCTGTCCGCCGCCCTCCGAAGTAGAGACATTACAATAGTATGCAGTGAATGTAACATCCTCATATTTAGGCAGATCGAGTAATACACCGGATGAGATGCTATCATTGAGCATATATTCATACCGCCGGACAATATCATTACGGTGATCAATTCCATCAAATAATGTTATTCGTTTTATTCTGTTTCCACCCGCCGTCCTGCTATATATAGCAGGAACAGGAAAGTAATCGTATTTCTTATAATACACGCTGATCCTGGCCTGCTCTGTAACAAGATCACGTCGTGCTATCAGATAATATCGCTGTCCTCTGTTTAGCGTCAACGCCATTGTAAGTGTCTGATTACGTGAGTCTCCAGCCGCTGCTTTTAAGCGCCAGTTAGCATCATAGACCAATACTTCCGCCAATGCATCACCCGCAATCTTTCCTTTTACAAAATAGGTAATCGTTGTTTTTTGTCCGATGATATCAGGTACAATAATCATCACGGTATCCGCAGCTATGCCTGATGTTGTCTTGACGGCGTTCGTATTGGCAGTGAGGGAAGCATCTGTCATAACGGAGTCTATCCCTTTCGGTGAATACTGATACTGTGCATTATAGTACGAATACCGGTGAGGTTCATAATCAAACGTTGCTACGCCGCCAGTGGGATAATTTATTGCCTTTAACAGGCCCTTCTGCATGTAAATAGCGTCTGGTTCACGGTTAGCACCCGCTAAAACATTACCCATATTATCATCATAGGCAGGTACTAACGTGCTGTTGTTTTCTCCATTGAAATATCCCCAGTGATCTTGTGACAATGATTTTTTAGAAGGCAGTGCCTCCGGATCAATGTATGAAAACAGGTATTTCAGCGTATCATTGCCACCTGTTTCACAGAATGAAGATAATAACATTCGCTTAGTCAAAGGGTCTGATTTTGTGGCATTTGTATATTGCTGATTGAACAGCATCTTTTTATACAGTGTCGATCCTGCATAAATTTCCATCCCCGTTAATCTGTATTTATTACCTGAGTTAACATCCTTACGATCATTACTGATTGCAAACAATATTTTCCCGCTGTTACAGGTGATACTATTCAGTACATGCGTATGGAGTGTCTGATAATTCAGCGTATAACTTTCCCTATGCGTATCCATCAGACCACCTCCTGAGCAGGGCGTATTACTTTGCCCGGGCAACAGATCATAAACGGTATAGGAGGGTATCCCGTCCTCATAAGTGTATGTCAGCGGTGTATAATTGAACGTGATACTATCGCGTAAAGTAGCGGAAACTATTCTGGTAAGAAACCACGCGGAATTACCTGCATTAACACTAATTGCGTCCCCGGGATAAGTTTCCGAACTGGTAGATGAATGTTCTATGTTCCTGAATTCATACCTGTTACCATCCTCTGTTACAATAGTAAAACCGGTGGTCTGATTGCCTGATAGTTTCCATGCTTTATATGGAGAGAAGAAAACCTGACCATTTTTATCGAAGAACATTTTGGCCGCATAGCCAGCAAAATTTAGAAAATAGAGGTCCGGTGAAAGGTCCAGTCTTCCTTCGCCTATGTCTTTTTTGTTACAGGTGCTGAGGCCATTCAGCCAGTTGGTCGGATTGCTGTCCGTATAAAGTGGCAGCTTCGTTGATTTCGCAGCGGCAGTATAACCCGGTGTAGTCACCAGCTCATCATTCTTTCCCATAGCAGACCTGGTGATAACACCCCCTACAGAAAGGTCCCAGCCTAGTCCTACCCAGTTACCTTCCTGATCAACAGGAATTCCGGCGCCACCTGTGTAACTCAACGTGACTGAATGACGAAGGGTACCAGATTGGATGACTGTCAACGGAAAACTGACATTGGCCGTACCGCTGTAAGTGCTAACGGGAATATCAGTGACCTTCACCAGTTCGCTGGCAGCGGAAGACGGCTTGTAGACAGTCGTTGGCGCTGTCATATCAAAAGAAGACCGTTCCTGTCCATAGCTATCGTTGGCAGCTACCAATAAGAAAAGCATACAGCATTTCCGTAGAAATGAACAAACAGTTAGCATAACAATCTATTCGGGACTTTAATGTGATGCGGTTAACCTGTGCACGATGGCGCAGGCGGTTAACAAGCAATATGGTTAAGAAAAACGGTGTAGCTGTTTCATAGGCTAACAATGTGTGATGCTGAAACAGTACGATAGCGAAATAAAGGAATTTTTTATTACGAAAACGTTAATCCGATGTGAATGAAAAAAATCAGCGCCCATCATCCCCAATACCCGGTAAAGACCTGGAGCGATATAAAACCTTTATCCCGAAACCTACTGTGTATCAGTTATATAAGGTAGATAACTCCCAGGTAAGCTGTAGATAATTCGTAGATAAGCCGTAGATAACCCGTATCTATAGGAATGGAGTATATACGGGTTATCTACGGCTTATCTACGAATTATCTATGAAATACATCCCTGACAAAGCCCTGTCATAGCCAGCCAGATGACCTGACTGTTGACAAATCATTAACTGATTTATACTATCTTGCCCCTGATGAAAATAAAAGCCATTATTACAGGTGCTACGGGAATGGTAGGAGAAGGAGTGTTGCTGGAATGTCTGCAAAACCCTGATGTAGCAGCTGTCCTGGTTATTAACCGGAAACCTTGCGGCGTGACGCACGCCAAATTAAAGGAGATTATCCACCAGGATTTCCTGGACTTGTCACCTATCCGCGCGCAGTTAAGCGGGTACAATGCCTGTTATTTCTGTCTGGGAGTGTCTTCAGTCGGCATGGACCAGGATACCTATTACCGGCTCACCTATACGCTGACCTTACATGTGGCAAATGTGCTGAGTGAACTCAATCATGACATGACGTTCTGTTATGTATCAGGCGGTGGTACCGATTCGGCTGAAAAAAGCAGGATGCACTGGGCCAGAGTGAAAGGAAAAACAGAGAATGACCTGATGAAATTGCCTTTTAAAGCGGCGTATGCTTTTCGTCCGGGATTTATCAAAAAGCTGGACGGACAGCAATATGTACATAAATTCTATAAGTATATAAACTGGGTGTTCCCGATTGGAAGATTCCTGGCTCCGGGAGGCTTCTGTACAATGAAAGAACTGGCCCATGCTATGATGCAGGTCACATTACAGGGATATAAAACCCGGGTGCTGGAGGGAAAGGATATTATTGCAGCAGGAAAGGCACATATGGGTACTAAATAAAGCATATAGAGGAGAGGTGATATCGAATATCACCTCTTTTTTTGCATTAACCTCGCGTTAACTTCTTATTGAAAAAGATTACGTTATTTCGTTTTCATTATACCATTGCTTTGTACTTATGACACGACCATATCATTACCTATATTGTTAATCCGGTTTCCTGGAATTTATTTATTAATCATTGTTAGTTCCCAATCTGCTTTTTCTATGCAGTTAAGATCCATTATTTGTCCATATATCACGCGGGTCATGCGTCTGATGATGCTGACGGCAATATTGACGACAACAGTCAGACAACATTTATTGGCGCAAAATAAACCAGCTGCCACCAGAATACCTGTTGCCAAACCAGTCCCTTTGCCTCCGTCTTATGTATTATCTGCGGTGAACAGTATACGCAGCTGGACACCTTCCCGGCCGTTGACAGACCCGGGACAGGTAGTTGTCAATTCCAGGACAGTGGGAGAAGTAAGGCTGGAAACCAGGTATTTCGATGGTCTGGGGCGTTTATTACAAACGGTAGACAAGCAGGCCAGTCCGACAGGTAGAGATTTGGTCATACCCTGCGTGTACGATGCCTTTGGCAGAGAACAGTTTAGTTATCTGCCTTATACACAAAAAAATGGGACACAAAACGGACTGTTTAAACAAACACCGTTTAACGCACAGCAGGAGTTTTACAGGGATATTGGATTATCTCCCGGTACGGGTGCCGATAGTATTTATTACGCACAGACATTATATGAAGCGGCCCCATTAAACAGGGAAATGCAGACCTGGTCTCCTGGTAATGCCTGGGCAAAAGAGGGTGGCAACCGGCCGATAAAGCAATTCTATCTTATCAACACGATCAATGATTCTGTGAGATGCTGGCGATTATCATCCACAACCGTATTACCAGTAAGCGGTAGTATATATAATAGCGGAAGCCTGTATAAAGATGTAACGGTCAATGAAGCCGGGGTCAAAACAGTGACCTATCGGGATCTGGAAGAACATATTATCCTGACGAAAACACAACTCGCTGCCAATCCTGGAAGTGCGCACGTGGGATGGCTTTGTACCTATTACGTTTACGACAACATTGGCAATCTGCGATTTGTAATCCCGCCCAAAGCCGTAGACATCATCAGGGGAAATTGGGCTGTTTCCACCACAGTAGCCAGTGAATTGTGTTTTATATACCGTTATGACAATCGCGCGCGTATGATTGTCAGAAAGATGCCAGGAGCTGACAGTGTGGAGATGATATATGATAAACGCGACAGGCTTGTGGCCAGCAGGGATGGCATTATGAAAGTAATGGGACAATGGCATGCATTGTGGTACGATCCTTTGAACAGAGAGCAGAAAACAGGATTGATCAATCTCGTTGAGAGCAGAGCTGCTTTACAACAACGTATTGACCTGATATCCCCCGGAGCACAGGACCCATTTTCCTTTCTCAGCGCCGTTCAGATTCGCATACTAACAAATACTTATTACGATAATTACAATTTCCCGGACAGACAGGCATATAACACTGCCGATCTGACCAAATTATCCGCAGGGGCTAACCAATATGCGGAGACGCTGCCGGCTTCCGCCAGTACTCGGACTAAAAGCCTGACAACTGCCAAGCGGGTCCGTATAGAAGCGACAGAGCAGTTTATTACATCTTCCATTTACTATGATCATAAGGGACGTATCATCCAGACGATTGCCAATAACATAGCAGGAGGGAAGGATGTTACCAGTAACCGTTATGATTTTAGTGGGAAAGTCCTCAGTACCTATATACGACATACCAATCCGCGCAGTATACTGACACCACAGACGACAGTGCTGACAATGTTTGATTATGATGCCAGGGGCAGATTGGATTCAATAAAGAAACGTATCAATGATGACGTAGCGAATGAGCGTACCATCGCTGTCAATACTTACGATGAATTGGGCAGACTGCGCAGCAAAAGGCTGGATGTTACAGGCGTAAATACTCAGTTGGAAACATTACAATATGAGTATAATACAAGAGGGTGGTTGAAGTCTGTCAACGGCGCATTTGTAAATACGCCGAATTCCACCACTAACTGGTTCGGACAGGAATATTGTTATGAGTACGGTTTTGACAGTACAGCCTACACGGGCAACATCGCTGGTATTAAATGGAAAAGCGGCTCCGATGGTATTGCCCGTGCCTACGGCATGGGCTATGACAGAATAGATCGCCTGACGTATGCAAGCTTCACGCAACAGCAAGCCGGTAACGGCCTGTGGACTAATAACAAAGTTGACTTTTCTGTTACCGGACTAGCATACGATGGAGGGGGAAATATACTGTCCATGAATCAGAAGGGGCTGAATGGCACTGCTGTGAGAACGATTGATAGTCTGAAGTATGGCTATTTTGCAAACAGTAACCGGTTGAATTACGTCACAGACAGAACAAACGATCCCACAAGTATATTAGGAGACTTCCATGAACAGGATAACCGGGAAACACAGGACTATTGGTATGATCCTAATGGAAATGTCTCGAAAGATAAGAACAAATCCGTTGACACCGTATTGTATAACTATCAGCAATTACCCGCAATCCTGCTGGCGAAAAACCGGAAAGCGTCCATCCATTACCTGTATGCCGCAGGACAACATGATCTGCTGGCAAAAATGGTATCTGACACAAGCATAAGGCCACATCTGTTTCGTGTGACAAATTATATCAATGGTTTTCAATATGAACAGGACACCCTACGGTTCATCAACCAGGAAGAAGGACGTATAAGACCAATATATCAACCTGGTAAGCCTGTTCAATATACAATCGACTATTGCATAAAGGACAATCTGGGGAACGTTCGGATACTGCTTGGTACCAGGCGTGACACGACGATCTACCAGGCGTCAATGGAAACAGCAACAGCTGCAAAGGAAAATGCGCTTTTCAGTAACATAGAACTGACACGAAATCCTAAACCTGTTGGCTGTCCTGAAGATAAAACGACGGATGTAAATACGTATGTCGCCAGACTGAATGCAGCAAACGGACAAAAGATAGGTCCGGCGCTGGTACTGCGCGTAATGGCAGGGGACAGCATCCGGATAGGAGTGAGGGCCTTTCTGAAAGACCCCGGAGCTTCAAAAAGCAGCGTAAATGCAGAAGAGATGGCAGCTGCTTTATTACGTGCATTGAGTGGAGATATTGGAAAGGAAAACAAGTTTGATGTGATGGATAACATCCCATCATCTGCGGGAATCAACGGCAGCATTTATACGCAGCTAAAAGAAAAAGACCCTGCTGAAAATCTATCGGATAACCCAAAGGCTTATCTGTGCTTTGCAGCATTTGACGAACAGTTCAATCTGATCAGTGAGAATGCAGGAGCAAAACAGGTACAGCGTGCAACGGATGTATTACAAACACTGGTATCACCTTCCCTGCGAATACAAAAGAGCGGATATCTTTATATTTATACCAGCAATGAAAGTGCGCGGGATGTATATTTTGATAATCTGACAGTTACGCGGATCAGTAGTCCGTTGTTAGAGGAGACCCATTATTATCCCTTCGGGCTTACCATGGCAGGTATCAGTTCTTCCGCATTAAAAGAAAGTACATATCCGGTAAATAAAAAACGATATAATGGTATCGAACTGAATACAGATCTTGATCTGAATGAATACGATGCATTTTACAGGACATTAGACCCGCAGACTGGCAGATGGAAACAGATTGATCCTAAGATTGAAAAGATGGAAGCATGGTCACCTTATGCTTCGAATTTTAATAACCCGATGCGTTATAGTGACCTGTTGGGAGATGAGCCGAGTCCAATAAAGGGGTTCTTTAAAGCATTAGGAGCGCTGGCCAATATAATGGCAGGCAATATATCCCGGATGGCTGCCGAAAACCGGAGGGAGAATATGACAGTCGTCCGGAACACGGTTAATAAGGGAATAGGGAATTTTAAAGGGCGGATAGCCACTGGAACGACTACCCCGCAATTGATTTATAAAGAGCTGAGAGAGAACCCCCTTGCGGCTGTTACTGGTTTGGGAGGTTTAGAGTTAAGAGGTGCGGCATTTGCGGCGGAGGAATTTGTGGCGACGTCTAAGGTAGCGAATACAGGAGGTAAGGTGGGAGAGAGTGTGGAAAGGAGTGCGAAGATGTCGGGAAAGTTGGATGGTGCGGGTAGGGCGGCTAAGTATAAGAATCAGTGGGATTGCATTAGTTTGAATGACGCAATTGAAAAGTTTGCTCCTGGTTCTAAAGGTGTCATTAGTGAAACTAAAGAAAAAACATTTTTCCTTAATGAGGAAAGTGGGATTCAAGTAGTGTACGATAACTTGGGTGATTATTTTAGAATCGAGAATACAAGATTATCAGGTAAAAGAACCTATTTGGATATGAATGGACGAATTCCGAACAATAAGATCGTTAATGGAAAACAAATGGGAAGAAACCAATCTGAATATGAGCAAGTTACTCACTTTAAAAACACAGATGCTAAATGAGCAAGAGAAAAATTATAACTGTTCCTAAGGACAAAGACAGTGAAGTTGCATTAGATTACGATACCGCGACTACTGAGCAATTGATTGAGGTATTCTTGGACCAAACTGAGTTCATGGAACTATACAGGGCAGGTTTTTTTCAAGAATTGAATTTTATTGCAGATGCCTTGATTGATGAATATGAATCAGAAGCTATAACAGACAAAGAAAAGATTCAATTAGTTCTTGATAGTGATATATTCAATAAACCTGTACTCGTTGACAAACTAAACCAAATAAAAAACCTCTTCCAAGAGGCCCTTCAACGCAATACCGGCGTCTATTTCTATTTTTGACCACTTATCAAAGTGTTGATTAATCTTTCAACCAGATAAGCCGTAATCCGTACTAAATTCTCTGCGACGATTAAACTAAATGGTAACCGTCGCAGAGAACCACCCATTCCCCTAAACGAAACTATCCCTTATTCAAGCACTCCCATCACCCTCACTCAGTTTGATTTTTACAACCATCATAGCACCCGTTATTTCTTTAAAAACATAACGAACACGCTATTATCAACCATATCCTCTCTCTCTAAACTTTGAAATTTATAGTTATCTGTTTGAATATTACAATTCTCATAACGCCTCTTCGAACTAAATTTGCTTTTAAACGTTAACGATTCAGGAAGCAAAGGTCAAGTTTGATAAGGATTACCCGTAAGAAAGCCTGCGGTACTATACACCGTATGCGGGTTACTCGCTGTCAATCCCCCTGCCGCACGTCAACCTATTTAGATCTATTATTTACAGAAAAGCAATTCTTTATGGTTAAGCTTAAAATCAACCAGAAAGAGTATTCAGTGGACGCCAGCCCTGACATGCCATTATTATGGGCATTAAGGGATGTACTGGGATTGACTGGTACCAAGTTCGGTTGCGGAATGGCGCAATGTGGCGCCTGTACCGTGCATTTGGATGGAGAAGCAGTACGTTCATGTGTGACACTGGTGTCAAGAGCCGTCGGGAAGGAAGTCACTACAATTGAAGGACTCTCTGCAGATCCGACCAATTACCTGCAAAAAGCATGGCTGGAAATCGATGTTCCGCAATGCGGTTATTGCCAGTCCGGACAAATCATGTCCGCAGCAGTATTATTGAGAGAAAATCCGAATCCTACAGATGAAGACATTGACAACGCAATGTCCGGGAATATCTGCCGCTGCGGCACCTATCCCCGTATAAGAAGGGCTATTCACTTAGCCGCACAAATGCAGCGGGAAGGAGGTAACGGAAAATGAGTACAACAACAAACACGAGCAGGCGTAATTTCCTGAAAACCGGCGCCGTATTGGGTAGCGGTCTCCTGATCTCATTTACCATTCCTGGAGCAAAGAAGGCTGCCGCCGCTGGTGCGGCTTCTATGCTGGGTCCTCAGAGCGGAGCTGCATTTGCACCTAACGCCTATCTGCATATCACTGCTGATAACCAGATCCTGGTATACCTCGCCCATGCTGAAATGGGACAGGGTATCTGGACCACCTTATCAATGCTGATCGCTGAAGAACTGGACGTAGACATCACTAAGATGGTTGTACAACACGGGGACGCATGGAAACCGTATAACCACACCTTGTTTGGTATTCAGATCACCGGTGGTTCCAGCACGACCTATTCTGAGTTCGACAGATACCGTAAAGCCGGTGCGACCGCCAGAGTGCTGCTGGTAGAAGCAGCTGCGAAGAAATTCGGGGTAAGTCCGTCTGAATGTAAGACGGAAAACGGTGTAGTCACTGCAGGTGGTAAAAGCGCCACTTACGGCGAACTGGCCACTGAAGCGGGCACACTAACGCCTCCGGCTGACGTACCACTAAGAGACGCAAAAGACTGGAAATACATCGGTAAAGGTGTTAAACGCCTCGATACACCGGCTAAAATAAACGGTACTGCAAAATTCGGTATGGATGTGCAGTTCCCTGGCATGCTCACAGCGGTTGTTTTACATGCACCTGTTTTCGGCGCGAAAGTAAAATCCCTGGATGCAACTAAAGCCAAAGCGATTCCCGGTGTAAAACAGGTCGTACAGATCCCTTCAGGGGTGGCTGTGCTGGCGGACAACTACTGGGTTGCCAAAAAAGGCCGCGCAGCATTGAAAGTTGACTGGGACCTGGGTCCAGGTGCACAGGTTGACTCCAAAGCCATGCTGGCAGCATATAAAAAGCTGGCGCAAACGCCTGGCGCTCCGGCCAGCAAAGCGGGTAACGTAGACTCAGGGATGTCCAAAGCGGCTAAAACAGTCGAAGCGGAATATAGCTTCCCTTATCTGGCACACGCGCCGATGGAACCATTGAACGTGACCATCGAACTGAAAAACGGCCAGTGCCAGATCTGGTGTGGTACACAAATGCCAGGTATGGATCAGGTGGCAGCCGCAAAAGTACTCGGACTCCAGCCCGAACAGGTAAGGGTAAATACCACATTCCTGGGTGGTGGTTTCGGCCGCAGGGCTACACCGGCATCCGATTTCGTCATCGAAGCCGCACAGATCATCAAGGCAAGTGGCAAACCACTCGTGAAAATGGTGTGGGCACGCGAAGATGACGTAAAAGGCGGTTTCTATCGTCCGGCTTTCGTACACAATGTGAAAGTTGGGCTGGATGCCAATGGTATGCCGATCGCCTGGCAACATAACATCGTCGGACAATCCATTATGGAAGGCACCCTCTTCGCGGCTATGATCAAAGATGGTATCGATGCCGCCTCCGTAGAAGGGGTCGCTGATTCTCCTTACGTGGAAGCGGTTCCTGACAGACTGGTAACCCTGCACTCGCCTAAAAATGCAGTACCCGTGCTCTGGTGGCGTTCTGTTGGTCATACCCACACCGGTATGGTCATGGAAACCGTCATCGACGAACTGGCACATGCCGCTGGTAAAGACCCGCTGGCATACCGCCAGGAACTGCTGAAAGAACATCCGAGACACCTCGCTGCGCTGAACCTGGCTGCTGAAAAAGCAGGATGGGGTAAGCCGGTAGCTGCCGGACGATTCAGAGGCATTGCCGTACACGAGTCCTTCCAGAGCTATGTAGCACACGTGGTAGAAATTTCCCTCAACAACGACGGTACTATTAAGGTGCATAAAGTGGTGAGTGCTATTGACTGCGGACTGGCAGTAAACCCTGACGGTGTGAAAGCCCAAATAGAGAGCGGTATCAACTTCGGGGTATCCGGTGCGTTACTGGGTGAAATCACCCTGGAAAATGGCCGCGTACAACAAGGCAACTTTAACGATTACGTGGTATCAAGGATGTTTGATACACCGGCAGAAATAGAAGTGCATATTGTGAACAGTACAGGCAAAATGGGCGGTGTCGGTGAACC
Organism: Chitinophaga sp. YR627; assembly: GCF_900114995.1. Taxonomy (GTDB): domain Bacteria; phylum Bacteroidota; class Bacteroidia; order Chitinophagales; family Chitinophagaceae; genus Chitinophaga. Next base: position 1,755,701 of record NZ_FOUX01000001.1, read on the forward strand.
CGGCGTACCTCCTGTAGCTCCTGCTATTGCTAACGCATACTTCGTTGCTACCGGCAAGCGCCTGAGAGATCTGCCTTTCAATAAGACGATCCTGCATGCTTAGGCATTCGTCCTGATTATTTACACGTAAAGCGATGTTATGGCACAATCAACTAAAAACCAGAACTTTAATAAAAAGAAGGCTATTTACCTTCTGTTCGCTGTAACGGCAATTTCTTCGGTTGTAGTATCTTTCCGTACGGATGCGTTCAATTTGGTCCCGGGAGGGGAGAAAGTGACGCCACCGGTAACGGAAGCCGCAGAGCCGGACAGTGTGATCTCTAAAAAGGCCTTTCTGCAGGCTTATAAGGTGCTGATGCACCCGCGCTGTATGAACTGTCACCCAACCGGAGACAGACCATTACAGGGGGACGACAGTCACATACATACCATGAATGTACAGCGTGGTGTGGACGGTAAAGGGCTTTACGCCATGAAATGCTCCAACTGCCACCAGCCACAAAATACACCAGGGCTGCATATGCCTCCGGGTAATCCGAACTGGCACCTGCCACCTGCTGATATGAAAATGGTATTCCAGGGTAAATCTCCGAGAGAACTGGCGCAAACCATGCTGGATAAAAATCTGAATGGTCACAAGGACTTCAAAGACCTTATCGAGCACGTATCCAAAGATTCTCTCGTAGGTAGCGGATGGAATCCGGCCGAAGGCCTGGCTCACCTGCCAATGACCCGCGCAGAATTTGTGAAACATTTCAAAACATGGCTGGATAAGGGTGCTTATCTGCCGGAGAAATAAAGAATGAAGGAAATCGAGGATATCATACGAGCGTACAAAGCTTCCCGGCAATCGGGAAAAAAGGTAGCATTGGCGACCGTTGTACACGTGGAAGGTTCTTCTTATCGTCGTCCGGGAGCAAGAATGCTTGTAACGGAAGACGGAGAGATGACCGGCGCTATCAGCGGCGGATGCCTGGAAGGGGATGCCTTAAGAAGGGCATTGCTGGCCATCATCCAGCAGCAGAATAAGCTGGTGACCTACGATACAACGGATGAGGATGACGCAAAGATCGGTGTACAGCTGGGTTGCAACGGGATCGTACATATACTGTTCGAACCCATTGATCCGGAAGCGTCACATAATGCCATCCGCTTGCTGGAACAGGTGCTGGAGAAACGCGAGGACGCCGTATTAGTAACGCTTTTCAGGTTAAACCAGGCTGCTGAGCAGCCTGGTACCTGTCTGCGCTATTCTGGTAATACCTTCGCAGGCAGCCTGGAAGACGGTGAACTGAAAACCACCATCATGAACGACGTGCTGGAAGTATTCAGCACCAGACAGGGGATGGTAAAACAGTACGGTGACGAAAAACCAGTACTCCATGGGTTCGTGGAACTATTGAAACCGCCTGTTTCCCTGATCATCGCCGGCGCCGGAAACGACGCTATGCCACTCGTGGAAATAGCCCGCATACAGGGCTGGCATACCACTGTGGTAGACGGAAGACCACTCTATGCCACACCAGCCAGATTCCCAGGAGCCGGCAGGGTGATCGTCAGTAAAGCGAAAGAAGTACTGGATAAAGTGACAATCGATGAAAGAACGGTATTCGTGCTGATGACGCACAATTACAACTATGACCTCGCACTGCTGGAATTACTGCTGCAAAAAGAAGTAACTTACATCGGTACGCTGGGGCCAAAGACAAAGCTGGAACGCATGCTGGATGAACTGGCGGCCAAAGGCATCACCGTAAGTGCAGAAGACAGGGCCAGGATTCACGGTCCCGTGGGCCTGGACATAGGCGCAGAAACAGCTGAGGAAATTGCATTGTCTGTGACGGCTGAAATAAAAAGCGTACTTTCAGAGAGGACCGGCATTCCTCTCCGGGATAAAAGCGGGCCGATACATACTTTGTAAATCGTATGGATATGGAAAAATACGGTGTAATCATTCTGGGGGCGGGTAATTCCTCCCGCCTGGGACAGCCGAAACAGTTGCTGATGTACAAGGGTAAAACCCTGATCTGTCAGATGGCAGAAGAGGCAATAGCCGCAGTGGGAAGTCCCGTTGTACTCGTAACAGGTGCAAATGCACCCCAGATACTGGAGAAATTGTGCGGATTCGCCATCGAAATAATAGAGAATGAACAATGGTCGGAAGGGATGGGCTCTTCCATCAGTACCGGAATGAAAGCCATCGCCAAACATCCCGGTCTTGCAGGCGTCATCATTATGGTATGTGATCAACCCTTTGTGAATGCAGCACTCCTGCAACAACTGATAGATCAGCAGACGATCGCCGGAAAAGGCATCATCGCCAGCACATACGATAATACAGCCGGCACTCCCGTTCTTTTCAGCAATACTTATTTTGACGCACTGACCGCTCTCGAAGGACAGCAGGGCGCTAAAAAGATATTACAGCAGTCTACCGATGACCTGGCACTTGTGCCATTTCCCCTAGGCGCGCTGGATATAGATACCGCTGAAGATTATCAGCGATTACTAACAGGGCAAGTTGCAAACTGATGATAATTGATTCGTATAACCGTGTGCATGATTACCTGCGGATTTCCCTGACAGATAACTGTAACCTGCGGTGTTTTTACTGCATGCCGGAAGAAGACTATGACTTCACGCCAGCTTCCCGGTTAATGCAGGCCGACGAAATAGCCACTTTAGCAGGCATTTTTGCCGCCAATGGTGTCCGTAAGATCAGACTCACCGGTGGTGAGCCGCTGGTAAGGAAAGATGCCGCAAAGATCATACTTTCCCTTTCCCGCCTGCCGGTAGAACTGACCATGACCACCAACGGCGCAAGACTGCATGAATTTACCGATGTACTGCAGGAAGCCGGCATACGTTCCCTGAATATCAGTCTCGATACATTACAGGCAGATAAATTTATGCTGGTCACCCGCCGTGACCTCTTTCACCAGGTGAAAAACAATATAGATCTTCTGCTCAACATGGGCATCCGTGTGAAAGTCAATGTAGTGATGATGAAAGGCCTGAACGATAACGAGATCAATGATTTCATTGCCTGGACCAAACACACGCCTGTACACGTGCGCTTTATTGAATTCATGCCTTTCAGCGGTAACCGCTGGACCAGCAACAAGGTCATGTCACTCCAGGAAATCCTGCACACCATTAGTGCCGAATATGATTTCCTACCTTTGAAAGGAGGTGCGCATGATACAGCTAAAGGATTCATCGTACCCGGACACGCTGGTACATTCTCCGTCATCAGTACCATGACCGAACCTTTCTGTGGTACCTGCAACAGGATGCGGCTGACGGCTGACGGCAAACTGAAAAACTGCCTCTTCTCCAAAGGAGAAACAGACCTGCTGACCGCCCTGCGGAACAAGGAAGAAATACTGCCACTCATACAGACGAACATTCTGAGTAAAGCAAAAGAACTCGGTGGACAATTCACCGGTAAACTGGAAGACGTACACGCAGAACTGATCGAAAACAGAAGTATGATCACCATCGGCGGATAAACAATAACCATCATCGGTATATGTGTAGCCCGGACAGTGAGCATCGCTACACGCAACAATAAGCACTAAAAGCACAACCGGCATCTGAATCATGGAAAAGGCAATCAAAGACATTCTCTCTAACGGCGTATTAAAAGTAAATGGCAGTTTATGGCTGGAAGGTAACGGCAAACGTTTCTTTGGTCCCGGACCTGTACAATTACTGGAACTCATACAGGAAACCGGCTCTATCAACCAGGCCGCCAAACGCATGAAGATGTCTTACAAGAAAGCCTGGGAACTGATTAACAATCTGAATAGTATGGCAGGCACGCCACTGGTTATTACCAGTACCGGCGGCGATAACGGGGGAGGTTCTGCGATTTCCGAAGAAGCCCTCCAGCTGATCGCTTACCATCGTGAACTGAGGGTCCGGTTCAGCAAATTTCTCGAAGAAGAGACACAACGCTTAAAATAACAACTCGCACACAGCACATCCGATATGTGCTTTTTTTACCTGCTCGTTATATCCCAAAGGATACAACGAAACAAATAACTATTATGACCAAATATCTAATCATCGTCTCCGGCTTTGTCAGTACAGGTGCGTACGCACAGGATGCGTCTTATGTACAGAAAGACACTACTGTGAAGATATTATCAGAAGTAACCGTATCTGCATCCCGCACCAGGGAAAGCCTGCTCCGTTCTCCCGTGAGCATTCAGAAAGCAGGTGAACAATACTTTCGTATGTCTGCCGCACCTTCTTTCTATGACGCACTCGAACACTTACAGGGCGTACAGCTGATCACCCCAAGCCTGGGCTTTAAAGTGTTAAATGCACGGGGATTCGCCAATACTACCAATGTACGTTTTGCGCAATTAGTAGACGGAATGGATGTAGCATCTCCGCATATCGGCGGACCAATCGCCAATGCCCTTGGACCCTCTGACCTGGATGTTACCAACGTAGAGATATTACCTGGTGTAGCATCCGCACTCTATGGAATGAACACCGTGAATGGTCTGGCGAATATTTCGACTAAAAACCCTTTTACTTCAGAAGGACTAAGCATACAGCAAAAAACAGCCCTGACACACCTGGGTGACGCTAACAGCGCCGTAAAAGCCTATACTGAAACAAGTATCAGATGGGCAAAGGTGATCAGTCCGAAGCTGGCTTTTAAGATCAATGGTACCTTTAACCAGGGTTATGACTGGGTAGCCAATGATCACCGGGAACTGAATGGTCAGGCGAATGCCAGTACCGGTCTGCTGGGCAAAGACAACCCTGCACAGGACCCATTAAGCAGTTATGGGAATGAATCATCGGACAGAAAAACGATCAGCCTTGGTGGCCGCAATTATGTTGTAGCGCGTACCGGTTATGATGAGAAGGACGTCGTAGATTATGACCTGCGTAATATCAAAGCGGATGCGGGTATTTATTATCAGCTGAAACCAGGCATGACATTAACATACCTTTATCATATGGCCCTGCTGGACAATGTATACCAGCGTGCTAACCGCTTTCGTCTGGAAGATTACCTCGTACAGCAACACGGTATACAGTTCCAGTCCAACAGCGTACAGCTGAAGGTCTATCTGAACAGAGAAAATACAGGTAATTCCTATAACCTTCGTTCCATGGCGGAGAATATTGACCGTAACTACAAACCGGACAACCTATGGTATGCTGACTATACCACCGCATTCAATACTGCCACCGGCGCAGGTGCGACTGTTGCAGACGCACACAGACAGGGTAGGATAGCAGCTGATGCAGGCCGTCCCTTACCTGGTACAGCAGCATTCTCTAATAGTCTGACCCAACTTGCCCAGATCAATAACTGGGATATCGGCGCAGCCCTGAAAGTAAAAGCCAGTTTCATTCACGCAGAAGGACAGGTAGACCTTACCCAGGACCTGCTGAGCAGTCTGAAAGAAAAAGCAGGTTTGCAGATCCTGGTGGGTGGCGATCATCGGACCTATATCATTGAACCGGATGGCAACTACTTCATCAATCCAAAGGCAGGGAAAGAATACACCAATATTCACTATGCAAAAACAGGCGGTTTTGTATCTGTTACCAAAACACTGTTAGACGGTGATCTGAAACTGGGCGCTATCCTCAGAGGCGATAAGAATGACTATTTTGACCTGATGATCACGCCTCGCTTTACCGCTGTTTATTCTCCGGTAAATACACAGCATTTCCGGGCATCTTACCAGAGCGGCTACCGCTATCCGAGCATCTTTGAAGCCTATTCTAATGTAAATAGCGGTGGTGTGAAACGTGTAGGCGGTCTGCCGGCTATGTCACAGGGGATCTTTGAAAATGCCTGGCTGGCATCTTCTATTACTTCTTTCCAGCAAGCCGTGTTGAATGACGTCAATACCGCCGGACTCACACAAAATCAGGCGATCGAAAAGAATAAAGGTCTGCTGAAGAAAAATCCTTACACCTACATCAAAGCCGAACACGTGAAATCTATGGAAATAGGCTATAAAGGGATCTTCGATGACGGCAGATTCTTTATCGACGCAGAAGCCTACCTGAATAAGTACAAAAATTTTATCGCACAGGCGAATATGAATGTGCCAAATACGGCAGTAGCCGATTCTATTCCTTATGCACTCTATAACAAGAGCAAACAGAGTCCTTACCGTATGTGGACGAATTCACAGACAGAAGTGAATAACTACGGTGGTAGTCTCGGGTTGACTTATACCGAAAAAGGCTATGTCGCCAATGCAAATGTGACCTATGCTAAACTGAAAATGTCGGATAAGGAAGACGGACTGGAAGATGGATTTAATACCCCTTCCTGGACCCTGAATGTTTCCGTAGCAAAGGAGCGCATCTTAAAGCATGCAGGCGCCGGTATTTCCTGGAAATGGCAGAGCAGTTACTACTGGCAGTCTTTCCTCGTAAATGGCGATGTGGACGCTTATTCTACGGTCGATGCACAGGTAACCTATCTATTTGACAAGATCAACTGTAAGGCCAAACTAGGAGCCAGTAACCTGTTGAATAAGTATTATTACTCCTTCCTCGGCGGACCATCCATCGGAGGGATGTATTACCTGACATTGACGTATGGCATACGCTAATAAGGACTATCCTTTTAAATAGCTGCTAAAATCAGCTACGGATTCCTGCGGATTTTATGCAAAACGATTTGAGTAAGACTATTTTAACGTAGATTTATGTTAGATTAGTCTTATCTCAAATTTGATAATATGGAAGCCAACGCACACAGGAGTCAGGGATTTGTTGGATGTGACGGAGTAAGGATTGAGAATGGTAATTTTAAAGTACATGTAGCCAGTAATCAATATAAAGCCGCTTCTCCATATATCCGCAGGGATTTCTACAAAATAACATTGTTCAAAGGTATTTCCAGACTGCATTATGCAGATACTGGCATCCTCATCGACAGACCCGCACTGACATTCTCCAATCCACTGGTGCCTTATAGCTGGGAACCTATCTCAGACCACTGGAACGGATTCTATTGTCAGTTTACAGAAGAGTTCATGAACATCCATGAACGCAATAACCTCTCCTTCCAGGATTCTCCCTTGTTCAAAATAGGCGGTAATCCCGTTTGTTTTTTGTCTGAAGAACAGTACGCCAATGTAGCGTCTCTTTTCAGAAAAATGATCGAAGAAGAAGCCACCGATTACGTACACAAATACGAAGTCATCAAAAACTACGTGAACCTCATCATCCATGAAGCTTTACGTATGCAACCGGCAACGCCTGTCAGCAGGCCTACCAGCGCGGCGGTACGTATCACGATGTCATTTATGGAGCTGCTGGAAAAACAATTCCCGGTACTGACACCTTCACAGGCACTGGAACTGAAAACAGCAGGCGATTATGCAAAAAACCTGGCCATCCACGTCAATCACCTCAATCACGCAGTGAGAGATGTAACAGGCAAAGCCACTACCGTGCATATCAGGGAGCGTATTATTGCAGAAGCTAAATTATTGCTGAGAAATACAGACTGGAGTATAGCAGATATCGCTTACGCGTTGGGGTTCGACTATCCGGCTTATTTCAATAACTTTTTCAAAAAACAGACGGGGATGACACCCCGGTCTGCCAAATTAGTAACAACAGGAAGTATCTAAGCTACTTCCTGTGTTGCTGCTGATAATATATTTCTTACCTGTACGAGACGATCGTAAAATACCTCGAAAATTCCCACCCCCTGTCTTAATTTCATAATCTGAAGGTGACTGAACGCAAAGGCTTTCAGGTCTGTAATAACCACGCCCGGTCCTAAAGTAAGCGTCTGGGGTAATTCAGCTGTTTTGAAAAATTCTTCCATCTCCTGGATCTCTTTGTCGGCATATTTCATCGCGCAAAGATAACCGGAACAGTTATTTCTTTTAATTTTTTTATCTTGGCAGCGCTATTATTAACCTTTTGACCCTGATGGAGCTGATAATCAATATAAAAGTAGCGGGACGGAAACATGCCATACTAGAGAAGAAGCCGATAGAGATTGATGACATTGGTAGTAACCCTACTGTTCGGGAACTTATCACCGCCGTTGTAACCCAACAGGTGATCGCTTATAACAATAAACCCTTCGAAAAAAATGTGTTACCCTTTCTTACCACTGAGCAGATAGAGGGACAAACTGCCACTGGTAAAGTCGGATTCGGCAGCATTTACAATGAACAGAAAGCAGACCTCCCCAAAGCGCAGGAAGCCGCATTACAGGCCTTCGAAGATGGCATGTTTGCAGTTTTCGCAGACGAAGAGGAATTAAAATCGCTCTCTGACCATTTTGTATTGCAACCGGCCACCGTAATCACATTTATCCGATTAACATTTCTTGCCGGTAGCTACTGGTAACTGAAAAACCTTAAACTTTTAGAATGGACATTCACCAATTCTTCCCCACGAAGATTATCCCTGATTTTGAAACAAACCTTGTTTCGACCCTGAAATCCGTGTACAATGGAACTGCCAGCCACGAACTGCTGACCAAAAGGACCGCAGAAATTGCCCTTCAGCTGATGGGGAAACTGCAGGAAAAAGAGCAGGTCAGCTTTGTCGCTTATGCATTAACAGCTGATCGCTATGAGCGAATAGTGGAATTGTTGCCCACCGGAAATGAATGGGACAATGAAGAACTATACAACCTCTTACGTTTTCTCTTTGGTGATGAAAAAGCCGTTTATGTAAAACATGCCTGGAGCAAGTTTCCCAGCCTGATGTATATGACCGGTTGGAATCGCCGCTCCTTCCGCGCACCCGGCAACAGAGAAAAATACCTGCCCAATCAGCTCACCTTTCTGAAAGGGATCATGCTACAGGTGCACGTTTACGGCATCGACACACATTATCAGTACGAGTGCTATGATCTCACTATCAGAGAACAGATCATCGTAGACCATGAGCATGACACACAATATCTCTATAATATGTGGGCGGCAGCCATCGATCTGGGTAATGAAGAGATATTTAAACTATTTGAAGATATTATTTACAATAAAGATCCCGAAGGTAAGGTCAGCGACGGTATCATCAGAGCGCTTTTATTAAGCGACCGCGAAGATGCCTGGCAACTGGTGGAAAAACTGCTGTTGTCAGCACAAAGACAGGAGGGATTACGGCAAACAATACTTGAAGCACTTGACGATTGCAGTACCGGAGCTTTGAAATACATGATCAAAGTAGTCGTAGATAACAAACTGACAAGGTTTTCTTCTGTGGTAAGAGCACTGGACGTATGGGCCGGTATCAACTGGGAATCTGAAAAAGAATCCGCTGTTATCCGCTTCCTCCAGAAAGCACATACTTATCTGTCTGATCCGTCACTGATCCCCGCGGCCATTAACAGTGACGACTTCGCTGATATATACATGGGTCTGTGGGTGCAGGGCGTATACGATGTCGAGCAGACCTTACCCTATCTGACGGAATTAGCCCGCAGCTCCTCCATGCAGAAGCGTAGTATTGCGCAGCAGTTTGTGGATGATACCAGCCACTATCAGCTGATGCTGTCCGTCGGCCGTATAGGGATAGAAGATGAAAGTTTAGCAGTAGTTGCCCTGGCGACCGCCGTACTGCGTGAGCCGATTGCCGATGATCCTAAACGTTATAACGAACAGTATCCCGACCTGTTTGATAAACTGCATGCTGTCATTTTACGCTCCGATGTCAAAGAGAAAACCTTTGATAAATTACCTTTCAACTGGATGAGTAATCAATATAAGCGTAGTGATGTATTACAGGCAATGCTACCGCTGATATTTGATCAGCAGGACAGACTGGACCTGATGATGTCTTATTTTGACGACATGGACCTGGATGTGAAATCAACCATGACAAGACAGATTCTGAAAGGATATGCAAAATCATACTATGAAGACCCGGAAAAACTGGAGCCTGTCACCAGCTTCCAGCGTGGCTTTAGTATGCGTATCATCCGGGAAAGGGGTGAATCTCTGCAAAATGCCGGTTTCAAAGCCCTGGCCACAGTAGAATTGAACACAGAAGAACTGAAAGTATTCAAAGACCTCCTTAAACGCAAAAGCGGCGGCATACGTAATCAGATCATCGGTATCCTGCTGAAACAGCCGGACACCCTGCTGATCAGCATACTCAAAGAATTGCTGGAAGGAGACGGAGAACAACGTCTGGCCGGACTGGATATCGCCTTACAACTGCAACAGCAGCAGCGATTACTGGATGCCCTGCAACCATTACTGGAAACATTTAAGAGCAGAAAGAGCATTCCGGAAAAAGAGGCTATCATACTCGGACAGCTATCCTCAGAAGGGACCGGCACCATTGTTTATGACAGCAGTAACGGATACGGTTTGTATGATCCGAAGGCTATATTGCCAATTGTAAAACCTGTTCCCGATCCAACCGATTTTTATCACCAATGTTTAGCCCAGGGAGACTTTGGCTTGTCACAACCAGCGGAAAAGATCAAACAGGCATTACTTGACCTCTACAAGCTATTCATCGAGAACAAAAACTTCGAATACCAGGTAGAGGGCTATAACAATAACGTAGAAACGGTATTACTGGGGCAACTTTTCTCCAGAACGTCAAGAATAACGGAAACCACGCTTTCCCCTGAAGAAGAGTACGCTACCTATCCGTTGCCGGAGCTCTGGAAAGAATGGTACGGGCAATCCGGACTGATAGCAAGAGATCTCTATATTCTGACGGAACTGACCATCCAATCCGAGTATGAAGAATTTACCAGGGATAACCGGGCGGCAAAACCATTTATAGCAGAACTGACGGCTTATATGCCTGAAAACATGCCGGGCGAATACGCCTACCGATGGTCGAACCCATTACTGCAGATCATGCAGGCATTACGGCTCATCCATCCTTTTGCAGAGACCGAACCATTCCTGATAGGCGCTACCGCTAAGGCCTTTGCGGCGCTACCGGAAGAGGTTTTGTCCACAAATATTGAACAGTACAGCTACTATAAATATGGCGGTGGCTGGCAACAGGATACCCTCCTGAACTGGTATATCAATAAGATATCGATCAGTCAGTTGCCGGAAGAACTGCTGGCACGCTGCTGGGATTTATATCACTGGCGTCAGTTCAGCGGCCTGCCCGAAAACAGTAAATACTATTTACCTCCATTGGAACTTTTTAGCAAAGTCTTCCAGCGCGGAATGATCTCTGAAAGTGAGATGTACCGTGGTATTCTCTCTGGTGACAATATCATGGAACTTTCCAAAAGAACGCGCGCGCAGCATGAAAAAAGCTATTTCGAAAAATATCCTTTCTTACGGGATATGTTTATCCGCGTACGGGAACACCTGCTCGATATAGAACTGAAACGCGGCGATACCGCTACGACAGTAACTGATTTCGTGAAGGAACTGGAATCACTGGAAGGTATCAACCGTTTTGCGGACATCCTCGCAGGGATGGGTAAAACCACACTGCACAAAGGCTATATCTATTCGTCCGAAAGTGAAAATAAACAGCAATTGTTCAGCACTCTGCTGAAGAGGTGTTTCCCACTGGATACCGATACGGACGAACTGTTTGCAACCGCTATGAAGCGTATCAAGGTAACAGAAACACGTTTGCTGGAAGCGGCCGTATATGCACCGCAATGGCAGAAATTTGTGAGCAAATACCTCAGCTGGAAAGGACTGGATACTGCCATCTGGTGGATGCACGCACATACAAAGACTTCAACCTACGCAGAAAAAACGGCTGAGGCAGAAAGTGAGATCGCACGTTATTCTACCATTGATGTACAGGACTTCAAAGACGGTGCTGTTGACAAGGAATGGTTCGAACAGGCTTACCGGGAAATAGGGCAGGAGCGCTGGCAGAAGGTTTATGACGCGGCTAAATATATCAGCGATGGTAATGGTCACCGCAGAGCGAGACTGTACGCAGACGTCATGACCGGCGACCTGAAGATCAAGGAAGTTACAGAGAAAGTAAAAGATAAACGTGACCAGGATTACCTGCGTGTTTATGGTCTGATCCCATTGAACAAATCCAACGCAGAAAAGGATATCCTGGTCCGCTACGAATACATTCAGCAGTTTAAAAAAGAAAGCAAACAGTTTGGCGCCCAGAAACAAACCAGTGAAGGAACTGCTATCCGTATCGCTATGGAAAATCTGGCCAGAAATGCGGGTTATGCAGATCCGCAACGACTGACCTGGGCCATGGAAACCAAACAGGTGCAGCAGATCCTCTCCAAAGAAACACAGGTACAATACGATGACGTATTGATCGGTCTGATCATCGGAGATGATGGTGAAGCGGATGTGGTAGCATTCAAAGACGATAAAAAACTTGCCAGTGTGCCTGCCAAATACAAAAAGGACACAAAAGTACTGGAGCTACAGGAGTTTAAAAAGACCCTGAGGGAACAATTCCGCCGTTCCCGTAAAGCGCTGGAAGAGGCCATGGTAAGGGGAGATGCTTTTGAGGCAGAAGAACTGAGCAATCTGTTTACGCATCCTGTTATCGCCAGACACCTGGAAAAGCTGGTGTTTATCACGGCAAAAGGACATGGTTTCTGGAAAGATGGCGCATTGACGCCGGCTAAAGGTAAAGCGACAAAAGTAGCGGCAGACGAGCAGGTCCGTATTGCACACTGCGTCGATTTACATGCTAATGGCAGCTGGAGCGAATACCAGCAGTATTGCTTCGAAAAACAGGTACAGCAGCCGTTCAAACAGATCTTCCGGGAACTCTATGTGCCAATAGCCGAAGAACTGCAGGAAAGGTCTGTTTCCCGCCGTTATGCCGGTCACCAGGTACAACCATCCAAAACAGTGGCATTGTTGAAATCCAGGGGCTGGAAAGTGGATTATGAGGAAGGATTACAGAAGGTGTTCCACAAGCAGGGCTTTATGGTGAAAATGTATGCGCAGGCGAACTGGTTCTCTCCGGCGGAAGTGGAAAGTCCGGTACTGGAAGAGATCATCTTCCACAATATCAAGACCTGGGAGAATGTAGCTTTTGAAACGATCGATCCGCTGATCTTCAGTGAGGTGATGCGTGATATAGACCTGGTGGTAAGCGTGGCACATGCCGGTGGTGTGGATCCTGAGGCAAGCCATTCCACCATTGAAATGCGCACGGTATTGCTGCAGGAAAGTGCCCGATTATTTAAACTGGACAATGTCACCATCAGCGGTAACCATGCGAAGATCGTGGGTGAATATGGCGAATACAGCGTACATCTGGGCAGTGCGGTTGTACACCAGATGCCGGGTAAATACCTGTCTATTTTACCCGTGCATTCGCAGCAGCGGGGCAGATTATTCCTGCCTTTCGCAGATGATGATCCAAAATCGGCTGAACTGATGTCTAAAGTGCTGTTACTGGCAAGAGATAAGGAGATCCAGGATCCGACCATCCTGCGTCAGTTGCGGTTTACGAATTAGCAACTATTTCGTCGTCATCGGCAAAAGCGGCAACGCGGCCGATCTGACCGTCCTCTAATTTGACTTTTATACCCCGGGAATGGAAGGTGGCAGAAGTAAGAATGCTCTTAACAATACCATACGTCAGCTTACCGCTACGCTGGTCTTTTTTGAGAATGATCGCCACTCCCAGTCCCGGGTATATATCTTTTCTGTATTGACCGTCCATATTTTTAGTAATTGTGGACGCAAAGGTAGGTATTTTGCCCGATCATAAAGGGAAGGAGACACTAAACACGGCACCATGGCCTTCCTGGCCTTCCGCAGTGATCATCCCGTTGTGATTATCCATGATCTTTTTGCAGATCGCCAGTCCGATACCAACATTAGACTGATTCTCCTTATTTAAGCTCTGGAAGATCTTGAAAATGATGTCCACATACCTGTTATGAAAGCCGATGCCGTTATCGGTGAAGGAAATGATATGATGCTGCGGACCGCGATGATACCGGATATTCAGCTTCAGGGGTACATTCTCTTTTGAGAATTTCAGGGAATTGGATATCAGGTTGGAGAACAGCTGTTCCGCCTGATAAGGCAATACACTCAGTTGCGGCAAAGCATCCGTCGTGATAACCGCTTCTTTCGCATTGATCTCCTTCCGGTATTTCCCCAGTACCTGTGTGAGCGTATTATTGAGGTTTATTTTCTCAAATTCTTCGTTGGACTTACTCATGGTTGCAAAAGACAGCATACTATCCAACAGCAGCTGTATTTTGGAGGCCGCATGCTGTATTTTGACCAGTGAGTCCTTATACACTTCGAGTGAGACTTCTGAATAGAAGGTCCTGGAAGCGAAAAGCTGTATTTTACGCAGTGGCTCTTTGAGGTCATGTGCGCTGATCCAGTTAAAGTTTTCCAGTTCTGCGTTAGCAGCCTCCAGTTTTGCCGCCAGTTCTTTATAGCGCTTTTCTTCTCTTCTGATATCCGCCAGATGGGCCTGTTTTTGCAGGTTGCTGGCCAGACGTGCAGCTGTAGTTAATTCTGGTGCGGCCCACTCTTCACTATAATATTTTACGACTTCCTTCCACAGTTCAAATGATTTACGGGGCGAGAGTCTGGCGCCGGCTGAGTCCATTACAACGGCCTTACTCGGATTACCTGCCCAGTTGATCGATTTCTCCATTTCCGGACGTAACCAGAGCGCACAGTTTTTACCACCTGAATCCAAAGCATGATAGATCAGACCGGCTGCCGTATCATTCATGGCCTCAGCAGGAGGGTAGACTGCTATCAGGTGATCGGTGGAGAATTGTCCGCCGTTGGCGTGTTCCTTCAACCATTCCAGTAAAGGGAGTAGTTGTTCATCAGGTGGCACATTCCCATTTCTGAGAATAGTATCATTCTGCACAATGACAAATCCTGAAGCCCGTATACAATCTTTCAGCAGCGGATTATGATAATGCTGCCCGATAAAGTTGTCTCCCGTAGACATCAGCTCCAGCAACGGCGCTATGTAGTTTTCGATATGCTGTGCGTAGTTATATTCATCAGCCGCTTGTCTGACCTTGATCTGGGACATGAAAAAATATCCCTGTAATAACGCCGAAAGTCGCGTATAATGCGGAATATTTTTCTGCGAATAATGGTGACAGGAAATCAGTCCCCAGAGTTTATTATCCTGTAACAAAGAGATCGTAAGTGTTGCCTTAACACCCATGTTCTTCAGATATTCAATGTGTATGGGAGATACACTTCTGAGAATGGACAAGCTAAGGTCAAGGTGCTGCTCTTCCTTTTCATCAGCAATGGTATACAGCGGAACGGGCGTATAATCTACATCCACGATCATGCGCAGCATATTGGTCAGATAAAGCGCCCGTGCCTGTGCGGGAATATCCGTATGCGGATAGTTATGTCCCAGTAATGGCAGCAGGTCGTCTTTCTTTGCCTCCGCGATCACTTCCCCATTGTAATTCTTGTCAAAACGGTAGATCATTACGCGGTCATAACCGGTAATGGCCCTGGTTTCCTGTGCAATGGACTGACACAGCTGCCGCAGGTCCTGCGCATCATTGAGATAAGAAACGAACTGTTGTGTTTGTTTATAAAGGTTGGGGAGGTCCAGACTACCATCCGGAAAAGGTTCAAATTCCAGGATGACAGTACTGTTACTGATATGCGGTTTTGTATTGTATTTTACATTGTTGATGGTGAAGACAAATGGCTGGCTCTGGTCAAAAGATGCGGCTGTCAGAAATTCGCGTAGCAGATCTTCCTGTTCTGCACTACATAATTGTTGCAGGGGTTTATCTAAAAGCTGCTGATGTGTAAACCCTGTATATGCTAATACATTTTCGCTGCTATATCTGATAAGCAGGGAATCCGCTGCCAGTCCCAATAAGAAGCCATGCTCCTGAATACAACCCGGAATGTGGATCGGTTCACTTTCACAGTTCAATAAGTTGATATTATCCTTATTGACAATACTTCTGATATTCATTAACAACTTGAAATTGTTCAGGAAAATATTTTACTTTCCAATCCTTCGGACTGGCGTTCATTGAATGACCGTTTACCCGTTGTTCACTTTAAAAATTTGCATATAGGTATTGGTAAATAATCGATTCAACACCTAAATGTAAAGAATATCTGTCTCATTGTTAACTTATTCTTAGCGGCCACAGGCTTTTCTCCTAATACAACCCTGCATGATTTTACTCATTCTTAAATGCCACATTATGAAAACACTAACAGGACTTCTAATGGCCCTGGCGAGCCCATTGTTGTTTGCCTGCCAGAAGCAGGTCGCTATTGAGCAAACACCGGGATTCACACTGCATGACCAGCAACAGGCTGCTGTAGCGGCTGATACCTGGGAAACAGTAATCGACAACACCAGCTTTGCCAGTTATACCGCTTTTGAAGCAAACTGGAATTACCTCTACCCCTGGGGTTCTGATCATAACGGTACGGCCCGTATGTATGGCAGTCCCACAGATCATAACCATATTTATCTCAACAACGGAGTATTAACCATCAAAGCGACACGTATCACCTGGAATGAAGGAAACAGCAGCTCGGACCCATATCTGCCCATCCGCTACCATTCCGGCGCTGTCAATACCAAAGAACATATTGTCGTTAATGACCAGTTTCCCAACTGGGAAGTAAAAGGCGATTTTCAGGTGCCTGTTGTCACCGGTTCCTGGCCCGCTTTCTGGCTGACCGGCGTAAACAGCTGGCCACCGGAAAGCGACATTATGGAATTCAAGGGAAATGCCACAAACTGGCAGAATACGTTCCGGACGCCATCTGACGTATCCAGCACACTGACTACTGTCGCGTCGCCGGGCAACTGGCATACCTATCGGGCCTGGATCACAAAAGTCAGTGCCACGAATGTAGATATTCACTATTATATCGATGGTGTATGGAAAGCAGTGCACAATGCGAATTTTGTGGGTAAACCACTCTATGTGATCATTAATATGCAGATGGAAGGCTCCAGTGGAAGTCCAGGCCCGTCGGCAGACACCTATCTGAATGCCAGGAATATTTATATAGGAAGAACAAGGGCCTATTAAAAAGGAGAAGCCTGTGGTGTTATATAAAAAAATGATTATGTTTGCCTGACGCGGCAGCTGTGTCAGCTGTTAACCTCCCATTTAATTGCACCTGCCTCGATTACTAAACCTTATACCTAAGAGAATGCACATGCCTGAATTATTTCATCGGAACACCTGCGGGGACAAAAGACTGTCCAGATACACCTATTCGCCCTTTATCTGGGCCGGATAACCTATATATCCTTATGAGGCTTATTTGACGACAATGCTCTTTCGTTCATTCTTGCCATTTCAAATGTAGGATTGGCAGAATAACCAGCCAGGCTTTGACTACATTAATAAAATGTACTACATAGTAGCGCCGCATTATTGTGCAGCGTTATCATCAATGATTTCCGGACAAGATACAACACCTACCAACCGATGAATGACACAAACGACAAAATAATACGCCAGATATTCCTTATCTCCCTTGGATTGATTTTCATTACGCTTATACTGGTGATGATCAATCAACCTGATGAACCCGATATTGAGCCATCTGTAAAACAGGAAACAACGAATGAATTTGTAGAACGGTATATAACTGATTTTACCAGACTGGGAGCCACCTTCGATAGCTGTGGCTTTAATAAATATAATTTTAATGCTGAATACAATATAAAGTCCGATAGCTTTCGGTTTTTGTCAACTGATTCCATCTACCATGCACCGGCACTACGTGTGCTGCAAAAAATGTTATCCGCAGCAAAAAATAAATATGGTCTGGCATTCTTTGCACACCGCCGGGATGCAAATTTTTGTCGCCTGGTAATGGGAACCAGTTCCAGTTTTTCAGTACTGGTGATGTTGGGAACAGATAGTATTCCCCGCATGGAATTTATCAATGATTCCACAGCCATGGACCTCTCCCGGTCAGCTGAAGTGAGGACAGCTGCATTGAAAGAACACGGCGTCACACATGTATCTGGCAGGGTATGGGTAGATATGTAATGTGATGGGAATAGTAACAATATTGTTATCGTGCCGTCACGGCTATGATGGCGCCAAAATCTCCGTTCAGTTCATCCGGTCTGCCTTTTTTCAGATACATCTTTGAGATAGCGCCATCGAGATACAGTGCATCTTTACAGCCAAAACGCGCTTTAAAGATGGCCGCAAAATCATAAAAAGCGGTTTGCGCTTCTTTTGATATAATGAAAACGACGTTCCCATTAGGTAGTATGCCTACGCCACTCCGGAGGTTACGATTGACAGACGCTGGATTGAATTTCCCATTGATGACTCCATTGCTGATAAGCATAGGGCCTGACTGTGTTGCATGTACGATCTTGTTGTGTTTACCGGACCTTTTGAGATAATCAGCAGTAGTACTCACATGTGCGCCGGTATTATCAAGATAGAACACGCCATTGGGCTGCATATAGAAATTACCCGGCTGATCAGTGGCTGTGTCAAGCGGGCGTAGTTCCCTGCCTGACGAGATGAACAAACCTACTGGTATATTATTCTTCATAAACATCCCTCCGTTGGTGATCATCAGGATGTCTTTCTTTTTCTCCAGTAAAACATCCCGTAATACCTGGATGGATTTGTAAGGTGTCTGGTCGTTTGATAACCAATGGAGGGAGATATCGCTAACGGAAGGATTGACAACGATAGCGTCATATTGCTGACCATTATAAGTGAATGTAATTTCACCGATATGATCAACAAATGTAGTATCATGGACCAGTCTGTTGGATTCAGGGAAGGGACAATCGTGATTATCCGGGGTGAAACTGAAAGGTAGTATAAATAGCAGTATGTTAAAAAAACGAGGCATTATTATCATAAGTTTAGCAGGAGGAATATAGCAAATTTTAGAACCCGGATACAAAAAATAGCTATGATAAGGGTGCTAATAAAACCGCTCCCAGATCTCCGGATAATGCGTCACTATTCCTCCTTCATCTACCACTATTTCGGCTGTAAACCCGGAAGACAGACTCTCATATCGATACCTGTCTTCCGCCAGTCTTGTATACCGCTGCTTCGCCGGCTTTACATCCATTGCCGGCAGATCAAAATACAACACGGTTATTTCCTCAGATGCGCCCACAGGTAATTTTAATCTGTTTATCGGTAGCGTATTGGTAAACGGCGTTAAGGAAATGTCTATATCAATACAGGCATCAAATATCCCATGAATCGTTCCCTGTTTATCATGCCAGCGCCCATCCCGCCGCACAAATTGTAATTCCTTTTCTGTATGTTCTAAAACAGTAATATGCACACTACTCATTTCCCATTGTGTGTTTGCTTCGATCTTGTAGCGTACATGCAATGGTTGCTCATTCACCAGACCGGTGATATTGCCTTCAATGACATGAGCTGTATCTGACTGGATATGAAGATATTCCAGCGTCTTGTAATAAATTCCCTTCCAGAGAATGCGCCGCATATGCATAATATATCAGTTTTACTGAAGTTACGCTAAACCATAAATAATACGAAAGAGATATTTTTAAATTAGCTATTTTTGCCGCCCATGAAAAAATTAACTGTTCCTATAGCCCTGCTTGTTTGTGCATTGGCCTGTTCTGATGCAAAGCAAGTAAAAACTGTAGCAGGTAAGGGCATTACAGATACGGCAACGTATATGCGCATTGGCAATCCGGATACCGCACTTGCCATTTTTATGTTCAGAGAGTGTTATCATTACGACTATCCGCTTCAACGTGAAGAGTACATCAGATGGGAGACAGAACGCGAGAAAATACATCCGCTGATCATTTCCTTATTCGGTACGCATAAAGAATTTGAGCAACGTAACCGTCAGATCGATGCTAATCAGGTACGTTTTCTTAATGAGGCACGTAAAGAACTTGCGATGAGTGCAGACGAATTCAATACGATTAGTGATATGATGGAATTCGAATATCTCACAGGTAGAAAAGACAGCGTCCTGAAAGTATTGATGGAAGGTATGCTTGCCGATGAAAAAGTAAGCGATGATGAGAAGAGTACTTTGAAAAACACGCTTGAAAGTATGTAAAAAAGAAACGTCATGAAGTCATGCAAACAGCATACTTCATGACGTTTAGTTAAATAGTCTTATTGACTGATTTTCATTACTTATAAGAATACTGATCCTATTCCGCCTTTAACACGTTAACCGGATCTTTCCTTGCCGCATTGAATGCTTCCCATCCCACGGTCAATAGTGAAATAAGTATAACAATCATTGCAGACAACAGTAGCATCCACCACTGAATACTAATCCGATAAGCGAATCCTTCCAACCACTTATTCATAGCCATATAAGCCAGTGGCATCGCAATAAATGACCCGATAGCAACCAGTTTAATAAAATCTTTCGCTAACATAGCCACCATACTGGTAACCGAGGCGCCGAATACTTTCCTGATACTGATCTCTTTATTTCTTGCCGCTGAGATAAACAGCACCAATCCATATAATCCCAGACATCCCAGTAGTATGGCAACAAGGGTAAACACCTGAATCAGTCCCAGTAGTATATTCTCTGTCAGATAAAACCGGGCCAGCATATCATCTACAAAATACATGCTGAATACCTGATCGGGATAGTGCGTTTTCCATACCTTCTCTATTCCCGGAGTAGCATCCGCAGCGCCTATTTTTATAGCAGCAATACTGTATTCAGACGGAAGATTTAATAAGATAACCGGTCGCATGGCATGATGAAGATCCTGCGAATGGAAGTCCGCTACTACACCAACGATGCGTTTATCGCTGCCCCATATATTGATCCTTTTTCCGATGATCTCTCCCGGAGAGGAAAGTCCCAACTGCTTTACAGTCATCATTGACACCAGCGCTTCATCATTGAGTGTGTCGTTATTATGAAAGTTAGTGCCTGCAAGCAATTGCAAACCAAATAACCTGGCATAGGCTGAATCACCGATTTTCACATTGACAGCAAATCCCGCGTTATGGGTCTCATAGGTAAAGGGAACAGGATCATTGCGGAAGGAGGAGGGAATTTCGGCGGCCAGGGATACCTGTTCAACGCCGGATGTATTTTCAAGCAACTGACGTAAAGTTTCCCGTTGAGTGTTACCGGAAACGACAGGGACAGTCAGTATTGCTTCTTTATTAAAACCCAGGTTTGTCTGACGGATATACCTCACCTGTGCACTCATGACAACCACGGCAATAATAAAGAACTGCGTGATAAAGAATTGTGTAACGACCAGTACTTTTCTCAGAGAGGAACCTCTCGTCCGGATGCTGTTCACATGCCCCTGTAGTACTGCAGTGGGTGTAAAACGGCTCAGCACCAGTGCAGGATATAATCCTGAAAGGATGATAACACCAGCTATCAAAGCCAGGAACCAGCTCAGAAAACGGGGCCTGAGCAGCCATAAAACAGACATATCTGCGCGTAATACCGACAGGGCATTGTTCAACCAGGGAAGACATAATTGTACGATGATTACAGACAGTATAACGGCCGCAAATGTGACCATCGCGGTTTCTATCAGGAACTCGGTCACAAGCTGTATACGGGTGCTGCCAATCGCTTTACGGATACCCGTTTCTTTCGAACGCCTGATCGACTGCGCCGTAGCCATATTGACGAAGTTGATACAGGCAGTACATACGAGCAGTATACCGATCGCCATCAACACATAAAGTAAAGGGCGGGGCACAGTACCGCCATATTGGGTATTGTGACTCAGCTCGCTCAGTGGAAGCGCCTGAAAATGCAATAGGCGGGCCTGCTCTGCGGAAAGATATTGCTGATTGATCGTCTCAAGTGCATGCTGTAATTGTCCGATGGACTGTGCCGGCTTCAGAGTAACGAAACAGAGCGAAGGCGTATTGTTCCAGTCTGCCCTATCAATGATCTGCTGCGGCTGTGCAATGAGCTTGTAGGATACCATCATATCATATCCCAGCCTGGTATTGGAGGGAGGATCACCTATCAGTCCATTTACAGTCAGTTCGCGTTGATTATTAATGCGCAGGGTACGGCCAATTACATCCGTTGTTCCGAAGTATTTGAGGGCATACCGTTCAGATAACACAACACCATCAGCAGCATCCAGAGCCTTGTGTTGATCACCTGCTTTCCAGTCCACATCAAATACCTGGAAAAACTGGGACTCTGTAAAACAGATAGTGCGGGATTCCTCAAATTTTCGCGTGCTTCCGGGAACGGTGATAGTTTGTCCGAAAAGCGTTTCCAGGCGCACGGCAGTTTCTACAAACGTAAAATCCTCCCTCAGGAGCTTTCCTAAGGGGCGGGGAGTAGCGTCTGCATGTAAAGTGTTTTCCCGCCGGATATCCGTGACTATCCAAAAGGTCCTGTCTGCTTTGTGATGATAATGGTCAAAACTGAACAGGTAGCTGACCAGCAGGAAGATCAGGATGCCACAGGATAAGCCTATGGTCAGACCGATCACATTGATGGCAGTTGACCGCCGGCTGTTCCAGAGACGACGGAGCGAAATACGGCAATAGTTGCTCAACATAACAGGGCTCTATTTATGTGTACGTACTATTGCTATAGATGCACCGTCGTTTATTTTCCATAAACATTTCTACAGACCGGCTGTTTATATGGCCAGCGCCAGCAGGCGGTATTGGATCTCTGCCGCCTTTTGCAGGAGCGCCGGATCTTTCACATAATGGACAATATCCAGTGGATCACTGACCAGTTTCTCTTTATAGAGGGTATCAAAATCATGGTATTGCAGGTCAAAATGCCAGTTACCGGAAAGATGCTTAAATACCTCTTTATTACTGGTCTTCAGTTTCGTATGTTCTACTACCAAATAAGCCGTTGCAGGCAGTTGCTGCAGGTGTTTAAGAATCGCTTCATTATAAGTGATCCAGACGGCCAGGTGTTCATCACAATATTGCTTTAACAGCTTTTTCTTCCTGTAAGGTTTTTTGAAATACCGCCAGATCAGTTTTGTGATCAGGTCACTTTGTTCATATTTCCAGGCGTGTAATGTATATAAGCGTTGTACCAGCGAACTCACGACAGTTTTATAATCACGCAGGATTACCAGGTAACGTGCGTTAGGCAATGTCTCCCGGTAAAAGGGCAGGAATAAACAGGTCCGCGGGTCTTTCCATCCCCATTGTGCATTACCGGCGGCTTTACGATGCAGCAGCGCTTTCAGCGAGGTACGCTGCGCGGTTGTAAGCGCCTGTGGAGAAGCTGTCGCCAGTCCGTCGGAAGGCAATTCATGCTCTGTCAATACCTGCTGATGATAGTTATAAAAATCGATATCCTCATAATGACCATCATTGTTGCCGATACCAGCACCAAGGAATCTGTCGCCTACATGGAGGCCACATTTATAAAGCCATTGTGTAAGCAACGAGGTGCCCGAACGGTGCATGCCCGTTATAACCAAAACGTTATTGTCCATATGTCTGTTCTATTAAATTGAGGCCGCGTGGCTGTATTTAGTCTCCTGTTTTTTTAATGCCTGCTGAATAAGTTGAAAAAGGGTGTTTGTGCATGTCTGAATGCTATTCCTGTCTGTCCTCAGATGCAGATCAGGATTTACAGGCGCCTCAAATGGATCGTTTACGCCTGTCAGATTATTGAGTTTGTCAGGATGATTCCCAGGTAACAGTGCTCTTTTATAGAGACCTTTCGTATCTCTCGCTATTAATTCATCAAGGGTACAATCAATGTACACGGTTTTTACCTGCGCATATTTCATGGCCAGTTCACGGCGTACGGCCTCATAGGGATTGATGGCACTGATGATACAGGTAATGCCATAGCTGGATAAACGACTGGCCACAAAACCCAGCCGGCGGATATTCTCACAGCGGTCTTCTTTCGAAAAAGTAAGATCTCTGCAAAGAGATTCGCGATAAGCATCACCATCAATAATTTCGATAGGAATTCCGCATGTGGAAGCTTTCTGTTGTACGCTTCTGGCAATAGTTGTTTTTCCTGCGCCGGATAGGCCACATAGTTGTATAATCATCGCATATTGATTTACAGGTTGAACAGCTGACAGCAGTATCAGGGTAAATGGACAGATGTTATAGGCGAATGGCAGGAATATGAGTATGCTAGTGCTCTTTGCTCGTGTGCAGTTATAGGATAATGGTGGGTCACATATAGTGCTCGTATGACAGTAATGCTAATATAGTTCGTTTAGTGCCAACGGGTAACAATTTATAGATGAAATGCAAAAATCTGCCGATGTACGGCAAAATTGTTCAGCAATAAAAGCCGCTTGTCAAGACATGCTCTGATATCAATCTTATGATATATACATGGCTACTTAAATTGCAGACTTTCATTTATATGCCGGACTTTTTCTGAAAAAAATCAAATGAATATCAATTTTTGTTACTTTACTATTAACTGTCCTGACGACAGGAGAATATATAACCCTACCACTCAACTCATTTAACCCAGCCAATGCGGTATGCCGAAAAAAATAAGCTTATCAAGACGTGCATTTGTAAAAAACGCGGGATTATTAACTGCCGGATGGCCTGTTATATCGTCTTTACCTGCCTTTACAACACAACAATATATTAATAATGATACCAGCATTGCCGCATTACAGTGGTTGGGTGGTGCCGCCCCTAAAATATCAGCAGGTAGCACCTGGGGCGTACCCTGGCCAAAAGGGCTTGTAAAAAAAGAGTCAGGTTTTGTACTGTCTGACAACGGAGGAGCAAGCGTAAATATGCAGTCCTGGCCTCTGGCAACATGGCCGGATGGTTCCGTAAAATGGAGTGCTCATGCGATAGGAGCCGGCAAAGGACGCAACACGGATAAACTGACCTTGTCTTTAGCTAAAAATAGCCCCGTTAAAGGCGATCTTAAGGTTAGTGACTATCCGGATCATCTGTTGATAGATACAGGCGTAATACAGTGTGAAATCGCCAGATCCGGACCGGTTGTAGTGCGGACACTGAAGCGGAAGGCGCAACTGATATCCAGCGAAGGCAAACTGGTATTGCTGACACAGGATAAACCAGATGAAGGAAATGGGGTTTCTCCACAACAGGATGTCTTCGAAAGTAATATCACCCATGTTACCCTGGAGCAGGGAGGGCCCGTTAGGGCAGTGGTAAAGATTGAAGGAAACCATCTGAATACAAAGCAACGGGCCTGGTTGCCCTTTACGGTAAGGCTTTACTTTTATGAAGGTGCTGAATCAATCCGTATAATGCATACCATTGTATTTGATGGCGATGAGCAAACGGACTTTATCCGCGGACTGGGCATTCGTTTTGCCCTCCCTTTAAAGGCCGAAACCTACAACCGGCATATTCGCTTTACAGGTGATGAAAAAGGCGTCTTTGCAGAAGCTGTAAAAGGATTGACTGGCCTGCGCCGTGATCCTGGTGCTGCCGTAAGAAGTGCACAGATCAATGGACAGGCGGTAAGCGGTCCATTACCGCCGGCTGTGGGTGACCGCTTACAATACATTCCCGCTTTTGGCGATTATACCTTGTTTCAGCCAACCCCAGATGCATTTGATATACAAAAACGGACCAGGGAAGGATATGGCTGGATCCAATCTGCCTATGGTAAAAGATCGTCCGGAACAGCTTATCTGGGTACACCCTCCGGCGGACTCGCATTTGGTATCCGTAATTTCTGGCAAAGCCATCCTGCACAACTTGATATCCGGAATGCACATGCAGATGAAGCAACAGTTACGATGTGGTTCTGGGCGCCTAAAGCGGCTCCGATGGACCTCCGTTTCTATCATGATGGCATGGGACAGGATACCTTCGAAAAACAACGGGAAGGGCTTGAAATTACCTATGAAGATTATGAACCCGAATTTGGTACTCCCTATGGTGTTGCCCGTACTTCAGAAGCACAGATCTGGGTACTGGCAGCAACACCCACCAATGAGCAATTAAGTGAAATAGCAGCCTATATACAGGATCCGGCGGGTATTACTTTTGATATTGCTCAATGGAAAAAAGCGGGTGTATTTGGCGGCAGCTGGATCGGACAACAGACACCATCCGCAGAAAAAGAAAACATCCGCGCACAACTGGATTTCTATTTCGATTACTACCACAGACAAGTCGATGATCAGCACTGGTACGGCTTCTGGAATTATGGTGATGTGATGCATTCCTATGATACCGACAGGCATGTCTGGCGCTATGATGTGGGTGGCTTCGCATGGGATAACTCAGAATTATCGACGGACTTATGGCTTTGGTATTACTATCTCCATACCGGTCGTAAGGATGTCTTCCGCATGGCAGAAGCAATGACACGGCATACGGGAGAAGTCGATGTACATCATATCGGACGTTTTGCACCGTTGGGTTCCAGGCATAATGTGCAGCATTGGGGTTGTAGCGCCAAACAGCTGCGTATATCTACTGTCGCCAACAGAAGATTCTATTATTATCTGACCGCAGATGAAAGGATAGGTGACCTGATGCACGCAGAAATAGATGCTGCGGATACCTTGCGCACCATTGTCCCTGGTCGTAAGATCGGTCAGCAGCAAGGTGATCCCGATGGCAAATATGCGGGTGTTTCATTTGGTACCGACTGGGGTTCACTGGCCGCTGCGTGGTTAACAGAATGGGAGCGGAGTGGTAATAAAACTGCTAAAGAACGCTTGCTGAATAGTATGCAGACGATCGCTGCACAACCCAATGGATTTTTTACAGGTAGTGCAGCAATGGAACTGGCTACGGGTAAATTTCAGATAGCGCCAAAGGATCAGTTCTCCGTATCTCATCTCAGCGCCGTATTTGGCTTACCGGAGATTGCCGCAGAACTCATTGCTTTGATCGATATGCCCGCTTTTGAAAAAGCCTGGCTGCAATACTGTACATTATACAATGCAACAGAAGAAGAACAGAAAACAGCCCTCGGAAGATCATTGGGTAAACTAAACCTGAAACAGGGGCATGCACGGCTGACTGCATTCGCCGCCATCAGAAAAAACGATCCGCAGCTGGCAAAGAGAGCCTGGGAAGAATTCCTGGGAGGAGAAGCAGGTATACGTAAATTATCCAGAGAGGTACGTGCCCTGAATGGTCCCCTGGTATTGAATACGATCACAGAAGCTGATAATATTTCTACCAATGCTGTAGCACAATGGGGGTTGACAGCAATGGCCCTGCTGGATTACGTAAATGAAGCATATCCGCATACATGATCTACCTTACCTGGTCGAGACAGGAGATCAGCCAGTTTCAGATCACCTCAATACAATAAAGTTATACAGCAAATCGCTTAAAGATTGCCTTGGTAATGATCTTACAGTTTTCTGCAAGCTGGTCTAATGTGCAACTCAGCATTTCCACGTTATACGGTAGACTGTCGCGCAGTTCTACAAACTCAATACACAAACCACATTGATCCGTGACATCTGGATTTCCTTTTAACTGGCTAAAGAGTTTATCTGCCATCGTTCTGTCTCCTCCGAGGAAAAATCTGCCGAGATTTTCATGTCCGTCAGATGTCTTCAGGTGTAACAAAATGTGAAAGGTTGTTTCCATACGATATGTCATTTAGGCCATTAACGAAACTGACTATAAATTTACCAATTTCGGCCCGGACAGCTACCCATTTAGTACAACTTTTACTCTTTTTTATGATTTGATCTGACGAGGTTGCCAGGGTTATTATCACCCAGTAATTTACCCCAGGGTTTTAGTCCGTCGATATGGTCAAAAATGATCTTCAGAATAGCCACAAAAGGGATAGACAGGAACATACCGCTGACGCCCCACAATGCACCTCCCATCAGCACTACCACGATAGAGATAAGCGCATTGATCGATACTTTTGAAGCGACTACTTTTGGCACGATCAGGTGATTATCAATGAACTGTATCAGTAGATAAACACCTACTATCAGTAAAGGGGTTGTAAAGTTATCGTTCGTCACTGTGGCGATCATAACAGGCAGTGCAATTGCGATCAATCCTCCGATATAAGGGATCAGGTTCAGAATAGCGCCGATCGTGCCAAGCAGGATAGCATATTTTACACCCAAAATGAGCAATGCAACAGAATTAAGCACTGCGATGATAGCCGTTTCAATGAGCAGTCCGGCGATATAACTCTGGATCGCTCCCTTTGTTGATTGCAGTACATCCTGGACATGATCTTTATGCTCAGAACCGAAGCTTTCATATATAAAATTGACTAACTGATTCTTATATAGCAAGAGCAGAAATGTATAAACGGGTAACAGAAAAAACACGCCCAATACGCCAAAAATAGACCCCAGTGTTTGTCCAAGATATTGCTGACCATTATCGGTGAGTTTATGCAGCATATCGGTCTGTTTTTGCATGGAAATACCGAGTTTTAGTGCAACCCATTGCTGCAATTCTCCCATCAGTTCCTGCGAGCGGGTTTTCAATGTGGGGACGAGTTCTCCGAACTGACTAATCTGTGAAGACAGAAAATACAGCAGGCCAGCCAGCAGTAATGCTGCGATCAGCAAGCTGAGGGAAATTGCCCACACTTTGGGAATCCGGGCTCTCTCCAGTCTGTTACAGAGAGGATTCAGCAGAATGGCGATGAGTCCTGCGAAAGCAAAAGGTACCAGTATTTCTTTTAGCAGGAAGAGAAAATAAAAGAAGAGGTAAAGTCCGATGAGGATCAGGGGTGCTTTAATAAGGAACGGGTACTGTCTGTTAGCGTTAGCTTGCATATGATATATTTTGGATCAGCTTGTATTGATCCCTATACCTTAATCATGCCAACTTCTGCAGCAGTACCCGTTGTAAATACCTGTATGATAATAGTTATACTATAGTTACCCTCCGTTAGTGCTCCGCTCATCACGCAGGATTGAACGAAAAACGACTATGATATAAGCGACATAAGAGATATTTATAAGATTTCAGCCAGTTTGGTGTCCAGCAGTTCGTAGTTTTCACCACCGCTGCCGAATCGCGCAATGATCATCCCTTCAGGATTGATCAGGATCTGCGTTGGTACGGCGTGTACACCATACATACTGTAGATATCCCCCGGTTGTGGTTTGCCGTCTTCCTTGAACTTGTTGGCGTCCAGTCCGCGGAGGATATTCGCCCAGATACCAATACCATCTTTGTCGATCGCTTTTTTCCAGTCATCCGGTTTGCTGTCATTATCAGCAATACCAATGATGGCGAATCCCTTGTCTTTGTAGCGGGCGTAAAGCTCTTTCAGATGTACATTGTTTTTCCGGCAGGGAAGGCACCAGCTGCCCCAGAAGTCCAGCAACAGGTATTTCCCTTTGAAGTCAAGCGGTGTAACGGCCTTACCGTTAATGTCCCGCTGACTAAATAACTGTGCCTGGCTACCCGGTGCTCCATTCTGGAGTTTGTTCAGAATGTCGGATAATTCCTGTCCGTAGATGCTGGTTTGCAGGAAAGGTGCGAGCTTGCCAATGTGGGCCTTCAGATCCCCTGGTTTCATATAAGCAGCAAAGTAGCGCAATTCTGCAGCCGTTACATAAGAAGCCGGGTGGGAGCGGAAGAAATCGTAGCTGACTTCGCGTGCCCTTTCTTCAAGGGGCGCAAGACTGCCTTTGGCTACATCAGCCTTTGACTTCAATGCGGCTAGTTCCGCATCCGATTTTCTGGACTGAATGGCGCTCAGATACTGTCTGTTGGCGTCTTCCAGTGATTTGGCTAGGGGAGCGATCTCTCTTTGTACATCTGCCCTGGCGGTTAATAGCTCCAGATATTCAGTCTGGGAGCCGGAACCGGTGACGGCAGCGTCTTCGAAAGCGGGAGACTTTACATTGATCGTCATCTGACCCGGATCAAGGTAAAAATCATAGCCATCTTCGCCATCACTGCTGATGGTCGCCATCACGGGTTCACTTAGCATGCCTTTAAAGGAAAAACTGCCATTTTTAACAGCGCAGCTATCTTCCATGTAAAAGCCGTTGCCATAGCGCAGGTGAACAAATCCGCTGTTTTTTCCAGTAATTGTGCCATCTAACTGGAAAGGTCCCTTTTTCTCCTGGGCCATAGAATGCGTGGTTACAGCAATGCCTGTAACGATAACAAGTAGTCGTTTCATAGGGTCGTGGTCGGAATAATGATTAATGCGTACTTAAAAAGATTTCAGTTGTGTAATCGGGGCTGAATATAAAAACTTTTTTTAATAAAATAAAGAGGGATTATGAGTAGAGCTGTACTTTCTCTATCATTTCTATGACATTGGAGACCTGCAATTTTTCGAAGATCCTTTTCTTGTAGGTGCTGACAGTCGATATCTGTAAACTGAGTTTATCTGCTATTTCAGCCACACTGGAGCCTTTAATCAACAGCTGCATGATATTATTCTCACGGCTGGACAGGCGTTGAATAGGATTTGTCGCGCTTTTCTTATTAGTGAAGTTGTTTAATAATGTCTGTTTCAGGGTAGGACTGAGGTATTTTTCATCTCTGAGCAGCGTTTTAGCCGCATTTTTGATTTCTTCTATACCAGTTTTCTTGGACAGGAATCCATCAGCACCTGCTTCCAGGTACCTCCATCCAAAGATCTGTTCATCGTAGCTGGAGAAAATCAGTATTCTGATATCCGGATGGCGTAAACGAATCACATCCAGCATCTGGTGATTATTTCCCCCCGGCATATCGATATCCAGGATGACAAGATCAAATTTTTTAGTAGATAATATCTTCAGGGTGTCTTCAAAACTGCCCGCTTCACTGACCTGCGCGTCGTCGATTGACTTCTGCAGGATAAGCGTGGTGCCGTAACGAACTACCTCCTGATCATCTACAACAAGTATATTAGGCATAGTAAGTAATTGTGTAAAAGTACGTTACAACGCTTAAATAAACAAAGCGTGCAATGTACTGTACCAGATTTTGTAGTAAAACTACTACATATTAATACAAGTTATTCTAAATAATTAAATCAAACAAGTATATAAATTTGTAACATATGAAAACCGTCTTTTGACACCAAACTAGCATATACCTATGAGTGATCCGGGAGACCCTGGCAATGTATCCCGTTCCCTATACAACTTCACCAATTATTTTCAGATGAAATTATTTCTACGTAAATGCTTGGGCTGCATTCTTTTGTGTTGCCTCTTCAGTATTTCTTTATTTGCACAGACAGGACCTGCGGGCGTTAATAACGGCGTTGTGTTGTGGCTGGACGCAAATGATGTACTGGCAGGAGCGACTGCACCCGCTTATGGCAGTACGCTTTCTACCTGGTATGATAAATCAGGTAGCGGGCATAATGCTGTCAGCTCAGGAGCTAACCCCGTGATTTACAATAGCGGCGGCGCCAATGACCGTCCGGTTGTTCATTTTAACCGGACATCTGCCAGTGCAGGTTCGGGTATGACTGTCAATGGGATGGATATAAGAGCTGGTACGCTGGCCGATGTCACCATCTTCGCAGTATACCGGCCAGGGACGAACGATGGTAATGCCCAGGCAGTCTGGGGAGCAGATGTCGGGGCCACCCAGCAGCGCTACTTCAACAACAAAGCTGCCACCGGAACGACGGATGCAAGTTTGAATACGGGAGGGACCGCGGTCGTCATACCCGGCGGCGCAAAATCCGGAGAAACGAGACTGGTCACGGCCGTCTATAGTAAAGGAACGAGTAACGCATCTGCAGTTTACCTGAACGGTAAGCTGATTTCTGCATTTACAGACAATACGGCCAATGCCACGGGCAGGGCTGATCTGAGAATAGGTTCGGATGGAGATAATAATTATTTTAATGGTGATATCAGTGAACTGATTGTTTACAACACGAAACTGAGTGCATGTGATATAGAAAAGATCAATATTTATCTTGCCAATAAGTATACAACGGATTTTACCGATATGGCGTCTAACTACACGCTCGGTATTCCATATAATAATGATATCAATGGTGTAGGTATCCGTACCTCTGCCTGTTCAGGCACTTATAATATGAGTGCCTCTTTCAGTGGCATCCTGTCGGTGACCAATCCTTCCCAGACCAATACCAACGTGGTACTGAGCTTTGGTAATGACCGCGCAGGATACGGGCTGTCTTCTCAAACCCCGTCTTCCCACATTTCCCGTCTGCAACAGGTATGGAGAGCTGACCTGAATGGTAATATCGGTACGGTGGATGTTTGTTTTGAACTGACAGGACTGGGTATCGATGTATCCAACTCGGGCAACTTTGCCTTACTGATCGACAAAGACGGCGATTTCAGTAATGCTACTGCCATCAGCAGCGGTGTCACCATTCTGGTGAACCGTGTATGTATATCTGGTGTAAACCTGACCAAGGGCGACTACTTTACCCTGGCCACCAGAGCTTCGACCAGTGTTGCTTCAGAGATCACTTCCGCGAATGAAGGCATTCAGCAGAAATCTTTGTTTACCGCCCCTACAGTGATCGATGATCAGATCCTGGTAAAGGGTGCTTCCAACGTAACAGACGGACGTGTATATATAGATACCGGATTTGTTGCAGGAGATGTAATCTCCTGGGGAACATTACCTTCCGGTGTCACAGCTGCCTATAATGCGACAACCGGTGTCGCTACTTTTACCGGTTCTGCAACAGCTACCGCATGGCAGGCATTTTACCGCACGGTCATGTTCAGTACGACCAGCGGTAATACGGCTAACAGGACCATACGTTTTGTACTGGGTAATGTGGTAAGTTATACCGTAGGTACCAAACCACACTACTACGAGTATATTACTACCACAATGAGCTGGACAGCGGCGAAAGCAGCTGCAGAAGCCCGCACCCTTTATGGATTGCAGGGTTACCTGGCAACTATCACGGCACAGATTGAAAACGACTTTATTACCTCCAAACTATCTAGTGATGGATGGGTGGGTGGTTCCTGTGACTATCTATATGTCAATAGTGCTGTCGGCCATACGGTCTTTAATGACCAGGCATCTGCCTACGGTGCTTATTATTGGGTAACCGGACCAGAAAAAGGAACAGCTATTTCTACGGGACTGGTGAATCCTGTCGCGGTGAATGGCGCCTATATGAAATGGAACGGAGCGGAACCAAACAACTATCAAAATACGGATGAGCGTTACATGCAGCTCTATTCTACCAATCAGGGTAGATGGAATGACCTGAATAACTCAAACAACCTGGGTTATGTGGTGGAATATGGCGGATACGCTTCCGATCCTGTATTGAATATTGATTACAGCAGGGTAGTGACGAATGCGCCTCCTGCGCCCAATATCGTTTCCATTACCAATGATACGGGCCTCAGTCCAACTGATACCATTACCAATGATGCTACATTGAAGTTGAACGGTACAGGTCAGGCATCTGCGACCATTAATGTGTACAGAGCTGATCTGGGATCTACCTCATTAGGTACGACTACTGTGGCTTCTGATGGTACCTGGACATTCGATTATACGGGAACGAGTCTTACAGATGGTACATATTCCTTTACTGCGACAGCAAAAACAGGTAGTAATACCAGTGCTGCAAGTCCTGTGTTCAAAGTAACAGTGGATCTGACAGCCCCTGCTAAACCAGGAAGACCAGCACTGGGAGCAGCATCTGGCAGTGGCAGCGCAACTAATGATGTGACGCCTGATCTGACGGGTTCCGCTGAACCAGGTTCACAGATAAAGGTATTTGACGGCGCTACACAGATCGGTACTGCTACAACAAATGCTTCCGGTCAGTGGACAATGACGGCGCCCACTATGACCGAATCGCTCCATAATATCACCGTAACGGCAACAGATGTTGCTGGTAATACGAGTGTTGCGAGTGATCCTTTCCCGCTGACAGTAGATATTACGACTCCGCCGACGCCGCCTGCACCAACGTTGGTAGGAGGAATTGGTAATGTTACCAACGACAATACCCCGGACATTAAGGGTACTGCGGAGAAGAATAGCACAGTAACTATATATAGTGGTACTACTATTGTAGGAACTACCACCGCTGATAACAGCGGCAATTATACATTCACCTTCCCGACACTGACAGACGGTTCCTATACAATCCGTGTGACTGCGACTGACGCTGCTGGCAATACCAGCGCGAAAAGCGGGACCTTAGTCTTTACTGTTGATACACAGGCACCGGCAGTGCCAACACTGACCACCGCTGTTAATCCTACCAGTAATAACACGCCGACAGTTACAGGAAAAACAGATCCGAATACCAGCGTAACAATTTATAAAGATGGTACTGCAGTTACAACAGTTACTTCAAATGCTAGCGGTGACTATACTTATACTTTTAGTCCGGCGCTGGCTGACGGTACCTATGCACTGACTGCTACTGCAAAAGATGCAATAGGTAATGTGAGCAATGCAAGTACTCCACTGAACCTGATAGTAGATGCAACAGCACCTGCTGCACCAGTGATTACTACCAGCAAGCTGATTACCAATATCAATACACCGGTTATCACCGGAACTGCGGAAGCTAACAGCACAGTAACGATTTACAGAGGAGCTACAGCAGTTGGTACGGTAACTGCCACTGCCGGTGGAACCTTCACCTATACATTTGCAACACTGGCCGATGGCACATATGCCGTATCTGCTACAGCAAAAGATGCAGTTGGCAATGTGAGCCCGTCCAGTAACATATTAAATATTACAGTAGATACACAGGCGCCGCCTGCGCCGGTTGTTACTTCCAGGACAACACCTGCGAATGACAACACACCTACTGTAATCGGAACGGCTGAGGCTAACAGCATAGTGACTATCTATTCAGATGGTGCCATTGCCGGTACGACGACTGCAAATGCTTCCGGTGCATTTATGTTCACCTTTACAGGTGCACTGACTGACGGTCTGCGTGCGATTACAGCAACAGCAACCGATGCAGCAGGTAATACAGGCCCTCTAAGCGCTGCCCTGAATATCATGATTGATACACAGGCACCGGCTACACCAGCAGCACCAACCTATGCAGACGGCAGAGCAGGTGGATTGATTAATGATGCTACCCCTGATATTAAGGGGATTGCGGAACCAGGTAGTACTGTTACGATCTATGTGGATGGAGCTTCTGTAGGTACAACTACAGCTGATGGAGCAGGTAATTATACTTATACACTTCCGGTTCAGGCGGATGGTCCTCATACCGTGGCAGTTACAGCAACTGATGCAGCAGGTAATACCAGTGGCATGGGTGCTGTGATGAACTTCACTGTGGACACACAGGCGCCAGCCGCTCCAAGTATCACTACGGCGAAAAACCCAACAAATGATAACACACCGGATGTAAGCGGTACAGCAGAAGCTAATAGCACTGTGACCATCTATATTGGTGGTTCATCTGTAGGAACAACTACAGCTGATGCCAGCGGTAACTATACCTTCACCTTACCAGTACAGGTAGATGGTACATACGCGGTAACCGCTACATCAACGGATGCAGCCGGTAACACCAGCGCTCCAAGTGCAACCTTGAATCTGAAAATAGATACACAGGCACCTTCTGTACCAACCATTACTACAGCTAAGAATCCTACAAACGATAACACACCAGATGTAAGTGGTACAGCAGAAGCTAACAGCACTGTAACCATCATCGTAGATGGTTCCTCAGTAGGCACAACTACAGCTGATGCCAGCGGTAACTATACCTTCACCTTACCAGTACAGGTAGATGGTACATACGCGGTAACCGCTACATCAACAGATGCAGCAGGTAATACCAGTATCCCAAGTGCTACTCTGAACCTGAAAATAGATACACAGGCACCTTCTGTACCAACTATTACAACAGCTAAGAATCCTACAAACGATAATACGCCAGATGTAAGCGGTACAGCAGAAGCTAACAGCACTGTGACCATCTATATTGGTGGTTCCTCAGTAGGCACAACTACAGCTGACGCCAGCGGTAACTATACCTTCACCTTACCAATACAGGTAGATGGTACATACGCGGTAACCGCTACATCAAGCGATCTAGCAGGTAATACCAGTGTGCCAAGTGCTACCCTGAACCTGAAAATAGATACGCAGGCACCTTCTGTACCAACCATTACAACGGCTAAGAATCCTACAAACGATAATACGCCAGATGTAAGCGGTACAGCAGAAGCTAATAGCACTGTGACCATCATCGTAGATGGTTCCTCAGTAGGCACAACTACAGCTGATGGCAGCGGTAATTATACCTTTACATTACCGGTACAGGTAGATGGCACTCACGCGGTAACCGCTACATCAACCGATCTAGCAGGTAATACCAGTGTCCCAAGTGCTACTCTGAGCCTGAAAATAGATACACAGGCTCCGGTAGTACCAACTATTACAACAGCTAAGAATCCTACAAACGATAATACGCCAGATGTAAGCGGTACAGCAGAAGCTAACAGCACTGTGACCATCTATATTGGTGGTTCCTCAGTAGGCACAACTACAGCTGACGCCAGCGGTAACTATACCTTCACCTTACCAATACAGGTAGATGGTACATACGCGGTAACCGCTACATCAAGCGATCTAGCAGGTAATACCAGCGTACCAAGTGCTACACTGAACCTGAAAATAGATACACAGGTACCTTCTGTACCAACTATCACAACGGCTAAGAATCCTACAAACGATAATACGCCAGATGTAACGGGTACAGCAGAAGCTAACAGCACTGTAACGATTATCGTAGATGGTGCATCAGTAGGCACAACTACAGCTGATGGCAGCGGTAACTATACCTTTACCTTACCAGCACAGGTAAACGGTATATACGCGGTAACCGCTACATCAACGGATGCAGCAGGTAATACCAGTGTCCCAAGTGCTACTCTGAACCTAAAAATAGATACGCAGGCTCCTTCTGTTCCAACCATTACTACGGCTAAGAATCCTACAAACGATAATACGCCGGATGTAACTGGTACAGCAGAAGCTAATAGCACTGTGACCATCATCGTAGATGGTTCTTCAGTAGGCACAACTACGGCTGATGCAAGCGGTAATTATACATTTACATTACCGGTACAGGTAGATGGTACATACGCGGTAACCGCTACATCAACGGATGCAGCAGGTAACACCAGTGCACCAAGTGCTACCCTGAACCTGAAAATAGATACACAGTCACCGGCAGTACCGACTATCACCACGGCAAAGAATCCTACAAACGATAATACGCCGGATGTAACGGGTACAGCAGAAGCTAACAGCACCGTAACGATCATCGTAGATGGCACATCAGTAGGTACTACTACAGCTGACGCTAGCGGTAATTATACATTTACCTTACCAGTACAGGTAGATGGCACTCACGCGGTAACCGCTACATCAACTGATGCAGCAGGTAATAACAGTGCGCCAAGTGCTACCCTGAATCTGAAAATAGATACACAGGCTCCGTCTGTGCCAACTATCACTACTGCTAAGAATCCGACAAATGATAATACGCCAGATGTAAGCGGA
This sequence comes from Chitinophaga sp. YR627, assembly GCF_900114995.1. Classification (GTDB taxonomy): domain Bacteria; phylum Bacteroidota; class Bacteroidia; order Chitinophagales; family Chitinophagaceae; genus Chitinophaga. The sequence goes on from NZ_FOUX01000001.1 coordinate 1,793,040, forward strand.
ACAGCAGAAGCTAACAGCACTGTGACCATCATCGTAGATGGTTCCTCAGTAGGCACAACTACTGCTGACGCCAGCGGCAACTATACCTTTACGCTGCCAGGACAGGTAGATGGTACATACGCGATAACTGCTACATCAACGGATGCAAGTGGTAATACCAGTGCACCAAGTGCTACCCTGAACCTGAAAATAGATACACAGGCACCAGGAGTACCAACTATTACTACGGCTAAGAATCCGACAAACGATAATACCCCGGATGTAACAGGTACAGCGGAAGCCAATAGCACTGTGACCATCATCGTAGATGGTGCATCTGTAGGCACAACTACAGCTGATGGCAGCGGTAATTATACCTTTACATTGCCAGTACAGGTAGATGGCACTCACGCGGTAACCGCTACATCAACGGATGCAGCAGGTAACACCAGTGCGCCAAGTGCTACCCTGAACCTGAAAATAGATACACAGGCTCCGACAGTACCAACCATTACTACGGCTAAGAATCCAACAAACGATAATACGCCGGATGTAAGCGGTACAGCAGAAGCCAACAGCACTGTAACCATCTATATTGGAGGTACATCTGCAGGCACTACTACAGCTGATGCAAGCGGTAACTATACCTTTACCTTACCAGCACAGGTAGACGGTATATACGCGGTAACCGCTACATCAACGGATGCAGCAGGTAATACCAGTGTCCCAAGTGCTACTCTGAACCTGAAAATAGATACGCAGGCTCCTTCTGTTCCAACCATTACTACGGCTAAGAATCCTACAAACGATAATACGCCGGATGTAACTGGTACAGCAGAAGCTAATAGCACTGTGACCATCATCGTAGATGGTGCATCAGTAGGCACAACTACGGCTGATGCAAGCGGTAATTATACATTTACCTTACCAGTACAGGTAGATGGCACTCACGCGGTAACCGCTACATCAACGGATGCAGCAGGTAACACCAGTGCACCAAGTGCTACCCTGAACCTGAAAATAGATACACAGGCACCAGGAGTACCAACTATTACTACGGCTAAGAATCCGACAAACGATAATACGCCAGATGTAACTGGTACAGCAGAAGCTAACAGCACTGTAACGATTATCGTAGATGGTGCATCAGTAGGCACAACTACGGCAGATGCAAGCGGTAGTTATACATTTACATTACCAGTACAGGTAGATGGTACTCACGCGGTAACCGCTACGTCAACGGATGCAGCAGGTAACACCAGCGCACCAAGTGCTACCCTGAACCTGAAAATAGATACACAGGCGCCTTCTGTTCCAACCATTACGACGGCTAAGAATCCTACAAACGATAATACGCCGGATGTAAGTGGTACAGCGGAAGCTAATAGTACCGTGACCATCTATATTGGAGGTACATCAGTAGGTACAACTACAGCTGATGCCAGCGGCAACTATACATTTACCTTGCCTGTACAGACAGACGGTACATACGCGGTAACCGCCACATCTACCGATGCGGCAGGTAATACCAGTGTGCCAAGTGCTACCCTGAACCTGAAAATAGATACACAGGCACCAGGAGTACCAACTATTACTACGGCTAAGAATCCGACAAACGATAACACGCCGGATGTAAGTGGTATGGCAGAAGCCAACAGCACTGTGACCATCATCGTAGATGGTTCTTCAGTAGGCACAACTACAGCTGATGGCAGCGGTAGTTATACATTTACATTACCAGTACAGGTAGATGGTACTCACGCGGTAACCGCTACGTCAACGGATGCAGCCGGTAACACCAGTGCACCAAGTGCTACCCTGAACCTGAAAATAGATACGCAGGCTCCTTCTGTACCAACCATTACTACAGCGAAGAATCCGACAAACGATAACACGCCGGATGTAAGTGGTACAGCAGAAGCTAATAGCACTGTGACCATCATCGTAGATGGTTCCTCAGTAGGCACAACTACAACTGATGGCAGCGGCAATTATACCTTTACCTTACCAGTACAGGTAGATGGCACTCACGCGGTAACCGCTACATCAACGGATGCAGCAGGTAACACCAGCGCACCAAGTGCTACTCTGAACCTAAAAATAGATACGCAGGCTCCTTCTGTTCCAACCATTACTACGGCTAAGAATCCTACAAACGATAACACACCAGATGTAAGTGGTACAGCAGAAGCTAACAGCACCGTAACCATCATCGTAGATGGTACATCAGTAGGTACTACTACAGCTGACGCTAGCGGTAATTATACCTTTACCTTACCAGTACAGGTAGATGGCACTCACGCGGTAACCGCTACATCAACGGATGCAGCAGGTAACACCAGTGCACCAAGTGCTACCCTGAACCTGAAAATAGATACACAGGCACCAGAAGTACCAACTATTACTACGGCTAAGAATCCGACAAACGATAATACGCCGGATGTAAGTGGTACAGCGGAAGCTAATAGTACCGTGACCATCTATATTGGAGGTACATCAGTAGGTACAACTACAGCTGATGCCAGCGGTAATTATACATTTACCTTACCAGTACAGGTAGATGGCACTCACGCGGTAACCGCTACATCAACTGATGCAGCAGGTAACACCAGTGCACCAAGTGCTACCCTGAACCTGAAAATAGATACACAGGCACCAGGAGTACCAACTATTACTACGGCTAAGAATCCGACAAATGATAATACGCCAGATGTAAGCGGAACAGCAGAAGCTAACAGCACTGTGACCATCTATGTTGGAGGTACTTCAGTAGGCACAACCACAGTTGACGCCAGCGGTAACTATACATTTACCTTACCAGTACAGGTAGATGGCACTCACGCGGTAACCGCTACATCAACGGATGCGGCAGGTAACACCAGTGCACCAAGTGCTACCCTGAGCCTGAAAATAGATACACAGGCTCCAGCCATACCAACAATTACTACGGCAAAGAACCCTACAAATGATAATACCCCAACTGTAAGTGGCAAAGCGGAAGCTAACAGCGCCGTAACCATCTATGTAGGTAGTATCGCTATGGGTACGACAAGTGCCGACGCAAGTGGTAACTACACTTACACCTTCAGCACAACACTCTCAGACGGAACACATGCCGTCTCTGCAACAGCAACAGATGCAAGTGGTAATACCAGTGCGAAGAGCAATGTCCTGAATCTTGTAATTGATACACAAGCACCGGCGGCTCCGGTAGTAACTGCCAGAACGACTCCAGCTAATGACAACACGCCAACCGTGATTGGTACGGCCGAAGCGAATAGCATTGTGACGATCTATGCAGATGGTACTGCTGCAGGTACAACCACAGCTGATGCCAGCGGTAAATTCACCTATACCTTCGGTACGGCACTGTCGGATGGTAACCATGCCATTACAGCTACTGCCACAGATGCAGCAGGTAATACCAGCACAATGAGCGCTCCGCTGAATATCAACATTGATACAAACGCGCCGGCGGCTCCGACCATCACTACTGCGAAGAACCCTACAAATGACAATACACCTACTGTAACCGGTAAAGCGGAAGCCAACAGCACCGTAACCATTTATGTAGGTGGTACGGCAGTAGGAACGACCAGCGCAGATGCAAGTGGTAACTATACCTATACTTTCGGTACAGCGCTTGCAGACGGTACACATGCCGTTACGGCAAGGGCGACAGACGCCAGTGGCAACACCGGTGCATCCAGCGCTACCCTGAACATGGTAATTGATACACAGGCGCCAGCTGCTCCGACCGTGAAAACCGATAAGAATCCGACGAACGACAATACCCCAGTAATTACCGGTAAAGCAGAGCCAAACAGCACAGTGACAATCTATGATGGCAATACCGTTGTAGGTACAGTACCTGCAGATGCAAATGGCGACTATACTTATACTTTCAATCCTGCATTATCTGACGGTACACATAATATTACCACGACTGCAACAGACGCAGCGGGTAATACAAGTGGAAAGAGTAATCAACTGCCAATTAACATCGACACACATGCACCAGCGACACCTCCTGCGCCGGTATTGGCTGATGGAAGAACTGGTGGCCTGATTGACGATTCCACACCAGATATCAAGGGTACTGCTGAAGCTAACAGCACCGTAACGATCTATCTGAACGGTAATGCGGTAGGCACAACAAAAGCAGATGCGGCAGGTAACTATACTTATACATTTAATCCAGCTCTGGCCGACGCCAGCTATGCTATTACCGTGACGGCAACCGACGCCGCAGGTAATACCAGTGCACAAAGCCCGGCCTTGAATATCACCATTGATGCAACTGTGCCTCCAGTGCCAGCTGCGCCTCAACTGATTGATGGCAAGAATGGCATCACCAATGATGCCACGCCATCTATCAGAGGTGATGCTGAACCTAACAGCACCGTGACGGTGTATGTTGATGGTAAGGCAGTCGGTACTACCAAAGCAGATGCTGACGGTCATTATACCTACACCATCGAACCTGCACTGGCAGACGGTAAGCACAATGTAACAGTAACAGCAACCGATGCGGTGGGTAACACCAGCGGTCAAAGTCCGGCACTGTCCTTCGTAATAGATACACAGGCGCCAGCTGCTCCAACGGTAACAACCGACAAAACGCTGACCAACGACAACACACCAACTGTAACGGGTAAAGCTGAACCAAACAGCACCGTAACAGTATATGTTGATGGCAAACCAGCTGGTACCGTTACCGCTGACAACAACGGCAACTACAGCTACACCATCACCCCTGCACTGGCAGATGGTGGTCACAGTGTAACGGCTACAGCAACTGATGCTGCAGGTAATACCAGCGTACCATCAGCTACGCTTAACATCACGGTCGATACACAGGCGCCGGCGGCTCCGACAGTCGTTCTGGCAACACCAGCTGTTCAGGGTGTGGTAAGTACTACGAGACCAACAATCACCGGTGTAGCTGAAGCAAACAGCACCGTAACGATCTATGCGGATGGTGTTGCGGTAGGCACAGCGACTGCAGATGCCAATGGTGACTACACTTACACCTTCAACCCTGGTTTATCAGAGGGTCTTCATACTATCACAGCAACCGCTACTGATGCTGCCGGTAATACAAGCTTACCAGGTGCACCACTGAAGTTTGCGATTGATGCGGTTGCACCGGAAGTACCAGCTCCACCAATCTTACCAGGTATCAATATACCAGGCCTGGTGAACACAACTGAGCCTACTATCACCGGTACAGGTGAACCTGGTACACTGATCATCATCTATACAGACGGCAAAGCGATCGGATCTGCGATGGTGAAAGCAAACGGAGAATGGTCTTATACCTATAATCCTCCGCTGAAAGAAGGCCCGCACAAAATAACTGTAACGGCTTCCGACGAACTGGGTAACGAAAGTGGTCATAGCCGTGAAGTGATCCTGACTGTCGATATTACCCGACCAGACGTTGCGATTGTTACACTGAGCGCCGAACCATTATCCGGACCTGTAACGTTCATGTTCACATTCACAGAAGATGTAATCGGCTTTGAATCCGCTGATATCAATGTAGTGGGAGGTAAGGTGACAGAATTTAAGCAACTGACGCCAGGCACCTATGCAGTGATCATCGTACCGGAAAGAGAAGGCATCATGATGGTGAACGTTCCTGCTGATGGAGCTACCGATCTCGCAGGTAATGGCAACAGGGTATCCAGCACGATCGCGCTGCGGGTGAAATTCGGAGCGGGTGTTGAAATGGTATATCCACAGCCGGCAACAGATATCGTGAATGTACGCTTCAGCGGAGTAGACGATGGCGACGCGAATGTAACCATGACAAGCATGGCAGGACAGGTGGTACTACAGCAGAATGCTGCTTTAAGAACCAACATTCTGACCCTGAATACACAGCGTGTTCCTTCCGGTACTTATGTACTGTTAATCAGACTGAAAGAAAAGACTTTCACGACTACTATTGTAATAGCAAGATAAACACACTTATAGCCCCGGTAAGATCTGCCGGGGCTTTATAAAAAAATTGAGATGATACGCTTCCGTTTCCGCTCTGCAGCATTAGCTTTTTTACTGGCAACAGGCCTGCCTGCAATATCACAGGCACAGGACAAAACCCTGAATGTGGCAACTTCCGCCGCTCCGTTCCTGCGCGTATCCCCGGATGCACGTGCAGGTGGTATGGGAGACATGGGCATTGCTACGCAGGCGGATGCCAATTCCCCGTTTTATAACTTATCTAAAATTGCATTCGCTGAGGCGCCGAATAGTCTGGCTGTATCCTATGTTCCCTGGCTGAGAGAAGTCAGTAACAAGATCTATCTCGCTACTGTCAGCGGATACCACAAACTGGATGACGACCAGGCCATTAGCGGCTCCTTACGCTATTTCAACCTGGGTAATGTGCAATTTGCCGACGCGCTTGGCAATGCCCTGGGTAGTTCCAGTCCGCGGGAATTCTCCCTGGAAGGAGGCTATGCCCGCAAACTGGGAGAACATTTCAGTCTGGCCCTGGGCGCCCGTTACATCTATTCTAAACTCGCCAGTGGCAATGCAAATAACTCAGGTGTTAACTATAAAGCGGGTAATGCTTTTGGCGTGGACCTCTCCATGACCTATAACATGGTTGACGAAGACGGCAAGGGACTGACAATGGGAGCAACTATCACCAATCTGGGTTCCCGGGTGAATTACAGCAACAACAGCACCTCCAGGGAATATCTGCCTTCCAACTTTGGTCTGGGCGCTGCCTACAGACTGCCGATGGAGGAAGGTCATAAAATAACATTCGGACTGGAACTCAACAAATTACTGACGCCTGTCGTACCTAATGATTCCGCTGGTATTGTTTCTTACTATGACTACAGCGTAGTAAAAAGCTGGTTCAAGTCTTTCAGTAGTGCCAATGGAGGCTTCAAGTCCTTCCAGGTTTCACTGGGAGGGGAGTACAGCTTTAACGACCAGTTCTTTGTAAGAGCAGGTTACTTCTGGGAAGACAAGACCCATGGTGATCGTAAATACGTTACCACCGGACTGGGGTATAAATATGGCTCCGCGATGATCAATGTTGCCTATATCGTACCCTCCGGGAATGGTTTTAACCGTAGTCCGCTGTCGAACACCCTTCGTTTTGGCGTGACAGTCGATCTCCCCTGGGAATAATTTAGTATCCTCAATCCTGTATATACCTACACCTATCTGAAGGTCTGCCACCCGGTGGACCTTCTTGCTTATTATTAAAAATGTTCATATATTGCCGGGCCTAATCAGCATATCTATATCTCCTAAACCTAAACCCAAAACCTCTATGATCTTCTTTTATGGCCGCAACAGTTTTAAAGTAAAGGCTGTGCAACTGGCGGAAATTGGCATTCATGAATCAGTACCCGGCGTTGTGCAGTTCGAATACAGACAACAGTATGCGCATCTGTACTGGATACCAATGTTTCCGATAGGCTCCATGTGGTGTGTACGCAAGACCGACAACAAGTTGTACGAAGTAAGTAGTGAATTATTACCAGCTCTGAATGCTATACAAAGGCCTAAAATGGGCTGGCTGGCATTCGCAGGCCCTATTGTGATTGCAGTTGGATTGCTTTTTGTAAAGATCTTTATGTAAGCACTTTTTACCGCTTAAAAATAAGAAAGGGAATACCGTGGGGGTATTCCCTTTCTTATTTTAGGCCCGTTCTTCCTATACTTTTCTTGTCATCACCGTTTTTTTGTATTTTCAGTGCCGCACCATGCCACGTTAAAAAAACTAAAATATGAGCTCAAGAAGAATCTTTATGCAGCAGGCTGGCTTAATAGCAGCCGGATTGATGATCAATCCATCAGGTATTTTCAGTCGAGGCAGAGAAAATACAGTGAACAAAATAGGAATTCAATTGTACACCCTGCGCGATCAGCTCGCGAAGGATGTCAAAAGTACCATCACCAAGGTAGCAGAAATAGGCTACAACCATGTAGAAACCTTCTACGGCTACAAAGCGCCCGATCAGAAGGACCAGTTCTGGGGACTGGATCCCAAAGGGCTGAAAGCTTTACTGAAAGAACATCACCTGCTCACTCACAGTGGCCACTATCAGCTGAATGACTACCTGACCCGCGGCAATGGTAACGACGAAGCACTGAAAGTCCAGATTGACATTGCGAAGGAACTGGGACAACAATACCTCGTTGTGCCTGTGCCGCCAATCGCGCTGTGGGACAAACTGACCGCAGACGACTACAAATTCATTGCCGAACAGCTGAATAAGGCAGGGGAGCTGGCTGGCAAATCTGACCTGAAGGTGGGTTATCATAACCATTTCTGGGAATTCAGGAATCAACCGGACGTTAATACCACTGGTTACGAGATTATGCTAAAAGGTACCGACCCTTCACTGGTTGCATTCGAACTGGACCTGTTCTGGGCTATCAAAGCAGGAATGGATCCGGTAAAGCTGTTTAAGGAGCATCCTGGCCGCTTTGCGATGTGGCATGTGAAAGATATTGACAAAGCAGCCCAGGAAAAGATTGCGGGCGGCGACAATGATAAGAAAACGTCCATGGAAATACTACCTAAAGTGAAATTTGCTGAGGTAGGCACAGGAGCTGTGAAGTTTAAGGAAATCTTCGATAATGCCAGCGTTGCGGGTGTTAAATACGCCTTTGTAGAACAGGACCAGATCTCTATTGATCCTTTCGAGAGTATCAAAAAGAGCTATGGCTATGTAAAGAGCAATTTGCTGAGACGATAAAGTCCGGCGTATACATAATTAGAAAACGGGTAGTAGTTGCGGAATGACGTAACTACTACCCGTTTTCTTTTTCGGATACGATAATCAGCCATATGGATACATTGTGCTTCCCACTCTGTTGTTCCTTTGTATCAAAGAACAACAAATGACGAAAGTAGCTTTGATAACAGGGGCCTCCACAGGTATCGGTGAGGCCTTTGCCAGACGATTAGCAGCCGCAGGGCATCACCTTATGTTAGTTGCCCGTAATGGAGAAAAATTACAGGCTTTAAGCGAACAGCTAATGACCCAACACCCGGTTAAGATATATTACCTGTCACTTGACCTGTCGATTACGGATGCAGATCAGCAACTGATTACCGAGGTATCTGATAAAGGGTTAGAGGTCGATCTGCTGATTAATAATGCGGGTATCGGCAGCGCCGGCGATTTCACCTGTTTACCACTTGCCAGCGAATTACGTATGATGCAACTGAATATGCAGGCCCTGGTTGCACTGACCCATCATTACCTTATCCCGATGCGGAAACGCAGACAAGGGACTGTTATTAATGTAGCATCTATGGCATGTTTTCAGCCATCCCCTTTTATGGCGACTTATGCCGCCAGTAAAGCATTTGTACGCTCTTTTACAGAAGCGGTTGCAGAAGAAAACAAACCATTCAACATACAGGTTATGCTGTTATGTCCCGGCGCTACTGAAACCAGTTTCTTTGATAATGCACAAATGAAAAAAGAAGACCGGCAAACCATTCTGGGCAATGCCCAGCTACAAACACCAGACGAGGTAGTGACAGCCGCGCTGAAAGGATTAAGAAAAGGAAAACTGATCGCCATCTCCGGACTCAAAAACCTGCTGCTGATCAGAATCGCCTACTTTTTCCCTAATAAGATGATCACCCGTATTTTCGCAAATGCTTTCAGGCCACATTTCCAGCAACAGGCATCCTCTTAATTCTTTGTATATTCATCACATAACATTTTTCGTATGAAAAGAGAGAATATACCGTTTCATGTCGCTACCATCATACAGCAGGCGGAGCTGACAGGCATAAGTATCCCACGTCATCCTTTAATGTCCATTTTCAGATTAGAACAGGTACCTGTCAAGGAAATAGGAGAGACACTCCGGTTTACCACCGGATTTTATTCAATTGCGCTGAAACACGGTTGTCCCTGTAAGCTGAAATATGGTCAAACTACCTATGACTTTAACCAGGGTGTCTTGTCTTTCTTTGCACCCAATCAGATACATACCCTGGAAGCTGGTGATGCAATTGCGCCAGCCGGCTGGAGCTTCAATATACATCCTGACTTTATCAGGAACACCTCACTGGATGCAAAAATGAAGCAATATGATTTTTTTCAGTACGCGATAAATGAAGCGCTGATCCTCTCCGAACAGGAGGAAGCGATGATCAACGGTATTCTGCAAGGTATTGCACAGGAATATCTGCAGCCAATCGATCGTTTCAGTCAGGATATTATTATCAATCAGCTGGAGCTATTACTGAATTACAGTAATCGTTTTTACAACAGACAATTCATTACACGTAAGCCCGCATATAGTGATTTACTCGAAAAAGTAGAACAAATACTGAATAACTATTTTGAGAATGATCAGACAGCAGCTGAGGGCTTACCTACAGTCAGGTTTCTTGCAGGACAGCTGCATATGTCTCCCAAGTACCTGAGCGATACACTGCGTCAACTCACCGGACAAAGTGCGCAACAGCATATTCATGACTGTCTTATAAAGAAAGCCAAAGAAGTATTGGCAGGGACCCGTCTTTCGGTAGGAGAGATCGCTTATCAGCTGGGATTTGCTTATCCGCAGGCATTCAATAAACTATTCAGAAATAAAACGGCTATGTCTCCTATGGAATATAGACAGTTGTTCAACTGACGATGGTACGTAATGCCAGACTTCCTGACTTTCCTATACACCGCATTTATCCCTTTATTGTCAATATCAAGATGTCCCGTACATCAAATACTGCCTGAAATACCTGTATACTACGTACTTCCCGAAATGCGTATTTCCCGCAAAACCCTTTACCAACATACGTTTCCCACCTCTTATTTTCTCAATACCGCCATTTACCATTTAAATCTCGCCAGATAGGAATTGGCATTTTTCTTTGCCTGAAGGATGTCCTTATTTTGCCTTCGTAATAATTTTTAACCCCGAAAATTTCACTTTATGAAACTTTTACTTTCTGCGGCAGCTGCACTATTATGTATGCAGACATTTGCGCAGGATCCACAACAAGAAGAAAAGGAATCGCCTGAACTTTTGTATAAGGCTATCCAGAGACCAACCTTATCTGTTCCGCAGGGCGCTGATGGAGATGAGATCAGCAACAGACCTGCTGTCAGCAGATTCAGGACGATCACTCCTTCAAGAAAGATAGTAGCCCAAAAACAGGTGATCTTTACTGAAGCAGACGCACCTGGCATTGCGATGTTCCGTAGCGGTAGCTGTGCGCCTCCCGTAGTAGAAGATGGCCTCGATCCGGTATACAGTAGTGTAAAAGCACATATGCCTTTATACCTGCCTTACAAAAACGGTACTGTAGGCATCTGGCAGGGCTTTTATTACAGCTGGGACAATGACAATAATGGCGCTAAAGACCCTCACCGTGCAATTGATTATGGCAAGTCATCTGTAGCATCTAATGAGGACCCAACCTTTGGTGTTTATGCCATTGCTCCCGGTAAGGTAATTGACGTTTATTGGTCCAATGGCGGTGGTAATATCGTAGTTATTGAACATACCGCTCCGGACGGCTTCAAATACCGCAGCCGCTACCTGCATTTACGCAACGGTTATGACAATGACCGTGGTTTAGCGAAAAACTCTCCGACTGCCAAATACAAGTCATTTGCTACCAGCGGTACCAGCAGTAACCTGTGCTGGGGTACCAATAGCCAGACCATCAAGGTGAAAAAGAATGATATGGTACAGGCCGGACAGTTCATTGCCTATTCTGGTAATACCGGTTCAGGTGGCATCGGTGTCATTCTGAACGATGACGGTACCCTGAAAAACGCTGATACCAAATCATTCAATGTACACCTCCACTTTGAGGTAAGCGTACCGGATACCCGGACTGGTCATAGTGGAGAATGGGTGAATGTAGACCCTTATGGTACTTACAACCACAGCGGCGTAAGTTGTTATGACCTGGGCGCAGTGACTCCTTATGAACGCCTTTTTGCACCCTTCTATCCAAGCTTCCACAACGTACCTCTGGACCTGGTAAACAAGTACTGGTCTTACTACACGGGTATGGGTATGGCACTCCAGACTGTCAGCGTAGACCGTAATGGTAGCTCCCTGTATGCAGCAGGTTCCTTCCAGTGGGGACTGTCAACAGCCTGGTATGCCCGTTTTTATATGACAGGTTCCACCTATCAGAATTATTTCAATACCTATAACGCACAGGGTATGCGCCCACGTCAGATATCTGTGACCAAAGACGGTAGTGGTAATCCACGCTTCTCTGTAATATGGGAAAAGAATCCGGCCGGACAGGCAGCTTACTCTGTTCACAATGCAGATGACGCAACTTTTGACAATGCCTGGAAAACATATGTTACCACCAAAAAATGGCACGTACAGGAGCATGTTGACTACACTGTGAGCGGAAAAAGAATGCATGCGGCAGTATTTGTCAACAAGCCAGATGACAACGGATTTTACCTGTACTACGGTATGAACTCCACCGATTTCAATAATAAGTTCAATGAATTATATCCAAACTGGGAATTGAAAAGTATCTGTGTGAATGGCAGCAAAGTAGGAGGGGTATGGCGTCCTAAAAAGAACAACTATGCCGCCTACTATGGTATGTCATCATCAGATTACCAATCTAAATTCGATCAGTTCTCCTCACAGGGTCTGCGTCTGTTAAAAATCCAGAACTATGACGATAATGCACGCTTTAGTGCAGTATGGGGAAAATAATCAAAGAGATGCGTCCGTTGCATCAGCTATCGGACGCATCTTTGATAAAGTCAGCCTATCATTCGGTTTGTTATACACTATAAAGAAGTTTCCATAGCTCAGCGTACGGCCTTTCAGACACGGTCCGGTCCTCTTATGATACCGGTTACACCTTAACCTCTGCCTTTGGGAAGCGTTTTACCGGTATGCTTATTCCGGCCAGCGTTAGGGTCCGTGTTTCTATCCAGGAGCACTTCAATAGAATAGAAACGGCTTTCAATCTGGATCTCATGTGCGATCTGCCTTTGTTCTATATCAATCATCCTGGACTCCATATTGTTAAACCTCGTTCCAATACCGGTCAGTTTAGTTTCGAGAGATGTCAATCTTTCATCCATTGTTTTAAACCCTTCTTTAACCGTTTTTTCCAATGCGGATATCCGGGAAATAAGCATGTCTATCGTTTCATTGGACACATCAGCCATAAAAAATATTTGATTAATTAGCACGCACGGTCCCCATTCCCTTTGTCACTACAACGACTCCGTATCTCTTTTTCTCAATAAAAAAACAGGGGCCGCGCGAAGCTATTTGATATAATTGCAGTGGGTGGCTTTCTGTCTACTCCGATAAGCATTCGGCTACATTCCCTTCACCTGATACGCCAGAATGCTATAAGCAACTTCATACGCATTTCATGCCGCTACATCGCTTACTGCATTCTCTTCCCCCGGTGCCTTTTGTTCTTCACCGTTCTCCATCGTTGTGGCCACATTGGTCGCCTTTAGTGCAAGCAGCTCATTTTTGACCTCGGCCAGCTCATTTCCAAATGCCACTGTCTTACTATAAATAAAATCAGCCCGGACATTAGCATGTTTCAGCTGGCGCTTCAGTTTATGATTCCTCAGGAGCATCGTTATCAGGTTTGATTGCAATATTGTTTGATCCGTCTTTATAGTCTGCATGGTATGCTCTATTTTCCGGATCCTTTCATCATGACTTACAATATTTTCATACAGCTGTCTAAATGTAATCAGCAGCTTAGCGAACGATACATCCAGTTCCTGGAATTTATCCTGGACAATACCCGCGATCTGCTTACTAAATTTGCGTTCTTTCATTAGTTTTCTTTTTAAATGATTCCTGAATATAATCTTGTAATGTTGGCCCCAACATAGTACTCAGCTGGCCAGCAGTGATAAAAACACCCGATCCGTATTACGGCTGGGGCAGGACAATAAGAGTTATGAATACAACATTGTAATCAGTACCGGAATGCCGCCTTTCTTAACGATATTGCTATCAATTTAATGCCCGGCATGACAGTCCTAATAGATAACAATTGATGTCAATTAAATGATACGACTCATCACCTCAATACCTTTAATCGCCCATTATGGCCGTCTTAATAGATAACAATTGATGTCAATTAAATGATACGACTTATCACCTCAATACCTTTAATCGCCCACTATGGCCGTCTTGATAGATAATAATTGATGTCAGTTGAATAATACGACCCATCATCTCAATACCTTTAATCGTCCAATATGGCTGTCTTAATTGATAACAATTAATATCAGTTGATAGTAATTGATGGCAACTGGCAATGACAGCAACAAGTCAATCACTATGTCAATTACGATATCAATTACAATGTCAATTCGACGCTGCAACTGTATTGGCAACGGCAATTCCCACGGCCAATAATCCTACTGAATAACTCCACAGATTTATTAACCATATCATAGACACGACAAGTCCTTCCATCGCCTAAAGACGCTGAGCTTCGTTATCTTTCACTCCTTATTTCATGATTGTTACTGCAGATGAATACTACAGTTGGGTATTTAAGATAGGGGGTACAAACAAGTGTATACTGTTGCATCTGCTTTGATGCCTTTGTTCTTTTAATTTCCTTCCAATACGTGAATCTGTTCAACAAATATCACCACTTCCTTCCAATGTAACGGCTTGTATCGGAACCTTCGCTTCCTGAAGCCTTTCATACGATGTTTTGCCATAAGATGTCCTTTATAAAATGGTTGGTAATTCTCTGGAAGAGGGTATATCTGCTTACAAAATACTAAGCAGATATACCCTTTTATATTGACCTTTTAATATCTGGATACTGCTATTGAACAAACTCCTCAACGCTTTATACACTCTGGCCATCTATGATTGCCATCGTTGCATCAAAATTATTAAACACTTTTTGATTTCTCTTCATTCACTTTGTTCATTCTAAAATTCAACACAATGCCTCCGGTCAGTAGCAATAACATGAACAGGTAACTGCTGATCGATAACTTCATACCAGTATAGTATGCAGCCGGTTCAAACCTGAACAGAATAGTATGTTTACCTGCTGGTACCGACATGCCTCGCAGTGCATAGTTCACCCTTGCATACGGTACTTCCTGACCATCTACAAACGCCTTCCAACCCTGACTGTAGTAAACTTCCGAGAATACCGCAAACTGTGGACTCACTGTATTGGAATTATAACTGATCTCATTCAGGTTATTGGCAATCAGACTGATCGTAGCTGCTGAATCAAATACCGGGCTGGCACTTACCATGCTTTTGTAACGGCTATCTATTACTACCGAGTCTCGTGTATTCATATGATCCAGCATACTCATCTCATCATCCGCATTTTTTGCCCACACGATCTGTTTTACAAACCACGCATTGCCTAATGCTTCGGAATTACGTTGTGCTACCGGCTGACCATCTGCTCCGGGAACAATCACATATTTCGTATTGAGCATATTGAGTACCTGTAGATTATTTCTGCTGATCTGCCGTTCAATAAGATCGGCGTAAAGTTGCAGTTTTGCTGCGTGATACCCACCTACACTTTTGTGAAAGTAGGACGTCATCGCATCGTCAAATGGATGCGCAGTCAGATTAAATACCCTATAATGAGGATCTTTATCCTGTAAGATCTGCTGATCAGCAGCTGAAGCCTGGAATGGCCTGCTATAACTGCTCTCGTCCATGAAACTCTCGCTGTTCAGATACCTGCTATCTACCTGTAATAGATCTGTCACCGCCAGTATCGCAATACCCGCCAGCAAATAAGTTGTATTGAATCCTTTTTTCAGGAAGAACCATAATAACAGGAAGGCCAGGCCCGCGAGAAACGCTGCACGCCATACATCATGATGATAAAGCTGTTCCCTGTCGGCATATAAAGCGCTCATTAGTTCTCCGCTCAATTGCGTATTGCCCTGCAACATCTGTGTCAGTTCGGACTGGAATCTGTCATCTCCGCCCGGATTCTGCGGATCATGGGTCGCATTGGTAAAATTGGCGCTTAAAGAACCCGCATAAATGATTACCAGCAAACCTGCCATAATCAGCCCAGTCCATTTCAGTTTCTTCAGCAATACTTCTTTGGTTATTTTACCGCTGATCAGTTCCTGTAAGGTTAGTACTGCCAGCAACGCAAAGGAGAACTGTGGAATGATCAAAGCCTGGGAAGGCGCCCGGAATTTATTATACAACGGGAAATGATCGAACATGAAATAGTTGAATGCCGGGAAATTACTACCCCAGGCCAGGAGAATGCCTAATACGCTGACAGCGATCAGCCACCATTTATGCCAGGATCTGATGATGAAAAGCCCCAGTAATACCAGCATACAGATCACAATACCTAAATAAACAGGTCCGGAGGTTCCCAATACCGACTGATCTCCCCAATAAAGATTCCAGTGTCTGATCAGTTGTTCTGACTGATTTTCCGGTACGCCCATCGCCGAGAGTTTCTTAAACGTCTCCGAATCTTTATCTAATGAGCCGGAAGAACTACCGCCATAGATATCAGGAACGAGGAGCGTAAACGTTTCAAACTTCCCATAACTCCAGGCAAAAGCATAATTTCTTTCCAGTCCTCCCTGAGGTTTATCTGCCGCAGCCGCAGTCGCTAATGGCGTCAATTCTGAAGTACCTCCACGGGTACTTTCCTTTGAATATTCGTAGGTTGTCCAGAGACTTACTGCGTTTGTTGCCAATGCAAGTCCTACTGCCAGTACTACGGCTAAGCCACCTGTTATCAGTTGTTTATATTGCTTCTGAAGGATGCTGTATATCGCATAAGCCACGCCAATCACGCCCAGGATCAGGAAAAAATAATAGGTGATCTGCAAGTGATTTGCTCCTATCAGATAGGTCAGTGCCAGTGCCATGATACCAGTCCCCAGCAGATAACGCTGACGGATAATCAAAACGAGACCTGCGATTACCGCCGGCATATACGCCATCGCCAGCATCTTCGTTTCATGCCCCGTTACAATAATGATAGGCGAGTAGCTGGCATAGGTATATGCCACTGCTCCCAGAAATCCCAGCCAGGGATTTGCTCCCAGCGTTATACATAAAAAGTAGAAACAAAGCGCTGAGAGAAAAAGGACATTCACAGGCTTCGGCAATCCCAGTGTCAGTATAGCGGGTATGTAATTAACAAAGTCGTAAGGCGTTTCCAGTGCGATCTGGTAGGTCGGCATGCCGCCAAACATACTGGTCGTCCACAATGGGGTAATACCATGCGCCTGCTTATAATCCATCGCTTCTTTTGCCATACCCTGCCATTGTACATTATCACTCTGGCTGAGTATCTTCCCATTTATAGCGGGCCGGCAATAAATAATTGAAAGCAGCAGCAAAGCCAGTATGGCAAGTGCATGTGGTAACAGTGATTGTAGTCTTTTGATCATACAGGATATTATTGGGTACTTACTTTTCAAGATAGAATTTTCCGGCACAAAAAAAGAGCACCATTTTAACAATGGTGCTCTCATATCTTTAGCAGAATGGATTATTTATCGTCATCCTTGTCTTTATCGAAATTACAGATGTGTACCTTTGCGATACGATGCTGGTCCATTTTGATCACTTCCAGCTTCAGGTTACGCCAGTTGATACTATCGCCCGCCTCAGGGATCTTACCCATTCTGTCGAGGATAAAACCACCCAGGGTCACGAAATTTGTCACATTCACCTTCTGCGGATCAGCATCGATTCCCATCATTTCAAGGAATTCAACAAATGGCAACTGACCGTCCACCAGTATACTCCCATCTTCATTGCGGATTACCTCATATTCAAATTCGTTCGTTTCAGAGATATTCCCTACCAATGCATCCACGATATCGTTGATCGTTACCAGGCCTTTAATAGACCCAAATTCGTCCACTACCATTGCCTGATAGATCCTTTCACGTTTGAACAGTTCCAGCAACTGGTATGTACGGTTGTGTACTGTTACCACCAGCAGTTTACGGCTGATCGCTTCCAGGTTATTGACAGCTCCGTTGAAGTTATCGCTCAGCAGGTCTTTGGAATACACAAAACCGGTCGTATGATCCAGATCACCTTTAGCGATCGGATACACGGTGTGTTTCTGTGTCAGGATCTTCGCCTTATTCACCTCGGGATCATCATCCACGTCCAGCCATACCACCTCATTACGAGGGGTCATCAGGGCAGATACATGACGATCACCCAGATTGAAAACGTTCTGGATAAGCGCCTTTTCTGTTTCTTCAATAACACCTCCCTGATGGCTCTCCGCGATGATTACACGTAATTCCTCCTCTGTGTGAATATCTTCGTGCTCATGCACCGGACGAATACCCACCATACGCAGGATCACGTTAGCAAAGCTGTTCAGTATCCAGATGAATGGTCTGAATACTACATAGAATAATTTCAGGGGCAGTGCCACTGTAAAGGTAGTAGGGACAGGTTTGCGGATGGCCAGTGATTTTGGCGCCAGTTCCCCGAATACGATATGCAGGATAGTAATTCCAAGGAACGCTATGGGAATAGCGATCTTATGAGCAACAGCATCTTCCATGTTGAAATTAAGTGCATGGAAAATATTGAGGATCAGAGTCGTCATTACCTTTTCCCCAACCCAGCCTAATCCAAGAGACGCCAGCGTAATACCCAGCTGCGTTGCAGCTAGGTAACCATCCAGATTATTGACAATGTTTTTGGCTACCTGCGAAACCGTCTTACTGCGGCCCGCACTTACTTCGATCTGCGACGATCGGACTTTCACAATCGCAAATTCTGCCGCTACAAAAAAGCCGTTCAGCAGCACCAGAAAGATGGTGAAAAATATGTCTAAGGTCATGTATGGTGTGTCTTATTTTAAACTAAAGTTTCTTAAGATAGTACTATTTTGTCTTTTCAGGCCTATGTTTATCACCCCAGTCAGAGATGCATTCCAACATCGGCTTCATTGATTGTCCGTCGTTTGTGAGCTCATATTCCACCCTTGGTGGTACTTCTGCATACACCAGTCTCGTGATGAGACCGTCCTTTTCCAGCTCTCTCAGCTGCAATACAAGGATGCGCTCGGATACGTCAGGAATCACTTTTTTTAGTTCGCTATACCGCAATTTGCCATCCAACAGTGCCCAAAGGATGTTCGGTTTCCACCTTCCACCTATCAGATCCAGCGTATAGGCCATGCCGCAATTTAAGTGTATCTTATTCCTGTTCAATGTATTAGTTGAGCTTTCCTTTCTCATTACTTACATTTTAGTCAGTACTTAATAATCTTGTCAGTACCTGTAAAATTACGGCTACCGCTTTACTTTTACAAACAATTAAGAAAAAAAGTTATTATGAAACATCTTGAAAACAAAGTCGCACTGGTTACAGGCGGTAGCCGTGGCATGGGTGCCGCCATCGTAAAACAGCTGGTAGCTGCTGGTGCCAGGGTTGCGTTTACATATGTACGTTCTGCAGCTCAGGCGGGAGCACTGGCTGATGCTATCGAACAAAGCAGCGGACAAAAACCACTGGCGTTACAGGTAGACAGCGCTGACCATAACGCTGTTGCGGCGGCCATTGAAACCGTTGTATCCCAACTCGGAGGTATCGATATCCTGGTCAATAACGCTGGCGTATATGGAGAAAGACCGTTTGAAGAGCAAACTGTGGCTGACTATGACCAGATGATGGACATCAACGTAAAAGCTGTATACGTAGCCTCGGTAACCGCCGCCAGATACATGAGAACAGGCGGACGTATCATCAGCATTGGCAGTAATATGGCCGATCGCGTAGCGCATCCCGGTGCAACGCTCTACTCTATGAGTAAATCAGCATTAGTAGGCATGACGAAAGGTATGGCCCGTGAACTTGGACCAAAAGCTATCACGGTCAACCTCATTCAGCCCGGGCCTGTTGATACGGATATGAACCCTGCCGATAGCGCTTATGCAGCTGGTCAGGTGGCTCGTCTCGCATTGACGCATTTTGGCAATGTGAATGATATCGCCAGTCTGGTGAACTTCCTCGCAGGACCCGATAGCGGGTTTATTACCGGAAGCGCGCTGACAATAGATGGCGGCTCAAATGCCTAAAATATTAATCCCTGCTGTAATTGTTGAAGCAACAATTACAGCAGGGATTATTAATACCGTTTTCCCTATAAAGCTGTAAATTCCATCCTATTGTTGTCAAAATACCTGTCTGGCAGCAATCAGCAATAAGTCCTTACTGGATACGTACTGCTTACCTTCTCATATGATGCACAAGCCCCTGTGTAGTGTTTGTTTATTTCTCATTAAAAACCAATCATCAATTATGTACACACAGCAGTTGCCGGGCTTGTATTGCCCCTTTCCGTCCCTTTTAAACCAGTATGTAGAAAAAGCTGACAGACACACGACACTTTGGGTGAAGAAAAAACAGCTGGTGACCAGTGAAGAAACCTGGTCATCTTACCGCAGACAAAAATTTACCTGGATGGTTGCCAGGATGTTCCCAACCGCCGATTTAAATGCCCTTAGCATTGCGGCAGACCTCAACACATTGCTGTTTATACTCGATGACCAGTTTGACGAACATGGAGAAGGCTCCGCCGCCATTAAACAAAAAGAACAATTTGAGCGGCTGGTACATGCCCTGATCGGTATTATGAAACACAATAGCCTGATATCGCTCGAAAAAGGTGGTCCGGTACTCAGCGCAGTCAGCGACTTCTGGAAACGCATCCGTAAACTGGGTAATCTGGGCTGGCAGGTACGATTTATCGAAAGTCTGCAACAGGCTTTTGCGGCGAATCTCTGGCGTATAGAGCAGGTGAGCCGTGGAGAGCTACCCACACTGGAAGAATACATGAAATGGCGTCCTTTCTTCAGTGGCGCCAGCTTCTTTGCACATCTCCTGGAAGCGATCGAAGCATTTTCCCTGCCTGATTATGTATTCCTGGACGCGACAGTTAAAAAGCTGATCATGCTATGCAGCAATACAATCTGCTGGGCCAATGACCTCTTTTCATTCAACAAGGAACTGGAACAGGGCGACGAAATGAATATCGTCATGCTGATCCGTAATACCCGGGACTGTACATTAGAAGATGCCATTGCAGCAGCCGTAGCGATCCACGACGACCAGGTCAGACAGTTTAAACGCCTTTCCGCGAAACTGCCATCCTTCGGCGCCGTCACAGATGCACAGTTAAGCCGCTACATCTCGGCTTTATCCATCATGATGAAAGGAAATATCGAATGGAGTGTAAAAGACACCGCCAGGTATCGTTTTACTATGCAAACGGTATAATTACCAGGCGCCCATCACTGATGACAGGGGATCAGGGGTGGGCGTTTACCCTCAGGTATTTGGAGAGTGTGGTCTGCAAAGCTTTAAACTCAATTGGCTTAACCAGATAATCATCTGCACCTGCCTGTAACAGTTCTTCACGGTTTTCTTTAAATGCATCACCGCTGGCTATGATCACAGGAATATGCTGTAACAATTCATCCGCACGGATCTGTGCAAGCGTATCCTTACCACTCAGACCAGGAATATGAGAATCCAGTATGATGATATCTGGTCGGGATGTCTTTGCCAGGAGGAGTCCTTCCATGCCATCACCGGCTACGATAATACGGCTTCCCAGTTCGCTAAGAAAACGCGACAGGATCATCTGACTCATCTTATCATCCTCAATAATAAGGATGCTGGTATCTGTCAGACTACACGGGTCTGCATCTATGTCACTATCATTGGCACAGGTTGTCTCGGCAGGGACCTCCAGGGGAAGATGAACAGTGAATGTCGTGCCTTTACCCATTACACTGTATACCTTAATACCGCCACCCATCAGGGTAGCCAGATGGCGGGTAATATGCAATCCCAGACCGGTACCTTCCAGGAAGATATTCCGTTCAGTTACAAAGGCATTGAAAATGGTAGATAAGCGGTCAGCCCGGATGCCTTCTCCCTGATCAGTGACCTGCAGGCACCATTTATTATCATCCCTGAAAACATCCAGGGAGATCGTGCTTTCCTGTGCAGTGAATTTGATCGCGTTGGATAGCAGGTTATTCAATGTCTTACTCAACAGGATCTTATCGCCGCTGATCACCTGCGGGATGTCATCTGCTACGGAGATCCTGATACGCACTGTCTTTACGCTGGCGACATACTGGTGCATATTAACAATTCCATCCAGCCATTCCCGTACATTCAATGTTTCCAGTTGCGGCGTATCGATCTTACCCGCTTCAATACGGGAGAATTCCAGTACGTTATTGATGATCTCCCGGGTGTTGTAACTGGCAGCATACAGATGATCTGCCAGCTGACGGATAGGGGCCAGGGAGCGATCCTGTTCCACTTTCAGCTGTAAGAGCTGACTGATCCCGAAAATGGCATTCAGCGGCGTACGGATCTCATGACTGGTTTCTCTTACGAACACCGTTTTAGCATCTGTCGCTTTGGCCAGTTGTGCGGTCAGTATTTCCAGTTCCCTGTTATGTTCTTTAACGGTTTGCAGCATTTCCTGTACCTGTAGCATTTCCTTTTTGCGCTGGCGCTCCATATTTCTGACATAGTAATAGATCACCATAAGATCGAGGATCAGTATACTGGGGATAGTCACCCATCTGATAACGAACTGTACCGGAGAATGTGCTTCAGGCCTAACGACTGGTGTAATAAAACCATTGTACATATTGATCTCACCGACGAGGAAGGCCAGGATTGTCAACCCAATACTGAGCACACGCATCCGCCTGTTTTTCTCAAATACAAGCAGCGAGAGGCCTACCAGAAAGATAAAAAGAAGATGTACTTCCGTTACCCGTCCCATGATCGCGCTGTAATACTGAATACTAAGATTGTTGATCAGGATGAGGGCCAGTCCGGCTGTGGTGAACTTTCCCAGACGATTGGTGACTATAACTGCAGAAAGCAGGAGAGATTCGATGAGCGCAGGTGCCGACATCTGCAGATCCCATGTCATAAAGTAACAACCAAGGCCAAAGATACCTGCCATCAACGCAGTTACAAGTGCCAGGGTGTTTACAATTTTCAGTGATCGTCGTTGGTCTTCATCGGTCACTCTATGATAGCCAGTTGTAGAGATGTGTTGAAATAGACTCATGTACCGGGCATTTACGTTTGCGGAACATTACTACTATGGGCTACATACAGGTTCCCAGCATGTACATAGCGCCATTCAGTGTTTTCCAATTCAGATAATCGTTCTGCAGGTAGGGTTATTATAAATTATGGGGCTTTAGCTAGTTCTACCTGCAATTTACGGACATTCAAAAATATATCACTTAGTATAGTGAGTATACTTCTCATTTTTCTTTAGTGTCCCCCTCAGATTTATTTTGGTTCAAATACAATCGGCAGTTCCAGAAAGCCTGCCACGATGGTGCTCGGGTTCCTGACAGGCAGGACGCCCGGTTTCAGTCTGATGTTCTTTATTGCAGAAAATATGGTCTCAAAAGCGATCTTCGCTTCCATTCTCGCCAGCATGGCACCGATGCAGTAATGTGCGCCATGACCAAAGCTGACCATTCTTATATTGTCCCTGTGTATATCAAAAGTATCAGGATTATGGAATACAGAAGAATCACGGTTAGCAGCTGATAACCATACATTCATCAGATCACCCTTGCGGATCAGTTGTCCACCCAGTTCAACGTCCATCTTTGCAATACGGCACATACTCTGTACCGGAGGCTCATAGCGTAATACTTCATTTAAAGCTGCTGGCAGGTCTTCCATGTGCGCCTGGAGATGCGCCTGTACCTCCGGCATTGTGGCAAAAGTGTACATGGCATTGGCCAGGAAACCATTGGTTGTCTCATTACCAGCTATCAGCAAAGCAATACAAAAAGCAAGGGTATCTGGCATACTCAGTCTTTCACCATCTATCTCTGCCTGCAGGAGATGTGATATAAGGTCAGATTGGGGCGATTTAGAGCGCTCTTCAAGCAAACCTGTAAATAACCTGCCCATTTCCTGCTGTGCCTGAAAATAGGCATCCATACCGATAACGGCCGGATCACCGGAAATAGCATTGATCCATGCGTTCACCTGATCATGATCCTGATCAGGTACACCCAGTAACCGGGCAGTAACCCGGCCGGGTAGGGGAATGGAAAATGATTTTACGAAATCCATTTCTCCTTTCTCCCGGACAGCCTGCAACAGTTCCTTACATTCCTGATGGATCCAGGCATCCAGTGCTGTGATGATAGCAGGTGCAAATGCTTTCGTCACCAATGCTCGTAACTGCCGGTGACGCGGAGGATCGGTCTGGTTTAGATTGCTGCCCAGCAGATTATCATCTGACTTAGGCATATATTCATTAGAAAAAACTTCATGATCACTCAGTACCCGTTGTACGTCTTTGTGATGAAATACCTGCCAGGCGCCCTGGCCACCAAAATAAAACCTGAATGCCGGATCAAAATACACTGCTTGTTCATCCTGCATTTGCTGATGCCAGGATAGGGGGGATTTTAACGTAGATGGAGTCATACAATAAGTTGTAAAGTCAGATGATGGTTAGTCCCAGTAAAATGTAATAAGATAAGATCAAAACGAGATGCCGTTGCGGCGATGTACATACACATGTCTAAAATAGATCAATGTGTTGAGGAAATAGTTAACTCGTTGTTAATGAGGAATTATTTTTGCCCTTCAGCATGACTTCTTTCAGAAAAAGAGAATAGATTGCCGCTACAATACCACATTATGAGATGCTATACATCCGTTAAGATTGTCGCGATGATCATCGCCTGTTACTCCTGTCAGTCCAGATCATCTTCTGTCAGCAATGATCCCTACGCGCTGACTGATACCGCCGATTACAAGCTAACAGAGACATTACAGGGGCAGGGAGGCGTATATTTCAAGACAGAGGTCTATACCAATCCAAAAGACACCGCGTTGTCCTATGTGAAGGTCTTTAACTACGACCAGCAGATCGCGGCTGTACAGTTTTATAAGAGTAATAAGAAGCATGGGCCGACGATCACCTTCAACGAAAAAGGGCAAAGACAACTGGGGACTTTTTATAGAAATGATACCGTTGTCGATATGCATCCGTTTAATCAATAAAATTGCCTAAATTTATACCTGTTGATTTACTGACCTCCATCATAAAAAAGCCCCGTATACTTTTTGTATACGGGGCTTTTAGTTCCGATTAAAGCACTACATAACATCCCACCATGGTTTTTCACCATCTTTCGGCGTATCCTGCACCGGTGGCGGTACTGCAGGAATAACGACAGACGCCGCATTCGTATTGGATGCACGTACCTGGCTTTTTATATCTTCCCGACCCAGCAAGGCCTGCCATTTCGTTTTCAGTTGCTGACCAGCTTCCGGCTTTACCATCTGTACATAGTTGATATAACCTTCTATGCTGTTGATGATACCGCCCTTGCCCCATTGTTTATCTGCAATGCCAGATATACTAATCTGGTGGAGCAGGGCCCTGAACTTTCGGAGCGTCTCCCTGTCTATACTCAGCTTCTCATTTACCACCACACCTGTCACTTCCCGTTTATCGCCTTTGCGCATCACCTTCAGTTTGTCAGGGTGGATCACAAATCCTTCTTCTTTTACCACCTGTTTAACACCCCATATCAGTTTACCGGCATCAGCAGCAGCGCCCTCTTTCGCAGAGAAAGTCATATCGTCTGCATAACGGGTATAAGTATAATTAAAACGACGCGCCAGTCCTTCAAACCTGCGGTCCATTTTATAACAAATGATATTGGTGATCGCCGGACTACAAGGCGCACCCTGTGGCAGGTGACGTGCTGTAGTAGCAACGTGATAATCCTTACCGTCCAGTGTAACCGGCTCCATTTCCGGCTCCGTACACAGTAATGCCAGGATAGTGGCTACCTGCTCACTATAGCCAAACTTATTGAACATTCCTTTCACACGTTTATAGTCGAGTGTAGGGAAGAAATCGCGCAGGTCAATATTGATGACAATATCCTGTCCGACGTGATTAGCTGCATTTGTCACAATAGACTTATGTGGCACAAATCCATGCGCAGCATCACTAAGCTTTACCTTATAAAGGATATTCTCCAGGATCCAGTATTGCGCCGCTTTTAACTGTGGCATTGGCGCTGAGATCAGTCGTTTACCGCCTGACTTCTTAGGAATATAAAAGCGCCTGTAGTGTGTTATACTGGCAACTTTCCTGTTAAAAGAGAGGAAGCGTAATTTTCCGATAGTGATACCCATAGCAGCTGCTAGTGCAATACCATCATGGTATACAGGTAAACCTGCGGTGATCAGCTTCTGTTCGTCAGAAACCACTTTATTTAAACCGGCAGAAACCTCTTCTCCCAGGTATACGATACTCTTTTCTTTCTCGATTGCCCATTGTGCGGCTCTCTCCTTACGCTTTTCCTCATTTCGCTTTTTCGTTTCCACTCTTTTGGCTTTTGCTGCTGCCATACGCTGTTTGCGCATTTCGTTCAGCATCTGCTCACGGTTACGGTAACGTTGCTTTTCCTCTACTAACTTATTCAGTTCTCTGCGTAACTCACTTTCTCTGCGGATAAGCACCTCCGAAGGAGAGGGCATATTTGTGTTCTTTGCCCAGAAACCGAGGCGGGTCATCTCTTCGAGAATAACTTCATCTTTAGTGGATGATCTGATACGGTCATATAATTCCTGACGCGTCAATCCTACTGCCATAATCTTTCAGACGGTTTATTGCTGATAAAAGATAGTTCGTTGATAAATAAAGTGAAGCGGAAAAAAGATAAGGGGAGAAGAGGTTAACAGAAAAAACAATGTAAAGAGGAAACCGGCCTTCGTGCAAGCCATTGACTAAATCAATCAACTCCAGGGCGGGGCGTACCTACTGGTGATTTGGAGCCCCCGGGGCTCGTACCGTAAATCACTAGTAGGTACGCCCCGCCCAAAGTAAAGATTGCATTTAGTGAAGCATGATAATGTCATGTTACCTGAGTGACGAAACATCACTCTTCCTGAAACCAGGCGCAAGTGCAATCAATTTCCTCTTTACAAAGAACTATTGTTTTTCTGACCTGAAAGATAGAGAGAATTATTAAAAGAACAAACACATATTGCATTTTTTTCTTTCTTTTTCTTCACGCTCTCACCTTTTCTTTTTACAGCTTATGCGTTACTGTTAGCCTTTTGCTTTTCATATGCCATACGTAATGCCAGCATATGTTCGCAGGGGCCTTTATATAACTTATTGGTCTGGTAGTCGTAACAGTCACAGTGTGCAGTGCTCATACGTTCATCTCCATCAATTACTATGACAGGATGATACGGACGACGTGCTACTGTGATCTCACCGGTTACCTGCGTACCCACACCCGGCACCTCTTGTGCGGAGAAGGTAATTTTCCCGTCTGTTACAAGCCGGGTTGCGGATGCTTCTTTCGGATTGGAGAAACGCAGCTGATCCAATGGTAATGGTTCTCTGCTCAGTTCACGCAAACGGTAGTAACCGGTATGCAGATCGTAGATCACTTTACCCGCCTGTGTATAGATACCCAGCGCCGCCAGTACTGATGGTAATGGCTGACCGGTTTTAGCGGCAATTTCTTCCGCTTTCCCCATCCAGGTTTGTTTCAGTTCATTATAAACGAGCTCTTTCGTCATGTCACTGACTTCAGCGCGTGGCGCCATCAGATCGAATTGTCCTGCGCGTGACCAGTCATTCGCGGTCCATCCGGAGAGGCCCAGCGTGAACTGCATATCACCCAGATCTGCTACATAGAAGGATGGCAAGCCACTACCTGTCAGATGTACAGTGAATTTCTTTGCCACAGGGATCAGACGCTCCAGGATCAGCATTCTTCTGCGTCCCCATATACGGATCTCACGGCGTTGCGGACCAGTATAAATAGATCTTGCGCAAACAATTTCCTTATTCCAGGGTTCGAAGATCGCCCTCACTGGTTTACCTGGTTCCAGTAGGAAACGGATGGAGCGGGGACCATTCTTTTCTTTAAAACGACGCAGCCAGCTACAGAAATTATATACATCCATCGGATGCAGATCAAAACTGGCCGCTGGTAATGTCATTGCTGAACTTACCTGCAGGAAGCCGCGTACCCAGCTATCTGGCAAGTCGATCTTTACCTCACGGAACATCTCCTCCTGGGTCGTCTGAACGGAGAAACCGCCCGGATCTACAGAGAAGGTGGTTTCCTTATAATCGCGGATCTTCTGGAATTCGTTATACAGATTCGCCGAGTAGTCAATATTGGTCGTACCACACTGAAACTCGTTCACTTCTTTAAATACATTGTAGTTAGCGCTCAGCTTACCATAAGCTGATTCGTCCTGACTGAAACACTCGAAAAAGATTTCATCAGGATGTACGCTGATCACGGGGTCCAGTACAAACCAGGCATCTCTGTCCTTCTGATACAGATAATCGAAATAAGCACGGCGCGCTTTATAATAAGGCGACATTACCTTTTCTTTCTCCTGGTAGATGTTGTTCAGCTCATCTTTCAGTGCTTTCATCTGATTCTCCGCTGCTGCGGCATCATAATGCCCCATGGCTTCTGCCAGCCAGACAGATTCCTGCTGGGCAGCCCATTCCTTATAAGCTGTTTTGTCTTTGGGTTTGAAACGCAGGTCGGATACCACCACATCATGCAAAGCGGAAATAGCCTCGCGGAAAGCGAGCTTTTTACGCAGTTTGCCATTGAAGAAAGTAGGCTCCCGGTGAGTATCAGGCGCAAAGGAGATACCCGCCGATGTGGCGTTGCTGTATACCTCTGTCTGCCCGCTATATCTATAGTTAAATAACATCCTTCAGGGTTTAAAAATGTTTCATGGGAATTTCGGAAAAGCGCACTGGCAGCAACACATCTGGATATGCCTGATGAATATTACGCATAATACTGATGCAGCGTGCTTTATCGCCAATGGCTACCGTAGCGGAAATATCAGCAATGATACTACCAATGTATTCAGCTGCTTCAGCTGTTTTTACGGATTCCTTCTCCAGGAAATTAAAGATCCTTTCCTTGGCGACACGCGCTTTGTTCACCCTGGATAATACAGATCTGAAATAATGCTCCAGGTCTTTCATATAAGCCAGGTTGTCCTTCGCGTAATTCTCCAGGTAATTGGTGGCAAATAACTGCATGGTTACACCCGGATGCTGACTGAGTTTCATCAGGTACACGGTACCATCTTCTTCACGGAAGAAGCGGGTCAGCAATTCACGACCAAATGCCTGTACCAGCGGATTCACACTGTCAGCAATTGCTACCAGTGATTCCGGTGACCAATCCTCTGCCTGAAACTGTGTACGGAAGTATTCAGCTGCAAAGTTGCGGGTATCTTCCCAGGTAGCATCCAGCAGTGCTACGGCCGCATCTCTTTCATATTTGATACGTGCCACATGCTGATTAAAGAAGCGCCAGCACCATTCCCTGACAGCCTGCAATTCATGATTGCCTGCTGCTATCACCTGCTTGATGGTCAGGCCTTCTGCAGGTATATATTTATCCAGTACCAGCACACCAAATGCCTGTGCCGGACGATAATTAGAATAAAGTAAACGTAATGCAGTTGCCTGATCAATATCCTGCAGATGTGATACCAGTTCATTGCTGAGTACCAGTGCCAGGTCCTCATGCAGACCTTCAGAAGTCTCTTTCCGCATCAGCAAAGGCACCAGTTCATTCACCAGCCATACCGCCAGCGAGGCTTCCCGCTCAGCAATACGTTTTATCAATGGCCTGATGGCATTTCTTACATCTGTATACGGCGCCGTACAACTATACAACAATAAGCCCTGACGTTTTACCAGTTCTTCATCGCTGATAGCAGAAAGTATGTCTACACCAGCCGCTCTTACTGGCTGATAACTGTTTTCCAGTAAACGGAGTAAGAGACTGTCATTAATATGATCCAGTTTGAACTGCTGTTTTTTAAGCAGCAATAAACGGGCAGCAAAAGCTTGTGTTGCCGGCGATGCTGCCTGCAGTAGCTGCTCTATCAGGTTAAAGTCGAGTTGGATCAGCGCAGCACCAAAGAACTGTTCCAGTATCCGGGTACCCTCCGTAAGGATATCATTCGTTTCCTGTCCCAGATCCGGGAAGGACGAGAGAAAAGCGATCGTGTTAATAATCAGCTTTTTTGTCTGTTCTTCAGAGAGCGTGGCCTTTGGCAGCAATTTCACGGCAAAATCGCGTACATCCTTATGTTTACTGAAGAGCAGTTCCTGAATAAACCCAACGTCTGCCAGGCAGATATCCGGTCTTGCTTCCGCCCATTCCATACCTTGCTGACGTGCTTCTTCGGAAATACCATTCAGCAATGCCTGTATAATAGAAAGGTCAGGCGCATTGATATTGAATTTCTCTCTCGCCAGCTGTAAACCGTATTCCTGTGGTAGTCTGAAAGGATTACCCAGTAAGGCACGGATCACATTTCCATCCATCCTTTCCCTGAGCGTATTATAATCAGGATGTTGCAATAACTGATGCAGGGCGAAATCATGGACTTCCTCCATGCTGCCTTTGATCAGCAATTGTATAAACGCCTGTGGTAACTGCCGCCATAAATGCAGGAAAGGCACTTCGCTTTCTGTCTCCGATGTGGTTTTTATTACCTGTTCAGCCGAAACAGCCGGCTGTACATCCGCATGTTTACGGCCACGGAACAGAGAAGCTACTTTCTGTAAGAGGTTTTCTCCTTTACGGGATTGTTCCGGCGCAGGCGCCTGGGTAGTCCCTTCCGGAGCGGGTGTGATGTACCAGATCGTTTTGCTGGTATTCAGTGTAAGGGCTTTATTATTACCCTGTAAGATATAATGCAGGAAAACAGCGCCAGCATTCTTGGGAAACCCGGTTGTCACATACGCATAAGAACGGCTGTTTGTGTTCCAGACATATGTACTGGTACTATACTCCGGTTTATTATGTTTAGCGGCGTCGTACTGTAACAGCAGGGCTGTTGCCAGTCGGACGTACTGCATATCATTGCGTTTACCCATCTGCTTCACCCGCCGTAATACGCGGCGACGCAGATAAGCGCGGGTCGTCTTGGTATAAGCCCTGCTGCTGTTGCGGGCATACGGATCGCTCTTATTGTCTTCCTCCCACTCAAAGCGGGCGCCTAACAGCGCAACCAGTTCATGATCATCCCTGAGCTCCGCCTGTTTGAACAGATGACGTACATGCTGGAAGTAGTTCCGTTTAAACGGCAGTTCTGTTATGAATTTCAGGAGTACTTCCCGCACCATCGGATTGATGATACTTACCACATACAGTTCCTCCAGCACAGGGTAGGCTGGTTGTACCAATACCTTGACACGCTGGTTGATCTCCGTCAGCAGATCGGCTCTGTTACCGTTTTTAATAACATTCTGGATCTCCGGATCCAGGCCTTTTTCAAACTGCGCAATGTATTCCTTCCTTGCAGCTTCCGGCAACAATAATATCAGGGCATGGACAGCAATCTGTCGCTGATAATAAGGGTAAGTGCTATTTTCCGCATAGGCTTTCAGTGTACCCGTATCCGATTCACTGCCACAACGGCCCAATGCCCACAGGGAGGAGTAACGCTGCATGGCGCTTTCCCGCTCTATGAGTTTGGTAATAAAAGGAGCAGCCTCTTTCAGACGCAGTTCGCCTGCCTTCCAGATCACACGGGAAGTTTTCCATTCCGTCTTGAACCGGGAATTTCTTTTCAGGGCATATTCCAGCCTTTTGAGAATGGCTACCTGTACAGGATCAGTTACCTGAGAAGTGTCTGGAGCGACAAATTCTGCAACCGGACCAGCATCCTGTTCCGCCGCATATCCTTTGGAGCGTTTTTCCTTTTCAAGGGCATCATAGATGGCTGTAGCAGCTGGCAGGTCTACAGGATTCACGGTTTTACTACCTTCTTTCAACGCACTTCCCCGCTTACCGTAGCGGAAATTAACGACGTATTGTCCGGGGCCAACTTCACATAAATCAATCTCATAGGTCTTGTCCGAATTCCCCTCTCTGAAAAAAAGCTTTGTTTGCTTTATAAATCGCATGAGCTAACAACATTAAAGACGGCGACCAAAATAATTAATTATTCTTAATATCTAAACCTTTATTTTTTCAGGTATCTTAAAAATATACAGAAATATCCGTCAATCGTACAAGGAACACATTGATCCGCTATCCGAACTTTGTCTCATCAAACAGATAAAAACAGCTCATCATGATCAACAACACAACCTCCTTTCTGCTGGTACGCCTCGCCATTGGCGCCAGCATGTTTGGACACGGACTCGTAAGATTACCAAAACTGGATAAATTCAGTGCATGGATGGTCGGTAGTTTCAAAGACTCCATGCTGCCTTCCGCACTCGTTACTCCCTTCAGCTATACGCTGCCTGTAGCAGAATTCCTGATCGGCCTCCTGCTGATCATCGGATTATTCACCAGACAAACGCTGGTGGCAGGAGGTATTGTAATGATACTACTCATATTAGGTGCTACGCTGATAGAAAACTGGGAAGCCCTGGTATCACAGCTGCTGCACGCAGCCATTTTCGCCCTGCTGCTGAGCAGTATTTCCTATAACAGTTATGCAGTCGATAATCTCCTCAAAAAATAGTATATGGCTACAAGAAAAGAATTTTTGAAAACAGCCGGCCTCTTAGGCATGGCTGGTATGGTAGGCCCTGCTGCACTGATGGCAGCTCCTGCCCAACAGAAAAAACCAGCATCTTCCTGGATCGATGGTTCCCGCCTTGTTGTAAGTGTCTCCATGCAGTTTGAAGCAGGCGGTCAACCGGTAAATGCCGAAAGTCCGTTTCCGCAGAATATGGTCAAAGGATATAAAGACCTCCCCTCTGAAACGTGGTACCAATACGGTTACAAGGAAGGCATTCCCCGTATGCTCGACACCTGGGATAAACTGGGTATCAAAGTCACTTCTCACATGGTAGGATCCGCCGTATTAAAGAATCCCGCCCTGGCGAAAGAAATAGTACAACGCGGACATGAAGCTGCTGCACATGGCAGAGACTGGGCTACCGAGTATACCATGCCCTATGAGGAAGAAAAGAAATTCATACAGGATGGCGTTGAAGCCGTAAAACAGGTAACAGGGATGACACCCAAAGGCTACAATGCCAACTGGTTACGCAGAGGGGAGAATACCCTGAATATCTTACAGGAGCTGGGCTTTACCTATCATATTGACGACCTTAGCAGGGATGAACCTTTCATCATCCAGGTGAATAACAAAGACTTTGTCGTAGTACCTTATACCTTACGTAACAACGATATTGTACTGGTCTCCGGTCAATGGTACTCTACCGATCAATTCCTGCAGCAGGTAAAAATGGAGTTCGATCAGTTATATGAGGAATCCGCTAATCGCAGAAGGATGATGTCCGTTAGCTTTCATGACCGCATCGGTGGTACGCCACAGATGGTACGGGCGGCAACTGAATTGTTTACCTATATGCAGCAGCATAAGGGGGTGACATTCAGAAGGAAAGATGAAATTGCCAGGATGGCGTTGAGTGATAAGACCACCATCAGGGAATAGATATAAAAAATAAGAATTAACAATTATGAATTAAGAATTTGAATGCAGCGGAGATCCTCGCAGTAATTTTTAATTTTTAATTGTTAATTCCTAATTCTTAATTGTTACTCACCTTCATCACCACCTTCTTTACCTTCACCGGTTCATTCACCTTAATATTCGGCATGTGAAGGTCTGTAGGGAAGAAGATCGCGAACATACCCTGCTGTAATCTGGAGAAAAACACCGGCGCTTCGCCAAACAGCATAAAATCCTCCTCTTCACTGTAAACTTTGGAAGGCGTCTGTTCCTGCAGGAAATCATGTCCGATCAGTTCTTCTCCGCTAACGATATACTGTATGTCTGTATACTTTTTGTGAGATTCCATCTGTTCGCCGGTCGTAGGAATTGTATCATACTCATTTACAATGGCAATAATATTACTACCGTCGATTTCATAACGTCCCTTCTCCACTTTGGAAAAATCAGTTTCCTGTAGATATTGAAAGGCTTTTACAAACCTGGCTCCCAGACCATGGTAAAGTCCGGCATTCTGTAAAGTATCGATAATCATGTCTGTCTATTATGCCGGGCAAGATACGACCTAATGGGAAGAAACGTTAATGATTGTTAAAGAATCCGCCTGCAGACGTATTAGAAAGTTAAATTTGCCGGAATATGGGCAAGGTTAGCAGAAAGATATGGTGGATCGCTACGCCGGCATTACTGGCCGCATTACTGTTCCAGTTATACTGGTTACGGCAAACGTACCGGTCGCAGCAGGAAGCATTCGTAGCTACTGCAACGGAGGCATTCCACAGTGCCTATGACCATTCCATCATTATCACAGCCCGTCTTAAAGCAGGTGTAGAACCAAAGGAGAAAAGACGGTATTCCATACAAACCACCATTGACCTCGACGAAAGTGGCAATACGCAGTCAGAAGGGGTGCCCAGGGCCAAACGGGTTATCCGTTATGATACGAGTCCCGGGGGGCTTTCTCCCATTGGACCGAAAGACATTCATATCGATAGCACAATGGCCAATCAGCAGATGCGCCTTGATGAAACACCACCTTCACTGGCTCATTTTGTGTCCACTATCTTTTCCTCTTTCACGGACGTCGTACCGGATAAAGACACCCTGCGTAAATATTACAGGTCTGAGCTTAATCAGCAAAAAATACCCCTGGCTTTCAACATACAGACGAACAGTAACGAAATAGATACTGTCAATAAACGTCCCTCTCTGATCATCCGTCCTGGCCTCAATAAACCCGACCAGCTTATAGGTGTCTCGTTTGAAGGACTACCCGGATACCTGTTAAAGAAGATGAGCAGCGCCATTATCCTGTCTGTATTTATTGCCTTTCTGATCACTGGTTGTATCTGGACGCTATGGCGTATTATTCTCCGGCAGGAAAAACTGGAACGGATGAAGCGGGAGTTTATCAGCCATGTAACGCACGAACTGAAGACACCGGTCTCTATTCTGCAGGCTACCAACGAGGCATTGTTAAGCTTTCAGGGCATGCATGACGCCGAGAAAACAGCCCGTTACCTGCGTCATTCAAGGGCTGAATTAAACAGGTTGCAGGACCTGATTGACAAGATCATGCAGGTGAGCAGGGAAGAACAGGAACAACAGCCCCTGCATATCACGGAAACAGATATCGGAACGTTGATAGACGAGAGTATCAATCGCTTCGGTCACCTTCCACAGGTAAGCATAAAGCAGCACGTAGAGATTACACATCCCCGTCTCTTCACGGATGCTGCCGCCTTTACGACCATTCTCACCAACCTGATAGACAATGCAGTCAAATACAATGACAAATCTGTCCGGGAAGTGCTGATCGCTGCAAAAGAGCATCCTGGACATTATACCTTCAGTATAAAAGACAATGGAAAC
This sequence comes from Chitinophaga sp. YR627, assembly GCF_900114995.1. Taxonomy (GTDB): domain Bacteria; phylum Bacteroidota; class Bacteroidia; order Chitinophagales; family Chitinophagaceae; genus Chitinophaga. Next base: position 1,828,437 of record NZ_FOUX01000001.1, read on the forward strand.
GGTATTGAAAAGCAGCATTTTCCGTTTCTATATGATAAATTTTACCGTGTCGTACAGGGCGATACACATGACACCAAAGGCTATGGTCTTGGGCTCAGTCATGTAAAAGCACTCCTGCAACAACTCAACGGTAGTATCACCGTTACCAGTACACCTGGTAATGGCAGTACCTTTACTTTCCAATTGCCGAAATATGAAAAAGATCAAACTACTGCTGGTTGAAGATGAAATTGTGCTGGCTGGCGTAGTCAAAGAAACCCTTGAAGCAAACGGATTTCAGATCAGTCACGCCGAAAACGGTCAGCAGGGATGGGAACAATACCTGTCCTTCCGTCCCGAACTTTGTGTTGTAGATATCATGATGCCCCGGAAAGACGGCTTATCGCTGGTAAAGGATATCCGCAGCGTGGATGAGCAGACACCTATCATCTTCCTGACCGCCAAAAGCGAAACCCAGGATGTTATTAAAGGTTTACAGACCGGTGCGGATGATTATATTAAAAAACCGTTTAGTATTGAAGAACTGATCCTGCGGATTAAAACCCTGCTGAAACGCACCCAGCCACTGCAGACGGCCTCCAACGGCAACAATGGCATCTACTTCATGGGAACGTACATTTTCGATTATAACCGCCAGGAATTACGGCATGAAAAGGAGCAGATCCGCTTATCCCTGCGGGAGGCAGATATACTGAAAATGCTGGCTGAAAAGCCAAATATCACCACACATCGTAAAAACATCCTGCTGGATCTATGGGGCGATGATAATTTCTTCAATGCCCGTAACATGGACGTCTATATCAGCAAGATCAGGAAATACCTGCAACACGATCCTGCTGTACAACTGATCAATGTCAGGGGACTGGGATATAAACTCGTCTTTTAGTATTAACAATCATTAACTATATAACAAGGTTCGTTAACCCAGTCGCCTGCTGCGCAGTCCTAGTTTTGTATGGTCACTAACAAGATACCATGCGAAACTTTACCGCCATTCTGAGTCCTTTTCTTGCTTTGTCTGCGCAGTTAACTGCACAGACAAAGCCTGTACCTCCAGCCGATACGAGTATCAGATCCAAAACCTTAAAAGAAGTAGTGGTAGAGAGCCGTCCGCCAGTAAGGATGAAAGGAGATACTGTAGAGTATAATGCCGCGCATTTCAAAACAAAAGAGAATGCGGTCGTCGAAGATCTCCTGAAAAAGCTCCCTGGCATGAAAGTAGATCAGGGTGGTAACATCACTGCGCAAGGGGAAACTGTAGGAAAGATACTGGTAGATGGGAAAGAATTCTTTGGGAATGATCCTGCTATTGCGACCAAAAACCTGCCAGCCGATATGGTAGATAAGATACAGGTATTGGATAAAATGAGTGACCAGGAAGAATTTACCGGTATAGATGATGGCAACAAAACAAAAACGATCAATATCGTCACAAAGAAGGATCGTAAGAAAGGGTACTTCGGTAACCTCTCAGCGGGCATTGGTCCTGACGGAAAATATGAGGGTGGTGTGAATGTAAACAGCTTTTCCGGTGAACAGCAGTTCTCTGTATTATTCAAAGCCAATAACGTCAACAAATCAGGTTTCTCGGCATCAGAGCTTGTCAGGATGCTGGGCGCCAATCCGGAGCTATTTAACAGTCTGCCGCCTTCTGCTATCGCCGAACTGAGTAAAATGAAAGGCATCCATATCTCCAGTGATGATCCTGCTGAAAAGGTACAACTGGCAAGACCTACCGGATTGAATAACACCCAATATGGTGGCGTCAATTACAATAATGACTGGTCCGACAAACTAAAACTGCGCAGCAGCTACTTCTATAATCGTTTTACATCTGCGAATAACTACACCTATGACAGGCATTATCAGTTACCCGATACTGCTTATAATTATCTGCAACAGGGACGATCATTACAGGAAAATAACAACCACCGGGTAAATGGTTCATTTGATGTAAAACTGGATAAATACAACTCCATCAAGATCTCTCCTGTATTCAACAGCAATACCGCTGATCTTGGAAGTAGCCGTAGTTACCGGTCCACCAGCGCTGATGGCAAAGAACTATTGAATGAAGGTACCCAGCAACTCAATACCCATACCACCAATAACAGCATTTCAGGAGATATCCTTTATCGTCATCGTTTTCAGAAACCTGGACGTACCCTGTCACTGACGGTGACACCACAATACCTCAAACTGAATAACAACAGCCTAAATATATCGCATAACCATTACCTCAATCTACATCAGGAAGACAGTATCAATCAGCAGATTACAGGCCATTCAGACAGCTATTCGCTGAATAACAATCTTGTCTACACGGAACAGCTTTCCCGACATACAGCGCTTCGACTTACAGAACAATTCAACATAACGAAAGGTGACTATGAACAGATAGCACTTAATTATAACCATGCAGATGGCGATTATAATGTGGCTGATTCCCGCTATAGCGATATCTACGACAATACGATCACAAGAAATGTCGCAGATGTATCTATCGCAGGGAATTATAAGAATCTGACCTATACCGCCGGACTTAGTCTGGAGAACAGCATACAGCAGGCGCACTCAGATTACAGAAACTATCAGTTGAAAGATCATTATAACACGCTCTTGCCTCACCTGTATGCCCGCTACCGCTTTTCCCGTTCCAAACAGCTGATGCTGCGCTACAGTAGTCAGGCTTCGTTGCCAGGTATCAATCAATTACGTCCGATTGAAGACATCAGTGATCCGTTATATATCAGGAAAGGCAATACGGATCTGCAGCAGGCAGTGAACCATACACTGACAATTGGCTTCCTCACCAACAATATGTACCGTCGTACATTCAGTAATGTGCAGCTTCGTTTATCAGCTATCAGACAACAGTTTACCGATGCCTATACCATTGATAGTACAGGCAGACAGCTCATTGCTCCGATAAATGCAAATGGCTATTACAATGGTAGTCTGCATGGGGAACATTCCTTCCCGGTGATCGGCAACGGGTCCTCTCTGACACTGGGCACAGAAGTGGGCTACAATCAGTATCCCAGCTACTTTAACGCGATATCGGATATGATCCGTCAGTGGACAATAACTCCCGATTTTGACTTCAGTTATTATCCAATTAACGCCCTGGTTATCAATTTAAAAGGAAATGCCACCTGGAATAACAGGAGCAGTGAAGTAAATAAAACCGCCGGACAGCAATACTGGTTCTTCAACTATAGCCTCGACTTCCTGGCTTCTCTGCCATGGAAAATGAATGCGGAAGCAGGACTGGACTGTTACACCACTACCGGATTGAACCAGTCCTTTAACAATACGGTTTCCCTGCTCAATCTCGCATTGACCAAAGACATTGGTAAAACATATGCGCTCCGTCTGGAGGCCAGAGATCTGCTGAATCAGAATAACAGTTATAGCAGGATTACCCGAAACGGTTATATCGAAGACAGACAGAACATCGTCCTGGGCAGGTATTATATGCTCAGTCTGATCTGCAAGATCAAAAAATTCAAAAAATAGTCATTACTAAACAACACACATATGTACAACATCATTCGCATGCTGGTACTGGCAACGGGCATCAGCGGTATGGGCAACTCAGCTTACGCACAAGACAAAACGCAGGGGCAGATACACTACGAACTGACCTTTAATCTGCATGCCTCTATGAAACCGGATCAGCTGCAATATAAAGACCTGGTTCCGGAGACGCTGGTAGACAAAGCAGAACTGATCTACAATGGGCAACACCTAAAATCGTTCTTCCCTGACGAAATAAACAAGGAAGAAGATGGTCATAAAACCAGTATCCGCGTGGATACCGAGGAAGGCAGTGAGCGTTATGCCGATATCGAAGCTAAAAAGATATGGTGGGTGGATCGGAAGAAGAATCCACCTGTACTGGTAGAAAAAGAGATGGCAGCTAATGAGGAAGAGAAAGCGCAGGAAACAACAGAAACCCGCAAGATCCTCGATTATAACTGTAAAAAGTTATTACTAAAAACAAAGAAAAATGGAACAGTGACCATCTGGTATACGACTGAATTACCGCTGAAGGCGGGTAGTCCGTTTGGCAGTATTACTGACAAAGGAGTCGTACTTGCCATGGAAAGCAAACGGGCCAGTTTTAAGGCCATTGGGATTGATTTTACTACTGTGGATGAAAAAGAGGTGATGCCCCCTGCTGACATGAAAATAGTGAAAACGCAGGACCAGTCTGCAAAGTAGCAAACAGGAAGAGACAGGAGGGAAGGGGTTTAATCCTTCCTGATCCTGTCTCTTTCGTCTTTTGATCCTTCCTTTTGTCTGGTTGGACGAACGCTTCCCATACCAAATGATCTGGAATAGGACAGCTTGAAAACAGGCGATCTGCTGGATTCCGTATTGATCTTTACATGGTTTTTAATGTAGAAAGCTTCGTCTGTCAGGGTGCCATAATAGACATTGATCTTCATGGTGCTGAGGAGATCGGCCACCGATAATTGCAGTGTTCCGCCATTGTTTTTCAGCCCTTTTTTAAGACCTGCGCTGAGTGTGCCCATTGGTCCGACTTTGATCGTCCCGTTATAGGAATTCCCGTTATACCATCCTGTCAGTTCGAGGCCAAAGTTTTTGGGTAATCTGAATGATTCTGTAAAATTCCCGGAGTAGCCAAAGTAACTCTTTGTAACAGGTACCAGGGGATAATCCGCTCTGAACTGGCGATATCCGCCTGTAAAATTGTAACTCATATCCCACCAGTCGCTTACCTTCCATGGCAGGGTAGCCTGCAGGGTGATATTGTTCTGATAAGCCAGGTTCTGCGGAGAAACATACAACAGATTGGCGGCGGGACTTTGTGTGAGCTGATACCGCGCAATGGGGTTATCATCACGGCTGAATAACAGGGAGAAACTATATGCTTTATAATTATACCCCAACTTGATGTTGTGTGTAATAGTAGGTTGAAGGAACTGATTACCGGTATACACCGCTGTGGGATCACTATAGCCTACAAAGGCAGCCAGGTCGTTGTAAGAAGGCCTGCTGATCCTCTTGGTATAAGACAGCTGCATTTCTGTATGGTCATTCAGCTTCTTGGAAAACGCCACATTGGGGAACAGGGTGGATAATGTACGATCAACCGTTCTTTCTCCTGTGCGCTCATTGGTCATGATAGTTCTTGCATATTCATAGCGGGTACCTGTGGTGAGGCTGAGTGATGGAGACAACTGGATATTCGCAGAGATATACGCCGCACCGATACCTTCCCGCATCCTCATATCGTTGATGGTTTCTGTTCTGCCGATCCACTTTCCATCTATCAGACTTTCAATACGGGAGGTACTGTTACTGACGGTATAGGTTCCTTTCAGTCCTGCTTCCAGTTTTATCCTGCTGTTTAATTGTCTGCTATAATCTGTTTTCAGCACACCTACCCGGATAACGGTATTGGCCATGCCCCGCTGACTGGGCGCAAACAGGCTATCATTGCTGGTTACCTGCTTTCCGTGACTGGTGACGAAACTGCTTTGTACCTGTGAGGGATTATCATTCTTAAAATAGAGATAATCTGCACTGATATTCAGACGGTCGTCGTGCTTCAGCGTTCGTTCAAAATATACGGAAGATACCAGGTTACGCCATTGTGTATGCCTGATGATCTGCCCATTGTAAGTCAGCACAGAATCCGGGTATAACAGATAGCGGCCATAGTTATTGTCTGTTACATCCGCACTGCTGCCGTTATAGGATACGCTGGCGCCCAGGATTGTTCTTTCATTGGCTTTCAGGTCTATACCCAGGGTTGCATCGTGATTATGTTGAAGCAGGCGGGTAGTATCATATCCGAGTACCTCCATTCTGCCACCAAAGACAGGCATATCCTGGTAACTAAGAATGTAGATATCGCTGTAGGTCCGGTTACGCGAATAGGTATAAGAGCCGTAACTACTGATCTTTCCTGCGTTATGTGACAGATGAATACCCGCAGTTGCCTTCTCCCGGTAACCATATCCACCCGTCACTGATAAGGTGCCATTGGTACCCTGCTGCTTATCTTTTTTTAACACGATATTGATAAGACCTGCGCTACCCTCTGCGTCGTATTTAGCGGAAGGAGATGTCAGGAGCTCGATCTTCTCGATATCATCGGCACTCATACCATTCAGCAAATTCACGAGTTGTTCCATGGGAATACGTAAGAGTTTTCCATTCAGCATAACCATCACCCCGTTTTTACCATTCAGCGCGATACTATTGTTACGGTAGTCTATCATAACACCAGGGGATCTTTCGAGGATAGATAAGGCGGAACTGCCTTTTGTCAGCAGACTGCTTTGCACATTGACCACCATACCTTCCAGTTGCGGCTGAAAGAGCGGCTTTTCAGCCTGAATGACGACTTCGCCCAGTTGCTGTGATAATTCGCTGATAGTGATTGGTCCGAATGACTGGCTTCTCCTGGCAGCGGTAATATCAAACAGGGGAGAGTTCCATGTCTGAAAACCCATACCGGTAAAGCGAAGCAGGTATTTACCTGCCGGAGGAGAGGTGATGCTGTAGCTACCTTTTTCATCTGTCAGCGCGGCTTTTATGAGGGTTGTATCGGTCCCGTTCAGCAGCAGAACATTGGCAAATGGAATGGGTTGTCCACCGTTGTTTACAAAGCTGCCTGTGATCTGTGCGATGGCAGATTGTCCGAGAATGCAGCTTAAAAGGCACATGCAAAGTTGTTTCATATCTCATTGGTTTTAAGGAAAACATTCGCACTGTTCCGATCTTTCTTTGCAAAGAAACAGGCTGTGGAGAGGCTGAAAAAACCTGAATGACCACCTGTGCCAACCGATTGATGAAGTGGCCTAAAAAGCGCCATACGTGGCAAAAAAGGGCAAATTTGGTGGGAGAGGGGTCTCTCCTGCCCGGGAGGCTGCATTTGGTCAATTATTTCATACCATTCAGGTATTGGAGCTTCATAATGACTCAAAACTGGCGTAACTTTCTAAAAAGGCCATTTTTCAATAATCAGTGCTGATCAATACAGGTGAGATGAACGCTTTTGTAAATAATCCTTCCAGGCTGAACTGGCTCTACCGGTACAAACTTTACCACATTCCATTCTGGGCTGCCTATCACTTTATGTGGTGGACAGTCGCCATCGGGAATCCGTTTAAGGCGGCAGATGCCATCTTCCTGACGCCCTACGTGATGAAATTCCTGTTTTACGTCGTTTTTCAGGCCCTGGCAGCGTATTTTAATCTCTATTACCTGATCCCGAAATATCTCGAAAAAGGCCGCTTTACACGCTATATAAGCTATCTTTTACTGACGATCGTCATGGCTTCGCTGCTGATCGTTCCCGGATATTATCTCAGTGCATTTTTGTCGGGGAAAACGATGCAGGAAGCCTACGGCAATAACGGCGATTGTTTTTATCAGTTCCTGGGTAATTCGATCCCATCCACACTGGCAGCCATGACACTTGCCATGAGTATCAAACTGGGTAAAAACTGGTTGCAGACGCAGCGAAAACAGCAGCTGCTGGAAAAGGAAAAACTGGAGACAGAGCTGAATTTCCTGAAGCACCAGTTCAACCCTCATTTTCTGTTTAATACCATCAATTCCATTTTTTTCCTGATACATAAGAACCCGGATATGGCTTCGGCATCCCTGGCGAAGTTCTCCGAACTGTTACGCTATCAGTTGTATGAGTGCAATGACAAGCAGATCCTGCTGGCCAGGGAAATTTCCTATATGGAAAACTCTATCGAACTGGAGCGCCTGCGGCAGAATGACAATATGGAACTCGACGTGAAGATTGAACAGGAAGACGCCGGACAATGGGGTATTGCGCCGTTTATTCTGATGACCTTTGTGGAGAACGCTTTTAAACATGTATCCCGGCATATGGACAGACCGAACTGGATCAGCATTGAGCTGGAACAACATGGAGATACGCTGACGTTCCAGGTATCCAACAGCACCTCTGACGTAGCCTCCAGAGATGTGGTGCAATTTGGCGGTATCGGACTCAAAAACGTACAGCGCCGACTGGACCTGATCTATACAGGGCAGTACCAGCTGGATATTCAGCAGGATGCGCACCGTTTTGACGTACATCTTCAACTGCGGCTTTCTCCACTGGAAATGCCTCAGCCTTTACAGAAAATAGCCTGATAATAAACAGCCGATACAATGATGAACTGTGTAATTATAGATGACGAGCCGCTGGCCAGGGAAGGACTTTCGAGTTATGTCCGGGAGGTTGATTTCCTGCAACTGGTCGCTACCTGTACCAACCCTGTTGAACTGATCAAATTACTGGATGAACATCCGGTAGATCTTATTTTCCTCGATATCCAGATGCCCAAAATGAATGGTATCGACTTTCTCAAAATCGTACAGAAACCGCCGATGGTCATCATTACCACGGCATTCCCCAGTTATGCGCTGGAGGGTTTTCAGTTGAACGTGATGGATTATCTACTGAAACCCATTACGTTTGATCGCTTTTTTAAAGCTGCGAATAAGGCCAAAGATTATTATCAGTTATTACATAAACCAGCCGGGGAAACGGCGAAAACAGAAAAAACGGAGGACTACTTTTTTATTAAATGCGGCAGCAAATACGAAAAGATCTTCTTTGATGATATTCTCTATGTGCAGGGGATGCAGAACTATGTCACAATATATACGCGTAAGGGTAAATACATGACACTATTGTATCTGAAGAATCTGGAAGAGAACCTGGACCGGAAGGCGTTTATCAGGGTGCATAAGTCCTATATCGTTGCTGTCAGTAAGATTGAGGGAATTGAAGGGAACGAGATCTTTATTCAGTCGAATAAGATTCCTATCAGCAGGAATTATCATGATATGGTGATTGAGCAGGTGGTGAAGAATAAGTTGTGGGATAAGATCAGGTTCTCCTGATTAAAATTTATCCCGGATGCTAATCAGCTCCGGGATTTTTTCATATGTTGAAATGGGATTGCTTAGCGTTTTGGAGACTGAACAACTAAATGTAAAAATGAACAAAATGGTTAAAGAATCATATTATACAATCTTCTGCTCGTTCTTTCTGCATTTGATCAAAAAGAACGGATAGTTTTCAGTGATCTCTGTTACTTCAAATAACCCGGCATTGCCAAATTCCTCCTGGATCGACTCCCTGTCATAAAAGAACATCCTGACACCACCGAACATTTCATAACGATCTTTACTGATAAACGTTCCCTGTCCGTAGGTATGGGCTTCTTTTGTAATAGCAGTGAAGATCATGTAACCATCCTCCGTCAGTTGATTATAGCAATCCCGGATCAGTTTTGCACGCTCATTGCTATCCAGCAAATGGATAAGAGCGTAGCAAAATATACCGTCGTACAAGCCCTTATCAAAAGGCATCTCTGTTACAGAGCCGTGATAGATGGTCATCTCCGGACCATAATGTTTTCTTGCCAAATCAATGGCTGTCTTTGATATTTCGATTCCTGTAACACCGATCCCGTTTTCCCTGAATATTTGGGCATTTCGTCCATAGCCAATACCAGGGATGAGTATATTTTTCACCGAATGTCCGAGAAAGAAGTCCTTAGTTAATACCGCTGATTTTGAAGGTTCAAAGCCCCACATTTCCTGTTTCTCAGTGAAGCTTTTCTCCCAAAATTCAGGTTTTTCTGTTTCGTTTGCCATATATCCTTGTCTTTTGAAGGCGTAATTTACATTTTTGCAACAATATGTCAAAAATTGAAAAAGGGGGCATGGGAGCGAGGCTAACCAGCCATGGATTTAGACGGTCTTTATAAGTAGCAGGCTACAATTACAAACTATTGCAAGGAAAGTGATTAGATTAAAATAAGGATTGTGGATAGCATAAATACTGTGTTTATGTGATGGTTTGACGTCCTTTTAATAATGCTTATCCTACGTTAATCTTACGTTCATGAACGTAGGATTAACGTAGGATAAGCATTATTAAAACGGCATCTGTATGATCCTGAAATAGGTTTACACAGATGAGGTAACTACAAGGCCAGGATATACTACAAAACACTCATTAGTAGAAATTCATGAGACACTCGTCCCGGATGATCCTTCAGGACACGTCCAGGCATTAGAGAGGTTATAAAGCAATAGTGGAGATGCCTCGGATATCACCCATAGGATTAACAATGATGCAGGATTTAATACATGATAGGCCACAAAGAAGAGAATATAATAAGAAGAGAAAATCACACAGTGGGGAATAACTCTCTAAAGTCTATTTAACATAATATAAATTATAGGTATCTCATAGAAATAGATTAGCAAGAACTTATAAGGATGTAAATTAACCCATGAATCAGTATCTGAAAGTCAGCCATAAATTCACTTCATTGTCTTCATGCCTGTGCCTAACTACTAGTGACACCAGTGCAATGATTGAAACAATCAACATTTAAAAATGCATTCCTTTAGCATCTGTTGCAGCGTTCATATGATCGGATGACCGGGATGTATAAAGATGCTAATCAAATTAACAGGCCTGCGTTTACGCGCACCCAATAACGCGTATAACCCAAACGCCGGGACATCCACACGCACGTCTCATATTATCCGTAAGTTACTGCTAAACCCTGAAATGACCTGTCAGTCATTTTGTTCATTCTGTTTACTATTGTTCAGCCAAAATACGCCACACAATTAATAAATTGAACTATACAAAAATCCCGGAGCTGATCGGCTTCCGGGATTAATTTTTTTATCGTGAGTCATTCCTGGACCTCAAATATGCCCCTGAAATGTCTCTATAAATTCATCTGATGTTCCTCAATCAGCATCTTTATACATCTCGGCCATCCGATCATATGAACGCTGCAATGTTTCCTCTGCAGCAGCCAGCACTTTCTTATCGAGCCCGGATGCATTCCGCGTCGTTTTAAACGTCGCCTGCTGATCTTTAAACTCCATATGTGCCATCACACTCTTATCACCCCAGAAATAATCATAGATAATGACAACTCCTTCATCTCCGGATTCCAGAAATGGCGCCATGTTTTTCAACCATGCCAGTACGGGCATAATTTCATAATAATTCTCACTGAGGAACAGGACGTCAAAAGTCCAGGTACCTGCAGCTTCATCCCAGGTTTCTACACCAGCTGTCTGCAGATTATCTTTGTACTCCTCTAGTATCGCTCCATTGGTAGCATTATTAAAAAATGGAATCTCATCCAGTGCCGATTTGGAATACATTTCGCGGCTATCCCACCAGTTGGTCCAATCCTGATCTACTACAGGCTTTACCGGAATTGCCTGGAAAAAACGTTCCAGATTTTCTTTCTTAGTTTTGATGCTCACATACAGTGAACGCAGTTCTGACATGGAAACTTTGTATTTAAGAGGTTTTGTAATAAAGGAGGCATTTTCTCCCGATTGAATTGGAGGTTAACTATGGGTATCACGTCGCTAACATCTGAACTGAGGTTTTTCATGAAGATTCAGTTCCATGAACGATATAGTGCAATATTCCACTTACTTATATGTTTATACGCAGTTTGAATTGGTATTGCATTTTCTCTAAACACTCATAGGATAAACCGGGGCTAAATATATAAAAAAGCTTCAATTTTGAAGCATCATCTACATAAACAATAGTAATATTTTCTCAATAAATGTTACTAAACTTGCCGGATATTGCCACCCGATTTGAGGGGCTGACATACGCAGAGATGGACATATTCAGCGATAACTTTCAATGGCAGGACTTCTGACGGATCGCTTCAGGCGACTACATCAGCTTTATATCAGATACAAAGGATTAAACGGAAACATATGGCATTCAAGATTCTGGGCATCTCCGGCAGTCTCCGGAGCGCTTCTTCAAATACGTCTTTATTAAGAGCCTGTGCAGCAATGGCGCCTGCAGATATAGAATTTTCTATTTATGATGGACTTGATAAATTGCCTTATTTCAGTCCGGAACTGGATACCGAACAATCCACAGCACCGTTGACAGTAGCCGATCTCAGACAACATGTACAAGCGGCTGACGCGGTTGTATTCAGTACACCCGAATACGCTTTTGGCATACCGGGCGTACTGAAAAACGCACTGGACTGGCTGGTATCTTCGGGCGATTTTACACATAAGCCGACTGCTGTGATCAGCGCATCTCCGCTTGCTACGGGAGGCGAAAAAGCGCATGCTTCACTGGTGCAGACTTTAACTGTGATGACAGCTGATATCCGTGAAGAATATAAGCTGATTATCCCTTTGATACGTACAAAAATGAACACCGAAGGCGCACTAACAGATGCAATGCTGGAAAAGACTTTAGTGACGCTGATGACGGATCTCGCAGCAGCTAAAAACGCCAGCGAAGACCAACATTAGCACCTAAACCGCCAATATTAATATAAGATTTCAGGTCATTCGCAGGCTTGTTGTCATCCCGGTAACTAACTTCAGCGCCTTGCTGACCTACAGGTGTATTGGAGCTCTGGTCAAGGGTTGTCACATATTTCGTATGACGTTCCGCTGTTGACAGATCATCTAAACCACGATGCTGTGTACTGATGACAGCTCCGGTCGCCGGATTTCTCAGTGCGACAGTTTCATCATAGCTGGTCACTTCTTTTTCTTTACTGCGTACTGGAATATTGCGGTATTCAGCTTCTACGATGATATCCAGTTTTTTCGCAATCGGAAAAGCAACGCCCACAGCCCCCTGGAAGCCCAGTGTAATGTTTGGTTTTACTGTTTCATTACGATGAACAGTCAGCTGTGTCAATACGGTCTGACCGCCAACTGTAGCGGTTCCGCTGCGGCTTGCATCTGTTTCAATTTTCAGATTACCCCACAGTGGTACGACCATACCAAAGCGAACATACGGATTGACTTTTTTGAATCCCGGACTGATCACCACGCCAGGTGCAAAATCGATCGCATCTACAAAACCATGCGATTCAACCTTACCAACGGTCTGACTGGTATTGATCACCGTAGTTTCTTCGCGTGTCATCAGGTTTTTCTTACTACGGTAATAGTTAAACGAGGCTTCCACAGCGATGTACTGGTTCAGGTTCCAGCCGAAGGAGAGTCCTCCCCTCCCACCAGCTCCGTACGATCCCGTCAATACTTTTTCTGATACAGTTGTAGAGGCGCCGGTTGCAGGATTGTATACCAGGTGTTCATCATGTGGCTCGTAGCTGCCAACCTTGGGGAACTGACCCGGGAATACGCTGAAATAATAGCTGCCGGTGACTTTTACATAAAACTTAGACGTAGATTTAACATCCTGTGCCATGATTTTTTGGGTGGACACAATTGCGCAGAGTGCGCAGAATAGGGCTGCACTTTTTTTCATAAAGGAATTTTTGGATCAACTATAGTTACAAATCAGTTAACAATTTACGTGCCCAATGCCCGTGGAGATGGTCTAGAACGCTTCTGCCAGTGAGAGGTATAATCCGGATTGACGCTCCTCTCCAGTGCGTTTCTCTCCCCATGCGTAGTCAATACGAACAGTCAGCTTTGCGCCTTCATCGTAGAACCAGCGTACGCCCATTCCGTAGCTTGGTTTGAAGTGCGACATTGCGATGTCCCTGTTGTTAAATACTGCACCAGAGCCGCCGAACGCAGCCAGTGCAAACTTGGGTTGCATATGCAGGAACCAGATATTGATGGGTATCTTAGGGTCCAGGAAATAACGATATTCCACCTGTCCTGCGAGATAGTTCTGATCTCTGTAACGACCTGTATAATAGCCACGCATCATCAGGTCATTACCCAATTCAGGTAAGAGATAAAAAGGTAAAACACTTCCCTGCAAAGAGTTGAATAATCCGTTGAAACCTACTGTACTCTTCGGTGAGATCGGTACAAAATGACGTACCTGACCATCGAATTTCCACAGTGCGTGTTTACTCAGGAAAGCCGGAGCAAATGCTACGTTCAGGCGTACCCAGCTACCTTTTGTTGTATAGTTCTGGTTGTCACGGTTATCATAGATACCCGTCGCTCCAATAAAAGTGACATGACCGCCATTCTTGTCCACCAGTGACATACCCGGATAAACGCCTTTGGTATCTTTGCTGCTATAGGTATCATGCTGATACAATACAGACATACCTGCATAAAAGTGTCCTCCTATACGTCGTTCGCCTTCCAGTTGTACTTTATAACGTCTGTTATCCAGCAATGTTGCGCCTGCCTTACGGGTCGTATCACCCAGTCCGTAGAAATTGATCGGAAAGTCATGATACCGGAGGTTACTCCTGAAATGCCAGTTATTAGCATCTGTCCAGATATCTGTCTTCAGGTCTATTTTAAACTGTTTCTCTGTTGTAACAGTAGGAATAAGATTGATAGTAGAATTACGAAGAACCGGGTCCTTTGAGGTATAAAAGGAATATAACATGGCAGCGCCCACTTCCAGTCCTTTCTCCGGAGAGTATCCTGCCACTGGCAACGGAAAGAAACTGCGTTTATGTATAACAGCGGTGTCCTGCTGTTGCGGTTTTACAGTATCCTGCAATTGCTGCTGCGCTACCAGTCCCTGGCTGAACGCCAGTAATATCGTCGTAAAAATGATTGTTCTTTGCATACTCATCCGGGATGCAAAGAAACGACTTTTATCCTATTTTCGGTCACTGTGGCCAAGGCTCTTTTCAGGAGCTACTTTATCCCTGATCACCTGCTTAACTTCCTTGATCTCAGGGAAATGACCAAGTTCCTTCCGGTTAATCACTGCGACACCATCTACATAAATGATATAGCTGCCATTGGTCTCGCTCGGTTGCAGGGTCACGCTGTAGATATCATCTGCGAAAGTCGTCAGCAGTTCCTGTGCCATCCAGGCTGCACGCATCATCCATCCGCATTTTGGGCAATATTCGATCGTTATCGTTGGCTTCATTTTGTAAAATAATTAATGACATATGAAATGTAACCGCAATGTAGTCACTCCTGCTACAAAACAACGGATACATGGAATTAATACTGCGGATATATTCCTTACATTAGTAGCAATATTCCAACTGAAAGATACAACGAATCACAATATTTCAGATTTTGAAAATTTGCATCCGTTTTTTTTATAATTTTAGCACAGCATTCAGGTTACCCTTAAAGAACGTTTGTGCCGACAAATAGACTCTATGCGGATTGTCCGAACTAACTTATATACTTATATATATCTGGCCTCATTATGTGTATGGACGAATTTTGTCTTTGCACAAAACAGTGAGCTGTCCACGCATCCCCAAAGGGATACCGTGCGTGTGCGCTTACTGAACGAGGAAGCCCGTAAGGCTTTTCCTAAAAATCCCGCCAGGACTGAGGAATATGCCCATGCCGCTATGGCGCTCAGTGACAGCCTTCATTTTAAACAGGGCATTATGTGGGCCACCCGTAATCTCGCATTGTCGGAAAATGGAAAGGGTAACCTAGAAAAACAACTCGATCTCACCATCAACGCCCTGAAAATTGCAGAAGAACTCAATGACCTGCATGCAACAGGGATTCTCAATACAGATATCGGCAATATACTGGTAGAACAGGATCAACCCAGACAGGCATTACATTATCAGAAAAAAGCATTGCGTATCAAACAATCACTGGGACAGCCTGGTGAAATTGCCAGAACGCTCAACAGCATTGGCAGTAGCTATATCAGGATGAATATGCCTGATTCTGCACTGCATTTTATGCTGGAATCTGAAAAGATAAAACTGGCCCTGAATGACCGCCAGGGGCTTGCTGTTACTTATGAGAACATTGGCCTGATCTACCTCCAGCAAAAGAAATACGCGCTGGCACTCCCCTATTTCAATATTTCAGAGCAATATTACAAGGAATCCGATCACCTGAACGGATTGGTAAAATCACACCTGAATATCGGACTGGCACACACCATGCTGCATCACTATGAGGAAGCACAGCAACATCTGTCAGAAGCGGCGTTGTTAAACACCACCCTGAAGAACGCGAAAAACACGCTGGTCTATCATAAGAACATGGCCACCCTGGATTCCGCCCGCGGAGATTATGCCGCCGCACTGGCTAATTTCAGGCAATTCAGCATCCTTAATGAAGAGATGTTTAGTCTGGAGAAAGCTAAATTCATTGCCAATACCAAAGAGAAATACGAAACAGAAAAGAAACAACACGAGAATAAGCTCCTCCGTAAGGAACAGCAGCTACATCTCGCCACCATCCACCAGCAACGCATTCTGGTGATTTTCTGCAGTATGCTCTTGCTCGGATTGTTCATCATCACCGCCGTATTGTACCTCATGTACAGACGTCAGCAGGACCTCTATAAACAGTTGAATCACCGGAATACACAGGTACAGCAGCAGAATATGATTATCCTGGAACAGAATACGGCCCTCGGCAACGGGAACCAGGTCAAGGATAAAATATTCTCCGTGATTTCCCACGATCTGCGCTCTCCCCTGGCCATCCTGGAAGGTCTGCTGTTCCTGCTCAGAGATGAGAAAATGTCGGAGGAACAGTTCAGGATCTTCTCTCATGAACTTTGGCGGGATGTGAAAAATACAGCCTATATGATGGATAACCTCCTGCAATGGGCCAGTAGCCAGATGAAGGGTATCCATGTTACGCCAGACGATTTTGACATCAGTAATATCCTGAAAAATGAGTTCGAATTATTGCAGTCATTAGCCCGTCAGAAGGAAATAACGTTGACGCACGAACTGCAGCGACCATTGATGGTCTATGCAGATCCTGATATGATCCGCCTGGTACTCCGAAACCTGATCAGCAATGCGATCAAATTCACGCCCATTAACGGAAGCGTTAGCATTAGCTATCTGCTGTTGCCTGAAAAGATTGAGATCGTTGTACAGGATACAGGTATCGGTATTGCGGTGGCAGATCAGGTGAAAGTATTCTCCAATATTTACTATTCTACCAGTGGCACACAGAATGAGAAAGGCTGTGGATTGGGGCTTCCGTTGTCAAAGGATTTCATTGAACGCAACAATGGGAAGATCTGGTTTAACAGTGTCTTTGGTAAAGGCACCAGTTTCCATTTTACCCTGCCGCTCAGCGCGGAAGAAGAACCGTATAGCAGAGGGTATACCATCATCGTAAAAGAAGGACAACAATACAGAGAAAACGTCCTGGGAAACAATTAAGGACGCTTATGTAACTCAGTCGTTCCGGCAGTGGCCACAAACAGGCCAATATCCCTTATCATCTCCGAAAAGACTACGGGCGGTACATCACCCAATGGCAATGGCTCTCCATCTTTATAAAAGTTGAGCAGGTCCGTCACAACAGTATCCTCCTCTTTTGTATCAGCAAAGAAATTTACCCGGATATCCCAGTCCGCCAGCGTGATATGCGGCACATAAGACCAGTTGTGTTCTGCTTTCTGACGTAAAGTCCACCCCCGCTGTGTAATCACGTGTTTGAACTTCTGCCTGTTCAGCACATGACAGGCAAAACGGGAAGAGTAATAGCAATCTGCCAGCTCTTCATTGCTGGGAGTATAGATCTTTCTGTTCACCTGTTCAAATGGCTGGTCAATATGGTGCCGGGACAAAAAACTACGCCACGCCCTGATCGTTTTCACCGGCTCATTCATCGGATGCCACAGCGTAACCTGCGTATCGGCACCAAGTATCAGCGGTTTGCCCAGATGATCAACAATATGTCCATCCATACAATAGCCGATCGTATGTTGTCCATTGTTCTGAAACCGCCATATCAACCGGTTAGCCAGCGTCTTCATCAGCGGATGTTCCAGATAGACAGCCCTCCAATGGGTATATTGCCAGGGATGTTGCCGTAAAAACGAACGTTCCAGGCGGATGGCATTCGCCGAAAGCGCATCATCAATTTCCCGTATCAGCCGTTTAAAATCCTTCAGGCCAGCACTCTGTACCGCGGGTCCTTTCCCTGATTTTTTCCCATCTTTTTCCCAGGAAAGGGTCGGTTTACCGGAGTGCTGCAAGGTATAAACACCCGTCAGTTCTCCTACTGAGATCCGCAGACTTCCCTGCTGATCCAACCCGAAATCCGGCACCATATATTCATCCAGTTCATGCAGCGGCACACCATATTTCTGTGCCAGCGACTGAAGTATCCTGTCAATACTTTTCAAGGTAGCAGCATGTCTGACCAGTCCACGGAGACGCGCGATCCTGCCCAGCGCCTGACTAAAAGGTAAACAGGTAAATGCATACAGACAAGCAGTACCGGTTTTGGCGGATAATGGTCCGGCGTTCCCTTTTTTCTTATAAGCCCAGGGCGCATATGCCTCCAGCAGATCCATCAGCGCCTTATTATCAGGTATTGCGCAGCACCAGATAAATGCCTTCAGCATATTGTGATTGATCGCGCTGAGATAGCTGATATTATAGTCTACAAAACTGTGTTTTCTACCTGCATGTATCGACATCATCTGCCCCTGGCAAAAGGATACCCAGTCCTTCATCCGCATGATAAAATAATCCGGATCGATCCTGTTCACCAATATCTTCGCCCTGTTCCACCATTTTAGGGCAGGCATATTACCTTCCCCTGCATTCAGACAATGTTCCACAAAAGACGTCCAGTACTCCTGCTGCCGCGTACTCCGGATATTAGACAGAAATTCCACTACCAGAATCCCCAGCGGGTCCCTCCGGCTTACCAGCGGCTCCGGACCTCCATGCATCAATATATCGATCTGGATATTTACCCTATCCTCGGCCACCGTAACACTTTTCTTTTCAGAGGTATCCAATAGTTCAAGGCAATGCATCAGGGTTTCTGTCAACCGTCCTTTTTTATTCACCTTGGACTGGATCAGCTTAAACAGTTCCTGGCGGGGAAACCACCAGTCATTCGTCCTTCTGAGCGTTGTTTCGTGCCATTGGAAGATAATATGGAAGCATTGCTCATCCGACGTAAACACAGAAAGATATTTGATCAATCCCGCAGCATCAATGGCTTCGGGTAAATTGTCTGCCTGTATTTTTCCGATCCAGAAGTCTGTAAATTGCATAGCTTCAATGATGTAGAGGTATAACAATGAGGGTGTCAGCGTCACCTAATTTATTAAAAAAGCAGGGATTAAAAAAAAGGAAGCTTTTCCTACGGATGAATCAGGCAGGGAAATTGTTATGATGGAAGGGTATTAAAATTTCTGTACTTTCGACATATAAACAAATAAAATATGCGCTGGCAAAACAGAAGATTAAGCGACAACGTAGAAGACCGTCGTGGTGGCGGCGGTGGTGGTGGAATGAGGAACATCGGCATTGGTGGTGGTATCGGTGGTATCATTATCATTGTTCTGGCCCTGCTATTCAACCAGGATCCCCAACAGGCTTTGCAATCCGTTCAACAAAGTACTGGCGGTGCTCAGCAGACTGAATCCAAAACCGTTACCAATAACAGCGACGAGATTTCCCGGTTTGCATCGACTGTCCTGGCAGATACCGAAGACGTTTGGGAGAAGCTGTTTGCCGAAATGAATAAGCAATATAAAGATCCAGGCATGGTACTGTATACAGACTATGACCAGTCTGGCTGTGGTGCAGCGCAATCTGCTATGGGCCCTTTTTATTGTCCTGCAGATGAGAAGGTTTACCTTGATCTCAGTTTCTTCAATGAAATGGAGCAGCGTTTCAAAGTAGCAGGCGACTTCGCTATGGCTTACGTGATCGCGCATGAAGTGGGTCACCATGTACAAAATCTCCTTGGTACCAGCCGTAAAGTACAGGCGATGCGTTCTCAGATCAGCGAGCGTGAATACAATAAATTATCTGTTAAGCTTGAATTGCAGGCGGATTTTCTGGCAGGTGTCTGGGCGCATCATGCACAGAAAATGCAGAATATCCTTGAAGCAGGTGACATTGAAGAGGCTTTGAATGCAGCCAGTGCTGTGGGTGACGATGCTCTGCAAAAAGCTGCTTCCGGGCATGTTGTTCCGGATGCTTTTACGCATGGTACGTCTGCGCAGCGTATGAAGTGGTTCAAGAGAGGTTTCGAAACCGGTGATGTTAAACAAGGTGACACGTTTAATGCGACAGATCTTTAATATTCTTTAAGCCGTCTCTTTTGAGGCGGCTTTTTTCTTCTCTTTTTCCCTCCTTTGCGTTCTGCATTTATCTCCTTGCGTTTCCTCTATAGCTATCTGATAAAGCGTTTTACCTGCTTCTTGTTTTGTTACATTTCTTCCTTTGTGCTTCGTTTTTATCACTTTCAGCTATTGAAGCTAATGATCGTTTGATTTTGCGCTTCATGGCTTAAAATTCCTCTTTTTGCTGCCTTGTCTTTAGGGTTGAAAGTCTGTTGTTATCCATTATATTTTCCGATTCTGGATTTCCTTGTTTGCAATTGTCATTCGCTTTTTAATGCTGGGGTCTTACGCTGCGGTTTCAGATGGGACCTCTGGCTGACGCTCTTTGAAGTTCACATGCATGGGGCTTGAGGAGGGCGTGTTGGGCCTGGGAATATCTATTGAACGTCTATCAGGCGGGCGGGCGTACTTCAAATAGCTAAGGCCAGGGTCTCCATCTGAAATCCTTCGCTGTGAAGAGACTGTCGATTTTCTATAGTGTTTCTGTCAATAGTGTCTTACGTGATAGTGGTTATTCTTATGGATGTGATCGACTATTCTGTTCTTGCTGGTTTGATTTTGGGCAATCCTTGTTTGCAATTGTCATTCGCTTTTTAATATCTGGGGCTTACGCTGCGGTTTCAGATGGGACCTCTGGCTGACGCTCTTTGAAGTGCACATGCATGGGGCTTGGGAAGGGCGTGTTGGGCCTGGGAATATCTATTGAACTTCTATCAGGCGGTTCGGCGTACTTCAAATAGCTAAGGCCAGGGTCTCCATCTGAAATCCTTCGCTGTGAAGAGACTGTCGATTTTCTATAGTGTTTCTGTCAATAGTGTCTTACGTGATAGTGGTTATTCTTATGGATGTGATCGACTATTCTGTTCTTGCTGGTTTGATTTTGGGCAATCCTTGTTTGCAATTGTCATTCGCTTTTTAATATCTGGGGCTTACGCTGCGGTTTCAGATGGGACCTCTGGCTGACGCTCTTTGAAGTGCACATGCATGGGGCTTGGGAAGGGCGTGTTGGGCCTGGGAATATCTATTGAACTTCTATCAGGCGGTTCGGCGTACTTCAAATAGCTAAGGCCAGGGTCTCCATCTGAAATCCTTCGCTGTGAAGAGACTATCAACTTTCAATAATGTCATAAAAGATTGACAGACTATTCATTACTATAGTGATAGATACAGATAGATTTCCAATAAATAATAACCTAATCAATGACAGTGAATATCAATACGATAATGACAATTATCTATCGTTCAACAGACTACTACAATTCAGTGGCTATTGGCTAAACGACAGGCCTGATCTGCGGAGGGGTTGAGGTGGAGACAAAGGGCCTTAGCCCTTTTCGAGCCTGCGCCGCCTGACAGGGGTTCAATCAACCATCCCATCGCCCAACACGACCTCCCACCGCCCAATAGCAGGCCTCGAAAAAGGGCGTCAGCCCGGCGTCCCACCTCAACCTGCAGCAAGACGCCCGACATCTGCCTTAACATAATCCAAACAGGCAACAGCAAAAACTGACAATATAAACCCGAAGACAGACAAATCTCTCCGTACCTTAATTTCCGTAACTTTACAGCATGCCCAACCCTGCTATTTCTTACACACGCATAACAAGAGTACAGGATACAATTGTTACTGCAACAGAAGACGCGCTTGCCGCAGAAGAACCGCTGGAAATACAGCTGATCTACGGCCCCGCAGCTGACAGACAGCAACAAAGCATCTCTGTCACGATGCGTACGCCAGGTCGGGATCCCGAACTGGCAACAGGCTTCCTCTTTACCGAAGGGATCATCCGGGGAGATGAAGATATTAAGGCCATCAGCTCTGAAAGTGAGGTAACGAATACGATACTCGTAAGCCTGCACGAACAGGTATGTCCCGTATTGAAAACAACACAGCGTAACTTCGTGTCCAATGCAGGCTGCGGCGTATGTGGAAAGACCGACATTGCTTCCATTTATACACCTGTTGCAAAAGAGACATCGAATGGCAGCACGACTAAATGGTCTTCCGCAATGATCACCAGACTACCAGATATGTTAAGAAAACAGCAACAGCTATTTGATGACACCGGTGGTATTCACGCAGCAGCACTGTTTGATAGAGCAGCGAACTTATTACTGATGCGCGAAGATATCGGCAGACATAACGCCGTCGACAAACTGATCGGAGCAGCTTTGCAGCAAAAGCTTTTCCCGATGGATCAATATCTGCTGCTCCTTAGCGGACGTGCAGGATTTGAGCTGATCCAGAAAGCAGCAATGGCAGGCATCAAAGTGATAGCTGCTGTGGGTGCACCATCAGGAATGGCTGTAAAGATGACCGGAGAATGGGATATCACCCTGATAGGCTTTCTCAGACAACAACGATTTAACATCTATACCGGAGAACAAAGGATCATTATTGCGAATGAGTAAGTCTGCATAAACTGACTACCTTTTCGTTTATATATAAATACGCAATAGAAACAAGCTTCCATGAGCAACGAATACACCGACGCTTCTCAGAATCCTGAACATTTTACAGGACACGTCCGTCTCGGCAAACCCAAAACAGCTGCCGCCGGTATACCAGCCGTAATATCCAGCGCAAAACATATCCTGCAGGAAATGAATGCCGTACGCGGTATGAAAGCGCTCTTAAAACTCAATCAGAAAAGCGGATTCGACTGCCCCGGTTGCGCATGGCCCGACCCGGATGATGAACGCTCTTCTATTGCGGAATACTGTGAGAATGGCGCAAAAGCCGTGGCGGAAGAAGCGACGAGTAAGAAACTGGATGCGGCCTTCTTTGCGAAAAACAGTATCGCTGATCTCGCAGGACTAACAGACTATGAGATCGGCAAAAAAGGACGTGTAGCGCAACCCGTATACCTGGCGCCAGGAGCAACACATTACCAGCCCATTTCCTGGGATGATGCCTTCGGTAAGATAGCACAACACCTGAAAGGACTCTCCTCGCCCGATGAAGCGATCTTCTATACCTCCGGCCGCACAAGCAATGAAGCTGCTTTTTTATATCAGTTGTTTGTAAGGGAATATGGCACCAACAACCTGCCCGATTGCTCCAACATGTGCCATGAATCCAGCGGCGTAGCCTTATCTGATACATTAGGTATTGGTAAAGGTTCGGTGACGCTGGATGACCTCTATCAGGCGGAAGTGATCATTATACTCGGACAAAATCCTGGTACGAATCACCCGCGTATGCTGACTGCCCTGCAAAAAGCAAAGAAAAACGGCGTACAGATCATCTCTGTAAACCCATTACCAGAGACCGGACTGCTGAACTTTATGAATCCGCAGACAGTGAAAGGTATGCTGCATATCCCGACACACCTGACCGATCTCTTTTTGCAGGTAAAGATCAACGGAGATATGGCGCTGTTACAGGCTATCGCCCTGCTGCTGCTGCAGGAAGAAGAGAAACAACCGGGATCCGTATTTGATAATCAGTTCATTCAGCTTAATACAAACGGATATGATGCCTATATACAGCATATCCGCCAACAGCAACTGGAAAACTTATCTGAGGCTGCGGGTATATCCATAGAACAGATCCAGGAAGCCGCCAGTATGCTGATGCATAAAAAGAAGATCGTAGCCTGCTGGGCCATGGGACTCACACAGCATAAAAATGCGGTTGACACGATCAAGGAGGTCGTGAATCTACTACTACTGAAAGGAAGTGTCGGCAAACCCGGCGCGGGCACCTGCCCCGTACGTGGACATAGCAATGTACAGGGCGACCGAACCATGGGTATCTATGAAAAACCCCCAGAAGTCTTACTCAATGGCATTCGTTCCGTATACGGTTTTGAACCACCGCGTAAACATGGATATGATACCGTACATGCCATCCGGGCGATGCGCGACGGTAAAGCAAAAGTATTCTTTGCAATGGGTGGTAATTTTCTGTCTGCCACACCAGATACCGAAGTAACGGCGCAGGCACTACGGAACTGCGCACTCACCGTACAGGTCTCTACAAAACTGAACCGCAGTCACCTGGTACACGGACAGGAAGCCATTATCCTGCCTACCCTGGGAAGAAGCGATCAGGACCTCCAACAGGGAGAAAAACAGTTTGTGACCTGTGAGAACTCTATGGGCGTCATTCAGATGTCCAAAGGAAATTTACAGCCGGTCTCCGATCAGTTACTGAGCGAACCTGTCATCGTCTGCAAACTCGCACTGGCTACTTTGGGAGCACAGTCAAAGGTCAACTGGCAGCATTACATGCGTCACTATGATTACATCCGCGAGGATATCGAAAAAGTGATCCCGGGATTTAATAATTATAATACCCGCGTCAGAAAGCCCGGCGGATTCTATCTGCCAAATAATGCCCGTAACGGGAAATTCAATACCACAACCGGTAAGGCTAATTTCAATGTCGCCACGATCATCAAACAGGAACTGGCGGCAGATGAATACATGATGATGACCATCCGTAGCCATGATCAGTTCAATACAACGATCTACGGACTGGACGACCGCTATCGCGGTATCTACCAGGAAAGAAGGGTGATCCTGATGAATGCAAAGGACATAAAGGCTGCCGGATTACAGGCAAACGATGTCGTTGATCTGATCAATAATTTCGAAGGACAGGAAAGGATCGTACATAAGTTTCTGGTAGTGGAATACAGCATCCCGGAAAAATGTACTGCTACCTACTTCCCGGAGACAAACGCACTCGTGCCGCTCAATAGTGTCGCCGACAGAAGTAATACGCCTACCTCCAAACTGGTGATCATTAAAGTGCGGAAATCATCTGAATTGTAAAAATGATGGAGCTCTGAGCGAGAAGATGTTGAAACGGAAGTCAACCACCGTGGTCGCTTCCCAGAAAACAGTCTGCATCGGATACGGCGCATTCGGATAATAATTGGCAGACAGCCGCAGGGTATTCAGGGAGAGGTTTTCGTTCCTTAACCTGAATCCCAGGCCCAGGCCGGAATATATCGGGTTTTTAAACAGATTACTGCTTTTGATGGAAAGCTGGGATGCCTGTACAGACGTGAAGAAGTTAAATTTGAAACCCAGTAATTTCAGCGGACTATAATAAATCGTCTCTGAACGCAGATTTAATCGCTGATAACCACTTAGTGGAACGTTCTTATAACCCCATACCCCAAGATCACGGTTGATATTCAGTGGTCTGTAAAAGTAGTTATTCAGATTACCCAGATAATCAAAGTATAAGAACTGACGCAGCTTTCCTCCGGCAAATCTGAATGCGCGGCTGTAGTATTCTATTTTCGCATGGATGACGGCATCCTCTGAAGCATAATTCTGGTAAAAAGTGCTGATCCCTGCCTGTCCATAGATAATTCCCTTTGAACCGGTTACCCAGAATTTCTCTGCTTCCAGTCCGACGTAACCCCTCGTCCTGCCCTTCCATGTTTCCCAACCAGCGGTAGCCGATGCGGTATAACCCAACGGAATATCCTCCGTTCTGCCAAATCCAAAGAAATGATCTGTTTTGAAGAACTCCTGTCTGAAGACGACCGCCTGCGCCAGGTAAAAACGATGATTATTGTATACAGGATCTAATTTATATTCTTCCTGCCAGGGCCTTTGGGTGAAGAGGAGATTAAAGTACCGGACAAGAAACGCCAGATTCGGACGGCGTGAACCCGGATTGCGGCTGTCCTGTTTCAGGATATTATAACCACCCCAGATGTCAAGGATATTATACCGGTAATCGCGATACAGGGTATCCGAGCGGTTGAACATATTGATGGAATAATTGCTGCTGAAACCGATCCCCCCCGTCCACTTAGCGCCACTTTTATATAAAGGTCTGTCAAAAGCAAAGTAGTAAGTTCCCTCATAAGTCCCTGAGTCCAGGGTATTAATATTATTAAGGGTGGTATATCCCCCGGAAAAGTCAATAAAGGTCCCGAGGATGTTGTTTTTAGTATAGCGTGCCTGCGAACCAAAAGGCGGATTATCATTTCCGCTCCAGGAGCCACCGATCCTGACACCCTGACCAGCACCAAAAAGGTTATCGTTGGACACACTGGCCCTGATACCTGAGGTACTGAGCCTTGACAGATCAAAACCGTATTCAAATACGTCCTTTGTCACTACCAGGAGGTCAATGGAGTCCGGAGAAGGACCTGTATTAATAATATATAAGCGGGCATCCTGAATGAAGGGGCGGCTACGCAGATAACGCTCATTATCTGACATTTCAAAAGGATTGAGCGTATCATTCTGCTGGAAAAACAGCAGTTGCCGTATCACCCACTCTTCCGAATTGAAGTGCAGCCGGTTGGCCAGGTGCACCAGTTTCATTGAGGTGGAAAAGGTAGTATCCTTGATATTGCTGGGACCAAATACATTCACCCGGCGGAAATAGATATCTCTGATCACCTTTCCGCTGAAGGGCTTAAAATACTGTTCGCTCTTGATAATGCTGCTATCCGTTCCGGAAGGTTCCGGCACATCCTGACGGGTTACCTTTCTGATAAGGGTGTTCCGGTATTGCCGGCTACGGAGTGAGTCCTGGTATACCCGCATGCGGTTGAACCAGGAATTGGAATACTTCTTAGAGACCGGAACGGTATCCCCCTGTAAAATGATATCGCCAGGAACGATCGTATCTCCCGGGATAGTCGGTACGATAGGTACCGTGGGTATCATCGGGAGTATCGGAAACAGGGTATCCTCTTCCGGGACCGGCATGGCCGGAACGGAGGGCTTTACCGGGGGAATGGTATCACGCAAAACGGGATGGTGGGAAAATGTCCGTACGGGATGACCATGTGCCTCTAAAATTTCGAAGGCCAGGCAATAGCAAATCAAAAAATATAATAATATTTTTACAGATTTTCTCACTCGATCTTAGAAGTATAAGCAAGCTTCTTCTTTACTAACGTAAAGAATATGTAACAGTTGTAACAAGTTAACTAATTATTGTGCCACTATCACGGTTTCCCATCCGTCATAACGTGCATTCACCTCCTGAGCAAGCTCCCACAGCATCATTACTGCTGAGTCTATGCTTTCCTCGTCGGTACGGTCATTACGGGAAAGCTTCAATCCATAAGGTTGAGGGCCTTTTTCGTCCACCGGGCGTCCTTCAATATTGAAGCCCAGCCGTTCTACCTGCTGTCCGAAAATTTCTCTTTCAGCTTCAGCAGAAAAATACACCCAATGATCTATGAGACGTTCTCTTTCGGCAATGTCCCCATGTTGTTTCAGCGTACGCAACACTTTGCGGTTGTGAATACGCTGTAACTCCTGTGTATCAGGGAACAGGTAGTCGAAATATAACTCCCAGGTCTTATCCTCCTTCATGCCGCATTCATACCTGTAATCAGGGAATTGCGCCATCGCTTCCGCGATAGACTCTTCATATCCGGAGGTATTGGAACTATAAAAATAAAAATCTCTCACACCGTTTGATATCGTACGGCCTACGAAATGTGCGTTTAACGAGGTCTCAAGTTGCTGTACCAGACAATCCTCTATCACACCCAGTTTGGAGAATTCGTCTCCATGTGGAAATCCGTCTGGCCGGGGATGCTTCAGATACACTGATATAAATATAGAGTACGGCTTCCTGGTTAAGGGCGCAAAACGTCGTAAACCAAGGTCCAGCCCTATTATAGCCGGTTTGTCTTCTATATGGCAAGTGTATATGTCCCAGTCAGGTTGGTAAGCGTCAGGCATAATGCATTGATTCGAAAAATGTAACTGTCGGCTGTAAAGATACATAACCCTACGCGCCATTCATCCATTAGTGCCGCAATCTTTTTTTAAATCGGGCTACTTTTATGTCAGTTACAGGCTATTATAAGAAAAGTATTTTGGATCATGCAGAAAATTGTCTCTTTATGTTTGGGAATGATGCTCACATTCCTTTCGATCGTCCACGCACAGCAACCGGGTCAAAAACCGGCGGAAAACGGCTCTCTATACGGAAAACTCGTTGATGCAACAACCAGCGCTCCCGTTGAATATGCTTCCGTTGCCCTGCTTCGCGCGGCAGATTCCAGTGTTGCCACCGGTATGTTGTCAAAACCAAACGGTGATTTCAACTTTCCTGAAATTCCTTTAGGTAAATATATCATGAAGGTAAATTTTATCGGGTATGAAACCGTTTATAAAACAATTTCAATTACGGCTAAAAATAATAGTATAGATATTGGTAATATTAAATTGAGTGCCAATGTAAGATCTTTGGCCGGTGTAGAGATCGTTTCAGAGAAACCTTCTTTCCAGATGGCGATCGACAAACGCGTCTTCAATGTGGATAAAAATATCTCCAGCGTCGGCGGTACAGCAACAGATGTACTGAAACAGGTGCCTTCCGTAAACGTAGACATCGATGGTAACGTCAGCGTACGTAACGGCTCCCCAACCATTTTCGTGGATGGCCGTCCTACTACCCTGACCCTGGACCAGATCCCGGCTGATGCGATCGCCTCCGTAGAAGTGGTAACCAACCCCTCCGCCAAATATGACGCGGAAGGTGTCAGCGGTATCCTTAATATCGTATTGAAAAAGAACCGTAAAGCAGGGATCAATGGTCAGGTGACCGGTGGTCTCTCTTCTATCGGTGGCGGTAACGTAGGTGCAGACCTCAACATCCGCAGAGAAAAATACAATCTGTCCCTCAGCTATAACCTGAGAAGCCGTCAGGGTAATGCCCGCTCCCACCTGTTCCGTAAAAACATCGGCGCAGATACCACTACTTTCCTGGATCAATATAATGAAGGAGAAAATGGCCGTCGTTTCCAGTTTGGCCGTATCGGCTTTGACTGGTTCATGGACAACCGCAATACCTTCACCATCGCTCAGGGTATCATGGCTGGTGATTTCAAAGACAACAGCGACCTGACATTATATGACCTGGACGCTAACCGCAACCAGGTGCGCTATGGTACAGGTATCGATAATTCCAATCACAACTTCCGTAACTATAGCACCCAGATCGGTTATAAGCACACTTTCGCCAAACAGGGCCACGAGCTGACCGCTGACTTTAACTATAACTACGCGACATCCAAAGATAATTCCGACTATTCCTTACAATATTACAGTCTGGGTCATCAGCCGATCGATTCTCCGAATATCCCGCAGGCCCGCTATGGCCGCGGCGGTGGTAATACCACCTATATTACTGGCCAGATCGATTACGTGAACCCGCTGACAGAAAACTCCAAGATCGAAGCAGGTCTCCGTACCACGACGCGTAAGTTCAATAACGAGCTGACAACCATGGGCAGAGACTTCGCTACCGGTCATGATGTGCTGGATTCTTCCCTCTCCAATGACTACCGCTATTCTGAAACCATCAATGCCGCTTACGCCAGCTACTCCGGTACGATCGGTAATTTTGGTTACCAGGGTGGTCTGCGTGCAGAACAGTCCTTCTATGACGGTGAAACAAGGGTACTGAGCAAAAGCAGCTATAAAATCGATTATCCGATCAGTTTCTTCCCAAGCCTGTTCCTCTCCCAGAAATTCAAAGGAGATCACGAACTGCAGCTGAACTATAGCCGTCGTGTACGTCGCCCATGGTTCCGCGACCTGTTGCCTAACCTGGAATACACCGCACAGAGCGCAAACCGTGGTAACCCGGCCCTGCGTCCTGAGTTTACCAACTCATTTGAATTAAGTTATCTGAAGGATTTCAATCGAAAACATAACGTATTGGTGTCGCTTTACTTCAGAAATACTGAAAAAGCTATCACTGATTTCTATACAGATACAACCCTGAACATCAACGGTCAGGATCAGAAAGTGGTATTGTCCTACCCGGTGAATGCCAACACCCGTAATGCATACGGTGCTGAATTTACCGTACGTAACCAGATCCTGAAAGGCTGGGATATCACCACCAACTTAAACCTGGCGCAACAGAAGATCAATGCCGGTAACCTCCAGAGCAACCTTACTAATCAGGGCTTTATCTGGTTTGGTAAAGTGAACAGTAATACCAAACTGCCATGGAATACCACGCTGCAGTTAACGGGTAATTACGAATCCAGACAGATCCTGCCACAGGGCGAAAGAGCGGCGCAGTACTCTGCGGATGTGGCTTTACGCAGAGAATTCCTGAAGAAAAAGAACCTGGTAGTATCCCTGGCACTGAATGATATCTTTAATACAGATCGTAACCTGTCATTTACCAATACGGCCTTCTCCGAGCAGGAAAGATACCGCAAGCGCGCTACCCGCGAACTGCGTCTGAATGTATCTTACAGATTCGGTAAAATGGATACAAAAGAGCGTAAAAACGGTAAAAAACAAGATCAGCAGGAAAACAATCAGGGAGAATTTTAATTTTACCTGCTCAAAACCGAATACTTATGATCGATACTATCAGCAATACCGTTACGCTCCGCTTTCTCGCCGAGCCATCTGACGTCAACTTTGGCGGTAAAGTACATGGAGGCGCCGTAATGAAATGGATTGACCAGGCAGGATATGCCTGCGCGGCCAACTGGAGCGGACAATATTGTGTGACAGTATATGTGGGTGGTATTCGCTTCTTTAAGCCAATTTCCATCGGTGACATGGTGGAGATCACAGCTACCGTTATCTATACCGGCAACTCCAGCATGCACATCTCTATTAATGTACAGGCAGGAAATCCCCGTCGTAAAGAGCGGATAAAAACAACGCACTGTGTGATGGTATTTGCAGCTGTGGATGATGCAGGTAAAACAGTACCTGTTCCGAAATGGGTGCCTGAAACACCCGCTGCTATTGAGATGGAGAATTACGCAAAGAAGCTGATGCATCTCAGACAAAATATCGAGGAAGAGATGAAACCATATATGTAGTTTTCAATTACTATCAATAAAAAAGAGGAACTGACTGGTTCCTCTTTTTATTTTGTACAATATCGCCGGCTAACGTATAGTCTCTAATGTGAGAACTGCATCTCACTCAGATTCCTGTATAATCCACCATCCATCAGCACCAACTCCTCATGCGTACCCTCTTCCACCAATTTCCCTTTATCCAGCACAATGATTTTATCTGCCTGACGCACAGTGCTTAAACGGTGTGCAATGACAATAGAGGTACGGCCTTCCATCAGTTTCTCCAGCGCATCCTGTACCAGTCTTTCGGATTCAGAATCCAGTGCCGAAGTAGCTTCATCCAGGATCAGTATCCGCGGATTCTTCAGCACCGCCCGCGCAATGGCAATACGCTGACGTTGACCACCGGACAACTGGATGCCTCTTTCTCCTACTATTGTATCCAGTCCATCAGGAAAACGTTCTATAAACTCCCAGGCATTCGCTTTTTCTGCCGCTGCTCTCACTTCTTCTGTATTCGCGCCGGGCTTACCATAGGCAATATTTTCGCGGATCGTTCCTCCAAAGAGAAATACGTCCTGTGGTACGATCGCCATCTGACTACGCAGGGCTGATAAAGGAAAACTGGCAGCATCTTTCCCGTTAAAGCGCACCGTACCCTGTTGCGGATCATATAAGCGTAACAGTAAGGAAACGACTGTACTCTTACCCGCCCCGCTGGGACCTACCAGGGCCACCTGCTGATCGGGTGCTATATCAAAGGAAACATGTTGTAATACCTCCTGGTCCTCTCTGGTGGGATAATGAAAAGAAATATCGTTGAAGGAGAGCTGGCCTGTCAGCTGATCCTGTGGGGCAACGGTAGTCATCTCCTCCACTGGTTCTGCCGGTTCATCGAGGATCTCGAGCAGATGCTCGGTCGCGCCAATGCTCTTTTGAATGCTGGTGTACACTTCCGCCAGACCAGCAACAGACCCGCCAATAAAGCTGGAATACAGCACAAATGACAACAACATGCCCGGATCCATTTTGCCTTCGGCGATCAGTAAAGCACCCCGCCAGATCACACCGATCATCGCACCAAACACGCCCACTATCATACTGGCAGCGAAAGCGCCCCGGAACTTTCCGGTCTTCATACCGGTAGCTGCTACTTCCTGGATCTTCTTGTGGTAGCGCTTCATCTCAAAGAATTCGTTCGCGAACGCTTTGACATTTAATACGCCCTGAAGGGTTTCTTCAACGATCGTATTCGCTTCTGCCACCTGACTTTGCGCCAGCTTGGAATAACGTCTCACAAAACGTCCGAAGAAGAAAGCGATCACCATGATCACCGGCAACGTCGTCAGCATCAGAAGGGTGAGTTGTACGGAGGTATGCAGCAGCAGTACCAGTCCACCGACAATAATGATCAGCTGACGGATAAACTCCGCAACTGTCGTAGTAAACGTCTCCTGCAAAAGGGAAATATCCGAAGAGATCCTGCTGCCTAATTCCCCCACACGCCTGTTCAGGAAGAAGCGCATGGGCAGTTTGATCATGTGATTATAAATATGCTGCCGTAAGGAGGCCAGCGAACGTTCTGTTACGTTAACAAATAGCATTATCCGGAGATAACCAAAAACTCCCTGGGCAATCAGGATCCCGGCCAGTAAAAGTCCGATCTGGTTGATCCGGTGTGGATCAGTCGTCACACGATGTCCCCCGGCGGCATCAACCAGTTCCCCGAGCAGTTTGGGAAAAGCGAGGTTGGCAGCACTCGAAATAAAGAGAAAAAGCAGACCGAGTCCAAAGGCCGGCCAATATGGTTTGACATATTTATAGAGTCTGAACGTGCGTTTTAATGCAGCTGCACGGAGTGGCTTCTTTTGTTGTGTACTGTCGTCTTGCATCAGTTAGATAAGAATTATCAATAAGGAGGAATAAACAATCCGGAATTGTCTCTTAGTTTCGCTCTGAGTCGTATAGGTTATGACGGGCAGGCAAGGTAAATATTTTATCCTTAGGATAACAAATAAAGGAGGCCGCTGAGGACCTCCTTTCTGAAAAGACGATAGTCAATTACGAATGTACGTCTGTTACGACGTAGAACTGAGCTTGCTACAAGACATCAATCCGATTACAAACACAGCTGATATTTCTGAAAAACAACGACTTAAATAGCCAATCTGCGTCGTTAAATTCGTTTACGGGGCTTGTTTTCTGACCATCTCCAACAAAAGCCTGTGCTAAGCTATTACCGGAAGGTAACTGTACGTATCTGCAATACCACTCGTAATCAACATTACTTTTGTCTGTTCTTACTGGAATCAGCTACACCTGTTCCATAACGGGAAGAATCTTCTCCGGGATTAATAGCTCCCGGCGGTACTTCTGCTGCCGGAGCTGTATCAGGTGTAACAGTGGGTTGTTCGGTGCCTCCAACAGTGGTTGAATCACTATGACTGCCAGCACCTCCACCACATGCTATAAAACTTGTTGCTCCTGCTACTAACAGTGTATATAACAGGTATTTATATCTACTTACTTGAGTATTTTTCATAAACTACTTTTTGTCAGTTAACAAATACAAGTTGCTACATATATGTCCCTGCATTTTTTTCCACAAATAGTGGACGAAAGTAAACGGCTAACACACAATATTACTTAATCGGCATAGAATCAGGTCTTACGGATGAGGTATCCATTGTCCTGTTCATAGTGTCGACTGTACTGGTTGTGTCAGACTGTATAATGGAGGAACTGTCTGTCGTGTTACCACTTTCCTTTGAACTACCACAGGAAAACAGGAAGAGACTCAGTATAATAGCGAGACACGTTGTAATACCGATCTTACATAAAGCCAGACGAAAGGTTATAGCATTATTACCGAGGTCTTTGTTTTGCGTTCTCATGATTAACTAAATATTTATCCAGGTTAAACAATAACTAAATAATAACTAAATAAAGAGTATGATTTCTGCTAAATGCATAAATAATTATGCCAAGGCTTACATTTGTGACACGACATGCATATGGAACACGCTATTTTTCAGAATATTGAACAACACCAGTTACTTAAAGTAATTGTAGCGATCGTCATTGGCGGACTGCTCGGACTGGAACGGGAGTACCGGCATAAAGCAGCAGGTATGCGTACCCTGACCCTGATCTGTCTCGGTAGTACGCTTTTCACGATCCTTTCCGTAGAACTGGGATATCCATCCAGTCCGGATCGTGTTGCATCCAATATACTGACCGGCGTAGGCTTCATCGGCGCAGGCGTGATCTTCAAAGGTGATTTTACCATAGACGGTATCACCACCGCTGCTACCATCTGGATCGCCTCTGCCCTGGGTATCGCGATTGGAATGAGCCATTATGTGCTGGCCGCCTTTTCTCTGGCAATGGTGCTATTACTATTAATGGGATTAAAAGCCCTGGAAGGCAACATTGGCAGGTGGAGAGAGAAACGCACCTATACGATCAGCTATCCGGCTGACCAGTACAAAGCAGAGGAGTTAACGGCTCTTTTCCGCCAACATAATGTTACATTCAAATTGCTGCTGCAATCGAAGAAAGATGCACTGATAGAAAATAAATACGAAGTGAGTGGTAAGCCGCACGCAATGGCCGCTATCACCGATTTCCTGCTGTCAGATAAAAATATTCACCATTTTGCCGTTCAGGCAAACCCACTTTAGAAGGAGAAAGAGACATGTCGCACGCCGATCTTCCATTACATTACGGACATGTGCCACCCTGGCTGGCACAACGAATGAGCCTCCTGGGAGGCGCTATTGTCGAAACCATTGTAGCGGATTACGGAAAAGGAGAAGTCATCCGCCGGCTGAGTGATCCCTGCTGGTTCCAGGCATTGGGTTGTGTATTGGGGATGGACTGGCACTCGTCAGGCATCACAACCAGTGTAATGGGCGCCTTAAAAAAAGCACTGAATCCCAGGGCACAGGAACTGGGTATCTATATCTGCGGAGGAAAGGGAAAACATTCCCGTCAGACACCCGCGGAATTACTGGCCATTGCAGAACGTACCGGCTTACCGGGACAGGAACTCGTACGCAGCAGCAAACTGGCGGCTAAAGTGGATAATACGGCCATACAGGACGGTTTTCAGTTATATCTGCACTCTTTCATCGTCTCAGACGAAGGCGACTGGGCTATCGTACAACAGGGTATGAATGACGCCAGTAGTATGGCGCGCCGTTATCACTGGCACTCGGCCGCCTTTAAGGAATACACCGAATCTCCGCATACATTTATCTATGGTAAAAATCAGGGACTCATTCTTAATCTCACAGACAGGGAAGCCGTATCCACCAAAGCCGGTATGCTCGAACTGGTAAAGGAAAACCCGGCACACCTGCTGCCGGAGATCAGAAATCTGATCATGCCCTCACACCACGATGTGCGCTCAAAGGATGTGGACCTCAAACGATTGGGAAGTGTACTGGCAGTAGCGCATGAACGTCAGCTGCATGACTTCGAATCTTTATTATTGCTGGAGGGAGTTGGTCCCCGTACCTTACAATCCCTGACACTTGTCAGTGAAGTGATCCATGGTACGCCATCCCGCTTTACCGATCCTGCGCGTTTTTCCTTCGCACATGGCGGAAAAGATGGCCACCCCTTCCCTGTTCCGGTGAACGTATATGACGAAACGATCAGTGTATTAAAAGATGCCGTTAATAAAGCGAAGATCGGCCAGTCTGATAAACAGGACGCCATCCGCAAATTATCAATGCTGTCACAACAGGTTGAAAAGGACTTTATTCCCAACGCGCGGCTGGAAGAACTGATCCAGGAAGAAAGAGATCATTCCTGGCAATATGGTGGCCGTACCGTAATGGGTAAAGCACAACCGCCAAAGAAAAAAGGGGGTGATCAGCTGAGTTTATTCTGACGCTTATATTTACTCATCATCTTCACGATCAGGGGCAGCGTCAGGCCCTGACCTATCAGCGTAAACAATACAACAGCTACTGATATAAAGATGATCTCGTTCCTCAATGGAAACGGCGCTCCGTTTTCAAGCTTCTCCGGAAGACCGATCGCGATAGCCAGTGATACAATGCCTCTCATACCGGACCAGCTGATGATCACACTGGTAGGATAGTCAAGTAAAGTATCCCTTGTCATCTTATGCCGTCTCCGATGTTTGGATGACAGGAATGCCCGTTGCAGATTGACCTTCTGCAAAAATACCCTCGCCATACGAAGTACTAACGCCACAATAGTGATCAGGAAGGCATAACCCAGATAAGGAAGTACCTGGCTCTGATCAATATGTTTTAATACATAAGGATATTGTAATCCAATCAGGATAAAGATCAAACCATTCAGCAGGAAAATGATCACATCCCAGATCGTTTTCGATTGATCTTTCAGACTATCCGGGAAGATCTTTTTACTAAAGCGGGAAATACTTAAGCCTAATACCACCACAGCAATCACACCGGAAACGTGCAACTCTTCCGCAATCCGGTAAGCCACAAAAGGCATGAGCAGCATAAAACTGATCGTCACCATCACATTGCCATGTATACGCGCAAGTATAAACGAGAGCAGTTTACCGATCACAAATCCTACTGCAAAGCCTCCTGCCAGCAGGATCGCAAACTGTAAAGACGCCTGCCAGAAAACAAAAGCAGTTCCTGTTACAGCGGCTACCGCAAAACGGTAAGCCACCAGCGCGGAAGCATCGTTCACCAGACTTTCCCCCTCAAGAATGGTCGTTGTTTTATGGGACAATCCCAGCCCTTTTGTGATCCCAATTGCTGCGACAGCGTCTGTCGCTGATAGAATCGCCCCCAGTACAAACGCCAGTGGCCAGGTCATTCCCGGGATGGTGTAATAGGCAATAACAGCGATCCCAAGGGTGGTAATGAATACCAGTCCGATGGCGAGCGATGTGATCGTATTAAAGTGTGTACGGAACTCATTGGCGGGCATATTAAAGGCCGCGTCATATAGCAGTGGCGGCAGAAAGATCAGGAAGATGATTTCCGGGTTTAGCTCGATGACCGGCATTGTGGGAATAAATCCCACAGCAATACCCGCAGTGATCAGCAATATAGGATATGGCAGACGGATCTTGTTAGCAACTGCTGACAGACCGATCATAATAGCCAGGATCAGAATAACAACGCTGTAATTCTCCATTTATCAGACTCCGCAGGAGCAGCGGTGATTGCAATGAATTGATTAGCAACTGCTCACTTTAAACGGATACGCGAATATATAAAATTTCATCATCTGTTAGTAGTTGCTATAAAACAGAAATCCCGGCATGTAAGCCGGGACCTCTGAAAAATTTCTCTTTCCTGATTATACGCTGGCGTAAGCCAGTTCCGATAATGAAGGGTTTTCATCTTAGGCTGCGATTTGCAACCACCCTTGTTCTTTCCTATTTTTCTATGCTGGCATTACCCAGTTCAGATCAAAATTAAAGAAGGGCTTCATCTGAGGCTACCATTTGTAGCCACCCTGTTAGGCTAAGAAAGAGAAATTGTCTTCTGCTGATTATAGTACGAATTCCGTGCCAGAATAGCACTGTTATGTCTGCTGGATGAGCCATGGCATTCAGCTTTCAGGATTTTATGCCCAAATTATCGGTGGCGTTTTTGTACCGGCTGAGTTTTACTATTTTCGCACAACGTTATTAAATTGATTATCAACCTGATGAAATATAAATTCACCTTATCTGGCCTGTTCACCAATCTCCATTACTTCTTAAGGAATGGCAGGTTCCTTCCCAATAAATTACCTGTCGAACAAATAGAAGACTATCATACCCATTATCTGGGAAGAGCGCAAGACGGAAGTCTGTTCTGGGGATATACTACATTCCTATATTCCCGCCCTCTAGGGGAGCTGGGGAAAGACTGGATGCAGTTCCGGCAGGAATATGCAGTAATGCATTTCTTTACTGCGAATGGCAGGTACATAGAGAGTAAGTCCTGTTGCACAATGCGAAATGGTGTATTGACAGGAATAGATGAAGACGAAATGCTTGAACAATGGGCTGCCGAATTGGGTAACTACGAATTATGTGATATTGAGATCTGCCTGTTTCAGACTAAAATTGATGGCTATACATTCGGCCTGATACCACATCCTCCTTCCGGTTACATCAATCTGTATCCCAGTAACACCATTGGTTTTACTGCTCCCTGGAATGGAGGCTATTACACCTGACAACCTGATTAGCGCACCACCCAAACCGGATAAAGCAGCCAACATAAGCAGCCAAAACATTTTTGGTACAACCTATGTTAACAGGAGTATTGATAATCAATTACAACTGTCACCCCCTGCTTTTCCGATGAAGAAAATATCTGGTAATGAGTTATGGTTACTCTTCACATTGATCGCCTTCCTGCTGCTTTCTGCCTGGCTAGGGCATTTTGATACTGGGATTACCAATAAGGTAAGTCCGGACGGTATCCTTTCTTTTGAATTCAATACCAGCCAGCATACAGGAGAAAAAATGCTGGAGACCTGGAAAGAACAACAGACACTCCATCTTGTAAAATACCAGACCTACTGGGATTTTCTTTTTATCATTATTTATACCTTACTCGCCTGTATACTGCTATACCGCACATTGAGCAAGCCGGGAAAACCCGCATCGTTCTTTCTCAAAGCAGGCGTGCTGATGGCCCTTGTGGCGGGATGCTTGGATATCGTGGAGAATATATTTATCCTGCTGGCCGCATATAACAAAGCGCATTACCTCGCCCTCGGTGTCAGTATCCCGGCGTTTATCAAGTTTGGTCTGCTGGGCATTCTTGCACTTGCGGTACTATATCGATCGCTCAGGTTCCTCTCCTTCAGCGTGTCACTTATCCTACGCACTATCTGGACCTTCCGTATTGTCATTATTGGTCTGCTGTTTACATTGCTGATCTTATGGGGGATGGACCAGGGACAGGATCTGCTGTTAAGTATCAACAGTCATCGTGTAGGACCGGCGGTGACGCTACTGGTTATCACCCTCTTTGCGCTGGCTAACTGGTATTTCCCAAAATACTATGATACAAATACCCGGACAACCTTCACGCTCCATAATGTATTTTTTAGTAGCTGGGATTACGAAGCAGCGCAACACCGGGAGAAGACATTTACAGGCAGATTACTGGGTGCGCTTAGCTTTATGTTGCCGGGTGCCTGCGTGCTGAATGCGATGCAGGTTTTTCGTATTGGTTACTGGCTGGACTTTATCAACCCCTTTATGCTGCTGATCATATTGACGATCCTATACTATCTCATCCTGAAATATGGCTGGTTCTGTAACCGGAAACTGGTGGCAATTATCTGTCTTGTTGTCTTTTGCACCGTATTAGCCTTCGGATTTCAGGATAATAATGATAAGCCTTACTTCCTGGCTTTTTTCGCATTGGATTTCTTCCTTTTGTCCTTTGCATTTCTGTTGTACACCAATATCCGAAAAGGCCTGAACCAGCAGATCATCACGCCTTATATCATGTTCAGTCTGATGGCCGTTGCCGTCTTTTTCCTTGTGGCCAACCTTAATCCAACCTGGTTTGCCTTTAATAGTGGGTATCGTTTCCTGACACTGCCGATCGTTTTCTGCGGTATAATTTTCTATATTTTTGTCTTATCGATGTTGCTGATAATAGGGCTTCGGTACAAGATCCAGTTCATTACCTTTCTGCTGATTGCGGCACTCGTCAGATCGGTGGCCAGCAATAATGAATACCATAACATCCGGTTCATCGAGATAAAGAAAGATACCCTTTCAGCGCCTCCTTTATACGACAGTCTGCATCAATATGCACAGCAATGGCTGACAGTCCGCCGGACGGAAATAAGCGCTTACAATACGCGTTATCACAGACCTTATCCGATCTTTATTATCAATGCTTATGGCGGCGGCATCAGAGCAGCTGCGTGGACAAGCAAAGTCATACATGCGATCGATACAGCCTTGCTTGCAGCAGGATTACACGACAGAAAAGATGCAGCATTCAAATATGATTTCCAGCATTATGTCTTTGCTTATTCCGGCGCATCCGGCGGCACGATCGGGGCTTCTGTATTATGCGCGGAGCGTTTTCACCAGCTGGAACACCCGCAGCAATCTCCCGCTGACTATGCCGCTTTCTATAAAAACGACTTCCTGACACCTGTGCTTATCCCCTTGTTGGGCAGAGATATCTGGTTGTCATTTCTTGGTTTTAAACTCCCGGATGACCGCGCCCGTATCCAGGAACGTACCTGGGAACTCCATGCCCGGCAAAAGGCTGGTTTCGACTATGGACTGCCCTTCCGGAATTACTGGTACAATGCAAATCCTGTTCTCAGATATGAAGTTCCTCTGCTATTTGCCAATACTTATGATATCGACCAGGGTGTAAAAGGGATCACTGCCCCTGTCCTTTTGTCTCCGACCGACTTTCCCGTGGCCTTTCGCATGAACGATGAACTGGAACAATACAATAAAGACACTTCCTTTCCTGACAGACGTCAGCTGCGTCTTAGCACAGGCGCGTTCCTGAGCGCCCGTTTTCCTTATATAAGTCCGGAGGGAAAGTATGATGGACAGCATCATTTCCTGGACGGCGGACTAAAAGAAAACTCCGGTGCAGAAACAGCAGCAGAGATCAGGCGTTGTCTGGAGATGGCCGCCATGTCGGCTGACGGACGAGAAGATAGTTCGATACAGTTCTATATGCTGTCGCTGCCAAATGCCATTAAAGAAACGGATACCATCAGAAAGGCGAAGAACGTATTTGAACTGACAGCGCCTTTTACAGCTTTAATGAACAACTGGGTGGGGAATACTTATAAAGCAGATAGCATAAACGCCATGTTGCAGCAGAAAGAGGGTTATATCTATCAGCTGATACGACCGTCAGAACCGGATGATAAAACAGCCTATAAGCCGGTTTTACCGCTGGGATGGCAGATATCAGATGATGCGCTGGAGTATATGGATAAGAGCATCCGGGATCCGGAAAACAGGAGGAAGATAGACTCGCTGGTGAGGAGGATCTATGAGAAGAATAGATAGACATAGTCAGCAAAAGCGCCGGAAATCGACATTCCAGCGCTTTTGCCAGATATCACATATGATTTGCCCGTAGTACTACGGAGGTGTTTCGGTTTTACCATCTTTTACCTTTTATGCCTGTGCGGCATAGTTTAACAAAGTGTCAGCCGCGAGTACAGAAGACGCTGGATTTTGTCCGGTGATCAGGTTTCCCTCCCGCGTAACAAAAGGCTTCCAGTCATCTCCTTTCTGAAAGTCGGCGCCTCTTTCAATCAGCATATCTTCCAACAGAAAAGGGACCACTTTGGTGAGCTGCGCGGTTTCTTCTTCCGTATCAGTAAATGCAGCTACTTTTTTACCTTTTATCAGCCATTCCCCATCAGGTGTCTTTACATTTTTTAAGGCAACCGGTGCATGGCAAACCAGTGTTACAGGTTTACCGTGATTGTAGAAATCCTCAATCAGTTTTATAGAATCCTGGTTGTCTGGCAGGTCCCACATTGGTCCGTGTCCACCAGGATAGAAAACAGCGTCGTAATCGCTTTCTGAAACGGTATTTAATGGGACGGTGTGACTGAGCTTATCCTGTGTTTCGGGGTCGTTGTAGTATCTTCTGGTGGCCTCAGTTTTGTTTTCCGGAAGGTCGCTTTTGGGATCAATCGGCGCCTGTCCACCTTTTGGTGAGGCGATGACGACATTCTTTCCAAGATCATGCAACTTGTAGTAAGGAGCGGCGAATTCCTCGATCCATAAGCCGGTTTTCTTACCGGTATTGCCCAACTCATCATGAGAGGTAACGACGAATAGAACGTTATCTAGTTTCATAAGTTGTGTTTTTTAGATTAACATTTGGGTGCAGGTAAAGTTTGCCTGTCTTTGCAAACATTATTACCTCTGACCAGCGAACAAGCAGGCGAACTACTCACAACAACTACTATAAAAGCACTACAATCAGTTTTATTTGTTAATCTTTGCCGATACCAGGAAACCCTTTCAACCTAGACCTGATGCAGGAAAACTCAAAAGTATATAGTACTCCGTCTACATCGCAGCCGAGCGCCTTAGCAATCGGAGCGTCGGCAACTGGATTTCCTGCAGTACCTGCTTTACAATTTTTATCACGGAATAATCAGGTGAGCGTCTTAAAGTCCCGTCATCCCGCTCCTTTTCAGCTAAAAGAAGACAGCGATTCTATGCCGGAGACAGTCACTGACAATCAAAACAGAGCAGTTCCTCAGCAGGCATGGCATACCACTCAACAAACGCAGCTATCGTCACAAACTGTTGCTCAGTTAAAAGATGAGGAAGAGGATGATATGAGTTTGGAAGATAATGCAGATAACACATCCCCGAAGACTGGCACTGACGTTGTACAGCGATATGTTATAATTGGACGGAATAAAAAACCATCGGCTCCAGACCACATTCTTGCTGTATTGAAGGCTGTTCGCACTTATTGGAAGGTTAAAAGTATAGTGGGATTTCCGAAGAGCATCAGCAAGGATAAACTATTTAAAGCACTGACAAACAAGAAGTTTGATGGACGAGCAGAGGCTATTACCAGGGTTATTGAGTCCTGGCTAACCGATGATGTTCTTGAAGATCGCCGTTTCCACACCTGGGGGCACCTTGCTGTTGCAGCGAGCAGACAACAACAGATCAATGCCGCAATTGCCAGCAGAACACCTGAAGAGATGCAAAGACGTAAGCGAAGATTCGATGCAATGAAAATGGTAGTCTCAGGCGATGATGCGGAAAAGGTGAAAGATAGTGATCCGGGCACCGAAGAGGAAAAAGGCCTACGGTTAATGTTACCTGAATTGAGAAGGGAGGCAAGCTTTGCTACTGACCTGATAAGCACTGATATAGAGGATGAAAAGACTTTTCTTCCAATCAGGAGACGTAAAAAGAATCGTGCGGGAACAGGCGATCTGCCGGGATATGAAATCCGCTACCGGACATATGAAGGCACAATAAGTCCAAAGGCTAACAACTTTATTCTCGGAGGTAGTCTGCCAACAGATTATGCACCTTTGATGGATGGTTTGATAAAACTGATAGCAGGAGAACTGACCAGTAAAGATCAGGACGTCGATAAAGTTATCGCAAATCTGTTTATAAGAGAAATGTCAGGTGCAGATGCTTTTGCAGACTTTTCCGATTTGGTTAAAGGGCACGCACATAAAATTATAGCCATTATACTTTTCGCGGAATTTTCCAGGTCTTCTATTGCATTGGTGTCTGCCGCCGCTGCATTCCACGCGGTTGCAAGCAGACCAGACGGAACTGCAGAGCCAGGGCTATATGACTCCTTTGCTACAGGATCAGGTAAAGAACGTCCATTATTTGCGGGCAAAGGCGGTCCGGAGATCATGCGTAGTGAGACATTGAGCATTCCAGAAGTAGCAGAAAGGGAAATCATGACCCGACGAGCCCGTGGCGTGGTCGACCTGTTGAATTATCTGAAGGCCGAGAAGGGAGCCGGTGAAGAAGTGACGGATGTTGTAAAACGGAAAACGCTGGAAATGCAATTTGCACTTGTTCCTCATACAAATGGACATAGTTCTAAAATTGCCTGGATGGCTCAGGAGCTGTTTAAGATTATGGGAAAAGTCCTGTTGCCTAAAAATGCTGGCGACAGCTCTTTAGTGACGATTGCAGCACTTGGTTTTGGCTACGAAATTCAACCCGGCGATGAAAACAATTGTGCCATTTACTCCTTACATCACCAGCTGACCTCCCGTCATAGACTAGCCATCCCTAACCAGGCGGCATTTATTGACCATGTAAGAGCCCGCGTCGGCGGACCCATGGACTCTATGATCGACCTCGTTGCACAGGGACAGGCAATGCTTACCGCTGCTCAGGACTACATAACAAATGTGATCCGTTTACCGGCAGTTAATCTATCATTGAATGTATGGGCAGCTACCGGAGATGGTGGTTTGATGGAATTTAATGATGTAACACGCTCCGGCGCGGGCGGACTGCCATGTGTACTTTACTACAATGGTGTTAACCATTTTGATTCATTAACAGGCGGTGCATTGTAGTTGCCAGTCGCATGTCTTTTCCCATACTGAACATTTGCTTTTGGACCTAAATTTGCCTCCTTCTACGTCTTACAATTCCTCCATATGCAACATCTAAACTACGACCATCTCAAAGTTCAGGATGCCACTATCATCCAGAATACCCTCCGCAGTAACATCCTCATCCAGCCTCGCAATTTCCCCATTAACGTCATCGCCGGTGCGGATATCTCTTTCAATAAATTCAGCACCAGCGTCTACGCAGGCATTATCTTATTAAGCTTTCCTGCACTACTTCCGATTGGCTACTCCCTGATAAAAAGAGAAGTCCTCTTCCCTTACGTCCCCGGTTACCTTGCTTTCCGCGAAGTACCTCCTTTAATGGACGCCTGGGAAAATCTCCCGCAAAAGCCCGACCTGCTTGTTGTAGATGGACATGGTATAGCACATCCCCGCCGCATGGGTATTGCATCTCATTTTGGCGTATTAGCCAATACACCGACTGTTGGCTGTGCCAAAACACTCCTTTGCGGACAATACGAAGAACCTGCTTACACAACAGGCAACAGCTCACCATTGATATTTAAAGAGGAAATTGTCGGTGCTGTATTACGCACGAAAAATGCCGTCAAGCCAGTATTCGTCTCACCGGGGCATATGATGGATGTACCATCCGCGGTGGATATCATCAAACAATGTATAGGCAGATATCGCATTCCCGAACCGACGCGTTTAGCACATAATGTAGTGAATCAATTCAGACTGGGAGAAATACCGGAAGGTTATACCGCATTAACAACATAAACAAACCATATCGACCTCAAACCACTCAATCTAACCGCATCTCTGTCAGATACTTCCAATACCTCCGTGGCATATGCTGCAACTGTAATCTCGGGTTCTTCCTACCCACAATATTCGCCTCTTTAAAATATGTATTCCACAAC
This sequence comes from Chitinophaga sp. YR627, assembly GCF_900114995.1. GTDB lineage: Bacteria > Bacteroidota > Bacteroidia > Chitinophagales > Chitinophagaceae > Chitinophaga. Next base: position 1,873,268 of record NZ_FOUX01000001.1, read on the forward strand.
TGCTGGTACAATTCTTCCTCCGGCGCCCATACATTTCCAGTAGTATGATAATGCGGATCATATTCCGTATTAAACTGCAAACGGATAGTCTCTACTTTTTCGAGATTATAATAGATTCCAAACCGCCTGCGTTCATCATAAATGATCCAGTATTGATCCGCATACCGTTCCTTAAAATGTTTCGCGATCAGCGGTAGCACATTGTAATCCGGCGCAACCAGTGAATAGTAGATATTGTCCTTTGTCAGCTGAAAGCGCACAAATGCCTCCATCCTGTGTTTTTCCCGTAGTACCTTACGCGCTGTCTGTGCCACATGCAGTATATACTTATTCCCAAAATCGCCGGTAATATCTTTTTCACTGGAGAACACATGCCGTATAAATCCCACCATATGATCCTCTTCTCCAGCAAGTTCTGAAAGATAACAGCAAAACAACTGCTGCAAATGTTCTTCTGATAATTTCCTGCTTAAACCTACCCACACTCTATCGGCATTGGCCATTATCGTCGGCATAAAGATGACATTCTCAAACAAACCCTGGACATGATCCTGTTCCTTCCGGATAGTAACATCCGTTTTCTTCTGCCAGTACAGATCAAATACTGCAGAAAGGAAGCCATCAAAACTTCCATCATACAACCACGTAGTCATTTTAGTAACATTTAGACTACCATCGGCGAACTATCAACCACAGCACGTGATAGTCCGCCAGACGGTAGTTATTGAGGAATTCATAGCATAGACTCAGTATATTGATTATCGTTCTTCGTTCAATCAAAACAACTGCAACTGCGGACTATGAGCTTTCGCCCATTTACTGTGGGACTGTGCCAACAGTTGCTGACGTATCTGTTCCGGTGTCAGGTCACGTCTTTCAAAAGGACCGGATTTACAGGTAATAAAGTATCTCGCTTTACCGATCTGAACACCCATTTGTTTCAGCTGATCCCAATTCAGGGTACCATGCATGCGTGCTGCACAGATTTTACGCAGACTTTCAATACCAATACCCGGCACCCTGGCAATCAGCATTTTATCGGCCTTATTAATATCTACAGGAAAACTGTCCAGATTACGTAATGCCCAGGATAGTTTGGGGTCGATATCCGTATCCAGATTTGGATGACGCTCATTCAATAATTCATGGGGTTCAAATCCATAAAACCGTAACAGCCAATCAGCCTGGTACAAACGATTCTCCCGCATCAACGGCACCTGACTATGCAAGGCGGGCAATCTGTTATCATTGCTGATAGGCACATATCCCGAATAATATACCCGCTTCAACTGAAACTGTCTGTAAAACCGGGAAGCAAGGTGCATGATCTCCATATCCGACTCTCCCGCTGCCCCTACAATCACCTGCGTACTCTGTCCCGCCGGAACAAAGGTCGGCACCTTCTTCAGCACCTTCCGTTCATCCTCCAGCCGAATGATCTCATTCTGCAAAAACCGGATCGGTTGAATCATCGCCGGCCGGCTTTTCTCAGGAGCCAACAGTTTTAATCCTGCTTCTGTCGGCAACTCCAGGTTCACACTTAGACGATCTGCATACAGCCCCGCCTCCCGCATTAATTCATCACTCGCTCCAGGAATGGCCTTTAAATGGATATATCCGTTGAAATTATGCTCCGTTCTTAGCTTCTTGGCCACCCTTACCAGCCGCTCCATCGTATAATCCGGATCTTTGAAAATACCGGAACTCAAAAAAAGCCCTTCTATATAATTCCGGCGGTAAAAGTTGATGGTAAGATCAACCACCTCCTGCACCGTAAAGGCAGCCCGTTTAATATCATTACTTTTACGCGACACACAATAAGCACAATCATAAATGCAGACATTCGTCAGCAATATCTTCAGTAACGATACACAGCGACCATCAGCAGTATAAGAATGACAGATCCCCATACCCGGATGCGCATTACCCAAGCCCTTGGTCTCGTTTTTCCGGTTACTACCACTTGAGGCACAAGACGCATCATATTTCGCCGCATCTGCCAGTATTGCAAGTTTCTCCTGTATCCTTTCCATAACAATTCAACTGTACATCTAAATTACTAACTATTTTAGTAATTACTAAATAAATTAGTTGACAGTTTATGCACACGAAGAGACTGCCATAAGCTACCAAACGCGACATTTATAATAAAAACAGCCTATTACCTCAACCACCATCATTCCACTCAATAGGATATCACCCACTTTACCTCCATTCTCATACTCCCCATACCCATATTACCTGTATTACCCATATTCCCTATATCACCTTGCCCTCATATCATCTACCCAAATCAACTATCCACATCAACTACTCATATCACCACCCTATATCGCCATCCTATATCATCCCATATTACCCCAATTCCCTTCACCTCCCTATTACCTGATCATCCGGCTCTTACAGCGGCGGTTTCAGATACCTGACGGACCTTAGCTCGTCCCCTGCATCCAGCTACAGCCCCCCAAAGCTCCCCCGCCCAGCCATACCACCACTGCCCAATCATCTTAAAAGCGGGCGTCAGTCCGTCAGGTATCTGAAACCACAGCAAAAGCAGCCCTACACACTTCCCTCCCCCACCTCCACATATACCTATCAAAAAACCTCCCATAATATGCTCATAATACAAAAACGATCAACAGAATCTCTGGCGAAAGAGTCACGCATCAAGTCCACCTATACGCCATGCATGAAGCATGTATAAGGCATGTGAAAGCCTGGGAATAACAGCCAAACCCATCACCTGAGGTTTGGATCAAGTCCACCTATACGTCGTGTATGAAGCATGTATAAGCTATGTCAAAGCCGGGGATAACGGCCAAACCCATCACCTGAGGTTCGGATCAGGTCCACCTATACGTCGTGTATGAAGCATGTATAAGCTATGTCAAAGCCGGGGATAACGGCAAGACCAATTGCCCGAGTTTCGAATCAAGTCCACCTGTAAGCCGTGTATAAAGCATGTATAAGCTATGTCAAAAGCCGGGAATAGGTAGCATATTAGCGTCACCGGTCTCCGGATGTGCTACACTTCGTGTAGTACTGCCAGCCTTCAATCTGATGCCCGCTTTCGCGGTCGTCAATAATTTAGACGCATTTGTTATCAACGTAGGGTCTGCATAGAGGGTATTCCCTGTTGTTGAACCTACTACCTCCATCTTCCCATCGTCAGATGTTTTGGTCGGCTGCGCCCACGGCCCACGCTTCGCGTATACCGTTGTACCGGTACTCCGGGCATTGCGGACACTGTCAGCAATGGGTTAACCGCAGGTCGTGCAAGACGGCCTGCAGCTTGATTGCTGGCTGCAGACAAACCGGCTCCTGAAACCTGCTGTCCTCCAAAACGTTCATAGGCCATAAACAACGTAGTTGATAAAATAACTGCTATTTAAACTTTCCGTTTCCCCAATGTCATCAGCACCACCCCGCCAATCACAATCCCGCAAGCCATCAATGCCTGTGAAGTCAAACTTTCATGACCGATCGCCCAGCCCAGAAATAACGCTACCACCGGATTTACATACGCATACGTCGATAACAACCCCGGTGGCGCATTGCGGGTCAGCCAGCTATAAGAAGTAAACCCTACCAGCGAACCAATAAACACCAGATAAAGATAGGCGCTGATCGTCCGGGTACTCAGATGCCCTAATGTACTCCAGGCACCTGGTTCAGTCACGGAACTCACGATAAAGCAAAACACCGAACCTGTCAGCATCTGCAAAGCAGCAGAGGTCATGGGCGCAGGCATCACTAGTTTAGACACGGATAGTGATCCCAGCGCCCAACAGGCACAACCTCCAGCCAGGATCGCAATAGGCCATAACGGATAGGAACGGCTCTGGTGATCCGCCCCGAAAGGATTGAATAACAGGAATAAGCCCACTAAACCCACCAGGATACCGGTAAACGTCATGATCGTAGGGCGTTGCTTGCTGAAGAAAGCCCAGTCAAATCCTACAAACCACACCGGGATAGCCGCCACGATCAGCGCTACCAATCCGGAAGGCATATAATGCACCGCCAGCGCCGTACAGGAATTACCAATACCTATCAGCATCAATCCGACAAAAGCAGCGGATAACACCTGCTGTTTCGTCGGCCATTGCCTTTCACTTCCCCGGCTGATCAATCCTAATATCGTCCCGGCAGCCAGAAAACGAAAAGCAGATAATAAAAAAGGGGGAACTACCTCCGTGGCGATTTTCATCCCCAGGTAGGTAGATCCCCAGATAATATATACAGCAAACAGAAATAACCAGAGCTTTGTATTGTCTGGTTTGCCTTGCACAGTATCAGTTTTCACGTGAATTAGCGTAAAGGGTAAAGAAATACCACACAAAGCATTGAAAACTAACCCACTATTGCGCTACAAACACCTCGATAATAGCATTCGTCGGACGGCGTGGCGCCAGGAATTCATCTACCTTACGGTAGTGCTTCTGCAGCTCATATCTCAATGCAAACGGATAAAAGTTGTTATTACCAGCCGCATATTCGTAAAGTACAACATCGTAGTAATGTCCTTTGACTTTTTTACTGAACATTTCCAGTTGACGATTAAACATACCCACTCCCAGATGATACCATAAAGGGTAATCACTGCCCGTTTCCAGCTTGTAGGGCATCGCCTGCGCGAGTGGTGTTAATTCGGTCATATTCAGCAGTTTAAGATCGCCTTTCTTCTCCTTTACAACAGGCATCGCCATCAAACGGTTCATCCCTTCTACCGTAGAAGGCGGCATATAGATTTTCTTAAAAGCCCAGAGATCAGAGAAGATCCATTTATCGGTAGGTACATCTGTCGTATCCGTATTCAGCATGAAATTATTACGGGACACCACATTCTCGCCGGTCGCACTGATCTGTGGATTGTACATCGCATAGTTGCTGCTATCTATCGCCTGACCATCACCCTTACCTGCTATTACCTGCTCATGTGGTACGATACGTGAGACAACCCTGTCCAGGTATTTCCAGAAGGAACCAGACCACCATAATAACACCAGCACTGTCGCCAGACCAAATGATGACCAGCGTTCCAGCTTCAGATCAAGCTGTTGCTGTAAACGACTCACAATGAATGCAAAAGCAAAGGCGTGGAAGAAAATATTGTTATCCGGCGGCGTATAACTGGTTACCTGGAAAATAGCCGCTTCCACCAGTATACCCAGGGTCAGCAGGGTGAATAACATGGACTCACGGTCCTTCCAGAAACGCTGCCATTTGCCAAATGCCGGTACCAGACAAAGCACCACCATCACCACATAGAATTTGATCCACTGCGAAGCAGCCATCACCTCTGTAATAATATCATATAAGGATAAACGCGAATTGTGCGGCGCCTGTCCGTGGTTAAACCAATAACCGAAACCGTAAGGCAGCAAAGGAACAATAACAGCCGCTGCCACCAGTGCGTAAAAAGCCAGGAACACCGGAATATCCAGCCAGCTTTTCCGCTCCAGCGTATTATATGCCAGCAATGCTAATGATAACAGCAATGCCAGTCCGCCGCCATCCTGTTTGGTAAAAAACGACAGGAAAGTGAACGACGCTGCAAGGAAAAGGAACAGATAACGGATCTTACCTGCCGGTCCCGTCAGGAAACGAAACAGAAAAGCCAATCCCACCAGTTCATATACAATCACGGTCTGGTTATACCAGGGCCAGAAATTGAAAAAGGAATACGACAATACAAACAGCAACACCGACAAGACCCGGATGCCCGCTTTTACGTTCAGACTTTTCAAAATAAAACGGAAAGACAATCCGGCAATAATGTTCATCGCCACCTGTGCCTTCACCAATGTGATCAGCTGCGCACCAAAAATCTTAAAAAACAATGCAGGCATCAGCCAGAAACCATAACCCAATGGCAATCCGAAATCTTTGTAAGGCACCTGCCCCTGGGATAATCTGTAAGCACCCTCCCAGGAAAGGAAGATATTTACCCGGTAAGGGAATATGACAAACAACGGTACAATAGCCAGACCGATAATAATCAGTAGTTCCGTAATAAAGGCACTTTTACGGCTGAACGGAGCAAAAGTTGACGACATAAAAGGGGATAATAAAATGATGAAATCGAGTATAATTTAACACGAACGGGCCCAAAAATAGTAGAATTTACCCGAAATAAGCATTTCTTAGCATTGCTGTTCGGTAATCAGTGCGTATCTTGGCGTCAATTATAAGTCTATCCCCGTGCAATATTTAAAACTGTTAAGACCCTCCCATTGGGCAAAAAACCTGTTCTTGTACATCCCCCTTTTCTTTGCGGGCGAGATTTTTATTCTACCTAAAGTACTCGAACTACTAATCGGTTTTTTCGCATTTAGCCTCGTTGCCAGCAGTATCTATATTATTAATGATTACATGGATGTCGAAGCCGATAGGGCCCATCCGGTAAAGTGTAAACGCCCCATTGCCTCCGGTGCAGTCTCTAAACCCGCCGCCCTCGTATTCTTTGTATTATGCCTGGGGATTGGTGGTGTCCTGGCATATTATGTCAGACCAAAATTCGCATTCGTAGTAGGCATTTACTTTATTCTCAATCTGTTGTATTCCTTCGGATTGAAAAATATATCCATCCTGGATATATTGATCTTATCAGCTGGTTTCGTACTCAGAATAAAAGCCGGTGGCGTCGCGGCCAATATCGCCTCCTCCGAATGGCTGATGATCATGGTATTCCTCCTGGCGCTCTTCATGGCCATCGCTAAACGAAGAGACGACGTACTGATCAAAACCCAGTCGGGTAAAGAAATGCGGAAGGCTTCCAAAGGTTATAATATGGATTTTATGAATGTGATGCTTGCGCTGGTATCAGCCGTCATCATCGTCGCCTATCTGATGTATACCATGGCCCCCGAAACGATGGCACGCTTTCATACTTACCGCCTTTATTATACATGTCTTTTTGTAATTGGTGGATTATTACGATATTTGCAAATAACATATGTGGAGAACGATACAGGTTCTCCAACCAAAATCCTATACAAAGACCGTTTCATTCAATTAACCATACTCCTGTGGGTGCTGAGTTTTTATGTGATTATTTATTTACCCACTAACAAAAGTTTTTTTGAGTAATGGAAAAACGGTTAGCAAACTGGGGAAATTACCCCGCTATCTCCTGCGATGAGACATCGTTTTCGCAGGAAGATCAAATACAGGATTTTATATCCTCTCATTCATCTGTTATCGCCCGTGGAAACGGTCGCTGTTATGGCGACGCTTCTCTTGCCAATCACAGTGTTTCCACCCTTAAATATGATAAGGTGCTGGCTTTTGATATCGAAAACGGCATCTTTGAATGCCAGTCCGGTATCACACTCGATCAGATCCTCGATATTATCGTTCCTCAGGGATGGTTCCTTCCGGTAACACCAGGTACCAAGTTCATCACCATCGGTGGTGCGGTAGCCTCTGATGTACATGGGAAGAATCACCACGTGGATGGCTCCTTCTCCGGACATATCATCGATATGGACGTGATCACGGGCAACCAGGAATCGATCACCTGTTCCGCTGGTATCGAAGCTGACCTCTTCTGGGCGACCTGCGGTGGTATGGGCCTCACCGGTATCATTACCCGTGTGAAATTCGGTCTCAAAAAGATCGATACTGCCTATATCCGTCAGAAACAGATCAAGGCCAAAAACCTGGAAGATCTGATACGTCTCTTCGAAGAATATAAAGATTACACATACTCCATGGCCTGGATCGATTGCCTGCAGAAAGGTGATTCCTTCGGCCGTGGTATCCTCATCGTAGGTGAACACGCTACCCCTCAGGAACTGAGTGAACAGCAACGTAAAGCCCCACTTCAGCTGGCGCAGAAACGCAAACTGTCCATGCCGTTCAACCTCCCGTCTTTCACACTCAACACACTGACTGTTAAGGCATTTAACTGGCTTTATTACCTGAAGAATACGAAAAGGGAGATCAATAACGTCATTCCCTACGAACCATTCTTCTATCCGCTGGATGCTATCCTGCACTGGAACCGTGGTTATGGTAAAGCAGGCTTCGTACAGTATCAGTTCGTATTGCCGCTGGAAAAGAAAGATGGCCTTGTCGCTATCCTCAAAAAGATCAGCGACGCCGGTCTGGGATCATTCCTCGCCGTACTGAAAGTATTCGGTAAACAGGATAGCCTGATCTCTTTCCCGATGGAAGGCTATACCCTGGCGCTGGACTTCCCTGTTCGTAAAGGTCTGTTCGAATTCCTCGATCAACTGGATGAGATCGTGCTGCAATACGGCGGACGCCTCTACCTGTCCAAAGACGCCCGTATGAAACAGGAGGTATTCTGGCAGAGCTACCCCAACGCGCAAAAATTTGCCGATATCATTAAAACATACAACGGTAAAAAGCTGTTTCGTTCAATACAGTCCGACAGACTGCTATTAACACAATAAAACACTGCTACCTTAAAATACCGAGATCAATTATATGCCTACTGTTCTTATTCTGGGAGCTGGGTCGGATATGGCTGTTGCCATAGCCCGCGAGTTTGCCGGTAACAAATACGATATTCAACTGGCCGCCCGTAACGTTGCCTCCATCGCTCCCCTCGAGCAGGACCTGCGCATCCGTTACCAGGTACAGACCAGTTCCTATGCCTTTGACGCGACCGATTTCAATAGCCATCCGGCTTTCTATAACTCCCTGCCGGTTAAACCGGATATCACTATCGCCGTTTTCGGTTACCTGGGTTCACAGGAACAAGGCCAGTCCGACTGGACAGAGGCCGCCCGAATCCTGCACACCAATTATACCGGCGCTGTCTCGATCCTGAACGTCGTAGCGGAGGATTATGCCTCCCGTGGCGCAGGAACCATCGTTGGCATCAGCTCCGTTGCAGGTGAACGTGGCCGTCAGAGTAACTACCTCTACGGTAGCGCCAAAGCTGGCTTTACTGCCTATCTCAGCGGTTTACGTAACCGATTGTTCCACAAGGGTGTACACGTACTCAGTGTACAACCTGGTTTCGTCTACACCCGTATGACGGAAAACCTGAAACTGCCGCCTATGCTGACGGCACAGCCCCAGGATGTGGCAAAAGATATTTACAAAGCCGCTAAAGCGAAAAAGAACACCATCTATACAAAATGGTTCTGGCGTTATATCATGCTCATTATCAAATCGATACCTGAGTTCATGTTTAAAAAGCTCAAATTATGAAGCCCGCCATTGCCTTCTTTGATTTTGATGGCACCATCACCCACCGGGATACCCTCTTTGAGATCATCCGGTTTCAGAAAGGAGATGCTGCACTATACGCCGGACTCGCATTCTTAGCACCGGCACTTGTCATGATGAAATGTAAACTGATCTCCAAACAGAAAGGTAAAGAGATCGTCCTGCGTCATTTTTTTAAGGGTATGCCTATTGAAGAGTTCCGGGACAAATGTGCCGCTTTCTGCAGAGATGCACTTCCCGGAATGATCAGGGAAAATGCGCAGCAGGAAATACAGCAACACCTCAAAAAAGGAAACCGTGTAGTCGTAGTAACTGCTTCCGCACAGGAATGGGTAAAGCCCTGGGCGGAATGTATGGGCATCGAATGCATCGGTACGCAACTGGAGGTCATCAATGCAAAAGTGACCGGCCGCATTCAGGGGATCAATTGTAACGGAGAAGAAAAAGTACGGCGGATACGTCAGCAATACGACCTGCCGACTTATGGAGATATTTACGCCTACGGTGACACCAACGGCGATAAACCTATGTTGCAGATGGCAACCTTTGGATATTTCAGGAAGTTCTAAAAACACTCAGGCCATCAATCATAGTCGTCTGACTATAATTGATGGCCTGTAGCGTATCTATCTATTTCTACTTACTATCTGTTTAAGCAGCCGCTTTCATGTTAACCACTTTCACTTCGGCTTTCTTCAGTTTGATGATACCGATGAAGTTGAAGAACTTCATTACCGGATAGGTTGGATCGAATTCAAACCATTTCTTTGCAAAATTCGGACTGTCACCATGCTTGTGGTGGTTGTTCTGGAACAGCTCACCCAGCAGCAGGATACCCCATGGAGAAGTATTGCGGGATTTGTCACCATTGTCAAAGTTCTGATAACCATATTTGTGACCACACCAGTTCACAACAGCACCCTGTACAGGTCCGATCAGGAAGTGGATAGGCAACAGCAGGAACCAGTACCAGGCTGGAGCAAACGCTACATAAAAAGCGATATAAAGACCTGCCCATGCCAGACGTGTGCCAGTGAAATCGCCAAAACGATCCAGCGCATCCCATACCGGTAAAGGAGGATTTTTAGTGAACTTCTCATCAAGAACAACCTTCTTATGATAGATGTCGTTGTACAGCTTACGTGTCTGCCACATCATTGACCATACATCTTTAAAGAAGTGTGGAGAATGCGGATCATGCTCAGTATCGCTGAATTCATGGTGCATGCGGTGCATAGCGCCATATGCTCTTGGTACTAAGTAAGAAGTCCCCTGGAAAAACCAGGTGCAGAAGTAGAATATTCTCTCCCAACCTTTGCTTACAGTATACATCTGATGGGATGCATATCTATGCAGGAAAAAGGTGTGAAAGAACAACGACAAAAACCAGTGGGAAAAAAAGAATATCAGAATCGCAGTCATTTTCTCTCTTTAAACGTAATTGAATTAGAGGGCTAAGTTAGACTAAAATGAGCGGGAAGCCTCATAAATAATTACTTATCACGTATAAAGGATGATTATTCATCGGTAGCATAGCCACAGCGGCCTGTTTAAGAAATGTTAAAATTATAAAAAGCCTTAATCTTTGGCATACCTGATCACCATTTCCACCACCTGAAAACTGCTTCTGGCCGGTTTCTTCTCACCTGGCACTACCAGTCTGAAGGGACCTTTTCCATCTGGCAAAGGACCATTTTCAAGTTTGTCAGCCAGTATTACCACCCTGTCTGTAAAACTACTGTCCAGTTCCGCCAGTGAAAACAACACCTCATACCCATCTGCACATTTCACCATCAGGTATTTTGTCAGCTGCTCGCCTCTCAGTTGTTTACCCATTGTCACCCCTGCCTGCTCCAGTAATTCCTGTAATGCAACACCCTGGTAACTATGCGCCTTACCGTCCCGGTCAGTCAGTACCGCTGTGCTCCGTTTCATTTTAGCCAGATCGTCTACGGAGAATGTCAACGGTTTTGTCACCTCTCCGCTGATCTTCACAGCAGGACTAGTCTGCGCATAAGCAGAAACAACAAATGTCAGCTGCAAACCCAGGAATATGGCACTACGGAAAATGTTCATGATATTGAATTAAGAATTAAAATTAAGTATTGTGAAAACCGGCTGCTGAACTCATTCGTTATGAACCTTTTACCTGATTCAATTACAGCCTTTTATTGTTACTGCTATCTAAAGGGATCTGAGAACCTTTTATCTGTAATAAAAGTCGAATCCGTCAGTATATGCAGAAATGCCAGCAAGTCCTTTTTCTCACGATCCGTCAATCCCAGCGTCAAGCCATCCGAGGCATTCGAATTACCCACTCCCTGTAAAAACGGACTGAGTGTTTTGCTCGGTTTAATATGTTCGTTATAGTGAGACAAAACTTCTTCCAAAGTCTTGAACCTGCCATCATGCATATAAGGCGCCGTCAGGGCAATATTCCTTAAGGACACCACCCGGAAACGTCCCCGATCATAAGACTGACCACTTACTTTTTCCCGGCCCGAATCTGCAGGTATTGTGTCCAGTCCATTATTATGGTACAACTCGATATATGTCTTCGGTCCGCCGTGACAATGTGCGCAACCAGCACCGCGTATGTTCCTGGCAGCATCCGGATTGCCATAGAAAAGACTGATCCCGTTCAACTCAGCAGCTGTCGGCTGATAATCGCCACGCAGGTATCGATCGTAAGGCGCATCCGCAGAAACCAGTGTACGTTCAAACTGCGAAAGGGCTTTTACAATCCCCTCTCCTGTTAGACTGTCCGTCCCGAAAGCCTTACTGAATAAGGATCTATACACTACCTCTTTCGAGAGGAGCGCCGCAGAGACCTCCAGTGATTGCCCCATTTCATGGGCATTCGTTAATGGTACTGCTGCCTGCATTTCCAGTCCGGCGACCCGGCCATCCCAGAAAAAGTTACGTACCCAGAGCAGGTTGACCAGCGACATGGTATTCCTGGGCTGCGGACTCCCATCTACTCCGGTACTAAACGCTTTCCCATCTGTAAACGCCAGTTCCTGCCGGTGACAGGTACCACAGGATATCTGCTGACTGGCGGACAGCTTCTTTTCATAAAACAAACGTCTGCCCAACGCCACACCTTCCACCGTAGTTGGATTGTCATCCGGCACAAAGGTCCGGTTACCAAAGTAAGCCGGATAGTCAATACGCAGGGGTTCAGGTCCCTGCCTGCGGAACCCTGCGATGGACAATCCGGCCACCAGTAATATGGAAATCAATATTTTATACCCGCTTACCTGCATGTTTACAAACGGTATACAACATTGGCAAAATAGTTACGTCCTGGTTCAGGATAACCTTCTACCAACGAATAGTTTTTGTCGGTGATATTATTAATACCTCCCTCTACAGAGAACCAACGCCAGATATGCACCGTCGCTGAAGTATTCAGCAGGGTGAAGTTCCCTGTTGAAGTACCATACGTCGTGCTATAACGTCTGGAGTTATGCTCAGCATTCACCTGCACGGACAACAGATCTTTCAGCTGATACTGCACAAAACCAAACGCCTTCTGCCGGGGTACATCTGTGAAATACAGCTTTGGATTCGTCAGGTTGTTCCTTTTAATATAAGTGTAGTTCAAACCAGCATTAAAAGAAGCACTGATCTGGTAACTGATACCGATCTCTCCACCCAGATATTCCGACTCTCCCACATTTTGTAACTGTGACTGCCATACGTTGCGCGTAGAATCATATAATACATTAGATACAGAAAGAATGGTGTTGTTGATCTTTGTGTAGAATAAAGCTGCCTGCAATTCTATCTTATCAATAAACCTTCCTTTATAACCCAGCTCATAGTTGACTGCAGTCTCTGCTTTCAGATCCGGGTTAGGAATCGCTGTTCCCATACGGTAAGAGTAGCGATCTTTCATGGTAGCGAAACGCGTCTTACGCGCTACAGATGCATTAAAAGACTGATTATCATTTAATTGATACAGCAAACCTCCCTGAATGTTGAAAGCGTTGTTATTATTGGAAGGCAGGTCTCTCACCTGTTTGGTCGCACTCACATACTCCTGCGCTTCGATACTCGTACGATTATTATAACTGAAACCCGTCAGTAAGGTCAGACCATGGGTCAGGTTCAGCGCATTTTCAGCACCCGCGGTAAAGGTCCGGTCCGACATGGTACGTACCGGTTCGCCTTCATTATTCTCCCGGTGCACATCCTTTTTGTATTGTACGGTCAGTTTCAGATCATCCCATTTCGAAAAGGTCTTACCATATTCCACAATGCCGCCTAATGTATAATCGTCATAAAAGCTCTTAAAAGCATATGGACGTGAGATCGTTGTGTACGTCGCATCGTCATAGGAATCAAGCTCATTTTTGAACTTATCATAATAGAAGCGCGTCTTCACATACTGACTGCTATCGATCGTAGTATTGGAAATAAAGTAAAGACTGCGTTTGTCCCAATAAGGCCATTGCCAGAAACGCGGACTCTTAAACTGACTGTTCAGCGTATCCGTTCCCGTATAAACCGGTGTTCCTTTTTTGCCATGCTGGTAAACATAACTCAATGCATACTCCGAACGTTCATTGGGCGTATAGGCCACCTTCATATTGTACTTCTCATCTGTACTGTAAGAGTTGTTCCTGTCACCGCCGTCTTCATTTTTACCAGGGATGAATTTATCCGACAATGGGAAAGAATCCCGTTTCAGCTTCGAGGCCCCTGCCTGAATATAGAACTTTCCGAGATTACTTCCGATATTGATATTCGACCTGTATCCACCTGATAACCAACCCGTCGCACCATTGAACTCAAATGGCTTCTCAGGTCTGCGACTGATCAGGTTAATAGCGCCACCCAAAGCATTCGGACCATAAAGCACCGAAGTATATCCTTTGGAGACATGTATAGCGGAAAGATCGAAAGTGGTAAATCTGGCCAGGTCCACATAACCATCATAAGGTATGTAGACCGGGATACCGTCAATCAGTAAGGGTACCTGCCGCAGGTCAAAACCTCTGACATATACCATGGCCTCATTCCTCGGACCAACAGCAGAAAGATTCACGCCCGGCAGTACATTCAATGCCCTGGAAACGTCGTTTTTGGCAAATAGCCGGATCTGACGCGAATCGATCGTAGTATTGATGTTACCGCTATGCCGTCCGATAACTTCCACTTCTCCCAGCGAAAATGTGCCTGGTCTGGTTGTGTCCTGTTGCGTCTGACGGGAGCTTAAAGATTGCCCGTTCATGATCTGGCTGATAAAACTTGTGCAAATGATTAATGCAATTCTCATGGGGGTATTTTCGTTGTGTATTCAAAAATATAACGAATTCAGCACTTATTATAATTACTTCACTGAAACAGGATTATCAGTCATAGCAATAATTGTTTGTATATTTGCCTTCCAATGAAGTTTTTAAATAGCATATTACGCCTGCCTTTCTTCTCTGAATACTATTATACAGTAGTTGTTCGGGAGAGGTATGTCTTGCAGTATGCGAAACGATTATTGTAAATAAGATATACCATCATAGCTCACTGGAGCCCCGGACATTCATTTGTCCGGGGCTTTTTTATTTCTATCAATCATGACAACAACACTCCAAATGGCAAATGCAGCAGTCATATTGCCTGAGAACGGCCTTACCGAAAAAATCAAACAGGCCGAAAAAGACAAACGTAAACTGGTCATCAAGCTAGGCTTTGACCCAACCGCCCCTGATCTCCACCTCGGACATGCCGTGGTACTAAAACAACTGCGTATATTCCAGGATCAGGGTCACCAGATCGTTATTATCGTCGGTAGCTTCACCGCACAGATCGGAGATCCCACCGGCAAGAATAAAAGCCGCAAGCCTTTAAGTAAGGAAGAAGTACTATCGAATGCTGATACCTACATCCGTCAGCTGTCCCGGATCATTGACACAGATAAATGTCAGATCCTGTTCAATGGCGACTGGCTTGATAAACTGTCCTTCCCCGAGATCCTTCAGTTGCTGTCTAAAGTAACCGTCGCCCAGCTGCTGCATCGCAACGATTTCAATAAACGGTTTACGGAAAACGTGCCCATCGCTATGCACGAACTGATGTACCCTATTCTGCAGGGATTTGATTCTGTGCAGATTAACGCAGACATTGAAATGGGTGGTACAGACCAGCTGTTCAACTGCACCATGGGCAGACAGTTGCAGGAAGCCCACGGACTATCCCCGCAGGTCGTGATGTGTATGCCACTGCTAAGAGGCCTGGACGGAAAGGAGAAAATGAGTAAGTCCTTGAATAATATCATCGGTCTGACAGATACGCCTAACGATATGTTTGGGAAGACCATGTCCATCCCGGACCATCTGATCAATGAGTTTATTGATCTCACCACGGACTTTTCTCCGGCGGAAAAGGCTACCCTGAAACAGCTATTAGTAGCTGGTGAGAACCCCATGAATATCAAGAAGATCATTGCTGCGAATATCATCACACAATACCATGATGCGGACAGCGCGGCTTCTGCTGAAGCATTCTTTATCAATCAGTTCCAGAATAAGGCATTCGAAGAGAAGACCTTCGGACAGGTACCCATCTCCTCCCTGGCGGAGTGTACTGTTACATTGCTGGACCTCTGTCATCAGTTAAAGACTGACGAAACCAGAAGTGGCATTAGAAGGTTGATCATCAATGGCGCAGTTACCGTAGATAGCGAGAAGCTGCTCGATCCTAATCAGCGGGTAGAATTACGTGCTGGCATTAAAATTAAGATTGGAAGACGGCTTTTTATTGAACTTGTATGATTAGGTTAATCACTTGATTATTACTGTAAATGGCTTTCGGGTGTTCGAAAGTTATTTCCAGTAATATGCTTTGCAAGGGTGTGAGTATTGTTTGCAATTGTCGGCTTTGTTTTTTGAACTGGGTCTTACGCTGCGGTTTCAGATGGGACCTCTGGCTGACGGTCTTTGAAGGTTCAGTATTTAGCTTAGATGGGGCGTGGTTATCGTTTGCAATTGTCGTCTTTGTTTTTTGAACTGGGTCTTACGCTGCGGTTTCAGATGGGACCTCTGGCTGACGGTCTTTGAAGGTTCAGTATTTAGCTTAGATGGGGCGTGGTTATCGTTTGCAATTGTCGTCTTTGTTTTTTGAACTGGGTCTTACGCTGCGGTTTCAGATGGGACCTCTGGCTGACGGTCTTTGAAGGTTCAGTATTTAGCTTAGATGGGGCGTGTTAGGCTTTGGAAATTCTATTGGATGCTGGTCAGTCGGATGGGCGAACTTCAAAGACCTAAGGCCAGGGTCTCCATCTGAAAACCTTCGCTGTGATAGAGCTGTTTACAATTAAAATTCCTGATGCTTGATTGATGATTGAATCAGCGACTCATTCAACGCTCTTAAACGAGCTGAATTCTCTGCTGAAATCGGATGTGACTGCTCCTTAAATACCTATAACGCTTTCTATTAGGTTGATGACTACAGCCGTCTAAAACCGAAACGAAAGTTCCCATACCTGAAAATTAACCAGTTCCAGGTAATTGGACCGTCAATCGGAAGGCCCATCTGAAACCGCAGTGTAACACCCAACCCTGACAGTCAAGCATTCATAAGGAAATTATCCTATCAGCAGTCCCGTCACAGCGAAGGTTTTCAGATGGAGACCCTGGCCTTAGGTATTTGAAGTACGAAGAACTTAAATAGACATCCCAAAGCCAAATACAACTTCCCCAAGCCCCATGCACGAGAACTTCAAAGACCGTCAGCCAGAGGTCCCATCTGAAACCGAAGCGTAACACCCAGCCCTGATAATCAAGCACTCGTAAGGAAATTAACCTATCAGCAGCCCTATCACAGCGAAGGTTTTCAGATGGAGACCCTGGCCTTAGGTATTTGAAGTACGCAGGAGTTAAATAGATATTCCAAAGTCCGATAAGACTTCCCCAAGCCCTAGCAACGAGAACTTCAAAGACCGTCAGCCAGAGGTCCCATCTGAAACCGAAGCGTAACACCCAGCCCTGATAATCAAGCACTCGTAAGGAAATTAACCTATCAGCAGCCCTATCACAGCGAAGGTTTTCAGATGGAGACCCTGGCCTTAGGTATTTGAAGTACGCAGGAGTTAAATAGATATTCCAAAGCCCGATAAGACTTCCCCAAGCCCTAGCAACGAGAACTTCAAAGACCATCAGCCAGAGGTCCCATCTGAAACCGAAGCGTAACAACCAGCCCTGAAAAGACGATCACAATTCCAGAACGCTAATGCCTGGAAATCAGCTTCTCACTAACCTCCCACAAACGCACAGCATCATCCGCAGCAATCGCATGCGGCAACACCCCGAACGCTTTCGACGCTTTCCGCTGAGTCAGGTCATTACTCCCCTGTGTACCATCACTTTCCGTCACCGGAGAGATATCCGAGTTCTCACAATACACACCGCCTTTTCCGAGTAACAAAGGGCTGGTTGCACACCATACGCTGGTCGCCGCTCCCTGTTCAATCGTTTTCAGCTGTCTGGCGGGATCAATAACCGGATTACCGTCTTTGTCCAGAGCGCCCATCTGAATCAATTGTTCCTCAGGTATATAGCGTTTCAGATCGGTACTAACGATACTACCCGGATGCACGGCAAAGGCGCGTATGCCATCTGCCTGCCCCCGCCGGTCTGCTTCTACAGCAAACAGGACATTCGCTGTTTTCGACTGACCATATGCTTTCCACGGGTCATACGGCCGGTGTTCAAAATTGATATCTTCAAATACGACCGGTGAATAACGGTGTCCCCAGGAAGACAAGGCGACGATCCTGGAGCCCTGTGCTTTTTTCAAAGCCGGCCAAAGCCCGACGGTCAATTGAAAGTGTCCAAGGTGGTTAGTTGCGAATTGTGATTCGAAGCCTCTTGTATCCCGGGTAAGTGGGTTGGCCATAATACCGGCGCTGTTGATAAGGATATGTAAGGGTTGTCCGGTAGCCAGAAATCTGGCCGTAAATGCGGAGATGGATGCCGGATCCATGAGGTCCATTTGTTCGATTTCCACTCCATGAATAACTGCCAATGCGGCAGCTGCCTTGCTGATATCTCTGGCTGGTACGATCACTTTTGCACCGGCTTTTGCCAAAACCTTTGTTGTTTCGGCGCCGATACCGGCATAGCCTCCGGTGACAATTACCGTCTTTCCGGACAGATCGATACCACTAATTACATCCGAAGCTGTCGATGCGCCGTCGAATGGGGAGTCGATAGGCGCCTGTAAAGTGCGTGCTTTTATTTGTTCCATAGTCTCATTTTTACCCTTCAAAGGTAGGACGACTATCTACATGTGTTTTGCGATCTTCAAACCAATGTTTGTGAAATTCAAACCTGCCTGAATGCCGACGGACTCATGCCGGTCCGCTTCCGGAAGAAGGTGGTGAAGTGTGCCTGGTCTTCAAAACCGAGGGCATAACTGATCTCGGCGATGTTCATATTACTATGCCGGAGCATCCCTTTTGCCTCTGAGATCAGTCGGTCGAAAATGAGTTCGGAGGTCGTCTTACCGGTCTCTTTCCTGACCGCCCGGTTCAGGTAATTGACATGGATAGCTAGTCGTTCAGCGAAGTCTTTTGGGGTCCGTAAGAGCACTCTTGGCGAGAAAACATCTACCGGAAATTGTCGCTCCAGGAGCTCTGAAAATACGGCGGTTATGCGGGCGGCTGCGTTCGTTTCAGGTAGGGTATTTTTGAAGGGAGCTAGCTTCATGGCGTTATATATGAGCTCCATAATATAACTTCTGATCAGTTCAAATTTGAACACATATTCACTCCTTAACTCTCTGATTATCTTATCAAAAGAAGTAGTTATTTCTTTAATCGCTTCAGCTTCAAGTGAAAATACAGGCTTCGCTCCTGGCTGAAATAAAGGAATGTCGTCCAGTTTACCCCTGAAAGACTCCTGGAAGAACGCTTCCGTGAACACACAGCAGTACCCCGAAATGTCAGTTTTGATCTCTCCATAGGTGTAAGGTAACCGGGGGTGAAAGAACAACAAAGTGTCACCGCTGATGGCAATACTTTCGTCGCCGAAATGGAATACGGCGTCCCCATGAAAGAACATGATTTTATAAAAATCCCGGCGGACGAAGGTAGGGTAAGTGATGCCGGAAGCCAGCCGTTCTTCTATCGTGAACGCGTTAAAACGGGGCGACTGATGATCGCCGCCAACCATAAAATGAGGAGATTCCCAGGGATGCATCACACCATTCATGACAATTACTTTCTTGCAAATTTCAAACTTTGCCGGCAAATATCACACAGGTATTTTCTCAGGGATTAGGGGACAAACGAATCTTTACTTTTCTAAGCTCAAGGAGATTCAGGGCATTGCTTGTAAATCCCTGAACGTTGGGTTGCACCAGATGTATGACTTCGTCATAGAATAATGGAACGACGGGGGCATCGTCAATGATCATC
The DNA here is from genome assembly GCF_900114995.1 of Chitinophaga sp. YR627. Lineage (GTDB taxonomy): Bacteria > Bacteroidota > Bacteroidia > Chitinophagales > Chitinophagaceae > Chitinophaga. The sequence goes on from NZ_FOUX01000001.1 coordinate 1,892,895, forward strand.
CGGTCCATCTCCTGATAAAGAAGCGAACGAAGCGAATCGTTGTTTTCACTCAGCGACTTTTCATATAGTTTATCAAATGCCGAATTGACATAACGGGTATAGTTAGGGGGCGCCGGATTTTTACTGTAAAACACGGCGAGGTAGTTTTCGGCATCCGCATAATCTGCCATCCAGCTACCTCTGAAAAACAGCGCCTCTGACTTTGCCGTCTGTTCCAGGAGGAGTGCTTTCTGCATTACTTCCACCTGCACCGGGATACCCACTTGCTGTAACTGGTTAGCCACATAATTGGCGTAATCCTCATAGACAGGGATAGAGAGTAACCTGAGCGGAGCCAGTCCTTTTCCTTCCGGGAATCCGGCTTCCTTCAGCAGGGATCTCGACTTTTCCGGGTCATAACGGAAGCCTTTTACTTTGGCAGTATCAAAAGACGGTAATCCCATGGGTACAAAGCCAGCCGTAGCCGGATAACCTATACCGTTACGCAGATACGTGATCATCCGCGTTCTGTCGATACCGTAGTTGATGGCCTGTCTGATTTTCTTTATTGCTGAGGGTGAATGCTTTACGGCAGACTTGCTCGTATCCAGCAGAAAACCGAAATATTCTATATTCAGATAAGGACTCTTGTCTAGGATCAGTTTTCCCTCCCATTCCTTCTTCAGTTTTCCCTTTTTCGTCAGCACTTCATCTTTAAAAGATGCGTCTATATCATTCATAAAGTCCAGCTGTCCCTGCCGGAATAAGAGGAATTCGGTCGCCTTGCTATCCAGAAAACTGACCTTCACCGCATCCAGGTACGGCAATGCATGTCCGGCACTGTCTCTTTCGAAGTAATGCGGATTACGGTGCAACACCAAAGCTTGTCCTTCTTCCCAGAAAGAGAAACTGAAAGGACCCGTTCCGCAGGGATGCTTACGGAAGTCCTTCCCATATTTTTCGACTGCCTCATGTGGGATGATAGAGCAATATTGCATACTCAGAATGCCCAGTATCGGATGGAACGGTTGTAATAAGTTCAGTTGAAAGGTCGAATCATTCATTGCCTGAAAACCCTTGACCGGGTCAACCTTACCATTAAAGATCCAGGCGCCTGGGGACGCGGTAGCCTGGTCCATGATACGCTGCAGACTGTACACCACATCCGCCGCTGTCATCAGACGGCCCTTCCCTTCCGGAAAGATCTCATTATCATGGAAATGGACGTCCGTCCGTAAATGAAAGACGAAAGTCTTATGATCTGCAGAGACATCCCAGCCTTTTGCCAGCGAGGGACGGATGTTCAGTTGCTCATCCGGTTCTACCAGAGTGTTATAGAGCTGTCTGACTGGCCAGATGATCGCCTGGTTCTTGGCAAATGCAGGATCCAGGGAGGAAATCCCTTCCGGTACATTGTACCGGAACACCTGTTTGCCGGAAGAAGCGGGACGTCCGCAGGCAGCCACTAATACGATAAACGGTATGCAGAATAGTCTCTTGTACATGCGAAGGGTCTTACGGCCACTGAACGTCCCTGGCTTGCCGCTCATGGATATCGGTATAAAGCGTTAAGCATTAAACGTTCAGCGTTAGGCATTATTAAACGAAAATTAATACCTTTCCGGCATAAAATAAGAATTTCTATGCGCGGCATTCCTATGCTTTTATTGGTTTTGCTTACGGCTTTGTCTGCCGGTGCCCAACATCAAACGACATTTACCCGGGCAGATACCCTACGGGGATCCATTACCCGTGAACGTGCGTGGTGGGATGTGAAATCCTACGATCTGCGGGTAAAACCTTCCCTCAGCGACAGTACCATTTCCGGGTCCAACACCATTACCTACAAAGTGCTGAAGGTAGATAGTATCATGCAGATCGACCTCCAGGAACCACTCCAGGTAGATAGTATTTTGCAGGACAAACAGGCTGTCCCTTTCAAACGAGAAGGGAATGTCATCCTGGTCGACCTGGTGGCAAAGAAGCAGGTCAAGGGTAGGACAAATAAGATCTACATTGCTTACCACGGTAAACCACGTGTAGCAAAAAATGCACCCTGGGACGGTGGACTGGTCTGGACCAAAGACAAGCAGAACAGACCCTGGGTGGCTACAGCCTGTCAGGGACTTGGCGCAAGCGTATGGTGGCCTAACAAAGATCACCAGAGCGATGAACCTGATAATATGACCATCAGCGTAACCACACCACCCGATCTGGTAGATGTATCTAACGGCCGTCTGAAAAAGAAAGCACTGGACCGCGACGGTAACATGGTATGGACCTGGTACGTTTCCAACCCGATCAATAACTATGATGTGGCAATGAACATCGGTCACTATACCGAATTCAAAGACACCTACTCCGGTGAAGGTGGTAAACTGGAACTGGGCTATTGGGTAATGGATTATAACGTTGATACCGCCAAAACACATTTCGCAGTCGTTAAAGACATGCTGAAATGCTTCGAATTCTGGTTTGGTAAATATCCTTTTTATAAAGACAGCTATAAGCTGGTAGAGTCTCCGCACCTCGGTATGGAACACCAGAGCGCTGTTGCTTATGGCAATAAGTTCCAGATGGGTTATAAGGGTACCGACCTTTCCGGCAGCGGATGGGGCCTGAAATGGGATTTCATCATCATACATGAAAGCGGTCACGAGTGGTTTGGTAACAATATCACCACTAAAGACATCGCCGATATGTGGGTGCATGAGAGCTTTACCAATTATTCCGAGACGCTCTTCATGCAATGCCAGTTCGGTAAAGAAGCCGCTTTTGACTATATCACCGGTATCCGGAAGAACATCAGAAATGACGTTCCTATCATCGGTGCCTATGATGTGAACAATGAGGGCAGCGGCGATATGTATTACAAGGGAGCGAACATGATCCACACCATCCGTCAGATCGTGAACAACGATGACATGTTCCGTGAGATCCTGCGTGGACTGAACAAGACCTTCTACCATCAGACAGTCACTACCCGTCAGGTGGAGGAATTCTTCAACCAGAAAACGAATATGAACTTCAACAAGGTCTTTGAACAGTACCTGACGCACACTTCCGTGCCGACGCTGGAGTATCATTTTGAAGGTTCTCAGCTGAAATTCCGCTGGGTAACTGATGTAGAGAACTTCAACATGCCGGTAAAGGTGACCCTGACCGATAACGGCTATACATTTATCTATCCGGGAAGAAACTGGCAGTCAATGACAATGACCCTGTCAGATCGTAAGAAGTTTAAAGTTGATCCAAACTTCTATATCAACGTGAAGGAGATCTAGGCATCACGCCAACTAACTATAAATCACAAGGGTGTCCGTCATATGACGGACACCCTTGTGATTTATAGTTATAATATCCGCAGCCTACACAGACCGCTATCTCCTATAAGATGTAACTTCCGGAAGCCTAATTATTAATCTCACTTCACCAGTCTGAAAGCATCCCCCACATTCCCCGGAAACCATAAGCATATAGTAATATACTCAGTAACATCAGGAGGTTGATTAACTAGTCAGCAGGGCCGTCACAGCGAAGGATTTCAGATGGAGACCCTGGCCTTAGGTCTTTGAAGTACGCAGGAGTTAAATCGATATTCCCAAAGCCCAATACAATCTCCCCAGGCCCAATCCATGTAAACTTCAAAGACCGTCAGCCAGAGGTCCCATCTGAAACCGAAGCGTAAGACCCAGCCCTAAAACTAAACCACTCAAGAGAAATGATCCTATCAGCAGTCCCGTTACGGCGAAAGTCTTAAAATAGACACCCTGACCTTAGGAATTTACACAGCAATTCAATAACTATTGCCAATGTCTGACACGACATACTAAGTCAGCGGCTCTATATTGCGGCTCATCTCAAGAGTCCTCATATCCAACACCTCACTCAACAGCACTATCTCACTTCACCAACCTGAAAGCATGGCTCCAGGTGCCTGTGCGGAAACCATAGGCATACCACAATATACTCAGCGGCTCGATATTCCGACTCATTTCGATCGTTCCCATATCTACCACATCCTTCCAGCCCATTTCATTCAGGAGTGTAGTAACGGCTGCTTTGGCCGCTCTTTTATTACCACAGATGAACATGGTCGGTGTTTCCTGCTCCGTTTGATGCCGGAACATGGATTCATGTCCGATACAGCTGAGGGCTTTCACTACGTGTGCATCTGGCGGTAACCAGGCTTGTAATTGTTCCCCCGCAGAATTGGTATGTCCAATGGAGAAGCTCAGTCTTCCCTGCTGATCGGGCCCTTTTCCATCCAGGGGATTGGTTACGTCTACAACAACTTTATTCTTGAAATTCCACAACCCTGCTGACTCGATCGCTTTCTGGGTACCTGACCAGTTGGTACAGATCACCAGTAGTTCTCCCTGGGCGGCCGCTTCGCGGAATGGCAGGGCGGTCACATGCTCACCTCCTTTCTTTTTGATCCATTGCTGAAGCGATTCCTTGGACGGATTGCGGGTGCCGAGTATGACGTCATGACCGGCCATGATCAATCCTTCCGTTAACGTAAGTCCGACAGGACCACTACCCAGGATGCCAATTTTCATGTTACAGGCGTTTGTGTGAACAGATGGGATAGTAATTTAAGAAAATAAGACTTAAGAGTTAAGAATTTAAAATTCTGGCATAAGTAGTTTTCAGCGTACAGTTTATCTCTTTAAATAAAAAAAGTACCTCTCTGAGAGAAGTACCTTTGTATGAATGTTGTTCATTATTATAACATGAAAGCAGCGGCAATGTTCTGCCAACCTTTTCTGCTCTCAGCTGTATTGTAATACTTTACTGCTTATTTGTTGATCAGATAACTCAGAAAGCGCTGTAAGCCCTGGCGTTTGGACGGTGTCAGCGGATAACTGATATTCTGTGTATAATACGTTGTAAGGTCATACAGCGGATAAGGATTCTCTGCTACGACAGCTGGAATATTATGGATACCGAGACTGTTGGCATTGTTAAACTGCTGAATGAACTCTGCAGGTAAAGGCTTGTTGCTGATCCAGGCTGCAAATACAAATGGCAGACTGGTAAATCTCATCCAATGCTCAGCGAGGTCATATATATAAGGAGATACATGTCGCTGTTCGAGTGCACGGTCGCCGATTACCAGTCCGGCGTCGGTACCTTTGATCTTATCCTGGTAATCGCCGGTGGTATCGATCAGTTCAACGTCCAGTTTCCAATGTTCACGTACCAGCACTTTCAGTAAGGCAACTGAGGTACGGCTCTGATAATCCAGGTAGATCCGTTTGATCTCATTAAGGGGAACTTCACTGAAAAGGCAAACGGAAGCTACTGCACCTTCCGCACCGATGCAAAAATCAGAAATGATATGATATTCTTTCAGTTTTGGGATGGTCGCTACTGGCACGAGCGCCACATCTACCTCTCCATCAATCAGTTGCTGTGCAATCTTAGCAGGATAATCAACACTCAGTTCCAGCATATTCATCACGGGATGATCCCTGAATCCGTACAATAATGGCCTGGTATTCAAATAACTTACTGCCGCTACTTTTACTTTCCGTTCCAATTTCTGTAATTTTGCCGGCTAAATTAGGCAAAAAGTGATAAACGCTCACTAATCAAATAACATTATGCAATTACAAGCTTTAACCGCCATTTCTCCGCTGGATGGTAGATACCGGAGACAACTGGAAGAACTGGCACCTTATTTTTCCGAGTTTGCACTGATCCGTTACCGTGTACTGGTAGAGATAGAATACTTTATCGCCCTGTCAGAGCAGAAGGTATTTACGCTCTCCAAATCTCAGGTGCCTGCCCTGCGTAAGATTTACCAGGAGTTCACCATTGAGCATGCACAGCTGATCAAGGAGACAGAGAAAGTAACCAATCACGATGTAAAAGCTGTTGAGTATTTTGTTAAGAATGAGCTGAAAGCGCTCGGCCTGGAAGATAAACTGGAGTGGGTACACTTCGGTCTGACTTCCCAGGACGTCAACAATACTGCTACGCCGCTGTTCTGGAAAGAAGCTGTAGAACATGTTTTCATGCCGGCGATCGCTAATCTGATCCTGGACCTGAAAAAGATGGCTAAGAGCTGGATGAAGATACCAATGCTGGCCCGTACACACGGTCAACCGGCTTCTCCGACCATCCTGGGTAAAGAGATCCTGGTGTTTGTAGAAAGACTGGAAGGTCAGGTGAAACTGCTGGGAGATATTCCTTTCGCAGCTAAATTCGGTGGCGCTACCGGTAACTTCAACGCACACTACGTGGCATTCCCTAAAACCAACTGGGAGAAATTCGCCGACAAATTCGTCAACAATACCCTCAGTCTGCAGCGTATGAAATATACCACCCAGATCGAACATTATGACAACATCGCCGCTCAGTTTGATACCCTGAAACGTATCAACACGATCCTGATCGACTTCTGCCGTGACATCTGGACATACATATCCATGGATTACTTCAAACAGAAGATCAAGGCTGGCGAAGTAGGTTCTTCCGCGATGCCGCATAAAGTAAACCCGATCGACTTCGAAAATGCAGAAGGTAACTTCGGACTGGCAAACGCCGTCTTCGAACACCTGAGCGCCAAACTGCCGATCTCCCGTCTCCAGCGTGACCTGACCGACTCCACCGTTCTCCGTAACGTAGGCATTCCATTCGGTCACACTGTCCTGGGCCTGAAATCCGTTCAGAAAGGTCTTGGTAAACTGATCCTGAACGAAGCCAAACTCCAGGACGATCTGGAAAACAACTGGGCTGTAGTGGCTGAAGCGATCCAGACCGTACTCCGTCGTGAGAACTTCCCTCAACCTTATGAGGCCCTGAAGGAACTCACCCGTGGCGGTCAGAACATCAACCAGAAAACCATGCACAAGTTCATCGACGGACTGAAGATCAGCGCCACCCTGAAAAAAGAACTGAAAGCGATCACTCCTCATAACTACACCGGTATCTGGGGATAAGGAATAAGATTGAGATTGAGGATTAGGAATTAGGAATTACGCAACCACCTGATCCTTTCTCTAAAGTCAATAAACAAAGGACGAATTACAAAACGCGCAAGCCAATGTAATTCGTCTTTTTATTTGATGCAATCGCATTGATACAATCACAACCACGATATATCGATATACAATGAAGAATGCAAAGCAGCATGACGCCACAACTGCATAACTATACGACTGTACAACTGCATTACCCACCACCCCTAAACTTAATCAGCAGCGGCGTTGAGGCGCAGGGTTCAGATGGAGATTACGGGCCTTAGTTCTTAGAAGTATGCCCGGCCCATGCACCAGGGGTTTAATCCACCAAACCAACGCCCAACTCTCCAAAATAAAGCCAAATAGCAAGGAACTTCTAAGAACGACAGCCCGTAATCCCATACTGAATCCGGAGCATTCCCCCCTGCCTCTGACAACCAACAGCCTGAAAACACTAACTACACAAAGTATAAGGGCATACGATTCCCGCCCGGCTACATTCACAACCAGTCAGCAATAAAACACTCACCCGAGATGAAAGCTAAAACGCATCCTCAAAATGCACCAGCTCATAAGTACCATCCGGCTGGAAAGTAATCGCAATCACATCAAACCGTATGACCTTCGGCAGCTGCTTCATCCGATCCATATACGCAGATGCCACTGCCTGTATATTCCGCCGCTTCGCCGCCGTAACATGCTTCTCCGGCCAGCCATAAAGATCACTCGCCAGCGTCTTCACCTCAAAAAACACCAGACAACCATCCCGCGAAGCGATAATATCTATCTCCTTCCGCCGATGCCGCCAGTTAACCGCTATGATCTCGTAATGATGCAGCCGGAGATGCCCGCATGCAATCAACTCCCCTTTTTTGCCCAGAGCTATATGGGATGCCATTGTTTTGACTATTTTTGCTCTTCCATCAGGAAAAACAACAGGTTAACAATCACAGGAAAATAAATAATATTACGCATGAGCGAGAAGAAATTATTCAGACTGGACGGTAAGGTACAGAACTATGCATGGGGTGGATATCACTACATCCCTGCATTATTAGGCATTCCGGAAAACGGCAAACCAAGCGCTGAATACTGGATGGGCGCACACCAGAGCGCACCATCAGTCATTGCTGCCAACGGACAATCATCCCCGCTGGATCAGCTGGTAAAGGCCAATCCGGAACATGTACTCGGACCTAAAGTATGGAAGCGTTTCGGCGAATTACCTTATCTGCTGAAGATCCTGGACGTAAAAGATATGCTCTCTATCCAGGTACATCCTACAAAAGTAGAAGCAGAGAAAGGCTTTGCCCGTGAAAACGAAGCAGGCATTCCGCTGAATGCACCTCATCGTAATTACAAAGATGCCAACCACAAACCGGAGATCATGGTGGCACTCAGTGAATTCTGGCTGTTACATGGATTCCTGCCGGAAGACAAGCTGAGAAAGGTATTAGAGACTGTAAATGCATTTGCACCACTGGCGCCGATCTTTGAGAAAGAGGGTTACTATGGTTTATATAAAGCGGTAATGGAAATGCCACAGGCGGAAGTGAACACGATGTTGCGTCCGTTGGCAGAAGCCGTATCAGAAGCATATCAGAACAACCGTCTGGCGAAATCTGATCCGGCATTCTGGGCAGGCAGAGCGATCGCGAATGATCCACAGGGACTGGAGAATCTGGACAGAGGTATCTTCTCTATCTATTTCTTCAACATCATGGAAGTACATCCGGGTGAAGCAGTATTCCAGGACGCAGGTATTCCGCACGCTTATCTGGAAGGACAGAACGTGGAACTGATGGCAAATTCTGATAATGTGCTGCGTGGCGGACTGACGCCTAAACATATTGATGTACCGGAGTTGCTGAAACATACACGTTTTGAGCCGGTGCATCCGAAGATCCTGACAGGCGAAAGCATCAGCGGCGGACTGGAAATGATCTACCATTCTCCGGCGCCTGATTTCGTAGTAAGCCGTATCGTTTTACAGAACGGTCAGCGTTATGAGCATACGAGCGAGGCGACTGAGATCATGCTGGTAATGGAAGGCGCTGCGATCATTACAGAACAGGGCGGTGAAGCGATCCACCTGAAGAAGGGAGAATCAGTGGTAACGTACTTCGATGCGACCTATGATATCCAGAGCAATGCAGGCGCTGTGATCTTTAAAGCAAGCGTACCTGTTCAATCTATTTAAAATCAATTATCTTTGATATAAATAATTGACCCATTATGAAAAAGGATTCTATCCAGGAAATACTGATCATCAGCCTGCTGATATTCCTGTCTGCCCTTTGCCGCATTCTGACAAACCAGGCTGGTTTGTGGAATTTCAACGCCATTGGTGCAGCAGCCCTCTTCGGCGGTATCGTTCTGAAAGATAAACGCCTGGCGTATATCATTCCGCTATTGTCTTTATTCCTTTCAGACGTTTTCCTGCAGCTGTTCACCAGCATTCAGGCGCTGAACCGTGACTACCTGGGACAGTTGTTCTTCGTGTATGGCGCATTTATGCTGATCGCCTTCGTTGGTACCCGTATCAGAAAAGTGAACACCCTGACACTCCTGCTGTCTTCTATCGGTACCGGCGTCCTGTTCTTCCTGATCACGAACCTGGGCACATTCCTCACCACAGACATGTATCCTAAAACAGGTGCTGGCCTGCTGGCTTGCTACGCTGCCGGTATTCCTTTCTACAAAGAAGGCGATATGTTCAGCAGTTTCGCACTGAATGGCCTGATGGGCAACGTATTCTTTACAGCAGTACTGTTCGGCGTATGGAGCATCCTGAAATCGTCAGTAATTGTTCCAAAAAGCCAGTTAGCTTAATCGAATCGAGCAAATCACAAATCATATTAAAAAGCCGGCAGGATACAATTTCTGCCGGCTTTTTTTGTTTTTACCCACCCATAAGTTATTGAATACAAGAACATTACAACATTTCTTCGCTCAAAACAGACCAAACTCACTGATTATTAATCAGATAAGGCTTCTTTCTTCGCTCTACACCGAAGGTATACCGCTATTACGCCGCTACCCGTACGCCTGGAAGCGAAGCAATACCGGCATAATAACGGCGTAATGACGGTATACATCGAAGAAACAAATATTATAAAGGCCATGGTCATAGCTTATCTAAAATTAGTTAAGGGCCACATAGCAGCGCAGGGTTCAGATGGAGATTACGGGCTTAGTTCTGAGAAGTATGCTGAGCCCATGCAACCAGGGGTTCACTCCACCTTACCAAAGCCCAACTCTCCAAAATAAGCCAAATAACAATGAACTTCGAAGAACTACAGCCCGTAATCCCATACTGAATCCGAAGCATCCCCCCTGCCATTAAGCAAATAAACCCACATAACTAATTAAGGACCATGTAACAGCGCAGGGCTATAAATAAATAAAAAAGCGACTGGATCACTCCAGCCGCTTTAATTTCCCAAAATTTGATGTATTGGCGTATTAATCTAATTTGAGTACAGCGAGGAATGCCTCCTGCGGTACTTCCACATTACCAATCTGTCTCATACGCTTCTTACCTTCTTTCTGTTTTTCCAACAGTTTACGCTTACGGGAGATATCACCACCATAACATTTGGCAGTAACATCCTTACGCATAGCGCTGATCGTTTCACGGGCCAGAATTTTGGCGCCGATCGCTGCCTGGATCGCAATCATAAATTGCTGACGAGGCAACAGTTCCTTCAGCTTTTCACAGAGTTTACGACCGAAGTCCTGTGCGCGACCACGGTGGATCAGGGCGCTCAGCGCATCCACCTTGTCGCCGTTCAGCAGGATATCCATCTTCGCGATGTCACTGTCACGGTAACCGATCGGTGCATAGTCAAAGGATGCGTAACCACGTGTCTGGCTTTTCAGCTTATCATAGAAATCGAATACGATCTCTGTGAGTGGCATTTCAAATATCAGTTCAACCCTGGTTGGGGTCAGATAGCTTTGATTCATCAGGAGACCTCTCTTACCGAGACACAGCGTCATAATGTTACCGATATAATCCGGTTTGGTAATGATCTGTGCTCTGATGAACGGTTCTTCAATGCGTTCCAGTGTGCTTGGGTCCGGCATTTCAGAAGGGTTGTTCACGATGATGGTTTCCTTTCTGGTGGTGTGAGCGATGAAGCTTACGTTCGGAACGGTGGTGATCACTGTCTGGTTGAACTCTCTTTCCAGACGTTCCTGGATGATCTCCATGTGCAGCATACCGAGGAATCCGCATCGGAAACCGAAGCCAAGCGCCTGAGATGTTTCAAGTTCAAAAGTCAGGGAGGCATCGTTCAGCTGCAGTTTCTCCATACAGTCACGCAGCTCTTCGAAGTCTTCTGTATTTACCGGGAAGATACCTGCGAATACCATTGGTTTCACCTCTTCGAAGCCGTTGATTGACTCCAGACTAGGATTCGCGCTGGTAGTGATGGTATCACCCACTTTTACCTCTTTCGCATTTTTGATACCGGTGATGATGTAACCTACATCGCCGGTCTTAACGGTCTGTGTTGGTTGCAGACCAAGTTTCAGAATACCTACTTCATCAGCAAAGTATTCTTCATCCGTATTGAAGAATTTAACTTTATCACCTTTTTTGAGGGTACCGTTAAATATTCTGTAGTAAGCGATGATACCGCGGAAGGAGTTGAATACGCTATCAAAGATCAGGGCCTGTAATGGTGCTTCCGGATCTCCTTTTGGAGCTGGAACACGTTTCACGATTGCATCCAGGATCTCTTCGATACCAATACCCGTCTTACCGGAAGCCAGCAGGATCTCATCCTCTTTACAACCGATGAGTTCTATGATCTGGTCTTTTACCTCCGGGATCATAGCACCGTCCATATCGATCTTGTTGATCACGGGGATGATCTCCAGGTCATTTTCCAGCGCCAGATAGAGGTTGGAAATAGTTTGTGCCTGGATACCCTGAGCAGCATCAACCAACAGCAGTGCACCTTCGCAGGCAGCCAGTGCACGGGATACTTCATAAGAGAAGTCCACGTGACCGGGAGTATCGATCAGGTTAAATACATATGACGTTCCGTCCTGAACATAGTTCATCTGGATCGCATGGCTTTTAATAGTGATACCTTTCTCTCTTTCCAGATCCATGTCATCCAATACCTGAGCCTGCATTTCTCTGTCTGAGATCGTCTTTGTATGCTCTAACAGCCTGTCAGCCAATGTACTTTTACCGTGGTCGATGTGTGCAATGATGCAAAAATTCCTGATATTCTTCATATATGCTTTTAAAACCAGGCGTTTAACGCCCCGCGTCAAGCCGCAAAGTTATTTAAAATTTGCTATACCCGGATAGTGCCGGCCGTCAGATTTGGTACTATTTTATCTACATTTAAGAAAAATCTTTCTTATGGATCTGCAACAACAGTTTGAAACGGCCGCTACAGCCAGCAAAACCCTGACCCAAAAGCCTGATAATGAGACCCTTCTGCAACTCTACTCACTGTATAAACAAGGAACTGAAGGTGATATCAACAGTGAACCGCCCGCTAACCCATTTGATTTTGTGGCCAAAGCCAAGTATGAAGCCTGGGAGAAACTAAAGGGAAAAGCGAAAGAAACTGCCCAGCAGGAATATATTGCTTTGGTGAATAAACTGAAAGGATAATTCTTAATCGCTGTCCCCTTCAATTGCTCAGCCATTTGCTTACCTTTGGGGAGTATGTTACACACATTTAATATCAGTGAAAAGACCCAGCATTTTCTGGACCTCGAAGAACAATACGGGGCTCACAACTACCATCCATTGCCCGTAGTACTGGATCGTGGAGAAGGTGTTTTTCTCTGGGACGTTGACGGTAAACGTTATTTCGACTTCCTGTCAGGTTATTCCGCGGTGAATCAGGGGCATTGTCACCCGACGATCATTCGTGCCCTGACCGAACAGGCACAGCGACTGACCCTTACCTCCCGTGCTTTTCACAATGACCTGCTCGGTGAATACGCAGCCTTTATCACCCGCTTCTTCGGCTACGATAAGGTACTGCCGATGAACACCGGCGTGGAAGCCGTGGAAACAGCCCTTAAACTGGCCCGTCGCTGGGGTTACGTGGTGAAAGGTATTCCCGAAAATCAGGCAAAGATCATCGTATGCGCCAATAACTTCCATGGCCGTACCCTGAATGTTATTTCCTTTAGTACAGATCCTTCTTCCCGGACGAACTTCGGTCCGTTTATGCCGGGATACGAAGTGATTCCATATAATAACCTGGCGGCCCTGGAAAGAGCCCTTCAGGATACAAATGTCGCCGGCTTCCTCGTAGAACCGATACAGGGAGAAGCGGGTGTGATGGTACCGGATGACGGATACCTCTCCAAAGCCCGTCAGTACTGTGAAGATGCCAACGTATTATTTATCGCAGACGAAATCCAGACGGGACTGGCCCGTACCGGTAAAATGCTTTGCTGCGACCACGAAAACGTACGTCCTGACATCCTGATACTCGGTAAGGCCCTTTCGGGAGGCATATTGCCGGTAGCCGCCGTACTCGCGGACGATGAGATCATGCTCACGATTAAACCTGGTGAACATGGCAGCACCTATGGCGGTAACCCGCTGGCCTGCAAAGTAGCCATCGCAGCACTGACCGTATTGAAAGAAGAAAAGATGACGGAAAACGCAGCCGCAATGGGTGAACTGCTCAGAAATGAACTGGCTGCACTCAACTCTCCTCATATCAGTACCATCCGCGGAAAAGGCCTGCTGAATGCCATCGTTATCAATCACGACCATCCGGAAGCCGCCTGGGACCTTTGCCTGGCACTAAAGGAAAATGGCTTACTGGCCAAACCGACCCATGGCGATAAGATCCGTTTCGCACCGCCACTGCTGATCACAGCAGCACAGGTGAAAGAAGCTGTCGCCATTATTGCTAAAAGTCTTGAAATATTATAGCCGCGCATGTCCAAAGAGCAGAAAGCCATCCGTAGCAGCGGTTGGAAAACAGATTTCCTGATCGGATTTCCTGAAGGATTGTTATTACTGTTGTTTACCACCTTCCTCTCACAGGGATTGCCAATAACAGTACAACTATTCTATACCATCAATACCTGCATATGGTTGGCGGGCAGCCTCCTTGTGACAATTACCGCCTTCCAGGCCAGTCGGGGCGATACGCAACATGACGAAAGCACGCTTTCTCCGGAAGAAAGGGAAAAACTGGAAAAGCTTAATATCAGTGAGCCGATTATCCGGAACATCGCAGACGAAATGCAGAAAGATGCCCAACAGTGGGAACAGACCCTGCGGGATGAACATGTGGAGGAACGTCATTTCAGTTTCGCGACAGCGCTTCGCAGCGGACTCTTAACAGGCCTCTTCTTCCTCATAGGTGGAATGCTACCCTTCATCTCCTATCTGCGGAACGAGAACTTTGCCATGGCAGCATCTGCAAGTGTGATGATTACCTTCCTGACTATGACGGTTTTCAGCTTTCTTAAGTCACGTATGACCAGTCAGCCACCCATCCCAATCATATTGCGCAATCTGGCATATACCGGAGCTGTCTGGCTGGGAGCATATATCATGCTGACGATATTCAGATAAATAAAGCATAAGTCTATAAAACGAAAAAGGCGTCAACCAACGGTCGACGCCTTTTTCATTTATAAGACTTGTGATTACTTTTTTCCATTACTGAATATCACACTCACAAACGCTACAATCGCTGCCAGTATCGAAAGGTACAATCCTATCTCTCTCTCCGGACAAACACCCATCTCACATCTGGAGAACAATATAAAGTTCCTGAACGTCCAGGCCACCAGAAATGCCGTGATGAAAAGATTGATACGTGCAAACCATTTACCGCGTAACGCAAACAACACACCTGCCATCACGGCCACGGCTATATTCAATTTACCTGGTTCACCAAAACTGGAACCAACAGTATTCAGACCTGTGAAAGCCAGGTGTTTACTTTCAATAGTCAGCCATGGTAAAAATGCGCTGACTATGACTACGATCACTGAAACTAATCCTATTATATTTGCTCTGTTCATAATTCGTTATTATCTCGCTCCCGGAGGACAATGCTCTTTCAGGTAATTAGTATATAATGCAGAAAGGTGCTGGAAAGTACCTGCCCCTTCGCTGATACTGTGCGTACGGTTAGGGTAAGACATAAACTGGAACTGCTTGCCGTTACGGATCAGTTCATTCTGCAGCAACTCCGCATTCTGGAAATGTACGTTGTCATCACCTGTACCGTGTACATACAGCAGATTACCCACCAGTCCTTTGGTGTAAGTTACCGGAGAACCATTGACATAATCTTCACGGTTTTCCTGTGGTAATCCCATATAACGCTCCTGGTAAATATTATCATACGTGAACAGACTTCCTACCGCTGCAATAGCGATACCTGTTTTGTAGATCTGCGGATAACGGAACAGCAGGTTGAGCGTCATGCCACCGCCACCACTCCAGCCCCATACCGCTACGCGGGAGGTATCCAGATAAGCATGACGTTTGAAGAGCTCCGTTGCTGCCATTGCCTGATCCTGCATATTTACCTGACCGACCTTACGGTAGATTGCCTTACGCCAGGTACGGCCTTTCGGTAAAGGCGTGCCACGGTTATCCATAGAAATATAGATATAACCATCTGCCGCCATATCGCCATTATAGATGAAGTTGCGTCCTGCGCCATATTCATCTTTTGCAGTAGCAGCTGCCGGTTCACCATATACATAGAATACTACGGGATACTTCTTCGTAGAATCGAAATTAGCCGGACGAGCCATCCAGCCATCCATCGTCACACCATCAGCAGTGGTCACCTGGAAGAACTCCTGACGGATCGCAAAACGGGATGTCTGTAAGTCACGGATGATACGGCTGTTGGTCGCATCTTTATGCTCCGGCAGATATACCAGTTCTGAATGCGGCTGATAGTAGTGATTGGAGAAACTGTGCAGGGCATAGTCCGCAGTCGGAGAGATCTCATATTCATGCGTACCTGATTCTGCCAGCGGAGAGACTCTTTCCGGCTGACCTTTGCCATCCAGGGATACTTTGTACAGATACTGCTGGGTCGCATTTTCAGGAGACGCCAGTACATAAGCCTGATTATGTGCCTCGTCGATACGCAGCAGGTTGATGATATCATATTGGCCCGGAGTGATCAGGGTTTCTTTACCATTCATATCGATGCTGTAGAGGTGTCTCCAGCCATCTTTCTCACTCACCCAAATGAAGGATTTACCACCTTTGGTCCAGTCCCATCCTGTCAGTTCATCATTCCAGCGGGAACGGATATCGATCCAGGCAGAATCACTTTCTTTATAGAGTTCTGTGGTTTTACCGGTCGTCGCATTCGCAGTGTAGAGGATGCTCTGGTTCTGTTTTCTGTTGAGTTGTTGCAGTATCAGACCGGTACGGGCAGGATTCCATTCCATACGGGTAATATAATGTTGCTGCGCATCACCCGGTACCTGTACCCAGGTTGTTTTAGCTGTAGTGATATCCACCACACCTACGCGGCAGGAAGACGGACTTTCACCCGCTTTCGGATATTCAACCGGCACAGTGTAGGAATACAGGGAATCGGTATTGTCGATCATCAGGAAATCCCTGATCTTACGCGCATCGATCTGCCAGTAAGCGATCGCACGGCTGTCCGGACTCCAGCGGAAACCATCCCGGCAGTCAAACTCCTCTTCATATGCCCAGTCAAAAGTACCGTTGATCAGACGGCGGGAACCATCTTTCGTCAGTGCCTTGATCTTATTGGTAGCGAGTTCTTCCACATAGAGATTGTGTTCGCTGACATAAGCGACTTTCTGCCCATCGGGAGAAAATTTCGCGAACATGAGGGATGAGGCGGGTAATCCTTTACCCAATTGTACCAGTTTGCCGCTGGCAATATCCAGCACCCAGTAGTCGCCACGCGTCTTATAGCGCCATACTTTCTGCGCTTTTGTATAGATCAGCCACTTTTTCTCATCCGGTGTATAGGAGAAATCTTCTATTTCGATCGCCGGTTGACCTTTAGGTGTCAGGAGCGCCGGCGCGATCTTCCGGGTAGACTGGCCGTCTTTGGCGCTATACGCGGCAATACCGCCATTGTCTTCCGTCTGGTAAAAGGTCTTTCCGTCGCTGGACCATTTGACATGTTTCCATGGCTGTGCACTGGCACTACCTGCGACCATACAGACTAAAAAAGTGAGTACCCTGCTTCCAGGGCAGCTGAAATAACGTAAACGCATCTGGTAAATTTGAAACGGCAAGATAAATCATTGGCAGGAAAAAGGCGCGCCCAGTTTGTGGAAAACCTATTGTGGAAAAGTTTTATACAAGTGAGATACAACAAGTTATTACTTAAATTAATATATTTATACCGTTAAATTGTGCATGAAAATTGCAGTATAAATTTCTGTGAATGTTCGCCGAATACGTATATTCTAATTTAATCAAACTTTATTTTTTTTAATATCCTCTGAAAAACAGCATCACCATGATCCAGGTAACGTATACCTACAAGAACCGTGAATTCCTTCAACTGGAAGACTCTTTTATGAATCAGCTGGTACAATTGGGCGTAAGACAAATGCACGCATTACTGGAACCTCTCTCCGACTCTCTTGTGAATGAAACAGGCAAGATCCGTATCAATCTTGATCAGCATCCGAAAATCGAACTTGAAGGTTTCAGTAATCCTGTGAAAGACCAGATAGAAATGGTTTTACGTGGAGAATAATCAGCGGGCCTCCACATCAGCCAGTTCGTAAAACGTAGCATGACGCAGGGGCTGCATCGGACGATGTTTAAACTCGCTCCAGACTTTGGTAAATGCAGCACCGTAATAGAAGATAATAGCACTATAGAAGATAAACAGCATCAACAGCACAGCGGAGGCTGAAGCCCCATACAGGATTCCAATATTACCCCCATACAGCAGACGGCGTAATACTAATTTACCGATACTAAAAAGTACTCCCGTGAGCAGCGCTCCCGAGAAAGCTACTTTCCATGTCGGCCGGGCATCCGGCAGATAGCGGAAGAGTACCGCAAACCAGCAGGTAACGATCAGCAGAGACACCAGCTGTGTAAACACCCCGCTGAATATAAAGGCAGCGCTGGGAAATAATTCATTGACATAGTTACCCAGAAAGGCATGCGCACTTTCAGCCATCAGACTGGCCAGAAACAAAATACCGGCAGCACCGATAACGATCAGTGAACGCAGGCGGCCAAGCAGCGATTCCAGAAAGCTTTCCCTGACGGGAATACGTATCATCCATAACTGGTTAAGAGAACTTCTGATCACTTTCAGCAGGGTAGTCGCTACAAATAAGAGGAAGATGAATAATATAATGGCAACAGGCCAGGTTTGCGCCAGTCCGCGGAAACCTCTGAGGGTGATCACCACCTGATGGGCACTGTCTTTTCCTACCAGTTCTCCCAGCCGCTCAAAAAGCTGTTTGCCAATAGACCGGCGGTCGAAAAGCAGTCCGAATACCTGCAATAAGATCAACAGAATCGGGGGTAACGCGAAACTGGCAAAAAAAGCGGTCGCTCCCGCCAGTCGTAACGGGTCGTTATTTTGTAATACCTGAAATGACACACGCAGTGTGCGTATAATGCTCTTGAAATAGTCTCTGGACATTAATTACGAAAACATGGTCCGCTCATTAAAGTATAAAAACCATGCCTTTTTAAGGTGAAAAGCACCCGGACTAACGCCCGAGGATGAAAAAGTTCTGGGTCACCTTTACCCTGTCAGGGATCGTGACGCCATCAAAATGTATACTATTGAACTGAAAACTGCTGTCCGTGAGATGGGTCACCTCACAAAGCGTGGTATCCAGTTTGAAAAAGGCGTGTGTCACCGCTTCATAAGGCCGGGTACTGGAATTGTTATCCCAAAGCATCACCGCATCTCCTTTACCCTGTGCATTGATCTGAAAATCAATATAATCTGTACCAGGACGATTTACGACATCGAATCTTGTAAAAGCAGTATCCCCATTCTCGATGGTATATTCCTTATTAATAACCTGATGGATGTACCATTTACCATCATAGCCAGGTTGGTTGACTGTTGTGTCGTCTTTCTTACAGGCGGCAATAAGCAACAATGCCGAAACCAGCAGTTTTTTCATAGATGAATTGATTGTCAGGCGCTAAATTACTATAAAACGGCTGTTCAATTCAAAAAGTTACAATTCTGCTTCCTCCGGTTTGTCCTTTTTGCCCCCTAATTTGATCTTTACCTTTCCATCTTCCCCATCCATGGCATGCAAATGCAGGACAATCCCTTTTTTCCTCCGCAGCTTTTTTTCTTCCTTGTCCAGGTCCTCGTCCTTTTTCGGATTACGCAAAGGCACCGTGATATACATATCCGTCCCCTTTGTCATGGCATACACCCCTGAAATGTCCATATACAGGGCGCTGGAATTGATCTGCATGGGTGGTACAATGATTTTATTCCCCTGAAGGGTCAGGGTATTTTTCACGTTATCAAAGGTGATATTGTCCAGATTACGGCGACGGAATACCAGGTTCCCGATATCCTCCAGTGGTTCAAAATGTACCAGTGCACCCTGTCGCAGGTCAAAGGACAAGGTACCGTACATCGACTGTGGTGACATTTTCCCGTTATCCAGGATATTACCGCTGATGGCGGCGGTTGCGGAGAAGATCCCCCTGAGATTTTTGGAACTCAGCGACTGCATACCGAAATTATTGAACGCATGGAACAACTGGTCCACGTGTACATTCCGGATACCTGTATTGATCTTAAAACGGTTATTGATCCCGTCCTGTGTCATCACTCCGCTCATATTGATACTGCCACCCGCATGGGCCAGTGAAACCTGTCGCAGATTGACATTACTCTCCTTCATGGAGAGATCTGCCTTTACCTGCTGGGCCATAAAGTTCCCATAAGTCAGTTTATCCAGTTGCACACTGATATTGATGATACAGGAACTGAGCATCACGTCCAGCTGACTGGCAATACGGCTGATCTTACGTCTGTTGGCCGCTACACTTGTACGTTTGCCCTGCCGCCGTTTACCAAGAAAAGCCTTGAATTCATTCAGATCGATGCCGGTACTGCGCACTTTCCAGTCCAGTTCCAGTTTCTCCGGTGCGGAAAAGTATAAAATGGCGATATTCCGGACGCTTCCTTCCATCTGCAGACTACTCTTCTGTGTCTTTATGGAAATATTCTCCATGGACAGATCCGTCCCATTAAAGTTCATCAGGGCATTACAGGCACTGAATTGCAGATTCCTGGGGGTGTATTCCATTGCCCCGTCTTTCAGCTGGACCTTCCCCTTCAGATAGGGAATAATGGTATCCCCGACAGTGATCCCTCCTTTATAATACAATCCTGCTTTAGCCGTTCCACCGGTAAATTTGAACACGCCTTCATCTCCCTGCGCATCATTCAGATCCGTCAGCGGAAAGTCTGCCCTGAAATAACCCGCCAGTGTGGGGTGCCGCAGGTTGGTGATATCGATCGTATCGGCAGCTACAGGAATGCCATAGGTACGTGCTTTTAACCCGTAAAGGCTTACCACAGAATTCTCATCTGTATGTTCACCTGGTTGCCATTCATTCGAAAAACGGCCTGTAAAACTGCATTCCTGCAATTCCATGCCTTTGGTCGTTACATGATTATTCTCTGTTTTCCAGGTCACATTTACCCCTGGCTGATCACCTGCTTGCATCTGCCCTTTTATCACACAATCCGCATCCAGCGGATTCTCCAGATCAAGTATACTATCCAGTTTGGTGGTGATCTTTGGCGTCAGCATGGACGTGGCAAGACGAAAAGGTATCTGGTCGGCAATAATATGCACGGTAAATGGGCGGGGCTGATCACCAAAAGAAAAAGAGGCGCCTGCGGTGATCTTCTGATCGGCCACATATAGTACCTGTTGCGGGATCACCAGGAGTTTCCGGTTGCTGTTATAGGTAATTTCCAGGTCTGTCTGTAGGGATTTGTCTTTGAGGAAACTTCCCCTTTCTGTATTGAACGCCAGACTGGCCACCTGCAGGGCGGTGCGCATATTACACACCCAGCCGGAGTCATTGTTGCGGAGGTTCCCTCTGAGGTCCCGTATGGCAAAACTGAATAATTTATGTTTCTGTTGATTATCGATCACGAGGTTGACATTACTCAGCTGAAAACGGGTAATATCAGCGGCCATGCCTTTCCCACCTTCTGCCTTTACTTTCGTATTCTTTTTCAGCATGCCGGCATTGCTGTAACCCGTGCTGTCAGTGAATAAATAGATATTTCCGTCCTCTAAAGATATCTGTTTGATATCCAATTGTTTTTTAAGTAGCGAGAAAGTGTTTATTTTTACGAAGATACGTGCAACATCAACTAAGGGATGATGATGTATATTCCACAGACTATCCTTAACACTCACCCCTTCCAGCGCGACCGATACATTCGGAAAACTGCGCACCAGCGAAGGTTCCATGTCTTTTATCAACAGTTCTCCTCCATGTAGTCTGTCATTCAGCCGATCGCTGATCTGACGCAGAATCTGGTCTTTGTTATGCCGGATATGCCATGCTAGTCCGAGCCATAGCAATATGAGGAGGCCAATCAGGCTACCGGAAACAATCAGGGTTATACGAAGCCATTTCTGCATGTAGGGAATTTACGTGAAATCAAAAAAGAAGGTTTTTAGTTCTTAATTAACACAAAATGTGCCGTATTGGAATGGCTTTTGTGTCTTAATGAATCACTTATGGAAAGACATACGTATCAGACAGGCATTATTGGCAATTGTGCGTACCTCGCACATGTCAATCTAAACACGAACATAGACTGGCTTTGCTGGCCACGAATGGACAGCTCCTTTATCTTTGGCGGTATGCTGGATAAGAATAAGGGGGGAGAATTTTATATCCGCCCTTCCGGTGAGTATACGTCCAGGCAGTATTATCTGGAGAACACCAATGTACTGTGTACGGAAATCACCAGTGAGAGTGGAAAATACCGTATTACGGACTTTGCACCCCGTTTTTATCAGTATGAACGGTATTTCAAACCGCTTATGCTGATACGCAAGATAGAGCCGCTGGAGGGCAATCCACGTGTGAAGGTGAAATGTAAACCCGTATGTGATTACGGCAGTGGTTTTCTGAAGGCCCAGCGGGGTAGCAACCACATTGAATTCCTGGGATGTGAGGAAACCTTACGTCTCACTACCAACATTCCCATCAGTTATCTCTTCGAAGAGGAATTTTTTGTCCTGAATGATGAAAAATACCTGCTGCTGACCTATGGTCATCCGCTGGAGGCGCCATTGAATGCTACAGCAGAGCGGTTTCTCCGCGAAACCACCCTTTACTGGCGTACCTGGATCAAACACTCCAACATCGCCAATTTCTACCAGCCGGCTGTCATCCGTTCTGCCCTCACCCTGAAGATCCATCAGTATGAAGATACCGGCGCCATCATTGCCGCCAGTACGACCAGTTTGCCGGAATATCCGGGCAGCGGACGTACCTGGGATTATCGCTATTGCTGGTTACGGGATACTTATTATGTGATCACCGCACTGAACCATATCGGACATTTTGAGGAAATGGAGAAGTATTTCAGTTATGTTGCTGATATCTCCTTCTCGGGCGACTACCGTTATCAGCCTTTATATGGCATTACCGGCAAAAAGAACCTCGTAGAGCAGATCTTGCCTCACCTGGATGGTTATGAAGGCAATCAGCCTGTACGTATCGGTAATCAGGCGTATGAACATATACAGAACGATATCTACGGACAGGTACTGATCTCCATGCTGCCCTTGTATACGGACCATCGTTTCGTCTTCTCAGAAAGAAAGGATTCCGCATGGTGGCTGGAATACCTGCTCAATAAGATCGAGCACACGATTGATGAAAAGGATGCGGGCATCTGGGAGTTCCGCAACTTCGCCAATATTCACTGTTACAGCAACCTGTTCCAGTGGGCCGGTTGTGCTGCAGCAGAGAAAATGGCGCGTACCATCGGTAACCAGCAACTGGTAGAAAAAGCCATTGCATTAAAAGACCGTGCAGCAGCGCATATCGAAAGCTGTTATGATCCTGTCAGGAAAGTATATACCAATGCAGCCGGCAGTCAGCATCTGGACGCAAGTACCTTACAGCTGATCATGATGAACTACCTGGACCCTGCTTCAGAAAAAGCACGCGATCATCTGGCAGCACTGGAGAAAGAACTGAAAACGGAAAAGGGATTGTTCTATCGTTATCTGCACTCAGATGATTTTGGGAAACCGAAAGCAACCTTCCTGGTATGCGCCTTCTGGTATGTGGAAGCGCTGGCTTGTGTAGGACGTATCGATGATGCTGTACGGGAATTTCAGAGCCTGTTGCAATATTCCAATCACCTGCAGTTATTCAGTGAAGATGTGGTGGAAGAGAGTGGCAGCCAGTGGGGTAATTTCCCGCAGGCGTACAGTCATGTGGGCCTGATGAATGCAGCGTACAGGATCTCCATGAAACTGGATGTACCGATCTTTCTTTAATAGTAAGATATTTTTTGTTGAAGTAAGAGGGTGCCCATGATGAATACGGGCATCCTCCTTTTATACTAGCTGAATAAAACGGTAAAACGTAAAAAGGGCTCGCATACAGCGAAGCCCTTTTTTATGTTGCATTAGTAATCTGCGGAATGGTTTATCCTGCCACCAGCGTTCTCAGAAATGCTCTTACTTCGTGATGGTTTCTCAGATAATATCTTGCTGCGGACACCTGGCTTCCCACCTTGATAGTCACAGCATCACCGGATAGGGCTTTGAATATATCTTCATCAGTATGATCATCACCGATCGCCAGTGTGAAATCAAACTTTCTGTCCTGCAACCAGGCCAGTGTAGCTTTCCCTTTATTGATCTCCACATTCTTTATTTCGATCACTTTATCACCTGGCAGTATCTGTAATCCGATATCGTTGGTAAAATAGCGAAGGGTATTCATCAGTTCATTTGCACGCAATTCACCCAAACCTGTTTCCACCTTGCGGTAGTGCCATACGAGGGAATAACTTTTTTCTTCGATGAATGAACCCGGCGTGCGGTCCATATAGGTATCGAGAATAGGCATGATATCCTGTTTCCAGTGAGCATTCAAACCGGGGATCTTCTGCCAGTCTTCACCATATTTCTTGTGCCATGCGCCATGTTCTGCGATAAGGTCTAATGGTAGTTGTCCGAGCCATTCTTCCAGCGTTTCGTGTTTACGACCGCTGATCATCACCACATGATTTGCTTTATCGTGTGTGAGTGTTTTGAGTAGCTGATAGAGTTCCTGATCGGGAGAGGCCAGATCTATATTGGCCTGGAAGCCTACCAGTGTACCATCGTAATCCAGGAAGATGACACGTTCAGGCGCTTTCTTATAATGATTGCGTACCTGTGATTGCATATCCATACTCATACGGCGGGCCAGCATAGACTGTTGCAGTTGTTTTACTTCCTGCAGACGTGTCATGAACAGTTTTACCCAGTGGGAAATATTGAATTTCTGTACCACCTGCCGCATTGATTTCATACGACGTTCCTGTTCTTTCAGTGGCATATTGATTGCCTCATGTAAAGCTCTTGCGATAGCGCCGATATTATTAGGATTTACGATCAATGCATCAATCAGTTCTTTAGATGCACCAGCCATCTCACTTAAAATCAGTACACCATCGTTATCTTTCCGGCTGGCTACATATTCTTTACTCACAAGGTTCATTCCGTCACGCATCGGCGTTACGAGTCCGACGTCAGCGAAGTTATACAACGCAGACAGTACTTCCACCGGGAATGAGCGATAGAAATAATTCACCGGATGCCAGTTCATGGTACGGAAACGCGCGTTGATACCACCGGCGAGCATATCGATAGCCTCTTTTAATTCCTTGTATTGTGGAACGGTGTCCCTGGAAGGAACAACGATCATATACAGTACGACCTTCTCTGTGTATTCCGGATAGAGCTGGAGGAACAGTTCGAATGCCTGTAAACGCTGGATGATGCCTTTGCTATAATCTAGTCTGTCGATTGACAATACCAGGTGTGTATCATGGAATGTTTCTTTGAGATTTTCCAGTTGTCGTAATACTTCGGGATCGTAGGAAAGTTGTTCAAACTTTTCATTGTCGATACCCATTGGAAAGGTTTCAGCGATCACTGCGCGATCATTCACAGTCACGACGTTAGCCGATGCATTTACTGGTAGTAAACGGGTAACAGCGTTCAGGAAATGATGGCTGTCATCAAAGGTATGGAAGCCTAAAAGATCTGCGCCAAGCATACCTTCCAGCAACTCTACACGCCATGGTATGAGGCGGAAAAGTTCAAACGACGGGAAAGGAATATGCTGAAAATAACCGATGGCTACATCCGGCACTTCTGCGCGGATCATGCCTGGCAATAATAATAACTGGTAGTCATGGATCCAGATCACATCACCTGGTTCAGCGACCCTTAAAATTGCGTCTCTGAATTTACTGTTCACCTGATAATAAAAATCCCAATATACCTGTTCGTAGCGGGCATAAACGGACATATAGTGGAAAACAGGCCACAGTATCTCGTTTGAAAATCCCTCATAATAGTTGTTGATCTCCTCCTGTGTCAGGTACACAGGCATCAGATTCATCTCACTTAATTGTTCAGTAATTTGTGGTTGTGCAGCCTCACTCACATCTATGCCCGGCCATCCTATCCAGATGTTATAGCCTTGCCTGTAAATGGAACCCAAGCCTGTAGCCAGACCACCTTCACTGGGATTCAACACGTAGTCTCCATCCTTTTCAGTGATCTTTACCGGTAGCCTGTTCGATACAATAATGGTTTTACTCATAATACAGTTTTAAATCAAAAAATCTATGCTGATATCAATGCCTGTCCCGATATACGGAAAGCACTTTACAAAAAACGCACCTGAAAATAGATACGGAAAGAAAGCAGTCTGATAAAATAGGTAACAATGACTGCGGGTGTTCGACGACAAATAGACGACAATAGCTGCCAATATACGGAAATTTATGGTATTCGTTTTGAAACAAACTCGTACATTGAAGTATGAATGAAGAAAAAATCAGTAAGATCATTCATGCTGAAAAACGCTTTAAACATACTGAAACACGCTATCGATAAAGGATCAGCACTGTCATCATAAAGAGCAGTAATAAGAGTATAAAAAATCATGTATGGTGTAAATAAAAAAAAGGCGATGATACTTTTCATTGCATCAGAAGAAAAAAAAATCACACAATACATAAAATAAAATGCATCATACACGCAGAAAATAAATGAAGTTTTTTGTTGCGCTTACAAATTGTTTATACAAAAAATGCACAATAAAACAACAGCAACAATACGGTGAGCAATCACCATATATACTGTACAAACAGTACCTATTTCACTCATTATAAACCAAATCAAAGCAGCATAATGGAAAAAAGACAATTGGGAAAATCGGCATTACAGGTGGCACCTTTGGCTTTTGGCGGAAATGTTTTCGGCTGGACAGCAGATGAAGCTACTTCTTTCGCTTTACTTGACGCTTTTGTGGCAGGAGGCTTTAACCTGATTGATACAGCAGACTCCTACTCTCATTGGGCGCCGGGCAACAGCGGAGGTGAATCAGAAACGATCATTGGTAAATGGTTAAAGAAAAGCGGCAAACGTGATCAGGTGGTCATTGCCACCAAAGTTGGCGGCGGAAAGGTAAAGGACCTCTCTCCTGCCTACATAGAAAAAACAGTAGAGGAATCATTGCGCAGATTACAGACAGATTATATCGATCTGTATCAGTCGCACTATGACGATCTCAAAACACCTATCGACGAAACACTCGCCACCTATGACAAACTGGTAAAAGCGGGCAAGGTACGTGTGATCGGTGCTTCCAACTTCAGTCCCGAAAGGCTGTTACAATCACTTGAATCCAGTGAAACGAACGGCTTCCCCCGATATGAATCCTTACAACCTGAATATAACCTCTACGACCGCCAGAAATTCGAGCGTGAATACCAGCCGGTCACCCAGGGCTACAATCTTGGCGTTATCAGCTACTATTCCCTTGCCAGCGGTTTCCTGAGCGGCAAATACAGAACAAAGGAAGACGCTTCCAAAAGCGCCCGTGGTGACAAAGCAGTAGGCTACCTAGACGAACGCGGACAAAGCATCCTCGAAACCCTCGACGAAGTATCCGCCGACTTCAAAACAACACCTACCAGTGTCGCCATCGCCTGGCTCGTCCAGCACCCTGGCATCACAGCTCCCATCGTCAGCGCCACCAGCACCCAACAACTGGAAGACCTGCTAAAAGCCACCCAGTTAGGCCTCGATGCAGGCGCCATAGAAAAGCTGAATATCGCCAGCGATTATGAGGAGTAGTGAGCGCTTATGATATGATATAGTGTGATGCAGGTTACACAGGTAGCATAGATTATAAGGACGATGAGATGCGGTAATTATGATAAGTACTATACGATTAACAGTAAAGCTTGTGACAGCCTTTAATAAGGGAATGAGCGTAATAGAAATGTCGACTACCACAGGCATCATACGAGTAGCTATCAAAGCCTGGAATACCCTCTTATAAAGCAACAGGCATGATAGAAATGATCGACAATGATAAGTGTCATAAGATTAGCTATTAAGCCTATAATTCCTTATGATAAGGAAGATGAAGATGATAAGAATAATATGAGGCAATAAAAAAACGCATAAACCAAAACACGATAAAGGGCCAGTAGACCTCTCCCAACATTGAACAAGAGAGACCTGCTGGCCCTAATTATTTAAAACACAACCTGAGAAAAGAAAAGCAAAGTAATACAACCACACAATTCCGACTTCAGGACCTTCGCCAGGCACTCAGTCGCCAACCGCGTTCAATGCAGAGGGAGACCACTGGCCTTAGTTATTTGAAGTACGCTCAGCCCCTGCAACCAGGGGTTTAATCCACCAAACCACCGCCCAACTCTCCATAAAAAAGCCCCATAGCAAGGAACTTCAAAGAACTACAGCCTGTGGTCCCCTCTGCTTTGAACGCAGTAAGACCCACACAATTACCACCGCAGCCCAAGAAGCCAATTACCTTAAACCGACCTTAATCCCCCAAAGCCAAATATCAAGAAACTTCAAAGAACCACAGCCTGTGGTCCCCTCTGCTTTGAACGCAGTAAGACCCACACAATTACCACCGCAGCCCAAGAAGCCATTTCCCCTTATTCACCAATCTTTATCACCGTCTTCCCCTTCCCCTTAAGATTCCGACTCTCCGATATCGCCCCCGGCACATCCTTCATCCCAATCACCTCCCCAACCGGCACCACCAACGCACCATTATCCACCGCATCCGTCAACGCATCCAAACTCGCCGGCGTCCCCTGCGTCTCAAAATTCCCACCACTCAACCCTCTCGCTTTCAACACCTCTGCCGTCGCCACAAACGCCGTCGTCAGCGCCACCCCTTTCAGCGCCACTAACTCCGTCAGCCCTTTAAACACCGCCGCCGGACTCACCAGATCTATCAACCCATCTACCCCGGACGGATAACGGCTCCCTATCTCTTTCTCTATCGATAATTTCTTATAATTGATCGTCTCTTTCGCTCCCAGTTTCTTCATCCGCACCTCATCGTCCTCACTACTCACGGTAGCGATCACATAGATCCCCTGCATGGCAGCCAGTTGTACAATAAACGAACCTACACCGCCTGTAGCACCCACCAGCAATAATATCTGCTCATGTTTCAATCCGGAGCGCTCGATGATCTGCTGTGCCGTCATCCCCGCAGTCGGCATAGCGGCCGCCTCCACAAGGGAAATAGAACTCGGCGCATGAGAAATGGCCGCCTTCTCCGGTACGGCGACATATTCCGCGTAAGACCCTTCCCCGACAGGAGAATGGATAAACTGACCATAGATCTGATCACCGGGTTTGAACAGGGTTACGCCGTCACCTACTGCTTCGACAGTCCCTGCGCCATCAACCCCTAAGACCAGCGGGAATTTATGCGGCATTTTCCCATCGAGAATGCCGTCGATCAGTTTCCAGTCAAAAGGATTCATACCAGCAGCGGCTACACGTACGAGGATAGTTCCTGGTTTTACCTCCGGGCGTGGCAGTTCCATTACTTCAGGAACGCCCTTAAATTGCTGAACGGCTACAGCCTTCATAAGCTAAAATTCAGTTGTGTGGTTAGTCAATATGATGGTTCTTTGGTACGGCTATACGTTGCGCACTGTAAATACCCGCATGCCCGCTGAAATAATACGCGGTGAAACACGCTACAGCAAAATATAGCACATGAGTTGTGCCAAAAAGTTCGACTCCCATCAGCGTACACGCAATGGGAGTATTGGTGGCTCCTGCAAATACGGCAATAAATCCGAGACCTGCAAACAAATCCACCGGTGCGCCCATTAAAACAGCAAGCGTATGACCCAGGGTTGCGCCGATAAAGAAAAGCGGGGTGACTTCACCACCTTTGAAACCCATGCCGAGTGTGATAGCGGTGAGGAGTAATTTCCAGAGCCATGCCCAGGAGGAGATATCTTTTGTGGTAAAGGCATTAACGATACTGACGCCATCAGGATCGGGTGTGGTCACTCCCAGTCCGATATAGTCGCGGGTACCCAGCAGATAGCAGCCGCCGATGACGATCAGACCACCGATGGCGGGTATCAGCCAGGGGATTTTAATCCATGCTTTCGCATAACTTTTGATATTACGCATGCAGGTGGCAAAGAGGAAGCTGGCCAGACCGAATGCGACACCGCAGGCAATTACTTTGATCAGTAAGATCAGATCGAAGTGAACGAAGTGAAAGGAGATATGATTGCTTTCAAAAAGTATCTGATAATGTGTATGATGGATCCCCCAGGCGGAACACACGATATCTGCGAATACAGCGGCAATCAGACAGGGGATCAGTGCGTCGTAACGTATCAGACCGATAGCCAGTACTTCGAGCGCAAATACGGCTCCTGTGAGCGGCGTACCGAATACCGCACCAAAGCCGGCAGCGATACCCGTCATGAGGATGATCTTTACGTCTGCGGCAGACAAACGAAACCAGCGGGCCAGCATATGCGCCATACTCCCGCCTATCTGTACTGCCGTACCTTCCCTTCCGGCTGATCCGCCGAATAAGTGGGTAATAATAGTAGTAGCAATTACCAATGGCGCCATACGGGCAGGGACGCCTCCACCGGGTTGATGGATCTCGTCCATAATAAGGTTATTACCTGCTTCTGATTTACCTCCCAGCTTTTTATACAGGAAGTGGATCAATATACCCGCTATGGGCAATAAAAAAAGCAGCCAGCCATGTTGCCAGCGTATTAATGTTACCTGTTCCAGTAACCAGAGAAATAAAGCGACAAGAGAACCTACAATAAGAGAGACGGGAACAATGATGATTGTCCAGCGGAGAAGCTGGTAAGCAATAGTCAGTTGTTCAACAGAATGTTTGATATATTTCATTAGCCTACAAATAAATACAAATTTATCATCTTCCCGATATGCGCAGAAAGATCCATGTTTATTTGTAGGCGCCATCAGACTTGCCGGAGATAAGATCAGGGCGAAGACGGTTCTGTGCAGGAAGACACCATTTCCTGTAAAAGGTGATACTGATATAACACAAATATACCAGTTACATGTTAAAATTAGTGAAAATATAGTTAAAGAAGGGGGATTTTCAGATTCTCTACAGAATCTTTTGTGAAATTTGTAGTAATTTAAATAGTATTAACGGTAACATAAAGAATTCACCAGCATCAAACATGAGATTGTTCTTACTGCTTAGCCTGCAACTGTCGACGTACTGTGTCTATGCTACTGCTGACACAGCAATTGTGAACGTGAATGCGGATACGACTATCCATCACGCAAATGATGTGCCAACAACATCAGAAAAGGTCATGGAACCTGTTCCGGTTTTTAACACAAACCTGAACTATAAACGCAACGTTCCCAATTATACGTCCAGACTTGCCGGCATCATCGTCCCAACCGCCATGATCACTTATGGCGCCGTGTCATTGACCAGCGGAGGCCTGCGCTCCCTGGACCGTAGCACCAAGAACGAGATCATGGAAGATCATCCGACCTTCCGCACCAGCATCGATGATTATCTGAAATATGTGCCTGCAGCAGCTGTATACGCACTGAATATGGCTGGTATAAAGGGTAAACACAATTTCGCAGATCGTACCATCCTGTTGGGAATGTCGTCCGTTCTGGTGACTTCCTCTACTTTTTTCATCAAAAATGCTACAGGTCGCCTGCGTCCTGATGGTAGTACTTACAACTCTTTCCCTTCCGGTCACACTTCTGTTGCATTCATGACTGCACAGTTCATGTGGGAGGAATACAAAGATGTTAGTCCGTGGTACGGCGTGGCAGGTTATGCTGTCGCCACTACTACAGGTGTACTGCGCATCTATAACAACCGTCACTGGTTAAGTGATGTTGTTGCCGGTGCAGGCCTCGGTATCCTCAGCACAAAAGCAGCTTACTGGGCTTATCCTAAGATCCAGCGCCTCTTTACGCCAAAAGACCGTGACCGCGAACCAAATACCCGCGCGATCCTTATGCCAAACTACAACACACAATGGAAATCCGTAGGACTTTCCGCTGTGCTGATGATGAAGTAATTAGTCAGTTTACGCTTTTGAAGCAGGACTCCCTTAAAGGGTCCTGCTTTTTTTATTGCATGATAAGCCACAGCAAAACACTCAATCTTCTACCAGCTCCTTCCATCATTCCCCTCACCGCTTCATATTATTTTTACATTAATAACCACGCTCCCACTGTCATCTGAACCCGCCAGCCAATAAGTTTGCACCATCGAACAGTCAGCCAGTATTACCCTTAGCCGGCTATTCAACTGCAATTCTTTATTCTTAATTCCTAATTCTTAATTGAAAATATGGATCGTCGTTCCTTACTGAAAAACCTCGGCCTCGGCGCACTGATCGGCGCTATTCCCGGCTCCCGCATACTTGCCGCCAACACATCTGATATCATCAAACCGAAAAAACGGGTATTACGTTTCGCTCACCTGACCGACGTACACCTGGAACCGGAAATGCACGCACCCGAAGGACTCGCCAAATGCCTGCACCATATACAGGCACAGAAAGATGCGCCTTCTTTTATCATGAATACCGGCGATTGTATCATGGATGCATTAAAGCAACCGAAAGACCGCGTAGAAGTACAGTGGAATCTCTGGCATGGATTGATGAAAAGTGATAACAGTCTGCCGATAGAATATTGTATCGGGAACCATGACTGCTGGGGCGCCGGACAAACAACCGATCTCCTCTACGGTAAGAAATACGCCCTGGAAATGATGCACCTGGAAAAGCCTTACCGCAGCTTCGACAGAGCCGGATGGCATTTTATCGTACTGGACAGTATCCAGCCGAAAAAAGACGGTGTATGGTATACCTGCAAACTGGACGATGAACAGTTTGACTGGCTGCAAAAAGACCTCGAAGCAAATACCAGACTGCCCGTTGCGATCTTCTCACACGTACCGGTCGTGTCTGCCGCAACCGTGGTAGTAGACAATAAGTTCAAAGAAGATGTAGGTTACGAACTGGGACTGGGCTCTATGCATACAGATTCTGCCCGCCTGGTAGCCCTCTTTGATGAACATCCGAATGTAAAACTCTGTATGAGCGGACATATTCACCTGTATGAGCAGATACAGTACAATGGCGTGACCTACATCAGCAACGGCGCTGTCAGTGGCAACTGGTGGAAAGGAAAACGGTATCGTACAGACAATGGATATGCAATGGTCAATCTATATGAAGACGGTACCTTCGACAATGAATACATCCCTTATGGCTGGACGGTCTAAGCCTTTTTTCGTTGCTCGTCGGCCTTGTCCTTAGGATCAAATTCATTCTCATCATACCCTTCCAGCGTACTATTCCTGTCATCGTTGAACTCCTTCTTAGGAGCTGCTTTGGCAGTGCTGGTATCACCAGCATTTTTACGTTTCACCTCTTTGATCACGCGTCGCTGTGTTGTTGATTTCTTCAGTGTCATATGAATCGTTTTCTTAAGTGGATACAAAAATGCTGCCGGAGCAAAAACAGACAAACGGGAACCATAATGAAGAAGGTTGTATCACATGATACAACCTTCGGTGTTTATTCAATCATCCTATCGTACTCAATCTATTTTGATCCCTTCTTTTATCTCATCGTTGGCATGGAGAATTACTTTTTCTCCGGGCAATAAACTCCCGAATACTTCTGTAGAATCGCTGTGATGATTTCCCTCCTGCACATCTATCCAACGGGTCTGGCCATCTCTGATAGCCACCACATACTTCTTCTCTGTAGAAGTGACGATCGCACTCGCCGGTACTACCATCGCCTGTACCGAACCCGTCACAGGAATAGAGATCTCCGCATACATTCCCGGCTTTAGCTGGTGCTGATTATTCACCACATCCACTTCCACTGCCTCTGAACGGTAGCGGTCGTTCAATGAGCCCGCCTGCCGGCTGATATTACCGGCAAAAGACTTACCCGGCAACGCATTTACGTGAAAACTTACCTGTCTGCTGGCAGACAATTGCGCACTATACACCTCCGGTACCTGTACTACCAGACGCAACCGGTCTTCCTGCTCCAGCATCAGCATCGGACCACCTTCTACACGGGTACCAGGCCCTACCAATGCTCCCGGATGCACATTCCTTTCAGTGATCACACCATCAAACGGCGCCGTCACCGTCAGGTAACTACGTGTCGCCTCCAGTGCCCTGAAATTGGCCAGTTCGCTGTTCATAATAGCACTGTCTGCCTCCATACGTGCACTGGCTACCTCCACATCATGTGCGGAAATAGTACCCGGTGTCTCGCTCACCGCCAGGGTTCGCTGGAAGTTGTCTTTAGATGCCGCAAATACTGCTTTGGCCTGCAGGTACTTTGACTGTGCTGCAAAATACTGTTCTATGATCTCCGGCGCTTCCAGCGTGATCAGCACCTGCCCTTTACGCACAGCACTACCGCGGTCTACGTTGACCGTCTTTACAAATCCGTTCACCCTCGGAAAGATGCTTACTTTCTGATAGGCTTCCAGCACGGCGGGTAATTGTATACTGGAAGACAAAGGTTCTTTTACCACCGAAACCAGTTCATACCTTTTCCCTTTACTGTCTTTTGCAGCATTGGTTTTCTTTTTAGGTGTTTCGTGGTGACAGGCGGTAAACAGCACGCCCGACAATGTTATAATGAAGACATATTTATACATGGATATTAGCAGTTTTAGGTTCGTCGATCTTGTTTTCAGGCAGCAGAGAAGGATCTTCATAAGATGCTTTACGCTGTACAGCAGCATATACCAGCGGCAATATGAGCAGGGCGGCAACAGTAGAAGCTATCAGTCCGCCGATCACCGCACGCCCCAGCGGAGCCGTCTGATCACCTGATTCACCCATACCGGTCGCCATAGGGATCATACCGGCGATCATCGCCAGACTGGTCATCAGAATAGGTCTCAAGCGCAATCCGGCACTCGCAATAGCTGCCTTATAGGCGTCTTTATATTCCAGCCGGAGCTTTTCCGCATTGGTCACAATAAGGATCGCATTGGCCACTGATACACCCGTTGACATGATCATCCCCATATAGGATTGCAGATTAAGCGTAGCCCCCGTGGCCAGCAACATCAGCAAAGCGCCGGCTATTACCGCAGGAACGGTCACCAGTACTACAAAACTCACCTTGAAGGACTGGTAGTTAGCCGCCAGCAACAGGAAGATCACGATAATTGCCAGTAAGAGGCCATTCTGTAGGCTGCCGAGTGTTTCTGTCAGCAGACTGGAACTCCCTTTGATCTCGACTTTCAATCCTCTCGGCGGATCACCCATTTCACGGATCGCTTCCTCCACCACTTTGGTTGCCGCGCCCAGGTCTTTGCCCTTAATATTGGCACTCACGGTCACAAAACGCCTGGTACCTGCCCGGTCAAATTCTCCCGGCATCTCGCTGTTGGAGAAGGTCGCCACATCTCCCAGTACAGGTCTGGCCTGTCCCTTTACCAGCGGGATCTCTTTCAGATCGTTGATCGTCTGCATGATATATTCCGGTATCTGCACCTGCACCTGATAGGTATACGCCACTTTCTCATCCAGCCACTGGTTTTTCTCCGTAAAACGGCTGGAAGAAGTGGAGGCAGTCACCGAACGGGCCACCTGGTACATGTTCAGTCCCATCTGCGCCACCTTGAAACGGTCGATATTGATGTTGATCACCGGATAATGCAGTGGCTGCGCGATCTGTACGTCTCTCAGGAAGTCCACCTCACCCAGTTTATCTACCAGCTGATTGGCAAATCCTTCGATCTGCCGCATGTCCTTTCCGGCAACCCTGACCTCAATAGGTGTTGCTGCCCCCTGCGCCATGATTTTTTCGGTCATATCCACTGGTTCGAAGCTCACCCTCATTTCGGGCATATGGGCCTTTATAACGTCCCGTAATTGATCTTTCAGCTCTTCTATGTCTACCTTGTAGTCTTGGTTCAGATTAACCTGTAATACCGCCTCATGGGTACCACTGTTAAAAATGTACAGGTTACTGGTACCATAGCTGCTGGGAATTAATCCCACATAGCCAGAACTGATCGCTACATTCCCATTAGTGGTACTGTCTATCAGCTGCAATACCTGATGCACCTTCTCCTCCGTTCTCTCCAGACGGGTACCATCCGGTTGTTTTAAACGCAGCTGGAACTGTCCGGTATTGACATGTGGCATCAGGTCCTTACCAATTGTCATAAAGGCAAGTCCTGCGGCCCCGAAAGCGACGAGTATATACACACCGATCACCAGACGGGAACGTCTTCCCAGCCATTCCACCAGTGCTACGAAACGATTTTTGAAACGTTCAAAGCCCCCTTCATGATTGTGGTTATGCTGCGTAAATTTCCCTTCTTTCAGCCACCAGTTAGCCAGTACAGGCACCAGTGACTGTGCAGCGAAATAAGACGCGATCATGGCAAAACCAATAGACAGGGACAAGGGCAGGAACATCGCCTTAGGTACACCCGACATGATCAGTGAAGGCGCAAATACAGCCAGGATACACAATAAGATCAGCAACAGCGGAAAGGCAATCTCCTCACTCGCCTCATAAATAGCCTGTCGTTTCGATTTACCCATTTCCAGGTGCTGGTGAATATTCTCGATCGTCACCGTGGCCTGATCGACCAGTACCCCGATGGCGAGTGCAAGTCCGCTGAGTGTCATCAGATTGATGGTTTGTCCGGCTAATTGCAGCCCCAGTACGGCCGCCAGGATGGCGATAGGAATGGTGATCACCACCACCAGACAACTTCTCAGGTCTTTCAGGAAGAGTAACACCATCAGACCGGTCAGCAGGGCGCCTAATAAACCTTCTGTCATCAGACTTTTCACCGCATTGATCACAAACACCGACTGATCAAATTCGTAGGTCACCTGTACATCTTCTGGTAATAAGCTCTGCATCTCAGGTAATTTTGCCTTCAGCTGTTTTACCACATCCCAGGTAGAGGCATCCGCCGTTTTCACCACCGGGATATAGACAGAACGTTTACCATTCACCAGGGCATAATCCACCGTCACATCGGCTGCATCAGATACCCGAGCTACGTCTTTGATAAAGACAGTAGAATTACCATTTGTCGTAATAGGGATTTCTCCGAAATCCTGTACTTCTTTTTCCAGCGAGTTAATTGTGGTTACATACATCGTATTGTTGATACGGATGTTACCGGAAGGCGTCATGACGTTGTTCCTGGCAATCGCTTCCACCACCTCATCGGCATTCATGTTATAACTACGAAGACGGTTAGGGTCCACATTCACAATAACAGAACGGGAGTTCGCACCAAACGGCGGCGGTGCGGAGAGTCCGGGTACAGATCCGAACATAGGTCTGACACGCGTATTAGCCAGGTCATAGATATCTTTCAGAGAACGGTTCGGGCAACTGAACACCAGCTGTCCAACCGGCAAAGAGGACGCATCAAAACGTACCACCTGTGGCGGTAATGCGCCCGGCGGGAAGAATTTCATGGCCCTGTTCACCTGCAAGGCTACCTGCGCAGACGCTTCGGCCATATTGGTACTTTCGTAGAACGAGAGCTTGATCATGGTCAGGCCCTGGATGTTCTTACTGCTGATATTTTTGATCCCGTTCACATACAGGAACTGATCCTGGAGACGGGTCGCAAAGAAACCTTCCATCTGCTGTGGAGACATACCGCCATAGGGTTCTATGACGTAGATCGTCGGCAGGTTCAGTTTGGGGAAGATATCAATAGGAATATTAAAAACTGCCAGCAATGAAAAAAGGAACATGCCGAGGGTGAGCACCACTACGGACAAGGGCTTTTTCAGTGCACTGGTAACTAATGACATAATAATCGGTTTTTGATGTTATTGCATACGGGACTGCTCCAGTTGTTGCACCAGTTCCTGTATAGCATTCGCGGCAAATGCCTGCGTAAAAAGCGCCTGCCAGGCGGCATTACGTGTCTGTACGAGATCGGTCTCT
The DNA here is from genome assembly GCF_900114995.1 of Chitinophaga sp. YR627. Classification (GTDB taxonomy): domain Bacteria; phylum Bacteroidota; class Bacteroidia; order Chitinophagales; family Chitinophagaceae; genus Chitinophaga. Next base: position 1,930,426 of record NZ_FOUX01000001.1, read on the forward strand.
GCCCTGTTTAACAGATACAGGGCATTCGTTACCTCGATAATATTGGTCAGTCCCCCCTTGTACAACGCCATCTTTTGTAAGGCGGCGGCTCTCGCAGCATTCAACTGAGCAGGCATTTCCTGTAGTTTGTCCAGCGCCGTATGGATATTGAGTTTCGCCTGACGCAGACTATTATCCAGCACCAGCTGTGTAGTTTGCAGTTGCTCTGCGGAAGCACGGGTTTTTAAGGTTTGTTCCCGCATTTTATCTTTCGTATGACCGATATCCGCCAGGTTGTAAGTCAATGCCAGTCCTGTGAGATAGTTATAGCGCTTAAAACCAAATCCGTTCAGCAGGTTCTTACCATAGATATCGTTGAATTCTCCGCTGGAACCACGCATCCAGCCCGAAGCCAGAATAGAGACCTTCGGTAAAGCTGCCTTACGGATCACTTCACCATGTTTTTCCTGCTGCAACAGCAATCCGTTATAATACTGTAATACGGGATGAGAGATAGCCACGGAAGAGGTATCTGAAGTACCAGCCAGTAAGGACAGCAGACCGGTATTATACAGCGTATCCGGCCGGATGGCGCTGGTGTCAAGCCCGGTGAGCATACTCATATGCATGCGCACACTGTTATAGGCGTTTTGTATATCGATGTAGTTAAGTCTCGCTTTGGATAATTCAGCAGCAGCAACAGAACTGTCTACCCCCGGTTTCAAACCATGCAATACAATGGCCGTAACCGCTCTTTGTACGGAACGGGTACGTTCTATATTGTCCTCCTGAATCTGCATGAGTGCCCGGTATTGCAGCATACCCAGGTAATCACGTACGACAGCGACAGTGAGGTCATTCGCGGTGATATCAGCATCCAGACCGGCCACTTTCTGTTGCTGTATAGCTTCCTCCCGCTGGGTACGGTAAGCGCCGAAATTGTAGACTTCCCATTGCACCTGTGCCAGTGCGATATTACCACTCATCACATCACTGCGGTTCGCTTCGCGGATCCCACCTGATGTGGAAGGGATCGTCCCCAATGGAAAATAAGATCCATAAATACCATTATCAGTGCCAACGGTTGCCTCTTCCACGAGTTTTACGGAAGGCCACCAGTTATGGCTGACGTCTGTCGTATGGGCGACGCCTGCCTGTGATAATGTCTGTTTCGCTTTTAAAGACGGATAATGTTGAAGGGTCAGCGCAATCGCCTTTTCTAAAGGCAGATGTTCCCCTTCCGTCTGTGCACGGACATGCGATGACGGGCCTGTCAGAAGACATAGCAATATCACCCACATCCCTGCAGCATGTTTCATACTCATAACTGACAGCATGTGTTAAACCGGCTGCAGACAATCGCCTACAGCATTAATAAAAAAATGTTTGAAAAAAGCAGAAAGATCAGGCTACAGGAGGCCCACGCCAGTCACTGAGGGTGACAGCAACGCTGATATAAGATTCTTTATATCCTTTGTAATGCGGCTGGATATAGATCAGTATCGTTTTGATACGGATACTGGATACGAACAGACATAACTCGTGGAAGTCATTCAGCGCCCTTGTACGGTGCTTATACCGGTATGGGCTATTAGCTATATTGTAAACAGCATGATCCTTCGCCTGTTCGGTATGTATGGTATTGACGCTGGTCGGCCGTAAAACAGTATGTGAAGAGTAGGATGTAAAAGGGCTCTCTCCCTGCAATGCAGGCAGCAGGAAGATACAGGAAATAAAAAGTAAAAGCCTTTTGAGCTGTTTCAAGTTGAGACCCATTTATACGCATGCAAGATATTTAAACAAATTTATAATACATAGCCTCCTGTGATGTTTTAAGGGAATTATAATCTTGTGTCTGATTCCACGTTACCGGGTTCAGTATATTTGTGGTATGAACTGCCTTATTATAGACGACAACAAGCTGGCGCGTACCGCCATGAAACAACTGGTCAGCCATGTAGACCAATTACAGGTCGCCGGTGAATGCGCCAGTGCCATAGAGGCATATAATATGTTGCAGAAAGAAAAGATAGACCTGCTTCTCCTGGATATAGAAATGCCGGGTATGAACGGTTTAGAACTAACACGGAATATAGGTAAGAATGGCCCTGTGATCATCTTCACCACCGCAAAGAAAGACTACGCCGTAGAGGCCTTCGAACTACACGTAGCAGACTACCTCATCAAACCGGTCACTCCTGCCCGTTTTATCCAGGCCATTGAAAGAGCAAAGGAATTACAACAGGCCGGTACGAAGGAAGTACATGATACAGACAATGAGTTCCTCTTCATCAGAGACAGCGGCATCCTGAAACGCGTTAAATTGGATGATATCCTGTACCTGGAAGCGATGGGTGACTATGTAAAACTACATACTGCACAGAAATTTCATGCGGTACATTCTACCCTGAAAGCAATAGAAGAACGTCTGCCAGCGACAAAATTCATGAGAGTACACCGCTCTTATATCGTCGCACTGGACAAGATCGATTCAATAGAGGATGGTGCAATTGTAATTGCGAAGAATGCAGTGCCGGTGGCAGATGCCTATCGCGCAGCACTGAATAGCAAACTAAATCTCCTGTAAGGATCTTCTTAAAAGGGAGGCTGATTAACAAGCATATGCCTGCCTGTGTATTGTCTGAGTATAGTCTGACTATACTCACCTTCCGTTAGTGCTGCGTAAAAAAGGTAGCATTAACGGAAGGTAAGTATAACCTGACTATAGCAGAAAGAGGTGGACTAAAAGCCACCTCTTTCTGCGCAGTATCTTCCTGCTGTTGGATAACAGTCCGCCTGGAAATAAACCGGCAAACAATTACCACTAATTCTTAATTCCTAATTCTTAATTGAATTAAGTGTCTTTTCCAGATAATCTGTCAGTCTGTTAATGGCTGTTGCCGCAATACCGATCTGTTCTTCCGCTTCTTTCCATCTGCGTTGTTCGATCGCTTCGCGGATGCCCGGCATTGTCTTCACACCATAACCCGTATAAAATCCCGGCGCATAGATCACGTGTTTATACCAGGCTCTGTTAGGCAAACCGGCATCATGCAGTAACTGCTGTTCCGCCTGATACAGGGCTTTATTCAGTACATCCAGTTTAGCAACCGGCAACGATGATTTCCTTGCATCCTGCACATGCTGTGCTGTTTTATCAAGGGCAACCAGGGCATTCTGTAATTTCGAAAAGTCAATATAAGGCACTTCCGGTTTAGCAACAGGCGCCTTTAATGGTTTGGTAGCATCTCCTGCCAGCTGATAAGCATTATTGCTGATCACCTGATTTTCTACAGCGGTGCTTTCTCTCATCTGTTCTGCGAGGGAAAGCAGATCAGTGGTATAACCGTTGATCGTTTTGGAGAGACTGCGAAAATCAAATGGCAGCATATCTGCATCAGCCAGTCTGAGGGCCGCATGTCCGGCCAGACGGGACAAGGCTACGCCATATTCAAATCCCGGATCTTTAAAGCGGGAGTAATTCTCATAAGTGTCATAAATGGAATGATATTCACCACCAGCGCCTTCTCCCCCAAAACCTACGTTCAGGGATGGAATACCCAGGTGTTGCAGGAAGGAAGAATAATCAGAACCTGATCCCAGTGCGCTGATCGTCATCTCTTTCTTTGCCAGGATATCTTTCTTCGCTTTCGTAGTGGCAGCAGATACCAGGTCGGAAGCCTGTTTTCTTTCGAAAATGCTGACTTTCGTCTGCGGATCACTGATACTCCTGGCAATCTCACCCATAAAAGGTTCCAGTGCGTGTGAACCACCTACTCCCAGGAATCCGCGGCTGTTACCATCAGAATTGATATAAGCGACTGCTTTCTGCTGTAATTCAGCGGCATGGGCCTCTACCCACTCAGTCGATCCCAGCAGACCAGGCTCTTCACCATCCCAGGCAGCGTACACAAGCGTTCTTTTCGGTTTATAGCCGTTTTTTGCCAGTTCACCGATCGCTTTTGCTTCTTCCAGCAGGGAGGACAGTCCACTGATAGGATCAGCTGCCCCATATACCCAGGCATCATGGTGATTACCTCTGATCACCCACTGGTCAGGATACTGACTTCCTTTCATCGTAGCGATCACATTATAGGCAGGCACCATTTTCCAGTCAAACTCCAGTTTCAGGTGCACTTTTGCTTTTCCGGGGCCGATATGGTAGGTAAATGGTAAAGCACCTCTCCAGGCCTCCGGTGCTACAGGACCTTCCAGCGCGGCCAGCAAGGGAGCAGCATCGTGATAGCTGATGGGCAGTACCGGGATCTTTAACAGATTAGTAGCAGCAGACCTTTCCAGTCTTTGGGCATTTTCCGTCGCTCCTACGCCAGGTGTCAGCGGATCGCCCGGATATATCACCATATCCATAACAGAGCCTCTCTGGACCCCGTATTCGCTTTTATAAGCACCCACAGGGTACACATCCCCCTGGTAATATCCGTCATCTTTCGGATCAGAATAGATCAGGGTACCGATCGCGCCATGTTCCTGTGCTACTTTCGGCTTGATCCCTCTCCAGGAACGGCCATATTTGGCAATCACTATTTTCCCTTTTACATCGATTCCCAGTCTTTCGAGGTATTCATAGTCCTCCGGCAGACCATAATTCACAAAAACCAGTTCTCCCGTCACATCTCCATCTGCACTCCAGGCATTATAGGTAGGCAGTTCATCCGGCTGTCCCGTACTTCCGTCCTCCTTCAGTGCAGGCTCCTTCAGCACAGCTTTATAACCCGCAGGATAGCTGGCTTCCAGCACCCGGGTCTTCGGAGTAGGAAACAATACCTGGTAAGTCTCCAGATGGGCATCCCAGCCATAACTTTTGAATTGTTGCAGGATATTCTCAGCCACCCATTTATCCCGGGGCATGCCCAGATAATGCTGTTTGGCCGACAGCGTCTTAATGTTATTGCCGATAGCGGCAGCGCTCAGTACTTTGTCGAAACGGGCTTCCAGATCCTGTTGCTGTTGCGCATGTTCACCGTTAAAACCACTCAGCTTTTGTTGTGCATAGGAGCTTTGTAGTAACAAAAACAAGGCAATACTGCTGGCAGTTGTCTTCAGATTCATTGTAAAAAGAGGATTTTTTTGGTCGAGATAAAGCGGTGGCGAACAAATATAATGTATCCCGTCGACAGTTCGTCCTTTTCCACCGATGACTCGTGCCTGTTAACCCAAATGCGCCCGGACACTGGGCTGCGGCGTCTTATCTTTGAGTCAGCAAATCAAACAAAGGCAATCGTGCTGAAAACAACAACAGAAAAGGACAACAAAAAACAAAAGCACAATAAAACAGTACGATTGCTGATGCAAACATGCTAAAAAGGACTACTAATTATAAACTAGTTAATCACAAACAAAACATTCAGTCATGAAAAAGTTAGGAACACTGATGGCAGCTGCCATGATCTTCGCTGGTACCGCAACCTTTGCTGCTACTCCGGTTCATACCGCAAAAGCTAAAGCTACAACTGCACACGCAACAGTAAAACCTGCAGCAACTAAAGCTACAACTGTTAACGCTAAACAGGAACCTGCCAAACCAGCGGCTGCGACGCACGCAAAAAAAATGCATAAGAAACATCACGCTAAGAAAGCCACTAAATAAGGGGCTGTCGACAAATAGGATTTTGGTTCAAAATTTCGAATGACGGGTGACGAATGCTACAACATTCGTGATTCGTCATTCGCATTGTGAGAAAATCATCATCCCTGCCTACTGTACGATGGCGTCAACCAGCTACCTTCTCCCCGAAAGAGAAATACACTGTACAAATTCGTAATTTTAACAAAACACCGCAGAGCACTATGCAGCCAAAGCTGATCAAATACTACCTGCTGGGCCTGTTCGTAATAGGCCTCGTACTGTTCATAGTGCTGCAATTCAACTCAGCTCAGAACATCCGTAAGCTCATCTCCGGCAACGAAAAGCTGCTGGATGAACTCAACGTAAAGAATGAGCTCCAGAAACTTCAAACCAATATAGCCAAAACCGATAGTAAAGTACGTGGCACCGTTATTTCGCAGGATACCCTCAATATCACCGGTATTGAAGCAGAAGTCGCCGTTATCAAAGCCGATCTCGGCGAGATCAATAAACTGGTCCTGAATGACAGTACTGAAAAACTCCTCACCCAGCTGAACTACCTCGTAGACGAGAAAAATAATTTCAATGTAGCCGTACTGGATAGCTTTTATCTGAAAGGGAAATGGTCCGCCGAAAGGATGATCAATGCCCAGAAAGGTAAACGTCTCGGCGAAGCGATCAACGTGATATTACATGCGCTGGATAGTACCCGGCAGACAGAAGTGAACCGGACAACACACCTGATTGACACCAGCGGACAAAAAGCCTTAAACTGGGGCACCATCATGCTCTTTTTTGCGTGTTTATCCAGTCTGCTGTCATTCCTCTATATCACCAGCCGTATTTATAAGCAGGAACAGCTGATTGAAGCACTCGACCATTCGCAGCAACAGGAAAAGAAGCTCACCGTGGTCAAAGACCAGTTCCTCGCCAATATGAGCCATGAGATCAGGACGCCCATGAACGCCGTATTAGGCTTCACCCATCTGCTGCAACAACAACCCCTGAATGAAAAGTCCAGGGAATATGTGGCTTCTATCCAGCACGCGGGCGAAAACCTGCTGGATATCATCAACGATATACTCGACATCTCCAAAATAGAATCAGGTATGATGCGCCTGGAACCGGTATCATTTAGTCTCAGGGGAATGATGCATTCCCTGCAACTGATGTTCCAGCCCAAAGCACAGGAGAAATTACTGGACCTGAACGTCCACATAGAGGCCGGCGTACCGGATATCCTTTACGGGGATGTCATGCGCCTCACCCAGGTACTTGTCAACCTGATCAACAATGCCATTAAATTCACCCCGCAGGGCCAGGTGAATGTCAGGGTCTCACCGGTCAGCGGACATGAAGCCGGCGTACGGCTATTATTCACCATCGCAGATACCGGTATTGGCATCTCTCCCAATAAACTGGCTACCATATTTGACCGCTTCAACCAGGCAGAAGCCGATATCACCCGTAAATACGGGGGCACCGGATTAGGACTCACCATCGTAAAACAACTGGTAGAACTACAGCATGGCGCCATCAGGGTAGAGAGCGAGCCTGGAAAAGGAAGTACGTTCCTGGTAGAACTCCCCTATACACAAGGTGAATTGCTGGCCGAAGGGACCGACCATTCCGGTTATTCTCAGGAACATTTCACCCTGCCACAGCAGCCGGATATACGCCTGCTGGTAGCAGAGGATAACCGTATGAACCAGAACCTGCTGAAGCACTTACTGGGTAACAGACAATTACACTATCAGCTGGTCACTAACGGACAGGAGGCCCTCAATGCCATCTCAAAACAACATTTCGACCTGATCCTGATGGATCTTCAGATGCCTGAAATGGACGGTTATACCGCTACCAGAAAGATCAGGGAAGAATTACACTCCAATATTCCGATCGTTGCCATGACCGCACACGCCATGGCCGGAGAAAGAGAAAAGTGCCTCCAGGCAGGTATGAATGAATACCTGGCCAAACCGATACGGGAAGAAGAACTCTACCGGATGATACAGGTCTTTACCGGCAAAAGCAGTACGCCGGAGCATTATGTACACCAGTATCAGCACAACGGATACCCGTATAACGGAGAATCCTCCCTGGTACAACTGGAGTACCTGCAACAGCTGTCCCGCGGAGATAAAGCATTTGAACAGAATATGCTGACACAGTTCGTCACACAGCTACCGGAAGATCTTTCTATGCTTAAAAAGGCGATTGATGAGGAAGCTGCTACGGATATACGTCGTACCGCACATACGCTGAAAACCACTATTTCCTTTATCGGACTGGAAACACATCTGTATCCGATCCTGGAATCACTTGAACGCGTGGAGGTTAACTACGACAAAGCCCTGGTTTCCGATCAGTTCAATACGCTGAAACGCTTGTGTGTACAGGCTTTGCAGGAAACACTGCAATTGCTTTTCTAAGCCCGACTCCCAATTGGGGCTTTTCAACGACACTTAGACCCTTTTCACCGAAACCGCCCGATACGCGCTCATTCCGGCAGTACCTTTACTTCAGTAATTGAAAACAATTCATCTCTCAAACACATTTTTAAAACTTACGATCATGAACATTAAAAAAGGTCTTATTGTAGCAGCGGTATTTATGAGTGTTAGCGCTATCACTTTCGCACAGACTCCAGCTGCGAAACCTGCTAAGAAAGAAAAAGCTAAAACCGAGAAACCAGCTGCAGACACAACTGCTAAAGCGCATAAAGCTCATCACGCTGCTCCTAAAAAAGCTGCTTAATCTGATTTCAATCAGGAATTACGCATTCAGCTTGCCATACGTTTAAATAGAAAGCCTCTCTACATAAGTACGGTGAACAATTCCTGATAGAAAATAATAAAGGGGGCTGTCTGATAATACAGACAGCCCCCTTTAATTATTTTAATCTCCTGTTTTATTCGGATAGATCGGTGGATTGCGCTACGATGATCCCGTTCTCATAAATAACACGCTTAATTGTATCCCCAGAAGGTGAAAAATAGAGCCAGGTACCTGTTTTAACCCAGTCTTCCTCCATCAATGGGCTATAAGGACGCTTATACTTCTCCAGCCTTACTTTACGGCTAGAGTTCGACATACACACATATACCTCCTTCAATTCAATCCTATTGTCACCTAAGGTACGGCCTACCGAACATATTTTTTCTCTTTCACGACTTTCAACCCAAGCCAGCAGCAAAAAAAACAATACAGGAGAAGACGTAAAAGCCCCTATTTTGTCCGCCAGTGAATATACGCTTATCACTTTTTTTGCTAACATGAATATCAATGCACATGTCCATACTCCCCAGAACGTAAACAAAAACATACGATATTTCTGGTCAAATGGATCATCACTATTGTAGTTGCACATCTCGGCCACAATGAAACTGAAAGAGGCTATGTAAAAAATGACGTTCGAAACAATGATCTGTTTATTTATTTTCATCAGTCGGCGTATAGAGATGCAAATATTACATATCCTTTGTTAAAAACCAACAGGACATAGCTTCCCCAAAGCCTTTTCCTTCAATCCGGCCTCCAATTCTTAATCCTTAATTTTTAATTCTTAATTAATACAGCGTTCTGTCTCCTTTGATCTGCCAGTCCCTGAACACCGCAGCAGCGGATGCAGACGGAAACGCTATAAACGGGATCTTCTTATCTGAGTGTGGTACCTGAATCTCCCGGTAGATAAATGAGTCATCAAAATCAATGGCTGCGGCATCGTCCTTTGTATTGGCAAAATACACGCGTTGGGGTCTGGCCCAGTAAATAGCCCCCAGGCACATCGGGCAGGGTTCACAGGATGTAAATATCTCACAATCGTGCAGCTGGAAAGTATTCAGCCTGGCACAGGCATCCCTGATCGCTACGACTTCCGCATGCGCCGTAGGATCGTTGAATGACAATACCTGGTTCCAGCCACGTCCTACGATCTCGTCTCCCCGTACAACGATAGCGCCGAAAGGACCGCCGTCCCCCTTTTCCATTCCCTCGCGGGAAAGGTCCACCGCCATCTGCATAAACCGTTTTTCTCTTTCTCCGATCATAAATGTTGCTTTGTACCAAAAATACAGAAAAATGACGCGCCGTGAGTACAGGGTAAATACTGGTTTTATTACAGGTATAGTGCTACAGAGGGGAGCCATGACAGGAAGCCGTGATAAAAAAGACCTGATGGAACTGGCATTTTGCGTCCAAAATGTTCCTCCATCAGGTCAGTTATTGAAGACAACTACTATTTAGTGTGGTGATACCACTTTTAAGCCGATTATAGAGCCGATCAGGGTAGTGATGAATAATACACGCAGAAAGGTAGCCGGCTCCTTAAACACAAGGATACCTACCAACACAGTCCCTACAGCACCAATACCTGTCCATACAGCATAGGCAGTACCCAGTGGTAAGGTTTGCGTGGCCTTCATCAGCATATACATACTGAGTGTCAGACAGGCTGCAAAACATGCATACCAGAAATACGCAGTATTCCCTGCCGTTTCTTTTGCTTTCCCTAAGCTAAAAGTAAATCCTACTTCGAATAGGCCGCCGATTATCAGAATGATCCAGTTCATAGTCCTTTTTGTTTCGGGACAAAATTAGACCGTGTATAGACGCCTGGACTTTACAAATGTTAAATAATTAACCTTTTTCGGCCCTGATACGGCTTAAACTGACTGCTGATATACCAAGATAGGAGGCGATATGCCCAAGCGGTACCCGCTGTAGTAAGGCAGGGTTTTCTTCCATGAATTCCTTATATCTTTCACTGGCGCTGCCGATCTGCAACTTGATCAGTCTGTTTTCCGTTTTGATGATCTCCTTTTCGGCAAACTTCCTTCCCCAGTTGGCAATATTGATATCCTCCCGATATAAAGCCTGGAGTTTTGCCGCTTCCATCTGATACAATTCACAGTCTTCCAGCAACTCAATATGCTCGTATCCGGGTTTCTGTTCAACATAACTGCGCATGGATACAACGGCATCTCCCTCCTGTCCAAACCAGAAAGTGACGTTCCGGTCACGTTTCTCCGAAAAAGCACGGGCGATGCCCTGTCTGATAAAATACACCTGATCCTCGATCCGTCCGGCCCTTAGTAATAAATGTCCTTTGGGGTAGCTTTTTTGTTCAGCAATGTTTTCTAACTGAACCAAAGATTCAGCCGGTAACGGATAGATATTACACAGTATTTGTTGAATGGTCATTAAATCCAATTGGTTATAAAGATAGGAAAGATCGCTATGATCGGAATTGCATAAAAAAACCCGGATAAAGAATTACCCGGGTATTCGTAACTGTATATCGTCGTATTTGAATAGAAAATTTTGTTACGCGCCTACTGTGTGATTGTTCCTTATTACTACTACTCCGTCAAACACGTCAATCAACACCGGCTTGGTCTTATCAATATCTCCTGTTAGTATCTTTTTACTCAGCAGATTGATGATCTCTTTCTGTATCAACCTTTTCAGTGGTCTTGCCCCGAATTGCGGGTCATAACCCTGAACAGCGAGGTATTCAAGCGCATAATCAGAGAATTCCAATATCATGCCATTTTGTGCTACCAGGTTCTTTAACTGTTGTAACTGAATGTTAATTATTCCCTTAATTTCTTCACGAAGCAGCGGCTGGAACATAATCACCTCGTCCACACGGTTCAGGAACTCCGGACGGATGGTCTGTTTCAGCAAATTCATCACTTCCGCCTTGGTCGAATCAACTATATATTCACGGTTATTTTCCTCAATCCTTTCAAAATTCTCCTGGATGATATGACTACCCATATTGCTGGTCATGATGATAATGGTGTTTTTAAAGTTCACCACACGACCTTTGTTATCCGTCAGACGGCCGTCATCCAATACCTGCAGGAGTATGTTAAAAGTATCCGGATGTGCCTTTTCTATCTCATCCAGCAGCACGACAGAGTAAGGTTTACGTCTTACGGCTTCTGTCAGCTGTCCGCCTTCTTCATATCCCACATATCCCGGAGGCGCACCTACCAGACGGCTCACAGCGTGTTTTTCCTGGTATTCACTCATGTCTATACGCGTCATCATAGAGTCGTCGTCAAACAGGTACTCTGCCAGGGCTTTCGCCAGCTCAGTTTTACCGACACCGGTCGTACCCAGGAAGATGAACGAACCTATGGGACGTTTAGGGTCCTGGAGCCCTGCCCTGCTTCTGCGGATCGCATCAGATACCGCGATGATCGCTTCTTCCTGACCTACTACACGTTTGTGGAGTTCGTCTTCCAGATTAAGCAGTTTATCTCTTTCACTCTGCAACATCCGCGAAACCGGAATACCTGTCGCTTTGGCAACGTTTTCCGCAATATCCTCTGCATCTACCTCTTCTTTCAGCAGACGTTTATGGTCTGTTGACATTTCATTCAGCTCCGCAGTGTATTTTGCGATCAGTTCTTCCTGTTCTTTTACCTTTCCATAACGGATTTCAGCTACACGGCCGTATTCCCCGTTACGCTCTGCCTGCTCTGCTTCCAGCTTAAGATTTTCAATGTCACCTTTGGCAGCCTGCAGTTTGTCCACTACCTCTTTCTCTTCCTGCCATTTTGCTTTGAAAGTGCTGCGTTGTTCTCCCAGACGGGCAATCTCCCCGTTCAGCTCACGCAACTTGTCTTCATCGTTCTCGCGTTTGATCGCTTCTCTTTCAATTTCCAGTTGTCTGATACGACGTTCCAGTTCGTCCAGTTCTTCCGGCATAGAGTTCATTTCCAGGCGGAGTTTAGCCGCGCTTTCATCGATCAGGTCAATCGCCTTGTCCGGCAGGAAACGATCTGTAATGTAACGGTGAGATAATTCAACCGCTGCAATGATCGCTTCGTCTTTGATCAGCACATGGTGATGGCTTTCGTAACGCTCTTTCAGACCACGGAGGATGGATATAGCATCTTCCACATTTGGCTCGTCTACCATCACTTTCTGGAAACGGCGTTCCAGGGCTTTATCTTTTTCAAAATATTTCTGGTATTCTGTCAGTGTGGTGGCGCCAATGGCACGCAGTTCACCGCGGGCCAGGGCAGGTTTCAGGATATTGGCAGCGTCCATCGCTCCCTCCATCGCACCTGCACCTACCAGGGTATGGATCTCATCGATAAAGAGCACCAGTTCTCCGTTACTTTCTGTCACCTCCTTGATCACTGATTTCAGTCTTTCTTCGAACTCCCCTCTGTATTTAGCGCCCGCCATCAATGCACCCATATCAAGGGCGTAAATGATCTTGGAACGCAGGTTCTCAGGCACATCTCCGTTGATAATACGGTGCGCCAGCCCTTCTACGATCGCCGTCTTACCTACACCCGGTTCTCCGACCAGGATAGGGTTATTTTTGGAACGGCGGGAAAGGATATGCAGCGTCCTGCGGATCTCCTCATCACGACCTATGACAGGGTCCAGTTTACCGACACGGGCCAGCTCATTCAGGTTCTTTGCATATTTCTGCAGGGAATTATATTGGGTATCAGCAGTTTGAGAATTTACTGTACTACCCTTACGCAGATCTTTTATAGCTGCCTTCAGGCCTTTCTCTGTCAAACCTGCATCTTTCAGCAATTTGGCAGTGTCATCACTGCCACCCAGTATGCCGAGTAACAGGTGTTCCACACTGACAAATTCGTCTTTAAATTCCTTAATGCTGGAGCCAGCTCTCAGCATGGCGTTATTTGCATCACGGCCTAATACCTGCCCGGCTTCCCCTCCGGAAATGCGGGGGTATTTCTTTATTTGATCTTCCAGTCTGGAAGACAGGAAGTTCACATTTATATTGTTCTTCTTAAGTAAATAGTCGATAGCACTGTCCTGGTCTTCCAGCAGCGCCTTTAACAAGTGCCCTGTCTCAATAGCCTGCTGTTGTCCATTGAAGGCCAGCTGCTGCGCTTGTTGCAGTATTTCCTGCGATTTAATGGTGAAGTTGTTCAGATTCATATACAGTTTATTTTCTCCTTTTTTCGTCTTTCTAAACGTCATATAGAGAACAACAAAACCTAGTCCAAGGTTAACAGTTGGGGCATTTTGTCAGAAATAACGGTGCCGGACTGCTGTTTTTACAGCTTTTCCGGCACCGGACTGCAATTATTTCACTTTTTTACAAAAACGATCCTGCTCCTGTCTGCTTTAAACATACTATTGTAGAACTTTGCCAGCTCACCATAGGAACTGGCCGGGTAAGTACCGCCCTTATGATCGATAGAACGGATATAAGTGATCACATTCCCTTCAATACTTACTTTTGAAGTATATACCCCAAAAGGACTCTGTAAGGCTGTTGGCGGAGGAATTGCCTCAGGTGTGTAACCCTCCGGAATATTGATCGTTACCGTATCGATATCCCGATAGGAATAGCTCAGGTAAATATCTGCCAGGCGTGCAGAATCAACGGATAATCTCCTGGAAGCCTTATTCATCAGATTCGGTTCGATAAACATACGTTTACCCGTGATCGTAGCATAGTTACGGGCGTTGATTTCGATCTGCTCATCAATACATGGCAGCACCGATTTGGTTTCTTTCCAGTCGTAACTTTTCACCTCATAACTCGGGAAAAAGCCCGCCTCTTTCAGTCCTTCCATCAGTTTCTCTTTAGTAAGACTGTTCAACAGGCCGTGCAGGTCATCTGTTTGCAGCGCGCCGTAATGACTATTGGCTTTTACTGTCATTTCTCCGGATTCTTCTACTTTCGCCACTATGCGACGGATCTGTACATTCTGCTCCATAGAATAGCCTGGCGTACGTACCAGTTTACCGCCGTTTTCGTCTACGATCAATACGGGTCTGTTACCGGTAAATTTTCCCATGTATCCCATTGGCACCTTACTATTGGTGCATTCCAGCCAGGTAGTGTCCTTTGTATCAGGCACGCATACGATGACGTGATTGAATCTTGATGATGGAAAATCCGCCAGTGTAATATCGTTCTTACCTTCACCAGCATACACCAGCACACAGGAAGCTTTAACACCGGCTTCCTTTAGCATCGCGCACATATAATTGGAAAGGGCTTTACAGTCACCATAACCTTTTGCGGCCACATAAGCGGCATCGAAGGTCTGCCAGCCACCAATCCCCAGCTGGACACTGATATAACGGGTATGCTGCTGCAGATACTCATACAGTTTTGCGATCTTTTGTTCACGCCCGAGGCCATCGGTCAACTGATGAACAGTCTGTTTTATATTATCCGGCAGGACGTCTCTTCCCTGATTCAGGATATAAGAGAATTTGCCAAACTCTTCCCAGGTATTCATCGTACCCTTATAATGCCCCATCTCGAACGAAGCCGGGGCCAGTAGTACCGTCGTCGTTCTGGTGTCCCAGGATGGAGAATAGATCTCTCCGGGAACTGCATAAAGTTGCTTTACCTCCCAGGTGTAGCTACGTTCAGCACCGTCGTTCCGCTGCACTGGCTCTCCGCTGTAATTCAACACTTTATAACGCAGTACATAATCCTTCGGTACGGTCACCGTCAGTTTGCTCTGCTCTACGGCAATGGATTCATCTTGCTGTGGTTGCCAATGCGGAAGAAAATAGGAGTAATTATATCTGACCTCTACCTCATACTCCACTGTATGTGGATACAGATTGTGATAGAAGAAATGATGCTTGATACGGTCATCCGTCATAAGGTCCCCTCCGGTGCCACTCACGTCCTGTATATCACTCTGCTTAAGCTTTTTTACAGGCAAACCCAGCGCATCATAGAGTGTACCTTTTATGGAACGGATTTCTCTCAGTTTATCATAGCGCTCAACCATATGGGCGAATTCCTCTCCTTTAGGATCAAGCACCGTAATTACGTAATGGGTCGTTACCCGTACATCTGCCGGATCATTGATCTTTACGGTAACTTCCTCCATACGTTTTACCATGTGCGCGTTCTTCTTCAGGGAGTCGGGTATCAGCATCGCCGGATAGATCGGGTCTCCGGCAAAAGCGCGCCCAATGGACAGTAAAACGCATACACAGTAACAAACCGCGTAAGCGTATTTTTTGGTTAAAAACGAAAACATTGATTAGCTTTTTCTTTTCAGTACAATTTGTTCTGATTGTTTCTTTACAATCATGTCATAGAATCTGCGCAGTTCCGGGTATTCCTCCGGAGCAAATACAGCACGGCTCAATTTGATCCTGGAACGGAACTGGATCGTGTTTTCACTCGCCTGGATCAGGTACTGGAAAATCCCATCTGTCTCATTCAGTTTTACTACAGCGGACTTTGGCAGTTCCTCCACTTCATAACCTTCCGGTACCGACAGATTCAGTGTATAGGTTTCGTCTATTACATGTGACATTTCTACCGGATAGAAACGCGTTTCAGACAGAAAAGGATTCTTCAGGGTCGCTTCTTTAAACAGCGGATTGATATACAACATACCTGATTCGTCCGGCTTCATTTCAAAGTCGTATTTCACCTTCAGGGACACCTCATTGTCATTCATATCTTCCACTTCTACGCCACTAATGGTGGTCTCAGCGCCAAAGTCTTTCTCCTGACCTTTAAAATAAGTTTCCTTACCCTTATCCTTTATACCAGCCCGCATGGAGCAGGATTCAAAATAGGTAGGTACCTGCTGATAGCTGCCTTTCAGGGAACCGCCTTCACCGCCCATGACCATTACATAAGTAGTTTTCTGCTCCAGCAGATCATCCGGATTCAGATAAACGGGTACAGGTGTGGAGCCCTCCACCAAAACACGGGCATGCCCATTATAACAGGATGAACTCAGACGGCCGAATCCAAGATAGGATAAAGACGCGTCCAGGAAATAAGAAAGGGTATCAACTGTCAGTACTGCCGTTGTATAGTTGAAACGTGCTGCCAGTGGATACATTTCATTGGTAACACCGTGATCACGGGTACTGAGGATCATCGGGTCAGCTTTCAGCTTGGCGCGACGCAGCATGGCGATCAGCAGCAGATTAATATCCGTCTCATTACCGTTGTGAGAACTGAATACCGTTTTCAATGGCTTACTCAGGTATAATCCATCATGGTCAGTACAGGTGAAGTTCATACGTACATAGTTGTAAATACGCCGCGCCCTGGCGGTATCTTCCTTCACACCGGCGATCAGACCGTCTACCACATCGCCGAGGTAACCGTTGTTCTTACCCAGGTCGGCACCAAAATCTTCACTCTTATACAGTTCCTCTGAGAATTTCTCCCAGGTCGCCATCATCGGTTTCACAGGCGTGTTAGGAAATTTTAAAGCTGCGATCTGGAATTCGATGCGGGTAATATGATTCGAAAGAGAGGTGGTATAGCCTTCTTCTTTTAATGCCGGTACGTTTTCTGCGGACCAGACGTTTCTAACGGTATTCGCGGACATACTGTAATGTTCAGCCGCAGCCGTAGGGCTGGACTCATATGTCAGATTAAACGTCTTTCTGTCAACGTCCGCCTTGTGTTTCATCAACCCGTTAACGTCCTGTTTCAGGAAAACGAAGTCATAGAATTCCGGGATCTCTACCGTGTATTCACTGAACAACACCGGATATTCGTTCTGGAAAGTCCAGGGTTTCAGATCGTACTTCCATGGGGAGTTAACGGTATAGGAATACTCGATAATGGTACCTTCTTTTACATCGGGAATAGTAAACTTTTTAACGTTCACCGACTTCCCGACCTTGTCATTGAAGATACTTTTGCTGTCCATTCTGGTTTCGACAACCTTGCCGTCTACCAGGTTATAGGCAACGGCTTTTACGTTCTGTAATTTCTCCTCTGCTGAACCGACATGATAGAGCCCCACTCTGACAGTGGCCTCGTCATAGGCATTCTTATCAATGATCTTTATACGTTTGTATTGTTTAAAGATCAGATTGAGGTCGTCTCTGTCTACTTCATATTCAGAAGACCCGACGTCTGCAATGATCACCGCATGTGCTGATGTATCTTTTTCTGCTGATGTGGGCTTAAAATCTTCCGGTGTGATCTTTCCGAATTTAATTTTCGATTGTGAGAATGCTGTACAAGAGATAAGGCAACCTACTATAAGGTGCAGGGGGAATACAATAGATCTGCTACGCATATCAGGATATAAGGATTATTTAGTTGAAGGTATGTAAAATTGATATTCCAACACTTGCTATAGCATACTTTTATTTTTATGTAACTTGCAGCCACTCATGGACCTTAGGGGAAAATACACAGACTTTATAAAGAAGCATGCTGCCGACCTCGGTTTCGATCATTGCGGCATTGCGCAGGCTATGCAGCTGGATGACGATGCCCGTCGCCTGGAAAAGTGGCTGCATAAGGGAATGCATGGCTCTATGCATTATATGGAAAACAATTTCGACAAACGGGTGGATCCCCGGAAACTCGTCGATAATGCAAAATCCGTTATTACCCTGCTCCTGAATTACTATCCGCAGGAGCAACAGCGCACGGATACGCCTAAGATCTCTAAATACGCCTATGGGCATGACTATCACGAAGTTATCAAAGCAAAACTGAACACCCTGCTGGCAAGAATGCAGGAGGAGTTTGGCGCTGTGAGCGGACGAGGCTTTGTAGATTCAGCCCCTGTACTGGAAAGAAGCTGGGCGCAACGCAGCGGATTGGGCTGGCTGGGTAAAAACGGGAATCTGATCCATAAACAGGCGGGCTCCTTCTTCTTTATTGCCACCCTTATTACCGACCTGGAACTATTATATGAAGGACCAGTAGGTGATTTCTGCGGTTCCTGCACCCGTTGTCTGGATGCCTGTCCGACCGGCGCACTTGTTGAACCAGGTGTCGTAGATGGTAGCCGTTGTATCTCCTATTTTACGATAGAACTGAAAGAATTACTGATCCCTGACAACATGCAGGGACAGTTTGATAACTGGATGTTTGGCTGTGACGCCTGCCAGGACGTCTGTCCCTGGAATCGTTTTTCCAAACCCAATAAGACCACCGAATTCACCCCCATCCCCGAAATACTTAATTTCTCGACCAAAGACTGGGAAGAACTAACCGAAGAGGAATTCAAACGCATCTTCCGCCGCTCTCCCATGAAGCGATCAAAATATGCCGGTATCCGCAGAAATTTGCGTTTCGTTAACGGTTGAGCTACTTGCATTTTTATTCCTTTTTTGTACATTGTTGGACACTGTGCCAATTATACCATCATCTGTCTTGCTAAAGGGAGTATTTTTTAAAAAGGGATATTTATGGAAGTTAACGTACTGACTGCACCAGGTTTACATGGTTCAGGGCCATTGCATTGGCAAACGATCTGGGAACACAACCCCGGATACAAACGTATAGATCAGCAAAATTGGGACACACCGGAAATGACAGAGTGGATACAGACAATTGAGGAAGCCGTTGCTGCAGCCGGTCCCGATGTTGTTATTGCCGCCCACAGCCTGGGTTGTATTGCACTCGCCCATTGGGCACAACACACAAAACTCAGTATCAAAGGAGCACTGCTGGTAGCTCCCGCAGACGCGGAAAGGCCCGGATTCCCGGAAGAAGCGCATGGCTTCTCACCCATCCCCATGTCTGCTCTACCCTTCAAAAGTATTGTGGTCTCCAGCACCAACGACCAATACGCCACCCTGGAACGCTCCCGGTCTTTCGCCAATGCCTGGGGAAGCCGCTTTGTCAATGCCGGTGAAAAAGGACATATCAACGCCGACTCCAACCTGGGAGACTGGCCAGCCGGTCAGACACTTTTAACGGAGTTGGTAAGAAATTGGCAAACGCTGTAAAAATTAGAAATTAGGAATCAGGAATTAAGCATTAAGAGTGAGTAATTAAGAGTTAGGAATTGAAAGTTAGGCTTAGAGTTAGGAATTGAGGATAAGAGTTAAGAGTTAAGAGTTAAGAGTTAAGAGCTGAGAGCGAGAGTAGAGAGTAAGAGCTAAAATTTAAAAGAACAACGCACACCTCATTAATTACCTAAACACCTTTGTCCAATTGGCAGGGACTACCAGCGGAGGGGTTGAGGTGGAGACAAAGGGCCTTAGCCCTTTGAGAGCCCGCCCGCCAGACAGGGGTTCAATCCCCATCCCAACGCCCAACACGACCTCCCAACGCCCAATAGCACGCCTCGAAAAAGGGCGTCAGCCCGGCGTCCCACCTCAACCCGCAGCAACTCACCCAGCAACGCACCCAGCAACAACCCAACCCACATCGACTTCTAAATAAAAAAGCCGGTCCGTACGAAACGGACCGGCGATTGATATTCCACGTCATCATTGGCTTATTCAGCCTATCGATCTTTAATTACTTAAATCCTTTCATCAGATAAAACGCATCATTCCACCGCAACTCATTCCGGAACTGATACAAATCCGTCTGCTTGCCAATCTTCACATACTCAATCCCCGCCATATCCGCAAAATCCTGCATATGCGCCGCCCCCAGATTCTGGCTATAACAGGTATGATGCGCTCCCCCAGCCTGGATCCACGCCGCACACCCCGTACGCATATCCGGATACGGCTTCCACAACACCCTCGCCACCGGCAGTTTAGGCAATTCATGCAACGGCGCAACCGCCTCCACTTCATTCACCAGCAACCTGAATCTGTTACCCATATCGATCACAGAAGCATTAATAGCCGGTCCACCAGCGACATTAAACACCAATCTTACCGGATCCGCCTTCCCGCCAATACCCAGCGGATGTATCTCACAGGAAGCTTTACCACTCGCAATGGAAGAACAGATCTCCAGCATATGCGCACCCAGCACCAGTCTGTTATCCGGATCAAAATGATAAGTATAGTCTTCCATGAAGGAGTTACCACCCGGCAGACCGCTGCCCATCACCTTCATGGCCCGCACCAGCGCCGCTGTTTTCCAGTCGCCTTCTCCACCGAAACCGTAACCATCTGCCATCAGACGTTGTACCGCTATCCCCGGTAATTGCTCCATGCCATGCAGGTCTTCAAAAGTGTCGGTAAACCCTTTGAAGTTACCCTCTTCCAGGAAGGCACGCAGACCTAACTCAATACGAGCGGCTTCCAGCAAAGAAGCATGCTGTGCACCGTTCTTTTGCAAGCCGGCCGCCAGCGTATAGGTATCGTGGTATTCTTCTACCAGTGTACCGATAGCGGCGTCGCTGATGCCTTTAATATATTTCACGACATCACCGATACCATAGCCATTTACAGAATAGCCGAATTGCAGTTCAGCTTCCACTTTATCGCCTTCGGTAACGGCCACCTGTCTCATGTTATCGCCTATACGGGCAAAACGTGCACCCTGCCAGTCGAACCAGCCGGCTGCGGCACGCAGCCACACACCTATTTCTGCTACTACGTCAGGATCCTGCCAGTGGCCTGCCACTACTTTACGATCCATACGCATTCTGGACATCATAAAACCAAATTCACGGTCGCCGTGGGCGGACTGGTTCAGGTTCATGAAGTCCATATCGATATCTCCCCATGGGATGTCACGGTTAAACTGGGTATGCAGGTGCAGCAACGGACGTTGTAATATTTTCAGTCCGCCGATCCACATTTTCGCAGGAGAAAAAGTATGCATCCATGCGATCACCCCGATACAATCAGGCGCTGTATTTGCTTCCTGACAGATGCGATAGATTTCGTCAGGCGTCTTTACAACTGGTTTAAAGACGATACGTACTGGTATATTGGCTTCATTGCTGAGGGACTGCGCGATCTTTTCAGCATGCGCCGCTACCTGCTTTAAAGTTTCTTCTCCGTAAAGATGCTGGCTGCCTGTGATGAACCAGGCTTCAAATTGCTTCAACTGTATCATGCTGTTGGAATTTATAGGTGATGACCTGCGCTATTGTCCGTAATAAGCATCGGGCCCGTGTTTGCGTTCAAAATGTTTTCTGATCAATGCCTCTTTCAGCTTGGGGCACTCCGGACGGATACTCTCCGTCAGAAACGCCATACGTGCTACTTCCTCGAGCACGGCGGCATTGTAAACTGCTTTATCTGCCGTTTTACCCCAGGTAAAAGGCGCATGATTACCGACCAGCAGCATCTCTACATCCTTATGAGAAAGCCCTCTTTCCTGCAGACATTGCATGATCTGAAAACCGGTCTGGTATTCATAGTTACCCTTGATCATTTCATCACTCATCGGGGCAGCACAGGGTACGTCTGCGGTGAGATGATCGGCATGTGTGGTGCCATATACGGGGATATCGCGTTGAGCCTGTGCCCAGGCAGTCGCATACGTAGAATGCGTATGTACGATACCGCCGATATCTTCCCAGTGCTTGTACAATACCGCATGGGTTTTGGTATCTGAAGAGGGACGGCTGCTGCCTTCAACCGTGTTACCATCAAAGTCAACGATCACCATCTGGTCCGGCGACAACTGCACATAAGGCACGCCGCTGGGTTTGATGGCAAATACGCCGGCAGCACGGTCTGCTACACTTACATTTCCAAATGTAAAGAGCACCAGTCCCAATGCAGGCAATTGCATATTGGCTTCGTAAGCCTGTTCTTTTATGCCCTGATATTGCTTGCTCATACGTATAATTTTTCGGTGATAGCGCCCAGTTCCTGGAATTTGCGGTAACGGGCTGCATAATAGGCCACGTTCTCCTGGCGGGGCTGCCAGGTTGTTTCAAATCCGGAGGTCATTGCTTGCTGCGCCTGGTCGATGTCAGGATATACGCCTGCCGCTACTGCTGCAAACATAGCCGCCCCCAGTGCACATGCATTCTCACTGTTCACAATACGGATCGGGCGGTTCATGACATCAGCCAGTACCTGCATGGCATAACCCGATTTCTTGGCCACACCACCCAGTGCGATCACTTCGTTGATAGCGATACCTTCTTTCTGGAAGCGTTCTGCAATGCTTTGCGCACCGAATGCAGTAGCTTCTACGAGTGCCTTGAACACCTGTACCGCATCTATACCGAGGTGTAAACCTGTAATGGTGCTTTTCAGTGTATGATTAGCGTCTGGCGTGCGACGGCCGTTAAACCAGTCCAGTGCCAATGGATCATTGTCTTTCAGTGGTAATTGCTGCGCCTGTGCAGAAAGGTAGCCTAATAACTTCCCTTCTACCGCAGCCAGTTTATCCTGCTCATCCGGTAACAGGGCATACATCGGTCCCATGATCAGTTTGCGCAACCAGGCGAATACATCGCCATAGGCGGATTGCCCTGCTTCCAGTCCTAGCATACCCGGTATAACCGATCCGTCTACCTGTCCGCAGATACCCTTCACAAACAGGTGTCCGGCTTCTTCCATAGGCGCCACGAGGATATCGCAGGTACTGGTACCGATCACTTTACAGAGGGAATAGGACTGGATACCACCACCTACAGCGCCCATGTGTGCGTCAAATGCACCGGTACCGATGACTACATCCTGCGGCAGACCAAGCTTCTCCGCCCATGCAGCACTAATAGTACCCGCAGGTACGGTCGCTTCAACGGTATCCGTGTAGCTCTGATCGTATTTTGTGAGTGCAGGACTCAGTTTTTCAAGGAAAGTACGCGGAGGTAAGCCACCCCAGGAGGCGTGCCACATTGCTTTATGACCTGCGGCACAGCGGCTGCGTAAGAGCGTGCCGAGGCTTTTATTGCCCGTGAGTACTGCCGGGATCCAGTCGCAATGCTCTACCCAGGAAGCAGCCTTTTCACGTACGGTGTCATCCGTTGTAATAACGTGCAATATCTTGGCCCAATACCATTCACTACTGTAAATACCACCACTATACTGAGTATAGTCCATCCCATTGCTATGCGCGATCTCGTTGATCAGGGCCGCTTCTTTATTAGCAGTATGATCTTTCCAGAGGACGAACATCGCATTGGGATTCTCTTCAAATCCCGGTACCAGCGCCAGTGGCGTACCGGTTTCATCCACCGGGCCCGGCGTAGAACCGGTCGTGTCTACAGCAATACCCTTTACCAGGGCAGCTGTACCCGGAGGACATTGCTGTAATGCCTCACGGATGCTATGCTCCAACCCTTCCAGATAATCCAGCGGATGCTGTCTGTATTGTTGAGTAGCCGGATCACAGTATAATCCTTTCTGCCAGCGGGGGTAATAATGCACTGCACTGCCGGCTTCCTGTCCTGTCTGCGTATTTACAACGAGGGAGCGCACCGAATCGGTACCGAAGTCGACACCTATTACAAATGAATTTTCCATAACGTACAATCCTGACATGCCTCCCGCCTGGCAGGAAACAGCCGCTTAATTTAAAAAATGAATAATTGTTCGTATATACTTTATTGTCAAAAAGACAATTATAAAAAAAGGCAAAAAAACGCTGATATGATTATCACTGTGTAAACAGTGACCATCATATCAGTGATGGCCTATTTCAAATTTCCCGGATCGGAAACAAAATTGAGGAAGGCGTGGAATTTGGCGCTGTACTTTCTTTTATCCAGCTTATAATAGAATGCTCCCCTTTTGGAAGTAGCCCTCTCTTTTTCTTTTTGTTTGACAAGCAAGCCGGTAGATAAAACCTTCCTGCTGAAATTACGCTTGTCAAAGCCGGCATCATATACTGCTTCAAACAGTATCTGTAACTGCGGAATTGTGAATCTGGTAGGTAGCAGCTCGAACAACAGCGGGTGGATCGCCGCTTTGTAACGTAATCTGGCCTGGGCCTCTTCAACCATATCGGCGTGATCAAAGATCAGTTTAGGAGCATCTTTAAGTGGGAACCACTCTGCCTTATACTCATCGGTGATCTGCTGTTTGTATTGATTGATGTCGATCAGGGCGAAATAGGCTACTGAAAGCGTCCTTTCCATCGGGTCCCTGCCGGGATGACCGAAAGAGCCAAGCTGCTCCATGTATACCCCGTCCAGTCCTGTCAGCTTAGTCAGCGTACGGGCCGCTGCCTGCTCCAGATCTTCATCAGGCTGAACGAAACCTCCCATCAGGCTCCATTTCCCTTTCTCCGGCTCAAAGCCGCGTTTGATCAGCAAAAGCTTGAGATCCTGTCCGTCAAAACCGAAAATAATACAGTCTACAGCTACCAGCATCCGGGTTTGCCGGGAATAACGTGTCATACTTTGCAGGAATTTAATTCCGCTAATATAAAACAGAGTGTTGATATTGCCAGCATTTAAAACTACAGACTGCTTATTTAGCACAATATAGAAATATAAATGTCAATTTTACAATTAATTTTTACCAATGATTAAAATAGCCTGCAATACAGCAGGAACAGTAGGTGTACAAATAGCTGCTTATGCAGACTGAGCATGCCTTTGAATGCCTTATCATCATAGCACATATTTCCGGTAAAGACCGGAGATATATCCGATGAATTTCGTACCGTCAGACCGCAAACGCCGTTAGTTAACCGGGTAAAACAACTGACCGGGACTTACTATCTTTTCTGATAGAGACCGGCCTGCAATAAAAATGGCCCTGGCTATCGCCAGGACCATCAACTATTTATCATTGCCGTAAGGCAGATAGACAACTACAATTATCTGAACAAACCACCGGTGGTAAGTGTCGTATAATCAGGCACAAACGTGAGGATATTGTCAAAGCCAATGAACTCCTCAGCAGTATGCATGGTGGTCAGCACCACTGCTTTCATACCCGCATTCGCAGCAGCCTCCACTCCTTTTGGCGCATCTTCAAATACGATACAGTTTGCAGGATCTGCCCCCAGTTCCTCTGCCGCCTTCAGAAAAACCTCTGGATTCGGTTTACTCGTAGCAACGTCATTCGCAGTAATGATACTTTTGAAATAATGACGGATCTGCAGATTGTCCAGCGCAAAGTCTACGTTAAACGGAATCGCCGCCGTACCGATACCCATCAGGATCCCTTCCTGCTCAGCCGCCGCCAGGAATGCATCCAGCCCCGGAATCAAACGAAGATGCGGCAGATACGCCTGCTGATACTTCCGCTCCTTTTCCATGGATAATGCATCCATCTCTGCCTCCGTAAAACGGTCCTTCCCGAAAATACGGATCAGCAACTCCTGATTCTTACCATACATCTCCTTCTTCACCGCCTCCCGGGTCATACCTGCCCCCAGGTCATCATTCAGAATATTAAACCAGCCCTCTAAATGATATGCCATATCATCGATCATAGTGCCGTTCATGTCGAAAATAAATGCCTTTTTCATATACCTGTTTTACGATTTGCAGGTCCAAAGCTAGCAAATTAAGGGAAGAGTCCATAAACGGAAACAGGCCGCTCCGGTTTTCCACATCCGTTACTGCAATTAGTGGACAATCTCCCGGGTACCAAAGGACTTCCGACCGCGGATTATGATTAAATTCATGATGCACAAAATCAACATCGATGGCAAGACAACAATCCATTATCACCTTTACCGGTAAACTCGGTCAGCAGATTGGCTATGAGCGCAACGGTAAATACTTCCTCCGCGGCGCACCCCAAATAGTCCGTCAGACGATCGCTACCCGCAGCGCCGCCAAACGCTTTGGCCTGGCCAGCAGAAAAAGCCGGCTTATTCGCCATGCCTGTTACCACGAACTGGACATCCGCTGCGACAGCAGTCATGTAAATCGCCTTAACAGTTTACTGATCGCCGCTACAGGAAATCATGTTACATTAACCCGCTTCCGCTTTAACCAGCAAACGGGCATAGATCGTTTCCTGACAGTACCACCTGTCATGTCCTCAAACGGAACAGTACAGATCCCCGCACAGGAGATATCACAATACGGTCGCTTTAGCGCCCTGGAAATAAAAGTCATTGCTGTCCGGATTGATTTCGACACACGCCGTGTGACAGGTACAGATACGTTTGTTACCACCATACATCCGGGAAAGCCTTTCGAAGGTCTGACCATTCCCCTGTTTGTTCCCGGAGAAGGAACACTGGTCCTGACCTTACAGGTAAGAGGTATGCTTAGTGATGGCCCATCCCATGATCAGCGATATTCAGCGGCAGATATCATTGCCGTAATACCCCCTGAAACAGCAAAACGCCTGAAAGTACATTCGCATCCTCAGCGTACATCAGTACGCACACGCACTATGTACATCCCGGCAGCTACACACCGTTATCCGGGCATCACGCAGTTAGAATAAACCCTTCCCTACCGTCCTGTTATATTTTGCTGCGTATTTTTCCGTTAACTGTTTCGAAAATAAAACCTTCTTTTTCGCTTTTGCATCCTGCAGAAGCCAGCCCTTCATGTCCCTGCCCTTTCTGACTGTAGCAACAGCACTTAGATAACAGCTTTCAGGCATCACCATATCAGTACCGGATCAAGTCCACGTTTTCGTCCGGGCAGCGAGCTATTTAACGGCTGTCATCTTACTTTCTTCAGTATAACAAAGGCATTACACAGTTCCCCTTTCAGTTCGCGCCAATCCAATCAGATACACTCCTGCACGAATGCTCTCCCCATCATCCAGCTGTCAATATCCATTCTTCTCAACTGATAAATATCCGCTATTCCTACTTCTTCGGCATAATAGGAGCCGTCTGCAAGTCCTTCCTAACTTCCTGCCACTCCAACCAGATAGGCTCCCGCACTAATACGCTCGCTGTCACACTGCCTTCAATATCCATATTGCGCAACTGATCATATATCGCTATTCCTGCTGCTTCGGCACAACAAGAGCTGTCTGCAAATCCTTCCTCACCTCCTGCCATTCCAGCCAGATATGATCCTGCGCCGACTCTTCTCCTGTCATTCTGCCTTCAATATCCATTCTGCGCAGCTGATAAAAAGCAATCGTCTCTAACACCCGGGCAGTGTCCAGATCAATTTCACCATCGATCATATCAGCATTACTTTCCAGTATGCGCCCGATATTGATCCTGGTCTCTATAAGAGAAAGCTTACCATTAGGTCCGGACAACTGAAGCTCTTCAAATAATCCGCTTAATATGCTATCGGCATGGTCATCCTGGCCATCATCCTCCCAGAAACAGATAATGCAGATCTCGAACTCTCCCCGGTCAGTAAGTGAAGGGAAACCACAACCCGGACAGGTACACAATTGAATCTCGTTCGCCTGAAGATAAGTATCGTAAGTCGTTCTCCTCTCTTTGAATGCTGCTAATATTTCGTCGTCGGTCATAAGGGCTAAAATTATCTCTTTCTGAGGAAAGCAGCAATTATCAGTATGTCCTGGGCAAATCCACCCGTTACCAGAAGATCAGCCCGGGGGATGCTGAAGCCAATAATATCACCAGGCAGGATCAGCAGACAGCAATAGCTTTTAAGAATGTTCCGCATATGGTAACAGGCATATCGAAAAAAACATATTGGCAATTGCAGCAAGGTGGCAAAGAAAAGCAGCAGAATAATCGCTGCAAAGAGCAGGTTAAGGACGATATCGCCTGGTGTTGTGAACACTGTTCTGCCCTTCGTAAATCACCGTAAGATGATGATCGCTGATAGAAAATCCTATAACAGGAATGAACAGTTCATGATAGCACATAAAAACACTACCTAACAAACATTACCCGTGAAAGACGCATCAGAAAAAAAGACAAAAGAAGAAGGTCGAATGAATTCGACCTTCGCCGACCTAGTTCACGTTATTGAATCGGCCGCATGCGGCAAAAATTACCTGGGAAATTTGCATGCAGCTCGCAGAAACCTTTGTCGATCATACAAGCGTTTTCATAGCGCCGGACGCACACATCCATTCAACTCACATATGAAAACAATCCCGATAAGCACAACCGGCATATCAGTATGTATTGAACAATAAAATCAGAAGAGAATATCTGGCGGATAAGTCTTCTATAACAGTGGAATAACCGGGTTACCCGATCTTTACAAAATCAATCGCTACTTAACGCAAGTTAATGATAAATGTCAATTTAACAATTATATTTTTTATTGCAGATGAAGCAGGAAAATTATTGCCCAAACCCTATATAAAACCCTCCATTCAGATGTCTGTAAAAGCCGCTTCCCGAAGACGCACACTACCTGGATATAGTTGCATCAGTCAAGCTATTGCGCATGTTTACCGCCCAAACTACTTCCCTGGCTATTGAATGGACTTTTCGATATATTTGACGCCATATGCGGAACATTCTTAAAAATTACAGCAGCCTGCTGACCCTACTCGGCGGTATCATTGCCGGCAGTATCCTCGGACTGATCTTCGGGCAACGGGTGGAAGTGATCAAACCAATAGGCGACATCTTCCTCAACCTGCTCTTTACAGCGGTCATTCCGCTGGTTTTCTTCGCTATTTCCTCTGCGATTGCCAATATAGACCCCGGACAAAAGCTGGGTAAGGTCATTTCCGTCATGACTTTCGTTTTCCTTGGTACCGTACTGGTATCGGCATTCCTGACCATCGTAGCCGTCTGGATCTTCCCACTGAAAGCTGTAGCGCCGGGGACCTTCGTTCCGGACGAAAACACACATCCGGCTGGTTTTGGTGAACAGATCGTAAAACTGCTGACAACCGGCGAATTCTTCGAACTCCTCTCCAGGAAAAATATGCTGCCCTTCATCATTTTCTCCGCACTAACGGGCTTTGCCGCCCTGAAAGCGGGTGAAGCAGGCAAGGCATTCCGCAATTTTCTGCACTCCGGCAACGAGGTCATGAAATCCCTCCTGGACATTATCATGGTGCTCGGACCTGTCGGTCTGGGGGCTTATTTCGCTTACCAGGTGGGTACACTCGGTCCGCAGCTCTTTGGCACTTACGCCAGCTCTATGGCCGTCTATTATGGATTCGGTCTCTTTTACTTCATCGTACTTTTCAGCGTCTACGCTTTCCTCGCGGGAGGCTTTGCAGGCGTGAAGATCTACTGGAAAAATAACCTCATTCCTACCTTTACTGCCTTAGGCTCCTGTAGCAGTATTGCCACCATCCCGGCCAATCTGACGGCCGCACAGCGCATGGGTATTCCTGAACACATCGGGAACGTAGTAGTGCCACTGGGAGGCACCTTACACAAGGACGGTTCCAGCATCTCTTCCATCATTAAGATCGGAGTGGTATTCGCAATGTTTGGCCGTCCGCTGACAGGCATAGATACCGTACTGCTGGCATTAGGGGTAACTGTGATCGTAAGTATTGTGGAAGGGGGTATTCCAAACGGAGGTTATATCGGGGAACTGCTAGTAATGTCTGTTTATGGCTTTCCGATAGAGGCCCTACCGGCGGTGATGGTCATTGGTACCCTGGTCGATCCCCTGGCTACCATTCTGAACGCCACCGGAGATACAGTAGCAGCCATGATGGTAACCAGGGTGATGAAGGGTCGGAACTGGCTTAAGGATCGAGCGGATCTTCCGGATCCTGCTGCCATGCCCGCAAGTCAGGCATGATCACATTTTCCGTAGGACTCTTCCTCTCCAATCCTTCATATGGCAGATAGCCTAATTCATTCATAAAACGGATGGCCATCTTTTCGATTGCCAGTGACTGGAACTGATCAGACACGATCAACATCGGTTTGGCTGCCGGCATATTGAAAAGATAGGCCAGTCTTACGGCATTGCGGATGTTGGTCGTTGTATGCCGCGCATGTGGCTCGATGATCACCGCACTGTCGGGAATACCCAGCTTGCTCACCATATACTTTTTCATCTCTATCGCTTCGCAGAAAGGCGTCTTGTAAGGATGCACATGTCCACCGGAAACAATAATGAAAGGCGCTATACCTTTATTATACATATCGGCCGCCAATCCGCAACGGTACATACCCATGGTATCCATGGTCTTACCCGGCTTACCCGGACCACTACCCGGCACCATAATAGACGTAAACTTATAGGCATTCCAGTTGATCCTTCTTGACTTGGCAAAAGGTGCCGCATTTGCACCCTTATATAAAGGTTCATAACGGATAGCCTCATCTCTGCCATTGATCTCCAGCGCTTCCAGTGATCCCATCAGCGGCTGTTTGAAGAAAGTACTACCTGCGCCAACAGCCATTACCTGCTGTGTAGCCGTTTTTACTTTCTGCACAAAAGCAGCATCATTCGGGCGGAAGGAAATGGAATCTATCTTCGGATAACGGGGGGCACCCCCCTGCAGATACACCCTGAAAATATGGTTCATACCCGCAGCAACATCTTCCCAGGCCTTTCTGATAAAAGTGGTATCCGCATCGTTATTGTACAACGGATAACGGGATTCTATCTTCAGTCGCTCCACGATCTGCGCCATGTCATTGTCACTTACCGTCAGCCGCTTGAATTCATCAGCAACAGCGCTGATCTCTTCCGGCGTCCAGGCAAATGCCTGTCCCATACACGTCCCATCGCCACAGGACGCATAAGCCGCAGCCAGACGTTCCTGTCTGTCTTTTGCAATAGCATTTAATGCGGCATCCTTCACCACGACATTGTGCGCAGCGCCGTTTCTTTCAAGCACATATAACAGGTAGAATGATTTGCGCATCTGCAACTGCTGTGCGGAGGTATAAGCAGGTCCGACTGCCTTCGCAACGACTGCTGTTTTGGCCTTCGGTTTAGCTTTTACAGTCTTTTTCTTTTTGTGCTGACCGTATCCTGTTAATGCCGTTAAAGACAATAACAGGCACAGGCCAATGTTGAATGCTGATCTCATGTTGTTTCCCCAGGCGCGTTGGCGACGCCTTATTTTGATTATTGTATCTGTTTTCCGTTCTTCCAGATGGAACTGATATTTGTGGTGGCCCTGATATCAAGTTGTGGATCGGCATCAAGTACCATAAAGTCTGCTTTTTTACCTGGTTGCAGAGTACCGGTTTCCGCGTCAATACCCAATAAAGCGGCGCCTCCATGGGTAGCATAACTGATCACCTTTACAACAGGAATACCTAATTCGGCCATCAGCTGTAACTCACGGTGTTCAGAAAACCCCTGCGCCCTTACCGGTTGTGCACCGGAATCTGTTCCCATAGCGATTTTCACACCCGCGCTATCCATTTTCTGAAAATTCCTTTTCGCAGTGGCAAACGCCTGTATCTTGCGGGCCTTGTCTTTGTCCTCAGCCTGCTTTTTACGATAATCATCGCTGTTCAGCATATCCCATACGCCTGGCTCCAGCGATCGCATAAAAAACGGATCAGTAAACCATCCGGGGCTAATGAGACCATAGGACAGGCCAAAATCTTCTATACAAAGGGTGGGGATATAATAAACGTTCTTCTGCTTCATCGCCCTGATCAGCGCATCATCCACCTCCTGGTCACGGATACTGTGCGCCAGTACATCAATACCGGCATCCACCAGCTGATGAGCATCTTCCAGATAATAAACGTGAGCGGCTACTTTGATATTGTGAGTGTGTGCCTCTGCGATGATAGCACGGTATATTTCAGGCAGGAGTTTCGGACTGCCATCCACCCAGATTTTTATAAAATCAGGCTTCAGACTGGCCAGGGTGCGGATTTCCTCTAATGCCTGGTCTGCATTGACAGGACGCAGAATACTGGGGCCAAATGCCACCGGCGGCGTCCCACGGGGCGCTCCGAAACCATAACCAGCAGTATAAAAAGAAGCCCCA
The DNA here is from genome assembly GCF_900114995.1 of Chitinophaga sp. YR627. GTDB lineage: Bacteria > Bacteroidota > Bacteroidia > Chitinophagales > Chitinophagaceae > Chitinophaga. The sequence goes on from NZ_FOUX01000001.1 coordinate 1,962,383, forward strand.
CCCATCATGCCCGCACGGGAAGCGTCACGCATGAAAAAGCCGGTAGGCTGATCCGTACCCAGACTCAACACCGTCCCCACACCATAACTCAGGTATTGGTTCAGCTGACGGCTTACATTATCAGGAGTGAAGTTTTGAGCAGATATTTCAGTGCCTTTCAGCAGACCGAGATGACTGTGCGCATCAACCATTAGTGGCATGATCGTTTTACCGCTGCCGTTGATCTCTTCTGCGCCTTTGGTGGGATAATTGGTGCCGGCTGGTAATACAGCGGCGATAGTATCGTCTTTTATCAGCAGACTGACATGGGAACGGGCGGCCCCCCCGCTCCCGTCAATCAAGGTAACATCTTTAATTATTATGGCAGTGTTGTCCTGTGCATTAATATGGAAACATACAGCGGAAAGGCAAACACCTAAAAACATCGGTTTTAACATAGTTAACAATTTGCAGTTTGAGCATTCCAGAACTGCAAACTACGAAACTATAAACTTAAAACAGACCCGGTCGCCTGCTGAATTTTATGAAAGGCAAGATCAAGGTCTGAAAGGAGATCGGCCGGCTCCTCCAGTCCGACAGACAAACGGATCAGACTATCCGCTACCCCGGCGGCTCTCCGGGTCTCATCAGGGATAGATTTGTGGGTCATACCCGCCGGATGACATAACAAACTTTTAATACCACCCAGACTCTCTGCCAGCTTGAAATACTGTGTACTGGTCACAAATGCCAGTGCTGCCGCTTCCGTGTCTTCCTTCAGCGTAAACGAAACAATACCGCCAAAGCCCTTTGACTGCCGCTTCGCGATCTCATGTCCGGGATGTGTTTTCAACCCAGGATAGAATACCTTATCCACCAGCGGGTGCTCCGCGAGATACTCCGCAATGATCTGCGCATTGCTGCAATGCTGCCTTACACGCAGATGCAGTGTCTCTATACCACGGATCAGCAGGAAACTGTCAAAAGGCGAAAGAATAGCGCCGCAGGCATTCTGGTAAAACTTGATCTCTGCACCCAGTTCTGGTGTTTTTGCAACCACCACACCGGCAATCAGATCACTGTGTCCACCGAGGTATTTAGTAGCACTGTGAATGACAATGTCTGCCCCCAGGTTCAACGGTTGTTGTAATACCGGTGATGCAAAGGTATTATCTACGCAGAACAGACATTTATTGGCCGCTGCTATCTTCGCAATAGCAGCGATATCAGATATCTTTAAAGTCGGATTGGTAGGGGTTTCCAGCCATATCAGTTTCGTCTTTGGCGTGATCGCATTGAATACTGCCTGCGTATCTGAAGTATCTACATAAGTTACTTTGATACCAAACTTCTGATAGACCTTGTTGAATAACCGGAAAGCACCTCCGTAAATGTCATCCACTGCCACAATTTCATCTCCGTATTGCAGCAGTTTCAGAATAGCGTCAATAGCGGCCAGACCGCTTGAAAACGCAATACCCGTAGCGCCGTCTTCCAGCTGAGCCACAATCTTTTCAAGGGTTTCACGGGTCGGATTATTCGTACGGGCATAGTCATACCCTTTGTTGACGCCGGGCGCCTCCTGCACAAAGGTGGATGTCTGGTAAATAGGTACTGCGATAGCGCCAGTCTGAGGATCTACGGGAATGGAATGGATCAGTTGTGTGATTGTGCTCATCTCTTGTGTTTTTGAGTTTGATGAAAATTGTTGATTAAACAGGTCCTCGGCAGGCACTTATCAGAGATGGCAGATAGAAAACAGGAAGGTCTTAAAACAAAAAAACTCACCTGGTAGCCAGGTGAGTTGAATATATTTTGATTAAAATATCGATCAAACCTACTGACTTATCTTTCCCGCTATGCGGGCTGGATGTAGCACCTTTCCGGTTTGGTGGTTCCGGATGGTTGCTAAGGCTTCACAGGGCCATTTCCCTCTGCCTTTCTTGATAAGAATCTTAAAGAACTGATGCAAAGATATAGATGGAAATCTTATATCTCCAAATTTATTTTTCTAAGCCTTGATCTTTTTTACAATTTCAGCAATGCCATCTTCATAAGAAGTAGGCGTAAAATTAAAATGCTTTTCAAACTTCGTACTATCGAAAATGTAAGGATGCGTTGTCTGATACATCATCTCATGCAACTCTGCGATCGTAGTGTTGAAAAAGCCTGCCAGCTTGATCATAAAGCTACCCAGCTTCATGTACTTTGGCTTCGTATGTAATGCCGCCGCTACCATTTCCACATATTCCTTTCCGTTAGGTGCAGGATTCTTCGTCGGCAGATGCCATACCTGATTATATGCCGAAGGATCTGACGCCAGCATATACAATGCCTTACCTGCATCAGGCGTATACGTATAACTATGCGTTACATGATCATTCCCCAGCCAGTTCGCCGTCTGACCTTTCGCCAGTTTATCGATCACCATCATGTTCAGAATACCGGTCGTATCTGCACCCGGTCCGTAGAAGTCCGCCGCCCTGGCAATCGTCGCCGTCAGCCTGCCCTCTTTTACCCGGTCCATGATCTTACCTGCTATCAACGCCCTCACCTCACCTTTCTTACTACGCGGATTAAATGGCGTGTCCTCCGTCATCTTCCCATCCACCAGTCCGTACATATATACATTGTCAAAAAAGATGAGTGGAATGCCTCCCTCGCTACATGCATGGATCACATTCTGGATTATCTTCGGCCAGGCCTCCTGCCATACCTTATGATTATAGGTAAGCCCCACCACTAAAAAAACCACTGAAGAACCACTAATGGCTCTCCGGGTCTGTAAAGGATCTGTAATATCAGCCGCCATCACCCCTGCTCCGTCCACCGCCTGTGCCTTCCGGCTCACCAGACGTACCTGCTTCCCATTTTCCAATAAAACGGATGTCAACTCCTTCGCAATAATTCCACCGGCTCCTAAAATTGTATAAACCCCTGATTCTGATACGTTTGATGCTGTGCTGGTCATAAAAGGCGTCTTTGTTTTATAAGATAGTGACGTAAAACTATTGAAAATATTTTATTTTATAAACAGTGTTTAGTAAATTTGCATCGTAAAGATATTAACATGGGTATTAGTGACCGTAAGGAAAGGGAAAAACAGGAGATGCGTAAACTGATCATCGGCACCGCGATGGACATGTTCATTCATGATGGGTATGAAAAAACGTCTATCAGGAACATCGCCGAAAAGATAGAATACAGCCCTGCCACCATTTACCTCTATTATAAAGACAAGGACGAGCTGTTATACGAAGTCCAGGGAGAAGCCTTTGCAGAATTATACAAAGCATTCGAAAAAGAAGCTACCTCCACCGATCCGATGGAAAAACTGGAACAGTTGCTCCACTCCTATGTCAAATTTGGCTTCGAACATCCGGACCTCTATGACCTGATGTTCATACTGCGTTCTCCAATGAAAGCAGTAAGCGAAGACTGGCCCAATTGTGATGAATCCTTCGAGTTCCTTTTAAAGACAATAACGCCCTGCATGCATCAGCTGCGCTTCTCCGATCCCGGCGTAGCATCACTGTCCATCTGGGCATTAGGACACGGACTCATTTCCCTCTTCATCAGACAACGCATCAAAGTCATGCACCTGAATGACGAAGAACAACGGGCATTGATCACCAGCACCGTAAACGAACACCTCCGACTCATTAAGAAATAAGACGATAGCGTCATTTATTTTGACGCTATCGATTTTCTTACAATTTCATACAATATTGCCGCGTCTCAATCGTCGTACTACCTGACGCCGTCAAAATCAATCACATTTTCAACTGACACTTCACGTGTCTTTTTTTATCCGTCATTACTAAACAGTGTTCATTATGTCAACTGCCATCATGAAAAGAAAAACGTTCATAATACTAATGGCTATTATGTGGACGTCCGCGCAGCAGGGATCTGCGCAGAGCAAGGTGCTGGATGACTATATTCAGAGCGCTTTTGCACAGAATCAGGGACTGAAACAGCAGCATTTCCAGCTGGATAAATCACTTTACGCATTACAGGAAGCAAAAAGCCTGTTCTACCCACAGGTAGGCCTGACAGGTAACTATACCAAAGCTGGTGGCGGCCGTACCATCGATATTCCGATCGGCGACCTGCTCAATCCGGCTTATAGTACCCTGAACCAGCTGACCAACTCCTCCAAATTCCCGCAGCTGGAAAATCAATCCATCCTGCTGAATCCGGACAACTTTTATGACGTACACCTTCGTACGACCCTCCCCCTGGTCAATACCGAAATATGGTACGCACAAAAGATCCGCCGCGAAAACATCAGTCTCCAGCAGGCAGGTGTAAACGTCTATAAACGCAGACTCGTCAGAGATATCAAAACAGCTTACTATCAATACTACCAGGCCGGGAAAGCAGTGGACATCTACAATACCGCACGCACACAGGTGCAGGAGAATATTCGGGTGAACACCAGCTTCCTGACCAATGGTGTGACCAACAGCACCGCCCTCACCCGCGCTAAAGCAGAATTACAGAGAATCGAAGCCTCTATCACGGAAGCAGAAAACAGAAAACAAAATGCATCGGCTTATTTCAACTTCCTGCTGAACAGAGACCTGAAATCCGGTATCGTACTGGACAGCACCATCTTCCTGCCGGAAGAGATCTCCTCAGTACCTGCCGGCACTGCCAATGTCAGGGAAGAATTACAACAACTCTCCCAGCAACAGAAAATAGCAGACCTCACCTACCGCCAGTCAAAGTCTTACCTCGTACCGAAACTCAGTACCTTCCTGGATTTCGGTTCACAGGACTTTAACTTCAAAGTAAACAGCCAGTCCAGGTATTACATGTGGGGCGTGAATCTGCAATGGGACCTCTTTGCCGCCGGACAACGCAAATACAAAGCACAACAGGCAGCGATCGACGTCAGCAACATACAGGCTGCTTACAATGAAGCCAGCCTCTCTTTCCAGCTGGAACAACAGACAGCGGAAAACAATTACCACACCGCTGTAGCTAACTTCAACAGCGCACACGAACAATTACAACTCTCTGAAAAATATTATAACGACCAGTCCAAGGTCTATAAAGCAGGACAGCTGCTCTATATAGAATTGCTCGATGCCCAGAACCAGCTGACCAACGCACGGCTGCAGCTCTCCGTGGCTTTCGCAGCGGTACAGACAGCACTCGCAGATATCGAACGCGCACAGGCTTCCTATAAACTTTAACACATCCTCCTTAAAAATATTCAACATGAAAAATATTCTCACCTTCTCACTGCTGGCTTCTTTTTCCTGCCTGGTAATATCCTGCGGAGCACCCAGCGCTGCTGAAAATAAAAACGATAATAAGTCCGCCGATATCCCGGTAAAACTGCTCCCGCTCAATGGCCAGCTGAATGCGCATCCAGCCATCTCCGTATCCGGACAGTTCACTACCGATGATGAAGTACTGCTCTCTTTCAAAACCGGTGGAATCATCCAGCGTATTCTCGTAAAAGAAGGCGATGCCGTAAAACAGGGTCAGGTACTGGCCATTCTGAATCCGGTAGAGATCAATGCACAGGTGCAACAGGCACAACTGGGCTTTGAAAAAGCACAACGCGACTACAAACGTGTCGATAATTTATACAAGGACAGCGTGGCTACACTCGAACAATTACAGAACGCCAAAACCGCACTGGACATAGCAAATGAACAGCTCAAAACAGCACAGTTCAATCGCACACACTCACAGATCACAGCCACTGCCAGCGGTTACGTACTGCGTAAACTCGCCAGCGAAGGCCAGCTCGTACAACCTGGTACGCCCGTACTGGAAACCAATGGCGCACAATCCGGCAACTGGCTCCTGCGTGTAAACGTAAGCAACAAGGAATGGGCAGCCATCAGCATGCAGGACAAAGCTAACGTAGAAGTAGAAGCCGTTCCGGGTAAAACCTTTGAGGGTAGCGTATCCCGTAAATCCGAAGGCATACAGCCACAGAGCGGTTCTTTTACTGCGGATATTAAACTGACAGGCGAAAAGCCTTCCGCGATCGCTTTCGGCATGTTCGGTAAAGCAGTCATTACACCCGTAACGGTTACCGCAACCTCCGCTAACGGTCCATGGGCCATCCCTTACGATGCCTTACTGGAAGGCGACGGTAATAAAGGATTTGTCTTCATCACCAACGATAACAAAACCGCGCATAAAGTATCGGTAACCATTTCGGGTATGGAAGCCGATAAGGTCATCATCAGCGATGGCCTCCAGCAAGCAGCTGCATTGATCATTTCCGGCAGCGCCTACCTCACAGAAGGCAGCACCATCAACGTTAAATAACGCAGCTCCCGAACACGCACTCCTTTAAACTCACCGAATCATGAAAATTTCTTCATACGCGGTAAAGAACTACCAGTTTACACTGGTCATCTTTATCATGATTATCGTATTAGGTCTGACGACCATCCTTTCCATGCCCCGCTCCGAAGACCCGGAGGTAAAATCACCCATGTTCAGCGTAGTGGTGGTATACCCCGGTACCAGTCCCAAAGACATGGAAGACCTGGTCGTAGATCCGCTGGAAAAAGAACTCTCCTCTCAGGAAAATATCAAACGCGTACGTACCAATATCGGCGACGGTCTGGCTGTCATCCGCGTAGAATACAAGTACAACAGCAACGTAGACGACAAATACCAGGAAGTACTGCGCGTAGTCAATGGTAAACGCGGACAACTCCCCGATAATATCAATATCGACGTACAACGCGTACAGCCCAGTGATGTAAACATCATGCAGATCGCCCTGGTATCGGAAACCGCTCCCAAAGACAAACTCCAGTACTACGCCGAAAAGCTGCAGGACGACCTGGAAAATATAAAAGCATTGAAGAACGTAGAGATTCACGGTATTCCCGGCAGACAGGTCAAAATAGAACTGAACCTGGAAAAGATCGCACAGCTCGGATTACCTGTCAACAAAGTGATCTCCAGCATCCAGAATGAAATGGCCAACATCCCGGGCGGTAGTGTGGAAGCGGGTAACCGTAGCTATAATATCAAAAGTAGTGGTAGTTACCAGCAACTGGAAGAGATCAAAAACACCGTTGTATTCAATAGCAAAGGAAAGAATATCTTCCTGCGGGACGTTTCCAATATCTATTACGGCTTTGCCGATGAACAATACGAAACAAGACTGAACGGCCGCCGCTGCGCCTTTGTAGTAGCAGCTCAGAAGGAAGGTGAGAATATCAGTCAGACGAAGAAATTATATGCACCGGTGCTGACTGCTTTCAAGAAAACGCTGCCTTCCAATATCGATATGATACAGCATTTTGATCAGGCAGATAATGTGAACAGACGTCTCGGCGGACTCGGAAAAGACTTTCTCATCGCAATCCTCCTGGTAGCTGTTACACTGCTCCCACTTGGCTTCCGCCCGGCACTGATCGTGATGATCTCTATTCCGCTGTCCCTGGCGATCGGCGTAGTATTACTGAATGTATTTGGTTTTAACCTGAATCAGTTGAGTATCGTCGGACTGGTAGTAGCGCTCGGTCTGCTCGTGGATGATAGTATCGTAGTGGTGGAAAATATCGAACGCTGGATCCTGGAAGGTCATACAAAAATGGAGGCTACATTGAAAGCCACCAAACAGATCGGACAGGCCGTAGTCGGTTGCACAGCCGCACTCATGATCGCCTTTATGCCACTGGTATTCCTGCCGGAAGGTGCGGGTGACTTCATCCGTGGTTTACCGATGGCTGTTATCCTGAGCGTCTTCGCTTCTATGCTGGTATCACTCACCATCATTCCTTTCCTGTCCAGCAAATTGTTATCAGAACACACTGGTCATCCGGACGGCAACATCTTCATGCGTACGCTGAAGAAACTCATCCACGGCAGTTACTCCCGCTTACTGGATAAAGCACTGAACAGACCCGTGATCACGATTATCGTGACCGTACTGATCTTTGGCGCCTCCATGTTTATCTTCCAGATCGTAGGTTTCAGCCTCTTCCCGGCGTCAGAAAAGCCACAGTTCCTGATCAACATTACCACACCGCCGCAATCCAGCCTTGACTACACCAAAAGTATCGCCAGACAGGTAGAGCAGGAACTGAAGAATGAAAAGTCCATTCAGTATTTCGCCTCTAACGTAGGTAAAGGTAACCCCCGTGTCTACTATAACGTTATACAGGAACACGAACGCACAGACTACGCACAGATCTTCGTACAGCTGGACGAGCACACAGCGCCTGATAAAAAACTTAAACTGATCGACAGACTGCGTAAACGCTGGACGCCATATCCCGGTGCAAAAGTAGAAGTGATCAACTTCGAACAGGGACCTCCTGCACCAGCGCCGGTAGAAGTGCGTCTATTCGGAGACAACCTGGATACCCTCCGTAATCTGGCCGCCCAGGTAGAGATCATGCTGCAAAAGGTACCAGGCGCCATTTATGTGAACAATCCGGTGAAACTGCTGAAAACAGATATCCGTGTAGATATCGATAAAGAGAAAGCACAATTACTGGGCATTCCAAGCGTGAATATCGACCGTACAGTGCGCCTGGCAGTAGCAGGCCTCAACCTCGGCCATTATGCCGATAAGAACGACAATGACTACGACGTACTGCTGACACGAAATAAAGACGGTCGTCCGACCATGGAAGTATTCAACAATCTGTATGTAAACAACCAGGACGACAAACCTTATCCGCTGTCACAGGTAGCAAGCCTGAAAATGGAAGCTTCTCCCCTGCACATCAATCACCAGGAAAAGAAACGCGTGGTATCTGTTACAGCCTCTTTACAGGAAGGTTTCCTGGCAGACCGTGTGATCAACAGCACCATTGCGAAAATGAACACTTTCAAACTACCAGCCGGTTACAATTACGAAATGGGTGGCGAGGTAGAAGCCCGTCAGGATTCATTCGGCGGCTTCCTCAGCATCATCATAGTTACAATCTTCCTCTTCGTGGCGGTACTGGTACTGGAGTTTAAAACCTTCAAAAGCACCCTGATCGTATTATCGGTTATTCCACTGGGTGTGGTAGGCGCTGCCGTTGCTTTATGGCTGACCGGCAATTCCCTGTCATTCGTAGCGATTATCGGTATGATCGCCCTGGCGGGGATAGAAGTGAAGAACACTATCCTGCTCGTTGACTTTACAAATCAGCTGAGAGAAGAAGGTAAATCGCTGGAAGATGCGATCAGAGAAGCCGGCGAGATCCGCTTCCTGCCAATCGTACTTACTTCCCTGACAGCCATCGGTGGCCTGATGCCGATAGCAGTCTCCACCAATCCATTGATCGCCCCGTTGGCGATCGTATTGATCGGAGGACTGATCAGTTCTACCCTCCTGTCAAGGATTGTAACACCGGTGGTATACAAACTTATGCCACCCAGAACAGGTAACCAGGAAGTTAAGAGCTAAAAACAAAGCAGGAATTAAGTATAAGGACCTAAGAATGATAAGTTAGAAATCAATAGCCCGGAATTAAGAATCGATATGCAGCAGGCAGGAACAGTGTGCAATTAGGAATAAGGACTGGATTACAGACCAGCAAAAACGAAAAAGGCGTCTCGCTATCAGCGGACGCCTTTCGTTTATAAGCTGGATTGAAGCTACTTCTTCACCATCTCCACCCATGAAGCCGCCATCAGGCCTGCTCCAGGAATAGCCGGATGCACACCATCCCCTGTCCAGTAAGAACCTGGCGCATGTTGCTGTGCTTTATCAAAGATCGTCTGGTATGGCAGGAACACAGCCCCAAACTGGCTAGCGATCTCTTTTGCTGCCACACGGTATTCATTAAACGTAGGGAACCATTTATCATCCACCGCTTTTACGCCATTGACAGCAAAAGGTTCACCAATGATCAGCTGTACTTCAGGCAGCGCCTGTTTAGTGCGGTCCAGCAGTTTGATAAAGTCTTCACGGTAAGTTTTCACGGTACCCTTATAGCTACCGTTCAGCGTATGCCAGTAATCGTTTACACCGATAAGAATGCTGAGCACGTCTGGTTTCAGTTGCAGACAATCGGCATCCCATCTTTCTGCCAGCTGGTATACCTTGTTACCGCTGATGCCCTTGTTATAAATTTTCAGGTTTTTGTCCGGAAATTCGGTCAGCAGGGTTGCTGCCGCCAGATAGGCGTAGCCATTACCCAGTGCCCCCTGATCATTAGGGTCCATTTTATCGCGTTTACGTCCTGCATCTGTAATGGAGTCTCCCTGGAAGAGGATAACGGCGTCTTTCTTCAGTGTCAGTTTCTTGGCACGGGCCGGGCTTTCACTTTCGGCGGACTTTATCGCTGCTGACGCAAGCTGAGGAAGGCTAAGGGCAGCCAGGCTACCAAGTGACACATTCCGGATAAAGCTCCTCCGGTTGGAATTCTTTTGTTGTTCCATGGAATTATGATAGTTAAGTATGGATTTAGTGGCTGGTTATAACCACGCTAATGGCGAAACCTGTAGGGATTAAAGCTAATAAATATTAATAATAAAAATAAATATGCCGCTCAGGAATGAGCGGCAATTTAGTTATCTATCCTATGAAAACCTGTGTTTAAAAAATCTTCGCATTCGTCTGGTATACATTCTCATAATCAGCATACGCAGGTTGCGAAACCATTTGTGGCTTTATTATGGATATGGATATGGCAGAATTATAATAATGTGAGATATCTCGATTAATCATATAAAATTTAGCGCACATTGATATTAAATCTTACTTCAAACTCACCTCATGCTAAATGATTTATGCAATTCTTACGTAAAGATGTACAATTGTTGCGGTCGATTTCGTAAATTTCGGAACCAGATATAGAAAATGAGTAAGGACACACATGTTTCTAGGTGAAAACACTTATTTTCAGAAAGCGCAGCGGACCAGGCTATTATGGCCCCAATATTTGACGCATATTTACGTGCAGCCCGCTGTTTCTGGCTGTTAATACCCAACCTTTCCTTGAAAAACCACATTTGATATGTTACCCCTGTCTGGCCGGTATTACATTGCTACGGGCCCGACGGGAAGTGAATTGTTCACCGATCATTAAAACGACTTATTTGATCATAAAACTTTATAGGGACCTATAACTATGTGGAGAGATTTTTTTGCCCCTGCCAATTTTAGCAGCAGTTATGCGTTAAATGAAAAAACTACATGCGAATATTCGGCAAACTGTACTCATAAGGGACACACGACTAACGGGGACGAACAAACTGCCTCAAATTAAGATAGCCAATGAAAGAGTCAAATTATAGAATACTGGTTATTGAAGAAGATGCTGCTTTAATAAGAAAGATTCAACAGTTATTAACCCTGCATCACTATGACGTACATACGTCCAGCACTGCTGAAGAAGGTATTTACATCTGCCGCCAGTACAGGCCCGATATTATTGTTTGCGGCGTAAAACTGCGTGGCAGCAGCGGATTTCACTTCCTGATGGAACTACGCAACGATACCTCCCTGCAACACATTCCTTTCATCTTTATCAGCGGTAAAGAAGGAAAAGAAGATATGCGCATGGGCATGAACCTCGGCGCAGATGACTTTCTGTCCAGGCCATTCAAAAGCAAGGAACTGCTGATGAGTATTAAGTCAAGGCTTACACGCTTTACCATTTTCAATGTACAGCAAAGGGATAAACACACAACCATTATTTCTGTGCCCGCTATACCACAGGAAGCCCATCACAAACTCAGCAAAACAGAATTCAGGGTCATGCAGATGATCGCTGAAGGCATGAGCACGAAAGAGATTGCACAATCACTGAACATCAGTATCAAAACTGTCGAGAATCACAGACATAACATTTCAAAAAAGTTAAACCTCACAGGTCATAATTCGCTGATCAAATATGCCATAAAAAACCTCACACAGCAATACAAAATATTGTCTTAAGTTTGGCTCTGGGAAAGCATTTCCCCTTATAAGCCAGGTATATATGATTTACGAAAATCTGTTGTTGATTTTATCGCTTTTGTTTGTCGTTTTCATGCTGATGATGCTCGGCCAGCGACTCAAAGTGTCTTATCCGATCTTTTTAGTGCTCGGAGGATTAGTGATCGGATTCCTTCCGGGAGTGCCACGTATTAAAATGGAACCCGAATTAGTGTTCCTTGTATTCCTGCCACCGCTTTTATTTGAAGCGGCCTGGTATACGTCATGGCACAACTTCTGGAAATGGAAACGGCCTATTTCAATGCTGGCATTCGGACTGGTACTGTTCACTTCGTGTATCGTTGCCTATGTATCCAATGCGATGATACCCGGTTTTACACTGGGTTTAGGCTTCCTCCTGGGTGGGATTATTTCCCCGCCGGATGCCGTCGCCGCAACCGCCGTCCTGAAGAATATCAAACTACCTAAACGGGCGATCTATATCCTGGAAGGAGAAAGTCTGGTGAATGATGCGTCGAGTCTGATCGTCTTCCGGTTCGCGTTACTGTCTATCGTGTCCGGTACTTTTTCCATACACGAGGCAGCCACCGATTTCTTCCTGGTAACGATCATGGGTATCCTCACCGGACTGGCCATCGGACACGTATTTTACGCGATCCTCCGCTGGTTTCCCACCACACCGAGCATATCAACAGCGATGACATTTATGGCACCGTACTTTATGTATATCGGAGCAGAAGCCTTCCACTTCTCCGGTGTAATGGCCGTTGTAAGCGGTGGATTATTCCTCTCCTTCCGCTCGCATGAGATCTTTAACTACAATACCCGTATGCAGGCGGTCAGCGTCTGGAAGACGGTCGCGTTTGTATTGAACGGGATTGTCTTCATCCTGATCGGACTGGAACTCCCGGAAATCGTAGAAGGTCTGGGTGATTATTCCCTCGGGGAAGCCATCCGCTATGGTGTGATCATCAGCGTATTGGCGATCGTGATCCGGATCCTCTGGATGTACCCGGCCACTTTCATCCCCCGTATACTCTTTAAATCTATCCGTACAAAGGAAAATCATCCTGGCTGGAGAGCGCCGCTGGTGATCGCACTCGCAGGTATGCGTGGCGTAGTATCGCTGGCTTCTGCCCTGTCCATTCCACTGGCACTGGACAACGGTACCAATTTCCCTCACCGCAACCTGATCCTCTTCATCACCTTCGTAGTGATCTTCGTTACACTGGTCATCCAGGGACTGCTCCTCCCACTCATCACCCGCATGCTGAATGTAAAGGAGATTGATAATATAGTACCCGAAGTAGAGCAGGAAACGGGCATCAGATTACAACTCATGAAGGTTGCCCATAAACAGTTGCAGGATACTTATCAGAAAGATATCGAAGAAAATGAACTGGTGGCTAATCTGCAGCAGCAGTTACAAAGCGGCATCTCGCTGTCTGCCACCAAATTGGCATCGCTGGAATGTGATGATACAGAATTACACGAAATAGAGCGTTTCCATGGGGTCAAAAAACACCTGATTGCCTTACAGCGGAAGGAATTATTCAGGTTAAAAAAAGAGCACCTCTATGATGATGAGGTGCTCCGTAAACAAGAGGCATTATTAGATCTTGAAGAGGCGGAAATAAACAGCAGAAGTAGTCACTAAAGCCCTTATTTCAGGTGTAATACACCATTCGCGTCATAAGTATAATGGACGTCGCCGATCAGCTCCAGGGTTTCCAGGAAATAATCGAGACGTTGCAGTTTCTCTAATCCACCGGTAAATTTCTTAGCGGCAAGTTCCTTATTGTCAAATACCACCTGAACGCCATACCAGCGCTCTATTACGCTGGCAATTTCTGACAGGGAAGTATTGTGAAATACATACACGCCTTTCATCCAGGCCAGTACTTCGCTGTCGTCAAAATCAGTCACTTTATAGCCTTTTTCACTGGTATAAATGGCTTCCTGACCAGGCTTGAGCTGTACCTCTTTACCTTCAGCCCTGCTGATCACAGCGCCGCTCACCAGTGAAGTACGGGTCTGGCCATCACGATAGGCATTTACGTTGAAACTGGTACCCAGTACCTGGATATCAGTACTCTCTGTATGTACAACAAATGGCCTGGACTCATTTTTAGTCACCTGGAAATAGGCTTCCCCGTCCAGGTAAACCTCGCGTTTGTCTCCGGTAAAATTGAAAGGAAAACGCAAACGGGAGGTAGCATTCAGCCATACCTCCGTGCCATCTGAAAGGACCAGTTTATAGTCCATTTTAGGTGGTACGGTCAACGTATTGTAGCCGCTCCCCATCCCTGTGCCGCTGGTGTATTGTAACTTCTTGGCGCCGGCACTCAGCTGCACATCTCCGGCCTTGATATCCTGTCCCGCCTGATTATAAGGCAGCGCAATGGTTTCTCCTCCGGCCAGCTGCAGCTGCAGACCACCTTTGGGCGCCGCAGGTTTACTGAATGGCGCCAGGCCAGCCGTCTCGGATGACTGCTGATGATTATTTTTCCATATCAGACTGATGCCCGTCATCGCAACGGTTACTACAGCAGCTGCAAACAGCCACTTTCTGATACTGCGTATATTCGTGTTCTTTACTGATAACTCTTCCCTGACAGCACTCCAGGCATTCGTCACATCGATCTGTTGCCAGAATTTTTCCTCCCCGGGCAGTGAGAAACTATGCTTCAGAGCCCTCCACATTAATTCAACATCTTCGTGGCCGCTGATTAATGCTGATACATACTGATCGTCTGATTCATTGATTGTACCGTTGCGCTTTTGCAACAACAACTGGTATATGTGTTCATGATTTTCACTCATCTTTCTTACTGTTCAATGATTGGTAGATGGCTCCGCACGTGGAATATACAAACTACAGGTCTTGCAATCTATTGCATGAAGCTACGCACATCTGTTCATTTAAACTGTTAATTACCGGTTAATGCATTTGCTAACAAATTGTTATAGAATATAAATGAAAAATAAAAGTAAACGATTGAGTAAGAAAGAGATAAACTATTATTAACGCTGTTAACAATCAGCGAATGAACCTGAATAAACATAAAAGGTCATTGCAATGACACCATCCACCTGGCGTATACATGCCTCATCCTGAGATCTCGCCATGAAATTAAACCATTGATTAACAAAGATATGCTACTCAATTATGTATCATTATCCAGCCTCAACTCCCGGCAATTCCCGCAGCTCCCCTAGCTCCCTCTCCGCAGATCCCCATAAATTCCCATAGCTCACCGCAAATCCGTAAATCCTCGCTGCATTCCAATTCTTAATTCTTAATTCCTAATTCCTAATTTATATAAAAAAGGCCGGCTGTAAATCACAGCCGGCCCCCCTCATATCAGTATATGACTAGTATTTTGAATCCGGACGGTTAGCTACCGCTTTACCGAAATCATAATTAGGCTTGTTACCCATTGTGATCTTCAGTGTACCGCCTTTCAGGATATCCGCATGACGGATATAGCTGTTTTTGTATGGCTTACCATTCAGCGTGACCTGCTGGATGTAGATGTTCTCAGCGCTGTTGTTGATAGTTTCAACATTGAAGGTCTTACCACCCTGTACTTTCAGACTGGCTTTTTCAAACAGCGGACTACCAAACACGTAGATCCCTTTTGCAGGATTTACCGGATAGAAGCCCAGAGAAGAAAGCACATACCAGGAAGACATCGCACCTACATCCTCATTACCTGCCAGACCTTCCGGAGTGGTGGTATAGAAGTCTCTCATTACCTGTCTTACCTTCTCAGATGTTTTCCACTGATTACCAGCGTAAGCATACATGTAAGTAACGTGATGACTTGGCTCGTTACCATGTGCATACATACCGATCAGACCAGAAATATCATTAGATGCTTCTGCACCCATATCGCCGCTTGCAACGAACAGGCTGTCCAGTTTTTTAGTGAACGCATCATCACCGCCCATCAGGCTGATCAGACCTTCCACGTCCTGTGGCACCAGCCAGGTGTACTGCCAGCCATTACCTTCGGTGAAGTCACCTTTCTCATGGATGGAATGGAATGGATCGTATGGTGTTTTGAAGCTACCGTCATCCATTCTTGGACGCACAAACTTGATAGTGCTGTCGAAGTAGTTTTTATAGTAACCTGCACGTTTGGAGAAATACTCGAAATCAGCGGTGCGGCCCAGCTTTTTAGCTACAGCAGCGATACACCAGTCATCAATCGCATACTCCATTGCCTTGGATACAGATTCGTATTCTTTATCAGCAGGAATATATCCTTTTGCCTTGATATCCTTCATACCCAGATCATCTCTGGTAGCAGAAGCTTTCATTGCTTCAAACGCTTCATTGATATTAAAGCCTTTATAGCCTTTCAGATAAGCATCAGCAATAACAGGTACAGCATGGTATCCCACCATACAGTTTGTTTCGCTGCCCACCAGTGGCCAGATAGGCAGTTTACCCTGCTGCTTGTAGATGGTCAGCATAGAGTTTACAAAACTGCTCACTCTTTCCGGCTGTGTCAGCGTATACAGTGGCGCACAGGAGCGATAGATATCCCACAGGGAGAAAACGGTATAGTTGTCAAAACCCGGATTAGGATATGCTTTCTTATCAGTACCACGGTAAGACCGGTCATGGTCATTGAACAGTGCCGGACCGATCATGGTATGATACATGGCTGTATAGAAAATGCTTCTGTTAGCAGTATCTTTTGTTTGCAGCTGGATCTTGGACAGTTCCTTGTTCCATTTGGCAGTAGCTGTTTTCACTGTACCGGCAAAGTCCCAGGAAGGGATCTCGCTGTTGATGTTAGCCAGTGCATTCTCGCTGCTTACCGGAGAAATACCAACTTTCAGCATCGCTTCTGCAGGCGCTTTGTCGAAATTGATAACACCCTTGATGGTCTTACCTTTTCCTTCAGTACCAGACAGTTGTTTGTCGCCGTCAAATACAACAAAATCCTTTACAGGCACGTTGCTCCTGATCGCAAACCACAGACGCTGGTCTTCCGCCCATCCTTTGGAGTAACGGTAGCCCACCAGGGTATACTCGTCTTTCTTCTGGATGAAAGTTTCTACGGGTGCATCCCAGCCGATACCTTCTTTCAGGTCAACGATGATGTGACCTTCCTGACCCGCCGGGAATGTATATTTATGGAAACCAACCCTTTCGGAAGCTGTCAGTTCCACTTTGATATTGTAGTCTTCCAGCTGTACTGCGTAATAACCGGGTTTAGCCGTTTCATGCGCATGTGTATAACGGGATCCGTAACCGGTGGTCGGATTCTCCTGTGAACCATGATTCGTTCTGATCTTACCGGTGTACGGCATGATCAATACGTCGCCCAGGTCACCGATACCCGTACCACTCAGGTGCATCTGCGGGAAACCTATCACCACGCTGTCAGAATAATGATAACCAGAACACCAGTCCCAACCCTTCACGATGTTGGTCGGCCCAACCTGTACTGCACCAAAAGGCACGCTTGCGCCCAGGAATACGTGACCATGGCCACCGGTACCGATGTATGGATTTACGTACTCTGATGGCTTAAACTCCTTTCCTGAAGTAAAAGTTGGTTTCTTGTCTTGTCCGTTTACCTGCATGCCGGCCAGTAGAAGTGAGGCAGCCAGCACAGGGTAATGCTTAAGTCCCAATTGCATATCTCTAAATTCCTTTAAGGGAAGCAAGATACGCAGCGGAATGCAGAAAAGGAACACCAGCGAAAATACTATTACCCGATGTTAACAAATCACCAACATATTCCGCGGGCAACTTTGTGCAGAAAAGTATTTTTGTCAGGAGTCCTGTCTTTGCGTCAGTTTTTTCAGAAATACCACTTTTGGGTGAATAACCTCTCCTCTGACCAGATCGCTATGCAATAGTTCCATTTTCTGGAATTGATAATCAGATCGCTACCAGGTGTTACCTCCTATTTTTTCTAATATGACATAACACAAAAGTGAGGGGTCTCACCCTATTTAAATAACACAATTTCCATAGATAACCATGCTACGTCTGTGTGATTCGTGTAAACAATACATTAAAATAAGAATAAATAGAAATTAAGTCATATCTTTACTTAATATAATATAAGATATAATATAATATTATATACTTATTGACTTATTACTGTTATAACTCGTATGAGATGAAAGCAATTTTACTCATTTTACTTGTCCCCATTTTTGTTTGTTCGAGCTTCATCGCAAGAGCACAATCGGGTCTGACAGGCTTCAACTACCAGGCTCTTGCCCGAACTTCCAACCAGGGCGAACCCTTAAAACTGCAAGCTATTCAGGTCAGGTTTAGTATTCTTACCGGAAGTCCCGACGGACCAGCAATTTATGTGGAAAGACAGACCGCTGTGACCAACTCACAGGGCCTGTTCAACCTGGTTATTGGTCAGGGTACTGTAGAAACCGGCTCCTTTGCGACGATCCCCTGGAGCGCGGCTAACCAGTATCTGAAAGTCGAACTGGACAAAAATGGTAACAACGACTTTGTTCCCATCGGATCTATGCCATTTATGGCCGTTCCGTATGCATTGTATGCTGTCAACGGTGGTACCGGTGGCGGCGGTGGCCCCACTGTCAACGTAGTTTGGCTCGGTACACTGACCTCCGCTCCTGTTGCACCTGCTGCTGGTAATGCATATTATAACAGTACAGATAAGAGATCTTACATCTACGATACCAACCTCCAGCCACAGATAATGTCAAAGGACGGTACTGACGGTCTTCCTGGTCCCGCACTCTCCTGGTTAGGTTCCTTCACAGCTGAACCAACACCAAGTGGGGCTAATCAGGCTTATTACAACATGACCGACAGAAAAGCCTACATCTACGACGGATCTGCATGGCAGGTTTTCGCTGAAAGCGGTGTAGATGGTACCAATGGTGTAGGTACGGGCGTAAGCTGGTTAGGTTCCCTGGCCGCTGCTCCTGCAACCCCAACCATCAATCAGGCTTATTACAATACAATAGATAAGAAATCCTACATCTACGACAGCACCAGCACCTGGCAACTGCTTGCACAGGATGGCGCAGACGGCGTTGCAGGTGTGATCGGAAAAGATGGTATCTCCATCAGCTGGCAGGGTACAGCGGCTACAGCGCCGGCTACGCCTTCCCTGAACTGGGCTTACTATAACAGCACCGATAAGAAAGCCTATATATATGATAGCACCGGCACCTGGCAGGTACTCGCACAGGACGGAACGATCGGTAAAGACGGCGCCTCCATCAGCTGGCAGGGTTCAATGGCAGCAGCTCCGGCTACGCCTTCCCTGAACTGGGCTTACTATAACAGCACCGACAGAACTGCCTATATATATGATAGTACCGGTACCTGGAAAGTACTCGCTGAAGGTGGTACAGGCTGGAACCTCTCCAACCTGGAATTCAAACCGGATGGTTCTATCGGACTGGCCACTACTGCTGACACAGATACTTTAAAATCTGCTAACAGGGCATGGCTGATCAGAGGTAACGCTGACACTAACCCGGCACTCGACTTTATCGGTACTACTGATGATAATCCTTTCATCATCAAGGCCGGTGGTACAGGTCCTCAGTTTGAAAAAATGCGCATCTTCCCTGATAAACCGCAGATCATTGTAAACGGTACTGATGATGCTGGTACTTCTCTCGGTAAAGGTGTATTCACCGTTTTCTCCGGAGATCACTCTACCGGTATCGTAAATGACCAGCCTATTTATACAAACGCCATCATCGGTTACGCAAACAGCGGTACCGGCGCAGGTGTAGCTGGTTACAACGCAAGTAACGGTTACGGCGTGAAAGGTTTCACCCAGGTAGGTTCCGGTGTATACGGTTCCGGTACCACCCGTTTCAACGAAGGTGTAAGAGGTTATAACTCTTCTACCAGCGGTGGTGTGGGTGTGATCGGTATGACCAACTCCCCTTATAAAGCTACCAATACCTTCCGTTCCGGTGGTGTGTTAGGTTTGTCTACACACGCTTCTGGTGTGGGTGTAGTTGGTGCAGGTAACAACGTTGACTACCAGACTATTACCAACACGCCTGAAATTGGCGCGGGTGTAATGGGTATGGGTACGCGCGTAGGTACCATCGGTTTCGGTACAACCGTTAACGTAGGTATCGGTGTAATGGGTGTTGGTAACAACCAGGTGACCGTATTGCCTACCCATGGTGGTGCAGGTGTTGTAGGTGTTGCCGGTGGTACAGGTACCAGCCAGTATCCTGGTGTAGGTGTGGTTGGTTTCGCAAAAGGCCTTGCTACAGACGTTGATCGCTGGGGTGGTGTATTCGAATTCGGTAGTTCCGCTTCCGTGGTACATACCTATACTTACCTCGCTGGTGCTAACTCAAGTGGCATGTACGGTATGATCTCCAACGGTACAAAATCTACTGTGGTGAAAGACCAGGCTGGCGAAAACCGCCTGCTGTTCTGTACGGAAGCGCCTGAAGTATTGTTCCAGGACTTCGGTACCGGTGAACTGCAAAACGGTGCTGCACATATCGACCTCGAAGATCTGCTGGCAAAAGTGATCCGTGTCGATGCGAAACATCCAATGAAAGTATTTATCCAGCTGGAAGGCGAGTGTAATGGTGTATATGTTACCAATAAATCCGCTAAAGGCTTCGACGTAAAAGAGTTACAGGGTGGTAAATCAAATGTGCCTTTCACATGGCAGATCGTTGCTTCCCGTGCAGACGAAGTACTGGCTGACGGTACCGTACTGCCTTACTCCGACAGACGTTTCCCTGTAGGTCCTGGTCCTTTACCAATGACCGACTTAACCCCTTCTGCTGATTCAGCTGCTGCCGCTCCGGCAAAACCAGCAATGAAAACAGTAGAACTGAAAAAGAACGAAAAAGAAGTAATCAATAAAGCATTCTCCAATCTTCAGTTTGCAAGTGCAAAAGCTGAAATCGCAGTTTCTTCCCTTCCTTCCCTCGATAAAATGGCTGCTTTACTGCAGGCGCATCAGGAATGGCAGCTGCTGCTGAGCGGCCACACAGACAATGAAGGCACGGAAACATTTAACCAGACTTTATCAGAAAAAAGAAGTGAAGCAGTAAGACAATACCTCGTAACCAAAGGTGTTGACGCTGAAAGAATTACCACCAAAGGCTATGGTCAGTCCAAACCACTCACTACCAATAGTAGCGAAGCTGGCAGAGGAAAGAACAGAAGAGTTGAGATGGAGATCTTCACTGCCGAAAAACCTTGATAATGAAAACAATCAGTAAAATAATTACAGCAGGTGCTGTGTGTGTGTCATTCCTCTTTCCGGGAATGGCACACGCGCAATCTGCACTGATCCCCAAGATCGAACGTCAGGTCACTGCCAGCGGAGGAAAAGGCTTTGTGGTACGGTTGACTGACCTGGATGGCAGCACATCAAACGAATACGAAGTTGACTGTACCATCGGTGATATTATGGTGAAAGCGCTCAGCTATCCGGACTATGCCTACGTACAACAGGGCTATCAGCAGGGTCCATTGTCGGTCCCTAAGCTGAATGCTGATGAAATGCTGGTCTACCCGAATCCTACTGACAGAGAGATCAACATCAAATACAACCTGGACCCGGGTGTGAAAAGAGTGGACGTACGCGTGATCAATCTCTACGGCCGTATGGTATTCTCAGAATCGAATACGCCGCTGGCCAGCTACGGTACCATGTATGAGTACAAACTGGATGTGCAGGATTATGTACCAGGCGTTTACCTCGTCACCATCATCTTCGATACAGGTATCAAGGTGACAAGAAAGTTCATAAAATTCGATCAGTAGTGAGTATATTGGAGAATGAAACAACGGATTCCACACTGGCTTTTGCTGGCGGCTGTTATGATCTTCTCCAATATGACCGCTTCCGCACAACAACGAAAAAGCGCCATGTTAAATCACATAGCGCTTTATGTTTTTGATCTTCAGAAAAGTACGGCCTTCTACAGGGATATTATCCAGATAGATACCATCCCTGAGCCCTTCCACGATGGACGTCATACCTGGTTCAAAGTGGCTGAACACAGTCATCTGCACATTATTTCAGGAGCAAAGGAAATCGTACCCCACGATAAAAACTCACACCTCTGCTTCAGCGTTTCCTCAGTAGACGAATTTATGGCCCGCCTGCGTAAGCACCACATCCCTTTCCAGAGCTGGCAGGGTGAAGCGGATAAGCCAACCCTCCGGGTCGATGGCATCAAACAGATCTATTTCACCGACCCGGATGGCTATTGGGTAGAGATCAATGACGATCATCCCTGAGCCAGTAATTTCTGCTCATTTTCTTCCAGTAAGGCACGCGTTTTCGGTAGACAGTAAGCATGATTCGCCTGTATAAAGGACAACATGTTTTCCCGCAGAAAACAGCGCAGGTCAAATGCTTTACCCGAACTATTCGCACTCACCAGCATTCTGACCTCCACAGAACGGTCTGTAATGTTGGTGACCTGCATCACCTGCACCCGCTTATCCCATAAAGGATGATCCTTTAAGATCCGCTCAAACTCCACACGCAGGATGTCAATAGGCGCTGTATAGTCCAGATACAGGAATGCCGTACCCAGTATCGCCGACCCGGTGCGGGTCCAGTTCTGGAAAGGCTTTTCTATAAAATAGTTGATCGGTAAGATCAGTTTACGCTGGTCCCAGATCCCCAGTACCACATAGGTCAGGGTGATCTCTTCCACTCTGCCCCATTCTCCCTCCACCACCAGTACATCATCAATACGGATCGGCTGTGTAAAAGCCAGCTGCATTCCCGCCAGGAAATTGGATAAGGAACGTTGCGCCGCAAAACCCACAATGATACCACCGACACCCACACCGGTCAGTAAACCCGCGCCAATCTTCCGCAGACTATCAAAACTCAGCAACACGGCACATAGGGTCAGCACAAATATCATACTGATTGCCAGTTTACGCACAAACTGTAACTGTGTACGCATCTTCCGCTCACGCAGATTATCCTCTTTTTTCAGGTCATAGGCATGCATCACATAATCCTCAAAAACCTTTACCAGTCCAGCCAGAATCAATCCAAAGGCAATGATCAGCGAGATCTCCACGATACGGTTTAATACATCCATCGGCTTTTTTGCCAGTTCCATAAACGGCAGCACCATATCCAATACCAATACCGGCAAAAAATAATTGATCGGTTTTCCCAGTCTTTTCAGAATAGATCTGATCAGGGAATAGTCCGTCGCGTTCTTACCGGCCGTCAGCTTCAGGATCAGCGCGAGCAGGTATTTACAGAGAAAACCCGTAATCAGTGCGGCACAGCCAAGCAAAATATTCCATACAATCGGCGGTAAATGAAGATCTTTCTGTAAATTTTCCAGCATCTCGGTTAATTATTGGTTCCCGCATTTCCCGCAAAGAACATACCGTATGTGCTCTGATTACAATTACGTATCTTTAGCGTATATATTTGTGAATTAAAACCATATAAGCACTTTGTATTTTGATGAATTTGACCTGGACGACAGGGTCCTGGATGGAATAGATGCGATGGGATATACGACGGCGACGCCAGTCCAGGAAAAAGTTATCCCCCCGATTATAGCAGGTAAGGACATTCTGGCCTGTGCCCAGACTGGTACCGGTAAAACAGCCGCTTTCCTGCTGCCTATATTGCACCGCTTGATCACTGAGCCCCATGATGCAGGTAAAATCAACTCACTGATTATAGTACCGACCCGTGAACTGGCAGTCCAGATTGCCCAGACACTGGAGGGTATGTCTTATTTTACCTCCGTCAGCTCTATCGCCGTATACGGTGGTAGCAACGGCGCCCTGTTCGCCGCCGAGAAAAAGGCCCTGACCTCCGGCGTTGATATCGTGATCTGTACGCCTGGTCGTATGATCGCCCACCTCAACATGGGATACGTAAAGCTGGACGCGGTCAAATATCTCGTGCTCGATGAGGCAGACCGTATGCTGGACATGGGTTTCAATGATGATATCATCAGGATCACGTCTACCCTGCCAAAGGAAAGACAGAACCTGCTGTTCTCTGCTACCATGCCCGATAAGATCCGCAAACTGGCCATGAAGATCCTCCATCAGCCGGAAGAGATCAATATCGCTATCTCCAAACCTCCTGAAAAGATCGTACAGGAAGCTTTTGTCGTGTTCGAGGAGCAAAAGATCGGTTTGATCAAACAGCTTCTGGCACGCAAGGAATTCGGTTGTATCATTATCTTCTGCTCCCGTAAGCAGAATGTAAAACAGCTGACCTACGAGCTTAAAAAGGCCCGTTTCTCCGTAGAAGAGATCCACTCTGACCTGGAACAGGATAAGAGAGAGCAGGTGCTCATGGATTTCAAGAATAAGAAACTGAAAATGCTGGTGGCAACAGATATCCTGAGCCGTGGTATCGATATAGAAGATATAGACCTCGTCATCAACTATGACGTGCCAAACGACGGGGAGGATTATATCCACCGTATTGGCCGTACTGCCAGAGCAGCCACTGATGGTACCGCCTATACCATCATCAGCGAAAAGGAACAGCGCAAATTTGCCCGTATTGAAGAAGTACTCGGTAAACCGGTGACCAAAGCCGAAGTACCAGCCGCATTAGGCCCGGTACCGGAATATTCACCTAAACCATTCCGTTCAGGTGGCGGCGGCAAACGCCCTCATGGCAAAAAACGCCCGGGCGGCGGTAACAGTGGCGGCGGTAACCGTAATCACAGCCATAAACCAGGGGGAAATCAGGGTCAGCGCCCACAGGGAGGCCACCCACAGCACCATAAAAGCAAAAATAACAGCGGCGGCAAACCTGCCACCCAACCATAAATAACTGGTCAGACCGACCTCTTCCGAACGTCCCGGCATCCCCCGGGGCGTTTTTTTATGCCCTTTCCATTCCATTTTTCCATTTTTTGGAATTTTTTCCTGAAAGTAGACGTTCCGACAGGTATGCCAAAACATGAAACCCGCCACCATGGCCAATTGGCAACGTTCCCGGAAACTGGCATTTAAATGGTTTCTATTATACCAAACGACAGCAAATGGCTAACAAGTTCGAAAGCAAGATATACATAGTAGATGACGATCCGTTCTGCCTCGCCACTTACGATAAACACCTGAGAGCGCAGGGTTACGAACACGTACACTGCTTCTTATCAGGCGCCGACTTCCTCGCCGAACTGGAAGGCCAGCCGGATGTAGTCCTCCTGGATCACGACCTCGGCGATATGACCGGACTGGAAGTTTTGAAAGAGATCAAACGCTTTAACACCAACATATTTGTCATCTTCGCCAGCTCACGTCAGCAACCGGAGATCGCTACTGAATCATTAAAGAATGGCGCGTTTGACTACATTATTAAAGATGATAGTGTACTGGAACACATCACAGGAACGCTGGACAAACTGTTTATCGTTTCGGATTATCTGAAAAAGAAGAAGATCAATAACAGGTTCTTCCTCTTCTCCGGACTGGTCCTCGCCTCCTGTTCACTATTCAGTTATTTATATGAAGTATTGAGATCTTCATAACCTACACCGACCGCCTGCGGGCACCACAACACATAGCGCCTGTTTACACCGACAACTGTTAAGAAGCGTTCTGTTTATCCCTATACCTAGATAACATATTTTAATGCATCCTTTATGAACAAGATTATCGCAGTACACCTTCATAACGACAGACACGGCAACACCATGGTGTTCCGTCAGTCACTGGAAACATTAACAGAGAAAGGGCTGGATGTACATCTTATCACGAATCGTACCGGTGATACACCTGGGTTCCTGTCCGGTATTCCAGGTGTACAATACCACTACATAAATTATTTAGAACGGGGGAACAAATGGCGGATATTCTTCAGTTTCCTGCTGGCCCAGATGGTCATTTTCAGGAAAGTTTGGGGGCTGCTTGAGCCGGAAGCAAAAGTGTACATCAATACACTACTGCCTTTCGGTGCAGCATGGGCTGGCAGGCTGAAGAAGGCGCCGATCACTTACCACATTCACGAAACAGCGATCGATTTTCCAAAGCTCCGCTCGTTTCTGCTGAATACGGCCAGACGTACGGCCACACAGGTTGTCTTTGGCTCCCGTTACCTACAGGCAAAATTCAGTTTCCCGAAAGCCGAGAAACACATCGTACACAGCTGCCTGCCGCAGTCCTTCGTACAGGAAGCCGTATTGCACGCCAATCATGGTTCCCGTAAGACCGTACTGATGATCGCGCCGCTGGAAAAGGAAAGCGGGTTACCGGAACTACTCGAACTGGCTAACCAGATGTCCTCCACAAAATTTGAGCTCGTTATTGACGCAAGTCAGAAAGAGATAGACGCTTATTTCAGTAACTATTTTATCCCTGACAATCTGATGGTCTATGGCACACAGCTGAACCTGCACCCTTTTTACCAGCGGGCAGCTGTGGTCCTGAACCTCTCTAACACAGAGCATTATCAGGATACATTCGACTTCAACATCCTGCAGGCAATGAGTTACGGCCGCCCGGTGATCGTACCGCTTGCCGGAGGCGCTAATGAACTGGTCGCACACGGATGGAACGGCTATCGTATCAGCGGAAATTATATCGACAAAGTGCGCAAACACGTAGAGCAACTGCTGAGCAACAAACCACTCTACGCCGATATGAGCTGCGCTGCACAACTGGTTGCCTTTCAGTTCAAACCGGAATTCTTTAAGCAACAGGTAGAAGACCTCTTTGCAGACGGCACTTACTTTACGCCGCGTAAAAAGGAACAACTGGCAGAAGTACTGCTCTACCCTGCTGCACTACAGGAATACATCAATAATGCAAGAAACTAGCTAACGATATTACTTAGGGGGAATATGACAACAATCCATGGTTTTTTTTGAGGGTTTATTTGAGGTTTTTCAAGGGGTTTTTTGAGGTTTTTTTTAGAGGTTTTGTGTTGAGTATGTGAACATTTCATCCTGGCCCCGGTGTACCGGAAAACGTGAAGCAGAGGGGCCAGGCAATGAGTCAAAGCAAATGTTGAATGAACTGAGTTTATTATTTGAGAACGGGGATATTCCTATACCAATTTGAAGTGTGCTCATCCCGGCCCTGGTGAAATTGAAAAAGTGATAAAAGCAGGGCCTGGAGATGATACCAAAAAAGATCTTTAGTTATTGAAAATATTGTGTTGAGTATGTGGACTTCATCCCGGCCCCGGTGCAGCGGCTGTCAGTGGAAACAGACGGGGCCTGGAGATGACAGTTGGAATGACAAAATTATTATTTGAGGGGTTATCCCTATGCCGGTTTAGCGTGTACCATCCCGGCCCTGGTGAAATTGAAAAGTGCAGCAAGCAGGGCCAGGAGATGATACCAGAAATGATCTTTAGTTATTGAAAATATTGTGTTGAGTATGTGAACGTTCATCCCGGCCCCGGTGCTGTTGCTGTCAGTGAGATTAGAACGGGGCCTGGAGATGACAATTGACAGGGAAAAGATATTATTCGGGAACAGTGGTTTATGCCTATACCAACTTAGTGTGTGTTCATCCCGGCCCTGGTGAAATTGATAATGTGCAGCAGACAGGGCCTGGAGAGGATACCCAAAAAGATCTTTAGTTATTGAAAATATTGTGTTGAGTATGTGAACGTTTCATCCCGGCCCCGGTGCTGTTGCTGTCAGTGAGATCAGACGGGGCCTGGAGATGATCATGGAATGAGGAAAGATATTATTTAAGGATGTGGTGTGACCCCTATGCCAGTTTAGAGTGGTCATCCCGGCCCTGGTGAAAATGGAAAGTGCCGAAAGCAGGGCCCGGAGATGATAATAAAAAGAGAATAAGGACAACGTGAATAAATATTTGGTTAACGAATGCCGAATGCCGCTTAAGAGTGTCGTCATCCCGGCCCTGGTGAAAATGAGAAGATGAAAGTAAGGCAGGGCCAGGCGATGAGGCAAAACAAAAGAAATTTTAGATCAAAAATATTGTGTTGAGCATGTGAACGTTCATCCCGGCCCCGGTGCTGTTGCGCTGAGTGAGATTAGACGGGGCCCGGAGATGATAACAGCAAAGAAATTAACGTGGTGAATATGTGGTTGACCAATGCCAATTAAGATGTCGCTATCCCGGCCCTGTTGAAAAAGCAATTGTGAAGAAAAGCAGGGCCAGGCGATGCGACCCAAAAAAGATCTTTAACGTATAAAAATATTTGTATTGAGTATGTAGACTTTCATCCCGGCCCCGGTGCAGTTGCTGTCAGTGAGAATAGAAGGGGCCAGGCGATGATAGCAAAAGAAATTAATGTGGATGTGACCATTACCGGCTTGAGAGTGCTTGATCATGGCCCCGATGCGGTTTGATTCTGTGGAGGCAAAGGGGCCCTTTTTTTAGTTTGTGCTTGCCTATTTCATAATAACCCACAAGGTCTTCTGCACTACACTTTTAAAAAAGTGTGGTAAGGGAGACCTTTTGATGATTGAAAATTTTCCTAAATTAACGGAAAATTCCATGAATGCTCGATTTCAAGATTTTTATAGTAGAGGATGATAAGTGGTACGGAGGATTATTGCATCATTACCTTAGTCAGAACCCCGACTACGAAGTAACCCTGATTGGCTCAGGCAAGGAATGCCTGGCCCAGCTGCACCGGAAACCGGATCTCGTGACCATTGATTTCGGATTACCCGATATGAATGGGGAGGAATTGTACAAAAAGATCAAACAGGCGCAACCGAATCTGCCTGTGATCATCATCAGCGCACAAGAAAAGATCACCACTGCGGTAGACCTCCTCAAAATGGGGGCAGAAGACTACCTGGTAAAAGATGACAACACCCAGCAACTGCTGTGGAAAGCCATCATCCGCCTGCGCGAAAATAATTCCCTTAAAAACGAGATCTCCGAACTGAAAGCGGAACTCAAAACGAAATACGACTATTCACGGTCCATTATCGGGAACAGCCCCGCACTGCAAACGGTCTTCAAAATGATCGATAAAGCAGCAGGCTCCCTGATCAATGTCTCCGTTTCAGGAGAAACTGGTACCGGTAAAGAACTGGTAGCCCGTGCCGTACACTATAATTCCGCCAGAAGCGGCCACGCTTTCGTTCCGGTCAATATGGCCGCCATTCCAAGGGAACTCGTCGAAAGTGAACTCTTTGGTTACGAAAAAGGTGCTTTCACCGGCGCTCAGAATAAAAAGATCGGCCGCTTCGAAGAAGCAAACGGAGGCACCCTCTTCCTCGATGAGATCGGGGAAATGGACCTCAATATCCAGAGCAAGCTCTTACGCGTACTCCAGGAAAAAGAACTGACCCGCCTCGGAGGTACCTCCAAGGTGAAACTGGACTTCAGACTGGTGGTCGCCACGCATAAAAACCTCGCGGATGAAGTGAAAAAAGGGAACTTCCGTGAAGACCTTTACTACCGTATCGTCGGTCTTCCCGTAACCCTTCCTCCCCTTCGCGAACGCAAAGAAGATATCCTGCTGCTCACACAGCATTTCCTGACCGCTTACTGCAAAGAAAACAAGGTCGCAGAGATCAAAGTCTCTCCTGCCGCCAGGGATAAGCTGGTAAGCTATGCCTATCCGGGTAACATCCGCGAACTGAAATCAGTCGTGGAACTCGCTGCAGTAATGTCTGAAAACAATTGTATTGAACCGGAAGACATTACCTTCCTCTCAGGTAATAATCACGATGTGGATACCGTACTGAATACCGAACTGACCTTACGCGAATACACAAGACTGATCATCCGTAACTATCTTAAAAGATATGACGATAACGTACTGCTGGTAGCCGAAAAACTGGATATCGGTAAGTCTACTATTTATAAAATGTTACAGACAGGCGAAATAGAGGGCGCCTGAAGATTCTATCAACTATGATGCAACCGGAACATCAACTCTATTCTTATTCTTACCTGTACAGAATCACCAGTACAAGTCCCTCCTTCATTCACAAAATGATAGGACTGTTCGTCTCTTCTCTGGATGAATACGTGGCTGAACTGGAACTCCTGCTACAAAGCAAAAACCTCCAGGAACTCAAAAAAGTACTGCATAAAATGAAACCCAGTATGATGAACCTGGAGATAAAGGGAGCAGGTGAGATCCTTAGCAGGGTCAGCGGGTCCGATATATGGACAACCGCCACCAGTGACAGTATCTGCCAGCTCACGAACACCCTGAAGGAGATCAAACCTCTGATGGAGCAAGACCTCCACGAATTAAGCAAAGAAGTATCCTGAATACCCTCAGGTAGCACAATAAAGAAAGGCATATACTTGTCCGCAGACAGGTATATGCCTTTAATTTTTTCAACCCGCTTTATAGTCCTATTTATTAGCGTCGCGTAACGCCTTGATCTGGTCGTGAGAACTTCTCAGTGTACGCTGCTGTTCCACGATCATCTCACGCACATAAGCTGGTAACTCTTCATCTTCCAGTGCACTTCTGTAAGCACGCTGAGCCGCATCTTCACCTGCCTCACAATTAGATAATACCGTGTGACGGTCATGACCTGTGAATACAGCCTTCACATCCATCCAGGCGCGATAGATCTTACCACTTGTAGTTGTGCCATTCTCCATATCGCCGCCCAGTGAGTTTACCTCAGTACCTAATGCAAGACGGATCTCATGACTTTCGCTGATCATAGAAGAGAATAATGCTTTCAGATCAGCATCTTCTTCCTTCAGTTCCTTCAGTGCTTTTTCATAACCTTCAATACGGTCATTATTGATCTGGATCAGATCATTCAGTACTTCGATAGTTTCAATTGTAGCTTGCATAAAATAAGTTTTTGGTTAACAGATAAGGCTGTCCCGCCTCTTTGTTTACCAATAACAGGTACAAAACTATGCCACAAACATTTCTCCTATACAGGCATGATGTACAACGTAGAACCTGGTGTAAGCTTATCGCCACTATGTGTAAAATAGCGGACGGGCTCAGGCAGGAACCTTAACTGCCTGTCTGGCAAGCAGTTTCCACTGACCTCCTTCTTTGCCCCATACCAGCAGAATATATAGCTTCACATGCCCCGCTACTCCCCCGTCATTGGTGTCCGCACTGAATGTATGACGCACAATAGCGGTATTACCCGTGATCGCAATTTTCTGCTCACTCAGATCGATCGTTACAAAATCAGATTTACCATTGACGATATTGCTGACGAAAGTAGTTTTGTCTTCAATCTTTCCACTGGAATGTCCATAGGACAG
This sequence comes from Chitinophaga sp. YR627, assembly GCF_900114995.1. Lineage (GTDB taxonomy): Bacteria > Bacteroidota > Bacteroidia > Chitinophagales > Chitinophagaceae > Chitinophaga. The sequence continues at coordinate 1,993,411 of NZ_FOUX01000001.1, forward strand.
TTTTTCATCAGATACTTTTTCAAGCGTCGCCTTATCCGCATCCACCATCGCTTTCCGCAATGATTCCACCTGTGCAGCGACCGCTTTTTCTTCTTTGGATTGTGCGAATGCAATGCCTGACAGCATACAACACACCAGTAGCATAGAATACATTTTCATACGGGAGTAGTTATTCAATAAAAATATAGAATTGATATTTAAATTCTTAGTGTGACACTATCTTTTTACAGCAAATGCGACCCTGTAAAACTCATATCCTTTTTCCGTGCGTTCCGGAAGATAATGATTCCGGTATTCCACTGCACTGTAGTCCTCCAGCAGTTCCATACCGAAGCCATCCAGATAACGCCTTACCAGAACGGGTTCCAGACCAAAGGTCCAGTTTTCGGCTATCTGTCGCAGATCCTGTATTAATTTCTCTCCACCGAAAAATGCAGCCGGATAACGCAGCACTTTTTCATCAACATAAGTGAAAATAATATAACTACCGGCTGCAAATGATCCCATAAAAGCAAAGGTGGATGCCACCGCTTCATGTGAGAGATAATTAGTCACACCTTCCCATATAAAAACAGTAGGCCGGGAAAGATCTATCTGCTCCGCAGCCGCCAGTTGCTCAAGCTTTTGCTCATTAAAGTCGATCTCCAGGTAGCGAACATGATCCGGCAGACGTCCGAGACTCTTCATGATCCGTTCTCTTTTGGCTCTCGCCGTGGCAGGATGATCAATCTCAATGACCGGTAGCGCACGCAGAAAACCAAGCCGTAAAGCGCGGGTATCATAACCGGCGCCCAGAATGACGACCTGTTTCGCGCCATTACGTACTGCCTGTTGCACTAATTCGTCAATATACCGCGTGCGTGCCACACCAGATGACAATGCCCCGGGAATTCTTTTGCGGATGATCCGGTAGACCAGATTCCGGATAAATGGTATTACAGATAACTGGGTGATGAACTTAAAGCGGGCTGTCAGAAAAGAAAAAGCATAAGGATCGGTAAACAGTCTTTTTCCGGACGGGCGGTTAGTCTCCAACGCCCGGAACAACGCCATATACTGGGCCGTACGACTGGCAGTGTCTGTCTTCATAACGAACGGGAAATGGGTTTATCTAAAGATAACAAAAAGACGCATAAAAAAACTGCGGCAGATACTGTCTTTAACAATATCTGCCGCAGCTGACAAAACGCGTATCCTTTTGAAGATACTATACGTTAACTTAAAGAGTACTCATTGCTCTTCACGAATTCGGCGAATGCTTCCTTCGTCCACTGTTCATAATCATTCAGATTGATGCCCAGTTTCTCATCACGGTGAACTTCCCTGACCTCACGACTATCCCAATAGCCCTTGGCTAAAGATTCTACATTAGCAGATGCATCCTGCACATTTACACCGTAATCTTCAGGATAGCTCCTGTAATTACCCATCGCGAGCTCCTGGATTTCATGCTTAACGCCTTCTCTGTTATTCTTGGACATAGTTCTAATTTTTGGTTCGATAGATATAAAACAAGAACTGTTCCCATATGCCAGAATCTATCAGCGTTAAGATAATTTTAACGTATTCTTTAGTTATCTTTTACTTTTCCTTTCAGTGATATATCCCGTGAAAGAAATAGGTTGTCTGTTGTTGCTGATCACCTGTAAGGAAGCAAAACCATTGTCGGAAATAGTGAGTGAAAGCAGCCTCGCATCCTGTGTATCCTGTGGTTTAATGGTAATGTCCCAGCCGCCTTTTTTTCTTGCTTCCTCTTTGTAGTCAAATCTGGTAGACGTAAACTGTATGCCTCCTTTTGTCGGGTCCATCGGCGCCGTATAGGCGCGACCGAAGTACGGTAAATAACTGATAACACTATCAGGTGTGATCTTCACATCATAATCTGATGTGATCTGTCTGTTTGGCGACGGATTCGTTGGCTGGACCGTCTGTACCTTGAATACATAATTACGTGCGCTCACCATTTTTTCTACTGCCTGTTGCTTTTCGCTCTTTTTGTCCTGTGCCTGTAAATTACTGATAAACAATCCCACTATCAGCAATAACACTGTTATCACCTTACTTTGAACACTTTTCATAAAAACTGATTTTCTATATAACGTGCGAAAGTCATTCCACATTTTGTCCACCATATCCCTTATAACATGTATGTGTTATAAATATTCGCATTTAAACGTAGACCTTTGCATAACTTATCGATTATCAGCGTATACTAATAAAAACCAGCATTTGCACAAAATCGCACGTAAACTAGCCAACATTTGGGAAGAACTGGTAGGGGCCCCTGCATCGTTCTCGCTGGAGAACCGTGCCTTCAACTCGATCAGTGTTGTAACCATGGCGCTGCTGACGGTATTACTGCCGTTCAACATGTGGCTGGGACTTACCCTTGTATGGGTTATTGTAGCGACCCTGCTGGTGTTACAGGTATTTTTCTTTTACCTATCCCGCTATAAAAAGGTCTACCATGTCAGCATGCTGGCCTACGCGATTGTCAGCTATATTACGCTGACAGCCACCTTCTATCTGAATTCCGGTAGCCATGGCCCTGCCCTGCTGCTGTTTTTCCTGACCTTCAACCTGTTGATCGCTTTCAGTCCGCGCAGCCGCCACTGGATGTGGGCCTGTCTGCACCTGCTGCTGCCTGTGATCCTGCTGACAAAAGAATACTACAACCCCGCCTGGATCAGGGATAGTTATGCCAGTGCGGAGTATAGATACGTTGATATCCTGTCCAGTTATCTGATCACACTGACCTGTATCTATCTCATTACCAATTATTTGAGAAATAACTACGAAAGAGAAAAGCGCAATGCAGAAGAACGCGCCGATAAAATCGATAGCCAGAATCTTAAACTGGAGCAATCCAACCAGAAAAAAGACAAACTGTTCTCGATTATCGCGCATGACCTCCAGAGCCCACTCAATTCAATCATCACCACCCTCCACCTGATCGCAGAATACGATCTGGAGGAAGAAGAAAAGAAGATGTTAGGGGATGAACTGCTGACCCTGACTAAAAACACCTCCAGTCTGCTGACCAACCTCCTGACCTGGTCAAAATTGCAGATGGATGGAAAAGGTGTCAGATTATCTGCCGAAAATGTTCATGAAGCAGTAGAGAGAGTACTGACGATCCAGCGCCTGCTGGCTGACAAGAAGTCTGTCAGCATCACTTCCCGCGTCGACGCGGATGTGTATATTACCGCGGATCATAACATGCTGGAACTGATCATCAGAAACCTGGTGAATAATGCGATAAAATTCACGCCTTCCGGCGGACAAATAGCCATCGACCTGCGGCTCAATGATGAATACTGTCACCTGATGATCTCTGATAACGGCATTGGTATAGATCCCAATCATCATGATGAAATCTTCTCCCTGAAAACACAGTCCACCTTCGGTACCAACAACGAAAAAGGCATCGGCCTCGGATTAGTGCTCTGCAAAGAACTCCTCTCTCTTCAGAATGGCGAATTATGGTTTGAAAGCACACCCGGTGAAGGCACCACCTTTTTTGCCAGTTTCCCGCTCAGCCAGATGAAGGTGACGGGCAACACACTTTCAGCATAAATAATTGCTTACCAAATGGTTGTAAAACTTTATCATCGGAACTGATTTCCGGTGATGTGACTGTCTCTGGTCTGGCTTTAGTCAGACTATAGTTACCTTCCGTTAATGCTCCTTTCAGAACGAAAGATTGAACGTAAAGTAACTATAGTTTAAACCCTATCTAAATAACTATCAATTGTTTTCATATTTATTTATCCCACCACAAATGGTCCGTCAGGGAACCTACCGGTGGTACATTTTCCGGGTTCCGGCTTGTCTCGGAAGTAGGATATCCCACCCGGCGGATAAAGGTATTTAACAGGGCGCCCTGTGGTAACTGGAAATTCTTGTATTTATAATCATAACGACGGGCGTCTGTCCAGGTTTCCGGTTGCAGGAAGGTCGCTACGTATTTCTCCTTGAAAAGCAGGTCTTTGGTAAACGCAGCCTGTCCTACGGCCACCACCGGATTACTCACGTAAGCCTGTTTCGCCGCAGGCGCCACCCCTAACTTATCCATATGCGCAGCAATACCATCCAGGTATGCCTGATAAGATCCTGCCTTATTTGCCGCAAAAGAAGCCTCAGATTCGATAAACTTCATTTCGGCATAGGTTAACATCAAAAGAGGTGCTCCGCCCCGGGAATAGAATCCATTTACCGATAAAGCACATTGTGAGTTATCAGTGCCGGAACCCGTACGCCCGACGCCGTTCACCGTCCCTCTGTAATCGCCGAAACGGGTCAGGTCAGTGATCAACGGTAAACGGGGATCAGCTACACCATAAGTAGTACCATTCAGGGCATTTACGAAAGTAGCGCTCAGCCAGCCATCCAGGGTACCGCTGGCGTTATTTTTCGCTACGCTGTTCCAGGGACTCAGACTCTCAAAACGCGTGATCTGCGCATCATCGGCATTACTATCATAAGCCAGTTCCAACGCAGCCAGTACAGCCGCCGGATCATAATCGGGTAGTTTGCTCTTCCGGTTCAGCAGTCTGGCCTTCAGTGCATACGCCGTCTTTATCCAGGCCGCTTTATTGCCTCCATGTACCAGGTCATTTACCGGGTCCAGCGCCACGAGCGGGTCCGGAAGATTCAACGCCGCTATCCCCTGATCGATCAGGGACAAACAACTGTCATAAATCGCCTTTGCACCATCATATGCTGGCCGCAGGTTCTCTCCTTCTGACCAGGCTTCCTTATAAGGCGCATCTCCATACAGATCGATCACCATACTCATATTCAGTGCCTCCAGGATATCAGCTACACCCAGGTGTTCATAGGCCCGCTGTGACACGGCCAGTTGTTTCATCTGACGGATATCGGTCACATTCAGATAAACAGCCCGCCAGTTGGCACTCCTGTCCACATCATCATAGATATCCGAGCCACTGCCGGTATTGGGAGAAGCCAGCTGCTGTACATAATAGGAGGTAATATAACCGGTGGAATATACATTGATCGCCGACTGATAAGTCGTTGCCACCAGCAGCCCATTGATAGGCGGCCGCTGCGTCAGATTAGGATCGGTCTGGTTAATATCCAGGTAACCTTTTTTACAGGCAGGCAGCGCGCAGAAAAGTCCTGCCGCCAGTGCCAGTGTATATATGCTGAGAAATGTACGTTTCATGAAAGACAGATTTAGAATTGAAGATTAAGACTGAACAGGAAGCTGCGGGTAGCCGGATAGGTAAATCCGGAGAATGAATCGGAAGCATTGCTGCCGGAAGGAGAAGAACTGGTTTCCGGATCAAAACCGCTGTACTTCGTATGCAGCCAGAGATTATTACCGGTGAAGGATACCGTCGCTCCGCTGATCGTCTTTGTCGGTGTCAGCCACTGTGTGGGCAATGTATAGGACAATGACAGGGAACGTAACCTTACCCAGGAAGCATCTTCAATGAAGTTTTCACTCGCACCCCGATAGTAGTTCCGGTAAAAACCAGCGCCATAATCTACACCATCCGGACCTTTCGCCTGTCCCAGGTACACCGGTTTCGTATTCGCAGTACCATCCGCCAGTACGCCATTGAACACCATCGTCTGATCGCGGTTCTCCGTCTCTTTTGACTCACCGAATGCAGCCAGGAAATTAGACAGCTGATTGTATTTGTAATTCCCGTGACGTACGTCCAGCAATACAGACAATGACAGTTGTTTATACCTGAATGTCTGCGTAGTACTACCGATCCATTTAGGCAATGTACTACCCAGATAACGCTGATTGGAAGCATCATCCAGCACAGGGAAACCATTTGCACCTATCAGCAAAGGCAGATCTGTACGCAATGTCTTTTTATCATCCACTTCATTGCCATAATAACGCTTGTAAGTCCGGCCATAGAGCGCTCCATATGACTGTCCGGGTACCAGTTTGGTGGTCACCGTCGAACTCAGATAACCATATTGCGAGGACAATACGATCTCACTCAACTGCAGCTCTTCATTCAGTTTCTTCACCTTGTTGCTGTTGGTGGAGAAGTTCACCCGGAAATCCCAGCTGAAGTCCTTTGTACGCACCGGCACAACTGACAGGGTCACTTCCAGCCCTTTATTGCTGATCTCACCGGCATTCACATAAGCTTTGTCAAAACCCGTCGTGGTAGATACGTCTACCGGTACCAACAGGTCTTTACTTTGCTGCTGATAAACGACTGCTTCCAGCCCCAGTCTGCCTTCGAGGAATCTCAGCTCTGTACCGAGCTCCGTTGTCTGTGTAAACTCCGGTCTCAGATTAGGATTACCCAGGGTCCTGTTCTGATAGAAAGGCACACTGGAACCGATGGTCGTACCGGCCTTATATCCATTGGTGATGGAATAGGGATCACCGTCCTTACCGATCTTCGCCCAGGAAGCTTTGAACTTACCATAGGTCCACCAGCCGGGTAGTTTGAACTGATCACTGAAGATGTAACTCAGACTGACAGACGGATAAAAATAACTGCGGTTATTGACAGATAAAGTAGACGTCAGGTCGTTCCTGCCGGTCAGTTCTAGGAACAGGTAATTATTCAGTCCGAGGGTCAGATCAGCGAAATAACCATAGTTCCTGTAATCGGAAATATAGGATTCAGCGGTCACGCGTTTAGCGTTATTCAGCAGGAACAGATCCGGTACTACCAGCGTATCACCCATCACACTGTTCCTTCTTACACGCTGATCACGCAGGTCATGACCGATCTTCAGATCGATCGAATATTTTTCTTTAAATGTATGTGTGACATTCGCCATTACAGTAGACGTCAGGGTACGGCTCCGGAGATTATATTCATACATAAAACCGTATTCATTGTCATCCAGGTTAGGTGCTTCACCCACAAGCCCCAGCGGACCAGGCGCCTGATGTACCCTGCCATCCGTATAGAAATCGTTACCGACACGATAGGAGAAATTCAGCCAGGAAGTTGGTTTGTAGGTAATGAATGTACTGGCGATAGTACGGTTCACATTATCTCTGAACTTGTTGGTTGACAGCGTATAGATCGGGTTGTTCGTACCACTGCTGTAAGTCTGTTGTGTACCGTCCGGCTTGACATAATCTTTCATATCCCAGCGAGGAGACCAGTAGATGATCTGCTCACCATAACGATCCGCATTCACCCTGTTACCACCGGAATTGATATAGTTCAGTGACACGCCTGCACTGAACTTTTCACTGATCTTAAACTGACCATTGATCCTGGCATTGTAACTGGTAAAGGTGCTGAAAGGGATCACGCCATCCTGATCCAGATAAGACATAGATCCCAGTAATTGTGCCTTATCAGTACCACCGCTGAGGTTAACAGTATGACGGGTTTGCATACCTGTTTTAAAGGCCTGTTTATAGTTATTATAAAGCTGGTCCGGATGCGTATCATCCAGTTTCTTTGCTTCTTCTACCGTAGGTCCGAATGTGGGCCAGAAACTGGCCGGATCATATTCGCCCAGATATCCCTGCGAATATTTCGACTGCACCTCCGGCGTCTTATTCACCTTATCAAAACCATACATACCGCTGTAGGTCACCTGAAGTTTGCCTGCTTTACCTGATTTTGTCGTGATCACGATCGCGCCGTTAGCCGCACGTATACCGTATAAAGCCGTTGCAGCGCCACCTCTCAGTACAGAGACGCTTTCAATATCATCGGGGTTTATATCAGCTGCGCGGTTGCTCATACCACGGGTTTCTGCACCGCCGGTGGTATAGGTATTATTATCAATTTCCACCCCATCGACGATAAACAAAGGCTGGTTGTTTCTGTCACCCGAAATAGAGTTAATTCCTCTGATAATAATGCGGGAACCCTGACCGGGACCGCCCCCCGAGCTGGAGATCTGTACACCTGCGACCTTTCCCTGGAGAGCATTGACAACGTTAGGCTGGTGGTTCACGTTGAGGTCTTTGTTGTCCACCTGCTGGATCGTGTAACCCAAAGCACGCTTTTCCTTTTTTACGCCAAAAGCAGTGACCACCACCTCATTCAGGTCTTTCTGGGAAGCCTGCAGGGTAACATTGAGCACATCGCCTGTACCAACCGGTAACTGTTGTGTAGCATAGCCGACATAGGAAAAAATGAGTGTTGCATTATCACCGGTGAGGGTAATGGAGTAGTCACCAGTTGGGCCTGTAAACACGTGGTTCTGGGAGCCTTTCTCTACGATGACCACCCGCTCCAGTGGTTGCTGTGTATCCCCTGCAACGACCTGTCCACGGAGGGTCCTGCCCTTCTGGGCAAAGGTAGTAGCGCAGACCGCCAATAGCACGATCAGCATCAGCCCTGTAGCAATTTTCATAAGCTGTTAAGTTTAGAGTAAGTGATGTGAAAAAGCATGAAACTTCCTGGCTATACCTCAGTACGCCATGATTTTGGTTTGATTGTTCAATAAAGTGATCCCCGGAGTCTGTTATACGATTGTTAAGTGTGTCATCGACATAAGCAATTTCCTGTTATCAGATGTTGAGTTTTCCCTGGTTAAACAATTACAGTTACTTCCTGAACAGACAAAATATAAAAACAAACATTCTTTTGCAAGGTTTTCACCGGTAAAATAATTCTCCTGATAAAATTGGATTAACCGAAACACAATTGCCCTAAATTCTTAATTTTTAATTCTTAATTCCCAATTCGCGCGCAGCGCGTCAATCCGGGCTGTAGAATATGATAATCTCTACCCTGCGGTTTCTTCTTCGTCCTTCTGCGGATTGGTTACTGGCCACCGGCTGACTTTCGCCAACACCTGTGATCAGCCGGATATCATTTCCAAGGCCATGTTCCTGCATATAACCGGCAACCGCATTGGCTCGCTTCATCGACAGCGAATTGTTGTAAGCAGAGGTACCGGCATTGTCTGTGTGTCCGTTTACCTGTAACTGTATGCTGCCATCACGGGGTATTCTTTTGATCAGGCTATCGAGTGAGCTATACAGGTTTTTATTCAGTTCGCTGCTATTGAATTTAAAGAGAATATCCGGAATAACCAGCGTATCCGGTTGATGTACGACGGGACGGGGGCGCATCGTGTCTTTCGCCAGCGGCGGACGGCAGATGATCATTTCCACCCGGTTATTCTCTCCGGCTGTATTGCCTGCCGTATCATACCGGGGTTTGGTTTTACCAGCTCCCTGTACATCAAAATCATCAAAGCTATAGCCCTCATTATACACCAGATAATTAGCGACTGCTTTGGCCTTATCCGCAGATATGATCCTGTTATATTCTTCAGAAGCCTTCTGCCACGCATATCCGATCAGCTGGATACGGGCACGATTGCCCTTGTAACGGTTCAGCGCTTCGTCTATCTGTTGTTTATAACGGTCATTCAGGCTGTTTTTATCCACCGTAAAAAGATCATCTTTCAGGATGATGGTATCACATCCGGAAGCCCCGTCCAGCCGATGGATCAGATCACCGGAAGCAATGAATTTTTCAGGGATCGTATGACGGTGATGCTCTGTATACAACAGGTTAATGGTGCTATCTGCATTCGGACAAACCGGCGGACCACCCTCCGGCGTTATACTGATACTATCGATGAGTAACTGTGCATTACTATAACCGCCGCCTGCGCCTTCCTTTCGTTGTGGCGCCCTGAAATTACCGATCAGCAGATGAGTAGCATTATCCGAAGCCACATAGGTCTTTTCCAGCATATACCAGGGATGATTCAGGCGGAATAGTTTCTTCTGAACGTCATTTTCATTGAGTTCGAGACTGGCAGGTGCTTTCAGGCAACTACCACTCTGGGTAAATACAAATGCGGTATCAAAGCGGATACCCGCCCGTAAAGGGTAGTTATCCGTATTCATGTAGACACGGATCCGGTAGGTACGGCCTTTCTCCAGCGCACAAAGCAGCCGGGTCTGTATATATGCTCTTAAATCGGGATTTTCCTTGCCTTCCTGGAGGAGATTGACATGGTGTTGCCCCTGCAAGGCGGCGCCATTACATAGGTATTTCATCCTCGCAACCTCCGGCGCAACCGAAAGCCAGGCGGATGGAGCACAGGGAGCTGTATATTCCGTACAGATATTTACATCTTCGAAGGAAGCGTTTGGCACCAGGTTCTGGGCGATCAGCCCCAATGTACAGTAACAGCATAGTAGTATCGTTACGATACTTTTTCTAACACAGGCCAGCATGCACGTGGAATTATATATCTTAGTCCATCGAAAACCTACAGTAAAAATACTACTTATGTTGATCTTAATTAAATTTCTCATAGGCTTTTGTGCGCTGGAGCACTTATACATCCTATGGCTGGAAATGTTCGCCTGGACCACAAAAGCGCCTAAAGTCTTCAAACAACTGCCTGCTCATCTCTTTGAACCAACAAAAACACTCGCTGGTAATCAGGGGCTGTATAACGGCTTTCTGGCCGCAGGACTGATCTGGTCATTCTTTATCCAGGATGGCAAATGGGCTATGCACGTAGCCACTTTCTTCCTTAGCTGCATCGCTGTAGCAGGTATTTATGGCGCACTGACAGCAGGTAAGCGTATATTTTTCGTACAGGCACTGCCAGCGATGGTGACGTTGTTGTTAATTGTGCTCAGAAGCATATTCAATTGAGAATTAAAAATTAAAAATTAAGAATTTGTTGACTGACAAAGGGAAGAGGCGCCCTATCAACTGAAGCGCCTCTTCCCGTTAAATAAATAAGCAACATATGCTAACTATGATGGCATTTAAACGGCAATTCTTAATTTTTAATTCTTAATTTCTATTAAGTCTTTCCAGCTTCGCCGGATTCCCCGTCACCAGCCTGTTGATCATCAACCCCGCCACTGTATCCCCTGTAGCATTCAATAAGGTCGCAACAGGGTCCAGCAAGGTCCCAATGATCATAATAGCCGGTAATACCGTAGCGGGCAACTGATAGGCAGATACGATCAGTAACTGTCCGACATAGCCTCCATTGGGAATACCTCCTTCGATAATACTCACCAATACCGCAATCAGCATAGCCAGCAGTATCGTATCAATCCCTTCGATAGCACGACCAGCCAATGCCAGTGCGACTGCCACCTTAATAACGGCAGCGATAGCCGATCCTTCCTTATGCAGGGAAGCGCCTAAAGGGATGACCATATCTGTTACAGGGGCAGGCAGCCCCATATCCTTTGCCGCTTTCAGATTAGCGGGAATGGTGGCCACACTGCTGCAGGTACCCAGGGCAGTGGCAGATGGCAGCAGGTTGTTACGCCAGTATCGTTGTACGGCTGACCATCCCCCGGATAATAAAGCATATGCGGTAAAGACGATCAGGTAGTAGAAAACGGAGATGATATGTCCCGTAGCGAGTGATTGCGCGTAGTCGCCAAATAACTGAGGCCCCGTTACCGCTACCTGGCAGGCGAAATAAACGCCCAGTCCCACGGGGGACAGTAACATGATCAGCCCCAGCAATTGTTTCATCACTTCGTTACCTGAGTGTAATAAACGCCTAAAGGATTCTCCGCTAAGCGCGGCTTTTCTGGCGGCAATACCGGTCAGCAGGGAAAAAATGATCAATGCCAGCATGTTCTTTCTGGATAACAATTCATAGAATTCTCCCACAGATACCAGTTTGACCAGTTGCTCTCCCAGCGGTTCCGTCTTTTCTACTGTTGTAGCGATACTTTCCAGGTGCTGGGTAACAGGAAACAAACGGACGCCTATAACAGCGATGATCGCTGCCAGTAATACCGTGATGATAAAGACAGTGATCGTGGCAGATACCAGCCGGGCGGTTACGCCGGTGTTATCCAGTATGGCTACCGCTGAAGAGATGGCAAAGAAAACCATGGGCACTACCGCAGTAAATAGCAGGTTCAGAAAGATATCTCCTATCGGCTTTAACACCAGTACCTGCTCCTGTAACAGGAGCCCTGCCAGAGAACCTGCAATAATACCCGATAATAAGAAAATAATATCCCGGTAATGCCGGAAAAAGTGTTGTCCGGTAGATGGGGTCATACCTGCGATTTGTAGTGATAAGAACGGGGATAGGGGCCTATCTGGTGAGCAGACCTGCATCCAGTACAAAAGAGGCCCCGGTAACGTAGCGGGCTTTATCCGAAGCAAGAAATACCACCATATGGGCTACGTCTTCTGCTTCTACCCAGGGTACATCGATGAGGTTTCCGGCAGACCGTTCGGCTATTTCCTGCGGGGTCGCGCCTTCTAATGCGGCCAGTCCGTCGTTCATAGGGGTATTCACACCAGTTGGATGTATGGCGACAGACCGGATATTATGGGGCGCCAGTTCGATGGCCCAGGACTTGGTTAGTCCTGTCAGCCCCCATTTAGAGGCTGCATAATGACTCAGGCGGTTCATCCCTCTCAATCCGGCGATAGAGGAGTTATTGATAATCACCCCGCTCCGCTGCGCGATCATCACCGGAATGACATGTCTGCCGGCAATCCAGGCGCCTTTAAGGTTAATATCGATCATAGCATCCCATTCCTCCTCCGGCATTTCATGCGTTAGCCCATAAGCACAGATCCCTGCATTGTTAAACAGGATATCGATCCGCCCAAAGGCGTCCGCAGTAGCTGTTACCGCCTGTTTTACGGCGGCATTGTCCCGCACATCGCCGGTAAAGGTCAGGCACTGTACCCCCAGCTCTTCGCAGGCTGTTTTCAGGGAATCCAGTTCAGATGAAGAGCCCAGCGTATAACCGGGATAATCCAGCTGACGGGCAATATCAAAAGCGGCGATGTGCACGCCTTCTTTTGCCAGTGCAAGCGCAGCAGCGCGTCCCTGTCCGTGAGCAGCGCCTGTAATAAAAGCGGTCTTGTTTTTCAGATCCTGTGTCATAAATGGGTATGATTATTTTTGGGTAAGGGGTAGATAATTATACAGATATTCATCGATCTCAGTTTCCACGACGTTATTGAAGATATTGGTAGCGATCATTTGTCCGGCGAAAGCGATCAGCTCTACCAGTTGCTGCGTTGTATACACTGCACTTATCCTGGCAAATAACGCATCTTCTATCCTACCCTGCTGTTGTGCAATGGCGCTGCCGAAATCCATCAGCAATTGCTCCTGCTCATTGAAAACGATAGCGGCAGGATCTTCGCCATTGTCGATGATGATCTTACGGAAAAAGGTGGTGCAGAGCGGACAGTTACTACCCACAGAGACGGTGTACGCAAACAGATAGGCAGGCCGGAGGCCCAGGAAACGCTTAATACTGTCATATAAGCGGTACCATTCCATATATACTTCAAAAGCGGTCTGGGAATGCCCCAGCGTGGCTTTCATATTTGTAATACGTGCGTTCCAGGTAGTGGTATGCAGCGAATAAGCTGACTGCAGGGGAACAGGGGTGTCCTGTGGGGAAAGCGGGTTAATACGTGCCATAAGATTTGTAGGTTATTAACTGAAAATACGAAAATAACCTACAAATCCAGTAGAGAAATCAGAATTTAGTCATCAGAATTTCACCCAGGCTACACAAGCCTTCTTCTCTTCTCCTTTCCGGGTGATCATCAACGTTGCATAAGTGCCCTTTTTTTCATCGAAATCAGACGCACCCAGCATACAATAATATCCTTTGAAAGTCTCAGGTGTACCAAACAGGAAGAGTCTTTCCTGGCCTGTTGGTGTACATCTGTAGCAAACGGTATTTGCTTCTGTCAGATAACGCATTGGCTTCTTGTCGGTGAAGGTACCACCCTGGTCCAGGTAAGCGAGATAATCGTTGAAGATGATGTAAGTCGCTTTAGCAGTTGGCAGGTATTCATATGACAGGTAAGGGGTGGTATTCAGCACCTGGATACGGTTACGGAAGATCCACTGACCTTTCTTTCTGCGCTGAAAATAAAGCGGCTCATAAGTACCGTTTGCTATCTGCATTTTAGTCAGTCCGTAACCTGATTGTTCGCGGCCACGCGCGTCCAGTTCGGTCACACCGATATCATTCAGATTGGTATGCATCTTATTCCAGGAATTGCTGCCGGTTGAAGCAAAAATGGACATAGACTCCATCAGTACGGTACTGCTGCCATCCGCATGTGCGATCAATGCCTGTGGCTGTCCGCTGAAAGGACTGGTATATTTCATTTTCTCCTGTGCAAAAGCAGTGATCTTGTCGCTGTGCAGCGCGGTATAACTGTTCAGTGCCAGCGTACCGGCATCCAGGTAGTTGATATAGGCGGCAGGTACCGGTGCTTTTGCAGTCTGGTTATTCGCAGTAGTGATCAGGGCCTGTAAGGTACTGGTACCTGGTACATATTGCAGGGTGGCATGGAGGTCTGTGAAGTTAGTCGTATAAGGCAGCGTGATATGACTGAAGTTAGCATCGCCTTTACCCCATACAGACAGGGCTACAAGCGCACTGGTATCCTTCGTGCTTTTACGGCTGTTGTTCAATGCGGCCGTAGCCAGGTATATTTTATCGCCACCACTTACCAGCATATCCAGGTAAGCGAGGTAAGGATAGTCATTTTCAGCAACGGTAAAATAACGCTGTCTGATCAGCTGATGATCAGGACTATAATGAGAGATCTGTACTCTTTCGGCCGGAGATTCCTTCCGCTGTAACTCACCACCAGCGAAAGCCGCTACGGCATAATAACCGGTGCCGGCGTCTACGGATACGTGAAAGTCGTGCGAAGCGAAGTTATCCTGTACCGCTACATCTCTGTGTAATACGGTAGGTAATTCGCCCAGTTTATCTTCTTTCACCAGCTTTCCGGTGCTGCCGTCCAGTACAAGGCGGTACAGATTCGGCTTATATTTTACCAGCTGCTGGAGGAAAACCACCACCTGGTCATTGATAACGAAAATACCGTCAATTTCCGTGTCATTCAGACCGGAAGCGTCCCACAACTGACCTTTTACAGCTTCCGTGGCGAGTGGAGCGCGCTTTGCATCATACAGACTGGTAACGATACCCTGTTTCTTGTCAAAATGCAGGTAACAGGTATTACCATTGGGCAATAGCAGAATTTTATCAAAACCTTCTCCCGGTTCCGGAAATGTGGCGCTAAGCTGTACGGAAGGGGCTTGTGCAGGAGTCTGTGCATATGTCTGACTGGCAAATAGCAGGAAAAACAGGCCCATGCCTGTCCGTAAGTATTTCATAGGTTAAAGTATCGATCTACCCGTAAAGATATAATAATTTTTAAATGTGTGCCGGACTCCTACCCAAAATGAAACCCTTTATCCTTTTTTCCGCTTTGTGCTTAAAGCGCTTTTGCTATATTTATGGCTATTTCCAAATTGAAACGCTAATGACAATCAACAAAATCCTGCTTTGTTCAGGCGTCCTGCTGGCTTCCCTCGGGAACGTCGCTGTGGGACAGACCGCTACTTCGAAGTACGATCAGCATGAAGTTTTCGGCCCCCTGTTTTACCCTGCCAACGGTAACGAGTATCGCAGTGCATCCGGCGCCCCTGGCCATAAATACTGGCAGAACCGGGCTGACTACACGATCAATGTCGTACTCGACACTGCCAGTCACCGCATAGATGGTTCCGTTGCCATCACCTACAAAAACAGCAGCCCTGACAAATTACCTTTTGTTTGGCTGCAGATGGACCAGAATATTTATAAGGAAGATTCCAGAGGAGCTGCCACCAGCGTTGTTACAGGTGGCCGTTTTGCCAACCGTAGTTTTACAGAAGGATACAAGATCAAGTCTGTAAGCGTTGCCATCGGCGGAAAGAAAACCGAAGTTAAATACACTGTTACCGACACCCGTATGCAGGTGATCCTGCCGGAAGCCCTGAAAGCAGAAGGTGGCGTAGTGAAAATATACGTGGATTATTCCTACGAAGTGCCACAGTATGGTACAGACCGTACCGGCCGTCTGAAAACGAAATATGGCTGGGTTTATGAAATTGCGCAGTGGTACCCGCGTATGGAAGTATATGACGATGTACTGGGCTGGAACTCTATCCCTTACCAGGGTGCTGCAGAGTTCTACCTGGAATACGGCGACTTCGATTATACCGTAACGGCTCCTGCCGGTATGGTGGTGGCTGGTTCCGGTGCACTCGTGAACGAGGCGCAGGTACTGACCGCAAAACAACAGGCACAGCTGGCGAAGGCGCGTAACAGCGACCAGACCGTAATGATCAAAGATAGCGCAGAAGTGGCTGCTGCAAAACCAGGTACTGGTATGCAGTCCTGGCATTTCCAGTGTAAAAATGCACGTGACGTATCCTGGGCGGCTTCTACCGCGTTTATCTGGGATGCAGCCCGCATTAACCTGCCAAGTGGCAAAAAATGCCTGGCGCAGTCCATATACCCGGTGGAAAGCATGCAGACCAGCAATGCCTGGCAGCGTTCTACCGAATACGTAAAAGGCTGTATTGAGTTCTATTCCAAACAATGGTTTGAATACACCTATCCCGTAGCAACTAACGTAGCGGGTATCGTAGGTGGTATGGAATATCCGGGTATCGTATTCTGTTCTTACAGAAGCACCGGCGGCGGATTATGGGGTGTAACCGATCACGAATTCGGTCACAACTGGTTCCCGATGATCGTTGGTTCCAACGAAAGAAAATATGCCTGGATGGATGAAGGCTTCAATACTTTCATCAACGATGGTTCCAGCAAAGCATTCAATAACGGCGAATACTATCAGAAACAGCAGGGACAGTCTATGGGCCGTGCGATGAGCGGTGATCCGATCATGAGTACACCAGACGTGATCCAGAGCAGCTACCTGGGTATCGCGGCATACTACAAACCTTCTATGGGTCTGATGATCCTGCGTGACTATATCCTGGGTAAAGAGCGTTTTGAATACGCGTTCCGTACCTATATCGACCGCTGGGCATTCAAACATCCAACACCCTGGGATTTCTTCCGTACCATGGAAAACGTGGCAGGTGAAGACCTGAGCTGGTTCTGGAGAGGTTGGTACCTGAACTCCTGGAAATTAGACCAGGCAGTGAAAGATGTAAAATACGTAAGCAATGACCCTTCCAAAGGCGCACTGATCACCGTAGAAAACCTGGAGCAGATGGCATTACCGGTGATCCTGGCAATCACTGACAGCAAGGGTAAAACTGATACCGTAAAACTGCCGGCAGAAGTATGGCAACGTGGTGGTACCTGGACGTTCAAATTTGATTCAGATTCCAAACTGACCAAAGTAGTGATCGATCCGGATAAAGCGTTCCCTGATGTTGATCCTTCCAACAACGTTTGGAGCGGTTCCAGCAAGAAAGCACCTGCCGGCCTGACTGCCAATGAAGTACTGAAAAAATACTTACAGGCAATCGGCGGTACCGATAAGATCCAGGCAATTAAAGACCAGACCATCGCTGCTACCGGATCCGTACAGGGTACCGATATCAAGATGACCAAGAAGATCAAATCACCCAACAAATACCTGCTGGATGTATTCATCCCGATGATGAATGTACACGCAAGCAAACTGATTATCAATGGTGATAGCATCACTGCTATCCAGATGGGTACCCCGGTGCCGCTGGATGCAGCAGCTAAAGAACGCGTAAAAGCGAACATGGTGCTGATACCTGAACTGGACTACCTGAAAGGTGGCGTTGACTTACAGCTGTCTCCGGAAATCGTTACAGACGATAATGGCAAAGACAACTACCTGGTGATTGTAAAAGAAGATGAAACAACCCGGACTGAACTGTACTACGATGTAACGACCGGATTGCTTTCAAAGAAGATCAGTTACAACGGCGACCAGATCACCGGCGCTATTGAAACCAGTGAGTATAAAGAGGTAGGTGGCGTGAAATTCCCATTCCTGCTGAAAAATACCATTAGCGGACAACAGATTGATTTCAAGGTAGACGATATTAAAGTGAACAGCGGTCTGACAGATGCTGATTTTAAATAACGTATAGAGAAAAGATAATTTGTTGAAGGAGAAGCCCTCCTGTTGATATGTTCCAATATCGGCAGGAGGGCTTCTCCTTTGTTCTTTTTTGGGAGTAAATGTCTATATTGTGGCTGAATCAGCAGACATAACTAATCAGGACAACTTTCTATATCTCGAACCTATAACAACACTAACAACCCCGGAAGCAATTCCTTTAAACCCAACGCGAATGACAACAATGGGGATATTTAGAGCAATTACCCTGACCGGTGCAGACAACATTGAACGGAATGAAAGGAGCCGAATCATCAAAGTAAACATACTCGCCTGTGTTACAGGTGTTATGGCATTTTTCTTTGGGACATTATTCTATATCATCTCAGGTAAACTCAGCATCTTTCTTGGCACTTTGGTGGAAGGAAGCGCATGTTTCTATGTCATCTATCTCAACAAACAACGGAAGTACGATATCTCTGCCTTCTATCTGCAGATGATACACAATACGGCTACCCTCTATTTCGGCTGTATACTCGCAAATGTTGTAGAAGCCAGTCTGCTGGCCATATTCCTCATTGGTACCTCTTTACTCATTGTAAAAGATAAATTATTCCGCACTACCTGTATCGTGGTAGCGCTCATTACATTGGTATTACTGGAAGTGAACCGTTTTGCCGGTATCATCCCTCCTTACGATTTCAATCCACTCACTACGGTAGTGATCCACTATTCCGCTATTATGGTGATCGTTTCGCTGAATATACTCATCATCATGTTTTATGTCAAACATAATGACACCTTACTGAAAGCGCAGCGGGAACATGCCGAAAACCTGGAGCAGCAGGTGCAGAACAGGACCGGCGAACTGGAAAAAGCGAATCATTATAAAAGTATTTTCCTCCGCGAAACAAATCATGAGATCCGTGTGCCACTCAATGCCATCCACTCTATCAGTCAGCTGTTACTGATGGATGCCGAACGGAATAATGATACCGCATATATCAAACATGCAGAACATCTCTGTGCCGCCAGTCACCAGACCCTGGATGTGATCAACAATGTGCTGGAACTCTCACGTATTGAGGCCGGCAAACTGCATGAGGTCCACAACGAAGCATTTGCCATCAGGGACCTGCTGGAGAATATTGTGGGCACCGGACAATACATCGCCAAGACCAAAGGCGTCCGTATTGTACTGGACTACAACAGAAGACAGCTGCCTTCTCATCTGGTCTCAGACAAGATCAAACTGACACAGATCATCAATAACCTGCTGTTCAATGCCGTGAAATTTACTGCGAATAACAGCACCGTAACACTTTCTGCCAACGTAGAGAACGACCAGTGCCGCATTAGTGTAAGAGACCAGGGAGCCGGCATCAGCAGTGAGAAAATCGCGCCCATCTTTGACCCTTTCATTACCGAATGGAACAGCTTTTCCGGCGGTACAGGACTGGGGCTGCACATTGCGCAACACCTGGCCACCTTACTGGGAGGTATGATCTCTGTGGAAAGCGTTGTTGGAAAAGGCACCATCTTCAGTTTTAACTTCCCGCTGCAGGCTTGTGCCATGCCGGTACAGACGGAGCTGGAAGAAACGCGCGCAGATGAATCACTTTATGCGGGCGTGAAAGTCATGATCATTGAAGACGATGATATGAGCCGTATCTATCTGACAAAATACCTGAGCCGTCTGGGCTGCGAAGTGGAGTCTTCCGGCACGGGTATCGAAAGCCTGGAATTACTGCAACATTTTATTCCTGATATCATTCTTGCCGACAGGCATCTACCTGACATGGATGCAGAGGAAATCCTCACTTATGTAAAAAGCGCAGCGTTGCTACAGCGTGTACCGGTGATCGTCATTTCCGGTGATGTATTTGAAGAAGACAAAGTCGCCACGCTCGAAGCCGGCGCCACTGCTTACCTGATCAAACCCATTGACTTCAAGCTGCTGAATATCACGCTAACCAAATGCCTGAACAGCCCTGCGCTGTTATAATTGTAGTTACCCGTCCTTCTTGTCCTTATTGTTCCATTGTTGCCTGTTTTCGTCCCCTGATAACAGCATAAGCACTTATTCTCCATATTCTCCGCCGGTTTACCTGCGGAGATGTCGCATCATCGTATTACATTTTTGTCTTAATTAGTTTTTTCTCCTCTCATTTTAAAATCCATTTTTATGCGACAAATTACTGTCCCAACTCTCCATTGCCCGTTTGAGGCGAAGATCAGTCCATTTGTGAATGAGATTGACCAGCACACATCCTCCTGGCTGCATGAATTCAATCTGCTGCAAACAGAGGAAGCGTATGACCGGTTTCGTAAGTACAAATTTGCCTGGATGACGGCCCGTACTTACCCGGATGCTGACCTGGCCTTCCTCTGTACGGCCAATGACCTTAACACCTGGCTGTTTGTACTGGACGATCTGCTGGACCACGTAAAACCGGAAACAGCGAATTACCGCGAACAGGCATGGCTACAGCAGGTCATTACTGATTTCGTCAGTGTGCTTCGGTATGACCGTTCTATTGACAGGGTCAGCAATCCTGTACTGGCAGCCCTCAGCGACTTCTGGAACAAGATGCGCCAGCTGAGTACGGCCTCCTGGCAGTGCCAGTTTACGCTCAGTCTGAAGGCCACTTTCGAAGCCGCCGTATGGGAAGCCGAAAATGCCAAACAACACAGGCATCCTTCCGTTTTCCAGTACATGCAGATGCGTCCTTTCTTTAGCGGGGCCAACCTGGGTACTGACATGCTGGAAGTAGCCGCAGGTACCTATCTGCCCGTGTTCGTCCTCCAGAATGAACAGTTCCAGAAACTGGTGGACCTGGCCCGCAGAGCCGTATGCTGGGCCAATGACCTCTTCTCCTTATCCAAGGAACTGGCACATGGTGATGAACACAACCTGGTCATGGTGATCGGGCATGAACAGCAGATCACCCTGGATGAAGCCATTGCACAGACGGCGGCTATTCACAACCGCGAGATCGCACAGTTCAACGAACTGAGAAGTCAGCTGCCATCCTTTGGTATGCACATCGATCTGGCCATCCAGCGGCACCTGGACGCCCTGGGCACTATGGTACGGGGATTTATGGACTGGTCTATTTATGACACCGCACGGTATGAGTTTAATTATACCGCCAGCTGATGTCACTTATGCCTGACAGGAAGGGGTTCCTGTCAGGCTCACACCTTTCAAAAACAAAGGCCGCACACTGATTAGCACTCCTGATGATAGCCGTTATAACAGGCATTTCTGTTGTGATCGGTTATGGCGGATAAACCCTTACAAAGCACACCTATTGACAATTTCTTAATACCCGTAGTTGCTGATTATCAATATATTTGAAAAGCTGGCATTTTGTGTTTGGTAATGTTTAATATTATTTTATATATTTAAATGCAGTTGTAGTGCGGGAGTTACTCAAAACCCTTCCCGATTGAATCTCTTTATACCCTGTTTGCTTTGTGACCGAGCCGAATTATTGAAAACTCAAATCGAAATTTTAATCATACATATATAATCCTGCGATCATGAAAGTATCACCTATCAGCTTTCCGAGTGTTTTCGAAACTGCGTATGGTAACACGGAGAATTCCTCAAAAGACCTATTGAATGGCCTGAAGATCAAAAAAGACGAAAACTGGTATATTGTCGGAAACCTGGCGAGACGTGGGGGTATCAATCCCGGACGTGTCACGAATGCTGCTCCGCAGGAAGATGATTACGAAATCCTCTTCAAGGCTGCCATGGTCAATGTGCTGGATAAGGTACAACAACCTTTATCCCTTACCATGGGATTCCCTTTTTCCACCTATAACATCTATAAAGGCGCGGCAGAGCAGTTCCTCAACAAACGCCATTTCCTGATAGAATACGATACACATACTTTCAATAACAAGGGCGCTGTCAAAAAAGGGATGCTGGATATCGAACGTTTTGAGGTAATTCCGGAGATCGTAGGAGGTATTATCGGTCTGAAAAAGACTGTCAATGATCCTAAAACAGAAAACTTCATCGCTGTCAGCTTTGGCTTTGGCACCATCGAAGGTGGCATGGCAACGGCGGATGGTCTCATCCACCGTACCTGCTTCAGTTCCCATGGTATCAAATATGCCATCAACAACCTGGCCCGTGAACTGAATAAACAATACTACCTGGACATGAAAAATGAGCATCAGCTGGATGATGCCTTCATGAAAGGGTCTATCTTTACCAACAGAAAACGCCTTGACCTCAAGGATATCCGTAAGGCACTGCTGACCCAGTATTACAAGGAAGTCGTGTCTCCGCTGATGAGGAATTACTTTACCGATCAGGACTTTGAAAACTGCAGCAAGATCTACCTGATGGGTGGCGGTGCACATTACCGCGAACTGGCAGATGCTTTCCTGGAAGAATTCAAAGACTTCATTCCTGTAGAAGTAGCGCCAAACCCTGAAAATCTTGTCAGCATCGGTTATTTATACAACTCTTTAAGAATTTCAGACGATAAACATCAGCGTAGCGTAGGACTTGATCTGGGCAATGCCTCTTCGATCATTTCCGTGTTTGAAGACGAAAAAGAAATCTTATCTGCTGGACCAAATCTGTGATGTGCTTCCCTTGAAAGACTTAATTAAAAAGGCCTTTGGAAAGGACATGTTCCTGATCCCAGGCCAGGTGTCCGTACAGGGCGCTATTGAATCTACCATCCCCGGGCGTATCGATGGTAATGTGAGAGGTGATGTGCGTACGGAAGGTACACTCGTGATCGGTAAAACCGCCACTATCCGCGGAAATATCTATGCGACCGATCTCGAAGCTTTCGGAAAAGTATATGGGGATGTTTTTGTAAGTAATAAAGCTATTATCAGCAACAAGGCATATATCAAAGGCGACGTGACGGCTTTGGTTTTAGAGGTGGAACAGGATGCCGTGATAGAAGGCGCGATCCGTAAACATCCTACTGAGGCAGATGATGTAATACCGCCACCGGTAGAAGAAGATGAGGTGAAACCCGCGCCGGAGGAGGATGAGGAAAAGGCAAGCAGCTGGTTTTAATAAATTAAGAATTAAAAATTAAGTATTAAGAATTGTAATACAGCGTAGATCGGTGGGAATGCGATCTTCATCGTCTCAGTCATTCAATAATTGATTTTATAAGAAGGGCGTCCACTACAAGCGGACGCCCTTTGTTTTAGTTAAGGACCTTATCTATTTCAGAAAAGAAGTTACGCAGTAGCTTTGACCAACTACAATTCTTAATTTTTAATTCTTAATTCTTAATTGTTTTGGGTTTCGCCCGCTCATACTGCACGGGCCACACATGCGACTCATCCTTTAACGCATGCGCTGCATGCATCGGAAAATACGGATCACGCAAAGACTCCCTTGCTATCAGCACCAAATCCGCCTTCCCTTCTGCCACGATCGATTCCGCTTCTTCCGGTGTAGTGATCAGTCCTACGGCGCCGGTCATCATGCCTGTTTCCTTACGGATATGCTCCGCAAATGGCGTCTGGTATAATGGTCCCAGAACGATCTTCTGTGCAGGTGTAAGACCACCGGAAGAAGTATCTATCAGGTCCACTCCCCTGTCTTTCAGGAGAAGCGCCAACGTAGTTGATTCTTCCAGATTCCAGCCGCCATCTGCCCAGTCAGTCGCCGACAATCTGACAAACAAAGGAAGTTCTGCCGGCCATACTTCACGTACAGCAGCTACGATCTCCAGCAGGAAACGGACCCTGTTGGTAAAATCGCCCCCATATTCATCGGTACGCTGGTTACTGAGTGGTGAGAGGAACTGATGGATCAGGTAACCATGCGCACCGTGTAGTTCGACTACCTTAAACCCGGCAGCCAAAGCCCGGGACGCGGCCGTTTTAAAGTCCTGTATAACGTTTTTGATATCTTCTTTAGTAAGTGCGATGGGAAGTCCGTATTTGTCAGAAAACGGGATTGCGCTGGGCGCATAGATCTCTTTCCAGCCACCATCTTCCGGAGCTACCAGATGAATGCCTTTCCAGGGCACTTCCGTACTCGATTTCCGGCCTGCGTGTGCCAGTTGGACACCTGGTACTGTTCCCTGTCCGGAAATGAAATCTGTGATCCTTTTCAGCCCTGCAATATGCGCATCATCCCATATGCCCAGATCCCTGGGGGATATCCTGCCTTCCGCGCTTACTGCTACAGCTTCTGTAATGATCAGACCAGCCCCGCCTACCGCACGGCTGCCCAGGTGTACCAGGTGCCAGTCATTACTAAAGCCGTTTTCAGCACTGTATTCACACATGGGTGAAATCGTGATCCTGTTCCTGAATGTGATGTTTCTTATCTGTAAGGGTGAGAATAATACTGCCATCGGTCTGCTGTTTAAATTACGTTTCGGGTCAAAAGGTAAGCAAATCAGGGCAAATTGAAATCCTTCGATATGTCAGAAGAAGCAGATAGTGAGGGTTTTGACATACAATGCCGTAATAAAAACAAAAACCCCCAGACATTGCCTGGGGGTTTTGCTAATTGTATAGAAAAAGCAAGCTTAGTCGATACGTCTAACGTTAACGGCGTTCATACCTTTACGACCTTCCTGCAGTTCAAACTCTACTCTGTCGTCAGCCTGGATTTCGTGAATCAGACCATTAACGTGAACAAAAGTTTCTTTATCAGACTCTTCGTGAATGATGAATCCAAATCCTTTTGTCTCGTTGAAGAACTTTACAGTTCCCTGGTATTTTGTTGTCATTTGTGAAAATTGTGAAAATTTGTAAAAACCAAAGATAGTCTTAAAAGACTGCCCTTCCAAATAAAACTCTCTAACTTTCAATATTTCCCGCAATTTTCAGTGCTTTACATATGCAATATTTGCTACTGTCAACTAAAATCATAAAGTGGCTTTAGCGATGTCGTCATATAATTGCTTAAAGCAACGACTTTGAGTATGAAGCGTATCTACAGGCTTTCCTGGCTGTTCAACTCCTGGTGCCTTCCTGCCGTAGTATTCATCCATGAAATCTTCCGCTCCTGACCAGATTGTCTGCATCATTCCCTGATAACGATCTTTCATAATTGGGGTAGATGTTGCTCTGAAATCCAGCATATCTTTCAATTGTATAGACGCAAACTCCGGTTTTCTCCATGGACAGGTGATCACTTTCAGTCCTTTCATAGCGAAATAAACAGGCGTTTTGTCAGGACGATCATAATGCCAGTCGCAGATCGTTACGTCTTTAGGGATCATATCGATCGCACGGTAAGTATTATTCAGACTTCCTTCCCACATACCGATACCGGTCGTCTTACCATCGATCAGACGATCACCCCAGATCCAGAGGCTTCTGCCCTTTTCTGCCAGGTGATTGCGTAACAATGTCACCTCTCCGGCGAACAACTCCGCCTTGTCTCTGCCACCACAGCGGGGACATTTGGATTCTCCGATGTAAAACACCTCATCCAGTCCGGCGTGATACGCCTTGCTCTCAAATACGTCACACAGTTCATCCATCAGCTTGAACACAACAGCGTGTACATCCGGATGCAGCGGACAATAACTTTTACAATACAGACCATCCGCATTAGGCCATTCATACTTTTCCGGCATCTTCACCCAGGGTGTTTCGTCAAACTGCGGATATTTCACCAGCAGGTTGTTGGTGTGGCTCGCCCACGACTGATGTCCAAGAAGGTTCAACTGCGGGATCAGACTAATACCGTTCTGACGGCATACCTGTACCAGCTTCTTGATATCAGCTTTTGACAATGCAGCTGAGTCGCGCAGCTCCGGATAACTTTCATACTGATAGTTGTACTCTATTCTCAGCACCAGGGTGTTTACCTTGCGCGGCGCCAGTTCCTCTTTGATAAATTTGATAAAAGCATCGAGGGCTGGTTTACGGGGTGCTCCAATACAGAATCCTCTTACAGGCAAAATGCTGTCAGGTACAGGTGCATTACTGAGGGTCGTCTGCTGAAATGATGATGACCTGAAGGCAGTCAACGCTGCTCCTAACAGGCAAAGCAGGAGCACATTTCTCATAAATGTGGCTTTAAGCATGGAATAAATCGTTTAAGACGTGAACTAGATAAGAAAGGGCCATCCGTGTTGCGGATAGCCCCTGAAAAGTAATAAAAATATGCTGTAAATTATTTCATATTCAGATCAGCGGCGCCGCCGATCTCTGTAGATACTTCTCCCATAATGTCAGAACCCACGCTATTCTGCCCTGTATAGACCTTTACGAAGTCAATGGCTTTCAGTGTAACCGGCACACCATTTTTATCAATGGCCCAGGAGAGATCAAAAGAGTTGTACTGATTCTTCGCATACGGATCCTTCGTGTCATCCGTGCTGTAGTTATCGGCATAGCCCCAGACCAGCGCCTGGTTAACGTAAATACCATCCTGCTCTCCGAATGTCGGCACTAACAGCGTACCTTCAAACGTGAGGGAATCCTGGTTAGCTGCAAAAGATGGGTAGTAAGAATGGTCGTGAAACGCATTGATCTCTACAGCGCCCGTCTGACCTTTGCTGTCTTTCCAGGCCACCCGGCTAATACCTTTCGGATTATAGTAGGTGATCTTATAGTTGCGGATCGTAACAGGACTCACATATGCGGAACCCGCCAGTTCATACCAGTTGTCATCAGGCAAACCATTCCCGTTCTCATCCTGACTCACCATCACTACGCCTGGTTCTGACCAGGCCTTTGGTTCAGGGATCGGATTACCATAAATAGCCAGATCGGCGCCGGTCTGATTCAGGATCGAGTGATCAAAGCCAAACACGATATAACCGCCATAGGCGCCCAGTGATACCAGACCGCTTCTGGTACCAACAATACTGTTAGCTCCTTCCGGCGTTCCTGTTGATTCTCCGATAAATTGTCCCGGAGCCGGAGAATATTCAAATATCTTATTTATAAAACGGCTGCTGCTGCCGGTCACAGGCCTGATCTTAGGTCCCTTATCCCCTTCTTCGTCCTTTTTACAGGAAAAGCAGACAACGGCAAATACAACAGGAAATAATAGCTTTTTCAGTCGCATGGTCATGGGTTAATTTATCTTGGTATGAACGCAAAATGTGCGGGTATATTACCTGCCGTTACGCTCCAGCGCTTTTTGCCCGCTTTGCTGAAGCAATAAAGCGTGCCCGGAAGCAGGTAGTTTTTTGCATCCGTTACATAAATATCGCCGTTTTCCGGATCAATAGCGATGCCATACGGCGTCCTGATCTCCTTGTCTATACCGTCCGTAATAAAGTTATCCGTTACCTTTGTTTCATCTTTTACATTGATAATCGCGTAGCTCACCGTATTCTTGTTCGTAATATAACTCCACTCCGCACTATAGACATAGGCCGAATCACCTGCTATTGCCAGATTGCTGGCCGCCAGGTTAAACGAATCCTTCACAATATCCTTCTGCGTATCGATCACATATAACTTAGAGTGGATGTTATAGTAATCTCCCCTGGAGGTTACATACACATCTCCGTATTTATCTGCTTTTACGCGATGCAGGTTGATCGCTACATCGATGCGCTTTATTTCTTTGAAGGTATTCATATCTACCACGGAAACGGTCCGCTCATATCTCGGCGGACTATACCCTCCCGAATTCGCGATATACAGCTTATCTCCTACTATCGCCATCTCCTCCGGCTGACGGCCGACGGTTACGGTACGCAGTATCTGTAAAGTTGCTGTATCCACTTCTGCGATATAACCGGCACCGGCACTCGCATCGCCTATAGTAGCAGCATAAGAACTTACATATGCCTTTCCTTTATAAAAAGTGACATAGCGACAATTTCGGATACTGATCTGACCAATGCGTTTAGCAGAATGTGTGTCCAGTACGTCTACTTTATCTGACATATTGATCACGGCATACAACTTACTGCCATAGATCCCGATATCATTGCCCACATCGCCCAGTTCCTTGGTTGCACCGGGGTTGATCTGACTATAAATATTGCTTTTATAGATACCCGTACTTCTGTCGTAGTAATCCAGTGTGGACAGGTTCATGCCCATGTTCCCCTCATTCAGCAGGTAGAATCCATTTCGCAGGGTATCCGGTTGCCCTACCTGTGTCTCTTCTCCGGGAATGATCCCGTTGCCTTTACGGCAGGCACTCAGTCCGATAATAGCTGCCGACAACAGCAGCAATAAATTACGACATGATATAAGCCTGGATAAAATTCGCATTATCAGAAATTTACGCTCGCGGTCAGACGGTAATAACGACCCGGCATCGGGTAGTTGATCACAACGTCATAATACTGGTTAAAAACATTGTTAAGTTCTCCTGTTAGTTTGATCAGCTTATGTTGACAAAGAAAGCTGGTGGATACTGACAGATCGCTGGTATACCATGGTTCCAGGTAATATAATGGCACATTGGTATTGAGGAAATAACGTTCCCCGACGTATATAAAGCTATAATTAATATCCCATTTATTCCAGGAAGCGTGTGCGATAAAGGAACCGCTGTGTACGGGTACATAGGCGATCTGGTCTTTATAATTGACTTCCTGCGGATCGGTGACATCCAGTGCTTTCTGGTAGGTATATTTCACGGAAAAGTCCGTCTGAACCTGTTGTAGCAATCTGGGCGACAACTGCACACTGGCATCTACTCCATAAATATCAACCCCGCCGATGTTCTGCATCATCCACTGGAAGTTACGGCCCGGCGCTGCTACGATCTTATCCTTTACATGGCTGTAATACACGTCTGTTTGTAAGGAGAAGAATTGCAGGAAGCCTTTGGAATTGTGGGTATACCCTATTCCGGCATTGTATTGCCGGGTATGCTCCGGTTTCAGATCAGGATTCCCTACCGTACTATAGTACATATCATTGAAGGTAGGCATCCGGAAGATGCTCTTGTAAAAGGCACGGAGTTTCAGATCTTCCTGCCGGAATGGCTGCCAGGACACCAGGATCGTTGGTCTGAGTGCACTGTAATCATGTCCGGAATTATATAGTTTCGTCTTTTCATTGATAAAGGTCGCCAACAGGTTTCCCTGCATTTCCACCTGTCCGAGGTGCAGTTGTGTAGCTGCTGCGGCCAGGGTGGTATAACGGGTGGGAATCGCAAAATGGTCGAGGTTAACAGCCGTCATTTCATTCAGCTGGAAGTCAGCCGACAGGGCCACATCCCAGAAAGAAGTCAGTTTATACTGATTCGCGGAGGAAAGATAATATTCATGCTGGCGATAGCGGTTCATGAGTGGACCGTAATCCGTGATGATCGACGTATCTAGATAACGTACGTAGTCATACATATACTTGGCATTCAGCAACATAGTGTACCGCTTGCCGAATTTCTTATTGTAAGAGGTTTGTACAAACAGGTTCCTGTCCCACTGGTGTTGTCCATTGTAGAACTTATTACTGACAATGGCGCCGGGCAGTCCGCGGGTAGAATTATAATAATAGACTTTCGCGTGCCAGCTGCTGCTGTCTTTAAACTGTCCGTAGAGACCTCCTTCCACACGGGTGGCATCTATACCAGCATTTTCCCTGACAGCGGTGGTATCATAAGTACCATTGGTGTACCTGAATTTATATTTCCCGTTACCATGCAGCCATTCACTGCTGATAACTGCCGACAGGCTATTGGTGATCTTTTGTTCGAGTCTGACAGATGGGTTAACCATCCCAAAAGAACCCGTTTTAATAGCTACTTTTCCATGTGTGGTTTCGCCTTCATGAAAAGTAGGTTTCCGGGATTGCAGGTAAATAGAGGAGGCTGCAGAGAACCCTTTTGCAGGTTGAAGGATCGCGCCTTTCTGCGCATTATAAAGGTCGATCTGCTCAATATTATCCAGCGAAAAACGACCCAGATCGACCGTGCCATTCTGCGCATTACCTAATTGTATACCATCATAAAATACGCCCACATGGTTTGTTCCCATACTGCGTACGTTCAGGGTCTTCAGCCCTCCCAATCCGCCATAATCTTTTAGCTGCACCCCCGAAAAGAAACGCACTGCATCTGCCACAGATAAGCTGTTCATCTTCTCCAGTGCCACTCCGCTCAATGTTTGTACGGGAGAAACGGAATTATTCTTACTTGAAAAGATGGTAACACCCTGTAACATCCGGGTGGCAGCAGTATCTTTTGATACCACTGCCGGGGATACAGGTTTTGCTTTATCCTGTGCAAACAGGGAAAGCGGTAGACATGAAAGTAATATGAGAAGACGGTAAGTCAATTAAACCTTGTTTTAACTACAAAAGACATAGAAGGCAATTAAGAATTAAAAATTAAGAATTAAGAATTATTCCCGTAACCTGCTACCCACCACATTTGTCAGTCGCACCGATCTCCCCGGCATTCCAATTCTTAATGTTTAATTTTAAATTCCTCATTCCTAATTGAGGATCATGCCTGGGAAGAAATAACCCTTATAAGTTGACGAATGCAGCAGCGCGCCACTCGTTGCACTGTACAAATACAGCTGATTATTGATATCAGCGCCGTACATATTCGTATTACTATTCAGCACCAGTATATTTCTGATACGGTCAAACCAGATACCTTTTCCGTAGAAATACTGTCCTGCAGGTAATGTAATAAACGGTGTGTTCAGCGATGATGCCTGTCCGGGAAGGTATTTATAGACCTTATTGGCGCCGGATATAATATAGATCGCATTTTCTGCCGGAGATGCGACCATAGAGCTGCTGTTATAGGTAAATTCATTAAAGTACACCGGGAAGTTGGTCGTGATACTGTCTACAGCCAGGGAGCTTGCATTGATCTTCTTGAGTTGTGTTTTGGAGGCAGCCCATACATTACCATCCTGGCTCTGTACGAAACCAGATACTGCCGTACCAAGTTTCTTCGCTATGCTGTAATCATTTGCGTTGAGTACAACGATACCATCTTTAATGGACAGCAGAAAAATGTGATTGCCACTTCTGAACATATCTGTTACTTCTCCTGTCACACCGGAGACAGCTGCGCCGAGCGTAAGATTGGTCAGGTTTACGGGAAAAACGCCGGTACTGGTACTTAACAATCCTCTTGTTTCATCTATCCCTACAAATGCACGGCCATCGTCACCCGGTAAAGCGTCAATACGATTGGTTTCTTTTAGTGTGCTGGCATCCAGTACTACGAACGGAGCGCCATATTTACCAACGAGGTAGATCTTGTTGTTATAGATGGTACCGAATTCCATCGTGCTGGTATTAGGGCCTAATGTTTTACCCGGATTTTCAGCACTGTAGACATATGGCAATACAGTATCCCTGTTGTAATCATAGTAGTTAAGATCCCCCGCATTTTTACCATAGTTACCTTCTGATACCATCAGGAAGCCGGTGCCGTACTTTGTAGGGACAACCACTTCATCATCTGTTTTACAGGAAGCGGCGGCCAGCATCAGACCACCTAATAACCAGAGGCGTAAATTTTTATACATACATCGAATTTTTGTTACAATAGATAAGTTTAATCAGGACAATAAATTTTACTAAACGGCCGTCAAACCGTCTTTGGGGCATATCTCACCAGCGGACTTGTAAACAATTTGAATAAGCCTGTCGGCTATTACAACATCAGCGCTTTTCACCCGAAGACACGATATAGCTGTTGCAGCTGGCAGGTCTTCTGGCTCTCCTGCTTTTCCCGGGCCTTCCCGTTCCGCCTGCGGCGGACAGTGGCATTGAAGAGTGATACCGGAAAAAACGAACGCATATCGCGATACAGGATTACAGCTACGGGGATAGCTCCGGAATTACACCGGATTCCCTATTAATTCGCCTTCCGGCGAAACCAAATGCGGCACAAACCTACTGTATGAGTACTAAATATCCAAAAAGAAAAATAGGTAGTATCTTGCCGCAAATTCAAAACTGTTCTGTTGAAACAACTATTTCTGATAGTAGTATTCCTCTTCGGAAGTTACTCCAGCTATGCCCAAAGCCCGCTTAATAAAACCGTCTCAGTTAGCGCAGACCGCAAACCCCTGGCCGCTGTACTGGACGATATCAGTATGCAGGGCGAGTTCCATTTCTCTTATGTGAAGGAGTTTATTCATGATGATAGCCTGGTTACCGTCAATGTCAGCAAGCGCTCTGTCAAACAGGTACTTGACATCCTGTTTCAGGGCAATTTCCAGTTTCGCGAGATCGGTAATCAGATCATTATACAACCCGGGACCTCTTCAAAAGAGAAATGGTATGTGGTCAGCGGACAAATCAAAGACGCTGCCACCGGGCGTCCCATCGCAAATGCCAGCGTTTATGAAGGCGTACAGCTGATCTCTACCCTGACCGATGATCAGGGATATTTCAGGCTGCGGCTCCGTGAGAAGGAAAGAACCGCAGCCCTGCTGACTGTCAGCAAGGAACTGTACCGCGACACCATCATGCTGGTGCCTGGCGGGCATGATCAGGAAATGAATGCCACTATCAAACCCGCTGCCCCTATTCAGTTATCAATAGTAGACGTCAACCAGCATACACACGTAGAGCAGACATTCTTTGGCCGTTTCTTTCTCTCTTCCAAACAGCGGATGCAGAGTTTGAACCTGAGTGATTTCTTTACCCGCCAACCCTATCAGTACTCCCTGCTACCTGCTTTAGGTACACATGGAAAGTTGGGGTCGCAGGTGGTCAATAAATTTTCCATGAATCTGATAGGCGGTTATACCGCCGGTCTGAATGGTGTTGAAATAGCGGGTATCTTCAATATTGACCAGAAAGCGGTCAGGTGGGTACAGGTAGCAGGTGTTTTTAATATCGTAGGCGGACACCTCAGCGGCGTACAGGTGGCAGGTATACATAATCACATTATGGATTCCCTGAAAGGCCTGCAGATAGGTGGGATCAGTAATATCCTGAAATATGATTTCCGCGGCGCACAGATAGGTGGTATCTACAATCAGTCCGGTGATGGTGGTAAAGGGATGCAGATCGGCGGGATATTAAATAATACAGGTGGCCCTGTTAAAGGTGCCCAGATCGCCGGCGCTATTAATCTTGTTCAGGGAAATATGAAAGGTGCACAAATTGGCGGTGTTCTCAGTAGTACGCTGGGAGTTGTTAAAGGCGCACAGATCTCCGGGGCTATTAACTTCGGACGGGACACGGTTGACGGGATACAGATCGGTGGTGCGGTGAATGTTGGCTGGCAGCATATAAAAGGTGCGCAGATCGCGGGTGGAGTGAACATCAGTAAGCAGGAAATGGGCGGTGCGCAAATAGCAGGGGCACTCAATGTCAGTCTGGATACCACCACCGGTGCGCAGATCGCCGGTTTAGCCAACTATACCAAAGTGCTGAAAGGTGTGCAGATCGGTCTCCTCAACTATGCCGATTCCTCCGATGGCTACAGCCTTGGCCTGATCAATATCGTCAGAAAAGGCTATCACCAGGTCCTGATCTATAATAATGAAATGCTCGACCTCAATATTGCCTATAAATCTGGCAACAGGAAGTTATACAGTCTGCTGCTGGCAGGGATGAAACTCGGTCCGAAGAAAGCTTACGGCCTGGGCTACGGTATCGGACATCCGTTTCCGATGTCAGACCGCTCAGAGATCACAACAGAACTCACCTCACAGTTCCTGTATGTGGGCAACTGGAACTCTACTAACTCCATGGTCAGACTACAAACCGCCTGGAATTACAAACTCCTGAAAAACATAACACTGTTTGCCGGCCCATCCTTTACTATCTACTACAGCGACAAGCTGGACGTGGTAGATCCGAAGTACGATGCGAAGGTACCGGCGCATTAC
Organism: Chitinophaga sp. YR627; assembly: GCF_900114995.1. Classification (GTDB taxonomy): domain Bacteria; phylum Bacteroidota; class Bacteroidia; order Chitinophagales; family Chitinophagaceae; genus Chitinophaga. Next base: position 2,027,000 of record NZ_FOUX01000001.1, read on the forward strand.
AGTCCGTTTACTTTAGGCGGCGGAGTGACCGCCTGGTTCGGCTGGCATATAGGCGTCGGGTTTTTCTAGGATATTTTGGTAATTTTGCAGCTTCATTTTTAAAAACGGTTAAACTAAACTCAGGTAATGTCAAAAGTTAAAGTAGGTTTTGTGCAAATGTCCTGTAGCGGCAATAAGGCTGAAAACCTTGCCAAGGCTACGGAGCGTATACGTGAAGCTGCTGCCAAAGGTGCACAGATTGTATGTTTGCAGGAATTGTTTACTTCCCTTTATTTCTGTGACGTGGAGGATTATGATAATTTCTCCCTGGCAGAACCTATTCCTGGTCCATCTACCGATGCTTTGCAGAAAGTGGCGGGAGAACTGGGCGTTGTGATCATCGCCTCTCTGTTTGAGAAGCGTGCACAGGGTCTTTATCACAACACTACCGCCGTGCTGGATGCCGACGGCAGTTACCTGGGTAAATACCGTAAGATGCATATTCCTGATGATCCGGCATACTACGAGAAATTCTACTTCACTCCCGGTGACCTTGGCTATAAAGTTTTCAAAACAAAATTCGCCACTTTCGGTGTGCTGATCTGTTGGGATCAGTGGTATCCGGAAGCAGCAAGGATCACCGCCCTCATGGGAGCAGAAATCCTCTTCTATCCAACTGCTATTGGTTGGGCAACCAGCCAGGATGAGGCAACCAACGTTGAGCAATACAACGCATGGCAAACCATCCAGCGTAGCCACGCCGTTGCCAACGGTATTCACGTGGTAAGCGTAAACCGTGTAGGTTTCGAGCAGGAAGGTGCTATGAAATTCTGGGGTGGTTCATTCATCGCCAATCCATTCGGCACGATCATCTACCAGGCTTCCCACGAAAACGAAGAAGTGTTCGTACAGGAACTGGACCTGGGTCAGACCGACAGATACCGTACACACTGGCCGTTCATGCGTGACAGAAGAATTGATTCTTACGCTCCCATCACCAAAAGATTTATCGACGAAGCATAATGAACGGACAACCTACTCTGAAACAGCAGGGATACTTTTTCCCTGCCGAATTCCATCCGCATGTCGCCACCTGGCTGAGCTGGCCGCATAAAGAAGCCAGCTGGCCCGGAAAGATCCATACGATCTATCCTTATTACAGCCAGTTCATCAAATACCTGGCGGAAAGTGAAATCGTCCGTATCAATGTGAATGATGAAGCCATGAAGGCTTTCGCAACCGGTCACCTGCAGAAAGCAGGCGTCAATCTGGACAAAGTTGAATTTTATTTCAACCCGACCAACGATGCCTGGTGCCGTGACCACGGTCCGGCGTTCCTGATCAACCCGGCCACACAGAAAAAAGTGATCGTAGACTGGAATTACAACGCCTGGGGCGGTAAATACCCTCCTTTTGACAAGGACGACGTAGTACCTACCCGTATCGCAGAACATTTCAATCTGCCGGTATATCACCCCGGCATCATCATGGAAGGTGGTTCCGTAGAGTTCAACGGTAAAGGTACCGTACTGACCTCCGGTTGCTGCCTCCTGAATGAAAACCGTAATCCGCACCTGAACAGGGAGCAGATCGAAGGTTACCTGCAGGACTTCTACGGCGTTGACCAGGTATTATGGGTAGACGAAGGCATCATCGGTGATGATACCGACGGTCATATCGATGATACCGTACGCTTCGTCAATGAAGATACCGTCCTGACTGTCATAGAAGACAACAAACAGGACGAAAACTACGACCTGTTACAGCAGAACCTTCAGCAGCTGAAACAAATGCGCCTGCTGAATGGTAAACAGCTGAACGTGGTAGAACTGCCGATGCCGGATGCTGTGGTCTATGAAGACCAGCGTCTGCCGGCTTCCTATGCGAACTTCTACATCAGCAATAAACACGTGATCGTGCCTGTTTTCAACTGTAAAAATGATGACAAGGCGCTGCGTATCATCAGCGAGTGTTTCAAAGACCGCGAGGTGGTAGGTATCGATTCTACCGAGATTATCTGGGGATTGGGCAGCTTCCATTGCCTGAGCCAGCAGGAACCTGCGGTGTAAAACGATTAAAGTTTACTTTTTATATAAACCAGCATCATTTTCAATGGTGCTGGTTTTTTTATTGGCATATACTATCAGCGCAATATATGGGTAAAACCACCCTGAAAACCGCTGCCAAAGAGACTTCTATGTATCAAGTCCACGGATGCGTCGTGTATGAAGCATGTATACGCCCTGTTTATAGCTACCATACGTTGGGGCAGACAGTGTAAACTTATATCAGGACTAGTCCGAAACCGGCTTCAACGTTGCTTTATCAGGAACACAAGCTGTAGGTGTCCCGTAGATAAGCCGTAGATAACCCGTATATGAGCCATTCTTATAGATACGGGTTATCTACGGCTTATCTACGAATTATCTACTGCTTATCTGTGGATAATGTTCCAGACACAGCCCTGATAAAGACCTTGTAACGTATAGTGTCATAAGGATTATACAATTGTTGGATAGTCCTGTTTAATATTTCACAGTTATAATATAGGGGCACCCCCAATAAAATATAATCATTTGTTTACCAACACCTAAGAATGCTCCCTAAGACATCGGTACGCTAATCAACTGACTACAAATTGATTGGGAAATAAATATTACGCGTGGAAACTTATATTTTCCAAAGTTTAATTTAAATTTATATATCAACTAAGAGGACCTGGACTGTTAAACCACTACCACTAATGACATTAAAGGCATTCTTCTCCGCGTATACGCTTACTTCTGGACAAAGTGCATTATTAGACGATTTAGAAAACTTTCTCTCAAACGATTCAAATTGCTTTCTTCTGAAAGGATATGCGGGCACTGGCAAAACTTTCATGACGCAGGGACTAACAAACTTCCTGGTCAACAGTAGAAGAGAATTCAGAATTGCTGCCCCCACAGGAAGAGCAGCGAGAATTATTTCCAGGAAGACAAAACTTAACGCCTATACAATACACAAAACAATCTACTCCACTAAGGACCTGAAGGAGTATAAGACCGAAGATGAAGATGGAACAGAAAGCTTTAAATTCTTCTATGAACTCCGAAACAACTCGGATGCAGCTGATACCGTATACATCGTAGATGAGGCTTCTATGCTTTCAGACGTCTATTCTGAGAGTGAGTTTTTCCGATTTGGTAGTGGGTTTCTCTTGCGGGATCTACTTGAATATATAGATTTCAACAATTACAATAATAGAAAGTTAATCTTTATTGGAGACGATGCACAGTTGCCCCCTGTTAACATGAGCTTCTCTCCTGCCACGAGTGCTGAATATTTGCAAGCGAATTATGGACTTACGCCAAAACAATTTGAACTCACGGAGGTCTTAAGACAAAAAAGCGAAAGTGGTATATTATACAATGCAGGAAGAATCAGAGACTCATTAAAGGCTAATCTTTATAATAAGATCGACATTAATGTCAATTTTGAGGATATCCATACTTTCGAACACGAAGATTTTCTGAAGAAATATCTTCGGACCTGCAACAACACTATTGATGAAGAAACGATTGTTATTGCCTACTCAAATGCAGACGTCAGGCAGTACAATGACCTTATCCGAACACATTTCTTTCCTGACAAACCGCATATTACAGAAGGCGATAAAATTCTCCTTGTCAATAATAATTATAACCATGTAATTGAATTATTGAACGGAGACTTCGGGATGATTAAAGAAGTTTCTGAAAAACAGGAAACAAGAACGACAACACTTAAGATTGCTGATAAGGATAAAAAAACAAGAGAGATTCCTGTGTCGGTCTCTTATAAAGATGTCAAAATTGAATTCAAAGATATTGACGGAAAACCGCATATTATTAGCTGTAAAATCACCGAAAATATTCTTTACTCTAGTCACAGGGATATTTCGCCGTATGAGCAAAAGGCGATGTATATCGACTTCTGGATTAGAAATCCGAAGTTAAATCAGATAAGACAATTACTCTATGCCAAATCGACCAATTACGATAAACTGAATGAGCTGATTAGTCAGTTATCTCCGGAAGAGATAACCGCAGACGCGATGAAAAAGATAAAGTGGCTTCAGAAAGAATATTTTCAGCAGCCGGACGCACAAAGGATCAGAGAAATATCAATTTTTATACTTAAAGATGCCCTGAGGTCTGATCCATATTTTAATGCTTTGCGGATAAAATTTGGATACGCCGTTACGTGTCATAAGGCCCAGGGCGGTGAATGGAACAACGTTTTTTTAAATTGCCGTACCAATATGGGCTATCTGAATGCAAGCTATTTCCGTTGGCTCTATACTGGTATTACACGATCTAAAGAAAATCTTTTTGTAGTCAATACTCCTCATTTCACAATTGATAGTAATCTCAGGCCTCCAAAAGTCGATAACGTTTCATTAAACCAGGATATCATTATACTAAACAATGAACTCCTGGAACAGGAAATGCCTTTTGACTTCTCTGAACAGGAATCTGCCATCAGAAATATTTATCTGGCGATAACAGAATATCTCAAAGACGAAAATGTCCTCATAGATACTATCAGACACACTAAGTACCTGGAGCATTACACGTTTATAAGAGGTATTGATAAAGCTACCTTCAAAGTACATTACAATGGCCAATATAAAATAACCAGGATCGAAAAACCAGTTGACGATACAGAATTTATCAGGGATATCTTTTTAAAGCTCACACCACTTCAGCATAAAACGATTATCATTGAAGAGCAGGAATTCCTGCAACCACCGGTTGTCTTTGAATTTAAGCAGCCATTCATGAAAGAGTTTTATGACATTATAAGCACCAAACTGGCAACGGCAAACTTACATATCACCAAAATTGAACACCAGCAATATCACGAGATATATGAGATAAAGAAAAATGGGCATACAGCTACCTATAAATTCTGGTATGACGGTAAAAATATTTTCACAAGAACGGAAATTATCCCGGCAAGGACGACAGGGCTGACAGATGAAATAAATGCACTATTATCCAAATAACAAGTTATGACTACATCCCAGGTATATGCACTCAGAAAAGCCGGAAAGATCGAAGAGGCTTATGACTACTCATTTCAGTTATACAAGCTTTCTCCAACTGACGAAAATGTTAAAAAGGCATATTCCTGGACATTGATCGATATCTGTAAAAAGAAAATTTCAGAAAACAGGTTTGACGAAGCGCAGGTATTTCATCAACAGTTATCCGCTATAGAATTTTCCTGGCAGGATGACTTTGTTGAGACGATCAAAAAACAGATCATCTATCTTAAACCTAAAATAGATCCTCATTTCTCTATCATCCACCAGGCAGATCAGCTGAGTAAGACAGGTGAACATCAACAGGCATTGACACTGATCAGTAGTATGATTTCCGCCGGTCAGTTAGCGACGTTGCATCATGAGTCATATGGGTGGATAATTTACAGGTGCATCAAGGCAAATGAGAGTAATCTGTCATCTGTTGAAATACGAACCTTTTTAAGAGATTATATGCAGTTGGCCAATGAGCGGCCTTCCCTTCTTCATTCCATGTTTCTTAACTTTGCGCTTAATTATTCAAAAAATCATCCTGATTTCAATTTCTATAACTTCTTCCTGCTCTGGAATCCTAAAAACCTCCGATTGGACGATCTCTATGATAACAGAAATAAAGAAGGAAGTACTATTCCTTCTCTTATTTCAAGAATTTGTAGAGAAATAGCCATTTCAAATGTTGCAGTTGAAATAGATGAAGCGATCATCAGACATATAGCCCTACCACGAGAACAGATCCTCGATTTCTTTAGAGAACCTGTTTTCTGGACGCTTTATAATGCACATAAAGAAAACCGCTTTTCCGATCTGTGGAAAATGTTTGAAGAATACTGCGCACGTTATGCAAAATATGGTAAGTCCAAATGGCATTCAGATATCCTGAGTCTCGCAGAACGATTTATGAAAGAAAATGACGAATGGCGCTTCTGGGAATTCTTACAAAACTGGGACCCACAATGCTTTATGGACGGGGATTGGCAAGAAGTGGCCCGTGATGGCAACACCTATAAGTCCCTGGCTATAAAATCAATAAAAAAAACCTTCGATATCATTAAAACCAAGGGGCAGGACACAGACATCACATGGTTATTTCCACTTTACGAAAAAGCAATTACGCTGGATGCTGCGGATGAATGGTTGAGGCGCGAAAAAGCTTTATTACATATGCGCTGTAAACAAATAGACGCTGCAATTGGTATTTACAGGGAACTGGTACTGGAATTAGGAGATAAACATTATATATGGCAGGAGTTTTCCAGCTGTTTTGCTACTGACACCCGTATCAAAATAGGCATGTTGTCAAAGGCATTAAGTCTGGAAAAAAACGAAGACTTCCTGGGGGAGATACGTATTGATCTGGCCAGACATCTGATTCGGGAGAATTTACCCGGCAACGCAATTATTGAACTTGAAACTTATAAAAAACATCGCGAGCTCAAAGGTTGGCGGCTCTCCGCTGATTTTGAATCACTATATGAAAAATGCCGCTCCTCTCAGAATGGATTTACGAATAACAAATCACTTTACAGAGAATATATTCCGCTGGCGGAAAATTTTGCATACAGCCATATTGCCTGGACCGATCTTGTCGTTATCAACAAATGGAAAGATGAGAAAGGACGGGAAAAAGCCGCACTATCAAATGGTCAGTCAATTCACTTCACAACAGGTGCACATCGCTTTATTATATTAAGAGAAGCTGAACGTGGTGAGGTACTTAAATTTAGACTACATATACAGGAAACAGACGATGAAGATCTTAATTATGAATATTCCTGGTTAGGTGATGTTAAATTTAAAAATCATAAATATATTCCGCTAATGGCGGAAAGAACAGATAAGACTCCCTGGTCAATCTTAGAAACTACATTTGCTGTTGTTGACTACGTAAATAAAGAACGAAATATCATCCATGCATTGACACATACCAATAAAGAGGTTTTTTTCCCCCAAACAAAAGAGCCACTGGAAGCTGGGTCTTTTATTAAAGCCAGGTTTTACACCAAAAAAGTAAAAGAGGAAAACAGGATCGAACTACAGGACATCCAGCAGGTGCAGAAACAAGAAATAATTCAACATTTCCAGCATAAATTAGCCATCATAGATAGCATAAATGATCAAAAACAAGTCTTTCACTTTGTCATCAATCAATCATTACAAGGTGTCATCAGGTATGTCGAGACTGACATAAGGCCTCAGGAGGGAGATTTTATCAGATTGTCTTATGTAACCCGGACTGACAAAGACAAGAAGCTGCGGCTACGAATATTACACGTTACACCTACTGACGAGAAAAACAATGCCCTAAAAAAAAATTTGACAGGCAATTTGAAGTTAAAATTCAAGCTTCGGGGCCAGACATTTGAAATGACCGAACTTGATAATGATGAATTTGAACATGCTAAAGCAGACTTTGCCTTTGTCGGTGATTATTACGTTCCCAGATATTTGCTGGACAAACACAACATTACGAGTGATTGTAGCGTAAAGGCCACTGCTATCTATTCCGGTGAGAAATGGAAAATCATATACCTGGAAAAAATCGGTTAAGTACCGGGCCCTTCCTGGTTATCTATCTGAGATTTACACAGCAGCGTCTGCTACTCAATCGATTAAGTGTCATGAAACTGTTAAAATACCCGCAACAGACGAGCTTAAATTGCCCCCTTTCACATTTCTTTAGCATTTTCCGGGTTAAATTTGCATCAGTATTTCAAAAGAAGCAAACGCCGGACTAACCATCAGCCCGGCATATTTTTAAGTAAAAACCTAGCCATTTCCATTGATGAAGAAACCTGTTTTTAAGACCGTATTCAGACTCACACTTGCCGCTGGCCTGTTTTCAGGCATTCTTTTCGCAGTTGCATCCCCCACCGCGGGCAATCGTACCAGAGTAGTCGCATTGACAGAGAATAAACTAGGCGCCAGAATGGCCCTGTTCTCTCAGCTGAAACTTGACTCCCTGGGATTGTCTAAAGAAGCTTTTGCTTTTGCGCTGGCTGGTATGGAAAAACTCGAAAGAGAAGGTAAACTCAGCAATCCGGACCTACTCACCATTGCTGACTTTAGTTTACCCTCCAGCAGGAAAAGACTGTTTGTGATTGACCTGGCAAAAGGAGAAGTACTGTTCAACACCCTGGTATCACACGGAAGAAATTCCGGTACCGGGTTGGCCACCAACTTTTCCAATGCTCCGGAGAGCTTTAAAAGCAGTCTTGGATTTTATGTAACCGGCGCTACCTACAAAGGTGAGCATGGTTACTCCCTGCGCCTGGAAGGTGAAGAAAAAGGTATCAATGACAATGCAATGAGCCGCGGCATCGTGATGCACAGCGCAGCATATGTGAACGAACAGATCGCAAAATTACAGGGGTATATCGGTCGTAGCCTGGGATGCCCTGCGATTCCTGAGAAGATACATCGTCAGATCATTGAGGTGATAAAAAACGGTACCTGCCTGTTTTTATATAGTCCGGATAAGGCGTACATGGCCAATTCTAAGATGCTGGCCACACCGGAGATCGATACGACGATCGTGTAAAGTTGAATAAGGAATTGATTTGATAAAAATATTGTTATAAGCAAAGGGCGTTCACCATGGTGAACGCCCTTTCGTTTTGTGGCCCCAACTCCTCCTGGCCCCCTTTCAATACACACAAAATGCGCTCAATTAAATAAATTCTCACGCTCATAACATTATCGCCTCTGCATGGAGATAACGCGCGTACCGAAAAGGGCAAGGAGGATGTCAAATTGCCCCTTTATATGAATTACTTAGCGTCTGTAAACAGCTTACCCGCCATATAGGTATCATGATCATAAATGTCTTCCCTGAACTGCAGTTTTCCTGCCTCATCTACCCAGGTCGTATAATACGTGATTAACACCGGCACGGGATCTTTCACTCTCACATACTTTTCCTTTCCACTATTCATGGCACTGTCAATACGCTCGGCTGACCAGTTCTGATTATCTGCCAGCAGGTAATTGGCCATCTTCACCGGATCTCCCAGACGAATACAACCATGGCTGAATGCCCGCTGATCCCTGTCAAAAAGATATTTCTGATTGGTATCGTGGAAGTAGATATTGAAGCTGTTTGGGAAAAGAAACTTCACCTTTCCTAAAGGATTGTCCTTACCCGGTTTCTGACGTACTATCGGCAAACCATTACGCTCACCGGTGATCTCCATATTCTTGCTGGCAATATAGCTTTTATTACGTGCTATTGCCGGCAATATTTCCTCCTTCACAATACTGTTTGGCAGGTTCCAGTAAGGACTGAATACGATCTGATCCAGTTTACCGGAGAACATCGTGGTACTCTTACCCTCCTTACCTACTACCACCGGCATATCAAACTCTTTCTTACCGCCATTCCAGACATGTAAACCGAATTCAGGAATATTCACCAGGATAAGCCGTCCTTCCGGATTAGCCGGCGCCCAGCGCATTCTTTCCAGGTTGATCAATATGCGCTGTACCAGTTTTATAGCAGGCACATTCATTTCGCGCAGTAAGGTATCTGTGATCACTCCTTTGGGCGTATGACCATGGGTTGCTTCAAAAGCGGTTACAGCAGTTTCCAGCGCGTCATTGAAGACCGTAGAGGTATCCTTATCGGTATACTCTCCTGTTGCCTGTAAACGGCGCTTTACCCATGCTATCACAGCCGTACTATCTCCCTTCTTATATCGCTTTTTCTTTTCTACAGTGATCGTGTCCCAGGCACTTTTCTCTGCAATATCAACATATTGTTGCAGCGATTTGTGCAGTGCAGAATAACTTTGCCCACGCATGGTCGTTTCTTTATCTGCCAATACAGCCGCCGCCTTTTTCAGCACTTCTGATTTAGTCAGTGGCACCGCATGTTCCAGCTCTTCAATGTTACCTTCACTATTATGCAGATAATAATCTATAAAACGCTGTGTTAACTGTAATTCTGTTTTTACGATATTGGCATCCTTCGGAGAAACAGCAGAATCTACATCTCCGTTCATCAATGCGTTAAGACGATATTCTAATGATTTGTTGCCTTCGCTCGTATCTACACTATAATCATACAGACTACGAAAACCATAAGCCTGTTCGTTGAGACCGGTATTATCAAACCAGGCAAACTGGAAATTACGTGCGTTATAGAAACTACGCAGTCTCGCTGCCAGTGTATCATTCAGTTTCTGTGTAGTAATGAATTTATTGACGTCGCTTGTATCAAGAAAGAGATTATTGTAAGCATTCGCTGCTGTTATCTCTGTATTTCTGGGAGTAATAACAATGGCCTCCTTTTCTGTCCGCCTGGTACTCGTTTCACAGCTATAAGAAAAGGCAGCTATAATAAAAGCAGTTAAGATCAATAAAACATTATTCTTCATGCTAACCCCGGTTGCAAAACACGTGCCTCTGCATTTATACTAGGCAGACCGGACTGCAAATCCGCTTTTTTGTAGAAAAAACTTCACACAAAGCGCAACAAATTATAGATTCAATGTCTTTCCTTCTTTGTTAAATTCCTTGCGAATGCCCGTCTGTATGTCTTTCAGGAGAATTGTCCGGCTATTACGTTTTAAAGCAGACAAACAACTATACTGCACCACATTGATAATCGCTCCGCCTGCCAGCTCATGTTTCCTGGCAATCTCTTCGAGACTGACATCCTGATCCAGCGCAGCTTCCTGTGGAAATGACTGTTGCCATAAACGCTGACGTTGTGCCGGAGCTGGTACCGGAAAATAGATCATGGACTGAAACCTTCTTCCGAATGCCTCATCAATATTTGCTTTCAGATTCGTTGCCAGGATCACCAGACCAGGAAAGTCTTCTATACGTTGTAAGAGATAAGCTACTTCCTGATTTGCATAGCGGTCATTGGAGGAGTTGGTCGCACTTCTTTTGCCGAATAGTGCATCTGCTTCATCAAAGAATAAGATCCAGTTCTTATTGGCTGCCTGATCAAATACCCCCGCCAGATTTTTCTCTGTTTCACCAATATATTTGGATACGATCATGGATAGATCGATACGATAGACATCCATGTTAAAAGTCTTTCCCAGCAAACAAGCCGTGAATGACTTACCGGTTCCCGGAGGGCCATAAAACAAGGCCCTGTAGCCAGGCTTGATCCTGTTCTCCATTTTCCAGTCACGCAATAATGCGGGACCATGCTCTATCCATGTACGGATCTCTTCCACCTCCTGCATCGTATGCGGATCCAATACAAGATCACTCCAATTCAGTGCGGTACGTATCTGTTTAGCGGGAAACTGTGTACTATATTGTGGCTGATAAGCTTTTCCTGTAGTAAAATAACTCAGGTATTCCGACGTCAGTTGTAACCCGCCGCTCAGCAAAGGTTCATCTGCATGTACAGAAGCAAGCTTCAGGATATTATCCCTTACAAAGAAATGATCCGGCGTGAACATTTTCTGCAATTGCAAACGTTGCTGCAGATCGTTTGCCGCCAGTAAAAATGCGGCTGTTTCCCCTGTAGGGAGAAAGCCGCCGTGCTGATTACCCTTGATACCGCCAAACTCTGTGAAGCCACGATCATAGGTACTGTTTTTCACAAAGAAGATATCCAGTAACTGTGGTTGCAGGTGCGGACATAGTGCCAGCAACAGCACAAGCCGTTCGGGGACCTGCATATTGTAGTGTCTTACAATCTGAGAGTAGACGGCATCGTTATTCAATGCCGGTGGAGCCGGCTCCTCTTCCACCTGCGTATGCGCTTCTTCAAAATACTGTTTCATCCGCAATTGCAGGATCTGTGCAAACCACAGCAGTTCATCATGTAATGCCGCCGCATTATTGGCTATCAGGTGAGTGTCCATTCCGTATATAAAGGTTTAGCAAGCCAGGAGAATCGCATCTGTCCATAGCTCCATGGTAATGTCTGTAAAATAATATCGTAACTGCGTTGTTTTACCCGCAGTATCCAGGCTTCATCTGTCTGCCATAACTGCCCCTCTCTTTGCAGAAAGGATGCCTGGAAACCCTCCACACTACTGTTACGCATCTTGGGCCATTGCTGCATAGCAGCTCCTAAAAGCCCCTGCGCCATCTGTTTATCTGCATCAGTGATTTCGATATCCGGGTCTAATGGTTGTTCCCAGGAAGCTTCACATAATACGCGGTTCAGCATCAACGTGTGTTCCGCATGTCCGGTCTGTCCGTCTACGAGCAATTGTAACAAACGGATTGCCTTCTGACGGGCCTTTTCATCATTAAATTTACCCTTCGTCAGCAGTTCCAGCCGGGAGAAATAAGTAGAAAAGAAAGGATGTAACAACACCAGACCTGCATTCTGTACTGTAATCGCCTCCAGCTCTGAAGCAGCTGGCTGCAAAGGGCGGCCAAACAGGCTTTCATAGGGTTGTGGTGCAGTTGGTGACAACGCCCTTTCAGGCTGAACCACTGCCGGACTGGCGGTTTCCGTCTGTGCAGGTAAGACCGTTTGTTTTTCTGATTTGATAAGAGCGACAGTGACCTGTTGCAGAACCGGCAATGCACTCCGGATCTGTGTCAATGAAGTCACAGTCGCCATATCATACTGCACGATATTCTGTAACAGTTTCTGCACGGTAGTTTCGCCGTAACCGGTCAGAAACTGCGCCAGCTGACTGATATAAGATTCACTATTGTTGATCTGGATCCTGCCGGATAACCATAAAAGATTGAAACGGCGGAACAGTAGTTTTACCCGTTCTCTTTCCAGGTTATCGCTTACCAGCGTCTCCAGTAACTGCTGCCACTGTTGTAGCGCGACAATCGTGTGATTCCCCCACAATAAAGGCATTGCGTCACGCATCATTGTCCAGAAATCGTCTTCTGTCGTGTGAATGGCAACCTGTTGCAGTACTGCGACCGGAGACAATACATTTCGGTAAAAAGCCAGTCTCTCGCTATGAGAACGCTGTTTATACTGTAGCCAGATTTCCCGGAAACTATCCCTGTGGTGAATGAAGGTATGTGGTAAGGCCTGTTGCAGGAACTGGATGGTATCCTGTTCTGTATAGCGTTGCAGCTGATGCCGGATGTTCTCTTCCAGCGGTGTAACCGGTTTATCAAATAACTGATGTACATGTAAACGGGCCTGTATCAGTGGAGGCTTCTGGTCCCACAGGTCGGCCAGTAACATGGGCCGCTTACGGAAAAGCAGGATAACGGCCTGTTTCAGCAATATATCCTGCCGGCCTTTTTGTAGTCTGCTGAACCATACGGGTAAGGGTTGTCCGACGATAAAAGAGCGAAACAGATTCACTGCCTGTTGCCATACCTCCTCCCTGTCCTCTCTTATAGGAATTGTATCATAGTTGATCCATAATAAAGGCAGCGGCACATCCGTATGCGGCACCCCTCTCAAAGGAAGCAGTCTTGGCACATTGACGTTTTCATTACCGCTATAGGGCAATACGGCAAAGTCCTGCGCATTCTCCGGGTGAATCCCCAAAGCCGCATTCTCTTCATACAGTACCTGGATGAAGGTGACGAAAGAATCGGAAGGAATGTATTGTCTGTAAAGGTCTATCGCTCTCCGGAAAATATACAGGAGGTGTATATAGTCAGCGTTGAAGTGACGCGCCAGTCTTTCGAGATGACGCCGGATGAACTGTTTACGGTTGAATTGTCCGCTGTTGTCTGTCACCAGGTAAGTTAGTACAAACAACCACACCGCGCGTTCAAACTCATTCTGTGCATGTGTTACCAGCGCCTGTTTATGATGCAGGGTTATCACCCCGGTAATGTAACCTAATATAAAAGTCGCCTGTTCTTCTTCCAGGGAAGTAATGATCTGTTGTACCGCCTGTCTGGAGAAATGCCAGGCAATCCTTCGCAGTACATACTCCTGTTGTGCAACCTGTACAATGAAGGTAGCAAACTGTGAAGGTGAAGCTGCGATCAGTTGCAGGAGGATCGCTTCCAGTGTATTACTTTCTTCCAGTGTAGACCACCAGGGCATACTCCCACTCAACAGATAATGGCCCAGTAAAGCATAATGCCGTTCCTGCTCTGTCCTGAAGTACAAAGGGCGCCCCTCAGTATTATTATATTGCCCTGATTGTGCGATACGCTCACGTAATGCTTTTTCCAGGGCCTCCGGCAATAAACGGAGGAGGTCCTGTTCAAAATTGGTGTAAGGCAATGTTCCCAGGTCCAGTTCCAACTGATGTACCAGGATACTCTCTCCGGGAGATAACACCGCGTCTATGACCTTTTCTGCTGCGGCAGATAAGTGAAGATTGAACAGGCTGCTGACTTTATCCTGTAAGCCCTTTGCGCTGTCCTTGTCAGCGTACTGGATATCAAATGTCCAGCGGCGGATGATATGTTCTGCATCCGCCATCCTATGGTTTTCTGTTTTTGGTCAGAAAGTCCAGCATCCTGGAGCGTTGTGCAGGGATCGTTCCACGCAGGTAGAGATCAGGTACTGCTTTCAGCCAGGGGAAATAGATATTTTCGAAATGACGCATATCGGCAATCCCCAGCCAGCGGAAGGATACTTTATAGTAAACAGGTGTTTGTTCGCGGATCAGGTCTTCCGTGAATTTTCTGAACTCCGCATATTGAAATCTTGCCGGCCAGGAAGGCAGCACGATCGTAATAGCAGGGCGGTAAAATGAATCGGGTAAGGCCTGTCCGTTTCCGGAATCGACATAGTATTCCATCTTCGGATACTGTGCATCATGTCCTGCAGCGATCATCGACAAACAACGTGCAATCTCCTGCATATCGTTGTCAAAACTGGCCGTTTGCGTATACAACAGACATTCAGTGGTCAGCTGCTGGTACATATCCGCAGGAGACATCGCCTCCCAGTTTGTTTCCAGCAGGCGTTTAAGGATACTTTCCCGCTCTTCGAACGTACGCATCAGCCGTAGTTCCAGCAGTAATCTGCCACCAAAGGACAAAAGTCTGAAACCGTAAGCTCTCATACGCAGCGTCGGTTTCAGCAGGGTATGTTCTACAATATAAAAACCTTCCGAATCGGCACTGATCACCTGCAAATGCCGGATCATCTGATGCAGCGCTGCGATAGCGCCTTCACGGTCCCTGTGTTTGGCAGCAGCATGCCAGGTATGCTGACCGGGTGCTTTGTATAATACGACATAATAGCCATTAGCCTCATCTTCAACGATCCGGTAGTTAGACTGATCGGCCCCAAACTTCAACAGAGAGATCGGCTGATGACCAAAGTGATATTGCTTTGTATCGATCGCCGTATCCGGAATATCATCATTGAACCAGATGCTTTCACCGTTTACCTGCAATTGTTTGGCAATCGGCACCGGATGCCAGGCACCGGATACACTCATATCCAGATGATCCCTGTCGAATACTGCCGTCAGCGGTTGTTTCACATCACGTTCGATATGCAGCATCTTATAGATCCATTGCTGATAACCGGAAAACACACCACTCATCTCAGGGTCCATCATATAGTTATAACCCTGGATCTTTCCTTTCAGCAATACCGGTAACTGTTGCAGGATACCGGCCTTCCAGCGTAACTCACAATTGATGCGGAGCTTTTCATCCGGTGGATGATACAGGAGATCATACAGACTGACAGGATATCTCGGCACCACGATATTGAAACGTGCCAGCAGGTGATCAAAGATGCGGATCTTTCTTTGTTGGTATAAGGCGTCACCTTCGGACATTTCCCGCAGGGCGCTTACATAATCATTGTCTTTATCTTTCTTGAAATCTTCCCATGTCTTACCGCTTTCCGTAAATGCTTTCAGCAGATGTTTTACATGCGGCACATCATATAGCGGTTGCGAGAAATAAGTCGAAGCGGGCACACTGTCTATATCCGGAGAAAAGACAGCAGCAAGATTACCCAGCTGCGCCAGATAGTCGGCCAGGATCTGTTCGAAGAACAACAGATAAGCTTTCAGTTGCTTCGCCTGTGCGATTCGCAGCGGGGGTTCATGACTGGACAGCTGTTCCTCTCCCGTACCATAAATCGCCGGAAAGAAATGTTGTAATGAATAATACTGGGTACTGTTACGATAAGCACCTTCCAGTGAATGATCTGTCAGTCCTTTTTCCTGTGCCGTATAATGCCGCTTCCGCGTCTCTCTGATCTTACGGAACACATTCCAGAACACAGCATCACGTGAATGCTGTTCAAACTGATCACTAAAGATCCCGATATCATTCCTTGTATCAGTGATATCGACATAAGGATAATAACCAGGTTGTATGATGATAGGTTTACTGCTGAAGTTCACCCCATCGGAAGAAACATGTAAGAATTTCACCTGGATAACGCCGGCTAACTGAGAAATGGCCTTTACCATTTCAGAAGGATCTACCTGGAGTTTTCTTTCCCGCAGGTCTTCATCCGGCACAAATCCTTTGCTCAGTTCCGGTCCCTGATAAATATCTTCTGTGGCATAACCGGCTTCCAGCAGCTCTGCTTCTGAAATAAACCGCACCGGCGGATGTACAACCTGTTCTATAGCATTGCATATATGAGCCAGCGTCTCCTTTACCGGGTAATGCGCATCTACCATGATCGTGGCCTTGATAGAGATATGCTGTGCCTTCAGGATGGAGATCTCTTCGAAATTCTCGCCGAGGTTCCTGTTCCGCATCAGACAGTTCCGCACCACCTCTACCATTTTCTCCGCGGCAGCGATATTGGTTTCCAGTTCCCTGGTCAGCGAATCATCTGGCTGGATCAATACCCTGAATACGCCTTTGGAAGCGCCGGGTGTATAGTCGGATGTAATGGGTTCGATCCAGACATTCTCCACACGATCTATCTGGTCAAGTACCAGCTTCCGGAAGTCGGATACGCTGATCGGACCGGAATTCAGTATATCTGATTTGCTGAAGAATACGTTATGCCGCGCACTGATACGGCCTTCTTTATCGGCCAGAATTTCATTGATAGGAAAATCTGTCTTATACGCCAGATCGGTCAGGGCAAAACAAAGCTGTTCCAGTATCGTGACACCGGGATCATGCAGGTTATAATCTGTCCAGACATGGCCGGATAGTTCCTGTACCAGGGTCAGGGCTTCCGCTCTGAGTCTGGTAAAGTCAAGGGTATTATCCCTTTCTTTGTCACGGCTGATCTGTAGGGGAATATGCTTCATTGACAAAACTTAGTGGTAGTATTCCTTCGGCATAAACGCGGTATCATCCCAGAGACGGGTGATACGATAATAGATCTCTACATCAGGTCCATAGTTGCTGTTCGTACGCAGCTGTAAGCCATAATGATGGGTACTTCCTTTCCAGCGCAAACGCAGGCGGTTCCAGAAGAAGCCATAGTGTGCGGAGGTCTTTCTGATCCTTCCCCAGGACCATTTATTGAAAGCGCTCACGGCATAGGCATGCATAATCGCAAAACGGCCGGAATTGCGTCTGCCAGTCCTGGCAATCACTTCAAAGGCCTGACAGTTATCCAGTCCGCCGATGATCTCATGCCATTTACCATCCGCAGGCACTTTCCCTATCCGGTAGGTTCCCACCCTTCCTTCCATGGCGATGAAACCCGTCACTTCCATTTTATAACAGGGGTTACACCGGGTACCTACGCCCATATTTCCATTCTGATGCAGGAAAAAACTCTTTGCATCGGTGGAAGGTTCGTCCGCGCCATTGGTATGCGGCTGCATACGGAAGCCCGGATTCTCCCGCTCGTCTTTCTCCATCAGAAAGAAAGGTTCCAGGTCATCGTTGGTACGATAGAAAGACACCAGGCGTTTGGAACTACCCAGGGCAGCCACCAGCATCCCGTTCTCCTCATCCTTTGAAAAACCGTCTTCCTGTTTATTGATGGTAGAGTCAATGAGGTGTGCGAAGTGGTGTTCTGTTGGCAGTCTTCCATTACGGAAATGCTCCTTCAGCTCTTCCCTGCCATATATTTTGGTGTTATTTTTCGTCGCCATAGTCGGTTATTTAGGTTGTATGGTGAGTGAAATAATTTCTCCGTCTGCATAATGAGAATCGTCATCATCCTTATAGCTATTCCTTTCATGTTGTCCGACGATCATCTCTTCCCCGGTGATCACACCGCTGATACCGATCGGTTCCGGTTCGCGGTACCCCCATTCGTCTATCACCCGGATGGAATGATGCGGCGCAGGAATCAGCACAGCTTCAGCAGTAGAAGCCCTGACATATTCCGTATTGCTGACAGCCGTATCCAGCATGCAATGGATATAATCGCCATTAGGATCGTCTTCTTCAAAAAAATGCACCATCGAGAAACCGGTTACATAGGAGATGTAAGGCAACTTTTTGATATAACTCAATACGTCGGCCGTATACAGCGTACCGCCCATTTTTACTTCTGTATGTGTATCAAACAGCCAGGGCGTGAGATAACGGCTGATATCGTTCTGTAACTGGGTAAGATAGTAGTTTTTGTCTGTCAGACTTGCCTTATCAATAAAGCGCACATCACATATGATCTTCACTTTTTCATATACCGGGTGGTGGACGGTCACTTTGATAAAGGGAGGCAGCAGGTTGGCAATGAATCCATGGATGCGATAAAGCGTTACAATATCTACATGTGGCTCTGTATTCTCGTATTTACCGTTAAATGGCTTTGGTACTATCACCAGTTGTACATCTGACGCGGCGATATTAGTGGCACATTTTACGATCAGGATCTCCGGGAAGGCTTCGAGGATCAGCTGAATGATATCCATAGCATACATCGGCCGGTTCTTGTGTCGCAGGCGCTCACTGACACGCACATAATACTCTTCTGTGGTCTCTGCTGGTCTGCCGCCAAAGGAAGGGAACAACTGCCATACGCGCTGTATGCCCTTTAATTCGTGCTGCAATGCCTTGATCGACATGGAAGGCAATGAAGTGGATACAATCGTATCTGACTGGTCACGACAGGCAATCGCAGCATTGACGAAGAGTCCTTTGATCATCGGACGAAACTGCATTTCCTCCGGGGAGGACAACCGTAGCCATTGAAGCTGTTTATCCAGCCGGGTGTTACCGGCAGAATTGATCGGAGGCGTTTTCAGACTTACGATACCACTATTGAGAAATAGCTGTGTCGTATCTGTCAGTATATGCGAACTGTTAAAAGGCACCCAACGGTCATTATAAAGGTAACTCCAGTGCAGGTCAGGCTTTTTATTGATACGTGTATGATTGCGGTGCTTTTCTTCCAGTTGGAAAAGCAGGGAGATTTCCTCCTGTGGCTGCATACCATCCAGCCCTATATACAGACTGGACCTGTCTTCAAAGGTGGGCAACAGCGTAAAATCACCCTGAAAAGAGGAGGGATAGGCCTGCCGGTGTCCAAAAGGATACAGGTGGAAGATCTGTAGTGTCTGCGCCTCCTCACCTGCTTTTTCCGGCTTCAGGATCTCTGCCTGTTCCAGCACATAGTCGATGGAAATAGACTTGACCAGCGGCGTATAGGGCATATTCGGAATAGGCTTCTTTCTGCCCCATCTGCTGGCATTATGGGCCATCACTTCAGGGAACAGCTTCATGTAGGCTTTATGTCCGAACGCGTCCTGCGGCCCTGCCAGTTCTAACCTGATAGCGCCATCATTATAGAATCCATCTGCGATAAAAGGCTCTTTATCCATTAAAGGCCTGTTCGGAAAATGGATCTTTCTGAGATCGATATTTTTAAGCGTTGACTTATCGGAAAGGATAACCCTTCCTTTTTCGTCGGTATATGTTTTAAACAGCGGTAATAGTTGCTGCTGATTTCTCTCCGGATGTATTTCCCCGTTTTCAAATGCACTGATACCAGCTACAAAAGAGTCGTTGGTCATACCGGCATTATAAGCGGCATAATGCTCATCAAAACCGTTTTCTACATGTGGGAGCTCCAGCCATTCCAGCTGGATACGGAAAGTCTTTGTATAGGCGTTAAAAACGTTGCTGTCGCGAATGTCGAGGAAGGAACCAATAGTAGGCTGCGGACCAAACAGCTGAAACGGATTAGCCGGACTCAGTGGTCCGGCGTTGTTAAACAGTTTCACTGAACGATAGCCTTTCACCTGTGCCCGCAGACTCACTCTTTCCAGCCATAACATCGGCAGGTAGGAATAAGGGTGATGGAAACTGTTATTGTTAAGCATCAGCCGCAATAAAGGCAGCTGACTCTGATAAGCGCCGCCATGAATTGCAGGGTCATAGAGTGCCGCCGCCGGTGCATTAACATCATACAGCAGGGTGATAAAAAAGGCGTTTGCCCCACCTGCACGGTTACTGCTGCGAATGCTGTGTTTGGGTAGCTTATGCCAGCCGGTAGCCGTTGTGTAAGAAATGACAAATGCAGACGATAACAGTTCATTCATCACCAGCGTTTCCTGTTTATTGGTCACGGCTGCGAAATTCTGTATATACGCCAGCAGCTTTTCATAAGACGCCGGTTCAAAGTAAAAGTCCAGTTCAACGGTACGTTGTCCTTCTGTCAGGTACAGCAACGGAGAGGCCAGTATCATACCCATCTCTGTTTCTTCCATCGTACGTTTATCCCGCGGCTGGTCCTGTTGCGGTTCTCCCAGCATCGGCCAGGAGCCTACCGGCAATGCGCCTGGTATATAAGCAGCAGGCGGCGGCACAGTGTGTGTCGCGGAATAGACCTGTGCTTCCATAATATCTGACAGGTGCGGATCTTCGGTGGCTATCTGCCGGTATTTATTGACGTAGACAGTCCGGAGTGAGCGGATACTGGTATGGCTGACGCGGAGGTCATGTGCCATACGGTAGGTTACCGGAGCAGCACCTGCACCTGTTTCCACCACCATCGCGGTTCCCTTAGGAACGGTGACCGGCATACTCTGTGGCTGCGCATCCAGGAAGATATGTACCTGATCGGGAATGGCAGGTTTCTGTTTCAGTCCCAGTACATTGCGGTAGTAGTAATCCTGGTGCTGGCCGGTCAGTTTATTCAGCTTGTCCTGTAAATGCCCGTACAATTGCGTAAACGCCATCAGCATACCGATATGCGGATGGTGTTGCAGGGAGTCCGGACGCCTGCGCAGATAAAACTGTGCGGCGCTGGTCACCTGATAGAATTTCGTCCGCAGATCGTTATAGACTTCATTCAGGGACTGATAACCCAGGAAAACGGCAGGTATCCTGTTTGTCTTTTTTGCTAATGACGGAAAATTAGCCGCCAGTTCATCTGTGACGGCGATGGTACGGAAATGTGTGGCAGGTGTAAACAGCAGAATGGCCTGTTCTTCAAACTGCAGCATTTTCAGTACGTCTTCCGTAATGCTTTCCATGATCTGGTCGGTGTAGATCCAGGTCAGGGCCTGCTGGTCAGATTTCTTAAGCTGTTGCAGGTGTACGGCCAGCTGATTGGCAATCGTAAAGATCAGGTTAAACAGCTCGGCCAGTAAAGCGTATAATTTAGCGTCTCCGCTCACAGATTCCAGTGACTCCTGTATACGTGACTGTCTTTCCTGCCAGCGGGTAAAATCGAGGCGGGAAATAGCCGTGATCATAATGAGCATATCGGCCTGGAGGAACTCCCGCCAGTCGCCATCTATCTCATCCTGAAAATTATAGTAATTGAATTGCGTTGCCAGTTCGGAGAGAAATAGCAACAGGTCTTCCCGACTGCGTTCATCAATCTTCACATAGGACGGCAGCAGCGCTTCCAGTTTG
Organism: Chitinophaga sp. YR627; assembly: GCF_900114995.1. GTDB lineage: Bacteria > Bacteroidota > Bacteroidia > Chitinophagales > Chitinophagaceae > Chitinophaga. The sequence continues at coordinate 2,048,670 of NZ_FOUX01000001.1, forward strand.
CGCTCTGACTGGCTGATGCCATCCCTCATATAATCGAATAGTTTATTCATCGCTTGTACGCGCTACGGCAGCAGATTGGGAGACGCAATGTTGGTGCCTTCCAGGAAATAAAACGGATAAACCATATTATGTCTGGTGTTGGTGGCAATGATGGTGTAATGTATCTGAAGGTGCAGCATACCGGCTGCCTGATCCTGCATCAGTATATCGGCGCCGGAGACGTGAACCCTGGGTTCGAAGTCGAGCAGGGCATGCGAGATCAGGTCATTGATCTCTGTCATCATTTCCGTGTCAGCAGGCTCAAATACCAGCCGGTGCAGATTACAGCCAAAAGTAGGTTGCATCAACCGTTCTCCCGGAATGGTACCCAGAATGATACGGATGCTTTCTTCTATATCAATCACGGCATGGCTCATCAGAGCGCTGCTGCCGGCTTTATCGAATGACGGGGGGAATGACCATCCCGTGCCGAGAAAAGAGTGAATCGCCATTTTTACGAATGTTTAACCTCCTATCAATACGGTGGGGCAACCGAGTACTATACTGCCACCATGTGCGGTGGTATCGCCCATACGGGCTGCCGGCTTTCCTCCTATCATAACTGTCGCGGAACCTTTAACGATCGCATCAGGAGGACCTACACAAACACAGTTATCGCCCAGCACAGCGGCAGGCATCTTCCCTATTAATACCGTTGGAACGCCCGGACCAACTATCGGTCCGCCGACATGTGGTATAGGTGGTAGTCCTGGCGTCTGCATCGGACAGGTATGCATATCAGTCAGTCTTGCTGCTGGTGTTCCCATTGTACAAATTTTAGTTGATCATCACCATACCGCCCTTGACAACTGTCTGGCCGGAGGCGGAAAGTTCAGCATTGGCTGTCCCTTTAGCCGTAAAGCCCACCTGGGCGGTCTGTTTGATATTCATGCCACTGATCTCCATATCCTGTGTGGCTTTCAGTTCTGCCTTACCAGTCGCATTTAAGGTAATATTACCGGTCGCTTTCAGGGTAATATCTTTCGGAGAATTCAGCAATATACCGCTATCGTCGAGTTTTATGCTATTATTATTCTGATCTTTTATTTCTATCGACTTTCCATCGTCACTCAGAGTGATCATATTATTGCCTGGTGTCGTGATCTTCAGGATCTTTTTATCGTCGTCAAAATTGATCTCCAGTTTACTACGGCTATAGAATGCCTTGGTATTATTCTTCTCATCGGCCTGTGTCACCGGGGGCGTTTTGCTCTTACTGAACAGGCTACCCAATACCACAGGAAAACGTGGATCGCTTTCCAGGAAACCGAGGATGACTTCATCACCCACCTCCGGACAAAACACCCCGCCTGCACCAGCAGTAGCGTAAAAGCTGGCCAGTCTGGCCCAGATACCTTTTTGTCCTTCCGCATTAGAAGCCGGCTTTACCTGTATTCTGTATACTGACGAAGGATCTTCTGAGATCTTGGCAACGGTGGCTAATTGCAATCCGTGGATAGCTGGCATCTGTCCGTTGGCTACCGTGTTGGAAAACTGTTCCTTTTCGAAGATCGGTTTGTCCGGCACACCAAACTGCACGTGTGTGGTCCACTGACCATCCTCCAGGACGTGCCTTACTTTATTGACAAATGCCGTCCCATCAAACTGCGGACCTACACCTTCCAGCTTTATGGTCTTACCTGGTAATGCCAGAGCGTTTCCGATAAAGGATACGTTGCCTTTAATCGCATTCATACGCATCCGAAGCAAGGTACTATCCGCCCAGATCTTCAGATCAGTCTGTGCAAGCGGGGCGCTGGAAATCAGTTTGAGCGCGGTCTGTCCCAGTTTTCCCGACAGGGTTGTGGCTGTGATCTCTCCCTGTTCATTAAGGGTAGGTTCAGCTGCTGCTGAAGAGATCAACGCGAGCGTTTGCGGGTCCCAGGCATAGGCTTCCAGGGAAGGCGCCTGTTTTTCCGCATTGATCTCTGCATTAAACGAAATGATCGAATCGCCGTAAGTAATATTCAACACGGGAGCAGCACTGAAATTCGGTTTTCCGATCGTGACCCCGTCGTCACCCGTTGTGGTGATAAAACCATTGAATGCTGCGCGGGCCAGGACAAAGTCCCAGTCTGTCGCCATCTTCTGAAAAAGCATCTCCTGTTGTGCCGAGGTGCTATCCACCTTGCTGCTCAGGCCATAAACACCCATCACTTTGGTCATCACGTCGCTGTCGGTCGTTTCGGCGAACTCTCCTTCCTTCTGTCCAAGTGTCATCTTCACCGCTTCGTGTTTACAGGTAAGCACCAGTTCAAACCCGGTGGACCTGTTAATACGTAGTGCCTGTTTTACGATAATACCTTTAAAAATGGATTGCTCCGTGTCATCGCCATATCCGGCGGTGACGGCGATCTTGCCACCGGGAACAAAATCCTTACGTCCGCTGGCGGGAAAATCACCGGCATCACCGGCAGCGCCGATATCACCGGTGCCTTCCACAAAAACGATCTCCGCAAAAGAGATCCTGTTGATCTCATGCGTGACCTGGATGGAAGATATAAAAACAGCCTCCTGGACGGCAGTGCCTTCCACAGAGACCGTGAATTTCAATGTAGGATCAGTAATGTTAGTCGGGCTTACGGGCATATTATACTTTCTTTAAAGGTGGAAAATACAACTCATCTCCCGGACGGATGGCATGAATACTGTTCAGGCCATTCACCCTTGCTACTTCCATGTAATAGGAAGCATCTCCGTAGATACGATAAGCCATCATAGGCAGGGTATCACCGGCTTTCACTGTTCTTATATGCGTCAGGTCGGGCGATTCTTTGGCAGCTTTCTGCTTTTTGCCTTTGAAGTCCGTAGACTGGGCAACGACCAGTTTCACCTCTGCCCGGAGGGCCGTGCCATCAGCGTTAAAGAGTTTATAGTTGGTTGTAAAACTGGTGCATACACCCCGGTATACCAGGTTCCCCCAGGTTATTTTCAGATAATTCGGCCGATGCACGGTTCCCTGATAGGAAAACATCAGGTATTTCAGGCGGTCGATATATCGGTCCACCGACATCCCATCCGGAATAGGAATAATACCTGTACCATCCACCAGGAGGTCCAGGTTAAAATCAGACTGTCCCATCCCCTTAAAGATCTGGGTAGGACTACTGGATCCGTCTTCTTTTGACAACTCGTACTGGGCGGAATAACTCAGCGAGTAGCTGGACGGATTGATTGTTGCGGCGATAGTACCGAGCAGCTGGTTCACACCTGCAGCATCAGCATAAGCCGCTATCTGCAGTTTTTTGATCTGTCCCATAGTTTATCGTTCGGCTTCGGTTTTCATCCTGTTCAGGATATTTTCTACACACTCTTTGATAATGCCTTCTTTCCAGTGGCGGAGGCTTTTTTCATCAGGTAGCACAGACCCTGTTTTTGCGGCGTCTGAAGAGATAGTCACCTTGATGACCAATTCCCTTATTTCAAGCGGCATGGCAGATCATTTAGTCGTTTCAAAATATTTATACGCCAGTTCAAGCGTCTCTATCACGATCTCCCCGGCACCCATGGCCTTTAAGCCGGAGACTTCCATTTTAACCGGGTATACGCCGTAGAATTTCCAGGAAGAAAGCGGTTTGCCCTTTTCATCAAGCAGCATCACCACAACGGTGGTCGGCTTGAAGGTAAAAGTGGAGAGGCTCTTTGTGACCCATTCTGTTACGACCGAGCCAATAAGCATTCCTCTCCGCAATACCAGATTACTGTATTTAGGAGGGGAAGGGAGTTTATAAACGAATTGGTTTTCTCCCCCTTCCCTGACCTCTTCCGGCGTTATGCTGACGGAAATACCGGTAACATCCTGAAAATTGCCTTCCTGCTTACCTGGATAGCTGATGAAGTTTACTTTGTAGTAAAACCCCACCGGTGGGTATGCGGGATCCATAGACTATTATTCAGAAATGGTTAAACCTTCATGCGCTACTTCCATAGTTTCTACAGCTATTTCGTTAGCGTCAGATTTCATATCAGTTACTGTGATCTTGCATGGGAATGCATTCTTCAGCGTCCAGCTCATTGCGATATCCTGTTTCTCATCGAGCAGGCTCACAACGATATTGATACGTTTGTAGGTATTCATGGTGATACCTTTATACTTATCCCACAGCGCTTTGTCTCCTTTGAAAATACCTTTCTTGAGAGTAACGTTGGAGAATTTCTGGATACCGGGCATTTTCACCGTTGAATAAACAGGGCTGCTGCCACCACGGTATTCTATGATCTGGGTTTCTGAAGATAATCCGGTTACTTCCTGGAATATCAGTTCAGCACCGTCCCACATGACCTTGAACGAAAATTTGACAAGAGGCCACGTGGACTGGGCCTGGGTAGAGCCGTCATCTGCCATAGTTATAAGCTTTTAATAGTAAAATAATAGGTTATTCAGATTGTCAGATTAAGATTGCTGCATCATCTGCTGGAACGTGATCACGATAAACTCGGCAGGTCTTACGATCGCTACTCTTACGGTGATCAGCATTTTACCATCCAGAATGTCCTGCGGCGTCATGGTAGAACCAAGACCCAGTTGTACGTCATAAGCCTGTTCCGGAGCAGCTCCTGCCAGTGCGCCCTGTTTCCAGAGGTTGTTCAGGAAGTTATCGATCATGGCTTTTACAGTTACCCAGGTAGTCGCATCATTTGGCTCGAATACATAAGTACGGGCAGCCAGTTTAATGGACTGTTCGATCATGATGAGGGTACGGCGTACGTTGATATAACGCCAGTCCTGGCTGTTACCATCCAGTGTTCTGCCACCCCAGATCAGTGTGCCGATACCCGGGAAAGGACGGATCACATTGATGGATTTACCCGCGAGTACGTCTACGTTCAGTTGTTTCTGTTCATCGGCAGAAATGTTCACTGCAGGTGCATTCACCATGCTGATAGATACGTTGGCGGGTGATTTCCATACGCCGCGGGAGCTGTCTACCAGTGTATAGATACCGGCGATGGCGCCACTTGGCGGCAACTCATTCAGTGTAGAACGGATCTCTTCCAGGATACTGTTGTATACCGGACTGGATGCTTTCAGTGACTGATGATAATTCTTCTTTGCATTGGCGTCAGGTGTAGCAATCGCCTTATAAGCTTTCACAACCTGTTTCGCCAGATCTTCCGGTAACAAAGCACCCAGATCAACAGCTGCATCCAGGTTTTCGAAATCAACTTCCGTATTCTGTACGATCGCTGTTTTCAACCATGGATAGTAAGCTGCGCCGTAGTTCAGTGCGTTGATACCGATCTTGTCTCTGAAGCTGGCTACAACGGTGTCAGTCGTGTCGGTCGGCCCTTGTTTCGCAAGATCAAAGATGCCGAAACGGCTCTGTGTTTTAGCACAGTGTGCCAGTACTTTTGTGTAGATGGTGTTGTAGGCTGCTTCACCCAGCGCGATAGCGTCAGGGATCGCCACCAGGGTCGGCTCAAACTCTTTTTCCAGCAACAGCAGGATGTCCGGTTTGGTGTCAGACCCGATAAAGTCGTCCAGAGAGATTTCCAGACCATCCGGCTTATCGCCGTAGGTGCCTACAGAAACGATGTAACAGTTACTGCCGCCGTTGGCGTAGAACAGACGGATACTGTTGTACAGATAGAAGGTGTTCTTTTCCTTGATCTGTACAACTTTTGACGCGCCATTGATGATAAAGGTCTCGCCTTTATAGTCAGCAGCAGGATCAGCGATGCTGAACTTTGGTTGGAAGCCTGCGCCGAAGAGTTCCACGAATTCCGCGAAGGAAGTTACACGGGTTGGTTTTTGCAGAAGCGATTTACCAAACCGTTCGGCTTTCTGTGTGTAGCCGATAAATACGGGAACTGCTGTTTCGACGGCGACGGCAGAACTGGGGAAGGCGTTTTTTTCCTCTATATAAACGCCCGGAGTCATGAGTGTTGAAGCCATAGCTGTGCGGATTTGAGTTTAGTATAAAAAGATTTCAGAGTATGCCTGAGTGCGGTCATATACAGCTATACCTGCGCCGGATACGGCGGTGATATCAGGAGATGGTAATGCCTGGATGATGGTCCGGTATTGCTCACTGTCACCTCCGCCCTCTACGAGCTGAAAGGTATAGGCTGACCGTTGTGATAACGTCAACGCCTGCTCGGAAATAAGTGTATAGACACGTTTTCCGTCTGGCAGCGTTATCTGTTGCGGTGCAGCAAATTGTATAGTACCACGGGCATCTACAATGGATGGTTTGGCAAGCGATGCAAGATCGTTGCTCATCAGGAAGTAAGACCACCTTGTTGCCTTTGCGGCGAAGCTGATTTCATATACCGGCAGCAGATCAGGCGTGAGTGTTAAGACAATCCTGGCAAACGGACGGGCAGAGATACCTCCATCAGTTGTTGATGCGGGGATGAGATCATCCGCAGAAACAAGCGCCTGCCTGTGCAATTTACCCGAAGCATATTCACGCTGATTGCTGAACAATAGCATTGTTCCGGGAACGTCCGTTTGCTGTAATGCGGTGTAGTTATAGAAATACTGATCCTGTAGATGTAACTCGAAAAGCAGCGTAATACGCTCCTGTAAAAGGGTCTGCCGATCAGTCCCGGCGGCATTGAAGAGCACGACGATCCTGTCCGGCAATCTGCGGAATAGTAACCCATAACGCCGCATTTCTGTTACTGTTTGTTGTGGCAGCAGCAAGCGTAGGTCCCTGAAACAATTATCAGCAAAGTAGCTGTGACGGAAACAGATCTCCGTCAGCAAAGCAAATCCCATTACTGTAAGTGTTTACAGAAGTTTATCGTTAGTTGAAATATCCGATACAGATGGCCTGTATTCTCTGATAATACTGTCGTCGAAAGTGAGCATACGCATTTTGTATACGACCGAAGGCATATACTTTGCGCCAAGTGTGGCCCACAGATTGTTTAAGCGATCTGTACCCATACTCTCCATCTCAAAGACAAGCTTATCGATACGTGGATCCAGCGATGGCGTGTTGTCGGATGTAAGCACATTGCGCGACTGGAAATAAGCCATGATAAAGGAGATAAACCGCAATGCTTCCGCATAGTTGTTCGCGGTAAAATATGCCGAAAACAGCACATACAGGTTGATGCATACAGGCGGCGTTGTCTTTGCCTGTACCAGTCCTGCATTGTAACCGGGCACACTTTTCCCTAACGCCTCCTTCTCAATGTTGATCAGCGTTACAAGTACCTTGTTTTCACCCTGCACAGCGACACTACCATCCTGGTTTACTATACCGGATAGTATGACTTTGTCCTCGTTTACATGCAACTGCCTGCGAAAGTGATTGTTGATCACTTCAGTGATGCATGAAAGGGTTTCGTAAATCATATGGCTAAATTTTCTCAGGAAGTTCTCAGCTCAGCTGAGGCGCACACGTGTTACCAGAGGCAATGCACAATGTTTTCTTTATAAATGATGCAACGTTAGTTTTTTACGTTGGTCTGATCTCCGGATATACCGGGCGGATAGTTAGGGTGCCAGGATCTTTTAACGGATAATGTTTTTCCTATTGAGGCACAAGATAGTAGTTAAATGAAATGAAAAAAATTTTATTTAACTGAATAATTAGCTATTTTTTAAAAATTATTATTACTCTTGCGCTTGCGTTGTCAGGTAAATCTCAATTCTTATGTACTCCCTTTTCAAAAATATCACTGGGATATTTTTGTTCCTCTTTATTTTTTTATTTACCGGGACGAAAATATACGCTAATGATGTACATACTTCCAGGTATGATACTACGCAACCAAAGACGATCAATCTGCCAGCCTTCCAGAAAGACACCACAGGAAAGGTAAAGCTGCTGCAGAAAATTGTTTCCGCTTTACAGTTCAGGCGAAATGCCCGGGCGCGTGAACAGCAACGTGTGATCGCTATCATCAGAACAGTGATGGCAGATTCTATGGTCGCCACTTCCGCAGATATTAAAAAGCTCAATGCCGAGTTATCATTACAACAGAATCAGCATTTTGATTCACTGCACGCACTGATCGATAAGATCATGTCTCGGCCCGAACCAGCGCCCACTCCTGACAATCCGGAAGAGGAAGTGATCGATACGCCCGTTGCGCCCGTCTCTGAAGCAGATGTAACAGCGCTCATTAATAAGATCATTCCGATTCTCCAGCAAAAAGAAGTGGAAGAAAGGAACAGCGCCGCCCAGCAGCAACGATTACAGAAGGTCCGCGAACTGTATGGTCGCGACCCCAACAAGATAGACACACTGCCTGTCAATGATTCTATCGGTAAAACCTATACCCTGCAACTGGGACATAAAGCCGCTGTTATCGGTATCCATCCTCACTGGATGAGCGATAAGTTCCTGCACTATAATTATACGACCATCAGTGAAGCAAACTATTACGGTTATACGACTGCTGTAAATACAGCCCGTATACCGGATTCAATACAGTTCTTCAACCTGGCGAACAATCGTACCTTTACTTTTTACGAAACCGATGCGGCCCATATAGATGCATTATTAAAGGATGAAACATCCCGTTTACATTGTGTAGACTCCCTCCTGCTTTTGCTAAGACAATATCAGGCGGAAGGCGTGAATGTATGGCTTAGTGCATTGAATAGTAAACAAAGAACCGCCTTTACAAGCTTTATCGGTCTGTTATATAATAACCTGATCAGCGCCAATCCGCAATACCGTTTAACCGTAACAGTACCTCCATTTGATGATGCGGCGGCTTATGATCTTCGGGCGCTGAACAACTTTACCACCCATTTCCTGGTAGACTTTACAAAAGCCAGCGGAACAAGTGCGGGTCCTTTATCTCCCATAAAAGGAGACGCCAGAAAGGCGATCGAACCAGTTATTTCCCGGCTGCTCAATCAGCAGATCCCGCCTTCCAAATTTATCCTGCTGTTATCTTATTATGGCACAGAATGGAAAAAAGGCGCTGACGGCAGAGACCTGTTCACCCGCTATGTATCTTATAGCGATATCAAAAAACGTTTCCCTTCCGACACCTCGGTTAATTATGACGAGGATGCCGTAGCTGCTGTCATCCGGGAGAGAGACGCAACAGGTACTATAACATCCGAAATATGGTTTGACGATGCCAGCACCCTGGATGTGAAATATGACCTTATCCTGAATACAGGTCTGGGAGGTGTGGCAGTCTGGCCACTGGGCGCTGATGATGGTTATGGAGAATTATGGGATGTGCTGACAGATAAATTCGTGCGCATCGATACTACCTTCCTGGCAACTGTTCCACTCGTGCCAGTAACGGAGCCTGCCTTAGGCTGGTGGGGACGCTTAATGCAGAAGCTGGGTCATGAAGCGCATGTATTGAAACTGATGTTCACCGATCCGTGTCAGCTGGACGAAGAAGAAAACGGACACGGACACAAGGATGATGACTTCTATTTCTATGTAGCCTTATGCTGTTTGCTTATCACTTTACTGATTGGTTTTCTCTACGGATATAATCTCCGTATGCAGGGCACCACATGGCCATGGCGGAAGACAGTATTGCGGATCTTGGTTGGGGCGGTATTCGTAACGGCATTCTTTGGTATAGTGGCAGCATTCCTCAACCGGGAAGTACCATTTGGTATTACACCTAAACTGGATAAAACCTCGAAGTGCGTGACGATCCCAATTCTCGACGCGCTATTGATATTTTCAGTCGGTATTATACTGGGAGTGATCATTACCAGGCTGCTGATCCGTCCTATGCTCACACACGAGGATAAGCCTTAACCCTGTTTAAAGGTGTTCGGTCCCATGACGGCGGCTATTGTTCTGCAGCTGTCATGGGACCGGGTATATTGATGATAAGATGATTGATACTTCTTTATTGACACACGAGCTACACCTTAACCCTGCTGAAGGCTTTTCTGTCCCATGACGTCGGCTTCTGTTTCCAGTCCGGGATCATCATTGACAGGTACACTTTCCTTTAACTGGGTAGTGGCCTGTACCCTGCCCTGTTTCTGTTGTACAACATGCCAGGCTTCATGCGGCAGGTGCTGTTCCTGTCCGGGAGCTACGTGTATATCCTTACCCTGTGCGTAAGCGTGGGCATTCAGCTGTGCGGGCTGGGAAGAGTTATAATGCACTTTCACATCTGACATATCGATACCTGACAAACTTTCTACGCCGGACTTGAGCTGGTCAGGCATACCCGTTTCATTGGCTTTCAGCTGAACGGCTGATTTAGCCTGTACCGGTAATTCTTCTTCATCAATAGCAGCCAGCTGCGCAGGCAATTCGTCCTCCATGGAGGCCATCTGTGCCGGCAACTCCTCTTCTATTCCCGCCAGCTGGGCAGGCATTTCTTCTTCCGGAAGTGACTGTTGCTGAACAGGCTCGCTTTTCAGGCGGGCTTCCACTGCTTTACGCTGGATACCCTGTGAAGACAGATTAGCGGCATTCGCGCGGGTAGCTGATTGTTCGCGCTCGCTATGATAAGTTTGTGTCATAAATAAAGGGTTAAGGATCGGGAAAAGTTACGGCTTTTTCGCCGCATTGTATACGATCAGGGAAATAAATCTTTACTCTTGTCAATGATCTGCTTCAAACGAAGGGTAAAGGTATCGCAGCAGCTTTTGCTATAAGAATAAAGCACTACGTCTCCATCCTCTGACCGGGATTCGATGTTCATTTCCACCAGATGGTCAGGATGCGATTTACAGCATTCCTGGCTGAACTGGTGGGTCAGGTAGGCGGCTATTCTCTCTGCTTTCGAGTTGTTAAAGCGGGCAGGAAGATTGTTAATGTAGTCGGCCATAGTGTTGTCAGGTACAAGCGACCTTTTAATTGCGCGGAATTGTATCATAAACCTATATTATGGGGAGAAAAAACGATACTGTAAAGTTACGGAGATCCGGGCAATTAGCAGGAAACAGGGATTTACTTTTATAAATGACGGATTTTGTTGTGAATCTGCGGTCTTTTTGCCGCTGTGCTGATTCTTTCATTAATTTTGTTGTGTTAATTAAAACACTCATTCATGAAACATCTCATTTTCATTTTCTTATTGGGAACCGGTATCGCCACTTACGCGCAGAAAAGCGATCAACCGGTAAATGTACCTGCCGCCGTTACCAAAAGTTTTCAGCAGCAGTTTCCCGCTGCCACAGGTGTTAAATGGAAGTTGAAAGATAACCAGTACAAGGCCGAATTCCACAAACACGACGTTTGGTATGATGCCAGCGGTAAACTGGTAAAACAGAAGGAAGATATCAAAGACGCAGATCTGCCTGCTGCCGTTAAACAGGCCGTTCAGCAGCAATTTGCCGGATATACTATCCATGACGTTGACAAACACACTGCCGGTACTGCTGTTACCTATAAAGTAGAACTGCAAAAGAAACCGGAGGAAAGAAAGGTAACTTTCAGCCCTGATGGTAAAGTGCTGGAAAACGTACTGGATAAGAAAGATAAGAAAGACAAAAAAGAAGGGAAAAAGTAAGCCCCTCACCGATATGACTACAAGCCGCCTCCTCCATAAGGCGGCTTTTCTGTTTTCGTCCCCCCGGGAGCGAATAATATTGTTTTCAGGGGTACCTCATGTTTTTTGCTAAAAAAGGCATAACTTAATAGTAGAATGCATTCCTTAAATCTTTTTGTCATGGATAAAGTTAGAGATATCCTGCAGATGAAAGGAAACCTGATTTACACAATCTGCATTACCTGCACTGTGTACGAAGCTTTGGAAGTTCTTGAAGAAAAAAATCTTGGCGCACTCGTAGTTGTGGACGAAAGTGGAAAATTGATTGGCATATTCACTGAACGGGATTACGCACGCAAAGTCGTCCTGAAGGGTCGGTCCTCAAAAGAAACTTACGTAAGGGACATCATGACGGATAGTCCGGTATTTGTTTCTCCTGACACTGACATTGAATATTGCATGCAATTGATGACGAATAAGTTCATCCGCCATCTCCCCGTTATTGAAAACAATGAACTGACCGGCATTATCTCCATCGGTGACATCGTTAAGCATGTCATCAGCAACAAAGACTTCATCATTCAACACCTGGAACATTACATCGTAAGCTAAGCACGTTACGAAAAACAACTCATTCTGCGCTATTAAGGTCAATTGGTTTTATTAAGAGATTGGAAAATCATCTTTCTTTTCAATTAAAAGACAGAATACATTGTATTCATCTTCAGGGGAAATTTTATGATTGGAAAATCACCTTTCTCTTCAGTTAAAAGACAGCATACATTGTATTCATCTTCAGGGAAAATTTTTATGTTATGGGAAACGAATCAGTCAGTGTTCCCTTATGGCCCCTGTTGCTATATGCCTGCCTGGTAGTCGTATTGCTCGCCGCCATTCTAACGTTGTCCTATATACTGGGACAGCATCACAATGACCGTGCGACCAACCGGCCCTATGAGGGAGGTATAGAACAGACAGGCAGCGCCCGCATCCGCTTCTCCGCACAATTTTACCTAGTCGCTATGCTCTTCGTCATCTTCGACGTGGAGGCCGTGTTCATTATGTTATGGGCACTCGGGTTCTATGAACTCGGATGGCCAGGTTACATCGGCGCCGCTATATTTATAGGTCAGCTGGCCGTTGTACTGATCTATGAATGGGGTATCGGTGCGCTGAACATCGGCGCTGACGCCAAAAAGATCTTAAAATTCCACAAACAAAAACAAGAGAAGAATGAAATGGTGGTTAAGCAAACCGGGTGATCAGTCCGGACATCTTTCAGGCAATGGCAGCATGGAAGAAGCTGTCAGCAGAAGTATCATGCTGACAACCGTACAGGACCTCCTGGCATGGGGTCGTAAAAATTCCATGTGGCCTTTTCACTTCGGACTGAGTTGCTGTTTCGTGGAAATGGCCACCAGTATTACCAGCAAATATGATGTCGCCCGATTCGGTGCAGAAGTGATCCGTGGCACGCCGCGTGAAGCAGACGTCATGGTCATTGCGGGTACCGTATTTATTAAAATGGTGCCCATCATCAAACGCCTGCACGAACAGATGATGGAACCCCGTTGGGTCATCTCCATGGGTAGCTGCGCCAACAGCGGAGGCATGTATGATATCTACAGTGTTGTGCAGGGCGTAGATAAATTCCTGCCGGTGGATGTATATGTACCTGGCTGCCCACCACGACCAGATGCATTTATGCAGGGACTCGTATTACTTGGCGACGCTGTCGGAAAAGAAACCCGGCCGCTTAGCTGGATGATCGGAGAACAGGGTGTGATCAAACCCGCACAGCCTTCCATGAAAGAACAGAAACGGGAAGAACGTGCGAAGATGACCACGTTCAGGGGAGTTGATGAGATATGAATATCAATTAAGAATTAAGAATTAAGAATTAACGCGAAGATCTCCGCTGCATTAATAATTGTTAATTCCTAATTGAAAAGAATACAGGCACTAAACTAATAGACCTCATGCAGACTGCCGACAACAACATACTAACACTTCTCCAGCAATGCCTCGCACAGGATGCTTTGCACCAACAAAACACAGCTGATGGTCTGCTCACCTTATGGGTTCGCAAAGCCGATATTGTCAGTACCGTGCAGTTCCTGCAACAAAACGCTTACCTGTCGTTATACGATCTCTGTGGTATTGACGAACGCGACAGGGCCCGCAAAGAGCAGCTCCCTGTCGCAGACTTCTCGGTAGTCTACCTGCTCTTCTCATTCAAAGACAACAACTTCATCCGACTCAAAGTGCCACTGACCGGTGAATATCCCTCCCTCCCCTCCATCACTGCTATCTTCCCAAATGCAAACTGGTACGAACGCGAAATCTACGATATGTTTGGCATCCGCTTCGATGGCCATCCACATCTGCAACGTCTGCTGATGCCGCAAAGCTGGCAGGGACATCCCTTACGTAAAGAACACCCCGCCCGTGCCACTGAAATCGGCCCGTTCCGTCTCTGGGATGAAAAGCAGGACGCTGAACAGGAAGCCCTTCGCTTCAAACCGGAAGAATGGGGTATGCAAACGCATAGCGATGATGCCGATTTTATGTTCCTGAATATCGGTCCGCAACACCCCGGCACACACGGTGTATTACGCATCATACTACAACTGGATGGTGAAGAAATTGTAGACGCTGTCCCTGAGATTGGCTTCCACCACCGGGGTGCAGAGAAAATGGGAGAACGCCAGAGCTGGCACACGTACATCCCTTATACCGACCGTATTGACTATCTGGGAGGTGTCATGAATAATCTCTCCTATCTGCTCGCCGTAGAACAGCTGGCAGGTATCACTATCCCCGACCGCGCGCAAGTCATCAGGGTGATGCTCTGCGAATTGTTCCGCATCAATAGTCACCTGGTATGGTTCGGCACCTTTGCACAGGACCTCGGACAACTATCCCCTGTATTCTATATGTTCACCGAAAGGGAAAAGATATTTGATGTGATAGAAGCAGTCTGCGGTGGCAGAATGCATCCTAACTGGTTCCGTATCGGTGGTGTGGCACAGGACCTCCCCAATGGATGGGATACACTGGTACGTGATTTTGTAAACCGCTTCCCTGCCAAACTGAAAGAATTTAATGACATGGTACTGCGCAATAGCCTTATTAAAGCGCGTACAAAAGGCATCGGCGTATATACGCTGGAAGAAGCGATCGAATGGGGTGTAACCGGCCCCGGTTTACGTGCCTGTGGCTTCGACTGGGACTTCCGTAAGAAACGTCCTTACTCCGGTTATGAAATGTTTGATTTTGATATCCCCATTGCGCAGCATGGCGATTGCTATGACAGATCTGTCGTGAGAGTAGAAGAAATGAGACAAAGTCTGCGCATCATCGAGCAGTGTCTGAATAATATGCCTTCGGGCAATTACAAGGCAGATCATCCGCTCACCACACCTCCTATCAAAAAACATACAATGCAGGATATTGAAACACTGATCACCCATTTTCTCAATGTCAGCTGGGGTCCGGTTATTCCGCCGGGAGAAGCCATGAGCTGTGTGGAGGCCACTAAAGGCGCTACCAGTTACTACCTGATCAGTGACGGCAATACCTCCTCTTACAGAACGCGTATACGAACGCCCTCGTTCCCTCATATGCAGATGGTCCCCTATATCAGCAAAGGATATACGGTAGCCGACCTGCTGTCTATACTGGGAAGCGTGGACTATGTGCTGGCAGATATTGACAGATAGTCAAATCAAATGCTTATGCTTAGTACTACTGAAAAGGAAGCGATCGATCATGAGATCGGACTGGTGCCTCATAAAAGAGCCACTGTCATCGAGGCACTGAAGATCGTACAACAACATCGCGGATGGATCAGCGATGACAGCGTAGAAGAAATTGCTGACTACCTCGGTATCAGTCCGGCCGAGGTGGACAGCGTAGCTACCTTCTATAATCTCATCTTCCGCAAGCCTGTCGGACGACATGTCATCTTACTCTGCGACAGCATCTCCTGCTACGTCATGGGATATAAAGGTCTCTATGCCGCTTTACAACACAAACTACACATCAGTTTCGGACAAACATGTCCGGATAACCGTTTCACACTTTTACCCAATGCCTGTCTGGGTTGCTGTGATCATGCGCCTGCCATGATGATAGACAAAGACCTCTACAGAGATATTACGATTGAACAGCTGGATGATATCCTGAAAAAATATGCATGATGACAGAACGCCCGCTTACAAGAAATATATATCCTGATCGTCCTCCGATGAATCTGAAGGAGTACGAGCAAACCGGTGGATATGCGGCCCTCAGAAAAGTATGCAGTAGTATGGACCCTGCTGCCTTACAAAAACTGGTGCAGGACAGTAACCTCAAGGGCCGTGGTGGTGCTGGCTTCAGTACGGGTATGAAATGGAGTCTGATTCCCATGGACGATAAAGCAGCACGTCCCAAATACCTGATCGCCAATGCAGACGAAATGGAACCCGGTACCTTCAAAGACCGCCTGTTACTGGAAGGCAATCCTCACCAGCTGATAGAAGGCATGATACTCGCCGCGTATGCCATCCAGGCAGATATTGCCTATGTATTCCTCCGCTGGGCCTATCATGAAGCAGCTGCACTGATCCGCAAGAGTATCCAGGAAGCTTACGACGCAGGTTATCTGGGAACGGATATACTGGGCAGTGGCTTTCATCTCGAAATGTACCTCCATACAGGTGTGGGCCGCTATATGTGTGGCGAAGAGACTGCCCTGCTCAATGCGCTGGAAGGTAAACGGGCTACGCCCAGAGCGAAACCGCCTTTCCCGCAGATCAGCGGACTCTTTGGAAAACCCACCATTGTCAACAATGTCGAAACGCTGTGCTGCGTACCGCATATCGTCAATAACGGCGCAGCATGGTTTAAGGGACTCAGCTACAGCGAAGATGGCGGCACCAAGGTATATGGCGTCAGTGGTAAAGTAAAAAGACCCGGCGCATGGGAGCTTCCTATGGGTGTGACGATGCGCGAACTGATAGAAGAACATGCCGGTGGTATGAAATCTGGATATGAGTTAAAAGGCGTATTACCGGGCGGCGCGTCTACCGACTTTCTGACCACACAGCATCTTGATATTAAAATGGATTATAAGTCCGTCGCAGCTGCAGGCAGCCGCCTCGGTACAGGTACCATGATCGTACTGGACTCCGGTACCTGTCCGGTAGGTTTCGTGCACAACCTGCAGCATTTCTTTGCACAGGAAAGCTGCGGATGGTGTACCCCCTGTCGCGAGGGACTACCCTGGGTAGAAAAGATCCTGCTGGCCCTTGAAAAAGGTGATGGCAAACCCGAAGATATTGAACTCTTACAGATGCATACACAGTTCCTGGGGCCGGGTAATACGTTCTGCGCACTGGCTCCCGGTGCTATGGAACCATTACAAAGCGCACTAAAATATTTCATGGAGGATTTTGAGAAACATGTGGAGCATAAAAAGTGCCCATATGACTAAATAGCTAAACAATGCCACGCATATACATAGATAATATGCCTTTCGAAGTGAAAGCAGGTAAGAACCTGCTGGAGGTCTGCCTGAGCCTGGGCATTGACCTTCCCTACT
Source organism: Chitinophaga sp. YR627 (assembly GCF_900114995.1). GTDB lineage: Bacteria > Bacteroidota > Bacteroidia > Chitinophagales > Chitinophagaceae > Chitinophaga. The sequence goes on from NZ_FOUX01000001.1 coordinate 2,065,690, forward strand.
TCTGCTGGCATCCTGCCATGGGCAGTATCGGCGCCTGCCGGCAATGTGCTGTCAAAGTGTACAAAGACGCTGAAGATACCAAAGGGCGTATCATGATGAGCTGTATGGAAAGTGTAAAGGACGACCTGCGTATTTCTGTCTGTGATCCCGGCGCAAAGGCATTCCGCGCACAGGTAATAGAATGGCTGATGACCAATCACCCGCATGACTGTCCGGTATGTGATGAAGGCGGCAGTTGCCACCTGCAGGATGTCACCGTTATGACCGGACACGATTACCGGCGTTATGAATTTAAAAAACGTACCTATACCAATCAATATCTTGGTCCGCTGATCAACCATGAAATGAACCGCTGTATACAGTGCTATCGTTGTGTACGATTCTACAGGGATTATGCCGGTGGTAAAGACCTGAATGTATTCTCCGCACATAATCATGTGTATTTCGGCAGAGAAAAGGACGGCGTGCTGCAAAGTCCTTTTAGCGGTAACCTGGCAGAGGTCTGTCCTACCGGCGTATTTACAGATAAAACACTCAAAGAGCATTATACCCGTAAATGGGATCTGACCAATGCACCCGCCATTTGTCAGCATTGCAGTCTGGGATGTAATATCATTGCCGGAGAACGTTACGGTCAGCTACGTAGTATCGTCAACCGTTATAACAGCGAGGTCAATGGTTATTTCCTGTGCGATAAAGGCCGCTTTGGCTATGAATTCGTCAACAGTGAAAACCGTATTACACAAACACTGATCCGTCATCGTGCAGCGGAAGCGGTAGATGAACAGACCCTGATGAATCATCTGCCGCATATCCTGACTGGTCATACGGTGATCGGTATTGGTTCGCCGAGAGCCTCTATCGAGAGTAATTATGCCCTGATGGAACTGGCAGGCAAAGAATGTTTTTACCAGGGATTACCCGATAACCAGGTATTTCTGGAACAAAAGATCGCTGACATCCTTTCAGCAGGCACTATTCATACCCCTTCTCTAAAAGAGATCGAACAGGCGGACGCCGTACTGGTACTAGGAGAAGACATCTGGAATACGGCTCCCATCATGGCACTGGCAGTACGCCAGTCCGTTATGAGAACAGCCGCCGCACACGTACAGGAACAGGTACCCGTCCCTGGCTGGCATGATGCCGCCTTAAAAGAACTGGCCCAGGAAAGCAAGGGTTTTCTGGCGAATATGAGTATACTTTCTTCTCCGCTGGATGAGATAGCCGCCGTTCAGGTACATGGCACACCTGATGATATGGCTCGTCTGGGCTTCCAGATCGCACACCTGCTGAATAATACACTACCGGCAGTTGACAATGCAGCTGACACGCTGCTACACAATGCTACAATGATCAGCCAGCAGTTACTGCTGGCCAGACACCCGGTAATTATCACAGGTACCTCTTCGGGTAGCGAAGCACTGATCAGGGCAGCTTATGATATCGCGGCGGCGCTTCAAAACGAGGAGCGACACCCCGGACTTGCCTTTGTATTACCCGATTGCAATAGCATGGGGCTCGCCATGACCGGCGCATCTTCTTTTGAAAAAGCGCTGGCGATCGTACAAAAGAACCCGGACGTCACCGCTGTCATCCTGGAAAATGACCTCTACAGGAATATCCCGGCCGATCTGGTAGACACCTTCTTCAGTAAATGCCGGCAGGTGGTTGTACTGGATACACTCCACAACCGCACCACTGAAAAGGCGGATGTATTGATACCGGTAGCCACCTTCGCAGAAGGCGATGGCACATTCATCAATAATGAGGGACGGGCCCAACGGAGCTACCAGGTATTCATGTCTCCCGATAAAGTGCTGAAAGAGGCCTTTAAATGGCTTTTTGAGATGAAGGTGATACGCAGAGCCATTTCAAATGGTCATGACGTACATCCGGACGAAATGCTGGCAGGATTGGAAAGGGCTTATCCGCAGTTCAAAGGTATTGCCGATGTGGTCCCCTCACATGCATTTCGTATACACGGATCGCGTATTCCCCGGGAATCGCAGCGTTACAGTGGACGCACTGCCATGCAGGCCAATAAAGCCGTCAGCGAACCAAAACCACTCCAGGATGATGATTCTCCCCTGTCATTTACCATGGAAGGCTACCGGGGAATGCCACCTGCCCCGCTGATCCCTTATTTCTGGGCGCCGGGATGGAATTCTGGTCAGGCAGTGAACAAATACCAGCAGGAAACAGGGGGTGCTTTAAAAGGGGGGGATCCGGGTATCCGCTTATTCAGAGAAACTGGTGCTATACCTGCCTATTTCCAGGATATACCGGACGCTTTCAGTCCCCGGCAGGGAAAATGGTTCCTGTTACCACAATATCAGTTATTCGGCTCAGGCGAACTCAGTATCTATACCAAAGGTATAGCAGCCCTTTCTCCGGAACCCCGGGCCATTCTTTCTGCACGGGATGCCGCCTCGCTGAACATGGCAACAGGAGACCTGCTCTCTGTACAGACAGATAACAGAACCTACCAGTTTCCACTGGAAACAAGAGATGATCTGCAGGATGGCATCGTCATACTCACGGCAGGACTAAAAGGGATGGACGCATTGAGTTGGGGCACATGGGTAAATCTTTTTAAATAACGCGACATGACAGTAATGCAACATATCTGGATCGTATTGGGCGTACTTTTCGTATTCCTGAATATAGCGGCAGGACTGATATGGGTAGAACGCAGACTGCTTGCCATGTGGCAGGACAGATTAGGGCCTAACAGGGCCGGTCCTTTAGGTTTGATGATCGTGCTGGCAGATACCCTCAAGTTGTTCTTTAAAGAGGACTGGATCCCTCCTTTTGCCGATAAATGGGTATTCATCTTCGCGCCCGCTATTGTCGTGGCCAGTGTGCTGATGAGTTTTGTGATCATCCCCTTTGCACCCGGCATTCTCGTGGCCGATCTCAACGTCGGCTTACTCTTCTTTCTTGCCATGTCATCCCTCGGTGTGTACAGCATTGTACTGGGGGGATGGGCTTCCAATAATAAATATTCGCTGTTAGGGGCCCTGAGAGGAGCTTCCCAGATGATCGCCTATGAGGTCTTTATGGGCCTTTCACTCATGGGCGTCGTTATGCTGAGCCGTTCTTTCAACCTGGCGGAGATTGTTGCTGCACAGGAGAAGGTATGGTTCGTTTTTCTGCAGCCAGTCGGATTTGTGATCTTTTTTATCGCCGGACTAGCAGAAACCCACCGCTTACCCTTTGATATTCCGGAGTCAGAAAGTGAACTGATCGCCGGTTTCCACGCAGAGTATTCCGGGATGAAATTCGGTATGTTCTTCATCGGGGAATACCTGGGTATTACGCTCATATCTGCCATGACAGTGACCCTGTTTTTTGGCGGATGGTTAGGCCCTGCGTTCCTGCCACCCGTTGTGTGGTTCTTTCTGAAAACATTTGTATTCATCGGATTATTCATTCTGCTGAGAGCTTCATTGCCCCGGCCACGATATGATCAGTTACTGGAATACGGCTGGAAACTGCTGTTACCCCTGGTATTGGTCAATCTACTGGTAACAGGCGCTATCGCACTCTGGATGAAACATTAGCAGATAAACATAAAAACCTGTAACAATGATCAGTCATCTGCGCACCATGTGGTTAGTCTTTCTGCATCTCTTTCACAAAAGGGAAACCATTCAATATCCGGAAGAAAAAGTAGCCATGCGTCCCCGCTGGCGCGGACGTATCGTATTGACAAAAGATCCTGACGGTGGAGAACGCTGTGTAGGATGTTATCTCTGCGCTGCCGCCTGTCCGGTGGACTGTATCGCCCTTCAGGCGGCAGAAGACGAAAACGGACGTCGCTATCCGGAGTTCTTCCGGATCAATTTTTCCCGTTGCATCTTCTGTGGTTATTGCGAAGAGGCTTGTCCGACTTACGCCATTCAGCTCACCCCGGACTTTGAAATGGCAGAATACAGAAGACAGGACCTCGTTTACGAAAAAGAAGACCTGCTGATAGATAGTCAGGGCAAATACCCTGGTTACAATTTCTATAAAATGGCAGGACTCAGTGCCGGCGTAAAAGAAAAGGGCAAGGGAGAAAATGAAGAAGCGCCGGTAGATATCAAAAGCTTATTACCCTGAAAAATGTATTGCCATGCCGATACTCTTCTATCTCTCGTCAGCGGTAGCGATCATTGCTACGATTATGGTCATCACGCGTTACCATCCTATACACGCATTGCTGTATCTCGTGGTATCCTTCCTGGCTATTGCGATGGTCTTTCTTTCCCTGGGCGCACCATTCGCAGCAGCATTAGAAGTGATCGTGTATGCAGGCGCGATTATGGTATTGTTCATTTTCGTGGTGATGATGCTGAATCTCGGAAAAGAGACCGCTGCTCAGGAGAAAGACTGGCTGCGTCCTGCCGTATGGATCGGACCGGGCGTACTCACGCTGGTATTGCTGATGGAAATGAGCATACTCCTGTTGGCGCCTCCGCAAAGAAATGTCGCCGTAGCCGTAGTGACACCTAAACAGGTGGCGCTTTCACTATACGGAGAGTACATTATTGCCGTTGAACTGATCGGCTTTTTACTAACGACGGGAATTGTAGGCGCTGCGCATATCGGCAAACAAAAGAAGAAAAGTCTGCACAGATTTTTACAAGCATAACATATGGCACCCATCTCTGCACATACGGTCCTTATTGTCGCCGCCATCCTGTTTGTACTGGGACTCGCCGGCGTGCTCACCCGGAAGAACATCATCTTTATGCTGATCTCGATAGAGATCATGTTAAATGCCGCCGGACTTGCCTTCATTGCTGCCGGTTCCAGGTGGCAGCAGCCCGACGGACAGATCATGTACCTGTTCATTCTGGCAATGGCAGCTGCAGAAGTATCTGTGGCGCTGGCGATGGTCTTACAGATCCATCATCAGCATAAGACGCTGGATGTGGAAGATCTGAGAGAATTAAAAGACTAAGCCATGCAACAGTATCTTTATCTTATTCCGGCAATGCCGCTGATCGGCTTCCTGTTACTGATAACAGGGGGCGCACAGTTCCCCCGGTATGTTACCGCTATGATTGGGGCCGGCAGCATATGCGTGTCTGCCATCATCGCGATCACAATGGGTGCGCAGTTCTTACTATATCCGCCCCTGGAAGGCGTATATCATCAGCAGTTATGGCACTGGTTCAATATCGGAAAACTACATGCAGATATTGGCCTCCAGCTGGATGCAATGTCGCTGGTTTTTGTCTGCATCATCACGTTTATAGGCGCGTTGATACATATCTACTCCATTGCCTTTATGGAACATGACCGGGACTATGCGCGTTTTTTTGCATCAATGAACCTTTTTGTATGTTCCATGCTGCTGCTGGTCATGGCTAACAACCTGGTGTTGTTATACCTGGGCTGGGAAGGCGTAGGCTTATGCAGTTTTCTGCTGATCGGGTTCTGGTATGAAAGTGAGGCCAACTGCATGGCAGCCCGAAAAGCATTTGTGATCACCCGTATCGGAGATACAGCGATGATCATTGGTTTGTTCCTGTTATTCAGGGAACTGGGTACGCTGAATATCCGGGAGATACTGGCGCTCGCGCCACAATACTTTACAACAGGTAATACAACTGTCACCTGGATTGCCCTCCTGTTACTGGCGGGAGGTATGGGTAAATCAGCTCAGCTACCCTTACAGACCTGGTTACCCGATGCCATGGCTGGTCCCTCTCCTGTCAGTGCACTGATCCACGCGGCTACGATGGTAACAGCTGGCGTATACCTCATTGCCAGGATGCATACCATTTTCGAACTATCTCCTTTTACCATGCATCTTACGGCAATTATTGGGGCGCTGACACTATTGGTGGCTGGCTGTAGTGCCATGGTACAGACAGATATCAAAAGAATACTGGCTTATTCAACGATCAGTCAGATCGGCTATATGTTCCTGGCCCTTGGCGTAGGTGCCTGGAGTGCTGCCATCTTCCATTTCTTTACGCATGCCTTTTTCAAAGCCCTCTTATTCCTTGCTGCCGGTGCGGTTATAGAAACCCTGCATCATGAGCACAACATCTTTAAGATGGGTGGACTCAGAAAAGACATGCCTTTGATCTTCCGCACCTTCATCATCGGTGCGGCAGCACTGGCGGCAGTACCTTTTGTTACCGCGGGCTTTTTCAGTAAAGATGAAATACTCTGGTTTGCCTGGAGCGCAGCGGGTGGGCATCCTTTACTATGGGTTACAGGGCTGTTAGGGGCCTTTATAACCGCTTTCTATTCCACCCGGCTGATCTTAGTCGTATTCTGGGGAGAAAGGCAAACTACGCCCGGAAAACTACCATCCAGCGCTATGAATATTCCACTGGTGATACTGGCGATCTTCTCCATCGGCGCCGGATGGATCCATTTACCACATCTGACACAGGTATTACCCGAAACAGTTTTGAAACCTGCACATCCCGAAGAGATCATCTTCCAGTTCATCGCCATATTCTCCACTTTACTGGGCATCATGACGGGATATATGCTGTACTATCTCTATCCACATACGATCAGGGGCTGGAAGGAGTCTGAAGGCTTAATGTCTGTGAGGAACTTCTTTTATGCCGGCTGGAAATTCGATCAGTTGTATGATGTACTGTTTGTCAGACCGTTTGTCTTTATCACACAGGTGAACAGAAATGATGTGACTGACAAGATTTACAGTGGCATTGCCACCATACATCTGCAGCTGAACAGATTCCTTTCTGTTTCTCAGAATGGTTCTCTTCGCTGGTATGTGGCAGGTGTGCTGATAGGTATCTTATTCATCATCACTTTACAAATACTACGATGATACTGCTATGGATGATAATTGTATTGCTGGCAGGCGGACTGTTATGCTGGTTACTCGGGAGACAATCTGCCGGGTATGCCAGATGGACCGCATTGCTGACAGTCAGCGCCGATATGGTACTGGCCTGCTGTCTATGCTGGTTATATCATGAATTCCCGGATAAAAGCTCCTGGTTCATCAACTATCAGATCAACTGGATACCCTCTATGGGTGTCAGTCTGCACGTTGCGCTGGATGGTTTCGGTATGGTGCTGCTATTACTAACATTCTTCTTAGGCATCCTGGCAGTCCTGTGTTCCTGGAATGAAATCCGGGAAAGAGCGGGATTCTATTATTTCAACCTCTTATGGACACTGGCAGGTATCAGTGGTGTATTTGTCGCGATGGACCTCTTCCTGTTTTATTTCTGCTGGGAAGTGATGCTGATCCCCATGTATCTGCTGATCATTCTCTGGGGTGACAGCCGTCGTCGTTATGCGGCCTATAAGTTCTTTCTGTTCACGCAGGCGGGTAGTCTGCTGATGTTGTTATCTATCCTCGCGGTATATTTCATCCATGGTCAACAAACCGGGCTATACACTTTCGACTATTTTGAACTACTGCGTACAACATTCCAGTCAGGTACCGCATGGTGGATCATGGCTGGTTTTATGATCGCGTTCACCATCAAATTACCCATGGTGCCGTTTCATAACTGGTTGCCCGATGCGCACAGTGAAGCCCCGACAGCCGGTAGTCTTTTACTGGCTGGCCTGCTGTTAAAAACGGGGGCTTATGGAATTATCAGATTCGTATTACCACTGCTTCCTGAAGCATCTGTAGCCATTTCCTGGTGGGCGATGTTATTCGGTGTGATCGGTATCATTTATGGCGCTTTCCTGGCTTTTTCACAGACAGATATCAAACGGCTGATCGCGTATACATCCGTCAGTCATATGGGATTTGTGCTGACAGGCATCTTCTCTTTCAGCGAGATCGCGATGCAGGGTGTTGTGATGCAGATGCTGACCCATGGTCTGAGTACAGGAGCGCTTTTCGTAATGGCGGGGATGCTGAAAGAAAGGCTGCATACCAGGGATATTACAAAAATGGGCGGTTTATGGACTTCCATGCCGGCCATGGGAGGAGCGGCTATTCTGTTTACGATGGCCTCTTCCGGATTGCCTTTGTTAGGCAACTTCATCGCGGAACTGTTTATACTGCTGGGCACATTTACGGTGAATGTACTGTTTAGTGTGCTGGCTTCCGTCGGATTGGTCCTATCCGCCCTGTACGGCTTACGTTTATTACAGCGCGTATTTATGGGGGCGATAGTCGTCACCAATCCGGTGAGAGACCTCAGTACCCGGGAGATGCTGATCATGGCTGCCTTAAGTGTCAGTATTGTGGCACTGGGATTATATCCGCAGCCGGTCATAGATACAGTACATCATTTATCGTTCACCCTTCAGCCTTTATTACATGAGTGAACTGCAATTACTATCGCTACTGCCTTTCATGGTACTGGCTGTCGCTTCGCTGGTCGTCATACTGCTGATCGCATTCCGGGCCAGCCATACGGTGATCCAGGTGACGGGGTTTATCATGATGTGTCTCGTTGTACTGGCCACCTGGTACGTGAAAGATACCTTACCCAGACTGGTGCCGCCGCTGTTTATTGTAGACGGACAGGCAGCACTCTTTACAGGACTGATCATTTTCAGTGTCCTGGTGGTGGGTTTGCTATCTTACATCTACTTTGAGGAACGCGAAGAGAATCCGAAGGAATACTATATCCTTTTATTCCTGGCTACCCTGGGCGGCGCGATTCTCACGATCAGTCAGCATTTCATTTCCTTCTTTATCGGACTCGAATTGCTTAGTGTGAGTTTATATGCACTGATCGCTTATCTGCGTACCCGCAATCATGCGGTAGAAGCTGGCATGAAATACCTCGTACTGGCAGCCATGTCATCTGCTTTTCTGTTATTCGGCATGGCACTGATCTATATGGAAACGGGTACAATGACGTTTCCCGGTATTGCAGAGAAGCTGACAGACGGTATTTCCTCTCCGTTGTTTCTGTTTGGTACAGGAGCGATGATTGTAGCGATCGGGTTTAAACTCGGACTTGTCCCTTTTCATCTCTGGATAGCAGATGTATATCAGGGTTCCCCTTCCCCTGTAACCGCTTTTATTGCCACCACCTCAAAGATCGGCGCCTTTGCGGTATTACTTCGCTTTGCGCAAACCGTGAACCTGCATGAGTATCCCCTGATGATAACGGTATTTTCCGTGATCGCTGTTGCGTCTATGGTGATGGGTAATGTGCTGGCTTTACGTCAGCAGAATCTGAAAAGACTATTAGCTTATTCTTCGATCGCACATTTTGGTTATCTGCTGGTCGCTTTTCTAACAGGTAGCAAGGCCGGCACTGAGGCTACTATTTTCTATCTGGCGGCTTATTCTATCACTTTACTGGCTGCCTTTGGCGTAATCGTGCTATTATCAACCGGTGATGAAGAGGCAGATCGTATAGAGAATTACCAGGGACTGATATGGCGTAAACCTGTTTTGGGTACAATACTGACGGTCGCGTTATTCTCACTGGCAGGCATTCCATTAACGGCAGGATTTCTGGCGAAGTTCATGGTGTTATCAGCAGGAGTGCAACAATCTCAGTGGCCATTGCTGATTGTGCTGGTACTGACAAGTGTTATTGGTTTATACTACTATCTCCGGATCATCAGTACATTGTTCGCCACAGCTGACCGTCCGGTTAATATACCGGGGCCGAGGCATCCATTCTTTTATTTCTCTACTTATGCGGCGCTGGTAGTACTGGCTGGCGCACTTTGCTGGCTGGGGGTCTTTCCGGGAATGGTCTTGCAGGGCATACGCAGCTTTTTATTATTGCATTAACTGGAATATGGGAGATGTACAGCATATTCCCTCTTTGCTCACAAGGCATCTTTCCAGGGATGATACGCCAGCGTATACGCAGCTTCTTAATATTGTATTGACTTAGGGTATGGGATACAAACAGCACAGCCGTCCTTTTGAAAGGGCGGCTGACTGCATATATTATTATGGCCGGTTTTATTTCAATGTACGGTGTTGTCGTTTTATGAGGTTCCCATCGCAGAAATCTCTTCTGTGGTATTCCAGTGCTCGGCGACCTTACCGTTTTCAAGTCTGAAGAGGTCATAGAAGGCCGCTTCACAATCTGACTGTCTGCCTTCACTGACTACAAGTGCGAAGTTCCCTTCGCCCAGTACACGGTGGATCTTATCATATTGAATAGCGGGTGGTGTGGTCTGATCCTGTATCCAGGCACAGGAGTAGTGCTGAAATTTCGCCTGCTCGCTAAAATAGCGGGAGCAAACAGTGTTATCCCCTTTCTTCACCAGCACGTCTTCCACGGTACATTTCGCCAGCTGTTTGTTTTCTGCTGTCCGCTGATATTCTGTGATATTTACTGAGCGGGCGTTTAATGGTCTTATATTATCTTCAGCAGATGAGATCTGCAGATGATCCCAGTGCTCTACTATTCTGTCGTGTTCAAATCTGAAAACACTGAATCCGATCATCACAATTTCAAAATGATATTCAACATGTGCAAATACAAAGTCACCGTCTTCCATGAGTCTGACAATGCGCACAAAAGCATTCCTGGGCCATTCTTTCAGGTAGTGTTTAAACCCCTGTAAGCCTTTACCTATGCGCTGGTTGTGTTGTACATAATGTTGTGCGTCTATGTAAGTCAGCGGCGTTTTCATACCCGTACCCATACTGGTCAGCAGCACAGCTACTTTCTCCTTCTTCGATAGTTCTAAATTCTGCATCCGGCGGGCTATTGAATGAGCTCCGGCCAGAACCGGAGCCCATGAAACTACAAATCGGCAATCCAAAAAACACACTGTCTTTCGAGCATCCCCTTGCTGGTATGGCGTTGGCGACAGGCCAACATCATGGTGATACTGTTTGTTATTCAGGCCAATAATAGACTATCTGGTCTTTTATAAAGCCTTAAAAAAACAGCAGGGATGCTGTCCTGTAAATAGATCGATAAATTTAATTCTATCGAACAAATTTAGACCATGCAGTCTTTTTCACCAAAAAAATTACTGAATAAGTGTAGCGCAGACTTTTTTTATTTATTTAACCATTCATTAACAACTGCCGATCATAGTTTTTGTATTATGCATTCGCAAAAAGCATTGAACTTTATCAGGAAAAATTAAGTCAGGGGACTGTTCTATTTTATTTAGCTAAGATCAGGCTATCAATTAGGTATTAAACAACTCATACTTCAGGACAATGTAACAATACCTACGCTATGAAAGCCAGGGACATTATTTTGCTTGCGTGCTATTTTCTGTTTACGAGCATGTTTCTTTATGCTGCAGTTTCCAAATTAATGACGTACCAGGTTTTTGTGGTGCAGATGCAACGTCAGCCGTTCTCGGATGCATATGGCAAATTTCTGACGTGGGCAATTCCGGCCGCAGAGATACTGTTTGCAATAATGATGGTAACAACTGCTTTTCGTAAACTTGGGCTTTATCTGTCGACTTCCTTAATGATCTGTTTTACCGGTTATATCGTACTGGTACAGTTCCATTACTATGGGAAGATTCCCTGTAGCTGTGGTGGCGCGATATCAAAACTATCGTGGACGCAGCACCTATTATTCAACTTATTCTTTGTTGCTATTGGCTTTCTTGGCATCTATCTCGAACGACGAGCAGAATCATTACAACAGAACGTACATCTAGCTAAATAAATCTACTGATCTAAAATTCACACTATGGGACAATCTACGCTTTGTCTTGCCACCGGCAAGGCCCCGGTAGGGTCATGTCCACCCAGAGCCGGCTAAAACAGCAGCATGTTATAGTCTATCATTAGCTTTTTTGCAGTAAGTCACACTTTTTTTTCCTGAAACATTCCTCTTAAAAATCGTCAATTGCTTCTTATGAAAAGAATCAAACTCTTATTTGCACTCACTGCGGTGTTAGCAGGTGCAGGCACCGCTATTGCTACTACCGGAAAACCTGGCGCTTCCGCTGCCGTGGAAGTAAACCGCAACTGGATTGACTGGAATGACGACCTCGTGTTAGTAAACGTACCAAAATCAGTTGCAGACCTTTACTGCGCATCGTCAATAGACATTTGTCTGAGAGCACAGGACAATGTATATATTCATACAAATGGATATTTACCTTGAGTTTGCTGTAACCATTTTCATACATCAGGGAGCTGATCATCCCCTGATGTACCTGAACCTTTCTTAAATAATTTATAACAGCTTATGTATACATGACGTAGCCAGGATTGGCCGCGTTGTGAAAAGATTTTTTTATTCCTGAATTGCTTTTCTTTTTGCTTTTACTATATCATTTTTGAATATTCCGGTGATGTATCTCTTAGCGACATAAGAGATGATTACCGGAATATCTGTTTAATCTTCTTAAACGCTACATTGCAAAACAACTAACACTTGTATTGCAAACTATCTATGATTGTTATTGCACATCTTCAAATCGCACAGACGACTATTTTGCTTTCTCTGAATAGATAATAGAGCAACGCATTTCTGTACTTCATAAGGCAGTCAACCTCAATTATACCCCGGATTCTGCTCCAATGCAGGATTCAGCAAGATCTGCGAAACCGGAATTGGCCATAAACTATCCGTATCCTGCCAATACGGCTTTATAGCCTTCATCACCTCATTTACCTTTCCACTCCTTTTAAGATCGTACCAACGATGCCCCCACTCAGCAAACAACTCTATCCTCCGCTCATGCATTATTTTTACTGACAGCTCCTCAGCAGTAATAAGCGGTTGTATATCTGCAATCAGCGGTAGTTCCGCCCTCCTGCGTACCATATCAATGTCCTCTATTGCACCGGGTAGTTGTCCGGCGGCTAAGCGACATTCAGCCCTGATAAGATACATTTCGGCAAGCCTTAGCACCGTCGTATACTCCGTAGGAACAAACCCGGGTGAAAAATCACTCCGTTTCTTATACTTAAAAGGATAATAATACACTTTACCGGCGACCACCTTATTACGCACCCATTCCGTCAGCCGCTTATCACCGGGTTCAAATGCAGCCAGCAATGAATCTGTTAATGCAAAACTCGGCCGTCCGGAGCCCGCAGGGATCAACCAGTTACCTTCCATGGTATTATAGCCCGTCAATACCGGCTGTAACTGGAAAATAGCCTCGTTACTAACTGCCAGAAATACATCCTTTAATGCTTCCAGTCTGTAATAACCCGCATTAATCACATCTGTCGCCTCCCGCTCAGCAGCGGCCCATTGTTTCCTATGCAGATAATAGGTTGCCAGCAACGCTCCTGCTGACCACTTATTGGCCCTGGCCCTGTCTGTTGACGGATATCCTATACTTAACAATGTCTTTGCGGTGATCAGTTCTGTTTCTATAAAAGCTTCTACGGTCGTGATAGCCGTCCTGGGCATCTTTTCGTTTTCCAGGTAAGACGTCACTTTTACAAGGGGAACGGCGCCAAAACAATTGCTCAGATGAAAGTAGATCAACGCCCGGAGAAAGTGGCATTCTCCCAGCAACTGGTTCTTTAGTGCAGCAGGTAACTCTTTACTGTCTTCTAATCCTTCTACACAGGCATTGACGCTATAGATATACCGGTAGGCGGCATTCCAGAAAAATTCCCGGACGGTGGTATTATCGGAGGACAATGTCGAATTATAAAATTCAACGATCGAAGGCTGTGTTGCCGTATATGCCAGTTCATCACAATACACGCCTGTATAAACGCTGGTAGCACCGGATATCAGATTCGTAGACAATGAAAGTCCTGAGTAAATACCGGCTACCGCTGCGACCGCAGAATCCTTATTACCGAATACCTGTTTCCCGATCGTCTTATTATCGGGTACAGGTACATCCAGCATCTTTGAGCAGGCGGTCAGACAAACCACTCCCAAAAGGACATATAAGAGATATTTCGCTGTAATGCTTTTAATGACTGTTCTTTTCATATAACCGCGTATTTAAAAAGAAGCCCTTACGCCCAATGCCACCGTTCTTAATGGAGGCAACGCAAACGGACTCGCAGTTTCAGGATCGCCTGCCTGATACCGCGTGATGGTAAAAAGATTCTGTGCTTTGCAATAGATCCTGATGTTGTCCAGTTTAAGCCTGGTAAACAGATGAGGAGGCAGCGTATAATAGATGTACACGTTTCTCAGTTTCATAAAACTCGCATCAGAATAAGCCTTGTCAGAATTAATAATACGGGTACGATCGCTGTATACATCTCCGCCCGACATCGTGGAAAATCTTGGATAGATGGCATTATCGCCATATTGGCCCCAGCGGTCCAGTACTTCAACTGCCTGATTTACCGGTGCTCCCGGCAGTGCATTTCTGATATAAGTGGCATACAGATAATTGGGCGCCAGCTGTTTTCTGAAGTCCCCCAGCAGGGTCAGTTCTAATGCCTTCCAGCTCAATCCCAGACGGAATCCGCCAAACCAGGAAGGGTCCAGGTGACCTATTACCTGGTAATCATTAACACTGTAACCACTGACCCCGTCCTTATCCTGGATGACAAAAAGTCCCGTTGCAGGATCGACACCGGCTACATGTAATTTATTCAGCACTTTCACGGACTCACCCACCACATAAGAGCCATAATAAGCAGATGTAGACAGTTTCTCAAAGCGGAGTAGTCTGCTCTTCGGAACAGTCAGATTAACGCCTGTAAACAGCTTAAAATCGCCGCTTTTGATGATTGTCGCATCGAATGTAAACTCCCATCCACTGTTTCTGATAGCAGCATCTATATTTTTGAGAATGTCGTTAAAACCGGTCTGTGAAGGCAGATTATAGCGCACCAGCTGATTAGAGCTGCGATTCGTAAAATAAACAAGTGAAGCATACATATCCGCCGGCGTAAACTCGAGGTCCAGTCCGAATTCTATTTTCCGGCAGGTTTCCCAGGAATAGGCCGGATTATACAATGCATCGGGTCTCAATCCGGATGTACCCTGATAAGGTCCGCCGGATACCGGCGACCAGGTATCAAGGTATTTATAGTTTTCAATTTTATCGTTGCCGGTCACCCCGATACTGCTGCGCAGCTTACCATAACGTACAAAGCCATTCAGCGGCTGGAAGAACTTTTCTTTTGAAAAGATCCAGGCCACACCGGTTGCCCAGAAATTACCAAAGCGCCGCTCGGGACTGAACTTACTACTCCCATCCCGGCGGAAGGTCATATCAAGGATATACTTCTGATTATATTTATAGTTGAACTGTGTGAAGAATGCGCCATACCTGTACTGACTCGATTCGGGTGTAAAATTATTGTTCTTCAGCGGCGCCTTGTCAGGAAAGCGAAGGTATAGATCGTCGGTATATCCATATCCGGTTACAGACGATATATTAGAGGTGGCGTACTGGAACGAATAGCCCCCCAGCAAGGTAAAATCACCTTGTTTGATATGTTTTGCAAACTGCAGTACCGGGTCGAACATCAGACTTTTATATTTACCGGTAGCAAAAGATGAGCTACCGGTAACTGTACTATCGGTGTAAGGATTCTGGGACGCAATAGGTAATAAGCTGTTTTCGTATACATTGACGCCTGTCAGGCCGATATTCGCTTTCAGCCGGAGATCAGGCAGGATCTCGTAAGAAGGCGTTACATTAACGATCAGGTTATTCTTGACCATAGAATAGCGCTTCAGTCTTTCCGCCATCGGATTTGCGAAGGATTCTCCTCCTTCCTGCCACACCAGGTTATGATGCGCATCGTAGGGCTTTGGCGCATTCGGAGGCAGCATTTCTCCCGAAGACGCAGGACTGAACAACTGGTTGTTATCTACTGAATAATTAGCATACACACCCAGCTTAAATCTTGCATCTTTCGACTGATGGTCGGCTGCCAGATTGATGGTGCTGCGCAGATAGGACATATCTTTCGAATAGACTGTCCCTTCCCGGTAAATCCCCGTACTCAGTAATAGTCTCGTATACTTTGTACCACCGGAAATACTGATATTCAGGTCATTCATACCCGCCAGTCTTCCCCTCAGCATTTTCTGCCAGTCCGTATACCGGGTTGTGTCCCACAAAGTAAGATCAGGCGCATAGCCGGGTGTTCCCGGTATGTCGTTGGGATCGATCGTATCATTCCGGAAAGCCTCCTTACGCATACTGATATACTGCCGGGTATTCAGGAGAGATAGTTTGCTGGATACAGCGTTTATCCCATACATATAATCCAATGTCACCTTCAGTTTCCCTTTTTCTCCTTTTTTCGTATTGATGATCACCACTCCGTTAGCACCCCGGCTGCCATAGGCGGCAGTCGCCACCGCATCTTTCAGGATGTACATGGATTCAATATCATACAACCCGAAAATGGTAAAAGGACTGATACCACCTTCTTCACTCTGGGAGGCTATGGAAGGCAGCTGATTGATCCGTTCACCATAACCGGGCAACTGTGTACCATTTACTATATATAATGGATCGGATCCATTGAACAGGGAGTTGATGCCCCGGAGATTTACTTTAATCGCTGCGCCCGTAACACCACTTGATTGTGTGATCACCATACCGGGTATGCGGCCCTGTAATGATAAAAGCGGATTTCCGGTAGGACGGCCTTCAATTTCCTTCGCTGTTACCTTGGATACAGAACCCGACGAGTATCGGTTTGAGTTACCCATATATCCCACTACCGTTACCCCATCAAGGCTGTTATCAGCCTGTCTGAGAATGATCACCTCTTTCTGACCGGACTGCAACAGCCGCTCCTGCCCTTCATATCCCATAAAAGTAATCAGTACATGTGGTTTCGCTTCTGTGGAGAGAAAACTGAAATTCCCCGCAGTATCCGAGCTGGCGCCTTCCTTCTTTCCCTTCACCTGTATGGTCGTGCCTGGCAATGATGATCCATCCTCATCGATCACCTTTCCCGTTATACGATAATGTGAAACACTAACGGTTATCTCTGATGAAGAAGCTTTATCTGCCTCCGGTTTTTTGTCCATTTTATCTTTTTCCTCCAGCGGCTGGATCTTCACCATATTCAGGTGTTCCAGCGGCTCCAGTTTCAGCTGTTTTTTCCTAAATAGCTTTTCCAGGGTAAAGCGTAATGATTTATTATGTACATCTATACTATATATCTCTTTCCCCTCAAATGAACTATTGAGTAAAACGCTCGTTTGGGCCTGTAATGTGTCCAGAATAACAGACAGCGGCTGCCGTTTCATTGTAACGGACACAAGTTTGCCGTCCAGCATAGGGCTATGCTGTGCACGAACACCTTCAGTAAGCAACAATGACAAAAACAGCAGCACGAGATATAGGATGCTGGCATATTTCTCCTGAAGTCGCATATGACGTACATAAAAATGCTTCATTCAAAAAATATTCCCCATGATTTAAGACATAACTATAGCAGTGTATCGATGATGTACATTAATTAAAAAGAAGCGTTGGGGTTGCAATCGGTTGTTGACCTCTAATGGTTCATATATTACAATTCTCTTCACAGTGTTCCCCGCTTACAGGTTAGTACTGCTTACAATCTTAGTGTCAAATTTAACATGTATTCTTTAGTCTGATAAAAAAATTATTTTTTTGATCGAAATCGGATTTTGGGTTTGTCTTAATATCAAAACTGTCCCCTCTAAAGTAACCAATTGTTACTTCCTATGGAACCCCTAAATTTATATTACTAGCATCCAAAACAGTAGAAGAAAAATGTATAGTACACGTTGGGAAATAACGATTAGATTGAAATATGAGCGTACTGCCGGGATTTTTCGAAAGATATATCGAAATGCCAATTTGAGGGCTGTATGGATATCTCCCCCTCATGCTGACCTTTCTGTTTCCTCTTTTAATGAAAATCGGGTAAACTCCAGTAATAGTGTGTTTACTAGTACTCACTAAACCATATGACATCTATGGAGAATATCGAGGATGCCAGATTGCTTTCAGACATCAAAAATGGGTGTCAAAAGGCATTCGGCACACTTTATAGTAGATACGAAAGATTTCTCAGGGCCAAGATCACTTACCTCTTCGGGGATAATATTGAGGCTGAGGAAGTCGTACAGGATCTCTTTGTCGACTTCTGGGAAAAAAGAGAGCGGATAAACGTACATACGGACTGCCGCGGCTATCTGATGAGAGCAGCCATTAACCGCGCCAACAATAAACTCAGCAAAAGAAAAACAGACTATCACCGGGAGCAGAAATATTCCCGGGAGGCTCCCCCTTTTGATGATCCGTCGGCGCACAAGGATTCTCTCTCAAGCGAAGTAGTAATAGCTATGGATAAATACCTGCCTGCCGCCGATTCAAATATTATGAAGCAGGTCTATCTCGAAGGACGTAAACAACAGGAAGTGGCAGACGAATTAAATATCTCATTGCCAACTTTAAGAGGCGTTATCGTCAGGTCTGGCAAAGCATTGAGAAAAATATTTAAAAAATAATCGGGTTTCTTGATCATTTTTCATTTTTAGTTCTGTCTTTTAAATACACAACCATGGAAAATATGCCCCTGGAAATTGAAACCCTCATAATAGCAGAGATAGCACAGGCTATCACACCTGAAGAGCAGGCGCACCTGAATGAACTCAGAGATAATGATCCTGCCATACAGGTACTATCCGATAGATTATACGGGCAGTTGGGTGGACTTCATAAAAAGACAAATGAAGAGATTGAAGAGTCCGTCCGCCGTATCATTGCACGGGCAAACACCGGTAAAATATATAAACGCAGAAGCGTATTGGTCATGCTTCGCATCCCAGTCATCGCAGCAGCCAGCCTATTCGGCGTTTACATGCTGGCGACAAAAGGATATGAGTCTTACCTGAGTAAGATTCCCGAACTGGCCAGACAGGCAGACGACGAAAGTACCTATCTGTTTGATGGCAACCGATGGATGTCTATTAAAGATGGAGAACTGAATATCACCAAAGATGGACAACTCTACAGTAATAATACCCGGCTGAACACACCGGAAAAAATGTTCACCAGATCCAATGCAGCAATACAGGTAGGCCGTAGAAAAACGCTCAGTATCAGACTGGCCGACGGCAGCAGTATTGTCGCAAATGCAGGATCAACAATCAGATTGCCGAAACGATTTGCCGACAAAGAAAGAAAAGTATTCATCAGCGGTGAAGCATACTGCGATATCGCCTCCCGCGCCGGCCATCCATTCATTGTGACTTACCCAACCGGCAAAGTCGAAGTTTTAGGCACTGCTTTCAACGTCCGTACCTACGATAACGAAACGCCCAGTGTCGCCGTCGTAGAGGGCCGGGTGAGAGTCGACAACAAAGGCGCTACTACCATCCTTTCTGAAGGACAAAAAGCGACCTACATAAAGGGCCGGTACAAAGTAGCCAGATTTGATGTCGACGTAGTCACCGCCTGGAAGAAAAACATCGTTTTCTTTCCAAACGCCAGTAAACAGGAGGTGGAAAGCGCCTTCGAGATTTACTACGGTAAAAAACTGTCAATCGACAGGGATTTTCCGGGAGGCATGGGCAGAATCAACATTGTGCGTAGTGAAAAAGAAAGTGAGTTCATAGATCAGCTGCCGCATGATCTCAAAGAAACGCCCAGTGATGACGGTATCCTGCACGTTCAATAAGTTTATTCCCATGATGTACATATAATTCCTTGAAAACTCTATTCCCCTCGAAAAAGCCATTATAATGAATAATGATTTTTCATCGGGCCATTGTATTGTTAACCTCAGTTTTATTTAGCTAGTAATCTTATAGCCGGTAAGTTTCTTACCGGCTTCTTTTTTGAGTATATACACCGCAAATCCCAATCTCTTTCACTGATAATCACCCATTTAACCTTCACCTCTATCCATATTAAATAAATTCCTATTGCAAATACTACGATTTGCATAATTTCACACTTCGTGAAGTACGCCATATACGGTAAAGTATCCTTTAAATACTATTTGATGCCGTTTAGATATTTGTTATCCTACGTTAATCCTACGTTCATGAACGTAAGATTAACGTAGGATAACAAATATCAAAGCCTGATCTAAGCCTTGTCAGTTCCATTGACCGATCCGTGTTGCAGCCATTAATACAACTTTTATTCCATTACATTTTTTTATACTCAAAATAACCGATTTGAAAAGCCATCAATTTACAACTGCCACGTAGCAGCACCTGTACCAAACTATTGTACAGCCATAGATTCCATTACAAAATCCTCCCTGAGCGCTTTCCGGGAGCCTGATAGTTATTGTCTGTACCAACCAGCAATAACCATATCCATCCGGAAGATTTCCTTCATATAATCATTTAAACAACAGTTTGACTATGCAAAAACTGAAGCTACTGTTTCTTGCAGCTTTCTCGATGTTTTCGATGAAAACATTTGCACAACAGTCCTGCTACAACGTAGTAGGCTACTACCCCTCCTGGGTAGCCGGTGGGAACTATTATATCAATAGTCCTTCGAAAATTGACTACAGCAGGTACACGCACATTTGCTACGCCTTTTCCATCCCCGACGGGAACGGAAATATGTCGTCCGTTGACAACGCCTCCGCATTGAGAGACCTTGTCAGCCGTGGACACGCAGCAAACGTAAAAGTACTATTATCCGTTGGTGGCTGGCTGACCTCCTCACCATCCAACACGCCATTTGAGGCAATTTCAACAAATGCCACAGCGATCAACAATTTCGTTAACGCCTGTGCAAACATGGTCACCACCTATAACCTGGATGGTATCGATCTGGATTGGGAATACCCAACATCCAAAACCAGGTGGAACGCTGTCGCAGTTCCATTAGGTAACCGGCTCCATAGCATGGGTAAACTGTTTACCGCCGCTGTATCAGAAAGCGGTAACAACAATGGTAACAACTATGATAACGTCACCATGCTGGACCTGGTAAACATCATGTGTTACGGTAACGATGCCCTGGCCAGCAGCGCGATGTCTTACTGGACCTCCCGCGGCGTACCGCAGAACAAAAGAATGCTGGGCGTTCCTTTCTACAGCTCCGACAATAACAGCGCGGAACACGTTAGAAAAGCCAATATGGCGAAAACTACCGGCGGTGGTATCATGATCTGGGATATCGCATCTGAATACGGCGATATCAACGCGATCTACAACACGCTTGGCACCATCTGTAAAGGAGATGTCAATCCGGTACCACAGAACCTTGCCTCTAACAAACGCGTAGTAGTATCCTCCACTGAAGTCAGCACTACTACCAGCACTGTAGCCTCCAATGCAACAGATGGTAACTACGGTACACGCTGGTCTTCCACGTTCTCTGATCCACAATGGTTATATGTTGATCTGGGCGCCACTTACAACGTCAACAGGGTGAAGATCACCTGGGAAGCTGCCTATGCCAGCGCCTATGATATCCAGATCTCTGCTGACTCCATCAACTGGTCTCCGCTGAGATCAATCACCGGTAATACCACACTCGTAAATGATGTGACCGGACTCGCTGGTACCGGCCGTTATGTACGTATCAATGGTACAACAAGAGCAACTGCCTATGGTTATTCTATCTACGAACTGGAAGTATACGGTAATGCAGTCGTATCTCAGACACCATATGGTGGTTCCAACTGGGCAATTCCTGGTAAAATAGAAGCGGAAAACTACGATAACGGTGGAGAAGGTGTTGCTTATCATGACCTGACACCTGCTAATCAGGGTGGTCAGTATCGTACTGCTGAAGCGGTTGACATCGAAACATGTAACGAAGGTGGCTACAACCTCAGTTATGTGCAGAACGGTGAATGGTTTGAATACACCGTAAATGTAAACACTGCCGGTGTATACACCTTACAGGCCAGGGTAGCAACCAATGCTGCGGGTAAATCATTCCACATAGAACTGGACGGACAAAACATCTCTGGTCCGATTGCTATTCCTAATACAGGTGACTGGCAGACATGGACCACTGTCAATGTCACAACTCCAGCCCTCACTACCGGTACCAAAGTATTACGACTGGTAGTTGATGCTGCTGAGTTCAACATCAACTGGCTCAATTTCACCTTGCAGTCCGACAACATCGCGGCTAATAAAACAGTCAGCGCATCTTCTGTAGAACCTGAAACGGATTTCTCTGCTATTAAGGCTTTCGATGGTGATGCCACTACCACACGCTGGTCTTCTGCCTATACAGACAGTGAATGGATAGCGGTTGATCTGGGTACAACGCAGAGCGTTTCTAAAGTAGTGCTCAAATGGGAAAATGCATTTGCAAGCGCTTATCGTATAGAAACATCGCTGGATAACAGCAACTGGTCCGTACAGAAAGAAGTAACAGACGGCGCAGTGGGAACAGCTACTATCAGCTTCCCTGCTGTTAACGCACGCTATGTAAGAATGCATGGTGTTAAACGAGGTACACCATACGGCTACTCTATCTGGGAATTTGAAGTATATCCTGCTCCGGCAGCCGGCAGACAAACCATTGCTGCTATCAATCCGGAAAAAGCAGTCACTGCAAAACCAGCATTATTTGCCGTAAACATCTGGCCAAACCCTGCATCAGATGTATTAACAGTACAGACCAAAGGCGCAGCGCCACTGGCAGTATTAAAAGCATACAGCATCGATGGCAGAGTGGTTTATCAGTCTAAAGTAAATGGTGCAAACCAGGTACAGGTAAACGTCTCCGGATGGCCTAAAGGTATCTATGTTATCGAAGTGGGTGATAGCAGAAAGAAAGTAGTAGTAGAATAAGAGTGAAGATTAATTATTAAGATCGCCGGACAAGATCAGTTGATCTTGTCCGGTTTCGCTACATGGATTGTCCGGGGATGATCTGCAGAGGTAAACACCAGTATCCCGGCATAACAGGCTCCAATGTCAGCTGTACATCTTCTCCCATCCTAACCTTATCATAGTTAAATGCAGGCGGTTGCAATACCAGCAGGATATCAGGTAAATGTAAATAAATTCATTTAATTCATCGTCCGGTAATCATGCGGTGTAACGCCTGTTTTTTGCTTGAATAAACGGGTGAAATGCTGCGGGTATTTAAAGCCTAGTTCATAAGCGATTTCACTCACAGATCTATTCGTATCAAACACTCTCTCTTTCGCCACATCTATGACCTTTGCCTGAATGTATTCCTGCGCAGATCTGCCGGTTTCTTTCTTCACCAGGTCACCAAAATAATTGGGGGATAAATGCAGGGCTTCGGCACAATAAGCTACGGAAGGTAAGCCTTCGTGCTGCGGTTTATCGGATGAAAAATAGCTTTTTAATAAGTATTCAAACCGTTCCAGGATTCCTTTGTTTGCATTGTCGCGCGTAATGAACTGGCGATCATAAAAACGGATACAATAATTGAGCAGCAACTCGATGTTGGATGCAATCAGCATTTTACTGTGCTTGTCTATATTTTGCGCTAGTTCATACTCGATCTTTGAGAAGCAATCAATCACAATACTTTTCTCTTTATCCGACAGGTGAAGCGCCTCATTTACATCATACGAAAAGAAAGAATAATCCTGAATGTGTCTGCCCAATGGAGTGCCATTGATCAGGTCGGGATGAAAGAGCAATACCCAGCCTTTCAGCGCAAATGGTTCAACACCGGGTTGCACACCTACTACCTGTCCTGGCGCTACAAATATCAGACTCCCCTCCTGATAGTCATAGTCCTTTCTGCCATAGCGCAATTTACCACAGTTCAGTTCTTTCAGACCCACCGCATACAAACCAAAATTGAATGATCTGGCGGGCATCGGTTGCGCCGTCGAAAGGTCGATCACTGTAACCAGCGGATGTTTGGTAGCTACGCCCCGCATAGTATTGTATTGCGCAATGCTGGCGATTTTTACGATCTCTTCCATACCCTATTCTTTTATCGCTACAAAAATACAGCTTCCATAGATCCTTTTTCATACCGGTCCCCCAATAAGTAATATTGGTAGGGATCCCTGTAATCTGTATACAAAACGGCTCCCCCTTTCTTTACAATTTTGCAGTACAAACATACAAAATGAAAACACGACAATTAGGAACCTCAGGATTAGAAGTCTCCGAACTCGGATTCGGCTGCATGGGATTAAGCCATGGCTACGGTCCGGCTACAAATGAAAATGATGCCATTGCACTCATTCAAAAAGCCTATGAATCGGGCACTACATTCTTTGATACCGCAGAAGTATATGGACAAGGCGCCAATGAACAGCTGGTAGGAAAAGCATTACATCATGTACGTGATAAAGTAATTATCGCTACCAAGTTTGGCTTTAAGAACGGCAGGAATACAGACGGTTTGGATAGCCGCCCGGAACGCATCAGAGAGGTGGCGGAAAACTCGCTCCGGTATCTGCGAACCGACTATATCGACTTATTTTATCAACACCGCGTAGACCCTGATGTGCCTGTTGAAGAAGTTGCCGGCACCGTAAAAGATTTGATCGCCGAAGGTAAAGTAAAACACTTCGGTATGAGTGAAGCCGGCATCCGGAGTATACGCAGGGCGCATGCCGTGCAACCCGTGGCAGCCCTGCAAAGCGAGTACTCCATGTTCTGGCGCGAACCTGAAAATGAGATCATTCCATTACTTGAAGAACTGGGCATTGGCTTCGTTCCGTTTAGCCCGTTGGGCAAAGGATTTTTAACTGGTAAGATGAATGCAGACACCGAATTTGACAAGACTGACTGGAGAAATGTAATGCCTCGTTTTACCAAAGAAAACCGTAAAGTCAATCAAACCATTGTTGACCTTGTAACAAAGATTGCGGGAGAACATAACGCAACACCAGCACAGATTGCACTGGCATGGCTGCTGGCGCAAAAGCCATGGATCGCACCGATTCCGGGAACCACAAAAATGACTCGCCTGGAAGAAAATATAGGCGGTGCAGACATCTCCTTAGGCAACGATGATTTAGCCATCATCAATAAGGCACTGGACAATATCAGTCTTCAGGGAGAACGTTACCCTGCAAGCCTCGCAAACCTGCAAGGTCGGTAAATAACATACAGATAGTTACAAAGTGATGAACATAACATTAAATAACGGCATAAAAATGCCGCTGCTTGGTTTTGGTACCTATTTGCTTCGGGACGGTTCAGCGTGCGAACATGCTGTGCTGCATGCCTTGAATACCGGCTACAGACTGATCGACACCGCTGCGGCATACCATAATGAGGAATCAGTGGGCAACGCGATTAAAAAAAGTAAGGTCAAACGGGAAGAGATCTTTGTGACCACAAAATTTTTGCCGGCAGATGCAGGATATGAAAAAGCAAAGCGCGCCTTTGAAACATCGCTAAAAAATCTGGGGCTTGACTATATTGATCTATACCTGATCCATCTCCCACAGGGAGACGTAAATGCCTCCTGGACAGCAATGGAAGAATTGTATAAAGAAGATAAAGTAAGGGCTATAGGTGTAAGCAATTTCAATATAGATCAGGTGCAGGATTTAATGAAGCAACATAGTATAATACCAGCAGTCAACCAGGTGGAGACACATCCATTCTCCCAAAAAACAGACATGCAGAAAGCCTTAAAATCACAAGGCATTCAGCTGGAATCCTGGGCCCCGTTTGCTCAGGGTAAAAACAATCTTTTTAATAATGAACTTTTAAAAACACTTTCAGAAAAGTATAATAAGAGCATTGCACAGGTGGTGCTGCGATGGTTAATTCAAAAAGAAATCGTAGTTATTCCGAAATCAGCAAATGAGAAAAGGATCATTGAAAATTTCAATGTATTTGACTTTGAGTTGTGTGCGGATGATATGATAACTATGAAATCGCTGGATAGAGGTGGTGGACTTATCTATCACGTTTAAAAAGAGGGACCTACCCAGGCTTGGCTTACGCTTCAAAACAAAAAAGCCGGAGAGATCATCTCCGGCTTTTTACAATTTCCTCCAGATAGGAGAAAGATGTTGTGACCTCGTCTGGATTCAAACCAGAAACCTTCTGATCCGTAGTCAGATGCTCTATTCAGTTGAGCTACGAAGCCATTTCCCATGTTGGGATTGCAAAAGTAGACAAAAAATCGAAAACACCAAAAACTATCTCAGCTTTTTTTCAAAAATACCACTGCTTCCCACTATAAAGATAACCTTTCCGCTACTCAGCACCAAAGATCTTAACAATACAACCAGCCTCTTCCAGACAATCTTTGGCCCATTCGATTCTTTTAACTTATTTGCGCCAGATAATAACCCTCCATCCTGCCAACCAGGAAAACAATATGGAACAAATGAATGAAACCCTGAACGATCAGATTGCCAGACTGAATGATAACGAAGACGCAGACGGCCTGATCCGGCTGATCCGCCAACTACCTCCAGACCAGCTTCAACAACATCAAACTGCCTTATCAGAAGCCAGTGAAAGCGTATTTTACATCTGGCTGACCGATCTCCAGCTCGGGAAAATAAGACAGGAAGACCAGGACGCCGTCACCGCAATGCTGGCAGAACTGATACAGGCGCTGGAAATAGTGCAACCGGAAACACCTCATCACCTCATGCGGGCGCTGTTATATGAGCAGATAGCCGATCAGCAGACAGCTCCGGTTGAAAAACTCGCCTATATCCAAAGAGGAATTGACGAATATACCGCCGGACTGCAACAACGCACAAACCCGGAAATGCAGGCCAAACTGGCAGAAGCCTTGCTGAATAAAATGCAGCACACACAGGACTATAACGAAAAAGACCTGACCGGGATCCTGCATTTATTTCAAACCGCCTTTATCTCGTATTCAGAACTGATCCTGATCTATTTTCTACATGGCACTTTCCGCCTGCTGAACTTTCCTTTTGATGAAAATAACAGCTGGCATCACCGCTTTTTCGCTCAACTGGAAACTGACCTCAAAGCCTTCGCAGCCGTAGACCCATATATCTACCTGGAATATGTCAATATCCTGCGCAGATTACTGGAAAATGAGCTGTATCAAATACCTGCGGACTACAAAACCGTTCTGCACAAAAAGATCATCGCCCTGCTGGAACCGCTCAAAGATTATGAAACGGAAAGCGAACAACGCCTGAACCACCTCGGACAGGCATTTGAAAAAGTAGCAGAAGGCATAGAAGATCATACCACCAGACTCAATTTCTATCGTGCCGCCCTCTCTTTCTTTACCCAGGGACAACAGATCAACCCTGCTGCCTGGACTTTCCCGGTCTATGCGACCAACGTCTTAATGGAAATGGCCCGTATAGATACACCCGACAAGGTGATCCCTTTATTTGAGCAGGGGAAGGCCTTATTTGCCCTCACCTACACTTATGGACCAGACTTCACCCTAATGCACTATTGGGGCAAATTCCTCATCGAATACGCCAGACAGGCCTATAATTTCCAGGCGCCGGACATCCTGAAGGAAGCAGAAGAGAAATTGCTGTCGGCCAAACAACTGGGTAATGGTTTTTACGACCAGCCCTACCGCGGACTCGCAAAAGTGGCACTCAAACTGGGTAACAAACAACAATGTCTTGATATCTTAGCCGAATGCAAAAAAGTCTTTACAACAGACTACCACGAATACGAACACAGCTTTGTACTGGCTGATGAAGATTTCAAAGAAATCTGGCCAGACCTGAATCATTAAATAAAACCCGGAATCAGATGAAGGCAAGCTATTTCTATCTAATGATCTTATTACTGGCCAACACGCACCTGGCTTACTGTCAAAAGCCCGTTCCGCCCAATGTGGTGATCATACTGACCGATGACATGGGATACGGCGATATCAGCTGTTATGGTGGTAACGTGATCTCCACACCTCACATCGACAGCATGGCGAAAAACGGTATGCGTTGCACCCAATACTACAGCGCAGCACCGATCTGCTCACCTTCCCGCGCTGGCATCCTCACCGGGATGTATCCCGCCCGCTGGAACTTCAGTACCTATCTGGACAACAAAAAACATAATAAAGCAGCAGAACAAACAGATTACCTGGACCCGAAAGCACCCTCCATCGCACGCTTCTTTAAAAATGCTGGATATGCCACCGGCCATTTCGGCAAATGGCACCTCGGCGGAGGTCGTGATGTAACGAACGCGCCAGGCTTTGAACAATATGGCTTCGATGAACATGCCAGCACCTATGAAAGCCCGGACCCGGATCCGCTACTCACAGCCACCAACTGGATCTGGTCTGATAAAGACAGCATCAAACGCTGGGACCGCACGGCCTATTTTGTAGACAAAGCACTTAGCTTTCTCCGTAACCATACCGGCCAGCCCTGCTTTGTCAATCTCTGGCCCGACGATGTGCATACGCCCTGGGTACCCCGCCGGTCAGACGGCGACACCACCCGCTTAAAACCAGAAGAAGAAGCCGCCCTGAGAAAAGTCCTGAAAGAATATGATGTACAGATTGGCCGCTTCCTCGCCGAACTAAAAAGATCTGGTCTCGATAAAAATACCATCGTCATCTTCACAAGCGATAATGGTCCGCTACCTACTTTCAACAATAGCCGTACATTGAAATTACGCGGTTCTAAACTATCGCTCTACGACGGCGGTACAAGAATGCCGTTCATCATCAACTGGACCGGACATATCAAACCGGGTAGTATCGACAGTACCTCTATGCTCACAGGACTGGACCTCCTGACGACACTTACCGGCATGGCAGGTATTAAGTTACCGGACGACTACCATAGCGATGGCATTGATCGTTCCGCCGTCTTTACCGGAAAAGCATCTCCCCGTAACAAAGACATGTACTGGGAATACGGCCGTAATAATATCGCCTACGCCTATCCCAAAGACGTGGCATGGAACAGAAGTCCGCAGCTCGCCATTCGCTCAGGAGACTGGAAATTCCTGATGAACGCCGATCATAGTGAACCGGCCTTGTACAACCTGAAGCTAGATCCGGGAGAAACACGCGACATGAGTGCCATCAACCCCGGTATGGTCAAACAGCTGTCTACTGATCTCATGAACTGGTGGACGGCCATGCCAAAACTCAAATAACAACACATTATTTCCCGGAATCCCACAATACTTTAATCGTCTCTTCCTGTCCGTAGCCAATCGGACAGGAAGCACTTTTCGTATTCGCCCTGTAACTCCCCTCCGATTCATTCGGACAAGTGATCATTCTATTCCCCGGCATTTGTAAATGCCCATTCGGATCTGTTTGTTGCAACCAGCGATGCGCATAAGCCAGCCAGCTATTGCGGTAGTCTGCCGGCTGCAGGGAAAACCAGGATATCTCATCCCATCCCCATACAAAATGATCAGTCGTATCCGCTACATTAGGCGCCTTCCCTCTGCCAAAATTATCAAACTCTACCAGATACGGTAAATGATCACATTTCCAGCCACTCGGGGTAATACCGCCCTTGCTTTTATTATAAATACCATCCAGGAAATTAACCGCCAGCACACCTTCATACGGCTTTTCAGGGAGCTCCTTCACACGCAGGGGAAATGAATTAAAGTCCAGCAGACTACTCCCCTCATACAACATACCACCATATGGCACATGCGCATCCAGTATCACCCAATGCCTGCGTGCATGCTTTCCCGCATATGCGCGGATTTTATGGATAAGTCCCGCCCAGGCCTTCTTCCCCGGATCATTCATACCGATCAGCTCTATCTGCCCCAGATGAAATGCCTCACAACCAATATTCATATAAGAGCAGGCCAGGAAATAAAACCATAACTGCGTCTCCTGTTCACTGATATCCGGCACACTACTCCCTTTCCGCCAGTGATCAACAAACTTTCCTCCCTTGTTCAACATCGCCCGGTAAGAAAAATTACGCCTCTGTACCGGCAAGCCATAATCTTTAAAGACCCATGCCGGCACGGGCACCTCGTTCACCTCCTCCGTAACGATTTCGAATAAACACCCCTGAAAAACCATCTCCGGATCACTGGCATGTAAACGCTTCATAATGGTACGCGCACTATCCCAGAAGGCCGCCTTATTCAGCAGACTTTCACCTCCCCAGCGATAGATGGCACGTCCGATAAACTTCGCCCCAATATCCTTTACCATACGAACATCATCTGCATGATAGGAATAAGGACGTCTGCCTTCCGGACGATCCGGGATCAACAGATAAACCATCGTAATAGCGCGGTCAAGATAATTTTCCAGTACCTCCCTGGATATACCCGCTTTACCAAATTGATAGGATTTCTTTTGTGCAGCGCCGGCGATTGGCAACAACTGCACACATAACATGGCAATAAAAAGAATTCTCATGATGTTGATCAGTTACTATAATCATTGCAAGAAAAGGATCTGGCATTAATGTAAGGGTTAACGCCGGGGTTAATACCCTGTATTTTTTCGTTTAGGGTACATCCATCGGCACGAAATGTCGCTTTTAACCCTGTAGATGTCGGATCTACCCCTCCACCAACCAGCGATTGTTCACGAGCTTTGTCCTGTCACAAAACACACAATATGACCAGATACCTCATTATTGCCTTTATCGCCGCACTGGCGTCCTGTCAACCGAATCCCAAAGATAGCCGGATCAATGCAGCAACATCAGAGGATACCACCACCCATCAGCAGATAAAACCAGTTGACAGTGGCTATGCAGCCGTAAACGGACTAAAGATGTATTACGAAGTATATGGACAGGGTAAACCCATTGTACTCCTGCACGGCTCTTTTATGAATATACCAATGAACTGGTCACATATCATTCCCCTGCTGGCCGGCAACCGAAAAGTGATCGTAGCAGAAATGCAGGCGCACGGTCGTACCAGAGATATCCCCAGGGCGCTTAGCTACGAAGGCATGGCCGATGATGTATCTGCCCTGCTGAAACAGCTTAAAATTGATAGCGCAGATGTACTGGGCTATAGCATGGGTGGCGGTGTAGCATTCCAGATGGCTATACGGCACCCCGAACAGATACGCCGCCTCGTGATCCTCTCAGGTACTTATGCGCACGATGGCTGGTGGCCGGATGCAGAAGCCAGTTTCAGTACGATGAACGCAGATATGTTCAGAGGCTCTCCGATAGAAAAACAGTACGACAGCCTTGGTAATGATCCCGCCCATTTCGACGACTATATAAAAAAAGTGCTCAGTATGGACGTGAAATCATACGACTGGTCTAAAGAAGCGAAAAACATAAAAGCCCCGATATTCATGGCCATCGGCGATGCAGACGGTGTAAGGTATGAACACGCTTTAGCACTCTTCCGGGCCAAAGGAGGCGGTAAAATGGGCGACATGCATGGACTCCCGAAATCCCGGCTCGCTATCCTGCCTGGAACCACGCATATAGGCATGATGCTGCGGACAGACTGGCTCATCCCAATGGTCACCGATTTCCTGGATTCCGATCTGAATCCGGCACCGCCAATGTTCTGACAGGAATAATACTTTCAATTAAGGCTTCGTCGTAATTTACCTGCGTCAAAAGAAAACGTAGTGATTGAGCAAAGTTGCTTTGGAAGCCAACTTTTTCATTTTCAAAAACATAGCTATGTATGGCATTGTGCAATATTGGTAGTATTATGATAAGCAATACCAGTAGGAGGTATTGTCTGAAGCTATTCTAAAACTAATTCCATCTCAGCATTAAGCCATTTGAAGCAATAAAACCCCTGTATCTTCCGAAACAGGGGTTGAAAGAAACTTATTCTTTGAAAAATTGCTTTAGTGCATTGTTGGGTGAAACAACCGTCAACAAATTATTAGGTTCCATGGTCTTTCATTTTGCAGGCATATGAATTTAAAAACCATACATACCACCCGAAACAGAAATTTGCTCACCGGTGATCCAGGCAGCCTCATCGGAGGCCAGAAAAACAGCAGCCTTCGCGATATCTGAAGGCTGGCCCCTTCGGCCAAGCGGTGTTTTTTCAACAAACATCTTTTCATATTCGCTGCCGGCAGTGACGCCTGCGGCGGCAGCACCTTCTGTGTCCGTAGCGCCCGGTAGAATAGAATTGATCCTAACGTTTTTAACACCCAATTCCTTGGATAAAGCGATAGTGAACGCGTCAAGTGCTGCTTTAGTTGAAGAGTATAACGATGCATTCGGCAGCGGATATTTACTTGCACCGGAACTAATATTAATAATGTTTCCACCCTTATCGCTGAAAAGTTTCAGTGCCGCCTGGATAGTCAATACCGGCCCTAAAACATTTACATTAAAACTTTGGTGAAATGCCTCCACCGAAATCTGTTCAATAGGTGCGTATCCTTGAGCTACCGCATTATTTACTAAAATGTCCAGTGTGCCGAAAGTCTTTTGGGTATTTTCAAATAAGCTTTTTACATCCGCTTCATTCGACACATCGGCCTGTACAGCAATAGCCGTGCCTCCATTATCCGTAATTTCCTTAATTACTTTGTCAGCGCTTTCTTTATTGGTGGCATAATTAACTACAACTTTTGCGCCTGCTGCTGCAAAATGTCTGGCAATCGCTGCGCCTATTCCTTTTGATGCGCCGGTCACTACCGCTACTTTATTTTCTAATTTTTTCATCGTTCCTGTTATTTAAGATTTAAATTTGATCAGGTCTTGGAAGATCAGCTGTCCCCAGGTATTTCCTTGCGCTTGCACCAGCAGTCCACCATCGGTAAGTTTGCCTAATTTGACTGGCGCGAAACCAAGCTTTTCTGCAAGCGTTGCGACCTCCGAAGTCGCGCCTTCATCGTCTCCGGCCAGGAACACGACCCTATTGCCGCCATGTACGGCCGGGTCCTTTTCAAGAACACCAGCGCCCAAATGGTTAAAGCCTTTAATGACTTTCCCGCTGGTGAAAGCCTGCGCTACAAATTTGGCAGAGGCCAACCCTCCCAAATCCTGGGGTGGCACTCCATAGGCATTGGTAACATCAATGATGATCTTTCCGCCCCAGTCGGGCAGCGCTCTCGCAACGTCCGGGTGCGACTCGAAACGTACCGCCAAAAAGATAACGTCCGCCTTAACGGCATCCCCCAGTGTTGCTGGAATGATCTCTTTTCCGATCGCGGCCGCCTCGGCTGCAAAGCTTTCCGGGGTACGTGTGGTAGCAACAGAGACTTCGATGCCTTTACGAACAAATGCTTTAGCCAAGGCCCTGCCGATCTTGCCAAAGCCGATAATGGCATAGCTTTTTACTACATTGTTTTCTGGATTATTCATTTGAGAATTTTATATTATTTAGATAAATAAGTCATGCCACCATCCACCACGAGTTCGGCACCCAACATAAACGAAGAATCTTCAGAGGCTAAAAAAACTGCTGTTTTACCAATATCAGATGGTTGCCCGATCCTGCCGATTGGCATTTGATCAGCAAAATGTTTTTTTACCGCTTCCATTTGCTCTGCGGGAACAAACTTGTCAAATGCAGGGGTATCCGTGGTGCCCGGTGTGATTACATTTGCTCGGATCTGCCTATTCAAAAGATCGCTAGAGAAACCTTTGGCCAAATATATTACCGCCGCTTTTGCAGCGCCATACAGCGTAAAATTCGCATAGGCACGGTGGGCAGCATTAGATCCAATTAAAATGATCGAACCACCGTCATTCATGTAGGGCAGTGCTTTTTGGATCGTGAAGTATACACTTTTCAGGTTTATATCAATAGCCTGATCAAACGCATTTTCATCAAAAGTAGCTACTGTTCCCACCGCTCCGGCACCTGCATTGGCAACGACGGTATCTATCCTGCCGAATTTTTCAGCGGTTTCTGCAAATACTTTTTCCAGGTCAGCCACCTTGGTCACATCGGCGTTAATGGCGATAAAACCATTCCCAAGTTTCGCTGCTGCGTTGTCCAACGTTTCCTGATTTCTGCCGACAATAACTCCCATTGCACCTTCCTTCTTAAATTCCAACGCAATGCCCAAACCTATGCCACTATTACCGCCTGTAATCACCGCTACTTTATTTTTTAATCTGCTCATTTTATTTATCCTTTAATTGTTTCACAAAGTTACCATCGATAGTTTATATTTGTAACCAATAGGATCGAATCTGGTTACTGCGAGGTAACTACAAAATTAAAATCATGAGAGACGAGAGATTTTGCGCTTCGAACTGCTCCTTTACGAGAGCAATTGGCACAATAGGGAATAAATGGAAACCGATTATCATCAATGTAATCGGTACCCGTACCGTACGTTTTGGTCAGATGGATTCAATTATTCCGCATATTTCAAGAAAAGTACTGACCGAACAACTTAAAGAGCTGGAAGAGGACGGGCTGCTAACTAGAATAGCCTATAAGGAACTGCCACCAAGGGTGGATTACCGGTTGTCTGAAAAGGGATTGGCGTTTTTACCAATCCTGGAAAGTATCAAGGAATGGAACCTTAAATATGAGGTTGCTTTAACACCTAAAGAAAATGATAGAATAACTTATTCCAAATAGTGTAAGATCGAAAGCTGACAATACAAAGTTAAAGGCGACGCTCCTTTCATCTGTATCACCCTGCTCAGCAACCCAATCTTTGATTTTCATAAAAAACCCTTTGATTTCGATAAAACAGGCTACCCCATCCCGACTTAATTTTATACCTGATTAAAGAACTATCAAGGATGGACATCGATATAAAACAGATCGTTCTGCTACAGGACATCCCGACTCCCGTCACCCACGAGTCTTTTGAATCCTGGAACATCAAGGTGGTCAACAGAAGTATGATCGATTGTAGCAACTACCTCTCCCCCAACCGGAGAGACTTCTACAAAATACTGTTCATTAATAGCGGCTCAGGTATCTTCAGCATCGGCGTAAACAACTATTATATCGATCAGCCAACAATCCTGTTCCTGCATCCAAACGAGATCATCACCTGGAAAAATCTCTCCGGCCCCTCCACAGGATACTATTCTCTCTTCAAGAAAAGATATGTTGAGGCACACCCGGCATTAAAAGCCGCTATTGAAAAACACCAGCTATTTCATAGTAGCTCCAATAGCATCATTCACCTAAGCAAAGACACCGCCAATGCTATTGACAACTTCTTTATGCAAATGCACCGTCAGGTAGAAAAAGGAGGCGCACTGGCGGAAGATGCCGCTCAGGCTTATCTTCAGCTGATTATGGTAGAAAGTGCAGGAGAAGCTAACTTCCCCGAACCGGAAAGCGTCTCCAACGAGTACAGACATGTACATACCTTCTTCCAGCTCCTGGAACAGGAAGCTTCCAATATCAATATTGATACACCCGTACGCATCAAAACAGCTAAAGAATTTGCCGACCTCCTCTCCCTCCATCCCAATCACCTGAATGCACTGCTGAAAAGACATACCGGACAAAACATCAGCACACATATCAAAACACGATTGCTGGAAGAGAGCAAGGCTTTGCTTCTACAAACAGACTGGCCATTACAAAACATTGGCTATTGTATCGGATTTGCCGATCAGGCAAACTTTACCCAGTTTTTTAAAAAGAGTATTGGTTTAACGCCAAGAGACTTCAGAAAGCACTACGCAGAACGGGTGTAATACGACGATCACTAAAAGTAGCAGGGCTGTCCGTTATAAGCGGACAGCCCTGCTACTTTTACGGCATGATGACAGGCACCTTTGATATTCATAAAAAGACCTTTACTGCGCATAACAACCACCATCCGGCCCCATATTACCTTTGTATCGCAGGCAGGTTATACAACGAATAACTCGCACAGTAACCAGTGATCTTTGAAAATGTGATCTTATAAACACAAACAAAATGGGAAAGAAAGTCTGGCTGATAACAGGTGTAGCACAGGGACTGGTGCATATGACCATCAGGTACCTGCTATCAAAAAAACAACAGGTGATCGTCCTCTCCGGAGACAGTAATGGCTATGATCATGCAACGCGATCCAATCCCGGTCTGGAAGTGATCGAACTCAATCCAGACAGAGAAGAAGACGTACAAAAAGTGATCAGACACATCGCAGCAAAGTATACCGGCATCGACGTAATGATCAACAACGCAGACTTTGGCCTGCTCAACATACCAAAGCAACTCAGCATGAAAGAAGTGTCACAGATCGGGAAACAACACGTCAATACCACATTAAACATGATCCGGCAGGTATTACCGCTGATGCGTCACAATAGCAATGCACACATCATTAACTTCTCTTCATTAAAGACAGAAAATGAAATGGCGCTGCTACCAATAGAGATCATCAGGACATCCGTACTCGATCACTTCTGTAATATCCTCGGCCAGTATACACAGGACATCGGTATAAGATCCACCCTGGTAGCACCAGGTTCGCTATTCACCGGTATACCAACGGTCCCTTCCGAATTACTTTCCCTGGGAGATGAACTTGTAAACTAAAGGCAATACGCGTCTTTGAAATTCATAAATAGTCCTTTATTCTCAATAAGGACGCCCTGACAAACGACACCGAAATTTGTATAAAATAAATTCAAAAACAATGAGCACAAACAAAGTATGGTTTATCACCGGAGCATCAAGAGGCTTCGGTCTGGAAATCACAAAAGCAGCATTAGCAGCCGGAGATAAAGTTGTTGGCACCGTTCGCAGTCAGCCGGAAAAACTGTCTGCTGAACTGAACCACCCCAACTTCCAGGCAGTAATACTTGACGTAACAAACGAAGCACAGGCAATAGAAGCCGCCGGCAAAACGATCGAACTGTTTGGCAGAATAGATGTCCTCGTAAACAATGCAGGATTCGGCCTCCTCAGCGCTGTTGAAGAAGGTACCGATAAAGAGGTACGTCATATGTACGATACCAACGTATTCGGTCTCCTGCATGTAACACGTGCATTCCTGCCTTACATGCGTCAGCAGAAAGCTGGTCATATCATTAACATTACTTCCGTCGGCGGACTCGCATCAGCTGCCGGCTGGGGTCTCTACGCGTCCACCAAATTTGCAGTAGAAGGTATCAACGAAGCACTCGCTGATGAACTGAGACCACTGGGCATCTTCGCTACAGCAGTAGAACCAGGTTATTTCCGTACCAACTTCCTGGATGGCACCTCCCTGACCAGCGCCGCAAAAGTGATCACTGACTATAGTGAAACATCCGGTAAAATGCGTGACATCGTACCACAGGTTAGCTACAACCAGCCCGGCGATCCGGTTAAACTGGCACAGGCAATTATTAAACTGGCTGCTGCTAAAAATCCGCCGGTACACCTGCCATTGGGTAAGGATACCCTGTTCTACTTCAATCAGAAAATGGAGAAATTCAACGCAGAGATTGAAGAATGGCATGAGGTCATCACCAGCACCGACCATGATGATGTAAAATAGTTCAAACCGGAAAACAACCAATGGTACACACAAAAGGATCACGCCCACCGTAAGAGGTATATATGCCGACGGAGATATCGTCATCGTGCTCTGGGATGGACAGGCGACAACCATTGAAAACACACCATATAACGCAACTTATGCCTGGTTTATGGAAATGCATGACGGTAAGATAACAAAAGTCACCGCCTTCCTGGATAATATCAAATTCGCAAACGTCATGAAGCTGGTTACCCCGCAGGAATAAATGATAAACGGGAATCTTTCCCATCCGTGATAACAGGCCATTACGGCCGGAATCTGGTCAACACTTTGTGATTGGCCAGATTTCTTTTTTATTATGTATCATACACCGGCGAAACTATCCTACCTTCACAGGAAACAACGCAAAGATGTTGGCTACATTGTTATTGTTTGCAGTCCTCAGCAGTGATCAACCTGCCGTGACCAATATATCCCCCTATACGAGCTGCGAAAATCGTATCGACACGCCCAAAGCGATCTCTTTTCTCCACGTAGACGAGCTCCCGGAATATCCGGGAGGAAGTCAGGCTCTGCAGACATTCATCGACAAAAATCTTAGCTGGCCACAGGCAGATATCTGCTTCGAGGGTAGATTGATCGTATCATTTGTTATAGAAGAAAATGGCCGGCCATCCAACGTAAAGATCACTAACTTTCAATTGGATCCATTTGAGCGCGAAGTAAGAAAGATGTTCAATCGCATGCCGCGATGGACACCAGGCAGGAACAATAAAAAAACAGTACGCACTTTATTATACATACCTATCGATTACCGGATCAGAGAATAGCTGTATGATTTCCTCAATATCACCAGCTCCAGCCACTGATGCTATCGCTATTGTTCAAACACCTCACAAAGGTCCTGTAAATGGGAATACCTATTTTTACCGTACGCTTTAACCCGGTCAAAAAATGATAAACACCCTGTATGATAAGTAAAACTAAGATCACCCTCAACCTCGGGGGACTCGTCCTTTTTAACCCGCAGGTGCTGAACCAGTTTGTAACAGATAACGGCATCACTGACCAGGACCTCTTACAATACTTCAACGAATACCCAGAAACAGGTAATAAAGCAATATCACAAGGGATCATCATACCCGTTTAACTGTGGTTATGAGTTTCTTTTACAAAAGGTAACTATCTTGCCGGAGATACCTGCTATCGATATTGATTCCTTCAACTTCAAAGTAGACGGTTTCGTTGAAGATTCACGGTAAGCAGTTATCCTGCCTTTTTAATCAATATTTCAATAAATTATGAGCCTGATAAAATTTGATGAAGTCCTCAATGACCTGGTAGATTATTTTCTGTTAGGAGATCCATTCCTGCTGATGGACTTCAAGAACGAACTCCATTTGCCAGATGACCTGATCACACATTTTACGATCAGTACTGACGGAGACCGTATAGTAGAAGATGGTGTGATGATCCCCCTGGCACGCATTGAAAACTACCCTTATACGGTATACTTTAACCAGACCGGCACTCCTGAACTGCTGAAGGAAGGTAATCGCCTCCAACTGAGACAAGACGGTTATAAACTATTGGTAAAATATGGTACGATCTACCTTTTCACCATACCATATATCCGAAAGTTCACAGCAGAAACACTTGATAAACTCGTGCTGCACAGAAGCACAAAGCTATCCCTACCCAATGGCTGGTATGAAGTATCCATCCTCGGAGGCGAGTCAAAACAGGACAACGGTATGGAACCTACCCTTGAGTTTATGATCCGCGCAGTGGCCTCAGAACCAGCGTATACAGCAGATACGAACTTCGAATATAAGATCCATGCATCTGAATATTAAAGAGCTCGTAGCAGCGATCAAACGCAATTAAATTTTGAAGGAAAAAAATGTATTTTGTCAGGAGCATAACCTTGACAAACATATATTTATAATGAAAACAAGAAACTGCCTGCTTTTTTTAGGCGCCATGCTGTTCCATGGAGTCCTTGTTAAGCAATCCTTCGCCCAGGACCCTAAGCTACCAACCCAATGGACAAAGGCTGCAATGGCATCTGCCACACCATTCCCGGAATATCCCCGGCCGCAGCTGGAGCGAAAACAATGGATGAGTTTAAACGGGAAATGGGACTACATAGGTGGCAAACAGACTGCCAGTGCCCTCAACCCCGCTAAACCGATTGTTTTTAGTGATAAGACAGAAAAGATCCTGGTCCCTTACTGTCCGGAGTCCGTACTTTCAGGAATCGGGCGTGACCTGGAAACAAACATGTGGTACCACCGAACCTTCGACCTTCCTTCAACCTGGAACGGTAAACAGGTAATCCTCAACTTTGATGCGGTAGATCATGATGCCACAGTATTTGTCAATGGAGAAAAAGCCGGTACACACGCCGGTGGTTATACCTCTTTTCATTTAAATATTACCAGATTCCTCAAAGCAGGTACCAATACCATCATCGTTGCGGCACATGACCCCAATGATGGCAGAACGCCATCTGGTAAGAATGGCCCGCGCGGAGATTATACCTTTACCTCAGGTATCTGGCAAAGCGTATGGCTGGAACCTGTCAGCGAACAGTACATCAAAAACATCCGCCTGCTCCCCGATCTCGTTAACAACAGACTCGAAGTATGGGTCGATGCAGCACCTGCACAGGTAAAAGCGACTGCCCTGGATGGTAAAAAAGTAGTAGCAGAAGCAACAGGAAAAACCGGAACGAAACTATTTATTCCAATAAAAGACCCAAAACTATGGTCGCCGGAAGACCCGTTCCTATACGATCTGAAAATAGCACTGACCGACAGCAAAGGCAATGTCACCGACGAGATCAGCAGCTATTTTGGTATGCGCGATATTAAGCTGGGTAACGTGAACGGTGTGGTAAGACCTTTGTTGAATAACAAATTTGTGATGCAGGTAGGCTTACTGGATCAGGGCTACTGGCCCGACGGTATCCTCACAGCACCCACTGAGGAAGCTCTCAAATACGATATTGAGTTTACCAAAAAAGCCGGCTTTAACCTGATCAGAAAACACATGAAAACAGAGCCCAAACGATTCTACTATTGGGCAGATAAACTTGGTTTGCTGGTATGGCAGGACATGCCCGCTATCTGGTATCAAAATGAAGACACAGCAAGGAACAGAAGTACTTTCCGGAAGGAATTACATGCTATGATCGACGATCTTTATAATTCGCCATCTATCGTTACCTGGGTACCATTCAATGAGAACTGGGGTGCTTTTGACGTAAAAGAGATCACCGATTGGGTAAAGCAACTCGATCCGTCAAGACTGGTAAATGGTAATTCCGGCTTTAACAACAACCCCGGTTACCAAAAGGCAGCAGGAGATCCGGGCAATGGAGACTTCGTAGATACACATATTTATGTCGGTCCTTATGATGCCTCCCAACCTGATGGTAAACGTGCAGCTTCATTAGGTGAGTTTGGTGGTGTCGGATTGTTCGTCCGCGGACATATGTGGCCGGTTGAAAATAATGCTTATGCATACGAACCTACTAAAGACAGATTAACCGACAGATATGTACTCCTCATGGACCAGGTCGAGCAACTGATGAGATATAAAGGTCTAAGCATTGCAGTATATACACAAACCACCGATGTGGAACATGAAGTGAATGGTATGCTGACCTACGACAGAGCCTTTGAAAAAATGGATATTGAGAGAGTGAAGGCAGTAAACGAAGCAGTCATCAAAGCAGGGAATGAATTAAATCAACCGCGTTCAAAGTAACCATAAATGAAAAGAGGATAATTACAATGTAATTATCCTCTTTTTGTGACCTCGTCTGGATTCAAACCAGAAACCTTCTGATCCGTAGTCAGATGCTCTATTCAGTTGAGCTACGAAGCCATTCCCGTTTTGGGATTGCAAAGATGCACAAAAAATTTAAACTTCCAAAAATAATTTAAAAATAGATCTGGCGTGTAGTCGTAGTATATAGTGATGCGCCCCGTTTCTAATGTAGAAGATCAGCCTTTACAAAAGCTATTTTACCTGCTTTGAAGGTAAGGTCAAAGGTCCCTCCGATATTGCCTTCAGGAAAATCACCCGCAAAAGCAACTTCCACATATGCATGTGTTGCATCCAAAATAACGACGTCCACTAACGCAGTCTGCGTATTGTAGCCGATGAAGTAGCTGTCAAAATAATTACCGATACCTTTATGCCCCTCAAACCTCCTTCCAACAGAGGGATCGTCCAATACTGCATCCGGGAGGTAAAAGTCCAGGTATTGAGCGGTATCATATGCATTTGCTGCCGCTATCCAGCGTGCTATCAGTTTTCTAATGTCCATAAGTTTCTTTTTTTGTATATGCCGCCAGGTGCTTACTGCAACAAGTTGCATCTCATCGCGACAGAACAAAATTGCCCCTTTTGAAGAAGATCCGATTCGCCGGACTGGCAAAGTTTGTATCCATATTGGTAGGACTGAAAGTGCACAAAAGCACAGCCATCCCTCAGCAGTAGATTATCTTATATTTACAAAGCACCAAAATATTTCTATGGCAAAACAAACATCCATCATGACCTTTACCGGTAAACTCGGTAATGTGATCGGCTACCAGCGCAGGGGCGAATATTTCCTGCGTCGTATGCCTGAAATCGTACACCAGACCATCGCTACCCAGCAGGCAGCAAAACGTTTCGGCATCGCCAGCCAGAGAGCAGCGCTCATCCGCCATGCTGTCTACTCTCATCTTGATATCCGCAATGACAGCAATCATGTCAACCGTCTCAATAAACTGCTCATCAGGGCTGCCGGTAACACAGGCGACATAACCGGCTTCAGGTTTAATCAGCATACCAGCATAAACCGCTTCTTCAGCGTGGCGCCTAAATTGTTCCGGGATGGCAGATTACACCTTCCCTCACAGTATATCGCCTGTTATCAGGGCATTACAGCGCTGGAGGTAAAAGTAATAGCCGTCCGCGTCAATTTCGTTACCCGTCAGGTTACCGGCACTGATGCAATAGTTATGACAATTGATCCTTCAGTACCCTTCAACGGCACAGACATACCACTGGACGTACCCGGCAACGGCACCCTAATCGTTACCTTACAGGTCAGAGGTATCCACCAGGACGGTGCAAGCAATAACCGGCGATATCTGGCAGCCGATATCGTCGCCGTAATGGACCAGGAACGCCCAAAAAGCCGTTATACGCGTACCTATCCAAAACGGACCAGATACAAAGCTGCTAAAGCATTTGTTCCCGCTTACATTCCCCTGACCACCATTCAACGGGAATAAATCCCATGCCAGCGAAATCTATTTTGGTGCACCACCCTATCCATTGAATACCAACAATACCGTTAGATGCCTACTACTACAGATCCCTTCTGTTGCCGTACCCGTATTGCCCTTATGCTCCAGCGCACCCACAATTATCAGTAATATCATAAAAATCAGCCAGGAAAGCATTCCCTGATCAAGTCCACCTCTCTACCAGTTATACAGCATGTATATAGTATCATTCCGTTACCTCCCCGACTACCTATCGCCCATTTTATAGGCATCCTTCATTGCAAGGTGGCCGCAGTGGATAGCTGTAACTTCATTAAAAATCCTCTTGCCATGCCCCTCAAAATGCCAATTATCGCATATGCGATTGCTACCACGTTATTCTCACAACAAAGCTTTACAGCATCACCCGAAAGTAAGCCAGTAGAAGCCTATAACACCAAAAGCCCGGCCACACCACTTTATGACAAAACACCTGAATGGATCTCCTGGCAGACTTACTACACCGGCACTGATCTGCTTTCCTCAAAAACTGACATCGGACCTTGTGACACCGCATCCGAATGGGCATCAGCTACTGCTTATGCAAGTGGCAGTTATGTGAAATACAATGGAAAGCTCTTTCGTGCCAGACACTGGACACAGGGAGATACCCCACGCGGATTTGGTATCTGGCCTGATGGTCCATGGGAAGATCTCGGCTATTGCTGATCATCTCCCTGTACGCTGCTGGTCAGATGACACAAGTAACACTGGCCTATGTTTTATCGGAAAGTCGTGTTAATGCTGCGGATGATATGCCCAGATAAGACGCGATTAAATCTGCCGGGACACTCCCAGTAACGCCTGCACTGTAAGCAACTCACTATCAGGATATGCCCTGTCCACGCTGAAATACAGCGGGAGCAGATGAGGGTATCTCATGTCACCAGGACCCAGAAACGGGAACAACTCGTCATTGGCAACCACCAGGTGCCCCAACAAATAACTGGCCCTGTTTTTACCGGACGTAACCTCCTGTTGATAGAAATGCTCATCATACGCCGCAAAGAATTTCACAATCTGCCCATTGTGCTGCCTGAATTTGTGGATGATCAGATCAACCGACTGATCATACTGAGAACTGCTTTTGTTCATCGTAAGGAAGGGTGAGCAGCTACGGAGTTGTAGCTAAAGCTGTGGGACTAAAATCGGAATCCAGGAAAGCGGGGTGGGTCAATCTACTGGTGCAATCTTCTTAGCAGTATTCGATAAATAATAATGCCACAGCATCATGGTAGCAACGGACCTGAAAGGCGCCCATCCCTCACTGATTTCAAGCACCTGTTCTCTTGTGGTGGAAACGGGCAGTT
The DNA here is from genome assembly GCF_900114995.1 of Chitinophaga sp. YR627. Lineage (GTDB taxonomy): Bacteria > Bacteroidota > Bacteroidia > Chitinophagales > Chitinophagaceae > Chitinophaga. The sequence continues at coordinate 2,109,359 of NZ_FOUX01000001.1, forward strand.
GTTTCAGACGTTTCAAGGCATTGACTGCCGCAAGGTCGCCAACCGGAAAGATATCCACCCGCTGTAATACAAACATGAGATAAACATCAATAGTCCAGTTGCCAATTCCTTTCAGACTGATCAGCTTACTGCGTACTTCATCATCGGATAGCTGCTTCAGCATCTCAAGATTGATCTCTCCTCCTCTTATGGCCTGGGCCAGTCCCCTGATATAAACGGTCTTTTGACGGCTTACAAAACACGCCCTCATTTCCTCATCACTCAGACTAAGAACCGCATCCGGCGTGAGTTGAATTGTTCTTTCTCTCAATTTATTCAAAGCAGCCAGTGCAGAAGCAAGCGAAACTTGCTGTTCCAGGATGATATGCACCAGTGCCTCAAAGGTGTTTGCCCTTGTCCACATTGGTGGGTAGCTATAAGTATCCAGAATCGCTTTCAGATCATGATCAGCTCCTGCCAGGTGGTCACATAACTGATGATAGTTTTCAGCATTGAAAGTGGTCGGTATATTATGGGGAAGTGCAGTATTTGTCTTTTTCATTTGTGTCATATAGATCAGAAAAGAGTGGGCATTTTGTGAGCATTTTCAAGGTCAAGCAGGATAGATTTATTTTCCAGTCCACCTGCAAAGCCTACCAGCTTCCCGGATGCTCCTACCACCCTGTGGCAGGGAACGATGATAGATATCGGATTCTTATTTAAAGCACCGCCAACCGCGCGAACGGTCTTTATATCTCCGAGCAGGCGGGCAAGTTCTCCATATGTTTTTGTTACGCCATACGGTATTTGCAGCAGTGCTTCCCAAACCCTGACCTGAAAGGGCGTTCCCTTAAAATCAAGCGGTACGTCAAAGACGATTCGCTGCTTTGCAAAATATTCCTTTAACTGCTCCTCAGCCTGCAACAATATCGGTGCATTGTCATCTTTCACTGGAGAAGATAGCTTTGTTCTTTTGTAATCCTCTCCTTCCCATAATATCGCCGCAAGACCGGTCTCACTGGCGATCATCCTGATTGCACCGACGGGCGATGACATATCCTTATATACAAGTTGTTTATGCGCTTCCATCTTATTGTAATTATGCCAATATTCTTATATACAGATTATCTTACCTAATTCCTGATCCTCATTCTGAGCTGTTGCATCGCCTTGCCTTTGCTGTTCTTAAACGCTGCTACCTCCATCTTGGGATTGACAACTGCTGTTTGATACTTTTCACTCCAGTCAGCCAATTGCAATAACAACGGCACCAGATCGACACCCTTTTGCGTTGGATAATACAAAAACTTCGACTTATTAACCGGTGATACTTCCTTGACAATAAAACCATTTTCAACCAGGTCCTCCAGTCTGTCAGCAAGAATAGTCCTTGCTATTTTTTCATCCGACAGCAGAAACTCACCAAAAGAGTTGATCTCAAAGAATAACAGATCCCGCATGATCAGCAGACTCCACTTATCTCCCAACACGTCCAGCGTACAACTAATAGGACAGTCCGATCTCATGGTAGTCGCTTTCATATCTCATCATTCTTTATAGTAGAATAAAACATTAAATCAATATTGCAAAGTTACAAAAAAGCAGTATCAAATCGATACTACTTTAACAACTTCATCTTATCAAACAAAAAAGCCTCCCCTATTTATATAGGAGAGGCTATTCAACTTGCTTTGGGGTTCGTGAATGAAAAGGCCTTCAAAAAATGCTGTGATGTGGTGATCGGTATAGCAGACGCTTCAGACCAACTTTACGCCGTATTGGTTATTGAGACGGTTGATCAAATGCATGAGAAAATCGGCAGGGGGAACTTCGGCGGGAGCTTTTACAACAGGCACAGTGGCAGAAGCAGTGCTAAATTCCATGAAATAACCCCAGAAGCTTCCGGGGGTAAGCAGTGTAATAAAATGCAATTGGCTACTGGTGATCGTGAATTCGTGTGCAATCATGCGGGGCGCAAAAATAGCTTCTCCTGGTCCCGCGGTGTGCATCTTATTGCCAATACGAAAGTTGACGGTACCATCCAGTATGTAAAATGTCTCATCTTCATGCTCATGCAGATGAGAAGGCGGTTCAGCGCCCTGCGGCAACACCATTTCCAGCAAAGCAAAGCTTCCGTCCGTCTGTTCAGGAGAAACCAGGGTTTTAAAATATCCGCCATTATATGCACGATATACAGTGGCAGCCGTTACAGGCTCAATGGAGTTTGTGTCGTTCATACGATTTAATTTATCCGGTTTGGGGTTCAATACAAGTTGATGATTGTTATCAACTGTTAAGTCGGCAGCAAACTTCGCAACCTAAATCGGTAAACGCAAACTGTGTCGATAGACAACAGTTTGTATCGATAAACAACACATTTAAATAGCCTAACAACATTAAATTATTTAACAAAGAAGAGATAGAAATTATAATCTGAGGCGCTGCTGGCAATCCGCTTTATAATGCCGGCCGATAGGAAATTCTTTACCCATCACCTTTACATAACTGGCATTATAACTTTCAATTTTACTGACCGGCACTATAAAGGACCGGTGAATTCTCATAAAACCGTCTATAGGAAGCAACTTTTCAATTACGCTGATCTTTTGCTTTGCAGACAGTACCTGGTCTTTCAATACCACCTTCACATAATCCTTAAAGCTTTCAATCCAGATAATATCGTTCGTATCAATCTTTACTACCCTACGATCGATACGCAGGTAGAGATAATGAGGTGATGGATCAACCGGAGACGCTTCTGTAACACTACGCTCCTCCAATACCGGTCCTTTAAATACGTTGACAACCTTCCCTATTGCCTTAAAGAAACGTTCAAACGGAATAGGCTTTAGTAAATAATCGACTGCATTCAAATCAAAACCATCAATTGCAAATTCCTGGTAAGCCGTTGTGAAAATAACCTTCGGCGGACTAGGCAGACTTTTAATAAAATCAATCCCATTGATACCGGGCATTTTAACATCCAGAAAAACCAGGTCTACCGGCTCCGACTGCATAACGCGAAAAGCCTGTAAGGCCGAATGGCAACAGGCGATCACCTCCAGTTCTGTGAACTCAGCAGCATATTGCTGAATAATCGCTATCGCATGTGGTTCATCATCGATGATAAGTGTTTTGATCTTCATCATGGTCGCTTATGCACTAGTCAGTTAATTCAATTTCCAGTATTGAAATAAAACAGTCTTCTTCATCGTACGCCTGCAGTGTATGGCGTCCGGGATATAACAGTTCAAGCCGTTTACGCACATTGGCCAGTCCGATTTTTGAATAATGTATAGCAGATTTCTCCGGGGTTGTTTCAGGCTTACTGTTCGACACATTAAAAGTAAGCTTATCTCCTTTTGTTTTCAGTTCAATATTAATCCAGGGATACTCCTCCGTCTCACTCACCCCATGCTTAAACGCATTTTCTACCAGTGGCAGTAGCAATAATGGCGCAATTTGCTGTACACCTTCGTCCAGGTGCATATTAACATTAAGCTCCAGCCGGGATTCATACCTGATCTTCTCCAATGCAATATAACTGTTCAGTATTTCAATATCTTTTCTCAATGAAACAAATGCCGTATTACATTCATATAGCATATAACGAAGGATACTTGATAAACCCAATATCACCGCAGGTGTTTGTGCAGATTGAGCTAACGACAACGCGTAAAGATTATTTAGCGTATTAAACAGAAAATGCGGGTGTATCTGACTTTTAAGAAAATTTAACTCCGCCTGGGTGGCAGTCTCCCGCTTCTCATACCACATTTTGATGAACTTGATCGAAACCCCTATCCAGACGACTGAATTACTGCCAATAAACGCAGACGCAATGTCCGCAGGCTGAAAAAGCTTTTCTACAAACGCCCCCTGCACAACAGGCCATTTGAAATCATTCGCCGGATCATTACTGACAGAAAGAAAAAATGGATCTACGAAAAGAATATCCGCAGCGCGGAACAACAAGGTCGCAAGGACCGTACAGACCACACAGGCAATAAATAAGCGGACAAACTGCTGTCGGAAAAAATATCGGGGAATAATATAGTAGGACAATCCATAGAAATAAAACGCATGCACCGGAACCACCATAAGCACTGCTGGCAGCGCAATCAGGTAATGTCCATGCAGCTGAGCACCAAATATCAGAGTGATCAATGCAATGTTGACAATCCAAAAAAGTAAATGCCGGAGATATGTAGCCTTCATTACCTGGAATATTACAGTCAAATATATGCATCCGCCGATATTTTACACGCTTTGTCGATCAACGACCCGTCAGGGTCGACAAATAACATAGCTTATCTATTTTGATTTACTGTTTTTCTGTTCCTCGCGCCGGGGATCGGCGGCACTATCTTTATCAGCAACCATGATGGGCTAAATAACAAAGAGGATAACCACCTGTTGGTAATTACCCTCTTTTCTGTGACCTCGTCTGGATTCAAACCAGAAACCTTCTGATCCGTAGTCAGATGCTCTATTCAGTTGAGCTACGAAGCCATTCCCGTTTCGGGATTGCAAATGTGCGAAAAAAAATCAAACTTCCAAAAAGAGTTTTACTTTTTTGTATAAAAATATCTCATAAATGTGTGACAATCTCGCACGGTTGAACATCATTGCATATTCCCCAATTCACTTTGAAACTCCTCCACACCTATCTTCCCGGTCGCAAAGCGATGCTCCAGCTGAAAGAGTCGCTCTTTCTGCGTATGTGCCCTGTTATAAATATCCGCCAGCAACTGATGCTCTTCTGCCCAAGGTTTTGTAACAGACTGTCGCATGCGAAACGCCTGATAGTACCTCACACCCAGTATACGTAAAGATGCAGCATTAAAATGCAGCCCGTCCGGATTACCTGTTAACCCTTCAGCAGTGGCAAAATAACAATGCGCCTGTGTCTGTGCATAATGTAACAAAGCCTCATTAATAAGCGGATAAGCACCAAAATACTTTCCATAAATACCACTGGTCAGAAAATCTCCCAGGCCACCAATAATAAGCGGAACATCCCCTGCATGTAACTCCTGTCGCAAAGTATCCATCAGCACCTGTAGCTTACGTTCATATTCTGCTGCCTTTTCAGGAAAACAATCACTTTCTCCCTGGTGCCATAGTATACCCGTTAAGGTGCTGCTACGTTGTGACAGCCTGGCCTGTGCAAGGGCATGGTCAAACAGCGGACCACCAACCGCCCAGTCATCCAGACTGGTACCGCCATCTGCACAAGGGATAAAACCAATCTCCGCATCAGGATGATCCATCCGCCATGCAGCGCCAAAACTCCCTGCCAAACCTATTCCGGCACTGGAGCGGTCGTTATGGATAGGCTCTGCCATTAGCTGCCATCGCCCATTCCGGAGTACTTTTATACCCTCATTGATAATAGAAGGAACCTCATGACTATATCCACGTCCAGCCATATTCGACTGTCCTATCAGTAAAAAAGAAGCGATCATTTGTGTTAATATATTATTGGTGATATGCAGGTGCTACTCCATACCAATACTTCTGCGGAAGGAATACCACGCTAGTTTTTTAATATCATTTTGTGCAATATCTCCCGACTGGTACGCCTGCACCGTGACTGAAATCATCTGGATAAACAGAAGCCTTATCCAGGTTGCATTGACATGTTCACTGATCAGCTGCCGACGCTGTAATGCAGGGATCAGCTGAAACCAGTTATCCCGGGTAGTTTCATAAGAAGGGTTTTGCCGGGAATAGCCTGCTTTGTCTTCATCCGGATGACTTAATAACTTATGCAGGAAGACATATCGCACACCACAGTCTATACCGGCATACAGCATCCTCTCCAGTTGTATCAATGGATCCTGGGTACTATCACAAGCCTGTAACATGGCTGTTTGCCAGGTTTGCATCATATCTTCCCGACAGGCGTCTATCAGATCGCCCCGGTCTGTAAAGTACCGGTGTAAGGTCCGGCGGCTTAAACCGGTCTTTTCTGCAATCCTGTCCAGCGGAGCAGAAAAGTCTTCATTTAAGACAGTAATGGTTGCATCAATTATCTTTTGCCGCGTATCCATGACGCAAAAATAGGAATAATGTCACAATAATGTGACATTTTAGTATAAAAAGTCCGGATGCTGTACTTTACATCATGTTATAAGTACCACTAAACGAGGCTTTATCTATGATTCAATCAAACACAGATATTCCCAAAAGACCCGAACAGATCAAAGAACAGTACTGTCTTTTGATAGATCGCCACTTAAATGACCTTGTCAACGGACTGGCCGAAGAGATGTTTGAAATTGAAGATTTTGCCCGTTTAATGTTTATTCATCCGACACATCTGAGTAACACCATAAAAACAATAACCGGCACTTCTCCCTGTGGAATATATCAGGTAAAAATATTGGAGGTAGCAAAAAAGTTATTGTCAGATTCTTCACTTCCGGTCCGTGATACAGCCCTGCTATTAACATTCGAGCCCTCACAGTTTACGAAATGGTTTAAACGGCTCGCCGGGTGTACGCCTCAGCAATACAGAAAACAGTTGAAACTAAATACTGACAAATAAATACTGAAATCAAGACCATTTTGCCCCGGTTTCCTGCAATAGCTTTGTCATAACAATAAAGAATCATCATCTGAAATTGACTTTTTATGGAGCTGACAAAAACTCGGGTACTTATTACAGGCGGTAGTGAGGGAATTGGTTATGGCCTTGCAACACTATTCAGGAAGGCAGGTAGCGAAGTGCTTATCACTGGTCGTAACGCACAAAAACTTGAAAAGGCTGCAACAGCGCTTCCCGGACTCAAAACCTTCGTCAACGACATAGGCGACCCCGCACAAAGAGAAATGCTGGCCGCTCATATAAAAACAACAATGCCCGGTATCAATATAGTAATTAACAATGCCGGTATTCAGCGAAGAATTGCGTTGGCACAGGAAACCGCCGACTGGCATACGCGGCAGCAGGAGATCGATATTCTTCTTTCAGGACCTGTGCACCTCAATCACCTGTTGATCCCTCTCCTGCTGGCACATGGAAATCCCAGCCTGATAATCAACGTTACTTCTGGAGGAGCATATATCCCACAGATCTTTGCCCCGGTCTATAGTGCCTGTAAAGCCGCATTACATAGCTATACGATGAGCCTGCGTCACTCGCTCAAAGGTACCTCCTGCAACGTAGTTGAATTAATTCCACCAGCCGTCCGGACAACGCTAACAGATCCGGCCAGCGCACATGGTACAACAACTGAAACATTCTGCAGCGCCGTCTTTCCAAAATTGATAGCAGAAGGAACAACTACTGTAGGTTTCGGACCAACAGCGCAATTAATACCTGAACTCTCCGGACAACCAGTCAATGACCTCTTTGAAGCCCGTTCTTCCGGATTTCCTGTAACAACCTACGCGGACAGTCCATTCCAGGATTAATCACAACCAAAGGAATGAAACAATGCTTTCGTGCATACAGTTAGCAACCATGGTCCTATCAAGGACGCCTCCAGCAGCGCTGACTAAATTGTGCTATAAGTTATCTTGTAAAATGAAGTGCAACAGTTCCTGATCCAAGGTTTGTGGACGAAACAAGATTTAACTGCAATTGCGCTTGCAGATGGGTAAGATCAAGCAATCTTCTCCCTTCTCCGGCAATGACCGGATGAATCACGAAATAATACTCATCAACGAGATCCTGTGCGATCAGCTGGGAAGGCAGATCCACACCACCCAGCGCAATCCGTTTGTCTGACTCCTGCTTCAGCTTACGTATTTCATCTCCAGGATTCGCCCGAACGATCCTCGTTTTGGGATCGTCAACGTGTGTCAATGATCGTGAGACAACAACCCTGTCAATAGCATCAAAAGTCTGTGCAAAATCATTCATCGATCTTGTTCCCCCCGACTGACTTTTTGCAATATCCGGCCAGAAGGGCACCATTAATTCATAAGTTTTACGACCATAAAAAAGCAGGTCCATCCCCTTCAGTAGCTCCGTAAAATAGTCATGTACTTCTTCATTACTGTTTCCTTTGGTATGGTCAACACAGCCATCCAATGTCATATTGATTGAAAAGATCACTTTTCCCATTTGATTGCTTTTTATGAAATTAGCAATTTTATCACTTCGAAACATGCTCCGGGCACTTCCATTCTTCAACAAATACAACTAGATAAAAAGGGGATAACTACCTTGGTAATTATCCCCCTGTAAACTACTTTACCCAGAGATGAAAGACTTTCGAAATAATCTTCCACTCACCATCTTTATACATCAAAGAGAGATAGTCGGTGGAATTTTCTGTAGGCGATACGCCTTCCAGTTCAACAAGTACCATAGCGGTGTTAGCAGTCTTATGCATGATACTGATGTACGATGTAATGCCAGCAGCCGGACCATGTTTCGCAGCGAAGTCATACAGGTTATCGACACTTCCTTCCAAAGTACCCACTCCCATGAATCCATACATGATCGCATCCTTGTGAAAGGCCTTTTTCAATTTCGCTACATCTCCCAGACGCAGCCCTTCTACATATCCGTCTATGACTGCCGTAATCGCCTTATAATCGGCAATCTCGTTCGGATTCTTATTTGGCGCCGCAAGCTGTTGTGCAGACGTCTTACCATTTCGGTTTTGTGCAAATGATGCCGTACCAGCAAGGCACAATGCCATGATGAAAAGTTTTCTCATGCTGTTTATTTTTAATTGTAAATATTGATTTAGCGTTTTAAGCGGACTTATCTTGCTGCATCCTCCCCAGGATATTATTTAAACGCTTATACCTGAACAAAGCCGCCAGCGATACAAGCGATACAGTCGCCAACGATATATAGATCCAGGCAGGTATAGGCATCGGATCACCTTTGGCATAGGAATGCAAACCTGACAGATAGTAGTTTACACCAAAGTAGGTCATGATCACGGTGGAGAATGATACTACCGACAGAAAATTGAACAGGAATTTACTTTGCATACCCGGTATAAGTCTCACATGCAGCACAAATGCATATACTATAACGGATATGAAGGCCCAGGTTTCCTTGGGATCCCAACTCCAGTAACGCCCCCAGCTTTCGTTAGCCCACATCCCCCCTAAAAAGGTGCCACAGGTAAGCATAAATATGCCGATGATCATTGACAGCTCATTGACAACAGTAAGCTCCCGTAATGACTTTTCCATAAAGGATCGCCTTGCAGGATTATTGATTACATGCAGCAGTAATACAAACATACCCAGTAATGCGCTGAGTCCCAGAAAACCATAACTGGCAGTAATGATAGCCACATGGATCATCAGCCAGTAAGATTTCAGAACGGGTACCAGCGGCGTGATCTGTGGATTCATCTGAGCGCCGCCATGGGCAAAACCCATTAAAATAACAGCAATCAATGCGCCCGCAGCAGGAATATAGGAGTTACCATTACGATATAAAAGCAATCCCGACACAAGACCGATAAGACTGATAAACATGACAGCTTCATAGCCATTGCTCCAGGGTGCATGACCCGAAATATACCATCTGACAATAAGACCAGCTGTTTGCAGTAAGGCTGCCAGCACTAATAGTGCTATCAGCATCCGGATCAGATATTGCAACACCTTATTGCGCTTAAACATGGCAGCAAACGAAGCGAACAACAGCACGCTTCCAGCTATAGCATACAGTAACATCAGTTTAAAAAACAGATTCCATGAGTTAAATCTGACCTCCCAGTTCAGTTTTGCCTGTGAAGGCATTACCTCAGCACCCGCAGAACGTTGTAAAGCCTTGAGCGTTTGTAACGCCTGGTCAGCCTTCTCCCAGTTACCATCTCTCCGCGCATGCTGAACCGCCTGGAAATAGCGCATGACTAATTCTTCATCCCTGTTCTGCGGCACTTGCATCAGACTAACAGATGTCCAGGTATTATTACTATCTCCGCGAACAGGCAATACTCGCAGATACATCCCGTTTAATAACATCTGCACCACCTGCATCTTATCGTTCAACTCAATGACTTCCTTATCGTAATTATCCTGATCAGCAGCCCTTCTGGCGAATGCACTGTTATACTCCTGTTCCAGTAAAAAATGTGCATCACCTGCAGTATCAATCGTCAACAGATGCATAATAGTTGTCAGGCCTTCCACATTTGCCTTTGTGTGACTCAACAGTGCCTTTCCGCCCCTGTCACTTACCTTTATCAGCGGCACATTTAACCATTCAGCAGGATTAGTCGTCACTGCCAGTAAAAATTGATTGGCATCAAATGTATAATAACTGTCATGACGGTAAAGCTTCCTGAGGATCTCCAGCGCCAGGGTATTCGCCGGCTCTATCCTGCCCTCAATATTCTGAACCGGTAGATCTCCAAAAGAAGTAGCATGCGCCTTATCCGGTACATGCTCCGGTACCTGCTGTGCATAACCAGAGCTTCCGCATAACAGACCAATACCCAATACGATCAATACTTTCTTTAAAGTAGTCCGCAACTGTTGCCCTAAAAGATGAAACCTCGTCCCTCGCCAGAACAGGGTAAAGAACATACCCGCAAATAACATTACATAACCAATATAGGTCAGGCTCGTACCCGTAACATCGTGATTCACGGATAATATCGTCCCTTTCTCATCAGTATCATAACTGCTTTGAAAGAAACGGAAGCCGCCATGATCCAGCGTATGATTCATGTAGATATTATAAGGTATCAGACTACCAGCATCATTGACCGTGACCTGCGACGAAAAGGAAGAAGGCGCATTACTCCCAGGGTACTTTCCAAGTACAAATTTGTCCAGATGAATAAAGAATGGCGTATAATAATACCGGGATCCATATCCTATATCAATCTTCATATCCTGCAACATAAGGCTTGCCTGAAAACCTGTATATCCCCTGCCGCCATAAAATGAAACGGTATCACGCCCTTCCCTGCTGGCAATCTCCATCACTGTCAGATCAGGATCTGACGCATTCTTTTTCAGATCTCCTTCATAATATACAATTCTGCCTTCCCGCGGCATTTCTGGCACAACCATCAATAAGCCCGTACTAAAGTTATATAGCGCGCGTAACTGAAACGTGTCTCTGCCTTCAACCATTCTGACGGAATCAGTCTGCCCTGTCGCCATCACACGATAACGTGCGGCCAGTGCAGAATGAATGTATAAACGTCCGCTGTCCATACTTATAGCTACACCGTCAGGCACAGACCTTCCAAATCCAACTTCCACTCCCTGTAAAGACCGGGTCTCACCGGCTGGTATATAAATATTTCTGCGGATACCGTCTTCTATCGTAACGAGGTGCAAAATCATTGATGCATCGTTAACCGGCATTACAGAGTCCTGCGCTCTCGGAATAAAATGCAGCATACGCATCGTAATTGCTTCCCCGTAAAAGTCATACGCCGCTTCAAAAGGACGCCGGAACAACTTAAAGAAGCCTGGGATATTAGCAGGCAGGAACGCGGCCTTTGCCAGTGGATATTCCTTTATCTGATTTCCCCTGGATATCTGCACCTTGAAAAAGGTCGCTTCGGAGATGACCTTATTCTCCAGCTCACCCTCCCGGATATGCATTGTTCCCTCAAAACTCAGATAACGGGTAATCGCTCCACCCAGGAATAGGAATAAAAAGGCAATATGAAAAACAAGCAACGGCCACTTCGTTATTCTATACAGTTTATATCGTACAATATTGCCCAAAAAGTTACTCACCAGCAAGAACATCACCAACTCAAACCACCAGGAATTATATACGAGTTCCTTTGCAGTTGGTGTACCATAATCGTTCTCAATGAAGGTTGCCCATGCCATTGCAAAAGCAGATACGATCAGCAACAAACCCATCGTCCTCGTCGAAAAAAAGACTTTCTTTAACATACGCTATTTCTAAAACCTCAAATAAAACTATATACACCGCTGACCTATCTACGTTCTTCAGAGAATATGCAATACTCTTCGACCCATGTAGCCGGATGTATATAAAATAGCACCAGGCAGGAGAACCTGCCCGGTTTCGGGCTGAGTCATTCAATGTATCTAATCAAGCTTAGACCATGTTTTAACTATAATTCACATAACTATCCTGTCGTTCTTTACACAAGCTTTATTGAAACAGAAGTGATCAGATAATAGATGGCCCAGCCACTAAAGCTGATGATCAGCACATATATCCAGAAAGGGATGCTTTGCGGCGTTTCACTTCCCGTTATAATAAAAGATTGCTGATCCCCTTTTCCATAAGCATTTATCATCAGCGGTACTATACCATCAACAACAGCATTCTCTTTAATCCCCTCAACAGCCACCGCCGGACCGTTCCGTACTTCAAAAGGTATCAGCCTTATGCCTTCCTTACCAGCAGGATCTTTACTCACAATTTTCAGCGTATGCATGCCGTCTGGCAGTTTATTGGTGTCCAGTTTAAACTGAACAGGCGTCTGTAACTGTGCTGCCGGTGTTTGATCATCATCGATGAAGATGACGACAGTACTATGATCTTTCATAGGATCAATGATTTATGATACTTGTTTTAATATGATTTTCCATAGACTCATCCGGACGGATCAGCCATTTCACAGAGTAAAACAAGGTTAGTAATACAAACGCCACCGTCACTGCAATGATCACATAGTCCCACTGACTGTCAGGTCCTGTACCATGGGTGATACCCCGTAATAATTTCGGCTGCTGCTTTTCACATGCCGGACATGCCATTGCTGCGTAAGTGGAGAACAGCAACAGTATAAAGAGATAAGTTCTTTTCATATGCGTGTTATTGTTTTTTTACCTTTTCCATGATCACTTTCACCTGTTCTTCGGTCACTTTGCGGCTGTTATTTCCCCACGAACTTCTTTCATGGTTCATGATAGCCGCCACTTCACCGGGAGTCAATTTATTCAGTGTACCAACAGCCGGCATTTCTCCAAAGCCTTCCTGCATCCTGCCGGTATAACCATTCATAATGATATCCACCATTAACTCCGGATCATCATTTAAAACGATTTTACTCCCTTTTAAAGGAGGGAAAGCGCCTTTCAGTCCTTCACCATTAGGCTGATGGCAACTCTGACAATTATTGGCATATAATTCCGCACCATTGAGTACAGGAGAAGCCCCATCACCGGCAGCCGCAGGTTGCTCACGTTTATAGAGAAACAGCGGACTCTTTTCTCCCGGCAGCTTCACCTGTTTTAATGATTGCAGATAGGCGACCAGTTGCAGGGCCTCCCTGGAAGCCACTACTTTCTGATGTGTTGACGCAAGAAAGGCTTCTGGCACATTGACGACCACATCCCCTTCCTGCACTGAATCCTTTATCTCGAACAACCAGGTGTAAGCTGGCATGATCGACTGCTCAACAACCGTCCTCGGATTAAAAAGGTGTACAAGATGCCAGTCCCGCGAAGGCTGACGATTCCCCACATTCGTAAGATCAGGTCCGGTACGTTCAGTTCCCATCAACGTAGCGGTATTATGTAGAAGGTCTGTACGATGATTGTCAGCATAGTCAGCAGCAATACCTGGCCGGTCACCCCATATCTTGTCCATTTCTACATTACGTACCTGCTGCGTATGACATGCCACACATCCGTTGGCAACAAACAAAGCCTTTCCTTTTACTGCGTCTTCGCTAAGCACCGGTGCTTCTGGTAACGGCGCATTATTCTTTTCATTGGAAATAGCAGGTAATATGGCCACTCCCAGCGTGAGTACTAAAAACAATCCCAATGCAGTGCTGTATAATGTCTTATGATTATCGAACAGTTCCATAGCGTTTATTGATTCGGAGATGAAATGGAGCCCTTTAAATACTGCTCACTTAATTTTTTCAAAGCAGCTTCTTTGATATCAGGGATTGTAGTTGCCAGCAACATCTTATACATGTTGTAGGCAAATACGATGTGGGCTGTCCACATCAGGCTGCCGCCTATTGCACGCCATAACCAGTACGGCGCCATAAATACCACACTATCTATAAATGGTTTACCCGATTGCCACATGATCCCCCTGTAGGTAGCGCCATACATCAATGGGACGGTATAGAATAACAACCCGATCAGCGCTAACCAGAAATGAATGCCGACAGTGATCTGCGGCGGTTCTTTGCCTGTTAACCGCGGTACAACCGTATAAATAGCGGCCCATAACAAAAACGTGATGATACCATACATCGTAATATGCGAATGCGCTACCGTAAAGTCCGTAAAATGCCAGATCAGATTCGTGTAACGGAATGCCTCAGCAGTACCCTGCATAGAGCCGGTAAAGTAAAACACCAGGCCCACCAGGAAGAAAGGAAGCGTATAACTGCCGGCCAGCTTATGCCAACCGTTACGGAAAGTCATAAAAAAGTTGGTACTTCCTGATGTTACCGGAATCAGCATACCCACGCTGCCAACGATTGCGACTGTCTGCAACCACCAGGGAATAGAACTGAATACGAAGTGGTGCGTACCAATTACGGTATAGAAAAAGATCTGCGACCAGAAAGCCAGTATACCCAGGCTATAGGAATAGATAGGCCGGTTAAGTTGCTGTGGCAGGAAGTAATAAGTAACACCCAATACAAAGAGCATAAACCACATCCCCACTCCCTGATGCATATAATACCCCTGTACGATCGTCTCTCCGAGACCATCCTGCCAGAAAGGCAAGTACGCTACCAATACAATGACAATAGCAAATATGACTGCTGAAACAATATACCAGTTAGATATATAGATCTCTTTGGATTTCCTGCTGGCAATAGTCTGAAGAAAGTTCCTGAGTGTAATACACAACCCGGCTGCAAACAATGCCATCACCGGCCAGACATATTCCCTGTACTCTCCTCCCGCATTATTAATACCAGCCATCAGCGTAATAGTACCCGATACAACGGCAGCGTTGACAAGTACAAGGGTATACCATCCTTTTTTCAGACTGGCAATAGGCATATTGCTGACCCTGGGAACAATATAATAACCCAGCCCCAGCATGGCCAGTGATGCCCAACCCCAGAAAACAGCATTGGTATGCACCGGCCGTAATCTGCCAAAACTCAACCAACTTAAATGGTCTACGTCAGGACTGATGAATTTTATACCGACATACTCCCCTACTGTTGTACCAAACAAAAGCCAGAAAGTCGCAGTACCCAGGAACCAAAGCACCAGCTTCGCCAGCGCAGGATCAATAGGCGGACGTGCCACGGCAACTTTTTTGCGCGTGATAAAATTGATGTCAGGCGCATTGCTGATATCACTTAGCAAACCTTTATTATCATCCGCCGCCTGCGTTCCTGCCAGTTCATCATCATTCAATGAATAATCGAGTGCTATTTTACGTTGCGACAATGCATGCAATGTCTCTGTATCATTCATCTCATCCAGATAAGATGCCAGTTGACCAGACTCCTCCTGATGCACCTTACGGCGATAATGACCAATCACTCTTCTCAGTTTGAAGATCATCAGGGCGATACCCACCAGCACCGGTATCAATATCAGGATGATAGTGATCAGAATGCCTGTCTGATTCATTAATTTAGTGGGCTTGAGATCCTGCGCACCTGCAGACAAACTGCACCCCAGCCCGATTAATACCAGCACTTTTATTTTGGTCTGTTGTTTAACCTTCAGCAATGTTTCAAGTTGATGCCTGTTCAATTGTGGGATGTGCACAGTAATACTTTCATCCTGCGCCTGCCGGCGTCTTACCTGCCGTAACCTGATCACATGTTGCAACCGGTACTTCATATACAATGCTAATTGCAGTATTACCGCGAGAAGTAATAAACAGCATGTCCATAAACCGGCTGTGGAATTCATCGCAAAAAAAGCCTTTCCCTTTGTCTGCGCCGCTGCATAATATATGCTGACTATTAACACCGCTACCGTCAGCATGATTCGCTTTAACCAATGTTGTTTCATTTATTTATCTTTTGACGCTGCCTCCGCTTCTTTTTTTAGGATGTGTTTGTCAACGTAAAATGTTGCAAAAGGAATGATACAGGAGATTAAAATCTTAAAAGTTGTTTTTGTGAAGCTCCATTGTCGCTCCACCCCGGCACTTAGGGTCAGCACAATAAACAAGAGAAACAATATACCATGTACCGGTCCGATGACGCGGACCAGCAACGGATTACCAGCCCAATATTTCAGCGGAACAGCAATACCGGCTAATACCAGTAAGGATATGCCCTCCATATAACTAACAAGCCGGAGACGGCCCAATGATGTTTTAAATAAAGATTCCATAACGGCTGTTTAAATGTGAAAAAATCTCAGCCAGGGTCGCTGCGCAAGTGGAGAGAACGGCCACGGGATAGCAATTAACAGGACGCCTAATGCCATCAGAAACCATTTTAATAGTAGCTTATACTTCTCCTGATCACCTGTTACTCTTTTTGCCTTTGCCGATCCGATAGTGATCAGAACAATCGCAAGGATCATAAGCGCTATATGCACGTATTTGAAAAAAGTATACTCAGGAAAGGATGCCACCTGGATACCGGTGACCTTCATATTTACCAGCGGACTTAGAACATAAATCGTCATGCCGATCACAAGCTGAATATGGGAAATGGTTGTTGTCCAGTGGCGGATAGCATTCACTTTTTCAGTAAAAAGCCTCCTTTGAGTGACGCCGCGCCAGGCAGTGTAAATGGCATAGCAAAGACTTCCTAACATCAGCCACCGGAGTAGCGAATGCAGTATTAAGAAAACGAAATACATGTATTGAGATTTTATTTTAGAAACAATCTAAAAGGCTAAGGGAATCCTGCACGCACAGGTATCCGTGCGCATCAATAACAAGCGATGCTTGCCGCCGATAAATTATAGCTTAAGCTGAGTATTCAAGTTGCAACGCCTCATGGTCATCGGCATCTTTCAGTGAAGTGCGAAAAGCACGGCGATAATCTGAAGGTGTAATCGCAAGTTGTCGCAGAAATATGCGTCGCATGGTCACCAGGTTACCAAACCCACATTGCTCAACGATCCTCTCCAGCAGCATATCTGTATCCTCAAGATACACACGTGCTTTCTCTACACGGAGCTTCTCAATAAATTTCGCCGGAGGCATACCCGTATGCTTTTGTAACACCCGCGTCAGATTCCGGACGCTCATATTGAAGTTCTCAGCGATCTTATTGAGATCAACCGGCTCATGAAGCCGCTCATTCAGCCAGACCTTCAGCTTTTGTCCGATATTGGTATTGTCATAAACAGGCAGCAGATTACCAAATTGCGCCTGCACACCCGGCCTCCTCAGATAAAATACCAGCTGTCGTGCCACCCTTACAGCGATCTCCTTCCCATAATCCTCTTCCACCAGTGCCAGTGAGAGATCTATTCCCGAAGACACCCCCGCAGAGGTATACACATAGCCATCCTGGATAAAGAACGCATTCCCATGAACATCTATTGACGGATACTGCGCTTTTAATTTCTCCGTAACCTCCCAGTGTGTAGTCGCCTTACGCCCATTCAGCAGACCAGCCTTTGCCAACGCAAACGTACCGGCACACACCGACCCGATACGACGGGTGTTTTGTTCATTGATACCCGATAACCACTCATAAAATGGTCCGAACTCATCAAGGGCCAGCTGACAATAATCATCCCCCGCAATGATCAGGGTGTCGATCGGCGTCTGTATATCCATGGCACAGTATTGACAATTGACCTCAATACCGGCGGAAGTGGTCACTTTCTTATCATAGGTGGGCGCTACTACCTTTACCTCATACCCATTATTGGCGCCCATAACCTGTAAAAATCTGTCAGCATTGGTAAATACATCCGAAGGCCCGGTAAAATCGAGCAGCATATGCCTGGTCATCGCCACGATCACTATCAGTTTCCGCTGCCCTGCTGCGTTTCCTTTGTCTTTACTAACGTCCATGATGCAAAATTAGGTATGGGATCAGTTGTCTCAAAGGACATTAATTATACATTTTGAGACATGGAGGAAGATGGGGATATACCGCGAAAATGGAAGACCACTAATCAAAAAAATCGAATCAAACCAGCAATCCAACTGAAACATCCGTAAACAATAAGCCACGCTTCCGGTTATACTATGGAAAAAAAGTATTACCGTGAAGGGTAACGTTTATCCCAATAACGAAAATGGGGTGTAACAGTATCTTCAAAAACATTAAACTTAATCTTAATTCATTAACTGACACCTAACACCAAAACTTATCCACTATGGAAAAATTTTCAGTATTGCTATGCCTGACGGCATTTATCTGCCTTATCATTGGATTGATTAAACCATCTGCATTTAAGGGGCTCTTTAAAGCAAAGACCTCCAGGAAAACAGTCTCGCTCACATTTGCCGGAATAATGCTCGCTTCCTTTATTCTATTTGCCATTGTAGTTAAGCCCTTAACAGCGGAAGAGAAGGCAAAGGCGAAACTCGAAGATGCCGCGAAAAACACGGATAAACCAGCAGTGACCGAGACAGCTGCGCCAGCTAAGCCCCAGGAGGCCGAACAATCACCAGAAGAAAAGATTAAGACAGTCATCAGGGAAGAACTAAAAGGCGAGAACAATAATGACAAACCATACTTACGGGATATCAATGTAGCAATGGAAAACCAGGCTGCAGCTGTTACCATAAATTTTAATGCCAATGACAATCTTACGACGAATATGATACGGAGCGGCATCAAAAGTAAGATGAGCGATTTATACCTCAAATTATACAAAAGCAACCTGCCGATCAAATCGGTATCAGTCTGTGCATATATGCCAATGTCAGATAAATATGGCAACCAAAGCGACGATATCGTGTATACCTCGATTTTAGAAAGCGAAGAAGCTGCAAAGGTGAACTGGAGTGCAGAAGATTATGCAATTAAAAGCACCGTCCTGCCAAACGTTTGGACAACGCTATTCCTACACCCTGCCTTAAAGTCGGAATAAAAAGGGGAATAACAGGACTTGTTAATATATTTGAAGCACTTTATTGATATCGTGTTAATTTTAACTTGCACGATATCAATAAAGTGCTTCAAATATATTGACCAGCAGGTCATATCAACGCTGATTATTTACTTTGAAAGAACAACAGGAACATATCAGGCAATTCAAGCTCGCCGCGGATACAGCTACAGGTGTCCTGATTGCCCCCATGCACGAAGGCATTACAGCCGGACATAACATCACCGATATACACCGGGATGATCATTATAGCCTGATGTTTGCCTTCAAGGGCAATTACCATTTCAGGATAGATTTCGAAGACGTTATGCTGAAAGGCCCATTTGTTTTAAAGATCGCCTCCGGCCAGGTGCATCAACTCATTGAAGTCAGTGATCAAAGCGGGTGGGTACTGGCTATAGAAGAGTTCATACTGGAACCCGAATTACAACACTATCTGCTGACGGGATTATCCCGTCCTTTATTGCTAAAAGATTCACATGATCTGCTAACCCGGATTCAAACGATTATGGAACTGGCGTTTGATCTGCAAAGTCATTCCCCTGATGTGTTTACCCACAAATCAATATTATTCCTGATCAACTCACTCTTCTGCCTGCTGATATCAACGTCTGAGAATAAGGAAGTACCGGATACAAAAGAAACCAGAGGACATATCATCGAACAGGACTTCCTCCAGCTGCTAAAAAAACATTATAAAGATTGGAAAAAACCCGGACAATACGCATCAGCACTATCTGTTAGTACCTCACATCTGAATGATATCCTGAGGGCGACAACAGGACTTTCCACGTCGACGCATATTCAACAGCACAATATATTAGAAGCTAAACGGCTGCTGTACTTTACCGATCTGGAAGTTCGGGAAATCGCCTTTAAACTCGGTTATGATGATGGCGTCTACTTTGGAAAGCTATTCAAAAAAGTCACTCAAACTACCTGTTTAGCGTTCCGAAAGCAATTCCGCGATTAAGACTATCATTTCCCGCTTTTGGCCTATTCTACGCAGTAAACGGACGATAGTTTTGCAACACAATAATTACTAAAATCAAGGTGATGCAAAACGAAATCAATACAACACTGATTATAGATGCCGTCAAACAAATTGGCAAACAGTTTCTCGATAGTTATAAAAAGAAAGAGATCCCCACAACCAAAGAAGCCTTTCTTGTACAGCTCGAAGAGATTGAAACAACCTGTTTCAACTTCTTAAAACCACTTATAAATCAGCATTACCCCGATATTCCCTGGGTAGCCGACGATGAATTTGATCCGGACGCCCAACTACAACCTGCGGATTACGGGCAATACTGGCTTTGTGATACCATGGATGGCGCAGTACAATATATCCAGCATTTGCCAGGCTGGACCATCAACCTGGTACTTATACGCAATGGACAGCCATACTTTGCTGTGGTGTACGATCCGGTTGCCGACGAAGTTTTTTCCGCCAAACAAACGGAAGGCGCCTATCTAAACGGATCACGGATCAAAGCCGGACTAAAAGCAGATACCGATGTCATGGTGGCGGTTTTTGAATACGGCCACCAGGCTAAAAAAACAGCCAACTTCGAACAGAAAATAGCTGGTTCTGTAGCGCACCTTATCAAAAACTTTGGCGTGGTCAGAAACTACGGTCCTCATGCCTTACAGTTAGCTTACGTAGGCGCAGGCAGGATTGACTTATTCCTGCAGGAAGATCTGGATACGCATAACTGGCTGGCAGGAATCCTTATTGCGCAGGAAGCCGGAGCAGAGGTGCTGACCTCAGACGGACAGCCCTGGATTTGGGGAACTGACAACCTCCTGGTTGCCGGAAAAGAAATCGCAGCGTTGTATTTAACGTCTTTAACTTAATATAAGAAAGAAATGAAGATTGCAATTATAGGTGCCGGTGCCGGGATCGGCTTAGTGACAGTCATGCAGGCTTTACAAAAAGGACATACAGTGATCGCACTATCAACCAACTTTACAGCAATGCCGGATCATCCATTGCTGACCATCATAAAAGGTAGTGCCACCGTTGCAGCAGATGTAAAAAAAGCCATGGTAGATGCCGATGCTGTGTTGATAACAGTCGGTACTAAAAATAAAAAAGCGACCCATTTATTCTCAGATATTGCACGGACTGTTGTTCAACTAACAAATGAATTGAATCTTTCCGCACCAGTGATCACCATTACCGGGTTTGGTGCAGGAGAAAGTAAAAATCACCTTAGCTTCTTTATGAAAGCTATTATTACGCTTTTCTTAAAAGATCAGTACATCAATAAAACGCTGATGGAAGAAATTTTTGCATCCAGCAAGGTCAAATGGGAGATCGTCAGACCCGGAATGCTTACTAACGGTGCTTTGACAGGATCGTACAAGGCATTACCTGAACTTAAAAAAGGAATGAAGGTTGGAAAGATTTCCAGGGAAGATGTCGCTCATTTTCTGATAGAGGAAGCTGAAAAACAACAGTATTTAGGCAGGTATGTGGCACTTTCTTATTAGTAACTGCGGTGATGCATGGTTACACGTATCTGAAATAAATTACAGGAAGGAATTGGTAAAAAGAAAAAAGGGGAACTACTTAAGTAGTTCCCCTCTCTGTGACCTCGTCTGGATTCAAACCAGAAACCTTCTGATCCGTAGTCAGATGCTCTATTCAGTTGAGCTACGAAGCCATTCCCGTTGTTGGGATTGCAAAGGTAAGAATATTTTCATATCCACCAAATATTTGAAATATTTTTTTTGTTTGATTCATAACATACAGGTTACGTACATTTACCACCCGTCTTTCAGGACGGTTAGATGATCAAATATTTGTACAGTGAAAATACAACTCTGGAGCATAGGAAAAGAGAATGACCCATATATAAAGGACGGTATCGCCATCTTTCAAAAGCGGCTGCAACACTATGTCGACTTTGAACTAAAGCTGATCCCTACTGTGAAACAGGCGGCCAGCCTCTCCGTGCCCGAACTGAAAAAACAGGAAGGTAAAATGATACTGGATATGCTGCAACCGCAGGATTACCTCGTAGCATTAGATGAATACGGGAAAATGCAGACGACCATGCAACTGGCAGACTTCATTCAACAACGGGCCAATGCCGCTACACGACAGGTGATATTCCTGATCGGCGGGGCTTTCGGACTGGATACTGCCGTCCTGGAAAGAGCACAGCTCAAATTGTCCCTGTCCCCCCTCACCTTCCCCCACCAGCTGGTGAGACTGATCATGACCGAACAACTCTACCGGGCTTATACAGTCATTAACCGGGAGAAATATCATCATCAGTAAAAATTCAGTATAATTACATTCTCATCAATTAAATTACCCGTTTCGAATGGAATTGACACTTAGCATATCAATTATTGTCATCACCTGTATTATCTCATTTACCTCTTTCGAAAATGAAAGACGTAAGGACGACCTTATTATGTGGCCATACCTGGTCAAAGAAAAAAAACAGTTCTACCGCTTTATCACTTCGGGTCTCATACATGAGAATTTCATGCATCTCGGCTTCAATATGTTTACGCTCTATTTCTTTGGTAGCTTTATTGAACGTATGTTTGAACAGATTTTTCATAGTAAGATCTACTATTTATTATTCTACGTATTGGCTCTGGTACTTTCCGATATTCCTACTTACCTTAAACATAAAGACAATCCGGATTACCGGACCTTGGGTGCTTCCGGCGCTGTCTCCGCTGTAGTATTTGCAGCTATTCTCTTCAATCCATGGGCAACCATATACGTATTTGTGATCCCTATGCCCTCTATCGTTTATGGTGTTGTTTATCTCGGCTATACGATTTATATGTCCCGCCAGGAAGGTACTGGTATTAATCACGACGCTCACCTCTGGGGCGCTGTATTCGGAATTCTGTTCCCTTTGATCTTTGAACCAAGGATCGGACAACTGTTCCTCTACCAACTGACACACCACTTCTAATAGCGGCTTCTTCCTTTTCCGGTTTGCTTTTTGCTTGGTGTATGCTGGACAATATGCGCCATCAAAGCTAAACAAGCCACACATATGAAGCTAGACACAGCTAAAATTTTACAGAAAAGGAAAAAACAGATTCTCGAATTGTGGATGAAGAACCAATTAGTGGATTTTTCTCTACGGGAGGACCTTATGTCGAACGATGAACTGACAGTGCAGTCTGAAGAACTTGTAGACGTATTACTACAGACTTTAAGTGGCAACAATCTGGAAGATCTACAGGCTTCTTCGTTGGAAGCGGTGCATGAAGTACTGGAGGGCATTTCGATCTCACGAGCCAAACAGGGTTATTCTCCAAGGGAAACTGGTATGTTTGTTTTCAGCCTGAAAGATGCATTATTGTCTATCCTGGCACAGGAAATCAAAAATGATCCTGTCCAGCTCCTGGATGAAAGTTTGAAAGTCAGCAAACTTATTGACAGCCTGGGCATCATTACCTTTGAAACATTTATTAAAGGAAGAGAGGAAGTGATTCTACGTCAGACCGACGAGATAACCGAAATCTCCACCCCTGTTATCCGCGTGTGGGATGGTATCGTTGCAATGCCTATCATTGGCACCCTCGACAGTTCCCGTACCCAGGTGGTAATGGAAAACCTGCTCCAGGAAATTGTAGATACATCCAGCAGCATCGCGATCCTCGACATCTCCGGTGTTCCTGCTGTTGACTCCCTGGTAGCTCAGCACCTTATCAAGACCGTCAGCGCCACCCGCCTCATGGGAGCTGAATGTATTATCAGTGGTATCCGTCCTGAAATAGCGCAGACAGTCGTTCACCTCGGTATCGACCTGTCTGGTATAGTGACCAAAGCTTCGCTCGCAAGTGCCCTCAGGCATGCGTATGCGCTCTTGCAACTGGAAGTGAAAAAAGTAGTAGCAAAGTAAAAGTTATTTGTTGATGGATAAAATACCTATCCTTAAAATTGGGCATTTCCTGATGGTTGCCATACAGGTCGATCTGTATGACCGCCTTGCGCTGAATCTCGAAGCTGATCTCGTACAGGCTGTCAGCAAGACCGGCGCCAGAGGAGTGTTAATAGATATATCTGCTGTTTCCATTGTAGACTCCTTTATGGGTAGAATACTCGGAAACATCGCAGGCATGAGTAAAGTTCTGGATGCAGATACTGTAATTGTTGGTATGCAGCCCGCCGTGGCTATTACGCTGGTAGAACTGGGCCTTCCGCTAAAAGGAGTCCAGACAGCACTGAACGTAGAGAAGGGCATGGAATTATTACAACAAAAACTGCAGATCACCGGAGAAGAAGAATCTGAGGAATGATAGTACTATCCAGCGACAACATGCGCATACTGAAAGAGTTGGATATGGTGGTTTTCAGAAACAGACTGAAGGAATTTGCCGTTAAAATAGGCATGGGCCTTGTCAATCAGACTAAACTGATCACAGCAGCCAGCGAACTTTCCAGAAATATGCTCCGGTACGCCGGAGGAGGTACTGTCCTTATCGAAATAGTCAACGGTCCACAACGTCAGAACGGTGTCCGCGTCACTTTCTCAGATAACGGTCCCGGTATTCCCAATATAGAGCAAGCCATGAAAGATGGGTTTTCCACCGGCAAAAGTCTGGGACTCGGACTGCCGGGTGCTAAACGCCTCGTGAGCGATTTTGATATTAAAAGTACGGTGGGTAAAGGAACTACCATTACAATTATTAAATGGAAGAATGGATAACTGGACGGCATATCAGCTTTAATATTGAGGACAGAAGTTATCTGGCCAATCTGAAGCGTGAAGTGCACCGTCTTTCTATACAATGTGGACTGAATGAGAAAAAAGTGGCGGAGGTCGATATCGTCGTAGCCGAAATCGGTTCCAACATTATCAAACATGCAGGAGGTGGCGAAGTGCTTGTCATGCTGACAGACCAGCCACAGCCTGCCATTGAAATTATTGGGATCGATGCCGGCCCGGGCATCAATGACCTTGCGAGAATGATGCAGGACGGCATCTCCACTGTTAATACACTTGGCCAGGGTTTGGGCGCTATCAAAAGACTTTCAGACTTCTCACAGGTTTATTCGGTAAAAGGCTGGGGAACTGTACTGCTGGCAAGATTCTATATAAAACCGCCCGAACAGTACCCTCCCAAACCTGGCCCCGAGCTCAGAACATTACTGCTCCCAAAACCAGGAGAAAGGGCATGCGGGGACGGTTATTTCATCAATGCAGACAAAACTGGCATACGATTGTTCCTCGGTGATGGACTCGGTCACGGACCGGAAGCTCATAAAGCTGTTACGGCTGCCATCGGTTCCTTCAGGTATTGTATGCTGAGCGATTTAAGCGAAGTAATGAGACAAGTTAATGAGGATGTGAAACGTACTCGCGGACTGGTAGGTAGTATGGCCGTTTATAATCACAGACTGAGAAACTGGCGGCTCTGTGGTGTTGGAAACATACACATGCGTATGTGGACTGCGGCTGAATCCAAAACCTATCTCCCGTATAATGGTATCATCGGTCATAATCTGCCCCGTACTATCAATGAACAGGAAGTAGAACACGCTCCCGGCAAGGAACAGATACTTATTATGTGCTCTGATGGTATCAAAACAAGGTGGGAAATGACGCGCTACCCCGGCATATTCAGATACGATATGTCCATACTCGCCGCTGCCATCTACAAGGACAACGCACGTAAGACAGATGATATGTCAGTAGTAATTGTTAAAGTAAAATAACGGCAATGCAGGAAATAACCCGGATAACGCTCGAAACTGATATGGACCTGGTGCTGGTGCACAAGCGTACAATGAAACTGGGTGAACTGGCAGGGCTTTCACTGGCTTCGCAGACGACCTTTGCTACCGCCGCGTCAGAAGTGGCACGACATGTTATCGAGTATGGATATAATGCTGTCCTTATACTCGGTATCCGGGCGGATATCAAAGATCCGGAGAAATTCCTGATGGCCAGAGTACTTGACCATAATATCAATCTTACCGAAAAGATCCATGAAAGTATGGTCTACGCCAAAAAACTGGTCGACCGGTTTTCACTGGAACAAACGGATAAAGGAATAGAGATTACACTCGGATTTAAAATTCCCGGTGCACATAAGATCATCAGTAGCCGCATTGAACAATGGATCTCATCTTTCAGCGTCGAACAGCCGATCTCACCGTATGATGAGATTAAGCGTAAGAACAGATTACTGCAGGAACTCGCAGAAAAACTGACAAACAGTGAGACCCAATACAGAGAAGTGACAAATGCATTGCCATTGATCATCTTCTCAATAAACGAAGAAGGCGAACTGCTCTATGCTAACAGCTGGCTCAAAGCTTTCACCGGCTTCGAAGCGCATGAGCTGAATGAGAACAAGTGGAAACCGGTAATACGGGAAGAAGAATTCGCCTTTGCCTGGGAATTTTGGTGGCAACACGTCGCCGAAAAAACACCTTTTAAAAGGGAACTCGAGTTGAAAAACGATAGTACCGGAGAATTTATCTGGCACCTCATCTCTGTTACGCCAGTAACAGATGAAATCGGAGAAGTTTTATACTGGACCGGATCTATGGTAGATATCCATGCACAAAAGGTCATGGAACAAACAATGCGGGACAACAAGGAACTGAAAGAAATGAAGCTGCTGCTGGAAGAAAAAGTAGGTGAACTGAATCGTAGTAACCAGGAGCTGGAACAGTTTGCGTATGCCGCTTCTCACGACCTGCAGGAGCCATTGAGAAAGATCGCTTACTACAGCGACTATCTGAATAAACATTATGCAGAGCTGATCGATGAACGTGGTAAACTTTACCTGGGCAACATGATGAGCGCAAATCAACGGATGACACAGCTGATCCATGACCTGCTGAATTTCTCACGTATCTACCGCGAAAACCTGCATCTGGTAAAAACAGATCTGAATATACTGGCAACAGAAGCAATGAACGATCTGGATCTGGCTATCAAAGCAAAACATGCACAGATAGAAGTGAGCCAGTTGCCTGTCATATCCGTCTATCCGATGCAGATGCGGCAGTTATTTCAGAACCTTATCTCCAATGCTGTTAAGTTTTCAGATGATCAACGTGCACCGTCTGTGAAAGTATATGCAGAAACAATTGGTAACGTTGTACAACTCATCTTTGAAGACAACGGTGTCGGCTTCGAAGAGAAATACCTGGATAAAATGTTCAGCTTATTTCAACGCCTGCACTCGCGGGAAAAATACGCAGGTACAGGCATAGGACTCGCCATGTGTAAGAAGATAGCCGACTTACATAATGGCACCATTACGGCCAGCAGTCAGCCGGGAAATGGTGCGAAATTTATATTGACACTGCCCTCGGTTGCATAACCTGGCAGGAATATTTGGTTTTTCATTTTAAAGAAGAATTTATCAGTTATGGATAATACTGTAAAGATATTACTGGCGGATGATGATGTTGAGGACCGCTTCATCATGCAGGATGCCTTTAACGCGATAAATCTGCCGGAAGTACCCCTCCTGGTGGAAGATGGAGAAAAAGTGCTGGAGTATCTTTCCGAAACTCACCGCAATGCGGGCGTATTGCCTTCATTAGTGGTGCTTGATCTGAATATGCCACGCCTGAGTGGTACCCAAACCTTACGCGAACTAAAAAGCCGCGACGCCTATAAAGACATCCCCGTCATCATCTTCTCCTCTTCACTGAACGTGATAGAGATGCATGAATGTAAGCAACTGGGGGCGCTGTCTTATATGGTGAAACCTTTTACCTATGAAGAGTACCTGTTGTCAGCGCAGCATTTTTATGACTTCTGCCTGAATAAGCACTCTTTTCCTGAGTTCAACAGTCTCATAAATAATTTTAAATAAAAAGGGAGGTTTAACAAACCTCCCACTCTATCGTTACTAATTCTTTTGTTTGTGGTGTGATTTTGAATCTGTCATCTATTCTTAACCCAACGATCCACACAATTCGCTTCGCCGATTCAAGCACCCAGATATTTTCCTTCTGTACAACAGACAACTTCTGATCTATAAAAAAACGACTCAGTTTCTTCTTTTTTCGCATCCCCAGCGGATAGAAATAATCCCCCTGCTTCCATCTGCGCAGCAACAACGGATACTGCAACGCCGTTTTATCCAGACAGGCAATAGTAGCCGCCGCAGGAATAGGCGTATGCACCGACCGCTCCGTCGTCTTTATTCTGAGTACCCCATTTGCCGTACTGATAACTCCTCTCTCCTTTTCTATCACAATAGTTGCTGCCTGTTCCTCTGCCAGTGGCGTAACAAGCAACCACTGACGGTCCCGGATGATACGATGACTACCCGTTTCTACCATCTTTCCCGGACCGCTGTTTAATAGTTCCAGTACCTGTGGCAACTGCCCTGCAGTACAACCATATTCCCGGAATATCTCCCAGGCCACGGTCTGCAGCGGTACCGTCTTCTGCAGCTTCAACACAGGTATCATCCAGGTATTGCCCTTCTGTGTAACAAGTCTTTTGATATGCCGCTGCAAAGCTTCGTTATAAAGCAGTTCCGCCTCTCTGAAACGCGCTATGCTGGACGCAATATTAGTCACCGTACCAGGATTAGCTTCCTGCATGACGGGGATCACCTTATGACGGAAGAAATTGCGTGTATATTTGATAGTAAGATTGGAACTGTCTTCCACATATTGAATATGATGTTCCGCTGCATACGCGAGCAGGTTTTCTTTTTCTGCGAATAACAGTGGCCGTAACAATTTTCCCTGTTTGGGCAGAATACCATGCAGGCCGGCAATACCGGTACCCTTGCTGAGATTCATCAGCAAGGTCTCCACACTGTCCTGCATATGATGCGCTGTAACGATATAGCTATAGCCACCCTGTCCGCGGATCTGTTCCAGCCATTCGTAACGCAGCTCCCGGGCTGCCACCTGGATGGATATACGTTTGCTTTCAGTATAAGCTTCCGTGTCGAATCGTACCTGGTGAAAATCCACCTCCAGCTGCTTTGCAAGGTCCGCGGCAAAGGATTCATCCCGTACGGACTCCCCGCCTCTCAGCTGAAAGTTACAGTGAGCAATGGCAAAGCGAAAGCCTGCCGCCCTGAACAGATGGGCCATTACAACGGAGTCAACGCCTCCGCTGACAGCAAGCAGTAAAGACTGATCCGGCGTGAACAGTTGCTCCTTTTCTATAAATATTTTAAACCCTGTCAGTAAATCCATTTGCTGGTAGTTAAATTAAATCAGATCGTCCAATGCTGCCTGTAACTCATTATACGCATGCCTGTCATTGGCCGCTTTCGCCGTCTCCATACCCTTTTCGTATACGACGATGGCCTCCTTCGGAAGTCCTGCTCTTTCCAGCAGACGTCCCAGGTGATAATAAGAACCAACATAGCCTGGCTCATATGCCAGCAGCTCTTCAAACAGTTGTCTTGCACCCGTATCATCACCCAGTTTGATGTACTCAAGTGCAAGCGCATGCTTCAGAAAGCTGTCATTCGGACTGCTTTTAAGAAATTCCTTTATCCTGGCTATTCTATCCATTATTTAAATATATTTGCTCATACCGCTTTAAAAAATAAAACAGTTTAGGCCATGAAGATTTTAGTTTGTATCAGTAAAACTCCGGACACGACTGCAAAAATAGCTTTCACAGACAACAACACGAAATTCAATGAAGCCGGTGTACAATTCATCATCAACCCCTACGATGAATGGTATGCCCTCGTTCGTGCGCTTGAACTGAAAGAAACGCTGGGCGCAACCGTTCATCTTGTCACCGCAGGCGGCGCAGATACGGAGCCAGTTATCCGTAAAGCACTGGCATTGGGAGGAGACGAAGCTTTCCGTATTAATACTGATAGTCAGGATAGTTTTTACATTGCTTCACAAATAGCAGACCATGCCCGTAAACAGGGGTATGACCTGATTTTCACAGGAAAAGAAACCATCGATTACAATGGTGCAGCTATAGGCGGCATGGTAGCCGAACTGCTGGATCTTCCCTATGTGTCTATCGCTGCAAAATTTGAACTGAATGGTACCGAAGCAACCATCCACCGTGAAATAGAAGGCGGAGAAGAAATCGTAAAAGTGACACTCCCTGTTGTCGTGTCCTGTCAGAAAGGAATGGCGGAACAACGTATTCCTGGTATGCGCGGTATCATGGCTGCCCGTACCAAACCATTGGCGGTAGTAGAACCAGCTGCAGCTGACACCCTGACCTCCGTAACCAGTTTTGAACTCCCCCCGGCAAAAGCAGGAGTAAAGCTTATCAGTGCAGACAATGTAGAAGAACTGGTAAAATTGCTGCATGAAGAAGCAAAAGTGATCTGATCATTTTTGCAGAGATAAGCCCCCCATTTTTTCATTAAATTCTACGTCAAACATGTCAGTTTTAATATTCGCAGATCAGGCCCACGGCAAAATCAAAAAAGTAGCATTCGAAGCAGTACAGTACGGCGCAAAAGTGGCGCAGCAATTAGGCGTAAGCGCAACTGCCCTGGTATTGGGCGCAGCAGATAGTGCCGAACTGGAAGCCCTGGGTAACTACGGCGCCACCAAAGTACTGCATGTTGCAGATGCCAGACTGAATGAGGTCGAAGGCACCGTATTCACCAAAATAATCGCGGCGGCTGCCGATCAGGAAGCAGCACAGGTTGTTATATTCCCACACAATTTTGACGGTAAGGCAGTAGCTCCCCGCGTGGCAGCCCGCCTGAAAGCCGGATTTGTATCCGGAGCCGTTTCCCTCCCCGATACCAGCAACGGTTTCGTGGTAAAAAAGAGCGTATTTTCCGGCAAAGCATTTGCCAATGTAAATATCACTTCCCCGAAAAAAGTGATCGCTATAATGCCCAATACCTTTGCCCTCGGACAAACCGACGCAAAGGCAGCAGTAACAGCGTTCTCACCTGCTATCAATGACGCAGACTTCCGGGTGAAAGTGAGCAGTGTAGAAACGGTAAGCGGAGAAGTACCGCTGACAGAAGCAGAAATCGTAGTAAGCGGTGGCAGAGGCCTCAAAGGACCCGAAAACTGGGGAATTGTGGAAGATCTGGCCAAAACGCTCGGAGCAGCAACCGCCTGCTCCCGCCCTGTAGCAGATACAGGCTGGCGCCCCCATCATGAACACGTAGGTCAGACAGGCCTGACTGTCCGCCCTAATTTATATATAGCTATCGGTATCTCAGGCGCCATCCAGCACCTGGCCGGCGTAAATGGCAGCAAGGTCATCGTGGTGATCAATAAAGATCCGGAGGCCCCTTTCTTCAAAGCAGCCGACTACGGTATCGTCGGAGACGCCTTCGAAGTAGTGCCAAAATTAACAGCGGCCATTAAGCAGATAAAATAGGTCAGTCGCCCCTGCGAACTAACTTATTATCTGTTTTTTAGATAAGGAATATTTTTTCTAACTTCACGGTCTTATAAAATATTCAGCGACAACGCAGGACAGATATGAGAAAAATAGAACTGGAAATAGTTGCTTTATCGCACAGCATTACGCAGACACATTCTTACGCCGTCGTTTTGGGAGAGGTGAACGGTTTGCGCCGTCTGCCTATTGTAATAGGCGGGTTTGAAGCGCAGGCGATAGCTGTGGCGTTAGAAAAAATGCAACCCAGCCGCCCATTGACACACGATCTGATGAAAAACTTTATGAATGCTTTTAATATTGAGCTTCATGAAGTAGTGATCAGCAACCTGCAGGAAGGAATTTTTTATTCTAAATTGATCTGCTACAGTAACGACGAAACGATAGAGATCGATTCCCGTACGTCAGACGCCTTGGCACTGGCTGTCCGCTTTGGCTGCCCGATCTTCACCTACGAAAACATCCTGAACAGCGCCGGTATCCTCCTGGATGACCCTGCCGGAAAGAAAAGTGGTGTGAAGCCCGTTACGCCTACCATCTCTGAACACGAGAAAGGTGCAGAGGACGACCTCAAAGTACTCAACCTGGACGAACTGACACAGCTCCTGCAGGAAGTACTGGAACAGGAAGATTATATCCGTGCAATCGCTATCCGTGACGAGATCAATAGTCGCAAGAGCCACTGATAATCATATTAAAAAAAATTATTATCAATAAATGATCCATAAACCATAGTATAACAGCTATGGTTTATGGTTTTTTATACCATGATCGTCTTCCCAAACTGCAAAATAAACCTCGGTCTGCACGTAGTCAGCAAAAGACCAGACGGCTTTCACGAACTGGAAACCGTTTTCTATCCCCTTCCATTGACCGATGCACTCGAAGTCCTCAGTCCGGGAAAATTGTCCTTTACAACCTCCGGTATCGATGTTCCGGGTGACCAGACAGACAACCTCTGCCTGAAAGCCTGGCGCCTCCTGAAACAGGATTTCCCCGAACTCCCCGAAGTAAATATCCACCTGCATAAAAATATTCCCATTGGCGCTGGCCTTGGCGGCGGCTCTGCCGACGCAGCCTTCATGCTCCAATTACTGAATAACCGGTTTCAGCTGGACCTGTCAAAAGAACAGCTGATCAACTATGCCGCCGTGCTGGGAAGTGACTGCCCCTTCTTTATTGAAAATAAAGCAGTCTATGCCACAGGCAGAGGCGAAATCATGCAGCCCATTGACCTGGACCTCTCCAACCGGAGCTTTGTACTGGTATACCCTGCAGTACATATTAATACCGGCTGGGCATTTGGAAGAATTACCCCCCAGGCCCCTGCCCGCTCCTTACAGGAAAGTATCATGCAACCGCTTGAAACCTGGAAAGACACTATCTCAAATGATTTTGAAGCAGCCGTCCTCAGTGCACATCCCGAACTGGCAACTATTAAAGAAAATCTATATACCGCAGGCGCCATATATGCATCCATGAGCGGCAGTGGTTCCGCCTTTGTCGGCATTTTCCCAAAAAACAAGATCGGAGCGCTTAATTTCAATCCCGCTTACAAAGTATTTGTTCTATAAAACACACCTCTTTCTTCAATAATTATAACAACTTGTAGCTATAAGTTGCCGCAATACCGTATTTGTAAGAATTTCTGCAACATCCTGCAGGCCCTCCACTCCTGCCCAAATGTAACTGTTTCATCACCTTACAATATGGAGCCTGTTTTCAGTGATGCTTCTGCACTTCTGTCAAATAGAGTGAACTCCCCTGTAGTCCTATGCCTTATCAGGGTTATTTCCAATAATACCTCTAAAGGAAACCAGCCATATCACATTATATAATATCCATACCGTCCCCGCTGTTCCTGCTAACAAGCCTCCTCTCATAGCAGCCATCTACTACCTCTCAGCAATCACAATCACCTTACACGACGGCCACCTGTAAAAAGAAAGGCGCCCCGGAATAACCGGGACGCCTTTGCCTATTGTACTTTACACTTCTTATCTGATAGCGGTCACTTCGCCTTTCACAACATTTGTGTTGCCACCGAGCGATTTCTTATAGCTCAGCATCCAGACATAAGTTCCGTTTTCAACCAGGGCGCCTTTGTATCGGCCATCCCATCCGGTCTTCTGATCTTTACTTAAGAAGATCAGTTCACCCCAACGGTTGTAGATACGTAAGTCGTAGTCATACATCGGACCGCGAACGACAGGTCTGAAGATGTCGTTGTGTCCGTCACCGTTTGGCGTAAAGCCTGTCGGGAATTCTGGTTTAGCTTCACAAGGCTGATAGCGAACCACAATCTGGTCAGACATAGATCCACAATCATTGGAGATTGTCACTGTGTAAGTGCCAGGAGTTGTCACTTTATAAGTAGCAGCGGTTGAACCATCCTGCCAACGTATAGTGTTACCTGCACCAGCGTTTACTCTCAGTGTCAGATCTTCACCGATACACAGCATAGTGTCTCTGCCCAGATCGAAGTCAGGAATACCTGCCACAGTTACATTCACACTATCCATGGTAATTCTTGAACAGAATCTGTCCATTACAGACACGATGTATTTACCAGCGCCAGTGATTTCTTTCACCGGATTCGTATCACCGTCATTCCAGAGGTAAGAGATCGCATCAGGGTGAGTAGCGTCGATCACTACACGTCCACCGTTACAGAACTCTCTGTCTGGTCCGAGGTCAATACCCAGGTCAGGTCTTAAAGTGACGGTCACTTTATCAGTTACCACGCAACCATCGCGGGTTACAGTCACTGTGTAGTCACCTGGTCTTGATACTACGATCGAATTGGTGTTTTCACCAGTATTCCAGAGTACAGAACCTCCATCAGGTTCTACGTTCAGCATGACTGTTTCATTCGGACACAGTTCAGTATCGTCGGTCAGAACGATATTTGGCGGTGTACCTACGAGAACAACTGCTTCACCGTGATTAGAACAACCATTTACAGTCACATCCACACCATAAGTACCTGTTGTATTTACAGTGATAGAAGCGGTGGTTTCACCAGTTGACCATACATAGCTGCCACCTTCTACATAAGCGTTCAGTGTTACTGATTCGCCCTGACAGATAGCAGTGTCACGGATATTGATCGGCGGCGGCAGATTTACGATCACTTTCACAGAGTCTGTTGCAGAACAGATACCGTTGGTGACAGTCGCATAATAAGTACCAGCCGTGCTTACATCGATGGTTCTGGTAGTAGCACCAGTTGACCAGCGGATGGTGTAAGCGTCGTTTGCGATACCGGCATCGAGGGTTGTTGTACTACCCTGACAGATAGTTACATCGTTACCCAGTTCAACCGTTGGTTTAGTTACATATTGCAGATCGTACGTGATAGGATCAGATACGCAACCAGTTACACCGTCAGTTACGATGAAGGTAGCCTGAGTGGCGCCATTCAGGTCAAACACGTTGCTGCTCTGTGTCAGCGGAGTGTTAACCGCAGTAGCCGGAACTACGCTCGTGAGGGTGAATTTAGGTTTGCTTACCTTATTCTCCAGCAGGATTGCAAATTTGGTATTATCTGAACAGTTAGCAGGCAGGGATGAAACCAGGGCCGGTTTCGGACAAGGATTCACCGTGATTGTCTGTACACGTTCAGTAGCTGTGTTACCACAAGCGTCAGTGATAGTCCATCTTCTTGTGATGGTATAACCAGCACACAGGTCTACTGTAAACGGATCCTGGATCATGATAGCCTTCTTAGGGAAGGTTGCATCACAATTGTCACGTGCATACAGTGTCGCAGCAGCAGGGATCGCATCACCACAATTCAACGTTACGTTTGCCGGAGCAGGATCGATCGTTGGTCTTGTAGTATCCGTTACGGTGATCACCTGACGGAAGATAGCGGTGTTGTTACATGCGTCTTTCGCAGTCCAGATACGGATCAGACGGTAGTTGCTTGCACAGGCACCCTGGATCGTTTCACGTGTCTGAGTGTAACTGATCTTCACAGTGCTGCAATTGTCGGTTGCTCTCAGATTGGTCGGAGGAGCAGGAACTGCGTCACAGCTTACTGTTGTATCAGCAGGAGGTGCTACAACGAACACCGGCCTTGTAGTATCCTGTACAGTGATCACCTGTTGCATTACGTTCGTATTACCACAGTTATCGGTAGCTGTCCAGGTACGTGTCAGTTTGTAGCTGCTTGCACAGGAAGAAGACAGATTATCTCTTCTCTCTGTAACTCTTACGGCTACGGTTGAAGTACAGTTGTCTGTAGCTGTTATAGTTTCAACAGACGGTACCTTGTCGCAATCTACAGTGACTGCCGGAGGTACTGACATGGAGAATCTTGGCTTGATAGTATCCTGAACAGTGATCGTCTGCGTCAGTACGGTTTTGTTACCGCAAAGATCAGTAGCTGTCCAGGTACGGATGATCTGGTAGTTGTCAGTACACTTGCTACCGGAGATGTTCTTACGGGTATCTACCGGATTGATAGTGAGGACACCAGGCGTACAGTTGTCAGTCGCTGTCATTGGCGTACCGGCAGGAACCTTATCACAGTCAACGGTGATATTGGTCGGAGCCGTACCGTCAAATACAGGAGGCGTCATGTCTCTTACAGTGATGATCTGTCTCAGCGTGTCGCTCGCGTTACCACAAGCATCAACTGCAACCCATTTACGGATCAGCTGATAGTTGCTGGCACAGGCACCTGGCTGGTCGATTCTCACTTCGATCGGAGTGATCGTCATAGCGCCATTACAAGCGTCGTTTGCAGGCAGGGTAACCGCTGCAGGTACTTTATCACAATCTACAGTGATGTTGGCAGGAGCTGTACCTGTGATTACAGGCGCTTTCGTGTCTACCACAGTGATTGTCTGCTGTGCCTGAGTAGTCAGACCACAACGGTCGGTAGCTGTCCATGTACGTCTTACCGTGAATGTACAAGCGTCAACCGTTACTGTTACGTCGTTGTAAGTGATGCTCAGTGGCTCATTGTCATAAGGAGCATGGCTGAACACCGGTGTACCGAATTTCTGGGTGTAGTCAGTACCCTGTTCGCAATCCACTGTCAGCGGACCAGGAACGGATATCACTACCGGAGGAATGTTCATCAGGGTCAGCATTACTGCGTTGCTGATGTTACCGGTACATGCACCGGACATTACCACACGTCTGTACCAGGTATTACGGGTGATCATCGGAGGAGTGAATGTTGCATTGGTACCACCTACGGTTACGTTTGCGAAACCGACTGTTGCGCTGGTCGTACTTACCTGCCACTGATAAGTGAAGGTACCGTTACCACCGCTCAGGGTAGCACCCTGCAGCATTGCAGGAGTTTCATTTGCACAAAGCAGCTGATCAGCGGTGATGGTGTTACCCAGGATCATTGCCTGGTTGGTCAGCACCACGTCATCAGGAGTCGATGTACATGTTCCGTTAGAGATCGTCCAGCGCAGGGTTACTGTCTGACCCGGAGCCACTCTTACAGTAGTAGAAGGATTGTTCGGATCTGTGATCGTTGCAGTACCGCTTACGATTGTCCAGATACCTCTCGCTGTAGCAGGAGCAGGTACGTTAGCTGACATTGTGAAGATCGGATCGTCACAATGAACCTGGTCAGGACCAGCAGCCGCGTTGGATGGCATTTCGTAGTTGGTCAGGATCACATTATCAGAAGTCGTACAAACACCATTTGTGATAGTCCATGTCGCTGTTACCGTCAGACCCGCAGGTACGTTGATCACAGCATTAGGATTGGTGCTGTCAGCTACTGCGAAGGAAGCCAGAGAACCAGCAGGCAGACTCCATTTACCTGTACCTACAGTTGGCGCCTGAGCAGCCATTGTGAATGCAGGAGTATTACAATGTGTCTGATCTGCACCGGCATTAGCAGCAGCAGGAGCCACAAAGTTGGTCAGTCTAACTGTATCTCTTGTCACGCAGACACCGTTGGAGATAGTCCATACCGCGTCAACTGTTACACCGGCAGGTACGTTGATTACCGCATTCTGTCTGGTGCTGTCAGCTACCGCGAAGGATGCACCGGTACCAGTAACTGGTACGAGGCTCCATTTACCTGTACCTACAGAAGCAGCGTTAGCAGCCATTGTAAAGGCAGGTGTATTACACTGTGCCTGGTCAGGACCGGCAGCAGCGGTTGTTGGCATTACAAAGTTGGTCAGTCTTACAGTATCTCTTGTTACGCAGACACCGTTAGAGATAGTCCACACCGCGTCAACTGTTACACCGGCAGGTACGGTGATTACCGCATTCTGTCTGGTGCTGTCAGCTACTGCGAAGGATGCACCGGTACCAGTTACTGGCACAAGGCTCCATTTACCTGTACCTACAGAAGCAGCGTTAGCAGCCATTGTAAAGGCAGGTGTGTTACACTGCGCCTGATCAGGACCAGCAGCAGCGGCAGTTGGCATTTCGTAGTTGGTCAGCGCTACAGTGTCTCTGGTTTCACACACACCATTGGTGATGATCCACACAGCCTGTGCTGTTACGCCTACCGGAACATTAAATACAGCAGTTGGATTGGTACTGTCAGCTACTGCGAAAGAAGCAGTGTTGCCAGGAACCAGGCTCCATTTACCTACACCTACGTTGGCAACGTTAGCAGCCATTGTGAAGGCAGGTGTATTACATTTCTGCTGGTCAGGACCGGCAACAGCAGCAGCTGGCATCACTCTGTTGGTCAGTACAACATCGTCAGATGTTACACAATAACCATTCGTGATGGTCCATGTAGCTGTTACGGTTACGCCCGCAGGAACGGTGATTACCGCATTTGGATTAGTACTGTCGGATACTGCGAAAGAAGCAGTAGTACCAGGTGTCAGGCTCCATTTACCTACACCAACAGAAGCTGTGTTAGCAGCCATTCTGAAGGCAGGGATGTTACAATGTTCCTGGTCAGGTCCTGCATCCGCAGCAGTTGGCATCACATCGTTAGTCAGCAACACAGTGTCTGAAGTAGGACATGTACCGTTCGTGATCGTCCAGATAGCGGTTACTGTAGTACCCACAGGAACAGTGATCAGCGCAGAAGGATTGTTGTCATCACCTGCATTGATTGAACCCGGAGAACCAGCAGCCAGTGTCCAGGTACCGGTAGCACCAGGAACATCCGGTGCGTTAGCACCCATATAGAACGTAGAGATATTACATTCACGCTGATCCACACCCGCGTTAGCCGGAGAAGGAGTCAGGTAGTTGGTCAGTTCAATGTCATCAAAGTTTGAACATGTACCATTTGTGAGCGTCCAGCGCAGGATAGCTGTTTCACCGTTCGGCACATTAATGTGCGCTACAGGGTTATTTTCTTCACCCGCTGCGATCGTTGCGTTACCGCTTACCACAGACCACGTACCGGTAGCACCCGTAACTGTCGGCGCATTCGCAGCAGTTACAAAGTCAGCACCAGCACATTTTTCCTGGTCAGGACCGGCATTCGCCAGATTTGGTTCCTGGAAGTTGGTCAGTGTTACATCATCTGAAGTGGTACAAACACCGTTGGTGATCGTCCATCTCAGGGTTACTGATGTACCGGCAGGGATTGTGATACTTGCTGTACGGTTATTCACCTGAGCAGCAGGGAAAGTAAATCCTGCAGGAGTAGAAGAAACTACACTCCATACACCAGTTCCTACAGAAGGAGCATTTGCCGCCAGTGTGAATGTAGACGTATTGTTACATTCCTGCTGGTCAGGACCTGCATTGGCAGGAGTTGGTGCCGCGAAGTTGGTCAGCACTACATCATCTGTTGCAGAACAGGTACCGTTTGTAGCGGTCCAGCGCAGGGTCACGGTTGTACCGGCTGGTACGGTGATCGCTGCGGTTGGGTTGTTCACGCTTCCGGCAGGGAAAGTGAATCCTGCAGGAGTAGAAGAAACCACACTCCATGCACCTGTTCCTACCGTGATGGTGTTAGCCGCCAGGGTGAAAGCAGAGGTGTTACACTTAGACTGATCAGCGCCAGCATTTGGTGTGGTTGGAGGTGCATCATTTCTTAATACTACATCGTCGGTAGAAGTACACACACCGTTTGTAATAGTCCAGCGCAGAGTCACTGTAGTACCTACAGGAACAGTGATCGCAGCAGTTGGGTTACTTACGCTTCCGGCAGGGAAAGTGAATCCGGCAGGTGTAGCAGAAACTACGCTCCATGCACCGGTTCCTACTGTTGGCGTATTAGCGGCGAGTGTGAAAGATGTATTGTTACATTGTGCCTGATCAGGACCGGCAGCTGCTGTTGTCGGCAGTGGTCTGTTCGTCAGGACAACATCATCAGTTGATGTACAAACGCCGTTTGTGATGGTCCAGCGCAGTGTTACTGTAGTACCCACAGGGATCGTTACAGCAGCGTTGCGATTGGTCATCTGAGCGGCAGTTAAAGTGAAACCAGCTGGAGCAGAAGAAACTACGCTCCATGCACCGGTACCAATGGTTGGTGCGTTACCAGCCAGCGTGAAGGCTGACACGTTACACTGTTCCTGGTCCGGACCTGCGTTCGACGTAGTCGGAGGCGCAAAGTTGGTCAGTGTTAAAGAAGAAGAAACTGTACATGTACCATTTGTTACTGTCCATGTAGCTGTTACAACTACACCTACAGGAACGTTAATGGTAGTGGTCGGACTGGTTGCGCTGCCAGTAATGGTAGCACCAGTACCCGTTACCGGAGTCAGTGTCCACGTACCTGTACCTACTGCCGGCGTGTTAGCCGCCATAGTAAAGGAAGGCGTGTTACATTTCTGCTGGTTCGGACCCGCAACCGAAGTTGGTAATGCGTTGTTGGTCAGGGTAACAGTAGAAGAAACAGAACAGGTACCGTTCACAACGGTCCATGTTGCAACTACTGAAGAACCGGCAGGAACATTGATCACCGCAGCAGGGTTATTCTGCTGACCGGCAGTGATAGTGGCAGCAGAACCCGTAGGCAGCGTCCATGTACCTGTACCTACCGCTGGGGTGTTAGCCGCCATGGTGAAGGTAGTAGTGTTACATTTCGTCTGATTCGCGCCCGCATTTGCAGTTGGCAGTACATCGTTTCTCAGCACAACTATATCGCTGGTTGTACATGTACCATTTGTGATAGTCCATACCGCGTTTACAGTTACACCTGCAGGAACGTTGATAGTAGTAACCGGATTGTTTACGCTTCCTGTGATAGTAGCACCGGTACCAACCACTGGAGTCAGTGTCCATGTACCTGTACCTACAGAAGCAGCGTTAGCAGCCGTCGTGAAGGAAGGCGTATTACATTTAGACTGGTCAGGACCAGCATTTGCAGCAGTTGGTGCTGCGAAGTTTGTGATCACTACATCATCTGTAGATGAACAAACACCGTTGGTAATTGTCCAGCGCAGTGTCACCGTTGTACCGGCTGGTACGCTGATAGCAGCTGTTCTGTTATTTACCTGGGCAGCAGGGAAAGTAAATCCGGCAGGTGTAGAAGAAACTACGCTCCATGCACCTGTTCCTATGGTTGGCGCGTTAGCAGCCAGCGTGAAGGACGGATTGTTACAATTGGACTGGTCAGGACCTGCGTTAGAAGTAGTTGGTGTTGCGAAGTTGGTCAACACAACATCATCTGTAGCAGAGCACGTAC
Source organism: Chitinophaga sp. YR627 (assembly GCF_900114995.1). GTDB lineage: Bacteria > Bacteroidota > Bacteroidia > Chitinophagales > Chitinophagaceae > Chitinophaga. Next base: position 2,150,171 of record NZ_FOUX01000001.1, read on the forward strand.
CGTTTGTAGCAGTCCAGCGCAGGGTCACGGTTGTACCGGCTGGTACGGTGATCGCTGCGGTTGGGTTGTTTACGCTTCCGGCAGGGAAAGTAAATCCGGCAGGTGTAGAAGAAACTACACTCCATGCCCCTGTTCCTACCGTGATGGTGTTAGCCGCCAGGGTGAAAGCAGAGATGTTACACTTAGACTGATCAGGACCAGCGTTTGGTGTAGTTGGAGGTGCATCGTTCCTTAATACTACATCGTCGGTAGAAGTACACACACCATTAGTAATGGTCCAGCGCAGGGTCACTGTTGTACCTACAGGAACAGTGATAGCAGCGGTTGGGTTACTTACGCTACCAGCAGGGAAAGTGAATCCGGCAGGTGTAGCAGAAACTACGCTCCATGCACCGGTACCTACTGTTGGCGTATTAGCGGCGAGTGTGAAAGAAGTATTGTTACATTTTGCCTGATCAGCACCGGCAGCTGCAGTTGTCGGCAGCGGTCTGTTGATCAGCACAACATCATCAGTAGATGTACAAAGGCCGTTTGTGATGGTCCAGCGCAGTGTTACTGTAGTACCCACAGGGATAGTTATAGCAGCGTTGCGGTTGCTCATCTGAGCGGCAGTTAAAGTAAAACCAGCAGGAGCAGAAGAAACTACGCTCCATGCACCGGTACCAATGGTTGGTGCGTTACCAGCCAGGGTGAAGGATGAAACGTTACATTTTTCCTGATCCGGACCTGCGTTCGACGTGGTCGGAGGCGCGAAGTTGGTCAGTGTTACGGAAGAAGACGCAGTACAGCTACCATTTGTTACTGTCCATGTAGCTGTTACAACTACACCAGCAGGAACGTTAATAGTAGTGGTCGGACTGGTTGCGCTGCCAGTGATGGTAGCACCAGTACCCGTTACCGGAGTCAGTGTCCATGTACCGGTACCTACAGTTGGTGCAGTTGCACCCATGGTGAAGGTCGGCGTGTTACATTTAGACTGATTTGAACCAGCAACAGCAGTAGGCTGCGCGTAGTTGGTCAGTGTTACAAATGAAGTAGCCGTACAGATACCATTTGTTACTGTCCATGTAGCTCTTACAACTACACCGGCAGGAACGTTGATAGTAGTAGACGGAGTGGTAGCGCTACCGGTAATGGTAGCACCTGTGCCGGTTACCGGTGTCAGTGTCCATGTACCTGATCCTACTGAAGGCGTGTTAGCTGTTACATTGAAGCCAGGTGTGTTACACTTCGACTGGTCAGTACCAGCATTGGAGGTAGGGAGTACATCATTTCTGAGAACAGCGAAATCGCTGCTGGTACAGGTACCATTAGTAATAGTCCATACCGCGTTTACAGTAACGCCAGCAGGAACGTTGATCGTAGTGGTCGGCGTGGTAGCACTACCAGTGATGGTAGCACCGGTACCAGTTACCGCAACCAGTGTCCAGGTGCCTGTACCCAGTGTCGGCGTGTTGCCGGTCACTGTAAAGCCAGGTGTATTACATTTGGTCTGGTCAGCACCCGCATTTGCAGTAGTTGGCTGTTGATAAACAGTTACAGTACCGCTTGCGCAGGTAGTATTACCACAACCACCGACAGTGCTTTCAGCACGTACATAATAAGTGGTGGTAGCAGTGATGTTATTTACAGTGATAGTTGCACCGGTACCGATTGAAGTACCTGTTCCGCAACCACCTGCGTACCATCTCCATACTGCATTTGGTGTACCGTTTGGCTGAGTACCCAGGCTACCTCCTACAACAGTCAGTGTAGTGGAACCGGTTACGCAGATACCAGGTGTACCTACAGTTACGGAAGTCGGAGCAGTTGGAGGCGTTGCTACACCTACCGTGAAAGTGATTGTAGAGTCACAACCCGCAGACGAGCTGTTTTTATAGCTCATGTTGAAGCTATAGTTACCAGCTGGTGTGTTTGCAGGGATGTTGAAGGTCATCGGCCATGCTCTGATGGTATCATTGGTGATAGCCGTGAAGCCTGGCATAGCTGGCGTACCAGTGGTCAGTGTATACACATTAGGATTACCTTTTGTGGAGATGGTGTCCAGGGAGAAGGTAGTCGCTGTGTTACAAAGAACCGGTACTGGTTGCAGTCTGATAACTGGTTTGGTTGTTTTGTGCAATACAACCTGGTCTACGTTTGGCGTACAACCCGCTGCATTGGTGATCGACCATTCCAGTACGATATCCTGCTCATTTACCAGAGAGGTAACTGTGGTATTATATTGATGTATGTTCGCGATGGTCGCGTTACCACTTACCAGTCTCCAGGTACCTGTCTCCGCATACAATCCTGTAAGCGTTGGATCAGGTCGGCTGGCCTGCATGGTGAATACATTATTATTACCACAAAGTGTAGTATCCGGACCTGCATCGCTGTAAGACGGATCGTACAGGAGAGACAGGGTTACGGTGTCAGTGCTTGCGCAGGAATTGTTGACTGTGCTTTTTACAGTCCATCTGAATCTTACGCTGGTACCACCCTTTTTCAGCGTTACCCTTGTGTTACGAAGTGTAGGCAGGAGGATGTTTGCGTAGTCTTTCAGGTTTACACCTACTGTATCAGGAGGTGCAGCCGGACCCCAGATGGAGTCAATTGTCCATACACCGCTTTCACCAGTATTCAGCGTTGCTGCCATAGTGAAGTTACCGGAAGAGTTAGTGCTCGCACACATGTATTGTGACGGACCAGCTTCGGCTACGGGTATTGGTGTTACATTAACAACGAATGGTGCGGATTGTACCTTACATATATCACCAGGCGTGCTTACAATAACGGTGAATACGCCTTCAGCTGCATTATTTATCTGCACCTGAGAAAGCGTTGTCAGACCATCGTATGCCGGTAACGGCGTGAGGGTACCACTTCCATTAGGACCCTGATACCATTTAATAATGTTAGTACCATTATTAATAGCATCATTGATCTTGATATCAACAGAGGAACCTTCACAGATATTCTGTGAAGTAGAGAGTACTTCTACAATTGGTGATTCTACGGAACTGATAAATGCGGTATTTGAGTCGATACACGTATGTCCGTCCGCATAATCCACATAACCGTATACCATAATAGTGGTATCACCCAACACCTGGATGGTACGGGTATCACCTACATATCCCGGAAGGTCTCTCCACGTAAAGCGGTCGAAACCACCCGAAGCCTGTAATTCAACAAATGCGCCCGCGCAGACCTTGCTCTTGGTCAGGTACAGCTGAGGCATTGGTAGTATCGTTAGCCGGACGAATTCCGAGGGGGCGGCACACGTGACCGAGTTACTCCCGACTTCATAAATACGTACGCGGAAACGATAGGAAGTGGGAACGTTCCTGGTACCTTTCAGTTCACCAGGTCCGATAACCAGTTCTTTTGCTGTATTGGTACCAAATGGAACGTTTACATAAGTGAGACCTTCGTCATCACTCATTTCCCATTGGTAAGCCGGATTTGTAAAGTAATCAGTAGGGGTATAGTTGGATGTCAGGGTAATAGGAGCGCCTTCGCAGACTACTTCCGCGAGGTTATCTGTCTTACCTTTAATAGATGCGGTGATGCTTGGGCTACAATATGCGAATTCGATATCGTCAATCGCGATATCGTTACCACAACCACCATCCATGTCGTTCATGATAATAACCTTAACGGAGTCAATATTGGACGGTACCGTAAATGAGCCACCATATTTTTGCCAGCTCGATTTAGCGTTACTGAGGTCCATTGACACGTTATAGGTCGGGAAGTTTGCCAGGATCTGGCTTGGGTTGGCGGCATTCACCACCTGGAAGGTCACACCAGCATATTGATATTTGCTGACACAACCACTTTCAAAAACGCCAATAGGGTTGATGTTGATCAACCATGCACTAAAGTTGTATACAGAACCGCGACAGAGACCTGTTACTGTTTTCTGATACATTCTTTTCGGGAGATAAGCGGAGTTCGCAACGAGCATCGCACCACGGTTGTTACCGGTGTGGTCAGTGTTGTTCACCCAGTCTCCCTTCAGCTGGGTCGTGTTGGAAATCGAATAATAGTTATCCGCAAGATCTCCTGAACCCTGATAGTCGTAGGTTACTACGCCATCGATCGGATATTTTCTGCGGGTCACGCCGTTGGCCATCGTACCAAAGTCTTCAAAGAAACCTGGTTTGTCGTTGGCCTCGTTGGATCCACAGATATTGATAGTACAGTCATGCGCTACAATCGTACGGGTGGTGGTATAAGTTCTTACCGTTGACCCATTATTGTACGTATAGGGAATGGATATGTTCACGGTGTAAGTACCGGGCTGCATGAACTGCAGGGTCAGCGACATTGTTTTTTGTAGCTTGGTTGCTTTTGTCGTCGCAGCGGTATTAGCCGTGTACAGAATTTCATAGTCCGCATCGGTTCCGGATGGTCCCGATATCGTCCATGATGCTTTCTCAGAAGTTGGCCGATAGCCATTGCTGTTGAGGTTGTTGGGTATCGAGGCGTTAATACTGAGGTATTTCGCCTGACCGGCAGTACTACTGGCGGTCGAGATACAAACTTCATTCGGCACATTAATATACGGTGTTGGGTTGTTTTGGGCCATCGCCACAACGCAACACATCATAGTATATAATAGGATTAGAATCTTTTTCATCAGTAGGTGTTTTGTGAAAAAAGTATCAGGTGAGAGGCGACTAAACATCGCACCAACTGACGGATTTACAATAGCTTACCGATCGTTCATGACTCCAATCCCTTACCGGAATGGCTTTTTGAGAAGTGTAAAGTGTTTCCATAGGCTTGATCATTTTTTTTCTTGATATGGCTAAGAAATGAGACTATTTTAAAATTAAAATTATAACTAATATAGGAAATATAAAAAATGTGTATATATTCTAAAGCATTAAATGGAAGCAGAATTGGAAATAAGAGGCTGGGGGGAATTTGATTTTCAGTACCTTAGTCGGGCGAAAAAAAGTTTGTCGCTGTGGGCAAAAGTTATCCACACTGACAATACGTTAATAAATATTTTATAACACGTGCTTGTTGTATCAAATATTTACCTACCTTTGCAGACCAAATTTGATGTAAGATGCCCAAAGTAAAGACTCATTCCCGGGCGAAGAAGACCTTCAAGGTTACCGGGAGCGGACAGATTAAGAGGTATAATGCCTTCAAAAGTCACTTGCTGACCAAGAAGTCTAACAAGAGAAAACGCCACCTGAGAGGTAGCAGCCTTGTGGATTCGGCTAACCTGAACCTGGTAAAAAGAATGCTTGCTCTCAGATAATGAGAAGTGGTGTTGTTGAGTAATTAATTATTAAACCTGATCAAAAAAGCACTATATGCCTCGTTCAGTAAATGCTGTTGCTTCCAGGGCCCGCAGGAAGAAAATATTAAAGCAGGCCAAAGGCTTCTACGGTAAACGTAAAAATGTTTACACAGTAGCGAAAAACGTATTGGAGAAAGGTCTTACGTATAGCTACGTAGGTCGCAAACTCAAGAAAAGAAATTACCGTCAGCTGTGGATCGCTCGTATCAACGCAGCAGTTCGCGCTGAAGGAATCACTTACTCTGAGTTTATCCATAAATTGTCAGTTAAGAATATCGGCCTGAACAGGAAGGTATTAGCTGATCTGGCAATGAATGAACCAGAAACTTTCAAAAATCTGGTTGCTTCCGTTAAGTAATCTTGTGAAGCTTCGAAAGCATAAAATACTTGATAGCCGGTGTTGTATTCGACACCGGCTGTTTTGTTTTTGGACAATATGTAAATCCCCCCTGCCGTCACAGTAAAGTCCTGATCCTTATCTTTATTGTCCTTCTAACAATCAGCTCTTTTGACCGTCTAAGGTCGTTTTGATAATAGTTCTCTTACGTTGATCCTCCCTTTAAAACGGAGCATTAGCGAAAGATGAGTACTATCAAAAGGGCTTTTTACTTGTATTCCTCATTTTTGCCTATCTTGGATGCGATAGGTAACCTATACCACCCTCTTAATAACTGTTAAATTGTCCCTCATGACAATCCACGTTCTCCGTTACAAACGGATAATGCAGACATTTGCATTATTCCTTTTGCTGCTGACCGCAGCTTTCCATTCACAGGCTCAGACGCCCCGCTTCAAAGTCATTGCATTCTACAATGGCACATGGGACGCCGCGCATATCAGCTTTGTACAGGAAGCCAACCGCTGGTTTCCCACCATCGCCGCGCAGTACAATTTCTCCTATGAAGCAACCAACAACTGGAACAACCTGAATGCGACCTTTCTGTCACAGTACCAGGTAGTCCTCTTCCTGGATGATCTGCCTTCCGGCGCCGCACAGCGTGCCGCCTTTCAGCAGTACATGCAGAACGGTGGCGCATGGATGGGCTTCCACGTCTGCGCCTTCACTACCAGCGCCTCCGGCTGGAGCTGGTACCACAACACCTTCCTGGGTAGCGGTAACTTCCGGAACAACACCTGGGGGCCTACCAGCGCAACACTCAAAGTCGAAGACCGTACGCATGCCAGTACCCTGCGCCTGCCTGCCACCTTCACCTCCGCTGTCAGCGAATGGTACAGCTGGACCAACGACCTGCGGAACAACAGCAATATCAGGATCCTCGCGTCTGTGGACCCTGTGAGCTTCCCCCTCGGTACCGATCCGAACCAGTCCTGGACAAGCGGTTACTATCCCATCATGTGGACCAACAACAACTTCAAAATGCTGTATGCCAACTTCGGTCACAACGACATGAACTACAGCAACAACACACCGAAGTCCTCTACCTTCGCCAGCGAAATCCAGAACAGATTTATCATCGACGGATTACTCTGGCTCGGTGGTGTTACGCCAGGCGGCCCCGCTCCTGCCATTCCGATCCCAGGCACCGTACAGGCGGAGAATTTCACCAGTATGAGTGGTATCCAGACCGAGGCTACAACAGATGCTGGCGGGGGCTCAAATGTCGGTTACACAGATGCGGGCGACTGGCTGGATTACAAAGTCAATGTACAGACAGCAGGCACCTACAATGTGCAGTTCAGGGTCGCCAGCGAAACTGCCGGTGGTACCATCGAACTGAGAAAAGATGGCGCTGTATTGTCTACCGCTACCGTACCTGTTACCGGCGCATGGCAGACATGGACCACTGTCAGCACAACCGCTACATTAACTGCCGGCGAACAGACATTACGTCTCCACATTGCCGCGGGTGGTTTCAATCTCAACTGGGTACAGTTCTCTACAACCAGCAATCCGGGTAACAACATCCCTGTTGGTCAGATCATCACGCTCAGAGGTAGTAACAACCTCTATGTAAGTGGGGAAAATGGCACAAAAGCAATGACCTGCGAAAGAGCAGCTCCGCAGACCTGGGAACAGTTCTCCGTATGGAATGCCGGCACAGGCAAAGTAAACCTGCGCAGCATGGGTAAATACGTTTCCTCTGAAAACGGCCTGCAGGCAATCACCTGTAACCGTACCACCGCAGCTTCTTACGAGGCTTTCGACTGGATCTCCAACGCCGACGGTACCATCTCCCTGAGAGGTAATAACGGCTTGTATGTTTCTTCGGAAAATGGTGCAGCAGCAATGACCTGTACACGCCCTACGATCGATGGCTGGGAGAAATTTAATTTCACCATCGTCGGACCAGCAACTGCCGCTACCGCTACAACACTCGCAGCTTCCAGACCAGAAGAAACGCAGAAAAATGCACAACTGAATGTATATCCGAATCCATTCGGCAATCAGCTGAATTACACTGTACCCGCAGCCTATGCTTCTCACGTAGCAACCATCTTTGATCTCAACGGTCGTCAGGTGTTACGTAGTGTTGTAAAAGGTAAACAGTCTGCCTGTTTCCTGAATACTTCCAGCCTGCCACGTGGCTTTTATATCCTGGATATTTCCAGTGGTAGTTATCACAAACGTTTTAAAATTCAGAAGGCAGAATAACACCTGAAAAATCAGGAATTATTTAGTCTAACGTTGAGGATTTTATATAATCGTGTATCCTATACAGTTATTATAAAATGAAATAAAAACTCCTGTCTGAAATACTTTATGACAGAGACAAAATAAGGAATTAACAAATATTAATTTCATCATTTTTACATTAACGTATATTCAATACAGTTATATTTTATCACCTGATCAACGTCAATTCTTAATTACAGATATTGAGATAAAAAAAAGGCGATCGCTGTACAGCGATCGCCTTTTTTTTATCTCAATATTTTGCTTAATAAAGCAGTCTTGTTTTAATAGTATGATTCACATCTTTCAGCAATGCAAATGCTTCTTTGGATAACTTACTATCCACGTCCAGCACAACATAACCAATAGCGTCATTCGTCTTCAGATACTGACCGAGAATGTTGATCTTATTCTGAGATAATACTGTATTGATCTCAGAAAGTACACCCGGTACGTTCTGATGAATATGCAGAATACGGTGTGTATGATCTACAGCCGGTACACTGATAGCCGGAATAGTATGAGAACCAAAGCTCGCACCTTTCTCCAGGTAGTTCAGCATTTTCGCACTTACATCCAGACCGATATTATGCTGCGCTTCTTCAGTGCTGCCACCGATATGTGGCGTCAGGATCACGTTGGATAATTTCTGCAGAGGAGTGGAAAATGCAGCGCCATTTTTTTCAGGTTCTACCGGGAACACATCGATTGCGGCTCCTGACAGCTGACCACTTACCAGCGCATCTTTCAGGTCATCCAGTTCCACCACTTCACCACGTGCGTAGTTGATGAAAATAGCCCCTTTCTTCGTGTGTTTCAGCGTTTCTTTATTGATCATGTTTGCAGTGGTCTTGGTAGACGGAACGTGCAGAGAGATAATATCAGCCTGACCGAACAACGCTTCCAGAGAGCGTAACTGTACCGCGTTTCCCAGTGGCAGTTTGGTTTCCACATCGTAGTAGAATACGTTCATACCTAAGGCTTCCGCCAGTACGCTTACCTGACTACCAATATTACCATAACCAACGATACCCAGCGATTTGCCACGCAGTTCATAACTACCTTTCGCTTCCTTCATCCAGATACCCTCATGTGCTGCTGCATTCTTGTCCGGAATACGGCGGATCAGCATGATAGACAAACCAATTACCAGTTCGGCTACAGAACGGGTATTGGAATAAGGCGCATTAAATACAGCCACCCCCATCTCACGCGCGCTCTTCAGATCTACCTGATTCGTACCGATACAAAAACAACCCACCGCCTGTAACTTGGTGGCAGCTTCCAGTACCTTCTTCGTAACCTGTGTCTTTGAACGGATACCCAGCAGATGAACGTCTTTCACTTCACGGATCAGATCTTCCTCACCTAATGCGCCCGACAATCTTTTTACGTTGGCATATCCCGCCGATGAAAATTCCGCTGCTGCGGCATCGCTGATATTTTCCAACAATAAAATATTGATCTTCTCCTTCGGATAACTTGTCAACTTTTGCTGATCCATTGATTATATTTTATGCGTTACCAACTGCAATAAACAATTGGCTTAATAATTGTAATATGCCAAAACGAAGGCACAAACCTAAAAGATGTTAAGCAATTATCAAACAGTCTGCCCTCCGAATTTGATTTCGTCAAAATTTAAGTCGAATTTGGCCCTTTTTTAGGCGTTTTTGTCCTTTAAATCTTAAAATACCTTTAAAATCGTGTTTTGGCGACTGTTTTTTTTGCGTAACAATTCATCCGGGGCTAATTTTGACGCCTTTACAATAATTAAGTAAGCAGAAACAGAACCGACTCTAACTAGCAGATGAAAGCAGCTTATATCGTATTAACTATTTCCGGCATGGCCTTGTACGCAATTACAGCCTGTCAGAGCAATGCAGCAAATAATAAAGAAGGCAAAAATAAAGCAGATACTCCGACGACTGAAGTGTTAAGCGAAACCGCCATGGCTGTCCTTAACGCGCCCTCCACCAAAGCACAGCAGGTAGAATTGAACGGTTTTTACAGAGACATGGTTCGCGGTGGCTTTAACGGATCTATGATCGTCGCTAAAAAGGGCGTCATCATCTTTGAACAATACCATGGCCTGGAAAACTACCGGAATAAGAATTCTGCTATCAATGATAGCTCTTCTTTCCAGCTGGCCTCCGTTTCCAAGACCTTTACCGCTATGGGCGTCCTTTCACTCATGGAAAAAGGAAAACTTGGACTCCAGGACTCCGTACAGAAATATTATCCTCAGTTTCCATATAAGGGTATCACCCTGCAGATGCTACTCTCCCATCGTAGCGGACTGCCAAATTACCTTTACTTCTGCGACAGCATCTGGCCGGATAAGGATAAATTCCTGACCAATGAAGATGTGATCCAGCTGATGATCAAACACCGCCCACGTATCCAGCATGCACCGGGAACACATTTCCAGTATTGTAATACGAACTATATGCTGCTGGGCGCTATTATTGAAAAAGTAAGCGGACAGAAGTATGCCGAGTTCATGCAGCAGACTTTCTTCAATCCCCTGGGCATGACCAATACCTTTGTATATGATCCGTCAAGTGCCGTACGCGCTCACCAGACGGCCAGTCATAAATACAACGGACAACTGGAGCCAGACACCTACTTTGACGGCGTATTTGGCGATAAAGGCATCTACAGCACCGCCAGAGACATGCTCAAATGGGACCAGGCACTGTACAACGGTCAGCTGTTCTCCCCGGAGACCATTAAAGCGGCCTACACCCCTTATAGTCACGAAAAACCAGGTATCCGTAACTATGGCCTCGGCTGGAGACTCATGGTCTACCCTGACAGCAGCGAGATCGTTTACCACAATGGCTGGTGGCATGGCAATAACACCGTGTTCAACCGTATCATAAAAGATACCTCAACAATTATCATTCTTGGAAATAAATATAACCGGAATATCTACCGTGCGGTAAAACCGGTAAGCGCCATCTTAGGACATGGCACCGAGGATGGGGAGGAATAATTACTCCCCATGCTTCCTGTTAGGCAGGACATTCTCTCTTTTCCATTCAATCAGCCCCGTAAAAGCATCCTGGCGTACAGGACAGTTTTCCATCTGACAATAATGACAGCAGGACGGAATACAAGGGTCCGTATGTATAAAAAATTCCACCTCCCCGGAGGAGAAAGCATCATTTACCAGTCGCTCGATCGTCTTTAGTTCTTCATGCGCGTCACTGAGCTCGAGGTAATAGGGTAAAGTCAGATGACAATCAATATGATAGTTACTACCGTATTGCTGCACGCGCATATTATGTACATCTATCCAACGCTCTGCCCGATGTGCGGATAATACCTGGATCACTCTATCCACTACACGCATATCCGTTTCATCCATCAGACCGGAGATGGAAGTCCGCAGCAACTGATACCCCTGTCGTAAGATCAATACCCCCATCAGCGCAGATGCTGCCGGATCGATCCATTGCCAACCGGTAAAATGTATGATCAGCAGGGCCGCGATCAATCCCAGACTGCTGTATACATCCGTCATAATATGCTGCCCGTTGCCGGTGATCGTCATGGAATTCAGCTTCTTTCCTTCCCGTACCAGAAAAAGCCCCAGTAACAGATTGGCCAGCATCGTACCTCCTATCAGCCAGACGCCCTTATCCAGTTTATGCAGTTCCGTAGGAATAAAGAGATATTGCCCTGCCTTGAAAAGAATAAGACAACCGGCAATAAAAATCATCGCTCCCTCAAAACCGATAGAAAAAAATTCCACCTTCCCGTGTCCATAAGGATGATTTTCATCTTTCGGTTTCCTGGTAAGATAAATACTGTAACAGGCAAAAGCCCCGGCCACTACATTGATAATGGATTCCAGTGCATCAGAAAGGATGGCTACAGAATGGGTCAGGAACCAGGCAGCAAATTTGGTCCCCGTTAAAACAAAACTGACAATCAGTGATATTAATATAACGCGTAAGTCTCTTCTCTGCAAAACGTGACGGATTGATTCACAAAGAAAAGGAAAATATTGCGTAAGTTAGTAGAGGGGTTCGTAAGAGCACTGTATGTAGAAACCTTGCAATTATCCTAATATCATATAAATGTTTTCCTTTTAACCCGTTGAAGGGTAACCAAAATCTGTAGTATGTACATTCTAAACCCAAAAGCAAAGTGGCTATGCCTGCTCGTGTGCAGCGCATTCGGTCAGGTGCATGTAAATGCTGCCCCTGTCATGACGAAAACCGTTTCGCCCGGTACCTATGGATTATTTCAACAGCCTGTTACTGAAACAGTTACCGGTATTGTAAGGATCTATGGAAAAAATGGCCGCCCGGAAGCTATCCCAGGTATTAACGTAATAGAAAAAGGTACTGTCAATGGAACCGTCACAGATGCCGCAGGCGCCTATACGTTAAAAGTAAAAAAAGGCGCTACCCTCACCTTCTCCATGGTCGGGTACAAATCCCGTGAAATGAAAGCTTCTTCAACAGAACCACTCAACGTCATCCTCGATGAAGACGTCAGCGCACTGAAAGAAGTGGTTGTGACGGGTTATCAGACGATCGACCGTAAACTCTTCACAGGTGCTGCCGCCAACGTAAAAGCATCCGACATTAAACGCGATGGTATTACCGATGTCAGCCGTATGCTGGAAGGCCAGGTCGCCGGTGTCAGTGTCCAGAACGTGTCCGGTACCTTCGGTGCTGCGCCTAAAATACGCGTACGTGGCGCTACCTCCATCACTGGTGATAACAAACCCCTCTGGGTGGTGGATGGTGTCGTACTCGAAGACGTGATCAACGTATCCAACGAACAGCTCTCCACCGGTAACCCCGCTACCCTGCTCGGCTCCTCTGTGGCTGGTCTGAACCCGGACGATATCGAAAGTTTCCAGATCCTGAAAGATGCTGCCGCCACCGCGCTTTATGGTGCGCGTGCGATGAACGGCGTGGTAGTCGTAACAACGAAAAAAGGTAAGGTCGGTCAACCCGTAATTTCCTATACCGGCAACTTCTCCACTTACCTGAAACCTACCTACGGCCAGTTCGACATCATGAAGTCGGACGATCAGATGGCTTTCTATAACGAACTGGCCCTGAAAGGATGGCTGAACCATTCCGATGCAACCCGCGCCGAAAATGGTGGTGTCTATACTAAAATGTATAACCTGATCGATAAGTACAACGCCACCAATGGTACTTTCGGTCTGTATAACAGCCCGGAAAGCAAACGCCAGTTCCTCGAGCGTTACGCCAAAGCTAATACCGACTGGTTTGATGTACTGTTCCGCAACTCCTTTATGCAGGAACACTCACTCAGCGTATCCTCCGGTACAGATAAATCACAGCTCTATGTCTCTACCAGCTTCCTGCAGGACCAGGGCTGGACACTGGCCGATAAAGTAAAGCGCTTTACAGGCAACGTACGCGCCAACTACAATATCAACGATAAAGTATCCTTCGGTTTTATCACCCAGGGTGTGGTACGTGACCAACGCGTACCAGGCACGCTGAACAGGAACAGCAATGCGGTAAGCGGACAGTTCGACCGTGACTTTGACATTAACCCGTATAGTTACGCGCTCAATACCAGCCGCGCCCTGACCGCCTACGATGAAAAAGGCAACCTGGAATACTTCACCCGCAACTTCGCTCCTTTTAACATCGTCAATGAAATGAGCAATAACTACATCGACCTGACCCAGCTCGATATCAAGTTGCAGGGTGACTTCTCCTACAAGATCCTGAAGAACCTGAAGTATACCTTCCTGGGTAACCTCCGCTATGTGAAGTCCAGCCAGGATCACAAGATCAAGGAGAATTCCAATATGCCACAGGCATACCGCGCAGCTGGTGATGCAACCATCCGCTCCCGTAACCGCTTCCTTTACCGTAACCCGGACGATCCTGAAGCAGAACCGGTGGTAGTACTGCCTTATGGCGGTATCTATACAACGGAAGATGACTACCTGGTCAGCTACTATTTCCGTAACATGATCGAATGGAATAAAACCTGGAATGATAAACATATGGTGAACTTCCTGGGATCTCAGGAATTACGCTACGCGAATCGTCAGAACAGGCAGTTTGATGGATATGGTTACCAGTTCGATAAAGGCGGTGTGCCATTCATCGATCCAAATATCATCAAACAGAACGTTGAGAATAACTTCAACTATTATAGCATCTCGCAGAACTATGACCGCTACCTGGCATACCTTGCCAATGCGGCCTACTCCTACAAAGGAAAATATAACTTCAACGCCAGCATCCGTTACGATGGTTCCAATCTCCTCGGTGAATCCCGCACTGCACGCTGGTTGCCTACCTGGAACGTCAGCGGTTCCTGGAACGTAGATACGGAAGACTTCATGCGCAGACAGCAAACCATCAACCGCCTGACACTCCGTGCCACTTACGGTCTTACCGGTAGTATGGGTAATGCCCGTAACTCCAGTGTCGTATTACAGAACCGTAGCGCCAAACGTCCTTATCTTTCCGAAATAGAGTCTGTTATTTATATCCAGAGCCTGGAAAACTCAGAACTGACCTGGGAGAAACAATACGAGACCAACGTGGGTATCGATGCAGGCCTGTTCCAGGACAGACTGACCTTCACTATCGATGGCTACCTGCGTAAAGGATTTGACCTGATCGGTCCAATCCGTACCTCCGGTATAGGTGGAGAAAGCGTAAAAATTGCCAACTACGGCGATATGAAATCCCACGGTGTGGAAGCTACTGCTGCCTACAAAATTGTCGATAACAAGATATGGGGACTCCGCACACAGTTAACTGTTGGTTACAACAAAGGAAAGATCACCAAACTGGAAAACCTGCCGATCATATGGGACCTCGTAGTTGCAGATGGTGGCGCTACTGTTGGTCACCCGGTACGCGGACTGTACTCCATTCCGTTTGAAGGGCTGAATCCAAAAGATGGTACTCCTTTATTTACCAACCAGGATGGACAGAAAAGCGGCAACGTTTATCTGCAAAGTGACAAGGTAGATAACCTGGTATACAATGGTCCGATAGACCCAACCCTGACCGGCGGCTGGTTCAATACCCTTCGTTACAGCAACTTCTCCCTCTCTGCCCTGGTGACCTACAGCACAGGTAATAAGATCCGTCTGAACCCGGGCTTCAAGCAACAGTACACCGATCTGGATGCCAGTTCCAATGACTTCCTGAACCGCTGGACACTGCCGGGAGATGAAACCCGTACCGACGTACCTTCCGTACTCGATAAACTGGGCAATTCATTGCTGGACGGCGCATATCCGTACAACAACTACAACTACTCCACGGCCCGCGTAGCCAATGGTGATTTCGTAAGACTGAAACAGGTATCCGTGGCATACAATCTTCCTCCGAAGATGATCCGCAGGGCCGGATTTAATAACCTGTCTGTCAGCCTCGTCGCCAACAACGTATGGCTGATCTATTCTGACGACCGTCTCAACGGACAGGATCCTGAATTTTTTAATTCCGGAGGTGTTGCACTGCCGATCCCAAGACAGTTCACCCTTTCCCTGAAAGCAGGTTTATAACGTAAAAACCATGTAACGATGAAAAAGATAACTTACTATATACTTGCTGCAACACTGATCACGGCTGCCGGATGTAAGAAATACCTGGAACAGTCGCCTGACCAGCGTACACAGCTTAATTCGGTGGAGAAAGTAGCAGAATTGTTAGCCACTGCCTATCCGCAGGCAGACTATGCCACCTTCACAGAAGCGGCTTCCGATAATGCAGCCGATAAAGGTACCGGTGGTTTCCTTACAGAACAGATCAATACCAACCCTTACTTTTTCCGGGATGTGACAGAACGCGAACAAGGCTCTCCTACCAATTACTGGAATGCCTGTTATCAGTCTATCGCCGCCTGTAACCAGGCGCTGGACGCGATTGCGAAAGCAGATAATCCGGAAGATTATAATGCACAAAAAGGCGAAGCACTGGTGGCCCGCGCATACAACCACTTTATGCTGGTGACTCTGTTCGCCAGAGTATACAATGCATCTACAGCTGCACAGGACCCTGGCATTCCTTATGTTACCACGCCTGAGAAAGTTGTCAATGCGAAATATGAAAGGAAGACCGTCGCCTTTGTATATGAGCAGATCGAAAAAGACCTGTTAACAGGTTTGCCGCTGCTGGACAACACCTCCTACAAAGTGCCCAAATACCATTTCAACAAGGCAGCAGCCAATGCCTTTGCCGCCCGTTTTTACCTGTTCAAAAAGGATTACCAGAAAGTGATCACCTATTCGAACAATGTATTTCCGGGAGGAAACTTCAAAACCAATCTCCGCCCATGGGTAACGGTATACAGTCAGCTGACCGGTACCGAAATGGAAGCCATCTATACCAAAGCTTCCGAAACAGCCAATTTGCTGCTGGTAGAAGCGCCGTCCAACTGGGCGCGTTCGGTGGCCAGCTATCGCTATGGTTTGAGAACGGACCTGGTATATGAGTTGTTTATTTACCCGAATGTCACGACAGGCAGTTGGGTGCAACCACTTTATTATCGGGGTAGTACAGAAAACTGGGTAGTATTAAAATTCCGGGAGCATTTCGTACGCTCCAGCGCCAATGCTGATATCGGGGTACCTTATACCATCTTCCCGCTTTTCACCGCAGAGGAAGCCCTGTTCAACCGCGCCGAGGCTAATATTTATCTGGGGAATAATACTGCTGCCAAGAATGACCTGGACGATTACGCAAGCATGCGTATCGAGGGTTATACCAGCAACTTCAGGATCACAGATAGCAGACTCAGAAACTTCTATGGTACCAACGACCTGAAAACAGCGCTGATTAGCGCCCTGCTCGATTTCAAACGGGCAGAGTTTATACAGGAAGGTACCCGCTGGTTTGACATCTTGCGCTATGACCTGCCTGTCACCCATACCAGTGTAACAGGGGAATCAGCTACCCTGACCGCTAATGATCCCCGTCGCCTCTTCCAGCTACCACAGGAAGTTGTACTGGCAGGCATTCAACAGAACCCCCGTTAATACGGTAAAACTAATTTGACTATGAAACAGATGCAGATAAAATTGCTCATGGTATTTATCTTCCTCGGCAGCCTGATGGCCTGTTCTAAGGATGATAAAATAGATAGTGTGAACATCCCCGGCCTCGGAGGTGAAACCTGGGTAAAAGGACCGCTGGACTTCTGGCTGGATTCCGTTTTCACAAAGCCCTATAATATCGAAGTCAAATACCGCTTCGAACGCTATGAACTGACACTGGATAAAACGCTGGTGCCGGTGATGGAAAGCAAGGTAAAACCGGTGATGAGCTCTATCCAGAAAACCTGGATCGCACCTTATATCGCGGAAGCCGGCGAGACCTTCTTCAAGACCTATTGTCAGAAACAGTTCGTGCTGGTGGGTAGTCCGCAGTTCAACTCCAACAATACCATCACACTCGGTACCGCAGAAGGCGGCCGTAAGATCGTGCTGTTCTGGCTGAATGATTTTGTGCTGACAGACAAGCCTTTCGTAAAGGAAATGCTGCACACCATTCACCACGAATTTGCGCATATCCTGCATCAGACCATTATGTATCCTGTAGAGTACAAACGCATCTCCACCGGCTATACCGGCAGCTGGAATGACTATACACTGGCAGAAGCGCTGGAAAGAGGATTTATCACACAGTATGCCCGCAGTGCGCCAGACGAGGACTTTGTTGAAATGATATCCACCATGCTGGTAGAAGGTAAAGATGGTTATGAAGCCATTATTGCTGAAGCACCGGCTGATGCGCAGGCTAAATTCCGTCAGAAGGAAGAGATCGTAGTGCGCTACTTTATGGAGAATTACAACATCGACTTCTATCGTCTCCAGACCCGCGTACAGGATGCAATTGATAACTTGTAAAACAGGAAACATGCTTCATAACAGACTATATATCTTACTGCTGGCATTCCTCTTTGCCGCATGTTCGAAGGATAAAACAACGTCGCTCTTCGGAGAGAAACCGGAAGAGCGTTTGGAGGAAGCCATGAAAGAATACAAGGCCACTTTAACAGGAAGTGCCTACGGATGGAAGACCGCCGTGTACCCCGCCGCTGGTGGCGGATATGCTTTCTATTTTAAATTCGGTACCAATGACCGCGTAACCATGTACAGCGATGTGACACTGGATGCAGCGACCGATGGACTGGAAAGCACTTATCGCCTGAAAGCGGTACAACGCCCGTCCATACTGTTTGATACCTATTCCTACCTGCACCTGCTCTCCGATCCTGATCCCAATGTCTATGGTGGTGCCACCGGACAGGGGTATGCTGTCGATTTTGAATACAGTATAGACGAAGTTTCGGCAGATACCATCAAGCTGACCGGTATCGCCAACAACACCAAAATGGTGCTGGTAAAAGCGACACAGGCAGAAGCAGATGCCTATGCAGCAGGTGACTTCGCCTCACTGATCAACAACGCAGAAAGCTACATGGCGCAGAACCCATGGTTGTATCTTGAATTCAGCGATGGCCGCAAGCTGCAGGTAAGTGTGAACTCCTTTACCAAAACCTTTACCCTGATATACATCGATGATGCCGGACAGGTACAGTTATTATCAACAGGATACTATTATACGTTGAACGGACTCTATCTGAAAGACCCGATCACGTATAATGGCAATACCTTCCATGAGGTCTTCTGGGATCCGGTAAAGGAAGTCTTCTATGTTACAGTTAATGGTCAACGGGTGGAAGTAAAAGTCTCTCCCAGCTCTGTCGTACCCGCACACAGGCTATTGGGAGTTGACTTCTCTTCCCTGATCGTTCCGCCACAGCAATTACCGGGATGGTCTGCGGACTTCACAACGATCTACTCTACTGCTGCGAATGCGATCCGTACAGGTCCTTACCGTCTGACCCTGTATTATACCGAGTTTGCCTTTGACGTAGCGCAGGGTATCATGAATGTGGATGTTTATGTCATCCAGAACAACAATCTGTATCTGGCTGAGTATCCGTTCACTTATACCAAGACAGCTGCCGGGGTATTCAAGTTCACCGGACAAACCTTTGGTGGTAATGCGGGGCTGATCGCTACAGAAATGAAACCTTTGCTGGACTATATCCGGAATGACCGGTTTACCATGGATTTCCTGGTAGACAGTCAGGAAGGTAAACTGGCCCAGTTGAAAAGTGTAGAACATCCTACCTTCTATTTCTCAGGATATCCGCAGTAACATGCGCAATCATCTGTTACAAAATAAAAGAGGAACTGACTGATCAGTTCCTCTTTTATTTTGATGTCTTACCGGTATATTAAGCAGGTAGTATCACCGTAAATGTCGCTCCTTCATTCAGCTTTCCATTCGCCCTGATCACCCCATGATGATTCTCAACGATCTTCTTACAAAGCGCCAGACCGATACCCGTACCGGCATATAATTTACGTTCATTCAATCGCTGGAAGATGGCAAATATCCTTTCTGCAAACTGCTGTTCAAAGCCGATCCCGTTATCAGAAAACTCCAGTTTTATGTAGGCAACACCCTCTCGTAAGCCGGGATAAAACGGTATTTCCGGCGCCGGTAAAGGCGATGCATTAATAACTATAAGTGGCTGGTTTTCACAGAATTTGAGCGAGTTACCTATCAGATTGGTAAAGAGCTGCTGCAGCTGTAAAGGAATACCTTTTACCACCGGCAGCGTATTGTTTTTAATGGTCGCCTGTTTCTGTTCTATCAGCAGATCAAAGTCGCCTTTTACCTGTTGCAATATCGTGTTCAGATCGATCGGAATAAACTGTTCTTCCGTGTTCGAGAGACGGGAATAATCCAGTACATCTTTGATCAGTTGCGTCATTCTTTCTGCGGATGACTGGATCTTGTCAAAATAGTTATTAACGGCATTTCCTTTCTGCAGACTTTTCTGCAGTAACTCCGAGAAGGTCCTGATCTTACGCAGTGGTTCCTGCAGATCATGGCTGGCGATGTACGCGAATTGTTCAAGCTCTGAATTCTTCCGTAACAACTCAGAAGTACGCGCTTCCACTTTCTTTTCCAGTTCCTCTGCACTGTGTTGTAAGATATCCAGCGCATGCCGGTGCAATCGGGAAACCCTGATCTGTGCACGTACTCTTGCCAGTAGTTCTTTTGCAGAAAATGGCTTCGTCAGGTAATCATCCGCACCAATGTCATAGCCTTCAATGGTTGCTTCCTCTCCTGCCCTTGCAGACACCAGGATCACTGGTAATGAATGCGTTGCGGGGCTATGTTTTACATGATGCAATAGCTCGATCCCATCCATTTCCGGCATCATAACGTCACTGATGATCAGTTCCGGCTGATGTGTTTCTATTTTATCCAGCGCCAGTTTTCCATTGGCGGCTGTTTCGATGTAATATTGTTTTTCGAGCAGGCGTTGCAGATAGTCGCGCATGTCAGCATTGTCATCCACGATCAGGATACGTGCTTTTTCTTCACCTTCTTCGATCTTATCGATATCGATACCATTGTCATTCTGCTGGCGGCTGAAATACATCGCCTCATTGACATATGCAGTATTAAGGCCGGATACATGATCATTCCCTTCGGCCACATTTTCTATGACCTGCTCTTCCGGCAGATGCGCTCTCCCCAGGGGTATCTTTACGACAAAAGTACTGCCTTTCCCTTCCTCACTCTCCACACTGATATCGCCGTTGTGCAGTTGCACCAGCTCCCGCACCAGTGAAAGACCGATACCTGTTCCTTCGAAGGAGCGTCCTTTACTTTGTTTCACCCGGTGGAAGCGCTCAAACATATTGGGCAGTTCGGACACCGGAATACCTACGCCGGTGTCACGTACGAGCAATACAGCGTGTTGATCACTTTCCTCCAGGATCACGCTGATGCTCCCCTGTAACGTGTATTTAAAGGCATTAGATAGGAGATTTAAGATAATCTTCTCCCACATGTCACGGTCCACATAAGCAGCCATAGAAAGGTCCTCACAGGTCACATTAAACTGCAATCCTGCGTGTTCCACCGCCGCCCGGAAAGTACTCGCAATATCAGTAGTAACATTGCTGAGATTTACCGGGAAATACTGTGCCCTGACTTTGTCCGCTTCAATACGGCTGAAGTCCAGCAGCGTATTTACGAGACGAAGCAAACGCATAGCGTTACGATGAGTAGCTGCAACATTCGCTTCCTGTTGCCTGCTAAGCACACCGTCCTGTTGAGATAACAGTTCTTCCAGTGGTCCTAGCATCAGCGTCAGCGGCGTGCGGAACTCATGACTGATATTGCTGAAAAAGGCAGTTTTCGCCCGGTCAATTTCCAGCAGTGCCTCCGCCCTTTTACGGGCTTCTTCTACTGTATGGACATTGACAATGCTATTCGCGATCTGATCGGCTACAAGCTGGAAAAAACTGGCGTACTTTTCATCCAGCTGGCGGTGCGGATTAAGACCGACCACCAGCAGTGCAAATGGACAATCCTGCCCGTTTTGCATTACAGGGAGCACGAGTGCCTGGTCCGGACTGATCTTCCAGATACCGGAAGGCAGGTTACCATATTTCTCACGGAGCCCTTCAATGGTCGCCGTACGGTTATGGGTGACGACATATGGGAACTGCCATTCGCCGGCAATACCACTTTCCAGATGAAGTATTTGTGGCAGCGCGTTCGCAGATAAGCGATCGTCTGTATTTGCGGCTGTCTGCAACGTGACTGTTTCTATATTCAGTTCGTACAGACAGGCAAAGGGGAAATCTGCAGGATTGTCCTTTAAGATCTCTATTGCGCGGGTATATACGTCAGCATCGTCACTTGCCTCTGCCAGATACCGTCCCAGATCTTTCAGCGTCCGGAGTTGCCTTTCACCAAGGATACGCTGGGTATCGTCGGTATTTGCGCAGATAATACCGCCTGTACCGCCTTCGTCGGCCGGTACCGGACTATAAGAGAAAGTATAATATGTTTCTTCGGGGTAGCCATTCCGTTCCATCAGCAGCAACAATGATTCATCATAAGTGCCGATGTTCTGCTGCATACATGCATCTACTCTGGGTCCTACCTCATGCCATATTTCCGTCCATACCTCACTGGCAGGACTTCCAAGTACGGCAGGGTGTTTTCCGCCGAGAATACTTCTATATGCATCGTTATACAGGTTAATCAAATCGCCACCCCACCATACAAACATGGGTTGCCGTGAAGTAAGCATAATGCGCACACAGGTCTTCAAACTTTGAGGCCACGCTTCAACAGGTCCTAATGGCGTTTTAGACCAATCCCTGGAGCGAATCAATTCTCCCATTTCACCGCCGCCGGTGAGGAATTCAGGGGTTACGGTCTTGGTTAGTTCCATAAAGTATCTAAATCGTCTTAATCCTACCTCTCAAAACTTGCTCCAATCTTTTAATGAGTATGGAGATGCTGGGTGGCTTCACGATGTAGTCGGTGGCCCCTAACAGCTTTGTTTCTGTGATATCTTTCTCCTCTGAGGAAGTTGAGTATATAATGACAGGTGTCTCATTCAGGCGTGGTAGTTTCCTGATCTCGGTCAGGCATTCCCTCCCGTTCATCCGCACCATGTTCAGGTCCAGGAAAATAAAGTCGGGAATGAAGTCGCTGTCGATGTTGAGTTTATTCAGCGCCTCGATTCCATCATTTGCTGTGATGCAATGTATATCCGTATCTATTGAGCCAAGTGCCAGGGCAAAAATTTCCTGGTCATCGTCGTCGTCGTCAATTAAAAAACAAATGATCTTTTCCTGCATAGTGTGTCAAAACTTACCCAATATAATAAATTTGGGTAACTGATGTGTTTAGAATTAAAACATAAGTATTCCTTATCTGAAACTATATGGAGGAAATAGTAAGGAAAGCTGCAAACAAAAAAACCCGGAACACAGGTCCCGGGTTCATTCGATATAATTGCACCAAGTAAATAAAGCGGATTAAGTTCCTATTACTCAGGTTTACCTTCAGATGGAGTCGGCGCAGGACGCGGCTCTCTTGGCTGCTGAGGGCGTTCTTCTCTCGGACGGTCATCCTTTGGACGATCCTCTTTCGGACGATCTTCTTTAGAACCCTCAGATTTTTTCTTAGCACTCTTAGGTGCGAAGATCGCGATCATGCGTTTACCTTCCATTGTCGGCATACCTTCCAGGGCGCCTACTTCAGCCAGCCTTTCAGCGAACTTTAGCAGAATCAGCTCACCACGTTCTTTAAACATGATCGCACGACCCTTGAACTGTACATATGTTTTTACCTTGTTACCATCCTTCAGGAATTTCTCAGCGTGTTTCGCTTTGAAATCGAAGTCATGGTCATCTGTATTTGGCGTGAAACGAATTTCCTTCACCTCGCTCTTATGAGCTTTCGCCTTCATCTCCTTTTCCTTCTTCTTCTTTTCGTAGAGGAATTTGTTATAGTCGATGATACGGCATACCGGAGGTACGGCATTAGGGGAAATCTCAACCAGATCCAGCCCCTGCTCTTCTGCCATGCGCAGGGCTTCCTCTGTACGATATACCCCAACCTCAATGTTTTCACCTACCAATCGCACTTCAGGCACACGAATCATTCTGTTCGTGCGGTGCTCTTGCTGTTGTTCTCTGCGAAAGTTAGGATTTCTACCCCTGTTGGGATTGTTACTGTTAAAACTTGGTCTGGGTCCTTGTGGCATTAAAAAAAATAAAGTTACTAATTAATAATTGTCAGTATGTGGTCCATAGTCCACGAACAGCGTCTTAGAGATTGGTCGCCCGGCGGGTGATCTGAATCCGCAGACAGTCATCTGTAATCTATGGACTATAAAGCAATTAACGTACCCGAAAATACAAAAGTTCAATTAGTTAAAAATATATTTTATGATCTTTTGTACAGAATTGAATTATTCGAATGGTTTCCTGCTGACTACTTCCTCTTTTACGAGTGCAATGAATTGCTCAATGTCCATCGCGCCGAGGTCGCCTTTAGCTTGTCTGCGTACCGCAACTTTGCCTTCAGCAGCTTCCTTCTCACCGAGAACGAGCATATAAGGTACTTTTGCAAGTTCAGTCTCCCTGATCTTTTTACCTATCTTCTCGCTACGGTCATCAATTTCTGCGCGAATTTCGACATTTTTCAGCAATTCTGCTACTTTTTCCGCATATTCCTGGTTCTTGTCACTGATTGGCAGGATCTTCACCTGTGTTGGCGTCAGCCACAGCGGGAATTTACCGCCACAGTGTTCGATCAGTACCGCAATGAAACGCTCCAGTGAACCGAATGGTGCACGGTGGATCATCACAGGGCGGTGTTTCTGGTTGTCAGCGCCTACATACTCCAGTTCGAAACGCTCGGGCAGGTTATAGTCCACCTGGATGGTACCCAGCTGCCATTTACGGCCGAGGGCGTCTTTTACCATGAAGTCCAGTTTTGGTCCGTAAAACGCTGCTTCGCCATACTCTACTACAGTTTTCAGGCCTTTTTCAGCTGCCGATTCAATAATCGCCTGCTCAGCCAGGTTCCAGTTTTCATCACTACCGATATATTTAGCCCTGTCTTCCTGATCACGCAGGGAGATCTGAGCAGTATAATCGGTGAAATTCAGACTTTTGAACACATGTAATACCAGGTCGATCACTTTACAGAACTCTTCTTTTACCTGGTCAGGACGACAGAACAAATGCGCGTCATCCTGCGTAAACCCACGTACACGGGTCAGACCATGGAGTTCACCATGCTGCTCGTAACGGTATACGGTACCGAATTCTGCAAAACGTACCGGCAGGTCTTTATAGCTCTTCGGACTGGATTTGTAAATTTCACAGTGGTGCGGACAGTTCATCGGTTTCAGCATGAACTCCTCACCTTCTTCCGGTGTATGAATCGGCTGGAAGCTGTCTTTACCATATTTTTCGTAGTGACCGGAAGTGACATACAGGTTCTTGCTACCGATATGCGGCGTTACTACCGGCAGATAACCACTTTCGAGCTGTGCTTTCTGCAGGAAGCTTTGCAGGCGTTCACGCAGCATAGCACCCTTTGGCAACCATAAAGGCAGACCAAGACCTACTTTTTCAGAGAAAGTGAACAGTTCCAGTTCTTTACCCAGTTTACGATGGTCACGTTTTTTCGCCTCTTCTACCAGGTGCAGGTATTCATCCAGCTCCTTCTGACTAGGGAAAGTGATACCGTAAATACGGGTCAGCATCTTATTCTTCTCATTACCACGCCAGTAAGCGCCGGCAATGCTGGTCAGCTTGATAGCTTTGATGAAACCGGTGTTCGGAATGTGTGGTCCGCGACACAGGTCCGTAAAGTTACCTTGTGTATAGAAAGTGATGGTACCATCCGCCAGGTCCCTGATCAGTTCCAGCTTGTATTCATCGTTCTTTTCAGTGAAATATTTTTCTGCGTCGGCTTTGCTCACATCACGGCGCTCGTAAACGCTGTTCTTCTTAGCCAGTTCAGCCATCTTGTCGCCGATCTTTTGCAGATCTTCGTCAGAAATGCTGCGTCCTCCCAGGTCAATATCGTAGTAGAACCCGTTTTCGATAGCAGGTCCGATACCCAGTTTCACTCCGGGATACAGCGCTTCCAGTGCCTCTGCCATCAGGTGGGCAGAAGAGTGCCACATGGTAGATTTGCCGTCCGTGTCGTTCCATGTCAATAGCTGCAGCGTGCCATCCGTTGTAATGGGGCGGGACGCATCCGTCACCTCGCCATTAAATTTAGCGGCCAAAACTTTTCTTGCCAATCCTTCGCTGATGGACTTGGCAACATCCATAGCAGTTACTCCTGCTTCATACTGACGAACTGCGCCATCCGGTAGTGTAATGTTGATCATACGATTTGAGCTGTTATTCTACAGCTGATTGCTGTTTGCTTTTATGTTGATTTTAAATAGCCTATAAAATCGGCTTGCGAAGTTAAGAAAAATGACGGCATTTTTGTATATCAAATGTAATGGCCCTCACTGCATTCTTACCTCATGTGTAAAGTTTAATAACTTAAACTGTCCGTAACCTCCACACATCCCAGCATTCCGTTACCGAAAAAGGGATTCTGTAATTTACTGCTTTTACTCATCCAATACGCACCACGATCATTAAATGCCATCGGACAGTACTGTCTGTAAACCGTACTTCCCTTCAGCCCTGTCGCCTGGATAATATCATACAGCATATCCGACACCATCCCGAAACCAGCTCTTTTCTCTTCAATATCCTGCTCTCCCAGTACGCCCGCCAGTTCAGCACTGATACTGCCGGTTGCACTCCGGATCGCCTCCAGTTTTACGGAGTCCATCTGTAATGCGCCCAGCGGCAAACTGTCAACATGCTGTTTCAGAATACCTGCCCATTTGTTAACATAGGTCGCGTTCCCCTGGGAAAAACCGTCGGTGAGGTCATAATAAGCATCCATCGTTACTTGCAGAGAATCATAGAATTGTGCTGCATATGGCGCCTTCAGGTGTTCCTGTGGGGCGGCTCCGGCAGGCTCCTTTTTAACAGATCCGTTACAGGCAAAGAATGCGATGATAACCAGAAATATAGCTGACCTCATGTTTTATTTCACTTTTGCCGCCAAAGATAATTGAATCAGTCGATAGAAGTGTCTGCCCCCCTATGGACTCTCCCTGAAAAGCACTAACTTTGCACCTCTCAATTAAATTTTCACATGCTGATAGCACTACAGGATATCACTTTTGAGTTTGGCGCAAGGGCCATTGTTGAAGATGCTTCATGGCACATTGTACCGGGAGACCGTGTAGGTCTGATCGGATTGAACGGGACCGGAAAATCTACCATTCTGCGTGTCATCAATGGTGAATACACCGTTTCAAAAGGTAGCGTAAACAAGATCAAAAACCTCTCACTCGGATTCTTTAACCAGGATCTCCTCAGTTTTGAATCGGATGAATCTATCCTGAATGTGGGCATGACAGCTTTTGAGGCCGCCCTCAAACTGGAAAAAGATATTGAGCGTATCACCCTCGAACTGGAAACCAATGAGGCAGAAGCCCTGCTCATGGAATATGCCGACAAACTCCATGAGTTTGAAGCCCTCGACGGTTATAATATGCGGCACAAAACCGCCCAGGTACTGGAAGGTCTCGGCTTTTCCACCGCCGATCTGGAACGTCCCTACAACCAGTTCTCCGGAGGTTGGCGTATGCGTGTACTCCTGGCAAAACTGATCCTCCAGCAGCCGGACGTACTCATGCTCGATGAGCCAACGAACCACCTTGACCTTCCTTCCATCGAATGGCTGGAGAAATACCTCCTGGGATACAACGGCGCCGTGATCATCGTATCGCACGACCGTTTCTTCCTGGACAGAATGGTGAATAAGATCGTAGAACTCTACCAGCAGCAGTTACACCACTATGCCGGTAACTATGAAGACTACGAACAGGAAAAAGACCTCCGCCGCGAAATGCAGCAGCGCGCCTATGAAAACCAGCAGGATTATATCCGCCAGCAGGAACGTTTTATCGAGCGCTTTAAAGCAAAAGCTTCCAAAGCTGCTCAGGCTCAGAGTATTGCCAAACGCCTCGACAGACTCGAAAGAGTGGAACAGGTTGACAACGGTCCTTCCAAGATCCGTATCAACTTCACCCCTGATAAAATGCCTGGTAAGATCATTACCACACTTAATAACGTTACCAAACGCTTTGGTAATCTGACGATTCTCGAAAACGCCAGCGCAGAAATCAACCGTGGTGATAAGATCGCGCTGATCGGTGCGAACGGTAAAGGTAAATCCACCCTGCTGCGTGTAATAGCCGGCGTTGAACCAATGGAAGGCGAACGTATCGGCGGTCACAACGTCGTACAAAGCTTCTACGCACAGCACCAGCTGGAAAGCCTTGACCTGAACAGCGAAATCCTAGACGAACTGAAAAACTTCGGTAGCGGTCGTACGGAAGTAGAACTCCGCGCCCTGCTGGGTTGCTTCCTCTTTACCGGCGACGATGTATATAAAAGGATCAAGATCCTATCCGGAGGTGAGAAAGCACGTGTGGCCCTGGCCAAAACAATCATCAGTCAGGCGAACTTCCTCCTGCTCGATGAGCCGACGAACCACCTGGATATGAACTCTGTACAGATGCTGATCGACGCACTGGCACAATACGACGGTACCTATGTGCTTGTATCGCACGACCGTTACTTCGTGAGCCAGACTGCCAACAAGATCTGGGAAATCGTTGACGGTGAGATCAAAGAATTCAAAGGCACCTACACCGAGTGGGAAGAATTCAAAAAGCGTCAGGCAGATGCTGCAAAGCTGGCTGCCGGCGATAAAAATGCCAGTGAATCAAAAAAAAAAGAAGTAAAGACAGAGCGACCAGCGAATAACAATAATAACAACAACTATTCCGGTAATAAGAACAACGCCAAAGCCGACACTCAGCAGAAAAATGCCCCTTTTGATAAGGATAAACAAAAGGAACTACAGAAGTACAAGCGCCAGTTCCAGCAACTGGAAGAGCAACTGGCCAAACTGAATGAGAAAAAAGCGACAATTGAAACTGCCATGAACAACCCTGACGTATATGCCGACAGGAAAAAGTTCCAGCAGCTGGAAACTGAATATAATCAGTTAGGTAAAGAACTGAAGCAGGCAACGGAAGAGTATGAAAAAGTATTCGAAATACTGATGGAACTGGAATAACTATAGTTAATTGAATACCTGACAGCCAACTATCAGCCATAAAGTATTCATTATCTTCATACCCGCCGGGAAGTAAATATTGAAGGTCCTACACCATAAATATTTGCTTCCCGGCGTCAGTTTTAAAGTACAACAGCAAAACTGACAGCTTTAACCGCAACCCGGACAACCGATACTGAAAGCAAACTCGTATCTTCAGGCCGGAGAAACATATATAATATTATGCAGCGCATACTCGTAGTTGAAGACGAAATCAAAGTGGCTAATACCGTAAAAAAGGGATTGGAAGAGAATGGCTTTGAAGTAGACGTTGCTTATGACGGCCGCATGGGTAAAAGCCTGGCAGCCAGCAATAACTACGACCTGGTGATCCTCGACCTTAACCTCCCTCATGCTAACGGATACGAAGTATGCGAAGTGATCCGCCGTAAAAATAATGCGATCCCCATCATCATGCTCACCGCCCTGGGGGGTATGGATGATAAGATGCAGGCGTTCGAACTGGGCGCCGACGACTACCTGGTGAAACCCTTCGATTTCAGGGAACTGATGGCCCGTATCCGGGTATTCCTCAAACGCGCCGGCTCTGAAGTACAGGAAAACAACCAGTATAAGATCGTTATCGGTGACCTGGAAATAGACCGTGAAAAGAAAGAAGTAACGCGTGGTGGCAAAAAGATCGCGCTGACCGCCAAAGAATATCAGCTGCTGGAATTCCTGGCCCTCCACAAAGGCAAGGTGATCTCCAAACTGGTCATTGCCGAAAAGGTATGGGATATCGACTTCGATACAGGTACCAACGTCATCGAAGTATACATGAACTTCCTCCGGAAGAAGATCGACAAAGATTTTGATAATAAGCTCCTGCATACAAAAACAGGAATGGGATATTACCTGGCCGAAGAGTGAAGATCAAATACAAAATAGCGCTCTCCTATTCTGTTTCAGCATTCGTACTGCTGAACACCTTTGCTATTCTGGCTTATTATTTCTCTGCACAATCCCGCAAAGCGGAATACCTGGAACGTCTGGAATACCGTGCCCGCTCCATTGCCAACGTCATCATCGAAGATGACCGCGTCAAGGTCGATCTGCTGCGCAAACTGGACAAAACCACTTTCCAGGACCTCTACAAGGAAACTATCCTGGTATACAATCCTTCTTACGACCTCGTATATTCTAATGTAAAGGATACGGCTATCCGTACCCCCCGCCGCCTGCTGGATTACATTAAAAAGAACGGAGAATATAGTCATGAACGTGATAACGGCGAACTGGTAGGCGTGTACTACACCGAAGGCTCCGTATCCCTCATCGTACTGGTCACCTCCTTTGATAAATACGGTTTTCAGAACCTGCAGAACCTCCGCCAGATCCTCATTATCGAGATCGTTGTCGCCATCATACTCCTGCTTTTTATTGGCTATTTCTTTGCCGGGCGGATGGTACAGCCGATTGACAAACTGGTGGAACAGGTACAGACCATTAACGCCAACAACCTGCAGGGCATGACGGTCGATGCCAAAGGCAAAGACGAGATCGCACAGCTGGGCGCTAATTTTAATACCATGCTGATCCGCCTCAGCAATGCCTTCGACCTGCAAAAGAGCTTCGTGAGCAATGCTTCCCACGAACTCAGAACACCCCTGGCTTCTATTATCAGCCAGCTGCAGGTGGCCCTATCCAAAGAAAGAGAGAAAGAAATATATGTCGACGTCCTAAATTCTGTATTGGAAGATGCCCAGCACCTCTCCGATCTGAGTAATGGTCTGCTGCAGCTGGCACAGTCCGGACTGGATGAAAGGCAGTTTGTATTCTCCGAAGTCAGGATCGACGAACTGATGCTGGATATGGGTAACCTGATCAAACTCAAACATGCACCAGCTACTCCCGGTGCTGAACCCCAGAAGTCACCCCGTATAGATATCAGCTTCCTGAAAGTACCGGAACAGGATACAGAACTGACCTGCGAAGGCAATGAAAGTCTGCTGAAAGTACTGTTCCTGAACCTGCTGGACAACGCCCTTAAATTCTCAAAAGACAATACCGTCTCTGTTACCATCGACTTCAATGACAACGGCATACAGATACAGGTGATTGATAATGGTATCGGTATCCCTGCCGGCGAACTGGCCAAAGTATTCGAACCTTTCTATCGCGGGTCTAATTCCCACCAGGTACGCGGTCATGGCCTGGGTCTTTCTATCTGCAAAAGGATCGCGCTTTTACACAAAGGACAGATCGCTGCTACCTCTATATTAGGTGAAGGCACCACATTTACGGTGGAATTGCCGCATAAACACCAGTAGATCCTCACCCACCTCTACATTTTAAGCTCATTTTAATTGTCTTTAAAGCCTCCTTTAAGTGAGATTGCGGAGCTTTGCTGTAATTCTGAAATACGTCATGAAACGCAACACGCTACTCGTCATCTTATTCGCTGCAGGTCTTAGCCTGTCAGCCTGTAAGCATCCCGAGCTGGAAGAAGGAGTGACTAACAAGACGTTTGTACTGAGCGATACCATGCTCAAGACTATCAGAATTGACACCGCCAGTCTTAAACCTGTCGAAAAGGAATTACAGTTACCGGGCAAAGTTGTACTGAACAATAGCAATGTGCGGAAAACGGATGTACTGATAGATGTGGCACAGGCAGATCTGAGAAATGTGAAAGAAGGTTATGAAGCAGAGATCATCTCCGAAAGCCTGCCAGAGAAGGTCTTTTATGGAAAAGTGGAAACTGTATATCTCCCGAAAGATGCTGCGACCGGACGCCTGAACATTGTACTGAACGATCCGGAGGCAGTCCTTAAACCGGATATGAAAGCAGCCGTGATCGTGCATTGTGATGAAGGAGATGATATGATCGCAATACCGGAAACAGCAGTCATTGCCGATCACAGTAAGAATTTTGTACTGGTTTTCAAAGACAAATACAATATCCAGGTCAGAGAAGTGGAAACGTATACGACAGCAGGAGATATTATATATATCCTCCGTGGTCTCGAGGCTGGTGAGAATGTGATATCCGCCCATCAACGGCAGATCTTTGACGCGCTAAGCGACAATTAAAGTTGATCATCAAGGTTTTAGTTCGCATATAGGTTGATAGAATGGACATGCAAACAGGACTCTACAGGTGTTTACATTTGTTAGATAAGACTGTTCTACATGCTCAATTACTCCGCCCCGCCGCAGAAGATACAACGCGGGGCGGTTTTTTTTTAAGGCGTTTGATTTATATTAAATAGAAAGAGGCCGCCCGGGATTTCCTGGGTGGCCTCAACTTTTATATATTCTTATTAATGTATGATCAGTCGTTTTCGCGCTCCAGTCTCGGACGCAGCCGCTGCTTTGATTTGTTGAAGATCATCTGTCCCTTGTCAACCCCTCTTCTCAGCTCATCACGCTCATCTTCCGGTAAATGCAGTACGCTCTTACAATCGGAACTACAGGTACCTTCGTAAGCTGCTGCACACTCCTCACATTGGATAAATAACAGGTGACAGGCGTCATTCGCACAGTTAGTGTGTGTATCAGAAGGTTTACCACACTGGTGACATTTACTGATCACCTCATCGGTTATACGTTCTCCCAACCTGTCGTCAAACACGAAGTTCTTTCCTTTGAACTTCAGCGGTAATCCCTGTTCTTTGGCCTTGTTGGTATATTCAATAATACCTCCTTCGAGGTGAAATACATTCTTGAAACCGTTGTGCATCATATAGGCAGATGCTTTCTCACAGCGGATACCACCTGTACAATACATCACGATATTCTTGTCTTTCTGGTCTTTCAGCATATCAACAGCCATCGGCAGCTGCTCACGGAAAGTATCAGAAGGTACTTCTATGGCATTCTGAAAATGCCCTACTTCATATTCGTAGTGATTACGCATATCCACAACAATGGTGTCCGGATCCTCTGTCAGCTCGTTAAAGCCTTTAGCATCCAGGTATTTACCTCTGTTGGAAATATCGAAGGTAGGATCCTCAATTCCATCGGCCACGATCTTATCACGTACCTTGATCTTAAGTACCCAGAAAGACTTCCCGTCATCGTCAACAGCGATGTTCAGGCGGATACCATTCAGGAAAGAATAAGAATAAAGCACATCTCTGAATGCGTCAACATTGTACTCGGGAACGCTGATCTGTGCATTGATACCCTCATGGGCAACGTAGATACGACCGAATACGCCTAAAGTAAAAAGACGCTCGTACAATTCATTACGGAAGGCGGTGGGATCTTCGATCTTTGCGTACTGATAAAAGGAGATAGTAGTGCGGCGAAATGTTTCAGCCGCCAGCCGAACCTTCAGTTCGGCCGCAGAAACTCTGTTGTGTAATGCCATTTTTGTCGTTAAGAAATTTTAAGAACACTTGCCTTGTGAGCAAAATTTCATTTTTTGCCTCACCGGTATTGATTTTCAGACGATCGCTTTTAAACATATGTCTAAAAGTCTGTCTAATTTTCCCGGTTTAGCCCCGCAAAGATAGCAAAACTTGCACTATGAATAAATGACTGCCGTCAGTCAGATAGCTGACTCAGCCCTGCCAGACTTCCGTCTCCCTGGACCAGTCGTACAGGATAGCCGTCATGTAATAAGCCGCTGCACTGATAATCAGTACATAACCGGCAAAACCAATGGTCATAAATTCAGGAGAAGCCGTCCACTCGTTCAATTCCGCTACATACGCCACTGTGGCCATTAAAATTCCTAATATGAAAGCGATTAGCGCAATTCTCTTCATAAGGGGATAGTTTCGTTAAAGATTCACATGAAAGTGTTAGACGATATACTGGTAAACTGGCTCAAAATGTGTTTACTCACTATAATAACAGGTCACATCGTGAAATTGTTCAGGTAGGTTTAACATATCCTAACCTTTGTAACTATTTGATTATTATCGTATATAAATAAAGTATAAGACTTGGCATCCTTTTTGAAATTAAGGTATCGGACAAGCAAATTCGAGTTTAACCCAAAAATGTTAATTATGAGTACAGTTTTTCTCTACATTTTTTACCTGATAGTCGGTTTATGGATATACCGTCTTCTGGCTTACTTCTACGATCGTGATCCCAAAGAAAGCTACAAGGCAAGAAA
Source organism: Chitinophaga sp. YR627 (assembly GCF_900114995.1). Taxonomy (GTDB): domain Bacteria; phylum Bacteroidota; class Bacteroidia; order Chitinophagales; family Chitinophagaceae; genus Chitinophaga. Next base: position 2,183,839 of record NZ_FOUX01000001.1, read on the forward strand.
GCAAAGAGTTTAAGGCAAGCAGGGAAAGTCAATAAAAGGGCTTTCCCTTTTTTATTGCACGGTTTCATCCTGCTGTGGTCTTACAAAACTTCCGAATAGTCCCCCAAAGCCGACTCTCACGCCTATTCTTGTATCATCCTTACTCTGGTAGCCAGCTATCACATCAACGCGCAGCACCTTCAGAATATTTTCCAGTCCGGCAAAAACTTCTACATAATTATTATCCCGGTTGATATAGAACGCATTCGATCCAGCCACCAGGTTCCATTTCAGCCGGTTAAACAGCGGGATCTTGTTTGTCAGCAGCCCGTTGAAATGATGTTCCACATTCGCAGTACCAAAAAGCGAAGCAGTATTACTATAACGATAATAAGGCGCCAGCTGGAAACTATTCAGATACTTAATATTATAGAACATCTGATTTCCATTAAAATGCTGGAAGTCAGGAATGTCTACACTTTTGCTATTGAGGAACCCGCCCGCCCCAAAACGATACTGAAATTCCCCGAAAAGGCGGAGGTTGACATTATCCCGGATCTCAAAGTTCCATTTGTCAAAGTTTGCATCACTCCCCGCAATGTCTGGAATACCTTTACTATAGGCGACCCGGAAAATGGGGTATTTCGAACCAATGGCCACTTTCCTGTCGGGCAACTCGATAAAACGCTGACCAGGCTGGAAGGAAAACGCCAGATTCAGTACCAGTGCCTGATTCCTCTCAAAAGGTATCCCTGCCAGTTCATATGGGTGATTAGGCAGGAAGTGTTTGCCGGTGTCTTTCCTGAAACTGTAATCCGTCGTATTCTGCACCGGAATTCTGTCCTCATAGGAGATCCCTGCCGAGATCGTGGCACTGCTCTGGAACCTTCTCCGGAAACGTAGTTCGCCGAACCAGTTCTCATACAGCTTCATATAATTGTCCTTAAATAATAAGGTATAGAAGATATTAGCGATCGGTGACACCGGATTATCCCGGTTGAACTGAGATACCCGTTTGCCTCCTCCTATCGTCCAGGTATTGTAACCATAACGGCCACCCAGTTTTGCTTCCTTGCGCCATGACACGAACGTGTAAGCATTCAGATGGGTATTGCTGAATCCATACCTGATCCGGGGAATAATACGCAGTTGCTGGTTACGCGGCAGGTCAAGATCCAGTTCCGGCTCCACATTCAGGGAGATTCCTTCCACAGTATTATATTCAACCTGTGTCAGTAGGGACTTCATACTGAAGTCATGAGAGTAGATGCCTGTATCCCGGCGGAAGTAAAACTTATGTTCTGCTCCCCCCATACTATACAGGAGCTGTGACACCTTGATGGGTTTCTGGTGTGCTTTCAGGGTATCCAGTCGCCATTGTGACCGGCTACTGTCTCTTCTCGCCCTTGCCGTACTGTCTTTTTTGCGGAAGTCTGTCACTTCTTCAGGTTCCAGTGGCACCGGACGAATACTATCCCAGTAAGCCAGTTGTTTACTGTCGAAGGCCGTATCGTACCGCATAATGGTGCGGTCGAAGTATTTTTTCGTAAAATTTGGTTGTAGGTTATAATTGGAGTACACATTCACAAAGCTACCCGCCACATTAAAACCAAACTGTTTGATGGTCAGGTTGATAACCTGGTCCTTCGTACGCCATACTTCATTATTCACCGGTACATGGATCTGTGTGATATGCAGGGTGTCCATGATCTCCAGCTGGTATTCCTGTGTCACCATCAGGTCTACGCTGTGTATGCGCCAGTCATTATCTGTAATAAAGATGTATCCTGAAAACAGGGGTTCGTATTTACGTCTGGGAATGACTTTAATCTTGTTGACCGTCTTCCCGTCATCCTGGAACACGCCTTCCAGTCTGTATTTATAATACAGCAATGCATTTTCAGCAATAGGTGAGATATACCCTCTTTTACTGAATTGCGAGACCATCGCCGTTACGTTATTCTCATAAAAATCAATGAAGGCGGGAAAGCTAAATCCAAATCCACCGCCGCTCTGACGGGCAGATAAAACTTCCACTTTAATATCATCCGGTCTTTTCACTGCCACTTTGGTGACAGATTCTGAGAGAAACAATACCCCTTTTCTCGTCGAGTCCAGTCCCATATCTTCAACATCCTCCGTCCCTATCTTCTTTCCAAAGAAACTGCCGGGCATATCCCTCATTTTAAAGACGCCCTTAATATAGTCGTTACAGGTATATTCTTTTACCTGGTCAAGATAGTAGCCACGTTTCTTTATTGCCTGACGGATAATGGCATACGCCGGATCTTCTCCTCCTGATTTTACGATCACTTCTTTTATCTGCAAACTCAATGGCGACAAGGTAAAATTAAGGGTCTGTTCGGCCGCTGTGACTGTAACCGGCTGCTCTCCTTTTTTATAACCCATATACTGACACACCAGTATGTAATTACCAGCCGGTACATCCAGGTGATACTGACCTGCCGCATTGGTGGTCGTACCATTGGTAGTACCTTTGATAAATACAGATGCAAATGGCAGGGGTTCGTTCCTGTCATTCGTTACCTTGCCCCTTATGATACCCGCCTGGGCATAATAAAAGCTGGTCAGCAGAATAAGGCTTAGTAAAAATTTGGGCATATTTGACAATTATGATATCTCCTGCTATCCGTGCAGCAGGTTCTATCAAATAAATATAACGTTTAAGGGTAAAATGCGGGTATGCCGCGGTGCTTTTATATGAAATTTAACAAGCAGGCCGGAGTTTATGAGACAGCAGGCGCAGGTTTCTTCTTGTAGCGCAGGTAACTGCCGGTCAGTCCGCCGAAACCAGCTGTGAGTCCGCCGATAAACGCACTGATCACACCTATCAGGATAGGATTTCTGGCCTTTACGATCAGCTCACTCATACGGTTGGCGAGGATATGGTCATTCTGGATATCTTTAAAAAATGCCAGCGCCAGCCATAAAAGGAATACAGCAATAAATCCGTTTAGGAATGATCTTAATGGCGGCAAAGGGATCAGTACCGCAACAAGAAATGCGGCTACTGCTACTGTCCACCAGGTGAAAAAGTAACCACCCAGGTAACTGAGTGCAATGATCAATATAAAACGAGGAACGGATTTCATATGTGTAAGATACGAAATATGCGGCAAAGTAAGGTCCGTATATCTACGCAATCTTTCTGTATTAAGGCGAATGCATTTCGGAGAGGAATACCTTTACCCGCCTGCATATAAGGTCAGTCAGTACACAGGATAAGGCTAACGGTAAACTGTATATTATCCCCCCAAAAGGGAGCCACAGATATACGTCAGTTTTGCCCGCTTATTTAACTTGTCCGGTGTATTATATCCTGTGGCAGGTCAACATTTATCAGGACACCACTATCTACCAACTTCTGTACATATTGCTCCTGAGATAAAGGGCAATTAGCCAAGTCCAAGAAATCTTCTTTACTCAAAAAACATTGTTTCTTCATTTTAGCGATCAAAAAATCGTTAATATCCTGCTCATTATGACTACAAAAGGTCTGCAATACATATTTTCCGTTATGCCAGAACTCTAAATATTGATGATCCCCATGAGATCTGACAAACCCTTTACCCGTCAGATTTCTTACTACCTTTTTACATTTCAAAGATGCCATTATATCTCGGTTACTGCTTTAACAATGGTGTTCAACAAAGTTTTGATACGCTTAATGCGTTCCGTCATTTGTTCATCAGTTAATTGATTATATCTCAGTCACTTCTTTAACAATAGCGTTCATCAAAGTTTTGATACGCTTAATGCGTTCCGTCATCTGGTCATCAGCTAATTGATTGTATCGCTGATAGATAAAATCAAATTCATGCGCAAAATCCTGTTCCGCCTCCTCTTCTGTTTTACCTGTGGCAACGATCCCCAGCATATCGTTTTCTATCATAACATACTTGTCCTCCTGGCTTAGCTTAGAAGGCAGCACAGAATAAAGAGAATAAATTCTTTGGCTTGATACGATAGTATCTGGTGAATAAGATAACATAGCGGATTTATTCATGTAAAATTCAACAATTTTCGTTGTTTCCTTTTTACCTCTCTTCCTTTCTATTCTTGCAATACCTGTTTGTACAATATCCTCAGTACAATGTAGCTCAGTTAACTTTAAGCCATTGCCGGGTGGGTTGATGCTGCCAGCCTCCCCTTCCGTACTGAACATGATTTCCTTTTCCAGATCAATTGAGGTGTCATGGATGTGTTCTTTCATAAACATAGTTTTTCTCCGGGATGATTACCTTCATCCCATTTATAAATTTTTATGCAATTTTTTTATATGCTATAGTGGCAGGAAGCAGCAAAAACTTTATTCTGCAAGCTGCCTGACATTGGAGCAACAACAATACATTAAGGCTGAGATAACGATGCAAACTAATAGTCATTTAGACTATTTACGTCTCTTCTAATCATGCTGATTGTGAGAAAATCATAAAAGAGCGTAAAACCGAAAGAAAAGAACACTTCGTTAGGAAAGAGTGTCTGTTTTGGGAAGTAACGTGTTGGTTATTCCGTTACCTTTTACAAATCTATAATAAACATCAACAAGTTAACACATAATTTCATACAAAATACACCGGGAGACAAAAAAATCTCCCGGTATTTATTTTTATTTACTTTGTTCTAGTGCCTGCAGGATATCTTCCAGTATATCCTGTGCGTTTTCCAGTCCGACAGAAATACGGATCATACCCGGTGTAATACCCACCTGTGCGCGTTCTGCATCGGTCAGCTTTGCATGCGTAGTGCTGGCCGGATGGGAAGCGATACTTCTGCTATCACCCAGATTGGCGGTCAGCGTCAGCATCTTCAGTGCATCGAGGAAACGGGTACCGCTTTGCAGACCGCCTTTCAGTTCGAAGCAAACGATACCACCACCTGCACTCATCTGTTTTTTCGCGATAGCGTGCTGTGGATGACTTTCCAGCATCGGGTATTTCACCCAGCTGATATGCGGGTTGTTTTCCAGTGCTTTTGCCAGTGCCAGTGCGCTTTCAGAATGGCGGGCCATACGGATATGCAGGGTTTCCAGACTTTTGCTGAGTACCCATGCATTGAACGGCGACATCGCCGGACCAGTGCTGCGGCAGAAGGTATGTACCTCTTTGATCAGGTCTTTACGGCCTACTACAACACCTCCCAGTACGCGTCCCTGTCCGTCCATCCATTTGGTGGCAGAGTGGGTCACGATATGCGCGCCTGTTTCGATAGGACGTTGCAGTACCGGTGTAGCGAAGCAGTTATCAACGTTGAGGATGACATTGTGCTTGTTGGCGATAGCCGCCAGCACGCTCAGGTCAACGATCTCCAGTCCCGGATTGGAAGGTGTTTCCACGAAGATCATCTTTGTATTTGGCTTGATCAGTGCTTCAACGGTTTCCGGCTTGTTGATATCAAAATAGCTGTATTCGATACCCCATTTAGGGAGGAACTTTGTGATAATGGTATGCGTAGAACCAAAGATAGAGCTGGCTGACACCAGGTGATCGCCGGCATTCATCAGCGCCATAAAGCTGGCAAATACCGCGCTCATACCAGAAGCAGTAGCGAATCCGGCTTCTGCACCTTCCAGGGCGCATACTTTCTGTACGAATTCATCTACGTTCGGGTTGCTGAAACGGGTATAGATATTATTATCCGTTTCATCTGCGAAGGTAGCACGCATCTCTTCCGCGCTGTCATAAGTAAAGCTGGAAGTAAGGAACAAAGGCGTGGAATGCTCCATCTGCCACGTCTTTTCTGTCTGAATCCTTACTGCATTGGTTTCCGGCCGGTATTGGTCTTTCTCCATCGGTATATACTAATATAATGGTATGTAAAATGAAATTAACCGTTCACCCTTGTTTCCCAGGTGAGGTCACCACCTGCCCTGCGCAGGGTTTCCGCTACAGAACAGTATTTGGTCATGGACAGTTCTACTGCGCGTGCAGCTTTATCAGGATCGATGTCTCCGCTGAGATGAAATATTATGTGCACTTTTTCCCAGATAGAAGGCTCTTTGCCCTTTTCTCTTTCCCCGTCAATCTCGATACGGAAATCAGTAAGTTCCTGGCGTTGCTTCTTCAGGATCATGGCAACGTCAATAGCTGAACAACCTCCGAGGCCCATCAGGAGCATCTGCATAGGTCTTACGCCATTATTTTTGCCTCCATTTTCCACGGAAGAATCCATCTGCACTGTGTGTCCGCCTTCATCAACCGCTTCCATATTGAACGCATCATCTAATCTCTTGAGTGATATCTTCATTGTATCTAAATTATATCTCCAAAGATAACTAGTACGCAGGCAAATCCCAAATGCCCCTTTGTACCAAAGTCATTATGCATTAAGCATTTTTTAACTTAGCTTTGCCCCCAAATTTTTCAGGGGCATTGACAGCAAAGAACTTCTATAGCAACCAGGCGTTTACCTTGGAATCCGGTGCAGTATTGCCGGAGCTCCACATTGCTTATCATACTTATGGTACCCTCAACAGTACGGGAGATAACGTGGTTTGGATCTGTCACGCCCTGACAGCCAATTCTGACGTGATGGACTGGTGGAAAGGCCTGATTGCTGAAGGGCATGCCATTGATCCGGACCGTGATTTTATCGTGTGCGCCAATATCCTTGGCTCCTGCTATGGTACTTCCGGTCCGCTGTCCAATAATCCTGTCAGCGGTCAGCCTTACTTTCACTCCTTCCCTCATATCACTATCCGGGATATGGTCAGTGCGCATGTAAAACTGCGTGAGTACCTGGGCATCCGCCAGGTAAGACTGCTTGTGGGAGGTTCTATGGGCGGTTACCAGACCCTCGAATGGGCTTTACTGGAGCCAGCCGTTATCCAGCGTGTCTGCCTGCTTTGTACCGGTGCGTCAGAAAGCGCCTGGAGCATTGCCATCCATACGGCCCAGCGTCTCGCCATACAGGCTGATCAGACCTGGCAGGAAGATTCCTATGCCGCTGGTGCACAGGGTCTTAAAGCTGCCCGCGCCATTGGCATGCTAACCTACCGCAATTACCAGACCTTTGTACGGGCACAGACAGACCCTGATAATGAAAAAACCGACCATTTCCGGGCTTCTTCCTATATCGAATACCAGGGCGATAAACTGGTAAAGCGTTTTAATGCACAGTCCTACTGGCTGCTCAGTAAAGCGATGGACAGCCACAATATCTCCCGTGGCCGCAATACCGACCTTGCCGGTGCGCTGGCACTCATCTCCCAGCCTGCCCTCATCATCGGTATCACCAGCGATATATTGTGTCCGCCGGAAGAACAGTTATTCCTCTCACAACACATCCCCCAGGCCACCTATCACGAGATAGACTCTACGTATGGTCATGATGGCTTTCTGATCGAATTTGAAAAGATCAATAAACTGATGATCTCCTGGAGTGAGAACAATTAAGCTTTAAAAATCAGGAATGAAAATATTGAGGTCGTCTCTGTTCGGGATGACCTTTTCTTTTATCGGTCTGTTCCAATGTCTTACTGATTGCTGAGGATTGGCAGACATATCATTCTTTTGATGAACCTCATACATCATAGATCAGTTTGCTATACCTAAAACGATCTTTTTCTGAAAATGGCCATCCAAAATCCTTATCAGGCGTGCATTCAGGCATCATCTCTTCGATTAAACCGTCTTAATCCCGTATCTACGCCGTTAGTGGTCCGTTCATGAACGAAGCACTAACGGCGTAATAAAGGCATAATGACGTTATAATACGGAACACCAAATGAATCTCCACCGACCTGCCCCAACGCACAAAAACTTAACACAAAAACCTTCAAAAAGCCCGTCAGGTGCATATTATATGCATTCGTAACACTTATATTGTATAGCCGTCTGAAGCGTTAAAATCCCATTAAAATGGGCTTAAAGTTCCTTAAGACAATAACTATTATACATACGCCAATCTATATTTGTATTGTTAATACTATGACAAGGTTTTTTGCATACATATTACTCTTCATTCACGTCAACACGACGATGTTCGTTCCGGTAACGGACGAGAAAGACGTATATGATGCATGCGGCCGTCAGATCAATGATATTAATACCTTCCTCGGACTGATCGATCAGATCATCCTGGGAAATACAGAAATCACTACGCAGGACGAAGATGATGACCTTGCACACTATTTCACCGGTAGTTCCGGCGTAACCTGTTACGTCTCCAATATCCAGGAAATAGTATTGACAAGAGATGAGCCAACCACGGCTGATCTTGCAGTCGCTTACCCCCCGTCAGAAGTGCAGAAGATCAGCACTATCGCCTACGATATCCTCACTCCGCCTCCAGAGGCCTGACCGACATACCATTCTATAGATCTCTCATTATGCGAGCACGTTAGACAACTATAACCGGTTGACTGACAGAACCTTTTTGTGCCTGTATTGTTGATCTTTTCACGTACCCTCTTTTTGTAAAATATTATTTAAACGAATCAAATGTCTAGTAAGGACGCGCGCATAGCCATGTTCTGCCGGATACTTCTCTGCTGTGTCCTGTTATTGACCGTAAAATCGTCAGTACAGGCCCAGGATACCCTGCACATTACCCTCCAGGACGCAGAAAAACAGTTTCTTGATAAGAACCTGCAACTGCTGGCGGAAAAATACAATGTATCCATCGCACAGGCGGAAATCATCCAGGCAAAACTTTATAACAATCCTAATCTTACCCTCAGCGGTAACCTTTACAATCCGGATAGAAAGAAATTCTTTGATGTCAGCAACCAATATGGCCAGTATGAAGTGGGCATCCAGCAGCTGATATCGCTTGCAGGTAAAAGAAATAAACAGGTACAGCTGGCCCGTACCAATGCCAGCATGGCGGAAAACGCCTTTTTTGACCTGCTGCGCACACTGCGTTTCACACTCCGCAGTAATTTCTATCAGGCCTATTATCTGCAAAACTCCATGAAAGCCTATGAAGAACAGATCTCTTCCCTGGCCAGAATGGACGCCACTTATAAAGACCTGCAACAGAAAGGACTCGTGACACTGAAAGACGCCGTACGACTGCGCTCATTATTATATAGCCTGCGTGCAGACCGTACCAGTATGCAGAACCAGCTGAATGACCTGCAGTCGGAAATACAGCTGCTGCTGCAGAACAACCATGCATGGTTTGTATTAGATATGCCGGAAGATGCGATAACAGGTATTCCGGAGATCAGACAGACCAGCCTGCAAAGCCTCGTAGACAGTGCTTATGCCAACAGACAGGACCTGCAACTCGCACAGAACAATCTTCGCTATAACCAGCAGAACTATAACCTGCAAAAAGCCATGGCAGTACCCGATCTTACACTGGGCGCCAACTTTGATAAACGCGGTAGTTTCGTGGACAATGCAACCTTTTTGAACGTCGGTATCGACCTTCCCTTCTTTAACCGCAACCAGGGCAATATCAAAGCTGCCAGGTATAGCATGGACCAGACCAAACTGCTCGTACAACAGCAGACACAGGCTGTAGAAAATGAAGTGCAGACGGCATATGCGAAAGCCATCAATACAGATAAAATGCTGGAAACCGTTGATCCGGCATTCCGTAGCCAGTTTGAGCAATTGCTGCAGGCCATCACAGATAATTTCCTGAAAAAGAATATCAGTCTGCTTGAACTGACAGACTTCTATGATTCCTATAAGGAAAATATGCTCCAGCTCAATCAGCTGCAGAACGCCCGGATGCAGGCAATAGAAACGCTCAACTTCGCAGTGGGCAAAACCTTGTTCAATAACAAATAATAATTGAAACCAGTCATGAAATCTTTCGCTATATACCTTCTGCCTCTCGCTTTCGCAGGCACGCTCGCTTCCTGCGGCGCTCATAAAACAGAAAGCAAAAAAGACGAGCCCGCCGTATCTGATAGTCTGATCAAAAACGTGGAAACAGCCGCGGCAAAAATGGAAGAACCTTCAGAGTCTATCAAACTCAATGGGAAGATCCAGCCAGACGAAAGCAAACAATCAAAAGTCTTTGCACTCGTAAGTGGTAAAATAAAAAGTGTACAGGTGGAACTGGGCGACTATGTAAAACAGGGTCAGGTACTGGCAGTATTACAGAGTGCTGAAGTAGCTGGCATCACCAACGATGTGTCCATCGCAGAATCCAGTCTGGAGATGGCGAAAAAGAACGTCGAAACACAGAAATCCCTGTTTGAAGGGAATCTGGCTACGCAACAGGATTATCTCTCTGCACAGATAGAATACAAAAAAGCACAGTCAGAACTGAACAGAGCACGTCAGGTAGCCAACATCAGCGGCGGCAACAGTGCTGCTTATGCACTGAAAGCGCCGATCAGCGGTTATGTGATCGAGAAGAACATCACCGGCAACTCTGAAGTACGTCAGGATAACAGCAACAGCCTCTTTACCGTAGCTGATCTGTCTACCGTATGGATCATTGCAAATGTATATGAATCTGATATTGCCAATATACGTTTAGGCGATGAAGTGAGAGTAAAAACCCTCGCCAATCCTGAGAAGGAATACCTGGGTAAAATAGATAAAGTATACAACGTACTGGACCCGGCCAACCGTACCATGCAGGTACGTATCAGCATGCCAAACGCGAACGGCGAACTGAAACCGGAGATGTTTGCAACAGTTAAAGTAAGCGCCAAATCTACCGGTGCAGTACTTAGCATTCCTGCAAAGGCCATCGTGATGGACAACAGCAAACAGTATGTTGTAGTAAAGAAAACCAACAAGCTGGAGATAAAGCCAATCAGCCTGTTGCGCAGAATTGAGGACCGTGCATTCATCTCCGGTCTGGAAGACGGCGACCAGGTGGTTACCTCCGCACAGGTCTTTATCTACGATGCTCTTAACACTAAATAATCAGGCAGAATCTTATGCAGAAGCTAATAAAATCAGTCATTGCCTTTTCTCTGAAGAATCGGCTCTTCATAGGTTTTGCCACACTCCTGCTCATTATATGGGGTGTGATCGCATTTAGAAATATTCCTATTGAAGCGTTCCCGGATGTAACAAATACACAGATCACTATTATCACCCAATGGCCCGGCAGAAGTGCCGAAGAGGTGGAAAAATTTGTAACGGCGCCTATCGAGATCGCCATGAACCCTGTACAGAAGAAGACTTCCGTACGTTCTACCACCGTGTTCGGACTATCCGTTGTGAAAGTGATCTTTGATGATAACATTGATGACGCATTCGCACGTCAGCAGGTCAATAACCTCTTACGTGATATTGAACTGCCGGATGGCGCAGAACCAGATGTACAGCCGCCTACCGGTCCGACAGGTGAAATATTCCGTTATACGCTCGAAAGCAAAACCAAAACGGTAAAAGAACTGAAAACATTGCAGGACTGGGTGATCGAACGCCGCCTGCTGAATGTACCAGGTGTGGGAGATGTAGTAAGTTTTGGTGGTGAAGTAAAGACCTATGAGATCACGGTAAATCCGCAGAAACTGGCGTCTTATGATATCACACCACTCGATGTATATAGTGCTATTTCAAAAAGTAATATCAATGTCGGTGGTGATGTGATCGTCGATAACTCACAGGCTTACGTCGTACGTGGTATCGGCCTGCTGAACAACGCAGAAGAAATCGGTAACATCATTGTTGATAATATCAATAACACACCTATCCTGGTAAAAGACATCGCACAGGTAGATGTATCGGCCCTGCCAAGACTCGGACAGGTAGGCCGGGATAAACAGAATGACGTAGTTGAAGGGATCATCGTCATGCGTAAGGGAGAAAACCCGAGCGAGGTGATCAAACGTGTGGAAGACCGTATTAATTATCTGAATGAAAAGGTATTGCCTGCCGACGTGAAAATCAACACGTTCTACAACCGTAACAACCTGATCGAATTCGCTACGCATACCGTACTGCATAACATGCTGGAAGGTATCATCTTTGTAACGGTGATCGTTTTCATCTTTATGGCAGACTGGCGTACCACGGTGATCGTAGCGATCGTGATACCGCTGGCGCTCCTGTTTGCATTCATCTGTCTGACGCTGAAAGGCATGTCAGCCAACCTGCTGTCGATGGGGGCGATAGACTTCGGTATCATCATTGACGGTGCCGTTGTGATGGTCGAGGGGATCTTTGTATTGCTCGATCAGAAGCAACACCAGATGGGTATGGAACGGTTCAATAAACTGTCCAAGCTCGGTCTCATCAAACAGACAGGCGGAGAACTGGGTAAAGCGATCTTCTTCTCCAAACTGATCATCATTGCCGGTTTATTACCCATCTTCTCTTTCGAAAAAGTAGAAGGTAAAATGTTCTCTCCGCTGGCCTGGACACTGGGTTTTGCGTTACTGGGAGCCCTGTTGCTGACCCTGACGCTGATACCTTTATTAAGTAGTCTGCTGCTGAAGAAGAACGTACGCGAGAAACACAACGTATTCGTAGAAGCCATCACCGGTGGCGTTATGAAAATGTTCTCCCGTACCTATCATCACAAACGTATGACGCTGTTAATTTCAACCGCACTGGTGGTAGTTGGATTGTTCAGTTTTAAATTCCTCGGTTCTGAGTTCCTGCCGGAACTGGATGAAGGGGCTATTTATATCCGTGCAACCTGTCCGCTGAGCGTATCGCTGGATGAATCAAAAACGCTGGCGAATAAAATGCGCCGTATCATCCTGGCCTTCCCGGAAGTGAAACAGGTCATGTCGCAAACCGGCCGTCCGAACGATGGAACAGATGCTACCGGATTCTATAACATTGAATTCCACGTAGATATTTATCCGAAGAATGAATGGAAAAGCGGTTTAACAAAAGAGGAACTGATCGACAAGATGCAGGAACAACTGGCCGTCTATCCGGGTGTGAACCTGAACTTCTCCCAGCCGATCATGGATAACGTGGAAGAAGCCGTATCCGGGGTGAAAGGATCCCTTTGCGTAAAGATCTATGGCGACAGTCTGACGTACACAGAAGCCCGCGCAAACGAGGTCTATGATATCATGAAAGACATTCCGGGTGTAACAGACCTCGGTGTGATCAAAAATATCGGTCAACCGGAAATGAGAATTGACCTCGATGAAAATAAAATGGCCCTTTATGGCGTTACTACTGCGGACGCGAATGCGATCATAGAAATGGCGATCGGGGGCAAGGCCATTACACAGATATATGAAGGCGAGCGCAAATTCCAGTTACGTCTGCGCTATGAAGAAAAATACCGCAACACAGCAGAAGCAATCAGTAATCTGATGGTCCCTACCCTGCGAGGTGCACGTGTGCCGATCAAAAACATCGCCACTATCCGTACACTGACCGGCCCGAGTATTATTTTCCGCGACGATAACAGGCGCTATACTGCCGTTAAGTTCTCCATCCGTGGCCGTGACATGGGTAGTGTGATAGCAGAGGCACAAGATAAGGTAGATAAAAAGGTAAAGCTGGATAAGGGTTATGAAATGCAATGGGCAGGCGACTTTGAAAATCAGCAACGTGCGACCAAACGTCTGACAGAGGTTGTACCTATCAGTCTGATGATCATCTTCCTGATTCTTTTTGTCATGTTCGGCAACGTAAAAGACGCAGGTCTGGTGCTGATCAACGTACCATTTGCCATTATCGGGGGAATTGCCGCCCTGCTGATATCAGGGACAAACTTCAGTATATCGGCAGGTATCGGTTTTATCGCATTGTTCGGTATCTGTATACAGAATGGGGTGATCCTGATATCGGTATTCAAGAATAATATGCAGTCGGTCAAACGACATGAATTTAATAAACATACACTGGAAATAGCCATAAGGGACGGGGTACGTACGAGAGTGCGTCCGGTGGTAATGACGGCATTGATGGCTGCGATCGGACTCTTACCAGCAGCACTGTCCAGGGGAATTGGTTCTGAGACTTCCAAACCATTGGCCATCGTAGTAATTGGCGGCTTGATCACTGCCACTATACTCACGCTGCTGGTATTCCCTCTGTTCTTCTACCTGGGTTACAGGAAAATGGGACAGAAACTGGATTAGTCAATTATATTTATCCTCCACAAAAGGGTCTGCCAATGGCAGGCCCTTTTTTATTTAGAACTTAATCCCTTCCCGGTTGTTAACTATAAAACCGGCCGTGCCGACTATTCAACTATTTTCCTTACATTCATTAAAACAACAAAACAGAACCGTAATCCCAAGATCATCCTAAATCGCCACTGTATGAAGAACTACTTACAACTCGCCTGTTTGTGCGCCCTTTTGTTGCTGATGAACCTATCTTCTGTCGTCTATGGACAACAACAGCAGACCATTTCAGGTACGGTAACAGATAAGACAACAGGTAATCCCTTACCAGGCGTCACGGTCAGTGTAAAAGGCTCTCTGGCCGGTACTATCACTGACGGAAGCGGCAATTTCCGGTACAACACCAGCAAGTCGTTTCCACTGACGCTCATTTTCTCCTCCGTTGGTTATACGAATAATTCAGTGGTGGTCAACAGTGCCGGTAATATTACGGTACAACTCACATCTACAGAGATCCTGGGAGAAGAGATCGTTGTAGCAGCCAGCCGCGTTTCTCAAAGCATACTGGAATCGCCGGTATCTATTGAGAAGCTGAACGCCACGGCTATACGCGAGTCCCCCACCCCTAGTTTCTATGACGCCCTCCCATCCCTGAAAGGTGTGGAATCCAGCGTACAGAGTCTCACTTTCCGCACCATTACCACCAGGGGGTTCAATACCAATGGTAACACCCGCTTTAACCAGCTGATGGATGGTATGGACAACCAGGCTCCCGGTCTGAACTTCTCCGTAGGTAACATCGTGGGCATTTCCGAACTGGATGTTGCCAGCGTAGAATTATTACCCGGTGCATCCTCCGCCCTCTATGGCGCAGGTGGTATGAACGGTACCCTGCTGATGACCAGTAAAAGCCCTTTCGAATACCAGGGACTAAGCCTGAAATTACAGGGTGGTATCAACCATGTCGGTAAAAAACAGCAGAACTACATCGGATTCATTCCTGATGTTACTGCCCGTTATGCAAAAGCTTTCGGAAAGTTTGCCTTTAAACTGAACTTCGGTTATATGCAGGCGGATGACTGGCAGGCCATTGATTCTACCAATTTCAGCAGACTGAACCTGACCACAAAACCAGGTTTCTCTCATGCACAGGATCCTAATTATGACGGTGTCAACATTTATGGTGATGAGATCACCAATACCTTTGGTGCAACAGGTGGTTTACTCAACGGACAAGCGGTTTCCCGCACCGGTTACAAGGAAAGAGACCTGGTGGATTATGGTACGCACAGTTTAAAAACAGGCGCTGCATTCCACTACAAGATCACTGACAATACAGAGGTGATCCTCCAGGGTAACTGGGGAACAGGTACAACGGTTTATACTGGTTCTGACCGTTACTCCCTGCGTAAATTCAACCTCGGACAATACAAACTGGAAGTACGTGGCAAACGCTTCTTCGTACGTGGTTACACCACACAGGAGCGCTCAGGAGAAGCCTATAACGCAACTGCACTGGGTACGATCCTGAATGAAGCATACAATCCAAGCGTTACCAGAGATGGCAGCGGTAATATCAACGGTGGATGGTTTGCAGAATACGCGACCGTTTACAACCAGGCAAGAGCCGGTATCTTCCCGGGCGCGCCAGGCGTAAAGACCAATGAACAGGCGCATGCCATCGCAAGATCTTACGCTGACAGAAACCGTTTACTACCTGGTTCCGCTGCCTTCAATCAGGCAAAAGAAACGATCACCAGCAATTATATTGGTTTCGGCGCAGGCAGGAACGGTGCTAAATTCAATGATAAAACAAACCTCTATCACTACGAAGGATTTTATGACTTCAGTGATCATATTAAAGTACTGGAAGTACAGGCAGGTGCGTCTTTACGCCGCTATTCCCTGAACTCCGACGGTACTATCTTTGACGATGCAGATGGCCGTATCAAGATCGATGAATATGGCGCTTATCTGCAGGTCGGTAAGAAACTGGTGAATGACAGGATCAAACTGACAGGATCGATCCGTTATGACAAGAACGAGAATTTTGACGGTCGCTTTACGCCACGTTTGTCAGGCGTATTCACAGTAGCGCCACGTCACAATATCCGTCTGTCCTTCCAGACAGCCTACCGCAACCCTACCAACCAGGATCAGTACATCGATCTGCCCATCCGCGCCAACACACGTCTGATAGGTGGTTTACCGGAACTGCTGACCAAATACGACCTATATAACAACAAGGGATATACGCAGGCAAGTGTACAACGTTATGCAGCTACAGGCGACCCAGGTCAGTTACAGCAATATACTTTCAATAAATTCAGACCAGAGAGCGTAAGCGCCTATGAGATCGGTTATAAGGGGCTTATCAAAAACCGCTTATTGATCGACGCTTATTATTACTACAGCGCTTACAAAAACTTCCTTTCCTACGTAGCACTCATACAGCCTACACAGCCACTGGCACAGGACCCTGCACTGAACAGCGCAAGGATCTTTGCGACTTATGTGAACAATCCTGAAACAGTGAAGGCACAGGGTGGTGCTATCGGACTGGATTATCTGATCAATACCTGGACCTTATCCGGTAACTTCTCCTATAATGATCTCACCAACAATGAAAGCGATCTTGATAACAACTTCAATACACCGAAGTATCGCTTCAATATTGGTGTTGCCAATAAGAACATTTACAAAAACCTGGGCTTCAATGTAATGTACCGCTGGCAGGATGCCTTCACCTGGAGCTCCAGCTTCGTAAGAGGTGATGTATCTGCATACGGTACCATTGATGCACAGGTAAACTACAGAATTCCAAAGATCAAAGGAACGATCAAAGTGGGTGGTTCTAACGTGACCAATCACTACTTCCAGACTTCCTTCGGTAACCCGAAAGCAGGTGGTATCTACTATGTAGCGATCCTGTTTGATGATCTGCTGAGATAATACGGTCAATCAGAAAATAAGAAGGGTGTCCGCCATATCTGGTGGACACCCTTTCTCTTTACCCAAAGTTCTCCGCCTGCGGCGGACAGCCTTTTATACAGTAGCCCTGTACTTTTTACGGGTACGCATTTATCTGTTCTTTTCTGCCCATTCGCGGAGCGTTACAATCACATCAAATAACACCCCTGCTTCTCCTCTGAAATCACCTGATCCTTTAGGCGCACCGGTGCGTACATCATACCATTCATAGAAACCTTTATTCGTCAATACTCTTTCTATGATCGGGTCCAATTCGGCTACGGCTTCTTTCACCAAACCATGCTCCACCAAAGTTTGTATCATCCTGCCACCAAACCAGGTCCAGTCACCGCCATTCTGATATACATAAGGGTGCATGTTTGGAAACAGTTCTGCGGGATAAGGCGGATATACGGTGATACCGATCGTCGCATGTTTCTCTCTGGATGCCGCGGCTACCATTTGTTTGTTGATCGCAGCTACCTCTTTTGGTGTATTAAACCCAGCGATGATGGCACAGGCAGAACCACCGGTATACAACAGTTGCTTTTCATTAAAAGTAGCAGGGAATGGACTTCCATCCAGATACAAATGCGGAATATATTTCCGGGAAGCGGACACCCAGAGATATTTTCTGACATTCGCCTTAATACCGGCTTCCGTTGCTTTCCAATCCCTGGATGTTTTGTAGGCAGCCGGTTTGATGGCCAGAAAATCCTGGATAGCTATTGCATACATCGCATTATCGTACACATCTACTGACCATTTTGTTTTGTCGTTAATACGCACTCCCCAGCCGGTTTCCGGTTGTACGTCTCCCCAATCAACTGTTGTAGCTCCTTTTACAAGACCATATTTTTCTGCCCATCTGTCTTTTAGAATATACAGCAGGGATTCTTCCATTCTCTGAATAACGGTCTTCCCTCCTATTTCTTCCTGGAGTATGCTATGATCGCCGGTCACATCGATATATTTTCTGACTGCCTGCACAAGCGAAGATTCCTGGTCAGTTTCCACCGTATTCTTATGTGCAGCCCAATCAGGCGCCAGTGCAGCATAGCGATATTCATATCCCGGCCCCGTTGCCGCCTTTTTACTATCAATCATACCATCAACAATATCTCCTTCTTCCCCCTGCATCTTGAAAAAAAGCAATAGCATCGATTTCACTTCTTCTTTCGTATGGGTTTTCAGTGATCCTTTTATGAAGGTATTGAAGTCACGTATCCATATTTCCCCATAAGAAGTACCGGCATTGAAGCCTGTCAGCAAAGCAAGCGCACGCCGCTGGACAGTATCAAGACGATGGTCGCTGAGAATAGTATGCGAAAGTTCCTTTTTATCAGTTTGCTGTGCGGATACCGGTGACTGTAATGCCAGCATTGAAACAGATAAGGCTGTAATCAGGTAAGTTGAGCGTAAAAGCATATCGTGGTTTGTTCTATTTACAGGCTAAATGTACGAACATGTATTTAAATGTACAAACATAATAGTTTAAGTGGCACAGAATGGATTTCAATTATATTTGCCACATGCAACCCATATTCCCCACTACTTATTCGACCCTTAGCCCAGACGCCCTTGCCACTTATGTCAGCCAGCATTATGTACTGGAAAACGTTCAATGTCAGTTCATTGTCCGTGGCGTTGGCGACACTTATCTGATTACGACAGATAAAGACCGTTTTATCCTGCGCATTTACCGGGCCTCCCACCGGACCCTGGGCCATATTCAGTCAGAAGTGACGCTGCTGAATACCTTAAGAGATGCAGGCATTTCTGTCTCCTATGCCATAGCAGACAGGAAAGGGCAACAGATTCATGCCCTGTCCGCAGCAGAAGGTACCCGGCATGCGGTATTATTCTCCTATGCCGAAGGCCGTTCGCATGTGCTGCTTTCTGACAACCAGCTGCGGAATTTAGGCCGGGAAATGGCTCGTTTTCACAATGTATCAGCAACTATCCGTCTGGAAGATCCCCGCTGGACATTTGACCTGGATACGACCTTATTCCAGCCACTCGCAGCAGCGAAGCCTTATTTCAGAGAAGATCCTGTGACTTATGAATGGATGCTGGCAGCGGCAGAAAGAGTAAAGCTGGCGCTGGATGGGATCCATACGGACAGGATTATCACCGGTTATTGTCATTTCGATTTTCTGCCGAAGAACTTCCATTTTGACAAAGATGACAAGATCACGCTGTTTGATTTTGACTTCTTTGGCCGGGGATGGCTGATCTATGATATCATGACTTTCCGCCAGCAGTTATTGCTGGATAAGCTGATGAACAGATTGACGGATGAAGAGATGGAGGCTGCTTTTACTACGTTCCTGGATGCTTATCAGTCAGAAAGACAGCTGAATGAAGAGGAACTGGCGGCTATTCCCTGGTTAGGGCTTGGATTCTGGTTTTATTACATGAATTTCCATTTCACGCATGATCAGTTTTATCCGGTAACCTTATTGTATGCTTTACAGGGTAGAATGGGGATGTTGAAAAAACTCCTGGAGGAAGAGTGGAGAAAAGCGATAGCAGTAATGTCCTGAAATAGGCGACGTCCCGGGGAGGCCCGGGACGTCTGTGATTTGTTGTACCCTTCGTGGGAAAACCCAGAAGTATCTTTTAAACGTTGAAACGGAAGTGCATTACATCACCATCGCTTACAACGTATTCTTTACCTTCTATACGTAAACGGCCGTTATCGCGGCAGGCAGTTTCTGAACCATATTTTACATAGTCCGCATAAGCGATCACCTCAGCTTTGATAAAACCTTTTTCGAAATCAGTGTGGATCACACTTGCAGCCTGCGGCGCTTTCCAACCGGTGTGGATGGTCCATGCTCTTACTTCCTGTACACCAGCGGTGAAGTAGGTGATCAGGTTCAGGAGGCTGTAAGCAGAACGGATCAGGCGGTTCAGACCTGGTTCTGTCAGATTATATTCGGAGAGGAACAGTTCTTTATCAGCGGCATCTTCCATTTCGGAGATCTGCGCTTCAATACTGTTGTTCATCACCACTACAGTTGCATTTTCTGCTTTCACAGATTCCTGCAGCTGTACGGAGAATTTGTTGCCGGTCAGCATAGATGCTTCATCCACGTTGGCCACATACAGCACTGGTTTTTCTGTCAGCAGGAACAGATCCGCGATTGCTACGCGCTCTTCTTTGCTCAGACCCAGTTCACGCACATTTTTACCCTGCTCCAGGTGTGCCTGACATCTCTTCAGGATTTCGAATTCTACTTTTGCTTTCGGATCACCACCTGTTTTAGCCATTTTCTCGGTACGCGCGATCTTCTTTTCAACGCTCTCGAGATCTTTCAGCTGTAATTCAGTATCGATGATCTCTTTATCTCCAACAGGATTGATCGCACCTTCTTCTCTCAGGATGTTTTCATCTTCGAAACAACGGATCACGTGCACGATTGCATCTACCTCACGGATATTAGCGAGGAACTTGTTACCAAGACCTTCACCCTTGCTCGCACCTTTTACAAGGCCCGCGATATCTACGAATTCAATAGTAGTAGGAACCACGCGTTCCGGTTTTACCAGTTCTTCCAGCTTTGCCAGACGCTCGTCCGGTACGTCCACAAGTCCTACGTTAGGTTCAATTGTGCAAAAACGATAATTGCTCGCCTGCGCCTTTGCGCTGTTGCTTACCGCATTAAATAATGTCGACTTTCCCACATTTGGTAATCCAACAATTCCTACTTGTAACGCCATTTTAGAAAAAATTTGCGCAAAGATAACGCTTTTTTAGCTATCAACCCACTGTCTCTCAGAGTGAGCCTGATGACATAACACAGATTTCTACTTTTAATATTAAATTTTTGCCATTAGATTTGATGTTCAATCATTTCACATATATGGCATTAAACTATGTTTGGCTCGGCTTCTTCCTGATATCTTTTGTTGTGGCCGTTTGCCGCCTCATATTCCTGCAGGACACTGCCGTATTCTCCACAGTAATGAATGGTATGTTTGAAAGCGCCAAAACAGGGGCGGAAATTTCCCTGGGACTGGCGGGTATCATGACCTTCTGGCTGGGGATCATGAAAGTGGGGGAACAAGGTGGAATGATCGGTATCCTGGCCCGCTGGGTAGACCCTTTCTTTTCGAAACTATTCCCGGGTATCCCGAAAAAGCACCCGGCGATGGGCTCTGTTCTCATGAATTTCAGCGCCAATGCGCTGGGCCTGGATAATGCGGCTACCCCTGTAGGTTTAAAAGCCATGAAACAGTTACAGGAGCTAAACCCGGAACCGGAAGTGGCGACCAATGCCCAGATCATGTTCCTGGTACTGAATACAGCCGGCATCACCCTGATCCCTACCTCCGTGATCGCTTTACGCATCGCTGCCGGGAGTTCAAATGCCGCCGATATCTTCATCCCGACACTGATCGGTACCCTGATCTCCTTTATCTCCGGTATGCTGGCAGTAGCCCTGTATCAGCGTATCAATCTGCTGAAAGCGCCGATTATACTGACATTTGCTGTATTCGGTATCTTACTGGCGGGCCTGTATTATGCCATGCAGGTATTGCCTCCCGATAAAATTGCTGCTTATACCGCATTCGTAGGCGGATTTGTGATATTCGCAGTTGTGGTAGCCTTCCTCGGACTGGCAGCCATAAAAAAGATCAATGTATATGATGTATTTATAGAAGGCGCTAAAGAAGGTTTCCAGACGTCCATCACCATCATCCCTTACCTGGTCACTATGCTGGTAGCGATCAGCGCATTCAGGAACACCGGTTGCATGGATTATGTACTGGATGGCCTGAAGGCTTTATTTGCTGGTCTCGGCGTCAATACCGCCTTTGTAGATGCATTGCCGGTAGGTCTGATGAAACCACTGAGCGGTGGCGCAGCCCGTGCACTGATGGTAGATATCCTGAAAACCCACGGTCCGGATTCATTTGTAGGAAGACTGGCCAGTATTATCCAGGGTTCTACTGAAACAACGTTCTATGTACTGGCAGTGTACTTTGGTTCTGTCAATATCAAAAAGACGAAGTATGCGCTGACCTGCGGACTGATAGCCGACGTGGTAGGTATTGTGGCAGCGATCATTCTCGCTTATATATTCTTTCCACTTGCTTAAATTCTTTTTATTATCTTGGCCGGCACCACCAATTAATCTGCTTCCACCGAGGGGAAAACTTAACTTTTTGTCATGCCTAAGAAAACGCTTCACGAAGATTGGATTGCTGTAATTATTGCATTTCTGACTATTGGCCTGGTGCTGTTCGGCCTTAAACCTGTCCTTCCAAAAATTGCGGTATGGAACGACGCTTCATTTGTTACCGCACAATTTGCGGGTGTCGAGATCTGGAAACAGACCGGTATTTTATTCCTGTGGGTATTGGGTAGTCTGCTGCTGGCGAAGTCTTTTACAGGCAAAGTGGAAGTAGCAAAACTCTTCATCTCTCTCCTGTTCATCATCTTTGTGACATTGCTGGCACAGTTCATTGCCAGCTATAAAACATTGAAAGATTTTGGGATAGAGGTTGTATTGTTCAGCCTTATCCTTGGATTGCTCATCAGCAATCTGGTGGGTGTGCCTGCTATCCTGAAACCCGCAATTCAGACAGAATTATATATCAAGATCGGGCTGGTGCTGCTGGGCGCCAATGTCCTGTTTGACGATATTATTAAAGCCGGCGGACTAGGGATCTTACAGTCTGTAGCAGTCGTGTTTACCGTCTGGTACTTCAGTTTCTGGGTCTGCCGGAAACTCAAACTGGACGATGAATTCAGAATGATGATCTCCAGTGCGGTATCTATTTGCGGGGTATCAGCCGCCATCGCTACCGCAGGTGCGATTGAAGGCGACAATAAAAAGCTCTCACACGTAATTTCCCTGGTACTGATCGTAGCCATCCCGATGATGCTGTTCATGCCATATATCGCTACCTGGGCACATATGCCACCAGCAGTAGCTGGTGCCTGGCTGGGAGGCACGATCGATACTTCAGGCGCAGTAGTCGCCGCAGGTACGATGCTGGGTGATGAAGCCCTGAAATATGCGACGCTGGTGAAGTTCTCGCAGAACGTATTACTCGGACTGGCCGCTTTCTTTATTTCCCTGTACTGGTCGTACAGCCGTAAGGAAGCCGGTTATGAAAAGCCGACCCTGCGTACCATCTGGGACCGTTTCCCGAAATTTGTACTTGGATTTATATGCGCTTCCCTCCTGTTTTCCTTCCTGTTGCCAGCGGAATCAGTGACTGCGGCGAAAGGTCCTTTAAAAGAATTGCAAACATATTGGTTCGCAATTGCGTTTACCTGTATAGGACTGGAGACTAAATTCACCGATATCTTTAAAATGGAGAATGGTCGTCCCGCAATGGCCTTTATCATTGCCCAGGCCTTTAATATCGTATTTACACTGGTGATAGCCTACCTGGTATTCGGAAGATCGTAAGGTAAAGACCGTTCGCAGATACCGGCAGGCAACACGCCAGTCACTGTGAACGGTCTTTTTCTTTATCTGTTTACCATGCGACAACCCAGATCACAGGAACGTATATTGATCATTACCGGCATTGCCGCATATGTCCTGTTGCTGATCATCACGCTGTTGCATAAACAGCCTCCACTGTTTGATGAGCCCTTATTCATTCCCAACGTCTATCTCCTGGAGCAATATGGTTTGAGCAGGACCTTCCTGCTGAATATAGACAACCAGGCCCCCGGCCCCCTATATCAGTTTATACATTACGCCTTAAAACCGCTCACACATCTGCAGACACCAGGCATACGGCTGGTCAATACCGGCATGTTATTACTGATCATCCTGCTACTGGCAGCGATCATCCGTAAAATGCAGCGCAGGCTGAAACGAAATACCTGGTTACCCGCCCTGCACATCATGGCTGTCCCGATGGTATGGCAGGTAGCCGGTATGGCCCTGACCGAAATACCGCCTATGTTATTTGCCACGCTCTCCATCTGGTTATTGCAACTCGCATTGGAGCGTACAACCAAACGCTGGTGGCGGGGCTGGACATTAAGCATACTGGCAGGGTTAAGTCTGGGGCTGGCTATATTAGGACGTTCACCTTTTGTAGTGATCGTTCCTGCTGCATTGTTACTTTTACTGCAGACTGCCCGGGAACGGAGGAAATGGGTGATCGTGTGTATTTATATGGGATTGGCACTCGCCTGTTGTATACCGGTATTTGTTATATGGGGAGGATTGATGCCGCCGAAACAGGCCATCATCAGTGCAGGTGGAATAATGCCCTGGCATGGGATACTGGCATTTGCTTATGGCGCATTGATTGCTTTGATCATTGCACCAGCCTGGTTTCGCTACAACCAGCTCACCTTATTCGCGCTGATACTACTATATGTCATATTACTTCCGGTTAACTATTACTGGCTGCACTATGAATATGCGCCTTTGCATGAAGCCCTGCAAAAGATCTTTCCGGCAGCCATGATGCAGGTCTACCCATATCTGATCTCGCCACTGCTGGCGACCATTGCACTTTATTTTCTCTATTGTGCTTTCTGGCGGGGAATGGAGCGGCGTACGGAACCATTTTTTCTGTTCATCCTGTTTGCCACGCTACTGATGCTGGCCACCAGTTTCAAGGTGACACATCTTTTCAGTTCGCGTTATGTGGCACAGGCAGCCCCTTTATTTATGATCCTGCTCGCTCCATATATCCGTATCAGTTATGGGCAGTACATACGTTTTGCTGCCGGAATGATCATTGGATTATTGTCACTGGAAACCTATTTCCAGTTCAGGTAAATACTCAGTCGTATTTACCTGTTTTATCTTCTATGCTGACGTCAGCATCTTTTTTGATCTGCATCTTCACATACACCAGCAACTGGGAGGCACCGGCTTTAAAACAGACCTCCTGTGCTTTTCTGACCACTTCCATACATTCGTCGTAAGTGCCTTCTATCACTGTCTCAAAAGGACAAACCCTGTATTTCAGGCCGGATGCCTGGATCACTGCTATCGCTTCATCCACTACCGCGTATACCTGGTCACTTGGAACAGAAGGAAGGATCTGCAAGGCTAAATTGATCTTGTGTGCCATAATTTTTATACTGTTTTAACGTTTCTTCCACTTGACTTCATAAAGATCCCGTCTCATGTCCTTCTTCGTTTGTACGCTGCCGAATGCACTCAGTTCTTTCAGCAGTACCAGATCAACGTCTGCGATGACCACCATTTCTGTATTGGCCGTAGCATCTGCCTTGACGCCTGTTACCGGAAAGGCAAAATCAGAAGGCGTCAGCACGGCGCTCTGCGCATATTGCAGGTCCATATTATTGACCTTGGGCAGGTTGCCCACACAACCGGCCATCGCTACATAACACTCATTTTCAATCGCCCTGGCCTGTGCACAGAAGCGTACCCGATTGAAGGCATGCTGGGTATCTGTGAGGAAAGGTACAAACAATATTTGCATTCCCTGCTCTGCCAGTATGCGTGAGGGTTCAGGGAATTCCACATCATAGCAGATCTGGATACCAATTTTGCCACAATCTGTATCAAAGATCTTCAGCTGATCACCACCTTTGATCCCCCAGGCATATACCTCGCTCGGCGTTGGATGCATTTTGATATAATAGTCATGCGTACCATCCCTGCGGCAGAGATAACAGATATTATACAGGGAGTCTCCGATAAGGATCGGCATGCTGCCAGAAATGATATTCACGTTGTAGGAAACCGCATGTTTAATAAACTGGTCCCTCAGCTGCTCCGTATATTGGGCTACGCCCCTGATAGCGGCTGCGCCGTCCATCTGATTGAATTCCGCCATCAGAGGCGCATTGAACAGTTCAGGGAATACGACGAAATCAGAACCGTAATCGCTTACGGCATCAATAAAGTATTCCACTTGCTGGAGGAAACCATCTAAACTACCATAATCCCTCATCTGCCACTGCACGAGTCCTATACGTACGGTAGATTTATTGTATCTGATAGTATCATGGTCTTTCTCATAATAGATATTATACCATTGCAGCAGTGTGGCAAACCCCATGGAAGATTCGTCATGCGGAAGGTAATTCTTGAGGATCTTTTTTACCTGGAAGTCGTTGGAAAACTGAAAGGTCAGTGTAGGATCATAGATTTCCTTATCGCGTACCTTTTCGATATAGTCCCTGGGCGACATTTCCTCTGCATATTTCAGATAATTCGGAATACGCCCGCCCGCTACGATACCACGCAGATTAAGGCGTTCACAAAGGGTCTTACGGGCATCATACAACCTGCGCGCCAGTCTGCGGCCACGATAGTCAGGATGCACGAAAACTTCTATACCATATAACACATCACCTTTGCGGTCGTGTGTACTGAACGTGTAATATCCGGTGATCTGTTCGTAGGTGTGTTCGTCACCAAATTTTCCATAATCAACGATGATAGAAAGTGCGCAACCGACTACCTTATCATTCACGGTAACGGCAATCTGTCCTTCGGGGAAAAGCTCTACCAGTCTGCGGATAGTTGGTTCCCGCCAGTAGCTGCCTTCCATATCTGCATAGGCCGATACCATGGATTCTTTCAGATCGAGATAGTCTTCGGGAGTCAGTTGTCTGATGTCAATTGTTTCGGGGATGTGTTTTGAAGTCATAACATTAAAGTTCTCTTTATCTTTTACTGCTGCTTTTCTATAATGTAAAAAAAGTAGCTATATTTGACTTGTTTTTAGCCATTCTCCCATGTAGACCTCGATAAGCAATTATATCACCATAATTCTTAACTGCAGTGTCACTTATCAGGAATCGGGATATAGTTATCATTGGATTACAACAGTGGTATACCCCAATAGGAAGTAATTGTAAGAATATAGCTTTACAATTTGCGCGCCATAACCGCGTGTTATATGTAAACTCTCCGCTTGACAGGAGCACCATCCTGCAACAGAAGGATGATCCCAACGTAGCTTATCACCTTAAGACTATACAGAAAAAAGAGCCTTCGATCGTACCTGTAAGGGAAAATCTCTGGAGCTATTATCCTTCTGCAGTCCTTGAATCTATCAACTGGCTACCGGCGCCTGCTTCGCCCCTCTTCTCCTGGTTAAACAAACGGAACAACAGGAAGTTTGCAACAAGCATCAAAGAAGCGATGGATGAACTGGGGTTCAAAGATGTTATCCTCTTCAATGATAACGATATTTTCCGTGGTTTTTACATGAAAGAGCTGCTAAAACCGGCTACTTATATCTACTATAGCAGGGACTACCTGCTGGGCGTGGATTACTGGAAAAAACACGGCGAAAAGATCGAACCTTTACATATCGCGAAGGCGGATATAGCGGTGGCAAACTCCAATTACCTGACAGATATTCTTAAAAAATATAATCCGAACAGTTATTACGTTGGGCAGGGTTGTGACCTTAGTCTGTTTGACGTCACACAGGGTTATGCCACCCCAGGTGATCTGAACGGCATTCATGGGCCGGTTATTGGCTATGTGGGCGCTTTAAATGCGCACAGACTGGACCCGGGTATTATTGAACATATCGCCAGAGAAAGGAAAGACTGGTCAGTGGTACTGGTAGGCCCGGAAGATGAGACTTTCCAAAAATCGGTGTTACACGAGCTGCCCAATGTACACTTCCTGGGCAGAAAAGAACTGAAAGAACTACCAGCCTACATCAAGGCGTTTGATATATGTATCAATCCACAGCAGGTGAATGTACTGACTGTCGGTAATTACCCGTTGAAAATAGACGAATACCTGGCTTTAGGTAAGCCGGTTGTGGCAACAGCCACCAGAACGATGGAATTCTTTGATTCCCACACTTATCTTGCCCGGAATGCAAACGAGTATGTTACGCTGATCAGCAAGGCCCTTGCGGAAGACAATACGACGCTGCAGGAGCAACGGATCGCCTTTGCCAGGTCCCATAGCTGGGAAAACTCCGTAACTGCTATTTATGAGGCAATATTAAATACCGCTTGACCAGATGAGCACATTTACAAGTCTGAAAACAAGGATTAAAAGCAATCCTAACCTCAAACAGTTCGCGCACCGCATGATCATGCCTAAAAACCAGGCAAAACCCCGGCTGTGGATCCGCTGGATCGTGAACCCTTTTGTACATAAAAGAGGTAAAGGCGCTATTGTGCGCCGTTACACCCGGCTGGACGTTTTCCCTTTCAATCCGTTCTCCCTGGGAGCCGGATCTATTATTGAAGACTTTGCTACGGTCAATAATGGGATGGGCGCTGTGACTATCGGCGATCGTGTACAGGTGGGTATGGGTAATGTGATCATCGGACCGGTGACGATTGCCGACAATGTAATCATCGCACAGAACGTGGTCATGTCAGGTCTGAACCATGGCTATCAGGATATCAGTATCCCTATTGGCTTGCAGCCCTGCTCTACCAATGAGATCTATATAGGCGCAGATAGCTGGATCGGCGCCAATGCCGTTATAACGGCTGGCGTCAGGATCGGGGAACATGCCGTAGTTGCCGCCGGAAGTATCGTCACGAAAGACGTACCTGCCTATAGCGTAGTAGGCGGTAATCCGGCCAGAGTATTAAAACAATACAATACCGAAACGAAATTATGGGAAAGGGTACGCTAAGCGAAAGCGGCGTATGATCTACCCGGTAACTGTTGCACTATCAGCTACCAAAAAGCAAAGAGGCTGGACTTTTGATAAGTCCAGCCTCTGTTTTTTAGCGCTTGCTGCGCTCTATAATTGGCTTAGGTGATGACCATTTATTCGCTCTTCACAAACTTGGTGCTCCACTTGTAATTGTTGTTTTTGTACACGACCTGCAGTATGTAAGTACCTATCGGCAGTGTGGACACATCCAGGGTTTGCTGTATGTTCTCTCCTGCTGGCAGGTTATAGCTCTTCATCGCTTTACCAGCTATGTTGAAGATGGTAATAGTACCCTGGCTGGAGTTCTTCATACGTTGTTTGAAGGTCAGCGCAGTAACAACCGGATTCGGATAAGTCGTGATCTCAGGGACGAAGGCATCTCCACCTGCTTCAAGCACGGTTACTTCGAATGTAGCGCGGCTGCTTTGTTTCTTATCATCCGTAACGGTCAGTTCGAATACATAGCTACCCGGGAAGTTCATACCGGAGATCTCTGTTGCTTTAGCAGCTGGTGCTGCGATTGTTGCCTGCAGCGGACCATATACCTGTTTCCATGCATAAGTACTGATATTGGCGCCGTTCGCATAAGACCTGCTACCGTCAGCCTTCATACTTGCATTTGGCAGTCTGAGCGTCAGGTCGCCCTGTGTCAGTACAACCGGCGGTTTACCATCGCTGTTTTCAGCCGGCAGCACCGTAATGGTGAGTCTGTCGCTGGCTTTGGCGTTCTTATTATCGGTTACCTGCAATTCGATCACATAGGTGCCTGGTGTCAGACCAGATACTACGTTGATGATACCAGTTGCGTTTGAGAAGTGTACATCTTTACCGGTAATCTTCAGCCACTGGTAGTTGGTCACGATACCATCAGGATCAGAAGACGCTGCACCATTCAGGATGACACTATTTACCGGCAGTCTTACAGTGATATCGTTTCCTGCTCTTGCAACCGGCGGTGCATTTACCGCAGGCGGCGCTGCTTTCACTACCAGTTTCATGGTATCGATGTCTGTCGCACCGGCGTTGTCTGTTACCTTCAGGGCCAGCAGATAAGTACCTTCGATCAGCAGCTGTGCAGTGGTGATAGCGGCGTCTTTTACTTTGATCGTACCACCATTCGGGCCACTCACTTTATACCATTCGTATTTCGCGATCTTACCATCAGGATCCATTGACAGGGAGCCATCCAGCAGTGCGGAGTTTTCAGGCAATGTGATCG
The DNA here is from genome assembly GCF_900114995.1 of Chitinophaga sp. YR627. Taxonomy (GTDB): domain Bacteria; phylum Bacteroidota; class Bacteroidia; order Chitinophagales; family Chitinophagaceae; genus Chitinophaga. Next base: position 2,213,604 of record NZ_FOUX01000001.1, read on the forward strand.
TTACATCCGGACCTGCATTCGCAATAGGTTGCTTATTAGCTGGCGGAGCAGCTTTCACAGTTACGGTCACATTCGCAGTAGCAGCTGCACCGTTATTATCAGTTACCGTCAGGGAGTATACATAAGTGCCTGCTATCAGACCGGTAATAGTTGTCTTCACAGCGGCAGGCGTTGTAATAGCACCTCCGTTCGGACCGCTTACTTTCTTCCATGCATATTTGGAAATAGTACCATCTGCATCGCTGGAAGCTTTACCATCCAGGGTAACAGTGCTGGTTGGCAATGTAATGGTCACTGCGCTGCCTGCATTCGCTACAGGCGCTTTATTTGGTGCAGGTTTGACTGTCACAGTTACGTTTGCCGTAGCGGCAGCACCACTGTTATCAGCTATTGTCAGGGAGAATACATAAGTACCAGCTGTCAGTCCGTTGATGGCTGTTTTCACAGCTGCCGGAGTAGCAATCGTACCTGTTGCAGGACCGCTTACTTTCTTCCATTCATATTTGCTGATAGTGCCATCTGCATCGCTGGAAGCTTTACCATCCAGGGTGACAGTATTGGTTGGCAGCGTAATGGTCTGTGCGCTGCCTGCATTTGCTACAGGCGCTTTATTTGGTGCAGGTTTGACTGTCACCGTCACATTAGATGTGCTGGTTGCCTGCCTGTTATCTGTTACTGTCAGTGAGAATACATAGGTGCCTGCTGTCAGTCCGGTAATAGCTGTCTTCACAGCAGCCGGCGTGGCGATCGTACCCGTTGCAGGACCACTTACTTTCTTCCATTCATATTTGGTGATAGAGCCATCTGCATCACTGGAAGCTTTACCATCCAGGGTAACAGTGCTTACTGGCAGGGTGATGGTCTGCGTACTACCTGCGTTCGCTACCGGTGCTTTATTAGCAGCGGGATTCACAGTTATAGTAATATTCGCAGCAACAACCGCACCATCATCATCTGCCACACTCAGTGAGAATACATAAGTACCTGCTATCATACCGGAGATGGTCGTCTTCACAGCTGCCTCATTAGCGATCTTCACATCATTCGGACCGCTCATTCGCTGCCACAGGTATTTGGTGATCTTACCGTCAGGATCGTAAGAAGCCTGACCATCTACCGTTACACTGTTGGTTGGCAGGGTAATGGTCTGCGCATTGCCCGGCACTGCTACAGGTAATTTGTTGGTCGCACTATTTACCGTTACAGTCACCGTTGCTGTGTTGGCTGTCTGTTTATCATCTGTTACTGTCAGCGAGAATACATAGGTACCTGCTGTCAGACCAGTGATGGTGGTCTTCACAGCTGCCGGTGTTGTGATAGCACCAGTTGCAGGACCGCTTACCTTCTTCCATTCGTATTTACTGATCTTACCATCCGCATCAGTGGAGGCACTGCCATCGAGCGTAGCGCTATTCGTTGGCAAGGTAATGTTCACCGCCTTACCTGCATTTGCTACAGGTGCTTTGTTAGCAGCCGGATTTACAGTTACACTTATTGTTGATGTATTAGAAGACTGTTTATCATCTGTTACTGTCAGTGAGAACACATATGCACCCGCTGTCAGACCGGTAATAGTGGTCTTCACAGCTGCAGGTGTTGTGATCGTACCAGCAGCAGGGCCGCTAACTTTCTTCCATTCGTATTTGTTGATCTTACCATCACCATCAGCAGAACCAGCGCCATCCAGTGTGACTGTATTGGTTGGCAATGTGATGATCACTGCGCTACCCGGATTAGATACCGGAGGTTTGTTCGCCGCAGCTGCGTTTACTTTTACCGTTACGCTATCTATATCAGTTGCGGACTTATCATCTGTCACAGTCAGCGTGAAAATGTAGGTACCCGCTGTGAGGCCGGTTACACTGGTGCTTGCAGTAGCGTTGTTGGTGATAGTACCACCAGCAGGACCACTTTGTTTTGTCCAGAGATATTTACTGATCTTACCGTCGGTATCAGTAGAGCCTGTACCATCCAATGTAACTGTATTGGTAGGTAATGTGATCGTAATGTCTTTACCTGCGTTGGAAGTTGGTTTAACGTTACCGGTTGATGGCGCTTTTGGCAACTGATATTCATAAGCGCCTACATCATAACCACCATTTACCGGACGCTTCTGGTCGTCCTTGTCGGTGGTCAGTCCGAGGTCAGCTACACTCTTACCGGCATCTATTGCAGTTGATGCGGCGGTCAGATGAAAATCACCACTATTTATATTGGTCACCACTTTACCTGCATTCGCACTGGTGGAGAACATATTGTTACCGTAGTCAAACTTGATATTCTGTGCCCCTCTGATGTAAAGACCATCCGTTGGATAGCTACCACCTGCTGCCTTTTCGATCACCAGGTTGTTGTAAACTTTGTGACCGATATTAGTGAGGTAGGCGTATATTTTAATACCGGTATTGCCGGTGTTGTAGATCGTGTTATTATAAATATAACCGGTTACAGGCTCCAGGATCAGCTTATCTGATACGTTGATACCTTCACCGTTTTCAACGTTGGAGATAACGTTATTGTATACATAAGATATACCTGAACCAAACAATGCGATACCTGGCAGATAACCATTATCAACCACGTTGTTGTACAGTTTCACGCGGGAACCGCCGCCCATCAGCATACCATAGCTCTGTGCGTCGAGTTTGGTGGTACCGTAGTTACGTACAATATTGTGGTGGATCTTATTTTCACCCAGGTCACACATAGAGATCTGGATACCATCCTGTCCCATGTACTGGAGATCATTGTCATATACTTCCAGGTCCTGAATATGGTGAGATTTGATACCCTGACAAAGCAGATAGTCCATCACATAGTGCGTGTTACCGATATAGAAACCTTCATAGTCGGAATAACGGCCTTTGATATGGTGGATCTTTACATTTTTCATGACGTACCTGCCTTCCCAGAACTGTGGGTTATCACATTCCTGTGTGGTTTTAGCTACCATGAAGGAGCCTACATCATGCACGTAGAAGTTATGTATATCGATGTCAGAACTACCTGAACCAAGATAGATACCCTGCATTTTAATACCGAGCAGGTTGCGGCCGTTGATATCAAAACCATACTCTACACCAGGCGTACCGGAACCGGTAATATGCAGGAACTTGCCTCCCATGATATTGAAAGACACGTCTGTTTTCAGTGTTCTGATACCTGTTCTTACCACACCACCACAGTTGGTGATGACAATCGGTTTAGCAGCTGTACCTACAAGGCTGCCAAGCTGAATGAACTCATAATCACCCGCAGGGATACAGAGCGTATCACCGGGATTCAGACCAAATGCCTTCATGGCATCGGGGTAATACATACCATTGCCAATGTTTGGTTTGGCATTGACTCTTTTATTGCCGTTATTGGGTTTCGAAGGAGTGGATACCTTTCCGCCTTTCTCATATTGCAGCATCCATTCATAGACGTTCAGACCATCTTCTTTATAAGAAGGATCATAGGCTTTAGACCAGGCGTCGTGACCGGAAGCGGCGAAGATAGTGAGTTTAGGCTGAGGCGTGGGACTGGGTTTGTAGGAGTCCATCATGGAGGTCCAGTCCTTTGAGTACTGGGAAGGAACGACCGGGTCATTCTCATTGTGCAGGAACCAAACCGGCACATCGTTCTTCGCCATTACTTTTGGTGCGTTGGTGATCTGCTGAGGGTTCATATTACCGGCAACAGCTACAACAGCGGCAGGGATCTGTGCATAGGAGTCATTGGCGCTCGCGAAATCTTCTGTGGCGCCACCTCCCATACTCAATCCCGTTACATATATACGTTTACTATCAATTCTGAATTTGCCTTTCAGATAATTTACAAGACTCAGCACGTCCATCGGGCTGGGAATGTTCTTAAACTGAGGAGAAGCAACGATAAATGAAAACGATTTACCACCTACTGTAAAAGAGGCAGGAAACAGTCCTTTATCAATGAGTTTAGGTACCCCGTTTCTGAGTACCGCGGGCAGGTTGCTTGTACCGTTACCCAGTTCTCCTATCCCATGAATAAAGATCAGTAAAGGAAAAGAATCCTTACTGGCAGCATAGGATGGTGGAACGTATTCATAATAACCTCCGGAATTTGTAACCTTTGTTCCGGCTAAGGAGACCGCAGTTTGCTGTGCGGTGACTGTTAGAGTTGTGATCAGGATAACTGCAAGGCAGGCAGCTAACTTTCTGAACATAGCAATAGTGTACAAATGTTTCATCAGTCAGGTTTTTCAAAATTATATGGTGTGCTTGCGGGGCCTATCCCCGTACCTAAAAAAATGACAAAGCAATCAGTTGAAAGAGGCTAAGGCACGCTGGATGTAATCGTGTACGTTGTCCCGAAAAAAAGGTAGTCTTCAAAGTCGTATCTTTCTGCACGAAATCTAATTCATAAGGGCGTCTGTCTGATTATTTCTTTACTGGTGAGTTCCAATCATCTGATAATCTTCTACTTCTTTAGTATTTTTCAAGATCCGACGGCAAAGTACAATATTTTTATTTGTCAAATAAAATATTTTTAATATGTAATTAAAGTTAATTATAAAGCATTAAAAAAACTAATATATAATGCCATAAAAAATATTATATTGATGGGACTGTCGGAAATTAAATTTTGTCAAACTTTTGCATTATGGTAATATTGCATCCGAGGAACATACTCCCCAAATAACCTTATCCTGTTAAAAAGACCGCAGAAAATTTCAATTCACTGGTTTTATATCATATACATGGGATTTAAATTATTATCGGTTATTAACAACAGGCATTTTCACTCCTTATTAGGTAACCTCGTCTCTGCTTTTCTTAATGTATTATCCTTTGCGATTCTCGTTCGTTTACTGTCTCTTTCTGCTTTTGGGGAATGGGTTTTATTCATCGGGACATATACTGTGCTGGACCAGATCCGTACCGCTTTATTACAATCGGGTATCATTAAATTCTATACCGGCTCTGATGAGAAGACTGGCAAGGAAGTGGCCGGAAGTGCCTGGTACCTGGTGCTTATTTTAACCGGTATTTATCTGCTCCTCAATCTGATCGTAGGTGTCGCTTTATACGGACAATTTGATGAAACATGGCGCTTTTTTATGCGCTGGCTGGGCGTTATGATGGTCGTATCAGTACCCTTCAACGTTGCCAGCTGGTTCCTGCAGGCAGAACATCGTTTTGATAAGATATTACAGGTCCGTTTCTGGCAGAACGGTGGCTTCCTGGTATTGATACTCGCCTTTCACTTCTTTAGCACCGTTACGCTGCCGCACGTACTTTTCGCCTATATGGCCGGATTAGCTGCTACCAGCTGCTTTACGTTGATAAAAGGCTGGACGAAAGTCCGTCAGGTGATACACAGCACCAAAAAACAGGTCATTGTACTCGTGAAATACGGATGGCTGATCGTCGGCAGTATGATCTCTTCCGGCTTCCTCAACTATTCTGATAACTTCCTCATCCGTACGATGATCAGTCCTGCTGCCGTAGCGATCTACAGCATTCCGCAGAAGTTCATGGAAGTAATAGAAATTATCCTCCGCAGCTTCGTTGCTACTGCACAGCCTACATTGTCAGGTGCGGCTAACAGGAACGACTGGGCAGGCGTATCCCGGGCATTCTCCCGTTATACCGGGGTTGTAAGTATTGTCATCATTCCTTTTATTATAGGACTGATCATTTTCACGCGGCCACTGATCATTATCCTGGCAGATAAAGCATATCTCCCGGCCACCGACGTAGTGAGAATATTCCTGCTTTGTGCCATCTTCTACCCTATTGACCGCTTTATAGGGGTCGCGCTGGATATGATCAACCGTCCGCTGACCAACTTCTATAAAAACTTCCTGAAACTGGTGCTCAACGTCATCGGTGATATCGTCTTTATCCTGCTGTTCCATGACGTACGCTGGGTTGCCTTTGGCTCGCTGCTGAACATGATCATCTGTGTGGTCGTTGGCTATTATATGCTGAAGAAATACGTACCGTTTACCCTGAATGATATCGTGAAACTGGGATGGGCGGAGTGCCAGATCCTGCTGGAGAAAGTGACAGGGAAACTGAAACTGGTAAAGTGATCCTTCCCGCACACAAATAGAACGAATTTTATAAAATAAAGAAGCCCCCGGAATAATCCGGGGGCTTCGCTCCTTTAAAACAATCCTGTTTATACTAAACTCTTTTCAGCACTTTTGAACGGATAATACTTCTGCAGATATCTGTGAAGGCACGTGTGGCTTCTGCCAGTTCTTTACCCAGCGAACGCTGTGGGAAATAATGCAGCACCATTTCACGTGTCCATGGCTCTTCGAAGTATTTAAGGATATCCTTATCATCCGGGTTGACGATGAAGTCAAAACTACCTTCCCACTCTACACGCATCGTATGCAGATTAGGATGTGTTCTTTCCATGATCTTGTAACCGATAGACGCTTTCGGCAGATACTCCAGGAACAGGTCTCCGAAGTCGAAACTGGTTGGGAAAGAGATCCTTTCCTTGTCCACCATTACTACTTTGTTATCGACTTCCAGCAGCACCCATTTGTGCGATTTCTTCGGATACAGGTGTTCACCCAGCAAAGAAGGCGTTTCCATATAACCTCTCTTTGCTACACGGAACTGTTCCTTGAGAAATGAATGCGGATTTTCTACGTGTTCCAGCACGTGATTACAGATCACATAATCAAACTCTTTGTCCCTGAATGGCAGGTTTTCACCATCAGCATTCATGAACTGCTGGTTCTTCAGCACTTTTATATCTCCACTACGATGTGTATTGTCATCTACATATTTGTCTACCACAACATTCGACCTTGGGTGCGGATTGTGGCCGCCTCCAACCTCAAGTACCCTGTCCGTCTTTTTAATGTCCAGGTCAAAACGGGATTGGGGATTTCTGATTTTCATGCGTAAAGTTTAAGAATATTACAATGGCGCCAGCACCTGCTGGTACACCGTTTCAATTTTATGGGTCATATCCCGTACATCAAAGTTTGCTTTCACACACTTACCGGCATTTTCCTGCAGTTGTGTACGCAGTGACTGGTCCTGTATCAGTCTTTCCAGTGCATTCGCCAGGGCAGTTTCATTTTTAGGCGGTACCAGCAGTCCGGTCACTTCGTGTTCTACCGCTTCCCGGGTGCCATCCACATCGGAGGCAACTACTGCCCTGGACATGGCCATCGCTTCCAGCACACCGATAGGGAAACCTTCCCATAGCGAAGGCAGACAGTAAATATCTACGGCATGCAATACGGCGGGCACATCCTGGCGGAAATTGTCGAAAACAACCCTGTCAGTAATGCCCAGCTCTTTTGCCAGGTTCACTGCTTCGGTTTTCAGGTCGCCCTCTCCAATCATTAACAAGGTAACATCCGGAAAGTTGGCGCAGACCTTTGCATAGGCCCTCAGCATACCAAGGGGGTCTTTCTGCTCGGTAATACGCACAATATAACCAATTACCAGATGATGTGCAGGAATGCCATAGGCAGCCTTTATATCGGGATAAGTGCCGTTACTGTTGAACTTGTCCAGGTTAACACCATTTTTCACTACAGTGGACTTAAAACGACCAAATTCCTTTACGCCGGTCTGATGATTGGAATCAGATACCGTAATATTAAGGCGGGTGCGCTGTGTGATGAACTTTTCAGCCAGGATGCGCGCCTTTCTGTTCCAGGTCGGCAGACTGTCATGAAAAGACCATCCGTGAATGGTATAGATCACTGGCAGTCCCAGGGAACGGGCTGCCCAGAGTACGTTTGTATTGGCGCGGGTACCGTGTACATGTACGATATCCATACGTTGCTCTTTCAGGAACTGTTTTACTTTTTTCCAGACGCCGATATCAAAAGCGCGTTCTGTATGAATAACATGAGCGGGTACTCCCATCTGGCTAAGGGAAGTAATCATCGGACCATCCGTAAAGGACAGTACTACCGGCTCAAACAGACTTTTATCAAGATAACGTACGAGGTCCAGCACATGACTCTCACCTCCTCCGATCTTACCCTGGCGGATGGTTTGTAAAACCCTGATCTTTTTTGTCGCTTCCATCTGCTTACAATTGTTCCATCCACCTGCTGTACCATAACTGGAATACGAGGATGTTCCAGAGTTTCTGGTGACTCACCTTTCCGCCGTTAAAGTAGTTCTGCTTCAGTGTTTCGATATGTGAGGGATCAAAGATACCGGTCTGTTTCAGTTTGGCCGGAGACAGATAGTATTCCATCTGCTCTTTCAGCTCATCCTTAAACCAGTGTGTCAGTGGAGCAATAAACGGACGTTTGGGACGGTCCATTAATGTTTTAGGGATATATTGATGTACGATCTCTTTCAGGATGTACTTATTGATCTTATTCTTCACTTTGATGTGCGCGGGCACCTTCGCCAGGAATTCTACCAGTCTGTGGTCCAGCATCGGCTCACGGCCCTCTATGCTGACAGACATGGTCGCCCTGTCCACCTTTACCAGGTTATTATCAACCAGGAATGTCTTGTAATCTACAGACAGTAAGCGGTTCAACGGATCATTGATACTATTCAGTTCCCCGTTCATATCAAAGTTCGTCTTATAGGTAGAATGCGCTCCACCCAGATAACTGGCTGCCTCTGACTCTGTAATATACTGGCTGATATATTTCAGTGCCTGCTGAGATTTGCCGGATTTCCATATGAGCTTCATCTTCTCATAACGGCTGGCAAAGTTGTATTGTTTATTGAAATAAGGGATGCTGGCAGGGTCTACCATATTCATCACCTTGCTGACCATTCCCTGTATAGATTTAGGGAAACGTTCTGTATACTGCAGAGATTGGTTAAACTTGTTATAGCCTGCAAAGAGTTCATCGCCACCATCAGCGGAAAGCACCACTTTCACCTGTTGAGCGGCCAGTTTGCTGACCAGCGTGGTAGGTACGGTGGAGTTATCTGCGAATGGTTCATCATAGATCTCCGGCAGGTGTTCCAGGATGTTCTTTGCATCAGAAGGACCTACGATCCATTCTGTATGGTCAGTTCCCAGATGCTGCGCGATTCTGCGTGCCTCTTTAGATTCGTCGAATGCGGCTTCTTTGTAACCGATGGTGAAGGTCTTCAGACGGCTGCCGGAAGAGGCCTGTAAGATAGCCGCCACACTGGAGCTGTCATAACCGCCACTCAGAAATACACCAACAGGTACATCTGCCACCATTCTGTAACGGTAAGCGCTTTCCATCAGTTCTTTGGTATGACGGATGATGTCGCCTTCGTACATATCTGTCAGCGGCTGGCGGTAGGCATCCAGTACGCTCCAGTATTCGGAAGTCGTCAGTGCTTTATTGGTCAGGGACAAATGCATGAAATGTCCCGGTTTCAGTTTATGCGTATGTTCGAAAACCGTATAAGGAGCGGGAATGTAACTGTATTGCAGGAACAGCGACACCGCATTCACATCGATCTTCTTTTCGAAAGCAGGGAAGCGGCTGAAGCTTTTCAGTTCTGAAGCAAACAGCAACACGTTATTATGCCAGTAGTAGTAAAGTGGTTTTACACCCGCTCTGTCACGACAGAAGATCACCTGTTGTTCTTCCTTGTCATAGATCACGAAAGCAAACATACCGATACAACGGTCTACGATCTTTTCTTTCCAGCAGTCGTATCCTTTGATCAGTACTTCCGTATCGCTGGAGGAATTAAAGTGATAACCGTTTTGTTCCAGTTCATGACGGATCTCTTTAAAATTATACACCTCACCATTAAAGATCATGGTGTATTGTTTATAGTGCATGGGCTGATGACCACCACTGGAGAGGTCAAGAATAGACAGACGACGCTGGCCCAGTCCGATCACTGCATTGGGGTGTTCATACACTTCATAACCACCGTCATCCGGACCACGATGCAGCAGTGCATCTGTCATGTCTTTCAGTACGGGTAGGCTGGCTTTTTTGGAGAAATCAATAAACCCTGCTATGCCACACATGGTATTAGATTTAATTGACGATGTTTTACGTTCCACATAATGCCTTTCCAGAAAGCCCTTAGGTGTTCCTTCTCACGTTTGAGCAGGAATTGTAACGTATTCTTCGGAATGGTAAACAAGGTCAGGTACAGTAAAAAGATGATTCGGTTCGGTAATGCCACATTTCTACGCATGAACAGTATTCTGTTCCTGGTGAGGTAATACGTCTTTAACGGACTGTTCTTACCGGTGGACATTGATTCTTTATGATAGATAAGTGACTTATACTGATAGTAGATCTTATAGCCTTTGCGTTTGAACTGCTCGCACCAGTCAAACTCTTCGTAGTAGAGGAAGTATACTTCCGGCATGAGTCCCACTTCCTTCAGTACGGCAGCGGTTGTCATCATACCCCCACCATGTGCGTAGTTGGTAGCGGAAAGCTGGTCATACTGCCCCTGATCGGCTTCTTTACAGCCAATCATGCTGTTACGGCCGGTAAATACATCTACCGACTGATAACCGGCATATTCGATGGTGCCTTTATGAAAGTAGTAGTGAAATTTGGGGCTCACCATGCCTGCATCAGGATGGGATTGAAATACTTCCTGCAGACCTTCTATGAGGCCATCTGTAAACTCGGTGTCGTTATTCACGAGGAAGATATATTCGCCGGTAGCGGCTACGATACCGAGGTTGTTACCACCGGCAAATCCTTTATTGGTCGCGCTTCTGATCACTTTAACAGCGGGATATGCAGCCTGCAGTGCTTCAGTTGGATCTTCTCCGGATGCATTATCCACGACGATCACTTCCACATTGCGATAACTGTTGCTGCTGATGGAATGCAACAATTCACAGGTAACGGCGGTGGTATTGTAATTGACCGTTACGATGGAAACCAGCGGTGCTATGTTATTTTCCTGCGACATTGACCAGGGGGTTATCGATACTTGTTTTGGAATGTTTTGTATGAATGAAGGTCTTGTTAGCGCCTTTGAGTTTAAACACTAGTGCCAGCATAATACCTACCACACGCGGCAGATTTAGTATAACGGTGAGGAGGTATTTTGAATAGAACTTACCCGGTAAAGGCAACAGCATACTGACAATAAACGCGCCGGATGTAATTGCCCAGGCATAAAAAGGAACGGTCAGATAGTGTCCCAGTATCAGGTAAATAAACGTCATAAAGAATACGCCTGCCAGCAACAGCATACGGGGCAGCAGCATGTTCTGTCCCACGGCCATGTAGAAGTAATCTATACGGCCTTTGAGCAGTGCGCGGAAACCTCTCAGGAAGTACTGACGCAGGTATACCAGCTGACTGGACAACCAGCGTTTACGCTGATTCTCGAAAGCAGCTGCGTTTTCTACTTTTTCATCAAACATCAGTGCTGACTCGAGGTAGTGGATCTTGTATCCTTTATCTACCAGCAATTGCTGCAGCACTTTATCGAAACCGCCTGTTGCTTCCGTCTCCTTCAGCGCCTGTTTTATCAGCTGGTATTCGAATGCGATACCAGAACCGATGATGGAGGCAGAGAGCCCGAGGGCGTTAGCCCCTTTGCGGTTGATGTGATTAGCGATCATTTCATTGGCCGCATCCAGTATAGCGAACGGCGAGTCCAGATTTTTTGCCACACGTTGCGCCTGTATAGCGTGATGACCTTGCTGGAAGGCGATGTTCACTCTCTTCAGAAAATCTCTTGCAGGGATATTATCGGCGTCAGCGATCACGGCCATATCATATCTGTCTTCATGCAGCTGGGCAAAGGCGGCGTTCAGTGACTTTGCCTTTGTGCTTTTGTTGAATGACACCGGTATCACGGTAATCCCTTCGGCACGTAAAGTAACGATGGTTGCAGGCTGCAGAGAGTCTGCAATAACGATCACTTCGTATTTATCAGCCGGATAATCCAGCGATGCATAACTCTGAGCAACGGAAAGGATGACCTCATCCTCTTTGTAAGCAGGTACCAGAATGGCGATCCTGCTGTGTGACAGTATATCGGCTGCAGTTTTGTCTTTCTTTGGAAACAGGCGTCCTGCTACAGCAAAAAGGAAATTATAAAACACGCAAGCCCCCAGATATATCAGTATAATAAGTTCAATCGTAAAAAGCATTACACATTATCTTTTTGTATTAAGGCTTTGGGGGTATTGGCCATAATCCACATGTCATACCCGAAGCTATGCTGATTGGAATAATCTATATCCAGCGCAATCCTTTCTTCAGCTGACATTTCCTTCTTTCCTCTCTTACTGATCTGCCACAGTCCGGTGATACCGGCCGGAGCAAGAAATCTTTGTGCCCACTCGTCAGTAGTCAGTGTTGATGCCTCATATAATGGTAAGGGTCTGTTACCTACGAGCGACATATCTCCTTTTAATACGTTAAAAAGTTGCGGGAGTTCATCAAGACTTGAGTTTCTCAGAAAGGAGCCGAAACGCGTTACGCGCGGATCATTGGATACCTTGTAAAAAACGGGACCGTCACCGCCTTTGTACTGGTTCATGTGCTGCAGCTGTTGCAATTTCTTGTCAGCATCAGCGATCATTGTTCTGAATTTATAAAATTTGAACACCTGGTAATTTTTACCTGCGCGTCGTGCAGCATAAAAGATGGGGCCTCTGGATTCAAACTTAATAATCGCAGCAATAACGAATAAGACAGGGCTTATCGCGATGAGCGCGGCGCCCGCAACAGTAATATCAAAAGTTCTTTTCAGTACAGCATTGATAGTGCGCTTGTGATTCTTTCTTTGCGCAGTACCACCTACAACTGTCAGCGGAGGGAATGCGTTCAGTTGCTTGAATTTATTAATAAACGATATTTTCGAAGCTAATTTCGGTAAACACTTGTCAGTGATAATTTCGTCGATGAAAGAATACTGCTTGGCAGCTGCTTTCATCTCGGGGCTTACATGATCTGTATAGAGGAGGAACGGGATACTGGAGCAGGAACTATCCTGCTGGAAAAATTGTTTCCAGGCATTCAGTCCTTTATGATTGTCAGTATGAGACCGGTAAATGATCACGCCAGGTTTTCTGCGAAAGACAGCCTGTAGCTGTTCGATCGTTACGATGGCGGTATCATAATCCTGTGCAAAGAAACACTTGTACCCCTGATCCTCCAGTTCGGGAGTTTCAATATGTTGCCCTACGAACAGTACGATATGACTGTCAGCAACAATCTGGCGGGGCAGTGTTTGTTCACGTTCTTCAAACTGTTTTGGGGCCGCATTCTTCAATACGCTCAGTTCAGGTGTAAATGTATTCATGCTAACAAAGGAATTAATGGTTACATACTGATTATAACAATATAATTATATGCTAAGAGAAAGCAGGGACATGCTGTGCTTTCAATACATGATCAATTGTATCCAGTAAGATAACCGGATCAAAAGGCTTTTTGATGATCGTTTTGATATTTCCGGGGCGGATGTTTGCAAAAGATTCTTTAGTGTCGTGTACACCGGAAAGCACCATTAAAGGTATATGCTGGTACAGATTGCTCTCGGTCATGAACTCTATAAGTTCCCATCCGTTGATGTTTGGCATCTGGAGGTCTGTGATAACGAGATCGGGGATGTTGCCATTCTTGAGCCAAGCCATTGCAGCCAGACCGTCGCATGCTGATACGACGTTATATGTTCTGTTTAGCATTACCTCAAGTAAATATCGGATGGGTAAACTATCATCTATAATTAAAACTGTTTTTTTCACCTTTAACCAATTTAATATTACTAATCTATCCAATACCATTTCAGGGTATCAGAAATTTATCTTCGTTGGCTTTAAATTGGATAAGGTTTTATGGAACTAAAAACAGTTTCTCAGGGGATATGAAAGAAATGACTCAAATATGGTTTCTCAAAATACTTACACTAAAGTACAAAAGTAATTGATAAAGTGCAAGCGCTAAAATTTTCTTAATTGTTTGTTTATACAACAACGATGTAAAAATATAATACTTTATTCATTTCGCCATATGTTTTTCGTAAACGGTGGCTTTTATTGGGTGAATGCACTATAAATTATCGTAAACGGATATTCCTGCTGGTCAGGGAATTATTTTTTAAAATGTTATATGCACTGCTGAGAAAATACTGCACAATTATTCTACTTTTGCTCCGGATACCCATATGGGATTGTTATGTAAACACGCTACAGGCGCTCCGAGTACCCCTTAACTACATTGATCTATGACTGTGATCTCACTGATTTTCTGGTGCAGTATTTTTCTTGTTTGCTATAGCTATGTAGGCTATGGAATATTACTATATATAGTAATTAAGATACGTCGTTATTTCGTAAAAATCCAACATATTGGAGACGATACACCTTTTACTCCTGAAGTAACATTTATGGTGGCTGCTTATAATGAAGCGGCCTTTATAAGGGAAAAGATCCTGAACACACTTTCATTGAATTATCCGGAAGAAAAAATGCAGATCATCTTTGTAACAGATGGTTCTTCCGATGAGACCAATAATATAATAAGGAGTTACCCGCGTATCACGCTGCTCTACGAACCAGAGCGTAAAGGTAAGACCATGGCGGTGAACCGCGCCATGAAACATGTAAAGACCCCATTTGTGGTTTTCTCTGATGCCAACACCTTATTAAATAAAGATGTCGCGCTTTGCCTGATGCGTCATTTTAAAGATGAAAAGACCGGTGCCGTAGCAGGCGAGAAAAAAATACTCGTGGCTGACCAGGCAGAAGCCGAAGGCGCTGGTGAAGGCATGTACTGGAAATATGAGTCCCTGCTGAAAAAATGGGATGCCGAGTTATATAGTGTAATGGGTGCTGCCGGCGAACTGTTTGCCGTACGTACCGCTTTATATGAAGATATTCCGGCAGATACGATCCTGGATGACTTTATGATCTCTTTCGGTATTAATAAGAAGGGATACCGCGTTGCCTATGCGCCTGATGCCTATGCACAGGAAACGCCTTCCGCCTCCCTGGAAGATGAATATAAACGTAAAGTGCGCATCGCAGCTGGCGGTTTTCAGTCTATGAGCCGTTTACTGGACCTCCTGAATTTCTTCCGTTATCCAAAAATCACCTGGCAATATGTGTCGCACCGGGTATCCCGCTGGACGGCCGCTCCATTATGCCTGTTGTTAGCACTGCTAACTAATATCATCCTCTGTGCCGTAGGAGGATCTTTCGTATATTGGTTATTTCTGGTAGCACAAGTTGGTTTTTATGGCATGGCTTTAGTAGGATATGTGCTGGCCAAAAAGCAGGTAAAGAGTAAATTATTCTATATTCCTTTTTATTTTGTCTTTATGAATGTAGCTGTGTATCAGGGTTTCGGCCGTTTTCTGAGAAAAAAACAGTCCGCCGTATGGGACCGTTCGCAACGGCAGCTCACAGTGGGCTAACGTGTAACTTTTACACTTACTGTTGAGTTTTTTTGTTTCACGAACGTATTTATATCATTCACCGTCAAAAAACAGATTTTCACTAAAAAAGTATCCAACTGTTAAAATATACACTTACTTTTGGAACTTGAACCGAGTACACTAGGCTTATTCCTTATCTATCGACGTAAGAGAGCTTCATAGTGTGATATAATTCCTAACCTCATCCTACATAAAAGCCAATCTTGAGAGTTGACCGATTTCTCGTCTGCTCCATTCTAATTTTACCATCTCCTCTGATCTGACCTGCACTACGTGCTTTGGGTTATTATTTTCTGTTCGGCTAATTACCGGGTTAAACCCCGATTGTCCAATAATTTATAATTCTTTTATGAAAAGAACTGTACACTTACTTATCGGCATTCTGATGCTCTTTGCAGGTACGGCTCATGCGCAGCAAGCCTTGAACCCTGCAGACCCCATTGTTGTGTACAACTCAGCCGCACCTCCTACAGCGCCCGCTTTCGGCCGCATCGGGAAGTGGGTTAAAACCACCCGTATGGGTTGGAATACCTCCGACTTCAAATGTTACATTTACAAGGGACTTAACTTCCGTCTCAAATTTCCTAAGACCTATCAACATAATGTTGCTGACGGAAAGAAGTACCCGATCTTCGTTTTCCTTCACGGCCGTGGTGAAGGTGGTAGCGTTTATGACAACGAATACCAGCTCCTGCACGGTGGCCAGAACTTCGAAACCCAAACGGATAATGGCAACTTTGACGGATTCCTCTTTTATGGACAAACTGCTGATGGCAACTGGGGTAATGGCCAGTTTGACATCATTAAAGAATTACTGGACAGCTTATCAGTTCAGGTAAAAGGTGACCTCAACAGAGTACTGGTAAATGGTCTCTCTGCCGGTGGTTACGGTTCCTGGGCATTCTCAGAACGCTATCCACAATATTTTGCCGGTGTAATGCCAATGAGCGGTATTGCCAATGGCGACGCCACAACTGACAACATTAATAAGCTCAAATTTACCTCCTTATGGTACTTCCAGGGAGGTTTGGACAATGCACCCGCTCCTTATACCGCGAATACAGTTATTACAGCCTATCAGAACGCAGGCGCTGATCTTAAATATACCCTTTATCCCAATCTTGGACATGGTACCTGGAACACCGCCTGGGCGGAACCAGACTTTGTTCCATTCATGAACAGGGCAAATGTATTGAATCCATGGCCACTCACTGGTCGTTCTGAATTCTGTCCCGGCGAAACCTTCAACCTGGTAATTGGTATCCCTCCAGGTTTCTCCGCATACGAATGGCAGAAAGACGGCACTACCATCCCTAACGCTACCGGCAACAGTATTACCGTTAATTCACTCGGTAGTTATGCTGTAAGAGTAAGAAGGACAACTAATGGCGCATGGTCAGAGTTCTCCCCTACCCCACTCGTTATTAAGACAAAGACGGCTACTGTAACGCCGCCTATCTCTATAGACAGTCTTGCCACCAATGTATTGCCAGCTCCGGATGGCAGCACCACCGTTACACTGAAACTCCCTGCTGGTTACGCTTCTTACGAATGGCGAACAGTAGGTGGCACCACCAGCCTGGGTAATACCAACACCCTGACTGTTGGCGTAGGTCAGTATATCGCACGTGTGACTGAACAATTTGGTTGCGCAAGCAGCTTCTCCAGTCCTTATAAAGTAATTGCTGCTGCTGGCACTAACCTGCCGGATGCAGTAGGCGGTGCTACTGTGACTTCTGTTTCACAGACACAGCTGACACTCAACTGGACAGATAAGGCAAATCCACAGAACAATGAAACCGGTTTTGAAATCTACCGCACTACTACTCCTGGCAGTAACTATAAACTGGTAGGAAAAGTTGCCGCCGATGTACTGGTGTTCAATGACAATGGATTAGCATCTAACACGAAATATTATTATGTTATCCGTCCCGTAAATGCGAACGGCGCAGGTCCTGTTTCTACCGAAGCATCTGGTACTACCCAGACCGACGGTGTGAAACCAACTGCTCCGCAAAACCTGTTAGTGACCTCCACTACTACCAGCTCCGTTTCACTCAGCTGGACTGCTGCTACTGACGATGTAGGCATTGCCGGATATGATATCTATGTAAATAATGCAAAAGCTTATTCGGTTGATGGCACGCAGCTCACCATGGTGACCTACGGTCTGACCGACAGAAAAGTGTACAACTTCTACGTAGTAGCAAGAGATGCGGCGGGTAACCTCTCTGCGCCTAGCAACCAGGTAACTGCTGCTACCGTGAATAAAGGTCTGGCGTACAAATACTACGAAGGCACTTATTCCAACCTGCCTAACTTCAGCAACCTGACACCGCTTGAAACGGGCAGATCTGCAAATACAGATATTACTGTAAGGAACAGAGAAACCAACTACGCGATCATGTGGACAGGTTTCATCACCATCCCCGTTTCCGGTACCTACTACTTCGGTACCAACTCTGATGACGGTAGTAAACTGTGGGTGAACATCCCTTACAGCTTCAGTGGTGCTTCTACTGTAAACAACGACGGTGCACACGGTACGACACAGGTAAGCAGCAATGCCATGACCCTGAACGCAGGTGTATATCCGATCACTGCCGCTTACTTCCAGGGTACCGGTGGTCAGGCAATGAACATCCGCTGGAGATCAACAGCGCTGAACATTAACAGCCTTACCAATATTCCTGACCAGTATCTGGGCGATACCCTGACTATGGCGGGTAGCGCACCAACTGCTCCCGTAATATTCGGTGCTACCGCTACTGCCTTCAATAAAGTAAATCTGAGCTGGACCGACAATAGCAATAATGAAACAGGCTTCGAGCTGTATCGCAGCAACACCGCTACCGGTACTTATTCCGTAATAGGAAAAGCAAATGCGAATACAACTTCCCTGGTTGATAATAATGTTGCGGCAAATACGCGCTATTACTATAAAGTACGCGCGATTGGTCAGTTCGGCGAATCTGCACAGTCCACCGGTTATCCATGGCTGGCTGTATATCCGTTCAACAACGCCGCATCCGATATCAGTATCAATGCTAATAATGGTACTGCCAACGCACTGACCTACACCACTACTGATGAGATAGAGGGTACACACGCAGCCGTGTTCAATGGCACCAGCGCTTATGTTACCATCGGTGGTAGCAGCAGCGGCTTCCTGCACGACGCATTCAGCGGCCGTACAGTATCTATGTGGATCAAGCCGACAGTAACAGACAATAACCGCATCATCCTGGATATGGGTGGCAGCGACAACGGTCTGGCACTGCGTATCAATGTCAATAAACTGGAAGCTGGTATCGCTAATAATAACGTTCGTACACAGATCTCTACTGCCTTCACCAGTACCAACTGGACGCATGTGGCACTGGTATTCTCCGGCAGCGGCAGCACCGGTGTACTCCGCATGTATCTGAACGGTGACCTGGCAGGCACCCTGAACACCAGCTACAGTTCTGTAGGTACAACTACCAACAACTCCCGTCTGGGTTCAAACAATGGTACCAACGCATTTAACTCCACAGGTACCTTCTACAGAGGTAACATGGATAATGTGGCCATTATCGGTCAGGCACTGACACAGGCTGAAATCAGTCAGTTAGCGGCCCAGAACCTGCCATTCTACAGTGTGGTAACACCAACACTGCCTGCAGCTCCTGCTACGCCTTCAAATATCGCGGCAAATGCAGCATCTGCATCCAGCATCACACTGACCTGGACCAATACCAATAATGACGCAAATACCAAAGGATTCGATATTCAGCGTTCCTTCGGTACCAGCAATACTTTCGTAACAGTGAAGAGCCTTGATACCGTCATCGCCGGCACCAACACTTATATTGATACAGCGCTGTATGCAAATCAGCAGTATGTATACCGTGTACGTGCAAAAGGCGACGGTGGTAACTCAGGTTACTCTTCCAACGCAACGGCTACTACCGGTAATAATCGTCCGGTGATCCAGGACATCGCTAACCAGTCAGCCCGCTATGATGTGGAAACACGTATCCCGGTTGTAGCAACTGATCCGGATGAAGATGCGATCACCCTGTCCGGCGCTAATCTGCCTTCTTTTGTAACACTTGCTTCCGATGCACAGGGTTCCTTCCTGAAAGTAACACCGAACGCCGGTCTGCAGGGTAGCTACCCTAACCTGGCAGTGATCGCGACAGACGCATTTGGCGGTAAGGACACTGTTACGTTCAACCTGACCATCAATGACAATTACAGCCCTATCATAACCTCAATTGCCAACGTTTCCTTGAATGAGGGCGACGTTCAGCAGCTATCGCTTGCAGCTGCTGATCAGAATGCGTCAGACGCGCTCACATGGTCTGGTGTATCTCTGCCCTCATTCATTTCTATCTCCGGTAACAACCGCACTGCTACCCTGAACATCAATCCTGGTTATGCAGATGCAGGTGTGTACACCGTGAAAGTGGCAATCGTAGACGGTAATGGCGGTACTGACAACAAAACTTTCACCGTTACCATCGCTGATAAGGATCCAAACTATAAATTCTTCGTTCGCTTCAAACATCAGACAGATGCACCGGCGCCATGGAACAACATCACCACGGTGTCAACCAGCAACCTGAAAAATGACAAAGGCGAAACCACCAATGTTGGTCTGCAGTTACTGACCGGCAACTGGTACTCCTGGAACGAAGGCGCTGTTACCGGTAACAACAGCGGTGTCTACCCTGACGTAGTGCTGAGAGAATATTACTTCTTCGGTTCTTACCCTGGTATCTTCAATTCCGATAACTCAATTAACGGTAAACTGACTGGCCTCGACGCCGGCAGAAAATACTCCTTCAAGTTCTTTGCGGGTAGCTCATGGTCTGTACAGGCGAACAACGGTACTACAATATTCACCATGAATGGCGTAAGCAAGCCGATCAATGTACAGGGTAATACTACTGTTACCGCCAATTTTGATAATATCTCTCCAAATGCTTCCGGTGAGATCAACTTCAACATGGCAGTTGCCAATGGTACACAGGTAGGTTACCTGGGCGCTATCGAGGTGAACGCCATCCTGGACGACGGTACCGTACCGGCTGCTCCTAAAGACCTTTCCGCTACAGAAGCAAATGGTAATGTATCCCTGAACTGGACTAATATAGCATACAATGCTACCGGCTACAGAGTACACCGTGCTACAGACAGTCTTGGCACATACAGCCTGCTGGGCAGCCTGAATAGTGCAACTGCCAATGCTTATGTAGACAGCACCGTACATGGTAATACCCACTATTACTACAAGATCAGTGCTTCCAATTCAGCTGGCGTATCTACTGGTTACAGCAACATCGCAGGTGTGAATGTTCCGGTTAAACCGCCACATATCAATGATATCGCTGACATTAAACTGAAAGCTGATGCATCCGCACAGTTCAATGTACAGGCACAGGGCGATCTGGGTAATACCGTAACGCTGACTGTAAGCGGCCTGCCTGCCTTTGGTAACTTCACCGATAATGGCAATGGTTCCGGTACCTTCAGCTTCAACCCAAGCGCCAACAACCTGGGTAGCTATGCAGTCACCCTGACAGCGACAGACAACCAGGGCGCAGCGTCCAGCAGTACCTTTAATGTGCTTGTTTCAGACAAGAATACAAAGAGCATCTACTTCGACTTCTCCTCCAGCAATCCGGCTCCGGCTCCATGGAACAATGTGGCAGGATTCCCATACGCAGGTACAAGATTTACCAACGCACTGGATGAATCAGGTTTTGCTACCGGTATCAACATGACATTTGTTGAAAACTGGGAAAATGATGCTACTGCTGCCGGTATGAGCACTTATGACAACTCCGGTATCTATCCGGATGACGTAATGCGCTCTGCGGTATATGACAGCAGAAACATTACCCACACAGTAAGACTGTCGGGTTTGAACAATGCGAAACGTTATAATGTTGTGTTCTTTAGTAGTCTGAACTTCGGTGTAGCTGCCAGGGCAAGATTCACCATCGGCACTGACAGTGTGGTAATTGATCCGGCATATAACACCTCTCTGACTAAACAGATCAATGGTGTAACGCCAAACGCCAATGGCGAGATCAACATTCTGGTGAACAAAACCCAGGGAGGCTACTACATGTACATGAACGCACTGGTGCTGGAAGAATACGACGCTGTTCAGACACCGGTAGTGAATCCGCTGAACCTCCGTGCAGGAGCAACCGGCGCGAAATCAATCAGACTGGATTGGGCTGACAGAGCAAACAACGAAACAGGTTATCAGGTATGGCGCGCCGTTTCCGGTGGCAGCTACAGCCAGGTGGCAACACTCGCAGCAAATACCGTAACTTACACTGACAATAACCTGAGCGTAAACCAGAAATACTACTATAAGGTGCGTGCTACAAGTCTGGTCGGTAACTCCGATTACAGTAACGCGGCAGCAGCAACTACCCCTGGTTTCAGCGTACAGGTGAACTTCAGCGAACTGCTGGTGGCCCCTACCCCATGGAACAACACAGGTATGCGTCCACAGTCTGGTACGGTTATCAGCAATATGAAGGACGGACTGAGCAACACAACCGGCATCGGCATCACCATCCTGGAAAACTTCGATGGTATGTATTCCGCAGGTATGAACACTGGCAACAACAGTGGTGTTTATCCTGATAACGTAATGGTTGAAAACTATGGTCTGTTCCCTGGTAACCACGCAGACTTCAACATCACCGGACTGAACCAGACCCTGAAATATGACCTGGTATTCTTCGGTAGCTCTGTTGAGTGGGAAGACATCACTGGTAAGTACACAGTAAATGGTACACAGATGGCATTACTGAATGCTTCTATGAACAAGAGCGGTGTAGTAACCATCAGAGATATCTCTCCTGATGCAAATGGTAAGATCCACATCGACGTTGATCCGGGTACCGCAACATCCCGCTACGGTCTGATCGCTGCCCTGACCATCAGAGGTCACCTCGATCCGGCTACACAGAATGATGCTGGTCCGGTTGATCCACAGTCACAGGGTGCAAGACTCAGCGACAACACAGTAGCAGTTTCCGCTCCTGCTGTAGCCCTGATCAACAAGACCGCTGACTTCGGAGACACCAAGGTTTATCCGAATCCATTTGACAATCAATTTAACGTTGATATAGTACTGAAGGCTGAAACAGCAGTAAGAATAGAGATCTTCGACATGGCTGGCCGACTGATGTACTCAGATTATAAGGGCTCCGTTCCTGCAGGCAACAGCACCCTGCGCATTAATACCGGTTCAAGGATTAGTGCTCCTGGTCTCTACCTGCTCCGCATCAGCGGTAAGAATGGAGAAACCAAGATGGTTAAACTGGTAAAGCATTAAGCTTTACCAGTTTTCTCCCAAAAAGATCCGGGTCAACCGGATTTTTTTGCACGATACAGATGTTAAATAATTACAATTAATATGGATATAATATATTTCGTTAAAGCCCTGCTGAAAAAGAAATGGTGGATCATCGTAAGTACCATCATCGCCATTGTTGCCGCGTTTGTTTTTACCCTCGGCAAACCCCGTATGTATGCCTCAGTAACCCAGATAGCTACCGGATTTACCACTAACGACCAGGTGAAACTCCGTGACGAGAATGTGAACATATTTGAAGCAGACGTAAAATTTGACAACGTGATCGAAACCATCAACTCACCGGTGGTGATCGGTATGCTGTCTTATAATCTGTTACTTCATGATCTGACAACGACCAAACCATACGTACAGCTAGAGGAGAAAGACCTGAAGTCAGAAGCCTATCAGAAGGTTGACAAACAGGCTGCCGTAACCATCCTGCGTAACAAGCTGGATTCATTGCAGGTCCTTTCTTCTTATAATCCCGTAGAGCGTGATATTCTTGGATACCTCAAGCTTTACGGATATGACTACGAAGCCATCCGCAAACATCTGAATGCGGGTCGTGTACAACGCACCGATTTCCTCGAGATCGTCTATACTGCAGAAAACCCAGAACAGGCTGCTTTCACTGTCAATACCGTATATCGCGAGTTCATACGTTATTACAGAAGTATGCGCTCGGAAAGATCTGTGGAAAGCGTAGAATCTTTCGATCAGCTGGCAGTACAAAAGAAAGCCGAACTGGATAAGAAAGTAGAAGCGCTGCGTGCCTATAAAGCATCTGAAGGACTACTGAACGTTGAAACAGCCAGCGGAAACGAACTGGACCTGATCAAACAGTTTGAAAAAGGATTGTCTGATGAACAGGCAAACTATAACACGATCACTTCTTCCCTTGAAAGTGTAAACAGCCGTCTGCTTGCTGCCAACTCTGGTAAAAATGTTTATACCAACAACAACAGCGAGATCATCGATCTGCGTAAACAGATCAATGATCTGAACGAAGACCTCACCCAGAAAGGAGGGAATGATGATGCAATGCGTACCAAACTGGCAGGCCTGCGCTCACAACTGCAAAAGAAACTGGGTGCTTCCTCCTCCGGTACACAAAGCGCTACAACCAAAGAGGCGCTTATTCAGGAGAAAGCTAATCTGGAAGCACAGCAAAATGCTTCAAGAATGAACATGAAAAATCTCCAGAGCCAGATATACAAACTAAGAGGTTCAGTAGGTTCCTATGCCAACAAAGAAGCGACCGTAAGTAGCTTACAGTCAGAAGTGGACATGGCACAGGAAGAGTACAATAAACTCAAGGAAAAACTGAATGCGGCACAGGACAACCAGACTACGCCTGACCTTAACTTCAAACAGGTATTAAAAGGTCAGCCGGCCTTCAAACCGGAATCTTCCAAACGCGTGATCATTATGGGTATGGCAGGTATTTCTGTTTTCCTGCTGACATCCTTTATCGTATTGCTGCTGGAATTCCTGGATGGTTCCCTGAAGTCGCCTTCTGTATTCGAAAAACACCTGGATCTTCGTCTGATCAGCAGTGTAAACCATGCTGACCTCAATAAATACAGCATCCTGGAAGTATTACAGCGCACGACATTGCCTGATAAGACAACCAAACAACGTCAGAACACATTCCGTGAACTGCTGCGTAAGCTGCGCTATGAAGTAGAAAGCAGCGGTAAAAAGTCATTCCTGATCACCAGTACCGAATCCCGTCAGGGTAAAACGACGCTGACGCAGGCGCTGGCATACAGCCTAAGTCTGAGTAACAAGAATGTACTGGTTATTGATACCAACTTCTGTAACAATGATATCACTGTACAAATGGAAGCTGCGCCAACACTGGAATCATTCTCTGTACCGCCAACAGAACTGAGTATAGACAAGGTGAAGGAAATTGTAACAACCTATGCAGTATCTGGTATTGAAGTGATCGGCTGTAAGGGTGGAGACTATACCCCATCAGAAATATTGCCGAAAAACAATCTCTTAAACTACCTCCCCTTCCTCACACATCATTATGATTTCATCCTGCTGGAAGGCGCTCCGCTCAACGACTATACCGACAGTAAAGAGCTGGCGCAATACGTGGATGGTGTAATCGCTGTGTTTTCGTCCAAGTTGTCCCTAACCCAGATAGATCGTGAATCCACACAATTTTTTGAGACACTTGGTGATAAATTCGTGGGAGCCGTACTTAATAACGTACAGGAAGAATACCTCGAATTATAACCAAAAGTTTACCCAAAAATGCAAAGCTTCACCTTTAAGGAACTATTCAACTTTAAACCTCCCGAAGCCAACCGGCTGGGGTGGATTGACTATGCCAAGGGCATAGCCATCATCCTGGTCGTATACAGGCATGTCGTCTTCGGACTGAAGGGCAGCGGTGTTGTCGTGCCTCAATGGCTCATTGACGGCAACAACATGTTCTACAGCTTCCGTATGCCCCTGTTTTTCTTTCTCTCCGGGCTGTTCTTCGAAAGAAGCATAGCCCGGAAAGGAGAAACCGGCTTTTTCATTACCCGTGTCAATACATTGTTGTATCCCTATCTGCTGTGGGCATTCATCCAGATCT
The DNA here is from genome assembly GCF_900114995.1 of Chitinophaga sp. YR627. GTDB lineage: Bacteria > Bacteroidota > Bacteroidia > Chitinophagales > Chitinophagaceae > Chitinophaga. The sequence continues at coordinate 2,238,910 of NZ_FOUX01000001.1, forward strand.
CCCTGCAAATACTTTTCTCGTCAGTTGTTAACGCCCATCGTACAGGCGCCGATTACCTGAATATTCTGATACAACCCCGCCATCTTGACCAGTTATGGTATTTATTCGCATTATTCAATGTAACCTTACTGTATCTGCTGGTAGCAAAGCTTTTCCGCTACGATAAATTTGCCCAGGTGCTTGTATCCCTGGCCTTGCTTGCCATTGCCCCTCTTGTAAACAGTATCAGCACACTGTATGATATTGCCTTACACTACATCTTTTTCTGTATTGGTAACCTCACAGCAAGCTATTTTTTCTCTGAAAAAACACAGGATAAACTGTCTTCGGCATACGGATTGCTAATATTGCTTCCTGTTTTCGCAGTGTGCCAGTATTATTTCCTGCATCATCAGCAAATGAATCTGTTTCTTTATACAGGGATAGCACTGGTAGGCAGCCTATTTACTATCATGCTGTCTTTTCAGCTAGCGAAGTATAAGGCAATGCCTATTCTGAAAACGTTCGGGCATTACTCACTATATATCTATCTGCTGCACGTGCCGATCGTTTCGGTGATCAGATACTTTATGATCGCCACCCCAATGAGGCAGCACATAGTGATCACATTGTTACTATTGATCTTTATCGCAATCTTTTTCTCAATCATCGTTTACAGATTATGTATGCGGCTCAGACTGGGATTCCTGTTCACAGGCCCCTTTACCGCGCCGCCTTATAATCCGCAAACGGTGGCAACACCGAAAAACGCCTTCATCAATGGCCGTAAAAAAGAAATATAAACCGGGTATCAGCAGCGCCTTTCACGAGAGCATGTTGCTGCTTTTTGTAGCACTTACGATGATAATGCTATTCCTGAAGATCATGTTTTTTTAAAGTATTCGATTATTATGTACAGTCAGCAGACTAAGAGAAATACCGTAATATACCTGTTCATCCTGTTATGGGTGATCGCCGTACCGGCTATTGCCTATATATCTTCCATCGATGCAAAATTCAGCATTGCGCTGTTTGCTGCCATCATTGGTTTGGGCTTTGCAGTAGTCAGCGCGATCAATTTCCGTCTGGGTTATTATTTCTATATCGTCATTTCCTTTATCATACACGTACCGGAAAGAATGGCCAAAACGACCATGCCGGTAGGCGTCGTAATGGACCTCTTTCTCCTGCTGGTACTGGCAGGCGCTATCTTCGACAAGAAGAACAAAGAGAAATCAAACGTAGAGTTTTTTAAGGATCCGCTCTTACTCGTGTTATACCTGTACACAGCTTATATGCTGATACAGGTCTTTAACCCTAGTATGTACTCTATCCAGGGCTGGTTCATCTTTATCAGGGTTTACATCCGTAACTTCCTCTTTCTGTTCATCACCATGAAGGTGCTGACCGGCTGGAATGATATCTATAAGTTCTTTAAGTTCTGGCTTGCACTGACAACAGCCGCTGCACTATATGGCTGTCTGCAACAGGCAGTCGGACTGCTGCCATTTGAAAGAGCATATATCGCGATGAACCCTGACAAGTTCAAGACGGTGATGATCCAGGGTCGTGCAAGGATCTTTTCCTTCATGGCCGATCCTGCCGCTTTCGGTGTATTGATGGCTTGTAGTACGATCATCTGTATTGTACTGCTAACCGCTAAACAGGCTGTTATCAGTTTCCCAAAAAAGCTGATCCTGATCTTCATGATCATTGTACATATCCTGGCACTGGGATATTCCGGTACGCGTACTGCGTATGTGATGCTGCCTGTCGGACTATTGCTCTTCTTCCTGGTAAACCTGCACAACAGGAATACCCTGATCGCAGCTGCCATCTTCACCTTTGGGATGCTGGCGCTGCTGTTCGGACCGTTCTATAGCAACCCGACCATCATCCGTTTTCGTACGGCTTTTATGGGTAGTCAGGATGAGTCCCTGAACCTCCGTGATGTGAACAGACACGGTATCCAACCCTATATGTACTCCCACCCTATTGGTGGCGGTGTGATGACCGTAGGTAATGATGGCGTGACCTATAATCCCGGACACCGTCTTGCAGGATTACAGCCGGACAGTGGATATCTGCGTGCGGTACTCGAACTGGGCTGGATAGGATTGATCATCGTGTGTCTCTATACGTATATGGGCGTCCACTATGCCGTGAAGAATTACTTCCGGGAAGAACATGAAGTCAATAAGCTTTTATTAATAGGCATCGCTGCGGTACTGTATGCTATCCTTGTAGCGCAATATGCGCAGGAAGCAGCCGGCCTGGTTGAATCCTCAATATTTCTCAATGCCATTCTCGGCATATCAATTAAAGTAAAGTATAATCTTTCAAAATCTAAATAACAAAGTATGAAAAAGGGACTTTTCGTTATTATTGGCTTGCTTGGTTGTCTGTTCGCCAACGCGCAGAGAAGAGAAACAAGCCTTTATATCCCTCTGATCGATTCCCCCGAAGTAGCACAACTGAAAGTAGTATTGGTGGAGCTTGCCATGCAGAACCCCGGACTGAAAGTGCATGATGCAAAACTGAAAGTGAATAAGTACGAGACCAACAAAGCAAAAGCAGGATGGCTCAATATGTTACAGGCATCCGGTAACCTCAACGAGTACACACTGAAGAACAACAGTAACAACGCTACGTTCTTTCCGAGGTACAACTTCTCGCTGACAGTACCTATTGGTAGTCTGATCTCTATCCCTAATGATGTGAAGATCGCCAGGGCTGAGAAGAAAGTGATCATCAATATGAAAGAGGAAGACAAACTGAAACTAAAAGCAGATGTACTGAATGCATACGAACTGTATGCTGCCAACAAAAAAATGATGGAGCTTTCTGTACCGCTGCTGGAGGATGTGTACAATCACTACAAACAAACAGAGGAAAAATTCTCTGCCGGAGATAAAGATGTAAGTGTAGAAACACTGAACATCGCTTACAGAAGCTACAATGAGGAGATGGTGAGAAAGGTGATGCTGGAGAGAGATATCAGACAGGCAAAGATCGAAATTGAAAAACTGATCGGTATAAGCTTTGAAGAAGCTGTTTTACAGGCACAGGCACGCACCTTCAGTAAATAAGCGTAATTCCCGACAATGAGATATTATTTTCAAAAACACTACCCGGTTATTGCCACACTACTGTTCCTGACAGTAGTGCTGGCAGTTGCCTGTCGCCAGGTACTGGCGCATACGGGTGGCCATTTCTGTTACCCGCTGGACGATACTTTCATTCACATGGCGATCGCAAAGAATTTTGCATTGCATGGCGTATGGGGTATCAATGCACAGGAGTTCAGTGCAGCCAGTTCTTCCCCTTTGTATACCCTGATACTGGCCGCCTTTTTTAAAGCTGGTATCAACAGCATCTGGATGCCTTTTTACATCAACGTATGTTTTGCATTCCTGCTGGTTTATATGACAGATCGCTTATTACAGCGCTTCAGTCTGAGTGCGCCGGTAAGATGTATTACCCTGCTCGCCCTCGTTATCCTGATACCCATTCCGGTAATGGTGGCCAGCGGTATGGAACATATGCTGCATGCCTTTCTGGCTATTTGGATGTTGTATCTGTCCGTTCCGTTCCTGCAGCCTGATAATACAACCCGTAACCAGGTATTGCTGCTTTCACTGATATCCGGACTGGCCATACTGGCACGTTTCGAATCCCTCTTCCTGCTGGCAGGTGTGGTGGTAGCGGGTATCTATAACAGACGCTGGCAACAGACAGGTGTTGTACTTGTATTATCGCTGGTACCGCTGATCATCTTCGGTTATATTTCCGTACAGCATGGTGGTTATTTCCTGCCCAACTCAGTATTGCTTAAAGCCAGTAAACTGACAGGCGGTGGTTCCCAGCTGATGAGCAGTATACAGGAGATCCTGATCTATAAACTGCTTTACGGGAATAATACCATGGTTAACATCTTTACGAACCGTTATTATCCCGAAGGTTCTTCTTCTCTTTCCGGTACGACTGTAGTAAGGTTGTTGCTGATCATCCCTGCGTTGATACTGGTACTCCGTCCGAATGCAGACAATGTCAATACAATCGGTAAAGTGAAACAACTGGCGTGTATTCCGCTGGTGAACACTTTCCTGCATATGGCACTGGCGGCAGTTGGCTGGCTGTTCCGTTATGAGGCGTATCTCGTGGCACTGGACCTGACAGTTGTAGCGATCCTGTTATACTACTTCGTATTACAACTAAAGAACGCCGCAAGAACCTACTCACTGCTGGAAAAGGCAGTCGGTGCATTTCTGTTATTATTCCTCTGTGCACCTTTACCATTCAGGGCGCTGGGTGCTTTTCATAATCTACCGGCAGCAGCAGGTAACATCTATGAGCAGCAGTTCCAGATGGGTACATTCCTGCACAGCAGTTATCAGCATACAGCGATCGCAGCGAATGATGTAGGCGCAGTCAGTTATCTATCCAATAATAAAATACTGGACCTCTGGGGTCTGGGCAATAATGAAGTCGCCGCGGGAAAGCTGCATGGACAGTATTCTCCGGAGTTCTTACAACAATTCAGCGAAAAGGAAAAAGTGAAGATAGCGGTCGTATACGATACCTGGTTTGACAGCAAGCTGCTGCAACAATGGAAGAAAGTAGCCTCCTGGAAGATCACGAATAATGTGATCTGTGGAGGAGATGAAGTATTCTTTTATGCAGTAGATCCTGCGGAGGCCACTTCGCTATACAACAAACTGGCGGCATATAAACCATTGCTGCCACCAAGCGTAACAGTCACCTATTATCCCATTGAGCAATAATGCAAACACAGCCAAATTATATTAAAAGTCTGGACGGCATCCGTGCCATCGCCATATTACTGGTAATGGCTTTCCATTTCGGTATCATCCGCTTTGGCTGGATGGGTGTACAGCTTTTCTTTGTGCTGTCGGGATTTCTTATCAGCAGTATCTTACTGAAAGAGAAAGAAAGACCGGCCCCATTACCCCAACGCCTCAAAAAATTCTGGATCAGGAGAAGCCTGCGCATCTTCCCGCTGTATTACATCTATCTCACCGTATTTGTAATTATCTGCCTCTTTACGGCTTTTCCTCCCGGATATTTCCACGACCTGCCCTATTTATATTCCTATACTTTCAACCTGACCAGGATTGCGAACAGCTGGCATGAAAGCCCTGTATACACGCATTTCTGGTCGCTATGTGTAGAAGAGCAGTTTTACCTGTTCTTCCCATTTGTCATCTTCCTGCTGTCCCGATCTTCACTACGCGCCTTACTGGTAGCGGTGCTGATAGCAGGCCCTGTTTTCCGCTGGTCATTTGGTAATTACCTGGCGCAAATCGGTAAGACCACTTTTGAGGTTTTCGACGTCATTTACTGGTTTCCCTTCAGTCACCTGGATGCCTTCTTCACCGGAATGGCGATTCCGCTATTAAGTCTGAAAGACCGTATCAAACGTCCGGAATGGCTGTTTGTGCTGGGTTGTGCCCTTGCCCTGTTTGCCGGACTGACTAACTACTTTACTGAAAGTCACGGTCATTCTCTGCCTACTTCCATGGGTTACAATTTTGGTGATATCAACAGCTATCAGCATGTATGGTATTATACTGTGCTGAATCTCTGTGCTGCCTCACTGATCCTGCTGCTGGTTTCCAGCTATAGCAGCTTTGCAGGCAATTTTATAAAAAGGATACTGGAGAACAACATCCTGGTTTCCATCGGGAAGGTCTCCTACGGTATGTACATTTTGCATTGGGTCATACAAACGCAGCTGGTAGAAAGATGGATCCCTGTCAGCGAAAGCAACAAGTACTGGTTATTCCTCGTGGATATTCCGATCGTATATGCTTTTGCGCTACTCAGCTTTCACCTGATAGAACAACGATTTATTCAACTTAAAGATAAGTTCACTACCGGCAACACACCGGTAAAGGCAAGCACACTGAGTACAAAACACTAAATGATGAAACGAGTATTAATCCTGGCCCTGTTGATTGTCCTGACAATGGCAGGCGCCCCTGGTCCCCTGGGCGATTTCAGGGAGATCACAGTCCCGACCGATGAATGGCACAAAGTGCCGGCTTTACTGCACGTTCCGCAGGGAAGTGCAAAGGAAAAATATCCACTGATCATCTGCTTTCATGGCAGAAGTATTGCAGGTCACGACATTTCCAAACTCTTCCGGGAAGGCATTCCCCGTCAGATTAAGGAAGGCCGTAAAATTCAGGCGGTTAATAAAACAGATGGTAAGCTGTACAAATTTGTCGTACTGGCGCCACTTGCAGAGAGCTGGGGTATCAATCCGCCACAGCTGGAGTTTATTCTGAATGATGTACTGAAGAAGTATCCCATCGATTCTTCGCGCATTTACCTGACAGGGTACAGCGCAGGCGGATGGTGTACACTGATGTCCATGACAGATACCAAACACCTGACATCCCGTATCGCAGCCACTGTACCTATGTCTCCGGCCCCGATGTATCCGGAAAATTACGGTAAGTTCAAACTGGTAACTGATGCAGGCGTACATGCATGGTACTTTGCAGGCACTGCGGAGCCGCAATTTCTCGAAAACAGCCAGCGATGCATAGATAGTACCAACCACTATCAGAAAGGGCTTGTAAAGCTCACAAAACACGATAAAGGGCATACTGGCTGGCATGAGTTCTATGACCCTGCTTACAGGGACAGTATTGACAACATGAGCATCTATGAATGGATGCTGCAATTCAAGCGTAAAAAATGAACAGAAGAAAAGCCATCGGTAGTCTGCTGCTGCTCTCCGGAGCCGGTGCAGCCGCCTGGGCGGGTATCAGACTGCGTAGTTTATACGGCACTCCGGCATTGGACAAACTCCAGCTGGATGCTTACCGCGAACTGATCACCGAACTGGCGGAAACAATTATCCCTGCAACGGATACACCCGGCGCGAAAGCTGCAGGCATTACGCCCTTTATTATCAGGATGGTAAAAGACTGTACACCTAAAAAAGAACAGAACAGATTTATCGAAGGACTGGAAGAAGTTGACACCTACGCAAGAAATCACTACCAACAGGCATTTGCACGTTGTACAGCGGAACAGCGGGAGGCCGTAGCCGCCCATTTTGAAAAAAGGGACAGACCCTACAAGGGCATTGCAGGAAAGATCTCTCACAAAGTACTGGGAGATTCTTTCTTCGTTATCATGAAAAAGTATACGGTCATCGGTTATTGTACCTCTATGGAAGGCGCTACACACGGCCTTGCCTATGATTATGTACCAGGCCATTATACAGGATCAGTCGTACTTAAACCCGGGCAGAGAGCCTGGGCTACTGAATAAAAAGGAATTTAAAATTGTAATTATCCCTGCAAGTCTAAGAGAATAGCTGTAAACCTATACCGGTATCAGGGTCAATATTATGCTTAGTCGCCGGGAAGATTAATTGCAACGAAAACGGGGACATGTAAACACCACGGTCATGAATCTGAATACGAAAAGCGCACAGCTGCGCACGTATGATGCCATTGTCATAGGATCAGGCATCAGCGGCGGCTGGGCGGCTAAAGAACTATGCCAGCAGGGGCTGAAAACCCTTGTACTTGAAAGAGGTCGCAACGTAGAACATGTAAAGGACTACCCGACTACCCTGAAAATGCCCTGGGAATTTACCCATGGCGGCATGAACACAGAAAAAGACCGCGAAGAGGATCCGATCCAGAGCGCGGAGTATGACGAAGGAAACAGGCATTTTTTTGTACGCGATAAGGACCATCCTTATGTACAGGAAAAGCCCTTCCACTGGATCAGGGGCTATCAGGTTGGCGGACGTTCCCTTACCTGGGGACGTCAGAGTTACCGGCTGAGTGACCTTGATTTTGAAGCCAACGGTAAAGACGGTCACGGTGTTGACTGGCCAATCCGTTATAAGGACCTGGCGCCCTGGTACAGTTATGTGGAGCAGTTTGCCGGTATCAGCGGACAAGCCGAAGGGCTTGCTCAGTTGCCGGACGGAGACTTCCTCCCTCCCATGGAAATGAATATCCTTGAGAAGCATTTCCGGGAACAGGTAAAACAACGTTTTGACGGACGTTGTGTGACCATCGGACGCGTCGCCAATCTTACCAGAGGCTGGAATGGACGTACTCCTTGTCAGTACCGTAACCTGTGCAACCGGGGATGTCCTTTCGGTGGATATTTCAGCAGTAATGCGGCTACACTGCCGGCAGCTGCTGCCACAAGTAATATGACGCTCCGCCCCTTTTCTATCGTGGCAGAAATACTGTACGATAAGGAAAAAGGACGGGCCAGCGGTGTGAGAGTCATCGATGCAGAGACCAGAGAAGTGATCGATTTCTATGCGAAGATCATCTTCCTGAATGCCTCTACCATCGGATCGGCATCTATACTGCTGCAATCCACTTCAGCTGAATTCCCGCAGGGATTAGGCAACAACAATGACCTGGTAGGCAGACACCTCATGGATCATCACTTCAAGGTAGGCGCTATGGGCGATTACCATGGAATGGAAGACCGCTATTATGAAGGAAGAAGGCCGACAGGTATCTATATACCCCGCTTCCGTAATCTGGACGCAGCATCGTCCAAAAGCGATTACGTACGCGGTTTTGGTTACCAGGGATACGGAGAACGCGAAGGCTGGATGTATACAGGTCTTACAGAAGATGGGTTCGGAAAGTCATTCAAAGAAAAATTCACCCGTCCCGGTAAATGGGCCTTCTGGCTGGGCGCCTGGGGAGAAACACTGCCTTACGCCGACAACCGGGTGACACTGGATCCGACACTGAAAGATAAATGGGGACTACCGCAGGCGAAGATCGCTTTCAGTATCCGAGACAATGAAAAAGCGATGCGGAAGGATATGCAGACAAGTGCCATGGAAATGCTGGAAGCAGGTGGATTCTCCAATATTTCAGGGTTTGACTATAACTATGTCGGAGGTGAATGTGTGCACGAAATGGGGACGGCGCGTATGGGATATGATCCGAAAACATCTGTGCTCAACCGAAATAACCAGCTGCATGATGTAAAGAATGTCTTTATCACAGATGGCAGCTGTATGACCTCTTCTGCATGTCAGAACCCTTCGCTGACTTATATGGCGTTGACAGCAAGAGCCTGTGATTTTGCCGTGAAAGCGCTGAAAGCAGGGAATATTTAAGAACGTAACTACTTATTGATAAACCGCCCACAAGCACGAAAAATGAAGGTGTATCATACTGATACACCTTCTGCTTTTATACTAATTACGATCTTTACCTTGTCTGATCCAGTCAATATACCAGTCCTCCCCAATATGCGTAGCAGCGATCTTCATATCATAACCGGCTTTGGTGAAGGTAGACTTAAACACACAGTGACCGCCTCTCTTGATACCGCCAAAATAACGGGCAAAGTAGTAACCTGCAACGTTCCTGCGTAATTTCAACTCTTCTTTCACTGCATCCGGATTTTCACCGTAGTATTTATCTTCGATCTTCTCCAGGCTGAAGCCATTTTTACTGATGTCTTTACGGATACCATTGAACCATTTTTTCTCAGCGTTCAGATAATCTTCAGAAAAGACATCGATGGATTTAATGTAAGCCATGTAAGCATCCGCTTCGGCATCTTTGACGCTCTTAATGGTATCTCCGCTCAGGACAAAACATTCTTTGTAGCTGTACATCTTTTCTGCGGAGGGTTTTACCTCCAGCAGTTTGTACATCTTCTCCATCTTGTCTGTATCCTGTTTGTATTTACCCTGTGCAAAGCCACAGGTAGCAGCGCCCATTGCAAGTACAAGCAGGGCAGCTTTCGGGAAATTCAGTCTGATCATGGTGTATTAAGGTTTTTTCTTCTTTAGTTCGAGTGCTGCGGACGCAGTAGAGTCAGATCCGTCTCTGAATTCACCACGGATCACAAGCGTGTTTTTAGCCTGTTTAACGATCTCAAATGGCGTCGGATCAAAGCCATCTGCATCACTGATCACCAGGTAGGTTTTTCCGGCGCCAGGCCCCCCTGCTTTGCCGTTTCTGATCTTCCATCTGATCGCCCGTTCCTGTTTGTTTTTACAGTCTTTCTCCTGTTGACCAACGGTGTATTTACCTGTACCATCGGCATTGAGTTCGTACACCATATCTATAGCACAGGCGTCCACCTCATCAGCGAATTGTCTGGATGATCTGCCATCTCTGTTAATGTCTACAGGATCGTCAAAGGTCAGGGATTTGAAAATGTAATGTCCGGGAACAGCTTCTTTGTCAACCGATTGTGCCGTACATGGCAATGAAAGGAGTCCACACAGGACTGTTAAGGGGAATAGGTATTTCATGATATAGGGTATTGTCCTCTCTTTGTCTGGCATTAGTTTTACTATAGTTCTACTTCGTTCATCCTTCGTTATGTAATGAAGGATGAATGTTAAATGACTATAGTGTAAGCCTTATTTATTAACTAAGCCGCAAGATAACAGATATATATCACATATCTAAAATATGAGTATAAGACATTAAGTACTTATACTCAACAGTGCTGATACAGAGATACTGTAAAACAGAAAGGCCGTACACCAATGGTGAACGGCCTTTCCTATAATTTGTACATTATGACTGATTACAGTCCGAATGCAGCTTTTACTTTTTCTACGTAGTCGAGTTTCTCCCAGGTAAACAGCTCTACTTCTACTTTCTTTTCGTTCTTTTTACCCTTGTTGAACACTTTGCTTACTACTTTGCTGTCGCGGCCCATGTGACCGTAAGCTGCTGTATCGCTATAGATAGGATTACGCAGTTTCAGACGCTGTTCGATAGCATATGGACGCAGGTCGAAGATCTCTTCTACTTTTCTTGCGATCTCACCATCAGTCATATTAACTTTAGCGGTACCGCGGGTATCGATGAACAGACCACATGGTTTAGCAACACCGATTGCGTAGGAAACCTGTACCAGTACTTCATCGCAAAGACCGGCAGCTACCAGGTTCTTAGCGATGTGACGGGTAGCGTAAGCTGCAGAGCGGTCTACTTTGGAAGGATCTTTACCGGAGAATGCACCACCACCGTGCGCACCTTTACCACCGTAGGTATCAACGATGATCTTACGGCCAGTCAGACCGGTATCACCGTGAGGACCACCGATTACGAATTTACCGGTTGGGTTGATATGGTAAGTGATCTGATCGTTGAAGAGTGACTGTAATTCTGGTTTCAGCTGTGCTTTAACACGAGGGATCAGGATGTTGATCATATCTTCCTTGATCTTCGCCAGCATCTTACCTTCTGCATCGAAATCATCGTGCTGGGTAGAGATAACGATAGTATCTATACGAACAGGTTTGTTATCGTCAGAATATTCGATAGTTACCTGTGATTTAGCATCAGGGCGCAGGTAAGCGATCTCTTTGTTCTCGCGGCGTACAGCAGCCAGTTCGATCAGCAGTTTGTGTGCCAGATCGAGTGCCAGCGGCATATAGTTTTCAGTTTCACGGGTAGCGTAACCGAACATCATACCCTGGTCGCCAGCACCCTGTTCTTCCGGGTTTTTACGTTCAACGCCCTGGTTGATATCCGGAGACTGCTCATGGATAGCAGAGAAGATACCACAGGAGTTCGCTTCGAACATATATTCACTCTTCGTATAGCCGATCTTACGGATTACCTCACGAGCAATTTCCTGCACATCCAGGTAAGCTTCAGATTTAACTTCACCGGCCAATACCACCTGACCAGTTGTTACCAATGTCTCACAAGCTACTTTCGAAGTTGCGTCATAGGCAAGGAAATGATCTATCAATGCGTCGGATATCTGATCGGCCACTTTATCCGGATGGCCTTCGGAAACTGATTCTGAGGTAAATAAATAAGGCATAAACTTTTTGAATTTCGGCTTTTAGATAAGTATTGATTCAGTACAATTTACCATTTTTTTGCACTTTGGTGGTATGCTTAGTGGTAAACCGCGCCAAAAATAGGAAAAAACTTTGAGAATGAGTTTTCTGCCAATAAAAAAAGCCTCGTTTTTAACGAGGCTTTATCATTTGATGGTAAGTGTTATTTTCCGAGGAGTTGTGTATACAACTGCAGGTAGTCAGCGAGGTCTTCGTTATCCTTTTTGTAAGGAAGGATGATCTTGCCTTTTTCCGCCTTCAGTTCATCTACAACTTTCTTTTCAGTTTTTTCTCCGGCCAGTATGACTGCGTCGGCGTATTTACCTGCGCCTCTGTTCAGTGCACTGTTGGTACCTTCTTTATACAGTTCCAGGTCTTTTTCTTTGATCTGGGTGCTGATGGTTGCCTTTTTAACGAAGCCGGCGCCGAGTTTCTCCTTAAAGCTGTTCGGCTCCATGGAGTAAACCACTTTAGAGTGGGCAAATACCGGTTCTTTCTTGTAGGCAGTCTTCAGATATAAAGGGATCAACGAAGTCATCCATCCGCTACAGTGAATGATGTCAGGCGGCCAGCCGAACTTCTTCACCGTTTCCAATGCTCCTTTACAGAAAAATACTGCACGGGCTGCATTATCGTCGTAGAACTGCTCGTTTTCATCCGTAAATAAGGTCTTACGTTTGAAATAGTCCTCGTTATCCAGGAAATAGACCTGTAAACGGGCGTTCGGCAAAGAAGCTACTTTGATAATCAATGGATAATCGTCACCCTCAATCACAATGTTAATGCCAGACAGTCTTACCACCTCGTGTAACCGGTGCCTTCTCTCGTTGATAATGCCAAACCGGGGCATGATCACCCGCACTTCCAGACCGGACTCATTGGACTTAATTGCCATTTTATTGACCATGTTCGCATAATCTGTTAATTCCAGATACGGCGACATTTCCTGAGCAATAAAAAGAATTCGTTTCTTTGTGGACATCTAATGCTGATATTAATGCAGTAATTTTTAATTTGGTTTGCAAAATTACGGATTTTTAACGGAAGAAAAGACAAATTGGCACTTTTAACATCCTTTTAAGCAATAAATTATGTATCTGTTCAAGCGGAAAGACGATCTCGGAAGGCTTTTATCAACAGCCAGGAAAGAAGGCAAACGTATTGGTTTTGTGCCTACTATGGGGGCATTACATGAAGGGCACCTGTCCCTTATCGCCGCGGCAAAAGAAAATAGCGATCTGGTAGTTTGCAGCATATTTGTCAATCCTACACAGTTTAATGATCCGGCCGATTTTGAAAAATACCCGATTACTATAGATCAGGACGTTACCCTGCTGACTGCCGCAGGTAACGATGTGCTGTTCCTGCCATCTGTGCAGGAAATGTACCCTAACGGACTGGCGCCTGAAATGCACTATGCGTTTGGACCACTGGAAACCGTATTGGAAGGTGCACACCGTCCGGGGCACTTCCAGGGCGTTGGTCAGGTAGTCCATAAACTACTGGGCCTGGTACAGCCCGATAAACTCTTTATGGGGCAGAAAGATTTTCAGCAATGCCTGATTATCAACCGTTTGATCAAATTACTCCAGCTGGATGTGGAACTGGTCATCTGCCCTACCAAACGCGAAGCTGACGGACTGGCCATGAGCAGCCGTAATCTTCGCCTCAATCCGACCGAAAGACAGAACGCTCTCCATATCTCCCGGGCACTGAATGGCATAAAGAAGCATATCCACGATGCTCCATTGCAGGAACTCTCCGCACAGGGTATCGGCGAACTGGAAAGTAACGGTTTCGACGTGGACTATCTGGAAATGGTATCTATACAACCGGATGGCAACATCAGCTTCCCTTCCACTCCGGGAACAGACCCTTTATATGCAGTTGTTGCCGCAAAGGAAACAAGCAGCGGTGTCAGACTGATAGATAACATGCAGGTCAACTGATCCATTGATCCATGCGAAATTAATACAGTACACCGCCTAAAACAAGCCACAGTCCATGTGTCTGCTGAGCCCTAAGCACTGTATTATATTTTTTCCCTAATTTTGCTGATACACTAGAACCCACAGGAGTGGGATATATTTAACATGCATATTGAAGTACTGAAAAGTAAGATCCACCGCGCAGTTATCACTGAAGCAAACCTGCAATACGTAGGCAGCATTACTATTGATGAAGATCTTATGGACGCTGCGAACGTTATTGAATACGAAAAAGTACAGGTAGTTAACGTGAACAATGGAGAACGCCTGGAAACCTATATCATTAAAGGCAAACGCGGTTCCGGCGTTGTCTGTATGAATGGCCCCGCTGCCCGCCTCTGTGCGGTTGGCGATATCGTGATCATTATCTCTTACGCATCTATGGACTTTGAGGAGGCTAAAAAACATACTCCTATTGCCATTTTCCCGAAAGAAAATAATAAATTGTAACCGCTGATCCCAAAAAATTACTATTACTATGCCCAAATTTTTGAAGTTTATCTGCTTTTTAGCCATTGGGCTGGGATTAGTTTGGCTCGTTACACATAATCTTACTGATAAGGAAAAGGATGATATCTTCAGTTCACTGCAGCGCGCCAACTACTGGCTGCTGATCCCTGTGATCATTGTCGGTATTGCCAGTCACTGGTACAGAGCCGTACGCTGGAAACTGATCATGGAACCACTGGGTTATCATCCCAGTACCCTGAATACCTTCTTTGCTGTCATGGTCGGTTACCTGGCCAATCTGGCGGTACCCCGTCTCGGCGAAGTGACCCGTTGCGGCATCGTAGCGCGGTATGAGAAGATACCGGTTGACAAACTCGTAGGTACCATGATCGCTGAACGCGCAGTCGATATGCTGCTGCTGCTGATCCTGATGGTCATCACCGTAGTCATCCAGATAGACGTCATAGGTGGCCTGTTTCTCAACGAGATATGGTTGCCTATCGAAAACAAACTGGGCACTGCCGGCAGCTCCCGCTCGCTGATCCTCGCAGGAATTGCAGTGGGTGTGATCCTGCTAGGCATTATCGGCTACCGCCTGATCTCCCGTTCCAGCATCGGTATCAAGATCCGTGCACTGGCTCATGGCGTATGGGACGGTATCCGCTCCATCGGTAAAATGGAAAAGAAAGGCTGGTTTATCTTCTATTCCATATTGATCTGGGCGATGTACTTCGCCATGATGTACCTGGGTTTCTACTGTATGGAAGAAACCCGTTACCTCGGATTAAAAGCTGCTCTTGCAGTACTGATCATCGGTAGTGTAGGAATGATCGTTACCCCTGGCGGTACCGGCGCTTATCAGTTCCTGGTGCAACGTACACTGATGGTGTATGGCGTACTGGATACTTCCGCTTATGCATTTGGCTGGATCGTATGGTCCGCACAGACTTTACTGGTACTGATCGTAGGACTGGGGAGTCTGATCGCGCTGCCGTTGATGAATAAGCCACAAGAAGCAACGGGCAGTAAAGAATTAGGTGTTAATAATTAGGAATTAGCGCCACTGAAGCTCCATCAGTCTTATAACCGGGTATTCAGTGTTAAAGCTATTCTTCAACAAAGATTATACAAAAGGTGCTGATCAAATGGTCAGCACCTTTTTTTTGTATTCGTGGTCACCGTTTGATGGTGTTTAAAGTTCTCTCCCTGGTGATTTTATTCTCTCTACATATTTTATGTCTGGGTCATACGCTGCGGTTTCAGATGGGACCTCTGGCTGACGCTCTTTGAAGTTCTTATCTATTGGGCCTGGGAGGTAGGGTTGAGCTTTGGGATATCTATTTAACTTCTGGTTGGTGGGTGAGCGTACTTCAAATAGCTAAGGCCAGGGTCTCCATCTGAAAGCCTCCGCTGTGACGGGACGGCCTACATGTAAAATGTTCTCTCCGGGTTTAGTTCATTCTTTCGACATATTTCTCTTTACGTATTTCAGTCTGGGTCATACGCTGCGGTTTCAGATGGGACCTCTGGCTGACGCTCTTTGAAGTTCTTGTCTATTGGGCCTGGGAGGTAGGGGTGAGCTTTGGGATATCTATTTAACTTCTGGTTGGTGGGTGAGCGTACTTCAAATAGCTAAGGCCAGGGTCTCCATCTGAAAGCCTCCGCTGTGACGGGACGGTTTACATGCAAAATGTTCTCTCCTGGTTTAGTTCATTCTTTCGACATATTTCTCTTTACATATTTCAGTCTGGGTCTTACGCTGCGGTTTCAGATGGGACCTCTGGCTGACGCTCTTTGAAGTTCTTGTCTATTGGGCCTGGGAGGTAGGGTTGAGCTTTGGGATATCTATTTAACTTCTGGTTGGCAGGTGGGCGTACTTCAAATAGCTAAGGCTAGGGTCTCCATCTGAAAGCCTCCGCTGTGAAGAGACGGTCTATATGGAAAATGTTCTCTCCGGGTTTAGTTCATTCTCTTTACATGTTATTTTTTACGTATTTCAGTCTGGGCCTTACGTTGCGCCGCGATATCAGATGTGACTTCTGGTTTATGGTCTTTGACTTTTTCAGTCTTTGGGATATGTCTATGTAAATCCTCGCTATGTGGTTTCATTTTCGGTGGTAGTGCCTCATCGTTACATCTCTTGAAACATTATCGAATATGAACAGTCACTTTACAGCGAAGGATTTCAGATGGAGACCCTGGCCTTAGGTATTCGAAGTATGCCCATCCGTTTGACAGTGATTACTAGCATTCCCAAAGCCCAACACGACCTACCAAAGCCCAATAAGAGAAACTTCGAAGACCGTCAGCCAGAGGTTCCATCTGAAACCGCAGCGTAAGCCCAACTACTGAAAATGAAACTACACAGCCACTGGCTAAACATGATTGATTCGTAAACCGCCCCGTCACAGCGAAGGATTTCAGATGGAGACCCTGGCCTTAGGTATTCGAAGTATGCCCATCCGACTGACGGTGATTACTAGCATTCCCAAAGCCCAACACGACCTACCAAAGCCCAATAAGAAACTTCGAAGACCGTCAGCCAGAGGTTCCATCTGAAACCGCAGCGTAAGACTCACCAATGAAAATGAAACTCCCACCAAATGAGGATTGACGACTGCACTAACCTCCTAATCCAATGATTTATACATCATAATAAAGAAATATGGCATAGATTTCCTGGTGTAAATTGATGAGACACGCATTAGAATTCCTTATCTTTAAAAAAAGACATCAGAAATTTAACATACGATGTAATTCAAAATATGTATTGTTGCGACTAGCAGTGTAATCACAACCGTTAATCAGCTTTCAGATGCGATTGTCCAATAGTGAGCATATAGATACAAATTTTCAAGATCCTGTGATGGAAAAGAAAAGCAATAGCAAAAAAGTAGCGCCAGCAGCTAAAAAACCAAAGATTATTGCCAGAGATATCAGCTGGCTGGCCTTTAATGCAAGGGTCTTGCAGGAAGCATCCGACAAGAGCGTGCCCCTCCTCGAGCGTATCCGCTTCCTCGGTATTTTTTCCAACAACCTGGACGAATTTTTCCGCGTACGTGTTGCTACCCTGAAAAGAATGCTGCTGGTAGGCAAGTCCACCCGCATGCACCTGGAAGAGAACCCTGACGAGATCCTGGATGGCATTCAGGACAAAGTGATTGACCAGCAACGGGAGTTTGACCGTATCTGGGAAGGGATCGAAGATGAACTGAAAGAACAGAAGATCTTCATCCGCACGGAAAAACACCTGAACAAAGAACAGCAGAAATTTGTCCTGAATTACTTCAACGAAGAAGTGCGCACCAATATCATCCCGCTGATGATAGAAAGTATCCAGCACTTCCCGTTCCTGCGTGATAAATCTATATATCTGGCAGTCGTACTGGCCAGACAGGATAATTCCGTAAGACAGAAGTTTGCCCTGATCGAGATCCCTACTTCTATCCTGCCCCGTTTTATCATCCTGCCATCCAAGGAAGGCGAGGAAGATATTATGCTGCTGGAAGACGTGATCCGTTTCAGCCTGCCGCATATCTTCTCCTATTTCGGTTTTGACAAATTCTCTGCACATATCATCAAGGTGACCAGAGACGCTGAACTGGATATCGACAATGATATATCCACCAGTCTGATTCACCAGATTGAAAAAGGACTCAAAGACCGTCGTAAAGGCAAGCCTGTACGATTCGTTTATGATAAAGATATAGACCCGCTGCTGCTGGAATACCTGATGCGCCGCCTGGGCCTTTCCGGGAAGGATAACCTCATTCCCGGCGCCCGTATCCATAATTTTAAGGACTTTATGGATTTCCCGTCCGGCGTGTTCAAGGAGAAGGCACATCCGCAGCGAAAAAGCTTTATACATCCGCTCTTCGCGAATGCGTCGAGTGTGATGCATGTGATCCAGTTACAGGATGTGATGCTGCATTTCCCTTATCACTCTTTCGATACCATTATCGACCTGTTGAGAGAGGCTGCGATCGATCCGAATGTGACAAGTATCAAGCTTACCGCTTACCGTCTTGCCAGAAATTCCAAGATCGTGAATGCCCTGGTGAATGCGGTGCGGAATGGTAAACAGGTCACTGTAGCGCTGGAATTGCGTGCACGCTTCAATGAAGCTGATAACCTGGAGTGGAAGACACGTCTGGAAGACGAAGGTGTGAAAGTACTGATTGGTATACCGGGATTAAAAATACACGCCAAACTGTGTGTGATCAAGAAACGCATCGGTACCAAAACCGTTCAGTGTGGCTTTGTGAGCACGGGTAATATGAATGAAAAAACAGCCCGGGTATATGGCGACCACTGTCTGCTGACGGCCAACCGTAATATCCTCGCTGACATCAACCGCATCTTCAGTTACCTCGAAAACAGCAAACATGATGTGAAATTGCTGGAGGCATGTAATACGCTGCCGGTGAGTCCGTACAGTATGCGTCCGTTCTTCCTGCGCATGATCGATAAAGAGATCAAGAATGCCCGTCATAAAAAAGGCGGTTCGATGATCCTCAAAATGAACTCGCTCTCCGATCCGGAGATGATCAGCAAACTATATGAGGCAGCAAAAGAAGGCGTCGATGTCAGCATGATCATCAGGGGTATCTGTTGCGCATACACGGAAAATAAAAAATGGAAGAAAGATATTACTGCTGTCAGCATTGTGGATGAGTACCTGGAGCATGCCCGCGTATTCTCTTTCGGTAGAGACAGTCAGGAGAAAGTATATATCGCTTCCTGTGACTGGATGCTGCGTAACCTAGATCACCGTGTGGAAGTGGCCATTCCGATCTTCGATCCGGCAATACAGCAGGAACTGAAGGATATTCTCGCTATACAGCTGAGCGGTAATGTGAAAGCAAGGATACTGGACAATGAGCAGAAGAATGAATACAAGCGGGATAACGGGAAAAAGATCAGATCACAGATAGAGATCTTTAAGTATTTACATGAGAAACAGTATAGCTAATCTGAATTAAGAATTAAAAATTAAGGATTAAGAATTGGCCTTAATAAGTGACGCTAATGGCCAACGTAAGGTTAAAGTGTATATCAGGGTATCCTTAGCCATACCAGACACAGTATTTAGCTTCTTGTCATTTTCGTACAAATGTCAGCCAGTTTGATCCAATTCTTAATTTTTAATTCTTAATTCCTAATTGATCTTTATTTTTGCGCCCATGAAGCTTGCTGCCATTGATATCGGGTCCAACGCTGCAAGGCTGCTTATTTCAGAAGCATCGCCTAACAGCCAGGGCCGGATGGATTTTACTAAAGTCAACCTTATCAGGGTACCGTTGCGTCTGGGTCTTGATGTATTCAGCGAAGGTGCTATTTCTGAGAAAAGAGCTACCCACCTGCTCAATACCATTAAAGCCTACAAACTTTTGCTGGAAGTATATGAGGTAAAATACCTGAAAGCATGTGCTACCTCAGCCATGCGTGATGCTACCAATGCAGCAGAAATTTTACAGAACGTCAGACAGCAGACCGGTATAGATATCAAAGTCATTTCAGGTCAGGAGGAAGCTTCTTTCCTCTATGAGAGTCACATCGCAGAGAACCTGGATAAGACCCGCTCTTACATGTATGTGGATGTGGGCGGTGGTAGTACGGAAGTCACTATCTTCAGTAATAACAGTCTCCGTTATAAGGAATCTTTCAATATCGGCACCATCCGCCTGATGCAACACCAGGTAAAGGATGATCAGTGGCAGTATATGAAAGACACGATCAAATCACGTATTAAGGGGCTTGGTCCGATAACCGCCATTGGTTCTGGTGGTAATATCAACAAAATCTTCTCTCTGTCCAAACGTAAAGAGGGTAAGCCGCTTACGCTGGAAGTACTGAAAGATTATTATAAAGAATTCAACGGTTTCAGCGTTGAAGAACGCATCCATCTCTACAATCTCCGGGAAGACCGTGCCGATGTCATTGTCCCTGCGCTGCAGATCTATATCAATATCATGCGCTGGGCGGATGCCGAAGAGATCTTTGTGCCGAAGATAGGCCTGGCAGATGGCCTGATCCAGTCGTTGTATGCTGAGATTAGCCAGTAATTGATAAATAATGGTTACCTTACCGCCCATTTTCTCATCAATAATCTGTCATTCAGATGTCAACGCACAAAGAAGTTAAACGGATCACAACGCACATATTACAGAAAATGAAAAATGATGGAGAGAAAATCTCCATGCTGACAGCTTATGATTATTCCATGGCGCGCATCTTTGACGACGCCGGTATGGACATCCTGCTGGTAGGCGATTCTGCGGCCAATGTAATGGCCGGTTATGAAACCACCCTCCCTATCACACTGGATCATATGATCTATCATGCAGCATCTGTAGTAAGAGGAATCAAGCGGAGTTTTGTTGTCGTAGACCTGCCTTTCGGTACCTACCAGGGTAATTCCAAAGAAGCCCTGGCCTCTACCGTTCGCATTATGAAGGAAACCAGTGCACACGGTATCAAGATCGAAGGTGGCGAAGAAATCATCGAATCAGTAAAGCGTATTATTTCTGCGGGTGTACCAGTAATGGGCCATCTCGGACTGACGCCTCAATCCATCAATAAATTCGGTACCTACAGTGTAAGAGCTACCGAAGAAGCAGAAGCACAGAAACTGCTGAAAGACGCCCTCCTTTTACAGGAAGCAGGCTGTTTTGCCCTGGTACTGGAAAAGATCCCTGCCATGCTGGCTAAACAGGTGGCGGAAAGCCTCCAGATACCGGTTATCGGTATCGGCGCCGGCAAACACGTCGACGGTCAGGTACTGGTAATGCACGATATGTTAGGTATCAACAAAGATTTTAAACCCCGCTTCCTGCGCCGTTATCTCAATTTATATGACGAAATTTACAAAGCGTCACAGCAATATATCCACGACGTGAAAGCGAAAGACTTTCCGAACGATAACGAACAATACTAAAATCGTTTTATGTTAGACTATGTTCTTAGCGGTCTGATGCAACGCTATCAGGAGCGTGTTCCTGACGTTGCCGCTATTATTGCCGCCATGATCACTGAGGATCTGATCCAGGTTCCGGAAGACATTGAGAATGACCATATTGCCTTCCGTACAATAGGGGTACCCGAACTCGGGATACAGTCGCTGGAAAAGATCTTCCTCCACTACGGTTACACCAGAAGAGATGCGTATCACTTTAAAGCAAAGAAGCTGGACGCCTACTGGTACGCACCACCTGCCCCCCACTTCCCCCGCATTTTCATCAGTGAATTACGGGTGAAGGACCTCAGTCCGGAAGCACAGCAGATCATCACCAGTTACACTAAAGAAGTATTGGTAGATCCTGTCAGCAACCTGGACCTGCATGACGGACCGGCGGTAGACACCTTCCTCCACAGTTCCCTCTGGCGCACGCCAACCCTGGAAGATTACCAGACCCTGGCAGCGGAAAGTGAATATGCGGCATGGGTGATCTATAACCGTTATTACCTGAACCATTTCACCATCAGTTTACAGAACCTGCCTCCGGGTTATAACACCGTAGCAGACTTCAATAAATTCCTGGAGAAAGAAGGATTTACGCTCAATGACTCCGGTGGCAAGATCAAGGAAAGTCCGGATCACCTGTTACTGCAAAGCAGTACAGTGGCTAAAATGATCCCGGCGACCTTTGCCAATAATGAAGTGCAGAAGATCGCAGGTTCCTATGTGGAATTTGCCGAACGCAGGGTACTACCGGAGTTTGCTCATCTTCCGGCAGATCAGATCACCCGCGAACAACGCAGGGAAGGATTTGAAGCAGGAAATGCGGACCGCATTTTTGAAAGTACATACAGCTCGCAAACGAATAAATAATCAGATAAGGCCGGTCATTGCTATGTCCGGCCTTGTTATTTTGTTAATCTTATATAGCTCATTATCAATAGCCTTGCCTATTGGTGCACATCAAAACAATAAAAACAGCATACGCATGATCCAGGATATTCTGCAACAGTTACATATCGGCAATGTGAACAGTGGCGTCAGTACAGGAACCAACTGGCTGGATGCGAAAGGCGCCGTGATTGACGCATCTTCTCCTGTCGACGGACAACACATCGCTACCGTAAACACAGCCAGCCGTGAAGATTATGATACGGTCATTGCTACCGCACAGGCAGCTTTTAAAGAATGGCGTTTATGGCCGGCTCCCCGCAGAGGTGAGGTAGTCCGCCAGATCGGTGAAGCGCTTCGTCAGAACAAAGAAGCACTGGGCAAACTCGTCTCTTATGAGATGGGTAAAAGTTTGCAGGAAGGATACGGTGAGGTACAGGAAATGATCGACATCTGTGATTTCGCGGTAGGTCTCTCCCGTCAGTTGCACGGTTTGACCATGCACTCTGAACGTCCGGGTCACCGGATGTACGAGCAATGGCATCCATTAGGCATTACAGGCATTATTTCGGCCTTTAACTTCCCGGTTGCAGTATGGAGCTGGAATGCGATGCTTGCCTGGATATGCGGCGATGTGTGCGTATGGAAACCATCTGAAAAGACGCCTTTGTCCGCCATAGCGTGTCAGCATATTGTACAGGATGTACTCAAAACCAATAATGTACCCGAAGGCGTTTGCTGTCTTGTAGCAGGTGGCCGTGATACCGGTGAATGGATCGCTGCAGACACCCGTGTACCATTGGTATCTGCAACCGGATCTACCCGTATGGGTAAGGCTGTAGGCAGTGTTGTGGGCGCCCGTCTGGGCCGCTCTCTGCTGGAACTGGGGGGTAACAACGCTATCATCATTACTGCAGATGCAGACCTCGATATGTCCCTGATCGGTTGTGTATTCGGCGCTGTAGGTACTGCAGGACAACGTTGCACCAGCACCCGCAGACTCATCATCCATGAAAGTGTATATGAGACATTTACACAAAAACTGGTTAAAGCCTATCAACAGCTGCGTATTGGTAATCCGCTGGATGAGCATAATCATGTTGGTCCGCTGATCGATAAAGATGCTGTTAATCTCTATCTCGACTCCATCGAAAAAGTAAAAGCCCAGGGCGGTAGCTTCCTGGTAGAAGGCGGTGTATTATCCGGTGATGCGTATAGCTCCGGATGTTATGTAAAACCTTGTATTGCAGCCGTTGAGAACGCCTACCCGATCGTGCAGCATGAGACCTTCGCTCCTATCCTGTATGTCATGAAGTACAGTAAGATCGAAGAGGCCATTGCGATGCAGAACGACGTTCCGCAGGGACTTTCTTCAGCTATCATGACCCTCAATCTGCGGGAAGCGGAACTGTTCCTTTCCCAGGCCGGTTCTGACTGTGGCATCGCTAACGTGAACATTGGTACATCCGGTGCTGAAATAGGCGGTGCATTTGGTGGTGAAAAAGAGACAGGAGGTGGCAGGGAAAGCGGTTCTGATGCCTGGAGAGCCTATATGCGCAGACAGACAAATACGATCAACTATTCGACGCATTTACCGCTGGCACAGGGGATTAAATTTGACCTGTAAATCAGATAATTAAGCATTAAGCAGGCAGATGTTTCGACATGATCAATTGTGCAGCTCTTTGTTAAAGATATCATAAAAGGGAAGGCTTCCATCATCTTTGGATGCCTTCCCTTTTTTTATATGAAAGAACAATTAATCAATCTGTTATCTATCGAAGAATATTCAATACAGGTCTTCGCTGGCTCCTAATTCTTCATTCTTATTTTTTATTCTTCATTCATTACACAATTTCCTCATTACTCCTCCGTTTAATATGCAGATAACTTTTAAACTAATATTATTTAGCATATTCACAATTGCATGTGAGTGACAACGTAGATCAAAAGAATAGCGAGGTTAGAGAACCTCGCTTTTTCGTTAAACGGAAACCATGCTTATGAGAATAGTCTTGAGTAACTAATAGAAAGTTATCAAGTACTCTTCCAGCTCTAAATATTACACTTTTTTCCGGAAATTCATATTCTACTTTTGTGGTATTTGCAAATTTTTTTTGACGAACGGCAATATGAATTGCTGATTTCAATGCAGTAGCGACTTTCGTGACAACATACTTTCCTCTGCCTGTTAAAAAATTTCTCTCATATTGCTTTAATTGTTAAATTAACAGTAAATAGGTGACTGAATTGAGTTACAGCTACTTCTATACTATGACCACGCATACGCAGACGACTATCCCGATAATTAGCTGTTGGCACGTTGTTTCTGTCGTTCATCATATTACGTAACCCGATCCCTGACATTTTGCATACCTTTAGCCTAATTTGGTTTTTGATTTGTAAAGTTTATTGAGAAAAAAACAGACTGATGAAATCTAAAAAAGCTATGGCAGTCATGGCTGGTGTTGTGTTGATGGCTGCTCTAACCGCTAACCCGACTTATGCCCAAACCACAGCGATTCCGAGAAACTGGCACTTGCTGAATTATGCACAGGACAGTGTATACGGTACCGGCGTTGAGAAGGCCTACAACGAGTTACTAAAAGGTAGAAAAAGCACCCCTGTACTGGTAGCGGTGATCGATTCTGGTATCGACACCCTGCATGAAGATCTTAAGCCCATCCTTTGGGTAAATCCGAAAGAGATTCCCGGCAATGGTATTGACGACGACAAAAACGGTTATGTGGACGATGTGCACGGCTGGAACTTCCTCGGCGGCAAGGACGGTCGCAGCGTAAAGGAAGATTCCGACGAGGCGACCCGCGAATACTACCGTTATAAGAACCTGTATGGTAATCCGGATTCCGCACTGGACAAACAATCCAAGGAATACCTCTACTGGCAGAAACTGCAGGGTAAAGTAGTGAAACCTTCAGCCAATGAAGCGAAAGTCACTTATAAAACCATGCTGAAACTCCAGGAAAGTCTGCGCAAATGCGAGACACTGCTCACAGGTTACCTCAAACAAAACGACTTCACTGCCGCAAAGCTGGACAGCATTCAGACTGCTGATGCTGATGTAATGGTAGCCAAGAAATTCATGCAGCGTATCTTCCAGAATACCGGCGAAGAAAATATCAGCTACTCCGATCTCAAATCTGAGTTTGATGAATACCTCGCTGACCTGAAACGTAAAGCTGAAGCAGCTGAAAGTGAAGGTCCTTCTGATAAACGCGCAGATATCATCGGCGATAACATCAACGATATCAATGATAAATACTACGGTAACAGTGATGTAATGGGACAATTCGGTTTCCATGGCACCCACGTTTCCGGTATCATCGCCGCTGTAAGAGGCAATGGCGTTGGTATGGACGGTATCAATGACAACGTACGCATCATGATGGTGAAAGCCGTTCCTGATGGTGATGAACGTGATAAAGACGTCGCCCTGGCAATCCGCTACGCGGTTGACAATGGCGCACGTGTTGTGAATATGAGTTTTGGTAAAGGCTTCTCCCCTCACAAAGACTGGGTAGATGCAGCTGTTAAATATGCGGAAGAAAAAGGCGTACTGCTGATCCATGCCGCAGGTAATGATGGTAGTGATAACGACGTAGTCGACAACTTCCCGAATCCTGATTTTGCAGATCATTCTCCGAGAGCGAATAATTATATCACCGTTGGCGCCAGCAGCAATGGCAGAGGCTCCAGCAAAGTAGCCAGCTTCTCTAACTACGGTAAAAAGAATGTAGACATTTTCGCGCCAGGCGTACAGATCTACTCTACCGTTCCTGGTGGTAATAAATATGGTAGCGCCAGCGGAACAAGTATGGCGGCGCCTGTTGTTGCCGGAGTAGCAGCGCTGGTACTCGCTTATCACCCTAATCTGACTGCACAGCAGCTGAAATATATCCTCGTGAAATCATCCACTCCATTACCGGATGGTACTACAGAGGTGAACAAACCAGGTGCAGGTGATACCAAAGTGCCTTTTGCGGATCTGTCCATTTCCGGTGGATTGGTGAATGCATACGAAGCACTGAAACTGGCGGATACCATCGATACCGAAAAAGGTACCAATCCAAAGAAAAAGAAAAAAGCAAAGATGGAGTCTATAAAAAAAGGCTAATCATTTTTGTATGAGATATGAAAAGACGTCTGCCGGAGGGTGGGCGTCTTTTTGTTTTAGAAGATTCTCCTTATGGCTGGTGTATATCGTCATCGGCTATATGAATACTCGTTATCAAAATAGCATGATATGATAATGCAGAAGGGCGACCGCTTTTAAACGATCGCCCTTCTGCGTTATTTCAAAAACCTTTATTTCACCAATCTCCAACTCAACGGATACTTATAAAATATCCCGTTATTCGCCTTTGACGCTGCAATAGCCGAAAACACAATATTCACCACCATCACAACCCCGCGTGTCCCATGAAACAGCGAAAAATGCCTCAGATCCCAATAATAGTAGTTGAAACCCGGTCTGCCCCAGCTCCACTCCCAATGGTTGATCATACCTAATAAATTAAGCCCTACATTAATAATACTGAGGGTGATCTGAAAGTTCAGTGCTTCCTTGCCGGTTTCGTTCAGGAACTCAGACTCATTGCGTTTGATGAGCCACAATACCAGTGCTGCAATGATATTACCTGCAGGTGGAATGAACAGCATACCTGCTATACCAGCCAGGTGCATGGCGAGCGCCCAGTTTCTTTCTTCTTGTTGTTTCATAAAGGGTATATAATTCGGGTTATGTCTTTAGGGTTGTCTCGTTTGGTTGATACGCGCAACAATGTATAAAAAAACAAAAACTACAAACCTATAAGCCGGATTCTGTTCTCCTTTGCAGGAGACGCTATCATTTATCTTCGATGCCGTTCACACGACACCTGTATCTGCCTACCCTCGGTCATCGGACGAGTAGCCCTAAGCGACCGTATACATGGCATTTCAACACGCAAGGTTTACCCTCCCAATATGTTGCCATACCAGAACGTGGGCTCTTACCCCACATTTTCACCCTTACCTGCGCTGCTTGCGCAAACAACAGGCGGTAATTTTCTGTGGCACTGTCTGTACCGCTTTGCCCTCTTTTGACGGAGGCCAAAGCAGCCCCACCCGTTAGGTGGTGCGTTACTCTATGTTGTCCGGACTTTCCTCATCTGCCTTTCGGCCGAAGCGATAGCACGGTTTGTAGTTTCTGCAAATGTAATAGAAAACCTGGCATATGCCTAGTGCCGGAAAAATATCTCCGTTGCACCATAGCCATAGCGGGGATGATATTCGTTAACGAACCTTTCTACCCCAGGTGTTTCCCTGAGAATAGCATGTATTTCATCCTTCAGTTTGCCTTTTCCGACCCCGTGAATGACAATCATACTGTGCTGGTGATGTGCAATCGCCAGTTCCATGTAATGGACAAATTCGTTCAGCTGTATCGCAAGGATCTCGATATTCTTCAGTCCTTTCCACTCCTTCACCAGCATCTCGATATGCAGGTCCAGTTCATACTTTGGCTGCTGAGGCGCTTCTGGCTGTACCTGTACGGCTGGTACACTGCCGCCGTTGCCGGCAGCGAAGGCCCCAACGCTCGCAGGATCGAAGTAAGGCTTGTCATTCTTACTCTTTTCCGGATACTTTTCGAACAACACCTGGGTCAGTGTAGCATCTCTTCTCGCCTGTAACTCGGATAACTGTAAGAACAGCTGTTTCGCCTTCGGCTTCCATGTTTTCGGGAAAGAAGGCGCCAGTTTATCGTTCTTTTCTTTCGGGAAAAAGACAAATTCAAGCCGCGGACTATCATTCAGCGACTCAAATAGCAGATCGGAGAGGTAAAAATTACTGAAGGGCTGGATCTCATTACGGATCTCCAGTTCCATACTATTGCGCAGCCATACCTGAAAATTAAAACGGTATGCCTCGCTCGTTTCGTTGAGCAGGTGAAACTTCAGGGATTGTACATGCTCTTCATATGCATCCAGACGGAATACCGGCAGGATGGAAAGGAACATACCTCTGCTCATACGGATATTGTCTTCGTATTTCTTCTTTTCCGGCTTAATATCATAGCCCTGGATCCGCTGTTGTGGTGGAGGCGGAGCCGGCTTCGGATTTGTAAAGCGATGAAAATACGGGAAATCGATCTGGTCCAGGTATACCGGAAAAGTCACCTTTCCCACTTCTACCATCACCATATCATTATTGATAATGTCTACGACTGTCCCCTCCTCTTTGGAATGCAGGAGTAATATCTTATCGCCAATCTCAAACTTCATACTTGCAATGCCGCGATGGTCATACAAATTTTATGGAACTGTTGTGAAAAAGCAGTCCACATCGCGAATAGCAAAGATAACTATCAATTAGGAATTAGAATTAAGAATTAGGAACCGGGGTGAAAAGTGCTGAAAAGCAGTTTTAAGACAGACAATGCCATCCCCTGTACATAACACCTTATCAGTGTATGCCGGGTGAATGAAGGAATGAATAAGCAGATGATTATCAAAGTACTGTTATATCAGCAAACATAACACTTACCATCACGGTGTAATGTTGCACTCACCGTAGATACATGTATAACCAGCTGCCTGCTGTTAATTCCTAATTCTTAATTAAACTCATGCCGGGTGACGGCGCATATATTCGTCAAACGAAATGGGGCCGCTGCCCTCCACAAGGAAGAATAAAAGTAACAGCAGAACAAGGATAGAAAGGCCGGCTTCACCATGTACATTAAATAACCCCGTAGAGGTATGTACAAAAAAGATGGCGCCGATAAGGATGGGAATGTTGGCAAGGATAGCCACTCGCGTAAGTAAGCCGAAAATAATTAGTACTCCACCAGCCAGATGCGCAAAGACAATGTAGTGAGCAAGCCAGAACGACATCACTGTGAGGACCGGATTTTCGTTGATCACAGATTTAAGAACATCGATATTTTGTATGAAAACCACCCCTTTGTAGAATAAAAAGACACCCAGGAGCACACGTATCACATCCAGCCAACGCGGATGATGCGTCTCCCCCCAACGGTCTATTCGTTGTAGTAGATTCATAAAACATGATTTTAGGATCAAAGAGCTAACCGAATATACGAAATAAAGTTGA
Source organism: Chitinophaga sp. YR627 (assembly GCF_900114995.1). Classification (GTDB taxonomy): domain Bacteria; phylum Bacteroidota; class Bacteroidia; order Chitinophagales; family Chitinophagaceae; genus Chitinophaga. The sequence continues at coordinate 2,268,146 of NZ_FOUX01000001.1, forward strand.
CTAAATCAATAGTCTGTATGACGGAAGCAACTATCTCCTAAAATGTTGATATCGTTATGCTTGTGCCAGCTTACTCCTCCTGTAGCTGTAACCAAAGTAGATCACCAGACCGATCAGCAGCCAGATGGAAAACACCACCCAGTTCCTGAAACCAATCTCAGTCATCAGATAGAAACAACTCAGCAGTCCTAAAACAGGAATCAGTGACAATTTGTGGCGGATGGAAAGGAACGCAAATACCAGCGCTGCTACCACAAAGAAGAAGAAAGGAATATTATGTTTCCACACCTCCCAGCCACCAGCAAATGAGAAACGCTGCGGCAGTTCATTGCGGAAAATGTATGCAAAAATGATAATGATCGCCGGTACGATGAACTGACCATTGATATACGGCAGCCTGAAACGTTTTGAATGTGGGTCCTTCTCCTGTTTAGGCAACAACAATACGCCACCACATACCAGGATAAAGGCGAACAAAGTACCGATACTGGTCAGATCAGTCACCACCGTCAGGTTCAGGAACAAGGCAGGTACCCCTACCAGGAACCCTGTTACGATCGTTGCAAAAGAAGGTGTTTTGAACTTTGGATGGATAGTGCTGAAACGCTTTGGCAACAAACCATCACGGCTCATACTCATCCAGATACGTGGCTGTCCGATCTGGAATACCAGCAATACGCTGGTCGTCGCAACAACCGCACTCACAGAGATCAGGAAACTCACCTTTGGCAGATTCACTGCATTGAACACAAATGCCAGCGGATCTTCTACTTTCAGCTGCGTGTAAGACACCATACCCGTCAGTACAAAGGCAATCAGAATATATAATACCGTACAGATGATCAGCGAGTAGATCATCCCTTTGGGTAAATCCCGCTGCGGATTCGCGCACTCCTCTGCTGTCGTACTGATCGCATCAAAACCAATATAAGCAAAGAACACGGCAGATACGCCCTTAAGTACGCCCGAAAAACCATTCGGCATAAACGGCGTCCAGTTGTCCGTATTCACAAAGAACGCGCCTACAACGATTACAAAGAGTATCACCAGTATCTTCAGTCCCACCATGAAATTAGCACTACGCTTGCTCTCCCTGATACCTACAAAAGCCAGGTAAGTCACCAGCACCACAATAATAAATGCAGGCAGATTCAGGATCACCGGTAAACCAAATATATGCGGCGCAGCAGCATACAGTTCAGGTGACGCGCTATCGTAATTGCTCGTCAGCCACTCCGGGAAGGACAGATTCATGCCCAGTCCCTTTCCGACTCCCGCCAGCAGGTTATTAAAATACCCACTCCAGGAAATAGCTACCGCAATATTCCCGATGGCATATTCAAGGATCAAAGACCAGCCTATAATCCAGGCAGCTATTTCTCCGAATGTGACATAAGAATAAGTATATGCACTGCCCGATACCGGCACCCGGGATGCAAACTCCGCATAACAGAGTGCAGAAAATCCGCAGGTAATGGCAGTAATAATAAATAATAAGGAAACACCGGGGCCACCATGAAAAGATGCCTCACCGATCGTTGAGAAGATACCTGCACCAATAACGGCGGCAATGCCCAGTGCAGTAAGGTCCTTCACCTTTAATACCTTGTTGAGTTCTCCCCCTCCATGCGCATCCGTTAAACCATCTTGAGCATCTTTGAGTATACTGATAATAGATTTCTTACGAAAAAGCGATTTGGACATCAGGTAATTAGGTTCAGGTTTAGCTAATGCGCGAATATATATAAATTAGCCGATAAGCAAACTCTCACCCGGCTTTTGATTGTAAAAAACGCTGTTGCGGACAAAAATCCCTGTATATACGCGCCTAAAAAAGCAAAAGGCCATCCGCTTACGACGGACAGCCTCCATTATCTGCAATAATATTACGATAGGTTGTTAGTTGCTTAGTGTTCGCGATTCAACAGGAAATTCGCCAGTTCGATCAACGGCGCCTTCCTCGCAGACAGCACTGCTATGCTCTCCAGGTGTTCAAACGCTAATTGCTGAAAACGGTCTTTTTCCTTTTCCGCCCAGGCATCCACCTTACAGTCATGGAACAATTCCAGGACCTGGTTCACTTTGTCGTCCGGACTGGTCGCCAGTAACTCTTTCAATTTCTGATGCTGTGCCGGATTACACAGTTCCAGCGCTTTCAGCAACAGGAATGTTTTCTTATTCACCAGGATATCTCCCCCCTGTTGTTTACCGAATTTCTCCGGATCGCCAAAGGCATCCAGGTAGTCGTCCTGGATCTGGAAAGCTATACCGATATTCTTACCAAACTCGTAAATATGCTGCTGATTATAATCACTACCACCACCGATGATGGCGCCCATTTGCAGACTCGCAGCCAGCAATACAGAAGTTTTCAGCGCGATCATCTTCACATAGTCATCATATTTCACCTGTTCAGGTTCCATTTCTTCGAAGTCCATATCGATCTGCTGTCCTTCGCACACTTCAATAGCGGCTTTGTTAAAAGCTGTGATGAGCTTCTGCTTGTAATGCGGTTGTACCTTGTTCAGGTACTCATATACTTTGATCAGCATCACATCGCCGGCCAGGATAGCAGCCGTATCACCATACAGGGTATGTACAGTTGGCTGATTACGGCGCAACGGCGCTTTATCCATAATATCGTCATGCACCAGGGTAAAGTTATGGAACAGTTCAACGGCAGTACCGACATGAAAAGCATCCGGGTGGATCTCGTCAAACAGTTCATTCCCCATAATAGACAATATTGGTCTGATGCGCTTGCCGCCTATATTTAATATATGACTGGCAGCGTCATAGAGTTTCTTTGGCTCTTTCGGGAAATGTTCCTTGCTGAAATGTTCTCCAAACTGTATGGTTAGATCTTTGAATGAATGCATGGTGTGATATCTATAAACGGCTCTAAGTTATATAAATTATGACTTTTTACGGGAAGAGGCTCCCGGCTTCTTTCCGGATGCCGGTTTCTTCTTCGAAGTAGTTTCTTTCTTTTTGCCTTTTGGCGCTCTGGACGATTTCTTGTCTGTAGCCGGTTTACGGGCAGACCTTACTCTTCCACCAGCGAATATATCATCCGCACTGCCTTCTGGCTCTACCAGGTCATAGTCCAGCTGGCGTTTCACCAGATTGGCGGCTACTACCTGTATCCTTACTTTATCACCTATACGGATCTTTTTACCGGTAAAGGAACCTACCAGAGAATATTCGTTCTCATCGTAGACAAACTCGTCTTTAGTGGTCATACTGTGAATGCTTACCAGTCCTTCACATTTGGTATCTACCGTTTCCACCCAGAAACCAAAGTGAGCCACACCGCTTACCACACCGTCGAACTCCTCTCCGATGTACTGCTGCATGTATTCCACCTGTTTGTATTTGTTAGCCGCTCTTTCCGCTTCCATGGCCTTACGTTCCATTTCGGAGGAGTGCTTACATTTCTTTTCCATCTGCTTGTCCGGATGGATATCGTGGGACAGGCATTGCTGCAATACACGATGTACCAGTACGTCCGGATAACGGCGGATAGGTGAAGTAAAGTGACAATAGTGTTCGAAGCCCAGTCCGTAGTGACCAATATCATCTGTCGTATAAGCAGCTTTCGCCATTGTACGGATACCCAGGGTCTCCAGTACATGCTGTTCCGGTTTACCATGGGCCAGCTGCAACATTTCGTTGAAGGAGCGGGCCAGTTTCTCCAGATTATCGACTTCCAGCCTGTGACCAAATTTGCGGGCAAAAGCGGAGAACATTTTCAGTTTTTCTTCATCCGGCGTATCGTGCACACGGTATGGGAATGGTACGTGCTGGTTGGTACCGATACGGATATTATATACGTATTCCGCAACAGTTCTGTTAGCAAGCAACATCAGTTCCTCGATCAGCTGGTGCGCTTCCTTGCTTTCTTTGATCACAATGCCTATCGGCTTCGCGTTTTCGTCCAGCTGGAAACGTACTTCCTGGGAAGAGAAATTGATCGCGCCATTCTCAAAACGCAGCTTGCGCAGGGTCTGGGAGATCGTATTCAGCAACAGTACCTCATCCTTATAAGGTCCCTCTCCTGTTTCGATGACCTCCTGTACCTGTTCGTATGTAAAACGGTGATCGGAATGGATCACGGTACGGCCAATCCAGTGTTCCTTGATCTCTCCCTTCTCATTCATCTTGAAGACAGCAGAGAAAGTCAGTTTATCTTCATGCGGACGCAGGGAACAGAGCTCATTGGAGATCTTTTCAGGCAACATCGGCAGTACACGGTCTGGCAGGTAAACAGAGGTAGCACGTTTATCGGCCTCTTTATCGAGGGCGGTATCCGGCTGTACATAATGGCTGACATCAGCGATGTGTACCCCTACTTCATACCAGTTGCCACGGAGTTTACGGATAGAGATGGCGTCATCAAAGTCCTTCGCGTCTACCGGGTCAATGGTAAAGGTGAGTACCTTACGGAAGTCCTTACGTTTCTTCACTTCTTCCGCATCGATGTTCTCTTTGATCTCATTCAGCTCTTTCAGCACTTCGTCCGGGAAGCTCAGCGGGAATCCGCTTTCGATCAGGATCTCCTTCATGGCCAGGTCATTGGTGTTGCTGGCATCCAGCACTTCCACGACTTCCCCTACCGGCTTGCGGGTCTTTTCGCCCCAGGCCACCACACGTACTACGGCTTTATCACCGTTCTTCGCATCCTTCAGGGAATTGGCCGGAATATATATATCGGGCATGAACAGCCCTTTTTCCGGTATCAGGAAAGCAAAGCCTTTGTTGACCTGCAGACTACCGGTGAATTCGATCTTTTTACGTTTAATGATCTCCGTTATCACACCTTCCATACGGCCTTCGTTCTTGCCCTGTTTGATCACATCGACAAGCACTTCATCTCCATCAAGCGCGGTGTTGAGATTTTTCTGGCGGACCATTACATCCTTCTCCTGTCCTTCGATAATTACAAAGGACATCCCGGAGCGGGTTATCTGAACAGTACCCCTGAAGGTTTTCTTCTGGCTACTGTGTTTTTGAGGTTTTTTCTTTTTTGTCATTCTCGTAACGTTTAATCATGGTTACTTCCAAACTGATCCACGTAAGTAAAAATATAATTATTAAATGAATCTCCTTCCCCGAAGAGGAAAGATATTTCCACCGGCATAACGGCGATGGGTAAATTCAAAGGACGCAGCTGTTCTGAGAGCAGTTGTAGTCTGACAGCGTCTTTTTCAGTTGTAACCACCAGTTTATTGCTACCGGGCAGGTTGTCCAGTTCCCGGTGTATTTTCTCCAGATCAGGGACGGAATAGTAATAGTGATCCGGGAAAGAGAGCAGAAACACGCTTTTATAGCTTTCTTTCAATCGCTGTAAAAGGGGTTCCGGTCTTGCGATACCGCAAACGAGCAGTATGGTGGTATCGGCAGGTGCTACTACCGGTGTGCCGCTGAACATATCATATAAGTCGCCATAGGTCAGAGAAGTAAAAAACAGTTGCTGATGTGGCAGAGGAGCGATCTCCTGCCGGATGGCGGCTTTCTCGGTATCGGACAGTTGCGGCGGGCACTTGGATACAATGATACAATTGGCCCTTTCATAGCCCTTGCGGCCTTCGCGGAGGCGACCAAAAGGTACTACATGGTCTTTGGTGAAACGGCGGCCGTATTCGGTGATCAGGATGTTCTGACCTGGTTTTACGGAACGGTGCTGGAAGGCATCGTCCAGCAATATAACCTGTGTTTCGGGCCGTTCACCCAGCAGCTGGGGTATGGCCAGCATGCGTTCTTCGCCTACGCAGACCGCTATTTCGGGAAACTTCTGATGGAACTGCATCGGTTCGTCTCCCAGCTGAGCGGCGGTACTGGTCGTATCGGCCAGCAGGTAACCGCTGGTACGCCGGTTGTATCCCCGGCTGAGGGTGGCTACCTGGTGATTATCTTTCAAGAGCTTAATGAGGTACTCCACATGAGGGGTCTTACCCGTACCGCCTACGGACAGGTTGCCCACTGCTATCACAGGCAGGTCAAACTCCACCGCCGTCAGCATATTACTGTCGTACAAGCGGTTACGTACCCACATTACCAGTCCATACAGCAGTGAAAAGGGGTATAATAAGACTTTCAGGTGTTTCAGCATTTTAGCTCTTTTTGAAATAGTAAATTGTTTGCGGCGTCACGACCATATCCAGCGGAACGTCGTTTTCGCCGGCATCGGCAATGGCCTCCACTGGTTCGAATAATGATAATCCGATAGTAGTCACCGTTGGCGAACATTGTTTCAGGAAACGGTCGTACATCCCTTTTCCGTATCCGACCCGCTGTCCTTTTTTATCGAAAGCGAGCATAGGAACGAATACCAGGTCCATTTCGGCAGGCAGCAATGTAATGCCTCCGGCAGGTTCAGGTATCCCGTAAGCGTTCTTTACCAGCACCGTATCCGGTTTCCAGAGGAAGTGCTCCATGGTTGCATTACGCATATCCGATCTGGACAATGCCCATTGCAAAGCAGGATAAGCCTCCCTGGCCCAGTCCACCAGTGCGTGTGTGTCCGCTTCTTTCTTTTCAGTGATGGGAAGAAAAATGTGTGCCATGCTGAAATTGCTGTAATCCAGCAGCCGGCATTGTTGCAGTAACTCCCGGTTAAGGGTGGCAATCACATCGTCCGGAAGATTCAAACGTTTTTCCAGGTATTCCTTTCGTATATCCTTTTTTGTTAACAAGTGGATCAGAATTGCCCCAAAGATAGCTTTTCTGCCTGTTCCTTCACAAATGCCCTGTCAACCAGTGCAGTGTGAGGGATCCTTCCCAAAAGCGGATATCCGCTCCATCCCACAACCTCCGTCTCATTGGTATGATATTCTCCACTGAAGATCCACCCCAAAACAGGGATACCGCGTTGTTTTAGTACCTGTGCCGTCAGTAATGCGTGGTTAATACTCCCCAGATAATTCTGGCTCACAATAATGACGCTGGCTTTTAGTTGCGCTATAAAGTCGATAGTAAAGATCTGCTCTGTTAACGGTACCATCAGTCCGCCGGCGCCTTCAATCACCAAAGGTCGGCCGGAAGGCTGCATTCCCCCTGCCTGTGCCACCACACTGTCCACGTCGATCTGAATGTTTTCCATTCTGGCCGCCAGGTGTGGCGAAGCCGGGGCTTCCAGTCGATAAGCTTCCGGGTGACACACGGTCACAGGATTGGATATCAGACTTTTCACCGTATCAGTATCCGTCCCTTCTGATAACCCACTCTGTATTGGTTTCCAGTAATCTGCCTGTAGTGCTTCCACTACACAGGCGGAGGTCACTGTTTTCCCTACCCCGGTCCCTATACCGGTAATAAATATCCGCTGACTCATGACATGCAAAGATAGTATAATAGGTATTAGGTTGTTCCTCTGTCAGAAACCTTCGGGGATTGGTTTCAGTTTTGGGCTTTCCACTCTTAATACCTGAAATATGTAAAAGGTAACCCTCTTAATAATATCTGCGTATTTACGATGATTCATAGATAAGCTGTAGATAATTCGTAGATAACCCGTATATACTCCATTCTTACAGGTACGGATTATCTACGGCTTATATACGGGTTATCTACATCTTATATACTGGTAATCAATAATATACAGCAAATATTAAGAACAGTATGGATGCAATTCGTCAGGAATCACCCCTATCCCGGAAAATAAACCCAGACATAACGCATACATGCTTCATACACGACGCATATACGACGCATACACGACGCATCTCCGGCGAACCAGTCCATTTATCCCCCCGGGCATCCCGATCCTGAAAAAGGGAAATTCCTTACATTCGCTACTGTCCAACAAGATCTATATGAAATTTTGCAACAGCATCCTCGAAACGATCGGCAACACTCCACTTGTGAAACTGCACCGCGTAACGGCCGGCCTCCCATGCCCGGTATTCGCGAAAGTTGAGTTCTTTAACCCCGGCAACTCTATTAAAGACCGCATGGCCATAAAAATGGTAGAAGAAGCAGAAAAACAAGGTCTGCTGAAACCCGGCGGCACCATTATCGAAGGTACTTCCGGCAATACCGGTATGGGCCTCGCACTGGCAGCCGTGATCAAAGGGTACAAATGTATTTTTACAACAACAGATAAACAGTCGAAGGAAAAAGTAGACATCCTGAAGGCCGTTGGCGCTGAAGTGATCGTTTGTCCGACGAATGTGGAACCGGATGATCCGCGTTCCTATTATTCTGTATCCCGCAGACTGTCCACCGAAATCCCGAATTCATTTTATGTGAATCAGTATGACAACCTGGCCAATCGCGATGCACACTATGAGCAGACCGGTCCGGAGATCTGGGATCAGACAGATGGTAAGATCACTCACCTGGTCGTTGCTACGGGTACAGGTGGCACTATTACCGGTGCGGGCAAGTTCCTGAAAGAGAAAAATCCGGACATACAGGTCTGGGCGATAGATAGTTATGGTTCTCTGCTGAAGAAATATCACGAAACCGGCGAACTCGATATGAGCGAGGTATATCCTTATATCACGGAGGGTATCGGGGAAGATTTCGTGCCGCAGAACTATGACATGAGCCTGATCGATCATTTCGAAAAGGTGACAGATAAGGACGGCGCCGTAATGGCCCGCCGTATTACAAAAGAAGAAGGCATTTTCGTCGGCTACTCTGCCGGTTCTGCCTTGTCAGGACTGATACAGCTGAAGAGCCGACTGAAACCTACAGATGTGGTAGTGGTCATTTTCCATGACCACGGCAGCCGTTATGTAGGTAAGGTATATAATGACCAATGGATGATGGAACGCGGTTTCCTGGATGTAAAAACGGTAAAGGATGTGGTGAACAGCCGCCGTAACCAGCCACTGGTGACTATCAGCCAGGAAGAGAAGGTAAGCGATGCGATCATCAAAATGAAGAAGTTTGATATCGAACACCTGCCGGTGTTACATAATAATGAGATCGTTGGCGCCATTTCAGAAGGTGGTCTTTTCAACCGCCTGATCGATGATGCGAACCTGAAGGATGCACAGATCAAACAGGTGATGCAGACCGCTTTTCCGGAGGTAAGTATGGATATGCCGATAGAAAAACTATCTGCTTATATCAATAAGGAAAACGGAGCGGTGATCAGCAAAGATGAAAGCGGCAAACCGCATATTGTTACGAAGTACGACATCATCCAGGCATTGGGTAGCTGATGCAGGAGATGAATACATATACAGACCAGCTGGGGCGGGAAGTGGTAATACCCTTCCCGCCCCGTCGTATTATATCGGTTGTGCCTTCGCAGACGGAATTATTATACGACCTCGGACTAGATGAAGAGGTGGTGGGCATCACAAAATTCTGTGTACACCCGGAGGAATGGTTCCGGCAAAAGCAGCGGATAGGTGGCACAAAACAACTCCATCTGGAAGAGATCCTGGCCCTGAAACCAGACCTGGTGATTGCAAATAAGGAGGAGAATACGGCCGCTGATATCCATTATCTGATGGAGCGGGTGCCTGTCTGGGTCAGCGATATTCAAACGTTGGATGATGCCCTGGCGATGATATCAAATATTGGGAAAATTACCGGAAGACATGAACAGGCTTTGCAAATAACGAATGATATCATCCTCAGATTCAGTGATTTGCAGAAAAGTACACATCAGGGCAAAAAACTGCGGACAGCCTATTTTATCTGGCGCAATCCCTGGATGGTTGCCGGAGGCGATACCTTTATACATCACCTGATGACGGTTTATTGCGGACTGGAAAATGTATTTGGGGAAATTTCAAGGTATCCGGAAGTGGACGCCGGACAGCTATTATCATCCGATTGTCAGGTAATATTATTATCCTCGGAGCCTTATCCTTTTAAAGAGAAACATATTGCGGAACTGGCGGCGATAGCTCCGGGTGCACGTATCCTGCTGGTGGATGGAGAAATGTTTTCCTGGTATGGCAGCCGGCTGGGAAAAGCCGCGGAATACATGCAGGAATTATGGAAACTATTGTATAATTGTCAGTAAATAATAAAAAATTACGAGAAAAATGGCATTTTAATTCGTAATTCGTTATTGATAATTCGTAATTGTGCTATAATAGTTAATCTTTAGTACTTATATTTGCCATCCTTAAATGTAAAACAATCCGAAAGCTATGGGAAAATACAGAGCTGGCGTGTTATTCGGCGAAGAGCTGGAAGCGCTGTACAATGATGCCAAGACTAATGCATTCGCAATGCCTGCTGTTAACGTAGTGGGTACCAATTCCGTAAACGCAGTACTGGAAACCGCTGCCAAAGTAAATTCACCTGTTATTATTCAGTTCTCCAATGGCGGTGCACAGTTCTTTGCCGGTAAGGGAATGCCGAATGACAAACTGCAGGCAAATATTGCAGGCGCGATCTCTGGTGCAAAACACGTACACGAAGTAGCTAAATACTACGGCGTACCAGTAGTGCTGCACACTGACCACGCTGCTAAAAAATGGTTACCATGGATCGACGGTTTGCTGGATGCGGGTGAAGTATTCATGAAACAGACTGGTCAGCCACTGTTCAGTTCCCACATGCTGGACCTCTCCGAAGAGCCAATTCACGAGAATATCGAGACTTCCGTTAAATATTTCGAAAGAATGAACAAACTGGGTATGTCCATCGAAATTGAACTGGGCGTAACTGGTGGTGAAGAAGATGGTGTTGACAACTCAGGTGTTGAGAACGACAAACTGTACACTCAGCCAGAAGAAGTGTTCTATGCTTACGAAAACCTGTCTAAAGTAGGTAGCCGTTTCACTGTAGCAGCTGCTTTCGGTAACGTACACGGTGTTTATAGCCCGGGTAACGTTGAGCTGCGTCCTGTGATCCTGCACAACAGCCAGGAATTTGTACAGCAGAAACTCGGTACTGCTCCAAAACCAATCTACTATGTATTCCATGGTGGTTCCGGTTCTCCAAAACACCAGATCGCTGAATCTCTGGGTTATGGTGTAATCAAAATGAACCTGGATACAGATATGCAGTGGGCATTCTGGGAAGGTATCCATGATTTCTACGAAGCGAAGAAAGATTATCTGCAGGCTCAGCTGGGTAACCCAGAGGGTGCAGATAAGCCAAACAAAAAATACTACGATCCTCGCGTTTGGCTGCGTAAAGGTGAAGAAACCTTCGTTAAGCGCCTGGAAGAAGCATTCGCTGACCTGAATTGCGTAAACAGAAACGCGTAATTCCCGAAGCGGGACAAGTTATGAATCCTCAGGAAGTCATTCCTGAGGATTTTTTTGTAAATGTATTTTTATTATAGCAGTTATATATATATCTTTCCTATCAAATTATTGGTAGCCAGATACTTTAATTATAATTCTACAGTTCGCATACTTTGGAAGTTAATATAATTTGTATCTTGCACAACTATTTTGTAACCTAATAGCACAATATGTCAAGCTGGTTTAAGCGCATTAAACAAGGCATTCAAACGTCTACAAGTGAGAAGAAAGAAGCGCCGGATGGGTTGTGGCACAAATGTCCTAGCTGCAAAAAAACCTCTACAGTAAAAGATCTGAAAGAGCACTTTTATGTATGCGACAAGTGTAATTACCACAATCGCATCAATTCGGCAGAGTATTTCGAAATTCTATTTGACAACAATGAATTCGAAGAGCTGTTTGATAATATCTATCCGAAAGACTTCCTCGGATTCAAGGATCTGAAACCTTACGGTGCAAGACTCGTTGAGGCTCAGAAGAAATCCGGTCTGAAAGATGCCATGCGCGTAGGTGCAGGTCAGGTATTAGGTAACAACCTGGTAGTGGCTTGTATGGACTTCGCCTTCATCGGTGGTTCTATGGGTTCAGTGGTAGGTGAAAAGATCGCCCGCTCCATTGATTACTGTATCGCGAACAAGATGCCGCTAATGGTTATTTCCAAATCAGGTGGCGCCCGTATGATGGAAAGCGCCTTTTCCCTGATGCAGATGGCTAAAACTTCCGCAAAACTGACGCAGCTGGCCGAAGCTAAGCTGCCTTATATCTCCCTGATGACAGATCCAACCACAGGTGGTGTAACAGCTTCCTTTGCAATGCTGGGTGATCTGAACATTGCGGAGCCAAAAGCACTGATCGGTTTCGCCGGTCCGCGCGTTATTAAAGAAACTATCAAGAAAGACCTGCCAGAAGGTTTCCAGAGCGCTGAGTTCCTGCTGGAACACGGTTTCCTGGATCTGATCATCGACCGTAAGGAGATGAAACAACGTCTGGCGGTATTGTTAGAGTTATTTAAGAACTAAGCACAAGAATCTCAATTAGGAATTAGGAATTAAGAATTAAGAATTGTTGCTAAAGCAAATTTCTTAACCCTTGGTTCTTAATTCCTAATTTTATAAGTATAAATTCATTCATTATTAACCACAAAACAGAATTACAAAGATAAAGGACTTACAATTGCGCCAATTCACACCGCCCAATTCTTAATCCCTAATTGTTAATTCTTAATTTTTTTTAATGATTTAGGATGCCAGGAATATCATTTGAGCCAATTATTTCGGCTCAATTCTTAATTCTTAACTCCTAATTCCTAATTGTTTTTCCATGGCAGAACTCAAGAACAGATCGGCATATTTCGAGTACGCAATAGAGGACAAGTATATTGCCGGCATGGTGTTGACAGGTACGGAAATCAAATCGATCCGTGGTAGCCGCGTGAGCTTCAACGATTCATTCTGCTATTTTTCCAAAGGAGAGTTGTTTGTTAAAAGCCTGCATATATCTGAATATACACACGGCACATATTCTAATCATGATCCCCTTCGTGAACGTAAGTTACTGCTGACCAAGCGGGAACTTAGAAAACTTGAGAACAAGATCAAGGAAAGAGGCTACAGCATTATCCCCCTGCGCATCTTTATTACCGACAAAAGCCTGGCTAAGATCGAAATCGGACTGGGTAAAGGTAAAAAGCTGCACGACAAACGGGATAGCATCAAGCAACGCGAAACGGACAGGGAGATCAGAAGATTCCTGAAATAAAAATACACTACCGATTATATGCAAAACCGTTTCTGGTGGCTGATAGCACCTATCCTATTTATCCTCTCCTGTAAAAACGGGGAGAAATTGTACAATAAAGGACGGTATGATGAAGCCGTTCTTGTATTTGTCAAAAAACTACAGAAGAAACCTACAAACACCACCTCATTACAACTGCTTCCGGATGCCTATGCACAGGCCAAACGTCTTCATGAAGACAAAGTCACCGGTTTCCTGAGCTCCAACGACCAGCTGAAATGGGAGTATGTACGCAACGAATACCGTAACCTCCAGCGGTTGTATGATGCGATACAGTCCTGCCCTGCTGCACTGGCTGTCGTTAAACCTAAAGATTATCGCAACGCTATTACCGGCGCCCAGGAAAATGCGGCGCAGGTAAGATATGACCGGGGCGCTTCCCTCCTCGATCAGGGAGATAAAGCCGCGGCCAGACAGGCATTTGATGAGTTTCAGGCAGCCCTGAGCCTCATCCCGAATTACCGCAATGCAGCACAGCTCAGAGACGAAGCCTTTGCAAGAGGAACCGTCAATGTAGTAATAAGACAGATCGATGTACGCTCTCCCTATTATCAGTTCAGCGCTGACCAGTTCAGAGAAATACTGATCAAAAACCTCCAGCAACGTAATATCAACCGCTTTGTACAATTCACTGACGAGCGTATCGCCCAGGCCAACAGGATACAGCCTGACCAGTTCCTGGAAATGCGTTTCTATGATTTTGTGGTGGGTCAGACTTATGTAGACCGCTCCGAAAGGGAGGTTTCCAAAGAGATTGTTGTATCTACCGTGAAAGACAGTACCGGCAAAGAAACGATCAAACGTTACGCGACCGTCAAAGCTAAAGTATACGTGAACAAGGCAACCGTGATCTCTAAAGGTGTGCTGGACTACCAGCTGCTGGACGCGGTTAACGGAAATATCATCCGTACAGACAGACTGCCGGGTAGCTTTACCTGGGTAAATCAGTGGGGATTTTATAAAGGAGATGAACGCGCACTCAGCGACCAGGATAAAAGCCTGATGGGTGGTGAGGACATTGCCCCTCCACCGCCACAGGAACTGTTTATGCAGTTCACAAAGCCGATCTATGATCAGATGACGAGTGAAATGCAGCAGTTGTATAACAATATGTAAATAAAAGAGGGTGTATCAAAATAAATGAACGTTCTCAGAATTGCTTAAATAACTACCTGATTCCATCAGGCACCTAAATGAAAGGAGGCTGCTCAATACTTTTGACAGCCTCTTTTATTTCATCCCGTTTCTATAAAACCGAAATGCCCCTCTATCAACAGATGGTTTGAAAACCTACTACCTTTATATTAAATAAAACGATATATTTGCACCGCAAAACTGGTCTGTCATACAAAACAGACGTAAAACCATATAACCTATGAAAAAACTCGCTGTATTACTGTTTGCTGTTACCGCCTTCACGGTAGCTTGTAAAAAAGATGATAAGAATGATACCAACCCTGCGGCGATCGGTGGTTCCTATACCATCGAGGGTAAAACCTATGCGGCTGATTATGCCTACTGGACGGGCAGGGATGGTCTGGTGATCACGAATAAGCCACAGGCGCCGGAGTATATTGAGAATTCTGTACAGATCTCTGTGGATAGCCTGTACTTCTCAGATACCTTTACCTACATGGGACGCAGTAACATCAACTATGATAAAAAGAAGAATTTCTTCGGATCATATGTAAGATATACTGCCAGCGGTGTATACGGCGAAGGAACAGAGATTACAAACCTTTCAGCAGGTACCCTGAACGTAAACAGAAATAACGAGATCTATACGATCAAATTCAATATCACTGTAGCGGGCAGACCTATACAGGGCACTTATGTGGGCCGTGTGGAAGGAAAGAAATATGAATAATATTTTTACGATAAAAAGCAAAGGGGAAGCAATATTGCTTCCCCTTTGCTTTTTATCGCTTAACTGACCCAATTATATAATATCCGCTGTCAGCGAAAGGCCTTTCAATGTCTTATGCATGCTCAGTTCTTCATGAACGAATACTGTATCTTTTTATACTGAGGTTTGTTCACCTGCTCTTTCAGTTTCTTAAAGGACTCCATTGGGCCTTTCGTTACGAACAGGTTCACCAGCCAGGCAGGCAGGTTACCACCGGGGTTTGCTTCCAGGGTGTACTCAATATCTACATTACCGCCATTAGGTGTAATGATCCATTTACCGGAGGACTGCGTCACACGTACGATCCCGTTTTTAGCTGGCATATAATCAGGTACTACCGGTCCGTCGATGGTCACAACCCTGGTATGAGGGTCCTGACTGGCATGCAGGTGACAGATGAAATCCCTGTTATTGAGTGGCCATGGCAGGCTGACCTCTGAATAATAGTATACTTCCGCCGGAGATACCTGTTTCAGCAGCGTACTTGATTTAGTAGCATACAACCACTCTCCTGCGGTGTTGACATCCATAATGACGGCGGTAAACTGGGTCAAAGTAGCTGGCAATGAACATTTTACTTTGATGCCCTTGTAATCGGAATTCTCTATCGTCTTGGTATAGATCTTAATTCCGTCTTTATCATGCTTAAGCGTCCAGGTATTCTGGCTATAGCTCATCAGGCTAAATAACAGAGCCAGTCCGGTTATCAATAAGTTCTTCATGTTCGTCTATAGGTTGAAATCCGTTACAAAACTACCGAACTACATCGAGATTATATAAAAGTGAACGGATATTGTATTAAAAACGGACATTTTGGTTCTTCCGGAAAACATTAAACTACTGGTTATGAGCTATTTAATATTCCGGCACTTACTTAGCTGAGGAATAGTATATTCATTGTAGCATATGTTTAGAAGTTACCTTAAAATAGCACTGAGAAACCTTTGGAAGAATAAGCTTTTCTCAGTTATTAATATTACCGGACTGGCCCTGGGTGTGGCCTGTGCCCTGCTGATCATATTTCATGTAAGGCAGGAACTCAGTTATGATAAGGGGTTTACAAAGGCGGACCGTATTTATCGTGTTACCCAGACCGGTAAGGGCGACAATGCCCGTAGCTGGGCTGCCACTGCCCCCACTACAGCGGATGCCTTCAAACAGTTCTTCCCACAGGTAGAAAAGACCGTCAGCTTTCACAGACCCTATCCTTTCCAGGTGCTGAGCTATACCGGTGCAGATGGGAGTCTGATAAAATTTGAAGAGAAAGGCGGCTTCTTTGCCGACCCGACTGCCACAGATGTATTTGATATTGATTTTCTGTCCGGCGACAGGAACACCGCATTAAACACACCGGGCTCCATTATTCTCACAGACAAAATGGCCCATAAATACTTTGGCGAAGCTGACCCGCTGGGAAAGATCTTACAGGATGATGTAAATAATATCTCTCTCAAGGTTACCGGTGTGATCCGTGAATACAATTTCCCTACGCACCTCCGGTTTGACTATCTCCTGTCTATGTCTACCATCCATCATTTCCTGGATGAACGTTCACTGGCGAACAAGACCTGGAATGGTTTCTATACCTATATACTGCTGGACAAGCCCAATGCTGCAAAGCAGGTGGAAGCCGGTCTCAAAGACTTTACGGCAAAGTTCTATGAAGAGAGCAATACCACCCGTGAACAGATCTTAGCCGACCGTGAGATAAACATTCAGCCTATTACCAGCATTCACCTGTACTCCCGCCTGGAGAAAGAAATGTATCCCAACAGTGACATCACTTATGTAAAGATATTCTCGCTGGCTGCATTGTTCATCCTGTTAGTGGCTGCTGTCAATTTTATCAACCTGTATACAGCACAGGCATTCGGCAGAATGCGGGAAATAGGTATGCGTAAAGTAATCGGTGCTACTTACCGTCAGGTGGTTGCACAATTCCTGGGAGAATCACTGCTTACTACCTTATTTGCCACCGTACTGGCCTTTTTATTGTTCAAAGCAGCCATTCCTTTTTATAACAGTATTGCGGAACGGCCTTTTTATATGCATCAGGCCTTTACGCCTTCCGGATTAGGCATCACGTTGTTACTGATCATATTTATTGCTTTGCTGGCGGGAGGATACCCTGCATGGCATGTAGCGCATTTCCATCCGGTGAAGGCATTGCGGAGTAAAAACATGCCTGGTACACGGGTGGACAATGTCAGAAAAGGGATGGTTATTTTCCAGTTTGTCGTATCTGTTTTTATGATCATCAGCACAATGATCATCTATCGTCAGATCAGGTATTTTCATAACAAAGACCTGGGTTTTGACAGGGAACAGGTGGCTGGTATTACCATATACGGACCTATGTGGAAACATTTCGGCTCACTGATCGATGATATCAAACGCTCCCCTGATATTGCCGACTTCTCCATTGTATCGACGCTACCGGGAGACAGATTCAGCTCCCAGCCCTTTCAGCCATTGTCTGCTACCGACAAAGAAGAATTTGATAACAGTCGTATTATGTGGTCGGATGAAAGGTTTTTACCTACCCTTCAGATCCCATTAGTAGAAGGCCGGAATTTCTATAATCAGATGCCGGATATCAAACAGAAGGAGTTTATCATTAATGAATCTGCGGTAAAGGCATATCATCTTACATCCCCTGTGGGGCACCTCTTTGTGGCAGACGGAGATACGGGTACGGTAGTCGGTGTGGTGAAGAATTTCAATTTTGCATCGTTGCATACGCCTGTAGATCCGCTGGTGATAAAATATGACCCTTATCGTGCGAACTATCTGTTATTAAAGATCAGGCCAGGACATATTCCAGCGGCGCTGACCTACATGAAGGAACGTATTACGACACTGACACCTGGAGGTACATTTACCTATACTTTTATTGACGATAAACTCAACCGGCTGTATGCTTCCGAGAATCAGATGAGCAGCATCTTCCGGACATTTGCGGCATTTGCCATCTTCATTTCCTGTATGGGATTGTTTGGTCTGTCGGCCTATAGTGCGCAATTAAGAAAGAAGGAGATCAGTATACGGAAAGTGCTGGGGGCATCTTCTGCGTATGTGGCGTTATTACTATCACGCGATTTCATCAAACTGGTGCTGATTGCGGTACTGGTTTCCTGTCCGCTGGCCTGGTGGGCGATGGATAAATGGTTAAGTGGTTTTGCTTATCATATTCCTGTGAGTGGGTGGATGTTTGCAGTTGCCGGAGGCTTTGCACTGGTCGCTGCATTTCTGACGGTGAGTTATCAGGCAATAAGGGCGGCATTGAGTAATCCGGTGAAACATCTGAAGGCAGAATAATGATCAAAATAAAAGAGGCGTCCGCTGTAAGCGAACGCCTCTTGTGGCATTATGCGTTTACCAAAGGCTTGACTTTGTTACCTATCAGATCAATTGCGTTCATCAGTTTGTCATGTGGTACTTCCGCGGAATCCATCTGGAAGGTCAGTCTTGAGACACCTCCCAGTGCGTTCGCGTGACGCACTATCTTTTCTGCTACTTCTTCTGCACTTCCTACCAGCAGGGCGCCTGTAGGGCCATTCTGGGCGAGGAAATGTTGTTTTGTTACCGGTGGCCAGCCTCTTTCTTTACCTACTTTCGTCATACTGGCGGCATAGCCCGGATAAAAATCTTCTATTGCTTTTTCTGTTGTTTCTGCAACGTATCCAAGCGAGTGTAAACCAACGGTGAGTGTTTCAGGCGCATGTCCTGCACGTCTTCCGGCTTCACGATAGAGATCGATCAGCGGACGGAAACGATGTGTCTCTCCTCCTATGATCGCCACCATCAGTGGTAAGCCTAATGCACCTGCGCGCACAAAAGACTGTGGCGTACCGCCTACTCCGAGCCATATAGGGAGTTTTTCCTGCAATGGGCGTGGGTATACGGGTTGATTTTTCATCGCTGGTCTGAACTTACCTGACCAGGTCACGAATTCCTTGTCACGAATTTCCAGTAAAAGGTCCAGTTTCTCCGAAAACAGGTCATCGTAATCGTTCAGGTTGAATCCGAATAACGGGAAAGCATCTGTGAATGAGCCACGACCTACAACCATTTCTGCACGACCATCGGAGATCAGGTCAAGGGTGGCAAAGTTCTGAAATGCACGTACCGGATCCATTGCGCTCAGTACTGTTACAGCACTGGCCAGTTTGATCTTTTTAGTCCGGGAAGCTGCTGCCGCAAGAATATGCGTAGGCGCCGAATCCAGGAAGCCCTTACGGTGATGTTCACCGATGCCAAATACGTCAAGATCCGATCGGTCTGCGTGTTCCATTCGCTCGAGTAACTGGAGCATAGCATCCCTGTCACTCAATGCGGCGGCCGCATTATCACTAAACCTCGCCGCAAAGCTGTCAATTCCAATTTCCATATATCAATGAAGGGTTTACTGTCCCGGGCAGCTGCTTATGCCAATACAGGCACAGATTCTTTTACCAGCTGCACT
The DNA here is from genome assembly GCF_900114995.1 of Chitinophaga sp. YR627. Taxonomy (GTDB): domain Bacteria; phylum Bacteroidota; class Bacteroidia; order Chitinophagales; family Chitinophagaceae; genus Chitinophaga. The sequence continues at coordinate 2,287,539 of NZ_FOUX01000001.1, forward strand.
TCCATCAGCAGTTTCACTTCATCGCTCAGTACGATGCTACCTGCTTCTGTAGCTGCATTCCAACGCAGTCCGTAGTCTGCGCGGTGCAGGCGGCCTTTGATGGAAAAGCCTTCTTTTTCCTGTCCGTATGGGTCTGTCACAACACCGTTGCGTAAAACATCCAGTTCGATGCTGTGCGTATGACCTTTGATAGTCAGATCACCGATCAGCTTATATTCTTCTTCTGTTACTTTTTTGATCTTTTTAGATACGAAAGAGATCTTTGGATGATGTTCTGTATCGAAGAACTCACCACCTTTCAGGTGTTCATCTCTCTGTTTGTTGTTGGTAGTGATGCTGGCTGTTGTTGCTTCAAAAGTGATTGTTGCATCGTGAAAATCCGCGCTTTCAGTCTTAACACTTCCTGTAAACTCCGTAAAGTAACCGCTTACGTTTGTGATCATCAGGTGTTTTACTTTGAATCCAATTTCGCTGTGTGATTCATCGATCTTCCAGTGTGTCATAATCTTTTCCTTTTAGACAGTTGAAATAATAATGATGTAAATGTAATATGTATTCTAATTATAACGAGTGGATAAATTATAGATAATGGTGGACAAATTTCAATTTTTCATTAAATAAATGTTAAAGTGCCTTAGATAGATGCATGAAAAAGGGCTTTACCCCTTACGGTGTAAAGCCCTTTTTAAAATATTGGTATCTGTATCTATTCTCCTTCAAAACCGACGTCGTCCAGCCAGTTGCCACTATCGGCAGCCTGTGTGGCCAGTTCGTCGCAGCGGTTGTTCAATGGATTGGTGGAGTGCCCTTTTACCCAGTTGAACTTCACGTGGTGCTTTTTAAAAGCAGGAATAAAACGCTGCCAGAGGTCTTTATTCTTCTTGTCTTTAAAACCGGTCTTTACCCAGCCCCAGAGCCAGCCTTTTTCAACGCTGTTGACCACATACTGGCTATCTGTAAAGATCCTGACCTGGAGTCCGTCTCTCTTCAATGCTTCGAGGGCTACGATAACAGCCATCAGTTCCATACGGTTGTTGGTCGTGAGGCGATATCCCTGTGATAATTCCTTGCGGACACTGTTCCACATCAGTACAACGCCATAGCCACCAGGGCCTGGGTTACCGCGGGAAGAACCGTCCGTGTAAATAATAACTTCTGACATAGCGGGCAAAGATAAGGATTAAGCGCTATGCTTTTACACCTGGAATACACCGAGGCTAAAGCTATCTTCTACAGGTGCATTATTCGCAGCAGCAATGCTTTCGGACAGTATTTTACGTGTATCCTGCGGATCGATGATCTCGTCTACCCATAAACGGGCAGCGGCGTAATACGGTGTCGTCTGACTGTTATAACGTTCTGTGATCTCATTCAGCAGACGGCTTTCTTCTTCCGGAGAGATCTCCTCTCCTTTTGCTTTCAGTGAAGCGACCTGTATCTGCAGGAGTGTTTTAGCCGCCTGTTCACCACCCATTACAGCGATCTTCGCATTGGGCCATGCATAGATGAACCGCGGATCATATGCTTTACCACACATGGCGTAGTTACCCGCACCATAAGAGTTACCTACGATAACGGTGAATTTAGGTACCACAGAATTGGCCACGGCATTCACCAGTTTAGCACCATCTTTAATGATACCGGCATGTTCGCTGCGGCTACCGACCATAAAACCAGTTACATCCTGCAGGAATACCAGCGGGATCTTTTTCTGGTTACAGTTCATGATAAAACGGGCTGCTTTGTCTGCGCTGTCATTGTAAATAACACCGCCCATCTGCATCTCTCCTTTTTTGCTTTTTACCATCTTCCGCTGATTGGCAACAATCCCTACTGCCCAGCCATCGATGCGGGCATATCCGCAGAGGATCGTTTTACCATAATCTTCTTTATACTGGTCAAATTCAGAACGGTCTACCAACCGGTGGATCACCTCCAGCATATCATAGGGACGGGTGCTGTCTTCCGGAATAACACTGTAGAGTGTCGCAGGATCTTTCTCAGGAAGCGCAGGCACTGCTCTATTAAAACCGGCACTGGCAGGGTCTCCTATTTTGCCGACGATCTTTTTAATCTGATCGAGACATTCCTCATCGCTGTCAAATTTATAATCAGCGATACCGGAGATCTCGGTATGGGTAACGGCGCCGCCTAATGTTTCAGCATCTACAGTTTCACCGATAGCTGCTTTTACGAGGTAAGGTCCGGCCAGGAAGATGGAACCATTGCCATTGACCATGAGCACTTCATCACTCATGATAGGAAGGTATGCGCCACCCGCTACACAGCTACCCATGACAGCGGCGATCTGGGTAATGCCCATTGCGCTCATGCGTGCATTGTTGCGGAAGATGCGGCCAAAATGTTCTTTATCCGGGAATATTTCATCCTGCATCGGCAGGTATACCCCTGCACTATCTACCAGGTAGATCACAGGCAGTCTGTTTTCCATAGCGATCTCCTGCAGGCGCAGGTTCTTTTTGCCTGTCAGCGGGAACCAGGCGCCGGCTTTCACTGTCATATCGTTGGCGACGATCATACACTGACGGCCGCTGATATAGCCGATACCACCGACAGTACCTGCCGCGGGACAACCGCCATGTTCAGCGTACATGTCATAAGCAGCAAAGGCGCCGATTTCTGTAAAAGGGGTGTCTTTGTCCAGCAGATAAGCAATTCGTTCTCTGGGGGTCAACTTACCTCTCTGCCGCACTTTTTCGAGGTTCTTTTTACCACCTCCCTGTTCGATGACAGAGAAGCGTTGTCTGAGCGTGCTGAGAGATTTGCGCATCGCATCTTCGTTCCGGTTCATGTCCAGTTGCTGTGCATCCATATGATTGTTTTTGGTTCAGGGCTATTTTATGGCCACAACTAAAAATAAGGAAAAACGGAGAAAACGGTAAGAATTAGGAATCAGGAATTGGGGATAAGCGTCTAAAGGTGGTCATTAGACGTTGTCAATAAAAAACAATGCCTTTAAAACACCTTCTGCAAGGCCGTTTTAAAGGCAATACAATATACATGACCACTATGAATGGTCATAATAAAACGACATTAAAATAAGCGGGAATTAATAATCCGTCAGATTCCCTTCCCTCATCGGAATAACCGTATTGGTAGAATCTACTTCAATCACCCTCTTTGCAGCGATAAAACGCTTCTTGTAGTACTCACTGTTCGTGATATCTACAATGTTCACGCCCTGGTTGCTGGAGTGGATCATCAGGACCTTTCCATTGTCAACTTTGTACACACAACCTACGTGTGCGACTCTTTTTACTTTGGATTTGGTACTACGTCCGGTGAAGAACAGCAGATCGCCCGGGGTGAAGTCTGATACGGTGATGAGGTTACCCAGGTTGCTCATTTCAGCCGCTGTACGTGGCAGGGTCATACCGATAAAGGAGAAACCAAACTTGATCAATCCGCTGCAATCAAAGGCCATAGGACCGATAGCGCCACGGATGTATGGTTTACCCAGTTCTGACTCCAGTACGGCGAACAGTTGCTTGATGTTGTTACGCAAGCCTGAGGTATCGTATGTATTGACGGTGATATCTGAGTTTGGGAAATACAAACTATCAGGCATCGGTGGTGGTGCTACCACCTTATGATGGACAACAGCTTTCGACTTATGGGTAGTCGCTTTCTTATGGTAAGCAGTTGTATGCTTCTTCGCTGGTGCGTGTTTAACTGGCTTTTTCTTTACTTGTGCTCCAACAGTGGTTATGCTGGCAACAGATATGATTATCGGCAATAACTTCTTCACAGTAACATGATGTTTTAGTCAAAGACCCCTTCTTCGACTGCCGAAGAACCAAAGTCCTCAACAGATAAATTTCGGATCATTTTGAATGCTTTCGATGTTGTATCCGGTTTAGGTATGCCTTCCCCCTCTTGCAGGAAAGAAAACACTTTATGCTCGACAAGGTTTCCCTCGCTGGTGATTTTTACCCGCAGCAAAGGTGCAATATTATTGGGATATTTTAAATTGAATTGATGATAAGTTGCAAAATTTCCTAAACTATAAGCCACTAATTTACCTTTATAACGCTCCATAGCCCTTACTACATGGGGACCTGAGCCGATTACGAGGTCAGCTCCTTCATTGATACACATATGGGCGAAATGTCTAACATCTCCCCTGTTTTGGCCCAAAAAGAACTCCCTGCCCTTTGGTGTATGGGTACGGCCGGAGCCTTCGCCTCCACCATGGAAGAAAACAACCAGCAACTGACAAAGGGGACGCACCTCGGCAATAGTCGCCCTTACCAGGGAGTCGTCATTCATGTCCAGACACCCGGTATGAGGGGCAAACGAGACAAAACCGATCTTTGTATTTCTCACAGTCAGGGTATCAAATACGCGGTCTGGTACGCCGCTGGTCTTGATATTAACGCTATCCAGGAAAGCCAGGGTATGCGTTACCCCTTTCTGGCCAAAGTCATAAGAGTGGTTATTTGCCAGGTTCAGGTACTCAAATCCTGCTTCCTTATACCACATTGCCTGTTTGTAAGGCGTGCGGAAAGCGAAACACTGGGTAGAGTTCCCGCAATTCTTAAACACCTTTGCGCTGTCAGATACCGCACTCTCCAGGTTGCCGATACGCAGATCGGTCGCCTGTAATAAAGGCATCGCATATTGCAGGATATTTCCTTCTTCTTCTTTTGGTAAAAAGGCTTTCGCCGGATAAGATGAGCCCACCATCAGATCGCCCACAATGGAAAAACTGATGGTATCAGGCAGGGTATCCACTACGGGATAAAAGGTAGTATCCTGTCGCAGCGCCAGACTATCCGCATATCTGATCTCAGCATATACAGGAGATCTGTCACCCTTCACGCCTGAGAGCGAATGGGAGAAAAACAATAAAAAAACAATGTTAAAAGAAAACAAAGGAATGCTCCTTGCGGCAACTTTCAGCATACAGTAAACTAATATATTAAAATGATATCCAGACTATTATAGCGTTTAAACGTCATTCCGGGGGTACAATAAGATAATCATAACATCACTCTGACATTCACGAACCGTCCCTTTGAGGTATTATGCGCACAAATATACATGAATCCGGTGGGATTTTGCAACACGAAGGCCGGCCTTCCCGCAGGAAGACCGGCCTTTAACAGTATAGAGGATTCTGTTACAATCAGTTATTTCACGAAAGAAATTGTACTTTTTTTACCATCTTTCACGATCGTGATCCAATATACGCCGCTGCCTAAACGTGATACGTTCAGATTGTTGGCTGTCAGGCGATTGCGGAGAACGACCCTTCCTGACATATCCACTACGGTTACGTCTGCACCCAGCAGGTCCGCACCTGATTTCAGGTACAACGTATTGCCCGCAGGGTTAGGATATAAAGTCACGCCTTTCAGCAGGCTTTTTTCGATCGTATTCACCCTTGCTGTAGTCACCGCTGCCGGTGCTGCTCCTGTAGCCGTAATACGGATAGAAGTAGCCTTGTCGTTGAAGTTCTGCGCTACCAGACAACTGTTGTCCGTAGTAGCTGTCACAGACGTACCGGCGAAGTTATCGTTCTCATAGAGGATCACCTGGTAACCACTGCTGACACGCAGGGAGGAGATATCATCATTCAGAATACCATTCGCCTGTAATTGTGCAAGGGTGTAATCTCCTGCCGGCAGACTCACAACCGCACCGGTATAATTACAATCTTTAAAGAAAGACGCCCCTGCTGTATAGCTGATGATAAGGGATGATGTGCTATCATTCCAGGGCCCACCGATCCAGGCGCTGTTGCCTGTTACCACCAGACTGCCGCCGGTGAAGTTATCATTCTTATAAAGCGTAGCCTGATAACCTGCCGGGATCGCAAATGAGGTTACATCATTGTTGGCAATACCCTTTGCTACCAATGCAGCCGTATTGTAACTACCAACGCTCAATCCCCAGTAGCTACCGCCATAGTTGATATCTTTGAAGAAGAAAGACTGATCCAGCAATGCGGCTGCCTCGATCAGCATTACACCGCTCAGCTGTGTCGCATAGTCGGTAGAACCTGAAGGCTGCTGTGACCAGTTAGCCCCTACCAGATTTGTAGAAGCATTGATACCATTCGTTTTAAGGGTTTGTGCATTGAAGCGGATCGCCTCATTATATGCCGCACGTTTAGTAGCAGAAATGCTGCCTTCTCTGGCCAGTTCTGTAAGATAACGAATGAAGATGCCTTTGAATAATCCACCATCGCCATTACCGGTTTCGTTGGCGAAGAACATACCATTTGTACGTCTGGAATTCATGGCATAATCGGCTGTTTTCACTGCTTCATTCAGATAATAGGTATCACCTGTAATCTTGTACAGTTCCCAGCCTGCGCCGATGAAAGTACCTACGTTGTAAGAGAAGATCCAGTCTTTGTTGGTAACGCCTGTACTGAGGTTGATGTTGTCCCATACAGCGCCGGTAGTCGGGTCTACCAGATTGTTCTTCATGAACGTGAAAATGTCCTTGATCAACTGCAGATCGGTAGCTGAATTGTTGATCCGATACATCCTTGCCCCGAGAATGATCGCAGGTGCATTTGCACAGGAATTCTTACAACCCACACAGCCTTTATTCCAGTCGATCGCGCCATTGCTGAAACCGCCCTTGATGTCGGTCCACAGCTGAGTGGCTACGTTGTAATAATCCACGTCGCCGGTTTCATCCCATGCGCGTAGTGTAGCAATACCCATCCAATCCATGTCATCATAGAAATAGTTGATGTAAGTGTTGCCATTAGATGCCTTTGTGTTCAGTAAAAGGGCTTTCATACGTGTCGTGTAAGTACTGGAACGGGTACGGGTATAGCCGTCCAGCAAGGCATGTACACCATTGGCACACCACCAGTAGTTGTTGTTGGGCGTGCCAAATGTGTTGTACATACTTGTTTGCAGGGCCTCTGCCGTGGAATTGAAATTAGCGAGCTGGCCGAATGAACTGAACTGCATGCACAGCAGCAGTACGGCCACTTGTAGAAGTGATCTCATGTTTGGAACGGTTTTGAAGGATCAGTATTTAGTGAGTAATAAAACATTAAATAATTAGGAATTATGAATCAGGAATTGAAATGCAGCGGAGATCGGAGTTGTATCCATTTGTATGGGTTTATACGGGTTTACATGGGTTTGTTGAGACCAGGAATGCCGGCCCTGTTTTACAGATCCCTAATGGGCAACGCGCATAAGGACGGTCAGCTTTATGCCGACGTGTCAGTTTGCAGGCAAAGAAATGATGCCGGCTAACTTCAAACCAGCTGTCTTACCATCGATGGGCTGCGCGAAAATGGGCATGTGGATGCTGGCGGGTAATATAACCAGCAATAGACAGAACAACGCAAACCGTATTAAAACGGTGATCTACGAAATGCTTGTAAATGGAAGAGAGATAATGAAGGATGAATGGATTCTTCATTTCAAAAGGGTTTTATGTATGATAACTACATTTTACCCTGGATAGAACTACAGCGAAATAAAAATATCTAATTATTTTAAATAAAGCAAGGGGGGGTAACAATAAATGTCGCTTGCTTAAATCAGGTCGATCTCATAACGTTCTTCCGTCAGCTGTAAGCCCCACATTGGCATGTGTTTCTCTCCTGACTTACGGAAACCGTTCTTTTTAAACAGTGAGGTCGCAGCTACCTGCTGACTGGTCGTAATGAGATAGATCTTCTGGAATAACTTCTCTTTGGCCGCATTGATCGCTTCTGTCAGCAGACGCTGACCAATACCGATACCACGGTAGTCCGGATGAACCAGGAACCAGCGCATCTGCGTAGCGTAGCGGGAATGTCCCAGTACAGCGATCGAACCGATGATCTGATTGCCATGCATCGCCAGGAATACCTGGTCCTTGGAAGAGTTATAGGCTTCCAGGAACTCATAGAAGGTCTTACAGGTATGCGTTTCGAATTCCAGGTTATACCCTGCTTCTTTCGCATAAAGCGACCCGTGCATGTGCATGATAAAACCAGCGTCTCCCGGTTGCAGGTCACGTCTGTAGGTGATATCTTCCGGAGAGATCTTTGCGTCATCAGAAAGGATATGACGCACTGTTTTCATAGCGCCTGCCAATGCCTGTTGCTGCTCTGCCGGTACCGGCTCCAGGAGTTTTCCGATTTGTTCTGCCGAACCCTGTTCCAGTGTTTCGAGCAATCTGGATCCTTTTGGTGTCAGTTGCAGGTACCAGGTACGCCCATCCAGGTTGGATTTACGTTTGGCAATCAGCTGATTTGATTCAAAGGATTTAAGGATACGACTCAGGTAACCGCCATCAATACCCAGATTGGCAATCAGTTTTCCCGCCGTGCATTGCTCTTCCTCTTCCCTCAGCTTTATCAGTACACGCAATGCTGATAAAGAAAGATTATTGTCCGCTAAGTGCCTGTTTAATAACTCCGCCAGGCTGTTGTAATAATTATTGAATTCACTAACCTCCCGCACCACTTCTGGATTCACTGACATGTCCCTAAAATTTTTCGCAAATGTTAGAAATCTGTTTGACAAAAGCAATTAAAAAACAGCGACATTTACCCACATTGGGTGCATGTCGCTGTTAAGATATTCAGATTCTTTGTGTTATATTACTTTTTGGCTTCCCGTACCGTCGTTACTTCCGCTGCCGAAACTGTACTTGCCTTGTTACCAAAGCTGTTTCTGACATAAGAAAGGATGTCGGCGATCTCCTGATCCTTCAGGGCTGCCTGTGAAGGCATCGGATTGGAGTAGTAATCACCGTTAATCTCTACGTCTTCGTTGAACCCGTTCAGTAGTATGCCGATCAGCCTTGTTTTATCGCCTAATACATATTCCGTTTTGATCAGCGGAGGATTCATACGTGGTACGCCGCTGCCATTCTCCTGATGACAGGAGATACAATACTGCCGGTATAAAGCCTTTCCTCTCGCGATCGTAGCGGAGGATGCAGCTACCGGTTTTGCCGTAGGTTTGGCTGGTTTCTTCACCTGCGCGGTCACACATAATCCCGCTATCAACAATGGCATTACTGCCAGTATCCATTTACCCATACTATTTTGCCTTATAAACGATCCTGTAAACTGTTCCTTTAGCATCATCTGTTACATACAGGGAACCATCAGGACCCTGTGCCAGTCCGCAGGGACGATGTTGCGCATCGCCAGGTGATTTCACCGGACCAGGTCCTGCAAATCCATCTGCGAATACTTCCCATTTACCGGATGGCTTACCATCTTTAAACGGTACAAATACCACATAATAGCCTGCCTGGTTCTCCGGAGAACGGTTCCAGGAACCATGGAAAGCGATGAAAGCACCGTTACGGTATTTCTCAGGGAACTGCGTGCCTGTATAGAACAGGAGTCCGTTAGGCGCCATATGTGCCGGGAATGCGACTACCGGATTTTCCGCCGTCTCACCACCTGTCTTTTTACCGTCACCACCATATTCAGGAGCCAGCATTTTCCTGTTGGTGAACGGATCGTAGTAGATGTAAGGCCATCCACAGTCAGATCCCTGTTTCAACGCATACATACATTCTGCCGGTAAGTCGGCCGATTGTTTTTCTGTATACAGGGAAGGGAACAGGTCATGTAACTGATCACGGCCATGCTGCATAACGAATAGCTGGTTCTGGCTCTTGTTCCAGTCCAGTCCTACCACGTTTCTCAGACCCGTTGCATAACGTACCCCATCGCCATAGGCCTGGTTCAGTTTATCTGCTTTGAACTGCCAGATACCACCGGCGGAGTCCAGTACCGGACAAGGCTGCATACCCAGCGAACCCTGTGTTCTGTCCTGGGTCTGGCAGGAGTTGGAATAAGCGCCGACATTCACATAAATGTTGCCCGCATCATCCAGCACGATCGATTTGGATTCATGCTGACGACGGTCCAGCAGTCCGCTTACCACTGTTTCCGGATTCGCCGGATCAGTCACCTGCTGCTGTGCGTCCAGCTTATAGCGGTAGATGTTTTCGTTGGAAGTAGCGTACAGGTAATCGCCTTTCACATAGATACCTGTTCCGCCATAATTACCGAAACCGGACTGTTTATCGACCTTGCCGTCACCATTGGTGTCCTGCAGGAACAGGATGCCGTTGTTGTTCTTTGCCCTGTCCAGTTTAACATAGATACTGCCGTTATTCGTTACAGCAATGTGGCGGGTACGGCCCAGGCCTTCGGCAACTTTGAGTGCACCAAAGCCTGCAGGCAGTTTCAGCCCTGCATTGTCTGCATCAGGTTTAACGACGGAGGCGCCTGGCTTATCAGGACCGCCTGCGAATACGGAGGAAGTGATAGTCGTCATCGCAATGACAGACATCAGTAATACCTTGCTTGTTGTTTGCATCGGCATATGGTATTGAATTAATTAAGAATAAAGCCGGGGGAAAATTACGAAAACTAAAAGGGAAAACTTCCGGAAACAGCAGGAAAGGCAGATCCATAGCCTACTATTTTTCGGGATATCTGTTGAACCGTCCGGCCTGTTGAGCGGAATCGGCTATATTTGTCCGAAACCAGCGCTTATGCGGGCGACGCCAGGATTAACGGACTTCCACCAACAGATCATCGACCATGTACAACAGCGTATCCGGCTTACTTCAGCAGAACAGGAACGTTTTGTGGGTTTACTGCACTTCCGCAGACTACTCCCCCGACAATACCTCCTGCAACAGGGAGAAGTATGCCGGTATGAGAACTATGTCTGCTCCGGCTTCCTTCGCTCTTTCTATACCGACGAGGCAGGAGTTGATCATACCCTGCACTTTGCTATGGAGGACTGGTGGATCTCCAACTCTACCAGCTTTATATCGCAGCAAGCCTCCCGTATCAATATCGTGGCACTGGAGCCTTGTGCGATCTTACAGATAGATAAAACAGGGCTGGACCAATTGTTTGATGATGTACCGGCATTTGAACGGTTCTGGCGGATACTGAATCAGCAGGCCCTGATCTCGCAGGATCAGCGGATCCTGAATAATATCTCTATGAGCGGCGCAGAACGTTATGAAGCCCTGATCACCAAATACCCGAATCTGGAACAAAGACTTCCCCAGAAATTCATAGCCTCCTTCCTGGGTATCACCCCTGTCTTCCTCAGCCAGATCAGGAAAAACTATAAACGTTAAACTATTATAAGCACCGAAATTAAATTAGTTATACGTCCGGCTGGCCCCTCCTGTCAGACCTTTGTATCCTAAAAACAAAGGTTTATGACCAAGCACCAACAGATATTATTTCAGCCCTTAGCACTGGGAAAAAGAAACAGCAGAAACAGGTTTGCCCTCGCGCCTATGACCAGAAGAAGTGCTACCGCCACAGGTGTGCCTACCGATGAAATGGCCGCCTACTATGCCGCATTTGCAGCCGGTGGTTTTGGTGTGATCATCACCGAAGGTACCTATACAGATACGTTATTCAGTCAGACAGATGCTCATCAGCCCGGACTCGTCAATGAAGAACAACTGGCAGGATGGAAAGCTGTCGTAGACAAAGTACATGAAGAAGGACAGGATGCGGCTGGTAACACCGCCCTCATCATCCTGCAACTCATGCACGGCGGCGCCCTCGTACAACATACTGACAACACCATCGCTCCTTCCGCCGTACTACCCGTTGGTGTCAGAAATACAGAAGCCAATGGTCTTAAAGGCCCATTCCCACTGCCTGTTGCTATGACGACAGACACACTGACCACCGCCAAAGCGGGTTTCGTAGCAACCGCACTCAGAGCCGTAGCTGCCGGATTTGATGGCGTAGAGATACATGCCGCCAACGGCTATCTGCTTGATCAGTTCATCACGCCTCATACCAACGTGAGAGAAGATGATTACGGGGGTAATTATCGTAACAGATTACGTTTTCTCATGGAAGTATACCGGGAGATCAAAGCAGTTGTACCGGCTGATTTCATTGTAGGCATGCGGCTCTCTGAAAGTAAAGTGAATGATCTGCCTTACAGATGGCCGGAAGGCGCAGCCGCCGCTACAGCGATATTCAAGGTCTTAAAAGAACTGGAAGCAGATTATATACATATCGCTGCGGAAGGTGGTAACTGGGGAAGAGAGTCTTTGTATAGCGACGGACGATCATCCAATGGCATTGCCAGAAAAATAACGGGCCGTCCCGTCATCGTAAATGGCGGTATGCATGATATGACGCTGGCAACAGAACTGCTCAATGCCCCGCAGGCAGATATGGTGTCTATTGGTAAGGCAGCTATCAGTAATCCTGATCTGCCCAATAAAATAGCCAGAGGGGAAGCACTGATCCCCTTCTCTAAAACCCTGATCAGGGATAGTCTGACGCTTTCGCACGCAGCACGTCAGCTGGCAGTGAAAACAGCAGCAGCTATCTAAAAAAAAGCAGGAAGTAATATTAAATTACTTCCTGCCATCATTATATTGACCAGTAACAACTAGTAGCCTGGATTCTGTACCAGCTTATTATTCCTGTTCATCTCATCTCTTTGCAGCGGCATGAAATACATCTTATCCAGCCAGATCCTGTTTTCATTTACCAGGGTCACCGCTGTATAGCTGTAATCATAATTAGTTTCATTACGCTGATATAAGGTCACTTTTACATTTGGTTTCAGCTTACCCACTACGTTGATGCCGCGTAATGCACGGCCTACTGTAGCAGGTGCGACCATCCAGCGACGTACGTCAAAGAAACGTTGTTCTTCAAACACCATTTCGATTTCTTTTTCCCGCTGAAAACGTGCTTTCAGTGCAGCACCGGATTCTGTAAAAGGAGGCATCCCTGCGCGGGTTCTGATCCTGTTCAGGTAATCGCGTGCTTCTCCGTCTTCACCCAGTTCGATACAGGCTTCTGCATAGTTGAACAGCACCTCAGTATAACGGAATACAGGATAAGGCACTTCCTGACGGAAGTATTGCGCATCCACATTCGGATCGATGAACTTCTTCATGTAGTAACCAGTGAAGCTACCGTTCCAATTCTCAATAGGTCCCTGACGGGTATCCAGTCCGGGGGAATTAATGATACGCTGTTGTTCAGGCTCCCATACTTCATACACGCCAGTCTGCGTCTGGTTAGCCGGATCCTTTGACGCAACGTCTGTAGGACGCTGCCGCCAGTTTGCCCCATCATACAGGATACTCGCATAAAAACGGGGATCACGGTTACGGTAGGGATTGGCTTTGTGGCTTGCTTCTCCCCAGTTGAAAAGTGTGCCATCACTCATTTCATAATCGTCGATGAGCAACTGCGTAGGTGTATTACCTGACCAGTTGTGATAGCCATTCAGACCATTGTAAAGACCGATCTGTCCACCGGCTTCTGATTTTGTATTCAGGAAATAACGGGAGAAGATGCTTTCCGTATTATCCGCCAGGAAGAGTTGCTGATAGTTAGCACTGGCTTCTTCAGGTGTAGCTGGTGAAGGGAATGCCAGTGAATAACGACCAAGGTCCATCACTGCTTTCGCAGCTGCCTTTGCACGTTGCCAGCGTTCCGTACGGCTACCGCTTGTATAAGCCAGTACTTCCGGTTTCTGGGCTGCTGCCACAATGGTTGATTTTGCTTTGGCTGTAGGAAAATCGTGCAGATCGCTTGCCGCATAGATTAGGATCCGTGACTTCAAAGCCATTGCTGCACCTTCCGTAGCACGGCCTTTAATGATACTCGCTTCTTTGGCGTGCAGATAGAATACGGCCGAATCACAGTCTTTCACGATATGCTCCACACAATCGGAGAAACTGGCGCGATCGATCGTATAATCTTTATCATCCAGTGTATATACCACATCTACCAGTGGCACACCACCATAGGCGCGTACCAGCTGATGATAATAATAAGCACGCAGGAAATAGACCTCTCCTTTCAAACGTTCTCCGGTAGCTGTTTTATCAAAGGGCACTTTCTGGATGTTCTGGAAGAATACGTTACAGGCGCGGATACGTTTGTACATCTCGCCCCACTGGAAAGTACCTCTGGTATTGACATACTCAGCATCTGTCGGACTGATCGTTGCTTCCCCCATATTCTTCATACCATAGTTATGCGTGAACATGGTTTCATCTGTGGCTGAGGATAACATTGTTTCCAGGAAACCACCGCTGCTGAGTCCATTGTATATTTCATTGACAAAAGCTTCCGCCAGTGCGGGGTCCTGCCATACATCATCTTTTGTTGCTTCGCCCAGTGGCTTTGTATTCAGGAAATCAGTATTACAGGAAGCGACGGTAAAGGCGCCCGCAATACCAATACTGATATATATTTTCTTCAATAACTGCTTCATGATGGAGATGATTTAAAAGGTTAAATTGAAACCGGCATTCAATACCCTTGATTGCGGATAATACTGGCCATTTCCGTTCACAGACTCCGGATCGAGGATCTTCAGGTTGTCAATCGTGAACAGGTTTAAACAGTTGGCGTAAATCCTCAGATTAGTGATCCCTGCTTTTTTCTTCAGGAACTCCGGAATGCTGTAGCCGATCTCCAGGTTTTTCAGACGTACGTAGTTGGTGCTGCGTACCCAGTAAGTATTACCGGTAGCCCAATAGGTGTCGTTACGGTCGTTTACACGCGGATCAACACTGCTTGGATTGTCCGGACTCCAGCGATGATCGAAATAATCCTGTGTGAAGTTCCCGATCTCACCGGATTCTGTATTGATATGTAATGCACCGCCGGTAGCACCCTGTACGAGTAAGGCGAAGTCGAAATTGCTGTATTGCAGATTCACATTCAGACCGCCGGTGAAGGTCGGCTGAGAACTCTTGTTATAGCGCACCTTATCATCCCCATCAATCTTACCATTACCATCGATATCTTTGAATTTCATATCACCTGGACGGAGATTGTTGGTGAGTGCAGAATAATTAATCGTGTTCTTGTCGATCTCTGCATAGTCTTTGAATACACCGTCATACTCATAGTACAGCGCCGTATTCATTGGCATACCGGTAGAACGTTGCCATACCGGTGCGCCAGGTGCTTCATCCCAGAATACAATCTTGTTTTTGGAGTAACCACCGTTCACGCTGACATCATAGCGGAATTTAGTACCCACAGTGCTGTTGTAGCCTATGCGGAATTCAAAACCCTTGTTATCTACCTTGCCGATATTCTCTGCTGGCAGGGTCATACCTGTAGTCTGTGGAACAGAGGCATTTCTTCTTACCAGGATACCGGAACGTTTATTCATAAACGCGTCCAGTTCGAAGTAGATCTTACCATTGAGCAAAGCTCCATCCAGACCTACGTTGTAGTTATTCGCCACCTCCCAGGAGATATATGGATTCGGGATACGTGCTTCATACAGGGATTTCAGGACGTTGCCACCCAGGATGTAGCTACTGAAGCCATAGGTAGAATAGTACTGGTATTCCTGTAAGGTAAGTGTACCATCGTTGTTATCATCGAAGTATACCTGGTCATTACCCAGTTTACCCCAGGATGCACGCAGTTTCAGATAGTTCATGAACTTCACGTTGTCTTTCCAGAAGCTCTCTTCTGATACGCGCCAGCCGAGCATCAGCCCCGGGAAGAATCCGAAACGGGAAGTAGACGGGAACATGTAGGAACCATCATTACGCCATACAAACTCTGCGAGGTATTTCTCTTTGTAGTTGTACGCCACACGACCAAAATAGTTCAGACGTGCACGGTCCCAGGCAGAGCCACCATTGTCTTTTTCCGCATCACCACCAGCAAACATCTGGTCGATCAATGGAGAAATGAAGTATTTGCGGAGTGCGTTGAAATTATCAGAGTGTACAGTTTCTCTTTCAATACCAAATACGAAGTTCAGTGTATGATTCTTGTTAAAAGTACGGTCGTAGGTCAATAAACCACGCAGCAGTACGTTACTCTGGTCTTCATCACCCTGATTGAGTGTTGCCTGATCCGTACCACGTTTACTTCTGACAAGCTGCGGTGTTGTACCGTCCTGCTCGTACGTTTTCTTATCCCATGTATAGAGGTACCATGGTGTCATCCATCTCTTGGTACGTTTGAGGTATTTATCAAATGCCACGTTACCGCTCAGCTTCAGGCCTTCTACGCCGGGAACAAGTACATCGAGGCGGGCATTTGTCTGTACGTAATAACGTTTGTCTTTGTCGTAGCCCGTCTGATCGGTGGTGATGACCACCGGGTTGTTACCATATTCGATATCCGGACCAGGTAAACCGTTTGGCCAGAAAGCAGGTTCTGTCGGTTTACCACGCATGAGCATACGGAAGATATCGCTGGCGCTGCGGGTAGGATAATTACGTTCTTCCTGACGACCTAACATGTCTACGCTGACGTTGACATATTTATTGATCCTGGCGTCCAGATTGACACGCAGGCTATACTGATCATACCCAGTTGCTGATTTTTTATAGTAAGCATCCTGTGACTGATAACCAAAGGAAGTCAGATAGCGCATGTTCTCGCTGCCGCCGGAGACCTGTACGCTATGATTCGACTGAGGCGCCCATGTTTTAAACGTGGACTTGTACCAGTCTGTATTAGGATACAACCATGGGTCTGTGCTGTTGCGGAACTTATCAATTTCAGAAGGACCGAAAGCAACATCCCATTTTTTATTGGTAGTTGGAGAAGTATAGGAACCACCCTGTCTGTATACGGACCAGGCATCTGACCATTCCTTGCCGGGAACATCACGGTAGAGGCTCAGTTCATCACGCACCTGTGCATATTCAGCTGCGTCTGACATTTCAGGGATATGTGTTGGCTGCGACCATCCCTGGTTAAAGGAATAGTTCAGCTGCGGTTTACCACTTTTACCACGTTTGGTGGTCACCAGGATAACACCATTTGCCGCACGCGCACCATAGATGGCGGCAGAGGCATCTTTCAGTACAGAGATACTTTCGATATCCTGTGGATTCAGACGTTCCAGACCACCGGTACGACCAGCCACACCATCGATAACAACGAGCGGATCGTTATTACCCAGTGTATTGGACCCACGGATACGCAGTGAAGAACCATCTGCACCAGGTTCACCACTATTCTGCATAGCCGTTACACCCGGCATACGACCAGCGATGGAGTTAGAGAGGTTGGTAGCGGGAGACTTCACCAGGTCAGCACCTTTTACGGTAGCGATGGAACCTGATACAGCTTCCCTTTTCTGCGCACCATAACCTACCACGACAACTTCACTGAGACCTTTCGTATCTGCATCGAGGGTAATGGTGAGTGGTCCATTGCCATTTACGGTGAGTGTTTGCGGCAGGAAACCGATTGCAGAAACGGTGATTTGAGCGCCGTTAGCGACATTTAAAGTAAAAGTCCCGTCCGGAAGCGTGGTTGTTCCTTTGGAAGTGCCTACCACCTTGACAGTAGCACCAATTACGGGTTCTTTATTTTTATCAACGATCTTTCCCTTTAAAGTGACATCCTGTTGCACAGAGAATAAGGTGTGATAACCATCTGCCGCCGCTACAAGCGGATAGAGGGCAGGTAAAAAAAGCAGCAAGGTAAATTTCACGCGCAATAGTGCTGACTGCCAGGCATAACGATGCCTGACCTTCAACAGGTCTACATTTTTCATACGTTTGATTTGTGTGGTTAATAAAGGCTGATTACAAATCGCTGGATTTTGGCTGTAAAAAGAGATGCGGCAACATCTTCGTTTCAGACGCTATTAGTGGTTGTCATCATTAAGTTCGGTTTATGCATGTTAAAGAATACAAGGTAGCGGGTCAATAGCACAATACAACTACATAGGTTTTATCACATAGAGTGCAGCCTAGTTTTCATAACGATAAATTTCTCAACGTGTCATTTTCACACCTAAAATAGAAAAAATAATCAACTTTTATATTTCTTTTAACATACTGCGGTGGTACTATAGTGAAAATAGATATACTCAGCAGTAAGACTGACCTCAAAAATCGCCCGTTTTACCGCTAAGTTCCGCTCCTATGGCGGCCGGGAGCCGGGATTGCGCTAAATTAGTTTTTCTTAAAAACGGGAACAATGGAAAAAGCACTGATCAGACTCTCCTACCGTCAGGTTATCGACGCTGCGGCGCAGACAGCTTTCGAAAAAGAGGTATTTAATGAGAGTTATAATGAATTTCTGTTACAGGTACAGGCTTACAACCGGGACCAGCAGTTCACGACCCTGGAAGAGGTACGGATGGCTAATCCGAAGGCAGCATCCCTGCATTATAAGGTAGGTTTCTCCGTAGGATTGTTTATCCGGTCACTGCAACAGCGTATTCCCGGACTAACAGACAACCAGGACAGGCCGGTACTGTTTGCCGGTCACCAGTTTGAGCTCATCGCCTCCGATACCAGCGACAAACGGGCGCATAAAGTGGCTATTACCTATACAACCGGTACGCTTACACTATTAGGGATAGCGGGTGAATATCTTGTGCTGGCAACAGGTGATCAGTTGCAGCAAATAACCAAACAACCTGTGCAGACATTCCTGGTAAAATTACAGGCGCAATTGTCTATAGCTGATTATATGTTACCGGAAAATATATCACGCAGTGAGGCGATACCTGCAGTCAGTAATGTTTCCTTTGGTATCTGATCTCCTTTCTGATATTAGTTGAATAAGGGTCATCCTTCATTAATCCTTCGTTCTATGAACGAAGGATTAATGAAGGATGACCCTTATCTAAGCGATATCTGACCAATAACTGAACATAAAAAAGGCCGGAAGTATTCCTCCCGGCCTGATATTGAGAAAGATATTCTTTAATAATCCTGTACGAATGTAATAGAGGTGATACTGAATGGATTCCCTTTCGCCACGAGATAGAGGTCATGGATACCATTTGAATACTTCGGGTTTCCGACCAGTTTCAGAGCATATGTCGTATCACCTGTATAAGGTATCTGCAGGGTACCGATACGCCTGCTTTTCTTCCCTTTTGGACGGTCTATACGGAATTCCAGCGTACCCTTCTTCTTTTCCTTATTCTGGCAGAATACGACCACTTTAAAGCCAATTTCACCCATACCGAGGTTCACCTGACCAAAGCCCAGGTAACTGCCCGATTTCATCTTAAATTCTGTTTCAAAATTGCCTTTCTTCAATGGTGCAGCGGGTACGGTTGTTCCGGCAGGTGGTGGTGTAGCCGACGGTGGCGTTGGCGCCGTTTGTCCCCGGACAATCAATTGCACGATTAAGAAAAAAAGACATAGGATAGGCCTCATAGCGATTCAATCAGTCAGGTGTCTTTTAGGCAACCTGACCAGTGTCCAAAATACTAATTAGGTCGAAAAATTACGCAAATTTATATTAAAAATTCCAATAATAATACGGATTGATTCCCAGCGGTTTAACCGGGTGCTGTTTGTATAATACTGGAAATAGTAAATGGCTCCCCGTGGAGAGCCATTCATTTTATACTCATATTACGCTGATACCGGCTTTTTATTGTGCCGGCCATGCAATGTTATTGTTGTGTTTCCGGAATGATAATGTGGAAGGCTGCTCCCTGTTGTTCTACACCAAATGCCTGAATATCACCATTATGAATATCCATGATCTTACGGCAGAGGGCCAGACCGATACCGGTTCCTTCGAATTTTTCCTTCTGATTCAGTCGCTGGAAGATGACAAACAGCTTATCTGCATAGGTCTGATTAAAGCCGATACCATTGTCCGCCACAATGATCCTGTAATAGCCTGGCCCTTTCGGCAGCAGGGGCAGGTCATTCAGTTCCGAATCTGATATTTTATTGGCTGTGATCGTAATACGGCACTCCTCATTCGGAATGGAGAACTTCAGTGCATTACCGATCAGGTTATAAAATAACTGATTCATCTGTAAAGGTACGGCGTCGATCACCGGCAGTTCTGTGATATCTATTTTTGCATTTTTATCGCGGATCAGCAATTCGAAGTCTTCGATCACATTGACTACGATCTGATTCAGATCCACCGGCAGGAAGGCATTTTCTCCCAGTTCCAGACGGGAATAGGCGATCAGGTCCCTGATCAGGTCAGACATTCTGATAGCAGACTGTTTTACCTTTCTCAGGTACTGAGCAGTATCTATTTTAGTTGGCGTACCGGGTTTTACGCTCTCCAGCATATCTGCAAAGAGACGGATCTTGCGGAGTGGTTCCTGTAAATCGTGCGAGGTGATAAATACAAACTGTTCCAGTTCGTGATTCCGTTTGGACAGATTAGCGTTGGCGTCTTCCAGTGCAATGGTCCTCTCCCGCACTTTTCTTTCCAGTGCATCTTCTACCATCTTCTGATCATCGATATCTGTGCAGGCGCCGATAAATCCAACAAACTCGTCCTGCGAGTTAAAGCGCGGAATACCGGAACAGGCCAGCCAGTGATAGGTACCGTCATGCCGTTTCAGGCGGAACTCTGAATAGAAGTTCTTTCTGTCACGCGAGGAGCGGCTGAAGTTGATCTTCCACTTGTCAATATCTTCCGGATGCATGATATCGTACCAGCCATTGTCCTTATTCTGATCGAGGGAACGGCCGGTATATTTCTGCCAGGCTTTATTAAAGAAGGAGAAGGAACCATCTTTTTCGGCGATCCAGATCATCGCCGGAGCGGTATCTGCGATCATCCTGAAATAAGCCTCACTTTGCTGCAGGTGCAACTGCGCCAGTTTTCTTTCGGTGATATCCATTGTCACACCGATCATCTTCTTCACAGAACCATCCTCTTCATACACGCCCTGACCAGTGGCTGCGATCCAGTGTACAGAGCTGTCCGTCCAGCGGATACGGTATTCTTCCACATACAGCATACGGTTGTTGAGTGCATGTTGCAGGGCTTCTTCCGCACGGCGTACATCTTCCGGCAGGATCATCGCCAGCAGCTTTTCATACGTAAAGCCTGCCTGTGAGGCCAGTCCGTAGTTACTTTTAAACTGCTCATTCCCATGGATCACACCAGAGCTAAGATCCAGTTCCCAGGAACCGAGACGACCGGTCTGTAAAGCAAAATTCAGGCGGTCATTAACCTCCTGCAGATGTTTTTCAAACTGTTTATTTTCTGTGATATCTGTTACTACTCCCAGCACGCGTACAGCGGTGCTATGGTCATCGAAGAAGACCTGCGCCTTACAGGAGATCCAGTTGACTTTATCATCAGAGATATTGATACGGAAATCGACATTGATCAGTCCATTGTCTTTTCCTGCCAATGCCGAGTAGATACGGGCCTGTGCAGCGGCGGCATCTGCCGGATGGATCACTTTAAGGAAGTTGTCAAAATCCAGCGGCGTTAACGCTGCAATACCGAAAAGCTCCCGGCTTCTGTCAGATAGCAGCAGCTCTTTGGACAGCGGATTGAAGTCCCAGGTACCGGTACGTGTTCCTTCCAGTGCCAGCCGCAGGCGTTCTTCATTATTCCGAACGACTTCCTGTTTACGGGCGATGCGTTCCCTGGCCTCTCTTACTTCTGTAATATCTTCTATGGCAATGAGGATCAGTTCTTCTTTCAGGTCCTGGGAAGTAATCAGCTGCCCGTTCATCATAATGGTACGGCTGCCGTTACCGGTGGATTTATAGGTCAGTTCGTAGTTAGCGAAAGGCGTCCGGGAAGTCATAAGATTTTCCATCAATGACCGCAGGTCCGATGTATTCCATTGTTTATTTCCCAGTTCATAGAGCAGTTTGCCTTCGGTCTCCTTTCGCTCCATTTTAAAGGCGCGGTAGAAGGAGGCGTTGGCACTGACTACCCGGATGTTGGTATCGAGGATCAGGAGGGATTCATGTACGGTGTTAACGATAGACTCGGCATACAGGCGTGCATTATTCAACTGGTTATTTCTCTCCAGGAGATCATTGTTACGGGTGCTGAGTTCATCATTGATCACCTGTAATTCCTCCTGCGATACTTCCAGTTCTTCATTCAGACTTTTCAGTTCTTCGTTGGCGGACTGCAGTTCTTCGTTGGTCGCCTCATAGGCCTCTGCCACGGCGCGCAGTTCTTCTTTATAACGCTGCACTTCTCTTTCCAGCTGGAAGATGCGCAGGTTCTTTTCATCTGTTGTCTCTGTAATGTCTACCCTTTTGGCTGCCATTTCGCTACCGGCAAGATCATTCTGCTGGTTATTGAAGATAACGAGGAAGTAGTTTTCATGCAGGTTACTGATCGGTACGATCTCAAAGGAAACATTGAGCGTACCGGAGGCAGTGGTAATGGTCAGACCTTCCTTGCGGACATTCCTTTTAGTAGACTGCGCCTGACTGAGCGCACTACGCAGGCTGTGTGTGAGGTCTCTGTGTGCCAGCTTCAGGATATTGAGACTGGCTTTACCGGGACCATGCTCAAAAAACTGCATGGTGACACCTCTGAACTCTACGATATCCAGTTTTTCATTAAGCAGGACTGCCGACGGTGCATACATAGAAAGTATAATACTGTCGGCCGCTTTCTGAGCATCTACATTTTCATCCCTCTCCTGATCAAAGCTTGGTGTCATATGCTTTATTTTTTTATTAGTCGGGAACGCACTTCTCAGCGTCCATTTATCTACATTCTTTTTAAGATAGATCTTCGTTTTCTTGGAAGGCATCTCAAAGAGGTCCGGGGACCGGTTTGTTTCTGACTTGCCGAGCCAGAGAAACCCGCGGTCTTTAAGGGCATAGTTGAAGATGCTCAGCATTTTCTTTTGCAGTACCGGCTGCATATAAATGAGCACGTTACGGCAACTGATAAGGTTCAGCTTCGCAAATGGCGGATCTGTCAGCATATTATGGCAGGCAAATACACAGGCGTCCCTGATGATGGCTGATATCTCATATCCCTGTTCCACTTCCACAAAAAAACGCTCCAGGCGCTCGGGAGATACACCGGCGACCTGGGATGAGGTATAAAAGGCCTTACGGGCAGTGGCGATCACTGTTTCCGAAAGGTCTGTAGCGAAAATCTTTACGTTGCTGGCAAAATGCTCATCCCCCATCAGTTCATAGAGGCACATGGCAATGGAGTAGGCTTCTTCACCGGTCGCGCAACCGGCGACCCATATACGCACCTGTTCTTCTTTTTCACGGGACAACCTGACTACCTGGGGAAGTATAAACCTGAGCAGGTACTCGAAACTCCCCTCGTCCCTGAAAAATGATGACACGTGGATCAGCAGGTCTGCGTAGACTATGTTCTGCTCGTTCTCATTATCCTTTATAAACGTAAGATATTCCTCAAATCGCTGAATATTCACAAGCGACATTCTTCGCTGAAGCCTCCGGGTGATGGTGGATATCTTGTATTGCAGAAAATCTACCCCGGAAAATTCGGAAAGGATCGCTAATATGCTTTTTAAGGCAGCATTGGGTACCGAACCAGATCGCCTTCTGTTCAACTCCCCTTCAGAATGTGTATCTGGCATACAAACAGCTTTAGTTTGTTCTGGTTTTTTTTATGTTCCCATACTATTAGGACTGCTAAAGATAATATATAAAAATTAAATCAACTCAGGTCAAACTATTATATGCACTCAGATGCCGGAGCAGAAAGCGGGCGATATCTGCCGGGGGCAATATCGCGTGCGGATCATCTTTATTGATCGCCGTCTGTGGCAGTACGTTGAATTCTGTGGTGTCCGGATCCTGTACGACGACCAGTCCGTGGTGATCCTCTATCGTCTTAATTCCTTCTATCCCATCCGTTCCCATACCTGACAGGATCACACCGATTGCATTTTCCTGAAACGACCTGGCCATGGATTTAAAGAATATGTCGATTGATTTATTGATAATTTCCCTATGATAACGCCTTCTGACCTTCAGGAAACCATCTTCTGTGATCATCATCTTATCTTCCGTCAATACATACACATGATCAGGCTCAAGTCTGGTATCCTGTTCAACCCGATGTACCGGCATATCAGTAAACCTGCGTAAGATCTTACTAAACCGGCTGGGATATTCCCTGGTCAGATGAGGTACGACGACAAAGGCAGCCCCTGTTTTTTCCACGACCTGTTGAAAAAAGTCACATACTGATTCTAAACCTCCCGCCGAACATCCTATTCCGATGCAAAAATGTGGTTGTTGCCTGATGATTTCCATATGTTGTGCGTTTTAAGGGACAATAACATGGTCTCTAAAAAGCAACCTCGTCAAATATCAGGCCATGAGGAATAAGCCCCGGATATGGGGTGCTTCGGTAAATAAAAAAGGGATGACACATGTGTATGTGCCATCCCTTTCACTCATATCTTTTGTTATTTGGACTCTTTCAATACCATATCAATGGTGATAGCACCCGCTACGATAGCCATTTTATTGACATCTTCCGGACACTCTTCGGCGATGGTCACACGGTATTTATCCGCAGTAGTGAATACTTCCTTAAATGCACCTGCCCATTTCTTGGTGATCGCACCCAGTTCCTTTTCATTTTTGTCTACGATCTTAAAGTTCCAGGCTTTCCAGTCACCTTTGATCTCTGCCAGCACTTCTCCGTTAGCATCCAGGATATGAAACAGGGGCTTCATGAATTTGAATTTCTGTTTGATACCACCAACAGGTACGCCATTCATATCACGGATCTCGATCTTAGACATCCAGAAAGTCCATCCACGATGTATAGAGGCCACTACCTGTTCATTGGCATCGGCAATATTCAATGTAAAGGGAAACATGGCTTTATTCAGAAAAAGACGGAGGAATTTGTGGAGCAGGGGTACTTCCTGGCGGATATTTCCGATCTGCTGTCCATCCTGGTTAAATACTTTATAAGCATTTGCAAATTTCAGCAGACCAACTTTTTCATCAATAAAGAAATCATCATACTGAAAGAATTCGGGTAATTTCGTTTGTCCCATGAGGTTTATCAAGTTCTGGTTATAGAATGCCGCAAATATATACAAAAAAGGATGAATATCAGCTGATTTAACTATTCAAGCTGTATCCTGATTTTTATACAAACGTTACAATCCTTAAATTGCAGTAAGCTGTATTGAACTATGGAAAAACGCCCGGCCCCTGACAGAAGCGACTTTATCAAGTGGATCAAACGTATAGGCTTCTGGGGATTTATCTTCTTTCTGGTCAAAGGCCTGTTATGGCTGGCGGTAGGATATTTTCTGATAAAATAATTAACAATTAAGAATTAACAATTAAGAATTTGAATGCAGCGGAGATCTTCGCGGTAATTCTTAATTCTTAATTGTTTAATTCTTAATTTCTTCTCACATCACGGGAATGCTTATATGCGATTCCGGATAGAAATGTATTTCATGCATCAGCGCGTCCAGTAAGGTCTGCTGACTGACATCCTTTGCGGCACCATAGTTCTTTTGCCAGTAAATATTGGCGGCCGGACTGATCGTCATTACGATACGGCTTCCCTTTTTTATCTGCTTACACATCCAGGCCGGGTTTTGCAGACTGATATGATAGGTTTCATTTTGCTTCCAGTATACCGGTTTCGTCTTATCTATACTTAATGACAGCCGTTGTGCGGTATGTGCCAGCGGCCAGCGCTTCCCTTCACTATCCACTTCCCACCAGCTAAACATCAGGTCTGCATCAGGGGTACCTGACGACATCCAGAGGTCGGCCGTAATACTTCCGTTCAGTATCATATCATGATCCAGTGGCGGTGTACTGAGTGTCAGCAGGTATTTCTTTTTAAAGACCGCTTCTGATACGAGGGAGCTGCTACCATCATAAATGGTCAGGGTATCGTCCACTGTATCCGCAGCGTCAAAAGACAACACCAGCGGCTTCTTTCCTCCTCTTTTCCGCGTGCTCATCGCCTCTTCCTGTCTGGCGGGCAGATAGTAGGTCATCGTATCCCTGTTCATTTTCTCAAGCGAGGGGAAATAGTGCCATTTATTCTCTCCCATGGCAAATACGGAGATCCTGTCCTGTAAAAAAGCCGGTTTAGGACCATCCTTCAGCGTATAATTGAACCAGTCCAGCACCAGCTGTTTCTGATCGACCATCGCCACTGTATCGATAGCATAGGGTGGTATCGGATTTCTGCGTCTGCCTCCCTGTCCACCGGCATGATCAAAAGGTCCGATAAACAGATAATGTTCTTTCACACCAGCCGCGGGACCGTATTTATTATGCATGTTATAGTAATAGATAGCCCCTCGCTGGTCATCATCAAAATAACCGGTCGTAGTAAGAATCGGGATATTGATGCGGGAGAATTCTTCCTGTGTGGGTGTCATTTGCTGCCAGTATTCATCATAACCCGGATGCTGGATCCAGCGCTGGAAAATAGTATCCATACCACTGCCTTCCAGATGATCCAATGCACTGAATGGCATGCCCCGTAAAAGGTAATCAGTGTTCAGCTGTGTCCATTTCTTCTCATCAAGGAAAGTCGAATCATCGAGGTAATGGTTATTACGGACGTATTTCAGCCATTGCAGCATATAAGTGAGGAAGATACCGCCGGGATTGGGATAATCGATACCGGGGCCTACCGCTACCTGCGGAACGATCGTTTTAAGGGCCGGGTGAATATTTTTAACGGTTGCCCATTGTGCAAAGCCCAGATAGGAACCACCATACATGGCTATTTTTCCGTTACACCAGGATTGTTTACTGATCCAGTCGATCGCTGCATAGTTATCTGCTGCATCATTTTCCATGGGATAAAAGCTACCGCCGGAGCGGGACTTTCCCCGGTTGTAGACAAAGACGCCCGCATAACCGCTATCTGCCACATACTGGGCCCGCAGGGTATCATATCTGGAGGGATAACAGTTAGCCCTCAGGACGACAGGCAAAGGTAATTTAGCCCCTTCCTGGTACAATAACATACAACTCAGCACGGTCCCGTCTTTCAACGGTATTTCCAGTGTACTATCTATCACATACCGCTTTTGTTGTGCGGAGAGCAGGCCGCTATATAGCAGGAAACAGGTTACAATCAGCAGTGCAGGTTTCAGTCGCATGGCATTCATTTGGGTGAAGGGCAACCCAATATAATAAAAAAAGGAGAAGCATTACACTTCTCCTTTTTACTGCTCTTAATATCCCGGATTCTGATACATCTTTTGGGGATTCAGCTTATATTCATCGAACGGGATCGGATAATAACGGTCCTTCTTAGAGAAGTTTGCCACCTTGGCAATACCGAAGTAAGTCTGGTCTTTCGCATGGAAATAAGTCACCAGCTCGTCTGTTGTGAACGTACGCAACAGGTCGTACCAGCGGTGATTTTCGAAAGCCAGTTCAATGCGGCGCTCGTGCAGGATCGCGAGTTTCAGCGAAGAGAACTTGCTGCTATACGCGTTATTCTGCATAGAAGTAGCGTAATCAGGCATACCGGCTCTTGCACGCACCATATCCAGGTATTGAATAGCGGTAGCGTTGTCGCCCAGATACATGTTCACTTCTGCCAGCATCAGGATAATATCTGCATAGCGCATCAGGATGCAATCATTACCACCATAACCGTTTTTACCGGCAGCGTCGCTGGCGTCACGGAATTTGGTAATGAACCAGTCCTTAACGATGTCTGCATTTGCATATTTGATAGAGAAATCTTTACGGAGATCGTTTGCTTCATACTCATTCACCAGGTCACCGGTTACGTTACCACCTACACCGGTAGCTACCTTCTGAGAGTTTACGGTTTCACCTTTCGCCTGGTTGTTGGCAGCGATGCTGGAAGAGTAAGTTGCGTCACCCTGTTTGTATACGATCTGGAAGATCAGCTCAGGGCAGGATGATTTCTTATCAACGCTGAATACATCGGAATAAGGGATGTCTTTCAGCTGACCGAACTTACGCATATTGTAACAGGCATCCAGGTACTGTTTTGCTTTCGTCAGATTTTCAGTTTTCTTACCATTGTCAATAGTCAGGGCCATTGTCAGATAAACCTGTCCCAGTAATCCGTTACCGGCAGCTTTAGACACACGGCCCACGTTTGCACCAGTCTGGAAATCAGGCAGCGGACTGTTCACCACATCCAGCAGGTCATTTACGATCTGGCTGTATACAGCGGTATCTTTCGCACGGAAGGTAGCACCATCTACTTCTTCCAGGGTAGTCAGCTGTTTTGTTACCAGAGGAACATCACCCCATTTGCGCACCATATGGAAATAGATCAGTGCACGGAGGAATTTTGCTTCAGCAGTGAACCCTTTTTTAGTGTTCTCGTTTACGAAGGCTACCTTATCGATATTGGTCAGTACCAGGTTTGCCCGGGAAATACACTTATACATATCTACCCAATGTGACTTGAGGTAGGTATTGCTTGACAGCAGGGAAAAATCTCCGAACTGAAAAGGCTCACCGGCATTGGACTGGCTATCATTACGGCCGGTATTGTCAGAGCGTTCTTCATTAAAAAGTCCGCTGCTTTCACCGATCGCATTGCTGCTTCTCAGTGACTGATATATACCATTTACTGCCAGCTGTACATCGTTTTCAGTCTGGAAGTATTCTGATACCGGCTGATTATTAGGATCGATCTGATTCAGGAAATCTTTATTACAGGAGGATGTTGCCAGCACAGTAGCAAAACCCAGTATTATTGCGAATCTATTCTTCATTTTTCAATGTTTAATCGTAAACGGATTAAAAGGCCAGTTTAACACCAGCGTTATAAGCACGTACCAGTGGGTACATACCGTAGTCTACACCCGGAGCGATATTGCTACCGTTACCGTAGTCTACTTCCGGATTGTAACCTTTGTATTTAGAGATGGTGAAGGCGTTGTCTACGCTTGCAAACAGGGAGGCTTTTGATACACCCAGTTTCTGTTGCAGTGCACGGAATCTGAAATTATATCCCAGCATGATGTTCGTACATCTGAAGTAAGATCCATCCTGAAGATAGAATGTAGACAGACGGGTACTGTTACTCTGCGTACCTGCACGGGAAGCACGGTATACGCTACCTGCGCCTGGCTGTGCATTGGAGCGGAAACGTTGTGCTACGTCAGCATACTGGTTACCGGATCCTTCCATGTTATACAGGTAGTAATCCTGGCCATCCAGTACCTGGTTGCCATAAGAACCGTTAAAGGAAGAAGAGAAATAGAAATCTTTGTAAGTAGCTGACAGGTTGAAACCATAAGTGAACTTAGGATAAGGGCTGCCAATGACATCTTTATCTGCATCATTTACTACACCGTCGCCGTTCTTATCATAGAAATACAGATCGCCAGGATGCATTGGGTTAGTGCTGGAAGCAGAAGGCGCTACTGTTTTGTAGTTTGCTTCTGTCGCAACACCCAGTACTCTGAAACCATAGAACATACCTACCGGCTGACCAGTCTGGATAATGTGTGTCAGGTAAGAACGTTCAGCACCTGCTTTGAAGATGGTATTTGCACCACCCATGTCCAGTACCTTGTTACGGTTTACGGAGATGTTACCGGTTAAGTTCAGGTTGAATGCTTTACCCTGAATAACGCGGCCATCGATCTGCAGGTCAATACCTCTGTTACGGATCTTGGAATCGCGCAGGTTGGTTGTTACTGTAGTTGCACCGGAGATAGCAGACACTGGTCTGTCAAACAGCAGGTTGTAGGAATAGCTCACATAGTAGTTAGCAATCACATTCAGACGGCCGTTGAGTAAACCGAGGTCCAGACCAGCATTGTACTGAGAAGTAGATTCCCATCCAATTTTCGGGTCCTTGATACCGTTTGCGAAAGTACCGGTATTAATGGTACCGTTACCGAACGGCACACCAGTAGGCGTACCCATTACGGTAGCGGAGTTATAGTTACCGATGTTGTTGTTACCACTCAGACCCCAGCTTGCACGCAGTTTCAGTGTAGAGTGCTGTCCCAGCCAGTCATGGTAGAATGATTCATTGGAGATATTCCAGCCGGCAGCTACTGAAGGGAAACTACCCCAACGGTTCTGCGGACCGAAACGGGAAGAAGCGTCTGTACGGAAAGAGGCAGTCAGGTAGTAACGGTTATCGTAGTTGTAGTTGATACGACCCAGGTAAGATACCAGTGTGTATACATATTTAGAAGCAGTGGTCAGTTTGAATAATGCTGCATCAGCACCTTTCGCACTTACTTCCTGGATACGGTCATCCTGGAAACCTTCCGCTCTGATCTCAAGGATATCACCGGTCGTTTTCTGTACGGTATAACCACCCAGTACATCCAGTTTATGTTTGTTGAACTGTTTGCTATAAGCAGCAGTGAACTCACCTAACTGGTCCAGTTTGCTGGTATTTTTTGCTCTTGCATTCGCTGCAGCTTTTGCCGCGTCAGAATATGGAGCGCTTACACCACTACTGAGACTGGTTGGATAATAGTAGTCATATTTTTCAGCGTAGCTGGACATACCCAGGTTTGCTTTCAGGGACAGTTCAGGCAGTACCTGGTACACAGCATAACCATTATAGGTAGCGCGGTTACCATTACGACGGATGTTGATCTCCTTCGCGATAGCCAGCGGGTTTTCAAAGCTGTTATAGCCATAGGTAGAAGACAGTGCAGCTACTTCATTCTTTACAATGTTACCATTGTCGTCGAATGCACGGTAAGTAGGCAGCATTAGCAGGGCAGCCATGATCGGGTTGTGGTCCCAACGGCCTTCTTCTGTTTCTCGGTTCTGGTTGTTGGTATAAGAAACGTTCATACCAGCTTTCAGTTTAGGATTGATCTGTCCATCCACGTTTGCACGGAAGTTGATCTTTTTCAGACCTGTATTTAAGATAATACCATCCTGGTTTTGATAACCACCGCTGATATAATATTTAACTTCTTTACTACCACCGGAGAAGGACAGGTTATGACGGCTGAACATCGCATTGCGGTACAGCAGGTCCTGCCAGTCAGTGTTATACTGAGGTTTGATCACTTTCTGGTTAGCGAAGTCGTAGAACTTTGGATCAACACTTACCGCGTTGGCGTTACCTACTTTAGCGATACGCGTAGCGTTATCATCTGAATACATCGCATCGTTCCATTCTTTACCACCGTTTACAACGAAGTCGTGGTAAGAGTTATTTCTACCGTCGATCATCAGCTGTGCAAACTCTTCAGAATTCAGCAGTTTCACTTTCTTACCCAGCTGGTTGATACCTGTCTGCAGATCGTACTGGAATTTACCTTTGCCTTCTTTACCACGTTTGGTAGTGATCAGCACCACACCACCAGAAGCACGGGAACCATAGATAGCAGCAGAAGCAGCATCTTTCAGGATGTCGATAGACTCAATATCTTCCGGGTTGATGAATACGTCATTGTCCATCGGGAAACCATCCACTACATACAATGGATCGGAGCTCGCGTTGATGGAACCTACACCACGTACACGGATCTTAGTACTGGCATAAGGAGCGCCACTTACCTGAGAGATCTGTACACCGGCTACTTTACCCACCAGGGCCTGTCCTACGGAAGGGCTGGTCAGATTCAGTTCACTAGCTTTCACACTGGAGATCGCACCGGTAACATCGCTTTTTCTAACGGACTGGTAACCGATCGCTACGATCTCTTTTAACTGGCTGTTCTGTACTTTCAGCTGTACGTTCATCAGGGCTTTGTCACCTACTGTCACTTCCTGTGCTGCGTAACCGATGAAGTTGTACACGAGTACATCGCCGGTATTTACGGTAATAGAATAACGGCCATTGGCATCAGTGGTCGTATTCTTTTTACTTGTTTTTTCATGAATGCTTACACCAGGTACCGGTTGATTGTTTTCATCGGTTACAGTACCGGTAATGGTGATAGGCGTAGCAGCAGCTGCGATGATAGGCGCTACTGCCTTTTCAATGAGTCTTCTCTTTTCGAGTTTCAGGAAGATATGGTTTTCATCTACCTGTTTTACGGAGCCCTGATAATTCTTCAGTAATACCTGAAATACGGTTGCCAGCGTTACATCGTCGGCTTTGTAGCTGACAGTCTCCATGCCATTCACTGCACTGGCGTTATAATTTACGGAGAGACCTGTTTTTTGCTCGATCAGCACGAATACATTCTTTAGTGGCTGATCTTTTACATTCAGACTGATACGCGCGTTACGTACGGTAACAGTGATGTACTCATGATTCAGATCGTTGGCGAAACTGATGAGATGAGTGAAAAGAAATAATACAAGAAAGCTTAACTGCTTCTTCATTGTTGGCGCATTACATTTTATTCGCATGACGCAATGTTGATTTTAATTTCATTGTTGTTTACCTGGTAAGAGATTCCTGAAAGCTGCTCTAATAATAGCAGCGCTTTGTTTAATGGTTCATTCTTTAACTGTAATGTGTAGCGGCATTGTCTCTTAGCCGTACCTGTGAGCATGATATGTATATTGTATTGTCTTTCGAGTACCTGTGCGATTTCTGCAATGGTTGCCTGTTCGAAGAACAGCTTATTCTGCTGCCATCCGGCTATATCTTCGGCCTTACATGGCTTCAGTTCATGTCTACCTGTACCTGCATCATAGGTCAGTAACTGATCTTTTTCAATACCAGGGGCCAGTATTTCTGTTTGCTGCTGTTGTTGCTTTTCTACACGTACCTTTCCGCTGAGTACAGCTACCTGTAAGGCGGCGTCTCCGGGGTATGCCTTTACGTCAAACACGGTACCCAGCACAACTGTACGCAGATTACCTGTGTGCACGATAAAAGGCTGTTTTGTATTCTGTCTGATATCAAAAGTACCCTGACCTGACAAGGTCAGCTCTCTGCGTTCCTCGCCAAAATCGGAAGGAATAACAACAGAAGAAGCGGCATTCAGTGTCAGCTGACTCCCATCCGGCAGCGTTAATTTTTTACGTTCTCCTTTACCTGTAGAGATAGATGCATAGGTTACTACAGCCGGTACTTTTGTATTGAAACGGAACAGGAAGAGCAGACCGGTAAGCGCCAGTACCACCACTGCGGCTGCGGCATAGAGGATATATCTGATCCTTCCCTTAGCCGGAAAGAGCGTATGCATGACGTTCACTACGACTTGATTGGCGGCGGCTGTCATTGCCTCACTATCAGGCAATTCTTCAAAACTTTCGAGCCATGCTTCTACCTGAGCAATCTCCTCCGGTGTGCATTCACCGGCTCTGTATTTTTCTAAAAGCGCTAATAGTTCGGCTTTGTCTGATGATGTTCCCATTCATCAGTATAGTCCTCAGAAGTGAAAAGTGGTACCGTTAAGGAATTGTAAACTCAATGTTAACACAATGTAAACAACGGTAAAGAAATAAGCAGCCAGGCGCAGACGGATACGTTTGAGCGCCATAGAGAGATTATTTTTAACTGTTTGCTCGGAGAGGCCGTATTCCTGCGCAATTTCAGGGATTGACCTGGCTTCCCATCTGCTGGATACAAAGATCTTACGCATGGTATCGTTCATCTTTGAGATCTCTGTTTCTACTTCTTCTTTTATCTCCAGCGATATGAGTTGATTCTCTATGGGGTATGTGGTTGGTTCGTCTTTTTCTTCCAGCGTAGTGTTACGGGCTATGGCTTTTTTATTGCCGACCTGCCAGTCTATGATCGCATAATGGACGGAGCGTTTCAGATATGCGGCGATATTATTAATAGTATGACGGTTCTTCCAGCAGGAAATAAATATCTCCTGCAAAAGATCTTTTGCATCATGTTCATTGCGGATGCGTGTATATATGTATTTATACAGCTGTACATTGTATCTATACATGATCGCCTCAAATGCTTTCTCGTCATCGGTTTGCGCGAGCGATAATAATTCGGCGTCTGTCAGATTCTCCATCATAATAGTTGGCTGAAGTGCAGCGCGAAATTAAAAAGCAGGGCTTTAGTTACATGTTATGTTTACGTTAACTACCCTCAAACACAGTGTGGGCCGGCCAAAAGACCAGCCCATTCCTTCATCATCTCTGTCAGGTTGCCTATAGCGGGAACTCGTCCCGGAAAGTCCCTCCTGTTTCCATATTTGCGATCTCATTGTCATCACACAGACAATCTTCGAGCTCTTTTACGATAGTATCTTTGTCCAAAGTACGTCCGATGATCACCAGTTCATTCTGGCGGTCGCCGAAATGTTTATCCCAATTTTTTTCAATTTCCTGCTGGTTGTCGAGGAAAGAAACATAGCGGATCCTGTCTTTATAGGGCATACTATCCCACCATACGCCGGCACGTTCTGCCCGCAGACTTCCACCTGCCTGACTCCAGTTCAGGGCATCATCTTTTCGGGAGGCCAGCCAGAATAGCCCTTTGCTGCGAATGATATTGGAATGCCATTCCTGGTTCAGGTAAGTCCAGAAGCGTTCCGGATGGAAGGGCCGGCGACTGCGATATACAAAACTGCTGATGCCGTATTCTTCTGTCTCCGGTGTATGAACGGATCTGTTTAATTCTTCTATCCAGCCTGCCTGCTGACTGGTTTCTTCAAAATCAAACAGGCCGGTATTCAGGATACAATGAAGATCTACCTTTCCAAATGAGGAAGTGACAATACGCGCACCTGCATTCATTTTTCTGATCACCGCCTGCAGCATTCCCAATTCTTCGGGAGTGACAAGATCTGTTTTGTTCAGGATGATCACATTGGCGAACTCAATCTGGTCAGTGAGCAGATTAACAATGGTCCTGTAATCTCCTTCCATATCGGTGATCTGGCGGTCCTGCAATGTTTCAATACTGCTGAAGTCACGAATGAAATTAAAGGCATCGACCACTGTTACCAATGTGTCCAGCGTGGATAACTTACTCAGATCAGTACCGGTTGCTTCGTCCTGGTAGGTAAATGTCTGGGCGACAGGTAATGGTTCGCTGATACCGGAGCTTTCGATAAGAAGATAATCAAAGCGGCCTTCTTTCGCCAGTCTTTCTACTTCTATCAGCAGGTCTTCGCGCAACGTACAACAGATACAGCCGTTACTCATCTCCACCAGTTTTTCTTCCGTTCTATGTAATGTCTGCTCATTTCTTACGAGTTGGGCATCTACATTTACTTCGCTCATGTCGTTGACGATGACGGCCACTTTCATTCCCTGTTTATTATGCAGGACGTGATTCAGCAAAGTAGTCTTACCAGCGCCGAGAAAGCCACTCAGCACCGTAACAGGCAATCTGTTCATTGTCATATGTATAGTTATTAAAATAAAGTTCCTCACCGGAAGAAGACATCCGGCAGTAGCTAAATAGTAGTGATTTTACTATCCTTATAAATGCATCATTGTTGCAAATGTAGAGTTTTTATTTATAAAACCAAATTCCTTTGTTACATCATTTGTTGAGCTGATGCATAAACACCATCAGGAATCGAAGGGACATAAAAAATCAAAATCACCCCTGTTGACATATTGATAATGAGCGCGTTAAAACGCCCTTCCGTTCAAAATGCGCTTAACTGACTAATTACCAGTTTAATGGGGTTTATTTCTTCCTATCAGAACGAAACTACACCGTTATTAAGCCGATATCCATCCGTTCGGGAGCGAAGAGATATCGCTATAGTGACGGTGTAATAGCGTTGTAGTTCGAATAACTGAATTGGTAATACAACAACACCAAAAACAGTCCGTAAATGATTTGCAGACCTCAATAAAAAGTCGTAAATTATAGTAACCACGTTAAAGAGTCAGGATTGTTAACCACTAAAAAAACCGAACATATGAAGGCCCTTTATTTTATGATGGTGAGCGTAGCGTTCGTGCTTTTTACGTCTTGCCGAAAAACTGACACTTCTTATACTGTGCTCCCTACACAAGAAGACCCGGAGGAGGTCATTCCAAAATCAGCTATCAATGCGTTTGTGCATCAGCAATTAGCAACCTATGGTTATTTTGACTGGAAAATGGCGAGTGACACTATGGTATGGAGTGCATTATTGCATGGGGATAGTATCCTATCGGTAGGTTATACAACAAATAGTAACGCTGAAGAAGTATTACAGCTGACAGGCCAGCAGGCGGTTTCACTACAGCCTGTACGGACAGCTACCAGTAATAAATTACATTTTTTGCAACTGCATGTCAGCAGTTATGCCACGGTGAAAGCCCTGCGTTCATCTGCCAGAATCCGCTATGCGGAACCAGTCGGATACGGTAATTATATGCGGGATGTCAATCCAAAAGATGCAGCAGTATCCTCTGATATTCTGGCATCGGGATGTGGCTATAATAATGCTAAAACGGACCTTGTCGCCGGTACGGATTATACCGTCATTTCTCCTGCAGCAAAGCTGTCCTGGAATTATGTTTACCATCGTATAGAGCAGGCATGGCAGCGCTCAACCGGACAGCACGTCAAGGTGATGATCATTGATACAGGTGTTAGTCCGCAGCAGGAAAATCTCGGCAGCGCCTTCAATCAGGGACTCTCTACCGGGCGAACTATTCAGAAACTAGGCACTTACAACAGTAGTCCCGATGATCCCTGCGGACATGGCACCAGTATGGCGGGCGTACTGGCAGGTCCAAGAGGCACGGACGGCAATACTGCGGGCATAGCGTACAACTGTGACCTGGCCATTGTACATGCAGCAGAAAACGTGGTACTGTTGTCTACGGCGGCCATTAACGGTGTTACGAATGCCTATGTGCAGGGAGCAGATGATCCTGCAGTAAAGATCATCAGTATGAGCATGGGCACGCTGTTCAGTTCCGGGCAGATAAAAGATGCCCTGTCATATGCATATAGTAAACAGAAACTGCTATTCTGTGCGGCTGGTACGTCTACTTCTTTCTTTGCCGGTTTTGTAGGCGTTATCTTCCCGGCCAATCAGCCACAGGTAGTGGCAGTCACCGGTATGAAAGACAACCTGAAAGACAGGTGCGATAATTGTCATACCGGCAGCAAAGTAGACTTTGCCATCGTAATGCAAAAATCATCCGGCAGGAATCCGCTTAGTATTGCGATGAGCGGAGATGCGCCTTCCACTGTTGGCGGTTCATCCGTAGCTACTGCCGGCTGTGCAGCTATAGCGGCGCTGGTATGGAGTAAATATCCTGCTTATCCGAGGGATAGCATTATCGCCAGAATGGCGAGAGCCTCCGGATTTGCCAATAGCAGAAGCAGTAAATTCGGATGGGGTATTATCAATGCAGATGCTGCCGTAGGTTACTGATCATCTTTTAAGGATCCTGTTCTGCAGTATCCTTTCCATGATCTCTTCCTTCTGATAACGGGACACAGGCACCTGATATCCGCCCAGCAGCAATACATTCCCTTCTATAGCGTCTATTTTGTCAATAGCCGCTATGTAGGATTTATGCGGCTGTATAAACTTATCTGCCGGCAGATGTTCCTGGAGCATTTTCAGCGTGAGGTGTGTGATCATCTTCTTCTGCTTCGTATGGATGGTAATATAATTTTCCATGCCTTCGGCGAACAGGATCTCTTCTACCAGGACCCTTTCCAGCTTGCTGTCTACTTTAATAAAAAAGTAGTCTTCCCTGGGTTTTACCTGTTCCTGTAGATTAAAATAATCAAAGGCTTTATTGGCTGCCCGCAGGAAGCGGTCCAGCGAAATGGGTTTTAGTAAATAATCCAGTACTTCCAGTTCATATCCCTGCATCGCATACTTCTCATATGCGGTGGTGAATATTACTTTCGGTGGATGAGCCAGCGTTTTCAATAAGTCTATTCCGGACAGATAAGGCATTTCTATATCCAGGAATAAGAGATCAACCTGTTCCTTCTTTAGGAAGGTGTTGAGTTCGACGGCGCTTTCGCATACCGCTACTAATTCCAGGAAATCTATCTGACTGATATAGCCTTGTAATCCTTTTCTTGCATAGGGCTCATCATCTGTGATGACGCATCTGATCTTCATCTTCTTCCGTTGTTACAGTTTGATAAGCAACCGGTTCCGGTTGTATGGACAATGCAGCTTTAAATGTACGTTCCGTTTTGCTGATATCAAAGGTATGTTTCCCTGGATACAACAGCTGTAAACGTCTTTTCAGATTCTCCAATCCGATCCCACCGGCGCGGGAGGTCATTGTTATTTTCGGTATGGCATTCTCCACAATAAAGTGGATGGTATTTTTATCCAGCGTAGCGGTGATATTGATCCAGTACTCCCCTCCTACGTATTTGAAGGCATTTTCCACCAGCGGAAACAGCAACAGTGGGTACACCTCCTGGTCATATAACTCCGGATCAAACTGTACATTTAGCACCAGTTTGTCTGAAGCTCTCACTTTCTGCAGATTGATAAAACTATGCAGGTATTGTATTTCATGACGGATGGAAACGGTCTGCTGCTGATCATACAACTGATAACGCAGCAGTTCGGAAAACTGCTCAACACTCTTCTTAGCGGCGCTTACATCTTCATCCATCTGGAAATAGATCGTATTCAGTGCATTGAAAATAAAATGCGGATGCAGTTGTGACTTGAGGAATTTAAGCTCGGCCTGTAGCTGATCATTCATGACTTCCTGTAGTTTGACCTTATTACTGACATACGCCTGCAGGAAATAGTTGGTCCTGCTTACACCATAGTAGATCAGGGAGTAAAGCAGCGGTATCAGATTGATATCAGCCACGTCATACCATTGCAAGCCATCATCTGTCAGCGCCGCCCAGGGCATTAATGTAACATTCTGGAATATGAGTGTTGCCAGTGAAACGATCGCCAGTTCCTTCAGCATTCGCTTTCGGTAATTGTCTTCATTACTCCAATGTTCATCAAAATACCTGTACAGTCTGTGATGTATGGCGAGTAACAGATACCCTGACAGGAAAGAAAGTGAGAATTCCCATCCGTTCAAGTAAAACGGACGTTCCCAGAACTTCATCCCTGTCACAGTATCCAGCAATAGCCGGATACTGAGATAGGTGGTCAGGCCATAAAGGCCGGGAAAAATATATTTACGGAAAGTATTCATCAGTTTATTTCGGTTGAGATATTAAGAGGCTGATAATAATACCTGCTCATCCTGCATCACCGGCTCTTCCTTTTGTTTTGTTTTCTTTCTGGCGGGTTTCATACCAAACAGAAAACGGGTGATATTATATGGGCGGATCAACAGATGATAAATGCTCATAGACGATATAAAAGTCGTAATCACGATGAATATATACTTCGCACCGATGGTATCTGTTGTCTTTACTACATAAAATGCCAGTATGACGATGATTGTCTGATGCAATATATAAAAAGGATAGACAGCCTGATTAATATAGTTCAGGGATGCATGCGGTTTATTCAGGTATTTTTTGCCATAACCAACCAGCGCGAATACCCATGCCCATCCACAGAGTGCCCTCAGCGCCAGGAACGCATAAGTACGCGGGTCCTGTTTCCAGTTACTGAGAACGTTCCAGGGCTCGATATCATTCCAGCGGAAATAATTGATTGTCACAATAGAAAGGAAAGCCATCAGGAAAGCGAAGCGTCTGTTTCGCTCCAGACTATCCATCAAAGCAGGTTGCGTTATGCAGATAAACCCTGGTATTAAGAAGCAGAGCCAGTAGAAGAAATAACACCAGTCATGCACCAGGTCGTTTGTTGCAGGGAATTGCAGGGTTAATGCGGCATATATGATCATACCAGGTAAGGCGAGCAGATAGACACGTTTGCCTTTAGCCAGCCATAACAGCCGGTCGCGGAAGCCCTGTGCTCTGGGAGAGACCATCCAGACGAACAGCGGGGCGCAGATAATATCATAAATCAGCAGGTAAACGACAAACCAGAGGTGATGCCAGCTAAGGTTTCCTTTGGGATAAGCGCCAGAAGTGAACATTTCGCCATAAAACTGCCAGAAGTTGCCGGTATAACCCTGTGTCACTCTTTCCAGGTAGACCTGTGGTGGCACAATAACCAATATGGCCAGTAAAACAGGAATCAGCAGTCTCCTGGTGCGCAGTGCGACAAAGCCCCCACCCGATCTGTTCTGCAACATGAAGTAGCTGACCGTGCCGGAAATGAAAAACAACAGGGGCATGCGGAAAAGATGCATAAAGTGGACCAGCTCCAGGAAGAGATTGCTGGTTTCTTTATTACGGATATGCCAGTCCAGTTCCGCCCCAAAAGGCATGGAGGAATGGAAGATAAGTACGCCAAAGATGGCCAGAATACGTAGCCAGTCGAGATATGCCTGTCTGGAGGAAGCGATTGTTTGCATAGCAGGGGATTTTTATGCTAAAGTATCCCTGCCGGGAGAGGCGTTCAATTTTCTTTGACCTATGGCACAGATTTACGGGTCAATAGCATTATTGCCTTCCCATAGCGGGGTAAATCCTCCAGAAAATATAGATATCGTCATTTCCCCGCCTATCAGAGCTAAAATAGCCCTTATTCCCATTTGCCTCTATCAGTACCCCAAAATCGTTTTTAGTGCTGTTAAAGGGCGCTCCTTCGTTCCTGGGGGCAGACAAGGGCTTATATGCAGAATCCAGGTTGACGCTGAAGATATCCAGTCCACCCAATCCCGGCCATTTATCAGACGAGAAATAGAGACGTCCTGCCGGGTCTATGTAAGGAAACATCTCATTGCCACTGGTATTGACCAATGGGCCGGCATTGATGGGCGGTCCCCAGCTGTTACCCGATTTACGGCAGTAATAGATATCCTTACCTCCGGCGCCACCGGGCATATCCGAAGTGAAGAAAAGTACATCTCCGTTGGGATGCAGGGCGGGTTGTCCGACGTTATAGTCTTTATTATTATGGGGAAATGCGGGCTGTGGTATCCAGTCTCCGTAACGCATGACGTAGGTCTGCAGACGTAATCTGGACACATCCCCCTTCCCTTTTGAAGGTTCATTATAGGTCACGATGATACTGTCCCAGTTACGGCTGAAACTTACCGGTCCTTCATGGTAACGTTTATTCAGTTTTGTATTAAAGGGAGCGATCATTTCTCTTGACAACTGGTTAGGGACAGCAACGAAGGTGGCTTGCGGATTAGCAGATACTTTTTTACTATCCCAGCTGCTTTCTGTACGGCTGTCTACATTCCGGAGATCTTTGGAGGCGTAACTGAGCACCTGTTCGAGTTCTTTGGTCCGCAGACCAGCATCTTTCACCCTGGCGGTATCTACAACACGGTATAAGGTAAGAAAGTCGCCGCCTGTCCAGGCATTGGTTTCCCGGAAGACCTTATTACGGGGTCTGTCAGATACGAATACCAGACCGGCGCCGTAGGTTACCGGACAAAAATCCGCATAACCACTATTGATGTTGAGGAGGGCCGTCTGCCAGTTGACAGAATCGGCCAGCAAAGCGTTTAGTCCCCCTTCATACAGACCGACTGTACTTTCCAGCTGAGGGTCAGGTTTGACGCTATTCACCCATTTGAACTGGGTAGCAGCTGCCTTATACTGACCATCCATTGCCAGTAACTGACCATAGCGGTAACGGTAGGCTGTATCAGTAACGTGACTGCTCAGCAGTTTATCATACCAGAATAGTGCTTTGGTGTATTGTTGCGTC
This sequence comes from Chitinophaga sp. YR627, assembly GCF_900114995.1. Lineage (GTDB taxonomy): Bacteria > Bacteroidota > Bacteroidia > Chitinophagales > Chitinophagaceae > Chitinophaga. Next base: position 2,328,767 of record NZ_FOUX01000001.1, read on the forward strand.
TTATCATAACTGTCTGCCAGTTTAGCAATAGACGCTGCTGACAGTGAATCTCTCTTCATACTTTCCTGATAATATCCGATTGCTTCTGTGTAACGCATACCGTCATAGGCCCGTTCAGCACTTTTCAACTGGGCATATCCTTTGGAAAATATCAAGCTGAGAAACAAAACTGTCAGCAAACGCATATATCTCATTCTGTTGTTTTTTAAAAATAGCGGGGAGAAAGTACGCGGCCTTTTTCCCATCCGAATTCATAACGTAACATGATCTCGTGTGTACCCTGGTTGTACTTTACCAGTTTGGAGACGGTATGATCGTATGCATAACCCAGTCTGAACTGGTCATTTATCTGTACTTCTGCCAGCCCGCAGATCGCATCACCTGTGCGATATGAGGCGCCAACAGAGATCACATCTCTGATCCAGAGGTTTGCATTGATATCCACCTGTACAGGGGCGCCCCGTACTGCCTTTACCAGTGTGGAAGGTTTCAGTTTGAGGTCTTCATTGAGATCAAACACATATCCGGCGATGAAAAAGAAGTGCATATACTTCTTGGCCACCACATCTGCGCGGTAGTAAACGGCATCCTTGCGCAGATAGCTTTTCACCAGGTTGGGAATCGAGAACCCCGCATAGAACCTGTCCGTGTTATAATAGATACCGGCGCCAAAACAAGGCAGTAAGACATTGATGTTCTGCACGAAGGCCTGATCATCTTCATCGATGAGATCTACTTTGGTCAGATCAGCTTTAAAATTACTAAGCCCACCCTGCAGACCGATGGCCAGGGAGCCTTCATTTTCAAAACGGATACGGTATGCGTAGGTGGCATAGAAGCCGGTGGTACGCATGATCCCTATTTTGTCATTAAAGGCCTGGATACCTAAACCGACCTTGTTATCGCGGGTAGCCATATCAAAGGCAAACGTGGAAGTTTCCGGTGCACCGTCAATTCCTACCCACTGACGACGGTAGAGCGCTGTAGCACTTAATACGCCACGACTACCGGCATAGGCCGGGTTGACCCCCATCATGTTGAACATATACTGGGAGTACATCGCATCCTGTTGGGCCCTGACATCAGCAAGGCCCAGGATGAGACACGTTATTACGGCAAGAACTTGTTTCATAATTAACGTATTACTGTGATATAATTAACAAACCGCTCGGAATCATTCACAATTACAATGATGTAATAAGTGCCATCCGGTATATTCTCTCCGAAGTGCAGACCGAGGTTGCATCGGCCATCCCACTCGTTGTTATAGTTTGCGTTCCTGTAGACCACATTACCCCAACGGTTGTATACTTCGAGACTGATCCTGTCATTGCCAGCGTTACCGATCACAAACCTGTCGTTCTTACCATCGCCATTTGGAGAGAAGCCTTGTGGTATGCGGATCTTAGTTGGATTCAGCGTTACCGGTGTTGCTTCATTTTCAGAAGGATCAGCGTTACCGTCAGGATCTGCATTGAGACCGTTGGTCGATACATCTGTCACCGCTGTATTGGTTGATGCGGATGTTCCACTTGCCGTTGCGCTGTTGTTGAATGTGCCGAACTGTTTATGTGCATTTACGTTCACGCTGAATCTGATCGTATCGCTTGCGCCTATTGCCAGGGTGCTACCATCACCGAGCAATGTGCTGATGGTGCTACCATTGTATTGGTTGTTTGGTCTCAGACCACCTGTAGTTACAACACCACCGGAGATTGTGAATGTATGCGGTGATGGGAATGTATTCTGCAGGTTATCTTCTACCTGTACACTGTTCAATACTTCGTTACCCAGGTTCGTCACTACGAATGTGTAGGTCACTGTATAGTTACCATTGATTTCCAGTACAGGTTCAGCTGCAGCTTTCGCTATACCGATCACTGGTCTGTCATTCGGACCGGACACATTGAAGATCACGATACCGGTGTCACAGAGACTTGGCGTACCATTATCACAAACTCTGTAGATCAGGCTGTCTGTTCCGGAGAAGTCTGTGTTTGGTGAGTATTCGAAGCTACCGTCGGCGTTCAGGGTGATCACACCATGAGTGGTGGCTTTGATCAGGCTGACTGTCATCGGATCACCATCCGGATCACTGATCACTGGTTTCACGCTACCAGCAACCGGTGTATTGATCTCTACGCGGATGATTTCCAGGTTCGCTACCGGCGGATCATTCTGAGGTATGATGGTAATTTTCAGGACAGCGGTGTCACAACGTGATGGATTACCATTATCACATACCTGATAGATCACACTGTCTGCGCCATTATAGTTCGTATTTGGCGTGTAAGAGAATGTACCATCTGCGTTAAGGACGATCGTACCATTTACCGGACCTGTTACAACACTTGCTGTCAGGGCGCCACCTTCAGGATCGGTATCATTTGTCAGGACATTACCTGTTGCTACCTCATCTTCGTTAATGGTTACTGCATCGTCCGTTGCGATCGGTGCTTCATTACCAGGTATCACGGTGATCCTGATAATGGCGGTATCACAGAGGTTGTCCGTATCACAGATCCTGTATACCATACTATCGAGACCTTCGTAATCCGGATTTGGCGTGTAAGTGAATGTACCGTCTGCATTGAATACAACTGTACCATTTACCGGTGGTGTAACCAGTGTTGCAGTCAGTTTATCACCATCAGGATCGTAGTCATTCGCCAGAGCATTACCATCTGTCGGCGTATCTTCTACTACTGTCAGGTAATCAGCTTCCGCTATTGGCGCATCGTATCCAGGTACAACCGTGATAATAATCAGCGCTGTGTCACAGAGACCTGGTGTGCCATTGTCACATACGCTGTAGGTCACGGTATCCATGCCATTGTAGTTTGCATTCGGCGTATATGTGAAGCTACCATCAGCGTTGAGGACAATCGTACCATGGGCAGGACCTGTCACCACACCTGCACTCAGATCAGCATTTTCCGGATCGCTGTCGTTGGTCAGTACATTGCCGGTTTGTGGCTGATCTTCTGTTACTGTGATGACATCATTTACAGCGACAGGTGCATCATTTACAGCGATGATATTGAATCTCACAATAGCCGTATCACACAGTGCAGGTGTACCATTATCACAGATCCTGTAGATCATACTATCGGCGCCATTAAAGTTTGCGTTTGGCGTGTAGGTAAAGCTACCGTCTGCATTGAGGACAACTGTACCATTTACTGGTGCGGTTATCAGACTTGCGGTCAGCGGATCACCATCAGGATCGCTATCGTTTATCATGACATTACCCGTAGCAGGTTCATCTTCCAACAGATCTACAGCATCATCTACCGCTATTGGTTTATCGTTGACAGGCGTTACGGTGATTCTCAGGATCGCTGTGTCACACAGGCCTGGTGTACCGTTGTCACATACGCGGTAGATTACGCTATCCAGACCACTGTAGTTTGCATTTGGTGTGTATGTGAAGCTGCCGTCGGCGTTCAGCACGATTGTTCCATTTACTGGTGCAGTTACCAGGCTAGCAGTAAGAGCGTCTCCTTCCGGATCGCTGTCGTTTGTCAATACATTACCGGTGCCGCTCTGGTCTTCTATCACTGTCAGTTGATCATCTACAGCTATTGGTGCATCGTTTACCGGAGTAACGGTGATGCGCAGGATCGCTGTGTCACACAGACCTGGAGTGCCATCGTCACAGATACGGTATACCAGGCTATCCAGTCCGTTGTAGTTCACATTTGGTGTGTATGTGAAGCTACCGTCGGCGTTCAGTACGACTGAGCCGTTTACAGGACCTGTTACCAGGCTTGCAGTCAGGGCGTCACCATCCGGGTCACTGTCGTTGGTCAGGACATTGCCGGTGCCGGTCTGGTCTTCTATCACTGTCAATTGATCATCTACTGCTACTGGTGCATCGTTAGCCGCGGTAATAGTGAATCTTACAACCGCTGTATCACAGAGGCTTGGTGTACCATTGTCACAGATTTGGTAGATGAGGCTATCCAGACCATTGTAGTTAGCGTTTGGTGTGTATGTGAAGCTACCGTCGGCGTTCAGCACGATTGTTCCATTTACTGGGGCTGTTACCAGGCTGGCAGTAAGAGCGTCTCCTTCCGGATCGCTGTCGTTCGTCAGGACATTACCGGTGCCGGTCTGGTCTTCTATGACTGTCAGCTGATCATCTACGGCTATTGGTGCGTCGTTAGTGGCCGTTACTATGATCCGCAGGATCGCTGTGTCACACAGACTTGGTGTACCATTATCACATACCTGGTAAACCAGACTATCCAGACCGCTATAGTTAGCGTTTGGTGTGTAGGTGAAGCTGCCATCTGCGTTCAGCACTATTGTTCCATTAGCAGGACCTGTGACTACACTTGCACTCAGAGCGTCTCCTTCTGGATCACTGTCGTTAGTCAATACATTACCGGTGCCGGTCTGGTCTTCTATTACTGTCAGTTGATCTTCTACAGCTATTGGTGCGTCGTTAGCCGCAGTTACCGTGATGCGCAGGATCGCTGTGTCACACAGGCTTGGTGTGCCGTTGTCACATACGCGGTAGATTACGCTATCCAGACCACTGTAGTTTGCATTTGGTGTGTATGTGAAGCTACCGTCGGCGTTCAGCACGATTGTTCCATTTACTGGAGCAGTTACCAGGCTGGCTGTCAGAGCGTCTCCTTCCGGATCGGTATCATTGGTCAATACATTACCGGTGCCGCTCTGGTCTTCTATCACTGTCAGCTGATCATCTACAGCTATTGGTGCGTCGTTAGCCGCAGTTACCGTGATGCGCAGGATCGCTGTGTCACACAGACTTGGCACACCGTTATCACATACGCGGTAGATTACGCTATCCAGACCGCTATAGTTCGCGTTTGGTGTATAAGTGAAGCTACCGTCGGCGTTCAGCACGATTGTTCCATTTGTTGGAGCAGTTACTAGTGAAGCTGTCAATGCATCTCCTTCCGGATCGGTGTCGTTAGTCAGGACATTACCGGTGCCGCTCTGGTCTTCTATCACTGTCAGCTGATCATCTACGGCTATTGGTGCGTCATTAGCCGCGGTAATAGTAAATCTCACTACTGCTGTGTCACACAGGCTTGGTATGCCGTTATCACATACGCGGTAGATTACACTATCCAGACCGCTATAGTTCGCATTCGGTGTGTATGTGAAGCTACCGTCGGTGTTTAGCACGATTGTTCCATTAGCAGGACCTGTTACCACACTTGCACTCAATGCGTCTCCTTCTGGGTCACTGTCGTTGGTCAATACATTACCGGCGCCGCTCTGGTCTTCTATCACTGTCAGCTGATCATCTACAGCTATTGGTGCGTCATTAGCGGCCGTTACGGTGATGCGCAGGATTGCTGTGTCACACAGGCTTGGTGTGCCATTATCACATACGCTATATACCAGGCTATCCAGACCGCTGTAGTTCGTGTTTGGTGTGTACGTGAAACTACCGTCAGCATTCAATACCACTGTACCATTTACTGGGGCGGTTACAAGGCTTGCAGTCAGAGCGTCTCCTTCCGGATCGGTGTCATTGGTCAATACATTGCCGGTGCCGGTCTGGTCTTCTATCAATGTCAGCTGATCATCTACGGCTACTGGTGCGTCATTAGCTGGTGTTACATTGATTCTCAGAATCGCTGTGTCACATAGACTTGGTGTGCCATTGTCACATACCTGGTAAACCAGACTATCAAGACCGCTGTAGTTCGCATTTGGTGTGTATGTGAAGCTACCGTCGGCATTGAGGACAACTGTACCATTTATAGGGGCTGTTACCAAGCTTGCGGTTAACGCATCTCCTTCTGGATCCGTGTCATTGGTCAGGACATTGCCTGTGCCGGTCTGATCTTCTATTACTGTCAGTTGATCGTCTACGGCTATTGGTGCATCATTAGCGGCTGTTACGGTGATGCGCAGGATGGCGGTGTCACACAGACTTGGCGTGCCGTCGTCACATACGCGGTAGATTACACTATCCAGACCGCTATAGTTCGCGTTTGGTGTGTATGTGAAGCTACCGTCGGCGTTCAACACTATTGTTCCATTTACTGGGGCGGTTACCAGGCTTGCGGTCAACGCATCTCCTTCCGGATCGGTGTCGTTAGTCAATACATTACCGGTGCCGCTCTGGTCTTCTGTCACTGTCAGCTGATCATCTACAGCTATTGGTGCGTCGTTAGCAGCTGTTACGGTGATGCGCAGGATCGCGGTGTCACACAGGCTTGGTGTGCCGTTATCACATACCTGGTAAACCAGGCTATCAAGACCGCTATAGTTCGCGTTTGGTGTGTATGTGAAGCTACCGTCGGCGTTCAGTACTATTGTTCCATTTACTGGGGCGGTTACCAGACTTGCAGTCAGACTGTTACCTTCTGGATCCGTATCGTTAGTTAACACATTACCGGTACCGGTCTGGTCTTCTATCACTGTCAATTGATCATCTACGGCTACTGGTGCGTCATTAGCGGCAGTTACTGTGATGCGCAGGATCGCGGTATCACACAGGCTTGGCGTACCATTATCACATACGCGGTATACCAGACTATCAAGACCGCTGTAGTTCGCATTCGGTGTGTATGTGAAGCTACCGTCGGCGTTAAGCACGATTGTTCCATTTACTGGGGCTGTTACCAGGCTTGCAGTAAGAGCGTCTCCTTCCGGATCGCTGTCATTGGTCAATACATTACCGGTGCCAGTTTGGTCTTCTATCACTGTCAGCTGATCATCTACAGCTATTGGTGCGTCATTAGCCGCTGTTACATTGATTCTCAGGATCGCGGTATCACACAGGCTTGGCGTGCCGTTGTCACATACTTGATATACAAGACTATCAAGGCCGTTGTAGTTCGCATTTGGTGTGTAGGTGAAGCTGCCGTCAGCGTTCAATACCACTGTACCATTTACTGGAGCTATTACCAGGCTTGCGGTCAACGCATCTCCTTCTGGATCGCTGTCGTTGGTCAATACATTACCGGTACCGGTCTGGTCTTCTATTACCGTCAATTGATCATCTACGGCTACTGGTGCATCGTTAGCCGCGGTAATAGTGAATCTTACAACCGCTTTATCACAGAGGCTTGGTGTACCATTGTCACAGATTTGGTAGATGAGGCTATCCGGACCATTGTAGTTAGCGTTTGGAGTGTATGTGAAGCTACCGTCGGCGTTCAGCACTATTGTTCCATTTACTGGAGCAGTTACTAGTGAAGCTGTCAATGCATCTCCTTCCGGATCAGTGTCATTGGTCAATACATTACCGGTGCCGGCTTGGTCTTCTATCAATGTCAGCTGATCGTCTACTGCTATTGGTGCGTCATTAGCAGCCGTAACTGTGATGCGCAAGATCGCGGTGTCACACAGGCTTGGTGTGTCGTTGTCGCATACTTGATATACAAGACTATCAAGGCCGCTATAGTTCGCATTCGGCGTGTAGGTGAAGCTACCATCGGCATTCAATACCACTGTTCCATTTACTGGAGCGATTACAAGGCTTGCGGTTAACGCATCTCCTTCTGGATCCGTATCATTGGTCAGGACATTGCCTGTGCCGGTCTGATCTTCTATCACTGTCAGCTGGTCGTCTACCGCTACTGGCACGTCATTAGCGGCAGTTACTGTGATGCGCAGAATCGCTGTGTCACACAGACTTGGTGTACCATTATCACATACCTGGTAAACCAGACTATCCAGACCGCTGTAGTTCGTGTTTGGTGTGTATGTGAAGCTACCGTCAGCGTTCAGGACTACAGTACCATTCACCGGAGCAGTTACCAGTGAAGCTGTCAACGCATCTCCTTCCGGATCGGTGTCGTTGGTCAATACATTACCACTGCCGGTCTGGTCTTCTATCAATGTCAACTGATCATCTATAGCTGCTGGTACGTCATTAGCAGCTGTTACTGTGATGCGCAGGATGGCCGTATCACACAGACTTGGTGTGCCATTGTCACATACTTGATATACAAGACTATCAAGGCCGCTGTAATTCGCATTTGGTGTGTATGTGAAGCTGCCGTCAGCATTCAGCACCACTGTACCATTTACTGGAGCGGTCACCAGACTTGCAGTCAGGCTGTTGCCTTCTGGATCTGTGTCGTTAGTCAGGACATTACCGGTGCCGGTCTGGTCTTCTATCAATGTCAGCTGATCGTCTACTGCTATTGGTGCGTCATTAGCAGCCGTAACTGTGATGCGCAAGATCGCGGTGTCACACAGGCTTGGTGTGCCGTTGTCGCATACTTGATATACAAGACTATCAAGGCCGCTATAGTTCGCATTCGGCGTGTAGGTGAAGCTACCGTCGGCGTTCAATACTACTGTTCCATTTACTGGAGCGATTACAAGGCTTGCGGTTAACGCATCTCCTTCTGGATCCGTATCATTGTTCAGGACATTGCCTGTGCCGGTCTGATCTTCTATCACTGTCAGCTGGTCGTCTACGGCTACTGGCACGTCATTAGCGGCAGTTACTGTGATGCGCAGAATCGCTGTGTCACACAGACTTGGTGTACCATTATCACATACCTGGTAAACCAGACTATCCAAACCGCTGTAGTTCGCATTTGGTGCGTATGTGAAGCTACCGTCGGCGTTCATCACTATTGTTCCATTAGCAGGACCTGTCACTACACTTGCACTCAGAGCGTCTCCTTCTGGGTCACTGTCGTTGGTCAGGACGTTACCTGTACCGGTCTGGTCTTCTATCACTGTCAGTTGATCATCTACGGCTATTGGTGCGTCATTAGCGGCTGTTACAGTGATGCGTAAGATCGCAGTGTCACACAGACTTGGCGTACCGTTATCACATACGCGGTAGATTACGCTATCCAGACCACTGTAGTTTGCGTTTGGTGTGTATGTGAAGCTGCCGTCGGCGTTCAGCACGATTGTTCCATTTACAGGGGCTGTTACCAAGCTTGCGGTCAACGCATCGCCTTCTGGATCGGTGTCATTAGTCAAGACATTACCGGTGCCAGTCTGGTCTTCTATAACTGTCAGCTGATCGTCTACAGCTATTGGTGCGTCATTAGCGGCCGTTACTGTGATGCGCAGGATCGCTGTGTCGCATAGACTTGGTGTGCCATTATCACATACTTGATATACAAGACTATCTAGACCGCTGTAGTTCGCATTCGGTGTGTATGTGAAGCTACCGTCGGCGTTCAAGACTACTGTTCCATTTACAGGGGCGGTTACCAGGCTTGCGGTCAACGCATCTCCTTCCGGATCGGTGTCGTTAGTCAATACATTACCGGTGCCGATCTGGTCTTCTATGACTGTCAGCTGATCATCTACGGCTACCGGTGCGTCGTTAGCAGCTGTTACGGTGATACGCAGGATCGCTGTGTCACACAGACTTGGCGTGCCGTTATCACATACGCGGTAGATTACGCTATCCAGACCGCTATAGTTCGCGTTTGGTGTGTATGTGAAGCTACCGTCGGCGTTCAGCACTATTGTTCCATTAGCAGGACCTGTTACCACACTTGCACTCAATGCGTCTCCTTCTGGGTCACTGTCGTTGGTCAAGACATTACCGGTGCCGCTCTGGTCTTCTATCACTGTCAGCTGATCATCTACAGCTATTGGTGCGTCGTTAGCCGCAGTTACCGTGATGCGCAGGATCGCTGTGTCACACAGGCTTGGTGTGCCGTTGTCACATACGCGGTAGATTACGCTATCCAGACCACTGTAGTTTGCATTTGGTGTGTATGTGAAGCTACCGTCGGCGTTCAGCACGATTGTTCCATTTACTGGAGCAGTTACCAGGCTGGCTGTCAGAGCGTCTCCTTCCGGATCGGTATCATTGGTCAATACATTACCGGTGCCGCTCTGGTCTTCTGTCACTGTCAGCTGATCATCTGCAGCTATTGGTGCGTCGTTAGTAGCTGTTACGGTGATGCGTAAGATCGCGGTGTCACACAGACTTGGTGTGCCATTGTCACATACCTGGTAAACCAGACTATCAAGACCGCTGTAGTTCGCATTCGCTGTGTATGTGAAGCTACCATCGGTGTTCAGCACTATTGTTCCATTTACTGGGGCCGTTACCAGGCTGGCAGTCAGCGCGTCTACTTCCGGATCGGTGTCGTTAGTCAGGACATTACCGGTGCCGGTCTGGTCTTCTATCACTGTCAGCTGATCATCTACGGCTACTGGTGCGTCATTAGCAGATGTTACATTAATGCGTAAGATCGCTGTGTCACACAGGCTTGGTATACCGTTATCACATACGCGGTAGATTACGCTATCCAGACCACTATAGTTTGCGTTTGGTGTGTATGTGAAGCTGCCGTCTGCGTTCAGTACTATTGTTCCATTTACTGGAGCGGTTACCAGTGAAGCGGTCAACGCATCGCCTTCTGGATCGGTGTCATTAGTCAAGACATTACCGGTGCCAGTCTGGTCTTCTATAACTGTCAGCTGATCGTCTACAGCTATTGGTGCGTCATTAGCGGCCGTTACTGTGATGCGAAGGATCGCTGTGTCGCACAGACTTGGTGTGCCATTATCACATACTTGATATACAAGACTATCTAGACCGCTGTAGTTCGCATTCGGTGTGTATGTGAAGCTACCGTCAGCGTTCAAGACTACTGTTCCATTTACTGGGGCGGTTACCAGGCTTGCGGTCAACGCATCTCCTTCCGGATCGGTGTCGTTAGTCAATACATTACCGGTGCCGCTCTGGTCTTCTGTCACTGTCAGCTGATCATCTACAGCTATTGGTGCGTCGTTAGCAGCTGTTACGGTGATGCGCAGGATCGCTGTGTCACACAGGCTTAGTGTGCCGTTATCACATACCTGGTAAACCAGGCTATCCAGACCGCTATAGTTCGCGTTTGGTGTGTATGTGAAGCTACCGTCGGCGTTCAGCACGATTGTTCCATTTACTGGGGCTGTTACCAGGCTTGCGGTCAACGCATCTCCTTCCGGATCGGTATCGTTAGTCAGGACATTACCGGTACCGATCTGGTCTTCTATCACTGTCAATTGATCATCTACGGCCACTGGTGCATCGTTAGCCGCGGTAATAGTGAATCTTATAACCGCTGTATCACAGAGGCTTGGTGTACCATTGTCACAGATTTGGTAGATGAGGCTATCCAGACCATTGTAGTTAGCGTTTGGCGTGTATGTGAAGCTACCATCAGCGTTCAGCACGATTGTTCCATTTATTGGAGCAGTTACTAGTGAAGCTGTTAATGCATCTCCTTCCGGATCCGTGTCATTGGTCAACACATTACCCTTGCCGGTCTGGTCTTCTATCACTGTCAGTTGATCATCTACTGCTATTGGTGCGTCATTAGCGGCTGTTACGGTGATGCGCAGGATCGCTGTGTCACACAGACTTGGTGTACCATTATCACATACCTGGTAAACCAGACTATCCAGACCGCTGTAGTTCGCGTTCGGTGTGTATGTGAAGCTACCGTCGGCGTTCAACACGATTGTTCCATTTACTGGGGCGGTTACCAGACTCGCAGTCAGACTGTTACCTTCTGGATCCGTATCGTTAGTTAACACATTACCGGTACCGGTCTGATCTTCTACTACTGTCAGCTGATCATCTGCGGCCACTGGCGCATCGTTAACCACATTAATAGTAAATCTCACTACTGCTGTGTCACACAGGCTTGGCACACCGTTATCACATACCTGATAAACAAGGCTATCCAAGCCGTTGTAGTTCACATTTGGTGTATAAGTGAAGCTACCATCAGCATTCAGTACTATTGTACCGTTCACAGGGCCTGTTACCAAGCTTGCAGTCAGCGTATTACCTTCTACATCCGTATCGTTGGTCAAAACATTGCCAGTCGCTGGTACATCCTCTGTTACAGTTACATTGTCGTCTACCGCTACCGGTGCATCATTTACCGCATTCACAGTAAACCTTACAACAGCTGTATCACAAAGACTTGGTACACCATTATCACATACCTGGTAAACAAGGCTATCCAAACCATTGTAGTTTGCATTCGGTGTATATGTGAAGCTGCCGTCAGCGTTCAGCACTACCGTTCCATTCACGGGGGCAGTTACCAGACTTGCGGTCAACGCATCTCCTTCCGGATCGCTATCGTTAGTCAATACATTACCGGTGCCGGCTTGGTCTTCTATAACTGTCAGCTGATCATCTACAACTATTGGTGCGTCATTAGCAGCAGTTACTGTGATACGCAAGATCGCGGTATCACACAGGCTTGGCGTACCATTATCACACACCTGGTAAACCAGACTATCAAGGCCGCTGTAGTTAGCGTTTGGTGTGTATGTGAAGCTACCATCAGCGTTCAGCACGATTGTTCCATTTATTGGAGCAGTTACTAGTGAAGCTGTCAATGCATCTCCTTCTGGATCAGTGTCATTGGTCAATACATTACCGGTGCCACTCTGGTCTTCTATCACTGTCAGCTGATCATCTACTGCTATTGGTGCGTCATTAGCAGCAGTTACTGTGATACGCAGGATCGCGGTATCACACAGACTTGGCGTACCATTATCACATACGCGGTATACCAGACTATCCAGACCGTTATAGTTTACATTTGGTGTATACGAGAAGCTACCGTCGGCGTTCAGTACTATTGTTCCATTTACTGGGGCGGTTACCAGACTTGTAGTCAGACTGTTACCTTCTGGATCCGTATCGTTAG